>CAVWON010000001.1:0-2687845 GCA_963756685.1 uncultured Acidobacteriaceae bacterium
GGCTCCTGAGGTAGGACTCGAACCTACAACCCTTCGGTTAACAGCCGAATGCTCTGCCATTGAGCTACTCAGGAGTGTTTTGGAACGCGCGATACGAACGCGCTGCGCTTCTATTACTTATAACAAATACGGATGGGGGGGTCAAAAGTGAAGTTGCGTCCGACTTGTGCGGCTTCTTATGGATAGAGAAGGACGGCGATGTTGTATGCGGTGAAGGGGGTCTTATGGGTAGCAGGACAGGCTCCTACTATGGCCTGATGGTATTTGCCGGAAGTGAGACGGCTCTTGAGTTGGCTGGGGATCTCGTTCAGGCTGGCTGCTGTGTAGCGCATGACGAACCACGGCTGACGCTGGCCTGCGTATCCAGTGCTCATCATGCAGGTTTGGCGGGCATCATCGGTGGTCGCAGCGACTCGCATTCCGGACTGTGCGATGACGCTGGCAACGGTGTTCTCCTGCTGGTTGAGCGTGAGAGTTTGGACGGTGCTGGCGAAATCTTCTACGGCAAAGAGCTGGTTGTCGCGAGAGACGATTGCGATGCCGATGCTATCTACATTTGGATCCAGCAGGTTTGCGCGATGGCCGGCGGAGTGCATCCAGAGATCGTGGATGATGACGGAGGTGGGGGCTTCGCCTACGTTTTCCGAGATGAAGCTAAAGTGTGCGCCGGCAGTGGCTCCGCGTGTTGCGAGTTCGGGTTCGCCGTCGAATTGGTGGGAGATGGCGGCGTGGTTGGCCATCTCGCGGGCGTGGAAGGCCGAGGCTTCGGTGAGGACAGGATCCAGGCGAAGTGGGGAAAGTCCTTGATTGGCGCGGGCTTCGTTGGCGGCGGCGAAGAGGTATTGCTCGGCAACGGTGAGGTTGTTTTCGGGCCCGAAGGTGCGCTGGGCGCGGAGATTCGGGGACATCGACAGAAGGGTGAGGGCGAGGATTGCGAGCGATTTCGACAATGAAATCAACGGTTTCTGGCCGGGATTGAGGGAGGGCCGCATGAGGCTGATTTTAGGTTTGAGGTGCATCGGAGGTAATACAACTTTCGAGGCACCGTGTGGTTTGCCTGTCTCTTTGTTATCGACTGATGCGTGAAATGGGCCATCGGTTTCTTCGGCCTTTTTGAAAGAAAATTCTTTTAGAGGGAAAGGGTGGTTTTTGCTGGGGGTTTTGTGATTTCTGGGTGTTTTTGGGTGGTAAATGTGTGGTGAGTTTGTGGTGGAATGCGTGGTAGTTGTGGTGTTTTGTGCGGCCTATTCTGCCCGCCAAAAACATGCCAGCTTTTTTGACTTTATTTTTGGGCTTTCCCGTTTTGGGAAGTTTACGTTTTCATTTCCATATTTGGGATCGCAGAAGAAGGCATACCCCACGGGCTAAAGCCCCCAATCTTTGGATCCTATTTAGAGGCCCAAGGCTGAAGCCTTGGGGTACCTAGAAGCGAAGGCACCCACACATCACCTGGGTTACCTGGAAGCGAAGGCACGAGCAGATCCCCCTGGGTTACCGGAAGCGAGGGCAACAGCAGATTCGCTTGAGGGATGACAACAAGAAGGACGAGGACTTCGGTAACTGGAACGGCAATTGCCGCCGCAACTGCAGCAGCAACGGCAACAACTGCGCTACGGTAACAGCTATGACTTGAGGTCGGGGAGGCGGTCGCGGTGACGGAGCATGAGGGCGAAGAGTTTGCGGGCCTCCCAGTAGCGGGGGACGTAGCGCTTCGGTTCGGAGACGGAGCGGAAGAGCCAGCCGAGGTAATACTTGTCCGCCCAGACCGGGATGCGAACCTGGTCTCCGCTGAGGAACGCAATGGCGGCACCGATGCAGTGGATCGCGGGGAGGCATGCGAGGTTGCGTTTGAGGTAGAGGCCGAGTCGCTCCTGAGTACCGCCACCGATCGTCATGATGACGTGCTGAGGGCGAAGGCGGTCGAGGCGGTCGAGTAACGCGGGGTCGGAGATTGGACCGCTATCGTAAATAGGGGCGATGTAGATGTTGTCTTCGGGGACGGTGATTCCCTGCCCTTGCAGCCAGTCTAGATTACGTTCCGCGCTGATGGGGCTGGCCATGATCCAAAGGGTGTTGCCGGGCCGACGGACGTCGGGGTCCAGGAGGAGGGCGCGCAGGTATTCGAGGCCAGAGAGGCGGTTGATGGACTTCGATTGCAGACTGTTCCAGATGAGGACCATGAAGGCGGAGTCGGTAATGGCCAGGTCCGCGTTGAGGAGGGCTTCGCGGTAGTCGGGGTTGCGGTCGAGGTCTTTAAGCGCAGGGGCGGCGGGGATGACAAGAAGGCCGCCACTACGCATGAGAGCAATTGCGGCATCGGCGGAGCCATCGAAGAAGTCGATGCCCAGGATGCGGCGGAAGTTAGTGGCACGTACCGGTTCGCTGTCTATTTGCGGCGCCTGTATTTCTGCGACTGCGAGGTCGATGCTCTCAGAAGCTAAGGCAGTTTCACCGATGATGGATGTTGCGGCACTTTGAATAAAATGCGGTACATTCCCCATTCGACTACCCTCAGAGTCAGAATGACTACATTTCTTACTTACAACTAGCTGTTGAAGAATTTATGAATTTATTTAGATGCTCCGACGAGCACCTTGCTTGCGAGCATCTCATGTTCGATCCAGGCGTATGTTCTGGCGAGGCCTTCGCGGAGCTTGATGGAGGGTTCCCAGTTGAGCTTTTCGAGGATTTTGGTGTTGTCGCTGTTGCGGCCGTTGACGCCTTTGGGTGCGTCGAGTTTGTAGTTGCGCTTCAGTTTGACGCCGGCTATCTGTTCGGCGATGTCTACGAGCTGGTTAATGGTAACGAGTTCGTCGGAGCCGAGGTTGAGAGGCTCGTGGATCTCGCTCTCGGCGATCATCCGGTGCCCGAGGGTGCAGTCGTCGATATACATGAAGGAGCGGGTCTGCTTGCCGTCGCCCCAGATCTCGATCTGGTTGGAGCCGGAGTGTTTGGCCTCGATGACCTTGCGACAGATGGCGGCGGGGGCCTTCTCGCGGCCGCCTGTCCAGGTGCCCAGGGGGCCGTAGACGTTGTGGTAGCGGGCGACGCGGCACTGGAGGCCGTAGTCCTCTTCGAAGTGGCGGCACATGCGCTCGGAGAAGAGTTTTTCCCAGCCGTAGCCGTCTTCGGGGAGGGCGGGGTAGGCGTCCTCTTCCTTGAGGGCGACGACGTTGGGGTTGGTCTGCTTTTCGGCGTTGTAGACGCAGGCGGAGGAGGAGTAGAAGAACCGCTCGACGCCTTTGTCGCGGGCGGCCATGAGCATATGGGTGTTGGTGAGCACGCTCAACATGCAGAGGGCCTTGTTGTTTTCGATGAAGCCCATGCCGCCCATGTCGGCGGCGAGCTGGAAGATGATGTCGGCGTCCGCGGCCGTTTTGAGACAGCTAGCTTTGTCCTTGAGGTCAAGGGAGAGGCTCTCGACGTCTTTAGAGGTCTGATACCACTCGTCGAGGGGTTTGATATCGACTGCGCGAATGACGTCGACACCGTTGTCGAGCAGGCTCTGCACCAGGTGTCCGCCTATGAAGCCACCGGCTCCGCAGACTACTGCCTTCTTTCCATTGAGCTTCATTCGGGGGGAGGGCTCCTTTTGAAGTGCTGATAGTTTGAAGCTATTGAGTCAACTTGGGTTATCCGGGCCGGTTGGGTGCGGCTTTCCAGCCCGTTCATTCCAGTATAGCTGGGGAAGGGGTGGTTTTCCGAGTGACTCTTTTGGGGGACGAGACCGGTTAGTCAGGGGGGGCGGAGACTGTTACGAGACTTTATGCTCGGCCCAGCCCGTTGCTGGTTCAACTTCCGAGTCGCCGAACCATCCGGGAGCAAAGTGACGAGAAGCGCGTTTTCCGGTATTAATCCGCAGTGCGGGTCTCACTCGTGTTCAAAGAGTGCATTGGCCTCTTATCAACAGTTTGAGAAATGAACTTGCAGAAAACGTGACATTTCGGGCAGTTCGGGATTACTTCGGGTTGGCCAGTCACTCGACCACAAGTGGCGGCACGCGCTACGAATCACAGTATCGGGGTAACTCCTGCCAGCTGTTTAGCTTTGCCGCAAGAGCGACATGCACCCCTTCAGCAATATAAGCAGAAGCTGAATGCGACGATTGCCAGCGCTTTCGAGAATGCAGAAGACAGGCAGCAGGCTTCCACCGAAGACAGCAGGAATTAGGTCATCCACGGATACACTCAGAGTGGTGAGGCTTTACTGCGCACGGTTGCGTATCTCGCGACGTGTATAGAGGTATTGGATGAGCGTGGCAGCGAGTGCGGTCCAGCCCGTCTGATGCGAGGCGCCCAAGCCGCGACCCGTGTCGCCATCAAAGTACTCGCTGAAGAGGATCAGGTCTTTCCAGTTGGGGTCGGTAGCGTAACGTTCTTCTCTGCCGTGACTGGGCCGGCGGCCATCCTTGCCCGGAAGGAAGAGATTCACCAACCGTCGTGCAATGTCCTCAGCAATTTCGACAAGGGTGTGCTGCCGGCCGCTGAGTGTTGGGTATTCAAGCTTGTAGTCGTCACCGTAGACCAGTGAGTAGCGTTCCAAAGCGTTGATCAAGAGCATGTTCATTGGAAACCAAACGGGTCCGCGCCAGTTGCTGTTGCCGCCGAACATACCGCTGTCTCCTTCTGCCGGTGTGTAACGAACGCTGAGGTGTTGTCCGCGAAGTTCTGCTTCGAAGGGATTGTCATGATGATGCCGTGATAGTGCGCGTACGCCATGCGTGGAAAGAAACTCCGACTCATCGAGGACTCGTTGCAGAATACGTTGGAACCGCTCGCGCGGCGCGATGGCAATCCATTGCGAGCCATTGATTTCATCGTTGGAAACCTCAGCCGTACTGACGTACTCCGATAATTGTTCCTTGTACCGCAAAAACCAATCCGCCCGCTTATCGAAATCCTTCAAGCCCTCCACGGTGCTGCGCTTCATAATGCACACAGCAAAGAGCGGGGCGATACCAACCATAGATCGCACTTTCAGCGACATGCTGCGCCCGTCGTCGTGCTCCAACTGATCGAAATAAAATCCCTCTTCTTCGTCCCACAACCCCGTTCCTCCAACTGAGTTGATGGCGTCGATGACAGCGATGTAATGCTCGAAGAATTTGCTGGCTATGTCCTCGTAGGCCTTTGAGCGATGATGCGCGAGCTCGAGTGCGATCTGCAGCATGACGGAGCAGTACAGTCCCATCCACGCTGTGCCGTCAGCCTGGTGCAGATGCACCCCGTCCGGCAGAGTTACGGAACGATCGAATACTCCGATATTGTCGAGCCCCAGGAAGCCGCCGCCGAAGAGGTTGCGTCCCTTCTCATCGTTCCTGTTCACCCACCAGGTGAAGTTCAGCATAAGCTTCTGAAAAGCGCGTTCCAAAAAGTCGAGGTCGCCGACGCCGTTCTCGTCCACTCCGAGGCGATACACATGCCAGACCGCCCATCCATGCACGGGCGGATTGACGTCACCGAAGGAAAACTCATACGCGGGCATCTGCCCGTTCGGGTGCATGTACCACTCGCGCAGCAGGAGAAGAAGCTGATTCTTCGCAAACTCCGGATCGATCCTTGCCATGGGGATCATGTGGAACGCCGTGTCCCACGCAGCAAACCACGGGTATTCCCACTTATCGGGCATCGAAAGGACGTCTCGGCAGAACAGGTGCCGCCACTCTTCCGACTTTCCCATCCGCTCGGCCGGAGGTGAAATCTGTGTGGGGTCACCGGTCATCCATCGCTCTGCAATGAAATAGTAAAACTGCTTGCACCAGAGCAGACCAGCAAAGGCTTGACGTGATACGTTGCACTCCTCTGGCGTAGCCTCCTGCGGAATATGCTTTGCGTAGAAGTCATCTGCCTCAGACTTTCGGCTTGCGAATATCTGTTCCGCATGTGCCACGTCAATCGCCGCTGGTTCGATGTCCGATGAGTTCTCGGATTTGTTGCGAGGTAAAGTCTCGTTGTCGACCCGTACAAGACGCAGGTAAAGCGTCTGGCTGGCGCCAGGCTGCAGCGTAAAGCGGTATAAAAGTGCGCACTTCGTGCCGCTGGTTTCTTTCACCGCTTTCTGCTCACCATGGACGAGATAGCGATCGAAGGCGTCTTTGCTGAAATGGTCGGGGCCTTTGTAGGTTGGGTTCAGACGGTACATGTTGCTGTCGTTTTCGGTGAAGAGAAGACGCTCCGGTAACAACTGATTCCCATCTAGCGGCTCGAAACGATAAGCGCCCAGAATCTTATGTTCCGCTCGTACACGGAACGGGCCGGTCTGTGAGATATTGGGCTTTGTCTTTCCTGTTGCCTCCAAATTCTTCCATGACCAGTTATTGCGTAACGTTAGCTGCGGCAGTATTGTGAGCGGCGCCGCATCTGGACCACGATTATGCGCTGTGATTCGGATCAGCGTATCTTCCTCGTTGAATTTCGCGTACTCAATGAATACGTCGAAGTAGCGGTTGTCGTCGAAGATGCCGGTATCCAGCAGTTCATACTCCGGCTGGTCATAGCCTCGCCGCTTGTTCTCCTGGCGAAGCTGATCATAAGGAAAAGCGTTCTGCGGGTACTTGTATAGCGCCTTACAGTAGCTATGTGTTGGAAGAGCGTCAAGATAGTAGAACTGCTCTTTGACGTCTTCGCCGTGATTGCCTTCGGGGTTGCCGAGACCAAAGAGCCGCTCCTTTAATGTGCGGTCTTGCCCATTCCAGAGAACCGTGCTGAAGCACAGACGGCACTGGCGGTCCGTCCATCCGAGCATGCCGTCTTCGCCCCAACGGTAGGCGCGGTACTGCCCCATCTCATACGGGAACGAATTCCACACATCACCGTTGTACGAGTAATCCTCTCGAACGGTGCCCCATTGTCGCTCCGGAAGATAGGTGCCCCATCGCTGCCAGTTTTTGGTTCGAGCCTTGTTTTCGAGAAGGCGCTGGCCCTCTACGGTGTTCGGGACTGTGTCGCGGATAATCCACCTCGGATAAGGATGTGTTGTCGATTGGATACGCGACCCACCCTAGAGTTTAGCGGGGCTTCGTGTTGCTGCAAAGATATTGTTTGTCTGGACGTGGAAGCAGACTCGGCGATTCAGCTACAAACTAAGTCACTATACACATCTGCCGATTTCTCTGCGCTCATCCAAGCAGATCGGATCGGATTCTAGCTGCCTAGTTTCATCGTCCTAGTGCTCACTGACTTCCAGTGGGGGACTTTCCACTTGGACGAAGAGTCGGCATCTCGGACAAGTGGCTCAGGTAGCTGCCGAAAAACGGGGTTTTGAGCAACTTCGACCAGGCCGGTAAGCCGAACGTGGCACCCTCGTCTCAAGCGAGTTCATCCACGCGCCCATCGCGATTCGGTCTCTCTTCGATCGCAACACGACCGCGCGTGCTCCATGAATCAGGATCTTGCGCAGGTAAGAGTTGCCGCGCTTGCTGATTCCATACAACCTCACCTTGCCACCGGTCGAATGCTGGTTCGGCAGCAACCCCAACCAGGCTGCGAACTCCCGCCCCTTGCGGAAGGCTGCGCCGTTACCGATGGAGGCCACGACCGCGGTTGCAACCAGCCGGCCCGATGCCAGGGATCTGCCGCAATCTCCGACACGCATCATCACTCGAAGCGCTCCGCTCCACTTCGTCGTTCATCTCGACAATCTGAAGCTCCAGGTCCTTCCACTCGCTCCACAGCATGGCCACCAGGTTCCGCATCCTCGGGGTGAGGTTCTCGTTGACGTTCTCAAGCATCTCAGGCAAAGCTTCCCTCAGCCGAATCGGGCTCTTGGCGAACACGATGCCGCGCTCCAGCAGGAACGCACGAATCTGGTTGATCAGAGCAGTTCTTCGCGTCATAAGCCGGTCGCGCACGCGATGGAGAGCCTGCAGGTCGAGCTGATCATCTGTCTTGATCGGCACGAAGCGCATGTTCTCGCGATCCACGGCCTCAGCAATCGCTTCAGCGTCGATGAAATCGTTCTTGTTCGACTTCACAAACGGCTTCACGAACTGGGCTGGAATCAACTTCACATCATGGCCTTGTTCCCGTAACGCCCGGCCGAGGAAGTGCGACCCCGAACATGCTTCCATCCCGATCAAGCAGGTCTGCATGTTCGCGGTGAAGGCAATCAGCTGCTTCTGGGTAAACTTCTTCTTCAACAGCACCTTGCTGTTATCGCCAAGCGCCACCAGGTGAAAGGTCGTCTTACCAAGGTCGATGCCAACCGATCGAATCTGCATGTCGATGATCCTCCTTGAACCTGCCTACAAGATCCCCCGGTAGAGATCAAGCGGCGGACCATCTCAGTAATTGCGACTTTGCGGGAGGTTCAAAGTCAACTTCCGGATAGCCGGTTTTACGGCCACTTGGGCTTAGGCAGAGATTAGGTAAGACAGCTCAATGAGTGAATTGCCCTGATGTCATCAACGAAGATCCAATCTCACGCGACCTAGCCCCCTCCGGCGGATCGAGCAATGTATACAACTGACGGTATCGTTGCGTTCGGCCGTTTTCGTGCACCGGGCTGGCTCCCTTTGATATGCCCCTATTACCCCATTCAGCAGCCTATCAACTGCATATTGCACTCCTTCCCAGGAGTGGGGAACCTGTCGCCAGAACCGGGTCGTAGTCTCCGAGTTCGAGCCTTTCCTAGCTGGAGCATTTTCGATGACGCTCACCACAACCCGCCTTCAACCGATTGAAGCTTTAAGGACGAATAGATTTCGGCCCCCCTACGATCAGGGCCTCAATTCGCTTCGAGCTGGAACACAAAGACTGTTCTGAGCTTCTCAGGACGTTCGCTTCATCTCGCTTGGCAAGAATCGTCACAGCTTCATCGATAAGGACAAAGAAGCCTGAGCGAAATTCCTGCTCAATTCTCTCCTCGTCCCGTTCACTGGCATCGGGGACGCGACTTACGCAACCTTAACCTGTGCGGCAGAGAACAGGCCCGCCGTCGGCTAAGTTGAGACTATGTGAGGTACTTGTACGCCGAACTGATGAATTCAAAATCAGTATCAGTACCGGCAACCCGGTTTTTCGTCAGGGTCATGTGATTCTACGTTGACGTTGTATCGAGCGAGTTAGATGCGGGGGCTTCTGTCTTTGCTTGGCGGAGTTGGGGTAGCGGTCAGGTTTTTGCCGATTACAGCGTGTTATCATTCGACTGCTTCGGTACGCGCCGCCGGGAGGCTTTCTGACTTGGGAAATGGCTCGATTTCATGCACAAGTAGTCCTCCTGCTCGGCATGCTGATTGCGGGAGGGGTTGTGCCCGCTCAAAAAGCGCCTGCCTCCCCTAGCAAACCCTGGGATGTGTCTCCTAGCCGGCAGACAGCGGCACCTGCGCGCTCGGCTCCTGCCTTCTCGCCTGATCCATCGAAGATTTACACGCTGTCTGAGCTTGTCAACCTCGCCGAGGAGAATAATCCCACGACTCGTGTGGCCTGGGAGAACGCGGTGGCCCGAGCCGCTGATCTGGGAATTGCAAAATCAACTCTTTATCCGACTCTTGCCGCTGCCGCCCTTGCGGAGAGCGCGCGCGATAACGTCTTCTTCGCGCCGTCTTATTATCGGCAGACGACGGGGACCTTCACCACTGTTCTTACGCTCGACTACACCATCTTCGATTTCGGCGGGCGGCTGGATGAAGTGTCCATCAATAGAAGCAATCTTCTGGCTGCCAACTTCCTCTTCAACGACACCCACCGCACGATCGTCTTTCAGGTTATGCAGGCGTATTACCGGTTGCTCGATACGAAGGGGTTGGAGGAGGCAGCAGAAGCGAACCTGAAGAACGCACAGACGGTGGAGGAAGCCGCCGGGGCACGCCTGAAGCAGGGGCTGGCGACATTGCCGGATGAACTCGAAGCCCGCAGCGCAGCTGCGCAGGCCGACTACGATCTGCAGGCGGCGATTGGCGCGGTTGATATCGCACACGGAAACCTCGCAACAGTTCTCGGTCTCTCGCCGACGAGCCAGCTGCAGGTAACTAGTATTCAAAATCTGACCATACCGCAGGAGCTTGAGGATACTGTGGAGGCTTCCATTGACCGGGCACTCGCTCAGCGGCCTGATCTCATGCAGCGTGTGATGCAAGTCCGCGCTGCGGAGTCCGAAATAAAAGCGGCCCGGACGGCGTATCTGCCTACCTTGAGCATCGATGGGAACGGTGGTCTGGATCGCACCTACGGAAAGCAGTTTGGAACACCGGGAGTCTTCTCCGCCAACCAGGACTTCTGGGACGCGAGACTTAGTCTCTCCTGGACATTGTTTGACGGATTGGCACGCGAAAACAGGCTAGCCCAGGCAAAAGCCGACCAGAAGCAGGCCACCGCAGCGGTAGATGCAATTCGCGATCAGGTGGAAAATGAGGTGTGGTCGGCTTATTCGACAGCGAAAACTGCGCTCCGCCAGCAGCAGGCCGCAGCCGCACTGCTGGCTGCGGCAACCGAATCCTACAATGCGGCGCTGAAGTCGTATACGTTCGGATTACGCAGTCAGATCGATGTCGTTTCGGCACAGCGAGCTCTGGCCGAGGCACGCACAGTCGATGTGACTGCTCGCACGCAACTTTTGACTGGGATGGCCGCTTTGGCTTTCCAAACAGGCGATCTACTCTATGCGAAGAGGCCGTGACATGATTGGAAGGTTGAAGACGTTGAGCGGTTCCAGCATGCGCCGGATGACATCAATCGGAGTGTCATTCGCAGCGATGCTGTTGACTGCCGGATGTTCACGTGCTCCCTCATTCAATATTCTCGGGTCGTTTTTTCCCTCATGGATCGCCTGCGGGATAATCGGAATTCTGCTGACTGTCGCGATGCGGTGGTTTTTTGTGCGCGTGAAATTTGAGCAAGAACTTTCGCCGCTCATCCTCGTGTATCCCTGCCTGTCGGCGTTTTTCACGTTTACCCTCTGGCTGCTGTTCTTCAGCTGATTTCTGGAAGGAGATGCATGCCTGAAAATGACGCTGCTCCGCAACACGGTCGTCTCGGCAAAATTGTGAGCATTGCTATCGTCGCAGGGGCATTGATCACCGGTTTGCTGGTGATCAATCAGACCAACAAATACCCACGAACAGACGATGCTGAGGTATTTGCAAACTTCATCGGAATCGCTCCGCAGGTGGACGGCCCGATCGTGCGCCTCGCTGTAAAAGACAACGCCTTCATCAAACAAGGAGGGTTGCTCTTTGAGATTGATTCACGGCCTTACGAGTATGCGTTGCAGAAGGCACGGTCCGACCTGGACACCCTTGAGGGCCAGATCGTCGACCAGCGCAGGACCATCGCTTCACAGGTAAGCGCAGTTGGAGCTGCCCAGGCGAACACTACCGCTTCGGCGGCGAACGTCGACCGCGCGGCTTCTGCGGTCAACGAAGCTAAAGCAAATGTCGCGAACGCAAAGGCCGCTCTCGACAGGGCCTCGGCCGAGCTGCTCTATCAAACCAATAATTTTCACCGCATCGAGCCACTGCTGGCAGAGCAATTCGTCACCGTCGATCAGGTGGACCAGGCCAGGACAGCGGTGACGGCGCGGGAGCAGGCCGTGCACCAGGCGCGCTCTCAACTGGCCCTGGCGGAGGCGCAAGTGCAATCTGCCAACGCTCAATACGAGCAGTCGAAGGCAGCGATGCAGCAAAGCCATGCGCAACTGGGCCAGTCTGAGCACAGTGTGCTCACCATTGAACCGCTTACCGCGCAACGCGAGGGCCGGGCCGCTGTTATTCGCACCGCCGAATATAACTTCAACAACTGTAGGGTCTATTCTCCTTTTGATGCGCGAGTGACTAATCTCAACATCTCGCAAGGCGCTTACGCACACACGGGCCAGCAGGTCTTCACTTTGATCGATACGCGCGTCTGGTGGGCAGTGGCGAACTTCCGTGAGACCCAGCTCCACCGGATTCGGCCTGGAATGCATGCGGATGTGTATGTGCTCTCCAGACCGACAATTCGATATGACGGTGTGGTTGATAGCGTTGGATTTGGCGTGCAGCCTGATTCGACGCTCGTCGGAACATTTGCGTCCAGCGGACTGCCTGATGTTCAGCGCTCGTTGAACTGGGTGCATCTTGCCACGCGTTATCCGGTGCGCGTGCGCATCAACGCGCCCGAGTCCGAGCCGTTCCGTCTCAGCGAGTCTGCGGTAGTGGTAATCCGTGGCGACGAGAAGGTGAAATAGTCGTGCCAGCTCAAAACGAGGCATTGGCCCGCACCATCGACCAGGAGGGCAAATGGTTCTGGAACTTCATCAAGGCGGAGCTTTCTCCGTATCCGGGACGGGCCTGGGTAGTTGCCCGCATGACTGTCTCGGCGACTATCGTGATGGTGCTGGTGATGACGTTTCAAATTCCCGGCGGTTTCCAAGGCGCAATCTTTACTCTCTTAATCAGCCGGGAAAATCCTGCGGAAACCTTCTTCTCCGGATTCCGGACCGCAGTGGCTTTCCTGATTGGCACTCTCTATACCCTCTTTAGCATCAGGATGTTGATTGGCGATCCGCTGACTCACTTCCTCTGGGTCCTGGGCACCCTCTTCCTCTTTTTTTATCTGCTACGAATCATTGCCGATTATGGGACGGCAGCTCCCTTAGGCTTCGGAGTATTTGGGTCCATCTCTCTGTGGGACGACACCACACTCAATGGGAATACACAAGTGGAGAACACACTTTGGCTGGCCGGAGTGGTTGCTCTCGGTGTGGTGACGACGATCGCTGTCGAGTATGTCTTCCGTCGGGTGCATCCAGCCACCGACCTCACCGAGGGTATCGAAGCCCGTATGCAGACGGTCGAAAATGTCCTAAGGTCTGCCGCTGCGGAGCGGCCTCTCGAGAGCGACCAGGAGAAAGAACTTTCGTTGTATGCGAGCGTGGGTACATCGAGGCTTAGCAGGCTCATCCTTCGATCCGAATATAGCCGCCACTTCAAGACTCAGATGGGCACGGCGATTGCGTTGGTGAGACGCCTGGTTGATATCGCCGCGAATTTCCAGCTCTCATTGTCGGAACGGGCGGGAGCTATCGACTCAGCCGATCGCCAACGTTGTCAACGCCTGGCGGACGAAGTTGCGGAAGTTTGCCGAAGCCTGACGCTGCGGCAACTCCCCGCGGAGATCAAGCAGCCATTGCAAGAGGCTCCGTCGCAACTGCCCTTCCTACAGACGATGGAGAGGACAGTGGCTCTTATTCCGCATGCATTTTCGGGGGCCGAATCCATGGACGTGCTTATTCCAGAGCCCCTGGACGAAGAGGGGTCGAGGCACATCTTTGTTGCCGACGCCTTTTCCAACCCGGCCCATGTGCAATTCGCTCTGCGCGGCACGCTCGCGGCTATGGTTTGTTACATCACCTACACGGCGCTCGATTGGCCGGGGCTAAGCACTTCGGTCCTCAGCTGCTTCATCACCGCGCTGTCGACCATCGGCTCCTCCCGGCAGAAACAAGTCTTGCGGCTGAGCGGGGCGGCCATTGGCGGGTTCATCTTTGGAATGGGAGCACAGGTATTTGTGCTTCCTTACCTCGACGGCATCGCGGGATTCATTGTGCTGTTTGCCGTGGTGACAGCGATATCCGCGTGGATTTCAACCGCGTCGGCAAGGCTTTCTTATCTTGGCGTGCAGCTTGCCCTTGCTTTTTATGTGATCAACCTGCAGGAGTTTACCATTCAGATTTCGCTCTCTATCGCCCGCGACCGTGTCTTCGGGGTCCTGCTCGGCCTGGTGTCCATGGGGCTGTTCTTTGACCTGCTGTGGGTGAGGAACGCCGTGAGCGAAATGCAGGCCGTCTTCGCCCACAATCTGGAGTTGTTTGCGGAGCTCGCCGAGCAGTTGCTGGGAGAGGACAACATCAAAGCAATCAGACGGATTCGCCAGCTGCGCGATCAGATCAACGAAGGCTTTCAAGCGGTGACCGCTCAATCCGATGCGGTTCTTCTGGACTTCAGCCCGTCGCGTCAGCAAAAGCTCCACATTCGCAAAGACATCCGGCGATGGCAACCGGCCATCCGCACACTGCTGCAGGTGCAAATCACGGCTGTGCAATACTTCATAAAAAACCCGCTCTCGGATCTTCCTGCACCCGTCGCTCAAGCCGGCGTTGGGTTTGAAAGGGACATTGCCCAGGTGATGCGCGCCATGGCGAGTGAGGTAAACGGAAAGCCGGTCGATGCGATACCAGACATTCGGCTGTCTGCGGCGAAGTTGCAACAGGAGATCCGCAAATATTATGAGGAGCGCGGCCAGCAGATCTCTCCTCAAGCTTCCGATGTGATCAGCCTCGCCGAAAATCTCGCATCGATCCTTGCGCCCCTGTATGAGGACATCCACTCCACCTTCGCGCGCCCTCAGGAAGATGTGGGTGGCCTGCACCAATATAGGCAAGGTGTGGTTTGAATAAGGCAATCGTCCGAATGTTGGCGACTGCCCGCGAACCGTTCACGACCGATCCGCAGACTGTTGCTTCCATGCTCCAAGGGATGATGGTCAGGGTCAAGTTCTTTGAAATAAGTGCCGATAGACGATGCCGGGCATCCTCTGCGTTATAGAGCCGTCATGTGCCGGCTGCCATACGGCGATACCGGGGGCCTCCCAGCCATTTTCAAAAAGCGATCCGCCTCATGAGGATTCCACGGAGCCGGGCTGGTTTGGCCGGTAGGCACCCATCAGCCTTGAAATCATCACCGCGAGATACAACACCGCCAGAATGGATTCGATCATGGACAGCGAGCGGGCCTGTGGCGAAGCGGCCGCAATGCCAGCCGCCCCGGCCGTCGTCATGCTTCCAAAGCTAAAAAAAATAAAATCGAAACCCACAGGAACAGCATGCGGATTGATCGCCGGATCAAGATAAAAGGCGCGGGGCTGGATGATGGCAACGATGGAATAGAGGCGTGCGAAGGAAAATCCAATGAGGAGATAAATACACACCGCGCCGAAAATCGTTTCCGCGTTGGGTTCTTCGCGCGCAAAAACGCGGCGAAAGATAACTACAATAATGAAAACGTCGAATGCGAAGCTGAGAACGACGGTGAAGACCGACGCAGGAACCAGCCTGGTGCGGAAAACGATCGCATGCTCCACGAATGCGGAACCGGCAAGAATCAGAGCGACAAAGATGAGACCTTTGCGGAAGCTCACCGCGTATACGCTCATCAGCGTAACGGCAGCGCCGACCATCCGGAACACGTAATAACGTGCGCCGGTGTTACTCATGTAAGGGTAGAGAGCCAGGTCTGAAAGCAGAAACAGGAATAGCAAAAAGAACTTGTGCCCGGTAACAGGTAGAATCCGCCGGGCAAGATTTTCAGCCGTAGGTGTCGGTACCTGAGCCATGGAAGAGACAATTGATCCTACACTTTTTCGTATTCGAAGGCCCCCGGATCATTTCAGTCCTCAGGCTGCCGAAAACTGAGCAGTGATGGCCATAGCACGGGCAAACCGGAAGTTAGCTTCGCTTGGCGATTTCAGGTAAGGCACTCATCGAGCTAGGCGAGTAAGCCTTCGGAAGAGTGGATGATGCTGGTGAATTTTGCGGAGCCCAGCCAATACATCGGTTTGATGGATTCCGAAGCTCTGATATCGGCCATAATTTACCCAGATAGACAATTACGATTCCCTGATAGTTGAAATTGAATTCCCTGTTCAGTCGGGTCCTAATTTAGAGGAAGGCGCGAGAAATCACCTGAATTCAGCGGGATAGACGGGTAATGCGAGGGCATTTCCCGCAAAATCCCCTGAAATTCCCTGTATAATCCCTGATAGCAGGGAATCGGGCCGGGAGAGCGGTTTGCTCTAGAGCTATTGGAGACCGCAAGCAAGCATGTTTTCCCTATAAATAGGGATTCGAGCCCACAATCGCTGCGAGTCTACCCGATCCATCAATTTCAATCCTGCGATACGCGCTTCTTTTCAGGAATGATCACTGACGAGAAGCCGACTGTTTGGCCAAGTGGACAAAGTTCCGGGTAGCCGACTACTCGGGAGTTGCCAATGTTTGCGCTACCACCCGTGAGTCCCAGGTCAGCTACCAGTCGATATCGCAGCAGATGGAAAGAGCCACAGCAGTCGAACTACCGGAGCGAGATGCCAATCGCTGCATTCTCGTCGGGGGAGGCAAGCCAGTATTCGTACTTCTCTGCGGCGCTGAAGAAATGCTGCATCTCCTCCGGAGTTGGGGGTGCGGGAGGACTGTTCGGATCGAACGGCCGTCCGAGCTATAAGAATTGAGACTCTCGACGCGGCGAAGTCGTTAGGTCTAAGTCGTTTATCTAGCTGGGGATCTCGTATCCGAATGGATTGTGGAAGCGCATTGGAATGGCCACCTCTAAGCACGAGTTATCTAATCGGACACTATGGATTAGTCGGACCCTGCTGAGTTCCTGCCCGCAACAAAATCGACAGATCACTTTATGTTCAATCCACGCTGCTTGTGCAGCAGCAAACCTTTCGTTCGCCTGCATCGGGCAGAGAGCTTGATCGTCTTCTACTCGCGCAACGTTGAGTATCGCGTCTTCCAGTTCCTGCGTAAGTTTTGCATCAAGGAGACACGTGTTTATCCTGAACATTGCTTCTCCCAAGTCCCTCACTAGTCGGGGATATCCATCGGAAGGCTACGATTCGGCGTACGCGGGCGTCGTTGCGCTTAAGCAAGTTGGCAGAAGTTTCCGATAACCCGACTTCACAGGCGCAACGGGATAGTTTCCGGATAGCCCGTCAAAGGGGAGGAACTGGGTAGTTGGAGAAGCAAACCGGGGTCACTTCCGAGAAGCCAACTTCAGGGGATCAATCCATGGATGGCTTCAAGTCGAACCCCGTCAAAGAATTTGCTAAAGAACACCCGGGTTCATCTGTTCGGTCTAGTCGCCTTCAGGTGTCCGCAAGCGGTAGATGGGCACCTTGAAGTAGGCAGCCGGAGTTGTCCCAAGCGACTTTCTGAAGGCTGCGATAAAAGCGCTTGGGGTGCTATAGCCCGATTCAAGAGCTGCGTGAGTCACCTTGGCGCCTTCGCCAAGCAGGCGCATCGCCTGCATCAGGCGGAGTTGCTGCCGCCATTTTCCCAAGGTCATTCCTGTTTCTTCCTGAAAAAGCCTCTCCACGGTTCTTCCGCTCGCACCCACTGTCCTGCAAACGCGAGCGAGGGACTGCCGATTTCCCGGATCGGCATTCAGGATTTCCGCAAGCCGCTGAGCTCTTGGGTCGGCCAGGTTCGGTAGTTGCAGCGGCACCGTCTGTACAGCCTTGAGTTGGTCGACAATAACATCGATCAGGTGACGATGCGCTGCGACCCTCGCGCTCAGGGCCCCTGATTTGCAGGCATGCAAAATCAATTCGTTCAACAGGGGCGGCACATTGACTACGCAGCAAGCCCTGGGCATGGATGTTGCCAATCTCACTTTCAGGTAGAGCGTTCGCATCGCAACCGTTCCCGACATCGAAATCGTGTGCGGAACGGCTTCAGGTATCCACACTGCACGATGGGTGGGAACGACCCACGTACCGTCGCGGGTGTGTACTGTCATGACGCCGCTAGACGCGTAGACCAACTGATCGCGATCGTGAAAATGCAATGGGATTTTGTGCCCGGCGGAGTAGTTTTGAGTATGTGTGACAATGCGCGAGTTTTGATCCGCCAGCCGGTCGAAGATTGCGACTTGTCGTTTTTTCGACATTCATTGTCACAATATCGAAAGTACGGACGCTCCGCAATTGGCTAAGCTCATCTTGCTTGAATAATTCTGGGGGAGGCCACACTATGCAGCAGAACTTAGTCGCTCGAAGGTCCAAGCAATTATTAAGCTTTCTTTTGATCGCAGTCACTGGAGCAGTGATCAGCCTCACGTCGCGGGCGTTTGGCGCAGCCAATGCCGGGCCGTGTTCCACAAACCCTGGAAGCCGACAACTCGACTACTGGCTTGGCGACTGGAAGATTAGCGGGCCCGGCGCGGGGCCCAACGCCACCAGCAGGGTTTACCTCGCGCTCGACGGATGCATGGTCGTGGAGAGTTGGGACGGAGGCCGGGGCCACACAGGGGAGAACATGTTTGGTTACAGTGCCGACGACAAGAGCTGGCACGGAATGTTCGTTGACAACCAGGGTCGCGTCCACGTGTTTGTGCACGGCCAGGTTGCATCGGGATCTGCCGAGTTCTCCGGATCCAGTCGGGGAGCGAACGGAGACACGGTTCTCGATCGAGTCCGGATCGTCCGTATCGGTTCCGACAAAGCGGAGCAGATCTGGGAGAAGTCGTCTGACAATGGCGCCACATGGGCGACCGACTTCCACGGAGAATACTCTCGGAGAAAACCCTGACAAAGAGGTGGCGGAGATGCACTCGTCTCACTCCAGGTGGTTCCGGCAAAACGGGGTTTTCGGAACTTAAACCGAACTTGCCGATAACGTGACTTTTCGGGAACCTGTCCGAATAGCCGGTTATACAGACAAGTGGTTCGGGTCAAGAAGATGCAACGATCAGCGAGTTCAATGACTGCATTGGCCGGTATTCTTCAGTGCGGGACGATCAGGCCTGGATCGCCGGGCGTGTCGAAAGTGACAGTTCCGGTGATTTCAAAGCTCGGTGTCAAGCTCGATCAGCGGTCATCGAGGTTTATAAACTTCGGCGCTGGAGGTCGGCTCCGGCCAAACGCTAAAGCCCCCAGTGATCAGAACTGTGTCATCGGGGAGCGGAGAGGCTGTGTGCGAATGGCGGTTTGCGGTCATCTCACCCACATGCTCGAACGTGCCGCTAGCAGGTACATAAAGCACCGCGTAGGCGCTCCCATTTCCCCCGGGCACCTGGCCACCGGCAATCAAGACCGTTCCATCGGTAAGGCGGGAAGCAGGGGCGAGTTCTTGACTGACCGTGCTTCCAGCGGAAGCGAATGTCCCAGTCACCGGGTCGTAGACCTCAGCATCGGCGCTATAATCGTCACTTCCTAGAAACAAGACTCTGCCGTCCGTGAGCAACGCCGCGGTGTACCCATAGTCTGGATAGCCCTTAGCCATCATCGGGCCGGTCACGCCGAACGTCCCGCTCTGCGGATCGAAGAGCTCGGCCTCCCCATTGCTACAAGATGTGGGGCACCCGGAGACCCCAGTGACCAGGACCTTGCCGTTGGTGAGCAAAGTGACGGTGGCATCCATGATGCTCGGACCCGCATATGGGCCTGTGGGGGTGAAAGTGCCGCTTTGGGGATCATAGATTTCCGCATTGTTGGTCGCGGCGACAAAGACCCTCCCGTCCGGAAGCAAGGTCGTCACGTCCCCAGGGATGGCATATACTTCTCCGCCAATCGAGGTCAAATTACCCGTTGCGGTGAAAGCTCCCGTAGAAGGATCGTAGATCTCCGTGGTAAAGACTGCAGTGCCAGGGTTTACGCCTTGAGTACCGCCAGCGATCAAGACGCGGCCATCAGCCAGCAGCGTTGCCGAGTGTGCATGGCGAGGCATGATCATGCTGCCGGTGGCGGCGAACGTGCGGGTGGAAGGGTCGTAGAGCTCGGCGCTGGCAAGGTCTTGGAAACCGTCGCCTTGTCCCCCGGCGATCAAGACCTTCCCGTTAGGAAGCAGTGTTGCTGTGTGGTCGGCGCGCGCGGTGGTCATGTTGCCAACGGCCGTGAAGTCGCCAGCGGTCGTGGAAGTCGGAAGCTCTATCGTTACGTTTACGGACGCGCTCGCTGTCGCGTCGGCGACGCTTGTGGCGACCACACTGTAAATTCCCAACGTGTTCGGGGCGGTGTATACCCCTGAGCTCGTGATCGAGCCCCCCGTCGCGCCCCCTTGGACTGACCACGTGACCGAGGTATCGGCCGCCCCTTTTACCGTGGCGAGAAAGGAGAGTGACCCACCCTCCGGTACCGTCGCCGTCGAGGGAACAATGGCGACAGACACCGAAGATGAGGCAGAGGGTGTGGCCGGCGTTGAAGGGTTCCCGCACGCAGTTGGCAGAAACAGCAGGCCCAATGAAAGTGCGAACACCATTCTTGAAAACCAAAGATGCTTTCGCAACTGTGATTTCATGGCAAGGTCTCCTAATAAGCCGAGTTGCTTACGCTTGCATGCTGAGTTGAGGTTAGCGGTTGAAAAACTGATTCAAGCGTTCGACGTGTGCTCAGGTTCATATCGTCCCAATGAGCGTCAAGGACCCGGCGGAGGTATCGACGCTGTACATCGAGACGTTGTTCGAAGCGGAGTTCGTCCCATACGCGAACTTGCCAGAGGGATGAATTGTGATTGAGTTAGGCGTCGATCCGGGAGCCGTTGTCCCTGCGAACGTCAGGGCTCCCGTCGTCGTGTCAATGGTGTACATTGCGACGCCGCCGGAACTCGTGACATAGGCGAACTTGCCCGACGGGTGGATCACAATCGAGCCAGCTGTCGCAGCTAGTGTTCCAATGGACACTAAGTCCCCGGTTGTGAGGTTCAGAGTGTACGTCGAGATGTCATTCGAGTCGTTATTCACCACGTAGACGAACATTCCAGACGGATGAATGGCGATCGAGGAAGGAGACAAGCCCGACGTTATTGTTCCTATTGACGTTAAGACTCCGGTGGTGGCATCGATGCTATACATCGAGACATTGGTTCCTTTAGAACCGTCGGAGTTTTGACCGCCGTCCGCCACATAAGCAAATTTCCCGAACGGATCCACAGTCACCGAGGTGGCACGGCCGTCTACAGCGACAGTCCCTGTGAACCCCAAAACTCCCGTAGTCGCGTCGATGGCGTACATTGAGACGCTGGTTGGTGTAAAACCGCCCTCGTTGGCAACATAAAGGAACTTGCCGGACGGGTGCACAGCCAGGGACGACGGCGCGCAAGAGCCGGGACCAGACGTACACGGAGCCTGGATCGTTCCTGTGGGGGTTAATGTCCCAGTCGCGCCGTTGATCGCGTACGTAGACACGCTGCCTGCCGTGTTGCCTCCGCCCGAACTCGCCACGTAAGCGAACTTCCCCGAAGGGTCGACTGCCACTGAGTCTGCATCGAAGTCCCCGCTAGTCACGGGTGGCCCTGCAGACGTTAAGGCTCCCGTCCGTGGGGTTGATGGTGTACATGGATACACTGCCATCGAAAGCGTCGGGGCAGCCATTATTTGCTACATAGGCGAACTTCCCAGTCGGGTCCACAGCCAGTGAGGTTGGACCCACTCCTCCTGCCGCGATGTTGAAACTCACAGGGCTAGAGACGCCCCCGCCTGGCGCAGGATTGAAGACCGTGACCGTCGCAGTTCCGGTGGTGGCAATGTCACTCGCTGGGATATTCGCGATGAGAGCACCACCATCAAGTGTCGTTGGCAGATTCGTTCCATTCCAACGTATGACCCAGCTAGGAGCAAAATTTGTTCCGAACACTTCCAAATTGAAGTTTTGTGCCCCCACAGGGGCACAGCCTGGGTCCAGAAAACTAATCGCCGGAATGGGGTTTGTCCCGTTGTTATTAATGGCGAAATTCACCATATTGGAGGTGCTCCCGCCGGGTACGGGGTTAGTCACCGTGACCACTATAGTGCCGGCGGACGTGATCGCAGCAGCAGGGATGGCCGCAGTCAACTGCGTGGAACTGACGAACGTAGTGGTGGGCGTCGTCCCGCCGAAGTTGATCACCGAAGTTGCGACGAAATTCGTCCCATTGACCGTCAGCGCGAAACCCGTTGCGCTGCCGGCCAAGGCGCTGGTTGGCGAGATTGCCGTAATCGCGGGGCCGGATTAGCCCCACTGCTAGTCGAATTGGCCCCGCCGCCAGTCGAAGCACTGCAACCGCCAAGGAACAGCAAGGCCGCAATTCCAGACATCAACCAGATTCCCTTCATGAAAAACCTCGATGGTGATGGTGGGCTTCTGCCGAATGTTGACCAGAATCACCAAAAGCTCGCGTCTGCGATGCGCTTCGATGACACCCGGTGTCGCTTCGACATCCTTTGAAGCATCTTTGTTTGTCAACTTTCGCCCCGGGTTGGGGAAGGGTCAATGGATGCCATCTGATTTGAGTCTGAGATGACTCTGATTTTTCAAACCGCTCCCACAGAGCAACTTATCGGTTAGCAAGCCGAACTATTGACTTCTCCTCACCCGAAAGGTAGCCTCATAACCTCACGGAAAGTGGGCATTCCTGATGGAAGCTCCGGCAAGTTCTCGCCAATGCGTGCGCTTCGGTGCGTTTGAACTTGACTTTCGATCCGAGGAACTGCGCAAGCACGGAAGCAAGGTCAAGCTCCAGGGACAGCCGGCGAAGATCCTGGCAATCCTGCTGGCACGGCCGGGTGAGATGGTCACCCGGGAGGCGCTGCGGAAGGAATTGTGGCCGGAAGACACGTTCGTCGATTTCGATTCTGGCCTGAACTCCGCCATCAAGAAACTGCGCGAAGCCCTCGGGGACTCGAGGGAGAGCTCACGATTTATCGAAACTTTGCCGCGGCGTGGGTACAGGTTCATCGCGCCGGTCGAGGAGGCAGACCCCGCAGCTCCCGGCCCAAGCACAAGCTACGAGCCACCCGCGCAGGCTCTAGCTGGCCGGCGATTGAGCCGGTACCGGTTGCCGGTAATGGTCGGCGCCGGGGTCCTCGCCCTACTCTTCATCGTCATCGGGACGTACGGCGCGCGATGGCGCGAGGTGCTCGGGGCCGAAACTCGGCCTCGTCCAGGGACTGGGCAACAATCGATTCAATCCCTCGCCGTGCTGCCGCTTGAAAATCTTTCCAGCGACCCGGACCAGGAATACTTTGCCGAGGGCATGACGGATGCATTGACGACAGACTTGGCAAAGATCAGCACGCTGAAGGTCATTTCACGGACGTCGTCAATGCAGTTCAAAGGGACGAAGAAGCCTTTGCAGCAAATTGCTAAAGAACTGAATGTGGACGCGTTGGTAGAAGGCACCGTTGAGCGCACGGGGAGCCGCGTGCGAATAACCGCACGGTTGATTGACGCGCGGAATGACAGGAATCTTTGGGCGGAGAGTTACGAGCGGGACTTGCGGGACGTTCTGGCTTTGCAGAGCCAAGTCGCCCGTGCCATCGCCAGCGAGATCAAGGTTGACTTGCAACCGCAGGAGCAGGCGCGACTGGCGACCGTCCGCCAAGTCGACCCTGAGGCGGAGATAGCCTATCTGAGGGGTAGGTACGAGATGGACAAGTGGACCCGCGAGGGCTTCAATGAAGGCTTCCGATACTTTCAACAGGCCATTCAAGAGGATCCCGCGTTTGCGGAAGCTTGGGCTGGATTGTCGGATGCATACTTCGAATGGGGGGAGTTTCGAATTGCACCGTTGGCGGAGACCTTGCCGAAAGCGAGGGCTGCCGCTCAGAAAGCACTCGAACTCGACGAGACACTGTCCGAAGCCCACGTCTCGGTCGCAACCACTATCGTTGCTGCCGGGTCGATGCCATCCGTCGCCGAGAGAGAATTGCAGCGGGCCATCGCGCTCGACCCAAGCAACGCCCGGGCCCACCAAGTCTACGGCATTTATCTCCGCCATTATGGGCGGTTTGATCAATCCCTCGCGGAGTTGGAGCGCGCAGAGGAGCTTGACCCGCTGACTCCCAAGAAGAAAAACAATCTGGGCGTTGCGCTTTACTTTGTCGGGCGATATGACGAGGCGCTTGAATGGTTTCATCAAGTTCCTGATCCTGACCTGGACTCTGAAAGGCGCCATCGCCGCATGGCTGAGATTTACGAGCACAAAGGGATGCAAAAAGAAGCTATCGCGGAATTCGTAGCCTCGCTAAGATTCGGAGCTAAGGCCGATCTTGCCGCAAGAGTGGAACGAAGCTACCTCTCATCGGGCTATGCTGAAGCTAAAGAGGTGCTTCTACGGGGCGAGGTCAACTGGGCGGAAAAGCAAGCGAAGAGCGGGACTGTCTCGAAGGATGCGTTTTGGATTGCGCGTGAATACGCTATCTTGGGAGACAAGAACAAAGCAATTGGGTGGCTCGATACGGCTTACCAAAATCGCAGCACTGGGTTTGAGGACTATAAGATAGATCCTCAACTTGCCGACCTCCGCTCTGACCCTCGCGTACAGGAACTCGCCCGACGCTTCGATCCCCGTCCTTGATCGGGCGAACTGATGAGCGACGGATGCAAATCTGACCAAAAGTATGAGTATCGCGGAACGAGTAATCACCGCCGCGTATCGAAGCGGGTAGTGCTGTTTCGGTGTCAAGAGACTCAGCACTCAGCGGCCTTTCTTGTGGTTATATCTTGTAGTTCAGATGTCTCCGCCCTGGGGTCTTGCCAATGGGTTCGCATGGCAACCTATGCTACAGGCACGAAGCCCGTGAGTGTGCGCGGCTGTCAGAAGACAATCCGGGCGCCCAACTGAACTTCTCGTGCCGCCGCAGCTGAGCTGATGACGCCGAAGCTCGACGAACCGAAGATATCCCCCGGGAGCCCAAAGTTGGTGTGGTTAGAAGCATTGAAGAATTCTCCGCGGAACTCCAAACGAGTCCGTCCATTCAGGCGGAAGTTTCGCAGGAGTGAAAAATCGAACTTGACCAGCCCGGGGGCTCGGAGCGACCCCACGCCCTCATTGCCGAACTGAAACAGCGCGGGCTGCCGGAAGGCTTCAATATCAAACCATCGGCTTACCGACCGCTGGCTAGACGGCAGGTTGGGATCTCGGACCACGTTCGGCCGTAGCGCCCCGGCTGAGAACGCATCCGTCGTATTAGTCAGAGTCGTTACCGTGAAGGGCGGCCCGGAGCGGATCGTGGTGATATTGGCCAGCGTCCATCCGCCGATCAGGTACCGCGCGGCACTATTCGCCAGCCAGCGCTTGCCCGAACCGAAGGGCAGCTCATAGACCCAGTTGAAAACCAGGTACTGGCGAATGTCGTTGGCGGCAGGACCGTAATCGGCGCCGCGGTCGTAAAGGTTTGAATAGCACCCGCCGTCGTCCCCGAGCGTGGGGGCCCCGTTATGATCGCAATTGTCGAGAAAGCTGGAGTACGTATAGCTCGCCCCGACGCTGTACCCGTTCGAAAAGCGCCTCTCCAGTCGCACCAAACCAGCGTAGTAATTCGAGAAGGCAAGCGAAGGACTAATGACGCTCACGTTGCTAAATTGCGGAAAGGGGCGGTCGTTTTGCGACTGGTGCTGCGCTCCCAGAATTGAAGGCGAAATCTGATTGAGAGACAGATTGTCTCCGGGCAAGTTGCGGGAAATGTTACCCAAACCGGCGACCTGCACCACAAACCCTTCGCCCATGCTCTGTTCGATCCCCAGATTGAATTGCTGCGATGTTCCGGTTTTCCGCTGGCGCTCGAAAAAAGTGACTGCAGTATTAGGATTCTCTCCGACCGGTGCTGCCCCGAAGGCGTCATTGAGTGCGGGCGCGGCCGCGCTGACCGGGACGCCATCGCGCAGGTAGAAGGGGGCGGTAATTCCGTTATCGGGGCTGGCCAGATTAGCGGAAAGGCTGAAGCCCAGGGCGGCCGCGATGGGATTACCCTGATCGAAAGGGTGCGAATAGAAGACTCCATAGCCGCCACGCACCACCGTGTTGCGTGAGTGGGGCGGCACCCAGGCAAAGCCGAACCGTGGCCCGAGGTTGTTCCAATCGCCCGAGTAAACCGATGTAGGAAAGCCGTTCACACCCGCGAACTTCACCACCCCGGGTGTGCCGGAGACTGGGTTGATCTCGGATAGGTCGAACCCGTTAATGCGGTTGTGGACGTCGACCATGGGGGTATCCGTTTCCCAGCGCAGCCCGAGATTGAGCGTCAGCTGGGAATTCACCGTCCAGTCATCCCCGGCAAAGCCCGCCAGGTACCAACTCCGGCGGTCGAGCTCTTCCGTCGCCAGCTCGCTAAAGCTGGTAGGAAAACCCAGGAGCAACGAAGCCAGCCCACTGCCGGAAGCCGAATTGCCAGGGAGTCCGGTGGGCAAGGTGGAGAAGCTGAAAGAGCCGGAGACGGCGCTGAGCAGAACGTCGTTATTGATCGAGCGCGTCACCTGGAAACCAAATTTCAGCGCGTGCCGGCCGAGAACCCAGGACAAATTGTCAAGAACAGTCACCGTTTTGATCGGATATTGGCGGCGCTCCTGCAGGGCTGAGCCGAGCGCGCTGAAGCCTGAAGGAGCGAACCTGGGGAAGGCATCTTCTGGCACGCCTTGCAACCCCAGCTTGGAGGGATAATCCCCGCCCAGCCCGAAACTCAGGGCGTGAGCGGTTCGGTAAGTGTAAGTGGCGCTCAAGTCATTCATTATGTTCGGACCGAACATATGGAACCAGGAGCCGTAGCCGTAATGGTGATTGCTGATACTGAAGGTTTGGGAGTCGGCGGCCGGATCGGGAAAAACGCTGGTATTGTTTGGAGTGGCGTCTTCGTTAATGTACCAGCCCGAGAACCGGTCGTTTGCGCCTCGGGCGTAGTCGGCCTTTATCAAGAAAAAGTTCGTCGACCCCCCGGTAAGGAAATTACCGCTGAAGTTATTCGCCCCCGCCAAATTTGGGGACGGCTGGTTCGGAAGGGGATAGAAGTTCATCACCTTGGCCGCCACCGGATCAATCCGATCGGGCGGAATGATGTTGCCGGGAAATTGGTCCCGCACGAATTCGCCGTTCACAACGCGCGTCGTGGCCGGATCGTAAATCGGGATCAGTTGACCCTTTGAGTTAACGGTCTGGGAAAAATCGCCGACCCGTTGCAGAGCGGTGGGCGTGGTCAGAATGTCCGGGGCACCCTGCCGCAGCGGATCGCCCTCAAAAGCGAAAAAGAAGAAGATCTTTTCGCGTCGGATCGGACCGCCTATGCTACCGCCAAAAACGTTGTATCGGAGCTCTGGCTTGAGCTTCGCGCCACTCTGCACCGGAGCAAAAAAACCCGCGGCGTCCAGGGCATCGTTGCGGAAAAACTCGTAGGCGCTGCCGTGGAACTGATTCGTTCCCGACTTGGTCGTTTCCACAATCACTCCGCCCGACGAGCCGCCGTATTCCGCCGAATAGTTGTTTTCCAGGACTTTGACCTCTTGGATGGCATCTAACGGGGGGTCGATCGTGATAAGACCCGCCCCGAGCCGCAGATTTTGGATATCCGCTCCATCGAGCCAAGCCATCGGGGTCCCAGTCCGTCCTCCCGCCAGGCTGAAATCGGGAGGCGTATTCGGAGTGACGCTATCTACGAACACTGCTGCCCCACTGAGCTGAACCAA
Source organism: uncultured Acidobacteriaceae bacterium (assembly GCA_963756685.1). Classification (GTDB taxonomy): domain Bacteria; phylum Acidobacteriota; class Terriglobia; order Terriglobales; family Acidobacteriaceae; genus Edaphobacter. Next base: position 27,126 of record CAVWON010000001.1, read on the forward strand.
GTTCAGGGGAAGGCGGTTCTCAAGCGGCAAGGCCTCAACGCTCTTCGATGTCACCACGTTGCCGATGTCGGACGTCCGCGTTTCGAGGAGCGACGCCTCACCAGTTACGTTCACGGTCTGGCTAAACTCGCCAAGCTCGAGCCGCACGTCGAGACCGAGCGACTGTCCCGTGGTCAAAATCATCCCCTGCCGGACGTACCGTCTGAAACCCGGGTGCTCGATCGTGAACGTGTATGCCCCGATGGGCAGGTTGCGAATCGCATAGAATCCCGCAGCGTCCGTAGCCGTCTTGGTATCGACGCCAGTTGCCGTGTTGGTAGCCGAGACCACCGCTGCCGGAACGACAGCCCCCTTGGGATCGCTGACCACGCCGCTGACCGAGGCGAGGTTCGATTGCGCGTAGCCCCCACTGATCCCGAGGATAAGCGTGGCTGCGATAGTCAGCGCCGCGGACCCTGCACGGACTTCATAACGCACCCACTCCCGGGCATGCCCCGGCAGTTTAGCATGCTCCGGGAAGGCTGTGGCGCTTTCGGGGCAGCAGTTGCCCATCGCCCGCCGTTCGAAGCCGCTTTGCGGCCGCCAGTTAAGGTTCGTGGTGGAAGTACGCCGCCAACCAACCGGATATTTCTCCGGATATTCCGAGGGAGTTAAGAAGTGATCTGTTCGGGAAATTCGGTTCACTCATTGAGGAGCCGATTAGTCGGCATAGCGGAAGTGATTCCTGATTCGCCCCATCTACCTAGTCGCTCTCTTAGTGGTATCAGGCCTCCACGGTGGATCTGACGACAGCCAACGTAAAGCCGTCGTAACCTTTGCTTCCGACGGTCTGGAGTGTGGTTGCGTCGAGACGAGAATCGGCAGCCACCATCTCAAAGAAGCGGCGGACGCCCTGGACGCGGGGATCGGGATCTTCAGGATTAATGATGGCGCCCTCGCGAACCACGTTGTCAGTAATGATGATCGTTCCGGGGCGGGAGAGCCGGAGCGACCACTCAAGATATCGCGGGATGTTTTGCTTGTCCGCGTCAATGAAGATGAAGTCGAATGCAGGCACACCTTCCTTGTGGAGTTGAGCCAGCGAATCCAACGCGGGGCCGAGGCGAAGCTCGACGAGGGAAGATAGTCCGGCGCGCTCGATGTTTGATCTGGCGACTTTGGCGTGTTTTGCTTCAGCTTCCAGCGTTATGAGCCTTCCGTCGGAAGGAAGCGCCCGCGCGAGCCAGATGGTGCTGTAGCCGCCGAGCGTTCCAATCTCAAGGGCCCGTTTGGCTCCCTGTATCCGTGCCAAGAGGTGTAGCAACTTTCCCTGGTTTGGCGCCACATCGATTGTGGGAAGACCAGCGGCGACGTTCGCCAGGAGCGCTTCTTCCAATAGTGGATCGCGTGGGATTGAGTTCTCGACGATGTACCGGTCAACCTCTGTCCAAAGTTCCTGGGTCATTACGGAAGAGTAGTAATTACTTCGGGTTTCTGCAACCTGGTTCGATGCTCGAGACTGGACTGATGCGAGGGGCCCGACACCATGAAGCAAAGACAACTGCAACAGCAAGAACAGAAGCAGATTCCTTCGCTTTGCTACGGAATGACAAACAAAGAGACAACCGCAAAAGCAAGAGCAAAGGCAACTGCAGGTCCCTACGCTTCGCTCGGCGTCGACAACAGTCATCGGACGCGGTGATTGTTGCGAGGCTAGGAGTGGAGCTGCTTTGCGATGCGTTCGATGGCGTGATGGGCGGAGAGGACGGCGCCCTCCTGCCAACCGACGAGGTGTGAGAGGTAGTCACCGGCGAAGTAGGTCTTCCCCTCTGGTTTTTCGAGTTGTACGTAGGCCGGTTGGCTGCTGGGGATGAGGTTATTCGCGAAGCAGCCGAGGGAGTACGGAATTTTCGCCCAGTTGACGTAGATGGGCTTGGCCAGCAGGTGGGAGCGGCCGGGGTGGAGGAGTTCGACTGCTTTGCGTGAGGCGTCGAGTTTGGCCTCGATGGTCGGGAGCGCGCCGAAGGGTGATGGTTCGCCGTTGCCACCCGTGCTGTTGAACTGGAGTTCGGAGCCGAAGCCTGCGACGAGGACGCCTGTGGGCGAGAACAGGTTGGCGGTGGGGTACCAGACGAGGTCGACGGTGTCGTGGAGGAAGGAGATGCCGCCGTAGATGTTGTTCTCTTTCTCCCAGAACCGCGGCGACTGCCAGCCGACTTTGTAGAGGGCGAGCATCGGCATGCCGGTGAAGGCCTGTTTGGCTTCGGGGGAGAAGTTATTTTTTGTGGTGGCCAGGATGGAGATGGGCATAGTGCAGATACAGAAATCCGCGGTAATGGTTTGGGGCGCGCCAGCCTTGGTGTAGGCGACGGTCACGCTGCGGTCTGAGGTCGTGATCTCGGAGACGGGACAGTTGTAGTGGATGAGATCGCCGAGAGATTTGGCGAAGCCGTAGGCGATGCGGTCCATGCCTCCGATTGGCTGGAACATGGTGGCCTGCCAGTCGATCTGCTCTTCGTAGAACTCGCCGGTGGACATATCGGCGGCGAGGAGCTCGGAGAACTTGAGGGGCTTGTGGATGACGAACTGGTTTGGGCCGGCGCCGGGAGGGGCGGTGAAGCCGGCACGCATGCTGCCGGTGTAACGGTCGTTGGGGCCGAGATCGCCGAAGTTCTCAAGGAACTCGAGGAGGCGCTGGGAGTCCTCTTTGGAGAGCTCGTCGTCGAGGGTGTGTTTGTTGATGGCCTTGGCGAGGAGTTCGGCGAGGTATCCGCGGGTGTCGTGGACGACCTGACGCTGTTGGACTGGCTCGCCCTTGTTGAGCTTGGGGGATTGCATGAGGGCGGAACGGGAGGTGTTGACTTCTACTTCGAGGGGCACGCCCAGATCGTGGCAGTAGTTGAGGAGATGCGTGTGAATGGAAGGGATACGCGCGGGGCCGGGGTTGAGATAGTCGCCGTTCTTCCACTCGCAGACCTGTGTGGTGCCGTCGGTGAACTCGATTTTGGTGCCCTCGCGGACGGACCAACAGCGGCCACCGGGGCGATTGCGCGCTTCAAGGACGATGCAGTCGAAGCCTGCCTTGCGCAGTTCGTAGGCAGAGACCATGCCGGCGATGCCTCCGCCAAGGATGACGACCTTCTTGCCTTTGCCGAAGTCGGCGGGGAGTTGAGGGAGCGTGGACTGTCCAACGGCGGGCATGAGGCCGAGGGCCTGCATGCTGGCGAATGCGGCGGAGAATCCACCGAGCTGGGCCATGCGGTGAATAAATGCACGTCGGGTCAGGCTCATAGGGATGGCTCCGATCGATTCCAGGTTGTGGGGACTGCTTTCAGTCTGATGCGAGGAGTGAATCTTGGCAAGCAGAAACTGACTGTGTTGCTTGTCGAATAGCGGGTCAGGTCGCTTTGGACGCGGCGATCGGCTGTGCTTCTGGGGATTGGATTGCCTCGTCGGGTTTGTGTAGCAGGTCGATGACGGACTGGTAGAGGCGGTTGCGGGTTTCGAAGCGGTCGCCGGCGCGGATGACGTAGCGGACGACGATGTCGACACCTGATGCAGCGGGGCGCATGTCGACCGACGGCGTGGCTTTGAATTGACTGAGGCCGTTCTGGCCGGTGGTCTTCTGCCACTCCTGCTCGGCCAAGGCCGCGTCCTTCTCGGTCTCCTTGAGGACGGTATTGTGGATGGCTTCGATGGTCTTGGAGGAGTCGAGCGCGGGGGGGATGTTGACGGTGATCTCGTCCCACATCCACTGGCCACTGGTGGAGAAGTTGAAGTACTGGCCGGTGATGGCAAAGTTGTTGATGAAGGTGACGCGGCGGCCGGTGGGATGGCCCTTGTCGGTCCAGTTTCCGGTTTCGAGGAGGGCGGTGCGGAAGAGGCCGATCTCGACGACCTCGCCGCCGACGCCGTTGATCTCGACCCAGTCGCCGACGCGGATGCCGTTTTTGCCCATGAGGATGAACCAGCCGAAGAAGGCGAGGATGAAGTCCTGGAAGACGACGGTGAGGCCTGCGGCCCCGAGGCCGAGGATGGTGGGGCACTGGTTCGGTGTGCCGAAGATGACGAGCAGTACGAGGCCAAAGGTGATGAGTTGGATGGCGAGGGTGGCGATGGTCCGGAGGGTGTGGAGGCGGCGGTGGTCGGTGGTCAAGCGCTCGAGCAGAACGCGGGCCGCCGTGGCGAGCAGGACTCCGCAGAGGACCAGGAAGGCGATCCATGCAAGCGACTGAAGCGCGAGGTGGGTGACGATGCTGTGCTGGAGTTGCACCTGTGCCAGCCATTTGGCATAGACGGCGGAGAGCTGCTGCTGGGTCTCGAGCTGGTCCTCGACGATGTTGTGCATCTGTGCGAGGGCGTGGGCCTGGGCCATGCGGGCGACGCGCGTCTTGACGGTGTCTGAAGATGCTGTGCCGGGTTGGTTGGGTGCGGCGACTGATGCGGCCGCGGCATTGGCTTGCGTCTCGAACGCGGCGTGTTTGGCGGTGAGCGCGACGACGTCGGCGTCGGTGTCGGACTTGGCCTGCTTGAGGAGGGCGATGCGGCTGCGCTGATCGAACCAGGAGGAGATGCGGCCGGCGAGGGTGCCGTGGCGTGTGGTGGAGAGGATGGCGATCTGGCCGCCGCTGGCCTGGGAGTCGTACTTCTTCATGGCGGCCTGGCGGGCGGTGAGCTCCTGCTGGATCTGGGCGCGCTTGTCGCCGCTGACGCGAGCGAGCTGCTCGTTGGCGTCGCCGAGCTCGTCGTTGTCGAGCTGAAGCTGGGCCTTGGCGACGTCGAGGTCGTCGGAGTCGGCGATGGAGCCGTTGGGTTGCTTCAAGGATGCGGTGAGTGTGTCGACGTGGGCCTGGTCTTCTTTGACGAGGGCCTGGAGCTGCGCGACCTTTTGTTGGATGGCGAGGGCGTCGCCGGTGAGGGTGCGGGTCTGGAAGGCAGCCTGGCGGAGAGCGAAGGCGAAGGCCTGGTCAACTTCGTGGTCGGCGAGACGCTCGGCTTCGCGGGCGAGGGACTGCTCCTCGGCGGAGACGGCGAGCGGAGCGAGGGACTCGATGGTTTGCCAGGGGCGCTGGTCGACGAGGGTATTCTGGGCCGCTCCTTTGCCTCTGAGAAAGGGCAGGTGGGTCATGGACCCTCGGGTCAACCAGGCGCCGACGAGGCATAGGACGAGGAGGGCCGATGGAATTGCAATTGTGAGACGGCGAAAAAACTTCATGGTTCAACCCTACATGGTTGGATGCATGACTGAAAGTCGGGGACGACCGGGCGATCGGAACCGGGTTGGCGTGTGGGACGCGTGGCTGGGCGTCCTCCGGGCGGAGGCATCCTTTGGCGCATCGCCTTTTCCAGTAGAATTGGCCCTTGTAATACGGAATTAACAACTAGCTCACGTTCAACGAGTAAATTTCTCCACAGCGCTGGTAAAGGAGATTTCGTGGCAAATACATCAGAGGCCCCTTTTCATTGTGAGGTCGTCAATTCGGTTGAGGATGGCGTCAAGGTGACGACAGTGGTATGTCACGGCCGATTGATCAACCAGACGGCGGGCGAAGTTAAAGATATCGTCAAGCCCTTGATCGCAGAGGGAGGCTCGATTGTGATCGACCTGAGCGATGTGACCTTCCTCGATAGCCTTGGGCTGGGAACGCTTGTCGGCCTGAAGGTGTCGGCGCTCAACGAAGGGTATTGCAAGTTAACGCTGGTCAATCTGACCCCGCGCATACAGGAGCTTATAAAGTTCACCTGCCTGACTGGCCTATTCGACTCCTAAGCCTCAGCACTTTGGAGGAGACCGTCTGGACCGTCCGCGCATGTAGGATTTAGAGCGTGGAGATAGCCAAGGTCACCGATACGGCAAATTCAGGTTACGGCAATTCACTTGCGATGGCAGTGAAGAGGCAGCCTCTCGCTTCGTTGGGAGTGGCGCTGCTCGTAGCGTTTACGGTGTGTGCGGTGTTTGCGCCGTGGCTGGCCCCGCAGGATCCGGCGCAGTTGGACCTGGCAGGACGACTGATGGGGCCTTCGTGGGCGCATTGGTTTGGTACCGATGAGCTGGGGCGGGACATACTTTCGCGGACGTTGTTTGGGGCGAGGATTTCGCTGATTGTGGCGGTGAGTGTGGTGGGGCTTTCGCTGGCTGCGGGATTGATCGCCGGTGGATTGGCCGGGTTCTATGGCGGGTGGACTGATACGGTTGTGAATGTTTATGTGACGAACGCCTTTATGGCGCTGCCGGGGATCTTGTTGGCGATTGCGTTTGTGGCTTTCATGGGACCGGGGTTGGGAAACGTGATTCTGGCGCTGGCGATCTCGGGGTGGGTGGGGTATGCGCGGCTGGTGCGGGCGCAGGTGATGGCGGTGAAGGAGAAGGAGTTTGTGGAGGCCGCGCGAGCACTTGGGGCGAGCGACCTTCGGGTGATGGGGCGGCATATTCTGCCGAATATTCTGCAGCCGCTGATTGTGCAGGCGGCGATTGGGATGGCTGGGGCAGTCCTGGCGGAGGCTACGCTGAGTTTTCTGGGGCTTGGGGCCCCGCCTCCGACGGCCAGCTGGGGGTCGATGCTGAATGACGCGCGGTCGCATTTGTTCGACTCGCCGCATCTGGTGTTCTTTCCGGCTATGGCGGTGATGCTTTGTGTGCTGTCGTTTAATTTTATTGGGGACGCGTTGAGGGACTGGATGGACCCTCGGACGCGGATGTCTGCTGGGTTGTGATGACGAAATTGGCTGAAGGCGCAACGGTGATCAAAGGGATAACAACGGATAGGAGCTGATGCATTTGCTCGTTTCGCCTCTGGTTCTTTCTTTCTTATGTTGTTTTTTATCTCTTTGATCACCGTTACGCCTTTCAGCAGCGAAGCTTGTTATCGGATATGCTTGGCGTTGGACTTGAGAGGCAATTTATATGCGTAAGAGTATTGTTTCGCCTTCGGCTGTAGCGGCAACTCCGATCAGTGACCTGTGGCGTGATCTGGAGAGGATTGCCCGAGTGGAGATCAGCTCCGAGGACCCGCAGTTCCCGATTGAACATGCGCTGGGCAAGAAGGTGACGACCGGTTGGCGGGCGGCAGGGACTGGGCCGCAGTTGATTCGGCTGCATTTTGATGAGCCGCTGAATATCAAGCGGCTTCAGCTGCATTTTGTGGACAACGCGGCGGAGCGGTCGCAGGAGTTTGCGGTGTATGCGGGGTCGGGCGCGGAGTTGAAAGAGGTGGTGCGGCAGCAGTGGTCGTTTTCGCCGCATGGTTCGACCGAGGAGATCGAGGACTACACGGTGAACCTGAGCGGGATTACGACGCTTGAGGTGCGGATCGATCCGGACCGGAGCCATGATCCGAAGCAAAGCCAGCACTATGCTTCGCTGCAGAGTTTGAAGCTGGCGTAGACGCTATGTTGATCGGAGTGATTTCGGATACGCATGGGTTGATGCGGCCGGAGGCCCTGGCTGCTCTGCGCGGAGTGGAGCATATTCTGCATGCTGGGGACGTGGGGGAATGTTATGATTCTGGATGCGCTGCGAAAGATTGCTCCGGTGACGGCGATTCGCGGGAATGTGGATACGTCAGGAGCTTGTGCGGAGCTGCCGGCGACAGATGTGGTGGAGCTCGGCGACAAGCTGTTTTATCTGGTGCATTCGGTGCGTGATCTGGATATCAATCCTGTGGTGGCAGGGGTGGCGATGGTGGTGAGTGGGCACTCGCATAAGGCTTCGGTGGAGGTGCGGAACGGGGTGGTGTTTTTCAATCCGGGGAGTGCGGGGCCCCGGCGGTTTTCGTTGCCGGTGACGGTGGGGTTTGTGACCGTGGAGGATAGCGTCGAGGCCAGTGTGATGGAGTTGGTGGCGGACTGAGAAGGCACTGTTCAGGGCCGAGCGCTTGAGGTACTTAGAAGCAGAGACGACTGCGAGGGCGACGCGGTAGAGAAGCAGATTTCTCCACTGCGCCGCTCACGATAAGACTGTGAGCGGCTTCGGTCGAAATGACGGGGTCTTTTGGGACGGTAAGGAGAACTTAGAAAAGCACGAACAACGGCAACGAGAGCCGCCAACTAGTTGTCGAAGCGGACGGTGTTGAGGATGGATTGCATGCGTTTGCGGACGTCTTCGAGTTCGCGCTCGCTGATGTCCCGGACGCCGCTGACGTCGCCGCCGCAGAAGTTGTTGATGACGGCGTCGAAGCGGTAGCAGGCATCTTTGTGGGGAGTGGTGTAGATCTCGTCGCGGGATTCCGTGCAGATGCCACCGTGCTCGTCGTAGCCGTGGGTGAAGGTGACGCCGGCGACGTCGGTTGTAGTGACGGTGCGGGGGGCCCGGGCGGAGGCTTGTGCGGCGCACTGGTTCGCCGTGACGTTGGGGGCGACGCTGAAGTAGAAGAGGGCCCCGCTGAAGGTGGAGTACGGGTGCGGGTTGAAGCTGATTGTGGCGACGGCGCGCATCTGGGCATTGTGAGCTGCGTTGCGGGCGTCGAGGTTGAAGGTGCTGACGTCGCCGTCTCTGCGGGTGAGGATCCAGGCCGGAGGGACGGTGAAGGAGACACCGTAGCGGCCATCGTGGAAGGGACGGGCGGGTGGGGTGGTCGGCTCAGGGGGGCCGGACTTGCCCTGAAGCAGGGGTGGGACGGGTTCGGGTTTGCCAGGAATGGGTCGGGTCTGAGCGTGGGCGCGGGCAGGCGCGATGCTGGAAAGAATCGCCAGCAGGGCGATGGTGGTGCAGGGGAGGATTGCGGCGAGTCTCATACTTCCCTTCTCAGTTAGTGCTACTGGCCGCGCATACGCGGATTGGCTACAGTGTAGGCGATGTCGGTGAGGAGATTCACTCCCACGTAAGTTAGCCCGACGGCGAGGATGCACCCTTGCACTAAGGCATAGTCGCGGTTGGAGATAGCGGACAGCGTAAGACGGCCGATGCCGGGCCAGCTGAAGATGGTTTCGGTGACGATGGCTCCGGCAAGCAGGCTGCCAAACTGGAGGCCGATGACGGTGAGGACAGGAATGAGAGCGTTGCGCAGGGCGTGGCGGTAGACGACCTCGTTCTCTGTCAGGCCTTTGGCGCGGGCGGTGCGGATGTAGTCCTGGTTGAGCTCTTCGAGCATTGCGGTGCGGACCATGCGGGTGAGGATGGCTGCCAGGCCGAGACCTAGGGTGATCGCGGGGAGGACGAGGTGCAGGAGGAAGCTGGTGAGGCTGCCGGTGCCTGCTCCGGAGACGGGCAGCCAGCCGAGTTGGATGGAAAAGACGAGGATGAGGATGGGGCCGAGGGCGAAGTTGGGGAAGGAGAGACCGACGAGGGAGACGACGCCGAGGGTGCGGTCCTGCCAGCGATTGCGATGGAGCGCGGACCAGACGCCAGCGGGGATGGAGATTGTGATGCCGATCAGGAGAGCGGCGAGGGTAAGGGCGAGAGTGTAGGGGTAGCGTTGGAGGACGAGGTGGGTGACGGAGTCGTGGAGGCGGAGTGACTGGCCGAGGTCGGCGTGGAGGAGGCCGTGCCAGTAGTGGGTGTACTGCTGGCTGAGGGGCGCGTCGAGGCCATAGGCGTGGCGGAGGGCGGAGATGTCGGAGGCGGTGGCGCCTTCGCCGAGCATCTGGACGATGGGGTCGCCAGGGACGAGATGGATTAGCAGGAAGACGACGGAGACGACGACCCAGAGGACAGGAAGGGTGAGGAGGATGCGGCGGAGAGGCTTCCAGAGGACGGTGGTTCGGCTCATTGGGTCGCTTCCGTGCTGTCGACTTCGTCGGCGGGCTCCCGTTGCGGGGCCGCTATGTCTTCGACGATGACGCGACTGATGCGATGGCCGGTCATCTCGGCGACCCGGTAGCGGCGGCCTTCGTAGTCGAGGGTTTCGCCAACGGTGGGGATGTGGCCGAGTTGCGCGAGGAGAAAGCCGGCGAGGGTCTCGACGCCGGCCTCGCGTGGGAAGGTCCAGCGGAGTTGATTGCCGAGGTCGCGGAGGGTGGTGCTGCCGTCGAGCGACATGGCCCCTGTGGTGCTGAGGAGCGGGGACTGGCTGATGTCGAACTCGTCTTCGAGCTCGCCGACGATCTGCTCGAGGACGTCTTCGGCGGTGACGAGGCCGACGGTGGACCCGAACTCGTCGACGACGATGGCGATCTGGCGGCGGCGCTCCTGAAACTCCTGGAGAAGCTCGATGGCGAGTTTGGTTTCGGGGACGACGGTGAGCTCGCGCATGACCTTGCGGAGGGTGAGGCCGGACTCGCCTTTGCCGCCCATGGAGAGCGCGACGGTGCGGAAGTGCATGAGGCGGGAGATGTCTTTGGAGTAGACGATGCCGATGATGTCTTCGGGGCCGGTGGCGGGATCGTAGACGGGGACGCGGGAGTGCTGCTCCTCGACGATGCGGGCGGAGGCTTGCTGGAGCGGCATGTCGGCGGGGAGGGAGAAGATCTTGCCGCGGGGGGTCATGATCTCGCGGACAGTGACGTGGTTGAGCTCGATGGCGCGGTGGATGATCTCTTCCTGAAAGACAGGTAATAAGCCCATGCGGCGGGTCGCTGTGGCGATGAGTTTGAGCTCCTCCGGAGAGTGGACGGCGCCTTCGCCGCGTAACGGGGCGCGGAAGAGCCTGAGGACAATGGAGGCCGAGGTGTTCAGGAGGCGCACGATGGGGCGGGTGATGCGGATGAAGACGTCCATGGGGCCGGCGACGGCCAGGGCGATGCGTTCGGCTCGCTGGAGGGCGAGGGACTTGGGGACGAGTTCGCCGAGGAGGACTTCAAAGTAAGTGATGAGCGAGAAGGCGAGGATGACCGCGATGGTGTGGGCGTAGAGGACGGCGTGGACAGGAAGGCGATGCAGCGAGCCCGCCAGGAAGTTGAGGATGATGTCGGCGATGGCGGGTTCGCCGATCCAGCCGAGGGCAAGGCCTGCGACGGTGACGCCGAGTTGGACGGCGGGGAGGAACTCGTCGATGGAGTGCTTGAGCTTGAGTGCGGTGCGGGCGCCGGGCGGCCGAGGGCGATGAGCTGCTGGATGCGGGTCTCGCGGACGCTGACGAGGGCGAACTCCGCGGCCACGAAGAAGCTGCTGGCCAGAATGAAGAAGGCCACCATGATCACGCGGAAGAGCATCCATTCGAGCATTCATGCCAGTGTAATGGCTGGCGGCCATTTGGCTGTCTGCCGGCAGCGATCGAACCCGGACGCGCAATGGACGCGCAATAATAATGACATGCGTACCACGGAACGAAACATTACGACTCTGGTCGTTCGCCGGCTTACTGCGGACGATGCTGACGCAGTCGCTGAACTGAGCAGCGAACTCGGCTATCCCAGCTCGCCTGGAGATCTTCGCGAGCGCATTGATGAGATGTCGCGCACTACCGACAGGGTCGCCTTCGCCGCTGTTGTCGACGGTGAGATTGTGGGTTGGATCGACGCCGCGATGGAACGCCATCTGCAATCCCCGGCGAGCGCGGTGATCGGCGGGCTCGTCGTTCGCGAGGACACGCGCGGCCTGGGCGTTGGAAGGCGTCTTTGCCTTGAGGTCGAAGATTGGGCGCGCAGCAAATCGGTCCCGGTCGTTCGCGTTCGCTCGCAGATCAAGCGTGAAGACGCCCACCGTTTCTACCTTCGCGAGGGTTACCGCAAGGTGAAGACCTCTCTCGTCTTTGAAAAACCGCTTCTATGAGTTGATTTTGTCAGGCGGGAAGGCGCTTCAGCATGGCGTTGGCACTACGGAACCATGGGCGTTCACGTCGTCGCTGGTAGGCCAGCATGCTGGGCTTTTTGTCGAGGACCTTTTGCGCCCACTCGCGTGCTTCGGCGTTGCGTCCTTCGGACGCCAGGAGGCTCGCAAAGTTGAGGTACGTCTCCGATAAGGTCGACGTCGTGGTGACGCGCCGGAAGAGCGCCTCGGCCTTTTCTCTTTGTCCGGTCAGGGCGTAGGCGTGGGCGAGCAAGCCAGCCGCGCGATAAAAGTCGTGGTCAGGGTCTTCGTCCACCACTCGCTCGAGGTCGGGCAGGGCCGCTGGGGCATCGCCTAACAGGATGGCGCACAGGCCTCGTCCATAAAACGGGCCGATTGTGCCGGCGCGGGCGGCAACGGCCCTGTCATACGCATCACGCGCCGGCTGGAGTTTGCCCTCCTCAAGATAGAGGTCGCCCAGTTCCTCGTAATTTCCTGTCGACGGGTTGTCGCGAATCGCGACCTGAAGTTGTCCAATGCGCTTGCGGCGCGAAAACCCCTTGAAGGAGTGACCTACGAGGCCGATGTCGGGAAGCGCCTCGACGAAGAGATAGATCGTTGCACCGAGCGGACCAAGAAACAGGATGACGAAAATCCAATAGGTGTCCGGCCGCCGCCGGATGAAGTGGACGATCGCCAACCCCTGGAGCAAAAGGCCCCACGGGTAGAAGAGGTGGCTTAGGATTCCCATGGGGTATCAATTCCCATCGTCAGGTTTGCATCTGTAAACGATAGAAACATAACACACAGATGCGTGGTGATTTTGAGCCTCACGTGTGAAACGCGGGTAAAGGGCAAACGAAGGGCCCGGAGACTGGTTAGTCTCCGAGCCGATCTTTGGTGCCATTTATTGCGGCGATTATGCCGGAACTTTTGCCAGGACCTTGTTGACCGACTTATCGATGGTGTCCTTGGGGACAAAGCCAACGATCTGGTCTGCGACCTTGCCGTCCTTGAATATGAGCAGGGCGGGGATGCCGCGGATGCCGTAACGCATCGGCGTCGCTGTGTTCGAATCGACGTCCATCTTCATGACCTTGAGTTTGCCATGATACTGGTTGGCAACTTCGTCGACGACTGGGGCCAAGGCGCGACAAGGACCGCACCAGGCGGCCCAAAAATCTACCAGTACGGGCTCGGCCGACTGTAGAACATCTTTTTCAAAGTTGGAATCGCTTACTTCTGTGACGTGCTGACCTGCCATTTAACTTCCTCCAGATTGCTCTACACCTTCTACACCCATGCGGTGCGGCGCAATCTCCACAATACTAGATGCTCGAGGAGGCCGGGAGGTTCAGAAACCAAAAGTTGTAGCTTAAAGAGGAAACGCCCGGACCTCTATTGAAGAGGTCAACGGGCGGCGTAGCAGCCCTCCCCAGAACTGCCCACGAGGGATAAGGTACGAAGAATTTTTCATTGCGTAAAGGAATCTTAGGTAATCTGCGACGGGTTACCGCGTTACCATTTTATAAATAAGTCCTTATACGTATGCAATATAAGGCTTTAGGCCTGAAGTATTCCTGTAGAGATTCTCGTATGCAGGACCTCCAGGGTGGGATCACCGGCGGCTTTTCGGATGGCATCGTCAAGTGTGGAAGGAACGGGGTTTCCGGCGACGAGCAGAACAGAAGGGCCCGCCCCGCTGAGCGCGACCCCGAGAATTTCAGGGTTCTCGTTCATGGGCAGAAGTAACTGTAAGAGAGGACAGGCTTTCATTCGGTAGGGCTGGTGGAGGCGGTCCTGCATCGCGACGCGAAGAAGATCGCCCCGTCCCTGGGCAAAGGCGGCCACGAGAAGGGCGGTGGCCTGGACGTTGGCTACGGCATCTTCGCGCGAGTAGTGCGCGGGAAGCAGGGCCCGGGCTTTCTTGGTGGACAGGCTGGCTGAGGGCAGGGCCAGCAACAAGTTCCAGTTGAGGTCCTGACCGCAAGTTGCAGTAACCAATTCACCTTTCGTGACAACGGAGGCAGTCATTCCACCCAGGTAGCAGGCGGCCACGTTGTCGGGATGGCCTTCGCGGCGGCAGGCTTCTTCGAGGATCTGCTGAGCTGGTCCAGTTAAGCTCCCCGAAGTGGTTCGCCAGCAGGACTCCCGCGAGGAGCGCAGCAGCACTGGAGCCGCAGCCCATGCCAAGGGGGATCTCGTTGTGGAGTTGGAGATGGAGATGGTGGGCAAGGATGCCGGCGTTGGCCAGGACGTCCATGTAGGTAGTGAGGATGAGGTTGTTGTCGAGGCGGGCGCAGAGGTCTGAATTGCGGCCAGTGGCCTCGATGTGGAAGTCCTCCGCGACTGTGGCGTCGATTGTGAGGTAGAGGGCCATGGCGAGACCGAGGGCGTCGAAGCCGGGGCCGAGGTTGGCGGAGGTAGCGGGCAGGCGAAGGTGGATGGGCTTGCTTTGGATCGGGGCGGTCATGCGGGTTGGGGTTGGTTCATGTAGGACTCAAGGGTTCGGAGAACCACGTCGGGATCTGCTTCGAGGACGATTGGGGGCTTGCGCAGCGAGGCGTGGCGGGCCTGGTCGGCGGGAGTGAGCTGGGCCTTCTCGGCTTCGGTGAAGAGCTCGTTGCGGTGGTAGTCGATGGTGTATTGGGAGTCCTTGAGGGTGTGGCCGGTGAGGACGAGGACGACGCGCTCCTCCGGGGTGATCTTACCCAGGGCGACGAGTTTCTTGAGGCCGGCGAGAGTGACGGCCGAGGCAGGTTCGCAGCCAACGCCTTCGGCGCCGATCTCGGCCTTGGCGAGGGCGATCTCCTGCTCGGAGACCTGCTCGCACCAGCCGCCTAAGTCGTCGATGACCGCGGCAGCTTTACGCCAGGAGGCCGGGTTGCCGATGCGGATGGCGGTGGCTCGGGTGTCGGCAGAGACAGGCTTCATGACGCGGTTGGAGTCGATGAACCAGCGGTAGAGCGGGTTGGCGCCCTCGGCCTGGATGATGCTGATCTTGGGACGGCGGGGGATAAGGCCGAGCTGATACATCTCGGAGAAGCCTTTGCCGAGGGCGGCGGAGTTGGCGAGGTTGCCGCCGGGGACGATGATGTGCTCGGGGACCTGCCAGTCCATCTGCTCGACCATCTCGAAGGCGGGGGTCTTCTGGCCCTCGAGGCGGTAGGGGTTGACGGAGTTGAGGAGATAGATGGGGAACCGCTTTACGAGTTCGCCGAGAATGTTGACGCAGCCGTCGAAGTCGGTCTTGAGCTGGATGGTGAGCGCGCCGTAGTCCATCGACTGCGAGAGCTTGCCCCAGGCGATCTTGCCTTCGGGGATGAAGACGATGCTGCGCAGACCGGCGCGAGCGGCGTAGGCGGCCATGGCGGCGGAGGTGTTGCCGGTAGAGGCGCAGGCGACCCACTCGAACTTGCGCTCTGCGGCGACCGACAGTGCGGCAGTCATGCCGGTGTCCTTGAAGGAGGCCGTGGGGTTCATGCCCTGGTGCTTGGCCAGGAGCCAGTCGATGCCTGCAGTTTTTGCGCAGCGAGGAAGATCGTAGAGGGGGGTGTTGCCTTCGCGGAGGGTGACGACTTTTTCCAGATCGTCGACGATGGGGAGCAGGTCGCGGAAGCGCCAGACGCCGGACTGGTCGACGGCCATGCTGGAGGTGCGACGCTCCTGCCAGAGCCAGCGGAGAGCGCTGGGGTTGGGGAGGCGGCTGTTCGGATCGGCAGGGGCGCCAGTGGTGGCTGCAGACTTGACATCGGACCAGGCGTAGACGACTTCGTAGAGGCCATTGCACTGCGGGCAGCGGAAGTTGCTGCTCGCGTCGTCCTTTGTGATGACGACGGCGCATTCTGTGCATCTAAGGTGATGTGTCGCTACGTTCATGGTTTTCTCTAGCCTATCGTAAAGAGCGCGGTGCGTGGGCCGCTCTGGTCTGTGTGGTTTCGGTGTGCCTCGTAATGCTGGTTGGCGGGCCCTGCGCGTGGGGGCAGAAGGCGTTGCGTGTGGCCGCGGCTGCGGACCTGCAGCCGGTGATGCCAGTGCTTTCGCAGGCCTATGAGCACGCGACGGGAGTAAAGCTGGTAGTTAGCTTCGGGTCTTCGTCGACGCTGGCGACGCAGATTCTGGATGGCGCTCCGATGGATATCTTTCTGGCCGCTGACTTTACTTATCCGGAGAAGATTGTGGCCGGGGGCCTGGCCGATGGGACCGCTCCTGTTGCGTATGCGAAGGGGACTCTGGTGTTGTGGGCGCGGAAGGATTCGGGTCTGCTGCCGCTGAGTATCGAGACGCTGATCGATCCGCGAGTGAAGACGGTGGCGATTGCAAATGAGCTGCATGCTCCCTATGGGCGGGCGGCGGCGGCGGCGTTGCGGAAGATGAAGATGTATGACGCGGTGGCGCCGCACCTGGTGGTGGGGGAGAACATCGCGCAGACGGCGCAGTTTGTTGAGTCGGGGAACGCACAGCTCGGGCTGATCTCGCTGACTGCCGCGACTACGGAGCACTTCAAGGAGATCGGGACTTATGTTCTGGTGCCGACGTCGCAGTATCCGGAGATTCTGCAGTACGCGGTGGTGATGAAGAACTCCGACCGGAAGGCGGACGCGCATGCCTTTCTGGACTGGCTGCTGACGCCCGCAGTGCAGGCGAATTGGGCGAAGTTGGGGTTGGGTGCAGTGAAGTAAGAGTGTCGATGCAGCGCTGGTGCAATAGACTGGCGCTGTATGGATTTCGAAGCGCTCTGGTTGACGTTACGGCTGGCGGTGGGGACGACGGCGATCCTGCTGGTGGTAGCGCTGCCGTTGGCGTGGTGGATCGCTTCGGGGCGTGGAGCTGGAAGGGCACTCGTACAGGCAGTGGTGGCGCTGCCGCTGGTGTTGCCCCCTACGGTGCTGGGGTTTTATCTGCTGGTTGCGCTGGGGCCGTTGAGTGCGCCGGGTCGGTTGCTGATACGGCTGCTGGGTCATCCGCTGGCTTTCAGCTTTGCAGGGTTGCTGGTGGGATCGGTGCTTTATAGCCTGCCGTTTGCGGTTCAGCCGCTGGTGGCCGGATTTTCCGCGGTAGATGGGGCTTACGTGGAGGCCGCAGCGGGACTGGGGGCTTCGCCGTGGAGGGCGTTCTGGAGCATAGCGTTGCCGTTGACGCGAGGCTCGCTGCTGACCAGTGCGGTGTTGACGTTTACCCATACGGTGGGGGAGTTTGGGGTGGTGCTGATGCTGGGTGGAAATATTCCGGGCGCCACGCAGACGCTTTCGATTTCGTTGTATGACAAGGTGCAGGAGTTCAACTACGCGGCAGCTAACCGGACGGCGCTGGTACTGGTTGCGGTTTCGCTTGCAGCGTTGCTGCTTATCTATTCGCGGCGGGGTGGACTCAGGCGGGGTGAACTTGTCTGAGAGCGCGCCCCATCTGAGTGTGCGAATCCAGCACCGGCTGGGTGCGTTGGAGCTCGATGTTGAGTTCGAACTGACGCAGCCGTGGACCGTGCTCTTTGGGCCGTCAGGGAGCGGGAAGTCCACAGTGCTCCGAGCGATCGCAGGATTTGTACGGCCTGATGCAGGGCGAATCGTGTCGTATTTTTATGGCCGCAGTCTCGCGATGACGGATACGGCCAGCAGAATTTTCGTGAAGCCGCATGAGCGGAGCGTACGAGTGGCGGGCCAGGGTGCCGCATTGTTTCCCCACATGACGGTGCGGGAGAACATTGCATTCGGCGCACGGTCGCAGACGGATGGAGCGAGCGCCACCGAGATCGTCGAGGAGGCGACAACGAGGTTTCAGTTGAGCGGACTGACTGAGAAGTTTCCGTCAATGCTCTCTGGCGGGGAGCGGCAGCGGGTTGCGATTGCGCGAGCTGCGACTGCTGCGGTGAGTCGTTGGCAGCGGAAGCATTTTGCTGCTCGACGAGCCATTTACCGGTCAGGACGTTCGGCTGCGGGACGAGCTGATTGAAGAGTTGCGTGGCTGGTTGGCGCTCGTGGAAAGACCTGTGCTCTCGGTGACCCATGATGTGGGAGAGGCGTTTCAACTTGGCACGGAGGTCATCAAGATTGCTGAAGGCCGCGTAGTGCAGCAGGGGCCTGTCGCGGAGGTGCTCGCGGGGGAGCGGGAACGCCTGCTGGAGCAGCTCAATGCGTCGAAGGGAAGCCCAGCATAACGGGCTCCTGTTCGAGCGGGCACCCCGAACTTGTTTTGAACGGCGGTCATCACCGCATCGCGCAGAACGATCAGTTCGGTCGCGGTCGCGCCGCCGAGGTTCACGAGTGCGAGGGTGTGACGAGAGGAGATCGCGGCGCGGCCCATCGCAAATCCTTTGTGGAAGCCAGCCCGTTCGACCAGCCAGGCCGCCGCCAGTTTCACCCTGCCATCTTCGGCTGAATATTGTGGAATCTCTTCCGGACGACATCCGCCTTTGAACGCTATTTGCGACAGGGTCGCTGACGGAACTACGGGGTTCTTGAAGAAGGAGCCGGCACTCCGGCCATCGGGGCCGCCTTGTCCTGCACGCATTCCCTTCTGCTCGCGAATGGACCGCACGGCATCGTAAACCTGGCGCAGCGTCGGCTTCTCTCCTCTTTCGAGAGCAGCGGCGAAGTGACGTTTGACGTCGGAGTATCGCAGAGCGGGGTCGCCACCGGGCCGCAGTTTGTAGCTTATGGCAGTCACAATGTATCGTCCGCGAGCGTCCGCGTTGAACAGGCTGCGACGATAGCCGAAGCGGCAGGACGCATGGTCGAGATCGACAAAGTTGTGGGCTTCGAGATCGTAAGCGCGTACCTGGAGGATGGTTTCGGCTACCTCCTGTCCGTAGGCCCCGACATTTTGAACAGGCGTGCCGCCTGCATCTCCGGGAATGCCTGCGAGACATTCGATGCCGGCGTATCCGCGATCGACGGCGTAGCGGACGACATCGTCCCAGTTTTCACCCGCTCCCACCTCGAGTACGACACTCTCCCCTTCCCTTCGCTCGCGCTTCGCGGCCGCCACTCCTATGCGCATCACCAGGCCGTCAAAGCCGGCATCGCTTACCAGGAGATTACTGCCGCCTCCAAGGACGAATAAGGGCAACTTGCGCTGTTGTCCAAACTGGACGGCTTCGAAGAGTTCTGCCTCCGTTTTGACTTCGCAGAAGAAGCGCGCTGGGCCGCCGATGCGGAGGGTCGTGAAGGGCGCGAGGGGGACATGCTCCTGAAACTGCAGGCTGGTGGTCGGCACGGCTTGAGAGTACAACATCGCCGCGCGACTGCGATGTTTGACACGACTGATAGACTTTAAAGAGCAGCCCGTGCGAGCGCGGTCGAGACATGGCTGTCTGGAGTCCGGACTTATGTTATTTCTTTTGAAGACTTTGCACACTTTTGCCCGGGGTAGGGGTAGCGAGGCGCAAGGTATAACCGTAGAATCGCAACAGGCGCGGCTTTCACCCGCGACCTAAGGGAGAATTTATGTATCCAGAGATTATGGTGATTCCCATGCGCGAGGAGCTGACGCGCGCTGGTATAGCGGAGGCCCGTACTGCAGCCGATGTGGACGCGGCGTTGGCGCAGCGGGGGACGACGATGGTGGTGGTGAACTCGATCTGTGGCTGTGCGGCCGGCAAGATGCGTCCGGGAGTTCGCCTGGCGATGCAGCATGCGGCGAAGCCTGACCATGCTGTGACCGTTTTCGCAGGACAGGACCGCGACGCGACCGAGAAGGCGCGGAGCTACTTTGGCGGGCATCCGCCGACCTCGCCGGCGATCGCGATCCTTAGGGATGGGCAGCTGGTGTACCTGATGCAGCGTTCGGCGATCGAAACCTCGACTGCTCCGGCGATCGCGCAGGAGCTGGCCCGGGCTTTCGATACGTACTGTGCGCCGACGACTGCTTAATCTGTAAGAACTGCTTTTAAGCCGAAAGCCGGAGACCAGCCGCTACCTGCGGGTCTCCGGCTTTTCTGCGTTTTGATGGCTCACCTGACGGCGCGTTTAGCCGATGTAGAGAGAAGCCATGTCGATCTCTCGATCAGCATCCTCTTGTGTTGCCTTCCCTCCCGGACCTCCCGGGACGCCTTCAATAAACCAGGAGGAGTTCGAGATTGTGGGGAGTAGCGCAGCGATGAAGCGGCTGCGCTTGCAGGTGCGGCGAATCGGACCGTACTTCCGGTCCGTACTGGTGAGTGGAGAGGCAGGGACGGGTAAAGAGTGGGTGGCCCGGGCGCTGCATGCGATGGGGCGGCCTGCAGGCGGGCCGTTTGTCGTATGCCATGCGGCGGCGATCGCAGACCCTCCAGTTGAGTTCGGAGCGACGGTACGGACCGTCTGACATCATTGAGCGTTTGATGAAGACGGCCAGGCGAGGGACGCTGTTTCTGGATGGGGTCAGTGAGATGCCGTTGGAGGCACAGGGCCGGTTGGTGCGGGCACTGAGAAAGCAGGAGTCGGCACAGAGTCAGCGGGAGGCGTCGCAGAGGACGGATTTGCGGATTATCGCGGCGACGGAAGCAGACCTGAGAATTCTGGTGTCCACGGGACGCTTTCGACACGACCTCTATCGGCGGCTGGCCACAGTGGACATTGCTCTGCCTCCGCTGCGTAAGCGGATGGAAGATCTTCCGGAGTTGGCGAGGCGCTTTTTAGGGCGGTTTGCGCAGCTCTATGGGAGAAGCGTCCATGAGATTGCGGACGAGGCAATGGAGAGCATGAAGATGTATCGCTGGCCAGGAAATTTGCGCGAGTTGGAGGAGGTGCTGCGAAAGGGAGTCCTGCAGTGCAAGGGCAGTGTGGTTGAATCGCAGCACTTACCGGCGTTTGCAGGGACGCGCGGGACTGGGCCATCGACTGCGGTCGACGGTGAGAGTGTGCGGCTGCAGGACGTCGTGGAACAGCATGTACTGCGGGTGTTGAAGGACTGCGCGGGAAATAAGCTGCGTGCGGCGGAGGTTTTGGGGATCAGCCGGTCGACGCTGTACCGGATGCTGGATGCTGGGACCTCCGCGGCCAGCTAGCGATCGGCATGGAAGGTGATTGATGCGGCGTTGAGGTGCTGAACTGGGCGGTGCCGGATTGCGGACACTTCACTTCACGATAGACTGACAGGCGGGGTCGAGGACAGATATGACAGGATCTTCGCTGCGTCGGTTGCGTATTTTGGTGCTGGTTGGCTGCGTCGGTCTGGGCGTTTTGACGATGCAGGGTCAAACCGGGTCTACGGCACCGACCGCTGCTTCGGTCGCGGCGCGAAGCAAGGCACTGTCGGCCCTGCTGGCCAATATCTGGCAAGACCATTTGAAACATTCGCCCGAGTTTGCTTCCTCGATTGGGGACAAACGGTACAACGACCAGCTGACCGACTACTCGGCGAAGGAGGTAAACGCTTCGCTGTCGCGTGGGCGTGACTATATTCAGCGTCTCTCGGAGATTGATACGACGGGCCTGCCGGAGCAGGAGCAGTTGTCGGCAGAACTGATGCTGCGCTCGCTGATCGATGAGCAGGAGGGCGCGAAGTTCAAAGAGTGGGAGATGCCGGTGAACCAGTTCAGCGGCTTTCACACGGGCCTTGCGCAGCTGCCGAACCAGTTGCAATTTGATTCGGCTAAAGGATTACGACGACTATATTGCACGGCTGAAGAAGGTCCCGACGGCGTTCTCGCAGATCATGACGAACATGCAGCTGGGGGTGGATGAAGGACGGACGCCACCGCAGTATCTGATGGAGAAGGTGCTGGTGCAGACCCAGACGCTGGCGAACCAGACAGCGGAGGAGAGTCCGTTCGCGCTTCCATTGAAGACGTTTCCCAAGTCGGTTAGCGCTGTTGAACAGAAGCGCATTTCGACTGAGATGCTGGAGGCCATTTCGACTGATGTGCTGCCGTCGTATAAGCGGTTTGCCGGATTTCTGAAGGCCGAATACATTCCGAAGTCGCGGAAGGAACTTGGGGTGTGGGCACTCCCGGATGGAGACGCATACTATGCCTATCTGATTCGGCAGCGGACGACACTGAACAAGTCGGCGGCGGAGATCCACCAGATCGGACTCGATGCGGTGCATCGCGATGAGGCCGAGATGTTGGCGATCGTGAAGGGCCTGGGGTTCGCAGACCTCAAGAGCTTCAGTGCCGCGCTGAAGGCGAATCCGAAGGAACATCCGGCGTCTGGTGACGCTCTGATCGATGCCTACAAGGGACATATCGCAGAGATGAAACCGAAGCTGCCGGAGCTGTTTGGCCGGCTGCCGAAGGCCCCGCTGGAGGTGGTGCCGGTGCCGTCGTATATCGAGAAGGACCAGGCCGCGGCCTACTACTACAGCGGGACGCCGGATGGGAGCAGGCCGGGGAGAGTTTACGTTAATACCTATAATTTTGCGGAACGCTCGCTGGCTCCGGTGGAGGCGGTGTCGTACCACGAGGGGTTGCCGGGACACCATCTGCAGATATCGATTGCGCAGGAACTGACAGGGCTGCCGGAGTTTCGCAAGTATCAGCAGAACTACACGGCGTTCACCGAAGGTTGGGGGATGTACAGCGAACGGCTGGGCAAGGACGTTGGTCTCTACAAGGACCCCTATAGCGACTACGGGCGGCTGGAGAACGATATGTGGCGAGCGATTCGACTGGTCGTCGATACGGGCGTGCACTCGAAGCACTGGACGCGGCAGCAGATGGTGGATTTCTTTCATGATCACTCAGCGATCGATGAGACCAACATACAGGCGGAGGTGGACCGATATATCGCGTGGCCGGGGCAGGCGCTGGCGTACAAGATTGGCCAGTTGAAGATCCTTGAACTGCGTGACAGGGCGAAGACGGCGCTGGGGCCAAAGTTCGATATCAAGGCTTTTCACGATGAGGTGTTGGACTCGGGGGCGCTTCCGCTGGACGTGTTGGAGAAGCGGGTGGACGCGTGGATTGCGGCCCAGAAGCAATAGGGTCTGATAGCCTTTGGGAATGAGTGAGAGCTTTGAGGTTCCGGTTGCGGCTGCAACTCCGGTGATGCCCGGGTTGAGGGTCGCGGTGCTTGGTGCAGGCAAGATGGGCGGCATTCTGCTGCAGGCATTTCTAAAGAACAACCTGCTTTCGCCGGAGCAGATCTTCGCCACGGTGCAGCATGCGGAGCGGGCGCAAGGCCTTGTCGGCGCAGTTTGGGGTCGAGGTCACGACGGACAATCTGGCGGCGGCCAAACAGGCGGAGGTGATTCTGCTGGGAGTCAAGCCGACACAGGTGCCGGCGCTGATTGAAGAGATCAGGACCGCGCTGACGCCGAAGAAGATGGTGCTCTCATTTGCGGCTTCGGTGAAGACGCGGAGTATCGAAGACGGGGCGGGTTGCGAGTTGGCGGTATTCGTGCGATGCCGAATACTCCAGCGATGCTGGCAGCGGGGATTACGGCGCTTTGTCGCGGACGTTTTGTTTCGCCTGAGCAGATGGCTGTGGCGCAGAAGATCTTTCAGACGGTCGGCAAGACTGTTGTCGTGGACGAAAAGCATATGGACGCGGTGACGGGGCTTGTCAGGGTCGGGGCCGGCGTTTTTGTACATCATCATCGAGGCATTGGCGGAGGCAGGGGTGAATGTTGGGCTGCCGCGCGATGTGGCTACTTTGCTGGCGGCGCAGACGACGCTGGGTTCGGCGCGGATGGTGCTCGAGACCGGGTACCATCCGGCGCTGTTGAAGGACGCGGTGACGACTCCAGCTGGGTGTACTGTCGACGGAATTCTGGAGCTCGAAGAGGGTGGGCTGCGAGTGACGCTGATCAAGGCGGTGAAGCGGGCGACGCAGCGGGCGAAGGAGCTGGCGAACGGGTAAGTTTTTCTCGCGGAAGGCCGATCGCCAGTTGCCCGAAAACGACATCCGCGAAGCTGCGTAGAATATCGGCATGGCTACGGCTGCGACAGTTACGGGAAGGAAAACTTCGCAGGCGCTGGTGCGGTTCGCCCGGGGGGTGGTGGGGTATAACGTCCTGGTGATCCTTTGGGGGGCACTGGTGCGGGCCACGGGTTCGGGCGCCGGATGCGGAAACCACTGGCCGCTGTGCAATGGGCAGGTAGTGCCTCTGTCTCCCAGTGTGCATACAGTAATCGAGTTTACCCACAGGATGATGACCGGCGGATCGCTTTTTGTTGTGATCGGGCTACTGGTGTGGACGTTTCGCGGAACGATTAAGGGGCAGGCGTCGCGGGTGTTCGCAGTGGCTTCTGCGGTGTTGCTGCTCAATGAGGCGTTTCTGGGTGCGCTGCTGGTAAAGCTGGGGTATGTGACAGGCAATCAGTCGATGGGGCGGGTGGTGGTGCTGTCGATTCATTTGAGCAATACGCTGTTGCTGCTGGCTGCGCTGACTCTAACGGCGAGGCTGCTGGGAACTGGACAGATGTGGCGTGAGCTTGGAGTTGGCGGAGCGAAAAAAGTCTGGGCCCTCTTTGGGTTGGCGGCGACGCTGGTGGTGGGAGTGAGCGGGTCGCTGGCGGCGTTGGGGGACACACTGTTCCCCGCTTCTTCGCTGCGGGCAGCATTTGCCCAGGACTTTGCTGCCGGGTCTCCGTGGTTGCTTCGGTTGCGGGGGGTGCATCCTGTGAGCGCTGTCGTGGCGGCCATGTTCGTGTTTTGGCTCGCAGGACAGGCGAGACGCGCTGGCGCTGGACGGTTAGCAGGAGCCGTCCTGGCGCTGCTTGGTTTTCAGTTTGCGCTTGGGTTGGCGGATGTCTTGCTGCTGGCGCCGGTGTGGATGCAGATACTCCATTTACTTGGGGCAGACCTGTATTGGGTGGGGCTGGTAATTCTGGCAGCGGTAGTAGTTTGGCCGATGACCCACGCGACTTCAGAGAAACCGGTCAGGAGCTAAAGCTTACCTCCTCGATTCTGGTTTCGGGTTGAGATTAGCTCGAAGGGGTATGACTTTATCAGCTATTGCGGGGTGGGCTTGCCTGCGACCTTATCGCCAACCTTTTCTGTTCCGTGGGCGGTGTCCTTAGCGGCCACCTTAGTGCCGTGACCGACATCTTTACCGACGGTTTTAGCGCCATCAGCGGTCTTGTCTGCAGCTACCTTTGTGCCAGTTGCGGTCTTGTTGTAGGCCTTCTTTGTACCGGTGGAGACAGCGTGTCCAGTATCTTTTGCTGCATTTTTTGTGTCGGTGCCGGCGGCCTTCATGTCCTGCTTGGCGCCGTCCTGAGAGAGGGCGTAGCTGGTCGAAAGGAAGATTGTAAGGGCGGATGCGAGAACGACCGCCGGCAACTTGCGAATTTGCATTGAAACTCCTTCGGGGCAAAACAGAACACTACTAGATAGAGTCGGAGCAGGAGAGAAGCGTTGTAAGTGCGACACAGAATTATGGCGCGTTCCAGGCTGCAGGGGGAGTACGGTTGATCTTTGCGTTAGAGACAGAGTCGTCCGACCGATTTTGTTATTGTGTTGTGAGTAATTCGTTGTTGTATAGTTGCAACGTTCGGGAATCAACAGTTCCAACGTTTTGCAGGTTGTTTCCGAATGCCTAGTTCGACCGTATTCTTGTGGTACCGAACATAGATTTCGATGAAGAGAGGGGTAGGCTTGTTCTATCCGCGATGTAGGGTGGATAACGTTTACTTATTGGGTCCTCACTGATGCAGGTTCTTGCGGCGCTTCTACTGATGAATGAGCAGCTGACCAAATTGGCGCCGGTGGATGTTCTGATCCTGGTGCTTTACTTCGCTTTGGTGGTGTTTATCGGGTTTTACGCGAAGGGAAAGGCGAACACCAGCGAGGATTTCTTTCTGGCCGGGCGAGAGATGACGGCCTGGATCGCGGGACTGAGCTTTGTGTCGGCCAACCTTGGATCGCTGGAGCTGATGGGATGGGCTGGAGCGGCCTATCAGTATGGGATCCTGGCGGCGCACTGGTATTGGATTGGTGCGATTCCGGCGATGCTGTTTCTGGGCATCGTGATGATGCCGTTTTATTACATCTCGAAGACCCACTCGGTGCCGGGGTATCTGAAGCTGCGGTTTGGCGAGGGCGCGCGGGCAGTATCGGCAGTGTCGTTTGCGGTGATGACGATCCTGATGAGCGGCGTGAATATGTACGCCATGGCGCTGGTGATGAAGACTGTGCTGGGATGGAACATCAGCTTCAGCATCTGGGTGGGTGCGGCGACGGTAGCTTTGTACGTGATGCTCGGCGGCCTGCGGTCGGCAATCATCAACGAGGTGTTGCAGTTTGTGCTGATCTGGGCAGGCGCCGCGATGATTCCGATCCTTGGATTGATCGAAGCGGGTGGATGGACGAAGCTAAAGGCACAGATGGCGGCAAACCTCGGCACAACCGACTACGGGCACCTGTGGAGCACGCTGGGGAGCTTCAAGGACAATCCCATGGGCGTGCATTGGACAGGGATCGTCTTTGGGCTGGGGTTTGTGATCAGCTTTGGATATTGGACTACGGACTTTCTTGTGGTGCAGCGGGTATTGAGCGCGAATAATCTGCGGGCGGCGAAGATGGCTCCTGTGATCGGCGCAGCGTTCAAGATGGCGGTGCCGTTCATCGTGATCGTGCCGGGGCTCCTGGCCCTGGCGGTGTTGAGAAACCCAGACGGTAGTCTGATGCATCTGGTGCCAGAGAGCATCGCAGCAACGACGGGGCAACATAGCTACAACGAAGTGCTGCCGCTGATGTTGATTCGCTATTGCGGGCCTGGGTTGCTGGGTCTGGGGATCACGGCCCTGGTGGCGGGCTTTATGAGCGGCATGGCTGGTAACGTCAGCGCGTTTTCGACGGTGTGGACGTACGATCTCTATGGCGCATTCATAAACAAGAAGGCCAGCGATAAACACTACGTTGCGATGGGACGCTGGTCGACTGTGATTGGGATGTTGGTGTCGATCGGGACGGCTTACCTGGTGATGAATGCGGCCAGCATCATGGATTACGTGCAGGCGTTGTTCAGCTTCTTTATTGCGCCGCTGTTCGGAACGGTGATTCTGGGAATGCTTTGGAAACGGGCCACTCACTGGGGCGGATTTCTGGGACTGCTTGCCGGGACGATGTCTTCAATCGGAATGTTTATCTGGGTGCAGAGGGACGCTGGGGCATTGCACTACATCGCGATGAGCCCGAATGCGAAGCCGATGGCGGAGAACCTGTATCGCGCGTTGTGGAGCTGGATTATCTGCGTGCTGGTGACGGTCGTGGTGAGTCTGGTGACGAAGCCGGTGCCGACTGAACAGCTCTCTGGGCTGGTGTATGGCGTGACGCCGATTCCGCATGATGGATCGACGACTATTTGGCAGAAGCCGATCTTCTGGGCGATCGTGGTGATCGTTGTCTTCTTTATTTTGAATTTGATCTTCTGGTAAGAGGTGGGCTGTATGGATAAACGTGAGCGTGAAATCGAATCTGCCGAGCTGTCGATCTGGTTCTTCTGCGGCATCCTGATGCTGGTTTATGGCGTGGTGTTGGTGATCACTGGAATTGTCGAGCTGCACGACCCGCCGCCGAATGAGGTACTGCTGCCGTGGCTCGAGTCGCTGCACCCGACGTTGTGGTGGGGTGCGGTGTTGACGGTGTTTGGCGGATTCTATTCGATCCGGTTTCGTCCGGGCCGGGTTTAATTACGTTGAAGCACGTCTATGTGGATGAAGTTTACGACCAAGACCCGGAACGGGCATGAATTCAGGTGGATTATGGCAAAACAAATGACGATGGGTGTGATTGTAGGCAATCGTGGATTTTTCCCTAGCCACCTGGCCACGAGCGGACGTCTGGAGATGATTGCGGCTCTCGAAGCCGCTGGAATCAAGCCGATCGTGTTGACGCCGGAGGAGACGGCCCACGGCGCCGTCGAGACCTATGAGGACGCGAAGAAGTGCGCCGCGTTGTTCAAGAAGCATGCCGCGGAAATCGACGGGATCATTATCACGCTGCCGAACTTCGGCGAGGAGCGCGGTCTAGCGGACGCATTGCGGCTGGCGAACCTGCAGGTGCCGGTGCTGATCCAGGCGACACCGGACCATGCCGGCAAGATGACGATCGCGTTCCGGCGCGATAGCTTCTGCGGCAAGATGTCGATCTGTAACAACCTGAAGCAGTATGGGATTCCCTACTCGCTGACGCGGCTGCATACGGAGGCGCCGGACTCGGTGGAGTTCAAGGCTGACCTCGAATGGTTCTCAGGTGTGTGCCGCGTGGTGCGCGGGTTGAAGAACGTGCGCTTCGGTGCGATTGGCGCGCGGCCGACAGCGTTCAATACCGTCCGCTACTCCGAGAAGCTGCTGGAGCGGTCGGGCATTACGGTCGAGACACTGGATCTAAGCGAGGTGATGGGGCGCATCGGGCGGATGAAGGACAACGATGATGCGGCGCAGGCGAAGCTTGCGGCAATCAAGAAATATATTCCGGTGGGCGAGACGCCGGAGGCCGCACTGATGAAGATGGCGAAGCTCGGTGCGGTGATCGACCAGTGGATGACGGCGAGTGAGCTGACCGTGAGCGCGGTGCAGTGCTGGACGTCGATCGAGGAGTTCCTCGGCATCGTTCCCTGCACCGTGATGAGCATGATGAGCGAGAGCCTGATTCCCTCTGCGTGCGAGGTGGACGTGCTGGGCACACTGAGCATGTATGCGCTGACGCTGGCCAGCGAAACGCCGAGCGCGCTGCTGGATTGGAACAACAACTATGGCGACAACCCGGACAAGGCCGTCTGCTTCCACTGCTCGAACCTGCCGAAGCATTTCTTCAACGAGGGCGTAAAGATGGACTTCCAGCAGATCATCGCCGGGACCGTCGGCAAAGAGAACACGCACGGCACGCTGGACGGAACGGTGAAGGCCGGGGCGATGAGCTTTGCGCGCTTCTCAACCGATGACTTTGCCGGGCAGATCACCGGATATGTCGGCGAGGGCGCGTTTACCAACGATCCCTTGCATACGTTTGGCGGGGCCGGGGTGGTGGAGATTCCGAAGATGCAGGAGCTGCTGCGGTATATCTGCGAGAACGGCTTCGAACATCATGTCGCCGCTAACTTTTCCACCACGGCGGCGCCTGTTCACGAAGCCGCCACGAAGTATCTCGGCTGGAAGATGCACTGGCATCGGTAGAGCGGATAGCGATGTTAGTCCGACTTGCGGAGCTGCTGGTTTTTGATCAGAAGCTCGGCGACCAATCGATGCAGACGAGAGTTCTCGATCTCGAGCTCCGTAAGACGGTCGTTATAGGTGGCGGTGGTTGGCCGATAATGGACCGACGAAGATGGATCTCTGTAGCCGCTCTGCTCGGTGTTTTCTCCAGTGTCAGTGGCGCCTGTGTCGAACTTGTTCATATCTGAGGCTCCGCGGTTGAGGGGAAAGGAGCGCGGCCGCAAAGCATTCCTTTCCGAAATTTTTCGCGCTCCTCGGGTGTCATCTGCTCCCAGCGATCCTTCATGCGATGCTTCCATTGACTGCGCCCGCCAGGGCCGTGCCGATGGAAGCCGCCAAAGAGGATCTTGCTGAGTAATAACAGGCCAATCCCTTGCCAGAAGGTGATCGTGTGCCATCCAAAGATCGGTGGTACCAGGACGTTCCACAGACCCTCGACGATGAAGCCGAAGACGACCACTCCGATGATGACGAAGATCGCGATTCTTATTCCTCTAAGTACGGGATGATGATGCATGAGTAACTCCTTATTTCTTTCCAAAATTTTCGTAGATCGTCTGCAGACTCTCTCGCAGATGCAGTACGGCGTAGTGTTTTCGTGAGAGCAGGGTGTTGACGCTGAGGCCGGTCTCGGCGGAGATGTCTTTGAAGCTCTGGCCCATCAGCTCGTGGGCAACGAAGACTTCTCGTTGCGCTTCGGGTAACTCTTCAAGGGCATCATCCAGTGCGTCGAGGAGCAGGCTACGCGCATAGGCCGCCTCGGGACCATCATCGGCCGAGGGAAGCAGGTCTTCGAGGGTGGCGCCGTCTTCTTCGGGAGACGCTGGGTTATTGAGCGAACTGGGCTTCTTTCTGCGGAAGAGATCGACCATCCGGTTCCGGGCCACGCGAAAGAGCCACGCAGTTACATGCTCTATGGGCTTCATGAGACGGTAGGCCTCGAGGAGTTCGTAGAAGACGTCCTGAAGGATGTCCTCGGCTTCGCTGGTGTCGGTGACATGCTTTCGGATGAAATTGCGCAGTCTGGGCTGGTCTCTCTCCAGGGCTTGAGAGATGAGCTGGTCCTGCTCGATAATCGTCCAACTACCCGGGATTTGGTTCATCTACAGGTGTAGACGGGTGACGGACAAGAATATTTTATGGCCTGGCTATTTTGTTTGGTTTGAGAACGGAAGGTGCGGGCAGGGCGATTTGGAGAATAAACAAATTGCTTGTCGGCGTGAATCTTGGTGATAGGATGCCTCAAAGCCTTCATTCAAAGGAGTTCTGCCACCATGCGAAGGGCCGTCGCCTGTTTTACCTTGCTTGCAAGCACCGCATACGCTGTCAACGCTGGAGAGGTCTCTCTGCGCGGCTACACTACGGAACACGCTGCTGCCGAGGTGCAGTGGGAGCAGAAGTTTCGCGAGATACCTGACCCGGCGAAGGTCCGTGAGAATATGCGGCGGATGTCGGCGCGGCCGCACCATGTGGGGTCGCCTTATGACAAGGACAACGCCGAGTGGTTGCTGGCGCAACTCAAGTCGTACGGGCTGGACGCGAAGATCGAACAGTTTGAGGCGTTGTTTCCGACGCCGAAATCCCGCAAGCTGGAGCTTCTGGGGCCGGAAAAGTTTGAAGCTACGCTCGACGAACCGGTGGTGAAGGTCGATCCGACCTCTGACCAGAAGAAAGAGCAGTTGCCAACTTACAACGCGTACTCGCGTGATGGCGATGTCACTGCCCCTCTGGTCTATGTGAACTACGGTGCGCCGGCGGACTACGAAGAGTTAGCGGCAATGGGCGTCTCGGTGAAGGGCGCCATCGTAATCGCGCGGTATGGTCAGACGTGGCGAGGAATCAAGCCGAAGGTCGCGGCGGAACATGGTGCGATCGGCTGCATCATCTACTCTGATCCGCGCGACGATGGTTACTTTCGCGGCGATACCTATCCTGACGGGCCGATGCGGCCGCCAGAGGGCGCGCAGCGTGGCAGCGTGATGGATATGCCGGTGTATCCTGGCGATCCGCAGACGCCGGGCATCGGCGCTGTGGCCGGCGCGAAGCTTATTCCACTGGACCAGGTGCAGACGATTACGAAGATTCCTGTGCTTCCGATCTCATACGCTGATGCGACGCCATTTCTCAAGTCGCTGCGCGGCGAACTGGTGCCGGAGAGCTGGCGCGGTGGGCTTCCATTCGCGTATAAGGTTGGCCCGAGTGTGGCGATGGCGCATCTTGCGGTCAGCTTCAACTGGGACCGCAAGCCGCTCTACGACGTTGTCGCAACGATTTCCGGTTCGACGTTGCCTGATCAGTGGGTAATTCGCGGAAACCACCACGATGCATGGGTGAACGGTGCTGGCGATCCTCTTTCTGGTGCGAGCGCTGAGCTGGAAGAGGCACGGGGACTGGGTGAGTTACTGAAGCAAGGCTGGCATCCACAGCGCACAATTATCTATTGCTTCTGGGACGGCGAGGAGCCGGCGCTGCTGGGTTCGACCGAGTGGGTGGAAGCCCACGCGCCTGAGCTGAGCGCGCATGCGGTCGCTTATTTCAACTCAGATGGCAACGGTCGGGGCTACTTCCGTGCAGAGGGTTCGAGCGAGCTGGAGAGCTTCGTCAACAGTGTGACCAAGGACATCGACGATCCTGAGACGAAGATGCCGGTGTGGAAGCGTCAACGCCTGGTCGCGATCTCGCGTGCGCCTGCAGATGGACGAGCGGAACTTCGCAACAGGCCGGACATTCGGATGGAGGCCCTCGGTTCGGGTTCGGACTACACGGCGTTCATTCACCATCTCGGAATCGCCAGCATCAACCTGGGTTATGGTGGCGAGGACCAGGGCGGTGGGCAGTACCACTCCGTCTACGATGACTTTTACTGGTATACGCACTTTCAGGACACGGACTTTGTCTATGGGCGCGCGCTGGCCCAGACGGCCGGAACGATGATGATGCGGATGGCTGACGCTGATGTGATTCCGTTCCAGTTCGGCGACCTGGCCGATACGATTCGGACCTATGTGACCGGGGTGAAGAGGCTGACCGATACGATGCGCGCGGAGGTCAAGGAGCGCAACACGGAGATCGCTGATGGAGTGTACAAGGCGCTGGAAGATCCGAAGAAGAAGCGGGTCGCTCCAGAGGTGGAAGCGCTTCCGCCTTATCTGAACTTCGCTCCGCTCGATCAGGCGATGGATGATCTGACCACCGCCGCAGCGGAGTATGACAAGGCGTTTATGGCGAACGCGTTGAAGGCGCCGCCCGCATTGAACCTCCAGCTCATCCAGAGCGAACGTGTGTTTCTTGATCCCGCAGGTCTGCCGAACCGCCCGTGGTTTCAGAACATGATGTACGCTCCTGGCTTCTACACAGGCTATGGTGTGAAGACGCTGCCTGCGGCCCGCGAGACGATCGAGCAGAAGCAGTGGAAGGACGCGGATAACCAGATCGCGCGGACTGCCGCGGCCGTGGAACGGGAGGCCGCTCTGCTGAAGAGCGCGACGCTGACGCTCGCCGGCAAGTAACGGCCGAGACACCTTCCGAAACATGGAACCGGATTTTCGCGGGCTGTTCATACTTGCGATTCACGGGAGTGCGGTAAGCTTTAGACCTCTATGAGTGTCGCAAAGCGAAGCTCCCGAAAGAGTGTCAGCACGAAAAAGGCCGTTGGGTCGACGGTTGAGAACCTATTTTTCAGCCGCGATGAGTCGTGGATGCGCTTCAACCAGCGGGTGCTCGAGGAGGCGCAGGACGAGACGAACCCCTTGTTGGAGCGGGTGAAGTTTCTGGCGATTACAGCGAGCAATCTGGACGAGTTCGTTGAGATCCGGGTGGCGGGTTTTTTGCAACGGATCGAGGACGGTTACAATCTCGCGCAACCGCCGGACGAGGGTGGGCTGACTCCGCAGGAGCGACTGGATGGGTTGATGGAGCGGATCCATCGCTTCGTGGAGGCACAGTACAGGTGCTGGAACGAGCAGTTGCTTCCAGCGATGCAGACGGAGAAGATCCGGGTGCTGCGGTGGAGTGAGTTGAGCGACAAGGCGCGGGCGCACGCGCTGGAGTTCTATGAGACCGAGGTCGATCCGCTGCTGACGCCGGTCACGATTGACCCATCGCATCCGTTTCCACGGGTGCTGAACAAGGCGCTTTGCCTCGGACTGTTGCTGCGGCATAAACGCAGGGGCCTGAAGGCAGCGACCTCGCTGGGCGTGGTGACGGTGCCTCGCGCGTTGCCTCGGCTGGTTCCGCTGGTGAGCGCGGAGGGTCATTGCGACTTCATCCTGCTGCATGAGTTGGTGGAGTCGCAGGTGGATCGGATGTTCCGCGGATATGAGGTGCTGTCGCGGTCGGCGTTTCGTGTGACGCGGAACAGCAACCTCTACATGCAGGAGGAAGAATCGCGATCGGTGCTGGAGAGCGTGCGCGCGGAGCTGCATAACCGGCGCAAGGGCGATGCTGTCCGGATGGAGATCGAGAGTTCTGCCACCGAAGAGATGATCGAGCGGCTGCGGACCAACTTCGAGCTGGAGACCTGGCAGGTGTTTCGGACCGATGGACCGGTGAATCTATCGAGGTTGATGAACCTGTATTCGGAGGTGAAGCGGCCGGCGCTGAAGTTCCCGGCGTTTGTTGCCAAGGAGTTCAAGCTGAGTGCAAAGTCGACCGACATCTTCGACGAGCTGCGGAGGAGAGATGTAATGCTGCATCATCCGTTCGACTCGTATAAGACGGTGGAGGAGTTTGTCGAGGCCGGAGCTCAGGACCCGAGTGTTATCTCGATGAAGCAGACGTTGTATCGAACGAGCAAGGACTCGCCGATCTTTACGGCCCTGATTGAGGCGGGGCAGAGTAAGGAAGTCACGGTGGTCGTTGAGTTGATGGCGCGGTTCGATGAAGACTCGAACATTCGCTGGGCGAGAGAGCTCGAGGACGCTGGCGTCGGCGTATTTCACGGGATTTTTGGATTGAAGACGCATTGCAAGCTGGCGCTGCTGGTGCGGCGCGATCCGGATGGCGTTGTGCGGCGGTATGCCCACCTGGGGACCGGGAACTATAACCCGGTCACGGCGCGGTTTTATACGGACATCAGCCTGATGACCTCGAAGCCGGAGATCACCGCGGCCGTGCAGAAGGTGTTCAACTACCTTACGGCGGAGACGGAGTCGGATTCTTACGCTCCGCTGATGGTGGCCCCGCTTACGCTGGCCGACAAGTTGGTGGTGCTGATCGACAGGGAGGCGGCGCATGCCAGGGCGGGCAGGCCGGCGTCGATCGTCGCGAAGATGAACGGGCTGCTGGACCGACGGACGGTGGAGGCGCTGTATGCGGCCTCGCAGGCGGGTGTCGAGATCGACCTCATCATCCGGGGAATGTGTGCGCTGCGGCCTGGGGTGAAGGGCTGGAGTGAGCGGATCCGCGTGCGCAGCATCGTAGGACGGTTTCTCGAACATAGCCGGATCTTCTGCTTTGCCAATGGCGGCAAGGAGGAGATTTACTGCGGGAGCGCGGACTGGATGCCACGCAATCTTGTGGAACGATGTGAGGTGATGTTTCCGATCACACAGCCCGATCTGCATAAGCGGCTTCGAGAGGAGATCCTGGCGGCGTACCTGGCGGACAATACCAAGGCCCGGCTGCTGCAGCCGGACGGGGAGTATGTGCGGGCGCCACGGGTGGGCGCGCCGTTCAGCGTGCAGGACTACCTGATGCAGGTTGCCGAGGGCGCCGAGGTGAAGATACCCGAGATTCGTTAGATCCCCTCTCTTTTTCGTGCCCCCTGTTCTTCAGTTCCACTCCCCGGGGGTACCCCCCTATTGCCTGCGCGTAAATTCCTTCTATTCAATATTTTACGGCAGGTTATTGCCTGTAAAATCGTCATAACAAAAGGGTTGCGGCTAAAATAGTCTTTCTAAACGAGTTAGCGCCGCAGGGAGTTTCCATCCCGGCGGCGCTTGCTTGTTTTCAATCCTATATATCCAGTATAGCGGGTTGAGCCTAACTAAAATGCCACGTGGATGTTGCTCATTAGCAATGGTTTAGGTGGTTTGAGGGCTTGACATGCGTTTTTTGGGCCAAAATGACGAAAAAATAAATGCAGGAGCGGAAAACAACCGCAGATCCCTCCGGGATGACAACAAAAAAAACAACGACAACAGCAGATGCCATTCGATTTCGCTCAGGGCAGGCCCTCCGGGATGACAACAAAAAAGACAACGACAACAACAGATGCCATTCGACTTCGCTCAGGGCAGGCCCTTCGGGATGACAACAAGAAAGTCACCGGCAACAATCCCGCTCCAGACGAACTTTATTGGATGGTGAGAGTGACGGTCGCGGTCTGGATGGTGGAGCCGCCGGTGGCCGTTACGGTGACGGCGTAGGAGCCTGCGGAGAGGGGCCCGGGGCCGGAGGCGTTAGGGTCGACTCCGCCGCTGCCGCAGCCGCTGAGGACACCCAGAGAGGAGAGTGCGAGGAGCAGGCAGAGAACGCTCCAGCGGCGGGTACGACGCGGGAGGATGAAGAGGAGCAGACCAGCCATGGTGGCGCCGATACCGCGAGAGAGATCGCGGTGCACGGGCGAGGCCGGAGAGTCTGAGGTCCAGGCAGTTTCGGCAGCGCCACGCAGAACTGACCCTGCGGGAGAGATGGTGAGGACGGTGGTCTCGGGGGTGGGGCCATTGGGCGTGACGGAGGAAGGCGTGAAGTTGCAGACTGCGCCTGAGGGAAGGCCGCCGGTGCAAGCAAAGCTGATGGTCGAGTTGAAGCCTCCGGCCGGAGTTGCGGTGAGGGTGACGGGGTTCGAGGCCTTACCCGGGAGTGCGGTGGTTAAGGAGGTAGAAGGCGAAAGGCTGAAGACCCCGACCGGCTCGAGAACGGTGAGGGTGATTGCGGCGGAGGTGTTGGCCTGGTGGGCGCTGTCGCCGGAGTAGAAGACGCGAAGGACGTGCGGACCGGCTGCAGGGTACTGGTGAGGAGAGGAATGTTGGTGGTGAGGCCGGTGAGGGTGACTGCAGACCCATAGAGATTGCCGTCGAGTATCAACTGTGCCGTGCCGGTTGGGACCGGAGAGGACGGTGAAATGGAGGCCGAGACGGCAACTGCGGCCCCCTGCACGGCAGTAGACGGCGTGATAGCGATGGTCGTGGTGCTGGAGAGCGCCGAGAGGCCGAGGGTGAAGGACGAGGAGGCCGAGACGGAGGCCTGATAGTTGGAGTCACCCGAGTACATGGCGGTGATGAGATGAGCGCCGGGGGCGATGGTGAGGTTGGTGCTGGATAGGGTCAGGGCGCCGGAGACTAATGGGAAAGAGGCGCTGGCGGGCTGACCGTCACTGAAGAAGGTGACGGAGCCGGTCGGCTGGGGAACTTGGGGCAGAACCGTTGCGGTGAAGGTGTAAGGGGCGCCGGCCGCTACGGCCGCCGCAGAGAGCGTGAGGACGGTTGAGCTTGCGGCCTGCGTGGAGCCGGTGACCGTCACCGTCGTCGACGCCGAGGTGGAGGGTGCGTAGTTGGCGTCGCCCGTGTAGGTGACCGAGATTGTGTTGGTGGCAATCGGCAGCCGGCTGGCAGGAAGGGTGAAGGTGGCCCAACTGCTGTCTCCGGCGACCGTAGGATAGATGTTCTGTGTGAGGACCGCAGTGCCGAGTACGGCGTTGCCAGAGTTGAAGGTGACCGTGCCACCGGGAGCGGCAGCGCCATAGCCTTGAAGCTGGCCGGCACCATAGCCACGTGCATTGATCAGGGCGGTAAGGGTGAGGGTCGACGCTGCGGAGAGGACTGGTGCGCTGACCTGCATTCCGATGGCGGTCTGGGCCCGGGTGATGTTGATGATGTACGGGGACGAGGTGCTGGGGTTGAAGCTGGCATCGCCCGAGTAGGCGGCGGTTATGACGTGAGTACCGGGGGCGAGGCCGCGGGCCAGGTCCTCTGTGTTCGAGGTGGAGTTTAGGCGGAAGGTGCCGCCGTCGAGCGGAATGCCGGAGTCGGTTAACGTGACATTGCCAGTGGCGCTTCCCTGCCTGGAGAGTCCGGCAACATCGGCGCGGACAAGGAAGTAGGCGCCGTATGCGTAGGTCGCACCGTTGGCAAGGGTCGTGGTAGTGCCGGTGGACGGGTTGTAGAGCATGGACTCGAGCGTGGTGGTGCTGGACTCGGGGCTAACGGTGAGGGTGAGGGAGTTGGAGTCGCTGGGGGCGTAGTTGCCGTCGCCGGCGTAGTGGGCCTGGACCGAGTAGGCACCACCGGGGAAGTCGCTCAACGAGCCGGTGTAGCTGCCGTTCTGGAGGGTGCCGCTCTGGACCGACCCGTTGGCCGCAAGAGCGTTGATGGAGACGTTGCCGGTCGGTGTGCCGGCGGTGGAGCTGACCTTGACCGTGGCCGAGATCGGGCTGCCGTGCGTGATGGTGGATTGCGAGAGCGTAAGGGTGGTGGAGCTGGCGATGAAGCTCGCGTTGGCCCAGCTGTTGACGAGGTTGGCGGCGTTGACGCTTCCGAGGCCGGTGGAGAGATCGTATCCGACGGTGCTGGTGTAGCCGGAGAGGACGCCGTAGCGGTCGGTCGGGGTGGTGACGGTGCAGTTGAGGGAGCCTTTGAGGCACGGCATGGCCGTGGTGTCGGTGGTGAGGTCGTTGAAGACGCAGTTGGCGGCAGGTGAGCCGGTGATGGAGCTGCAGGCGATTCCGGCCTTGGTCTGCTGGCCGGCCAGGTTGTAGAGGGCGTAGTTGGCGTTGCCCTGGCGGCTGCCGGTCTTCTGGTTGACGAGCGCAAGGACGCCGGCAAAGGCGGGAGAGGAGACGGATGTGCCCCCGTATCCGGCGAAGTCGTACGCAGGGCCAGAGAGGCTGCAGGGTTGGCCGTCCGAGTCGGTGCTCTGTTGGCAGACGATATAGAAGGCGCCGAAGAAGCCCGCGCTGGCGAAGAGGGAGACGTCGGGAGTGTCGCGAACGCCGTCGGCGGGGACACCGGTGCCGGTCTGCCAGGAGGGTTTGGGGTAGCCTCCGCGACAACTTGAGGCGGAGGTGCCGTTGGACTGGGTGCAGGAGCTTGGGCCGCCGCCAGAGCCGACGACCGAGAGCAGGCCGTACGCAGCCGCGGTGCCGCTGTTGCAGATTTGTTCGGTGGTCTGGCCGGAGAAGGTCGCCAGGGTGTTGAGGACGGAGTTGGTGCAGCTTTCGTTCCAGGGAACCTCGGGGACGTATCCCTTGGCGGAGGCCTGAGTGGTGGTGTTATTGGTCGAGCTCCAGTATGCGGTGCCGCCGTTGGGCATGTAGAAGTCAGTACCGCCGACGGAGATGTTGTAGGGCGTGCTGGCGAGGCCGTTGACGGCGATGCCGTCGCTGGCGCCCTGGACACCGGCGTAGTCGCAGCCGGCGAGCCGGAGTCTCCGGCGGCGAGCAGGACGGTAATACCCTGTGCGGCGGCCTGCTGCCAGAGGGTCTTGTAGAAGGCGTTGCCGGAGGTGCCGAGGAAGAGCTCGCACTCGCCGTAGCTATAGCTCATTACGGGAGCGAGGTTGTTGTTGACGATGTAGATGGCGGAGAGATCGGTGCCCTGGGTGACCTCGGTGCCCTGGGAGACGACGTAGTCGATGGTGGCTCCCTTGGCAACGGCGCCGGACCATTGGGTGTCGATGTCGGCCTCGCCTTCGTCGCCGGTGACGCCGGGGTTGGGGCCGTTGTAGATGATGTTGAGGTATTGGGTTCCCGTGGGGGTGGCGGTGTTGCCGAGGGGGAGACCGAAGAGCTTGCGGAAGTTGACGAAGTCGGCGGGGTTGATGTCGGTCTGGCCGACGATGGCGATGGTCTGGCCGGTGCCGTCGATGGGGGTGTTCTCGTTCCAGAGGGGAAGGACGTTGTAGATCGTTGCGAAGTCGTACGGGGTGACGCCGTAGGAGACGTTGCTGCTCTCGTTGATGGTGAAGGTGGGTTGGGCGGCCGTTTGGGCCTGGTCGGGGACGCGCGTGGTGAGGTTGGTGGTGGCGTCGTGGCGGAAGGTGCCGACCTTGTGGCTGGCCGCTTTGCGGGGGAAGTTGTTGAGGGAGGCGATGCCGGCGATGATGGGGGCCAGGGCAGCGGGGACGGTGGGATCGGAGGCGTTGGCGAAGTGCTGCTGTCCATTGACCGCGTATTTGTGAATGCTGGTGCGGAAGGCGGTGCGGACCATGCCGGCGGTGCCGCTGAACTCGATGAGGGTGCGGGCGGAGTTGACCTGGACGCCGGAGAAGCCGTGGCCGGAGAGCCAGGTGGTGACGGCGGAGAGGTCGCGGTCAGTGGGGCCGAAGGAGGCGCCGAAGGTCTCGGGCGTCAGCCACTGGTGGTAGGCGGAGGTGGTCTTGTCCTGCTGCTGGTCGATGAGTTGCTGGAGGGCGGACTCCTGCTCGGGGCTGCGCTGGAGGACGAGGACGATGCGGTGGAGGGGGGTGGCGTCGGCGAGGGTGCCCTGGTCGAACTCGGGGCGGGCGAGGGGGTGGGTGTTGCCGGAGAGGGTGGTGACGTGGGCGTCGTCGACGGCCTGGAGGACGCGGGAGCGGGGGGTGGGGAGCGGGGACTGCGAAGACACCGGGGTAGAGGCGGCGAGGATGAGAGCGGCAGTCGTCAGGAGAAGCAACAGAGCTTTGGAGATCCGAGGCATTCGACCATTCCTGCTGCTCAGACGGGGGAGGCCGAGACATTCTTAGCAGGCAATTGAAGCAGTGTGGCAGGAGTGATTCTTCCCCGAATGGGGGATGGAGTCAAGAAGAGTTGTAGACGGGGCATAACACCTTTGGGGGATTGCGCAGTTAAGGGAAAAAGTCCACGTCGTAAAAGGAAAAGGCCACGCCATGGCGGCGTGGCCTTTTTTGAAGGGCAATGTTATGAGATAGTTACGGAACGGTTACTGTGGCCTGGGTGCTGTGTACCAGGGTGCCGGAGACGGCGGTGATTGTGAAGGTATAGGTGCCGGCAGCTGCGGGAGTCGTCGTGCCGCCGCCGCCTCCACCGCCGGAGCCGCCGCCGGTCGTTGAGGTGTTGCCCCCGCAGCCAGCGGCGGAGAGTGCAGCTATTGAGATCAGGACGGCGAGTAAGGCCCCCCAGCGTCGACGTCGTGGGAACGTGAGCAGCAGCATGCAGGCCAGGGTGGCCCCGGAGCCTGCAGCGTACCATGGGGCATTACCCAGCGGGCGTTGATGGAAGGGCATGAGACCAGGTTTGACCTGGCCGGTCGTCTGGAAGGCCTTGACGACAAAAGAAGTGGTAACGCCTGAGGCAGTCGTGATCGAAACCGGCGATACCGAGAACGAGGTCGTCCCCGTCATCGCGTCGTTGTTGGTGGCGATGAGGGTGACCGAGCCAGTGAAGCCGTTGGCGGGGGTGATGGTGAAGGTGATGCCAGTTGAAGTGCCCCCGGGAGCCACTGTGACAGCCGTTGCCGACCCGGTGCATGGGCCGAGGGAGAAGTCGGGCTTCGTAGCCGAGACGATGTCGACTGATGCCAGCTGGCCGTTGGGGTAGAAGAGAGTGTTGGTGGCGGGTCCGAAGAGCGTGCCCTTGGAGCCGGCATAGTTGCCGTCGCCTGAGTAGACTGCGCTGATGCTGTGTCCACCGGAGGAGAGCGCCGACGCGTTGAGGCTGTAGGTGGCGGAGCCGCTACCGCTGGGCAACGTGACCGTGCCGCCGGTAACTGCTACGCTGTCGACATAAAACGTCACGGTGCCAGTGGGCGTCGGGCCTCCACTGGTGCCGGTCACGGTTACGCTGAGGGGGATGTTGCTGCTGGAGGAGACACCGCAGAGTGAGTTGGTGGTGGTGACCGATGTGGTGGTGATACCTGCCCCTATGGTTCCGCCTGTGCCGACGGGAGTCACCGAACTCCAACCGGTGACCAGCTGATTGGCATCGAAGCTGCCAATGCCGGAGGCCAGGTCGTAGCCGGTTCCAGCGTTATAGCCGATGGAGCCGCCATTGGGGCAGTTCAAAGTTCCCTGAGCACAAGGGATCGCATTGCTGCCGGTGATGATGTCGTGGAAGACGCTGGAGTAGGTTGGGCCGTTCAGGAAGCCGTAAAGAGTCGGGCCCAACGTTGCCCAGAGGAGTTCCGCCAAGCTGTTGCTCAACAAGGGCCAGGACGCCAGCGAACGTCGGCGCAACGAACGAGGTACCGCCGAAGACGTTCACTGCGTTGTTGGCGCCAAGGAACCCGTTGGTGCAGGCGGGTTCGTTCGTGCCGTCGCCCTGGCTGCAGACGAGGTATCCGTCATGCAGGGCCGCGGCGTTGAGCGAGATGTCCGGAACGTCACGAGAGCCGTCGCTGGGGACACCGGTCCCTAGCTGCCAGGCTGGCTTCGAGTAGAAGGCGCTAACCCCTCCACCACCTGCGCCACCAGCGGTGAGGCCACCTGAGGCGGTCGTCTCGTTCCAGGGCTGCTCGGGGATGTAGGAGAGGGCCGAGCCGCCGTTGGATGTATTTGTGCTGTTCCAATATTGGGCTGGGGTATTCACGTCCCCGCTGAACATGGTTCCGCCGGCGGCAGTGGCGTAGGGGGAGCTGGCGGGGAAGTCGACGCTGAGCCCCTCTGTGGCCAGGCCATCGGTGTCGCAGTCGGCACCACCAGCGTCACCAGATGAGCTCATTACGGTCTCACCCTGCGCGTTGGCCTGCGCCAGCAACTGATTGTAGGTGGCAAGCATTGCAGCTCCGAATCCCGGTTCACAGTCACCGTAGCTGCTGGTGATGATCGGAGCGACTTTGTTGTCGATGGCGTAGGTCAGAGAGTTGGCGAAGACGTCGAAGCCGTAAACATAGACGATGGCGGCCCCTGACGCGGCGGCGCTAGACCACTCGACATCGATATGGGCCTCATCAATGTCTGGCGTCGATACGCCCGGGTCCCGGCCGCCAGCGAACTGCAGCTTCAAATTGATCGCAGGGAGACCAGCGGCCGTACGAAAAGCGGCGATGTTGGCGTCTGGCAGAACGCTGCCTTGCGTGAGGTCCGTTTGCCCCACGACCGCGAGGGTTATGCCGGTGCCAGTGATGTTCGCTGACGTCAATGGACCGAAGTCGTAGATCGTGTAAAAGTCGGCTGGAGCGATGTAATGGCTGGTGACTCCGCCTACAGTCTGTGTGAAGAGGGGCTGCGACGGATCGATCCCGACGGTGCGTGCGCGTGCGCGCGATTTCGGCTTGAAGTCGTTCAGGCCGGTGACGGCGTTGACCACACCGGCGATGGCTGAGGGTAGTGTTGGATCGGTGAGGTTGGTGATGTGCTGCTCGCCATTGAGCGAAACGTTGTGAATGGTGGTGCCGAAGGCCTGCTGCGCCTGTGCGACGGTGCCGCTGAAGGTGACGAAGGTCGAGCTACGGGCGACGCTGGTGATGGTGAAGCCCTGCCCGGTGAGCCAGGCGGTGACCTTGGCGAGATCGCTGCTGCTGAGGCCGAAGCGGGCGCCGAACTGCTCCGGTGTGAGCCACTGGTGATAGCTGGGCGAGCTGGGATTGAGCTGCGCCGCCAGCAACTGAGTGAGATCGGCCTGCTGGGCCTGGGTCAGGTTGAAGCGGAGGGAGAGCGACTCCAGCTTGAGGTCGGCGGGCGCAGGGCCGAGGTCGACGGAGTGCTTGGCATGGCTACCGATGGTGCCTGGCAGGGCCACTCGGCCACTGCCGTTGGCTGCGCTGGTGATGCGGTCCTGCACGGCTGCCTGGGCCAATGGGGTAAATACGAGGAGAAGGAGGGCGACGGGGAGAATTAGAGACGACACGAAACGGCTGCGCATGGATAATTTTTTACCTAACTACCTGAAGTTCGGCCTACTTGGTTACGGGGCGGTTGCTGATACCCACACGGCGATTGGCTGGTCGAGATGACCCAGAGAGACCAAGGTACATGCTTAGACAGACGACGCGGAGAAATGTTGCGCCTACAGATGCAAAGAGATTGTTTTTCGAGACCGCCTCTTCCATTTTGGCACGATGTTCGATGTGTTTCTGCAGGACGCAACGAGAGGAAGGCCCTGAAGGACTTATCGGTAGGACTGTGATGTGGATGCAGAGGTCCACAGTCAAGCGCA
Source organism: uncultured Acidobacteriaceae bacterium (assembly GCA_963756685.1). Lineage (GTDB taxonomy): Bacteria > Acidobacteriota > Terriglobia > Terriglobales > Acidobacteriaceae > Edaphobacter. Next base: position 69,861 of record CAVWON010000001.1, read on the forward strand.
CACTCAGCGGCTAAAGCCGCAGCCGGTTAACATCATCTGCGGCACCCATTCGGCTTCGCTCAGGGCAGGCCCTGAAGCCGTGCCCTTAAGCAAGACCTTGAAGCTGACTAACTACGCAGATTAGACACCGCACCGTCAGCGTGGTCAAAAGGACGCTCAGAGCGCGGGCCCAGCGACTCTTGCGGAAGATGTGGACTGGGCCGGCGATCGACGGGCCAATTACAAGCTATATTTTCCCGCCTGAATGACGTGCCGCGCAACCTGGCGGCGCAAAGTGATGGTGTCGGCAGCGTCATGCTTGGAGAGTCGGCGCAGGATCGTCAGTTGCGTGCGCAGCATGTCGCCTTCAGCCACCGCGGCGATGACCTTGCGGGCGGCGAGCTCGATGGTGGACATCGCCTTGTCCGCATAGATGCGCGCCATGGCGACTGGGACGGCGGAGGCCTCGCTGCCCTGCCCTGCCGCGATCTTCTCTGCGCGCAGAATGGCGGACTCCATCGCGAAGACCTCGATGATCATGTCGGCGATGGCGCCCATGACCTCCTGCTCGTCGGCGATCTGCTGCATGTACTTCTGCGTGGCGGCGCCTGCGGCGAAGAGGGTCAGCTTCTTCGCGTTGGCGAGGAGATTCTAGCTCGTCGGCGAGCGGGCCTTCGCGGTCGATCTTTTCGCTGGGGCCGGACATCACCTCGTCCATCAGCTTTTTGATGGCGGGCATCAGGGCGAGCTTGCCGCTCATCGCGGACTTCATGAGCCAGCCGGTGATGATGAGGCGGTTGATCTCGTTGGTGCCTTCGAAGATGCGGTTGATGCGGGCGTCGCGGTAGGCGCGCTCGGCGGGGAACTCTTCGACGTAGCCGTAGCCGGCGAAGATCTGCAGCACCTCGTCGACGACCATGTCGACCATCTCGCTGGCCCATACTTTGACGATGCTGCACTCGACGGCGTAGTCCTCGATGCGCTTCTGGATCTCCTTGGTGTCGTTCTTGTCGACTCCGGCGAGCGCCTTGTCGATCAGGCCGACGGTGCGATAGCAGAGGGCGCCGCCGACAAAGATGCCCGTGGCGCAGTTGGCGATCTTCTCCTGGATGAGGCCGAACTCGGAGATGGATTTGCCGAAGGCCTTGCGATCGATGGCGTAGCGAATGCCGTTGTTCAGCGCCATGCGCGCGCCGCCGACGGCCGCGTTGCCGAGCTTGTAGCGGCCGACGTTGAGGATGTTGAATGCGATGTGGTGGCCTTTGCCCACTTCGCCGAGCAGATTGCACGCGGGAATGACGCAGTCGTTGAGGATGAGCGGACAGGTGGAGCTGCCGCGGATGCCGAGCTTGTGCTCCTCCTTGCCCATGGGTGAATCCGGGAGTGCCGCGCTCGATGAGGAACGCGGTGAGCTTCTCCTTGCCGGCGTCGGGGCCTTCGGGACTCGCGCATTTCGCGAAGACGGTGAAGAGGTCGGCGAAACCGGCGTTGGTGATCCACATCTTCTCGCCGTTCAGCGTGTAGGTCTTGCCGTCGGCGGAGAGCACGGCGCTTGGTGCGGGCGTTGACGGCGTCCGAGCCGCTGGTCGACTCCGAGAGCGCGTAGGCGGAGATGATCTCGCCCGAAGCGATCTTCGGCAGGTACTTCTTCTTCTGCTCGGGCGTGCCGTACCAGACAAGGGGCAGCGTGCCGATGCCGACGTGCGCGGAGAAGGCGACCGAGAAGCTGGCCTGCTTCGCGATGTTTTCGGCGACGATCGCGGAGGTGACCTTGTCCATCTCCAGGCCGCCATACTCCTCGGGGATATCGACCGCCGTGAGGCCGAGGTCTGCGGCTTCTTTGAGCAGGCGACGCGTGACGGAGAAGTCCTTGGCCTCGATCTGGTCGGAGACGGGCACGATCTCGTTGATGGCGAAGTTCGCGGTGGTCTCGGCGATCTGCTTGTGCTCGTCGGTGAAGTCTTCGGGGAAGAAGCAGTCGGCGGGGGTGGGGTCGGTGATGAGGAAGCTGCCGCCGGGGATGCGCTTCGTGTCGGTGATTGGTGCGGTCATGGTTGCCATGGTATTACTCCTTCAAAAAATCGCGGCACTTAGTTCAACTCTGGCACTACTTCATCCGATTGCGACGCTTTCCACCGAACGACGAACTGTTTGCCCTTCCAGCGTGCCATTTGGTTCTTGTCTGGACTAGGCCCAGGCTTACTCTCGATCCTGATCCATCGCCTTTGTTCGGAACCGTTGGCGTTGTAGTGTGCCAAAACCTCTACCTGGTAAAGCATCGCACCGCCGAAGTGGTTGTTGACTTGGGTAACAACAACGGGCCGAACATCTTCAATCGTCGCTGTCGCGCTTTGCCAGGAATTTTCCATCTCTTGCTGGCGCCTATGCTGGAAAAACAAAACTGTCACAACAAAAGCAACAATCAACGCAAGAAAAACGCCGATTTTCCAAAGCGTCCTGCTGTCCTCTCGGCTTTTCGGACGTATCGACGTATCTTTGCCGCAGCTTCTCTGATCCGAGATGGAGAGGTGTCGCCTCAATTCACAGCCTCGAAGATCCCAGCCGCGCCCATGCCTCCGCCGACGCACATTGTGACCATGCCGTACTTCGCTTTGCGGCGAGGCATCTCGCGTAGAAGGGTCGCGGTCAGTTTGGCTCCGGTGCAGCCGAGCGGGTGGCCGAGGGCGATGGCCCCGCCGTTGACGTTGACTTTGGCGGGGTCGATGCCGAGGACCTTGAGACAGCGAGCGACTGGGCGGCGAAGGCTTCGTTGAGTTCGAAGAGGTCGATGTCTGTCGAGCGTGAGGCCGGCCATCTTGAACACCTTGGGGATGGCGTGGATGGGGCCGATGCCCATCTCTTCGGGGTCGCAGCCGGCGTAGGCGAAGGCGACGAACTTTGCCATCGCGGGAATGCCCAGTTGCGCGGCGCGCTCGGCGGACATGACGACGGCAGCGGCGGCTCCGTCGGAGGTCTGGACGGAGTTGCCGGCGGTGACGGTTCCTTTGGCGTGGAAGACGGGCTTCAGTTTGGCCAGGGCTTCGAGCGAGGTGTCGGCGCGGGGGCCTTCGTCCTGCTTGAAGGTGGCTTCGACGGGCTTGGCCTTGCCTTTTCCGTTGGGTGGTCGTACTTGTAACTGTGACGGGCACGATTTCGTCTTCGAATTTTCCGGAGGAGATTGCGGCGAGCGCCTTCTGGTGGCTCTCGTAGGAGAACTGGTCCATCTGCTCGCGGGTGATGCCGTAGTGGGTCGCGACGCGCTCGGCGGTGAGGCCCATGGACATGTAGGAGCCGGGGTAGTTGTCGACGAGCCAGGGGTTGACGGAGATTTTGTTGCCGCCGAAGGGCACGTACGACATGCTCTCGGTGCCGCCGGCGACGATGACGTCCGCTCCGCCGCCACGGATGCGCTCTGCGGCGAGCGCGATGGACTGCAGGCCGGAGGCGCAGTAGCGGTTGATGGTCATGCCGGAGACGGTAATCGGCAGACCGGCGCGGAAGCTGGCGACGCGGGCGACGTTCATTCCCTGCTCGGCTTCGGGCATGGCGCAGCCGAGGATGACGTCTTCGATCTCGGAGCTGTCGAGCTGCGGGACGCGCTCAAGGGCGCCGTTGATGGCGAAGGCGGCGAGATCGTCCGGGCGCGTGGTGCGAAGCGTGCCGCGCGGGGCCTTGCCTACGGCGGTGCGGACGGCGGATGCGATGATGACTTCTTTCATTTGGCTACCTCGGCACGCTGTCTCGTAAAGCGTACCTCAGGGGCTAAAGCCCCTTCCCTTCTCTGAACTTCTGCGGCACGGCTGAAGCCGTGCCCTTAACAAAACTCAAGAACTAATTCCTTAGCGGCTTGCCGGTCTTCAAAGTAAACGCGATGCGCTCCTGCGTTTTCTTTTCGCCGCAGAGGCAGAGGAAGGCCTCGCGTTCGAGATCGAGGAGGTATTGCTCTGTTACCGGTGTGCCGGGGGTGACGTTGCCTCCGCAGAGCGCGTAGGCGACCCAGTTGGCGATCTTGACGTCGTGGTCGGAGATGTACTGGCCTTCGCGCATCGTCCATACGGCTAGCTTTAGCGTGGCGAGGACGCTTTCGCCCGGGGCCGGGATGTCGGTGCGCGGTGTCGGTGCGCTGTAGCCGGCGTCGGCGATGGCTCGGGCCTTCGTCTTTGCGTCGGTCAGCAGGCGCTCGCGGTTGAGCGTGATGGCGTCGGACGGTTTGAAGAAGCCCAGGGAGCGGGCCTCTGCGGCGGAGGTCGAGACCTTGGCCATGGCGATGGTCTCGAAGTTTTTCTTCAGCGCTTCGAAGATCTCGACGCCCTCGCCGCGAGCGTCGGGACGGATGCTCGAGCCGGCTTCGACGCTGCGGATGAGTCATCTCTTTGCATCCGCCGCCGCCGGGGATCAGGCCGACACCGGCTTCGACGAGGCCCATGTAGAGCTCGGCGTGAGGCTGACGGGCGGCGGCGTGAAGGGAGATCTCTGCTCCTCCGCCAAGGCACATGCCGTAAGGCGCGACGACGACAGGGCGTGGGCAGAACTTGATGGCCTGCGTCATGTTCTGGAAGGCGCGGACGGCCATCTCGACCTCGTCCCACTCCTCTTCCTGGATGCCGAGGAGGAGCTGCATCAGGTTGGCGCCGACGGAGAAGTTGGCGGAGTCGCCGGTGATGACGAAGGCCTCGAAGTTGTTGACGATCTCGCTCGAGGGCTTGAGCGTCTGGGTGATGAGATTGACGATGTCGTCGCCGAGAGCGTTCATCTTTGAGTGCAGCTCGATCGCTGCGACGCCGTCGCCGAGGTCAATCACGGAGGCGCCGGGGTTCTTTTTGATGACGCCCTTCGCTTTTTTGATTACGGCGAGTGAAGTGACGCCCTCCGCGCGTGACGACGGGATGGTAGGCGCTGTTGACGGGATCGAAGAAGAGGCGGCCCGAGGGGACGGAGGCGTCGTCTTTGTACCAGGTGGGGTTGGCGTCGCCGTGTTTGTCGGCGTAGGCGAGGAGTTTTTCCACGTTAGCCGAAACGGGCTCTCCTGCGGCGCGCATCTTCTCCGTGGTGGCGCGGACACCGGCGGCGTCGAACATCTCGAAGGGGCCGAGTTCCCAGTTGTAGCCGGCCTTCATCGCCTGGTCGATCTCGACGAGGTTGTCGGCTATCTCAGGAACGCGGTTGGCGCTGTAGGTGAAGAGTTCGGTGAGGAAGCGGCCAGTAGAAAGCGGCGGCCTTGTCCTTGCGTGGTATCGCCGTGGAGAAGCTGCGCAATGCGGGCGGGCGTGTGCTCGACGTTCTTCGCCATCTCGATCGCAGGAAACTTCGGCCGCATGCTGGGCTTGTAGTCGAGGGTCTGCCAGTCGAGGACGTGGCGCAGATCGCGGCCCTCGGCGTCCTTGCCTTCCTTCTTGTAGAAGCCTTGTTTGGTCTTGTCGCCCAGCCACTTTCTCTCGAGCATCTGTGCGATGAACGGAGCAAGAGCCACCTCTGCGCGCTCGTCTCCGATTCGTTCCGCCTGCGCGGAGAAGTTCTTCGCCACGTGCGCCATTACGTCGACGCCGACCATGTCGCCGAGCCGGAAGGTCCCGGTCTTTGGCCAGCCGAGCGCGGGGCCGGTCAGCGTGTCGACCTCTTCGATCGAAAGGCCCTGCTGCTGCATGAGGCGGATCGCGTTGCTCATCGAGAAGGTGCCGATGCGGTTGGCGATGAAGTTTGGCGTGTCGTGCGCGTGGACGATGGCCTTGCCCAGGCGCAGGTCGCAGAAGTGCTCGATCGCTGCCATGTCGGCTGGATCGGAGTCGGGTGTCGCGATGACTTCGAGCAGGCGCATGTAGCGCGGCGGATTGAAGAAGTGCGTGCCGAACCAGTGGCGGCGCAGCTCCATCGGCATGTCCTTCGACGATCTCGTGGATGGGCAGGCCGCTGGTGTTGCTGGTGATGATCGAGTCGGGGCGGCGATGCTGCAGCACCTTGTTGAGCAGGGCGCGCTTGATCTCAAGGTTCTCTGCGACCACTTCGATGATCCAGTCGCAGCTCGGCGATCAGCGCGAGATCGTCGTCGAAGTTGCCGATGGTGATCAGACGCGCGCTGTCAGGCGAGTAGAAGGCCGCGGGTTTGGATTTCTTCAGTCCATCGAGCGCGGCGAGGACGATTTTGTTGCGCTCCGGCTTCGGGCGCGTTGGCGTCGGTGCCGGGAGGAACGATGTCGAGCATCACAACGGGAAGGCCGGCGTTGGCGATGTGAGCGGCGATGCGCGAGCCCATGGTTCCGGCTCCGAGGACGGCGACTTTGTTGATCTGTCTGTGCCTGGTCGAGGTTGCTGCGGTGGTGCTGGGGGGCATGTTGCAGGCTCCGGCGGGCGATAAACCCGAACGATGCGAAGCATACTGAATGACCATTCATTTCGTCAAGTGAACCTCCGGTCAATTTTGCCAAGTGCTGATTCTAAAGCGGCAATGACACAAGGCGCAATGCGGTAAGTATCATTGCCGAAGCGAAACTTGTACGAACAAAGGTGACGACACTAGATGGCTACACGGCGAGAGTTTCTTGGATTGGCGGTTGGGAGCTGCCGGATACCTCACTGTTGGATCGGCCTGGGCTAAAGACGCAACGACTCCTTATGACATCGTTGCGACCACTGACCGTACGAGGATTCTGGCCGCAGCAAACAGATATCTGTCGGAGCAGCCGGTAACTGTAACCGCTTCGCACAGCGATCGCAGCAAAGGCGGACAGCATGACTACTTCTCCGAGGGCGACTACTGGTGGCCCGATGAAAAGAATCCCGAACGGCCCTTATGTCCGTCGCGACGGATTCACGAATCCTGCAAACTTCGACGATCACCGCAAAGCGATGGTGCGGCTCAGCCTGATCGTTCCGGCGCTGGCCGCGGCGTGGGAGCTGACCGGAGAAAAAAAATATGCCGACCATGCAGGGCTCCATCTGCGTGCATGGTTCGTCGATCCGGCCACGAAGATGAATGCGAACCTCGAGTACGCGCAGGCGATCTTCAATCTGAATAATGGCCGCGGCATCGGAATCATCGACACCCTGCATCTTGTGGAGCCTGCCCGAGCTGCGACGGTACTTGCGAATGGCGGTGTGCTCGAAGGCGCGGCAGAAATCAAAAGGTTGGTTTGCCGAATATCTCGACTGGATGCGCACCTCGAAGAACGGACAGGAGGAGCGCGACGCCAAGAACAACCACGGAAGCTGCTGGGTGATGCAGGCCGCGGAGTTCGCGCGCTTCACCGGCAACGCCGAGGCAATGACGTGGTGCCGCGAACGCTTCAAGACGACCTTAGTGCCCGGACCAGGTGGCGCGGATGGCAGCCTGCCGCTGGAGTTGGCGCGCACGAAGCCTTACAGCTACTGCCTCTTCGATCTCGACGTGATGAGCACGATCTGCCAGACTCTTTCAACTCCAACCGACGACCTGTGGACTTTCGCGACTCCCGACGGACGCGGCATGCGCAAGGTCGTGGCCTTCATGTACCCGTTCATCAAGGACAAAAGCGCGTGGCCCTATAAGCATGACGTGGAACACTTCGACGACTTCCCCGTGCGGCAGCCGAGCCTGCTCTTTGCGGGCGTGGCTTACGGGCAAAACGACTATGTCGCCCTATGGAAGACGCTGAATCCCGACCCCGCCGTGCCGGAGGTGATTCGCAACTTCCCCGTCCGCCAGCCTTTGTTGTGGATGGCGAAGCCGGGAAACGCTAATAAGGGCTAGTGCTTTCCTTCAGCGAGCCGGTGCATCTCCGAGCCTGCGAGAAGGAACCCGCCGACGCCGTAGACATAGCTGGCTGACGGCTTGAACTTGCCGGGCTGGCCGTCGATTGGCTGGATTGAGCCGAGACGGCCGTCCTCGTAGATGTGCGCAAGCATTCCCTTCCACGACTTTTCGACGACAGGCAAATAGATCTTGCGGTCGAGAATCTTCTCGTTGATGCCGAACGCAAATCCATACGTGAAGAACGCCGAACCGGAGACTTCGGGCAGGTCGTATGCGTTGGGATCAAGCAACCCTGAACGCCACAAGCCATCCGGGCTTTGAATCGCCGCGATTTCTGCGGCCATCTCGCGAAACTGAGCGACATACTTCGGCCTCGCCGGGTAGTCGGTTGGCATGATGCTAAGGACGTTGACGAGCGCGCCCATTACCCAGCCGTTGCCGCGCGACCAGAAGATCGGCTTGCCGTTCGCCTGCTTCTGGGTGAAGTAGCGGTTGTCGCGGAAGTAGAGATGGTTGTCCTGGTTGTAGAGGCTGGCCGAAGTGAGCCACCACTCGTGGTCCATGTAGTCGAGATACTTGCGGTCATGCGTGATCTCGTACATGCGCAACAGCACTGGCGGCGACATGAACAGTGCATCGCACCACCACCAGAGCAGCTTGTCCGGGTCGTCCGGGCGAACGATCAGACGGTCCATGATGGCCTTGGTGTCGGCCATACGTACAGGCTTTGGATCTGCGAGATAGAGGTCAAGGTATGCCTGACCGAAGGCCTGATCATCTGCGTGCGGAAAGCGATTGTTGAGCAGCGTCCAGTCAGAGCGCTCCGCGAAATGCAGCACGGCGTCGCGATACTTCGGGTCGCCCGTGGTCTTCGAGGCGGCGAGAAGTCCGTCATAGAGCGCAGCGAAGGTCCACTGCTTGTTGAAGTGCGGTTCGGCTACGGCCACCTGCCAGTCGGCGACCTTCTTCATCGCGGCGTCGATGGCCTTAGGTTTCAATTCGGAAGAGAGGCCGGTCGCAAGTGGGCCGGGATTGTCCGGAGCGTCGCCTACGGATTCCCTCTCGACCGAGGCGGCCGTTGGCGCGGGTGCAGGTGTCGTCTGGGCGAAAGGAGTGAGGCAGGTTGCACTGAGGAACACGCTGAAAGCAACGATGCGCAAGAGGGTTGGGTTGCTGTCTGCTCGCGAAGAAGTAGACGAGGCCACCGATTTTGCATCAAGAAAATTAAGAGAGGGTACAGTCATTTTCCGTAAATTTCCCAGTTCCTTATATTTCTGAGACCAGACTGCCGTTCATCACCAGGGCGACTGCACTGCGCAGCCGGGCGGTGTTGCCCTCGAAAGAAGGCCGCAGCCTCGGCTCCTTCGAGAGAGCGTTTTGTTTGAGTTCGGCCTCGACGATCGGTCCGAACATGTACCAGGCTGTAGTGATATCGCCGACAATAACGATCTCGCTTGGGGACAGAGCGGAGGCGATCATGCGCAGGCCTCGGCCAAGAAACGTCGACATCTTCTGCAGTGCCTTGATGGCGTTGACATCATCGGCCTGTGCCATCTTCACGAGCGCAGTGAAGCTCTGTGGCGCTGCGAGCCCGCTGAACTCCTCGTAGTAGCGCAGGCCAGCACGATTCGAGCCGACAGTCTCCCAGCAGCCGCGGCCGCCGCAGCCGCAGAGGGGTCCATTGGTGTCCATCTGGACGTGGCCAAACTCCCCGGCCATTCCATTTGCTCCGCGAAGCAACTGACCATTGGCAAAGATCCCCGTTCCAATCCCCTCCGAGACGTTGACGACGACGAGGTCGTGCAGGCCATCGCTATCGCCGAACCAGACCTCGGAGAGTGCGCAGGCGTTGGCTACGTTGTCCATCTCGACGTGCAGGCCGGTAGCGCGTTGAATACGAGCTTTGATGCTTGAGACCGGCCAGTTGAGGTTTGGCGCAAAGATAAGCTTTTCAAGGTGCGGATCGGCGCGCCCGGGAAGACTGATGCCGATGCCGTCAAACGATTTGTCGCTGTGCGCCTCGATCAGCTTGCGAATCGCCGTGACGATGGTCTGGATCGCCTTGTTCGGATCGGCAGGCAGCGCGACGACGTTCTGGGCGACGATCTTGCCGCCAAGGTCGGTTACCGCGACCGTCGTCTGGGAGGGGTGGATATCGAGCGCAATCACGGCCCGCTGGTGATTGAGTTCGAGAAAGGTGGGTCTGCGTCCGCGCGGGGGTCTTCCAGTCGAGCCCTCAAGTATCCACTTCTCCTTGATCAGGTCCTCGACGATCAGCGAAACTGTGCTGCGTTGCAGGCCCGAGACGCGTGCAAGGTCGGCGCGCGATAGAGGCTGCCGTGTCCGCACAAGATTGAAGACAAGGTTCCGGTTAATCTGGCGTGGCGTCTTGTTGGACGCACTCTGCCTGCGTGTGAACGTAAACCGGGACGATTGAGGAGTAGCCATGGATTTGCTTTCCGGTCTCATAAAAAATGCAGTGGTTCGTACAGCACATCATTCTCGAAATCACGCCTGGCATTCAACCTATCTATTTGGCCAACGCTCGCTTGACATCTTTGATGACGAGTCTTTATATCACTGGAGTCGGAGCATTTTGTAGATACTTTGAATTATTGTCTTGCAATCGACTTTGATTGCCCCTAAATTTACGGGTCCTTCGGGACAAATGTCCATGGAAAAATAGGAGAACAGTGGCCACAGCGTATTCACGGCGAAATTTTCTGAAGACCGGTGCCACCGTCGCCGCCGCTTCTCTGCTTCCCTCTTCTTCGCTGCGAGCGTCGATCGCTACCCTGGGCACCGGTGTGGGCCAGACGGAGGGCACGGCCGTCCAAGCTCGTCGACTCGCGGACGGGTGGGAGTATGTGCAGGGCCCCATGGGCGCGCCGTGGCAGGTCTGGCATAGCGAAGAGGTCGCCGTCTGGCAGCCGGTCGCGATGCCACATTGCTTCAATGCGTACGACGGCTGCGATCCGGACGCCCCCTACTACCGCGGGAACGGTTGGTATCGGTCGCATGTACCGGTCGCGAATCCTTTCAAGAACGGGCGGACCCTGTTGCACTTCGAAGGCGCGGGACAGACCACCGCTGTGTATGTAGGAGAGAGGCTTGCCGGCAAACACACCGGGGGCTACGACGAGTTCGTCTTCGACATCACTGACCTGTTGCCGAACGCCTCGCAGGCGACAACGCCTCCCGCCACCGCATCGGCGACCGCGGTGAAGAACAAAGCGAAGAAGCCTGAGGGCGTACCAATCGCGGTGCTCTGCGATAACTCGCGCGACCTGGAACGCATGCCCTCCGACCTGAGCGACTTCAGCCTTTATGGTGGGCTGTACCGGCATGTGAATCTGGTCTACGTTCCCGCAGTCTCACTTGAGACCGTGCATGTGCGAACGGAGTTGCCGTCGCCCAGAGGTCAGGCGAAGGTCATGATCGTTGGTACGCTTTACAACCCGTCGACGGCGACCGAACCGCTCAAGGTATCGGTAGACGTGGTCGACGCAAAGGGTGTTTCCCTGCACCAATTCACACGCGAGCTAAAGCCCTGGCAAGGGGCAATCGAGCTAACCGGTTTTACGATTGCCGCTCCGAGGCTGTGGAGCCCCGCTGACCCGCATCTTTACGAGTGCCGCGTGACGCTGCATGTAGGAACCGACTCGGAATATATAGCGCGTGAGAGCTTTGGCGTTCGCCATACCGAGTTCGTCGAACATGGCCCCTTCAAACTGAACGGCGAGCGTCTGCTGTTGCGCGGAACGCATCGGCACGAAGACCACGCAGGCTATGCAGCGGCGATGCCGGACGAGCTGATCGACCAGGAGATGCAGCTCATCAAGGACATGGGCGCCAACTTCATCCGGCTGGCGCACTACCAGCAGTCGCGACGCGTGCTCGAGCACTGCGACCGCCTCGGCATCCTCGTGTGGGAGGAGATTCCGTGGTGCCGCGGCGGCGTTGGCGACGACATCTTTAGAGAGATGGGCCGCCGCACTTTGCGCAACATGATCACGCAGCACTACAACCATCCGAGCATCTTGCTTTGGGGTCTGGGCAACGAGGACGACTGGCCCACCGAATATCCCGAGATTGATCAGCAAGCCATCCGTGGCTACCTCTCGGAGCTCAACGCGCTCTCCCACCGACTTGATCCCTCGCGTTTCACAACCATCCGCCGCTGCGACTTTGCTCGCGACATCCCGGACGTCTACTCGCCGTCGATCTGGGCCGGCTGGTACAGTGGCACCTACCCTGAATACCAGAAGTCCCTGGAAACTCAGCGGGAGCGTGTCAACCACCTCTTCCACGCCGAGTGGGGGGCCGATAGCCATGCAGGCCGCCACTCTGAGAACCCCGATAAGGTCCTCTCGCAGATCGCCACTGGACAGGGCACCGATGAGCGCGGCCTCGCCTACATCAACACCGGAGGCCAGGCCCGCGTCTCCCGCGACGGCGACTGGTCCGAGACCTATGCCTGCAATCTGTTTGACTGGCACCTCAAGACCCAGGAGACGCTGCCCTGGCTGACGGGATCGGCGCAGTGGGTCTTCAAAGACTTCACCACTCCTCTGCGGGTGGAAAATCCTGTACCCCGCATCAATCAGAAGGGGCTGATCGAACGCGACATGACGAAGAAGGAGGCGTATTTCGTCTTTCAGTCGTACTGGACTGATGTGCCTATGGTGCACCTCTATGGACATAGCTGGCCAGTCCGCTGGGGGGCAGAGGGCGAGGAGAAGATGGTCAAGGCCTACTCCAACTGCGACACTGCTGAACTGTTTGTGAACGGCAAGAGTGCTGGCGTCAAGCGTCGTAACAGCCAGGACTTCCCCGCTGCCGGCCTCCGCTGGATGGTTCCGTTTGCTTCTGGGCAAAACAAGCTGCGGGTCGTAGCGACCAAGGGTAGCAAGACGGAGACCGATGAGATGACCTTCCTCTATCAGACAGAAACCTGGGGCGCACCCGCGGAGATGAAGCTCACCGAAAAGTCCCGCGGCACAGTCGCGGGCAAGGAGACAGTTACCGTAGAGGCTAAGCTCTACGACGCGAAGGGAGTGCAGTGTCTGGACGCTCGCAATCGTCTGCGATTCAACATAGCCGGCCTGGGCACGCTCATCGATAATCGCGGGACCCCAACGGCATCGCGTGTCGTCGAGATGTGCAACGGCAGGGCCGAGATCAGCTTGACTCGCAACGATGGCGGATCGATGGTTGGAGTAAGCACTACCGGAATAAAGCCTGTCTTTTGCAGCATCGCTTAACATGGCGGCCTTGCAATGGTTCGCTCAACAAACTAACTTCGCCACGCACAAGCAGCATTAGTTTGACCCGACCTGCGCTCTAATCGAACAAATTGGAGCCGCGGGCACGGGCATGCTAGGCTGGCGGTATTGTGGCGACATATCTAGAGCAATCGCTCGCAAAGTTGAAAGAGTTTGAGGGCTGCGTTCCGTGGATGTATCGCGACACGGTGGGCAAAGTAACCGTAGGCGTTGGCCTGATGCTGCCCGACGCCAAAGCTGCCGAGACGCTCCCGTTCGTCCGGGGCGCTCGCGCTGCTACCCAGGAAGAGATCGCTGCTGAGTACGCACGCGTCGACGCAATGATGCTGGGCCGGGCCTCCGCGTTCTACAAGATTCCAAGCTCCCTCGAACTCACGCAGCAGACGATCGACGCAGAGCTCAAATCCGTGCTCGAGAGCTTCGAGGCGAACCTGCGAATCCAGTTCCCTCTTTACGACGCTCTCCCTGATGGCGTAAAGATGGCGCTCCTCGACATGATCTACAACCTCGGACCCGAAGGCTTGTTCAAAGGCTTCCCTCACCTGGTTGCGGCCGTCGAGGCGGGGGCATGGGCGCATGCAGCCGAGCACTGTATGCGTCGCGGCCCCAGCGCGGCCCGCAACACATGGACACAGCAGCAGTTTCTCAGCGCGGCCGTCCTCACAATCAAGGCGGAAACAGAGAGTTGGCTGATACGAATGTGGTGGCGGATACGTCATATATGGAACGGATTATTCCGCCTTGGCACCTAGAACCCACTTCTCGATTCGGTATAGTTGGATTCTTGGCTGAAGAGTCTCTGGAGGACAGTTTGGTGCGAGTAAAAAGTAGAGTTGCCGCGATCGCTCTGTGTGCGATCGCCTTTGGTTGGGCAGCGAAGGCGCAGGACCTGGCAAGCTTTGAAAGACGCACCACCGTGAAGGTCCTCCCCAACGGCCTGACGCTGATCGTCTGCGAGCGCCCCGAGGCACCCGTCTTCAGCTTCTACACGCTGGTCGACGCGGGTTCAGCCGACGACCCCCAGGGAGCGAGCGGGCTCGCCCACATGTTTGAGCATATGGCCTTCAAGGGCACGACCGAGATCGGCACGACGAACTACCCCGCCGAGAAAATCGCCCTTGCCAAGGTTGAAGTTGCCTACGCGGCCTATGATGCCGAGTACCGTAAACGCGTAGGACAAAGCCCCGCAAAGCTCGCTGAGCTGCTGAAGGTCTTCCAGGACGCTCAGGCCGAGGCGCAGAAGTACGTCATCCCGAACCAGTTCTCCGCAATCGCCGAGGAGAACGGCGCAGTGGGCATCAACGCATCGACCGCCGAAGACTCGACGCAATATTTCTGGAGCATGCCGTCCAATCGCCTCGAGCTCTGGGCCTATCTTGAGAGCCAGCGCATCGGCCACCCGGTCGAACGCGAGTTCTACAAGGAGCGCAACGTGGTCCAGGAGGAGCGTCGTATGCGAGTCGACTCAGACCCTGTCGGACGCATGATTGAACAGTTCGTCGCCACGGCCTATGTCTCGCATCCCTACCGGCGGCCCGGCGTCGGGTGGGAGAGCGAGATCAGCCAGGTGTCTGCCACTGAGGCCACTGCCTTCCACGAGAAATACTACGTGCCCTCGAACATCGTGATCGCAGTCGTTGGCGACGTAAAGGCCTCCGAGACGATGCCTGTGCTCGAACGCTATTTCTCGCCCATTCCTGCCGGGCCTAAGCCCGAGCCGATGACGACGGTTGAACCTCAGCAGGTCGCGGAGAAATCCGTTACGATCCGGGAAGCCACGCAACCGTTCTATATCGAGGGGTACCATCGTCCCGACTATCGCGACGCGGACGACTCCGTCTACGACGCCATCGCCGACATCTTTTCCAATGGCCGCACCGCCCGGCTCTATCGCAGCCTTGTACGCGACCAGTCGATCGCTGCAGAGGCCCAGGGTTTCAGCGGATTTCCGGGATACAAATTCCCAGGACTATTCGCCGTGTACGCCGTCCCCCTCCCGGGCCACATGCCCGGCGAGATGCGGGCCTCTATCCACAAAGAACTTGACCGCCTGAAGAGCGAAGATGTCTCCGATGAGGAGCTCGAGCGGTTCAAGACCCGCGCTCGCGCCGATCTGCTGCGTGGCCTGGGTAATAACGAAGGGCTCGCACATCAACTAGCCGAGTATCAGACACGTTACGGTGATTGGCGTGAGTTATTTCGCCAAGTCAACAAGATCGATGCCGTAAGCAAAGCGGACGTGCGCCGCGTAGCCAACAAGATCTTCATAGAAAGTAATCGAACCAGTGCGCAGATCGACTTTGTCCCACCACAACGACCGGCCCCGGGTACCGCCATGTTGACAATGCCTGCAGCACAGAGCGACGGAGATGCGAAATGAAGCGGCCGTCGACGATTGGTATTGCGAGTCTCCTACTATCGGCCATGCTGGCAACGATCAGCTTTGCTCAAAGCGCGCCCGCCCCGTCGCAAAACACGGCAAAGCCTGCCGTAACCGCGCAACCCTGGAAGAAAATTCCTGTGCCGCCGCTGCATGCGTTCAAGCCGGTGCAGCCAAGGCGAATTGAGCTTGCCAATGGCCTTGTGATCTTCCTGCAGGAGGACCACGAGCTGCCGTTCATCAACGGCACGATCCTGATTCGAGGCGGCAGCCGTGACGAGCCGGACGCGAAGGTCGGGTTGGTCTCCCTTTACGGCGAAACCTGGCGCACCAGCGGCACGGCGACCATCGACGGGGACAAGCTCGATGATCAGCTGGAGGCAAAAGCAGCATCGATCGAGACCGGCGGCGGACTCGCCTCGACCTCGGTCAGCTGGTCGAGTCTCAAGGGCGACTACGACAGTGTCTTCGCTGCCACGATGGACCTGTTACTCCATCCGACCTTCAAGGCCGACAAGCTGCAACTTGCAAGGGGCCAGCTGGAGACCGGAATTGCGCGACGCAACGACGACCCGGCGGGGATCGCGAGCCGTGAGGCGATCAAGCTCGCCTATGGCGCCCATAGTCCCTACGCGCGAGATCCCGAATACGCGACGGTCGAATCGGTCACGCTCGACGACCTGAAGGCATGGCACGACAAGACGGTCGTTCCCAACAACATGATCGTCGCTATCTCCGGCGACTTCGACGGCGCGGCCATGGAGGCGAAGCTCCGTGCGGCGTTCGAAGCGTTGCAGCGCGGCGAGAAATTCGAGTCAGTCAAAGCCACCTTCACCGATCCGAAGCACAGCGTCAACTTCGTCGAGAAGGCCGACGTCAACCAGTCGAACGTCGTCATCGTTGGCCTGGGCACCGAGCGCAGCAATCCCGACTACTATGCGCTCAGCGTGATGAACGAGATATTCTCCGGCGGCTTCGGCTCGCGCGTTGTGCAGAACGTTCGCACCAAGCTCGGCCTTGCGTATAGCGTCGGCGGCAGCTTCGGGGCCGCGTACGATCATCCGGGAACTTTCCGTGTCGAAGCTGCAACCAAGAGTCAATCTACCGTCGCCGCAACTCAGGCGATGCTCGCGGAGATTGGTCGCCTCAAGACCGACCCAGCCACACCCGCCGAACTCAACAAAGCCAAGGACCAAGTCCTCAACTCGTTTATCTTTCACTATGACTCACCCGACAAGACCCTGAACGAGCAAGTGGTCCTTGCTTTCTACGGCTACCCTGCCGACACGCTCGAGAAGTACAAGAGCGGCATCGAAAAGGTCACGGCAGCCGATGTGACGCGTGTGGCCAATAAGTACATCGACGTATCAAAGCTGGCCATCGTCGTAGTCGGCAACGAAGCACAGATCACTCCAAAGCTCGACACTCTCGGCAAGGTGACGAATATAGACATTACGATCCCGCCGCCACCGCACGGCAAACCCGCCGAGTAGCGTAGTTGCCAATGTGGTGGATGCCGCGTGGGACCTCCCCTTGAGGGCCATACGAATGTTGCTTAATCCTGCCGTTGAAGGTGACTACGCCGCAATCGTCGACCTGGTCAACCAGGCCTTTCGAGGCACTGGCCCGTCAGCAAGCTGGAACGTAGAGACACATTTCGTCGAGGGACAGCGGCTGAACGAATCTCTTCTCAGAGAGGATCTGGCCGCAAAGCCCGAAGCACACTTGCTTACATATCGCGATGAGACCGACGGACCGCTGTTGGGAACAGTCTTGCTGGATCCGAAGAAGGACGGAATCTGGTATCTGGGGCTTCTGGCAGTCCGGCCCGATCTGCAAAAAAGAAAATTGGGACGCGCTCTGTTGGCCGCCGCGGAAGACTTCGCGAAGGAACGCGGCGGACGGCGGATTCAAATGACGGTCGTGAATGTGCGGGACACCCTCATCGCATGGTACGAACGACGGGGCTACACCCTGACAGGCGAAACGCGGCCCTTCCCTTACGGCGACGAACGCTTTGGCAGACCGCTCCGCGATGATCTGCGTTTCGTCGTACTTCAAAAGGACATCTAGCCGCAGCCAACGGTTGCGATTCGGCTTCAGGACTTCAATCAATTCGTGTAACTGACCGACTGCACCACAACGGCTAGTTTAGAATTGGGAGCGATGAAGACCTTTCGCCAAATCCATTTGGGTTTAGTTTTAGTCGGAGCGGCCGCCGCCGGTTTGCTCACAGCTTCGCTGCACGCGGTAACACCGGAAGAGCAAGCCGTCCTTGCTCCTGTGCAGGCGATGTTTGACGGCATGGCCAAGCGTGACGCGGCGGCAATCAAGGCACCACTGCTGCCCGGCGGCACAATGGTGCTGATGCGCGACGGCAAGCCGACTCAGATGACCTTTGACGCCTTCGCGGAGCGTGTTGGAAAGCCAGGAACGACGCACATCGAGGAGCGGATCCACGACCCGCTGGTGCGCATCGACAACGACCTCGCGGTAGTGTGGGCCCCGTTCGAATTTCTCATCGACGGCAAAGTCGACCACTGCGGCACAGATTTGTTCAATCTTGTTCGCCAGGGCGGGAGATGGTTGATTGCGAGTGTTGCCGACACTGGGCGCAGGGATTGTCCTGTGAAGTAGCTCGGACTCGGTCACAACCTAGGAGTTCGCCTTGAAATGTCTCTGATCAAAGCTCCCGTTGCATCCAGTTTTTGCAAATTACACGCTCCTCAGTTAACTTGACATCCAAATAATGCGTGCCTTGCCAGCAATGCACTGAACGCCTATTTCCGCGAGCTGCGGCCGGTGTCGGCGCGGAATTGGTTCTGGCGACCGGTGTGGTAAATCTTTCTCAGTCGGGATTTCGACCGGCACTTTGGACAGTTTTCAAGTGTTGTCGAGTGTCCACAGAAGGGGCCCCCTGAATTCAGCTATACCGCAGGACATTTCATTTGCCCCGTTTTGGCACGCCCATAAGGTATTGCCAGTTCTTGCCGGGTAGCGACCTGCCAAATCAATTCTTGCGGCCATTTGCGAACAAACTGGAAGATTAGTACCGCATAGCATCAACTTCGCATTGTAGGGGGTACGTCACTGACTGACTTGGCGATTTATCACCCATCGACACCGAGTAGAGAGGGCGGAGGCACGACTCTTCGTAGCTCCCGATAACACTGCTTTCCGTGCGCTTGGCTTGGAGGCTGGCCCAAAAGTCCCAGTCCTCTTTGCAGATTGACCCCAGCCCATGCTACTGTGTCTTTCGTCTCGATTGATTTCGAGATAGGTGATGGAATCCACCACTAACCGTCTTCCGAAATGGAAGGCTTATGACTCCTGGCATATGGCCGGAGTCTTTCTTGTTTAAGACTGCCATCACGCCTCACTGACAAGCGTAGGGTACCTAGCTGCAAAAGCTTATGTAGAGGTGAACCATGGAAACACAACCCCGAACACCGTCCTGGAAGATCGTTGTAATTTGGGCCGTTGTGATGGTGCCATTTGTCTGGGGGATTTTGAAAACGATGCATTCAGCGACGGGGATGTTCCGACACTGAAGTGCTATCAATCTGCAACACGGTAAAGGTGGAGAAATCACAGCGAGGTGAAGAGGCTGAGAACGTTATTGCTGATCCAAGCAGGGCGGAAAATCGTTGGCTCCGTCTCCGCTTCACCTTCATTTTTGGCGGTGCACTATCTCCGAAATGGCTTGAGCTAAAGAATAATCGGACTTAAAAAGTGTTAGCCGGGCAAGATATGTCCGCCTTGCGCAAATATTGCGGGTCGAGGGAGGGACAGGTCATGACAAGCGCCATGTTCCAAAGGATTCTTGTTACCGACGACGGATCGCCCGCAGGAGAGCGAGCAGTCAACTTGGGCTTGAGGCTCGCCGCAAGATTGCAGGCGGAGGTAGTTTTATTTGGTGTCTTCCCGCCAGTTATGTTTTTAGAGGCGCGGCCATCGGAAGATCCAACTATCCGTCGACGCAAGATGGAAGAACGATTTGGAAAGTTTTTGATTCTCGGACGGTCTCTCGATGTCGAAATGACAATTGAGATCGTCGAAGGTTGGGCTGCCAAGCAGATTCGAAAGCGCGCAACAGCGGACGATGTCGACCTCGTCATCGTCGGCCAAAGTGACCTCCACAGAATTCGTCAATGGTTTGCGGGATCCATCTCCGAGGTTGTACTGCGCCAGACCACGTGTTCTGTCATGGTTGTCCGTTAATTGAGGTATGCGAGGGACGAGCCTTCCTTCCCCAACGACGCATGAAGATTGGCACACCGATTAGACCGGCTATAAGAAACAGATAATTTAAAATGGACGGCTTCATTTTGTAACCGCCTTTAGACTAAATGCGTTCGACATCGGCTTCGCCGTAGCTAGTTGGAATTGGCTCTGGTTCACGCTAGCAGTTGAGAGCAATCTCTTATGACTGATCCCAGGACATCGAGCGTCGTTGTCTGGTGATGGGTTCCGACGTCCGCCTCGCTCAAAGCTGACTTAAGACTGTCGGTCACCATGATGACCGCAGCACAAAGATCGTTGTCGAACTGAGCTATGCTCGACTCGAGGCGCTCGAGATAGTCGTAACGAATACGGCCTGCATTCATGTCAAGCATGCTCCAAAGCCGCTCGTTCATTCTCCGCAGGACAATTGGACGCTGGAGAAAGCGAGGTAACAGAAGAAGAAACCGCTCCAGCGAATAAAAAACACGCTCGACCCGGTAGTGCAGGTGGCTGTCCACACGCAGGGGACACGTAACCGACAAACGCTCAATCGGCGTTTCAAAGAGCGCGCCGGCAGCTTCCTGAAGTCGCTCCAGTATTCCGTTTGCCTGAGCGACAAAGCGAGAGGATATCTCGTCAAGTTGCGTTTGAATCTCATCGTCCTCCCAAAGTTTCCAATTCCGAAACGTCGCTTCTACTTCTTTTGTCAAGAAGACTTCGAGTAGCGCACCGAAGTCTCGCCCGGTTTCGTTTGGGTGTTGAGCTTGAAACTGTTGCAAATGTTGCCGCACCACAGGAACTGAGGCTACGACCTGTGCGGACAAATCGTGTTCGACGCGCCCGATCAGGTCGACTGAATGTTGCCTTAGCAGAACTTGGAGTTCGCGGAGGTCAGTTTCTGCACACTTCAGCAACCGATCCAGCGCCAGTCTTTTGCGACGCAGTTCTTCGGTGTTCATTTTCCCAGCACGGACACCAATTGCTACTGCAAATCTAAGCGTGCGAGCAATGTGCAGGGCGTCCAGAGTTACAGAACGGATCAGCACTTGTCCCTTCTCTTCAGCGAGGAAAACTCGAAATCGCCGCTCGAAGATTTCAATCTCGCTCGAGGCCGGCGTGCAAGAAGACTGCCGCTTCTGTTGGAGAGCTTGGCGTGCTGACAGTGGAAAAATCTCAGGCGAATCCATCTGTAGCCGAACCAACTCTTCCTCAAGGAAGCGCAGAATATGGGATGCTTCCTCCGCCGAGACGATGTCGGTCTTATTCAAGACAAAAAACAGTTTAGGAATGTCTCCTTTGATCTCCCTCAGAAACTGCGACTCGACCTCGGTGATTGGCGGATCCACAGAAAAGACCACAATCCCAGCATCCACATGCTCAAGATAGGCTTCTGTGGTTCGCGTGTTGTGAGCATGCGTGGACCCGATGCCTGGGGTATCAATGAGAATCATGCCGCTTTCCAGAAACGGGGAAGGGTAGGTAATCTCAACAGACGCGACCTGCCTCTTGTTGCCAGGGTTTCCCGCCTCAGTGATGTAGTCCGCCAGCGTGCTTATACCAACTTCCTCTCGTTGTCCCGTGGTGCGGAGGATTATGGCACACGGAGTGGGCCCGTACTTGATCTCCGTGATTGCTGCTGTCACGGGAAGAAGGCCGGTCGGCAAGACCTCTGCCCCAAGGAGCGCATTGATGAAGGAGCTCTTACCACGCTTCATTTGGCCGAGAACAGCAAGGTGAAGTTGATTTGAGACTAGCTTTCTCTCTAGCGACTGTAGCTTCTCTCGCAAGCTCTTGTTGACACCCCCACAATCCTCGACCCTGAGCAGAGTGTGCAACACTGCCTCAATCGAAGGACGTTCTACGGTTTGGTCAATGGCGGCCATGCGGTGGCTTCGCTATTCTCTTCTTACCTAGTCACTTGGCTTCCTCTTTCAATCGTGAATAACGGATGGCTTTGACAGTGGAGCTGGCAACCAAGCCCCCCGTAATCATCCGGTCTAAGTGAGGAATCAATTGTTGAATCTGGTCTTCGGTGTCAATGACGCTCACCATGATCGGAACTTGCTTTGAGAAGGACAGGCTCCGGGCGTGATAGATCCTGGCGCTCGCCCCGAAGCCTTCGAGGCCGCGATAGACAGTTGCACCCGCAATCCCAAGTTCCTGGCACTTTGCAACGATCGCCTCATGCAACGGCTTGCCGTGCCACTTGTCCGCCTCTGTAAAGTGGATGCGCAACATCCTGGCCTGAAACTCTTCTCTCATGGCTCACCCCTTCTCTTCGCTTGTTTCAGCCCCTTCAGCCCCGCGATGGGCATACTTGATAACGTCCACGTCCGAAAGGACAACTAGACCCTCCTGGACCATCTGGTCCACAATGGGCAAAAAGTTCCGCAGCTTCTCTTCGGTGTCGATGATTGAGAGCATGATCGAGCAATCGTGCGACAGATGCATCGGCTTCGCTTTATGGACTCTGCGATGTGCTCCGTAGCCCAGAATCGCCCGGTAGACAGTTACACCCGCGAGATCATTCGCACGCAACGCGCGAACCAGCGATTCGTGAAGCGGTTTGCCCTGCCATTGGTCACTCTCACCAATAAAGATCCGCATCAGTTGCGCCTTGCCTTCGATTTTGACGTGCCCAGGGATAGGTGCCTCCTTCGGTCTTGAGAGCTGAGCAGGCTTGGCAACCGTTGTTTCCTGCAACTCGATCATGCCGGAACCCGCCATGTCCTCGAGCTTTCCAATTATTTCGTCGACTTTCTCTCTCGTCTCTATGAACTCAATTTTCAAAGGAAGGTGATCGGAGATGTCAACGAGGCTTGAAGAATGCAAGTGGTGATCCGCACCGAATCCCGCGACACCTTTCAACACGGTCGCACCTGAGACCCCGCGGAAGAACAGAAAATCCAGAATGCTGGAATACGTTGGTGCTCCGTGATGGGTGGAGCCCTCGCTCAGATAGATGGAAACTTTCACAGCCTTTCCGGCAGATAACATGTCTCACCCCTTTTATGTGTGAAGTCCACGCTGTGAAACCATAAATTCCGCTGCGCGTCCCAGAACTCCCCACCTCTCGGCATCTGGGAGGTATTCACTGTGCAGACGTGTGAGATCTTGCACGAGTTGTCGTCGACACCTTTCCATGATGGAGTTGATCGCGGAGAGAACGACCGGTGGCGCACCGTGTTTGAGCTTCGCTCCGTGGACCATGCAGAGGACCGCTTGAGACCGTAGCCATTGGGCAACGAGCTTATGCTCGCTGTAGCTGATAAATTCACGGATTCGAAGATCTTCTTCCTCTTGCAGTAAGGTGCAGATGGTGCAAGAGAAACCTGGAACCACTCCAGATTGTTCCCGAAGAAGAGACATAAAGTGTTCTGCAGCTGACACGGCCTGCTGGGTCGCAGCAAGTCCCCAGGTATGGAAGTTGCACAGATGATCGGACCTCTCCTTTTGGTTCCTGAAGCAAAGCCGTCTGGAAGTTCTTCATAAACCGGCAAAAGGGGCAGCCCCCTTCACCGAGCACCTGCAGAATCGATTCATAGTTCAAAACCTTGTGCGCTCTCATAAGAAAAGCCTCGCGATCAAGACTCCACACCATACAGCTACCAGGCCAAGGAAGAAGCTCGAAACAACGTAGAGGGCAGCCACGAAGAAGGCACCCGTCTGCAAACTGGAAAAGGTCTCCCATTCGAAGGTCGAGAATGTACTGTAGGCTCCAACAAAGCCTATCGGAATTAGGAACCTCCACGCGGCGTTGAGCTCTGCACGCCTCCCCAGGAAAGCCAATGAAAAGCCAATGATCAGGCAAGCTGTGATATTGATCACAAAAGTCCCATAGGGAAATTTGGTGCCAAATCGGTTGGCGATAGTTGAGCCAACCCAAAACCGGGCTAGAGAACCAAGCGCGCCGCCGACTGCAATGAGAACGTATTTTTGCAAGCTCTATTTCTCCTCGCTCATGCAAGCTTCTCAGCAAAATCGGCAATCCTTGTTAAATTCCAGTTTCGCAAGAGATCGAGATCACTCTGAAGCTGGCCGACATCGACCGCCTCGTCCGAAGTACCGCTAATTCGGTGAATCTGTACACGATAGGCGTCACCATAGGAGTTGACCAGTGTTTCCAGCTTCCGCACGATTTGCTCGCTCCATCCGGACAATGCCGAACCGTAAAGATGCAACTCCTTCTTTAACAGAGAGCCGATACTCTCTTGCAGGCTGTCCTTGATGCGGGAACGAACGATCCGATCACCCAGAATCTTCCAACGACCGAGGGTTATCTCCTCTGGAAGCGTTGCCAATTCGAAGCGGGGCATTTCCCTAAGCAACATCTCAAACTCCCCGCGAGTTGGGGCATCCGTCTTCCCCAGTTCCTTTGCTATCTGCTGTAGACTGTTGATCGCATGGTTCCCCGTCGTCCGTAGTTGTTCGACAGGCCTCTGCACGAGCTGCCATACGACATTGTGTATGCTTTCAGAGAGTTGCAGCGATGAAATCCGAGTCGCTGAGCCGATGTGCGTCCACACCAAAGCCTGATCCGCAACCAGATCCAGTACTGCGTTTGGTTTTTCTCCAAACTCGTGGAACGCCAGAGAGAGGGCTGTGTAATGTTCGCCCACCGCACCTGTAACTATACGGAGAGTCGATTCGAGATCGGAAAGGTCGATCGTGGACTTTGAATCGGTCCGCTTTGCACGATCGAGATTGCTCTCGATCGCCGTAGTAATTGACTCACGCAGTGCTCCAATTTTTCGCGACACGGAAGCCTCTCTTAACGTCCGCGCCTTTTCAAAACGCGGAAATAGCTCGCGCTCAAAGAATTGATCAAGCATGACGGGGTACTTGCTCAATGCGCTCACTGGATGAACTACGACACTGAGACCAAGATCGTGCTTGATATGCTCCACGATATAGGCCGTGGCCCGATGAAGGTCCCCGTTGGCGAGTAGATCAGCCTTGCTGAGCAAAACTAATGCAGGAATCCCTGCCCCGTAAAGCATACGCAGCGTGCCGAGATCTTCCTCATTTAGAGTTGCGCCAGCATCAATCAGGAGTAGAGCGAGATCAGCGGAAGGAAGGTAAGCAAGGGTTTCCGATGCGCCGCGTCTCGCCAGAGAGCCAAGTCCTGGTGTGTCGATCAGCAAGATACCTTGTTGCAATCTTGGGGAAGGGACTTCCACTATGGCTCGGACAATATTTGCGAGATTTCCAGGGTTACCTTGCTCAGTCACCAAGCGAGAGAGCTCCTCAATCGAAACAAGCGCGCTCCGGCCATCTCCATACGAGACCGCAGCTTTGAGACTGGCGCCATAGCGTAGCTTAGTAGGAACTGCTGTAATCGGGTTGACCCCTACCGGGAGCACGTTGATCCCAAGCAGGGCGTTCAAAAGTGATGATTTACCCGAACTCACGCGCCCAAAAAGAGCAACCTCGAAGCTGTCATCCTCCAACCTGGAGGCAAGTGCGTCGATCCTTAGCCGAAATTCTACCAAGCCGTTTCGCGTTGTGATTTGTTCCAAGAGCCGCAGCAGAGCTACGTCGAGGCCTGTCTGTTCAAGGTGCTCCAATCTTTTCTCAAGATCGGTACCGAGCTCATGCTTGAGGTAGTGTTCCATTCCGCTGACGAGGGAACGGAGTTCGTGGACGACACCATTGAGTTCCCCGACCGCATCCTCAGGGACGGCCCCGGAACCGCGCATATAGCTTGGCTTCAATTCCTCAATTGCGATATCAACAAAAGTCAGATGGGCCAGGATGGCTCGAGTCGCTGGGATGTCTGGCGGCTCTGGTTTCATCTGTTGCCATGCAACGGTGCTGACCAACTGAGACCGCAGACGGCGGATGTAGTCCTCAATCACGCGGATTTGGGCCGGATTGATATCCACAATATAGCGAGGAAATTGAGACTGCGAAGTTGCTGCATGGAGAATGTCCTCGATGTTACTGAGCACCTTGTCGATATGTCGGCAAGTAATGCGCAGTCGGGTTTGCTGGTTCGCGTTGAGATCTCCTGGACGTCGCATGATCGTGGTCTCTGAGTTCCGTTCCGCCATGATTCCTCCCGAATGGTGAAGAACTTCGAGGAGTCATCTGCCCAGTAAGGGCTATTACGGTGAACTCCAACACACTGTCGAATTTGCTTAGCTCTTTGCGGGTTCCTCGGTTCCCTTCCCCGCATCATCGGGTTCCCGGCTAGATCGTCCCCAACGTTCGTAAACAGTATTGCCGGCATAACGAGCATTGCTTCCCAGCTCACGTTCAATGGCGAGCAGCCGATTGAATTTGGCGACTCGTTCCCCACGGCTCGCTGATCCTGTCTTGATCTGACCGACGCCAGTTGCAACGGCAAGGTCCGCGATGGTTGTGTCATCAGTTTCACCGGATCGGTGCGAGATAACGGCTCCATATCCGCTTTCTTGTGCGAGGGCAATACATTCAAGGGTTTCAGTAAGCGTGCCAATCTGGTTGAGTTTGATGAGAATCGTATTCGCAATGCCATCTTCTATGCCGCGACGAAAGATTTCAAGATTCGTGACGAAATTGTCATCGCCCACTAACTGAATTCTGCCGCCCAGTTGCTTACTAATTTGTTGCCACCCTTCCCGATCCTCTTCGGCTAGGCCATCTTCCAAAGACCAGATTTCAGGATACTGCCGCAGCCAGTCTTGCCAGAGAGAGATCATTTTGTCCGAACTCAGACGCCTCTGGTCAGACTTGCGGAAAACATACGACCCATCCTCGAAGAACTCGCTCGCCGCTGGATCAAGCATGATAGCGATGTCCTTGCCCGGCTTGTAACCCGCCTTCTGGATCGAATCGAGGACGAGTTCGATCGCTTCTTCATTGGATTTAAGCTCTGGAGCAAACCCGCCTTCATCCCCGACTGCTGTACTGTAACCTGCGTGCTGCAGCACAGCTTTCAAGGAATGAAATACCTCGACCGCAGCTCGCAATCCCTCTCTAAACGAAGAAGCACCAACGGGAGCAATCATGAACTCCTGGAAATCAACATTGTTATCGGCATGTCTGCCGCCGTTCAATACGTTCAACATCGGCGTCGGGAGCACGAAAGACTGTTCCTCCGCCAGGTATGCGTAGAGCGGCAGTCCAACATCTGCCGCGGCGGCATGGGCTACCGATAGCGAGACGCCCAGGATTGCATTCGCACCTAAGCGAGACTTATTCGGCGTCCCGTCCAGTTCGCAAAGCCTTCTGTCCAGTTCCTGTTGATTGCCTGCGTGCATGCCAACCACGGCGTTTTGAATAGCTCCCTCAACATTGGCACAGGCGTTGAGAACGCCCTTTCCGTTGTACCGCTTCTTATCTTGGTCCCGCAGCTCGATTGCCTCCCGTTTTCCAGTCGAGGCACCCGATGGAACCTTGGCGGTGGCTTTGACGCCGCTCGCTAGAGTCGCAGTCACCGCAAGCGTAGGGTTTCCGCGGGAGTCCAGAATTTCGAGAGCTTCTAATGTTGCAATCTCAGACATCAAGTTCACTCCTTTGATTTAGACCAGCATGCCGCCAATTGCTATGAGTTCGACCCCTTTCGTCTTGCGCCTCAGTGAACCACCATCACCGGACAATGTGCATAACGGAGCACGCGCTCTGAAATTGAGCCAAGCATCCACCTACGAAAGATGGACATGCCGCGTCTTCCCATGACAATCAAACTAATGTTTGCCTGTTCAGCCCGATGCACAATCTGCTCGGCAGGGTGACCAACCGCGATGTCGGTTTCAAGCTCCACCCCCTTTAGGTTTGCTTGCTCGCGCAAGCTAATGAAGCTCTGTTCGTAGTGCTCGCGAGCTTCCTCGAGAACGGCATTGAGTTCAACGCGGGCAGCTGGCTCTGGAGGACGAATCACGGCAAAGACTAGCACCTTGGACCACATCGCTTCGGCCAGCGAGAAGGCGAGATCCGTGGCTCTCTGAGACTGGGGAGAGCCATCATATGCGACGAGAATGGTTTCAAAGACCTGTTTTGTTTGGCGTGCCATAAAACCCTCCTAGACCGCTCCCGCCTCCGCTGGCTGCTCCGGAACCCGCTCTGGTTCGCTCCCGTCTGCTTTCTTTGGTAGGAGGTGCCGAGGCAGGAAGAACATGTTTGCTATGACAGTTGGAATGACAGCACTGGCGATGACTGTTCCCACGACATACGAATATTGGGCCTGGTTGATGATTTTGTGGTTCAGACCGAAGAGCGCCGATATCGTGCCGAAGGTAAGTCCAGTCGACATCATGAGCGTGTAATAGGCCCCGCTGTCCCTTCATATTTGTGAAGGCGCACCGCAGGGAACACAGCCACGATTTTGGTCAACATCTTGGCGCCAAAGAGAACCAGGAGCACAATTGGCGCGGCAACGAGTGCGGGCACGGAAACAAAGGAACCGGCACGGATGAAATAGAACGGCGTAAGAAATCCAAAGGTCAGGGTTCTCAGGCGACGGATGAGAGAGTGGTCCTTGCCCACGGTGCCAGCAAGTACCATCCCAATGAGGTAGGCAGGGAGCACGGGTTCACTGCCAGCCCAGAGAGCCAATCCGCCCAAGGCAAATAGCAAGAATAGGATGTACTTCGCCTCAAGCTCTGAGACGCGGCCGCCGTATTTTTTGAAGAACCACGGGGTCAGAAATGGAAGCACCGCGAAAACGACGACACAGACTCCGACGAAGATAAGTGTCTTGATCGTGAACGGGGAAAAGATAAGCCCAAGCGCAATCACCGTTCCGAGATCATTGATGAAACATGCGGCCAGGATCGCCTTGCCGTATTCGGTCGTATTGAAACCGAGTTCGAGCATGACCGCGTACACGACGGCGACTGATGTAGTCGAAAGGGCGACACCGCAGAGCCAACTGGCCATGATGGCCCAGTGCAGCAGAAAGTGAGCGATCAAGGTGCACCCCAGGAACGGGCCGAAGAATCCCGCGAGACCGATAACCAAGGATTCACGCCATTTGCTGCGGAAGATGGCGGGGTCGAGTTCGGCTCCAGCGAGGAAAGTCAAAACGATGGCTCCGGTGCCGGCCAGGAACGTGATCCACTCGGTGCTTCCCAGTAGTCCACCGCGGCCAAATGCCGCCCCAATTACTAACTGAGCTACCGTACCGACGACGATCTCCGACAGTGCAGTCGACATCCGGAGCCAGATGGCGAGCAGCGTCGCGATCAACGCAAGACCGACCCACAAAGCGGAAAGAACCCATGTATTTGCCATGGATCTAAGCTCCAAGTTTTAGGTCAGGGATCGCGCCGTGGACATGACTCCGCAACAGGATTCCCTGTTAGGAGTCATCATCTGTCCGGCCTATCGGAGGGACAGCGGTTAAGGGTGAACTCCTTCACCGTGCTAACACAACTACTACACATCCAGATGCGTCGATCTGTCAAGAGGTTTGACAGGCATATTTACGGCCCGTGCGAAGATTGCATCGCGCTCTTTTCGGGGACAGGGCGGAATCGCGGACGGGACGACAAATGAGTTCAAATCTTCATTCACCTACCAAAACTAGTAATACTAAAGCGTCCGCCGATCTAATTATTCGCATCGTTACACTCGAATTCACTGCGCATCTCGAGGAAGCGGCCGCTTCGAAAACCTGTGATACCTTCCGAAAGCTTCTGCCTTTCAAAATGAAGATCCTTCATTGCCGCTGGAGTGGCGAGGCATGCTGGATCCCCTTGGGGAAATGGGAAACTTCTTTGGATGCTGAAAACCAAACGAGCCATCCACCGCCAGGACAGATACTGCTCTATGCCGCCGGTCTAAGCGAGCCGGAATTACTCATTCCTTACGGAGCATGTGCCTTTAGTAGCAAGATAGGTCCACTTGCAGGAAATCACTTTTTGACTATCGCGGATCGCCATGAATTTCTGCGCGAACTAGGGCGTATGGTTCTTTGGGAAGGGGCCCAAGATTGCGTTATCGAACATGTCGTCCCACCGAACATCGCGTGAGTATCCGAAAACGAATGATCGAAATGAATTAATAATGGAAAGCCTCCTTACAAGAGGTGGCGTTTTGCGCACGAAAGTCGGGTATACGACTCTCAGTTGGTGATAACAGAGCGATCGATCGACTGCTTGGGCAGTGTGGCGCGCATGAATAATGAATGACTCCGGATTTTATCAAAACATTTCTACCGGCTGGGAGATTTCTACGAAGGGCTCCGCCTTCGCCAATCGCAACTCTGTCTTCTGAATCATCTGCAACCACAAAGAATCTGGATCGGAATTGAATATTGTAGCGGTGTCTGCCGGAAAAACGAACCACGCGCCCAATTGCACCTCGGTCCGCAATTGATCTTGCGTCCATCCGGCATATCCCACGTAAACGTGAAAAACCTTAGGGTCAGGCCTGGCCGAGATTGTTTTTTCGAAGAGGCCTTTGTCTGAGATCAAATAAACCCCACCGAAGATGTTCTCAGCTTTTTCAATCTTGGCCGATGACTGAAAAAGTGCAAATGCAGCCGAAGGCTCCATAGGACCCCCGATATAGACCGGGTCGGAGCGGTCTTTCGCGGCCTTGAGATCAAGAACTTGAGAAAGCGGCACATCGGTGCGCCGGTTGAGAATTAGTCCGACTACGCCATTTTCATCGTAGTGAACTAGCAGGATTACTGTTCCAGCGAAATGCGGGTCGCCGAGGCCGCGGCTCGCGACGAGCAACTTTCCAATACGTAAATCTTTGGGGTTCTTGAATTGAATCGGAAGAAACGACGCCGGCAGCAATTCGCCTTTCCTGCGGAATGCCTTGAGCCATCGACTTGGCTTGTTTGCCCGCCAACTGCCGTACCAAGGCAATGCCGCTGTGGCAGGCGCAGGAGCGCGCAACAATGTATTCGGCTTCGGCACATCAAATTCTGCCTTGTAAACGTTGACCCTTCCGGGCTCGGCCAAGGCAACGATCGCGAACAGCATTGCGAACAGCAACCCTTTGCGCAGCGACATGATCGGTATCCTTCCCAGAGGAGATTATCCGATTTTTTCTGGAGATCCGACCCGAGATTTCTGATCTCTCCCGCTTTCCGATCACTCTGGACCCTCGAACCTTCTGGCACGTCAGAACCTCAACGCAGGGAGATGTCTCTCCAGAGAGACCTCTTCCTGACCCTTTCTCCGTGCTGTTTGGCCAAGTTTGCGCACAATTCTCCCCTATTCGGAGAGGGATAAAACTAGGTCTCCGGGTGACGTAGTGCAGCATGCTCTTGTCAGGTCCGGAAGCGCTGCCCAATTGCGACATCCAAGCAGACTCTGGCGCTGGTTGTCGCTAAATTTGAGACTCTTGACGCCAAATCGTGAGAAGAGTGCGCGGTTTTTGAAACTCACTGGCACGTCGTCTCCATGGGTCGAAGCACGGCCGATTTTAAGCCGGGGATGTCGATCCGATACCATCAAGCGCGACGCCAGCCCCGAAAAGGCCGGCGTCGGCGGTTCGATCCCATCTCTGCCACCATTCATAGCAAATGACTTAATGACAGCTAAACCATCTCAACCGAAGCATTGGTCACGACAATCTCCACCGTCTGGGAACCCAGCCAGGGATGCGTAGCTATCAGCCTAACCGTGCCGGCCTGCTCCTTCGCACGAACCCAAAGAGCGCCCGTACCACCTATCAAAGCGAACGGGTTGTCGCCGATCAGCTCCGCCGGTCCTTCCAATTTGAGGACGATCGGATCGTTGGCGTAGGGACGTACGGCGCCGAACTCATCTGTTACCCGCAGCACAACCCGGGTTGAATCCGCGCCGTCCGCCGCAAGCGAAGTATCATCCGGCAGCAGCATGAATTTTGAATCGACGCCGCGCCCTGAAAGCGACTTCGAGATCACCTGATTGCCCTTGAGGTAGCCGTCGATGCGCAGATCGCCCCATCCATGCCGCTCATTCGATGGAATCTTGCTGCGGTCGAGAATGAACGGCGGATAGGTCAGATAGTTGAACTCAGTCCGATCCGGATCAAGCTCAGCAATCAGTTCCAAGGGACTTCCCTTAACGCCGTCTTTGCGCATGTAAAACTTCAGATGGTCGCAGTTGGAACATACGACAGCTTTCGTAAAGCTGGTTGACTCATCACTGTTGGCCCAGTGAAACGCAGGTTCAAGCACAACCTCTTCAGAGGGATCACACTGCGATTTGTAGAACCCCGCAGCCGCCTTAGGCTCTCTGAAGATATCCATAACGCCGTGATAACAGATGCGGTCGCCCGCGCCGAAGTTTGAATGTGTATTGTAGTCAAACGCGCACCACCCGATACCACCCGCATATTGCGGATCGGACGCCAACTGATTGTGGATCCGGGCGTGCCGCAACGTATGTTCCCGCTGCCTCTCATCATCGTCCGTGGTCTTCGTCGGGTAGGTATGCCCCACAAACTCGGTGTTGAGATAGCGCGGATGGTTCGGCTTCTTCAGTGGAAACCCGAAATCGTTCATAGTAAACACGTCTTCGAGAAACTCCGATTCCTGGAAGTACCGGATTCCACCCGTCTGACGGGTAGGATCAAGGGAGTGAGCCAAAGCATTCGTGCGGACGTAGAAGCTGTGGTCGTCCCTAGACTCGTTGATCCGCACTCCCCAAAGGATGATCGACGGATGATTCCAGTCCCGCCGAACCATACGGCCCACATTATCGATCGAGATCTGCTTCCAGGGCTCCGGTCCAATGTGCTGCCACCCGGGTATCTCCTCCAGCACTAACAGCCCAATTTCATCGCAGCAGTCAAGAAAATGCCGCGACTGCGGATAATGTGACGTCCTTACGATGTTGCAATGCAGGTTCTTTCGCAGGATTAAAGCATCCTGACGCTGTACCCGCGCGGGCATCGCCTGCCCCACGAACGGAAACGTCTGATGACGATCCAGCCCACGCAGCTTGACGATCTTGCCATTGATTGAGAATCCGAGGTCGGTGAACGTCGCCTCGCGGAAGCCAATCCGGCGCATATCCTCGTCGATCACCCGGCCATCTTGCAGCAGCCGAACATAGACTGTATATAGATTAGGATTCTCCAGATCCCAGAGCTTGACACCTTCTATGGCCTGCAGCGATACGGTATGCCGAGTTGGATCGTTGATGGTCTCCGTGGTTGTATAAACTGGCGCGGTAGTAGACGGATCAGCCGAAGTATCGTGGTCCCGCGCGCCTTCCGAAATGACAAAATGACCAGCTTTGGCCAACGTGCGTTGCCCGTCGCGCAGCTCGATCTCGAGCGATAGCTCACCCCTGGCACCCTCCTGCCCCGCAAGGAAGCAATCGACCTCGAGTGACGGCTTGCCACTCAACACATCCTTGGGCCGGGCGAATATGTTGTCCAGATAAGTAGAAGGAACGATCCTTAGAGCAACCTCGCGATAGATACCGCCAAACGTCAGGTAGTCGATCTCGTTTCCAAACGGAGGGATATCGACACGTTCCGTGGAGTCAAGCTGCACTACCAGGACGTTGTCCCCATCATGCCTGAGGTGGCGCGTCAACTCAAATGAAAACGGCGTGAAACCGCCTCTGTACTCTCCCAGCAAATTGCCGTTAATCAATACAGAGGACGCCGTCATCGCGCCTTCAAAGTCGATGAAGACACGCTTCCCTTGCGCAGCACTCGGCGTTTTGAAGCGCCGGCGATAGATCGAAGTAAATTCGTATGTCTGGTCGTCGAAATTGTGCCAAGGCAGGCGTACGTTGGCATGCGGTATGACGACTTGCTCAAACGCCGAGTCATCAAAGTCAACTGTCAGGGCCCCATCTACGTCGTGAGGGTGGTAGCGCCAACCGCGATTCATTGGCAACACGATACGACCCGGAGTGGGATGTTCCGCGGACATGGCCGTCACACCTGGAATAGCAGTGGCAGCCAAGAGAGCGCCTGTCGTCTTTAGAAAATTTCGCCTGTCCATAGTTATGAATTACTTATATCCTAGAGCCCGTCGCACCAATCTTTTCCGGCTAAGGTGCCCCGAACCACTGACCGGCACTACAGAGCTTCCAGCGGCCTCTATGGGGAAGGGTGATCTGCCTCTTGATGCTGCCGTTGCTTCCTGCATCTCGCATCAAGGTCGACCTACAGAGACGGTGGCCCCAGCGGGAACGTCGGTGATTATCCAACTGACGGGTGCCCGTGCAGCGTCGGAGGATATTTTAGTGTGAACCGGATGACCGTTCATTATAAGGATCGGAATTCTACCTGGAAAAGTCGCTTTCCAACGTACTGCTTTTCCTATGCGATTGGTCAGGATACTTCTTCGATCTCCTACGTGTTCAAGGTCTATCAGATTCCCTCGTATACGAACACCACTTAGAGTTGCGCTACCAGATTTACTCGAGAGCCGCGAAATGGAATGGAGAAGCGGGGGATCCGAATTGCCGTCATCAACCACTTCGATGCCCATCATTCCCGTCACTATGGCGCCAATAACTGAGAAGGGCACCTCTGGGTAATCGCGCCTGTCTCTATTTGGGCGAGAAATATCCATAATGCGTTCATACGCAGCGTCAATCTCCCCATAGCGATAGAAAGTCTGCGCAAGGTAGCTTTCCTCTTCGATTCCGATGTTTTTCAGGTACTCCGCCGATTCGATGAAGGAGAGTGCTCCGCGAATATGACTCGGATCCTTTGTAGCTCCGAAGTAAAGAACCATTGCGTCGCCAGAGCCGTGCGTGCTGCCGTTCTGAGAAAAGAAGCCCACGAAATGGCGACCCTTCTCAGACCAGACCCCGCGCTCAATGAGGTGCAAGATCTTATTCGCTGTATTTGCATACTGTTGAGCGAGGCCCACCCGATTGCGGCTGATAGCTACAAACCGGAGAGATTCAAAGGCGCGGTACTCGGCCGCGAGTAGATCCGCTCCAAGGTTAAAGCTGTCCTCCCCTTCCGTGTAGCTTGGGATTCCGCGCGCTTGTACAAATTTCCCCTTGGATAACCGTTGATTCATAAGCCTAGGCCGCTTAAGAATTAGGTCTGGCCTAAGATCCCACGCGTTTACATAAGCGGTTGCGGTCGTCTCGAAGAATCTCTGGAAGGACGGATCGTTCAGGTAGGCGTTGTCGCCCGTCCAGCGCCACATGCGAACGATGCTGTCGAGAAGATCGAAATTCGCCGGAAGGTTGTACCAGAAGTCTTCGTCACTCAGGTAATCAGCGGCGGATGGATGCCCAAACTTATCAATTTCCCAGTATCCTGCCCAGTCTCGGCCAGGAGAAACCGCGGCAGCGAATCGCTCCAGCATGTTCCGATTTTCCGGGTACAGACCCAAGGCTGCCGCTCCCGTGGTTTGATGTGCAACATCTCGCATGCAAAACGAATCACGCCCAGGGAGTGCAGCTTCATACCATGGCCCTACAGGATCGGAACCGTCGTGTGCATAAGCCAGCGCCTGCGACTTTGCCCACTGGAAGGCCTGCATCAGCTTCCTATCCGAGGACTCGAGTTGCAGACTAGAGATAGGTGTTACAACCTGTGAATGGACAGCGAGGGCGGATGACAAGTTAAATAGCAGAAGGCATCGATAGACGAATTTTCCTTCCACGGCCTACCGCTGCTCCAACAGAAGAACACCGTGTGAGGGAACGCGTAGTAAGGTCGTCGCGTCGAGAACTATTTCCTTCTTCGGCCCAGAGGTCGAACAAACGCTTACCTTTGAAGTCGGCGAGCGCCTTCAAAGTACGATCAAAATCCATCGCGGAGTTGCCACGATTGAAGAATGCAATCGCCCTTTTGCCTCCCGAAAGTTCTTTTAGCCAAATCTCCAACGGGCCC
Organism: uncultured Acidobacteriaceae bacterium; assembly: GCA_963756685.1. Taxonomy (GTDB): domain Bacteria; phylum Acidobacteriota; class Terriglobia; order Terriglobales; family Acidobacteriaceae; genus Edaphobacter. Next base: position 105,202 of record CAVWON010000001.1, read on the forward strand.
TCTGCCCAAATCCTTCTGCCCTGATGCCCAAGTGGGTCTTGATCCAGGGCGATTACGTCTCGATTCATAAGAATCGCCTTCGTTTCCGGAGTCATCTTACTAAGATCGTTACCGGCCAAGAGGGGAGCGGATAGCATCGCCCACAAACTCATGTGCACCTCATACTCTGAACGGTTCATACCGCCATTTCCAACTTCTAGCATATCCGGATCATTCCAGTGACCCGGGCCGGCAAACTCTTCGAGCCCATCCTGCTGGAAGCCGATCAACGTCATGCGGTCCCAGTTGTCACTGATGTCGCCTGTTGTGCGCCAAAGATTTCCGCCCGCTTTCGGCGCCCATTTCCAGACCGTGTATAGGCCATACTGGCAAAAGCTGTAAACCATGGGTCGGCCCGTCTTGAGTATGGCAACGTGCATCTTCTCGTAGGCCGTCCTTTGCATCGCTGCAGCCTTGTCCAGATCGTTTCCTGCCTGCTTTTTGAGAATGTCTCCGAAGCTGCATTGATCGTACTTCAGATAATCGATTCCCCAATTCGCGTACGTTTGCGCATCCTGTTCTTCGTGGCCGTAGCTGCCTTCATAACCAGCGCACGTCTTCGGCCCGGGCGAGGAGTAGATCCCCAACTTGAGTCCCTTCGAGTGGACATAATCCGCAAGAGCCTTCATGTCCGGAAACTTCTCATTGGCGTGAATGACTCCTTGCGTGTCGCGCCCTCCCTCCCAGGTATCGTCGATATTGATATACACATACCCCGCGTCTTGCATTCCGCTTGCGACCAGAGCGTCCGCTGCTGCACGCACATCGGCCTCAGTCACCTTTTCGGCGAAGTGATTCCAACTGTTCCAGCCCATAGGCGGCCTTGCAGAAGCCGGAGAGTCCTGAGCGGTCAGCCTTAGAGGGGCAACGAGCGCTACGATCAAACACAACGTCCAACTTCCAGTCACGTTTTCTCCTTGAATATGTCAATAAGGTTCTGGACAACGGTTGAGCGTTAGGTCGAATTTGACGAAGACTCCCGTTCGTGGCGGTCGCGTTGACGAAGTTGCAAATGCCATGCTGATGTCATCTTCCGACGTAGACTCTCTCCTAAGGTTTGCTTCAGCTGATAGCAATCACTAACCCCGGGGCGGAAATATCTCCAGGTGTCGCGCTATGAAGGCCTATCCGGCGGATCACTTTACCAGGTATGTATAGATTCTTACCCTGAACCTGCACCATACTAGAGATATCGATAGCCTCATTACCTGCCAAATCTTGGGCAAGGACCCGGTTACCATGAAAGGGCTTGTCCGAAGCCAGCGTTAGGCTGTCGAAATAGCCAAAGACACCGTACGGTCCTGGGGCGTCGGCCACAGATAGTGTCACATCACATGCGGGCAAGTACCATGCGTTACCGACCTGTGTTCGTTCCTGTGCTGCGATTGCGACCGCACCATTTGGAAACCTTGTTGCATAGACAAACGGTTTATCACCATTCGCTCTCACGGACGGCAAGCCTAAGTTGCGAGCGAGACACGCCGGTGCCCCTTGCCGCACGGTTTTCCCTATAATTTCGTCTTGCCAGGTTTGACCTCTCTCAAAAATCCAGCTGTCGGTCAGAATTTCATCGCTGAGAGTTACTGATCCCAATCCCGGTGAGAACGGAGGTGCAATCCGTTGCCAACGAACTGCCCGCACAACCTCATCCATCCGTCTCTTGGTTTGTCTGGGCCCATTGAAAAATAAATCCGTATCGTTTCCAGGCCTCATTCCTATAAGAGGGTGCCGCAGAATTCCCATTGTGCATCCCATGGCCGCAGCCACGTAAACTTCGTCTTCTACATTCAATAGGCCGTGCACTTCAGAATGCCCTTCAGCGCCCTTTAGCATTTCGGCAAGGCGGTCAAGAGTCGTCGGCAAAGATAGGATCGAAGTGACGTCATAAGTCCTATAGACATCTGTATGCTGCAGGATTTCCATTCGATTAGAACCCCAGTTTTGCGAGCCGAATCGTCCATCTTTTCTCCAATCCCCATTCACAGGCCATTCGCCGTGTACATGCTCTAACGTAAGGGGGATATGCGTCTCATCGCGAAGCCGCACCAGGTTGAATGTCGGATCACCTATATCAACCTTCCAATACTTGATCCCTGCAGACTGAGTAAGACTCTCGAGGCGATGATCCGCATTCCCCCCTGGCGTATTACGGCACCATAGCGCCGTTCCACGCCATCCTGCGTCCTTGATTGCACGATTCAGTTTCCTAAGCCGGTCAGCGGAAGATCCTGTAAAGGTGGGGAACTTCTCGGTGTCTAGCTCGAAGGTTGCGGTACCTCCAACTTGCCATCCGTCATCCAGGAGGAAGAGCACATCTTCACGAATCTTCGGAAAGAAGTCTGTTGCCCATCCTGTCTTTCCGAAGAGGGTCTTCTCTGCCATAGCGTCGTGAGCCAGCTTGCTTCCCGAATCGCCCTCCAGAATTTTAGGGTCGAGTTCTGGAAGATCATGACCATACATATAGTTTTGTGCGGCCCATGTGCACCAGTAATTTGGCTTACTGCAGGGTTCCTCAGGCACCAGATTGACTCCCACGCTTTTTGTGAGACTGGAATCTTCTGCAAACACACCTGCTTGTGATACGACGGCAGCCGCCATAAGCGCGGCGAGAAACTCTCTACGATCCGCCATCGGTTGCTTCCTTTTCATGTCTTCTTCCCTGCATGCGGTCGATGTTCGTCGAACATGAACAGCCGGCGCCTTGAAAATGGAGGCCGCCGGCTGTGCCTGATCCAACGCGATATTAGAAGATAAAGTGAGCTCCCAGTTGAAGGTTGCGTGGCGGACCGTTCGCACTGGTGATAACGCCAAACAGTGCATTGGTGGTACTGCAGCAGGTGGTATTCGGGTGCCCCAGATAAGGATGATTGAGCGCGTTGAACGCATCAATCTGCAAACGGACGGTCATCTGTTCATGGATCCTCTCCGTCTTGGACAACGAGATGTCGGAGTCCACATAACCGGGGCTGACTGCCTTATCCAGACCGGAGTTGCCGATCTGATAGAGCGCCGGCGTGGTGAAGCAGCTGGTATCAAACCATTCTGACGTCCTCCCGAGCGTCCGCACAGAGGAACATACGGCGTTGGCGCGGTTGTTCATACCATTATTCAGATTGTCCGAGGTGAGATGGATCGTCATCGGTTGACCTGATTGCAATATGGTGATGGTGCTGATCTGCCATCCGCCGACCAGCGCCTCGACCGCCCGGGGACTGCTCGTCAGCCATTCCTGGCCGCGTCCGAAGGGGAGCTGGTAGACAAGGCTAACCACAAAGTTTTGTGGGACGTTCGGAGCCTGCTCGTTACCAACACCATAGTTCAGTCGGTCCTGCCCGGGAAGCGGGTCGAACACGTTTGTGTTGTCCAGCTCTTTCGACCAGGTGTACGCAACGCGGCCGGAGAGGCCATGCGACATCTGCTTGGTCAACTCGACCTGCAGCGCATCGTAGTTCGACTTGCCGTCGGAGCCGTAGTAGTTGAGCGTCGACACGTTCGGCGACAGTGTGTAATACGGACGCCGCGGTGCCTGAGCACCCGGCCCCGGCGGCGGAATGTTAATATTCCGCTCCCTGAAGATGTGCGAACCCTTAGTGCCGACGTACGTCAGGCTCAAAGCAGTGGTTGCGGTGAGTTGCTGTTGGATGCCGACATTCCATGCATTCGCGTTGTCGGGACGGAAGCCCTGCGACATCCACGATGCGCTCGAGTTAGGTTGCGGGGTGACTGGAGCGGCGGTGGACAACGGCACGAAGGCCGGCAGACCATGATAATAGGTCGTGTAAGCCGGATTAACGGCCGTGACGCTCCCCATGGTTGCCCACGGAGTATAGGAAACAGACTGGGTCACGGAGTACTGCTCGAAGAATGGGAAGTTGCGTTCCAGACTTCCGCCGATGCCACCACCGTTGGCCGTAAACGTCGTGATGCCAAAGGCGGCGCGTATCGCGGTCCTGCCATTATTTGGAGAATACGAGAACCCGACCCGGGGGTCGACGTTGCCGTAGTAGTTGTTCACGTTGGGAGCGCGATTGTTCGCCGTTGCGATATCGAGCAAGCCCGTGTTCGTGTCGAAGTTCGACTGGCGGTTGAACTTGTCGACCGGCTGGGTCACAACGTCCCAACGAAGGGCGACATTTAGCGTCAGTTGTCTGCTAACCACATACGTGTCCTGCCCGTAGATCCCCCAGAGGTTGGCACGGGTCGCCGGGTCGGTATCCACGAAGCCGCGGCTGATCGACGACGGTAGTCCCAGCAGGAAGCTTGCGAATTCGTTGCCGCCGGTTGCATGGGAGCAACTGGGATTCCCCGCGCAAGTACCGGTGTAATCAGTGCTGAAATTGAATTGGCCGTTTCCACTCTGGTTCGCGTTGGTCAGCGATGCCTGCAGACGACGGTAGTCCTCACCAAGGATAAAGGTATGCTTACCCCGTACCTTGGTGTAGTTATCCGTGATCTGGTAGATGTTGGTGATGCGATGCGAATCTGTCCAGCTCTGGGATCCGGTCTGCGCAATGTTGCCGGCAGAGACTATCGCAAGTCCGGTGGCGTTGGGGAACTGGGTGTAATTGCCGTTAGGTATTCCGAGCGCAGTGTTCTCATTGGTCTGGTAATCGTTGCCGAAGTCAAGCGTGTAGAAGCGATTGAAACCGAAACGGAGCTCGTTGGTCGCAGTCGCCGAGAAGGTGTGGTCATAACCAACCGCAGCATTGTTCATGCGATTTTGTGCATTTACGTTGCCGATACTGAACCAGCGCGTGCCCGGCGACGGCGCAGTCAGATCGCGATGCTGATACGACTCACGCGCGAAGATCCGGTTGTTGTCGCCGAGCTGATAGTCGACCTTGGCATCGAATTGATGGGTATTGTCCGCCTGCGAGTTGCTGGCAGTGTAATTGGCGACGCTGAGGTTGGGTGAAGTGGGTTCAGGCCAGATATTGGCTGGGCCGACCATGTTTGCCGCCACTGGGTCGAACCGCGACGTGGGGATTTGGTAAGCCGGTCCCTGAGGAGAGCTTACGATCGGAAAAGGCGCCTGCGTCTGCGGGTCATAGATTGTTGGGAACTGGCTGGTGAGGAAGTACCCCTGCTTCATCAGATCCGTCGGCACCGTGTATCCGGTGTAGTAGACACCGTTGTTCAGCAGCAGACCCTGGTAGTCGACGAAGAAGAACGCCTTATTCCGGATGATTGGGCCACCGAACGACCCGCCGAACTGGTTGGCCCGATCCGGGGCTTTGGAAGCTGCATGCCACTGAATCGCGTTCAACGAGTCACCGCGGAAAAATTCATATGCCGACCCATGAAATCTGTTCGTACCGGACTTCACAACAGCATTCACCTGCGCGCCGCCATACACACCTACGGTCGCGTCGGAGTTCGCCGTCGAAACCTTGACTTCCTGGAGCGCGTCCAGCGGCGGCGTGACCGTCATGAAGGCGTTCAGCAGTTCCATATCGCTGACGCCGTCCAACGTGTAGGTCGTGCCTGCCCAGGGCAGGCCGTTCACCGACGCCGTGATGGCCGTTTGCGCGCCCGCGCCTGCCGCCGCTTCCGGGGCGCTCGACCATCCGCTAGCCACGGCACCGGGAACAGTGACGATCAACTGAGAGTAAATGCGCCCGTTCAGGGGAAGGCCCTGAATGTCGTTCTCGTTCAGCACCTCGCCCAGTGAGGATCCGGTGGTATCGACCAGCGGGTTCAACGCCGTCACCTCGACCTTCTGGTCCGACGTGCCGACCAGCATATTGACGTCCACGCGGTTGTTGCTGTCGACCGTTACGATATTCCCAGCCGAAATCGTCTCGCGGAAGCCGGGGACGTCGACCTTAACACTGTAGGTACCCGGCTGCAGGTTGTCGGAGCGGAATTCGCCAGAGGCGTTGGACTTCGCGTGAGTCATGATACCGGTGTCCTGGTTGATGATCGTCACTTGTGCGTTCGGTATTACCGCGTTGGTCGCATCGTGAACCGAGCCGACGATGTGCCCGCTGACGCCCTGGCAAAAGGCCGCAGGTATCATCGTTAGCAAGCAAACGAGTACGACCAGTTTCCCGATGAGAGTTCTTAGCCACTTTTGCTTGGCGGTCTTTTTATAAGTGGAGATTCCAGATTGCATACAGCCTCCTTCGGCTTCTTCTTTCGTCGTGACTTCAATCCTGCACACGTCTTCCAGCATTCCCAGCCTGATCTTTCAGGGCATGCGTACCCCGCCGGGAGAGAGCGAAGCACTTCGCGTAGCGGTCTGACGATTTGTGGATTCCGAGACGAAAGTTGCATCGTTCCAGAACAGGCTGTTCACCAACGCTGGAAACGGTAGCTGGGCAAGGCGACGGAAGTCTAGTTACGGGAGGGATACGGAGATCTGAAACGTAGGTGTTGCAGTGGGTTTTCGGGGATGTTTCATTAACGTTACACAGCGTGTTACCCGATATTTTGGTGCAACCGGAATAAGTTCAGAGGCGGAAACACCGTTGTACGGCTGCCTAGCCCTCACAGAGCGCTCTTTTGGGGAGGCCCGCACAATACATTCAATGAGAGTGGGAACAACTTCCCCCTGTCGCTTTGACGAGAAGGCGAAGTAGCAAAGCCTGGACGGGACTGGGTTAGGATCTTTCTGCTAATGAGCCGATGTTTGAGGAGTTGCGCCGCCAGCCCCGGTTGGGGTCTGGGAGTGGAACTTGTGCACCGCCAGTAGATCAGCTTCCAAAACCTGGTAGCCCTTCTCAAGACGGACACGTACTAAGGCTTGAAATACAGGTGTTTCGCCCTTTGCGCTGGATTCGCCCGAGGCTGCTAAAGCCTTGGATAGTTCCTCGACTCCAGGTCGTGAAGTGGCAAACATCGTTGCACCTTCGGTTCCTTTCGTGTCCAGGCCGCCCAGTATAGCGATGTACCGGCCCGGAACAACGCCGGGCTGTATGGAGATGAGGCTGTAATCCGTCTTCAATACCTGGGTAGTTGGATCGCGCTCCGTATGGTAGGTCGAGTTCTCATCTGTTCGGGGATGAGAGTTCAAGATCTGAGCTCTCCATTCTTCACGTCGAGAATCGGGGTTCTCGAACGTGAAATCTCCGATAGAAAGGAGTTGAGCAACAGCAATATTCTGGAATGGTGATCCGAGCAAAATCACGTTATGTTGCTTGAGATCATCAGGAGTGAGGTCGCGGCTGGGTTTGACAGTAGCCTTCACACCCATTTGTCCAAAAAGGCCTGTCAACATTGCGATGCCTTGAAGTTCACCAGTCCCGGTGTATCCGTTCTCATAGTAGAGTTGGCCTGCTTGGGCAACAAGTGAAGGGTTTGAGGCAAACTGTCGCGCCAGGTGTGGATCGACGCGAGCACCTCGGCTATCGCTCGCGCCCTGGCGGAACCGGAAAAGATCGTTGGAATCGTCCAGAAGGAAAACAGCATCTGGATATGCGATGACTGGAGTTGGATCGTTGCCGAGGAATTTAGCCCAGAATACCTTCACCGGATCCGCTGATTTGCCGAAAGTCAATTCAGGATTAAAGAAAGCGGTCTCTCCTACAGCGCCATTTCGCGTCTCCTTGTTCCCAGCCCAGAAGCCTATGGCAAAGACGGCAATTGCAGCTGCGGCAATCGCTGCACGGCTGGAGGAGAGCCAACTGGTACCCCTTTTCTTAGGCATCTCCAGATCTTCACTGTCAACATTTTGTCCAAGCAATTGAGTCGCGACGGAGAAAGGTGTGTCCAGTTGGGGCGTAGTCCTATGGTTGAGATCTGCAGTTGCAGCCGCGGCGCTTTCAAAACTCGGGAGATAGTGCCCCTTGGGAATCTCAATCAATATGGGGTCGTGGCTGCCCTCGGCATCGTAATACTCTTTCAGTTTCAGCCTTAATCTATGTATCTGAACCCGAACGATAGTATCAGTCTTTGGATCAAAATCCTGCTTCCGGCCAAAGGCCTCTACGCCGATTGTGTATTCTTTGAGGCCCTCTGTTGTCCCCGCAATGGCCTTATCAGCCACGAATTGAAACAGTTGCTGTAACGTCAAGGCATTTCGAAAGGTAGTGGAATGAATAATCCGGTGGACCTGCTGTTGACATTGCTCGGCAGAAGGTGCGTCACGTTGCGTGGCTGCTGAAGCATCCGCGTATGCCAATCCAGCTCCCCCCCAAATTTCAAAACGTGGCACGAGTTTAGCAGCTTGCAGATGGAGCACACAATCAATCCTCATCTCCTTCGGGACGACACCCGCGATATCAATTCTGGCGATATTCGATGCGGCCGAGTCCCCGCTCATTCCTTGCATGCTTGGTGATTGAATGGCGATTCCTGGCAACGGAGAAAGGAAGCACGGCAAATCTTCAGTTGATCAGAACTATGTTGACCCAAGCAGCCATCCCGCGCCTATGACTTTGCTGCGGATTTGGGAAACCTCGTAGGATTTGCGAGGATTTCGAGAAAATAGATCAACTGTTTCTTCCCAGATGTAAGAATTCCGACACGCCGCTTCGGCAATGGAGGGTCTTGATCCAGTAGCTGAGGGGAATGGATATGTCCAAGAATCGGCTGAGGTGTGCGCCAGCGCGAATGGAACGATAGCGACGCCAAGACCGTTCCCTACGAACTGAAGCGCTGCATCTGCCTCAAACAGCATGCGATGGACGCTATCGTCGACCAACGCTCGGCGACGCGATTTTGCAAGAGATTTGCAAGACCGATTGGGCCTGGCGTTTTTGGTACTTTCTGCACCTTTAGAACCCGTAAGTTACAGATTCCATTAGCGGCAGCACAAATCGACCCCGCCTCTGGCCACCATTTAGAATCAACAACTTATGCCCTGGTCACAGACCGCGATTAACTTGACTACAAACGGCGGCAGAGGAATCCTCACTCGCTCGGATGCGGTGATGTTTCGGCCTGAAGAGTTGGAAAACAGCAAACTCTTCTTGCGGCAACGGGCGCCGCGATGGGAATTAAGCCCTTTCTTCGTACTGATTTTCGGTACTCGTGATTCCGTTCGGCAAATTGCCGGAGATCCACGTCGGCCCGAACTTAGACCATTCCGCGAATATTGTCCTTGACGAGGTCCAACACCTGGTCGCCCCGATTGTCCAAGACCATTCGAGTCATCGCCAATGCGAATCCTCTCGCTTCTTCGTAGGTCGACTTCGGCGGCATCGACATGGCGTTCGGATCGGTAGTGATATCCAGCAGCGCTGGCCCCGGATGTGCAAAGGCACGCTCGATCGCGGCTGCGACGTTTTCCTTTCTTTCGACGCGTTCTGCATGGAAGCCGATGGCCTTTGCCACGGCGCTGAAATCCGGGTTGTGCATTTCGGTTCCCCAGAAGGGATAACCGCCGACCATCTGTTCCAGTCGAACCATTCCCAAGGTTGAGTTATTGAAAACGATGATCTTGATGGGAAGCTTATGCGAGACGATCGTCAGCAGATCGCCCATCAGCATCGAGAGGCCGCCGTCGCCAGAGAAAGCGATCACCTGTCGGTTCGGAAATGCCATTTGCGCGCCGATGGCGTCGGGCATGGCGTTGGCCATCGTGCCGTGATTGAATGAAGTCATTAATCGTTGCCCGCGACGCATCTGCAGTTGTTGCGCCGCCCACACAGTGCACATCCCCGTATCCGCAATAATGATTGAATCGGGTGAGCAGAGGCGACTCACGGCATCACCCACCCGTTCGGGACGGATTTTGCCATCGGACCCCTCCATGCTCGACGTATGTCTTCATGTGCTCCATGGCAGTCGCGTGACTGGCGAGGACTTCTTCCAGAAATACCCGATCCTGGCCGCGCGATTTAATGCGCGGAAGTAGCGCATCCAGGGTATCGGCGACATGGCCGCAAAGCCCTAGTTCCAGAGGGGCGCGGCGACCCAAGTGCGTGGGATCACTGTCGATCTGAACGATCTTCGGCTGCTTCGGAAGGAAATCGACGTAGGGAAAATCCGTTCCCAACATGATGAATACGTCGCACCGATCCACACCTTTCTGTAAACCGCCCCAACCCAGGAGGCCTATCATTCCCACGGCGTTGGGATTGTCGGCCTCCAGCACGTCTTTCCCGCGGTAGGAAAATCCGATTGGGGCATTGAGTTTTTGTGAAAGCGCCAAAACCTGATCGCGAGCGCCACGGCAGCCTTCACCCCCGAAAATCAAAGGCCGCCGCGCGGAGTTGATGATTTCGGCCAGCTTGTCCAGATCGTCATCCGTCGGACGAATCCGTGGAACTTCGGTGTAAAACGGATGCGCGGGTAAATCGACTTCTGCGGGTTGCGCCAGCGTATCGCCCGGAATGCAAACCAGTCCAACGCCGCGCTTGGTGATTGCAGATTGAATCGCGAGCCTGCTCATTGTGGCCGCCTGGACTGCGGTGTAAGCCGCTTCACAATAATGGCTGCAATCCCGGAAGATCCTCTCCGGATGTGTCTCCTGAAAGTACTCGGTGCCGAGGAACCGTGTTGGCACCTGGCCGGCGATCGCGAAAACCGGCGCTCCATTCCGATGAGAGTTGTAGAGCCCCTGAATCAGGTGCAGATTTCCCGGACCACACGATCCGGCGCAGGCCGCGATCTGTCCGGTCAAAAGAGCATCCGCGCCCGCTGCGAACGCGCCGACTTCCTCATTTCGAACATGCACCCAGCGCAGTTTTCCATCGCATCTGCGAATAGCATCGACGATCGGATTAATCGAATCACCGACCACTCCATAGACCCGCTTAATACCAACATCAATCATCATTTCCGCGATCTGATCTGCTGCTGTCTTTGCCATGATGTCTCCTCAGTATGGGGTGGTGCTTCGGTTGTGACTCCCTCAAATCTTTCGGTGTCTTGAAATCATCGACGGCGTATGCCATCGAAGCGCGCATTCCTTTGCCGCAGCCAACAGGCATCAAATCCGAGATCTCTTCGTCTCTGCAGATAGGCCGCCTAAGGCAGCAACCCGATCCGCGCTTGTCACTCTTCACGTCGTGCGGAGGGTTCTCCACAAGCTCATGAATTGGCGGCTCGTCCGCTGCTCCGTGGGACAGTCCGATTCTTAGATCGTCGAGGTCTTTCTCTCCCATCCCCAACCAACCTGGATCGACCTGCGCGACGCTTGATCGAAACCGACTCGGCTTTTTATGGTATGAGTCAGCTCAATGGGCCGCTATTACATGTTTCTGGTAGTGCTCGCCCCGAGTCCTGCTGGTCAGCCGCCAGACGCGCGCAGGCAGGAGATTCACGACCCGCCTCTGTCTCGGGAAGGCTTTGCCGCCGGATTTAACGAAGGCAGCAAACTTCGATCCAGGTGCGAGGGCGGGCCTGCTTCTTCCTGTCCGGCGTAATCCTGATCTGGGCACCACAATTCCGACTTGATAGTCTGCCAACTCACGGGAGTCAGCCGACTCCCAACGTGACAGGTAAGGGGCTAACCAGAAGCAATCCCGTTGTACCCGCGATCAGCACTCGTGTCGCCCTAAACGCGTCCAGGAAGCCGTTCCGTTACTTCCTGGAGCAACCAGCCGTTGCCGTCCGGGTCCTTGAATGAAACAAAGGGCCCATAGCTGAGACGCTCCTGGTGTGGCCCGCTGACGCGGACGTCGATGCCCGAAAACCTGCAGCCAGTCCCACTTGCACAGTGAAACACCTCGCTCGCGTCGATACGCTGCGCGAAGCTTGGCAGAATTAATTCCGGATTGCCGACAAACGGGGAGTCAGGTTGGCTAGGAGGCGGGGGTTGGGAAAGGCTCCTCGACGGAACTCAGCTCGTTAGCAGGGTATATTTTTGAAAGTGTCACGAGTGCTCGCCTTCGCTCTAAGAGGTGCTTTGGCTGGGGGGCGTTTGTATCAGTATCTTGCTCTGCGGGCGGCGGCCAGGGTGGTTAGGGTCGGTGAATTCGAGCAGTTCGATGGGCGCGCCGTTTTCGACTATGAACGCGACGCGGACGCCGTCGGATGGGCTGTTAGGAGGAATCAGGATTTCGCGGCCAGCCAGCTCGGAGGCGAGATCAGCCACTTCAAACGCGACGTGTGGAACTTGCCGGACGAGATCAGGGACCGCCGCGTCCGCTTCGAAACGCATCCACTCCACGCCGAATTCGCTTTTCTCGTGGCTGACGACAAACAGTTTCAGGTGTTTCAAGTGGGTCTCCCCAGGCTTCGTTTCGGTAGTAGGAATTCCGATGTGATGGTATCGGCGCATCATTTTTCGCTCTCCGCGGAATTTGACCCCAGCCCCCAAGCTACCTTCTGGAATCTCAATGACTACGACGTGGGTGCCATGGTACGACGTCCTTCTGTTCATCCTTCGAGTAGGGCTCACCAAAATATGGGAACTCGGTACGGATCCGATTGCGATCAGGGGCAACGCCGTCCTGGATGGGCCTGTTTGTCGCCAAAGTAAGCATTACATCCTGAACATCATCACCCAGTGGCCTCCCATTGAATCTCGTGACATCAAATGCAGCTGCCGTTCCTAATTCATAGGGCAGGGTGTCCGGGCAAAATCGAGAGACCATTTGCTTTCCGTATTCTTCCGGGTTCACGGCAGATCCTGCATAGGTAGTCATCTTCTGGGTATAGTCTGCGATGTATCCCGAGAATAAGGCGATGTCGTCTGATGGCACCGATTTGTTGAAGGTCTCTTTCACCTCCTGATTGGCGGGATCGTTGAGAAAGAGATGCGTGACCATCGGCAGGCCCCAGCGTGACACCTGCATCTCGGGAGCATGGCCGTAAAGTGACACCGTGGCCCAGGCGTGGACCGTTCCCTTGCCGATCAGATGGTTTGGGACTTCAAGGACAATCGCAGTGATATTTCGATTCTTGAACCAGTTCTGACGTTGGCCCAGGAACGCATCGCCGTCATACCTGTGTTCTTCGTAAAAGGCCTTCTGAAGACTTTGCGTTCCAACAGCGTCGGCGGCGAACAAATCAGGAGCGATTCCGACGAAGGCGCGAATACCAGACTCGCCATGGACCTTACCCGTATCGCCTTCGATCAGAAGCTCGCCCTTGTCCCCGCCAATAGCGTCGCCCGTGGCTCTACGGACCTGAAACTTCTGAACATGGACATGTTCGTCCCCGTTCACATGTCTCGGTTCATTGAACCTGAACTTGAAGACAACGTCTTCGCGAGCGTCACCAGTCAGGTCCAGGCGGAAGGCATACAACCCCTCAGTGTGAAGGGTATCCGGTGAAGAGAGGACAACATCAGGATTGACGGTCATCGCCATAACCGTTGTATCGGGAGCGCCCTGAAACAGGTAGAAATCACCCACGTTCAGGCTTGGGTCCTCTTTCGCAAGTTTGGTATCGAAATGATGGGACATAGGTCTCCTCTCTGCCATTGCGTTATTGATTATTCGCGCTTATATAGACGTTGCGCCAGTATTTGAAGTAAGGAATTGTCTTAATGGGCCGCCCTGGTGCGCCAGCGAGGACGCTGGGGTCTTTCCACTGTTGCATAGACTGTGGCTTTAATCACCAGTTAGCGCAGTGTTTGAGGCGGAGGGAGCGTTCCGCCATTGATCTTCATCAACTGTTAATCCAACCTCAACGACTGTCCCTCTAACCTGAGTGATAGGCCCCCAAAATGAACGTCCTAGTCATCGAAGATGACAACCGAATTGCGAGCCTCGTCGACCGCGCACTAACGGAGGACGGACACAACGTCGCGGTGTCGGACAACGGCCGCGAAGGCGCAGAGATGCTTTTGTCTGGCAGGTTCGACGCCGCATTGCTAGATATTCTCCTTCCCGAAATGGATGGATTTGAAGTTCTGAGGCATATACGCACCAAACACTGCAAAACGCCGATTCTTGTCTTGACAGCCGTCGATGCGGTTCCCAAAATCGTTGAGGCCTTTGATCTAGGAGCAGACGACTATCTGGTTAAGCCATTCATCCTTGAGATACTCCTCGCGCGAGTCGGCGCAATTGCAAGACGCATCGCGTCACGCGAACCGACAGTGAACAAGGTGGGAGATGTCATGCTCGATCGTGGTCGTCGTATAGCTGTGCGAAATGGGAAGGAGATCGCCCTCACACGCAAGCAATTTGAACTCCTCGAAACCCTTATGCGGCATAGGGGCCTCATTACCACTCGAGAACAACTGATTGAGGCTGGCTGGGGCCATGCCGCAGATGTGAAAGAAAACACCCTCGACGTCTACATACATGGTCTGCGGTCGAAACTCGAAAACGACTCCGACAAAGGGCCTCTGATCAAAACCATTCACGGGTCGGGCTACATGCTTGTGACGGTCTAAATGCATTCCCTCTCTGTTCGCGCCAAGCTCATGGTCTATTACCTGCTGGTGATCCTGGCGGGACTTCTCATCTTCGGGCTCATGTCCTTCGGTGCGCTCCAATATGCTCTTCTTCAAGGAAAGAAAACCCATCTGCAGGGCCGCGAAGATCGTCTTCTCAGTCTGCTCAAGGAAAATAAAGCTACAGGAATGACGGAACCACTAAGCGAACAGTTCAAGAGCTACGCTCTCGTAACTCACGAGGGAAATCTCTTCCACATTCACAATCTCGATGGCACCTTTCTCTTTCCCTCTGAAGATATCGCCCATGACTGGGCTTTAAATACTAATGACTGCGCCCGACCAGCATTTAGCCGGGTCATTATCGACAAGCAACCGGCCCTCGTCATGTGTCACAGGATCCTTCTCGATGGCCGCATGGTTCGTCTCCACATCGGCGGCTCCCTTGAGGAGGAATCTTACATCCTCCGCAAATATCGCAATGCTCTTCTTCTACTCATGCCTGGCTTGTTAGTCCTCTCTTCCGTCAGCGGATATTTCCTTAGCAGCCGCGCCCTCAAGCCCGTCGATCGAGTAACGCGAGCCGCCCTCGGCATAGGCATTGGCAACCTCTCGCAGCGCCTTCCTATTCCGGTTGCAAAAGACGAAATCCAGCATCTCGCCATTGCCTGGAATCAACTCCTTGCAAGGCTCGAGACGGCCGTCTCGCGCCTCGGTCAATTCTCCGCCGACGCCTCCCATGATCTTAGGACCTCCATCACTGTCATGCTCGCGACCGCACAGCTCTCTCTTCACCGCCATCGCTCCGAAGAAGAGTATCGAGACTCCCTCGCCAAGATCGTCACCGAGTGCCGCACCGCCTCCACGCTCCTCGACGCGCTCCTCTCCCTCGCACAAAGCGACAACTTCGTCCACGAAGTCGCCTTCAAGAAAATCAATCTCTGCGAACTCGTAGTCAGCGGCTGTCGGCGCGTCGAAGACCTCGCTGAATCCAGCGGCATCCTTCTCGACTGGCATCTTCCCGCCGAAACCGTCTACATCGAAGGCGATGAGGTCTTACTGCAGCGTCTCCTCGGAATCCTTCTCGACAACGCAATCCGCTATACCCCCGAATCAGGCGAGATCCGCGCCGAAGTCTCCGTAACCGCAAACAACGCATTCGTCACTGTGCGCGATACCGGCGTCGGCATGTCCGAAGACGTGCGCCAGCACATCTTCAATCGCTTCTATCAGGCTGATCTGCGCGAGAGAAAATCGAATGCAGGCAACGGCCTCGGCCTCTCCATCGGCCGATGGATCGCCGACGCGCACGGCGCCGAGCTGACAGTGGAAAGCACTCCGCTTCAGGGTTCTGTCTTCCAAATTAAATTCCTGCTGAACATCTCCGAGCTCTCACCCGAACCGATCTTCTCCAAATAAGCGCGAACTTAAGGTTTGCTGAGATAAACCTTAAATCAACCTTAATTTCAAGCGGATTTTTGAAGACTCATCTTTTTTTCAGCATTATTTACAACCCAGTAACTCAGCTTACTCTTCGCATTCACAATGCGACCTTACGCTCAGTCACACCATGACAAGAAAAAGCCTGACAGCAAGCCTTCTGCTTCTATCCGCAGGTGTGTTTGCGCAGACCCACCCTGCAACCCCCGCCGCCGGGGAGATGTTGTCTGTCAAAGCCCCTTACTACTACATCGATCCCTCGCTGCTTCACCTCGATCGAATTGTTCCTCCACCTCCTTCCCGAAACTCCGCAGCCACGACAGACGAACTCACCGAGCTGCATCGCATCGAGGTCACCCGCACGCCGGCACAGGTCACGCAAGCCAAGGCTGACGATCAAGAAGAAGACATCTTCATCTTCAAAACCGTTCTCGGCCCTGGGTTCACTGCGGAAGCTCTTCCCGTCACAGCGGCACTCTCCGCTCATGTGCGCAAAGATGAATCCGCCGCCGACAGTCCGCTCAAGAAAATCTATCGTCGTCCGCGTCCCTATCAGCTCGACAGCACCCTTCATCCGGTCTGCGCGCTCAACGCCGAGCCCACATCCTATCCCAGTGGACACACTCTCTCTGGCTATCTTCTCGCCTTCACGCTAGTGCAGCTTGTACCGGAGAAACGTCAGCAGATATTCGACCGTGCCAACGAGTATGTTCACAACCGTCTCATCTGCGGAGTCCACTACGCCAGCGATATCGAAGCGAGCCGCATGGTAGCCTACGCCGTCTTCGGTTCGCTCACGGCCTCACCCAAGTTTCAACAAGACTTGGCGGCAGCTTCTGAAGAAACCCGCCGCAAGCTTGGGTTGTCCCCAGTCTTGCCTCAGCAGTGAAGTCCTGAGGCAGCACCCAGCGCAACAGTTGCCGCATTGCATTTTCACATCGGTAGCACCACTGCGATTCTTACGGAGGAACCTGTGATTCAAAACATCGTCTATCGTTCGAGCCTCAGGCTTTTACTTAGCCTCTGCGCTCTCTTGTGCATGGCAGCGCCGCAAGCGCTATGCGCCCAGTCTCCCACCGCCACTCTCTCTGGCACCATCACCGACGCCATAGGCGGCGTGCTACAGACTTCAACCGTCAACGTGAAGAATGAAGCGACCGGCATCATTAAGTCGGTTGCGCTCAACCCGGAGGGTCACTTCTCGCTCAGCGGATTAGCGCCCGGTCGTTACAGTCTCGAAGTCTCTGCGCCAGGCTTCTCAGCCAACCGCCGCGCTGTCCAGCTCAACGCAGGACAGAATATGGACATCACCGTTCCGCTGAACATAGGCGATGTCTCCCAGCAGGTCACAGTCGAGGCTAACGCCCTGGGCTCCGTCGCCGCCGCGCTCGCGCCCATGGACGCTTTGCTCGATGCCACCTCGGCACGCACCGTTATCACCCCGGCCTTCATTCAGAACTTCACCTCGCCAATCGCCGACTACGGCGAAATCGTCAACATGGCGCCTAACACCTTTACTACGTCCAGTGACGGCGTCGGTCTCGGTCAGTCCAAGACCTACTTCCGCGGCTTCCCCGACGGTGACTACAATATCGACTTCGATGGCATTCCCTTCTATGACACCAATACGCCCACTCATCACTCCTGGGCGTTCTTCCCCGCGCAGTCCATCGGCGGCGTTGACTTCGACCGCTCGCCCGGCACGGCGTCCACCATCGGACCGACGCCCTTCGGCGGTTCCATTCATCTGCTCTCACGCGACCTCGACCCCCTCCAAAACTTTCGTGTAACCTTCGCCGGCGGTTCTTTCAATACCTACCTCTACGATGCGCAGTACGACTCAGGCTCCTTCGGTCCCAGCCACAAGCTCAATCTAACCGCAGACGTCCACCACATGCAGTCCCGTGGCTATCAGACCCTCAACATCCAGGCTCAGAATGCCGGCTCCCTCAAGATGCAGTACAAAGTCAGCGACAAAACCACGATCGCCGGCTATTCGGGCGTCGTGTGGGCCGATGCCAACACACCCAACTTCAGCGCCACGCGCTGCCAGATGTATGGCGTTGGCACCGGCTACAGCTGCTTCATCACCGGCACCACGCTCTATCCCAGCACCGGCGCTGGCATCAACTTTCTGCTCACCAACAACTCGGATCCTTTGCTCTACCTAAACAAGCAGTACAACTGGTATCACGTCCCCACCGACTTCGAGTACCTCACCGTCCAAAGCCAGTTCGGTCACGGCTTCTCCTTTGAGTTCAAGCCCTACACCTACGACTACGACAACTCCGAGAAGTACTCGAACGCCACCACGATCACCGAGCTTCCCGCCTCAGCCTTCCCCGCGACCCCGACCTCACCGGCTGGCACCCACCTCGGCCTTCCGGTTGCGCCTTGCAACGTTGCCGTTACAAAGAAGGGCGTCACCGCCCTTCCCTGCGCCGTCGACAAGTACAACAGCTACCGCAAGTATGGCGAAACCTCGCGGATCAGCCAGGTCTCCAGGTTCGGCATCTTCAATGCTGGTATGTGGTACGAGTGGGCCAACACCAACCGGCACCAGTACCCTACCGACCCGCTCAACAACTGGACCGATCAGATTCTGCCGAACTTCGCCGAGAAGTTTGTCACCAACAGTTATCAGCCTTTCGTCGAGTTCCAGTGGCACGTCACCTCCCGTCTCAACTTCACTCCGGGCGTCAAGTTCGCCTACTACACGGTCGGCACGCAACAGTTTGCTGATGATGGCAAGACCATCGGATGTCTTGTGCCCGGCCCCTGCGACCCATCGAAAAACCCCGCCATCAACCCCAACGCCTTCATCGCCAACGGCGGCAGTTACTTCTCCACGCTGCCATCCGGAAGCATCAACTACCGCATAAGGAACAACTGGTCGGCTTACGTTCAGGCCGCGCAGGGCAGCATCGTTCCGCCGTCCAGCGTCTTCGACTACAACCAGGGAACCACAGGCACCGTGATCCCGCCCGCCGTTCTTCCCAAGCAACAGAAGAACACCACCTACCAGACCGGAACCGTCCTCAAGCTCAGGTACTTTACCTTCGACGCCGACTACTTCCACGTGCACTTCGACAACAGTTACTCCAGCGTGCTCAACCCGGCGGGCGAGCCCGTCTATTTCCTCCAGCCCAGCTCAATCACGCAAGGCTTTGAGGCGGAGGCCAACGCAACCTTCGGCCACGGTCTCGGGGTTTACTTCAACGGCAGCTACGATCATGCCGTCTACTCAGGCACCTTGAACGTCAATTGCAACAGCGGCGCGAGCTGCACTTCCTCAACGCCGCAACTCACCGTCGCTGCACCCTCCGGCCTGTGGGTCCAGCAGACCCCCTCCAACATCGAAACTGTCGGCGGAACCTACCAGCACCACGGCTGGGATGCCGCCTTCTTCTACAAGAGCATCGGCCAGCAGTACATCGACAACGGTGCTTACCACAATCAGTTCACCGTCCCACGCTTCAACATGGCGAATGCCTTCCTCAACTACACCCTCCGCACGGGCGGTCGCTTTGACCAGACCAAGTTCCGCTTGAGCCTCAACAACATCTTCAACTCCTCCTCCGTCACCGGGATCTCGCTCGTCGGCAGTCCTCTCACGCAGAACATCACGGCCAACGGCACCACGTACACGGATCCGTTCAACACCTCGGGCCCAACCCCCATCAACGGTCAGGACAATGTCAGCATCCTGGCCGGGCGCACTATCATGCTTTCGGTAACGTTTGGTCTGTCGCCGAAGCGTTAGTTAGTCTTATCAATAGCGAGCGCCGTGCAGCCGGAATCTGCGCGGCGCTCGTCTAATTAGAAAAGCAAAGGTTGTTGAGATGAAGCTCACAGCTGCGTTGGTCTTACTTGCCGGGGGCCTTCTCCTCTCGAACCCTTCCTCGGCACAGGAAGCTCGAAACTATCTCGCGAACAACACCATCCTCATCATTCGCCACTCGGAGAAGCCCGATACTGGAGCCGGCCTCAACGTCGCCGGAGAGGCCCGGGCGCGTCTCTACACAAAATACTTTCAGCCATTTAAGGAAGAAGGCCTGTCGATCCAGGTCGACAGTCTCTATGCCGGAGCCGACTCCAGGAGCAGCATGCGTCCGCGCCTCACGCTTGAGCCGCTCAGCAAATCCTCTGGAATGCCCCTTCACTCCAACATCGGAACGAAAGACTCCGAACTGCTTGTTCAGACTCTGAGGACAGAAGCGCACGGCCAGCACCCACTCATTGCATGGCGTCACGGAGAGATACCCGCTCTCTTGCGGGCCTTCGGTGCATCGCCGGAGGAGTTATTGCCAAACGGCCAATGGCCCGACGACGTCTTCGACTGGGTAATCGTCCTCAACATGGGACCGGATGGAAAACTCACCTCCGCAAAGCGAATCCGCCAGAGCCTCAAACTCCCAGTCTCCACACCCTAGTCCCGTGTTCCCTTCGTCTCCTACTCCCGTGCAGTTGGGTCTTGACCAAGAAATATCGGCAGTGATCCAGATCTTAGCATTCGGAGACCTCTTCGGCAGTTAGTCGCCAATGTGCTCATCGACCGGGAATTGGATCTTTGACCAAAGATCACTTGCTACAACCCGACTTCCGAGGATCTTCTTGTTGAGGATGTTTCGTGCAGCGTATAGATCGAATCGGCACTCAAATGAAGATTGTGCGGATATGTTTGTTCTCCCGTAAGCTACGTTCGCGCCCTTAGTTTAAAGGCGTCAGCCGGATTTCCGAATCCGTTGCTGATTACGGACAGGGTTTGTTACAGAACTGTTTTGAGCAAAGGATCAGATACCTCAATACCAATGCGGCCATCAGAATCGATGACGGCCTACGCCAGACGCACATCGTGTAAGAAAGTTTCAAGATTTCGCAACTAAATACGATCGATGGAGTTTCACGGGGTTGGCCAACGTAGCTTTTGCCGGCGGCAGGACGCATTCTGACAAGCCAGGTAGGCTCTGAGAAAAATGCCGGAGGGACTATGCCCGTTTCATCTTTCCTTTCCTGCAGCATGGGGTCATCGCGTCGTCCGCATCGGCTCGTTTCGATCTCCTCCGCCGTACTCTTATTGAACATCGGCTGTTCCGGCAACAACACAAGTTCCACCAATTCATCCCCTGCTGTCACCGTTTCAGGGGCCCCTCAGACACGCATCGGCGCGACCACGCAATTCGCCTCCTCCGTCACCGGCGTCTCCAATTCCGCAGTTACATGGCAGGTCAACGGAGTCAATGGTGGCTCCTCCATCACCGGAACCATCTCCACCACCGGCCTCTACACCGCGCCCGCGGCCCTGCCCTCCCCCAACACTGTCACCATCGCCGCCGTCAGCTCCGCGGTCTCCACTCGCGGATGCTGAAGCAGCTAGCGGAAAGGCACGCATGGCTGCGACCCAACAAGCATAAGATGCGGAATCGATGGTTCTGCTCCTGCAGCAACTGATGACCTTCTAATTGCTTCGGCCAAGTCAGGGGACCGCCTCGCCCGTTCGAAGCACTCACTCTCGATGTAGTGCCTCGATGGGTCTTCAGCTAATCTAATGGAACTGATGACATCTCCAGCTCTGCTCGTTTTGGCCGCCGGCATGGGCAACCGCTATGGCGGCCTTAAGCAAATTGATCCGGTCGGTCCTGGTGGTGAAACCATCATCGATTATTCGATCTACGACGCTCTCCGCGCCGGCTTTCGCAAGCTCGTCTTCGTCATCCGGAAGGACATTGAACAGCAGTTCAAGGAGGCCGTCGGCGCCCGCTGTGAAAGGCGCATCAGTGTCGACTACGCTTTTCAGGAACTCGATATGCTTCCTCCAGGATTTTCCGTTCCAGCTGGACGGACTAAGCCGTGGGGAACTACTCACGCAATTCTCACAGCTGAAGGGGCCATCAGTGGGCCGTTTGCTGTTATCAACGCCGATGATTACTACGGGCCGGAGGGCTATCGTGCTTTAGCGCAACACTTGCAATCCAGCACGATGGACTACGCGATGGTCGGATTCATTCTGCGCAATACGCTCTCCGATTTCGGCCCAGTGTCGCGTGCTGTGTGCCAAATCAGTGACCACGGCTTCCTCGAGCAGGTTGTTGAATTGACAAATATCGAACGCGACGGCGCACATGCCAGGAACACTGATGCGGCGGGCCGGATAACCCGGCTCACAGGTAACGAAGTCGTCTCGATGAACATGTGGGGATTTACCCCTCAGGTATTTCGACAACTAAGAGAACACTTTTACAAATTCCTCGAGCTCAATATTGCGGATGTCCGGTCAGAAAGCCATCTGCCGACCGTCATGAATGAGGTCGTTCATGCTGGAGAGGCGCGGGTAAGGGTCTTGGCAACGAATGATTCATGGTCTGGCGTCACCTACCGCGAAGACCATGTACGGGTTGTCGAAACCATATACCACCTTATAGACAACGGCACTTACCCGAAGAGGCTTTGGCCGTGAACAAAGGCCAGGATATCGGGGCGATCGCACGCCAGTTTCAAATCAGCGGGCATTTTGTCGGCGCTATACCGTATGGCAGTGGCCACATCAACGATTCGTACCTCGCCACGTTCTATCAAACGAATACGCCCGTACGATGCATTCTGCAGCGCATCAATCAAACCATCTTCAAAGACCCGGTCGCCGTTATGGAAAACATCCAGCGCGTGACGTCGCATCTCGCCGCGAAGGTGTCAGGCGAGCCAGACCGCGATCGACTCGTACTCACACTGGTTCCGGCGCGCGATGAGAAGGCCTGGTATGTCGACGCGGACGGCAACCTTTGGCGGGCCTATCGCTTCATAGAGCAGGCGCACACATATGATGCCGTCGAGTCCCCGAATCAAGCGTTTCAGGCAGCCAAAGCATTTGGACGGTTCCAGGAATTGCTCGTGCACTTTCCATCACCTCCACTGCACGAAACCATCTCGGACTTCCACCACACGCCGAAACGTTTGATGGCATTGGAGCAAGCAGTTGCCGCTGACGTCGCAAAGCGCTCCGTCATAGCAAAGCAGGAGATCGAATTTGCTTTCAAGCGTAAATCCATCGCGAGCGTCCTGTTGGATGCAAACCTGCCCCAACGCATTGCCCACAACGACACCAAGTTCAACAATGTCTTGCTCGATGACGTCACCGGTGAAGGCATCTGCGTCATTGACCTGGACACGGTCATGCCTGGATTGCGCCCTTCACGACTTCGGCGACATGGTACGCACCACAACGAGTCCGGCTCAGGAAGATGAGCGAGATCTGTCTAAGGTGACGATGCAGTTCTCCATGTTCGAGGCGCTCGTGCGTGGTTATCTCGCCTCAACTGCCGGCTTCTTGACGACCGCAGAGAAGCAACACCTCGTTTCGTCCAGCAAGCTGATGACGTTCGAGCAGGGCATCCGTTTCCTGACGGACTATTTGGTGGGCGATCTGTATTACAAGGTGCATCGCGACGAGCACAATCTTGATCGCTGCCGGACGCAGTTCAAACTGCTCGAATCGATCGAACTCCAGGAAGAAAAAATGGATCGGTTAGTGTCAATCGAAAAGTGATTTGAAAGCGAATCAAGGTAATTGGATGCGATAGAGATTGCGGCGAGTGTTCTCGCGAGTGTAGGCATAGACGGAGGGGCTTACAGCTGATTGCACAAACCACGGGATAGCAAGAGTCGTCTTCGCATTTATGAAATCCTGACTAGGCACAAGTCCGGCCGACGGGAGCTTTGGAAGTCCCAGGTCATGCATCACCGGCGTTGCGTAGCTGCCTCCACCATTTGTGAAAAAGGAAACGAGAGCGTATTTTCCAGCCGTATCCCAATTGATCGCGCAATAACCGACGCAGACCGGCACCGATGCGCCCCCATCCACCGGAAACGCCTTGGCCGAAGCCGTATATTCTTCGTCGGGATTAGGCGCCCCGACAACAACCCAACGGCCATCCGGTGACACTGACTCGATATCCAGAATGCGTTCGGAGGTAATCTTGCGGCGGTCAGTGCCATCGGTTTTCATGCGATAGAGAAAATTCGAGCCGCCTTCTATGGCGCGAAAGATCAGGTCGCCGTCCGGCAGAAAAAAGGGAGAATCTTCGACAGCCGCAGAGGAGATGCGCGCCGGGGACGAGCGACGGCTGGTTGGAGCGATCCACAGGTTTGAATGCCCGCTCTGGTCCTTCATAGCGAATGCAACCTCTTTCCCGTCTCGCGATACGGAGTATGCCTGCTTCACGTCTCGCCCTGCTGAATATTCCTGCATCGGATAATCCTTCAAAACCCTCTCCTCTTTCCCGCTATCTAGGTCTTTGATCCACAACTCGTCGTTACCCGTTTGTCCGCTTGTTTTGAGGAAATAGAGGCTGTGTCCGTCAGAAGAAAATCTTGGCAAGGAAGTGTCCCCTTCGGAAGAGATCGGGTGGTCTCCGTCCTTGTCGTGCAGCCACACAGACCGTCCTGCGACCCGACAGAAGTAATCAGCGACTTGCCGTCAGGAGCCATCGCAATTCCTTCCTGAGATGTTGGGCCAAAGGTGAATTGCTCTGGTTTTCCATCTGGAAAGCGCTGCCGCCAGATATGAAAGTCATCCGTCTTGGCTGTGAGATAGATCCATTTACCATCAGGCGACCACGCGGCCGAAAGACATGCCCCGGTGGGAGGGCCTACAACTCGAACGTCGTTCTTGCCCCGAAAAGGGACGATTCGACAGGGAATAATTTCGCTTCGGCTGTCCATCTCAACAATGAGTACCCATCGGCCGTCCGGCGAAAGGTAGGAATGATGGGCCATACTGCGTTTACCGGCAGGCACGTAGACGTCCCGGCTATTGGCGCGGTCGTCGTCTGTGGTCACCACCGCCATATGGAGCCCTTCTTTAATCTCGGAGAAGAGCAGCCGCTTTCCGCCCTCGATCCATGTCAATGACGAAGCGTTGGGCAGCATTAAGTGAGGCTCGCCACCGAGAACGGGCACCTCCCAGGTGTCCCATGGCTCGGCGAAACTATACGCAATCTGCGAATTGTCAGGAGAAAACGACAGGCCTACTTTTGTCTTCGAGTCGTGGGTCAGCTGGACCGGTTCGCCTCCCGGCAACAACTTTACGTAAACATCTCCAGGTGCGAGGAATGAATTGCCTGCTCGAATAAATGCGAGCATTCGTCCGTCCGGAGAAAGAGTGGGATACACCGCCGAGTCGGTGAAGAATGTTAATTGTTCCCACTCTTTGCTGAGCGGGACACCGCCAGGGGACGAGCGTCGGAATAGAAGTGCGGCCACAATCGTCAGAACAAGAACAGCAGCCGCAACATAGAAGTATGCTCTCCACGCCTTCGGTTTTTCGGGCTGTCGCTCATTTGCCTCTTGTTGTTCCTGTCGTGAGGACGACGCATCCAAGCGGTCTCGGCTGCTGTCTCGCGCTAACCGTCGCAGGTCCGTTTGCAAATCGGCGGCGTTCTGGTAGCGAAGCTTCCGGTCTTTCTCCAGCGCCTTATTGATGATCTCTTCGAGCTTTGGGGACAGGTCGGGATTCAGCCGCACTGGCGGAACCGGCGTGCGATTCAAAATCGCCTCTGCAATCACGCCATGTGTTTCGCCACGGAACGGGACCACCCCGGTCACCATTTCATAGAGCACGACACCAAAGGAAAATAGGTCCGTGCGGGAATCCATCTCCTCGCCGCGCACCTGTTCAGGTGACATGTAAGCGCTGGTACCCATCACAGTACCTGCCTCGGTGAGCGGTCCTGTTTGACTGGCTGCCGGCATCGTCGAGAAATTGCCGCCTGCGCGAGCCGGCATCAGCTTCGCTAAGCCAAAATCCAGAACCTTGACATGACCGCGCTCGGTCACAAAAATGTTTGCAGGCTTGATGTCCCGGTGAACAATTCCCTTGCTGTGTGCGGCAGCGAGCGCGTCCCCTATCTCACCGCCCCATTCAAGCACCTCCTCAAACCGTAGCGGGCCACCGATCATGCGATGCTTCAACGTGGCGCCTTCCATGAGCTCCATGGCAATAAACACCTTGTCGTCTTGCTCTCCAATCTCGTAGATCGTGCAAATGTGAGGATGGTTGAGCGCGGACGCCGCACGCGCCTCTTTCCGAAATCGTTTCAACACCTGTGGGTCCTTGGCCAGGTGGTCAGGAAGAAATTTGAGTGCGACAAACCGGCCAAGAGATGCGTCCTCGGCCTTATAGACAACGCCCATACCGCCGCCGCCTAACAGTTCAACGATCCGGTAATGGGAGATGATTTGACCGACCATTGGAGGGGCCAAGGGGAAGCGGGCTTCCTTGTCATCCAGGAAATCGTTGACATGGGCGAGTGGAGCGTCGAGTGAACCAGCGTCTCGCTCCTCGGCCTCCAGGAGCTGTTTGAGGTGGGTCTTTAATTCGAGGTCGTCACCGCAAGCAGCGTCTACGAATGCGGCGCGGTCGTCTGTCCCCCGTTGCAGGGCGGCGTGGAACAACGGCTTCAAGCGTTGCCAGAGTTCAGGGGTCATATTCGGTTTCACAGCAATAGCTCTTGACGCCGCGATGGGCCTGCTATCGTCCAGTCACGTTTGCATGTCCAAGCACGGGACACTCGATCTCGGTGTTCCCAACCCTCGGGTACCTAATTGTCTCGACGATGGTCTCCATTGCGATACCTCCAACGGCCAACCTCATGTGGACATATAGTTCCACAAGTTTCGCATCATGTCAGTGAAATGCCAATCAGCAGGACGACGCGCAGTCAACCAAGGCGTAGAGCAGCACGCGTCCGGCGCCAGCAAGAAGGCCATATCTTGTCCATTCGAATAGAATTCGAGTTTCAGAATGATGATGAACGAAACGCCACAAAAGCACATCAATACGCCGCGCCAGATTCTCTTCGCCAGCATGGTCGGGACTACCGTCGAGTTCTTCGACTTTTACATCTATGCCACGGCAGCGGTTCTTGTCTTCCCACGCCTCTTCTTCCCGGCATCCGATCCTGCCTCTTCTACACTCGCCTCACTGGCCACCTTCGGCATCGCCTTCCTGGCTCGCCCTATCGGTTCCGCACTCTTCGGCCACTTCGGCGACCGCATCGGTCGGAAGAAGACGCTGGTCCTCGCTTTGTCGACCATGGGCCTGTCTACCTTCGCAATCGGCGCTCTGCCCTCCTATCATGCCATCGGACTCGCCGCACCTCTGCTGCTTGCCCTTTGCCGCTTCGGCCAGGGCATCGGGCTCGGCGGCGAATGGGGCGGCGCGGTCCTGCTTGCCGTCGAAAACGCCCCACCCAACAGGCGCGCACTTTACGGCATGTTCCCGCAACTCGGTGCACCGATCGGGTTCCTGTTCTCCGGAGGAGCCTTTCTCCTGCTCTCGCGCTGGCTCACCGACAAGCAGTTTTTCACCTTCGGCTGGCGGCTGCCATTCCTGGCGAGCGCCCTCTTAGTGCTGCTTGGGCTCTACGTTCGCCTGACGATCACCGAAACACCAGTCTTCCAAGCGTCGATCCAGCGGGCCGAGCAGGTCAGCGTCCCCATACTAACCGTCTTTCGTCACTACAAACGTGCGCTGGTGGCTGGCATTCTCGTCTGCCTGGCAACATTTGTCATCTTTTATCTGATGACGGTCTTCGCATTGTCCTGGGGAACTACTGCTCTCCACTACAGCCGTAGCAGCTTTCTGCTCATCCAACTCTTTGGCATCCTCTTCTTCGCGCTCACGATCCCCATCTCCGCGTTGCTCGCCGAACTCGGACGGCGGCCCGTCATGCTCGGGGTCACGACACTCATCGCTCTCTTTGGGCTGGTACTCGCTCCACTCTTCACCGCCGGCACAACCGGAGTCGTTTTCATGATGGTCCTGGGTCTTGCGCTCATGGGCTTCACCTACGGCCCGCTTGGCACGGTCGTATCCGAGCTCTTCCCCACACCAGTTCGCTACACCGGCAGTTCACTCGCCTTTAGCATGGCCGGTATTCTGGGTGCCTCGCTAGCCCCCTATATCGCCACATGGCTCGCCAGGACCTACGGCCTGCAATACGTCGGCTACTACCTAACAGCCTCAGCAGCCCTCACGTTCTTCGGCCTGCTTCTGATCCGCGAAACAAAAGATAACGATCTCTCTGTTTCATCCAATTGACTTTTACCCTGGATAATTCATGGGCCTTCGCGGGGCCTGCGCAATTGATCTCTGAGTGCATGTCTCCCTACGTTGCAGGGAAAGCCGGGAGGTGAAGACTCTTTTCACCGCTGAGGAGTTGGTCGAGCGGTGAGGCCGCGGATGGAGGCGTCGAGGAGCTCGACCATGTGAAAGGCGGGCAGGGTGCGCTCGCCGCGACGGCGGAGGCCGCTCATCAGTTGAAGAAGACAGCCGGGGTTGGCGGAGACGACTGCTTGAGAGTGAGTGTCGAGGAGATGGCTGACTTTGCGGTCGCCAAGCTGCCGGGCGGGCTCGGGCTGGAGGAGGTTGTAGACGCCAGCGGAGCCACAGCAAAGAGAGGCCTCGGCAATCTCGGCCACTTCGAGCTGGGGAATTTCGGCAGAGCAGCTGGCGGGGTTGCTGGTAGATTCCCTGAGCGTGACGGAGGTGACAAGCGTCGTGATAGGCGACGCGGACCGGTAACGGATGGCGCAAGGCAACCGATGGCACGCTGCAGAGAATCTCGGTGATGTCTCTGCACTTTGCGGAGAAGGCCCGGGCACGAGCGGCCCATTGCGGATCATCTCGGAGCAGATGGCCGTATTCTTTCATCGTGGAGCCGCAACCTGCGGCGTTGATGACGATGGTGTCGACGTTGGCGGCTTCGAAGAGGGCAATGAGGTTGCGGGCCATGGCGGCGGCCTGGTCTTCGAGGCCGGAGTGGACCATGAGGGCTCCGCAGCATGGCTGGCTGGCTGGAATGATGACCTCGAAACCTTCCGCGCTGAGCACGCGTGCGGTGGCGGCGTTGACGTGGGAGAAAAAGACTTGCTGGACGCAACCAGTGAGCATGCCGACGCGACCCCGAGTGGGGGCGACGGAGGATACGCGTTCGGGCATGGTCCAGGTGAAGTGTGCGGGGACAGTGGGGAGAACAGCTTCCATGGCGGCAAAGCGTTCGGGCAGGAGCTTCAGGAGACCGGAGGCCCGAACGAGGGATTGCAGGCCGGAGCGTTGATAGAGAAAGAGTGGGCCGGCGATGAGTCTGAGGCGCCTCGGATACGGGAAGGTGGCGAAGAGGAGTTTGCGGAAGAGAGAGTCGGCGGTGGTGCGCGGAATATTGCGCTCTACCTGCGACCGGCTGTCTTCGATGAGCTTGTCGTACTGGACGCCCGAGGGGCAGGCGGTCATGCAGGCCATGCAGCCGAGGCACTGGTCCATGTGGAGCGCGGAAGTTTTGATCGAGGGGAGCTTCGCCCTGGCCGGCCTTCGCCATCATGTAGATGCGGCCGCGGGGCGAGTCCATCTCCTCGCCCCAGAGAACGTAGGTGGGACATGCCGGGAGGCAGAAACCGCAGTGGACGCAATCGGAGAGGAGCTCTTTCGACGGTGGATGATGTGCGTCGAAGGAGCTGGGTTTGGCGGATTGGATCTCGGTGAGCATGTGCTTGGTGGGGTACCCCCCTCCCCCCTAATATTGTGCAAAGTATTCGAAGGATTGGAGTTAGGTCTGGACTTCGAGTTGGTCTTCCGGTTTCGGTCGATTCGTTACGTGCTGATTTGGAGGAGGTGTCTGTCAAGTATGCTGACTCTGGATTCCTCCGAGAAGGCAACCGGGATTTAGGGTGCGGTTTGGGTCGAATTGGTGCTTTACGGCTTGCATGAGAGGGTTCGGTTTATCCGGGCCCCAAGGTGGCCTCGAATTGTCATGAGGATTTGAGGGAATTTGGAGCAAGATCATGGAACCGGTATCGGTGTAGGCGTAAAGACTGCCTAGTGGACTGTAATCCCTTTCGATATTCGGAAAGGCCGCGTAGATAATGCCGAGCGATTGGGCGACGACGGTTCCTCCCAGATCAACTACGTCTTGCGAGATTGCGGTAACGTCGGTGGGGAGCATTCCGGTCTTTATGAGAAAAGTATCTTTCTCGGCGAAGAGAGATTCGCGGGCAATCCAGACATTGTCGAACGGCCCGGGGCTAAAGCCCACGGTTGTGGCGGGGTTTGTTTCAGCGGCCTGAAGGCCGCTGCTCCCTCCGGTATCGCGAGGGTGCGCGAGCGGTTTTATAGATAAATCGGGCTTAGTGGGTGAGTGCAGTTCGTTCGTTGGGAGCGGTCCCTCGAGTTTGAGGCCCTCGCTTTCGGTCATCTCTTGGAGGATGTCGGATTGTTTGGCTGCGGGGTGGGCGTTGAGTTGGATGTCGAGGTGGAAGCCGTTGGTGTCGCCGCGGAGTTGGAGGGCCTGAGTGAGGAGGTGGCTGGCGCGGATGGATGCCATGAGTGGGGCGAGTTGCTGGGCTTGCGGGGCGGTGACGGTGAAGGTTTGGATGTGTTGCGGTAGAGGATGGAGGCGGAAGGTGGCCTCGGTGATGACGGCGAGGGTGCCGAGGCTGCCGGTGAGGAGTTTGCAGAGGTCGTAGCCGGCGACGTTTTTGACGACCTTGCCGCCGGAGCGGGCGATGGTGCCGTCGGCGAGGACGATGGTCATGCCGATGACCAGATCGCGGAGGCTGCCGTAGCGGTGGCGGAGCGCGCCGGAGTCGTTGGTGGCGAGGATGCCGCCGACGGTTGCGCGTTCGGGCCAGAGGGGGTCGAGCGCTACGAACTGGCCGTGCTGTTGGAGGGCTTCTTGAAGATGCTGCCAGGTGCATCCGGCCTGGACGGTGCAGGTGAGGTCCTGCCAGGGGTGTTCGATGACGCGGTTGAGGCGGGTCAGGTCGAGGTGGATGTTTGTTTTGGTGGGATTGCCCCAGGATTGTTTTGTGCCTCCGCCGATTGGAGTGACGGTGAGCTCGTTTTCGTTGGCATAGCGGAGGACTTCGGAGACTTGCTGGGTGTTGGCTGGAGAGACGGTGATGATGTCTTCTTGCTGGCGCACGTGGTCGGGGCCGATGATGGCGGTTAGGGCTTCGACGATGTTGGTGGTGGTCATTTGCAACGAATTGAATGTGATCTTGAGCTTGTTGGTTGGGACAGGAGATCTTACCCCAGGGTTAAAGCCCCGCTTTCTGGTGGCCCGATAAAGCCCAAGGCTGAAGCCTTGGGTTACCTGGAAGCAACGGCAAAAACAACGACAACAACAAAAGCAAATGCGGGGATTCTTCGCTTCGCTCAGAATGACGGACTTTTAGAAGTAGCGAGTGACCTAAGAGTGGCGGATGACGGCTTTGAAAGGTAGCG
Source organism: uncultured Acidobacteriaceae bacterium (assembly GCA_963756685.1). Lineage (GTDB taxonomy): Bacteria > Acidobacteriota > Terriglobia > Terriglobales > Acidobacteriaceae > Edaphobacter. The sequence continues at coordinate 136,194 of CAVWON010000001.1, forward strand.
GCTTGCATTAGAAGATCTCCGCGATGCCGCTGGTTTCGAGGCTGTGCGGGACGTAGGCTCCGCGGGAGCGCTCGCCGCAGAGGCGTGGCGTGGGAAAGAGCTTGTCCGGGTTGGAGATGTTTTGCGGGTCGAAGGCGTGGCGGACGCGCTGCATGGTTTCGAGGTCGGGGTCCGCGTACATGTAGGACATGCTGCACTGCTTCTCGCGGCCGACGCCGTGTTCGCCCGTAATGGATCCACCGGCCTCAACGCAGACGTCGAGGATACGCATGGATAGGTCGATGGCACGTTCTTCTTCGCCAGGATTCTGCTGAGTGTAGAGAACGATGGGATGGAGGTTGCCATCGCCGGCATGGAAAACATTGGTCACGCGCAGGTTCTCAGCGGCGGCCATCTCGGCAATTTTTTCAAGAACGGCAGGCAGGGCGGTGCGTGGGATGACGCCGTCCTGCACGATGTAGTGCGAGGAGAGACGGCCGGCGGCGGCGAACGCGGCCTTGCGGCCCTTCCAGATGAGGAAGCGGTCCTGCTCGTCGATCGCGAGGCGAGTCTCCCATGCGCCGTTTTTCTTTGCGAGCGAGATGACGGTGGCCATCTGAAGATCGACCTCTGCATGGGGGCCGTCGAGTTCGATGAGCAGGAGCGCTTCGCAGACGGGATAGTTGGGGTGAACGGCCGCTTCGGCGGCCTGAATGGCGAGGCGATCCATGATCTCCATCGCGGCGGGGAGCTGCCCGGCGGCGATGACGTCGGAGACGGTCTGGGCCGCGGCGGCGATGGTGTCGAAGGCGGCGAGGATGACCTGTACGGTCTCAGGCTTGCGGACGATGCGGAGGGTCATCTCGGTGGCGACGCCGAGGGTGCCTTCAGAGCCGATAAAGACGCCGAGGAGATCGTAACCGGGGGCGTCGGGTGTCTTGCCGCCGAGCGTGACGATCTCGCCGGTGGGAAGGACGACGGTCATTTCAAGGACGTGGGTGACGGTGAAGCCGTACTTGAGGCAGTGCGCTCCGCCGGCGTTCTCGGCGACGTTGCCGCCGATGGAGCAGACGGTTTGTGAGCTGGGGTCGGGCGCGTAAAAGAAACCCTGCGGAGTGACAGCGGCGGTGACATTGGCGTTGATGACGCCGGGCTGCACCGTGATCTGTTGATTGGGCAGATCGATGTTGAGGATTCGATCCATGCGGGAGAGACAGATGACCACCGAGCCTTCGGCAGGGAGCGCACCTCCACTGAGGCCAGTACCGGAGCCACGAGCAACGAAGGGAATTTTGTGTTTCGCGCAGATGCGGATGACCGATTGCACCTGCTCCGTAGTGCGTGGCAGAGCGACTGCACCGGGTGTGACGCGGAAGGCGGTAAGGCCGTCGCACTCATATGTTTGGAGCTGGTTGGGCGCGGTGATGAGGCCGGATTGCAAAGCGCCCCAATTTCTGTCGCCTGGATCCAAGGCGGCGCGAAGTTCTGCGAGGATGGCAGGTGTCAGCATGGCGTCCAGCGTTGCTTCATGATGCTATCCGAAAACAGGCGACAATGATCAAGCGGGGCATGCAACACGGTGACGTGCGCTGCGGCGCGCACGTGAGTGACCAATCGGCCCTCAAACCCTCCTTTGGCTTCGTCCTGTCCCAAGTATGTTTTTTATCTTCCCTTTGAAGCCGGAGATGGAACACCCGCTCCAATCGCCGGACTGTCCGGGATTGGAGCGGGTGGTTTGTTAGTCCAGATCCGATTCATCGAAGTCGCTTTTCAACGTATTACGGTTTCGATTGAATCTTGCGTTCCATCATGCATAGGAGAGGCGTTTTATGGTTCGACTGCTCCGACGACGGGGGGATTGGAGGTTGGGGTCCCGAAGTAGTCGGTAGCAGGTAACCCTGAATAGGTGGCCCCTGCACCGATCGCGGGACTGCCTGAGCTCAGGTGGAAGTTGAAGTTGTCGAGTATGGATTCTGGTGGAACTGATCCCTGCGCGGGTTCACTCACAAGAAGTGGATCAGAGCAGATGTTCCCAGTCCCCTTGATCGGGTTGCAGTCATCGTTCCTTGTTCCGAACTCGACGTTGTGCGAAGAGACCACACCGATGCTGGGGTCTTCGATGTAATAAAGCGCCGGCGTGGAGGGGCCGTAGGGGTTATTGGGATTGACGTAGCCGACGACCACGTTGTTGGTGAAATTGACCGTTGACGTGCACGGGGTCACGCCCACCGGGCATGCGATATCGAAGATCGTGGGCTGATAGGTGACCCAGGAGTTGTTCGCGATCAGCCATGTCGAACCCGTCGGAATGACACTGGCAACAACATTGCCTGCGGCACGGCAGAACCCGGTCAGATACTGGTTGTAGTTTGAGGGGGCGCCAGGCAACGGCTGACTCATTCGCAGGCAGTTGCCGACGGTCAGGTTATTGGTGAAGGTGGTGTTGTTGGGAGCAGTGTTGCCTCCCCACTTCCAGTTCTGCCCCATGTTGCCGATCGAAGTGGAGTTGGTAATCGTCAACGTCGATATCCACGTATGCGGCCCGATAAATCCGTCCTTGGTGTTATAGAGCGCCCTGGCAGTCATTGCAGCTGAACGAATCCAGGGTCGTGTTCTGGCCGCTCCACGAGTCGCCGAACCCGCCACTGTTGGTGTCGTAGCAGACCATCGCAGGGAAAGCGTTGGTGAGCGGATACTGTTCCTGACAGCCGTTTCCTTCCATGATCACGTGGGTCGCGGTGATCGAAGAACCAGGTGCATCAGGGGTCGAAGAGCCATCGTCGAAGTTCCAGCCCGCAAACGTGTTGAACCCTACAAACATTCGCGTCATGGTAATGGGCCCGCCGATCGGGCCAAACAGGCCGCTGCTGTCGAACCCATGAATGTACACGTCCTGAAACGTCACATTGGCCGTCGCATTATTGGTAAGGACACCGGTACCTGCGTAGTCGTCAAGAGGCTGACTGGTGTTGCAACCTCGCGGATAGGCGGGCGCACCGATGGTGACACAGAGCCCATTGTGAGACGTAATTTCGATGCATTGAACATCGACGTACTGCGTGTTTTGCAGGTTGAGCGTATACGCCACACTGAAGCCGCCAAACAGCTGGGTCAGGTTCGACTCGTAGAGCTTGGGGTTGGTCGCGCTGCCCGTATTGCAGGAGGCGTAGTTCTGGCCCAGGATGCGCGTATGCTGCGTGGCAGACCCTGCGGGAATCGGTGGATTGAAGCAGCCATACGATCCGACCCCGTAGCACCAGCTGCTGTCCACGCCAGAGCCCGTGGGTTCTGTCCCATCCGACGCGGCAGTTAGGATTGGACGGGTTCTGCTGACCCGGCAGCGCCGCGCAACCCCGAATGATGACGGTATCGCCGCCCGCGATCACCCATGTCCCTTGTCCAACTGCTCCGCTGTTGTCATCCCAGAGATAACGGAAGTCATTGAACGCACAATTCTGATTGACACCTGTCCCACCTGTCGAAGCATAGGAGACGTCGTACCGGCCGTTGCACTGACCGGTGGGGACGTTGGCCGAGTAGCGGGTGCCTCCGTCAGGACGCACATACCACGTGGTCCCTGGTCCAGATACCGCTGCAGCGGCCACAACAATTGAGGTCGAAGCCGACGCTGTCTGCACCGGAGTGCCGTTGTCGCTGACCGCCGCGGTGAAGTTGTAGGTGCCGCTCGCCGTGGGCGTCCCGGAGATGGTGCCGCTGGTCGCTGCCAGGCTGAGTCCCGGGGGCAGGCTGCCGGAGCTGATCGACCAGGTGTAGGCCGGTGTCCCGCCTGACGCCGTCATCGTGCTCGAATACCCAGTATTCACCGTCCCGGAAGGAAGCGTCGCGCTGATCGTCAACGCTGCGGCTTTCTGGGCCGCCGCGACGGCAAGCGATAGAGTGACCGACTTGGTTTGTGCCGGAACGGACGAGTCCGCGACCTTGAAGGTGACACTGGACGTTCCGGTGGCGGTCGGGGTGCCGGAGATCAGGCCGGTGGACGAGGCTAGAGTAAGCCCTGCGGGCAGGCCTGTGGGGGACGAGATGGACCAGGTGTAAGGCGTGGTGCCACCGGTTGCCGCCAGGCCACTCGAATATGCCGTGCCTTGTGTACCGGAGGGCAAGCCGGACGTGGTGATCGCGAGGGCCGATGATGATGCGGCGGCTATGGCGATCGAGAGACTGACCGATTTGGTCTGTGCCGGATTTCCAGCGTCCGTGACCGTGGCGGTAAAGCTGGACGTTCCGCTGGCGGTCGGAGTGCCGGAGATCAGGCCCGTGCTTGAGGACAGACTAAGTCCCGCGGGAAGGCTGCCGGACGTGACGGACCAGGTGTACGGCGTGGTACCGCCAGTTGCCGCTATCGAGTTCGAATATGCCGTGCCTTGTGTGCCGGAGGGAAGGCTGGACGTGGTGATGCTCAAGGCCGTTGGCGCGACCGGAGCCGACGCCGCAGCTACGGTCAGGGTCACTGTGGCGGTCGCTGTCTTGTCCGTCTTCCCCCAGCCCGTCGTGGCCGTTGAATCGGTCACCTTGACGCCGAAGGAATAGTTGCCGCTGGAGGTGGGGGTGCCGGAGATGGCCCCGGTTTTTGCCGCCAGACTAAGCCCAGTCGGAAGCCTTCCACTGCTGATGCTCCAGGTGTAGGGCGCGGTTCCACCAGTAGCAGCGAGGGTCGTGGAATAAGAAGCCTTGACGGTAGCTTGAGGCAACTTGGAGGTGGAGATCGTCAGGGTAGATGAGATAGGAGAGTTTGCTGCGGCGATGGCTAGCGGCGAATGGAAAAGAAGAAGGAAGATTGCGCTTGTCGCGAATATCTTAGTGAATGTCTTAAATGATCGGCCCAAAATACACCCCAAAGGAATCAAGCTTGCCAACCGAAACACTGCAGCCAGATAAACGAAGGCCTGCTGAGTTACACGGTCGATCGTTACGCGGAAAAAAGGGTCACTACAGTTGTCCCAATGGGGAGCTGCGCATGCCACTTCACTGTGGGCGAGGCAGAATCTCTCGGTTTCAGGCACGGCTGTGCCTAATACGCTGAAAGCGCAAGCGGAGCAGGGGTGATCAGAGGATATTGATTAGGTTAACAAACTCACTTACTAAGGTAACCACAAGTTGAAGTATGATTATCTATCCCGGTTTGGAAAATACGACTTCTGGGGGACCCGAGGTTCGATGAACCGGCCCGACGAATAGCACGGGATACGCTGGAAATTCTTCCCGCCAACAGGCGAGTTCCTGAGACGTGCAAAGTGGGAGGAGATGCCGAGGTTTGCGTTCTGTGTCGAATTAGTCTTGCCTGCCTGAGAAAGATAGCTCGATTGAGCGAATCTCCTAAATCATCAGAACCGGCAGACGAAAAAACGACGACGTAAAGCTGACGAACGTTTTAGAAGGACAACTTGTTTTTTATATCACACAAGTGGAGAGAGGATATCAAGGTAAAAATATAATATTTTGTTCGGAAAGAAATTTTTTTAGGAATGCCGAAGACAACTTTCGTGTCGGTCCGACGAAAGGCCTGGACTCCCGATCGGGTCGTTGTTGAGCGCGACGGCCCTGAACCGCCGCCGGTGTTGAGCTCGCCTGGGGAGCGATTGAGCAATGGCAGCGGAGGCGCAGCAAACAGCGGCGCGCTAATATTTCGCCAGGCGCGATTATGTGAACTGGATGTACAGTATAGGATCAGACAGGCTGGCGCAGGTTGTTTGCAATCAGAAGGGCTAATTCTTGCCGACCTTCGGCGCATGCGGCAGACGAGATTTTGAAGGAGCCAGTTTGGCAGGCACAGCATATCTGCATAGAAGTAGCCATTTGCGCGAGTCGCGCGAGGTCCCGTCGACGGATGGGCCGAAGACTCGCGGACGACATCGGAGCGTCGAGGCAGAAGCGTCGATCTTGAAAGCAACACTTTACCTGCTGGAGCGGAAGCCACTGCGTCAGGTCACTACCGATGCAATCGCCCGGCGAGCCGGAGTGAGCAAAGCGACCATCTACAAATGGTGGCCGAACAAAAGCCTGGTGGCGCTCGATGCATACCTCGGAGGAATGACCGAGCGGGTCGCAATGCCGGACACAGGGTCTGCAGAGATGGATTTTATGGTGCAATTGAAGTCACTGGTCGCGTTCTATAAATCTCCCCTCGGACGGCTGTTCTGCCAGTTCATTGCGGAAGGTCAGAGCGACCCCGGCTTTCTGGCACTGTTTCGGGAGCGATTTCTATACGTGAGGCGGGACGCAGCGCGTGTCATGTGGCGGCGCGGCGTCGACCGCGGCGAGATTCGCAAAGAAATCGATGGGGAGATTGTCCTTGACCTGATCTACGGACCGATGGTCTTTCGCCTGCTTGCCGGGCACGGCTCACTTAACGACCATGAGTCGGAGGCAATGATCGAGGCCATCTTCGGCGGCCTCAGACGGCCCGGCCATGATTATTCGATGAGTAAAAAACTGAGAGAGTCAAATTCCGCTCGTGCCTCAGAACATCTTGAATCCCGGGGGGATTCGATGTCGTCTAAATACTGAACTATAGGTCTAGTATCAAATAAACTGGACGCACACAGAACATATGTTTTCTTGACTCAATACGTTGCGGCAACGGTGCAGGTTACCCGGCCGGCCCGTAGAGGGTACACGCCAAAGGAGTAACGATGTGGATTGTCCGTCTCGCACTTAGGAGACCCTACACCTTCGTTGTGTTGTCACTGCTGCTCTTCATCGTGGGCCCCGTGGTCATGCTGAGGACGCCCGTCGATATTTTTCCGAATATCGATATTCCGGTCGTCTCTGTCATCTGGAACTATGCGGGCATGTCGCCCCAGGAGCTAAGCGACCGGATCGTACTGCCCTTCGAGCGCAGTCTTACAACGACGGTCAACGACATCGAGCACTCCGAGTCGCAGACGCTAAACGGCGTCTCCGTGACAAAGATATTCTTCCGCCCGACGGTCAATATCTCGCAGGCTGTCGCGCAGGTCACCGCGATCTCACAGACAGCGCTTCGGCAGTATCCTCAGGGAACAACGCCGCCGCTGGTAATTCAGTACAGTGCCTCCAGCGTGCCAGTGTTGCAACTGGGACTCTCCGGCAATGGCCTGACCGAACAACAATTGAATGATTTCGGGCAGAACTTTGTACGTACGCAGCTCGCGACAGTACAGGGCGCCGCGCTTGCATTTCCGTACGGCGGCAAGCAACGTCAGGTGCAGGTCGACATCGATACCCAGAAGCTGCAAGCCTATGGACTTTCAGCTTCGGATGTAGTCAACGCCGTGAATGCGCAAAACATCATTTTGCCGGGCGGCGATGTAAAGATGGGCCACCTCGATTACCCGGTGGAGACCAACAGCGCTCCGACCTCGATCACTGCGCTGAACAATCTACCGATCAAGACCGTGAACGGCGCCACCATCTACATTCGCGACATCGGCAACGTCCGGGACGGATTTCCGCCGCAGACGAACATTGTGCGGGTAGACGGGCAGCGGTCGTCGCTGCTCAGTGTACAGAAGACGGGCAACTCCTCGACGCTGGACATCATTGCCAACGTACGCGAGCAGCTGCCGTCGATTCTGGCCCAGTTGCCCCCTGCTTTGCGGATTACGCCGATCGCGGACCAGTCGATCTTTGTGCGCGCGGCAATCAGCGGGGTAGTGCGTGAGGCAATCATTGCAGCCTGCCTGACGGCGGCGATGATCCTTATCTTCCTCGGGAGCTGGCGCTCCACACTCATCATCGCGGTGTCGATCCCGCTGTCCATCATCTGCTCGCTGCTGATGCTGGCGGCCCTCGGCGAGACGATCAACATCATGACCCTCGGCGGTCTGGCGCTGGCGGTCGGCATCCTGGTCGACGATGCGACGGTCGAGATCGAGAACATCAATCGCAACCTGGAAGAGGGCAAAGAGGTCGAAGACGCCATTCTGACCGGGGCCGCACAGATTGCGGTGCCGGCGTTCGTTTCGACCCTCTCTATCTGCATCGTGTTCGTGCCAATGTTCTTCCTTGGCGGGGTCGCGCGGTATCTCTTCGTTCCGCTGGCCGAGGCGGTCGTCTTCGCGATGCTCGCGTCCTACTTCCTCTCACGAACCATCGTGCCGACCATGGCGAAGTACCTGCTCAAAGGACACGAGCACGACCGCGTGGACCAGGCGAAGTCGAGTCGCAATCCACTCGTCCGCTTCCAGATCACCTTCGAGCACTACTTTGAGAAGCTACGCCGCTGGTACTACGGCGCCCTGGGCTTCTTCATGGAGTATCGAGCGGTCTTCCTGGTGGCGATCGTCGCCTTCTGGGTCGGGTCTATCGCTCTCCTCTATCCGTGGCTCGGGCAGGACTTCTTCCCGTCTGTGGACGGCGGCCAGTTCAAGCTGCATGTGCGGGCCCACACCGGCACGCGCGTTGAAGACACGGCACGGATATGCGACGAGATCGAGGACGTGATTCGCCGCGAGATTCCGCAGGCGGAGATGGGAACGATCATCGACAACATTGGCATTCCGTACTCGGGCCTGAACCTTTCCTACTCGAACTCCGCGACGGTGGGTACCGCCGACGCAGATATTCTGGTGACGCTGGCTGAAAAACACCGGCCCACCGGGGAATACACCAGTAGTCTCCGCGACAAGCTGAGGCAGCAGTTTCCGGGCACGGAGTTCTACTATCTCCCCACAGACATGGTCAGCCAGATTCTGAACTTCGGCCTGCCGGCGCAGATAGACGTGCAGGTGGTCGGAAACGCGGTCGAGCAGAACCACAGACTTGCAGAGCACATGATGGAGCAGATCAGTCATATTCCAGGCACGACCGACCTGCGAATCCAGCAGCCGTTCAATCTGCTGAGCTGGACGATCAATGTCGACCGCACACGGGCACAGCAGGTTGGCTACAGTCAGCACGACGTGGCCAGCGATGTACTGACCAGTTTGAGCGGCAGCTTCCAGACCTCGCCGACGTTTTATCTCAATCCGCAGAACCACGTGAGCTACAACATCGCAGTGCAGACGCCGCAGTATAACGTCCAGAACCTGCAGCAACTTCAGAACTTCCCGATCGCCATCAACGGCTCGGGTCAGCAGCCACAGATCCTCGGCAATATTGCGTCGATCGACCGCGGCGCAGAGCAAGGCACTGTCAGCCACTACAACGCACGGTCGGTCATCGACATCTACGGTTCGGTCGAACGCGCCGACCTGGCGAGCGTTGCAGGCAGGGTCGATCAGGTCGTGAAGGACAATGAGAGGAAACTGCCGCGTGGAACCGAGATCTTTGTCCGCGGCCAGATCCAGACGATGCGCTCCTCCTTCATCGGGCTCGTCTTCGGACTGTTGTTTTCAATTATCCTGGTCTACGCTCTGATTGTGGTGAACTTCCAGAGCTGGCTGGACCCCTTCATCATCATGGCGGCGCTGCCGGGCGCTCTGGCTGGGATCGTCTGGCTGCTGTTCCTTACCGGAACGCACATCAGCGTTCCTGCGCTGACCGGCGCGATCATGTGCGTGGGTGTGGCTACGGCGAACTCGATCCTGGTCGTCAGCTTCGCGAAGGAGCAGATGGCGGCCGGACTGAATGCGGTGGACGCGGCGCTCTCCGCGGGCTTTACGCGCTTTCGACCGGTCATCATGACGGCGCTCGCGATGATCATTGGCATGGTGCCGATGGCCCTGGGCCTGGGCGACGGCGGCGAGCAGAACGCACCGCTGGGCCGTGCCGTCATCGGAGGTCTGTTGCTGGCGACCTTTGGGACGCTGACCTTCGTCCCCGTTTTTTTCTCTTTTATGCACCGCAACGATCCACCACGAATGGACCCATGGAAGGACATTTAGGTTGAGCTTATTTTATGAGCGACCGGAAGCGGACGAATTCTACCGAAGAACGCGCCAGTGGCGCACATGGAGATAGGTCGATGAATACCGAACAAGAATCGAAACAACCTGCGACCCACGTCCCGGAACTACTGAAGCATGAGCCGCCGCCGAAGGTCTCGCGAAGGTCGGTGCTGACGCCTGTTGCCATTGTCTTCGTCGTAACGGTCGTTCTCGCCATCGTCGGCATCGTCCGGCGTCAGCACGCAAACATCGTGCTCGCGAAGTACACCGATACAGTCGCGCCTCCCCCTGTGTCCGTGGAGCAACCGGTGCTGCAACAGAGCGCACAGGAGATCGTGCTGCCGGGCAACATGCAGGCATTTACCCTTGCCCCGATCTACGCCCGAACGACAGGCTATGTGAAGGCCTGGTACCACGACATCGGCTCGCATGTGAGCAAGGGTGAGCTGCTTGCGGTCATCGAGACGCCGGAGCTGGACCAACAGCTCGCCCAGGCGAAGGCGGACCTGGCAACGGCCCAGAGCAACAACGCGCTGGCGAAGACAACGGCCGACCGCTACCAGGACCTGATCGGCAATAACGCCGTCTCGCAACAAGACACGGACAATGCAACCAATGCAGTTGAAGGCAACAACGACACAGGTGAACTCCGCGGCCGCCAATGTGCGCCGGTTAGAAGAGCTCCAGTCGTTCGAGCGGGTCGTAGCTCCCTTCGACGGCGTGATCACCGCGCGCAACATCGACATCGGACAACTGATTACGGCAACGGGAAGCACGACGACCGCCGGTGCGGGCACAGTTATAGGAAGCAAGCAGATCTTCGACATCTCCGCAATCCGCACGTTGCGAGTGTTCGTCAATGTGCCGCAGATCTATGCGCCTGATGCGAAGAACGGCGTTATCGCGACCCTGACGCTGCCGCAGTATCCGGGGCGCAAGTTTGAAGGCAAGCTGGTGCGGACGTCAAATGCCGTGGATCCCGCGACTCGGACGCTGCTCGTCGAGGTGGACGTGAACAATCCATCGGGCGAGCTTCTGCCCGGCAGCTACACAGAGGTCCATCTACATACATCGAACCCGGCGCCGGCGTTGATCGTACCGGTCAGCGCGCTGATCCTGGAGCCGGACGGGCTGCACATCGCGACCGTCGATGCAAATTCCATCGCGCACCTGGTGCGTGTGTCCGCGGGCCGCGATTTCGGAACGACGGTGGAGATCCTGACTGGGCTGCAGCCTGGGCAAGGCGTCATCGCCAATCCGCCTGATTCGCTGACCGACGGCGAGAAGGTTCACGTTGTGACGCCGAAGCAGGCGGGAGCGAAGCAATGAGAGCACGTAGCCTATTAACGGCGGGCGCTCTACTGACAATCGCTGCGCTGGCAGGATGCAAGGTCGGCCCGAACTACAAAGTGCCTGCGATGCCTGCGCCCCCTGCCTACAGCGATAACGGCCACAACGGAAACTGGTCGACAGCTAGTCCCGCCGACACTGCCAACCGCGGGGATTGGTGGGCCATCTATCAGGACGCGGAGTTGAACGATCTGGAACAACGCTGCGCGACGGCGAACCAGAACATCGCTGCGGCCCTGCACGCCTACGAGCAGGCGCACGATCTCGTGCGGGAGAACAAATCAGCGCTATATCCAACGGTTTCGATCGGCGCCGCCGCGACCAGGAATCGCATCTCCCAGACCAAGCCTCTGCACACACCGGGCTTGCCAACGAACTATTGGGATTTCCTCATTCCGCTGAATATCTCCTGGGAGCCGGACTTCTGGGGAGGCATTCGCCGGCAGATTGAATCGAGTGCTACTGCCGCGCAAGCCTCGGCTGCCGATCTCGCCAACACACGCCTGAGCCTGCAAGGGACGCTGGCCGTCACCTTCTTTCAACTCCACGGTCTTGACCTGCAGGCACAGCTTCTCCGGTCGACGCTCGACTCCTTCCAGCAGTCGCTGGATCTAACACAGTACCGGTTCAAGGGCGGTCTGGCCTCCGAGAGCGATGTGGAGCAGGCGCAGACCCAGCTTGAACAGACACGGGCGCAACTGATCGACCTTGGTGTGCAACGCGCTATATTTGAGCACGCGATTGCGGTGCTCATCGGGGAACCTGCCACGAACTTCCATATCCCGGAGAAGCCGTTGGCCGGCGATCCGCCCAGTGTGCCCACCGGCATTCCGTCGGAGCTGCTGCAGCGTCGTCCGGACATAGCAGGCGCAGAGCGGCGAGTCGCTTCGGCGAACGCACTGATCGGCGTTGCGAAGTCTGCATACTACCCCAACATCGTGCTGGGAGCGAGCGGCGGGATAGAAAGCGATATGATCAGCCAGCTCTTCAGTGGTGACAGCGCCACATGGTTCGCCGGACCGTCAGCAAGCGAGACCATTTACGATGCCGGCCGTCGAAAGGCGCAAGTCGACTTTGCCCTTGCCCAGCGCGAGCAGGCCACGGCGCTCTACCGGCAGCAGGTGCTTTCAGCGTTTCGCGATGTCGAGGACCAGCTCTCTGCGCTGCGCGTACTGGAAAACGAAGCGACTGTAACGGGACGCGCGGTCAACTCGGCGAAACGCAGCACGGAGCTATCCATGCTTCGCTACAGACGCGGACTCGCTCCCTATCTGGAAGTGTTGACGAACCAGACGATTGAGTTGGCTAACGAGCGTACGGCGGCATCGCTGGTAACGCAACGCACCGTGGCCAGCGCAGAGCTTCAAATGGCGCTCGGCGGAGGATGGAATTCGGCGCAACTCCCGAAGAATTAGCGGCTACGACGGAACAGGCCTCAGTGACCCAACTCTCGGGAAGCGAGCTCCGTTCCCTCAACTCTTGCCCGGACCTTCTGAAACGCAGTGTCCCGGGCAGTTGAAGTGTCGTCGGCGAAGGGCGCGAAGCCACAGTCGTCGGTAGTTCCGAGTTGCTTGACGGGCAGGAAGGACACCGCTTCGAGGACGCGATCGCGGACCTGGGCCGCTGTCTCAATCACTGGATTGATCGGGTCGATTACGCCGATGAAAACAAGATGCTCGGGGCCCGCAACCTGGCTTACGAGACGCAAGACACGCTTCCTGTCCGGTTCGCTGGCCATCTGCAGATAGAACCGGCCGACATTCAACTTAAAACGGCCCGGCAGTAAATCCGCGTAGTCGACGTCTGCGCTATGCGTCGAATCGTAGTCGCCGCCCGGGCAGACATGCACGCCAATCTTGCGACGTTCGTCCGGAGAGAAACGCGCCAGGACCTGGTTATTCAGCCCGACGAAGCTGCGCAGGAGGCCCCCTGAAGGATCGAGCTTGAGAGAGAGTCGACCCTCGGTGAAGTCGATCTGGACACTAGCGGCGCCCGCGTCGAGTGCCCCGCGGATGTCCGCTTCGGCTTCGTCAATTAAATCTGCGATGAACGCCTCACGCGAATAGCCCGGTATTTCAGTCGACGGATACAGCAGACTCAAAGCGGAGGCGGAGATAACGGCCTGCTTGACTGGGCGTTGCGTGTAAGCGCGGGCGTCCCTGAGATAACTCTCGGCGTGTACGCCATAACGGAACGGTCCGGCTGTCAATCGAGGCAACTGGCGCTGGTGACCGTCCGCAAACGGGATCACGACTCCGTCGGGGGCGAGATTCTGAAGTCCGCTAAGAGGATAAGTAGCGAAGCTGGGCTTGGTCTGTTCGCCATCCGTCAGGACCGGCGAACCCGTCTGTTCGAGGCGATCTATAGTGTCTCGAAGTGCCTCCGAGTACGCGACGTCCAGCGCCTCACGGGTGATCTTGCCTGCCTGAAAAGATGCAACGGATTGAATTAGTTGCGGTGGGCGCGGAATGCTGCCAATCAGTTCGGTCGGAATCGCCATCCCGGGAGTCTACTGAGGTGCAGGCGGTGAATACCACCAACTAAAGGATGAGTCTATTCAATTAAAATTGATGCCTCGCGAAGCCATCTTTAGGCCGTAACCACCCTCAAGTGCTTCCAGCCGCTCGTCGTCCATCCTTTGGAACAAGCCGCACATGGGATAGCATGACAAACATCCCAATGCCCATTTTGAGCGGAACCCTCACCCGAAGCCTATTAGCAACAGCAATCCTCTTCGCCGCCTCAAACACAGCCATGGCGACCCCTGCCGAGCCCGGCGTCTCCCACGCACTTGCCATCGCCCGCGCCGCTCGCCTCGCAAACCTCCGCTATCAGCTCTCCTTCACGCTCAAGGAACACGAGTCAGCAGTAACCGGCACCGAAACTCTGTCGTTTGAAAGCAAATCAGCCGGCGATCTCCCCATCGACTACCGCGACGGTGTCCTTCAGTCGGCGACCCTGAACGGCCGCGCGATACCCACTGAGATAGAGAACGGCCACCTAAATCTTCCCGTGATCGCCGGCCAGAACACCCTCACCCTCGCATTCACGAGCAACGCCGCTCCCGTCGGCAAGGCCATCACGCGCTACGAAGACAAGGACGACGGCAGCGAATACTTCTACACCCTGTTCGTCCCCATGGATGCCAGCATGGCCTTTCCATGCTTCGACCAGCCTGACCTGAAGGCCAGATTTACCCTCGACCTCCGGTATCCTGCCGCGTGGTCCGTCATCGGCAACGCTGCCCCGGTCACTACCAGCGAGACACACTCGCAGTTCGCCGAAACCCGCCCGATCAGCACCTACCTCTTCGCCTTCGCGGCCGGGCCATTCGCTGCGGTTCGCTCAAAGAACTCGGCCGAGCCAACCATCTATGTTCGCAAGTCGCAACTCGCCCGCGCCCAGCAGGAAGCCCCGCAAGTGCAACAGATGGCCGCCCGCGGCATCGCTTACCTATCCGACTACTTCTCCCAGCCGTTTCCCTTCCCCAAATACGATCTCGTCCTCATTCCTGGTTTCCCGTTCGGCGGCATGGAGCACGCAGGCGCGACCTTCCTCAACGAAGACGGTGTCCTCTTTCGCTCAACGCCGACCCCGAGCGACTATTTCCGCCGAAATATTCTCGTGCTTCACGAGACCTGCCACCAATGGTTCGGCGACCTCGTCACCATGCGCTGGTTCGACGACCTCTGGCTCAAGGAGGGCTTCGCGCAGTACATGGCCTACAAGGCCCTCGCGCAATTGGAGCCGGGATCGAACCCATGGAAGCACTTCTACGAAGGCATCAAGCCTTTGGCCTACGGGATAGACGAGACCCAGGGCACCACCCCCATATTCCAGAGCCTCGCCAACCTGAAGGACGCCAAATCGGCCTACGGAGCGATCGTCTACCAGAAGGCCCCGGCTGTCCTAAAGCAGCTTAACTACTTTCTCGGCGACGAGGCCTTCCGCAACGGCCTGCGGCTCTACCTTAAAGAACATGCCTACGCCAACGCCGAGTGGGCCGACCTGGTTGGCGCGTTCGAGGCCGCGAGCGATCAACTCGGCCACCACCAGGACGTTCGGGCCTGGGCCGCAGCCTGGATCCTCCGGCGCGGCATGCCACAGGTCGAAGTGTCGTGGTCGTGCAAGCAAGGACGGATCGTGGAATTTACGCTCCATCAGCAGGACGTCCTGAAACAAGGCTACGTCTGGCCCATAAGCCTTCAGGTATTGGGCGCAATGCCTTCGGAACGAGGCACTTCGCCCCGTCCGCCGCTCACGCTGCGAGTCGCCTGGAGTGATGCGGACCACGCTGTCACAGAGGCCATCGGCCGGGATTGCCCTGCGTATGTATTCACCAACTTCAACGACCAGGGGTACGGCCTGTTCTTGCTCGACCCCGTCAGTCAATCCGCGATGACCCCCATCGTGCCCAACACCGATCCCCTGCTCCATTCCATGCTCTGGGGAGCTCTATGGGACAACGTCCGCCTCGCCAAATCGCCACCGCGCTCTTACATTGAACTCGCGCTGAGCAATCTCCCAAATGATGAACAATCCGACGAGGCGTTTGTACGCGTTCAGGGCGCGCATATGGCTACGGCACTTCACTCGTACGTGCCAACTGCGACCCGCAATGAACTTACGCCACCCGTTGAAGCCGTCTTCGCTGATGCCATGCTGCATAACCCTGACCTTGGCCTGCGCATCGTCAACTTCCGCATATTCACCTCGGTCGCCGCGACTCCCACAGCTCTGCAGCAAATAAAAGATCTCCTCGCCGGCAAGCTCGTCGTCCCCGGTCTAAACCTGAAACCGCTCGATCGCTGGAACCTCGTCGGCCATCTCATTGCGATGGGCGACCCCGAAGCACAGACCATCTACGCCGCCGAAAAAGACCATGACCACAGCGGCGAAGGCCAGAAATACGCGTACGCAGTCGAAGCCGGCACGCCCTCAGCGGAGATCAAAGCCCGTTACTTCAATGACTACCTTCACTCGCAGACGATCCAGGAAGATTGGACCACCCAAAGCCTGCGCCCATTCAATTCCTGGAACCAGACCGCGATAACCAGTTCCTATCTAACGAAGGCGCTCAACGAATTACCCAACATCAAGCAGAACCGTAAGATTTTCTTCCTGGGCGTCTGGCTCGGGCCCTTCATTGAAGGCCAAAACACGCTGCAGACCAGTCCCGAGGCCCAGTCTGTCGTGCGCACCTGGTTGGCAGGACAGAACATCGATCCCGACCTCCGCTTGAACGGTCCTCGAAGCCTCCGACTCACTCGACCGGACAGTCCTCATCCGTCAAAAGTTTCCTGAACGAGAAGAAAAGTAATCCGTTCAGGCGGATACTCAAGGCGACGAGGCCCATATCCTAAATACGGGGATTTGTGGAGAGGCGTTCTCGTCGTATTCGAGCAAATCAACTCTTTGGCCACTGTTTGAACATTTTATTGATGGCGTTCTGCACCATCTGCTGGTTCTTGTTGCCGTTGTTGCTCAACGTGTCCTGAGCGATTCCGCGCCACACCAGAGACTGGGTCTTAGCGTCATAGAGGTCGACAATCATAGTTCCCTCCACGTTCTGCTGAGGAGTGATTCCGCCCATACCTCCGCCGATCCCGCGCATACCCCAAGCGCTATAGGAGGTCTGCTGTTTCATGCCGCCATTGGCCGTAAGGATCAGATCAGGCTTCGCTGACTCCTGCACCTTTTGGAGGCCCTTTGCCTGCATCGCCGTGTCGATGTCTTGCTGTGCCACCTGGGCCAGGATCGAATTTTGGATCTGGTTGGCGTTGTTGGAGCCCCACGCGTAGGTGTGATACCCGGAAAAACTCTGGCTGTGGTTGTAGTTGACCGAGACCTGTTGTCCAAAGGCAACCGCGGACGTGACACACACTACCATCGCGCACAATACATATTTGGCCTTCATGACCATCATCCTTTCCCCTTCCGAATAAGCGCTGAGCGTTAGTTGAATTCACGGCCGCCCGATCGAGCCAGGCGCCGGGCGGTTGCTTTGGCGACTCCCGAAATTCGGTTTTGCAACACCTCGCATCGAGCTGTCAGATCGCCCGTCGCAGCCGGCAAATTTGGGTGAACTATTACGCCGCTAGTCTCGCATTTGTGGCTCACCCGGCATAGCTGCAATATTGCTAGTTTCCGAATATTTAAGAGCGAAGTCAGGCCTGCGATTCGGTTGCCGTTCGGCGCTACAAAGGGACGCCGTTTCAAAGGCCAATATCTCTTCGCCGAAAAACGTTTCAAGATACGGGATTGGCTGTAGGTGAATGATTGCAAAGCCAATACGACGTTCGTGCCCTTCGGCGTTCGCTTTGTAAACCGGACATGAGACCATATTGGTCTATGGACACATCAGGCTTCGCCATCGCCATCATGGCCGCAGGCAAAGGCACGCGGCTTAAGAGCAAGCGGCCCAAGGTACTACACGAGATCGGTGGCCGCGCTCTCCTTCTCCACGTCATCGCCGCAGCCAAAACAGTGGTCCCCGCCGAGCACATCTACTGCATCATCGGACACGAGTCCGAGCGCGTAAGGGCCGCGGTCGCCGCCACCGGTGTTCGATTCGTCCTCCAGCCCGAGCAGCGCGGTACCGGCCACGCCATGCAGGTCCTCATGGCCGACTTCGAACTCTCCGGCACGCCCCTCCCCACACATCTCCTGGTCCATCTCAGGCGACGTCCCGCTCATCCGTCCGGAGACCATCGCCGCCGTCCGCGACGTCCATCTCCAGGAGAAGGCCGCGATGACCATCCTCACCGCTGTCCCAACCGATCCCACCGGCTACGGCCGCGTCCTGCGCCTCACACCGGAAGGCCCCGAAGTCGTAGCTATCGTCGAGCAGAAATCTCTCACTCCCGAACAACTTCACGCCCGCGAGATCAACTCCGGCATATACTGCTTCGAAACCAAAGCGCTCTTCAGCAAGCTCGATTCCCTCTCCACCAACAACGCCCACGGCGAGTTCTACCTCACCGACGTCGCCGCCATGCTCGTAGCCGAGGGCAAGCGCGTAGTTGCCATCAAGGCCGACAGCGTCGACGAGGTCCTCGGTGCCAACACCATCGCCGAGATGATGCACCTCGACGCCGCCATCCGCCTCGCCACGGCAAAGCGACTCATGGCCGCAGGCGTCACCATCTTCCGCCCGGAGACCTGTGTCATCGACTCCGAAGTCACCATCGGCCCCGACACCGTCATCGAACCCTACGTCCAACTCCTAGGCGCAACGAAGATCGGCAGCGAGTCCCGCGTCCGCTCCTACTCGGTCATCCAGAACTCGACCCTCGGCGACAACGTCCTCGTACGAAACGGCTGCATTCTCGACACGGCAGAGGTCGCCGACAACGCCGTCCTCGGCCCCTACGCCCACCTGCGCCCCGAGAGCCGCATCGGCGACGGGGCCCACGTCGGAAACTTCGTCGAAACCAAGAAGACCACGATGGGCAAAGGCTCCAAAGCCAACCACCTTAGCTACCTCGGCGACACCGTCATCGGCGCAGGCGTCAACATCGGCGCCGGAGCCATAACCTGCAACTACGACGGCGCGCGCAAGCACCTCACCACAATCGGCGACGGTGCATTCATCGGTTCGGACTCGACACTCGTCGCACCGCTAACCATCGGTGCCGGGGCCTACGTCGCCGCCGGGAGCAGCATCACCGAAGACGTCCCCGAGGGAGCGCTGGCCCTTGGACGAAGCCGCCAGGTCACCAAACCCGGATGGGTCGCCCAAAACAAATCTGCCAAAAACAAGGACCACAATAAAAGCTGCTGACCACCTTTGTATGTGACAGGTAGTTCATCGACTGACGGAAGTCCGACCCTTGCAGTGTCACTTACCGCAGGCGCCGCAGACTCTCGACGGAAGGCACGAAGTAATAGGAGCCGGTCAACGGCTGGGTAAAGTGTGTGAGCGCATCGCGCGTGCCGGTTACCAGGCCCGCCATGCTATCCAGCATTCTGGAAAGCCGCTTCTGGTCTGCGCTGAATCCAACGAACACAGTGCCATGGTCGTCGACGTTTCCGTACGGCATGTTGCGACGAAAGATGTTCCCAAACTCGTCCTGATCGGTGCGAGCGACATGCGAGTCCGATGGCTTGTTCTCGAGTTCGATGCTGTCGGGCTTGGTGCGTCCCATGATGAGCTCCTGCTGTTTGACCGGGAGAGCTTCCCACTCAGCTGTTTTGTGCTTCCACTTTTGAAGCAACAGAACTGAGCCGGCGGCACCGGGAACTCCTTCGGGCAGGAGCGCGGCGATGGGAGCGTCGAGCAGCGTCGGGTTCTCCGAGCCATCGATGAAGCCGGTAAGATCGCGATCATGCCGGTAAGGCCAACTCGAGGTCTCTTCCCCTAGCGACGCCAGGCCTGCGAGGTCATGGATGACGGAACGGGCCATATCGAAGATAACGTCATACGCACTGCCGGACAGCCATACCAGCGCATCGTGTTGCGTGGCTGGCATAACGAACCCTTCTGTGCCCTGGATCTCTTTATTGAAGCCCTCCACGCCCGAAGGCGAGTCATCCGGAACAATATTGCGCCAGAGCTCTGGCCGAAAGCCGATGACGAAGTTCACTCCTCCTGTTGTGGTCCGTGGTTCACGGATAGCGGAGATTGTAGAGGCGAACTCCTTGCATTTCTGCGCATTCAGAATGTCAAACTCCAGGTACGCATGAGAGGACGTTCCAAGTGCAAAGATTCCAGCCTGAGGCGTGTACATGCGGGAATTATATCGGGCACCCTCTTATGCAATAAAACCAGCTTGATCGCGTCCCCACAACCGCAGTTTGCAGAATCGCGAACGGACGGCACATGGCAATTCGTGCACCGCCACGCGGACCCAATCACTCCCCCCGTTCGGCCGAGTCAGGATACCTCCGTGACGAGAAGTCAGCAATCAAGAATCGCAAAAATTCGCACTTGACACTGATGTAAAATCCACTACCATATGGTTGTGGATAAGTTGGGTACAACATTTGCGGCTTTATCTGATCCAACCCGGCGGGCGATGATCGAACGGCTCTCCCATGGGCCTGCCTCTGTGCATGGATTGACGGAACCGTTCGCACTCTCGCAGCAAATGATTTCGAAACACATTGCCTACCTGGTGCGGGCGCGGATTGTAATCAAGACGAAGCGTGGCCGGGAGAGTGTGTGCACGCTTAGGCCAGAGGCCATAAAGACAGTCAGCGACTGGGCATTTAGCTATCGCCGATTCTGGGAAGAGAGCTTCGACAAACTGGATGTAGTTATCAACGAAATGAAAAAAACGGCAAATGAAGAAAGAGGAGGTCAGAGATGACAGAAAACAAGGTTAGCGAAATTGAGCGGATGGTTGTGACAAGAATTTTTGATGCCCCACGCGAACTGGTTTGGAAGGCATGGACAGACCCGAAGTACATCATGCAGTGGTGGGGGCCTAAGGGTTTTACTGCGCCCGTTTGCGAGATGGATTTTCGCGTTGGAGGAAAACTTCTCTGCTGCATGAAGGCGCCGGATGGGCAGATCTGCGGCTGGAATGCGGTTGAATACCACGAGATTGTTCTGCACGAGAAGATCGTCTCCCTCATGTACTTTTCGGACTCGAAGGGAAACAAGATCGACCCTGCGGAATTAGGAATAGAACATGAGGTTATCGACGGTGCCTACGACGTGACCCTCTTTGAAGATCTCGGAAACGGCCAGACGAAACTGACCTTCATCGGCAATGATCCCATGGAGAGCGCTAAAGAAAGCGGTCAAATGGAGGGCTGGATCGAGATACTCGATAAAGTTGCCGCAGTTGTTGCAGAGCTGGCGCATGCGAAATAGGAAGTTGAAGCTTTGATTCGCGAAACTCAATCGTGGAGAAAGAAATGAAAAGAACACCGTTTCTCGCTATCGTCCTGCTGGCATTCGCATTTCCCGCCCATGCCCAGGACGCAATGAAGAAAGATGCAGCCAAACCTGCCGATCCGGAAGTGAAAGTCGTGCTCGATTCCTGGAATGAGATTGGCCGCAAGCTGACGGCGATGGCCGAAGATTTTCCCGAGGACAAATATGACTTCAAGCCGACACCCGCGCAGCGGAGCTTCGCCGAGCAGTTGCTGCACGCGGCGGCTTCTTGCTACTACTTCACGAATCCTGTGATGGGGCAGAAGCCTCCCGCGGCAGAAGATCCGAAGCGCGACCAATACAAATCCAAGGGCGACATCGTTGCGTTCGTCAAGAAATCCTTCGCCGATGGCGCAGCCGCCATCCAGTCGAAAGGCGAAAAAGGCCTGACGACGGAGGTTGTTTATTTCCCTCAGCAGAAATCGCGCGTTATCGACATTGCATACGGCATCATCGAGCATAGCGGTGAACACTACGGCCAGCTCGTTGTGTACTACCGCCTCGTAGGTCTTGTGCCGCCGGAGTCGCGGCCCCAGAAGTAAAGCTCAAGAGACCAGGTACCCCGTCATTATCGCGCGCCGTCTGCGCGAATGGGCGGGGATTTGGTTTTTGGTGCCTTTAGTATTCAATGCGCCGCGCGGCATATGGATATCTCTGCTTTCGTTCCGCTGCAAGATTTGGGGTTCGGTCGCCGCGCCACCCGTCTAGCCGTCCAGTCTGTATTTCACAATGAGGGAGAAACTCGCTCTGAGTTTCTGTCGTTGATTCGCCCCAACGGTGTCTAGGATCGACGAAAATCCCTCCAATGTATTCCTCTGTAGCCCTGTGTTCTCGGGGGGGAAGTTGGCCCTCCGCGCGGAGAACGCCATGCTTTCCTTCGCGAACTTGTCGAACAAAATGTCCCCCGCTCAACGTGATCATCATGCGCGAGAATGACGTAAGTTGAGATCTCGTACGTTGCAGATCAGTATCAGTAACGACAAACACCCATGGAACGAGCAACGGAAGCATTATGAAGGAAAACCACGTACCTGCCTCCCCATTCAGAACTCAAGCACATTGGTACCATGAAAGCTCATGCCGTCTGCCAAGAGGAAAAAGAAAGGTCTCCCTCCAAAACAGGGCGCCTCAGCCCGGCCCTATCTGGCGCTGGCGGCCTGCACACTCGTAGCGCTGGTCCTCATCGCCTATTACAACGGCCTCGCCAACGGCTTCGTCTGGGACGATCATCAGCAGATCGTGATGAACCCAACCCTCCGGCCAACCACACCCCTTACCCGGATCTTCTCGTCTGACGTCCGCTTCGCCCATCAGGACCCGTCCGTTCAAAACCGGACCTATCGCCCGCTTCAGATGCTCACCTATCGCATCGTCGCTGGGACATTCGGGCTGGGGCCCACTCCCTTCCACCTCGCAAGTCTCTTTCTCGCGATCGCCTGCGTCCTCGCGGCCTTCGCCGTCTTTTGGCTGCTCACGCGAAGCACCTTCTCGGCGTTCGCGGCCGCATCGCTCTTCGCCGTCTATCCCATCCACACCGAAGCAGTCGACTGGATCGCCGCCTTACCCGATCTAGGCTGCACCCTCTTCCTCCTCATCGCCCTCGCCCTGTTTCTCGCTGCCCGTCCAACCGAGCTACCGCACCGGCCCGCCTGGCTCTTCCCTCTTCTGTCGCTCGCGGCCTTCGCCATCTCGCTTCTCTGGAAAGAAACCTCAGCCGTCTTCCCAATTCTCGTTGTCGTCTACGTTCTCATCGTAGAGAAGACCGGCCTCCGCGCCGCTCTCAAAGCAAGCGCAACCTACTGGGCCGTATTCGCGCTCTACCTCATCGTCCGCTTTAGCGTACTCGGCGGAATGGCAACAGGCGCCCGCGACTGGGCCCTCGACCCGCTTCAGTTTCTCCTCACCACATCGCACCTCATGCTGTCCTATTGGCTGAAGCTGGCATGGCCGTTCCAACTCAACGCGTACTACGTCTTCTCTCCCGTCCGCTCCCTCGCCGACCCGCACGCCATCGCAGCCATCGTCTTCGTCCTCGCCGCCATCGCCGGCCTCGTCTACCTCGTGCGCCGGACCCCACTCCCAGCTTTCGCCGCACTCTGGGTCTGCATCACCCTGCTTCCTGCATTGGACATCTACGCCGTCGGCCGCAACGTCTTCGCCGAACGCTACCTCTATCTCCCGTCCATCGGCTTCTGTCTCCTCCTCACCCTCGCCGCAACGCGCGTGGTTGCCATCTCGCGCCGGTGAAGTTTCGCAAACCCGCAGCTATCTCGATTCTCGTCATCGCAGTCTCCGCCTCTGCCGTCGCAACCATCCAGCGCAACCCGGACTGGAAGGACGACAAGACGCTCTTCACCCAGACCCTCAGCCAGTCGCCCAACGCTCCATTCGTCCGCATCATGGTAGCGTCCATCCAGAGCGACGAATCCGCCGGCCCATCAGATGCGGAACAAAACTACCTGCAGGCAATCGCTCTCGCCAAACAGGAGACTCCTCCAGACAGGCTCGATCTCGTGGCTGCCTATAAGGGCCTCGCCTCGCTATACGCCGACCGGTCCGACAACCAGAGGGCCCTCCAGATGCTCGCCAGCGCCCGGGAGATCGCTCCCGCGACCTGAAATAGACAGCGAAGAAGGACTCGTCCTTGTCCGCGCCGGCCGCTGGAGCGAAGCCGGCCCCCTGCTCGATAAAGCGATTGCAGCGGACCCGGAGAACGAGAACGTCTTATCGACGCTGGGCCTCGTGGCCTGGCAATACCACCACGACGTAACCAAAGCAGTGGAATGGTTCTCCAAAGCTCTGGCAGCGCACCCGGAGCAGGACGGCTTCAACGCATCAGTGCATAACAATCTCGGCGGCGTGTACGGCGAGCAAGGCGACTTCGCCTCATCCATTGCTCAGTACAGGCTTGCCGTCGCCATCTCGCCGCAGGACCCCGGAGTACCACACCAATCTCGCAACCGCCCTCGGGGCTGCAAAGCGTTATGACGAAGCCCGGTCGGAGGCTGAAGCGGCCCTGCGGATCGCCCCTGACGATCCTGCCGCACGCGCTGTTCTGCAAAATCTTGGGATCAAGTAGACCGCACGCGGTATAACATTCCCAAAACGGGACAACCCAAAAATAAAGTTGAAAAAAATGGCATATTTTGGGCCCATCGAGAAATGCAATTAACGGTTCACAATTCACCACCCAATTACCACAATCTGACCATCAAAAAACCACATCTTCCCACCGCTTTTTCCAAAACACCCCTCAAAAACCCCAGCAATTTGGCAAAAACTCCACCTCTCAAGCCGCCCACAATTTTTTCTGTAAAACCCCTCGTAAAACCCTCCAATCAGCCGATAGAGACTAAGAGACCATGCCGCAAGAACGAATCCTGGTAGTCGACGATGAAGAATCCGTTCGCGGAGTCGTAGCCGCGCTGCTGGAGCACAGCGGCTACGCGGCAACCATGACAGAAAGCGCCGAAGAGGCGCTGGCGCGGCTCCAGCAAGACCCCGACTACGACCTCGTCCTCTGCGACATCATGATGCCCGGCACTGACGGCCTCGGCCTGCTCGACCAGATCTGCACCGACCATCCCGGTATGCCGGTCGTCATGTTCTCCGCGATAAATGACATTCACGTCGTCACCAGCGCGTTCCGGCGAGGAGCGATCGACTATCTCCTCAAGCCATTCGAACGCTTCGAGCTGGAAAGTATCGTCATGCGCGCCGTCGAACACGGCCGCCTCCGCAAGCAGAACACAATCTACCGGCATAACCTTGAATCGATCGTCTCTTCACGAACAGGGCGTCTGCGCTCGACCATGCAGGACCTCGAACGCAGCTACGACATCACGCTGGAAGCGATGGGCGCTGCGCTCGACCTGCGCGACGAAGAGACCGAAGGCCACTCCAGACGAGTCACCGCGTACACCATCGCGCTGGCAGAAGCCATGGGACTCGAGTCGGACGACCTGCGGGTCATTGCGCGCGGTGCGTTTCTCCACGACATCGGCAAGATCGCCACGCCGGACAGCATTCTCTTAAAGCCCGCCAGACTAAGCGACGAAGAGATGACAATCATGAAACAGCACTGCGAACGCGGATACGAGATGGTGCGCAAGATCCCCTTTCTACGCGAGGCCGCGGAGATCGTCTATGCACATCAGGAGCGGTTCGACGGTACCGGTTATCCGCGGGGTCTGCGAGGCGAAGAGATCCCGCTGGGAGCACGGATCTTCGCCATCGCCGACGCACTGGACGCAATAACATCGGACAGACCCTACCGAAAAGGAACGACGTTTGCCGCAGCCACCGAGGAGATCGCGCGATGTGCTGGAAAGCAATTTGACCCCCGGATCGTCGAAGTTTTTCTTGCGATGCCGCACCAAACCTGGATCGACCTTTGTGCGGAAACTCGAAGGCCCTCGCCATCCACCCCGCAGGTAAGCCTCACCCGTCCAACGGTTGCGCATAGCAAACAAGGCAGCTAGGATCGCATACGCGAGGTATTGTCCATGGCAAACGCATTGACCGCGACGCAGATTGAGGAAGTAATAAGGGCCCACCCAGCATGGAAGCTGCAAGGGGGAAAGCTCGTCCGTGAATGGACATTCAAGGACTTCGTTGAGGCGATGCAGTTCGTGAACCGGGTAGCGGTGGTCGCCGAGGCTGCCGGACACCATCCCGACATCGATATACGTTACAACCGGGTGCTCCTTGGGCTGGTCTCCCACGATGCCGGAGGCATTACAGGGCGGGATGCGGCTATGGCGAGCCGGATCGACCAGGAGCTCGCGGTCAATTAGCCTAATCGAGCCTTGAAAACCGGTAAGCCGCTGATATCTTGAATGTTACATGGGAATTTTGGCCCTTTCCCCCGTCCTGGAAACCATCTGATAACCGGCTGATTTCTATGATTGAACATATTTTCCCTTTTTCACATCCATATTGTGGTATATTTCTATTCAACGGAAGCGTGAGTTGCCGCCCGTAAAAGTTCTTCAGCCTGCACCAACGTATCCGGCTGATACAAGTTGCGTCACTGGCCTCCCGGCACGAGCAAATTACCGTTCGTGCCGCCTTTTTTTGCCATTTAGCGACCGAGTTTCAGCCAGGACCTGCCCGAGATCAAATGGCGTGTTGCGCAGTTATCTACCTTTCCCCGGTAGGTTTAGGATATGTAAATGAAGCGAATCCTCGGATGCATAGCTTTAGGGCTGGTGACCCTGGCGGCTTCGGCCCAGTGGACGAACCCGTCGGACGACGTGCCTGCCTACAACGCGACGGCCCCTGTAAAACCTCTCCCCCCGTATTGAGCGGCGATCAGCTGACGGGGATCTATTTCACCCATGCTTATCAGGTGACCGCGTACAAGATTGCTGCGGCGATTCCTGCCGTGCTTCACCAGCAGCCATGCTACTGTCACTGCGACCGGGCACTGCGGCATAACAGCCTCCACAGCTGCTTTGAGGGGACCCATGGGGCGACCTGTTCGACGTGCATGAAAGAGGCGGTCTACGCATACGAGCAGACGAAGAAGGGGCGGACGCCGGCACAGATTCGCGCAGGTATCGAGCGTGGAGAGTGGCAGGACGTTGATCTGGAGAAGGCAGCGCTCTAGGTTCGTTATTCGACGTAGGGTGCTATGGCCCTTCCTCTTGCTGAAAAATATGCGGCGAGCGGATCGTGTGGAATCGCCTTCAGGCCCGCCACGACGCACTCTGCATTAAGCTCCGCGCCGGCCCGGCTGGTGTGAGTGTGTGGATCGCCGAAGAGCGGTTCCACCTTCTCTTCCCCCAGAGCGTCGTAGCGCCTGGCAATGATCTCGTTCAGGTCGATGAAGCTGACGTGCTCTTGTTCAGCCACTTGCCGCGCCCAACCCCCATAGTTCGCAGCGTTCCGAACGATCTTGCCATCTTTCCAGGTCTTGCGCGGGATAGGAGAACAGATAATCGGAATGGCGCCTTTGGCCAACGTGTCCGCGACGTATTTGCGCAGATACCAGCCGTAGGTATGCACCGTCTCGTGGATCTTGAGGATCGGGTTGTCGACCTCCTTCGTATCATCGCCAATGCCGTGTAGAGTGCCACGAGCGCGGGCAGGATCGTCGAGCGGCCCATCATCGTTGTGGCCCCATTGGAAGAGGACGATATCGCCGGGCTTAACGAAGGCCAGCGTCTCCGCCCATTGATCTTCCATGATGTAGGAGCGGCTGCTGCGGCCGCCGATGGCGCGATTGTCGACGTTAATCTTGGTCGTGTCGAACAGATCGACAAGGGGTTCGCCCCAGCCCCATTGGCCATTAGCACCATCGGCGTGCCCGTTGCGTACGGTCGAGTCGCCCACCAGGAAGAGGGTCGGAAGCTTTGGGTCGGCAGGCTCTTTGAGCCCGATCTTCGCGTGGGCGGCGGGGTCGGTGGTGGCGCCTTCCATCGGGACGGCCTTGGAAGGTTCCTGCGCAAAGAGCACGACGCTGAGAATGCCGACGATGGAGAGAGGGAGCGACAGGCGAAAGGCATGTAGTTTCGACATTGAAATTATTTACGCTCGAAACAAGTAAGCACGTCAAGTTTTGTCCCGCGCGTATTCTGAGAGACATGACCTGGCTCTTCTGGGCAATTCTCTCCGCTGTATTTGCCGCCGCGACCGCGCTGCTGGCCAAAGTCGGTGTTGCGGGCATCGACTCCAATCTGGCGACGGCGATCCGGACCTCGGTGATTCTGGTGTTTACCTGGGCCATCGCCATCGGTTTCGAAAAGCATCATGCGCTGGCGCAGATTGGACGGCGTAGCTGGGTATTTCTTGTTCTGTCAGGGGTATGTACCGGGCTGTCGTGGCTGTGTTACTTCCGGGCACTGCAGTTGGGCCCTGCCTCCAGTGTGGCCCCGGTCGACAAGCTGAGCGTGGTGCTTGTGATTCTGGGAGCATGGCTATTTTTGGGAGAGCAGTTGACTCCACTGAAGATTGGCGGGGCGTCGCTGATCACGATTGGCGCCGTGGTTTTGGCCTTTGCGTGATGCCTCGTTGGGAGCGCGAGAGTTATAATGAAGTTAGTTCTTTGAGTGCCCAACGCAAGGTTGGTGCCAGCTCCACATGGGGGCGTCACGGCTTCGACGGGATTGCTTGTGGCAGAGAGGCATGCCGGGGTGTGGACACCCGTAATCGCTCACAAAACTATAAGTGCCGATAACAACCTGGCTCTTGCTGCTTAATGATTAAGTAGCCGATCGCTCAAGCTTCGCCTACGGGCCTGTACCGATCGTCGCACAGTAGGCTGGTCTTCCCTGCTCCGTCTGAGCGGGTCGGACGAGACTAATCAGACTGGTCGTCGCCGCATCTTCGTCCGTTCTAAGTGTCGATGACGAGACAAAAACGATACGGAAAAAGCATGAATGCTCTCTGTTGGAAGTTTTTTCGGACGTGGGTTCGACTCCCACCGCCTCCACCAATTTTCTTCAATCTTCTTATTTTTTTGGGTGGCCCGAAGTGTGTGTTTTCGGGGCTTTCTGAGAAAAAGTGGGTATTTTGTGATGGTTTTTTGTGGTGTTTTTGTGGTCGATTTGTGGTGTTTTCCTGGTCACTTAGAGACGCCTATGCCGGCCTTCAGAATTTTCCACTTTTTGAAAATATTTTTTTCAGTTCCCAATGTGCGCCGCTTGCCTACTGCGCTCGCGGAGGCCCCAGCGCGAATTCTGCGATCCGTTTCCATTTAGTTGACCCCAATCCTCGATTGAAAAGAAGTAAGATTGGTCGGGCAACTTGTTGTCGACATTGGAAGTGCCTGAACTTCAGCGTTTTTCCGCAACAGGAGCTCTCCCGATGAAACAGCTTTTGGCCTTCTTGAGCGTATTCTTGCCCGTGCCCTTCCTTGCCGCGCAGGACGCCCGGACGGTGACCGAGCCAGTGCTGCCGCCGGTTTGCCGCTCACTCGACGCACAGCTCAGTTTCAACGGTCATAGCCTTAGCCCGACGGACGAGGCCAAACTGGACACAGCGCGAATTCAGCAGGCCCTCGACTCCTGCGGGAAAGGCCGTGGAGTCATTTTGCGGTCCCAGGGAGCAGCGAATGCGTTCCTGAGTGGGCCGCTGGAGCTGCGCGAAGGTGTCACCCTCATCGTCGATCAGGGCGCGACTCTGTTTGCGTCTCGCGATCCGGTTGTCTACGAAAGGACACCGGGCAGTTGTGGCGTGGTGAATGAGTCGGGCAGCGGATGCAAACCATTGATCTCGGCCCAGCACGTATCCGGTGCGGGCGTGATGGGTGACGGCGTGATCGATGGTCGCGGCGGCGAAAAGCTTCTTGGCAAGGACATCACATGGTGGGACCTCGCAGAGCAGGCCCGGGCAGGCGGTCGCCAGCAGGTGCCGCGTCTGATTGTCACCGAAAATGCGGACAACTTCACTGTCTACCGGATCACGCTAAAGAACTCGCCCAACTTCCACATCGTCTACAACCATGGCGATGGCTTCACAGTGTGGGGACTGAAGATCGACACCCCAAAGCGTCTTGCCCGCAACACCGATGGCGTCGATCCGGGAGCAGGGTCGAAGAACATCACAATAACGGAGAGCTACATTCGTACCGGCGACGATAACGTGGCGATCAAAGGCGGCACGGGCGGCGTTACCAATATGACGGTCAGCCACAACCACTTTTATTGGGGCCACGGGATGTCGATCGGGAGCGAGACCAATGGTGGAGTCAGCAAGATTCGCGTCTTCGATCTCTCGCTGGATGGCCCCGACAACGGAATCCGCATCAAGTCAAATGGGTCGCGCGGCGGTTTAGTGCATGACGTTATTTACGACGACGTCTGTATACGCGACTCTCCGAATCCAATCACGCTCGACACCGGTTATACCGCGGCCGGGACGGTCGAGGGAAACTCACCTCCGACTATGCGCGATATCAAGCTGCATAATGTTCGTGTGTCGGGCGGTGGCAAGATTTCGTTCAACGGATACGCGACGGACTACCGCGTCGGAGTGATTCTCGACGATGTCCTGCTGACAGATTCAGCGGCCTATTCTTACTCGATCCACCACGCCGATATTGTCCTGGGGCCAGGCCCGGCCAATCTGAAGGTCTCTGGTGGTGTCGACTCGACCCTACAGGGAACGCCCGGCAACGGAACGGCAAGGTCATGCACGGATAAGTTCGTTCCCTTCCCGCAGTAGTGATCGTCGCAGTTCGTGCCGTCTCCCGGAGAGTTGGCAAAGCTGGAGAGGACCACGCTCTACGGCACCACTTCCGTTGCACTGGCAAAGCTGAGCTGGTGGATGGCCATCCACGTCTGCGAGTATGCGCTCAGCGCGTCTGAGGTAACCGAACGCGACTCCCGCAGTGCATCGAGATAGTCGATCAGTGCCAGACCCCCATGCTCATAACTGAACTTAGAGATGTCCAGGACGTCCTTCGCTTCGTCGAGATAGTGCCCGTTATACCGGTCTGAGAGTGTCTTCGCGTTAGCATAGCCGATCCAGGCCTCATCGACATCGGCGATGACCTGGTTGCGCACTGCAAGCTCAGTGAAGCGACTGGCCTGCGCGACGTATTTGCTGGTCTCCTTGTTGCCCTGATTGCGGTCGAAGAAACGCAGAGGAAGGTTGAAACTGAAGGCGGCAGTGTTGTCCGGGCCGTTGCGAGCATAATCCGCTTCAATGGTTGGATCGGCGGTGCCGTTCGCATAGGCGAGCTTCACGTTTGCATCGGCAACGGCCACGCCAAGGTGGGCCGCGTGATAATCGGGCCGCGCGGCGAGCGCCTTCTGCTCAAGGTCCTCCATCGTTCCTGAAACACCGGGCGGGACAACATCGCCCACCACATCGAAGTCCTGGCGCGGCTTGTCGTAGCCAAGCAGCACCTGGAGTTGCACACTGGCCTGCTGGGCATTGGTGATCGCGTTCGACTCATCGGTTTCGAACTGTGCCAGCTGAAGGTCCAGGCGCTCAAAGTCCAGCTTGGCAAGGTCGCCTGCCTTCAGGCGCTCCCGGCCAATATCGAGTTCTTTCCTGAAGTCGTTCAGGTTATCGTCGGCAAGCTTCTTCGCTGCCTTGGCGATGACGAAGTTGGTGAAGGCCTGACGTACCGAGAGGATAGTCTGCTGCTCCTGGGCATGGTACTGAGCGTCGGTCTGGGCCGTTGTGGAACGCGCGCTGTCGAGGCGCCAGCGGCGCTTCTCTCCGCGCTCGAACAAACGGGAGACGCCCACGCTGTAGTAGTAGGGATTATTGGCGTACTCACCGAGCGTGACGTCCGAACCAGTGACGACCAGGTTCGGGTTTTGCCTCACGCCTGCCTGGAGTTCCTGTGCTTTGACAGAGAGCAGGTTCTGCTGCGCCGAGAGCAATACCGGGTTCTTTACGCGCGCCAGGTCAACCGCCTGTTGCATGGTGATGGGCACGTAAGCCGGCGCAGGCTGATTCTGACCATATCCAACCCAGGGGAACAGCAAGACGCAGGCCCCAGCGAGGACAATTCGACGACTTTGTTTCGTCAAGGAACCGCCTTTCGCTTGAATGGAAGCAGTTGAATATCGGCCTGTGCGCGCGAACAGCATTAGTTCTCAAACTCCGTCTCAGGTGTGGGAAGGACATCGTCCGGTCTCGCGACCCAGACGTATAAGGTGGGCAGAAGAAAGACACTGATAAGCAGCGCGCCGATAAGGCCGCCGACGATGACAATGGCGAAGGGGCGCTGCGAATCGGAGCCGATGCCGTGCGAGGTCGCAGCGGGTAGTAGGCCAAGCGTCGCGACCAGCATAGTCATCATGATAGGGCGAAGCCGGAGGACAGCGCCCTCGATGGCGGCCTCCTCAATCGAGTGACCTCGGACGCGCATCTGGTTGATGTATTCGAGCATGATGACGCCGACCTGCACGGAGACGCCAAAGAGAGCGAGAAAGCCGACGCCGGACGAGACCGAGAAGTGGGTGCCAGTAAAGAAGAGGGCGAGCAGGCCACCGAGGGGCGCCATGGAAACATTGATAAGGATAAGCAACGCCCACTTGCCGGAGTGAAACATGGTGTAGAGGATGACGAAGATGATGAGGATGGTGATAGGCAAAACCAGCATCAACCTTCGGGACGATCGCTTCTGGCTCGCGTACTCGCCTGCCCAGTCAATTTTGTAGCCAGGAGGAAGTTTTACCTTGGCGTTGACCTTGCGGATGGCCTCTTCGACGGTCGAGCCCAGGTCGCGATCGCGGACGCTGTATTTGATGGCGACGTAGCGCTGGCCGCCTTCGCGGTAGACCTCTTCGGCACCGTCTTCGGTCTTGATGGTGGTGAGCTGTGCGAGGGAGACACGCTCGCCAGAGGGGGCAAGAAGGCGGATGTTGTCGATCGCCTCCTGGGTGTTGCGGTACTGCGGGAGATAGCGGACGACGACATCGTAGCGGGCCTCGCCCTGGAGGACCTGAGTGACTGCGTTGCCGCCAACAGCGGTCTGGATGGCGTCCTGAACGTCGGCGACGTTGATGCCATAGCGGGCGGCGGCTTCGCGGTTGACGCTGTAGTCGAGGTTTGGCTGACCGATAACGCGGAACAGGCCGAGGTCCTGGACGCCCTGAATTTTGCTCATGACGGAGACGATCTGGTCACCCTTTTCTTCGAGGGTCCTCAGGTCGTCGCCGTAGATCTTCACGGCAAGCTCGCCTTTGACGCCGCTGACGGCCTCTTCGACGTTGTCGGAGATAGGCTGCGAGAAGTTCCAGAGGACGCCCGGGGTCTTTTCGAGTTCGCGGTCCATGGCCGCGATGAGCTCCTCTTTGTTCTCCTTGAAGACGGGGCGCCACTGGTCTTTGGGCTTGAGGTCGACGAAGTATTCGGTGTTGAAGAAGCCGGTAGTGTCGGTGCCGTCATCGGGGCGTCCGGTTTGGCTGACGACCTTGAGTGACCTCCGGGAAGGCGGAGAGCTCGAGCCGGGCTTCGTTCATGATGCGGAGGCTCTCGGTCGGGCCAGTCGAAGGCGCGAGCGTGCCTCGGACCCAGATGGACCCTTCATCGAGGTGAGGGAGAAACTCGGAGCCGATGACGCCGCTGAACATGAGAAAGCCGGCGAGGAGCAGCGCCAATCCCGCAAGACTGACAGTGAAGAAGTGATGTTCGATCGCCCACTTGACCGCGTGGCGATAGCGACTGGTGAGCCAGGCCATCACCGGGTTCTCCCACTCGCTGGCTCCCTTGGGGAAGAGCAGGCTCGCTAGCACAGGGGCAAGAAGGAGCGAGAAGACCAGCGCGCCGAGCAGAGCGAAGCTCACCATCCACGCCATTGGTTTGAAGAGGCGCCCTTCCACTGACTGCAGCGTAAAGATCGGCAAGTACGCGGTGATGATCATTGCGCGCGCGAAGAAGACCGGGCGCTGCACTTCGTGCGTGGCCTCGCGGATCTGCTGTGTCGGAGTAACACCCTCCTTGCGGCCATGGCTGAGGTGTCGGACGATGTTCTCCACGATCACCACGGAGCCGTCCACGACCATGCCGAAATCCAGCGCGCCCAGTGATAGCAGGTTTGCGGGAATGTCGCGCAGATTGAGGCAGATTGCGGCGAAAAGCAGCGCGAACGGCATGGTCAGGGCGACAATGACCGCGCCACGCACATTGCCAAGAAAGAGGAACAGGATGACCACGACCAGAAGGATGCCTTCGGTGAGGTTGTGCAGTACCGTGTGGGTCGTGTAGTGAAGAAGCTCGCTGCGATCGAGGAACGGGACGATCTTGACGCCGGGGGGAAGGACATGGTTGTTGAGTTCGTCGACCTTCTGGTGGATGCCCTCAAGCGTGGCGTCGGAGTTGTCGCCTTTTTGCAGGAGGACGATGCCTTCAACGACGTCGTCGTTGTCGATGAGCTTCCCGTCCTCGTGGTGGATGGCCTGCTTGCCGCCGGGTTTGTCCGCGTGGCTCGACGCACGGGTCACTTGCGCTGAAGGAAGCTCCCGATTCGGCTGGCGGAGTGGTACCGAAGCGGCAGGTCTTACCGATCTGGCCGAGGCGTATCTTAGGGCCCTGGACGACTGTGGCGATGTCTTTGACGCGCAGGGCAGTGCCGGATTGTGTCTTGAGGACGGTGTCCTCGATGTCCTTGACGCTCCTGTAGAGGCCGACCTCGCGGACATTGACCTGCTGCTGGCCCTGCTCGATAAAGCTTCCGCCTGCGTTCGTGTTGTTGTTGGCGAGTTGCTGCTCGAGCTGGCCGATGCTGAGACCGTAGGCGACGAGCTTGTCGGGATCGACGCGGACCTGGTACTCGCGCGTGACACCCCCAAAGCTGGAGACGTCGACCACTCCGGGAACGGACTTGAACTCTTTTTCGAGCTTCCAGTCCTGCAGGGACTTGAGCTCCATGCTGTCGTAGGCCGGGTTGGTGGAGCGCAGCGTGTACCAGTAGATCTGGCCGACGGGACTCCAGTCCGTGCCCATCTGTGGCTGGAGGCCGGCAGGAAGTGTAACCAGCCCGAGTCGCTGGAAGACCTGGTCACGATTGTCCTTGTTGATGGAATCGTCGTCGAAGATCATGGTGACGCTGGAGAGGCCGGCAAGCGAGGTCGAACGCAGATGGGTCATGTGCGGAATGCCGGCCATCTGGATTTCGATCGGCGTGGTGACCTGCTGCTCGACCTCTTCGGCAGCGCGGCCAGGCCACTGCGTGATGACCTGGACATAGTTGTTGGCGACGTCAGGGTAGGCCTCAACGGGAAGGTTATGGAAAGAGACGACTCCCCACCCGAAGAGCATGATCGAAAGGCCCACGACCAGCCACCGGTTGTTCAACGCAAAATCGACGAGACCTCGAATCATTACTGGTCCGCCGTATTCTGCAGCGCCAGCACGTTTGAGACGACTTGCTGACCCACGTCGATGCCGGAGAGGATCTCCTGCATGTTCCCCGGCAAGCTGCCACCGCCCCGCACCGACACGCGGCGAAACGCTCCGGTGCCTGCGGGGACATAGACCCAGTCGCGGTCATGCAGGTGCAACACCGCGCTCGCAGGCACCTGCACATGCGTCTGAAGAGTTTTGCCGTGGATCGTGGCCGTGGCAAACATTCCCACCCGCATCAGCGTGTCGGGATTATCGACCTGAATGCGCACCTTGGCAGTGCGGATCTGCGGATCGAGGACCGGCACCAATGTCACTGATCACGCCAGTCAGCACCCGGTCAGGATAGGCGGTGAGGCGAATGTCAGCCTTCTCGCCAAGATGCACCGTGGCGAGATCGTTCTCGTATACATCACAGACGATCCAGACGTGTGAAAGGTCGGCGATGGTAAAGGCATTGGCCGAACCGGCGTAGGTAACGCCAGCCGCCGCGGCAGCGGTAACATTCTGCGCGACGATGTACCCCGAGGCCGGGGCATAGACCTTCACCATCGCCGCGGGATGGTTCTTATCAACACCGAGCACACGCAACTGCTCTTCCGAGGCAGAGAGCGCTGCCTTGGCGTCGTCCTCTGCGTTCTGGGCAATCTCGACCTGACTGTTTGGAATCGCGCCCTTTTCGTTGAGTATCTTGGCCCGGTCGAGCTGTACTTGAGCGAGACGTTCGTCATTGACGGCCTTCAGATATTGGCCAAACGCGCCGGATACGTCACTGCTCTGTACGTCCATCAGCAGCTGGCCTTTTTTGACGAAGTCGCCGATGCGGGCGTAGACCTCAACTACTCGGCCGGAAGCGATGGAGATGACGGGAATGGTGCGGGAGACGTCGGGATTGACCGTGCCGGTGACCTGGATTGTCGAAGTCGCCGCATAACTCGTCGCAGCCACCAGAGTGAACTGTTCCGGGTGGTCCACGCGCACAAGGTTCACGTCCGTGTCGGCCTGGACGACCGCAGCTGGGGGAGCTTCATTTTTAGGATCGGACGGCTTACCGTTGCAGCCTGCCAACAGATAGGTGCCGAAACAAAACACAATCAAGGCATGGCGCCCGAAACAGATTGAACTCATCGCGTAAACTCGTTGTCCCTCATTGACCCAAGCTAGTCTGCTACTTATTAGAGATTATCCGACACGCGACCGGAGATGACTGGTCCCGACTGGCTATATCATGGAAGGGCATATCATGAGAGTGCGTCTATCTCATGACGAGATCGTCACATCAAAAGTTTACCGTTTGGCTGCCTGTTGCGCGCTATTTTTTGCGCTACGCCGAAGTTACATGGTTAGCCATTGTCCTAATGGCCCTTGAATAGAGCTGGAGTTGCATAAATTGCTTGTAAAGATTTGGCGTTGACTGATCCTGAAGCAAGCAACTGGTGCGCTGACTCGCATTCCATGAGGGCCGGGGCGCTTCGGTGCAATCATCGGCCATTGTTCTGTGTTCAAGTTGAGCACAAGGAGGAACGATGCCTCAGCTTCCCGACAACGGAATGGTTCACCTGAACAGCCCTCACT
This sequence comes from uncultured Acidobacteriaceae bacterium, assembly GCA_963756685.1. Lineage (GTDB taxonomy): Bacteria > Acidobacteriota > Terriglobia > Terriglobales > Acidobacteriaceae > Edaphobacter. Next base: position 172,617 of record CAVWON010000001.1, read on the forward strand.
CGGTGACGGAGACCTTGGCACGATTGGAGACCATCGTTCAATCAAAAGGGATCGCGGTCAGTCGCACGGATCGACCACAGCGGCGATGCCGCCAAGGCAGGTTTGGAGATGCACCCGACAAAACTGCTCATCTTTGGCAACGCGAAATCGGGCACGCCTTTGATGATTGCCTCGCCGACGGTTGCCATCGACCTGCCCCTCAAAGCACTCGTCTGGGAGGACGCGGACGGCAAAGTCTGGCTCTCCTACAACAGCCCGGCCTACCTCAAACAACGGCACGGCGTCCCGGACGACCTGCTGCAAAACATCGCGGGCATCGTACCAATCTGTGCGGAAGCTGTGCGCTAGGGCGACAGCATGCTTGGCCCAACAACATTACGGTTTGTGGCGAGATGACGCGTAGCGCCTCATGACCGGGACCGAATGTTTTTACGAAGGAAGACCGTCGCCTGGGGATTGTCGTTATAGCGTTCGCATGAAACGTACCCACGTTTCCGATACAGAGCGATGGCGACTTTCAGATCATCATAGCTATCAAGGTAGATCCAACGCAGACCCTTGCTGCGGGCGAAGGCCTCTTGTGCGTCCAGCAACCTGTCTGCAATGCGATGTCCTCGGGCGATTGGCTGTACATAGAGACGCTTACATTCGCCGGCAAACGGAATGGAGCCAAGTTCTCTCAGAACGACACACCCAACGGCCTTTTCATCCAGATAGGCGAGCCACACGCCGGAACCGGGGTCGTCGATGATCTTCTGGATCGCTTCGGGAGTGTCCCGCTGGACAACGCTGACGGCCTCGTAGTACTCCCGCAGCAATCGAATGGCGTCATCATTGGATTTAGACAGCCGAACGATTCGAAGGGATCGTCCCTTAGGCCCACTAAGGATGGAGCGAATCTTCGAAAACGAGTCAAGCAGGGCCGTGCGGTCCGTTGAATTGACGTTAGCCAGCAGCCCTCTTATCTGTAACGCTGATTGCTCGTTCAGCCAGGCTACAGCGCTACCTCCCGCGGGCGAGAGCGTAAGCAACCTCTCACGGCCGTCCTGCTTTGATGACGTCTGGCGCACCAGCTTTCGCTTGGTTAGCAGCGCAAGACTTCGACTGATGTATCCGGCGTTAAGGCAAAGCGTCTCTTGTAAAGAGGAGGCCGTCAGACTTGGACAGGCCCCGATCTCATACAAGATACGAGCTTCTGTGAGCGAAAACTCCCCGTTGAGGTGCCGCTTGCGCAACAGGCCTAATCGCGCCGTGTAGAAGCGATTGAACTCCCGCACCGCAGAGATTTCTTCCTCTTCCTCCATGTTGCCGACCGCCATGGAAAGAGTCTAAATCTAATAGTTGCTAAAAGCAACTATATCGACGGCCCGACCGTATCCGTGTTTAAATTGGCCGGAGCGCGAAGCGGCGGACCTCACTTAGCTCACCACTCAAGGATTTGAGGAACCACGGCTTCGAACGCAGTGGTTCTCCGCTGGTTAAAGGGTTCCTCTCGAATTGGCCGTTCAAGACGGCACCCTCAGTAGGCTCCGTCTTGTCGCGCACATTCCGCATAGATGGGAGTTTGCACTTGCGCACAGTCTTCGTCTTGACGAATCTTGTTGCCTCGGATGTATTGTCCAGGCGTGACCCCCACGTAGCGCTTGAAGCGACGTGTTAAGTGGCTCTGATCTGCATACCCAACAGATAACGCGGTGGAGACAATGGAAGCGCCCTTTGCGAGCCGCTCCCGCGCTCGTCTTATGCGCACTCCTTCGAGATAGGCATGAGGAGGCACCCCTACCTCACTCTCAAATACCCGGGCAAAGTAATAGGGGCTAAGAGAAGCGAGCGATGCCAGGCCAATCAAAGAGACATCAGTATTGAAGTGGGTCTCAATGTACTCACGGGCCCTTCTTACCGCCAGGCGTTCCCTGCCAATGCGCCTGCCTGTCACTTGGGAATCAGCATGTTGCGCAGTGAGATATGCCAGCACCTTGAATAGATACGATTGTCGCTCAATCTTAGGAACATTCGCGACCAGGCACCCGTGGAAGCGGGACAGCAGTGAGGTCAGGCAGGGATCGTTTAGCACTGCGTTCGTGAAGAAAGATACGTTAGCTCTCCTGTCGCAGTCGTCGAAGATCCGGGCCAGAATGGCTCCATCAAAATAGAGATTGCGGCAAACGTAACCTTCGGGGGTGGCAGGCTCTCCGGTGTGAGGCTCGCCAGGATTGGTCACTATCGTTTGACCGGCAGATATCACTCGCGTAGAACCCCGGTGGAAGCAGTATTCTGAACCTGCTTCGACGAGACCGACGACAAAATAGTCGTGCACGTGACGAGGAAAACGATGCGTTACAAAACGTGCGTGCAGGGCGCCGGTCGAGTCGAACTCATCGAGACGGTAGTATCGCGACCATTCTGGCTTCTGCATTTTTTCCATAGTTAATCATCATAAGACTTGCGGTAGCACCCATATCTTCATCCGAATCGGATATGCGATTTTATTTGATACTGTTCTTTTGAGAGCTTCAACCCAGGATACGGAATGGCACCACAATTGTTTTATTGTGAGAGGTTACATATGCAAGAGGCGTTCTAAAGGTTAGAGGTTGGGACACACATGAGGGCGATTTCCGGGAGGATTCATCCCTTTTGGCGCGCCTCAGCACCGGGAGCCAACTCGAACGGAACGGCCCCTACCAACAGTGAAGCAATCCGTATCGCGTCGCGGCGAGACTCGGGCAATATACCGGTGATGAACTCCGAGACCAGCACTGCCGGGACAGGCAATGCTGGAATCGCTGCGGAATACGTCTCTACTGGCGCTCTCGGTATGCCAACTTCGTCAGGTTCTGTGTCATCCGGGAGATTCCGCATGACTAGCAGTTTTTCGCGTCGCCAGAGTCTCAGTCTTGTCGGATCTTGCTCCCTCGTATGTATTGCCCAGAAGTAAACCAGGGTAGCGTTTGTTACCGAAATACCGAGGAACGCTCCGCTGCCAGGCCAGCAGACCGGTCTGAAGTATCTCTATGATCTGGATACCGGGCACGCCTGGGCAGGGCTATTTGGATGCTATTTTCTCCTCATTCACCAGAAATATGCGGCCTCAATCTTCGGAGTGCCCGGTTCGCCATCGATAATCTGCGTACTCAATACAATCTCCATGTTCTCTTTGTTGCCAGCGGCCCGCATGGCGCGCTCAAGCACCGCAAGATCAGCAGGGTTGGTAACAAATTCGCCTGCGGCAATAGTGCCGCCCCGGCCAATGCCGGCGGCGACTACAGCAACGCGTCCGGTAACGCCGTCGGTGAACCGTGCCACGACAGCGTAATCGCTATAGATGTTGGTCGCCATCTGTTGCGAGCGATCCACCGCCCAATGCGTCTGTGCAGTGGAGTTGCTGTCCACAATCTGAAACTTGGTCATGTCCGCATTATTGGCAAAGTGGTACCGGAGAGTGCCCGGGTCAGCCTAAGTGTCCACGCGTTATCAAAAGCGCCGATGAACACCGTCGGGCCGCCGCGCAGGTCCGGTTAGACTGGTAGCATTTTCTCCGCGCAGACTGTACTTCTTCCCATCAGCCTGCAGAATTCCTGCGATGCGAACAATCGGATCGAGATCGTCGATCACAACGGCGTTCAAGTTGTCGCGGAGGGTTATCTGGTGTGTGGGGTCGACGGCGTCGCGCAACGAAATAGCTGCGTACTGGCTTTGATCGGCGATGCAGAAGAGCACCGGATCGTTGGTCTTCAACACAGGTCCCCAGAAAGAGTTGAAGGGTATACGCGGCCTTGCGTTCCAGAAGATCGACCCCGCAACGGTCGAGGCCGCCAGCACCGAGCAGAGAGTAATGAAGGCCATGCGCCAACCTCTGCCTGGTGTGTGTGTGTGTAATTCCGAAGGAACGAGGACGGGAGCTTCGGGGGGATGCGGTCGCGGCAGAACGGCGGTCTCAGGATCGTCTGTACCCTCCTTCCTTCCGTTCTGTGGCCAATGAAACTGCGGAATATATGAACCCGGAATCAGCGAAATGCGCAGCTCGTTCTCGTGACCAGGGTCTTGATAATATTGCGCGATGCGTTTGCGGATCTCGGTTGCTGTGACCCTAACGATCGGGTCCGATGCCGTATCGTAGTCCGCGTTCTTGCCGAATATCTCTACACCGAGCGTTCTCTCCTTAAGAACATCGGCACGTCCCGATATTGTGTGATCGATAACGAAGCGCAAAAAAGAAGGAAATCGACGGCTATGGCTGAAGTGGGGATTCGCCACCAACCGCTCCATCTGGAGATGGATCGCGCTCTTTTCCTCCTCGCTGAAGCTTGGGGGAGTGCCTACTACAGGATCAACCAGCATTCGCTACCTTCCACAGAAGGAGGATTATAGCGTAACCAGCCATCGCTGATTCAAAAGCTATTCGTTCATCTAAACCTAGCCGGATGAATGGGTTACGACAGAAATTTACATGTAAAGTATCTTCTGCTTGCCGCAAAGACCTTACTTATTGCAATTTCAGGACACTATAACTCGCCTCGTTCAACATTCTTGAATTCCTAGGCTCGCAACCAAAGGCCGTAACGCCATTGGTTGCGTCGAGAGTTCAGCTTCTGGAGGCATTCCTTGAAACGACACAACTTATATTGGTATGGAATTTTGGTTATTTTTACGGTCCCAGTGTGCAGCCGTTCCGTTGCGCTGGCGCAGCTGGCCGTGACTACGGCGACACTGAGCGGAACAGTGACCGATACCACAAGCGCCCTGGTACCTCAGGCGTCGGTCCAACTCGCAAGTCAGGAAAATGGCGTTAAGCGCGCCCTGGTGACCGATGCCAGCGGGCATTACTCGTTTACGCAGTTACCGCCTGCGACCTATACCCTGGTCGTACATGCGAAGGGATTCAAAGAGTACAGGCAAAACGGGATTGTATTGGATGCATCGAAGTCGGCTACCCAGAACATTGCGCTGACCGTGGGATCTGAGGCGCAAGAGGTGGTGGTCACCTCCCAGGCGTCGCTGCTGAATACGGAGAATGCGAATATCGCGGCGGACATCGACGCGAAACAGGTGGTGGAGCTGCCGCTCAACCTGCGGAATGTGTATGGTCTGGCGACGCTGAATTCGTCGGTGAACAACACGTCCGAGGGGCAGATGCTATTGGGCGGGGGTGGGCCGAGTACGGACAATGCGGCCCAGGACATCTCGTTCCTGAATTTTGCCGGTGGCTTCTTCGGGACGTCGGCGTTCCTCCTCGACGGCGTTTGGGACACGGGACCCTGAATGGGGCGCGGTCATCTACGTTCCATCCGTGGATTCGGTGTCGGAGTTCAAGGTGCAGAACAACTCCTTCACAGCGCAATACGGGTGGAGTACAGGAAATGTGGTGAACGTCGTCTCGAAGTCAGGTACGAGCCGGTTTCATGGCTCCGCCTACGAGTTCTATCGAAATGATGCTCTGGACGCTAACCTGTGGTTCAACAATCACAATGGAATTCCACGCCAGAACTTCAACCGTAATCAGTACGGTGTCTCCGCGGGGGGACCAGCTTTATATCCCTGGCGTGTATAAGCAGCATAACAAGACCTTCATCTTCGGTCTCTATGAGCGTCTTACGCTGGCCACTCCAACCTTTAGTCAGTTCACCGTTCCCACGCCCGCCTTCCGTGCTGGTAACTTCGGGGCGCTTTTGGGCCCGCAAGGCGTGAACTCCTCTGGAAGCCCCGTCTTTGACGCGCTAGGGCGTCCAGTGCTCGTTGGCCAGATCTATAATCCGCGAAGCACGCGCGCCATCACTCAAGGCCAGGTTGACCCGACGACCGGTCTGGTTGCAACACAAACCGGGTATATTCGTGATCCGATTTCGGGCAACAATATATTGACTGTGGGCTCGATCAATCCCATCGCTGCAACTCTGGTGAATTATTATCCGGCAGCTGCAAACGGCAACCTGACCAATAACTTCTCCGCCTCCGGAACAGCTCCCGCACGCTCGAACGAGTACCTCGTCCGGGTCGACCATAACATCAACGATTCTGCCAGGGTCTACTTCCGTTACTCCTACAAGCAGGAGTTCAAAACCGGTACGCCCGATTATTGGGGCTCCAGCAATGAAGCGGGCCCTGGTAATGCAAGGCCGAATAATCGGTACAACATGGTCGCGGGGTACAGCCAGGTCTTTAGCCCCACGCTGACCATGAACCTGACGGCAGGCGTTTCGCTGTGGCACGAAACCTCCACGAACCAGTCGAGGGGATTCCAACCGTCCACTCTGGGCCTTCCTACTTATCTCGACGAGAACAGTCCTGAATTTCCGATCGTTAGTATCGCTGGCGAGTCGCCTCTCGGTTCCGCTCACGAATGAGACTGTTACCAATCACGGTCCGGTCGGTAGTGTCTCATTGGATTTCATCAAGGCACTTGGGCGCCACACCATCAACTCCGGATTCATGTTTGCCGAGCTTGAGGATGACCAGGCGAACTTCTTCCAATCAGCGTTGGATTCAGGAGGCACCTTCACCTCTGGGCCAGCCCAATAACGCGGTCCCGTTCACTACTGGAAACGGCCTGGCGCAGTTGCTTCTTGGTGTTCTTGACAATACAGGCGGCACTCCGACCTCTACAGGGACTACTTACAATCCAGCGGTAGCTACACATTACTACGGTTGGTATGTGCAGGACGACTGGAAGGCGACTCCTAAATTGACGCTGAACTTGGGCTTACGCTATGAAATCCAGACTGCACCCACCTATCGTCACAACGTCGCATCGACCTTCAACCCAACGGCGTCGAATCCAATTGGTACATTGATTGGCGCGACTGTTCCGGGCGCACTGGAGTTTCTTTCCTCCAGCCAACGCGGCGTTTATAACACCAACTTCGGCAATGTAGCTCCGCGAATAGGCTTCTCATATCAGGTGCCGGGCAACCTCATCATTCACGGCGGATATGGAATCTTCTATCCACCGTCGATCACGTGCTGCTTCCCGGGAGAGAGCGCCGGGTTTGCCAGCGAGACAGTCTCCCCGGTGACCCTCAACTCCATCTCACCTAATCCGGCGGTCACTCTGGCCAACCCCTTCCCCAACGGCTACGTTCCCATCACCGGCAATTCTCTCGGAGCTCTCCAGCAGGTCGGCAACGCCGTTGGGAGCGCCTTCATCAGCCGCAAGTCCAGCTATGTGCAGCAGTACATGTTCGGCTGGCAATGGGGCATAACGTCCAACGACTCTTTGGAGGTGGACTATGTCGGCAATCACGGCCTTCACATGATCAACTCGAACCTAAACAGAGCCCAGTTGAACCCCACGTACCTTTCGATGGGAGCAGCTGCTCTGAACACTCTGGTACCTAATCCATTCTTCGGGGCCATTCCGACCGGCACCAGCAGCTGTGCTCTCGATCAGGCGATGATCGTTCGATCGCATTTGTTGTCACCGTACCCGCAGTACTGCAACGTAACCGAAAATGACCCACCCGCAGGCTTTTCGAACTATAACGCCCTGCAGGTGTCCTACAACCATCGCCTAAGCAAGGGACTTACTGCGTTGGTTTCATACACGTATTCCAAGTTCCTCGACAACGTTGAGGGCAACAACTCCTGGTCTTACTCGAGCAACCCCGGCCCTGCAAACAACTACAACCTGGCGGCGGAGAAGAGCGTGGATGGCTCCGATACGCCTCACAGTCTGGTGGCCAACTATATCTACACCTTGCCGATCGGCCGTGGCAAAGCGGTCGGTAAAAATATGAATCGTCTTGAAGATGCAGTGATTGGCGGCTGGGAGGTCTCTCAGATCGCTACCTTCAAGACGGGTATTCCTTTGAGTATCAGTGGATCGAACTACAACTCCTATGGCGGCAATCCAAGACCGGACTTGATCGGAGATCCTCACGTAGCGCACCCAACAATTCGCGAGTGGTTCAACACAGGCGCCTTTGCGTATGCTCCTTATGGCACCTTCGGGACTACACCACGCTTTTTCTCGTATCTCCGCGGTCCCGGATATCAGAACTGGGACACATCTCTCATGAAGAATTGGTACTTCTCAGAATCGATGCGTCTCCAGTTCCGTGCAGAAATGTACAACACGTTCAATCACGCCCAGTTCTACGCTCCACAAGGAGGCGGCGCGACTTATACGGGTTGCGATCCGAATGAAAACTCAACGTGCCAGTCAGGTTTGGGACAAATCACAAATGCATTTCCGGCACGGACGGTTCAATTCGCCGGGAAATTCTATTGGTGATTCTTCCATGAGCGGTTACTTTACACCTCTTCTCCTGCTTCTGCTGGTCATTCCCACACCTGGGCGGTGCCAGCAGAGTCAGGATGAACGCTTCACGTCTCTGGTATCTGCAGCCCAAAGGGCCCAGCGCGCCAATGATTATGACGCAGCCGCCAATAGCTACAAACAAGCCGTAAGACTTCGGCAGGACGTCCCGGAGCTGTGGGCGGAGTCGGATTGATGCAGTATGAATCTCATGACTTCGCCGGTTCCGTGCGCAGTTTTCAGGAGGCGCTCCGGCTCAAACCTTCACTCTATGTGCCTCACCTGTTTCTTGGATTGGATTGCATGCGCATGGGAAACGCCAACGAGGCAATTCCATATCTGTTGAAGGCTCAAACAATGAACCATACCGATCCGCTGGTGCCTCTTACGCTCGGACGTGCCTACTCGTCGCAAAGACAATTTCAGGCAGCGTCACTGGCATACGAACGAGCCATTGAGCTCGACTCTGGAAAAAGTTCTGCCTGGTTCGGTCTTGGGATCGCCCGGCTCAATGAAGTAGAAGAAGATGCACGCCGCATCACGGAAGAAGATCAGAACTCTTCATACGCCAAAATCCTGTTCGCGGAATCGCTTGCAAAACAGGCCCGCTACACCGAAGCTATCGATGCGTACAGAATTGTTCCCGCAGCACAGCCTCAGCCTCCATGCACCCACGCCAAGCTCGGATTTCTTCTACTCAAGCAGCGGGACGCCGCAGGCGCTGCAGCAGCATTTCAGTTAGAACGCCAGACGGACCCCGGCTGCTCTCTCGCCGTCCTCGGGCAAGCGCGATTGCGACTCGATGCGGGCTCCGATAATGACGCGCTCACTCTTCTCGAAGATTTGTGGAACAGAGATCAAGGGTTCTTCACCTCGAACGCCCCTGTGTTAGTCGATGGTTTGGATCCGGCACGCAATTCGGCATTCCAGCAGATTCTCGGGCAGCAGAGCAATGTGAAAGCACTCTCTCCTGACTTCTCAGATTTTCTCGCGAACCTCTTCAGCGGCCAATCGCCGCCACCGCCGACATCTTTCCCGTTATCCGGTCCAATTTCGCGAACCGCGCACGAAGACTACTCGTCCGGCCGATACGCGCGATGTGCCGCCAGTTCAAACAATAGCTTGAAGACGAAAAACGTGGTCGGTCTGCAACTCTTGGCAACGTGCGCTTATTTCACTGGCAACTATAAGCTTGCCTCGAATGCCTCGGAGGCGCTTGCGGCCGCCGCACCGCATTCGCTGGCGGCGGTGTATTGGTTCATCAACGCGAATGAGCATCTGGCCTTCATCGCTCTCGATAAATTTCAGCAGCTTGAACCTGGTTCGTCCAGGACCACCTTTTGCTCGGCGATATCTACCGCCAGCGCATGCGCTTTGAAGACGCTGAGGCCGAATATCAGAGCGCACTGGCCATTAGTCCGCGTGATCCGGCTGCGCTGATTGGGCTTGCCTCCGCATATCTCGGCGATGGGAATATTGGGAAGGCCAGAGAGACCGCTCAGCTGGCGTTGGATCTGACACCAGACGATCCAGAGCTAAACCTTCTCATGGCTGAGGCGCTGATATCGAATCAGGAACTGGCGTCCGCTGAACAGTATCTGCAGAAGGCGCTGAATGCAAAACCGCAGATGGTTTTGCATGTTCATGCGCTACTGGGCGAGGTCTATGCCAATGCTGGCAAGACGCAGCAGGCCATCGATCAGCTCGTTCTCGGTATCAAGAGCGATGAGGACGGCAGCCTACATTATCAACTCGCGAGGCTCTACCGTAAGATGGGCGACTCGAAAGATGCAGACGCTGCCATGGAGCAGACGAAGGTGATGAAGCAGCTACGCCGGCAGCAGCGCGCGGTAGCCGGCGTACGTGACTCGGGCCCCTCAACTCCGGATGCGTGGCCGTAGCTTTCACACCTCACACAGCAAACGTCGAAGCCATCAAAGGCCGTCCTGCAGGCCTGTCGTAATCTAATAGGGTCGCTACCAAATCATTCAATTCAGGAAGAACGATGCCGCGCTTTCACTCTCTCTTTTTTAGAATTTGGACGTGTCTTTTCCTTGTCGGCCAGTATTCTGCTGTTCTGCGTGGACAGCCGGTGGGGCCCTCGGGCCCGTTCGTGTTCGAACATGCGACAGTGTTCTCCGCCCTGCCAAATGGGGTGGAGATAGGCGATGGCACAGCGAGCGAGGAGATCACCGCGCTGCGTGATGACGTTCTTCGAATTCGCATCACACGTCATAGGCCGTTGCCCGAAGACGCATCGTGGGCCGTACTTGCCCAGGCGCGTCACAGCTCGGTCGTGGTCGCGCCTGATAGTACGGAAGAACACTATGGATTTCGCACGCGTTCCCTCATTGTTGAGATAGACAAGAAAACGTTACGCTTAGCAATCCGCGACCTGGCTGGAAACGTTCTTCAGCAAGACGCACAGGCCGTTCGTTTTGATGGGGCCTCTTTTCGCATCTCCAAAGTCATGCCTCTTAATGAGCACTATTTTGGCCTTGGCGACAAGACCGGCCCCCTCGACCGCCGTGACCAGGCCTTCGACCTCTGGAATACCGACGCTTATCGTTTTCAGGAATCTACCGATCCAATCTATAAAAGCATCCCTTTCTTTCTGACATATAAAGCTGGGGTGACCTTGGGAGTTCTTCTCGATAACACCTGGCGCAGCAGCTTCGACTTCGGCAGAGAGTCTCCCGACGTTTACTCTTTCGGGGCTGTCGACGGTCCGCTCAACTATTACGTTCTCTATCGACCGTCGCCCAAGCAGGTGGTGGAAGACTATGCATGGCTGACCGGCAAACCATCGCTGCCGCCTATGTGGGCGCTCGGTTTCCAGCAATCGCGCTACAGCTACACGCCGGAGTCAAGGGTCTTGGAGGTAGCGCAACGCTTTAGAACGGACCATATTCCGGCTGATGCGATCTATCTTGATATTGGCTTTCAAGAAAAGAATCGGCCCTTTACAGTCGACCGAAAGCTGTTTCCGGATTTTGCGGGAATGGTGGCGTGTCTCAAAGAGAAAAACTTTCATGTCGTTGCGATTACCGACCTGCACATCGCCAAAGTGACCGATCAAAACTATTTTCCCTATGACAGTGGGACAGCAGGCGACCATTTTGTCAAAAACGCGGATGGTTCCGTCTACACCGGCCGTGTCTGGCCAGGTTCAAGCGTCTTTCCGGACTTCACCCGACGGCAGACGCGCGCCTGGTGGGGGACCCTTTATCGGGACTTCCATGATATTGGCATCGAAGGCTTCTGGAACGACATGAACGAACCCTCCGTCTTCGATTCCCCCACAAAGACCATGCCCCTGGACGTCCTTCACCGAATCGACGAACCCGGTTTCACGAAACGTACCGCGACTCATGCTGAGATCCACGATGTCTATGGCATGGAAAACTCGCGCGCGACCTTCGATGGCTTGCTGACGATGTCTCCCGACACGCGCCCTTTTGTTCTCACGCGCGCCACTTACGCCGGCGGTCAGCGATACGCTGCCACCTGGACAGGAGACAACAGCAGTACTTGGAACCATCTGCGCCTCGCAACTCCTATGCTTGAAAACCTCGGCCTCAGCGGCTTCGCCTTTGCAGGGGCCGATGTAGGCGGCTACGCCGGCACTCCTTCTCCGGAACTGCTCACAAAGTGGCTGGAAGTCGCGACCTTTCAGCCCATTGATCGTGATCACAGCGAGCTGGGAACAGGGGCCAAGAACCCTGGGTCGGCGGCCCCTCACAGGAAGCAATCCGTCGCCGCTTTATTGAGGAACGCTATCACCTGATGCCTTACCTCTATACACTCGCTGAGGAAGCGAGCCGCACCGGCCTTCCGCTAGTGCGCCCCTTGTTTCTCGAGTTTCCAGATGCAGCGTCCGACTATCATCCAATTGATGTGGGCACTTCCCTCGTCGGCGGAGTTTCTGCTTGGCCCCAATCTGTTGATTGCACCCTCCCCATGGCCAGAACAACTTGATGACTACTTCGCCGAGCTTCCCAAGACAACTTGGTACGACTACTGGACTGGAAAAAGGATTGAGGCGTCGACCGGGCCACTAAACCTCGCCCAACCGGTAACTTCATCCCTTCAACAACCGGTCGCGGTGCAGCTTCATCCCGAGTTAGCGTCGCTGCCCGTCTTTGTCCGCGGAGGAGCGATCTTACCTATTGCGCCCCTTGTGCAAAGCACGAATGAAAAACCACAGGGCCCTCTCACTCTTCGAATTTATCGAGGCGGACAAGCTGATGCGTGCGCAGGAAGTATCTATCTCGACGACGGGAAGACCTATGCCTATCGGAACGGTGCTTTCCTGCGCGTCGTATTCACCTGCAACACTGACGAAGATGGATTTCATCTCCAAATTTCACCACACGAAGGTTCGTACCCGGCGTGGTGGAAACAGATTCGTGTCGAGATTTACGGATGGAATCAGCTACACGATCAAGCTCTCATTAACGGCAAAGTCGAGGCTCAGACGGCCATACTCCCGTTACCCCACGGTATTAGCTTGACCTTCGTCGACGAGGGAAAGGGAGAAAACTTGCAAGTCCGTTAGCATTGGATTCGGCGTCAGCCTGCCCAAACGACTGGGCGATCACCTCCGGATGGTGCGTGACTCTGGAAGAGAGAAGCCGTGCTGCTAGTGGTTCTCCTGGCAGCTCGAGTGTGGCAGGATCAACGCGGTGGTTTCAGAAAAGATTTCCGGCTACCTGCTCAGCTGCCCGCTCCACAATGTCTCTCTGCTTGTTAAGCGGAATTCCGGGATTCGCCGCTCCTTGAATCTTCAGGCTGACGGTGAAGTACAATCTGCGAACGCGGCCGCTCACCATTTCTACTGCGTCATTCGGTGATCGCTGCAGTCTGCATGCGACTGCCTCGTTACCGATTCCCAATAGCTTCTGGCTCGCTGGAGGGCACGCTGCCCGTGGCGTGCCCTCGACGACTATTTCCAGTGAATACGTCGCGGCCCCCTGCTGGAGCGAGAATGCGCATGATCCTTCCGCGGGCGGAGCGAGTTTGATGACCGAGGAAACGTCTCCGCCTAACATAGCGGCCGCACTTCCCTGTGTCAGCCATGGGCAAACAGGTTCTGCGCGCGATGCGCTGGTGAGGAGAACGAATAATAGGAGAGATAAGAGACGGCACTTCATTCTTCTGATGCCTCTATGCCTTCGTCTTTGCTGATTTAAGTGGGCCGGACTTGAGGATCTTTCCACCCTCCTGAATCACATAGAGCTGGTTCACATCGAGATTCCTGAGTTGGTCCACCTGGCCGCTCAGCCACCTTATCTCCAGCATGTCTACCTTCTTTGCCTGGTCAAGGCCGAAGTGCATTCGCAGGTCGTTCTGCGAAAAATAGCTGCCCCCGCTTCGTAATTCATCAAGTTGTATGGAAGGCTTCGTTGAGTCGGGCGTCGTTGTCGCGGTGACGATGACTCGGCTGCCGATCCCGGAGCGGTTCGACTTTACTCCGACGAGCTTTATCTTTATCCAGTTGCGATTCAGGGTAGAGTTGCAGCGCAAAAGCTGTGGAACAGAGTTGATGCAGTTGACGACGATATCCATGTTGCCGTCGTTGTTGTAGTCGCCGAAAGCGCACCCGCGAGCGGGGACGTCTTCAAGAATTCCTGGGCCGCCCTTGGTCGTGACGTCCTCGAAGCGGCCGTTGCGCAGGTTGCGATAGAGATATTTGTGCTCTGCGTACTTCAGATCGGCCTTTGACTTGTCGACCTCCGGGTAGACGTGGCCATTCGACATGAGGATGTCGAGCCAGCCGTCGTTGTCCATGTCGAAGAAGCCGACACCCCAGCCGAGCAGTCTTGTATTCTCGCCCAATCCGCTGGGATAGGTGTGGTCTTCAAAGACCGCATCACCCATGTTCGTGTAGAGCGAATCTGTATCACCCGCGAAGTTGGTCTTGACTATATCGAGATTGCCGCTGTGACTGTAGTCTCCGATGGAGACGCCCATGCCGGCCTGTGGCTTGGCTTCTGCGGACAGGGCAGCTCCCGCTTCGATCGCAATATCGCGAAAGGTGCCGTCCTTCTGGTTCAGATAGAGCGTGGCTGGTGCTGAATCGTTTGCAACATAGATATCGGGCCAGCCATCGTTGTCCAGGTCCGAGGCGGCAACGCTGAGACCATAGGTGCCTACGGCGGTCCACATGCCAGACCTCTCGCTGACGTCGCTGAAGGTCCCGTCGCCGTTGTTGTGATACAAAACGTTTCTGCCGCCAGGCAGTCCCGGTGGACCACAGGCCACGAGCATTCCCTTATACGTGCAGGGGCCATCCTCGGGGAGTGGCGCGGTCTTCAGATCGAAGTCAACGTAGTTTGCGACGAAGAGATCAAGGTGTCCGTCACGGTCATAGTCGACGAAGGTGCAGCCGGTGTTCCAACGGACGCTTTGGCCCCGGTTGGATGAGACCCGCCTGTTGCGTTACATCGGTAAAAGTCCCATTGCCGTTGTTGCGATAGAGCGCGTTCTGCCCGTAGTACGTTACAAATAGATCATCGTTGCCGTCGTTGTTGTAGTCGCCGACGCAGCAGGCCTGACCCCAGCCTGTCTTGGCCTCCAGACCCTGTACCAGTGGTCACATCGGTAAATGTGCCGTCACGGTTGTTCTTAAATAAATGACAACGTGGCTCCTTTCCCTTGGGGAAACCGTCCAGACGCCATCCGTTGACCATGAAGAGGTCGAGCCAGCCGTCGTTATCGTAGTCGTAAAACGCCAGCCCGCAGCCAGTGGTTTCGAGCAGGTACTTATTCCTGCCTTGCGCGCCATAGGTCGTCGCGATGGTAAGGCCGGCCTCCGTGGCGACGTCGACGAAGCTAACGCCAAGTGGAGTACCTTCAATCGGAGACTTCGGGCCAGGGGGAGGCGGTGCGGGCTTGGCCTCGTAACTGCGCTCCTGCGGGCCTATACCCTTCTGCGGAGGCGGCGTCTGCTGCAACGGCGAAGCCATCGAGAGAATGTCTGCAAAGGGCAGCACTAATGCCGTACGGCTGAGTGATTGAATAAATTTGCGGCGGTTCAATTCGATGACATTTCTCTTCAAGGTTGCCCCGCTCCAAGACTGGTGGCGTGCATTAGCTCGGTATGTATGTGCCAGGGTACGCTTTCGTTTGAAATCTCAGGGTGATTTCTCAGGTAGCTCAATGAATAGGTCGGCGCACCGGGATCAATCCTCTTTATTGCGTACTGAGCTGACTCCTGGGCCGCCTGTTGCTTCTTTCCTATTCGGCGGTAAAGAATGGCCAGGTTGTAGTGGGCCGCCAGGTCGTCAGGATCAATGGCCTGAAGGGCGACGAACTGTTGTATCGCCTCCGGGACATGGTGTTGCTGATAGTAAGAGATGCCTAGCTCTCGCCGCGCGTCGCGGGATTGAGGATACTGTGCGACTACTTCCTTCAGGTCCGCGATCTCTGCGTCAGAGTGTCTCTGCCGGCGCTCGACCAAGGCCAGATAATACAGCGCCCGCGCATCGTGGGGACTCAGCGCGAACG
Source organism: uncultured Acidobacteriaceae bacterium (assembly GCA_963756685.1). Taxonomy (GTDB): domain Bacteria; phylum Acidobacteriota; class Terriglobia; order Terriglobales; family Acidobacteriaceae; genus Edaphobacter. Next base: position 188,380 of record CAVWON010000001.1, read on the forward strand.
CTTTCTCCAGTGGCGCGCGAGCTTCGCCGTACTTCTCCCACTCGATGTAATTGACACCGAGATTGACGTACCCGTCCTTGTAGTCCGGACGCAGGCGCACGACCTGCTCGAACGCGTGCATCGCATCATCGTATTGGAGCTGGTCGAGCATACTAATACCCAGGTTATTCCAGCGCATCCATTCAGGATTGTCAGCTTCAAGCGGAGCTGAAGGCTGGTTGTCGCCTATGTTCAGCGTGCGGCTTCGCGAGGCAAGTTCTACGACCGGATAGGCAGGATGGTCTTTGCCCAGGACGTTATTCAAATAGCTTTGCCTCAGGTGGCGATAGTTCACACTTGCTGTAATGGTGAAGGGGCCCGTCGCCTTTGCGGGAAGATGAAATTCATAACGCACCAGCGTCGAGCGGCCGGCTTGAATTGTGTTGTCGTAGGCCACCGAATGAATGAGAAAGACCTTGTGGTTGTCCACAAATTCTCCTGATGCGTCCACCGGTCTGTTGGTAAAGCTGTGGGCCCCTGAGTCGAGAGACCCATCAGGTTTCAGGTAACCGCTCTTGTAGATTTCGGCACCGGATGCGTCTTTGACCGTGAACGCGACCCAGGCTTCGTAGAGGTCACGGACCTCCGGAATCAGCGAGTGGCCGATATTCTTGTTCTGAATAACGACGTAAGCCTCAATGGCGTCCGTGGGGTTGAGGGTGAAAGGGACAGAGCCGAGAGGGGCAATCAACGCATCTCGCCCACCAACCTTGAGCGCAAAGATATCGACATTGAGGTAGTTGCCGGTCTTCAGGAACTCGACCGTCTTGCTGAGTTGCTCATCAAAGCCATAGTAAAAAGGAACTGCAGTATTACCTGCGGGCCAACGGTGCGACGCGAGCATGCCGTTCTTCGCTCCGGCATCGGGTAGCGTGATTGCTTCACGCTTCATGTGACAACCCTGACAAGTGGTGAAGTCCGCCGAATAGAAAGTGAGCGGATTGCGTTGCGAGAACTTGGAGCTCTGCCACTCGTCGTATGCGGTAAACGCGCGGATCCATTTGTAATCGTTCAACAGAGGGGGCAGGTTTGCCTTGTGGCAGGCCGAGCAAAATTCGGGCGTGTGGTAGATGTCCCGCATTACCGCCTTAGAGTGGCGATCAAGATGCGCCAGAATTTCAGAGTCCGGAACCATGCCTGGGATACGCTTGCCTTGCTCGTCCACCATCACCGCAGGCACGCCCATCACAAAGCTTCCGTTCCCGAGCTTCGTGTCAACGCTCTGAATTGAGTGGCACGTCATGCAGGTCAACCCATCTCGATCAAAAGAGCGGTCGCCCTGAGCGTTCGGGTTAAGTGCACCCGTAAGTACACCGATGGGGTTATGGCAGCTATCGCAATGCCGCGCAAACTCGATACCCCTGGTCTGCATGAGGATGTTGACACTGGTGCGGTAGAAAGGAGTTCGAAACGAATTGGAGTGCAGGGCCTGGCGCCACTCGTGGTATGCCTCCTGGTGGCAGTGTCCACAGTAGGCCGCGTCCGGAAAAGCGCTCGGCTCGATAAAGGTGTTTCCTTCGACCGCCGCATTTCCTGGAAGTGAAATCCTACCGGACGCTGAGTCGCCGTAGTCCTTGGAGACACGGGCGGCAAACGGGAACGAATAAGTCTGGCTGACCTTGTCCGCGTATGCCTTCCGAGTCATCGCTCCCTGTAATTGCGGATCGTCCGCAGCATGGATCGTCGACCACAGAAAGACGCAGAGTCCCATACAAATTAGGAGCAGAAGGCCCGCGCGCCGACCGAAGACATTCATAAGCTTCACAGATAGAAGCTGAGAAACAGAGTCCCTATTGACCCAGCCAACCGTGCGTAACTTGGAAAGGCTAACCCTCTGACGAGTTTGCCTTTAATTAAGCTCTACGCTTCAGTTACGCGACGAATTATAGCGAATGGAAGATACGCTGTATATCTCGCAGGGCCGTCAGAAACTAACTGTTTTCGCTGCATCGGCTTTTCGCTAGTACAGGCTAGGGAGTTGCTCCTGTTCTTGCGGCCTCGGCCTTCTGGCGTTCTGCGGCTGCCTCTGCCGTCTTGCCCTGCCGATCCAAGGCATTCGCAAGCCCACGATGGGCCTCGGCGTAGTTTGCCTCATAACCTAAAGCATCTCGAAACTGCACAATTGAGCCATCCACATCGCCACTCCGCAAGAGAGAGTTCCCGGCGTTCGTTGCGACTTCTGCACGCTGATGGTTCATATTCGTACGCATGAGGTCGGCCGCTTTTCTGCGCTCGGCCGCAGCTTCAACAGGCTGATTCTGCTTGACCAGAACGGCCGCGAGAGTCAAATGGGGATCGGGCTGACTGGGAAGTTGGCGGATGGCCTCACGCAGCGCCGACGTAGCCTCGGGCAGCTTGTTCAACTTGTCGTACACGCTGCCTAATGTCGCCCATCCGTCGCCATTCTCCGGGCGAAGTTTCAAAGAGATATTCATTTCACGGGCCGAATCGTCATAGCGCCCGGTCTGCATGTAAAGGATGCCAAGAAGGTAAGGGGCCTCCGGTGCGGATGGGTCGAGTCTTTCAGCGGTCTCCAACTCGGGGATCGCACCTGCTGCATCGTCCTGCATTTTGAGCGCAAGACCAAGATTGTAGTGCAACTGTGGAAGGTCCGGTGCGAGCTTCAGCGCAGCGCGCAACTCGTTCGCGGCATCGCCAAACTGGCTCAACTGGACGTACGCTGCGGCCAGGTCCTGGCGGGCCGTCACGTCCTGCGGCGCAAGCGACACCGAACGCTGCAAGACAGGAACGGCATCCTTAGCCAGTTGCGCTTGCATGAGCGCCATCCCAAGATTGGTCAAGGCCGCGGAGTTATCCGGCTCGATCGCGACCACTTCACGCAGCAGCACGATTGCTTCCTGGGCCCCTGTTGGATCGCTGCAGCGCCAGAGCGAGTTGATACATGGCCACGACCGACTTCGGATCGCGGTCGAGCACCTGCTGGAAGAGCGGCATCGCGTCCGCATCCTGTCCTGCCTCTGCGAGGGCCTTTCCGAGTTCGATGGCAATGATGGCACTATCGGGCGCAAGCCGCCGCGCCTCTGACAACTCCTTCAATCCATCCGGCTCTCCCTGGGCCTGCATCGCAAGTCCCAGATGCAGATGCGCAACCGGCATTTCGGGATTAAGCTTCGACCGCGACGGTAAACTCTTGTTGTGCAGCGCTCCAGTCCTTCTGCTGCGCGTATATCGAGCCAAGCTCATCATGTAACTCGGCATTACGAGGGTCGGATTGAAGCGCCGCCTTCATCTTGATCGCCGCTTGAGTCAGCTTTCCTGTTGCGGCCAGGGCGCGGGCGTAGGCAGAGAGAACAGGCACGGACAGCGCTTGCTTCTGTAACCGGGCGTTCTCTTCGAGTTCCGCAAAGAGCGGGATGGCCTTAGCTGAAGACCCAATCTGCTGATATGCGATGGCGAGATTCATTCGAGCATTGGTGTCTGTTCGCTTGATCGCGAGCGCGGTCTCAAGCTCTCGAATGCCCTCCTTCGTGCGTCCTCGGTAGATCAGCACTGTACCCAGTGCGCTGTGTCCCTCTTCGGCGTGGGGCGCCAGCCGAACCACCTGTTCGAAGTCAGTCTGAGCTGTGACCAGGTCTTGCCGGGCCAATGCGGCCAACCCCGTACGATAAGCGGCATCTGCCTGCTTCACAGCTTCGGTAGCGGGTTGACTGTATCCGAGATGAGACACGCTCATCAAAGCAAAGCAAATCGACTTCACTAAGATGCGTCCGCATTGGATCTGCCGTAACATGCTTCGCCAACGAGTTCTCCACTACAGGCAGCCATTCTACTCGCACGTATCGAGTGTGTGGACGCGACTCCTCGGCGCAATTTCAGGACCAGTCTGTCTGGTCAGTTGGAGTACAGGTCACTGGCGACGTCTGTGCCAACCTGAATACCGCAGAGTTATGGGGCCGTTAACCAAACGCTCCTGCGACGAATCGCGCCGATGGCTTCTACGGTTGCGGTTCCGGGAGACTAGAACTCGGACCACAACGTCGGTGTCATCGTTCAGTCTCATTAACAAGGGCATCGGTGTGCTTCTGTTTTGGGCGACCCCTCTGCGGACGAAGGCAATTGGATCTTCAGCGAGCTCCCGGAGCACCTGCTCAGGCGTCATTGGATTACACGCCACCCACATGCGGACATCGATATCAGGGTCCTGGGACAGTTTCTCCAGTAAGTCCTGGTCATCGATGTTGGCCGCCATCCACCGCAGCCAATCGATCTCCTCCGCGCGCAACTCGCCAAAGGTGCGAGGCTTTTCCCGGAGCCATACGAGAGCGTCCTCCGTGAAATAGTGGCCTTCGTAAATAGCTATCAATTCGTTGCTAATCACATCGCCCAGCCAATCCGACATCTGATCTCCCCGCACTTCAGTTTCCCTTTTGCTGTTTCAAATAAGCGATCACGTCCCGCCGCTCCTCGGCTTTGGGAACACTAAAGCTCATGTTGTTATCCGGCACCACCATATCCGGATCGCTCAGCCATCTCTCCAACGTCGCGTCGTTCCACGTCAGCCCCAGGTTCTTCAGTCCGGCCGAGTACGTAAACCCCGGCACGCTCCCGACCTTCCTGCCAAACACTCCGGCCAACCTCGGCCCCTCGCGGTCCGCTTCCATCGCATGACAGCCTGTGCAGCGCTTCTCAAATACGGCTTTGCCGCGCACAGCATCGCCCTCGCCAACCAACGTTGCCTCACCTCCGCCCGCACTCTTGCCCAGCATCGAGAGCGCTTGGACATCGGCTTCGGAAAGCTTCGCGTCCCAGTGCAGTAAGAGATACTGCAGGGGAGGCATGTCCCCACTCTTCGCCTCTTGAATGACCTTAGCCACCAGCACATCTTGTCTATCCGCCGGCAGTTTTTCCCACTGCGACAGGTCCATCTTCTTCCGTGCCTCGACGATGTCCCGCTCGATCAGCCATGATCCTGGGGCCATCCGCGCATATACCGGCCACCGCGTCTCACTCGAATGGCAGTCCGCGCACTTGGTCACCAACACCGCCTTCGCGTCCGCCGGCATCTTTGCACCCTGCAGCAGCGTGCCGAGCCCCTCCGCAGGCTCGACACGCGGATTTCCAAACGGATGCACAAACCCCAGCCCCACGACTGCGGCTACGGTCAATGCTGCTACAGTCCACACACGCATCAACCATTCTCCGCCAGCGTCGAGTCGACCACAGCTAGATGACTATGTCCGTGAACCACCTTCACCTTAGTCACGCCCAGCACGCTCTCCAGCTTGCCTGCCGGAACCATCATCGGCCCTGGGTTCGGCGCAGCTCCTGGTGCAGGCTGCGGGAACGCTGTCGCCATCGCCGTGTGGAAGGCCACATTGCCTTCGACCTTCTGGACGACCTGATGAATGTGGCCGTTCAGCACCGTCACCGATCCAAAGGGCTTCAGCATTGCCAGCGCCTGCTCGCCATCCTTCGTGCCCCAACCCCACTTCTCATAGACCATCCACAGCGGAATATGCGCAAACACCACGATCGGCGTCGAATGGCCCATCCCGGCCAGGTCGGACTTCAGCCATGCCAGTTGGTCGTTGCCCATGTTGCCCATTGCATCCACCTGCACGCAGTTGTTCAGGCCTATGAAGTGAACACCCTTATGGTTGTAGCTGTACCAGCCATTGCCCATGGTGCCCTTGCCGAAACGCTGCTTGTACTGCTCGCCATCGTCGATAAAATCGTGCTCGCCCGGAACGTAGAACACCTCGCTTTTGAAGCCCTTGATTATCTGCGAGGCCGTGTCAAACTCTGCTGCCTTCGAGTTCTGCGTGATGTCGCCGGTGTGGATCATGAAATCCGGTGCCTTCATGCCCGCAGGGACCATGTTGGCCCGATCGATCGCTTTCTTCAGCGTCCCAGTCACGTCTGGATTAGCGCCCTTGTTGAATCCGATGTGGCAATCGCTGATCTGCACAAAGGAGAAGTCCTCCACCTTTCCGGCCGTGGGAGCAGCGCCCTTCATCGTCTGCGCCAGCAGCTTCGAAGTCGGCACGCCGCCCACCATTGACCAGAGCAGCCCCGTCCCCGCCCACGCCATGCACCCAAGAAAATTACGCCGGTCGATGCCATCGCCCGCCGATTGCGCGGCGCCGTCGTTCTGCTGCACTACTTCGTCTTCCTTAATCCGATTCATTTATTAACTCCGTTTGGTTTCTGATTGCCTGCACAGCCTGAAACTGGAGATGCACCCGTTTATTCCGACGCGCACGAAAATAATTAATGGAATAATTTGTCTGCGATTCGGTTTACAGTGGAGATGTTCAACAGCCAATGCCTGCCCATCTACGCCTTTTCGCTGCTTCACCGCAACCTTAGACACACCGAGGCGTTCCGCACTATGTCGTCCGTCACCACCCGCGGCGCAGACTTCGAGCACCTCGCGCTCCCGCTGTTTGACTCACTCTATAACCACGCCTTCTGGCTCACCCGCAATCAAGCCGAGGCCGAAGACCTGGTGCAGGAGACGTTCTCAAAGGCACTCCGCGCCTTCGACACCTTTCAATCCGGCACCAACTTCAAGGCCTGGATCTTCCGCATCCTCCGTAACACCTTCCTAACTACCCGCACCGGCATCGCCGCCTCCCGTACCGTCTTCCTCGAAGACTATCCCGACGCCCTCGACACCCCCGCCGCCGGCCCCACTCCCGAAGACACCCTCATCCGCCTCGACAACCAGGCCGCACTTCACGTTGCGCTCGAGCAACTTCAGCCGTTGCTCCGCGAAGCTCTGCTCCTCTGCGACGTGGAAGAGATCAAGTATAAAGACATCGCTACTATCCTCGATGTCCCCATTGGCACCGTTATGTCGCGCATCTCTCGCGCCCGCCGCACCCTCCGCCAATTCCTGCAGCCGCACCTCGGGGAATCCATATGAATCCAACGCCGCAAACCGCTCAGTCAACCGAACATCTTGATCCCGACAAGCTCAGCGCCTTCATCGACGGCGAACTCCCACCCGCCGAGCAGCTGGGAATCGAACGGCACATCACCACCTGCCACGCCTGTACTCTGCGCGTCCTCTCCGCCGTGCAAGTCAAAGCCGCCACCGCCCGCGCCGGCCACCGTTTCGCCCCACCACCCGAAGCCCTCGCACGCCTCACCGCCCATCTTCGTTCAGAGCACGCGCAGACGAAGGTAGAGCCGCAGGTAGAGACGAAAGAATCTGCGCGAATTTACCTCATCCGCCCCGCAACCTGGGCCGCCCTCGCCGCTGCCATCCTCCTCACGGTCTCTCTCCTCGGATGGCGCCAGCTTCACCAAACCAACACCCTCGCCGCCGAGCTCCTCGACCAACACCTTGCCACCCTCTCCACCGGAGCCGGCCCCGCAGGTCATCTCCACCGACCGACACACCGTCAAACCCTGGTTCCAGGGCCGTCTCCCCTTCAGCTTTAACCTTCCCGACGCCCCGGCCCTACCTCCCGACACCACCCTCAAAGGCGCAGACCTCACGTACCTTGGCGGACAGCCCGCGGCCCTGCTCCTCTTCACCATCCACAAACACGAGGTCTCCGTCTTCCTCACGCAACGGGCTACCGGCCCCACCCTCACCACGCTGCCCGGCACGCGCGCAGGCTTCACCCTGCGAGCTGCCACCACACCAGAACTCCGTATCATCGCCGTCAGCGACGTCAACCCGGCCGACCTTGATCTCCTTGTAGCCTCCCTGGTTCACGCACAATCGCCCGCCTGAGCGAACGGTTGATCGTGGCTCGGTGATTGGCTCGCCATGATCGGAATGACAGGCCCTTCAAACCCTTCGCGAAGGAAGGTGTAGGTGAGCTCCTTTGATCGACCAGCGAGGATAGGACCACCAACCTGCACCTCCACTGCAAACTCCCATCCTCCTTTGAGAATTGCCGCCGGTTGTTTAGCCAGGACCGCTCCATTTCGTCCTCCCAGAAATTTTTTTACTCTGCGGTGGGAATAATCATTGCGCAACCGAGTTTGGATACGCACAGGACTTCTGACTTCAGGCCGTAGCTTTTCGATCGCTCTGTCATGGCTTTGAGGATTTGAGGTCAACGGTCGGCCAGCTTACGTCCCGCACGTGCGTAGGCGGCTGGGATTTCTTGGAGGAATGCTCATGGCCCATTGGAGGAAGGTTCTCCTCTGTTTTTGCCTCATCGCGGGACTTGCCGCGTTGGGTACGGGACTCGCTAGAGTCGCAGCGCAGTCAGCAACGGAAGCTCCGGCTGGGTTCAACACTCCCAGCTTCAACAGTGCGCAAAGCGTCAGCAACGGAATCGTCGAGCCATCCGGAGACACGTTTGCCCGGGACCAGCAGGTCTATGAGGAAAACGAGACGGTCGCGCAAGGGCTTGGACCCGTGTACAACGCAACCAGCTGCGTCAGTTGCCATCAGAATCCGAATAGTGGGGCAGCCAGCCAGGTCACAGAACTTCGGGTTGGGCACAATGATGAAAATGGCAACTTCGTTAATCCGACTATCTTCATCAACGACGGGAAAAACACAATTACCGGCAGGTCCATTGTCAACGACCGCGCCATCGGTCCGGAAGCCCAGGAAACAATACCTGCTGCAGAAAACATCCGCACATTGAGGGCCGCCCTCAACACCCTCGGGGATGGATTTGTGGAAGCCATCGACGACAGTACGCTGATCGCTATCGCAGCGCAACAACCCGCACTGAGCGAAGGCAAAGTTCATGGGGAAGTGGTGCAGGCTCCCATCTTCGAAGCCCCTGGACAGACTCGCGTCGGACGCTTCGGCTGGAAGGACCAGCACAGCAGCTTGCTCTCCTTTATTGGGGACGCCTATCTCAACGAGATGGGAATCACGAATCGGCTGCGCCCCACGAATGTTACGACCGTCCTCAACACTACGACGGGCATTGAAGATCAACCAGATCAGCTTGGCTTGGCTGACATCGACCACTTTGCTCAGTTCATACGCGGCACGATGGTTCCACCTCGAGACTCAGCGCTGGCCGCGACCCCCGTAGCCGTAAAAGGTCAGGCAGTTTTCAGTAGGATCGGTTGCAGTGTCTGCCATGTGCAATCCATCACCACGGCCCCTCCAGGGACAGTGATCGATGGCGGGATGTTCACTGTTCCAGAGGCCCTCGGGGATAAAATCATCCATCCTTTCAGTGACTTCTTGTTGCATGACATCGGAACTGGAGATGGTATTGTCCAGGTTGGCCCGCAAGACACGGCCAACAAATTAAGGACTGCGCCCCTCTGGGGATTGCGCACAAAGGCCCGCTTCATGCACGACTTGGGGTCGTTATCGCTTGAAAATGCTATCTCCCGTCACGATGGCGAAGCACGCGATCCCGCCAGACGTTTTAGAGAATTGGGCCCTGAGGAAAGAGAGGCGCTAATTACCTTCTTGAAAACGCTGTGAAGACAGTCACATGTTATTCACCGCCAAAGGACTGGTTCGCCTGTGAATGACTGTTGCGGCTTGAGCACAACGGAGGCGCCCGGCATGGGGCAGGCTCGCGTGCGCCTCCGATCTCGGTAGAGGCCTTTGGCTCGAGTGACATCCAGAGGACCATGCGCACCTCTCCGTGAAGAATTACTTCAGGTTTTGTCGGTTATCCGGAGATGAACCCGAGAAGGCGAGGTAATGGAACGTACTACGTCTGTGGGTCTTTCGCCTTGAATGCCGGGACTGTGCTTGAAATGGGAGTCACCGCCTCCGAAGCGCATGTCGTCAACGTCGCCGTGTCGGCCCTCACCTCGAGTGCGCGGTAGACCTGGAACCGAGGCAGTCTGCCCGAAGTGATTGTTTTACACGGCGGGATTCTGACATCCATCGATGATTGAATCCGGTGCCCGGAGGGGGACTTGAACCCCCACGACCTGATAAGGGTCTGCGGATTTTAAGCCCGGGATGTCCATTTAGAATCAATAACTTGCAGGATATTTACCGCGAGCCTCCGAATTCGGAGGCTTTTCTTGTTTCTTCTAACTGGTTTATTTTCAATCGTTTATGGGATGAACTAGTTGTGGCCGCAAAAAAGGCCGGCGTCGTTGATTGAGACTCGTAACATACTGACTTTACAAGCCTAAAATGTGCGGAAAGTTTCAGTCTAATCGGAGGAACATCGGAGGAACGAATTGAAGCGCGACTATATAGACATAGCCATCACCATATGGCTACAGCACGAGCCTCCGTGGTCGCTGAGTGATTTGGCGATTTATTCTCAAATTGAGAATCGGCAATGTCCATAGGCGATATCCCTTGATTGTTGCATTCCATAGTGGAGCATTCACAACCTTTTTGTACTGCCCGCTGGGCAAAGGTGAGGACCGCGCAAGGAGCGTCTTTGATGGTCTTGGCAACTAGGCTCTTGCGAAAATATGACGAACAATGCCCATCGTGATGAAGACCGAACATAATGTAATTGGCATTTACAGCCTGCGCGTGCTCCGATATCACGCGCTCAGGAGTGCCGTAGAGAAGAGTTGAGTGAGCTAGCACCCCTTCCCGTTGGAAGCGTCCCACCAGGAGGTCGAACTCAAATTGAATGTCCACGGCGTTGTGCGGACGTGAATGTTCGTGGCTAACATCCACTATGTGAACGAGCTCCACATCCGCGGATAGGGCCTTTGCGAGGCGAGCGATGATACTCAGTCGGTCAAGTACATCTTCCGGAAAGTCTATAGGGCAGAGCACTTTTTCCGCTTGATTTGGGTCAAAGTTCTTCTTGACCGCTTTTGGGCCGATTGCAACAACTGGACATGGAAGCGTTCGGAGAAGCGACTCTGCTGTTGTGCCGAGTACCTTCCGATCCAACCGGTTGTTCCCGTAGGCGCCCAGAAAGAGAACGTCTGGCTCCAACTCGTCCACCGCCTCGGCAAGGCCCTCAGCGATCGGCCCAGCCTTCAGCTGCCACCTCATGGCGATTCCCCGCTTGCGGGATTGGTCGACCGTAAGCTCAAGGCGCTTGCCCAAGTCCAGAGTGACGTCCGCTGCGCCTTTGAAATTTTGTCCACCAGCAATCGCGCAATTGTCCTGGATCTTCACATGAACAAGGATAATCTCCGAATTCTGATTAGCTGCAAGATCAAGCGCATAGCTCAACGCCATATCAGCGCAGGGAGAAAAATCGTATGCGACCATGAGCTTCCTAAACAGCGTGGTAACTTTCGTTGGGGCCATCGACATATCTACGGTTAGGGTCGCCATGATTCCACTCCTGACTTACAAAATTAGGTTAAGTCTGCCATCCCGGTAGTGTATTGGCTGTGACGTATGTCACAGCTCATTGCGGTTATATTGAGTGATTCCTTCCCTCACAAGTTCAGATATGTGCCACATGAAGCAACTCCCGTTCCGCAAAGAGCATCCGCGCGGATAGAGCGGACAGGTTGAAGCCGAAAACTCCAAGATAGCCATAGATCAACCATGCAAGTTCGCGCGGACTCAGATTTCCACCAAACAGAAGGGCGATGGCGGAGATCGCGGCAACAATCGCCGAAGCGTAACACCACTTCGCCCCGTGGTGTAACGATGTTCCTCTGGCCACGATGAACTCGGCCACTGCTACCCCAGCCGCCTGAATCGCGGCAAGATAGATGAACCAGTGGAGATCGACGCGATCGTACACAAGCATGAACAGTAGAATTCCGATCACGGCTCCGCAGACGCCTTGCGCCCTTAAAGCGAGCCGGGCAGGCTGCTGGCGAGGGATCATGAAGCTTGTCGCAAGAACCATCGCGCTGTCGATCACTCCGTATGCCGCCAGGCAAAGGATCGAAATCACAACAGCGAAAGGAAGAAGGAGAATCGTCGACGCCATCTGCGGAATGAAGAGGACTCCTGTTCCAGCCACGATCGCAAGCAGACCGCGGATCATTGTTGTTGCCCAGTACTCTGAATAGGCTTTCATCGGATTACCCTCCTGTGCTCTTCGATTCTTGTCGCTTTCCCCGCGCTCCTGAATTGAAGCCAAGCGATGTGCTCATCTGATCCCCTATCATGTTGACTCAGCTTGTCTCTTTAGGGATGTGACGGTCGTCACAGACGAAATGAATCACATCACGTTCAATGGACAGTAAGCCAGCCATCGCACTGGCACCGAGCGTGGAAAAGGCGCGCTCACATTGAACGATCGAGGTGTCGTATGCCGCTCATCGAAGAACGTGTCTCTGTTTCCGTCAAGAAGATTCTGCTAGCAACTGACTTCTCCTCCGCGTCGGAGAAAGCTACTGCCTACGCAGGAGCCTTGGCTCGCCGCTTCTCGTCCACCGTTGAGATAGCACATGTCTTCGATCCGTCTGTCGTCACATCATACGAAGAGGCTATTGTCGGTCTGCCGGTGAATGAAAGACGGCGAATCGCTACCGAAGACCTTGAGCGCTTACGCGATGACCTTTCCGCCTCCGGGATCAAGGCTCAAACAACATTACCGGAAGGGCATCGTCCCTACGCAAATCTTCTAGAGATTGCGAAGGATCACGAAGTCGACCTGATCGTTGCGGGAACCGAATCCAAATCAGGAGTCGAGAGATTGCTCCTCGGGTCGACAGCGGAACAACTTATCCGAAATGCCGAGTGTCCTGTGCTTACCGTGGGCCCGCATGCTAAGCTCCCAGGCGACGCTGCTCTGGCTTTCCAAACGATTGTCTACGCAACCGATTTCTCGGCTGAGGCTGCGAAGGCGGCAGTCTATGCCCTTTCCTTCGCCCAGGACAGCGGTGCACATCTTTACTTCTGTTGCGTGCTCGGCGTTCAGACTGATACCACAGCGAAGAGAGAGTCCCTGGATAAGACGTTTCAAACCGCACTGCAAAGGATGATTCCCGAGAGCTCTTACGACTGGTGCAGCCCCGAATGCGTCGTTGAGCACGGTAACGCTGCTAAGGCCATTCTTGAACTAGCCGAAAGAGTTCATGCGGATCTCATCGTGCTTGGGGCGCGCAAGGCGTCGTTTTGGCTGACCCACATCGAACGTGGCATGACTCCTGATCTGTTGGCCCAGGCCACCTGCCCGGTAATGACGGTATGCTAACCCCATTGGTGCAGATACGGCGCGACAATCGCGTCTCGAGGCGTGGTATCGAGCGGGATATATACTCGTGCAAACGTCAGCGGAAGCCCGCTGGTGCAGAGGCCATTTTCAGAATGTCTCCACTTTCCACAGCTCGACCGGTGCGCGATTGCGGTAGTTGCGAGCTTCGCTCGCTGCGAATGTTCTGCAATCTCGACGAAGAGGCGCTGAGTGACTTCAGCTCAATCGGCGTGGAGGTGAATCTGCTGAAGGGTGCGAAGCTCTTCCGGGAAGATGAGCCGAGCAATGGCGTCTTCGTCATCTGTACGGGTCAAGTCAAGCTTTCCTGTACTTCGCGTGAGGGTAAGACTCTGATTCTCAAGATCGCTATGCCGGGAGATGTTCTTGGGCTGGGAGCGGTCATCTCCGGATCGACCTACGAAGTGACAGCGGAGACCATCGAGCCAACGGAGATCAAGAGTATCCGTCGGGAGGATTTCCTCTCCTTTCTCCAGAAACACGGTCAAGCTAGCCTGCATGCAGCCAAGGCCCTCTCGGAGGAGTACAAAGCGGCGTTCTTCGATGCCCGGCGCCTGGCGCTATCTGGTTCGGCGGCAGGCCGGCTTGCGGGTGTGCTGCTCGACTGGGGCAGGGCGGCGTCCTGCGGCAAGTCTGAGATGCGCTTCACGATGGCACTCACGCACGAGGAATTGGCCAATCTGGTCGGTAGCTCTCGGGAGACTGTCACTCGCATGTTGGGACGCTTCAAGAGACAGAAACTGATCCAAATGCGGGGTTCTTCCATTCTGATCCCGTCTCCCGAGAGGCTGGAGCAGATTTCGGCCTGAAGTCTCCTGAGTGCCCGCCTTCCCCAGTCCCCCTTTCCAACTTCAACGCATGCAGCCATGTGATCTGGATCACAGCTTTGTTTCTCAAGACCTCATAGATTTAGCTGTAGAGGTGGTTCATGGTTAGTTCCTGCGTTAATCCCGCTTGCAGCACAGAGTTCAAACTTCTCAACACGGGCGATATCTACGCACTTGAAAGGCGCTATTCGAATACAGAGTTCTTCTGGCTGTGCTCGGCCTGCGTACTAGTTGTCGCACTGTGTCTCGACGCGGCGGGAGGGGGTCTCCGTGAGACCACGAACTGACCTCCGCCGCAGGCAGTCATCTTATTCGGACATCCGTCTTAGTTGTCCCTTCCCCCATGGATAGTTCGCCATGGCACCGGGCCAGGTACGCCACATGGATTGACGCCTCCGACTGGATCCAGGCGTAATGCGCTGTCTTCATCATGCGAAGCCGCGTAAAACCTCGCAACTCGATACGCGATAGCGTGTAAGAAAAGGGACCAAATCCAATGCAAACTCCAATGACAGGATCCATCACATTCAAAAACGTCCTTCTCGCCACTGATTTCTCGGCTGCATCGCATGCAGCCTTCCAGACCGCTCTAGGTGTGTGTACTGAACTTGGAGCAAGTCTTCTTATTCTGCATGTCTTTGAGTACGCCGACGCTGTTCCTCCGGAAACCGGGGGGCAGCTAGTCGAGCTCGATGCCATCTATGAGAGCGCTCGAAACTCCCTTGCCGGCCTCTCCAAGTTAGCTCGGCGAGAAGGCGTGACGTGTGCAACTATTATGGGTAGCGGCATCCCTTCCGAGAGGATTCTGAAAACGATCACATCGAAAAAGATCGATCTTGCCATCCTCGGTACGAATGCCCTTCATGGCTTCGAGCGCCTCGTCTTCGGCTCAACTGCTGAAGCAGTCCTCCGCAAAGCGCTTTGCCGGGTATTGACCGTTGGGCCTCAGGCATCCCACGCTGCCACGCGGTGTCGATTTAACGGCCCAGTTGTCTTCGCGACGGACTTCCACCTCAAAACGACCTACGCCATTCGTGATGCGGCATTTTTCTGCAAAGCGACCGTATCCCCCCTCCATTGCCTGCATGTGCTTCCGCGGACGCTCGAAGGCGGCGACAGGAGTCACATCATTCCTCAGATTATGACCGAGGCCTTGCAACAAGTCGCTATCGAGAGTGGCACAACCATCGATCCGCCGGTTTGCGCGATCACATACGGTAGCGAGATCTCTAACGCGGTAGTTGAGTATGCCAAGCAGCAGAAAGCGAAGCTGATCGTCCTAGGGGTCCGCCAAGCTTCGATGGTGGCTTCGCATCTCCCTGCCCACATCGCGTACCGCATCATCATGGAGGCACCATGCCCCGTCCTGACTGTGGCCTTCACATCCCAACCACATGCGATGGTTGCGGCCGCTTGTTTGTGAGCATTTCCTGGCAGAAGCTTAGAACCTATCTCATACAGGGTTCGTCGGCGGTTGGCTACCATGGTGGCGCCGTTCTCTGGGGCCACGTTCCCGGATTGCCGACGATGAAGCGGATGTCGCGCTCAGTTCTGTGATAGCTATCACAAACCGAGACGTTGATTCGAACATGTGACTTAGACCTGCTGACAGCACATAAACATGATCCAAATTGTTTCCAGAGCCAATTCAGCGGTTTGCCTCCGATTTACAAAGTGCTTGCCATCACAGACGCGCGTAACAAAACAAATCAAAATCTTCATTGGAGGTGCCTATGCCCGCCGAACTTGACCAAGTTATAAACTGCCCCACTCTTAAGCCCTGCGCAGGTTCATGTAGCGGATACGGTACGAGCTGCAACTGCCCCCCGCTGATTGTTCTGGCAGTTGCCGCCACGCAGAATATCGCTCCTCTCCCAGCGCATGGCGCTCAGTCGGCGGCAGAAGTTCCTTAGCCGTTTTTGTCGTGTAACGCCAGGAAGGCCTTTAGTAAAACGCGTGGATTGTAGTGTCCCTTGTATACGGGCGGCGGTGTGCGGCTCAGTCCGAGCAACGAGTACACCGCAGTCTGTGCGGAACGAACCGAGTATTCCACCGTAAAGACTACGTCGTCAGGGAGTTCGCAGAATTGCCCGACGAAGGCGAGGTTCTTTGAACGCTCCGGGACTACACGGGGACGATCGCCTTTGGCGCGACGCAGGAACTGGCTGGTGACGAAAGGCATCATGCAAGGGATGCATGTACAGGTTTTCAATATTTTATGGGCATCGGCACCGATCCGTGAGTGACCCATGATCTCCGTCATAATCTCCCGGCCCGTGCAAGCCGACATTGGCTTATTCACGAAGTTGCCGGGTTTATCGACGAAGAGTCCGTACCCCCAGAAGACGTTAACGTCCGAGGGCTGTCCGAAGAAATGTGGTTGGTGAGGTAATACGATCGATACTAACCAGTTACTTTCAGGGAAAGTGATAAGGCCGCCCTCTCCCGGGATATTGCCAGTGAGACCCCTGATTTGGTTGAAGAAGGTCGGGTCGTGGAGAGTCGTGGTAAAGGAAACCCACTTCGATTCATCGATGTGATCGGTGAAGTTGGCTGGATGGCCAAACTGAGGATGGCCATCGGCAATCTTCTCCCAAAGAGCCCACGAACCGCCGTCGCATTTTCCCTTCAGGATTGGCGCGGAGTCCATCGATCCCAAACTGGAAGCTTCGGTCATGGACCCCAAGGTGACGATGACATAGTCGCTGTTTCTTACCCTTATTTCATCCCTGTGTCCGTCGCGCACACAACTAATGCTCTCCACAGTAAAGCCCCCAGCGTCATGGCAGAAGCCGAGATTAGTGACGCTGGTATTAAACTCCGTCCTCACCCCGTGCTCTTCCAGCCATTTCTGCAGCGGTCTTACCATCGAGTCATACTGGTTGTAGACGGTTCGCATGATCCCGCTGAGCGTGTTGAAGCCTGAAACCATGTGAACGAAGCGCACCATATAACGCTTAAACTCGACCGCACTGTGCCACGGCTGGAAAGCGAACGTCGTGCACCACATAGACCAAAAGTCCGTCTCGAAGAACGACGGTTCGAACTGGTCTGAAATGCTGCTTCGCCCGAGTATCGCCTCTGGCTCAAGTCCCAGGCGTTCGATAGTCAGGATGTGCTTTTCGCTAAGACCAAACCTGGGAGCGTTGATCCTTTGTCCACCTCGAACGAGACGGGACTTGGAAGACGTTTTCACCAACTTATTCAGCTCGAAGATCTCTTGGGTGACTGTCTTGCTCTGATCGAGTGTGGGAATCGAAGAAAAGAGGTCATAGGTGCAGAGATATTTGCTCTCAAGCATTCGACCGCCACGCATGATGTAGCCGTTCACGGGGTTTCCGGCTGCATCGAGGCTGCCACCGATTTTTCGTGACTCCTCAAGGATCGTGATGTTGTGGCCGAGGACGTTTCCGTCGCGAATAAGAAAGGCCGCCGCCGCAAGCGAAGCGATTCCACCTCCAACTAAATAGACTTTCGCGTTAGTATCAGACCGTCTTTCAGTCATGGAGTTTACCCTCCTTTCTTACTAACCCGCTCCTACTTCGACAGTTCCGCCTTCACCATCTCGCTCACCAGCTTCCGATCGGCCTGCAAACCAGCAGCCCGAATCCACTGTTGAGCCACCTGCATCGCAGTCCCCAAATCCCTCGGCCCCGGCCTCACTCCACCAGCATCCCTCTGCAGATGCGCAATCGCGCCATGCACCAACTTCCGGATATCCTCCTCACCAGAAGCCTGTGGCAGATAAGCCTCAATTATTCTGATTTCGAGCCGCTCCTTCTCCGCCAGCTCTGGTCTGCCGCCCTTCGTCAACGCCTCCACCAACTTCCTCCGCTGCTTGATCAGCGTCGTCAGAATCTCCGTCTCCTCCACATCCGTCAACGCCTCGCGTTTCTCGATCACCTTGTCCTTCAGTGCCAACTTCATCATCCGCAGCGTCGTCACCCTGTGCTCATCGCGATCCTTCATCGCCGCCGAAATGTCCGCCTGAACCTTTTCGTCAATCTTCATAACGCTCGCCATAAAAACCATCTTGTCCCGGTCGTATTGATCTCGGCGGACTAACGGTCTAATCGGAAGCTAGCCAAAAATAATGGAGAGATTGATGCAATCCGTCGAGTTCCATCTGATCGCTCTATCATGATCGTTCAGCCGTCTCTCTAAAGCTGTGACGGTCGTCACAAATGTGATGGGACTTCATTTCCTTCAATGGAGAGCAAAGCCAGACGTCGTTCCCGGTTTCGGTTGAAGCGGTTTTTTGATGCTGTCTGGTAGCTTCCACTTAATGAACACGGGTGACAGAGTTATTTGAGTATCTCCGTCGTGCGCTGCTGGATCGGGCCGAGCGCTCTGTTTGGATAGCGGAAGTAGATGGCAAGAGCCACTCTGCCCCATCCCGATCAATGCAGTTGGCGGAGGTAGGCCGACAATTCCTCCATCTCATCCTGCTTCAAATCCACAGGTGTCATCCCCCCAGCAGTCATCTTGATATTTGGTGAATGAAGGAGCGCAATCAGTTGCGCGTTGGTATATTTCTGGCCGATGCCAGTCAGCGAACCAGCAGCGGCAGTACCTACACCGCCGTCCCCGTGGCAGGAGTTGCAGGAATTCGCATTGAAGATGGCAAGGCCCTTCAGTACCTTTGGGTCGGCTGCAACCAACGCCGCAGAGGCACTTCCCGCCGCGGCTTCCGGGACGAACGGCTTTGACATGAAACTCTTCGTGTCCTCGTCCTGCTTTTGCATTTGCGCAGCGACTCCCGGGTCTCGGTGGTCGTCTCGATAACTCGCTACACCAAGAGATGTGTAGGCAATCAGGAAGAGCAGGAATGCGCCTACCGAGATTGGCCTGCGCCATGGCCTGCGTTCGAGCCGTCGATCCAAAAACGGCACCGCAGCAAAGATGAGCGCGAGGACAGCAGGCAGAACGATTCCGCCAATGAAAGACCAGCTGCCGCTGAGATATTTGAGCCACTGAAACGCCGGTCGGTAGTACCACTCGGGCCGCGGCAGAAATGCAGTGTCCGCGGGGTTTGCCCGTGGCCCTAGGTCCATTGGAATTTTGACCGCGATGATGGCCAAAATGCCGATCAGAATGATGGCGAAGATGGCATCGATGACAACCTGCCGAGGATAGAACGGGACAGGCGGCAACTTGGGATGGACTGGATCTTCCTTAATCGGGACCTGCAGCGCCGGCTTTGCGAAAGAAGAAGACATGCGCTGCAATGAAGGCGATCAGGAGGCCAGGCAGGATGAAGACATGGAGCACGTAAAAACGCGAGATGGTTAATGTCCCCATCTGATCGCCGCCGCGCACCAGCTTTTGCAACATCGGCCCGATGAATGGGACTTCTGCAACGAGGTTCGTCCCTACCGCACTGGCGAAATATGCTTTTTCGTCCCAGGGCAATAGATACCCGGTAAAGGCCATACCGAGCATCAGAGCCAGGAGAATGCAGCCGGAGAGCCACAGAAGTTCCCGGCGACCCTTATAGGAACCATAAAGAATTGTTTGTCCGATGTGCAGAGCCAGCAGAATGATGATGCCGCTCGATCCATACGCATGAATGCTTCGGATGAACGATCCGGAGGTGACCTCTTTTACGATGTAGGAAACGATTGTGTGCGCGTGGTCTGCTGATGGCACGTAATACAGAGCCAGGCAGATTCCGGTGATTATTTGAGACACAAAGAGGAAGATCAGTCCTGAGCCGAAGACATAGGCCCATTTGGCCCCCCCTGGGATCGGCTCGTCGAGGGTCTCGTGGAGAATTGAGTCTATGCCGGTTCGCTGATCCAGCCAGTTGTCCAGCCGAGTCACAAGACTGCGATCGTCGTTCGGTTGAGGTGCGGGTTGATTTGTCATCGTCATCACACGCCTCAGGCCATCACTTCTTTGTTGGGAACAATCTGACGGAAATATTGGTAGCGAACCTTCAGCACTCCGCCCTCCACTTTGGATTCGAGTGAATCCATCGAGCGAGGTGGTGGTCCTGCAATGCGTTCACCGGTGGACGTAAAAGAGCCTGAATGACACGGGCAAATGAACTTGTTCTCAGCGTCCACCCAACGGACAGAACAGCCTAGATGTGGACAGATGGGTGAGAGTATCCGGAACTGTCCGTTCTCCGGCGGTAACACATAGACCGCTGTCTGGGATGTAGTGCTCTGCCATGCATCGCGACGTTCGAGAGTAATTGTCTTCGCCGTCGGCACGGTGAGAGAGGCAAAATCCCCTATTGGACCCAGGTCTGACCAACCGGCGTCCGTAGCGTTCTTGCGTAGCGGATACGTCACAAAGCGGATGAGGGGAATCGCCAATAAAGCACCTACAGTCGCGCCACTCACTCCAAATAAGGCCAATAAGAATGACCGCCGTCCTGATGGTTCCACTTTTGCTTCGCTGCTCTTTTCGGATGTGAGTTCCATCAATACACTCCTGGGTCGGTTTTTTTAGTGGAAGTTGCTCGACGTAGTTGAGGACGTCGGCAGTGGTTCCTGCTACTTCTGCAACGTGTGAATATAAGCCACGAGGTCGGTGATTTGCGCGTCCGTGAGCTTGCCGTCAAAGGCAGGCATCTTGTTTTTGCCTTTCTTGATGATGGCAGTCAGGTCCGTGTCCGATTCCTTCATCACGTCGGGTGAGTTGAATGGATGTGCTTTCATGGCTTTACCGGCCGGTGTATTGCCGCTGCCATCGGCGGCATGACACATCTGGCACTTCGATTTGTAGAGATCAGCAGTAGAGTTCTGTGCGAGGCACGAAATGCTCGCTGCGAGTAAGAACAGGCTGGCAATTCCGAAATAGGTGAGATGCTTCAGCATGGTAGAACACTCCTGATTGGGTGAAGGCGACATAACTTCTCTCGCGGATGAAGGTTAGAAGGAGTAACAAATTGAGAGAGTGACGTTGTTCGCGTGGAAGTCGCGAGGAAGCGTGGGGCCGGTTGGCGTATTACCTTCGCCGTAGCTGTAGTAGTTGTAGTCTCCTTTCCAGATCCAGTTGGGAGTGAAATCGTATGCGAGTTTGCCGTAGGGGGTTTGATATTGGGACTGCAGCGAACCCGGCACCTGGCGAATATTGATGGGGGGAGCATCGCCGTTGACGGCGGACACGCGATAGCCGGCGGTTGCGTGGAACTTCTTCACGGGCGTCAACACGAATCCGATGGTGGCGGATTGCGTGGGTTGGTTGTAGAGACCGTTGCTTTGGTAGGGCAGGCCCGCTTGCAGGCACACCGGGGGACCCGGTTGGGCGCCTGCGACAGGCGCCGAAGATGTGTAACACTCGTCGGTGCGCGAATAGACGCTGTCATACGCATAGCTCAAGTCGATGCCCCACTTTTCACTGGGATTGATGGATGTCGCGAAGGAAAAGTCCTGGTAGTGTGCGACGTGTTCGACTGTCTGGACATTGTCGCTGCTCTCCAGGATGTTGATCGTTCCGGCGAAGGTGAGCCAGGAACGAGGATTGTATGTGGTCCGCATCTGGTAGTGCTGCAGCTTGCGGGGACTGATGCGGGTAAAGGCATTGTCGGCAGACATGGCATCGGCATTGAAGTTGACGCGCAACTGATTCGTGGGCCTGAGGACGAGGCCGAAGAGCGCCGAGTCCGCGTGGATGGGGATAAAGTCCCCGCCGGCATCGGTGATGATGCGGCTGCTATAGCGGTAACCCACCGAGAGTCGCGCACGCGGAGCGAGGTCCCAGGTGGTGAGAAAAGTGTTGATCTTGGTCTTCTGGTTGAGGGCTTGATAGTCCGATGTCGTAGTCGTTGTTGCCGCGCCCGGCGGATTAAGCATTGACGTTCCGGCGTAGTCTGTCTGGGTAAAGACATTGGTGGCCGGTTGACGGAAGTACCAGAAGTCAAAGACGTCCGAGACGCCGATGGTGGGGGTAATCTGCCAGGTGACACCGTAGTCCGCGTTGACGTTGATGCGACGTGCGCTGGCAGATCCGGTGTCCAGCTCTACCCGATTTCCGGGACGGGAGTCCAGGCCATTGAAGTTCTCGTAGAAGTTATTGAGATGGCTGGTCGTGCCCATGTACATGACGCGTCCGTTCATGGAGACATTGCGGATGGATGCGCTCTGAAAGCGCAGCTGCTCGCTGGGGAAGAGCGTGCGCGTCGGCGCGGAGCGGGTGTAAGAGAGAAATCCATTGCAGGTTGGGTTGACGGTTCCATTCGCATTGAAGGGCTTAGCGCACGGGGTAGCCCAGACGGACGAGATATCAATTCCGAGGCTGACGGGTGCGCCGTTGGAGAGATTGTAGTTGGCTCCAGTAAGATCCCAGGTGGTGTTGCCCTTGTATTGCGTAATGAACTCGTCGTAGCTGACGCTGGTGCGCTTCAGCGGTTTCCAGTCGACTCCGGCGTTCCAGACATATGTGGAGATGCGCACGTTTTGAATGAGCAGACCCTCGGCGCCGACGTGTATCGTACTGCCGGATGGGCCCTGGTTGATGTTCTGGAAGTAGGCAAAACGCGGGCTGATCGCCGAAAGTGGCGCCAACGTGAGGTTTACGTCCGTCATGCGGCGCACGGTGTTGTAGAGGTGGGGCGAGTCGAGTATTGGGACGAAGGGTGTAGACGTAGGTGGAATCAGCGGATTAGCGAGCAGGTCGTAATCAAAGTATTGACGATCGCGGCGGAAGCTTCCCTGGAAGGTATAGATCCGGCCCTTGGACACGTTCATGAAAGTGGCGTCATTGGGATCTCCTCCGTAGCCGAAGCTGCTTGACGAGAGGTGATCGAACAGAAGTGCATGAGCTGGATTGACGGCGACCATCTGGAATGAACTATCGAGAAGGCGCGGCCCGGACTGAATGTTGACCAGCGTGTCGTACATCGCGCCACTACCGGACTGAGTTACGATGTGTCCGCCGAAATCGACTGTCTGATGGATAACGTATCCAAAGCGAATGTTGTCCCCGGGCGCGGGTGGTGGCGCATCATCCTGCGCGATGGCTGGGGAGCCAGCAACAAAGCCCGCGGCGAACACGATGGCTGAAATCACCAGAGCAGTGCGCTGGAGATTTATCAGAAGCGATATCGAAGAAATTACGTTCATCAAGCGTGCCATTCCTTACTTGAAGAAAACGCTACTGGCGTTTGAGCCGTGAATCTGCACATGGCATACAGTGCATGCCTGGTACTGGTTCGCCTGGTTATGAAACGACGGTGTGCCGGGCGCCGTGAAATTCATCGAAGGTGAATGGCACTGCAGGCAGAGGCTGTTCACGTTGCTGCGTATGAGCAAGCGAGAATTCGGCGATCCGTGAGGAGAATGGCACGAGGTGCAGCCCTCAGTCTTGATGGGCGGGTGCTCGTAAACGAATGGTCCGAGTGTCTCGACGTGACACTTGGTACAAATGGCATCCTGGGTCGCACTGAGTCTTAAGGAGGTCCGGCTGGAAGGTTCCGTGCGGGTCATGGCAATCCGTGCACTTCAGTAGACCCTCAGGGACCCTGTGGTGGAATGGTTGCATGAAAGCAGCTTTAACGTCCGTATGGCACTGATAGCAGAGGGCCGGTTGCTTTGCCTTGAGCATCTCCGTCTGAGGTACAAACTTGTGGGAGCTGTGGCAGCTGGTGCAACTGACGAGAGCTTCGCCGTGGGCGGTTCGCTCGAAGTTAGGGTGGTCGCCAATGTGGCAAGCCATGCACTTCTGCTCCACCTGTTTCGGCGTTGCCTTTGTGAATTGAAAGATATCGCTCGCGACCCCGCCGCTCTCAACATGGGCCTTACCGGGTCCGTGGCAGCTTTCGCATGTCACACCTTTGCCGTCGTGTTCGAGGGCCAGCTTGGCATGCGGATTATCGCCAAAACCCTTCACCTCGGGCTGATGGCATAGGGCGCAGGCTTCTGCCCCGACGAAGTCTGCTGGTTTCACTTCCGTCTTTCGGGAAGATGTTGCAGCCTGCGACTGTGGAACGCCAGCGGCCTGCGCAAACGCGGTTTCCCCCCACCCGCTCAGCCATACTAGAATCGCAAGCGTATAGAGCCGATGCCGCATGTGCAAATACCTCGAAAGCTAAGCGGGAGTGCGGATGATTTCCCTAACCTGTTGTTTCCTTCCTGATAGCCGAACAGAGAATACGTCACAAGTTAGATCATCAAATGTGATGCGCGTCACACGACTGCAAAGGTCTGGATATGCGGTGGATTAGCCCGTCCCAGATCGAGCATTTCGGAAGGAGCAACACTGTCGTCATCGCTCCTCATGGCACTTTGCCCAGAGTTTATACGAGCGTAGATATGACAATCTGTGCAGTTTTGCTCACGAATGGTCAGTCGTTCATGTAGAAGGGCCTGATAAACCCGATAGAGCAAACGCCGCATGCGCCGTCACCTCAACTTACGCGATCGTACTGACTTCGCTGCCGGTTAACCCTGGGCCAGCCGGTTTCTTCTGAAACATTACGCAGTAAAAATACCACGGGAGAATGCAAATCAACTGTGACGCACGTCACAGCGGCGTAGCAATTTAAAGGCGCTGCTATTGCGACAACTGTTATCTAAAGGAGTCAAACGCAAGCCGGTCAGGGGCCCCGAGGCCCTTTGCTAAACCTGACTCACCTGCCGCTGCTATCGCTGGCGAAGAGATAAGTAACGACGATCGCCAGTCCGCGTTTTCTTGGCTCGGAAAATTGTCGATTTTCTGCTGCAGAACTCAATGAGTGGCTCGGCGATTTCGCATCAACCGACTTGACAGGATGGGCTCTATATTCCGAATGTGCCTCTCGAACATATTCTGTTTTTGGGAAGCACGCAGCTAGAGTGGCCGGTGCTCCAGATCAAGAGCCAATTCCCGGCCGATCCCAACGAAGTCTCCCTGAATCTGCCGTGCGCGGTCCAGAGCTGCCTGAACATGGGGCAGCACATTCTCCGCTCCAACATGTTTCAGGAAGTCAGAGCGGGCAATGAGCTGCGAGGGTTGATCGCGCGCACCACAGAGCAGAAGCGTTTTGCCTGCTTTATGCAGACGATCCGAGAATCGCTCAAGGGCGTGGATGCCGGTTGCGTCGAGTGCCGTGGTATTACGAAGACGCAGGATCACCACGTCTCCAAACTGGGTCAGGTCTTTGGTGGTCTCCGCAAGCTTTTCGGTGGTGCCGAAGAGAAACGGGCCATGAATGCGGAGAATGGTCACGTTCGAAGGAATGTCCTTGTCTTGCAGGATGTGGGCCTGCCCATCCTGCAGGTACTCTCGCGTTACAGGCGCAACGGTCGTAGTTTCCGCGATGCGATAGATGTAGAGGAGAGCTGCGAGAGCCATCCCGACTCCTACGGCTACTGTCAGATCGGCGAGCACGGTAAGAGCGAACGTTGTAAACCAGACGGCAATATCGGTCTTCGACAGACGAAGGATGGTGCCGATCTCTCGCCACTCCCCCATGTTGTAAGCCACCACGAACAATACCGCGGCCAGCGTTGCCAGCGGAACAAATCGGGCCAGCGGCGCCGCGACAAGAAGGATAGCAAGCAGCGTGAGTGCGTGGACCATTCCTGCTACCGGGGTGAGTGCGCCGGAACGGATGTTGGTCGCGGTGCGCGCAATTGCACCCGTTGCGGGTATGCCGCCAAAGAGAGGAGAGGCGATATTGGCGACACCCTGGGCTACCAGTTCCATGTTCGAGTTATGGTGATCTCCGCTCATTCCGTCGGCAACGACCGCGGAGAGCAGGCTTTCGACTGCTGCAAGCAGCGCAACCGTGAAGGCAGACGGAAGCAGAGGCAGGATGTGTGCCGCCTGAAAGTTAGGCAACGCGAAGTGTGGGAAGCCTTGCGGGATGCCACCGAACTTGCTGCCAATTGTCTCTATTTGCAGGTGGAAGCCAGCCGCTACAGCCGTTGATAGCAAGAGCGCAACGATCGAACCTGGAAGCCGCTTCGTCAGTCGCGGCCACAGCAGAATGATGGTGAGTGAAGCCGCTGCCACGGCCAGCGTTCGCCACTGTATGGTCCCCGCGTAGTGAACGAGCATCTTGATTCGGGCAAGAAATTCGCTGGGAACTAGCGGGGTCTTCAGCCCAAGGAAGTCCTTAATCTGAGTGGAAGCGATCAGCAATGCTATGCCGTTGGTAAACCCGATCGTAACCGGACGAGGGATGTATTTGACAGCGGAACCCAAGCCGGTGAAGCCCATGACAAGTAGCAACAGGCCTGCCATGATTCCGACCAGCGCTAAACCTGGCAAGCCGAATTTCACGACGATGCCAGCGACGATAACGACGAAGGCACCCGTCGGTTCACCAATTTGGGTACGTGATCCACCCAGCGCGGAGATCAGGAACCCGGCAACCACGGCGGTATAGAGACCAGCCTGCGGAGGCACTCCAGACGCAATCGCAAAAGCCATCGCCAAGGGGAGCGCAACCAAGCCGACTGTCAACCCCGCGATGAGATCGTGCGAGAGTTGCCTGGCCGTGTAGCCGCGTAGAGACTCAATCGAGCGAGGAAGCCACTGCTGCCCCGAACTCATCGGGCACTTTCCAGCGGCTTCTCCATCTCATCCAGCATGCCCAAAGACTCCTTGAGGTGGGCGTGGAAGTACTTGCGCATCAGATTAAGACCTCAATGATGATGGGATCCCGAACCGCGTAGAAGACCTGATTGCCGGACTTGCGATTCGAAACAAGCTGCTTTGCCCGCAGCACCGCTAGGTGCTGGGAGACATTGGCCTGCTCCATTCCAAGCTTTTCTATCAAAGTCCCGGCAGAGAGTTCTCCGTAACTAAGCAATTCTAGAATCGCGATCCTGGTTGGATGAGCTAGCGCTTGAAAGATGTCAGCTTTGAACCTTCGTAAGGTTTCCTGCATATATGAATATTACAATATTTATATATAGTTGCGTATCCTCCTTCCATATTGGGAAGGCCTGCGTGCTAACTGACGTAAACAGGCTATGCACTCATCTAACCTGCCTCCTGGAATTGACGGCATTCGGAGGTGGCTCCCTACCTGCTGTAAAGCACCATTAGCCGTCGATCAGATTTTGTGGCAACTAGATCGCGCGCAAGCGCGAACGTCTCTACACACATTCGAGTGAAATCGGTCGATTTGTTGGGCGGGAACAATACGGGAACAACCTGGGGAGGAAACCATCCCAAATGATCCCAAACGATCCTGCTGAGAGCAATCGAAGTCTATCGGGGGAAGGTGATTACTCGGCTTGCAATGAAGTTGATGGCGCTGACGTTCGTGCGAACGTCTGAGCTAATCAGCGCTCATTGGGATGAGTTCGACGTAGAGGCGCGGCGCTGGAATATACCGGCTCAGCGCATGAAGATGAAGACGCCGCACATCGTCCGCCTGGCATAAACAGGCGTTCGATGCCCGTCTCTATCAGCTTGGAGCGAAATATCTGGCCGGAAGCTCGGCAACAAGCTATGGAATTATGCCCGGCAGCGGTCTCCATCTCGAACTCACTCTGCTGCATCGGATCGGCCTCTCTCCGCGCGAGGCGATCGCGGCGGCAACCAGCAACTTTGCCGATATCTACGGATGGCGTGACGTCGGTCGCATCGAGCCGGGACGTGTCGCCGATGTGCTTATTCTCGACGCCGACCCTCGGAGCGATCTTGCAGCCTTGGACCACATCGATAGAATCATCTTCCGTGGCTCCATGCTCAATCGACAATCCTTGCTCGAAGCTCATGACAAGAAGTAGACGACCCGACAGGTCGCGATGGACAGCTTCCGCAATCGGCCAGCAGTCGCGATCTGTCTGCGCAGGATTCTCGGTTAACGCCAACAGGTCAATGCACTCATTGAGCCTTTCGGATTGATCTGCGGCTCTGGCAAGTGTCGACAGCGCTTTGGCGATTCAACTGATCCGGAAATCTCCCTGGTCACAAGCGCGTGTACCAGTACACATGCGAGGCTAAGATTGGCTCATGAACAAGAGCTGGTCCGTGGAAGAGTGCTTAAGGTCGAGGCCAACCTTCGTTCCGGCCCTGGTCGTTCTGCTTCTCTTGGTCTTCGCCGGCCAATTGCTTCGCGTCGCGCGGCTTTACTCCGCAAACTGGGATGAAGCCCATCATCTCTACGATGGCTACAACATCCTCACCACGCACGACTACCGGGTGAATGCAGAGGTGCCCCCACTCGTGAAGATGGCGGCTGCCCTGCCCCTGCTTCCGCTTCACCCGTCGCCCCCTCTTCACCAGGGTTCTTCTCACACTGAGAATGCCTTCCTGGATGGCCGCGCCTTTGTCTTCAGCAATGGAGGCGACCGGCTGCTGTTTCCGGCGCGCGTCGTCTGCATGTTGTTCACCTTGCTTACCGCACTGCTGATCTATCAATCAGGACGCAAACTCTTTGGCGCAATGGCGGGAATCTGCGCCCTTTTCCTTTTCGTCTTCGATCCAAATGTGCTCGCGCACGGCACGTTTGTCTCTACTGACATGGCAAGCGCATGTTTCATCCTCGCCACCGTCTATGCTTTCTATCGGTATCGCCTCAAACCAGGATGGAGATGGCTCCTGATCGCGGGTTTGCTGGCCGGCCTTGCCATGTCCGCGAAGTTCACCGGAATCCTCGTCGCGCCGATGCTGATACTCCTCGCAGCCGCAGAGGGTATCCGTGAGCGAAGCTTTTCTTCATTTTCAAGATCGTTGCTAGCCTGCATCGGCATTCTGGTCTCCGCATGGGCTGTGATCTGGGCATTCTACGGCTTCCGCTACGCACCGGCACCGAGCAACCTGCAGCTTTCTCCCGCGCTCGGCCCTTACTTGGCCTCTCTTCCAAACAAGGGCGACGGCGTCAAACTTGCCCTGCTTGCCCGCTTTCATCTGCTGCCTCAGGCATACATCTGGGGACTGGCAAATACCAAACACACCGAGTGGGAGTTCACCAGCTACTTCTGGGGACGCGTCTATCGCCACGGCCCCTGGCAATACTTTCCCGCAGCCTTCCTCATTAAGTCCACGCTTCCACTACTCGTCCTGTTGCTTCTCACGCCACGGGCCGAGCGCGGATTCGCACGAAGATACAGCCGGGAACTGATCTTCTTGTTGATTCCGGTCGGCGTCTACTTCGCCGTCATCATGAGCTCCCACTTCGATATCGGTGCAAGGCATCTCATGCCGGTCTACCCGTTTCTCTACGTCATCGCCGGTGCCGCCGCCGCGACGTTGATGCGCCGAGGACCTGCATGGACAGCTGTCGCGGGACTGTTGCTCGCCTGGCAAGTCTTTACGACGGTGAAGGTCGCTCCTGACTTCATGGCATATGGCAACGAACTGTGGGGAGGTTCGCTCCAGGTTCGCAACTACCTGAGCGACGCGAATGTTGACTGGGGCCAGCAACTCAAGACGGTGAAGCAGTACCTCGATCAGAACCACATCTCCGACTGCTGGTTCGCCTACTTTCCAGATGGCGCAGTGCAGCCCCAGGACTACGGGATCCACTGCCAACGGCTGCCGACCCCAAGCGCCTTATGGTGGCTCAACCTGCCCATGACCGTTCCGCCAGAGATCGACGGCACCGTGCTGATCAGTGAAAGCGATCTTGACGGTGTCGAATCCGGTGACGGAATTCTCAACCCCTACGATTTCTTCCGCCAGCGGAAACCAGTCGCGATCCTTCAGGACGGCGTTTATGTCTACCATGGAAAGTTCGCCGTTCCACTCGCCTCAGCCTGGGTGGACATTCGTCGCTCACAGGCAGCCTCGCCAAGGCCGGGCAGACCGACGAGGCGCTGCGACTCGCGCAGGAAGCGGTCACGCTCGCGCCCGACTCGCCCAGAGCACAACTCCAACTTGCCGACACACTGGCAGCGCATAAGGAGTGGGACGAGGCATTGGTACACTACCGTCTGGCTCAGACCGACCTCCTAGCGCAAAGACCCGATCTGCAGGGAGAGGAACTAGAGCCAGGCATTCTCACTGGCCTGAAATCCGCCGCCTCGCACCCGTGAATGATCAATCCTGCAAAGCCGGCTAGTCTTCACCTGTACGCCGCGGCAGAACCTCCGGTCTTCCGTCGATAGCGACAGTCCGCTGGTCGCACTTGGGCGAACTTGGCGCGAATACGGGCACCGGCGGAACTTTCGGCCGGTTGCCAAATGACCCGACCTTTTCCGGAGGTAGACTGGCATCGCATATGGAAGGGTCAATTCGGAATGCCGGCGACGAAGGTAAAGAAGAGAAAAAGCAAATGACTGCAATTGAACCATTCCTGAACAGATTGATAGATTACGCGGGGCTCTTTCCTCCCGCAGGCCTCGATATGCTAACGTCGACCCGGAACTATGCCAGTTACCGCTCTGGTAAATATGCATGGGCTCTGGGACGCTTGATCGTCCCAGGTGCGAGGCTGACAGAATTTAGCGCGGCATTGATGGAGGTTGGAAGCGACGAGCAGCTGACCCCATGGCTCCTAGGCGCACTCAGCACGGGCGATGCGCAGCAAGATGCTCGCCTGATATCTGGGCTCGATAAGAGGGTCGCAGTTGTTGACGTCCTCGAGTCCAAGGCTGCAAATCTGGCTGAAGTGCATAAGCTGCTCTCAGCCGTACCCCCAAAGACAACTCTCTACGTCGAATTTCCCCTCAAGAATTGCAGGCAAATGATTCCCGCACTGAAGGAAGGGAACGCGCGCGCAAAGATTCGGACCGGAGGAGTTACTGCCGATGCCATCCCCAGCGTCGAGCAGGTCGCGGAATTTCTCGCGGCCTGCGTCGAAGCAAAGGTTCCCTTCAAGGCAACGGCTGGACTGCATCATCCTTTGCGTTCCGTTCAACAGCTCACGTATGAACCGGGGAGCGCATCCGCTCTGATGAACGGTTTCATCAATGTCTTCGTCGCGGCAATCATCGCCTATTACGGAGCAACAGAAGAGAAGGTTTTAGCAGTGTTGAATGAACAGGATCCTACCGCCTTTCGCTGGAGCAGGCACGTTCTTGCATGGCGTGATCAGGAACTATCCGCGGAACAAATCAGAGAAGCGCGGGAGAACGTCGCTATCGGCTTCGGCTCCTGTTCGTTTACTGAACCTATCGCCGACCTTTTGGACCTCGGGTGGCTCTCATGAAACAAAATGAGCCGGGTTGAATCAGCTAACAACCGCTTTATCTGCTCGGCCATATGTCAGTTCAGAACAACGGAGCGTTACCCAGGGTGCAAGCAGCGGATTCATAATGCCGTGAATGATCGAATTGGCCTCGAGGCAATCGAGGTCTTCTGTTCTGAACAGCCGACCTCTCCAAGTTCCGAGCGAACCTACGATCATGCGATGACCGGTCACTCTGTTTGGTCATTCGCCTCCGGGTCGTCGGCAACCGGAACTTTTCCATTTGGCCGAATAGTCGGCTTTTCGGACACTTGCAACCGGAACTGCAGATCGCGAAGATGATGGGTGCAGCGGTTATCGCCACGTCGTCGTCTGACGAGAAGCTGGAACGTGTCCGCGCCCTCGGTGCGGACCATGTGATCAACTATCGCCAAGTCCCGGACTGGGGGAAGCGGGTGCGAGACCTCACGGGAGGCGGCGTAGATCATGTCGTTGAGGTAGGCGGCCCCGGCACGCTTGCCCAATCCATCGAAGCGGTACGCGTAGGGGGCCATATCTCGTTGGTTGGCGTGCTGACCGGGCTGCAGGGTGAAGTGTCGACCGTCACTCTGCTGGCCAAGCGCTTTAGGGCCTTATATTTTCTTGGATTCAAGAGATGCATCTTCCAACGAAGCACGTCAATCTCAATCCAATCGCCTTGCGTTGCGCTCTCCGTCCAGGGCCATCCGGCACAGACTCCCGTTCGATCCTAAGCGCCCGTACCCCGTCCGCAATCTGCTCAGCTAACGCTTCGCGCCCTTTTGGATCGTCTGGGAACGCAGAAGACTTGAGACTAGTCTTAGCCACACAATTTCCTTTCTCGCTTTATGCACGATGAGCTACGCGTAACCTCATCAAAAAAACGTCTTCACAATTCGACGATACTCTTCAGTTTCGTCTTGATTGTTTGGAAATACCTCAATCATTGGGCGCGTTACCGTACTAAGCAGCCCGCGCCATATGACAGCACCATGTGGTGCCGCTAAGATGAAATGCTTGGCCTGCAAGTGCGACAAGTGGGCCTGCTCGCGCGCACGATTCGCCTCGAATCCCGGAACAACGAAGAATGGCGAGGGCCGGGAAGTCGTGATGACGCCAGAAGTGGAAGAACTTCTGCGGGCTGCTGTCGCTAATAAGAAGCCTAAAGATTCCATGTTCACACGCTAGGATGGAAAGCCGATCAAGGACTTTCGGGGCGCGTGGAGGAACCTTTGCGTCCGTGCTGGAACGGGGCGCTGGGAGTGCAGGAAGTGTGGTGCTGCCCTAGCCGGAGCTAAGTGCGATTGCAGCGGTATCCGCAAATATGCCGGGCTGATACCCCATGACTTTCGACGGTCAGCCGCTAAAGCCGCGCGACGCGCTGGAGTACCGGAATCGGTCATCATGGCGATGGGCGGATGGGAGACGCCTTCGATGTTTCGGAGGTACGCGATCGTTAGTAGCGCCGACCAGCGCTCGGCGATTGAGATGATAGCTCGAGAGCGAGAAGGAAAAGCGCTAAGCCCCCCCGTTCAGCCCCCCGAGGCCGAAAAGTGACGTATTGAGTGATAGCCGACCGTCATCGGTGCTGCAATAAAAGTGAATAGAATCGAGGGTTTCATGGTGCCCGGAGGGGGACTTGAACCCCCACGACCTGATAAGGGTCTGCGGATTTTAAGTCCGCTGTGTCTGCCGATTTCACCATCCGGGCCCGGATGAGCCGGTCCGGCTCGCCCGCTCTATCTTAACCTATCCAGCACATACAACTTTTGTTAAGGAACATCTGCGAAGGTTTTTGCGTAATCTAGGCAAGTAGTGTTTCCCCCGGGGTAGTTCCCTTATGCCGTTTCACGAGATTCTCAAACAAACGCTCTCTGCGCTCTGGGAAACGAAGCTTCGCAGCTTTCTGACGATGTTCGGCATCGTGTGGGGTATCACCTCAGTGATTCTTCTGGTCGGCCTCGGCATCGGCTTCAATGTCGACCAGAAGGAGCATCTCCGCAGCATCGGCACCGATATCGCCATCTTCTTTGGCGGAAAGACAGGAGCGCAGGCCGGAGGGTACGCCGCCGGTCGCGACATCCGTCTCACAGTAGACGACGCCATCGCGATCCAGCAGCAGGCCTCGCTCGTCAAGACCGTGAGTCCGGAGCTGCGGCGCACTGTCTCCGAAGTGAGCCAGTGGAACTCAGCAAGCCGCGCCGTGCGCGGTGTCTGGCCCCAGTACCAGCGGTTCCGCTCCCTCGCTGTAGAACAAGGCCGCCTTATGACCGAACAGGATGAAATCGAAGGTGCGCGCGTCATCGTCCTGGGCGCCGAAGCCAACCGGCAGCTCTTTCCCGGCAAAGAAGTCATCGGTCAACCCCTGATGGTCAACGGCTATCAATACACCGTCATCGGCGTCCTGGAGAAAAAGAAACAGAACGGCAGCTATGGAAGCGGCCCGGACAACACGCAACTGTTTACGACGTACTCGGCGATGGCGCGCGACTTCCCTCCTCCTGAGGCCCCCGGCGTCGTCCGCGGCTATGTCAACAACATCGTCATCGAGCCGGTGTCCCCCGACCTTCACGAAAAAGCGGTGGCCCAGGTCAAGCGAATCATCGCCGACCGTCACCACTACGACCCCAACGACAAAGAAGCCCTGTGGATATGGGACACGCTCGATGGATCAAAGTTCACCGAGCGTATCTTCAGCGTGATGACGCTCTTCTTCGGCGCCGTCGCGCTCCTGACACTTGCCCTTGGCGGCATCGGCGTCATGAACATCATGCTGGTCGCCGTCACCGAGCGCACGCGTGAGATCGGTGTCCGCAAGGCGCTCGGCGCGACCGCGATCGATATCAAACGTCAGTTTCTCGTCGAGTCCGCGATCATCACACTCGTCAGTGGACTCGCGGGTCTTACGCTCGGCGTTGGCCTATGCATGTTGCTGCGGCTTGTTCCGCTGCCCGACTTCGTACCGCACCCAGTCATCTCTCCGTTAGCCATAGCGGCCTCACTGACCACCCTCACCGCCATCACACTATTCGCAGGCATGTATCCAGCACTGCGCGCTGCAAACCTTAGCCCGATGGAATGCCTCAGAGCGGAGTAGCCATGAACCTGAGTCGAGATCATTCGCCAAAGCATCGACTCGCTCCTGCGCAATCGTCTCCGCTCCGGCCTCACCATGCTCGGCATCGTCTGGGGCCTCGTGACAGTCGTGCTTCTGCTCAGCTATGGCAAGAGCCTCGGTGAAGGCGTGCTCAACGGCTTTCTCGGCCTCGGCAACAACGTCATCATGGTGTGGGGCGGACAAACCAGCATGCAGGCCGGTGGCGAACGCTCCGGAAGGCGCGTGAAGTTTCTCGACGGCGACACCGAGGCCGTCCGCGATGAGGTCCCATTCCTCAAGGCAGTCAGCTCCGAGGTCGACGACGGCTTCAGCTTCAAGTACGGCTCCAAGGTAGTCAATATCCAGAGCAAGGCGATCGACTTCCCATACGGCGGAATGCGCAAATTGAACATTGACCAGGGCCGCTACTTCGAACCCGCTGACTTCACCGAACATCGGCAGGTCGTCATCTTCGGCCCTCACGCAGCAAAGAAGCTCTTCAACGGCTATCCTCCCGTGGGCGAATCGGTAGAGATCGAAGGACACGTCTTCCAGGTCATCGGCGTACTGAAAACCAAGATCCAGGACTCATCCAATAACGGCCCGGACAATGAAAACGCCTTCGTGCCGTTCGACATGATGCGCGTCCTCCGCGACCAGCGCAATCCGGACAGCATCGTCTTTCAACCCAGTTCGCCCGAGCTTCACCTGAAGGCGCTCGAGGCCGTACGCGCTGTACTCGCCGATCGCCACCACTTCGACCCCAAGGACGACAAGGCCGTCCCCAGCTGGGACACGGTCGCCGACTCGGCCGAAATCATGCAGTTCAGCACCGCCCTCGACCTTCTGCTCGGAATCATCGGTGCCATGACTCTAGGCGTCGGAGGCGTCGGTGTCATGAACATCATGCTCGTCTCAGTCACCGAGCGAACGAAAGAGATCGGCCTGCTCAAGGCACTCGGGGCGCGCCGCAGAGACATCCTCAAGCAATTTCTCCTCGAAAGCCTCACCCTGACCTTCCTCGCCGGCGTTGCAGGAATGATCGTTGCGGTCGTCGTCGCGTATCTCATCCCGCCCATGCCGCTCTACTCCGACATCTACAAGACCGCGAACCACGAAGGTGACATCCTGCTTCGCGCCTCACCATCCATCATGCTGGTCTCGTTCGGAATCCTTGCTGTCGTGGGCATCGTCTCGGGGCTGCTTCCGGCCGTACGGGCCTCTCGCATGGATCCGGTCGAGGCACTCCGGCACGAGTGACCGGCTACTTTAGGTAACCGGCTCCGTGTTGTCCGGTAGGCGTGCTTTGGCGGCAGCATTCAATGCCTCGCGCCGCCGCTTGAGTATTGGCTCCACATTTGGAGCAGAGAGCACGACCGCTTCCATGTGCTTGCAGTACTCCGGTTCACCGCTGGCGATCCTCAACTCGGCGAGGTATGGGTAGATCTTGCTGAAGGCCGCGAAGACTTCGCCGTGCGCCGCGCGAAATGCGTCCGCATCGATCGCGCCGGTCGTTACCAGCGAAGCTGCCATGTCCCAGTAGCCGAGAACCATGCGAAACGACGCATTGCGTTGCCCGCGTGCCAAAGTGACAAGTTCAGCGAAGCTCTCCGGATTGAACTCACGCAGAAACCAGTCGCGCGCCTCCCGCAACACAGGCTCACGCCGTAGCTCAAACAGCTGAAGGTTCAACTGTGCGCTCTCGAAGGGCGTGGGCATAGATCAACCTCCACTGCCGATCGTACCTCACAAATCAGTCAACGCAGTTCCAATCAACTCGCCAGTCGGTAACGTATCGTTTGCTGCCCTCAAGGAAATACTCCGCAGAGCACTCCGACGAACCGCAGATCATCGCCTCCAGCCCCGCGCACTGTTGTCTTGTAATCAGGCCCAGCGACCCACAGGAAGGACAAGCAAGTACGGCCCAATAAGGGTTGTCCGCCTTACCCAGCTCACCCGCCTGCTCTAGTAGAAACAACGTGCCCGGCTGCATCTGCTCCGGGATCCACACTTCCAGAAGGTTTAGCTCCGCTACCATGCTTGCCTCTTCATCCCAACGGTTGTCTTCGCTCGTGACTCGCGTTCTAGCGCCGATACTCAACTTCAGGCTGCCGAAGAGACCTCCCCAATCGGTTTCGTATTTCGTCCACCGATGCACTACTTCTGGTGCAAAGAATAACGGATATTCTGTCCCTGTCAATCCCACATTTGCAAATAAAGTGATGCTCCGTTGGTTCTCTTATTGGGG
Organism: uncultured Acidobacteriaceae bacterium; assembly: GCA_963756685.1. Taxonomy (GTDB): domain Bacteria; phylum Acidobacteriota; class Terriglobia; order Terriglobales; family Acidobacteriaceae; genus Edaphobacter. The sequence goes on from CAVWON010000001.1 coordinate 224,648, forward strand.
GCCATACAGGGCCCGGTAGATCTCCCGGTTGCGCAGAATCGCCTGGACGTACTCCCGCGTCTCGGTATAGGGAATCGACTCAACAAACTCGGCGATGTCCTTATAGTTGCCCGCCGACATCCACTGCCTCACCGGAACATCGCCCGCGTTATACGCCGCGAGCGCATACTCCTGTTGTCCTCCGAACCGGGCCAATACCAACCGAAGGTTCGTCGTGCCCAGCTCCAGATTGACGGTCGGATTCAATAGCGAATTCGCACTGAATCCCTTCACTCCGTCTTTCTTCGCCATCGACTTGCCCACCGACGGCAGCAGCTGCATCAGTCCATACGCGTTCGCGTGGCTCACCACCCCGGGATTGAACTCCGACTCCTGCCGGATCAGCGACGCCACCAGGTAAGGGTCCAGTCCGTTCTTCTCCGAGTTCTCTACAAGGTCGCTCCAGTACGGCTGCGGAAACAGCACCTTCCAATACACCATCGGGATCTGTTCCAGCGGCACAGCAAAGAAGGAGATGCCGCTGTGCTTCATCGCCTGGAGCGCCCGCGTCGTCTCGCCGTAGGAGGTAAAGATCTCTGCCTGCGCAAGTGCCCCCCATTCCTTTGAAGTTGGACTGGCCTGGATCTCCGGCCCGATATATTCATTCAACGCAGCGTTCGCCAGCAGCTTCGCTTTGATCAGGTGGGGCTCGTTCTCCGGCAACTCTCCAGTCAACGTCGGAACGACCGGCTTCGGTACCGAGCTAAGGACCGCCGCCGGGGCGGTCGTCCCCCCTTGCGCCTTCAAAACGTTCAGCCTCTGTCGCGCCAGCAGCGCGTAGTAGAAGTTGATATACGAGGTCGTCAGTGCATGGTAGTAGTTCACTGCCTGCGCGAAGTTTTGTTCTTCCTCCTCATAGATGCGCCCGCGCCAGTAAAGCGCACTCGGCACCTCTATTCCCGCTGGATACCCTTGTATCTGCTCGTCCATCAGCCGCGCGGCCTCGGAATAGTTGTGCAGCCGGTAGTTCATCCACGCCGCACGCCAGTGCGCCGAAGCCGCATACGTACTGTTCGGAAACATCTTCACCAGCAACGAGTAGTGATACGTCGCCTGCTTCGGATCATGCTTCAGCAGGTACATATTGCCGCCCGAGTACAGCGCCTCCTCCAGCCACCTGCTCGTCGGAAACCGCTGCACCATCTGCGCAATCAGGTCATCATGGGTCGTCTCGTCGTGTTCGTTGCGCGAAAGCTCAGCCAGCATATAGAGCTTTAGCGCCGCACTGTCGTCTGTCGTATTGGGCAGCCTCTCAATATCTCTTCGGCTGATGTGTTTCAACCTCATATCGCAGGCAGCAGCATAGATCAGCAGCGCATCATGGTCAGCCTGGTTCAGTCCGGTGCCGTCCCGTTCGATCGAGTGGTACTCCGCGCCCGCTTCAGCATAGCGCTTGGCGTTGAAGAGCTCGTCGGCATGCGTCTTCCGTTCGGCTGCGCTCGGCGGCATGTTCATCGCCTGCATCTGCGTCCGCGCCTCCGCCGCCTCCATGCTCAACGGCAGATTGACATACAAACTCCGGTAGACCGCCGCCGCATGAGTCGTATCCCCCGACGTCTGGTACGCCCGTCCCAGCGCATAGCGGAAGTCCGCATGCGAGGCCTGCGCCGAGTCCGCTAGCGGTACCAGCACCCGCAGCGCGCCTTGCGGATCGTTCTGCTGCAGGTAGGCGTTGGCCAGCAGCACCGGTGCATCCGCCTTGAAGATGCTCTCCGGATGTCTCTCTGCGAAGTGGTCGAGCAGCGGATACGCGTCCGCCGCATGCCCCGCCTGCATCGACGCCTGCGCCCCGAGATAGTCCGCATAGTCATCCAGTGCGCTCCCGCTCACACCCGTCCGACGAAAGGTCGCCGCCGCATCGGCATACCGATGGTCCAGACATGTAAGCGTGCCCCAGCGCTAGATAGGCCGCCGCCGCGCCTTCGCCCGGGTGCACCCTCGCATAGTTCTCCACCCCGCTGTAAGCCGCCGCCGAGCGCGTGGCCGCCAACTGCTGCGCCATCGGACGCAACTGCTCCGAAGCCTTGAACGCGCTGGTCAGCCGGATCGTTTGCGCGGTCGGCCTCCGCGAAGCAGTCGACCTGGCGTGCGTCTTGCTTGTGGCGCCCTTCGAGCTCTTGCTGGAGCCGGCGGTCTTGCTGGAGCCGGCGGTCTTGCTGGAGCCGGCGGCCTTGCTTCCACTGCTGCTGGTCTTCCCGGTCGAGGTTGGCTTGCTCTTGGGCGACGCCTTCTTTGTCTGCTCCGTAGAGGCCTTTGGCTGCTCCGTCGCGGCTGCCGCCTGGCTCGTCCGGCCACCGCACTCACGCAAAACAGCGCCGTCATCACTACGATCGAAGCAGTCGCCACCGCACCCCGAAGCCAGCCCGGGAGGTTCGTCACGGCTTCAATGTATTTCCAGCCCACACATCCACTCTAAGCCGCCTGCGCAGATCTCGTCAGTCGCATTCCTCTACGAACCACTGCAGGTACTTTCAGGGGCAACGAAATTGGCCATTTTTACCGGGTTTTGCGAGGCCACCGCCTTATAACCACCCTGAATGGGAAATGAAATGGCAACCTTCTTCAACATGTGTGCAAATATTTTCACTTTTCGGCCCGGTTCCCGCAAGAAATCATAAACATGCAAGAAATTGCGGTTTGGCGGCCGGATTGCATTACCTAAGGGCAAAGACTCATCCAGATTTACCCTTTGGAGTTCCAATGCGTCTCTCTCTGCTTGCACTTGCTTCTATCCTTGCCGCAGGCTCCTCCCCCTTGCTGGCCGACGACATCCCCTACGCGAACGTCGGCCAACTCGCGCCCGCAAATACTCTCACCGCATCGGCCACCGGAACCGTCGTCGGCTACTTTGCCGGCTCCAGCGCGGGCGATAACGACACCATCGAGCTCTGGGACGTGAACCTGAACACGTTCAGCAGCTTCGTTCTGCCTAACCACAGCTCGACGGTGGGGGCTCCCACCACCTTTCTGTCGGTCGATGCAGGCGACACCCTCGTCTTCATCCTCGACAACGTCAGCACCGGCCAGTACGAAGACTCCGTCAACAACAACGGCACCCCGACAGCCTGGAGCGCCGACGGGTACAACCACGCCTATACCACGGCCTACACCGCAGGTAGTATTGCCGGACTCCCGGCCGGTCTCACGGGCACCTACGTCGGCATGGAAGATCTCGCCGTCACTGGTTTGAACCCACTCAGCGGCTCTGACCTCGACTATAACGACGACACCTTCGTCTTCACCGACATCGCCACCGCCTCTCCCACCCCGGAACCAGCCAGCTTCGTTCTCTTCGGAACAGGCCTCCTGGGAGCTGCCGGCGTGCTTCGCCGCAAGTTTGCCCGCTAGCGACGTTGCCAGGTACACCGGAGAATGGGGGCCGTCCAGTCCCCTGTTCTCCGGTCATCCAGGCCTTTTCCTGCAATCATTTGTCCCCGTCACCTCACCTTCCCCCTCTCACATCTTTGCTCTCCGCCCCAGTGGCGATTACACTGGGGTAGACACTGGTTCCCCGGCAGCTTCTTCGCGCCGAAGATTTCAGTGTCCGTTTTCGCACCTTTTGCTCATGCCTGCCATCCAATCCCCAGCGACGGAAGAGATCCACCCCGACGTAGCGCTGGTAGCGCGCGCTAAAGAGGGGGATACAGGCTGCATTTGAGCAGCTCGTTCGGCAGTACGAACGCCAGATCTTCCGTGTGGCACAGCATATTACTCAAAACCGTGAAGACGCTGAAGACATTACGCAGGACGCATTCCTCAAGGCTTACGAGAAGCTGGACCAGTTCCAGGGAAACTCTAAGTTCTCTACCTGGCTCGTCCGCATTGCTGTCAATGAGAGCCTCATGCGCCTCCGTAAGCGCAAGACCAGCAAAACCGTCTCAATGGACGAGGACGTCCAGACCGATGAAGGGTCTATCCCTCGTGACTTCGCCGAGTGGCGCCCCAATCCCGAGCAGCAATACAACCAGGCCGAGCTCGCCGACATCCTTCGCAAAACCATTCAGGGTCTCCCTCCCGGCTTTCGCAGCGTCTTTACCCTGCGCGACGTTGAAAATCTCTCTACGGAAGAGACTGCGGAGGCACTCGGCTTGAGCGTCCCCGCGGTGAAATCCAGACTTTTGCGCGCGCGCCTTCAACTGCGCGAACGACTCAGCCGGTACTTCCGGAAGAAGCAGGAGGGCCAGCCTGCATGAACTGCACGGACCTGTTAAGCCATCTATCCGACTACTTCGACGAGCACCTCAGCCCCAAACTGCTCGAGGAGATTCGCACCCACACCGCCGGCTGCCAGCACTGCAAGGTCGTCCTCGACACCACCCACCAGACCATCGAGGTCTACAAGGGCAACAAGATCTACGAGGTCTCCGACGAGCTCCGCGAACGCCTCCACGCCGCCATCATGTCGAAGTGCTTCGCCAGGAAATAGCGCCGCAATCCCTCACTAACAAATGGTTCGCCCTTAAATCGGTGGCACCGGTGCAGATCGCTGACTTCGCTCAGATCCGCCCCGCCGCCCGCAGCGCCCCAATCTCCTCATCCGTGAACACTCTCGACCGGATCAGAAACCGCACACCCTCACCGTTCTCCAGCGAAAACATCCCCCCACGCCCCGGCACCACATCCAGAATCAGCTGCGTGTGCTTCCAGTACTCAAACTGGCTCTTGCTCATATAAAACGGAGTCTCACCCAGCGTAGCCATCAGCACATCGCTATCCCCAACAAAAAACTCCCCCCGCGGATAACACATAGGGGAGCTGCCGTCGCAGCAGCCTCCCGACTGATGAAACATCAGCTCCCCATGCTTCTCCTCGAGCCTGCTCATCAACTCCACTGCAGCAGGCGTCGTAATCACCTGTTCCGGAACATCCGGCATTCGACCCTCTCTAGAAGAACCCCAGCGCACTCGGGCTGTAGCTCACCAGCTGGTTCTTCGTCTGCTGATAATGCTCGAGCATCATCTTGTGGTTCTCGCGTCCAACGCCCGACTGCTTATACCCGCCAAACGCCGCATGCGCCGGATACAGGTGATAGCAGTTCGTCCACACACGGCCCGCCTGGATCGCCCGTGCCAAAGTGATACGCGCGATTCAGATCCCGCGTCCAAACACCCGCGCCCAAGCCATACAGCGTATCGTTCGCCAACTCCAGCGCCTCGTCCTCATCATGGAAGGTCGTCACCGAAACCACCGGCCCGAAGATCTCCTCCTGGAAGATGCGCATCTTGTTCTTCCCCTTGAACACGGTCGGCTCAATATAGAAACCCTCCGCCAGATCACCCGGCTGCATCGAGCGCTTGCCGCCTATCAGCACCTCCGCGCCCTCCTGCTTGCCGATATCGAGGTACGAAAGAATCTTCTCCATCTGCTCCGTCGAAGCCTGCGCTCCAATCATCGTCGTCTTGTCCAGCGGATTGCCCTGCTTGATCGCCTTCACGCGCTTCAGCGCCCGCTCCATGAACTGGTCATAGAGCGTGTCCTGAATCAGTGCACGCGACGGGCAAGTACAAACCTCGCCCTGATTCAGCGCAAACATCGTGAAGCCTTCCAGCGCCTTGTCGAAGAACGCATCGTCCGCACTCGCCACGTCCTGGAAGAAGATATTCGGCGACTTCCCGCCCAGCTCCAGCGTCACCGGAATAAGGTTCTGCGAGGCATACTGCATGATCAGCCGTCCCGTCGTCGTCTCGCCCGTAAACGCAACCTTGTTGACCCGCGGACTCGACGCCAGCGGCTTGCCCGCCTCCAGCCCAAATCCATTGACGATATTCACCACGCCCGGCGGCAGCAGGTCCTGGATCAGCTCCATCAGCACCAGGATCGACATCGGCGTCTGCTCCGCCGGCTTCAGCACCACGCAGTTCCCTGCCGCCAGCGCCGGCGCCAGCTTCCACGTCGCCATCAGGATCGGAAAGTTCCACGGAATAATCAGGCCGACCACACCCAGCGGCTCATGGTAGTGGTAGGCAATCGTATTCGCGTCGATCTCGCGAGATCGATCCCTCCTGCGCCCGAATCACGCCCGCAAAATAACGGAAGTGGTCGATCGCCAGCGGCATGTCCGCGGCCATCGTCTCGCGAATCGGTTTGCCGTTGTCCCATGTCTCCACCGTCGCCAGCATCTCCAGGTTGTCCTCGATGCGCTGCGCGATCTTCTCAAGTATCCGTCCGCGCTCGGTCGTCGAAGTCTTCCCCCACATCTTCTTCGCCGCATGCGCCGCATCCAGCGCCCGGTCAACATCCGCAGCGTTCGACCGCGCAATCTCGCAGATCACCTGCCCGGTCACAGGGGTGACGTTTTCAAAATACTGCCCAGACAGCGGTGCCACCCACTCCCCGCCAATGTAATTGTCATACCGCTTCTTAAGATTGACTGGAAATCCGTAGCTTCCAGGTTGAATCGCACTCATCGTCGCCATAAACTTCGCTCCTTCAAAATCGATACCTTCACAGCGCTCGAAATTGTAGTCCTCCTGTGTGAAATCTGTCACAACCCCGCGTTCGGGTGAGTTTAAGTTTCTACTTCAGTTGAAGTTACCGAAAACACCCTACCTATTCACTGATCGGCCCTCGAACGACAGGCCAACCTCATCCCCAATTAATTTGTGCTGCCACTAGCAAAATTGCGGCTGGTAACTCTCGCTAAAACGCCTATGATGCAGCCACGATGCTCTGGCGTTTCTTGCCTAACAAATTCGCGCCTTTTTGGCTGCTCTTTGCCCTTACCGCAACCGCCCTGCATGCAGCGCAGCCCCTTGCCGGGTCTTCCCTGGTGGTTGAAGGACTGGGCAGGGGGACAGTTGCGCTCGACGGACAGTGGCAGTTTCGTGTAGGCGACGATCCGGCCAGGTCCTCGCCAACATTAGACGATACAAGCTGGGAGCATCTCCGCGTCGACCGGCCATGGGGAGACCAGGGGCACTACGGTTACACGGGCTTTGCCTGGTATCGCCGGCACGTCGATTTCGTAGAAGGTCCTGGATCGCCATCAGAGATCGTGCTTTATATGCCGCACGTTCGCTGTGCGTACGAGGTGTATTGGAATGGCCGCCTCGTTGGCCACTATGGAAGTCTGCCCACGAGTCCTCTTTTTCGCTCTGCGTCTTCACAGGCATTTGGACTCGGCCGGCCGCAGCAGGGAGTACTGGCAATCCGGGCCTGGACCGCCCCTTTGGATTCAGCCTCCCCCGGCAATGACAGGGGAATGTCGGCAACGCCGTTGGTGGGGACCTCCGAAGCAATTGCGGAGATCCAGACAGAAAACAGTTATGCCCAGGCAAAAGGAAGCCTGGTTGATTTCGTTCAGATACTTATCCTGGGCACACTCATGCTGATTGGTTTTATTGCATGGGTGCGCAATCGAGACCAGAAGGTGCTCTTCTGGATGGTTCTGTTCCTCGGTGCTTCGATCCTTACCCTGCTGAGGAACCCATTGGACTTTGCGCAACTTCACAGGGTCCAGACACTGGTTCTATGGCCTGCCCATTGCTTTGAGGACATCTCGCTCTGGTACCTCCTTCTGTATCTCCTTGATCTCGATCACCATCCTTCGCTGTGGCGATGGGCAAAGATTCTCGCTGTGGTTTCGCTGGTCTCGGCGACACTCGACAATCTGCTGTTTACGCTGCAGTGGAGCAATACTCACGTACTGGCGTTTCAAATACTCGATGTAATCTTCACCACTGGCTTTTCGGTCGTCGAACTCTTTCCATTCGTGATTATTGGATACGCGTTGAAGCGGCAGCGGCTGGCCCCGGCGCGATGGTTTGTCGCGGCCGCCGCATTCGTTGTCGAAATGTACGACGTGGTTCAACACACCGCCCTGGAAGGTCGGCGGTTTACCCACGGGACGCTGGCCTCCACCATGGACGACCCGCTGTTCACCCTCGGCGGAGTGCCATTCACACCCCAGGCTATCCTCTCGACGGTCCTGGTTCTCGCCATTGCGTACGCCGTCTATATCGAGCAGCGTGAACGTCAGATGGCCCTGGAACAGGAATACAGGAGCGCCCAGGAGCTCCAGCGCGTGCTTGTTCCGCAGATCTTGCCTTCACTGGAGGGCTATGCCGTCACCAGTGCCTATCAACCGGCGCATCAGGTCGGCGGCGACTTCTTTCAATTGATCAAGCAAGAGGATAGACATGAGGTCGGCTCGGCGATTCTGGTTCTCGGCGACGTCAGCGGCAAGGGCCTGAAGGCCGCAATGACGGTCTCGCTCATCGTAGGAACGGTGCGGACGCTCGTCGAGGCAACCGACGATCCAGCCGCGATACTGGCTGGTTTGAATCGACGGCTGTGTGGGCGGCTTGAGAATGGTTTCGCGACCTGCCTGGTGCTGCGCTTTGATGCGGAAGGTAGCTGCGTGCTGGCGAACGCAGGCCAGCTTGCGCCCTTTCTGAACCAGAACGAGATGGACCTTCCCGACGCTCTCCCTCTTGCGCTTGATCCCGACGCGACCTACGAGACGACTTCATTCCATCTCTCCGTCGGCGATCGTCTTACTGTCTACACCGATGGATTGCTGGAAGCGCGCACCCCAGCCGGTGAAATCTTCGGCTTTGAGCGGGTGCGGGCGCTAATGGCGAAGAGGCCGGACGCAGGGCAAGCAGCAGAGGCTGCCGTGGCCTTTGGGCAGGACGACGACATCACCGTCCTGACGCTGACCCGTCTCGCGATTGGGGTAAAGTCCACCACTTCGCTGCTCGCACCGGAACTGGTCACTGCGACCCCATAGCTCTTGCCTGGGACAGCTGTCCAACACCAGCTCTCTTGACTGGAATCACTGAGTGATGTCAGGTTGGGTCAGCATGTCGCGGATTCTGTCATAGCGCCCGCTCGATCCTCCATGGCCGCCATGCACGTTAATGAAGAAGACTAGCGGGTTCTGATGGGTCTTGAGCGCCCGCAGCTTGGCAACATATGCGAACGAAGTGCCAGCACAACTGGCTGCTGTGGCCAAACGATCTTATCTCTCACCTTTTCTGTTGCTTACAATTTTCTTTGCCGTTTTCTGCCCAGAAATCGCATGTCAAGTCCCCAATCCATCTAACTCTTTCCCATTCAACAACATCCGCGTGGCATTTTAGTTACACTCAACCCGCTATACTGAATATATAGATCGAAAAACGAGCGACTCCGGACCACCCTCCGGGGCTAACTCTTTTGTTTGCACGATTTTGGGTGTAACTCTTTTGTTATGACGATTTTGCAGACAATAACCTGCCGTAAACTATTGATTATAAAGATTTTTACCTTCGGACGAGGGGGGTACCCCCCAAGTCGAGAAAGGAAGGCTTACGCTGGCTGCACGACAACTCGGAAGTCGTCCGCCTCCTCTGCCACGGGAACGTCCCATCCGCCAGGAGGCCGTAGACACACATCCACCTGCTTCGGTCCCCAGGTGTGTGGCTCATACGGATACACCGGAGTTGCCGCCTTCAGCACCGGATCCACGATGCGCCAGGCCTCTTCCACATAGTCCTGCCGGGCAAAAAGCGTGGCGTCTCCGGCCATGGCATCGGTCAGCACCTTCTCATACGCCTCCATCTCGGTCGCTCGCGGATGGCGGCAGGCCACCAGCTCCACCTCCTCGCGCCCTTCGCCCGTCGCCCGCGAGACCGACACAGCTAACGCAATGGTCATCTCCGGACTGATGCGGAAGCGAATGTAGTTCTGCGTAGCATCGGGATCCGTCAGATTGGTGGCAGGGGGCTTGCGCATTCGCGCAACCACCTCCGTGCAGGTCACGGGAAGGTTCTTTCCCGCCCGAATGTAGAATGGCACGCCGTCCCACCGCCACGACTTGATCTCCAATTGAAGGGCCGCGAACGTCTCCACCTGCGAGTTCGGCGCAACACCCTTCTCATCGAGGTATCCAACAAATTGCCCACGCACCAGGTTCTTCGGTCCAACGGAGGAATGGCCTTCAATACCTTCACCTTCTCGTCCCGCATCGACTCGCTGTCCTCCCGCGCCGGACACTCCATCGCCAGATTGCACATCACCTGGAAGATATGGTTCTGGATCACATCGCGCGTCGTGCCCGTCTGGTCGTAGAAGGCCCCGCGACCCTGCACGCCAAAGTCCTCCGCCATCGTGATCTGGACGCTCTCGATGTACTCACGGTTCCACAACGGCTCCAGGACAGGAGTTCGAAAAACGAAAGGACACAATGTTATGCACCGGCCCCTTCGCCAGATAGTGGTCGATCCTAAAGATCGCAGACTCCGGAAACGCCGAGTGAAGGACGCGGTTCAGGTCCTGCGCCGAAGCCAGATCATGACCGAACGGCTTCTCTACAATCATCCGCGCACCCTTCGCCGAGCCAGACTTCACCAACTGCTCGACGACCGTCTCAAACAGCGAGGGCGGAATCGCCAGATAATGTGCCGGCCTCTCCGCTGATCCAAGCGCCTTCCGCACCGCAACAAACGTGGCCGGATCGGAGTAGTCGCCATCGACATACCGCAGCAGCGAACTTAGCTTCGTCCAGGCGGCAGCATCGAGACCGCCATGCTGTTCAAGACTGTCCTTCGCCCTCGCCTTCAGCTGATCGAGGCCCCACCCCGCCTTGGCAACACCAATCACCGGGACATTGAGAGTGCCACGCTTGATCATCGCCTGCAGCGCAGGAAAAATCTTCTTATAGGCAAGGTCGCCAGTCGCACCAAAGAACACCAGCGCATCGGAATGAAGTTGGCTCACGTGTCTTCTCCTTCACATTAGAACTACTTCGCCACAGGCTTCTCGAGATGGCCGCCGAACTCGTAGCGCATCGCAGACAGAAGCTTATTCGAGAACTCGCCATCGCCGCGCGAACTGAATCGCTCATAGAGCGCCGTCGTCAGCACAGGAATTGGAACTCCCTCATCGATCCCGGCCTTGATCGGTCCAGCGCCCTTCACCCGAATCCGACACTCTGCCTCCAAACTTCGACATCTGCGGATCTTCGACCAACGCGGACGCGGTAAGGTCCAGCAACCAGGACGCGATCACGCTGCCACGACGCCAAACCTCGGCAACGTCAGGCAGGTTGAAGTCGTACTGATAGTGTTCCGGATCGCGAAGCGGTGTTGTCTCGGCATCGATCTCGCCCTTCTGCTTGCCAACATTGGCGGCCTTCAGCACGGCCAGCCCTTCGGCATAAGCTGCCATGATGCCGTACTCGATCCCGTTATGCACCATCTTGACGAAGTGCCCGCCGCCGCTTGCCCCGCAATGCAGATACCCCTGCTCCGCAGGGCCCCCGATCTTCTCGCGCCCCGGTGTCCGCGCAATGTCCCCGGTCCCCGGAGCGATAGTCTTGAAGATAGGGTCCAGATACTCCACCGCGGCGTCTGGCCCGCCAATCATCATGCAATAGCCCCTCTCCAGCCCCCACACGCCCCCGCTGGTCCCCACGTCGACATAATTAATTCCTTTAGCAGCAAGCTCCTTCGCGCGACGAATATCGTCGATATAGTACGAATTGCCCCCATCGATCAAGATGTCTCCGGCTTCGAGATGAGGAGCGATCTGCTGAATCGTCTTCTCGACAACTCCCGCAGGAATCATGAGCCAGATCGCCCGCGGCTTGGCCAGCTTAGTCACCAAGTCTTGCAGCGAAGAGGAACCTGCGATTCCCTTCTCCTTCGCCATCTCCTCAACCACCTTCGGCGACATATCGAAGACGACGCATTCGTGCCCATGCGCAACCAGCCGCCGCACCATATTGGCTCCCATCCTGCCCAGGCCTACCATTCCAAGTTGCATACTCGCTCCTTATCAAATAGTTCGGTTGGTTTTGTCGGGACGTCAAAGCGAAATATATCTTACACAGTTGCTGAGCTTACTTGTTCTTCCTATATCTCCGAATCAGGCTCATTGTTGAAGTATCATGCGCCAGTGCGGGCTCTGTCACGCTCTCCAGCTCCCCGATGATGCGTTGCGCCAGCACCTTGCCCAGCTCAACGCCCCATTGATCGAACGAGTCGATGCTCCAGATCGTGCCTTGGGTAAACACTGCGTGCTCATACAAGGCAATCAGCTTGCCCAGCACCTCGGGTGTAAGCTTGTCCGCAAGAATCGTATTCGACGGACGATTGCCTTCAAACACGCGATGTGGAACCAGCCAGTCCGGTGTGCCCTCCGCCTTCACCTGCTCCGCCGTCTTGCCGAACGCCAGCGCTTCGGCCTGCGCAAAGACATTTGCCATCAGCATGTAGTGGTGTCGCCCCAGCGGATTGAGCGTCTTGTAGAACCCGATAAAGTCACATGGAATCAGCCGCGTTCCCTGGTGGATCAACTGGTAGAAAGAATGCTGCCCATTCGTCCCCGGCTCACCCCAGTAGATCGGCCCAGTATCCGTGTTCACGCGGGTTCCATCTAGCGTCACGTGCTTGCCGTTGCTCTCCATCGTCAACTGTTGCAGATATGCCGGAAAGCGTTTTAAGTATTGCTCATACGGAAGCACAGCCATCGTCTGCGCGTCAAAGAAGTCGGTGTACCAGACAGTCAGCAGCCCCATCAACACCGGCAGATTACTCGCGAAGGGAGCAGTGCGGAAGTGTTCATCCATCTGGTGAAATCCTTCCAGCATTACGCGAAAGTTTTCCGGCCCGATCGCCAGCATCGTCGATAGGCCGATCGCTGAATCCATCGAATAGCGTCCACCGACCCAGTCCCAGAACTCAAACATATTCGCCGTATCGATGCCAAACTTCGCCACCTCTTTGGCGTTGGTCGAGATGGCCACAAAATGCTTTGCGACCGCCTTCTCATCACCGCCCAGTCCAGCCAGCGACCAGTCACGTGCCGAGTGCGCATTTGTCATCGTCTCCAGCGTGGTAAAAGTCTTCGATGCAACCAAAAAGAGCGTCTCTTCCGGGTTGAGATCCAGCACCGCCTCAGCAAAGTCCGTTCCATCCACGTTCGAGACGAAGCGAAAGGTGATATCGCGCTGGCTGTAGTACTTCAACGCTTCATAGGCCATCACGGGCCCAAGATCGGAGCCGCCGATGCCGATGTTGATGACATTGCGAATCCGCTTGCCGGTGTGCCCCTTCCACGCACCGCTGCGGACGCGGTCGGCAAAGGCTGCCATCTTGTCCAGCACAGCATGAACCGCGGGCACAACGTCTTCGCCGTCCACGAAGATGGACTCGTCCTTAGGCGCACGCAGCGCAACATGCAAAACAGCCCGGTTCTCCGTGATGTTGATCTTTTCACCGCTGAACATCGCATCAATATGAGCTCTCAGGCCAGACTCTTCCGCTAGCCGAATCAAAAGTTTCAGTGTCTCGTCCGTAACGCGGTTCTTCGAGTAGTCGAGGAATATTCCCTTGGCCTCGACGGAAAAACGCTCGGCCCGCGCAGGGTCATCTGCAAACAGCCGTTTCAGTTGTGTCTCGTGGATCTGCTGGTAGTGTGCTTCCAGGGCCTTCCAGGCCGGGCGTTCGCTGAGAGGTGCCAACTTCGTCGTCATCTGCATGCTCCTATTTCTCTCTGGTTTCCGCAGAACCAGACTACTATTCATTCGACCACGCCTGGTGCCAGCAGATGAATTCAATTTGAATTCATAGGTCTGTCATCTGCTCCTCTTGTCAATCCTGTCACAGACTGGAAGTTAGATGCCGAGTTCAGTGCGAATGGCTGCAGCGATCGTATCGGCATGATGCCGCATAAGCGACTCCGACTCGGCCTCGATCATCACGCGCGCCAATGCTTCTGTCCCCGAATAGCGGATAACGACCCGGCCCGAATCGGCCAACTCCATCTCTGCGACACGGATAGCAGCAGCCACCGAAGGAATGCCTTCAAGAGGCTTCTTCTCTCGAACTTTGACGTTGACGATTACCTGCGGAAATACCTTGAGGTCGGCGACCAGTTCCGCCAAAGATTTTCCGCTCCGATGAACGATATCCAACAGCAACAACGCGGTCAACAGGCCATCGCCCGTCGTACTTCGCCCTGAAAAGATGATGTGGCCGGATTGCTCTCCGCCTAAAGCCGCACCCGTGGCGATCATCTGTTCGAGGACGTACTTATCTCCGACTGCCGCCCGAAGCATCTGGATACCGTTACGCTTGAGCGCCGCCTCTAGCCCCATGTTCGACATCGTTGTGGCGACAACGATTGAGTTGGTAAGGAGACCTCGAGCCTGCAAGTCGCGACCGGCCAGTAGCAGAACGGCATCGCCGTTGACCACGCGCCCTACCTCGTCAGCGAATAAAACGCGGTCCGCATCGCCGTCAAAGGTAATACCCATTGAAGCGTGGCACAGCTTCACCTGGGCCGCGACGACCTCCGGATGCAGCGCGCCGCAGGCCTCGTTGATATTGCGGCCATCGGGGCTTGCATGCGTGATGATAGCCTCGCCGCCAAGGTCTGCGAAGAGCTGCGGAGCGACGGAAGAGGCAGCTCCGTTAGCGCAGTCAATGACGATGCGGCGACCATCGAGCGAGAGACCAGGAACAGCGGCAAGTAGGAAGCGAACATACTCGGCGCGATCGGCTTCGTTGACCTCTGGTGGGACCGTCTGCTGCGGAGATGTCGTCAAACCGGCGAGTTGAAGGAAGATCTCCTCTTCAATCGCGAGTTCGACCATATCAGGCAGTTTGTAGCCGTCGGGGCCGAACAGCTTGATCCCATTGTCCTGCCACGGATTGTGCGAGGCTGAAATTACAACTCCAGCGGCGAACCGGTGCGTATGAGCGAGGAAGGCGACGGCAGGCGTGGTAATGATGCCAGCGCTCTCGACCAAGGCCCCACCAGCGGTGAGGCCCGCGGTGAGGGTGGCTGCGATCCAGTCGCTGGACTCGCGGGTGTCCATGCCCAGCAGAACGCGCGGTGAAGCTGTTTTGGCAGCGAGGGTATGGGCGAGCGCAAGCCCGACTGCGTAGACAGTCGCCGCATCAAGCGGCGATTGGCCGGCGACGCCGCGGATGCCATCGGTTCCAAAGAGCTTCTTCATGAGTTGCTGGTCTCCGTTGCGTCTTGTTCGCTAATCTGTGTCACTTCAGCTTCGAATATGCCGTGCTTAAGACGGGCGCGGATCGTCTGTCCCGCTGATGTCTCCCTGACAGAACGTAAGAGCATGCCGTCAGCGGTGTAGACAATTGCATAACCGCGAGACAGTACGGCAAGCGGCGAGAGGGCTTCGAGACGGGCTGATGCCCTATCCAGGCGAGTCTCGCGCGTGTTGATGATCTCCATCGAAGTGCGGTGCAGGCGTTGATCGATGCCCTGCAGGCGCCGGTCGGTAGTGGCAATGCGAGCGGTAATGTCCTGCCGCCGAAGGCGGTCGACGAGATGCGCAAGGCGCTGTGTGGGATTGCGAAGGCGGCGCTGTACAGAGCCAGCGAGTCGGAGCCGCACCTCATCAAGACGTTGGTCGCGTCGACTGACAGCGTCGCGCAGGCGAGTCAGCACGGACTCCGCCGAGAGCCGGGCGTATCGTTGGCGCGCGTGTATCAAGTGGAACCGTCCAGCACGCTGGACGCGGGCCCCGAGGGCGGCAATGCGTTCTTCAATCCGGTGCTGCGCCCCCGTGACCAACTCTGCGGCTGCAGACGGCGTAGCAGCTCGCAAGTCAGCGACAAAGTCCGCAATTGTGAAGTCAGTCTCGTGGCCGATGGCAGATACGACGGGAAGCTCGGAGTTCGCAATAACGCGAGCGAGCGCCTCGTCGTTGAATCCGGCGAGGTCTTCCAAAGACCCGCCGCCACGGGCAAGGACAATGAGATCGACGAGCGACGGGTTTGCGTTGAACCAGCGGATGCCGGCGGCGACTGAACCTGGACTGGATGCGCCTTGCATGGTCGCTGGATACACGAGCAGGTTGAGCCGCGCGTGCCGTCGCCGCACTATGGTGACAATATCGCGAATCACAGCGCCGGTAGGCGAAGTGATGATGCCGATGCACTTCGGGTAGGCCGGCAGCTGACGTTTGTGGTCCGCATCGAAGAGTCCTTCGGCGAGCAGGCGCGCCTTGAGCTGTTCAAACGCAAGCTGAAGCGCCCCGGCACCGCGAGGTTCCATCGTCTCGGCGATGAGTTGCAGTTGGCCCCGGCCCTCGTAGACGGAAACACGTCCTCGAACCAGCGCGGCTAGACCGTCGGCCGGACGAAACCGTAACAGGGTGGCTTGGCGGCGGAAGAGCACCACGGGCAACTGGGCCTCGCCATCTTTGAGGGTGAAGTAGATATGCCCAGAGGGCGCGAGGCGGCAGTTTGAGATCTCTCCTTCGACCCAGAGGTCGGTGTAGATCGTTTCGACATGTTGGCGGATGTCAGTAACCAGTGCGCGGACGCTCCAGACACGGCGCTCGGTCGAAGCAACAGAGGCTAGAGCCGGTTTGTGCCGAGACTTTGTGGAAGAGGCCGCCAATTCTTGATGAATCTCGGCAACATCCGCCAACTGGCCGCGGAACGGTGGAGTGGTCTCAACGGCAGCGGAGAAGAGTCCCGTCTGGCTAAGCGAATTAATGTCCCGGGAAGGAGAGGTTGGCCGTTTTCCAGAGCCGGCCTTTCCTCGCTTTGCGCGCAGGCTGGCCAGGGTCGGCGGTTTGTCTTCGCTCTCGGGCATACCGCCTGAGTCTAGCATCGCGACGCAGGATTGCAGAGCTAGCGGCGGAGGCGGCCAAGGATCCAGAAAAGCAGGCTGAGTACGACGCTGACCAGGATCGAGGTTGCCAAAGGAAACGAGACCGACCATCGCGCGCCTCGCCAGTTTAAGTCGCCGGGAAGGCGCCCGAAAGGTAGATGAAGGCGGTTCAGCCCAAGAACCACAACACCAATCAGTACCAGGAGGAAACCAACAGAAATAAGAGTCCGGCCGAGGTCAGGCATGGTGCGAGACCCTGTTACGCCGTGGCCAGCAGGGCGGCCGCTTCGCGAAGAAGTTCTGAGGGCTGGCATGGTTTGGTCAGGATACCCAAAGGACGGGACAGCTTGCGCGCTTGCTCGCGAACACTCTTCAGGTTGGAGTAGAAACCGGTGAGCACAAGGATGCGGCACGTAGGCAGTTCATGCGTCATGTCCTCGACCAGAGACAGACCGTCGCGACCGGGCATAGTGACATCGCAGAGAAGAAGATTGGGCGTAAATTCGCGGGAGCACTTGAGGGCTTCATCTGCGGAGTAAGCTGCCTTCGCCGCAAAACCATTTCTCTCGAAGATGAGAGTCAATGTATCGGCAACCAGACGATCATCATCAACTACGAGGACTCGTTGCATACTCCCTCCCTCTCGAATTTGATCGGTTCCAAACGTAATAGCTGTCTTGTTGAATTTAGCTTAGGCCCCAAAAAGTATCCTTGTCGATGAAAAGTAAAAACATCCGCCTGTACCCGAACTGACACCATTGTTAAAGCAATGTTGCGCTCAATCTCTATGGCAGTCGTTGGACGCAGCCCACTCCAAGAAGTCACACCGGCCTCTGATAAGGTGGACAAAGATCGCCCACGTCGAGTGGAGGAAGTGACCTCACGTGCACATCGCCGCATTCATTGCCGGATTGTTCTGCTGTCTGGGCGTGGCCCTGGACGCGTTCCAGACCATCATTCTGCCGCGGCGTCCCACCGGCCGGCTTCAGATTACCCGTATTTTCTTTATTTCAACCTGGCCCATCTGGGTCGTAATCGCCGAGCGTGCCTCCAACAAAAAAGTACGGGACCAGATCTACAGTATCTACGGCCCGCTTTCGCTGCTGCTGCTGCTCTTGATGTGGGCCCTCCTTCTCATCTTCGGCTTCGGAATGTTCTATTTTTCAATGCGTTCTCCTTTCGGGGACGCGATGATGGGGCATACCGCCAGCGCGTGGCAAGAGTTCGGTACCGATCTGTATGTCAGTGGTACGACATTGTTTACTCTCGGTCTCGGTGATGTGGTGCCGCATAACCTGTTCGCCCGGGCGGTGATCATCTTCGAGTCGGGCGTCGGCCTCGGTTTCGTCGCGCTGGTGATCGGCTATCTGCCTGTGCTGTATCAGGCGTTTTCGCGACGGGAGGTCAGTGTGGCACTTCTGGACTCGCGGGCCGGCTCGCCGCCAAACGCCGCCGAACTCTTTCGACGACACGCCTTTGAGGGCGGACAAGAGGCCCTGACCGATCTGCTTGCGGAGTGGGAGCGATGGGCGGCGGAGATCCTCGAATCCCACATCTCCTACCCGATTCTCTGCTTCTACCGGTCGCAACATGACACCCAGAGCTGGCTCTCTGCCCTGGTATCGATACTGGACGCCTGTTCGCTGCTGATTTCGGTCATCGAAGGCGTCCCATCACGGCAGGCACAACTCACGTTCGTGATGGCCCGGCATGCGCTCGTCGACCTGGGCAGTGTCTTCCATGTTCAAGAGCGCGAGGCGTGGCAACATCAGACCGGGGTAGACCGATTGCCGACGAAGGACTTCTATCATCTGTGCGAGGCCCTCGGCGACAACCACCTGCTGTTGTGTGGCGACCCCGCCGCGGCGAAGCGGCTGAACACCATCCGGGCACTTTATGAACCCCATGCGCTTGCGCTCTCCGAATATCTCAGGATGCCGCTGCCGGTCTGGGTGGCGCCCGCAAAACAGAACGATCAATGGAGCGTCCTGACGAAGATGCGGACAGACGCGGAGTTGGCCCTCAAGGTGCGAACCGATCCCTCTGTCTCGTATCACGACGATTAGTCCGCCACCGCTGCCACCCCCGGGGGTACCCCCCCTGTTGCCACGCGTAAAACTGTTTATAATCAATGGTTTACAGTACAGCATTGCCTGCAAAATCGTCATAACAAATGAGTTACGTCCAAATTCGTACAAACAAAAGAGTTAGCCCCGGACGGTGGCCGGGGCTTGCTCGTTTTTTCGATCTATATCCAGTATAGCGGGTTGAGCGTAACTAAAATGCCAAGCGGATGTTGTTGAATTTAAAATGGTTAGGTCATTTCGGCGCTTGACAAGCGATTTTTGGGCAGAAAAGCGCAAAAAAAAAATGAAGCAGAAAATTCGGGACGCCCAGGTTAATTCCTGGGCGTCCCGAGATGTGTTGATTACGAAATGGTGAGAGCTACTGTCCGGCAGGCCCCGTGGGTGCCGGGTTCAACTTCTGCGCGGCGATCATCCCGGCAGGGCCCTTGGGGTCCTTGTCCTTGAGCTGAGCATAGATCTTCTTCGCCAGCTCGGGTTTGCCCTGTGTCTCGTAGAGTTCCGCGAGCTGCAGTTGCGCGAGACCGCCGGGGACGGTGGATGTCGGTTTCGCGGTCAGTTCGTTGTAAAGGTCGATCGCCTGCGGGTCGCGCCCGGTCTGGCGGTAGAGTTGGGCAAGCGACAGCTTCGCCAGTGCGGCTAGGTCGCCGTTCCATCCGCCCGTCACCTGCTTCAATGTGCTCTCAGCGGAGGCGTTCTGCCCTTCTTCCATATAGGTAAGGCCGCCGAAGTAGCGCGCCACCTTGCCGTCCGGGGTCATGCCGTACTTGTTGGCGACCCCCATGAAGAGATCGTTGGCCGCCTTGGCGCGATCATTGACCGATGGATAGGTCTTTACGCCGGGAGGCACTGGCTGGCCTGGCACAGCAATCGGCGTCTGGTAGGCCTGCATCGCGGCCCCAAAGGCGACCGAGGCCTGCGCGGCCCGGCTGTTATAGATGAGCACGCCGCAGACCACGACCACGATGGCCGCCAAGGCAATGGCGCTGGAGACGATTACCGAACGGCGGTTTTCGCTGGCCCATTCGAGGCCGTGGGTGGTGGTGTCGACGAACTGGTCGTGCTTGAGGGCTTTCTTGGTCTGCTGATCCACTGGTTTTCTGTTTCCTTTTTTTACTCGCCGCGGTCTCGCCGCTTTGAAGAGATCTTGTCGCGCGTAGTCACAGCGCAGAAGTTTAAGTCTAACAGTGCAGCAACAAGTTCGCAGCTTATTAACGGTCTTCGGGCGTCAGAAAAGAAGACCAGGCGGGTAGATGTCCTGGAAATAAAGGGGATGCAACTGACTACTACTGCACCACCGCGGCCCGGGTCTTTGCCGGCTCCCCTATAACGTCGGGGCCCAGTTCGACCTGGGTGCGAACTAGGGTGTCCGCCACCATCCGGCCGAAGAGCGCCTGTCCCTTTTCGTTCAGATGGGTGCGGTCGACAACACTCTTCTTATTTTCGGCCCGCTCATCGGCATGCCCCGTGGCATCGAACTCGTCGGCCTGCTCCTGGGTCATCGCTTCGAGCAGCTTGACCGACATCGCATTAAGATCGATCACAGTTACATTCTCCTCCATGCCGACCCTCTTCGCTGCCGCAGAGTAGTCGTTCAGGTCCTGCACCAGCACGCCATCCTTGTAGTTCCTTCTCGACAGTGACGTCACCACCACAGGAACCGCTCCTATCGCCCGGGTGTCCCGGATGTAGCGCCGGATGTTCGCCGCATACGTCGTCTCCGGGTCTGTCTCGCGCTCCGGCCCCTTGCCCTTCATGTCGTTATGCCCAAACTGAATGAGGTAGTAGTCCCCGCGATCATCTGACGCCTTCTTCCAGGCGCCTTCGTCGATGAAGCTCTTCGAACTCCGCCCGTTCAGCGCCTCGTTCACGCAGGTCACATTAGGCGTCATTACTGCGCAGAAACCTTTTCCCCAGCCACCTTCGGCGTTCACTGTCGAATCTCCCACAAGCACGATCTTTACCGGACCGCCTTCGATGATCTTCATCGCTTTCACGCCTTCGGGCGGCAGGGCCGTGGCCTCGGGCTTCACGTACTTCTTGAGCTCGGGAACGGCGTTGCCCATGTCTACCGCTACGATGCGTCCGAAGACATACGATCCCTTCCAGTTCAAATGTGTCTTATCGAAGATCGTCTTCCCATCGTCGTCTTTCTTCGTGATCGCAAGCGTATTACCGGCCTTCTCGCCTATGCCGTCGAGATAAGCGATGCTGTCGCGCTGCAGATCGATCACCGGCACCTTCATCTCCGTCGCGACCTTCTTCATCGTCTCCGCGTGTGCCATCAGGTCAGAGTGGATTTTCCCGTCCGCTTCGAAATATCTCCGTGTCAGCGGCGTCACCAGCACCGGTTTGATTCCCGCCGCCCGTGCCTCTTCGACATAACGGCGCAGGTTCAACTCATACTCCGCCATCGTCGTCTGTCGCGGATTATGGTCCTTGCTCTCCATATCGTTATGTCCGAACTGAATGAGCATGTAGTCGGGTTTTGTCTGGAGGCTGCGCTCCCATAAGCCCTGCTCGCGAAACGTCTTCGTGCTGGCGCCACCCTTCGCCATGTTCACGCAGTCCACCTTGGCGGTAAGGTTCGCGCAGAACCCTCGGCCATAGCCGGCATTGTTGGTTTGCGTCGAGTCGCCAATCAGATCGATCCGCACCGTCGTTCCCGGGGCGCGCAGCGCTGCGGTCGCTGCGTCGAACGCACGTGGCGGATCACCCTGCGCCAGGACCCGAAGTCCACCCAACAGCTCCACAACCAACAGCGCCGTCACCCAGTTCTTTTTTGACTGTTGCGTCATCTTGAGGTCCCTCGCGAAATATTACTGCAATTCGCCCGGAACAGGCCGAACCCCTTCAAGGGTTGACAGCCCCTCTGCGGAGGCGAAGACTTGTAAAGGAAGGATTTCCGCATCTATGAAGACAGTAACCGCCGAGGCCACCGTCGCCGCGCCGCCCAACTACGAATAAACATCTGATCCGCTGGGTGGAAAAGATGGCCGATCTGACGCAGCCGGACCGTATCCACTGGATCGACGGCTCTGAGGCCGAGTATGACTTTCTGTGCGACCAGCTGATCAAGGCGGGCACCTTCACCAGGCTCAACGAGAAGCTATGGCCTGGTTGCTTCCTTGCCCGCTCTCACCCAATGACGTTGCCCGGGTGGAAGACCGCACGTTTATCTGTTCGCTTTCGAGGGACACCGCCGGGCCGACCAACAACTGGGAGGACCCCTTCGTTATGCGGAAGAAGCTGAAGCAGCTCTTCCGCGGGAGTATGCGGGGGCGCACGATGTACGTGCTGCCGTACTCGATGGGGCCCATCGGCGGGCCCATGTCGCAGATCGGTGTCCAGTTGACCGATTCGCCCTACGCTGTCGTCAATATGCGGATTATGGCCCGCATCGGCGCGCCGGTCTTTGCGGAGATCGACAAGGACGAGAAGCGGGTCGTCCCTTGCATGCACACGGTGGGCGCACCGCTTGCGCCCGGCGAGCAGGACGTTCCGTGGCCATGCAACGATGAGAAGTACATCGTCCACTTTCCTGAGACCCGCGAGATCTGGAGCTACGGCAGCGGCTATGGCGGCAATGCGCTGCTCGGGAAGAAGTGCTTTGCGCTCCGCATCGCCTCTAACATCGCCCGCGATGAGGGATGGATGGCGGAGCATATGCTGATCGTCGGCGTCGAGTCTCCTGCCGACAAGAGCGGTAAGACCGAGAAGACTTATGTTGCCGCGGCCTTTCCCAGCGCCTGCGGCAAGACTAACTTCGCGATGATGATTCCACCGGCCGGCTTCGAGGGCTGGAAGGTCTGGACCGTCGGCGACGACATCGCGTGGATCAAGCCCGACGCAAACGGCCAGCTGCGGGCCATCAACCCGGAGGCCGGCTTCTTTGGTGTCGCTCCCGGCACGAGCGCCAAGACTAATCCCAACGCCATGGCGACTCTGGCGAAGAACACCATCTTTACAAACGTCGCACTCACTCCCGAGGGCGGCGTCTGGTGGGAGGGGATGACCGACGATCCGCCTGCGCAACTGATCGACTGGCGCGGCAAGAAGTGGACCCCGGCCATTGCTAAAGAGACAGGGGCAACCGCCGCGCATCCGAACGGCCGCTTTACGGCCCCGGCAGGCCAGTGTCCTACAATCGATCCCGACTGGGAGGACCCGAACGGCGTGCCCATCTCTGCGTTCATCTTTGGGGGGCGGCGGCCGACGACGATGCCGCTGGTTTACCAGGCCTTCAACTGGTCGGCAGGCGTCTACGTTGGAGCGACGATGGGCTCGGAGACCACGGCGGCCACAACAGGGACCATCGGCAAGGTGCGGCGCGACCCCATGGCGATGCTTCCCTTCTGCGGGTACCACATGGGTGACTACTTTCGGCACTGGCTCAAGATGCAGCGTAACCTTTCGGCGACGCCTCGTGTCTTCCACGTCAACTGGTTCCGCAAAGGGCCCGACGGCAAGTTCCTGTGGCCCGGGTACAGCGAAAACATGCGCGTCCTCAAGTGGATCGTCGATCGCGTGCGTGGCCGCGCTCTGGGCAAGGAGACGCCCATCGGCTGGACCCCGCACTTTGATGACATCAACTGGAAGGGGCTTGATTTCTCCCGCGCCACCTTTGATGAGTTGCAGACTGTCGACCGCGCGCAATGGAAGCAGGAGGTCATGGGCCATGAAGAGCTCTTCATCCTGCTCCACGACCACCTTCCACCCGAGATGATCTACGAGAGGGAACTGCTGATTTGCAGACTTTAATTTCCCGTATGGTCAGGTTTTTTTCCAGGCGGGAGGTTCCCTTGTTTTTCAAGGGTTTTTTGAGAAATTGGGTGCGCGAATCGTGGTATTTTGCATGGTAAATGCGTGCAAAATCGTGGTGAATTCGTGGTGAAAAACGCGCGTAAATCAGCAGCTAAAGATTTTCCTCATTTTCAAAGTTTATTTTTGGTCTGACCTGTCAGACACGCCGATTCACTTAGGCTGACAACGTCAGCACTCCGATCAGCGCCCCTCCCATCACCAGGAGAGCAGGGTTGATCTTGTACTGAAGCAGAACCAGGAGGACGCCAACGGCGATCGCCGCTGTTTCAACTCCGAAGATCGCCCCCCGGGCCATTGTGAAGCAACCGGCGAGGAGCAGTCCTATGGAGACGGGGGCGAGACCCTGCTGAATTGAGGTCCGCCACGGCCATCGCTCAAGTTTCTTCCACAAGCGGGCGACGATAAACGCTAGTATGGCGGTGGGCCCGAAAAAAGCAAGCGCAACTGCGGCAGCGCCCAATACCCCACCGGCCCAGCTTCCGATGGTGACGATCATCATCATGTTGGGCCCGGGGGCCATCTGGCCGACGCTGTACATGTGGATCAACTGGGGGAAGGTTAGCCACTTGTGGACGTCGACGGTCTGGACCTTCATTGCAGGAAATGCCGCCATGCCACCACCCACGGTCAGGAGCGACAGGTAGGCGAATACGCGAACGAGCGCGGGGACCTGGTTCATGGGGCCGCACTCTCTTTCTGTTCTTTCCGAGGGCGATGGAAGAGAATCGCAAGGATACCTACGACTATCAAGGTGCCGAGGGACAGACTGATGCAGACGGTTGACGGCGATCACTGTCAACGCCATGAAGAAGAAATCGAACTTGTTGGCGAGCGATTTCTTGCTGAGTCCGACTACTGTCGACAGAATCAGGCCGACTGCGGCCGCTGCTACTCCTTTTAGCGCGGCCGTGATCCACAGATGGTCGCCATGGATGCGGTAGAAGTTGCCGATGAAATACATGAGCAATCCGCCAGGCAGACAGATTGCGATGATGGCAGCGATTGAGCCCAGCACGCCACGCAGCTTTTCACCTACCAGAACTGCCATGTTCGTCGCGTTTAAACCGGGAAGGCTCTGGCTGATGGAGAGCATCTCGACGAATTCCTTGTCGTCGATCCAATGTCGTTTGGTCACGAGGCTGCCACGGAGATAGGGCACGACACCGCCGAAGCTGGTGGCGCCAATAATCAGAAACTCGAGAAATATCTGTCCTATTGATACTTCTGCTACTGCTGGAGCGGTGCCCACAGCACTTTGGAGATCAGCACCTGCGGCGGCGTCACTCATGGCTTTGGGGCTCGTTTCCTTTGAGCCGATAAACCATGCCCGTCTTGGTGACGCCGAGCGCGAGCCAGGACGCAACATCGTTCTGCAGTGTGATGTAGAACTTTGCGGCCAGCTTCCTTTGCCTATCTGCGACGTCTTCTCTGCGATCGAATTTAACCTGAAAGGCGAACTCCCCCACCAACGACTTGTGTTCACCGCGGGTGCGCCATAACCCGATGTCGCACTTGGCAACTACGCCTTTTCCAAAGTCGAGCTGACCAAGTGGAAGGAGAACCTCCTCCACGATTCCTTCGTTGACCAGGCTGATCTTCTCGGTGTCGGACTCTTTGAGCACGGCGAGCGCCGGGAACACTTTGACGAGGGTGGCCATCGAGGTTCCGATCGGCCTCTTTCATCTGGCTCGCTCCGAACTGGCAGTTGTGGGAGTAGAGAATGCGATATCCGCCGATCTTGTCTTTCAGAGGGAAGAGCCTCGGCCTTGAACTTGATTTGGTATTTGCCGGCTATCTTTGGCCGGACGTCAAGAGCAGATGCCTTTTGCTCATCCGGGTGACGGAACTTGAAGACGATTTCGGGATCGCCGACGGGAAAGCCATCCACGTAGGAGATACGCCGGCGCAGGATGAACGCGTTGTTGTAGAGCCGGAAGTCGGGCGTGTCACCGAAGATGATCTCCCGGACCTCTGGCCTTAGCCCTGCCTCTCGGTCCTCAATGAAGCCGATGCCGACCTTCTTCGCCGTGCGCTGCACGAGCTTGCCGAAGTCGCGGAAGCTCTGCACTGAGTCGAAACGCTCGGGCTTCAAGATAAGCTTCGCTTCAAGATATTGCACCCGATCAAGGGGCGCGCCGTCGGTGTACCCGACCGCGACCGAGGCCGGAGCGGCGCCCGGCCCATTGGTGGCTATGGGCTTTTTGTCTTTCTTATCTTTCTTATCTTTCTTGACGCTTTTGCTCTTTTTCTTCTTTTTGTCCTTCGCCATGGGGCTCCCCAGAGGCTCGCTGCCTTTGCCGCCGCGAGAATAGATCCTGATTTGTGATACTGACATTAGGCCGATGTGGCGTTGCTCAACAACTACCAAATCTGCTAGGGAGCAAGGTGCCAGAAGAGTCAGCAGCCAGAAAAGTCAGGTTATCTATCGATTTTGCATGGATTTGGGTCGCCCCAGGCGATCCACAAATGCCCCTTGACGCCAATTCGCTTTGCCGTTACCTTTAAGGAGTGGCAAGACTCCCTTCGGGTTGAGTCAGTCATAACGAAGTCCACCCACTTCGTTGCTTTACCGGAATACCCACGCAACAGCCCCCACCGCGCTGCGTGGGTTTCCTCTTTAAATGGCCATTTCCTAGCCCTGGAGACCGAGGCAGCTTGCGGGCGGTCTCCGCTCCGTACGCGGGCAGGCTCATCTCCGCCAAGGAGGCCGATCTGCTTCAGTACCGAGGCCTGGTCCCAGTAGATGTTCTCGTGCGCGAGCTTGCCGTCGCGGAAGCTGACGATGGCCACGAGCGGGCACCTCGACGTAACGGCCGGTCGGCCCTACGCCCGGCAGGAGCCACGGCATCTCGATCGTGTGGGTGAAGGAGATCACCATCTCGTCGACGAGTTGATTTTCTCCGACGGTCCGTGAGACGTCCGTCATCTTGAAGTCTGGCGGCATGCACGGGATGAAGTCCGTGCTATAGAACGTTCGCAGGGCGCTCTTGCCTTTGCCGCCCGTCATGACCGGGACATGGTTGACGTAGGCGTCTTCGACCATCGTTGCGAGCGTGGCCTCTACGTCGGGCGTTGCAAACTCGTACTTCGTGTGCTCGTCCCATAATGCTTCAAGATTATGTTTTTCCATGCTGGAATCTTATCGCGACCGACGGAGATGGATACCAATAGACGCTGACCGAGAGATGATGTGGTCTTTTCAGATAATCAACATGGTCAGGCGGCCGATCCATACGATTCGCCGCATCCTACAGTGTTGCGTGACACCGTAAACTAGAGCGAGAGATGCCACTCGAAACTCCCAACTCCGCGCCACTGCTTGCCGTCGCCTCTCCCAAGCCAAGCGGGTTCGACCCTCTCAGGATCGCCCTCTTTCGCGACCGGTGGATCGCCAGTACCGTCTCTTCGGTCGGCACGTGGATGCAGGACACTGCCGGCACGTGGCTTATGACTTCGCTTACGGCTTCGCCTTTGCTCATTGCGTTGATGCAGACCGCGGCGAGCCTGCCGGTGTTAATGCTTGGGCTTCTGGCAGGGGCTACGGCGGACATCTTCGATCGCCGGAAACTACTCATCTTCTGGCAGGCGTGGATGCTTGCCTCGGTCGGCGTTCTCGCTGTGCTGACGTTTGTTGGGTACATCTCTCCGTGGGCGCTGCTGGCCTTTACCTTCCTGCTCAATATTGGCTCGGCGATGAACAATCCGGCGTGGCAGGCGATCGTGCCCGAGTTGGTCCCTCGTGAGTTGATACCGGACACCGTTTCGCTGAATGCTGCCAGCAACAACCTTGCCCGTGCCGTCGGCCCTGCGCTGGGCGGGCTGATGGTCGCCGCGTTCCAGCGCGTCCATACGGGCGCCGGGTCTGTCTTCGCGCTCAATGCACTCTCTTTCGCGGGCGTCATCTGGGTACTGGTCAACTGGAAGCGCGTTCCATTGTTCAAGTCGGCGCTGCCCTCCGAGCGGATCGCAGGCTCTATCCGCTCGGGCCTGCGCTACGTCCGTTACGCGCCAGACCTGCAGGCCTCCCTCGTCCGTGCCTTCGTGTATACATTTTTCATTTCGGCCATCTGGTCGCTGCTCGCCGTTGTGGCGCGGCGCGACCTAAAGCAAGGCCCGCTGGGCTACGGCATTCTGAACGGCTCTCTTGGTCTGGGAGCGGTCGTCGCTGCGACATCGCTCCACCGCATACGCGGACGCTTCTCCGCGGACCAGATCCTCGCCGCGTCGTCTTTGTACAACGTCGTCGTGCTGCTCGTGCTGGCGTTCGTGAGGAGCCCGTCGATCATCATCATGGCACTCGTCCTCTCTGGCGCCGCGTGGACCAGCACCATGTCCACGATCAACGTGTCGGTGCAGCTCGCCGTGCCGGCCTGGGTGCAGGCCCGTGCGCTGGGGGCCTACATGACGGTCTTCCAGGGAGGGATGGCCGTCGGTTCCATTCTCTGGGGCTATATTGCAGAACACACCACGACCCCGATCGCGCTGACGAGCGCTGCGTTCGGCCTGCTCATCACCTTCCCCTTCGCATATCGCTTCCATATCCTGCAGGGCCCCGTTCCAGACCACACTCCCTTCCAGCCCAGACGGCCCGCGCCCGAGCTCACACCTGACACTGACCCCACGGACGGGCCCGTGCGCATCTCCATCGACTACCGCGTCCCGGCGGAGAACTATGCGGAGTTTACTCTCGCGATCCACAAGCTCCGGGGCGTCCGTCTCCGCGACGGGGCCATACGTTGGGGGATCTATCGCGACGCCATCGACCCTGAACATCTGAACGAGACGTTCATCATGGAGTCGTGGCTCGACTATCTTCGCTCCCGCGAGCGCATCACTGCGGCGGACGAGCTTATCCGGGCCCAGGCCCGCGCGCTCCACCAGCACGACGACCCACCCAGAACCACCTACCAGATCTATGCCAAAGAGATCGCCAACCCCACCCCCCCGAGACTCTCACGCGAGTCCGACCCATCTTCGGGATAACTGCCGCCGCGTACGTGCCTTGATTTTTCTTTTAATGTCCCCCTGTTTAAACAAAAAGAAGCGCGTGGACTAAGAAAGTCCTACGCGCTTCTGATTGCGAACTCCCTGCCTAATCGCGATGCTCGCTCCCGACGAGCGGTCGGAGAGGCTGGAAGGCAGAACAGCTATGCTCTCTTCCGGCGCAGCAATGCACCAGCAGAGCCAATCAGGCCTGTGCCCAGCAGGAGGAGTGTGCTCGGCTCAGGTACGGTGGAGGCCAAGGTCGCGGCGAAATCGACGCCGGTAGGATCGCCAGTGCCACCGGTCGGTCCCGTGCCCTGCTGTCGGACGAGGAAGGTCAGCACGTTGGCATCGGTGCCGCTCAACAGTGTGAGGCCACTGAGCGCAATCGTGTCGATCCCCTCGCAGTCAGGCAGACCATCCGCGCAATGTCCATCGCCGCCGAGAGAACCTTCCGGGATAAGTACGACGCCATTCAGGAGAACTTCCGTCGTATCATCCGCCTCTACCGACAGTGTTCCGCTATAGGGGCTGCCAGGTGTCCCTGCCGTAAAGCTGGTCGTGAAGGTGTAGTATCCGAACGCCGGGTTAACGGCACCAACCGGGCCCGAAGTCTGAGTTTCGCCTACCCAAGATGAATTCCCAAGCGCCGATTCCCAAACCGTGCTCGGATCGAGATCGAAGGCCTCGTTCGTCGGCGTGCTGGTAACAGTTGCAGTGGAGCTGACTCCTGTGTACTCCATCGCCGTGTTGTTGACGGTGATTGTGCCGGGGTTAAAGCCCGTAGTCTGTCCATAGCTGCCAAGGGTAAGAGTATCGGCAGAAGCGAAGGTAGCTGATGCTACCAAGGCCGCTACCATTGCGCTAAATTTCCAGAAATTTCTCATTGTTTCCTCCTAAAAATGTCCGACTAAATCGGGGCCGTCGCTTACTTGAGGTGGCGCCTAAATTGCGGGCGACGCTTAATATCGGGAGGCGCTCATTTGCTCGCGGCGCCAATCTAAAGCTGCCTTAGGCCCAGGTATGCTTCTCCCAGCCGAAATGCTGATCAAATCTTCGTTTAAGTCCCGGAAGAAAGTTCTGCCTCGATCATGCCAAATCGTTCGGAGACCAAAGTTGCAACTTAAGAGCCAAACGGGAACTCCTTCGTATCAGTGCTCTTACGAAGGCACGTGCAATGTGGAGTGCAGATTATTGCAGTAGAGACGGCAAATAAATAGCACATACGACGGTTCGCCGGCCGGCCCGCAGATTCGATTCTTATTCGATCCCACGTTAGATACCGTCCATCACTACTTCACACCACTTGCGGGTACAGATTCATGATGGGGCGTACGGGTTGTATGAATGCCCGGCAGCCCTCCACCGGGAAAGACACCGCCATTGTTATCGCGAACGCTTAGAAAGCCGATGGACGCAGCCAATAGCAGGCGCTCAAAGAACCATCAGCTAATAACTAAATAGCAGAGCCAAACGCAAGATCGATCAACGTCTTCTCTTCGATCTCATGGGCCTTGGCCGACCCTGTCGCCGGCGTTGCGCTCTCATGACGCTTCACGCTGAGCACGGTGCGGTCTCCGGCCAGGCGCCGCAGCAGGGGCATCACATAGAAGAAGGCGCCCATGTTGCCCGGCTCCTCCTGTACCCAGACGATCTCCTGGGCGTCAGGATGCTGGTCGAGGGCAGCCTGCAGCTCCGCTTCGGGCCATGGGTAGAGTTGCTCGATGAAGATGATGCCGACGGACATGTCTTTGCGCTTCGCGCGCTCTACGCGGAGGTTATGGCCGATCTTGCCGGTGCAGACGAGGAGGCGGCGGGGATTTTTGACGTCGTTGTCGGGCAGAACGTTTTCGAAGACGGGCTTGCCCAACTCGGCGACGGTTGAGAGAGCATCGGGATGGCGGAGCATGCTCTTCGGAGTGAAGACGACGAACGGCTTGCGCCATGAGCGGAGGGCCTGACGGCGGAGGAGATGGAAGTATTGCGAGGCGTTTGATGGTTGAGCGATGACGATATTGTCGCTGGCGGCGAGCTGGAGGAAGCGCTCCATGCGGGCGGAGGAGTGTTCGGGGCCCTGGCCGTCGTAGCCGTGGGGGAGCAACATGACGACGCCGGAGAGCAGGTTCCATTTGGCTTCGCCGGCGGCGATGAACTGGTCGATGATGGATTGCGCACCGTTGACGAAGTCGCCGAACTGGGCCTCCCAGAGGACGAGGGCTTCGGGGTAGTCGCGGGCGTAGCCGTATTCAAAGCCGAGAGCGGCGGCCTCGGACAGAAGTGAGTTGTGGACTTCAAAACGCGCCTGGTTGTCGGTCAGGTGTTCGAGCGGGGTGTAGCGCACTTCGGTTTCAGTGTCGACGAGGACGGAGTGGCGCTGGTTGAAGGTGCCGCGCTGCGAGTCCTGCCCAGCGAGGCGGACCGGCGTGCCGGTGGTGAGGAGTGAGGCGTAGGCGAGGAGTTCGGCTGCGCCGTAGTCGAAGAGGCGCTTGCCTTCGGCCATCTCGATGCGCTGCTCGTAGAGCTTCTGGACCTTGGGGTGGATGTGGAAGCCTGCAGGATAACCGTTGGAGAGGCGCGAAAGTTCGAGGACCCGCTCGGCGGTGATGCCGGTGGTCAGTTTCAAGTCGGCTTCGGGGAGGTCGCCGCCATGGTAGGGCTTCCAGTAGTCGGGGAGCTTGGAGAGCTTGGGCCGCCTGGCTTTGGTGGCTGCGGTCTGATCGGCGAGGAATTTTTCCTGGATGGCTTTAGTTTCGGCGGTGGGATCGACGCCGATGGATTTCGCGTAGAGCTGATAGAGGAACGGGCGCTGTTTGATTAAGGCGTAGCGTCGCGGCTGGGTGACTGTGGGGTCGTCCGCTTCGTTATGACCATAACGACGGTAGCCGATCAGGTCGACGACGACGTCGGAGTGGAAGCGCTGACGGTATTCGGCTGCGATGGCGGCGATGCGCATGGCGGTGTCGGGGTCTTCGCCGTTGACGTGGAAGATGGGAATGGGCAGGCGCTTGGCGAGGTCGGTGGCGAAGCGGGTGGAGTTGGATTCTTCGGGGTTGGCGGTGAAGCCGAGAAGGTTGTTAGTGATGATGTGCATGGTGCCGCCGATGCTGTAACCGGCGAGCGCGGCGAAGTTGAGGGATTCGGCGGTGATGCCCTGGCCGGCGAAGGCAGCGTCGCCGTGAAGGATGATGGGAAGGACCTGCTGCTTGCCTTCTTCACCGATGCGGATTTGCCAGGCGCGGGCGCGGCCCATGACGACGGGGTTGACGGCTTCGAGGTGGCTTGGGTTGGAGGCGAGGTGGAGCGCGACGGTTTGGCCGGTGGGCGAGGTGTAGTCGCCGGTTGCGCCCATGTGGTACTTGACGTCACCGCCGCCGAGGACGGTGCGGGGATCGACGTCTTCGAATTTGGCGAAGATCTCGGAGGGCAAGCGGCCGATCGTGTTGGTCATGACGTTGAGGCGGCCGCGATGCGCCATGGCGATGATGGAGCGGGTGACGCCTGCTACTGACGTTGTTGCGAAGACCTGATCGAGAAATGGAATGAGGACGGTAAGGCCTTCGAGCGAGAACCGCTTGGTGCCGAGGTAGCGTTGCTGGATCACCTGCTCGAAGAGGTCGGCACGGATGAGTTGCGTTAGGACGTGTTGCTGGTCGGGCTTGGGTGCGGGGCGCTCGATTTGGTCCTGGAGCCACTGACGCTGCTCGAGGTTTGGAATGTGCATGAACTCGATGGCGAAGTTTCCGCAGTAGTAGCGGCGGGCCTCGGCAGCGATGTCGCCTTCGGGGACGGAGGTGATGGGAAAGGGTTCGGGAGGGAGGAATTGGCCTAGCGGATCGAGGGACGCCTGGAGGTATCCCCAGCGGCGAAAGATGTCGAAGATTTGTTCGCGTTCCTGCTGCACTCCCGCGGGGTTTGTCGCGGTGAGTGTCTCTGCGTTGCTGGCCATTGCTTCCTCGTTTCAGGTCTATTCGTATTCGCGAAAAATGGATTTTCGCGGCTACTTCCATGCTAGACCTTTCTGCGGGAAGGCGCACGTTTGGTTCGAAGGAGTGGTTTAGTCTGAATTTCCTGGTCGTCATGGATTTTTGCAGGCGGAAAACACACCCCAGGAGCTAAAGCCCGATTCGTGGCGAATCGAGAGAGACCCAAGGCTGAAGCCTTGGGCTACCTAGAAGCAAAGACAACGACTATCTGCTGTCCAGCAGGCGGCTTTTGAATTTCTGCTTTCGATGCGAAGGCAAGATTAGGGCAAACGCAAAAAGACAAATGCGGGGATCCTTCGCTTCGCTCAGGATGACGACATGACTGCGGCCAAATGGCCCACTCATGATGAGGAATGGGGTGATTGTGCGGAGGGGCCGGGATATGTTTGCGAGAAGGAGAAGTAGCTAGAGTTTGCAAGAAGCAGAAGTAGCTAGAGTGTCGCGCCCTGGAGCCAGGGTTGGAACTCTTCTTCGCCGAAGCCGATGGACCTCGCTGCGAGTGAGTTTGCCGGAGGCCATGGCGAGGAGTTCGTCGAAGATTCTTGCGCCCGCCTGCTCTACTGTCTCTTCGCCATCAATGATGGTGCCGCAGTTGATATCCATGTCGTCGGACATGCGGTTGTAGATGGGAGTGTTGGAGGCGATTTTGAGCGATGGGGTGGGTTTGCATCCAAAAACGGAGCCGCGGCCTGTGGTGAAGCAGATGACATTCGCTCCGCTGGCTACCTGACCGGTGGCGGAGACGGGGTCGAAGCCGGGTGAGTCCATGAAGACGAGGCCGGGGGTGTGGATGGGTTCGGCGTAGCGGAAGACGCCATTCAGATTGGTGGTGCCGCCTTTGGAGATTGCGCCCAGGGACTTTTCGAGGATGGTGGTGAGGCCGCCGGTCTTGTTGCCGGGCTGTGGGTTGTTGTCGATGGAGCCGCGGTGGCGGGCGGTGTACTCCTCCCACCAGTGGATGCGCTCGATGAGACGTTCGGCGACTTCGGGACGTGAAGAGCGGCGGGTGAGGAGGTGTTCGGCGCCGTAGATCTCGGGGGTCTCGGAGAGGATGGCAGTGCCGCCGTTACGGACGAGGATGTCGACGGCTGCGCCAAGGGCCGGGTTAGCGCTTATGCCGGAGTAGGCGTCGGAGCCGCCGCATTGCAGGCCGAGGACGAGATTGGAGGCCGAGACCGTGGTGCGGACGACGTGATTGGCCTGCTCGAGCATCTCGTAGACGGTGGCGATGCCCTTCTGGATGGAGATGGCGGTGCCGCCCTCCTCCTGGATGGTGCTGGTGCGCAGGGTGTTGGCGGGGCCGGTGAGGGTCACGAGGGGTTCGATCTGGTTGGTCTCGCAGCCGAGGCCGAGGAGGAGCACGCCGGCAAAGTTGGGATGGGTGGCGTAGCCGACGAAGACGCGACGGAGAAGGTCGGCTGGTTCGCCGTGTTCGGCCATGCCGCAGCCGGTGCCGTGGGTAATGGTTACTACGCCGTCGACATTGGGATAAGCGCTGAGGACCTCGGGGGTGAAGTGGGCCGCGATGCGCCGGGCGACTGTGGCGGAACAGTTGACTGTGGTGAGGATGCCGACATAGTTGCGGGTGGCGACGTGGCCGTTGGCGCGAACGATGCCCTGGAAGGTTGCGGGGTGGTCGACGGGTTCGGTCGGACGGGCTTCGGAGCCTATGGAGTAGTCGCGCTCGAAGTCTCCGGTGACGAGGTTGTGAGTGTGGACGAGCTCGCCGACAGCTATGGGCCGGGTGGCAAAGCCGATGATCTGGTTGAATTTACGGACGGGCTGTCCGGGGGCGATGGCGCGTATGGCTAGTTTGTGGCCGGCAGAGATGTCGGAGAGCGCAGTCAGGTGCAGGCCGTTGAGCGATTGGCCTGCGGCAACTGGCTTGAGGGCGACCACAACGTCGTCCGAGCTTCCGAGCATGAGAGTGTGGGTGCTCAAACTGTCCTATTATCTCCGGCGCGTGACTGCGCAAGCTGCTCTAGTGCGGTTAGTGGTACGACCACACTCTACTCCAACCGGCAAATAAAGGATAGTGGGGTACGGCCCCCGGCATGATTGTGCGCAAAGTCTTCTATCCTATGGAGATACACCGAGGGTGCTGATGCAAAGTATTGGGTACAAAGGACTTGCTTTCAAAGTGTTCCATTCAGGGGATTTACCTTGGATGCGGTGCCTGTGACTGGTCGGGGCGGAGTTTTTTTTGAGCGGGTGGTCTGTCAAGTTTTTTTATTTCCCGTAGTCGTGGTTCGAAGGAGACGAGATATCAGATGTCTGGTTGTGGCGAGATCCACAACTATAGTTGAGGGTATGGTGTGTGGCGTTCTCAGGTCTCTGGTTGTCGTGGTCGCGTTGGTCTGCACGGGTCTGTCTGGAGGCAGGGGGACGATGTGGGCGCAGACGCCTGCGGTACCGGTGACTGCGCAGGCTCCCGCAGAGACGAAGGCCGATGAGGTGGAGCGGCCGCTGCCGGACATTCCTGAGTTGATGCGCGCGGTGGAGGTGAATCAGAGGGCATCGGAGGCGGTCGAAAAGGACTATCTGTACCGGTCGGTGCAGACGCAGGAAGAGACGGATGGGCATGGCGGCGTGAAGAAGACCGAGACCAGGGAGTATGACATCTTCTGGGTGAACGGTGTTCCTGTGCACCGGATGACGAGGAAGAACGGCAAGGAGCTGAGCGCGGAGGAGCAGAAGAAGGAGAACGAACAGATCGATAAGGAAGTGGCCAAGGCCAAGGAGAGGCGCGCAAAGGCCGACGAGAAGGGCGCAGAGACGGACCCGCAGGGGCATGACCTGGTCACCGTCTCGCGGTTGTTAGAGCTGGGGAGTTTTACGAATGCGCGGCGCGTGCAGTTGAACGGCCGAGACACAATTGCAGTGGATTTTGCGGGTGATCCGAAGGCGAAGACGAAGACCCGATTCGAAGACGTCATTCGGGACCTGGCGGGGACGGCATGGGTCGATGAGCAGGACCGGATGCTGGTGAAGGCGCAGGGACACTTCCTGAATAACTTCAAGGTGGGCGGTGGAATGGTGGTGAATATTCAGAAAGGGACGAACTTTTCGATGGAGCAGCGGAAGGTGAATGACGAGGTGTGGCTGCCGGCGATGGTGGAAGGACAAGGATCGGCGCGCGCGCTTTTGT
Organism: uncultured Acidobacteriaceae bacterium; assembly: GCA_963756685.1. Lineage (GTDB taxonomy): Bacteria > Acidobacteriota > Terriglobia > Terriglobales > Acidobacteriaceae > Edaphobacter. The sequence goes on from CAVWON010000001.1 coordinate 260,287, forward strand.
TTTTCAGCTTCAATGGGAGGTTCCGGGCGGTGGAGTCGGACTATCGGAAGTTCAAAGCGACTTCGACGATATTGCCAGGGATGAGTACGGTGGAACCTGAGCCGGAGCCGAAGTGATGTTTTTCTCCTTTTTCATTTCAGGGTACACTTTTCTCAATAGCCACATTCAAACGATCTATACAACTACGCCTCCGCGGCGATGGTTGAATAAGTACAAAGGGAGATTTACTTGCCTGCTGAGCAATTCGCATGTATCTCTTCGTGTCTGAGGACACGCTGCCTAGTAATTTTAGTGATTCTTCTTACGGCCTGGCCCGCAATCACACTGGCCTCGCAGAATGAACAGCTGCAGGACCGCGATCAGCGCTGGGTTCAGGACATTGAGTTCTTCGCCAAGCAGTTTCCTGCTCTCCAGATGGATGCCGACAAGCTCATTCCTCCCGCGAAGTTTCGCAGCGAGATCAAGGCCATCGAAGACGATATTCCGCATCTGTCGGATTCGGAGATCGTCCTTCGGCTGATTCATCTTGTTGCCATTGCCGGCGTAGGCCATGACGGCGTGCTTTGGACCAACGGGCAGTATGCGCTGCATCGCTATCCGCTACGGTTCGTCTGGTTCTCCGATGGCCCGGCGGTGACGTCAGCTTCGGCAGAATATGAATCGGCGCTTGGTGCACGGGTGCTTCGCATCGGTACGATGACCCCTCAAGAGTTTGAGAGTGCGGCGGCCTCTTATTATTCGTACGAGAATCTCTCCCGGCTGCGGGCGCAGGGTCCTGTTTTAATGATGACTCGCGAGATCGCGACCCATTTCGGTCTCGCGGCTGCGGACGGCAGTGTCGATTTCACGCTGGCAAAGCCTGGCCAGGGGCCGTTTCACCTGCGTGTCGCGCCAGCCGCAACCGGGCAGGAGGTGCACCTGATCTCATGGGCGCAGGCCCATCAATTGCCTGAGCCTATTTACCGGAGAAATCTGGGGTCCAATTATTGGTACCAGTATCTGCCCGAGGCGAAGGCCCTTTACATCCAATACACGGTGTGCGCGGAGGACCCTAAGAAGCCATTCAAAGACTTTGTGGACGAGATGTTCCGGTTTGTGGACAGCAAGATGGACTCGGGAGGCGTCGGTCGCGTGATCGTCGATCTCCGGCTTAACGGCGGTGGGAGTGACAGCGTCATCAAGCCCCTTCTCAGCGCACTGGAGGCACGTCCCACACTCGTCGCAAAGGGCCATTTGTTTGTGTTGATGAGCGGAAATACTTTTTCCTCGGGGATGTCGGCGGTTTTCGCTCTTCGCGACGAGTTTCAGGCCATCCTGATCGGCGAACCTGTTGGGGAACGGCCCAATACCTACGGCGCTGTAAAGACGCTTTCGCTGCCTAATTCCGGGATCCAGGTGGCCTATACGACGAAATACTTTCGTTTTTTGAAGGACTCGGATCCGTCCTCGCTTGATCCGGACTTTCCTGTGCAACGTTCCATCGCTGACTTACTCAATAACCGAGACCCAGTGCTGGATGCGGCACTGAACTATCACTAGCGAATTGCGTTTGATGGGGAGACGCTTGTGAAACTGCGCAATGCAGAATCGATCACGGCGGATTTGTGTCTGAATTACACTTCCCTACGCACAGCGTGGCGTTATGTCGGGGTTGCTGTCGTTGCGGGCGACGGCCGGGCAGCGGCGCGGGCGAGTATGGCGGGGAAAGAGAACAGTGGATCACCTGCGCCGGAGCCGAAGTGAAATTTGCATGGATTGGAGAAAACAAACAAAAGCACAACAGCAGATTTCTCCACTGCGGCGGCAAGTGCGCCGCCTTCGGTCGAAATGACGAAGGTTTGAGCTGTGGGAAGGAAGAACAGGGAAATAATGGCAACGCTGTGCAGGAGACTAATTAGGAACGATGAGTAGAGATTTTGCAGAGAAGATGTTCTATGTCTACCTCGTCGCGAGCCGTAGCCGGGTACTGTATGTCGGGTTCACCGGCAATCTGCCAAGGCGAATTATGCAGCATCGCGAAGGTTGGTTTGAGGGATTTACAAAAAGTTATCTGTGCTATCGACTGGTTTGGTTTGAGCGGTTTTCGACAGCTTCAGCCGGAATCGCTCGGGAGAAACAGATCAAACGATGGCGACGGGAGAAGAAGATTGCGTTGATTGAACGGGAGAACCCGACGTGGGAGGACCTGTCGTTGCAGTGGGAGGGGCCGTTGGAGCTTTATCGGTGGCCTGAGGGTTAGATTGAGTGGAAATGTGCAAACAGCAGATTTCTCCACTTCGGCGGCAAGTGCGCCGCCTTCGGTCGAAATGACGAGGTTTGGGGTTGTGGGAAGGAAAACAAGCAACGGCAAAGGCAACAGCAGATTTTCTGCACTTCGGCGGCAAGTGCGCCGCCTTCGGTCGAAATGACGAGGTTTGGGGTTGTGGGAAGGAAAACAAGCAACGGCAAAGGCAACAGCAGATTTTCTCCACTTCGGCGGCAAGTGCGCCGCCTTCGGTCGAAATGACGAAGGTTTGGGGTTGTGGGAAGGAAGTCGAGGGGCGAAGCGATACCAGCTGAGACCGACGAAGTCGGGTTAAACGCGCAAAGGATAGCCTGAGCCGTCCCTTGCGCAAAACCTGGTTGTCGCTGTCCTCGAAGTGCTAAAAGATTAGAGAGGCTGGACGTCAGACGCCTGCCAACCCTTGGGTCCCTTTACCACGTTGAACTGAACAGCCTGGCCCTCTTGAAGGCTCTTGAAACCGTTCGAATTGATCGCCGAGTAGTGAACAAACACGTCCTCGCCGTTCTGACGGCTGATAAAGCCAAACCCCTTGGCATCGTTAAACCACTTCACTGTTCCCTGTTCCATGTCCGTTATTTCCTTATTGCTATTGAATTTGCCGCTAGATCCAAATCGGGGTTCGTACAGTACGAGCTTTGCAGAAATCCAATCTGTTTCAAACGATGAACAAAGGTTAGCACAGTTGGCAAGTTTTTTTTACTTAATTGCCTAAATAGTTAGGATTGCACTATTTATGGTGCAATAAATGTGCAGAATCGCGTCAAAACGAGGATTTTTTGACTTCACCGATTCGACAAAGATATAGCAACGATGTTAGATATCACGAGACTTCACGTGGAAGGTGGGAGCGGACGATCTCTTCGGCGCGGGTGAGGACCTCGTCGAGGGTCATGGCGGTGGAGTCGAGAATGACGGCATCGGACGCGGGCTGGAGGGGTGATTCGGCGCGGTGGCGGTCGCGGTAGTCGCGCTCTTTCAGTTCGCGGATGACAGCTTCTTCGGCGAGGCGCTGCTGCTCGGCTGTGAGGGGGTCGGGTACCTGACGGCCGGAGTTTTTTCCGTCAGTTGAGTTGGCGATCGCGACTGATTCCGGGGTGGCCTGGCGGATAGCGGCGGTTGCCGCGGACCTCGGGCGCGGCGTCCAGGAAGATCTTGACTTCAGCGTCGGGGAAGACGGCGGTGCCGATGTCGCGGCCTTCCATGACGACGCCGCCGGCTTCGCCCAGGGCGCGCTGCTGTTGGACCATCCAGGCGCGGAGATGCGGGTGGATGGAGATTTGCGAGGCGGCGGAGGTGACGTCGGCCTCGCGGATGCGGCGGGAGACGTCGATGGTGTCGAGCAGGACGCGGTTGCCTTCGGCCTGGGGCTCGAGTGTGATGCGAGTGCGACTGGCGAGGTCTACGAGGGGCGCCTCTTCGTCGAAGGCGAAGTCGTTTTCGATGGCCTTGAGGGCGAGTGCGCGGTACATGGCGCCGGTTTCGAGGTTGAGGAAGCCGAAGCGGCGGGCGAGGTGGGCGGCGAGAGTGCTTTTGCCGGCGCCGGCGGGTCCGTCGATGGCGATGACAGGGCGCTGACGCTTTTTGGCTGGCCCTGGGGCGTCATGCTGCTTTGCGGGTGCTGGGCTTTCGTGCGACTGCCTCATTCGGCCTATTCGCCTTCCTTAGCTTTGAACTTGCGCGTGGGGCTGCGTTTGCCGAAGGGCTTCTTGTTGCCCTTGAATTTGTCGAAGGTGCTTGCGGGTTTGCCGGTGCTGCTTGCAGCAGATTTGCTGTAGGGTTTCTTGCCGGCAAAGCTGCCGGATTTTTTAGGGAAGCTGCTGCTTGAAGATTTTCGTGCGTAGCCTTCGCTGGATTTGCTATAGGGCTTCTTTGCGCCGAAGCTGCTTCCCGTCTTGCTGTACGGCTTCTTCTCGTTGCTGTACGGCTTCTTCTCGCCAAAGCCGCTGCTGGGTTTGCTGTCGAAGTCGGCTTTGGCGCGAGAGGGGCGTGGGCTTCGGGGTGCGTCGAATTTGCGGAAGGGCGGTCCGTCGGCTCGGCCAGCCCGGCCTTCGCTGCGGCTGGTGCTGTCGCGGGAGAAGGTCTTGCGGGGAGCTCCGCTGGTGCGATCGCTGTCTTCAAAGTTGCGTTGGGGGCGAGCCGAGAAGCTGCCGGGTCCTCGGGGTCCTCCGAAGGCGGGTTTCGCGGATCGATCCCCGAAGGTTCCGACGAGGCGGGCGGCTGTCGCCGGAATCGCGGTCGGGGCGTGGTGCGAAGTCGCGACGGGGAGGGCGGGAGTCGCCGTAGTCGCGGCGCGGTGGGCGGGTGTCGTTGCTGTCGCGGCTGAAGCTGGGTTTGCCTGCGAAGCCTTCGCGCTTGCGGCCGAAGGTGCCGGGCTTGGAGAAGGTCTTGCGTGGGCGATCGCTTGAACCTCCGGCGGTTGCGTCGCTGTAAGGGCGCGGTGTGTATTCGCGGCGTGGAGGGCGGCTGTCGCTGGCGCCTTCAGTGCGGCGGAAGGTTGGGCGATCGCTCTTGAAGGCTGGGCGGTCACCGCTGAAGGGCCGCTTGCTGCCGAAGCTGGGTTTGCCGCCGAAGGATGGCTTGCTACCGAAGGCGGGCTTGGAGCCGAAGGACGGGCGCTTCCCTGTCCGATCGGAGGCGGGTTTGCGGTCGTAGGTGCGAGAAGATTTGGGGTAAGAGGTTGCCGTGCTGTCGTCCGCTACGTTGGATGGGGATTGTGCAGCGGCGAGGCGGTCGGCTTTCTCTTCTTCCCAAGGTTTGGTGAAGCTGGGGCGGTCGGGGCGGTTGGACTCGCGGGTGAAGGGGCGGCGTTCGCGCGGGGTGGGGCGGTCTTCGAGATTGCGACCTGGTTTGGTTACAAATCCAGTGCCGACCTTGCGGGGCCTCGGGATGAACTTTGTGATGCGCGCTGGCGCTTCCGTCGTCTCAACGGTGTCGCTTTCGCTCGTGACGACGAGCGAGTCGATGTCGTCAGGTGCGGGAGTCGCGACGGCGAGGAAGGCGGGGAGCTCGCCGGTGACATGGAGGACCGTGCGGCCTTCGACGGCTACGGTTTCGAGTTGGCGAGCAGAGAGGAGCGCGTGGATTACGTCACGGATGCGCGAGCGCGCGGCTATGGGCGAGAGGAAGGTTTCGATCTCTTCTTCGGACGCTACGATGGCCTGGCCGAGGTAGAGCGAGATGAGGGCGGAGAGCGCGGTGGGCTGTCCGGCGTTGGCTCCGGCTTTGATCTGCTTGGTGAAGCGGGTGGTGGTGAGCTCCCAGAGGGTCGGCGCGCCGTCGGGCTGGGGGACGGGGAGGACGCGGAGGTGCTGCCAGAGTTCGGTGAGGGCGCGGAGGACGGCGGTCTCGGTGACCTCTTTGCCTAGTTGCGTGGCGAGGTCGTAGGCGGAGAGGCCGATTGGTTGATCGGCGAGGAGAGTGTAGGCGTTGAGTGCCAGCGGGGAGACTTTAGTGGCGCCGCTGGTGGTGGGCGGCTGCTTCCAGGCTTTGTCGCCGCGGAGGGTGAAGATGTAGGGGAACGCGAGAGGCGAGACGATGAAGTCGGGGGTCTCGGTGCCGATGCCGGTGGGGTTGCCGAGGAGGTTGAGGGGGATGGCGCCGCCGTCGAGGATGAGGCGCGAGAGGAGGCTGCGGGACTGCTCGGTGTCGGCGAGGGTGGGGGCGGCGTTGGCGGCGCCGAGGGTGGCTTCGACGAAGGACGGGGCGGGAGCCGGAAGCTGCGCGGCGCGAGGGGTGTAGAAGACGAGGCCGGAGGTGTTGAGCCAGTCGCGGAGCATGTTGATGGTGAGGATAGGGTCGGCGTTATGGCGCCAATGGGCGAGGCGGGCGGCGGCGAGCTGCTGAGCCGTGGGAGTGCTTGGATTTGGCTGATTACTCAAGGGGGGTGCTGCCTTCCTGCTGGGCGTTGGGCGGTAGACGATGCGCTGCAGCAATCCTTCGCCTGGGCTAAAAGGATGACATGAAAAGACGAGGTCCGAGCGGTGTGGGGCTAGATGCGCTGAAATGCTTTTTGTATGTCTTTATAAGAATAACGCAAAGCGATGGGTCTGCCGTGGGGACAGGCGGTTGGATGCTCAGTTTTCGCTAATTCGGTGAGGAGCCAGTCGATCTTGGCGGAGTCGAGGGGCTGGTTGATCTTGATGGCGGCGTGGCAGGCCATGGAGGCGGCGATGCGGCGGCGGCGGGCCTCGGAGTTTTCGGTTTGCTGGTTGCGGTCGGGGACGGCGAGGCACTTCTTCGAGCATGTGTTCGAGTTCGACGCCTTCGAGGCCTACTGGGGCGGCCTTGACGGCGAGTGTGCGGGGGCCGAAGGGTTCGGCCTCGAAGCCGTTGCGTTCGAGCTCTTCGGCGATCTCGGCGAAGGTGATCATTTGCGCGGGAAGGAGGTCGATGAGGAGAGGCATGAGGAGGCGCTGGCGCTGCACCTGCTCGGTTTCGCGCTCGCGGAGGACTTTTTCGAAGAGGACGCGCTCGTGGGCGACGTGCTGGTCGATGATCCAGAGGCCCTCTTCGTTGGTGGCGAGGATGAAGGAATCGCGGAGCTGGCCGAGAGGCTTGAGGGTGGAGAGGGCGGTGAGGGTGTCGGCTTGTTCGGGCGCGGCGGGTTCGGCTTCGGATTGGCTTGCTTCGTAGCCTACGGGGATGGAGTGGCCGGAGAAGGCGAACCGGCCGGGGGACTGTGGGACGATCGGTGCGGCGAGATTGAAGGTGGGGGATTTTATTGCGGGAGCGTGGAAGGTCTCGGTGTCGGCTGGGTTGTAAGGCTCGGATTGGGGGAAAGTGGTGGCGGGACCGGGCTGAAAGAAGGGCTGGCCGGATGAATTTGTGGCGCTGCCCACAAAATGCGGGGATTCTTCGCTGCGCTCAGAATGACGAACATTATCGTCAGCGCCGGGAAGAGGGCTTACGTCGAGCAGGAGAGAGCTTGCGAGGCCCTGGGCCCGCTGGTGAGCGCGGTGGCGAAGCTGGCGGCGGGACGGGCCTGCATCAGCGCGGTGCGGACGGTGTCGCGGATGAAGTCGTGGACGAAGCTGGGCTGGCGGAAGCGGACCTCGGTTTTGGCAGGGTGGACGTTGACGTCGACCTCTTGTGGCGGCATCTCGAGGAAGAGAAGGACGACGGGGTAGGAGGTGGGTGGAAGGACGTTGCGGTAGGCCTCGCTGAGGGCGTGGAGGACGAGCTTGTCGCGGATGAGGCGCTGGTTGACGAAGACGTAGATGGAGTTGCGGTTGAGTTTTTGCAACTCGGGCTTGGAGACGAATCCGGTGAGGCGGAGGTAGCCGGGGTCGGGTGGGGTGTAGTCTTCTTCGCGCTTCCAGGGGGGTGGCTCGGGGAGGCCGGCACGGGTGAAGTCCATTTCGGCGGCGATGGGGAGCATGTAGTTGCTGGTGTCTTTGCCGAAGATCTGGAAGAGACGGTCAGCTGCGTTTGCCACTGCGGGTGCGATGAGGAGTGCCTGTGTCGCGGAGTGGAGTTCGAAGTGTTTAGTCGGGTGGACGAGGGCGTAGTGGGTGACTAATGCTGCGATGTGCGAGAGCTCGGTCTGCTCGGACTTGAGGAATTTGCGGCGGGCGGGTGTGTTGAAGAAGAGATCGCGCAGGGTGATGGTGGTGCCGACGGGAAGACCGGCGTCTTCGACGCGGTGGATGTTGCCGCCGGCGATCTCGACGAGCGTGCCGGAGGGTTCTTCGGCGACGCGGGTCTCGAGTTGCAGGCGGGAGACGCTGGCGATGGACGGAAGGGCTTCGCCGCGGAAGCCGAGGGTGGAGATGGCGAGGAGGTCGTCAGAGGTGCGGAGCTTGGAGGTGGCGTGGCGCTCGAAGGCGAGGAGGGCGTCATCCTTGACCATGCCGTGACCATTGTCGGCGATGCGGATGAGTTTGCGGCCGCCGGCTTCGACCTCGATGCGGATACGGGTGGCACCGGCGTCGATTGAGTTTTCGAGGAGTTCCTTGACGACGGAGGCGGGGCGTTCGACGACTTCTCCAGCGGCGATCTGGTTCGCCACCAGGTCAGAGAGGATGCGAATGCGGCCCATGTGTCGATTGTACGAGCAGGAATACGAGAGGCGGCAGAAGCCCCTAACAGGGCGCTGATTTCCTCTAACTGTGACACGTTGGGACTACACACATATGTGCTCGCTGTTGTTCGGGAAGGAACGCAAGTGCCGTCAACTATGCAAATATTTGCATAATATCTTTGTATCTGATTGTAAAGAGAGAAGAAAACTGAGCTTTCAGCCGGTTTTTGACGCAGGCGATTGTGGCAATCGAGGTGCATAGTCACTGGCTAGTCTTACCTCATTCAAGGAGTTTTATGAAACGATTGGGCCCTGTTCTTTGTGCGCTTGCTCTCGCAGCGCTTTGCACTCACTCCGCTGCGGCAGATACCTTCGACTTCAGCTTTTCACCCGCTTTTCCTGGTTTCGATAATTTTTCGGGATCAGGCACCTTCACCGCAACCGAGGTAGGTAATACCGATGTGTATGACATCACCGGCATTACCGGTTCGGTTGACGGCTCGGCCATCACTGGGCTTCTCAACATAGGCACTTTCGACAGCAACGACAATGAACTGATCGATCCTGCCTTTCTAGGGACTTATAACTTTGATCAAGGTGGGGTCTCATTCAAACTTCAAAACGGTGACGACGTGAATCTCGGGGACAGTGGGATCTTCATAGTTGCGGATTTGAATAAGCCGGATAAGCAGGGCGACACGAGCGAACTCATCAATGTCGATGTGTACAAAGATCCGTCCACGTCACCTGTTCCTGAGCCGGGAACGCTTGCGCTGCTCGGTACGGGTATTCTCGGAGCGGCCGGTGCAATTCGCCGTCGTCTGATGGTGTAAGCTTCGGACTTGCGCTAGAAGAAGCCGCCTCCAATTGGAGGCGGCTTTTCTTTTGTGAGACTAGCCGACCACTGAGAGCTTGAAGGGCGGGAAAACCGGATGCCAAATGGTGGGCATCCTAGATAGAAAGAATTGCCACGCCATATCAGAGGAGACCGAGAGATGATTCGTAAGTTGAAGACGGGTGAGTTTCGTATTTATTCACGGCATCAGGACCCGAAGACCGGACGGCGCAAGAACCTTGGCACGTTCGCGACACGAGAGAAGGCAGAGGAGCACGAGCGAGCGATCCAGTATTTCAAACGGCATTGAAAGTACTGGACCGGTCGATCAGCGATGAAGTTAAGCGCCGGGGTTTTGGGTCAACGTTTTTTCTTCTTCTCGGATTTAGCTGGTTCGATGGGGTCAGTGTCCCGGTCGCCGACCATGTGGAGGCGCATGAAGTTGGTGGCGCCGGATTTGGTGCGGGTGCCGGCGACGATGCCGACGATCTGACGCTGGTGGACGTGGCCTTGAGCTTCGAGGATGTCTTCTGCCATCTCGACCAGTTTGTCGGTGTCGTGGAAGCGATCGCAGAGGACGGGGTAGGTGCCCCAGAGAAGCATGCAGCGGTTGATGACGTTCTCGAAGGGCGAGAGGGCGAAGATGGGTGGGTCGGGGTGGTACTTGGAGAGAAGGCGGACGGTGGCGCCGGACTCGGTGAAGATGGCGATGGCGGCAACGTCGAGGTCGTCGGCGGCGTGGGACATGCACTCGCAGATGGTTTCGGCGATGGAGAGGCGGACGCTGGGATGATGGCCTAGCGCAGGCGGCGGATCGATGCGGATCTGGTGCTCGGTCTCGGTGACGATCTTGGCCATCATGGCGACGGCTTCGACGGGATACTTGCCGGCGGCGCTTTCGGCGGAGAGCATGACGGAGTCGGTGCCGTCGTAGATGGCGTTGGCGACGTCGGAGGCCTCGGCGCGGGTGGGGCGCGGGTTGTCGATCATGGACTCGAGCATCTGCGTGGCGGTGATGACGGGTTTGCGGTACTCGGCGGCGCGGCGGATGATGTGCTTTTGAAGGGCGGGGACTTTTTCGGGCGGGACTTCTACGCCGAGGTCGCCGCGCGCGACCATGATGGCGTCGGTCACTTCGAGGATGCTGTCGAGGTGTTCGATGGCCTGGGGTTTTTCGAGCTTGGCGACGACCCATGCGTCGGACTTGAGTGCAGCGAGGCGGTTCTTGACGTGGCGGATGTCGGCAGCAGTGCGGACAAAGGAGACGGCGACGGTGTCGACGCCCTGGCCTATGGCGAAGATGAGGTCTTCTTCGTCTTTTGCGGTGAGCGAGGGGACGTTGACCGCGATGCCCGGGAGGTTGATGCCCTTGTTCTCGCCGAGCATGCCGCCGTTGATGATCTCGCAGATGACGTCAGCGCCTTTGACGGACTCGACGTGCAGCTCGATGAGGCCGTCAGAGAGGAGGATGCGGGAGCCCTTCTCGAGATTTTCTGCAAGCGTCTTGAAGGTGGTGCCGACCATGGCGGCGGTGCCTTCGATCTCGCGCGGGGTGATGGTGAGGCGTTTGCCGGCGACGAGCTGGACGGGCTTGTTGTCCTTGAGCTTGCCGGTACGGATCTTGGGGCCCTGAAGATCGGCGAGGATGCAGATGGGCTTGCGCTCCTCCTTCGCGATGGTGCGAACCATGCGGATGAGTTCGGCTTTTTGCTCGTGCGTGCCGTGGGAGAAGTTGAGACGGGCGACGTCGAGGCCGGCGCGGACGAGCTGACGAAAGATTTCAGGAGAGTTTGAGGCAGGGCCGAGTGTGGCGACGATCTTGGCGCGGCGAGTGCGTTCCATTGTGGCAATAGGGAGAATGTTCGGAGTTGGGTTTAAAGAGGTCTTCATGGGTCGTTTTTGCGGGAACTTTCTCACCATCACTGGTTACGGATGGTATGACCATTGAGTTTTAACTTCCGAGGCAATTCTAACTGGCCGGGAGGTCGTTTGGGGACGAGGGGTCGGAATGAGTGCGTTGAGAGTGGAAATAGCGGGCGTGGAACTCGGTGTTGAACTCGGCGCCGTAGAGGACGCAGAGCGAGATGAGATAGAGCCAGAACAGGAGCGCGATGCCGGCGCCCAGGGAGCCGTAGACCTGGGAGTAGTTGGCAAAGCGCGTGACGTACCAGCCGAAGGCAAGTGTCGTGAGGAACCACATGACGGTGGAGACGACGGCGCCGGGAAGGACGCGCTTCCAGGACTGCTGCATAGGCGTCCCCATGTGATAGATGAGGCCGACGATGCCGATACTGCCGGTGAGCGCGATACACCAGCGAAGGAGAAGCGCGACGATGTAGACCGGAGTCCGTGCGGAGGGCATGATGTGCAGGGCCAACCATGCGGTGACGAACTGGCCGAAGACAAGAATGATGCTGGCGACGGCGAATGGAACCAAGGAAAGAGGGACCAGGAGGAAGGCCCGGAGTCGGCGTTGCCAGAACGTCCAACAGTCGACGGGGAGATCGTTCGCGCGCCGAACGCCTTCCATAAGGGTGGCGATGACGCTGGAGGCGCCGATACAGGCTGACTATGAAGGCAGCGATAAGACGCATGAGAGGAACGAGTGCTGTGAGGGGAGTCGATGAAATAGCCCTGTAAGAGCGGGCTGACGTCGGGCGGAAGGATGCGGTCGAAGAGAATGGCCAACTGGAAGCGGAGTGGGGCGGTATCGGGAAGAAGGCTGACGACCGCGGCGGCGACGATGAGCGCGGGGAAGAGCGACACCATGGCAGAGTAGGCGGTGGACTGGGCGAGGTTGAGGCAGTCGTGCCGGGCCGCGCGAAGCACAGCGCCGTGGAAGATTCTGGGAAGGCGCAGGATTCTTCTCATGGGACGCACCCGCGGGTTGGACGCGATGGGACTAAGCCTTCCACTGATTGAGGAAGTCGGTGACGGAGTTGGCGTACATGTAGCGCATGTCGCCGAACTCGGCGGCCTGTTGCGAGTAGAGAAGCTTGCCGTTGGAGTCGAGGACGGCGAGAGCGGGGACTCCCTTCTTGAGCGGGACGTTGTACTTTTCGGTTATGTCCAGGTTCTTGTCAAAGTGACCAATATCGACATGGACGACGACAAAGTTTTTGTCGAGGAGCTCGAGGTTGGGACTTTGGTGGAAGTAGATGTCGAGGACCTGGCAGTCGCCACACCAGTCGCCGCCGAAGTCGAGGATGACGCGTTTGTGTTCGAGGCTGGCCTGTTTGAGGGCAGCGGCGATGTCGGCTTTGGGGTCGGCCTCTGCGGAGTAGAGATGCTTCTTGACGGCTGGCACCGGCGTCACAGGCTGGCGTGCCGCCGGCGTCGATGGAACGGCAGCCACCGGAGACGATGCGGGCTGGGCGCTCTTGCAGCCAAGGATTGACGCGCTGGCGGCCATCGCGACGAGAGCGATTGCAGAGAGGACCGCAGTGCTGGGATTCGACGGGGTCTTCGCGATCATGAAGTAGGGCCTTCCCTGTAGTACTTCGGTTGAATCAGCTTGCTGTCAGGTCTTCCAGCGATTGAGGAACGCGGTGATGGCTGCGGGGCTGGTGTGCTCGAACTCTTTTTCGCGCTCGGAGTAGAGAAGATTGCCGTGGGCGTCGATGACGGCGAGTGCGGGAACTCCTTTGGTGATGGGTACGTGGTATTTTTTCGCAACATCGACGTTCTTGTCCATGTGGCCGATGTCGATGTGGACGAGGATGAAGTTTTTTGCGAGGATCTCGGCGTTGGGGCTCTGGTGGTAGTAGATGTCGAGGAGCTGGCAGTCGCCGCACCAGTTGCCGCCGAAGTCGAGGAGGACGCGTTTGTGTTCGTGGCGCGCGCGGGCGAGGGCGGCGGCGATGTCGGCATTGGCGTCTGCGGTCTCGGAGTAGAGGTCCTTGTTGGGCTTGTCGATGATTTGCGCGACGGCCTGGGGCGGCGCTGAGGGTCAAGGCAAGCAGAGTGAATGCCAGGGCCGGGAGAAGCGTGTTGCGGGATTTCGCGATCATTGTGTGAGGCCTTATTCGAGTTCATGGAGACGTGACGCTCGCTGTGGCGAGGGGTCACTAGAGATGATGCATGAAGAACAGGGCAGGGCGCAAAACTATGTTAGTTGAGCGCTACTTTCCGGTGTAGTAGCCGTCGCGGGTCTGGATGACGAGGCCCTTCTGGTGGAGGCTGAGATCGATCTGGTGGTATCCGTCTGGCGGCAGCGTCCTGGCTGGGGGTGTAGCCGAGACGGTATTGCGCGCGCAGTTCTTCTGCGATCTGGTTGTAGATCTGGGCGACGTTCTGGCTTCTTCTTGACCTCGAAGAGGCGGCCGCCGGTCTCCTGGGCCATGCGCTCGAGGACTTTTTGCCGTCAACGTGGCTCTGGCGTCGGATAGTTGCCGCCGTTGCTGCCACCGCCGTTTCCACCGCCCGGGTAGCCGCCGCCACCGGGATAGCCGCCGCGACCACCTCCCGGGTAGCCACCGCCGCCACCGGGATAGCCGCCGCCGGGGTAGCCACCACCGCGGCCGCCGTGTTGCGGGTAGTCCTGGTGCGGCTCTTCGCCTTTGAAGTAGATGGCGTAGATGATGGTGTCGGCGCGCTGGGCGGCTTCGATGGACTTGACGAGGGTCTCTTTGCTGCCACGGTCACGCCGTCGGAGAGGATGATGATGGCTTTGCGTCCGGTCTGCTTGCTCATGAGCTCGTCGGAGGCGAGGAAGAGGGCGTCGTAGAGGGCGGTTCCGCCGCCGCCGCGGGGGCGATGACCGCTGCCGCTGTCGTCCGAGGAGGCGGTAGTGCCTGTGCCGGGAGTGTCGATCTCCTTGAGGGCCGCCTGAAGCAGCGGGCGGGACGAGGTGAGGTCCTGCAGGAGTTCGGTCTGGCGGCGAACTGCATGATGAAGGCCTTGTCCTTCGGGGTGGTGAGCATTTGGTCGAGGAAGGTGCTGCTGGCGGTGCGCTCTTCGTCGATGACGTCGCGCTGGGAGAGGCTGGTGTCGACCAGCAGGCCGAGGGTCAGCGGGAGATTGGTGTCCTTGTCGAAGTAGCGGATGGTCTGGGGTTTGCCGTCGACCTGGAGGACGAAGTCGTCCTTGGTGAGGTTCTGGAGAGAGCGCCTTTTTTGTCGCGGACGACGACTGGGAGGTTGACGAGGCGGGCGTCTACGGCGATGGTGGGGGCCGTCGAGGTGGGTGCTTGTCGGGTGTGGAGGGTTTCTGTTGCGCCGGGAGGCGGGACGCGAGGAGAAGACTGGCCAGAAGAAGGGGCCGGAGCGGGCGGAGAACGATCATGTGGAGTTAGACGACGTTGGATGGGCGGGGTTTCAGTTGGGCCGGTTTGCCACAACCGGAGGGCGTAGCAGGCCGAGGAGATAGAAAAGCGAATAGGAACGACACGGTCGTTGGGCCTGTTCATGGATTGCAGTCCGTCTCACCGTCGCACTTTTTTGCTGGTTGTGTTGCGCTCGGGACGAGTATGCTGACGGCACGATGAGACAACTTCTTTGCCTGGTTGCCGCGGTGTATCTGTGCGTGCTCCTGTGTGGGGTGCGCGCCGGTCGCCGCTACTGCTTCGACTACGCCGCAGTCTGCGCCGGCTAGCAGTGACGAAGCCTCCGACGGGATTTACGAAGATGGTCGTGCTGTGGCCGAACGGGGCCCCGGGTGCGCTGGGGACAGCCGATGGGGACGTGCCGAAGATGTTTGTGTATCCGGCGACCGGTGCGGGGCCTCACTCGGCGGTGATTGTGATGCCGGGCGGCGGTTATACGCACCTGGTCGATCGAGAAGGAAGGCGGCGCCGAGGCGCGGTGGCTGAATGAGCATGGAGTGACGGCGTTTGTGCTGGAGTACCGGCTGGGGCCGCGGTACCACTTCCCTTCTCCGATGCTGGATGGGGCGCGGGCGGTGCGGTATGTGCGCAGCCACGCGGCGGAGTTGGGCGTGGCGAAGGACAGGATTGGGCTGTGGGGGTTCTCGGCGGGTGGACACCTGGCGGGTTATCTGGCGGCGGTGCATGATGACGGCGAGGCCAGTCGCGGCGGACCCGATCGACCGGGTGAGCGACCGGCCCGACTTTGCGATTGTGTCTTATGGGCGGTTCAGCATGGACGAGTCGATTCCGCGAACGACGAACATGGAGGGGCTGCTGGGAGACCATCCGACGCAGAGCGATGCTGGATGCAGATCTCGGTGGTGAAGCTGGTGACGAAGGACACGTCGCCATGCTTCATTTACTCGACTACGGCGGACCAGACGGTGAACTCGATGAATGCAACGGCGTTCTACGATGCGCTGAAGCGGGCCGGTGTGCCGGTGGAGTTGCATATCTTCGAGCGCGGACCGCATGGGACTGGCATGGCGCAGGGAGCTGAAGGACCTGCCCGAGCTGGCGATCTATCCGACGCTGCTGGCGAACTGGATGGAGATGCATGGATGGATGGCGCGGGACTAAGACTCCCCGGATCGGTATCGTTATCAACGCGCGATTGACTCGAAGATCGCGTGGAGCCCGGATGGAAGGAAGGAACCTCTTCCATTTTGTTGCCGCATGGGATAGAAAGCATAAACAGTAGTTCAACACTAGGTACGGCCTCAAGCGTTTTAGTTAAGAGATAAGCACTTGGTTCAGTTACGCTAGCAGGTGGAGTGGAACGAAGCTGGCGCTCCCAGGCAATGTGGTTCGAGGTAGTTTCTTGAAGGCTTCCGCTCTCCATTCTCCGGGGGGTTGGAAGACTGCCTTATTGGCGCTGCGGGTTTGGATCGTGTCGTTCTGTTCTGGCGAGTGAATTATGGTGCTCATTTGGGACTTTGATTGCGGTCTATACGGCGTTGGTGGGTGCGCCCGTCGCTTTGTGGGCATGGTGGCGCGAATATGGTCGCGCAGTCAAAACAAAGAGGCGTTCAAGAGGCGCACTCGCAATTTCTCGCAGCGACAGAGACGAGCCTGGATGCGTTTGGCCTCCTGGAGTCCGTGCGAAACGATGCGGGCGAGATCGTCGACTTCCGCATTCTCTATGTGAACGCAAATGCCGAACGGTTGGTGGGACGGCCGCGGTCCGCAGCTACTGGGAAAGAGACTTTGTTCGGTGACACCGGCGCGACCAACGGGCCCGATGTTTGCCAGGTTCTGCAAGGTGGTCAATTCGGGAGAACCGCTGCATGAAGAGTTCCGGGTGAAGTTTCCGAGCATCAAGGCGTCCTGGCTGCGGAGCCAGGTAGTTAAACTGGGAGATGGGCTGGCCCTTACCTTCAGCGATATCAGCGAGTCGAAGGCGACCGAGGAGCGATATGCGCAGCTTGCGGAGTTTACCGACTCCGTCTTTCAGAACGCTCCCTTCAGCATCGTCGCGACCGATAAGAACGGACTGATTTCCGCGATGAATGTGGCGGCGGAGAAGCTGACAGGGTACGGCCGCGAGGAGCTGGTGGGGAAGGCCCCGCTGACTGTGCTGCACGATGAGCGGGAGTTGCTTGCGAAGGCCCTTAGCATCGACCCTGCGGCGACACTGGAGCATTTGGGGTTTCGTGTCCTGACGGCCGGGGTGGCCGCGGGTGAGATGGAGGAGCAGGAGTGGACGCTGGTCCGGAAGGACGGGGCGCGCACGCCGATCAACCTGGCCATGCGAGCAGTGACCACAGACACGGGAGAGGTGAGCGGGTTCGTCAGCATCGCGTTCGACATCACCGAGCGCAGACAGATGCTCGACTATGTGACCCACCTGGCGACGCACGATCAACTGACGGGTCTTGCCGGGCGCGCGCTGTTGCAGGACAAGACGGTGCAGGCCGTTGAGCTGGCGCGGCGCTACGGGACGAAGGTCGCGGTCTTCGTGATCGACCTGGACCACTTCAAGAGATCAACGATTCGCTGGGGCATGCGTCCGGTGACCAGCTTCTGATCGAGGCCGCGAGAAGGCTAAGCCGGTCGGTGCGCAGTACGGACATTGTGGCGCGGGTGGGTGGAGACGAGTTCGTCGTAGTGATGCCGGACATCACGACCGTCGAGGACGTGGACCAGTGTGCGGCCAACCTGGTCGCCAAGGCTGGCACCGGAGATCTCGATCGAAGAGCACCTGGTACAGCTGACGGCGAGCGTAGGGGTGTGCATCTTCCCCGATTTCGCGGCCGATGCAAAACATCTGCTGAAACGAGCTGATTCTGCCATGTATGCCGCGAAGGAGAATGGCCGGAACCAGTATCAGATCTTCAGCGAGAGCATGCTGCAGGAGACGACCGAACGCCTGACCATGGAACATGCGCTGCGCCATGCGCTGGCCAATGGCGAATTTGATCATGCACTACCAGCCGCAGATCTCGCTGACTACGGGAGCGGTGACCGGGATGGAGGCGTTGCTGCGCTGGAACCATCCGAAGCTGGGACGCGTCTCGCCCGCGCAGTTTATTCCACTCGCCGAAGAGACAGGGCTGATTGTGCCGATCGGCGAATGGGCCTTTATGACGTCCTGTTGCGAGGCCAAGGCGATGCAGGACGAGTTGGGTATGGACCTGACAATCTCAGTGAACCTGTCGCCGCGCCAGTTTCAACAGAAGAACCTGGTGCATGTGGTCGAAAACTCTCTGATGAAGAGTGGTCTTTCTCCGGACAGGCTGCAGATCGAGATTACGGAGAACATGTTGATGTCCAACTCCGAAGACGTTTTGAACAAGCTGCAAAAGATGCGAGAGCTTGGAGTCCGCATCTCGATCGACGACTTCGGCACGGGTTTCTGCAGCTTTTCTTATCTGCTGCAGTATCAGGTCGACCAATTGAAGATCGACCAGAGCTTCGTGAAGAAGGCCGGAACCGACGCAAACGCGGCCGCCGTGGTGCGGACGATCATTGCGATGTCCCACGGGCTGAATATCAAGGTGGTCGCGGAAGGCGTCGAGACCGATGAGCAACTGCGCTTTCTTCTACGGAGAAAGTGCGACGAAGCGCAGGGATATTTCATTGGACGGCCGGTGGCGCAGGACGAGTTTTGTGAGGCAGTGCGGGCTTACAGCAACCAGATCCATCTTCGTTCGATAGAGCCGGTGAGTGGCTGGGTGAGGTAGGGCCCTCAGTGTCGATGCCGAATTGGAACCCTGGGCCCACGTTTCCAGCTCACAGGGCCGGCTGGGTGGAGTTCTAGAACGTCCGTCAGGTAGTCGTTTGACTGCGCTTGAACAGATGGTAGATGCCGAGCAGGATGAGAGCGCCGACGAGCGACATGAGAAAGCCGGCGGACTGGTCGGGCTCATAGTGGCCAATTGCGCGACCGAGGAATGTCCCCAGGAAAGAGCCGGCGATGCCGATGAGCATTGTGATAAAGATACCGCCGGGCTCTTTGCCGGGAATGATGAACTTTGCAATCGCGCCTACAACGAGACCGATAAGGGCCGTCCATAGCAGATGCAGCATAGCTGTTCCTCCGTGTTCGTTTTCCCGGAGCCGCCGGGTACGTCTCGATTGATGGGGAAAGAATACTCCTACTGCGGGTCGATGCAAGGGCTTCAGGCGCTGCGGACGATCAGACCGTTCTTCCATAGGGCCAGGACTACGTCCATCTGGCTGTTGTGAGGGACAGGTTCACCGTCGGTGACCTCCGCCCAGAGCGTGGTGACGGTCTTGTGCGTGCCAGCGTTGAGTAAGGCGATGGCGCGGAGTGCGTAGGCCTTGTTTTTGTTCGATGGGGCGTATTGACCAGCGGGAATTCCCTTGACCAGGCCCGCTTCGCAGAGGCTGAGGAAGGCGAAGCGCGGGCCTCCCTTGCGCTGGGCCGATGGGCTCGTGGGATAGAGCTTTGCGGTTGCCTGCTCCCAGCGTGCTGCAGGGGTGATCGCCTTGCCGTAGGTGTCCATGCGGGCCGCGATTAGTGCAGCTTCACCGTATTTGTTCGCCATGTTGTCTCCAGTGGCGATTGTTTCAGATTTCACGCGGCGCCGTTCCGGACAGAGTGCCTGAGGGATGGGCTCAGTCCGAGGCTTTGGGGGCCTTTACGGGCGAGGGCGTGGCCGGTTTCGCTGGGACGGCCGAATCCTGCCATAGCTTGATGCCCCCGTCGATGGCATTGCTGTTCGCTCCGAGGATGACGTGGCTGGGCAGGCTCATGCATCAGCTTGGCGTTGCCGCCTCCGAGTAGAACAGAGTCGCAGACCATTGCTGCCTGGAGGCGCGCGACAATATCGAGGACCGATTTTCTCCATCGTATTTCCCCGCGACGTTCCAGGCCGGCGAGGCCAACGTACTCCTCGTACGTTCGTCCTTTTTTGTAGGGGAGATGGGCCAGTTCGAGAGGGACGACAACGCCGTCGAAGATCATGGCGGAGCCAAGACCTGTCCCAATGCCAAGAAAGAGCATTCGGCCGCCTTTGTAGCCGCCAAGGGCCTGCATGGCGGCGTCGTTGATAAAGCGGATTGGCTTGCCGAAGACCTTCTGGTAAGGGAAGTCGATCCATCCGGCGGCGAGGTTGTGGGGCTCTGCAAGCGGATGGTCGTGGACGACAGGGCCCGGGAAGCCTATAGAGACGCAGTCGTAGACCCACCCTTCGGTGGCAGCAAGGACATCCTTGGCCATCTGCTCCGCAGTCATGGTCGGGCCAGAGGGAATCTTGATGGGGACGCGGATGTCACTGGAGGCAACCTTGACGTTTGTACCGCCGACATCGATGACGAGAACTTTCATAGCGAGTTGAATGTTAGCAGCGAATGCCGCCATATGGAGCGTGATTTTTCAGGGCCGTTTGGACGGCACGATGGTGGCGCGGATGAGTTTGTCGAGTTTGGGACATTCGCGATCGAGATAAGCGTTGCCGCCTTCGAACATTTCGTCCTGATGGCCAGCGCGCATGCCGCCGCCGGAGTGTTCGCCGTAACCGCCGTAGAGTCTTTCGACGACGTCCATGCCTTCGACGACCTGACCGAAGGGAGCAAAACCGGCTTCGATGTCGTTGCGGGCGGAGTTGTCGCCGAGGTTGATGTAGACCTGTGTGGACCGGGTGTTGGTCCGGTGTTGGAGAAGGCCACGTAGCCGAGGGTGTTGTGCTGTTTGAGGGTATCGTCTGGGATTGTGACTCGTCGTTGCTGCTGGGCGATCTTTGGGTCGCCGCTGATGCCGAACTGCACCCAGCGGCCCGGGACGACGCGGAAGAAACGTGAGTCGTCGTAGTACTTCGTGCGGACCAGCTCGTAGAAACGGTCGGCGCCGTGAGGTGACCAGTCGCGGTGGGCTTCGATGATAAAGCTGCCGCCGGTGGTCTCGAACTTTACGAGGAAGACGGCAGGCGCTTTGTGTTGGCTCAAGGGTAGAGCCAGCAAAAGGCAGAGCAGGTAAGTCATGCCATCCAGAGTAACTTCCACCTTTTTGGAGGTGCGCGATTTTTGATGCCGTCTTTAGATTTTGAACTCTACGGAGTTTTTTGTTCAATCAAATTGCTGGAACTAAACGGGTAATATTTTCAATAATTATTTTATTGACAATCGTATCATCGTCGCATTATTGTGGTGATGGGCACTCCTGCCCTGGAGATCAGATATATGCGTAAAGTAATTGTGGCCACCCTCCTCCTGACCCCGATGCTGCTTCACGCCCAGGCAAATTCGCCTGCACAAACCCAGACCCGCGGTACTTCTACGCTGCAGTCCAAACTGATCCAGCCGAATGAATTTAGTACTTCCGAGGCAGATCACAGCACCGCTCCCACGGCACCGCTCCGGATCTCGACCGGCGTGGTCGCCCCAAAGTTGATCAGCACTGTACAGATTGAATCGGACTCCGACACTCCCCGGGTTTTCGGGCTCGATCGAAAGGCCGTGATCGAGATGACGATCGATGCTACCGGTAAGCCGACGGACCTGAAGGTCGTCCGTTCGCTTGGCCCAGTGATGGACCATAACGTTCTGGCTGCGGTAGGCCAGTATCGGTATACGCCGGGCACGCTGGATGGCGAGCCAACCGCTGTTCCAGTGACCCTGCAGATCATTCTGCGTAGCGCGATTCAGTAGATCTCTGCTTTTGTAGTGCCCTCCCCTGGCAAGGACAAGCGGTAAGAAGAAAAGGCGGGCTCATTCGAGTTCGCCTTTTTTGTTGTCTGCACTGGGGGGCCTGTGGGGCTTCAGCTCGGGCGAAAAACCAGAAACATCACGAATGCGGCAACGATAATGCCGACAATGACGAAGATCATGGTCGGGCTGGCGAAGCTCGTATTCTTGTCCGGAGGTGGGACGGATGGTTCCATGGTTGGTTGGATGCGGTTCGGAAGTTCGGGTGACGTTTTTCGCGAGAAATTCTAGCATGGCGGCGGCTTCGACGTGGGTGATGGATTTTCGACGGCCCAGGCAATTCATGGACGCTCCCTCACAGACCTGCCCCTGCCGTTATTATTTAGCAAAGCACATATTTGAAAGGACACCCTTTGCGCAGACTCCGCTTGCTCGCCGCCGTCTCCCTTTTTGCTGCTGTCCTTCCGGTCGCGGCCCAGACGCCACGTACCAAGCCTGTCACCGACGCAGAGGTCGCCAGCATTACGCGTGACGCAATACTGATCGACACGCATGACGATGTCACTTCGAAGACCGTCGATGGCTACAACATCGCCACACATAACAAGGGCGGCCAGACTGATCTTCCACGCATGAAGGGCTTCCTCGGCGCCGAGTTCTTCGCCGTCTACGTTGGGGCCGAGTATGTCGAAGGCAACCACTCCGCAAACCGCGCGCTGCAGATGATCGACACGACGCGCACCGACATCATCGCCGCGCATCCGAACGACTTCGTCTTCGCGACCACAGCGGACGAGATCGTCGCGGCCCACAATGAGCACAAGATCGCCGCACTGATGGGTATCGAAGGCGGTCATGCTATTGAGGACTCACTGCGCCTGCTGCGCGACTACTATGCGCTTGGGGTTCGTTATATGACGTTGACCCACTTCAACACCAACAACTGGGCCGACTCGCAGGGCGACTTTGAAGATACCAAGGTGAAGCACCACGATGGTCTGACGCCGTTCGGCAAGGACGTCGTCCGCGAGATGAACCGCCTGGGCATGATGGTCGACATTTCGCACACGGCAGACAAGACGTTTTACGACGCGCTCGAGGTCTCCTCGGCGCCGATCATTGCCTCGCACTCGAGCTGTCGGGCGGTCTCCAACCACACCCGCAATATGACTGACGACATGATCCGTGCGCTCGCTGCGAAGGGTGGCACCATGCAGATCAACTTCGACTGCGCCTACCTCTCGCAGCGCTACTTCGACGCATCGAAGCCGATTATGGCAGAGCTGCGGCCACGCTTCCAGGAGGCCATGAAGATCGAGGACCCGGTCGCGCGGGCCGCTGCCATCGACAAGCTTGAAGAGGAGTCCACTGCCAAGCTGCCGCCAGCCGTGCTCACGGACGTTGTCGCCCAGATCGACCACGCCGTAAAGGTCGGCGGGATCGACCATGTCGGCATCGGCACGGACTTTGATGGCGTAGGCTGCGTTCCCGTGGAGCTGAGCTCTTATGATAAGTTCCCCGCGCTGACACGGGCCCTGCTGGAGAAAGGGTACTCTGCCACCGACATCAAGAAGATCTACGGGGGCAACATTCTACGCGTCATGCGCGCCGTGGAACAGCGCGCCCGCGAGTTGAAGTCCACTCCGCCTATCGAAACCAAGTTCAGCAAGTAGTTGCGCGTGAACTTGAACACAAGATGCGTGAAAGGTAGAGAATGACGCCGCTTCCCACAACCGAGGTCGAGATCGACGATTTTCTCGCGGCGTTCGAGTCAGGCACGCTGCCCAAGGAGCGCTGGACGCACGCAGCGCATCTACTCACGGGGGCATGCTATGTTCATCGCCTCGGACAGGTGTTGGCGATCGACCATATGCGGCAATGCGTCAGACGATACAACGAAGCCGTGGGTGGCAAGAACACTGCGACCTCTGGCTACCATGAAACGATCACTGTTTTCTGGATCAAGGCCATCGATACGCTCTTCGACCAAGCGCGGCCCATCGCCCGGGAGGAGTTCGCCGCATTGGCTGTCGAGCGCTATGGAGCGCAGCGCGACCTCTTCCGGCGCTTCTATGACTTCGACGTCATCGCGTCCGCCGAAGCTCGTGCTGTATGGATGCCTCCGACACTCGAAGAGATTGAAGACAGCGCTGCTGCGCATTTAGACATCGCGGCGCAATGAAGACAGAGGCCTGAGTAAGACCCGTTAGATTTCGCCAACCGGTTCGAATCCAGCGATTTCGCTTGCTTGCTAGCGGTGCGGGATGGGATACTTCGGTGAAAATCCGAATAATTGACGCGCGCGACCTGGGCCTAGAGGATTCGCGGGTGCTCTTGGAGGACTGCATGGCTAGTGTGGCTGGAGCGGGTCTTGATGAGGGCATGGTGGCGCCGGGAGTTGCTGAAGAACTCGCCGGCCCGGCACACACAGAGTTGAATCCATTGAGGCCGGTCGCTCGGGGAGAGCGGATCAGCAGCATGGATGTGCTGCGAGGCTTCTCACTGATGGGCATCCTGGTGATGAACATCGCTGATTTTGCTTATGGATTTACGAACTACGCTTATCCACTGAGCACGGTGAAGCCGGTGTTTAGCGGGCCGCACTGGAAGATCAATACTGCCGCGTGGTTCCTGCGCTGGATCCTGGCCGAGGGCAAGATGCGTGCGCTCTTTTCCATGTTGTTTGGGGCGGGTGTGATCCTGTTGACGGAGCGAGCACTGGCCCGTGGGGCGGGGATACGGGCAGCAGATATCTTTACACGGCGGAACATGTGGCTCGTGCTTTTCGGGATGTTGCACGGATACCTGATCTGGAGCGGCGATATCCTGTTCTATTACGGCACGGCTGCATTGCTGTTTCTGTTTCCGTTCCGCAATGTTCGGGTGAAGAGGCTGTTGTGGGTGGCGGGAATCATCCTGTTTATCAACTCCCTGTTGATCTTCGGCGGACAGTATGGAAACGCGTACAGCGCGCAGAAGGCCGCGGCAAAGGCCAATGCAAGGCTGGCGCAACACCAGACGTTGACAGAAGACGAGGTGGCTGCTCTGAAGCGGTGGAGTGGTGTGCAGGAACATTGGCGGATGAGCGAGAAGAAAAAGTACGAGGACATCGCCGCCATGCAGAAGGGGTACCTGAAGGCACAGGGCCATATGGCGGGAACTGTGCTGCAGGGCGAACTCAAGGGCGCGTATTTTGGGTTCGGCGATTGGGTTGGGTTGATGCTGATCGGCATGGCGCTATACAAGAATGGGTTTCTGACCGGCCGGTTGAGTATGAAGACGTATGCGTGGACTGCGGTGATCGGGCTTGCGCTGGCTTGGGGTGTGACCGGCTTTGGAGCCTATAAGGCGTGGGCCGGACACTTTGACATGTTCAAGACCCTGATTTGGATGCAGGCCCCGTATGACATTGGCAGGATTGCGGGCGCGCTGGGAAATGCCGCGCTGCTCTTGATTTTGTTGAAGGCGGGTGTTGGGAAGTGGCTGCTGGCGCGGATCGCGGCGGTAGGACAGATGGCGCTTTCGAATTATCTGCTGACGAGCCTTACGATGATGACGATCTATGTCTGGGGGCCGTGGCACTGGTATGGCTATGTGGAGTATTACAAGATTTACTATGCCGTGGCGGGGATGTGGACCTTCAATATGGCGTTTAGTACCATCTGGCTGCGGTACTTTGAGTTTGGGCCGATGGAGTGGGTGTGGCGGTCGCTGACCTATTGGAAACGGCAGCCGATGCGGGTCCGGGCGGATGTCCCTGCTACCACATAGCGATTTTTTTAGATCGCGGTGGATCGGTGTTTTTGCAGGGGTTTTTGCGAAAACATGGTGATTGATTGTGGTTTTTTGATGGTTAATCTGTGGTGGAACGCTGGTGAAAGATGGTCAGAAAATGACCCTAAGATGGCACGTGAAAGTTTTCCACTCTTTTTAGATTTATTTTTGGGCTGTCCCGTCTTGGGAAGACGGTACGGTTGCGTCCAGCGTGACGGATGACGTGGACTATTTTCCCGGATGGACGACGGCCCGGAAGTACTATTGGTCAAGGAGTCGGAGCCGTGACCACGCGTCAACCCAAGGCTCACACTCAACTCGGGCGGGCCGCAGTCCAGATGTTTGCCGCCAATGATCGCATGAACCAGGTGCCTTATCGAACATCTTGACCCTGCCGCCTGGAGGGCCAAGCCGCCGGGCAACGTCCGCACGATTGCGGCGATCTTTACGCACATGCACAATGTCCGGACCGAAGTGGGTGAGGCTTACGGCTCCACATCTGAAGGTCCCACGACAGCTCAATCGCGCGCACTGCACGCCGGAGCAGGCGCGTGCGGGATTGGCCGAGAGCGCCGCTCGCTGCGGGGAGATGCTCGCTGAAGCGCTCGGGGGAGGAGGCCGTATCGAAGAGTTTCGCAGGGACAGCTGGGCCCGGCCCTGGCCGGTTGGCGTCGAGATGCTGTGTTATATGGTCGCTCACGAGGCCCACCATCGCGGGCAGGTGTGTATGATCGCGCATCAGCTCGGATTCGCGTTACCGCACAAGGTGGGGGACGGCGCCTGGAACTGGGAGAAGCTTTGGAAGGAGTGCGGATCGCCTGGCGGCCCTGGCTACGATTTGAGGTGAACCACTCGCTTACCTATCTTGCGGCGACTTTTCTGGGGCGGCCGCCGAGGCTGCCGTTGGCGCGAGCGGCCACGGCTTTTGTCTTGCTTCGGGAGGAGCCGCCGGCCGCACCGAGGCGGGCAGCCATCCACTTTCGGGACCCCAGGAAGCCTTCGAGGAGCGCCGGGACATAAAGGTCTGCGTCGAGTTTGGGGAAGTGAAGACCGAAGCCCGATGGGGTTATCTCGATCTCGTTCAATTGCGCGGGCCTGGCATCTTCCAGCCCTTGTGCGTCTTTCGGAGAGAAGAAGATGCCGATGCCGGTCGAGAGTTTGACGATAATATTTCCTGGACCTGCGATCGAAGTATGCCGATGTTGCGGCCGGAGTACCGGCCTTGAGCGCCTTGGCCCTGGCGTTCGCCTGTTTGAATTCCAGATTAGTGATTGTCATGTATCTCCTTCCAAACGGCGCATAGCTCGGAAACGTGTTTGTTTAGGACCAGGGCGATGCGGTTGAGTTCGCGAGCTGGAAAACCGTCGTTCTCGCGAAGCCTGACCGAACCTGCAGGACAGTTCAGATAGAAGACAGCTTCAGGCCCCGGACCGATGACGTGAACATGTGCTGGCCGGTGGTCATTCGGGTAGATGACTACGCGAAGGTTGCCAATTCTCAGGACGGTCGGCACAGAAAGGATAACATTTTCCTAAGCGGTTGGGTTAATTCAATCTATTGATCGCAGGCTGGCAACTCCGACAATCACCCGAACCGAAGTTCTCTCGATGCCAAAGACGTCTCGAAACGGGCCCGAGACAGCGTCCGCGACCCTCGGCTGGTCGAAGAAATCCCCGAAGGTCGCTATGAACACTCCGAGGCGGACGACGCGAGTCACTCGGTCGAGTGAACCCAGACGCTTTTTCGCCGCAGCGAGAATAGCCAGGGCCGCAGTGTAGGCGGCATCTCGTCCAGCTTCTGTATCGAACTCTTTCCCAAGTCGTCCAACATACTTCGGCTTGTGGTCGACAACTGGTAGCATCCCGCTGAAGAAGAGCAGGTTGCCCGTCTGTACCGTCTCGACGTAGGTGCCAAACGGTGTGGGGGCGGCCGGGAGCTGAATGCCGAGGTTGCCTGTAGCCGGCGCTCTGCACCGATCGGCTGCGAGCCTTTACCGCCTACCATCGGCCCGCGTGCGCACCGCCGTCCACGTGCAGCACCTCCCCGGTTACGTGACGAGCTTCTGTCAGATAGACGACGGCCTCAGCGATGTCCTTTGCGTCGGTGATCGTGCCCATCGGTGAAAGAGTCTTCATGAAGTCCTTCGGATTGTTTTTGTGCAGAGGAGTGTCGACGGTGCCAGGCGCGACTGCGTTGAAGCGGATGTCGTTCTTCGCGTATTCGCTCGCGAGGCTGAGGGTAATTGCATCAAGTCCGCCCTTTGTGATCATCGGAATCGACGCCGGAATGCCCGCGATGGGGTTGTCGGCGAGCGACGCCGTGATGGTTGTCACGCTGCCGCCGGTGCCTTGCGCCAGCATCTGCTTGACTGCGCGCTGGGTGATGAAGATGAACCCTTCCAGGTTGGTAGAGACGAAACCACGAAACTCGTCGATGGTGTAGTCGGTGAAGGGCTTGGCTGAGAAGACGCCCGCATTGTTGACGACGTGGTCAATCGAGCCGAAGCTGGCGATTGCTGTCTGGGTGACCTTCTCAGCCGTTGCTGCGTGACCGATGTCTCCGTCGACGAGCGCGAGGTTCGGTGAGGCGGCGAAGGCCGCCTTGGAAACGCGGCGCGAGGTCGCAACGACGTTATAGCCGCGATCCAGAAAGGCCTGGACAATGGCCGCTCCGATGCCTTGCGAGGCGCCGGTGACGATGACTGTCTTTTTGCTCGCCATCCTTACCTTCTGTTCTCGCAGGGCCTCGGAGAATCCTGTCCCTGCGTGTTTAATCCGGTGTCACGATGAGTTTGGATGCGATAGTCAATAACCGTCAACGTCGACGATTGCCTGGGCATTGTTGGATCGGAACCTCATACGACCCGGGAGGCAAACCATTGGTGTCGCTGGCCGGGTGAAAAGCGAAGATCTCAGGCCTGGGGCGGTTCCGCGTGACGAACCACTTCCGGATTGCCGACAGCCCGGAAGCACAGGCCAGTAGTATAGGCCAAGGAGCAGGGAGCCAAGACCCGCGTCAACACAAAATTTACACTCAACTCGGCCGAGCGGCGTTCGAGATATTTTGCGGCCAAGCCATACAACCTACTCCGCAGAGCCCACAATTTAAAGGCGACGTCCTTCCGAATGGCCGCCGAAAATGGCGGTATACTCGCTCTACCTGAGAACGCCCAGTTCTTCCTCTCAGTCTGAAAACAACACCCCGGTCCGCACGAACATAGAGGCCGGCGCCTGAGAAGACAGCCCCGGTAACAAGTCATCCGACGACAACACTCCAGCAAGAAGGAGCGGATTCTCATCACTCCAAAAAGAAAAAAGGAGGAGATGGACATGAAGAGGAAGAGCATTCCGGCGACTTTACTTACAACGGCCGAAGATTGACAGGAGGATTTATGGCAACGACAGCAGTCGCAATAGGAACCATGAAGGTAGCGCAGGTCCCCAGTCCCGGGGCAGATTTCAAGATCGTGGAGCGCGAGATCCCTGAGCCGGGTGCAGGACATGTGCGGATCAAGGTGCAGGCCTGTGGTGTTTGCCACAGTGACGTGCTCACGAAAGAAGGCGCGTGGCCTGGGATTCAGTATCCACGCGTTCCCGGACATGAGGTGGCCGGCGTCATCGATGAAGTGGGTGACAGTGTTTCGGAGTGGAAGAAGGGGCAGCGCGTCGGTGTCGGCTGGCACGGCGGCCACGACGGCACGTGTCTCTCGTGCAGGCGTGGGGATTTTCGCAATTGCCAGAATATGCTGATTCCGGGGATCAGCTATGACGGGGGATATCAGGAATACATGGTGGCTCCAGTGGAGGCACTGGTGCCGATACCGGAGAGTTTGAGTGACGTTGAAGCAGCACCGCTGCTTTGCGCCGGAATTACCACCTACAACGCGCTGCGGCACAGCGGTGCGATGCCCGGTGACCTGGTTGCGGTGCAGGGTATCGGGGGTCTGGGTCATCTCGGGATTCAGTTTGCGAGCAAGTTTGGCTATAAGGTCGCGGCCGTCGGGCGTGGGCCGGAGAACGCTGCGCTCGCAAAGAAACTCGGAGCAAACGTGTACATCGATAGCAAAGCGACGAAGGCAGCAGAGGAGTTGCAAAAGCTGGGCGGGGCGCAGGTGATTCTGGCGACGGCACCAAGCTCGAAGGCGATGTCCGAGCTGATCGATGGTCTAGGGCCGAATGGCAAGCTCGTGGTGATCGGTGCAACATTCGATCCTATTGAGGTAACGCCCATACAGCTCATCACTGGAAGCAAGACGATTCAAGGCTGGGCCGCGGGAACGGCGGCAGACTCCGAGGACACGCTGCGCTTCGCCGAATTGAGCGGCGTGCGTCCCATGATTGAAACCTATCCGCTGGAGAGGGCGGCCGAAGCTTACGCGCGAATGATGAGCGGCAACGCCCAGTTCCGCGTCGTCTTGACGATGTGACAGCGGAACCGTCTCTATAGCGGCTGGTCGAGGCGTTCCGTCTCCATCGTTGTAAGTTCGACGGTCAGATTCACCGATCTGGCCGTCCCGGGTCTTGTGCGGTGCGGCACGTTTTTGGGGACAGTAATCATTTGCCCGCGAGTCAGGGTGACTGTTTTGTCGCCGATGTCTATGAGCAGTTCCCCTTCGATGAGCCAGGAAGGTTTCGTCGGAGTTCGGATGACGGTGCCAGTAGAAGCTCTCGGTCATCACGCTCATGCGAACGACGTGATCATTGACATGCGCGAGTGTGAAGTTGGCATAGGGTTCGGCCACGGCCGCAGCGGTTTCGATCACGTTGATGACGTGGCCAGGTGTCTCCATGAAACTCCTCCAGAGGCTGAGTTTTGACGGAACCAGTTCTTCTTGTTCGCCTTCCAAATTTTACTTCCCTGGTTTGTAGATGTAGTTCACAAACGCATATCTGGGCACGCCCAGGGATTACACGCCTCGCCACGTGCCCCCTACATCACGAGACTGAAACAGTGATTAGAAGATAGGCAAAGACGGACTATATCAAGCGTAGTTCCCCTGACCTCTTGCGGCAGACCCTCCACCGATGAGTTCGATGGGAATGCAGCGGAACAAGGCATATGGCAGACTCTTTCGAGTCTGACTTGACTTGTTTCATCGGTTTTTGAGACAGCCATTGGAGATGCGGCTCCGGATGGACGCTGTGGATCGAATAGCATTGGAAGACGGTAGGATATAGGGCACCCGGCGACTGTTGTACCCTTGCGCGATGGGATGGCGAAGTCCCGCATTATAATTTCAAGTTGGCTACTCTCGTCGGACCGTCACCGCCAAGGGTGTTGACGGTGTTTCAAATCGGCCTTCAATATTTGACGAACTATGCGACCATCCATGAAGGAGTCCCTTTATGATTGAAACGTCGGGCGATGGTGTGCACGGATCTCGGGCGAACACGGGTAACGGGCTGCAGGCGAAGAGCGTTCTAACGAAGATCGCGGCTGTTGTCGCAGATCGAAATATCCCTTTCCTTGTTTGCAGCATTGGAATGATCGTTATGTTGCTGTGGGCAGGCAAATTCAAAATGACAGCACCCGGAGCAGAGGGCATCATGCCGCTCGTCAGTAACAGCCCATTGACCAGTTGGCAGTTCAAGCTCTTTGGACCATATATTCTGGGGGACATGATCGGGGCCACTGAATGGACAGCGGCAATCCTCCTGATCATTGGCTACTTTAAACCTAAAGCAGGCATTCTGGGCGGGATGATTCTAGTCGTCATGTTCTTCACCACAAGCTCCATGTTGATCACGACTCCGGATGACACCATCGTGGTTAACGGCATCCATTACATGAACAATATCGGTTTGTTTCTCTTCAAGGACATTATCTCTTTCGGAGTTGCGTTCTATCTGATCAGCTATTATGGCCGAAAAGCGATCATGGCTGAGAACCAGAGATGACGGTCTGCGGAGAAATTCCAATTCGAATTCTTGCTCGATAACTCGTGTACCGGGCGCGCGGAACGTTCGCGCGGAGCGCGAATGCCCACCTTAGGCGCAAAAGACGCGCCGAAGATGGGGCACCCGGCTGGCGATCGGGCTACTTTCCGAGCGTGATCGTGCCAAATAGACCATTGGCATAGTTACTCGAACCGGCGGTGAAGAAGAGCTGATTGGTAAGTCCGTTGGCAGCAGCACCCTGCCCGAACTGAATGGCCCAAAGTTGGTCTATCTCGATTGGCCGGCCTGTGTCGTCGCGAAGCGATCCCAGGAACTCACCCGTCTCAGGATTGAACGCGTTAATCCGGCCCTGCGGGGTATTGTTGCTGATTAGAATCGCGTTGCTCATCGGGCCGAAATTAGAGGGAGCCTGCGCGACTCCCCAGGGTGAATTCAGGGGCCCAAAGATCGCAAAAAAGGGTCTGACTAAACGGCCATCAGTATCGAACACGTCCACGAATCCGCCCGGCTTGTTATTGAGAGAGGTGTAGGTCACCCAGATCTTTCCGTTGATGGCTTGAATCCCGTAGGGCGCAAAGTCTCTAGGGATGAGTGGATCGCTGAAGGACTTTACAAAATGGAACGAGCTATCGAACATGTCGACCCTGCGGTTCTGGCCGTCGTCGGCAGCATATAAGAAAGCTTCCTTTGACTCGTTGACTGCGATGGCCAAGCCCGTATAAACGGCACCGACGCTCGACCTGTCAGCAGCGATGGTGGCGGTGCTGTTGCCAGCGGTAATGGGGTCAACTGCGGGAGTCCAGCCGCTGATCGTGCCGTCCAGGGTAGCAAAGATAAAATTGGTTTTGCCGGACGTGTTATTTGCCGTGATGGTGAAGTCGGTTGGGTTCAGGCCTATGTTTCCGACGACACCGGTCGGAGTGCCGAGGGTTCCCGCAGGCTTCCCCGGTGCTGCGGGGACGGTCACGAAGAGCTGAACCTGCGTGCCAGCCGCGGTATACAGAGTTGAGAATCCGGTGGCGTTGTCGCTGACCCAGTATGGACTCGTGGGGAGTGAAACGAGGCCCCAGCCGTTGACCAGGTGTGTATCTTGAAGTGGAGCCACTCCCGCCTGATTCGATACCAAATCTGTACGTTGGTATTGAGCGTGGGCCGACGCTGGGAACATCGAGAGGCATAGGAACGCGGCACCGGCAGATGCGCCGTGGAAGAGTGACCGGACTGACTTGGATTGCGCGCTGTTGACTGGATACATCGGGTGCTCCTTCGTGACTGATTTTTGTGTGAAGAGAGGTCACTTTGGAGGTGACCCGGGTATCACAATAGGCGCGGGAGATGACGATGTTTGTCAGACAATTGTCAAATCATTGTCTCTTCAAAAATCGACAATACGGGCTGATTTATTTTGCGTTAAATCGATTTCTCTTCAGGGATCTCTCAGCAAGTCCGCACGTCTAAGGCTCGGCAGAATTGCGGGGGAAAAGAGGACGGCTTCGCGGAGGGAGCGTGCCGGTGCGGAAACCCACGTCCGAGAATCCGGACGTGGGGCACCCGGCTGAGAACCAGAGATGATGGTCTGCCTGTTCCATCATTAGCTTTTATGAACGACCTCGAACGAATACCCGTCAGGGTCGAATACATCAGCGGCGTAGTATCCCGGGTAATATTCCAATCGTGCGCGGGGTGAGATATTGTCTCTGGCGCCAGCTGAGATTGCGGCCTTGTAGAATTCATCGACCTTATCCTTATCTTCAGCCATAAAACCCCAGTGAATGGCCGCTGGATCAGGATTCCCTTGCTTTATCCAGAAGAACGCCCGTTTGCCATCACCGAATCCCCACAGATCGGGATGACCGTCTTTGCCTTTGTATGGCATGAAAAATTTGATGTCGAGTGGCTTCAGCGCTGCCTCATAGAAGGCTAGCGAACGTTCGACGTCGCTGACAGTCAGAATAATGTGGTCGAGCATAGTTCTCCCTCTCAAATCACGAGTGCTTCAAAACGGTTCGCGCGGAGCGCGAATGCCCACCTTAGGCGCAAAAGACGCGCCGAAGATGGGGCACCCAGATTATTTCAAGCGGTTAGATGTGGGCCACCCGCCCTTTCTCGATAATCCTCCCAAACAGCAAAAGACGGACTCTATTGAGTCCGTCTTTTGTGTTTGATTGAAGGAGGCGTCTGGTGGCCCGGTTGAAACCGGGCCCTTCCGGGTTTGACGCCTAGATGAACTACTCGGCGGCTAGTTCTTCTTGTTCGCCTTCCATGCGCATCTGTTCGAGTTCGCGCTCTTCGGCTTCGATGGCTGCTGTCACTTCCTGCTGGACCTGGGCTGCCGCTTCTTCCAGCTCTGGGGAGAGCTGGACGTTGCGGTAGTACTCCATGCCGGTGCCGGCGGGGATGAGGCGGCCTACGATGACGTTCTCCTTGAGGCCACGGAGCGTGTCGATGGAGCCGTTGATGCTGGCTTCGGTGAGCACGCGGGTGGTCTCCTGGAAGCTGGCGGCCGAGATGAAGCTGTCGGTCGAGAGCGACGCCTTGGTGATGCCGAGGAGGAGCGAACGGCCGATGGCAGGCTTGCCGCCGGACATCAACACGCGCTGGTTCTCGGCGTTGAAGCGGAAGCGGTCGGTCTGCTGGTCGACGAGGAAGGTGGTGTCGCCAACCTCTTCGATCTTGACCCAGCGAAGCATCTGACGAACGATGGTTTCGATGTGCTTGTCGGAGATGGTGACGCCCTGGAGCCGGTAGACCTCCTGGATTTCGTTGACGAGGTACTGCTGAAGAGCGCGCTCGCCGAGGACTTCCAGAATGTCGTGCGGGTTGCGAGGACCGTCGATCAGAGCGTCACCGGCACGGAGGCGTTCGCCTTCCTGCACGTTGACGTAAGTACCGCGGGGAACGCTGTACTCCTCTTCCTGACCGTTGTCGGCGGTGACGTAGACCTTGCGCTGGCCCTTGGAGACTTCGCCGAAGCGAACGACACCATCGATCTTGCTGATGATTGCCGGATCGCGGGGCTTGCGGGCCTCGAAGAGTTCGACGACGCGGGGGAGACCGCCGGTGATGTCCTTGGTGCGGGTGGTTTCGCGTGGGATCTTGGCAAGGATGTCGCCGGGGAAGATCTCGTCGCCATCGGCAACCATCAGGTGAGCGCGCGAGGGCATGAGGTAACGCTTGTTGCCCTGGGCGGACTTGATGATGATGGCGGGCTGACGCTTCTCGTCGGAGGAGTCGGCGACGACGAGGCGGCTGAGGCCGGTGACTTCGTCGACTTCTTCGTTGAGGGTGACGCCTTCCTGGAGGTCCTTGAACTGGACGGTGCCGGAGATCTCGGTGAGGAGAGAGAAGGTGTAGGGGTCCCACTCGCCGAGGCGGCTGCCCTGCGTGACCTTGGTGCCCTCTTCGACCTTGAGCTTGGCGCCGTAGACGATGGCGTAACGCTCTTTCTCGCGGCCCTTGTCATCGATGATGGCGATGGAGCCGTTGCGGTTCATCGCGACCAGGCCGCCGTCCTTGGAGCGGACGGTGACGAGGTTGATGAAGCGCACGGTGCCGGCGTTCTTGGCCTCGAGGTGCGAGGCGTCAGAGACGCGCGTTGCCGTTCCGCCGATGTGGAAGGTACGCATGGTGAGCTGGGTGCCGGGCTCGCCGATGGACTGCGCCGCGATGACGCCGACGGCTTCGCCCATCTCGACCATCTTGCCGGAGCCGAGGTTACGGCCGTAGCAGAGGATGCAGACGCCGCGCTTGGACTCGCAGGTGAGGACCGAGCGGATCTTGACGCGCTCGATACCCGCGGCCTGAACGGCGTTGGCGAGGTCTTCGTCGATCTCCTGGTTGACGTCGACGATGGTCTTGCCCTCGAAGTCCTTGAGCTTCTCGAGCGAGACGCGGCCGATGATGCGGTCGCGCAGCGGCTCGATGGTCTCGCCGGCTTCGATGATCGGGGTGACGTAGATGCCTTCGACGGTGCCGCAGTCGTTGTGCGAGATGATGACGTCCTGCGCAACGTCGACCAGACGGCGGGTGAGGTAACCCGAGTCGGCGGTCTTGAGTGCGGTGTCGGCGAGGCCCTTACGCGCGCCGTGGGTCGAGATGAAGTACTGCAGCACGGTGAGGCCTTCGCGGAAGTTCGCCGTGATGGGGGTCTCGATGATTTCGCCGGAGGGCTTGGCCATGAGACCACGCATGCCGGAGAGCTGGCGGATCTGCTGTTTGGAACCGCGAGCGCCGGAGTCGGCCATGATGTAGATCGGGTTCATGGCTCCTTCCTTGTCGGCACGCTTCATGTTGTTGAACATCTCGTCGGCGACGCGCTCGGTGACGCCGGACCACATCTGGATGACCTTGTTGGAGCGCTCACCGTTGGTGATGGCGCCGTCGAGGTACTGCTGCTGCATGGAGAGGACGGTCTTTTCGGCGTCGCCCACGAGCTGTGTACTTGGAGTCGGGGATGACCATGTCGTCGAGGCCGACCGAGAGGCCGGAGCGAGTGGCATAGCTGAAGCCGAGGTCCTTGACGCGGTCGAGGGTCTTGACGGTGACTTCGAGGCCGAGGTTCAGGTAGCAGTAGTTGATGAGCTGGCCGATGCCCTTCTTCTTGAGCAGGCCGTTGACGTAAGGCATGCCTTCGGGGAGCGCATCGTTGAGGATGGCGCGGCCGACGGTCGTGTTGATGTACTGGCTTGTTGAACTCGACCGGCTCGGTGTGGGTGAGGTCCTGATCGTCGTACGCGGTGGTCATGTCGAGGACAGGGCCGGTGTAGCGCAGACGGATCGGGGTGAGGGTCTCGACCTGCTTGGCTTCGAGGGCCATGAAGACCTCTTCGATGTTGGCGAAGACGCGGCCTTCACCCTTGGCGTTGACCTTCGCCTTGGTGAGGTAGTAGATGCCGAGCACGAGGTCCTGCGTCGGCACGGTGATGGGCTGGCCGCTGGCGGGCGAGAGGATGTTGTGCGAAGCGAGCATGAGGACGCTGGCTTCGATCTGGGCCTCGGGCGAGAGCGGGATGTGCACGGCCATCTGGTCGCCGTCGAAGTCCGCGTTGAAGGCGGTGCAGACGAGCGGATGGATCTTGATGGCTTTACCTTCGACGAGCACGGGCTCGAAGGCCTGGATGCCGAGGCGGTGGAGGGTCGGGGCGCGGTTCAGCAGGACGGGGTGGTCCTTGATGACCTCTTCGAGGATGTCCCAGACGATGGGCTCCTGCATCTCGACCATCTCTTTGGCCTGCTTGATGGTGGTGCAGTGGCCGGTCTGCTCGAGGCGGTGATAGATGAAGGGCTTGAAGAGCTCGAGCGCCATCTTCTTGGGAAGACCGCACTGGTGCAGCTTCAGCTCGGGGCCGACGACGATGACCGAACGGCCGGAGTAGTCGACGCGCTTGCCGAGGAGGTTCTGACGGAAGCGGCCCTGCTTGCCCTTGAGGGTGTCGGAGAGCGACTTGAGCGGACGGTTGTTCGCGCCACGGAGGACGCGGCCACGGCGGCCGTTGTCGAAGAGAGCGTCGACGGCCTCCTGCAGCATGCGCTTCTCGTTGCGGACGATGACCTCAGGTGCGTGGAGGTCCATCAGCTTCTTGAGGCGGTTGTTGCGGTTGATGACGCGGCGATAGAGGTCGTTGAGGTCGGAGGTGGCGAAGCGGCCGCCGTCCAGCGGCACGAGGGGGCGAAGCTCTGGCGGGATCACGGGGATCACGTCGAGGATCATCCACTGCGGCAGGTTGTCGGACTTGCGGAAGGCCTCGACGATCTTGAGGCGCTTGGAGTACTTGAGCTTCTTCTGCAGCGAGGTCTCGTTCTTCATGCGCTCGCGCAGCTCGATGGCGAGCTCGGCGACGTCGACGCGCTTGAGGAGTTCCTTGATGGCTTCGGCGCCCATCATGGCCTTGAAGCCGGAGGGGCGGATACTGCTGCGTCGAGCTCGCGGAACTTGGTCTCGTCCTTGATGACCTCGCGCTCCTTGACGGGCGCGTCGCCTGGATCGACGACGACGTAGGACTCGAAGTAGAGGACGGCTTCGAGCTCACGCAGGGAGATGTCGAGCAGGTGGCCGATGCGCGAGGGCAGGCCCTTGAAGAACCAGACGTGCGAGCAGGGGCTGGCGAGCTCGATGTGGCCGAGGCGCTCGCGGCGGACCTTGCTGAGGGTGACTTCGACGCCGCACTTGTCGCAGATGACGCCGCGGTGCTTCATGCGCTTGTACTTGCCGCAGAGGCACTCCCAGTCGGTGATGGGTCCGAAGATGCGGGCGCAGAAGAGGCCGTCGCGCTCGGGCTTGAAGGTGCGGTAGTTGATGGTCTCGGGCTTGGTGACCTCGCCATGCGACCAGCTGCGGATCTTCTCGGGGCTGGCGAGCTGGATCTTGATGGCGTCGAAGTCGGCGATGGGACCGGTCAGTTCGAAGGGGCTGGAGCGGAACATATTTTGCGTCTCCCTTGTGTCCTGCGTTGGCAGGTGCAGCGATTGGTGCTGCGGTTGCTAAATCTTTTTGCGATGACTTTCGGTGCATCGCGTTACCGGTGGTTCTGGTGCAGTTGCTTTTTTCAATTGTCTTGCCACCTGGAGTGGCGGCCCGAGGAGTGTACGCAGTGACCTCCTCGGGTCTTGGTGCGTTAGTCGGCTGCCGCGATGGCTGGCAGTGGCTGGCTTCTTCTGGTCGGCCTGTTTGATCAGTTCGACGTCGAGGCAGAGCGACTGCAGTTCGCGGATGAGAACGTTGAACGACTCGGGTACACCGGGCTCGATGGCAGCTTCGCCCTTGACGATGGCCTCGTAGATCTTGGTACGGCCGAAGACGTCGTCGGACTTGGCGGTGAGCAGCTCCTGCAGGATGTAGGCGGCGCCGTAGGCTTCAAGGGCCCAGACCTCCATCTCGCCGAAGCGCTGTCCGCCGAACTGCGCCTTACCGCCCAGCGGCTGCTGGGTGATGAGCGAGTACGGTCCGATGGAGCGAGCGTGGATCTTGTCGTCGACGAGGTGCGAGAGCTTGAGCATGTAGATGTAGCCGACGGTGGCGGGCTGCTCGAACGGTTCTCCGGTCATGCCATCGTAGAGCTGCGTCTTGCCCGAGCTGGGGAGACCAGCGGCCTTGAGAAGCGCCTTGATCTCGGTCTCGCGTGCGCCGTCGAATACCGCGGTGCCGAACCAGATGCCGCGCTTCATGCCGGCGGCGACGCGCATGGTCTGCTCGTCGTCGAGGTCAAGAAGCTGGTTGAGAGCGGCGGTGCCGGCGAAGCGCGCCTTGAAGAGCTCGCGGACCTCGCTGGCCTTCTCGTAGGTCGCGGCGAGCTCGGCAACCTGCTTGCCGAGCTCGTGCGCGGCCCAGCCGAGGTGCGTCTCGAGGATCTGACCGACGTTCATACGAGAAGGCACGCCGAGCGGGTTGAGGACGATCTCGACCGGAGTTCCGTCGGGAAGGTACGGCATATCTTCCTCGGGAAGGATGCGGGCGATGACACCCTTGTTACCGTGGCGTCCGGCCATCTTGTCACCGACCGAGAGCTTGCGCTTCATGGCGATGTAGACCTTGACCATCTTGATGACGCCGGGGGAGAGTTCGTCGCCCTTCTGCATCTTGCCGATCTTCTCGTTGGTGATCTTGCGGAGAACGTCGATCTGGCGCGAGGT
This sequence comes from uncultured Acidobacteriaceae bacterium, assembly GCA_963756685.1. GTDB lineage: Bacteria > Acidobacteriota > Terriglobia > Terriglobales > Acidobacteriaceae > Edaphobacter. The sequence goes on from CAVWON010000001.1 coordinate 298,699, forward strand.
CATCTCCTCGATCTCGTCGATCTGCTCGTTGACGCGGGGGTCCTTGTCGGCGTAGCGGATGCGCTTGAGGTTACGAGTGCTGATGAGCTCGATGGTGTCGCGGTCGAGGACGTCGCCCTTGTTGAGCAGCTTCTTGTTGGTGCGCTCGTCGTGCAGGTCGGCGAGGACTTCCTTCGCGCCGAGAATCGCTTCGAGACGCTTGAGGCGCTCGTCGGTGAGAATGCGGATCTCGTCGGCGAGGTTGCGCTCGAGCTTCTCGATCATCTCCTGCTCGATCTGCTTGGCGCGCTCGTCCTTCTCCTGACCCTTGCGGGAGAAGATGCGGACGTCGACGACGGTGCCTTCGATGCCCGGAGGGCACGTCAGCGAGGCGTCGCGAACATCGCCGGCCTTCTCACCGAAGATGGCGCGGAGGAGCTTCTCTTCCGGAGTCAGCTGCGTTTCACCCTTCGGCGTTACCTTGCCGACGAGGATGTCGTTGTGGCCGATCTTCGCGCCGATGCGGATGATGCCCGACTCGTCGAGATCACGCAGAGCGTGCTCGCTGACGTTGGGGATATCGCGCGTGATCTCTTCCGGCCCGAGCTTCGTGTCGCGGGCCTCGATCTCGAACTCCTCGATGTGGATCGAGGTGTAGTAGTCCTCGCGGACCAGCTTCTCCGAGATGAGGATCGCGTCCTCGAAGTTGTAACCGCGCCACGGCATGAAGGCGACCAGAACGTTACGGCCGAGGCCGAGTTCGCCCTGCTCCGTGCACGGACCGTCGGCGATGACCTGGCCCTTGACCACGCGGTCGCCCTTGCGAACGATCGGCTTCTGGTTGATGCAGGTGTTCTGGTTGGAGCGCTTGAACTTCGTGAGCTGGTAGATGTCCGAGCCGACCTCACGCGAGAGCTGCGTGGGGTGGTGCTCGCCTTCGACGCGCACGATGATGCGCTCGGAGTCGACCGAGTCGACGATGCCGTTGCGCTTGGCCAGGATGACGGCGCCGGAGTCGCGGGCGGTGACGCCCTCCATACCGGTACCGACGAACGGAGCCTCGGCAACGAGCAGAGGAACGGACTGCCGCTGCATGTTCGCGCCCATCAGAGCGCGGTTGGCGTCGTCGTGCTCGAGGAACGGAACGAGCGAGGCGGCGACCGAGACGAGCTGCTTCGGCGAGACGTCAACGTAGTCCACTTCGGACTTGTTGACGAGGACGAAGTTGCCCTGGCGGCGGGCGTCGACGACGTCCTGAACGATGTTCAGCTTCGCGTCGAGCTCGATGTTGGCCTGCGCGATGGTGTGGCGATCTTCCTCCCACGCGGAGAGGTAGAAGCTGAAGGGCGCAAGGTCCATGGTGCGCTTCTTGTCCTTCTTCAACTGCTCGTTCAGCTTGCGGGCCTCGGTGATCTCGAGGTAGTCGCCCTGGCGCAGACCGGACTCGCCGGCGTTGACGACGGAGACGTAGTCGAGCGCACGGCCGTCCTTGACGCGGCGGTAGGGCGACTCGATGAAGCCGTACTCGTTGATGCGCGCGAAGCACGAGAGCGACGCTGATGAGGCCGATGTTCGGGCCTTCCGGCGTCTCAATCGGGCAGATGCGGCCGTAGTGAGTGGGGTGCACGTCGCGGACTTCGAAGCCGGCGCGCTCACGGGAGAGACCACCGGGCCCAAGGGCGGAGAGGCGGCGCTTGTGCGTGATCTCCGAGAGCGGGTTGGTCTGGTCCATGAACTGCGAGAGCTGCGAGGAGCCGAAGAACTCACGAATCGCGGCCATGACTGGCTTGGCGTTGATGAGGTCGTGCGGCATGGCGGTCGACATCTCCTGATAGACCGACATCTTTTCCTTGATGGCGCGCTCCATGCGGACGAGGCCGATGCGGAACTGGTTCTCCATCAGCTCGCCGACGGCGCGGACGCGGCGGTTGCCAAGGTGGTCGATGTCATCGACGGTGCCGATGTTCTTGCGCAGCTTGAGCAGGTAGCGGATCGTGCCGTAGAAGTCCTCGGGGGTCAACGTGCGCTTGTCGAGGCCGGTGGCGTCCTGGTTCTCGTAGAGCTTGATGTTGAACTTGAGGCGGCCGACGCGCGAGAAGTCGTACTTGCGCGGATCGAAGAACATGCCTTCGAAGAGCGCGGTCGCGGTGTCGAGCGTCGGTGGGTCGCCGGGACGCAGCTTGCGGTAGATCTCGATGAGCGCTTCCTCGGGCTTGCGCACGGAGTCGCGGCGGAGGGTGTTGGTGATGATGTTGCCCACGTCGTCGCGCTCGGGGAAGAAGACCTCGAAGCTGGTGACGCCGGACTGGAGGATCTTGTGCAGCTTGTCGGCGGTGAGCTCCTGGTTGGCCTCGTAGAGCAGCTCGCCGGTGGTGAGATCGACGACGTCGGACGGCGGTCATGGCGCCGTCGAACTCGCTGGTCTCGACCTCGACTGCTTCGATCTTGTGGCTGCGCAGACCCTTCAGCGAGTGGGCCGAGATCTTGCGGGTCGCAGGCGCGAGCTCCTCACCCTTGACCGTGATGGCGTGGGCGGGGCGGGTGCCCTGCAGGTTGGTGAGCTGGCCTTCGGGAACGACCTTCCAGCTGAGCTTGCCGTCCTTCACGTTGATGGTGTCGACCGTGTAGAAGGTCTTGAGGATCTCCTCGTCGGTGCGCAGGCCGAGGGCGCGCAGGAAGATGGTGCCGAGGAACTTGCGCTTGCGGTCGATGCGGACGTAGAGGGTGTTCTTCTGGTCGTACTCGAACTCGACCCAGCTGCCGCGGTACGGGATGATCTTGCCGAGGAAGTAGGTGCGGTTGTTCGCGGTCTCGAAGAAGACGCCGGGCGAACGGTGGAGCTGCGAGACGATGACGCGCTCGGTGCCGTTGACGATGAAGGTGCCGTTCTGCGACATCAGAGGAATGTCGCCGAAGAAGACTTCCTGCTCCTTCATGTCGCGCAGGCTCTTGACGCCGGTCTCGGGGTCCTTGTCGTAGATCTTGAGGCGGATGGTGACCTTGAGCGGAGCGGAGTAGGTCATGCCGCGCTCTTCGCACTCGGCCTGGTCGTACTTCAGCTGCAGGCCGACGGGGTCGCCGCACTTGGTGCAGAAGTCAGGGGTGTTCTTGTTGTAGGTTCCGCAGAAGTTGCAGAGCACGTCGCCCGGGTGGAAGGGGTCGGTGATGACCATGTGGCCGCAGTGGGTGCAGGCCGTGCGCAGGTGGTTGAGACCCTTGAGGTAGCCGCACTTGCACTCCCAGTTGCCGATGGAGAAGTCGACGAACTCGAGCTCGGAGACGTTGCGGAAGTCGGTGATGGGAAAGACCGAGGTAAAGACGGACTGCAGGCCGTTGTCCTCGCGCTCCTGGGGGAGCTTGTCCATCTGCAGGAAGCGCTCGTAGCTGCGGCGCTGGACTTCGATGAGGTTGGGGATCTGAATGGACGTTGGGATCTTTGAAAAATCAAGACGGCTACGGATCGCGCGCATTTCGCTGTTGTTGGACTCGCCAGACATGCTCTCTCCTGAAAACTGACCTTCGAGGCCTCCCGGGTGCGGTTGCCAGCATCACATGGCTGGCTGCACTCGTGAGGGGAGGGCTTTGGTCATGCCCTCCGGGTTTGGTCCTGATTGCGCAGTTGCTAAGGTCTTCGGCTCCTGCTGTCCTCGACGGCAGCAGGCCCCGTGCGCAGAATGTCTTGCCGTGTGGTGTCTCCCGGCACTAAATAAATCTCGAAACTTTTACTGACTGCGAGCGCTCGAAGCTGCTATAAAGAACGCGTGCAGTACTGCTGCTATGCCTGTAAACACGGCAAAGCGCTCGAAGGGACAGCGTGTCCCATGAGCGCAAAGGTCGACTTGTGCACTGTTTCTGTATAGGTGGTATGAATGCCTGCCGCCATTTTGAGGTTCGCCTTACCCCAAAGTTTGCTGCCGCTCGCTGATGCCTATTGCACTATGCGCGTCCGCCGCTCGAAGCGATAGTGGCCGGTTCCCTAACCTGTTATGACAGGATGATCCGGGTACAACCCAAAGTTTGCAAAAGTAATTCCGCCAAATGGACACGCCAAGGCGGAACGAATTTTCTCTACCCTCAAGAATATCGCGTTCCGCCCCGGAGTGCAAGCTGGGAGGTAACTACTTGATTTCTACGGTGGCGACGCCTTCGAACTTCTTGGCGATGGCGGCCGCGTCGTCCTTCGAAATGTTCTCCTTCAAGGGCTTGGGAGCGCCGTCGACCAGGTCCTTGGCTTCCTTCAGGCCAAGGGCGGTGACTTCGCGTACAGCCTTGATGGTGTTGATCTTATTCGCGCCGGCATCCTTCAGGATGACGGTGAACTCGGTCTTCTCTTCAGCCGGAGCTGCTGCTGCCGCGCCGCCGCCTGCTGCCGGGGCCGCTGCAACTGCCGCTGCTGCCGAAACGCCAAGACGCTCTTCGAGCTTCTTGACCAGGGCCGAGGCCTCGAGGAGGCTGAGGCTAACGATTGATTCTTCCAACTGCTGGATGTCTGCCATGTTATTTCTCCAATAGAACTGAACTTTTGTACTGCTGGCTACTGATTGCTTCCCGAGGCCGACTGCGCCTCGGCTGCCTATGCCTTCCAGGGTTTCCGTTGCGCCCAGACCAGCGCACCCGAGAAGACCAGGCGAAACTTGTTATCCCTCGACCGGATCCGTGGTTGCGGCTTCCCCACCCTGCGATGCGGTGGAGTTTTCAGGTTGTGCGGCGCCCGAAGGCTGCTCGCCAGCGGCTGATTCCTCGACATGAGCGGCCGCTTCGACTGCCGGAGCTTCTGCGGCTGGAGCCTCTGCCACCGCGGCTGGCGCCTCTGCGGCAGGTGCAGCAGGAGCGGCAACTGCGGCCGGGCCAGCAAACTTGCCCTTCTCGACGCCCTGATTGATGACGACGGCGAGGTCGCGGCCGGTGGCGTTGATGACCGTGGCCAGACGCTGCGCAGGGGAGCTGATGAGGAAGAGGAGCTTCGAGAAGAGCTCTTCCTTGCCCGGCATGGTGGCCAGTTCGCCGATCTCGCGAACGTCGATCACCTTGCCGTCGACGATGCCCAGCTTGAAGGTGAACTCTGCGTTGTCCTTGACCCAGGTCGACAGGGCCTTGGCGAGCGCGACGGGATCGCCCGAGGTGTAGGCAACCGAAGATACGCCCTTGAGACCCTGGAGCGCCTCCTCGATCTTGGTGCCCTCGGCGGCGCGCGCGGCCAGCTTGTTCTTGACGACGTGATAGCTTCCGCCGGCGCCGCGAATGGTCTTGCGCAGCTCGAAGTCCTTCGAGGCGGTGAGACCCTTGAAGGTGCCGATGATCGCGGAGGTCGAGTGCTCGAGCTCGGCTGCGAGCTTCTTCACCTTCTCCGTCTTTGATGCTCTGGTCAATGCCATGACTGAATCCTCTTCGCTTTCGCTTCCGCCACTCCTCGCTTACGCGGCCAGATGGGGTTTCGTGCTAACTAAATTCGAGATTAGGCCTTGCCTGCCAGTTCGGCAGCGGCGTAGTCGAGCTGGATGCCGGGGCCCATCGTCGAGCTGAGCGTGACACCCTTGATGTACTTGCCCTTGGCCGCCGAAGGCTTGGCCTTGACGACGCTGGTGATGACGGTCATCGCGTTGTCGACCAGCTTCTGCGGATCGAACGAGAGCTTGCCGACGGGAACGTGGACCAGCGCGGTCTTGTCGGTGCGGAACTCGACCTTACCGGCCTTGATCTCCTTGACCGCAGCGGCGACGTCGGTGGTGACGGTGCCGGTCTTCGGGTTGGGCATCAGGCCCTTGGGGCCGAGCACCTTACCGAGACGGCCGACCGACTTCATCATGTCCGGGGTGGCGATCAGGGCATCGAAGGCGGTCCAGTTTTCCTTCTGGATCTTCTCGACCAGCTCTTCGCCGCCGAAGAACTCAGCGCCGGCAGCCTGTGCGTCCTTCACCTTATCGCCCGAGGCGATGACGGCGACGATCTTGGACTTGCCAAGGCCGTGGGGGAGAACGACCGTGCCGCGAACCATCTGGTCGGCGTGCTTGGGGTCGACTCCGAGACGCATGGTCAGGTCGACGGTCTCGTCGAACTTCGCATACTTTGCTTTTTGCAGGAGCGGAACTGCGTCCGCCAACAGATAAGGACGGGGCTCAACGAGCGCGCGCGCCTTCTCCAGATTCTTTGAGAGCTTCCTTGCCATTTTCCCTCGTCTCCCACCCCTCTGGAGTTGTTCTCTCCGGGCGTGGTTATCGACTGGCCTCAACTGGGCATTGAGGCACTCTCATAAGTATGCCGGAATCACACCGGAACGTCAATTGCTGCCTCCGGGTCTCCCAGATAGCGCCGATGGGGGTCAAAAACGTTCAAAGCACTGCGAAGAAAGGGCAGAATGGCCGGGACGCAGATTACATCGTTATACGATATAATTACCGTATGAAGGAAATCAATGACAAGAAATCGACCGCCAGCGCAAGGCTGAGAGTATTGGCGGAGTTTCGCCATCAGCTGCGGCTTTTCCTTCAGTTCAGCGAGGCGGCCGTGGCGAAGTTTGATCTTCAGCCGCAGCAGCACCAGCTCCTGCTGCAGATCGCTGGAAGGCCTGAGGGAGCGGCGGCGACGGTGGGGTATGCGGCTGAGCGTCTAGGCCTGCGGCACAACAGCGTTGTGGAGCTGAGCATGCGCTGCGAGGAGGCCGGCCTGATTCGGCGGACTCACGATAAGAACGACCGTCGTTGCATCCTCCTGGAGCTGACGCGCAAGGGCGAGCAAGTTCTTGACGCCCTGTCACGGGACCATGCGCGTGAGCTGAACGAGCTCGCGCCACGGCTGATACGAACGCTGGCCGCGATTGAATCGGCACATGGCCAGATAATGGACCGGCCGCAAGGAGAAGACATTGCAATCTGAACCATCCGCACTTCGCGACTTTACCGTGGACAGACGCGTGTGGCTGTTGTCCAGCGTCGCTCTCGTTATCGGCGTCGGCGCGACCCTGCTCGCAACGCTTCTGCTTCGACTAATCGCAATATCGACAAACCTTTTCTACTATCACCGGTTCAGTTCGGTCGGCGTATCTCCGGCAGGGAGCCCGCTGGGACACTGGATGATCGTGGTCCCTGTGATTGGCGGCCTTCTCGTGGGAATTATGGCCCGTTTCGGCTCGGACAAGATACGAGGGCACGGTATTCCTGAGGCGATCGAGGCGATTCTATTGAGTCGTGCGCGTGTCGACCCGAAGATCGCCATCCTTAAGCCGGTTTCTGCGGCGATCGCGATTGGCTCCGGTGGTCCGTTTGGTGCAGAGGGCCCGATCATTATGACGGGCGGAGCTCTGGGCTCGTTGGTCGCGCAATGGATTCGACTTACGGATGCGGAACGCACAACGCTTCTGGTTGCCGGGGCAGCTGCAGGCATGTCGGCAACCTTTGCGACACCGGTCGCTGCAGTTCTGCTCGCGGTCGAGCTGCTGCTGTTTGAATGGAGGCCGCGAAGCCTGGTCCCCGTCGCGATCGCAAGCGCAACTGCGGGCGTATTGCGCGTGTCGCTGCTCGGCGTTGGGCCGATCTTCCCGATGCCGCTGGTCGGCAATGTGCACCAGGCCCAATTTTCAATCGGTGCGGCAATTCTAGGTGCGCTGGTCGGACTGATCGCAGCGGGCATGAGCCGCATGATGTATGCCTTCGAGGACATGTTCGAACGGCTGCACGTGCATTGGATGTGGTGGCCGGCGATCGGAGGGCTTGGCATTGGCGTGGGGGGTCTGTTTTTCCCGCGCGGCCTGGGTGTGGGTTACGACAATATCGCCGAGCTGCTTCACGGAAACGCGCCTATGGCATTGATCTTCGGCATCCTCTTTGCGAAGTCGCTGATGTGGGCGTTTTCTCTTGGATCGGGGCACCTCGGGCGGAGTGCTCGCACCTCTTCTCATGATCGGCGGAGCGGTCGGCGCGCTTGCCGGGCATCTTGCCCACGCACCGGTTGAGACGCAGGCATTCTGGGCCCTGATTGGGATGGGCTCGATGCTGGCAGGGTCCCTCGGTGTTCCTCTGACGGCGATCCTGTTCAGCCTGGAGGTGACGCACTGCCTTCCTGCGCTGCTGCCGCTGACGATGGGTTGTGTCTCTGCTTATCTGGTGACCGCCCTCTTGATGCCGCGTTCAATCCTTACGGAGAAGTTGAGCCGGCGGGGGTACCACCTCACGCGTGAGTACGGGGTCGACCCGCTAGAACTCGTACTTGTCGGCGAGCTCATGTCACCTCTATCTGAGGAGGTGTTTTTTGGTGAGGACGCTTCCTTGCCGAAGCTGTTTGCCTATGCCGACGGCACGTGCCGGGGCGCGGCTGAGCTCATGGCAACGGAGGGGGTCGCCAGTATCGACGTCGTAGACCGCGCGACGCGTCGGGTCAGTGGAACGCTCACTCTCGAAGATCTGCTTCGCGGGCGGGGCAAATCGATTGTGCGAGAGAAGGAACGTCTGCGCCTTTATCAACCGTTCGGGTGACTTCATCCGGCCTCAGGTGAAGGTCGCCGTTGAGGGACCTGAGTCTCCAAGCGGAATTGTGCAAGATCGATGCTTGCTGATCAACTCCGTGAATCTTTCCACGCCATCGTCATGGTCTGCTCATAGACGAGACAGGTGCGATCCACGGCTAGTTTGTGGAGTTGTCTACTTTGGACTCAACCATCATTTCGCCGGGGTGCTGTCCTTTTGACCGGCTCGCCGGGTTGCGAACCGATTGACGAATCCACGGAACACAAGATAGGGAATGAGGGCGAGCGTGACGGCGATGATTATCACTCCGGTGACGTAAACACGATCGAGGACGATGTATTGATAGATTGCATCGAGAACGAATGCGATGACGAATACCTTGCCGACGTGGTCCCAGGCTTCTTTCAGCAGACTTTTCCGGCTTTCGGGCACGGAGACAACTGTCCACAGATATGGGTTGCGGCCTTCCCTCGCATCTCTCAATCCGGCCCGTACGCCAAAAAAGGTTGCGACGGCAGGCTGCAGGAGCAATCGGAGATGCATGGGCCCGGTGACGCGGTTAATGACGTTTTGCCAAAGATGAGCGAGGGACTCTCCCATAGCATCACACTCCTGTCGCCCCCCAAGGCGAACATGATGTGCCCGTCGACTATCACGATCGTCGTTTGGCTATCCCATTCTCAAAGAACCGCCGGCGTTAGGACAGGTGTCGCCGATCGGGTACCAGGAAAAGTCTACGCGGGCCATATATTTGCGGACACTGGCAAAAGTGCCAGAAAGCTGTGAAGTGACCAGAAAATGCTGCTTGACGATTGCCGAGGACCGGCCTATAGTCGTTTCACGGAAGGCGAACAAATGGCGAAACTAAGCAGCGCGGACCTCTTCCCCATCCTCCCCCAGCAGCCCACTGGACTTGCCCGCATGGCCGCCCGGGCCGAACATGCCGGCGAGGGTCATCTGATCGAGTTCAAGACGCTGGATGTAAGGAGCATTCTGAACCGGTCGGTGTCGAAGCGGCAGCTTTCGCTGGCTTACAGCATCAACCCGTACCGGGGGTGCGAGTTCGGCTGCAAGTACTGCTATGCCCGGTATACGCATGAGTTTATGGCGCCAAAGGCCGCCGCTTCGGACGGGGAAGAATTAACGCGTGGCTCGGCCTCAACGGCAATGGCACATTCGCGACCCGGTTTCCTTTGAGCGAATGATCTTCTTGAAGCAGAACGCAGTGTGGCTGCTCGAACAGGAGTTGAAGAAGATCAATCCGGAGTTGGAGATTGCACTGGGAACGGCGACAGATCCTTACCAGCCAATCGAACGGCGAGCGCTGATCACACGCGGCCTGCTGGAGGTGTTTGCACGTAAGGCTGGATATCGTCTGGGGATCGTGACCAAGTCGCGGTTGATTGAACGGGACATCGATCTGCTCGTGGAGATCTCGCGGCGCAATCAGCTTGTGGTGCATATGACAATCACGACCCCCAATGCAAAACTGGCCCGTCTGCTGGAGCCGCGTGCTCCGCGTCCCGATCTTCGCTTTCAAGCGGTGAAGCGGCTGCGGGAGGCGGGGATCGTCGCCGGGGTCTTCGGTTCGCCGCTGCTGCCCGGAATTACGGACAACGAGAGGGCGTTGGATAGCCTGGCCCGGCGCGCTGCGGCGGTGGGTGCAAGTTTTTTTGCGGCGCATCCGCTGTTCCTCAAGCCGTGCTCACGTCCTACTTACCTGAACTTCGTTCGTGAGCACTTCCCTTCTCTGCAGGCCGACTACGCGAAGCGCTTTGCCACCGCGGACTTTGCCGGAAGGGCCTATCGAGAGAAGTTGGCAAAGATGGTAGATGCTGCGTGCCGCCGGTATGGTCTGCCGCAACGCTCAGGCGAAGCTCTGCTGACGCGGAACGTGGGTGGTGGACGGATTCCGCCGCAGAGGATCGGCCCCGCAACGCAGCAGAGACTGTTTGCTTAGAGTTCGATAGGGGTGAAGGATGCGAATTGTTTGGAGGATTCGGAGAGCGTGGCCGACAGCACGTAGCCGCAGGCGGCGGCGTATCGCTCCCATAGCTTCAATACTGCGGCGTTGGTGTGGGCGCGCGCCGTGCCGCCGACCACCCGCTCGAAGACCTCCACAATCGTGCCGTCCTTGGCCTGGCAGGCAGTGACCAGGAATGAGGGGGCCAGATCGGCACGAGTTAACGGCGAAGGAGGACGCCCGAGTCTCCTAATCGACGGAATGCTGTCAATGGAAACCCTTGCGTCCTCCCTTCACTCAAGGCGAGGATGGAGCGGTGCCTTCGAAGTTAAGCGACGACTTCGATGCCCATGGAGCGAGCGGTGCCGCGAATGGACTTAGCTGCCGCTTCCACGGTAGTCGCGTTCATGTCCGGCATCTTCTGGGTGGCGATGGCGATGATCTGCTTCTCGGTGACTTTGCCCTTCTTCTCCTTGTTCGGAGTGCCGGAGCCCTTCTCGATGCCGGCGGCCTTCAGCAGCAGCACCGGGGCCGGGGGCGTCTTGGTGATGAAGCTAAAGCTGCGGTCGGCGTAGACGCTGATGACGACGGGGATGGTGAGTCCAGCCAGATCCGGCCCCTTGGTGCGGTCGTTGAACTGTTTGCAGAACTCCATGATGTTGACCTGGGCCTGGCCAAGCGCGGGGCCGACCGGGGGTGCAGGGGTGGCCTTGCCGGCCATGATCTGAAGCTTGACGTATCCAGTGATCTTCTTCGGTGCCATTTGCGGTAAATCCTCTTTATTCTTCCAGCGGCGGGCCCGACCTGATGCTGAACGCTCTTGCCTGCTGCTTGATATTTGTTACTAAAATCGCGGTTCCGGTCAGCAGAATTACTCGGTGACCTTGTCCACCTTCGAGAACTCGATCTCGACCGGGGTGGAGCGGCCGAAGATGCTGACCATCACCTTCAGGGTCTGCTTGTCTTCGTTGATGTCGTCGACGGCGCCGGTGAAGTTGGCGAATGGGCCTTCGTTGATGCGGACCTGCTCGCCCTTCTCGAACTTGACCTTCATCGAAGGCTTGTCCTTCGCTGCGTCGGAGCGGAAGAGAATGGAGCTGACCTCCTGCTCGGAGAGGGCGACCGGGTTGTCGCCGGTACCAAGGAATCCGGTGACGCGCGGCGTGTTCTTGATGACGTGCCAGAGGTCGTTGTCGAGGTCCATCTCGACGAGGACATAGCCGGGCAGGAAGACACGGTCGATGGTGTACTTCTTGCCATTGCGCAGCTCGGTGACCGGCTCGGTCGGAATCATGATGCGGCCGATCTTGTTCTGGAGACCGAAGGCCGTGATGCGGCTCTCGAGGGACTCACGCACCTTACGCTCGAAGCCCGAGTAAGCGTGGATGATGTACCACTTGAAGTTTTCGTTGACCGGCGGGGCAAGCTGCTCCGTGGGCTCTCCCGCGGCGTTCGCCTCGGGGTTCTGCTCTTCCGGATTCTGTTCTGTCTGCCGCCATGGTTGTGCCTTTTTCGCGCATTCGTCTGCTTCTCTCTACCGGCCTTGCTGGTAACGCCAAATCTGCTGTTTAGTGGTGCTGGGTTAAGCGGTGCAACAGGGCCTCAATCGCCCGGCCGATGATGTTGTCCACCAGCCAGAAGTACGCCGCGAAGATGAAGACCGTGACGAGAACAACGATCGTGGTCGACTGGCACCTCGGCACGCGACGGGGAGATCACCTTGCGCATCTCGCTGCGCACGTCCTTGAGGAAATTGATGAGGCGAGCGAGGCTGCGCCTTCAACTGCTGCAAGCCGGTGCTGGGTTGTTCGGTTACCGCTATTGTCTTGGCCATAGTACTGCCTCAATCTTCGTCTTGCTTGGTGGTGTCTGTTCCCGGACTCGGGGAGCCGGGCAAACTGGCGGGGGAGCTCGGATTCGAACCGAGAAGTTCGGTTTTGGAGACCGACAGTTTAACCGTTGAGCTTACTCCCCCAGTGGTGCGGAGTGAGGCCTGAAGCGCCTCACTCCCAGATCCGGCTGGAGATTACTTCGTTTCTTTGTGCGCCGTGTGCTTACGGCAGGTATTGCAGAACTTCGAGAACTCGAGGCGGCCGGTGGTCGTCTTTTTGTTCTTCGTCGTTGAGTAGTTCCGGTTCTTGCACTCCGGGCACTGCAGTGTGATGATCTCGCGCATTGATGAATCTCCTTCTAACGTGGCCAGCCACCTCGGCTGGCAAGCAGCGTTTGACACGCCGCGACACAGGGTAATGGCCCCTGCTACCAAATCCTGATTTTCTAACGGAGAGAGGAGCAGTCAGGCCACGCTCGTCCTCTTCCATTATCCATCAAAACCCGAATTCCGGAAAGCCGGAAGTCAGACTTTTGTTTTCAAGAAATTAGAGCGGCGAACCGAAGCTCGCCGCTCCTTGTTTGCGAAGAACGCACTTTCCTTACTTGATGATCTCGCTGATGGTGCCTGCGCCGACGGTGCGTCCGCCTTCGCGGATGGCGAAGCGGAGGCCCTTCTCCATGGCCACCGGGGTGTGCAGCGTGATCTCCAGCGAGATGTTGTCGCCGGGCATGCACATCTCCGTGCCTGCAGGAAGCTTCGCCGAACCAGTCACGTCCGTCGTGCGGAAGTAGAACTGCGGACGGTAGCCGTTGAAGAACGGAGTGTGGCGGCCGCCCTCTTCCTTCGACAGCACGTAGACCTCGCCCTTGAAGTCGGTGTGCGGCTTGATCGATCCTGGCTTGGCCAACACCATGCCGCGCTCCACATCTTCCTTCGCAATACCGCGGAGCAAGCAGCCCGGCGTTGTCGCCTGCCAGACCCTCGTCCAGCTGCTTCTTGAACATCTCGACGCCGGTGCCCACCGTCTTGCGGGTCTCGCGGAAGCCGACGATCTCGGACTCTTCGCCGACCTTCACCTTGCCCCGCTCGATACGGCCCGTGACCACGGTGCCACGACCGGAGATCGAGAAGATGTCTTCGATCGGCATCAGGAACGGCTGGTCGACCGCGCGCTCCGGCTGCGGAATGTACTTGTCCACCGCCTCCATCAGCTCGTCGATCTTGGCCTCCCACTTGGCTTCGCCGTTCAGCGCGCCCAGCGCAGAGCCGCGGATGATCGGGGTGTCGTCGCCGGGGTAGTCGTACTTCGACAACAGCTCGCGCACCTCCATCTCCACCAGCTCGATCAGCTCTTCGTCCTCGACCGCATCGCACTTGTTCAGGAACACGACGATGTACGGAACGCCAACCTGGCGCGCCAGCAGAACGTGCTCCTTGGTCTGGGGCATCGGGCCGTCGGTCGCGGCGACCACCAGGATCGCGCCGTCCATCTGCGCCGCGCCGGTGATCATGTTCTTGATGTAGTCGGCGTGGCCGGGGCAGTCGACGTGCGCGTAGTGCCGGTTCGGCGTCTCGTACTCGACGTGCGAGGTCGCGATCGTGATGCCGCGCTCACGCTCTTCCGGCGCGTTGTCGATCGTGTCGAACGAACGGAACGTGTTCTTCGGGTTGTGCTTCGACAATACCTTCGTGATCGCCGCCGTCAGCGTCGTCTTGCCGTGATCAATGTGCCCAATCGTCCCTATGTTTACGTGCGGCTTTGACCGGTCAAACTTTTCCTTGCCCATGACTGCTCGTCTCCTCGTGTTGGCCGGCGCATGCACCGGGTTCAGGTGAATACTTCAAACGAAACTTAGCTGTGAAAACTAAATCTGGGGTACCCGCAAACGCTCAGTAGTACGCGTACAGCTTGAAGAACTTCTCCCGCAGCTCCGGTGCGACGTGCTCCAGGCTGGCGAGATACAGTTCGCGGATCTGGCCCTGATCGCCGTTGCCCAGCCGGCTGTACTCCGCGGCAGTGTTGGCTCCCAGGTTGCCCTTGCCGAGGACGTCTTCGAAGTCGCGGATACGCAGCTTCGACCGTTCCAGTGATTTCAGGAACTCTGCTACATGGCCTGCAGAAAACGAGGCCTCGATTGCACTCTTCACCGCGTTGAAGGTCTGCGGATCGGAGATGGGAAGTACGGGCTGCTGATACATACTGCTCAACACACTCTCCTGCGATCTATGGGTGCCGGACCGCGATGAAAATCTTTGGAGCGGGAGACGGGAATCGGACCCGCGACCAACAGCTTGGAAGGCTGTGACTCTACCACTGAGTTACTCCCGCTTGCCTCAGGGGCTAAAGCCCCTTTTGCTGCACTCTACTCGGCACGGCTGAAGCCATGCCCTTCCAAATCTGGAGCTGACGGAGAGGCTTGAACTCTCGACCTCTCCCTTACCAAGGGAGTGCTCTACCACTGAGCTACGCCAGCCTGAAAAAACCAACCTACCAATCCTACCGCGAACGCAGCCGTCCGAGTATGACGCGGAAGGCAAAAAAACCTAACAGGATCCAGGTCAGCGACTGAAACTTGCCCGGCTCCATCGTCTGCCAGGCCAAAATCGCCAACAACCCAAACGCGGACAGCGCGATCCACATTCTTCCGCTGCCTGCTGGGCTCAAATCCACTACGCTCACCACTCACTACCTCAAAACTAATGGTGCACAGGGGAGGATTCGAACCTCCGTAGCGCATAACGCGGCAGATTTACAGTCTGCTGCCATTAACCACTCGGCCACCTGTGCACATTCTGCTTGAAAGTTCCAACGTGCAGCACCCATCTCAGCCCATCAAGCCCGTCAGCGATTCAAGTCGCGAATCGAGCGGGTACACCAACCTTGAAGGAATGACCGGAGGTCTGCGGAGCCAGAACGGTCGAGCAGTACAACCAAATCCATCTTTCTTTTCCTGCTGCGGGGAACTGGAGCTGGCGAAGGGACTTGAACCCCCGACCCTCTGATTACAAATCAGATGCTCTACCAGCTGAGCTACGCCAGCCCACACAGCAATTTGCCCTCTGTAAGCCCAGCCGCACGACGCGCAGCAGTGCCCGCGCAGAGTGCGCCGCAGAGCTAACTTTAGCATAGCCATGACCCTCAGGCAATGGCTCCCGCTGTGGCTTACGGGGGCTTCGCGAGCGAACCGTCCAAAATCGCAGCTATGCTAGCCTATCGACGACCCGGACCCGCCCATCCTATGCCACTGTCGAAAGCACTGCTGCGCTCCTTCCTCATCGTCCTCAGCCTCTGCTTTTTTCCGGTGGTCTCAGTCGCACAACATACTGAGAGTGCGCCACAAACAGTCGACGGCCCGCTGACGGCGACCAAGGCCCCGGCGATGGACAACGAGTCCGTAATAAAAATGGCGAAGGCGGGCCTGGGCGACGAGCTCATTATCGAGACAATCAACACTCAGCCAGGCCAGTACGCTACCGACGCTGACGCGCTGGTTGCGCTCAAAGGCGCGGGCGTCTCCGATCGCGTTATCACTGCCATGATCAACAAGGGCCGGCGGCAGCTTACGAACGTTGCCGAGAGGCCGATCGAGCTCTCGGACGTCAATGAGATCGGCGTCTACTACAAGGACCACACGGGCAAATGGGTCGCCATTGAACCGGAGATCGTCCATATCAAGTCCGGCGGATTCATCAAATCGACCGTCACCCACGGCATCATCAAGGAAGACCGCAACGGCCACCTCAACGGTCGTGAGTCGAAGCTCGCGCTCCAATGCCCGATCGAGATCCTGATCTACGTGCCCGAGGGCGTATCGGCAAATGAGTACGACTTCCTCCGCTTCCGCATCAACTCCGACAACCGCGAGTTCCGCGTTCTTACTGGCGGGGTCTTTCACTCGACCGGCGGCGCTGACCGCGACGAAGTCAAGTTCAACCCCGTCAAAACTGCGCCGCACACCTACCAGTTCACCGTCGACAAGGACACCGGCGGAGGCGAATACGGCATCCTGCCTCCCGGTACCGGCAACGTCACAAACGGCGGCAAGATCTATACCTTCGCCATCGTTGAATAGCGCCACAAATCAAGACGCGACACCCGAACTGGCGTAAAGATGGTCTATGCTTATCATCGAAGCCGCAGAAGTCACGCGGCTTCGCAACAACTATGCAGACACCTCGCCCGACCGGCCATGTCCTTGATGCGGTTCCAGATGCGTAAGCGCACACGCTACTCTCTGCTGCTGATGCTGGCGCTGATGGTCGCGCTGGTGGTTGTGCTGGTGCTGCGAAAGGCCGCTCCGCCAGAGGCCGCACGACTGTTGCCGGAGTCGGACGCGATCATCTACGCCAACCTGAAGCCGCTGCGCGCTGCGACCCACTTCGATCGCACGCAAGTGACCCGAAGTCCGGACTACGAGCGCTTTATCGACGCCACCGGCATCGTGCCAGAGCGCGATCTTGACGTCGTCGCCTTTGCGTTGCACCGCATGGACGACCCCAATGGGCCGAACGGGCCGGTCGGCTACTCCGAGGTGTTTGAAGGGCGCTTCGATGGCGAACGCCTCGCACGGTACCTTGCTACGATCGCCACTGCGAAGGAGACCTACGCAGACCACGACATCTTCATCGTCCCGGTTGGCGATGGCAAGGAGACGCGACCATTGCGGATCGCGCAGGTCGGTTACGACACGATCGCCGCATCGAACATGCCGACGCCAGAGCAGATCCACTCCATCCTTGACCGGCACCGTGCCGCGGCATCGCCGTTTGCAGGTTCGTCGCTGCTGTCGGCTCGCTACAGCGACGTACCTGCGTTCTCGAGCGCGTGGGCGATCGGCCATATCGGACTTCCCTTCTCTGACCGTGGCTATATCAGCATCTTTGGCCTCCAGCTTCCACTTTCGGAGGACACGACCTTCGTCGCGAGCCTGCGCTATCTCGGCACAATCCATCTACGCATCGAGCAGATCGCTCCGACCGACGCTGATGCGGCCCATGCGACCGAGACGTTGAGTTCGCTGCTGGGGCTTCTGAGGTCAGTACAGCAGACACAGGCGCTGATGCATCCGACGGCCGCCCCCGATACAGAGGTTCGCGAGCTATTAGAGTCGGCGAAGGTCGAGCAGCATAAGGACCGGGCCGTGTTGACGGCGAACATCCCACTGGAGCTGATTAGGAAGCTCGCGACCCCCTCTCCCGAGGAAAGACCGTGACCGACCCCGCATCGCCGGCAGTCACGAGGGTCATTCTGGTTCGGCACGGCGAGAGCCTGACCAACGCCGGAGGCAAAGCAGCAGACCACATCAGCAATCCCCTGACTGACCTTGGCCACGCGCAGGCCAGGGACTTCGCTGAGCGGCTCCCCTGCAATCCAACGCTCCTCGTCGTCTCGCCATTCCTGCGCGCACAGCAGACCGCCGAACCGCTGCGAGAGCGCTTCCCCAATGTTCCGGTCGAGGAGTGGCCCATCCAGGAGTTCACCTTTCTCGGTCCCGCGCGTCACAGGGGCACCAGCGAAGAGGACCGCCACCCGTATGTCCTGGCCTACTGGCAGCGGCAAGACCACGCATTCATCGACGGATCGGGCGCCGAGTCGTTTACGCAATTCTTCGACCGCGCGCGTGAAGCGATACGTCGATTGGAAGGTACGGCCCCCGGCGGCTGCATCGTCCTTTTCACCCATGGATTTTTCATGCAGGCCTTCCGGCTGGTGCTGCTTTTCCCCGATGCGACCGATGCGGAGCTGATGGCAAACTTTCAGCGCTTTCATTTCGTCAACCTTATTCAGAATGTGGATTCACTCGAATTTGAAGTCCGCAACAGTAAAATTCGTTTTATCGGACAGCCGCGCCTGACGGGCTTCACACTTCAAGGAGAGACTTCTCATGCATAAATTGACCACCTCTGTTGTTCGGGCTCTGGCCCTGACAATTGCCGCTTCGGCCCTGCCCATCTCGCTCTCCGCACAATCGGGCGCCACAATCACGGGCCAGGCCGCCTTCACCGACTACACCCAGGAGCAT
This sequence comes from uncultured Acidobacteriaceae bacterium, assembly GCA_963756685.1. Lineage (GTDB taxonomy): Bacteria > Acidobacteriota > Terriglobia > Terriglobales > Acidobacteriaceae > Edaphobacter. Next base: position 316,957 of record CAVWON010000001.1, read on the forward strand.
CCAGGCGTCCGCCGTAAACTGACGGTGGCTGATCTGCCGGAGCCGAAGCCGGACGAGTCTGTCGACAACGGGCCCAGCCTGGTTCCGCGACCCGAGGGTGCGTGGCCGCTAGCGCCCAAGGGATTCAAGGTCGAGATGTACGCACAGGGATTCAAAGAACCACGGTTGATCCGCACCGCTCCCAACGGAGATATCTTCCTGGCCGACTCGCATGGCGATAAGATCTGGGTCCTACGAGGGGTTGGCCCCGACGGCAAAGCGCAGACGGTCTCGACCTTCGCCTCGGCCGGCCTCAACCTTCCCTTCGGGATCGCGTTCTATCCAAGCGGACCGAACCCCAAGTGGATCTATATCGGGAACACCGACTCCGTTGTGCGCATCCCCTACAAGTCGGGCGATCTTGTCGCGACGGGCGCACCCGAGAAGGTCGTTCCAGAGCTTCCGGGTTTCGCCCAACTCCGCGGCGGTGGCCATTGGACACGCGACATCGTCTTCACACCCGATGGGACGAAGATGCTCGTCTCTGTCGGCTCGGCCTCTAACGTGGACGACCCTGACACGCATCCCAACGAGTTTCACCGTGCAGACGTTCTTGAGTTCACCCCGGAAGGCAAGTTCCTGAAGGTGTATGCCTATGGTCTGCGCAACTGTGTCGGCGAGGCCATCAACCCAACCACCGGCCAGCTGTGGTGCTCCACCAACGAGCGCGACCGCCTCGGCGACAACCTCGTCCCTGACTACATCACCAGTGTGAAGGAAGACGGCTTCTACGGCTGGCCCTGGTGGTACATGGGCGGCCATCAGGATCCCCGCCTAGTGGGGACACACCCTGAACTGAAGGGCAAGGTCATCACTCCCGACGTTATCCTGCAGCCGCACTTTGCCTCGCTCGAGATGGTCTTCTACACCGGCAACCAGTTTCCCTCCGAGTACAACGGCGACGGCTTCGCAGCCGAGCACGGCTCCTGGAACCGCGCCCACCGCAGCGGCTACGAGGTCATCCGCGTCCCAATGCATGATGGCCATGCCACCGGAGAGTACGAAGACTTCCTGACCGGCTTTGTCACACCAGACGGCAAGGTCTGGGGCCGGCCTGTCGGCGTCGCAGTAGCGAATGACGGCTCGCTGATCGTCACCGACGACGGCACAAAGACGGTCTGGCGCGTCAGCTACACCGGCAAGTAGACGATTCAGAGAAGATGGCGGCCGATACTCTCGGCTGCCATTTTTTGCAGACCATCGCATCTCCTGGGTCAGATCGCGGGTTCCAGCGCATATTCCAACGGGGAAGCCGCAGCCAGCGGCACAGGGAAAAACGTCACATCGTGGTCACTCGATACTCGGGATACCAGCGCGTCGAAACAATCTCCGTCGAGCTGATGAGGGGCAAACCTCTTCATGATGGAAAAGGTGTCCTCCAGCTTCAGACCGGCGCGGTACGGGCGGTCTTCGGACAACGCTCCAAAGACATCAGCGACGGCGATGATCCGCGATTCCAGCGAGAGATCGCGCCCAGTTAGCCGATCCGGATAGCCGGAGCCGTCCAACTTTTCGTGGTGCTCACCCGCGATGACGGCCATCTCCCGGAAGGAGCGGACCCGTTCGAGGATCAGGCGTGTGATCCGGGGATGTTGGTGAACCGCCTTCCACTCGCTCGCGCTCAGATGGGTGCTTTTGTCGAGGATCGTGTTGGAGACGCTGAGCTTCCCAATATCGTGCAGCAGGGCGGCCCGACGAACCAGTTGCACGCGGTCCGCACGGAGGCCCATCGTTTCGGCGATGCCAAACGCCGTGTCCGCGACCCCTAAGGAGTGTCGGAAGGTGAAGTGTGACTTGGCGTCAACGACATCGGCAAATGCCTCGCAAATCTGATCGATCTGGCCCGCCTCCAACGTGTGTTTTGTGCCCGCATCAAGATCGAGGACTGCCTGTCGCGTGTCCTCCTCGCGATCCCCGTGCGAGCAGTTTGCCCAAAGCGTGCCCCGCCGATGCAGTGACAGCGTGATGCGGACGAGTTGAGGATCGAACCACGTGCCACTGCGCTCCTGCAGCGTATCGATTGCGTTCTGCGCGCCGCGGCCGGCGGAGAAGATATCGAGATGTTGCGCGACGGCGGAGATGCGGGCCAACAGCGGTATCTGCTCGCCTTTGATGCTGTCTGGATAGCCGCTGCCGTCCCAGTGTTCATCAAGGCTGCGGACGGCCTCGGCGGCGTTCTCGCCCATGCCGAGTTTCCTGACGATGTTCGCGCCGCGATCGCAGCGAAGGCCGATCATCTCTTGATTGTTCTTATCCTGTGTCAGGCCGATATGAAGGATCCTTCCGACCTTCGCCGTGACGCTGGAATTCGGAAGGACGTTCTTCCAAAGCAGCTTGAGCATCGGCAGATTAGGTTTATGGAATTTGGTCCAGTCTTCTAATTTGACCCCCGCCTTCATGGCGCGGTCGTCACCGCCGACAATCTGGCACATCCGGCTCGCATTGCTGCTGCACCCGATGTCTTTGAGCAGGAGCGCAAAGTAAAGGCCGCTCGTCTGGTCCGATGGAAGCCTTGCCTCCGCCGCGATGCGCATACCCAGGAGACAGCTGCGCAGAGCGTGCCCATGCACGGCCCCTTCGGTCAGGTCCAACGCATAAGAGAGCGCCGAGATAATCTCCGACAGCGAGATCTGGCCCTCGGCATCTTGCGTGCCCCTTCGAAAAGAGGCAGAAGTCTGAACCATGCAAATCTCCTCCCCTTGTAATTACCGGGCGGGGGCAGCTCATCGCTGCAAGGCAGTTACGGCGTGCCCTGCACTACTCCTCGGTGACTATATCGGCCATGCATGGCAGTGGATATGACCAAAAAGATGCACGAAAGCAATGGAAAATGTTTATTTTCAGCGGGATCGGAGAGGGCTTCGGGCATCCAGTTGCCCGGTAAATCGCCCAGCGCGCGGGAACGGAGGTTCCTTGCGAGCGGCCCTGGGTTTGCGATTAGTCCATGGAGTTGCGAAGGGCGATCAGGGTTTTGTCGGTGTCGGTGAGGCGGATGAGACCTTCACGAGGATATTCGATCTCAAGCGTGGCATAGATCGTGAACGTGACTGCCAGTGTCAGCGCGAACATGTGGAACCAGCTTCGACTCCGGAGTTTCATGCTGTAGCCGGCGAGAAAGGCGGAGCCACCACTAAAGACGAAGAGCAAAAGGAAGACGACGGCCGGTGGATGCAGGTAGAAGGCGACCTGCCGGGTGGCCGTGATGTCGATCATGGCATTAATGGCAGGTAGAAGTAGCTTCCCGGCGTCGACATTTGCTCCTGGAGCAGCGGATGCAACGACTGCCTTCTGCCAAATCTCACGCTGCAGACGCTCCGTAACCGGGGAGATCTCTGGCGTGACTGTGTCGTAGAGGTGGAGGCGCGAGGTGGTGTAGTCGCGGAATAGCTGGCGGAGCTCAGGTTGAGCGGTTGCAGGCAGCAAATCGAGGCGGAGGTAAGCGACGCCGATATCGTTGCTCTCTTCGACGACCAGCTGACGATGCGCGTCGTAGCGAGTAACTGCGCCGGAGAAGGTAAAAGCCAGCAGCAACCCAAAGAGCGCAAAGATCGCGTTTTCGATCGCCGGGCTCTCCACGGGGGCCTTGTGAACAAGATGGAACCGCCGTCCCATCTCGAGCAGAAGGAGCATGACTGGAAGCAGGAGCCACGCGCTGAGCGGATGGAAGGTCATAAAGGTAGAGCCACGATAACAAAGTCGGGCACACAACGGACATCGTCGAGGCAAAAAAAAAGCAGAGCTGACTTGTTGCGTCAACCCTGCCGTTATCAATCTGAAAGAAGCGGTTAACCCTTCGTTGACTCGGTGCCGAGGCTCGCCAGCGTCGTCCGCAGATACTTGTGCGGGTTGACCGGCGTGTTGCGGATGCGGACTTCGTAGTGCAGATGCGACCCCGTGGTGCGTCCGCTGTGCCCGACGTAGCCGATTACCTGGCCGCGGAGCACCGTCTGGCCTGCGATAACCGCAAAGCCGGACATATGCCCGTAGACGGTCTCGACGCCGTGGCCATGGTCGATAACCACCTCGCGTCCATAGCCGCTGGACATCTCGGCCTCCTTTACTATGCCGTCGCCGGTGGCGCGGATGGGAACGCCGTTGGGGGCGGAGATGTCGATTCCGGTGTGGAACTCGCCCTCGCCGTTCCCCAGAATCGGGTCCTCACGCTGACCAAAGCTGCTGGTGATCGGCCCCATGATGGGCCACAGCGTCGGGACAAACGACGCAAGGTCCGCGCTGCCGAATCCACCGCCGAAGAGATCGGTCGAGGAGAAGCCAGGGGCGCCAAGGTTGGAGATGGGCCGAATCACTGCGCCGCTCATTGCTGAGTTGCGCAATGCGTTGAAGGCATCGATCGACTTGTAATAGCTCTCGTCGGAGAGGTTCGTGGAGCCTGCCAGGGGCGCGGTAGCGATGGAGTCAGCAACGCCAGCGGACTTGGCACGGTGATTGTCGGCGAGCTTGGCCATTGGGACCGCCGCCAGCTTGCTCGTCGTCAGGCCGTAGAGCGCAGAGACCTCGCTCGCCAGAGAGCCCAGCGAAGCCGCCTCGATGTCCTTCTCATGCGCTGCCTTCTCGAGGTGCGCGTAGTCCTTCTGGAGCGAGTTGTGGTCCTGCCGGAGTTGGTTGAAGCGGGCAGTCTTGATCAGCATGCGCGAGTAAGACCCGGCCAGCCCGGTGATGGTAAACATGCCGATGGCCGCGGCCGCAACAAAAACATATGCATATCGAAGAGGGATGGGGACCTTATTCAGGTTGCCGTCTTCGTCACGGCTGACAAGCATGATGTAATAACGCTTTTTTAGCTTCAAGCAGAAACCTTGGCCCAGAATTTGTCCGCGAAGCAAAGCCGCGGCTCGGAGAGGTCTGCAATCGGGGAGAATGACGCAAGGCAAATGAAATTCACCAATCGTCATTTCAGTATTGCAATACTCTCGTGAGCGTCCTCTGTGAGGGTAACAAACTGGGTACCCTCGCGCAACCAGACTGTCACCATCGGGTCATCACGTAACTCCCACAAAAGTCGCACTCGACGCCAACCATATATCCTGCTCTTAAGATGACAAAACTGCTCAATCCGTTGGGAGAGCTGGGCCTGATCGAGCAGATTCGCCGCAATTTCACTACGGGCAACAAAGCAGTCACCCTCGGCATCGGCGACGATTGCGCGATTCTGCGCCCTCCTGCCGGCTGTGAAGTGCTTGTCACAACCGACTTTACTCTCGAAGGGCGGCACTTCCGCCGCGACCTGCATCCTCCCGAATCCGTCGGCCACCGCTGCCTCGCGCGCGGACTGAGCGACCTCGCTGCAATGGGTGCGACCCCTCTGGCTGCCTTTCTCTCCCTCGCGCTGCCGGGTGCGATGCTCACAGAATCGGCAGGGCGCGCGTGGGTAGAACGCTTCTTCATCGGGCTTCGCGCATTAAGTGAAATGCATCGTGTACCGCTCGCAGGCGGGGACACATGCGAATCTCCGGGTGGAAAAAATGGCCATATCCTTGCTGACATCGTGTTGGTCGGCGCGGCCCCTAAGGGCGACGCGCTGCGGCGCACCGGAGCGGCCGCTGGCGATGTCTTGTATGTGACGGGACAGCTTGGCGGCGCGGCCGCGGAGCTGTCGGCGATGCTGCGACGAAAGAGACGCGTCCTCAACGTAGCGACGACTGAGGGTCACCCACAGCTGTTCCCCGAGCCGCGTTTGGACGTTGGAGACTCTCTGCTGCGACGAAAGCTGGCGACCGCGTGCATCGACCTGAGTGATGGCCTTTCGACCGATCTCGCCCACCTCTGCCGTGCCTCCGGCGTGTGCGCAGAGATTGAGCAGGCGGCGCTCCCGATCGACCCGATAGCACGCAGATTCGGCGCAGAAACCGCCCTTGAGACAGCGCTGCATGGTGGTGAGGACTACGAGCTGTTGTTTGCCGCGCCAGCTTCGACCTTGATGCCAACCTCGCTGGCGGGGGTGCCGATTACACGGATTGGAAGCATCAAGCGCCGGCGATCCGGACGCCCCCTGATGACGATGCTAACGCGGGAGGGCAGCCATGTAGAGTTAAAGCCGGGTGGTTGGGAGCACTTCTCGAATACCGCGAAGGGTCGAAAGAAGAGACCACGCTGACCCTGCTACCATCAATCGATTCAACACTGAACTTGACCCTTTAAAAACTTATGCGCGACGCCACAAAGATCATTCGTTCCATATTGACGCGCCCAGCCCCCGGCGAACCGCTGCACTCGGGTCCTGTCTTCGCGGCGCCCTACCATACACCGGGCGATCCGTCGGGCACGCCCTACACCTATGCGCGGTCGCACAACCCGACCTGGACCTCGCTCGAGAAGGCCATCGGGGAGATGGAATCGGGCGAAGGCTACCGAGCTAACGCGCTGGTCTTTGCGTCTGGCATGGCAGCGTGCGCAGCGGTCTTTGGAACGGCGTTGCGGCCGGGAGACGTAGTCGTGATGCCATCCAACGCCTACTTCGCGGCACGAGTGTTAATGCAGGAGTACTTCACTCAGATGGGCGTCGTGTTGCGCATGGCCCCGACTGCCGGTAACGCTCAGGCAGACCTGCTGCAGGGCGCACGACTGCTCTGGCTGGAGTCGCCGAGCAATCCCGGTATGGAGATCTGCGACATTACACTGCTGAGTGAGGCAGCGCATCGGGCAGGAGCGCTGGTTGCAGTCGACAACACGACGCCGACACCGCTGGGACAGCTCCCGCTGGCTCTGGGAGCGGATTTCTCTGTTGCGTCGGATACGAAAGCGATGACCGGACATAGCGATCTTCTGCTCGGCCACGTCGCTGTCCGCGACCTGGAGCTGCGAGCAAAGATTGACCAGTGGCGAACGCTGACCGGTGGCGTACTGGGCCCGATGGAGGCATGGCTGGCGCTTCGTTCGATTGCTACGCTGCCCCTGCGGCTCGAACGTTCCTGCGAAAACGCTCAGCGCATCGCAGAGTTTCTTGCTACGCGTGACGAGGTAATCACGGTGATGTATCCGGGACTGGCGAACCATCCTGGACATACGATCGCCAAGAAGCAGATGCGCTATTTTGGGCCGGTTTTGAGCTTCGTGTTGCGCGATAGGGCGGCGGCCGAAACCTTTCTGGCGAAGTCGACGCTGTTAACGGAGGCCACAAGCTTCGGCGGCGTAACTACAACCGCGGAACGCCGCGCGCGATGGGGTGGGGACACCGTGGCAGAGGGGTTCATCCGCATGAGCGCGGGCTGCGAGGCGGTCGAAGACCTGATCGAAGACATGACGCAGGCGCTAGACGCTGCCAAGTGATGATGGACGCAGGGAAAGACGCGCAGGAGTTTCCGCATGACTGGAGTGTCGAGGTGCCTCAAGACACCACCACTGATCGCACCTGTGCGCCAGTTCATCTACCCGCAGCAGATTGCCGGAGAAGAGGACGCGCTGGGGCGGGGTGCGATGCAGTTGATGGTGCGACCGGCGACCGGCGGAACGTTTCTGGCGACGTGCGCTCTCGGGTTTACCAATCCAGCGATGCCCACGGGAGTCTTCGCCTGCCCAAATCCACAGGAGATGTGCGCCGTCGCGGGCGGCTATGCCTACGTGGTCGATACCGTACGGCCGGAGCGTTCCACCCACGTCGCGCTGAAGCCTGTGGTCGAGGTACGAACGGTGGTAGCCAAAGATCTGTTACTGTTCGTCGGCTTTCATTCGATCGTGGCGTGGGGGCAGCACGGCCTTGCGTGGGAGTCTGCGCGGCTAAGTTGGGAGGGAGTCCGCATCAGCAGCATCGATGGCGATGTGCTGCACGGCATGGGGTGGGACCTGATGACGGACCAGGAGGCGGCCTTCTCGCTCGATCTGCTCACAGGGGAACACCAGGGTGGGGGATTTACTCCGCCGCAAGGGAAAAGAAGCTAAGCGCAGCATCGCCTTGCTTCAACAGCCGTGTGTGTTCGAGCGCGCCGTAGCGCATAGCGAGTTTTTCCTTGCTACTGTGCTCCGCGACAACCTGAGCGTGCGGAGCGAGGACGGCCCGGCCCCGGACACTGCCAAAAAAATTCAGCGTACCGGAGTATTCGTCCTCCGCCTCATATGGCGGGTCGAGGAAGACAAGGTCGATGGGCTGCTGCAACTTGCTGAGCCTTTGCAGCATAGCTCCGACGCCACGGTCCTCCAACGTAAATCCCTGGCTGATCTTCAGCGCGGCCAGGTTCTGCCTGAGAGCAACCAACGCCGGCCCTGCATCTTCCGCAAACCAGACGTGGGCCGCGCCACGGCTTAGAGCTTCGATTCCAACGGCTCCGGTACCAGCGTAGAGATCGACGAAGCGGCACCCATCGAGACGTGGCGCAAGAACATTGAAGAGGGTCTCGCGGAGACGATCGCTTGTGGGACGGGTCTGCTTACCGCGCGGGGCGAGCAGCTGACGGGAGCGGAAGGTGCCGGCGATCACGCGCATCTTTAGGCATGGTATTCCGTCCATCTTCGGGGTGCGACACCGACAACGCATACAATGGGACATATGCGCGGGTGGTCTTTTCCGATCGGCAGATTTCTCGGGGTGGATGTTCGCATCCATACCTTCTTCCTGCTTCTTCTTGGGTTGTCGATCAGCTACGCCTCCATGACTGGGGCCACGGGTGCGCGCGGGTTTGTTCTTTGGCTGCTGCTGCTGCTCGCCGTCTTCGTCCGCGAGATCGCTCGGGCCCTGGGCGCCGCGTGGTACGGGCTGGAGCTGCGAAGCGTGCTGCTGCTACCCACCGGTGGCCTGATGAGTTATGCGACACCTGAGGCGACGGAGTTGGCAGCGACCCCCGAGATGCAGAAGCGCATGGCCGTGATCGGCCCCATCGCGAACATCGGGTTTGGCCTTCTGCTGGGCGCAATCGCGTTGACGTTCTCACCCGACATCAATCTCTACGAACGGCCCTGGATGTCGCCGTCCCATCTACTGCGTGCCGCGGTTTGGATGAATCTTTTGCTGGGTGCAGTAAATCTGCTGCCGGCCTCGCCGCTCGATGGCGGGCGAGTCTTTCGCGGCGAGTTTGCGAAGACAAAAGGCGGAATCAAGGGCTCGCGAGCAGCGACCGGACTTGGTCAGGCAATCGCCATCGGACTGATGATCGCCGGCTTTCTGATGCCAAATATGTGGCTGATCATGATAGGTGGATTTGTCCTGATCGGCGCGCACATGGAGGACCAGGGCCTGCTGCTGCAGACCGACGTCGACGCTGTGCGGATGCGCGACGTGATGCTGACGCAATTCAGCATGCTCTCCGCCTCGGACACGCTCGAGGATGCGTTGCAGCGATCGGTCCACACACTCCAGGACGTCTTTCCTGTCGTTCGGGGCGCCAACCTGGTGGGCGCGGTCTCGCGGCAGAGCATCGTGGAAGCGCTCCATACCGACGGCAACGGCTATGTGCAGGGCGTGATGACGCGCTCGTTCCAGACCGCACAGCCCGACGATTCACTTGTAAAGACGCTGCGCCGCATCATGGCCGGCCAGGGCGCGCAGATGGTGCCGGTACTCGAGGGAGACCGGATCGTCGGCATCATTACGCCGCAGAACCTCGCCCACTCGATGGGCCTGTTGAACCAGCGCCGCAAGATGCGGCCGCAGGAATAGATGTCTGCCGATTACGAAACGGGTCCAGAGAAGCCGCTTGCACCGGGCCTGTACCTTGTGGCGACGCCTATCGGCAACCTTGAAGACATCACTCTGCGGGCGCTGCGCGTCCTGCGTAGTGTGGACCGCATCGCCTGTGAAGACACCCGCCAGACGCAGAAGCTGCTCAATCACTTCGAGATCCACACGCCGACCGTGAGCTACCACATGCACAATGAGGGCGCGCGCACCGAGGAGCTTACGACAGAGTTGAAGCAGGGGGCGCGGATCGCCGTCGTCAGCGATGCCGGAACGCCAGGAATCGCCGACCCGGGCGGACAGATCGCCGCCGCAGCAATCGCCGCCGGAATCAATGTCTTCCCTGTTCCCGGAGCGAACGCCGCCGTCAGCGGTTTGATAGCGAGTGGTCTCCCAACCGACGGATTCATCTTCCACGGATTTCTCCCGGCCAAAGCAGGCCAGCGGAAGACGGCCCTCGAAGAACTTGGCCGCGGCGACGTGACACATATTTTCTACGAAGCGCCCCACCGCATCGTCGAAACCCTCGCGGATGTCGAGGCGGTCTTTGGGACCGCGCAGCACGTGGTCATTGCACGCGAGCTGACGAAGTTGCACGAAGAGTTTCTCCGGGGCCCGGTGGGTGAGCTGCGGGCCCAACTTGCCGCACGCGCAAGTGTTCGCGGCGAGATCGTCCTGATGCTGGCACCGGCACCGACCGAGAGTTCCTCCGAAAAAAAGAAAGCAAGCCTTGCAATCGAGGTGGCCGCGTTGACGAAGTCAGAAGGAATCAGCGAGATGGACGCTCTGAAACGTATCGCCCGCGACCGCGGCATTGGTAAAAGCGAGGCCTACCGCGAGTTGCAGCGTGAGCAGAACCGTCTACGCTAAGCCGCTTCCCTGCCTGCAAAAGCCCTTTAGTCCCGGCCTTGAATGCGATCGTAGTTGTACACGTTGCTGGTCGTTCCCAGGGCCTGGTTGTACAGGCTCGTAGCGCCGATCGCTTCGTTGAGCTCCTCGGTGAACTCGTGGATCGCGCGCAGATGGTCGGCCGTAGCGGGAATCTCCATCTTGCTGGTCTTGAGGAACTTCTGGTAACCGCGATCCAGCAGGCGAGTTATCTCGCCATTCAGCAGCCAGCCGGGGCGGGCCAGTATCTCGACCGAACCATCCGGAGCGGCCGCAATTTCGGCCGCACACCCGTATTTCCTTACCTGAACAGCATTTGGGGTGCGTTTTGCACCTTCGTGCGCGGGTGCGACATCGAATCTCTGGCCGCCTAGCAGGGCGAGAACGTCGTTGAAGGTGCGGTGTGGGGTCTTCTTTGCCATAAGTGCAATACGTTAGACTTCTTATAACTGTCGCACATTCGCGGACGTCGTTCAATCGAAGTGGCCGCGAACGATACCAATGAAGACGAAAGCTGCATGATCACGACTGTCAAATCGCTCGGAACCAACATCCTCGAACGTATCGGGAACACGCCATTAGTGCGGCTGGATGTGCTGACAGCCCATCTGCCGGGAGTCCAAATTCTGGGCAAGGCCGAATGGACCAACCCCGGAGGATCGGTCAAAGACCGCGCCGCGTCATCGATCGTCACCGACGCGCACCGGCGTGGCTTGCTCAGCAAGAACCGAGGCCTCCTCGATGCAACCAGCGGCAATACCGGCATCGCCTATGCCATGTTGGGCGCCGCGATGGGGTTTCCCGTGACATTGTGCATGCCGTCGAATGTCTCCGAGGCCCGCAAGAGATACCTCAGGGCGTACGGCGCGGAGATGGTGTGGACTAACCCGGCGGATGGGTCGGACGGAGCGATCCGCAAGGCGCGTGAGATGATCGCGGCGGAGCCGGACCAGTACTACTACGCCGATCAGTATTCGAATGACGAAAACTGGCGGGCACACTACCGGACAACCGGCAACGAAATCTGGGAGCAGACCGAAGGACAGGTGACGCACTTCGTCGCTGCCCTCGGGACCAGCGGGCACCTTCATGGGGACCACGCGTCGGCTAAAGGAGTTGAACCCGAAGATCCAATGCGTCTCCATGCAGCCGGACTCACCGTTCAATGGACTTGAGGGGCTGAAGCACATGGCGACAGCGATTGTGCCGAAGATCTACGATCCCGACCTCGCCGACCAGAATATCGAGATGGCGACCGAGCGCGCGTACGCAATGGCAAAATATCTGGGACGTCACCAGGGCCTGTTGGTCGGCGTCTCTGCCGCTGCTGCGACCGCAGCCGCGTTGCAGCTCGCCGAGGAAGAGGCAGCGAAGGGACGCGAGGCCGTGATCGTCACCATCCTGTGCGATGGCGCTGACAAGTACATGGGCGAACGTTTCTGGACGGAGGAGTAACCAGATGCTCCGCATTCACTATGCCGACTACGAGGCGCTTCGCGCGCACGGGGAAGAGACGTATCCGAACGAGTGCTGCGGCGTTCTGCTCGGCAAGAACATTGCAGGTGAAGGCAATAGCGCCGCGGCCATGAATCACGTCCAACAGATCGTCCGCGCCGGCAACACGCGCACCGACTCTGCGCACAACCGCTACAACATCGCACCCCAGGAGTTGGTGAGGATCCAGCGGCAGGCACGTGGTCTGGGACTGGACATCGTCGGCTTCTACCACTCGCACCCGGACCATCCCGCACAATGGTCGAAGACCGACTTCGCCGAGGCGCACTGGCTGGGCTGCTCCTACATCATCACCAGCGTCGAAAAGGGCAACGCTGCAACGACGAACTCTTTTCTGCTGAGCGGGACAGCAGAGGACGACAAAACATTTGAGGACGAAGCCATCCAGATTGATATCGCCCACAATATCGCCGAGACAGTGACGAACAACCAGGAAGGTCAGGCATGAAGATCCACATTCCCACGCCATTGCGCAACTACACGGGCGGACTTGAAACCGTCAGCGTCCCCGGCGGCACCGTCGACGCAGTCTTTCAGCAGCTCACAATCACCTACCCCGATCTGAAGCAGCACCTATTTACTCCGGAAGGCAAGTTACGCTCGTTCGTCAACGTCTACCTGAACGACGACGACATCCGCTACCTGGAAGGCAAGCAGGAGACGGCCGTCACCGACACCGACGAACTCACGATAATTCCCTCCATCGCGGGTGGAATGATTTTCTAAGTTGGTTCTATTTCGCAGCAGGCACAATGATTGGACGTACGAAGGACAAGAAAATGCCAACAGCAATAGAAGAGGTCGCACTACCGAAGCTTTCCAACGATGAGATCGCACGCTACTCCCGGCACCTGATACTGCCCGAGGTCGGCATGGAAGGCCAGCAAAAGCTGAAAGCCGCCAAGGTACTGTGCGTCGGCACCGGCGGCCTGGGCGCTCCGCTTGCAATGTATCTGGCCGCAGCTGGAGTGGGGACGATCGGCCTCGTCGACTTCGACACCGTCGATGCCAGCAACCTGCAGCGCCAGATCATTCACTCCACCGCGACCGTCGGCAAGCTCAAGGTCGACTCCGCCGAGATCATGCTCAAGGGCCTGAATCCTTACCTGAACGTCGTGAAGCACAACACCATGCTCACCAGCGCCAACGCGCTCGAGATCCTGAAGGACTACGACGTCATCGCCGACGGCACCGACAACTTCCAGACCCGCTATCTCGTCAACGACGCCTGCGTGCTGCTGAACAAGCCGAACGCCTACGGCTCCATCTTCCGCTTCGAAGGCCAGGCCAGCGTCTTCGGCACCGAAGGAAGGCCCCTGCTATCGCTGCCTCTACCCCGAGCCACCACCGCCGGGGCTGGTTCCCTCCTGCGCCGAGGGCGGCGTACTCGGCATTCTGCCCGGCTTGGTCGGCGTCATTCAGGCCACCGAGACAATCAAGCTGATTCTCGGCATCGGCGAGCCGCTCATCGGCCGCCTGTTGCTGGTCGACGCTCTTGGTATGAGCTTCCGCACACTGAAGCTGCGCAAGAATCCCGAGTGCCCCGTCTGCGGCCCCAACCCGAGCGTGACCGAACTGATCGACTACGACCAATTCTGCGGCATCGCGCCCCCGAGCAAGGTCGGCCCGCTGGAGGTCGCACGCGACAAGGCGGTTGGCGATCATCCCGTCGTCGACGGCGTCCCGCAGATCACCGTCGAGGAGTTGAAGCGCAAGCTGGACGCAAAGGAAAACATCTTCGTCCTCGACGTGCGCGAGCCTCACGAGTACCCCATCGCCAACCTCGGCGCACCACTCATCCCGGTAGGCTCGATCGAGGGCCGCATCGGCGAGCTTGCTGCGCAGAAGAACAGCGAGGTCATCGTCCATTGCCGCTCCGGAGCTCGCAGCCAGAAGGCCGCGCTCATCCTGAAGCAGGCGGGGTTCACGAATGTGTCGAACCTTGCCGGAGGCATTCTGGCCTGGGCTGACAAGATCGACCCAACGATGCCGAAGTACTAGGTGCAGGCAGCAAAAACAGCGGCGAGCCCAACGGTTCGCCGCTTTCTTTTCTAAATCTCCGCAAAAACTACTTCTTGGTTTGTTGTATCTTCAACGCCGGACGCAGAACATCAAGCGTGCCATCAACGGGTGGAGCTTTGAGGCCAAGCATCTCGGCGATGAACGGATAGATATTCACGTTCTCAAACGGCCTCAACTGGACGCCTGGACGAATGTCAGGCCCTGCAGCGAAAAAAATCGCCTTCATCTCAGGCATGGTCCGGGGGTTGAAGCCATGGCCACCATGAGGCTTGTTCGTGTGTTCGGTCTCCGAGCCAGGTGCATGCGCGCGAATAGTGAATGGCAGACCGTTCGGCACGATGACCGGGTCGCCTTCGCGAGGGTTTGCGTCGAAGTGTAGTGAAGGGGGCGTGTCCGCACGACGATAGACCTTGAACCGAGGGTCGGGGTGGGCCAGGAACTCCTCGTAGACCTCCTCGACATTGGCATCCGGCTTCGCATAGAGCAGGGAACCATCCGTACGAAAGTCGCTGAGGTCAGCATAGTCCGACAACGTCACAGGAGCGCCCTGCAACGTGACCATGCCGTGGTCCGCCACGACGACGAGATCTATCGGAAGGTGAAGAGGCGCAAGTTTCGTCTGAAGGTCGCCGACCATGGAGTCAAGGTGATGAACCGCCGCCCGCACCTCTTCAGAATCAGGTCCATAAGTGTGTCCCGCATGGTCGACGTTGGCATAGTAAAGCGTGATGAAGTGCGGTCGAAGCTCTGGCGGTAACTTCAGCCACGCTACAACCTGGTCCACTCGCTTTTCATCATCCAGCTTGTCGTCGAAGTGCAGATAATACGAAGGACGTTTGCCCTGGATCTCGGCCTCGGAGCCAGGCCAGAAGAGACATGCCGATCGCATCCCCTGCTGCTCCGCCAGCACCCAAAGAGGCGTGCCGCTGTACCAACTGCCATCGCTGTTGGATTGCGGCTGCGTGTAGACATAGGTCTGCTCGCGCGCAGGGTCCCAGAAGCTATTGGCGACGATGCCGTGGTGCTCCGGGTATAGACCTGTGACGATGCTGATGTGATTGGGGAACGTAAGCGACGGATAAGCGGGCAACATGCCCTCGGGCGCGCTAGCACCTTTAAATCCAAGCTGCAGAAGATGGGGCGCGCCGTACCTCCGAGGATAGTCATACCGAAAACCGTCGAGCGATACCAGGACCACATAGTGTTTCGCTTGCTGGGCCGCGGTGTTCGGCGGATTCGGTACCGTGATAACCGGCGTTGGGTCCTGTGCAAGAGCAAGACCGGCAGATAGAGCACCGGTCAGCAGGAAACATCGAACGACAGCAAGGGCGCACCGCATCTGCATTCTGCTTATTCCGCCTTGTCTTCTATTTCAAGCATCTGCAGGCACAACGGCCGCTCCAGCATGCAGTCCATCTTGGCAACCGAAGCCAGCGCGCGCTCAATGGTCGAGGTCAAACATGGCTCCGTTGTCACCACGAAGGGCAGCCGATGCTTCGGATAACCTCGCCGTTGCAAAAGCGAGTCAATATTGGCTCCTACCTTCGATAGCGCACCAGAGATGGCAGAGACTATCCCTGGCTTGTCGTCGACGACGAAGCGAAGATAGTGCGGCGCCAGAAAATCGCCCGTCACCTCACGCCTCCGCACCGGAAGCTCCACCGTCTTGCACCCTTGCGCAACGGCCAGCAGATCAGACACAACTGCGACTGCAGTCGGCTCTCCACCGGCGCCGTGACCCGAGAAGACCACATCACCGCCAAACCGTCCACTGACCACCACCATGTTCTGCGTGCCATGCGACCAGGCCATCGGCGAAGCGAGTCGGCACCAGCATCGGAGCGACCCGTGCATGCACCAACTTGCCGTCGAGCTCTGCGCGAGAGACCTGCCGGATGGTGCAGTTCAACTCCTTCGCATAGGAAAAATCAATGGCCTCAATCGTCGAGATGGTCTGCGTCGCGACTGCATCCGGATCAAGCTCAGCATGCATTGCAATGCGAGACAGAATGCAGAGCTTAGCGCGAGCATCGAAGCCGTCGACATCTGCGGAAGGGTCCGACTCGGCATAACCAAGCTGCTGCGCGTCAGCCAGTACGGTCGCGTAGTCGGCCCCCGCCTCCATGCGGCTGAGGATGTAGTTGCAGGTCCCGTTGACGATGCCGCTAAGCCGGGTCACCTGATCGCCGCAGAGCCCCTGCAGCATGCCGGGAATCACTGGAACACCACCCGCAACGGCCGCCCCATGCACCAGATGGACGTTGTGTTGTGCCGCGAGCTTTGCGAGACCTGCGCCACGATAAGCGATGAGCTGCTTATTCGCTGTGACGACCGATTTGCCCGCAGCCAGCGCCTTGCGTATCCAACCTTCGACCGGGTTCAGGCCGCCCATCAGCTCGACCACAATATCGACATTCGAACGCAGAATGACATCGATGTCGTCAGTCCAAACGACAGACGTCGGCACCACTTTGGCAGCATCAGAGTTACGCTTCCGCACGACATTGCGGTTGAAAATATGCGTCAGCTCCACGCCCGGAAACTTTGACGCCGCAAGTACGCGCGCAACCGAGCTGCCCACCGTTCCGAATCCAAGTATCGCGACTTTTACTACCGGATCCGCCTTCGCCTTCTTGATTGCAGCCCGCTTCTTTTGCTTCATTGCCATATTTAGTAGTCGATTCTGCCGGCCTGGGCGCGCCATGCATCAAAGCTTGAGATTGCCTTCTCCGGCAGTAGGTTCACAGTGGGGATCTTCCGTTCATTGATCGGCCGCTTCAGCTCCTCATAGAGGAAAGCGTCGTCGAAGCCCGCGGCAGCTGCGTCTGCTGCACAGCTCCCGTAGAAAATTGCATCGCACCGCGCCCAGTAGATTGCAGCAAGGCACATCGGGCAAGGCTCGCAACTGGTATAGATGTGGCAGCCATTAAGCTGAAAGCTCTTGAGCGCAGCACACGCATTGCGAATTGCTACAATTTCGCCATGCGCCGTCGGGTCATTCTTTGCGGTAACGAGATTGGCGCCGGAACCAACAATCTCCCCGTCGCGCACGATGACCGCGCCAAACGGCCCTCCACGCCCGGACGTGACGTTCTCCGTCGCCAGCGCGATCGCTTTTTCCATAAAGATTGGGTTGCCCTGCATTTGGCTCGGTATCCTTATTGCACGCGTCGCGCGGCGAGAGTCACGGGATAATCAAATTATGGCACATGCCTTCCTCTCAAAACGGATCGTGACACCACAGGGCACGCGACCCGGCGCGCTACTCGTGGAAGAGGAGAAGATACGCGCGATCTGTCGGCCTTCAGAGGTCCCCTCCGATGCCACCGTTCAGGACTGTGCCAATGACGCGCTGCTGCCGGGGCTGGTGGACACACACGTCCACATCAATCAACCCGGGCGCACCGAATGGGAGGGCTTCCGTACAGCCACGCGAGCGGCCGCGGCAGGCGGCTACACAACGCTGGTCGACATGCCGCTGAATTGCCTTCCGGAGACCACGACTGTAGCCGCGCTGGAGCAGAAACGCTCCTCCGCGCGGGGCGATTGCTTCGTCGACTGGGCCGCCTGGGGCGGAGCTGTCGCGGACAACCAACAGCACATCCTTCCGCTCGCACGCGCCGGCGTGCTCGGTTTCAAATGCTTCCTCATCTATCCCGGCTGCGACGGCTTCACAATGATCGACCAGCAGCAGCTGGAGGCAGCACTTCCCTTCATCGCCGAATCAGGCCTCCCGCTCCTCGTGCACGCAGAGTTGACGGGGCCAATCGACGCTGCGACCGAAAGACTGCGCGATCTCGATTGGCGCAGCTACGCAACCTATCTTGCGTCGCGACCGGATGAAGCCGAGCTTCAGGCGATCCGACTGATGATGCGACTCTGCCGTCAATACGGCTTCCGGCTGCATATCGTCCACCTCTCCACGGCGCTCGCTCTCGATGAGCTGAAGGCCGCACGCGCCGAAGGCCTGCCCATCACGGTCGAGACCTGCCCGCACTATCTGCACTTCGCCGCTGAAGCGATCCCCGACGGCGCCACCCTTCTGAAGTGCGCCCCACCGATTCGCAGCAAGGAAAACCAGCAGCACCTATGGCGCGGGCTGCGCGACGGAACCATCGACATGGTCGTCACCGACCACTCGCCTTGTCCACCCTCGATGAAACGTGAAGATTCAGGCCGCTTCGACCAGGCCTGGGGCGGGATCGCCAGCATCTCTCTTGCACTTTCGATCATCCACACGGAGTGCTGCGATCGGGGCTTCACCCTCGACGACATCGTCCGTTGGATGAGCAGCGCCCCTGCAACTCTGGCCGGAATCAACCATAGGGTAGGGGCACTCGAAGCAGGCCGCGACGCAAACTTCATCGTCTTCGACACGAACGCAGAATTCACCGTCACCCCTGACAAGCTGCACTATCGTCACGCAATCTCGCCTTACCTCAACGAGAAGCTGCGTGGAGTAGTAAAAGCCACCTACCTCCGCGGACAAGTGGTGTACCGCGAAGGCAGCTTCGCTCCGGGCCCGTCCGGACGCGAGATCACGCTATAGTAATCAAACGACTTATGAACAAAGTCCTGGCCCGATGGAACTCGCTCGACGCAGCCGACGCAGCACGCGAGGCGCTCCCTTGCTGCGGTTCGTCGGCCTGGGCGGTCGCACTTGCTGCGAGGCGGCCAATAGCGGATGAGGCTTCTCTGATTACAGCGTCCTCCTCCGTTTGGCTCGCACTGCCCGAGGAGGCCTGGCAAGAAGCGTTCGACAGTCACCCGCGTATCGGCCAGAAGCATGCGCAGACCCACGCTACCGAAGAATCGCTGCGGTGGTCCGCGCAGGAGCAGCGAACGGCCCTCACCGAAGACGACGCAACCAAGCTTGCGCTCGAAGAGGCCAACCGGCGCTATGAGCAGAAGTTCGGCCGGATCTTCATCGTGTGTGCAGCCGGAAAGACCTCCACCGAAATGCTCGCCATCCTCGAGGCCCGCATGAAAAACGACGCCGCGACCGAGCTTCGCGAGGCGGCCGAACAACAACGTCAGATCACTCAGCTTCGCCTTCATCGCTGGCTGGAGTCCGAATAACCATGGGCATCTCAACACACATTCTCGACACAGCGCTTGGCCGCCCTGCCGCAGGCGTTCCCATCGCTCTCGCCCGCATGACGAACGGCGTTTGGTCTCTCATCAACGATGCAATCACCGACGCCGATGGCCGCTGCAAACAACTGCTTCCGTCAACCCAGACCCTGCAACCGGGTATGTATCGTGTCCACTTCGAGACCGCCGCCTACTATCAAGCGGAACCAGGTCGACGGCCTCTACCCCTATGTCGAGATCGTCTTTACCGTGTCAGATGGTGAACAGCACTACCATATTCCCCTGCTCCTGACCGCCAACGGCTACACCACCTACCGAGGAAGCTGACCCGATGATTGAACTCGCTGAAAATCGCTACGGAAAATCGCGCGTCCGCCTGATGAAGGTAACACGCCACGATCACGGCCACGACCTGCGCGAGTGGACCGTGCAGGTGCTGCTCAAGGGAGACTTCGACACCGCGCACCTCGACGGCGACAACAGCAAAATCCTGCCGACCGACACGATGAAGAACACCGTCTACTCGATCGCGCGCACCTCCAAAGCAACAGCGATGGAAGACTATGCCAAAGAGCTTGCCGACTTTCTGCTGGGCCGCAATCCGCAGGTCTCATCTGCCTCAATACGCATCGAAAGCACCTTGTGGAAGCGCCTCACCGTCGATGGCAAACCGCACCCCAGTGCCTTCATGCGCGGCAGCGGTGAACTCCAGACCACCAGCGTCGAACGCGCGCAGGGCGGCGCCTTTCAGATCATCTCCGGCCTCGATAATCTCGTTGTCCTCAAGACCGCCAACTCCGGCTTCGAAGGCTACATCAAGGACTCCCTCACCACGCTGAAAGAGACGAGCGATCGTCTTTTCGGCACTGCCATGAGCGCCGAGTGGCGCTACACCTCGAGCGGCCTGGACTTCGATGCCCTACGCACAAACGATCCGCGAGACGATGCTCCGCACCTTCGCCAACCACGACAGCAAGTCCGTCCAGCAGACGCTCTACGCCATGGCCGAGAGCGCGCTCGAGCAGGTCGCCGCAATCGACGAGATCGAGATCACCATGCCAAACAAGCACTGCCTGCTGGTCGACCTTTCGCGGTTCGGCCAGGACAACCCCAACGAAATCTTCGTCCCCACCGATGAGCCGCACGGATACATCGAAGCGCGCGTGCGACGCAAGCCATGAAGGGACGAAAATAAGTAACGATGTCAGGCACATACACAGATCGCGCGCTCCGCGTTATCGCCCGCTGCCGTGAGATCGCGGCCTGCACTGAGGTCCCGGGCGAGATCACGCGCACTCTTCCTCACTCCTCCCATGCACCAGGTCCATGCGCTTCTGCGGGGCTGGATGGAGGCCGCCGGCATGACCGTGCACGTCGACGCTATCGGCAATATGCGCGGGCTCTTGCCCGGCCCCGCACCAGACTCGCCGCGCCTCCTCATCGGCTCGCACCTCGACACCGTCCCCAACGCCGGGGCCTTCGACGGCATCCTCGGCGTCGTGCTCGGCGTCGCCCTCGTCGAAGAGCTTCAGCGGGAAACATCTTCCCTTCGCCATCGAAGTCATCGGCTTTTCAGAAGAAGAGGGCGTGCGCTTCAGCAAGCCTTTCCTCGGCAGTCTCGCCGTTGTGGGCAAGCTGGACGCGGAGACGCTCGCGCGCACTGATCGCAACGGCATCAGCGTCCGACAGCGATCCAAGCATTCGGCCTCGATCCCACGCAGCTTCCCGCAGCGGTCTTGTCCGACGCTGCCTTCGCCTATCTCGAATTCCACATCGAACAGGGGCCCGTGCTTGAGAGCGAAGGCGCATCGCTTGGAATCGTCGAGGCCATGGTCGGCCAGACTCGCATGCAATTCATCTTCACCGGCCACGCCAACCACGCCGGCACCACGCCCATGCACCTGCGCCACGACGCCATGGCTGCCGCAGCCGAATGGATCGTCGCAGTCGAAGATTATGCCGGCTCACAGCACCGGTCTCGTCGCGACCGTCGGCAAAGTCGAAGTCTCGCCTGGCGCAGGCAAACGTCATCGCCGGCGCGTGTGACCGCTTCACTCGATGTGCGTCACGCCGACGACACATTCGCACAAGCTGCTGTTGTCGCGATAATGGAGCGTGCAAAGGTCGCCGCAGCAAAGCGTGGCGTACGAGTCGCGTCGGACACTCAACTTGAGCAGCCCGCCGTTCCGCTGGATCCCGCACTTAACCACCCTGCTGCACAGGCCGCTGCCCAGCGCCGGCTTCCCGACACGCAGCATGACCAGCGGAGCCGGCCACGATGCCATGATCGCTTGCCCCGGTCGTTCCCATCCGCCATGCTCTTTCTCCGCAGCCCCGGGGGCACTCAGCCATCACCCCGACGAGACCGTATTGCCCCAGGATGTAGAGGCCGCCCTCGCCACGGCGATGGAGTTCCTCGCGCAGTTGCGCGATGATAGGAACGACCCCAAGGACGGCCATGCATAAGCTCGGACACACCCGCAGCACCAATCAGCGCGACCACCTCCTGCACACGCCGGACACCTTCGTCCGCACCGTCCTGCCAGGCATGGAGCGCGCCACGGCCGTCGTGCACATCTCGCCCGCAGCCGGCGCGGCCTTCACCCAATACACCGCCGAGCTCGAACCCGGCGGCACGTCTCGGCCACACCTCCAACCCAGCGCTTCCTCTACGTGCTCGAAGGCGCAGCCGACCTCGCCACGGACACCACCTTCCACACCCTCGATTGCGGGCAGCTTCGCCTATATTCCCGAGGACGTCGCCCACACCCTGACCGCGCAGCAGACGACGCGCCTCGCCGTCATCGAAAAGCCATACGAGCCGCTCGCCGCCGTGCCCGCACCGGAGGTCTTCGTGGGCCGAGAAGAGAAAGCACCTCTCCGTTCCGCTCAACGACGATCCCGACCTCCAGGTTCGCAGCCTCCTGCCCGGCTCACCGTCCTTCGACTTCGCCGTCAACACCATGACCTACCAGCCCGGCGCCGCGCTCAGCCATGGTCGAAGTCCACATCATGGAGCACGGCCTGCTGATGCTCGAAGGCGGCGGCATCTACCGGCTCGGCGACCACTGGTACCCCGTCACTGCGGGCGACTTTATCTGGATGGGCCCCTTCTGCCCGCAGTGGTTCGGCGCGATCGGCAAGCGCCCCGCAAAATATCTGATCTACAAGGACTGGAACCGTCATCCGCTTGGTTTAGAGTCTTCCTCTGACCTTGAACCAATTCGAACGCGAGGAGTTGGCACCAATGCAGATTCAGATCGACCAGGCGCGGCTGCTCAACGAGCTCCAGACCCTCGCCACGCTTCACCGACGCCGAGCCTGCCGACGATCGGCACTGCAGTCACCCGCGTCGTCTTCTCTCCCGACGACCTCCGCGCGCGCGCATGGCTAAAAGAACTCGCCGCCGCCGAAGGCTTCGCGATCCGCGACGACGCCGTCGGCAACACCTTCATCCGCTGGGCCGGCACCGAACCCGACCTGCCCGCCGTCGCCACCGGCTCCCACACGACGCCATCCCGCACGCCGGCATGTACGACGGCACGGTCGGCGTCCTCGGCGGCCTCGAAGCCATGCGCGCGCTCAAGCGCAGCGGCCTGCGCCCTCGCCGCTCCATCGAACTCGTCATGTTCACCTCGGAGGAGCCGACCCGCTTCGGCATCGGCTGCATCGGCAGCCGGCTCATGTCCGGCACGCTCGACCCCGCAGCGCGCCGACGCCCTCCGCGAAGCGCAACGAACCCGCTGACACGGCCCGCACGCTCGCACAGGTCCGCACCGCCGCAGGCTTCACCGGCAGCCTCGACTCGGTCAAGCTCCCTGCCCAACCACTACCACGCCTGGATCGAGCTGCACATCGAGCAGGGGCCGCTGCTGGAGCGCGAAGGCATTCCCACTCGGCATCGTCACCAGCATCGCCGCGCCGGCCAGCTATCGCTTCACCATCACCGGCCTCGGCGGCCACGCCGGAGCGCTCCTGATGCCCGACCGCAAAGACGCCCTCTGCGCCGCCGCCGAACTCATTCTGTCCGTCGAAAAACACGCTCTCGCCACGGGCGCGATCGACACCGTCGCCACCGTCGGCACCTGCGACGTCTACCCCGGCGCGGTCAACAGCGTTCCCAGCCGCGTCGTCCTGCAGCTCGACATTCGCGACACCGACCCGACTCGCCGCGAAGCCGTCATGCAGGCCGTCCGCCGCGACTGCGAAGGGCTGCGCCAACGCCGCAAGGTCACGATCACCGAAGAGTTGGTCAACGCCGACGCCCCGGCCCAATCGCTCCCCGCACATCGTCCAGCTACTCGAAGAGATCTGCACACGAACAAGGGCATCGCGTACAAAAAAATGGTCAGCCGCGCCTACCATGACTCGCTCTTCATGGCCCGCATCGCGCCCATCGCCATGATCTTCATCCCCTGCCGCAACGGCGTCAGCCACCGGCCCGACGAATATGCCTCGCCAGCCGATATCGCCTTGGGCACCCAGCGTACTGGCCCAGACCCTTGCTAAGCTAGCATCAGAGTAGAGGCACCTTCCAGAGCAATGGCCATCGAATCGATCAATCCCGCGACCGGCAGAGCTGCTCCGCAGCTTCGACCCTCTCACCGACGAGCGCCGCTCGTCAAAAGATCGCCCTCGCCGCCGACGCCTTCCGCGCCTACGCGGCCGTCCCGCTCGAGCATCGCGCTCTGTGCATGCGCAAGCTCGCCGCCATTCTGGAGCACGAGACCGAAGACCTCGCCACACTCATCACGCTCGAGATGGGCAAGCCGCTCGCAGCCGCGCGACTCGAGATCCTGAAGTGCGCCGACGCCTGCCGCTACTACGCCGACCACGCCGCCCGCATCCTCGCGCCAGAGTCCATCCCGACCGATCACAACCACAGCTACGTGCGCTGGGATCCGCTCGGCGTCGTTCTCGCCGTGATGCCGTGGAACTTTCCCTTCTGGCAGGTCTTCCGCTTTCTCGCGCCCGCGCTGATGGCGGGCAACGTCGGCCTGCTGAAGCACGCCTCCAACGTCCCGCAGTGCGCTCTCGCAATCGAGTCGCTGGTGCGCCGCGCCGGCTTTCCCACGCGGCACCTTTCAGACGCTGCTCATCGAAGTCAGCCAGGTCGAAACCGTCCTTGCCGACGAGCGCGATCGCCGCGGTCACCCTCACCGGCAGCGAGACCGCCGGTCGCGCCATCGCCGCCCAGGCCGGCTGGCTCATCAAAAAGTCCGTCCTCGAGCTCGGCGGCAGCGACCCCTTCATCGTCATGCCCTCCGCCGACCTCGACCTCGCCGTCGACACCGCCGTGCGAGCGCGCTGCGTCAACAGCGGCCAGTCCTGCATCGCCGCCAAGCGCTTCATCGTCGCCGACGAGATCTACGACGCCTTCGAATCACGCTTCGTCGCGGGCATGGAGGCCATGCGGGTCGGCGACCCCATGAAAGAGGACACCGAGATCGGCCCGCTCGCAACGGCCGCGCATGGTCGAGGAGCTCGAAGCCCAGGTGCAAAGCCGCGACCCGCGCCGGCGGCCGCGTCCTCACCGGCGGCGAGCGCATGCTCGGCGAGGGCAACTACTTCGAACCCACCGTCCTCGCCGGCGTCCCGCGCACCTCGGCCGTCTATCGCGAAGAGCTCTTCGGCCCCGTCGCCATGCTCTTCCGCGTCCAGCGACCTCGACGAAGCCATCGCAGATCGCCAACGACACGCCCTTCGGCCTGTGCGCCTCTGCCTGGACACGCGACCCCGCCGAACAGCAGCGCCTGGTCTCCGAGCTGCAATGCGGCGCCGTCTTCCTCAACGCGATGGTCGCCAGCGATCCGCGCCTTCCCTTCGGCGGCATCAAGCACTCCGGCTACGGCCGCGAGCTCTCCGCCGCCGGCATGCGCGAGTTCCTCAACGCGAAGACCGTCGTCATTGCTTCGGCTGGCTCTGCGAACGATGCGACTGGCAAGCCCTATCTAATGTCGGCCACAAATACTCCCACCACGCGCTAATCGCCCAAAAGCACAAGACACCTCTTTTCGGTTAAGCTACGGTGTTCCTGCGAAGCGCGGTTCGCTCGTCAGGAAGCTTCGCCAACCGAGACGTATCTTCACCAGAGAGGACCATCAATGCCCGATCTCAAGTACTTCACCGGCTTCGGCAACGAGTTCGCCACCGAGGCCCACCCAGGCGGCCTTCCAGTCGGCCAGAACGCTCCCCAGAAGGCCCCGCTCGGCCTCTACACCGAGCAGCTGAGCGGCAGCCCCTTCACCGCGCCCCGCCTGCTCAACCGGCGCACCTGGACCTACCGCATCCGCCCCTCCGTCATGCACAAGCCCTACGAGCGCATCGCCAACGGCATGGTCCGCTCGACTCCCTTCAACGAGGTCGAAACAACACCCAGCCAACTCCGTTGGGACCCGTTGCCGCTGCCGACTGCACCAACCGATTTCATCGACGGCCTCACCACACTGGCCGGCAACGGCGACTCCGCCATGCACTCCGGCGTGGCCATCCACATCTACGCTGCCAACAAAAGCATGACCGACCGCTTCTTCTACACAGCCGACGGAGAACTCCTCTTCGTCCCCCAACTCGGCCGCCTCATGCTCCACACCGAACTCGGTATCCTCGACCTTACCCCCGGCGAGATCGCCCTCGTGCCACGCGGCATCAAGTTCCGCGTCGAGCTACGCGACGCCCAGGCCCGCGGCTACCTCCTCGAAAACTACGCCGCCAGCTTCCGCCTGCCGGAACTCGGCGCAATCGGTGCAAACGGTCTCGCCAACAGCCGCGACTTCCTCACTCCGCACGCCGCCTACGACGACCGCGACAACGGAGTCTTCCAGGTCGTCGCCAAATTCCAGGGCAATCTCTGGGCCTCGGACTTCGACCACTCTCCGCTCGACGTCGTTGCATGGCACGGCAACTATGCCCCCTGCAAATACGACCTCGCACGCTTCAACTGCATCAACTCCGTCAGCTTCGACCATCCGGACCCGTCGATCTACACCGTCCTCACCTCGCCCAGCGAGATTCCCGGCACGGCCAACGTTGACTTCGCCATCTTCCCGCCGCGCTGGATCGTCGCCGAACACACCTTCCGCCCGCCGTGGTTCCACCGCAACTTCATGAACGAGTTCATGGGCCTCGTGACGGGCGAATACGACGCCAAGGCCGAAGGCTTCGTCCCAGGCGGAGCCAGCCTGCACAACTGCATGAGCGGCCACGGCCCCGATGCCGAGACCTTCGAACGTGCCAGCACCGCCGAACTGAAGCCGGTCAAGCTCGACGGCACTCTCGCGTTCATGTTCGAGACGCGCTTCGTCTGTCGTCCAACGAAGTTCGCCATGGACACCGCCGCCCGCCAGCACGAGTACTACACCTGCTGGCAGACGCTGAAGAAGAACTTCAAACCTGCAACTTGATCCTGACCTGGGTACTTCAAACAGAAAGGGCGCAACCAATCCAGGTTGCGCCCTTCCGCTTGATCATCTGTTCGCTAGAAATTAAACGACATCTGCAGAGAGATCCGCCGCACAGCGGAGTTGCTGGTAAAAGGGTTTCCGGCAAGCTGCGTCGATCTGCCAAACTGTTGCGATGTCAGAACTCCATTCGGCGTTGAAAGGTCTTCGTTGTTGAAGAGGTTCAGCACCTGAACGCCAAAAGCCAGGTTGTACCGCTTGCCGGTGCTGGTGCCACCACCGAAGCCGCCACCACCGCCACGTCCACCGCCGCCACCACCGCCACCAGGCACCTCCGCGGCCGCCACCGGAACCGCCTGGGCCACCAGGGCCACCTGGACCACCCTGCCCCTGACCTCGTCCCTGGGCCGCGGCCCCTGTCGCAGGCCCAAAACCAAAGGTCTTGGTGACCCGCAGGTTCATTGTGAACTGTGTCGGCCCTGTGCAGTAGTTGATCGGGATGGGCGTGTATGGCGTATTCGGCGGCGGCGCGACGAAGCTGCCGCAACCTGCGATCGTGTTCGTTCCAGCAGTCCCGGCCGGGATGCCGTTGGGCAGGCCAAACATCGGCCGGTCGTTGTATTGCCCGTCGCCATTCAAGTCGCTGCCGGTCGTGATGTTGTATGGAGTTCCCGCCGAAAAGATCATCAGAGGGCTAATGCTGATCGTGTGCGGAAGAGACACGTTGCCAAACAGGAACAGCCTGTAGCGGACGTCAAAGACGGCCCGCCCATAGTCCTCACCAATGTCGTAAGGGTTGGTGGCCGGAAACGTGTTAATCGTACCCGTATCGGCCTTGGCAGAGTTCAACACACCATAGCCCGAGAGGGACCAGATCCGGCTTGTGCGGACGTTTACATTTGCAATCAGCTGCTGCTGCCGAAATATGCCTCCCGACTCGTAGGTGTCCTGAATCAACGGGTGGGCGGGAGGCGTGGGCGGTATTGGATAGACTCCATTGACCGGCGAGTTCAGGTTGGCGGTATAAAACTGGTGCTCGCCATTGGCAATAACGTAGTTCACCGATAACGTTGCCCCACGAAACAACTGCTGGTCCACGCCCACGGCATAATGCAACGTATACGGTGAACGCAGGTTCGGTGACGCTTGCACTGTCTTGTTGCCTGTGGACGCTGTCCCTCCCGTGCAGGCGGCGATGTTTTGCGGAGTGCAGGCGGTACTTGGATTCACGATCTGCGTCTGTATCTGGTTCGTTCCGTTGGATTCAAGCGTCGTAATCACATTGGGCAACTGATAACGGTCATAGAAGATTCCGAAGCCGGCATTCAGCACAGTCTTCGGATTGCCGCCGGCCTTGCCCAATCCATAGCGTAGGGAGACTCGCGGCGCAAAGTCGTGATGGTCCGCAAGGTGGTTCTGCGTCTCAAAACGAATGCCATAGCTAATGGACAAATTCGGTCGCGCCTTCCAATCGTCCTCGGCGTACAGGCCAAGATCGACTAGCGTTGCGCTGACCGGATGAAGGATTTGACTAATGCTGAACTGGCTCGCCTGGTTCGCCTGATACGACGCCGCGGTACTGCACCCACTGGTCAGCAAGCAGTTATATGTAAACTCGCCGTTCGTTCCCGCAGTTGTGGTGTTCAATTCACCGGTGAGACCGCAGCCGCCCTCCAAACCGAATGAAGTTCTTCGCCAACTGGATCGAGGTGTAATTTTGCCCTTCGAAATGGTTCTGGGGCGAGGACGAACTGCCGGAATTTGAACCGCCGCCCGTGAAGTTGCCTTGCACCACGATCGACGGCGTCGTGTTGAGAGCGGTCTGGCTCGCGGCCTCGCGCTGATACTCAAATCGCGTCTCATTGATGATGCGTTGGCTCAGTATCTGAGTATCGACAATCTGTATCGTCGTCTCCGAAGCGCTTGAATAGTAGGCCGCGTCAGGCAGCACCAAACCACCGACGCCCACGTTAGTCTGATCGTTCTGCTCGTACTGGAAGCGCGTCACCAGTGTGTTCTTCTCACCCAGCGCAAGATCGATTCGCGGAGTAATGTCCGTCCTGGACTGCGGCGCAGGGTTCGCAACGGAATAATTGCACGATATCTGGCCGGTCGGGCAGGTAACGTCGTGTCGACCAGGTCTGTCGGGTTCAGGATAGTTGCGTTCACCAGGTTGTTGTCCTGGATCGCCCGGTGAGACCCTGCCAACGTGAACGACGCGTTCTTCGCGAGCGGACCCGTAATATTTCCAAGCACAAAGATCGTGTGATATGGCGGCTGCGTCTGCTCTGGCTGTCCCGGAGTATTGAAGGCATTCAACAACGGATTCCCCGAGTTCAGTGCCGAAGCGATGCCCTGCAGATTGAACTGCCCGTGAAACTTGTCCGTTCCCGGCTTGGTGAAGACCTCCACGCGCCCATAGCCCAGCCGATCATACTGCGCCGAAAATGGGTTCTGATTGATGCGGATCTCGCGGATCGACGACTTCGGCGGAAGCTGCCCACCGGTAAATCCATCTACATAAATCTGCCCGCCATTTGGCCCTGCCGCAGGCCCGGCCAGCGCGGTCAACTCCGACGACAACTCGTCCGGATCGTCGGAGAGCGCATCGAGGTCTTTACCCTTGAGCACCGTAGCGCTGGCATTGCTATCGGCATCAACGCTTACCTGCGCCGCAGTCGCCGTCACGTTGACCTCCTGCTTCTGCTCCTGGATCGCCATCTGTGCATCCAGCGTCAGGTTCTGTCCCGCGGCGATACTGTACGCCAGCTTTCACGAAAGACGCAAAGCCCTGCATCGTCACCGTCACCGAATACGTTCCCGGCGGAACACCACGCAACACATACGTTCCATCGCTCTGCGATTGCGTAATCAGTGGCTTGCCCGACGCCGGGGTAAACGTCACCGTCGCGCCCGGAATCACGGCATTTTCAGGATCCGCAACCAAACCATGCACCGTGGCCCCAGTCTGCTGGGCGGTCGCAACCATCGGCGTCAAAGCGACAAAAAAAAGTAAAACAAGCTTCAAAATTGAGCGAAATGACATTACTACTCCTCAAAAATATCCATCGTTGCCGTTCGTTCAAGAGAACTAGCGCCCGCCCCCACCGCCGCCTTCAGGTGCCCCTTCGCCGCCCAGCGACCATGGAGACAGCGTCATCGAGGGTGCACCCGGCGTTGCCGCCAGAATCGGTTCAACTCCAGACAATAGAGTCACGGCCGTCACCGAGTCGCTTCCGGGGTCCGGCTGCGAAGCCACAATCATCACTGCATCGCCCACCTTCAGATCAGCGATCGTCTTGTTAGGTAATCGGCTCACTAACTGCGAGAGGTCTCCTCCGCAGACCGTCCTCCACCGCCCGGTCGTCCTCCTCCCGACGCATCTCCCTGCCCCGCTGCCTGCGGCGCCCCTCCGCCAGACCCACCCGCACCGGCTGCACCGCCCTTTGCCCTCGCCGCAAACATCGCCGCAGCCTGGGGCGGCAGCGTGCGCACGTTCGAGTTCGCCGTAATCATCACGGTCATCATCTTCTTCGTCGCCAGATCCTTCAGCGTCAGCGTTCCCTTCGCCGCATCGATGGTCGCGATCAGACCCGCCAGGTTCTTGAACGATCCGCTGACCACCTCTTCGGCCTGAATCGACGACCCATCGTCGGACTTCGCCCCAAGCACACGAAGCTGGTCGCCCGGCTGGATCTGCGCCAGCGTCCCCGGCTTCGCGTCTTCAAACTTCACCGAATCCCCGGCATAGCGGCGGAACTGCGTCTTGCTGGACGTGTTCACAGCGATCTTCTTCGCCCCTACCATGACAGTCAAAGTACCCGTAGCCGGCATCCACCGCGCTCACAATCCCGCCGGTCCCGCGCTTCTGCCAGTCCGCCTGCTCCATCTCATGCTTCTGCGCGATGTCGCTCGACTTCATCAGAATCACGCGCGACGCCGAGAACGCGCCCGCCGTGTCGCCGGCCTTCCCACTCACCAGCACGCGATCGCCGACCGCAATGTCCTTCAGCGCGATCGTCTGCGCCGTCTTCAAATCAGTGCTGCCCGGCGCCAGTTGCAGGATGCGCGCGCCGTCCGCCACGCTGACGGCAACCTCCTGGCCTGCGTCCGTCTTCAGCGTAAGGCTGTTTCCGGCGACGGCCGTTACCGTGCCGAGCTGACGCGCAGCTGCAGGCGCTGCGGCCGGCGCCTGCGCCATCAGCATGGTGCCGCGAACCGGACAATACCGCCGCGGGCAGCATCATGCTGGCTCTCAGCGCCGCGGTCCGGAATACACTGATTTCCCTCAACATCTTCATACCTCTCAACTTTGATGCAATTTGCCGCAGTTGCCTCAGGCACAGCGCTGAAGTCGCCAGTCTCTACAGAAGACGAATAAGCAACGCAAAAGTTTCCGCTGAAAACAAGACTTTCGTATTGAATACACGACGAAACTAAAGCGAACAGACCCACTCGGCACAGTTAGGCCTTAAGCTCTATGATACCCGCTCGACGAGCTTCGGCTCTCTTCTATTGCGTACCCAGCAACTCTTTCACCGCCCGCTCCAGCTGAGCATCCGAACCCGTCTCTGTCTCGCCCAGCGGACGCGCCACCTCAACATCCACCGGCCGCGGATGCATCTCCATCGTCTGTCCTCGCAGGTCCTGTATCCGCGATCCGGGCACCCGCACCGCCGAACCATCGATCAGCGGCTGCGCGCCCGTGAAGATGATCCAGCCCGCCGTAGGCTCGCCGACCACCTTGCCCAGCTTCAACGAACGATAGCCCTCCGTGAAGTCCTCCGCGTCCGACAATGACGATTCATTCGTCACCAGCACCGTCGGCAGACCCAGCGCCCGCTGTCCAAGCGTCTGCCGCGAAGGAACAGGCGTCAACCCTCGCGGCGTCATCATCAGGTAGTTCTGCCGCGTAAACACATCCAGCGCGTATCCGTTGATGTACCCGCCGTTATTGTTCCGCACATCGACCACAACGCCCTTCTTCGCCTCGTTCTGCGCATCGAGATCGATATACAAGCTGCTGCAGCGAAGCATCGCTCATATCGGCAATGTGGACATAGCCGATCTTGCCGCCGCTGACGCGATCCACCAGTGCACGCCGCTCCTCCACCCATTGCCGGTACAGCAGGCCGACCGCTGCAACGGACGACACCGGCCGCACCACCGCATCGCGCGTCTTGCCCGCCGTCTCAATGCCGAGCACAACGCGCTTGCCCACCGTGTCCTCCAGCATGCCGTCAAGGTTCTTCGCGCCCACCGCCTCCCCGTTCACGCTCACCAGCCGGTCGCCCGGCTTAATCGAGCCTTCAATCGCCGCCGGTCCCAGCGCAATCACCTCACGCACCACGAGCCCCTTACCCGCCTCATACGCCTCGCGGTCAAACCTCAACCCGAGATTGCCGACCTGCACCGGCTGCGGCGGCGCGTTTCCCGGCCCCATCCGCCGGTTGATCCCCGAGTGCGACGAATTCAACTCGCCGATCAGCAGATTGATGTCGCGGCGCAACTCATCCGACGTCCTGACCCCCGCAATATACGGCGCCCACTCATCATGCAGCTTCAGCCAGTTCTTGCCGTTGAAGTTGGCGTCGTAGAACCGCCGGTTCAGCGTCTCCCACGCCTCTTCAAACACCACCTTCTTCTCCTCATCGAAGTCGATCTGCATCGCCGCATTCACCGCAATCGTCTTCGGCGTCCGCGACTCCACCACGATCGACTTCACCGTGCCGTTCTCGAGATAGAACACCTCCTTGCCGTCCGGCGCGAACGCATAGTCGCTCTTTCGCCCCGGGGTCGAGGTCAACTGCCGCGCCACCGGCGGCTCCTTCGGAAGCTCGTCGAGGCTGTAGGTATAAAGGCTCTGCTGGTTCGCGGAGCGGGCCGCAAAGAGCAGCGTCTTGCCATCCGGACTGATCACCGGCTCGTCCGCATTCAACCCGAGCGGCAGAAACGTCAATCGGTCGCGAATCCCTTCGAAGACGATCTTCACCGGCTCAGGCTTCTTCTTTGCGTTCGGCGCGTCGCGGCCGGCGTCGCCGGCTTCTCCTCCGTCGAGCGTCGACGGCGTCGCGTCAGGCGCAGTCGGAGTTCCCGGCGTCTTCGAAGGTCGGAACAGCTCCCGAAACTCGTCCTCCCGATACTTCGGCACATGCGGCAGCAGATCGACGCGCGCAATCTGCGCCTGCTCGCTACGCTGTGCCGTATCGAACAGGATGTACTTCCCGTCCGGCGACCACACCACGCCGCCGATCTCACCATTCGCCAGAAAGCTCACCGGATGCGAATCGCCGCCCGCTGCGGCCACGACATGCACATTGCGAAAAGAGCGGCTGTCGTCCGCCGTGTACGCGACCCACTGGCTGTCAGGCGACCACGCCAGCGACGACCTCGGCAGCTCTCCGCTCGCCACCACACGGTCCGCAACCGCGGCCCCTGCCTGCGCCGGCACCGTCAACACATGCAGCTCTTTATCATTGCGCAGATATGCCACGCTCTTGCCATCCGGAGACCACTTCGGGTTCTCGTCTTCACTCCCGGCCGGCGTCAGCACAGTCTCTTTCGCTGTCGCAAAGTCATACATCGACGATGTTGTGACCGCTGCCCTCGCCCGTCCCCGCCTCCGAGCGATATACCAGCTTCATCGAGTCCGCCGACCACACCGGATCGCTCTCCGCCGTCGCCGTATGCGTCAGCCGCTGCGCCTCGCCACCATCTTTCGCCGACGCGGCAAAGACCTCGCCATGCGCGATCACCGCAATCTTCTTCCCATCCGGCGACAGCGCCATCGTGCTGAAGTTCGTCTCCGTCACATGCGTCACGCCAGGAGAAGCCGGAACACCGCGCAGCGTAATCGGCACCCGCTCCGCCTTGCCCGTAGCGGTATCCATCTTCCAGATCGTGAAGTTGCGCTCGAACACGATCGTCTTTCCACCGTCTCCGATGCTCGGCCACAAAACACGCGCCTTCCTTGAAGTGGGTCAGCGCCTTGGCCGACGCAGGCGCCGCCAGCGGCGCCGCCCAGATGTTCTCCGCGCCCGTCGCGTCGCTCATGTAAAACAGCGTCTTCCCATCCGCCGACCACATCGGCCACGCATGCTTCGCATCGGCCTTCAGCAGCATCTGGTACTTGCCGCTCTCGGCCACCGGCTTCAGCCACACCTCGGTCTCGTCAATATGCGCGTGCCCATTCCGCCACCACTGCGCGCTGCTCAGTCCCCTTCGCCATCAGCGCGATCGTCTGCCCATCCGGCGAAGGCGCACTCTCAAACTCATTCAGATACCGCTCATGGCTCACTTCCAGCGGCGTACCGCCAGCCGAACTCACGCGAAAGATATCGCCCTGTCCCGCCACATCATTCACCGCCGACGTGAAATAGATCCACTTCCCATCATGCGACCACGCATCCAGCGCATCCGGCCGGTCCGAGTAGGTCAGCCGCGTCAGCTCTCCCGTCGCCAGCGTCAGCACATAGATATTTCCAGCGCCAGTGCGCGTCGAAACAAACGCCAGCTTCGTCCCATCCGGCGAGTACAGCGGTCGCGACTCAGTCGCCGGATGCGTCACCAGCAGATGCGCCTCGCCACCGGACGCCGCCACCGTCCAGATGTCGCCACCCGATACAAACGCAATCTCCCGCCCATCAGGCGAAATCGCCGCATCGCTCAACGAGGGCAGGGCCGTCTGCGCCATCGCACCCCTTCCAACCAGAAAAGTCCAGAAGATGAGCGCACACAGGGGCGAACGACGAAGAACGAGTGACATGATAGACACGTCCCTTCAATTGAAAAAATTAGATGCGGAAATTCTACACACTCCGCTGTCTCTTCTCACCAGAGAGCACAGCCAACGTGTCCGGCGGCAGCACGATTTTGTCCCCCGCCGCCTCAACATCAACTCGCGATGCAAGCACCAGCGCAAGCCCCCGGGGACTGTCCAACTCCACCGTCTCTGTCCCAAGGTTCCCCATCACTGTCACAGCACCGCGCTCCATCACCAGCCATCGTCTTTTCCTCATCAAACGACACCTTCGTCTGTCCCGGCTCCCCATCATTCAGCGCAGGCGAGCCGCGCCGCAGCGCGATCAGCCTGCGATACCACTCCAGCATCTCTTCATGCCGTCCTTCGTGCACCTCGTCCCACTTCAGCTTCGACCGCTGAAACGTCTCCACCTTCTCCGGATCGGGAATGTCCTCCGGCTTCCATCCAAACGCCGCAAACTCGCCCCGTCTTCCCTCCTTCACCGCCCTCGCCATCTCCGGATCTTCATGGTCCGCGAAGTACTGAAACGGCGTCGAAGCCGCAAACTCCTCCCCTTGAAAGATCATCGGAACAAACGGCGCCGTCAACACTATCCCGGCCGCCACCTTCGCCCGATCCATCCCGACGATCTGCTCCACCCTGTCTCCAATCGCCCGGTTCCCCACCTGGTCATGGTTCTGGATGTACCCCAGAAACTGATGCGGCGAAAGGCCCTCCACCGGCCTGCCATGGTTTCGCCCGCGATATCTCGAGTAAGTCCCGTCCTGCACAAACGTCTTCGTCAGCGCCTTCGCCAGCTTCGCCACCGACCCAAAGTCAACGTAGTACCCCTTCTCTCCACCGCCGCTGTGCAGAACAGTAAACAGCGCATGATGAAAATCGTCGCTCCACTGCGCGTCCATCCCATAGCCACCGACCTTGCGCGGCCTTCACCACTCGCGGATCATTCAAGTCGCTCTCAGCAATCAACACCAGCCGCCGTCCCAGCCTCGCCGACAACTCCTTCACCTCGTCCGCTAACTGCTCCATGAAATGCACCGCCGACCGGTCCACAAACTCATGCACCGCATCCAGCCGCAGGCCATCGATGTGATAGTCCCGCATCCACATCAGCGCGTTGTCGCAGAAAAACCGCCGTACCTCATCACTTCCCCAATCCTCAAAGTTCACCGTCCCGCCCCAGGGCGTCCGGTGCTTATCCGTGAGGTAAGGCCCAAACTTTCCGCTATAGTTCCCCACCGGCCCAAAGTGGTTGTAGACCACATCCAGCAACACCGCGAGCCCGCGCGCATGACAAGCATCCACCAACCGCTTCAACCCATCCGGCCCACCATACAGTTCGTTCACCGCAAACAGCGAAGCCCCGTCATACCCCCACCCATACTCACCCGGAAACGCCGCCACCGGCATCAACTCAACATGCGTGACCCCAAGCTCCACCAGATAATCCAGCCGCTCAATCGCCGAATCAAACGTGCCCGTCGGCGTAAATGTCCCGACGTGCAGCTCGTAGACCACACCTAACGCAAGCGGAGGCGCGTCCCACCCTCGATCGCTCCACGCAAACGCCGCCTGGTCATAAACCTGCGAGGCACCATGCACTCCATACGGCTGCCGTTGCGAACGAGGATCGGGATACACCTTCCAATCGTCATCCAGCAAAAACCCATAGTCAGTCCCCGGCCCCGCGTCCTGCACCGAGACACTCCACCATCCGCGCTCATCCGGCCCAAGCATCGGATACGTCGCGTCCCCAATCTTCACCGCGACCTTCCGCGCGTGCGGCGCCCAAACCTTAAACTCATGCATCGATCTCGTCAGCCCCCACACCATCGCGCACCAGCAGCGCTACCGGAAAGTCCTTCAGCAACACCTTCATCGTAACCACGCCACCCTCAACACTCCCTCCCGTCAGACGGTTCCTCCATCTGCCCTTCGGAAGCACCACGATGGTGTCCTTCCACGCTCCACCCAACTTCACAGTCAACCTCGGCACCACCGTCACGACGTCCTCGCCACGCAGATACGCAATCACATGATCATGCTTGTCCCCATCCACCTCCAGCGGCGTGTACTCCGCCTCCGCGCCGAAGCACTGCGGTCTCTCTCGCCGCAGTTCAAGCGCCTTATGGATCGTCCACATCTTCGGCAATCCTTCGTCGGCACGCACCATCACCTGCGCCGCAACGTCCTCCCCCGTCATCTGCTTTAGCTCACACAACAATCGCTTCCGCAACGCATAATCCACAGGCCGCCGATTGTCCGGATCAACCAGGCTCAGGTCCCACAGCTCCGTTCCCTGATAAAGGTCCGGCACACCCGGGGCCGTATGCTTCAACAGCGTCTGCGCCAACGAGTTCACCCGTCCCGCGTCCTGCACCCTGGCCACAAACTGCTTGCAGCTCCCTAAGAAACGGCGCATAGTTCAGCGTCAATTCAATAAACATCCGCAACGCCTCTTCGAACTCCTTATTGTTCGCCACCCAGGTCGTGTGCTGCTTCGCCTCGCGCACCGCCTTCAGCATGTAAGCCTGCGCACGGTCTATCGGCAGCGGCCACGCACCAATCAGCGTCTGGTAGTACAGATACTCGGTGTTCCTGTCCGGCATCGCCTCTGCTCCGGGCCTCTTCATCCGAAACGCACTGTTCATCCGTGACCACCGCTGCACCGCAGCGCTAAATCTTCCCGGGATCTCCGATAGCACCGCCAGCCGCGCCCTCACGTCATCGCTGCGTTTCGTATCGTGTGTCGCCAACGTCGTCATCGTAGAAGGATGCGTCGCCTGCATCTTCTCGCAGTACGCATGAAACTCCGCGACGCTCAGACCGTTGCGCCCCGGATCGCTTCCAACCTCGTTCATCCCCGTCAGCCGGTCGTAGCAATAAAAGGCCGTGTCCTCCACGCCCTTCGCCATCACCGGCCCGGTGAACTGCTGGAACCGCTGCACAAACTCGCTCTCTTGCTTTCCCTTCACTACCATCGTCAGCACGTCACGCATAAAATCGAAGAGTCCACCATCGATGTCCAGCCGTTGCTGCTTCGCACACTCCGTGGCCTCCGTGATATGCTCCCGGTCCTCGTCCGTAATCTCGTCCCGCTCCGGCACCACATACGTCCGATAGATCGCAAAACAAGCGGCCACCTCGCGAATCGCCCGCCTCACCTCCGTCTGCGTATAGTCCCGCCGATCACGATTCGCCTCGCATATCTCCACAAACAGCGACGTCAGCCGGTTGACATCGCTCCCCAGCCCCTCCTGCGTCACGCTGATCTTCTTCTCGTGAGCAATTGAATGGAAGTCGGTAATCTGGTCCGTAAAATCACCGTAGACCGAAGTCAACTCCGCCATCCCCTCGGGCGCAACCAGCACGCCGGCGGCTACGTTGAGGAAGTCATACCCGGTCGTCCCCTGGATCGGCCAGCTCTCCCGCAAAAACTCGCCCGGCTCCAGGATCTTCTCTCCAACGACCCACGCGTCCGGCGCATTCTTCCGCAACCGCCTCAGATACTCCAACGGATCGCGCAGCCCATCCGGATGGTCCACCCGCAACCCGTCCAGCACGCCGCGCTTCAACCAGTCCAACACCAACGCATGCGTCTCTTCGAACACATACTCCCGCTCGACGCGCAAGCCGATTAGCGTATTCACATCAAAGAACCGCCGGTAGCTCAACTGCTGGTCCGCCGTCTTCCAGTAAGCCAGTCGATAGTTCTGCTGGTTCAGAAAATCATCCAGTCCATCCAGGTTCGTATTCAAGTCGGCCGCGGAATCGGTCCATCCCGTCAAAGATTCCGGGCTCCTCCGCACATAGCCGCTCCAGCAGCGTAAACAACACGACCTTATCGCGATGCCGCGCAAGGATCGTCCTGCGGTCAACATATTCGGGAGCAGGCAGTCGGCCGAACGAGGCCGCGAGAAAACTCAGCGTGTCAGACCTCGCATACTCCGCGGCCCGAGAAAGAATCACCGGCAACGACGGTGGCGACACCGGAAGCGTCTGCC
This sequence comes from uncultured Acidobacteriaceae bacterium, assembly GCA_963756685.1. GTDB lineage: Bacteria > Acidobacteriota > Terriglobia > Terriglobales > Acidobacteriaceae > Edaphobacter. Next base: position 355,306 of record CAVWON010000001.1, read on the forward strand.
CCGCACACTCCACCTGAAACTTGATTCCCCGCCGCACCACCTTGATCCCGCCAGACTGCAGCACCCGCCCATACTGGTCGCCGAGTATCGGCACCAGCACCTTGTCCCGCAACCGCTCCTCCTGCGGCTGCCAGTCGATATCGAAGAACGAGGCATACCGGCTCGAGGTCCCGTTCTCGAGCACGTCCCACCAGTACCTGTTCTCCTTGCCGAGCGACATGTGGTTCGGCACAATGTCCAGCACCTGCCCCAGCTCCGCCTGGCCCAGCTTCGTGCAAAAACGATCATGCGCCGCGGCCCCTCCTAGCTCCTCATTCACCGCCTGGTGCGAAACAACATCGTACCCATGCATGCTTCCCGGCGCGGCCTGCAAATACGGAGAGCAGTAAACATGCGAAACCCCAAGCGCACGCAGATAGTCCGCGATCTTTGCAGCATCATCGAATGTAAAGTCTTTGTGGAGTTGCAGCCTGTAGGTCGAACATGGAATCCGTAGCATTGTCATCAACCGATCAGAAAAGCTCGTTACGGAAAACAAGGCAGCAGAAGAGTCATCCAGGTGATTGATTAGAGGCCCTTAGCGCCCTGAAGGTTGCATTCCAGAAGGTCGCATCGACACCGTTGCACGGCGATGGCCGATTCAGTTTGCTCTCTTTCGTGGGCCCTTTGTCTCGACCGATGGCTCCGGCCGCCACAACCCCGACATCGCAAACGCAGAGTGTATCAACGCAATGTGCGACAGTGCCTGTGGAAAATTCCCCACCATGCGCTTCGCCACCGGGTCATACTCCTCCGACAGTAGTCCCACATCGTTCCTCAATGCAAGCAGCCTCTCGAACATCGCCGTCGCCTCCGCCTTGCGTCCAATCAGCCAAAGGTTCGTCACCATCCAGAAGCTGCACGCCAGAAACGCACCCTCCCCCGCCGGCAGACCGTCATTCGTCGTCTTCGTGTTGTATCGTTGCACAAACCCGTCTCTCATTAGCCGCTTCTCAACTGCCTCGATCGTTCCAACAATGCGCGGGTCGTCCATCGGAAGAAATCCCACCAGCCCAATTCGCAGACAGGAAGCATCAAGCTCCTTCGACCCATAGGACTGGACAAAGCTGTTCAGCTTCTTATTGAAACCCTTCTCACAAACCTCCTTGTGGACCATCTCGCGGTTCTTCTTCCACCGCTTAACGTCCCCACTGCCGTCAAAACGCTCGTGGTGTTTAATCGCTCGATCGAGCGCGACCCACGCCATTACCTTCGAATGCGTAAAATGTCTCGGGCCACCGCGGGTCTCCCATATTCCCTCGTCTGGCTTCTGCCACACCTTGCACAAATGGTCGATCAGCGCAGCCTGTACGGCCGTCGCCGACACACGAATCTCCTCCTCAGCCTGCGGTATCCGGTTCAGTGCTGCTGCTACCTCGCCGAATACGTCCAACTGAAACTGGTTCACCGCCGCATTTCCGATCCTGACCGGCCGCGAGCCCTCATATCCAGGCAGCCAGTCAGCCTCCCACTCAAGGATCTGCCGCTCGCCGCACACTCCATAGATAGTCTGCACCTGGTCGGGCGCCCCAGCGATCGCCCGCAGCAGCCACCTCCGCCACTCCACGGCCTCCTCGACATAACCTGCCTGCATCAGCACCAGGAGCGTAAACGCCGTGTCCCGCAGCCAGCAGTACCGATAGTCCCAGTTGCGCGACCCACCGATCTTCTCCGGCAACGAAGCCGTCACTGCCGCCACGATCCCGCCCGACGGCCTGTACGTCATCGCCTTCAACGTCATCAGCGACCGTTCCACCGCATCCAGGTACGGGCCTCTGTATTTATTGTGGCCGTTCCACTCCCTCCAAAACTCCTGCGTCTCTTTGAGCGCCGCCTTGGCGGGCAGCGCTGGCGGGATCTTCTCCAACGACGACAAACTCGTCATCGTAAAGCTCACCGTCTCACCCTCCCTGACAGTAAATTCGCCGCGCGTCGACATTCCCTCGCCCCGCAGCGGCACCTCAGTCCGCAGCACCACCATGTCAGACCCTGCAATCGCGTGCAGTTCATGGTTCGTGGTCGTCACCCACGGAATCGTCCTGCCGTAGTCGAAGCGAATCGTAAGGTCCATCTGCATCGCCACCTTGCCGCGCACCCCGCGCACTATCCGCACCACATGCGAATGCTCCTCCCGAGGCGGCATAAAGTCCACAAGGCAGACCTCGCCGTCCTTTGTCTCAAAACTCGTCTCGACCACCAGGGCGTGCGCCTCATACCGTCGCCTCACCGCCTTCACTTTGCCGGCAGGCGAAATCTTCCAATACCCATGGTCGCGCGTACCCAGCAATGCGGCAAAACAAGCCGGCGAAGAAAAATTCGGCCAGCACAGCCAGTCGATCGAGCCATCACGAGACACCAGCCCCGCCGTCTCGCAGTCTCCAATCATGCAATAATCTTCAATCAGCGAGCCGTGTAACGCTCCCGAGGCCTTCTTCTTTTGTTGTGCCACTGCATCTCGCCTTCCTTGGCTGCATTCCTTTTGCCAGCAACCGCATAGACCAAAGAGCGCATCTGTTTTAAGAGCGGCTCCAAATACCATAAGATGCACACGACATCCTTTGTGCGTCTGCCAAAAAGTACGGACTCTGAAAACAATCTCCGAGGCTGCGAATGAATGACCGCATCAAGATGAAATCAGCCCCTCGCTCGCTGATGTAAACCACCGCTAACCAAAGAAAGAAAGTCCACATCACCCGATGGCCTCAACGCAAACCAATGTCGACCTCGCCTCAACACCCGCGATAGGCACCAGCGGCCTTCTCATCACCCTCGTCCCCCTGCCACAGGAGGCCTTCGAAGCGACGCTCAGCAACCTCGCCCTCGCCTTCCCCGGCGAATCCGTCTTCGTCGCCACGCCCGACACCGCCCCGCAATCCTCCTCAGGAAGCCCCCTTCGCCTCGTCCCTTACGCGCTGACCACCATCTCCGCGACCCCATGGGTACTCACCGCCGCCGACTATCTCAACGCCTACAAACTCGCGCAGGAAAACCACGCCACCGCCTGCGTCCTCCTCGGCGGTGAATCCCAATCCCTGGCCCCCGAAACCATCCGCGCTCTCGCGAAGTCCGCACTCCAGTCCGACCTCACCCTCGCCCACTACGAACTCGGCCCCCGCGAAGGCCTCGTCAACTCCGCCATCCTCTACCCTGTCACACGCGCCCTTTTCAGCACGCGCCCTCGCTTCCCTCTCGCCATCGACATCGGTCTCTCCCTCCGCATGGCGGGCCGACTCGCAATTGCTGCGCAACGCTCCATCGGCGCCGGACAAGACGACGGCTTCCTATGGCCGCTCAACGAGGCCGCCTCCGCCAACTGCTCCATCGCCGAAGTCAACATCGGCACTCGCACCCTGCCTCAGCCCCTCGCCCCGGACCTCAACGCCCTCCTCGCTCAAATCGCCGGCTCCCTCTTCGCTGACGTCGACGCCCGGGCCGCCTTCTGGCAGCGGGCCCGCGGCACTCAACCCACCCAGCCCAACTCCCAAACCACTCCTATCGCCGAGCCGCCATCCGACATCGCCTCCATGCTCGACGCCTTCCGTCTCGCCTACACCAACCTGCACGAAATCTGGGCCCTCGTCCTTCCGCCCAACTCACTCCTCGGCCTCAAGAAGCTCTCCGTCATGCAGCCCGAAGGCTTCCGCATGCCCGACAACCTCTGGGCCCGCATCGTCTACGACTTCATCCTCGCCTTTCGTCTCCGCACCATCAACCGCGGACACCTCCTCGGCGCACTCACCCCGCTCTATCTCGCCTGGGTCGCCTCGCACCTCACTCTCATCAGCAAAGGAACGCCTCCTGAAAAACACATCCAGGACGTCGCCGTCGCATTCGAGACCGACAAGCCGTACCTCGTGTCACGTTGGCGCTGGCCCGACCGCTTCAACCCATAGAAAAAGACTCTCAGCCGAATAGATAGCAAAATTAGTACCGGCCAGAAGCACCCGTAAGGAGACCCAACTCATGTGGCAACAAATCGAACTAGCCCTTAGACAGTCCGCACAAAGCGTCCTGGTCAAACTCGCCAGATTTCTCCCTGGCCTCCTTGCCCTTCTGCTCGCCGTCATCGTCCTCACCGCCATCGGAGCAGGCGTGGCCGCCCTTCTGCGTCGCATCCTCACCGCCGCAAAGTTCGACGAGCGCCTGGCCCGCAACGCCACCGGGCCGCTCTCCGACTGGTCCCCTGCCAACAGCCCCACCGCGCTCATAGCCCGTGTCGCCTTCTGGGCCTGCGTCCTCATCGGCTGTTTCATCGGCATCTCGGCCTTCGATGCCGCCTACCCCGGCGACTCACAGATCTCCAACTTCATCATCCCCTACCTCACCCACTCCATCGGCGCCGTCCTTCTGCTCATCGCCGGCACCGTCATCGCCCGCTTCCTCGAGCGCTCCGTCCTCATCGGCGCCGTCAACGCCAAACTCCAGTACGCGCGCTTCCTATCGCTCGGCATCAAGTGGCTTGTTCTGGTCCTCACCGCTGCGATGGTCCTCGACCACCTCCAGATCGGCGGCACCGTCGTCGAGCTCGCCTTTGGCATCCTCTTCGGCGGAATCGTCCTCACACTCGCCCTCGCCGTCGGCCTCGGCTCCCGCGACATCGTCAGCCGCTCGCTCGAACGCAGCGCTGGCCCCCCGCTCGACCACATCGCCGGCGACCCGGACTTCAAGTCCCCAACACCCCAGGAGTCCCTACGCCACTTCTAACATCAGCGGCCGATACTCAATATTCAGGCCCCGACAGCAAAGACCGCTGCGTCGCCTGATAAAACCCATACACCGCCACCCCGGCAAACCCCACCAGCGGCACTACATATCCCAGCGCCAGACTCCCCGTATGCTTGGCAATCAATCCAAGCACCGGAGGAAAGATCGCACCGCCAACAATCGCCATCACCAGCAGCGATCCGCCGATCTTCGTGTTCCGCCCCAGCCCCTTCAAGCCCAGCGCAAAGATCGTCGGAAACATGATCGAAATAAAGAACCCGCTCGCCACCACCGCACAAGCACCCACAATTCCAGGTCTGCTCACCGCCACCAGCATCAGCAAGGCGTTCATCACGCCATACGCTCCCAGCATCAAACTTGGCCGCACAAAACGCATCAACGGAGTCGAAACAAACCGCCCTATCCCCATCGCAATCAAAGTACTCAACAGATACAGTGCGGCGGACCGCTCGCTCACCGCGGTGTACTGCTTCATGTACGGAATCAGGCTGCTCCACGACGAGATCTGCGCCCCCACGTTGCAGAAGTTCGCCGTCACCGCAATCCAGATCGCAGGGATCCGCAACAACTCCGCAAAACTCCCGTGGTTCTCGCCGACGCCCTCATGCTCCACCTGAATCACCGGAAACTGCGTCCGTGAAAGGACAAAAGCGCACAGCAGCACCACCGCACCGAACGTCAGATAAGTCGGCACCACCCGCATGATCTCGGTATGCAGATAAGCCGGGTACGTCCCCGCCGCCTTCATCGCGGCCACCTCGACCTGGTTCTTCTCCACGCCCGAAAAGATGAAGTACGTCCCGATCAGCACCCCCGTAATCGTCCCCGGAGGATTGAACGACTGCGAAAAATTCAGCCGCTGCTCCGACGTCGCCGGATCGCCAAACTGCGCGATGAACGGGTTCGCCGCCGTCTCCAGAATCGAGGCGCCGCAGCCCACCGTAAACAGCGCCATCAGGAACAGGCCGTATTGCCCACTCACCGCCGCCGGCCAGAACAGCACCATCCCCGTCCCGAACATCACCAGCCCCGTCACCATCCCGGCCTTGTATCCCCACCGGCGCATCAGCAGGGCCGCAGGGATCGCCATGCAGAAGTAGCCAAAAAAGTTCGCCGTCTGCACCAGTTGCGCACTGAACTGCGACAGCTCGAACGACTTTCTGAACTGCTGCACCAGAATGTCCGTCAGATTGTTCGACATTCCCCAGAGAAAAAACAGCACCGTCACGAACACAAACGGCAACAGATGGCCCTCAGGAAACACTGAATGTTTTTTGCCATCGTGTGAAGTCGCACCCGAACCAACCGACGTTGAAACCTGCATGCAGCGCCCTCTCGAAATTTCAGCTTTCAGCAGCAAGCGAAGAGTTAGCCTCGCGACCGCGGCCCCACAAAAAGTGATGCCCAGTCTATCGCAGTCTCCATGGCTTCAGAATATTTGCGTCCGTTCACTTCCCACCTTCCCGCCGCCGGCATACTATGGTCTCTCGCAAGTCGCGCCTCGTGCGCACGGCCCTCTCACAAATTCATCCCCAAATTTGGAGACTCCCCATGACCCTGAAAAAAAGATCGGCACCGCATACACCCGCGTCGCCTCGCACCGTTCTGCCGGGCAGCGAAAAAGCCCCCTTCGTCCAGACCACCGGCGAAAAGCCCGCACCCTCTGGAGCCAAACTCACCGTCTCAGTCGTCGTCAAACGCAAGAACCCACTTAAGGCCGCCAACCGCACCGGCAAAGAACGCCTCACCCACGCGCAGTATCGCAAACACCACGGCGCAGACCCCGACGCTGTCAAACTCGTCCGCGCCTTCGCCAAAGAGTACGGCCTCGCCGTCGCGCCCGACACCCCGGGCCCTGAGCGCCGCACCATCAAGCTCACCGGCACCGTCGCCGCTATGCAAAAGGCCTTCGGCGTCACCCTCGTCCACAAGGTCCACGAAGGCGCCACCTATCGCGTCCGCGAGGGCAGCATTACTCTGCCCAGCAAACTCGTCGGCCCCGTCGAAGCGGTCCTCGGCCTCGATAACCGCCCGCAGGCACACCCCCACTTTCGCGTCCTCGGAGAAACCGGAGACGTCAGCGCAAAGCTCGCACAAAGCGGCGGCTTCGCCAAACCTCACGCCGGCGGCGGCAACACCTCTTACTCTCCACCCCAGGTCGCAGCGCTCTACCAGTTTCCCTCCAACGCGTCCGGCGCCGGCCAAACCATCGGAATCATCGAGCTGGGCGGCGGCTACAAAACCACTGACCTCGCCACCTACTTCAAGTCTCTCGGACAAAAGGCCCCCACTATCTCCGCGGTCTTCGTCGATGGCGGCAAGAACGCTCCCACCAACGCCAACAGCGCCGACGGCGAGGTCATGCTCGACATCGAGGTCGCAGCGTCCGTCGCGCCCGGTGCCAACATCGTCGTCTACTTCACCCCTAACACCGATCAGGGCTTCATCGACGCCATCGCCAACGCCGTCCACGACACCAAAAACAAACCCAGCGTCATCTCCATCAGCTGGGGCGGACCCGAGGCCAGTTGGACCGGCCAGGCCATGACCGCACTCGACGCCGCCTGCCAGTCCGCCGCTGCTCTCGGCATCACCATCACCGTCGCGGCCGGCGACAACGGATCCACCGACGGCCTCACCGGCGGCCAAAACCACGTCGACTTCCCCGCCTCCAGCCCGCACGTCCTCGCCTGCGGTGGAACCATGCTCGAAGGCAGCGGCAACACCATTACCTCCGAGGTCGTCTGGAACGAGCTCGCCAACAACGAGGGGGCAACCGGCGGTGGCGTCAGCAACTTCTTTCCGCTGCCCGCATGGCAGGCCGGCTCCAACGTCCCAGCACCCACCACCGCAGGCGGCGGCCGCGGCGTCCCCGACGTCTGCGGCGACGCCGACCCCTCCACCGGCTACGCCATTCGCGTCGACGGGAAGAACATGGTCATCGGCGGCACCAGCGCAGTCGCCCCGCTCTGGGCAGGCCTCATCGCCGTAGCCAACGCGCAAAACGGCAATACCGCCGGCTTCATTCAACCCGCCATCTACTCCGCAAAGGGCAAGGCCGCCTTCAACGACATCACCTCCGGCACCAACTACGTCGGTACACCAGTGGGCTTTAAAGCCGGCCCCGGCTGGGACGCCTGCACCGGCCTCGGCTCCCCCATCGGCACCAAGGTGATCGCCGTAATCAACCCAGGCGCCTCGACCGGCCCCTCGAATAAATCAAAAAAGAAGGCAACAAAGAAAGCGCCAAAGAAGCCAGCAAAGAAAAAGAGGGCCTCAAAGTAGCATTTCTGCCCTTGCCGCTGCCCTCCTCTACTAGCTCAAAAGCACGGGTACCCATCCATCGCACAGTTTGCGATGGGTGGGGACCCTCCACCAATCCGCCGGCGAAATGCCGTGACATCGCCATAGGGATCTGCTGTTGTCGTTGTTCTTGTGTTTGCTTATTTGTTGTCATCCCCGAAGGGGATCTGCTGTTTTGCCTTACCGTTGTCTTGGCATTCGCTCTGCCGCCTCCGTCGTTCTTATCTGTTACTTGCGCTTCCGTGTAATATTTTTTCTGCGTTTTCTGCCCAAAAAACGCATGTCAAGCCCCCAAACCATCTAACCCGTTACAAATCAATAATATCCACGTGGCATTTTAGTTACACTCCAACCGCTATACTGGATATATAGATCAGAAACAAACAAGCCCCGGACACCGTCCGGGGCTAACTCGGAAAGACGAATTTAGCTGTAACCCTTTTCTTATGACGATTTTGCAGACGATGGCATGCCGTAAACCGTTGAAAATAAGGCAATTTCAGACTCGGCAGGGAGAGGGGGGGGTACCTCTGAGAGGGAGAAGACAGGGAACACAAACAGGCCCGCATAGAACCAAACCCAGGGATGGCAGCACGGCAAAAGCCTTCATCGTCCGTCGACCACATCAATACCTCGCGCCGTGGCCTCTTTCGTTCTATTCTTTACCCTACCCCTATGGCCAACACCTCCCAGATCGTCGGCCAATCGCCCTTGCGCAAGGAAGGCGCAGCCAAGGTGCTCGGTCGCGCCCAGTACGTCGACGACATCTCACTCCCCGGCATGTGGTTCGGAGCCACTGTCCGCAGCACCATCCCTCGCGGCCGCATCTCCTCCATCGCCTTTGACCCCAGTGTCCCCTGGCACGAGTTCACCATCGTCACCGCCGCTGACATACCCGGCGAAAACACCATCGTCCACCTCACCAAAGACCAACCCTGCCTCGCCTCCACCCACGTCAACCACGTCGAAGAACCCATCCTCCTGCTCGCCCACCCCAACCGCGCCGTCCTCCCCGCCGCCGTCGCCGCCGTCCACATCACCTACGAAGAGCTCCCCGCCATCTACACCATCGAAGAGTCGGAAAAAAAAGAACAGATCATCTGGGGAGAAGGCGAGCACGCCAACACCTTCAAGACCTACCTGATGCAGAACGGACCAAACCACCGTTCCCGACGAGGTCTGGGAAAAGGCCGACTTCATCGTCGAAGGCGAGTACCGCACCGGCGCCCAGGAACAGCTCTACATCGAAAACAACGGAGTGATCGCCGAATACGACGCAGAAAAAGGAGTGACCGTAAGAGGCTCGATGCAGTGTCCCTTCTACCTCGTCCACGCCCTCGAACTCGTCTTCAACCTCCCCGCCGAAAAGTGCCGGGTCATCCAGACCGAAACCGGCGGAGCCTTCGGTGGCAAGGAAGACTTCCCCAGCGTCATCGGCAGCCACGCCGCATTACTCGCCATGAAGTCCGGCCATCCCGTAAAGATCTGCTACGACCGCTCCGAAGACATGGCCGCCACCACCAAGCGCCATCCCAGCCGTACCCGCCACCGCACGGCCGTATCGAAAGAAGGCAAACTCCTCGCTGGAGAGATCGACTTCGCCATCGACGGAGGCGCCTACGCCACCCTCTCGCCCGTAGTCCTCTCCCGCGGCACTATCCACGCCCCCGGCCCCTACAACTGGCCCTACATGACAGTCCGCGCCAAGGCGATGGCAACAAATATTCCGCCGCACGGAGCCTTCCGCGGATTCGGCGCCCCGCAAAGCATCTTCGCTCTCGAGCGCCACATGGACAAGATCGCAAAGGTCGTCGGCCTCACTCCCGAAGAGCTCCGCCGCCGCAACCTCCTCTCCACCGGCGACCGCACCGCGACCGGCCAACTTCTCAGCGACCCCGTCGACATGCAGCACCTCCTCACTCGCGCCCTCGAAGAATCCGACTACCACGCCAAGCGCAAACAGTTCGACCGCGAAAACCCGACCAGCACCATCAAGCGCGGCATCGGCTTCGCCACCTTCTTCCACGGATCAGGCTTCACCGGCTCCGGCGAGCGCCGCCTCAACTCCCTCGTCGCCATCGAACTCACCCCCAAAGGCCAACCTCGCCTCCTCGTCTCCTCCACCGAGTTCGGCCAGGGCACCAACACCATCCTCTGCCAGGTCGCCGCCCAAACCCTCAACCTTCCCTACGAGGAAGTCCTCATCGCACAACCCGACACCGGACACGTCCCCAACTCCGGCCCAACCGTCGCCAGCCGCACCGCGATGGTCGTCGGCAAACTGGTCGAACGCGCCGCCGCAATCTCTCTGCGCGACACTTAGTTGCCAGCGGCCACCTGCAGCACGACTACACGCCAGAAGACTTCCGCCGCGCCGCCCTAAGCTATCTCAAGCGAACACGGCTCACTGAGGGCCGAGGCCCGCTACGAATCCCCCGGCAACATCTTCTGGGACGACGAAACCTACAGCGGCGAAGCCTACCCCGCCTACGCCTGGGCCGTCTACGTCGCCGAAGTCGCCGTCGACACCACGACCTACTCCGCAAGCGTCACCAACTTCCACGCCCTGCAGGAGGTCGGCAAAGTCCTTCACCCCGTCCTCGCCGCAGGCCAGATCGAAGGCGGCGTCGCGCAGGGCATCGGCTACGCACTCTACGAGAAATGCCTTTGGCAGAACGGTCACCTCGCCAACAACCAGATGACCAACTACATCATGCCCACCAGCGCCGACCTCCCGCCCATCCACGTCACCTTCGAAGAGGTCCCGTCGCCCCACGGCGCATTCGGAGCCAAAGGGCATCGGCGAGCTCCCGATGGACGGCCCCGCCCCCGCCATCCTCAACGCCATCGAACACGCCACGGGCATCGCCTTCACCGAAATTCCTCTCCTGCCCGAAGACATCTTCGAGCGCATGACCTGTATTTCTCGACTCAGGCACCGAATCTCTCGACCCCGCCGTCGCTGGCCCCATCTTCAGCGAGGCCACGGCATGAACGACTCATGGGTCAGTGTTGGACTTATGGTGTATTTCATCGCTGGTTCGACATTTCTTCTTGCCGCGCGAAGAGATTACCTCGTAGCGCGAATACGTGCGCAACGACCGTCCTGGACTGAAGCGTTCTGCAATCAATTTGTTGTGGTCGCAAGAATCGTCTTCGTCATCTTTACCCTAGTCTTCACTTTCTCTTTTCTAGGGCAACACTCTAGTGGGACGACGAGATGACCAATATTCAATTCACCATCAACGGCCACCAGCAGACCATCGAGGCACCACCGATGAAGCGCCTCCTCGATGTCCTCCGCGAAGACCTGCACCTCACCGGAGCCAAAGAGGGCTGCGGTGAGGGAGAGTGCGGGGCCTGCGCTGTCCTGATAAACGGCGATTTGATCAACTCCTGCCTCGTGCCGATCCTGCAAGCTGAAGGGGCCGAGATCACCACCATCGAAGGCCTCGCCATCGACGAAAAACTTCACCCCATCCAGCAATGCTTTCTCGAAGAAGGCGGCGCCCAGTGCGGGATCTGCACTCCAGGCATGATCTTGGCCACTCATCACCTGCTCGAAAAACATCCGCAACCTACGTTGTTACAAATTCAGGAAGGTCTCAACGGAAATCTCTGCCGCTGCACCGGCTACATGCGCATCTTCAACGCCGTCCAGCAAGCCGCTCTTGTTGGGGTTGAAGAATAATGCGCTCCAATGTCACCCAATACGATCTCATCGCACCCAACTCGCTCGACGCGGTGCTGCAGGTCCTCGCCGACTCACCCGATCACTACACCCCCATAGCCGGGGGAACCGAACTCATGGTTGCACTTGGCGCTGGCCGCCTCCAACCCAAAAAACTCGTCTCCCTCTGGGACCTCGAGGAGCTCCGATTCATCGAAGTCACTCCGGACGCGATCGTCATCGGTGCTGGATCCACCTTCACGGACATCAGAAAACACCCCGTCATTGCGGACGAATTCTCCATTCTGAGCCAGGCGGCGAGTTGGACCGGCAGCATCGCCAACCAGAACCGGGGCACTCTCGGCGGCAACATCGTAAATGCCAGTCCCGCCGCCGACTCACCGCCAGCGCTCCTCGCCTACGACGCCGAACTCACCATCATCTCCACCAGACGGCACCCGCACTCTGCCCTACCGTGACTTCCACCTCGCCTACAAAGAGACCGCCCTCGAACCCGACGAGCTCCTTCACAGCATCACCATCTCACGTAACTTAAGGGGTTACAAAACCTATATCCGCAAAGTTGGCACGCGCAATGCTCAGGCCATCTCCAAGGTAGCCATAGCGGCGCTCGCTCGCGTGAAAAAGGGCCACATCGAGGACATCCGCATCGGCGCCGCCAGTCTGCGCGAATACCCCACCCGCCTCTCCGCCACCGAACAATCACTCGTCGGCAAAACCATCACATCTGCAACCATCGCCGCCGCCCGCGCCGCCATCCTGACCGAAGCCCGCCCGATAGACGACATCCGCAGCACGGCCAAATACCGCGCAACTGTGGCCGCCAACCTCCTTGAAGAGTTCCTCCGCACCCTATAGAAATTGCGTGAGACGTGCCGGCCTCTAACCAAATAGCTCCCGCGCCCGCGCCAGGTCCTCCGCCGTATCCACATCCAGGTCCCCATTCTCCAACCCTTCGTATCGCGCCCCTGCCAGCAACTCGCGCGCCCCGGCGTCTCCTTTCAGCTCCATCAACTTGTCAAAATATTCCGCAGGGAAAAAAGCAGGGACTCCATTCCTTCCCGCATACCGCGAAGCCGTCACCTCGGGCTTCGACATCAGGTGCAATAGATGCGTCACCGTCACTCCCGGCTGATCGCAAGCCATCAGCAACGCGCCTTCCGCGTCCTTGGACATCAACCTCAGGGTCCGCAGTCCAAGTCGGATCGAGGACGCCATTCCCTCCTCCCACCGATCGTTGATCACCGTAACCGCGTCCCCGAGTGCGCTGTTCCTCAACACCTTCGCATATTCAGCTCCCACCACAACCACCACAGGCAGACACCCAGCCTCGCGTGCCACTCGCACAGCTCTCTCAAGCAGAGTCTCACCACCTAACGAAACCAGTTGCTTTGGCTCACCCAGCCGCTTCGAGGCACCGGCCGCCAACACCACCCCCGCAACATCCATCAGGCAACGTCCAGCACACACTGCGCCTGCAGATACCGCGAACCCCCGCCTTCGCTTACATGTCTCTCAACGTCCTCTGCCGACAACCTTCGCGAGGTCCCCAACTTGCCCATGCGGCAGGCCTGAACTTCAGCAATCACGGACAGCGCAATCGCTTCAGATCCATCCCCACCCAAGTCCAACCCCACAGGAGCATATATCTGCTCACAGCACGCAGCGACGGTCTTTCCCAGCTTTATCGCGACTTCGCTCACCAGCAACGAGCTTCGATGCCGCGCTCCCAGTAGCCCCAGATACCTTGGTCGCAATGGCAATACCGCCGCCAGTAGCTCACGGTCCTGCTCGTAACTATGGGTCATCAGCACGACAGCGTCCTGGGGCCGAATCCCCATCACCTCGACGAAGTTTGGCGAAACCACCGCCACACGCTCGGCCTCTGGGAACCGCTCAGCCCGAGCCAACTGCGTCCGGCCATCCATCACCGCGACACTCCACCCCAGCAGCGCCGCCATCCTCACCATAGGCTTAGCATCGTCCCCCGCGCCCAGAACAAACAACCGCTGCGGAGCGACAATCCTCTCCACGAAGATTCCCTCCGGCATGCTGCCCGTCCAATCTCCCCGCAGCACTCCCGCACGTGCCTCCACCAGTTCAGCTTCCGTCAACCCTTCACTCGCAAAGGCAAAATCTCCGCTCACCGAAAGCACCGCACGCATCAACACTCTGTCCTCGCGTGGCAGCCAGGTCAATATCGACGCTTCGTTCCCCACAAGGGCCCCCTCAAGCGCCGCCATTGACGCCTTGCACTCGGACGTATCTACCGGTTCCAGCAGCAGGTCCACGATCCCGCCGCACCCCAGCCCAAACGGCATCTCCGCCGTGTCATCAAACATCGTCGAATAGCGCTGCACTACGGCGCCCACGCGTACCAGCCACTTCGCCTTGCGCAGGACCTCCGCCTCCAGGCACCCTCCACTGATCGTCCCCGCATACTCGCCCCTGCCACTTAGGAGCAGACGAGCTCCAGGCCGCCTATAACTGGAGCCCTCGGCCCGCACCAGCGTTACCAGCACCGACGCATCACCCTGCTGCCATAAGCGAACAATCTGCCGTTGTTCCATCATCGGAGAGCCCTTTCCTATGAGCTTAGTCCATTTCGCCACCTGAAGCTCCGATGCCTAATCAGACGCTCCGTTGCGCTGAGCAAAGAAAAGTTGTTCCACTACGAACCAATTCACCGGCTCTCAACCTCAGAAAAGAGAAAAAGTTTTCTCTTTTTTGACAATCCAGTGCATGCCTTACTTCAAAGTCAGTAACCAGAGATACAACTAAAACCCTGCAATTTCATCATTTTAGGGCCCGTTTCGCCGCTCGCTTCTCCTTTCATTGCTGTCACTTTGCAGATAATCCGCAAAAAATACGCAATTCGCATCGCTTTGGCACTCCCTGTGCAAGATAAAGGAACATCACCCAAGTCTGCGGAAGCTAAGACCTCTAAAGAAAGGTCCCTGTTCCACCAGCTCGGTCAGCACGTTCGACCTGATTCACTTTGCAGGACAAATACCTAGGAGCTTCACCCATGCGCATTCATCGTCTTTCGGGAGTCCGAGTCCTCTTCAACCTCGTCTCTTTTGTTGCATCCACCCTGGCTCCAACCTTCGCATACTCCCAGGCATTGACTCCCGTGCAGAGTGGAACTCGCTATGCGGGAACCATCACGCCGGGTTTCAATGGGGACTTCGGATCCGCAACGACGGTCAGTCTCAACACCCCCTCCTATATTGTCTTCGATTCGCACGGGAACCAGTACATCTCGGACACGCAAAACAATTGCGTCCGCAAGATTGATACGTCGGGATCAATGAGTACCCTGGTCGGACTGGCCGTCTTCGGCAAGGGCGACACCTGCAACACCTCATCCAACAGCACGCCCACGCCCTCTCAGGGTCTTTATCAGCCCACCGGTCTTGCCGTCGACAGCTCCAACAACCTCTACATCGCCGACAGTAGTCACAACTGCGTCCGAATGCTCGCCAACGGATCCAACGGTGTCACCGCTCTCACCACCGTCGCCGGCACCTGCGGCTCCACATCATCGACAACACCCAACCCCAACGGCCTTGTCGTCGACGCCAGCAACAATCTTTACATCTCCATTCAGGACACCGCTCCGCAAGCACCTATCAGGTCCTTCTCCAGGTGCCGAAGGCGAGCCCCTGCGTCATGGCCGGCGCCCCCTCCACCCTCGTCCCGAATGTCTGCTCGGGCATCAGCGGCAGCGTCGTGCTGAATGCACCCTCTGGCCTGGCCATCAATGGCATGGGCGATCTCTTCATCGCTGACACCGGCAACAACTGCGTGCGCCAGGTCGCGAACCTCGCCACATACAAGACGGCCGTCGGCCAATGCTCCAACGACAGCTCTGGCAATCTCGCGACTGCGCTGAACAAGCCGTACGGCCTCACCTTCTCGCCCATCCAATCCCTCCTGATCACCGAGACCAGCTCCGGACAACGTTGTTAGCTATGTCCTCGGTTCATCCAGCCTGACCATCGCCGCAGGCCTGCCAAACGGCGCCTCTGGTCCCTACAGTTCCACTCAGGACGGCACCTCCGCCCTCAACGCTCCACTCAATGCTCCCCGGGGTATCACCGTCGACAGCTTCGGCAACTTCTCTCTCGCAGACTCCGGCAACAGCATCGCGCGCAAGCTCAGCAGCAATATCATCTTCCCCTCGACGCCGGTTGGCAGCGCCAGCGCAACGATGCCCCTCACCTTCGTCGTAAATCAGAGCGTCAACCTCTCCGCCACCTCCGGTCCCGACTTCAGCATCACCAGCAATACCTGCAGCGGCGCACTCAGCCCTGCCACACCGGGCTCGGCGCCGCCCAACACCTGCCAGGTCTTCGTCCGTTTCACTCCAACTCGCCCGGGTCTGCGCAGCGCTCCGGTCAGCTTGACCGACTCGATCTCCGGCAAGACGATCCTGCAAGGCCTTCAGGCCGTCGCGACCGGCTCACTTAGCGTCTTCACACCCGGTATCGTCAACACCATCGCCAGCACATTGGCCGCTCCTACTGCAGTGGCGGTTGACTCCACTGGCAACGCCTATGTCCTCGAAGCAGGCATAACCTCTGGCACGGCAGACCTATTGCTCCTCCCCGCCGGCGGCGGCACACCTCAGGTCGTGATCCCGCAAGGCGCCGGCCTGCTCACTCCTTCCGCCCTCGCAATCGACTCCGCGGGCAACTACTACATCGCGGACGCCACCCATGGCACCGTCTCCCGCTTTGGCGCCGACGGCACCATCAATACCAGCTACGTCACGGGCTTCGACACCCCAACTGCGATCTACGCCGACGGTTTTGACAATCTCTACATCGCCCAGGCAGGCACGACCCACAACGTGATTGAGGTCTACGCCGCCGGATCTCGCCGTATCATCTCTTCCAGCTTCGTCTCGCCCAGCGGGCTCTTCCTCGACCTCAACGGCATTCTCTACATCGCCGACGCCGGTGGACACCTCGTCTACGCCGTCGACAAGTCGGGTGTCCTCCACGAGGTCGCCGGCAACGGAACTACAACCACCACCGTCCCCGGACAGGCCACGGGCACCGCTCTGCTTGCCCCTTCGTCGCTGTCTGTCGATGCAGCAGGCGACCTCTACATTGCGGACGCCGCCGCGAATCGCGTCTACACCGTCTACGCCTCCACCCTCAGCAATGGCAGCAACATTGCCGTCATCTTTGGCACAGGCGTTGCTGGCAAAGCAGGCGACGGAGGCTTCAGTACTCTGGCGCAGGTCAGCGACCCCGTAAGCGTCGCCGTTGACGGCAGCAGCAATCTCTTCGTTGTCGACAGCGGCAACAGCTCAGTCCGCGAGATCACCTACCCGAACCCAACCCTCGCATTCGGCACCATCATGGTCGGCCAAAGCTCCCCCGTCATGCTGCAGGGCCTGAGCAACTTCGGCACAGACAACCTAAATCTCACTTCTGCCATCTCGACATCTGACTCGCACTTCACCATCGACAGCAACTCCACCACATGCGGCACCACGATCATCGCCGGCTCGACCTGCAACGTCGGCGTCATCTTCACTCCCACGGCGAACGGCCCTCTAACCGCATCCATCACGCTTGTTTCGAACTCCTACAACAGCCCTCAGCCCCTTCAACTCACGGGAACCGGACACCTCGTCTCGCCGCTCCAGTTCACACTTCCCGCCCAGACTGAGGTCTACGGTCAACCCTTCCCGGAAGTCGTTCAGGTCACCAACGGGAGCCCTGCTCCCACCGGTACCATCACCTTCAGCATTGGCAAACAGGTCCTCTGCACCCTCACCGCGACGCTGGGGCCCACCACGACCTGCAACGCTCCGAACAGCGGCCTTTCTGTCGGCACCTACACGGTCACCTTCAGCTACACCGGCGATAGCAACTATGCCGCGGCGAGCAGCACCGTCATCCTGACCGTCACCGCTGCCCCGCTCACCGTAACCGTGAACAACGCCTCCCGAGTGTACGGAGCGGCAAACCCGACCTTCACCGGCACACTCACCGGCGTACTCCCCGGCGACACGGTTCTGGTCTCTTACTCCACGACTGCGACCGTCGTCAGCCCAGTTGGAAACTACCCTATCGTCGCGACCCTCAGCGCGGCCGGCGGCACCAATCTCGCTAACTATGCCATCTCCAACACCCCTGGGACCCTGACCATCACCCAGGCGCCTCTCACAATCAACGTCAACAACGCCGCGCGTCAGTATGGTCAGGCTGAATCCTTCTTTCACTGGCACCGTATCGCGGCGCGCTCAACGGCGATACTTTTACCATTACCTACTCCACCACCGCCACCGTCACTTCGCCCGTCGGAGCCTATCCCATAAGCGCGACCGTCTCCGGCCCGTCTTCAGGGAACTACCTCGTCACTGTGAACTCGGGGACCCTCACCGTCACGCCGGCACCGCTTACGGTCACGGTCGGCAATGCGACCCGGCCCTACGGCGCAGCTAATCCAGCCTTCACCAGCACCGTTTCGGGCGCGCTCAACGGCGACACCTTCACCAACACCTACTCCACCACGGCAACTGTTACCTCGCCCGTCGGGACCTATCCCATCAACGACGCAGTCGGCGGCCCCGCGGCATCGAACTACACCATCCAGGTCACGCCCGGTACTCTTACCATCACAACAGCAACGATCGCTCTGAACGTCGCCGCCAATAACGCGACCCGCGCCTACGGCGCAGCCAACCCGGCCTTCACCAGCACTATCACCGGCGCGCTCAACGGCGACACCTTCACCATCACCTACGCCACCACCGCCACTGCGACCTCGCCGACCGGCACCTATCCTATCGTCCCCACCGTCTCCGGTTCGGCCGCCGGCAACTACAACGTCACCACCAGCAACGGCGTCCTCACTGTCACTCCGGCGACGCTCACTGTCACCGCCAACAACGCCACCCGCACCTACGGAACCGCCAACCCGGTGTTTACCGGCACCATCGCCGGGCTGGTCAACGGCGACACCGTCTCCACAACATTCAACTCGGCCGCCGTCACCAATAGCCCCGTCGGCACCTATGCAATCGTCCCCACAGTCTCCGGCGCCTCTTCAAACTACACCGTCGTCACCGTCAACGGCACCCTGACGATCACGCAAAATCCCTCCTCTCTCGTCGTCAACGTAAACAGCGCGGCCCGCCCCTACGGCGCACCGAACCCCAACTTCACCGGCACCGTCACTGGAGTCATCCCCGGCGACGATGTGGTCGTCACCTACGTCACCAACGCCACACCGACCTCACCTGCCGGAAACTACGCCATCGGAGCCAATGTCTCAGGTACCTCTGCCGCCAACTACATCGCGACCATCCACCCTGGAACGCTCGCCATCACTCCCGCGGCCACGGTCACCGCTGTCGCGACCTCAGGCTCGCCCGCAACGTTTGGGACCAGCGTCACCTTCACCGCCACGGTCACCACGACCAGCGGCGTCGTATCCGGGACAGTCAATTTCTCTGATGGAAGCACCATGCTCGGCACTGGCACGCTGAACAGCAGCGGCATCGCAACCTTCTCCACTACGACTCTCACCGTTGGCAGCCACACCATCACCGCTGCCTTCCAGGCCAACACCAACTTCACCGCCAGCACGGCGACTCTCACCCAGGTCATGACGGCGCCGGTCGGCAGCTTCACCATCTCCGCCTCACCCGCAACTCAGTACATCAAGGGTGCTGGCACGACAGTTTATCAAGTCACCCTCACCTCCGTTGGCGCGTTCGCCGGCCAGATCAATCTCGCTTGCTCCGGCCTGCCATCCGACGCAACCTGCTCCTTCGCCAGCAATCCAACTCTCACCGCCGGCGGCACTGCAACAGTCGCGATGACGGTCAACACAACCGTCGCCGACGCCAAGCTTCGCAAGCCGGCCCTCCGCACCTTCACACCCGGCGGACCTCGCTCCCATCACCGCCGCTACCGTCTTCCCCGTTGAACTCACCGGCCTTGGGGTCTTCTTCGCCGGTCTTCGCCGTCGCAAAAAACTCGGCACTCAGAAGATGCGTCTGCTGGCTATCGTCCTCTTCTCTCTTGGCATTCTGGGCCTGGCAGGCTGCGGCTGCCCGAGCACTGCGTTCCAGACTTACACCATCAACATCACGGCCACTAGTGCCAGTTCCACGGCACCGCCTCAATCCACCTCGGTCATCCTGTCCGTCGGTAACCAGTAATCCCTGACTGCCGCCCACCTGCCACTCTCTGGCGCGTCAGTCATCTGAAATCAGGAAGAAGCACCGCAGTTGGAGGATCTCCATCGTTATGCAATTCCGCCCCGTGAGCTCCGGTCTTATGAACAGCAGCCCCTCGCGCTACATCACGGCCCGCGCCGCCCTTCTCGTCGCCCTGGCCACCGCCTTCATGACGGTCTCGACACTGTCCGCGGCCGCCCAGGCCGCCAAGACCGCCTCGACCCCGCCACCCGAGCCCTCGCGCTTCGACCTCTACGGCGGATACGGTTACCTGCACCCAGTCAATAGCGAACTTGGCAACGTTCAGTACCAGCCCATCAACCCCGGCGCAGTCGTCAGCGCCACCGGCTACTTCAACCGCTATCTCGGCGTGCAGGCCGAAGGCAGCTTCTTCCCCAGCGGGCCCAACGACTGCGTCTTCACCGCGCAGGCTGGGCCCATATTCCGCTATCAGAAAAATCGCTTCGTTCCCTTCGTCCACGCACTCGGTGGCGGAGCCAAAGTCGGCGGCCCCATCTTCCAACCCTGCACCTGGGGTTGGGGCATCACCGCTGGCCTCGGCTTCGACTACATTCTTCCAGCCTTCAACAACCGCATCGCCATCAGGCCTATTCAGGCTGACTTCGACTACTCCCACGTCGACTACGGTCCGGTCGGCGTCGGCGCAGTGACCGGCGGAATCGGCGAGATCACCGCCTACCGTCTCTCTGCTGGCATCGTCCTTCGCTTCGGTCAGGTCACACCGCCGCCACCCGTCCAACTTGGCTGCACCGTCCAACCTGCGAACGTCTTCCCTGGCGACCCAATCACTGTCACCGCCACCGCCACCAACCTCAACCTGAAGAAAAAAGCCACCTACACCTGGACCACCAGCGGCGGCAAGATCACCGGAACTGAGACCACCGCCACCGTCTCCACCGCGGGTCTCCCCGCTGGCGACTACACCGTCTCCGGCCACGTCACCCAAGGCGTCCGTCCCGGCGAGCAAGCTAGCTGCACCGCCAGCTTCCGCATCCACGCCTACGATCCGCCCACTATCTCGTGCTCGGCCAATCCCAGCACAGTAATGCCGGGCGATCCCTCCACCATCACCTCGATCGCCAACAGCCCGCAGAACCGCCCACTCACCTATTCGTACTCTGCCTCCGCGGGCCAGATCGCCAGCAATACCTCAACTGCCACGCTCATCACGACTGGCGCACCTTCAGGCACTGTGAACATCACCTGCAACGTCGTCGACGACCTCGGCAAACAGGCCACTGCGAACACCTCCGTCACCATTACGACTCCGCCGCCCCCCGTCGCACCGCAGGCACGCAACCTCTGCAGCGTCTCGTTCGAGCGCGACAGAAAGCGCCCCGTCCGCGTAGACAACGAAGCCAAGGGTTGCCTCGACGAGGTCGCCCTCACCCTCAACCGCGAGTCCTCCGCGAAGTTGGTAATCGTCGGCAGACATTCTGCCGATGAACCACCTGATGCCGCCGCACAACGTGACCTCAACGTCGCTCAGTACCTCACGCAGGAAAAGGGTATCGACCCGTCCCGCATCGAGATGCGCACCGGGGGCGAGCTCAACCGCAGCGTCGACAACATCCTGGTTCCCGCCGGAGCGACCTTCACACCAGGCGACACCAGCACATTCGATTCGAACTCGGTGAAGCGGCAGGGGCAGCCCTACGGGATACCCAAAACCGCCACCAGAGCTCACTAACCGGCCAACCAGGCTGATCGACCTTGCACCACTCATGGGGAGGAGTCACTAGGGCTCTTCCCCATCTTTTTTGCTCTCTGCCACCACGTTGCCACACCCGATCGCAACAGAAGTCGTTCACCCTCCTACCGTGGGTCGCAGAGAATGGCCTCCGCCACCTAACACCGATAATTCTGCTAAACTACCTAAGTCGATACAGCGATCCAGCAAGCCCACCCGCACGCTTGAGCATCACGGAAAGTACCTTCATCGGCATCTCATCGCAGCATCTATTCGGGGCGTAGCGCAGTCTGGTAGCGCACCTGGTTCGGGACCAGGGGGTCGGAGGTTCGAATCCTCTCGCCCCGACCATTCTTCCAAACGGGCCCTTTCGCAGATCATCTCGAAGGGCTTTCTGTTAGACCCGTGCGCCGCTACCCACCTGAACTTTTTGCCATCTTTCACGCCTGCCGAGCCATCGCAAGGTCCACGATCTCCCCGATCATTTGGGTATAGGAGAGGCCGGATTTCTTGGCGGCCATGGCAAACTCCTGTCCGCTGGAGAGCCATGGGTTCGGATTCGCTTCGATGACATAAACCTCGCCTTTGCTCGATACGCGCATGTCAATGCGGCCATAGTCGCGAAGCTTGACGGCGCGATAGGCCTTGACCGCAATCTCGGTGAGCTTGGTTACGGTTTCTTCATCGAGGTCATCGGCGATCGCCGATTTCGTCAGCTTATAGGCCTCCGTATCTTTCTCGAATTTCACATCCTGACTGGCTATCCTTGGCATGCCCTTCGGAAGCTTCGAAAGGTCAAGTTCCACAAGCGGAAGTGCATGCGCGTTCTCGTAACTGCCAAGGATGGCGGCGTAGATCTCGCGTCCTTCGATGTACTCCTCGATCAACGCAGGAGAATCGAATTCCGTCTGTATATAGTCGACGCGCTCCATCAACTCCTTCACGCTGGTAACGACTGCAGCGGCATCGATGCCGATGGATCCATCTTCGGAGGTGGGTTTCACGATGAGTGGGAACTTGATGTCATGTGCGTGATCGATGTTGCCCCGATAAGCTGTCGCGAAGTATGGCGACTGGATCCCGTAAAAAGCGAACATCTTCTTGGCGATCGCTTTGTCCTGCGCAAGAATGTTCGCGTGCGGCCCGGCGCCGGTATAAGGGATCTCGAGCAAATCCAGAAATGCAGTGACGTGCATCTCCTTCGTGTCATCGCCTGCATAGGATTCCGTGAGGTTGAAGATGAGATCGGCGCCACATTTGGCGAGTCCAAACAGTGATTGCGTGCGACCGTCGAGAACGTGATACGACGGCTCATGACCGAGCTTCTCCAAGGCTTCGAAGATCTCTTCGCGGTCTTGCTTTACGGGCTTCTTCTTGCGTTTCGTTTGCCCCTTGCGTTTGCGCGGTGCAGGAACTTCTTCCTGCACTTCAGTAGGTTCTTCTTCCCACAAGTCGTACAGCACAGTGACTTTCAAGTTCCCTCCAGTCATGCGGCCTCCAATCGGCGTGTCGGCAGCTGCCGGCACGCCTCAGGGATGAATGAACTTGCCGCGGGTCAGGTAATTCATCGAGAGTGCGGTCGTATACACCGTGAACTCCGTGAGGTAGTCGGACTCGCGTCGAACGTCCACGAGCAGACCCAGGTCCTCAACACGCTTGCAAATGGCTTCCACTAATCGCTTGACGATCGGACGTTGCACACCGCTCCAATACGCGACCTTGTCGACAATGGGCTTGCGATGCTGATGCAACATGTCTTGGGCCGGTCGAACGCCCTTACGTCGCTTCCGTGAGATATTGAAGATGTCCGACAGGTCCGTGTCCAGCGCGAGTTCCTGCAGCGGAATCTCCTCCGGCAAGGTGAGACGATAGAACTCGCCGACCGTCGATTCCATCTCATCGACGGTGATGTCGGTGCGGCCGCGACGCCGGATGGGTTCGAGGTTCCCGACTTTTCGCCCTATGCGATCGACGTATTGGAGTTTGGCCAGCGCGCCCCAACCTTTGTAGCGCTTTCGCCATTGCGAGCGAGGCGTAAGCCAGACCGCAAACGTTTCGGCAAAATCTTCGTCCGGATGCTTTTGCGCGTACCATCCAGCCATGTGGCGAACATACTTCCGCGAGAAGGGTATGGGACGGTAATTATCGCGATATGCGCGTCGAAACGGGCCGAAAAGATCGCGCCACTCAGCCGACTTGTAGAGCTGGTACGCGTAATTGAACGAGTGTCCGGCCTCATGACGCATGTACATCATGATCTCGCGAGCGTCTTCCAGGTCGTTCATATCGCGCTCAAGCTGTGCCAGGTCCGGGTTGGCCAGATAGAACGGAATGCCGATGACGGGCTCGCCAGAGGGACATCCCCATTCATCGGTGAGATAACAAACCGGACGGAACTTGTGGATGCCCTTAGCTTCCAGTTCGCGATAAAGTTGCTGAACGAATCGTTCGAGCGGAGAACCCTCGAGTTTGAGCCCGAGTTCGCGAATGGGCTTGGCGAGTATCTCCTGAAATTCCGTTCGGGTTTTCTCGAAGTTGCGCACTGGGCTATTCAGAGTTCTATACCGGGGAACCAGATTTGGCACGGCAAGGCGTATCGCTTATGCACATAGTATTGTGGGCACGCCTGGTTCTGGAACGTCAATCTTATAAGCAAGAAGCAGTGTCCAATTCTGCCGCTGAAGCATTGCTAGTTTTGGACGAATATGTCTGCGTTGCCACAACCTCCCGCTATTGCGCCGAACAGCTAGCCGAATGGTCGGTGATCACATGCTCAATCACGCAAAGCGGGTGTACTTCCACAAGGCCCACCCACCAGCCACTAGAAAGAGCAGCATCACTCCGATCAGCATCATTGCAAAGCCATAGTTGATGGCCAGAGGAGGTCGCCTGGCGTAAGCAGCAAACCGGGCAAAGACCGCAAGAGCACCGGCAAGAATCACATAGTCCCACCAGCGACGCTTATGACCGTAGCTGGACTCCGGCTCCTCACCATTCTGCGCCGCGATCGTTTGCTCCAGGTCCATGCTGTATCGAGTGCATTCCCGCGTGATGGTTCGTATACACGAGGCGCGTTCACCAGGAGGCGCAGCGGCCGTGCTTATTGCAAGAGCACCTAGAATCATTAGCGCAGATGCGGAGAAGATAACGATCTGGGTGGACCGGCTAAAGTGAATAAATTCTCCGAACACGAGAGCACCCCAGATCAACCCCCAGAGCTGATTCGTGTTTGAGAGTGGAATGGCCCGGCTGATGCCTACATATTTGGTGCCGTACTGCTGGAAGAGATCACCAATGACCCAGCAGAAGCCTCCCAGGAAGAGCCATAAGGTCGAAGACTTGATTGTCTTCAATTGCGTTAATGTCGAACTGCCTCCGTCGTGCAGCGTGAACGCCAGGGTCACAATTATCGCTAATTCGCCAAGCGTAAAAATGGTGACGAATGAGAGCGGGTTGAGACCCGAAAGATATGCCTTTCGATACGGTATATACATTGTGCCCAACAGGAGTCCCGCACCGAGAGCAGCGCCCACTCCCGAGTAGACACGATGGGCCGAAATAACGCCGGAACCCGCCGAAGCAAAGGACAGAGCGACCGCCCCAATCATGATTGCTATCGCCCCGCCCAGAACGCTTATCCAGGTCTTGGCCCCTGCACCACGCAATTCTCCAAACAGCAACCATCCCCAAAAGAGTCCCACCAGGGAGTTAATGTTCCACAGAGGAAAAGCGATTGCCAAACCGACATCGCGTACAGCAACAATCGTTAACGTATTTGCCACCGCCCAGATGCCGCCAGCGAGTACGGCCCAAATCATGAGATGAGGCTTTTGCTTTAAGTCGTACATGACATACGAGGTGCCTTTTAGAAGCGTAGGTACTGTCCACCGTGCGAAAAAGACACCAACAATCATGCACAGCGAGATCACGACCGGCGAAAATCCAGTGTTTACCAGCTTTGTGGGAGCTTCCGCTCCACCCAGCCATGTTGAGGCAGCGATCGCGCAAAAGACACCGAGCCCGTGCAGGGACCGCATTACTGGAACAGTTTTGACTGTAGTCGAGGGCATACTTGGCGTAACGCGGTTCCGTCAGGTTCTTCAGGAGCTTATGGATGGCTTGTGGCAATGGACTTGGCTCAGCAGAACGGCGCAAAGAGTCACTCAGGGATCCACCAATCGATTGCTCCTCGCATAGGAGAGACGCGGCAAATCTACGCCACGCCTTTAAACGGTGTCAAGCAGTACTTGTTTTCAGAGTGGTACCACCAACAGCCGGCGATGCCAGGAAAACACCTGCGCGCGAAGCCATCGAGATTTATTCTTCTCTCCTGCGCTGAACCTTTCTTCTCTCAGATTGGACAGACGACCGGCTTCCACGTTCGCCGAGGAGTTACGATAACCTCATGGTGCAAAAGCGCTGGGTCGAAGTAATTGACTCCCACACCGAAGGGGAGCCGACGCGTGTCGTCATTGCCGGTGGACCTGATCTCGGAACAGGAAGTCTGCCAGACCGGGTAAAGCGCCTACAGCGCGAATTCGATTACTTCCGCTCCGGGGTGGTATGTGAACCGCGTGGGTCGGAGGTCGTCGTTGGCGCGCTCCTCTGCGAACCCATCGATCCAGGCTCTGCGGCAGGGGTGATCTTCTTCAACGACGTTGGGTATCTCGGAATGTGTGGACATGGAACAATTGGCGTTATCACAACACTCGCCCACTTGGGGAGAATCGCACCGGGCCAGCACCGCATTGAAACGCCAGTAGGGACTGTTTCTACACATCTGCACCAGGACGGGCGCGTCTCTGTCTCCAACGTCATAAGTTATCGTCTTCAGGCGTCCGTTCCCGTCGAGGTCCCTGGCTACGGCCGCTTCTCAGGGGACATCGCCTGGGGCGGAAACTGGTTCTTCCTGATCGGAGAGCACCCGTTCAATCTATCGCTCGGCAAGCGCGCAGAGCTCGTCGCCGCCTCGACCGCGATCCGGTCCGCTCTCCTCGCCTCAGGTATTACAGGGGAGGGTGGTGCTGTGATCGACCACATCGAATTCTTCGCAGCGCCCTCCTCACCCGGTAGCTCTTCACGAAACTTTGTCCTTTGCCCTGGAGCGTCCTTCGACCGGTCACCTTGCGGCACCGGAACGAGTGCCAAGATGGCCTGTCTCTACGCCGACGGCAGGCTCGCTCCGGGAGATGTCTGGATCCAGGAGGGAATTCTGGGCACGTCCTTCGAAGGCAGGATAACTGCGGCCGCGAATGGCCATGTGCATCCAGTAATCACAGGTCGGGCCTGGGTGACTGCGGAGTCCAGACTGTTCTTCGATAACACCGATCCCTTCGTCGGCGGCATTGCGTTTTGATGAAGAGCTACGACGTCCTCATCGTCGGGGCCGGTATTGTAGGGTGCGCCTGCGCGTTCGAATGCGCCCAAGCGGGTCTGCGCGTCGGGCTGATAGAGCGCGGTGTGACCGGCGGGGGCGCGACCGCCGCAGGCATGGGACACATCGTCGTCATGGACGATTCGCCAGCGCAACTTGATCTGACACGCTACTCCCGTTCGTTGTGGCAGCAATTGGTTCCAAAGCTGCCAGACGCCGTGGAGTATGAGACCCGCGGCACGCTCTGGGTCGCAGCCAACGAAGAAGAGATGGCCGAAGTCCACTCAAAACGATCGACCTACGCCGCGGTTGGAGTGCACGCAGACGTCCTAAACCAAGCCGAGGTAGCAGCGGAAGAACCCAAACTCAGGCCAGGGCTTGCTGGTGGGCTCCTTGTCCCCGACGACGGCGTGATCTACCCTCCCGCTGCCGGCGAATGGCTTCTCGATCAGGCCGTGACGTTGGGCGCGACGGTATTGCAGGGCATCGCGGTCTCCGCAGGCGACGGCGAACTGCGATTGGCCGATGGAAGAATTCTCCGCAGCGACCGAATCGTGCTCGCAACCGGAGCGGACTGCGCTCTGCTGCCCACGTTGCCAATAAAAAAACGCAAAGGCCACCTGCTCATCACCGACCGTTATCCAGGCTTCCTTCACCACCAGCTCGTGGAGCTCGGATACCTCAAGAGCGCGCACACGATGGAGACCGACTCCGTCGCCTTCAATATCCAGCCGCGTCGCACCGGACAGCTCTTGATCGGGTCCTCGCGCCAGTACGGCAACGAAGACTACCCGCTCCGACACCGGCATTCTGAGCCAGATGCTCGAGCGCGCAACCAGTTATATGCCCGAGCTGGCCCGTATCTCCGGACTACGCGTTTGGACAGGCTTCCGCGCTGCTACGCCGGACAAGTTGCCGCTCATCGGCCCGGCCCACGGACTCAGCGACGATCGCACGCTTTGGCTCGCTGCCGGTTTCGAAGGGCTTGGCATCACCAACGCACTTGGTGCCGCTCGGCTGCTGACCGACCAGATGCTCGGCCGCGAATCGGACATCGACGCCGCTCCCTACCTACCCCAACGCCTGACCAGAGAGGCGGATGCGCATGCCTGAGAGCGTAACGATATGGGTCAATGGAATACCAGTGCAACTGGAGCCCGAATCGATGGTCTCTGCCGCGCTGCTCAAGGCGGGTGTGCCCTGCCGCCGTTCCGTCACCGGCGAACCGCGGACAGCGCTCTGCGGCATGGGCATTTGCTTCGAGTGCCGGGCCACTGTGAACGGCGTACCGCATTGCCGTACCTGTCAGCTGACGTGCCGTGACGGCATGGTGGTGGAAACGGAACGATGAGACACGCGGACGTCATCGTCGTAGGCGCCGGACCTGCCGGCATTGCGGCCGCTACAGCAGCGGCCCGACATGGACGAAGTGTGCTTCTACTCGACGACAACCCCGCAGCAGGAGGTCAGATCTGGCGCGGCGGCATTGAAGCTCCCACTCAACGCGCAAACAGAGGAGAAAATGCTCGAAGGGACAAGGCACTCCGCACCCTCGCCTCGTCTGGAGCAGTCATTCTCGCCGGCTATCGCGTATTCGACGCACCGGCCCCGCAGACACTGTCCGCACTTCGCGAAACTGCCGGCGATGGCGAGGCGGTCGGCCTTCAATACGACCAGCTCATTCTGGCCACCGGAGCGCGCGAGCGTTTCCTGCCCTTTCCCGGCTGGACTCTCCCTGGCGTCTTTGGAGCAGGCGGCTTGCAAGCCCTGGTCAAGGGCGGTTTCCCTGTCCAGGGCAAACGCGTCGCGATTGCTGGCTCCGGCCCGCTCTTGTTGGCCGTGGCCGCGCATCTCCGCGAGTACGGAGCGCACGTGACCAGTGTCGCGGAACAGGCACCGATGTCGCAGCTCGGGCTCTTCGCTGCCTCGCTCTGGTCGCGTCCCGCAAAGGTCCTGCAGGGCATCGTCTACCGCGCTGCTATTGGAAATGCTCCATACCGTACCGGCTGCTGGCCGGTAGCGGCAGTCGCGGACGAAGCTACCGGCCTACTCAAGAGCGTCCGATTCACCGACGGAGCAAAGGCCTGGGACGAGCCATGCGACATGCTCGCGTGCGGCTTTCATCTTGTACCCAACACCGAGCTGGCCTCTCTGCTGGGCTGCAAGCTTCGCGGCGACTTCGTTGTAGTCGACGAGCAACAGCAGACCTCCGTCGCGAATGTCTACTGCGCCGGAGAGCCGACCGGAATCGCCGGCCTCGAGGCAGCTCTCTTGCAAGGCGAGATCGCGGGACTGGCCTGCGCCAGGCAGAAGACCGAACCATTGCGCGCCCGCAACGCTGCAGAACAAAGGTTTGCCGCACGCCTGGGAACCGCATTTCACCTGCGGCCCGAACTCCGTCTGCTCGCTGCATCAGAGACGATCGTCTGCAGATGTGAAGACGTGACCTACGGCGATCTCGCCTCTTGCGCCGGCTGGACCGGCGCGAAGTTGCAGACGCGATGCGGGATGGGCCCGTGCCAGGGGCGCATCTGCGGCCCCGCGACCCAGACGCTCTTTGGATGGACGCCGAAGTCGATTCGTCCACCCTTGTTTCCTGTTCCCGTGAACGCTCTTTGTTTTCACGACTTCCAACACGATGTGCCTAAGGAGAATGCATGATCTGGTCTGGCGTAATGCCCGCGATGACGACACCCTTTGACGACAAACTCGCTGTCGACCACACTTTTCTTGCGCAGCATGCCGCGTGGCTGCTCGGCAACGGATGCACCGGGCTTGTGATGCTCGGTTCACTCGGCGAAGGGGCGACCCTCGAAAACTCCGAGAAGGTCGACGTCCTCAAGACGGCAGTGCGCGTCTCTTCAGGAAAGACGCCGGTCGTCGCGGCAATCTCTTCCCTCTCCACGGCGAACGCTGTCCGCCTGGCAAAAGAGGCGGAGCAGGCCGGTTGCCAGGCCTTAATGGTCCTCCCGCCCTACGTCTACTCGTCCGACTGGCGCGAGATGAAGAACCATGTCTCAGCGATCATCGCAGCGACCGGCCTTTCCTGCATGCTCTACAACAACCCCCTCGCCTACAAGACCGACTTCCTGCCACTGGAGATCGCCGAACTCGCCGCCGAGCATGCGAACCTCAACGCCGTAAAGGAGTCTAGCGCGGACGTTCGCCGCGTGGCGGCCATCCGCGAGGTGTTGGGCGATCGTCTCGACATCTTCGTCGGCGTCGACGACGTTCTCGTTGAAGGCGTCAATGCGGGGGCCAAAGGCTGGGTCGCTGGTCTCGTCAACGCATATCCCGCGGAGTCAGTCGAACTCTTCAGACTCGCGCGGACCGGCAAACGCGACGAGGCCTTTGAGCTCTATCGCTGGTTCCTTCCACTGCTCCGCATGGACACGGTGCCCAAGTTTGTGCAGCTCATCAAGTGGGTGCAGGAGCAGGCCGGCGTCGGCTCCGCCCGCGTTCGCGCACCGCGAATGGAGCTCGTCGGCAATGAGCTTGAGGCCGCCCAGGTCGCCTTCAAAACCGCGCTGGCCAACCGACCCAAAGTCACCGAAAAACCGTTCGCCAGCTTTAGAGGAGCATGAGGCCCTGTCATCACGTATTTTGCCTTTCGCCGCCCGGGGGGGTACCCCCTATAGTCCGCGCGTAGATTCTTTGTATTCATTGGTTTACGAGGTGGAGACGACTGTAAAATCGTCATAATAAATAGGTTACGGCTAAAATCGTCTTTCTAAACGAGTTAGCCCCGGGAGGGTGTCCGGGGCTTGTTTGTTTTTGATCCTATATATTCAGTATATCGGTTTGAGTGAAACTAAAATGCCACATGGATGTTGTTGATTCATGGTGGGTTAAGTTGTTTAGGGGCTTGACACGCGATTTCTGGGCGGAAATCGAGAAAAAATAAATTACGCCACGAAGAATGGGGTTGAGCTGTCAACTATTTGTCGGCTACGACGAGTGGTAAGGCTTGCTGTAGTGAGTGGTCCATTCGACGAGGCTCGCGTTCATAAAGCGCCAGGTTGCGTGCTTCGTATCGACCTCCATGAGCATGTAGGCGTTGGGGTCGTAACGAGTGGCGGCCATGACATAGTGCTGCGGGCCGTAGACGCGGGCGCAATCGATCCACTTGTGCTTGTGGCCGGAGACGACGAGCTGGATGGTCTCCTGATACTTCATGAGAAGCGGCAGCAACCCGTAGTCGGCGAACTCGGTGGCCTGGTCCTGAACGAGCGGGTAGTGGATGAAGACGAACGTGGGTTTGTGCTGCTGGAGCTGCGCCTCGAACCAGTGGAGCTGCTCTTCACCGAGGGAGCCGATATTTGGGTTGAAGTCAGACGACGTGTGGTCCTGCGTGCTGCCCAGAAAATTATTGAGGTGAATGAATTTGTAACCTTTGTAGTCCAGAACGGAGTAGGGCTTGGTGTTGAACTTGGCCTCGAACAGACTGTGGCTCATCTCGCGAGAGACCCGCTTGACGTCGTAGTCGTGGTTGCCGAAGCCCAGGTGCACAGGCATCTTGAAGCCGTCGGTGATGACCTTGGCGTTGTCCAGACGCGTCGTGTTCTTGAAGTAGAAGTCGTAGTCGGTGGAGGGGTAGTTGTGGAAGTAGTCACCGATGAGGAAGACCTGTTCGATGGCTGGATGAAGCGAGTTGATGAGGTCGCGCGCGGAGATGAGCCGCGGAGTGGTCACGAGGATGCTTTCGTTGTCCTCCACACTGTTCTCGCTGCCTTTGACGTAGAACTCGTCGATGATGTGGCTGTCGGCGACGAGTGCGAAGTAGAACTTGTCGGGCGAGGCAGTCGCTCGGGCCTGCTCGGCCCAGAGTCTTCGGGTGAGCAGGCTGCCAAGCGATGCACCAGCGAGGGTGGTGAACTGTCTGCGATCCATATGTGACGGCCTCTGGGCCTGATTTAAAGATAATCCCTGCGCCACAAAACGGCCCCATGTCCCCTATTCGGACCGTAATTCTGTCATAATTTGACGACTTTGTAACTGTGTTTCCTAACTGCCGCAAGCAAGCTGCCACAAGATCGAGGTCCGGTCGCGTTTGAAGCGTTGCGAAGCTCCATCGGAGGCCCAATGAGCAACATCAACGGCAAAGTCTATGCGATGAATGTCATCACCCCGATGAAGCCGTGGAAAACATGGGTCCTCCGGGGGCTCTTCTTCCTGCTCTGGAATATCAAGCCCTTGCAGAAGGACTTGATCAACCTGTCTTTCATCGAATTCGCGCGCTGGGTCATTCTGCCGCGTGGACGATTTCCATTCCTGGGTCACGGGCAGGTGAAGGAAGACCTGAAGTACGACTACCTGTTGTTCTTTAGCAACTTCAACGGAACATGGAACCAATACATTGATGCGTTCTCCGCGGTGCTAAGCAGGGGATTGAATATGATCTGGCGATGGAGCGAAAAGTTTCCCGGCTCAGTTCCTGTGACCCCATTCAAGGAGTACATCGCACGTGTGCAGTTCGATACGGACTACTACTTCACTGCCTATCCCTACGCCACGGCCAATGATTTGAAGTCGGCGCACATTGTGCAGTCTGCGCTGGACGGTCTTAATCAACGCGCGCAGGCCTGCAGTCCAGAGCAGTTCGCGGACGCCTACCTGAAATTTGTGATTCAAGTGCAGGCCCACCTTGGGGAGACCGGCGAAGCACCCGTTGTCTCCTAGAGAAAGCAGTCATGCCAAACAGAAACGGCAGTGTCTACGGATTGACGGTGCTCTCCCCCATCATCGACGATGAGGCGGCCATTCCCTCCCATGACCTTCAAATCCGCGAGTACCTGGCCGAATTGCCCACAGGTGAACAGAGCCCGTTTGCGCTCGCTCCCGGCACTCACCTCGCCCGGCTGGTTGTCATGGACGACGTAATCTATGTCGGCGCACCCTCCTGCGAAGAGCATCTCCACTCCAAATATCTGATCTTCGAGTCCAACTGCGATGGCGATCTCGACCATTATTTAGCTGGTCTTGCAGCAAACGTGCCACAGCATCTGGACGCCATCTGGGGCCACTGCGTCGGCTACCCTGGTGCATCCAATCCGCAGGCCTTCATCGACTATATGAAAGCCTGCCAGCTTGAAACTACCTTCTATTTTGCTGCTATCAATGACAAGTCTGTGCCGCAGACACTGGCTGCACTGCAGACGCAACGCGCAGTAGCGGACTTCATTGCAAGCCACCAGGGCATGGAGCCGGCGCAGTTGCAGAGGGAGTTCACCGAATTCATGGCTGTCTTAAAGGCCGCCCCTGTCCCCAGAGCAGGCGGCATGGCCCCACGTCGAGACATCAAGACTGGTGGTCGAAATGAGTAGATTGAACGCGACGGACATCCAAGGCTTTGTTCTGCGAGGCTACAATCTGCCCGTCGCCCGATATCTCTTCCTGCACTTCGAGGACGCGACCAAGGCCCGCAGCCTGGTGGGACGCCTGCTTCACAAAGTAACTACGGGCCAGCACTGGGACAACGGAAAGCCGCTCAGTACCCTGAACGTCGCATTCACCCACCTGGGCCTTGTTGCTCTCGATCTTCCGGACGCAACGCTCCTGACCTTCCCGGTCGAGTTTCAGCAAGGGATGAAGAAGCGGGCCGCGATCCTCGGGGACACCGGCGCAAACTCCCCGGAGCATTGGGACGAGTGCTGGCGTACCGACCGGGTGCATGCATGGGTTGGTATCAACGCGCAATCGCCAGAGGCGCTCGACGCCGAATGTGCAGAGGTGATGGCGTTCGTTGAGGAGACCGGTGGCGCAACCTTGCTCGCTTCACAGGACGCGGCCGCTGCAGTAGTCGGCGGCAAGCCCAACACTCGCGAACACTTCGGCTTCACCGACGGCTTTGGCAATCCGGACTACCTGGGGGTGGAGCGGAGCTCGCAACCCGGGCAAGGCAAACTGATGCCGAACGGAAGCTGGGCGCCGCTTGCGACTGGAGAGCTGCTCCTTGGCTACGCCGATGAGGCGGGCGAGCTGCCGGTGGCGCCGGTGCCTCATCTGCTGGCCAGCAACGGGACCTTCATGGTCTACCGAAAGCTGCACCAGAACCTTGCTACATTCCGCGTTTATCTCGACGGGCACTCGGCGTTGTACGGAGGCGGTAAGGAGAAGCTAGCTGCAAAATTCATCGGGCGCTGGAGAGACGGGACGCCCATTGAGCTCTCTCCAGACAGACCGGACGCATCGATTGCCCAGGACCCCAACCGCAACACCAATTTCACCTTCGGGGGCGATCCCGAAGGTACGCGCTGTCCCGTGGGCGCGCATGTTCGGCGTGTCCATCCGCGAGATGCCTTCGGCTTCGATGGCAAGTTGATCAACCGCCGGCGTATCACCCGGCGTGGCCTTGCCTATGGGCGCTTTGCGGCGGAGGGCGAGGCGGTCTCCGATCAGGAGGAGCGCGGCGTTATCTTCATGGCGCTCAATGCAAGCATCTCCCGCCAGTTTGAGTTCGTCCAGCAACAGTGGATCGAGTACGGCAATGATGCGCATCTCGGCAACGAGAAGGACATGTTGATGGGCAATCACGGCGGTGAAGGCAGATTTTTCATACAGGGTGATACAGGTTCAACAAACCCTCCCTTCGTCTGCGGTGGCTTGCCGAACTTCGTCGAGCTGCGCGGCGGAGATTATTTCTTTCTGCCTAGCATCACGGCCCTCGGAATGATCTCCATGGGTCTCGTCGACCCTCGTTAGAAAAGG
This sequence comes from uncultured Acidobacteriaceae bacterium, assembly GCA_963756685.1. Classification (GTDB taxonomy): domain Bacteria; phylum Acidobacteriota; class Terriglobia; order Terriglobales; family Acidobacteriaceae; genus Edaphobacter. The sequence continues at coordinate 390,062 of CAVWON010000001.1, forward strand.
CCGCCGAATATCTCCCCGCCAAGCCAGTCAATGATGGCAACGCGAAAACAAAGGTGCTGGCAACGATAGAATGGCCAACATGAGCGCCCCTCAATCGACTAACTCCGAGGTCATCGACGCCCATCACCACCTCTGGCGCTACTCCGCGACTGACTACGACTGGATCAACGACGATATGGCTGCCCTGCGTCGCGACTTCCTGCCAAAAGATCTCATGGCTGAACTTACGAACGCCGGTGTAGACGGTGCCGTGACAGTGCAGGCACGACAGAGCCTCGAAGAGACGCGGTGGCTGCTGGAACTCGCACGTAGCTGCAAAGCGATTCGCGGTGTTGTGGGATGGGCTCCGATCGCCGCTGCGGATTTTGAGTCGTCGCTACCCGCGCTCGCGGAAGCCCCGAAGCTCGTAGGGCTACGCCATGTTGCGCAGGCCGAGGGGAAGGGCTTCCTCGATGGCACCGACTTCAACCGAGGTGTCCGCGCAATGCAAAAATTCGACCTTGTTTATGATCTGCTCATCGTCGAGGGCCAGCTGGAGGAGGCAATTCGTTTCGTCGACCGCCATCCGAAGCAGGCGTTTGTCCTGGACCACATAGCTAAACCCAAAATCGCGTCCGCAGAGATCGAGCCCTGGCGCACTCGCATAAAAGAGTTGAGCCGGCGCAACAACGTATCTTGCAAACTTTCAGGCATGGTGACCGAAGACGCATGGTCACGCTGGTCGGTTGAGTCATTACGTCCCTATTTCGACGTTGTGGTAGAGGCGTTCAACGCTGATCGCCTGATGGCGGGCTCCGATTGGCCCGTGTGCCTGGTCGCAACCAGTTACGTCGGTTGGTGGCAGGTGCTTCGGGACTACTTCGCGGACTTCAGCGACGACGAGCGCGCAGCGATCTTCGGAGCGACGGCCGCGAGAATCTACAAGCTGAGATAGGTAGAGCAGAGGAAGGCAGTCGTTGGACAGAGTCCGGGCGAAGCGACCCTAATCACCAAGATCATGGTCCGAGTGGTTAGCGAGACAACGCGGGTCCCGCACTAGCCGCGCAAATTGATAAATCCTCCATCCAATGGGTAGTCGACGCCGGTGAGGAAGCTGGCCTCGTCGGAACAGAGATAAAGCGCAAGATTGGCCACCTCCTCCGGCTCCGCCATGCGACCGATCGGCTGCGCCGCGGAGAGTTTTTCAAACATCTCGGCCTCCTTGCCTGGATAATTCTTCGCGAGGTAGCCATCGACGAAGCCGGTATGCACACGCGCCGGCGAGATAGCGTTGCAGCGAATGTTCCGCTTCAGAAAATCACGCGCAATCGAGTAGGTCATCGCCAGCACCGCACCCTTGCTCATCGAGTAACTGAAGCGCTCGTCGAGCCCACTCGTGGCAGCGATCGAAGCCATGTTGAGAACCACTCCGCCGCCTGCCTCAACCATCGATCCGATGCAGGCCCGCGTGCAGTGGATACACACTCTTCACATTCACCTGGAAGACTCGGTCGAAGTCGGCCGACGTAGTTGTGTCGACGCGGCCAATACCCGCGATACCCGCGTTGTTGACGAGAATGTGGATGCGTTCGATCTTTAGCAGATCGCCAAAGACGCGGTCGACCTCGTCCAGGTCCGCGACGTTGCAAGCATGTCCCTTGGCAGTACCACCAGCTTCTTCGATCTGTTGTGCAGCTTCCTTCGCGGCGTCCGAATTCAGGTCCACGATGTGAACCGTTTGCGCCTGCAGTCGCGAACGCGGAAGCAATGGCGAAGCCGATTCCGCTGGCGCCCCCGGTGACTATGGCAGAGCGTCCGTCGAGCCGAAACTTGCCCGATTTTGCTGGTACTGAATGCATGATGTCCTCACGTAATATGGTCACTTAGCTATTCGATTGTAGAGGCAAAGACCGTGCAGAAAACACCTGAGGTGCGAATGGAAAGTAACGAAGAGCGCTATCGGCAGGCAGCGGAAGCGTCCGCCCCTCCGCGTCCGAAGACGCCGCGGCCGATCGTCGTTCTGGGCGCTGGCGGCATCGTTCGTGCAGCGCATCTGCCTGCCTATGCCAAAGCGGGTTTTCCGGTCATCGCGATCGCAGACAGCGCGAGTGGAAAGGCCGCCGAGTTGGCGTCGGAGAAAGGCATCGCCCACAGCTTCGACTCGATCGCGGAAGCGGTGTGTTTCGCGCCATCCGATGCAATCTTCGACATCGCGGTTCCAGCCTCGCAGATCATGACGATCCTGCCTCTACTTCCCTCCGGCGCTGCAGTCCTGTTGCAGAAGCCAATGGGAGAGACGCTCGAAGAGGCCACAGCCATACGCGACCATTGCCGCCAGCGTGGACTCGTCGCCGCAGTCAACTTTCAGTTACGCTATTCGCCGAATAACCTCGCAGCCGTTGCACTCGAACGGGCCGGCCTTCTCGGTGAGTTGCATGACATGGAGGTGCAGGTCCGCACCTACACACCATGGAAGCTCTGGACCTTCCTCGCAACTGCACCACGGCTGGAGGTCCTCTATCACAGCATCCACTATCTCGACCTCATCCGCTCCTGGTTCGGCAATCCCCTGGGCGTCTACGCAAAGACGGTGCGAAACCCGCAGACCGCGGCGCTCGCAGCCACCAAATCCTCGATCATCCTGGACTATGGTGAGTGGAAGCGCGTGTTTGTCGTCACGAATCACGGCCACGATCTCCCAGCGAAGACGCACTGCAGCTTCGTTCAATGGGAAGGGACCGGCGGCGCCATCCGTATGGACATGGGCGTGAATCTCGACTATCCAAAGGGTGTGCCGGACACTCTCTCCTATGCAGAGCGCGGCAGCTCAAACTCACAATGGATCGACCTTCCCGTAAAAGGCAACTGGTTTCCTGACGCATTTGTAGGCAGCATGGGAGCGCTGCAGTCCTACGTCGAAGGATCGATCGCCGAGCTGCCAATCGGATTCGAATCGGCGTACGAAACCATGGCCCTTGTCGAGGCAGCTTATCGCTCAAGCGCTCGTCAGGCCGAACCATTGCCTCTTTGAAAGGCCCTCAGCCAGTGACGACCGTGCACTTCTTCAGGAAATCGGGATCGATATCGACACCGAAGCCCGGGCCCGGACGGCACCTGGATCACGCCGTTGCTATCGCTTCGCAGGCTCGACGTCTCGCAGTGATATGGCAGCTCCGTGTTGAACTCCTTGAACTCGTGATACGGCCCCGAATTAGGGATCGCCGAGACGAAGTGCATCATATACACGTAGCCCAGTCCGGTCGACGAGATGTGCGGGATGCACTGCTTACCGAAGGCATTCGCCATGCGCGCCACCTGCATGCAGCGAACCATCCCGCCGAAATAAAACATGTCCTGCTGCACGATTGAAAGTCCACCGTTGGCGATAAGCCAGCGGAAGTTGTGCGTGCTGGGCTCCTGCTCTCCACCGGCGATCGGGATCTCGAGTGCGTCCGCCACCACTTTGTTGTCTTCGTACCAATCGAAGGGCACCGGCTCCTCGTAGAAGGCGTACTTATACTCCTGCATCAGCTTGCCGATCGGGATCGCCTCCGCGGCCGTGTAAGAGCCATTAGCGTCGGCCGAGATGACCATCTGATCGCCAAAGGTCTTGCGCACAAGTGGAATCAGCTTTTCGCTCCGTCCAACCGGATACTCAGGATGAGACATACGCCCGCCCAGCTTGAACTTGATCGCCTTCGCGTTCGAGATTGCGATGTCGCGCTTGATGTGTTCGATCGTCTCTTCTGCAGTGATGTCGCGTTCCCCATTGGCCTGGTATACCGAAATTTTGGTGTTGTAGATCTTGTCGCTGATCAGCAATCCGATCGGCCGCTTCGACATCTTGCCGAACATATCCAGAATTGCAAACTCGATCGTAGCGATAGGCACCCAGATCGCAAGGCCCTGCGCCTTGTAATTGTTTTCGTAGACCGTTGCGGCCGGTATCAGCTCCTCGATGTCGCGCGCGTCCTTCCCGATGAAGAAGGGCGCGATGTGCTTCACGAACATCGGATACAAAACCTCCATCTGTTGAGCGTTCGAAACCGACAGCCCTTCATGCCCGTCTTTGGACCGTACGCGACAGAGATATTGCTTCTTATTGCGAAGAAGTTCTACCGATTCGATGATCACGGGATCCGGGAACAGATCGCGTTTGAAGACAGGCTCCTTCAAGATGGCATCGAGCTTGGCGTAGCGTTCCTTCAAAGTCCCGGGCAAGCCGTGCCGCGGTGCGTTGAGAAACTGAGCTCCTGCCGCAGCAGGAAGCGCCGCGGCGACCGCGCCGCTGGAAAGAGCAGTCGAAATAAAGTGGCGACGGGTCGTGTTCATCGTGCAAATTCTCCTGAAGGAAACTATCAACGTGCGATGCCATTCTAACGGGGGCCATGAAAGGCGCGGAGTAACACGCCTTGCGTCACACGACGCGATCATGTCACGGCGTCGGCGGGGCGACCTCGAGCCTGACGACGTCATAACAGATGCCATTCGCGACGACGCCGGCAGGAACAGTCAAGACGATGGTGTTTGCACCCGGCCTCAACAGCGACGCATCGAAACTAAAGTCCCTCTCGATCCACGTCCCTTCAATTCCATCGCGGATCATCGACGCACCCGCACCAAAAAGGTCTGTCATTGTCCCCGCATCCGTGCCGTTGACTGTAATGCTGAGTGTGCGCGTCGAGACGCCATCGAGCCCGAAGCGCAACGTAGCTTTACCTGCAGGCTGCTGGCCCGCGGGCATCTCGAAGTGGATGGTCCACGGTGTGGCCCGCCCCTGGTCGCGGCCATCAGGCTTGAAATCGGTATCGTGAGGTACCTGGTAGATGAACCAATCCTTTGCGGGGTCAGACTTGCCGATGGTGAAGTCGACATCGTTAGGAAAGAGTTTGGCGTATTCGATATACATGCCCCAATGCCAGTGGTCATCGCCCTTGAGGAACTCCCTGGCCGAGCGATTGGGTGTGCCGATCTGCCAGACCTGCCGGCCGTAGTGCGTCGGATGCCATTCGATAGTGCCAAGGTCGAGCTTCTGCCCTGGCGTAATTGTCATGCTGGCCGTAGCGTCATACGCTCCCAGTACACCGTCCGCAACAGCGTGCAACTGGTATGTCCCCGGACGCACATTCGGGATGGTGAAGCTGCCGTCATCCGAGCCGCGGACCCAGAACTCATAGTGCTTCGCGTCGTTCTGCCACGTAATTGGCTGCGGTGGGAAGCTGAACGCAGGCGCCCCGGGAGCGCGCGGTGGAACGTAAGTGCCGCGATTGACTCGCTGCCCCTGAGCATTAAGCTGTGCCGGATGATCGGGATCTGCGGGAGTAGCCGGTGGTAAATCAACCTTTGGTGCGACGATCCCGGCAGCCTGGGGTGTAGCCGAAGGCTCTGGAGCCGGGCGTCGGACTCGCTTCAGGGCGCGGTGGCCGTGGAGCGCGTGGCACTGCGGGTTGGTCCGGGAACGAGAGCCCTACGAGCAGATTAGAGAACTTCGTCCCCGGATCCTGCGGATCGATCAGCTTCAGACGACCTTTGACCGTGGCGCGCTCGTCCGCCGGTGTGTAGTCAACACCCTTCACCCACGAGTACGGCCACCGCGCGGCCTCGACCATCGCCTGACGTTTGGCATCGGTAAACAATGCTTCAGGCGCACCGCCGGTAGGAACATAAATAAAGATCGGCCCGACGACCTTGGTCCACGGCTCGTTGTCCGCAAAGTTCAGCACACTGCCGCCGTAGTGGGTGCCGCGCCAGTAGTCGAGCAGCGTTGGATCGCCGCCATCTCCATCATCGATGTGACCGGTCAGTTCGAAGTGAAGCGGCCCGCTTGAAAGGTATTCAAACGACGGATTGATCAGGTAGAGCCCGACGTGCTGCGTGGTGGAAGACCATCCGAAGGCAGGAATTTTTGACTGGTCGGCGGAGTAGTCGTACTTATGTTCGGCGCGCCCTTTATAGACGCCTGTGGTCAACCGTCGGGACTCCTTCATGTTCAGGTCGGTGCCGGCGTCCCAATCCGCGCCGGTCGGCATCAACGCATTGCGCTGGTCGTCGATCGAGAGCCAGTCGAAGACCTTCGCATTCAACTTGAACCCGAAGCGGCTCTCACCGACAGACCCGGCCGGATAGGTCGGCTCGTGAGTAAAGATCGCATACGTGTACAGACCGTGGTCTCCACGAGCGAGCGCATAGCGAATCTCAAGGTCAGCGATCAGCCCGCCCTCCTGGCCGGCGGCAGTAGGACGCGGGCCAAGAATCGACTTACCGTCGGACCAGCCCTTGACCGAAACCTCGCCTCGCTCCCCGCTGACACTGGCAGGTTCAATGGTGATCTTCGCCTCCCTGCGCGCGGCCAGTGCGGGACTCTGCTCCCAATACCCAGCGTGATGCCCCGAAACAAATCCCATCAACTCGATATTGGGCGTAACGGTCTTCGGCGTCTTCACGGAGACAAGATCGCCGGTGACCTTGTCCACCTTCACCGTCAGGTAGCCGTTGGCCAGCGTATAGGTCGGCCCATCGTCAGTAACGGTGACCGGCGGCGCGACAGGAGTTGCAGAAGCAAGGGCGGGAAGTGCAGTTGCGCAACAAAAGACCAACCGAGCCAGGCGGCAGGCAAACGACATCGTACAGCCTCCAAATCCGGTACTACCGATCAGGTACGCACGAAGGGAGGTGAAAGACGCACAATTTTTGCAATTGAGGAATTGTTTCTGTATCTCCCAACGCAAAAAAATGGCCGCCGCGAAACCATCTCGCAGCGGCCCAAACGACAAACCTCACTCGCCGCTCTGGTCGCCACTCTCCGTATGCACGACACGGTAGCTGGCACCCCCCTGCGACCACACCAGAAGCAGCAGGTCCTTGCCCGCCGGCGTCGCGTGCGCCTCGTTGACGAACTGCTCAGCCGAAGTGACCGGCTTGCGGTCCACTTCGAGAATCACGTCTCCAGGAGCAAGACCCGCGTCCTCTGCGGGGCTCGCCGGACGGACGCTCTGGACCGCGACACCGTTCACCTGCGAAGGAATATGCAGCTGCTGCCGCACGTCGGGAGTCAGCTCAGCAACAGCCAGACCCAGCTTGCCCTTCTGCGGGCCAGCTGCATCGCCATCGCTCGCCACCTCGGTGTCCTTGTGGAACTCGCCGACCTTCACGCTCATGGTCTGCGAACTTCCGTTGCGCAGAACGCCCAGTTCGATCGTCGTTCCCGGAGCGACCTCGCTCACAGCAACCTGCAACGCGCTGCTGTTCTCGACCTTCTCTCCATTCAGCGTGTCGATCACGTCGCCGTTCTTCAACCCAGCGCGACTGGCCGGAGAGTCAGGCGTCACCTGCGCGACAATCGCTCCCGTGGCCGTCGCGAGTTTGAAGAAGCTCGCGTTCGCCGGCGTCACATCGTTCAAGCTGATGCCGAGGTAGCCATGGTGAACGACTCCGCTCTTGATCAGCTGCTCCGCCGTCGCCCGCACCAGCTGCGACGGAATCGCAAACCCCGCACCCGCAAACGACCCGCTGTTCGAGATGATGAACGTGTTGATCCCAACCAGTTCGCCGTGCGCATTCACCAGCGCGCCGCCCGAGTTGCCGGGATTGATCGCGGCGTCAGTTTGAATGTAACCACCCGGCTTCCGCGCATCGTCCCGGTAAGGGTTCTCGCGGTTGACGGCACTCACGATGCCGCGCGTCACTGAGTTCCGGAAGTAGCCGAACGGGCTGCCGAAAGCCAGCACCGTCTGACCCGGCTTCAGCTTCGAGGAGTCACCCCAGGCGATGCTCGGCAGATCCTTAGCGTCCACTTTGATAACGGCAAGGTCAGTCAGCTTGTCCACGCCGACCAGCTTTGCAGTCAGCACGCGGCGATCATTCAGCGTCACTCGCATCTGCATCGCACCATCGACGACGTGATTGTTCGTCACGATATAACCGTCGGGCGAGATGATGACTCCGCTGCCGATCCCGTGCTCGATCTGCGGCTGCTGAGGCTGCTGCTGCATACCGTGCCCGAAGGGGCCGCCCGGGCCAAAGAACTGCGCAAATCCCGGAGGCAGACCCTGCGTCTGGCCCTGCTGGCTCTGGTCCTGCTCTTCGCTGGCTTCATGTTCAGACGAGCCACGCGAAGTCACCTGAATATTCACCACCGCGGGCGAAACCCGCGTCGCGACCGCCTCAACGGCGTTATCCAGAGCGACCAGCGAAGACACACTGTTGTCATCCATAGGCGCGGGCGACGAGATCATCGCCGCATGCACTCCGTTGTGATGAAAGAAAAGCGTAGCCGCCAGCACGAGCGCCACGGCGGCCCCGGCAGGAGCGCCAAATCGTCCTGCCTTACCTACTAGTTTATTAGTTTCAAGAGACATGATCGTACCTCAGCAAAGGGTTGAACAGCTTGGTTAAAGTTGAATCAGCAGCCAGCCGCCCGCAGTGGGCAACGCTGCATAGGAAGAAGAAAACGCGCGTTCGTCGACGGTAAGAAATATCGGTCGCCCCGACTCGTCCCACGAGCTCAGCACCACATACCGCCGAAACTGCTGCGTCCCTATGCGTCTTTGCCTGGAACGCAACAAGGCCGGAGCAGACACAGTGCGCCGTGGCTTCGTTGCTATTCGGCCCACTGGCTGAACTCCGCGATCCATCGGCATCGAAGCCTTCAACAAAGTCTCGTGTGCAGGACCCGTCGCATTACCGGACGCGCGAAACTTCACCGGCTGATACCCCGCAGGCAAGCTCTGCACTTCAGCGGACACTGGCGACGCGGTCTGCGAAAAAGAAACAAGCTGCGGGCATCGAGCCAGTTCGGTCGCCCCGCCGAGCAAAGCCAGCACTAACACACTCATCACGACCCGCGCCTGCGTGCGGCCCATCCCCTCGCCGCCCCGCAAAATGCTATGCACTCGCCGCGCCAGCTCTGACCGTTTCTCCCACGCTCCCAGCGACAGCGCTGCCGCCCTGCGTCCCAGCCTGCGTTCCGCCAGGTTCGCCAGGCAAGTCGCATAGGCCTTCGGGGCCTTCGTCAGCCGCAACACGTCATCATCACATGCCAACTCGCGCTCCAGGCAAAGCTTCCGCTCTATCCAGATCAAGACTGGATTCAGCGGAACCAGCACCAGGCACAGCTTCTGCAACAGATTAATCCAATCATCCGCCCGCCGCAGGTGCCCCGCCTCATGCAGGACGATCTGTCCGAACTCCGCCGTCGTAAGCCTTGGAAAAAGCTCCTCAGGTATAAGGATCCTTGGCGAGAAGAAGCCAATCACACTAGGCCGGTCCACATCAGTCGATGTGCAAAGCTCGACCCCGCGAAAGCCAGCCGCCGACAGCATCTCAGCGTGCCCTTTAACCGGCACGGCCCTCTTCCATATCGCACGCAGCCGCACAGCACTCATTGCGAGCTTTACCCCACGCACCAGAGAGACCATCACCCACAGCGCCGCAATTGCAAAGCTCCAGCGCACGTCCACCTGTACCAAAGCGCTCCGTCCAGCGGTCTCGCCGCCGGCGCGCACAGCGTACGCATGCCACAGCGGCAACACCGCCAGAACGGCAAACACCGCAGTCCAGATCGCAAACCGGACCGCGGCCGGCGTCCTCGGCACAAGCCGCAGACAAATTCCCACGCCAGCAGCCAGCACAACTCCCTGCCAAAGCCCCGAAACAAACGAGTTCGCCACCAACCGCGACGCACTCTCCACACCCTGCATGAGGCCCATACCCATGGCCAGATCCATCACCGTCATAGGTCGTCCCCCACACGGTCGTCTGCTGCAGCAGCGATCGCCTCTTTCAGACGTTGCAGCTCCTCCGGCGTCACCTCATCGTCTCCCAGCAGCGACAGCAACAGCCGCTCCCGCGAGTTGCCGAAGAACCGCTGCATCATATGACGGACCTCTGACCGGCTGGCCTCCTGCTCGGCCACGCAGGGGACATACAGGAACGCCCTGCCCTCCTGCCGGTGCCGCACATACCCCTTCTGCTCCAGGATCCGGATCGTAGTCAGCACCGAGTTGTAGGCCAACGCCTCCCCATCCGGCATCGCCGCCACGAGCTCCCCTACGGCCGATTCGCCGCGCGCCCAAAGCAGCTTCATGAGCCGTAACTCAGCTTCCGTCAATGTGATGGACTTCTTCGGGGGCATAGAGATATAACACCGGCCTCCCCGAAACGACCTGCGGGAAGACCCGAGCTACTCCTTCAGACGATCAACTAATCCTTTAGTTAGCACGGTCCGAAGAAAAATAATCGTCTCCAACCGTCTTCTACTTCACCAGCTCCCGATAGTCCTCGCGCACCGGCGTAAACACGTCCAGCACCTCCGACGCCTCCAGCGCCGACGCCTGGTGCTCCACCCCTCCATCGACGACAAAGCTATCGCCCGCTCGCACATCGAACACCCGCCCATCCACATCCACCCGGATCGCGCCACTCACCACATACACCAGCTGATGGTGCGGATGGCTATGCCGCGCCCCCACCCAACCTTGCTCAAAGTAGTGTCGCACCAGCATCAACTGGTCGCTATGCGCCAGCACCTGCCGCTTCATTCCCGGCTCCGGCTCAAAGGTCCGCGCATCGCCCGTCTTCACAAAACTCATCTCTTTGGTGTCCATATTTGTTCCTCGCTGAAGAACTCTTCCTGAAATAAATCCAACCCACACATTTACTCTTACACAAGAGAGGGCCAGCTCGGCATGATCCGTCTGGAGGAAATCACCATCATCGAAGCACCCATCGAACGATGCTTCGACCTCTCCCGCAGCGTTGAAGTCCATCTGGTTGCGAACATCCACTCCGGCGAACAAGCGCTTGCCGTAGATGGCATCACCTCCGGCCTCCCAGAACTCTCCGAGCAAGTCACCTGGCGAGCGAAACACTTCGGCGTCTGGCAAAATCTCACAAGCAAATTCACTGCCATGCAATACCCCACATTCTTCCAGGCCACCATGGTCAAGGGCATCTTCCGCTCGATGCAGGCCGACCACTACTTTCGCACTCTACCCTCCGGCGCCACCGAGATGAAAGACCTGTTCCGGGTCGCCGCTCCTCTTCCCGTCCTTGGCCCACTCGCCGAAACCCTCTTCCTCCGCCGTTACATGCTGGCCCTCCTTCGCGAACGCAACGCCGTCATCAAACAGATCGCCGAATCGAACGACTGGCAACGATATCTCCCGTCTCACACGACCGAACGCCAGCAAAGCGAAAGACCCACTGCATGAAGATCGTCATCCCCGGCGGTACCGGACAGGTCGGTCAACTACTCGCCAGACACTTTCACGCCAACGGCCACGCTGTCACCGTCCTCAGTCGCAACCCTCATCCAGCTCCCTGGCGGGTCGTCATCTGGGATGGCCTCACCCCTGGCCCCTGGATCACCGAACTCGAGCACAGCGACGTCTGCATCAATCTCGCAGGCCGCAGCGTCAACTGCCGCTACAACTCCGCGAACCGCCGCGCCATCTTCGACTCCCGCGTGCTTTCCACGCAGGCTCCTCAACCAGGTCATTGCCTCACTCAACCATCCTCCTGCCGTCTGGCTCAACGCCAGCACCGCCACCATCTATCGCCACTCCCTCGACCGCCCCATGGACGAAGCCACCGGCGAACTCGGCGGCAACGAGCCCGGCGCGCCAGACACCTGGAACTTCTCCATCAGCGTCGCCAAAGCATGGGAGGAGGCCTTCTTCTCTACGCCAACTCCGCGCACCCGCAAGCTCGCCCTACGCAGCGCCATGACCTTCAGTCCAGACCCTGGCGGAGTCTTCGACGTCTTCCTCAACCTCGTCCGTCACGGCCTCGGCGGCACCAATCTCCCCGGCAATCAATTCGTCTCCTGGATCCACGAAGTGGACTTCATCCGCTCCATCGAACTCCTCATCGCCAAACAGGATTTTGCTGGCGTCGTCAATCTTGCCTCCCCTCATCCACTTCCCAATCGCGACTTCCTCCGCGCCCTCCGCGACGCCTGGGGCACTCGCGTGGGCCTTCCCACCACATCGTGGATGATCGAGATCGGCACCTTCCTTATGCGCACGGAATCCGAACTGGTCCTCAAAAGCCGTCAGGTCGTTCCGGGGCGCCTCCTCGCCGCCGGTTTCCAATTCACCTTCCCAGACTGGCCCATGGCGGCCCAAGATCTCGTCTCTCGCTGGCGGGCGCGAAATTTTGCTGGGTAACTCGTTGTGGCCGTAGTATCGTCATTTACCATGGCTGCTGATGACGCAAACGATCTGCGCAGAGCGCTCGAAAATAACGAGATCGTGCCATTTTTCCAGCCGCTCGTGGAGCTTCGCACAGGCCTGCTCCGCGGCTTCGAGGCGCTCGCCCGCTGGCAGCATCCGCAACGCGGTCTTGTTCTTCCGAATGAGTTCATCCCCCTCGCCGAACAGTCCGGCCTCCACGGCCTGCTCACCGGCAAGCTCCTGAGTGCGGTCTTCGCTGCAGCCAAAGACGTCCCCGGCCACCTGACCCTCTCAGTCAACATCTCCCTCACGCAGCTCACCGACCTCACGCTCCCCAAGCACATCTACTCCGCCGCCCAACAGGCAAACTTCCCCTTGCAGCGTCTCGTCCTCGAGATCACCGAGAGCGCCCTCGTCGGCAACACCGAACACGCAGCCCGCATCGCGAACGAGTTGAAGGAGAGCGGTTCACGCCTGGCTCTGGACGACTTCGGGCACCGGATACTCCAGCCTGCGCCACCTGCAGCTGCTTCCGTTCGACGAACTCAAGATCGACGCCAGCTTCGTTCGATCCATGACGCACACGCGCGAGAGCAGAAAGATCGCCGCCGCCATCGTAGGCCTCGGCAACAGCCTTGGCCTGGTCACGGTCGCTGAAGGCGTCGAAAGCCAGACCATCGCCGACATGCTCCTCTGGCTGGGTTGCGACATCGGCCAGGGCTGGCTCTACGGTCGCCCCGTCCCACCCGAGCAGCTTCCTGAAGCTCTCGCGGAGCGACTCAATCCACCCCCACCCCACGCTTCCGAGTTGCGTTCTGGCTCCTCCGACGCCAGCCTGCCCCTTCGCCTGGAGGCCCTCCCCACGCAGCGCCTGGCCCAGCTCAACGCAATCTACGATGGCGCCCCTGTCGGCCTCTGCTTTCTCGATCGCAATCTGCGTTTCGTCAGCCTCAATAAACGCCTCGCGGAGATACACAACCTCCCCGTCGCCGCGCATCTCGGCCGGCCGATCGCCGAAATCATCCCCGACAAATTTCCTCAATGCGAGCCGTATCTCCTGCGCGCGCTTAATGGTGAGCCTTACAGCGGCCTGGAGGTCCTCGTTCCCGACCCGCGCCAACCGAGCGCGACCCGTACCCTGCTCATCTCCTACCAACCAGCCCGAGACGAGGTGGACGAGGTAATCGGTGTCTCCATGTCGGTCGTCGACATCACTCGCCGCAAGCAGGCCGAAGAGGCCCTCGCCGAAAGCGAAGACCATTACCGCCACGCGGTCGAACTCAACCCCCAGGTCCCCTGGACCGCCGGACCCGACGGTATGGTGCTCGACGCCAGCCAACGCTGGGAGACCCTGACCGGCCTGACCAAGGAGGAGTCGTTGGGAGCGGGTTGGATCCGCGCTCTCCATCCCGACGATCTTTCGCCCACACTCAAAGCGTGGAAGGAATCTTTGCGTACTGGCAAACCCTTTGATTTTCAGTACCGTGTACATTGCGCCGACGGAGTCTGGCGCTGGATGAGAGCGCGCGCTGCACCAAGACGAAACGAGGACGGCAAGATCATCCGTTGGTACGGCACCCTTGAAGATATCGACGACCACAAAAAAGCCGATGAGGCCCTTCGCCGCAGCGAGGCCCGCCTTCAAGCCATCTTCGACGCCGTGCCCATCGGTATCGTCATCGCCGACGCTCCCGACGGCCGCGTCGTTATGAGCAACCCCCGCGCAGAAGGGATTCTGCGCCGCTCCGTGGCCGCGCCTCGAACTATCGACGAATACAGACAGTCAGGGACCCGCCGTGCCGACGGCACTCTCTTGAAAGCCGAAGAGTATCCACTCGCCCGCGCCATCCTGCACGGTGAAACCACGCCCCCGGAGGAAGTTCTCTACCAGTACAGCGACGGCTCAAGCGCATGGATCAGCCTCAGCGCCGCCCCGGTCCTCGATGACGACGGCAAGGTCTCCGGGGGCGTCGTCACCATCCAGGACATCGACAAAGACAGACGCGAGATGGAGCGCCTCGCCGAGATGGCCGCCACTCTCAAAAACAAGCTCGCGACACACCGCTAGCCGCTACTTCGACTCAGTCTTCTTCAAACCCCGGTACTTCAGCATCGGCTCGATATTCGGTGCGCTCCCCAACCAAGCCTCATACATCGTCGCCAGGTCTTCCGTGTTCCCCCGCGACAGCACCATCTCGCGGAAGCGGTCTCCATTCGCCCGCGTCAGCCCGCCATGTTCCTGGAACCACTGGAACGCATCGTCATCCAGCATCTCGCTCCACAGATACGCGTAATACCCCGCCGCATACCCGCCCCCCCAGATATGCGAGAAGTAGCTCGAGCGGTAGCGCGGCGGCACATAGCTCAGCGTCAGGCCTTTCTTTTCCAGCGCCGCCTTCTCAAACTCGTCCGGCTTCTGCAACGGCGCGCTGACAGGCAGAGTGTGCCACTGCATGTCCAGCTCCGCCGCCGCCACTAGCTCGGTCAGAGCATACCCCTGATTGAAGTCAGCGGCCTTCTTGATCTTTTCCTTCAGCTCCGCCGGCATCGGCGCACCCGTCTTGTAGTCCTTCGCATAATGATCGAAGATCGCCGGATACGTCGCCCAGTGTTCATTGAACTGCGAAGGAAACTCCACAAAGTCCCGCGCCACCGAGGTACCCGACAAGCTCGGATACTCGCTCGCCGCAAACATCCCATGCAGCGCGTGTCCAAACTCATGGAACATCGTGACCACATCGGTAAAGCTGATCAGCGCAGGCTCACCTGCTGCAGGCTTCGGCAGATTCGCGACGTTATAAACCACCGGCAGCGCCCCCGTCAGCTTCGACTGGTCGACGAAGTTGCTCATCCACGCCCCGCCGCTCTTATTGTCCCGCTTGTAGTAGTCACAGTAAAACAACGCCAGCGGCTTGCCGTCGGCCTCGAATACCTCGAAGACCCGCACCTCCGGATTCCAGACCGGAATGTCCTTCCGCTCCTTGAAGCTCAAGCCATACAATTGGTTCGCCGCATAGAACACGCCATTCTGCAACACATTGTTCAGCTCGAAGTAGGGCCGCACCTGCGACTCATCCAGGTCATACTTCGCCTTCCGTACCTGCTCCGAATAAAACTCCCAGTCCCAGGGCTCGACTGAAAATCCACCCTTTTGCGCATCGATGACCGCCTGAATGTCCTTCGCCTCATTGGCAGCATTCGCCGTGGCTGGCGCGACCAAGGCGTCCATAAACTTCAGCGCATTCTCCGGCGTCTTCGCCATCTGGTCTTCGAGCTTCCATCCTGCATAACTATCGTGCCCAAGCAGCTTTCCCTTCTCCGCGCGCAGCCGCGCCAGCCTCGCAACCGTCGCGCGCGTATCGTTCGCATCACCGCGTTCCGCACGTGTCCACGAGTCCCCAAACAGCGCCTGCCGCGTAGTCCGCACACTGAGCGACGAAAGGAGAGGCTGCTGTGTCGTGTTCTGCAGTGGAACCACCCAACCGTCTTTCTTTCTCTCCTTCGCGGCCGTCGCCGCTGCGCTCATCTGCGCGTCCGTCAAGCCAGCCAGCGCACTCTTCTCCGCGCTGAAATAAGCACTCTCCTTGGTGCCTGCAAGCACCCTGGTTCTGAAGGTGTTCGACAGCGTCGACTCCTCTTCGTTGAGCTTCTTCAGCTTCTCTTTGTCCGCATCCGACAGATTCGCTCCTGCATGCACGAACTGCAGGTAGTAAAACTCCACCAGTCGCAGCCGCTCCCCACTCAGCTTCAGCGACTCCCGCTGGTCATACACCGCAGCCACCCGATGAAACAGCTTGTTATCGAGATAGATCGCATCCTGATGCGCCGCCAGCTTCGGAGCCTCCTCCTCCTGGATCTTCTCCAGTTCAGGATTCGTATTCGCACCCGTGACACCATTGAAGGCCGCCATAACGCGATCAAACAGGGCCCCGCTCTTCTCCATCGCGACGATCGTATTCTCGAACGTAGGCGCCGCCGGATCATCCGCGATCGCCCGCATCTCCTTCAACTGCTCCGCCATCCCCGCCTCGATCGCCGGCTGATAGTCGCTGTCCTTGATCCTGTCGAACGGCGGAGCATGAAATGGCAACGTACTCGGTGCATAAAACGGGTTCGCGGGGCCAAAACCCGCGGCCGCAGTCTGTGCTGGTACAACACTTGAGCTCATCATGATCACACCGGCAGCAAGAACCATCTGCACCCCTGAAAGCACCGTCTTCGTCCCGCAGAGATGCATCGAATTCTTCACTGTTTTCGTCTCCTCTAAACGATGATTGTAGAGTATGGAACACACCTCACCCTGCATTCGATCCGCTCCACCCATTCGCGGCATGAGACACCCTGTCGAAATATTCCGGCCACTCGCGTCAGACGAAGTACAATCGCCACCATCCATGCAGAACGAGTCCAAGCCCATCCGTACTCCGCTGCCCACTGCCCTGCCTGCGCTCGAGGGCCTGGATTTCCACGCACGTTACTACTCCTCCCGCACCGGCGGCGATTTCTATGATGCCGTCGCCGCTGGCCCGCACGTCGTCTTCTTCCTCACCGACATCGCCGGCTCACGCGAGGAGGCCCACACCATCGCCGCCGCTGTACAGGACGCCTTCCGCTCCCGCGTCCCACAGCTTTTCACGACCGAAGTCATCAATATGATGGACACTCTCGCTATCCTGGCGCACGAGATCAATCAGACACTTTACGAAGCCTCTGGCGGATCGCGCCTCGCCCCGACCTTCCTCGGCTGCTTCAATCTCTCTCTCGGCCTCCTCGCCTACATCAACTCCGGCGGCCAACCCGCTATCTTTCGCGACACTGACGGCACTCGGGTCCTGGGCCACGTCACCATGCCCCTCGGTCTCTTCACTCACCTCACCTTCGAGCCCGCCATCCAGGCCTTCGAACCCGGCGCACGCATGCTTCTCGTCACCAAGGGAATCCTCGAAGCTCCCCGCGGCCGCGAGCAGTTCGGAGTCGAGCGAGCGACCGCAGTCCTCGAAAATGTCCCCAACGGCTCGGCCTTCGACCTGTGCGGCGTCACACTCGAGGACGCACACGAGTTCAGAAAACCACCCTGGTACAGCCCGGAACGTCTGTCCTTCAGGAAGCCCGAACGCGTCGACGACCTCACTGCCGTCGCGCTCGTTCGCCCTTTGTAGGCCCAGGACTGGAAACCCAGGACTGGAAACCGAGACCCGCCCGGTCACGAATCCTCCACGAGCATCCATGCCCACTCTGCAGAAGCAATTCGGTAAGATCGATATCTACCTCTTCGACCAACTGCTCCGCGGCAACATCACGCCCGGTATGCGCGTCCTCGACGCCGGCTGCGGATCCGGTCGCAACCTCGTCTATCTCGTCCACGAAGGTTACGAGGTCTTCGCCTCGACCAGACCCGCGGCCATCGAGCACGTCCGCACCGTCCTCCCGACCCTGCCCGCCGAACCACCTCCGCGTCGAACCGCTCGAGGCCATCTCCTACCCCAACACCTCCTTCGACCTCGTCATCTGCAGCGCCGTCCTCCACTTCAGCCGCGACGAAGCTCACTTCGACGCCATGCTGCGAAATCTCTGGCGCGTCCTAAAGCCGGGCGGCCTGTCTCTTCTGCCGCCTCGCCTCCACCATCGGCATGCCCCACCAACACCTCACCGGCCGCCGCTACCTCGCCCCCGACGGCATCGAGCGCTTCTGCGTCGACGAAGCACTTCCTCATGCATCGCACCGCGACCTCCACGCAGAATTGGTCGACCCCATCAAAACCACCGTGATCCAAAACCAACGCTGCATGACCACCTGGGTCATCCGCAAACTCCAACGCTAGTCTCTGCCTTTACAATCCCTCCATGGACAAGCCCGCCGAGCAGGACCCCCGAGTCTACTTCGCCGCAGAACGGCACCTTCCTCGCCTGGATCCGCACTGGCCTCGGCCTTATGGGCATTGGCTTCGCCGTCAGCCGCTTCGGCCTCTTCCTCCGCCAGGTCAGCGCCCTCGAGTCGCATGTCCCCACCCGCACCACCGGCCTCTCCCTCTGGTCCGGAGTAGCTCTGGTCGCCCTTGGCGTCATCGTCACCCTCAGCTCCGTCCTCCGTCACATCCAGCTGGTTCACCAACTCAGCTCCGGCACCTGGCAGCCCGGCAGGGTCTCCCGTGACGCCGTCATCCTGGGCCTCATTCTCGCCGCAATCGGCATCGGCATGGCGATCTATCTCATGCTCGTTCGCTGAAAAAAAATGCCTGTCGCAAAACTCACCATCGAACTCGAAATCCCTCACGCCCAATCCCTCAAAGACCGCCGTCAGGTCGTCCGCTCCATCAAAGACAAGCTCCGCCACGGCTTCAACCTCTCCATCGCCGAACTCGACGACGGCATCGTCTGGAACCGTGCCACCCTGGGCATCGCCGCCATCTCCTCCTCCACCAGCTATCTCACCGGCCAACTCCAGCAAATCGACCAGGCCGTCCACCGCATTGCAGCGACTTTAAGCGCCGAAGTCCTTGATTCTTACGCCGAAATTCTCCCCGAATAGGCCAAAAAATCATCAAAAACCAACCCAACCGGCAGATTTTTCATCTAAAATCTGCTGTTCGCGTTAGGCGGAACGCCGCAACTTTGATATCCTCAACCGTTCGCCCTAGTCGAAACTTTATGCCCGAACACCGAGCCAGAACCTACCACCGCAACCGAGTCGCCAATACCTTCTCCGAAGAGATCGGCGCCATGCTCGAAGGAGAGCTCTCCGACCCGCGCATCGCGCCAAGCTACGTCACCGATGTCGTCCTCGCACCCGGCGGCAAGTCCGCCCGCATCTTCGTCGCCGTTCACGGCAACGAAGAAGAAGAGGCCTCCACCCTCGAAGGCCTCACCACCGCACGCTCCTACATCCGCTCCCAGCTTCGCGACCGCATGGGCGTACGCCACGTCCCCGAGCTCACCTTCGCCATCGACCGCTCTGAAAAGATGACCGGCCGCATGGAAGAGCTCCTCGACCGCACCCGCAAACGCGAACAGAAGCGCGCCGCCGAACCAGCTCAGCAGCCACTGACAGCCAAATCATGACTCCTAAGACTGAGCTTTACGAACTTCAGCCGGCGCTCAAGCCAAACCAGGCCCAGTCTCATGAGCGCCAAATCGCCGCTCTGATTGCAACCTTCCGTGCTCACCCTCGCTTTCTCCTCACCTCGCACGCCCGCCCCGACGGCGACGCCATCGGCTCCGTCCTTGCCCTCGCCGAGGTACTCGACCAGCTCGGCTGTCAGGTCGATATCGTCCTCGCCGACCCCATTCCCACCACCTACAGCACCCTTCCCAACCTGGATCGCATCCACCACACCGCCTCCGCAAACGACGTCGACCCCGACCGCAACACTCCCGCCATCCTGCTCGAATGCGACGGCATCGACCGCACCGGACTCCTCGGTCTCGAAGGCCGCACCCTCATCAACATCGACCACCACGCCAGCGGCCGCCCTTTCGCCTCCATCAACTGGATCGACGAACACGCCTGCGCCGTCGCCGCCATGGTCTACCGCATCGCCGTCGCCGCCAAAGTCGACATCACGCCCTCGATGGCCACCTGCTCTCTACGCCGCCATCCTCTCCGACACCGGCGCCTTCACCTACTCCAGCACCACCGCCGACACCTTCGCTCTCGTCCACGATCTCGCCGCCCACGGGGCCAACCCCAGCCAGATCGCCCGCGACATCTACTTCTCCAACCCTGCCAGCAAGATCCGCCTGCTTGGTATTGCTCTCTCCAACCTCCAGTGCGATGGCAACCTCGCCTGGACCTGGGTCACCAGCGAAGATATGGACCGTATCGGCGCTGTGGCCGAGGACTGCGAAGGCGTCGTCAACTATCTCATCAGCATCGCCGGCGTTGAATCGGCCGTCTTTCTCCGCGAGGTCCCGACAAGCCAGTTCCGCCTCAGCATTCGCAGCAAAGGAAAGCTCGATGTCGCCCAGATCGCCGAGTACTTCGGCGGAGGTGGCCATCGCAGTGCCAGCGGCTGCACCCTCGACGGTCCTCTGGGCGTAGCCACCGAGCGAATCCTTACCCAGCTACGGACAGGACTCTGCTAGCCTTGTCTCGCTCCACAAAGATAAATGAACGATAGTCAACAGCCCACCGCGTCCAGCGCAAGGAACCTCCACGCAGCCACGCTGTGGCTTCGCCAGAGGACTGCCGGCTCCGGTCACCGTGCGTGAATTTGTCGTCCTGTTCGCCGTTACCATCTTCCTGTTGCTGTTCGGACTGGTTCCAGTCTTCGGCGGCGACCAGCTGGGTCTGGTAGGCGCCGACGAGCCAAGATACGCCCAGATCGCCCGCGAGATGCTCACCGCGCACTCCGACGCCTGCCACGCAGTCAACGCCAAGATGGTCCCCCGCAGCCTTAGCGCTGAGGACATTCGCAACTCCTTCCACTGCATCGCTGGCGGCACCGTTACCCCCATCCTCTACGGCAAGCCCTGGCTCGAAAAGCCCGCCCTCTACTACTGGCGCGCCATGAGCTTCTTCAAGGAGTTCGGCGTCTCCGACTGGACCGCCCGTCTTCCCTCCTCCTCCGCCACGCTCGCCCTCGTCATCCTCATCTTCCTGCACATGCGGCGGTTCCGCCCCGGAGGCCATCTCGACGCCGCTCTCATCACCGTCTCCTGCGTCGCCATCGTCAGCTTCGCCCGCGGGGCCTCCACCGACATGCAACTCGCCGCGCCTTTCTGCATCGGCATGCTCGGCTGGTATGCCTGGTACGAGACCGGCAAGAAATTCTGGCTCTTCGACCTCTACTTCTTCGGCGCCGCCGCCACCCTCGCCAAAGGGCCCCGTGGCCCCGTTCCTCGCCCTCTGCATCATCCTGCTCTTCGCCGGTCTACGCCGCGAATGGTCGCTTCTTCGCCGCACCATCTGGTGGCCCGGCGTCTCGCTATACCTCATCATGGTGCTGCCCTGGTACATCGCCGTCCAGAAGCGCAACCCGACCTTCTACAGCGTCTTCTTCCTCGAGCACAATCTGGAGCGTTTCGCCACCAACCGCTTCCAGCACCACCAACCCTTCTTCTTCTACATCGTCGTGCTCCTCATCGGCCTCATGCCCTGGACCGTCATCGCCATCCGCGCCCTCGTCGACGCCATAGAAGTCTCCATCGCCGAGTGGAAGGTCCGCCACAACCCAAGCCGCTATCTCGGCCACACCCGCGCCGGCGACGCTTTTCCCGAGTTCCTCGTCCTCTGGGCCCTCTTCCCCATCGTCTTCTTCTCCTTCTCCGGATCGAAGCTCCCCGGCTACATCCTTCCGTCCATCCCTCCTCTCACCATTCTCGCGGCCGACTATCTCAACCGAATCCGTCGTGAGGGGCTGCCAAAATGGCTGCTCTGGTCCCACGCCGGACTCTGCGCACTCATGGTCTTCGTTCTCGTCCTTGCCCCCCAGCACATGAAGTACGAGACCCTCGTCCCCTCTGTGCAATGGTTGATTGCGGCCGCAGCCGCTGCCCTCGTGTTTGGGGCCGGTGTCTTGCTCATCGTCCGGCGCTGGGGAATCTCCCAGATATGTAACGCGACCCTGGTTCCTGTCCTGGCGTCCCTTGTCTTCCTTCTCGGCTTCTACGGCAAAGAGCTTGACATCAACTACTCCGCCCGTCCCCTCGCCCGCGAAATCCAGCGCCAGGCCCCTGGTGTGAAATTGGTCGCCACCGACTCCATCAAGCGCGACATGGACTACGGCCTTGCCTTCTACCTCAACGAGCCGATGGTCCACTACGACGCCAACGGCGTCCCCGACGCCGAACACGTCCTCGTCACTCGCGCAAACGACACCACCGACCTCGACCGCTGGCTCACCGGTCGCGTCTACGAGCCGCTCTTTCTCTATGAATCGCAAGGCCTCGAAGTCTACCGGGTCTACGCGAAGCCGTAAGCGACCCGATACTCACCAGCATCATCACTTACCCATACCCGCTCAAATTCCTATAAGCTCAAACGAATACTTCCAGAGGGTATGACAGTCGCGACCCAACTCGAGATACTCGACCTCCGCCATTTTTCGGCCCGGCAGTTGCGCCCTCTGCTCGAAACCGAGTCACGCCTCTGGGAGCAGAGGTTGCGTTGGAACTACCAGAGCTCCACCGAGCTCCTCCTCCAATACCTCGACTCCCGCATCCTGCCCGGCTTCGTCGCCCTCGACCGAGGACGTATCTGCGGGTTCACCTTCTGCGTCTACGAAGGCCAGAAGGCCGTCGTCGGTGACGCCTTCGCCATCGCAAGCGAACCGGCGCAGGTCATTCAGATCACGCAACTCCTCCTGCATCACCTGCTCCAGCTGCTGCAGCATTCACCCACGATCCAGCGGGTCGAGTCGCAGCTTCTCCTCTACGACGCAGGTTCGATCGACGGGCCCTTCCTCGCCTCCGGCTTCACCATGTACCCCCGCCTCTTTATGGAGTACGACCTCCCGCCGCACGTCCCGGCCCCACCGTCGGACGCTGCCGCCCAACGTCGAACTCCTGAGCTGGTCTGGCGACCACTACCAGGCCGCCGCCGAGCTGATCCACGAGTCCTACCTCGGGCACATCGACGCCCGCATCAACGACCAGTACTGTTCCCTCCACGGCTCTCTGCGCTTCCTTCACAACATTGTCCGCTTCCCCGGCTGCGGCGTCTTCGATCCCGATGCCTCCTGGGTGCTGCGCGACAAAAACAACGGAGCGCTCATCGGAATGCTCCTTTGCTCGCGCGTGGCCAGCGACGTCGCCCACATCACACAACTCTGCGTCGCCACGCCCTATCGCGGACAGCGTCTAGGCCTGGCGCTGCTGGAGCACTGCATCCACCACCTCACCCGCTCCGGCTTCGCCGCCATCACCCTCACCGTGACGGAAGCCAACCACCAGGCCGTTAAGCTCTACCAGGACTCAGGCTTCTTCGTCCGCCATCGCTTCGACGCCATGGTCCTCGATAAAACATAGACAAGACACAAGCCGGAACAGCGGCTTTACGCCCCGACGGCCCTATATAGAATCCATGGCCAGCCGTGCCTATAATTTGGGCATGTGCAGAAACATCAAAAACCTCTTCAACTTCGATCCGCCCGTGACCGACCAGGAGGTCCGCAACGCCTCTCTGCAGTTCGTCCGGAAGATCAGCGGCTTCAACAAGCCCTCCAAAGCCAACGAAGCCTCCTTCAATGCGGCAATCGATGAGATCACCGCTGTCTCAGCTCGTCTTCTCCACTCGCTGGAAACCACCGCGCCGCCAAAGGACCGCGAAGAGGAGGCAGCCAAGGCAAAGGCCCGCTCGGCCGAACGCTTCGGCCTTGGTACTTGATCCACACCCTCAAGCCAGTGGCCGCTACTCGACGTGGTAGTTTGGGGCCTCGCGCGTAATGATCACGTCATGCACATGGCTCTCCCGCAGCCCTGCATTCGAAATCCGGATAAACCGGGCATTCGCCTGCAGCTCCGCAATCGTCGCGCACCCCAGATACCCCATCCCCGAACGCAACCCGCCGACCAGCTGATAGACCATCCCCTCCAGCGGCCCACGGTGTGGCACCCGGCCCTCGATCCCTTCCGGCACAAACTTCGCAAGCCGGTTTGAGTTCCCGTTCTCCCGCGCCGTCAGCGATGGCCTCTCCGTGCTCGCGGCGTCCTCCATATCGTCCTTGCCCTGGAAATACCGTTCCCCAGACCCCTGCGCCATCGCCGACAGCGAACCCATCCCCCGATACGCCTTAAACGACCGCCCTTGATACAGAATCGTCTCACCCGGAGACTCATCCACACCTGCAAATAGCGACCCCATCATCACCACGCTCGCGCCCGCGGCAATCGCCTTCGTCACATCGCCCGAGTACTTAATTCCGCCATCCGCAATCACCGGAATCCCCCGCTCCTTCCCCGCGCGATACGCCTCTGAGATCGCCGTAATCTGCGGCATTCCCGCACCCGTCACCATGCGCGTCGTGCAGATCGAGCCCGGCCCAATCCCCACCTTGATCGCGTCCGCCCCTGCATCGATCAGGGCAATCGCGCCCTCATATGTCGCAATGTTTCCCGCCAGAATATCGATATGCGGAAACCGCTTCTTCGCCTCAGCGACCGCCTCCAGCACGCGCGAAGAATGCCCATGCGCCGAGTCGATCGCCAGCGCGTCCACCCGAGCGTTGACCAGCGCCTCTGCCCGCTCCAGAAAGTCCCCCGTAGCGCCAATCGCCCCAGCCACGCGCAGCCGCCCCTGGCTGTCCTTCGAAGCGTTCGGATACTTCAACTTCTTCTGAATGTCCTTGACCGTAATCAGGCCCTTCAACTCATACTCGTCGTTCACCACCAGCAGCTTTTCAACGCGATGCTGATGCAGGATCTGTTCCGCCTGCTCCAGCGTCGTGCCCACCGGCACCGTAATCAGGTTCGTCTTCGTCATCACCGAATCGATCGTCAGGTCCGTGCGCGACACAAACCGCAGGTCGCGGTTGGTCAAAATTCCCACCAGCTTCTTGTTCTTCGTCACCGGCACACCGGAGATCTTGTACCGCCGCATCACCTCCAGCGCATCGGCGATCGTCTGCTCCGGCGTAATCGTCACCGGGTCCACGATCATCCCGCTCTCCGACCGCTTCACCTTATCGATCTCACCGGCCTGCTGGTCAATCGTCAGATTGCGGTGCACCACACCCAATCCGCCCTGCTGCGCCATCGCAATCGCCAGTCGCGCCTCGGTCACCGTATCCATCGCCGCCGACATCAGCGGCGTACTCAGCGTGATATTGCGTGTCAGCTGCGTCTGCGTGCTGACTTGCGTCGGAACGACCTCGCTGTAGGCGGGAACGAGAAGAACATCATCAAAAGTAAGGGCTTCGGGTACGGGGGAGCTAATCATAATTTGTATAGGTTCCAGTTGTGATGGTTAAAGGCGAAGGGCTGTACGGCTGCAAGCCTGAATTTCGCGGGATTTGATTGATTGTAGAGTCGCGACCGACCCATAGCAACTTGGATGGTCCAATTTCCGCAAAGTTTCACACGCGGATTGACTCTTTCCCCTGTCCGGCCAACGTTCGCGAGAAGACAGCAACGGGTCAGGATAAGCTCTTTTTCGATAATCGACTCTCAGAGGTCGAACTGGCCGTTAGGAACTGGCCCTTAGATTTGATTGACACTCAATACCGCCTACGCACTTAGTGTAAGTGACCTAGGGACGCTTCGTAGGTTGATACCTGACCACGTACAAGGACGCAGGACGAAGCCCAAGCCACCTGAAGTAGCTCACCGGAGCTATAGAAGATCGACCCGCCACAAGCGTCGGGGTAAAAAGACAGGCCGTATCGTGGAAAAAAATGGGGAAGTTTGATGTCGAGTCCATCGGTTCTCTCATTTTCCTTGGCAGCTCGAACCCTCGATAGGGATCTATCGGAACATAGCTATTTGGCGGATTGAGGATTTTTTCGTCGTTGAGATAGCCGCCGCCCTGCAGCAGTTCTATCCAGGCATTGTATTCGAACCCCCCGTCGAACATGTTCGGTTGCACTCCAGCGGCAAGTATCTCGTTGGCCACGTCGACGCGCGCGCGATAGAACGCGAACATGTCGTGGGTCGCACAGATGCTGTAGATCGCGATCAGGCCCACGAGTATCTTCGTCACGGCAGGAAGGGACGGGTCGGACAAAATCTTGAAACGCGCGAACCAGGACAAGCCCGAAAATAAACATGAAGGCCAGAAGGTACCGATCAAGCAATTGAACTGACGAACGTGGAATGAGCAACGCAAAGTAAGCCGCCGCGAATGGCCCCACGAGCACCACAACCTGGTGCCACGAAACTGAGCACGCCGCCCGACTCGACAACTCGGGCTGCAGCTTATCAACCTCATCACTAACAATCCTCTTGCGTATTCCCCATAGGAATGCGATCGCGCAAAACGTGGCGAGGGTCGAAACAGCCGTAAGAAAAATTCTGGTCCCGTAACCCAGCACTATAGGCCCGGTGTCCTAAGCGCAGCAATTCCGTAACGAGCCACCGGACTTACCCAGTCCCCCAATAGTGGTTCCAATACCGAATCCGGCCCAGTTTTGACTATGAACAAAGCTGTGACCAATGCATAACCCAGCCCGCAAACCGCTAAAGGTCTCCAAAGCTGACCAGTCTTCTTTCGAAGCACAATCAGATACGCCGCGACGATCGGCAAGATGAGGAATGGTACCTCTAACACCACCCCGATAAGCTCTCTCACCATAGAGCGTAATTGAGGCAGGCTCCCTACCTTGACGTATAGGTGCTCCGGAATGGCGTAGGGCTGTTGGTCGAACCAGTGGAGGCTAAGCACAATGAATGCCCAGCCCACAAGCGTGGCGACACAACCGGCCATCACTGTCCGGCGGTCACGACGCAAAAGCCAAAGAGTGCAAGGCACCATCACCAGTACTCCTAACCATGCAATCTGGCGAGAGGAGCCGAAGACGGCGTTGGCCAGCGCCGCAAAACAAATCCACAAGGCTGCCCTTACGGAACTGCTCGCTTGCAGGGCACGTAAGCACCCATAAAGGCAGATCACAACCGCAAACAGGCCCTGCACGTCGGTCATGAAAGTGACAGAAAGCGCCATGTAGAGTGGCGTCAGCACGATCGCCAGAGTACCTATCATCGCGTTCTGCTCGTTGATGCCAGATCGAACAAAGGTGCGCTGAATCAGAAACGTGGTCAACACTGCAATGAGAAAGGTCGACATGCGAGCGGCCGTAAAGGAAAAGCCGAATAGTTTCAGAAATACAGCCGCAGGATACAACTGCCAGCCAACCATGCATGCTGCCCAGCCGTTATAGCGGATGTGACCGGTCTGCGCTAACAGCTGTGCCGTGCGAACAAAAGACCAGTCATCGCAGATACCCATCTCCGCGAACGGTCGGCTTATCGCCTCGCAAAGCACAAAAATAGTCGCGCAGAAGACCGCAGGCATCCTAAACCTGCTCATAAAACTATTCACCTGCATCTCCAAAGAGGGTTCAAACCCACACTCTACACGGTTTAGACGGGCACCAAAGTGACGAAAATCTGGGGAGGCAGTGACCTCGCAACTTGCTCAAACTGACCTGTCGCCGAACAACCCACCCCATTGAATTCCCCCAAAAATCGTTGTATCATCAAGTTTGCAGACGATTTTGTTCCGTCGTAAGAGTAGGCCGTGATCGCACCGGCGATTTGGCGGAAGAGATGAGTGGGCCAAAGCCCACTTTTTATTTGCTCTAAAGAGAGTTCCGCTTTTCACAGCAAAATGAACCGGAAGTACGCTTATGGCAGTCCAGTTAGACGAAATTCGAGCAACCGCGCAACGTGTCGCTGCCTCACACAACCTGGAACTCGTCGATCTTGAATTTCAGGGCGGCGTCAAGTTTCGCACGTTGCGGATTTTTATTGAGAAGAATGCGGCAGAACGAGCGAAGCTGGCAGAGTTGGCCGCGGCCGGAACATCAGAACTACCGAAGGGCGTGCCAGTCGAGATGCTCTCCGGCGTAACTCACGAGGATTGCGCGCAATTCGCGCAGGACTTCGGCACCGTACTCGACGTAGAAGACCTCATCCCAGGGGCGGAGTACACCCTGGAGGTCTCTTCGCCGGGCCTGGAGCGCAAGCTCTTCCGGCCCGAAGACTACACCCGGTTTCAAGGCAGTCTGGTCAAACTCCAGACCTTTACTCCGGTCAACAAGAACAGGCAATGGCAAGGCCGTCTGACAAAGTTCTCTGACGGTGTCCTGACGATCGACCTCTCTGCCGTCAAGCAGAAGGGCAAGGCAAAGAAGGCCGTTACCGAATCGACCGTCGACATCGCACTGGCGAACGTCGAAAAGGCCAATCTGGTTGCGGAGATTTAACAGACATAAAACAACAGAGAATTAGCAATCTTACGGAACAGCATCAGAAATGATGGATAACAAGAAACAAACCCGAGATTTCGGGGTGAAGGACGAGTGAGCGATGGCAAGTGTTCTGTATCAATCGATTGAGACGTTAAGCCGCGATAAGGGAATCGAACCGGCCGTCGTAGTGGGCGCAGTTGAGGACGCCATCGCCCTCGCCACGCGCAAATACTACAAGACGCAGGAGAACATGCGCGCCGAGATGGACAAGCGACACCGGCGAGATCCGCGCCTATGTCTTCAAGACCGTCGTCGAGAGCCCCGAACAGGTCGAGGACGACATCAACCAGATGACCCTCGAGCAGGCCCGCGAACTCGCCCCCGAGGTCGAGGTCGGCGGCGAACTCCGCTTCTACAAGGACACCACGCCCCTCGGCCGCATCGCCGCCCAGATGGCCAAGCAGGTCATCTTCCAGAAGGTCCGCGAAGCCGAGCGCGACACCGTCTTCAACGAATACAACCACCGCGCCGGCGAGGTCCTCAACGCCACCGTCAAGCGTCTTGAGCCCATGGACGTAATCTTCGACCTCGGCAAAGCCGAAGCCCGCATGCCCAAGCGCGAGCAGTCCCGCCTCGAGCAGTTCGCCGTCGGCGAGCGCGTCCGCGTCGTCCTTCTCCGCGTCGATCGCGCCGCCAAGGGCCCGCAGGTCATCGTGTCTCGCGCCGCGCCCGGTCTCGTCCAGAACCTCTTCCAATCCGAAGTCCCCGAGATCTACGACGGCACCGTCACCATCCGCGCCATCGCCCGCGAGGCCGGTGAGCGCACCAAGATCGCCGTCATGTCCCGCGACAAGGACGTCGACCCCGTCGGCGCCTGCGTCGGCATGAAGGGCATGCGCGTCCAGTCCATCATCCGCGAGCTGCGCGGCGAAAAGATCGACATCATCGAGTTCTCCGAAGAGATCACCACCTTCGCCGAGAAAGCGCTGCAGCCCGCCAAGGTCAGCCGCGTCTCCATCACCGACCTCGCCGACAAGCAGATCGAGGTCATCGTCGACGACACCCAGCTCTCTCTCGCCATCGGCAAGAAGGGCCAGAACGTCCGCCTCGCCGCCAAGCTCCTCCAGTGGAAGATCGACATCAAGAGCGAAGAGGAGAAGCGCCAGGAGGTCGAGCAGCAGATGCAGGCCATGTCCGGCGGTCCCACCACGCCGATCGAGCAGGTCACCGAACTCGGCGAAGCCGTCCTCGAGAAACTCATCGCCGCCGGCATCACCACAGTCGAGGCCCTCGCCGACATGACCCCCGAGCAGCTCGAAGAGGTCCCCGGTATCGGCGAAAAGACGGTCGAGAAGATCTCCGTCGCTGTCCGCCACTACTTCGGCCAGTACGAAGAAGGCGAAGAGCGCCCAGAACCCGTTGCCATAGTGCGCGGCCGAACCCGCAGAGGTGAGTTCCATGGAGAAAACACCCGAAGCCATTCTGGCCGAAGAGGCCGGCATCGGCACCCTGAAGGAAGTCAACGATATCTCCACCGAAGACATCGCTGAATTCGAAGACGCAACCTCCGGCATCGACGCCTTCAGCGAGGCCGATGCGCGGGAAGAACGAATTGAACTCGATAACGACTCCGTAGACACCCTGGTCAACGACAGCCAGGAGTTCTCCGATGAAGGTATCGACGACGGAAACGACCGTGGCTAGCCGCTTTAGCCACGCAGCACAGCGTTCCCTGGGTCGCGAACTCTGCGATTTCAGGGGTAACACTTACAATAGAGATCGACCCTCCATGAGGCTGATATGAACAGCTAAGCGCGCAGGGAAGCAAAACGAAAAGGGACGGATGAGCAAAGTTCGAATCAACGATCTGGCACGGGAACTGGAAGTCAAGAGCAGGCCAATCCTGGACGCGCTCGAAGCAATCGGCGTGACCGGAAAGACCCACTCCAGTTCCATCGAAGCCGACCAGGCCGAAAAGGTCCGGGAGTACTTCAAGAACGGCGGCAAGAGCAGCACTGCGGCCAGGCAGCCGGTCGACACCAAGCCGAAGTTCGACCTCTCCAAGGTGTCCAAACCCGGCGATGCGCTCAAGGCCATCCTCGAGCGCAAGCAGGCCGAGGCCGCAGCCAAAGCCGCGCCGCCGCGTCCCACCGCAGTCGTGGCCCCTCCAGCGTCCGTTCCACCCGCCGCTGCGGCTGCACCCAGGGCCGCTGTCGCTCATCCGTCTCCAGCCGCCGCGTCACAGCCCCAAACCAGCGCCCAGACAACACCTCCCGCGCCCCGTCGCGTGGTTCCGCTGCCCCGCCCTCAGGCGAACATCGTTGCGCCCGCCGCTGCACCCGCCATCGCGAGCAAGCCTCCCGTAGGCCCGGTCATCGCGCGCCCACCTGTGGCAGTCGCACATCCTGCTACCACTCCCGCCGTGGCTCCGCCTGTAGCCAGGCCCGCGCACGTAGCACCCGTTGAAGCCGCACCGGCCCCGGCCCCTGTAGTCTCCGCACCTGACGGCTCACGCCACTCCCGCAGCCGCACCGCCTCCTGCAGCCGATGCGTCAACCGTAGAGGAGCCGATCGAAGCTCCAGCAGAGCCAACCACTCCTTCCGGGCCACCAGTCCGCCGCGTCATCATGCCGCAGACTGGCCCGCGCCCCATCTACACTGCTCCAGCCGCCGCCCCGGGAGTGCCCCAGCGTGGCCGCCCCATCTTCGAGCGCCCCCGTCCGCAGTCCCCTGGCGCCGCGGGCTCTCGCCCTCCATCATCTACCGCTCCCGGCGCTCGCCGCCCCATGCACCCCACCCGAACCTTCCCGGGCGGCCCGTCCGGCCCCGGCGGAGCACCCGGACGCCCCGGCTTCACCCCCGGCGGCCCTCGTCCGGCCTTTGGCGCGCGTCCCGGCTTCGGCGCCCGTCCCGGCGGAGCACCCGGCGGTCTCCCCACCGCGGGCGAAGCCCCACCGACCGGCATGCGCCCCGCTGCACGTCCCGGCCAGCGCCGTGGCGGACAGCGCTACGAGAAGACGAAAGAAGGCCCGATGAAGGGCTTCCAGCCGCCACCACGCTTCGGCGGCGCGCCCATCTCCCGTGAGCCTCTCCCCATCACCCGCACCATCACGGTCACCGAAGGCATCAGCGTCAAGGACCTCGCCGAAAAGCTCGACGTTCGCGGCAAAGACCTCATCGCCACCCTCCTCATGAAGGGTGTCTTCGTCACCGTCAACCAGTCCCTCGAAGGTGAGCTGGTCAAAGACGTCGCCCGCCAGTTCGGCGCCGACGCCACCGTCATCTCCGTCGAAGAGCAGCTCGAGAACGAAGCCATCGAAGGCTTCCTCGAAGACACCACCGGCATGGTCGAGATCGTCCGTTCGCCCGTCGTCACCGTCATGGGCCACGTCGACCACGGCAAAACCTCGCTCCTCGACGCCATCCGCTCCACAGACGTCGCCGGCGGCGAAGCCGGAGGCATCACCCAGCACATCGGCGCCTACAAGGTCAAAATCACCAAGCCCGACTCTCCCGCCTTCGGTCGCGAGATCGTCTTCCTCGACACCCCCGGCCACGAAGCCTTCACCCGCATGCGTGCCCGCGGAGCCAAGGTCACCGACATCGTCGTCATCGTCGTTGCAGCCGACGACGGCGTCATGCCCCAGACCATCGAGGCCATCGATCACGCCCGCGCCGCCAAGGTGCCCGATCATCGTCGCCGTCAACAAGATCGACAAGCCCGAGGCCAACCCGCAGAGGGTCATCATGCAGCTCGCCGCCCGCGGCCTCCAGCCCACCAGCATGGGCGGCGACACCGAGTTCGTCGAAGTCTCCGCCAAGCAGCAGATCAATCTCGATGGTCTCGAGGAGATGATCTGCCTCGTCGCCGACGTCAACGAGCAAAAGGCCCAGCCCGACCGTCCCGCCGTCGGCACCGTCATCGAAGCCAAGCTCGATCGCGGCCGCGGCGCCGTCGCCAGCATCCTCGTCCAGAACGGCACCCTCCACCTCGGCGACAGCTACATCGTCGGCAACACCTTCGGCAAGATCCGCGCCATGTTCGACGACCGCGGCCGCTCCATCACCGAAGCCGGCCCCTCCACCCCGGTCGAGATCCTCGGCCTCGAAGGCATGCCCGACGCTGGCGACACCTTCCTCGTCATGGCCGACCGCGACAAGGCCAAGGGCATCGCCCAGTACCGCAAGATGAAGGAGCGCGAGGCCCAGCTCGCCAAGAGCTCCCGCGTCTCGCTCGAAGGCCTCGCCGAACAGATCAAGCAGGCCGGCATGAAGGACCTCAACCTCATCCTCAAGGGCGACGTGCAGGGCTCGGTCGAAGTCCTCGCCGACTCGCTCCAGCGCATGTCCACCGAAAAGGTCCGCGTCCGCGTCCTGCACTCCGGTGTCGGCGCCATCACCGAGTCCGACGTGCTCCTGGCCTCCGCCTCGAACGCCGTCGTCATCGGCTTCAACGTCCGGCCCGACCGCAAGGCCGCCGAGGTCGCCGAGCGCGAAAACGTCGAGATCCGCCTGCACTCCATCATCTACGAGCTGCAGGACGAGATCACCAAGGCCATGTACGGTCTCCTCGAGCCCGTCTTCAAGGAGAACTACGCCGGCCGCGCCGAGGTGCTCAACGTCTTCAAGATCACCAAGGTCGGCCAGATCGCCGGCTGCCGCGTCACCGACGGCCTCATCCGCCGCGACCAGCAGGTCCGCCTGCTCCGCGAAGGCGAAGAGCTCTGGAAGGGCAAGATCGCCTCGCTCAAGCGCTTCAAGGACGACGTCTCCGAAGTCCGTCAGGGCGTCGAGTGCGGCATCGACCTCGCAGGCTTCAAGGACATCCGCATCGGCGACATCATCGAGTCCTTCACCACAGAAACGCTCGCCGCCGAACTCGGCCAAAACTCCGCAGCGGCCCGCAAAGCAGAGAAGGCCGAGAAGGAACGCGAAGCCGCAGCAGCAGCCGCAGCAGCAACCACCGAAAACTCAGTCAACGCCTAATCGAAATCCATCAACCAACGCAAAGGCCGGGAGCAGTCCCGGCCTTTCGCTTTTCGTCACGCCTTAATCTGCACCGTGCTGATCGAATCCGGCAACAACTTCACCGTCGTCACCTTCCCACCCGCACGAATATCCACGATCTGCTCATGCTGCGCCGCGTTCCGCAACAGCACCACCAGCGTCCCATCCGGATTGACAAACCCCAGCGCATCGTCGCAGGTCCCCGTCGTCTCCGCTCGCTTCGCCCCCACCTCCACAAAGTGGCTCAGGTGCTTCATCAGGTAGTAGTCATGGTTATAGCGAAAGCTCTTCGTAGCATCGTCCACGCTAACCAGCGCGTTCTGCGCCCATCCCCACGTACTCAACCCTCCCTGGTCGACAGAGATGTTCCAGTACATGTAGGCGCTGGCTCCAGACCGCATGTAGTGCTTCATCAGCTGCCAGCAGTACGCCGTGTACTCCCAGCTATTCGACCCATCGCCGCACTCCTGCTCCGACTGATAGACCGTCAGCTTCGGAAACTCCCTATGTAACGCGGGCAGCGCATTTTTCCCCGCCCACTGCACTCCCACCCCGCTGATGTAGCGCCCCGCCTCCGGGTCCGCCATCACTACCTCAAGCAGCTTCGGGTCCCCGCGCTCCAGCGTGCCAAAGAAAACCCCCACCTTCCGCTCCGACATCTCCGGCCCAAGGTATTGAATAAATTTTGCCAGGCCTGCAGGTGTCCACGTGCAGCTCGGAAAGTTCTGCGCCGAGTTGAACTCGTTCTGCGGCATCACCATCCCAACGCGAATCCCCTCCTTCGCATACGCATCAACAAATCTTCCAAAGTACCTCGCATAAGCCCGCAGATAGGGCTCCTCCAGGATGAACATGTCCTCACCCTCATGCCCCACCTGGTCCGGCCGAATCCCATTGTCTTTCATCCCCGCCCGGGCCGCGGCCTCCGCATAAAATCCGTTCTTCTTCATCCAGCTCGGAGGCGACCACGGCGACGCCCACACCCGCAGCTTCGGCTGATACCGCTGCGCCGCATGAATAAACGGAACCAGCGTCGCCCGATCGTTCTCAATGCTGAAGTGCTTCAGCTCGAAGTCCTCCTTCGTCTCGTCATACGAGTACGCCTTCAGCGCAAAATCATTCGCACCAATCGGCATCCTGCAAAGCGAGAATCGCGCACCCGCGACCGGATCGAACAACTCCCGCAAGACGCTCTCGCGGTCCGCGTCACTCAGTTTGCTAAGCGAAGTCCATCCCCGCTCATTGAAGCACCCACCAAACCCCTCCATCGTCTGGGCCGTCGCCGCCATATCCACATTCAGATTCAGCGCGTCCCACCGCCAACCCGGCTTAGCCGGCGCCTGCGCCTGCCACGGCGTCTCTGCAGTCGTGGTCACACAGCGAACGTCGTCATCGTCAGAAACCGCAGACGCCTGCGCTCTCACCGCACCAGGCACCCCTGCCATCGCCGCTCCCACCGCGAAAGCCGATCCCGCCCCCTGCAAAAACTGCCGTCGATTCCACGCAATGTTCATATTGACTTGAAAGCATATACCGCCGTCTCGAGTCACCAGACCCAAAAATCGCAAAACAGCGCAGGTAGGGGTACGAGCAAACATATGAGGAGACGCGCAAAGCTATGTGGCAAGGATGTACCGGCCCTCCGCTCTCGTACGCACACACGTCCGCCACATGCGTTCGTGGCTTCGCATCTCGCGCCCAGGGACTCGACCCGAAACTAAGTTTTATTGTTGAGGTCGTCGTCCTTGTAGTACTTCGTACCCTGCAGGGTCAACTGGAGGGCGAGACCGTTCTTGGTAATTTGGTAGATCCAGACACCCGGGGAGACCTGGGTCGCGCCTGAGTAGGCTCCGCCCGAGTCGCCTGCCTTGGCTGCCGCGTCGGCCTGCGCTGAACCCGCCCAGCCGGAGTTCAGGAAATCGTTATACGCTTTATCGTTTTCAAACACGAAGATCACGCTATAGTCCTTCACCCCCACACCCAGACCGGCACCGGCCGAGATCATCTTCATGAAGGTCTCCTGCTTGCTACTGGTGTCGACGGCGAGGCCTGAGCCACGCGCTGTGCTCAATACGAAGATGTTCGTCCCAAAGTTGTCGAAGACGGCATATCCCGCCGACTTTTGGATAGCCGCCTGAGCTGTGGGTTTCAGTTTGTACAGTTGCTGCAGAGTTTTAGTTGCCATCTTCCGGGTCTTGTCCCGCTTCTTGTCGGGGGAATCTTTGGCACTTGCGAAATTGACGGCCAGCAGCATCATTGCCAGGACTGTAGCGATTTTTCTAATTCTCATCGGCGCTCTCCTTATCTTTTCAGGGGCCTTGCGGCACGCGACGACATCGTCGGGCTTACCTGAAACCGTTCCTACTCAATGGAACAGGACGCAAGGCGCCTTTCTACTGGGAGAACCCCTAATTGTTTGCGACCTACATGTACCCCCGGGTTCACGGCGTGACTACACAAAGTCCTTGACACGCCTGATAACCTTAAATCAGCGAAACAAGCCCGGCCACGCGCCGGGCCTTCGCATTTAAACGCAGAAGACTTGACCAACAAGTCCAGACTCATGTCTTCTGGTTTGAAGACTTTGCGCACTTTTCACCCAGGAGGGGGAGGGCACATGCCGAACACCATCACCGAGACCGCGAGCAAGACCAAATTCGACCTCTCCGCTATCCAGCATGCCCTCCGCGAAAATAAAATCGACGGCTGGCTCTTCTACGACCACCACCACCGCGACCCTCTGGCCTACCGCATCCTCGGCCTCGACCCCAGCGCCCACGTCACCCGCCGCTGGTACTACTTCGTTCCCGCTCAGGGCGAGCCAAAGAAGCTCGTCCACCGCATCGAATCCTTCAAGCTCGACACTCTCCCCGGCACAAAATCCGTCTACTCCTCCTGGCGGGAGCTCGAGTCACAACTCCAAACCCTCCTCACCGGCGTAACAAAGATCGCCATGCAGTACTCCCCCCGCAACGCCATCATGTACGTCTCCATGGTCGACGCCGGCACCATCGAACTCCTCCGCGACCTCGGCAAAGAGATCGTCAGCTCCGCCGACCTCGTCAGCCACTTCGAAGCCGTCCTCACCGACGCGCAGCTCGCCACCCACTACGTCGCGCAAAAACAGATCGACGCCATCCTCGACGCCGGCTGGAAAGAGATCGGCAGCCGCGCCCGCAACGGAGGCACCGACGAGCACGCCATGGTGCAGTACCTTCAGGAAGGCCTGCGCCGCGCCAATCTAGTCTGGGAGCACGGCCCCAACGTCTCCGCCGGCCCCAACTCCGCCGACTCCCACTACGAGCCCACCGCCGCCAACTCCCGCCCCATCCGCTCCGGCGACTTCGTCCTCATCGACATCTGGGGAAAGCTCGCCAACGACCCCACCGCCGTCTGGTACGACATCACCTGGACCGGCGTCGTCGGCCGCGAACCCACCGAGCGCGAACAACTCATCTTCACCACCGTCCGCGACGCCCGCAACGCCTCCATCAAAGCCGTCCAGGACGCCTTCGCCACCAACCAACCCATCGCCGGCTGGCAGGCCGACGACGCCTCCCGCAACCTCATCCGCGAAGCGGGCTTCGGCGACTGGTTCACCCACCGCACCGGCCACAACATCGGCCCGGAGCTCCACGGAAACGGCGCCCATCTCGACAACCTCGAAACCCACGACGAGCGCCTCATCCTCCCCAACACCTGCTTCTCCGTCGAACCCGGCCTCTACTTCCCCGGCGAATTTGGCGTCCGCAGCGAGGTCGACATGATCGCCCGCAAAGGCAATGCCGAGGTCACCGGCCGCATCCAGACCGAACTCGTTCGCGCCTAGCCCAGCGGCCCGCCACATCTTGCGTCACGGCGGGATTACGGTACACTGCGACTCACATCCATAAAAAGGAGCCTCATTTTGAGCTTAGCCTCTCGGCGCACTCCTCTGTCGACGGTCCTGGTTCTCGCACCCCTGCTTCTATTCAGCTGCTCCGCTCTCGCGCAGGAACCGGCTCCCAGGCCCGCGCCCCCCGCCGCAGCGGCCCCTACGGCACCCGCCCCCTCGCCACCGAACGACAACTCCGATGTCGTCCTGAAACGCATGGACGATCTGCTCTGGTATCAAAAGGTGGGCGATATCGCCGATATCGACAAGTCTGAGTACACCGGCCCGCCGAATGATCACATCAAGAACAAAAAAGCACCAGGCGCGACCAACCCCATCCTGCTCCACGCCTACACGTTCATTCCGAAGAAGCTGGATCGTAGCCATAAACAGCCGCTCATCGTCTTCGTCCATCAGGGTGTTCACGCATCGCTCGACACTACCATCGATGCTCATCTCATTCGCGAGCTCCTCGAGCAAGGCTATCCCATCGTCGCTACGGACTACCGCGGCAGCACCGGCTACGGACGCGCCTTTTACGAAGACATCGACTACGGCGGCCACGAGGTCGACGACGTCTTCCTCGGCCTGAAATGGATGCTGGATCGCTACAGCTTCCTCGATCCCAAGCGGGTCGGCATCGTGGGGTGGAGTCATGGTGGTCTCATCACATTGATGAACATCTTTGCCCACCCCCACGACTATGCTGTCGCTTACGCAGGCGTTCCCGTCAGCGATCTGGTCGCGCGTATGGGTTATGAAAGTGAGGGTTACCGGCAGCTCTACTCCGCTCCGTATCACCTCGGAGAATCTGTTCACGACGACATTGCCGAGTACCGCAAACGTTCGCCGGTGAACCACGCGAAAGAGCTTGACACGCCGCTCCTCATTCATACGAACACCAACGATGAGGACGTCAACTACCTCGAGGTCGAACACCTGATTCAGGCCCTCAAGTTCGAAGGCAAACAGTTCGAATACAAGGTCTACGACAACGCTCCCGGCGGTCATTACTTCAACCGTATGGACACGCCGCTGGCGATCGAGTCCCGCAAAGAGGTCTATACCTTCCTGGCGAAGTATCTGCATCCCGACCGCCTGACGCCCCAGTAATCAATGCAGCCGGTCAACCGGAGACTCTTCGCCCACGATGTCTGTCCCAGAAAAAGGTCTGGCTTCGCGGCGGATTAATGTACACTGCGACTCACATCCACAAAGCCTCATCCAGCTCCAGCTTCACGCCGTTCCCCTGCTTTCTTGCGAAAGAAACACAAGAACACCAAGGAGACCCGCATGCGTATCGGAAAGCTTTGTCTCATCTTCGGACTGTTGGCAACACTTGTCGCGCCGGCTTCAGGACAGCCCCCGTCGCTCACAGCGGAACAAACTGCTGCACTGAAGCAGCAGATTCTGAAGGAGGTCGACGGCAACGCGAAGTTGGTCCAAGTCATGGTCGACACCCTGTACAGCTTCGGCGAGCTTGGTTTCCAGGAGTTCGAGACCTCGAAGTACCTCACGACACTGCTCGAGAGCAACGGCTTCAAAGTAGAGCACGGGATAGCCGGAATCCCCACTGCCTGGATGGCCACGTGGGGAAGCGGAGAGCCGGTGATTGCTCTCGGCTCGGACCTCGACTGCATTCCCCAGGCGTCGCAGAAGCCTGGCGTTGCATATCACGATCCGATTATTCCGGGCGCCCCCGGTCATGGCGAAGGACACAACTCCGGTCAGGCCGTGAATATCGTCGCCGCCTTGGCCGTGAAGGACGTGATGACGAAGAACCACCTCTCAGGCACCATTAAGATCTGGCCAGGGGTAGCGGAAGAGCTGCTTGGGAGCAAGGCCTACTACGTTCGCGACGGCTACTTCAAGGGCATCGATGCCGTCCTGTTCTCGCATGTCGGCGACAATCTCGGATCGTCCTACGGTGGATACTCCACGAACGGGCTTGTCTCGGTCCAGTACAACTTCCATGGAGAGAGCGCACACTCAGCCGCCGCTCCGTGGCGCGGACGCAGCGCGCTCGATGCTGTTGAGCTGATGGACGTAGGCTGGAACTTCCGCCGCGAGCATCTTCGTCTTCAGCAGCGCTCCCATTACGTCATTCCAAACGGCGGCGACCAGCCAAACGTGGTTCCGCAGAACGCGTCGGTCTGGTATTACTTTCGTGAAGCTGACTATCAGCACATCAAAGATCTGTGGGAGATCGGCGACAATATGGCAAACGGCGCGGCCCTGATGACTAATACGAAGTGGGACTCCACGCTTATCGGTACGGCATGGCCTGGATATTTCAACAAGCCTATCGCGGAGGAGACCACAGAGAACGCGAAGCTCGTAGGCCTTCCGACCTGGTCAGATGCCGACCAGACGCTGGCCAAGGCGTTGCAGCATGAATTGAAAGGCCCAGAAAAAGGATTGGCCACAAAGTTGGACGAATTGAAGACACCGAACGATCCAGACAAGTTTTACGGCGGCGGGTCGGATGATATCGGCGACGTTTCGTGGGTCGCGCCGACCATCGTGCTCCGGTATCCCTCGAATATTCCCAATCTGCCCGGACACAACTGGGCGAATGGCATTGCGATGGCCACTCCGATTGCGCATAAAGGCGCTGTTGCAGGCGCAAAGGTCCAGGCGCTTACGCTCTTTGATCTGATGACCAAGCCCGAGCTGTTGACCAGCGCCAAGGCCTACTTCAACGATGTTCAGACCAAGGACGTGAAGTATCAACCCTTCCTTCGACCCACGGACAAACCGTCGATCTGGTTGAACAAAGCCACGATGGACAAGTATCGCCCTGAGATGAAGAAGTACTACTACGACGCCACCAAGTACTCAACCTATCTCGAGCAGTTGGGCATTAAATATCCGACCGTTCGAACTGACTCGACCCCGGCGGCTGCCGCCACACCAACCGGTGATGCTGAGGATGACGGCTCCCTCCGCTAAACCTAATCGCGAAAGAGCATTGATGCCCACAGCATCTTCTCTTTAGCACCGGCAATTGGTCTCTCAATAAGCAGTCTCCCTTGGTTCCCGAAGACTCGTCTCTTCGGAAACCTCGAGACTGAATGTTCTTGTCGCCGACGGCCCAGCGACGCTCGGTGGCCCATTCTTTATAAATTCTCCAACCCTAACTATCTAAGCCAGATCCTGGTCGAACCCAAGTCGGAGGTGGGGACACCAAAAATCATGTCACGAATGAGCCGCGCTTTGCGCTTTAACGGATGAAGGCAGTTTTGAACGCCCTGTCCTCTCGGGGAGAGTGCGAGTCGAAAGGAGGCCCTGTATGTCAATCGGATTGAATACCGTCACAAGCGCACTTCGACTGATATTCCAGGCCTTGGTTCTCACCGTAGCCATCTCGGCGTCGAGTCATGCCTTGCCGTCGACGCCTGTTTCGATGGAAGCAACGGGCCTGTACGAGGAGCTTCAGTCGCGCGGCCTGGGCAGCGATGTCAAAGTCACGAAAGCTGACGGAACTGTGATTAAAGGCACCTTGGTCGAGCTTGAAGTCGACTCATTTGAGGTGGTCCCCAAGGGCGCCGTGCACCCCACATACATCTCAGACGCACAAGTCGCAAGAATCGATAATGCAGGTTTGCCTAAGGCAGCAAAAGAGGCCATAGGGGCCCTTGTCGGCGTACTTGTAGTTATAGGTCTAATTGCAATCACCACTAAACTTGATGCAAACAGACAAACCGCGGTCGAAGGTTAGGGGCGCGGACATAGTGCCACATCCTCTTGCCCCTTGCATGCAAGCTTCGGGTGCCTACCTGGCATCCCCTGTTATCATCAAAGCAGCAATGGCGACCGACGTCTCAGCACAAACGCGCACCGCGCAATCCTCTTCATTCCCGACGATGGTTCTGATCGCCGGCTGGCTCGTCCCCGGCGCAGGCCACCTGATGCTGCGCAAATGGGTCCGCGGCGGGCTGCTCATGTTCTCGATCGTGACCATGTTCGCCATCGGCCTTGCCTTGAAGGGCAAGCTCTACTCCCCCAACACCGGCGACCTGCTCGACATCCTCAACTTCGCGGGCGACCTCGGCAACGGTCTGCTGTACATTCTGGCGAAGCTCTTCGACCTCGGTCAGGTCACCGTACAGGTGGCGACTGCCGACTACGGCACCAAGTTCATGGTCGTGGCTGGCCTGTTGAACATCATCTCCGCCGTCGACGCCCACTCGCTGGCCACCGGGAGGAAGCGCTCGTGACCATCTCTCACTTCGGGGCAGTCCTTCTCTTCTCTCTCTTCACCTCCATCGTCTTCGGCATCACCCAGCGCACCGAACCCCGCATGATGGTTCGCTTCGGCGCCTTCTGCTTCGCCCTCTTCGTCGGCGGCACCATCGCGGCAAGCTGGGTGATGTGGCTTATCAAGCACTAGAAGGCCTCACCTTGTAATATCGGCCGTGGCATTGCAATCGACACCCCTTTGCCATACGCTAATCGTGGCAGGTAGCTCTTCTCAACAACATCGCCCTGTTGAATTGAAAATCGCGGGAGTGGCGAAATGGCAGACGCACTTGGTTTAGGTCCAAGCGGAGAAATCCGTGGGGGTTCGAGTCCCTTCTCCCGCACCAAATCATCCATCTAGACCCTGAAAGAGATGCAATGAGCCAGCAGAACCAGCCCCCCAACCAGGGAAACGACCAGCCCACAGTCAAGCTCACCAACACCGCCTGACTACCGCGACGGCTACGCCAACAGCGTCCAGGTCCGCATGAGCGTCTGGGACTTCTTCCTCGTCTTCGGCACCATGACGCCAGCAAAACCCGGAGGAACTCACCGTCAAGAACTTCCAGGGCATCTATCTCAGCCCCCAGCAGGCCAAGGCCCTCTGGAACGTCCTCGGCCACAATCTCGCCCAGTACGAGCAGACCTTCGGCTCCATCACCCTCGAGCAGCTCCCCCACTCCGGCGGCCCCGTCAACTAAAAGCGTGCGCCCTCCTAAGCAGAGCAGGAAAAGACGGCCCGCAGTCGACCGGCGACATCCCCACTCTGGATGCTCTACCCGCTCTTCTTCGTCGCCGTCTACCTCTCGCACTATCGCCTCCTCCGCCTCCCCTACTTCTGGGACGAAGCCGGCTACTACATCCCCGCCGCCTGGGACTTCTTCCGCACCGGCACTCTCATCCCTCAAACCACCGTCACCAACGCCCACCCGCCGCTGCCCTCCATCCTCCTCGCAGCCTGGTGGCACCTCTCCGGATACGTCGTCAGCGGCACCCGCACCCTCGTCTGCATGGTCGCCGCCGCCGCGCTGCTTGGCGTCTTCAAACTCGCAAAAAACCTCACCACCACCGCCGTCGCCGCCGTCACCGTCATCCTCACCGCGATCTATCCCATCTGGTTCGCGCAAAGCACTCTCGCCCACGCCGACATCTTCGCCGCCGCCTTCACCCTCTGGGGCCTCGCCTTCTACCTCGACCGCAGCTGAGCCCACGCGCAACACAAACACGTTCCTCGGCCGCACTCCTGTTCTCCCTCGCCGCTCTCTCCAAAGAGACGGCCATCGTCACGCCAGTAGCTCTCGCCCTCTGGGAAGCCGTCCACCTCCTACGCGATCGCCAGCAACATCACGCAGCTCATACTCACCTGAAATGGCTGTTCGCTCTCCTCGCGCCCATCCTCCCACTGGCCGCCTGGTACGCCTACCACTATCACAAGACCGGCTTCGTCTTCGGCAACCCCGAGTTCCTCCGCTACAACGCCACCGCGAACCTCAACGCCTACCGCATCGCCCTCTGTCTCTGGCATCGCCTCCTCCATCTGACGACGCACATGAACATGTTGTCCCGGTCGTCTGCACCATCGCCGCAATCTTCATCCCCGTCGCCGCCACCAACACCCGCAGACCGATCGCCCGCCCCGCCCTCAAAGCCATCGGCGTCGTCCTCCTCGCCAACTGGATCGCCTTCTCCGTCCTCGGCGGCGCGCTACTCACCCGCTATCTTCTCCCGATGTACCCGCTCATTCTGGTCATCTGTGTCAACACCTGGCGCCGCCGTATTCCTGGGCACTGGCCTCTCATCGCCGCCCTCAGCGCCGCAGCCTTCCTCGCCGGCATCTGGATCAACCCGCCCTACGCCTTCGCCCCCGAAGACAACCTCACCTACCGCGACATGGTCGTCCTCCACCAGCACGCCGTCCGCTACATCGACCAGCACCTACCCCCAGGCCACCGTCCTCACCGCATGGCCCGCGACCTCCGAACTCAACCGCCCCGAACTCGGCTACACCAACCACCCCGTCAAGACCACCGCCATCCAGAACTTCTCCATGGAAGAGATCCAGAAGGCCGCGGCCGATCCCGGGAGCTACGACATGGCCCTCATCTTCTCCACCAAGTGGGAGCCGCCGCCGAATCGCATCAACCTCGGCCGTCACAACGAATCCGCCGACACAAAGTACTTCGACTTCCACCGCGATCTTTCCCCAGCCGAAGTCGCGGCCCTCCTCCACGGAGAAGTCGTCTGGCAAGCGCGCCGCAAAGGCGAGTGGGCCGCCGTGCTCCACTTCCCCCGTATCGTCGAAGCTGCGCTGCCCCAGCCGAACAAGCACTGAACGCTCTATACTCATATCTGTGACAAGGCCCTTCCAAGTTCGCCGCCTACTCCTACAACAACGGTTCGCTCTTGCTATTGCTCCTGTGCACTGTTCCAGGACTCTCACAACCCACCCCATCTTCTGAAATGCCGGATACCGGCGGCCGCGTAGTGCTAGTCCTCCCCTTTGACAACCGCACCGGCCAAACCAACCTCGCCTGGATCGGCGACTCCTTTCCCGACACCCTCAACCAGCGCCTGACCTCCGCCGGGTTCCTCACCATCACCCGCGACGACCGCCAGTACGCTCTCGATCATCTCGGCCTCCCCGTCGACTTCAGGCCCTCCCGCGCAACCACCATCCGCATCGCCCAGACCCTCGACGCCGACTTCGTCATCGTCGGCAGCTACACCGTCAATAACAGCCGCATCCTCGTCCAGGCGCAGGTCCTCGAGGTCAATAAGCTCCGCCTGTCGCAGCCGCTCGACGACTCCAGCGAACTCACTCGCCTCTTCGACGTCGAGAACGCCATCGCCTGGAAGGTCGCCCGCCAGATCGACCCTCACTTCAACGTCGCCCAGCAGACCTTTCTCGCCGCTTCCGGCGGAGTCCGGCTCAGCGCCTTCGAGAACTACATTCGCGGCACCGACGCAACCACATCGCAAGAGCGCATCAAGCGCCTGCAGATGGCCATACAGGACACGCCCGACTACCCCGCCGCACTCCTCGCCCTGGGCAAAGCCCAATTCGCACAGCGCGACTACGACCAGGCCGCAGCGACCCTCGCCAGAATCCCACCCACCGACCGCGCGCGCTCGAAGCCAGCTTCTACATCGGCCTCGCCCGATTCAACTCCGCCAAATACGCCGAAGCCGAATCCGCCTTCGCCTTCGTCGCCAGCCGACTTCCCCTCCCCGAGGTCGTCAACAATCAGGCCGTCGCCTCCAGCCGCCAGGGCCACGACGCCGTTCCCCTCTTCCAACGCGCCTCCATCGCCGACCCCAACGACGCCGACTACCACTACAACCTCGCCGTTGCTCTGCTGCGCCGCGGTGACTTCGCCGGGGCCCAGCGCGAGGTCGACCAGACCCTCAAGCTGCGCCCCA
Organism: uncultured Acidobacteriaceae bacterium; assembly: GCA_963756685.1. GTDB lineage: Bacteria > Acidobacteriota > Terriglobia > Terriglobales > Acidobacteriaceae > Edaphobacter. The sequence continues at coordinate 434,599 of CAVWON010000001.1, forward strand.
CCGACACCGAAGCGGCCGAACTGAAGGCCAGCATTAGCGCGGGCAAGCACATCGCACCCGCCGACAAAGGCAAGCGCGACAGCCGCTGCCTCCTCTGACTTCGCCCCCCTCGAACGCATCCGCCGCACCTACTCCGAAGCTTCCTTCCGCCAGGCCGCCTTCCAGCTCGACCAGATGCGCGCCATCCGCATGGCCGCGCTTCCCACCAGCCGAGCAGGCCGCGCAATACACCCAGCTCGGCCGCGACTATCTCGCCCAGGGCCTGATCCCCGAGGCCGAACAGGAGTTCCAGGCCGCCATCGCCGCCGACCCCTCCAGCGCCGCCGCCCACGCCGGCCTCGCCCAGGTGCGCGAACGCAGCGGCAGCCCAGCCGACGCCCGCGCCGAGGCCCAGGCCTCGCTCAACCTCCATCCCAACGTCCCCGCCTATCTCGTCCTCGCCCGCCTCGATCTGCAGGCGAACGAGATCGACGTCATCCGCCTCCAATGTCAGCAAAGCGCTCCAACTGGAACCGAAAGACTCCGCCGCGCTGGGCATGCGGCAGGCCCTGCAGGCACGCGGACAGAGTCTCCCATGAGGAGCACCCTCAAAGCCGCCCTCGCGCTGCTGATAACGCTCTTCTGTCTCCTGCCCGCAATGTTGTCTGCCGCCCCCCGACCCGGGAGTCGTCGTCAAACTCACCATCCACGACACCATCCAGCCCATCACCGCGGACTACCTCCAGCGCGGCCTTGAGGAGGCCGCCCGCCAGCACGCCCAGCTGGTCATCGTCTCCCTGGGCACCCCCGGCGGCCTGCTCGAATCCACCCGCGTCATGGTCCAGGCCATCGAAAACTCGCCCGTTCCCGTCGTCATCTTCATCTCGCCGACCGGCAGCCGCGCAGGCTCCGCCGGCTTCTTCCTCCTCGAAGCCGCCGACATCGCCGCCATGGCCCCCGGAACCAACGCCGGCGCCGCCCACCCCATCGTCGAAGGCGGCCAGATGGATCCCATCCTCAAGGAGAAGATCGAGAACGACGCCGCGGCCTTCCTCCGCTCCTACGCCGCCCGCCGCGGCCGCAACGTCGAAGCCGCCGAGGACGCCGTCCGCAACTCCAAGTCCTACAGCGACGCAGAGGCCCTCAAGCTGAAGCTGATCGACCTCGACTCAGCCGACGACGCCTCCCTGCTCACCGCGCTCGACGGCCGCGAGATCCACCGCTTCGACGGCACCACCCAAACCCTGCACCTGCAAGGAGCGCGAAATCGTCACCATCGCCCCCTCCCTGCGCGAGCGCCTCCTCAGCAAGCTCACCAATCCTGACATCGCCGTTCTTCTGCTTGTCCTCGGCGGCCTTCTCATCTATCTGGAGTTCAACGTCCCCGGCACCGTCGTCCCCGGCTCCCTCGGCACGCTCTTCGTTCTGCTCAGCCTCTTCGGCCTGAATCTCCTTCCCATCCGTCACACCGCGATCGTCCTGCTGCTCGCCGCAGTCGTTCTGATGGTCCTCGAAGCAAAGTTCGGCAGCCACGGCGTGCTCGCGCTGGCCGGCATCGTCTCACTCGTCTTCGGCCTCGCCACCCTCGTCGACGGCCCCATCCCCGAGCTGCGCGTCCACCCCGCGACTGCAATCGGCGCGGGTCTCGGCTTCGGCGGCATCTCCTTCGGCCTCGCCTGGATCGCCCTCCGCGCCCGCCGCGGCAAGGTCCTCACCGGCCCGCAGGCCATGATCGGCGGCAAGGGCCATCGTGCGCACCCCGCTCAACCCCACCGGCCAGGTCGAAATCCGCGGCGAACTCTGGCAGGCCTCCCTGCGCGGACATGCATCGCTCGCCGCGGGCTCCGCAGTCTCCGTGCGCAGCGTTGAGGGCCTCGTCTTGATCGTAGAGCCAGTGCAGGATACGCGTTTGATCTCCTGCGCAACACCCCGCCAACGTCCACGCCAGAGTAGACTAAAAGGACGGTAGTTTTCGAAAAGGGAGTTTCGTCTTGATGTTGAATGTGCCTCGCCCGTCGTGTGTCCGAAGTGTTCTTATTTTGTCTACTGCTGACAGCGGTAGCGATCAACCGCCAAGGCGCAGAGCACCAGCCCCGGAAACGGCCCTCGACCGTCAGCTTGCTCGCATCGACCTCGGCATCGTCCGCCTTCGGCATCTTCAACAGGACTCCAACGGCACCGCCATCGTCAACGCCAAGCCAACGGCCGTCAACCTCAGCCCCGGCAACACCGCCGGGGCCCTCGTCACCCTCCGTTACATCGGGTCCCCCTGGGTCGGCTTGGAAGGCAACTACGGCTACTCGCGCTACACCGACACCTTTACCCCCTTCGGGGCCCAGGCCAACGGCTGGCGTCCAGCAGAACGCCAGCGAGTACACCCTGGGCTACGTCGTCCATCCCAGCAAACAGTACTTCGGAATGACCCCATTTGCGTCCGGCGGCGCTGGCACGACCGTCTTCCGTCCCACCCCCGGCGGCGGTCTGGCCCTGCCCGAACAGGCCCGCGCGACCTACTACTACTCGGTCGGCGCAGAGACCACCGTCCTGTCTCCCCACTTTGGCATCCGCGCCCAGTTCCGCCAGGTCTTCTTCAAAGCGCCCGACTTCGAGACCAACTACCTGACCATCCAGCAGCACACCACGACCTTCGAGCCAGGGTTCGGCTTTTTCCTGCGTTTCTAAACCTGGCAACGGCCGTCGCGCTGCGGCTGCTTTACAATCGCAGCGGTGGCCGCAGCCGGTCGCACCCGAGGTCTCATCCATGATGTCTCTCCCGCTCCTCTTCGCCATCGCCATCGTCGTCCTCTACCTCATCAACTCCCTCAACATCCTCAAAGAGTATGAGCGCGGCGTCATCTTCCGCCTCGGCCGCGTGAAGGAGGCCGCCAAGGGCCCCGGCGTCATCTGGGTCTTCCGCCCCCTCGACCAGATCGTTCGCGTCTCCCTCCGCCAGGAGGCCATGGAGGTCCCGCCGCAGGACGTCATCACCCGCGACAACGTCACCCTCAAGGTCAACGCCGTCATCACCCTCCGCGTCGTCGACCCCACCAAGGCCGTCATCGAGGTCGCCAACTACATCTACCAGACCTCGCAGTTCGCCCAGACCACCCTGCGCTCCGTCCTCGGCGAAGTCGATCTCGACGAGACTCCTCGCCCATCGCGAAGCCCTCAACCAGCGCATCCAGACCATCATCGACGGCCACACCGCCCCCTTCGGCGTCAAAGTCGTCTCCGTCGAGGTCAAGCAGGTCGACATGCCCGAGTCCATGCTCCGCGCCATGGCCAAGCAGGCCGAGGCCGAACGCGAGCGCCGCGCCAAGATCATCCACGCCGAAGGCGAGTTCAACGCCGCCGCCAAACTGGTCGAAGCCGCCGCACTCATGGCCACCCAGCCCATGACCCTCCAGCTCCGCTACCTCCAGACCCTCACCGAGATCGGTGTCGAGAAAAACACCACCATCGTCTTCCCCCTCCCCATGGAGCTCATGAACCTGTTCAATAAGACATTCACTCCCGACACAGCTCCTGGAGAAGAAGGTCTAGACCGTGCAACACTCGATACGAAACCGATCACGATCTGCGACGACCTCCACGACGCCGACGAACAAGATCGTGAGATCTCGCTCGGAACCACCACCATCCTCGGCATCTTCTTCGCTCTCGCTCTGCTCTGCGCCGTCTTCTTCGGCTTCGGCTACTCGCATGGGCCGGCGCTCGGCACACCATCCGGTCAGCGCCGCCGAGGTAACGACGGCGCCCGGAGCAACGGCTCCAGGCCGGGAAACACTGCAAATCAGTCGGCGGCCAAACAATCCGCTGCTACGGCTCAAACTGCGATCGTGCCCATCGACCCACCGGCTGACGCAGCCCAGGAACAGCCAACAGTCCCCGACCCAGCCAACAAGCAGTAGTCCCGACTGCGCACCCTAACGTAGCCGCCGAGCCGTCCACGAATCAGCGACGAGGCCCGCTGCAGTAGTACCTGTTGCCGTCTCCAGCATCCTCACCGGGCTCTCCGTCGTCCAGGTCGCCGCCATGTCGCACCAGGAAGACGCAGACATCGTCGCCGTCGACCTGAAGCGTCGCGGCTACACAGTCGCCGTCCGGCGCGAGCCGCAGGACAAGCTCCTCCACGTGCAGATCGGCCCCTTCGCCACCAAGAAAGAAGCCGACGCCATGCGCCAGCGCCTCCAGGCCGACGGCTACACAACGCAATCGTCAAATAGCCGGCTGGCTTCATCTCAGCCGGCAGCGCCTCGGCGATCGCACTCCTCACCGCAGCAGATCAGCTCCTCGCGCGTCGCATACTGCGAAGGCTCAATCGCCGGCAAGCAACTGGATCCGCGCCAGCCCAGGCACAATCGCCGCGCTCCCCTTGTGCATCATCGTCTGCGTGCCGGAGAGCGCAATCGGAACAATCGGCGCCTGCGTCTCCTGTGCCAGAAAGAACGGCCCCTTCTTGAACGTCGAAAGTCTTCCGTCCCGCGAACGCGTCCCCTCCGGAAACACCAGGATATGCAGCCCGGACCGCAAGAGCGTCCGCCGCGGCCTCAACACTCGCCTGGGCCGCATCGCGTCGGCTGGCCCCGCTCCACCGGAACAAACTTCGCCAGCCGCATCGCCTTCCCCAGGATCGGGATATTCATCAACTCCTTCTTCAGAAGCACCGAGCTGCGCCCCGGCAACAGAGGAAGCACGACCGGAGGATCGAGGTTCGAGACATGGTTGCACATGAAGATGCAGCTGCGCCCAGGCGGAATATTCTCCAGTCCGGTCATCTCGATCTTGATCCCGGCCGCCCGCACGCCCGCATTCGTGATCCACATCGCGACACGGTAGAGAAGGCTGATATCTCCAACCAGCAACGTGTAAGGAATACCGACAATGCCGGCAATCGGACCGAGTGCGAGATAGACAAAAGCCAGCTTGAAGGTTGCAAACATGCCTGTTTGGAGCATACCCCAGACAGGATGCCACCGCAGATCAGACGCTTTGCGTGGCGGAGCTGCGCGCAGCAATAGCGGCGGGCAACTTCTGGTAGATATCGCCGAATCCGCCGTTCGACAGAATCGCAACAACGTCTCCCGCCCTGAGCTGCGGGCACTATCGCCGCCACAATTGCATCTGCATCCGCTAAGAGTACCGCGGAGTCTCCCACGCATTCAAGGGCAGCAACAACATGCTCCGGGTGCAAGCGCTCCGCCACAGGGATGCTCTCCGACTTGAACACCGAGGCCAGCACCACGCGGTCGGCCAGCGCAAGGCTCTCCACCAGATCGAGCTCAAAGACATTCCGCCGCAGCGTATTCGAGCGAGGCTCCAGCACCGCCCATATACCGACGCCCCGGATACGACTCACGCAACGCGCGCAGCGTCTCGCGAATCGCCGTCGGATGGTGAGCAAAGTCATCGATGATCGTGACGCCATCGACAACAGCGCGAACCTCAAGCCTGCGCTTTAACGCTCTTGAAGGTCGCCACCGCCTCGATGATGGCCTCCGTTGGCACTCCCTGCCCGGCCGCAAGGGCAGCGGCCGCCGTGGCGTTCAGCGCATTATGTTCCCCCGCCATCGGCAAGCGATAGCTCAGCAAACGGCGAACCCCCGCGAGCCAAGCGTCCAGCGCGTCAGAGGGCCCTCATGGCGCAGCTTCGGACACTCGCCAATGGGAGCCCGAAGCAAATCCATAACGCTCGACCGGACAAAAAGCCTTGGCAACACATTCGCTAACGTTCTCGCTGCCATCGAAGGCCACAATACGCCCACGCCGCGGAACAAGGTTGACCAGCCGCTTGAAGGCCGTCTTCACCGCAGGAAGGTCCGCATAGATATCAGCATGATCGAACTCGACATGGGTCAGAATCAGCGGCATCGGGAAAGTAGTGAAGAAACTTCGGCCCCTTGTCAAAGAAGGCCGTATCGTACTCGTCGCCTTCAAGCAGAAACGGCCGAGTCGGCCGCACCATGAAACTGGTGCCAAAGTTCTCCGCCACGCCCCCAATAAGAAACGACGGCGCAAAAGCAGGCGTCCCGCCGCGAAGCGACCTCATAGATCCAGGCCAGCATGCTGGTAGTCGTGGTCTTCCCATGCGTCCCCGCGACAACCAGCGACTCCCGCCCTGGCAGGAACTCGTCATGCAAAATCGAAGCCATCGAACAAAAAGGAATGCGAGTATCGAGCACATATTCGAGCTCAACATTTCCACGCGAAATCGCGTTCCCAACGACCACGAGAGTCCGGACGCGGCTCGAGATTGCTCTCGGAGATAAGGCTCGTGAATCGGAATCTTCAGGCCGGCAAGCAGATCGCTCATCGGCGGGTACGCGGCAGCGTCCGAGCCAGTGATGCGGTGGCCCTGCAGCTGCAACATCCCCGCAAGCGAGGCCATCGCCGTGCCGCAGATACCGATGAGATGAATATGCTTTGGATTTTGCATAATCGAAGTGCCCGTGGCCGAAGAATTCAAGGCTAAACCGTAACAGATGCTTCGAGAAGGTGCATTTGCGGGTTCCCCGCATCAGCAAGGTCGAGCGCAGCCGAAACACCTAGAGGAAGCGTGACATTGGAGGCGCCGACATGACCACTGCGCAGCCCAATCGCAATAGGCCCTTTGAAATCGCGAAGCGCATGAAGAATCGCCCGCTCCAGATAATCGTTCTCATCGACGGGGACGCATTGGCGCATATCGCCAAAGACGATGCCGGTCACTCTGTCCAACAGTCCGGAATAACGCAGGTGCAGCAACATGCGGTCCCACTGATAAGGTTTCGTGCCGATATCTTCGAGAAAGAGAATGCTCTCCGCGTCGATGCGAGGAGCATAGGGTGTCCCAAGTGCCTCCGCGAAGATCGAGACACATCCACCATCCAGCAGGCCGTGCGCAACGCCCGCACGAAGGACACGAAGACCGTCCGCTACACCGAGCGACCAGCGACCGTCACCCTGAAGGCCGTTTTGCCAGCTCGCCATATCCACGCCGTCATCAAGCGAAAAGTCGGCGGCCACCATCGGGCCATAGAAGGTAACGAGGTTGGCCTCGTTGTGCAGCCAGCAATGAAGCGACGTGTGATCGCTGTACCCAACGAAAACCTTTGGGTTGGCCCGAATCAGCGCCGCATCAAGATACGGAAGCAGCTCAGCCGAACCCCACCCCCCGCGAGCACAGACGATACCGTCGATCGCCGGGTCTGAGAAGGCCGCATGCAGATCATCCAGCCGGGCTTCGATCGTGCCCGCATAGTAAAGCGGCCCGCTGTCGAGAGCATGTTTGCCCAGCACCGTCTTGTAGCCAAGCGAATGCAGGTGGGCGACTCCGCGATGCACAAGATCGGACTTGGGTGTACTAGCTGGTGAAAGCACCGCGATAGTCGCGCCTGGACGCAACGCTCGGGGCTTTATCGCTGATGTCGACGAATTCCTCACAACGCTGAGACCTCCCCGCGGCAGATGATCTCGGCCGGCCCGGTGAGGCGCATCACTGCTTCATTCGCGGGCCAGACTGCACGTTGCGGGCCACCTTCGGCGACAGCAGTGAGCTCGCGATCGATCTCCCGCAGCACCATCGCCGCAGCGGAGGAGGCGCACGTGCCCGTGCCGGATGAAGTGGTCGGCCCACAACCGCGCTCATAAATCCGGAAGGCTATCTCCGAAGAAGACAGTACCCGAACAAACTCAACATTGGTGCCATGCGGAAACAGAGGGCTGGTGCTGATCTGCGCACCGAGCTGCTGCCAGGTGTGACCATGCGCGCTGAAATCTTCTGCCTCGACGAAGAGAACAAAATGCGGATTGCCCACGTTGACCATCGCCCCCGCCACATTGCCAACGCCGGGAAGCTCGATCGTGCGCCGCATGACACGCGGAACGCCCATCTCGCTCTCAATCAGGTACAGCGGATCGGCGGCCTCGATAACATGGCAGGTCCGCACGCCGCCGTGCGTGCCCAACGCGACGTCCAGCTTGCCCTCGCTGCTCGCCAGCCACGCCGCAACACAGCGCGTGCCGTTCCCGGAGAGCTCCGCCTCGCTGCCGTCCGCGTTGAACAGACGCAGGAACAGCTCACCGCTGGGCTTGCGATCGAGAAACTCGATGCCGTCCGCCCCGACGCTGGTGTTACGCGCACAGAGCTTCCGCGCGAGTTCACCATGACGGCGCTGTGCCAACGGCTCATCGATGATCAGGAAGTCGTTGCCGCAGGCATGCGCTTTGACAAAGGGAATCATGCTGTTCTTATTGTGCCTCAGCGCTCTGTGAAATGACGTTCATCTACGGCCTTGGTGGAGCGGTCGCTCGGTCAGACTGATAAATACGCGCACACGGCTGACCGCTGGTGCACAAAATAGACAACTCCGTAAGACCCTCAGGATGTGCGGCGACGGCAGCAGATACAGGGTCTCCCGCGATGGCGACGACGTAAGTCGCGTGTTCGGCAGGCGCGGCCAGCGCGGCATGAAAACTATCGTAGTCTCCCTCGTTGATCGTCTGGCGCAGAGGAATCGCCGCCGCCTGCAACGCGCCAACGTGGTCCGAGTTATACATCAGAATCGCCGCACCGGCAGGAAACATGCGAAGCTGCCGGGCAAGCGCGGTCTCAAAGGCGACCCGGGTGGTCGAGTTGGCGAGGGCCTCTTTGAGCACAAGCGGCGTCTGATACGTCATACCAATCGTGTTCAGGGCAATCAGCAGCAGGACAATCGGCTGCATCAGCCTCTTCGCGAGCGGCTGCGATTGGCTCCACCGACCCTCAAACCACTGCACCGCGACCACCGCAAAAACTGCAAGTGCAGGCAACATCTCCATTCCGTAACGGGAGTTGTAATAGGAGTGCGGCCACAACTGCGGAATAAAGATCGGCACCGATCCATAGGCGACCGAGTAAATATAAAACGGCAACGGCACCCAGAGAAGCAGCGCTGGCAGCGCGAGTCTACGGCGAACCGCAATCATCAAACCACCAATGGCCGCAGTCATAACCAGAAAACCGGTCTCCCAGAATGCCGCATCCAACTGCGCCGTACGCGTGTAGTACACGAGTGCCCAAAACGGACTGTGCCATCCGTGATAGTGCTCCGAGCCTGCGGCCGCGGTCTTTCTTTCAATGGCGGACGCCGAGTAAGGCCCACGGATAAAGTCCAATGGATCGTGGAAGAAGTGCTGATTGTAGACCAGCCAGCTGATCGGCCCTGCAACAACAATCAATGTAAAAAGCACGAAGGAGGGAACAACTCTGCTCCAGACATCGCGTCTGCTCGCCAACGTGAACGTAATGACGCACCAGACGGCCGCACCGAGCACCCAGCCATCGTACCGCGTGTAAACCGCCGCCAAAATAAAGAGCGCAATCAGAACCAGCCGCCGAGCCACGACGGCCTGACGAGCTGCGTGAATGCCTGCGACGCACTCCACCGTAAGCAGGACAGTCCAGATCACCAGCGCAAGGAAGAGCGCCTCCGTCATGGCCGTGGTCGCGAGGTACAGCAGGCTGGGGTTTAGCGCATAGAATGCCGTCGCTGCAATTGCCCACCGCGGCACAAGCAAATGGCGCGAGAGCCGGTAGAGTCCGACCACGCTGGCGATGTAGCAGATCAGTGAAGGCCACGCGCCCGCAAGTCCGTTCTGCCACCACTCCATCTTCTGTACAAACGGCAGCATCAACAGATGAGGCAGCGGAAGCCAGACACCGCCAAGCTGGACCAGCCCCGGGTTACGCGAATCCAGAATGCGCCGGGCGATGCCGAGGTGCGCGACCGCATCTCCGTACAACAGCAGATACCCGCGTGAAAATGAAATCAGCAGCGCAATAAACGAGAGAAGTACAGCGCCCAGCGCAACCGGAAAGGTCTCCTCGCGTGTCGCCGGCCGAACTTCGTCAGGGTCCGGGGCCACCGCGCCTGTAGTGGCACGGGCCGCAACGGCCGATGCCGCTGACCGGGTGGCCCTTGACGATTTAGACCCCCGAATGCTCAAGGTGCGAGATCTCCCGGAATAGTTTGAAGCGTTCGTCGATCTCCTGCCGCGTCACGTTCTGCAATCGCTCCGTGCCGAAGCGTTCAACAGCGAACGATCCCATCACGCCACCGTAAAACATGGCCGTGCGAAAGACCGCAGGCGTCAACTCAGGCTGCGATGCAAGATAACCGTAGAAGCCGCCAGCGAACGAGTCGCCCGCGCCAGTAGGATCAACCACCTCGGCCAGCGGAAGCGCAGGCGCACGGAAGGGCCGCGAAAGCTTGGCACCGCCAAAAGAGCGATCGCCGAAAAAGGCAGTAGCGCCGTACTCCCCATGCTTGACCACAAGCGTCTTGGGCCCCATACTGAGCACCTTCTCGGCGGCCACCACAAGATTGTGCTCTCCGGACAGCATGCGCGCCTCGCCGTCGTTGATCAGCAACACATCAAGCTCGCGCAATACCTTGGCCAGGTTAGCGGCGTGGTCGGCGATCCAGTAGTTCATGGTGTCGCCGCAGACCATGCGCACCTTAGGCATCTCCCTGCGGACGCGCGCCTGCAGTACCGGATCGATATTTGCGAGAAAAAGATATTCGCTGTCTTTGTAGGCATCGGGAATCTTCGGCTCAAAGGTTTCGAAGACATTCAAGTCCGTGCCCAGCGTCTTGGCCACGTCCATGTGGCCCGAATAAGAGCCTGTCCAATGAAAACTGAGCCCATTCGAACGCTCGATACCCTGCGTATCGATGCCGCGCCGCGTCATGACCGCCTCATGCTCGGCGGTGAAATCTTTCCCGACAACTGCGATCACGCGTACCGGGGTAAAGTAACTTGCCGCGAGAGCAAAATACGTCGCCGCACCACCCAGACAGTGGTCCACCTTTCCGTGCGGTGTCTCAATGCTATCGAACGCTACTGAACCTACGACGAGAATTGCCATAAACTCCTTTTTCTTGACGAAACGAAGATTGCCAATGTGTAACTACTTACGATACATACCAAAGGCCCGAGTGCAGCGAGACCCTTTCTAGAGATATTTATCCAGCAGAATTGCCAGCTTTTTCCGCGCCTCCGCGGGAATCGCCTTGCGATCGGTGAGGATCGCATACTTCAGCGCATCGGAGCAGCCGCAGGTCCTTTCAGCCGGCATTGCGGCAATCGCAGAGCGCACCACCTTGGCCGCGTTGTCAGCGTTCTGATGCAGCACCGCCACTACCTGCTCGACGGTGACATCGTCGTGGCCCTCACGCCAGCAATCGTAGTCGGTGACCATGGCCATCGTGGCGTAGCAGATCTCGGCCTCGCGGGCCAGCTTCGCCTCCTGCAGGTTGGTCATGCCGATCACGTCCGCTCCCCAGCTGCGGTAGAGGTTCGATTCGGCACGCGTTGAGAACTGCGGCCCCTCCATGCAGACGTAGGTCCCACCGCTCTTGCCCACCACACCGACTGCATCGCACGCCTTCTGGAATACGGCCCCCACTGTCGCACAGACCGGATCGCCAAAGCCAACATGCGCCACAATCCCTTCGCCGAAAAAAGTGGATACCCGAGCATAAGTACGATCAATAAACTGGTCAGGAATCACGAAGTCAGTCGGCTTATGCTCCTCTTTCAACGATCCCACGGCAGAGACGGAGAGGATTCGCTCGACGCCCAGCATCTTCATCGCAAAAATATTGGCACGGAAGTTCAACTCGCTTGGCAGTATGCGGTGCCCGCGTCCGTGCCTGGCGAGAAAGGCAACACTGCGCCCTTCAAGTTCTCCCAGAATAAAGGCGTCGGAGGGATCGCCAAACGGTGTCGTCACGCGCTCTTCGCGCACATTAGTAAGTCCCGGCATGGCGTACAGGCCACTGCCTCCGATGATGCCAATCTCTGCCTTCTTCAAACCCTTTTTGCCCCCTTAGCGGACGCTGTCCGTTGTCGATATTGACCCTCTAGAAGTATATCGTTGCAGAGCGTTTGCGTTGACCACACCGAACGAAGCGAGCACGCGCGCAAAAGAGAGCCCTGGCTCCTGAAGTGGAGTCGCTGCCTGCTGAATCGGCCCCTCGGGTTGCACGCTCACAATGGAGTCCCGCAGCTTGCGCGCGAGCGCAAGGTCAAATCCTTCGCCGACAAAGACACCGGTCCCCGCAAGAGAGATCAGCACATCGCCCTCGTTGGTCGAATAGACCTGCTCCCTGTCGTCAGCCTCGTCCTTCGTCCGCTCCACCACATTGGAGTACTTTCTCGGAATCTGCGCCGCATAAGTGTGCATGAAACGAGCGCGCCGAATCACGGTTCTTCCAGCGCGAGTAGTAGATCAGCCCAAGCGACGCCGTCGACTCCTTCTCGGCCGCAGTGACCGCCGACTTCCGCTGTGCGGCAAAGTAAACGCCGCCATTCCACGCCGGAGCCAGCGCGTCCGCCATCTCTTGGCCGCCAAACAGCTCGACAAGAATGCGAACGTCAAGCTCGCCCATAACGCCTACGTCGTAAGGCGTGTACTCGGGATCAAGCAGGGGATGGATGTCCGGCAGCCGCACCACCGGCACCGGGGCATGCGCCAGGTAAGCCGCGGGATGCATGATCTCAAAGCTCGAAGACGGCGGGTTTGCCAGCACACCGGCGAAAGCCGCCTCCTTCCCTGCCTTAACCAGGACTGCCTGCTCAAAGCTCAGCCCGTCGCTGTAAGGAAACAGCAGGGACTGCTGCAGCAGCAGCGGCGCCCGCGCCATAACCGGCGAGCCGGTAGTGTCGGCCACCAGGTCCTTCATTCGGCCCGCAATCTCCGGCGAATCCGCAAGCGTCTTTCCACTGGGTCGCAGCGTGTAGTCGACAAAGACCGCCATCGCCTGCCCCTCGGAGACCGCGCTCCGCGCAGTGTCGACCTCGTCCACCTGCAAATGACGATTGTCCTCCTGCACGTTGTGCGACGGGCCATTCATGCTGATCGACGACCACTTCGTGAGGTCCGACCTTCTGGTCCTGCAGCGCGTGGGTCAACTCGTGCGCCAGCACCGGCTTCTGCTCGTCCGGCTGGATCCAGTCAAGCAGATTCACAGTCTTCGTCTTATTGTCATAAAACCCTGCAATCTGTTCCGTCAGCAGCGATAGAAGAAAGGTGCGCAGATGAAAGTCCCGATCAAGCAAACCAAACTTCTTCAGCACAATCTCGGAGCGCTCCAGACGCTTCGCGCCTTCGTCCTCGTCGAACTTCTCCCTGAGATACTTGTTGACCTCATCACGAGAGATCAGCTTGCGCTTCACACTATGCTCAATCGGCAGCTTCGTATCGGTGCTGGCAAAGCTGAGTATCTCGTCCACCGAGCGAAAGAGCTCCTTCGCCTGGTCCTTCGTCATCGGGGCCTGTGTCGCGGCCGGGTCCGTGGACTGCGCCGGCGCCTGCCCGGCATTGGGAGTTGCTGTCTGCGCCCCATAGGCCACATAACTGGCCGCCAGTAGCGCGACCCCTGCGACCCACCCCGTCAATCTTCTATCTCCACCGCAAAGCGCTCGCTGCAACATCGGCCCTCTCGATCCACCGCTATAATCAAGTGTACGAGAGTTTTCCGTAACGCCCGCTATGACCCCTCCCGCACAAGCCGATATCTCCATCGCATCGACGTCCAACTCCGCATCGCAGCTCGCCGCCCTGCTCCAGAGTGCTGGCGTATCGCGGCTCGATCATATGGGGTGGATTCACGTAACCGGAGAGGACCGCGTCCGCTGGCTCAACGGCATGGTCACCAACTCAATCCAGGAATTGAAGGACGGCGAAGGCAACTATAACTTCCTGCTGAGCGTGCAGGGCCGCATCCAGGGTGACGCCACGGTCTTCGCCGAACCAAACGCTCTCCTGATCGAAACCGCATCGTTCCAGGTGCCCACCCTTATGACGTTCCTCGACCGCTTCATCATCATGGACGACGTGGAGTTAGCTGATGCCTCAGACGCCCGCACAGGCCTGACGGTCGTGGGCCCGCAGGCCGAGTCCCTGCTTGCAAGGATCGGTCTGAACGTCGCCGGCCTGGAAACGATTGAAATGCGGCCCGCGTCATGGAACACCGCTCAAATCAGCGTCTCTCATATGCACAGTCCTTTGGTACCACGGTTCGAGCTCTGGGCCGATCACGAGACAACGCCAAAGCTCCTTGATGCTCTTCAAATCGCCGGAGCAGCACTCTGCGAAGCCCAGGCCCTGGAATGGCTGCGGGTCCTTGAAGGAACGCCACTCTACGCCACCGACATCCGCGACCGCGAGCTCCCCCAGGAGACCGGACAGACCCGCGCCCTGCACTTCGCCAAAGGCTGCTACCTTGGCCAGGAGATCGTCGAGCGTATCCGTTCGCGCGGCAATGTCCACCGCACATTCAGCGCATTTCGCCTCAACGGAGATCTCCCCTCTGCCGGATCCCCGCTGGAGGCCGACGGCAAACAAGTCGGCGAACTAACTAGCGTCGCCGCCATTCCGCTGCCCGCAAACTACGGCAATGACAGCGGCGGCACAGTACAACTCGGCCTCGGCTATGTGCGTCGCGAAGCCCTCGATCGAGGCACTCCCCTCCTCTACCCCGGCGGTGTCGCTGTGCCAGTATCGCCTCCCTTTTCGGCCGCTGCAGCGTCTCAGCGGCCGGCTGCATCTGAATCTTCTGAAAGAGTGTGACAATGCCAGAACAAAGTAAGCCATTCGTAGTTACCGATCGCCGCAAGTTCACCATGGACGGCGAGCTGCGCCCCGACGCCGACCCCTCGCCCGAAAGAGAAGAGCGCGCATCCGCTCCAGCCGAACCAGTGGCCGTCGCGCCGCCAACCCCGGCCGCCGCAGCTCCTGAAACTCCGGCCGAACCCGAAATGCCGCCCGCGCCGACCCCCGAAGAGAACGACCAGGCCCGTCGCGCGTACGAGATGACGGCAGACCGCCTCGACACCGCCATTCGCTCCGCGAACCCTGGCATGGACCATCCGCCTGCAATGAGCTTCGAGCAGCTCGTGCAGTCCATCTACATGACGGCGATGATGCAGCTTGGCGCCGCGACCCACGAGGGACAGCAGCCTCAGGTCGACATCCTCGGCGCGCGCCAGAGCATCGATATGCTTGGCGTCCTCGCAGAAAAAACCAAGGGCAATCTGACGCCCGAAGAAAATCGTCTGCTGGATAGCGCCCTCTTCGAGCTCCGCATGGCCTTCCTCGAGATCACGCAGGCCCTCGCGCGCCAGGCCGCGACCAAGGCCCCCGCCGCTGGCCGCCCAGGGCCCGCCGGCCCCAGTATCGTCCGCTAAACGATGGAAGCGACCCTCACCTTCCTTGGCACAGGCACCTCGATGGGTGTGCCGACGCTTGGCTGCGACTGCGCCGTCTGCACCTCCGCCGTCTCTCCGGGTGGAGACCCGCACAACCGCCGCACGCGTCCGTCCATCTCTCTCGCCTACAACGGCCACACGGTGCTCATCGATACCGGCCCGGACTTTCACGCGCAGGCCTTGCGCGAAGGGATTCGCCGCGTCGATGCCGTGCTCTACACCCACGGCCACGCCGACCACGTCATGGGCTTCGACGATCTGCGCCCCCTCAGCTTTCGCACCCACGCCAACCTTCCGGTCTACGCCGACGAGGCCACCGCAAACAGCATCGAACGCATCTTCGAGTACACCTTTCGCAAGGAAGACCGTTACCCCACCAGTGCACGCGTCACGATCCATCGCATCGACCCCACCCCCGGAGCGGGAATAGAACTCTTCGGCGCCTGCTTCCAGCGAATTCCCGTCACCCACGGACGGGAGGAGATCACCGGCTATCGCTTCGGCAACGCCGCCTACCTCACCGACATGAGCGATGTTCCCGAAGTCAGTCTTCCCCTACTACACGACCTCGATGTATTGATCATCGACGCCCTCCGTCACGATCCCCACCCCAGTCATTCGCACCTCGAAAAGTCCGTCGCCATCGTCGAGCAGCTAAAGCCAAGACGTGCCTTCTTCACCCACATGAGCCATGATCTCGACCACGACACAACCAACGCCAAACTCCCCCCGCACGTCCGCCTGGCCTACGACGGCCAAAAGATAAACTTCGAGATCGCCTGATGCAGATATTTCGCCATCTCTCCGAATTCCCGCCAAACTTCGGCCCCACCGTCGCCACTATCGGCAACTTCGATGGCGTCCATCGCGGTCACCTTTCGGTCATCGAAGAGGTCGTCGCCCGTGCCCGCGCTCTCGGCGCAAAATCCATCGCCATCACCTTCGAACCCCATCCCGCCCGAGTCCTGCGCCCCGAATCCACCCTTCCCCTCATCACCCCACTCACCGAAAAACTCGACCTGCTCTCCTCGACCGGCCTCGACGCCGTCTTCGTCCTGCCATTCACCAAAGAATTCTCGCAAATGTCCGCCCGGGCCTTCGCCACCGAAGTCCTCCACCACGCCCTCCACGTCATCGAACTCCACGAAGGAGAAAACTTCCGTTTCGGCCACCACGCCGAGGGCGACGTCAACAATCTGGAGGCCCTTGGCCGAGAGCTCGGCTTCACCTGCAAGGTCTACTCTCCCAGCAGCCATTCGCAACCAGCCCATCTCCTCCAGCCGGATCCGCCAACTCATCGCAGAAGGTAACGTAAGCCAGGTCCGTTCTCTCCTCGGCCATCCCTTCGCCATCGCCTCCACGCCCGCCTCAGGACGAGGCTACGGCACCCGATACACCGTCCCCACCATCAACCTCGCCCCCTACGCCGAACTCCTGCCCGCAAACGGCGTCTACATCACGACCCTCACCGTCGGCAGCGCTCCCACAAGCGAGACCTTCGATGCCGTCACCAACGTCGGCAACCGGCCCACCTTCGGCGTCGACTCCTTCACCGTCGAGTCCCACCTCCTAAACTTCCACCCCATAACCCTGGACGAGCAAACGCCCCTCACCCTGACCTTCCTGCGCCGCCTGCGCCCCGAGGTCCGCTGGCCAAACCCCGAAGCCCTGCGAGAGCAGATCGGTCGCGACGTCGCCATGGCAAAACGCTACTTCACTTTGTGTCGGGCGGTGGCTTCGCAACGCCACTCCGCTCGTCCTCAACAGCCTTTGCTGGCGCCGTAGCCCCCTTCATCGTTCCATTCGGCACAGGCTTGGACAGAGCACCTGCACGTGGAGCAGCTGGCGTCGTGGGCTCATCGTTAGGCGTAGCCGAGGAAGGTGCAGGCGTAGCTCCGGGTGAATTCGCGGGAGCAGCACTGCCAGGAACAGCGCCAGCAGGAGCAGCAGGCTGCTTAGGTTCGTTTCCACCCGTGTCTGGCGCATCGGGATCGGCCTCGTCCGGCTTCACCGCCGGCTGTGGGCGCGGCTTCGCCAGGTCTGCCGGACTGCTCAGCGGCACATCCAGCTTCTTCTGCGGCGCACCCGCCGTGGCGAACGCCTCGTTCGGTTTGTTCGCAATCGCGACCCGCATAAAATCCATCCACATCGGCAGCGCCGCACGGGCTCCGGTCTCCTTCTCACCCAGCGACTGGCGGTCGTCGTATCCGATCCATGTGCCACAGGTCACCGACGGAGAAAATCCAATGAACCACGCGTCCGTGAAGTCGTTCGTCGTCCCGGTCTTGCCTCCAAGAGGATGCTTCAGCTGCGAAGCGGCCGCACCCGTCCCATGCTGGACTACCGCCTGCAAAAACTGCATCATCGTTCGCGCAGTATCAACCGAGATGACCTCCGACACCTGACTCGGCGCCTCGTCCAACGGCAATCCATCGGCCTGCGTCACCTTGCGAATGTAGCGCGGCTCGATCCGTATCCCGTCATTCGGAAATACGCTATACGCCCCCACCTGTTCGGCCAATGTAATGTCGGCCGCCCCAATTGCGATCGGCAGGAACATCGGAATATTACTTGTGACCCCAAATCGGTGCGCCGTCTCGACTACCTTCCGAATCCCATACCGGTCCGCAAGCTTCAACGCCGGAATATTTCTCGATTCGGCGAACGCATTCAGCAGCGTCATCGCCCCCTTGTAGTTCGGCTCATAGTTATGCGGCGTATATGGCCCGTTCGGCGTCGGAAAACTTACCGGCCCATCGACGATGATATCTGTAGGCTTCGCCCCACCCTCTACCGCCGTCGTGTAGACGTACGGCTTGAACGAAGACCCAACCTGACGTTGCGCCTGCGTGGCCCGATTGAACTGCGACAGCGCAAAGTCGCGCCCGCCCACCATGGCCAGCACCTCGCCGCTCGAGTTATCCACCGCCATCATCGAAGCCTGCGCACCCGAATCCTGTTGCAACGAGGCGTGCAACCCCCCGTCCGGCGACGTACCCTCGACCCTCAAATAAACAACATCGCCCGTCCGCAAAAAGCTGTCGCCGTCCTGGTTCTGCGTCCACTTCCAGTCCTCGGGCGTCAGCACCACCCTCCGGTCAGCACCGACCTTCACGACGACCTTCTTTGCAGACACCGTCGTCACCACGCCATGAACATAGCTCCCCTTGTCGAGCGGCTGCACCCAATCGGGATGCTGGTAACTCTCAACGTCCGACCCATCAAGCACAACATTCGGCAGCCTTCCCTTCCACCCATGCCGCCGTTCGTACGTTGCTGTGCCGTCGAGAACGGCCTTGTTCGCCACAACCTGCAGATCAAGATCAAGCGTCGTGTAGACGCGAAGCCCGGCCCCATGCACCTGCTCGACGCCATACTCCTTCTCCAACTGCCGCCGCACCTCTTCAACAAAGTACGGAGCAACGCTGTTGGCCGGCGGCTCCAGATGCAGCCCAAGCGGCGCCTCCTTCGCGGCGTTCGCCTGCTGCAGCGTAATCTTGCCATCGTCCAGCATCTCGCTCAGCACAAGGTTCCGCCGCTTCAAGGCACGGTCCGGATACTTCAACGGCGAATAAGCCTCCGGCCCCTTTGGCAGCGCCGCCAGCAACGCCGCCTCCGGCAGCGTCAAATCGCCCACACGCTTACTGAAATAAAACTCCGACCCCGCTTCGAACCCATAGGTCCCGTGCCCCAGATAGATCTGGTTCGCGTACAGCTCGAAGATCTGCTGCTTCGTAAATCGCCGCTCGATCTGTACCGAGAGAAATACCTCCTGGAGCTTGCGCGCATAGGTCTTCTCCGAAGAGAGAAAGAGGTTCCGCGCCAGCTGCATCGTCAACGTGGAGGCCCCCTGCGCACGTCCACTCGAATGCACGTCCCGATAGGCCGCACCCACGGCCCTCACCAGGTTCACCCCCCAGTTACGCTCGAAGCTCTTGTCTTCAATTGAAATAATCGCCTGCCGCAGCACCGGCGGAAACTCCGCATACGGCAACACCACACGGCGTTCCAGCGCAAACGATCCAAACGCCCTGCCATGAATATCGAGCAGCTCAGTTGTAGTGTTCGGGTGATACCGCGCCAGGTCGTCCATCTGCGGAAGGTCGATGGAATACACCACCATCAACCCACACAACGCCCCAAAGACGGCCGACAACCCAAGCAGCGCAAAAAACGTTACCCGCCGAGCGATACGGCGGCTGGGATAGTCAGGCCCGTTAAGCGTAACGCGGCGAAGGATCCGCCTCCACCGCGGAATCTCTTCAGACTCAGGCGACCGGTTCTCGCGGCTGTATAAGCTCTGCACGGCCCTTTCACGATAGCACGGATAGCCACCGCCTCAGCTCACGATGCAGCGCAAGGAATAACGCTAAGCAGCCTTGTTTTTCAGCAGTGCGAGCGCCTTCGAAAGTTGTTCATCCACCGTCACGCTGGGCTTCGCTGGCGCCGCCTGGTTCTCTGTCGGGGCCGCGTCTTCGTCCACTGCAGAAGCCTGGTCGACGTTCGAGGCCACCAGGACTCCCGGCGTAACGCCCTCGTCCTGCAGCTTCTTACCGGAGGGCGACTCATACTTCGCGATCGACAGAATCAACGCCGCACCATCAGGCAACTCAAACGTCTTCTGTTGAGCACCTTCGCCAAACGTCTTCTCGCCAACCAGATCGGCCCGCTTGTTATCCAGCAGAGCGGCAGCCACAAGCTCCGCGGGCCCAGCCGTTCCACGGTTCACCAGGACCACCACCGGTGCGGTCGTATTGATCGCCTTCGAGGCGTCGGCCGTAAACGTCTGCTTCTGCACCTTCTGCCCTTCCAGCATCGCAATCGTGCCGTCCTTCAGGAAGAAGTTTGCCAGCCGGGTCGCCTCTGCCATGTCCCCTGCCGCAACATCGCGCAGGTCGAGCAGGATCTTCTTGTTACCTGCCTTCGGCATGCCCTTCAGCTTCAACTCGACCTGCTGCACATGGTCGTGGTCCAGACACGCCCGGCTTCAGATAAAGGATCGACGAATTCTCATAAAGCGTCTCCGTGACCGGAGGTAGCGACGGCGCAACGCGCGTCAGAACAATCTTGTCCGGCGCCGATTTACGAGGACGTACCACCGAAAGCGTCAACTCGGTCCCCGGTTGCCCTTCCAGCAGCAACTGGATCATCGCCAGCGAGATATCGCGCGTGTCCGCCGGGCCGATGGCCTCAATGATGTCCCCATCACTTATATCGGCCTTGTCCGCCGGACTGCCCGGAACCACTGAAACCACCGACGCATAACCATAGCGCTTCGAAACATTGATACCCACCTGCGCCTTGCCGCCCTTGTCCGCCTTGTAGGCCTTATAGTCCTCAGGCGTCAGATAGCTGGAGTCAGCATCAAGCGATTCCAACAACCCCCTCAACGCGCCATTGGTCACAGCGGTGATGTTCGGCTGTTCAACATAATCGGTCTGGATGTGCCGCAGCACCTCGCTGTATACGTTGATCTGGCGATAAGCGCCGTCCTGAGGCTCAGTCGCGGCGCTGACGCCGTTCGAGTTCACTCCAAGGAAGACAGCAACGACCAGAACGACTGATACGGCAAGCAGAAGGATCTTCGAAATCTTGGGCATAGTTAGAGCGGCTCCATGGGGATTGTCCCCGGCACAGTACAGATTAGACGCAACCCGTAGTCAAAATGATACTCTCGAACCGTAAGAGTGCGCTGGCCGGCACGATAACACTTTGGTGGCGGCGGGCAGAATCGAACTGCCGACCTACGGGTTATGAGTCCGTCGCTCTAACCATCTGAGCTACGCCGCCGATGTGTTGAAAAGGGTTACGCCGGCACAAAACTCTTTCGAGGAAAGAGATCATCGCCACGGCACAGCCAGCTTCCATCATACTTGATTCCGGACAGACCGAAAAGCGTCCCTCCACTGTGCTTGGCGTTGTCCCCGCCCGCCTCGCCTCCACGCGTCTCGCCCGTAAAGTCCTTCGTACCATCGCCGGAAGGCCGATGCTCGCATGGGTCTACGAAGCGGCCCACGCGTGCCCCCAACTGGATCGCGTCATCATCGCCACCGACTCCGAAGAAGTGGCCAACCTCTGTCAGCAGAACAACTGGCCCGTCCAGCTCACCTCTTCCGATTTACCCAGCGGCACCGACCGTGTCCACGCCGTCGCCCAGCAAATTCCAGCCGACATCTACGTCAACATCCAGGGCGACGAACCCCTCCTCAAACCCGAACACCTGACCGCTCTTCTCCGCCCGTTCCACCAGCCCCACGTCGAAGTCTCAACCCTCAAAGTTCTCTGCACCCCTGAGAACATCGCCAACCCAAACGCTGTAAAAGTAGTCACCGCAGCCGACGGCCGCGCCCTCTACTTCTCGCGAGCCACCGTCCCTTACGACCGCGACAACACCTCGCCGCAATACTGGAAACATATCGGCCTCTACGCCTACCGCAAAGCGACCCTCCAGCGCTTTCCCACCCTGCCTCCAAGCGCCCTCGAACAAACCGAGCGCCTCGAACAACTCCGCTTCCTCGAAAACGGCATCGACATCTACGTCGAACCCACCGACTTCGACACCATAGGCGTCGACACCGAAGAAGACCTCCACCGCGTCGAAGCCCTCCTCCGCCGCTGATTCGACGAAGTTGGTTACATAGTCTTTGCTTTGCTTTTACTTTCCCCGTCAACGAAACGTCATTTCGACCGAAGCTGCTCACAGTCGTATCGTGAGCAGCGTAGCGGAGAAATCCGCTTCTCTACCTCCGTCATCTCCCAGCCACGTCGTCCTTGCTTCTAGGTAGAGCCGGGCTTCAGCCCGGCGTCAAGCCGGGTCGCAAGACCCGTACCGCTCTGCCCTGAGCCGCGTCGAAGGGCCGGAGCGGAGCCGCAGGCGAAGCGACTGATTTAACTGCCTTTGTCGTAGCTGTTGTTTTTTTTCCGCGTTTTTAGCCCAAAAATCGCATGTCAAGCCCAAAAACCACCTAACCCATTGACCAGAATCAAGTTACAGTTGGCATGTTAGTTTGTACCAACCAGCTATACTGGATATAGAGATCGAGAAAGGGCCCCGGCATCGGCCGGGGCTTTCCAGTTAAGCCCGTAAGTCCTTTGATAGCACGAATTTGACTATAACCCCAATGGCTGCACGAATTTAGCGAACTCAGCTACCGCTATCTTATTGCAAACATTGAAATCCACACCCCAACAGGGGGAGGGGGTGCCCCTTGAAAGGTGGTTAAGATGAAGCAGCACAGCAACGACCGGAATCCCACCCGCCATCAACCCACAGGCGAAAACCTCAGCTCCAGCCCCGCCCCATCCACCCTCACAGCCAGCCCCTCCAGCGAACCCACAATCCAATCCGCCCCACGCAAGTCCTCCGCCGAGTGCGTCCCCAACACAGCAAGCACGCGGCACCCAGCGGCCTTACCGGCACCCACGCCTGACGGAGCGTCCTCCACCACCACGCACTCCTCCGGCCGAAACCCAAGTAGCTCCGCCCCACGCCGGTACGGCTCCGGATCCGGCTTACCCCGCTCCACCATCTCCCCCGTGATGACCCGCTCCGGAACCGGAAGTCCCACAGCCGTCAGCCGCGCCAACAACAGCCGCCTTTGCGCCGAGGTCACAATCGCCCACCGCTCCTGTGGCAGACTCGCCAGCAGCCCCTTCACCCCTGGCAGCACTCGCAAATCTGCGACGTCCGCGACCTCCATATCTTCAATGACCCGCAGCCCTTCCTCCGGATCGATGTCGGGCCGCAGCATCTTCACAATATCGATCGCCCGCCGCCCATGCGGCACCACATACTCCTCCGCATCCGGCACCCCATACTGCTTCGCCCACAGCCGCCAGTTCCGCTCAGCTGCCCCGATGGAGCTGACCAGCACCCCATCCATATCGAACAAAATTCCCTTGGCGGTAACGCGAATCGGCCCGCTCAACCAGCGCTCCCCTTCAGCACAAACGTCTGCGCCGCCTCCAGCACCTTCGCAACCGACTCCACCGAACAGCTCTCGCAATAAACCCGAAGCAGCGGCTCCGTACCCGAAGCCCGCAGCAGCAGCCACGTCTCCGCAGCGTTCTTCTTGCCCACGCAGCCAGGATTGTCGAGGAAGAATTTAATGCCGTCCAGCGTCTCCACCCGCAGCACCTTCATCCCGGCAAAATCAGCCACTCCGGACTTCGCCCGCGCGATCGCCGACTGCTTCACCGCCTCATCGATATGCATATCGACGCGCCCATACTGGTGTTCCCCGAACTCCTCCTGCAATGCCGCGACCAGTTGGCCAAGCGTCTTCTTCTCGTCCGCCATCACATTCGCCAGCAGCAGCGAGTTCAGCAATCCGTCCCGCTCCGGCAGGTGCTTACTGATGCCGATGCCGCCCGACTCTTCCCCACCGATCAGTACCTCCTGCGCGAGCATCAGGTCCACAACATACTTGAACCCAATCCCATGCTCATGCAACCTCCGCCCATATTTGGCCGCAATGCGATCGAGCATCTTCGTCGTATTGAACGCGCGAGTAACGTCTCCCGGCCACCTCTTCCGCTCCAGCAGCCACTTCGCCAGGATCGCCAGTATCTTGTGCGCATCGACCACATTGCCATGCTCGTCCACCGCTCCAATGCGGTCCGCGTCCCCATCGGTGATCAGCCCCGCATCGCACCTCTCCGCAACAACGGCGACTTGCGCGGCCTTGATATGCGGCAGAATCGGCTCAGGATTGATCCCCGGAAACGCCGGATTGAGCTCACTCCGGATCTCAACGAAAGGAATACGCGCGTTGGTGAATATTCCCGCAATCACCCCCCGTCCGGCACCATACATGTCGTCGATCAGGAACTTGTATCCGGAGGCCCGTATCGCATCAAGATCAACAAACCGGGCAATTGCAGCGTTGTAGTCCGGATTGAAGTCGACCGTCTCAATCGCAGCCGGCTTCGCGGCCTTCGGCAGCGGCTTGCACAGGTAGCTCTCGATCGCGGCCATGATCGAAGGCTTGCCCGATCCACCATAGCTGGCCTTGTACTTCACACCGTTCCACTCCGCGGGATTGTGGCTCGACGTGATCATCACCCCGCCCGCGGCCTTCCGCTCGCGAACCGCGTACGAAAGCGCAGGCGTCGGTGTAATCTCCGCGGCCATGGCCACCGGAATGCCCGCTGAAGCCACCACCTCAGCGACGACCTTCGCAAAAGAACGCGAGCCGAACCGAGTGTCGTAAGCAATACAAACACCGGCGGCCGGGTCCTCGTCCGCTAAAACATAATTCGCAATCGCGGCCGCGGCGACACGCACATTCGCGTACGTGAAATCGTCCGCGATAATGCCGCGCCAGCCATCGGTGCCAAACTTTACAACCGTCGTCTCAGCCATATCTTCTTTTCTAACCGCTAAATCAGGTCGTCCCGTCCAGCGTTTTTGAGCTCCGCAACCACCTTGCCCACGTCCTGCGACCGTTCGCGAGTCGTAATCAACAAAGCGTCCTTCGTCTGCACCACGACAAGGTTGCTGACGCCAACCAATGCAATCACCTTGCCGGGAGCATGAACATAATTCCCAGTCGAATCGATGGAGATGCAAAGCGGATCTTCTCCATCAAACACATTCGCGACCGAAACCTGCTCGGGAGGACAGCCAGCCGCATGCTCATGCAACGCAGACCAGCAGCCCAGGTCGTTCCACTCAAAATCACCAGGCAAACAATAGATCTCCGCGCCCGCTTCGCCTTTGGCCGAACGCGGTTCGAGCACAGCATAATCAATGCTGATGTTCTCGCACTGCGGATAGACCTCAGCGAAGACGCGATCAAACTCCGCCTTCGACGTTCGATATGCTTCGGCGATCCTTTCCAGCAACGGCGCCATCGCAGGACGGTGCTCGCGAATAGCGTTCGCCAGTGTCCGCGCACTCCAGAGAAATATCCCTGCATTCCACGCATAGTTGCCGGACGCGACAAACTGCTCCGCACGCTCGGTGTTGGGCTTCTCGGTAAAGCGCTTCACCCGACGCACCGCGATCCCACTGCGCGCGACCTGCGAAGGCTCGACAGTCGCGCCCAGTTCGATATAACCGTAACCAGTCTCCGCACGCGTAGGAGGAACGCCAAGTACAACGATCTTGTCTCCACTCGCCGCAAGCGCAATACCCGCACGAATGACCTCGGCAAAGCGCGCCCCGTTCTTCACCACATGATCGGACGGGAAGATGCCAATGACCGTCTCAGGTTCGGTCTTCTCCAGCACAAATGCAGCGAGAGCGCACGCTGGAGCAGTGTTCCTCGCTGCAGGCTCGCTCAGAATATGCTCACGTGGGACCTCAGGAAGCTGCTCTGCAATCAGATCGTCGAGCAGACCATTGGTGATGATCCACAAATCAGTTGGATCAACCAGAGGAGTCAGCCGGTCCACTGTCTGTTGAATCATTGTGCGCTTGCCGTCCAGGGCCAGCACTTGCTTTGCCCGCGACCTCCGGCTGCGAGGCCAGAACCGTGTTCCACTTCCGCCCGCCAGGATCACTGGAGCGAACCTCTGCTCCGCTTTACTGCCTTCAATCGGCATAAGTCTCCATCTTAACGAAAGCACCGGCACCGAAATGCGGCCCTGCCATAAGATCAACAACTAACCCAGCGTTGCGAAGTACTCCCGCATCCGCTTCACACCCTCAGCCACAACATCGTGCGACACCGCATAAGACAATCGAATATGTTCATCGGTTCCAAAAGCCTCGCCCGGAACGACGACAACATGCGCGTCACTCAGCAGCTTCGCCGCGAGATCAGATGGAGACTTAATGCCGCCTTTGCCAAGGAACCGGCCAACATTCGGGTACACGTAGAAGGCCCCCTGCGGCACAGTACAGCTCAGTCCAGAAATGGTCTTGAAGCCCGCCAACACCTGATCGCGCAGCTTGATGTAGTCGGCGCGCATCTCGGTAACGCACTCCTGCGACCCCTGCAACGCCGCTATTGAGGCGCGCTGCACCATGCTGGCCGTGTTCGAAGTGCTCTGCGACTGCAGCTTGCTCATCGCCGCAATAATTGGTTTTGGACCCAACGCAAAACCTGCTCTCCATCCTGTCATCGCGTAGGTCTTCGAGAGCGAACCGAGCACGACAATGTGCTCCTTGCAGTCAGTGAAAGAACCCCCGCTGACGATCTCACCAGTGAAGTTGAGGTAGACGTAGCACTCGTCGAGCAGCACGTAGATTCCGTGCTTATGGGCGACGCGAACAATGGCCTCAAGGTCCTCCGCGGCCACAACGGCGCCCGATGGGTTCGACGGCGTATTCAGGATGATGGCCTTGGTCTTCGGTGTGATCGCGGCTTCAATCATCTTCGAGGTGATCCGGAAGTTCTCTTCTTCCTTGCCCTCGACCAGCACGACCTTGCCGCCAGCGTATTGGATGATGTCTTTGAACGAGACCCAGAAGGGCACCGGCAGAATGACCTCATCGCCATGGTCGACGAGCACCTGGATGGCGTTGAACAGCGCCAGTTTGCCGCCCGTGGTAAAGACACATTCGTCTGGCGTGTAGTTCGAACCGAAGTCGCAGGCATGACGATCGACGACCGCCCTTCGCACCTCCGGAGTGCCGGCCACATTGGTATAACGAGTGAAGTTCTTTTCGATCGCCTCGATCGCAGCGTCTTTGATGTGCCGGGGAGTCGAAAAGTGAGGCTCGCCCGCGCCGAAGTCCGCCAGGTCCCACGCCTTCGGACTTCAACTTCAGCGCCGCCGCCGTAATTGCCATGGTTGCCGAAACTTCGATGCGGCCGATGCGGTCCGCAAATATCTTCGTCACAATTGCTGTGGTCATGTCTCTAGTTTGTCAGATTTAGCCAGCGAGATAAAGCTGGAGCGTCCGGCGGGCACATTAGAGCCGGTTTGGCACCTTAGCCTTCAACCGTTCGACGACCAGCGGTGGAACCAACGCCGTGACGTCACCGCCCAGCTGGAACACACCTTTGATGAGCCGTGAACTGACGTAGGTGTACTTCTCGGCGGGCATCATAAACAGGGTTTCAAGCTCCGGATCGAGCTTGCGGTTCATCATGGCCATCTGAAACTCGTACTCGTAGTCGCTGATGGCCCGAATGCCGCGCAGGACGGCCTTTGCCCCCTGTTCCCGGGCAAAATCCACCAGGAGGCCGTTGAATGTAGTGACGGAGACGTTCCCGAAGCTGCGGGTCGCCTCGAAGATCATCTCCTCGCGCTCGGGCACGGTGAACAATGGCGTTCCCTTCTCAGAGTTGCGAAGGATCGCGACCACCAGTTCGTCCACGATCTTCGACCCTCGCGCAATCAGGTCGAGATGCCCATTGGTGAGCGGATCGAAGGTCCCGGGGTAGATCGCCTTGACGGTATGCATGCACCCAAAGCATACCTCCCTTTGTCCGGAGATGAAATAAATGGGTGAATTCATGTAGTCTTGCGGGCAATCCCTTGCGTCTCTCCTAGTAGCCGGACAGAACCGGCTGGAGCTTGATAAAACATTCGATCCATGTCCTCACGCGCCATCACCTCCGACAGTCATTCCGTCACGCAGGATGCCCCGGCGACGCCATTGGACGACATGGCCTCAATCGTGGACACGTATGGGCAGCGGATCTTCCGTTTTCACCTGATCTCGATCCGCGACCGCGATGTCGCCCAGTCGTTGACCCAGGACACCTTCGTTCGCGCCTGGTCGGCCCGCCACACCTTTCGCGGAGACTGCTCGATCTCGACATGGCTGATGCGGATCGCCCTGAACCTGATTCGTGACCATACTCGCACTGACCGTTTTCGATTCTGGAAGCGGGTCTCGGAGACCGCAGTCGATGTATCCGACATCTCGTCGCACGTTCCGCATCGCGACAGCTCGCTGGAGTCGCGTCTCATCGCCAGCGAACAGATGGCGCTGGTGTGGGAGAGCGTAGCGCAGCTCTCCGACCGTCAACGAAGCGTATTTCTTCTACGCTTCCTCGAAGAGTTGGAGTTGTCTGAGATCGCCAACCATCACCGGCCTGCCAATCAGCACCGTTAAGACACATCTTTATCGCGCCCTCGCTACCATTCGAGCTCGCCATAACGCCACGCATAAGGACTCCCTATGAATCTCCATCTCACTCACGAACAACTCTGCGACCTAGTCCTGGCCGAGTCGTCACTCCCACTGGAAGGCGAAGCTCCGGAACGACTTCGAGAGCACCTCTGATGTTGTACAAGCACATCTCCGCGCCTGCCCGGTCTGCTCTGCCGAGTTGCGCAGCCTGCGCGATTCGCTCTCGAACTTTCGCGATGCGTCGGTCTCCTTTGCCCGGCAGGAGTTTGCGCATAGCTACGCGCGCCGGTCGTCGATCGCTCCTCCGCACAGCTATCTCTCGCAGCCTCTTTACTGGGCCGCGGCGGCGGTGGTGTTTGTCGCGGCGCTGTTCCCGCTCAGCATGCACCGGCAACGCCCGATCGCTCCAGTGACTGCTACGGTTTCATCTGGACCTTCGCAGATAACTGAGTCGGACGAGGCATTGCTCGCCGACATCGACCAGAAGGTCTCCGCCGATGTGCCTTCCCCAATGGAGCCACTTGCAGACCCTACTGCCGGGACGACCACGACAACATCCACTTCAGATCAAAGGACCAACTAACATGCGCACTATCTCCATTCACTCTCTTGTTCTTTTTGCAGCACTCTCTGGATCTTTCGTGATCGCCCAGCAGCCTGACGGCGGGCCCCCGCCTATGGGTCCGGGCTCAGCGCGCCGGGAAGATGAACCAGGGCCCGGGTGGATGGGGCGAGGGTATGCGCTCCGGCTTCCGCTTCGGGCCTTCAGGCATCTGGTGGCACAATCCGGACCTGATCCAGAAGCTGACGCTTACTCCGGACCAACAGAAGCGCATGGACGACATCCTGCAGCAGAGCCGTCTCCAGCTGATTGATCTGCGGGCCAACGTCGAGAAGCAGGAGTTGCTGATGGAGCCGATGCTCGCCGCCAACCCGCCGGACACGAACAAGTGCCCTGGCGCAGATAGACCACACGGCGCAGGCTCGCGCGGAGCTCGAAAAGGCGAATGCCAAGATGCTTCTCAGCATTCGCAACGTGCTCACCCCAGACCAGTGGACCAAGTTGCAAGCTGAGGAGAGGGACAATCGTCGTTCGCGGATGAATCGGGGCGGCGCACCCGGTGGTTCGGGCGCACCTGGCGGCTCGGGCGGTCCTGGCGAACCCGAATAGATTTGGTTCCCCTCCCGATCCAGCTGTGACACCAGTTCAGCGTCCCGCAGCGGGTTCAACTTAGGCGATCCAAATTGGCGGAACGGCCCAGGAGGGTACCCCCCCTTCGCCCGCGCTAAGTTCAATCGTTACAGCAAGATAGCGAAGGAGCTTCTCGCTAAAATCGTTGCATTCATTGGGTTTACGTCCAAAATATTCCAATCATTAGGGTTACGGCCCATTCCTCCCGAAAGACGAGAAAGCCCCGACAAATGCCGGGGCCTTTCCTGATCTCTATATCCAGTATATCGGGTTGAGCGAAACTAAAATGCCAAACGGATGTTGTTGTGTAGGCTAGGGTTATGGGGTGTGGGGGCTTGACACGTGTTTTCCCGGGCAAAAGAGCAGGTGTGTGGGGCGATTATCGCCGACTTTTTTCGCGCGCTAACGAGCGGCTCCCAGAGTATTCGCGGTACCAATCTTCAATGGACGTAAGAGAGGAACGCCCACGGCGAACTGCGGGCGTTCCTGCTGAAACGTCTCGTGCGATTTACTTCTTGCCTCGCACAACTTCCTTCGCCTGAGTCGGGCCCTCAGCGGGGACCGGCGGAACATCGGCAGATGCGATACCGGCGATTCCGAGCTTCTTCCGCAGCTCTCCATCCACGCGAGCGAAGACGTCCTTGTTCTCCTTCAGGAAGGCGCGGACGTTCTCGCGGCCTTGTCCGATGCGCTCGCCCTGGTAGCTGTACCACGCGCCGCTCTTGTCGACGATGTTGTGCAGCACCGCGAGATCGAGGACATCGCCCTCGCGCGAGATGCCCTCGCCGTAGAGAATGTCGAACTCGGCGTCGCGGAACGGGGCCGCTACCTTGTTCTTCACGATCTTTACCTTGGTGCGTGAGCCGACGACGGCGTCGCCGTCCTTCACTGCGCCGATGCGGCGAATGTCGATGCGGACGGAGGAGTAAAACTTCAATGCCTTACCGCCGGTGGTCGTCTCGGGGTTGCCGAACATGACGCCGATCTTCTCGCGGATCTGGTTGATGAAGATGAGGCAGGTGCGCGACTTCGAAACCGTTCCCGTCAGCTTCCTCAGGGCCTGCGACATCAGACGCGCCTGCAGCCCCATGTGGGAGTCGCCCATCTCACCGTCGAGTTCGGCCTTCGGCACCAGCGCGGCGACCGAGTCCACCACCAGCACGTCGATGGCGTTCGAGCGCACCAGCGCCTCAACGATCTCAAGCGCCTGTTCACCGTAGTCGGGCTGGCTGACCAGCAGATTGTCGATGTCCACCCCAAGCTTGCCTGCGTAGGCAGGGTCGAGCGCATGCTCCGCGTCCACAAACGCCGCCAGACCGCCGGCCTTCTGGGCCTCTGCAATAATTTGCAGCGTAATCGTCGTCTTACCCGAGGACTCAGGGCCAAAGATTTCGATCACGCGTCCCCGTGGAACTCCACCTACACCCAGCGCTGCGTCAAACGAGATCGAACCCGTAGAAATGACCGAGATCGGCACGACGTCCTTCGAGCCGAGCCGCATGATGGATCCCTTGCCAAACTGCTTTTCCAGCCCGGAAAGAGCCAGTTCTATTGCTTTGCTACGGTCATCTGCCACGTTATTTCTCTCCTGAATGGGTAAAAAGAGGCGGGTTAAACTTCAATGCGGATTCTAGCATTCAAAACGGGAAAAGCAAATAAAAAGCGAATATAGCTACCGCCTAAGTAAATCTACCGGCTCGTTGACGTCTTCGATTCTGAAGTAGCTCGCCAGTGAGGGGTGATTTTTGGCGACGGCCCGATACATCTCCCAGGCGACGCGGCGGTAGCTGAAGTGGCCGGCGACTCCTGAGCGCAGTTCGGAGATGTAGAGGGCCTCGGCGAAGTCCATCTTGAACATGGAGCGGCAGCGCGTTGCCAGGGGAAGGCAGTACTGGGCGGATTCGGCCGCCTCGCGAACCCCGCTGTCGCGGAGGCGGTGATAGGTCGCGTAGGCGGCGGTCATGGCCGCTGCGAAGGCGGTCTCTAAGCCGGCCTCGGCGAGAGTGGGCTGGCCCGGGCAGACGGGCTCGTCGTAGCCGTGGACGTCGGTGTAGGGCTGAAGGAGCTGGACGCAGCGGCGGTGGCGGTGCATGTCGCGGAAGCCGCCGATGTCCATGAGGATGTCGAAGCGGAGGCCGTGGCCAGCGCTGAAGGAGCGCAGCAGCTCGTCGTGGCGGCCGCGGTGCTTTGTGCCTAGCCCGATGAGTTCGGAGCGCTGCGGCGGCGTTCAGGGCCGCGACGTGGTGGCGTAGTTGCCGATAAGAGTAGTGGCAGTGCGGATAGAGCAGCGACGTGGCCAGTTCGACCTCAAGCGACTCAACGTCGTCCAGAAGATCGACAACTGGAGATGGTTCGATGCTCTGGCCTGCCATCAATGCGGAGGCTGCGGCTGACAGTTCACTGCGAGTCTGGCGCAGGTAGTCATTCGGGGTGGCGTACTTCACCAGCGTTGGGGCGGTCTTCACGGGGCGAAGAAGCGATTCCGCAGCGCGTTCACCGCAGCTTGGGTCTAGTGACTTGATCTCTTCGCAGAGGACCTCGCGCGGCGCTCTGTTGCACGTTCCATGCCGGCTCGGTTGCAGCGATACGGAGCTTTTCGCCTAGCTGACGGACCTCGGCAAAGGGACTGGTCAGCAGGCGCGATACCTGGGTCTCGAGCGTGCGTGCGTTGACGATCTGCCCGAGCGAAGTATTGGTCGCCAGAGGAAGCAGATAGCGGGCAACGTCAAAGGCGCGGGCCTTCAGGGTGCGCTCGTAGGCATCGGGCTTCATGGATTCGGGTTGCGGAATTGCGGCCTTCAGCGCCTGGAGCATTCCGGCGCTGACACTGTCATACGCGGTGAAGAGGGCCTCTACGGCTGCGGTGAAGGTCGGTGTCTCAGGGCCGAGATCGGGGGTGTGCCAGCCGGACCGGCGGAAGTTCTGGTAGCGGGTGGAGCGCTCCTGACCGTCCCAGCGCTGTTCGTCGACCAGTTCGATCGCGGCCAGCAGGCTGAGGCGTTCGATGGCGAAGGGGATGTGCGCGAGGTCGGCGATGGAGCGGTGACCGTACTGGAAGTAGAAGGTATTGAGGAACTGTTCGGCGCGCTGGGCGCTGATCTCGGCGAGCGATTCCTTCATGGTGAGCGAGGAGCGGGAGTACTTGGCCATGGCGTAGGCCAGCACCTCAGGGTCTGCTCCGTGGATCGCGTATACGTCGGTCTCGGTCGGCTTGCTTTCGTTCTCTGACATGGAACTTCAGAATACGTTATGGAGTTGAGGATGTTTCGTCCCGGGCGTCCGTATAATCTGGTGGCATCGTTATCAGGGAGGCTCATGAGCATTCTCGCAGGTCGTATCGCGTTGGTTACAGGAGCTTCGCAGGGGATTGGGCGCGCATGTGCCCTGGAACTGGCCCGTGGTGGCGCATCGATCGCGCTGGCGGCGCGCAATCTGGACAAGCTTGGCGAGGTCGCGGCCGAGATCGGCGCTGCAGGCGGGACTGCGCACGCCTTTGCTCTGGATGTCGCGAGCGAGGAGTCGATCAAAGAGTGCGCCAAGGCGGTGACCGCACACTTCGGCGCGGTAAATATTCTCGTGAATAACGCTGGCATTACACGCGACATTCTCGCGCTGCGGATGAAGCGGAAGGATTGGGACGACGTCCTTACGACGAACCTGACCGGCGCGTTTTTGATGACGCAGGCTGTGATGTCGCAGATGGTGAAGGGCCGCTGGGGACGGATTATCAACATTACATCGGTCGTCGGCGAGACGGGGCAGGCCGGTCAGGCGAACTATGCGGCGTCGAAGGCCGGGTTGATCGGGTTGACGAAATCGCTTGCGCGGGAGCTGGCGAGCCGGTCGATTACGGTGAATGCCGTCGCTCCGGGATATATTGAGACGGCGATGACGTCGGTATTGACCGAGGAACAGAAGGCGTCCTTCGCGCAGTCCATCCCGCTGGGTAGAGTTGGGACGGATTTCGAGGTCGCCCATGCCGTGGCGTTTCTGGCGTCTGAAGAGGCGAGCTATATTACGGGCCACACGCTGGACGTGAATGGCGGGATGTTTATGGGCTAAAGCGGTCTCAGTGAGCACTTGCAGCGTGTTACATTGCGCGGGTCACTCCAAGTCGCTTGCCGCGGGCCCTGTCTCGATGTAGATTACAGATGAATCCGCAGGCGCAACATACGGTCGATTTTCTGAACCCGCCAGAGCTGTCTGGGTGTCTTTTTGCAAAGCAACAAGGGTAAAGTGATCATCCAAGATCCACGGGACCTCTCCGGGCACCATTCCTACCTTTTGGGACCAAGCTGACTCTAAGATTCAGTACCTACAAAGCCGAAGCGAGCTGCGCTTCAATCGGCGATTTGTCTTCTGACGACTTGTCTTCGTTTCCGCCACATTTTTCCGAGACTTGCTTATGCTATCGATCGATAGAGAAGCCATTTCGTTCCGAAGCGGCGGCGTCCCCACCGCAAACTTCCTCGTGTTGCGCGGAAGAGTTGAGATCCTGCGGCTGCGGGCGGTCCTCTCCGATCTTTGTTTTATATGCGGGCAGGCCGGGGCGATGGATTACCTGGAGTACTTTCTCACCGCCAGAGAGAACCTGAAGAAGACCCCCTACCTCGTATTAGTTTCGACCAAGCCCGATGTTGGCGTGTCGGAGTTGCGGGCTGAAGATCTCAGGGGTGCAGTCCTGGTGTACGAATACAGAGTGCTGGGAGTGGGATCCAGCATCTTCACGACCTGCGACTTCAATGGGAGCCGGACCGTGATTGCACCGGCGATGTCGCGGAGACAGATCTCCGCGGCAGTCTGCCGCTATCTCATGGAGCATGGCGCTCAGATTGTGCTCGTTAGCCTTGAGCCGGGGCCAGCGGAGAGCTGCCAGGCCTGCTTCGAAAACGCAATGGTAGGTGAAAGGAAACGCTGGTGGACGACGCGAACGCGGAACGTCGGAGCCACACTCGTGTTGCATAGGACGATGGACGCCACGCTGGCCACGATGGGCAAGCACACTCGCCGGAATTTGCGGTACTACCGACGTAAAGCCGAGGCAGAGTTACCTACCGAGTTTGT
This sequence comes from uncultured Acidobacteriaceae bacterium, assembly GCA_963756685.1. Lineage (GTDB taxonomy): Bacteria > Acidobacteriota > Terriglobia > Terriglobales > Acidobacteriaceae > Edaphobacter. Next base: position 469,101 of record CAVWON010000001.1, read on the forward strand.
GAGCGATGTGAAAGACGATTTGACGATGGCCGAACTTGTGGAACTGAACCACGGCTCGTCTCATCCTGTCGCCCAGTCGGCCCTGGAGCGACGCTACCTGACGTTGAAGTCGATGGAAGGGCTCTTCTGTGTCGGTGTAAAGCGACCGGATGGGCAGTGGATCAGCCTGCTGGGCGGCCGCCGGCACCATGGCGTGACCGAGGTCGATTGGCAGATGAATCGAGACGGATTGGCAAAGTACTCGGTGGGGACGGTGATTCGCTCCTATCTGATCGAACATGAGATTGCGATTGGGTCGGAAAAGCTGTTCTTTGAAGGCGGGACCCCACACACGATGCGGTACTCTTTCCTGTCCGAGGAGGCGATGGACATCGTTGTGATGGACCGATCGCTGTTCGTCTTTCTTCTGCGCAGGTCGGCCAAATGGCTGCGGTCGCCAAAGAACTTTCTTCTGCAGACGTTGAGGAGTCCGGCGGTAGATTGGCAGCTGCGTTGATCTCCTCGCGGTCTCACTTTCGCCCCACAGCGGCCACTTGTAGAGTAGGACTCGATGCTGAATCCAAGGGCGATGTGGTCGAAGCTGCGATGGTCGGTGGCACAGCGCGGCATGGTTGGTACGCTGCGGTTCGCGCTGGGCCGGCTTCGGCGAGAGACACCGAGCGAAGCGAAGCCGCAACAGCATCCGTTCGACGCGCGCTACGGGGTCGAGACCAGCGGGCTGATCGGTGGTGGCGACCTGCGCTCGGGGCACAAGAACGATGTATTTAATTCGGCGTACTACGGGATGGCGCCGTCGCGGTTTCGATGGGCGATGGAATGGTGGATCGCCGATGAGAGCCATGCGGCAATTGAAGAGTGCAGCTTCGTCGATATAGGGTGCGGCAAGGGGCGGGCCGTGATGATGGCCTCGGAGTATGGTTTTCGGGAGGTTGTGGGGGTCGAGTTGCACGCCGCGCTGGCGAAGACCGCGGAGGCCAATGTTGCGGCGTGGACGGTGGCGGGACGGGCCGTTTGTCCGGTGCGTATCGTCTGCCAGGACGCGACGGAGTTCGTGTTTCCTGAAGGCGCTTGCCTGCTGTATCTGTTTCACCCGTTTGCCGCGCCTGTGTTGGCACGGTTGATCGAGCGCGTCGAGGTCGATTTTGCGGGGCGGCCAGGCATGCTCGATCTGGTCTACTTCAACCCGGAGGCGGGGGAGTTGCTGGAGGCACATCGAGGATTCGAGCTGCTGTGGACGGGGACGGTGGCGATGTCGGAGGAGGACGCGGCGGCGGACTACGTGGCTTCGGCGGATGACATTTGCAGCGTGTACCGGTGGGTCGGACAACCTTCAAACCCATACGACCGCCAGGCCTGGTAACCGGTTTAGTAATGCCCGGACCGGTTCCCAACGTGTCATAGGTTCAAGTAAGGCTTCAGGTTTCAAGGGGTAACTGGCTCTGGATGAACCTGGGCAGGTACGGGAATCGGCAGGACCCCCAAGATAGGCATTGACCAACTCGTTCTCGGTGTTTACTTTGTGGCTAATGGCTGACATGCAAACTATCCCTGTTGATGTGGTGAGCGGCGCGGTAGAAGCCGTCTCGATTTCGATGAATATCGGTACGACGATCCGCGGATACCGGCTGCAAAAAGGCATGTCGCAGGGCGATATCGAGAAGCGCACGGGCCTGCTGCGGTGTTACCTTTCGCGCGTGGAGAACGGACATACGGTGCCGTCGCTCGAGACGCTACAGAAGATTGCGCGAGCGCTCGACCTGCAGCTCTCGGAGTTCTTTGCCGAGGAGACGATCGGCAAGGAGATGTCCGGGCTGAACCTGGGCGAGGAGGAGATTCGCTTCCTGACGCAGGTGCAGCGGTACTCGGCACACCTGTCCGAGAGCGACCGGCGTCTGCTGCTGGCGATGGTGCGTAAGTTTGCCCAGACGACGCTCAGCTAATGAGCAGAAGTTCCCCTAAATTCCAACGCGTAAGCCAAATTAGAAGAACCGAACTCACTCGCTGCACTGTCGCAGCAGGGTGCGCGATGCGCTGCTTTATTTCAGCTTGGTGATGAAGTAGGCGAAGAGGAACAACAGGAAGGTGGCCGCGGCGAAGGTGAGCTTCTGGCGCTCGAGGTAGCGGGTGCGGCCGGAGGTCATGCGCGGAACCAGCGGCACGCCCAGGGCCATGCCGCTAAGGAAGCCGCCGATGTGGGCGTGGTTGTCGATGTTGACGATGCTGGTGAGATTCGCCGCGAAGCCGATGATCAGGTTCAGCACAGCGAACTGGATGACCGAGCGGCGCAGGCGGTGGAGTTCGAAGGCCGGTATGGGCAGCTTGTTGTTGGAGAGCAGGACGATGAGGATGCCGGCGATGCCGAAGACCGCGCCCGAGGCACCCGCGCCGACGGCGATGTAGTTGTGCGGCGGAACCACGTTGAAGAAGAGGCTGAGCAGATTGCCCGCGATTCCGGTGATGAGATAAACAGCGACGAGGCCCGCTGGGCCGAGCAGCGGTTCGCCGAGCAAGCCAAGGTTCCAGAGGCACCACATGTTAGTGGCGATGTGGAGCAGCCCGACGTGGACGAAGGTCGCTGTGAGGAGACGCCACCATTGGCCACTCAAAATGAGGTAGGCGTTGGTCGCTCCATAGTGGACCAGCTGGTCGGTCGTGGGATCTTTGGCAGAGACGCCATGAAGCACCATCCAACCGAAGACCGCGATGTTGATGGCGAGCAGAATGTAGGTGCCGGGGGTGGCGAGGATGTTCCAGCCGCGTTCGCGGGAGTTTGGACGTGAGACCTCGCGCTCGTAGTCCGGCATGGGTGCCGGAGCAGGGTGGGGCTGGAGAAGTTCGCCGTCAGATGGTGAGGAGGGGGGCATGGGATGTTCTTCTACGCTATCGCGGTGAGAGGCAGATGACAAATCAGAGACGAGGGAACAAGACCGTAGGACGCAGAGAAGGAACTGGCAAGCTGAGAGTGGAACTACTTTTTGCCTGGAAAAATATCCACGACTTGTCAGCTCACTGGTTCGCCTCAGGCAGCATCTTTGCTGAAGCGCTCGCGGAAGTCCGCGGGAATGCGTTCCTGCACGATGCCGCCAAGGAAGCCCGGGAGGGGCGTGGCGATGGCGACCAGGATCCAGAGAAGCGTCGAGACGATAGACCCCCGACGGCCACTGCTTCAAGCGAGATGGCGATGCCGTGGGTCTGGCTGAGGCGGAGGTGCATGGTGAAGATGTGGGTGATGAGTTCGACCCGGTGGATAACGACTGCGGCGAGCAGGAAGGCCAGAATGGAGAGCGTGCTGACGCTGATGAGAAGGACGTCGATGGTGCGGGCGATGCTCTGGCGGCGGCGGCAGTGGCTGCAGTCGGTGAGATGCTGTTCGTAGTCAGTCCGCATGGCCGGGGAGAGGCCGGAGATGTCGTAACGCCATCCGGAGAGGATGTCTCCGACCACCTGGTCGGTGCAGGAGCTGTGGTGCGGCCTGCGGTTCGCCGGAAATGCTAACGCGGGTTTTTTCATGTCTTTATAGACTCCATTCTACCCTGTTTGACAGCGGGAAGAAAGGAAAGGATTCATCGAATAGTAACTCTCTTGACGGTCGAAAACGGATTTCCTGAGGGAAAATATTTCCGTTTGAACGGGAGACTGTAAATGCCGGAGTTACAGGGTGATGGGGTCGAGGGGGCGGCCTGGTGGGCCAGCAGGATGCGGTTGCCGAGGAGGGTGGGGTGGTTGCCAAGGGCCTGCTCGGCGGCGAGGCGGGCGAGTTCGGGGGCGTTGTTGGACTCGGAGAGGTGGCCGAGGACGATCCAGGTGGCGCCGCCGTCGTAGTCCTTCTGGAGGAATTCGGCGGTGGCATGGTTGGAGAGATGGCCGACGCGGGAGAGGACGCGCTGCTTGACCGACCAGGGGTAAGGGCCGTCGCGGAGCATCTCGAGGTCGTGGTTGGATTCGAGCAGGAGGACGTCGATGCGCTTGAGCGCGGCCTTGACGTTGGGAGGCATGTAGCCGAGGTCGGTGGCGAGGGCCATGCGGACGCACTCGGACTCGAAGACAAAGCCGCAGGGGTCGGCGGCGTCGTGGGGGATGGTGAAAGGGGTGATGTCGATGTCGCCGATGGAGAAGTGGGTGCCGGAGTGGAAGTACTCGACGGCGGGGAGGTGCGTGGGGGCCGCTCTTTTTGTGGCTGGCGAGGCGCAGAGATCTTCTTCGTCTGGGTCGATCGGCAGCTCGAGCGTGGCGTTGGTGTCGTCGGAGCGATCGGCTGCGGCCTCTGCAGCGATGCCGGCGATGACCTGGGACTCCTCGGCCAACTGTGCGGCGAGGTCGCTGTTTGGAGCGCTGGCGGCCACGGCTGCGGCGCGGGCCTCTTTTTCGCGCTGAACGTGATCGAGCCACTTGGCGTAGGTCATGGTGGTGCGAGGGGTGAGCATGCGGACCCAGGCGCGGTGGGTGGGTTCGGTGAGGAAGACAGGAATGTTGAGGCGGCGGGCGAGGACGGAGAGGCCGGCGATGTGGTCCTGGTGCTCGTGGGTGACGAGGATGGCGTCGAGCCGCGGTGGGATCTTCGCCGGCGATGGACATGCGCTTGAGGAGTTCGCGGCAGGAGAGGCCGGCGTCGACCAGAACGCGGGTGCGGGAGCTGGAGATGACGGTGCTGTTGCCTTTGGAGCCGGAGGCGAGCACTGTCATGCGCATCATTCGGTAAGAATACGCTGATTGGTTGTGAGTATGTAGGTGGGGTAACTAAGTTGGTACGACCCCCACGCGATGGTCTACGGACGGTATGCACGGACGGCGGCGATCTCGGTGAGAAGCAGCGAGCGGCCGCTCGTTCCCTGCGCCACAATTCCGCCGCCTGGGCCGTGTGCGACCTTCAGGTAGAAGACATCGGGGGTCTCGCCTTCATCAAACACGAAGAGAATCTGAGCAAGGTGTCGCTCGCCTCGAGTGGTTTCAAGGTGGACGCACCTGGTCGATGCTCGCTTTAAGTAAAGACAGTTCGGTTTCAGTCATAAAAGCTCCGGGCTGAGGATTTACTTGTATAAGCGTTTTTTTGAGGCAAATCGGGTCAACAAATTTTGATTTTTTTTCTGACCGATCCACGATTCCGCTTACCTGCAGTCCCCGGGAGCTGTATTCGGCCCATAGAACGCTAGGCGGTGGCCTTGACAGGGGCGAGGAAGTTGACCGTCGAGCGCATGACGACCTCGTTACGTTGGTTTAAGGCGAGGCTACGGGTGCGAACTACACCATAGTCCTTGCGGGAGTTGGAGTAGCGGACGCCGACGACCTCGATCTCACTGCGTATGGAGTCGCCGGGACGAACGGGCAGGGTCCAGCGCATCTCTTCGACGCCTGCGCCGATCATGCCTCCCGCGACCGTGATCGACTGCACGCGAAGGCGCATGACGATTGCTGCGGTCAACCAGCCAGAGGCGGCGAGGCCCTTGAAGAAGGAGTTTTCGCCGGCGGCCTCGTCGAGGTGGAAGGGCTGCGGATCGTACTTCTGGCCGAACTCCTTGATCTCTTCGGCGGTCACCTTGGCCTGACCGAGCGAGTGGAACCGCTGGCCGACGTAAAAATCTTCGAAATAAAGCTCCTGTGACATTTTTTCTCCTGTTTCATTGGATGCTACTCCGGCCTTATCTGCTGCGTTCAACTCCTGGGATAGGTGTAGAAGCCGCGGCCGGACTTTCGGCCGAGCCAGCCCGCGTCGACCATGCGGACCAGCAGCGGGCATGGGTTGTATTTGGGGCTGCCCAGGCCTTCGGCGAGGACGCGCATGATGTCGGCGCAGACATCGAGGCCGATGAAGTCCGCCAGCGTGAGCGGCCCCATGGGATGCGCCATGCCAAGCACGAAGACCTGGTCGACGGCCTCGGGCGTCGCGACGCCTTCCATGACCGAGTAGATCGCCTCGTTGATCAGCGGCATCAGGACGCGGTTCGAGATGAAGCCGGCGGCGTCATTGACCTCGACGGGAGTCTTGCCAAGCTGCACGGAGACTGCATGGACAGTGTCGAAGGTGGCCTGCGAGGTCGCGAGCCCGCGAATGACTTCGACCAGCTTCATCACCGGCACCGGGTTGAAGAAGTGCATTCCGATGACCTGTTCGGGACGCTTGGTTACGGCCGCGATCCTGGTAATCGAGATGGAGCTGGTGTTGGTCGCGAGAATCGCGTTGGACGGAAGGATGCGGTCGAGGTCGCGAAAGATCTCTGCCTTGATCGCCAACTTCTCTGTCGCCGCTTCAATGACAAACGTGGAAGATGCGAGGTCGTCGAGGCGGGTGGTCAGGGTGATGCGCGAACGCGCCTCGTCGGCTTGCTGCTGCGTGAGCTTCTCCTTCGCCACTTCGCGGGCGACGTTGGTGCGGATGGTGTCGAGGCCGCGGTAGAGCGCGCTCTGGTCAACGTCGTAGAGCTGCACGTTGAAACCGGAACGGGCGCAGACGTGCGCTATGCCGTTGCCCATGGTTCCGGCTCCAAGGACTGCGATCGTTTTTGTGTCGGTCATAAAGGCGTTTTGGACGACTTTGCAGTGTAGCAGTTTGCGCAAGCCGGATGGCTCACGCAGGGACGAGGTCCGGTGTAACCGCAACCAGAATGACGGTGATGTTGTCGTTGCCGCCATTGCGATTGGCCGCAGTGATCAGGGCCTCGCACGCTTTGGTGAGGGCGGCCGTGGTCGGCGGCTTGGGGATGGCCGCCAAGACCTTAGAGATCTCGTCGTCATCGACCTCGTGCGTGAGGCCGTCGGAGGCGAGAAGGTAGACGTCGTTGGGCTGCGGACGGTGAGACTGGATGTCGGGCTCGACGGTGGCCTGAGAGCCGATGGCGCGCGTGATGAGGTTGCGCATGGGCGATCGCGCGGCCTGGGCGGCCGTTATCTGGCCGGCGCGCAGCTGCTCTTCGACGAGGGAGTGGTCGTGGGTGAGCTGTTCGAGACGACCGCGGCGGCGGCGGTAGCAGCGGCTGTCACCGACGTGGCCAAGCCACAGCGTTGGAGGATCGGTGACCCGGGAGTTGGTATGGTCGGTGGCTGAGCGACGCTTTCCGCTGGCTCCGTTGAGGATGGGAGCGTGCAGAAGGGCGACCAGCGTGGTGCCCATGCCCGCGAGCTTTGGCGAGTGCCGGGACTGCTGGTAGACGGCCTGGTTTGCGGCCTGAATGGCGGCGATGAGGCGGACCTGGGGCTTCGCCGGCGGCTGTGCGCCCTTCGGAAGCGGAGTCAGATGCGCGAGAAAGGTGTCGGCGGCGAGGTTGCTCGCGATCTCGCCCGCGGCGGCCCCGCCCATGCCGTCGCAGACGACGAAGGCCCCTGCCTCGGGTGCGGCGGCGCAGGTGTCCTCATTGCCATGGCGGACGCGTCCGCGGTGGGTGAGCATGGCGTAGATAAGGTGGTTCGCAGACATTCGTGGTGCGTTCAATAGTCCGAGGAAAACAATACACGGTGAAGCGGCCGGAACCAAGGGTACGTTAGTGTTAGTGCGGGAGAGAGTAGGAATGAACCGGATCGTGCTTGGGGACAACCTGGAAGCTTTGCAGCAGATGAAGGCGGGATCAGTCGAGCTGATCTACGTCGATCCTCCCTTCAATACGGGCAAACGGCAGAGCAGGACACAGATGAAGACGGTCCGCGATGAGGCCGGGCGACCGCGTAGGGTTTGGCGGACGGCGATACCGCACAGAGGTGCTTGCGAAACAAGCGGGCGGCTCCGGGTACGGAGACCAGTTCGACGACTTCCTCGGGTTTCTACGGCCACGGATGGTGGAGGCCCATCGCGTGCTCTCAGCAACCGGCTCGCTCTTCTTTCATATCGACTACCGCGAGGTCCACTACTGCAAGGTAATGCTCGACGAGATCTTCGGGCGGGAGTGTTTTCAGAACGAGATCATCTGGGCCTATGACTACGGCGCCCGCGCGACCAAGAAGTGGCCTGCCAAGCATGACAACATCCTCTGGTACACGAAGGACCCGACGCGCTACACCTTCCATTTGAATGAGAGCGATCGAATTCCTTACATGGCTCCGGGCCTGGTGGGGGCCGAGAAGGCGGCACGCGGCAAGACACCGACCGATGTCTGGTGGCACACCATCGTCTCGCCTACCGGCAAGGAAAAGACCGGCTACGCGACGCAGAAGCCGCTGGGAGTACTGGAGCGGATCGTGCGAGTGCACTCGAACCCAGGCGACACGGTGCTGGATTTTTTTGCAGGGAGCGGCACAACGGGTGAGGCCGCGGGGAAACATGGACGCAGCTTCGTGATGGTGGATGAGAGCGCGGCCGCGGTGAAGATCATGGAGAAACGGCTGAAGCCATACGGCCCCCGGAGAGAAGACTTGCCTCTCGCCGAAGACCCTGGGGCCTAGCTGTGCGCCTGCTTCTCTGCGAAGTCGCCGATGAAGGGCAGCTTGTACCACTCGCCTTTGCTGGCTTTGATGATAGCCATCAGCCACACGATGAACATGCCGAGCGCGACGAGCAGGTGCACGAAGATGAAGAGAAACCCTAAGAACGGAATGAAGTGAAGGGCCGATTTGCGCGATAGTGACCACCAGCCAGATCGCGAACCATACGACACAGAGGCCGATGGACTGGAAGGAGTGGAACCGCACGAAGGGCATCTTGTTGTAGGGTTCGATTGCAAGGAAGATGATGGCCGGAATGATCGTGATGTAAGAGATGGCCGCGGCCGCTGTCTCCGACAGTCCGGAACCGGTCGTGACAGCAGGCTGGACCGGCATAGGTCGGAGTGGCTGGAGCGGCCCCAAGGGGCGCACCGCAGTGGTTACAAAAAGCAGTTTGGGACGCAACTTCATTGTGGCAAACAGGACACTGCATGTCTTGGCTCCTGAAGTGCAGAATTTGGGGGTCCGGGTGCTGCAGGGGCGAGCACAGCTCAGCGGATTCGGCCTCGCTCAAATTGGTTCCCAGCATACCTGAGTGCAGGCGCTGGTCAACCCATATTTTTCAAGGCGATGGACGGTCCTTCGCGAGGTCGCACGGCGAATCACGGAGCGAACGAGATGGGACTCAGGTGTTCTGCGGGTCGATGCTTTTGAAGCCGTAGGTCTCGTAACGCGTGGTCATCTTTCCATTGGCGACGGTGACCACAGTGAAGCCTTCCGGCGTACCGAGGTGCGTGCCATGCCACCAGTTGCCGCAGACGGCGCCGCTGGTGATGTAGGGCACGCCCTTCCAGATCACGGTCTCGTTGACGTGCGTGTGGCCCTGCAACACGCCGATGACATTGTGCCCAGCGAAGAGGGCAAGCACCTGGTTAGCGTTGGCGACGCTGAGGCTGTGATGCGGCGGGGGCACAGGCGTCTCCGGCATATAGGCGAGGTAGGCCGTCACCAAGGGGATATGCGTCGACACGATGATCGGCGTTCCAGGAGGCAGCGCGGCGAGATCGGCGGCGAGCCACTGGAGCTGCGAGGCATCGACACGGCCCTCGTAGGAGCGGTCGTTCGTTATGCCGATCGAGTCGAGCACGATAAAGTGATGGCCCTTGTGGTCGAAGGAGTAGTACAGCTTGCCGAAGCGCTGCTCGAAGAGCTTCTTGCCGTAGAGCGGGTCGCTCTCGGAGACACCGCTGGCCGGGAAGACGCCGCAGACGTCGTGGTTGCCGATGGTGTGATACAGCTTCAGACCGAGGTCCTGTTCGGTCTTGTCGTAGAGGTCGAAGAGCGTGACGGCGCGTTTAGTAGGAACGGCAAGGGCGTCGAAGACGTGGTCGCCGCCATTGATCGCGAAGTCGGCCTTGAGGGTGCGGCCCTTCTTGAAGGCCATGTCCGTGCCGATGACGCCATTGAGCTCGGGTTGAAGATGCGCGTCGGTAACGAAGAGGAAGGTGAACGGCCCCTGCGGCGGCGCGGGCGCGGCGAATACGGACGAGGGAATGGCCGCGGAGAGGCCGGTGGCTCCGAGCAGGGTGAGGAATTGTCTGCGGCTGGTTGAGTTCACCACTCCATAATAAATTGTCGAACGAACGAGCATGGCTCGTCCTCCGCTGATGGACCCTGGATCTACACACAGATGAGTACAAGCCGATAGTGGCTTTCGCGACCGTCCTTCCCTGAAAATGTCGCCGATCTCGTTAAAAAGGCCTCGCCCACTCCCATGCTCCATGTCCAACTATCTTTACCCCGAGCGAAGTCAGCGCGAAGATTGACGTGGTACTTACTGCTCAGCTGGAACCGTGGTCCTCCGCCTACGCTCGGTAGTAAATTATCGATTCTGAAAATCTCTTCCCCGCCGGGGACGACTTCGCCAACACCGCCGAAGACAGCAAGCCCGAATCTCTTTGGCAAAGACAGCCGATACTCGAGCTGGGTCGCAATCATGTAACGATCGAGATAGCGACCGGCCTCATATCCTCGCAGTTCGTTGTTGGTGCCATAAATGCAGTTGCCGTAAAACGGCGGATCGCCGCCCGTTCCGCAGACGAACAGGTTGTAGGCAAGCACCTGGTTCTTCCTCAGGCTCCCATATTTGTTGAATGTGAATCTGTAACTCTGAAAGGTGTATTTGCTGCCCAGAGGCTTTGCGAAGAAGTCTGCTGTGAACTGCGTGAACATTCCCGTGGTCGGGTAGAAATGGTTTGGGCGCGTGTCGCGCATCAGCCGTACACCCAGGGCACGCAAGGTCGTGTGCAGCCCAAGGTCGGGCGGAGGAACGGGGGTTTCGCCACTGCTGGGCCTGAGCGTCACAACCGAATCGCCAGTCCAAAATCGAGGGCCTACAAAAAATTGCCAGGGGACCCGCCGCAACGCCTCGCCAAAGAAGACTTGACCGGTCTGGTCGAGCGGAAGCTTAAGGCCCGCACTGCCGGCGGGAACGCCTTCACCGTAGAGGTTGTAGTTCACGTTGCCATGAAAGTAAAGCGACGTGATCGCATATCTGTTCTCTTTCATGAACAGGTTCGCGCCGAGCCCGAACCCACTACTGCCGTTGTTCGTGATGAGACCTGCCGCTCCAATGGTCGACGGGGGAGAGACTTTGTCGTCCTTGCCTAACGGGAAGATGTACGCCAGGACCGGAACGATCCCGGCACCTATGGCCGGACTCACGATTGGAAGCGGTGCGACGACGATAGCGCCGCGAGGAGGAAAAGGCTTCTTTTTTTTCTTTTCTGGCTTCGTCTCCGTTTTGCTAGACTGCGCCGGCTGGGCGGTCTCTCCGCTTTCCTGAATTGCGGCTTGTGTGCTGTAGCCGGCCTGATCTGGCGTGGCCGCGCGGCCGTCCTGACCGTCCACAACAAGGACCAGAGCAAAGACACCGAGAGCAACCGTCCTCAAAAGAAATCTGTATAGACCACTCACCAACTCACGCCTCGTTGCCGCTACGCTGGAAGTCCTGGGTCAAATGTTCCGGGACTTATCTGTCGCGATCAACTGGCAAAAGTCATAAGAGGCGGCCTGAATTAATGCTGCAGTCCACAACACTCCGGCCAATGGGAGAGTGCGGTAGCATGCCTAGCATGCCCCTTAGAGCAAAACGTGGCTTTTTTGAGTGGTTCGGACTGGTTCTAGTCATTCTGACGATACTAGGCCTTCCCGGATGGGTCCCGAGGCGTCATTGGCATGGTGCGGGGGATGCACTGGACAGCGATATTCGTACCGTTCTATATCGGTTTGGGATACTGGTGGAATAGCTACCTGATAAAGCGATGGTGGAATCCAGAAGCTCATAAGATCAAATGGTGACTGGGTTAGCCAACGTATTTATTGGCCGGCCAATTTATTGAATCGAAAGAGGTACCTGATCGCTACCGTACGGCCTAGTTCCGGCGGCGTCCCCCAAACAACTGCAACACCGCCAGGAAGATGTTAATGGCGTCGAGATAGATCGAGAGCGAAAGCGACACGGCAGATTGACCGTCGCCACCCGCACGGATGCGGGCGAAGTCCCCCACCGTGAGTAGCGTGAAGATCCCAAGCGTCAGCCAAGAGTAGGTGTCGGGCGTCATGAAGTGGAAGAACATGCTGGCGATGCCGGCGATGATCAGCAGTAGCAGAGCCGCAAAACCGATGCCGGCGATGCGGCGATAGTTGATCTGGAAGAGATACGCGACGCAACCCATCGCCGCCATGCCGAGTCCGGTAGTTGCCGCGGCCTGAAAGACGACCGCCGAGCCGACGGTCTGCATGTAGTGGTGAATCAGCGGGCCAATCTGCCACCCCATGAAGTAGGTGAGCGCGAGAAATAGCCCCAGAGCAAGCGCAGGGTTCGCCTTGCGCGCGAAGCTGATGCCGAAGACCAGCGCGAACACCGCGATCAGCCCCGGAAGAGTGCCCCATGGAGGCGCCGTCGCGACCCCGAACGCCGTGATCAGGAAGCCAAGCGAAGTGATGCCGAGCACCTTGGCCAGCAGCGAAGCGGTCTGCTCGCGCGGCACGTCGATAATGGTGGGAAAGGAGTTCAGATCCAGACGGTTCTCAGTCATAAATATCTCCGCACGGCCTCGAGAGGCCTCGCCTCTATGATACGCGCCGTTACGCATGTACATTTCGGACGAACTCCGGCCTCCAACGTAAAATAAATGCATGAAGTATCTGATTGCATTGCTGGCAGTTGCAGGAATTGTCGTTTCAACGATGGCGCTGCGCGTCCACTACATGGATCCGGGCCTCGCTCCGCCCTGCGCGGTCACCGAAAAATTCGACTGCGGCGCGGTGAACCACAGCCGCTTCGCTGTCTTTCCCCCGCACACCTTCGACGAAGACCCCAAGGCATGGCACGTTCCGATTGCGTTGTTTGGCATCGCGGGGTATGCCGCGATCGGCGCGGTCGCGCTGATGGGGCGCTGGTGGCTGCTGTTTGAGTTCGCCCAGCTCGGCTTCCTGTTCGCCGCGTTCCTGAGCTATATCGAGGCCTACGTGCTGCAGAAGTGGTGCATCTATTGCCTCTGGTCGCAGGGAACCATCACCGCGATCCTGCTACTGACGGTGGGGACGCTCATTGTTCGATGGCAGCAGGGGCGCACGGCCCTGAAGCCGTACGGACCCTCAAAATAAAGGCCTGAATCGGGTCCGCGTAGTCTACGATGGTTAGACCGTTGCGCCCAATGGCGTCGCGCGATCAGAGATAAGGGGTGGATCGGCGTATGTGGCCAAAGATTATTGCGCAGTTGTTCGAGTTGCTCCCTCATATATCTCGCCTGCTGCCGATGGCGGACAAGTTCTTCTCCTCAAAGGCCGCCGCGGAACAGGCCAACGAGGCCGCAATGCTGGCCATGGCCGAGGGCGTTCGCGGCGACCTGGGGCAGGTGACCAAGGCGCACGCAGGACTCTACCGGCAACTGCAGGACCAAAGCGCGCAGATCACCGAAGTGTCCGAAGAGGTGAAAAAGGCGCGACTCCTGGTCGAACAGCACGATCACCGCATGGGGGCCCTGGAGAAGCAGGTGACTTCGCTGGGTTGGTGGATCAAGGCCGGCGTTTCTCTGCTGGTGGTTCTGGTCGCGGTGGTCATCGTCCTGCTGGTACAGGTGCTTCACGGACGGTAGAGCCAGACCGGAATGGGAAACGCGAAAATAAATTTGAAAAATCTGGCATGTTTTTCGTCACCACAAAATTGACGTTCCGCTCACCACAATTACCACGCATTTCACCACAATTTCACCACGTTTTTACCAGCATAAAAACCGTGGAAATCGCGATATCCCCAATCAAAACGCCCTCTCCACCACAGAAAAACTTTTTTCGCAAAAACCGTAGAATCGAAGCATGGGAATCAGCAAAAAAGACGCCCTGGACTGCTTTGCGAGCGATGATTTGATCGGAATTGGGATGGAGGCCGACGCGGTACGCCGCCGCCTGCATCCTGAAGGCGTCGTAAGCTACACCATCGACGGCAGGATCGACTACGCAAAAGCCGCCAATGGCGCGGCCTGAGCGCATCTTCGAAGGTATTTCAAAGATCGTCGCCAAGGGCGGCACCGGCGTAATGCTGCAGGGCAAGATCACTCCTGAGCTGACAATCGCCTGGTTTGACGGACTCTTTCGCAGCATCAAGGAGCGCTTCCCTGCCCTCTGGATGCACTGTCTTTCAGCACGCGAAGTTCTCGCCATCGCAGAACAGTCCGGATTGAACGTGCGGGACGCCATTGCACAGCTGCACCATGCGGGGCTCGACTCGATCCCCGGTGATGACGCGGGTATTCTCGACGACGCCGTGCAGCACTCAGGCGCCCAGACACGCAAGGCCGAGGACTGGATTGCAGCGCATCGCGCTGCTCATGCACTCGGCGTGCAGACGACTGCAACAATGGCATTCGGAAGCGGCGAGACATTTGAACATCGCGTGAACCATCTGGAGACAGTGCGACAGTTGCAGGAGCAGACAGGCGGCTTTACGTCGTTCACACCGCTGAGCTTTGTTCCGTATGGCTCGACGATGAGCGGGTTTGAAGAGGCGACAGCGGTGGAGTATCTGAAGACGCTGGCGATCTCGCGAATGTATTTGGACAACATTGAGAACGTGCAATCAAACCTGGAAACACAGGGGCTGAAGGTGCTGCAGGTGGGGCTGCGCTTTGGCGCCAACGATGTGGGCAGCGTGCTGCTAGCTGAAGGGGCGAATGCTGGGACTGAAGAGCAGGTGCGGCAAGTAATCCGGGACGCGGGATTCAAGCCAGTCCAGCGGGACACGTTGTACAGGACTATGTTCTTGAACTGAGTTTTGTGCTGAGGGCCTGATCGGAAGACCCTCTGGACAGATTTCTGCATCGTATCGCGTAGAATCTACTGGATACCTGAACCTCCGCTGGAGCATCGACCTGTCACCTTTCTTGCATCTATCGACGGCCCTATTCGGGTGGCTGCTGGCCCCTAAGGGACTTCGCCACTATTGGAACGCGCACTATACAAACAAGATTTATGACTTCCATGGTCTTTACCGGTGGAACGCGTTCGATACGGCGATCCTGATTCCCTACTTCATCGTCATGCTCATCCTGGCGTTTTATGGGATCCATCGCTATCAGCTGGTGTGGCTGTACTTCAAGAACAAGAAGAACGCTGCAAAGTGGAGCGGCCCTCCCATGCGGTTTGCTGAGGGGAAGCTTCCGTTCGTCACGATCCAGTTGCCAATCTTCAATGAGCAGTTTGTCATCGACCGGTTGATCGATGCGGTTTGTAAACTCGATTATCCGCGGGACCGTTTTGAGATCCAGGTATTGGATGATTCGACCGATGAGACGACTGGGGTGGCACGGGAGATCGTTGAGCGATATGCGCGCGGGTTTGCAGGGATGGAGCCGCAGCCGATTGCGTATCTGCATCGGAGCAACCGGCATGGATACAAGGCCGGGGCGCTCGATAAGGGGCTTGAGGTGGCGCGGGGCGAGTTTGTGGCGATCTTCGATGCGGACTTTGTGCCGCCTCGCCAGTGGGTGATGCAGGTGATCCATCACTTCGCGGAGCCGGAGATCGGAATGGTGCAGACGCGATGGACGCACCTGAACCGGAACTATAGCTTCCTGACGCAGGTGGAGGCGATCCTTCTCGACGGACATTTTGTGCTGGAACATGGTGGGCGCAGTCGAGCTGGAGTTTTTTTCAATTTCAATGGGACGGCGGGGATGTGGCGACGGGAGACGATCTCGTCCGCTGGCGGTTGGCAGCATGACACGCTGACTGAAGATACGGACCTCAGTTATCGGGCGCAGCTGGTGGGATGGCAGTTCAAATATCTGCAGGACGTCGAGTGTCCGGCCGAGCTGCCGATCGAGATGACCGCGTTCAAGACCCAGCAGGCGCGATGGGCGAAGGGCTTGATCCAGACGGGTAAGAAGATACTGCCGCGGGTGCTGAAGAGCGACGCGCCTTGGCATACGAAGCTGGAAGCGTGGTATCACCTGACGGCGAACATCAGCTATCCGCTGATGATTGTGCTAAGCGTGCTGCTGATGCCGGCGATGATCATTCGCAGCTGGCAAGGGCTGCTGCAGATGCTGCTAATTGACTTTCCGCTGTTTATCGCGAGCACGATGTCGGTCTCTACGTTCTACATGGTGAGCCAGAAGGAGCTGTATCCCAGGAGTTGGTACGTGTCGATCATGTATGTGCCGTTCGTGATGGCGCTGGGCGGAGTCGGGTTGACGATCACCAATACCAAGGCCGTGTTGGAGGCTCTGTTCGGAGTGAAGAGCGCGTTTGCAAGGACGCCAAAGTACAGCGTGAAGAAGAAGGGCGAAAAGACCCAGGCAAAGGTGTATCGCAAGCGGCTCGGGATTGTGCCCTGGATCGAGCTGGCGATCGGGTGCTACTTCGCGTGGACCGTTTACTATGCGATCACGACTGAGAACTTTTTTACGGTGCCATTTCTGGTGTTGTTTGTGTTCGGGTACTGGTATACGGGGTTGCTGAGTCTGTTGCAGGGGCGTTTTGAACGGAGCGGGGACCCTGGACAGCAGATGCATGAGAAACCGTACCCTGTGGGCATCTAACCGTTCTACACTGTGTGGCGATGGACGTGGGGCCGACTGATAGACTTAGGCATCCGATAAAGCCAGCCTCCGCAGGACCGGTGAACTATGTCGATCATTACCGCGAGTTATATTTCGCTTGCTCTCTTTTGTGGATACGTGGTGGCAGTCGGTCTGTCGATGGCGGCGACCTTCGGCATTACCGCGGCTTCGCGCAGTTTTGTCTCGAAGGACTACCGGATCAGGACAAGATACAAGTATGCACAGGACGCCGTGTGGCTGTTCTGCGCCATGGCCGGCGGTTATGTGGCGGCCTTGATCAATGGCCGGTCTCATCCGTGGCTGACCGGCGCAGGACTGACAGCGATCCTGGTTGGGGTGCTTTGGATGAATGCTTGGGAGATGCGACAACGCGGTCTCGGGCACCAGATTGCGATGAGTCTCGTCGCCACAATTGGGGTGACGGTGGGCTTTTTGCTTCACCTGAGATAGGTACCCCCTCCCGGAACCTTGGACGTACAATCCTTGTAGTCAATGATTTACAGTGGCCTGCGTCTGTAAAATAAGGGGAAAAATGGACGGGCGATGGTCAACACCAGTCGCCTGGGCGAGATGTGATCTTATGGGCCGGGAGGGAGACAGGCAAAGTCAACGGCACGGACGTGACCGGGAAGAGGTTTGGGTAGAGAAGCGGATTTCTCCTCTGCGCTGCTCACAAAAAAACGCGAGCAGCGTGGGTCGAAATAACGATTCCTTAGCAGGCCCAAAAGAGGAGTGGCAAAAATGCCGCAAAGTACAGCGGTAGGAAAAGGAATTAAGTGAGGAGAAGAGAGGCAGACCTCTCTTCTCCTCATTGGAAGAACGCTGTTAGAAACGGACACCAAAGGTGACCGGGATGAAGGTGGTCTTTGCGCTGTTCTGAGGGAAGACGTTAAAACCGTTGCCGTTGGTGTCGCCGTAGGAGAAGGCGCGGGGCGAATTGGCAGTGTAGACGTAACGTGCTTCGACGTAGAACTTTTCTCCCGCGAAGCGAGAGAATTTATAGGTCATACCCACACCGCCATTCACGCCGAAGGCGTTACTGGTGTATTTGTCGATGGTCTGGTTCGCCTGGTAGGTGAAGCATCCATAGAACGGACTGCAATATTCGCCGAGCGAAGGTATCGTGAAGTTTGCTGTCTTGTGATAAAAACCAACTCCGCCGACGACGTAGGCACCGAAGGTGTCCGAGCTGTAGAAGTTCGCGACGGGGCCAATGGTAAAGGACCAATCGTGGCTGGTGCCGCCGAGCTGATTGAAGTTTGCGTACAGTGGAGGGGCGTTGTAGATCGCCAACAGATTATTGAGGGTGGCGGTCTGAAAGCCGAAGTTGGCCCAGTCGAACTGGACGTTAACGCCGAACGTCTTGTTGAAGTTGCGACCGGCACCGGCCTGAACGTCATAGCTTGTGGTCAGGTAGTTATGGGTGCCGCCAACGGGGAGGGTGAAGCCGCCGCCGACGAAGAAGGTGTACTTGGCGGAGCCGTCTGAGTTGGTGCGGCTGTCGTTATAGTTGGGACGGCTGTATTTCCGACGGGGAGGGGGCTGGTCGGCGCTGCCGCTTAGGTCGAAGCTCTCGACCGCCGCCAACTCGGCGCTGCCGGTGCTGCTCGAGTATTTGAGGTCGTCGGGTGTGGAGAGATCAAGGGGTGCGGTGAGGGTCGATTTGAGACTAACTGGTGGCAGGGACGGGGCCGTGCCGGCCGACTGTTGAGCGTGCAGCGCAAACGTGCTTGCGGCAGTGAAAAAAGTGACTGCCGCGGTGCGGCCAAGGATCGAGAAAAGGCGGCTTCTGCTGACGGTGTGCATCTTTGTGTGGCTCCCTTGGTACTGCGAGTTCTATGAAAGTCTTGAACCCAACTCTAATACGGTTGTTGTGTATGACGCAGGAAATAGCGTTTGGGATGACTAGGATACGGGTGTTTTTTAGAGTATAGGAGGTGACAAAATCTTGACAATTGGGAGGTTATGGGCGTCTCTGCGGAGGCCGCTGGGCCAGCCACTGCGTGCAGTAGCAGGAAAAGGCGGACATGTTTTCCCGGTACGAAGTTTGCGTGGAGAAAGGGATTTTTCCACTGCGCCGCATACGGTGAGACCGTGAACCGATCCGGTCGAGACGATGATGGTTTGGATGGGGAGAGAAAACAGGCAAGACATTGGAGCTTTCGGCGCAGTGAGAATGGTCTGGCACTCTCGCTGCGCCGATTTCTTGTTCTTCTAGTGGATGTCGAACTGCTCGGGGTGGAGGCTGGGGTCGGATTTGACGAGGATGGTTTTGCCGACCATCTCCTCCATCTCCTGAAGCCACCTGGTGCCGGGGGCCTTCAGCTGTTTGACGACCTCGGGGTTGACGCGGAGCATGACGTCGCCGCGCTCGAGATGACGCTGCATCTTGCGCATCTCGATGTAGATGTCGTTGCAGACAGTGACGGGCGATTTGACCATGCCGGTGCCGGTGCAGATGTTGCAGGTTGTGGATAGCGTGCGCTCGAGGGACTGCTTGACGCGCTTGCGGGTGATGGCGACGAGACCAAAGTCGTTGAACTGAAGGACCTTCGATGGGGCGCGGTCGTTCTTCAGCTCTTCTTCGAGTGCGGCCATGACGCGGTTGCGGTTCTTGCGCTCGTCCATGTCGATGAAGTCGATGATGATGATGCCGCCGAGGTCGCGGAGACGGATCTGGCGCACGATCTCGGGGATGGCATCGAGGTTGGTCTTGACGATGGTGTCTTCGAGGCGGGCGGTCTTGCCGACGAACTTGCCGGTGTTGATATCGATCGCGACGAGGGCCTCAGTCTGGTTGATGACGATGGAGCCGCCGGACTTGAGCCATACCTTGGAGCGGAGGGCTTTGTTGATCTCTTCGGTGATGCCGAACTGTTCGAAGAGCGGGGTCTCCTTGGTGTAGAGCTTTACGCGGCGGATGAGCGAGGGCTGGAAGCGCTGCAGGAAACGCAGGATGCGCTCGTAGTCGGTCTCGGTGTCGACCCAGATGGCGGAGAAGTTGTCGGTGACCTGGTCGCGGAGGATGCGCTCGACAAGGTTGAGGTCGTGGTAGATGAGGGCGGGCGACTTCGATGACTCGGAGCGCTGCTTGATGTCGGCCCAGAGGTTGAGGAGGAAGCGGAGATCGCTGCGGAGTTCTTCTTCGCTGGCCCCTGAGGCGGCGGTGCGGACGATAAAGCCGCCGGAGGCCTCGCCCTTTTCGCTGAGGAGAATTTCCTTCAGGCGGCGACGTTCGCCGTCGGACTCGATCTTGCGGGAGACGCCGGTATGGTTGACGGTCGGCATGAAGACGAGGAAGCGGCCGGGGAGCGCGATGTGGCTGGTGATGCGGGCGCCCTTCTTGGCGATTGGCTCCTTGGCGATCTGGACGAGGATCTCCTGGCCGGGCTTGAGGAGCTCACTGATGGCGGGGAGGTTGGTGGACTGCATGGAGGAGCGGCCACCACGGCGGTCGCGGCCTCCGCCGGAGCGCTCGCGGTCGCCTGCGCCGCCGGTGTGACGGGGACGGTCGTTTCGATCACTGCGTCCGAAGCGGCGGCCGTCACGTCGGCCATCGCGGCGGCCACGGCCACGATCGTTGGAGCGGTCGCGGGCCGGGACGGCGACACCTGGCTGGGCCTGGTCGAAGCCGTTGGAGGGAGCGTCGCTGCCTTCGGCGAACTCTTCGTGGATGACGTCTTCTTCGGTGTCGGACTCGTCGAGGTCTTCCTCGTCGTCTTCGTCTTCGTCCGAGTCATCGAGATCCCCGAGAGTGGGATCGTGGATGGTGTCTTCTTCTTCGAGGTCGTCCTCGTCGAGGTCCGCTTCGTTCGGGCCCTCTCCGGTGCCGGAGCCAGTGATGTGGTCGATGGACATCTCGCGGAGCATGGTGCCGAGGTCGGCGGCGCCTTCAAGAGTCTCCTCTTCGTCAAAGTCCTCCATCTCCTCGATGGAGCTGGCGTGAAGGGTGGTGTTGTAGTCCTCCTCGTCGAGGGTCTCCTCTACGAGTGCGCCGGCGGCGGGGATGAAGGTGCTGGGCGGAGCTTCGGAGGTAATGTCGCCGGTGGCGTGGAGAGTTGTGAGTTCGTGGGGAGTTGTCTTGGCTTCGACGGCCGGGGTCGGGTTTGCCGGGGTCTGCCAGTCGAACCTTTCGTGGATGGTGTCGATCGGCTCGGGTTGGACTTGGGCCACTTGTTCGCCTGGGTTGGGAGTGATGCTATGAGTCGGAGTGTCGTCGCGGAATTCTTCAGCTTCGAGAGCTTCAACTTCCAGGGCTTCTGGCACCTCGAGGACCGGGGCGCTTTGGCGGAACTCGCTGGGAGCTGCAGGGTCTAGACGGTAGGAGGCGGAGGCGATGGTGGGATCGTACTCGAGCGGAGCTGGGGGGACAGGTTCGGAGTGTGTGTTGGGTTCGACGTCGGGCCGCCTCTCGGTGGTCTGAGCAATGCTGGCTGCGTTTTCTTCGGGGACTACCCGGGCGCGTGGTTCCGACTCGCGGTCGTTGCGATAGCTTTCGCGGGAGTCCTGACGGTACTCGGCGCGAGTGTCTTGACGATTTTCTGTGCGGCGGTGGCGGGAGAGCGACTCGCCGGGGAGTGTGGCGCCACCGTCCCAACCCGAGGGGATGGTGAACTCCGGGGCCGCAGGGACGATAATGTTGGCGGCGGGCTGGGGTGCAGAGGCGGTCGGAGTCTCATTCTCGCGGCGGTATTTGGAGAGGGACTCACCGGGGAGAATGATGGGCTCGGCTGCGGCGTCGAGCTCTGGGGATTCGTTGTAGGCCGGGGCGTCGTCTACGCCGTAAAGTGAGGTCTTGGGGGCAAAGCCGCGAGGAACACGGGGTTCGCGGTTATCGCGGCCGCCACGATCGCCTCTGCCACGGTTGCGGTCGTTGCGATCGCGGCCTCCACGGTTGTTACGGTCGCTGCGGCCGGTGTTTTCCCGGGTGGGGCTGGTTGCTTCGGTGGTCGAGTAGGCGGAGGCTATGGGTGCGGTGTTGGTGCTGGGTGCAGCGGTAGCGCCGTCGATATCAATGTCGACGTCGAAGGAGTCATCTCCGTAGGAGACTTCGCTGACGGGTCCGGTGGTTGGTGCGCCTGCGATCTGTGGGGACTCGTCGCGCTGACCGGGACCGCGGCCGCGACGACGGCCACGGCGGCCACGCCAGCGACGGGTGCCGTCGGCTCCGGGTGCACCTTCGCCAAGGTCGGCTTCGTCGGTACGGACGATGGGGGCGTTCTCTGGGGCGAAGTCGGCTGGGCGGTCGAAGTCAGGAGCGTCCTGGTTCTGGGAGTCTATGGGCGCGGCGGTGTCGGAGAGGGGCTGACGGTCACGGTTGCCGCTGCGGTCGCGACGGCCACGGCCACGGCCACCACGGCCGTTGCGGTTGGCTGAGTCGGTGACGTCCTCGGAGGGGCTGTCGATGGTGCCTTCGAGGGCGGGGGCGCTACCGTTGCGGCGGCCTTCAGAGCGGCGGTTGGAGTCGCCGTTGGTGTCGAAGTCAGCGGAGTCGCCTGCTTCTTCCATAAAGTCGGTGATGTAGAGGAAGGCGTCGCGCTCGAGGCCGATGTCCACGAAGGAGGACTGCATGCCGGGGAGGACGCGGGTGACTTTGCCGTTATAGATGGAGCCGGCGAGGGTATATTCGTTCTCGCGCTCGTAATAAATCTCAGTGAGGGCGTCGTTTTCGACGATGGCGAGACGGGTCTCGTGTGGGGTACTGCTGATGTAAATTTCTTTCGACATTCTGTGCTCTTTCTGCCCGCCCATATGGTGCGAGCGGCAGACCGAGACAGAGAACAATCGCGAGTTGACCTGGCTTCAGGGCCAGGCTTGGCTCACCGTGGAGCGGACAGGGGGCGGGACGCGGAAGCGTGTGAACAGAACTCGATAGCCGGTGCGAGGTGTTGGGACAGCTCAGCCGTGAGCGTGCTCTCGGAGAACGCGCGTTGGGCGACACTTGGGAGATCGGGGACACGAGGGGACGCTTCGAACGACAGTTGACATGCGGAGTTTGTGGCCATAACAACCTCAAAATCAGAGACTTGAGGCGGGGCCGTTCGCCATCCGGATGCAATCATTTTCCCTAAAACCTGTCCGGCCAACGGATCGATGTCTCTCGCCTGGCCGGCCTTTTCTTCTAAAGTCATTTGTTTCCGCTGACTGGCGACCGTGCGCCCGAGTAGCGGGATAGTACGCTGAGCGGCATCTACAGCCGAACAGGTGTTAATACAGTATTGCACTAAACCTGTTACAGAAGCCAGTTCGGAGGAAGATTTCCGTAGTTGGCGGCCTGGTTCCACACATGTGTCTTCTCTGTTTGGGTTGACATCCGACCCAAACAAGTCAATACTTGGGTCGGATGGCTACCCAAGAGAGTAACGACGACCGCATCGCCTTATTGCAGGGGACGCTGGACCTGCTGATCCTCAAGACGCTTGTGCTGGGGCCGTGCCATGGGCAAGGCGTGGCGCGATTGATTCAGCGGCAGTCGGAAGAGGTATTTTTCGTTGACCATGGATCGCTGTATCTCGCGTTGCAGCGTTTGGAAGAGAAGAAGTGGATAAGCGCCAAGTGGGGCGTGAGCGAGAACAACCGCAAGGCGCGTTTTTATTCGTTGACACCGCAAGGGCGCGAGCAGCTTCTGGAGAAGACCAGCGAGTGGAGGCGGCTGACGCGGGCGATGGGTTTGATCCTGGATTCCAGCAATGGGCCGCAAACCGAGGAGGCATAAGGTATGTTCTGGCGCAAACGGAGTACAGAGGATTTTGCGGAAGAAATCAAGGCGCATCTTGAACTCGAAGCCGACGATCTGAAGCGTGAGGGCTTGAGCGAGGACGAGGCGCGGCGGAAGGCGCGGCGTGAGTTCGGGAATGTGCGGGCGGCACAGGAGCGCTTCTACTTGAAAGGCCGATGGGTGGGATTGGACAGGCTTTTGCGCGATCTGCGATTCGGGTTGCGGTCGCTCCGACAGAGTCCGGTATTTGCAGCGACGGCGATTCTGACGCTGGGGCTGGGGATTGGAGCGAACACGGCGGTGTTCAGCGTGATGAATGCTGTGCTGCTGCGGTCGCTGCCGGTGGCGGATCCGGATCGCCTGGTGTATTTGAGGCCTTCCAACCCACCTCGCGGGACGGGCACCGTCGATACCACCGAAACACTTTCATATCCTGTGTACGATGCGCTGCGGCAGCGGGCCCGCAGTCTCTCGGTAGTGATGGCCTATGTGCCGCTGTCGGGCAGCAAGGTCGCAGTCCGTTATGAAGCGCAGCCGGAGGAGGCGGAAGGAGACATGGTGAGCGGTACTTTCTTCTCCGGGCTGGGCGTGGCCTTGGCACGCGGACGCGGTTTCAGCGAAGAGGACGAGACGAACCATGCGCCCATTGCCGTCATCAGTTACAACTACTGGACGCGGCGGTTCGCGCGGGCCCCGGATGTATTGGGAAAGACGCTGTATGTGAACGGCGTGGCCGTCACCATTGTAGGGGTCGCCGCTGAGGGCTTTGAAGGTGTCGAAGGAGGTGGGTCGACCGATTTCTGGATTCCGTTGCAGGGCCGTCCGGAGCTGAATGCCTGGGGCAATCCTCCGGAGGACGGCAAAACGTACATCACAAATTCCACGTGGTGGTGCCTGCGCCTGATTGGACGCCTTGCTCCGGGCGTAACCAGGGAGCAAGCGGTGGCGCAACTGCAACCTGTGTTTCAAAGGTCGGCATATGTGGGGCTGGGCTCGCCAATGAAGGGCGAGAAGCCGCCAGTCATTAGCCTGGCGGATGCGAAGAGTTTCCCCGGATATGACATGCAATACGGCAAGCCGTTGCGTATGTTGATGGCGATGGTGGGGCTAGTGTTGCTGATTGCGCTGGCGAATGTGGGGATGCTGCTGATAGCGCGGAATGCGGCGCGGCAGCGCGAGTTTTCTGTGCGCCAGGCGTTGGGAGCCGGCCGCGGCGAGTTGCTGCGGCAACTGCTGACGGAGAGTTTGATCCTGGTGACGGCGGGCGGCGCGCTGGCGTGGGGCTTTGCAGAGATGGCGACGCGGTTGCTGGGGGGATGGGCGCAAATCGAGTCCAGCCTTGCGCCGGATAGAACGGTGCTTCTGTTCACCCTCGCAGTGCTCGTGTTTGCCGCGCTGTTGTTTGGCGTAGCCCCGATGCGTGTGGCACTTGCCGGCGGAGCGGAGCTGGCGCTGAAGACTTCGGCAGCGACATCCAATACGGATGCGGGCAAATCGCGGATGGGTCGGATTATTGTCGCTCTCCAATTGACGCTATGCGTCGTGCTGCTGGTTGGCGGAGGGTTGCTGATTCGCACGCTGCGCAACTTGGAAAACACTCCTCTTGGAATGCGCGTTGAAGGCCTTGTCGTCTTCGGAGTGAAACCAAATATAACGTCGGTACCTGATGGCGTCGCCTTCTACCGAGATCTGATGAGCAAACTGCGTGCCCTGCCGGGTGTGGAATCGGTGACCATCATGGAGGAGCGGATCGGATCGTGGTGGTCGGATAACAGCGACATGAGGGTGGACGGCAGGCTGCCGGACGTGGCGAATGGCGCATCGAGAACGGTCCGCAGCAATGTGGTGGGGCCGGATTTCTTCAACACCTTAGGGGTACCTGTACTCGCCGGCCGCGATTTTGCTGATTCCGATACCGCGACGTCCCCCCATGCCGGCATCATCAATGAGGAGTTTGCGAGACGCTTCCTGCCTAATCGGGATCCCCTGGGCCACATGATTGGAACCGACGATGGGCGTTACGAGATGACAGTCGTGGGCGTCGTGAAGGACCACAAATATCGCAGTATCGACGAAGAGCCAATTCCCATGGCCTGGTACATGTACGCACAGATTCCGATTATCGGGGCGATGCATGTTGAGATGCGCGTGCATGGCGAGCCGCTCGCGATTCTTCCATCCGCTCGCAGAGCCGTGCAGTCGATGGATCCGAACCTGCCGCTGATACGGCCCATGACGCAACGTGCACAATATAATCTGACCATATCGCAGCACGTGCTGTTTGCGCGGCTCGCCGGGTTCTTCGGGTTTTTGGCAGTGATTCTGGTGGCAACGGGGCTGTATGGGACGCTGGCGTATCGCGTGAGCATGCGGACGGCCGAGATTGGAGTGCGCATGGCTGTGGGGGCCCGCCGCGAGCAGGTGGTCTGGATGATCCTGAAGGACAGTCTGGTGCTAACGGCGGTGGGGGTGGTGATGGGTGTTCCGCTGGCGATGCTGGTGGGGCGTGCGTTGACGTCGTCCCTGTACGGCGTGAAACCATTTGATGCGGTGAGTTATCTGCTGGCAGTGGGGGGCGTGGCACTGGTTGCGCTGGCGGCGAGTGCGGTGCCTGCAGGCCGAGCGGCGAGTGTCGACCCTCTGACGGCGCTACGGACGGAATGACGCTTACGAATTAGACCTGGCCTGCATTACGGGCCACCCGGCCCGAAATCCTCTTTCACCAACGTTTTTTTTGAGACGTTTCCACCCGTCTGCTTAGTTGACGAAGCGGCGCATGCGGACGTTCATGACGATGCCGAGGGCCATGAAGGTGAAGAGGACGGAGGAGCCGCCGTAGCTGAGTAGAGGCAGAGGTATCCCCGTGACCGGCATGAGGCCGACGACCATGCCGACGTTGACAGCGATCTGAAAGACGATGACTGCGACCACACCCATGATGATGAAGCTGCCGGGCAGGTCGGAGGCGGTTTGGGCGTTCTGGATGAGTCGCATGAGGATGAGGAAGTAGAGCAACAGGACTCCGACAGCGCCGACGAAGCCGTGCTCTTCGCAGAAGGCGGCGAAGATGAAGTCGGTGTATGGGATGGGGAGGAAGTCGCCCTGGGTCTGGGTGCCTTTGTTGGCGCCCTTGCCCCAGATACCTCCGGCGCCGACGGCGATTAGAGACTGGCGGATCTGATAACCGGAGCCGCGGGGGTCAGAGTCGGGGTTGATGAAGGCGTTGATCCGGGCCTGCTGGTAGGGCTTCAGGTGCTTGCCGCTTTTCCAGGCGATGCCGCCGACGAAGACGAGGGCAAGGAGGATAATGGCGACCTGTTTGAAGCGGATGCCGCCGAGGAAGAGGCCACAGATGAGGATGGGCAGGTAGGTGAGGGAGGTGCCGAGGTCGGGCTGCTTGAGCACCAGCACAAGTGGGACGAAGACCATGGCCGATACTTTGCCTATGTCGGCCCAGGTCAGGTCCCTGCCAGTGAGCCCCCAGAAGTAACGGGCGACGGCGACGATGAGGATGAGCTTGATCCACTCCGAGGGCTGAAAGTGGGCGCCGTGGAAGCTGATCCAGCGCTTGCCGCCGATGGACCTTGGTGCCGAAGAGTGCGACGGCGATGAGAGAGAGGATGCCGATGCCGTAGGCCCAATGGACGGTGTCGATGAGACGGTGATAGTCGATCAGCGAGATGAGGAACATCAGGACGATGCCGATCGCGAGGAAGCCGATCTGCTTGTGGTCAAAGCCGTGGAACTTGGTGTGGAGGGTGGCGGACTTGATTTCGAGGACAGAGATGAGCGAAAGCAGAAGGACGAAGCCGAGAAGGGCCCAGTCGAAGTCGCGGTAGGAGGAGAGGCGAGCCATGCTTCTTGATAGTGTAACGAGTTCCTGTGCCTGCTGTGGGGCGGATTTCGGAGGCGAACAACAGAAGTCAGGGTAGCGGCGGGACTCCGGGATTTCGGTGCAAAGGCAGACGTGTGCTAGTCTTACCGCGTCTGCGGATGGCTCGCAGCGTAAGGTACGGCAGGCACGAATCCTCACTTGTAAGTGCAGGAGTTCGATCCATGCGGGCCCTGTTGTTCAGCAAACCGGTCTCTTTCGCGGATGGCGAGTGGCCGCCGCTTCGAAGACGAAAATCTGCCCACCGATTATGGATCCTTGTTTGCGGTGTTGCCGGAGCGCTGGCGCTGCTATCGAGCGGAGTCGCAAAGGCTTACCAGTCGAGACAGAGCTACGCGCAGGAACGCTTCCAGACTGGGCCTCTTAGCGAACCGGCCCTCGGGTTTGTGGGCCCCAAGATCGGCCCGGAGGCGGTGGAAGAGAGCTCCTACGATGACTTGCCGGATGCGCCGGTTCCGGGAGGAGGACGGAGCGCGGTGACCGGGGAAACTGTCTCTGTGACTGGAGCGAGAGTGCCGTTGAAGGAGTGTCCCTACGACAAGACGAGCGCTCCGGAGTGCCGGGTGCACTGGCGGCAGTTGCTGATCTCGTCCGCGGTCTTCATCACGTGGCAGAACACCGCCAACGTCTACTCTGGCTACTGGTACCGGTATGAGACGACGACGGGAAACTGGTGGACGCGCTATGTGAATTCAGTGGTGGGCTATAAGTTCTCGGTTTGGGCGGACGGCAACCCGATGCTGGACGACTATATTGGCCATCCGCTGATGGGAGATATTACGAACTTTCTGTGGATCCAGAACGATCCCAAGGGAATGACGCTCGAGTTCTCGAACACTCGTCCTTACTGGAGAAGCCGGCTGCGAGCGATGGCGTTTTCAACGGTCTACAGCACGGAGTGGAAACTTGGGCCAATTGGAGAGTCGGGGGTGGGGCATCAGGGCGACCACCTCTCGTACGATGACGGTCGTACCAGGAACGAGACAGGGTTTGTCAGCCTGGTGACGACGCCGGTCGGCGGTACTGTCTGGACGGTGGCGGAGGACATCATCGACAAGAAGGTCGTTCGGCATCTGGAAGACTTCAATCGAAATCCGTTTATGTTGATGGGGTATTCGTTCCTGACTCCCGGGCGTACTACGGCGAACATTCTTCGCTTCCGTCCGCCGTGGTACCGGGATTCGCGCACAGTGAAAGCGAACTCGTTCTGGAGCGACCCGACGCCGACGGTGAGTGCTTCGGCGCAGGAAGGAGCAGGCCGCGAAGGTGCCGAGCGAGGAGGAGGTCGTCACAAATATTTCTTCAACGAACGTAGTACGGACTGTATCTCAGCGACCTGCGGTGCAGGCATCGGCGCTGCCCGGCGGGACCCACGAATTGGGGGCGTGGTGGGGGCTTTCGCTGATCAGCGGTCACGTCGTGGGGAGTACGAGCGATGTGAAGTATATGCCGATCGATGTGCGCTACTCGTACCGGTTCCTGCTTCATGAGCATTGGGCGCTGCGCTACTCGCCGGAGATCACGGCACTGGCGATGATCGATTGGCAGACACCGCTGGGACCAGCTCCTTATAACCTGCGGAAGCGCGTGTATGGAAGCGGGATTAGCCCGGAGGGATTTCAGGCGGACTTTCGTTTGCACAACCGGGTGCAGCCGTTCCTTAGCAATAATGCTGGATTTATCTATTTCGCCGACCGAGTGCTCGCGCCACAGGGTTCGCAGTTTATGTATATGGTCGATGTTGGTGTGGGTGTCAACATCTTTCGCAAGGAGACGCAGGCCGTGACGATCGGCTATCGATTTCAGCATCTCTCCAACGCGGGTATCAGCCTGGAAAATCCAGGGACCGACGCGAATATTTTCTATGTGGGAGTTTCGCGGTTTCGGACGAAGGGTGAGGGGGCGTCTGGCATACGGTGAAGCAGTGCGGCTATTCGGCGGTTGGAACCGGGGTTTTTGTGGTGGAGGATGTCGTCGGGGTGGTCTTGGGCTTTGGAGTGTCCGCGATGCGGATGTTGTTGTCGCGCTTGCGCTGCTTGGTGACGAAGGCGTTGATGACCTTTGCGGCGACCGGGGCGGAGGCTTCGGCTCCCCAGCCGCCATGCTCGCACAGCACAGCAACGACGATATCTGGATTGCGGCGCGGTACCATGCCCACGAACCAGGCGTTGGCGCGGGCGTTACCGGTGCCCAGGCTGGTGGTGCCGGCGCTGTGGTTCACGACCTCCGCGGTGCCGGTCTTGCCGGCGAAGTCGATGCCTTCCAGGTGGACGGCCGCGGCGGTGCCGGTGGTGGTGGTCGCGGCCATGGCGTCGGTGATGGTCTCCCAGTTGGAGGGCGTAATGGGGATGACGCGATCGCCGGAGCCGGGGTAGTTAGTAACGATGTTCTCGGCGAACTCCTTTGGGACCTCGTCGGGAAAGACGACGTGCGGACGCACGAGGGCCCCGCCGGAGGCGATTCCACCGAGCGCGCGTGCGAGCTGCAGAGGCGTGACGGTGACGGCGCCCTGGCCGATGCCGACCGAGATCACCTCGCCGGCGTACCACTTCTCATGGAAGTTCTTGAGTTTCCACTGGGTGGAGGGCATGGTGCCGGTAGCCTCGTCCGGCAGGTCGATCCCGGTCTTCTGCGAGAGCCCTAACGAGGTGGCGTACTTGGCAATGGTGTCGATGCCGAGCTTTTCGGCGAGGGTGTAGTAGAAGGTGTCGCAGGACCACGGGATGGCGTGGTCGATATCGACCATGCCGTGATGCTTGTCGCAGGCGAAGAAGTGGCCGTAGAAGGTGCCGCCTCCGTTACACACGACGTGCATGTCCTGCGCGACGCGCTCTTCCAGGCCCGCGAACGACATGATGATCTTGAACGTCGAGCCAGGTGCGAGCTGGGCCTGGATGGTCTTGTTCAGCAGGGGATGGTTCGGGTCGGTGACGATCTGGTTCCAGTAGGCGCGGGTGAGGCGGACGGCGAACTGGTTGGGATCGAAGGTCGGGCGCGAGACCATGGCGAGGATCTCACCGGTGTGCGGATCCATAGCGACCAGCGCGCCATTCTTGCCCTCCATGGCCTTTTCGGCGGCCATCTGGATGTCCAGGTCGATGGTGAGGCGCAGGTCTTTGCCCGGGATGGCAAGCTCCTGTCCGAGATGGCCGAGCTCCTTGCCATGGCTGTTGACGATGACGTCGCGACTGCCGTCCGTGCCGCGGAGTAGAGCGTCATAGGTTGCTTCTACACCGGAGCGTCCAACGACGTCGCCGGGAGAGTAGAGGGAGTATCGGTCATCGTTGGCGAGCATCTGCTCCGAGACCTCGCCGACGTAGCCGATGAGGTGAGCGGCGAAGCCGTCGCTCGGGTAGAGGCGGCGCTGCTCGTCGAGGGTCTCAAGCTCGGGAAGCTCGTCGCGGTGCGCGGCGATGAAGGCCTGCTCGTCAGGCGTGATGTCCTGCTTGAGGGGGATGGGCTGGTACTTGGGCGCGATCTGATAGTGGCGGAGGATGGAATGAATTTGATCGACGGAGATGTGGAGGCCCTGTGAGATGAGGGGAAGGTCGGCGTCGAGGTCCTTGACCTGCTCACGCAGGAGATAGCAAGTGACAGAGGGGTAATTGTCGACGAGGAGGCGGCCTTCACGGTCAAAGAGTTTGCCGCGGGGTGCGAGGATGGGGACCTTGCGAATGCGGTTGGCCTCGGCGAGAGAACGGAAGTTTTCGGCGTTGAGGACCTGTAGGCGCCAGAGACCGACGAGAAGGACGGCGAGAACAAGCGCGATAAGGTATTGGACAGAGTGGAGCTTGCCGATGGGCAGCTTTTCGGCTTTGCCGTTGGGGCCAAGGTTCTGGGCTTCGGATTGGTGCGATGGTTCCATGCTTTATCTCAGTTTACGACTGGTGGTGCTGGGCCGGCCACTACTGTTGTGTATCAACGTTGTTCGTTAGACGGCTGGGGCCCGGGTTTTACTCACTGCGCTTGGTGTTGTCGAGCAAATAGAAGATCGGGAGGGCCACGACGGTGTTGATGGCAGCGCGAAGAAGCTCGTGGATCCAGAGGAGATGGAAGCCGGCGTTGCCAAGGAGGCGGCGGTTGATGAGGAAGATCAGGAAGCTGTTGAGTAGAAAGAAGCCGAAGTTGATAAAGACACGAGTGGTGAGGTTCTCTACGTCGATCTGGATGCCGATGCTGGCGGCGATGTAGCCGATGACGGACTTGGCCATGCCGTTGACGCCGATGGGCTGGCTGGTGAGGGCGTCCTGGAGCAGGCCGATGGCGGCGCCGGTAAGCGTGCCGGCGACGGGGTTGCGGCGGGAGACGGCGAAGAAGACGGTGATGATGAGGGGGAGATCGAGGATGGCGAGGCGCGGAAAAGGTTTTGGAAGAAGGGCCTGCAATAGGATCGCACCCAGCGGCACGAGGACCGCAACGGCTGGGGGAAAGCTGTGCTGCTCGAGCTCTCGGCGGGATGTGTAGCTGCGGGTGGCCATAAGGACTGTGGTTAGTTTTTTGGTGAGTGGTGGTTGTTTCTGGTCTTCGGTTCGCTTACTACGGTTGAGGGTTTTGGGGTTGGGTCGAGTCGGTCTGGGGTTGTGGCTTTTCTGGAGCTGGTCGCGGGGTAGTTGAAGGTTGCGTGGTGGTGGAAGGGGGTGGATTTGTGGTGCTTGTTGGGTTGTTTCTGTCGGCAGCGCCGGGTTTGAGGTCGGCGGCCGCAGGTGTCGTGCCGGGCGTGTAGCGGTCGGGATGGACGGTTGGGAGTGGCTTCGGGACGACTCCGACCGGTGGGACTGCAGGTGCTCCCGGGGCCGCGGCGTTAGCGGCAGCGGCCTCTGGATGGTCAGGATCGTGGAGGCTGGGGAGACGGTCGGCTACGATTTGGGCCGCGGACCTAGCGGCTGCGTCGGCGGCCTGCTGATCGGCGAGTTGTTTTGCGGCAGCCTCGGCGGTGGTGGCCCCTACGGCCAGGTCATGCTGGGCCTCGTGAGGCAAGGTGGGCTGGGTGCCGGTGATGACGAGGACCTCTTCGAGCTGGTTGAGGTTGGCTGCAGGACGAAGCTGGATGAGGGTGTAGGGCTGGTGTTCCGGGTCGGGAGCGATGGACTCGATGGTGCCGACGGGAAGGCCGCGTGGGTAGACCTGGTCGCCTCCGGAGGAGAGGACCTGCTCGCCAGGCTTAATGCGGGAGTCAGGGGTGAGGTTGTTGATGAAGATCTGGCCGGTGGTGCTGCCACGAAGGATGGCGCGGATGCGTGTGGAGGCGAGGAGGACGCCAGCGCCGGAGGTCTGATCGTTGATGAGGAGGACCTGCGAGGTGTGGGGGAAGACGTCGCGGAGCTTGCCGATGATGCCATCGGGCGTGATTACGGCCTGGTCGGGCTTTAGTCCGTCCTTCGAGCCTTTGTCGATGTAGAGGACGCGGGAGAGGTCGTTACCGCTGGTGCCGATGACCTGGGCGGCGACTGTGGTCGAGACGTAATGTTGCTGGAAGTCGAGGAGGGCCTGGAGGCGATGGCCCTGAATGGCGTCTTCAGCGAAGGCGGCCTGTTCGAGACGGAGGCGGGCGATCTGCTCCTGGAGATCGTGGTTCTGCTGGCGAGTGTGGCGGAGGTCGATGTAGTTGGACCAGCCGTGGCGAAGGTTGTAGCCGAGGCCGTGGAAGAACCGCTCGAACGGCGTGACGGTGGAGACGGCCCAGTAACGGATGAGAGTGACGCTGCTGCCGTCGGGTGCGGTGGGGTCGACGGGGCGGCGAACCTGGACGGCGAGACCGATGGTTTGGGCCAGGAGGACAGCAACCAGAACCAGAACGTTCTTGAAACGTGTGAAGAAAGATTCCATGCGCTAGAGATGATTATCCGCGAATTGACGCATGGGCGGAGGTGTCGGTGTGGATGCGGATGCCAACTTTTTTCTTCAGCGTTTGCTTTGTTCAACTTCTGCGCGGGAACGTTTTTTGGGGGGGCCGACGTCCCGGCATGAGACCCTGAACCTGAATTCTGAGAGGCATGCGATGTTGCGTTCTTCACTCTTTCTGTTTTTGCTGACGGTAGTTCCACAACAAGGAGCCGTTGGGCCGTCGCGCGGTGCTGGGGGAAGTGTTGCAGCCGCAGAGGGGCCGAACTATACGGCGAATGGCGAGTTGAAGATGCCGGAGCGGTACCGGGAGTGGGTCTTTCTCACCTCAGGGGTGGACATGAGCTATAGCCCTAGTGCCTCGATAACAGGTCACTCGATGTTCGACAATGTTTTCGTCAACCCATCGGCCTACCGGGCTTTTTTGGAGACGGGGAGCTGGCCTGACAAGACGATACTGGTGCTGGAGGTCCGTGGGGCGGAGGGGCCGAGCTCGATCAATAAGCGTGGGCATACACAGTCGCAGGAGGTGATGGGAATGGAGGTGCACGTAAAAGATTCGAAGCTGGAGGGTGGGTGGGGGTTCTACGAGTTTGATGGGCCCGGGAGCGCGAAGATGGTGAAGCGGCCGGCAGCTTGCTACCAGTGCCATGAAGAGCATGCTGCGGTGGATACGACCTTCGTTCAGTTTTATCCGACACTGCTGGGGCTGGCGAAGACGAAGGGGCCCCTGAGTGCTCCTTACCTAAAAGAGGTCGCGACTGACGGGAGTAAGTAGTCAGGCCGTCGGAGCTCCGTGAAGGTCCGATCGAGGGCGAGTGAGACCTTTGTGGCCGCCGCATCTATAGGAGAATGTAACGCTGTCGTCGGGACGAATGTCGGTCGAGCGCAGACGCGCGGAGGCTTGAGCAAAGAGCGGCGCTGAGAGCACGAGAAGCAACGCAAGGCCTTGGGTGCATTTTGCTGGAGGTGCAACCTGTGAGGAGAGCGATGCGCCAGTTTAGCGGAGGACCGCGGTCTCAACGTGGCTGACAGCGCATAATAAGGGGAATGGCCTTTCGCTCCGGTTTCGTCTCTATCGTCGGTCGCCCGAATGCGGGCAAGTCTACGTTGCTGAACGCTCTGCTCGGGCAGAAACTCGCTATCGTCACACATAAGCCGCAGACGACGCGGACACGGATCCATGGAGTGCTTGAGGTCCCGCTGAAGAAGAAGGCCAAAGGCGAGGCGGGACATCCAGCTGCGCAGGTCGTGCTGGTTGATACGCCGGGGATCCATAAACCGGATACTCAGCTGGACCGGCGCATGATGCAGGAGGTACATGATGCGCTGGAGTCGCGCGATGCGGTGTTGTTTATCGTAGACGTGACGCACCGGCTGCCCCAGGGCGAAGAGGGGAACAAATTCACCGCTTCGCGGCGGGCGATGTCTGCTGCCGAGGACGACTTCGCGCTTTCGCTGATCAAAAAGCTGGAGTGCCCGGTGATCCTGGTACTGAACAAGATGGACGCGATTCCCAAGAAGGACTTGCTTCCGTTGATAGCACACTGGTCTACGCTGCATCCGTTTGCGGACGTGATTCCTATTTCGGCGCGGAAGAAGGAAGGGCTGGAGCTTTTGCTTGAGAAGGTCGTCAGGCAGTTGAAAGAGGGGCAACGATATTTCCCGAGGCACCAGTTGACCGACCAGCCGGAGCGGTTTCTGGTGGCGGAGCTGATTCGCGAGAAGATCCTGATGTTGACCGGCGAAGAGGTGCCTTATGCGACGGCGGTGGTGATCGAAAAATATGAAGAGCCGGCTTCGATGAAGAAGATGAAGGACGGCAAGCTGCCGGTGACGAAGATCTCCGCTGCGATTTTTTGCGAGCGGACTGGACAGAAGGCGATCCTGATTGGCAAGCAGGGTGAGATGCTGAAACGGATCGGTACAGCGGCCCGGAAGGACATCGAATCGCTGCTGGGGACGCGCGTGTTTCTGGAGCTGTTCGTGAAGGTGCAGGAGGAGTGGAGGTCGAGCCGCGGGTTTGTCGAGGACCTGGATTGGCGGCGGCAGTTGGAGCAGATCGCGGAGAAGCAGGCGGCAGAAGAGTAGAGACGGAAACGTGGAGGTGATCTGTCTTTTCATCCCGAGTTCGCGGTGGCGCGGTACATTGTTCTAAGTAGAGAAAATCGGAGAAAAAGAGATACTGGAAGAGGAAAACCAGACGGGTGAATGAAGGGACAGAGACCGGCACCGGAGACGCGGGAACCGATAACGAGTGGAACCCGATCCAACATTGTTGACATTGTGAAGGGTATCGCCATAGCGCTGGTTGTCTATGGCCATACCGCCCAAGGCATCGGTTCATCGCGGCTGGTGGGCGGGCCCGGGAGCTGTTTTCTCCGACGTCTTTGTCTACAGCTTCCATATGCCGGCGTTTTTCTTTGTTGCTGGCCTGTTTGTAATGAGCAGCCTTGCAAAACGGGGCAGCCAGCATTTTGCGGTGGATAAGTTTAAGACGATTCTTTATCCGTATCTCTTATTTGCGATAATCAGCGTCTCGATCGAACCGCTGATCGGGCGGTTTAAGTCCGGGACGAGACCCTTCCACTGGAACACGTTTCTAATGAGCGTGGCTGATGGAGATGCGGGCTGGTTTCTGTTTGTTTTGTTTCTCTGCCTGATGCTGGCGCTGATGACAGCGCGGCTGCCAGCTTGGTTGCGTTTTCTGGCCGCAGTGATCGCGGGACTGCTGCCGCCGTTCGGGCCACCGTTCATAGGGCAGGTGCTTCGCGAGTTTTGTTTTTTGGCTGCGGGGATGTGGGTAGGGACCCGCATTTTTCGCATGGAACAGATGCGGGTAGCGACGGCCGTTTTGGGATTCATTCTTCTCGCTGCGTTCCAAACGGCGATGATCTACGTCTATGGACCGCATGCTCTCTGGCGATGGACTTACATCGTCCTCGGGCTGACTGGTACGGCCGGACTCTTCATGCTGGCAAAGCTGCTGGATAAGCACCGAATTGGCGATTGGATCGCGTGGGTCGGGCGCGGTTCGCTGGCGGTCTTTCTGCTGAGCGCGTTTGCGCAGGGAGCGACACGCGAGGTCCTGTTGAGGGTGTTTCATACGCGCGAGTTCTGGCTGCAGTTGCTGCTGCCGACACTGTTCGCAACAATTTTGCCGGCCATTGTCTGGCATCAACAGGACCGATGGCGGATTGCATGGCTCTTCCGCTGGCCGTTCTAAGGGTGCTGTAAATTCGGGAGCGTTTACTCTTTGACGCTGACCCCGAGGGCCTTCATTTTGCGATAAAGGTGGCTGCGTTCGAGACCAAGGCCTTCGGCGGCGCGGCTGACGTTGCCGTGAAACTCGTCCAGTTTTTTGAGGATGTAGTCGCGTTCGTATGCTTCGCGGGCCTGTTGGAGCGAGGTGAAATCTTCACTGCGCCCGTTGGTCTTGCCGGCATCGCGAACGGCGTCGCGATAGACGAGCACGGGCAGGTGCTTGCGTTCGATGCGCAGTGTCTTCGGATTTAGGATCAGAACGCGCTCGACCAGATTGCGCAGCTCGCGGACATTGCCCGGCCAGTGGTACTGTTTCAGCGCGGCGAGGGCGTCTTCGGTCATCTCGACGTGGGGACGGCCGTATTCGACGCCGAACTGCTGCAGAAATTCCTTGACCAGAAGAGGAATGTCTTCTTTGCGGTCGCGTAACGGCGGCACAAAGAACGGAATGACATTGAGGCGATAGAAGAGGTCTTCACGGAAGTTGCCGCGTGCGATCTCCTCTTCGAGGTCTTTGTTGGTGGCGGCGATGACGCGGACATCGACATGGACTGGGTGCGATGCGCCGACGGGGAGGAAGCGTTGCTCGTCCAATGCGCGCAAGACTTTGGCCTGGGTCTTGAGACTCATGTCGCCGACTTCGTCGAGGAAGAGGGTCCCGCCGTCGGCGCGTTCGAAGGTGCCGCGCTTTTCGGTGGGGCCGCCGGGTACGGCACCGTGGCGGTAGCCGAAGAGTTCGGATTCGATGTAGTCCTCGGGGATGGCGGCGCAGTTGAGCTCGACGAAGGGGCGGTCTTTGCGGAGGCTTTCGGCATGCATGGCGCGACCAACCAACTCTTTTCCGGCGCCGGATTCGCCGTAGATGAGAACACGGCCATTGGTCGGGGCCATGAGCTTGATCTGTTGGCGCAGGGCCTTCATCGGGACGGAGTTTCCGGTGACTGTTCCCCTTGCGAGTTGGCGGGAGAACTCCTGGTTGTCCTCGCGCATCTGTCGGGCCTTCATCGCGTTCTTGAGAACGATGAGGGTGCGGTCGAGCGAGAGAGGCTTTTCGAGGAAGTCGTAGGCGCCGAGCTTGGTGGCGCGCACCGCCGATTCGATGGTCCCGTGGCCGCTGATGATGACGACCTCAGGGACGTTTGCGCTCTCCATCTGGCGGATCTCGGTGAGAGTGTCGAGGCCGTCGCGATCGGGCAGCCAGATGTCGAGCAGGACGACGTCGTAGGCGGCGTCGCGAAGGAGCTCCAGGGCCTCCGCGGCAGTGGCGGCGGTGGTGACGAGGTAGTCCTCTTCGCGCAGGATGCTCTCCAGCGATTCGCGGATCTCTGCTTCATCATCGACGATAAGTACGTGGTTCATTTGCGTCCCCGGGCAATGGTGGAGGAGAGATCGTCCTCTACAGGCGCAGTGTTGTTTTGCGCTTCGTTCGATGTGGTTGCAGGATGACTGCCGTTTTGCGTTGTGGCGATGGAACCATTGGAGGACGCGGCATCGGCGTCGCTGTCGAATGTAGAGGCGGGACGGAGTTCGACGATGAACTTAGCGCCGGCGGGTTCGTTCTTTTCTGCGCGGATGGTGCCCTGATGCTCCTGAATGATCTTGGCGGCGATGGCGAGGCCGAGGCCGGTGCCGCGCTGCTTGGTGGAGAAGTAAGGCAGGAAGAGACGTTCGCGCATCTCGTCTGTGAGGCCGGAGCCTGTGTCGGCGATGGTGAGCTCGACCATGCCGTTTTCGAGGACGTTGGTGCAGATGCGAAGCTCGCGGAAGAGGCTCTGCTGCATGGCCTCGGCGGCATTGTCGATGAGATTGCCGAGGGCGCGCTTTAGAGCTTCGGGATCGGCCATGACAAGCGGAAGGCCGGGAGACATCTTGCGGACGATGCGGATGGTCTGCATGCGACCGGCGAAGAGGGCCAGCGAGTTTTCGACGATGGTGTTGAGGTCGGCCGGCTTGGGGCGGGCGGTGGGAAATTCGGCGAGGGCCGCGAACTGGTCGACGAGCGAGCGCATACTCTCGACCGAAGAGGTGATGACTTCGGTGCAGCGGCGAATAACCGCGATGGATGGCGGCTCCGGGGCCTGGGGTGGGGGCGGATGCGGCCTGTCGCCGGTTATGGCGTGGGCGAGGCGGTCGATATGGCGGCGAATCTGTTCGGCGCTGAGGCTGATGGGAGTGAGGGGGTTCTTGATCTCGTGAGCAACGCGGCGGGCGACCTCCTTCCATGCGGATTGCTTTTGCGCGCGGAGCAGCTCGGTGGCGTTTTCGAGGACGAGGACGTAGCCCTGATGCTCGCGGCGCGTGCGCTCGCTGGCGACGGGTATTTCGAGGAGAGCGACGGTGGCGAGAAGATTCATGGTGCCGCCGAAACGACCATGCGACGCGTGAATCGGTGCGGAGATTTCGATCTCGCTGGAGGCCGAGCCCATGCGGTGGCTGCGCTTGATGAGGCGATCGAGGACATCTGAGACCTCTGCCGGAAAGACCTCTTCCATGACGCGGCCGTAGAAGGGACGCTGGCCGCCGGGATCCATCATCTCGCTGAGGGCGCGGTTGGCGAGAACGATACGGCGATCGGCATCGAGGGTGGCAACGCCGTTGGGGATGGTTTCGAGCATGGTTTCGAGTTCACTGCGGCGGGCTTCGAGGGCGGTGTTGGCTGCGCTCAATTGCACGGTGGAATGCTCGACGGCACGACGGCTGTCTTCGAGATCGCCGGCCATGTGATTGAAGCTGCGGACCAGCTCGCCCAACTCTTCGGTGGCGCTCTCCTGCACACGGTGGGCGTAGTCTCCCGAGGCGATGGCCTCCATTGCGTCGGCGAGTGCTTCGACCGGCTTGGTGACCTGCTTGGAGAGATGCAGCGCAAGCCAGCAGGACGCGAAGAGAGCGAGGCTTGTCATCATCAGGAGTAAGAGCATGTAGAGATCTCTGATCTGACGACGTTCGCTGTAGAGAGTCGAGTAGGCCTCCGCTCGCTTTTGCAGACGAGTCATGGTGGCGGCCATACCAAAGGGCATCGGCAGGCCAACGACGACGGTGTTGCCCTGTTTGAGGCTAGTGGCGCCCAACGCGTAGTCGGTCGTGCCGAGCGAGAAGACGGGCTGGTCGTTGCGCTGGGCAGTGGCAAGGATGGCGGCATCGGTGGGATCGGTAGGTGCCTCCATGGCGGACGCTTCGGGGTCCTCTTCGGCTACCTGATCAGGAAGCCAGGTCTTGACCTGCGCAGTAGCTCCGGCACGCTGTGGCAGTTGGAATGATGCGATGACGCGTCCCTCGTGGTAGACGATGGCAAATCCATTCTGCAGCGTGATCTCGTGCTGGCGCAGCACCTGATAGATCGCGTCGTGGTGCAGGCCGGCGGAAGAGACCGCGGCGGTGTGAGCAGACCCGTGCGCTGAAGCGTGGACCGGCCGGTGCGGCTGTTGCCTTGAAGTCGGGCCCTTTGGTGGGGCTGGGGCTTCGGCGGGGGGGGGCGGGGATGGCGCCTCCGGCAATCCTGAGGCAATTGAAGCCGCCTCCGCGCGCGCGTTGGCGGTAGTGTAACGGGCCAGTTCGAGCGCCATGTTGTTACTGTCGTCACGCATCTCGGTCACAGGTTGAGAGAACCAGCGGTCGACAGCTCGGTTCAGCAACAGGTAGCTGAATGCGTACATGGAGGCGATGGGTACCAGACTGACCAGAAGTGCACCCCAGAGCATACGGGTGCGCAGCCGTGTCCCCATCACGCGGCTGCGCTGATCGGCGTAGAGTTTGAGTACATTGCGGACCAGAAGGACAAGCACCGCAACAAAGAGAAGGAAGGCGACGATCGACAGACCGGTGAAGACGACGATCTGCTGCGTGGTAGCTGGCGTGGGAAGCTGCGTATTGAATGCGTTGAGGGTTGCAAGGGCGACGAAGAGGACGAGCAGAGACGCGCCCAGGGCTGCGATCCATATCTTTCGCCGGTTCGCGGTTGGTGCCATGAACGTGCCCTCCTCAGTTACCTGATTATAGGCGTTGGAGTCTCCCTTCTTCGCTCAGCCGAAGGCGCGGGCAACGGTTAGACGAGCTTTGCCACGGCCTGCCACTCGCGCTTCTGTGCCGCAGCCACAGCGCCGTAGGTCAATACGCCATTGAACGTGTTGACACCTTCGGCGATGCCTTTGTCTTCGCTGATGGCTGCGTTGGCTCCCAAACGTGCCAACTTCAGAACGTAGGGAAAGGTCGCGTTGGTCAGCGCAAGGGTAGATGTGTTGGGCACGGCCGCGGGCATGTTGGTGACACAGTAGTGGACGACGCCGTCAACTTCATAGGATGGATTGGAATGTGTGGTGGGGTGCGCGGTCTCGATGCAACCGCCCTGGTCGATCGCTACGTCGACGATGACGGCGCCCTTCTTCATCTTGCTGACCATCGCCTTCGTGACGATCTTTGGAGCGGCAGCGCCAGGGATCAGGACCGCTCCGATGACAAGGTCGGCCTCGCGGACGGCGCGCTCAATGTTGTAGCTGTTGGAGGCGACGGTGTAGAGGCGTCCGCCGAATATATCGTCGAGCTCACGAAGGCGGTTGAGGTTGAGGTCGACCAAGGTAACCTTTGCGCCCATGCCGAGGGCGATCTTTGCGGCGTTAGTCCCTACAATGCCGCCGCCGATGATGCAGACATTGCCGGGCGGAACGCCTGGGACCCCACCAAGCAGGACTCCGCGGCCGCCGTGCTCCTTCTCAAGATAGGCGGCGCCGACCTGGACGCTCATACGACCGGCGACCTCGCTCATCGGTGTCAGTAATGGGAGAGCACCGGAGCGGTCGCGAACGGTCTCGTAGGCGATGCCCGTGACCTTGGAGGCGAGCAGAGCGTCAGTGAGTTCGACGAGCGGGGCGAGGTGGAGATAGGTGAAGAGAACTAGGCCTTCGCGGAAGTGTTTGTACTCCTTCTCGACGGGCTCTTTGACCTTGACGACCATCTCGGCGAGGCGCCAGACGTCGTGGGCCGAGCCGACGATCTCCGCACCTGCGGCCTGGTACTCGTCGTCGGGCATGGCGGAGAGCGCGCCAGCGTTATGCTCGACGAGGACTTTGTGCCCCGCTTCGACCAGGGCTTTCGCTCCTGCTGGGGTCACGCCTACGCGACTCTCGTGATCTTTTACTTCCCTGGGTACGCCGATAATCATTCTTTATCTCCACATCATCAAAGCTGGTTCTGATTGTATCTATTTGCGACCCGGAGGTCGTTGCGGTGTGCCTCTGGCGAGAGAGGTGTCCCGAATGCGGATCGCTGCGAATGAAATTGTGGAGCGAAGATGTTGGCTATCGCCCTCGTAGATTAGATTGGGCAGATGCCAGAGATTTTCGAGGCCGGGCCGGACCGGACAGCGCAGGACCGTCGTTTGCTGTGGCTACTTCTGATTGTTCCGGTAGTGCTGTCTCTTGCCGGGGTATGGGTACTCGATCGCGCCAAAGCGGATAAGCCGCTCTTTTCGGTTACAAATATGGTGGGGCCAACAACGCAGAGCCTGCTTGCTGGCGATGGACTGACGATCTGCACCGAGGACATGGGCACTCGAGGCAATCCGATCTGCTTTCATGCGGCGCGGATGCCGATGACTGCCTTCGTAGTGGCTCTTGGCATACGGCTGCTTGGGGACCACTATCTTCGCGTGGCCTGCTTCAAGACGCTTCTGCTACTGCTGCCGGTTGAATTGTGCCTCTTTCTGGTGTGGTGGCGTCTGCCGCCGCCCGGAGGTCGACGGTTGCTGGTCGTGATGCTGCTTCTGGCTCCGTTTACGATAACGGCGTTTCTGGCGGACGTGACCAACATACTGGTGGATGAGGGATACTCTTACAGCTTTCTGGCGGTCGCAGTGGCGCTGCTGTTCTTCGGTTCGCGCTGGAGCGGGAGATTGGGACGAGCTGTGCTGTTTGCGGTCGCTCTGGATGGGTTGTACCTGTCGAAGAGTGGGATGGTGCTGCTGATCGTGGTATTGGTGATCGGATTTGTGCTGGTGGAGCAGCGCGTGGGCTTGCGCTGGCTGGTTGTGGTGCTGGTGGCGGCGGCGCCGATTGGCTGGGCGTTGCACCAGCACCATGCGAGTGGACGATATAGCGTGGGAACCAGTCTCGATGGGATCAATCTGCATAAGGGCAATA
The DNA here is from genome assembly GCA_963756685.1 of uncultured Acidobacteriaceae bacterium. Classification (GTDB taxonomy): domain Bacteria; phylum Acidobacteriota; class Terriglobia; order Terriglobales; family Acidobacteriaceae; genus Edaphobacter. Next base: position 511,419 of record CAVWON010000001.1, read on the forward strand.
ATGCGGGGTTCCTGGAGCATTATCCGTCGCCGCATGGTGACTCGATGGACTGGTACGACTTCGAGTTGAGCCGTGGACTGTACTTCGGTGACGAGTGGAGCTTCAACGACTATCACGAGAAGGTCGCGCTCGACTATCTGTGGAGCCATCCGCGAGAGACGCTCGAGGGCGATGTGCGCAAAGTGCAGGTGTTCTTCTTCGCTGTGGAGAAGGTCGGATCGACGGCGAGTCATGGCGCCAGGAAGTTGGTCGAGGACGCGGGGATGGTGGTATTCCGGCTGATGTTGTGGGCGGCGATTCTGTCAGCGACTTATCTGGTGTTTCGCGCTCGCGGCGTGAAGCGAAGGCCGTTGCGCGTGGCTTCGGGAGTGTTTCTTGCGGTGGTCGCGGCGTGTGCGCTTCCCTTCCTTGTGGGCTTTGCGTATACGCGGCATGTGAGCGTACTGATCTATCCAGCCGCACTTTTCTGCTGCTTTGTGTTGTGCGAGGAGGACGGAAGTACTACAACCAACGAGTGATGCTTACTGGTTAGGTGAGGGTATGAAATACCGCTTGCCAAAGAGATACACTAATGGGAGTCTCTTTTCAGGAAACGACTGTAAATACCTATGTCTTCGAACAGCTTTCAGATGCGTTACTCCCGCATTCACAATATGCGGTCCCTCTTCAGCCTCTTCTCCAGCGACCTGGCTATTGACCTGGGCACGGCGAATACGCTCGTGTTCGCACATGGTAAGGGGATCATCGTCAACGAGCCGTCGATTATCGCGGTGAACAAGATCACCAACGAGGTGGAGGCCGTGGGCAAGGAGGCCAAGGAGATGCTTGGCCGGACTCCGGGCAACATTGTCGCCATCAAACCGATGAAGGACGGCGTGATTGCCGACTTCCGTCACACCGAGAAGATGCTGAACTACTTCATCCAGAAGGCGCATAACCGGAAGATGATGGTGCATCCGCGAATCGTGATTGGCGTTCCTTCTGAGATCACGCAGGTTGAAAAACGTGCGGTTATGGACTCGGCTTATCGCGCCAAGGCTTCCGAGGTGCATCTCGTCGAACAGGCCATGGTGGCAGCGATCGGCGCTGGTCTGCCGATTACGGAGCCCGGCGGAAACATGGTGGTCGATATCGGCGGTGGAACGACCGATATTGCGGTGATCTCGCTGGCTGGTATCGTCTATTCGCGTTCCGTGCGCATGGCCGGCAACCAGATGGACGAGGCCGTGATGACCTACCTGAAGCGTAAGTACAACCTGCTGGTGGGCGAACGCACGGCGGAGCAGATCAAAATTTCACTTGGCTCGGCGTACCCCCTGGAGAAGCCGCTTACGATGGAGGTCAAGGGGCGCAACCTGATCGAGGGCGTGCCGAAGACCATCACGATTGAAGATTCCGAGATTCGCGAGGCGCTCAGCGAGTGCATCGCGACGATTATCAACGCGATTCGCGTGGCACTCGAACGGACCCCGCCGGAGTTGTCGGCCGATATTTCGGACCGCGGCATTGTGCTGACGGGTGGCGGCGCGCTGATCAAAAATCTCGACAAGCGGATTCGTGAGGAGACGGGGCTGCCGGTGTCGATTGCGGACGATCCACTGGCGTCGGTTGTTCTCGGAACCGGGGCCATGCTCTCGGACTTCAAGTTGCTGCGTAAGATTTCTATCGATTGATTGGTCGACTCCAGCTAGAGCGAGGGGCCCCGAGCGATCGGGGCCCTTTGCATTCCTGCCGGGAGGGGTACCCCCTCCCCCTTTGCCTGCGTGTGAATTCCTTTCCTTTCAGCGATTTAGGTGTGGCTTCCTTATGTAAATTCGTCTAAATAAAGGGGTTATGTCTAAATTCGTCCAAATAAACGAGTTAGCCCCGGATTGTGTCCGGGGCTTGCTTGTTTTCGATCTATATATCCAGTATAGCGGTTTGGGCCTAACTAAAATGCCACGCGAATGTTGCTGTATCGGAATGGGTTATCTGGTTTTGGGGCTTGACACGCGTTTTTTGGGCTGTTTTTGAAGAAAAATTGTAAGTGGTTGATGGCAATTGGCTTTTTGGGAGGAAGATGCGGGCTTCTTCGCTCTGCATGGAATGCGACAACCTTTTACGTTTCCCGGTTTGGGTTTTGACTGACGGAGAAGAACAGCCAGGGGCAAATTCAACAGCAGATTCCTCCGCTGCGCTGCGGAATGACAAGCAAAAGAACAAACAACGACAACCGCAACCGCAACCCAACCGCAACCGCAACCGCAACCGCAACCGCTGAGTTAGGCGGTTTCCTGGTCGCATTAGATGGCGGCGGGTACTGGGACTTCCTGTTTTTTGAGGCGCGCCTGATTGGATTGGACTACGGCGAGGGCCGAGCCAAAGCCTACATGCTCATCTGCTATGGGTCTTGTGCCGGTACGGACGCAGTAGACGAAGGCGCGAGTGGCTGCCGTAGTGGGGTCTTCGGCTGTGGTGACCTGGACGGGCTTGCCGGGGCCGCGATAGGGCATCTCTCCGGATGGATTGTAAGAGGCGCTGGTGGTGACGGCCTTGCCGTTCCTCGGTTGAACGGATATCTTCGCAATGGGGCGGGGCTCGTAGAAGAAGGTCGCGTCTTCGAGGGTGAGATTGAGTGAACCCTTGGTTCCATAGAGCCAGAGCTGGTCGCCCATTTTGGCGTTGTCGGTCATAGAAGTGAAGATGAAGCGGCGTCCGCCGGAGTAGGAGAGGATGGCTTGAACGTTGTCGTCGGTCTCGCGGCCATCGTGGTACATGCAGATGGAGCCGGAGGCGAGGGCGGCCGTGGGCGTGGAGCCGAAGACCCAGTTGGCGATGTCCATGTGGTGTGAGCCTAGTTCGGCGAGGAGGCCGAGGGACCACTGGTTGTAGAGACGCCAGTTGAGCAGGCGCTCGAGTGAGGGGTCGGGGACGGGGCGACGCCAGTTGTTATTACGGTTCCAGTAGGCGAGGATGTGCGTGACGTCGCCTATTTCGCCCTGCTGGACACGGGCGACTGCGGCGCGGATCCAGGGCGAGTAACGATACTGGTGGCCGACCTGGAAGATGCGTTTGTGCGTGCTCGTGGCGTGGACGACCTTTGCGGCGTCCTCAATGGTGTAGGCCATGGTTTTTTCGCCGTAGACGTGGTGGCCGGCTTCGAGCGCGGGCAGGACGTGTTGAGCGTGGAGTCCGAGTGGCGTGGCGACGATGATGGCATCGAGGTCCTTGCGATCAAGCAGGGCACGATAGTCGGCGTGGGTGGCCACCTGGTAGCCGCAGGCTTCGTTCAGCTGGGCGAAGCGTGGGGGGTAGACGTCGGCCGCCGCTACAACCTTGACGCCGGGGACGCGAAGGAAGCTGCGCACGAGTTCGTTGCCGCGGCTGCCGGGGCCGATGACTCCCAGCCGGAAGGGTGAATTGTCGGTGGCGCGGGCGATCTGCCTGGCGGCTTCGGTGTCGGCCTGCGATGCCTGGGCGAGTGCGGAGTCCGTGGCAAGAGTGGACGCGGTGGCAACTGCGGCGGAGAGGCCACGGACAAACAGACGACGATCAATCATGAGGTTGGGGGTCCTTTAGCAGTGATGGAAGATGTTCCGCAGGGGTCGCCTGACCAGTTTATGGCAGTACAGGATGGGGCGGAGAGTGGGGAGGGTGGTTGGTTGAAGATGAGTGCCTGTGTGTTGGGCATAGAGGCGAGTAGTTTGCGGGACGCGTCGGGGCCGAGCACGAAGACGACGGTGGAGAGTGCATCGCTGTCTGTGGCGCTCGGGTCGATGACCGTGGTCTGCAACATGCCTTCGACGGGGCGCATCGTGCGCGGATCGAAGATGTGGCAGTAGCGATGGCCGTTTTTGATGAAGAACTTCTCCGTGCAGGCCCCGGTGGAGAGCGAGGTGTCTTTGAGCAGAATCGAGGCGGCGATTTTGCCGGGAGTCCGCGGGTCGGGAATGTCTACGGGCCAACCTGCGGTTCCCGGGACAGCTCCTATTGCGTAGAGGGTGCTACCTCCGGCCGAGATGAAGGCCGAGGTAACGCCCTGGTTGCGAAGAAGTCTGGCTACGCTTTCGACGGCGAAGCCTTTGCCGATGCTGCCGGGATCGAGCTCCATCGTTTGATGATTGGTGAAGGAGACGGTGCGGGTCTGTGGGTCGAGAGCGATATTTTTCCAGCCGACTTTGTCGCGCAGTGCGTTGAGTTGGGCCTGTGAAGGGACGCGTCCGTGATGGAAGAAGAAGCCCCAGGCGCGGAGGAGAGGGCCGACGGTGATGTCGAATGCACCGTTGGAGAGGCGGCTCCAGTAGATGGAACGGTCGAGGAAGTGGAAGGTCTCGGGGTCGGTGACGACGGGTGCGGCGCCGGCTTCGCGGCCTATGCGGGAGAGTTCGCTGGATGGACGGTAGTTGCTGAGAAGAGCTTCGAGGCGGTCGATCTCATCGAAGGCCAGATCCATGTCCTGTTCTGCTGTGGCCTGGTCGCTGACGTTGAGGTCGATGGTAAAGATTGTGCCCATGGCGGGATGGGTTTGATGGAAGCGTTGAAGCGGAGGCTGCGCACCCGACGAGAGACTGCACACCGCTGCGAGCAAGAGGGCACTGACGGGTTGACGAACGAGTTGCTTCCAGTGCTTTCCCAAATCTCCGCACTTTCGAGTCAATTGTTCCCTGGATGCTTGAACGCGCAGCCTTTGCTGGAACAGCAGCAATGATACGGATTTCAGGGGCGATCGGCCACCTTCATGGATGGGGAGGCGAGATGAGGCTGACGCGGATGCGGTCGATGCGGCGGTCGGTGCTGGCGAGGACTTCGAGGCGGAGGCCGTCCTCTTCGACCACTTCTCCGGGCAGGGGAATGTGGCCGGCGATCTCGGAGACGAGGCCGCCGAGGGTGGTGGACTCGTAGTGTTCGGGGATACGGAGGGCGGTAGGGTCGTCGCGCGTGTCGCGCAGGTCGTACTCTTCGGCGGAGTCGGCGGGGTGGGGTGCTGCGAGTTCGCCGGCTTCAGGTTCCACGGCTGGGCGGCGGTTGGCGGGCTCGAACTGGTCGGCGAAGAGGTCGCGAAGGCGGGAGAGTTCGAAGGAGCCGGAGACGACGTAGGCGCCGTTGGACTCGCGGATGGGGGCGTCGTCGGCCTCGGGCTCGTCATGCTCGTCGGCGATGTTGCCTACGATGGCCTCGATGAGGTCTTCGATGGTGACGAGGCCGGCGACGCTGCCGTACTCGTCGATAACGACACGCATGTGCTGCTTTTCACGCTGCATCTCGCGGAGGAGCTCGGCGACTTTTTTTGTTTCGGGAACGAAGGCGGCGGGACGCTGGATCTGGGCGACGCTACGGTTGCCAGCGTCGGCGTCGAGGACGCTTGAGGAGGTCGCGGGCGAAGGCGATGCCGGTGATGTTGTCGAGCGAGCCGGAGAAGACGGGGACGCGGGAGAAGGCGTGCTCGTTGATTTCGGCGGTGAACCTGCGGAGGGAGAGGCTGCCGGGGACGGCGAAGATCTCAGGGCGCGGCGTCATGACCTCGAGGACGACCTTATCGCCGAATTCGACGGCGGAGCGGACGAGCTCGCGGTCGGACTCTTCGAGGATGCCTTCTTCTTCGCCAGCTTCGAGGAGCGCATCCATGGCCTCGGAGGGATGGTCCTCTTCGGTGCGGTCCTCGGGTTCGGCGAGGGCGGCGATGGAGAGAAGCAGTTGGAGGAGCATGGTGACGGGCAGGATGAGGTAGAAGAGTGCCTGCAGGACGGGAAGGATGCGAGCGATCCAGAGGCCTCGCGTGCGGCTGAAGAGAAGCTGGGGGAGGAGGCGGTCGAAGATGAGGATGAGGATGATGAGTTCGCAGGCGGCGCGGACGACCTCGCTTGTGCTTGGAGTTCGGGCCAGCGATGGAATGAGGGTGGAGTGGGTGTAGAGGCGCAGACCGGCGAGGAGAGCAAGGGTGGCGAGGGTGAGTTGGCGAAGGACAGAGGCGGAGAGGGCGATGGATTCGCGACCGAGGCGGAGACGGGGTTCGACGACCTGCTCCCAGGAGTCGATGTTGTCCTGGTACTCGCGGGAGAGGAACTTGCCCATCTCGAAGTAGATGCGGTCGACGTACGCGGAGAGCGCGAGGACCGCGAGGAGAAGGAAGAGGGCGATCGCGTAGGCGTAGGTGGCGGTCATATGCTGGCTCGCTTAGTTTTTCCGCTACGCGGCTTCGACGCAGTACTAGATTTCTTAGTTGGTCGGGATGAAGGCTTGCTCGATGTTTTTTTCGGCGAGGCTGTCGCTGTCCTCTCGATGAGAGTGGTGGGGAGGCGGAGTTCCTTGCGGAGAGTGGCTTCGCGGGTGGCCATTTCGCCGTTGTCTGTCTCGTGGTCTTCGCCGGAGAGGTGGAGGAGGCCATGGAGGATGAGGACCTTTATTTCATCGCGGAGCGTGTGGCCGCAGGTGGCGGCCTGACGGGTGGCGGTTTCGAGCGAGATGGCCAGATCGCCTGCGTGTTTTTTGGCAAATTCAGATGGTGCGGGGAAGCTTAGGACATCGGTTGGTTTGTTTTTGGCGCGGAAGGTCTTGTTGAGCTGACGGAGGGTCGCGTCGCCGGTCAGGAGGACGTCGACTTCGCCGCGGAGGCCGACGGCGAGGCGTGCCCGGTTGAGGAAGCGCGAGAGGCCGGAGGTCGAGAGGCCACCGTTTGCCGAGCGAGGCGCGAGGTCGATGGTGATCATGGCTGACCCTGCTTTGCGGTTGGCTTAGGCTTTTTCGACGGAGGATTTCTTGAGTAGACGCGGACGTAGTCGACGAGCATCTGCTGAGGGAACTTCGTGGTGTCGTCGGGGTCGCCGGGCCAGTTGCCGCCTACGGCGAGGTTGAGAAGGACGTAGAAGGGGTGGTCGTAGATCCATTTGGTCCCGGGTGGAAGGTCTTCGGGCGTGCGTTCGACGATGAGCTGGTCGTCGAGGAAGAACTTGATGTTGTCGGGAGACCACTCGACTTCATAGAGGTGAAAGGCGTTGTCGACCTGCTGGCCGGTGGGGAGGACGTACTTGGTCGAGGGGCCTTTGGAGCCGCTGTAGCCGGGGCCATGGATGGTGCTGTACATGGTGTCGGGCGCGCCAATGGTCTCGAGAATGTCGATCTCACCACAGTTGGGCCAGTGGCTGTTCTCGTGGTCTTCACCGAGCATCCAGAAGGCAGGCCAGATACCTTTGCCGACGGGGAGCTGGATGCGGGCTTCGAAGCGGCCGTATCTCTGGGCGAAGTGGTGCTGGGTGTTGAGGCGGGCGGAGGTGTAGTGGCGAGGGACGCCGTCAGGGCCGGTGAGGTCCTCTTTTTGTGCGGTGATGACGAGGTTGCCGTCCTTCTGCTGCGCGTTGACGAGACGGGCGGTGTAGGTTTCGAGTTCGTTGTTGCCGAAGCCCTTGCCACCGGTGACGATGTTCCATTTTTTGGGGTCGGGTGGGGAGCCGTTGGGGCCGTTGAACTCATCGCTCCAGGTGAGATGCCAGTTTGTTGGCTGGGTCTGCGGCGCGGCCACGGGTGGGACCGGCGCAGAGAATGAGAGCGAGGCAGGCGCGGGTGAGGATGCGCTTGAGAACAGGTGCTAACAGCGCGGTGTTGGAGCTGGTACTTGGGGGTTCTGTGGTGATCATCGGGCGTTGTGGCCGGCGAGAGGATCCAGGCGACTGAGTTTGATTCTAAACGGTCGAGATTCTAAACAGCGGCGTGGACGTTAATCGTTGTCCCGGTAGCCGATGAGGGGTTTCTGGGTTGGCGGGATGGCGGACTCGTAGGTTTTGCCCTGGAGTTGTTTGTGGAAGTCCTGTTGGGCGGCGGCTACGAGGCCGGGGGTCATGAAGAGATCGACAGCGGTGAGGGCCAGGGCTTTGGAGGCGATGACCATTCCGTCCTGGCCGATGCTCATACCGGCCGAGGCAGCGGCCTGCCAGGTGTGAGCGGCTACGCCAGGGACAAAGGTGGCCGCGCCGAAGCCGATGGTGGGGACGTTCCAGCTGACGTCGCCTACGTCGGTGGAGGCGGAGGGCGCGTTGGGATCGAAGGGGCGCAGGGGAAGGACGATGTTGGTCTGGTCGAGGCTGAGTGCGCCTCCCGGCGGAAGGGACTTCTGGAGATTGGTGGCGAATTCGATTTGGGAGGCGTCCATCTTGTAGCCGCCAACGAACTCGAGGTTCTTCTGAGCGACGGGGGCGAGGGCGTCGTTGGGGATGATGTTGGCGTCGGAGCCGATGTTGCGGACCTCGACGGTGGTCTCGGTCATCATGGCGGCGCCGTTGGCGATCTTGACGATGCGTGCCCAAATGCCGTCGAGGACTTCGTTGTAAGGGCTGCGGGCCATGAGATCCATTTCGGCGAGGTCGGGGACGACGTTGGGGGCGACGCCGCCTTTGGTGATGATGTAGTGGATGCGGGTGCTGGCGGGGACGTGCTCGCGGAGGAACTCGATGCCGTTGCCCATGAGCATGACAGCGTCGAGTGCGGAGCGGCCGCGGTCGGGGGCCATGGCGGCGTGAGCAGCGACTCCGTGGAAGGTGAAGCGTGCGGAGGTGACGGCGAGCGCGCCTCCGTTGTTGACGGCGTTGCGGTCGGCGGGGTGCCAGTGGAGGACGACGTCTACGTCTTTGAAGAGGCCGGCGCGGACCATGTAAATTTTGCCGGAGCCGCCCTCTTCGGCGGGCGTGCCGTAGTAGCGGAGGGTGCCGGTGACGTGGTGCTCGACCATGAAGTCTTTTGTGGCGACGGCGGCGAGGGCCGCACCGGAGCCGAGAAGATTGTGTCCGCAGCCGTGGCCGGGGGCTCCGCTGACGACGGCTTCGCGAGTGGCGATGGCTTGCTGGGAGAGACCGGGGAGCGCGTCGAACTCGCCGAGGATGGCGATGACGGGTTTGCCTGAACCGTAGGAGGCGACGAAGGCGGTGGGTTCGTCGGCCACTCCGGATTGGATGGAGAAGCCGGCTTTTTTGAGTTGGTCCTGAAGGAGGGTGGAGCTCTTGTTCTCGTGGTAGCCGAGCTCGGCGTAGCCCCAGATCTCTTTGGAGACTTGTTTGTATTCGGGGGCGTTAGCGTCGACGAGTTTGATGATCTGGGTGCGGTCGGCGGGGGTGGGCTGGGCTATGGCGGGGACGGCTAGTAGGAAGACGATGGCTGTGCGGAGGGACATGACGGCTCCGTGGGGCGGTGAGGATTTGGGTTTTCTCTAATGTACCTTGGGTGGGCTTGGTTGGCGAGGTACAGCATGTTCATTTGTCAAAGGCAAGCTGGTCCGCTGTTGGCAGTAATTCTCTCGCATCTCTGCATCCTTTGTATTTCCAGAAACAATTGAAGTTGAAGGACGTGTATCGTCGCCGGTCGTCAGCTGAAGCTTTGGGAGTCATGCGCACTGTGAACCAGTAATAGCGAAACCTCTCCGTGGTATACCAACCTGCCTGGACAGGCTCTCGTGTATTCCCTCGTCCCCAATGTTCCTGCTCCTCGAGCGACACATGGGACGGAGTGAATGATGCATCCGTGCCAATGCCGAACCCAGAGTATTTACTCACGACTACCGAGTTCTTCACGGCAAAGGCAATGACAAAGACTTCACCGGAACCTCGCCACCATTGAGGAAGTCGCGCATTGTCGACCTTCGCGTTCCATGTGCATGCCGACGGGTCGCAGGGGTCGAACTGCTTCGCACCGATTTTCCTGGCTAGCCGCTGTGCGTCCTCGAAGCTAGAGTCCCCTAGCTGGAGAGTTTCGAGGTTGCTGAAGAGATAGTGAGCACCAATCGATGGACGCAACAAGTAGGCACCGCACAGCAAAATCAGCAGAGCGAGTAGGGACACCATCAATCTGGCTATCCATCGGTTGCGCAAGGGTGAAATCTGTGGAGTATCCATTTGGGATCGTGGTCGCTTCGATAGATGTATCACGATCTTGGTACGTTCACGATTGGGTGCTATGGCACGGCTAAAGCCGTGCCCTTAAGCAAGACAAATGCAAAAGCGAAATGCGGGGATCCTTCGCTGCGCTCAGGATGACGACAAAAACAACAGCGGCAGCCCTTGCCTGGTGCAGGGCAGGGCAGGACAACAGCAGATTCCTCCGCTGCGCTGCGGAATGACAACCAATATAAGGGCGACTTCCTATTGCGTCTTTGGAATTGGTTGCAGTGGCGCCGGGAGAGCAGGGTCGGTGACAGTTTCGCTGAGGGAGAGCGGGAGCTGCTGCTGGACCTTGCCGTAGCTGTCGTAGGCGCGGACTATTCGCTGGACGAGGTGGTGGCGGACGACGTCGACGTCTTCGAAGTGGCAGAAGCGGATGCCTTCTACGCCGTCAAGGACGTGGAGGGCTTCAAGAAGGCCGGATTTCTTCGGGTTGGGCAGGTCGGTCTGGGTGAGGTCACCGGTGATGACGGCCTTGGAGTTGGCGCCGAGACGGGTAACGAACATCTTCATCTGCTCGGTGGTGGTGTTCTGGGCCTCGTCCATGATGATGAAGGCGTCGTTGAGGGTGCGGCCGCGCATGAAGGCTAGAGGGGCGACCTCGATGACGTTGGACTCAAGCATCTTGTCGACCTTGACGGGGTCGAGGAGGTCGTACAGGGCGTCGTAGAGCGGGCGGAGGTAGGGGTCGACCTTTTCCTGAAGCGAGCCGGGCAGGAAGCCGAGGCGTTCGCCGGCTTCGACGGCGGGGCGGACGAGGATGATGCGGCTGACTTTTTTCGCCATGAGGGCGCTGACGGCCATGGCTACAGCGAGGTAGGTCTTTCCGGTGCCGGCGGGGCCGAGGCCGAAGGTCATGTCGGACTGCTCGATGGACTCGACGTACTTGCGCTGGTTGGGCGAGCGGGGCTGAACCATGCGCTTGACGCCGGCGGAGCGCTGCCTGGAGGAGTCGACGAGAGATTTGAGGGTGATGGCGGGGTCGGCGACGACGAGTTTGAGCATGCCATTGAGTTCGCCGTTGTGGAGGTTGATGCCGGACTTGCGGAGGGCGTCGAAATCGGTGAAGACCTGTTCGACGCGAGCGACGCTGTCGGGTTCGCCGGTGACGTGGATGGCGTCGCAGCGGAGATCGATGGTGACGTGGAGCTTGTCCTCGAGGAGGCGGAGATTCTCGTCGTGGGTCCCGTAGAGGGGTTCGATGCCAGGAGTGATTTCGAGGGATTTTTTGATCAAGTAGTGTGCTGACCTCCGTCAGGGGAAGCTGGGTTGACTGCTGGGCCGAACAGCCTTGGCAAGTTTGATGAGTTGGCGCGGATGATAGTTGCAGCGCAGATGGTGCGCTTTTTGAATGCGACCGGATTGGCGGGAGGTGCCAGTAAGTCGAATATGGGCAAAGAGTAGAACGAGGGGCGGGTCGCGTCAAGTGGCAAATAATGAATTGTGACGAACGAGGGGAACCTTGGCGGTTGACCTAAGGGCGGGAGTTCCGTAGACTTAGGATTGCAGGGAGTGCGGCGGGCTTCTGCCACGTGCTCAAGACTGCGACTGGAGTTTTAGGTCGGCTGGCCTGGGCCTGCATCCCATTTTCCCCTACAAATGTAAGGGTCGAGAGAAGAGAGTTTATGGCAAATCATGTTTCGTCGTTGAAGCGCGCACGTCAAACGGTTGGTAAGACTGCGGTGAACCGCTCAAACAAGAGCAAGCTGCGTGGAACCCTGCGCCAGTTGCGTGAGGCGATCGCCCAGGGTGACCACACCGCTGCGACGACCCAGTACCGCGAGACCGCGTCGATCCTGGACAAGAGCGTGCAGAAGGGTGTTCTGCATAAGAACACTGCGAACCGCTATAAGAGCCGATTGAATGCGCGTGTGAAGGCCGTTGCTCCAAAGAAAAAGGTCGCTTAGATTTAACTTCGAAGCAGAAGAGATTAGAGATGCGCCCAGATATGGCCTATGGCCTGTCTGGGCTTTTTTCTTTGTACACTTTGCTTAAAAAAACAAGCTTTCTGCGTAAGACGCAAAACAATGAGATGGAGCCGGTACCGACGAGCAAGAGGTTGTTCGGTTCGGGCGTCAACACGAGGCTGTTCTGTTCGGACGTCAGATCGATCGCCTCGAAGTTTTCTTCGAGTATGCCATTTGACCAGGCAAAATCGCCCGAAGAATTCAACACAGCTATGTCAGTTGTCCCGAAGGGCTCTATCAGAGTAAGAGAGGACGCGGGACCAGTGTAAACTCCGTCCGCATAGCCGTTGGTGTTGTATCGGCTCCCAAAGCCTATCCGTCCGTTATTGCAAATGACCCTGCCGATTCGACCGAAGCCCGCCGGCTCGCTGCAGGGCGTACCATCGTCATAGGCGAGGCTCGGGAGTGTGCTCGTTGTATTTACAAGCACGCCGTTGGCGTAGGTAAGGTAATCCGAAATTATCTCGTTGAAGATGACGACCTCGCCCGAGGTGTCAATGCCGACGATGTTGTAGCCGTTATCATCGCCGAGATCAAGGACCTGGTAGGTGTCCGCATGGACTTGCGCAGGCCGGAGGAACAGCGCAGTTGCGAGGGGGAGAATCGCGGCCAATAGGGGTAGTTTAGAGATTTTCATTGGGCTATCCTCACGTAGAGCTCAATTTAGCGATCGTGCGTGCCAAGACCAATTGACTAGCGACGGTACTCTCACTCGCTCTGCGTGGCAAGTCGGCGCGCAGACACAGTCTCCCGCTTTGAGGCCCAAGTTATTGGCTTGCAAGACCGGGGGCAGGCCGTGAGGGTGTAAAGGCTCATGCAAGACCGCGATCGGCCGGTTTCTATTGGGGCGTGTCTTTCGGGGCGGCGCGTGGTTTGTCGTCGGGGAGGGTGTAGAGGGTCGGAGGGGCGCGATGCTGGCCGGGCGCAGGGTCGCCGGAGGATTCGGTGGCGGAGGCTGGCGTGGAGGGGACTGGAGGCGGCTGGGTTGGCTCGGGAGTGAAGTTGGCGGGGCGGCTTTGGTTGGAGTCAGGCGGAGCGCTGGCGGCGGTAGGCGGTACGGCAGCAGGGAGTTGGGGCCCGGGCCGCTCGGTAGAGTCGGCGTCAACCTCGGCGGCGCTGGAAGTGACCTCCTTTGCAGTGAAGTGGACGGGAAGATCGGTCTCCGGAGGCGCCGAGGCCTGGGCGAGCTTGAGCTCGGCCGCGTCTTTGGAGGTGAGGGTCGGCAGGCTGTAGACCTCGATAGCATCGGCGTGAACGAGGGCGAGGCCTAGGCCGTTGGGAGACAGGGCGAAGTTCTGACCGGCACGCTCGACCGGGGAGCAGTCGGCGCGGAGGAGCTGCTTGCCAGTGTTGGTCTGGTAGACGACGACGGTCTGGGCGCTGATCTCGTCGGCACTGATCGGCTGATCGGGAACCACTGTGCCATGAAGCATGATGCGGCTGAGGGCGAAGCGGCCACCGGCGGGAGCATAGGTGAGGGAGGGTGCGGTGTAGTCGCCGAAGAGGCCCTGCTCCCACATCTCTTCGCCACGCATGTTGAAGCCGCCGACCTGCTGCATGGTGTGGCTGGTGCGGCAGCCGAAGGCGATGAACTCGCTGTGGCTGACGAAGATCGGGGCGGGGGGGCAGCTGGAGTCGAAGGGAGCGAGCTCGTCGATCTTGCCGGCGTAGGAGTGGAAGTCGAAGGCGTAGTGCTGATGGCCCTGGTCGACTACGGCGATAAAGCCGGCAGTAGAGGCGGGAATGTCGCCTACGCCTCTGGCTTGGACGATGCCGGCGAAGACGGGTTTGACTGGGTCGCCGTTATCACGGGGATGGAGGCGGTAGAAGTTGATCTGGACCAGATTTCTCTCCGTCAACTTAGGCTCGTTGGGCGGAGTGGGGCCAAAGAGAGGGGTCTCCGGCTTTGGCTTGGGAGGTGTTCGCTTGAGAGTCTCGATAATGAGCAGGTCGGCTTCGGGGGAGAGGACGATCGCTGCGATGCGGCGATCGGCCGAGACGAGAAAGGGACCCTGGGCGAAGGGCTGGCCGGTGGCGAGGTTGGCGAGAGGAGCGAAGGTGGTTAGGTTGTCGCGGACGCGGAGGAGGAAGTGGCCGTGGCCAAGGTTCCAGAGGTACTGGGCGTGGTCGTGCAGGTGCCAGGTGGTGCGGGCGAGTATGCGGCCATTGGGGAGCTCGAGGAGGACGGCATCGACGACGCGGTCCTGGTCGTCTTCGGGCTCATTGGGCAGGCGAGGTATCAGGCGGTGGACTACGAAGGTGATGAGAAGATGCTTGTCGTCGACATAGTGCAGCGTGAGCATTGAGCTGCCGTTGAGCAGGAACTGGGTTGAGAGGGGCTGGAAGCCGAGATTTTCGAGCGGGATCCGGAGGGGCGGCTCCGGGCCGCGGGAGTATGCGGGGAGGGCCGTGAGAACCAGGAGCCAGCCCAGTGCAGCACGGAGGAGGCGGTGCGACGTCGGAATGGGGACGATGGGAACCGGCATGGCACTTGGCGCGTATCCCTACACACAATCGATAGCGCGTAGAGGTAATGTTTCACAGACGCACGAGCAGCGGCAACGTGTGCAGATTGTGACGAGCGCCGTGGCGGTGCGGACTGGCACGGTGATACAAAGGCTGGGTAACTTTGATTTACGCACAGGGAGACGCAATGTTGAATGGATGTAAGTTAGCGACGTCAGGCAGGATTGGACGCCGGATGGGACTGGTTTTGGCGGCCGCTCTGGTTGCGGCGGGGTCGTGGAGCGCGGGAGTTGGGCAGCAGGCAAAGGCCGTCGACGACGGCGGAAAGCCGCACGAGGTCTATGTGCCAATTCCGGGGTTCGACACGACGTCGATCGATACGTCGGTGGACCCCTGCAACGACTTTTACAAGTTTGCCTGCGGAAAGTTTGCGGCGAACCATCCGATTCCTGCGGACCAGCCTGACGTGGACCAGTTTTACGCTCTGTACAACGTCAATACACAGTCGCTGAACAGGATCCTGAACGAGGCGGCGGCGGGCGGGGCGGGACGGTCGCCCGATGCGCAGAAGATCGGGGACTACTACAAGGCATGCATGGATACGGACGCTGATCAACGCGAAGGGACTGGCTCCGATTGAGCCTCTGCTGAAAGAGATCGATGCAGTGACGAGCAGAGACCAGCTTCCGGCACTGATTGGAAAGCTGCAGCGGATCGGCGTCAATGCGTTCTTCGGATATGGGGAGCAGCAGGACTTCAAGGACGCTAGCAAACAGATTGCGGTGGTGATCCAGGGCGGCCTGGGGCTGCCGGAGAAGGACTATTACCTGCGCACAGGCGCGAAGGATGGAACGATCCGCGATCAGTATGTGGCGCACGTCGCGAAGATGCTGGAGCTTGCCGGAAGCACGCCGGAGCAGGCTGCGAAGGACGCGAAGAATATCCTTGCGTTTGAAACCGACCTTGCGAAGGCTTCGTTAGGTGTGGTCGACATGCGAGAGCCGGAGAAGACCTACCATCTGCAGCCGATCGCGACCTTTGAAGCGACGATTGCGGGTGTCGATTTCGGCGCGTTTCAGGACGCGATCCATTCGCCGCGCGTAGCGGAGTTGAACAATGCAACGCCTGAGTTCCTCCCTGCCATGATCAAAGCAAGTCATGCGGCGGACATGGAGACGCTGAAGGCTTACATGCGGTATCAGCTGTTGACGACGTTCGCGGGGCGTCTGCCGAAGCCGTTCGACGCGGAGAACTTTGACTTTTACGGGCGCAAGCTGAATGGACAGCCGGAGCAGGCGGCGCGGTGGAAGCGCTGCTCGAACTCGGTGAATGCGGCGCTGGGCGAGGCGTTGGGCAAGGTTTATGTGGAGCAGTACTTCGCCGGGGACAGCAAGGCCAAGATGCTGCAGATGGTGGGCGACATCGAGGCGGCGATGGACCGTGACATCGATCAGCTGGAGTGGATGTCGCCAGCAACGAAGGTGCGGGCGAAGGAGAAGCTGCATGCGGTCGCGAACAAGATCGGGTATCCGGACAAGTGGCGGGACTACACGAAGCTGGAGGTGAAGCCGGACGATGCGCTGGGCAATTCGCAACGCGCGGACGCGTTTGAGAATGACCGGCAGCTGAACAAGATCGGCAAGCCGGTGGACCACAGCGAGTGGGGAATGACGCCGCCGACGGTGAATGCCTATTACGACCCAAGCATGAACGACATCAACTTCCCTGCCGGGATACTTCAACCATCGTTCTATGACTCGAAGCAAGATGACGCGGTGAACTATGGGCACATCGGCGCGGTGATCGGACACGAACTGACGCACGGGTTCGACGATGAAGGCAAGAAGTTCGATGCGAAGGGGAACCTGAGCGACTGGTGGACCGCCGACGACACGACGAAGTTTGTGGCGCGGACGGACTGCCTGGTGAACGAGTACGGCAACTTTGTTGCTGTCGATGATGTGAAGGTGAACGGCAAGCTGACGCTGGGCGAAAACACAGCCGATAACGGCGGCCTGCTGCTGGCCTACATGGCTTATCTGGATCGAGCGAAGAAAGAGGGCGTGGACCTGATGGCGAAGAAGGACGGATACACGGCGCCACAGCGGTTCTATATCGGGTTTGCGCAGAATTACTGCGAGAACTCAAGGCCGGAGTCAATAAGGAACCAGGTGCTGACGGACCCCCATTCGCCTGACCACTTCCGTGCGAATGGTGCGGTCGTAAATCAGCCGGGATTTGCGGGGGCGTTTGGTTGCAAGAAAGGCTCGCCGATGGTGCCGGTGAATAGCTGCCGCGTTTGGTGAGATTGTTGGCAGATCTCGATTGTTAGTTTTCACGATAAGATGTGACGGGAGGGGGCTTCGGCCCTCTTCCTTTTTTGTGATTGGACGACTTGGGTGCGAGAGCACATGACGCTGACTTACACGAAAGCTTCCGAAGAGCAAGATCGTTCAAGAGCAGGTGATGCTTTCCCACAAGAATGAATTGTGAAGAGTTCCGGAACAGTGAATTTGGTCGAGCAAGATACGTTCCTCTCGCGGAGGTAATTTGGATAAGAGACGAGCGTTAGGGTTTGCTGCTTGTGCTGTGGCCAGTTGCTTCTGGGGCTGCGGATTTTTCTTTGGCAAGATCGCGCTGGCGGAGATGAACTTCGCGCACATGGTGTTGTACCGGTTTTTGTTTGCGATTGTGGTGCTGCTGCCGTTGCTTTTGACGCATCGTCCGGGGTTGAATCGGAGGGAGTGGGGGTTGTTGGCGGTGGCATCTTTTCTTGGCGTGCCGGTACAGTTTTTGATCCAGTTTTATGCGCTGTCAATTACGACGGTGAGCCACGCTGCGCTGATGGTGGGGACGATGCCGGTGATTCTGGCGGTGGGGGCGGCGCTGTTTGCGCATGAACGGATGGACCGTGTGGGTTGGATGGCGCTGGCGGGATCGACCTGTGGGGCGGGGTTGATTGCGCTAAGCGGAGGTTCGCATGCGAAGGGCGGCGGCGCGACCCTGGCGGGGGATCTGTTGGTGGTAGTGTCGCTGCTGATTGCGCTGTTCTGGATCCTGATCAACAAGGAGCTGATGGGACGGCACTCGCATGTTGTGGTGACGGCTTATGGCTTGCTGATTGGAACAACGATGCTGATGGTCTGGGTGCCGTTGCGGTATGGGCCGCCGCCGGTGGCTGGGGTGTCGCTGAAGGCATGGCTGGCACTGGCGGCGAGTGGCGTGTTGTGTACGGCGACGACGACGCTGCTTTGGAACTGGGGGATGACCCAGGTTCCGGCTTCGCAGGCAGGGGTGCTGTTGAATATGGAGCCGCTGATGGGGAGCTTGCTGGGCGTGCTGGTGCTGGGTGAGCGGCTGGGGCCGAGCGCCTGGGTCGGGGGCGGATTGATTCTGGCGTCGGCGGTGACGTTGACGACGCGGTCGAAGACCCGGGTGCGGGAGCAGATGCCGCTGACTTAGCTTGCCCGATGGCGAGTCAGAGCGATGGAACCGGAAGACGTCGCGTGATATTCTCCGGCCACTATGAGAAAGATCTGGTTGGCTTCTTTGGTGGCTGGGGCCGCCGCGTGCGCTGCTCCGATGGCCCTGTCCCAGGGCCCTAACAGTCCGACGATGACTCCGGTTGAGCGTGCGATGGTGAAGGCCGTCGATGCGGAGACGCCTGCGTCGATTGCGCTGCTTGAAAACATTGTGAACATCAACAGCGGGACGATGAATCTTGCAGGTGTGGTTGCGGTGAAGGACGTGGTTGCGCCTCGGATTGAGGCCCTTGGATTCAAGGTGCAGTGGATGCCGATGCAGGGCCTCGATGGACGGGCCGGCGATCTGGTGGCGGAGCATCCTTGTCCTGCAGGGACCGGCAAATGCGGGAAGCGGATTCTGCTGATTGGTCATATGGACACGGTGTTCGAGCTGAGCAGCAGCTTTCAGAGGTATTCGATTGTTCCCGGGACAAATGGCAATGTTGCTACGGGGCCCGGCGTGAACGACATGAAGGGCGGCCTGGTGGTGATGCTGACTGCGCTCGAGGCGATGAAGGCCGCTGGAGCGCTGGACAATGCGGAGATCACGATTGTGCTGAGCGGCGATGAGGAGCGCCATGGATCTCCAGTCAGCGTCTCACGCAAGGACATGATTGATGCGGCGAAGCGGAGCGATGTGGCGCTGGAGTTTGAGTCGGGTGGAGTTGTCGGGGGCAAAGAGGTGCAGAGCATCAGCAGACGAAGTGCAGGAAGCTGGCGAGTGGATACGACGGGCATGACGGGGCACTCGTCGCAGGTGTTCGGGGAGCGAATGGGCGATGGTGCGGTGTATGAGCTGGCGCGGATCCTGGATGAGTTCCGGAGGGAGTTGAAGGAGCCGGGGCTGACTTATAACGTGGGGCTTGTGTTGGGTGGGGCAACTGCAACGATGAATGCGAACGGGACCGGCGGCGAGGCGATGGGGAAGACGAATGTGATTCCGCCGGTGGCGCTGGCGCTTGGCGATATGCGCACGCTGGACAATGAGCAGACGACGCGTGTGCAGGCGAAGATGCGGGCGATCGTGGCGGACCATCTTCCGAAGACAGGGGCGACGATTACGTTTGAAGAGGGGTATCCCGCAATGGCGACCACGGAGGCCGGACATGCACTCGTCAAACAATTGAATGAGGTGAACGCCGCGATGGGGTTGCCCGCGATGGAAGAGATGGATCCGATGCTGCGGGGCGCGGGAGACATTGCTTTTGTCGCACCTTATGTTCCGGGGTTGGTGGGAACTGGGGCGATGGGGGAAGGCGCGCACGCTGAGGGCGAGACGGTGTTTCTGGACTCGATTCCGAAGCAGGCCAAGCGCATGGCGCTGTTGATGTATCGATTGTCGAAAAACTAGTTGGAAACTAACTGGGAGCTGGCCCTTAGATTTTTTGTGGTGTGGCGCCAGATTGTTGTGAGTGCGGTGCCCGCGACGATGAGGCCCGCGCAGAGGCCCAACCAGAGGCCTACGGCCCCTTGATGGAGGCGAAAGGCGAAGAGGTAGCCGATGGGGAGACCGATGATCCAGTAGCCGATGATCTGTACAACGAGTCCGGCGTGGGTGTTGCCGGCGCCGCGCAACGCTCCGGTGGCGGTTATTTGAAGGCCGTCGAAGAACTGGAAGATTGCGGCGACGAAGAGCAAGGGGACGGTCGCGGCGATGACGGCGGGGTCTTTGGTGAAGCTGCCAGCGATGATGTGGGGAAAGAGAAGGAGGACCGCGGAGAAGATGGCCATGGCCGTGGCCCCAAGTGCGATGGCGGCCCATCCGGCGGAGGCAGCTTCGTCCTGGGCCCTGCGGCCAATGGCCTGGCCGACGCGAACGGCCGCTGCAGCGGAGATGGCGAAGGGCACCATGAAGGTGAGGCTGGCGCAGTTGAGGGCGATCTCGTGGCCGGCGAGCGGGAGACGGCCCATGGTGCCGATGAGGAAGGTGACCAGACCGAAGATGGCGATCTCGACGAAGATCTGCCCGCCAGCCGGCGCACCGAGGAGCGCGAGGCGGCGAATGCGGGTGGGTTCGAAGTGGCGGGCCATGCTGCGAAGGCCGTAGTGGTGCCGGCGCTCGATGCGCCAGAGGGAGACAATCATGAAGAGGGCGAGATAGCAGCGGGAGATGGAGGTTGCGATTCCTGCTCCGGTGACGCCGAGCGCAGGGACCCTGATAGCGCCCCAGGAGTGGCCGAAGATGAGGAGCCAGTCCCCGACAACGTTGATGAGGTTTGCAGTGACGAGAGCAAGCGCGATGGGGCGGACGTGGTTGAAGGCCTGAAGGTAGCGGCGAAGGGTGAAGTAGAGAAAGAGCGCGGGGGTGCCGTAGTTGAGTGCGCCGAGGAAGGCGACCGAGCCGGTGAGGACGTCGCGGTCGATGGGTAGCCGGAACATGACGGCCGGAGCGCAGACGATGATGAGGATGAGAGTGAGGGCCAGACCGGCGGCGAGGAGAAGGCCGTGCAGGAGCCAGCGGTTGGCTTCGTCGAAGCGGCCGGCTCCGTGCGACTGGGCGAGAAAGGTGTCGAGGCCGAGGAGGACGCCGGCGATGCCGAAGGCGATGGTGTTATAGAGTACCTGGCCGAGGGCGGCGGCGGAGATCGCGAGAGCGGAGTTGGCCATGTGTCCGACCATGATGGTGTCGACGATACCCATGGACATCCAGCCGACCTCGGCGAGGATGAGCGGAAGGGCGAGCGTGAGCACGGGGCGAATTTGGTTGCGGACGGACATGGTTTGCAGGTCGATATTTTGTCGAAAAAAGAAAACCCCGGTGTGGGCCGGGGTGTTTCGTTCGAGTACCAGTATAGCTGGTTGGATGGATGGATGGGCTGGCCGACTGGGCTAATTCGCTCCAATGTTGGTTCGCCTCTTCCCATCTGCCGGGAGCCTATACATTCATGCTCCTGTAATCTTCGATCGATCCCGATTCCTTACACTTTCAACCATGCGTGACGAACCTTTGACTTACAGCTATACCCAGGGCAAGAACGATGGGACGATGGTCTTGAAGCTTGTTCGACCACTGACCCTGTCGACGATTTTTGGATTTCAGAATGAGTTCCGGTCAATGACTCCGCAGGTGCTGATTCTGGATTTTAGCGAGACCCCCTACATGGACTCGGCTGGACTGGGACTGGTGATGAACTCCTATGTGTCGGCCCAGGACCATGGAAGAAAATTGATGCTCGCGGGGGTGAATGAGCGAGTTTCGGAGCTTTTCAAGATGACCAGAGTGCATGGTGTTCTTGTGAGCTTCCCTACGGTCGAGGCAGCGGAGGCGAGTTTGTAAGAGTGCGTTGTCCTCGATGACGGCAGACTGTCATTTGGGCTGAACACGCTGGATTGAAGGAGTTGCGGTGATGCGAACCCCGCCGATGATCTTTTCCATGCGGCTGTCTAATGAGATGCCGAATGATCGCTACTGCGGTGTGATGATGCCGCCTACGGGCATGCTGGTGGGTAAGATGCCGGGGCGTTTGAGTTTCATGGCTTCGGCGGTCATATCGGTGTACTTGAGGCCGGCGCCGGTGTTGAAGAGGACTACCTTGTCTGTTGGTTTGAGTTCGCCTGAGGCGATGAGGTCGTCGTAGGCGGTAGTTGCAGTCGCTCCCTCGGGAGAGAGAAAGATGCCTTCGTGTTTGGCCCAGTCGAGGATGCTGCCCAGGATTTGTTCGTCGGAGTATGCGAGGGCCCTGCCACCGGATTCGCGGACGATGTCGAGGATGAGGGTGTCGGCGTAAGGCTTGGGGACGCGGAGGCCTGCAGCGAAGGTGGCGGCGTCCTCGAAGAACTCGCTGGCCGGCATGTGCTCAGCGAAGGCCCTGGCGATGGGAGCGCAGCCGGTGGATTGCAGGGCGTACATCTTCGGTCGTTTGCCGGAGACCCAGCCTAAGGTCTCCATCTCTTCAAAGGCCTTCCACATGCCGATGAGGCCAACGCCGCCCCCAGTGGGATAGAAGACGGCGTCGGGGTATTGCCAGCCGAGTTGTTCGACGAGTTCGTAGCCCATGGTTTTCTTGCCTTCGACTCGGAAGGGCTCCTTGAGGCTGGAGATGTCGAACCATGCCTGGCTGGTAGGGGTGTGGGCTTCTTTCTGGGCCTTCATGTTTTCGGCGAGCAGGCGGGCGCAGTCGGAGATGATGCCGTCGACCATGGTGACGTCGGCGCCGTAGACGATCCCTTCGAGGTAATTGGACAGCGGGACGTCCTGCGGCATGAAGATGTGTGCGGTGATGCCCGCGGCCGCAGCGTAGGCGGCGAGTGCACCGGCGGCATTGCCCGCGCTGGGGACGGCAAGGTGTTGGAGGCCGTAGTGCTTGGCCATGGTGACGGCGAGGCCGAGGCCGCGTGCCTTGAAGGTGCCGGTGGGGTTCGCTCCCTCTTCCTTGATGTATAGGCCAGGGTAGCGCTTGCTATGTAGCATTGGCGTCCAGCCTTCGCCGAGGGTGACAGGGGTCACATCGGGGAGGACGCATGAGTAACGCCACATGCCCAGGCTGGCAGGAGAGGCAGCAGCACGAGCGGCGATTTCGTCACGCTTCGCTGTTTTTTTGAGTTTGTCCATGTCGTAGCGGACATAGAGGGAGCCAGCGCAAAGTGGGCAGACGGTTTGGGGAGTGTCGGCAGAGATGCGATTGTGACATCGAGAACATTCGAGCGAAGCAATGGCAGCCATATATTAGATGTTACCGGATTTGTGGACTTAGGTGGTGGGAGCTTCCGGTAATTTATACCGGAATTGAACTGAATGCGTGCGCGTCGTCGTGTGCCGTTTGCCAAACATGGCGAAGAACAGTCCCAATGCATCTTGAGGTCAATTACCGCGACTCTGTAGCCATCGGCGGGAAGAGAATTCCGTGAGAACACTGGCGGCAAGAAGGGTGAGGCTGATCGTAAAGGCGCTGACGACCCAGTTCAATTCCATTCGACCTTTGAGCATGAACCGGTCGAGGAGTGCCAGGACAAGAACAAGAACGGCCGCCTCGGCGAAGAACGAGGAGCAGCGATGGGCAGTGATCGAGATCAGATCGAAGAGCGGGGAGGGCCCCTTCTTCGAGACGGCTCCGCTGCCCGAAGTAACAAGCGCGAGGCGAATAGGTGATGTGGGTGTCTGGGGTGGTTCCTGAATCTGCTGGGGTGAGACGCTTCGGAGGGAGTTCAGTACATTTTTGTGGAACATAAAAAAGACCTTTGTGGTGCTCGTATTCAGTTTGCCGCCGGACGAGGTCGCCAGTACAGTGAATTTCATGTAAATATAACATTCTATTGAGTTAGTGATAATGGCTCAGCATCGACGAGATAAGTCCCGGGGGCATCGCCGGGAGACGAGCACGACGATTATCATTTCGAGGTCCACGTTTTTGCAGCGTGGTGACGCAAGCCGCGGTCATTGAATTGGGCCATCGGATTGAAGGCAATGTACCCGGCTTTTTTGCTGATAACAGGGGGTCTTTGGCAGAGAAAATCGTCTACTCCGAGCAAAGTGCACTAATTTGGTGAAGAAAGGGTTGCCAATCGTACTTCGATGGGCATAGTATCCCTCTCGGTTCGGTGAAGTTCACAGATTATGGTGCACCTCGCAGAACAAGACCTATTGCATGAAGAGCTTCCCGACACTATCCGTTTCGGTTTGAGTTTCATAACCAACTTCCTGATGGGGCGGTTAGACCCCTCAGCGCGCTTCGGAAGGACAAAGACATGGCATGGTACGCCTATTGCATTGCAGAACGACAGGCATTCCCGGAACTTTGCCGGCACCGCCGCCCAATGCCCCTGACCGGGGTCTCGGGTATGTTCGGTAACCAGACTTTCCTCTTTCCCGCCAGCGATCTGGCCGTCATCGTCTCCGAACACAGCGCGGAAGACAATGCGCGGATCTGACCAGCAGGCCGCAAAAGACCACGCCCGCGTGGTTGCAGATTGCTTCAAGCTATCCACCGTACTTCCCTTCCGCTTTGGCACTACGTTTCAGGACGACGACGCTTTGCGCCGCTCGGTCCGATCGAACCAGAGACACTTCCAAGCCAACGTCGAGCGTCTGCGCGGCAAGGCGGAGATGCACCTGAAGGTACTGGTGGACGATATTTGCCCCGGCAACGCGACCCGCGACATGACGGTCGGTCAGCAGTATCTAACCAGCCTGCGCGAGAGTGCGAGCCGGCAGCGTGAGCGGCAGTCCAAGGCACGTGCGCTTTCGATCCAGATGCATCGCATGTTCCTGCCGCTTGCCGAAGAGATTACGTGCAAGCGGATGGATACGGGCAAGATGCTGCTAGACATTGCCCACCTGATCGACAACAAGACAGTGGAGAGGTACCAGAACAAGTACACCTCGGCCACGCTCGAGCTGAAGGACTGCCATATGCAGCTTTCGGGGCCATGGCCTCCGTACCACTTCGTGCACCGCACCACTCCACAGCACCAGCACAGCGCTTAGAGAATAGAGAAAAAACGACTCCCCTCCACCCTTGCATCCGCAGACAGGTGGAGGGGAGTTTCTGCGTCTCACTCCATAAAGCTTTTGGTTTCTTGTGGTTATCCACAGGTTCTGCAAGCTGCTTTGCCTTGAGTCTGCTCGCCAGACACCCTATGCCCCTTCCGTCGCATCGCACAGAATAGCTGCGCATGTCAGAATCAGTTTGTGTTCGCGGCGATTAGCTGAGTTTCTCAAGGAGAACGTGGAAATGGATCGTTATTCGAAGTTTTTTACTGCTGTACTGCTTGCGGGAGTTTGCGGGGGTGGAGTGTGCGGAACGGCGTCAAATGCTCTTTATGGCCAGGAACCAAACCCTACCGCGCAGATGGCCCCGAAGAGACCAGCCACAGATCGAGAAGCAGGACAATGGGATCTATCTCTATCGTGTGAAGGTCGTACAGCGCGACCTCGATGCAGTCAACTATCTGCACCGCAACGGCTCGACCAACATCGGCTTCAAGGGCACTACGCTGCTTCCGCTGGCGAAGGGTGAGGCCAAGGTGACCAGCGAACGGGGCGGGATCCACATCGAAGCCCGGTTTCAGGGGCTTACCCCGGCGAACGGGTTCGGGCCCGAGTATCTGACGTATGTTCTGTGGGCCATTACCCCGGACGGACGGCCGAATAACCTTGGCGAGGTGTTGCCGGCTGGCACGAAGAACAACATCGATGTGACGACTGCACTGCAGTCCTTTGGGATGATCGTTACGGCTGAACCGTACTTCTCGGTGACCCAGCCGAGCGACGTTGTGGTTCTGCAAAACGTGATCCTGACCGACAAGACCGCTGGCGTGCTCGAAAAGGTAAACGCCCACTATTTGCTGCTGCCGCGCGGCACCTATGCCCAGACAGAGGGATCGAAGTCGAACCCGAATCCGATCACGCGCAATGAAAAATCTCCGCTTGAGCTCTATCAGGCCAACAACGCTATCCGCATTGCGCAGGCTGCGGAGGCGGAAAAATATGCACCCGAGATCATGAAGGAGGCGATGCAGGACCTCCAAAATGCGACCGCTATCGACCAGAACAAGAAGGGTAATCGCATGCTGGAGATCACCTTTGCGCGTCAGGCGGTGCAGCGTGCCGAAGACGCTCGTTTGGTGACTCTCAGAAGGCAGGCTGCGGAAAGGGAGTTGGTGGCCGAAAACGCCAAACGTGACGCGCAGAGCCAGGCACAGCAGTCGCAACTGGAGGCGCAGCAGGCAGCACTGGCCGCAGAACGTGCCCGGGCAGCGCAGGCAGAGGCAGATGCGGAGCGCGCCCGCGCCGAAGCAGCAGCCGCCGAGGCACAGGCCAGGGCCGCGGCGGCACAGGCCAGCGCCGCAGCGGCCAACAAGAGCGCTTCGGACGCAAATGCCGTTCGAGAGAAGCTGCGCCTGCAGCTGAACAGCGTCCTCGCTACGAGCGAATCGGCACGCGGACTCATTGTGAACATGTCGGACGTTCTGTTCGACACTGGCAAATACACGCTCAAGACAGAGACGCAGATCAGTCTGGCAAAGGTCTCCGGAATTTTGCAGGCCTACCCCGGACTGAAGCTACAGGTAGAGGGTTACACGGACAGCGTGGGAAGCGACGAGTTGAACCAGAAGCTCTCTGAGAACCGCGCCGATGCTGTCCGCGCCTTCCTCGTGAGCCAGGGGGTCCAGCAGGACAATATTTCGGCTGCCGGCTATGGCAAGTCGAAGCCCGTTGCGGACAACAACACGGCCCAGGGCCGCGCGCAGAACCGTCGGGTACAGCTCGTTGTCTCGGGCGATGCGATCGGCGTGGAGCAGAGTGGCCCCGACACTGCACCTGCGCCCGCGACTCCGCAGTAAGCTGACCCTTCCCGCATGAGACGAGAGGCCGCCCAGTGCGGCCTCTCGTTTTTTTGGATATGAAGTGATCGTATGGGCCGCCGGCCGGCGCCCGTCAATATCCATACCGTCGTGACGACGATCGACCAGGCAAGCTCGATGGTCTCAACCGTCGCGGCGGAGCCATCCTCCCGAAGAGAACGTGTGCTAAAGGTGAATCGACCAGCCTAGCTCGGTCAGCTTCTCTTCGATATCGGCGAGCGCAATGGTAAGCGCAGACCGTCGGTGCGGACTTGAGGTTCGCTCGGACAGAATGCGTTCCCGTTGCAACTCGAGCGCCTGCCGCGTGCGTTTGCGTTCTGCGGCCTCAGCGTGATCATCTGCAGCGACAGGTTTTGGAGCAGCAGCCTGGTTTTGCTGTTCTTCCACGGATTTACTCTCCCATCCTCGCGACATAGTTCTTATTCTACGCCGGGCGAAATCAATAGATGAATAAGTTTCGCGCTGCGACGCAATTGCGTGCTTTTATGATCGAGACGCATCCAATCCTGAAAGGAAAAGTATGCGAGCATTTCAGATTAAACAATTCGGCGCAGACCTGGAGCAGGTGGAACTGCCGATGTTACAAACAGCGCCTGGCATGGTGATGATCAGGGTGCATGCGGTCTCGCTCAACTACCGCGACCTGCTGATATTGAAAGCGTCGTATAACCCGAAGATGACGCTACCGCGTATTCCTTGTTCGGACGGTGCCGGAGAGGTCGTCGCAATCGGAGAAGGAGTCAATCGGGTGCAGGTGGGCGACCGCGTCTGCGGCATCTTCATGCAGCAATGGCTCGACGGGCCGCTTACGGCAGAGAGATCGAAGATGGCACTCGGCGGAGACGTTGACGGTATGCTCGCCAAGTATGTCCTGCTGGCCCAGGACGGGGTCGTCCGTTTTCCGAAGCACCTGAGCTATGAAGAAGCAGCTACTCTTCCTTGCGCTGGAGTGACTGCCTGGAACGCCCTGCACCATGCCGGAGGGCCTGCGGCCCTGCCCTTCCGGGCGACACCGTTCTTATTCAAGGCACAGGCGGCGTGTCCATCTTTACGCTGCAGTTCGCAAAGATTCTGGGAGCGAGAGTGATTGGGACATCGTCAAGCGACGAGAAGCTGGCTCGCGCCTGTGGCCTCGGGCTGGTTGCGGGTTGCAACTACAAGGAGCAGCCAGAGTGGTCGAAGTGGGTCACTGAGGTCACTGAAGGCCGAGGTGCAGATCGCATCATCGAGGTGGGAGGCGCCGGCACGTTTGGTCAGTCGCTGCGGGCGGCGCGTTACGGCGGTATGGTGGCGCAGATCGGTGTTCTGTCGGGCGCGGCCACATCGGAGCCGCTGGCGCTGACGCCGATTCTGCATAAACAGCTTCGCGTGCAGGGGATCTACGTTGGCTCACGGGCCATGTTCGAGGAGATGAACGCCGCCATAACGAAGGCGGAGATGCATCCGGTCATCGACCGCGTCTTCGCATTTGACCAGGCGCAGGAGGCCTTTCTGCATATGCAGTCTGCATCGCACTTCGGCAAGATTGTGGTCCGCATAACTGAGCAGTGACGAGGCTAACGGACTGTTGACGGGCCGAAGGTGCAAATCGATTGTGCAATCAGGACATTACCCCCGTTGCATATAATCAAAGGTGACCCGGGGGACAAATCCGCAGTGATTGTAGAGATCGAAGGTCTTAGAAAGATCTATGACGGCAAGCAGCGCGTGGTCGCTGTCGACGACATCGATCTCAACGTTCGGGAGGGAGAGCTCTTCGGGCTGCTCGGGCCAAACGGCGCAGGCAAAACGACTACGATCAGTATCTGCACGACTCGTGCTTTGCCTACCACGGGCCGGGTACGCATCGCCGGAATCGACGTGGTGAAGACACCCGCGATTGCACGGCGCTGTATCGGGGTCGTGCCGCAGTACAACACACTCGACCGCGCATGTACCATCTTCGAGAACATCAACTTTCATTGCCTTTACTTCGGTTATTCGCGCGCGGAGGCCAGGCAGAGAACGAACCAGCTGCTCTCGCAATTTCATCTCACGGAACGCGCAGACGCCTATCCGGCGCAGCTTTCGGGTGGCATTGCGCAGCGCGTCCAGATCGCCCGCGCCATCGCCCATCGTCCCAAGGTGCTCTTCCTCGACGAACCCAGCGCGGGCCTGGATCCGCAGAGCCGCATCGCAATGTGGGACGCTGTACGCGGACTGCGGGAGGAGGGGATTACTGTTGTGCTGACTACGCACTACATGGAAGAGGCAGACGAACTCTGCGAACGCGTCGCGATCATTGACCATGGCAAGATCCTTGTACAGGACACGCCGGCCGCGCTGAAGAGCTCGGTCGGAGCGCAAAGAATGTATGAACTCGACCTGCACAGCCGGGAGAACATTCCTGCGCTGGTGCAACAATTACAGCAGCTGTCCGGTGTAGCCAGCGTCGAGTCCATGCCCGAGGGCGTTCGTATCTTTGCGCACGGTGCCGATGGCCTGTTGTCCGACGTCGTACGGGTGGCGAACCCTTACGGCCTCCGCGACCTGACAATCACCGAAACCAGCCTTGAAACGGTCTTCATTCGGCTTACCGGACGAGACCTTCGCGAGTAGCTGCACGCGAGAGAGATTCCTATGACCCAACTGGCCGAACTCGAAACCAACCGCCCGGGGACAATCCGAGGCGCCGAGAGCTCGAGGTCTATGCAGTACGCGCGAGCGTTTGGCGGACTCTTTCTGCGCGATTTGCACGTTCTGCGGCGCGAGCTGTTCCCTTTCGTGATCCGCGTCTGCATGAACCCGCTGCTCTTTCTCTTTGTCTTCACCTACGTCATTCCGCACATGAATGCCGGCGCCGCAATGAATCCCACCGGCGCGATGGCGGGCAGCGCCTTCAGCACCGTTCTTCTTCCCGGACTGATGGCGGTAGCCATCATGTTCAGCGGCATCGCTGCCGTCGCCCTGCCGCTTGCGCAGGAGTTCGGCATAACCCGCGAGATCGACGACCGGGTGATGTGTCCGCTGCCGGTCCCGGCCGTGGCCATTGAGAAGATCTGTTTCTCTGCGGTGCAGAGCGTTATTGCCGCATGCATCGTCTTCCCGCTGGCCTACTATGTGCCGGCGACCCATCCTGTCGCGCACGTCAGCAACTGGCCATTTCTTATCGTGGTCGTTGCGCTCGCCAGCTTGACCGCCGGAGCGTTGGGCCTGACGATCGGCACCAGCGTCAAGCCGCAACAGATCGGACTGATCTTTGGCGTCGTAGTTATTCCGATTACATTTCTGGGATGCGTTTACTACCCGTGGGCCGCGCTCACGCATATTCGCTGGCTCCAGGTAGGGGTGCTGATCAACCCCATCGTTTACATGAGTGAAGGACTTCGAGCGGCGCTCACGCCCGCGCTCCCGCACATGAATCCCGTCCTTATCCTGAGCATGCTGCTCGCCTCGCTCTGCCTGCTTACGTGGATGGGCGTGAGGGGTTTCCTTCGCCGGGTGATCGGCTAATAGAACTCTGCGTCGTCGCATCAGCCACGGTGCTCCGTGTCTAAACAGCCACCAATTTTCCTCGCAGGCTCCTCGGCTATCAGTTGACCGTGGAAGCGCCCGTTCTCGATGAAGATTTCGTTGGTCCGCTCTCCGGCCACGATCACTCCGGCGAGATAGATTCCCGGGACGTTGCTCTCGAGCGTCGCGGGATCGCACACAGGGCAACGGTCGTTTGATTCGTCCAAAGTCACACCCAGGCGCTCGATGAAGCTGAAGTCAGGGTGATAGCCGGTAAGCGCGAACACAAATTGATTCGGCAACTTCACCGCGCCTTCCGGCGTAGACAAGGTCACGTCATCTTCTGCGATGCTGGTCACATTGCTATTGAAGTAGGCCTTGATCTCGCCGTTCTTCACCCGGTTGTTGATGTCGGGGAGGATCCAGTACTTCACGTGGCGATGCATCTCTGCGCCGCGATGCACGAGTGTCACCTTTGCTCCGTGCCGCCAAAGATCGAGCGCGGCGATGGCCGCTGAGTTCTTGCCGCCGATCACCAGTACGTCGAGGCCATAGAACGGATGCGGCTCGTGGTAGTAGTGCTTCACCTTGCTGAGGCCTTCGCCGGGAATGCCGAGGTAGTTCGGCAGATCGTAGTAGCCGGTGGCAACGACCAGCTTGCGCGCGCGATGGTGCAACATGCGTCCAAACCGGTCTGTCGTGTGGACGGTGAAGTTTCCGTCTCTGCCATCGACCCGCTCAACGTTCTCATACTGTCGCACGTCCAGACTGTAGTGTTCGGCCACCTTGCGGTAGTACTCGAGCGCCTCGTTGCGATTGGGCTTCTGGTTCGGGCTGGAAAACGGCATGTTGCCGATCTCAAGCAGCTCCGGCGTGGTGAAGAACGTCATGTTCGCAGGGTAATGAAACAGCGAGTTGCAGAGGCATCCCTTGTCGACCAGGGCGACCGTAAAACCCGCACGCTGGGCCTCGATCGCGCAGGCCATTCCAGTCGGCCCCGCCCCGATCACAAGCAAATCAAGTATTTCTGAAGCCACGGCCTCGCCCATTCCTTCATTCTACTGAAGGTCGCCGAAGGTCATGCAGGGGAGGGCTAGCTGTCGAGCGTGACCAGCTTGTGGGCGATGGCAAACAGCGCGAGTTCCAGGCGGGTCGAGACGCCGGTCTTGTCGAAGATGTTCGACAGATGGCGCTTCACCGTCTCCTCGCTGATGGCGAACTGTTTGGCAACGTCCTTGTTGCTGCAGCCTTCGACGATGCAGGTGACCACCTCAAGCTCACGCGGCGTCAGGCCGTAGGTCTTGCGCTCGGGCACGGCCGCGGCTTCCTTCATCAAAGCATTCAGCGCCGTAACCAGGTTGGCGACTCGCTCGCCGCCGATCCAGTAGTCGCCGGATAGCACCGCTCGCAACGATTTCGACAGGTCGCCTGCAACTGCGTCCTTCAGGACAATGCCACGAGCGCCAATCTGCAACGCTTCGATGATCTGCTGGGTCGAGATAGTGCTGGTCAACATGATGATCTTGACCCGCGGCGATTTGTTCATGATCGCGCGCAAGGCTTCGAGTCCAGGCAGACGCGGCATAGCCAGGTCGAGCAGAAGAATGTCCGGCTCCAGCTCCAGCGTCTGGGTGATCGCCACATCGCCGTCCTCGGCCTCGCCGACGACTTCAAAGCCGGGCTCGTTCTCCAGCATGTTTTTTACGCCGAACCGCACCACAGGATGATCGTCGGCGACAACGATACGAATAGGCGCTGCCCCTACACCTGCATCGTCAGATTTCTTCATTGCTTCCTTCATCACGCATCTTCTCCTGACACTCCGCTGGCCCGATCATGAATGATTTCGCGTGCGACCAGCATACCCCGCAGCCGTTCGTACGCCACGATGAATTCATTGAGCGAAGCTACATGGTCATCACTCAAACCCCGCTCCTCCATTGATGTTGCAAGTGTTTGCAACTCAAGGGCTCCCACCATACCACAGCCTCCCTTGATCGCGTGCGCCTCCCTTCGATACCCAGCGTCATCACTGTTGGATGCCGCCAGTCGCATCTTCGCAAGGCGCTTCTCTGCGTCCCTAAGGCAGAGCGCATAGAGCTGCTCCAACTGGGAGGGTCGCATCGACCTGGCAAGCTTGGCATATACGGCTTCATCCAAATCAGCTGCGTTTGCCAAATTCGGTCCGTTCGCCGCGCCGCCCGCAATCGCCGCCGCGAATGTCTCCATCGTGAAGGGCTTCTGCAGAAACCCGTTGAACTCCCGATCGGATCCATCGTCCGGCTTGGTCGCGCTCATCGCCAGCAGGGCCGCCGCAGGGCCGCACAGATCGCGCAACCGCCGTGCCAGTTCATCGCCGGTCGTCCCTGGCATCTGCAGATCGACCAGGACGATTTGAGGAAACAGACGCGTCGTCTGCAGATGACGCAGGGCCGTATCTCCCGAATCGACCGCCTCGGCCGCATATCCGGCATCGTTCAGCAGCAAGGCAAGCACCTCCCGGCTTAGAGCGTCGTCGTCAACAACCAGGACCCGCACCGGCATAGTGACCTTCTTCCTCAGCGCAAAGACTATCAATTGACAGAGCACAGTACCACTCCTGCGCAGGATAGCGGTAAAGTAGTTGCCATGGTTCCGGACGAGCAGCAGAGGCAGCCAACCCAGGAAGCTCGAGTCGCCGCGGAGCTCGCCGCCCTGTCCGCACGGGTCGAATCGCTGGAGCGGCAACTGGCTGAGTTAGGCGCTCAACCCTCCGCGAGGTCCCGACAGGCCCCTCCACCGCCCCGTCCCGCTGCAACTACCGGCACAGAAGACCACCTGCCACCGGACTCTGCCAGGCCGCTTCCGAAGGCCAAAGGGTCGCTCGAAGACCGCATTGGCTCTCAGGTCTTCAGCCGGATCGGTATTGTGGCCCTGCTGATTGCGACCACCCTGTTTCTCAAGTGGGCGATCGACAACCATTGGATCGGCCCGCTTGGTCGGATTCTGGCGGGACTCATCGTGGGTGTTGCCATCGTCATCTGGTCGGAGCGGTTCCGCCGACACGGCTTCGGCGCGTTTTCCTACTCGCTGAAGGCCGTCGGCAGCGGAGCGCTCTACCTCTCGCTTTGGGCAGCGTTCCAGCTCTACCATCTGCTGCCGCCCGGCGTTGCTCTTGGCGCAATGCTCCTTGTGACCGCGTGGAACGCCTACATGGCCTGGTCGCAGAACAGTCAAGTCCTGGCCGCTTACGCCGTGGCTGGGGCTTTCGCGACCCCACTACTGCTCGCCAGCGGTGGCAACCATGAGATCTTCCTCTTCACCTATATTCTGGCCATCGATATCGCAACGGTGGCGCTCGTCCGGTTGAAATTCTGGCCGCGACTTTTGCTCGGAGCGTTTCCCGCGACGGTCGCCTTCTTCATCGGTTGGTACGCCGAATACTACGGTGCATTTAACGTGGGGGAGCCAGTTGCGATCACTACACTCTTCATCGTCCTTTTCTTCATCGTCTTCGTACTTCCGGCGATCTACCCCGCTCTCGCCGGAGAACAAACGAGAACGCCAATCACTGAGGTCTTTCTTCCGCTGGCCAACGCGACGTTCGTGGCCCTCGCGCTCTACTCAGTCCTGCAGGACTCACATCTTCACGACTTTATGCCGTGGGTCGCAGTGCTCTTCGGCGCTTTCTACCTGGGCTTGATGCGTCTACCCCAGGCGCGTGTAGCCTCGGCCGTCCATCTGTCACTGGCAGTTGTCTTCCTCACCATTGCGATTCCACTAAAAGCGAGCGGGCATTGGATCACGGTAGGTTGGCTGGCAGAGGGCGTCGCTCTGCTATGGGTATCGGCGCGCCTCTCAAGCGCCGGGTCGCAGCCTGCGGAAGCCAGCGTCCACCGTATTCTGCGCCGGCTTGCGATTGCTGCACTTTCGCTAGGGTTCTGCGGCCTGTTGGTCCAGCCCTTTTGGATCTATTCTCAGATCGACACGGCCTTCTTCAACGGCCGCTTCGCTACTTCCCTGTTTGGAATCGCCGCGCTGGCCACTTCGGCCTGGATCGCTCTTCGTGCCCGGCGGCATGCGGACACGGCTTACCCAAGCTGGCTCCAGATAGCCGGCGCGTCCATCATTGCGCTCAATTTGGTCGCGGTGCTGGCTTGTGTCCGAGAGCTCGAAACGAACTGGCGGCACACTGCAGGTAATCCCGAGGCCGATCTCCAGAAGTCGCTTGCTATCTCCGCGTTTCTGATGCTGTATGGCGCTGGCTTGCTTGCTGTCGGCTTCTGGAAACGCTCCGCCTTCATTCGCTGGCAGGCGCTCATTCTACTGGTCTTCACCATCGGCAAGACGTTCCTTTACGACACGCGCGACCTGAGCCAGGGTTACCGAGTCCTCAGTTTCCTCGGCCTCGGTGCGCTATTGATGGCGATCAGCTTCGCGTATCAGAAGGACTGGCTGGCGCTGCGCGAGCATCAGCCGGCCGCAGCGAGCAACGTACACAACGCCCCAAGTGAAGGAGGCGACCAGTGAAATCTGCGTTGCTCCTTGCACTCCTGCTCTGGCAAGCCGCACCGGGCGCGGAACCTACTGCCGCCGATCCGCAATATTTGCGCTACCAGCGGACTGTTACCTTGCCTGGAGGTACTGGTCAGAGCTGCGTTGTCGTCGATCCGCAGATATTCCCTCATGCTGCCCCTTCGCTAAAAGATTTGCGCCTCTACCAAGCAGGTCACGAGGTCCCTTACGCCATCACGCTGAGCGAGCCACAGCAGCCAGACAGCGACACTGCGCGCGTCCGCAACCTCGGCCTGCGTGGCCGAAATATCGTCTTCGACCTGGAGATGCCAGACCGTCCCTACACGGAGATCACGCTCGACCTCGCAGGTCAGGACTTCCTCGCCACCGCCACGGTGTCCGGCACCCGCGATCCTAACTACTCCGACCAGACCCGGCTAGGCGAGTTCACCCTCTTCGACCTAACCTCGCAGCACCTCTCGCGCAATACAACGATTCATTTGCAGGAGACTAGCCTGCCGTACCTGCACATCGAACTGGCTATCTCTCCCGCGACCGGCAATCGCAGCTTTATCGCAACCCCTGAGATGGTAAAGGGCGCAACGGTTCCCCCAAGCCGAGAGGCGCAATCGCTCTATACGACCGTCGCCACCGCGACGACGATCACGCGACGCGGACGGCAGAGCGTCGCGACCTTCGCGCTGCCCGAACGCGTCCCTGTCGAGCGGGTCTCGTTCGATCTGCCTGCGATCTATAGAGCGAACTTCAGCCGCGATGTCCACATCACCGACCGTCCGGGCGACAGCTCCAACTCTGTGAGCGAAAGCCTCGCCGGCACCATTCTCCATGTGCACCTTACTCAGGCAGGCCGGGACATTCGGCAGGAACAGCTGAGTGTCCCTGCAATTCTCGGCTCGAACATGCAAAGCGCGGCGACGGTTGAAGTGGAGGTCAATAACGGTGACGACACGCCACTCCCCATCACCGCGATCCGGCTCGAAATGCGCGAGCGCAAGATCTGTTTCGACGTCTCCAGTGCACAGCCGCTGACACTCTTCTACGGAGATCCCGCGCTTACCGCTCCCCAGTACGACTATGCGCGCCTCTTCGCCCCATCAAGCGCAATGCACGCGGCGCAACTGGGCGCTGAGCAGCTCAATCCCACCTACCGAGACCGCCCCGACGCGCGTCCCCTTACCGATCGTCATCCCCATCTACTTTGGATCGCCCTGCTGGTAGTGGTGTGCGTCCTTGCGATCGTCGCGATTCGTTCGTCGAAGACGGTCCATCACTAGCTCTATCGAATCGCTGCGTCAACCTCGCTGACCCAGTTGGGCGACTTCAGGAGCTCGCGTGGCTTTGACCCGTCCGCCGGGCCCACCAGACCATCGTTGTACATCATGTCGATCAGATGGGCGGCCCGCCCATACCCAATACGCAGGCGCCGCTGCAGAAGCGAGGTGCTAGCCTTGCCGAACTCGAATACAAGCCGAACCGCGTCGTCATACATGGGATCGTTGTTATCGCCCTCGGCCCCGCCGCCATCATTTTCTTTGCCGGTATCTTCCTTCGGGCCCTCAAGGAAGCCATGGACGTACTCGGCCTCGCCCTGCGCCCTCCAGAACTCTGTGACCGCGGAGATCTCCTTCTCTGTGACGAACGGAGCGTGTACTCGCTGCACGCGGCTGGTTCCCGGCGGCAGGTACAGCATGTCGCCGCGTCCGAGCAGACTCTCTGCACCGTTCGAGTCGATGATAGTGCGCGAATCCACCTTCGTTGCGAGGCGGAAGCTCATACGCGTCGGCACGTTCGCCTTGATCAGTCCGGTGATGACGTCGACCGAGGGCCGCTGGGTCGCGAGCACAAGGTGAATTCCAACGGCACGGGCCATCTGCGCCAGCCGTGTAATGGACTCTTCGACGTTGGCACGGTCGAGCATCATCAGGTCGGCCAGCTCGTCGATGATGATGATGATGTAGGGCAGTGGCTCCTGGTTCACGTCCTCGAAGAGATACTCGCTGCCATGCTCGAAGAGCTTGTTGAACTGGTCGATGTTGCGCACATGGTTGGCGGCCAGCAGCTTCAACCGCCGCTCCATCTCGCGCACGGCGTTGCGCAGGGCGTTTGCAGCGAGCTTTGCCTCGGTGATGATCGGCGTAAAGAGATGGGGAATCCCCTCGTACATTCCAAGTTCAACACGCTTCGGGTCGACGAGGATCATGCGCACCTGCTCGGGTGTGCTCTTGAACAGCACGCTCATGATCATCGCGTTGATCGCCACCGATTTGCCTGAGCCAGTCGAGCCCGCAATCAAAACGTGCGGCATGCTGGCTAAATCCGCTGTAACGATGCGCCCGTTGATGTCCTTGCCCAGCGCGATCGCCAGCCTGCTCTTCGACTGCGCAAAGCTCTCGCACTCGACCACGTCACGCAGCCAGATCGTCTCCCGCTCATGGTTGGGCACCTGAATTCCGACTGTGCTCTTGCCCGGCATTCGCTCGATCAGGATCGATTCGGCCGCCATCGCAAGACACAGATCGTCGGCCAGACCCGTGATTCTGGCGACCTTCACTC
Organism: uncultured Acidobacteriaceae bacterium; assembly: GCA_963756685.1. Lineage (GTDB taxonomy): Bacteria > Acidobacteriota > Terriglobia > Terriglobales > Acidobacteriaceae > Edaphobacter. The sequence continues at coordinate 548,139 of CAVWON010000001.1, forward strand.
CGGCCTCGGGCTTGAACTCAAATGTCGTGACGACCGGGCCGGGATTGATCTGCGTCACTTGCCCGTCCACGCCAAACTCGGCGGATTTTTCCACCAACACCCGGGCCTCTTCGCGCAGCGCTTCTTCCCGCACAATAGTGTGCTCCTCGCTGCGATACAACAACGATGAGGGCGGCAGTTTATACCCGCGCACACTCTTCGGCACGATGGTCACAGGTTTAATGTCTGCGTCCGCGCGTCTGCCAAACGAAATACCGTCCGGCAATAAGGCCGGCGGAGGGTTGAACGAATCTCTGGGCTCTTCCACCGCCTTCTTCACGGCACGCGGCGGAGCTGGCGCCTTCAGCGGCAACATCTCTTCTTTACGACCGTCCAAGTCAAAGCGAAGTCCGGGTTCACTGAAGTTCGAATCATCATCGAGTGCATGCACGGGCGCGGCCGCCTTCGCCAGCACCTCGGCAAACGGAGCTACCGCGGCCGCGGCCGTACTGTAAGCCGTCACCAGCGGAGCGTCCACCAGCGTCCGCGGCATGGCCTGCCACATCGAAGCCTGCGGCCCGGCGGCCGGGACCTCGTCAGGCTTGAGCGAGATAGGCTCGACCCGCTTTTTTCTGTTGAACCAGCCGAACAGCCCGCTCAACAGCGTCGTACTCTCTGGCTCCAACCGCTTCCGCTCAGCCTGCTCGGCAAGCTCACGCGCTCTCCGTGCCCTTGCGTCGGCCTGCTCCCGCTTGCTTCCGTACGATTCTTCGTTCGCCACCTCGGCGCCTGTTCGTTTGCTGCGGCGCTGCACCCACCAGTCCCACAGCCGCTGCACAAAGCCGAACCGGACTGTTGCCCACTCTCTTGCCGTATTGAATGTGAACGTCGTGGCCAGATAGAGCGATACGGCGACCATCAGGGTCAGCACAATTGCCGTCCCCGGCAAGTTCAGGTAGTGCACCATGAAGTCCGCCAGCAGCCGGCCCGTCGTCCCTTCAATCGGCAGCGAGTGCTGCCACAACATCGGGCCCGGAAGCAGCGCTATCGCCGCCGGTGCAAATACCACCCACATTCCAAGCCCGATCGTCTTCGCCAGCGGAGAGCCGGCCGGTCGCGACCGCATCCAACAGATTCCCAATCTCCCTAAGACCAGCGGCAGAAAGAATGCAGCCACCCCAATCAGCTGCAGCATCGCATCTGCGAGATACGCACCCACCATGCCCGTCCAGTTGTGCGCGGGCCTCCCAGCGACATAGTGTCCCACCGTGTCGAACGAGGGGTCAGTCGGGGTGTAGCTAACCAGCGCGAGCAGTAGAAGGGCCGCGCCCACCAGTACGACCATCCCGATAATCTCATTCAGGCGGCGATTGCGCGTCGGGGTCGAGACAAGTCTTATGGTTTTCATTGGGGGGCCTTCATTGAGGGGTACGCACGGCCTCTTTCGCCCCGGCGCGCACCACTGCACACCGGGTGATGCAAACAGAGTCCGCGAACCTCCAGAGCATCTCCGATTATCCCAGAGCGCGTCCCGGCCACGCGGCGGAAAGTAGGAAAACCTCCCCCGGGGTATCCGAATGCAAACCTGCGAGACAATCCAGGCATCCAACTGCCATGACTCGCCGCCGGGGCATCGGCCCGGCGGACCTTTGGATCGGTTGGCAGGGGCGTGGGGTTTTCGCGATTTCTCCTGCTTGCCGCCGGCGGAGGAGAATCGCGCACAGCCGGCGGACCCTGTCCCAACCGAACATCAACTTCTCACAAAGATAGAGGTTTTCATGTCGACAGATGCAGGCAGACACCACGAAATGCAACTCGCCCTCAGCTCACTCATCAGCACCCTCCTCGATAGCCAGAAGGGATTTGCCGATATCGGTGAACATCTGAAAGACGAGACGCTAAAGCGTTATTTTCTGGCCGAATCGCTGAAACGAGCCAGCTTCCGCGGCGACCTGGAAGAGGTCGCTACATCAGAACGGCGTCCATGATATTAAGGAATCCGGTACGGCCCTGGGCACGCTTCAACGCACCTGGGGGGACGTGAAAGCTAAGCTGGGCGGGGGAGACCACACGCTTCTCGAGAGCGCCGAACAGGGCGAGGACGAAGCAAAGAAGGCCTACGCTGATGCGCTCGACCAGGACTTGCCCCTGCCTGTTCGCCAGCTAATCGCAGAACAGCAGGCCCACATCCTTGCCGCTCACGACTTTGTCCGCGACCATCGAGATGCGCTAGCGCCAAAGTAAGACCGGCACAACGCTGGAACTGAACTCGGCAACGGTATATTGGCGGCTATGGGTGAGCGTTGCTGCTCCTCTTCGCCTTTTCGCGGCGCTGCTCAGTATCCGGCGCGATATAACCCGAAGACGACCACCGAAGCCACCAAGCAATAGATTCCAAATAAGTACCAGCGTCCCTCTTCGAGCCAGCTGCTGAGCCACTTCAGCGCCACCAGACCCGCCAGGAAAGCAAAGAAGGCCCCAAGCAGCCCGGTCATCATGCTTCCGTGCAGGTCAATCGGCGCGCCGGCAGCATTGGCCTCATGCGATGCCTTGACTAGACGCAGGGCCTCGCGCCCCACCGCGGGAGGCGTCAAGACTACGGCCAGAGCAAAGCTGAATCGTTCGGCGCGCTCTTTGCTCGCACCGGTCAACATGCCGGTCGAGATCGTCGCTCCCGACCGCGAGAATCCACGGAACGGGAGGCACAGTCCCTGGACGGCCCCGATCCAACCCGCCTGCCCCATGGTCACGCTGTCGCCGTAGACCTTCGGATGCGCGCCCATGCGCCGCTTCTCCATCAGCCCGGCGAGCAGAATCAACAGACCAACCGCAGCCAACGCCGGGGCGATCAGATCCAGCCGCCCGAACAGCAGCTCAATCTCTCCCTTCGAAGCCCCTTTGAACGCAGTCTTCTCGATCGCCTTGATAATGACCTCGCCGATAACGCCTGTGAGCAGGGAGGCCCAGATCAGACGGACGAGAAACCGCTTGAACGCGTCGCCGCTGGAGAAATACGTCTTCTTCCACTGGCTCCAGAAGTAAACGATCACGGCGAACATGGTGCCCGTATGGAGCATCACCAGAAGCAGCGTCATCTGCGGCGAAGAAGCGTCCAGCCCCATCAGCTTTTCGGCGACGACCACGTGTGCAGAACTGGAGACAGGCAGCAACTCAGCGAGCCCCTGCACGAGGGCCAGGATAATTACCTTAATAATCGACATGCTTTCATCCTAAAACGTCAGTGTGTGTAATCCGTGAATCGAAATCGGTGACGACCCGCGGAAGATACCTCTGGTTTGTCTCAATATCAGGATCAGGCTTCAGTCCCGGTCACTTCCGTAGATCGGTATCCCCTGCGACACCCGAAAGGCGATGCTCACGCCTCGCGCAGCAAAGTCAGTCTTGGGATATCGCTCCTTCAGGTCCTGCGCCAGCGCCTGCGTCCTCGCCGCCGCCGCCTGAGACCGCTTGCGGTCTTCCTGGACCGCATACATCGTCACGGCCACGCCCTGCCGGTACACCGCGTTGTACAGCGCTTCGGCCGCTTTGGGCCCATCTGGATATTGTTGCGCATACTTTACATAGAGTCCGGTCTCCATCTCAGGACACTTCGGAAGACCCTGCCAGTCCCCGCACAGCTTGTTGTCCAGCAGATCGTACGCCGCCAGCGCCGCGAACCTGCTACCCGGATAGTTCTTCATCACCTTCTTCAGCTCGCCTTCATAAAGCTGTGGCCGGAGATAGGCCTCCTGCTCCTTCGCGCTCGGGAGCGTGCTGGCGTCGAGCTTCTCCAACTGCCAGCGAATGTCCGCCGCCCGCCACGACGCCTCCGCCGCCAGCGCCGAGTCCGGGAAGTACTCTGCCACGCGCTTGTACAGCAGATGCGCCGCACCGGCCGCTCCCTTTGGCCCATGGGGATGCTCTGCCTCCTCCTCGAAGTTCGCCGCCGACCCAAACAGGACCGCGTCGCCGCCTGCCGTGGTTGGCCCCAGGATTCCCTTGTCCCGAATCCATCCCGAGGCGGGCGTCACGTTCGCGTCCTCGCTAAACTCGGGCTTGTTGCGGTCGTCCTCGTTCGCGTCGTCGCCCACGTCGGTGTTGGCAAACACCTTGACCCACGGGCCACTCCGTTCGATCACGACCACCTCGTGGCCCGGGGTCACCAGCGAAACCTTCTGCGCGTCCGCGTCCGCAGCGACATACACATTCGCGTCGTGAAGCACCGTGGCCCGCGCTGCCTTGTCGTAGCTACCAGACGGTTTCTGGGCCTTCGCCTGTCCTGTCGTCGCACCGGTCGCCAGCAGCACCGCCGCCGGGACAGCCATCACCGAACACCGCCAAAGATTAAGGAACCGCATAGACCCTCAATTAGACGCGAAAACCAATCCACTGGAAAGCCGGATCAGACCAGTCTAACGCTTACTCACAGAGCACAATTTGCATCTCCCGAAAACAGCCACTGTGTTGTTTCAGCTGTGCTTGTATTCGGTAGTAGCTCAATTTGAATCTGTAGTGGCCACAACGTCGTACAAGATTCTCTAGGGAATTGCTCCCGGGGTGTCTGTCGCGCGGGAGGGATCCGCCAGCGAGCCAAAGTTCGATGCGGTTCGGCTGATGCCGTATGCATCCAACACATCCTGCAGCATCACGATGCCCTTCAAATCATGTACATCAGCACGGCTTACCACCGGCAATAGTTCGATCTGATTCACGCCCATGCGCTCGAGCGCCAAATCAAGTGCCTGGTCAGAGTGGACGTGAGGAAAAGCTAGCGGATCAAGTATTTCGCCAAGCTGCTTGTCCCCATCTTCGGCCAACTCGCGCTCTAACCTGGAAAGGCTGATCACGCCAACGACCCCTGACTCATCTGTCACTACCCAAGTTCCAAGCTCACTCGATCGGGCCCGTTCTCGCGCTTCCCGCACAGTGATTTCAGCAGGTAGCAACTGGCTCGTCATCCGCATCACGCTGGCTACCTGGCGTTGACCATATCGTTGGCGCGCCTTCGACCCGGGTAAATGTATGCCGTCCTGCACAGCCAAAGCTTCATAGATTGGTTCGTGCTGCAATCGTGAAGCAATGAAGAGGCTTACCAGGTTGGCAATCATGAGCGGGACGATCACTGCATAGTCCTGCGTCATCTCGAAGATCATCACTACTGAAGTCATCGGCGCGCGCACGATGCCCGCAAAGAGAGCGCCCATACCGACGAGTGCATAGGCGCCCGGCGTAGCGGTGAAAGCAGGAAACAAATGATGAGTAATAGTCCCTACGGTGCCCCCTACCATGGCGCCTATAAACAAGGCCGGTCCAAAGATACCGCCCGCATTACCCGAAGCATAGCTAGTAGTGACGGCGAAAAGCTTCAGTACCAGCAGCAGGACCATCAAATGGAATACCATCCTTCCATTTAAAGCGTCTCCGACATACTCGTAACCAACACCCATAACCTGCGGCACAAACCACCCCATCAGACCAACGAGCAATCCGCCCGCCAAGGGTTGGAACCAGACTGTTTTCCGGGGGAACCGCAGGAAGCCCGCCCGCATTCCGAGCAAAAGCCTTGTGAAGGCCGCCGAAACTACACCGCCAGCCACTCCGAGCACTGCATACGCTGCGAACTCCCACGGACTGACCAATTGATATTGTGGAACTTTGAAGAGTGGGTTGTTGCCAAGCAGCAGTCGCAGAACCATCCACGCAGTAGCCGAGGCCAGTACGACAGCACCCACTACCGGTGCATTGAGATCACCCATGATCTCCTCGAGCGCAAACAACACCGCCGCCAGTGGGGTATTGAACGCAGCCGCAATGGCCGCGGCGGCCCCTACCGGAATCAGGTTCTTCACTTGCTCATTGCTCAAACCAAGGCGTCGACCAAGCACCGAAGCGATGCCGGCGCCAACCTGGACCGACGGGCCTTCGCGGCCCAACGGGATTCCGCTGGCGAGAGTCGCCGAGGTACAGACGAATTTGCCAATCACAGTGCGCAGTGTGATGCGCCCTTCGCGCGCGAACAGCGCGGCCTTCGTCTGTGGTACACCGCTGCCTCGCGCATTGGGAAAATAGCGATACAACAGGTAACCGATGGCGAGCGAGCCCCCAATTGGGAACAATAGACGCCGCCACGGTGCACCACCTACGGGATACAGGCGCATCCCCAATCGTCCGGTTAGCAGAATGAATGCAACAACTGCCAAGCCAGTCAATGCGCCGATTACCAAAGCCAGAACTAGAATTACCTGATGCTCACGCCGTCGTAGTTCGGCTCGTCGGTTCGACAGCCACGTTCCCCACCAACTGTCACTCTCCTCTGGAACGCCCTCACTCATCTCCGCGAAACTCCAGCTTTAATGATATCTCATCGAATTCGTATCGAAAGAAAAGGCACAGGGCCGCGGCGATTGCATTGTGCAGTGAAAGTTGCTTCTGTTTGTTCTCCTTGCCAACACGAAATGGGCAACGAACCTTAAGCCTTGGCCGCTGCTAACTCCCCCTCCAACTGTTCGCGCAGCGCTGGCTCCAAGTTGCCTCCACTGAGCACAACAGCAACCTTCCGCGCCTTCGGCAGTTCATCGGCGTGAAACAAGGCTGCGGCCAGCGTTACCGCCCCACTCGGCTCCGGCACGAGTTTAGTCACGCTAAGCATTACGCGCATGGCGGCGAGGATCTCATCCTCAGTCACAGTCACTATGCCATCGACAAACCGCAGCACATGCTCGAAATTCAGTACGCCAAGGCTCTGGGTCCGCAACCCATCGCCAATCGTCCGCGTCGTCATCGCAGCGGGCCACTCCACCAGCGTCTTCGAGTAGAAGCTCTCCTTCGCATCGGCCGCCAACTCCGGCTCGGCCCCCCACACCTTCACATTCGGGTCTGCAAGGCCAGCCTGCGCCGCCAACTTCACCGCCGTAGCAATTCCGCTCAACAAACCGCCTCCGCTAACCGGCGAGATGACCAACTCGACACCCGGCAACTGCTCGACAATCTCCAGCCCGCACGTGGCCTGCCCCGCAATAATCTGCGGCGCATCATAAGGCGGAATCATCGCATAGCCATGCTTCGCGACAAGCTCCTCCGCCTTCAATCGCCTGTCTGAGGAGGCCGGGCCAACCTCCACGATCTCCGCACCCAGCGCGCGTGTCGCGGCCTTCTTTACCTCGGGAGCGTTGTTCGGCATCACGATCACCGCCTTCGCCCCCAGCGCTCGCGCCGCATAGGCCACACCCTGCGCGTGATTGCCGCTGGAGTAAGTGATCACCCCACGCTGCAGCGCCTCCGGCGACAGCTGCGAGGCCATGTTGTACGCGCCGCGCAGCTTGAAACTCCCAATCGGCTGCTCGCTCTCTGCTTTGATATAGAGATCGAACTCCGGCTCCGGAAACTTCCCCATCTGCAGCCGCGCTCGTTCCACGCGGTAAAGCGGCGTCCGCACCGCAACTCCGGCAATCCGTTCCTTCGCTGCCCGTATGTCTTCCAAAGTAACAAAGTCGCTCATCGATCTCCTCTACTTCCTCTCTGCAGCATGCAGCACCAGAGCAAAAAAGTGAACCAGCCGCCACTGCTCAAGGACTCCAGGCTTCGCTCCATCCAGATTTACGTGCGAAAGCACAGGGCTAACGAGCACCTCCTGCAATGTAGTCCGGGGAAGTTCGCTCGCCATCCACAGCGTCTCTGCCGCTGGAATAATATTATCCGCCTGTCCATGCAGTAGATAGACCGGCGTCGTCATCGTTCGCAGCGTTCCATGCGGTGACAGTCTTTCCATCTCCGGCGTGTGCTTTACGTCTGACGCCGCCAGCTTCGCCTTCGTCACTGCGGAATTTGAATCCATCAATTCTGCAGCTTCCGTTCGTTGCCGCTCATTCAGCTTTGCCACTGCCAGCTTTTCGGCGTTCTTGTCTTCATACAAATGGTCCCGCAAGACCGGACGAATCGCCGCCTCGTCCTCCATCGGCACAAAATCTTCCAGGTGCTCATACTCCAGCACCAGCGAGCCGTATTCATGCGGCGTCAGTCGCTCTATTGTCCCGTCCGGTCGCACCTCCTCGCCCGTCAGGTAGTAGTTCGCAACATGCGCCATCTCGTCGTGCGAACCCGCCGCGAAGACAAACCTGAAATCCCCACGATACGCGGGATCGCCCGCCGCCACCAACGCCAGCCCACCACTGAAGCTCAACCCCATCACCCCCACTGGTCCGCCCGTCTGCCCTGCAAACCACTTCGCCGACTCTCCGATCACTCGCACCGAGTCGAGATCGACGTGATAGTCCTTGATGCCCGGCAGCTCCGGCGTCAGCACGCGCAGCCCGCAGCTCGCCATCGCCGTCGCAAAGTTCACCAGCCTCGGTTCATCGATCCCCAGATGATGCACACCATGCAGCACCATTATGCCCGGCGCATCAGTGTGTCGTTGCGGCAGATAAAGCCGTCCTTTCACCAAGCCAGCGTTGGTTGCAAACTGCACGTCTTTCGTGCGAGCCTGCTCCGTCACCAGCTTGCTGATCGCCCACGGCACTGGCTGCCCGCTCACCAGCCGCAACACGGCCACGGCCTGGAGGTGGGCCTTGGTGAATGGCCACGCCGCGCCCAGCACGACGACTGGGCCCACCAGCAGTATCGCTAATGTTTTTTTCCGCAGTCGAACCAACCGCGGCGCTGTCTCCAGCGCGCGACCCGGCTCAATATGTCGCTTTCGTTGCAGCATTCCTGTGGCCCACCCTGTACCCAAACAGAGACCAGCCCATCATAGTCGGAATGTGAATGGCACTAAAAGATCCGTCCCAACCCGAAGAACCACGCATGATGGCCGCTGTCACCGACGCTTACCCCGCCATAGATCGGCCCGATCAGCGTCTTAACAACCAGAGCTCCCGCGACATCATAAGGCAAGCTCGGCGTCCCTGGTGCCGCGCCCCACACCTTGCCAATCTCGTAAATTCCCCCAGCATAGACAGCGTCTCCAATCACCGGATTCAACTTGAACAGCTGATGGAGATATCCCGCCTGCGCGAGAAAATAGTCATTACCCAACAGCTCCCCTTGCTCGTACGCACTCAACCGCAGCGGACCACCCAGCGAAAATCCGGCCAGCCCCAGGTTCGTCGCTCCGAAGCTCGTTCCCCCTTCGCCGGTCCCAAGGATGATTCCACGGCTCCTGACCGGAATAAAATGCGAGATCTTCGTGTCCAATTGCGAGTAGCCCTCTGAACTATTCGGGCTCTGTGTGGAATACATATAAAGACTCCGTATCTCAGTCCCTCGCGTCGGGACCTGCACACTGTCCTGCCCCAGATACTGAAACTGGGCGCTACTCACAAGCGGCGTGATATGAAACGCCTGCTCGATCGGTGTCCCGATCCTCAGCGTCTCGCCGTACCACTGGTAGTCTTCGCCCACCCGCAACTCGGCCTTCGAACCGAACTGGTATCCAAGATCCACACCAAACCCATTTCTCTCTTCCGTATACTGCGCCAGCTGCTGACTGCCGGAATAATATGCCGACACTGCATGCGCATAATAAGCACGCGGAGCGACAAAATACCGCTTCCCGACAAACAGAGGTTTATAGAGCTCGCCGCTAATGCCCGCCAACTGCCCGACCGACGCATTCACGCGCAACTCAGACCCCGGCCCTGCCAAACCAAAAAACGTCGCCCTCGCGCCCAGTCCGAGCTGGATATCGTTCACGTTATTCGACGAGAGAAATAATCCGACATTTAGGAACGGCGGCCCGTAGTCCTTCAGCCTCGGTCGCACCAGCAGACCAGTCTTATCGTCCTTATCAATCAGGTTATAGCTGATGCTCGTGTAGAGCCCCGTCCCCTGCAGGTCGACGATCGTCTTTTCAATCTGCTGCGTATTGATCGGCTTATTCACATACTGCGTAAATTCATTGGCGATCTGGGTCTGCAGCACTCCGTGCATTCCGTAGATGTCCACAAACTGGGGCTCCGGAAGAGCGGTTCTGCGCCGGGAGTTCCGCTGCGCAAGATACGCCTGCCAGTCGGCATCGCTCACGGCATATTTTTCCAACTCCGACGCATGCTCCTGCGCCACCTTCACACCCTGCGGAATGATCTCTGCACTCTTCTCAAACTCGCTCGCGCTGAACTGGCTCACGTCCGCCTTCAGCAGAATGTTCGCCTCCTTCATGCTGTTCAGCTCGTTGGCGGCAACCATGATCTGAACGTTCCTGCCCGCAACTCCTACGAGAGAACTCAGGCTCTTTCTATCGAAGGGGCCCGTATCCAGATACACGGCGATCACAATGTCCGCGCCCATGGCCCGTGCCACATTCACTGGAAGATTATTGACCGCAGCGCCATCGGAGTAGACCTGCGTGCCATGTTCAACCGGCGCAAAGACACCTGGAATCGACATCGTCGAACGCATCGCCTGCGCCAGCGATCCATCCTTGAAGACATGCTCTTTTCCTGTAGTCATGTCGGTCGCGACACAACGGAACGGAATCGGCAGATCGTCGAAGCTCTGCAGATCGTAGTACGGCAGCATCTTCTCGTCGAGCAGCAGCCCCACCCTCGAACCCGAGTTCAATCCACTCGGTAAACTGAAGCCATGCTTCAAACCGAACTCCAGCCGGTTGGGGAAAGCCAGCTTGTCTTCTTTCCTTCTGTAGCTCAGCGCAGGAAACGGCACCTGCCCACTCAGCACCGCCGTCCAGTTGATCCCGCCGACAAACGTCGCAATCTCCTGCGGACTCATACCCGAGGCATAAAGCCCACCCACCAGTCCGCCCATGCTGGTACCGGCCACGTAGTCCACGGGAATATGGTGCGCCTCGATCCACTCGATCACACCGATATGCGCAAAACCCAGCGCGCCGCCGCCTTCAAACACCAGCGCGACCTTTGGCCGCGATGCAGATTGTACGGCCGGCTGCTGCGCTCCCGTCGGAACAGCCAGGGACGCTGCGAGCAACGCGACGATCAAGCAGGTTCTGGAAGACGTTCGGCAGCTGATGGCCCCGCACGACAAAATCATGATGAATGGCCTCGCCCGAAGGTCGGATCTTGTTCCTACGACGGCCAAGGCCTCGATCGATCACGTGCGGCCCGCCGTGTCCCCAGCCTAACCAAACCCATCTCTGCCGTCATCTACCGTGAACCAACAGATGTACTGCGTAGCGGACAGACTAAAGGCGCCCGCGTGGGTCACAGCGTCCACGCCCTTTAACAGAAAAGACGCCCCGCGATGGGGCGCCTCTTCGTGCTTTCCAAACGATCGCCTTAGATCTCCAGAATCACCGGCATGATCAAAGGCCGCCGGCTCGTGCTCTTCTGGATGTATCGTTTCAAATCATTGCGGATCTTCTCTTTGATTACGCCATAGTCGGCCTTCTCTTCCGCCGAAGAGCCATCGAGCGTCCTCTGCACCACCTGCCGCGCCTCAGCGATCAGGCCCTCTTCAGCAATCGCCGTCCCCCGCATCACGATCTCGGGAGCGTTCTCGAGCTTGCCCGTCCGCTTATTGATCTGAATGATTGGCAGCACGATTCCGTCCTCGCTCAAGTGCTTGCGGTCCCGAATCACGATGTCTTCGACGACGTCCGTCGAGGCCCCGCCCGAGTCGATGCACACCCGGCCGACGGTGACCTTGCCCGTCTTCGCCGCCGAACTCTTGTCCACCTCCAGAACGTCGCCGTCCTCAAGCAGAATCGCCCTCTCGACCACTCCCATCGAAGCTGCCAGCTCAGCATGACGCTTCAGGTGACGATAATCACCATGGATCGGAATGAAGAACTTCGGACGGACCAGGTTGATCATCAACCGCAACTCCTCCTGGCTCCCATGTCCGCTCACGTGGATCAGACCGGAATGTCCGTCATCATAGATCACGTCAGCATCGCGCCGTTCCAGATGATCGATCATCCGGTAGATCGACTTCTCATTGCCCGGAATCACACGCGAACTCAGTAGCACCGTATCGCCCGCCTCGATCTTCGCAAACTTGTGGTTGTTCACCGCCGCCCGGCTCAGCGCGCTCATCGGCTCACCCTGCGTTCCGCTGATCAGAATCAGCAGCTTGTTCGCAGGCGTGTCCTTGATCTGCCCCGGATTGATCACCAGCCCCTGCGCCGGCTCGAGATACCCAAGGTCCTGCGCGATCTCGGTCGAATTGTCCAGCGACCGCCCGATGATCGCGACCTTGCGCCCATGCTCATGCGCCAGCTCCATCGCCAGACGGATCCGGTGGATGGAAGAAGAGAAGCAGCTGAAGAACAGCTTCTTCTTCGTCTGCGAAAAAATCTCGTCCAGCTTCGGCCGTACGGCACGCTCACTCGGCGTATATCCGCTTCGGTCGACATTGGTCGAGTCCTGCAACAACACGAGCACGCCCTGCTTGCCCAGCTCGGCAAACGCGTGCAGATCGAAGGGCTTGTTGTCCGGCGGAGACAGGTCGATCTTGAAGTCGCCCGTATGCAGCACCACACCAACCGGCGTATGGATCGCCAGGGCAACGCAGTCCACCAGCGAGTGCGTCACGCGGATCGGCATTACCGAGAACGGCCCCAGCGTAAGCCGCTTGCCCGGGTACCAACTCGTTCAGGTCCGCATCATCGAGCAGATCATGTTCTTCGAGTTTGCCCTCGACCAGAGCCAGCGTGAACTCGGTCCCATACACCGGAACGTTCAGCTCAGACAGGATCCACGGCAGTCCGCCGATGTGGTCTTCATGCCCGTGGGTCAAAACTATCGCACGGACCTGATCACGGTTTTCAGTCAAATAGCTGATATCGGGAACGACAATGTCCACACCCAGCAACTCTTCTTCAGGAAACATCAGACCGGCATCGATGACAATAATGTCATCCTGCCAGCGGATCGCCATGCAGTTCATACCGAACTCGCCAAGGCCACCCAGCGGAATCAACTTCAATTTATCTTGTGCCATCAACCTTTAATCTTAGCATCGCAGCGTGAATCGCTTATGAAGCGGGCAATTACAGGTAGCAGGTTGACCTCTGCGTGTAGCATCGCCGGTAGTGCCCTGATAGGGCACGCCTCGCGTGATGTGAGCATCGAAGATCGGCTACCGTGCCGCTTCCAATACCTGTATTCCCTCCGGCCCACCGATCACCACCCGATTCGCCATGCCTAGAAAGAGCCCATGCTCGACCACCCCCACCGTCGCCTTGAATCGCTCCGCCGCCTGTTCCGGCGTCAGCCCCGACTGCGACAGTTCGCAATGCACAATGTAGTGCTGACCGTCCGTGACATAAGGCGTTCCGTCGTCCTTCATCCGTCGCTCCGGTGCAAAACCCAGTGCACGCAGCCGCGCCACCGTCGTCTCCCAGCCAAAAGGCACGATCTCCACCGGCACGGCGAAGACCGAACCCAGCGTCGTCACCAGCTTTCTCGGGTCAACCGCGATCAGCAGCTTACTGCTCGCCATCGCGACGATCTTCTCGCGTAGCAACGCTCCTCCGTGCCCTTTGATCAGGTCAAGCGTTCCCTGCTGCACCTCGTCGGCGCCATCGATCGTCAGATCGAGCTTCGGCAGGTGCGCAAAATCGCTCATCGGGATGCGCAGGTCCCAGCGCCTGCCGCTGCGACTGCTCGGACGTGGCAATCGCAGTGATGCGCAGGCCGGCGGCTACCCTCCGTCCTACCTCTTCAATCACCAACGCTGAAGTAGAACCTGAACCAAGCCCTACCGCCATTCCATCTTCGATCTGCGACGCGGCCCACACTGCGGCCCTGCGCTTATCGGCCTCGGTCGAATTCGGTTGAGGAGTCATGCCATCTTTGATATCACGGCGAAGGGACAATCCGCATCCCCGAGTGCCCCACGCTAGAGCTTCGTTCCACCGTCGACCGGAATAGAACTTGAGCGACCACTGCAGTCAAAGGAGCCGACCCGTTAGTTCGTCGGCTCCTAACCACCTCCGGACGGAGGCCTCTTTTCTTCAGACCCGTGGACTGAGTGGCTGCCTTGGCTCAGGCATTCGTCCCGCCATCAACGGTCAGGTTCGCTCCTGTGATGTAGGAGGATTCGGGACCAGCGACGAAGGCCACCAGCGCGGCGACCTCGTCAACCGTTCCGTAGCGGTTGAGTGCTGTATTGGCCTTTTGGGGCGCCGCCCAGTCTCCTGCGGCGGGATTCAGGTCCGTGTCGATGGGGCCCGGCTGGACATTGTTGACCGTGATGCCCCGGCTCCCGACCTCTCTCGACAAACCCTGGGTGAACATCTTCACGGCCCCCTTGGTGGCCGCGTAGGCTGTCAGCCCGGGAGTCAGGTCACGCTCACCCACGCACGAGCCGATCATGATGATGCGGCCGCCGTTATTCATTTGCTTGAGCGCCGCCTGGGTCGCAACCAGTATGCCGCGGAAGTTGAGGTCGATCATGTGGTCCATCTCTTCCAGCGTAGTCTCCTCGAACAGCTTCGGAATCGCTGTGCCGGCGTTGTTAACCAGCACATCCAACCGGCCGAGGGTAGCGACGGTCTTCTCGATGGCAGCGTTGATGGCCTTGGGGTCGGCAGCGTCAGCCTGGATGGCGAGGGCCTTTCCGCCGCCGCCTTCGATCGCTTTAACCACCGCGGAAGCAGCGTTGGCGTCCTTCGCGTAGGTGATCGCCACGCTCGCTCCATCTGCAGCCAGACGCTTTGCGATCGCTGCGCCAATGCCCCGGGAACCGCCCGTAACGAGTGCCACTTTATTAGCTAACTTGGACATGAAATCTCCTTTGGTTTTCTGTGAATGACTCGCGACTCCACTGGTTCAAGGGACAGCTTTCCTGCTCAGTGACCTATATCCGATGTGCGAATCCGCCATCCGATTCGGACATCGGAGGAACGAACCGCGCCAATCCGCGCCGTCGCCATGTACGGCCGGAGATTTCCACAGAAAAATTTCAGAAAGGTGGCATGTTTTTAGAGACGCAAAAAGTGGCACTTAACTGACCACAATTACCACGCAATTCACCACAACTTCACCACGATTTACCACCACGATTTAGCGCAAAATGTCCTCTAACACTAAGGAAAGCTCGGTTTTCTCGTCCCGATATTTTAATAATCACCGGCGCCGCCAAACTCAACCCCCACTCCGCTCCCTTGCCCTTGGAAACCGCTCGCGAACCCGGCACAACCACAGCTCCCTCAGGAATAATCAGCGGCATCTCCGCAGTGGCCTTGTAGATCTCGCCTTTTACCAGGTCATACACCGGAGTTCCCCGCGTCAGCACCGTTCCAGCTGCTAATACCGCGCGTTTCCGCACAACGGTCCCTCATAGACGCCAGTATTTCCCCCCACCAGCACATCGTCCTCAATAATGACCGGGCTAGCGTTGACCGGCTCCAGTACGCCACCAATCTGCGCCGCAGCACTCAGATGTACCCGCCTGCCAATCTGCGCGCAACTCCCGACCAGCGCATGCGAATCCACCATCGTCCCCTCATCGACATACGCCCCCACATTCACATACGACGGCGGAATGACCGCAACTCCTTTGGCAACATACGCTCCAGTCCGCACGCTGACGCCTCCCGGCACGACCCGCACCCCGTCGGCCACAACAAACCGCCGCACCGGATAGGTATGTTTATCGATGAAACGAAGAGTTTCGCCTCCCATCTCCATCATCGTGCCGATGCGAAACCCAAGCAAAATTCCGCGCTTCACCCACGCATTCACCCGCCAGCCGAGCGGGAGAGAGAGATCCGGCTCCGCGGCCCGAAGCTGACCCGCTTCCAATGCGTGCCTCAACTCAAAGAAGGCAATCTCCGCCTCGGCATTGCCGATCGCTGCCGCACCCTGCTCAAACCAATATTCAATCTGCTCCTGCAATGTCCCGTTCAAATCCACTCCTCATTTTTTTTCGCTTCGATATGGCCCATCGCCTTTCAGCAGTCCGGCCTAGAACATTCTCAAATCTTCGCCGGTAGCAGGGACTCCCACCAGCATTCCCAGCTCGCCGACCATGCGCTCCAGTTTGCGACGGGTCGCGTCCGACACGGGAACCATCGGCAAACGCAACACGTCCTCCCCGCGACCCAGCATCTGCAGAACGGCCTTCACTGGAGCCGGACTGGCCTCCCAGAAGTGTGCCTGCATCAAACGGAAGAATTGTCGGTTGATGCGCCGCGCGTCGACCCAGTCGTTCTCCAACGTGGCCCGAACCATTCGTGCCATCTGCCCCGGAATTACGTTCGACGCTACCGAAACCAAACCGGCACCGCCAAGCGCCAGTATCGGTAAAGCCAATCCGTCGTCCCCAGCAAAGACTTTGAAGCTCCGCGGCGCAGTCGTGAGCAACTCAGTGATCTGTGCCAGGTTCCCGCTGGATTCTTTGACTCCAATCACATTCCGTATTTCCGCCAGGCGTAATACTGTCGCGGGCTCAAGGTTCGCACCGGTCCGCGAAGGAATGTTGTACAACAGTATCGGCAGCTCGGTCGCCTCGGCAATCGCCCGGAAGTGCTGATACTGCCCCTCCTGCCCGGGCCGGTTGTAATAAGGATTGGCGGTCAGGATTCCCGTCAGTCCATGCACTCTTGAAAGCTTGCGCACCCGCGCGACCGCCTCGTGCGTCGCATTGTGCGTGCATCCGGCGAAGACTGGAACTCGTCCGGACGATGTAGCGACTACAGCCTCAATGACGCGCAGCCACTCCATCTCGGTAAGCGTTGAGGCTTCGCCAGTCGTCCCGCATGGGACCAGGAAATCGATCCCACTCTCAATCTGCCAGTTGACCAGCGCGTGCAGCGCGGGCTCATCCACGCCGCCGTCCCGTCGAAAGGGAGTCACCAGCGCTGTTCCACAACCCATTAATTCCATAATGAATCTAAGTTTACCGCGTCATGATCGTTGATTTCGCGGCATGTGGCCATTAGGGCCAAAGAACCATAAAAAAGCCCCGGCAATCCCTTGCCGGGGCCTTTGGTCTTTCCATCGTCACTATCCTCGATACAGCTCAGACGGCACGTGGAACTCTGGCATGTGGAGCGCAGCGGCACCGTTCGCAGCTCCCGGTGGCATGTCCATACACTTCACAAAGGCCGTCTGGAACTTCTCCATCTCAGACTTTGTTCCGACTGTGACGCGCACGTAGTTCGGCATCGCAGACCAGGTACGCCCGATGGCGACGTTTTCCTTCAGCATGGCCGCCTGAAACTCCCTGCCAGGGCGCTTCACGTCCACCATGAACATGTTGCCCTGCGAACCCGGAACGATCTTGTAGCCGTGCTTAGTGAGGAACTCCAACGTCTCTGTTCGAATATCCGAATTGATCTTCTTCCGCAACGGCACCAGGTCCTTGTCCTGCAGACTGGCGCGAGCTGCAGCGGCGCTCGTAATCGAGATGCTCGCCAAGCTTCGGCTTGGACCCCGACATTGTCGAATCGCTCGATTATGTCTGGTCTCGCGATTGCAAAGCCCGCGCGTAGACCCGCCATGCCGTAGATCTTTGAGAACGTTCGCATCACGATTACGTCTTTGTCCTGCGCTACCAGGTCGATGCAGGACTCGTCGTTAGAGAAGTGATGGTAGGCCTCGTCAATAATCACGACCGAGCCCTTCGGCTTGTTGTTTACCAGCCACACGATGTCCGCCTTCGGTGTCATCGTGCCGGTCGGATTATTCGGGTTCACGATGTAGTATGCACCCGGCGATGGATGTGCCTTCAGCATCGCTTTTACGTCATGTGCGTAGGTCGCGGTCAGCGGAACAGGATACTTCGGGGCCTTCATCACTTCAGCGGCGCGCGGCCCCTGCTCGTAGCTTGGGTCGCCGTAGACCAGCGGTTTATCGGGGCCAATATTCGACATCAATGCAAGATCAAGCGGGCCGCTCGAACCGGGGAACAAGGCAGAGTAATCTTTCTTCAGGCCAAACTGCTCGTTGAATACGGCGATGGTCTTCACGTATTCGTCGAAGTGATAGCGGCCACCCTGTGTCGCTGTGCTGCCGATGGCGGTCAGTGCGGACTGCGCCGGCCCCAGCGGGTTCTCATTCGAGCTGATGATAACTGTGTCGGGCGAAAGCTGCATGGCCCGCATACCGCCAGTTCGCGTCGGCTTGGCCGCTGCTTGCGTCCCCGCCTGCTGCATCGCAGCAAGGGCCGGAAGTGAAGTGGCGGCTGCTGAAGCAGCGCCAAGGATCCGCATAAACGATCTGCGCGAAACGCCTTGCGTCATATTCGAATTCATAGAAGTTCTCCTCGAAAGTTCGGTTGTAGAAATGCAGCGCCGCGACGACAGATGGAGATCGCCAACTGAAGACCAGAGCATCAGCTAAATATTTCCTGCAAAACCGCCTCGTTTTGCAGTCACTATTCTTTGGGAACTTGGGATGAAAACGGACAGTGGCCCGATTGAGATTCAATTTACCGCGAATTTCCTGCAAATACTAGAGGAATTCTTTCGGGAGTAGACGAAAAGCCGCCAAAACGGCCTCCTGGAGGCGCTTACGTGCGTACAGCGACTCGTCTCCCCGTTCAGTCAGCGGCGTCCGCCGCTGCTAAACCCACTCGCCCTTGCGCATCAGCGGTTCAGCTGTACCATTGGCCGCCACTCCATCTACGTCAATGCCGCCGGACCCGATCATCCAGTCTACGTGGATCAGACTCGCGTTCGCACCCAATGCGGCCATTTGCTCCGCATCCATCTTCTCTCCGCCGATGATGCATGTTGAATAAGCCTGCCCCAGAGCGATGTGGCTCGCTGCGTTCTCATCGAACAACGTGTTCCAGAAGAGCACCCCACTCTGCGCGATTGGGGAAGAGTGCGGCACCAGCGCCACCTCTCCTAGCCGCCGGGCGCCATCATCCGTGCTGATCAGACGATTGAGCACGTCCTCGCCAGCAGTCGCGCTGGCCTCAACAATCCTGCCGTTCTCAAAGCGTACCGCTATATTTTCGATCAGCGTGCCTTGGTGCGACAGTGGCTTCGAGGCCCGCACAGTTCCATTGACGCGATCTTTGTGCGGAGTGGTAAAGCACTCTTCGGTGGGAATATTCGGCTGGCAATAGATGCCGTTCCCGGCGGTTGTGCCGCCGCCCGCCCACAGATGGTCGTCCGCCAATCCGACAGTCAGATCCGTTCCGGGTCCTTTGAAGTGCAGCGCGGAGAACCGCTTCGCATTCAACATCTCCATGCGCTTCTTCAGTCTTGTCCCGTGTTCGCGCCACTCCAGTACCGGATCATCGACCGCGATACGCGACGCGACGAATATCGCCTCCCACAGCTTCGCGATGGCGACATTTTCGGGTTCGCCTGGGAACACCAACTTCGCCCACTCAGGCGTCGCACAGGCCACAATTGTCCAGTTGATCTCGTGGCGCGTGATCAACTCCATCGCCGGCTTGCCTGCCTTTGATGCAGCGACATTGGCCCGCGCCACCCTCGTCGGATCCTGCTTGGCCAGCAGAGCGGGGTTTGCTCCTGCGATCGCGAGCCGGGCCGCTCCGCTCCGAAAGCCCGCCGCAATGCCATCCTGCAGCCACGTGGGCGCGTAGTCGAAGCTCGCGTCCTGCGCGTACTGGAACCGCGCCAATACGCTTGGGTCGTCGGAGTAAAACGTTGTGACCAACAGCGCACCAGCTTTGTACGCATGCTCGGTAATTCGACGCACAAGCGGCAGCGCTTCCAATGGAGCTGACATGATCAATTCCTGCCCAGTACGCAGCCCCAGTCCAATCTTCACGGCAACTTCAGCCAGCCGGTCTAATTTCTCATCAAACGTCAAGTCGGCAAACTTCGTCTTTACTGCAGCTTCCATCACGCTCATAAAGGTCCTTTTCGTTCCAATTACATCTGTGTGTAGACGTCCTGAAAGTCGTAGCATCCGGACCGCGACGACAACCACTCCGCTGCCCGCACCGCCCCTTCGGCAAATCCACGCCGCGAAAACGCTTCGTGCGTCAGTACCAACCGATCCGAAGCGCTGCGCACCTGTAACGTGTGTATCCCCATTACGTCGCCCTCGCGTTTTGCCTCAATCGGCACTTTGGTAAGGCCAGAAGCGGCCTCGACGACTTTGGCCAGGCTGATCGCGGTGCCTGAGGGCGAATCCAGTTTGCTGACATGGTGCGTCTCTACAATCGAAAATTTATAGCCGGCGTTCTTCAGCGCGTTGCCCACCGTTGCGGCGATCTGCAGCAATACTTGTACGCTGACGGAAAAGTTCGTCCCGTACAGCAGCCCGGCCTGCTTCCGCTCTGCAAGTCCGCGCATATCATGCAGCTTGTCGTACCAGCCGGTCGTTCCGATCACCATCTTTGCACCTGTGGCGAGACAGGCGCGCATATTCTGGATCGCTGCCTCGGGAGTTGTAAAGTCGATCACAACATCGAACCCCGCCACGAATGGCGGTGTCAGGGCAGACGCGTCCGCATTCTCCTTGGCATCCAGCACATTGACGCTGTGGCCGCGTTCCGCAGCGACCTCCGCAACCAGCTTGCCCGTCTTGCCCATTCCCAGAACCAATATCCGCATCGTGTGCCTTCCTAAGCCTGACTTTTGAGCTGAACGCGGTTCGCAACATCGAACACCGTCTCGTCGGGGTCAGCAAAGAAGTGCTCGTGCAGGCTCCGCACTGCCTCCTCTACATCTTCCTCGTCGATCATGAAGCTCATGTTGATCTCGCTGGCCCCCTGCGAAATCATCCTCACATTCACGTGGCTAATGGCGCTGAAAACCTGTCCGGCAATACCGTTGTGGCCGCGAATGTCTTCACCCACCAGGCAGACCAGGGCCTTGTGGCCTTCCATCTTCACGTCCGCGATCTTTGCCAATTCAGCACAGATCTCCGGCAACTGCTGGTTGCTGTCGACCGTCAACGAGATGCTCACCTCACTGGTCGACACCATATCGATCGCGCACTTGTACTTGTCAAAAACGTCGAACACCGCCTTCAGGTACCCATGCGACATCAGCATCCGGCTTGCGACCACATCGATGATCGTCAGTTTTTTCTTTGCTGCGATACTCTTGAACGGGCTCGCGCACTTTGCCGCCATCGCGGTGATCTTGGTGCCTTCGTTCTCCTGATTGCGCGAGTTCAACACCCAGACGGGAATGCTCTTCTGCACAGCGGGCAAAATGGTGGCAGGGTGCAGCACCTTCGCTCCAAAGTATGCGAGTTCTGCCGCCTCCTCAAAGCTGATCGTCTTGACCCTGAGCGCATCGGGACAGATTCGCGGATCGGTCGTCATGATGCCGTTCACATCTGTCCAAATCTCGATTGCGCCAGCATGCATTCCACCGCCTACGAGAGCGGCGGTGAAGTCGCTGCCACCGCGGCCAAGCGTGGTCGTAATGCCTTCGACCGTAGATCCAATAAAACCACCAATCACCGGGGTCTTTCCGGCTTCGATGAGCGGCAGCACGATCGCGGCAAGCTTTTCCTCAATCGCACGCTCCTGCGGTACAGCCTTGCCGTAGCTTGCGTCCGTCACGATGCAGCTTCGCGCGTCTACATGGGCCCCCTGCAACCCGTGCTGCTCAAACGCTTCGGCGATCATTTTGCTCGAAAGCCTCTCGCCGAAGCTCAACACCAGGTCGTTTGTGCGCGGCGTGAGCTCACCCACCGCGGCGATCCCTCGCAGCAGATCATCCAATGCATCGAACTCCTGGTGCAGCGTCGCCTGCAGGCGACCAAAACGCTCCGCTTCCAGCAAAGCTGCCGCCGTGTCGACATGCCTGTGCCGGAGACGCGCGCCGATGGCCAGAGAGCCCGCCTTGTCCCCGCGACCCGCAGCGCTCGCAGCCGACACCAACAAGTCCGTCACCTTCGCCATCGCCGATACGACGACGACAGCCTCCAGTCCGCGCTCGCGTCGTCCTCGAACAATACTCGCTGTGCGCTTCATAGCCTGTGCGTCCTCAACCGAGGTGCCGCCGAACTTCATTACGACCAATTTCTCTCGCACGACGCTCAAGCCGTCACCGCCACGGCCTTCGCCGAAACCGCGTTCGCTGGCAAGCCAAGCTTATCCAACTTACCCAGCAATGCCAGAACCTCGGCGTTCAATACCGCCGCGCCAGCTGCTCCGCGAATCGTATTGTGCGACAGGACGACAAACTTCCAGTCCAACAGATTGCACTCGCGCAGTCGGCCGACAGTAGCTGTCATTCCGTTTCCGCGCATTCGATCCAGCCGTGGTTGCGGCCGATCGACGCTCGCGTCATATTCAACAGGCTGGTCCGGAGCAGTTGGCAGATGCAGACCCTGCAGCGGCAGGAAATCACTCCACGCCGCTAGCACCTCCTGACGGGTGGCCTTCTTTTTGAATTTGATGCTCACGCATTCGGTGTGTCCGTCCTCAACGGCCACGCGGTTGCAATGCGCGCTCAACTTCGCATCGAGCATCTCAATCCGTTTGCCGTCCAGCCGACCAAGCAGCTTGCCGACCTCTTCCTGCAGCTTCTCCTCTTCGTTCTTGATGAACGGCACTACGTTTCCAAGAATGTCCATCGAAGCCACTCCCGGATAGCCCGCGCCGCTCACCGCCTGCATGGTGCTCACGAAGAGACTCTCAATCCCGAACCGCTCCTCGAGGGGCTTCAGCGCCAACACCAGCCCAATCGCGCAGCAGTTTGGGTTGGTCACGATGTAGCCACCGCTCTCCTTGCGCCAGCTCTGTGTCTCTATCAGCGAAAGATGGTCGGAGTTCACCTCGGGAACAATCAGGGGCACGTCCGCCACCATCCGGAACGCGCTCGAGTTCGAGATCACGGCACATCCAGCCGCAGCAAACTTCGGCTCCAGCTCCCGCGCAATGTCCGCATCGAGTGCGGCGAAGATAATCTTCGGCAGCTCGACCGCGGAGCCTTCGGGGACATTCGGCTGTAACGTCATCGCGGCGATGCGCTCCGGCAGTGGAAAGTCCAGCTTCCAGCGGCACGCCTCGGCGTACGTCTTGCCGGCGCTGCGATCGCTCGCCGCCAGCCACGCAATCTCAAACCACGGATGATTGCTCAATAACTGAATGAATCGCTGCCCGACCATTCCGGTCGCGCCAAGAATGCCTACCCTGCGTCGTTCCATATCTTCTAAGGATAACGCGCCGTTACGGCACCGTCATCCGCAGTGTATGCAAAAGCTAGTATTCGCGTCGGCCCCTCCGCCGCATTTGGTGACCGCCACCGCCCCATACGAGAAGCGCAGCCACTAGATGAACCAAAAACCACAGGGTCAGCCCCTGGTCCACGTAGATCAAGTACAACACGAGGATCCTTGGCAGAAACAGCCAGAACAGCGGAGGAATGATCCCATTTAGATGGAATGGCACCAGGACGCCTTGCAGCCACGCCACCGCCATCGCGATTCGCGGCAAAAAAAGCGCAAATACCAAGAACCACAGTGGAAGCCTATTCACCACGAAGGCCAGGTTGAGACTAAATTGCGCCGTATGCTGCATCGACTCCGCCAAAACCGCCAATCCTGCACTCATCGTGCCTCCGCTCTTCCGTCGATATCACTTTACGCTGAAGCTGAAGTCTGCCTTGGCCGTTCCCTTTGGCTCGACCGTTACAGTCATGGTTTGCTCGCCAATCTTCTCGTGCACCGCCGCCAGAGTATAGGTTCCGGCCGGCAGTCCGCTGATGCTAAAGTGGCCGTCCGCATCGGTCACGGCAAAAAACGGAGTTGCAGACACATTGATAAACGCATTCATCCAGGGATGGTTATTGCACCGCACCGGAATCATTACCTCCGGCTGGTTGAACTGCTTCACCTGTGGCGCTCCCTTGGGCCCCTGCGATATATCGATCGGCGGGTTACCGCCTACCTCCGGCATTGTATGAATGTTGTGCATCGTTCCGTCTGAGTTGCGAAACTCGACCGACCCACCACGCATCAACGCAATCACATGCGGCACATACTTGCAGCCTATCTGGTCCAGCACAACCGGGGCCGGTATCGGCGCGGTCGCCGACATCGCCGCGGAGGGGCCGCTTTTGAGGTACACATACACATTCGCCAGCTTGCCGGCCTTCACCGCATACTGCTCGGCGAAGTTGTCTCCAGCTGTGATCGAACACACAGGATCCATGCTCATGTCGATCTTCACTCGGCTCTGGCGGTTTGCCGGAGAATCCGACGGTTCCGCTGACCATGCCCAAAGTCGCCGGGTCTAGTGGTGCACTCGGCCCGGTGCGGCGGGCTCCATCACCGCGCCGCTATCGTTGCTATGCTTTACCGCGTCGCTCGACTTGCATCCTGCAAGCCCCGTTAGCAGGCCCACGACTCCGCCTGCAACCATAGCTGTCGTCAGCCAACCGCAAATCCGCCTCATGCAACCTCTTATTTTATCGAGCTAATCCTTTAGGATTGCGCCGGTGCGTCCATAGCTTGCAGCACAGCATCCGCAAACGCCTTCGTTCCGCTGGTACCGCCAACGTCCCTGGTCAATGTCTTGCCTTCGCGGAAGACCTGTTCCAGGCCGGCCTGCACTCGTTCCGCAGTTGCACCTTCATTGATGTGATGCAACATCAGCACTGCGCTTTGCAGCAAGGCAGTCGGATTGGCCATATCTTTACCGGCGATATCCGGAGCCGATCCATGCACGGCCTCGAAGATTGCGCACTCAGTCCCGAGGTTCGCGCCGGGAACCAATCCAAGCCCACCCACAAATGCACTGCAGAGATCGCTGAGAATGTCCCCGTACAGATTTTCGGTTAGCAGAATGTCGTACTGGTACGGATTCATCACCAGCTGCATGCAGGTGTTATCCACAATATGTTCGTAGTACGCCACCTCTGGAAAGCCCTCCGCGACCGTCCGGCAGCAGCGCAGAAACAGGCCATCCGACAGCTTCATGATGTTCGCCTTGTGGATTGCGTGAACCTTCTTGCGCCCGTGCTTGCGTGCGTAGTCGAACGCAAACTTTGCGATGCGGGTCGAGCCCTTTTCCGTAATAATCTTCAACGCCTGGACGACGCCGGGCACCACCACGTGCTCCAACCCGGCGTATAGGTCTTCCATGTTCTCGCGCACGATGATCAGATCGAGACCCGGATATCTTGTCTTCAGACCCGGGAGGTTCTTCACTGGCCTGAAGTTTGCGAACAGCTCGAATTTTTGTCTCAGGGTGACGTTGATTGAAGCGAACCCTTCGCCAATCGGCGTCGTCACCGGCCCCTTCAGCGCGACGCGATTCTCTTCGATCGAGTCGTACAGCACCTTCGGAATGTACTCTCCCGTCTTTTCAAATGCCTCCGCGCCGGCATCGTATCGGTGCCACTCGAACGCGACTCCCGTCGCGGAACCCGCCGCCTCAAGGACGCTCACCACGGCACCGGAGACCTCCGGCCCAATCCCGTCTCCTGGAATCAAGGTGATCTTATGCGTCTTCTTCGCTACTGCCATCCACTACCGCCTTTTCTTGGGATCTTTTCCGCTCAGTAACTCTTCCAACTCTGCTTTGAACTCGCGGACGTCCTTGAAATCGCGATACACACTCGCAAACCGGATGTAGGCGACGGTATCGATGACCTTCAGTCTGTTCATGATCAGCTCGCCAACTTCGCTCGTCGACCGTTCCCGCTCGGGCGAATCGACTACATAGGCCTCGGTCTCGTCCACAATCTGCTCCAGCTTCGTCGCTGCAACCGGTCGTTTTTCGCAGGCGTGCAGCAGCCCACTCAGCACCTTCTGCCGATCGAACTTCTCTCTGCGCCCGTCCTTCTTGACCACCATGTAGGGGATTTCGTCGATACGTTCATACGTCGTAAAGCGCTTGTTACAGCCTTCACATTCTCGTCGTCGGCGAATCGAATCCGCGTCTTTACTCTCGCGTGAATCAACGACTCGATCCTGGCTAAAACCACAATAGGGACACTTCATTGAGATATTACGATTCTAGCAGTGCCAGGCTCGCGCCATTCCCCCCCCGAGAAGCGCGTGCGCGACATTCGATGCGGGCCATCGTCGCATAGCTACCCGGCATCTGCTGCGTCGACCGACGCGCCTGCGGCTTCGCTTTCCTGTGCGACCTTCTTCAAGCTCACATGCTCCACCTGCGAATAGATGAAACCGGTCGGGATGATGCACAGGAAGGTCACAACCAGTAGCACTGCACCGCAGGCCGTCGCTGCTTCAATCGGTGCTCCATAAAATGTATGCATCGCCGCCGCAGTCACGGCAATCTGCGTAAACCATCCAATGATCGGAAGCTGCAGCAACGACCCGCCAATGCTCGCCGCCATCAGAAGCATTGTCCGCGAAAATGTCAGACTGCTCAACTCCGGGGTATTTACAAATGCCTGCGCCGTTTGAAGATAGGCGAACCCGATCATCCCCCACATCCCCAATGACAGTAGCACCACCACGCCGAAGTCTCGCGCCGACGAGAGCGCGTTCAGTCCATCGCGAAAGCCGATGATCTTGGTCGCGATGCTTTCCCCTGCGGATTTCGAGAGCAGCCCGACCGTACTTCGCGCGAATCCCGCGACTGCTCCGCCAGCCACACGTACTGCGCCCGCGAAGACAGCAATCGCTAGAGTTGCCGCCATGCTCAGCACGCCAGCGCGAACGAAGACGTCATGATGCGGAAGGGCCCTGGGCGTAAACGCCAGAGCGCACGAAAAGATGACCGCCGCTGCGCCCAGATCGAACATGCGCTCGATCGTGTAGACGGCCACCTGCGAGCTCAACGACAGTCCAACCCGCCGTGCCACCAGGTATGGTCGGGTCAGGTCCGCCAACCGTCCGAACAGCGCGACCGCTGTAAACCCGATAAACTGCGACCCCAGCAGGGATGCAGCCGAAACCTTCTTCGTCGGGGACAAAAACACGGCCCAACGCACCGCTCGTACCCAGTAAGTCGCATAAATCAGCGCAATCCCGGCCACAATATGTCCAACGCTTACGTACCGCAACTGCTGCCAGAACGTCACCCAGTCGAAATGGATCTTGCTCCGAAACAAGAACACGAGCACGGCCAGTCCAACTACGACTGCGAGCCATAAAAACACATTACGCTTCGTCATCGCTCTCTCTTCATCTGCGCGTGAGGCGCTGGTCTTACTTTGTTTGGGCTATAAGGGCCATCTGTTTTCGCCGGTTGAACTCACGGATCACCCGCGCCACATACTCCCGCGTCTCGCGATAGGGAGGGACGCCATGGTACTTGTCTACCGCACCTGGCCCGGCGTTGTAGGCCGCCAACGCGAGCGCCACGTTGTCGTGGTACCGAGTCAGGAGGGCGTCGAGATAGGCCGTTCCGCCCGCGATATTCTGCTCTGGCTTGAATGCGTCGTCGACGCCCATCGCACTTGCTGTTCCCGGCATCAATTGCATCAGCCCCTTGGCCCCTGTTCGTGAAACCGCCCTCACCTGTCCGCCACTCTCCGCCCGTACAACGCTGGCCAGCAGGTCCTCATCGATGCGGTGGGCCGCACCGGCATGGGCCAGCATCTCGTGCATCTCTTCCTTCGTCGGGACGGGCATCTTCACTGCGGGTACAGGCTGCGGGACATCTGCAACCGTCTCCACCCTAACGACCGAATCCGCCGCGACTTCGAGGTAGTTCGAATCTCCAGTAAAAGGCGCGCTGGCACCTGCGAGGTAAAGCCGGACTTTGTCCCCCATAGCCACGCGCCGTACACAATCAAGTTCGAACCCGTTTTTCAGGGTCACATGCTCCATCGCGCGAGCGAAGGGACACACGGCCACCAGCGCTACCAGCCCGAGCCAGATCAGGCCAGATCGAAAGTGGGTAAATTGACACGCTCTAGGCTGCATTGACACTCTCAAAGCCTACCATTCCCGCCGCTCACTACGACCCCATAAGACTGCTACTATTGCGCCATTCCAACCCGCGACCAGGCACAAAGCCTTGATGTCCCTCTTCCAATCTGGCTTTATCTTGATGTTCGTTCGCTCCCCGAGTCTTCCGGCATTGCTGGAGTGGGCTTTGGCTTGCGCCAGGACGGCGGATCTGAGGCAGCCACAGGCTTTATCAGGGAGTCTTCCGGACTGGAATTACCAACCAGACGCAACACCTTTCCAATGACACGAACAACTGGTCGCATATTTATCCTCGGTACCGTTGAAGCTACGCTATTTTTAATGGATGAACTCAAACCATCAATCGACCCCTGTCCGCGGGCTAGGTAAGTTCAACAACCTGCTTGTTTTGAGCGTAGTCTCAGGGGCGCTGTTTCAACAGACAGCCGCAGGGTGGGCCCAGAGCGGCTCCCCCAAGCCCGCGCCCGATGTGATCGTGTTTACCAATGGCGATCAGTTGACCGGAACACTGGAGCGGGCCACAGGTGACTCGTTTGTCTTCAAGAGCGACATTGTCGGCGAAGTGACGGTTTCAGCAGACAAAATCAAGGAGCTGCATTCCAGCGGTAAGTTTGTCGCGCTGAAAAAGGGCGAAAAGATTACACGGACATCCAAACAGCCGAGTGAGATCACTTATGCGGACAATGCGATCACAGTGGCGGACACCCCGTCCAGAGCACCTGAGGTCGTTCCGGTCAAAGATCTGGCGCATCTGATCGACAGCGTGACGTACGGCAAAGAGGTCGTGAGCAATCCGGCGCTGTTCTCAGGGTGGAACGGAAGCTTGACGGGAGGGATCACTCTGATTGAGGCTACGCAGACTGGCCAAACGTATACTGCGGCGGTCAACCTGATTCGGCTGATTCCTTCAGTGTCCTTTCTGCCACCGACGGACCCGGTCCACATTTAACCTCCTTGAGACGTACGGCAAGATCGATCAGCCGTTTATTCCGACGACTCCGCCGATTCTGGCCTCGGTTACGAAGACGAACATCTTCCATGCAGATGGTGAGCATGACAAGTACTTCACTTCGCGTGTCTACGCGCTGGTTGGAGCCTCGTTTGATCACAACTATTCCCAAGGCCTGAATCTTCAACAGATCTATGGAGTGGGTTTAGGGTGGACGGTGATTCAGACTCCGGTTCAGGAGTTCGACGTTAAAGCGGATGTGCATTACGAACGGCAGGACTTCCAACCGCCGACACCGAGTTTGGATCTGGTTGGTTCGAGCTTCACCGAACTTTATCACCGGAATCTGCCGAGAAAGATTCTCTTTACGGAGAGCGGAACGTTTATTCCCGCGTGGAATAACTTGGATGCATATTCAGCGATCTTTGCGGCGGGATTGCAATTGCCAACCTACAAACGGTTCAGCTTGAGCTTGAACCTGATCGACAACTATCTGAACAGACCTGCTTTTGGGTTCAAGAGCAACAGTTTGCAGTTCGTCACGGGGGTCACTTACACGTTGAAATAGGCGAAAAGAAAAAGCGCCTTGATCTGTGATCTAGGCACTTTTGTTTTTGAATTTGACTACTTGATTTTGCCGAAGCGATACACAATTCCGGCGTTGAAGCCAAAGTTGTTCTGGATCGTGCCCGGCGGCCCATGGGTCGTGTCCGTGGGGTCACGCCGGAAGAAGGTCCCCAGGTAGGTCGGCGACACCCGAAAGGCGAGGTTTGGGTAGAAGTTGTAGTCGAAGTTGGCACCGAGGGCGAAAGCCGGCCTGGTGGTCGACTCCCAGACGCCAATCTCGGCCGAGGTAAGCCCTTTCGCGCCGCCGTCGAACTTGCCCAGCGCGACCCCGCCTTCGCCAGTAGCGGTCACAGCAAACTTCTCCTTGGCAACGAGCCGATAAGCGACACCGCCCAGGAACGGATACTCCGAGATTGGCGGATTGAAGGACAGATAGGGGGGAGGCGTGGAGGTGGGACTGGTGTTATTCCCGATCTTGGCGTCCCCATACCCACCGCGAATGTCGCCGATGATGCCCAGCTTCGGATTGAGGAAGTAGGTCCCGGTCATAAAGAACGTTACCTCGTTGTTCCGCCGCGGCGCGCCGGAGTCGAACCGCAGATAGCCGCCACCGCCGGCGACCTCGTAGCGATGGCTGTAGGTCTCTGCGATCGTCCTCGCAATACGGGCCTTACGGTTGGCGCTCGATTCGCGGCGGGTACGATGCGTTGTCTGCGCCTCTAAGGCAACTGCTCCGCTGGCCATTGACGCTGCCAGCAATACTCCTGCTACCTGCTTCACACTCAATCTGAAACCGAACATCAACGATTGCTCCTGCACACGCTTCCCTTTGTTATGGTGGAACTCGAGGGCCGCCGACTTGAAACCGGCTGGGCCATCCTTATTAGAACATCCGCCGCCCTTTGCGGCGGCCAAACCACCTACGGAGTAGCTCTATATGGCGAAAAAAAACAGCGGCGGCGGCTTCGGTAAGGTCTTCCTCGGCTTCCTCCTCGGCGTTGCCGCGGTTGCAATTGGACTCTTTGCTTACCTCAAGTTCGGCCCTTTGCCTGTTGCGGTTGCCGATGCTCCACTTCCTTTTGAGAAGCAGATCGTCAAGCTACCGTTAAATGCGCGAATCGACCGCGAGACCAAGACCGCTCCGTTCGGCATCAGTGAAGACGTCTTCGAGTCTGGCGCCCACGTCTATCGCGCTCAATGCGCGAGTTGTCACGGTACACCGGGTCACGATGTGAGCTACGCGAAGTACATGTTTCCGTCGGCTCCGCAGCTTTGGAAGGCCCACGGCAGCCATGGAGTTGTCGGTGTGAGTGACGATGAAGCGGGTGAAACCTACTGGAAGGTGGCGAATGGAATCCGCCTGTCCGGCATGCCTTCTTACTCGCATGTGCTGTCTGACGCGCAGATGTGGCAGGTCAGCCTGCTGTTGAAGAATGCGGATAAAGAACTGCCCGGGCCGGTCACCGCAATCCTGAACTCTCCTACTCCGTGATTATTGAAGGATGGGTATGCCCGCGATGCGGCGTGACCACTCCGCAGGGCCGGTGTTGTGGACGCTGACACCCTTGGAGTCGACTGCGACCGTCACGGGCATGTCCTTCACATCGAACTCGTAGATGGCCTCCATGCCGAGATCTGCGAAGGCGAGGACGCTTGCTGCTCTTGATGGCCTTAGAGACGAGGTAAGCAGCGCCTCCGACGGCCATAAGGTAGACGGCCTGGTGGTCGCGGATGGCGGCGATGGCAGCGTCGCCACGTTCGGCCTTGCCCACCATCCCGTAGAGGCCGGTCTCGGAGAGCATCTGGCGGGTGAACTTGTCCATGCGGGTGGCGGTAGTGGGGCCAGCAGGGCCGACAGCTTCATCGCGGACGGCATCGACCGGGCCGACATAGTAGATGAAGCGGCCCTTGAGGTCGACAGGGAGCTTTTCGCCCCGGTTGAGCATATCGGTCATGCGCTTGTGGGCGGCATCGCGGCCGGTGAGAAGCTTGCCGGAGAGCAATAGCGACCTCGCCGGGCTGCCACGAGCGGACCTCGTCGTGGGTGATGCCGTCGATATTCACCCGCTTCGCCTTGGAGACGTCGTAGGTCAGGCTCGGCCACGACTCGAGCGACGGCGGGTCGAGCGCGACGGGGCCGCTGCCGTCGAGGTGAATATGCGCGTGGCGGGTGGCCGCGCAGTTGGGAATCATAGCCACGGGAAGGTTCGCAGCGTGGGTGGGATAGTCGAGTATCTTGATGTCGAGGACGGTGGTGAGGCCGCCGAGGCCCTGGGCGCCGATACCGAGCCTGTTGATCTTGTCATAGAGCTCGATGCGAAGCTCCTCAATCTTGCTTAGCTTTTGACCCTCCGCCGCGCGGACTTTAAGCTCCTGCATGTCGATGGGGTCCATCAACGATTCTTTGGCCATAACCATCGCCTTTTCGGCAGTACCGCCGATGCCGATGCCGAGCATGCCGGGCGGACACCAGCCGGCTCCCATCGTGGGAACGGTCTTGAGGACCCAGTCGACGATGGAATCCGACGGGTTGAGCATGGCGAACTTGGATTTGGCCTCGGAGCCGCCGCCTTTGGCTGCGACCGTGACGTCGACCTCGCCGCCGGGAACCATCTCGACGGAGACGACGGAGGGAGTGTTGTCGCCGGTGTTCTTGCGGGAGAAGGCGGGGTCGGCGAGAATGCTGGCGCGGAGCTTGTTGTCCGGGTAGTTGTAGGCGCGGCGAACGCCCTCGTCAACCATCTGCTGTACGGTCATCAGGGGCTTGCCGTCGTTATCCCAGCGGGTCTCCATGCCGACTTTGACGAAGGCGGTAACGATGCCGGTGTCCTGGCAGACCGGACGATGGCCTTCGGCGCACATGCGCGAATTGATGAGGATCTGGGCCATGGCGTCCTTAGCCGCAGGGGACTCTTCGAGCTCGTAGGCTCGGGTGAGATTGGTGATGAAATCCTCGGGATGGTAGTAGCTGATGTACTGCAGCGCGTCGGCGACGGACTGGATGAAGTCGGATTGTTTGATGGTGGCCATGGAATGAATGAACCTTAGAATTACTCTTTGATTCTAGGATGTCTGGGATACTGTTGTCCGGTAGTTATGTTGAGCAAAGACAAACCATAGGAGATATTGTGCTAATACCGACCAACTTCAAGTCGAAGCTACCGCACACGCTGTCTTACCCGATTGGTGCTGAAACGATATCGGTGGCTTTCAAAGACATACCTCAGTTTGCCGACTTTAATCTGGAATTTTGGTTTTGGTCGCAGGTTCGCCCTGATATCGAGCGAATCTACTCTGTTTTAGAGATTTCATATTCGCGCAGAGCCAAGTCGATTCACAGCAGAAAGGATGATTTGGAGGCTGGACGATTCGACCCGAAATGGACGATAAAAGTGCGACCGGTTTCTCGTGTTCGGAGGCATCTCATCAAGACTAAGTTAGAAGAAGAGGCGCTTCCACTTGCAAGGAAGTGGTTGATCGAGAATGGTGATCGGGATGAGATTGGTGGCGTGAAGCTCACTTTCAGCTTTGATGAAGAGACGGAATTGCTTACCGCCGAGAAATGGTCTTCACTTGAGCCTAGTAAGAGTCGCTGATACTTTGTCCTGCTCGAGCTGGCTTGGCTACCCTATGCGTCGTAATGAGCTTGGCTGAGACAACGTCATCGAACAGTAGTAGTTGAAGACGATTGGGCCTTTTTCGCACTTCTCACTACCCTCGGTTTTTGCATGAGCTTCTTGCCAGCGATTTGACTCGTTCTATGTGCTGCAGTTGTAGGTTGGAGCGCGCTCATAACTGCCACTGGGTTTTTCGCTATCACGGTGAGGAAGGCACGGGCCGAAGCCTCGGGAGTGCGACGGCCGCCTTCCCAGTGTTTGACTGCGTCGAGGCTGAATCCGAAGGCGTCGGAAAAGCGGGCCTGCGTCATGTTGAGGCGCTTGCGGATGCTCTTTACGTCGACGTTGGTGGGGACGCTCACCTTGTAGCCGGAAGTCTGGCCGGCGAGGAAGGCTTCGACCTCGTCGAGTCCGTTCATCAGGTCATTGAAGATTGGGGTCATTTTGTACCTCTATACTCACTGAAGATTTCGTCGGCGCGTTTTGCGAGGGCGTTGCGCTCCGCTTTGGTCAGGTTGTCCTTCGCGTTCTTCGGGTACGCTGTAATCAGAAAGATGGGGAAGCCCGCGTTTCGCAGGATGTAGATGACCCTGGCTCCGCCACGTTTTCCGATGCCGTCACGACCGACGCGTACTTTACGGAAGCCGCCTGTTCCCGGCATCACTTCTCCGCATTCTGGATGGGCCGCCACCATCGCGACAATATCGGCTCGTTCGGCCTCACTGAAGATGCTGGCGGCGCGAAGGTAAGAAGGTGTTTCGACGACCGTATGATCTACAACACTTGTACTCCATTGGACACCTTCGGTCAAGCATTAGAATGGCGGTCTGGTGGTTGGGAGGGATGCGATGAGTTCACACCGCAAAGAGAAAGATTCGCTTGGAGTGGTTGATGTACCGGCGGATGCGCTCTATGGCGCGCAGACTTCGCGGGCTGTGGAGAATTTTCCTATCAGTGGGTTGAAGGCTAGCGCGTTTTTGATTCGGGCGCTGGCTATGGTGAAGCTGGCGGCGGCGGAGGCGAATCGGGAGCTGGGCCTGATCTCGAAGGAGCAGGGCGATGCGATCGCGAAGGCAGCTGAGGAGGTGCTCGGGGGCAAACACCATGAGCACTTTGTGGTGGATGTGTTTCAGGCGGGCGCAGGGGTGAGCATGCATATGAATGCGAATGAGGTGCTGGCGAACCGGGCAAACCAGGTCCTGGGGGAGGAGCTGGGGACGTATAAGAAGGTGCATCCGAACGACCATGTGAACTATGGGCAGTCGACGAACGATGTGTTTCCGACCGCAATGCGGCTGGCGGCTTTACTTGCCTTAGAAGAGCTATACCCGGTGCTGGATGCGCTGGCGGGGAGCTTTACGGCGAAGGCTGAGGAGTTCCGCGATGTGCTGAAGGCCGGGCGCACCCATATGCAGGATGCAGTGCCGATCACGCTGGGGCAGGAGTTTGTGGCATACGCGGTAGCGGTGCGGGAGTGTGAGGCGGCGATTCGACGCGGATCAGTGGGGCTGCGGGCGCTAGGGCTCGGTGGGTCGGCGGTAGGCACGGGGTTGAATACGCATCCGGCTTACCGGGAGAAGGCTGTGCTGCGGCTGGCGAAAATTGCCGGGGTGGAGGTGCATCCGGCGTATGACCTGCGATGGGCCATGCAGTCGTGCGCGCCGATGGCGGAGGTCTCGGGCGCGTTGCGTGGGCTGGCGCTCGAGATGATACGGATCTCGAACGATTTACGCTTGCTGTCTTCGGGGCCGAATACGGGGTTCAACGAGATTCATCTGCCAAGCCTGCAGCCGGGCTCGAGCATTATGCCGGGGAAGGTGAATCCGGTGCTCGCGGAGCTGACGGCCATGGTGGGATTCCAGATTGTCGGAAACGACGCAGCAGTAGCGATGGCAGTGCAGGCAGGGCAACTCGAGCTGAACGTAATGATGCCGGCCATGGCGCACAATGTACTGCAGTCGATCACGATTCTGACGAATACGCTGCGCGAACTGGGTGTGCACTGCGTTCAGGGAATCACGGTCAACCGTGAGCGGACAGCGTACTATGCCGAGAGCACAATCGCCCTGGCAACAGCGCTGAATCCCTATATCGGCTACCGAAAAGCGGCTGAGTTGGTGAAGGAGTCGGTGGCGACCGGACGGTCGATTGTGGAGCTGGCGCGCGAGAAGAAGCTGCTGAGCGAAGAACAGATCGCGGAGATTCTCGATCCCAGGAAGATGACCGAACCACGCGAGAAGCTTTGACGAGTCAGACCTCCCCGGATCCAGGTTTGCCTTGTCGTTCGCCCAAAAATAAATCCCAAAACAGAGGAAAATCTTCAGCGCTCAAAAAAGTGCACTTAATAACCAGCGAAGGGCCACGAATTTGCACTTATTTACCAGCTAAAAACCACATTTTTACCCTGTGGAAAACGCAAAATCCCCTGAAACAACGCCACTCCCACCACGCCAAAAAAAAATCAGGAAATACGCGAGGGATGTTCGGCGGGAGGTGCGGGTTTGGGTTTGCGGCTTAGGACGAAGCTGCGGCGTTTGCGGCGCTTGTCGGAGGCGTGGTCGATCTTCTTCCAGAAGCCGATGAAGTAGTCGATGGCGGAGATGATGGAGACGATGGTCATCCAGTAGATGGCAGTGACGGCGATAAAGTGGACGCCGACGATATAGCCGCCCCAGTTCCAGTAGTCCCAGCGGTGGGCGAGGATGGCGGCGACTACGGAGACGATCTGGATGACGGTCTTGAGCTTGCCGATCTCGCTGGCTTCGATGGTGAAGCCTTCAGTGGCGGCGATGCTGCGGAGCCCGGAGACGAGGAACTCGCGACCGATGACGAGGACAGCGATCCAGGGCTTGACGATGTTCGGGTTGTATCCGACGAGGACGATGTAGGCGGCGGTGATGAGGAGTTTGTCGGCCAATGGGTCGAGGAGCATGCCCATGGTGGTGATCTGGTGGCGGCGGCGGGCGAGGTAGCCGTCGAGGCCGTCGGTGATGCTGGCGAGGATGAAGACGATGCTGGCGATGATCTCCTGCTCGCCGCCGCGGAGACCGGTGGCGCCGTGGCCGCCTGTGAATGGGAAGACAGGCGAGAGGATCCAGATGAGCAGAGGAATGCAGGCAATGCGGCTCATCGTGATGGAGTTGGGCAGGTTCATCGACGGTTTCCAGTTGACGCCAGCGTGGTCGGATGTGCGCGGTGCCGACACTAGCATTCTGCCATAGTGAGACGGGTCGAGATGTAAAAGACACCTTGGGTGGACTCGCTGCAGTGCGGGGTTGTCGGTTGTCGGATATCAGTTGTCGGCGAAGATGACGCGGTGGATGCAGTCGCGCGCGGTTGGCTGTGGCTGCGTCCGTTCAAAGCAATCGAATTGTAAGGCAAGAGGCCGTGTCCCAAAACGGAACTAGCGCAGTGTTTTGTGGGCCTTTTGTCGGCCTCACTGACCCCTTCGTGGAATGCCGTTTTTCGCGGGTGGAAGTTAGTTTGGGTTACAACGTGCTTCCGGGCCTTGAATTACTCGCTAAACCCACTGTTTTCATTGCTTCTTCTCCCTTTTGCCAGGAACGCCGATAGAGGGAGAGCCGGGTATTGTGTGGACCCTTCTGAGCGTTCGACATGCTGATTTGCAGAGTCATTAAGACGGTCACCTTCTGCTCGCTGGGCCTGTTTGCTATGGTCGCGGCGGCGCAGCAGTTTAAGCAGCCGTCGGTGGTCCTGACGGGCAACTGGCCGGCGGGAATTGTTGCGGCAGACCTGAATGGGGACGGCAAAGCGGACCTGATCTATACGGACTATGGCGCGACTGCCACAGCTTCGACGACACATGTTTTGTTGAACAACGGTGATGGGGACCTTTACGGCAGGGCAGACGATTACGACTGCTGGTGCGGTGATAGCAGCGGCAGACTTTGACCATGATGGGCATGTGGACCTGGCCTGGGTTTGGGGGGCCGTGGGGTTGGGGAAGGCCTTTCTGGCGCGGGGAAACGGGGACGGGACGTTTGCTGCGGCGCAGCAGTTGGGGACGTTCGCGATTGTGGGGACGAATGCGCCGGCGTTCAATTATGTGATGGGTGCGCAGTTGCACGATACGGGGTATCTGGACCTGCTGGTTGAGGACGTGGCGAACCCTTCGCTGCTGACGCTGACGACCGATAGCAGCGGTGTGCTTGTGCGGATTATTGGGACCAAGCTTGAGAGTGGAACTGGGCCGATGGTCGCGGCGGACTTGAATGGAGACGGGCACACGGACCTGGTGATTCAGTCGGTGTTGGGTGGTGCGGTGAATGTTTTTATTGGTTCGGCGGATGGGTTGTTGACGGCCGCGGGATCGTATGCGGGTTCGAGCGCGACGCAGAGCATGCTGCTGCATGATGTGGATGGTGATGGGCATCCGGACCTGGTGCTCGAAGGGACGAATGGGCGGATTGAGATTCTGCATGGGAATACGGATGGGAGTTTTGCTACTACTTCTGAAGGCGGGAGTGGGAGCGCGGATGGGCACCACCGGGATGGGTGGGCATCTGGTTGCGATAACCGACGCTGGGGGCCAGCATGATTTTTATACGACGACTCCGGCTGGTATGAGTGTGTTGCTGGAGCAGAGCAACCTGAGCTTGTCGCTGCAGGGAATCTATAACGCGGGGCCCGGGCGGACGAGCTTTGCGGTGGCGGACTTCAATGGAGATGGAGTGCCGGACGTTGCGATGGACTCGCCGGAGGGGATTGCGATTTTGATTGGGAGTGCGGACGGGAGTCTTGGGAGTTCGCGGGCGTTTGCTGCGGGCAAGCCGGCGCTGAGTGGGGCGCTGGGCGATTTCAGCGGGTCGGGGAACCTTGATGAACTGGTGAGCGTCGCGACGTCGCAGGCGCTGTTGCTGCACGGGAACGGAGACGGGACGTTTGCTGCTTTGGCGACGCCGACGACAGAGCAGGTAGGCGTTTCGCCCGCTGCCGTGCAGGTGGGGAGTTTGCCGGAAGCGCCGCAGATTCCGGGGATGGTGCAAGGTGCGGTGGTGACGGCGGACCTCGATGGCGATGGGAATGCAGATGTAATTGTGGCGTACGACAACGCGAGCGCAGATCATGCTCATCCGACTGCAGCGGCGACGAACGCGATCTACATCTGGTATGGCAAGAGCGATGGGACGTTTGATCCGCCGGTGGTGATGACGCCTTCGCGAAACTTCTACCAGGTGGCGGCCGTGGATTTCAACGGCGACGGGCGGCCCGAGCTTGTGATGAGCGATGGGTTTGTGGTGAGTGTGCAGAACAATCTCGGTGGGCGGGCGTTTGGGGCCGAGGTGCACTTTCTGGCGGGGATGGGGATCAATTCGATCTCGGCCGGGGACGTAAACAAGGACGGATTTACGGACCTGGTGATCGCGAACGGCGGGGTGGTGCTTTCGAACCCTGTGATTAACCAGAAGACGACTTCGGTGGAACCTGACGTGAACACCGGCGGAATAACGGTGCTGCTGAATACGGACACGACGAAGATGGTTCTGACAACGACGGTGCTGACCATTACTTCACCGTTGACGATCAACTTTGGGCAGGAGGTTGACGGTACGGCACAGGTGACCGCGAGCGATGGGAGCCTCGCGACCGGGACGATTACTTTTTATGATGGGGCGACGAATATTTGCACGATCGCAGTGGCTCCGTCTGCAAGCTGTCCGGCGAGCGCGGGGGCCGGTTTTGCCGTGGGGACGCATGTTCTGACGGCGGTTTATTCGGGCGATGCGACGCACCTGGGTTCGACTTCGGCGGCCGTGACGGTGGTCGTGCTGCCGGCCGCAACGACTAAGGCGCAGACGGTGACGACGTTGACTTCGAGTGTGGATCCGGCGACGAGTGGGCAGAGTGTGACCTTTACTGCCAACGTCGTGGCGAGTGGGGCTTCGATTGCGGCGCCGACGGGGGTTGTTACGTTTTTGGATGGAAGCGCGGTACTGGGGACTAAGACTTTGGTCGGGTCTGGTGTGGCTAGCTTTAGTTCTTCGTCGCTTAGTGTGGGGGCGCATGCTATTACTGCGAGTTATGCGGGCGACACTAACTCGACTGCGAGTGTTTCGACGGTACTGACGGAGACAGTGACCGGTTCGGCGACGGCGGTGAATGGATTCAGTGTTTCGGTGACTGGCGCGGCGACGGTCGGTGTGGGTGGCGTCGCGAGTCTGCAGGTGGCAGTGGCCCCGCAGACTGGGTATATGCAGCCGGTGCAGTTGTCTTGCGGCGATCTGCCGTCGGAGGCGGCTTGTACGTTTGCTGCGAAGACGATTCCGGCAGGCGGTGGGTCAACGATAATGCAGCTGAGCACTGCGGCGCCTCAGGCATGCCAAGTTGCCAGTTCCGGGTCGACGACGGCCAGTCTGCCGTTTGCGGGGACGACGGTTGCGGCGTTGCTTGTGATGTTTATTCCGGGTAAACGGCGGCGGGCGATTAAGGGTCTGCTTGTGGCGTTGATTGCTCTTTGTGGGATGGCTACGCTGAGTGGATGCGGGGCTTGCACGGAACTGGTGAACGAAGCCGGGGAATTATACGATTCGAGTGATCGGGACTTCGGGGTCTGGCGCGACGGCGAAGGTTGTGACGACCAAAGTCCAGGTGACGGTAACGGTGGAGTAGTGCCGCCTGGCAGAATAGCTTTGAGAAGTCACGATTGCGTTCTATCGAGCTTAATTGCGACTAGATAAGAAGACATACCCCAGGGGCTGAAGCCCCCATTTATCGCGGACATTGAGAGACCCAAGGCTAAAGCCTTGGGGTACCTAGAAGCGCAGTTTTTTAACGGCAAATACAACAGCAAGGTCTGGCGGAGGTTGTAGAACGATCGAGTAGAGAATCGGATTTCTCCACTGCACCGCTCACGAGAGACTGTGAGCAGCTTCGGTCGAAATGACGGACCTTTGGTTTGTGAGGCGAGGAAAGAGAACGCAGAAGTAAAGGCAGGAGCAAAAGCAAAGAGGCGGCTGCGGGCCGCCTCTTTGCTGTGGCGTGGATGCATTAGGCGTAGATTCCGCGCTGTTTGGTGGTGTAGGCCACGCGGTCGATGGCGAGCATGTAGGCCGCGATGCGGTTGTTTACGCCGTGGGCCCTGGCGTAGGCGATGACGTCGTTGAAGCTTTCGACCATGATGTTGTCGAGACGCTGGTTGACCTCGGCCTCGGTCCAGAAGTAGCCCATGCGGTCCTGGCACCCACTCGAAGTAGCTGGTGGTGACGCCGCCGGCGTTGGCGAGGATGTCGGGGATGATGAAGACGCGCTTGTCGGCCAGGACCTCATCGGCGATGGTGGTGGTGGGGCCGTTGGCGCCTTCGCAGAGGACCTTGCAGCGGATGCGATCGGCGTTGCGGCTGGTGATGACGTTTTCGGTGGCGGCAGGAATGAGGATCTCGCAGTTGTAGGTGAGGAGTTCGTGCTTGTCGGCTGGCTCGGCCTCGGTGAAGCCATTGATGGTGCCAGCGCGCTTGCGGTGTTCGATGAGGGCAGGAATGTTGATGCCGTTTTTGTTGTAGAGGCCGCCGTCGTACTCGGCGATGCCGATAATGGTGTAGCCCTTCGCGGCGAGGAGCTTGGCGGAGTTGGAGCCGACGTTGCCGAAGCCCTGGACGATAACGCGGCAGCCTTCGATGGACATGCCGAGGTGCTTCATGGCTTCGTCGCAGACGACGGAGACGCCTCGGCCGGTGGCCTCTTTCCGTCCGCGGGAGCCGCCGAGATTGACGGGTTTGCCGGTGACGACCGCATTGACGGTCTGGCGCATGTGCATGGAGTAGGTGTCCATGATCCAGGCCATGGTCTGCTCGTCGGTGCCTACGTCGGGGGCGGGGACGTCCTTTTCGGGGCCGATGAATTCAATGAGCTCGGCGGTATAGCGGCGGGTCATGCGCTCGAGCTCGCCCAGGGACATTTTTTTTGGGTCGCAGATGACGCCGCCCTTGGCTCCGCCGAAGGGGATGTTGACGACGGCGCACTTCCAGGTCATCCAGGAGGCGAGGGCGCGGACTTCGTCGAGGGAGACGTCGGGGGCATAGCGGATGCCGCCTTTGGCGGGGCCGCGGGCGATGGAGTGCTGGACGCGGTAGCCGGTGAAGACTTCGATGGAACCATCATCCATGCCTACGGGGATGTGGACGATGAGTTCGCGGGTGGGTTGGCGGAGGCCCTCCAAATACCTTGATCGAGGTTGAGTTTCTTTGCTGCGTAGTCGAATCGAGCGGCCTGGGCTTCCCAGGGGTTTGTCTCTTGCTCGAGGGTGAGAGTCTCCATTGTTATTACCCTTTTTTCTGTTGCTGGTATCAGCGATTCTCCGGCCATCGTTTGCCTCCCACTGGAAGCAGAATACGCTTGGACCAGGCCGGTCTGTGGCCAAACTCCCGGAGTATAGGCTGGCCGAACGACGATGTGCAATGAGACGAATGGGTTAGGTTAACCATTTTTCTGACCGTTCGGTCAAGAGGCAAAAGCGTTCCATTAGAGGGAGTTATGATGAATACAGCCATGTCCTCCTTTGATACCAATTCCCTACCCTCAGCGCGTGAATTTTTGAAGTTAAGTCGGAGACATTCGCTGGTGCCCGTTTATCGGACCGTGACGGCAGATTTGGAGACACCGGTTTCGGCGTTTCTGCGAATTGCGGTTGAAGAACCTGAGGCTTTTCTGTTGGAGTCGGTTGAGGGGGGCGAGCATGTGGGGCGGTATACGTTTATCGGCGTGCAGCCCTACAAGAAGATGGTGGCGCGAGGGACTCGGATTACTGTTCGCGAGGGCCGGCGTGAGCATGCATTCGACGGGGACATTTTTGAGGAATTGAAGAAGGCGTTAGGTGGGCATACTCCGGCGCGGTTGCCGGGGTTGCCTCCGTTTACGGCGGGGGCGGTGGGATTTTTTGCTTATGACGTGGTGCGGCAGATCGAGCGGCTGCCTTCGCTGGCGAAGGACGAGCTGGGAGTGCCTGATGCTTGCTTGATGTTCTTCGACCAGGTGCTGGCGTTTGATCATGTGAAGAAGGAGATCCATTTGATTGTGACGGCGGACCTGAAGCGTGAGGCGCGGGAGGGTGCGTATGAGCGGTCGGTGCGGCGGCTGAACAGGATGGAGAAGCGGCTTGCGAGTGCGCTGCCTGTGCGGCGGAAGAAGAAGGCGCTCGGGAGGCTGAAGGTTTCGGCGCGGACGTCGAAGGCAGCATTTTTGAAGGGCGTGGAGAAGACGAAGGAGTACATCGCTTCGGGGGACGTGTTTCAGTGTGTGTTGTCGCAGCGGTTTGACTGCGTGCCGGGGGTGGATGCGTTTGAGGTTTATCGGGCGCTGCGGATTGTGAACCCTTCGCCTTATATGTATTTTTTGCGGTTTGGGTTGGAGGGGGAAAAAGCGAAGGACAAAAAGCAGATCCTCCGCTTCGCGAAGGATGACAACTCAAAAAAGAAGATGACGACGGCGCATATTGTGGGGT
Organism: uncultured Acidobacteriaceae bacterium; assembly: GCA_963756685.1. GTDB lineage: Bacteria > Acidobacteriota > Terriglobia > Terriglobales > Acidobacteriaceae > Edaphobacter. The sequence continues at coordinate 590,427 of CAVWON010000001.1, forward strand.
CTTCGCCGGAGTTGCTGGTGCGGGTGCATGGGCGGGCGGTGGAGTATCGGCCGATTGCGGGGACTCGGCCACGGAGTGCGGACGAGGCGGAGGACCGGCGCGATGGAGGCGAACCTTCGGGGAGACGAGAAGGAGGTCGCCGAGCACATTATGCTGGTGGATCTTGGGCGGAACGATGTGGGGCGGGTGAGTGAGTTTGGGTCGGTGAGGGTGAAGTGACCTGATGTTTGTGGAGCGGTATAGCCATGTGATGCATCTGGTGAGTTCGCTGGAGGGTAAGCTGAAGGCCGGGTTGGAGCCGATCGATGCGTTTCGCGCTTGCTTCCCTGCCGGGACGCTGAGTGGTGCGCCGAAGATCCGGGCGATGGAGATTATTGAAGAGCTGGAGCCGGCTCGGCGTGGGGTGTATGGGGGGAGTGTGCTTTATGCGGACTTCAGCGGGAACGTTGACTCGTGCATTGCGATCCGGACGCTGTATATGAATGGAGAGCAGGGACACTTTCAGGCGGGGGCGGGGATCGTGGCCGACTCGGTGCCGGAGAAGGAGTTTGAGGAGTCGGTGAATAAGGCGGCTGCGGTGGTGAGAGCGATTGAGCGGGCGAGGAGTACCTAGTTCAATGTCGTTTGTTAGGAGTCGGATGAAAAGAGCCATCGTCTGTATAGCCCTGTCGCTCTCGGCGCTTGTTTACACGAGGGTCGAAGCGAGCACCCCCAGTTCGGAGAAAAACTTGGCCAAAGTCTCTTTGGTCCGATAGGGTCGAGAGACCAAATTGAACTTTCAGGCGACTTCCGACGAAGGATTCGTTCTCGTTGCGATTCAAGACTGCGTAATTCAGATCAATGGAACAAGCATTAACCTGAAGGCGGGAGACTATAAGACGATCTCTGGCAAACGAGGTTTGGAGATTGCCCAATCTGGTTTAATAACAATCCCGCTCGTCTTGGTCGAAGTTGTTTCTGCACGACAGCCTCTAACCATTGAAGCGACAACGCTTGCGCCCAATCAGGAGTTGGAGGACGCCAGCGACAGAAACTCCACTTTGCTCGTCGCAGTCGCTCCGTTACGACTGCGTGACGTGAGCGATCTGGCCGAGGAAGGTGAGCCATGGAAGTCTGGCTCACAAAGAAAAATAGAACTTGAGAAAGGCGAGACTGCTTGGCTTAAGGAAGGTATGCACCGGGTGCGTAATGCGGGAAATTCTGTAGCTCGATTCGTCACGATTGAGTGGTGATTAGGAGAAGTACCGCAAGGTTGACCTATGGATTGGAGTGCCCGTGCGGATTCGCTGCTGCCTGCGATGCTACGGGGTTCGGGCAAGCGTAGAATTTAACGTGTTATGGTCTTTGTTCTCGACAACTACGATTCGTTTACTTACAACCTGGTGCAGTATATGGGTGAGCTAGGCGCAGAGATGGTGGTTCGGCGTAATGATGAGCTGACGCCGGCTGAGGTAGAGGCCCTGCGGCCGGATAGGATCGTGATCTCGCCGGGGCCTTGTACGCCGCAGGACGCGGGGATCTCGATTGAGTTGATTAAGCATTTTGCGAAGGCGAAGCGGCGGGTGCCGATTCTGGGGGTGTGCCTGGGGCATCAGGCGATTGGCGCGGCGTTTGGCGGGAACGTTGTGCGCGCGAAGAAGCTGATGCATGGCAAGACGAGCGAGGTGGAGCATGATGGGAGGACCATCTTCAAAGACCTGCCGTCGGGGATGACTTGTACTCGGTACCACTCGCTGATTGTGTCGGAGGAGGGGCTGCCGGAGGAGTTGGAGGTTTCTGCTCGAACGGCTGATGGGGAGACGATTATGGCGCTGCGGCATCGCGAGCTGCCGATTGAAGGGGTGCAGTTTCATCCGGAGAGCGTGCTGACGACGAACGGGAAGAAGCTGATTGAGAATTTTCTGAAGATGTAGTGGCAAAGCTCGCTAACCGCAGATCCCTACGGGATGACAACAAAAAAGCGCAGCAAGACGGAAGCTGCCAACACAAAAAGCAGCAGCAAAGACGGAAGCTGCCAACGTCTTCTCAGACCTGGGCGTTGGACGGACTGGCTGCGTGCATTATGGATTGCATGCGCTCGATGATGAGTTCCACTTGCCGGTCGTTGTGGTAGCCGTCGCGAGCGGCGCGGAGGTTGCCGGCCCTGGCGATTCGGTTTCTTGCGGCCTCGTCGGGGAGGTAGCGGCGAATCTTGGCGACTAACTCGTCGAAGGTGGAGAAGAAGACGGCCTCTTCGTCTTCCTTGAAGCGCTGGAGGTGGCCTTCTGAGCGCTCTGCCAGGAGGAAGCCTCCGCAGCCGGCGATCTCGAAGCTTTTGTGGACGAACTCGTCCTGATTGGAGTGGGTGAGGAAGCTGAGGTTGATGCGCGAGCGCCAGATGGCGTTGCGATAGTCGTCGCGGAAGAGTTCGCCGTGGCGGAAGATGGCCTTGAAGGCGTCGGGGGCGAAGGCGCGGGTTCCAGGAGCGGGTGTTGCCGGAGACGGTGACGTTGAAGCCGCATTCGCGCCAGAGACGGGTGAGGGTCTGGGCGCGGTCGTCGTAGGGAGTGCCGATGAAGGAGACGTCGCGGTCGCGGTCGGCGTCGGACCAGCCTTCGGGTGGGGCGAAGTGGAGGGTCGGCTCGTATGCGGTCTGGATCTTGACGACGTCGCGGGCGCCGCGGGAGGTGTAGTCGAGGATGTTTTTGTCGCGCTGGACTACGTGCAGGTCGTAGTGGGGGATGGTCTTCATGTAGAGACGCCAGCCGGGATCGCGGCGAGTGCCGAAGGGGTTGTCGATCATGTAGCTGACGGTGGCGATGCCCATCTCGCGCATGCGATCGAGGGTGCTCGGACGCATGGAGAGGAGCTTGTCGGTCCAGAGGATGTCGGGCTTTTCTGCTTCTGCGATTTGAAGCAGGTCGCGGTTGAGCCGGGTGACGGATGGGCCGGCGGCGAGGCGGTAGGAGATCTTGTAGACGATGGGGTTCGAGGGGTCGTAGTCGAAGGCGTTGAGAGGAATGACCTGGTGGCCGAGGCGCTCCAGGGCCCAGAGGCGATAGAGGGACGAGTCGTTGAGCGAGAGGGCCGTGGCGTACAGGATCTTCATTTAAATGGATGTCTTCGGAGGTGTCTTCGGGAGGCGGAAGACAGCCTCATTTCACCAAGGGTTGGGTGAGGAAAAGCCTGCATCGCAACTGGAAGCGAGCACAAACCAGTGTTCTCAAGGCCGTATTATACATAGCGTAGAGCATGGTTTTCCGGGTGCGACACGGGCCCAGCAGCCTGGGCCGAGCGAAGTGTGGTTGAAGTTGGATTGAGGGACGAATGAAGTTTCGACGAACCAGGACCTACCAGCTCTCGTTTCTCTGCGTTGAAGCGCTTCTCTTTGCCGGGTCGTTGATGGCGCAGACGCAGCAGCCGATCGGCACGGTGGGGGTGCAGGACGCGACCGTCGCAGGTGCGCTGGAGGTGACGAACGGGCGCGCAATTCTGGTGGGAAATACTACGGTGACGGCGAGAGACAGGACGGCCGAGGTCGATTTGAGCCGGGGTGGCTCGGTGCGCGTGTGCGCTACCAGTGGGCTGCATGTTACGGCGGGGAAGAGTGCTGACGGGCCCGTTCCGCTGATGCTGGCGCTGGACCGCGGGGCGATTGAGGTGCAGATGTCTGCGACGACCCACGATGTGGTGACGACGCCGGACCTTCGGTTCACGATGCTCGGCGATGGACCGCTTGAGTTGCAGCTTCGGGTGACGAGGAACGGTGACACATGCGTTGAGAACCGTGGGGCGAAGGCGCCGGTGTTGCATGTTGCGGACCAGTTTGGCGAAGGGACGTATGAGCTGCGGGCGGGGCAGCATGTGCTGTTTGAACATGGCAGCCTGAAGGAGGTCGTGAACCATGAGAGCTCGGCGTGTGGGTGTCCGGCGGAGCAGACGATGTCGGTCGCGGACGCGCTGCTGAACTCTGGTGGGTCTGGCGGGAGCGCGAAAGAAAAGACTGCGGCGGAGGAGCATCCCTTTCCTGCTGCAGTGAGCGCGGGATTGGCACCGTCGGCGGCGGTTCCTCAGGCCCCTACGGGCGCTGTGCATACGCAGGTGGCGGCGGCCCTGAGTTCGGGCGAAGGCGCTGATAGTTCGGCTGAGCCGGGAGTGGCTAAGGACGCGGCTGCCGCAGATGCAAAGAGCGCGGCGGGGAGTTCAACTACGGGGAGCACGACAGCTGATACTACGAAGGCCGCAACGCCCCCTGCGCAGCCGAAGCCTTCGAAGGACCTGGTGCATGTGGTGGGACGGTTCTTTCGGCGTATTTTTGGCGGAGGGTGAGGCAGTTACGAGGCATGTGAGGCAAGCAAAAGACCTCTTCGCTGCGATACAATCAAGGGGTTGTGGGCTGATTGGCCAGGACGCCGGTGCGCCCGCTGACACATTCTCAAACACAGCTGAATTCAGCACAGATTAGGGGTTTTTTATGTCGATTCCCGCCACGCAGATGCGCCCGGGCATGATTATCAAGCACAACAACGACCTTCACATGGTGTTTTCGGTGGAGCACCGGACGCCGGGCAACCTGCGCGCCTTCATTCAGGCCAAGCTGCGGAACGTTCGCACGGGCGCGATGTTCATCGAGCGGTTCCGTTCGCCCGATCCGATCGACCGCGTCATCGTCGATGAGGTGAAGATGGAGTTTTTGTACAACGATGGCGACGATTACTACTTTATGGATGAGGCCTTCGAGCAGACGATGCTGAAGCGCGAGACATTAGGCGATGCGGTGGAGTATCTGATTCCGAATTTGAGCATCAGCGTGAGCTACTACGACGGGAAGGCCGTCGGTATCGAGTTGCCGGGCGTGGTCGAGATGACCGTGATAGAGACGGAGCCGGGGATCAAGTCGGCGACAGCGTCGTCGGTGACCAAGCCTGCGAAGATGGAGACGGGACTTGTGGTTGCGGTGCCGCCGTTCATTAACGAGGGTGAGAAGATCCGCGTGGACACGGCCGAGGGTGCTTACATCAGCAGGGCGTAAGGTAGAGGAATTCATGCCGCTTGATAGCCGGAAGTTCGTCCAGATCGTGAAGCACCACGCTTCGGATGGAGTAGGTGGAGAGACTCTAAAAAGTGCCCTACGTACTCATCCGCTCGGTGTCGATCTCAACCGTTCGGAGAGAATAAGAGCTTTTGTAGGAGGTCTATCCGAATCTGACAAGCAAGTGCTTTCGCTGATCTTGCAGGAAGCAGCTGAACGCGCAGTCTTTGGGACTCTCTGTGTGTTAGATGGGGTCGGTGGGAATTTTGACGGTTCTTTTCAAGTCTATGCCGTTGACCCAGACGATCTAAAGAGCCACGTGAATCCAGAGAAACACGGAGATGTTGCACGACATTTATTCCGAACTATCTTTAGCAGCGGTGATGCCTAAATTATGGTCGTCCATTACCTTGTAAAAGGGCGGGTGCAGGGCGTTGGTTTTCGCTGGTTTGTGCAGCGGGAGGCGGCGGAGATTGGCCTGCGTGGTTGGGTGCGGAACACCGAGGACGGACATGTCGAGGTCGTTGCTGCGGGTACGGCTGAAGAGTTGGCGGAGTTGAAGGACGCGCTGCGAAAGGGTTCGCGCGGCAGCCGCGTTGATGCTGTGATGGAAGATGAACTGGCCGAGGGCGAGGGCGCGAAGCTTGGGCCGTTTGAGATTGAAGGAGCCTGGTAAGGACTGATGACACTACCGATTAATTGTGAACCATTGAAAGAGCTTGTCCGTACCGTGCCCGACTTTCCTAAGCCCGGGATCCTGTTCTATGACATTACGACGGTGTTGAAGGACAAGGCAGGATTCGCGACGCTGATCGACGCGTTTGCGCAGTACTACATTGGCAAAGAGGTGGACCTGGTGCTCGGGATCGAGGCGCGAGGGTTCATCTTTGGGCCGGCGTTGGCGTACCGGTTGAACGCTGGGTTTGTGCCGGTGCGAAAGCCGAAGAAGCTGCCGGGGCCAGTGGCCCGGGTGAACTATGACCTGGAGTATGGGACGGATTCGCTGGAGATCCATCTGGATGCGATTCTGCCGGGGCAGCGGGTGATTATTGTCGACGATCTGCTTGCGACGGGCGGCACGATGCAGGCGACCGTGCAACTTGTGCGGCAGATGGGTGGAGAGATCGCTGGGCTGGGGTTTGCGATTGAGCTCGATTTTCTGAAGGGGCGCGAGAAGTTTCAGGAGTATGACGTGCTGAGTTTGCTGCACTATGACGAGTAGACGTAAGAGATTCATGTAAATATTCGTCGGCGTCTGGCGTCTGTTTGTGTCGCGCATCATCAAATTGCGAAGGAGTTATGCATGAAGTCTCATGGATATGCAGCACACGATAAGAGGTCAGCGCTGGTGCCGTTTCGGTTTGATCGGAGAGATCCCGGGCCGAAGGATGTTGTCGTCGAGATTGCTTATTGCGGGATCTGCCACTCGGACATTCATCAGGTGCGGGACGAGTGGGGTGGTTCGATCTATCCGATGGTGCCGGGGCATGAGATAGTGGGGCATGTTACCGCTGTTGGCAATGCGGTGACGAAGTTCAAGGTAGGCGATCTGGCCGCGGTTGGGGTGATCGTCGATTCGTGCCGGGTGTGCGAAAACTGCAAGGCGGGCGAAGAGCAGTACTGCATCAAGGGCGCGGTGGAGACATACAACAAGCTCGACTACTCGGGTAAGCCGACGTATGGCGGGTATTCGAACAACATCGTGGTGGACGAGGGGTATGTCCATACGATCTCTCCGAAGCTTGATATGGCTGCGGTCGCCCCTCTGCTTTGTGCGGGAATTACGACCTACTCGCCGCTGCGCCACTGGAAGGTGGGCAAAGGCAGCAAGGTAGGGGTCGTCGGGTTGGGTGGATTAGGACATATGGGGCTGAAGTTTGCTCATTCCTTTGGCGCGCATGTGGTGCAGTTTACGACCTCGGAGAACAAGATTGAGGACGCGAAGAGGCTGGGGGCCGACGAGGTAGTCGTGACCAAGGACGCGGCCGCTGTGGCGAAGCATGCGGGGAGCTTCGACTTTATTCTCGACTGCGTTTCAGCACCACACGATGTGAACCTGTATCTGAATCTGCTGCGGCGTAACGGGACTCTGTGCCTTGTGGGGCTGCCTGAGGTCCCGGTGTCAGTGGCTCCGTTTTCGGTGGTGGCGAATCGGCGGTCGCTGGCAGGTTCGGGAATCGGCGGAATGAAGGAGACGCAGGAGATGCTGGATTATTGCGCCGACCATAGCATCGTGTCCGACATTGAACTGACATCGATCGACAAACTCGCTGAAGCCTACGAGCGCGTGGTGAAGGCGGACGTCAAGTATCGCTTTGTGATCGATATGGCGACGTTGCCAAAGATCTAGGCGAAGAGGGTGTAGAGGGGCGAGTCGAGGGCAATGCTCTGGGTGGGGCCAGTGAGTTGTCCGGTCGCGGGATCGCGCTTGAAGATGGTGATCGTTGCCGAGTCCTGGTTGCCGCAGAGGAGCCACTGGGCGGTTGGGTCGATGGTGAAGTGGCGAGGGGTCTTGCCGCCGCAGGAGATGCGCTGGAGGAAGGTGAGCTGGCCCTTTTGGCCGATCGTAAAGACAACCAATGTATCTTCGCCGCGGTTGCTGGCGTAGAGGAAGTTGCCGTCGGGCGAAATGGCGAGTTCTGCAGCGGTGTTTTTGTCGGCTGGAAAGCCGGGCGCGATGGTTTTGACGGGGGTGCTGGTGTTGACCAGAAGCCCCTGGGGGACATCGCTGAAACGCGTGGCGGTCCAGAGGTAGTGGTCGAGGGTGGAGTCGATCTCGTTGATGCCGTAGACCCAGCGGCCGTTGGGGTGGAAGGCGATGTGACGCGGGCCGGAGCCAGGACGGTCGTTGGTGAAGAGACGCTGGTCGGAGAGCTGGCCGGTATCGGGGTTGATTGTAAAGACCGAGATGTGGTCGGTGCCGAGGTCGCAGACGAGGAGGAAGCGGTTGTCGGGCGATATGGTGGCGCAGTGTGGGTGGGGGACGTCCTGGCGTGCGGAGTTGGGGCCGAGCGCACCGAACTTATGGTGGTCTTTGAAGTCGATGCGGTTGACTGGCTGGCTGAGGGTGCCGTCGGGTTGGATATGGTAGGAGGCGATGGTGGAGCCGAAGTAGTTGGCGACAAAGGCAGAGTGGCCGGTGGCGTCGACTGAGATGTAGGCCGGGCCAGCTCCGCCGGAGGTCACCTGGCCTGTCTGCTTGAGAGCGCCAGTTTTCGGGTCGATGGCGAAGGTGGTAGCTGTGGCGGCGGGGTCGTTGATGGCGTTGACGGCGTAGAGGGAGCGAGGGCCCAGGCCCATCGGCGTGATAGCGAAGAAGGAGGGCCGGGCGGTAGCGGCGGCGAGGGTGGGAGGCGTCAGTTGGCCGCGGGTCGTGTCAAATCGCGATTGGTAGATGCCTTTGCTGACGCCTTTGGCGGTATCGGTGCCGATGTAGACCGTGAGAGGAGGTGGCGGGGGAACGGGCTTCTTTTTGCGGAGAGGCCATGTGATTTCGGCGTGGGCCGCAGCGGCGTAGACAGGAAAGATGATGAGGAATCTACGGCGAGAGAACATGGGCCAATCCCCTGGGAGACTATTTTGGTTCGCCTGGAAGGTGGATCCCCATCTCGTCTTCGGGCCGGATGTCTGGGTTGATGACGGGGAGGCTGGGAAGATTATCGGTACGGCCAGCCTCTCTAACGACGGCGTTGGCGTGTTCAAGGACCTCGTCGACGGTCATGGTATACATTTCGCGGCCGTTGTCGTAACCGGACTGGATCGCATGCTGGAGGTAGCGACCGGCGGCCTGGGCGGCGAGGTAGTCGGTGATGACGTAGCCGGTGCGGCGCTTCTGCTCGACCCAGGCCAGGTTTGGCATGGCGATCCAGACGGGGCGGCCGTTGACAGCGAAGCGGATATCGGTCGCGTCGGCGTGGCGAGTGGCTATGGCGACGACGGTTCCCTTCCATTCGCAGCGGAGAACTTCACCGGTCCAACGATCGGTCACTTTGAAGTCTTCGTACATGGTTGGTTCTAGCTTAGAGCAGGGTCGAGCGATGAGCAAGGGTGGGTTACCGCTTACTTTTGGTGCATCCTCCAAAGATGCAGCTAGATAACAGGTTAGAGCCATATCCCCCGTCAGAGTGAGAGGCGTAGGTTACCTTCGTAAGCTATTGAAAATGCTTCTGGCATATGAAAGTTACCCCGGCTATTCTAGTTCCACATTACGGTGACAGATGAACGTGCGTCGAACAGAAGCAGAAGCCGCTAGTTTAAGGGCGATTTGGACACGTGATTTACTGGACTCCCAGCCAGAGCTTGAATGCGATGAACTGGTGCAGCTTGCAGCTGCTATTTGTGGAACTCCAATCGGCCTGGTGACGCTTCTGGATGAGCGACACCAATGGTACCGTGCGTCCGAACATCTAAAGATGGGGGATACGCCGCGGGAGGTGGCCTTTTGCGCGCACGCCGTCCGGCAGACCGGGCTGTTTATAGTGAAGGACGCGCTGATGGATGCGCGGTTTGTGAGCAATCCACTGGTCACGAGTGATCCGGCGATTCGGTTCTTTGCCGGAGTCGGGTTGTTTACCTCGGACGGGGAGCCGATGGGCACCTTGTGCGTGGTGGATATGTCTCCCCGGATACTGGGGACGGAGCAGGCAAATGCGCTCGAGGTGCTGGGACGGCAGGTGAGCGTCCGGCTGGAGGCAATGGTGCAGCGCAAGGCCCTGGCTGAGGTGATTGCAGAAAAAGAAAAGGCCAGCGCCAACCTAAGGGCCAGTGAAGAGCTGTTTCGCGCGTTTATGAACGCCAGCCCGTTCTTGAGCTACATCAAGGACGCGGCTGGTCGCCTGCTGTTTTATAACCGTAGCTTCGCGCAACGGTTTGGGGTGAGCGAGTATGCGTGGCTGGGGCGGACGGACGAACAACTGTGGTCGCGGAAGCTGACCAAGTCGATGAGGACGCACGACCTGGAGGTAATGGCCGGCGGGCGGATGGTCGAGACAGAGGAGCATATCCGGAACTCGGATGGGACGGTCAGTTCGCTCCGGTCATTTAAGTTTCCTTGTCATGACTCTGCGGGGAACGTTCTGCTTGCAGGGGTGGCGGTGGATGTGTCCGAAGAGGTAGCGCACCAGATTGAGTTGGAACGTTATCACCGGGAGCTCGAGGAGGCCAACGACCAACTGCGAAAGCTGGCTGTGACCGACGAACTGACCGGGCTGAGGAACCGCAGGTCGTTTGAGGAACGGCTGGTGATGGAGTTCTCGATGGCGCGGCGGAGAAAGCGGGAGCTTTCAGTGCTGCTAATCGATGTGGACAACTTCAAGACGATCAATGACCGCTGGGGACATGCGGCGGGCGATGAGGTGCTGCGGCGGCTGGGGACGATTCTGCGTACGACAGTGCGGCTGCCGGACCTTCCGGCCAGATATGGGGGCGAGGAGTTTGTGGTGCTGCTGCCGGAGAGCGGCGAAGAGAGCGCTATGGGGCTGGCGAGGCGCGTGATGCAGAGGGTGGCGGCTGAAGAATGGGAGAATGAACCTCTGACGATCAGCGTAGGGATGGCGGCGATGAATGAATCGCTGGAGAGTGGGTTTCAGCTGGTAGAGCTGGCCGATGAGGCCCTGTATGCTGCCAAGCGCGCTGGAAAGAACCGCGTGATGGTGCATAGCGGGTAGGTGTCCTGCCGGACGGGCCCACTACGCGTGGAGCGGCCACTTCGTGGCGCGTATACCGGTCTTGGAGGGCCGATCTTTTGTGGCCCGACCGTTGGTCGGGAGTGTGCTTTTGTCTTAAATGAAGAGGCGCACCCGGTTGAGTGCGCCTCTTTTGTTTGTTGCTGAGGTTTAGGCTTCGGCGTTAGGATCGCCAGCTTCGCCTGCGCCGCGCTCTTCCATCTGCTTGGCTAGTTCTTCACGCTTCTTGGTGCGGGCTTCGGCGCGCTTCTGGGCCTTCTCGTTAAGTTCGTGCTCGGCCCCGAGGAGCTCGATGTAGGCCATCTCGGCCGCGTCACCCTTGCGGGCCCCGAGGCGCGTGATGCGGAGGTAGCCGCCATTGCGTGCACCGTAGCGGGGCGCCACGATGGCGAAGAGGCGGTCGACCGACTCAGGCGTCATGAGGTAGGCTGCGGCCTGACGGCGGGCGTGGACGGTGCCGCGCTTGCCGAGGGTGATCATCTTCTCGATGAGGGGACGGGTGGCCTTGCACTTGGTGACGGTAGTCTCGACACGATCCATCAGGATAACGGAGGTGACGAGGTTGCGCAGCATGGCGCGGCGATGGCTGGTGTTGCGGCCTAGTTTGTATCCTGCATTGCGGTGACGCATGAGTGATCTCCTTCGACTCGGCTATTGCCGTGAGTCGGTACTGCTTGGAATGTGCGCTTGGCCAGAGGCCTTGTGCGGGTGACGCTTGCCTCGACTGCAGAGGCTGATCGCTACGCGGCTCTCGCCGTTCTTGCAAGCAAACCGGCGGCGGACATTACTCCGCCGCCCAGGTTTGGGTTAGAAGTTTTCGGGCTCGTTGGCGAGCTCGAGGTCTTCATCTTCGTCTTCTTCCTCATCGTCGTCGAAGTTGCCGAAGCTGGCGGCGAGGGTAGCTGCGGGCAGAACGGAGGTGGGTCCGGGCTGCGGGTTGCCGTTCTCGTCGATCTTCATGCCGAGGGAGAGGCCCATCTGCGCGAGGATCTCTTTGATCTCGTTCAGGGACTTGCGGCCGAAGTTCTTGGTCTTGAGCATTTCGGCTTCGGTCTTCTGGATGAGCTCGCCGATGGTGGCGATGTTCGCGTTCTTGAGGCAGTTGTAGCTGCGGACGGAGAGCTCGAGCTCTTCGACCGAGCGGTTGAGGTTCTCGTTGCGCAGGGCCGGACCGTCGTGTGCGCCATCGTGACCGGCTTCCATCTCCTCTTCAAAGTTGATGAAGATGGTCATGTGGTCCTTGAGCAGCTTGGCGGAGAGGCCGAGGGCATCTGCCGGAAGCACAGTGCCGTTGGTCCAGATCTCGATGGTGAGCTTGTCGTAGTCGGTGATCTGACCGAGACGGGCAGCTTCGACGAGATAGTTGACCTTGCGGACAGGCGAGTGGACGGAGTCGACCGGGATGAAGCCGAGGCCGAGGTCGCCGTCGAAGTTCTTGTCGGCCGAGATGTAACCGCGGCCGCGTTTGAGGCGCATCTCCATGTCGATCTTGCCGCCTTCGGAGACGGTGCAGATGTAGACGTTCTTGTCGAGTATCTCGACGTCGCCGTCGGCTTCGATCATGCCGGAGGTAATGACGCCGGCCTGGTCGGCACGGAGGTAGAGGGCCTTGGGGCCTTCACCTGCGAGCTTGAAGGGAATCTGCTTGAGGTTCAGGATGATGTCGGTCGCGTCTTCGACGATGCCTGTGATGGACTGGAACTCGTGCAGGACGCCTTCGATGCGGACGGCTGTGACGGCGGCGCCTTCGATGGACGACAGAAGGGTGCGGCGAAGGGCGTTGCCGATGGTGGTACCGAAGCCGCGCTCAAAGGGCTGCGCGGAGAACTTGCCGTACTTGTCGGTGAGTGTTTCGGTGTCGACTGCGAGACGCTTGGGCTTTTGAAAACCTCTCCAAAGCATGTTTGTTTCTCCTTATCCGGCTCACTCGCGATGCATTCTGCGAGATGGCGGGGTGGTACGGTTGCGGGTTAGGTTGTGGTTACAACGCCGGGGGCGAGGGCATACCCCCTCCCCGGCAAAAACGTGTCAAAGTCTTCGAAAGAAGCCACTTAAGTCTGGACTTGCGCCCATGATCGAAGTTAAGGGTGACTTTATTTCGAGTACAGTTCGACGATCAGCTGCTCGTTGACGGGCAGGTTGACGTCTTCGCGCTTCGGCAGGGCGATAACCTTGCCAGAAAGAGCGTCGCGGTTGATATCGAGCCACTGGACCTGGTTCTGGCCGGCAGCGAAGTTCTTGGCCTCTTCGAGCATGACCAGGGCCTTCGAGCCTTCCCGGATCGCGATCTCGTCGCCGACCTTGACCTGGAAGGACGGGATGTTGACCTTGCGGCCGTTGACCTGAAGGTGACCGTGGCGGACGACCTGACGGGCCTGGCGGCGGCTCATCGCGAAGCCGAGGCGGTAGGCGACGTTGTCGAGGCGGGTTTCAAGCTGCTGGAGCAGGAGTTCGCCGGTGACGCCGGTCTTGTTGGAGGCTTTCTGGTAGTAGGCGCGGAACTGGGTCTCGAGGGTGAAGTAGATGCGCTTGGCCTTCTGCTTCTCGCGGAGCTGGAGACCGTAGCCGACGACCTTCTTGACCTTGCGGGACTGGCCGTGCTGGCCGGGAGGGAAGTTGCGCTTCTCGACGGGGCATTTCTCGGAGAAGCACTTGGTGCCCTTGAGGAAGAGTTTGGTTCCGTCGCGGCGGCAGAGGCGGCAGACGGGTCCTGTGTAACGTGCCATTTGTATGACTCCTGACTTCGGGTGACGATCGGTTTACGCGCCGGTGGCGCTTCTGGTCCCGATCCGGTTACTTGCCTTGCCTTACTTGCGGCGGGGGCGTGGAACAAGCTCCCCGCCACAGTTGGGACATATAGAATGCATGGCTTGTGCGCACAGGGCGCAGAAGGTGCATTCGTAGGTGCAGATGAAGGCCTGTCCATCAACAGTGAGCGCTGTGTTGCACCGCTCGCAGGACGGCTTCATCAGAAGCGCCATGGATCAGACGCGGCGGCGCTTGGGTGGACGGCAGCCGTTGTGCGGCATCGGCGTAACGTCGCGGATGCTGCGCACCTCGATGCCGGTGGTTGCGAGTGCGCGGATCGCGGACTCGCGGCCGGAGCCGGGACCGGAGACGCGCACATCGACCGAGCGGACGCCGTGATCGCGGGCCGCGTTGGCTGCACCGACGGCGGCCTGCTGCGCGGCGAACGGGGTGCCCTTGCGGGAGCCACGGAAGCCGAGCGAGCCGGACGATTTCCAGCTGAGCGTGTTGCCGATCTGGTCGGTGATAGTGACGATGGTGTTGTTGAACGACGCCTGAATGTAGACGAGGCCAAATGGAACGTTCTTGCGCTCGCGCTTCTTGAACTTCTTGTTCTTGCCGGGCTTTGCTGCTGCGCCCTTCGTGTTCTGTGTCTTCGCCATGTCTTATTTCGTCGCTTTCTTCTTACCGGCAACGGTTCCCTTGCGGGGGCCTTTGCGGGTGCGAGCGTTGGTGTGGGTACGCTGTCCACGAACGGGGAGCGAGCGGCGGTGGCGGAGGCCACGGTAGGACTGAATTTCGATGAGGCGCTTGATGTTGAGCGAGATGTCCTTGCGGAGATCGCCTTCGATCTGGCCCTCAGCTTCAATTACGTGACGGATGCGGTTCAGCGCGTCCTCGTCGAGCGAGCCGAGCTTCGCGTAGGGGTCGACATCGGCCTTCGCGAGGATCTTGGCGGCGCGAGAGTTGCCGATTCCGAAGATGTAGGTGAGACCGATGCGCGCCTGCTTGTTGCCCGGGACATCGACTCCAGCAATACGTGCCATGGGGTTCCTTTTCGGTTGGGCCCACGTAGCTTCGCCACGGAGCGGGGTGATGGGTTGGCGGCAGATGTCCGACGGGTTCGACGCAAGCCTTGACTTCGGCTAACTAGCCCGGCGGGGCCGGTACTGCAGGGTGTAGGGAATAGGATGTAGGGAATAGAAGACCTTCCTTTTGCCTGCCCCGTTTATCCCTGGCGCTGCTTGTGTTTCGCGTTCTCGCAGATGACACGCACCACACCACGGCGGTGAATGACCTTGCACTTGTCACAGATCTTCTTTACTGAGGCACGGACCTTCATTGTGATTCCCTTCTTTTTTGCTGCAACGTGGAGCCGGTGAAACAGAGGGCATACCCTGTGGGCGGAAGCCCATTCGTGCATCACCCTTGAATGCCAAGGAGACCAAAGCTAAAAGCATTGGCTACCAGCCCTGGCCAACCTAGAAGCCAAAAACATGGCGATCCGGGAGGTGGAACAGCGTTTCTTGTCTACTTGTAGCGGTAGACAATGCGGCCGCGGTTGAGGTCGTACGGGCTGAGCTCAATCGCGACGCGGTCGCCGGGGAGGATGCGGATGAAGTTTTTGCGCATACGTCCGGAGACGTGTGCAAGGGCCTGATGCTTGTTCTCAAGCTCGACCTTGAACATCGCATTTGGCAGCGTCTCGACGACCACCGCCATCACTTCAATTGCATCTTCCTTCGACAAACGATCTCCTTTGGAAAGGTGGGAGGCTAAGCCTCTTTGTTTCCACAACTTCTGTTTTGGCTGGAGCTTGCGGCTTCAAACCGATGTGCCGCGATGCGAACTGCACACACGGCACCTTCCATCATAACCCAAAACGGGTCTGTTTTCCTAGCGCGTCAACACCTGAGGGCCATCTTTTGTGATGGCTACGGTGTGCTCGAAGTGGGCGCTGTAGCTGCCGTCGATGGTAATGGCGGTCCAACCGTCCTTGAGGACGCGGACTTCGGGGCCGCCGGCGTTGATCATAGGCTCGATGGCGAGAACCATACCGGCCTTGAGACGAGGGCCTTTGCCGGCCGGGCCGAAGTTGGGAACCTGGGGGTCCTCGTGCATGGCCCGGCCGATGCCATGGCCGACGAACTCGCGGACGACGCCGAAGCCCTGGGCCTCGCAGTGCTCCTGGACTGCGGCGGAGATGTCGCCGAGACGCCCTCCCACCTGGCACTGCTGGATGGCCTTTTCGAGGGAGGCCAAGGTGACTTCGAGGAGTTTGCAGGTCTGCGGGCTGACCTTCCCGATGGGGTAGGTCACGGCGGCGTCGGAGTAGTAGCCGTCGATGATGACGCCGCAGTCGATGGAGAGGATGTCGCCTTCTTTGAGGACGCGTTTGGCGTTGGGAATGCCGTGGACGACCTCGTCGTTGACGGAGGTGCAGAGTGCGGCTGGATAGCCGTGGTAACCCTTGAAGGCCGCTATGGCGCCCAGTTCGGCGATCTTCTTGACGGCGACCTCTTCGAGATCCATCGTGGACGCGCCGGGGACTACGTGGGGCGCGATGGCGTTGTGGACCTGGCGGAGGGCCTTGCCAGAGATCCGCATCTTTTCGATCTCCTGCTGCGTCTTGATCATGATGGCCATGCTATATCCCCGCCTGCGAGTTCCACGTCCCCGGAGGAAAGTCTTTGCGCAAATCTCTGAGAGCCGCAAGAATACGCGACTGGACCTCGCTTACCGAGGCCTGACCATCCACTTTGCGAAAACGCCCCTTGCTGTCATAGTGCCGAACTACAGGAGCGGTTAGTTCCTCGTATTCCTTCATCCGACGGGTAAAAGCCTCTTCGGTATCGTCCGGACGCTGCTCCAGCTTTGCGCCTTCCACATCACATTGTTCGTCGATCTTGGGTGGATTGGAAAACATGTTGTAGATCCGTTTGCACGTTGGGCATATACGACGCCCCGTGATGCGGTGAAGGAGTTCCATCTGATCGACAACGATGCCAATCGCCACGGGAGGCGGCATATTACGGAAGCTTGGACCTTGTAAATCGAACCAATTGGCCTGCACGAGCGTGCGTGGAAAGCCGTCCAAAATGTACCCAGAATGAACATCGCTCTGAGCCAGCCGCGCGGCAACCATGTCATTTACAAGGTTGTCAGGGACGAGCTTACCTTGATCCATCAGGGTCTTTGCCGCTTTGCCCAGCTCGGTACCATTGGCAATATTGGCGCGGAGAATGTCACCGGTAGATATTTGAGGAACACCGAACTCCGCCATGAGGAGCTGCGCTTGAGTGCCTTTTCCGACACCGGGAGGGCCTAGAAGAAGAACCGGCCCGGGCAGAAAGTCGGTGACTGCCGGGGCCGGGGTGGGTGTAGTGACGGTGCTTGTGGTCAAGGGGTTGACTTCCCTACCAGCTCTTGCGGCCACGGATGCGGCCACTCTTGGGAGTGAAGCCGTCGTAGTGGCGCATGATGAGCTGCGATTCGATCTGCTGGACGGTGTCCATGGCGACGCCGACGACGATGAGGAGCGAAGTGCCGCCGAAGTAGAAGTTGACGCCTAGACCGTTGGTCACCCAGGTCGGCAGGTGGTCGAAGACCGGGCCGATGAGCCAGAGATGGTTGAAGTGGATTCCGCTGATCAGGAAGGTCGGGATGATGGTGATGATGACGAGATAGAGCGCGCCGACCAGCGTGATGCGGGTGAGCACGTCGTTGATGAAGTCGGCGGTGCGCTTGCCGGGTCGGATGCCGGGGATGAAGCCACCGTACTTGCGCATGTTGTCGGCGATGTCGTCGGGACGGAAGACGATGGAGATATAGAAATACGCGAAGAAGATGATGGCGGCGACCTGGAGGACTTCGTACCAGGGCTCGCCGGGGGCGATGGCACGGAAGATTGGGCCGAAGAAGGCAGAGTCCTGCAGGGAGTAGCCGAAGATGTGGGCGCCTGAGAAGAGCAGGGGCGCCGACAGGATCGAGCTGGCGAAGATGACCGGCATGACGCCGCCGGAGTTGACCTTGAGGGGAAGGAAGGTGGATTGACCGCCCATCATCTTGCGGCCCACGATGCGCTTGGCGTACTGGACGGGAATGCGGCGTTCGGAGCGCTCAACGAAGACGATAAAGGCCACTACGGCAATCATGCCGCCGACCAGCGCGATGATGGCGATGGGGGTCAGCGGTCCCCAAGCGGCGTCGCGGGCCTTCTCGTAGAGATTTTCAATGCCCTTGGGCAAGCCAACTACGATGCCGGCGAAGATGAGCAGGCTCATTCCGTTGCCGATACCGCGCTCGGTGATCTGCTCGCCGAGCCACATGATGAAGGCGGTGCCGGCGGTGAGGGTGATGACGCAGAGAGGGATGAAGGCGCTGCGCGAGATCGTGACCATCGATTGGCCGGTGCTGGTGTTGGTCAGCGTCAGCGCGATGGCGAAGGACTGCACGATGCCGAGCAGGACGGTGACGTAACGGGTCCACTGGGTGATCTTGCGGCGGCCGAGCTCGCCTTCCTTCTGAAGCTTGGCGAGCGGCTCGTAGATGACAGTGAGCAGCTGGAAGATGATCGATGCCGTAATGTACGGCATAATGCCGAGGGCGAAGACGGTGAGCTTGCGGAGGTTTCCGCCAGAGAAGAGGTCGACGAGACCGAGGGCCGAGCCGGAGTTCTGATTGAAGAACTGGGCGAGCATGTCGGCGTTGATGCCAGGGGTGGGGATGTGCGAGCCGAGACGATAGACGGCCAGCATGCCAAGCGTGAAGAGGACACGCTTGCGGAGGTCGGGGATTTTGAAGATGTTTGCGATTTTCTCGAACATCGGGTACTGGAACCTCGGGGGAAAACTGTACTTCGGGTAAAACGGCGATGCGAGGGCGTGTGCCCTCGCCTGCCAATCTATTCTAAACGCTGCCTAGCCAATAAGGACGGCCTTGCCGCCGGCCTTCTCGATCGCTTCCTGGGCGGTCTTGGAGAACTTGTGCGCGTGGACGGTGACCGCGGTCTTGATCTCTCCGTTATTGAGTACTTTGATGAGTCCGTTCTTCTTGCGGAGGAGGCCGAGGGCGACGATCTTGTCCAGGGTGAACTCGGTGACCTTTTCGGCGGCTGCGATCTCGGCGACGCGGTCGAGGCCGAGGACCTGGTACTCGACGCGGAAGATGTTGGTGAAGCCGCGCTTGGGCAGACGGCGGTGAAGGGGCATCTGGCCGCCTTCGAAGCCGCGCATGAGAGAGGAGCCCGAGCGGGAGCCCTGACCCTTGTGTCCGCGGGTGGAGGTCTTACCCATGCCCGAACCCATACCGCGACCGACACGCTTCTTGTTTTCGTTCGCCTTCTTGGGGGCGCGGAGATTGGAGAGATTACGGATTGCCATTGTTTCCTCGCTTAACGCCGGTGAAGCAGCTTAGCTCTTCGCCGACTCGCATATGATTTGGCCCTGACGGGCGTGATACGGGTTGTGCCGGGCCGGGACGAATTAGTCGACGACCCGGACGAGATGGGGGACCTTTGCGACCATGCCACGAATGGATGGCGTGTCTTCACGCTCGACGATCTGGTTGAGACGGGTGAAGCCGAGGCCCTTGATGACGAGCTTGTGCTTGACCGGGGTACAGATCTTGGAACGGAAGTACTGCAGCTTGATTTTGGCGGTTGCGTTCTTGGTTGCCATTAGACTAGAGCTCCTCTGGATCTTTTTGAGCGAAGAGTTAGAGTTCTTCGACTGCTTTGCCGCGCAGGGCGGCGACTTCGGCCTTGTTGCGAAGCTGGATGAGAGCGTCGAAGGTGGCCTTGATAACGTTGTGCGGGTTTGCTGAACCGAGGCTCTTGGTCAGGACGTTCTGCACGCCAGCGGCAGTCATGACGGCGCGGACCGTCTTGCCGGCAATGACGCCAGTACCCTCAGCGGCGGGCTTGAGCATGACCTGGCCGGCGCCAAAGTGGCCGAGCACCTGATGGGGGATGGTGGTCTGGGTCAGGTTGACCTTGTGCAGGTTCTTCTTGGCGGCTTCGATCCCCTTGCGGATGGCCTGGGGGACTTCTTTCGCCTTGCCGGAGCCGTAGCCGACTACGCCTTCGCCAGGGTCACCGATGACGACGAGTGCGGCAAAGGACATGTTCTTACCACCCTTGACGACCTTGGTGACGCGATTGATGGAGACGACCTCGTCCTTGAGGTTGAGGCGGTTCGCGTCGATCTTTTTCTTCATTGCCATAATGTCTTATCCAGCTTTCTGGCGGCCAATTTGAGCGCGCCTTGGGAACCTTAGAAATCGAGTCCGGCTTCGCGAGCTGCATCGGCGAGGGCCTTCACGCGGCCGTGGTAGAGGTAGCCGCCACGGTCGAAGACCACCTTCTTGATGCCCTTCTCTTTGGCGCGCTCGGCGATGAGCTTGCCGACCTCAGCTGCAGCGGCGACGTTGCCACCGTAGTTCTTGTCCTCACCCTTCTTGCCCTTGGAGGAGGCAGAGGCGAGGGTGACTCCGTTGAGGTCGTCGATGAGCTGCGTGTAGATGTGGTTGAGCGAGCGGTAGACGTTGAGACGTGGGCGCTCGGCTGTGCCGGACATCTTCTCGCGAATGCGCGTGTGGACGCGCTGGCGGATGACGTTACGTTGACGGGGATTGATCATAGTAGCTTTCCTTCCTAGTGGCGTACCCAGAATGCTGGGGACGTTCGGTTGTTAGAACTGTGTTGAATGCGGAGTAGTTTGCTTGATGCTAACCACTCCGCACTAAATTATTTCGCTCCGGTCTTGCCGACCTTCTTCTTCAGCTTCTCGCCGGTGTAGCGTACACCCTTGTTCTTGTACGGGTCGGGCTTGCGGAGAGAGCGCATGTCGGCAGCGATCTGGCCTACCTTCTGCCGGTCGATGCCTGAGATGGTGAGATGGGTTTGTTTGGGGTCGATCTCGACCGAGATGCCGGTTGGCAAGGGGAACTCGATGGGGTGGGAGTAGCCAAGGGTAAAGACGACCATGTTCTTGCCCTTCATCTCAGCTCGGTATCCGATACCGACGATGTCGATGTCCTTCGTCCAGCCAGTGGTGACTCCGGTGACGGCGTTGTAGACGAGAGCACGGGCCAAGCCGTGGAAGGCCGCCTGCTTATCGTTCTGACGCTCGGTGATGAGATTGCCGTCCTTCTGGACGAGGGTGATGCCGCCAGGAAGCAGGGCGCTGACCTTGCCCTTGGGGCCTTCGACCAGGACGGTGTTGCCGTTCTCGCTGACCGTGTACTTGACGCCCGTGGGTAGAGGAATCGGCTTCTTACCAATACGTGACATGATGAATCCTTTTGTGGCTTGCGAGTCGCGAGCAGCGTTGCTGGTCGTTCCACTGCAGCCGGTGTTGCTTTGAATCTTTCATCCTTACGCTGTGCGATCTATCAGTGGGCAGCGTAATGGAAAATAAATAGAACTCGTTGAGCATCGGGGCTAAAGCCCCGACCCAGCTACCAGACTTCGCAGAGGATCTCACCGCCGACACCTTCGCGGCGGGCCTGTCGGCCGGTCATGACACCCTTGGGGGTGGTCATGATGGAGATGCCAAGGCCACCCTGGACGCGACGGATCTCATCGCGACCGAGGTAGACACGGCAGCCCGGACGGGAGACGCGCTGGAGGTCGCGGATGACGGCTTCGTTGTTGGGGCCGTACTTGAGATAGACGCGGAGGACCTTTTGTCCATTCTCTTCGGTGGGCTTGTAGTTCGCGATGTAGCCCTCTTCTTTGAGAATGCGGGCGATCTCGGCCTTGAGCTTGGATGCGGGGACGTCGAGCTTCTGGTGACGGGCACGGATGGAGTTGCGGATGCGAGTCAGAAAGTCGGCTACTGGATCAGTGAGGTTCATTCATTCTCCTTCATCCCCCGTTCGCTCAGGAGTGTCTCTCACGAGAACCAGCGGGGATGTTTGTTTCGAGTGATACGTCCAGACTTCTGCACCATAAGCTGACGCCCTGATGAGGTCTCTGGAGCAAGTGCGCGGCGCAGGCCGCACACGGATCCTTTTATTCTACCAGCTCGACTTGACGACGCCCGGAATTTCTCCCTTGAGGGCGAGCGAACGGAAGCAGAGACGGCATACGCCGAACTTGCGAAGGAACGCGCGAGGACGACCGCAGAGCTGGCAGCGGTTGTGCTGGCGAGACTTGAACTTCGGTTTCCTTGCGTCTTTGACGCGTTTTGCGGTAGTTGCCATGTTTTTACTCTCTATCTTTACTGCATACCTGTTTGAGGCCCGATCGGCCTGGCTTCGTCGTTACGCTCCGACGCGGAAGGGCATTCCAAAACCCTTCAGCAGAGCGCGGGCACCGTTGTCGTCCTTCGCCGTGGTGACGATGGTGACGTTCATACCCTTGAGCTTGTCGACCTTGGCGTAGTCGATCTCAGCGAAGATCAGCTGGTCCCGGAGGCCAAGGGTGTAGTTGCCGCGGCCATCAAAGCTCTTCGAGGAGACGCCGCGGAAGTCGCGGACACGAGGAAGGGCGATGGAGATGAGACGGTCAAGGAACTCGTACATCGTGTCGCCGCGCAGGGTGACCATGGCGCCGATAGGCATGCCCTCGCGTACCTTGAAGGCCGCGATGGACTTCTTGGCCTTGGTGGTGACAGGCTTCTGGCCGGCGATGGCGGCGAGGTCGGCCACCAGAGGGTCCATGATCTTGACGTTCTGGGTGGCTTCGCCGAGGCCCATGTTGATGACGATCTTTTCGAGCTTGGGGATCGCCATGGCGTTGGTGATGTTGAGCTCTTTGCCCAGCGCCTGCTTGATCTCGGTCTCGTACTTTTGCTTCAGTCGTGCTGCCATGATTGTTCTTCGCTTTCTCCACGGTTGCCGGATTGGGTTTTGGCCCGTGTACCGATGCGTGGGGTGAACCGTTGTTACAAGATTTGGACTGCCGTTACTTCAAAACTGATTTCGTTGATTTCTCTTTACTTCTTCTTCTCAGCGATCGTGTTGCCGCTGGCCTTCGAGAAACGGACCTTGGTGTCGCCTTCAAAACGCGAACCGACGCGGGTCTTGTTGCCCTCGGCGTCGATCAGCATGACGTTCGAGACGTGGATGGTGGACTCCTGCTCGGCGATGCCGCCCTTGATGTTGCGCTGCGGGTTGGGCTTGACGTGCTTTTTGACCATCATGATGCCTTCAACCAGGACGCGGTCTTTTTCTGCGATGACGCGAAGGACGCGGCCCTGTTTGCCCTTGTCCTTGCCGGCGATCACTTCGACTTTGTCATTGCGCTTGATCTTGATGCCTGCCATAACTCTCTCTCATCCTCGACGATCATGTTACCGCGGAGTCGGACTCCGGTTTTATCTCTGTTGCGCGCTCCGCGAACGGAAGGCGTGAAGCTAGATGACCTCGGGCGCGAGCGAGACGATCTTGAGAAACTTCTTCTCGCGGAGTTCGCGGGCCACAGGGCCGAAGACTCGGGTGCCGACTGGCTCGTTGACGTCGTTGATGACGACGGCGGCGTTCTGGTCAAAGCGAATATAGGTACCGTCCTTGCGGCGATACTCCTTGCGGGTACGGACGATGACCGCCTTGACGACCTTTCCCTTCTTGACGGTGCCATCGGGAGAGGCTTCTTTGACGGCTGCGGTTACGACGTCTCCGAGGCCGGCCTTTTTACCGAGACCGCCACCGAGGGGGAGGATCACCTGCAGCTTGCGCGCGCCGGAGTTATCGGCTACGTCAAGGATTGTTCTCATTTGTACTGACATCGTTCTTCTCCTGGTAATCTGCGGCGCTATCTACGGCGGTGATACGGCAGGGGCCTGCGCCCCATGCTTGAAACTTATTTGGCTTCGACGGCCGCTGCGGCCTTCTTGTCGTCTGCGAGCGCGAGCGAGGAGCGGCGAACGATCTCCTCGAGCGACCAGCGCTTGAGCTTGGACAAGGGGCGCGCCTCGCGGATGCGGACGACATCGCCGACGCGGGCGGAGTTCTGCTCGTCGTGCGCGTAGAACTTCTTGTTCGACTTCATGACGCGCTTGTACTTGGGATGGGCCTTGCGCATCTCGATCTCGACCACGATGGTCTTCTGCATCTTGGTTGAAACGACGAGGCCGACCTTCTCGTTGCGGCGTGAGGTCTGGGCTTCGGGAGTCGCGGCTGCTGCGGTTTTGGTTGTGTCTGCCATGATTAGTCCTTCTTCGCTTTCTTGCGGGCGGTGCGAGTGCTCTTGGCCGGCGCAACGTTGGCGACGACGGGGTTGGCGGCCTTCTCGGCCGCGATGGTGCGCTGGCGCTCGACGGTCTTGATACGGGCGATGTCCAGCTTGAGTGTCCGCAGCTTCTTGATGCCGTCGTTGTTGCCGAGGCTCTTCTGGAAGCGGATGCGGAAGAGCTGCTCGCCGGCCTTGGCCTGCTCGCTCTTGAGCTCTTCGTCATTGAGGTTGCGAATCTTTTCGAATTCCATTGTCTTTTCCTTGAACTGCTAAAAGCTACTTGGCACGGTCTTATTTGGTAACGACCGTCGCCTTGACATCGTGGCGCTGGACGAAGCTGGTCTTAAGCGGAAGCTTGTGGGCCGCGAGGCGCATGGCTTCTTTGGCGAGCTCCGGGCTGACGCCCTCCATCTCAAACAAGATACGGCCGGGACGGACGACGCAGACCCAATGATCGGGAGCGCCTTTGCCTTTACCCATACGGGTTTCGGCCGGCTTCTTGGTGATCGGCTTGTCAGGGAACAGACGGAGCCAGACCTTGCCGCCGCGCTTGATGAAACGCGTCATCGCGATACGGCTGGCTTCGATCTGGCGGTCGGTGATGTAACCGCACTCCATGACCTTCAAGCCGTAGTCGCCGAACGAGAGATCGGAGCCGCGCCACGCCTTGCCGCACATGCGACCGCGCTGCTGCTTGCGAAACTTGACCTTCTTTGGCATCAACATAACGAAACCCTCTTCACTCTTTCGGGGACATGCTCCCCTGAAACTCCGGCGTTGCCGGGAAAAACTTTAGGACGCGAACGCACCAGTCGTGAGGCCCTGGTCGCGGCGCTTCTTCTGCTCGTAGATGTCGCCACGGTAGACCCAGGTCTTGACGCCGATGATGCCGTAGGTGGTGTGCGCCTCGGCGAAACCGTAGTCGATGTCGGCGCGCAGCGTGTGCAGCGGCAGACGGCCCTGGAGATACCACTCGGAACGGGCGATCTCGTTTCCGTTGAGGCGGCCGGAGACGCGGACCTTGATGCCCTTGCAACCGAAGCGGAGAGCGGAGTCGACCGACTTGCGCATGGCGCGGCGGAAGCTGACGCGCTTCTCGAGCTGCAGCGCGATGTTCTCGGCGACCAGCTGAGCGTCGAGCTCGGGCTTGTTGACCTCGAGAATGTCGATGAACACCTCGCGGCTGGTGCGCTTCTGGATGTCGGCCTTGAGCTTGTCGATCTCGGCGCCCTTGCGGCCGATGATGATGCCCGGACGCGCGGTGCGGATGATCAGGCGCAGCTTGTTGCCTGGACGCTCGACCTCGACCGAGCTGACGCCGGCGGCCTTCAGCTTCTCGCGCAGCTCAGCCTTGAGCTTGACGTCTTCGACCAGCAGTTTGTCATAGCCGCGCTCTACGAACCAGCGTGACTTCCACGGCTTGTTGATGCCGAGGCGCAACCCATACGGATGGACTTTCTGTCCCATAGCTTCCCTTTACTCTGTGCCCTCTCCGGTTGAGCCGGTGGGCGGTAGTGCAAAACTTTAAGTTTACAAGAAACTGCTTACTTCGCGGCCTTTTTGGCTGCAGTCTTCTTGACGGCTGTCTTCTTTGCGGCGGCCTTTTTGGCTGCGGGCTTTGCCGCGGTCTTGGTCGCTGCCTTCTTTGTGGTCTTCTTCGCGGCCGGGGCTGGAGTTGAATCGGCGGCTGCGCTGATGGCAGCGACCGGCTTCTTCTCAGCGACGGTGACGACGATGTGTGCGAGCCTGCGCTGGTAGCGGAAGGCGCGGCCCATCGGTGCAGGGCGGATGCGCTTCATGCGCGGGCCTTCGTTCGCGACGGCGGTGCGGACGTAGAGGTTGTCGACGTCGACATCGAGACCCTGCTCCTGCGAGACGTAGGTCGCGTTCTGGATCGCCGAACGCAGGACCTTTTCAACGACCGGCGCCATGCGCTTGGTGCTGAAGTGAACGGTGTTGAGCGCCTGCTCGACGCGGAGGCCCTTGATGAGGTCCAGGACCAGCTTCACCTTCTGCGGACTGGTGCGCTGGAACTTCGCCTCGGCGCGGAACTCTCTGATTTTTTCTGCTGCGTTAGCCATAATCTTCGTCCTTCAAAACTTCTTCGAAAAGCGGTGATGCGTAACTGCAAGCGTTGTGCCCGGTTTATTTGGGCTTCGCGGTAGTCTCAGCGGCGCGCGCGGAATGGCCCTTGAAGGTGCGGGTGGCCGAGAACTCACCAAGCTTGTGACCAACCATGTTTTCCGTCACATAGACCGGGATGAACTTGCGGCCGTTGTGGACGGCGATGGTATGGCCGACGAAGTCCGGGTGAATGGTGGACCGGCGAGACCAGGTGCGCAGCACCTTCTTGTCGTTGACCTGGTTCATCCCCTCGATCTTCTTCATGAGGTGATCGTCGATGAAAGGACCTTTTTTCGCTGAACGTGACATTTTGCTGAGCTCCGACTTTCTTTGTTGCGATGCTGGATACGACGAATCTCTTGCTTGCGAGACTTGGTGTTGCGCTTTGCTGCGAAACTGCTAAATCTTTACTTGGTCCTACGCTTGACGATGAAGACATCGGTCCGCTTGTTGTTGCGGGTCTTGTATCCGCGAGTCGGCTGGCCCCATGGAGTGACCGGGTGACGTCCGCCCGAGGTCTTGCCTTCACCACCACCGTGCGGGTGGTCGACCGGGTTCATCGAGACACCGCGGTTGGAGGGACGAATACCCTTCCAGCGGTTGCGGCCGGCCTTGCCAACGGTGACGTTCTCGTGGTCGGTGTTGCCGACCTGGCCGATGGTTGCCATGCACTCGATGAGGCACCTTGCGGGTCTCGCCGGAGGGCAGCTTGAGGAGAGCGTAGTCGCCTTCCTTGGCGATCAGGTTGACCTGAGCACCAGCGGAACGAGCCATCTGCGCCCCCTTGCCGGGACGAAGCTCGATGTTATGCACAATCGTACCGGTCGGGATGTTCTTCAGCGGAAGGGCGTTGCCGACGAGAATATCAGCGCCCGGGCCGCTCATGATCGACTGTCCGACGGTAAGGCCGATCGGCTGAATAATGTAGCGCTTCTCGCCGTCCGCGTAGTGGATCAACGCGATGCGGGAGCTGCGGTTCGGGTCGTATTCGACCGTGGCGACGGTGCCGGGGATGCCGTACTTGTCGCGCTTGAAGTCGATGATGCGCAGCTTCTGCTTGTGACCGCCACCATGATGGCGCATGCTGAGCGAGCCGGTGTTGTTGCGGCCGCCGGTGCGCTGTTTGACGCCGAGCAACGGCTTGTGCGGCTTGTCCGTCGTGATGTCATCGTTGACGAGCTTCGTCGCGAAGCGGAGTGATGGGGTAATCGGTCGAAATGATTTGATCGGCATCGTCTTTATTCCCTTGCCTGCGCGGCTGATTGCTCAGCAGCGCTTCGGTTCCAGATTTCTGTTGCGGCGAAAAGATCTCGCTTAGAGGCTGTTGAGGTATTCCGGCATCTTCTCGCCGTCTTTGAGGCGAACATAGGCCTTCTTCCAATCGGGGCGATAGCCGGCAAACTTGCCCCGGCGGCGCTCCTTGCCTTCGACGGTCGTGGTGCGAACACCGGTTACTTTGACCTTGAAGAGACTCTCAACAGCTTGTTTGACTTCGGTCTTGGTGGCCTTGAGGGCGACCTCGAACACCAGGGTGTTCTGGGTCTCCTTGACGGTCATGCCCTTCTCAGTAATGAGGGGGCGGCGAATGACGGTATAGAGGGTTGGCATTACGCAACCTCCTTCTGCGCAGCGGTCTTGCGCTTCGATACAAACTTCTTGAGGGTCTCCTGCAGGGCCTCGATGGCGTCCTTCGAGAAGACTGCATGCTCATAGCGGAGCAGGTCGTAGGGGTGGACCTCGGAGCTAAGGACGAGTTCGACACCCGCCAGATTGCGCGAGCCGAGGTAGAGCTTCTCGTCAAGCTTGCGGCTGCTCTCAACCAGGAGGGTCGTCTTGCCGGCCTCAAGCTTGTTGAGCGCGGTGCGGAAGAGCTTGGTCTTGGCCTCGGCGACCTCAAACGAATCGACGATGGTGAACTTGCCGTCGGCAATCTTCGCGGCGATGGCCGAGCGGAGCGCGCCCATCAGTTTCTTCTGCGGGAAGGCGTACTCGTAGCTGCGCGGCTTCGGTCCATGAACCGTACCGCCGCCACGCCAGAGCGGGGTGCGGATGGATCCGACGCGAGCGCGGCCGGTTCCCTTTTGCTTCCAGAGCTTCTTGCCGGCGCCAGAGACCTGATTACGACTCTTGGTGGCGGCGGTTCCCTGACGAAGGGCAGCGCGGTAGTGCTTGACCGACTCCCAGAGGAGGCCGTCGTTGATCTCTCCAGCGAAGACCTCGTCGGCGAGTTCGAATTCGCCGACTTTCTTTCCGCCGAGATTGACTACATTGATGTTTGCCATCGTTCTTCTCTCTTTGCGCCCGCCATCGATGCGGCGGGCAAAAACTTTGTATAAAAGGTTTAAAACAAGATGCTTTTTTTTAATTTCTTTACTTCTTCTTCGAAGGTGCAGCCTTCTTCGAAGCCTTCAATGCGTCCTTCGTTGCGGCCCCGGCAAATCCACGACGCTCACGCGGTGGTGCCTTGGCTTTGGAGATGAGGACGAAGCCATCACGCGGTCCGGGAACTGCGCCTTCGACCAGGATGAGGTTGTCGTCGAGATCGATGCCGCGGATACGGAGGTTGCGGACGGTGATCTGTGCGTGTCCCATGTGGCCGGGCATGCGCTGGCCGGGGAATACGCGAGACGGAAAAGATGAGGCGCCGATCGAACCTTGCACCTGGAACATATGACCGTGCGACTTGGGACCGCCGCCGAAGCCGTGGCGGCGAATGACGCCAGCGAAGCCGCGGCCTT
This sequence comes from uncultured Acidobacteriaceae bacterium, assembly GCA_963756685.1. GTDB lineage: Bacteria > Acidobacteriota > Terriglobia > Terriglobales > Acidobacteriaceae > Edaphobacter. The sequence goes on from CAVWON010000001.1 coordinate 618,909, forward strand.
TGGAGGTACCAATAACGTCGACGAACTTTTCGTCGTTGAAGATGTCGACCAGAATACGGTCGCCAGCCTTGACGGTCGCAGATTCTTCGCCGTCAACCGGCTTGACCGTCTCGAGGGCGACCTCTTTGATCATTTTGACCGGAGGAACGTTCGACTTGGCGAAATGGCCGGTCATGGCCTTGTTGACCTTGGAGGCTTTGACGAAGTCGACGTATCCGATCTGTGCGGCGTCATAGCCGTCCTTCGCGAGGGTCTTGAGCTGAGTGATGACGCATGGGCCGGCCTTGAGCACGGTGACCGGGTGAATGTCGCCACGATCATCGAAGACCTGGGTCATGCCGATTTTTTTTCCGAGAATTCCGACTACTGACATTGGAGCTTCCTTTCCTCATCATGCTGACTGGATTCGCTCAGCACTGCCGGGTTAATACATCTATTTCTGAACGGTCTTGATTTCTACGTCGACGCCGGCGGGGAGATCGAGCTTCATCAGCGCGTCGACCGTCTGCTGGGTTGGCTCGAGAATGTCGATCAGCCGCTTGTGCGTGCGAATCTCGAAGGCCTCGCGCGACTTCTTGTCGACGTGGGGCGAGCGAAGGACGCAATACTTGTTCTTCATGGTCGGCAGCGGAATGGGGCCCGCGACCTGCGCGCCAGTGCGCTTGGCTGTTTCGACGATCTCTCCAGTGGAGGTGTCGAGTACGCGGTAGTCATATGCCTTCAACCGAATTCTGATTCTCTGTCCAGCCATTGTTTGTCTCTTTTCTAAATCAAAGAACTGTTGGAGTAGCTGCCGGTCATTTCTTTCTCACTTCTCAATGGGCCGGCAGCCCTCGTGAATCTTGAACAGCTAAAACAAAAACTTGTCTGTGAAGCTTTCCTTACTTGATGATCTCGCTGATGGTGCCTGCGCCGACGGTGCGTCCGCCTTCGCGGATGGCGAAGCGGAGGCCCTTCTCCATGGCCACCGGGGTGTGCAGCGTGATCTCCAGCGAGATGTTGTCGCCGGGCATGCACATCTCCGTGCCTGCAGGAAGCTTCGCCGAACCAGTCACGTCCGTCGTGCGGAAGTAGAACTGCGGACGGTAGCCGTTGAAGAACGGTGTGTGGCGGCCGCCCTCTTCCTTCGACAGCACGTAGACCTCGCCCTTGAAGTCGGTGTGCGGCTTGATCGATCCTGGCTTGGCCAACACCATGCCGCGCTCAACATCTTCCTTAGCAATACCCCGGAGCAACAGCCCGGCGTTGTCACCTGCCAGACCTTCGTCCAGCTGCTTCTTGAACATCTCGACGCCGGTGACCACCGTCTTGCGGGTCTCGCGGAAGCCGACGATCTCGGACTCTTCGCCGACCTTCACCTTGCCCCGCTCGATACGGCCCGTGACCACGGTGCCGCGGCCGGAGATCGAGAAGATGTCTTCGATCGGCATCAGGAACGGCTGGTCGACCGCGCGCTCCGGCTGCGGAATGTACTTGTCCACCGCCGCCATCAGCTCGTCGATCTTGGCCTCCCACTGGGCTTCGCCGTTGAGCGCGCCCAGCGCCGAGCCGCGGATGATCGGGGTGTCGTCGCCGGGGTAGTCGTACTTCGACAACAGCTCGCGCACCTCCATCTCGACCAGCTCGATCAGCTCTTCGTCCTCGACCGCATCGCACTTGTTCAGGAACACGACGATGAACGGAACGCCAACCTGACGCGCCAGCAGAACGTGCTCCTTGGTCTGGGGCATCGGGCCGTCGGTCGCAGCGACCACCAGGATCGCGCCGTCCATCTGCGCCGCTCCGGTGATCATGTTCTTGATGTAGTCGGCGTGGCCGGGGCAGTCGACGTGCGCGTAGTGCCGGTTCGGCGTCTCGTACTCGACGTGCGAGGTCGCAATCGTGATGCCGCGCTCACGCTCTTCCGGCGCGTTGTCGATCGTGTCGAACGAACGGAAGGTGTTCTTCGGGTTGTGCTTCGACAGTACCTTCGTGATCGCCGCCGTCAGCGTCGTCTTGCCGTGGTCAATGTGCCCAATCGTCCCTATGTTTACGTGCGGCTTTGACCGGTCAAACTTTTCCTTGCCCATGACTCTCTCCGTGTTTCAGTAACTTGTAAGTTCCACTGCTAAATTCTGTTTCGCCTTGCGGCACCGGACTACTTCGCGTCTTTGCCCTGCACCTTGGCAATGATCTCTTCCGAGACCGACCGCGGCGCCTCTTCATACTGCTTGAACTGCATGGAATAGTTAGCGCGGCCCTGCGTGGACGACCGCATATGGGTGGCGTAACCAAACATCGTGCTCAGCGGAACCGTGGCCCGGATGGCCTGCGTCGTGCCAACCATCTCCATACCTTCGATACGTCCACGGCGGCTATTCAGGTCGCCGATAATCGTACCCATATACTCTTCAGGGACCGTAACTTCAACTGACATGACAGGCTCGAGGAGAACTGGCTTCGCCTTGCGCGCGGCCTCTTTGAAGGCCATCGAACCGGCGATCTTGAAGGCCATTTCGTTCGAGTCGACGTCGTGGTAGCTGCCGTCGTAGAGCGAGACCTTGATGTCGACCATCTCGTACCCTGCCAGAATGCCGCGCTGCATGGCGTCCTGAATGCCCTGGTCGATCGGCTTGACGTACTCCTTGGGAATCGCGCCGCCCTTGGTGTCGTTGGTGAATTCATAGCCCTTGCCAGGCTCGTTGGGGCTGATGCGAATTTTGGCGTGGCCGTAGTTACCGGAACCGCCGGTCTGACGGATGTACTTGCCCTCGGCCTCGGCGTTGGAACGAATCGTTTCGCGGTAAGCGACCTGCGGTTTACCAACGTTGGCTTCGACCTTGTACTCGCGCATCATGCGGTCAACGATGATCTCAAGATGCAGCTCTCCCATTCCGGAGATGATGGTCTGGCCGGAGTCGGGATCAGTGTGGACGCGGAACGTCGGGTCTTCCTGCGCAAGCTTGGCCAGCGCCATGCCCATCTTCTCCTGGTCGGCCTTGGTCTTCGGTTCGACTGCAACCGCGATGACGGGCTTCGGGAAGTCGATGGACTCGAGCACGATTGGATGCTTATCGGTGCAGATCGTGTCGCCGGTGACGAGATTTTTGAGGCCGACGGCGGCGCAGATATCGCCAGCGAGGATCTCAGTGATCTCTTCACGCTTGTTGGCGTGCATCTTGAGCAGACGGCCGATGCGTTCGGTTTTACCCGTACGCGGATTCAGGACCGAGTCGCCGGTCTTGAGCTGACCCGAGTAGACACGAATAAAGATGAGCTGGCCGACGAAGGGGTCGGTCATGATTTTGAATCCGAGAGCAGAGAACGGCTCGTTATCGTCTGCCTTACGGATGATCTTCTCTTCCATGTTCTCCGGATTGGAGCCGACCATAGGAGGAATATCAAGCGGGCTGGGCAGATAGTCGACTACCGCATCGAGCAGGGTCTGGACACCTTTATTCTTGAAGGACGAGCCGCAGAGCACCGGAAAGATGTTCATCGCGATAGTGGCTTTGCGGATGCCAGCCTTGAGCTGCGCTTCAGTAGGCTCCTGGCCCTCGAGGAACAGGTGGAGAATCTCGTCGTCGGAGTCGGCGACAGCTTCGATCAGTGCGTGACGAGCCTCTTTGGCCTTGTCGAGCAGGTCGGCGGGAATCTCCTCCACCGAATACTCGGCACCCATCGTCTCATCATGCCAGTAGATCGCCTTCATTGTGACCAGGTCGACTACACCGAGAAATTTTGCTTCAGCACCAATCTGAATATTGATAGGAACAGCGCGCGCGCCGAGGCGGTCGACGATGGTTGAGGTCGCGTAGACAGCGTCCGCGCCGGCCTTGTCCATCTTGTTGATGAAGCAGATCCGGGGGACCTTGTACTTGTCGGCCTGACGCCAGACGGTCTCAGACTGGGGCTGAACTCCAGCTACTGCGTCAAAGCAAGCGACCGCGCCATCGAGCACGCGGAGTGAACGCTCGACCTCGGCGGTGAAGTCCACGTGACCCGGGGTGTCGATGATGTTGATGCGGATGTTCTTCCAGGTGCAGGTCGTTGCGGCGGAGGTAATTGTGATGCCGCGCTCCTGCTCCTGCTCCATCCAGTCCATGGTCGCAGTGCCCTCGTGCACTTCTCCGATACGGTGGGTAATGCCCGTATAGAAGAGAATGCGCTCGGTCGTCGTCGTCTTGCCGGCGTCAATGTGCGCCATGATTCCGATGTTCCGGCAACGATTCAGAGGTGTAGTGCGTGCCACGATCTATCTCTCATCTGCGAGCGTTCGCTCGCGGTAATAACTACGTTGAACCTGAAATCTCAGGACGCCTGCTGAAAAGCCTTCGCCTTACCAGCGGTAGTGCGCGAAGGCCTTGTTGGCCTCGGCCATACGGTGAACGTCTTCTTTCTTCTTCATCGCTGCGCCACGGCCGTTGGCCGCATCGAGGAGCTCCGCAGACAACTTCTCGACCATGCCCTTCTCGCCACGGGCGCGGCCGTAGGTCACGAGCCAGCGAATGGCGAGCGAGGTGCGGCGCTCGGGGAGAACTTCAATGGGAACCTGATAGTTCGCTCCGCCGACGCGGCGGCTCTTGACCTCGAGAAGCGGCTTGCAGTTCTCGATCGCCTTCTTGAAGAGCTTGAGGGCTTCGTCGCCGCCCTTCTGTTCGAGGTTGGTCATGGCGGTGTAGAAGATGCCCTGAGCAGTCGACTTCTTGCCGCCCCACATCATGGAGTTCACAAATTTGGTGACCAGGGTGGAGTTATAGACCGGGTCTGGAGCAACTTCACGCTTCGCGATGTAGCCTTTTCTTGGCATTGCTTTCTCTTCTCGTCTTCCTTCAGGACCGTCGACTTCTCAAGGCCTGAACCTAAAATTTTGCGCGGCGAACCGCGGAGTTTACTTGGCTGCTGCCTTCGGACGCTTGGCGCCGTACTTGGAGCGGCTCTGCTTACGGTTGGCGACGCCGACCGAGTCGAGCGTGCCACGAACGACGTGATAACGAACTCCCGGGAGGTCCTTCACACGGCCGCCGCGGATGAGCACAATCGAATGCTCCTGCAGATTGTGGCCGATGCCCGGAATGTAAGTCGTGACCTCGATCCCATTCGTGAGGCGGACACGGGCGACCTTACGAAGGGCCGAGTTTGGCTTCTTCGGGGTCTGGGTGTAGACGCGGGTACAGACGCCACGGCGCTGGGGCGAACCCTGGAGCGCGGGGCTGGCGGTCTTATAACGGGTGGGCGTGCGGCCCTGCTTGACGAGCTGATGGAACGTAGGCACTAGAACTCCTTAGTTAATGCGCGCAAAACCTTACAACCAAACTGTGAGAGACGCGCAGGAGGGTTAGGGCTTCGCTTTTCGCCGTACACGCAAAAAAGTGAGAACGCTGAAGCGTCTCTGACGAAGATCTTCCCTGCTGTTGCGTCTGTGAAGCGGTACAACAAGCCAGACATAACAGTCGACGGTGGCCGAGCGTCTTTCCTTACTTCAAAGGATGAGCCGACTCCGTTTCGCTGTTCCGGCCCGCATAGCCCATCCAAGGTGGAGGGTGTCGCAGGCACGATTGCGATGGGCCGCAGACTTGCGACATTCAGATCAGAGATCAGGAATGTCCTGCGGTGAATCTCTTGTATCCAGTGTAACGCAAACCTCCACTTCCTGCCTTTTGTGGCTGGCCATGGAAACAGATCGCGCGGGCTTTTCTCCACCCTGCCGCTCGTTGAATCTTCCCAACGGCGCGTCCCAGATACTCGCGGAACCTTCTAACAATAGCAATCTGCGCGCCTAGAGTCAACTTTTGCCCGATTTTTCTGGCTTTGCGATCAAATTCCATCGGCGGAGTTACAGCCTTTTCGCCGCAATTCCGGGGCGAGTTGGCCATGCTAGGCTTTTCGCATGACCCTTGTTGATGCTCGCACGCACTCTTTTACCTGTATTCTCACTGCCACCGCTGCTGTACTGGCCCTTGGAATGGCACTTGATGGGCGGGCCCAAACTACCTCTTCCACGACCAAGGACGCCCGGATTGGGGCGTTAATTGAGACACTTGGGAGGACCATGACGCCAAGTTCGGCGGCCATTTCGCCGGATGGAACAACAGTCGCATGGGCCGTTCGGACGCGGGAGGGATCGCAGATCCACTTGACGGACGTTGCAAACCCGGATCCTGCGAAGGAAATAATCGTCGGGACAGGGTCGGGGGCGACCAGTTGCGGAAGTTCGGAGCCAAAGTGGTCGCCGGATGGGGCCTGGCTGGCGTTTGTGTCCAACTGCACGGCGAACGCGGACAGCCCGGGTCAAGACCAGGTATTTGTCTGGTCGAGGAAGACTGGTGAGTCGAAAGAGCTGACGCACCTGGTGGGAGGGATCGATTCGCTGGCGTGGTCGCCGGATGGAAGATCGATAGGATTCCTTTTCGTTGAAAATGCGACCCGCAGCGCTGGAGCGTTGGCGGCAATGAAGCCATGGGCTGGCGTGATCGGCGAGGACGGGGTCGAGATTCAGCGAGTGGGGGTGGTAGATGTGGCGAGTGGGTCATTTTCGCAGGTAACTCCCGCGACGCTCCATGTTTATGAGTTTGGCTGGTCGCCGGATTCGAAGAATCTCGTGTTTGTAGCCGCGAACCCTCCGGGAGAGAACAACTGGTGGGTTGCACAGCTTTACACCGAAGAGATCGTGCGACGCACGGAGTTTACTGGGGCCAATCCGCCGATCAAAGATGTTGTTGGTGCACAACCCAAGTCGATTTTAGATACAACGAAGGTGTCGGGACCGTTGCATGGATTGCAGATCGCAGTGCCGCGGTGGTCACCGGACGGAAGCCAAATCGCTTTCATCGGGGGGATCATGAGCGACCAAGGATCGACAGGCGGAGATATTTATCTGGTCCCGTCGACTGGAGGTGAGCCGAGGGACGTGACACCCGGTCGAGCCGCCTCGGTAGCGTTTATCGGATGGATTGGGCCGCAGGTGATCGGCATTGCAGAGCATGTAGGTGGAAGCAGCCACCTTACCGCTCTTGATCTGAGTACGGGCAAGGACCTGCCTCAGGTCGATGCCACATTTCCTGAGTCGGTCGGAGCTGGCGGACTGGCGATGAGTGTTTCTGTCTCGAACGAGCGTGCAATTACGCTGATTCGGAGTTCGTTCGAGAAGGCTCCCGAGGTTTGGGCCGGGCCGTTGGACGCGATGAAACAGATAACGCATTTGAACGATGGGATGAAACCGGCCTGGGGGAAGACAGAGAACATTGAATGGACCAGCGACGGGTTCAAGGTGCAGGGATGGCTGCTGTATCCGGCAAACTATGATCCGGCGAAGAAGTATCCGCTGCTGGTGAGTGTGCATGGCGGCCCTTCGAGTGCAGTGACTCCCCGTTGGCCAGGCGTGGGATATGGCGGAGTGCCGTTTTCGGCGCTGGGATACTTTGTGTTTATGCCGAATCCGCGAGGCAGCTATGGACAGGGTGAGAGATTTACTCAAGCCAATATCAAGGACTTCGGATACGGCGACCTGCGGGACATTCTGGCGGGGATGGACGTGCTGGAGAAGCGCTTCCCTATCGACAAAGACCGTGAAGGGTTGACGGGCTGGAGCTACGGCGGATTTATGACGATGTTCGGTGTGACCCAGACGACGCGGTTCAGGGCCGCGGTAGCGGGCGCGGGCATCAGTGACTGGAAGAGCTACTACGGAGAGAACTCGATCGACCAGTGGATGGTGCCGTTCTTCGGCAAGACGGTTTACGAAGATGCTGCGGTGTATGCGAAGAGTTCTGCAATCGAATACATCAAGAACGTGAAGACGCCGACGCTGGTGGTCGTGGGAGATCGCGATGGCGAGTGCCCTGCTCCACAGAGCTTCGAGTTCTGGCATGCACTGCGGGCCGAGGGCGTGAAGACGCAACTGGTGGTCTATCCGAACGAAGGACATGCGTTCCGTGCGCCGGAACATCGAAGAGATGTTCTGGAACGGGCGCTGAACTGGTTCGAGACGGAGATGCCCGCGAAGTAGAAGACGGCTGGGCCGTGGCGACAGTCGTTCGTCGACGGAGAATGCTGCTGACAGGATGCAAAATCGCTCATTGGATCGTCCAATGATTATCCGGACGATTTGCTTCCGGTGTGCGCAGCTTTTACACTAGTGTTTCGGCTATTCAGCAGTTGCGGGTGACCGTTCAGCTTGAGTTCCGGTTGGACGGGGAGGTTCAATGCGTCGGTTTGTCACGTTAGCAGTTCTGTTACTTTTCACGGTTCCTTTTGGCGTCTCGATCTCGGGCTGTTCGAAGAAACAACCAGTGGTCTTCTGCAATGGCTCAGACTCGGGTATCCCCGTGGGCCAGGTGACAACGATCACGCTGAGCCCGCAGATCACCGGCATCTCGATGAACTTTGCGCAGATCGGCCAGGTAAGTAGTCCGGTAGCGACCGACTGTAAAGGTACGACCGAGTCGGTGACGAAGTATACCTATGCGACGTTCCTTGCCGACGGGACACCGGACATGACCATTGCCGACGTGGAGCCGACGAATGGGCGGCTTTGCGCGGGCACCTGGAACCGGAACACGGGCGGCGGCATTCCTGACTACACCACGTGTAACCCGACGAACAAGAGCGGAACTGTGTTTGTGATTGCGAGCGGCTCTGGAGCGGCCAGCAATCCACTACCGATCTATGTGCATCCCGTGGTAACGAGCGTGGTGCTGGGGCCGCTGTCGACGGACTGTCTTAACGATCCGGCGACTAATTGCAGTCCTGCAGCGTTCGGCAATCAGCAGGTAAGCTGCACGGTGGATCCTGGAACGGGATGCTGCACTGTACCGGTGACCACGACCGCGGCATTTGCCTCCGCCAACAGTTGCCAGTCCCAGTCGACGACGGGACAACTGGCGGCGCGCGTCTATGAGAACGCCTCGACGACGCCGGCGAACAATATCAGCTGCAAGGTCGGCCATCTCTCGTATGTCGCGCAGACCCCTTCGGTGGTAACGATCGACCAGAACGGGGTCGCGACAGCGCAGCAGCCGGGATCGACGGTGATCACGGCGGATATCTCGAATGCGGGAAGCTCGGCGGGTTTCTTTTCGACGTGTCCTCCGACCACAATCACGTTAAGCGTTCCGGGGATTGGGGGTACAAGTTCGAGCAGCATCGTCGTGAATCCGAACAATACGCAGCCGATCACGTCGCTGGCCGTGAACCAGAATGGAACGTGCATGACCGGCCTCAGTCTGGAGTTTGAGTCGACCACACCGACGACGATTCCAGCGGTGGCGGCGGGGACAGTGACTCCCATCTTTCCGGGCGCTGCCGCGATTACGGCGGTCTGCCAGCCTCCGAGCTGCAATCCTTCTCCGTTCAACCAAATTGGCTTGTTCGGCAACGGAAAGGCGGTGACCTCTAACCCGATCGCCGTGATTGCACCCGGCGTGAACAGCACGAACCTGTATATCGGGAGCACGAACTCGCTGTACATCGTGCCGGTGGACTTCACTCAGCCCCAGCAGCTTGGGCAGCCGGTCCGGCTGCCTTACCAGCCGAACTCGATGGTCATCAGCGACGACGGCAGCACGATCTATATGGGCAGCGCGTTTGAGATCATGACGTTCAGCGCAAGTACGAACACGCTGACGGCCCAGGACACGACGGTGACCGGGACGGTGCTTGCTGTATCGCCGGACGGTTCGACGGTGGTGATCACCGATCCGATTCGACAGTTTGTATACCTGTACAACGGGGGCGGCACCGGCGGGATCCAGACACAGTATGGCGGCGTCGGGACCCGTGCGGCGTTCTCGCCGGACAGCAAGACGGTGTACATCACGCTGGGCGATTACAACTCTTCGACGGGCGTGGTCACTCCGAACAATCAGTTGCTGGTGCACTCGTCGTTTACGGGGTGGTATCAGACGTTGTCTTCGCAGGCCGCGACGGACGTGGCGGTTGGTGTACCGTACGTCGGGGCGTTCTTTGGCGGGAGTCCTACGACGGCGCGCTCTTATTGCCCGGTGACAACAATATCCAGTGGGCAGGAGACGACCTCGTCCACCACGACCAATGTCTTCTATCCCGATGCCAGCGTGATGGGGCCAACGACGGACCGAATCGCAACGACTAACGACGGACTGCATCTTCTGGGCGCGACCGTGACACCAACACCGACTTTTACAGACCAGACGTTGTTTACACCGGGCACCACCCCTGTGAACGGGCTGCCGATTGGAGCTTGTCCGCAGATCGCGAGTGGGGCGACTTCGACGACGCCAGTCACATTCGGTTCGAACGTGGCGTTTACCGGAGTTCTGCCGGGCGTTACGGCGACGGCCATTACTGGGGTCTTTCCGACTTCGGACTCGCTGACTGCGTTTGTGACGTATACGGGCACGGGCGGCGTGGTGCCAACCTATACCCCGGCGACACCGACACCGGGTTCACCGCCAACCATTGGCCCTGGGGCGCTGGGGAGCATTCCCCTCTCGACGGCGCTTGGGACGCCGATTGCGCCGATTACCGGTGTAGTCAGCGCCGACAACCAGACGTTCTTCGCTGGGACCTCGGGAGACAACGCGGTGCACTTGCTCACGAAGCAGGCGAACGGCTCCTACCAGGACGTTACGACGCCGCTCGCTCCGAAGCTCCCGGACGTGAACGGGAACATCGTTGCGCCGAACCTGCTGGTGCAGAAGCCGCGGAAGGCCACCTCGTAGTTCAATTTTTATTGCAGAACAAGGCCCTCTCTTCGGAGAGGGCCCTTCGTTGCGCCGTGACATGATTTTCTTTCTTCTCCGGCGTTTTCCTGGGGCACCCCCCTCCCCCCCAGGGGTATTTTTGGTAAAGATTCCATGTATTCAATCGTTTACGGGTGGTCGTTGCCTGCAAAATCGTCATTCCAAACGGCTTACGGCTAAATTCGTCCAAGCAAAGGGGTTGCGCACAATTTATTGCCTCCAAAGGAGAAAGCCCCGGTAAGCGCCGGGGCTTTTTCTATCTGTTTTAAGAATAGCAGATTGGAGATAACTAACATGCCACGCGGATGTTGCTGTTTTGTAATGAGTTAGGTCGTTTTGGGGCTTGACAAGCGAAAATGCTGGGGTTTTTGAAGATTAATTCTGAGGATGCAAAGCCGCAGTCCCCGGCGGAAGCGTAATTCTGACGATTTGACCGCCCCGATAGGCAACGGGCCAATCCAGTAGACCTAGAAGTCCGTCAATTCACCGTAATTCGTGTCGCGGCTATCGTGCCCGTTACTTCAACGGGTGTGGGAGTTCCGTCCAGGTTCCACACCTTGAAGGTGAAGCCGCCGCTGTATGATTTGCCGTCCGGGGCCACCGTAATTTCCGCATCCACGGTGAAGCTGTTGGTGGCCGTAGCCAAAGGAGTGCTTGGATTGAAGAGCCAGCCCACGTGATGAAGAGTGACGCTCCGCAAGCCGGTCTGCTTCCACACTCCTACGCACATGTTGCCGCCTGCCGGCGCTAGAAACGCACTTTCAAACTCCGTGCCGTCGCTGTGCCAAGTGTCGAAGGTGTCATTGAATGTCGACTGGTCCGCGCTGTTGGTGTAGATCACATGCCACACGCCAACGATCGTTGCATTGGCAGCTTCAAAGGGTGAGGGGAAACCAACAGCGGCCTGCGCAACCATGGGCATTTTGATCGCGGATTTCAGGCCGGGTGCGTCGAACCTTCCGCAGGCCGCTTTGGCACAGGTTGGGAGAACGAGAAGGCATAGGGCAGCGAGCAGACCCAAGCCGCCGCGGACTGCAAATACTGAGTTCCTGACGATTCGATTCATGGTGTTTCTCCTTTTCGCATCTTGTCCAAGCGAGCGACGTGGGCCTGAGTCTGCAGGGTCGGCACGCCTTAGAGCAATGCCCGCGCGGCGATTTGTTTCTCCCCGTCCAATCCTTGCCACTGCAATCGATTAGGTGATTTTGTCCTCGCTTCTCGCGGTGGCGAGACGCTAATACACTCGTCTCCTGCGGGTGCTAAACTCAATTCTCGCTGGTGCAGGGGGTGCGAAGTGGCGGTTTCGCCGACCCAGGAGACGGTTCGCTTCGGCCTCTTCGAGCTCGACCTCAGGGCCGCGCAGTTGACCAGGAACGGAATAAAGATCCGTCTGCCGCAGCAGCCTCTTCAGCTTCTGTCTGTCCTGATCGAATCTCCCGGCGAGATCGTCACCCGCGAACGGCTGCGTCAGCGGCTCTGGCCGTCCGACGTCTTCATCGACTTCGACCATGGACTGAACAAGTCCATCCAGAAGCTTCGCGACGCGCTCGGCGACTCGGCCGACTCTCCACGGTACATCGAAACCATCCCGCGCGTCGGCTATCGCTTCATCGCTCCGGTAAGAAATGGAACACGGTCGCTGGAGCCCGAAGCTGATATGGAGATTCCACCGCCTCCACCCGTCAGCCCGGCCGGCCCAGGAGCGGCTGCAGTTACTGGAAAACCAGGAGCACGATGGCCCCTGCTCACGGCGGGTGTCCTCGCACTATGCGCCGCCGTCGGCATTGCGGTCTACTTCTACTCCCGCGTCCATCCCGCAGTCGTAAAGTACACGCAGCTAACCGATTTCACTGATTCCGTGACGACCCCCGCCTTATCGCCAGACGGTCACATCCTCGCCTTCATTCGCGGAAATAGCTCCTTTATGTCGGCCGGTCAAATCTACGTCAAGATGCTCCCTGATGGCGAGGCGAGACCTCTGACCAATGACGCGCGGATAAAATACAATCTCGCATTCTCACCAGACGGCTCGCAGATCGCCTACACGGTCCTGGAGAATCCCGTTTTTGCAACCTATACCGTATCGGTCACTGGGAGGAGACCCTCATCTTCTGCTTAGCAATGCGGCGGGATTGACCTGGCTCGACCCACACCACTTTCTCTTCTCCAGAATTCGTTCCGGACTGCATCTTGGAATCGCGACCGAAACAGTGACGGGCGACGACTTGCGCGAACTGTATTATCCGCCTCACGAACGGGCCATGGCCCATTACTCGTTCGCGTCTCCCGATCGGAGATCAGCTCTGGTGGTCGAGATGAACGGACAGGGGGAGTGGTCGTTGTGCCAGCTCATCTCTCTCGACGAGCGAGTCCTCACCAAGACCGGTGGGGCCAGACGGTAGGTGCACCGCCGCGGGCTGGTCTCCCGATGGCTCGTGGATGTACTTCATCGCGACCGTGCAGAGTCAGAGTCATCTCTGGCGCCAGCGATCTCCAAATGGCCGCCCCGAGCAGATCACCTTCGGCCCCTCCGAAGAGTACGGATTAGCCGTGGAGCAGGATGGCCGATCCATCATCACCTCGATTGGCGTGCATGAGAGCTCCATCTGGATCCACGATGCTGCGGGGGAGCGGTCCCTGTCGTCCGAGGGAGAGATCGCCGCAAACCTCTCGCCTCCGACCTTTGGATCGGACGATAAAACCCTCTACTACCTTCTGCGGCATAAGGACACAAATGGTGGTCCGGAACTTTGGCGCTTGACGCTCGAAACCGGCAAGAGCGAAGTGGTCTTCCCGGGGACCTCCATGGTCTCCTATGATGTGTCACCGGATGGAAGACAGGTCGTCTACGCCAGTGTGGACCGCGACGGGAGGTCCCAGTTGTGGGTCGCTCCAATTGATCGAAGCTCCCCCGCCAGACAGATCGGTCATTCCGGTGAAACATTGCCCCACTTCGGCCCTCGGGGACAGATTCTGTTTCGGCTTGCTGAGGGAAATTTCAACTATCTGGAGCAGATGAATCAGGACGGCTCCGGTCGTTCGAAGGTCCTTCCATATCCAATCATCGAAGTGCAAGGCATCTCACCGGGGCGAAGGTGGCTGATGGCGATCGCAACTTATTCTGAAGGGAACAGTGTCGTACCCAAGGTCGTGGCGATTCCGCTCGACGGCGGACCTCCGCGCAACATATGCGCAAGCTATTGTCTTCCAGAATGGTCGTCGAGCGGACGGTACCTTTTTGTTCCGGTCGAAGCATCGTCGCCCACCACGCCGGGGCGAAGCCTGGCTATTCCGGTTGGCCCAGGAGAAGAGCTGCCGGAGCTTCCTCCGGAAGGCATCCAGCCGCTGGCAGAACCGAGTGTAATTCCGGGCGCCCAGTCGATTAACCGCGCAGAGCTTGTTCCAGGCATGGACCTCTCACACTATGCCTACGTGAACACAACGGTGCACCGAAATCTGTATCGCATCTCGCTGCCCTGAGAATTGACTGCGATCGCATGTGGGCGTTCGCCGTCATTGGATGGGATAGGTGTGGGTGCCGCTACCTGTGTTTTCGTCCCAAAAACCCGACCTCCTGGATACAAAACCCGCTTCGGTCATGTGCTCATTTAGGGGGTGGGTTGACAGTCCTCTCTCGAACGTGAAAAATGGCCGGGGTTTCGCAGATCAGAATTGATCCGTCCACTTGAGCTGTTTTTTGCTGAGATGCTGTGAACCGAGTCGATTTGGAAACGGAGTTTGAACCAGAGTTGAGGAGTTTTCGATGGCCAGTGTGTCGAGGTTTTTCTGGATGGGAGTTGCAGTTTTGGGGTTGGGTGTTGTTGAGGCCGTTGCGCAGGATTCCCGCACGGTTACTGAGCCAATCATTCCACCGAGCTGTATGGTGCTGCAGGCGCAGCAGACGATCGTCAACGGTGAGCCGGCGTCTGAGACGACACTGGATACCAGCAGATTGCAGAGCGCACTGACGGGATGTGCGTCAGGTGATGCTGTCGAGTTATCGACCAATGGAGCTAACAATGCATTTGTGATCGGACCAATTACGCTTCCGGCTGGTGTAACGCTCGTGGTGGATGGCGGTGCGACCGTGTTCGGCTCACGTAACCCGGCAGACTACCAGGTGACAACAGCCGGAGTGGAGACTTGCGGAACGGTTGGGAAGGCAGGCAACGGCTGTCTGGCGCTGATTACCGCGAGCGCGGCTAACGCGGCGATCATGGGTTATGGGGTGATCGACGGGCGCGGACAGGACAAGCTGCTGGTGAATGGGGTGGCGACGACGTACTCGTGGTGGGACAACGCGGGCACGGCGCAGCTGACCAGCGGCGGCGCCCAGAACAATCCGATCCTGATCTCGGCCAATGCCGCGAACCTGGTCCTCTACAAGATCACCTTCAGGAACTCTCCCATGTTTCATGTGAAGTGGAGCGGCAACCTGACTAACAAGACGGGCTTCACAGCGTGGGGCGTCAAGGTGATCACGCCGTTCAGTACCCGGAACACGGATGGAATCGACCCTTCGGGGCTGAATATCTCAATCCTGAACTCGTCGATCTCCGACGGAGACGACAACGTGGCGGTCAGCGCCTCGAACCCTGCGCAGAACATCACCGTGTCCAACGTGAATACGTACAGCGGGCACGGAATCTCGATTGGGAGCATCACCAAGGGCGGACTTACCAACATGCTGGTCGAGAACATCGTCCAGATGGGAACTGCGGCCGATAAGAATGGAATCGGGCTACGAATCAAAGCGCAGCAGTCGAACGGTGGGCTGGTGCAGAACGTGACGTACCAGAACGTCTGCAGCGCGAACAACAACGTCGCGATCTATGTTTCGCCGTACTACAGCACCTCGGCCGGGACATCTTACCCCAGCCTGGAGAATATCGTTTTCCGGAACATCCACGTGATTACCGAAGGAACGGTCACGCTTCAGGGGTACCAGAACACGGCTGGGACCGTCATCAACCCGTCGACGATTACGCTGGATAACGTGATCTTCGACACACTGGCGCAGAAAGACTTCAGCCCAGCGCCGCAGAACCTTGCGATTACGCTCGGTCCGGCCCCGTTTCGCCTCTGCTGACTACGCTGACAGGGACGAACATCACCTATACCGGCTCGGTTACGATGCCGGATGAGGCGCCCTACCCGTGCAGCCTGAGCAACTTTCAATACCTGGTGGGCGAGCTGTACGCATCGACCGGCACGACGACAAACCTCCAGACGACGAGCCTGAACGCGCCGACGTCGGTTACGCTGAACGCAATGCTGCAGCCGGCGATGAGCCAGGTGACCTATGCCTCGATCAGCGGCGGGGGGACGTATACGGGCACCCCGGCCCCGACGGCGGCGGTGCAGTTTCTTGAGGGCACGACAGTGGTGGGAACCGGAACGCTGGGCGGCAATGGAACGATCGCCAGCGTGACGCTAGCCGGAGTGCTGCCTGGAGTGCACACTTATACGGCACAGTATCCCGGCGATACGACTTATACGAACCCTCTGACGTTCGGCAGTGTGACGGTCACAGTGGTTGGAGTGCCGACGACAACGGCAGTGGCAGTCTCGGGCAGCCTGGTTTACGGAGCGCCGACCGCGATCACTGCGACGGTGACGCCGACGGGCACAGGCACGCCCACGGGTACCGTGCAGTTTCTGGACGGCGGTGTCGTCCTGAGTACGCAACCACTCCAGAACGGCGTGGCGACGTTTACTGCTGCGAGCCTGCCGGCAGGGACCCACGCACTGACCGCCGTGTACCAAGGGGATACGACGTATGCCACATCGACCGGCGCGGCAACGTCGACCGTGGTCGTACAGGCGGCAAGTGTGACTTCCGTAACGGCGAGCGCGGCCACCAATCCGGGAGCAAGCACGCCCCTGACGGTGACCGTCGGAGGCGTCTCTGGCGCCTTGGTTCCTACGGGTACGGTTACTGTGATGGATGGCACGGCGAGTGTCGGCGCACGACCCGCTGGTCGCGGGCAAGGCGACGATCAGCGTAACGCTGCAAAGTCTGGGCACGCATACGCTGACCGCGCAGTACAGCGGAGACTCTAACTACGTTACAAGCAGCGGGACGATTGCGATCGCCGTGGTGGCTCCATTTGCGGTGACGGCGACGCCCACGACGGTTTCGCTGGCAGCGGGGGGATTGTCCAACACTACTGTGCTGGTTACACCGGCAGGCGGGTTTAGCGGGTCGGCAACGCTGACATGCTCAAGCCCGGTGAGCTATGTGACGTGTGCGGTCTCGCCGACGACGGTGACGGTAAGCGGCGGAGTTGCCGGGCAGGCCACTGTGATTATTACGGTGTCCCCTAGCGTAGGTGCCCTGGGGAACGGGCCGCTTGCGCCAGAGAAGCTGAAGTGGCTGGCGATGTTGCTGCCGCTTGGGATGATCGGATTTGCCAGACGGAGCCGAACCTGGGGCAGGATCGTATTTCTCATGACGATGCTTGCGGTCCTTTCGGCAGGAGCGACCGGTTGCAATAACGGGAGCTCGGCGAAGCTGCCGCCAGCGGGAGCGCAGGTCGTGACTGTTACTGGGACAGGATCTGGGGTTGTGTCCACGGCCCAGATCTCTGTGATGGTGACGAATTAGAGGAGATTTAGCGAAGCACCTGGTTCATCTGATTATGGTTCGATGTGCGCCCTTGTGCTGACCCAGCTAATTGGCTGTGATCGCATGTGGGCGTCCGTCGTCATTGGATTGGATAGGTGTGGGTACCGCTGCCTGTGTTTTCGAGCTTGCCGTTGGGCAGGATGACCGTCGCAGTGGTGTTGGGGGGTGTGGTCACGGTGAAGCGGTGGGTGGTCTGGTTCCAGTCGGTGGTGACGGTGCCGTAAGGGGAGTCGTATTCGGTGTGGAGGCTGGGGAGTGACGGGCTGACTTGTGGCTTGATCGTGAGGTGATGGAAGCCGGGGCCTGAGGGGTCGGTGTCGATGCCAGCTGCGCGCCGGAAGACCCAGGCCATGACGGACCCGAAGGCGTAGTGGTTGTAGGAGTTCATGGAGGGGTCGCCGGTGTCGCCGTTCCATCGCTCCCACCAGGTGGTGGCGCCTTTGGCGACCATGTATCCCCAGGATGGGTAGGTGTCCTGCAGGAGGAGTTTGAACGCTACGTCGGCGCGGTGATTGTCGTCGAGGACGAACATGAGGAAGGGTGTGCCGAGGAAGCCGGTGGTGAGGTGGTTGTTGTGGGCCTCAATGTCGGCGACGAGGCGGGTAGTCATGTTGGTGCGGAGATTTTCGGGGACTATACCGGAGTAGAGGGTGACGACGTAGGAGCTTTGGGTGTTGCCGAGGACGGCGCCGTCGGGCTGGATGTAGGTCTTGCGGTAGGCTTCGGCGATGTGGTCGAACAGGGTCCGATATTTTTCGGCGTCTTCTTTGTGGCCGAGGGCGAGGGACATCTCGCGCATATCGCGGGCGACGATGGCCCAATAGGCGGTGGCGATTAAATCTTTGGGAGTGTTCTGGTCGGGGGCAAGCCAGTCGCCGTAGTTGTTGCCGAGTTCATTGCGGCGGAGGTAGTCGGGGTTGGCGGCGAGGATGAAGTCCATGTAGCGCTGCATGTTGGGCCAGGAGGCTTCGAGGAGCGTCTTGTCTCCGTACTGGAGCCAGGTGGCATAGGGGACGAGGACGCCGGCGTCGGCCCAGCCGGGAGCACCGGGCTTGGGGCCGAGGAGGTTGGGGGAGATGTCGGTGAAGGCGTTGTCGACGGTCTGGGCGTCGTCGATGTCGAGCATGAACTTGCGGGTGAAGCTGGCGATGTCGAAGTTGTAGGTGCCGGTGCGCCAGAAGACGCCGGCGTCGCCCATCCAGCCGAGACGCTCGTCGCGCTGGGGGCAGTCGGTGGGGATGGAGAGGAAGTTGCCGCGCTGGCCCCAGATTCCGAGCTGGCCCATCTTGTTGAGGAGGTCGCTGGAGCTTTGGAAACGGATGGATGGGGTGGAGGGGAGGCTGTCGTAGACGAGGCCCTCGATGCTGGCGGCGGTGGGAGTGCCGGGATAGCCGGAGAGCTCGACGTAGCGGAAGCCATGGAAGGTGAAAGCGGGGGTGTAGGTCTCGTCGCCGTTGCCGGAGAGGGTGTAGGTGTCGGTCACCGTGGCGTTGCGGAGGTTTTCGGTGTAGATGCTGCCGTCAGGGTTGAGGCGTTCGGCGAAGCGCATGCGCACGAGCGTGCCGCGAGGGCCGTGGACGTGGAGGACGATGTTGCCGACCATGTTCTGGCCCATATCGTAGACGACCTGGTGGGCTTCACTGACAGAGGTTATTGGGTTCATCGCGATTGGGTGGAGGGTGTTGGTGACTGTGATGGAGAGGTTGGGTTGGGCGGTGAGTTTGACGTCAGGAGAGACCTTCCTGATGGCGGCGGTGGTCCAGTCTTTGGCGGCGTTGAAGTGCGGCGAGTTCCAGCCGGGGGATTCGAGGCGCGCGTCGTAGACCTCGCCAGCGTAGATCTCGGAGAAGAGGATGGGGGCGGCGGTGGTTTGCCAGGTATCGTCGGTGGCGATGGTCTCGTGCGAACCGTTGGTGAGGGTGATGTCGAGCTGTGCGCGGAGGGCGTCCGGGTTGGGGTACTCGCGAGTGCCTGCCCAGGTCATGGGAGAGCCGTGCCAGCCGCCGCCGAGGACTGCGGCGATGGTGTTGTCGCCAGTGGTAAGCATGGAGGTGACGTCGTAGGTCTGGTAGAGGACGCGTTTGTGGAAGTCGGTGAAGCCGGGATCGAGGAGGTTTTGCGGAGCGACGGGTTTGCCGTTCAGGAAGGCCTGGTAGGCACCGATGGCGGTGATCGTCAGGCGCGCGGATTGGATCGCGGAGGGAAGCTCGAAGTCTTTGCGGAGGAGCGAGGCGTCGGTGGCGATGCGGTTGGGGCCGGGGACCTCGGAGTGGCGATCGGTGCCGACGGATAGTGGCGTGGTGATGGGGCCGACTACCTGCGCGGGTTGCCATTGGGCTGTGCCGTTGGTACGGGCTTGCCAGGTGGCGTCGCTGGGAATGCGGCGTTCTGTGCCGTCTTGTGCGGTGACGCGGATGGAGGCAGCGAAGGCAGTGGAGACGGTGGGGGCAGAGGCCTTTGTCTGGGCCACGACCTTCACGAGGACCTCGTTGTCGCCGGGTTTCAGGAGCGGGCCGATCTCCTCCCAGTCGAAGGCGCCCCATGATGCGTGGTGTCCGGCGACGACGCCGTTGACTGTCGCCACGTAGGCTCCGGGACTGACGATGTGCAGGCTGGCGCGCATTGGCGCTGCGTCGAGGTGAAGGGTGTAGCGGAACTCGGCGGTGGTCCCGGCGACGACTTTTTGAGCGTCGGCGCCGGGGAGCCAGAGCCAGCGGACGGCGGCGAGCTCCTGGTCGGCGGCGGGATCGATGCGGCGAATCCATTTGGCGGTCCAGTCGGAGGGAGCGAGCAGGCCGGTTTCGAACCATGCGGGAGCCGAGACTGAACTGCCGCCCTTTTTGTCCCATACCCGGACTAGCCAGAAGTAGCGGGTCTGCGGTTTGAGCGTGGGGCCGCCGTAGGTGATGTTGATGGAGTCTGAGGCAGCTGATGCGGCCAGAGTCCCATACGTCCGCTTTGCCACGGACGAGATTGTCTTCATTGGTGTCGACGAGAAGCTGATAGGACGATTGCATCCAGTTTGGGGTCGTCGCGTCGCTTTGCCAGGCGAACTGCGGCCTGGATGCGTCGATGCCGACTGGGTTTGTGAGGTGATCGGTGCGGAGTTGAACTGGAGATGCAGCGGCGAATGACGATGCAAGGAGGGTGAGGGGGACAAGACTTCTGACGGGAGGAAGTACACGCATGCGCCGGCTCCGTTGGGTTCGCGAGATCATGCGAATGATACCGGATGGGCACGAGGACAAATACAGGGCCCTTCCCTATTCGACTGCGCTCAGAGTCAGGATGACGACCTAAAAGCTTAGATCAGGGGCTTGAGGTCGCCGAAGACGGTGGGGATGTGCTCGGCGACGGTGGGGTGGATGTGCACGGCGCGCGAAATGTTGGTGTAGGGGGCGCGGGCGTACATCGTGTCGATGATGCAGTGGATGGCTTCGTCGCCGCCAGTCCCGAGGATGGAAGCGCCGAGAATTTGTTTTGTGTTCGCGTCGACGAGCACCTTCATGAAGCCTTCGGTTTCGCCTTTCTCGAAGGCGCGGCCGACCTTGGTCATGGGACGGGTGCCGATGAGGGCGGGTTTGCCGGATTTGCGGACTTCGGTCTCGGTGAGGCCGACGCGTGCAAGGGGCGGGTCTGTGAAGAGGCCGTAACAAAGAATGCGGTCGGTGACGCGGCGGGGATCGTTGTCGAGCAGGTTGGCGGCGACGATCTCGAAGTCGTTATATGCGGTGTGGGTGAAGGCGCCGCGTCGGTTGCAGTCTCCGATCGCCCAGATGCCGGGGACGTTGGTGCGAAGCTGGTCGTCTACGGTGATGTAGCCGCGCTCGTCGTGGACTATGCCGGCCTTTTCGAGGCCGAGGTCGTCGGTGTTGGGTATTCGGCCAACGGCAAGGAGCACGTGGGAGCCAATGCTGTCTGATCCATCGTCAGGGCAGTTCACTCCTGCAGCGATGTCGTTGCCGTGCGGCGAGAAGTGGATGCACTCGGCGTTCAATCGAACCGTGATCCCCTCTTTTTCGAGAAAGCCCTTGATCGCCGCGGAGACGTCCTCGTCTTCGCGCGAGACGAGGCGGGAGTTTTTCTCGATGATCGTGACTTCGCTGCCGAAACGGCGAAAGATCTGTCCGAATTCAAGGCCGACGTAGCTGCCGCCTACGATTACGAGATGACGGGGGAGCGTGTCGAGTTCGAGAATTCCGACGTTGGTCATCCAGGGGCCCTGATCGACCCCGGGAAAATCCGGCACGACTGCGCGGCCGCCCACGTTGATGAATATCTGATCGGCGGAGATGAGGTCGTCCCCTACGCGAACCTCTTTTGGCGATTCGAAGTGAGCGTTGCCTATGAAGACTGTGCAGTTCTGCATGCCTCGGAGCCAACTCTCGAGGCCATCGCGTGACTTGGCGACGATCTGGTCTTTGCGCGCCTTGATGGCCTTCATGTCGACCGAGACTGCGCCATGGACGGTCACTCCATAGGCCGCAGCTGTGCGGGCCTTTTGGGCGACGTAAGCACTGGCGACGAGGGCTTTGGTAGGAGTGCATCCAGTGTTGACGCAGGTGCCACCGAACAGCTTGCGTTCGATGAACGCGACGCTGCGACCGGCCTGTGTGAGCCGTCCTGCAAGGGAAGGCCCGGCCTGGCCGGCCCCGATGATGATGGCGTCGAAGTGGGTTGGCATCAGACGCGGGAGACGATGAAGAGAGCGCCGAAGATGGCGACCAGATCTTCGAGGAATGCGACAGGGAGGTCCTTGCCGGCCAGCTTCGCCAGCGCACCTCTCACCGCGGAGCCACCGAGGGTGCCGACGACCGCGCCGATTGCGCCAGCGACAAGACCGCCGACCAAAGAATTGCGCGAGGCGCCCAGGACCGCTCCGGAGAAGGCCCCGGTCACGATCCGGGCGATGAACTGCGGCGGGACCTTGCGGCTAGGGGTGGTCGGCCGCTTGTCGTTGATGAGTTCTCCCAGCGCCAGGAAACTCAGAATGTAGCGCGTAACCGCAAAGCTCATGAAGTTGAGAGAGCTGCCGGCGAGGCTGAACCAGCCCAGACCAGCCCCCCAGCTTACGATTGTGGGGGCCATCAGCGCGCGAAGTCCGGCAATGACACCGATAAGAAATGCGTAGACGAGGATGGACAATAGACCTCCAGGTAACGTCGGCTTTCGGGTTGTCCACCTACGTTAGCCTGTCTGGTGCTTCGACGCAAACTTGCTTGAGGGCGATGCGGCCACTTTTCGGCTGACGCGACATGGGGTTAGAGTGCTCGGTATGAACTTCTTTTCGACAGTAAGGGCCGTGTGTTTGATGTTGGCGTTAGGGGTGAGCGGGGCCCCACAGAACGCCTTTGCCGCATCGCACTCTCCGCTACAGATTTATTTTGTCGACGTGGAGGGCGGACAGGCTACGCTCTTTGTGACGCCGTCCCAGCACTCTTTGCTGATCGATACGGGCTGGCCGGGCAATGGAGGACGAGACGCTGACCGGATCGCCGCCGCGGCAAAGGCAGCCGGCATCAGTCGCATCGACTATGTACTGCTCACCCACTATCACACGGACCATACCGGGGGAGTGCCGCAGCTGGCCGCGAAGATACCAGTAGGGACCTTCATCGATCATGGGCCTAACCGCGAGTCGAGTAAATCGACAGATCAGGCCTACGAGGCCTATCAGAAGGTGCTGGCGGAGGGACACTATGGGCATATTGTGGCGAAACCAGGCGACGTGCTCCCTATTCCTGATTTGAAGGTGACGGTGGTGAGCGCCGACGGGAGTTTGATTGCGCGTCCTCTTCCGGGCGCTGGAGCTGTGAATTCCTTTTGTGGGGCATCGAGCGATATTCAACCGGACCAGACGGAGAACGCTCGGTCGCTTGGGGTGATCATGTACTTCGGGAAGTTGAAGATACTTGATCTCGGCGATCTGACCCGGGACAAGGAGGCGGAGTTGATGTGCCCGGTCAACAAGCTGGGACATATCGACCTTCTCGTTGTTTCGCATCACGGATGGTCGCAGAGCAGCAGCCCGGCGCTGGTTGATGCGATCAGCCCGCGAGTCGCGATTATGGACAATGGGGCAACGAAGGGCGGCTCGCCTTCGGTGTGGGACGTGGTCACGAAGGCCCCGGGGCTCGAAGACCTATGGCAACTGCATTACTCGGAAGAGGGAGGAGCGACGCACAATGTAGCTGCGCAGCAGATCGCCAACCTGCAGGGGCCCGATACGGGACATTACCTTAAGGTGACTGCGCTTGAAGACGGACGGTTTGAGGTCTTCAATTCGAGAGATGGAGTGACGAAGGCGTATCCGCCGAAGTAGGCAGGACTGATGTCAGGCCAGACGCTTCTTGAGGAGGTCCCGGGCGATGGCGTCGAGGACGCCGTTGAGGAAGTGAATGGATTCGGGGGCGGCGTAGCGGCGGCCTATTTCGAGGGACTCGTTGATGATGATGGCGGCGGGGGTGTTGGGATAGCCGATCATCTCGGCTACGGCGGCGCGGATGAGATTGCGGTCGACGACGGCCATGCGCTCGATGCGCCAGTTCTGGGCGTGGGACTCGATGAGGGCGTCGATCTCCTCCTGGCGGGTGGTGGCGACGCGGTAGAGGTCTTCGGTGAAGCCGCGGGTGTCGGCGTCGACGTCGGCGACAGAGGCCCAGAAGAGCTTGCGGACCTCATCGGGGGTTTGTTTGCCGAGATCGCCCTGGAAGAGCATCTGCATGGCGAGTTCGCGGGACTTGCGGCGGGTGCCCATTATCTCTTCACCTGCCCGTTCGCTGCGAGTTTGCGCTGGATGGAGACCATCTCGATGGCGGCGACGGCGGCTTCGAAGCCCTTGTTGCCGGCTTTGAGACCGGCGCGGTCGAGGGCTTGCTCGAGGGTCTCGCAGGTGAGGACACCGAAGGCGTGGGGGACGCCGGTCTCCTGCTGGGACTGGCCGATGCCGCGGGCGACCTCGTTGTAGATGGCCTCGTAGTGGGCGGTTTCGCCGCGGAGGAGGCAGCCGAGGGTGATGATGGCGTCGAATTTTTTGGATTCGGCGAGGGTGCGGGCGGCGGAGGGAACCTCCCATGCGCCGGGGACGCGGACGATTTCGATGTCGGACTTCGCGGCGCCGCTGCGGTGGAGGGCGTCGAGGGAGCCCTGCAGGAGGCGGTCGGTGATGACGGTGTTCCAGCGGGTGGTGACGATGGCGAAGCGCATGTTGGCGGCGCTGAGGTCACCTTCGACGGCGTTGGGCTGGTTGTGGAGCGGATTTTCGGACTGCCAGAAGCCTAGTTTTAGCTCCTGCGTGAGCTGAACGGTGAAGAGGCGGCTGTTCCAGTGGGTTGGCTCGACGGGCGAGAGGAGGGTGGCGATCTCTTCGGTGCGGTGGTCGGCGAGGAGCCACTTCTCAACGAGGGAGTGGATGTGGTCTAGCTGCGTGACTTCGATCAGGACGGGGGGTACGGTAGGGGGGCGGCCAGTGACGAACTCGAGGTTGCCGATAGGAGCGAGGAAGGCGGCGCCACGTCCCTGGGCGTCCTGCCAGCCCTTGCCTTGCTCGAAGCCAAGGGCAGAAAAGAGGCCGCTAAGGCGGTCAAATTCAGCGCCCGGCGTGCCAGAAGAGGCGACGGCGTTGACGATCGTGATTCCCTTAATCATAGATTCGATTGTATCGTCTGGGAGTGGTGGGGATTGGTGTTGCTGCTTGCTGGACTGGATTGGACTGCCGAGGGGAGATGCCTGTGAACTACGAGACGCTGCTGTGTGAGGTGAAGGACCAGGTCGCCAGAGTGACGTTGAACCGGCCGGAGGTGCTGAATGCGCTGAATGCCAGGGTGTTCAACGAGTTGGAACAGGTGTTCATGATGCTGGTGGGGGACGTTGGCGTACGTGTGATTCTGCTGACGGGCGCGGGAGAGAAGGCGTTTGCGGCGGGGGCCGACATCAACGAGATCGCTCGCCTGGACGTTGCGACGGGAGAGGCGAAGGCGCGGCGAGGGCAGGAGGTCTTTCGGACGATCGAAACCTGTGGGAAGCCGGTGATCGCATGTATCAATGGGTTTGCGCTGGGGGGAGGATGCGAGCTGGCGATGGCTTGCACGATACGGATTGCCAGCGAAACCGCTCGCATGGGTCAGCCAGAGGTGAAGCTGGGACTGGTTCCGGGGTATGGCGGGACGCAGCGGTTGCCGAGGCTGGTGGGACAGTCGATGGCGTTGAAGTTGCTGCTGACAGGGGAGATGATCGGGGCAGTGGAGGCGCTGCGGATCGGGCTGGTGGATGAGGTGGTTCCGGCAGGGCAGCTGATGGAGCGAGCGGAGGAGCTGGCGAAGACGATTGTTGGGATGGCCCCGTTGGCGATTGCGGGGTGCATGGAGGCGGTGCGATGGGGGAGCGGACTGGGGCTGGAGGCCGCGACCGATGTGGAGGCGGAGATCTTTGGGCGGCTGTGCGCGACGGCGGACAAGGCGGAGGGAACACGAGCGTTTCTAGAAAAACGGGTGGCGGTTTGGACGGGGCGGTAACGACTTGTGTCTGACGGGATTTTTAGGGTTTCGGCAGGGTGGTGGGGCTTGGTATGCTTGTGCCGTGCGTAGATATTTACTGCTGTTTCCCGCCGTTCTGCTTCCGATGGCCCTTACCGGTTGTACGCGAACCGCTGCACCCAGCGTCGCCGAAGCGAAGGCGATTGCGGCCGAGGAGCGGCAGGAGATCAATCTGGCGCGGCAGCAGATGGACCTGATTCCGCCGCCATCGAAGACGCGCTATATGGCGGTGAAGAGCCTGGCACAGTGGGAGAACCCCTACTTAACAGTTCAAGGCGCGATGGTTACGTTGCATGTGGTGCAGGCGGACGCGAATACGAGCAAGTTGGGAGTGGGTGGGATGCTGCGGCCAGTCGGCGCGCGGCGACAGGACCTGAATGTGCGGGTGAGTGATTTGCCGACGGCGTTGAATGCAGTGCCGCAGAACTTCTGGCCGTACGGACGCGTGGTTGCGGTGGAAGAGGCGCATGAGGTCCCGGTGAGTGCGCGGCCCGAGGTGCGTCGGAACGTGGAGGCGGTGATCAAGACGCTGAACGACCTGGGTGTAGTGGTGTATGAGTGGAGCGACAGCGGACGGAGCTGATCCGGTTTTTGATTTGCAACTGCGTCGGTGCTGATCTGTGGGTGTCTAGTGCGCTAAGATGCTCGTACTTCAACTGCGGAAAAACCTGGAGCGGGTGACCGATTGCATCTGCATACGACGGCGTTGGCGGTGTTCTGCTTCTTCTTTGCGCTGGTGACGCTGGCCGGATTCTGGGCGGCGCGGTGGCGAAGTCCGAAAGCGGGGATGGGATCGCTCGAGGAGTGGGGGCTGGCGGGGCGGAGCTTTGGGACCTGGGTGACCTGGTTTCTGATCGGTGGGGACCTGTATACGGCCTATACCGTGATTGCAGTCCCTGCGCTGCTCTATGGGAGCGGCGCAATGGGATTTTTCGCGGTGCCATATGCGGTGATCGCGTATCCCTACATGATGCTGGTGCTACCGCGGCTTTGGACGATTTGTCACCGCCATGGTTACGTAACGTTTGCGGACTTCGTAAGCGGGCGATATGGGAACCGCTGGTTGACGATTGCGATTGCACTGACCGGAGTGCTGGCGCTGATGCCGTATATCGCGCTGCAGCTGGTGGGGATCAGGGTCGTGATCGGGGCGATGGGAGTGAAGGGCGAATGGCCGCTGGCAGTGGCGTTCGTGATTCTGGCAGCGTATACCTACTCGAGCGGTCTGCGCGCGCCGGCGGTGATTGCGATTGTGAAGGACGTGATGCTGTATGTGATGGTGCTTGCGGCGCTGATTTATATTCCGATGAAATTGGGTGGGTATGCGCGGGCCTTTGAGCTGGCGAACCAGTCGCTCGCGCTGCATACGCCGTCGGCTACGGTGTATTTGAGGCAGGGACAGTTTCTAGGGTACTCGACGCTGGCGATCGGGTCGGCAATTGCGTTGATGTTGTATCCGCATACCGCGACGGCCGTGTTGAGCGCGCAGAATGCGAATGTGGTGAGACGGAACGCGGCGATGCTGCCTGCCTATAGCTTTTTGCTCGGGCTGATTGCGCTGATGGGGTATCTTGCGCTGGCCGCCGGCGTGGTGACAAAGGACGCGAACATGGCGGTGCCGCTGCTGTTCCTGAAGATGTTTCCGGAGTGGTTCGCGGGGTTCTGCCTGGCGGCGGTGGCAATTGGAGCGCTGGTGCCAGCGGCAATCATGTCGATTGCGGCTTCGAACCTGTTTACGCGGAACCTGTATGGTGCGGTGCGGCGGCGGAAGATGCTGCCGGCCGAAGAGTCGCAGATGGCAAAGGTGGTTTCCCTGGCAGTGAAGTTTGGCGCGTTGCTTTTTGTGTTGAAACTGCCTGCGACGTATGCGATCGAGATGCAGCTGCTGGGCGGGATATGGATGGGGCAACTGTTTCCTTCGGTGGTTGTCGGCGTGTTTACGCGATGGTTCAACCCGTGGGCACTGTTTGCCGGATGGGTGGCGGGGATGGCGAGCGGGACGGGAATGGCGCTGGCGCTGGGATTGAAGGGTTCGGTCTATCCGCTGCATCTGCCTTTGGTTCTGGGCGGAGGGACGTATGCGATGTATGCGGCAGTGCCTGCACTGGGGTTGAACCTTGTGGTGTCTGCGGTGTTGACGGCGGTGTTTCGTGCAGCGAAGGTGGATGCGGGGAACGACGTGACCGATCCTGCGGCTTATATTGGGTAGAGCTTGAGGCAGGACACAGCCCTATGGAGCGGCGGTGCATCTCACGGCTAAGGAACTTTAGCTAAGGCGGGTCGATGAGCAAGGTAAAGGGAAGCAAGATACAGGTGATTAAGGCGCACGAGTTGAAAGAGACGACGCGCGGACGGTCGCTGGCGAAGGGTCTGCTGGCCGGCTTGATTGGTGGTGTGGTGGCGACGGCGGCGAAGAGGTTGGGGGAGAAGATCTATCCACCTCGGACGCATGGGGAGCCCGAGCCTCCGGTGGTGTTGGCAGAGAAGGTCGCTGGACATGAGTTGGCGGGGACGCAGAAAGATGTTGCAACGGAGGCGATCAACTGGGGTTTCGGTGCGCTGACGGGGGCAGCTTATGGTGCGTTGGTGGAATTTTATCCGCAGGCGACAGCGAAGGACGGGGCGACCTTTGGGATGGCGTTGAGTTCGCTGACGCACGGGACAGTGCTGCCGGCGATGGGGCTCGCGGCCAAGCCCGAGGAACAGACGGCGCGGGAGCGCACCAGTGAGATGGCTACGCATGTGGTGTATGGGGTGGTAACCGAGACGGTGCGGCGTGTCGTGCGGAAGATGCTGGGGTAAGTGAGAATGCGTTAGAGTGTGTTCACTCTACGTGCGGAGCTTGCTGCGGCACTCTACAGATTTCTGCCTGTTGTCTTTCAAACGATAAGAAAGCCGCACGTTCACGGGCCTGCCAAGACGAATCCTCCGGGGGTCTCGATGGAGAATACAGTTCAACAGGGCGAACCGGGCGCCAGGAAGCCGTGCGTTGCTTGTGGAGAGATGATACCCGTCACTGCAACGGTGTGCTCCCATTGCCAACAGCGTCAGACACCTGAGAAGACCAGCCCCATGAAGCTCATCCTTAGCTGGGTCGGCGGGGCGACTGCGGTGCTCGGGTTGATCGGGACTCTGTCTGGATGGTTTCACACGTTTGACAGTCACCGGACAGAGCGGACCGAAGTGAAGACGCAGCTGGCGGTTGCACAGGGACAGACGCAGCAAGGGCAGTATGAGGCCGCTGTCCATACCTATCGAGATGTTTTGAAGGACGATCCTCTCGACTCTGCGGCGCTCGATGGGCAGTTGGACGCGGCCATGCTGTGGGTCGAAGACTTTCAGGTCACTTGGAGACGACAATAAGCAGGCCACAGCGGCCGCGGGGCCTTTGCTTGACGAGATCATGCCCATTCTCGTTGCTGGTCTCGCGCGATCGAAGGGGTCGAAGGCGGCGGACGTTCAGGCCCATTTGGGTTGGGCGCACTGGCTCAACTGGCACGTTGCAGAACGGGAGTACGGCGCGGCCGCTGAACAGAACCTGCGCGCGGCGCTGCAGCTGGACAACACAAATGTCTATGCAAACGCGATGCTGGGTAACTGGATGCTGCAAAATCGTGGGAATTTTCCGGAGGCGATCGGCCATCTGAACACTGCTGTCGCGACTGGAAAAGCGCGGCCGCTTGTACAGAGGATGCAGGTCGGTGGGCTGCTAAACGACGAGGTGCCCGGGGCACGGGCAGAACTGGTGAAGGCGGTCAACGACATGAGGAAGAACGGCGAGGCAATGGATGACGAAGAGAAAAACCGCGTCCGCTCCTTCTGCTATAGCACCTCCGCTTCCCATCAGACGGAGCTAACAGAGTCTTTGTCCGCCGTTCCCAAAGACGACGCATGGACGACCTTCCTATGGCTCGATGACAACCGCGAGGACAGGATGGACCCGCTGGCCCGCGACTTCATCTACGCGAATCTGCTTGAGGTCTCGGGCGATCGCACAGGGGCACTCGAGAGGTTTCGCGCGCTTCAGCAGAACCCGAAGACCAAGTTGTTTTCGTTCAAAGACCAGGTCGATAACGCCGTTAAGAAACTGTCGAAGGGCTAAAAGACCTGATCTGCTGATTTGGTGGAGAAGAGCTTTTCCGCTTCATCGGGAAGCGAAGGCATCGAGCCAGGACTGGTTGGCCCAAAGGCGTTCGCCGCCGTTGTAGCGCCTGGCGAAGTCGGTGATGAGAGTGCCGGTCTCGTTGTCGATCTGCGACGCGTAGCCAAGGACGAGGCGGCGCTTGAATTCGACGGCCGACTCGATCTGATAGATGACAGGGCTGAGAGGTTCTTTGAGTGTTGCGGCAGCGTCGCGCAGACGGTCGAGGTCTGTAGCGGCGCTGGGACAAGTGGCGGCGTAGGGGAGGTCTTCGTAGAAGGCGCTGGGGAGGACGGTGGTGAGATGCGCCGCGGCTTCGCGGACGGTGAGGTGGTCGATGTGATTGCCAAGCGCCGCGGGGAGGACGAGGGCTTCCATCGCTCCGGCTTCGGATTGTTTGGTGAGGGCCTTGCGAATCTTGTCGATGGAGGGGTCTGCGGGATTGACTGGGATGTCGCTCAGTTCTTCGAGTGAGCAGCGCAGGCGGATGGGCGCGTCCTTCAGGTTGAGGTTCACCATGTGAAGGTTCGCTTTGAGGCCCTTCGGAAGATTTTGCGTGATGCGGCGGAGGAAGTGCTCATCTTCGCGCAGACGCATGGCGGAAACGTAGGAGAGCTCGTCGTTTTCGTGGACAAAGGCGGCGTCGGAGAACGGTGCATAGCGGCTGCGGGTGAAGACGTTGAGGACAGTGACGTCATGGCGCGCGGTGAGCCAGTTGGTGATGGCGATCGATAGCGAAAAGGCCGCATCGTCGCGGTGCGGGGAGAGGACGAGGATCTTCAGGGCGGCTCCGAGAGTATTTCACCACTATTTTAGAGGGGACGTTGTCGCGGGGCTGTGATCTCTGGTCTGGGGCCAGTTTGCGACGAGGTTGTCGACGACGATGTGACCGACGCGGTAGGCAGATTCAAGTGCCGGCAGGTAGGCGCTGTAGTGGCTGACCTTGGTCTCCGCGAGGCTTTCGGCGGCAGTGATGCCAATGCGTTGCTGGTCGAAGTTCGACGCCGTGCGGAGGACGAGGACACGGTTGATATCGAGCTTGTTCGCCTTGGCGAGCCAGGTGAGGGACTGGAGGGTGCCGGTGTCCTCCATGCCGCAGATGGCGTAGGTGCCGTGACCGTCGGTCTGGTACTGGACCCAGTCGCGGGCCCACTGGCTAAGCAGCTTGCCGTGCCAGAAGGTGGCTGCGGAGAGGTTGTCGCCGCGGAGGACGAAGGGCGGGCGATGGGCGGCGGCTTCGGCATACTGCATGCGACGCTCCTTGATCTGCGGGGTGTCGGGGAGTTCGGTATCTTTAGTGAGATTAAAGGCCCAGTCGACGAGGGCGGTATTGAGGTGGTAGACGTTGCCGTCGTCGCCGAAGCGTGCGGCGCGGGGTTGTTCATAGGGTGTGGACTTGCCGAGGGGGACGTAGCCGGTCTTCCAGTCCTTAGGAATCTCGCGGGCGTCGATCTCATGGGCGAGGTCGCCGTCGACGATGTAGTCGGACCAGACGGCGGAGCCGAGGGAGCCAATCTGCGGGTCGATGCCGCCGATGCCGGCGACGAGGAAGTAGGCGTGAGTGAGATCGAAGCGCGGGTCGAGGCCGAGGGCCATGATGGTAGCGGTGGCACGGGCGGTGCCGACGCCGGTGAGGACGCCGAGGACTCCGGTGTTCGGGTTGAGGCGGAGATCGTGATAGCCAGCGGGAAAGGGGAGGACGGTGTCGAGGTGCTCGCGCTCGACCCAGTACTGATATTCGCCGGGTGCGTCGCCTGTGTCGGCGCCAACCTCGAACATGTTGATGACGACTACTTTGATTTCGATTGGCTTCGGATGAGGCTGCGCGAGTGCGCAGGGGGACGTACAGAGCAGGAGGAGGCTGAAAAGGAGGCGCATAAATGATGTTAGCGCGAATTTGGCCATGGCTTCAGGCCAGACGGACTGGTGAATTTGCTAATCGTTTGGGGAATGGATGAATTGGGTGGATCGCAGACGCTTCGCGTGCAGCTGACAAACGATCAGCTAGACGCCCTTCTTCATGGGCTCCCAGATGAACTTGTGGATCTGAAGCGAGAGGCGCGCGGGGAGGCCGTCGGCTAGCATCCACTCGACCAGCTTGCGAGGATCGAGGGCCATGTTGTCGGCGGTGCGCTGGGGGCTGGGGGTCTGGACGAAGGCTGGGCTTAGGAGAATCTGTCCGGCCTTCTCGTGGAGCGAGTGCGTACGGATGAAGTCGCGGGCAAAGTCGTAGTCTTCGCGGTTGGTGATGACGAACTTTACTTCGTCGTTTTTGGTAAAGGCCCCGAGGTTTTCGAGGCGGAAGGTATCGGCTGCGCTGCCAGCGCCTGGACATTTGACGTCGACGATCTTGTGCACGGCCCTGGGGACATCGGCCAGCGGGCGTTCACCGCTGGTTTCGATCATTAGCGTGTAATTTTTTGCCAGCAGGCGATCCATCAGAGGCAGGAGTTCTTTGGCTTGCAGCATGGGCTCACCGCCTGTGAACTCGATGAGGGTGCATGGGGCGAGGGACTTGATCTGCCGCTCAATCTCTTCGAGGGTGAAGGGCTTGCCGCCGGTGAAGGTGTATTCGGAGTCGCACCAGGCGCAGCGGAGGTTGCAGCCGGCGAGACGAACGAAGATGCACGGAAGGCCGGCGAAGGAGGATTCGCCCTGGACGGATTTATAAAGTTCGATGAGATGCATGAACATTCCTGATGCAAAGAACAAAAGCGGCTGCGATGCCTGGGACTAGTTCGAGGTAGAGAAGCGGATTTCTCCGCCAACCCCTTCGACTACGCTCGGTCGAAATGACACCCCTATTGTGGCGAATGTCCTCGTCAGCATGCGGTTTACTCGTAGTAGCGGGCGAAGCTGGTGTCGGTCTCGTAGAGGGTGCAGTCTTTGACGGAGACGCGGCCCTGGGTCATCTCGTGAAGCTGGAGTTTGGTCTTGTCGTAGAAGTAGCGGGCGAGGTTTTCAGCCGAAGGGTTGATTGTGGTGAAGGGCTCAAGATCGTTGATCATCTGGTGGTCGAGGTATTCGACGACGGGGCGCATGACCTGCTTGAGGAGCTTGAAGTCGAGCAAGAGGCCGGCTTCATCGAGGTCTTTGCCCTGGAGGGTGATAAAGACCTTGTAGTTATGGCCGTGCGGGTTCTCGCACTTGCCACGATAGTTGCGGAGGTAGTGGCCGGAGGAGAAGCCGGCTTCTACGGTTACTTCAAACATGACTCTGGGATCCCTTCGGTTGCCGCGCCTGTAATTTGGATGGGAGCTGAGGGGACGCGGCTTCAACTTATCCCGTACTTTGATTGTACTGTTTTGTGCGGGTCGTTACCGCTTACGCTTCGCTCGGCGGGCATCTTCTGCGCGGCGCTCGGCTTGCTCGAATAACGAGGACAAGATGCCGGCCAGCGCGACGAAAAGACCGACGACTAAGAATCCGAGTCCCATCGTGCGCCACAGAGAGACGTCGCCGGGTGAGCCGGGCTGCCGCGCGATGTTGGTGTAGGCGATACCGCAGGAGACCAATGCAAAGAAGATAAGGCTGCCTGCGAGGATATAGAGGTTGCGTCCCATGCCGATAGTTCTATTTTAGGCCGATGGCGGCCCAGCGAAGAACTTCTCGACGTCGGTGATGTCTTGGGTGAGACGGTAGGGCGGCAGTGATTCGAGGAAGATGCGGCCGTAGCGCTGGCGCTGGATGCGGGGGTCGAGGAGCATAAGGACGCCGCGGTCGCCCAAGCTGCGGATGAGGCGGCCGAATCCCTGCTTGAGCGTGATTACGGCGTTGGGGACCTGGTAGTCGAAGAAGGGCTTGCCGCCGAGAGCTTCAATCGCTTCCATGCGGGCCTCGACTACGGGGTCTGAGGGGACGGCGAAGGGCAGGCGATCGATGATGACGCAGCTTAGTTGTTCGCCCTGCACGTCGACTCCCTGCCAGAAGCTGGATGTGCCGAAGAGGACGGCGTTGGGGGTGTCGCGGAACTGCTGCAGCAAGACGTTGCGTGGGGCCGTGCCGTGGAGCAGGAGCGGATAGGGGAGTTCGGCAAGGAGGCGCTCGTGTGTGTTGCGCATCTGCGTGTAGCTGGTGAAGAGACAGAAGGCACGCCCCCTGGTGATCTCGAGGACGCGGCGGATGCGTTCGGCGGCCTTTTCGGGGAAGTCGGGCTCGCGTGGGTCGGGCATGTTGGGCGGAAGGTAGAGGAGGGCTTGTTTTTCGTAGTTGAAGTGCGAAGGGACGACGAGCTCGCGCGTCGTGGTGAGGCCGAGGCGCCGACGGATGTGATCGAAACCTCCGGAGACGGTGAGTGTGGCGGAGGTTAGGACGACGGAGTTGTAGTTGTCGAAGAGCGTGGAGGTGAGGAGCTCGGAGACATCGATGGGAGTGGCCTGCAGGTGCGTGTGGAAGGCGGCGTGAGCGGCCCCTCTGGCGAGGTTGCGGACGCCTCCAGCGACGCGACGCTCGATCCAGAAGACAGTGTTGCGGTCAGGGGACTCGAGGAGGAAGGCGAGATGCGCACGGATGTCGGCGGCGCGTTTTCGCAGGCCTGGGGACTCTTCCACGTTCTTCAAGTGGTCGAGCTCGCCTTCGAGGCGGGTGAGCGCGTTGAGGACGCCGGTGTAGTAGTCGCCGCTTTCCTCAAGGAATGCTTCGCGATTGTGGAAGGGCATGCGGCCGGAACCTCCGGGCAACCCCGCCGACTCCGTGGGCAGGATCGCGAAGAACATGCGCGAGCGGTCTTTGAGGATTGCGCAGGCGCTTTCGATCGCCGACGTGCTGGCCTTCTTGGCCTTCAGCATCAGGTCGACATCGCGAACAAGCTCTTCGACCCTCTGCGTGCTGAGGCCGATGCCGAAGTAGTTGGACGCGACCTCTTCCAGTTCGTGGGCCTCGTCGAAGATGACGGCTGCCGCCTCGGGCAGGATACCGGCGTCGGGTGCGTTGGCGGCCTGCTGTTTGATGCTGAGGTCGGCGAAGAAGAGATGATGGTTGACGATGACGATGTCGGACTCTAGCGCTTTGCGACGCATGGCGGTGACGAAGCAACGCTCCCAGTCGGGGCAGGTTTGGCCGAGGCAGGCTTCGGTGCGGGCGTCGAGCTTCTGCCAGAGCGGTGAGGACTCGGGGAGCGTGTCGATCTCGGCACGGTCGCCTGTCTCAGTCGTCTTCTCCCAGGTGGAGATGTGGTGGAACTGGTCGATCTCGTCCAGGCCGTGAAGGAGCGGGTTGTCCCGCAGAGCGTAGAGCTTGTGGCGGCAGAGATAGTTGCTTCGGCCCTTCATGTAGCAGACCTTCAATGGGCCGAGGAGGGATTCGAGAAACGGAACGTCCTTGAAGAAGAGCTGCTCCTGCAGGTTTTTGGTGCCGGTAGAGATGATGATGCGCTGCTGGCGCTCGCGGGCCAGTCGCAGTGCAGGCAGAAGATAGGCGAGGGTCTTGCCGGTGCCGGTTCCGGCTTCGACGATGAGGTGCCGTTTTTCTTTGAAGGCGGACTCGATGGCTCGGGCCATCTCGTACTGTCCCTTGCGGTGCTCGAAGGCAAGGGACGATCGCGAGAGGATGCCGCCGGGCGAGAAAAAGTCATGCAGGTTCGGCAGATTCTCGGGAGGGGCGGGTGTGATCGAGATGGGAGCGGTGGTCGACAATGTTGGGATTGCTGGCGGTTCTCACGGCACGAAGGCGATGCAATTTCTATAATAGAGAGGATAGCGAATAAATAGCGTAGGAAACCTGGCCGCCTCGAAGGTGCGCGGGAGAAAGTTGGACACTCCGTGGCTAAGAGAGATGACAAGAAGCGGTTAGGCAAGAAACACAGGCAGGCGAGCACGCGGCCGAAGAAGGGGCGTGCGCCGAAGTCGACGCCGACGACTGGCGCCGTGGATCCTCGTAAAAGGAAGATACTTTCGACCAAGCGGGCGGCGGCGGACAAAGCTTCCCGGGTGACGAAGCAGTCGCCGGAGCGGGAGAAGCGGAAGGCTATTCGTCCCGATGTAGCCCCGAAGAGACCCGTGGCCCCGCGGCCAAATTTTGCACGACCGGCGGACGGGATTGTGGGACGGCAGACGCCTCGATCGTCGAATATGGACGGACGTGAAGAGGACTGGCGCGATATCGAACTGCTGGCCTCGCAGATGGTCACCGAGACCGAGAGTGCCGATGCGCGCGACCTGCCGCTGATTGCAGTATGCGGACGGCCGAATGTGGGCAAGAGCACGCTGTTCAATCGGCTGACGGGTTCGCGACGGTCGATCGTTGGTGATGAGCCGGGGATCACACGCGACCGCATCTATGGCGAGATCGAATGGATGGGACAGGCAGCTCGGATTGTCGATACGGGCGGCGTTGTGCCGGATGATGAAGCGCTGATTCCGGCGGAGATCTTCCGGCAGGCGAAGGTCGGATTGGAAGAGGCCGATGCGATTGTGATGGTGGTGGACGGGCGCACGGAGCTCGCTTCGCCTGATATGGAACTGGCGCGGCTGCTGTTGCGTGGGGGCAAGCCGGTGTTTCTCGCGGTCAACAAGATGGATACCGAGGCCATGCAGGTGCAAGCGGAGAACTTCCGGCGGCTTGGGTTCAAGAATGTGTCTGCCCATCTCGGCGGAGCATGGAAGCGGTATGGGCGACCTGCTGGACGCCGTGTTCGATGTCCTGCCGGAGCCAGCCGAGGTGATAGAAGAGCCAGTGATGCTGACCGAGAACGACGAGGCAGAGGAAGACGCAAGCGGGCCGGATTTCTCGATCGATCCGGCGGCGAGGCGAGTGCGGAAGCTGCGCTCACATGGCGAGTACGAGAGCCGCGAGACGAAGATCGCCATCATCGGGCGGCCGAACGTCGGCAAGAGTACGCTGCTGAATGCACTGACCGGGACGGAGCGGGCGATTGTGTCGCCGATTGCCGGTACGACCCGCGATGCAGTGGATGAGGTCGTCGAACGGGACGGGCATGCGTTCCGGTTTGTGGATACGGCGGGGATTCGCAGGAAGGGCAAGACGAAGCTGATGGCGGAGAAGCTGTCGGTGATCATGGCGCGGAAGCATCTGGAGGCGGCGGACGTTTCGCTGCTGGTGATCGATGCGACCGAAGGTGTGGCGGCGCTTGATGCGAACATCGGCGGGTATGCGCATGAGAGCGGCCGGTCGGTGATCATCGTGGTAAACAAGTGGGACCTGATGACACGGACAGGCAAGGATGGCATGCGGTTGTTTGATGGCAAGCCTCCGGCGGACCAGAAGCTCTATGAGCAGGACGTTCGGGACAAGTTGAAGTATCTGGACTATGCACCACTGCTGTTTATCTCGGCCGCGGACGGCAAGAACATCGAGCAGGTGTTCAAGAAGGTCGAACTCGTAGCGCGGGAGCGGCGGAAGCGCGTGACTACGGGGCAGATGAACCGCTTTCTGGAGAAGGTGGACTTCCAGAAGGCCTCAGTGCCGATGAACAAGCGCGTGAGGATCTATTACATGACGCAGGCCGCTGTGGCTCCGCCTACTTTTGTGCTCTTCACCGATAAGGACGTGAAGATGCATTTTTCGTTCGAGCGGTTTCTGGCGAACCAGATTCGAGAGAACTTCGGATTTATCGGGAGCCCGATCTGGTTCAAGGTGCGGGCGCGGAACCATAAGACAGGCTGAGGCAATCGAGCCGCCTGGATCAAGCGGCTCGAAATTCTGGGCGAGCGTTAAGGCTAGACTCCAGCAGGAACAGGCGCGGGAGCGACTCCGTTCTTCTTCGCGATTTGATCGATCAGTTCAAGGTGTTCTTTTACGACCTGTTCGCCCTTTTCGACAGCAGTTTTGAGGGCAGGATAACCTGTTAATCTCACTTCCTGACGGAAGGCTTCGAGGTCCTTGTGGTGGTCTTCGACCATTGCCTTGATGTAAGCCTTGTCAAAGTGCTCTCCGGAGAGGAGTTCGAGTTTCGCCTTCTCGGCTGCGGTAGCTATCGAAGGAGTTGAAGGCACCTGGATACCCGCTTCGTTGGAAAAGGGCTTCATGTCATCGATCAGCATCTGATGATCGTGAATCATCCTCTGAGCGAAGTCCTTTATATCCTGATTGGTGGACTTCTCGAGTGCCAGTTTGGCCAGATCGATCTCGTCGAAGCTACCCTGGTTGGCGGCTTCTACGAACTTTGTGTCCTGATGTGCGGTGCTTAGCTGATCCTTCGCTGGAGTGGTGCGGGACGTTGCGAATGCCGGGGCGCAGGTGGCGACGGCTGCGAAAGCAGCAATGGCAGGGAGAACTGCAAGTTTCATCTTTCTACCTCGTTCCTGGTTCGAATTTTGCCGGACGTGCATGGGGAATTGAGAATCTCCGGGCGTGGACCGAATGGCCCATACTTTAGGAGAGACGCCGAAAGAGGTCCGGAGAGTTGTCTGAAATTGTTCGACATGCGTGACGCCGTATTAGGGGAGGGCCGGTGCGAGCGGAGGGCTAAAATGGAGGCGGTTGGGGGCGCGGGGGCTGCAGGAGGCTAGAAGCGCGACAAGGCCGAGTTTGAGCCACAGCTTTAGCGAGAACGGCCGCAGGAGCGCCCTGGCGTGCTCGATCGCGGGCGAGATAGCTTCTGTGGCTGAAAGAGGTGTCATGACGTGCGACCTGAGGGTATCGCAGCATCGGCGTTGGCGAAAGAAAATTGTGTCTGGCCGGCGAGCCAGAGGTCCCAAGCGGCGAGGGCTCGCTCGCACTGGATGCGATGACGCTCCTTTTTGTCGCGGACCTTCTTTCGCAGGTCTTCTTCGAGGGGCGGGAGGAGGTCGAAGGTGATGTTGGCGGGTTGGAATTTTTTGGTTTCGGAGTGGGTGATGTAGTGGGTGAGTGAACCGTTGGCGCTTAGGCGTGGCGCCGGTGTTGGGACTCTTTCGTTTACGATGCTTGCGGCGTAGATACCGGCCAGCATGCCTGACGCGATCGATTCCGTGTAGCCTTCGACTCCGCTGAGTTGACCGGCGATCATGATGCTTGGATGGGTCTTGAGCTGGAGCGTTTCGGTGAGCAGCGATGGGGCGTGGATATAGGTGTTGCGGTGAATCTGGCCGTAGCGGAGGAAGGTCGCGTGTTCGAGGCCGGGGATGAGTTTGAGGACGCGGTTTTGTTCGCCGAACTTCAGGTGGTTCTGGAAGCCTACGAGGTTGTAGCTGTCGGCGCGGAGGTTCTCCTGACGGAGCTGCACGACGGCGTAGGGCCAACGGCCGGTCTTTGGGTCGGTGAGGCCGACCGGCTTCATGGGGCCGAAGCGGAGGGTGTCGCGGCCGCGGCGCGCGGTCTCTTCGATGGGCAGGCAGCCTTCGAAGTACTGGAGTACCTCAGCAGGCTTGGGCCCCGCGGTTGAAAAGGGGCTGGCTGTTTGGGTGAGAATGGCTCCCTCGGGGTCCTTCGACTCCGCTGCGCTCCGCTCAGGATGACAGTTTTGTTGTGATGCGGTGGGCGACTTCTCCCATGATTTGCCTTCGACAGCTTCGGCGGTGGTGAGGGCGTCGAGGAAGCGGTCGTACTCTTCTTTGGTGAAGGGGCAGTTGATGTAGTCGGCGGTGCCCTTGTCGTAGCGGGCGGCGAAGTAGACCTTGTCCATGTCGATGGTCGTGGCGTCGACGATGGGTGAGATGGAGTCATAGAAGGCGAGGTGCTCGGAGCCGGTGAGGCGCTGGAGTTCAGCGGCCAGCGCGGGGCTTGTGAGAGGGCCTGAGGCGAGGATGGTGACCGTGTTGCGGTCGTTTTCGTCGAGGTGCGTGATCTCTTCGCGGTGGACGGTGATGCGAGGCTCGGCTTCGATGCGGGCGGCGACGCGTTTCGAGAACTCGACGCGGTCTACGGCGAGGGCGTGGCCGGCGGGGACGGCGGAGGCGTCGGCTTCGGCGAGGAGGACGCTGCCTGCTCGACGCATCTCTTGTTTCAGGAGCCAGGGGGCGGTGTTTTCTGACTCGGACTTAAGCGAGTTTGAGCAGACGAGTTCGGCAAAGTCGGAGGTCTGGTGGGCCTCGGTGGAGCGCGTGGGGCGCATC
Source organism: uncultured Acidobacteriaceae bacterium (assembly GCA_963756685.1). GTDB lineage: Bacteria > Acidobacteriota > Terriglobia > Terriglobales > Acidobacteriaceae > Edaphobacter. Next base: position 658,904 of record CAVWON010000001.1, read on the forward strand.
TCGTAGAGGTCGACTTTGCAGCCTCTTTTTGCGGCCTGGAGTGCGGCTTCGGGCCCGGCGAGGCCGCCGCCGATGATCCGGATTCGTTTGCTTGCCACTGCCTCCCCCCTCCTCCCTGTTTCTGTCAAAGTCTTCAAATGAAATAACTTACGTTTAGACTTGACCGGTAAGTTATTGATTCCAGGAACAGATTACCGCAAAGTCTTCCATCCATAGGACTTACCTGCGATATCGCAGGGTGAGCTGGATGGATTTCTGGTCTTGCCCCCTTCTTTAATTATAAGGGGTGCGTCAAGCCGTGGGCCCGCAAACGGAGTTCGGCGAGTGCGGTCGAGCAGATTTGCGAAACTATAGGGCTGCTACACTTGCCTGCTAGAAAGCAGGGGACCGATGTCGCAGAAAACACAGCCTGAAGTGGTGGTTCGGACGGCCAAACCTGAGGACGGCCGCGCCTGCGGGCAGATTTGCTATGACGCTTTTTCAACGCTTAATGCGACCCACGGTTTTCCTTGCGACTTTCCCGGACCCGATGCTGCGATCGGTGCGCTTTTGATGATGTTTTCAGGCGCTGACTTCTATTGCGTGGTGGCGGAGGTCGGGGGCCGAATTATGGGCAGCAACTGCCTTGATGAGCGTTCTGCGATTCGAGGTATCGGGCCAATCACCATCGATCCCGCGGCACAAAACCTCGGGGTAGGCCGTAAGCTGATGCAGGCCCTGATGGACCGAGCGAACGAGCGAGGCGCCGCTGGAATCCGGCTGGTGCAGGCGGCCTTTCACAATCGCTCGCTCTCGCTCTACGCCTCGCTCGGCTTCGACATCCGGGAGCCGCTTTCGTGCATGCAGGGGCGGACGCTCGAGAGGAGTGTTCCTGGATGCGTGGTGCGACCTGCCAAAGTTGACGATAGGGACGCCTGCAATGCTTTATCGCGGCGGGTCCACGGATTCGACCGAGGTGTCGAGTTGACCCAGGCAATCGAGGACGGCACAGCGCGCGTCGTAGAGCGGGGAGGACGCATCACGGGATACACGACGCACCTTGCATTTTTCGGCCATTCCACGGCGGAGACAAACGTGGACTTGCAGTCGCTGATTGCTTCGGCGGACTCCATCGCGGGGCCGGGAATTCTTGTGCCTTCGAGAAACCACGGTTTGTTGCGCTGGTGCCTGACGAACGGCCTGCGCGTGGTCCAGCCGATGACACTGATGAGTACAGGACTGTATAACGAGCCGTCCGGAGCGTGGATGCCGTCGATATTTTTTTAGGGCAGCGGGGTCCTCACGGGCCAGAGTTTCTCCTGCGAAATGCGATTTATGGAACCGGCGTAGGGCCGCGGACGTATTCTTCTGGCGGACGCTGCTGATTACGCGCCCCTCACGAGGGTCGTCATGCTTTGCCTCATTCTAATTGTTGTCTTGTTGAGCCGCCGCTGCTGGTGCGGTTACAGATACTATCCGTACTATTACGGAGCTTACCCGTATCCGTATGGAACCTACACTCCGTACGATCCCTACTGGCGTGCACGGTACTACGGATATTGGCACGGATACCGTGGGTGCTACTGGTAGGCGATAACAAGTCAGCAAGAAACTTGCAATCCGCCATCCCAAAAAAAGGCTGGCCTAGTTCTCGGTGTTGATCAAATATCTGCTTTCCCGCAGATGTCGATGGAGGTCGGCGAGGTGGAATAGGTATTGATTAAATCCAATCGCCATCTGTTTCATTATCCGTTCCCTCTTTCCGACTGCTGCCATGAGATAGCATTCTCTGCCCATGTGGGAGTAGAACTCGATGTTGTGGCGGTCCTTGTTCTGGCTTTGGAAGAACCCGGCGTAGAGAAGGATGTGGGCACCGGCTGACTCCATCCAGAGAGGGTTCTTCGCACTGGTGAGCTGGCGCATCATGAGTTCAGCGATCTGGGTAAGGTCGGCGAATTGGCGGAACTCCTGGTCGCTTGGGCTGTAGTCCGGAGAGAGGCAACTCCATCCGATCTACCGACTGCAGGCAGAAATGACCGAGGACGCTTGCCAGGTAGATGCCTGTTGAGTCGGAGATCTGGGACCACCGCTCGGTTCCTATCGCTTCGCGGAGATTTGAGGCCCAGAAGTTGAGAGCGCGTTCCTCGGTGACTCCGTACAGCTCCTCAAAATAGTGGTCCGATGGCATCGTCGCACCTCGGTGCTGGTGTTCTCAACAATGACTTACTGTTTATCTTGTCTTTTTTCCTGTGGGAATACCCAATTTGGACTATGAATCCAACTGGGTACATTTGGGTTCGTTTAGAACTCTTCCATATACTGTCGGTCTCCCGGTGTAGACATACCGTCTCGGTGTTTGGATCACCTCTAGAACCGAACCATTGATCGGCCTATGATTTACGAAAGCCTATGGACCACCTTACAAAAGACACCATCCAAACAATCGAGCGACTCCACTCAACGTGGATCGACTTTGAAGTGGCTGGGGAAACACACGGCTTGCTTGGTTGCTGCGCTGAGGACATCGAATTACGTCCTCCCGACGGGCCGTCAGTCTATGGCCGCGATGCGGTTCTCGCACACCTAGCAGAGGGAGTTGCTCGCATTCACTCGATCGAGATATCCGACCGCCGCATTTTCGGATCGAGCGAGAACGTGTCTCTCACTGCGAACTATCGAACCACGTTTTCCGTGGCGGGAGACCCTGCACCCAGGGAGGCGACGGGAAGCCACAGGTGGGAACTGCGGAAGCAAGCTGGTCAATGGCTAGTCTTTCTCGTGAGCTGGTCATCGTCGGCCACGACCGATCAACCTGATCGGTGCGCCCGCACCGGGAGCGCGGCGTAGTAGAGCTTGAAAGAACGGAGTACGGTGAACTTGCCGATAAGCCGACTTTCCGGGAAGTTCGGCGAAGACGGATCGATCAGTCAACGGAAGAGCGTTTCCCGTTATATAGAGCAACCGTTCAACTCTAGGAAAATCAATAATGATTTTAGAAGGGCTTGAGACGGCGAGCCCACTGCATCGATTTCGCACTTGCTGTCACGAAGTGGATCGGTCTGGAAGTTGCGCTCGATTGCGATAGATTCCTCGCAGTGCCTTGCGCTCTATCTCTGCGGCGTACAATGGCGTCTCGGTAGAGCAGTGCGCCTGCACAGGGTCTGCGACGTTTGGCGGGCGGGCGCACCACAATTTCCGCTATTTTACTATCGGCAGTTTCAACGAGTATTTCGCCGGTTAGGCGACACGATTCCCCTATAGTTGCCGCAAGCTTTAGATCCCATGTGAACCGCATAACCGCAGGGGTGTTGCCAAAAAATCCGTTTGAGGAGGACGACTTATGAAATGCATCATCGCAGTTGCAATGTTTCTGTTGACATTCGTCATGGCGCCGAGTGGGTTTGCTCAGGTGACTTACCTTATCACGTCGATAGTGGTGGGAAACGACACCCCAGGCATGCCGCCGGGGTTTTTTATTGCTAGCAATCGTCTCGCTCAGCAGTTCAGCCTGAGCTCCCCGACCTATATCAGCCGGGTCGACCTTGCGCTCCTTGGGGACTCTGAAGAGGCTTTGACCGGAACATGTACGTTTTCCGTAGCGATTACCCAGAGCTTAGGCCCCGATGCCAGCTACGCACCTCCTGTACTGCAGCGAAGCGAGTCAGCTACCGGTATTGGAGCTTTTCAACTTTCTGACACTTTTCCTACCATTCTCTTACATGCTGGCACCTATTTCTTAGTTGTCGATGGAACCACCGGGACGAATCCGTGCAACCTCCTCGGGTGGCATTTGGCGAAACGGTTCTTCTGAAGTCGGCACCGTAGGCCCGGTTTCACCGTCACATCCCCTTATCCTTTAGGATATTGGGCAATAGCTCTGAAACCAACAGAGTACTTCGCGTTTGATCTGGCTGGTCCGATTGGCGTGCCACCGCCCACAGGGGGAGGCTCAGGGCAAATCGCACGACTGGTGGTCGAAGGGCCGGTGACGCCTGCACCTGGAGGTCCGGTGGAAGCCCAAATAGGGTTCGTGGATCCGGCGACCGGGACGCCGGTTGCGCCGCTTTCGTCAGTGACCCTCAATACAGGCCAAACGCAATCAGTGGACGTAGCTCTGAGTTCGTTGGGGACACGGCTCGGCCAGCACGTTGACCTTCTACCGGTGATCGCACAACTGCCGGGCGCGGCCCAGTCCAGTCCCATACAGCTATTCGTTACCATGCAAATGCTGGATGCGATCACAGGGTTTGGAACAGTGCTATCGCCCGCGCTGCAACCAGGTGCTTCGGTGCCTGCACTGGGTCCGCAGATCTTGGCTGGCGGCCAAACCATGCGGGTCAATGTTGTGGCAGGTGCGGATCCTTGCATCGGCCAGGTGGGCTTCAACGACCTGAACGGGAATTCGCTGGTTCCGAGTAGTCCGGTGAATTTAAGCCCTGGGACAGGGACATCGATTGACTTGAATGCCGATACGTTGTCGCTCAGGTTGGGGCAGCGAATCGAAGCACAGCCGGCGCTGACAGTAACTCAGCCGGCGGCTGCCGTGCCGTTGAATTCGGTATGTCAAGCAAGCGTCGAGGTGTTTGACCACCTCACCGGGCGAACCTGGCACCTATCAGAGCACCATGTCGGCGCTGCCTGCAGTGCAGTCACCTCCTGCGGGCCCGCAGTAATTTGCTCAGACGCAGATTTATTTCAAGAAGGACGTCGCGACGATTCGCTCGAGACGCCCTTTCTCTTTACGCGGGCAAGTTTTCCCCCGGCGAAGAGCCTGACAACTGATTGGAGTGAAGGACGACTTGTTCGATTGGGTCGCGGGAGTATTGTCGCCGATCCGCAAGCTATTTGGCCCCGGGCGAACCAGCCGCTCAGTTGTAGTGCATGAAAAACGGGATTTTCGGAAACTAGATTCTCATGCCTAAAAACTTGAGCGCCCATCCGCTTTATCTGCTTTGCGCGGCGAGGGCGGACAGGGCTTCGCCCGAGACTTGCATGCCCTTCCACTCGGACTTCATGACGGCGCCCAGCGATTGGTAGAAGTCGATGGAGGGCTGGTTCCAGTCGAGGACGCTCCATTCGTAGCGCGGGCAGCCCTCGGCCACGGCGATTGCGGCGACGTGGGTGAGGAGGGCCTTGCCGATTCCCTTCCCGCGATGCTCAGGGCTGACATAGAGGTCTTCGAGGTAGATGCCGGCGTGGCCGCGCCAGGTGGAGTAGTTGTGGAAGTAGAGGGCGAAGCCTGCGGGGCCCGGGGTGCCTGTGCTGATGAGTTCAGCCATGATGCAGTCGAAGCGTTTGGTTTCGCCGAAGCCGTCGCGCAGGAGGTCGGCTTCAGTGGCGATGACGGCGTCGGGTTCGCGCTCGTAAGTGGCGAGGTCGCGGATGAATTGCAGGACCTGCAGGAGGTCGGCGGGAACCGCGGGGCGGAGGTTGAGCTTATTGTTCTGGTTCGATGAAGGCTGGGTCATCGTTGTTCTTTCCGGTGCTCAGGGTTTGGGCGGGGCTTCGGCTGGTTTTTCTGCGGGCTTCTGGCCAGGTTGCGCGGCCAGCCATTTGTCGAAGGGAATGTTGAAGTCGAAGAGTTGCTTCTTGTTGCCGTCTTTGTCGGGAAGCGTGTAGACCATTTTGATGTAGATCTCGGCGCCTTTGAGGGGATCGTCGTTGAGCTGGCGGGTATCGTAGAAGAGGTAGCCCGCGAGGGTGCTGTGCGCGTTGACCGTGGTGCCTTTGAAGCCGAAGTCGTCCTCGTCCTCGGTGATCTGCTTGTCGACGGGCTTATCGTGGAGGGTGATGGGCGGCAGGGGCAGGGGTAGAGGCACCTGGCGGCCTTTGACGCTCTTGGTGGAGAAGAGGCGGCGCTGGATGTCGTCGTCGGTGGCGGCGGGGATCTTGTCGTTATTGACGGAGATGAACTGGATGCGGGCCTCGTCGAGCGAGAGCGCGGTGTCGCCGTCGTTGGTGAAGATGACGCGGACGGGGATGAAGCCGTGCTGGACGTAGGGCAGGCGGAAGAAGTCGCAGTCCCGCTGGTCGTCGCAGGGTTCGGCGGCGACGGTGACCTTCTCATTGGGATGGGGGTCGAAGGTGGCGTACTGGTTGGCGGGCTTTACCGGAGGTGCCTTTCGGGGCTTGTCGGAGGCCTGGGAGTTGACTGCTAAGAGGCAGGTTGTAGTTACTAGTAGGAGCGGGATCTGTGCGAATGGGTGGGACTTCATGGCCAAGTTGATTATCATCTTCGCTGGCGCACCAGGTAAAGCGAGGGGAAGCAACAGTGATGATGGTCTATAGCTCGCTGCTGCTGGCGGCCCTGGTGCTGGGTGCGCCGTACTGGCTGGTGCGGATGGCAACCAGCGGGCGGTATCGGGCGGGGTTGCGGGGAAGGCTGGGGTGGGTGCCGGAGGGGTTGCGCGCTGCGGTGGCCGGGCGCGAGGTGGTCTGGGTGCACGCGGTTTCGGTGGGCGAGGTGCTGGCGGCGGCGCAGCTGGTTCGCGAGTTGGCGATCGCTCGGCCGGGATGGGTGTTTGCGGTCTCGACGACGACGGAGACGGGACAGCGGTTGGCGAAGGAACGGATAGCGGGGGCGCCGGTGTTCTATCTGCCGCTGGACTTTCGGTTCACCGTGCGGCGGTATCTCCGGGTGCTGCGGCCGAAGATGCTGGTGCTGATGGAGAGCGAGCTTTGGCCTCGCCTGATTGACGAGTGCGCAAAGGACGGCGTGCCGGTGGTGGTTGCGAATGCGCGGATCTCAGACCGGTCGTTTCCGCGATATATGCGGCTGCGACGGCTGTGGCGGCCGTTTTTGGAGGAGATTTCGCTGTTTCTTGCGCAGAGCAAGGAGACAGCGGAGCGGCTGGTGAAGATCGGGGCGCCGGTTGAGCGGGTCAGAGTGACGGGAAACCTGAAGTACGACCTTCGCGTTGCCAAATCGAGTGCGCTGACGGAGATGCTGCGGGAGCGGCTGCCAGTGAGGGCCAAAGTGCTCGTCTGCGGAAGCACGCTGGAGGGAGAGGAACAGGTCTTGCTGGAGGCGTGGCCAGCGGTACTGGCGACGGAGTCCAACGCGGTGATGGTGCTGGCGCCGCGGCATCCGGACCGGTTTGCTGCCGTGGCGGCCATGGTCGCGGGGAGCGGCTTTGAGTTGATGCGGGCGAGCGAGTTCCGGCAACGGTCCGGAGCTGTGGCGAAGGGAAGTGTTTTCCTGCTTGACACGATTGGGGACCTGGCGTCGATCTATGGGCTGGCGACGGTCGCGTTTGTTGGGGGGAGCCTGGTGCCGAAGGGCGGGCATAATCCGCTTGAACCCGCGCAGTTTGGAGTGCCGGTGGTGATGGGGCCTTCATTTGAGAACTTCCGCGAGGTGGTGGAGGGAATGCGCGCCAGTGATGCGATTCGGATCGTTTCGCCTGAGATGCTCGCAGTGATGCTGGTTGCGATGTTGCAAAACCCCGGGGATGCACAGGCGTTGGGCGAGCGCGGGCGTATGGTATTTGAAGAGCAAGCGGGGGCCACCGCACGGACGGTCCAGGCGCTTACGGCGCTGCTGCAGGAGAGGGCGGTGACGGAACGATGACGACGCGAAGGCCGCTGCTGCTTCCGCTCGCCCCTCTGTATGGGGTAGCGCTGGCAGTGAAACGGCGATTGTTCCAGTGGGGATGGTTGAAGCGGCAGAAGCTGCAGAGCCCGGTGATCAGCGTGGGAAGCGTGTCGGCGGGGGGCGCGGGAAAGACGCCGATGGTGCTGATGCTCGCGAAGGTGCTTCGCCACCGCGGCTACGCCGTGAGGATCCTGACGCGAGGGTACAAGCGAGGCTCCTCCACTACCACGCGGGTAGAGCCGTTCGACGACGCGGCCTGGCATGGAGATGAGCCGGTGCTGTTGGCGCAACGATCGGGCGTGCCGGTCTACGAAGGAACGGACCGGTATCAAGCCGGCGTCCTGGCCGAACAGAATGAGCCTTCGGAGGCGAAGGTGGTCGTTCATCTGCTGGACGATGGGTTTCAACATCGGCAGCTGGCCCGCGATGTCGATATCGTTCTGCTAACGCAGGCCGACGTGCAGGACACGCTGCTTCCGGCGGGGAACCTGCGGGAGCCGCTCGCGGCGCTGGCGGAGGCGGATGTAGTCGTGTTGCGCGAGGAGGAGGAAGATTCCCTGCGCAGCGTAGTTGCCGGGTTGACTAGCGCGAACAAAAAACCGGCGATCTGGGTGGTCCGGCGGACATTGAGCCTGGGCGAGGGCGGCGACATCGGTCTGCCGTCAAAGCCGCTCGCCTTCTGCGGCGTCGCGCGGCCTGAAAACTTTACCTGGATGCTGGCCGCGCAGGGCTATGAACCAATGGACACCATGGTCTTTCCGGACCACCATAGCTATGACGAGAGTGACGTGCACCGATTGCTGGAGCGCGCGCGACATGTTGAGGCAAACGGATTCGTGACGACGGAGAAGGACGCCGTGAAACTAACTCCGATCATGCGCGACCACCTGGAGACGATTGGGCCGATCGTCGTAGCGCGGCTGAGCGTGGAGCTGCTCAAAGAGCAGGAGTCGCTCTCGCAACTGGTGACGATGGTGGGTCGGCTGGATCGGCGCAAGCATTGATTGCGACTGCGTGATACTGCTGCGTGAGAAAATTAGGGCTTGGCCACGGAACGCACTCTCTCGCATAGTCCTGACGGGACCCAGCGACCGTCCGCTACGAGTTTTGATCGTGCGGATCGGCGCAATGGGAGACGTGCTCCATGCGATGCCTGCGGTGGCGGCGCTTCGAGAACGGCATCCTGATTGGTTTATTGGGTGGGCGATCGAGCCGCGGTGGCTACCTCTTCTCCAAGCGGACAGCGATGTTTCGTGGCCAATTGAGCGCGAGCCTGCAATGCCTATGGTTGACCGGACTTATCTTGCTTCGACGCGCGAGTGGAAGCGGCGACCCTTCTCGTTTGAGACGATGCAGGAGATCAGCATGCTGCGGAGCGTGTTGCGTGGTGAGCAATTCGATGTGTGCGTGGATATGCAGGGATCGATCCGCTCTGCAGTGATCGGCAGAATGGCTGGCGCGCAGGGTTTCGTTGGAGCCGCTGAACCTCGAGAAGCTCCGGCGAGATGGCTATACGGGAGACAGGTGAAATTGAGCGCGACGCATGTGATTGAGCAGGGATGCGAGCTGCTTGGGGCAGCCGTCGGCGAAACGCTGTGGCCTGCGAAGGTGACGCTGCCTGTGAGACCCTGCAACGGAGCGATGGTGCGATGGGCTACTGGCCGAGAGCGGCGAACCATTTGCTCTGGTCGCACCGACGGCGGGCTGGGGAGCAAAGCAGTGGCCGTCGGAGCGGTACGGTGCAGTAGCGATGAAATTGGCTCGCGCGGGGTCCGAACGCTGGTGAATGCTGCGTCAACTGAGGACGATGAGGGCAGGCGCGTGGTTGAGTCCAGCGATGGAGCAGCGATACTGGTTGCATGCTCTGTCACGCAGATGATCGCGCTTGTTCGGCGGGCGGCCGTAGTGATTGCTGGCGATACCGGGCCGCTGCATCTGGCGGCCGCACTGGAGAGGCCAGTGGTCGGACTGTATGGGCCGACGGATCCGGTTCGGAATGGGCCGTATGGAACAGCCTCGCGTGTGCTGCGGCATCCTTCGAGCAAAAACGACCATTCGCGGCATAAAAAGACGGAGACGGGGTTGATGCAGATCACGACTGAGGAGGTCGTGGACGCGGCGCTCCAGCTGTTGCGCGCTGAAGAGGATAAGGTGAAGGTGTGAGCGAACGGGCATGACTGAACGAACGACATGGCAGAGGGTCGCACGGCGCATCCGTGTGCCGTTGGGATTTGTCTTTGCCGGTGTGTTTCTGTGGCTGGCGCAGCCGACGTGGAAGACGATGCTGGTCAGTCTGCTGCTCGTTGTACCCGGAGTGTGGCTGCGGGCCTATGCGGCAGGGTATGTGCGTAAGAACGCAGAGCTGACGCGGACCGGGCCGTACGCGTATACGCGAAACCCGCTGTATCTGGGTTCGACGATGATTGCTTTCGGTTTTGCGGCCGCCGCCTCAAGTTGGCCCGTCCTGGTGGCGCTGGCTGTGATGTTCGCAGCGATCTATCTGCCGACGATCCGGTCTGAGGAAGCTCTATCTGCGGCAGCACTTTGCGGGCTTTGACGAGTATGCCGCGAAGGTGCCGCGCCTGTTGCCCCGACTTACGCCCGCAGCGTTTCCAGCGAACGAGAACGCCAGTGGAGGCAGGTTCTCCTGGCAGCAATGGCGCCATCACCGCGAGTACAATGCTTTAATGGGTGCCGGCGCGATTTATTTTGCGCTGGCGGTCCGGCTTTTCTCAATCACCATTGGGTGATGAGGGGTCTGCGCTGAAGGCGTGGAGGCTGGGGCGAAACCGCCCACACATTGACTCGTGCGAGTGCTGCCCTTTGCTGAAGATTGACCGTGTCCCTAGCATTGATTCTCCTGCTGTTGTATTGCACAGGCCCGCTTCCTGCGAGGGCGCAGCTGCTGGGTCTGGGGCCGAAGCCGGCGCCGGTCGTGATTCCGACGCTGCAGCCGCCATTGCCAGAATTTACTTTCCCTACCAAACGAACGCTGACCTTCACCGTTGACTGGCGAGTGTTTACTGCGGGCACGGCTGTCTTTCAACTGGAGCAGGAGGGCACCGTACAGAAGATTACGGCGTCAGGAGGCTCAATTGGCGCGGTGACGATGCTGTTTCCCGTGGTCGACAAGTTCCAGGCCGGCTTCGATACCAAGACCGGCTGCTCGACCGGCTTCAGCAAGCAGTTGCAGGAGGGCCGGCGCAAGGTCTCGAGCGACCTGAGCTTCGACTATGCACAGGGCAAGCAGAAGCAGATAGAGAAGAACCTGGTGAAGGGTACGTCGAAGGAGCAGACAGCTTCGATTCCAGCCTGCGTGACCGACTCACTGTCGGCGATATTTTATGCGGCGTCGCAGCCGATGGTGGTGGGCCAGACCATCCGGTTTCCCCTGGCCGACTCCATGCGCACGGTGACCGTGACCATGAAGGTGGAGGCCAAGGAAGAGATCAAGACGCCGGCCGGGACCTTCCAGACGATTCGCGTGGAGCCGACGGCGGACGAAGGCATCGTGAAGAACCGGGGCAACATCTGGGTCTGGTACACCGACGATGCACGGCATATGCCGGTACAGATCCGCGCGCACCTGTTCTGGGGAACCATTACGGCGCATCTGCAATCGTATGAGGACAAGTAGCTGAAGATGAAAGAGCGTCGATGACAGATTCGATCGTAGATCCGGACAAGTTTGTGACCGTGGGCAAGTTTCTCGAGCCGGTCAACGCCCAGATGGCGAAGGGAGTGCTCGAGTCGGCGGGGATCGAGTGTTTTCTGCAGGGCGAGAACGCGAACAGCCTGCTGGCGCTGGCCTTCCGTGCTCGCCTGCTGGTGCACAGGCAGGACGAAGCGGCGGCGCGCGAGTTGCTTGGCGGCGCAGGGGACGAGTTGACGGAAGAGGAGCAGAGGGAGTTGGAGGCGGGGGATGACGATGGCTGAGGCGGGCCGTCCGCGCGCCGTGGTTTGTCTCTCGGGGGGCATGGACTCCTGCGTCTGCGCTGCACTGGCGGCACGGGACTATGAGGTGTTTGCGATCCACTTCAGCTATGGTCAAAGGACTGAGGCGCGGGAGCTGCGGTCGGCCGAGGAGGTGGCCCGGCTCGTCGGCCTACGCGAACTGCTGCATCTGAAGATCGACCTGTTCCGGCGTATCGGCGGGTCCGCGCTGACCGACCACACTATCGCTGTCCCGGAGCACCGGCGGACGAGGCCGCGATCGGGAGCGAGGTCCCGGTGACCTACGTTCCGTTCCGCAACGCGCATTTCCTCTCGGCGGCGGTTAGCTGGGCGGAGGTCCTGGGCGCGAGGACGGTGTTTATCGGGGCGGTAGAGCAGGACAGCTCGGGGTATCCCGACTGCCGGCCAGCCTACTATGATGCGTTCAACCAGCTGATCAAAATGGGGACCAAGGACGGAGAGATTCGCGTCGTAACGCCCCTGATCGCAATGCGAAAGCGCGAGATAGTGCGGTTGGGAGTTGAATTGGGCGCACCGTTCCATGTAAGTTGGTCATGCTATTCCGGTGAGACCGAGGCCTGCGGCGTATGCGAGAGCTGCGTTCTGCGGCTTGCGGGCCTTTCGCGAGGCCGGAGCGGTCGATCCCATACCGTATGCGGTCGCGTGAGTGCCGCATGATGCATCAAATTTCGGTAGTAATCAGCTGTTGTGCAAAGAATTTACGCCCGCACTGGTGGGCCAGGAGAAATAAGAGCATGAAACGTATCGGATTGAAGTTGAGCACGACCCTGACAGTCGCTTTGCTGGTGGTCTTGGCGATGGCGCACCCGGCCCGCACCCTGGCGCAGGCGAGGGGCGAGCATTCACGGCCACGTCATCAACGCTGCCGGCATAGCGGTCAACAAGGGCGAAGTGCGGCTGACCACCGACCGGACCTCGACGCCAAAGGAACGCAAATACCTGTACACGTTTCCGCTCGACCAGAACGGAGACTACAAGGGCACGGGAATCACGCCGGGAAACTACATCGTCTTCGTCTTCCAGAACGACAAAGCATGGACTTCATCGATAATGTTGCGTTTACGAATGGGCGAAGACAAGGTCGTGAACTTCGATATGACGCGCGCCGAGTACATCGCGAAGATGTCGCCGGAGGACAAGAAGGCGCTCGAAGAATACAAGAAGAAAAATGCCGAGATCGTGGCCGGCAATGCAAAGATCCAGAACCTGAATGCCTTGCTGATGCAGGCGCGGGCCGACAACAAAGCCGGCAAATACGACGCGGCGATAACCGCAATGCAGCAGGCGACCGCGGCCAAGCCTGACGAGGGGATTCTGTGGCTCACGCTGGGTGACGCGCAGTTGGGCAGCGCGGACGCCGGCGCGAAGGCCGCCAAGGCGGCCGGAACATCGCCGACCGATCCGGCGATCCAGCAGAAGTACACGGATGCCATCACCTCGTATAAGAAAGGCATCGACCTGAACGCAGCGTCGAAGAAGCCGAGTCCTGAGGTCGCCGCCACCTCGGCTAGAACCAATTGGGACAGGCGTACGGCAAGATGGGCAACGCCAAGGATTCGGCCGATGCATACGAGGCGGCTGCCAAGGCCATGCCAGCCAATGCCGCGATGTACTACTACAACGAAGCAGCAACGCTGTACAACGCCGGCAAACTGCCCGAGGCTGAAGCCGCCGCCGACAAGGCGATCGCCGCCGATCCGAAGAGGGCTGACGCTTACTACATCAAGGGTCAGGCGCTGATTCCACAGGCGACGGTCGATCCGAAGACGCAGAAGATCGTCGCACCGCCGGGATGCGTGGAGGCCTACCAGATGTATCTGGAGCTGGCGCCCGACGGGCCGCACGCTGCGGACGTGAAGGGCATCCTTCAGGGCATCGGCGCGCAGGTGAAGTCGACCTACAAGGCCCCGAAGAAGTAGCTGCTCGAAACAGGAGACCAGGCCCCGGGCGAGGCCGCCCGGGGCCTTTCTGTTTGCTGATCTCAGGCATTTGAGGAGAACGCTCCATGAGCAAGGCCGCTGTTGGCGTTGTCGGCTTCGACGAGGCGCTGGAGATCGTGCCTCGGACACACGGCTGGTCTGCCGGTTCCGGCTACGGAGGTGCTGGCGCTGTTGGCCTGTGGAGACCGTGTCCTGGCCGGGCCCGTGCGCGCCGACCGGGACCAGCCGCCGTTCGACCGGTCGACCCGGGACGGATTTGCGGTGCGCGCCTCCGAGTTCGGCGCCAGTGCCCTGCGGATTGTGGGCCAGGTGCGAGCGGGTGAGCAGTGGCAGGGTGCAGCGCTTGAGAAGGGTGCAGCGATTGAGATCATGACCGGCGCGCCCGTCCCCGAGGGTGCAGATGCCGTCGTGATGGTTGAGCATGTGGAGCGGGTCGACGGAGCGATTCGCCGCCTCGGCGACCGGACGATTCGCAGCGGGGAGAATATTGTCCGGCGCGGAAGCGAGGCCCGGAAGGACGCGGCGGTGCTGACACCGGGGACGCGGATCAAGGGTGCGGAGATTGCGCTCGCCGCCGCCTGCGGATACCCTGCGCTGACCGTGTTTCGCAAACCGCGCGTGGCGATTGTGGCCACAGGCGACGAGCTGGTTGAGATCGATGCGAAGCCCGGCCCGCAGCAGATTCGTAACTCGAACAGTTACGGGCTGGCGGCGCTGGTGGCACACGCGGGCGGCGAAGCGGTGCGTCTGCCGATCGCTCCGGACCGGCTGTCGGAGTTAGAAGAGATCATTCGAGCGGCCCGACAGCTCCGATTTGATGCTGCTCTCCGGCGGGGTCTCGATGGGCGAGTATGACCTCGTCGAGGAGGTGCTGCGAGCTCTCGGCGCGGAGTTCTTCTTTACCGGAGTAAGGATGCAGCCCGGCAAGCCGGTGGTCTTTGGCCGTCTGCCCGCCATGGACGGCCTCCCTGCTCAGTACTTCTTCGGTCTGCCCGGGAACCCGGTTTCGACGCAGGTGACGTTTCATTGCTTTGTCGAACCGTTGCTGCGAGGCGATGGGCGGGGCGGCCGTGCATGGCCCCCGATTTGCCCAGGCCACTCTAGCCGGGGACGCGACGGGAAAGCCTGGATTGATGCAGGTCCTGCCGGCCCGTCTGACAGCGGACCGGTTGCGGCCAGAGGTGAGGCTGGTGAGCTGGCAGGGGTCGGGTGATCTTGCTGCAAACGCCCGGGCGAACTGCTACGCGGTGCTGCCGCCGGAGAAGGAACGATTTGCGGCGGGCGACGTCATTACGGTTCTGCTGCGGTAGTAGGCTTAAATCATGAAAAAGAAAGACTCGATCTATTCGGCTGAGTTGATCGTTGACGATCTGGCGGACGGTCTCCCCGATGCGCCGACTCCGACGCTCTCGCACTATGACGACACCGGCCAGGCGTGCATGGTGGACGTGAGCGGAAAGTCAGCAAAGCGCCGCGAGGCCGTTGCGGCGGCTTTCGTTGAGCTATCGGAGGCGGTGCTGGCGGCGCTCCCGCAAAATCCCAAGGGGAATCCGCTGGAGGTCGCGCGCTTCGCAGGGATCCAGGCGGCCAAGCAGACCGCCAACCTGATTCCGATGTGTCATCCGCTCCCGTTGAGCTTTGTCGATGTGCGGGTGGAGGTCGTCGAGGGCGGCGTAACGATCGAAGCCACCGCTGCAACCGTAGCGGGAACCGGCGTCGAGATGGAGGCAATGGTTGCGGCCTCGATTGCCGCGCTCACCGTCTACGACATGACGAAGGCGCTCGATAAGGGAATCCGCATTCGCGAGGTCATGCTGCTGCGCAAGAGCGGCGGCAAAAGCGGGGAGTACCGGCGCGAGACCGCCTAGCTCACGGATCAGAGAGCCGTCGCCAGCGTCACCGCAAACAGATTTTGCGGGTCCTGCCACGATCTCGTCAGCTTGAAGCTGGCAGACGCCAGCAGCGTCTCGACGGCGGCGGTCGTGAATTTGTAACTGTTTTCGGTGTGAATGGTTTCGCCGGCGGCGAAGTCGATTGTGAGAGCAACGCCAGCGTCGGAGGCGGGGACCCGTACGGTCTGCGCGACCAGCGACTCAAGGTGCATCTCGATGCGAGACTCGGCAGCGTTCCAGAGCACTTTGTGGCGGAAGTTCTCGATGTCGAAGTCGGCGCCGAGGTCGCGATTCAGGCGAGTGAGCACGTTCAAGTTGAAGGCGGCGGTGGTTCCGGCAGCGTCGTCGTAGGCAGCCAAAAGCATCGCTTCGGTCTTGCGACTGCGACGGCCCGGAGCAAGGTCCGTTCCCAGTAGCAGTGTGTCGCCAGGCAGGAGCTGCGAGCGGAGGTTGCGGAGGACGTCTCTCGCGGCTTCAGGAGTGAAGTTGCCGATGCTGGACCCGATGTAGAGCGCCAGCGTTCGGGTATTGGGCAACCGGTCCAATGGCAACCCCTCACGTGTGTAGTCGGCCACCTGACAACGCACCGTGACGCCGGGAATGTTTTTCAGGATGTTGTCGCTGGCCTCCGCCAGTGCGCTCTCCGAGACGTCAACGGGTTGATAAACTACGCTTCCCTGCTGACTGACTGCGGCTTCGAGCAGGATCCCCGTCTTGGTCGCCGTGCCTGCACCGAGTTCGATCAGCGTCAGCTTTCCCGATGCGGACCTTGCCCATGCGCCGCTTCGCGCAGAATTTCTTCTGCGTTGGCAGCGAAGATGCCTCGCTCGGTTCGGGTCAGGTAGTACTCGGGGAGTTCGGTGATTTGTTCGAAGAGACGTGAGCCGGCCTCGTCGTAGAAGAGCCAGGGTGCGAGGGTCTTCGGTGTTGCCAGAAGGCCCAAATGCACCTCACGAACCACGGCTTCGGCTGTGCTTATCGATACGGCTTCAGGAGCGATGGCGAATGTTGACACGTGGGGGGTCCTCTTGGGTCGTTGCAACCAGGCAGGCGGCATACCTCGAGGATCCTCCCTCCACCGCTGTCTGGGTTGGATGCATCTCAACCGAAATCTGTGCAGCTTATTTTTTATTCGGGCCCGGTGTCGTTCCAGATCGGGACTCCAAACTTTGCCTCGAATTAGCCCGAAGATCGTCAATCATACCCCAAGTCCGCCGTCCAAGAGATAAGAATGGCGGATTGCGGGTCATGAAATAATGAGTACATACTCATTACAAAAGGACACACCTGATGGCCCGGCCCAGAAGCGAAGACAAGCGTAACTCGATCCTCTCCGCAGCGACTGAGGTATTCGCAGAGCGTGGGCTTGGCGCACCAACCGCCGCCATCTCGACTGTGGCAGGGGTCGCCGAAGGAACGCTGTTTACCTACTTCAAGACCAAGGACGAGCTGGTGAACGCGTTGTATCGCGAGATCAAGCTGGAGCTGGCCGACGCCATGATGTCCGGCTTTCCACGCAAGGCGAGCGTGCGGCATAGAATTCAGCATGTCTGGAACCGATATGTGGAGTGGGGCATTGCCAACGAGACGCAGCACAAGGTCCTGAAGCAGATGATGGTTTGGGAAGGCTTGACGGAGGCCTCGAAGGCGGCCGGCTCCGCACCCTTCGTCGAGGTCGAGACAATCGCACACGACGCAATGGCGCAGCGGACTATCAAAGACCTGCCGCAACCCTTTATTGCCGCGACGATGAGCGCATTAGCCGAGACGGCGATCGACTTCTCCCGGAGGACCCGGATCGAGCGGAGGAGTATCGAACCGCCGGATTCGAGATGCTGTGGGCGGGAATCCTGCGGAAAAAATAATCGTTTTTTGTGAATCATAATGAGCATGTACTCACTCATATATTTGCAGGAGCGATTTAGAGGACAAAACATGGCGAATTGGAACGAAGCGAATATTCCCTCTCAGCAGGGCAAGCTGGCTGTTGTGACCGGTGCAAATAGCGGCATCGGCTGGAACACCGCGCTGGAGCTGGCACGCGCCGGGGCCGAAGTCGTTCTCACGGCCCGAACCAGAGAAAAGGGGCAGGACGCCGTCGACCGCGTCCGCCGTCAGTTGCCGAAGGCCAGGGCCGGTTCGAATTGCTCGACCTTGCCAGTCAGGGATCGGTGCGGGCCTTTGCCGCGAAGGTCGCGAGCGGGCCGAAGCTGGACCTGTTAGTGAACAACGCCGGCGTGATGCGGTTGCCACGGCGACAGGTGACCGAGGATGGATTTGAAATGCAGTTCGGTACGAACTACTTCGGGCCATTCGCGCTCACGTTGCTGCTGCTTCCCGCTTTGCTGCGAGCGCCATCGCCTCGCGTGACGACCGTCTCCAGCGGTGCGGCAAATATGGGCCTGAAAAAGATCAACTTCGGCGATCTGCAGTGGAAAAGATGCCTATCGACCGTGGAAGGCTTACTGCCAGTCCAAGCTGGCCGATCTCATGCTCATGCTGGAACTGGCCAGACGGTCCAAGGCCGCGGGATTGAATCTGGTCAGCAACGCGGCCCATCCCGGCTACGCCCGAACCAATCTTCAAACGAGCGGCCCGGGAAGAGAATTGAATCTGGTTGAACGGGCCTTCACGACCTTCACGTCGCACGATGCAGCTCATGGAGCGCTGCCCACGTTGCTTGCCGCGACCTCGCCGGAGGCCACCTCCGGCACCTACTACGCGCCTGACCGCATGTTCAATCTGAAGGGCGACCCTATCCTCGTAAAGCTTCCCAAACCTGCGCTCGATGAAGCTGCCGCGCGAAGGCTGTGGGAGGTATCGGAACAACTGACGGGAGTAAGCTGGCCTCGTAACGCTGTCAACGGGACGAAGTGAAGATTACTTCACCCCGTCCTGCGCCAGCCGGAGACCAGAGAACTGCCAGCGAGTCGCAGGCGAGAAGAAGTTGCGATAAGTTGCACGGATATGTGTCGCAGGCGTGACACACGAGCCTCCGCGAAGCACGACCTGTGATGACATGAACTTACCGTTGTACTCGCCCAGCGCACCAGGCAGCGGCTTGTAGCCGGGATAGCCTGTGTAGCCCGATTGCGTCCACTCCCACACATCGCCGAACATCTGCTGCAGGCCTGACAGGGCCATAGCGGGCGCGGGGTGCAGTTTGCCGGTCTCGAGAAGGTTCGCTGCGGTCGCCGGCAGAACGCTTGCCTTCTTCTCTGCATCGGGTTTTGGATGGGTGAGCAGTGCAGGCCGCGAATCGATCTCCTTACGCAGCAGACCAAGCTGGCTCGCGGCATGCTCCCACTCGAACTCTGTGGGCAGACGATGCCCCGCCCAGCGCGCATAAGCATCTGCTTCGAAGAAGCTGAGATGGCACACGGGCGTCTCGCTCAGGTCGTCAAGCGAACGGAAGCCGTGCATCGTGTAGATGCGCCAACCGGAGTTCGTGCTGTTGTCGCGCTGCCAGTAAAGCGGCGCCTGCCACCCCTCTGCGCGCATCGTGGTCCAGCCTTCGGCGAGCCACAGCTCCGGGCGGTTGTAGCCGTTCTGGTCGATGAAGGCGAGGTACTCCGCACAGGTGACCAAACGGGTAGCAAGGCGATACGGCGGCAGATAAACGGGATGGCGCGGGGTCTCGTTGTCGAATGCAAACGTGTCGGTCGAAGCGGAGTCAAGTGTGAGGCCGATCTCGGTCAGTCCAGGCGCAAAGTCGACCCAGTCGATAGGCGGCGCGATCGACTCGGACCTCTGCTGCGCAGGCGCCTCAACGTACGCCGGATGCAGCGGATTGGTGAAGAGCGCGTGTTTGACATCGGTGGCGATTAGCTCCTGGTGCTGCTGTTCATGCTCGAGGCCAAGCATGATGCGGCGCGCGGCTTCGTCCTCCAGTGGATGCTGCATCCGCGCAATCATGGCGGCGTCAACGTGTGCGCGATAGGCGAGAATCGCATCGAGCGGCGGCCGCGAGAACGAAGCCCGCAGCTTCTTCTCCGGCATATCGCCAAGTGAGTTGTAGTAGCTATTGAAGAGCCAATGAAATTCCGGGTGGAAGGGTTGGTATCCGGCGGCGAACTCACGCAGAACAAACGTCTCAAAGAACCAGCTGGTGTGGGCGAGGTGCCACTTTACCGGGCTCGCCTCCGGACACGACTGCACCATCATGTCCTCCGGCGACAACGGGCTACAAAGACGCTGGCTGGCCTGACGCACCGTCTTGTAGCGGGCGAGCAGGGAGGTTGCGGCGGCGGTCGTTTCTGCAGTCTGGGGCATAGTCTTCTTCTCGCTTGAAGGGTCTGTCGCGACAGAGTTGTGATGCCTGGTGAGACCTCAAAGTTGCCGAAAACTCACACGAAGGGACAGCTCCGATCTTACGCCGAATCCTCTACGGTTTGGCGATTACGCCCAGGTCCACCATGCCGTTCACAAAATATTGCACCGCCAGTGCGACCAGCAGCAGCCCCATGATACGCACAAGGATCCTCACCCCGGTCTCGCCCATCGCTCGCGCCACGCGGTCCGAATTACCCAGCACGAGGTAGCAGATCGCGGCCGTAATGAAGATCGAAGCCAGGATCGCGACCATTTGCCAACGCGTCTGCGCCTGCCCCACCAGCACCATCACGCTGGTGATCGAACCCGGGCCGGCAAGCATCGGAATTCCCAGCGGCACAATGCCTGCATCTTCCTTAAGTGCCGCCTCCGCGGCCTCCTCGTGCGACTCCTGGGTCGGCGACCGCTTCGCCTCGAGCATATCCAGCCCGATCAGCAGCAGAATCACCCCACCCGCGATCTCAAACGCGGGCAGCGTAATTCCGAACATGCGAAAGATATACTGGCCCGCCACCGCAAACGCGCTCAGCACCACCAGCGCCGTCACCGAGGCCTTCCACGCCATCTTTCGCCGCCGTTGAGCGTTCGCCCCTGCCGTCACCGCAAGGAACGTCGGCAGCGCAGCAAACGGATCCACCAGAAAGAAGATGGAGCTCAACGCCAGCACGGAAAACCGCACATACGCCGAGCGCTCCAGGCCGGCAAGGCTGACCGAATGAGGATCAAAGATCACTCCCCATTCTCCCATGCCGCCAACCCGCTATAATTAATGCCAACAGGAGAGCGCGAATGACGATTCAGACCACCAACAACATCTGGCACAACGGAAAACTCATCCCCTGGGACCAGGCGCAGATCCACGTCATGTCTCACGTCGTCCACTACGGCTCGTCGGTCTTCGAAGGCATCCGCTGCTACACCCAGCCGAACGGCGCCGGCATCTTCCGCCTGCCCGAGCACATGGCCCGCCTCGTCGACTCCGCGAAGATCTATCGCATGCCGCTGCCCTACACCGCCGACCAGCTCTCCTCTGCCGTCGTCGATGTGGTCGAAGCCAACGGCATCGCTCCCTGCTACATCCGCCCCATCGCCTTCCGCGGCTACGGCGAGATGGGCGTCAACCCGCTCAAGAGCCCGGTCGAGGTCTACATCGCCAACTTCCCGTGGGGCAAGTACGTCCCGGGCAACGAAGGCGCCGACGTCTGCGTCTCCAGTTGGAGCCGCCTCGCGCCTAACACCATGCCCTCGCTCGCCAAGGCCGGCGCCAACTACATGAACTCGCAGCTCATCCGCATGGAGGCCGAGATCAACGGCTACTCCGAGGGCATCGCGCTCGATACGAACGGATACCTCTCCGAGGGCTCTGGCGAGAACCTGTTCCTCGTCCGCGGCGGCGTCCTCTACACCACGCCCCTCGCGAACTCCGTGCTCAACGGCATCACCCGCAGCTCCGTCCTCACGCTGGCGCGGCAGCTCGGCATCGAAGTGGTCGAGCAGGCACTTCCCCGCGAGATGCTTTACATCTGCGACGAGGCCTTCTTCACCGGCACCGCCGCCGAGGTCACACACCTCCGCTCGGTCGACCGCATCCTGGTGGGCGACGGCACTATGGGCCCCATCACCAAGGCCCTGCACGATGAGTTCTTCGGCATCGTCAACGGCACCAGCCCCGACCGCCACAACTGGCTCACGCCGGTCAACGTCAAGGTCGCCGAACCGGTCGGCGTATAAGCACCAATTACTGTTACAAATAGAAGAGGCAGCCGCCAAGGCTGCCTCTTCTATTTTTCTACTACCAAAAGCGCAAACTTACTGCCCAACATTGGCATTCCCTACCACAAAGGCCTTTGCATGCGCCACCGATGGCCGCGAAGAGTGCGCCCCATCTTCCGTGTTCTTCAAAATCACCGCGTAATATTCGCCGGCTTCCTTCTTCATCCCCAGCGCCTCGGCGGCGCGTCCTGCTCCGTACAAACCATTCAGCCGGTTGGGACTGAGCGTCAGCGCGACCTTATACTCCACCAACGCCTCCTTCGGACGTTTCAGGTCCATCAACATGTCACCCAGCATCTCTCTTGCGGGAAGGTCTACCTCGGCTTGTCCCAGCTTGTCCTGTTCCTCCGCTGCCTTGCGCATCGTTGTCACAGCGGCGGCGTCGGTCCCTTCTGCGTACTGTTGCCAGGCCAGCATCTCATTGCGATAGATGTCTAGTCCCGGCGTCGGTACACCTGGCTTTGTCTTCTTGTAAGCATCGAGGACCGCGTCGAACTGTGCGAGGTCTTCGGCCGCTTCCTTGGCGCGTCTCAAACGGCCGTTCGCGATGCCTCGCGCCCATATCGCATCGACGGTAAAGACCGACGGCGTGGCGGGATAGACCTTCACCACCGATGCGCCCGCCCAGTCCCGCATCTCCAGGTAATAGATCGCGGGAAACTCATTGCGCACAAGTCCGGTCTTCGCCTTCATATCGTCCATGCCCTGCATCGCATCCAGCCGGTCGGCGAGCTGGTTGATCCCATCCACCATCTCCTTCGCCGTCCCGTCCTGCCCCGTCTGCAAGTACGCATACAGCAAAAACTCGTCCGCATGCAGTTGATGATGTGCGCCCGGTATTCCCGCTGCCTCCGCCTTCTTGCTCGCCGCGACCGAAGCCAGGTTCGAATCAATGTCCTCCTGCCACATACCCAGCCGCGCAAAAATATGCCCCGGCATGTGCAGTGCATGTGGCGAAGACGAAGCAATCTGCGCGTACTTCTGGGCCGCAGCTAACCCCTGCTGCGCCAGCGCAGGCGTATCGCAGGTATGGATGATGTAGTGCGCCAACCCGGGATGGTCGGGGTGTTGTTCGAAGAGCGGCACCAGTACCGCGAGCGCCTCGCGCTCCTTCACCAAACTCGTGTCGCCCGGTGCGACGTCCGCCAGCAGCGACAGCGCATAAAACGCCGATGCCTCGACATCGGCCGGATAGGCCTTGTGCAGCGCCAGCATTCCCGCCGTGTAAGCGTCCACCCGGGCCTGATGGTTAGGCTTCGCCGGGTCGTAATAGCTGCTCAAGGCTGCAATGTACATTCGTTCGCGATCGGTCTTCGCATCGAGTCTCTGGGCCTCCTGCATCGCCGCCCAGCCTTTATTCATCGAAGCCTTGTCTGACCATAGTTGATGAAACAAGCTCATCGCGACGCCCCAGTAGGCCATCGCACACTTCGGATCGCTCTTGGTCACAGCCGTAAACTGCTCCTCCGCCTCCTCATAGCCGAACGAGTGCAGCAGCGCGATCCCCCGTTCCATCGGAACCTTCGACGAAGCCTCGCACGACACAGGAAACGAAACCGACCCAAGCTTCTCGCCTGCTGCCGGAGCATCATGATGATGCATCCCGTCCATGTCCCCCATCTGCGCGCTTGCAACACAGCAGCTCATGGCGACGGCGCATAGCCCAGCCGCCATCCGGGTCGTTCTCAGACTGATTTTTCTCATGCCCTGAAGCCTATATCCATGGCACCGGCCAGGGCAAGAGAACAAAGGCAGCGATGGCCGCAGAAAAATCATCGAAGTTCCGCCACTCTGTGCGACCATACCCAGCACATGCCCTCAACTCCGCCCACACCGGCGGCAAGCCTTCACCGCCGGCTCCGTCTCCGCGACCTTGTCCTTACGCAGATACTCTGTGTCGTCGGAAGCTCCTGGGTGGGCGTCGCTGCCGGGCTTGGCCGTGCCCAGGCCATCACCTGGATCGCCGCGATGGTCGTCTTTTACCTGCCCATGGCCGTCTCCGTCATCTACCTCAATCGTGAGATGCCGCTCGAAGGCGGCCTCTACGTCTGGGCACATACCGCTTTCGGCGACCTTGGCGGCTTCATGACCGCATGGAACCTCTGGTTCTACGGCATCGCCGTCACTGCCGCCATCCTCTACGCCATCCCGACCGAAATCTCCTACTTCGTCGGCCCGTCGGCCACCTGGCTGCCCGAAAACCACCTCGCGTCCTTCGCGATCCCCGCCATCATTACCGTTGGTATCACGGCCGCCGCAGCCCGCGGCCTCGAACTCGGCAAATGGATCCACAACGTCGGCGGCGTCTCGATCCTCATCGTCTACTCCGCGCTCGTCCTGCTACCGCTTTGGGCGCTCTCCCAGCACATGCACATCCACTACGAGCCGCTACCGATCCAACTCCCCAAACTCAACCTGATCTCCCTCGCCCTCTTCGGCCAGATGATCTTCGGCGCCCTCTGCGGTCTCGAGTACATCGCCATCCTCGCCGGCGAAAGCAAGGACGCCGCCCGCTCCATCGGCCGGTCTGTCGTCATCTCCTCGCCCGTGATCTGCGCGATGTTCATCCTCGGCACCAGCTCCGTCGTCGCGTTCTCCCGTGGCCACATCGACTTCATCGCCCCCATCCCCCAGACCCTCCGCTATGCTCTCGGCAATAACGGCCTCGCCAACCTCGTCGCGATGACCGCCATCCTCCTGCTGCAATTCCGCCTCATCGCCGCCTCCAGCTTCATCTTCACCGGAGTCACCCGTCTCCCCATGACCGCCGGCTGGGACCACCTTATCCCCGCCTGGTTCACCCGCCTCCACCCACGCTATCGCACTCCCATCAACTCCACGATCTTCACCTGCGCGCTCGTCCTGCTTCTGCTCGTCCTCGGAAACATCGGCGTCCACGCACAGGAGGCCTTCCAGGTCCTCCAAAACGCCGCCATCACCCACTACGAGATCGCCTACCTCGCCATGTTCGCCATCCCGCTCATCGGGGCAAGGGCCCTTCGCGCGAAGCTGCCCCGTTGGATCCGCTGGACGTCCCTCATTGGTCTCTGCGCCACCCTCTTCAGCTTGCTGATCTCGGCCTATCCCTTCGTCGACGTCGTCGACCCCCGCGCCTACGCAGCCAAGATCCTCGGCACCACCCTCCTCAGCAACATCATCGGCTACACCTTCTATCGCGCCCGCAACCGTCGACCCGCAGCCGCGAACCCCGGTCTTCCCGCTCTGCACGGCTCCCAAAACGCTTGGCACCCTTGATGAAACAGACGACACAGCGACTAACACTGCGGCCCCAAAAGTGCCCTTTGATAAAGATTGACACTCCTAAGCAACGGGGGCACAATTAGGCGGGCCTACCGAAGAGACACAAATTTCTACCTCCAGAGGAGAAATCGCGATGCGCAGATTCGGTCCATTTCTGTTCGCCATCCTTGCGATTCTGTCCATCGCAGCAACAACCTCCGAGGCGCAGTCCGTGATGACGCGTCATGTGCGCGAAGTCACTCGCAACGGTCAGGCGCTCGCCCTCGGGCAGCTCCCCGCAAACCAGACCATGACTCTGGACATTGTTTTGCCGCTGAGCGATCCGGCAGGCCTGAAGATCTTTCTGAGCGAGCTCTACAATCCGACCAGCCCCTCCTACCGGCACTTCCTCACCGTGCCGGAGTTCACCGCAAAGTTTGGCCCCAGCCAGGCCGACTATGACGCTGTAGTTCTCTTTGCGCAGATGAACGGCCTGACGGTCGTTGGCGGTTCGCGCGACGGAATGGACGTGCAGGTCAAAGGCCCTGTCCCCGCTATCCAGAGTGCCTTCCATGTAAGCATGGGCACCTATCAGCACCCCACCGAAGGACGCACCTTCTACGCGCCGAACCGCGAGCCGACAACATATCTCCCCTTCAACCTTTGGCACATCTCCGGTTTGGACAACTACTCCATCCCGCACACCATGCTGGAGAAGAAGAGTGACTATGCAAAGGCCCACGGTATTGACGTCGACGCTGTCGTCTCGCACGCCACCACCGGCTCCGGCCCCTCAGCTTCATTCCTGGGCAGCGACATGCGCGCAGCCTACTACGGCGGGACGGCCCTCACCGGCGTCGGCCAGAACCTCGGATTGCTCGAATATTTAGGCACCGATCTCGCCGACTTGAATACGTACTTCAACAACGTCGGCCAAACCAACAACGTGCCCATCACCCTCCTCTCCACAGACGGGACGAGCACCTCCTGCCTGGATACCAGGGCCGGCGGCAACTGTGATGACACCGAACAGACCCTCGACATGACCCAGGCGATTGGCATGGCTCCGGGGCTCGCAAGTCTCGTAATGTACGTCGGGTCCACCGATACCGCGATGATCAGCGCCATGACGACGCACGACCCTCTGCCCACCACAATCGGCTGTTCATGGGGTTGGACACCCGCGGACCCCAGCACGCTTGACCCATACTTCCAGAAGATGGCGGCCCAGGGCCAGAACTTCTTTGCGGCCTCCGGTGATAGTTCCACCTGGTCGTCGAGAGTCGAAGCCTGGCCAGCGGACGATGCGAATGTCGTTTCAGTCGGCGGCACGGACCTGGTAACAACCGGGGCGGGTGCCGGATGGGCGTCTGAGACCGCCTGGTCAGACAGCGGCGGCGGAATCTCGCCGGACAAGATCGCCATCCCCTCATGGCAGCAGCTCCCCGGAGTGATCAACTCGAGCAACCGGGGTTCGACCGCCTATCGCAACGGCCCGGACGTATCGGCAAACGCGAACTTCACCTTCTACACCTGCGCCGACCAGACCGCATGCCTCGCCAACGAATACGGTGGCACCAGCTTCGCTGCTCCCATGTGGGCCGGCTACATTGCGCTCGTCAATCAGCAGTTGGCCGCAAACAGTCAGCCGCGCATCGGCTTCATCAACCCGACGATCTACGCGCAGAACGTGACCTCCAGCTACGGCACCGACTTCCACGACATTACGAGCGGCACCTCCGGCAGCTATTCAGCAGTGACCGGCTACGATCTGGTGACCGGATGGGGCAGTCCGAACGCTGGCCTGATCGCTGCGCTCACTGGATCGTCGACACAAACCCCGGCCTTCACGCTCTCAGCGTCGCCCACAGCAGTCTCAGTCGCCGCGGGCAGCAACGGAACTTCCACCATCACAACCGCAGTCTCCGGTGGATTTAGCTCAGCCGTCGCTCTGACTGCATCTGGCGCGCCGTCCGGCGTGACTGTCAGCTTCAGCCCAACGTCTATTGCTGCACCCGGCTCAGGCACCTCCACTGTGACCTTCGCCGTGGCCTCCGGTACGACGGCCGGCACCTATAGCATCACGATTACCGGCACAGGCGGCGGCCTGACACAGACTGCGACCGTTTCACTGACGGTCACCTCCGGTGTGGCTGCTGCCTTCACCATCTCCGCCTCGCCCACCATCAATTACGGTGGCGCGAAACTCGTCCGGCACCGCGACAATCACGACGGCTGTCTCTGGCGGCTTCAACTCGGCAATTACCCTGTCAGCTTCGGGACAGGGAAGCAACCAAACCGTGACCTTCTCCCCCAGTTCTATAACGGCGCCGGGATCGGGTTCATCAACAATGACGGTAAGGGTCGGAAGGAACGCTTCGACCGGAAATCACACGATCACCATCACAGCGACCGGTGGAGGTATCACCCATACGACTACGGTAACTCTTGACGTCGTCAGATCGTCTTTCTGAGGAGTTCCCACGGCATCAAACGCAGAAGGCCCGGATCTAGAGTCCGGGCCTTTTATACATTCCCCAACGAGAGCGAAGTAGTAGCTCGTAGAGCAAGCGAACCTACTCGGGCGTAATCACCATCACCTTCTTGTCAATCTTTCGCAGGAACTCCTCACCGGTACCCAGATGCTGGTCCACCAGCCGCGAGGGCGTATGCGCCAGCCACTCGGCAAGCGAGATGTCCTCGTAATGCGGCGTTGGGAAGACCTCCAGGAACACCAGGTCTGTGTCGCCGGTGCTTTCGATATAGTGCGGCATCGATCTCTCGATGTACCCTACATCGCCCTCCTCGAAGTCCATCGTTCGCGCATGTCCACCGGCGGAAAACACCGTCATCCGCCCCTTGCCCTTCACGAAGTACTGCCACTCGTCCTCATTCGGATGCCAGTGCAGCTCTCGCAGTCCGCCCGGCTTCAGCGTCACGATCGCCGCCGCAATGTTGGTCGCCGGAAAGTTCTTCACATCGACGATCTTCACCTCTCCGCCCTTTGACACCTTGGTCGGCTGCATCTTGCCCGGAAAGAACGCATAGGTGTTCGGCACCATGCCTGTTACCGCCGAGGCATCGCGCTTCTCCTCCGCCAGCGGACGCGGCAGTGGACGCTCGAAGATAAACAGCTCCTTCTTCGGAACGTTCTTGAAGGTGTCCTCAGGCACGTCGAAGTTCTTCGCCAACACCTCCTTCGGCGTATGCGTCAGCCAGTCTGTCAACAAAAACGTCTGAAACTCATTGAAGTTCCCGTCGTCGAACACCAGCAGAAAAGTCGCGCCGTCCTCCCCAACTCCCTGGATCGAGTGCGGAATGCCGCCCGGGAACAGCCACAGATCACCGGCGTTCACGTCCTCGACAAACGCGCGTCCCTGTTGGTCGACCGCAGTAATACGCGCCGTGCCGGAGATCATAAACGCCCACTCCGAACCTACATGCCAGTGCAACTCGCGGATGCCGCCCTTGATCAGTCGCATCTGCACGCCAGCCATCTTCTTCGAGATCGGGAGGTCGCGCACCGTGACCTGCCGTGTCCATCCGCCCTCTTCAATCCGCTTATGAGCAAACGAAAACGGATACTTGAACGGCTGCTGCCCGCCCGCATCGGTCTCAGGCGGCCACACCGATGAGGGGTTCTGATCGTCCAGCGGTTTGTTGATCGGTAAGGGCTGGCTCTCGTTGACGCCCGTGTGGTTCGGCGTCGTAACAGGCTTCTCCTGCCCCTGGCCCTGCGCGGCCTGCATCCCCGCCGCCGCCACCAACACCGCAGATCCGGCCTCAAGAAACTTCCGCCGACTTACTCGTACCTGGTCCTTGTCCTCTGACACGTGAACGTCCTCTCTATGACTTCAACCACCGACTCTGATATATGAAACATGTTACCCAATCTGACGGTTTTATTTGTCTCCCGACGATACTCAATGCGCATACTGGCGATTACTGCGGACTGACTCTCCTTGACAGTCTAGGAGACCTGCCGCTAAACTCTCCTAGAAATTCTAGGAGAAAGCGAACGGCCAGCGTCGCCACCAGCTCCCTTCCGAGGGCCCCATAGCTGGATCAGCGATTCCCTCATCGCGGCGTCCTCAACCTTACTCCGGGAGGAGCTCCAACCATGAAGTCCAAACTTCGCTCCTATTTCAACTCCCTCCTCCGCCGCGACTCCCTCGAGTCCGGCATCGAAGCCGAACTCCGCACCCACATTGAGCTCCGCGCCGAAGATCTCCAGCGTACCGGTCTCACCCCCACCGAAGCTCTCCGCCGCGCCCGCATCGAGTTCGGCCACATCGAAACCCACAAAGAGAACATCCGCTCCTCCCTCGGCCTCCGTCTCCTCGACGAACTCCGCGCCGATCTCCGCTACGCCGTTCGAATGCTTCGTCGCAGCCCGGGCTTCACCGCCGTCGCTGTCGCCTCGCTTGCCCTGGGCATCGGGGCCAACACCATCATCTTCACCCTCGCCAAAGGCGTCCTCCTCGACCGCCTCGCGGTGCCTCAGCCCAACCAGCTTCGCCTCTTCGCCATCATCAGAGACAATCACAGTCCTCTTCATAATTTCTGGGGCGACTTCTACGAAACGCCCGATGGCCGTTCCATCACCCACTCCTTCTCGTACCCCGTCTACCAGATGATGCGCCAGCAAAACCTGGCCAAACCCGTGCTTGAAGATCTCTTCGCCTTCAAGCATCTCGGCGACTTCAACCGCTTCACCGCTACCATCGACGGTCACGCCGACACCGTCACCGGCGAGCTTGTCTCCGGAAACTTCTACCAGCAACTCGGCGTTCAACCCGTTCTCGGCCGCGCCATCCAGCCATCCGACGACACTACGCCCGGATCTGGCCCCGTCGCAGTCATCAGCGACGGCCTCTGGGCCCGTCTCTTCGGACGTTCTCCCTCAGTCATCGGCAAAACCATTCAACTCAACCTCGTCCCCATCACCATCATTGGCGTCAACCCACCCGGCTTCACCGGAGTCGCCAGCGTTCAGCTCTCTCCTGACGTCTTCCTTCCCTTCAGCATGCAACCCACGCTGGCACCCGAGCGCACCGGCTCTGTTCTCCAAGACCCTGGCCAATGGTGGATGTCGATCATGGGCCGCACTCGCCCTGGCATCTCCGACGACGCCGTCCGCTCGGCCTTCGCCGTCTGGCTCGACCAGGACATACGCGCCACCGTTCCCGTAGCGAAGGACGCGAGGATGCCTGACTTCGTCGTTGAATCCGGCAGTCAGGGTCTCGCAGCAGCCACTCATAACTACGCTGGGTCTATCTATGTCCTCTCCGTGCTCACGGGCTTCGTCCTTCTGCTCGCCTGCGCCAATCTCGCCAACCTCTTGTTGGCCCGTTCCGCCGCCCGGCAGCGTGAAATGTCCGTTCGCCTCGCCCTCGGAGCTACCCGCTCACGCGTCCTTCGCCAGGTATTGACCGAAAGCCTCCTCCTCTCCTCGCTCGGAGGCATCGCCGGTTTCGTCCTCGGCTACCTTGGCCGTAACATCATCCCGCACCTGCTCTCATCCGCTTGGCGGCCCGCGCCCCTGAACGCCCGATTCGACCTCCGCATCTTCGCCTTCACAGCTGCGATCTCCATCCTCACCGGCATCCTCTTCGGCCTCGCCCCCGCATGGCAAGCCACTCGCACCGACGTGAACACTGCGCTCAAGGACAGCGCTTCTTCTGCGACCCGTCGCCGCAAAGGCCTCGCCGGCAGGTCCATCGTCGTCTTCCAGATCGCGCTCTCCATGCTCCTCGTCATTGGAGCGGGTCTCTTCGCGCGCACGCTGATCAATCTCAACACCACCAGCCTCGGGTTCGACCCCCACAACCTCCTGCTCTTCACCTTACAGGCCCCGCCCACCCGCTACCCCGCGCCACAAAACGTCGCCCTCCACCAACGCATCGAAGACCGCCTCGCTGAAGTTCCCGGCGTCCAGTCCGTCACGCTCGTCGAGAACCCCTTGGTTGCCCACAATATCTCCAACTCCACCTTCCGACCCACAGGCCAGCCCAAACCTGCAGGCGACAATCAATATCGCGACGTCAACAGAGTCGGCCTGAACTTCTTCGAGACCTACCGCATTCCTATCCTCTATGGCCGAAGCTTCGGCTCAACCGACACCGCAACCTCCCCACTCGTCGCAGTCATCAACCAAAGTCTCGCCCATAGCGTCTACCCGGACATCGATCCTGTCGGCAGGACCTTTGTTACGGAACTGAACCAGGGCGATCCTGAAACCATCTACCAGATCATCGGCGTCTCCGCCGACGCCAAATACGATCGGATCCAGGGAGATCCGCCGCCAACCTTCTACACCCTCTACCGCCAGGCCAAAGGAGAGCAGTTCATCACCTACACAATCAAGACTCAACTCTCTCCCGCTGCCATCGTTCCCGCTCTCCGCAATGCCGTCGAGTCCATCGACAAGCGACCTCCCCCTACGCGACATCCGCACCCAGACCGAACAGATCGAAGACAGCATCTCGCAGCAGCGTCTCTTCGCCACGCTCACCGCTGGGTTCGGCGTCCTGGCCCTTGTCCTTGCCTGCATCGGAATCTACGGCATCATGGCCTACAACGTCGCCCGCCGCACCAGCGAGATCGGCGTTCGCATGGCCCTCGGCGCCCGCGCCCGGCAGGCCTGCTATGGATGGTCCTCCGCGAAAGCTCTTCGCTCGCGGTCTTTGGCATCGCAATCGGTCTCGCCGCTGCCTTCGGCCTCACGCGATTCGTCCGCTCTATGCTCTACGGGCTCCAGCCCACAGATCCCGCCACGTTCATTCCTGCCGCGGTGCTCTTACTGGCCATCGCCGTCGCTGCAGGCTACGGTCCGGCACGCCGGGCCTCCCGCATAGACCCTATGCAGGCCCTGCGGCACGAATAGTCGACGTGGAAAATCTGATACTCGTGCATCGAGTAACGTTCCCATCCGTGTCACTCTGCTCGAGCAAGTCGCAAGGTTCTGCGCAGAGATGCAGAGCCTTGCGCATATCTCAGTTCGCAAACAACTCTCCTCTGCGGGGGAAGTGAAAAGAAGACAAAAAATATTTCTGAAAAAATTGGAAAATTTTTAGCGCTTGAAATCGACCACGAATCAGGCCGCATTTACCACGCAATCCACCACAACTTCACCACAAAAACACCACCACTGCGCAGCACATTTTCCAAAACCACCCTCAAAAACACGGGCAAAAACCGCAGTTTCGCCCAACCCAGCCACGCCCAATATTTTTTTGAAATCTATGCAGGATTTTTCGAGAAATTGCGCATCCCGAGCACATGGAAGTCCTTGAGCCCCGCCTTGAGCACATAGACCAGCCTGTTGTTTCCATTCGGGTCAGTCGGCCGCAGAAAAAAACCAGCCTCCAGCACAAAGTCTCTGGTATTGCTGATGATTCCTTCAATCATCTCGCCATCGTAGAAATAAACTCGCACCCATAGACCCGGCACCGTCGGCGCATGTTCATGAAAATGCAGCGCCCTGTGGCGAAGGTCTCCATCGAAGGTCTTGACGAAAAAGACCGCCTTCGCGTCCTTCGTAGACACATCTTCCACGGTGTTTGAATCCAGCAGCTTCAGTCGAATCGAATCAAGCGGATAGATAGGGTCGTTTCGCAATAGCTGTTCGATCGACCCCAGTTCGCTCGGCTCCGCCAGTCCCCGGACAGCATGGTTCTCATAGCGGATAACGACGCGGTAACTATCGGACAGCTCTTTGTCGGCCTTCTTCGACACTACGACGCGTGGTTCCGCGGCGACAGATCGTATTGCTTGATCTTGTACAGGAGCGCCTTGTAGCTTATTTGCAGATCGTTTGCCGCGGCCTTCCTGTTCCATCCAACCCCCTCCAACACCTGTGCAATTGCCGTCGACTCCGCATCACCCTTCAGGTTGCGAACCATCGCCTTGAGCCCTGCGCCATTCGGCACCTCCTGGGGGGCGGCCACCGCGCCCTGATATGCAGTGGAAGGGGAAAGCTCTTCGACGATCGACCTCTCGTCCCCAAGCACGAGGTAACGGTTGACAACGTTCTCCAACTCGCGCAAATTGCCCGGCCACGAGTGTTCTGCCAGGACGCTCAACAGGTTCGCCGAGAACGGCAGCGATTCACGTCCGTAGCGCTTGGCTCCCTTGCGCATGAAGTACTCCGATAGTACCGGAATCTCCTCCTTGCGCTCCCGCAGCGGTGGAATGCTTAGGGTAAACCCGTTGAGGCGATAGTAAAGTGCCCTCACGGAAGCTCTTGTTAGCCATGGCTTCCTTCATGTTGATGTTGGTGGCTGCGATGACCCGGACATCAACCTTCATCGGCGATCGGCTTCCCAGTCGCGAGAACGTCCCGTCCTGTAACACCTGCAGCAGCTTGGCTTGCAGAATTGCCGGCATCTCGCCAATCTCGTCGAGAAAGATGGTTCCACCGGTGCAGATCTCAAACTTCCCCGGCTTGGTCTTTACCGCGCCAGTAAATGCGCCCTGCTCATAGCCGAACAGCTCGCTCTCCAACAAATCGGCCGGTACCGCCGCGCAATTGACCTTCAGAAAGATGTTCTGGCTGCGCGCGGACATCTTGTGGGTATAGAGCGCGAGGATCTCCTTGCCGGTGCCGCTCTCTCCCAGGATCAGAAGAGGAATATCGGCGCGGGCCACAAGGGCTGCCTGGGCCTCCAGATCGCGCATCCGCTTGCTCGAACGCACAAATGAGTGTGTTTCGTTAAGGGGGATTTCCTTTAGAGCGTCGGCGGCGGGCACGTTTTTGTCGGCAGAGGCAAGGTGCTCCTCAATAGCCTGCTCGACATCGCTGCCGATAAACGGCTTCATCACGATGCCGCGGACCCCAAGCCGGATCACCATCTCCAGGTCACGCAGCTCGGCCGAGCACGACAGGACGATCACTGGAAGATACGGCTTCGTGCAGCGAATGTGAGTCAAAAGCGGCAGAGGGTCTCGGCTGGTGTGGAGCGCAAGCAGAAGAAGGTCAGGTTGTTCGACCTTTTCCAGCCGTTCGAGAAGGGCCTGCTCCTCTGAAAATAGGCTGAGGGAGTATTGAGACCCAAGGGTCAACCGAAGATAATCGAGGACTGCCAGGTCAGGCTCCAAGATCAGAATCTGGGCCCGCGACTTGGCACTCGACTTCAAGGCAGAAACCGGATAGGACAGCGCAGCTGACATACAATTACCCCTATTTCGCCGATTTGAATTCTATTGCCCAAACCTGGCGATAATTCTCAATCCTGCTCGTTCCCGAATTCCAACTAACACATCTCAAATCGATTGAAGCAGCCGCAAAGTGGGGAGTCTTTGCAACATCATCCTCAGCGAATTTTAGATTGTCTAACGACTTTTGACATAAAAATGTTAAGAACTTTGCCGACAAAAGAGATAAAGGTTTTCCACTCCCCATCCCAAGTAGGCCTAGCTTACATGGTAGTCGGCACACTGGAACGAAAAAATAGGGATTTTTTTCACTAGGTTACTTTGGTTGTAGAGGGCCCAGTGACCCTGAAATATGACGCAAAACTGTAATTTCGCTCCCTTTCGAGGCTTTCTTTATCGCGAATTCCCCTTCAAACCCCTGAAGTTATCCCCTCTTTTTCCTCATGCGTCTAATGATTGGCGATTAACGTGCTGGTGTGAAGCGTATTGCAAAGTTCGCGGGTCTGCCCAACGCCGATAGGAAAAAATGACATTGGTTCACAACGCCGAATCCGCCGCCTCTCTCAACCTGCCTCCGCTGGACATCATTTTCGGCAAGACCGCCGCGATGCAGGCCGTCCGAAATAAGCTGGAGCGGGTCGCGGAGACCGATGTCCCCGTCCTCATCCAGGGCGAGAGTGGCACGGGAAAGGAGATTTGCGTGCGCCTGCTGCATGCCTTCTCCATGCGCGCGCGGGGGTCCCTGGTCAAAGTAAGCTGTCCAGCCATCCCCCATTCCCTGCTCGAGACCGAGCTCTTTGGCTATGAAAAGGGGGCATTTACTGGTGCGATGTCGACAAAACTCGGCCGGGTCGAGCAGTCGCACAACGGTACGCTCTTTCTGGACGAGGTCGGCAGCCTCGATCTGGCCGTCCAATCCAAGCTGCTCCAAGTGTTGCAGGACGGTACCTTCGTCCGAGTAGGCGGCCATGAACCCCGTTCCATCGCCACCCGGCTGGTCTCGGCCTCCAACAGCGACCTTCGCAACCAGGTCGAAGAGGGGACATTCCGCCTGGACTTCCTTTTCCGTATCAATGCGGTGACCATCAACCTTCCGCCCCTGCGGCAACGGATCGCAGATCTGCCAATTTTGATCGACTATTTCATCGACCACTATGCAAAGGTTTTCCATAACACGCCGGAATTGCTCTCCCGTAGCGCCGTTCGGCTTATGCAGAACTACCATTGGCCGGGTAACGTCCGCCAGCTGGAGAACCTCATCCGCAGCTACGTCCTTATCGGCAGCGAGGAGGCGCTCGTCGCGGAGCTTATGCCCGAGGCCCCCCGTGGCATCGTCACCGAGATCGACCTGAGCGAGCCGGTATCGCTCAAGAACATTACCAAGAAGGCCACCCAGGACCTCGAACGTCAGATCATCCTGAAGGTCCTGCAGGAAAACAGCTGGAACCGGCAAAAAACGGCAAAGTGGCTCCAGATCAGCTACAGGTCGCTGCTTTATAAGCTGAGCGAGGTTGGTATGCCAGAGGTCCCGCCCCGTCCCCTTCGTATCCCTCATCTGGTCAAGAAAGCAGAGCGGACGCTTAAGCCGGCCCT
Organism: uncultured Acidobacteriaceae bacterium; assembly: GCA_963756685.1. Lineage (GTDB taxonomy): Bacteria > Acidobacteriota > Terriglobia > Terriglobales > Acidobacteriaceae > Edaphobacter. The sequence continues at coordinate 694,378 of CAVWON010000001.1, forward strand.
CTCCTCTCGCACACGAATCTACTGACCCTATCTCGAGTTGGCTTGTGAGTTAGGCGGAACCAAGCGTCCTTACAACGCCGCCAGCCCGCCCTATTGCGCGCCCTGACGCCTCAAGATGGTCTTCACGGTCTCGAACATGATCAACAGATCGAGCCCGAGGGTCATGTGCTTGATGTAGTAAAGATCGAACTCCAGCTTTTCGCGGGCCTCGGCCAGCGTCGCTCCATATCCATAGCGCACCTGCGCCCATCCCGTCAGTCCGGGACGGATCATATGGCGCAGGTTGAAGTATGGAATCTGCTCGCAGAGCCACGGCACAAACTCGGGCCGCTCCGGACGCGGACCGACAAACCCCATGTCGCCGCTCAGCACATTCCATAGCTGGGGTACCTCATCCAGTCGCGTCTTCCGCATAAACATGCCGACGCGGGTCACCCGTGGATCGTTCTTGGTGGCCCACTTGGCTCCGGCCTCCTCGGCATCGGTTCGCATGGTACGAAACTTATAAACGCTGAAGGGCCTTCCGCCGAGACCCACGCGGGTCTGCTTGAAGAAGATCGGCCCGGGCGAAGAGAGACGAACCATCAGCACAACGAACGGAAAGAATGGAAGGAACAGGAGCAGGCCGACTGCTGCCGTCAGCGTCGACACAATGCGTCGCGCGATTTGCTGCGATGGCTTCACCCGAAACCCTTCGCTATAGATAAAGCTGCTGGGATGAAGTCCATCCAGATGCAGCTTGCCGGTCAGCCGCTCCAGCAGGCTTCCCGCATCTTCAATCATGACTCCATTGAATCGCAGCCTAAGCAGTCCATCCACGGGAAACTCGCCGCGGCGGTCTTCAAGTGCAACGATGACTCGATCGATGGGCGGCTTCGGCCCGGAAAACCTCTCCAGAGCAGCATTGAACGCCTCCTTGCGCTCCGCCTTGTCGGGCAGCACACCGTCCCAACCGACAACATGCATGCCCGCGTCCTTGCGCGTCTGGAGCAACTCAACGATCGCCTGCGCGCGTTCTCCCGCACCCAGAACATAGACCCGTTCCCGGAACATCTCCCTTCCAATGATCCATTCATAAGCACTGCGCCAAACTACCAGTGCCAAAGTAAGAAAGATGAGCCCCAGCAGCAGGACATAGTGAGCAATGTCTGCGTCGGGAAATAGATAAATGATTGCTGAAAGCAGAAAAGAGAGAAACCCGAGGACCAGCAGAAGACGAAAGTAAATCTCCCAGCGTGCGGAGATGCGCTGGGGCTCATAGAGATCGAAATAATAAGAACAAAGTAACGTCAAGATCGTCAGACCAAGGATCTTCAGGCCGCCATATTCGTAGTTAAGGACGAGATAGGTATCCGGCCCCTGCAGCAATACCGTCGCCAGCAGGAAGCAGCCACTGACAATCAGCGCTTCACACAGCAGGAGAACGATGGTGCGGGTGGGGTAATACACATTGAACAGCCGGATCATCGTTTCAATTGCTCCGTTTTACTGGTTGCTGGCGTTGTAGCCGTAGTAGCTACCGACTTCGGGGGTGTCATGCACAGCGTTGAGCACAAAACCCAGAATATTCGACGCCTTTAACTCAGCCTGTGCACGTTGCGCGACTGGGAACTTCGTCACTCCTCCACGCGCGACCAGCAGAACGCCATCACACGACCTGGCAAGGTTGACCGCATCGGAGACCGGCAACACCGGCGAGGAATCCACAATGATCCAATCGAAGTGTGGCGCCGCAAGCCGAACCAGTTCCCCAAAACGCGGGCTGCCCGAGAGATCGGCCGCCTTGTCTCCGCCGTTACCGCCTGCGATAAAAGTCAGGTTAGGCAGTATTGGTGCGGGCCCGGCAGCCGTCGTTTGTAACGGCTCAGGCCGCTGCATTACGTCCACAGCACTTGCCTTGCCCGCAAGATAATCTGCCAGCCCTGGATGCGACTCGCAACCCAGGATCTGGTGCAGCGTATACCGGCGCATGTCGCCGTCGATCAAAAGCACCTTGCTGTTCTTATGGCGCGCCAGACTCAGCGCCAGGTTCGTCGAGACGAAGCTCTTTCCCTCCTGCGGCAGGCCGCTGCTGACCAGGATCGTCTTTAGTGGGCTGATGTCGCGAAGCTCAAATATCCGCGAACGCAGGCTACGAAACTGCTCCACTGCAGGCCCCCGCTCCAGCAATGCGGGCAACTGCGCCAGAGACGGCGACCAGGGCCTCGTTACGACCTTGCTCATATCGAGCGAATCTCCACCGGCGCGCGGCGCGGACGGTTCACGATACGTCTCGGCGAACCTCGGCTCGGCAAAGGTTGGCTCGGCGAAGATCGGCTCGGCGGCACGCTCTTCGGTCTCTGCCACCGCTGCAGCTGCAGCCATCGCTGCGCTGACCGGGTTCTCCGGTGCCCGCGACTCTGGTTCGCGCCGCTCCAACTTCCGCTCAGATTCTGCCTTCTGGAGTGCTTCGTAAATTCGGCTCATCGATCTCGCCTTCCCTGGGTCTCTCTGTCAAAAGCTGCAATAAAATTGTCTTCCGTTGCGGACCGCGGCGACTGCGTTCCGCCATTGCCCAGTGCGGCCGAAGAGAGCATGAACGGCTGCATCTCCAATTCCAGCTCCGCGGCCACGCTTTCGACGATGGTCGTAGTCACCTGCTGCACCTGCTCCACATACGCCAGAATCAGCGAGTGCTCGCACAGCAGATTGATGATGCGCGGAATCCCGCGGCTGTAGCGGTGAACCAGGTCGAGTGCTTCTTGAGAAAAAAGCTGCCAGCTTGCTCCGGCGATTCGCAGGCGTTCGGCGACATAGGCGTGGGTCTGGCTCTCGGTCAATGCCTGCGTCCGGCACCAGAGCGAAACGCGCTGCCGCAGCTGCCGCACACTCGGATGGCGCAGCTTTTCTTCAAGCTCGGGTTGTCCCGAAAGCACAATCTGCAACAGCTTCTCCGACGAGGTCTCAAGATTGGTCAGCAGCCGTATCTCTTCCAGCAGCTCCCACGAGAGGTTCTGCGCCTCATCGACGACCACTACGCATGTCTCTTCCATGCGGAACCGCTCGATCAGCCACCGATTCAACTGCAGCAGCATCCCCGATTTCGTGCGCGTTGCCGGCACCATCCCGAAGTCCGTCAGCACAAACTCCAGGAAGTCCAGCACGTCCAGACGCGGATTGAAGACAAACGCTGTCGACACTCTGCGGTTGCTGAACGAGCTTAACGCCCGGCGCAGCAGCGTCGTCTTCCCCGTCCCCACTTCGCCCGTAAGCACAGTGAAGCCCTTGCGCGCCGAGATCCCATACTCGAGGCAGGCCAGGGCCTCCCGCGTGTGCGGCATCATGTAGAGGAACCGCGGGTCGGGACTTGTTCCGAACGGACTGCTCTGCAGTTTGAAGAAGCTTTTATACATCTCAGCCACCCGCATTCATCAGCGGCTTGGTGCCCGCCGTTATGTTCGGACTCCGGCGCCCGAACCATCTCCGCTTCGACTTCGCTGGCTCCTCACCGTTGAAGCCGATAACACCCAGCGTCGGCAGCTTGGTAAACGCCCAGATATCGCGCTCGGTCCGTACAGCAGTATCCAGATACTCGAGCAGGGCCACGATGAGCAAGCCCAGCCCCAATCCCGCGGCCAGGCCGCCGCCAACAAATACCTGCCGCTTTGGAAACTCCGGGGACTCAGGAAGATTTGGCTCATCCATCACTCGGAACTGTTCCCCTTGCTGGCGCCTCTCCAGGTCCGTCGCCATCTTGGCTGTTTGAATCTTGTTGAGCAAGTCATCGTAGAAGGTCTGCGCCGTTTGATTGTCTCGTGTAATGCTCTTGTACTCTTCCTCCACAGCAGGACTGGACGCGACGCGCTCCTGATACAAGTGCATCTGCGCCTGGATCGCCGCCTGGTCGCGCTTCTTCTGCACGATATTTTGCTCCATCGCGCGAATCTGGAGTCGAAGTTGTTGGATACCTGGAGAATCGGTAGGCTTGGGAGTTGACGGCGAGGCCGCGACCGGCAGGTGCGGAGGGGCCGCGGCCATTTTCTGTCGCAACTCCGCGATCTTTCTCCTGACGGCGACCACATCGGGATAGTCGTCCGTGTACCGCGAGGTCAGGTCGGCCTCCTGCGCTAGAAGCTGCTGCAACTCTATCTGCTGGGCCTGCGGCGCCACCCCGCCATGTTCGGGTGTCTGCGTTCCCTGGTTCTGTATCTGCATCGCCAGGATGGATTCTGCGTAGGTCTTGTCCTGCTCCATGCGCGACAGGGCCTGCGTCGACGCATCCAGCTGCGTATTCAGCGTCGTCAGCATATTGATGTTGGACGTCTCGGCGCCGGGCAACTTACCCATATAGGTCTGTTGGAACTTCGCCAGCCTTGCGTCCTGTTCATCCAGCTTGGCCTTCGCATCGGCCAGCTGTCCCTTCAGGAAGTCGGTCGTTCCCGCCGCGGACGCTGCCCGATCGCTGAGATTTTCACTCACAAAAAGCGACTGGATCTCTCCGCATACCAACTGGGCAGTACGCGCATCACTGGCTTTGAAGGAGATAAAGAACCCAGGCAATCCATTGGTCCGCGCAATCTCAGACTGGATCGGCGCGATCCCGATGTTTTTTCGGGTCAAATCGATGCGATCGTCCATCGACATCTTTCCATTCGCAAACAGGTTGAACCGCTCGATGATCGGCTGCAGCCGCGACCGGCTCAAAATCTGTTCCTTCATCGTGGCCAACCGCTCGCTCAGGTCTTCCGTTACAACGGCCTTCACATAGGACTCCGGAACCTTCTGCTGCTCCACCAGGACGAGCGTCTGCGAAACATACTGCGGCTGCACCAGGTAGGTGATGCCAAATCCGACGATAGGAAAAATGATCGCCGGGATCGCAATGATCCACCACCTCCGCTTCAGAATGGTGGTGTAGTCCTCTAATGTCAATGCACGATGGCCAAGCATGATGACTCCTTAAAATTGTCCCAGGCGAGTTGAACGCGGGGTAAAGGTAATCCCGATCCCGAACGTTGAAGAGGTGCCGTTCAATGCGTTCGGCGCACCGCCGACATAGTTACTGGTCTGGTTTTGGGCGGTATAGCTCACGTAGCCTGAAAAATGGCTGCTGATCGCGCGAGTAAGTTGGACACCCCCGAAGACGGTATTGTAGATTTCGTTGACCGGAGCGGGAGAACTTCCGTTTGACAACTGTGTCAGCCCGGCAGAACGCGAATACCCGAAGTTCGTGGACGCTACCCACTTGCGGCCAAAGGTGTGTCCCAGATAAGCGAACACGCTGTCGGTTATTGCACCTGCGATCACACCGGAACCGGCGTTGACTCCGTGCGAATAGCCTACAGCAGCGCTCGTAAATCGGCGTGAGTACGATAAGCTGGCCGAAACTGCTGCATCCACTCTCGACGGAATAAGCGAGCTGTTCGAACTCGAGATCCATTGCGGACCGGCGGAGACGCTCATGCTGAAGGCCCGGCTGAGGACACGCTGATAGGAAAGATTGATGCCCCGAGATTCAATGTCCGGCACGCCGGAGTCAGCAGTGCTGCCGCTGTAATTGAACGTCGAATAGACGGCGTCTAGACTGACGGAGCTCCGTGCGTCCAGTCGACGGTTGAGCGCCACGACCCCCGAAACCTCACTACTGTCTAACCCGCCGCTGCTGTCGTCCAGGAAGTGAAGCACTGACCACGAGCCTGCGCCGCTGATAGAGGTGTTCCTGTTGATTTGCCGCTCCACACTGCCAGCCAGGCTATTGGCGATTCGGTTGCCGGAGACCGAGAATATGCCACCGGCCGGCCCTTCCACTGGCCCCTGCACCGGCGTCGATCCAAGGTCGCCTACGCCGGCGATACCCGACAGGCCTGTCGTTGGCGATTGCGGCAGAAAGCTGAACGAATCCGAGATATTGAACACCCAGTCTCGCGTTACGTACCCCTGCGAAACAGAAGCGTTCGTATAGTAGCTCGTCCCCTGCCCCGATTCGTTGCCCAGAATGATGCCGCCCGCAAAGAGCATGTTGAACGGGTGAAGTGTGCTCTTCGCCTGATAGGCAACGTCTCCTGACAACACCGTCGAATAGGTAACGTCACCCGGGCCATAGTAGCCAAGCTGGATGATTTCGGATGCGCTCAGGGCGTAATGGACGATTCCATCGAGAGATGGACTATTCGGGCCTCCACTGCCTGAAGTCATGGCAGTGCCGCCCGCTGGAACTGCCTGACCATAGGAGAGGGCCCCCATCGTCAAGAGCAGCGCCGATGCTGCTAACCGTAATTTCATAACGTCCTTCATGGAATGACGATCGTGTCTCCGGGGAGGAGCGAGATCCCCTGGTTGTCGCCTTTCAACGCCTGTTTGTAATTGAATGGGATCTTTTCCTGTTTGCCGCCGACGCTTCGCAAAATGTAGATGTGCTTCGAATTCGCATACTGCGTCAGCCCACCGGCAGCGACGATCGCCTGCAAGGGAGTCATTCCAGGGGTGAGCATAATCGGACCGACTTTGTTTACCTCGCCCACCGTAAAGATCCTCTGGCTATTCACTCCAAGCACAACCACCGTAACCACAGGGTCCTGAATATATTTTTTGAGCCGCTGGCTGATGTCTGCCGATAACGCCATCGGAGTCAGCCCCGCTGCCCGAAGGTCTCCCACCAAAACCAGAGAGATCATTCCGTCGGGCCGGACTGGGATCGTGCCCGAAAGCGTGGGCTCCTTCCACACCGTTATCTGTAGCGAATCTTCGGCTCCGATCACGTACCGGTTTGGATCGATCGGCCCTCCTGTATTGCTTGACGGCTCCGGCGCCGGCGCGGCTTGTTGCCCAGCGGCCGTTACAGACGGCGAACTCACCGGCTGGGAGGGTGCTGGTGTGGGCGCCTTTGGGGGCGCCTGCGCAAGACCCGCAGCCGAAATCGCGACCAGCATCACAGTCAACTTGGAACAAAACTGCTTCATGAAATCACTCCCTACAGTCGTAACTTTCCTGGGTCGATCCGTTCGATTCTCGTCGGCCCGTTCTTCGCAGGCCTCTTGCACCCTAAACGCTCCAAACGCATGACATAAAACTGTTCCTTGCGAGTCTGAACTTTCCACTCGCAAGCAATAGTCTATCTATAAGGTGTTAATCGACCGTAGATCCGTGAACCTTGCCGGATACGGTCCGTGTCTCGATCCCTCCCGACGATCTGAGGCTATTGACATAGATTTATGAGCATTCTGCGTGCCAAAACTCTCCTCTAGAGAAATACCTGGGCGATTTCTACAGATTTTTTGACCCTACCCCCCGGTCTGAGTCCGGTGGACAAGAGTTCTCTCCGAAAACCGGAAAGCACATGGTTTGATTCATCTCGTATGCAGATTAGCAGCCCGGATGCCAAATCCTTTTCCCTATGGGGGGCATCTTGCCTACCACTTTAGTTTAGTGGCGGCAGGCCTAAAATTAGGGGAATCCGGCCTCCCGAAGAGGTACGCTAATTGCTTAGTGTTTCCATGTGAAGTATAACGTCATACGAACCACTCAGGGACACTCTCACCCATGCCCTACACCCCGGATCTCGTTGCCAAGGAAGCGAACCTCCCGCTTCCCAATGCACAAGATGCCAAGGCCCTGTCGCGAATCGACTGGCTCCCTTACACCATTATTACCGGCCTGCTTTGTGTCCTGTACTACCGGGTCGCCGTCAAACTCGTCTACGACTGGTATACCCTGCCCGATTATTCTCACGGATTCCTTGTTCCTTTCTTCGCGGCCTTCCTCATCTGGGACAAAAGAAAGGTGCTTAGCACTACTCCTATCAAACCGACTTGGTTCGGGCTGGTCCTGGTCGTATTTGCCATTGGGGTACTGGTTCTCGGGGTCTACGGTGTGGAACTTTTTACCGCCCGCATGTCCTTTGTTTTCTTGTTGACCGGCCTTATTGGGACGTTCTTCGGCTGGGCAATGGTGCGCGCACTTCGGTTCCCGCTCCTAGTCCTCATCCTGGCCATCCCTTTTCCCGCCATTGTTTTCAACCAGATCACCTTCCCGCTGCAGCTGCTGGCGTCAAGAATCGCCAGTGACATCCTTCCACTGCTGGGTGTTCCTACGCTGCACGAAGGCAATGTCATCGAACTGCCGATCATGAAACTGGAGGTCGCTGAAGCATGCAGCGGCATTCGCTCTTTAATGAGCCTGTTCACCCTTGCAGTCTTCTACGGCTACTTCCTCGAGCGCACTACGAAACGCCGCATCATTCTTGCTCTCGCCAGCATCCCTATCGCCGTCACCGCGAACGTCGTCCGTATTGTCGGGACCGGCCTTTGTGTACAGTATTGGGACCCCGATAAGGCCCTCGGGTTCTTCCACGAGTTCCAAGGCTGGGTCATGTTTGTAATCTCGCTCGCCTGCCTCTACCTGGTTCACCGCGTGATGCTGCTCATCTCCCCAGTGAAGGCGAGGACCTCATGAAATCGCTCCGGTTCTGGGTCGTCATCGGCCTCCTCGTTTCAACCATCTTCGTCCTCCAGGGCCGAGGGGACGTAGACCAGGTACCCTTCAGCGAGCCGCTCAGACTGATGCCGCGGAACTTCGGCCCCTGGACGGCTCAGGACGTACCCCTTACCGATGACACTCTGGAGGTGCTCGGTAAAGGTGACTTCCTCAATCGCATTTACACGTTTGAATCCCCAGATGGAGCAGCCAGAGTGGCTCCAATCAGCCTCTTTATCGGCTACTTCGCCAGCCAACGGACGGGCCAGACGATGCACTCGCCCCAGAACTGTCTCCCGGGCGCCGGCTGGACCTTCGAATCGCACCAGTACACGACCATCCAGGACGTCAACGGCAAGGACTACAAGGTGGGCGAGTACGTCATCAGCAACGGCGACATCCGGCAGTTTGTCATCTACTGGTATCAGGCGCACGGCCGCAGCGTCCCCAACGAGTACCTCGCCAAGGGGTATATGGTTGCCGACGCTATCCGCATGAACCGCACCGACGGCGCTCTGGTTCGCGTCATCACCCAGATTCTGCCATCCGAGTCCCTGGAAGACGCGGAGGCGCGCGCTATCCACTTTACGCAGCAGATGGCCCCCGATCTGCCGCGATTCATTCCAAATTGAATGCCGGCGGCCCTACACACGTTGTGTCAGTGCCGTCGCAGATAAAAGGCAATAGCATTGCAGTACGAAAAGCGTGAGTTCGTTCGGAAATAACTGAGGGAATCGGCAATGAGAATTTCACTAGCCCCGGCAGCACTTCGAGTCTCGGCAGTCCTGGCTGTATCGCTTGCACTTGGTCTCACCGTGGGTTGTCACCGCGACCCCAACAAGCAGAAGCAGCGGTACCTTGAAAGCGGCGAACGTTATGCCGAACAGGGCAAGCTCAAGGAGGCGACCATCCAGTTCGCCAACGCCCTCAAGGTCGACCGTAACTTCGCCGAGGCCCACTATCAGCTGTCCAAGGTTCTTTTGAAGCAGGGATCGGTAATGCCTGCCTACGGCGAGCTGATGCGCACCATCGATCTTCAGCCCAACAATATTCACGCGCGCATCGACCTCGGCAATATGCTCGTCGCGGCCAAACAGGCCGCCAAAGCCGAAGAGCAGGCCAACGCCATCCTGGCCATCGACCCGAACAACGCCGATGCTCACGCCGTGCTCTCCGGCGTTGCCACTATCAAGGGAGACCGCACCGAGGCGCTGGAGCAAATCCAGAAGGCACTCGCCATCGACCCCAACCGCGCCAGCTTCCATGCCTCACTCGGATTTCTGCAGAGCAGTGATCCCGCCACCGCGGCCGCCGGCGAAGACCAGCTCCGCAAGGCGGTATCGCTCGACGACAAAAACATAGCGGCGCATCTCGTCCTCGCCGCGCTCCTGCAGAAAAAGGGAGACACTCAAGGAGCTGAGGCCCAGACGAAGGCCGCCATCGCCGCCGACCCGAAGAACGTCATGGCGCGCGCCAGTCTGGCCGAGCTCTACCTGCGCCAGAATGACACCGCCAAAGCTGAGGCGACGCTCCGTCAGACGGCGGAGGACCTGTCCGACTCCGAGAGCGGCGCCGGCCTGCTCGCCACCTATTACATCCGCACCAATCAGCTCGTCCCTGGAGCGGCCGCCTACGCCGACCTCGTCGCAAAGAATCCGAAGAGCACCCCGCTCAAGGTTGCCTATCTACGCCTCTTGATTTTGAACAGGGCACCTTTCGAAGGCGCAGGACCGTCGGTGCTGAACTCGCTAAGACCGACCCCAACGTTCCCGAGGTCGCCGTCCTTGACGGCATGATTCTGCTCAATGACGGCAAGACCAACGAAGCGTTCACTGAGCTCCAGAAAGCTGCCAAGGCCAATCCGGATAGCCTCGTGGTCAAGATCTGGCTCGGCCGTGCCGCACGCGCCAAGGGCGACATCACAGTCGCCCAGCAGAGCTTCCGCGATGCGGTCAAGCTCAATCCCAGGAGTCTCGAAGCGCAGTCTGGTCTCGCCGAAATCTCTATCGACGCCCATGATTTCAGCGGCCTCGAGCAGGTGGCCAACGCCGCCATTGCGATCAATCCTCAGTTTGCGAGCGCTTACATCTGGCGCGGCATGGCCGAGGGAAACCAGAAATCTTTTGATAAGGCGGACGCCGATTTTCGTCAGGCCATCAAGCTCGATCCAAAAAACTCAGCCGGCTACCTGGAACTAGCGCAGTTGCGCCTGATTCAACAGAAGGTCCCCGAGGCAAAGACCCTGCTCGAGCAGGCGCTTGACGTCAACCCCAACTCCGCCCGGGCGCTGCGCTTTCTGGCGTCAGCCCTTGTATCTGAAAAGCAACCCGCTCAGGCCCTTAGCCGCGTGCAGCAACAGATCGCCAAGTCGCCACAAAACGGCGAGATGTACGACCTGCTTGCCGAGTTGCAGATGGCTACCGGCGACCCTAAATCCGCGCTCGCTTCGGCGGAGAAGGCGATGCAGTTGAACCCGGCCGATAGTATCGCCGTCGTTGATTACAGCCGCGCGGAGATCGGTTCCGGCGATCCCGCCAAGGCCGTGGCGAAGTGGCAGCAGTGGACTAAAGACCACCCCACAGACGTGCGTGGCTTCACCCTGCTTGGCTCCCTGCAGGAGTCGCAGGGCGACCGCGCCGGCGCCATGGACAGCTACAAGAAGGCCCTCGCCATCCAGCCCGAACAACCAATTGCCGCCAACAACCTGGCCTACCTGATGGTCGAAGCCGGGCAAAACCTCGACGTCGCCCTCTCTCTAGCTCAAATCGCCCGTCGTGGAATGCCCAACTCGCCCAGCACAGCGGACACACTCGCCTGGATCTACTACCAGAAGGGGAACTTCGGCTCCGCGCGCGACCTCCTTGAGGACGCTACTAAGATTGCCCCCAACGATGCTGCCATCCACTATCACCTGGGTATGACGTACGCCAAGCTATCCGATAGCACGAACGCCGTCACTCATCTCAAGAAGGCTGCGGCCCTGGCGCCAAACACCCAGACAGCTAAGGACGCCGACAAGGAGCTCGCGCTTCTCGGTTGATGCTTCGCACGATCGTGAGAGCAGTCCCCAGAATAAAGATCAGGACCAGGCATCCGCGTTCTCGCGGAGTCAAAATGAGACGTTTTCGTAGGCTTCCAATGTCTTCTTCCCGATGAATTGCCACGACCGGTCGCCGAAGTCCATCGCTTGTACGCTTTCCGCTAGTTGTTGGCGCAGCAAGAAACTGCCGGAGAGCTCCATCAATGCGGCCGCGAGTGCGGCGGAATTTCGCGGATCGACCAGCAAAGCATTTTTTCGATCGGTGAGCAATTCACGAAAGACGGTCAGATCGCTGGCTACAATCGTCTTACCCAGGGCCAGCCCTGTCGCGAGTGCGCCGCTGGTTGTGATCGCACGATAGGGATATACGACGATATCCGCGGCGCGATACAAGGCGACCAGCTCTTCGGCGGAGACGAAGCGCAGGTGCAGCTTCACGTGCTTGAGGCCCAGGCGGGCAATCTGTTCGCGAATCTGCTCGGCAAACTCGGGTGCTCCGGTGCCCACGATCAACAAGCAGGCGTCGACGTTATTGACTTCCACTTGTTGCCACGCGTCCAGCAGGAGATCGATTCCCTTGTAGGGGAAGATGATTCCCTGCCACAACACCAACAGCTTTCCCGGCTCGAGGTCGAAGCTTCGCAGGGTCTCCTCGGGGGCAGCTGCGGGCAGATCGTAGAAGAACGGCCCGTGAGGGATGACAGATATTTTTTTCTCTGGTACGGAGAACTCCGCCTGAAGTCTCGTCCGGATGCTGTCGGAGTGGCAGATGATGCCGTCGACGATGCGGTAGAGGTCATGAAAGGTCTGCTTGTGTGTTTCGCCGGTGTCGTGGGGAAGGAGATCGTGAACGGTGAGGACGATCTTCGGGCCGCGCCTGCGGCAGAGCTTGATGAACCAGAGATCGATCGGGAGAGGGGACATCAACATTGGAAGGTATTGCACATGAATGACGTCGGGTGGAGAGATGAGAAAACGCACTGTGAGTGCAGACAGGTTGAGTACCGACTCCAGCAGCTTGAGGACCCTTCGCGGCAGCCGGGGCAGCCGAAACTTTCCAACTGCGTCGAGAAGGCCCGGGTCGAGCTTGATGCCGCGACTGGAAAAACAGGTGGGGTCAAGGTAGTAAGAGATCGAGCCTACCGTCAGATCGACGTGCTCGGCGAGGAGGGCCCGCGAGAGATACGCGGTGTAGTAGGGCACGGTCGCCCATAGATCCATCAGGAAGACCCTGGGCCGCCGGCGGTTTTCGCTCACTTTGTCTTTCTCCGAGTCGCCGCCACTTCATACACGCGGAGATAGTCGGCCGTCATCCTCTCGGCGGAGAACTCGTCTTCGATTAGCTTTCTTGCCCTGGCTCCAAGACGCTCCCGTTCGGCGGAATTCTGCAGCAGCGTCCGCGATTGCGGACGCCAGTGACCGCGGGGTCCTCTGGAGGAAGCAACACCCCGGTGCGACCATCGAGGACTACAGTCGGGACCTCGCCGACAGCCGTTGCCACCAATGGAAGCCTGCTCGCCATACCTTCCAGAATCGCTATCGGTAGGCCTTCCTGGCGAGACGCCGAGACCATGATATCGAGCGAGGCGTAGACCGAAGGCATGTCGTCACGGCGTCCGAGCATCGAGACGCTCTCCCGAATTTTCAGGTCGTCGATCAACGACTCCAGCTTATCGCGATCTGGTCCCTCGCCGACTACAACAAATTTCGTGGACGGCAGCTCGGCCAGAACGCGCGCCGCGGCGTGCAAAAAGATATCGACGCCCTTCTCAATCGACAGTCTCCCGACCAGGCCAACGATCGGAGGACGGTTCGCGTGTGTTCCCCTCCGGAGGGAGGGTTGGGCGTTGTCAAAGGATCGCAGGTCGATTCCGTTTCGAACCAGATGGATTCTCTCTTCGTGAACGCCGGCCCTGAGCAGTCTCTGTTTCACTTCGTCGGAGACAGCAACGACCGCTGCATAGTTTCGCAGAACGAGGCGGTCCGCCATTCCGTAGAGAGTGACCAGCAGATTGTTGTCATACCATGTGTGGCAGGTCGAGACGAGCGGAGTGGCTGTTTCGCGCAGCGCAAAGTAGGCGTATATGTCCGCCTTGTACCCGTGCGCGTGGACGATATCGGCGTTCGATTGAGCTGCAAGCTCTCGAATGCTCGCAACCACTGTCCGATCAATCTGTCCGTTGCAGGGGACCAAGTGTGATTCGATGCCTTCTTTTTGAGCGGCAACATGAAGCTGCAGATTTGGATTTGCAGAGTTTGAAAAGACACCGAGCGCGCTTGAATGCTGGCCTGCATTCAGGGACCGCGACAGGTTAAGGATGACGGCCTCGGCGCCATACATTCCGCCGCTACTGATGATGTGCAGAATCTTCACGTGCAGCAGCTTCTCCCGCGTCGGTATTTGACTCTTTTCGATTGAAGATCGCCCAAAGCTTTTCGTACAACCGGTCCCCAAGCAGCGACTTCGCGGCCGCCTTCATCTGGTATTGCCGCTCCAGGCCGTAGAGAACATCATTTCCTGGTTCGAAGAGTTTAGCGATCCACTCAAGTGTCATATCTCCGCGGACGTTCAGCCGGCCGATGGTCTGCGATGGTGGAATTGGCTCGGCCCTTGGAATAGAGGTAAAGATCTGTGTGTAGCCGGCCTGCTGGCATGCGGTGAGGACGTGCCGGTTAAAGCGGCCGCCGGGGAGAGACATGCTGGTAACGGGGGCCCCAAGTTTGTCCTCGAGCGTAAGTCTGGCGTCGACCAGCTCACTATGTAACCCTCTTGCGCTGCAGTGGGTGAGGAGGGTGTGGGTCCATCCGTGTGCGCCGATGACCTGACCGGCCTGATGGAGCGTTCGCAGCTCGTTCCAACCCATATAACCTGGTCTTCGCCCAGTCCAGCCTACGGTTATGAAGAACCACGCGCTGATGGCTCGAGACTGAAGAATGGGAAGCGCCAACTCGAAGTTGGAGATATGGCCGTCATCGAAGGTCACCTCGGGCCACAATTCGGGCCCTCCCTTCTCTCGTAGTTTGAGAAAGAGATCAACCTGCTTCTCGAACTCTCCTGTTTCGACGACGTAGGAGTAGTCGCTTCTGCGGGACTCGCAGTTCGTGGTAGAGAAGGTAGAGTCTGCTTGGCGGCTGAGTCACCGGGTCGATCTCGATTCAACGAGCAATGTTTTCTCCCAAACGGATTCGGGTCGCATTGGCTGAATCATACAGATATTTTGGTCCGATTAGACCGCGGCCTCGACGAGCTCGAAAAGCTGCCGGGAGCGGGTGTAGATCCATGCGATTTTGCGGCCGTTGAACGCGACGGCGGGCACCGCCGGACTAACGATGATGCAGCCATTGTTCTTCGCGTGGACGAGGGCCTGCTCAATGTCGGTTGTTTCGAAGCAGAGGTGGTAGGCCCCTCCGCTGCCCTTCGCAAGCATGGACGTGATCGGTGAGTCCTCGCTTAGCGGCGCGATTAACTCGATCTCGGCCACATCATTAGCAGATTGAGTGAGAAAGTTGACGCTCACCTTTTGAATGGGATCATCGAATGGGCCGGAGATCACCCTGTATCCGAAGAGGGTCTCAAGCGTGTCCGTCGCCGGCCCCAGGGCGGGGACTGCCACCCCAACATGGCGAAGTTTGAACCCAAGTCCCTCTGGGGTCAAAGCGCCACTCCCTTTGCTTCCAACTCCGACTGGATCTGCGCGACGGTCGTCAGATCGGCGATCCGTTGCGGGTCAAACTGCACGCCATATTCCCCCTCGATAGCGAGGACCAGCCTGAAGATGTCGAAAGGAGTCCCAGCTGTCTATCGTTCCTACACCAAGCTCCGGCGTGACCTCTTCCGGCGAAATTTCCAGGATGTCGGCGAGAATGTCACGAAGTGACGACGGCACTTGCTGAGAGCTCATTTGATTCATTTCCTTCCAGGGTTAGCCACTTGGGACTCGTTGGGGCCGAAGTAGTCAGATCAAGTTGATAAAAGACCGAGTCAGTCTGAGCGTCTTTCGACGACGTGTCCCTGACGAAGCCGTGATCGAGATAGAAATCTGCGCAAGGAGCGTTCTTCTTTGTCGCGATAAACTCGCCTATTAGCCCTTTGGCGCCAGCTCTTTTTGCGGTATCAGCGAGATGCGCTAAGAGTGCGGTCTCTATGCCGCGCCCAATCACTCGACACGATAATAGCAGCGAATCGATGAAGCACGCACCGCCTTCGTTGCGCGCAAGGGCCAGTCCCACTACGCCTGCATCGCCGAACCGATCACGCACTCGCACTGCGATCGCCTGGCCTCCTGGGGCCGAAGCAAATTCTTCGACCTCTGCGGCTGAGCGACGCCGCGTGGTCAGGTTGA
This sequence comes from uncultured Acidobacteriaceae bacterium, assembly GCA_963756685.1. Lineage (GTDB taxonomy): Bacteria > Acidobacteriota > Terriglobia > Terriglobales > Acidobacteriaceae > Edaphobacter. Next base: position 710,212 of record CAVWON010000001.1, read on the forward strand.
ATTGACTCGTCTTCGCCAGGAGTTGGACCGACCTTGCAAGTGGCGCGTCCAGAGCGCTCAGGAAGGTGCACACGATTCCCAGGGAGGCGAGAAATTCATCGCGGTCGCCTGCGCTGCTGGCCAGCTCCGCTCGCTGCGCCTGCGCTTTGTATTCGTTCAGGCGATTGACATCATCGTCGGTGACGACGGCCGCATCGAAGAACGGCTGCGCAGACAGGAGTTCAACGAGCTTCCATGGCTCCTCGACCGGGGCTTCGATGACGGCGACCTCTGGGATTTGCTGCCGGATCGCTTCACATTCCACGGGGTTGTCGTCGACAAAGACAAAGGAGTCGAGTCCGAGAGAGAGCTCTTGTGCGAGCTCGCGGATCGAATCCGATTTTTCGTTCCAACTGATTTTGGTCGCGACAAAGTTGTCGAGGCCCAGTCCGAGGTCGGCCGCGCGGACCTGAAACGCTTCGCGAACATCGGCCTCGTTATTTTTGGAGACGATGGCCAGCAGGACGCCGCGAGAGGAGAGCTGCTTCAGATATTTTTGATATTCGAGGTAGCAATTGCCTGGAAATGCGCTGCCGGTGGCTATTCCGTCGGGGCCTTCTTCTCCGAGTATGCCTCCCCACAGCGTATGGTCGAGGTCAGTGCAAAGTACCTTTCGGGGCGCACGGAAGAGAGTCGAAAACGAGCGCACTAATCCGCGCGAATAGGTACTGAACGAAGCGGCCGAAACAGGCAGGCGCGACGCGAGAAACATCCGGGTATCGCGCCAACTCGCACGGCCATGCCGGGCGGCGAGGTGGTCTATATCAAAAAACACACAGTCACTGACTGTGCTGCATAGTGCAGTAAGCCTCCGATTAAGCTGATGCACGGCGCTCGTCAGACTGCGCGGCAGATTTGCATCGCCAACATCACCGAGCGAGGTAACGTCGGGCACGAGACATCCCTGGAAGAGGGCCCGTGCGGAGCTACTGGCGCGAAAACTCCTGAGCAGTTGAGCCATGCGCGCGACAGACTCCTCTATCTCCGCGTCAACGCCCTCGCCGATACCGTCCGCGCAAAGGTCCGGCAGCCGACCTGCAATGTCTTCCAGATCGAGCAGGACGAAGACGATATCGGGCTTGAACTTTGCAAGCGCGCTCTGAGGGTTGAGCAACTCGTCGACGTAGGAGCCGTAACCGCCCACTTGCAGATCCAACACGTAGTTCGCCAGCACCGCCTCGGTAGACAGGAAGGGAAGTATCGGCTCGACTGTCACCGAGCGAACAATGTAAGCACTCAGCCGCCTCGCCCCTAATTGGCTCTTTAGAGCATCAGCAATACCCGCAAATGCCGACGCGCAAAACATAACGTCCGCAGTCTTATTGGAGCCTGCAAGAAGCGTCCGGCCGTATCGTACCGCGGCGCTTGCGTCGTGTCTGGCGGCTGCCTCTTTGACGCTGCGGCGCAGCTCCTGACGCTCTGGTTCACTTTGCATCTGTCGTCTCCGCTACGGACAATACAGGCCGCTGGGCCAGTCTTGGGGGCCCGCATGATGATGCGTCCAGGCACACCCATCACCGTGGCGCCGTCCGGAACGTTGGTTATGACCAGCGTGTTGGCCGCGATCTTTACGCCACTTCCGACCTTGATTTTACCGACCAGCGTCGCGCCCGTACCGATATAAACCTTGTCGCCAAGGACAGGAGCGCCCTGACGCCCCATGGCAGACGCGCCGATCGTCACGCGATGGGCTATATCACAGTTGCTGCCGACAATTGCCTGAGGGTTTATGTGAATTCCGCCGATATGGGCAATGTAGAGACCGCCACCAATAGTCGCCTGAGGATCGAGACACATCTCCATTACTACCTCGGAGAACATGTAAGCGAAAAAATAGACCACCTTCAGGGGGACACGAAGCAGGACGAAGGGGTTCGTCGTATACAGCCAGTTGCCGAACCGGTAGATCGTAATCGCCCAGATCGCAGGGTTGAGCCAAAGCTGCCTCCCCTTATAGCCCATAGATTTGTAACGCGCGATATCTTCTGAAAAATTAGACATGCTCTATGCCCGAGGGCCCCTGGCTCGTCGCTAAGCCATCATTCCGGTACTGCGATCTTATCAGGCAGCCCTATTGTTTCAGTGCGAAGAACAGACGGTTCCATAAGAGTTACATGGCCTAATTTCCGACTGGTATTGATCGAGCGGTCTTAAGCTATCATTAACCTCGATCGGTGTGCGCCCTGGCAATGGCTGCGCCATCCTGGAATCAGAAAGGCTCTTCAGGGCTCGGGCAGTTCCGATATGACAAAGATCAGTATTGCCATACCCGCTTATAACGCTGAAGCATGTCTCCGCGAAACACTAGAGAGCGCTCTCGCGCAAACCCGTGCGGCTCACGAAATTATCGTCGTCGACGATGGGTCGAAAGACGGGACAGAACAGATCGCCCGCTCTTATGGCGACCGCATTCGATACATCAAGCAGGAAAACCAGGGCATTGCCGGCGCAAGGAACACCGCAATTCGGGAAGCTACGGGAGACTGGATCGCCTTCCTCGATCACGACGATCTCATCCTTCCGCAAAAGCTGGAGAAACAAGTTGCCGTAATTGAAGCAAATCCGAATCTGGTTGTCGTGTATTCCGCCTTCACCTACTTGTATTTGGACGGAACCACCAAGCAAGTGGATGCGTTTCCAGCGAAGGAGCTGTGGCCGGCGCTACGCTATCGCACACCGATTCTGCCCTCTACATCGATCATCCGGCGTTCAGCGTTGCTTGAGATCGGAGGCTTCGAGAAGGTCTATTGCGTCGATGACTGGAACCTATGGTTTCGTCTGGTCCGGCGCTATTCCGTGAGCGCCTTTCAAGAGGTCCCCGAGAGTCTCACGACGTACCGTTGGTGGGAGAACAATGAAAGCAAAAACTTCATGCCTTTGGCGAAGGCTGTAATCGGGCTAATGGACAACCTCCTGCTCGAAGACCTGACAGGCTTCAAAAAATGGATATGGAGACGCAAAATTGAGGGGCGAGTTTATTACAGCCTTGCGGTGAGTTTGCGGGAGATTCAGAACGATCGAGCCTGGGAGTTCGCCATCGAATCGTTTCTCAAATGGCCATTTTGCGGCACTGTGATCACATCATCTCGCTATCGTGTGCTCGCGCACATGCTTTGGACTAGAGTGCGCAATTTTCGATTCAATTTTCGGTATTGGTGGCCGCGTCGGAGATGCAGGGAAAACATGACGTTATCAGCCTGATCCAAACTCCCAATAACTCGGCCGACAACCTGATGCAAGGCAAATTAAGCCTTTTCACCCTTTCGCCAACTCAGGCAGTTGCTTCGAACTGCGCCATGATATCCATATGCTTCTTACTTCATCTTTGAAGATCCATAGCGTAAAGATGAAGTAAACGGGAAGCGTCACGAAGATCTGGCTAAAAAACTCCAGCAGAGAGCGCGGATGCCAGTACCTATCGGCTGCGGCGGATGCGATGCCGAAGGGGATCGAGAACAGGGTGATCTTTCCCCAGCCTTCCCATAGAAAAGTCCCGGACCGGCACTCCCAACTCTCTTCGGACGAATCGAGGCCAAAAGATCAGGTGAATTAGGGCCTGCGAGAGCGAGGTGCCCCAGGCGACCCCGTAAAGCCCCACCGTCTTTACCAGGACAATGCTCAAGCCAAGGTTCAGCGCGGCTTCGATGGCCGCCCACGTCGCGACTGATTTGTGCTTGTCGACCCCGTACGCGATTTGCCCTGCGGTAGAGTTTGCAATGGTAAAAAACTGGCTGATTAAAAGTATTTGAAGGACCGTCCCGGATGTCTCGCTATATTGCTGGCCCATCCATAATCCAATGAAGGTCTTGCCTCGGAGCAACAGGGTCAGGCCGATCGGCAGCATGAGTCCCAGCATGGCCTGAGTGCCGCGCAGAAGCAGCTTCTGCAGACTGCTCGCCTGACCGGATGCGTCCAGACTGCTTGCCATGGGGATGAAGGTAGTTCCCATCGAAGTGGAGACCTGACCCGAATACATTGCCAGGCTTCCCGCAATGGAATACAGGGTAACTGCTCCAACCGACAAGAACGCACCTACGACTATATTGTCCGTATAGAAAACAATCTGCACTGCGATGATGATGATGAAAGTCTTGAAGCTGTACGACCAGATCATCCTCAGAGTCGCGATATCTGGCCGACTCAAGCGCAGGTGGCATGGCGGATAGGTCTTGACTGCGGCAACCCATGTCACGAGACTCCCTACGAGCCCGATCGCGAACTCCCAATATGCGAGGGTCACCAGGCCGTGGCCGCTGCGCAGGATCAGGAAGACTCCGAGGGCCCTGGCGAGGGTCTGTGACACGCTGATCGAACTCAAGACATCAAAACGGTTGATTCCGGACAGTACCGCGCCGAATACGCCTGACACCAGGCCCATCGCCACTCCCAGGGCGCATAACAGGACCGTGATTTGTCCGGCGCGTTGTAGATCGTTAGGGACTTTGAAGAGATGCGGGAACGCGACCGCTAGCGCAATGCTGAGTAGAGCGACCACTGCCGCCATACCGAAACGAAACCAAAGCGCGGCCCCAATCGCTTTTTGGGCCTCCACGATCTTTCCGGCGGTCGCGTTTTTAGACACGAACCGCACGATGGCGCTGCGTAGTCCCAGGTCAAGGAGATTCAAGTACGACACCGTCGAAACCGCAAGGATCCAGACGCCGTATGCAAGGGGGCCTAAATGTCGAACGACGAATGGAGTCAAGAAGAATGGAACGACCATGCCGGCCGCCATAGCCACCCAGTTCATCACTACGTTGATCGCGAATCGCTTCTTGCTAGCCATTGGTCCTGAGTGTGCCAACAACCCCGTTGTCAAAGCATTGTTGGTAGTGACGGGAAGACGACCGTGGGGCCGCCTCGTCCCATATCTACAGTCTAAGGTCGCCCCTAACGCCTCGGACGAGGTATTAACAAAAAATGACTACAACATTAGACATACGATTGAAATCAGGTCGAAGTAATCTTCAGTCTGCATCCCCTGAAAGACGCAGGTAACAAGTTCCCGTTGCGGCGTATCATCTTTATAAATTGAAGTATTAGAAGTCCCCGATACAGATGACTGTGCCGTGGCTAATATCTCATTAGGCTTGCATCCTATAGTAAAGTAAGCCCACTAGAGGCATTGTGAAACGTAAAGCATATGCCAAAAATCTCTTAGGGCATGGCCGCGAGACGCCGGCTGCCTCCAATAGTGATCGCATCGACCTCGACGGCGGTCTTGACCTTCCGGCAACGTGCCGTACCAGCTTCGAGAGGGGCCGACGGTGAAGGTCTTCTTCTGGCTATGTCTTTTGCTGGTCAGCTACACCTACTTTGGGTATGCGGTCTGGCTCTTGCTCAGCGTTCGTCTTCGCAGACGGCCAATTCAGAATGGGCCCTTCATCCCGAGCGTCTCTATAGTCATTGCTGCTCGTAATGAAGAGGCCAATCTGCCCGCGAAGCTGGAGAACCTCCGCTTGCTGGACTACCCGCCGGAGTTGCTTGAGATTGTCATCGCCTCCGATGGATCGACAGATCGAACGGCCAGCATCCTGCGTGAGCAGGCCACTACTATTGTCGCTGTGGTACTTGATGGCTCCGAACGGAAAGGCGCGGGCCCTGAATGAGGCGGTCAAACGCGCCACACGGAGAGGTCCTGGTCTTTCTGGACGCGCGGCAATTTGTTGAACCTAACGCGGTCTCAGAACTCGTCTCCTGCTTCGCCGATCCGACCGTCGGCGCGGTGAGTGGAGAGTTGCTGCTTGAGACATCGGCAGGGAGACCAGAGGACGCACTCGGTATCTACTGGAAGATCGAAAAGATGGTGCGCAAACTCGAGTCCGCATCAGGCTCGGTCGTCGGAGTGACCGGAGCTATCTATGCGATCCGGCGTGAACTCTATACAGAGATACCGCCCGGAACAATTCTTGACGATGTTTTCATGCCGATGCATGTGGCCCGCATGGGCAAACGCGTCGTATTTCAGCCCTCAGCAATAGCGCGCGACCGAATTTTCAGTGAGAAAGGCAAGGAATTTTCGCGCAAAGTCCGCACCCTGACAGGAAATTACCAGTTGCTGCGGCTGGCGCCATGGCTGCTTTCGCCGGCGAACCCTCTACTCTTCCGTTTCATCAGTCACAAACTCCTGCGACTTCTGGTTCCGCTGCTCCTGGTTCTCATGCTTGTGGCTTCCGCAATGTCCAGGGGCCCATTTTACCGTGCGGCCTTCTGGCTCCAGATATTGTTTTACGTTTTGGCCGCCTTTGGGGCACTAAGCCCACCTACCAGGAGGTTCAAGCCCGTCGCGATCGCAAACACATTTGTCATGCTCAATGCTGCCGCCGCGCTTGCGTTCTACAACTTTCTCGCACGGAGAAACGAAGTCTGGGTCTAGTAAGCTAGTTCTGTCAACCTGCGAGGCACCTGCCTTGGGCGCCTTGCAGACGCTACGGAGATCGAATGTTAGGAACAGGCATCGGGCACTACATTCCGCTGGTCGCCTACTTGGGCTTCTGGATCATGTGCCTCGTCTCGTTAGGGGGCCGGCCTCTCCTCGGACTCTACTATATGATCCCGTTCCTCCCGTATCGCACGTTACGGGACCGCTTCCTCGACTACCCTCTGGGCGGCAACATGCTCACCTTTCTTGTCATTGCAGTCATCATCGGGGCCCTCTTCCAAGGCAAACACCTTCCTAAATCGAAGCTCTACGGGGCTTGGCTGGTATTTGGAGTCTATCTTTATCTCTCGATGTGGATCGGTACTGCGCTTGGGAACGCTCCGGCACCAATCTGGCTCTCAGATGTTAACTTCGTCACGTGGAAAGACTATATGCTCATTCCGCTTGTCTTCCTGGCGGCAGGTTTAGTCATCGAAGACCGGAAAGCTGTCAGGATGGTCGTCATCATAACGGCCATTTGCCTCTTGTTTATCGATAGAACTTGCATATTAGAAAGCATGTCGAGAAGTTGGGCGGTCTTCGATGAGAACAAGCGCGATGGAGGCCCACTGGCCTACGGCTCGAATCAAACTGCCGCATTCTTGGCCCAGTTTGCCATGTTTTTTTGGGGTTTCGCGCTGTTCGTCAAAAGAAAAAAGTTCAAGCTGTTTAGCTACGGATTAGTGGCGCTCACGTTGTTTGCGACCATGTACACCTTCTCCCGCGGGGCTTATATCGCGGTCCTGTTCAGCGTCCTCGTCCTCGGGCTGTTGAAGGACCGAAAGCTCCTTCTCGTCTTAGGGGCCTTCCTGCTAACTTGGCAGACCGTCGTGCCTACCCCTGTCCGTGAGCGGGTCAACATGACCGAGAACTCCAGCGGGCAACTCGAGGCCTCAGCCCAATCGCGCGTAGATCTGTGGGAGAACGCGGAGAAATCGATCATCAGCAGTCCCCTTGTAGGCACTGGTTTCGCTACCTTCCAATTGGGAGAGCATGTTGACAATTTGAAAGACACTCACAACTGGTACGTCAAAATCATGGTCGAAACAGGCATTATCGGTCTAATCATCGCTTTTTTTCTGCTTCAACAAATGCTTGCAGTAGCTTATCGCCTCTTCAAACGTGCAACCGATCCGCTCTATAGAGGGTTGGGTCTTGGCCTTTTTTTGGCGACCTGCTCCTGTATCGTGGCTAACTTCTTTGGCGACCGGTGGACCTATCTTGAAATCACCGCGCTCCTTTGGGTACTCGTCGCTGCCGCGGTTCGCGCGACTCTTCTCTCCGAGAAGGAACCAATTACAGAGTCAGCGCGAATCGACTCCACCGTCGCTATCAATCCACACATGGTCTATCGATAGGAATTCGTCTGTCGTCAATCACTTCAATCTGCTTCCAATCTGCTTCCACCACTCGTCGCTCGAAAGCTCGTAATGAGTATGATCACCGCTTTGCCACTGGACAGACCGGGCCTGCAGGACACAGGGCACTCTGCATTGCCTCACGTTCTGCTCGTGGTCGATCAGTTCCCGAAAACCCTTGGAGGCGGAGAACGTGTCGTCCTTAACCTGGCGGCACTTCTGCCAAAGTATGGATATCGCGCATCTATCCTGACTTTTTCTGTTCACCCCGAAAGTGCCGGCCTCAAGTCGCCGCCTTGTCCTGTCTACGTGCTACCCTTGCAGCGCACTTACGACCTCACTGCGCTTCGCGCTGCCTTCGAGCTCCGAAAATTCCTCAAACTGCAACAAGTCCAGATCGTCCATACTTTTTTTGAGAGTTCAGATCTTTGGGCTGGATTTGTAACAAAATCGATGTCCACGGCGAAGCTAATATGGAGCCGCAGAGACATGGGAATTCTTAGGGCCCGAAAGCACAACATTGCCTATCGGCTCATGGCCGGTGCTCCCGACGCAGTCTTTGCTGTCTCCGAACAAGTCCGCCGGCATTGCATCGAGGTGGATCGAATCGATTCCGCTCGCGTCCAGACCATCTACAATGGAATCAATCTTGCCGATTGGAATATTGCCTCCAAGCCCGCTAAGGCCCCGGGCGAACTCCTCGTTACGACTATTGGAAACATCCGTCGGGTAAAAGGGCACGACATCTTCATCAAGGCGGCCGCGCTCATCGTGCCGCGCTTTCCCAAGGCCTCATTCAGCATCGCCGGCGATGTGCTGGAGGCCGACTATTTCCTGGAGTTGCAAACCCTCGTCAGGGACCTGAACCTTTCCGATCATTTCCACTTTGTCGGCGGCATTACGAATCTTGGCGAACATCTGTCCATGGCTGACATCTTCGTCCTACCCTCTCGCAGTGAGGGGTTCTCCAATGCCATCGTCGAAGCTATGGCCGCGGCGCTCCCGGTCGTTGCAACCAGCGTCGGGGGAAACGCAGAAGCTGTGGAAGACGGAGTCACTGGCCTCCTTGTTCCCTTGGAAGATCCTGTGGCGCTTTCGGAAGCCATCACCCGGCTGCTCTCTGACCCGTCTCAGGCAAGGGCGATGGGCTTAGCCGGAAAAGCACGCGCGGCAGAAAACCTTACCACCGAAGCCATGATGAATCGGATCACCGCCGCCTACAGGGCCTTACTCACCCCCAGTGCGAATGAAGGCGATGTGGGAAAATAGGCAGGATGGCCACGGTCGACGTCATTATCCCCGCGTTCAACGCTGCTAAATACTTGCCATTCGCATTGGAGAGCGTCTCTTCACAGACATTCGATGATTGGCAAATCCTGCTGGTGGACGATGGCAGCACCGACAACACTGCGGACGTGGTAGCTCCGTTCCTGGATCGATTTGGTTCCAAGATCAGGTATATCAAGCAAGAGAATCGTGGGGTGGCTGCGGCAAGAAACACTGCGATGCGGGCTTCAACATCCGAATTCCTTGCTTTACTCGATGCCGACGATGTGTGGTTGCCCTGCCGGCTCTCAGAGTCATTGAAGGTTCTGGCAGAGCGGCCGGAGGTTGGTCTCGCCTATGGCCTGATCACAGTGATCGATCCGGAAGGCCGAACCGGGAGGACACTGGGCGGGAAACCCGAAACATTCTGACGGGCATATCGCCCCGCACATTTACATGCGAAAGGTTGAGCTTCCCTGCCTGACAATCACAATCCGCAGGCGGTGCATTGACGAGGTCGGATTATTCGACGAGACCATGCGCGCGACAGAAGATCGCGATCTCTGGTTACGAATTGCCTTGCGGTACAAAGTTGCGTTTGTCCCTAAGGTACTCGCCTACTACAGGGTGTCTCCCAACTCTGCGTCCGCTGATCCACAGCGAATGCTGAAGACGCAGCTGCAGTTCATTCGCAAGCATTATGGCTCCAAGGGTTGTGGCCTGCGCTCCCGCCAGATCGCCTGGGCCAGGGTTTACAAGCAGCAAGCAGAAGCCCTGAAGACGCAGAACCGGCCGTGGGACGCCCTGATGAGTTCCCTCCAAGCTCTGGCCCTCTATCCTCTGGATCTGGACAATCCCCGGGCGGCAGGATCGCTACTCTTGAATTGGATTCGTTCTTTGGCACGTAATTAGCAGTCCGGGGTGGAAAAGACCGATTCGTCGGCCGGGAGCGCCGTGCAAGGTCATAGCAGGTGGGCAATACCCAACCTTGCGGCAACTTCCTCAATATCGAAGTTAAGGTCTATTTCCGCTCCAAGATTGCGAGCGCCGCCAGGATTCACTTGTCGATAGTTCTTCCGATTGATCGAGGTGCAGTGGCCCACTGCAACCAACTTTTCCGGAATGTCTATCACCTTGCCACCGTAGCGCCGCTTCCAGTACATAATGCCAACCCCAGAATCGTAGTAATACCGGGTGCGGCGACGACGCTCATTTTCATCGATGCATCGAGGATGGTCTTTGATAGACCGCCACCAGCCGGAGCCGTGTTCAAACTGAGACTCACTTGCCGACTTGGTTGTGCACCCCGCCAGCTCCCAATACCTATGATGGCGTAATCTGAAAAGATTACGTCGGCCGCCGTAGTCGGGGACTGCAGCCATTGCGCCGTCGGGCAGGGATTCGAAGGTGGATTGTAATTTGTGCATTACATCAAGACTGCAGAGAAGGTCAGCATGCCAAAATGCAAGGCGGTCTGCAAAAAGGAATGCAAATTCAAGTGGAAAATGGGGCCACATGACTTTCAACCCAAAATGGGAGTTGAAGTCAATCAGTATTGAGCCAGGCAAAACCGTAGGTGGCCCAGATCGCGGATCGAAACCGATTACTGGTGTCCAGCCAACTTCCTGAATGAGCCTTTGTTGAAGTTTGCACCAGCGTTCGCTTACGTTCCAGCACAGCCAGGGGCGGCTTACGCCGGCAAACGTTTGTCGCCACTCGGCGGCAGCTTCGTAGATCTTTTCGAGCGGAATGTCGAACCCCTCCCAGTTCCCTTTTCCGGTCTGGGATGCGTCAACCGCCTCTTCTTGTCTGGGCATTTCTTTCACCATGCTTTCAACTCCAGAGCCACTCAATTCAGAACAGCCTCCGACCAACTACTTCTCGGCTCCCGCGCTCCTAACGACTCGGCTCAGCAGCTCCAATAGAAGGCGGGTTTGGTCTCGCATTCCCATAGTAGTCGGTCGTGATGCCACTTACGGGGACCCCGTGTCCATTCGCAGGACTGCCGCTTGTCGGGTAAAAGTTGAAGTTGTCGAGAAATGCTTTGTTCGTCCATCCCTGCTGGGGAGGCTGGTTCATCAGCCGTGGATCGGAGCAGATAATATCGCCTCGGCAAGCGCTCTCAGTCCCCGGCCTGTTACCGAACTCGATGTTGTGACTTGCCGTTACTTTTATCGAGCGATCGTCCAGATAGAACAGTCCGGGAGGTTCGGCGCCTTTGAGGTAGTATCCGAGGAAAATATTGTTGGTGAAGATAAACGACGTTGAACCGCAACTGTTCACGGGCTGGCAGGCCAGATCGAAGACAGTGGCGGAGTACGCCACAACGGTGTTATTGGCTACCAGAAGGTGTGAGTTCTTTGGGGTGACGAACGCAAATACGTTGCCTGCTGCACGGCAGAAGCCTGACAAATATTTATTGTAAGTGGGTGGTGCTCCAGGCAGAGGCTGGCTCATGCGATCGCAGTTGCCGACGGTGAGGTTATTGATGAACGTCGTGTTAGTAGGGACCGTGTTTCCTCCCCACTTCCAGTCTTGCCCCATATTGCCGATGGATTTCGAGTTCTCAATTACCAAGGTCGTGGTCCAGGTGTGCGGCCCGATGAATCCGTCCTTCGTGTTATAGAGCATCTCGCAGTGATTGCAGGTAAAGGAATCAAGGGTCGTGTCCTGCCCGCTCCACGAATCACCGAACCCTTGGCTATTTGTGTCATAGCAGACCTGGGCAGGAAAGGCATTGACGATCGGATACTGCTCGTAGCACCCATTGCCTTCCATAATCACGTAATCGGCGTTGATGGAGGACCCCGCCGCATCGGGCGTATTGTGTCCATCGTCGAAGTTCCAGCCCGAAAAGGCGTTGAATCCTATAAACATTCGCCTCATGGTAATGGGCCCACCGATAGGGCCGGACAGACCGGATGAGTTGAAGCCGTGAATGTACACGTCCTGAAACGTTACATTGGAAGTCGCATTATTAGTAAAAACGCCGCTGCCTGCGTAGTCGTCAAGAGGCTGATCTGTCTTGCAGCCTCGCGGGTACCGGGGACTTCCAGCGGTGACACAGACCCCATTGTGGGTCGTGATTTCGAGACATTGAATATCGACGTACTGCGTGTTTTGCAGGTTGAGCGTATATGCCACACTGAAGCCACCGAATAGCTGCGTCAAATTCGACTGATACGACTTAGGGTTGGTCGCACCGCCCGTATTGCAGGCGGCGTAGTTCTGGCCGAGGATGCGCGTATGCTGCGAGGCAGACCCTGCGGGAATCGGTGGATTGAAGCAACCATACGATCCCACTGCGTAGCACCACCTGTTCGGAGCATTTCCGGTCGGCATGTCCCACCCGACCCTACAGTTGGGACTGGAAGGATGCTGTTGGCTTGGCAGGGCCTTGCAACCGCGAACGATGACGGTATCACCGCCCGCTATCACCCATGCCCCTTGTCCAACTCCTCCGCTGTCGTCGTCCCATAGATAACGGAAGTCGTTGTAGGCGCAGTGCTGGTTTGCTCCTTTGCCACTGTAGGGAGTGTCGCTCTTGCCATCGCACTGCCCGGAAGCGACCTTGCTGGAATAGCGCGTCCCCCCGTCCGGCCGGACATACCACGTCTTCCCAAATAGCTGCGGTGAGACCAGCATTACCAGGAGCAACCAAAAAATCCTGCGGCTAAGCTTCACTTTTGGCACGCTCCGGTCAGATGGGGTATCGGATTCTTGTCCAGTATAGTGAGAAAAATTAGTTTGAGGCCACTATCTCGCGATAGCGTTCGAGGTTATCTTGGGCGACAAACCCGGCCCGTGTGAAGGGTATCTAGTGGCACGCAGATCTCGAGCGCGTGTACCGTTTTCCACTGCAGACGCTTTGGCTGTCAGGCAACTAATCTGCCCTGAAACCCCAGATCAGGCCCGCCAATGGCAAGTCCTCGGTTCCTATTGTGGTTCGGTATCCGAATCTTCGGAGCCTGTTCAGGCACCACTCCCGGCCGTCGGGACAGTCGGCTGTTTTGTGCCATTCCAGCACAACGGTTCGGGCCTGGACTGAGCCAAAACGCTCGTCGCCCAGCAGTCCGTACTCGCCGCCCTCGATATCGATCTTCAGGATATCGATTGTTCCGTCCAGCATCTGAAAGACATCCACGACCGGAACGGCGTAGCCGACGGGGCTGTTTGTAATTGTGGAACTCGATCCGCCGTCCCTCAGAAATGCCTCTGCCTTTGCCACACCTGCCGCGGCCCCCACAACCTTGACCCGATCCGAGAAATGATTTGCCGAGAGATTTTCGGCGATAGCACTCAGGTGTTTAGGATGCGGCTCAAACGCCGTCACGCGTGCCTCGGGATATTGTTGACACCAGAACAAGCATGAATAACCTACATTCGCACCCAGATCAACAATGTGCCTGACCTGAGACACCGGTTCCGGGGCCGATAGCAGCCTCGCAAAAAAATGTCCCATGCAACGCCATAATCGGTAGTCGAATTGGACCGGATTCTGATGCAAAGTCCAGATTTCAAGTGCACTTTGATCGGGCTTCGCGCCCCGAGAGTCCGCCATATTAAATACCTCGCCCGGCTGACTGGATTCAACAGGTCCCGAAAGTGATTAATGCCGCCCTCCATCATCATCAGTTGCGCGTCGCATCTGGTCCAGCGATCAGGTCACATTGCAACCGGAACCTCCGCTACGGGCCCTTGGCCTTCGACAGAATACACCCATCTATCTCGGCGCCAACGTTGGCGCCATTCTTGTTCTATGGTTCGACTGCTCCGACGACGGGGGGGGTGGAGGTTGGCGTTCCAAAGTAGTCGGTAGCAGGTAAGCCTGAATAGGTGGCCCCTGCACCGATCGCCGGACTGCCTGAGCTCAGGTGGAAGTTGAAGTTGTCGAGTATGGATTCTGGTGGAACTGATCCCTGCGCGGGTTCACTTACCAGAAGTGGATCAGAGCAGATGTTCCCAGTCCCCTTGATCGGGTTGCAGTCATCGTTCCTTGTTCCGAACTCGACGTTGTGCGAAGAGACCACACCGATGCTGGCGTCTTCGATGTAATAAAGCGCCGGCGTGGAGGGGCCGTAGGGGTTATTTGGATTGACGTAGCCGACGACCACGTTGTTGGTGAAATTGACCGTTGACGTGCACGGGGTCACGCCCACCGGGCATGCGATATCGAAGATCGTGGGCTGATAGGTGACCCAGGAGTTGTTCGCGATCAGCCATGTCGAACCCGTCGGAATGACACTGGCAACAACATTGCCTGCGGCACGGCAGAACCCGGTCAGATACTGGTTGTAGTTTGAGGGGGCGCCAGGCAACGGCTGACTCATTCGCAGGCAGTTGCCGACGGTCAGGTTATTGGTGAAGGTGGTGTTGTTGGGAGCAGTGTTGCCTCCCCACTTCCAGTTCTGCCCCATGTTGCCGATCGAAGTGGAGTTGGTAATCGTCAACGTCGATATCCACGTATGCGGCCCGATAAATCCGTCCTTGGTGTTATAGAGGTCCTGGCAGTCATTGCAGCTGAACGAATCCAGGGTCGTGTTCTGGCCGCTCCACGAGTCGCCGAACCCGCCACTGTTGGTGTCGTAGCAGACCATCGCAGGGAAAGCGTTGGTGAGCGGATACTGTTCCTGACAGCCGTTTCCTTCCATGATGACGTGGGTCGCGGTGATCGAAGAACCAGGTGCATCAGGGGTCGAAGAGCCATCGTCGAAGTTCCAGCCCGCAAACGTGTTGAACCCTACAAACATTCGCGTCATGGTAATGGGCCCGCCGATCGGGCCAAACAGGCCGCTGCTGTCGAACCCATGAATGTACACGTCCTGAAACGTCACATTGGCCGTCGCATTATTGGTGAGGACACCGGTACCTGCGTAGTCGTCAAGAGGCTGACTGGTGTTGCAACCTCGCGGATAGGCGGGCGCACCCATGGTGACACAGAGCCCATTGTGAGACGTGATTTCGATGCATTGAACATCGACGTACTGCGTGTTTTGCAGGTTGAGCGTATACGCCACACTGAAGCCGCCAAACAGCTGCGTCAGGTTCGACTCGTAGAGCTTGGGGTTGGTCGCGCTGCCTGTATTGCAGGAGGCGTAGTTCTGGCCCAGGATGCGCGTATGCTGCGTGGCAGACCCTGCGGGAATCGGCGGATTGAAGCAGCCATACGATCCGACCCCGTAGCACCAGCTGCTGTCCACCCCGGAGCCCGTGGGTTGGTCCCATCCGACGCGGCAGTTAGGATTGGACGGGTTCTGCTGACCCGGCAGCGCCGCGCAACCCCGAATGATGACGGTATCGCCGCCCGCGATCACCCATGCCATCGTTGCCCCGCTGTTGTCGTCGTAAAGATAACGATAGTCGTTGAAGGCGCAGTGCTGGTTCGTGCCGGAGCCGGAATAGGCCACGTCGGCCTGGCCATCGCACTGTCCTGTAGGGACGTTCGACGAATAGCGGGTGCCCCCATCCGGACGCACATACCACGTGGTCCCTGGTCCAGATACCGATGCAGCGGCCACCACAATTGAGGTCGAAGCCGACGCTGTCTGCACCGGACTGCCGTTGTCGCTGACCGCCGCGGTAAAGTTGTAGGTGCCGCTCGCCGTGGGCGTCCCGGAGATGGTGCCGCTGGTCG
This sequence comes from uncultured Acidobacteriaceae bacterium, assembly GCA_963756685.1. Lineage (GTDB taxonomy): Bacteria > Acidobacteriota > Terriglobia > Terriglobales > Acidobacteriaceae > Edaphobacter. The sequence continues at coordinate 725,930 of CAVWON010000001.1, forward strand.
CTGCCAGGCTGAGTCCCGGGGGCAGGCTGCCGGAGCTGATCGACCAGGTGTAGGCCGGCGTCCCGCCTGACGCCGTCATCGTGCTCGAATACCCACTATTCACCGTCCCAGAAGGAAGCGTCGCGCTGATCGTCAACGCTGCAGGTGTACCGGAAGCGATAACCAGCGAGAGTGTAACCGTCTTGGTCTGTGCCGGGCTGGACGAGTCTGCGACCTTGAAGGTCAAGTTGCTGGTACCGCTCGCTGTTGGCGTTCCGGAGATGGTGCCTGTGGCCGGGGCCAGACTGAGGCCAGTGGGAAGTGTGCCGCTGGTAATGGACCAGGTGTAAGGTGTCGTACCTCCCGTTGCATTGAGCGAGCTGCTAAACGATACGTTCGCTGTCCCTCCGGACAAACTCGTTGTGGTGATCGCAAGGGCCGCGGGTGCGACGACCATCGAGAGATTGGCCGACTTCGTCTGCGCCGGATTTCCAGCGTCCGTGACCGTGGCGGTAAAGCTGAACGTTCCGGTGGCGGTCGGGGTACCGGAGATCAGGCCCGTGCTTGAGGACAGACTAAGTCCCGCGGGAAGGCTGCCGGACGTGACGGACCAGGTGTAAGGGGTGGTGCCGCCACTGGCCGATAGAGAGTTCGAATATGCCGTGCTTTGTGAACCGGAGGGCAGGCTGGACGTGGTGATCGCAAGGGCTCCGGCTGCTACGGCGATCGAGAGATTGACCGATTTGACCTGCGCCGGGCTCCCGGCGTCCGCGACGGTGGCCGTGAAGCTAAATGTTCCGGCGGCGGTCGGGGTGCCGGAGATCAGGCCGGTGCTTGAGGCCAGGGAAAGTCCCGCGGGAAGGGCGCCGGACGAGATAGACCAGGCATAGGGTGTTGTACCTCCGGTTGCCGATACCGCGTTCGAATACGAAGTGCCTTGCGTCCCAGAAGCGAGGCTTGATGTGGTAATTGCAAGGGTCGCGGGTGCGACGATTAATGAGAAGGCGACCGATTTGGTCTGTGCGGGGCTTCCGGCGTCAGTCACTGTGACAGTGAAGCCGAACGCTCCTGTGGCGGTCGGCGTACCGGAGATCAGACCTGTCGTTGAGGCCAGACTAAGTCCGGCGGGAAGGCTGCCGGCCCCGATGGACCAGGAGTAGGGCGTCGTGCCGCCGGTCGCCGCCATCGCGTTCGAATACGCGGAGCCTTTCGTGCCGGAGGGCAAGCTCGTTGTGGTAATCACGACGGCTTGTGCGACGACAAGGGTGAGAGTGATGGACTTGGCCTGTACCGGGCTGGACGAGTCTGCAACCTTGAAGGTCAAGTTGCTGGTACCGCTCGCTGTTGGCGTTCCGGAGATGGTTCCGGTGCTCGCGCCTAGGCTGAGACCCGCGGGAAGAGTGCCGCTGGTAACGGACCAGGTGTAGGGCCCAGTGCCTCCGGTTGCGTTGAGCGAGGCGTTATAGGTTTGGCCCGTCGCTGCGGCAGGCACGGAAGTTGAGCTGATTGAGAGTGGTGTTCCTGCCGCCACGAGGGAGAGTGTCACGGTCGCGGTCGCGGTTTGGACGGGCGAGCCCGCGTCTTGAACCGTTACTCCGAAGGAGAAGTTGCCGCTCACCGTTGGAGTGCCGGAGATCACGCCCGTGGTCGGGGCAAGAGCCAGCCCAGTGGGCAGGGCTCCCGTAGTAATGGGACGAGTTGTAGGGCGTGGTCCCGCCGGTGGCTTGCAAGGTGCGGGAATAGCTTGAGCTCTGGGTCCCGGAGGGGAGGGACGAAGTGATGATTGCAAGGGAGGCAGGGGTGACCACAAGCGAGAAGCTGGCCGACTTTGTCTGGGCAGGGCTTTCAGCATCAGCGACCGTGACGGCGAAACTGAACGTTCCGGTCACCGTTGGGGTGCCGGAAATCAGGCCTGCATTCGCGGCCAGGGTGAGCCCGGAGGGCAGAGCACCTGACGTGATAGACCAGGCGTACGGCGCGATGCCTCCGGTCGCTTGCAGGACGCTCGAATACGAGGAGCCGATGGTTCCGGAAGGCACGGTTGTCGTGGTTATCGCAATCGAGAGAGGAGCTACGACAAGCGAGAAGGTGGCGGATTTCGTCTGTGCGGGGCTCCCAGAGTCCGAGACCGTCGCGGTGAAGCTGAAGGTTCCGCTAACGGCCGGCGTGCCGGAGATGGTTCCGTTGGTTGCCAGGCCAATGCCGGCGGGAAGGCTGCCCGAGGTAAACACCCAGGTATAGGGCGCGGTGCCTCCGCTTGCCTGCAGGGAGCTCGAATACGCTGAGCCGGTGGTTCCGGTCGGGAGGGACGACGAGTTGATCGTCAAAGGCGTTGGAGTGGCTGACGCTGCAACGACAGGCAGGGACACCGTCGTAGTCGCTGATTGAACTGAGGAGCCTGAATCGATCACCTTGATGTCGAAGGTGTAGTTGCCGACAGAGGTAGGGACGCCGGAGATGGCCCCGGTATTGGCAGCCAGACTAAGGCCAGGGGGGAGCTGCCCGGAATCGATGGTCCAGATGTAAGGAGATGTTCCTCCAGTGACGGAGAAGGCCCCGGTATAAGGTGTGCCGACAACGCCTTGAGGTAATGAAGCTATGGACAGCGTCAAAGGGGCGGCAGTATTCGGCGCTGCAATGGTGACCTGCACTGCCGGCGACTCCTGCATCGTCTGAGTGTTTTGCACCTGCAACTGGGCCGTCCCAGGGTTAGCGAGGCTACTGCTCCCGATCGTTCCAGACAATGTGTTGGAGTCAACCACGGCTGTAGCCACTGGGGCGCCGTTCCAAAGAATCGCCGCCTGAGCAGGGAAATTTGTTCCCGAAACCTTCAGAGTCATTGCCTGAGAGCCCGCAGGAATAGTCTGCGGAGAAACCTGGCTAATGCTGGGGATTGCCGCTGGTTGCTGCGTTCCAGATTGCTGCGGCTGACTGGATGCACACCCAAGACAATAGAAGAGGAGAGAAAAACTTGCGCTCGTTGCAATTGTCTTTAATAGTCTGCCCAAAATGCACCCCAAAAAGTGAATCAACTTTGCCAACCCAAAAACGTTGCAGCCTGGATAAAAGGAGGGCCGCCGGATTACTGGGTTGAACGTTACAGGGGAAAAGGGGTTACTACAGTTACCCAAATGGGGACTGCGTATGCCACTTCCGGGTGAGCGAAAACAGAAAGCTCTCAACTTTAGGCACAGCAGTACCTAACACGCTGAAAGAGCGCAAGCAAAGCAGGGGATCGGGATGTTCGTTAGGGCCTAGTTCGGCTTACTAAAGTAATTCACGAAGGCATGGAATCACTCGAGGATTTTGAACATACTACTTCGGTGGGACGAAGGTCCCGAGCTTCGTCCAGATGGACTGCATTGGAAGGGTGCCCGCCCAACGGACGAGTCCCTGGAATTCCATAGGGATAAGGGAAATGACCTCTGCGTCGAATCGGTTCAGCCTGCCTGAGAAAGATTGCTCGGGGGAGCGGATCTCCTAAATCATCAGAACCAGCAGAAGAGAAAATGGCCTATCTCAAACCCGGAATCGGGTCGCGGAATGCGCAAAATTTTGCCGAACATCCACTGCAGACATTTGCAACTATCTGTTTAGGATTTTTTCTACCATATCAGACCGAAGCAAAAACTCCAACTCCCCACACATTGATGGAAACACATCGTGAATCAATCAATTCGAGCAATCAACGCAGAGCGACCTCGCGAAAATAGGAGGAGAACGATCCGATCCGTTCTCGAATCCAAGGCTTGACCATGCAAACTCTTGCTAACAACGCACGACCTTGTCCGATTTAATCCCCTTCGTCGCGTTCCGTGTATCAACCACCAGCTGCGACTGCTTCACAATCGCGTTGTAGTCGTAGTCCGAGTGGTCTGTCATGATCAACACGCAGTCGTACTGCTCAAGCTTCTCGAGCGGCGTGCACGTCATATTCAGGTTGTAGTGGCGCCCCCGACCAACGGTGGGGAAATAAGGATCGTTGTAGACAACATCAGCGCCTTGCGCCCGCAACAGTTCGATCACCGTCAGCGAAGGCGACTCCCGCAGATCGTCAATGTCTTTCTTGTAAGCCATTCCCAACATCATGATCCGCGAACCGTTCACCGCCTTCTTGTCCTGGTTCAGTCCCTTTGCAACATACTGCACAACATGCGCAGGCATTGCCTCATTGACCTCTCCGGCCAACTCGATAAACCGTGTATTGAAGTCGTACTCCTTCGCCTTCCAACTCAGATAGAACGGGTCGATCGGTATGCAGTGCCCGCCCAGCCCGGGGCCCGGATAAAAGGGGTGAAACCCAAACGGCTTCGTCGAAGCCGCATCGATCACCTCCCAAATGTCGACGCCCATCCGCAGCGAAAGGCAGCCTTCAATTCATTCACCAGCGCGATGTTCACGCACCGATAGATGTTCTCCAGCAGCTTCGTCATCTCTGCCACGCGCGTCGAAGACACCCGCACCGACCTCGTAAAAATCCCTTCATACAGAACCGCGGCTAGCTCCGTAGCGATCTCTTCATGGCCACCAACGACCTTCGGTATGTTGTGGCGCGCCACTGTCGTATTGCCTGGGTCCTCGCGCTCCGGCGAGAAGGCGACATAAAACACCCCATGCTCCGCCGGCTTCCCCGCTCCCTGCACCTTCAGCCCGTTCTTATTTCCCTCTTCGAGGATAGGAATCATCAACTCTTCTGTGGTTCCGGGGTAAGTCGTGCTCTCCAGCACCACTAACTGGCCCTCCTGCAGCCACGGCGCCGCCGCCTTCGCTGTATTCGCGACGTAGCTCAGGTCCGGTTCGCGATGCTCAGTCAGCGGAGTCGGCACGCACATAATAATTGCGTCCATGTCTGACAAATTTGAGAAGTCTGTCGTGGCCCGCAGTCCCTGCTTTCGCGCCGCCTGAATCTCCTCCTCCGGGATGCGGAAGATGTATGACCGTCCCGCCTCCAGATCGGTCACCTTCTTCGCGTCGATGTCGAAGCCAGTCACTTTAAATCCAGCATCGGACAGCAGCAGAGAGAGTGGCAGTCCGACGTAACCCAGTCCAATGACTCCGATCTTGGCTGTGCGGGCCTCGAGGCGTTCGAGGCGCTCTCGGGCGATCTGCGGCAGAACAGCTTGGCTTGTAGTCGACATGTCCACGATTATCGCATTCACTCCTTGACCTTGATGTGCTTCCAGTATGAAAAGGGGCCCGTACTACGGAGATCATTATGTGTGGCACGAGGTGACATCGCCATCGATAAATTACTTTTTTCTATCTGGGCCTTCGATCATTCCAGAGGTTGCGGCATGTCGCGCCCATTGAAACCACATTCGGCCTTCGACTGGTACTTCAAGCGGGCCCCTCGCTCGCCACCGATGACTGCAGCCTTGGTTCCCGTTCAAGGGTGACCATCCGTTGAAGAGCAGTCAGAAGGACCGCGACCAATACCGGGATGAAAGCGTTAAACATTCGAGGTTCGTTGACCATTCCGACAAGGACTGGTCCACTCCGAGCAGCATCGGGAAGAGCAACAGAAGACGTCGCAGCCTCTTGTCGCAAGCCGACAAGCTCATGAGGCCGAGCACGTACCAACCGCCCAATGCAAGCACGAAGAACGCCAGTTCTCTTGGAAGCAGGAAGAACCTGGTGAAATTCCCCCAAAGGGTCCCACTGAAGGTTCGTCTGAAACGGGATGAAGTGTTGTAACGCGGCCCGCGCCAGCATGTGCCCAACAAGCGAAGATCCAACTACCGCCAGCCACACACGCCGGGGCTCGCTATCGAACAATAGAAAGGCCGCCATTGGAATCAGCAGAAGCGCGTTCTCGTGGTTCAGCGTGCTAACGGTGACGATAACGACAAACCACACATATTGTCTGCGGTACAGTGCGAGCAATGCGCAAGAGAAAAAGAACACGACCCCAATGTCGTAGAAGTTGCGATAGGTGAGGCAACTCGATATCAGGACCACCGCAAGCACCTGTCCCACCGAGCCTAGAGCTTTACCCACGTGTAGGGCCGACCATTGTCCTACTGCGTAAAGTGCCAGAAGCGCCACGACTACTTGCGAAACATAGTAACAACGCAGCGGAGAAAGCGATGGATGGACCGCGTGGATAGCGTCGGCAAACCAGACAAACAGTAAACGATGGCCGAAGATTGGCAACGCTCCAGGGTTTGACATGAGTACATCGACCGGCGCCCAGGGCCCGTCGAAAGTCATCTTAAAGATGTAAATGCATAGCGCACTGGTGCAGGCCAGGGGCCAGGTGGCCCGCCATACCATCGCGCGTGTTGACTCACTGAGGCGCCTCCATCCCAACGCCAGCAACAAGGTAATGGCTGCCAAACCGAACACCATGGCCAAAGTCAACCGATAGAACAGAAGGGCTTGCTGGGGTGCTAACGGGACACTGTCGGATCCGCTACCAACTAGCGCAGATCGTTCAACAAGTTCTTCGAATGGAAGAGCTGCCCGTGCCAGCGCGTCAGAAAAAAAGCGGCCAGCAGACCTCCGATGCCAATTGCCAGACTCGTACGCTGCGACGGAAGCTGCCACCGCTGACGTTGCGCCGCGGGCGAATTCTGTGTCATTCTCATCCTCACACGGTAGGCTAACTGACGTGTCCTCGCTGTGTTCTTCGAGCGTTCAGAACTTCACTCTGGGCTGTGTCCTCGTTGAAGCATCTGAATAGGCATGTATGAATACTCTCAATCACTTTACCGCGTTTCCTCGTCCCCAGTGCTGCACGAAAGTTGCATCGACGAATACGGCCCTGGCTCGCGAGACTGGATGCTCATGTCGATTCTCAGTCTTCGCGTAAGACTCGTCCCTGCGGACGCGGGCAAGACCAAATACGACTTCGAATCGCCGTCAGACGTTTGCGGCATCTCACTAAGGACTGGAGTGGAGGCTGGATGGCTCGCTACTTGATTACAGGGATTGCAGGTTTCATCGGTTCAACCCTGGCCCACACGCTGGTGGAGCAGGAGCAGCAGGTACGAGGGATCGATAATCTCTCGACCGGGAACCTCGACAATCTCGCGGACATCCGCAGCTCCATCGACTTCGAACAGATGGATCTCCAGGACGTCGCCGGCATCAAAGCTGCATGCCAGGGAGTCGACTACGTCCTTCATCAGGGCGCCCTCGCCTCAGTGCCGCGATCGGTCAAAGACCCCCTCACCTCGCATGAGTCCAACATTAACGGCACTCTGAATCTGCTAATCGCGGCCCGTGATGCCAAGGTCCGCCGCATCGTCTACGCAGCTTCATCGTCGGCTTACGGAGACCAGCCCACCCAGCCCAAACAGGAGGACATGCTTCCTCGGCCTCTATCGCCTTACGCCGTCCAGAAGCTCACCTGCGAGTACTACATCCAGTCCTTCTACCGCGCCTATGGCCTGGAAGGCGTCTGCCTCCGCTACTTCAACATCTTCGGCCCTCGCCAGGCCGCCGACTCACCCTACTCTGGCGTCATCGCCCAATTCACATTCAAGATGATGGCAGGCGAGACCCCAACCATCTTCGGCGACGGCCTCACCAGCCGCGACTTCAACTACGTCGACAACGCCGTCAGCGCCAACCTCCTGGCCTGCCTTGCTCCCAGCGAAGTCGCCACCGGTCGCGTCTTCAACATCGGCACAGGAAAGAGCCACACCCTCAACGAGGTCTACGCCGCCATCGCCGGCCAGCTCGGCTTCACCGCCAAACCAAACTATGGCCCACCCAGAGAGGGAGACATCAAGCACTCTCTGGCAGACATCACGCGTGCCGGCAAGGAGCTCGGCTACCAGCCCAAGGCCCATTTTCACGAGGGCCTGCGGAAGACCGTGGCCTGGTACCTCGAAGAAAAGGACAAGAAACAGACCGCAGGCGTTCTGAATTAACCCATTGCCATTCAGGAAAAGCCCCATTCCATGGGGCCTCTTCAGTTTGGGAGATTCTGAACCCCGTCGACCAGTCGCGCGGGCAAAAAAGTCGCCAGGAGGCCTGGCGACTTTATCGATTGGAGCCGATCCGATTCTGATCTTCAGAAGTCCGCTCCCGGGCGATCTCCCGAAAATCAACACCAGGGTTAGGCCCGACGCCGACGGAACAAGGCACCGGCAGAACCGAGCAATCCGGTTCCCAGCAGAATCAAAGAGCTCGGTTCCGGAGTCACAGACGAGATCGATCCAGCGTAGTCGAAACCGAATAGCGAGTCGTTGCCTTGAGTAACTTCAAACGTCAAGATGTTGTTCCCCAGCAGGAAGTCTGCCGTGGGAAGTGTGATCGGGGTGCCCCCCCCTAGGCAGGTAGGGTCACCATCCAAGCAGTGGGGGAAGAGACTGAGGTTTGAGGACGGTGTCGGACTTGGTGTGTTGATCTGGGTGCCGTTCAAAAACACAGTCACGGTGTCGTCCGCAAGAATGTTTATCGAGCCAGTATCTTGACCGGGAGTCGTAAGATTAAACTGGCTGTTGAAGAAGTAATCGCCATTCGCAGTTGGGACTAACGGGCTCGAATCGGGTCCTGTCTGAGCATAGGACACCCAACTCGAACTTCCAATCGGCAAAGCCCAAATCGTGCCGCTGGAAGTCAGATCCACTGTGGTGGCTGAACCAAATGCAAAACTCGTTAGACCTGGATACACTACCTGAAAGCTCGGAATCGATGTATTTGCAGCTACAGTAGTGTTATTGCTGATCAGTGATACTGAGTCAGCCGACGCGAAAGCGGTCGTGAGCACTAATACCGCTCCCAGGGCACACAATCTTGGGTAAACCTTCATAGTTCCTCCCGACTTTCCGTTTTGAGCGGACCTATCTGCACTACGTGACAGCAGCCTCGTGCCTGATCGCTTGCTCAGTTCTGGGGCCCATGTATCTGTCTTTTCGAGCTGCTGTTATTTGCAAGCAATCGCATTAATCTAGGATGCAGCTTTCCTGCCAAACGGAATTCTTTGTGATTCAAATGGTTAGCTATGCAAAATTTGTACGTCTGACGATCTCTGCCTTCACATAATGCTGTTCCCGGCACAGCCACACCCTCAACGAGGTCTACACCGCCAGCGCCGGCCAACTCGGCTACCAGCCCAAGGCCCATTTTGATGAAGGGCCAGGAAAAAAGCCACACCTCTGCGCTACGAAGCAGCGACCGCAGTTCACATCGCTTTACCGAATAAATCGGGGCAAGAGCGCTCCCCTCAACGATGTTTTCCTGTTCCCATCAATTAAAAAAGAAGCGAGTGTGAACGGACCTCTTCACACTCGCCGAAACTATGAATTGCAGAGGCGGAGCATGAAGTGAGCGCTCCCGGCGCCCTCTCATGCCCCGCTCTACTGTTATGCTGTACGCATCTTGCGGAACAGGGCGCCGGCCGTACCAAGAAGGCCAGTTCCCAACAGAATCAGCGTGTTCGGCTCCGGAGTCTCCGTCACGGTAGCAACGTAATCCAAGCCTTGATAATTGGAACCGGTCTGGTACACAACAAAATCCAGAACATTGAAACCGGCCGGGACCTTGAAGGAGACCGTGGTACTTCCGCCTACGCGGCAGTTCGGGTCACCATCAGCGCAGTGTCCATCGCCACCGATTGTTCCCGGAGGCGACACCAGGTTCCCAGGGGCTACCGAACCAAGGTAAACAGCGACCGTGTCGTCGGCCGCGACAGTTAGCGTGACGACCGAACTCAAGGAGAAGAAGTTGAAGTTGGTGGTGTACTCGTAATAGCCATTTGCGTCAAAGTTTGCTTCGCTGCCCGTCGGTCCTGATTGTGAATCGTAAGAAACCCAGATAGAAGGGTTACCGTCCGCACCAATGAGCGCAGGCGCCCAAGCCGTTCCGGGCGCGATACCAAAGGTTGCGTTCGTGCCGGTTGAATTGTTGGTGCCGAGCGGCTGGATCGCAAATGGACCCGTAGGCGTCGTGGAATAGCCACCGAAAGAGTCCTCGCCCGAGCCGCTGGCAAGGTAGTTGATGGGGTTCGCCGACGCGAAAGCGGTAGAAAGGACTAAAACCGCTCCCAAGGCAGAAAGTTTCGAGCTCATCTTCATAGTTCCTCCTGAGTTTTCCGCAAAGAGCGGTTGCTTCTAACTGCTGCAGTCATCTGCCTCGTACATGAGAGCCTGCTCAATGTCCAGTGCCGCACGTCCAATGATTCAGGACGCTAAATGTCAAGCATTCATGCCATCCTCTTATGCAGCTTGGCTACCAAACGGAATCCCTTAGGTTTCAGTCACTTAGTTATGCAAAAAATAGGAGATGTGCAATTACTTGCATAATTTGTGTCGAAAGCGGAACACAGTTACCACTGCACGACAAGGAATTGCACACAACCCAGTCAAAAATTCCTACCCCGGCGATTCAACTTCGTCGGCTGCGGCTCGAATCGCCCTGCCCCCAACGCCCTCCGGCCCATGTCAATTGGTACCCCAGCAATTCGCATCTCAAAACGAAGTTATGAGCCAACCTGCCTTCAGCGAGGGCCGAATCGAAAACACAATACCGCCACAAAATGAGGTAAAAAGAGTGATGTTCGTCATGGCTGCGTCTCCTGCCAAACCCACAGGCAAACTCTCCCCCCGCGTCTCCACCCCGGGGCTTTTGGTCTTCCTGCTCCTGACGCCCATTCTCTTCGCCGCGAGCACCCCACTCTCCGGCACCCCACTCAACGACGCTTACTACGCGATGTATAACCTCAACTTCGACGCCGCCCACGTATACATCAAGCAATGGATGAAAGCCCATCCCGAAGACCCTCTCGGCCCCGCCTCCGACGCCGCCGCCTTCCTCTTCACCGAGTTCGATCGCCTCGGCGTGCTCGACATCGAGCTCTTCGCCGACGACGGCCGTTTCACCTCCCGCACCCGTCCCGCCATCGACCCCGCTCTCAAGCAGGGCTTCTACGACAGCATCGCCCTGGCCGAGCGCCTCGCCAACGCCGCCCTCCAGCGCAACCCCAAAGACGCCAATGCCTTCTACTGCCTGGCCGTCACCTCGGGCATGCAGGCCGACTGGGCCTCGCTCATCGACCGCCACGAATACGGCGCCTACAAGTTCAGCGAACTCGCGAGCAGATATGGCAAACAAGCCCTGGCCATCGACCCGAACCTCTACGACGCAAACCTCGCCCCAGGCATTGAGAACTACATGCTCAGCTTGAAAGCAGCTCCTATCCGTTGGATTCTCGGCCTCGCCGGAGCCGGCACGAACAAAGCCGAGGGCGTCCGCCTCATTACGCTCACCGCCGACAAGGGCCACTACCTGGCCCCCTTCGCCCGCCTCATGCTGGCCGTCGGCGAGCTGCGCGACGGCCGCATTGAACAGGGCAAAGCCATCCTCATCGGCCTCTCTCAGGAGTTCCCCCAGAACACCCTGTACCAGCGTCAGATCGCCCGCCTCCACTGACCCCGCCCCGCGAACATCGGGGGCCACATCGGAAATCCAACACCTGACGCGCCACACCGTGTACCTTTAACTGAATGGCATGTTCAGCGCCCTCTTGCGGCTGTTGTCAAGGCGCAATCTTGGCTTGTCTCTGTCGTCTCCGCGGGCATCTCAATTTCAAAGCTGCATAAAGGGTTCTCATAAGCATGCGTATTGCATCAGTCGGCACGGCCTATCCGCCTCACCGCTACTCTCAGGCGGCAATCTCAGAAGCACTCACGGCGCGCTGGCAGGATAGGATGGAAGAGCCCCGTCTCATCAACCGTCTCTTCGTCAATTGCGGAGTTGACTTTCGCAATCTCGTCTTTCCCCTTCACGTCTACGAGAACCTCTCCGGCTTCGGCCCCACCAACGACGCCTGGATCGTCGCCGCCGTCGAGCTAGGCGAAAAGGCCATCACTACCGCCCTCGATCGCGTCGGCCTCACTCCAACGGACATCTCTGCCTTCTTCTTCGCCTCCGTCACCGGCATCGCCAGCCCCACGATCGACGCCCGCCTCATCAACATCATGCCCTTCCCCACCTCCATCAAGCGCACCCCCATCTTTGGCCTCGGTTGCGTCGCCGGAGCGGCCGGCATCTCACGCGCCTCCGACTACGTCCGCGCCTTCCCCAACCAGTACGCGCTCCTCCTCTCCGTCGAACTCTGCTCCCTCACCTGGCAGGACAACGACCAGTCCATCGCCAATCTGATCTCCTGCGGCCTCTTCGGCGACGGCGCCGCCGCCGTCATCATCGCCGGCAGCGAAACCCCGCTCGCCAGGCGCACCTGCCCTACCTGCATCTCCGGCCCACGGGTCCTCGACACGCGCTCGACCTTCTATAGAGACACCGAACACATCATGGGCTGGAGCATCGGCGACATGGGTTTCAAAATCATCCTCTCCCCCGAGGTCCCCAAGGTCGTCAACGAGCATCTCCGCGGCAACGTTGAGTCCTTTCTCTCCGACAACGGTCTAACCCTCGATGACATCTCGAGCTACATCTTCCACTCCGGCGGCCCCAAGGTCCTGGAAGCCATGGAAACCACTCTCAACCTCCCTCCCAACGCACTTGAACCCTCTTGGCGCAGCCTGCGCGAGGTTGGCAACCTGTCCGCTGCCTCTGTCCTCGCCGTCCTCGAAGACGTTCTCGTCAACTCGCCTGGCAAACCCGGCACTTACAGTGTCCTCGCTGCGATGGGCCCTGCCTTCTGTTCGGAGCTTGTCCTGCTCAAGTGGTAGCGACGCCGGTTGCCAATAAGATGGGCACGAACGCTTGCGATGCTGATGTAGTCGTAGTCGGCGCGGGGCCGGCCGGTCTGGCCTCCGCCATCGCAGCCGCCCGCCTGGGGCTTCACGTCGAAGTCATCGACGCAATGAAGCCGCCCATCGATAAAGCCTGCGGCGAAGGCCTCATGCCCGACTCGTTGGCCATCCTCGCCACCTTCGGCTTGGATCTCACCCGCGACCTCCCTCCATCGGAGACGGCTCTCCTCCGCGGCATCCGCCTCATTGGCCAGCCCTCGGCCTCGCCTCGTCACAACACCAGCCCCGGCACCGTCGCCGAGACCTCCTTCGTTGGCAGTCCCGGACGCGGGATTCGCCGTACCCTCCTGCATCAACTGCTGCTCGATCGCGCTGAGAGTCTCGGTGTCCGCTTTCATTGGGAGACTGTCGTTCAGGGCATCTCCCAAAGCGATGGCGCTAGCCAAGTCCGCACTAACCGCCGGCCGCTCCGCGCACGCTACCTCGTCGGCGCCGACGGCCACCAGTCTCGCATCGCCAAGTGGGCAGACCTCTCCAAGTCCACCATCCACTCCAGCCGCATCGGACTTCGTCAGCACTACTCCATCGCTCCGTGGACAGACTTCGTCGAGGTCTACTGGAGCGAATACGCTCAGGCATACATCACCCCCATCTCTTCAAGCAAAATCTGTATCGCCTTCATCTCAAACCACAAGTTCCTCAGTCCATCCCACGCCCTCGCCCACTTCCCCGAACTGGCGCGCCATCTCGCCTCGGCCACACCCAGTGGACCTCCCCGCGGCGCCATCAGCGTCGGCGTCACCTTCCGCCGTGTCGCGTCTCGCAACATCGCCCTCATCGGCGACGCCTCCGGCTCTGTCGACGCCGTCACCGGCGAAGGCATGGCCCTCTGCTTCCGTCAAGCCGTGGCCCTTGCCAACGCTCTCCAGGCCGGCGACCTTGCCGCTTATCAAATCGCCCATCGCAGAATTCAGCGCCTGCCCAGCCTTATGTCCCGAAGCCTGTTGCTCATCGGCCGGTCTCCACGCCTCCGCAAACACACTCTCAACACCTTCCAGCGCAACCCCTGGCTCTTCGAGCGCCTGCTTCAACTTCACGTTGGCCACTCGTCCCAGTATTTTTTCGGGGTTGACTCAGGGCTGCAACCGGACTACACCTGCTGACAGCGAAAACTGACGCGGCACCCACTGCGACCTTTACAGCAGTAGGTGCCTCCCTGTAAGTTGAGGTAACCCCGAGGAAGTTGGAACCATGAACGACATCACCAGCCGCTGTATTGACATCATCGCAAAGTCGAAGAGCATCTCCCCAGACGCCATCACACTCGCCAGCACCTTCGATGAGCTCAACGTCGACTCCCTCGACAAGATCAACATCTCCTTTGAGGTCGAGGAGGCCTTCAACATCGAGATCCCCGACGACGCTCTCGGCACCCTCAAGACCGTAGGCGACATGGTCGACGGCGTCGCCAAACTCCGCGCGGCCAATCCGTCCGCGGCCATCACGACGCCCTAAGGAATCCAGCGGCATACACAGAAAATCTATTACTCTGACCCGGCTTGGGACCATGGAGGCACGACACCGGTCATGCGTGCATAGGCGATTAGTTGTCCCATGTGTTCATTGTCATGAACAATGATCATGCGGAGGTACATACCATCCACAGTTGCATCTTTGTTCATGATCTTCACTTTGCGCTGAAGATCAGCCGGTTTAAGTTGAGCATGGGCCTTCTGAACTGCATCAAGAGAGCGTTTCAGAAAAGCGATCACATCCGTCTTCGAGGTCACGGTCTTTTCCATATCGTTGGACTTTATGTCCTCTGGCATGGGTGAGCCGGTCACGCTCAGCAGATAAAAATTAGCTAAGGCAATGTGCATGTAGACTTCGCTTGTTGACCTGACTCCAGGCGCCGGACGCCACGCAAACTTGTCGGGTGGGGTGGCCTCCGCAAGAGCTATCAATTGCCGCGAGACATGGCCCCATTCTCCGTCATACCCTTCCCAAAGTCCCTCGTATTGAGCATGGAGTGAAGCGGTGCTCAAGACCATAAACAGTAGCAGCGTCTTCATGGGTGTCTCCTGATTGTTCAGAAAAAGCATCTTTTAGACGCCGCACTCATTGGGGAGTGAGCCAAAAACCCTCCCCATGTTCCTCAAGGGAATCTACAATCACTAGAGCAACATCAAAGGGAGCAGCATTGAATCGTGTCGTCGTCACCGGCTTGGGCTGCGTCACTCCTATCGGCAACTCCGTGGCGGACTTCCGCACCTCTCTCTTTGCCGGAACCACCGGCATCGCCCCCTTCCCGCCCTACCCCGAAGCCCCCGGCCGCGGAGCTGATGACAAGACCCAGGGCCTCCGCTTCACCCAGTCCGCCGCAGTCAAGGACTTCGACCCCCGTCAGCATCTTGACTCCGGCATCATCACGGCCACCGACCGCACCACCCAGTTCGCAATCGTCGCCGCCCGGCAGGCCGCCGCCGAATCCAGGATCACCAACCTCTACGCCCCAGAGAAAATCGCCATCATCGTCGGCTGCGCCTGCGGTGGCCGCCAGGCCGAAGAGACCGAGACCATCAAGCTCTACGCCCGAGACGCACGCGTCCATCCCCTCACCGTCGTCCGCACCATGGCCTCCGCCGGCGCCAGCAACATCTCCATCGACCAGAAGATCACCGGCCCGACCCTCAACATCTCCACTGCCTGCTCCTCCGGCACCCACGCCATCGGCCTCGCCTTCCAGATGGTTCGCAGTGGAATGGTCCAGGCGGCCATCGCCGGAGGCCACGAAGCACCGCTCACCTTCGGCTTCCTCCGCGCCTGGGACTCGATGCGCGTCGTCTCCCCCACGCAATGCCGTCCGTTCTCCGCCGACCGCGACGGCATGACCATCGGCGAAGGCGCCGCCATGCTCACTCTCGAGACCCTCGCCTCCGCTCTGGCCCCGCAACGCAACCATCTACGCCGAGATCGTCGGCTTCGGCTTCTCCGCCGACGCGAGCCACATCACGCAGCCCCTCTCCGACGGCGCCGCCTCTGCCATCCGCCAGGCCATCGCCGACGCCAACGCCACACCAGATGAAGTCGGCTACATCAGCGCCCACGGCACCGGCACCCAGGCCAACGACGCCACCGAAGCCGCCGCCATCCACCAGGTCTTCGGCGCTCACGCGTCAAAGATTCCCGTCAGCTCCACCAAATCACTCCACGGCCACTCCATCGGTGCCAGCGGCGCCCTCGAAGCCCTCGCTACCGTACTCGCCTTACACGAGAATCTCCTCCCCGCGAACACCGGCGTCACCGAGGTCGATCCCACGCTCAATCTCGACATCATCCTCGGCCTCCCTCGCAACGCCACTCCAAAACTGGCCCTCTCCAACTCCCTCGCCTTCGGCGGCCTCAACGCTGTCCTCGCCCTGCGACCGGTCTAGGTTATCCGCCGCAATTGCTCGTCGCCTGCCAATAAACTGTGTGCCTGAGCAAGACAAGGCGTGCGTTTGACCAACGAACTACGAACTGTATAGGCTCCGAACGAAGTGCGTGGTTATCTAGCCATCAACCAGCTCCGGCGTCGCGTCGATCAACACCGCCGCACTCAAAGCGCTCGCCACCGACAACCCAACCGCGACCCACAACACCACGCCGTACGCCCCCACAAACGACTCATCGATCAGCCCGCGCACTCGCGCATCCTCCGTCGTCACAGCCGCGAGCTTTCCCTTCTCTGCCTCGACCTGCCGCCGCTCCTCTGCCGGAAGCGTCAGCGCATCGAGTCCCTTCTCCATCCTCCGTCCATACGCCGCAGAAAAGACACTTCCAAGCACCGCAATCGCCAGCAACCCCGCGACCCGCGACACAGCATTATTGGTCCCTGAAGCCACGCCGGCCCGGCTCTGGTCGATCGAGCTCATCACCGTCGTCGTCAATGGCGCGACACTGATCGCCATTCCCAGTCCCAGCACCATCACCGCTGGAAAGACAGTCGACCAATACCTGCCCACTCACGCCACTACGCGTAAACAACGCAAACCCACCCGCAGCGATTAACGGGCCAACAATCAGCGGTAGCTTCGCGCCATATCGGACGATCAACCCTCCAGACCAACGCGATAACAGAAACATCAGCAAGATCAGCGGCAGCAGTGCCGCTCCCGCCGCCGCCGGCGAGTAATGCTGCACCTCAATTAGATCCAGGGGCAGAAAAAACAAGAAACCGCTCAACCCCGCATACAAAAACAAGGTCAGCAGATTGGCCCCACTGAAGGTTCGCGAACGAAACAAGCCCAGCGGCAGCATCGGCGCCGTCGATCGGGCCTCCACCGCAAAAAATCCAACCAGCGCCGCCACTCCGGCCACACCCGCAATCCAGACCTTCGACCCACCCCGATCCGCCTCAATCAAAGCAAACGTGGCCCCGCACAATCCAACCGTGGCAAGAAGCGCACCCCAACCATCCAGCCGCCGCACCATCTCCTCATCACGGCTCTCGGGCACCCGATACAACGAAAGCCCAACCACCAACGCCGCCATCGGCAGATTGAGAAAGAACACCCAGCGCCACGAAAAATGTTCGATCAACCACCCGCCCATCACCGGCCCAATCGCCGCTGTAATTGTCGTAAATCCCGACCACGTCCCAATTGCTCGTCCTCGCTCCTCCGCGCCGAACGAAGAACTGATCAAAGCCAGACTGCCCGGCACCAGCAGTGCACCCCCAACGCCCTGCAACGCCCGCGCGACAATCAATTGCTGAATGCTCATCGCCAACCCACAGCAAGCCGAAGCCACCGCAAACAGCGTCACCCCCACCAGAAAGATCTTCCGCCGTCCATACAAATCTCCCAGCGACCCACCCACCAACAAAAGCGCAGCCAGAAACAGCGCATACGACTCCACTACCCATTGCACATCCGTCACGGTAGCATTCAGTGCAACCTGCAGCGCCGGCAGCGCGATATTCACCACCGTCCCATCGATGAACACCATGCTCGAACCAAGAATGGTGGCCGCCAGCACCCAGACACCGACATTCGTCTTCTTCGGTGAATCGGTCACGCCATCCATGCCCACCCCTCCCTGCAACACCACGCAACGCCAAGGATATCGCGTCACCATCTGCACTCTCTCCGCGATACCATAGCCAGCAGATGATCTCCGTCCTCATCCTCACTCGCAACGAGCAGAGCGATCTCCCCGGCTGCCTCGCCAGCGTCTCCTGGTCCGACGACATCCACGTCTTCGACTCCCAAAGCACCGACGCCACCATCGAAATCGCAAAGGCCGCCGGCGCGCACGTCCACGTCCGCCCCTTCGACGACTACGCCACCCACCGCAACGCCGCTCTTACTACTGTCCCTTTCAAATACCCGTGGGTCTTCCTCCTCGACGCCGACGAGCGTCCCACCCTCGAACTCTCCCGCGAGATGCAGCAGTTGACCCTCGCCGCCCCAACCGAGATCGCGGCCTTTCGGCTCCGCCGCCGCGACCACCTCTTCGGCACCTGGCTTAAGCACGCCCAGATTTCGCCCTTCTATATTCGCCTCGTCCGCCCCGACCGTGCCCGCTACACTCGGGCCATCAACGAGGTCCTCGAAGTCGACGGCCCCATCGCCGAACTCAGCTACCCGCTCGACCACTACCCCTTCTCCAAGGGCATCGCCAAGTGGGTCGAGAAGCACAACCTCTACTCCACCATGGAGGCCGAGCTCATCGCGCGCAATCAGGGGCTGCAGAATCCATCTCTGATGACCGCCCTCCGCGACCCGGACTTCCACACCCGCCGCCTCCACCAGAAGGCGATCTTCTATCGCCTCCCCGGCCGCCCAGTCCTCAAGTGGCTCTACATGGTGTTCCTCCGCGGAGCCATCCTCGACGGCGCAGCCGGCCTCACCTACGCCTCCCTGCAAGCCTTCTACGAATACCTCATCGTCCTCAAGACCAAAGAACTCCGCCGCGGCGGAGCCTGAATCCGCACCAGTCGCTCAACCGATCGAAGTTGTAGCCACTATGCGCGCTCACCCGACAACCTCCGGGTAAGGCCCCTTCGTTCGCCCCGTGATATCTCAAAAGATTTCTTGCAATATTTACGAAAGAAGGTTACGTTTGTCCCACCTCTTTCTTAAATTGACGTTTTCGCCACACTTCTATTAGCCACACGGCCCTTGGAACACAGTGACGTACCCGCAGCATTCCCGCTGCGCTAACGGATTTTTGTCTCAAATTTCAACCGCGAAAATCGTCTTCCAGGCGATCGGGAAACCTTTGTCTTAATTTAGGAGGTCACATGCGCCAACCGTCACGTAAGTTCGTACAGGCCGCTATCTACGGCCTCGCCGCCATCCTTCTAGCCCTCATCAGTACTAGCGTCATTCAAGCCCAAACGTTCCGTGGTGGCATCAACGGTACCGTCGATGACCATACGGGCGCTGCAATTGCAAAGGCCGAGGTCGTTGCCGTCGACACCGAGACCGGTAGTAGCCATACCACCACCTCCTCCAGCGCGGGCGAGTTCCTCTTTCAGGACCTTCCCCTCGGAACCTACTCCGTCTCCGCCTCCTTCCCCGGATTCAATACCGTCAAGACGGACAAGGTCATCGTCACCGCGGGCACTACCTTTACGCTTGCCATCAAGTTGACCATCTCCAGCTCGTCCACCGTCATTGAAGTTGACGCAGCCAGCGTTGCTCTCGATACAACCTCGCCCACCCAGACCACCGACATCAGCAGCACCATCGTCAACGACACCCCCATGAACGGTCGAGACTTCACCCAACTCATCGCCGTCGCACCCGGCTTCGGTGGATACTCAGCCGGCGGATTCGGCTCCGTCAACGGCACCCGCGCCAATCAGGTCAATTGGCAGATCGACGGCGTCGACAACAACGATCTCTGGCACAACGTCCCCGCCGTCAATCAGGGCGGTGTAGAAGGCATCGCCGGCATCATTCTTCCTCTCGACTCCGTCGAGCAGTATTCGCAGCAGACCCAGTCAACCGCCGAAGCCGGACGCAATCCTGGCGGGGTCGTCAATATCGTAACCAAATCAGGCACAAATCAGATTCACGGTTCGGTCTACTACTTCAACCGCAACGAATTCGCCGCCGCCAACAGCCCCTTCGCAAACGGAGCACCCAAGGGTAAACTCCGCAACCAGAACTACGGCGCCAGCTTCGGTGGGCCCGTCCTCAAGGACAAGCTCTTTTACTTCTTCAACTACGAAAAGCAGCAGTTCATCATCACATCACCGGCCTCAACCACCGAACCCACCACGGCCTTCCAGACCGACTCCACCGCTCTCTTGAAGGTGTTCAATCTCGCTCCAACCAGCGTCGCTATAGCTTCTCTGCAAGAGTTTTATCCGGCCGATATTCTTGATTGCCCTACCGTCAACAGCTCCTGCGACTCAGCCAATAACTACACCAGCGCCGCGCCCATCACGGGCTACAGCTACAACGGCGTCGGAAAGATGGACTTCGTCATCACGCCCAAACACAGCTTGGCCCTCCGCATGTTTGGCGGTCAGGGTAACCAGGTCGCTCCAGTCGGCACACTCGATCCCTACTTCTTCGAGCAGGGCCCCATCCACGTCTACAACTGGTCCGCCGTACTCAACTCCGTACTCACCTCCCGCTTCACCAACCAGGTGCTCCTCGGCGTCAACTATTTCAACCAGATCTTCTTCGACGACAACCACAGCATGAATCCCATCTCCTTCGGCTTCAATACCGGCGCCGCACAGCCGCAGCTCTCCGGAGCGCCCGGCATCAAGATCACCGGCTTTGACAACCTCCAGAACGCTACCCCGCCCTCCGGCCGCAACGACATCACCGGCCAGGCCACCGACAGCGCCTCCTGGGTAGTCGGCAGGCATCAATTCCGCTTCTCCGGCGAGTACCGCCGCGGCTACGTCAACGAGTTCTACCACCGCAAGACCCGCGGCAACTTCTCCTTCCCCGGAACTCAGGGTCCATGGGGTTACGTCGCCGGGACCGGTTTCAACTCCGCGCCCTGCCAGGCCCAGTATGGCTACACCACTCCGACTGCGGCCCAGCAGGCCTACGTCTCCAAAATCAGCGCGCAGGCCAACGGCTCCCAGGTCCTTTCCCTCGCCGACTTTATGATCGGCTGCACCCAGCAGGCGCAGATTGTCCGCGGCGATACAGAGCGCTGGGTCTACGTCAACAACGTCTCCGGCTCCGCGGCCGATGCCTTTCAACTAACACCCAGCCTCAACGTCAACTACGGCGTCCGTTATGACTACCTCGGGCCGATGCACGATTCGTTGCAGGACCTCTCCGTCTTTCGCCCCACGACCTCCGGTGCCGTCAACGGCCTCGCCTTCCAGGGTGGCGCTATCAGCTCGCTCTTCCCCAAGACCTTCTACGACTTCAGCCCCCGCGTTGGCTTTGCCTATCAGCCAACCTTCAGTCCGGGCTTTGTCTTCCGTGGTGGTATTGGCATGTTCTTTGATCAGCCCAACCTCAACCCCTTCCTCGACAATCGCCCGCCCAACGGTGGCGCATCCGGTGCCGAAAGCAACCCCGGCGGCCCAGCCCCCGTCTCCAGTCTTTCCAACAGCAATATCGTCATCACTCCCAATTTGCTGCTTTTCCCCCTCAATACGGCATACGACCCGAACACCAACTACAACCTCTTCTCCATCAGCCCCAATCTACGCCCCGCTTATACCTTCAACTTCAACTTCAATATCGAGAAGTCCCTCGGCTCCAAGGCCATCTTCAACTTTGGCTATGTCGGCTCCGAGTCTCGCAAGCTGCTCTCCAACATCGACATCAACCAGTCCGCTCTGGGCACCACCCCACTCGGCACAACGGCCCAGAACGCGACCCGTCCCTACGGCAAGCAATTCCCCAACTATGGCACCATCAACCAGGTCTCAAGTATCGGCAACTCCAACTACAGTTCGCTTCAGACCACGCTGCGCACGACAAGCTGGCATGGTGTGACGAGTCAATTCTCCTACACCTGGGCCCACGGCCTCGACTTTCTCACCCAGTACCGCAACGCCAACATTACTAACGCTCTTTGCGTCAAATGCGACTACGCCAGCATGGACTACGACACCCGAAACAACTTCACCAGCTATATCGCCTACGACATCCCCGGCAACTCCCACCTCAAGCCGCTCACAAACGGCTGGCAACTCAACTCACTCATCACCTTCCACAGTGGCCAACCCTACACCGTCTACACCGGCGACGACACCAGCGGCACCGGCGAAGGCGAAGACCGCGTCAATCTCGTCCCCAACGTCAGTCCCTACAAGGGCGCAAGCAAGAGCATCGTTGCTGGACAGGCCCAGTGGATCACCTCTGGCGCCTTCGTCGAGTCCTCTACCCCGTCCTTCGGCACCATGCGCCGCAACCAGCTCGTCGCTCCAGCCTACGGTGCGGTCGACTTTTCCGTCTTCAAAAACAACCAGTTCACGCTCTTCGACCACGGCTTCAACGCGCAGTTCCGTGTAGAGATGTTCAACCTCTTCAATCGTGCCAACCTCGCCCCGCCCGATAACTATCTCGGCGACGGCGCGGCCTTCGGCACCGTCACCCAGACCATCGGCTACTACAACGGCGCGCCTGGCATCGGCCCTGGCGAACCCTTCAACACTCAGTTCGCTCTGAAAATCATCTTCTAACGAATCCCAACCGATCAAAACAAAATGCCCCATCCTCGAAGTCGATCGAGGATGGGGCATCTTCGCAAAAAAAACTAAAGCAGTTTTACTGATGTCACCTTGATCGTGTCGCCCTCGACATCGCCGCTCACGTTCACCCGCAGATGGTCCGTCTTGTCGGAGGCCTTCAGAGCAGCGGCGATCTTCGCATTGCCGTCGGCATCAAACTTCAGAAACTTCTTGTCCGCGGTGACAATACCAAAACCGCTCTTCTCACACATCAGCGCACAATCGCGCGTGTGGGCATCCGCGTCCGCAGCCACTTTCTTCGAGCAGGCCACGTCGACGACCGATACATCGTTGAAGGTTTGCGTAGCGGCCAGCGCTGGTGTAGCCATCAGGCCGAGCGCGAGGAAGGAAGCAAGTATTTTCATTGTCAATCTCCGTTTCATCGTCCGCTGAATTGAACTACGGGGGCTTTGGCAATCCTGCGGCATGAAGGTTGTACCAGATTTGTAGCGTCCCGCGCTACGCCGGCCACCTCCACTCCCGTATCTTCTTGCTATCGATCCCGTTCGCATGGGCGTAGTTCACGCTCTCGATGATCTGGTCCTTCAACCAATCCTTCGTATGGGCCGCCGTAGCCTGCAGCCGCGGTACCCGATCGATCACGTCGATCGCAAGGTCGAACCGGTCAATCTGGTTCAGGATCGCCAACTCCAGCGGAGTGTTGATGTTCCCTTTTTCCTTGTACCCGCGCACATGGAAGTTGTCATGGTTCGTCCGCCTGTATGTCAGCTTGTGGATCATCGAAGCATAAGCATGAAAATTAAAGATCACAGGCTTGTTCTTGGTAAACAAACTATCGAACTCCCGCGACGAAAGCCCATGCGGATGCTCCTCCTCCGGCATCAATCGGAAAAGGTCCACTACATTCACAAACCGTATCTTTACGTCTGAACACCGCTCCCGCAGGATCGCCACCGCGGCCAGCGCCTCCGCTGTTGGAATGTCCCCCGCGCAAGCCATCACCACGTCCGGCTCGTCACCAGCGTCGTTACTCGCCCAGTCCCATGTCCCGATTCCCTTCGTGCAATGCGTCACCGCCGCATCCATATCCAGATATTGCAGATGCTCCGCCTTGTCCGCAACGATCACATTCACATAGTTCGAACTGCGCAGACAGTGGTCCGTCACGCTCAACAGGCAGTTCGCGTCCGGCGGCAGATAAATCCTTGTCACCTCCGGCGACTTATTCGTCACCACGTCCAGAAAGCCAGGGTCCTGGTGCGTAAACCCGTTGTGGTCCTGCCGCCACACCAGCGAAGTAATCAGGAGATTGATCGAAGAGATTGGTGCCCGCCATCGTATCTCCAGCTTGCTCTTCTCCAGCCACTTTGCATGCTGATTGAACATCGAGTCGATGATGTGCACGAACGATTCGTACGTTGAAAAGAACCCATGCCGTCCCGTCAGCACATAGCCTTCAAACCATCCCTCCAGCGTATGCTCGCTCAGGATCTCCATCACTCGGCCGTCTCGCGCCAGGTAACCTCCGTCCGCGTCCTCCGGAAGCAGCTTCGCCATCCACGTCTTCCCGCTCGCCTCATAGATCGCCTGTAATCTATTCGAAGCCGTCTCGTCCGGCCCGAACACGCGGAAGTTCGTCATGTTCTGCCGCATCGCATCGCGCAGAAACTGCGCCGTAACACTCGTCGGCGAAACCGAAATCTGCCCCGGCTTTTTCACCTTTACCGCATAGTCGCGAAAGTCCGGCAGCTCCAGTGGCCTCCGCAGCAACCCGCCATTCGCATGCGGATTCGCGGTGATCCGTCGCTTCCCGACCGGGGCCATCGCCCTCAACTCCGCAATCAACTTCCCAGACCCGTCGAACAACTCCTCCGGCTTATAACTCCGCATCCACCTCTCAACCAGCTTCAAATGCGCCGGGTCCGTCTTCGGATCAAGAACCGGCATCTGGTGCGCCCGCCACGAGCCCTCCAGCTTGTGCCCATCAATCTCCTTCGGACACGTCCACCCCTTCGGCGTCCGCAGAACGATCATCGGCCAACGCGGCCGCTCAGGCACCGTGCCCTTAGGAGCACTCCGCGCCTTCATCTGGATCGCGCGAATCTCCAGGACGCACCGCTCCGTCACCTCCGCCATCAACTGATGCATCTTCGCCGGATCGTCCCCTTCAACGACATACGGCTCCCATCCGTACCCCTTGAACATCCACTCCAGCTCCTCCGGCGAGATCCTCGCCAGCACCGTCGGGTTCGCGATCTTATAACCGTTCAAGTGAAGAATCGGCAGCACCGCCCCGTCCCGCACCGGATTCAAAAACTTATTCGAATGCCACGACGTAGCCAGCGGCCCGGTCTCCGCCTCACCGTCCCCCACGACGACAGAAACAATCAAGTCCGGATTGTCGAAAGCCGCGCCAAACCCATGCGACAAGCTATACCCCAGTTCGCCCCCTTCATGGATCGACCCCGGCGTCTCCGGCGTGCAATGGCTTCCAATCCCGCCCGGAAACGAAAACTGCTTGAAGAACTTCTGCATCCCCGCAATATCTTCGCTCGTGTCCGGATACACCTCCGAATAAACGCCTTCAAGATAGCAATTCGACAACGTCGCCGGCGCCCCATGTCCCGGCCCCGAGATATAAATTAAATCGAGATCATACTTCTTGATCAGCCGGTTCAGATGCACCCACGTAAACGTCTGTCCCGGGTCCGACCCCCAATGCCCCAGCAACCGGTTCTTGATGTGCTCCGCCTTCAGCGGCTCCCGCAGCAGCGGATTCTCCAGCAGATAAAGCATCCCCACGCAAAGGTAGTTACACGCCCGCCAGTAAGCGTCCATCTTTCGCAACTCGTCCGCCGACAACGGCTGAACACCCTGACTCTTTCCCTTGGTCGATTCCTTGGCAACGGCACTCATAGGACATCTCCTCCTCTTCCGGATAAATGAAACGGAAGTTGTCAACTTATTTGTAACTAAGCCTGGACTAATATTTCGATCGCGCCATCTGGCCCACATGCACCGCGATCATCCAATCCTCTTTTGCTGGAACGACGAGCACCGCCGTTACTGAGTCAGATGCACTTAATCGTCGAATGGAATCTCCCTTGGCCTCATTCAACCCAGAATTCATCGAAATTCCAAGGCCCTCCATCCCGCCCAGTATCTCCGCCCGCGACCGCGCATCATGCTCTCCAATTCCGCCCGCAAACACCACCGCATCCACCCCGCCCATCAGGGCCACAAACCCGCCCACGGCCTTCTTCACACTCCGCGTAAAGATCTCCACGGCCAGCCTCGCCTTGCCATCACCTTTCTCCGCAGCCGCCCGCACCGCCTTCATATCGTTCGGCATTCCCGACAGCGCCACCATCCCAGCATCATGGTTCAGCATCTTTTCCAGCGCACTCACCTGGTCCCCTTCCACCTGCCGCAGCAGATAAATCACCAGCCCCGGATCGAGGTCCCCCGGCCGCGTTCCCATCACCACTCCACCCGTCGGCGTCAGCCCCATTGTCGTATCCACTGAGCGCCCACCCATAACTGCAGTCACGCTGCATCCACTCCCAAGATGCGCAATCACCATCCGCCTGGGAAACTCCAACGTCGAGTCCCGCAGCTGCCGCACAATCGACTCGCAGCTCAAACCATGAAACCCATACCGCCGCACCCCATGCTCGCGATACTTTACCGGTATCGCATAGGTCATCGCCGCCTCCGGCATCGTCTCGTGAAACACCGTATCGAAGCACGCATAATGCTCCACATCCGGAAACCGCTCCATCATCTCCCTAATCACTTCAATCACTGCTGGATCATGCAGCGGCGCAAACACCACTGCCTCCTGCAGGTCCCTCATCACCTCCGGCGTAATCCGCTGATGACGGTCCAGCTTCGCTCCAGGATGCACCACCCGATACCCCACCGCCCCCACCTTCGGCAGCCCCGATCCACTTACCGCCTCCACCACCAGCCCGATCGCCTCCACCGGCGTCTCCGCCTTGACCTCACTCCGCCCCCCACTCAAATCTCGACCACCCGCATCGCGAAACTTGAACCCTGCCTTCGCCCCGCCAATCCCCGTCACCTCACCTTCAAACAGCGAGCGAGGCCCGCCCGTCCCTGAATCGAACAGAGAAAATTTAATCGACGAAGACCCGCTATTGATAACGAGGATGTGCACAGCACCGCCTGATCTATGCCACTGTTCTTACGTTACACCGGCCACATCTCCACCCGGTAAATTCTCACCGTCACCAGCTAAATCAGCTACAGAATCGACCCGTTGATACAGTAGTGCGACGGAGGACGCTCCTTGCAACCGGCGCTGAAAACACAATCCCGGCGAATTATCAGCATTCAGGTCTGTCGCGGACTCGCCGCCCTCCTCGTCGTATTGGCCCACCTCCACGGCATCGAAACAAAGTACTGCGCCACCGACCACCTCCGCCTCTTCGAACATGGCGCCCTTGGCGTCGACCTCTTCTTCGTCATCAGCGGCGTCGTCATCGCCTCCGTCACCGCAGGGAAATTCGGCAGTCCCCACAACGCCGGCATCTTCCTCTACCATCGCCTGGCCCGCATCTACCCCATCTTCTGGATCTACACCACCCTCACCCTCATCGCGCGCTATCTGGACAAAGACCACCTGCCGGAGTTCAACGTCCTCGCCTCATACCTGCTGCTTCCCACCCACCTCCCCATGCGTCCTCCTCCAGGGCTGGACCCTCAGCTACGAACTCTACTTCTACCTCGTCTTCTTCCTCCTCCTGCTTCTCGTCCCTGAACGCATCGTCCCCTGGCTTCTCGCACTCTGGGGCATCGTGGTAGTGGCCCTGAAGCTGCACATCGGACTCTCCCCACATGCGGTGGTCCAACTCCTCGTCAGCCCCTCCGTCCTCGAGTTCCTCACCGGCTGCGTCCTCTTCCATATCTACCGTCGCGGTCGCCTTCACCCCTCCATCGGCGTCATGCTTATCATCACCTCGCTTTTAGGTCTTGCCACGATCGTCGTCTACACCGACCCAATCTCAATCATCGATCACCCATGGCAACGTCCTCTCATCTACGGCGCCTTCGCCACGCTCTTCCTCCTCGGCGCCATGGAGCTCGAACGCACCTCCCTCATCCGCTATCTACCCATACTCTCCTCCATCGGCGACTGGTCCTACTCCATCTACCTCTCCCACGCCCTCGTCCTCGCGTCAGTCGCCAGCGTCATCACGTATCTCCTGCCGCACCAAACCTCCATCCTCCTCATCGCCCTCATCGGCCTTCCCGCGGTCGTCATCTTCGGCTACCTCAGCTATACCTACCTCGAACGCCCTCTCCTCCATCTCCTCTACAAATCGGCGCCACCACCCCGAACCCCTGCAAAACAACCAGCATGACCCAAAAGTCCCACACCCTTCCCGCACAAAATTCCGCCGTTCCAACTAAACTCAATCTATGTGTGGAATCGTCGGTTACATTGGCCCCCAGCCTGTCGTCCCCGTCATCATTGAAGGCCTGCGCCGCCTCGAATACCGCGGCTACGACTCCGCCGGCATCGCCGTAGCCGGAGGCCCCTGCGGCCTCGAGCTCCGCCGCGCCCCCGGCAAGCTCCGCAACCTCGAATCCGTCATCGCCGACTCCCCCATCGACGGCTCCTTCGGCATCGGCCACACCCGGTGGGCCACCCACGGCCGCCCCACCGAAGAAAACGCCCACCCCCACCGTGACGGCTCCGGCACACTCGTCGTCGTCCACAACGGCATCGTCGAAAACTACCTCACCCTCAAGAGCGCCCTCATCGCCAAGGGCCACAAGTTCGTCTCCGAAACCGACACCGAGATCATCGCCCACCTAATCGAAGACGAGCTAAACCAAGCTGCCGCATCAAGCCACCACTCCAACGGCGTCATCCTGAGCGGAGCCCCTGAGCAAGCCTTGGGCGAGTCGAACGGGGCGGAGTCGAAGTCAGTCATCCTGAGCGGAGCGCGGAGCGCGGAGTCGAAGGACCCCGACAAATCCGGCACCACCCATGCCGCTAGGACGGTTCAAACCCGAAATTTCGACGCCTCCGAAGCCAACACAGCCGAAGCCGTCCTAACCCTCCCCGAAATCGGAAACAAACCCACCATCCCCCTCGAAGAAGCCGTCCGCCGCGCCGTCAAGCGCATCACCGGCGCCTTCGCCATCGGCGTCCTCTCCGCCCACGAGCCCAACAAGCTCGTCGCCGCCCGCATGGGCCCACCCGCCGTCATCGGCATCGGCGACGGCGAATTCTTCCTCGCCTCCGACGTCCCCGGCATCCTCCACCACACCCGCAACATCCACTTCCTCGCCGACGGCGAACTAGCCGTCTTAACCAAAGAAGGCGTGCACCTCACCGACTTCGACGCCCGTCCCATCCCCTTAAAAGTCCAGCGCATCACCTGGGACCCCATCCAGGCCGAAAAGGCCGGCTACAAGCACTTCATGCTCAAGGAAATTAACGAGCAGCCCCGCGCCATCCGCGACACCACCCTCGGCCGCGTCTCCCTCGACACCGGCCACGTCTTCCTCGAGGCCATGCAGCTCACCGACGACGACCTCCGCAACGCCTCCCAGATCACCATCGCCGCCTGCGGCACCTCCTGGCACGCTGGCCTCGCCGGCAAGTTCATGATCGAGCGCCTCGCCCGCCTCCCCGTCGACGTCGACTACGCCAGCGAGTACCGCTACCGCGACCCCATCGCCGACCCCCGCGCCATCGGCCTCCTCATCACCCAGTCCGGCGAAACCGCCGACACCCTCGCCGCCCAGGCCGAGCTCATCGCCAAAGGCTCCAAGACCCTCGCCATCTGCAACGTCGTCGGCGCCGCCATCACCCGCAAGGCCCAGGGCACCCTCACCACCAACGCCGGCCCCGAGATCGGCGTCGCCTCCACCAAGGCCTTCACCGCCCAGCTCACCGCCCTCTTCGTCCTCGCCCTCCATCTCGCCCAGGTCCGCGGCACCATCACCGACGCCGAGTCCCTCCACCTCGTCGACGAACTCTCCAAGCTCCCCGGCAAAGTCGAAGAGGTTCATCCGCGCCGTAGACGACCAGTGCTTCCAGCTGGCAAAAGTCTTCCACACCGCCAACGACTTCCTCTTCCTCGGCCGCGGCATCCACTACCCCATCGCCCTCGAAGGCGCGCTCAAATTAAAAGAGATCAGCTACATCCACGCCGAAGGCTACCCTGCCGGCGAGATGAAGCACGGCCCCAACGCCCTCATCGACGAAACATTGCCGGTAGTCTGCATAGCGACAAAGGACCCGAACGACCCAAGCAGCGTCCTGAAGTACGAAAAAACCCTCTCCAACATTCAAGAGGTCACCGCGCGCAGTGGCCGAGTCATCGCCATAGCCATCGAAGGCGACGAAGAGATCAAGCAGCTAGTCGAACACACCATCCAAATCCCCCAGGCCCCCGAACTCCTCCTACCGGTCTTAGAAGTAGTCCCCCTCCAACTCCTCGCCTACCACATAGCCGTCCGCCGAGGCTGCGACGTAGACCAACCCAGAAACCTGGCCAAATCTGTAACTGTCGAGTGAGATTGTGGCATTGTCCCTTCTAGACTAGAACGTCGCTTGGACGCTTTTCCGAAGACTATTCGAATGGCTGGGCGGGTGGCCCAGGTCTGAGCAACGCCCCAAAATGGGTGCCCCATATCTCGATTCTGAGATGTGGGCATTCGCGCTACGCGCGAACCGCCTTCGTCCCCCAACCATCAAAATCCAACCATGGCCGGGCCGCCCAAACATGAACGACACCGACCCGCCATGGGAGATCGTTCAACCAACAAGACGCGAACTCGACGCTCGCCGTCGCATGGCCGCCACTAAGCCCAGCACCCCCGACCCAAACAGCACCAGCGAACTCGGTTCAGGCGAGATCGCAACAGTAACGTCCGACCCATCGTAGATGTTGGTCTGGTCAAACGTACCCACTAGAAACGTAGGCGCGCTTACATCGCCGGAGTAGAGCTGCGCTCCAATCGTATCGATGAAAGGGACACTTTCACCGTCAGCCGTGACCGCAAGTCCGCCAAGCTGACTGATATCGAAGAATTCGACCGTATTGCCTGTCTCCGCCACGCCGTTCACCGTTACCGTCACGTCGCTGATGCAGAACTCTGGCGGAAAATCGGAAAGGCACTCCGCATTCGTTCCCGTCGGGGCACGGGCTCCCCGGAAGCGAAAACGTCGCAACGTTGCTCCCGTAGGTGATCGTAAACCCGTCCATACTGTCCGCTCGTGCAACCGAAGGAAGACCCACAAAAAAAAGAACTGCCGCAAACGTAATAAGGCGCTTCATAGAAACTCCTTGGAGGATAGATTGTGATTACACACTCGGCCCGTCGTCAGTGGGGGTACTGACCAATTCAGTTACAGGGTAGGGTCCCGAAAACGTGTTATAGGTAGAACCCGAAGCATACCCCCGTCGGGTGAAGAGCACAAGACAAATGCGCCGCGCGGGGGGTGCCCCAGGTCTAAACCACAACAACTTTGGGTGCGCCCCTTCGCGCTAGCGCGAACCGTCGTCCGGAATCCAGTTGACGATTGCCTCGCTCCCACCCGAGGCGTACGCTTGGCCTGTTCCCATCAGGAGACCCAGCATGCACGAAATGCAGCGTCGCTCTCCTCCAACTAGCTCTTGCCGCTCTTCCCTCATCTCTCCTCGCGCAGACACCAGACACTGCTCCAACAGCAAGGGCCATTCGCGTGGACGCGGGCAAAGACCGCGAAGGGCAAACCCGCGCCATCGGTATCAGCACCACCACATACAAGGTCTTGACTCAGGACACCGCCGGTGCCCTCTTCACGCTGGAACAGTTGAATCAAAAAAGAGGTGGCCCACCCCGCCACCTTCATTACACTCAGGACGAATTCTGGTACGTCCTCGAAGGCGAATACCTCTTTGAAATCGGCGCCGAGCGTTTCAACCTCAAAGCAGGTGACTGCATCCTCGGCCCGCGCAACGTCCCTCATGCCTGGGCGTTCGTCGGCGACTCCACCGGCCGAGTCCTCATCTCATTCGCCCCCGCAGGCAAGATGGAAGCTTACTTCAACTCCTACTATCCGCCTGGCAGCAAGCCCGGCCTGTACGCTAGCGCATCCAGTGACCCCGCGCTGATGCGCCCCTTTGGCGTGGAGTTGACAGGCCCGCCAATAAAACTAGATTGACGTGCGGTGGCCTGCATCTGGATTCGGGTGCCCCATCTTCGCGACAGGCCCTCGTCGCCAAGATGGGCCATCGCGAAGCGCTAACCGTCTTCACTCCACTCACCAACGATTCCGCAAGGAAACACCACACTTGACAAATCCACGCCGCACAGACACCCCATCGAACGTGACCTGTCAAACCCTCAAACCCTAAGTCCAGACCTAACCAACCTGTTTAGAATACTTTGACACATTCTCGACGGGGTGGGGGATACCCGAACCGGTCCAGTTGCAGGCCATGTGACCTATCTACTATTATCTCGCTCAGGTCATCGGTAAGAAACGGTCTGGTCCACGCGACCGTGATTGACCAAACCCGGTATACGGGCGACTTCACGGCCCACTATCAAGCAGGCTTACCGCGCGACAAGCATCGCCACGCTGGCACGGCCCTCGTGAAAGCGCCGTTCGTCCGTCAACTTCACTCCCCACAGACGGACTCGAAACACAATCAACGTGTCTTGGGTCGGCCCCTCAACAATCAACATGCAACCGGAGGGTCGCAATGAACCTTACACCAGAACAACGTAATCAAGTCGTCGCTGAAGCAGGCAAATTTGCCAACAACCTTCACCTCAGTAACGATCAAAAAGAAAAACTGCAAAGCGCCTTTACAGAAGCTCGCTCCAAGGTGGGCGACTATCTCAAAGACCACCCAAACATGACAAAGGCCGACATCGTCAAAGAGGTCGCCGGCCATCGGGACCAGATTCGCCAGCGTGTGGTGAACTTCCTGACCCCGGACCAACTGAAGATGTGGGACGCTGAAGTGGCCAAGGCCAAGGAGTTCCTCGGCCAGAATTTGGCGTCGTAAACGTACCCTCGGGAATCCTCGGCGGCGACCCCAGAAAATCGTCGCCGCCGGGTTTACCAACCTGGGCGAGTGGCCCCAACTCTACAAGTTCAACCCGTCCCTACGAAGCCACTCCCAGCAACTCCTGCTCCGCCCTCAGCCAATCCTGCTCGGCATATCCATCCTGCCAACCCCGCTCCGCCCAGTACCGCTCCGCAAGCTGGGCAATCTCTGCGTAAGTTGGCGTACGACTCGCTGCAATATCGACCGCCTTTGTCTTCAAAGCGGCCTTCACCTTTGTCTTGGCCGCGACCTTGGGTGCTGCCTTCACCCCAGTGCCCGTCTCACTCTCCACCGTCTTCACGGCGGTCTTCGGTTTAGCCGGTGCCTTCGTCTTCTTCACTGTCTCTGTGCTCATAAAAAGTCTCCTACAGTCTCGTTTGGTGCGTCTTTCTTATTTTAAACGGCGGAAGCAGTCCAGCGGAAGCCCTTCCACTCCCAACGAACCACAAAAGGCTCCGGCAGCGCCGGTTGGCCCGCCCGCTAACCAACGCAAATAGGCCCACGTCTCGTCTCCGAGCCGTGGGCCACTAACCTGCCATACCCTACGACTTGTGAAACATCAGCACCGTTGTCGAAGGCGAGGGATCAGGCGTCACGTCTGTCTCCGTGATCATCTTCCCGTCTGCGCTCAGCACGAACGTATTTTCCCGCCGCACCTTTCCATCTGAGCGATACGTCACCTTCAGCGTATGCGGATCTGCCAGCTTAACCGACATGGTTCCCAGGTCGCCGACCTTCGTCTCCGTGCCATCCAGCTTGCAGATGACCCCGTCGTCCCTGTCCGTCTCCTTGAAGGACACCCTGTCCCCGGTGACCTTGATCGCCAGGATCCCCATGTCTTGCGACTCGACCACCTTTATCTCCTTCCAGACACCGGCCATTCCCGGTTCGCCCGACACCCGCTCAGACGTCACCGTGGTCGTGAACGGCTTACCGTCCGATGGGTAGCGCTCCGTCTTGGAAGTCCGCGTCTTGCCATCAGCTGAGATCGAAATCATCGTCGAGCGCACCTTCTTGCCGTCCTTGGTCAGTTCAATTGCGTACCCCTTGCCGGACTTCGCGCAGGTCAACATGCCGTCCGGTGTCGTCTGTGGCTTCCCATCACACACGACCTTCGGGCCCGCCGTGCCACCTCGCGTCGTCGTAAAACCGTCCGCATCGGCAGCCACCGAAAAAGTAGGGCCTGAGTACTTAAGCGAGGCCGGGCCGCCTTCCAGGAACCGTCCCACGGGTTTGCCTGCGCAACGCAGGGCCGGTTCAAAGCGACAAGACACACCAGAGAGAGAACGCTTACGCAAAAACGTTTCATCATGAAACCACCTAATTTGGATTTTGAGTGCGCGCCATCATCCCCCCCTGCAACTCGCATGTCAAGCTCCAAAGTCGGCGCACGGCCCAGCTCTAGCCGCCACGCGCGGACCTCACAACCACTGCCATACCACCTCCCGCCTCCGACCCATAAATCCTCACTCTGAAAATAATCTCTGCCCGTAAAAAATCCATCGGACACGCTGGACCGTAATCAATCCAACCAGGAGAGTCCCCACGGCCCCTTCCCACACCGGACATTGACATTGGATGACTCTCCAGGAATTGAAAGAGGAGACGCAAAATGAACACACCAAAAGAAATCGAAGTCATCCATTCGCCTGGAGACAGCCAGTCAGGACCCTCCAGACGATCGTTCCTCAAAGGTGCCGCAATTACCGGGGCAGCGACCTTCGCCACTCTCGGGGGACTCACCTCCCCAGCCTCGGCAGCGCAGCAGCAGGAAGACACGGATAGCCTGAAGTGGGAACACGATCATCTGAAGCAGGGCGATCGAGACATTCTCGTCGCTGCGGAAATCGCTGAGGCTTTGGCCGTCACCACTTACACCAACATCATCAACATTGCGCCCTTCTTCCAGCAGATCCCATCCGACGATCAGGGCTACCTGATCGGTGCCCGCCAGGAGGAGATGTCCCACTATCTTCTCGAGCAGTCGGTCACCGACCAATCCACACCCTTCACCCAGTTCTTCTATCCACCCAAGATGTTCTCCGACGCGCAGACAACCCTCAACGTTCTGGTCACCTTGGAGGACGCATTCATCGCCGCCTATCTGGTCGGCGTACGTAACTTTAGCACTCGCAATCTGCGAGTCACCGCCGCGCGCATCATGGGTATCGAGAGCGACCACCGCACACTGGCGCGTGTCGTAGGTGGTGACGTGACCGCACCGTTTGGTGGCCCGATCGGATCGATAACCGGCATCCAGGGAGTCGCAGAGAGTATCGCTCCGCCAAACAACAACGGCTACGAAAGAACGCTATGTTGGACGTCGATCAACCAGGCATTGACCGCGCTCACGCCCTTTGTGGACTTCAACGCTGCCAAGGCCGCAGGTTTCAACACCTCGCAATCCTTTCCATTCGAACCCTTCACCCCGACTCTACCCAATCCACTTGGAGCTTTCGTCTCCTTCAGCGGATGCTGACAACACGTCACGAGCGCTCAACCACCCCAAAGCCATCAAATCTACGGAAGCATAGGCGGGTGGCCCAGGTCTGACTCATAACAAATTTATGTGCCCATCTTCGCGACAGTTTCGTCGTCGCCAAGATGGGCATGCGCGCTATGCACCGGCCGTCTCCCCTGCGTCGGCCCGTTCTTTCCATCGTGGAACGTTCACGCCCATCACGAGGAGCCACAGCATCAGCAACCCTTCCGCAAGTATGCCGAGACCCTCAATGTAGAGGGACAAAGAGTGCCCGACCGAAGGTAACAGAAAGATCAGCCAACCCAAACCGGCAAACATCATCAGCACACCCAGAATTCGAGGCAGGAAGGTCGACCGGAAGATGAGGTAGCCGAGCAGCAGGCAATAGGGTCCGAAAAATAGCAGCGGACTCACGTGTGAGGGCGCGAGATGAAAGAGGTCAAGGACCGTAATGCCGCACCCCACTACGCTGAACAACGCCGCAAGCAAAGAGAGCCCCTTGTTCACTGGCTCAAACATGTAATAGAAGAGCAGCGTCACGGCGATATAACACGCATCCGCAGCGAGGCTGACTGCATCGCCATAGACAACAAGCTTGCGGCTAATCAAGAACTCGCCCAATATTGCCGTCAGAAAATAAAGCAAATAAACGACACCGGTGGCCCCGGCCCTGGGACCCCGCGACGCCTCCACGGCCCGTTCCATCGTTCATGGCCTCCTGAGTGATAACCTTCGCATATGAACGGGCCCGACACTCGAACAAAAACTGGAGCACGCCCTCGTCGGACTTGCCGAAGCGGAACGAGAGTATGCTGCCGGAGTGCCCTACCAGGGCGTAGGCTCGTGGCCAGAGAGAATCGCCCGAATCAAGCAGCACATCGCCGACCTTCGCGAAATGATCGCCAACGAATAGTTCTGCCCAGTAGCCTACTCCAAAACCGCTTCACGCAGGATTCGTTTCAAACTCCTCCACGCGATGGCCGCTGGTAGTGGCTCCGGCGTCCGGCGGAAGCCCAAGACTGTCGAACACCGGCCCGAGCGCCAGCAAAGCGATACACAGTATCGCCAGGTGAAAGTCCCTTAGTTGAGGCAGCGCGGCCGAATGCCCGCGGGCATGCGCAACCAGGCGCAAAGTAATCGCCCCCACGGCAACGCCCAAACCCATACTCAGCTGCATCACAGCACTAAGAAACCCATTGGCCCGGCTCATCTTCTCCGGTGGAATCTCCGTGTAAGCCAGCGTCGTCATACACGTAAACTCCATCGACCGAAACGCCCCGTGAACAAACAAAATCAAGACAATGACAATCGGGGGAGTGCCCGGCCCCAGCGTCGCACAAAGCGCCATCGAAACCACAGTAGCGACTCCGTTGACGATAAGGATCCGCCGAAACCCGAAGCGCCGCAGCACCTGGATCACAAACGCCTTCATACTAAGGTCGCCCGCGAACAGCGCCAGCAGATAAAGCCCTGACCGAAACGCGTTCAGCCCAAACGCAATCTGGAACATCAGCGGAAGAAGAAATGGCAGCACCGACACCGAAATCCGAAACGCACTTGCCCCATAAACCGACAGCGAGTAAGTCTTAAGCTTCAGAGACTCGAGGTCAATTAATGAACTAGAAGGCCTACGCCGCGCGCTCACGATCGCCAGGCCCCCGCTCAGCACACTGAGCCCAAGGATGGTGACCGGTAGCTGCCATCGCCCGCTTTCCCCACCCAGCTTCTCCATCGCAAAAACCGCCCCGGTCGACGCGAACCCCGCCAACAGAAATGTCGTCCAGTCGAGTGGATGCCTCTCCTCCGTCCGAACGTTCTCCACCCAGAGCATCGTCAACACCAGCGCAAGGACTCCCAGCGGAAGATTGAGAAAGAAGATCCAGTGCCAGCTAAAGTACGTCGTAATAAAGCCGCCGAGCGGAGAGCCGATGACAAGCGCCGTCAGCCCTGGCCATGAGATATACGCGATCGCCTGTGTCAGCTTGTCCTTGGGAGTGGTGCGCAGCACAATCAAGCGCCCCACCGGTACCATCATCGCCCCTCCCATGCCTTGGAAAATACGCACCAGCGTAAACTCCGTCAGCGTGCGCGACACTCCGCACAGCAGCGAAGCCACGGTAAAAATACCTATCGCCGAAGCGAAGATAGAGCGCGATCCAAAACGGTCCGCCAGCCAGCCACTAATCGGGATGAAAACCGCAAGAGTAATCAGATAAGCGGTCATCCCGATATTCAGATTGACAACGCCCGCATGGAAGCTCCGCGCCATCTGCGGCAATGCAGTAGCGATGATCGTACCGTCCAGGTTCTCCATGAAGAAAGCTGCCGCAATGAGCGTGGTCACAAACAGCGGCGAGCGGTTTTTGTTCATTCAATTAGTTTACGAAAGGCGGGTGCCCCGCCACGTCCCTCGCGGAGCGGTTTTGCCCCACAAACCGTCCATGATTAAATAATCACGGAGCCTGAAAATGCCTTTCCCCATCAAAGTCTGCGCCGTCTGCAAAGAAGAGTTCGAGTTGAAGCCCGACAAACCCGGCTTCGCCAATCGCTGCCCTCAGTGCACCGAAGAATCGAACTCCTCCGAATCAACCACCCCCGGGAAGACCCACATGACCGCCGAAGAACGCAAGACCGCCAAGGAAGCGAACGAGGCCCGTCGCCAGGCCATGCGCAACCTCCTCTACCGCAAAGACAGCTAACGCCCCCAGGATACATTCCCAGATGCCACTCAAAAGAAGCCTGTTACGGTGGGAAACCCGCGTCCATCCACCTCTTGAAGAGCGAAACACGGCTCGCCGGCCAGGCCTCATCCGGAGGCATCGTGCCCGCGGACACCTCACGGTAGACACTTTGCGCGTTGGCAGGAACACGCATCCAGGCGGGATCATCAAGATCGACCCCTGAGGGTTTCATGCATTCAATGTCTTCGTGCCGGAAAAGAGGGCGGATGTCGGTGGCAAAACTGAGCGCCATATAGCCTCCTTTAGATGGTTCTGGATTCAATTACGTGCGGTCACCGCCCCGGAGCCGGCGCGACCCTGCTCTTGGTCGCCACCGGCCCATCGGCAGGACCAGTCATTACTTGGCAGGAACTGAGTGCGTCTGAGGCTGCGTCCCTTCAGCCATCTTCTGCTCAACTTTGGTCGGCTCCACCAGCATCCCGTAGGTTTGCCCTCCAACCCACAGCCGATCCAGGAAATCTGTGGTCCCGTATTTCTTGAACGTCACATCGCCCGTCTTATGTCCGTTCTCCGCCTGCGTCGGGATGTACTCAAAGAACGCTGAATGAGACCCTGCCGAGTTCTCGATCTGCAGCGTCGATGAACCGAAGTTAGTGGGGCTGACCTTATAGGTGCCGGGAGGCATCTTCGTGTTACCCGCATAAAAAGGAAACGTCGTCGTGAAGCTCAAACCGTTCACGATCTGCGCCGTGGCAGGCATCGCGAACAACAGGCACAGGAATACGCTTGCACCGATGACTTTCAGGAGATCCTTCATTGTTAGCTCCTCGCATGAGATAGGAAGGGCCCCGCGATTTGCATCTGCCCGTTGCGGGCCCGACCTTGCTATTCTCCTCGTCCACTCTCAGCAGCGACACTAGCAATAGTTACTGTTTGGCAGACAAAATTTGACTAGACCTACCCTTACCCCCAGGCCTTGCCAAGGCCCTCCAGCCCTGCCGCCGCAAGGTTCCTGACCGTTCATCACCGGGCTTAGGTCAATGTCCGCCTCAAAGGTAAGGAACCACGGTTCGGCAAGAGAAGGGATCTTGGACGGGTCCGCCACATCGACGATCAGGAACGCGGAACGGTGGCCGCCCCAGGCCGTGAAATAGGCGGCCTCAGGCTTCAGCTGGTCGAGGATTCGTTTCATCTTGGCCCCAATGCTGCCGTCCTTCACGGCTGCATTAAAGGACCCATGGGGAAAGGTGACGTGCATCATCATGCGCATGTGGTTCTCCTCCCGCCATAGTGAATCTGGCGGACATCAATGGGGCCCAGGAATAGGGGAGGCCGCCAAGCTACGCCCTGCGACCGTGACGCGTCAAACTGATTAGCGATCTCGCCGCGAAAAATCACCCCGCATAGGCGCGAGCGATCAGGGCGAGCGCAAGAAGATAGGCCCCAAACATCGCCGCAAGATAACCCTTCGCCCGCGCATTGGCCCCGCGAAACTCCTTCCAGACGAAGACCCCCCACAGACAAGCCACCATCGGCGACGCCTGCCCAATCGCATACGAGATCGCCACCCCCACCAGACTCGCCGCCACAAAGTTGAACACTGTCCCAGTCCCCCAGATCACTCCGCCCAGCAACCCCAGCGCATGGTACGACCCCGGCGCACGAAAATAATCCGCCGCCGCCACCGGAGAACCGACAATCGGCTTCCGCATCAGTATCGTATTGAAAACAAAACAGCACAAAAACGCCCCAAGCGTAAGAAAGACCGCCGTCGTATAAGGAGTCAGCGTGTTCCCTCGCGTCATCGCCCGCGTAACGAACGGCGCAAAGATCCCCATCAACAAACCGGAGATCACACAAACCACAACCCCCCGCCGCGACACCACGCTCACCCGCAGTGCCCCATAGGCCTTCCCCACCAGCACCACGGCAACCACCGCCATAAAAACACCCGCACCAAGCAACATCGGATTGCCGCGCGGCTGCAGTGCATAACTGAGCACCACGCCCTCGACCAGAGCAATCCCGATCGAAATCGGAAACGCAATGGCCAGCCCGACGATCTCGATCCCTGCCACCAGCAGCACATTGGCGATATTGAAGATGAATCCACCCAACGCCGCATAGAACAGATTGATATTGTCGGCAGAGTGCAGGTTCGCGAGAAACGCAGTCGGCCCGCCGGCGAAGCTGCCCATCGTGAACGCAAGCACCAGCGAGATCAAAAAGATCCCGAGCCCATAGTCCCAGTAGTAGAGCTCGAACCGGTAGTTGCGCGTCCCCTTAAACGTATTGGCGAAGGAGCCCCAGCACACCGTACTGAAGACCGTCATCAGAAGTGCGACAGCAAAAGTAGTAGGAACGAACATGAAGTAATAGCTCCGGCGAGACGTCGCAACGCCACGCACCAAGGCACGCAACGAACAGCCATTATGCCCAACCCGCGCCCTAAAAGAACAAGGAAATCTGTCTCTTGTAAATTATTCAATGGTTACGTAGTCGCCGCCCACCGTCCGGCCCCCTGGGTATCGCAAACAGCGCATCCATCTCAGTTACATATTGCGTTCGCGCGGCGGCCCGCTCCAAGCGGCCTTTCGCTCATCTTTCACATCCAACTAATGGCGTCCATCTCGCAGGTACTTTGGACCAATGCGACCGGATCGCAGGAGCAGTCACAGGCATGGGCAAAGAGTGGATCACAGACCTCACGCAGGACATTCGACAAAAGGGCCACGAAGCGGCGGAGAACTACGGCAGATCGCAACATCAGTCAGAGATCATCACGACGCAAGGCAGGCCATTCTTCATCGCCTTCGTCACCGCTCTCGAAGAAGACGTCACCGACATCAAACGCCAACTGCAAGGTGACGTCACCTCCTCCGACACCGCCTTCCAGACCATCGGCCCCACTGAGGTGAAGCTAACCCGCAGCCGCTTCCCCTGGTTCGACGCACGCATCACCCTTCAGGACCCCGATATCGTCCTCGACTACGCCAAAGACCTTGGAGTCGCCGGCGACCCTGCACTCGATCGCAAGACCTGCCACTTCGCCTTCCACGTCGCAGACGACGACACCCTGTCGATCCATGAGGCATTCAGCGATGACCCGCATCATTTCCACCGGCCCGAAGACCTCGCCCGACACATCGCCGAGCTGCTCTTTCAGGTCTAAACCATCACTCCCACTGCGTCGGATGCCGCTCCAGCCACCAGCACGCTTGGTGACCCTCCTGCGGAAAGAGCGACCGACTGCACATTACCTGGGCAGTGCCCATGAAGTCGTACTCCACCTTGTTGCCCTTCAGTGGCGTAGCCAGAAACTGGTTCACCTGCACACTTCCATACCCACTCCCCCGCGAGATGCGCACCCGCAGCAGCACCCAGTCCCACAGGTACAGATTGGCCGCCAGGAAGGCTACCACCAGCGCCGATCGAACCAGCCGCCCTGTCCATTTACCCATTACCCAAAGTATTGCACGTGCACATAAGTCCCCAGCCGCACGTTATACGCCAGGTACCAGCCCGGATGATCCGGATCGTCATAGAGCACAATATCGTCGCCGCTCCAGTTCCATCCATTGCAATAGATCAGGTCATACGGGGCCACACCGAAATAGAAGCCGCCGAAGAAGAACCGGTTCGGCTCGCCGCCGCCTAATCGCCACACATGCGAAGGCCCAAACCCGCCCGTGAAATGCCCATGCTCCCACGGATGATCGAGATGATAGTGCGGGTCGTTCGGCCCGGAATTGTGGCCGATCCACTCGCTGTTTTCGTGGACATGCGGAGCTTCGGGGTGACCCGGAGCATCGCTGAAGTTCCGGCTCGGCGCCGCCGCGGGTGGCGCGGCATGCACTGGAGCGGGAGCGGCGCCGTGCGCGGGAGCGGGACTGGGAGGATGATATCCCCCTCCGCCGCCATGTTGGCCTCCACCTCCATGTTGTTGGGCCCACGCCGGGAGAGAAAAAATAAGCATTGCCGCAAATAGGCCGATAACTCTCTTCATGAGAAACTCCTCTATTACGCAACGTAAGTTCGATGATAGACCCAATTGAAATGGTTGGATTTACACTGGCTTCGGCACGCTGCCTCGACACGTCCTCAGTCCCTATGCAGAGCACCAAACCACCTCGAATAAAGCTGCGTCTAAGGTACCTTAGAAAGAGAAGTCTGAGGAGCTGAATGAAGTTCACACAAACGCTGGTAAGGCTCGCCCTGTGCGCCGCCGTCTGCACTGTACCCCACATCGCATACGGGCAAGCCGCTCCCGCCGGGACCCAGCAGCTCCAGCTCTCCGCTTTTCTCGCTGGCACTGGCACCTACACCGACCTCGAGGGCGGCAAAAATCTCGGTATCACCGCCGGCGCCGACCTCACCTTTCTCGCCTTCCGCCAGTTTCGCCCGTCCTTTGAGATTCGCGGCACCTATCCCATCGACCAGGGCCACATCAGCAGCCAGAAAAACTTCCTCCTCGGCCCCAAGGTCGAGTACCCCTGGCGACACTTCCACCCCTACGCCGACTTCCTCATCGGCCGCGGCGAAATCGACTATCTCAACGGCGGTTTCATCGTCGGCGACATCAAATACATCAGCAGCAACACCGTCGTCTACTCCCCCGGCGTCGGTCTCGACTACAACCTCACTCACAATATTGCAGTCAAGGCCGACGCGCAGTTTCAGTTTTGGAACTCCCCGGCAACCGCCTCTGGCGTCATTCACCCTACTGCCCTGACGTTGGGTCTCGTCTACAACTTTGACTTCAACCCGCACCATCGCCACGAACGCTGAGCCGTCC
Organism: uncultured Acidobacteriaceae bacterium; assembly: GCA_963756685.1. Taxonomy (GTDB): domain Bacteria; phylum Acidobacteriota; class Terriglobia; order Terriglobales; family Acidobacteriaceae; genus Edaphobacter. The sequence goes on from CAVWON010000001.1 coordinate 768,284, forward strand.
CGGACCGCCGCAAGACCCCGACAACCAGCTGCCTAAACTGGACTCCAACTCCTGCATGGCGTATCGTTTGGCCGAAAGCCAAATCCTTCAGCATACGGAGTGAACCCATGTCCCCCATGCCCCCTCTGTCCCGTTTGACTCGACACACCTTGCCAACTCTTGTGGCCGCCCTCATCTTCAGCCTTGCTGCTCCCGCCATCGTGGCCCAGGACGCCGTACCCGGCCCCACCTGGTCGCAGGAGGACACCCTCCGCATCGCCAAAGAGGTACAAAAAAAACTCGCCGGCCTCACCAACTACAGCGTCTTCGACTGGATCACCTTCGGCTTCCACGGTAAGACCGTCGTAGTCAAGGGTTACGCCTCTCGTCCTATCCTCAAGAGCGACGTAACCAACGCCCTCAAGGGCATCTCAGGCGTCGAATCGGTCGACAACCAGATCGAGGTCCTTCCGCTCTCCCCCAACGACGACCGCATCCGCGCCGCCGTCTACAACCGCATCTACACTCAGCCCTCTCTGCGTAAATACAACGCCAACCAGGGCACCGTCGGACAAGCTATAGGCACCTGGCAGTAGCATCGCCCGAGCGGCCGGCGGCATCACCAACGATCCCCCTCGCGGCTTCCATGCCATCCACATTATCGTAAAAAACGGCAACGTCACCCTCTACGGCGTCGTCAACAATGACGGCGACAAGGCCATCGCGGGTATGCAGGCCAACTCCGCCCCCGGCGCCTTCAGCGTAGACAACGACCTCGTCGTCCAGGGGGCCGCCTCCCAACCCAAAGCCAAATAGCGACGCACCACAGCCAGAGCAGTTAACGCAAACAAGCACCGGCACAAAGGACAATCCACCTTTGTGCCGGTTCTTGTTACAAATGCGCATTGCCGATTAGTACTTAAATCGGTATCGGATCTCGCCATAGATCTGTCGCGGGTCGTTGTAGTGGAAGCCGCCGAAGGTAAGACTGTTGTCCAGCAGCACGCGATAGTTGGCAATGTTGGTCGTTGTAACAGACGCCGTTAGTCTCTCCCCGAAGGTCTTGCCAATCGAGAGATCGACACTGGTGTGCGACGGCAGATAGGCATTCGGGTAAGGGGTCGTCAGGTCCAGGATCGCCGTTGGTAAATCCCGACCCGTAGTAAACGTTGGTGGAAGCAAACGTGCGCCACGGCAGCGTCGCATTGAAGCCCACGTTGAGCGTATTGCGCTGGTCGTGGTCGACGGGAGTGTAAGCAAAACCCGCGTCGCAGACCGGATCGCCGATGGGCACGCAGATGAGGCCGCCAGTAATGTTTCCGCGCTGCTCTGCGATCTGGTTGGAGTAGGCCAGGTGGGCCTGTCCAAAGTGCCAGAGACGCGGCGAACGAAGCGTCAGCTCCCAGGCTCGGATCAGTGCACCGTCAACGGTGACCGGAAAGTAGATGCTCGAGTCGCCGATATTGGAGTGGTCCAGGAAGTTATTCACGCGGGTCTTGAACGTGTCGGCATCGAGCACCCAGTTGCGGATGGGAATCTGCACCCCGAACTGGTGTTCCTCGTCGCGTTCGCCGTACAGCGGCGCGAAGGACGTATTGCTGGCGTTGGCAAACTGCACGACTGGCCCCGACGCAGTGAGAAGTGGCGGAGGCTGGTAGTACCGACCATAAAACCCGCGAAACACCCAGTTAAGCTTGGGGACGCGGAAAGCTACACCGAAGCGGGGCGCGGTTACGTTCTCGGTGATCGCGCTCTGGAAGTGTGTCTGCCGCAGCCCGGCGATGAGCGTCAGCCACGGAGTGACTTTGAAGTTGTCTGAGATGTACTCTTCGATGACCCCACCGTTGGCCGAGTCCGGTATTGAGAAGTTGGCGTTGCCGCTATCGTCGTTGAAGATTGCCCCGAACAGATAATTATCGTGCTGGCCGAATGAGTACAACCCGGCCTGGATCGTATTGCGCGCGATCGCCGAGGTGATAGAAGCCTGCGCACCGCCATAAGTCGAGGAGCGGTCAGCCGTCGTGGCTACTGGTGTGTCGTTGGGGTTCGATTCATAGTCGGCCTTGTTGTAGTGGAAGAACGGCGACACCTGAAGCACTGTGGACGGGTTGATGGTGCGCAGCCATGAGAAGGTGACGATGGCATCGCTCTCATGCTGGCCATCGCGCAGGCCGCTTGAGTCGAACTGCTGGTTCTCGAAGCTGTTGGGGTCCGGATCGTAGGGTATTTGGAAGTAGTCATTGCGAAGTTGAGTTACCAGCCGGAGTTGGTCTTTGGGAGTCGTGTTGAAGATCAACGACGCGAAGCCACCATAGCCGTTCGTGGCGTCGTGCAGGACCTCGCCGACCGGTGGCGCCAGGCCGTAGTCGCTTCGGTTGCCATTGAGGCTGACATAATAAGCAAATTTCTCGTTGTGGTCTCCGAAGTTGAACTGGTCGTCCGTCTGGAAGAAGTTGCCGGCAGTGACAACCAACTCGGCGTCGCGGTTGCGCTCGAAGCCGGTACGGGGCACCACATTAAACACACCGTAGGTGCGGTCTCCGATATCGGAGGTATAGCTGCCGCGCTGGACCTCGATGTAGTCGATGTCCTTGGGGTTGATCTGGGCGGCGAGGTTGCTGGCAATGTTGGTATTGGGCACCTCGACCCCGTCGAAGAGCCAGCTTACCTGGTGACCTCCGCGCATATGTAGCATGTCATGCGTAATGTAGGCGCCCGGGGTGAAGTCGGTGATCATGGCCAGAGAGTTCGTGCGGTCCGCGCCGGGTGTCAGACCTATGGTCTCGCGGCTCACCAGGGTCGTAGGCGTAACGGTATTGACGTTGGCCGTATAAGTGGGGTTTTCAACCGAAACGGACTGCTGCACCGTGGCGAGCTGCAGCTCGAAGTGCAGAACCGGTGCCGTATCGGAGGCGAGAGTAAGCGTCTGTTTCACCGTAGCGAAGCCGGTCTGCGAGACCGTAATAATGTAATCGCCGAGAGGGACAGTGGAAAGCGTGAACTCGCCCCCTTGGGTCGTCACTGCGCTTTGCATGAACGCCGACGTGGCTGCGTGCAGTTCGATGTGCGCGCCGGCGATAGGACGGTGGTGGGGGTCGTGAACGACCCCATGGACCTGGCTGAAGATGGTAGCGTAGACCGAGTTTGCCCCCGCGAACAGGAACAATAGGCCAAATAAAACAAGCTTGCGCATGAGACACTCCCCCGTCAGAAAGCTGACGATTCTCAAACTTCAATGGGAAGAAACGGCAGCGGGACTGCCTTCACTCTCAGGAGCAAGAGGCAAGTCAGGTGCCGGGCAGGTCGCTAGAGGGTCTCTGCGGGAGGGCCGCGCTTCTGGCGCGAAAGGTCGAGGGCAACGCGGGCGCGCGCCTCAGTCTGGGGCTTCACCGTGGGATGGCTTACCACCCCGGCAAAGATCAACGATGCAGTATGAAACGAAAGGTCACCATGCCGGACCGGCGTAACCACCGCCGGATACGCGGGGCAACGTTGCGGCACGTCCGAAACACTGGTCTCGGAAGAAGAGGACCCAACAGGCCTCATCGTCCTGACGCAGCGATGCGCGCCGTTCCGCCTGCAGCAAGCCGGCAGATTCACATCAGAGTCAGCCGCAAGGGCCAACACCGGCGAAATCAGCGGAAGGCTGAAGACAGCAAGCAGAACGATGCTGAGCACACGTCGCACACTGCCATTGTAACGAGCTTTGTAAGCCGATGTGTCAGAGATACGTAATTTGCCTCTAACTCCGTTACGAAAATCTGCGTCCCAGTTGTTGAAAATCAGTCATCGTATTTCGGAGGGAGCGCAGGGGCTTCAGCCCTGCGACAAATCATTCAAAATAAAAGCGGCTTTAGCCCCGGGCCTTCTCTCCAGGAGCCGCTAAGCCAACTTCTCCCTCAGCCTCTTCAACAGAGCGCCAGCTGCGAAGCGGCCACTGCTCCGGGTAGGGGTGCCGTTTCCGTGTAGCCCGTGATCCGGGAGCAACGCGCCAACGCTAAAGTAGAATCGCGGATCACTTCCGATATGCCGACTTGTCATTACTTATCGGTTTGAAACATTCCTTCGACACGCAAACCAGCCGACGCAATCGGTGGACGGCATGCGGAAACTACTGGGAAGGCTCCGAGCCGGGTTGATTTGCTAGTGGTGGAATTTGTCTTGCCAGTTCTGGATCACAGTGAAGTCGGGTGAAGAAACTGAGGCGGCAGTGGTGATGACGAAGCTCTGGCCGCCTGGCTCGACATCGAATTGGAGATCTGTGGGGGTTCCGTACTGTGGGTTGCCGGGTATCTGGAAGAGAGTTTTGGGTTCGCCGATGGCTGAGCTTCGTCCGACTGGAGCTGCATAGAGCGAGGAGTCGATACCCACGAAGAAGAGCTCATGGCCGTCGGGGCGCCATCGGACAAGCCATGCTCCGTTTCGAGAGAGTTGCTTTCGGTCGCCGATGAGATGAGGCGTGGGAGAAGGCTCAAAGGTCTGCACGTAGATCTCGGGTCGGCCCGATTCGTCGGAGATGAAGGCGATCTGGCGGCCATCGGGCGAGAAGGCCGCTCCCCATTGGGAGGAGCCGTTCTGGAGGAGTGGCACGATCGTATTGCTGGTCACATCAAGAAGCCATACTTCGCGTTCTTCTTCGCCGAGTGAGGTGTCGTAGGCGATGTATCGACCGTCACGAGACCAGTCAGTGGGGATCTGAATCTGATTGGCGGGCATCTGCTTGACTGCGTCGTCATTGAGGAACTGCTGTATCTTGCCGCTATCGTCGGTATTCATCGACGCAAGTAGAGGCGTGGCGCTGTGGCTGAAGCCGAAGGCGATACGTCGTCCGTCCGGTGACCAGACGGGACGTCTATACGCGGCTGGTGGGTAGGTCAGACGACGGCTTTCTCGTCCGTTCTCATCAAAGACCCAGATATTCCTTACGCCGCTGTCGGAACTCCAGACGTCTGCCGCGACGTGGTGCCCGTCAGGCGAGATGCGAACGGTACCGCTGAAAGGTGCAGTATTGGTGGTGCGTACGACGTGGCCCGCCCGGTCGTACCATCGCAGTTCGGAGAGCGGGAAACCACTCTGATAGATGAGGATGCCGTTCGTGGATACCGAGAAGCAAGCCGAGGCGGTGGGTCTGTAGTAGATGACATTCTGGGCAAGTGCAAATGGCTCACCCATCAGCCGCAGGTGAGTTGCATCGAAGGGCTGCGCGAGAAGGCTGCCCCCTCGAATGAAGAGCAGATACCCTGGTTCGCTTGGTTGTCGCGGCGGCGCATACTGGACGCGGGAGTCGGTCTCCATGAGAGGAACCGACTCGTGGGAGGTGAAATTGGAGGCGTAGGCGCGGTAGTGGCCGATGGCTGAATCGTAGACGACGTGGAGGAAGCGATCGGTGCCCGGAAGGAACTGAGCCCAACGCATGCCTGAACCCGGTAGTTTTTGTGTGCCACCAGTCTTCGTAGATATCTCGTAAGAGGCGGCTGGCCCGAGATAGAGGAGCAGATCGTCGTTTGACCTCCAGGTGCCGGACACCGTCATCATGGGAAGAGTTGCGAAGGAACGACTAAAGCCGGTCTCAAGGTTGGCCTGTTTAATTGTTTGCTTTGCTGAGTAGAAGATCGAACGGCTATCGGGAGACCAGAAGACCGTCCAGGCTCCGTCTGTGCCGGCGACCGGTCGCGAAGAACCGGCAGCGAGGTCGCGTATCCAGACCTTGGGGCCATCGAGACCGGATTCCGTGAAGGCGAGCCGCTTGCCATCCGGTGAAATTGCGAAAGACTGACGGCTGATCGGCGGGGAGAAGAAGGTGCCCGGCGGCGGAGAGATGACAAACTGAAGGACAGGTGCAAGGGTCGCTGGTGGCTTCTTCAATAGCCGTGTGGCTCCCCAGATACCGAAGCATGTAGCGATGGCCGCCCATGTCCAGGCGCCCGCGGCTAGATAAAACCGACGCCGGGCGGCTGGCGTCTCGTCCCGCGGTTGCGAAGGTGTCGAGATGAGCGGAGGCGTGAACGAACGATGTTCGACGGTACCGATAAAGCGGTATCCGCGGCCAGCGATGGTCTCGATGTAGCGGGGATTGTCGGCCGAGTCACCGAGGATCCGCCGGAGCTTGTTCATGGCAGCGTTGAGACCGTGCTCGAAATCGACAAAGGTGCCTTCGCTCCAGATCTGATCGCGGAGTTGTTCGCGTGTGACTACATCCCCGGGATGAGCGAGGAGGAGAAGGAGGATTTGAAAGGGTTGGCCGGGCAGGCGGATGCGAGCGCCACCTTTGAGCAACTCTTCTGCGGCGACATTTACTTCAAATGGTCCGAAGGCCAGCCGGGTTTGAGACTGAGGTTGAGTAACCATAGGCTTCGCCGACTGAGCTGAAGTCTACTATGCGCGATGCGACGCAGATGAGGTGATTTGATAAAAACCCTTTTTTCAGGGGAGTAGCCGATGAGGTCGGTTTTGAGATGCAAATTACCACGGAGGCATCGACTCGGATGGCTCAGGGTAGTACGGTTGGCCGCGTTGGTGCGGTTCAGCCCGGGAGGGCTTACGACTATGCTTACTCGATACAAGCTGATCTTTTCGCTTGCGGTGGTTCTTACAACTGCTTCGGCTTCCGCTGACTCTTTTGTGTATGTAGTAACCGCTTCTCAACAATTCGGCACAGTCGATCTGGCCAATGGGGCGTTTACAGCAATCGGCCCTGGTCTTCCGGAAGGAAGCGCGGGGCTGGTTCTGGGGCCGGGTGGCTTGCTGCTTACCCTTACCTTCTCTGGCAATCTGGATGCGATCAACCCCGCAACCGGGATAGCGTCGGTCGTCGGCAGCACAGGATTGGGCGGCAACGGTGACACTATCGGTGAAGTTGGGGGCACCGTGTATGCGACTGACTTCAATAATAATGTTTATAAGGTCAACACCTCGACCGGCGTCGCGACACAGATTAGCCCTGCCACCGGTAGCGGTATTCCTGCTGACCCGACCTGCGGCAGTTCCACCCTTTGTGATGAGACTCTCATCGGAATTGGGGGGAAATTGTATGCAACGTGGGACTCGTTCACGCCGAACTTCACGCCCACATACAGCGAAACCATAGACTCGGGGCCGGAGCTCTACCAGATCGATCCGACGACCGGAGTCGCAACACCTTTGTCGCCGACGCAATTACACATTATTGCCGCCACGGATGTGGGTGGCACTATCTATGGCTTCCAAGGGTTTCCCAGTGCGGCAAATCCCCTGCCGGATCCTCCGATTGAACTCGTGACTCTTGATCTGTCGAACGGTACGACCAGCAAAGTAAGCGATCTTCCTTCGTCGGTGGGGGCAATCTATGCAGTTGCGCCCGATGTTCCTGAGCCGGCTTCACTTGCGTTGGTGGGCACTGGATTGGCTGCGCTTGCCGCAAGGCTCCGTAAGCGGAAAATCTCGATTTAGTGCCCAGTGGAATAAAAAGCCGCCATCTCTCGTCTGACGACCGGGTTGAGGATTGGTACCGATAAACGCGCATTTCGTGACTGTTAGAGCAAATCCCGTGTGGTGGCGCGGAAACTGCACCACCATCCCACTCTACCGAACGCATGCGAAGCGACTCATTCTATTGCCGTTGTACCTGTCGTTATTTTTCTTTTGCCATTTTCAGCCCAAAAAACGCATGTCAAGTCCCCAAACCACCTAACCCATTACAATCCAACAACATCCGCGTGGCATGTTAGTTCCACTCAAACCGCTATACTGGATATATAGATCAAAAACAAGCAAGCCTCGGACACCCTCCGGGGCTAACTCATTTAGAAAGACGATTTTAGCTGTAACCCTTTTGTTATGACGATTTTGCAGACTTTAGCACTCCGTAAACCATTGAAAAATAAGGAAATTGCGTCCAAAATACCTCGAGAGGGGGGAGGGGGTACCCCCTACAGATTGAACAACTCCCGCAACCGCTTGGTCTGCGCACGGCTCACCGGAATCTCGGTCTTCTGCGCATCGTCCATCCGTAGCTGGTAGCTCGACTTGAACCAGGGGACCACCTCGCGTATGTGCTGGATGTTCACCACGTACGACCGGTGCGCTCGCCAGAACGTCTCCGGATCGAGCTGGTCCATCAGCTCCTCCAGTGTCCTGCAGTTCGAATGGCCTTCCACCGTCCGGGTCACCACGCTGATCGTGCCCTCTTCAATCGAGGCAAAACAAATCTCGCGCTGGTCCACCAGCAGCAACCGGCTCTGCGCCCGCACAATCACCTTGCCCGAGTTGGCCTTCACAGGCTGCGCCTGCTCTTCCACCAGCCGCAGCAAAGCGTCCAGCTTAGCCGAACTTGTCGACTCGACGGGAGCGGCCATCCGCGCCTGCGCCTTCTCGATCGTCTGCATCACCCGCTTTCGATCAAACGGCTTCAACAGATAATCGACCGCATTCACCTCGAAGGCGCGCACAGCGTACTGATTGAAAGCCGTCGCAAACACCACCTGAGGGATCGGAACCTTGCGGTCCAACAGCTTCTTCAACACGCCAAACCCGTCAAGACCGGGCATTTGGACGTCCAGAAACACAAGGTCCGGCTTATGTGTCCGGATCAGCTCCACCGCTTCGATTCCATTGGTTCCCTGCGCAAGGACATCGACCCCGCCAGCTCGCTCCAGCAGATACTGCAACTCCTGCCGTGCAAGTGGTTCGTCATCGATGATGAGTGCAGTCAGTGACACAACTAGTCACTATATACGCGCAGCCGCGCCGGGGCCTGGTCTTCGGCAAGATCGTGCCCGCACTGCGTGCAGTACACATCGGTGATTTGGACCCGCGGAAGCACCGCCCGCAAACCGGCGCCAGCTGGAACTGGCACTGCGGACAGAAGTGCACGCTAGACGTAATCTCGGTACTGCAATGCGGACAAGGCGTCATCACCGGTTGCCGCAACAGGAAGTAAACCACGGCCCCGATTCCGCCCGGCATCACCACCACGATCAGCATCCACAACCCTGCAGGCATCCGCCGACGCCGGACGTCGCGGCTGACATAACCCACCAGCAGAACATAGCTGGCAAACGCAGTCCCCCACGAATAGCCCATCAGCAACCGCATCGGCAGCAGCTCAGCCTTGTGGTGAGGAAGAATACCGTGAAACAAATACTGGAACGCCCCGAACACGATGATCGCCAGCACAATCGACCAGGTCGGGATCATGCTTAACTGGTCTTCACCCGTCTCCTGCGACCGCTCCGGTCTCTGGTTCCATGGCATGTTCATCGGGCCACCTCCCGTTTACGAGCACGCTGAAACAATACCACTGCCAACAACGCCATCGACACTGGGAGAAACCACAGACACAACACCAGAAACTGATTACTGGCGTCGGGCACACCACTCGGAGTCACATCGTAGGCATCCAGAGCACTCCAAACCGCAGTGCAGATGATTACAAGAAGGGACGAACAAACGGCCAACGGGATCCACAGGCTTCTGATCCGGCTGCGTCGCGCCGCCAGCGTCTTCGCCCGCTCCCGCACCACCCGATGCGTCCGATTGACCACCGACGCGCGAGCAGGCGCACTCGCACCGGCGAACGCCGCTGGCGTCAACGAACTCGTCTCCCGCGAAACGGGCCTCTCGAAGGCTTCGCTCATACGGCGCCCTCCGCAAAGGGACGTGACGTACGGAGCTGCTCCATCCGCGGCTTCAAGGCCGCCAGCCCGCGATAGAGTCTCGACTTTACGGTCGATAGGGGTGCCTTGGTCACAGCGGCGATCTCTTCCAGAGAAAGCTCTTCGTAAAAACGAAGCACCAGAACTTCTCTGTAAGTCGATTCCAGCTCCAGCAACACCTCACCCACTTCTGCACAATTCTCACGGGATTGAAACTGTTCCAGCGGAGAAGGCCCGGCCATGGCAATCTCAAAAGGACGTTCGTCCTCTCCCCCCTCGCTCATCTCGTCGAGGCTGGCCATCGTGCGCTTTCTCGAAAGGTCAATCACCAGATTGCGTGCGATGGTGAAGAGCCAGGTGTCAAAACGTGCCTTGCCGTTGTACTGTGCCCCTCGCAACAGGACCCGCATCCACGTCTCCTGAAACAAATCTTCGGCGACCTCGCGCTTACCCGTGAGGAAAAGAAGATATCGCAGGAGCCGGTGTTGATACAGCTCAATCAGATGGTCCAGGAGCTCGGGGTTCTGCTTCTTCAATCCATGGGCGATCGCCGCATTTTCGCTTTGGATCTGGTCCGCAAGCGCAGCCGTGAGCGAAATGGAACCAGTTTGCACAGTCGTAGAGACGCTCCTTCGGCCGGAGAAGACTCGCTTTTTGGTTGAATGATCCATAAAAATTGAAATATCCGCTCGAAAGACGCATTGAACCGTCGTCTGCCGATCAACCGACCTTGGAACATTCTACGGCCTGACGGCTATTTTTCCATTTAGAAAGTAAACTCAGAGTATGGAAGTTCTTTTCGGTCTCCACCCTGTCGAGGAGGCCATCCGTTCGGGTTCCCGGCAGCTTGACCATGTCAGCGTGGCCCGGGAGCGTCGGGACGATCGCCTGGAACGGCTCATCGAGCTCTGCCGAACGGCCGGTATCCGAGTGTCACTCGAACCGAGGGACCAGCTCACCAGGCTCGCCCGGACAGACGCGCATCAGGGGGTATTGGCTGTCGTTCGAGAGCGGAGGTTCCTGGGGATTGAGTGACCTGCTGGCGCGTGCAGGGGCGGGACAACACCGGTTCTTCCTTGCTCTCGATGGCGTCGAGGACCCGCATAATCTCGGGGCGCTGCTGCGGACCGCGGATGGCGCTGGCGTCGATGGCGTTGTTCTGCCGGAGCGGCGGTCGGCCCCTGTGACCGCAACGGTGGCCAAGACCTCGGCAGGAGCGTCTGAACATGTGCAGATCGCTCGGGTCACGAACCTGGTCCGTGCGCTTGAGCAGATGAAGCAGAAGCATATCTGGGTGCTTGGACTCGACGAGCGCGGAACACCGGACTACACCGACTATGACTTCAGGACTGATTGTGTCCTCGTGTTGGGAAGGGAAGGCGCGGGCTTGCACGATCTGGTGAAGAGGACGTGCGACCATCTGCTGCGGATTCCGATGGCGGGGCAGGTCTCGTCGCTGAATGTGTCGGTCGCCGGGGCCATTGTGATGTACGAGGCGATGAGGCAGCGACGTCAGGCCGCCGCTCCGCCTGCCGCACGGAAGCCTGTGAAAGAGCGTAAGGGATTGGGATCTTGAAGAGTATGGAAGTCTTGTTTGTATGGCACCGGTTGTCTCTGTTGGCGACGGTCCTTGCCGTGAGTTCTGTTGCAATGAGTCAGACAACACCACCACCAACGGCAGACCAGAGTGCGCCGCATGGAAAGTGCCCTGTTCAGCAGGGACCAGGACTCGGCAGCCGCCGAGAAGGCGACTAAGGCCCCGGAGGCCCAACCTGCCGTGGCCGTGACCGATGCCGAGCGCGCCTCGCTTACCTTCACGGCCTACGATCTCGATGTTCATCTGACGCCGGCGCAGTCTCAGCTGGCTGTCCATGCTGGATTTACAGTCAAGAACTCTGGAACCGTGCCGTTGACAAGGCTCATCCTTCAGATATCGTCCACTCTGCATTGGCAGACCTTTGCAATGCGCAACGACGGGCAAGTTTCCCCGCTGTTGTTCACGACTCAGACCGTCGATACGGACGCCGACCATACCGGGAAGGCGACGGAGGCGGTCGTTTCGCTGCCCCAGCCGTTGCTGCCCGGTGCAAGTCTCACTTTCACCAGCTTCTACTCGGGTGAGGTCACGCAGTCGGCCGAGCGGCTGGAGCGCATTGGGGCGCCTGCGGACCAGGCGGCCCGCGCGGATTGGGACCAGATCGGACCGGAGCGGACCGGCGCTTCGTGGGTTTGGAGACGTTTTGTGGTATCCGACGGCGGCGGCGCCGGTGTTTCTGGGTGATGGTGCGAAGCTCTTTCAGAGCGTCGGGCAGACCAAGTTACAGCAGGCCGCTGCGACGGTCCGTCTGCGGCTCACCGTGGAATACGCCGGCGATGCGCCCGACGCGGCCTTCTTTTGCGGGCGGCGCGAGCAGTTAAAGGCCGTGAGTGAGAACCAGGAGTTGCCGGTGGCCGAGTCTCCGGGTGTGGCGACAGCGGAGTTTTCCGAGCGGGTACTGGGGTTTCGGACCCTAGCCTGTTCGTGACGGACAGGGCCGGCACCGTGACCGACAACAGCCTGATTTCGGCGGTTACGAACCACTATGACGTGTTGCCGAGCTATGCCGCGGGGTCGGCGAAGGTCCAGCCGCTGCTGGCGGACTGGCTGGGTGCGGGGCCTTTGAGCGTGTTGACCATCCTCGATCAGAATGGGCAGCCGTTTGAGGACGATGCGCTGTTGGTGTCGCCGATGCGAACCGCGACTGCCGATACGCTGGCTCCGTCGCTGGTGCATTCGCTTAGTCATGCGTGGTTCGGCTCGTCGCATGTGTGGCTGGATGAGGGCGTGGCACAGTTCATGTCGCTGCTGTGGATGGCGCAGAGTCAGGGGCGCGATATGGCGGTCGAGCATATGCAGGAGGAGGCGAAGACACTGGCACTGGCTGAGCCTGCTCCGGCCCAGACTGCCAGCTCTGCCGAACAAGGTCAGAGCCTGATTATGGCTAGCGATGAGGTCTATTACCGGACGAAGGCGGCCGCGGTGCTGTGGATGCTTCGGTCGCTCGCAGGAGACGACGCGCTGAAACGTGCGCTGAAGATCTATCGCGAGGACAAGCTGGACGACGATCCGAAGGAGTTCCAGCGTGTGCTCGAACGGTGCTCGAAGCGGGACCTGGGCTGGTTTTTTGATGACTGGGTGTACCGGGACCGGGGCCTTCCGGACCTGAGCATCGTCAGCGTAACTCCGCGGGCGCTGGATAAGATCGGGGACAAGGGCGCGGGGTGGCTGGTGGCGGTAGAGGTCCGGAACGACGGCGATGCCACGGCCGAGGTACCGGTGACGGTGCGATCCGGAACGTTGACGACGACGCAGCAGTTGCGGGTGCCGGGTCGCTCGAGTGCTTCTACCCGGATTGTGTTTGAGGGGACTCCGACCGAGGTGCTGGTCAACGACGGCACTGTGCCAGAGGTCTCGACCTCGATCCATACGAAGCAGATCGTCGCGCATTAGGTTCGTGGTTTCCCCTCCTTGCCTCGGACGTACCCTCCCCCCCTCCCGGGTGTTGGGTGCAATTTTCTTATTTTTCAACGATTTACAGGAGGTCGAGGTCTGCAAAATCGTCATATCAAAAGGGTTACGGCTAAAATCGTCTTTCTAAATGAGTTAGCCCCGGAGGGTGTCCGGGGCTTGCTTGTTTTTGATCTATATATCCAGTATAGCGGGTTGGGTGCAACTAAAATGCCACTTGGATGTTGTTCTTGGGTAAGTGGTTAGGTACTTCTAGGGCTTGACATGCGATTTTTGGGCGGAAAATGGCAAAAGAAAAATAACGGCGGGTACAACACCAATAGAATGAGTCGTTTCGCCATGTATTCGGAGGAGCGCGATGGTTCCGGGGTCGCCGACCACACGGAGTAGTTGCTCTGTCAGTCATGGAATGCCCGTTTTATCGTTACCGATCCTCGAACCAAGCTCAGCAGAGCTCAAAGGGCCCACTGCCCAGCTATCCATGGCCAGGAACTGGCGAATCAGATGGAACCGACGCTTCGGCACATGCGTAAAACCGATACAAGCCCTGGGAACACGAGGAAGATGCACGACGATGCTGAGGGGGAAGCATGAACGCCGATGTACGACTCGCTCTCCGACAGTTGCGAAAATCGCCCGGATTCACCCTGACCGCCGTGCTCACACTGGCGCTCGCCATTGGCGCCAATGCGATCGTGTTCAGCGTACTGAATGCGTTGATCCTGCGACCGCTCAACGTCCCGCACCCTGAGACGCTGTTCATGTTGGAACGATTCTACGGGTCGGAGACAACTCCATCGGAGTCGTATCCGGATTACCGCGACCTGCGCGACAGGAACCGCAGCTTCGATTCGCTGGTGCTGTACAACATCATGGGCGGCGTTGGACTCGATACCGGCCAAGGAAATCCCTCCGTAGTCTGGCCCTATACCGTGAGTGGCAATTACTTCGATGCCCTAGGCATTCAGCCCTATCTTGGCCGGTTCATCCATGCTTCTGAAGAACATGGGCAGAACAGCGTGCCCGAGATCGTTCTGAGCTATGCGCTCTGGCACAGCAACTTTAACGGGGATCCTGCTGCAGTGGGCCGCACTGTGCAGATCAATAAGCATCCCTTCACCATCGTCGGCGTTGCTCCGCCGGACTTCCGCGGCACCGAACTCTTCTTCGCGCCCGATCTGTGGGCCCCCATTGTCGATTCGCCCCAAATTACTGATTGGTCTTCGCTCGAGGAGCGTGGCAACCATAGCGCCTGGGCGATAGGACACCTCAAGTCCGGAGTTACGCCAGCCGCAGCTACTTCGGACTTGAACGCCATTGCAAATTCGCTGGCGAAAACCTATCCCAAATCCGATGATGGCCTGAAATTCTCCTTGTCCCGCCCCGGACTTGCTGGAAATACGCTCGGTCGACCCACGCGCGCTTTTATGTTCGGCCTCATGCTCCTCGCAGGTCTTATCCTGCTTGCCGCATGCGCCAACCTTGGTAGCCTGTTCGCCGCTCGGGCAGCGGATCGCTCGCGCGAAATCGCAGTACGCATGGCCCTGGGATCGCGCCGCCAGCTCATCTTCCGCCAGCTCATCACGGAAGGCGTTTTGGTCTCTCTGGCCGGGGGTATTTTTGGCACGGCGGGAGCCGTGGTCATCCTGCGCGTGCTCAGCACATGGCGGCCGATTCCGAATATCCCGATCAACATACCTGTAAATCCGGACGCGACCACCTACGCTCTGGCCTTCCTGCTGGCTGTCTTCAGTGGCCTGTTCTTCGGCTTGGTCCCTGTCCGCCAGATTCTCCGCTCCGATCCCTGGCAGATCATTCGCTCCGGATCCACAAGTGTCGGCGGCTCACGCCGCTTTACACTGCGCGACGTTCTGTTGGGTTTGCAGATCGCCATCTGCGCTGTCCTGGTCACCGCTTCGCTCGTCGCCGTGCGCGGCCTGGCTCGCTCGCTACAAAGCAACTACGGCATTCAGCCTAACAATGTGATGCTCGTAAAGACCGATCTGAAGATGGCTGGATATGAAGCCGACAAGCGCGTGCAGATGGAGAAACGCATGCTCGATGCCGCCGCGGCGATCCCGGGTGTCGATGCCGTGGGATATGCCGATCGTCTTCCGCTCAGTATCGGTGGAGGGGATTCCGACGTATACGCCGACGCCACCACCGATTTTCGCCCGACGAACGCCGCGGCCGACGCCCAGAACTTCAGTGTCTCGCCGGACTATTTCCGTGCCGCCGGAACTGCTCTCCTCGTCGGCAGGGGCTTCACCATGCACGACGAAGACAAGGCCCCCATCGTGGCCGTCGTAAATCGCGAATTCGCCCGTAAGGTCTTTGGATCCGTCGACAAGGCAGTGGGTGGCCATTTCAAGTTTTGGGGCGGCAACCGAGCGGAAGTGGTAGGCGTGGTGGAAGACGGCAAATATCAAACCTTGACCGAAGATACCAAGCCGGCCATGTTCTTTTCCTTCCTCCAGCACCCTTCCAGCGACACTTGCCTCGTTGTTCGCTCGCAGCGCGACCCGCGCGAGATTGCTTCAGCACTGCAACGCTCGATGCGCAGCCTTGATCCAGCTCTACCGCTTGAAATAAGGACCTGGCACAGCGAGCTGGATTCCGCACTCTTCGCCGCTCGCGTAGCCACCGTCTCTCTTGGCGTGCTTGGGCTGCTGGGCGCGATGCTTGCCATTACCGGTATCTTCGGCATGGCCGCCTATACCGTCAGTAAACGCCTCCGCGAACTCGGTATCCGCATAGCCCTCGGAGCTGGTCAACAGGAACTGCTCGGTGCCGCACTTGGACGTACCTTCCGGCTGCTCGCGATTGGATCGATAGCTGGCATGATCCTCGGTGTGCTGGCAACCCGTGTCCTGTCGTCTATCGTGTATCAGGCAACACCGAAAGACCCGGTCATCCTCGGCGGCGTCATCCTTACCATGCTCTGCGTAGGTCTCGCAGCCGGCCTGGTTCCCGCCCGGCGAGCCCTCGCTGTCGATCCGATGGTCCTGCTGCGGGAAGAATGAGTTGGAGGAAACAGATCCCAGTCGACAAGTGATCACTTGCCGATGGACACATCGATCCGGGGAGAGCAACACCCATCTCCCTTCCGTTGTCGATCCCACCATCAGCTCACACTTTCTTTGATGGCCCCGTCTACACTATCAGTGGCGGCCAACACCGCCGGAACTCCTCCGACTCGGCCCACCCCGGAACACCCGAGGACCATCCGCCCATGCAGCAGCCCCTCCCCAACGGCGTCCCCACTCTCACCGCTCCGCGCTTCTATATCACCGCCCGCCAGCCGCTCCGCCCCGGGGCGATCCTGCTCGCTACCGTAGGCGCCGTCGCTGCGCTCTCCTCGGTCCTCTATGCTCTGGGTCATACAGAGCATGCACATCTCAGCTCCGGTGGCGCCGGCGCTGCCCGTTCCGCCAGTGCTGCATCCGGAGCCGCAGGTGCCGACGAGAAAGACGATCCATCCCAGATCGACACCATCGTCCTCGGCGATCCCGCCGATGCTCCTGCGCCCGCCCGCGCGGGAGACCACGTCAGCCCCGTTCACCCCACTATCCTGGTTCGCCTGCCTCGCTTCGGCGACCAGGTTGGCCTGATCCCCGATACCCCCGCCGGCCGCCTCCTCTACGGCTGGCTTGCGGCCTTCAACCAGGCTAGCTACCCTGCGCTTGGCAACGCTCTTCCCAATGTTGCTCTCGCCTTCTCGGCCGCTGCACAGCTCGAGCTCCGGCAGCAGACCGGCGGCTTCAACCTGCTTTCTGCTAAAGAGGTCCAGCCCGGCGTCCTCGTCTTCCGACTCCGCGACCAGACCCCCACCGCGACCGAGGTTCTGGGCACCCTGCAGGTGCGTCCGAACTCCAGCCCGGCCGCCATCGCGAGCTTCAGCCTCCGCGCTGTTCCCCCACCCCGCCAGGACGCCGCCACGGGGACTGCCACACTCTCGACAGCCTCACCGCGATGAGCCGGCAATCGGTACTGACGAGCAACATCGGCGTCAAACGGCAAGCTGCGGAGGAACCAGAGTCGGTTCCGATTCCCTTCGGAGAGTAATAAGCCAGAAGATCACTATTGCGAGATAACCGACGGCCGGAACGTAGTACCAAGCGGCAAATTGACCTGCATTGCGATCAAGAAAGGCAACCGTTCGGCCGGCCAGCGCCGAGAATTGCACTATGGAAAAAATTGCGAGGCCTGCCGAGATACAAGTGAGGTTGAGAGATCTGGAGCCTTTCAAGACCGCGCCAAAGAGAGCAAGCAACGCGAACCATGCGAAGAGCTGCAAGCGGTCGGATGACACGCGGTTGGGCACCGACACGAGCGTGATCCACGTGAATACCGATGCTGCACCCAGCAGCAAGAGGCAGAGCAGAGCGCGGAGCCGAGTCCACCCACCGATGCCGCGAACCAGGTGCAGCGCCATTTCGACCGCAACCATCAGCTGGAGCGCATCATCGGTGAACGACAATACCCAATAAAGCGAGCTTGCAGGGCCGCTGCTGATATGCCCGGATAACCCGAACAACAATGCGGCGCGGAAGGGGTGAAAGACGAGCAACGATGCAAAAGCCGGAAATCTGCGTGCAACGCCTCTGCGGAAGACCACATACACAAGGACGCATTGCAGGACAAAAGCGAATGTCCAGATCGTTATATTCGTTGCCAGGCGGGAAGGATGCATATCTTCGCGAGAATAAATGTATGTGACTTTAGGTTGAACAGGCGAATCGTGTTTCCCTCTAACGTGCAAGCGGTCTCATGAGCGGTCGTTGCACGCATCCGGCGATGGAGCCTGAAACTCCTCGCCGAGGAAAGATTGCCGATGAGGACCGAGTCTCAGTCGTCATCGGGCAGGCCAGACGGTTTTTCGTGTAGAAGCCTATCCACCGTGACTTTTGTCTGGATCGCGACATAAGGAGCGGGCTTTTGAGAATAGTCGAAGCAATCGGAGAGATCGTTTGCGGTGGCATCGCGGGCCCCGAGATTGGGGAGGCCGAAGATCTTCTCCATGTAGGTGAGGGCCGAGGCCGTTTCGTAGACCTGATGCGAGACATATCCATGCTTCGCGTAGGGTGAAACCACAATAAGAGGGACACGGAACCCCGGTCCCATGTTATCGATTGACTGAGGAACGACATGGTCGTACCAGCCTCCCCAGTCGTCCCACATAATAAAGATTGCGGTTGAATTCCAGAAGGGACTTGCGCCGATCGCGTTGACGATCGAGGCGACCCAGTCCGGCCCCTCATCGCTGTTGTTTCCCGGATGGTCAGAATGAAGCCAATCCGGAACAATCCAGGTCACCTGTGCCATGTCCCCGTTGGCGATATCGATAAGGACCTGGGTCTGGGGTGAAATGTCGTTGTTCGTCCATTCATTCCCATAGAAGATGTGACGGATCGCTTCATAAGCGGAAGATGTGGAATTGGTCGGCGGCGGGTTCGCGGGAGCGTAGTAGCGCCACGTGATTCCCTTGGCATCGAGTAAATCGGCCATCGTCTGGTAATCGAAACACGGGAAAACCCCGGGAAGGTCTGTTCCGTTCGGTCCGATCAGCGGAACTGTACTGCCGGAAGGGGCGTCGCATCCCCAAAGCGCGCTGGAGGGATCTTCGTCAGATTGACCGGATTGCCCGGCGATCATGTACTGATGAGCGATGAAGCTGGGTCCGGTGTTCGATTGGAACATGCGGTCAGCGAGCGTGTACTGGGCCGCCATCGTCCAATACGGCTGAATCTGGCTCGAGGGCACGTAGGAGTAGGCAGCCAGGGGAGGATTTGTCTGAGTCTGTGCAAATCCGTCCATGAGGCCGTTGTCCCAGGCATTCCACCAGCCGGGGTGGGTGTGGTCAAGATCGTACGTTTCTGCAAGCGGGACAGGCGATAGCGTCACGACTGTGCCCTTGTTCATGCCGCTCTGGGCCGAATCGGCACCGGGAAAACCGTGAAAGAAGTTATCGAAGGTCCGATTCTCCTGCATGATCACGACAACGTGCTTGATGGGGGAACTTGACGGTGGGGCAGGCGAGAGGTCGACTTGGGAGCTACTGCAGCCGACCAATCCAGCCAGTGAGCTGAGAGCGGCAAGCAAGAAGACGGGGGACGCATTACGATTGCCGTGGACCTGCATTGCGGCTGTCCTAAAGCTTCTCACCGTTATCTCCTTCGATGCACACGGCTTTGGCAGGTTGCCTCCGGGTTTAGAGGGCACAGTCTGGACGAAATTCCACTAGCTGATGCAGCGATCCACTCATCGATTCGACTACGGAAAAACGCTAAGGTTAGGCCGTCCGTTTGATCGAAGTCAACGATCGATTTTTCTGGATTTGTCTTGGGCCCCCAGGAACGCTCAGCCGTTTCGAGGGTATTACTGGTCTACAGGGAAACTGCATCTCTACCCAGGGCGGTGACCGCTTCGCGGCTGGCTTGGACGCTGGGCCGAAGCCCAACTCCAGTCCAACCCGTAACGGCCAGGCAGATTAAGGGCGGGCGCGTTTGGGATGGGTGAGCGCGGGATGGGCGGTGTTGTCGGTCCAGGATTGGGGTAGGCCCCGGGTGCGGGTGGCGGTGAGGTCGATACGGAAGGGGCCGGCGGCGCGGTTGGTGGGCAGGACTTCGGCGAGGCCGTCGCCGAACTGAGGGAGGGCCGTGGCGAGCGCTTGGAGGCGGGCGATGGAGGCCATGCCCGTGAGGTGGAGGGTGTAGCCGGTGGCGTCGAAGTGGCCGTCAAGGGTGGCTGGGTCTTTGCCGCCGAGGGCGAGGGTGGTTGGGGTGAGTTGGAACCCGTGGGGGGGTGCCGTGGGTTGGTGTTTTTTGTGGCGGGGGTCAGGGGCCGGCTGAGTGATGGATTGGAGGGTGACGTCGCCCGTGATTAGCGAGGTGGCTCCAGCGTGGGGATTGATCAGGCCGGCGTTGGTGATGCGCATCTCACCCTGCCAGGGGGTGGGGTCGGCGGAGTCAGGACGATAGGAGAGGGTGCCGGTGAGGGTGCCAGAGGCGAGGATGTCGGCGGGGACGCGGGAGCTGGCGATGCGGAGCCAGTCGAGGAGTGTTGCGGCGGGGAGGCCGGGGGTGGCGATCTCGATCGCGGCGGCCCTGGGGTTGCGGATGTCGATGAGGGCGGCGGAGATGGCGAGGATGGGAGGGACCGGAGGAGCCGGCGGGAGGCCAGCTGCAGCGGATGTCCTGAAAGCTGTGGAAGTTGCCGGTGGCGGTGCCAAGACACTGGAGATCGACGTCGAGGGGCTGGGCGGGGACGAAGTCGGCCCGGCGTGCGCCGGAGAGTTGGAGGTGGGTCTGGACGGCGCTGTTACTGACTGTCCCCTGGACGTTCGCGGAGAGGGCCATGTCGCCGCGGAGGCCGGCGTCACGGCCGAGGAGAACGATGCTGGCCTGGCCGAGGGGAACGTTGCGCCATTCGCCGCGGAGGCTGAGAGGGACTTGGCCTAGAGAGGCGGCGCGGCCGAGGGTGCCTTCGATCTGGACGGTTCCGGTGTCGGGGACGTTGGTGTCGGTGCGAGCGGGGCGGCCTTGAAGACGGAGGTGCCACTGCTGGGGGTCGGGGAGCCAGAGGGCGAAGTCGGCGTCGGTGAGGGAGATGGGAGTTTTTTCGTTGTCGAGTTTGAGGTTGAGGCGTGCGCCGGTGGCTTCGATGTAGGGGAAGCGGGGGGCAGGGCCGGCGCTTTTCTGCGCGGTGGGCGCGGCTTCAATGTGGGCGGCGTGGATGAGGATGCTCTCGAGGTTCCACTTCCCTGCCGCGGTGTGGACGAGGTTGACGCTGGTCTGGTCGGTGAAGCTGATAGTGGAGAACTCGACGCGGCGACGCCACAGGGAGCTGATGCGGAGGGTGGCGCGGACAGAGGCGGCGCGGATGACGGGCTCGGAGCCGAATGCGGGGTCCTCGTCGACTACGAAATTTTCGAGCGTGAAGCCGGGGAGGGGGAGGAGGTTGAGGCTGACCTTGTCGAGATGGACGGGGCGGCCGAGGCTGGCGCTGATGCTGCTGGCGATGCGCTTCTGATAGCGGTTGACGCTGATGAGAGGGGGCAGCAGGACGAGAAGAAGGACCACCAGAGCGGCGAGAGCCAGATAGAGAAGGCGGCGGAGCGTGTGGGTGCTTAGAGACGGGGGGACGTCTGCACCCGGGGTCTCCTGCTCGTAGGTTGGATCCATTTCCTGCATGAACGATTGTCCGTCGCGGCGGGTCGCGCTACGTTGGCGATGACCTCTTATCTGACGAGATGGAAGGTGCGCTTCCAGCGTGTCTCGTCGAAGATGTGGATGAGGATGTGGGCCATGAAGCCGATGCGCTCACCGATGCTCTGCTTGTTGATCTGGTCGGCGGGGGTTTCAAAGGACCAGTAGACGAACATGGGACGGCCCACGATGTTTTCGCGAGGGACGAAGCCCCAGAAACGGCCGTCGAGGCTTTCGGTGCGGTTGTCGCCCATGGCAAAGACTTTGCCGGGAGGGACGACGAGGTCGCCGTCGACGATGTGGTTGGGAAGCTCGTAGGCCCAGCTTGCGGTGACTTGATCGTAGGGGCCGGGAGGGACGGCAGGAAAGTCGTCACGATAGGCGTTGAAGGCGTGTTGGGGATTGTCGTCGGAGGCGGGCATGCCGGCGTAGGGCTCGTTCTGCGCGACACCGTTGAGGTAGACGACGCCGTTGCGGAGGTGGATGCGGTCGCCGGGAATACCGATGGTGCGTTTTACGAGGAAGAGGTCAGGCTCGCCGGGTTTGAAGAAGACGATGATGTCGCCGCGGCGGACGTCGCGATAGAAGGTGAAGGGTGCCCATTTTGCGGGCGGGGCGAGGGAGATGCGATCCACCAGGACGTGGTCGCCGATGAGCAGGGTCTTGACCATGGAGGCGGAGGGAATCTCGAAGTTCTGGAAGATGAAGGTCATGACGAAAAGACCGATTGCGAGGACGGTACAGATGGAGGCGAGCGACTCGAGCGGGGTCTCGGTGCGGTTCTGGTCGGTAGTTTCGATCTCGTTCGCTTCGGTTGCCACGGTGTCGGCCAAGACGGGTCTCCAGTGATACAGCTAGTAGTGTATCGCTGATGGGGTTGAGGAAGGGAAGATTTGACTTGACAGCGCCTCAGTGAGTGCTCAATCGAGAAAATTCCGCAAAGACCGAGCATTCGGACTGCGGCAATTACGATGAGCCCTTGTTAGATGATTTCTGATCTTCGAAGAGCAAATATTTGATTATCATTTGTCGCTACAAAGAACAATCCTCTCTGCTCGCTATACACTGCTTTGTTGGTTAGACGCTCCGGTAGCTGGCACCGACCTAACACCTCGTTTGTATTTGGTCGAACTCCACCAATACCCCCGCATTCGTTCCTAAATATATTTTGCCCCCAACCTGCATCGGAGAGCTAAACAACTTGGAATCGGCGTCCCATCTATGCAGTACGTTCCCGCTATATAAATCCAGTACGTACATTTGTTTGTCGGTAGAAGTTACGTACACACGGTCATGAATAACCAATGGTTCGGAATAGACGATGCCTTCTGTCTCTACCTTCCACCGGAGTGATCCTGTTTTAATGTCCACTGCATACACGCAGTGGTCAAAGCAGCCAAACAATACGATTCCGGCGATCAATCCAAGTGCAGCTCGAGACTTGACCGGTCCGCTTGTTTGAAACATCCAACGCAGATGCCCAGACTTCGCGTCGAGGCATACACAGTCGTTGTCGTTACTACCCAATACAAATATTTGATGTGATGGTATATATAGCGGAGTCGAATGGACAAAATTGCGTTCGGGAAACTCCCAAACGCGGGCCCCTGTCATTCGATTCAAGCCAACCACACTTCCCTTTTGATATTGAAGTGTATGCTCGAGACCAATCGCGACGATGCCGAACTCTTCCGCCAGAGCTGGGGAAGAGCCAACAAAATCTGACTCCTGAAATTGCCACGATATTTTTCCTGAGCGGCGATCTAACGCGTATACGTTCCCGTTATATGCGCCAAAAATTACCATTTCCCCAGTAACTATTGGTGAAGACCAGATGCCTTTAGAACCAGAACGTTTGGCATCAAACTGCCAACAAACTTCACCGTCCGCTTGACGAAGGGCAAAGAAAAGTCCCGAATCTGTTCCAAAGTACAGTCGCTCATCATCTATCACTGGGGTAGACTTCGGGACGACATGGTAGTATCTTTCATCCCGCACTCCAAATCTCCACACTTCACGGAACGGATTGGGTATCGTCTTCCTTTCACGCATCCGCGCAAATTTACCTAATTCATTTAGTGCATATTCTGAAGTGATGGTGGCGCCCAGGGCCTCAATCTTAGCCCGCCCCTTCTCATTGCCGTAGTCAACAAGGGCCCAAACCTTGCTGATGCAATTTCCATGTTCCTGTAAGACAATATTTGCCTTCTCCACGCTGGCGCCGCTATTAATAATGTCGTCGAGGAAAACAACCGGAAGTTCGCTAAGTTCGCCTTCGATGGCACGCATCCTTCCGTTTACTTTACGTTCCTTCCGTACGATCACGCCGTTAACGGCGCGTCCGATTGCCAATCCGTGGGCTTGAACCCCCACCAACAGCGGAATCCCTGTCATCTCCAAGCATGCCAGCTGGAAATCGTCGGAGTTCTCCATTTGTCTCCAGAACAACTTCGCTATTCGCAACATCGCTTCTGGATCAACTAATAGCAACCGAGTGTCCAGCATCCAGCCATTCGGAGTGCCTTTTGGGGAGTAAGTAGTCTCTCGGTCGGCCCGCAGGATGCATCTAGTACTCAGTGCTTCCAGTATCCATTCCCGCTCTTCGATCAAAAGATATTCCTCTGAGCTAACCAAAGAAGTTCACTCATGCAACATGAAAAACGGCGATGTACTTAGTGCGAGCCTAAACGACCGAGCAGAAATCCCATTGCCAAAGCAACGGCGATGCCTATGCACCCAAACACCGTCTGCCTTTGGATCGCGCTTCGCAAATATTGAAACATGGCCTGGCTCTCATCTTCTGCGCCGTTTTTAGGCAGAGCGGTCCTTTTGTATACATTACGAAACGTCCACCAGATAGACCAAAGGAAAACGTAAGGCGTCGCGAGAAATAGATAGCGGATAGGAGTGGGAGGGGTTTTCAGAGCGACGCCGACAATTAAAGCTGCAACAACGACGCAAAGTACCGAGCTGGCAAAATATTCTTTGCGATTCAAATTCTGTGTTGACATCCGTGTTCGCTCCCTTAGTGTGCGGGCTGCCAGTCGCCGCAGGCAGCCCGCACTTTGTTGAAATGGCTAATCTGATTCTGGTGCTAGCAAAAGACCGCATAGTATGCACCGATTGCGACGATTCCCCCTAAAAAGGCTAGCAACATTCCAACGCTTGCGAAACCAACTGATGCCGCAAACGCGGCTGCTGCCTCGGCGTCAGTCTCAGCCCATGCTGCTATAGATGCGACACTTAGACCTGCACCGAGCGCAATGATTGACGTTATGATTTGGCAGATACTAAGGGAGCTGACACTAATGAGACCGTCGTAAACAATGGTGCCGTCTGTGTATTCGGCGGTATCGATATCACCGGGACTGCCTGGTCCGGTCTCACCGTCGCCGTCGCCGCCATCTCCGCCATCGCCGTTACCATCACCGACCATGCCATCCCCATCGCCGTCTCCATCCCCATCCCCATCCCAATCGTCAGCCACAACCCCCATATGTTCGATAGCTCTGCTCGAATTTGTATTGGCGCTTAATCCAGGTCGACTTGGCTGCTGCGTTATCGGTAAAGTGTTTTGTAATCACCTGCTGCATATCCGCAGAAATGGCGACACCCTGTTTTATTAATCTCTTTAGGTGTGGCTTTATGTCCGCTTCAGTTACTGGACGCAGACCATTTTTTTGGATATGAGCTTCTATCTGGCTTGTTAGGCCTGTACTACGCATGTGCTCAAAAACGAACCGCATTGACGTCACAAGTTCGCCTGACTGAAATGGTCTATAGGATGGGTCTTTTACCGCTTTCTTCAGTTTCTGCACTATTAAGCGCCGAGCAGTTTTTTCAGGCCCGAAACGCTTTTGTTTTGTGGTGTTGGTGCCATTATTTGAAGAGGCTTGCATTGCCCCTTTACTCTTTGTAGCGCTGGCAGAGACGGTGGCAGCCGCCAACGAGGTAGTCACGAAACTGCGGCGTGAAATCATTCAAGAATTCTCTCGAAAAATCGATTTGAGTGCTTGATGACAAGCTTTTGAGCACGAAGTTCCCCTATAGCCAGACAGAGTCAATAAATCTGGCCAAATTGTTAACTGGATGTCAGGGGTATACAAGAGAGCATAGAGCTCAATGGTCTATTGAGATTAGACCTTCCAGACTCAGATCAACTAATCGAGAGATCAAGAATGCGATTCTCTTGAGAGAAAAAAGACAGAGTGAGTACCTGAAACGAGAATTTAGCCTAAGCACAATTAAATCTCCACGAGTGCGAAATTTAGACGAGGGTGAACCAAACCCAAGGTGACATTATACGGATAATTCACCTATGTCAACGGTACTAAAGAAGTTAGTAAAGTTTATTTATTTTACGACGTGGAAGATGCGGCCCCAGCGGGCGAAGTCGACGAGGGTGTCGATCTTGCCGGGACTCTGGCCGCGCTGGTTCTCCGCGCGGGCCTGTTGGGTCAGAGTGGCCGCGTCGTCGGTCTCGTGCTGCTGCAGGGAGAAGTAGATGAGGAGCGGTTTGCCGACGATGGCCTCGCGAGGTACGAAGCCCCAGTAACGGCTGTCTTCGCTGTCGTTGCGGTTGTCGCCCATGACGAAGTAGTTGCCGGTCGGGATGATGAGGTCGCCGTTGTCGATGAGGCCGCGCATGCGGATCCACCAGTGAGAGTCGATCTCGGGGTCGGCGCTCTGGAGGCGGGGGAAGTTGTCGCGGAAGTTGTCGGGCGGAGCGGCGCGGTAGACGGCGTAGGGTTCGATGAGGGCGTGGCCGTTAATGAATACCTGGCCGGCATGGAGACGAAGCCGGTCGCCCGGAAGGCCGATGACGCGCTTAACCAGATGCAGCGTGGCGTCGACCGGGTCGTGGAAGACGACGATGTCGCCGCGATGGATGGCGGCCGAGGGAAGAAGGCCAGCGGGCCCGTCTGCACTTGAAGACACAGTTTGTTTGTTGACGAGGAGGAAGTCTCCGACGAGGAGGGTGGACTCCATTGATTCGGAGGGGATGCGGAATGGCTGGGCACAGAATGTGATGATGAAGATCGCGATGACGATGAGGTGGAGCAGAGACTGAAACGCTGGGAGGACGCCGGTCTTTTGGTGGCCGTGATGGACCGGTTGCTGGCGGAGTGGTTCAGACGATGGGCCGGGAATCGGAGTTGGGACTGCTTCGGCGGGCGTGGGGACGTGGAGCTGGGCCTGGTTCTGGGCCTCTATCTGGCCGGATTTGACGTCGGCGACGGGATGAGTCATTCGGCCACCTCCGCTACGGCAGCTGTACCAATGGACTGAGCTTCGGAGAGCAGGCGCTGGAAGGCGAGGCGCGCGGCGTCCTGCTGGGCCTGTTTCTTGGTGGTCCTTCGGATTCAGCGAGGGCGCGAGAGCCTCCCTTTTTGTCTTCGATGCGGACTTCGACGCGGAAGCGCTTCTGGTGGTCGGGGCCGCTCTGGTCGGTGAGGACGTAGTGGGGCTGACCGGCGCCGGTGGCCTGGAGGTGCTCCTGCAAGGCGGATTTGTGGTCGCCGATTGCGCCGCTGAAGGTGTCGCCGCGCTGCATGGCGAGGTGAAGATGGGGGAGGGTCGGTTCGATGATGTGCTCTTCGATAAAGGCGCGGGCGGCGCCCAGGCCGGCGTCCAGGTAAATGGCGGCGATGACGGCTTCGAGGGCGTTGGCGAGAAGCGCGGGCTTTCTGCGGCCTCCGCTTTGTTCTTCACCGCGACCGAGAAGGAGGTAAGAACCGAGGTCTATGCGGGCGGCGACCTCTCCAAGATGACGACGACTGACGAGAGAGGAGCGGAGCCGGGTGAGTTCACCCTCGCGTGAGGCGGGGAAGCGGCGGAAGAGTGATTCTGCGACGGCGAGGCCAAGGACGGCGTCCCCGACGAACTCCAATTGTTCGTTGTCAGCGGTGGGGTCGGGCAGGGACTCGGGGTTGGTCTCGTATGCGAGCGAACGATGGGTGAGGGCCCAGGTCAGGAGCTCGGGGCGATGAAAGAGATGATCGAACGGAGGCGCAGAGGTGTCGCCATTTCCTGATTGTCCGGCTTTTTTGTGCCGTGTCGTCATGGGCCCCTCTGTGTCTACTTTACCGGACGGACGCCGCTTTCCGAATGCATCGTTAGTGTGGGGGTGGCGGACGATATGCGTCTTTCTCGGCTTTGCCACTCGGGTCAAAATGGGAGTCGTCGGCGTCGTCCGGGGCCTGGTGCTCGACCTGGGGGGCGACGAAGGGTCGTTTGATGCCTTCTTCGGCGGCGGCCCTGGTGTCGGGCTGCGCGTCGCGAACGACGAGTGCGGCCTGGTATTCAGCCACGGCCCTCTCCCGGTCGGGCATGATGTCGTAGAGTCTGCCGAGGTAAATGTGCGACCAGGCGAGGGTGCGGGGGCCCTTCGAGGTGTCGAGTACCTCCTGGAAGTCGCCGATTGCTGCCCCGGGTTGACGCTGCATGAGGTTGACGCGGGCGAGGACGTAGTGGGCCTGGGCGTGGTCGCCGTTGGGGTCGGCGAGGACTTTGTTGGCGATATCTGAGGCGCCAGCCAGGTCTCCCTTGTAGATCTTCATCTCGGCAAGCTGCAGGCCGGTCAACTGCGTTGTCGCGCGACGCAATACATCGTGGCTGCCCTGGGGGAGAAAGGCGATCTGCTGGTCTTTGTGACGCTCGCGATCCACATCCATGCCGTAGACCATCTGGCCCATGTTTTCCTTGAGGCTGATGCCGTCTTTCTCCATGGTTCCGATCTGGGCGTAGAAGTAGTCCACGAGCACCCAGCCTTGACGCATGGCGAGATCGACGGCCCTGCGGCGGACGGCCTCGGCCTGGCGATCATAGTCGCTCATCTCGGCGTCGTAGCGTTCGAGATCGGCGCGCTGCTTTACGGCAGTCGGGCGCTGGGGTTTGGCGAGACCTACATCCATCGTGTGGGTCTCGATCGCTTTGATAAGGCACTCGGTGATGAGGGGCACGATCTCGGTTTTGTAGATGTATTCGAGAGGGGCGTCCTGGACGGCCCTGAGCAGGGGCTGGAGACGCTCCATGGCCTGGGCGCGGGCGTAGACGAGCGGCTCGATCTCATAGTGGAGATAGATGTGACGGATATCGTCCATGTGGACGGCGCCGAGTGGGTCACCGGCAGGGGAAGCTACGACGATGTAATCGCTGGAGTAGATGCGCGCGTTTGTCGACGAAGGAGCGAGCATGGGCTCAAGCAGAACGAGGAAGCGACGGCCATCGTAGCTGCTGACGGGCAGCCTGAGATAGATGTTGGTGCCGAGAACCATCTTCGTGAGAGGCCGTGCACGCGGGCGGTGAGGTCTTCGTAGTCCTGACGATGTTCGGCCCAGATGGCTTGAAGATGGATGTCTTCGGCAAAGGTGCGGAGGAGCGGAAGAATGTTGACGACCTGGGTGGAGTCGGGAGGGAGCTCGGTCTCGTCTACGGCGGGGGTCAGCTCCGGCGGCGGCGACAGATAGAGGGCCAGCGAGATGTATTGGGCGAGATTGAGACTGCTATCGGCCAGGGTGTGGCCGCGGACGTAGGTGCAGAGAGCGTCGCGGCTGGTGCGGGCGGCGGAGGAGGCCGCGACTTCGGCGTTAATCTCTGCGCGAATTTTGCTGCGCACAGGGCTGGAGGCGGCGAGATCGGTGTCGTAGCCGCAAGTATTGAGGGCCACGGCAATATAGAAAAGGGGCTCGCTGGTTTCCAGGGTGATGGCAGAGCCGCCGGCCTCTGGCTGTGCTACGCGAGCGGCGCGTTTCGGCGCTTCTTTTGTGGGCGCCGCGTCCGGGTCGCTACTACTGCTGCTGCTCGAAGAGCTTGGCTGCTGCGCGTTTGAGGGAACGGCGTTCGCGTAGAGGAGAACCGAAGCGGCGAGACACAGAAAAAGCGCTGGGTTCGGGAGGGACGACGACTTAGCTAGAAAAGACACGATAGGGATTCGACGCTCACCTGAAGTTTAAGGGAGCAAGGGACGGGGTGGCAAACCGGCGGCACAGCCAGACTATCCGTGGACGGAGATTCCGGAGAAGGTAAGAACCACGCGACCGCGTACAGGAGCGCCAAAGACACTGGCCGGCTCGTAGACGCTTGTCAGAAGCTGGTCTACCACTTGATTATGAACAGCTGGATCGTCCGGGCCGGAGACGATGTTGTAGTCGTAGACGCGGCCCTGCTCGTTCACATAGGCTTCGACGACGATGACTGAGTCGTGATCGGTAATGATCGCCCGTGGATTTACGATCGAATACAGATAGTGGGGGGAGGTCATGGCTCCCAGGGGCTCGTCATTCGCCATTACAGGTTCAGGCGCGGCCACCATTCCGAGGAGAAGTCCAATGCCTCCAACGAGAAGGACGGCACCGGCAAAACCTGCCGACACTTGCACCAGCATCGGACGGATGGCGTTGTCCCACTTCAGGCCCAAGGTGTCGAGCCAGTTGGATTTTCGTCTGGCCTGCTCGTGCGAGATGGCGAGCCTGAGCTTAAGGCCGAGGCCGGCAGGGGCCTTTGCCGGGCCAAGAGAGGCCAGCGACTGCTGCATGGCGCGCAGGGCGGAAAATTCTCGCGTGCAGGCGGGGCATGTCTCAAGATGTTGGGCGATCTTCTGCATCTGCTTGCCGCTGACCGCGCCGTCGAGGTAGGCGGAGAAGAAAGACCGGCACTTCTGACAGACTTGAGGGTTCATGGTGTCACCGCTGTCTGGGATGTCTCTGGGAGAGCGACCGTCGCAGAGTTTGCCGAGGCAATGACACTGTCCCTATTAAGTAACGTGCGGAGAGCAGAACGGCCACGGGTGAGCCGTGACTTGACGGTGCCGAGGTTCACGTCGAGGATCTCGGAGATTTCTTCGTAGGCGAAGCCTTCGATCTCGCGGAGGATGACGACAGTGCGGAAGGCCTCGGGCAGTTGGCGGAGAGCGGCTTCGACACGCTCGCGGACCTCGGCTTGGGCGGCGTGATCGAAGGGCGAATCGGAGTGGTCGGCGAGAGTGGCGCTGAGACAGAGACCATTGCCTTCATCTTCGGAGTCGGACTCGTAGGGCGAGTCGATGGTGATCTCCTGCCTTTTGTGGCGCGACCACCAGCGTCTTTGGTTAGAGGCCTCGCGAAGGGCGATGCGGTAGAGCCAGGTGCGCAGGCTGGCTTCACCGTGGAAGCCGCGGATGCTGCGAAAGACCTTGATGAAGACTTCCTGGGTGATGTCGGCAGCGTCGGCTGGATCATTAAGGCTGCGCGCAATCAGGGAATAGAGCGGCTGATGATATTGCGCGATGAGCACACCGAATGCCTCCTCGGATCCGGCTTTGAGGTCGGCGACAAGAGCGGCGTCTTCGGTCGTGATGCCTATCGCGCTGGCTAGATTGCCCACTATCGTGCCCGCCTGCATATCGGGTTCCCTCTACAGTACGACTTCGGTGAAACAAGTTGCAATACCGGGCCGCGAGGCCTCAGGAGATTGACGAAACAGCGCCTGCGCAGGCCGAGTGCTCGCTTCACTCTATTAGCTTTAGACACCGGGAGATACCCGATAAGTTCCCGCGTACGTTGACGAATGCGCTGCGGTCGGCCAGAATAGAGAGAGTCCTTCCTAAGAGTGGGCCTGTGGCGCAGCTGGGAGCGCGCTTCCATGGCATGGAAGAGGTCATCGGTTCGATCCCGATCAGGTCCACCAATCGATTCAACAACGTAGAACCTTGCACGCAACCGCGCGCTGACCCTGACATATTGGTTGGGGAGATGTCATTTAACGATGGCCGGAGACCCTAAAGCTTTCTCACAAAACAACATAATGCAATAATGCGGGGATGAGCGAACCGGTTTCTTCTGGGTTGGATCGGCGGGCCTTTCTCGGCGTGTGCTCCATGATTGGGCTGGGACAGACGTTGTTGCCGGGTGCGTTGTTTACGCTGGCAACTCAGGCGAAGGCGCAGAGTTCACCGATCGTGGGTGGCGGCGAGGTGAAGGCCAGCACGGACGACATGGCGAAGATTACGCCGGAGATGATCGACGCTGCTGCGGTGATTGCCGGGATCAGCGTGACGGACGAGCAGAAGAAGATGATGCTCGAAGGGCTGGGGCAGCTGAGGAAGTCGTATACGGCGATCCGAGATTTGAAGATGCCGAATAGCGTGGCTCCGGCGTTTGTGTTCGATCCGGTGCCGGGCGATATGGTGCTGGACACGGTGAAGAAGCCGCTGAAGATGAGTGCGGCGCCGGATGTGAAGGCACTGGCTGCGGCCGCTTCAGCAGGCGTTGACGGAGATTCAAATGCGCTGGCGTTTGCTTCGGTGCGCGAACTTGCGGAACTGGTGAATACGCGGAAGGTGACCTCGCTCGGTTTGACGAAGATGTACCTGGCGCGGTTGAAGAAGTATGATCCGCAGTTGCATTTCGTAATTACGCTGACGGAGGAGCGGGCGATGGAACATGCGGCCGCTGCCGACAAGGAGATTGCGGCCGGTAGGTACAGAGGGCCGCTGCATGGGATTCCATGGGGTGGCAAGGACCTGCTTGCAGTAAAGGGGTACAGGACGACGTGGGGTGCGGGCGGGTTCGAGGAACAGAAGTTTGACTATGACGCAACGGTGGTGACGCGGCTGGATGAGGCAGGGGCGATTCTGATAGCTAAGCTGTCGATGGGCGCACTGGCGCAAGGGGACTTGTGGTTTGGCGCGCGTACGCGGAACCCGTGGAACAAACGACAGGGGTCGAGCGGATCTTCTGCGGGAAGTGCGAGTGCGGTGGCTTCTGGGTGCGTAGGGTTTGCGCTGGGGACTGAGACGCTGGGCTCGATCTCCTCGCCTTCGACACGGTGCGGATGTACTGGGTTGCGGCCTACATTTGGTTTTGTGCCGAAGACAGGCGCGATGGCCCTGAGCTGGACGATGGACAAGATTGGGCCGATCTGCAGGGCAGTGGAGGACTGTGCGCTGGTGCTGTCGGCCATCTACGGACAGGATGGGCATGATCTTTCGGTGCAGCCGGCTGCATTCAACTGGGACGCAGATTTCAACTGGAAGACGCTGCGGGTTGGGTACATCAAGAGCGCGTTCGATGCGCCGACGCTGCCGGCTGGAGCGTCTGAGGCGCAGAAGAGAAATTTCGAGCGGCGGGTCTACGATGCAAAGTATTCGACGACTGCTCTGGATGAGCTGCGCAATATGGGGGTAAAGCTGGTACCAGTGGAGATACCAGATTTTCCGTTTGCTGCGATCGTGCCGGTGCTGGAGGCGGAGGGCGCGGCGGCGTTCGACGATCTGACGCGCAGTGGACGGGACAAGTTGCTGACCGGGCAGTTGCCGTTCGACTGGCCGAACCAGTTTCGGATTGCACGATTTTATTCGGCTGTGGACTATATCCAGGCGATGCGAGCGCGCACGCTGGCAATCGCACTAATGGAAAAGCTGTTTGGGGACGTGGACGTGATTGTGACACCGTCGCAGGGGATCCAGCTGCAGGCCACTAATTTGACCGGGCATCCGGCGGTGATTGTGCCGAATGGAGTTCGTGGCGATGGCGCTCCGAAGAGCGAGAACGAGGAGGATGGCGCACTGACGAATGTGGGCGGGCCGGGGACGCCGGTGAGTCTGACGTTCCTGGGGGGCTTGTACTCAGATGCACGGCTGGCGGCGTTTGCAAAGGCGTATCAGGACGCGACGAGCTTTCAATTGCAGCATCCGAAATTGGATTGATTCTGCTGAGACGTAAGAGCGATCAGAGCTACTTAGGACAGTAGTGACGATGACCACGGCGAGGAAGATAGCTTGCCTGGGTCGTGGACTTTTTTATTGGTTTCAGGATGCTACTATCCGGCTATGTCGATGGATGTTCTGGTTGAGACGCGAGGGCTGGTGAAGGAATATGACGCAGGGCGTCGCGTGGTGGACGACGTCTCGTTTGCGGTCCGACGGGGAGAGACACTGGGGCTGGTGGGAGAGTCGGGTTCGGGCAAGAGTACGGTGGCACGAATGCTGCTGAGGCTGGTCGAGCCTACCGCGGGTGAGGTGCGGTATGAGGGGCGCGATCTGCTGGCTGCGGGTCCGCGTGAGATGCGTGCGATGCGGCGGCGTATGCAGATCGTGTTTCAGGACCCCTATGCGGCGCTGAGTCCGAGAATGCGGGTGCGGGAGATCCTTGCGGAGCCGTTTTCGATCCATGGGGAGAGACCGGTGGAGGGCCTGACGGCAAGGTTGGCGGAGATGCTACGAACGGTGGGGATGGATGGGTCTGCGCTGGAACGATTTCCGCATGAGTTCAGTGGCGGCCAGAGGCAGAGGATCAATATCGCGCGGGCGCTTGCGCTGAGGCCGGAGTTTCTGGTGCTGGATGAGCCGGTGAGCGCGCTCGATGTGAGTGTGGGAGCGCAGGTGGTGAATTTGTTGCGCGATTTGCAGCGAGAGTACGGCCTGACGTATTTGTTTATCTCGCATTCGATGCCGTTGGTGCGATATTTGTGCGACCGTGTGGCGGTGATGCAGCGGGGCAAGTTGGTGGAGTTAGGAGAGTGTGAGCAGGTTTGCGATGTGCCGCGGGAGGAGTATACGCGGAGGTTGATCGCGGCGACTCCTGAGATGCCGGTTTCTGCGTAAGACAGGCCGCTGCAGCGCGAAGACTGACTCGCTTCCGGCAGTCGTTACAATAGAAGATGGATGATCTCGAGTTTCATCACGCATTGGCACTACATCTGGCTGGTTGTCGCCTCGTTTATTGCAGGAGTGATGAACGCGATGGCGGGTGGAGGGTCGTTTATCTCGTTTCCGGCGATGTTGTCGATCGGGATCGCACCGATCCAGGCGAATGCGACGAATACGGTCGCTCTATGGCCGGGACAGTTGACCTCGGTCGCCGCCTTGCGAGGGGCATCTTCGGCGTGATTTGCTTCCGGTGGTGTGTGCGGCTTCGGCACTGGGCGGAGTGAGTGGAGCAGAGGTGCTGCTGAATACGCGGCAGATCACCTTTCTGCACTTAGTGCCGTGGCTATTACTGGTCGCTTCTCTGCTGTTCGGAATCAGCGGGCCGGTGTCACGATGGTTGCGGAAGCGGTCGGCTGAGCCGCACGTAAAGAGAGCGCCGGCGGTAGTGCCGCTATTCTTTGTGCTGCTACCTGTGTGTTTCTATATTGGATACTTTGGCGCCGGGGCGGGCTTTTTGATTATGAGTGCGCTGGCCCTGTTCGGCGTGGAAGAGATGCACGCGCTGAACTCGCTGAAGGTGCTGGCGGCGTGCCTATCGAATTTTTGCGCCGTAGTGACGTTTGTGGTGAGTGGAGCGGTTATTTGGCACTACTGCCTGATCTCGATGGTGTTTGCCGGCGTGGGCGGATACGTCGGAGCGCAGTATGCACGGCGAATGAATGCAAATGTGCTGCGAACGATTGTCGTGATTACGGGATGTGCAATGGCCGCCTATTTCTTCTGGAAGCAATCCTGATAAATCGCGCGCTGGAATTGTGGTTGTAGATGTCGTTTTTGGAGTCTTGGATGATGTCATTGAGCATACAGACGGTGAACAATATTGGATTCGTGGCGGCATTCTGTACGACGATGGCGTTTGTCCCGCAGTTAGTGCGCGTGCTGAAGCTGCGATCGGCGAGGGAGATCTCACTGGGAACATTTCTGCTGTTTTCGATTGGCGTCTTTCTCTGGCTGCTCTACGGCATCTACAGCGGATCGAAGCCGGTCATTGCGTCTAATGCAGCGACCTTAGGTTTATCGCTGAGCATTTTGTATTTCAAGATGCGGTATGAGCGCGCATCTCCGAAAGAGGAGCTATGAGCCACGAGGGGATTCGCATTGTGAATGCTGAACAGGCACGGCGGGAGGACGCCGAACACGAACAACTTCCTGCGGACGCTGTAACTCCGGGGAAGGTCCGGGTCAAGAAGACAGAGGGGACGGGTGTTGAGATCGACTGGAAGGACGGGCACCGGAGTGTATGGAACTTTGCATGGCTGCGGAACGCTTGTCCGTGCGCGACATGTCACGAGGACCGCGAGAAAACCGGGAGGCCACTGGGTGCCAGGAAGCCGAAGGAGCAGACCCTACTGGTGATGTATGAGGCCCCAGTGAAGCCGCTGGAGGTAACGCCTGTGGGCAAGTACGCACTGAAGTTCAAGTGGAACGATGGGCACGAGAGCGGGATCTATTCGTGGGAGTATCTGCGACGGGTGTGCCAGTGCGAACTGTGCGTCAAGCGGTAGTTCGCGCTATCGGTAAAGATATTTTATTTCCTCTGCAATAGTTCAACGGACAGGTCTATGGTGCGGTGCTCGCGAAGAGTTGCGCGAGGGCGTCCTCTACCGTGTTGGCTACGAGGAGTACCTCGCGGTTACGCGGCTTGAGCATGCCTTCGGCGACGCAGTGATTGAGAAAACTGAGGAGCTGGTCGTAAAAGCCGTTAATGTTGAGCAAAAGGACCGGCTTCGCGTGAATCTTCAGGGTGTACCAAGCGAGGACCTCGAACAGCTCTTCGAAGGTGCCGAAGCCGCCGGGCAGCGCGATGAAGGCGTCGGCGTTTTCTCCGATAAGCGCCTTGCGAGTGTGCATGGTGCTGGTGATATGAAGTTCCGTGATGCCGTGATGCGCGACCTCGAGATCGACGAGGACCTCAGGAATTACGCCAATGACTTTGCCGTCTGCAGCTAAGGCCGATTCAGCGACGGCCTTCATGAGACCGACGTTGGAGCCTCCATAGATGAGGCCGATTTTGCGGGTGGCGAGTGCGCGGCCTAGCTCTTCAGCCGCGGCCCGGTAGACGGGATTGGCGCCGTTGGTGGAGGCACAGAAGACAGCAATGTTGCGAATCATAGAGACAAGGATATCAAGTGGAGCAAAGAAGAACGTGGTCAGGAAAGAAGAAGAAGGCCGATCGCCGGTTCGCACAGTACGATCGGCCTGTCGTGGTTAGGAGGGCTGAATTGCTACGGTCGATTTGCGCAAGAAGTTTAGCGGATGACAATCGTAGCGCCATTGTGATCTTTAATGACCTCTTCGATGAGCGAGCCAGCCGCGTAGTTTGCAGTGGCAGTATTGGCGACGATGCGCGTGCCTACTTCCAGATTCAATGTGACCGGTTTGCCTGGGTCGAGCGTAATCACCTTATCGCCCACTTTGACTTCCATCGCAGAGTGGGTGTCGTTACGAAGACTGAGCTTGACCGTGGTCGACTTGCTGAACATGGCGTGCACAGGGGCCGAGATGGTTGCAGGAGCGGCATAGACAGCCGGAGCTGCAAGAAGAGAGGTGGCGACAACTGCGATGGTAAGACGATTGAGACCTTTCATTGTTAGCTCCCGATGGTTCTAAGTTTCGACGGGAGTTTTTCTGCCATGGTTCAGAAAAGCTCGTCGTGGGAGGAGGTACGCAGGTAGTTCGCGGATAGTTCCAACAAAAAAGCGAATTCAAAGATTGATTTGTTGCGTGAGGGTTAATTGATTCGATGCTTGTCCGTGTGCGGACACCTTGTTCGCAAATGGACAGCAAATACGGGCCTTTTCGATGGTTTTCGAGAGATGTATGTGAGCGCGGAGTTGCGGAGCTTAAAATAGATGTGGAGCGTGTTTGAGTTGAGTCAACTTTTAGAAAATATGAATCCTCAGCAACAGGAGGGAATCCAATCGGTCGAAGGGCCTGTGCTTCTGCTCGCAGGTGCGGGGTCCGGCAAGACGCGCGTGATCACGCATCGCATTGCGTACCTGATTCAAGAGCGAGGTGTGCCGGCGGATTCAATTCTGGCGGTAACGTTTACCAACAAGGCCGCCAAAGAAATGGCCGAGCGGGTTGATAAGATCCTGGGACATAGCAGCCTTGCCAAGCCAATGCTGGCGACGTTCCATAGCTTTTGTGTGCGTGTGCTGCGGCGGGACATCGAGGCGCTACGCATAGGCGGAGTTGGACTGACGCGCACATTTGCCATCTATGACGAGGCCGATCAGCAGGCAGTGGTGAAGCAGGCGTTGAAGCGCTTGGCGATCGATGACAAGTCGCTAAAGCCGAGGGTGGCGCTGGGAAGGATCTCGTGGGCGAAGAACCACATGATCGATCCGCAGGAGTATTTTCTGGCGAGCACGAACCCGATGGAGGAGAAGATTGCGCACATCTTCGAGATCTATAAGAAAGAGCTGTTCAAAGCGAACGCACTGGACTTCGACGATCTACTTTTGGAGACTGTACGGCTGCTGAAGAGCTCTGCGGAGACGCGAGAAAGATACAACCGGCGTTACAAATATATCTTGATTGACGAGTACCAGGACACGAACCGGCCGCAGTACGAATTGATGAAGCTACTCGCCGGGCCGCATGGGAACGTCTGCGTGGTCGGCGATGAGGACCAATCGATTTATAGCTGGCGCGGCGCGGACATCAAAAACATTCTGGAGTTTGAGAAGGACTTTCCGGGGACGAAGACGATTCGGCTGGAACAGAACTACCGTTCGACTCAGATGATTCTTGAGGGTGCGAGCGCTGTGGTGGCGCAAAACACGCAGAGAAAGGGGAAGAACCTTTGGACGGCGCGTGAGGGTGGTTCACTGATTGGATACTACGAGGCGCCGGACGGGGAGACCGAGGCGCTTTTTATCGCGGACCGCGTGCAGCGGTATCTGCGAGAGGCCGGGGGGCAGGAGGACCTGCCACGGTGTGCTGTGCTGTACCGGACGAACTCGCAGTCGCGGTTGGTGGAAGAGGCGCTACGGCGATATCAGATCCAATATCACATGGTCGGTGGGTTCTCGTTCTATGACAGGGCCGAGGTGAAGGACATTCTGAGTTATCTGAAGCTGGTGCAGAACGTTCACGATTCGGTAGCGCTGGGCAGGGTGGTGAACTCTCCACCGCGGGGAATTGGCAAAACGACGATGGAGACGCTGGAGCGGATGGCCCTGTCGAGTGGGATGAGTACGTGGGACGTGATTGGCAGGGCGCTCCAAGAAAAGCTGCTGCCGCAGCGGGCGCTGATGGCCTTGAGTGTGTTTAGACGGCTTATCAGCGACGCGAGAGCCATGCTTGGGCCGGGGTTTGCAGAAAAGCTGGCTGGTGATCTGGTTGAAGATGAGAGCGCTTCCCCGCCCATGGATGCGATAGAGGACGTTTCCTTTGGGTTTGGAGCCGAGGAAGAGGTTGCAGCGGCCGGTGCGGAGGTTGACGACACTGGCGCGAACGCCTCGTTCGATACAAGCTTCAACTTTGGGTTTGATTTTGGGCCAAGTGAAGAGATGTCGACGATTGCGCCCGAAAACGCTGCGGACTCCGATGAAGCTCATGGGATCGATGCGGCTAACTTCAATCCGTTTGCGCCGGTAGTGTTGAAGAAGTCTGCTGGTTTGACGATGGAGAGAGCGGCCGAGATCAGGACGGGGGACGAAAAGCCGGCGTTTCGTAAACCAGGAGATGCAGCGACACTTCCGGAGTTGATTAAATTTTTGAATGACCGGAGTGGATATATTCGAGCGCTCGAGGAGGAAGCTACGCCGGAGTCCTTTTCGCGAATCGAGAATCTTAAGGAGTTGGCGAATGCGGCGCAGGACGCGCAGGAGCGCGGAGAGACACTGCACGAGTTTCTGGACCATGCGGCGCTGGTGAGTGACGCGGACAGTTACAGCGAAGAGGCACGCGTGACGCTGATGACACTACATGCGGCCAAGGGGCTGGAGTTTCCGCTGGTGTTTCTGACGGGGATGGAGGAGGGTCTGTTTCCCCACTCGCGGACGTTGACCGATCCCACCGGCCTCGAGGAAGAACGGCGGCTTTGTTACGTGGGTATGACCCGGGCGATGGATACGCTGGTGATGACGCGGGCGCGATACCGGCGACGGTATGGGAGTGATATGCCGGAGTCGAGCATTGCTTCGCGCTTTCTGGAGGAGGTACCGGCACGACTGGTGGAGGACCTGGGGAGTCCGCCGGCCAGGCCACAGTATTCAGGGTCGGACTATCGATCGGGCCATGGCGGGGCGTATTCGACCCCTTATCCGAAGGCGAATCGATTCGGACGATCGAACGCCGAGGATGTGGAACGTCACTATAGCTACGAGGACGAAGACCAGAGCGGAGAGCGCGGAGCGAAGGCCGCTTCGCGTGCTACGGGAGTTGGAATGGCCGGCAGATCCGGAACAGGCGGGAAGACAGCGGCGCCGGGCCAGTCGATCGATAACATTGCGAGCTTCTTTGCGGCGCGGGGACAGAAGATTTCGCGACCTCAGGTGGAGGTTGAAGCACCAATAGGAAAGACAGGATTCAAGCAAGGATCGCGAGTCCGACATCCGAAGTATGGCGAAGGAATCGTGTTTCGTCGTGAAGGTGACGGGGACGACGCAAAGATTACAGTACAATTTCAACAGCACGGCGTGAAGAAGCTTGTGGAGAAGTTTGCCCAGCTGGAGCGCCTCTGAGTTCTGAAAAATCGCACCTATAGAAGGATTGGCAAGATACATGGCAAATACCAAGAGCATTACTGATAAAGATGAGCGCAAGAAGGTAAAGCGCGCAGCACGGAAGAAGGCAGCACCAAAGGCGCCGCGTACCGGTGCCCGTGGCGCGAACAAGGCCAAGGTCAAGAAGGCCTCACGCGGCCAGAGCAAGCGGTAATCTATCCCGACTGAGCCAGAGCGCTGCGGTGTTTGGTGTAGTGCTCTGGCCCAGAGACAACGGCGGTCTTGCTTAGAACATGAATCGCATGTGCAGTTGAAACGCCCCGCACCAATTCTTCCGTAAGCAGGAGCGAGCGCGCTGGCCAGGCAAATCTTTCGGACCAAGTCGATCGACAAGCTGATCTCTGAATCGGAGATGCCGGAGAATGCGTTGAAGAAGACGCTGGGACCGGTTTCTCTGACTGCCCTTGGAATCGGCGCGGTGATCGGATCCGGGATCTTCACGGTGATCGGCACGGCGATTGGTGGCAATCCGGCGAAGATTGCGGACTGGAAGGGTTCTCCGATCCTCGATCTGATCGTCGGGTGGCTTCACCACACAAGTGGCGCGGTGTCGGGACGTCCCGGTGCTGAGCCGGCGCTGGCCCTGTCGTTGGTGCTGGTGGCTATCGTTTGCGCGCTGACGGGACTCTGCTATGCGGAGTTGGCGTCGATGATTCCGATTGCGGGATCGGCTTATACCTATACCTATGCAACGTTGGGGGAGTTGATTGCATGGGTGATTGGGTGGGACCTGATCCTCGAGTATGCCTTCAGCAACATGAGCGTGAGCGTGGGCTTCGCGGCCCATTTGGTGGCGTTGCTGGATTGGATCGGAATACCGCTGTCGCCGATGTGGTTGTCGCCGGCTTACCTGCCGCTTGGCCTTCAGGACCTGCAAGGCAAGGACATCTACGCCAGCGGATGGCACGCCGGATTCAACATTCCGGCGTTTCTTATTGTGCTGCTTCTGACGGTGGTGCTGGTGCGTGGCATACGGGAGTCGGCGCGGACCAACAACATTATGGTGCTGGTGAAGATTGCGGCGATCCTGCTGTTCGTCTTCTTCGGGCTTAGCTTCATCCATCCGGCTAACTACACGCCCTTCTCGCCCAACGGCTGGTCGGGTGTGCTGGCGGGCGGGTCGATCATCTTTTTTACCTATATCGGGTTCGATTCGGTTTCTACGGCCAGCGAGGAGTGCAGGCAACCCCGGCGCGATGTGCCGATAGGGATCCTGGCGACATTGCTGGTCTGCACGCTTCTTTACATCGGTGTTGCGGTGGTGCTGACGGGCATGGTGCCGTGGCTGTCGGTGGCGGGAGATGCGGCGCCGGTGGTGAATGCTCTGAAGCGGGTGGCCTTGACGCCAGGGGGACACAAACTGCATTGGGTGCAACTGGCGGTGCTGATTGGTGCGCTGGTGGGGATGATCTCGTCGATCCTGGTGTTTCAGTTGGGTCAGGCGCGGGTCTGGTTCGCCATGTCTCGCGACCGGTTGCTGCCGGACGTCTTCAGCAGGGTGCATCCGCGGTTTCGGACGCCGGCGTTCGCGACGTGGGTCGCAGGCGTGCTCGTGGCGATTCCGGCGGGATTGTTTGATGTAGGTACGTTTGCAGAGATGTCGAACATTGGGACGCTGTTCGCGTTTGTGCTGGTTTCGATTGGGGTCGTCGTCCTGAGATACAGGGAGCCGGAGCGGCATCGTGGGTTCCGAGTGCCGTTTGGGCCGGTGATTCCGATCCTGTCGGTGCTCTTTTGCATCCTGTTGATGGCCGGTCTGCCGGCTATTACTTGGGTGCGGTTCTTTGTGTGGCTGATCATCGGGTTGGTGGTTTACTGCTTCTACAGCCGCAAGCGTAGTGAGTTTTACTCGCCCGAAGCCTAGGATGGAAGCATGGCGCGGAAGCCGACAAAGCAAGAAGTCGAGATCGATGTGGTCGATTGGCTGCGAAGGCTGCCCAAGGTCGAACTTCACCTGCATCTCGAAGGCACGATTCAACCTGAGACGCTGCTAGAGCTGAGTCGACGGCATGATGCGGAGCCCTTAACTCCGGAGGCGGCTAAGAGACTTTATGTTTACGAGAACTTTTTGGGTTTCATGGACTCGTTCAAGGCGGTTTCGGCGCGGTTGAAGGGGCCGGACGACTATGAATTGATTACTTACAACATGGTTCGTGACCTGGCGGCACAGGGTGTCGTGCATGCCGAGGTATATATCTCGTTCGGGATTATTTACTACTGGAAGAACGCTGAGGTCGAGCCGTATGTTGAGGCCATCGAGCGCGGGCGGGTGCGGGGCGAGAAGGACTTTGGGACTACGGTTTATTGGTTGATCGATGCGGTGCGGCACTTTGGCCCGGAGGAGGCGGCGAAGGTGTTTCGCAAGGCGGCGGAGCTGCGAAGACTGTATCCGAGCATCGTGGGGATCGGGATTGGTGGAGACGAGGCGCGCGGCAGCGCGGACCTTTTTCGTGAGTCGTATGCGGAGGCCAAGGAGGCCGGGCTGAGGTTGACGGCACATGCGGGGGAGACGATGGGGCCGGAGAGCATCTGGGCGGCGATCAATATCGGGGCGGAACGTGTGGGGCATGCGCTGTCGGCGCAGCACGATGCGGAGCTGCTGGAGGTGCTGGGGGAGAAGCAGATTCCGCTGGAGCTGAATGTGACGAGCAACATCCGGACGGGGTGTTGCAGGGACTTTGATGAGCATCCGGTGAAGATGTACTTCGAGTCGGGGCTGATGGTGACGATCAACTCGGACGATCCGCCGATGTTCGGGAGCAATTTGCTTGAGGAGTACGTGCTGGTGCAGGAGCGGTTTGAGTTTTCGCTGGAGCAGATGCGGGAGCTGGCGGCGAATGCGGTGGAGGCGAGCTTTCTGCCGCCGGAGCGGAAGCTGGAGTTGCTGCGGCGGGTGGAGCAGTATGCGTAGTGAACGGCGGGGGGTACCCCCTCCCCCTATTGCCCGCGTGCAATCTTTTTATTTTCAATACTTTACGACCCGTCGTTGCCTGCAAAATCGTCATAATAAATGGGTTGCGGCCAAAATCGTCTTTCTAAACGAGTTAGCCCCGGCCTATAGGCCGGGGCTAACCGTTTTTGATCTATATATCCAGTATAGCTGATTGAGTGTAACTAAAATGCCACTCGGATGTTGCTGATTGGTAATG
Source organism: uncultured Acidobacteriaceae bacterium (assembly GCA_963756685.1). Taxonomy (GTDB): domain Bacteria; phylum Acidobacteriota; class Terriglobia; order Terriglobales; family Acidobacteriaceae; genus Edaphobacter. The sequence goes on from CAVWON010000001.1 coordinate 811,182, forward strand.
AGTTATGTGGTTTTCGGGCTTGACATGCGATTTTTGGGCGGAAAACGCGGAAAAATAAATGCGAGGGCAAAAAAGGCAAAAGCAGATCCCTTGCGGGATGACAACAAAAGAGGCAAGAACAACTACAAAAGCAAGCGCAATTGCAACTGCAACTGCAACTGCAACTGCAACTGCAAAATCAAAAGCGAGATGCGGGGTCTCTCCACTGCGCGACTCACGATGAAACTGTGAGTCGCTTCGGTCGAGATGACGGTTCTTTGGGTTAGAGGAGAACAGTCGCTAAAGCAACGACAATAACAAAAGCAGATCCCTTGCGGGATGACAACAAAAGAGGCAAGAACAACTGAGGCTGCACACGCTACTGCTGCAATGGCAGCAACCGCAACCGCGCAGCGGTCATTTGCCGTCTGGGGCGGGGACGATGATCGCGTTGGGGTCGACCTTGGGGATGCCGAAGTGGCCGCTTAGGTGGACTAGGTCGAGGGGGCGGAGTTCGCAGGTGACCTGGATGACGCTCATGTCGCGGGGGGAGCGGTTGAGGACGGTAATGCCGGTGATGTCAGGGCCGGCGAAGTGGAGCCAGAGGTCGGTGACGGTGGCGTGGGGCTGGGCCGTGTTGGCGGGGGTCTGGTTGGCGTTGACCAGGTGCTTCCATCCGGCGGCGTGATAGCCGGCGATGATGGATGCCATGGTCTCAGGCGTGTAGAAGGCGGGGTGGGGGTAGCGGTAGTTATCGACGGAGATGCCGGTGAGGGCGGCGGCGGCGTGGTTTGCGTCCAAGCCCCCTGAGGCGAGGAGGTTCTGGGCAATCTGAAGCTCGGTGCGGTCGAAGCTGAAGGAGGTATGGGTGGCGGGCTGGTCTGCCAGGTTCATCAGCGCGCTCTGCAGTCCTGCGGGGGCGCCGGCAGGGGGCTGGGCGTACGCGAGAACAAGAGTGGCGGAGAGGAGAGTAGGGAGGAGGAGTTTGCGGGCGCGGTTGGTCATCTTGGCCTCTTTCCTGTTAGACACGGATTTTAAGCCAGAGTTATGCGGGATGGGAAGATTTTGGCGGGGTTGGAGGGATCGGTTCAGCGCGACCGTTTGGGACGGGTTGAGGAGGAGAAGCAGATTTCTCCACTACGCTGCTCACAAAAGCGTGAGCAGCTTCGGTCGAAATGACGGGTTTTGAGGTTAGGAGAAGAGGACAAGCAACCTATTGGGCTGGGCGGGGGGCGAAGTAGCCCTTCTGGGCACGGACGTGGTAACGGGGGTCGGTGGCCTGGAGGTAGATGGTGCGGAAGGAGCCGTCCATCTTAAGGTTTGCCGGGCGGTAGACGAGGTGGTACTGGCTGCGGAGCTCCTCTTCTACGTTACGGAAGCCGACGGCGACGTCTTCGAGCTTGATTGGATAGAAGGCCTGGCCGCCGGTTGCCTCGGAGATGGCCTTAAGAACGTCGTCACCCTTGTCTTTGCTAGGGCTGATGTTGGTGCTGATGGAATAGACGATCGTGTCTGCGCGCTGGCACATCTTGATGGCGTCGGACTCTTCGACGCGGCTGTAGTTGTCGTCGCCGTCGGAGACGAGGATGATAGCGCGGCGTACGGCGCCAGTCTCCTTCAGGGTGAGCATCTGGTCCTGGCAGGCCCTGTAGAGCGCGTCGAAGAGGGCGGTGCCTCCGCCGGGCCGCAGCTTGCGGATGCCCTGGTTGAGGAGATCGACGTTGTTGGTGAAGTCCTGCGCGAGATCGGTCTGGATGTCGAAGCCTTCGACGAAGGCGCGGTCGTTGAGGTGAAGTATCTGGAGGAGGAACTCGATGGCGGAGTCCTGCTCGAACTGGAAGCGCTGGCGGATGGAGCTGCTGGTGTCGAGCATGATGCCGACGCGCAAGGGGAGATTGGTCTGCTGGGTGAAGCGGAGGACAGCAAGGGGAGGACGGCCGTCGTCGAGGAGGCCGAAGTTCTCACGCTTGAGACCAGTGATGAATTTGCCCTTCTTGTCGGTGACGGTGAAGATGAGATTGACTTCGTTGACCTGGACGCGGATGGTCTCGGTGGGTTGGTCCTGATTGGCGGGGGGCGGCGGGACGGGCTGCTGTGCGGGGGCCGTTGCAGGTGTCTGCGCGGCGGTCTGGGGGGACGCGGTCGGCTGCTGCTGGGGGAGCGCCGGTGCCTGCACAGCGGGCGTTTGCGCGGGTGTCTGGGTAGCGGGTGTCGACGTGGCCGGGGCAGCGGGCTGCGGCGTGGGCGCGTCGGCGAGAGGAGATGTGCTGGTTTGAGCGCGGAGAGGCGCAACTGCGACAACCAGAGAGAGTAGGAAAAGGGAGCTTAGGGGCCCCAAAGCGCGGTTGGTTCGGTCGAGAACGATCACTCCGGTAATTCTACTCAATTGCGAGTGAATTCGCGCGAATTGCTTTGAGGAAGGCCTCCAGTTCGGCAGGGAGGGGGGCGTGGATGTCCAGGGGCTTGTGGAGCTGGGTTCCGGGTTGGGGATGGGTGAAGGAGAGGTGGGCGGCATGGAGGAAGTTGCGGTCGAGGTTGAGGGCGGGGTCGAGGCCGGGGATGGCGTGGGGGGCGCCGTAGAGGGTGTCGCCGACGACGGGGTGGCCGAGGGACTGGGCGTGGACGCGGATCTGGTGAGTGCGGCCGGTTTCGATGCGGACCTCGACGAGGGTGAAGGGGCCATATGGGGTGGTGAGACGTTGGAGAACGTGGAAGTGTGAGACGGCGGCTCGGCCGTCGGAGCGACGGGTGGTCATACGGGTGCGGCGGACGAGGTCGCGGGCGATGGGGAGGGTGACGGTGGTGTCGTCTTTTTTGAGGTGGCCGTGGAGGAGGGCGAGGTAGGTCTTGGCGACCTGGCGGCGGGAGAACATCTCGCCGAGTTTGCGATGGGTGCTGTCGTCTTTGGCGACGAGGACGAGGCCGCTGGTGAGCTTGTCGAGGCGATGGACGATGCCGGGGCGGAGGTCGCCGCCGACGTCGGAGAGCGTGGCGAAGTGGAAGAGGAGCGCGTTGACGAGGGTGCCGCGATTGCGGGCGTCATCGGTGTTGCCGGCGCCGGCGTGGACCATCATTCCAGCGGGTTTGTTGATGACGGCGAGGTGCTGGTCTTCGTAGAGGACCTCGAGGGGGATGTCTTCGGCGACGGCGTGGAGGGGCGCGGGTTGCGGGGAGCCTTCGATCTCGATGGATTCGCCGCCGTGGAGTTTTTGTTTAGGCTTGGCTGGATGACCGTCGACGCGGACCTGGCCGGCTTCGATGAGGAGCTGGACGCGGGCGCGACTGATGTCGGGGAGGGCCTGGGCGAGGTACTGGTCGAGGCGGAGGCTCGCGGCGGCGGGATCGGCGCGGAAGGTGCGGACGCTGGTCGCGTTTGCGGCGTCGTGGTCTTCTTCGATCTCGTCGAAGTCGATGACGGGGACCGGGGATGGGAGGGTCTCTTCTACGCCACGGGTGGCGACGTACTCGGGACGGACGGTGCGGCGGCGCTGGCCCTTGGGAAGCATGTTCTTAGACGGCATGGGTGACCAGCTTTCGAGGTTGCAGGAGAAGGACGAGGCCAGCGAGAGCGATCATGCCGAGGGCGATCCACTGGATGGGATCGAGGAGGCCCGAGTCGGGGAATGGTTGGCGGAAGAAGGTGAGGAGGAATTGCACGGTGCCTGAAGCGGCGAGGGCGAGGGCGAGGGTGTCGCCGGGGTGACGGCGGCGGGGGAGTCGGCGAAAGAGGACGATTGTGAGTAACGCCGCGGCGATTGCGGCGTAGAGGGGGACTGGGTGGAGACGGGTCGTGCTCGGGGGGATGGCCATGCCCCAGGGGAGGGTCGTGGGAAGGCCGGCGTCGGTGCCTTCGGCGAGATGGCCGAGGGCGAGGAGGGCCCAGGCGAGAGTCGCGCAGGGGGACCAGGCGTCCAGAGTGTCGAGGAGGGGGAGATGGCGAAGACGGAGGTAGATAGTCGTCGCGATGATGGTCAGGGCGATGCCGAGGGCGTTGAGCGAAGGTAACGTCAGGAGAAGAACCGGGTAGGAGATGAAGCTGTGTGGGTTGGCGACAATTAGCAGAAGCCGGGAGAGCAATAAGGCGGAGATGAGGGTGAAGAGGCCGGCGTTCCAGAGCTTGTCGGGGTCAAGGCCGACGATGGCTGCGGCGAGGAGGCTGAGGGTGAGTGCGGCCATGAGTCCCAGTGCGGCGAGGACGCCGAAGGTGGGAAGGAGGAGATGGCCGCAGTGGAGAAGGTAGGGGTGCATTTGGAGCTATGGGCCCTTGGACTGTGAGCTTTGAGGCTCGGTCGAGATGGCGTGGGGCCCCGGGCGCGGGACAAGACAGGCACGAGAAAAAGACAACAGCAGATCCCTACGGGATGACAACCAAAAAGACAAGCGGTTTAGAGCAAGAAGACCGACCCACGGGGCCGTACATCGAAGCGCTGGTGAACCCGTCCTAAGACGGCGGGACCTAACCGTGGTTCTTTAGGCGTTCCTGACTGGAGGACTGCACACCGAACCATGTATACGAGTCGGGCCCCTGTTCAATGAATGTTGGTTCAACCAGCGTTGTTCTAGTACCTGCTTAGCAGGCCGGCTTTCTTAGGTTGGATGCTAAACGTGCGGGGTCCTGCTTTGCAAGTTAGGGGCAGGAGCGGTTTAGACGAGGGTTTGAGATTTTCCCGCCGCAGAGGAACTCGCCACGACTATGGTCTTTCGGGCCAGACTTTGTCGGGGCTGCGGGGTAGTGCTTGATTTGGGCCGAGATTGTCGGGGGTGATGTCGGCAAAGATGAAGTTCTCGGGCGGTACGGGGCTTCCGGAGAGACGACGCAGCAGGGCGAGTTGGCCGGCGTGCGTCATTGCGTCGGAGAAGGGGCCTTGCAGGAGGAACCTCGGGGGTGATGCCGTGAAGCTCGGTGCCGAGTTCGATGTGACGGGCCACGTCGGTGAGGACCTCGTGGAAGTGCTCGATGGCGGCGTGAAAGTTCGGGAGTGCTGGCGGACGGTAGGTGCCACCGAGGAACAAGGTGCGTGAGTAGCCGAGGACGCTGTCCATGTGATGGACGAGTTCGTGCGGCGTGCGGACCTGGGGCGCAGCACGGAAGTCCGCGAACTCCGGCGGGGCGTCGCGGAGGGCTTTCTGTGTGCGGTAGGCGAGGGCCGCGAGAAAATGCCTGAGGAGGACCCGTTTTTCGTCCATAGCGAGTTTTCTTTTTCCGGTATGGCTAATTGCCGACCTGGTTTGTCGGTGCGGGGGAAGCAGCCTTTGCCTTGGCGATTAGTTTTTTGAGTTTGCCCTCGACGTCGGAGCCGGAGCCCATCATCTCGGAGGTGAGGACGCCGTCGGAGTCGATGGTGAAGTAGTGGGGGATGGCTTCGACACCGAAGTTCTTGCTGAGGACGTGATCAGCGTCACGGTATTGGACCCAGGTCATCTCGTTCTTGTTGATGAAGTTCTTCCACTTGGTTTCGTCGGAGTCCCAGCTGATGCTGATGATGATGAGAGGCTGGCCGGCGAACTCTTTGGCGATCTTCTTCATGTGCGGGAGCTCTTCGTTGCATGGGCCGCACCAGGTGGCCCAGAAGTCGATGAGGACGACGCGGCCGCCCATGGCGTCGAGGTTAAATTTTGAGCCGTCGAGGGCAGTGACTGTGAAGGCGGGGGCCATTTTGTGGAGTGAGAGGGCGGGGTCTTCGGCAAAGTGTTGGGCCCGGAGGTAGCTGGGTACCTTTGGATTGACGCAGCTGAGGCAGGCCTTGAATTGGCCGCTGGCCGCGTCCATCTGGCCGAGACGGGCGAGCACTTTGCCGTCCAGATAGTAGGGCGTAGCGTATTTGGGATTGTCGGCGATGGCCGCTTTGAAGGCGGCATCGGCGGCGTTCAAGAGGTCGGGCTTGTTCTTGTCTCCAGCCTGGAGGAAGAGGCAGTAGCCGCGGTCGCTTTCGGCCTTGGATTTTTCGGCGGGAGTGGTTGCGAGGGCTTCGAGCGCGGTGGCGGTGGCTACGGCGTCTTTGTAGCTGCCACTATCCATTTGAAGAGCGAGCAGGGCCTTTAGACAGTCGGCATCTTTTCCGGCTGCGATCTTGTTTGCCTTTTTGTAGGCGTCCATGGCGAATAATATCTGCCGCTGTTTCTGCAACTGCTTCGCTTCGGCCATGGCGGACTGGAACTTGGGGTTGGACTTGTAGTCGGGAGCGTCTTGCGCGTGGAGGGTGGGCAAAAAGGCGAGGGTGAGGCAGAGAAGAGCGGCAGGCAGGATGGAGAGACGCATCGGAAGGGCTCCGGAACGATGATGGACGAGCGTGTCGATCATTGCAGCACGGAGGGGGAAACTCAAGAAAATTGTTTGGTTAACCGACCTCGTGGGCCGCTATCCGAGCTTACAGGCACTACCCTACCTTGCGGTCTTCGAGGACCTCGTCGAGCATATGGGCGAGGGTGGTGGCGCGTGTGCGGGTGGAGTGCTGCGAGTTCTGGAGACTGCCGGCGAGGTTTTCGTGGCGCTGGCGAGCGGTGCAGAGCTCGTCGGCGATGTTGAGGGCGGCGAGGACGGCCACCCGGAGGGAGTCGACGGTGTTGCCGTGGGCGGAGACGGCGCGCATCTTGGCGTCGACGATGGTGGCGAGGCGCTCGATGTAGGCGGGGTCGGTGCCGCGGAGGTTATAGACCTGATCGTAGATGTCGACGGCGATGGACTGGCTTTGGTTCTGAGGGGGGGCCTGGGGGGCTTCGAGGGTCTGGTCCATCGTGTCTCCTTTGCGTTGAGGTTAGAGGAGCTCGTCCATCTGCTGGAGCAACTTTTCAACTCGGAGGCGAACGGCGTCGCGCTCTTTGTTGAGGGTGGTGAGTTCGGTTTCTACGGCGCGTGCGTTGCTTTGAAATGCGGCAAGTTGCTCGCGGAGGGAGGTGACTTCTGCCTCTGCGACGGCGCGGGCTTCGCGTTCGCGCTTGACGATCTCTACGGCGCGGAGGACTTTTTGCTCGAGCGCCTGGAACTCGTCGACGCTGATGGTGGATGTGCTCATACTTATGAAGTATAGACGGCGCGGAGGTGGATTCTCTCTGCGGAAAACCGGGTGGAATCTACCTGGATGCTCGTTTTTGTCGCAGATTAATTTTGTTGATGGTGAAGTGCGCGATTTTCGCGTGGGTCGCGTGTTTTTATTTGCTGAATTCGCGTTGAGTCTCAGAAGTTCCTTAGGCGCGGAGAGTGCCTCCGAGACTGGTGAGGGTTTCGATGATGCTGGTGAGCCATTGCGTGAGTTCTTCGTCGCGGAGAGTGCGGTCGTAGGACTGGAAGACGGTGCGCAGGAGGAGTGAATAGACGCCGGGGAATTTCGCATTGCGCCAGACTTCGACGGGCTTGAGGTCCTGAAGTTCGTTGATGCTGCGGGCCTGGATGGCGGACGCGATGGTGTGCCATTGGACGGCGTCAGGAAAGACGAAGGAGAAGTCGCGCTCGACGGCCTGGTAGCGGGAGAGATCGTGGGCGGTGACTTTTTTGAGCGGGAGTTCGTAGAGCTTCGCGAGGTCGAGCTGGGCTATGTAGACGGGCTGGCGGAGCTTGCGGGTTTCCTTTTGTTCGTGGGCTAGTTCGCCGAAGTGGGCGATGGGGTCGTTGTTTATGAGGGCGGTGGCAGAGCGGCCGGGTTGGAGCCAGGCTGGGGCCTCTGCAGTGAATGTGATCGGGTTTGCTACGGCTGGAGAAACAGCAGATTTCTCCACTCCGGCGGCAAAGTGCGCCGCCTCCGGTCGAAATGACGAACCTCTCAGATCGAAGAGTGAGAGGACCGACTCGATGGCGCCCTTGAGCTCGAAGAAGTGAGGGGATTGCGCGGTGTACCGCTGCGTTAGAGGGACGTCCCCCGTGAGACCGAGAGAGAGTTTGGGGGACTCGTGGACGTCTGAGATGAAGGTGCCGTCGGCGGGAACGACGCCGGTGAAGATCTGGCCCTGCTCGAAGAGGCGGACGTCTTTTACGTCGCGGTTGAGGTTGTGGGCGAGCATGTTCAACATGCCGGGGACGAGCGAGGAACGGAGGAGGCTGGCCTCTTCGGAGAGAGGGTTCTCCATGGGGACGGTCTGCTTCCCTGCTTCGGCGTAGAGGTCGGTGTCGGCGTGCGAGGTGAAGGTGCTGGAGATGGATTCGCTGTAGCCGAGGGCGAGGAGGCGGGTGCGGACGGCGGCCTCTTTTGCTGCTGTCGGGTGGGCGATGACGGGCATCGCAGTGGGGAGGGTGTTGGCGAAGCGGTTGTAGCCGTAGACACGGGCCACCTCTTCGATGAGGTCGATCTCGCGCTCGAGGTCGAGACGCCAGGAGGGGAGTTGGACTTCGAATTGAGTATCCTGCTCGGAAGAAAGCATACCCCAGGGGCTAAAGCCCCCTTTTGCGTTGGCGCCTGAGAGACCCGAGGCTGAAGCCTCGGGGTACCTAGAAGCAACGGCTTTCGGGCCGGGGGTGCGGGATTCAGAAGGGCCCATGTCCTCCCATTTCCCGCTGTCAATTTCAAGAGTGCAGCCGAGGGCAGTGAGGTATTGGTGGATGAGGTCGGGTGTGAGGGCGGAGTGGGTGGGGGTGTCGTCAAGCGTGGTGCCGAGGTGGCGCTGGACTTGTTTGACGGAGAGGTTGATGGGCGGGCGCGTGGCGGTGCGGGCGGCGATTTCGGGGACGAGGACGTCGATGAGGGCGCCTTCGGCTTGGCCTCCTTGCTGAAGGACGAGCTGCGAGACGAGAGCGTTGGCAACGGGGGCGGCGTTGAAGTCGGCGCCGCGCTCGAAGCGGTGGGAGGCGTCGGTGTGGAGGCCGTGGCGGCGCGAAGAGCGGCGGACGGTGGACTGATCGAACCAGGCGGCTTCGACGAGGACGTTTTTTGTTTCGGGGGTGATCATGGAGTCCCAGCCGCCCATGACTCCTGCTAATGCGAGGGCCCTTTTGTGGTCGGCCACTACGAGGTCGTCGGGTTCGAGGGTGCGGTCGGTGCCGTCGAGGAGTTTGAGCTTCTCGCCTTTGTGGGCGAGGCGGACGATGATGCCGCCTTCGAGCTTGTCGAGGTCGAAGGCGTGGGTAGGATGCCCCATGCCGAGGAGAACAAAGTTGGAGGCGTCGACGGCGTTGGAGATTTGTTTTTGGCCGAGGAGGTTGAAGTATTCGGAGACCGTTCCGGTGCTGGGGGCGATGGTGACGTTGCGGAGAACCTGGGCGGTGAAGCGGCCGCAGAGGTGCTTGGCTTCGATGGTGACAGGGAAGGCTTGCGCCTCGAAGCTTCGTGCCGCCCCGGACAAAATGCGGGGATTCTTCGCTTCGCTCAGAATGACGACTTTCTCTTTATTACCAACTTTGTCAGCACCGAGAGGGGACAGGGGGAGGTTGTAGATGGTGGCGGCTTCGCGGGCGATGCCGTAGTGGTTCATGGCGTCGACACGGTTAGTGGTGATGTCCATTTCGAAGAGGTGGCCGTTGTTGGGGCCGAGGTCGTGGACGCCTTCGACGGCGATGCCGCGGAGGGTGAGATCGTCGGCTAGTTGCCGGTCGGTGACAGGGAGTGTGGGCAGATAGTGGCGGAGCCAGCTGGTGAGGATGTTCATGATGGACGGTTTCTAGTCTAAATGTTGGCTTGGCGCGGGGGAGAACGGACTGCTGCGTACCCGCAGATCAGGGTGAACGTTTTGTTTGCCGCGTGCGTACTGTCGTGGGTGTGGTGATCTCAGAACAGGTGGAAGATTATGAGGAAGTTTTGCGCTTTGGCGTTGATGGTTTTGTTGTCGGGTGTGTTTGGTCGGGCCGATGCTCAGGCCGTACAGTCGTTCGATAGCATGAAGAGCCAGGAGGAACTGGTTAAGGCGATTACGACGCTCGATACGGAGTTGTTTGATGCTTACAACACTTGCAATCTGGAGAAGTTTGGATCGTTGATCGCGGAGGACGTTGAGTTTTACCACGATCAGGGAGGGGTGACGCTGGGCAGGGCGGCCCTTGTGGAGAGCGTGAAGAACAACATCTGCGGGAAGGTGACGCGGGTGCTGGTGCCGGGGTCGCTCGAGGTGTATCACATGAACCACTACGGAGCGGTGGAGATCGGGGTCCACCGGTTTCAGCACCCGGGGACGCAGGCACGATGACGTGGTCGGCGAGGCGAAGTTTATTCATCTTTGGCAGTACAAGGACGGTGCATGGAAGATTACGCGAGTGATCAGCTATGACCATGGGCTGGCCAAGTAACCGCTTCGAATGAAGGCGATGAAGACGATAGAGGTACCTTTCTGACGGAAGGTCGGGTATGCTCGTGTGGCGGAGGGCCTGCCGCGATTCCCTACTTTCCAATCTGTGACTGAGAGGAACTGACTATGCTTCGTTTGCTTCTGCACTGGATCCTGAATGCCGTGGCGCTGCTGATTGTGGCGCATTTCGTGGAAGGGTTTGTGGTCAGCAGCTTCGTCTCCGCGTTGATTGCGGTGGTGGTGATTGGGTTGCTGAACGCGACGCTCGGACTGATTCTGAAGATCATTACGCTGCCGTTGGGGATCCTGACGTTTGGACTCTTTTTTCTGGTGGTGAATGCCGTGGTCCTTTGGTTTTCGAGCAAGTTTGTGCCGGGGTTTGCCGTGACAACGTTCAAGGCGGCGTTTCTTGGGGCGCTGGCGCTGGCGGTGCTGCATTTGCTGTTTGGGTTCTTCGGCAACGCGGTGAAGAGGCAGTCTTAACTGGGGGCCTGTCTGGGTGAGCGATCGTAATGGGAGGAAGTATGGCCATTTTCGTGAACCGTCCCCTCGTGGTCTTTGTGGTCACGTTTTTCCTGCTCTGGTTCGCGGCCTGGATAGGTGGACGGTTTGGCGCGCGTCGGAGCGATTTCTCCGAGGACATGCGGTCGGACTTTGGAGTGATTCAATCGGCAACGCTGACACTTCTGGGCCTGATCATCGGGTTCAGTTTTTCGATGGCGATTGGCCGCTATGACCTGCGCAAGTCGTATGAAGAGGCAGAGGCCAATGCGATTGGAACAGAGTATGTGCGGGCCGATCTGCTGTCGCCAGATGAGGCATCGGTCGTGCGCGGGCTGTTACGGGAGTATACGGACCTGCGTGTACGGTTCTACGACACTCGCGATTTGGAAGAGTTGAACCAGATCAACCAGCAGACGACCGAGGTGCAGAACCGGCTTTGGGTCGCGGCTTCGCGAACGGCGACGGCCCAGCCCACACCGGTGCGAGCACTGGCCGTTGCAGGAATGAACGATGTGTTGAACTCGCAGGGGTACGCGCAGGCCGCCTGGTGGAACCGCATTCCCGTCGGAGCGTGGCTTTTGATGTTCGGAATTGCGGTGCTAGCCAATTTTCTGGTGGGGTTTGGAGCGCGCAAAATGCGGCCGAAGCTCCTCATGATGCTTCCCCTGGCGGTGGCGATTTCGTTTTTTCTGATTGCCGATATTGACAGTCCGAGGCACGGGGTGATCCGGGTGCGTCCACAGAACATGGAGAGCCTCCAGGCTGGGTTTAATGCAATGCAGTAGCTTAAACCCTTAAGCGAATTGCTCTAGGAAGCGCATGTCGCCGGAGTAGAACTGGCCGATGTCGGAGACGCCGTATTGCATCATGGCGATGCGCTCTACTCCCATGCCGAAGGCGAAGCCGGTGATCTTTTCGGGGTTGTAGGTGTCGTCGGAGGGGTCGATCTTGCGGCGCTCTTCGGTGACGGCCGCGAAGACGGCGGGGTCGACCATGCCGCAGCCGAGGAGTTCGATCCAGCCGCTGTGCTTGCACTTGCGACAGCCTTTGCCGCCGCAGAAGATGCAGGAGATCTGGACGTCGGCGGAGGGTTCGGTGAAGGGGAAGAAGCTGGGGAAGAAGCGGGTCTTCACGTCGCTGCCGAAGAGGGCCTTCATGGCGTGGTCGAGGGTACCTTTTAGATCGGAGAAGGTGATGTTGGTGTCGACGCAGAGGCCTTCGATCTGATGAAAGATGGGGGAGTGGGTGGCGTCGGCGGCGTCGTTGCGGTGGACCTTGCCGGGGATGACGATGCGAATGGGTGGGGTCTGCGCGATCATGGTGCGGATCTGGACGGGGCTGGTGTGGGTGCGCATTAACAGGCGATCGCGGCTGGGGCGGGTTTGTTGAGCGGCGATCTGGAGGGTGTCCTGGGTGTCGCGGGCGGGGTGGTTGGGGGGGAAGTTGAGGGCTTCGAAGTTGTAGAAGTCGGACTCGACCTGGGGGCCGAGGTTGGTGGAGTAGCCGAGATGATGGAAAACCTGGACGATCTCGTGCATGGTTCTGAGGAGCGGGTGAGGGATGCCAGGGGCGCGGAGGGTACCGGGGAGGGTGATGTCAATTCCCTGCTCCGCTGTTTTTTTCGGCGCGGCGGGGCCTTCGAGGGCGGCTTCGATCTGCTGCTTGAGGTGATTGAAGCGGATGCCCAAGGCCTTTTTTGCTTCGGGCGGGGCTGATTTTAGCCAGGCTTCGCTGATGAGCTTGAGGCGGCCTTGTTTTCGACCGAGCCAGCGGAGGCGGAATGCTTCGACGTCCTGGAGAGAGACGGTTTCGCTGCGGACTTCGTCGGCGAGGGTGGCGAAGGCGGCGTCGAGAGTGGATTCGTTGAAGTCGGGAAGCTGAGGGATGTCTTCGTTCATGGCGGCAGTGTTTAGAGTAAACGACTGCGCAGGAGTTGTGGCTTCGATGGGTTTGATTGGAGCCCTGAGCGCCGCTGGTGGTGATTGAGGCGCTCAGGGCCGGATAAGGTCGCTTTACCGACTGTGGTGATTTTTCTTCTTGCCGACCGAGACGACTAGCTGCGGTCCGGCGGATTCCGGTCGTGGCCGGGGTGGAAGCGAACCGGTTTGTTTACGCCAGGTCCGGATGATTTCAAGCGTTTCGGCTTGAGTGAGCCTGGAGACCGGCATGAATTTCTCGCCAGCTTTCGCATTCATCGGCCGGACGATGATCGCTTCATGCAGGCCGGGGCGGACGCGGAGGAAGACTCCACCGGTCTTTCTCTGGGTGGTGCTGGGTGGCGTCGCGGCCATTCGCAGCTCTCCCCGAGGTTGCATGTTGTGCAGCGCATAAACAGCGCAGTCTCCGTCCTTCAGTAGTTCGCTGATCAAGTCCTTTACTAGATCAGCCTGATTTGGATTGAACTCAATACCATGTACATTCGGCATTTGAAAAATGCCTCCCTTCCTGGTGCTAACCGGATGCTAGCTCACGGCGCATAAGTAATTCGTAAAGAAGGGGTTGAGGGAGCCATGGCGATCGCTTAGTCCTGTTCTCCGAAGACTTGTGCGTAGGTCTTTCCGCAGGGGTAGAAGCGATCGGTTTCGCCGCGCTGCCAGGCGGCCCTGTGCTCGGCGTCGGTGATGTCCCAGTCGGGTCGACATTTCTTGGTTACGGCGCGGAGGTCCTGACGGAGGTCTTCGAGAGTGGGGCGTCCAAAGAACCAGTAGCCGTTGTAGACCTTGAAGACGACGAGGCCGGGCTCGAGGACGAGTGTGTGGGGAATCATTGGATTATGGACTGGATCGGTGTATTCGGCGATGTCGAGATCTTTCTGTATGCGCCGACCGGCATCGGAGAGAAAGGTCCAGTGGGCGCCGACTCCGGCCCGGAATTCGTTGGTCTCGGAGATGCTGTCGGTGCTGATAGTGACGAGGCGGCAGTAGCCTACCTCCATCTCGCGATGGAGCTGGACGAGGAGCTCCGCCTGACGGCGATCTTTGGGACAGAAGCCTCCGCGGCTCAGGACTAGCACCATAGGGTGTTGTCCCTGCAGCTCGGAGAGCTTGCGGCGAGTTGCTGTGTGGTCGCTTAGTTCGTAGTCGGGGAAGATGGCGCCGGGGACAATATCTGCTCGCATCTGTTTCGGGTCCTCCTAGGACATGATGCTCCTCATGCCGTCGCGGCGAGAAGTTTCTCGTGAGATGCTCTGCGGAGTGGTCGCAAGCGGAGGCCGGACGACAGCTAGAGAGCGGAGAGAACGATGGCAACGACGATGAGGCCGAGGAGGAGGCTGCGGCGGTCGGTGATCGCGTAGACGACGGGGTCCTCGTTGAGCTGGCCGCGCGAGGCCTGGAGCCAGAGCCGCATTATCCAGAGGAGAAGGACGGGAACAAGAAGCCAGAGGCGTCTGGTGTGCTGGTAGAGCTGGGCAGCGTCGAGGTTCGAGATGTAAAGGGTGAGGACGACGACCGAGGCGAAGCCGCTTGCGGAGCCGAAGCTGCGAAGCTGTTCAATGTCTGTGATGTGGTAGCCGCGTCCCCCGGCGGAGACGCCGCCGCGTTCGCGGAGGTTTTCAAGTTCGGCGAAGCGCTTGACCAATGCGAGGGAGAGAAAGAAGAAGATGCTGAAGCCGCCGAGCCAGGTGGAGAGAGCGACTCCTGTGGCAGCGGAGCCGGCAATAATACGAATTGTGTAAAGGCCTGAGAGGACGATGACATCGACCAGGCCGGAGCGCTTAAAACGTAACGAATATGCGAGCGTGGTGACGAGATAGATGCCAAGCCAAAGAAGGAAGTAGTGAGGTTTTATGAGGAACAAGAGCTGTGGGGACAGGGCGGCGATTGCGTGGGGAACCAACAGCGCCAGAACGAGAGAGGCCGCAAGGAAGAAGACGACGATAGCGACGCCGGAGAGGGCCGAGAGATCGCCCGAGGCGAAGGGGCGGAGGCGCTTGCGGGGGTGCTGGCGGTCGGCTTCGAGGTCGAGGAGATCGTTGACGATGTAGGTGGCGGAGGCGCAGAGGCTGAAGCTGAGGAAGGCCAGACCGGCCGCTGCAATAAGACCTGGGGCCCAGGCGTGAGCGAGAAGCAGAGGCAGGAAGATGAGGACGTTCTTGGCCCACTGGTGGAGCCGGATGGCCTTGAGCCAAGACCTGAGTGGAGAGACGCGCTCCTCGAAGGTGCGGACGGGAACGACGCGGGCCGTGCGGAGGGCGGCGCGGAGACCGGGGGTTGGGTTGGCGACCATGGGCTGCTGGCAGTGCTGGAGCAGCGGGAGGTCGGGCAGCGCGTTGCCGATGTAGGAGAAGTTGTCGCCGAAGCGGGACTGGAAGGCGGCGAGCTTGTTTTTGCCGGCGAGGTTGGTTTCGCCGTCGGAGGCGAGGACGCCGCTGAAGAGGCCGAGGTGGGCGGCGACGCGGTTGGCGGTGTCGGCGTCGGCGGCGGTGGCGAGGTAGATGGGGCGACCGGTGGCCCGCTGCTGCTCAAGATATTGAAGGAGTTCGCGGTTGTAAGGGAGGTGGGCGACGTCAAGCTGGACGGTGTTGGCGAGATGGCGTTTGAGGGCAGCTTTGCCCTGGACGAGCCAGTCGGGAATGTTCAGCAGGGCCGCAGGATGATGGCGGGCGACGGCAAGGGCGGAGTCGTGCAGGGTGTCGGACTTGACGAGGGTCCCGTCCAGGTCGACGCAGAGAACTGGCAACGCGGAAATGTCGAATTCGGAGGCCGGAATGGGCAAAAGTGTCCTTCCCTACGTCTAAGTCAATGACTGCTTTATGTCTAAGGCAATGGCAGGTAGAGGGTAGCTTGGAACGAGAGCGGTCTCTCCAGCCTACTGCTGAGGCATTCAACGTCATTATCAAGTATTCTTAAGCTCTGGGTACAACAATCCGATAGAAGCATTTGAATTTCGAGAGAACAAGAGAACGCCCATGTTGTCAGCGCAGATGAACGAACCGGAAGCACCCCGAGTTAAGGTGTCGGAGCCAGCGACGGACCTGTCCACGCGTCAGTCGGCGCCCGAGGCACCGAAGGGATCCGCGGCGCGGAAGTGGATCGTGTTGCTGGTGATTTTGGCGGTGGTCGGGGCCGCGGTGTGGAAGATCCGCCGGAACGCGACGGAGCAGAATAACGTTCAACAGATCATGGCCGCACAAGCGGACCGGCCGACGCCGGTGCAGGTATCGGCGGTGCAGCAGAAGACGATGCCGATCTTTCTGACGGCGCTGGGGACGGTGACGGCGTACAACACGGTGACGATCAAGAGCCGCGTGGATGGGCAGTTGATGCAGGTGCCGGTGCACGAAGGGCAGGCGGTCCGCGAGGGCCAGGTATTGGCGGAGATCGATCCGAAGCCGTATCAGGCGGCGCTGGAGCAGGCGCAGGGACAGTTGGTGAAGGACCAGGCCAATGCCGTGAATGCACGTGCGGAGGCAGCACGGTACAGCGCATTGCTGCAGGCGGGCGTGGTGTCGAAGGAGAGCCAGCAGGCGCAGATTTCGACGGCGGGGCAGGCGGAGGGATCGATCGCTGCGGACCAGGCGGCGATTGAGGCGGCGAAGGTGAATCTGGGGTATACGAAGATCGTTTCGCCGATCAACGGCGTCGTGGGGCTGCGGCAGGTCGATCCGGGAAATATCGTGCATGCGGCGGACGCCAATGGCTTGCTGGTGGTGACGCAGTTGCAGCCGATAGCGGTGATCTTTACGCTGCCCGAAGACCAGTTGCCCGAGGTATTGAAGAGGACACGAGGAGGGAGCAGGTTGGCGGTGGAGGCGTTCGATCGCGCGGCTTCGACACACCTGGCGAGCGGGAGTCTGCTGACTGTGGACAACCAGATTGACACGGCGACCGGCACAGTGAAGGCGAAGGCGGTCTTTAACAATGAGGACGGCGCACTGTTTCCGAACCAGTTTGTGAATATTCGATTGATCCTGCAGGAGAAGCCAAACGCGATCGTGATTCCGGCGGCAGCGTTGCAGACAGGGTCGCAAGGGAACTTCGTTTATCTGCTGAAGCAGGGGCAGCCGCCAGCGGACCTGGTGGAGAAGAAGAACACAGACATGCCAGTTCCGGAGCTGGCAGAGAACCAGACGAACTACTACGTTATGGCGCAGACGGTGAATGTGGAGCTGACCGAGGGGACGCAGGTGATCCTGAACGGTGGCGTGAAGCCGGGTGACCAGATTGTCGTGGATGGGCAGGAGAAGCTGAAGAACGGCAGCAAGGTGTTTCCAAAGGCGGCCCCTGCGAAGACGGACGGGACGACGGCTGAGGTTGATGCGGCAGGTCAGACGGCGGGTCGGCCTTCATGAGTTCTGCGTTGAGTCCATCGAGGCCATTTATTCTTCGGCCAGTGGCCACCTCTCTTCTGATGGTGGCCATTTTGCTTGCGGGCTTTGTTGCGTATGTACAACTGCCGGTTTCGGCGCTGCCGCAGGTGGACTATCCGACGATCCAGGTGCAGACGTTTTATCCGGGGGCGAGCCCGGAGGTGATGGCGTCGTCGGTGACGGCGCCGCTGGAGCGGCAGTTCGGCCAGATACCGGGGCTGAGTCAGATGACATCGACTAGCTCGGGTGGAGGCAGCGTGATTACGCTGCAGTTCTCGCTGGCGGAGTCGATCGACGTGGCGCAGCAGGACGTGCAGGCGGCGATCAATGCGGCGTTCAGTTATCTGCCGAAGGACCTGCCGAACCCGCCGGTGTACAGCAAGGTGAATCCGGCAGACGCGCCGATCATGACGCTGGCGCTGACGAGCGATACGCTGCCACTTCAGAAGGTGGAAGACCTGGCGGATACGGTGATCGCGCAGAAGATCTCGCAGCTGTCGGGCGTGGGGCTGGTGTCGATCAACGGAGGACAGAAGCCGGCGGTGCGGATCCAGGCGAACCCGACGGCACTGGCGAATTACGGGCTGAGTCTCGAGGACATTCGCACGGCGGTGGGCACGGCGAACGTTGACCAGGCGAAAGGAAATTTGAATGGCGCGACCCAGTCCTACACGATTGGCGCGAACGATCAGATCCCTTCGAGCGGAGGCTACAACAATGTGATTGTCGCGTACCGGAATGGGTCGCCGGTGCGGCTTTCGGACGTGGCGAACGCGGTGGACAGCGCGGAGAACCTGTTTCAGGCGGCGTGGATGGGGACGTCGGCGCGCGAGCCGCACGATGGACAGCCCGCGAAGGCCGCGACACTGCAGCCGGCGGTGATCGTGAACATCCAGCGGCAGCCGGGGGCGAACATCATCGGCGTCGTGGATGAGGTGCAGAAGATACTGCCGCAGCTGCGGTCGTCGATGCCTGCGACGGTGAACCTGCAGGTGCTGACGGACCGGACGAATACGATCCGGGCGTCGGTGAAGGACGTGAAGTTTTCGCTGGTCCTGACGATTGGGCTGGTGGTGATGGTGATCTTCCTGTTCCTGCGATCGTTTGCAGCGACGGTGATTCCTTCGGTCGCGGTGCCGCTGTCGATTGTGGGGACGTTCGGGGTGATGTACCTGCTGGGGTACAGCCTGAATAACCTGTCGCTGATGGCGCTGACGATCTCGACGGGTTTCGTGGTGGATGACGCGATCGTAATGATTGAGAACATCGCGCGGTATCTGGAGGAGGGTGACACTCCGCTGGACGCGGCGCTGAAGGGCTCGGAGCAGATCGGATTCACTATTGTTTCGCTGACGGTGAGCCTGATCGCGGTGCTGATTCCGCTGCTGTTCATGGGCGATATCGTGGGGCGGCTGTTCCGTGAATTTGCTGTAACTCTGGCGGTTACGATTCTCGTCTCGGCGCTGGTGTCATTGACGCTGACGCCGATGATGTCGGCGAAGCTGTTGAAGCATACGCCTGCGAACCAGCAGAGCACCTTCTATCGGAAGAGTGAAGAGTTCTTCGAGTATGTGATTCGGAAGTATGCCGTGGGCGTGCGGTGGGTGCTGCGGCACCAGACGCTGACACTGCTGGTGACGCTCGGTACGTTTCTGCTGACGGTGTATCTGTTCCTGATTGTGCCGAAGGGTTTTTTCCCGGTGCAGGACACGGGCGTGCTGCTGGGGATCACGGAGGCCCCGCAGACGATCAGCTTTGGGGCGATGAGCTCGCGGCAGCAGGCGCTGGCACGGGTCATTTTGCAGGACAAAGATGTGGAGAGCGTTTCGTCGTTCATCGGGATCGATGGGACGAATTCGACGTTGAACAGTGGGCGCATCCAGATCAATTTGAAGGACCGGCGAGCTGCGCAAGTCGTCGGCGCTTGAGGTGATCCAACGGCTGGAGCCGCAGGTGGCGAAGGTGGATGGGATCCAGTGCTATCTGCAGCCGCTGCAGGACCTGACGGTGGAGGACCGGGTGAGCCGGACGCAGTATCAGTACTCGCTCGAGGACGCGAACGTCGAGGAACTGGCGGTTTGGACGGACAGGATGGTCGCCAAGCTGAAGACGATTCCGATTCTGAGCGATGTGGCGAGCGACCAGCAGTTGGGCGGGCTTGAGGCGAGTCTGGTGATCGATCGCGATACTGCTTCGCGGCTGGGGATTACGCCGCAGAACATCGACGACACGCTGGATGATGCGTTTGCGCAGCGGCAGGTTTCGACGATCTTTACGCAGCAGAACCAGTACCACGTTGTTCTGGAGGTCGCTCCGAAGTTTCAGCGGACTCCGGAATCGCTCGATAACATTTACGTGAAGAGTTCGAACGGGTCGCAGGTGCCGCTTTCGGCGTTTACTCACTTCGAGGAGAAGCAGACGCCGCTGGTGATCAGCCATCAGGGACAGTTCCCTGCCGTGACGATCTCGTTCAATCTGGCGCCGGGCAAGTCGATTGGCGATGCCGTGGATGCGGTGAACAAGGCGAAGGCGGAGCTGAATATGCCGCCGAGCGTGAATGCGGAGTTTCAGGGATCGGCGAGGGCGTTTGAGGCTTCGCTAGAGAACGAGCCGCTGCTGATCCTTGCCGCTCTGATCGTCGTCTACATCGTGCTGGGCGTGTTGTACGAGAGCTACATTCATCCGATCACGATCCTGTCGACGCTGCCTTCGGCGGGAGTGGGGGCGATTCTTGCGCTGTTGCTGTTCCATGTGGATCTGAGCGTGATTGCGCTGATCGGAATTATTTTGCTGATCGGCATTGTGAAGAAGAACGCGATCATGATGATCGACTTTGCGCTGGAGGCGGAGCGCGAACAGGGGCTGACACCGACGGAGGCGATCTATCAGGCGTGCCTGCTGCGGTTCCGGCCGATCATGATGACGACGATGGCGGCGCTGCTGGGCGGGTTGCCGCTGGCGCTGGGCACGGGCACGGGAAGCGAGCTGCGGCGTCCGCTGGGCATCACGATTGTAGGCGGATTGATTGTGTCGCAGGTGTTGACGCTGTTTACGACGCCGGTGGTGTATCTGTTCTTCGACCGGCTTGCGCGGAGATCAAGGCATGTTGAAGCGGAGTTGCATGCGCATGCTTTATCGGCGGATTGATGACGAGAAGTTGAAGTCAATGGAGATAAGAGCAGGATCCTTCACTACGTTCACGATGACGGCGACTATTACTCCTGCCGTGTAGAAGTCGCTTTAGAAAATTGGGTTTAGAGGGTTATGCATTTTTCAGCACCATTTATTCGGCGGCCGGTAGCGACATTTCTGATGTCAGCGGCGGTGATTCTGGCGGGCGCGGTGGCGTATACGCTGCTGCCGGTGGCCAGTCTGCCGCAGGTGGAGTTTCCGGTGATCTCGGTGGGCGCGAGTTTGCCGGGGGCGGACCCGGAGACGATGGCTTCGTCGGTGGCGACCCCGCTGGAGCGGCAGTTTTCGAAGATCGCCGGGGTAAATGAGATGACCTCGTATTCGTCTACGGGGACGACCGGGGTCGTGCTGCAGTTCGATCTGAGCCGTGACGTGAATGGTGCGGCGCGCGATGTGCAGGCGGCGATCAATGCTGCGCGGAGTCAGCTGCCGGCGAACCTGCCGAGCAATCCGGGATATTACAAGGTGAACCCAGCGGATTCGCCGATCATGATTATCGCGTTGACCTCTGACACGATGACCGTGCCGCAGCTTTACGACGCGTGTGACAGTATTCTGGCGCAGAAGATTGCGCAGGTGCCGGGGGTGGGTCAGACGTGGTGTGGAGGAAGTGCGAAGCCGGCGGTGCGGATCGAGGCCAACCCGATGCAGCTTGCGCATTATGGCGTCGGGCTGGAGGCGTTGCGCGCGGCGATCGGCACGGTGAATGTGAACCAGCCGAAGGGTTATCTGCAGGACGATGAGCGGCGGTGGAGCGTCAGCGCGACGGACCAGTTGTTTGGTGCGGCAGCGTATGCTCCGCTGATTGTTGCGACGGACCGAGGGCCGGTGAGCTCGGCGGCGGCGAGTACGGGGCTGCCTGCATCGGTGGCGAGCGCTGTGGCGAATATGCCGACGGCGAACGGTGGCACGAGTTCGTCTGCTGGTTCTGCGACGGGTAATGGCTCCGCTGCGACGCCGAGTGCGGCCGTGGCTGCCGGTACGGCGCATGGTATCGTGCGGATCCAGGACGTGGCTAAGGTCGTCGATAGCGTCGAGGACGTTCATGCTACTGGAGTGTTCAACGGCAAGCCGGCGATCCTGGTGATCGTGTTCAAGACCTCGACGGCGAACGTGATTGAGACGGTGGACAACGTAAAGAAGATGCTGCCGATGCTGGAGGCTTCGATACCGCCGGCGATCCAGGTGCACGTGGCGCTGGACAGGACGACTACGATTCGCGCTTCGGTGCGGGACGTGACGCGGACGCTGGTGATCTCGATCATGCTGGTGATCCTGGTGGTGTTCCTGTTTCTGCGCGAGGTGCGGTCGACGCTGATTCCAACGGTGGCCGTGCCGTTGAGTTTGCTGGGGACGTTTGCGGTGATGTACCTGCTTGGGTATACGCTCGATAATTTGTCGCTGATGGCGCTGACGATCTCGACGGGGTTCGTGGTGGACGATGCGATTGTGGTGATCGAAAACATCAGCCGACACCTTGAGGAAGGGATGACGCCGTATGCGGCGGCGATGCTGGGGTCGAAGGAGATCGGGTTTACGGTGCTGTCGATGAGCACGTCGCTGATCGCGGTGTTCATTCCGATCCTTTTGATGGGTGGGATCGTAGGCAGACTGTTTCGTGAGTTCGCGGTGACGTTGTCGGTCGCGATCATGGTGTCGCTGGTGGTTTCGTTGACGACCACGCCGATGTTGAGCGCGAAGTTTCTGGAGCCGCACAATGCGAGGCGGCACGGGTGGTTTTATCACCTGGGAGACCGTGCGCTGAAGCGAATGGCGGCAGAGTATGAACGCGGGCTGCGATGGGTGCTGCAGCATCAAAAGCTGGTGCTGACGATTACGGTGCTGACCTTTGTGCTGAATGTTTACCTCTACATTCTTGTGCCGAAGGGGTTCTTTCCGGAGCAGGACGCTGGGCGCATCGGCGGGCAGGTGCAGGGGCAGCAGGACGTTTCGTTTCCAGAGATGAAGAAGAAGGTGCTGGAGCTAGCGACGATCGTCGGAAGGGACCCGGGGTGCAGGACGTGACGGCATTTGCCGGTGGGCGCGGCAACTCCAACGCGGGCTTTATGTTCATGTCGTTGAAGCCGGATTCGGAGCGGCTGAAGAAAGGCGATACGGCGCAGGTCATTGTGGACCGGCTGAGACCGCAGGTAAGCAATATCCCGGGTGCGATCCTTTATTTGCAGGCGTTTCAAGACTTGCGGGTCGGCGGTCGAAATACGGCGACGGAGTACCAATACACGCTGACGGCGGACAGTTTGAAGGACTTAAACGAGTGGGGGCCGAAGCTGAAGGACGCCATGGACAAGCTGCCGCAGATCAAGGACGTGGCGACGGACCAGCAGCAGCAGGGTTTGCGAGGGCAGTTGGTGATCGACAGGGCGACGGCGAGCCGGCTGGGAGTTTCGCCACTGACGATCGACGCGACGTTGTCGGACGCGTTTGCGCAGACGCAGGTCTCGACGACGTATATGCCGTTGAACCAATACCACGTGGTAATGGAGGTCGCGGACGAGTTTCAGCAGGACCCGGATGCGCTCAAGAACATTTATGTGAAGAGTACGACCGGGGCGATGATTCCGCTGTCGGCGGTGACGCATTTTGAGTCGCAGAGGATTCCGCTGGCGGTGAACCATCAGTCGCAGTCACCGGCGACGACGCTGTCGTTCAACCTGGCACCGGGGGCGTCGTTGAGCGAGGCGACGCAGGCGATCCAGCAGGCGCGGGTGGATATCGGGATGCCGACGGCGATCCATGGCGGGTTTGCGGGGACGGCGCAGGCGTTCAAGGATTCGCTGTCGAGCGAGCCGTGGCTGATTCTGCTGGCGCTGATCGCGGTTTATATCGTGCTGGGGATGCTTTACGAGAGCTTCATTCATCCGCTGACGATTCTTTCTACACTACCGTCGGCGGGGGTGGGCGCGATTGTAGCGCTGCTCTTGTTCAAGGTGAACCTGAGCGTGATCGCGATGATCGGGATCATTCTGCTGATCGGGATCGTGAAGAAGAACGCGATTATGATGATCGACTTTGCGTTGGTAGCAGAGAGGCAGCATGGCAAGTCGCCGCAGGAGGCGATCTACGAGGCGTGTCTGTTGCGGTTTCGGCCGATCATGATGACTACGATGGCGGCGCTGCTGGGCGGATTGCCGCTGGCCCTGGGAAGAGGCGCTGGGAGTGAGATGCGACGGCCGCTGGGGATCACGATTGTGGGCGGGTTGATAGTGTCGCAGGCGTTGACTCTGTTTACTACGCCGGTGGTTTATTTGTTTTTTGACCGAATGCGTGGGCGGTTTGAGCGATTGGGATCGAGGCGGAAGACCGGGCGGGGAGTTCCGCAGATTGTCGCTGGGGATTAGCGGCGTTCTGGTTTTGGAGGCGTCCTCCATGTCATGCCAGGCAAAGAGAACAGGCAACGACTGGAGCCAAGTCGTTGCCAGTAATGATTTCTGGGCTGGAGTTAGACGAGGACGGGTTCGGGGACGAGGACGTCGCTGGAGCGGCGGCGTTCGAGTGGGCTGCCGGGGAGCTTGCTGACCTGTGTGTGGGGGAAGTAGGAGTTTTCGAAGTACTGCGCCAGCATGCGATGGGTGTTGAAGAAGCTGCCGTTGATGGCGATGCAGTGCTGCTGCATCCGCGACCAGGCGTGGGGGTTGGCATACATGGGAGCGATGGAGTGTTCGAGCTTTTTGTAGAGGCTGTCGGCTTCGACGGCTTCGGTCTCGCCGTCTTCGATGGCCCAGCCGGTGGTGTCCTCGGCGCAGCCTTCGATCCACCAACCGTCGAGGATGGAGAGCGAGGGGACGCCGTTGAGTGCGGCCTTCATGCCGGAGGTGCCCTGAAGCCTCATACGGCCGGCGGGGGGTGTTGACCCACACGTCGACGCCTTGAGTGAGGAGCGCGCCCAACTCCCAGTCGTAGTTTTCGACGTAGTAAATCTTGAGCGCCGACGAGTTGAGCTTGGCGGCAGCGGAGTAGACGTCTCGAATGAGGCCCTTGCCGGCGTTGTCGGCGGGGTGGGCCTTGCCAGCGTAGAGAATCTGGAGGCCGCCGATTTTTTCGGCGATCGCGACCAGGCGGGCCGGGTCGTGCAGGAGCAGGCTGGCCCGCTTGTAGGTGGCGACGCGGCGGGCAAAGCCGAGCGTAAGGACGTTGGGGTTGAAGTGGTGGCCGGTGCGCTTGGCGATAGTGCCGAAGAGGCGAAGCTTGCCTTTGTTGTGGGCCGCGGCGATACGTGCCGGATCGATACCGTAAACGGACCGAAGGTATTGGTTGTCGGTGCGCCAGTGAGGGACCTCGCTGTCGAGGAGTTCCTGGAACTGCGGGGAGAGCCAGGTGGCGGCGTGGACGCCGTTGGTGATGGAGTACACCTTGTAGTCGGGGAACATCTTCTGCGAGACCTTGCCGTGCTGCATGGCGACGCCGTTGACGAAGCGCGAGAAGCGCAGGGCGATGTAGGTCATGTTCATCAGGCCATTGTGCAGACAACCAAACTGGTCGATGGCGGCGGCGCGGTCGTGGCCGAGGACCTGGTACATCTGGTCGACGCCGAACTGGTCGTGACCGGCGGGAACGGGAGTGTGAGTGGTGAAGACGCACTGCTGGCGGACGAAGTCGATGTCGGCTTCGGTCGCCTCCTTGAGAGGTTTGCCGGCGAGGTGGTCTTCGAGCAGGCCGATGGCGAGGAGAGCGGCGTGGCCCTCGTTCATGTGGTAGACCTTCGGCTTGCAGGCGAGGGAGTCGAGTAGAGCGACGCCGCCGAGGCCGAGGACGGTCTCCTGACAGAGGCGGTAGTAGGTGTCGCCGCCGTAGAGATGGTCGGTGAGGCGGCGGTCCCAGGGGTCGTTGCCTTCGACGTCGGTGTCGAGGAGGAAGACGGGGATGATGTGGCCGGTGACGCCGACGACGTCGAAGCGCCAGGCGCGGACAAGTATCTGACGGCCCTGCATGGTTAGGGCAATGATCTGGTTGGCGCTGGGAAGCGTTGTCTCGGGGAACCAGGGGACGTCGGTCTCGGTCTGCTGGCCGATGTCGGAGAGCTTCTGGCGGAAGTAGCCGCGGCGATGGACGAGCGAGATCGCAACCATGGGGGCAGCGGTGTCGGCTGCGGAGCGGAGGGTGTCGCCGGCCAACATGCCGAGGCCACCGGAGTAAGTGGGGAGAGACGGGGAAAGGGCGATCTCCATGGAGAAGTATGCGACAGTACGGGAGGCAAGATCAGGAGTTGACGGGGTGAGAGTGGGGGGGAAAGTCATGCGGTGGTTAATCCTTTTCTCATCCGAGCCAGTGCTGCGTGAAGAGCGTGATATGGACACGGTGCTGGAACTCTCTATCGGCTGAGGGGATACGCTGCGTGACATCCGGCGATGAGAAGAACTTGAGCATCGAATCTGGCTGATTTTAGCAAAACGCTTAAACGATTTAGATGGAACGTACGGTTACCTATGCTGGTTCTATCGGGGGATTGACTCGAATGTCGCAACCGCAGCTGCATCAAGACGTTGCCACAAGTGGTCTAACCAAAGGAGATGCTCCGGTTTCATGAGTACAGAACGGAGGCAGGTAACTGTGGTTTGGGAGTCGCCATGAGGGGAATTTTCCCAGGAGTTTTGTGGAAAAAGCGGTACAGGAAGTTTGGCAAGGGCGAGGTGGAGGTCGCGTTTGGCGGCTTCGTCGAAGATTCGCTGGGCGAGAGCGGAGGAAGCCTGCGGGGTGGCTGCGCGGACGGCCCAGAACACGATGTCGAGTTGAGGCGGAAAGGTGGGGGTGAGAAAGTGCGGCGATTCGGTGAGGAGCTGATGCAGTTTGAGTGCGGCGGCGTGGCAGGATTCCAGCCCATGCGAGAAGACGCCGCCGAGAGTGTATGGGAGTAGCTGCTGCGTCGCCCAGAGAGCGACTGCGGAGGCACCGGCGCGAGAGCACTCGAGGGAGATTTCGCCGAGGTGGAGTTCCTTCGAGGAGAAGTAGGTGTACGGAGAGTCGTGTTTGTACAGGCGGCCGACGGCGGGGTCGTGGAAGAGGACACAGCCACAGCCGTAGGGTTGGAGGCCATGCTTGTGCGGATCGATGACGATGGAGTCGGCGTGGGGTATGGCGTCGAAGGCGGCACGGGTCTCGGGGGAGAGGTTTGCGGCAAGGGTGAAGTAGCCACCGTAGGCGGCGTCGACGTGGATGCGGAACTTGAATTTTTTCTGAAGCTCCACTATCTGGTCGAGAGGATCGACGGAGCCGATGGCTGTGGTCCCGAATGTAACCACTACTGTTGCAATCTTGTCAGTCTCGAGGAGAGATTCGAGGACGCTCGAGATCCATGCGGCCGTGCTCGTCGGAGGGGATGGAGATGAACGGCAGGCCGAGGACGCCGCTGATGCGGTTGTGGGTGTAGTGGGCCTGGTCGGAGGCTGCGATTGCCATGGGAGTGCCGTCGTCGGTGTGACCGAGTTGGCCGGCGACCCAGAGGGCTTCGAGGTTGGCGAAGGTGCCTCCGCTGCTGAGGTGGCCCAGATGCTGAGGCCAGTGGAACATCTTCGCGAGCGCGGCTACGGCTTCGATCTCCATGGCGGAGCTGGCGCGGCCGCCGTCGAGGGCGTGGTTGTTGGGGTTGATGGACATGGCCAGCGCGTAGGCGGCGCGGGCGATTAGGTGAGGCGGCTTCAACATCTGTCCCGCGTAGAGGGGATGGGCGTAGGGGTAATTGTCGCGGAGGCGAATCGCTACTTGCTGCAGAATGTCCGAGGCCTCTTTGCCCAGCGGGGGCGCAGGGTTGGGGGGCAGATTGGCGAAGGCTTCGTCCAGAGTGCGTTGGGAATCAGCGAGGAGTTTGAGGAATTCGTCTGGCATGGAGTGCTTTAGAACGCCGACCGGGTTAGGAAACCGAACTTCATCATAAGACCGAAGACGAGCGCGAGGACGAAGGCAAGGGTGGTCCATGGGGCAGCTGTTCGGACGCGCTTCCTTAGGACCTCGACTATGACGAGGAGCACGTATAGGGCGAACATGAGCAACAGGCCGTCCGCGATGAAGATGCGGGTGGTCCCCGGCGTCGCAATGAGAATGTGCTCGAAGTGAAACGGCGGGAAAATAGAGCCGATGAAGAAAACGAAGAGGAAAAGAATGAGCTTAAGGACGGTGAAGATGACGTTTTTCATGGATGGGCTCTGGAGATGAGTTTAGCGCGGCCCATAGCGATTGCGGCAGGAGTTTCACGGCCCGGTATCGTTCAGGGTAAGTTGGACTCGAAGAGGTCGTAACGGTGTTCGAGCTGCCACTGCTCGGCGGCCTTTTCGCTGGACTGCAGGAAACTGAGGCACTTGGGCGTGGGATTGGCGGCACCTAACGGCTGGCCTGCGCAGGCAGGGACCGTTTGCGTGAAGACGTCAGGCCGCTGCCAGAGGCTGGCTCCGGGAAGGAAGCTGTGTTCGAGGCTGGTGCGGGCCGAGCTTTTGAGATCGAGGTAGGAGAGATTGAATTCGAGAGCGGCACGAGTGTATTCGTGGGTGAGATCGATGCGGGAGACTCCCTCGTCGTCGGTGGAGAGAGCGGTGGGAACGCCAGCGGCGCGGTAGGACGGGAGTGGATGCCATGGCGCGACGACGCCGAGGATGACGTCGTTGGAGGTGAGGTTGATCTCGACCATGATGTGGCGGGCGGCCATCTCCCTTAGTAGAGACTGGGGTTCGTTCTCATACATGACGTCGACACCGTGGCCGATGCGTTCGGCGTGTCCGAGATCGATGGCCTCGCGAATGTGGAAGCGGAGGCCCTCAGGAGGGACAAGGCCCGGGGCAAGTTCGCCCGCGTGCAGGCTGATGTGCACCGTGGGGTAAATGCTGTGCAGGTAGTCGATCATGAGCATTTGCCGGTGGTACTCGGACATGGCCATGTAGGCGTCCTCGGGCTGGACGAAGTTGATGCCGACGACGCGGGGGTCCTGCGAGGCGACCTCAAATGCGAGGAGTGTCTGGGCGAAGACCTGCTGCGGCGGGAATGCGCGAAGGACCTGGTAGAGGAAACGAATCTTCACCAAGCAGGCAGTCCTTGCATTGGGCTGACCACAGTTTTCGATTTTGTTGCGTGCGTCGAGTGCGTCGTCCAGCTCCTTTCGGTCGATGGCGACCTCGTCGCGAAGACCTGCGGCGAGGAGGACGTCGCGGAGGTGGCTGAGGTCGCCGCGAGCGGTTCCCGTGGCGTCGCCAGTACGGTTCAGAGCGGGATCGGAGGGAGTCGCAGGCCATTCGATGCTCGAGCTTATCTTTGCGACGTCAGAGAATACAGGGGTCTCCATGATTTCCAGGTACTGTTCGTTCTGGGCAGCGGCACGCGTGGCGACCTCGTCAAGCCACTCTCCGGTGTGCGATTTGTCGATGCCGTTGAAGCGGTTGAAGGTCGCGAAGAATTGATCGTGACCGCTAGTGCCTGCGCTGGGGACGAAGCTGCGCATGGAAAAGGAGTCAACGAGAGCGTCGTAGAGCTTCTGGTCTTTGAAGGCGCTCTCGGCGCGGACGTTGCCTTCGCCACAGACCGGTTGAGGCGGAATGCTCCTGGTGGTGGCGGCGGGCTTGAAGAAGCTCATAGTTTTGGGATCGATGCAGAGAATATCCGAAGCACCATTCTTGATGAAGGTCTCGGCGTAGATGGCTCCGGAGAGATGCATGTGAAGATCTCCACCCTTTGGCATGCGGGCGAGGAAGGCCGTGAGTTCGAGCGGACTCTGCTTCGCGGTGTTGAAGGCATGGATGGCGCGCTGCTCATGCGGGGTGGCAGGCGGGGAGGTGCCTCGTCGCAGAGTTGATTTGAGTCTGCGTAAGGGCCGCGACGGCGAAAAAGAGTACGAGTGACGCAGGTGCGAAGCTTCGGATGCGAGAGAGCATGGAGCGTCCTTGCGGTGCGAGCGATGAGACAGGATAGCGCGGGAGGAGTGAGTTGGCGGTATGGCGCCGGGTTGCTATACTTAGGATGCGTTTGCGTTGCTGGTTCCGTGCCAGCGACAGGCCCTCTGACAAAGGCCGGGCGACAGATGTAGATGTAACGCACGGTGGTTCTTGGCGATCCCCGACAATAAGCGTTATGCCAAGGCCAGATAGCTCAGTGGTAGAGCGCGGCCCTGAAAAGGCCGGCGTCGGCGGTTCGATCCCGTCTCTGGCCACCACATTCTAAACAACTTAGCGGCGACCAAAGAGTTAAAGTTTTAATCGCGCGAACAATACGCGAACATCCCCTAAGCGATGTTCGCTTTGCCGCCTTGATGCTGCTCTGCCATCTTTTTCTCCATCATGTTCCAGATCACTTTGGCTGTGGTTCCAGTCTTGGTGATGTGAGCACGTCCCAGCTTGGCGTAGCGCTCGGTCATCTTGATATTCGCGTGGCCGAGTGTCGTTTTGCTAATTATTTGGCGAACTTCTGTGCTAATTATGTGGCACACTCATGCGTGTGGACGACCTTTCCGCCATTCCGCAAGCGTCGCGCGAGCTTGCCCTGCAGCGTTACGAGTTCCTTCGACCGCACTTGGAAGGAGCTCGTCCACTACGCGCGATAGCTTCTGAAGCGTCAATTCCCTATCGAACAGCCTTCAGGTGGGCAAGTGGATACCGCAAGAATGGGCTGGCTGCTTTGGCTCGTAAGAGTCGATCCGATCAGGGAGAGCGAAGGGTAGCCTCATTACAGTTGATCGAGGCTATTGAAGGGCTCGCGCTTGAGCGGCCGCCACTCCCAATCAGTTCCATACACCGACAGGCCGGCGCGATGGCCGAGACTCTTCAGGAACGCAAGCCTAGCTACGACGTAGTTCGCCGGGTCGTACGCAGCCTCCCCGCGGGGTTGATGATGCTCGCTCACCGCGGGAACAAAGCATACAGCGAGGGCTTCGATCTGGTTCACCGACGCGAAGCTCTCAAGCCGAACTCCATATGGCAGGTCGATCACGCGCAACTCAACATCAAGCTGCTGCGCGACGATGGATCTGTCGGAAAGCCGTGGCTGACGATTGTCATCGATGATTACAGCCGAGCTGTGGCGGGTTATTATCTTGCATTCGAACCGCCCTCATCGCTGCGAACGACTTTGGCTTTGCGTCAGGGTATCTGGCGTAAAGGGTGATCCTCACTGGCAGATCTGCGGCATTCCGGACATTCTGTACACCGACAACGGCTCGGACTTTCGATCGAAGCATCTGGAGCAGGTCGCAGCAGACCTGAAGATTCGGCTTGTGTTCTCCACCCCGGGCAAGCCTCAAGGTCGAGGGCGCATCGAGCGATTCTTTCGCACGGTGAACGAGATGTTCTTGTGCGACCTGGACGGCTACACTGCACGAACCGGACGGAAGTCGACCTTGACGCTCGACTCTCTCGAGAAGCAGTTCCACACTTTCCTGCTGGAGGTCTACCATCGACGGCCAAGTTCAGAGGGCAAACTGTCGCCCAAAGAGCGATGGGAACAGGGTGGTTTTTTGCCGCGCATGCCCGACAGCGTAGAACGACTAGACCTCTTGCTCATCCATGAGATCCGTACGCGCAAGGTCCGGACCGATGGCATTCACTTCCACAACTTCCGCTATCTGTCACTCACCCTGGCAGCTTACGTCGGTGAAGAAGTCACGATTCGCTTCGACCCCAGGGACATGGGCGAGATCCGTGTCTTCTACCGTGATCGATTCCTTTGCCGAGCAATCTCGGCCGACTGGCCGGCCAGACGGTACCGCTCCGGGAGATTGTGAACGCCCGAAAACGCCGTCGGGAAAGTTGCGGACGATCGTCAAGGATCGGCTGAAAACAGTGGACACATTGCTTGAATTCAAGAGAGGTATGCAGAGAGAGGACGTACATGCAAGCACAGTCATCCCAGACGAGTTCCAGCGCTCCAAGCTTAAACGCTACTACAACGAGTAGCGAACTGCCCGTGTTTGTCGAGACTATTGAGTACAAGCGATTCGTCGAATTCTGCGAGGCATGCCGGCGAGACCGCTACATTGGTCTGTGCTACGGACCTCCGGAGTGGGCAAAACGCTATCGGCGATTCACCATAGTCGCATTCAGAAGATCGTTCCTTTGGACCGCTGGAACGCAGAGGCTTCAGATGGCAAGCCAATTGACACAGTGCTCTTTACTCCTGAAGTGGTGAACACGCCGGCTCGGATACAGTATGACGTCATTTCCGCTCGCGCTCTGAATGCAGCGTCGCCAAGCATGCGACACGCGCTGAACAACGAGCAACGCTTGATGCACTGCGGAGCCGCGACGAAACTTGGAGGGTCGAACATCGCGAGGACCGCGACTACAGACCAAACCATCCAACCCCACTCAAACCGACTTACTTCGAGATTTTCAGCGAGTACGAGAGCAGGGTCGAAGCAATTCCGGACCCTACCAGTTTAATAGTCGTCGATGAAGCAGATCGCCTGACGAATGAACAGCCTGGAACAGCTGCGCTCGATCTTCGATGAAAGCGGATTTGGCATGGTGCTCATTGGCATGCCTGGTATCGAAAAGCGCATCGCACGATACCCGCAATTCTTCTCGCGGATCGGCTTCGTACACGAATTTAGGCCGCTGAGCGATCGCTGACATCCAAGTCCTACTGGAGCGGCGGTGGGCCCCCGTTGGCATCCATCTGCCTGCTCCATGTCCAGCACCCGAGGTCATCGCCGCCGTGATCCGATTGACCCGCGGCAACTTCCGACTTCTCGTTCGCTTGCTAACTCAAATGGAACGCGTCGTCGCAATCAACGGTCTTGAGACATTGTCGGTGGATGTCGTCGAGACGGCTCGAGAGAATCTTGTGATTGGGCAAGCCTAAAGAGATCGAGTACTTACCCGACTCAATCTTGTCATGTGCCAAATAATTAGCACAGATGTGCGCCAAATAATTAGTCAAGCAACAGACGGGAGACACATCATCATGACAATCGCAGCGGTGAACCCCATTAATGGCGCCGCAATTGCACCCTGCGGCGCAGATTGGAGTGACCGCGTGACCCCTTTATTCGCAGTATAATTATTCACGGTTGCAGTAAATTAAATGGACTGTCCGGCTTGCACAGTCACGTTTCTCGGGGAGACGGTGACAACGATACCGGGGCTGTCATTGTTTGAAGCCCCGGCCCAACATGCCAGACGACCCACCCTGACATCCAACCACCAGAAACAAATCGGCGATTCCTGAAACTGCGCAGATTGTCGTAGCCGCGCGTATGGTCTTCATGGGACTTCTCCAAGCAAGGGTTTGCCCGGCCCGAAGGTCATCGAGGCTTATAAACTTCCGCGCTGGACGTCGGATCTGGCCAAACGCTAAAGCCACCAGTAAGCAGAACGGTGTCATCGGGGAGCGGAGTGGCTGGTGCGAATGGCGGCTTGCGGTCATCCCACCCACCAGCTCGAACGTACCGCTAGCAGGTACATAAAGCTCCGCGTAGGTGCTCCCATTCCCCCCGGGCGACTGGCCACCGGCAACCAAGACCGTTCCATCGGTAAGGCGGGAAGCAGGGGCGAATCTTGAATGACCGGGCCGCCAATGGAAGCGAATGTCCCAGCCACCGGGTCGTAGACCTCAGCATCGGCGAAGCGAAATCGCCACTCCCTAGAAACAAGACTCTGCCGTCCGTGAGCAACGTCGCGGTGTACCCATAGTCCGGAAAGTACTTAGCCATCATCGGGCCGGTCACGCCGAACGTCCCGCTCTGCGGATCGAAGAGCTCGGTCACCCCAACGCTACAAGATCGTATGCGTCTGAGCACCCGGTGACCAGGACCTTGCCATTGGTGAGCAAAGTGACGGTAGTTCCATACACGAGACTCAGATACGCATACGGGCCGGTGGGGGTGAAAGTGCCGCTATTGGGATCATAGGTTTCCGCATTGTTGGCCGCCGCGACAAGGACCCTCCCGTCCGGAAGCAAGGTCGTCACGCCCCCCGGGGGGGCAAATACTTCTCCGCCAATCGAGGTCAAATCACCCGTAGCGGTGAAAGCTCCCGTAGAAGGATCGTAGATCTCCGCGGTAAAGACGAAAGCGCCGGGGTTTACGTCTTGTCTACCACCAGCAATCAAGACGCGGCCGTCAGCCAGCAGCGTTGCCGAGTGTGCATAGCGAGGCATGATCATGCTGCCGGTGGGGGCGAACGTGCGGGTGGCAGGGTCGTAGAGCTCGGCGCTGGCAAGGGCTTGGAAACCGTCGCCTTCTCCTCCGGCGATCAAGACCTTGCCGTTAGGAAGCAGTGTTGCAGTGTGGTCGGCTCGCGCTGTGGTCATGTCGCCAACGGCCGTGAAATTGCCAACGGTGGAAACCGCCGTCGGGGCCGATGGGAACAATGGCGACAGACACCGAAGACGGGGCAGAGGGAGACGAGGCAGAGGGTGTGGCCGACGTTGAGGGGTCGCACGCAGTTAGAAACAGTGGGCCCAGTGAAAGGGCGAACACCATCCTTGAAAACCAAAGATGCTTTCGCAAATGTGATTTCATGGCAAGGTCTCCTAATAAGCTGAATTGCTTACGCTCGCATGCTTACTGTCATCGCGAATTCTGCGCATCCTTTGAAGCATCTTTGTTTTTCTACTTTCGCGCCGGGTTGGAGTGAGTCAATCTATGCCATCTGATAACGACCTACCTTTGGGAGGGAGGGGTTCAGAATAACAAATCTCCCGCGATGACTGATAAAGATGGATCGGAACAGCGATGTAGGAATAAGACCGTCGGTGTCCACATCCGCACGGCGGGAGAGCGCGATCACCGTCAGATCCGAAACCGAGTTACCACCGAGACTGAGTGAGCGAACCTGGCGCGTCTCGGCTAGCGACGAAATCCATTTGTTGAAGCTGCCTGCATTCACGTTCGCCTGCTGATCCGCGCCCGCCCCAGGCTGTCCTGAAATAGTGTCAGCCAGTGGCCCCCGAATCCAGCAGCAGCGCCATCGGTTTATCTCCCAGTTCCTGAATGTGGCCGGACACCACCAGCCGATTGCGAGTCGGTTGTCCGTGGTAAGTCCCGTTCAATTCCAGCGGGAGATGTTCTCCAATCGCCGTCTCCGCCATCGAACCACCGGCGGACTCCAGTTGGATGACCTCGTGACGATAGTCGATAAGCACGTCGAAGTTCTTGAGGAAGTCCTCGCCCAGCACACCGAGCACCTTACCGGTAGTTGTAAAGTGATCCGAGCTGTACACATCTCCTCCGGAAACCACAGCCCCCGCAATGGAGATCGAGTTCGCGTGGACGACCGCCATCTTTGCCGAAGCCAAAACACCCACCACCGTCTTCTCGCCCACCCGCAAAAGCTGAAGCTTTTCCGCCAGTTTCTGGTCGACCATCGTTTTGGAGCTACCTGTGTCCAGTATGAAGTCATACGGCCCCGAGCCATCGATGCTGACAGGTACGATGATCATGGAGAGATCGACCAATTGATCTTCGCCGTGACAATATCGGCCGCCGGTGCGGTTTGGTCTGGGAACTGCGGCCGCCGCCGGAAGAAGAGTCGCAAAGGCCAGAATGACGAAAAGGGGTTGAATCTGGCGGATAAGTGACATGGTGTTCACCTCGATGGGGCGAACTATGCCTTCCCGGCCTGCTGATGGTCTGGAGGTACACCGGATGTTCTCGTGATGAAAATGATGTCTTGGTGATGCTGGCTAAAGCGGAGAAAACAAATGATTTATCGGTTCGAGCAATTCGAGGTCGATGATCGGGAATTTCGCTTCTCTGAGCACGGAACACCCCTGCAGGTCGAGCCCAAGGTCCTCCGTTACTCCTCTATCTCATTGAGAACCGGAGCCGCCTGGTTCGAAAGCAGGAGCTGCTCGACACCGTATGGCAGGACGCCATGGTCACCGAGAACGCCCTCACCCGCGCCATCGGACTGCTCCGCAAAGCGCTCAACGAAGACAGCCGCGTACCGAAATTCATCGAAACAGTGCCCACCGCGGGCGACCGTTTCATCGCCAGCGTCACCACGCGGAGGAACCTCGACCCCCGAGTCGGCAACGCCACTCGATCGACCCCCACCGCGCAAAACCCAAAGCAGGATTCAAGCCCTCAACCAAATGGGTTCTTGCCTCCGCTCTCCTACTCGTCATCGCCGCCGGAGGTATCTTCCGTCCTTCTCCCACCACAAAAAGGTCCTCACCGAAAAAGACACGGTTGTACTCGCCGACTTCGACAACTCCACCGGCGACCCGGTATTTGACGGCACCCTGCGACAGGGCATGGCCGTGCAGCTCGAGCAGTCGCCTTTCCTGAGCCTCATCTCCGACCAGCGCATCCAGCAGACGCTAAAATTGATGGGCCAGCCCCAGAGCGCGACTCACTCCAGCGATCGCCCGCGAGATCTGCGAGCGAACCGCAAGCGCGGCCGTTCTCGACGGCTCCATCGCGCAACTCGGCACTCAGTATGTCCTCGGGCTGCGAGCAACAGACTGCCACAACGGAAAGGTCCTCGCCGAGGAGCAGGTGCAGGCGGCCAGAAAAGAGGATGTGCTGAATGCCCTGGATCAGATTGCCAGGTAAATTCAGAACCCAAGTGGGCGAATCGCTCACCACGGTCGAAAAGTACGACACTCCGCTGGCCGAAGCTACGACACCATCACTCGAAGCATTGAAAGCCTACAGCCTGGGAAGAGGAAGAATTCAGACAGGAGCGTCCCGCCCTGCCCTTCTTCAAACGTGCGGTGGAGCTCGACCCGAATTTCGCCGCGTGCCTACCTGTCATGGCGAGTATCTGCGACACTCACCACGAGCCGGAGCGGGCTGCCGAAAATATCCGTAAGGCATACGAACTGCGGGAGAAGGTCAGCGATCTCGAACGACTCTCCATAGAGACAAGATACTACCAGAACGGGACCGGAGAGCTGGACAAGGCGGTGCCGGCTATACGAGCTGTGGCAGCAGACCTATCCGAGGGACGTCGCGCCTTACGATCGCCTGGGATTCTTTACAGAAGAGTTGGAAACCAGGAAAAGGCATTAGAGGAGGGGCGCGAGGCTGGTTGCCGCCTGGGAGCCAACGAGGAGCAGTTATCTACACTACCAGAACCTCGCCGCCGATTATGTGAACCTTAACCGGCTGGATGAGGCGGAGGCCGTGTACAAGGAGGCCGAGAAGCGCCAGCTGCCCGCTGAGGGGTGGGCCAAGTCTCGTTACCTGTTGGCATTTCTGAAAGGCGATGCGGCACAGATGGCGCGGTTGGCCTCATCCGCCACGGGAAAGCCGGGCGACGAAGACGTGATGCTGGCCGCGCAGGCGGACACCGAGGCCTGGTACGGGAGGTTGAAGAACTCACGCGAACTGACTCGGCGGGCGATCGATTCAGCCGAGCGGAACGACGCGAGAGAGACCGCCGCGGCTATCAGGCAGCGGCGGCGCTCTTCGAGGCGGATCGGGCAACCGCGAGCAGGTCCGCGCCGATGCCGATGCAGCAATAAAGCTGGCGCCAAACCGCGAAGTGCGGGAGATCGCGGCACTCGCTCTGGCCCGGGCAGGCGATACGGCAGCGGCGGAGAAACTGGTGGCCGAACTCGACAAGGCCTTCCCGCTGAACACGCTGGTCCAGAGATATTGGCTGCCCGTAATCCGGGCGGCATCGCCTTGCAGCGCAAAGACCCGAGCCGGGCGGTCGAACTGCTGCAGACGAGAGCGACATGGAACTCGGAGACCCCGCTGCTCCCGGCCTATTTGCGTGGAGAAGCCTATCTCATGCTCCACGACGGCAACCGCGCGGCAGCAGAGTTTCAGAAGTTTATCGACCATCGCGGTCTGGTGAGGAACTCACCGTGGGCGCGCTGGCCCGCCTGGGCCTGGCGCGCGCCTACGCCATGCAGGGCGACACCCCCAAAGCCGGGCCGCGTATCGGGACTTTCTAACCCTCTGGAAAGATGCAGACTCCGACATCCCAATCCTGAAACAAGCGAAAGCGGAGTACGCGAAGCTGCAGTAGATTTTGGGAGGGGCAGTCAAATTTCGAGAGTACATATCTGCTGGCGATTTGCCCAATGGTGATCCTGCCCATTCAGAAGTTGAATCTCGGTTGGCGATAACAGGCGTGGGTGTTGAAAAAGTCGTGCTGTTTTCGGGATTTTGGGGATTGAAGTCTGGAGTTGAGTTAGGCGGGATCGCCTTTTCCCCTATGTAGTAGCGGGTACCGGTGACATCGTTGGCCGGCTGAGGAACCGGACCAGCCGTTTGATGTTCTGGGCAGTGGCCGCCAGGAAGAACTGCTCTCGGACGAACTTCAACCTGCGTAGGCGGAGCCGATCGGAGACCGATGATTTGACTCTTTAGCTCCGCGAAGAGCGCCTCGACCTTCTTCCGTTGTCGTTGTGCGTATTTGAACTCCGGTGTAGTCCAGAGATCTCGCGCTCGCTGCCGAGCGGCTTCGTTCATGTGGATGGCAAGATACCGGAACGGTCCGGTCGTGCACTGGGATCTCTGTTGGCACGGACCGCACTTCTTGCGCGTTCCTATATAGCCGAACGTGCGGTTCCCCTCGTTGCGTCCGCCGTAGTTCAGTTGCTGGCCTGCCGGGCAGATGTAGCTGTTGCTCTCCGGCAAGTAGGTAAAGCACTCCGGACCATAGAAGGGACTCCTCGTTCGCCCGACAGCATCCCTGGTGGGCATGTACGGCGTGATCTCCCGGTCCATCAACCACTGCAAAAACTCACCATTGCCATAGCTCGCATCGGCAGCGATGGACTGCGGTTTCCGGCCTTGCCATTGGGCGAAGCGAGCGATCATGTCCTCTGCGGCTCGAGACTCCTCACTCAGACGAGCGCCTGTCGCTTGCACGCCCACAACGATGCAGCTGTGGTTATCAACCAGGTAGTTGTTGTAATACCCCATGCGTGCCGGCGTGCCGCCTTTTGTCGCATACGTGGAGTCCGGATCGGTGGTGGACACCTTGTCCTGGCTATGTGTCGGTTCCTCTACTGGGTTCTGCATTTCAAGCTCAGCCAGGTACTCGCGCACCGTTCGATTGACCTGCGCGGCTTCAGCCAACTGCTCTCGCGGGATGCGGCTCTCCTTGGAAGCGTTTGCCTCCACGAAGGTTCCATCGACCGATAGCTTGTCTCCACGCACCAGTCCAACTGCGAGGCATTGGGCCACAACTTCCTCGAACAACTGCTCGAACACCTTCGATTCCTGGAAACGCCCATGGCGATTCTTCGAAAACGTGGAGTGATGCGGAACTTCCTCGTCGAAACCGAGACCAGTGAACCAGCGCCACGCCAGATGCATGCGCAGTTCCTCAACAAGCTTGCGCTCACTGCTGATCCCGTACAAATAGCCAATCAGCAAAATGCGCAGCAAAAGCTCCGGATCGATGGATGGACGACCAGTTTCGCTATAGCTGTCCTTCAGCCGCTCGCGCACGAAGCCGAAGTCGATATGCCTATCAACCAACCGCAACAGATGATTCTCTGGAACCTGATCTTCCAGTCGGAAGTAGTAGAACAGCGATTCAGAGCGGGCGTGTTGACCCATCATGAGCGTTAGTCCTCCGACAATGGCGATCCACAACAGCATGGTCAAACTATGCTGCTAAACATCTCGCATTGCCATACGGATTTCATGAAAATCAGCTGATTCGTACTGACTTTTTCAACACCCACAGGCCAATGCACTCATCGACAGGCTTAGACCACTCTTCGCGCAGCTCTGAAGCGAAGCTCTTCGGAATTGAGTTCTCCGATCTCCATGTCTCGAAAGAAGACTTTGTAGAGCCCGGTGTGATCAACTCGACTCCTAACTCTTCGAAGCGGAATACTTCGCTGATGAAAATTCTGTTCTTGTGCCAGCTGATGTCGCCGCTATTGTTGACTCGTCGCAGCAGGAGTCCCTTCGAATACGTGAACTCTGGCAACTTACGCGGCAGCCGGATCGAGCTGAAGATGTGAAGACTTGCGGGAACTTGGTTGTTAAGCCTTTCATGCGGGCGCTCGTTGTTGAACACGTAGCGGAAGTTATCGAAGCGGCTCTGCTGTGCTCGTAGGGATGCCGCAGGTGGTTTGGTCGTGTCCTCCTTCAAAGTGCGATGCATCCGCTCATGGCGGCCGTTTTGTTGCGGTCGACCTGCTTGAATGCGCTCGTGCACGATCCCGAGCTTCATCCATCCGAGCGAGAGCTTCGACAGCCCTGTTGTTTTCAGAATTATTTGTCATAGTGTTTTAGAATTATTTGTCGTAGGAAAGCGATTTCGCATCTGGGCTGCCTGCGCCCTAAATGACGCATTGACAATCAGTTCCGGATCTCTCTGCACCGTCTTCTACTGGGGCTCTCGTGAGCTATACGACAGATATCGACAAGAACCTACGACAAATAATTATCAAAGCTACAGTCTGGACGGCGACGAAAACTACGCTGGCCACCGCGGCCTGCTCTGACACTAAAGGGGGCCCGCTCACGAAACGGAAATTTATGCGCGCTTAGCTTCCGGATCGCCGACCACTCGGGAAGTATCGCATCGTGGCTCGAATCTGGTGTTGGGGCCTCCTACGGCATCATGCGGGCAAATTGCCCTGATTTGCCGGGGCAGCTGCAGTCTCGCGGCGGCCTTCCACCAGAAACACATGGAAATCCGTGGCCAGAGGCTCAGCGTTGAGCTGCCGCATCATCAGTGCGATTTGACCTCGATGGTAGGTGGAATGGTTCGCCAGATGTTGCATCAAGTGCGCCAATCTGACTTGTGTTTTGCGAAAAGGCAGCATTGTTTCCAAGGATTCTGTTGTCACACGATTCACGAACTCGGTTTGTTCTTCCTCGACTTCCGCCCACTTTAACTGCACCGCAGCGACGTTGGGAAATGCATCCGGTTCGAACAGGGCGTCCCGTCTTGTTCTCAAATCAGTCAAGAATGCGGGACTAGGGGACGGCTCCTTCCAATACGCAAGCCAAATCCATGCGCCTCCGATGATGTGCAGAAGCGTGTCTCGCACGGAACGGAAGCTGCCCCCCAGATCGCGCGTGAACTGCTCAGCGGTGAGCACGGAGACCGCTTGCAAGACCCTGTTGTTGGCCCAGCGGTCGTATTCGTAGAGCAGCTGAATGTCATCTTTAGTCATGGTGGTGGCAGGTGGCCGACCCTTCTTCTGGGGAATCTTACGTTACCCCGGGTGTTCTGCAAAACCGGAGACGAAGGCATTTTCTGGCGTCTGGCGATTGTCCCGAGTGACGGGCAAACCGGAAGTTATTCACCTGGACGTAAAACCGGCTATCCGGAGAAGTGGTTCCCGAAATTGCGGTTCCGGTTGCAAGTGTCCGAGATGCCGACGATCGGCGCGATCTCTAAATAATGTGGCCTGCGTCAATGCATTTTTGGAAACATAACACGGCACTCACTCCGAGGCAAGCCGGTTCGTTACGTTTTGGGTCAAACAAAAACCTCGATCATTGCTGAGTAGTGTTCACGGGGGCTCCCGCGGGGCCTCAACCTGTCCGACCCAACGATTCCTCCGATTGCATGTTCCAACCCACGGATCAACCACTTCGAACTCCCTGGATAGGGAGTGGGATGCCCCATCAAGTGGGCGGTGATTTAATTACCACCATGGTCCAATCGAGGCTCTCCGGGGTGAAAAATCCCGATCCTGCAAAGTCTGTTGAGAATCCCATTCTCTTACGCCACATCCAGTAAGAAGGCTGTATGGCCTGTGTTCGGCGGGCCATCGCAACCTTAGCGATGCGGGGGTGTACGGGTGCGGACGCACTGCCCTAGACGTACGAAGTGACGTCGCCAGTCGGGATCCCAGCGGACAGCTGGGGGGGCTGCCTCCACCAGTAGGAAAGCGCAACAGAGAACTTCCTTGTTTGGTGATGTGCCCCAGTCGTTGACGATCGGCGCTGGAAGCCCCCACAGGCAATGAGGCCCAGATAGCTACCTATCTGATGGCCCCAACTGAAGCGATCCGGAGATCCAAGCACCAACACAAAGGCCAGCGCTGTGATGGTTCCTACGCCGGGATGCGTCATTAGCCGCAGTACCTCGGGCCGTCTGCGTGCCTCCTGCTCGGCTGCTGCGGTCAGCTTGTCGATCGTTGTGTTCAATCGATCGACCTACTCCTTCAGGTATAACTGTTGGTGCTGCGCTGGGGCTGATGGAGCAAGCGGGAGCGCCTCCAGTTGCCTTTGTCTTGGTCTTGCTTCTCAGCGTCTTTTTTGCGCCGTACTCCCTCGTTCATCGCTGCAGCCTGGATTTGGTTGATGGCCCGCGTGCGCATCTGCACCAGGCGATGCCGATGCCAGATTAGCTGGCGTAGATCACGGTCTCCGGACTGGGGACCCAGATCTCGGGAAAGTGATCCTTACTCAGAAGCCAAAGCAATAACTGAAGCATCTTGCCGGTCGGTCTTTTGCTCGCGTACCCCTGCCCGCCCTTGATCCTGGCCGGATCCCCAATCCACAGCTCCTGAACTTCAACTCTGCCAGCAATCGCTCCAACCAACGTGCATGTCCAGTGGC
This sequence comes from uncultured Acidobacteriaceae bacterium, assembly GCA_963756685.1. Taxonomy (GTDB): domain Bacteria; phylum Acidobacteriota; class Terriglobia; order Terriglobales; family Acidobacteriaceae; genus Edaphobacter. The sequence continues at coordinate 852,803 of CAVWON010000001.1, forward strand.
CTCTATCCCAAACACGCACCTTGACCGTTTTCGCCGTAGATCGCGATAGAAACGCTCTGCCTCTCCATTCCCGCTGCGCCTCTGATCGCCGTTCGCCGGGGCCTGGGCCGTCTCCGTATCTAAAAACGTCACCCGCTGAACGTCTGGATGATAAAACCGACTCCTACAATGATCATGTTCGGGCTCCTCCTCCCGAACCTTCGGTCTGTCTCATGCCCAGAAGTCGCATCCTGCCTCCAGATAGAAAACACTGTTATGAAATCAGGTGCTCTGCTTCCATGCTCGATGAGCGCATTGGCGATAATGCGTCAATCGAGAAAGTTTGTTCTGGCGTACAAATGGCCTATCTTCGGGAATCAAGGACTAGTCGCGCTCCAGTCGACGTAAGGAGCTGCGTCTGGTCTTCGGCAGAGCGCGAGGCGGTTGCGGGCCATATTCCTCGAGGAGAAGACGCAGGCCCATCTGGAAACGGTCTTCCCCGATCTCAATCTGGCCGTCGCTGAAGACCTCGGCGATCCGGGGAAAGTTGCCTGTAGCCACCTGGGCTGCTGCGAACTCCATGTCGACTGCCTTTTCGCTGGCTGCTTCGCGGAGCGCATGACCGAAGACGAAGTCATCGATCATGGCGAGCAGCGTGAGCTTCTGTTTCGCACTCAGCGAGGTCTCGGCGAGGGCCTCCAGACACTGCTCCATGTGACGCATTGCGTTGATACCAGGCGGAGCCGACCGCATCGAGACGAGCGCCCATGGGTGGCGGAGAAAGATCGCGTGGGTTCTGGTGGCAATCTCGGTGATCGCGCGCTTCCAGCTTCTTGGCAGCGAGGGCAGAAGTGCTTCGCTCATCAGCGCGTCATCCATTACCGCGATCAGGTCGTCTTTGGTCTTGACGTAGTAGTAGAGACTCATCGTTCCGACGTTGAGTTGCTGCGCGACGCGGCGCATCGAAACCGCATGAAATCCTTCTGCATCGGCAATGGCGAGTGCCGCGGCGGCAATCGTTTCACGACTAAGCTGTATTTTCCTGCTTGACATTTAGTACGCTGTACGATTATATCTTATCGTACCATGTACGAAACGTTTATTGGACATCAAAAAACAGTATTGATCGCTGGAGCTGAACCGACGGGGCTGACGCTTGCGCTCGACCTTGCGCGGCGGGGAATCTCCTGCCGCTTGATCGAGGCCGCGGAAGCGCCCTTCACAGGCTCGCGCGGCAAGGGCATCCAGCCGCGCACGCTCGAAATCTTCGAAGATCTCGGCGATCATCGAACCGATCCTGGCCGCCGGTGGTGTCTTATCCGAAGCTGCGCATTCACCTCGGCCCTCTTTCGATGCGCGCCGGTTCGCTGGGCTCATCCAAACCGCCGACAGAGAGCATCCCATATCCCAACCTCTGGATGGTGCCGCAATCGTGCACCGAGGCAATCCTGCGCGAGCGTCTTCACGCTTTCGGAGGCCGCGTCGAATTCGACGCGGCGATCGAGGATGTCAAGCAGGACGAAGATGGTGTTGACGCTACGTTTTCGAACGGCGAAACCGTGCGAGCGGACTACGTGGTCGGGTGCGACGGCGGCCGCAGCACGGTGCGAAAAACACTGGGCCTACAAGCTGGAAGGCGAAACAATCGACGAGAAGCCGATGCTCGTCGCGGACGTAGAGATCGATGGACTCGATCGGAGCGACTGGCACATTTGGCCTCTCTCCAAGGGTGGCGCGATCGGGCTTTGCCCATTGCCGAATACACCGTTCTTTCAACTGACCGCGAAGGCCGAGGCAATTGGAACGGATCTCGAAGGCGTGGTGCGTAAAGCAACCGGACAGCGCATCGAGCGCGTTGCCTGGAGATCGATGTATCAACCCGCAGTCCGCATGGTGAATCGGTACCGCGTCGGTCGCGTGTTCCTGGCAGGAGACGCGGCACATGTGCATCCGCCGGCAGGGGGACAAGGCCTGAACACAGGCGTGCAGGATGCCTACAATCTGGGTTGGAAGCTTGCGCACGCAATGCGCGGTGGGCCCGATTCGCTGCTCGACAGCTACGAATCCGAGCGCTTGCCTGTCGCCGCAGCTGTACTCGGTTTGAGCAAGCGTCTGCTTGAGACGCGATCGATCAAGCGCGGCGATGCGACTAATCAGCTCGCGTTGCATTATCGGTCAAGCTCCCTGTCCTCGGGCGACACGCTTGGGAATTTGTATCCTGGAGACCGCATGCCGGATATGAAGCTAGCCGACGGCAGCAGACTCTTCGAACACACGCGCGGACCTCACGCAACCGAGATTGCCACGACTGAGGGACCGCGGATTCTTGTTCGTCCCGATGGCTATATTGCGCACATCGGCATGAAGCGTTTCGCTGAGTACGCCGGAGAGCCCACCCAAGCGATTAAGGGCTCAGTCTCTGTGACAAACCGCTAAGCTTTTCCAGAGAGTATCTATCGCGACCCCACCATGAGGGGATGGTAATGGCAACGGTATCGGCCCTTGACTGCCGGCGCGCAGCCGGCGAGCGTGGATCTTCCTATCAGCCGACTTTGGTCGGCTTGATGATCGGGGTCGTGAAGGGCGTTTACGAGGACCTATGCTGGTGCACCAGCTCGGGCCGCCCGCAATCAGCGCATTGGACTCTGATTGAATTGTGGATAAACAGCGAGCCAGGCGCAATTGTGTGGAGTGCGTTCGTTTGTTAGTTTGGCGGCATGCCGCAGAATGTTCCCGAAGAGCTCAGCAGAACCATAGAGACGCTTTACCGGTCCGAAATCGGGCAGGATTCTTGCTACGCTGGCGCTCCTGCTCGGAGATCTTGATGTCGCCGAAGAGGCCATGCACGAGGCTTTTGCCGCTTCGCTGCGACCTGCAGTTGGGAATCGGTCACGGTCGCAATGCGGTTTCTAAGGACATGGCGCGACGGGATCTCCCGATAAACTTGGTATATGAGCGTGCTTGACTGGCTTCTGGATTCCGATCTCGCCATTCGCTGGCAGGTACTGCACGATCTGGAGGATGCGCCGCATGATATGGTCGCCGCGGAGCGTGCAAGGACGGCCAGCGAGGGTTGGGGCGCCAGGCTCCTGGCGCTGCAGGGCGAGGACGGGCAATGGGCTGGCGGCGCATGTTTCCCGGGCAGATGACTTTGCGTGGCGCGAGCTAAATCAGGGCCAGCCTTGAACCGCCACGCTTCCAACACTTCAACTGTTACACGATTTCGGTGTCGATCCACTCTCGCATCGGGTTAGACACGCAGTACAGCGGGTCCGGAAAGGCTGCCGCTGGGAACATGCAGGACAGCCGTTCTTCGATGGCTTGGTTGAGCCGTGCATCAACGGACGGACGGTCACGCTGGGCATCTACTTCGGTCAAAATGTGGACACCCTAATCGAGCGCCTTGTTGGCGAGCAGCTTGAGGATGGAGGGTGGAACTGCGAGACGGAGAATGGCTCCGTTGGTTCGTCCTTCGCCACCACCATTAACGTGCTCGAAGGTCTGCTAGCGCACGAACGGGCAAGAGGAGGAACTCACGAATCGATTGCGGCTCGACGTCGCGGAGAAGAATATCTTCTGCAACCGAAAGCTATTTCGACGCAGGAGCACAGGAGGGATCGTCGATCCGTTCTGGCTCCAGTTCTCGTTTCCTGTCCGCTGGCACTACGACGTCCTTACGAGCTCTCGAGAGACTTCCGCTCGGTCGGGACGACCCCTGACTCGCGTTTGGAGGAAGCGATCCATCTCCTGCGATCAAAGCGGCAAACCGACGGCAAGTGGCTCCTCGAGAATACCCATAAAGGCCGGTGCCGATTTTGAACTTGAAGATGGCGATAACAAACCGAGCCGATGGAACACTCTTCGTGCGCTTCGTGTTCTCCGTTGGTATGAGGAGCGGCTTGCATAAACTGCAAGTGATATGCGGAGTTACATTTGATTCCATGACAAATCTTCGGCTCGCTGGTCTACTTGCTGTGTTTCTCGTGGTTGCCTCCTTCGGGGAGGGACAGCAGGTGCACGACTCCGTGCTACAGCCTTTGAGCTTTTTGTCAGGCAGATGGGTGAATAAAAGACCGACCCAAGCGCAAGTAAGATATTTTGGACAGCAGACCACATTCTCAGCGTAACCGGATCGCGCCCGGTAAGTCGGCTTCTCGGCGGGTAATTCGCACGAAATCTCAAGACTGTGAACGATACTTTCTACTGGCGATACTATCAATGAATATTTTCGGATCGCGTTTTATCAAGAGCCCAATTCGCACCATAACGGCGATCGTCGTCGTCGTAGCTGCTCTCCCATTGCAGAACACCCTCGTGACATCCGCCTATCGTCTGGCGCGCGGTTGGCTCGGTATCTCCCCTCCGCCTCCGAATACACTCCTCTGTCCCGCCTACAGCCTTCTCATGAGCTTTCGGCTCATCTGGTGGCTTGCCGTCGCCGCGATGGTCGCCTTCATCGATCCGCCCGGCATGGTGGCCGTTCTGCGGCGCAACAAACAGCAGGCGATCTACTTCCTCAAAGGGCTCGCCATAGGCTTCGCGGTCATGGCGGCGGTTGTTCTCGCGATCGTAGCGGTTGGTGATGCGCAGCTTCATCCTTCCCCAGGCCCTGGCCTGACATTCGCTCACACAGCATACGGAGCAGGATGGCTCTTGGCGGAGATCCTTGGTGCTGTGGGCGAAGAGATCTTGTATCGCGGCCTGATCATTGTGCTTGTAACGCGGCTCGTCGGCCCGCGCACGGCCATGGCCATCTCGGCGCTTGCCTTCGCGCTTGGTCACGGCGCCAATCCAGGCGCCAGTCCCATATGGCTGGTTCGCTTAGTCGTCTCAGGCTTCCTTTTGGCCTACGCGGTCTTTCGCAGCGGAACCATCTGGTGGGGAACCGGATATCACGCCGGATGGAACTTTGCGAGCGCGCCGCTCTTCGGGGCCGTCGGCAGCGGATATTTCGATCAAGGGAGTGTCTTTACTTTCCTTCCCAGCGGGAGTGGCTTGATCACCGGAGGGCCCGTGGGGCCGGAAGGGGCAGCGTCTTCGCTTTCCTGGCGGTTCTCATCGGTATTGGACTTCTTATCCTGACCGTTCCGCAGACTGAACAGAGTCATTCTCTGGAGTGCTGAATGGTAGCGCAGTTCCGAGCAGGCAGCTTGCCCCAGCGGTGTCACTTTCAGAGTTATTTGGCGCAATTTCTTAGAGCTATTTGGCGTAGCGTCCGATTTCAATCCGGAGTATATGACTGTCTACTGCGGGTAGTCTCGCACATCAGAGCGTTTTGACTCATAGACTTACTAAATCCACCTCGTCGTTTCGGACGCAGAGTTGGTCCTGGAAGCGATAGAGAGTCTCATACGGATGACTGGCGGAAACTTCAGGCTCTTGACCCGACTTCTCACTCAGATCGAGCGGGTTCTCAGCGTCAACAACCTTCATCTGGTCTCGACCGCAGTCGTCGAAGCGGCACGGGACAGCCTCGTGATTGGGCCGGGATGACGCCAGATACGACAAATAATTCTGAAACATTACGACAAATAGCGATCAAAGCTACAGGTGTATATGATCCGTAGCTCCGAAGCGACCCCATCGGGGGCCGGGCCAGCTTCGGCGCGCCAGTCAAGTAGAAAAATACCCACAAGAAATCTTCCTTGACAGCATACCAATTAGTAGGTACATTTCATACCATCTGGTAGGTTTATCAATGACCCCAACTGAAACAAAGCTCGAAGTCAGGCACGAATCGAAGACCCGGTTCCTCAATGCGGCCGTACACGTCATCCGTGCCAAAGGCTATTCCGCCACGCGCATCGAGGACGTCTGCGAAGCTGCCGGGCTCACCAAGGGTAGCTTTTTCCATCACTTCGAAAGCAAGGAAGGGCTGGCCCTGGACGCCGCCGACTATTGGATTGAAGGCTCCGAGGCTCTTTTCGCTTCCGGGGCGCTACCGCTACGATGCCGACCCTCTCGACCGCCTGCTGGCGTATGTGGATTTTCGCAAGGCTCTGTTGAGCGGCGAACTGCCCGATTTCACCTGTCTGGCAGGAACCATGGTGCAGGAGGTCTACGATACGCATCCGGCCCTGCGTGAGGCCTGCAGCCGCATCATCACCGGCCACGCGGCGATCCTTGTCCCAGATATAGAAGCAGCCATGCGGCAGCGCGACATGCATCCGGAGTGAACCGCGGAGAGCCTGGCGCTGGACACGCAAGCCACCATCCAGGGCGCGTTCATCCTGGCCAAGGCCACACTCGGCGTGCTGAAGTGCTCGACCCAGTGCATCTACTACCTGCTCGGTCATCGGGAATTGCTCTTCGATATCAACCTGCGAAGGAGAGAGTATGAGAACCTCACCGAAGCACCTGAAATCGTTCAGTGAAGGGAGACTCATTACGCGTTTAGATTGGAAAGACAGTTCGGGTAAAGAAGAAAATGTCGAAACAGAAGCGGAACCAAATTACGCGGCTACATGGGTCACGTCGAATATAGACGTGACCCAGAATTGCCAGCAACCGAACGGAGAAACCTTAACCGTTCACCCGAAACCCCGCTATAGCCATGATCGCAACCTGAACCATAACCTTGTGCATCTTTTTCTAAACGTAGTTCATTAGCAGGATATGGCGAACGGTCTCTCAATCAGGCTCAAAGAGAAAGAATTCACGATGACGAGCAATACTGCGCAATGCTCCAGAATCTTGGGCGGGAAGAGCGGTTTCACGCCCGCGATAAATTACGGGCCGATGCCCTTGAAGGCTTTAGCGGTTTTTGTAGTGGCTGCATGCGCCGACATTCATGGCCAGTCATCGCCCAAGCAGATGGCCGATCCGGCGGTGGCGGCGCTAGGAAGTGGATTCGTCTCCGATACTGCGCGAGTGAACGGAGCCACACTCCATTACGTGCGCGGCGGGGCTGGGCCGCGGTCATTTTGCTGCACGGTTTTCCCGAAGACTGGTACGCATATCACCGCATCATGCCGCAGTTGGCGAAGCAATTCACAGTCGTGGCAGTTGACCTGCGTGGCATAGGTGGCTCTAGTGCCGACTGAAGGCGGGTACGACGCCGCCAATATGGCGGAAGACGTTCACCAACTGGCGGAACATCTGCATTTGGAGCACGTTTACGTGGTTGGGCACGATATCGGTGGCATGGTTGCGTATGCCTTCGCCCGTCGTTATCCGGAGACGAGCCGAGGGGTGATGATGCTTGACGCACCGCTGCCAGGAATCGGTTCGAGGAAGGCGGCAAAACTTAAAGCCAATCCCATCGGTTGGCACATCAATTTTCAGCAGACGCCTGGCCTGCCGGAGCAACTCCTTGCCGGTCGCGAAGCCATCTATTTGCGTCATTTTCTCGATTCCAACACTTTTAGCGATGCGGATGTCGCCCGCGACGCCCGGGCATATGCCGCTCCCGGACTGGTGCGTGCGGCGTTGGAGATCTATCGGGCCTTTCCGGCAAATGAGAAATTCAATGCGGCGCAACAAAGCGCCATCAGCGTGCCCTTGGTACTAGCTCCGGGCAAAAACTCGCCTTTCGAGAAGCTCACGCCACGCTTCGCCGATGCGTTGCGGGCGCATGGGTGCGCAAACGTTGAGATCGAAGTCATCGAGAACAGCGTACATTACGTCGCGGATGAGCAGCCCGATGCTGTGGCTCAACTCATCGAACGGTATGCCTCGTTATAACGACGATTGCAGTGTGTTATGCGGAGGCACACGGAGAATTCTACGTCGAGTCGCTGGGAGGGAAAGGAAGCGTCAGCCGATCAACGGTGCTCGACGATCATGGATTGGAGCCAGATATTCACTCGGCATTACAAGACTGCATCACAAGGATTCGAGGAGAGAACCCGATGAAACGAGAGACAGTTAAGAGGATGGCATCGTGGGCCTTAGCGCTGGCTCTTGCCCTGAGTACAGCCCGGAACGCGCAGGCACAGGACGCCAAAATTCGATATCCGAGCATGGCTCCGATTGAAAAGTATCTGATGGATCGAGACGCCGAAATCGCCTTGGCGCGAAGCGCGGCCCCGGCATCCATCTCCCGCGATGCCACGGTTGTGATCCTAGGGAAAAATGGCTACGAAACGGCGGTCGAAGGCAAGAACGGCTTTATCTGCATTGTAGAGCGCGGTTGGATGAATTCATTCAACAGCCCAGAGTTTTGGAGCCCTAAGACTCGCGGCGCGGAGTGCTTCAATCGCCCGGCCGCGCGAACGGTCGTGCCGTACACCTACTTCAGGACAAAATTAGTCTTGGTGGGAAAATCGAAAGCTGAGATCAAAGGAAAGAATTAAGACCGCGATAGGGAAAAAAAAATTGCCGGCTCTCGAGGCCGGGGCGATGTGCTACATGATGTCGAAAAATGTATACCTCAAATGATGGCGGTGGGCACAACATGGCCCATCTCATGTTTTACACGCCGCTCATGGATGGCGCAGTATGGGGCGCAAATCCGATAGACGACTCAAACCATGTCTCGTTTAAATTCCCGAACTCTCCGATATTTCGAACTCCACAGTTCCTAGGTGACCCGGAACCGATGGAGGCGATTTGTCGTTCCCACCGGCGTGTGGTCGGATGGAACTCCGGATCGGATGTAAGGAGGGCCATTTGAATGCAGCCTCAGAATCATTGAGTGACGCAAAAGCATGATGAAAACTGGATTCGAGAAAACGAAAAGGACGGTCTGGCAGTGCAGGAGGCTTCTGCAGGCCGCGTTGCTTGTACTCTCCACAATTGCACTGGGACAAACGCAACCGTCGGCGAAGCCGGAACCTGCCCCAATCCGGCCGTTCAAAATGCATGTTCCCGACCGTGTTCTATAGGAAGAAGCTATGGAAGTATCTGATTTCGTCGGCCCTTTGAATATACGCGCGGAGACTGAGCGGCAAGAATGTGAGTGGCTGCTGACCTCTGGAGTCCTGGGCCGATCAGGTAATTTGGCGCGTGTGCTGAAGTACATTTGTGAAAAGTACTTCCAAGGCAAAGCAGACCAAACTAAGGAATATACGATCGCGGTAGAAGCCCTGGGTCGTCGGTCAGACTTTGATCCCCACACCGACCCGATCGTACGGGTAACAATTCATTCGCTGCGTAAGCGGCTGATAGAGATTTATCAAAATGAAGGCCAAACTCGTACGGTCAGGCTGGTGATCCCTCTCGGTCACTATGCGCCCTCTTTTCGTTCATCGATCCCAAACGAATACCCGGCGAACAGCAGGGTCTGACCAGCCGGAGCAGCCCTCACAGGAGAAGAGCCCTACAGATTCACCTGTGAAAGTGGCAGCCTCGACTGTGAAGCCGCGCCGTCAAGGCTTGTCAGTCTTTCAAGCGTGGACGGTTGCCGGCATACTTCTTACAACGGCGAGCGTGGCCACATGGTTCGGACTACGAGAGAGGAAGAAGGAACGGCTGGCACACGCCTCCATTTCCGCGAACTGGCAGACACCTCTTCCGCAGGCATCGATTCATGCGCTCATGGGCAATGACCGCGCTCCCTATGTAGATCACTCTGGCAATACCTGCAGCCACCGGCAAACTATTGCGCAAATGGAATCAATGTCAACATACCTTCGCAGCGGATCGAAGGCACAGAAGATGCTCCGCTCTATTTTGGCGGCGTTCGTGGTATTGCTCATTGTGTCTTTCCGGTGAACCAGGGATTATATGAATTGCATTTTTACTTTTCAGAGACTTCTGATATTCCCGATCGCAAAGTATCTGGCTTCGCTGTCCATTAACGCAGCACCGGCATTCAACGTCGATGTGGTAGATAATGCCGGCGGACATAGTACTGCGACCTTCACAATAGTCACCGGCGTGGCGTCCGAGAATGACGGCTCAATCCATCTTGATTTCATTAGCGAAGTTTCACTGCTGAACGCAATCGAGATCCTGCCAGCGCCCTGAGCCTGTTAACTCCCTGTTCGCACAGCCTGGCGAGTTCGAGTTCCTATACAGATGCCGCGAAGCAGAGAAACCGCCCTCGGATCGCTATTTCAGCGGCGGGCGTCACGGTCTGCCGCCTAAGGTAACGAACATCGCCGAACTCGGGATCTATCAATCCAGCCGTATTGGAAGGTTCCGATACAACATTCCTGCTGTTCCCTTCGCACGCTATCGGGTCAAACTCTATTTCCGCGAACCTTGGTTCGGAAAGGAGAATGGCGGTATTGGAGGGCTGGAAGCCGGAGATCTCACGTTGTGTGTAACGGAATGTTGCTCATGAAGAGTTTCGACATTGTTGCGGAAGGCAGCGGCCCAAAGCCAATCATGAAGACGTTCGAGAACGTTCAAGCGACTGCAGGGGGAAGGATCGAGTTGTACTTCATGCCAATTGTGAATTATCCAGTTGTCAACGCTATTGAAATCCAGCCGGGATATTTTATTAGCGTACTCATCAAAGTTCGTGGGTTATTACACTTACTTCCAAACCCACTTCCCTACTGGCTTGTGTCGTAATCAACATTGCCAAACGCAGCTTGGAACGGTTTGGCACACAGCTTCCCAAGCTCAGTAACAGACATTCGCCTAACCGGGTTGAAAGTGAACTGCTTATCGGGAGCGTTAACAAACGCTAACGCGGCTGGGATTCGGGATTGGAATGGCTTGTATTTCTGATCCATTGTGGGTAACTATCAATGTCTGGTCATCTCCAAACCCGTGCTTAACCTTGATTTAACTTTCAATTAACAAGACAGCCAGGTCGCGGGTTGGTAGTGTGGCCGACGGTTGCAATTACCAACTGTGGCCGTCGAGAGCCATAACCAAATAGTTCGGAGTTCCTACAGACAGATGGAAAGCACCCGACAGGCAGGCGACCGCAAAGCATCATTCTATTTTGGAGGCAAAATGAAGACCAGCAGCCCGAACCAGATCGTTCACTACGTAAAATGCCTTTTCGCCCGATGCTGGTGGGTGGTGGCTGTGTTGATGTTTGCGAGCTTCGCGTCAATCCACGCGCAGCAGACGACCGGGTCCATTGTCGGTACGGTGAAAGATCAGACCGGCGCGGTGGTCAGCACGGCCACCGTGAAGGCAACCAATGTGGATACCGGGTTCTCCCGGTCGGCGCCGACCAACGGTTACGGGGAATACCGCATCGATTACCTTCCCGTGGGCAAGTACAGTGTCGAGGTGTCGGCGCCCGGCTTTGAACGCTTTGTGCAGCAGAATTGCCCTCAACGTGGACCAGACGCTGACGCTTGACGTCACAATGACAGTGGGCGTGCAGTCTCAGACCGTCACGGTCACGAGTGCGCCCCCGCCGGTCAATACGTCTGACGCGGTATTGGGCAGGACCATTGAGCCGGACGAGATCATCGGCCTGCCCCTGGTCAATCGCAACGTATACGCCGAACTCTCGCTCACGCCGGGCGTGATGGCCAATAGCATGAGCCCCACCACCAACCCAGCCGGCACCCCCAATATGACCGTTGGACTGCCGTCCGAGGCTATCCAGGTCAACGGCTCGCTCGACTCCGGCAACGGAACCGTCGCATTTTATCTGGATGGCGGCAACAACATTACCGGTATGCGCAACTACGGCAACCCGGCTCCCAACCCCGACGCAATCGAAGAGTTCCGCGTAGAGACCAACGCATTCTCGGCGCAATACGGCCAATTCTCCGGCGCCGTGGTCAAGGTGGTCACCAAGTCGGGAACCAACAAGTTTCACGGCTGGTTGTTCGAGTTCAACCGCAACACCGACTTCAACGCCTATAGTTGGAATCCGTCCAAGAACCCAGTTACCGGGGCACTGATCAAGGCCCCCTACCACCGCAACAACTTTGGCGGAACCTTCGGCGGCCCCATCATGCACGACAAGGCCTTCTTCTTCTTCAGCTATGCCGGTCTGCGCCAGGTACAAGGCGCAACGGTCACAGGCGCTGTCGTGCCCACGGCTGTCGAGCGCTGGGCGACTTTACCGCGGACACGTTTCAACGCTTTACATGCCGGGCACCAAGACGTCCCGCGATGGAATGGAACAAACGCCAGCCCGAATTGCCAGGTTGCCACGCTGAACTGCATGCCCTCGCAACCTCCTGGACCCGACCGCTGCTAACTTCTTGAACATCAACAACACGATCGGTGTTTCCGTCCCGTTGCCCAATGGCGCACTTGTGCCGGCCAGCGGCGGCGGGAAGTACATCGGCGTATACAACACTCCAACAGACTCCGACGAATACCTGGGAAAGTATGACGAGAACATCGGCGACAAGGACCATGTGACGGCGACCTACTTCTTTATCAAGACCAAGTCAACTCCCAGCGGAGGCGGCAACATCAATTGGACCGGAAATCAGTCCGCTGCGGCCCAGACGAATGTCACCCTCAGCGATGTTCACACCTTCAGCCCCAGCACCGCCAATCAGACCTGGCTCACCTTCACGCGGGCCATGGGCGGACGCACTCTGATCCCTGTGACCGGCCCAGCCAACCAAACCCTGGCCAGTTTCGGCTCGAATCTTCCTCATCCAGGGACCAGCCGGACTGCCCTATCTGAACATCACTTCTAGCTTCAACACGGGCAACCCCAACGCCGGCCCAGTCACCGGTTCGGACAACTATGAGTTACGCGACGTGGTCAGCTTGACCAAGGGAAAACACAGCCTTTTCATTGGCGGTGAGTTCGCTCTCGACAAGACCATGTTCCTTGCGAATCTGAATAATTATGGCGACGTCACTTTCGCGACGTCCGCGCCCACCAGCACGGGGAATGCGATTGCCGATTTCGTCACCGGCCAAACCAGCGCATTTGAGCAGGACTCGACCTATGTCACGCATCTGAGCACGTGGCACGTGGCGGCGTTTCCACAGGACAACTACCGCATCACGCCCCGCTTCACGGCCAACCTGGGCGTCCGCTGGGACATCGATACACCTCCCGTCGATGCCCATAACCGGACGTCGTCGTTTGTTCCCGGCCAGCAATCCACGGTCATCTCCGACCGCGCCGAGGGGCACGCTGTTCCCTGGGGATAAGGGTATCGGTCGCGGCATCATCAGCACGCACTTACCCACATTTCGCCTCGTGTCGGTCTTGCATGGGACCCGTTTGGAGATGGCAAAACCTCGATTCGCGCCGCGGCCGGCATCTTCTTCGGTACCCCCAGCGGCAACGAGTGGAACCAGCCCGGAAACTCCATGCCGTTCGCCATTCGCAACGGCTTTGGCAACACTCCATCTCTCACAAATCTGTACGGTGGCCCCGCTTACAACTTCCCCAGCACCGCTTCCGGCGGAGGCATCTTCCCGTACGTTTATTCGCCGTCCCCCCCGCAATTCTACGGAGCCAAAGCATTGAAGCGATCAACCCGAATGTCAAATATTCGTCGGTCTACCAGTTCAACGTCAGCGTGCAGCGGCAATTGCCTGTACAACATCAGCCTGACGGCAGCTATGTGGGCACGCTTGGCCGTCACCTGCAAACCTTCGTCGACGCCAACTACGCACCTTACGCAACCGTCAACGCCCTCGGCGCCACAATCCCCGACCACTCTCCACCGCGGCGGCAGCACCGACGCAACGTCGTCAATACGATGCCGGCAATGGCGCTGCCCCTGGCACCCTGACCGGGATTACCGAGCTGATCTCAGACCAGACTTCAAACTATAACGGGCTGCAGATCTCGGCGACCAAGCAAATGTCACGTGGCTTCTCAGTCAGCGGTTTCTATGTCTGGAGCCGCGCGCTGGAAAGCTCAAACCCGGTGGAGAATGGAGCGATGAGCGCGCAGGATTTCGGCGTGCTTGGCAAGCCCTTCACCGCCATCAATAACTCATCGGCGCCGTCGGCGGCGGCCTGCGCGAAGAATATGGCCCCATGGATCAAAACCATGACAGCAATGCTGCCATCTCCGGCATGTGGGACATCAACTATTTCCACGGATCGAACAGGATCGTGAAGGAAGTGGTCAATGGCTGGACGGTCTCACCGGTCGTCTATTTGATCAGCGGCGGCCCGTTTACCGTGTCCGCGGGATCCAACAATAATTTTGACAGTCAGAACGGGCAACGCCCCAACATCAATCCTGCCGGGCCGAGCCCCAAACTCGATCCACACCGCTGCCGTGTATGCGGCGCCACTGGCCAGAGCCCAACCAGCGTGGTCGACGCAATGGTTCAACGGTACAAGCTACAAAACGAACCTTGCTGGCGCTTCGTTCATACCCAACGGCCCTGGAGCAGTAGGCGGCATCGGCCCTGGCGGTGCCGATGGCAACGTGACACGCGACTCCCTGACCGGCCCGGGTCTCAAGGATATGGATGCGGCCCTGCTTCGCAACATTGACTTCGAGCGGGGAGTGGCGTTCCAGTTCCGCGTCGAAGTGACCAACGTCATGAACTGGGTGAGTCTCAGCAACCCGTCAGCCGGAAGCATCACGTCAGGCACTCAGGGCAACATCACCTCAGCCGCCGGTACCCAACGCGTGATTCAGTTGGGCGGCCGGTTGACGTTCTAGGTCGAACTGACGTGCCCGGCAGATACGGTTTGTTGCGAAAGGCAACTTCCGGCCCTCTCCACAAGGCGATCGGTGCGCTGCACCGATCGCCGCGGCTCGGAATCTCGCGATGTCGCGCTTCAGGCTGATCCAGCCATATCTGGAACAGAAGCGAAGCCTCCGGCTTGTCGCCTCCGATGCCAAAATACGTTTCCGGACTGCTCAGCGGTGGGTAAGCCAGTATCGAAAACTAGGACTTGTGGCGCTCGTGCGCAAGTCACGTGAGGATCGCGGCGCCCGACGGGTGGTCTCGGCCAAGATCAAGGCCGCGAGATAGCGAGTCTCATACGGATGACCGGCGGAAACTTCAGGCTCTTGACCCGACTTCTCACTCAGATCGAGCGGGTTCTCAGCGTCAACAACCTTCATCTGGTCGACCGCAGTGTCGAAGCGGCACGGGACAGCCTCGTGATTGGGCCGGGATGACGCCAGATACGACAAATAATTCTGAAACATTACGACAAATAGCGATCAAAGCTACACCCCTACACCTAGTCACGCGCGGTGGTGCATTCGTTGTTGCATGTTTGGGACAGCCGTTTTCCGGCGTGGCCCTACGTTCCAAACTATGTTTTTTGGGTCAAGAAGATGCAACCAAGGCCAGGCCTGTAGCTTCGATCGCTAAGTGATAATTTGCCAAGCTACAGTCAAGTTTGTCTGGCCCACCGCTCAGACCTGTGGTTTGAGGAATTATTTGTCGTAGCTTTTGAGGAATTAATTGTCGTAGGCTGTAGGGGTGCTAGCACTGGGAGACATGTCCGAAGTTGAACGCAAGGTCGCCCTAGAGCGATACAAGCTACTTGAGCCTCACCTGCAAAATGGCCGGGAGTTACGATCGGTGTCCGAGGGCTCAGGAGTCTCGTTCCGTACGCTGCAGCGCTGGGTATCGGGTTACAAGCGTGAGGGTTTGGTGGGGCTGGTCCGGAAGGGCCGCATAGACTCTGGTGGACGGCGTATCGTTACGCCGCGATTGCGCGAGGCGATTGAGGGTCTTGCTTTGGAGAAGCCGGCCCTTCCTCTCACCTCAGTCCATCGTCAGGCGAAGCAGTTCGCGCAACTTATCGGTGAACCCGCTCCAACCTACTGGGTAGTGCGTGACATCGCACTCAACCTGCCGAATGACCTCCGGACGCTTGCACAGCAAGGTACCCGCAGATTCGGCGAGCTATACGAGATGGTTCATCGCCGTGAGTCTTCTAGACCGAACGCGCTTTGGCAGGCCGATCATGCGCAGTTGGACATTCTTCTGCTTAAGGAGGACGGCTCAGCTTGCCGCCCCTGGCTCACGGCCGTGATCGATGACTACAGCCGCTCGATCGCAGGCTACTTTCTCAGCTTCGATCCACCTTCATCACTCCGGACCTCTCTCGCAATGAGGCAAGCGATCTGGAGAAAGGCCGATGCGCACTGGCAGGTTTGCGGGATTCCCGACGTTCTGTACGTCGACAACGGTGCGGACTTCGTTTCTAAACACCTGGAGCAGGTGGCCGTCGATTTGAAGATAAGGCTTGTGTTCTCGACACCGGGTAAACCGCAAGGCCGCGGCAAGATCGAACGCTTCTTTCGGACCGTGAATGAGATGTTCCTCTGCGATCTGGAAGGATACACGCGTCGTGGTCGTCGCAAGCCGACCCTAACGCTTGAGCAGTTGGATGAGCGGTTCCGCGCATTTCTGATTGAGGTATATCAGAGGACGCCGGTGGCGCAAGCAGAGCTTGCGCCTTCAACTAAGTGGGAGGAGGGCGGGTTTTTGCCTCGCGTGCCGGAGTCGCTAGAGCAGCTCGACCTCTTGTTGATGGAAGAGATCCGACCGCGAAAGATTCGCCGCGACGGCATCCACTTCCAGGGTTTCCGCTATCTGTCTCTGACGCTTGCAGCCTACGTGGGAGAAGACGTGACGATACGCTATGATCCACGCGATATGGCGGAAATTCGCGTCTTCTATAAGGACCGCTTCCTCTGCCGGGCCATCTCCGCCGAAATTGCGGGAGAGACTATTGCGCTCCGCGACATCGTTCGTGTTCGCAACAGCCGTCGTCGAGAACTCAGGAGCATTCTGGACAGCAGGCAGAAGACCGTCGATGCTCTCCTCCATCTCAAGAAGGGACAATCGATTGAGCGAACACGAGTCAGTGCGCCCGCAGCAGAACCCACAACCAAAATCAAGCGTTACAGAAACGAGTGATGACGGGTTTGTCGAGACTTCAGAGCACCGCAAATTTGTCGAGTTCAGCGACGCTTGCAAGGCCTACCGGTATATCGGCCTGTGCTACGGACCACCTGGTGTAGGCAAAACGCTTTCAGCTCGACGGTACAGTCGCGCAGACTCGTTGGCTGACTACGATCGATGGAACGAAGCAACGATGCCTTCCATTATGTTCGACACGGTCATGTATACCGCTGAGGTCGTCAACACGCCCTCGAGAGTCGCTTCGGACTTAGGCAGAGCAAGAGAAAAGTTGACCGGCATCGCCGTGCGGCCAATCGAGCGGGAAGCTCGTACTGTACTCGAAACGATCAGGCTTCGAGATGAGGCAAGGCGGCGCGAGATCCTCGATAGACCGGGGTGCTCGCCCTGTGATCGGCCGGCTGTGGACCCCATCTATTTTCAGACGTACCAGTACTATCAGGCTCGCCAGAAGGAGGTTTCGGACCCAACAACCCTCATCGTCGTCGACGAGGCCGACCGGCTGCAGATGAACAGCCTAGAACAAGTGCGCTCCGTCTTCGACAGCGGCGATATGGGCATGATCCTGATCGGTATGCCCGGCATCGAGAAGCGCATTGCTCGCTTTCCTCAGCTTTACTCGCGTATCGGCTTCGTTCATGAGTTTCGGCCGCTCGGGGCTGCCGAGGTCCAAGAGCTTCTTGAACGATGCTGGACACCACCCGGCGTGACCCTACCTGACAGCGGCTTCACCCCCGAAGTCGTAGCTCGTCTAGTTAGAATGACCGGCGGCAACTTGCGACTTCTCACACGGCTGCTCACTCAGGTGGAGCGCGTCCTAGGCGTCAACGACACCCAGGTAATCTCGGTCGAGATCGTCGAAGCAGCGCGGGACAGCCTTGTCATCGGCCAAGCCTGAAACTCGCCACCCTACGACAAATAATTCCTCAAAACCTACGACAAATAATTCCTCACGCTACACCTCTGTATACGACATTTATTGTGATAAATCACGACAAATAATGTGATCAGAAAACGTCACGGAATGTGAAAAGCTACAGCGTACTCGACGGTGTAATTGACCGTGGCAGTGTAGGTGTTGCCCGGGGCCACCGGACCGAAGGTCAAGTTGTCCCCGCCGCCAGACTCCCCGTCGGACAGATCCCACTCGGGTCCGTTGATAACGTCGTATTCTTCATCGGGCCCCCTCCTGAAACAAATCGCAAAACCGCCGATAGAAACCATGCCGCCGGAACGAATCCTGATCGTCGACAACGAAGATCCCACGCGAGAATTGGCCGCAACCCTGCTCGAACACGGCGGTTACGCCGTCACGACACTTGAAAGCGCCGAAGAAGCGATAGCCGTCTCCAGCAAGACCCCGCCTACGACCTCGTCCTCTCCGACATCCTGATGTCCGGCGCCGACGTCTAACCCTGCTCGCTTGGCGAAGCGGGCGTGCTCATTTGTCATAGGGAAACGGATCAGCTGTTGGGAGCAGCTCTCTGGCGTCCTTGCATCCTTTATATTTCCAAAAACAACTGTAGTTGAATGCCGTATAGCGCCGCCAGTCTTCGGCTGATGATCTTGGCGTCATGTGCACTTGGAATTTGGTAGAGGCGATCTCCCGGCTACCGCTCTTCTCTAGATAATCGATTCCCCAACCCTTGGAGGTCGGTGGTTCCACGATAACGCGGTCTCTTTCTCTCGTAAAAATCCACTTCTCTTGTACTCCGACCGACACGGAAGAACGTGGAGTGTAATTACTATATGGCTTTATTATTTCACTCGCGTACCAAGCACCTTTATTTGTAGCCACCGAATCCTTCACTTCGAAGTCGATGGCAAAGGTTACACCGTTACCTCGCCACCATTTGGGCAATCGTGCATTGCTCACATACTCGGACGACCAATAGCAATAAGACTGGCTGCAGGGAGTGGGAGTGATCGGCTCGGCGCCGATTTTCTTGGCTAGCCTCTGCGCGTCTTCGAAGCTGGAATGGCCTATTTGAAGTGCTCCCAGTTCGTGAAATAGATAATGCGCACGAAGAGATGGATAAACGAGATATACACCACCTAGCAGGAGCGCCAAACCAAGCAGGCCAACCTTTGGACGATATCCGCCGATTTTATTGAAGTGAAACATTCCACGATGCTCCATTCAGGATAGATGTTCCGCTCAGCAGCGGTGCTCCTACAGTTGGCAAATTGATCACTATATGATCTTTTTGGTGAAGAGCATTCGTAGGCGCGTTGCCGCCAGCTCTGTCCAGCGTTTGAATTGAACCCGGTAGAGGAGCTCCGTTAAGACTCACACTAAACCATCGATCAGTAAAAGCGGTTCCTGTGACGGCGTTTGGCCAGGTTCCAGTTCCCAGTATGTCTTCGAATTGTCCAGCTGTTACTGCCACTGGGTTGATAGTATTATCTGAAGTATAGCCATTCCAAGAAGCAACATTAGTATTTCCGAGATGCTCTTTGATTATTGCGGGGGATGCAGGCGTTAGATCGCTAAATCTTATTAAGGCTAATGGCTTAGTTTTATTAACAATAGGCCACAGCATAAGCTGATAAGTTACTTCTCTGCCCCTTTGGTTATTAGTCTGTTGCCACTGGACTGAGTCATTTTCTACAGCTAGAACGTACTTTAGGTTTATAGAAGGGCAACTCATAGGTGCCCCATTTGCCATAAAGGATGCTCCAGTAGCCACGAAGCTAACAGTCCCAAGTGTAGCGCTGCTTTTATAGAGAATGTTCGCCCCATCGGCTTGGGCAGTCAGGCCTGAACTCGCATATTGTTTGGTTATCAGAGCAGCGAGATGTGAAGCGACTGATTCCGGCGTCAAATACGGTCCGTAAGGAGCAGTGACGGCTAATCCATTGAATGCTCCCGCACTGAACGATATAGTCATTGAACCACTACCTGCAGCGTTCCCGGTAGAAGCAATCGACGAGAAGCCCGAATTCCCATTGCTATCCAGCCCTTCTGGGCATGCGTTCTGCTGCAATCCTATAACCGCAGCCGTATTTGAACCAGGAAGGGACGGGCCGCCGGGCACTTGGCTGAACGAACTCCCAAACGATCCTGGGGTTACTGTTACAACGACTGGCTCCGACGGAGTAGTTGCTAGCACAGACAAGTTGATATAGGTCGTGGAGACGCCTGAAGCAGTGGACGTATTGAACGGAGCACTGACAGTTATCGTTGGGTCGCTAAGTTTTACAGTAGGAGTCGATCCGAAGTTAGTCCCAGTGATCTGAACCGCTTGATAAGACTGCCCTGCTATCCAGGTGGCAGGCGAGATGCCGGTGACCGTGACAGGAGAATATGGAACCGCGAAGCTGACCCCATTGCTGGTGCCCCACATGTTCGATATGGTGAACTGATAATTTCCCGGAGTTTGAGTGCTTGGAACCGAAAAGCTAACGTTCTCGTTACTTTGACCTGGAGAACCCGAAAGCGACGAAGTTATGCCGGTGTTGAATTTGGGAACCGAAACACCTTCGGAGTCCTCCAGATTCGCTCCCGTGACCGTGAATGTGCCGGAACTATTTACGTTCGCAGACTGTTGACTAATGGATGTTATCTGGGGAACGCCAGTGAAGATCACAGATATAACCGGCAGTTTGAAGGGCAAACAGCCACCGTTAGCCGGGGGATATCCTAAACCTGCCGTGAATGCCGGAATCGGCGTGAGCGAGGTTTGGCTGCTGACTGCTTCTGGCCCCGAGTCCGGATCACCTGGATCGCCACAGTCGTCGCCACAGGGCGGCTGTTCTGGCGGTGGAGGAATCGTTCCAGTCGGTAAAGGGAACAAATAGCAGGTTTCGGTCTCGCCCGTGAACTGGTACGTGGCATTGTTTGTCGGGGTAACGGCAACCGACGTCACTGATGATGTCGCGTTGGTTATGGCTGGTGCATTGCCAGCTACGGTTCCGTTCACCGTCAGAGTGCCTGCGGAGCCCAAATAATCGACGTTTGATACATCAAGGCTATCGGTCTCGATGTACCCCTCCACCGTACCGGTAGGTATGTATAACGATTGTGAAGGAAGTCCATTTGAGCCTCCCGTGAACTTTATTTCACCGCCCGCGCCTAATATCACAAATGTTTCTGAATCAGGGATACCTGTGAGCTCAAAGCCGGGCCAATCGGGCCACGCAGGCACTATCGTTGAAGCAGACAGAGCCTGAGGCGTCTTTGAAATCTGCGCCAAGGCCACCACTTGACAAAGAACGACACTAAACCCACAACTACATATAGATCCAACAATCCACGATCGTGTCATTTGCCGCCGCCTGTGGCAGCATTTGCCGCTTGGTTGCTTCCTGCGGAAGATGACGACGGGGATAAAGATCTCGAAGTCACAACTCTAGATGCAATCTGCTTCGTCAGAAAATCTCGAAGAGCAGCTCTATCAGTTGTCGAGAGTTCATTATCCAGGCTATTCATCTGTTGGGTGAGAATGGCTTCACGCTCGTTATTCATCTGTTTCAATTGATCGTGCAGTTGCTGCTGCTCCGATGTCAGTGGCATATCTTTATTTGGCCTTGACTGAATGTAAAGCGAGCGTAGATGTTCCACTCGTGCGTTCCATTCAGCCATGGAGGCTGACAACCTGTCAGACGCCTTGTGAATTGAGGCAAACCGCACATCTGACATCTTCAGTTGGCTCTGCATGAGCGATCGAACGGTATCTCCCGGTTGACCTTGTTTTTCGAGCTCCTTCGCATTTTCATTTAAATGATGCTGATATTGCAGAAAATGCCAATACAGGTGAGAAAGCGGCACGGCAGATAAGGTACTGCTTTGACTGGTCGCCTGCTGGCCACGACCGACGCCAAAAGCGACTATAAGAAACGCTAGCAAGCTAACGATGTTTCGAAGCTTGGGTCTCTGAATACTCATTGCGATTCCCTTTCACATGACTCAGCAGCTGGGATGAGTTCGGTTCGTATAGCCCTATTGCAGCGTGACTACAGCCTCGATGACTCCAACGCCTGAGTCGAGATGGCCGATGGCTTTGCCGATGACGGCTCCGAGCATTTGGGTTCGGTCGGTGCCTTTCATTGCGTAGCCAGGCTTCGAGGAGGTGACGAGCAGGTCGCCGGGCTTGATAGGGCCGTTTTCAGCGCTAACCTTGGTGGGAACGATTCCAGTCATCGCCATGGGCACCTCTTCCTTCATGTGTGTCCTGGCGCTGAGCTGTCGCCTTCCGACCACTCCCGGTTTGGTGGAGTAGATACCCGTGACAGCGGTGGAATATGGCGAGGACGACTTGAGGAAGTTGCCCTCAGAGGCCGGAGAGCACGCCATTCCACGCTGTACTCTGGACAGTTCCATCGGGAAAAGTGATTGACGCTCCGCTCCCATTCGTCAGCTTAAGATTCCCGTTAACTTCAAGCAACGCCCCAGGAGAGGCTTCGCATCAACGCCATTGTCAATGGAAAAAACTTGACCAGTATTAGTGTCCGTTACCTTGAACAAAGGGCTTGAATTTGCATTTTGGTTTGAACCGTAAATGTGCAAAATCCCTTGTGGCGACGTTGTTCCTATTCCAACATTGCCGCTTGCTGGAAACGTGTTGGTTTGTGCGGGCAAGCTCGCTGAGAGCCCGGCAAGGTATACGGCAAACCAGAGCATTTTCCTTTGCATATTAGTTATCCTTTGGTGCAAGCCCGACTAACGAAGCTACTACATAAGATTGGACACACAGTTTGAAACCCAAATCTGATATCACCTAACAAGGGTAGGATTCGCCTCCTAGCCCGTCCGCATTGAGCCTTGTACTTAACCGACAGCCACGCAAACATCCATGTTCCGACCAATATCTTCACTGCGTCTCACGCTTCAACCACATGCCTTCATATCTGGATTCAAAAGAATCCAGAATAATCGCACGACAACCTAGGGTCGGCCACTGACAGTCGACGAGCATATGGCGTTCAGAAAGAAAATTGATGAGAAGAGTAAGTCCGGAAGGCACCCAACTCCAAGGTAGAAAATTCAGACTTGCAATTGAGTCAAAACAAGAATCACTATGCATAGAGCGATAAAACAGATATCTCGTGGTCTCGCAATCTAGCTGAGAGCATTTGAGGTTACGAACCGGTTACTTGAGCGAAGTTACTGGCCACTTACTAAAGTGTCAAGTGTTTTTTTACAATGAAAGATGAATATTGTTAGTTGATTCAATTTTGGAACGACCTACACCATGGAAATCTGGCAAGCTCGGTCATTTGCGATGTTCTCCAATCGGCGTAGCAAGAAGCAATGGTGAATTTTCATCAGTTCTTAGCCTACGTGAATTTCCTTTTTCTTGAGGTGTCCCTACTACCGTCCCCGCGTTCCGGAAATCAAACGTGCTTCTGCTAGCCGCTGCTGCTGTTTCGGGCGGAGTAAGCAGCGGCGGCCGCGTCACAGTCCCAAATTGTCATTTACGGCGATGGCTATCTCCTGCTCCGATCCCAAGTACCGCTCAGTCGTTTGAATCGAGGAGTGGCCGAGCAGGAATTTGATCTGCTCGAGATCGCCGCCACTTTTCCGGCAGAGCTTTGCGCAGGTTCGACGCAGATCATGGGCACCGAAGTGTTCGATCCCGATTTGCTTCGATGACTGTTCAACTACCGACCAGATCGCCCAGTCTCCGAGCTCGTCGCGTAGAATCTTGCCGGACTTCGAGACTGGCCGAAGCAGCCGCCCGTCTTCGATCTTGGCCGCAGTCATCCATGCATTGATCCCCTGTTTTACCCATATCGGAACCGCCACCGTTCGAATTCTCCACCTTTGCCGCGGAGATCGATGATTACCCATCTTCCCTCTCGGAGCTGGATGTCTTCGATGTTGAGGTTTGCTAGCTCTCGCCGACGAAGAGCGCAGCCAACAAGAAGAGCGATGATGACGTAGTCGCGCTTTCCCTTGAGCTTCGAGCGATCAGGTACGGCCAGAAGCTCCTTGGCCTGTTCACGAGTGAGCCAGTTTCCTAGTCTCTTTCCCTTCTGCCGGACATTAGGTATGTCAGTCAAATTGTCGGCTTCTTTACGCCCGATCATTCCGTTGCGCCTTGCTTCGCCGACTAGCTTTCTGATGGCTGACAAGCGAACGTTAATAGTTGACGGAGAGAGGTGATCCATCGTCGTTCTGTATTCCATCAGCAGAGAACGGGAGAGAGGCCGGCTGGCACAGAACGAAAACAAATCATCGAGGGCTTTGGCGTAGTTCCTCTTGGAGTGGATCGACGGGACTGTGTCTAAAACCATCTGACGCAAGATGGCTTGAGCCTGGGTAAGGGCGAATGGCGGTTCTTCGTGCGGCACTTCCATAGGAATGAGAGACATATTCACTGCCACCCAGCCTCTCTATTTCCCACCAGATGCCAATTGCGCAGCAGGCTGCTGCACAATTGCCGTGAGAGCGTCGCGACCATCCGATTTTGCGTAATCGGCGACACGATATTACTCATCCTCGCGCTCCAGTCGCAGGAGATCCATCTCGGATCGGAGCTTCGTGACTACCTCTTGGAGATCTTCCACGCTCGGAAGCTCTTTGCGGATCGGAGCAGGCAGCTCTCGCGTCACACGATAGGTCGAAACACCGATGGGCTTCGCGATATTCTGCAGCGCATACTCGACGACGGCGGTGCTATGGGTTTCGCAGAGCAAAACACCAATGGTCGGGGCATCGAGCAGACGAAAGAGTCCATCGACGGCTGAGAGATAGAAGTTGAGCTTGCCGGCCCACTCGGGTTTGAAATTCCCAGTCTTCAGCTCGATCACAAAATAACAGTGCAGGCGTACATGGTAGAAGAGGAGGTCGAGGTAAAAGGTCTCGCCACCGACTTCAAGCGGCACCTGGCTGCCCACGAAAGAGAAGCCGCGGCCCAGCTCGAGCAGAAGATCGCGAAGGTGAGTCAGCAAGCCGCGTTCGATCTCACGCTCATGAGCCCTCTTGGAGACGGTCAGGAAATCGAAGTTGTAAGGGTCTTTCAGAATCTGTTCCGCGAGATCTGAGTCAGGCGGCGGTAGGGCCCGGTGGAAGTTGGTCAGCGCCTTCCCTTCCCTTTCATGCAGTCCACTCTTCATTTCCAGCAAATCACGTTGCGGCTCCAGCCGTACTCGACCGCGGCCCGGAGATACCACTCCCGTAGAGCAGCATCCTTCACCCGGTCCAGAAGCACCATATGGTGCCCCCAGGGCAATAGTGCAGCAACCTGCTGCACTATTTGCTGCTCCGGCCACGCTTCGGCGAACGACCTCATATACTTCAGACTGCGCGGGCTGAATCCCTCGACGCCCGGAAACTCCGTTTGCAGATCATGAGACAATCGGTCGATCACCCGGGTGCCCCAGCCTTCGGTTCCCTGCCGTGCCAGGATGTCGTTGCCAATCGACCAGTAGAGAAGGACAAGCTCCCGGCTCACGGCAAAGGCGGCCCGAACCTGAGCCCGCTCGATGCGACTCTTCAGCTCCTGGAGCAGTTCTGGGTACCCAAAAGGGGTCTGGAGGCTTTTTTCCACGAAATCAGGCTACCATGAAAATCAACAACGACAATTTACATTGTCGTGGGTAATAATTATTCATACTAAGCGGGTTATGTCCTTATCAACCGACTCGTGATAGTGTCCAAGCAAAGCTGGTTCGTGCTGCCTTTTTCATCTTGACTTGAATCTTCTGATACAAAATATCTGCTCTTGGGGCCCTATGCGAGACAAACAAACTGAGTATTCTTGCGCCGCAGCATCCGCTATTGAAATCCTGCAAGGAAAGTGGAGAATACAGATTCTCTGCGTAATGAGGGACGGAGCAGTTCGACTGGGTCGGCTCGGGCGTGTTATTCCGACATCTAGAAAGGTCTTGACGGAAAACCTTAGAAAGCTTGAGGCAGCAGGCCTAATCAGTAGGACAGATTTAGGTGGTCGAGTTCGCCACGTCGAATACGATTTAGTCGAGACAGTCAGATCAGGAACCTACCAACTTCTCGATCGTCTTGCGGAGTGGCAGACAGTTTACGAAAACGGTGCCACCAATTCAAAATGAGCTCCGACGGTGAAAACTAGCTGCCACAACGACCAGCTCACAGACCCCACGTTTGTGTCAAAGGCCGCCGACCGGACAGGCTTTGCCGGTTTTTCGAGCAATTCCCTGGTTGACTCAGAGTTCCGTCATCGGCACCCTACGCTAGTCGCGCGAACAATACGCGAACAATGCGCATCCCAAATGGGCCCAATTTGAACCTAATCAGTCCTAAAAACGACCGAACATAAAAGCTTTATCTTCAGAAAGATCCGCTGATTCCGGGCCACTTAGCTGAATTGTCCGGCAGCCCTGAAAAGGCCGGCGTCGGCGGTTCGATCCCGTCTCTGGCCACCATTTAGAATCAATAACTTAGCTGAACAAGAGTGGGCCTCCCGTTTCGGGAGGTTTTCGTGTTCATTGGATAAGTTCCTATTTATGAAGGACATGACAATTTCCCAAGATGGTCGCGTATTGGTCGTGCGCGTTTCTTCTAAAGACCTGTGGAATTTGTTGAATAGGAATCATGAGTAACCGGCGACGCCAGCCTTTTCAAATCTGTGTAGCTAATGAAGGTAAATAGGATTTTGAACTGATCGGCTGGTTCCGGCACCTCTCGCGGTCTCGGTCTTTCTCCCACGTTGCGTCGGAGTCGAGTGTTCGAGTTTTGACCTGGCTCTTGCGACTCGCCCTATAAAGGAAGATGGTTGAACAATACCGCTCCCTTCCGGTTTGCCTTTCTGTCTGGGTTTAGCGTGCCGCGCTCAAGGCATCCCAATCCGCTGTCGCCGACGGTCCTTCAACTCATCGCGACGCGCGCGTTCTGTGACGGTCTCTGCGTCCGCTCCCTGTCAGTGTCGGCAATTAGTCGCGAGCTTGTCACGCAAGGCCTAACGCCGGCCATCTGTTCCGTGCATTAATGTATGGCGACGTAACCACTTAGGTCATACGCTCTTCCTCTAACCGAATCCATACCCTATGGCATGTTGGTTGCATCATCTTCGCAACATGAACATAAGTGAAAGCAAGAGACTTCCATCGGACGATGCAAACCAGGCTCTCGCTTTGGAGGACTACGACCTAGTCATCCTCGGCGACGGCACAGGAGCCACGCTTGCCGCATGGACATTTGCGGGTCAAGGCCAGCGCGTTGCGGTGATTGAACGAAAGTACATCGGCGGCTCATGCCCGAACATTGCATGTCTCCCGAGCAAGAACATTATTCAGAGTGCGAGGGTAGCGTCCTACTTTCGTCGAGGCAAAGAGTTCGGCGCAGTCGCAGATGGCTTCCGCATCGACATGCCGGCAGTGCGGGCCCGAAAGCGGGCGATGGTAGCGGGCTTGAACAATGTGTATCTCGATAGCTT
Organism: uncultured Acidobacteriaceae bacterium; assembly: GCA_963756685.1. Lineage (GTDB taxonomy): Bacteria > Acidobacteriota > Terriglobia > Terriglobales > Acidobacteriaceae > Edaphobacter. The sequence continues at coordinate 879,831 of CAVWON010000001.1, forward strand.
CAAGCAGACCGGAGCGGAATTCATTCTCGGATCGGGGCGCTTCATAGGACCGAAAACTCTGGAAGTCGTTCTTGCTAACGGGACGACTCGTCGACTCTGTGGGGCAAATGTGATCGTCTCTACGGGTACGCGCGCCGCGTCTGAACCGGCTCCAGACCTATCTGATGCGCAGCCACTGACGCACATCGAGGCACTCGAACTGGAGCAGGTCCCCGGGCAGCTTATTGTGATCGGCGGCGGCTACGTTGGACTGGAACTGTCGCAAGCTATGCGTCGGTTCGGCAGCAAGGTTACCGTCATCGATCGAAATGACCGTCTGTTGCACTTAGAAGACGATGACGTGACGAGCAATCTTGCGACATTGTTCAGGGACGAGGGCATCGACACGGTCATGAATGCAAGATTGAAACGCATCTCTGGCAAATCAGGCAGTTCAGTGACGGTTATTGTTGAGCAAGAGGGAAGAGAAAAGACTCTCGTGGGCACGCATCTGCTTGTTGCCGCGGGTCGACGGCCAAACACGGAGAACATAGGACTGGAACTGGCCGGCGTTGAAGTGAATGATCGCGGCTACATCAAGGTCAATGAGCGACTCGAGACGACTGCGCCAGGCGTTTGGGCCATCGGCGAAGTGGCGGGATCCCCTCAGTTCACGCATGTCAGCGTTGACGATTTCCGCGTGGTCCGCGACAACCTTGCAGGGGGAAATCATGTTACGACAGGAAGGCAAATCCCCTATACCCTTTTCACTGACCCGGAACTTGCGCGCATAGGTCTGACGGAGAAAGAAGCCAAAGCCCGGGGAGTCGCCTATCGCTTGTTCAAAGTCCCAATGGAACGAGTGCTGCGGGCCCATACACTCTCCGAGACACGCGGATTCTTGAAAGCGCTCGTAGGAGTAAGCGATGATCTTATTCTTGGCTTCACCGCCTTCGCTGTTGACGCCGGAGAGATCATGGCTTCGGTACAGACTGCGATTATAGCGGGGTTGCCTTATACCGCACTGCGCGATGCCATCTGGGCCCACCCAACGCTCGTCGAGGGGCTAAGTCCTCTATTCTCGTCTGCCCCCTCGCTACCGACAGCCTCTTGATGCGCAAGCGGTGATCATCTTCAGTGCGAACAAGGCCCGCATAGTCGATACAAGCGCGTTCGACCCAGGAAGTATTGAACACGCTAAGGGGAAACAGTGAACCGACTAAGAGATGCATTAGAAGAAGCGCAAAGCAACGGCGCGGCCATCGGTCACTTCAACGTCTCCGATTGGATCTTGTTAAAAGCAGTATTCGCGTCTGCTCAGGAATTGCAGGTCCCGGTAATCGTCGGTGCATCGGAAGGTGAGCGCGCATTTTTGGGCGTTCATCAAGTCGCGGTCCTGGTTAAGAGCTTGCGCGATGAAGAGGGCTTCCCCATCTTTCTCAATGCTGACCACACACATTCCCTGAACAGCGCAATAGCGGCGGCCAAAGCTGGATTCGATTCGATCGTTTATGACTTATCCGCATTGCCGTTTGATGAAAACGTTAAGCAAACCAAGCAAGCGGTCGAGGCCCTGAAATCAATCAGTCCAACGATCCTTGTCGAAGGGGAGATTGGGAACATTGGGACAGGGTCTGAGATTCACGAATCGGTCCCCGACCGCTCGAAGGAACTCACTACGCCGGAGGAAGCAAGACAGTTTGTAGAAAGCACCGGGGTTGATGTTCTCGCTCCGGCAGTCGGCAATAGCCACGGCATGCTGCAAGCCATGGTGCAAGGGAGTGTGAGAAAGCGGCTCGACTTAGCGCGCATTCGAGACATTAAGAGCGCGTCGAAGAGCTTACTGACATTGCACGGCGCCTCCGGCACAGAAGATGGCGACCTGCAGGGCGCGATCGCGGCCGGAATAAATATCATTCACATCAACACTGAGTTGCGGATCGCGTGGCGACGTGGACTGGAAGATGCCTTCGTCCAGAAGCCACGGGAGATTGTTCCCTACAAGTTGCTGCCTGTTGCCGAAGAGGCGGTCAAACAGGTTGTTCTGGCCAGATTGCGGCTATTCAATCAACAGCAAGGGACATTAGTCTCCGAATAAGGGTCGCGCCGATACTATGGGAACCCTGACGGCACCCCCTGCAACGAACAAGGACTCTCAGCTTTGGGTAATGGCAACCATCGCGTTCGCTATCTCCTACAGCAATTACATGGTCGCGCCGCTCATCCCAGCATTTTCGAGGGAGTTTTCGGTGCCCGCCTATCAACTGGGCTGGGTCATTCCAGGCTACCTGGTTCCCTATGGGATATCTACGCTCGTATACGGAGCACTATCTGACTGGTGGGGACGCACTCGTACGCTGGCGGCCCTTCTCTGTTTTGCCACGACGACCATGCTGATAGTTTCATTTGCAGGATCGTGGCGGATGCTTATCGCCGCGAGGATACTATCGGGTGTGGGGTGTGGCGGAATCGTGACAATCGTTCTGGCGATTGTTGGTGACCGCTATCCCTATGCGATCCAGGGACGCCCGATGGGCAGGATGTTCGGAGCTATCGCAGCGGGTATCGGATTTGGCTCAACACTGGGGCCCATTCTGAATCCGCTCTTCGGGTGGAGAAACGAGTTTCGAGTGCTCGCGTGCACGTGCTGCCTTGGCGCTGTCTTCGTCGTCAAGAACGCTCGCTCAGTCATCACTGTACACAGCAGGCCTAGTTCCTTTGGCCAAGTGATTCGCGAGTATCTCATTGTTCTGGACGCTCCGCGGGGGGGCCGAACCATGGCGTTCATTTTCTGCAATGGAGCTTTCCATGGCGGCATCTTCGCGTGGCTCGGCCTTCTGCTTACACGCCGGTATCATCTGCATGACGCCGGCATCGGCTTGGCCCTCGTAGGATACGGTCTGCCAGGTATCTTCTTCGGCGCCATGATTGGAAGATGGGGAGATCGCTACGGAAGGCGATATGTCGTCCCGTTTGGATTTCTTTGGGCGGCAGGGTGTGCTTTCCTATTGCTTCCTCACAGTCCGCGGTTCGTCGCCGCGCTTGTCATCACAGCTCTGTCCGTTGGATTCGACGCGACGCATCCGCTGATGTCCAGCATTACGACATCATTGGACCCTAAGCACAGAGGACAGATTACTGGATTGGCAAGTTTCGCCAACTTCGTCGGGATGGGCGTAGGAGCGCTGTGTTTTCAGCATCTGATTGCATTCAGCTTCAGCACCGCGCTGGCCATCTTCGCCTCCGCACAGACTCTATTAGGCTTCGCAGCCCTCTACGCCTTTAGCGGGGAACGCCCGTCGAGTCCGTGCCCGTTGAGCTTGCCACAAGCCGATTCAGTTTCATCTTTGACGCTAGGGAAGCGGGCGCAACAGCCTGCGCGGAGGCCCCTCTACGAGCCAGTTTGACGCCCCTCAGCAGGTACTAAATGAACGTGGGAGATTACCTGGATCGCGTCTGCCTTAATTATTTGCTTTGTTCTCCGACAGGATGGCCTTTCTTCCAAGGTCCCTGCACTAGATGCCTTTGATTTCGCCACCGTCCATACGCACGGAAGTTCCCGTCAGCCACTTCGCTGCAGGCGACACCATATAGGCCATCAGGTCGGCTACTTCTTCTGGTTTGCCATAGCGAGCGATGCCGGCCTTTTCTGGAAACTGCTTCATGGCCTCTTCAACGCTCATACCGTGCTCCGGGGCCCAATGGTCCATGAAGGAGCGGCGACGACCCGTCATAACCGCGCCCGGCACTACACTGTTGACCTGGACCCCATCTTTAATACCCTGTTCCGCAAAGGCCTTCGCCAGCGCAATGATGGCTGCGTTGACGGCCGCTACAGCCGCGAAACCTGGCTTCGGATCCAAGGCAGCGCTTCCGGAGATCAAGATGACAGATCCGTTCGAGGCCTTCAGTGCATCCCAGGCTTTTACAGTGAGGCGGCGCGCGCCGTGAAGCTTGAGAGCAATGCCGTCGTCCCACTGTGCATCTGTCATCTCGAACAAATCAATCTGCGGCACCGCACCGGCAATGTTGACCAGGGCATCGATTCTGCCAAAGCGATCAAGGGTGCCTTTGACGACAAGTTCGGCAGACTGAGGCTCCCGCAGGTCGAGCGCATAGATCAGTGACTCCGCGCCTGCGGAGTTGACTGCCACCGCGGTCTGCTCCAACTCCTCTTTGTTTCTGGCTACGAGTACGACGGCGGAGAAATCGCGTGCCAACCGCAAGGCAGTCGCGCGACCGATTCCCTGGCTTGCGCCAGTGACGATAGCAACAGGTTTGGCTGTCATGATGTCATTCTCGAGTGATCTAATATCTGAACGACGCTCCGCGAATGCCTTTCATCTGGCTGACAGCGACATTCGCGGCCCGAAGTTCTATCTTGGCGACGTACTTTGCGCGGGTTCCAGGATGATGTCAACCACCAGCTCTGGCGCCGTGTGCATTGGAGTGTGGTCTACCTTGTACGATCGAATAGTTGCTCCCATCCGGTCAGCCATGAATTGCTGAGTCGCGGGGTTGATCATGCGGTCCTCTCGGCAAGAAGAAACCACGACGGCTTTGTCTTCCACGCCGGAGCGGGAGCCTTCTCCTGAATGCAGTTCACCGAGATTGGCCGCTGAACCGCTGCCATGATGGTTAATTGATCGGAAGAGGCCTTATGAGCAACTGCCTGATTAAATCCGTCTTCCGGCATCCAAATCAGTCCATATGCATCGGGGGCGAGTTGGGGTGCCTTGGGGTGGGGGGCCATCCGATAAAAGACATCGGCGACCGTTTCTCCCTCATCGGGCGCCAACGCCGCTATGTACACCAGAGACTTCACTCGATCGTCTTGGACTGCAGCGATCACCGCGCCCGCATACGCGTGTCCGACGAGAATCACCGGGCCGGTGGTCTTCTCGATTACGCGTCGAAGAGCGGCAGTGTCCTCTGCGAGAGTTGTGAGGGGAATTGGCGCTGTCGTCACCTTGAGTCCCTTGCTTTTCAAGGGGAGAATGACATTACTCCAACAATATCCGTCAGCCCATGCTCCGTGAACCAAGACGACCGTACCCGCTTGGGGAGAGGATTTCATCGTGCAACCCTCTTCTCTGTACCACGGGAAACGGCGCCGATTCCGAGAAACTCCTTCATCGCGGCAGCTATCTCCACAACGTGCGTCTCAATGGCAAAGTGGCCTGTATCCAGGAACCGGACCTGCGCATTTGGTAAGTCTTTTCGAAAAGCCTCAGCGCCGGCGGGAATGAAGAACGGATCGTTCTTGCCCCAGATAGCCAGCAAAGGTGGTTTCGACTCGCGAAGGTAGTCCTGAAACTTCGGGTAAAGCTTCACATTCGATGCGTAGTCCAAGAACAAGTCGAGCTGAATCTCCTTGTTTCCCGGGCGTTCCAACAAGGCGGCGTCCAAGGTGTACGACTCGGGCGCAACGGTTTCCGGATTCGTTACGCCGTGCGTGTACTGCCAGCGAGTTCCTTCGAAATTAAGGATGTTTTGGCGGATCACGTCCCTGTTTTCTTTGGTCGGCGCGGACCAATATTTCCTGATTGGTCCCCATGCGTCGCCGAGTCCCTCTTCGTAGGCATTGCCGTTCTGTGAAACGATCGCCGTGATTCGTTCGGGGTGGCTCATCGCCAGACGGAAGCCTGTGGGGGCACCATAATCAAACACATAAATCGCATAGCGATTGAGACCGACCGCATCTGTGAAGGCCTCCAAGGTGTGCGCCAACGCGTCGAACGAGTAGGTATAGTTTCGGCTCTCAGGAATTACCGTGAATCCAAAACCAGGGAAGTCTGGTGCGATCACTCGGAACTGTTCTGCGAGGCGTGGTATAAGCTCGCGGAACATAAACGACGATGTTGGAAATCCGTGTAGCAGAAGCACGACCGGCGCGTTCGGCTCACCCGCCGAACGGTAGAAGACTTCGACTCCATCTGCTTCGACCTTGTGAATGGATGTTACAGGTACAGCAACCTGGGAAAGAACAGGACTCATAAAACTCCTTCTTACTCTGTTTGATTGTTGCCACTTAATGGCAGGTTCTCCTGCTCGTGGCGGGGAGCATGCCAGGCATCTGGAGCAACCGCAATGCCAAACGCCGATCTCTCAATCCACAGCCGGCTGCGAAGCTAACTCCTTCTGGCTTGCAGAGTCGATTTTGCAAGTGCGGACAGATCTCAGCCGTCACTGACGAATGCGCGACGGATGTCCAACACTGACGGGAATCGGTCGCGAACTTTGTCGCAACAAAGTGTAGCCAGGCCGGCAGAGACCATTTAGACCGCCAATCGTACTCCCGTGAATTGCCATCGCATTGCGGGCGGCAGAAAATTCCGATAGGTTGCGCGCACGTGGTCCGCAGGCGTGACGCAGGAGCCCCCGCGCAAGACCATCTGAGCGGACATAAATTTTCCGTTGTATTCGCCCAATGCTCCTGGAAGGGGCTTGTAACCCGGATAGCCGGTGTAGGGGCTGGCAGTCCATTCCCAGCAATCTCCAAAGAGTTGATCGATACCCTCTCCGGTCGCCGCTGCGGGATGCAGCATCCCGGTAGCCAGCAAATTACCAGTCTGCGGTTTCGGGCTCGCAACGAGCTCCCATTCCGACTCTGTTGGGAGCCGGCAGCCGCGCCAGCGGGCGAAGGCATCAGCTTCAAAGAAACTGATGTGGCAAACGGGGGTATCGAGAAGGCAGGAGAGCCCGTGCGATCCCCTCAAAGTAAAGACGCGCCAGCCCGTCTCATCACCGGAATCGCGCTCCCAATACAGCGGAGCCTCCCAACCTGCCAGCTTCGCCGTCTCCCAACCATCCGACAGCCAGAATTCGGAACGCGTATAGGCATCATCCGACATAAACTCCAGATACTCACGGCATGTAACTGGGCGGTTTGCGATTCTGAACGGCTCCAGGTAGGTCTTATGACGGGGAGTCTCGTTGTCGAAACAGAAACTCATCGGGGCTCTCCGCGTTTACCGGATGACCGATTTCAATCAGTCCACCCTGAACGCTGTGCCATTTGAGCGTCGAGATCGTGTGGCTGGACTGGCTGTCGAGCGCAGCCCTTTCATACGAGGGACGCGTGGGGTTCGAGAAGAACGCGTGCTTGATATCCGTCAGCGCCAGTTCCTGGTGTTGTTGCTCATGGTTCAGGCCCAACATAATGCGACGTGACGCTTCCTCATCTATGGAGTGCTCCAAGAGTCTTCCCATTTCCTGGTCAACGTGCTCACGAAAGGCCAGAACCTCATTGAGCGACGGACGAGAAAAGGAGGCACGCAGCTTCTTCTCGGGAATCTCCTCGTCGAGAGAGATGCAATAGCTGTTGAAGAGACGATGGAAGTCTTCGCGGAATGGTTTGTAATCGGCGAGAAACGGCCTCAGCACGAATGTTTCGAAGAACCAGGTGGTATGGGCCTGATGCCATTTCACAGGACTGGCCTCAGGACAGGACTGAACCATCTGATCTTCGGCGGACAAACTCGCCGCGAGAGACCGCGTCATCGACCGCACGGTTTTGTATTTCGAGCCGAGAATCGACATGGTCTTGTTTCATTTCGCCGGATTCTCAGGTCAGACCAAGCTTTGCGATAAGCCCAACACAAACCTGCCACTCGCTACTGATTTCAGGCGTGACTCTAAACAAGCAAATTACTTGCCATCACACGAGGACTTCCAAGCGAGATTATGAAGGCGACAGGTTCTTCTATCTACAGGAACATACAATTGAGAGGGGCCCGATATGCTTTGGTTCATCGGTGACGGATTTGTGCCTGATCTCCGCCACTGACGGATTCTCGTCGCGACAATTGTCGCGGCATGCGGCAAGAGAAAGTCACACCTGGCGTACCCGAGTCTCCTGTTGAGAGGACGCGGGGCGGATTATCCGAAGCTTCCGCATTTTGTAAACCAGGGACGTGCGCTTCATTCCTAGTCGCTCCGCGGCGCCATTTCGACCGCCCACAACCCAATTGCTTGCTTCAAGCGCGCGGAGGATGTGGTCTCGTTCCACTTCTTCAAGACCCGTCATGACCATAATTGGGCTTTTGTGGACGCTGAAGGTTTCCAGTTCGAAAGTTGGCGCTCGCAATACAGTGTGAGGAGAGAGGATCACTGCGCGCTCGATGAAGTTCTGCAATTCGCGCACGTTTCCCGGCCAGCGATATCGCAGGAGCGCATCCATAGTCTCCGGAGGGATTGTGTCGATTCTCTTGTTCATGCGTCGCGCGTAAATCTCTGTGAAGTGCCAGACCAGCTTCGGGACGTCCTCCGTACGCTGCCGCAAGGCGGGAACATTAATCGGAAATACCTTCAGCCGATAGTAGAGGTCTTCGCGAAAGGTCGTCTGCTTTACCATCGCGGTCAAATCACGATGGGTGGCTGCGATTAGACGGACGTCTACCTTATGAGTGCGATTGCTGCCCAGCCTCTCGAATTCCTGCTCCTGCAGGACTCGCAGCAATTTTGCCTGAAGTTCCAAGGGAATGTCGCCAACTTCATCGAGGAAGAGCGTGCCCTTGTGCGCGAGCTCAAATCGTCCCGTCTTCTGCGCAATCGCTCCGGTGAACGCCCCTTTTTCGTGCCCAAACAGCTCACTTTCGAGGAGCCCCAGCGGGATCGCGGCGCAATTCAATTTAACGAAGGCCCGCTCACGGCGACCACTCAGATTGTGAATGGCGCGTGCAATCAGCTCTTTCCCTGTTCCGGTCTCACCCAGAATCAGCACACTCGAATCCGTAGGCGCTACAACGGACACAAGGTGCAGGGCGGTCTTCAAAGCCGGACTTTCACCGACAATTGCCCCAAACTCGGCGCGAATTTCCTCTTCGAGATATAGTCGTTGTTTCGTTTCTTTGTCTCGATCCTTTGTTGCTTTTTCGTACTCCAACGTGTTCTCAACTGCAATCGCTATCTGACAAGCCACCTGCTCAAGCAAGATGACGTCGTCATTCTCAAAAGCATTGTCCGAACGCCTAGAGAGCATCAGAACGCCAACCACGCGATCACGGCCTACGAGCGGAAGATAACACCCCACGCTGAGGCCTTCCTCGATCACGCGCTCATAAAGAAGCTGGCCGTCAGGATTCCCATAGATTTCAGGATCCTTGCGGACCTGTTCGAAGCTATCGATCCGGACGCTCTTGCCCTTCCGCAATACCTGACCCGAGATCGAACTATTCATCGGCACCAACGATCCCTCTCGGAAGGGTCCTCTCGCGTCTGGATTGTACAAGGTAGTGACGCGTAACTCGCCGCTCTCTGAGTCCGGTAGCAACAAGGCGGAGACGTCACATTGCATTGTCCTGAATAGATTCGTCGAAAGCGCCTCAACCACTTGACGGAGGTCCGAACCTGGATGTCACGCTACTTGTGATTTCCAAAAGCAATCGCAGGCGATCGCGTTCATGCCGTAACTTTTCTTCATTCAGGTGACGTTCAATCGCGATACCCGCGATGTGACTGAAATTCTCGATTAACTCCAGATCGATAGCGTCAGGGCTACGTGCTTCACGGTAATGAATCGCAAAAGTACCCAGGACATTGCCCTCGCTCGTGAACAGGGGCCTCGACCACACTGCTCGAATTCCAAAAGGCAAGAGCCGGTGACGATAATGATCCCAGACGGGATCAGTGAGAATGTCATTTACATAGACCGGTTCCTTCCGATAGACGGCTGTGCCACAGGATCCACCCTTTGGACCGATCGTCATCGACCCTGCGTCAGAGATAAATCCAGGGAGGCTGGGCGCCGCCGCACAATAAAGCTGCTTTCCGTCATCGTGCGGAAGCCAGATGCTGCACAAAGTACCGTCGTCCCGGGATTCAACCAATCGAGCAATGATGGTGAGCACTTCAGCCAACGGCGCTCCAGCAAAAATCAACCGCAGAATGTTAAGCACTGCTTCGGAAGAGAACAGGCCTGACGCGTTCTGCGCATCTTGCGTGCTCAATACCGGCTTCGCGGGAGATTGTGTTGTAGACTCCATCAGCTCTTCTTCCTAACACCACTCCGTAAGTAAGAGAGACGTCCCACTCGCGCAGAGGGTTTGGGTTTAGTGTTATTCCGCTTTGGTATTTCGGCGCCTAATGAGAGGCGAGATGGCCACGACCGTACGACCAATAAACGATCATCGTACGTTCGAAACCAGCCAAATAGTCCCAACCATCCTAAATCGAAGAGGTCACGAGGCTAATCTTCTCAATGATATCCGCTGATTCCAGATCACTTAGTTCCGTGCTAGGCGGCCCTGAAAGGGCCGACGTCGGCGGTTCGATCCGGGAATGAAAAGGAGACCGGTGGCTATCACGGTTTCTGTATCCGTTGGAAACCCAGAGAGCATCTGCTCGATCGACGCCTTTGAAGGAGTCGTAGCAGCTGCCAGTTGCAAGGGCAGAGACGAGATTTGAGTTCGCGCGAAAGGCACACAGAGGAAAACAGAGAGCAAAACGAGGAGTTTGCGGGCCAATGCGCTTCCTCCTTAAGGATTCGTTCGGCCGAATTGTGCCTGCCGTTTCCGAGGAAACAGATGAAGGGGGAGACAAGCAGCTAATTAGGATATCGATCGCATTTGACGCGAAGAGGGCTTAGCGAGAATCCATATCTCTACAGGCGAATAGGCAGCCGAACCGGCCGTTCACCGGCTCCTCCAGATCCTCCTTAAATCCCAGATACCACTCGGGGGGTCAGAACTGAAGCGTGTCCAAAACGGGCCGGTCGCGTGTCCCCGTAATCTTGAGTGTATCGCCGGCTAAGCGCGATTTTGGCCACTCCTATTGCACCGTCGGCCTCCAGCAAAAACTCCTTCACGCAACCGTAATAAGCGCCAGCTAGTCTGCTTCTGAGAATCTATCGTCGAAGTTGGATAGAAAAAGACGTAATGAAACTTTTACCGACCAAAACTAGCGTCAGCATCGGCTTCGAACAATGCTGAGCAGGCGTCGACTTCTTCAAAGTGGTCTCTACACGGCGGCCGGAGCCACACTCAGCAAAGGCGCACAGGGTCTCGGACAGGCGATGGCATCACCAACACCGGTACGCAGTGGCGTCAAACTGACCCGCTACGTTGATCCCCTCCCCATCCCACCTGTCATTCGCCCCACGGGCAAACCTGGCGAGATAGTTGAAATCGAGATGTTCCAGTTCCAACAAAAGGTGCATCGCGACCTCTCTCCTACAATCGTATGGGGGTATAACGGCTCATGGCCGGGCCCCACAATCGAGGCGCAAAGTGGCGTGCCCCTTCATATCAATTGGGTCAGCAGGCTCCCCAGCACACATCTTCTTCCTATCGATCACTCGATCCATGGTGCGGAGCAGACACTTCCTTTGGTGCGTACGGTAGCTCATCTTCACGGCGCCTGCACTCTGCCCGACGACGATGGCTATCCCGATGCTTGGTTCACGGCTCACGGCGAACACGGCCCAAAGTTTAATCCGCGCCCCTCCTGCTACCCGAACTGCCAGCCCTCCGCCACGTTGTGGTACCACGATCACGCCCTCGGCATCACGCGTCTGAACGTCTACGCTGGCCTTGCCGGTTTCTATCTGATCCGCGACGAGGTGGAAAAAGGGCTGAACCTCCCCCAAGGCGAGTTCGAAATCCCTCTGATGCTGCAAGACCGCCTCTTCCATCGTGACGGCTCCCTCTATTATCCGAAGGTCGTCAACGGTCCTGTCGAGCATCCCCTCTGGATACAAGAGTTCTATGGCGACATGAACTGCGTCAATGGCAAGGTTATGCCGTACCTCGAGGTTGAACCAAGAAGATACCGCTTCCGCATCCTCAATGCGGCCAACTCGCGCTTCTACCACCTGCGCCTGTTCAACTCCGACGCAATGGGTAGCGTCACGAGCGAATCCTTTGACGTCCCTTCGTTCCAGCAGATCGGCACCGACGGCGGACTATTGCCTGCTCCACTCGAACTTCGTTACCTGCTGATCGCCCCCGGCGAACGCTTCGATGTCGTTATTGACTTCTCCGGCTGCGAGGGCAAAGCCTTCTCGCTTATCAACGACGCTCCTGCCCCCTACACCATGGGGGGCCAGTTTCTCGCCGACAACGTCATGCTCTTCAAGGTGACCAAGCCCCTCTCCGGAAAAGACACCAGCACCGTGACGGAGGCGCTGGCCCCCTTTGAACCGCTCAACCCCACCTATGCCACGCGGGAACGGCTGTTATTGGTGTCGGAGAAAGAGCGGCCCTCCGATGGTTACGTCATCATTGGCCTCTTAGGCAATGCACGCTGGCACGAGCCCATCACCGAAGACCCTAAGGCCGGCAGCACCGAGATCTGGTCCTTCGTCAACATCACCGGAGACGTTCATCCGCTACATGTCCACCTCGTGCGCTTCCAGGTCCTGAATCGCCAGGCCTTCGACGTCCCGACCTACCAGCAGACAGGCAAACTGGTCTTCACCGGTAAGCCTATGGCGCCCGAAAGCAACGAACGCCCTGCGCAAAAAGACACCATCAAGTCGTATCCCGGGTACGTCACACGCATTATTCTGCGCTTTGATCTGCCACATGACGCGCGTGTAACCCCGGGAGAAGAACTCCTCTACGTCTGGCACTGCCATATCCTCGAGCACGAAGACAACGAGATGATGAGGCCGTACAAAGTTATCGTGTAGTTTTCTTAAGGGCCAACACGATTTAAGGAGCGGGCGACCTGTGGGAGCCAGCCCACGAAAAGTTGTTGCTGTCATAAGAATTTTTTCTGCGACGAAATGCGACGAATAACGTAATCGTAATTATTAATCATTTCATTGTTGCGTTACACATCGAAGGAGTCATTGCCTCTACGGTTGTCCCACTGAGGAGGCACTCCCCAACTGCTTGCGCAGTCCCTCAGTGTTCTGGAGGTATTAACTTGAAACGTACTGTCAACGCCCCTAACGGGACCTTGAAGTGCGGCGCGATGATGTTGATTGCGCTGCAAGTGTTTGCGGGACTGCCACAATCCGCCTACGCCCAAACAGCTGCACCAGCAACGACTACTCCCATCAAGCATGTCATCGTCATCATTGGCGAAAACCGCACCTTCGATCACGTTTACGGTACCTACATGCCGAAGGAAGGCGAAACCGTCTCCAACCTGCTGTCCAAGGGCATCGTCAAAACCGACGGTAAGCCTGGCCCCAACTACTCGCTCTCGGCACAGTTCTCTGCCCTCGACAATACGGCCTCCGGTGGGTTCTTCTCCAACAGCCCTCAATCCAAGAGCATCTACAGCACGCTTCCGCCGGCCCTCGCGGGTGGTCCTGAAGCGCCCAGCGCCACCAGTGCTCCCTTCACCACTCTCAAAGTTGCGAAGCTTGCCGACACTGGCCTCGCCACCGGGTACGACAAGTTCCTTCTCACTGGCGCAACGGGCATCGCCGGCGGACAGGTTGACACCCGGATCACCGACGCAACCTCCTTGCGAGAAGGCGTCTTCCAACTCACCGGCGCCAAGATGCCATATGACGCTTACACCAATAGCCCCGTGCATCGCTTTTTTCAGATGTGGCAGCAGACCGATTGCAACACCGACTACTCCACCAAGGACAACCCCAGCGGTTGTTTGAATGATCTCTTCCCCTGGGTTGAGACCACGGTCGGTACCGGCAGCAACGGCGCTCCTCAGCCCAGCACGTTCAGTGATACCACGACCGGCGAAGGCTCTACCTCCATGGCCTTCTATAACATGGCGCAGGGCGATGCTCCCTACTTCAAACAGCTCGCTGACGAGTACACCCTCAACGACAACTTCCACCAATCAGTAATGGGGGGCACCGGCGCCAACCACATCATGTTTGGCTTCGGCGACGCCATCTTCTACACCAATTCCAACGGCGTTGCCGCTCCTCCCCCAACCAACCAGGTCGAGAACCCCGACCCACAGGCCTCCACGAACAACTTCTATGATCAGGATGGCTACGGCGGCGGCAGCTATGTCAATTGCGGCGACATCAGCCAGCCAGGAATTCCGGCTGTCACTAACTACCTCCAATCCCTCAAGCGGCCGGTTAATCCGAACTGCGTCAAGGGGAACTATTACCTGGTCAACAACTACAACCCGGGCTACAACGGCGACGGTACGCTTACCTCGCAGTACTCGCCCTTCACCATTCCTCCCACCAGCCAGAAGAGCATCGGTGACGATCTCGTCGCCCACAACGTGCCCTTCAAGTACTTCGGCGAGGACTGGGACCTTTACGTTACCGATCCTACCGAGTCGAACAGTTTCGATGAGTATTGCAACATTTGCAACCCCTTCCAGTATCAGACCCAGTTCATGGGCACCCAGGCCGCACGTCAGACTTACATTGCGGACACCACTGAACTGTACGAAGATATCGATACCGGTAACCTGCCCCCGGTCTCCATCGTCAAGCCCAGCGGCTTCAACGATGGTCACCCGGCGTCCTCCAAACTCGACCTCTACGAGGGCTTCGTCAAGAAGATCGTCAATCAGGTCAAGGCGAACCCTGCCCTCTGGGCCGACACCGCCATCTTCATCACTTTCGACGAGGGCGGCGGATACTACGACTCGGGCTACATTCAGCCGGTCGACTTCTTCGGCGATGGCACCCGCATCCCGCTGATCATTGTCTCGAAGTACTCCACGGGCGGTCACGTCTCACATGAGTATGGTGACCACGTCTCGCTGATCAAATTCATCGAGAAGAACTGGAGCCTGCCGCCAGTCAGCACTCGCAGCCGCGACAACCTGCCGAACCCGATCCAGAAGGAAGGCAATCCGTATGTCCCAACCAATAGCCCAGCTATTGGCGATCTTACGGATGAATTCCAATTCTCCTCCAACTAAAAACTAGCCCAAAGTAATACGCACTTCGGCGACCGGTATTCACTGGTCGTCGAAGTGCATTTTGAGAATGTATCTTCCATCATGAAAATGAAGAATGCGGACATGCCCTCCATCAAGCCGACAGTGCGCCTCGTTGTAACCCTCTCACTTCTTCTCAGCTTCGCGACAATCCTTCGCGCCGCTGAACCGCACGCATCCGGAACCACATCAACGACTGGCTTCCATATTGAGGACGAATGGAGGTTAGGTGGCGAGGGAGGATGGGGCTTCTTATGCCTCGACACCTCAACCCATCAGCTCTACATTCCTCGCACCAATCATGTCATGGTCGTTGACACAGAGACTGGCAAGATTTCCGGTGACGTTAGAGGTCTCACGAACGCGCGTGACATCGCTCTCGATGACTCCCGCAGATACGGCTACGTCACCGACGTCACCGACGGGACTGCCGGTTTCGTCCGCGTCTTTGACCGCTCCACCCTCAAGGTTGTCACCTCCATCCCTACCGGCCTGATCCCTTATGCCATTGTCTTTGACCCCATCACCAAGTCCGTGATCGTCTTCAACTCGCGTGGCCACAGCGCGACCGTCATCGACACCGCAACGAACCAGGTCATCGCGACCATTGCTCTCAGCGGACGCCCCAGTTCCGCTGTAGCGGATGGCAGAGGCAGTGTCTTCGTGGCTCTTCCTGCGCTCGGTGAAATCACCCGCATTGACGCCGCCACAAAGACGATCACGGCAACATGGCAGCTCGCACCGTGCACCGGTCCGGCCGGACTGGCTATCGACAGCTTCCGCCGCCAACTTTTTACCACATGTGAGGAACCAGAAGGTCTTCGTGATTAATGCGGATACAGGTCATTCCACCGCCATCGGCGATGCACCGGCGAACTCAGGCGACATCAACTTCGACTCTGTGCACAACATGCTCTTTCTCGCCGACGCGTCCGGAACGCTCACCATCTTTCACCGCGACTCACCTATGAAATATTCGAGACTCCGGGAAGTGAAAACTCAGGTCGGAGCCAGGACGATGATCGTAAGTCAGCAGGACGCCAAGGTGTATCTTGCCACCTCCAAATTCGGACAAAACGCAGGTGCGGTATCCGAGGAGTTACAGTTTCGCCCAACCCCAGTTCCAGGTACCTTCTCCGTCATCGTTGTGGGACGCTAAAGTGAAAGATATGTCGATCTGCGCTCGTCAAAGTGCGTTTTTCAGTACTCCTCATTAGGTATCTAGGTTCAGACTGAAGCCGGTACCGGTATGGGCGAACCCGGAATCAGAGTGGCAACGGAGACATGAGGCCAAGTGAGAGGGCCAAAGTTGAGAAAGACGCTCTGGCTGTATTGAATCTGAATGTAAGGTACTACGATGGTTTTGTTCGACGTGATGTCCTCAGGCGGCGTGAGCGAAAAGGTAGGGCGAAGCGAACTTCCAGGTTCAGGTGCAGCCTGGATCGTGATCGGCAAACCGTTAGCCTTGCACGGTGGCACAACGAGGGTCTCAAGGATCGTTTCGATCCAGAAGACTGCGGTCATCTTAAAGGCATTGGCATTCGGATTTGTCGGTGGCGTGTTGCTGTCGCCGAGCAGTTCGGCGATCTCGTCCGTGCCCCCTCCGAAGCCGGGCGGCGTGGTCACTGGGGGAGCCGGTGGGTTGGTCGGATTAGGCGGGGGCGTCGGCAGCTTGCCGGCCGCATCCGTTGTGATGACCAGGGTAACGAAGCTTTGTACGTTGAGCCCAACGAGTGCGTCGCGCAGCACCGTATTCGGATCGTCGAGCATTGGTTGGGTGATCGTACCCGCGGCGATGAACGATGTCAGGTCTTGGGGAATACGCGCGGTATTCGGATTGGTCACAGTCTGGCTGGGGAAGAACCGAGTACCGGGCGCCGAAGGTTGTTGTGCTGCTCCTATAGGAAACGGATTGATGTTGACCGAAGGGATGGTGGGGGCGCCGGTCTTCCGTCCGAAAGAAACTCCTTGGGCATTGATGGTGACTCCGTGCGGGATCGAGGCCATGCGGGCGTAGGTCGTCTCACCCTCGGGAGGTACGGTCGTGGACGGCACGGCGAGCCATATCCCAGGTTCGAAATGAATGCCAGTGGCAGTTCCCGGCGTGATGTCGTTCACGGACTGCACATACGGCACTCCATTTAGAAAGATGTCGACCTGATTCCCAAATCCGCGGTTAGGCACGTTGCCAAGAGGGGCCGAGAAACTAAGCGTCTCGGCGGTCAGATTGAGTTCGAGGATGTTGTCGCTGGCCGGTACAGGGACCGGCAGGAGCGTGGTGGATTTCGGACCCTGCGGCCGAAAGATGGTGTTGAAGCCCGTACCGGCAAAAACCATGCTTTGTGTCGGATCGGACGGGTTGGTGAATCCCACGAGATCGCCGAGTGGGGACGAGACAGTTACCGTTTCCTGGGAGAGCGTGGCACCCCCAAGTACTGCGGCGAGTCCGGGATTCAACGCCAGAATCGCACTCCGCAATTGCAACTTACTAATATCGTCGGTAGGCAATTTTGGCTGTACTTCATCAAAGTGAAAGCCTGGATCGAGAGAGATGGTCGACTTACCTGAGTTGCTCATGATGTACCTTTCATAGGAGAGTGGGGCGACCAGCGCCCATTGGAAAACAAGAGGACATTCCGTTCCAGGGATCCTCTGCAAGAGAGAGCGTCCCATGGAACGCGCGGATCGTCCCTTTAGAACCCCGCAGATCGATTGAGTGCAAAGAAATGACCTCCCAAATGAACCAGCATTCAAATGCAGGCAGGCAACCCTTTCCCCGCAAGCAATTCATGAGATTCATGCAAGAAAATAAGTCAGCTAAATCAGTGAGTGCCGCTTACGACACCTCTTGGTCGATCGGTGAAATTTGTCGCATTCTGTAGCATTCCGCATGACTGCGGTTAGCCCGAACCTAGACCTTGATCTTGAAGCCACGAACCTCCAGGTAAAACTCATTACCGTTCATCTTCAGCGGGCCCGAAACCTCGACTGTCGCCCCGGCTGCTGCCTCTGCAAGCCTTGCGGACAGCCGGTCATACGCGGTCTCTTCCTCGGGCGACATTGGCCAGTTTTCGCGTGTATGGATGTCCCACTGCACCTTATCCGGAGCCTGCAGCGGAGCCAGCACCACCTCGGGCCGTGTCGCATTGCCAGCGAGCGTCAGCAACCCGTTGCCCTCGGTAACCGTCCCTTCCAGCGTCAGCTCAATCCCTCTCAGCTCGTACGATCCGTTGGCGACGTCGGCGAACTCCTGGCGCCACAGCTCGAGATCGGGCAGTGCGTCATCCTTTAGGTAGACAAACGCGGTGGAGTCCGTGCCATTGGGAATGGGGCGCACCTTGTCGATTCCGCTCAGGTGTTGCAGAGCGTCGAAGGCGCCACCCCAACAGGCACCGATTCCGTAAGGGCAGGCCGGCGTCACACCGATTACCACCGGGGGTTTGCCTGCATTGCCGGCCATCTGTCGATCGATCGTGACCATATCGACCACTTGCCCCGGCGCGGGGCTTGCCTTCAACAACGCAAACGCCGCGTTATGGACGAGCAGCGCTGCGAGCTGCGCCGAAATACGCGCAATGTGGCTGATCGAAGGAACACCCTGCCCGTTCAACACGAAAAGCATGTAGTGTCCCGGCGGCGCGACGTTTGCGTTCCGCGGGGCCTGAATCGTCAGCTTGCCTGCAACCTGAGTGAAGGTAAGGAAATTCAGCAGTTGATTTTGATTGTTCGAGTGAGTGACGGATCCGAGCCGGATCCAGCTCACCTTCGCGATTACGTCCGTTGGCCCCACCGTCACATCGAAGCTCTGACCATAGTTGATTTCGGTCGGTGCGACGAGTATCTGCGGACGCGGTGCCTTTCATCAGATACGGGGGCGAAAACAACTGTGCATCGATGTGCGAGTCGGCCGGCGGATTCGGCTGATTGGGCAGCGCAGGATTGCCGGGCGCATACTCTCCGCCGCCGGCGCTGAAGACCCGTCCATCCGGCAGCAGCAACGCAATCGAGTGGTAGCAGCGGTCCGTAGCCTCTTCCGCCATGAGAGTCCATTTGCCCGTGGCAGGGGCCCATAGTTCGGCCTGGTGGACAGGCGCTCCTGGGTCAAGATTATCGAAGGCCCGCCACTTCGCGTTTCCCGGCAGTCCCTGAGTTCCCCCCGTCACCAGGACGGTGCCGTCCGGCAGGACCGTCGCGTTGTGTTGCCGCCGGGCGAAGTGCATCGGCGATGTCGGCTGCCACTGAGGATTCGCCTGATTCAAGTCGATCGTCTCGGCCAGATTTGTCGGAAGCTGAGTGACAGGATCCAGTCCGCCGCCGATAAACAGTACTTTGCCGCTCTCGTACATCACCGAAGGAGCATAGTCACGGAGAGCGCCGTCACGAACCGGGCCGGGAATCCAGTTGCCGTTCCCAGTTGTGTCCAGGAAGAACGACTGCTGCTGTGGGCCGGACATGAAGACCCTGCCCTGCTTGGGCTCAATGTGAAGCCGCGGAAATAACGGTGGGTTTTGGAAGTTCATAGTAGGGTCCCAGACTCCATTGCGCCAGATCTGGGGGTTTGGATTGTTCGTAAGATTGTTCACGTTTGGGGGTGGAACTGGATTGTCGGGAGGTGGCTGCGGGCGCCCCGGCAGAAATGATCCGGACATCACCAGTGCCCCGCCGTCCGGCAGGGTTAAAGCGGAGGGATACCAGCGTCCATCATTCATCCTCGGTTGCGCTGTCCATGTATCGGTCGCAGGATCGTAGATGCAGCCTTGATTCACTCCCTCGCTATCGAACAGATGTCCGCCAGCCACCAGCAAGCGGCCATCCGGAAGGAAGCTGTGGCCTGAGCAAAATAGGTTGACGCCTCCACCCGCCCCCGGTAGGACAGGCGAGTTCGACGTCTGCGCCTTCTGCCCCGTGACTGGGCCCCACAAGAACGTTTCACAGGAATGCTGATTCAGCGAAGCAAATGTCGTGGCGCCGGGGGTGGTTCGCCGCCCCCAGTACAACACCTTCCCCGTCGGCAGCAGATGCGCGTGGATCGCGACGTTGTCGAGGTTGAACTTCGGTCCCCACTCCCCCGCAACACTCGGCGAAGAAGCCGGGTTAGCCGCCGCAAATGTCTGCGGCGCCGTATAAGTCACGGATAGCTTATATGCCGGATTCAGGTTTTCCGCAGGCATTCCGCTCGCAGTCAGCTGCAATGCATAGAACCCCTCTGTCGCGGTCGTTGCGCTGAGCGCATCGTTCGCGGCAGAGCCGGAGGTAATCGTCACCGTCTTCTGCGTCTGATCCGGAAACTCCAGCGCAACCTCGATCTGCGAAGCTGGGTCCAGCCCGTGCGATCCACCGTCAGTATGACCGCTACCGGCGTGTTCGCCGCGCAAAAAATCCGGCCCGCACTCACGGTCTTCCCGTTCAATGCCGGCAGGATGTCGAGGTCGGCGGCGCCTTCAAAGTCCTGCGTCACGGCATGGCTTGCCGTCGGCAGCGGCCTGTCCTGCCCAACCGGACTGTAGCACACATAGCCAAGCCCGTTCACGTTGGCCGGCACCTGGATCGTCGCCCCGCCGCCGCCATTGGTAAACACGTCGCCACCATGGCCCGTGTAATCCTTCAGGTGAACGTTTGCTCCGAAGCCCGTCGCCACCTGGATCGTATGAGGCCCATTCGGATCGTTATTCAGCGCCACAAGCAGTCGCGATCCGCCCTCACGCTCGTACGCGAACACATCGAAGTCCTTCCACCGCTGCTGCGTTGTGCCGGAAGCCAGCATCTCGTGGATCCATATCAGGTTATCGATCTGCGGCTGCAGCCCGAAACAGTTCGGGTCGGTGCTGTAATCCTTGTAAAACACGGACGGGTAGCCCTCCGACGTCAAAATGTATGCATACCCCATCAACTTGTTGCTGAAAATCTTCTGCGAGTTCTGCAGATCCGTATCGTGATTCTCGACAAACGTCACCGCGTTAAGCGGCGAGATGCCGATCAGGCCCGCATGATCCAGATCAGCCATGTTGAAGCGTCCCGGATTGTTGCACATACTGTTCAGCAAAAACTTGAGCGGGAAGTCGAACGCGCTCGGCCGCCCCTTCATCCCGTTTTGATTGAATATCCACTGATTCACCAGCAGCCGGTTGCCGTCGAAAAACTCACCCACGGCAAATTTGCCCGCCATCGCTTTGCTATTCAGATATGGCAGCACAAAGTCGGTCGACAACCCCTTGACATCGTCGAGACGATAGCCCTGCGCATCGATCGCACGGGTCAACCAATCCGAAGCCGCAATCAGACCCTCGAAGACATAAAGATGCGGCTTCGCATTGATCGGAGCCAATTCCCGTCCAAACGGCAGATCGTCCGAAGGCGGACCGCCAAGGTCTGGA
Organism: uncultured Acidobacteriaceae bacterium; assembly: GCA_963756685.1. GTDB lineage: Bacteria > Acidobacteriota > Terriglobia > Terriglobales > Acidobacteriaceae > Edaphobacter. The sequence goes on from CAVWON010000001.1 coordinate 901,013, forward strand.
TCGCGCGGAACCTGCGGAAGGAAATTGTCCGGATTCTTGGGAAACCGGCCAGTCCCCGGCGTTCCGTTCGCACCCAGATATCGAAACACGAAGGCCTCTGGCGCCTGACTCCCGTCACCTGCTCGCTGGTGTTCCACCATATCCAGATAGATGTCCAAACCATTCGCGCGCAGAATGGCGGCGCAACGTTGTGCCTGTTCTCGCGTTCCAAAGCGGGTTGGAATCGATCCCTTCTGCTTCTTCGAGCCAATATCATAGTCGTCAAACGGACCATACCCGTCCGCACCAGGCGAGGCCCCCGACGACGTCTTGAGCGACGGCGGCAACCACACCGCGCTGAAGCCCGCGAGACTGAATGCCTTGGCCTGCGCGGCAAGGTGGTCCCACCACCACGGAACTCCTGGCTTGCCATCAGCCGGTGAAGGAAGCGCATTGTTCGGCAGCAACTTGAAAAATCCTTGAAGGAGAACACCCATGCGTTAGCTCCTGAAGATCTACCGAAATCGTGAAGCGCGTCTCCCGGACGAGATAAGCCTGGAAAATCACCGCCAAGCCTTTGAACGTCCAAATATGCAAGACCAATACAACCCGAAGAACATCGTTATCAATACGCCCGCAAATGCGGCCGACGAAACGAGTGAACCGGTCGAGAACGTCGAATTGCGTATGACGCAGCCAGAGCTGCCGCCAAGGCTAAGATTGAAGACAGCCGAAGTGACAATAGCCTCACACCAGAGAAGATCATGAGCCAGAGCAACAGGCCAACGAGAGACGACTGCAATAGCCCGCGCGACACGGCTGTGATGCCGAATGCCGAGAGCCACATGGCGAGGCAAAGCGGACACTTCGGCAGCAGGATCAAGCCGATCATTGAGCTACTGGAAGTCAAGCCGGCTAGAAGCGGTTTGCGATGCTTCGCGCAACTCATCCGCTGCTCCTATGTGTGCGGATCCGCGACGCGAACATTTTCCACGCGTCGCTGCTTTACTGTTTAACCAAGGTGGCCGAGGAATACGTGGCCGCTTGATTCGGACAAAATCGAAAATCGGTGTCTAGATGTACTTTGAGTTGCATGATTGCGTTTCAAAAAGGCCGTCTGATTTGAAAGCTGCGGAGACGGTTTCATGCGCGTATGCCGCATGAAATGTGACTGGTTCTTGCGAGTAATTTGTCGGAATTAGAGCCCACTCTGCGCGATGTTCCGATTAGTCGCGAAATTCAAAATGAGTGATTTCGGACGACGGGAGACCGTTTGAGGTACTGACTGTGTTGCTCTGAAGCCTTGACCTGAAAGTAACCGGACGACAGGAGTCGTTCACGCGTGCGCCTGAGAATGGAAGAATAATAACACGTACATCTTTATGTCAACTGCGAAAGCTTAGTCAATATTTTCTACACGAGAAATTCGATTGGCGATATCGAACGGGAGCACCGCACCGTAACCAGTGCAAGCCAATGAGCATCAGGAGAAGAGAATCTGTCACTAAAGTGGTTCGAGATATATCCGCACGAATTCAGCAAAGGCGCGTGCGAATTGTCAATTCCTTGTGGCTTCAAAACAGAGGCGAATTCGACCATCAAGGAGACTCCAAATTAAGACCACTTGTAGCAGTGGCGGCTTGAATGTGCTGCGATGAAGGTCTAAAGTTCTATGACGCACAAGGGGGGAGACCGAGCCATCCAGAGCTTTGCCGGTGCAGACAGTTGGCACGACGATATCTCAGAACTTGAAAGCTACTAATTTCAATACTCTCGCTGGGCACTGAGTGATAGTCTTAGGCGCAGAATGATACTGTCGATGGACCTTGTCGTAGTGCTCTTTAGGCTGGAGCATGCATGCGAGGCCCGTTACGCTATAGGCAGTGAGCTTTGATCTCAACCTTTATGCGCTCCAGGTACGTTCGGGTATTCGCCCCCACTGCGACCTTTGTCCTGATGCTGGCGGGGACGTGTGTTGGACAAAATAGGACGTATATCAGCCTTGACCAAGCTATTGATCTGGCGCTTACTCACAACCATTCCCTCCAGGCGACTCGAACTCTGATTCTTCAGAATCAGGCACAGGAGATCACCGCAAACCTTCGTCCCAATCCGACTCTGGGAGCTGATAGTCAGTTCGTCCCAATCTTCAATCCGCAGTATTTTTCGGCGGACAATCTGGACCAGATTCAGCAATTCGATATTGGGATAGGGTATCTCTTCGAACGTGGTCACAAGCGGCCGCGGCGCCTTCAGGCCGCTCGCGATCAAACGGCAGTTACAAATGCCCAGGTCGCCGACGCCGAAAGAACTTTGGCTTTCAACGTAGGCCAGCAGTTTGTCAGTGTTTTATTAGCAGAATCAACTCTTCAGTTTGCGCTTCAGGATATGCAAAGCTTTCAGCAGACCGTCGACATCAGTGAAGCACAATTGAAGGCGGGATATATTGGCGAAGGCGACTATCTTAAGATTAAGCTGCAGCTTCTGCAATTCCAGACCGACGTCTCCTCTGCCCGCCTGGCAAGAGTGCAGGCGCTTGTAAGTCTGCGAGAGTTGCTGGGCTACAACGCGGTACCGGCCGACTATGACGTGATCGGCGATCTGGCGTATCAACCGCTCAAGGCGACTATAGAAGACCTGCAGTTGAAAGCAATAGACATGCGCCCTGACTTCCGTGCCGCAAAATTGAGCGTAACCGCCGCGCAGAGCCAAATCCTCCTCGCCAAGGCCAACGCCAAAGTGGACGTAAATGGCACGTTCGACTACACGCATGTCTCTGGTGAGAACACAGCTTCAATGTTCGTGAATTTTGCGTTGCCGATCTTCAACCGCAATCAAGGAGAGATCGCACGCACCGGCTATGCGCTCACGCAGGCCCAGGAGTTGCAGCAATCGGCCAGCGATGCAGTTCTTTCCGATGTTGCCAACGCGTATGAGGCGGTGAGAAGCAACGACGAAGTAGTGCAACTCTACAGTTCCGGATATCTCAAGCAGGCGCAGGATTCGCGTGACATCAGCGAGTATGCTTACAAACGGGGAGCCGCAAGTCTTCTGGATTTTCTCGATGCAGAGCGCAGCTACCGGTCCGTTCAGTTGGCCTATCGCCAGGCATTGGGCTCATATATGACCGCGTTGGAACAGTTGAAGGAAGCAGTGGGGACGAGAAATCTGCCATGAACATGCGTAAAGATCTTTGGCAATTTACCGTCGCGACGGCGATCATGCTGGTTTTTGTCGGCTGCAAGGGGCCGGGACCGAATGCCGCCAGTTCGAATGGCGCAACAAACTCAAATAGTGCGGAACTGTTTGCCATCTCAAAGGACCAGTTGTCGCATGTGAGTGTACTGACAGTTCAACCCACGACGCTGACGCGATCTCTCCGGCTGACGGGTGCTGTGGCCTACAACAGCTTTCGCACGACGCCGGTCATTACGCAAGTGAGTGGCCCGGTAAGTCGGGTCGTGGTCGTTCCCGGCCAGAAAGTGCGCGAGGGCGAGCCTATGTTGTACGTGGCGAGTCCGGATTACTCGCAACTGCGCACAAACTATTTGAAGGCCAAGGACGCATACGCCCTCGCTCAGAAGGCCAACGCTCGGGCACATGATTTGTACCAACATCACGCCATCGCCGAACAGAATGTGGAGCAAGCGGAATCTGCCGAGGTGCAGGCGAGCGGCGATCTGACAGCGGCACAAGCCGCTCTGAAGGTCATGGGAATTACTGATCCCGATGCGCTCCTGAAAGCTCCGCCTTCTTTCGAAGTTCCCGTAAGGGCGCCGATTGGCGGCTTGGTCGTCGAGCAGGACGTGTCTGCGGGACAACTCATTCAGCCGGGCACCACACAATGTTTCATGATCTCCGACATCAGCACCGTCTGGGTGCTGGTCAATGTCTATCAGAAGGACTTGCCCTACGTACGCGTCGGAGATTCGGTCGCAATTCAAACGGATACCTATCCTGAAGTCTTCCACGGGCGAATCTCTTACGTCGCGGCATCGCTTGATCCAAGCACACGCACCCTCCAAGCACGTATCGAGACGAACAACCCCGACGCGAAGCTGAAGAAAGACATGTACGTGGTGGCAACGGTAAACGCAGGCACAATCCCCAATACCATTGCTCTTCCGGACGCTGCCGTCCTTCGCGATGGCGAGAACCAGCCTTTTGTCTATGCCGCGGCCTCTCCGAACCAGTTTGGCAGACGCTCAGTGACGCTCGGAGAAAGCTTGAATGGACAGACCGAAATTACCAGCGGGTTGAGGGCGGGTGATCAGGTCATTGGAAATGGTAGCTTGTTCTTGCAGTTTGCGAACTCGCTGCAGCGCTAGTTGAATCGCATGACTTTGAACAACGTCCCAAAATGTCACAATACCTCTGGCAAGGATAGGGTCCTCACAACTGAATGATCCATCGAATCGTCCAAGCCGCGCTGCGACAAAGGTTTCTGGTATTGATGCTGACCGCTTTCATCACGGTCGGTGGAATCATATCGTTTCAGCGGATGCCCGTGGACGCCTATCCCGACCTCTCGCCTCCGCAGGTCGAAATCATCACCCAATGGCCAGACCATGCCGCGGAAGAGATCGAACGACTGGTGACGCTCCCCCTTGAACTCCAGATGAACGGCGTCCCGCATATGGTGGTGATGCGTTCCATTTCGCTCTATGGGCTCTCCGATATTATCCTCACCTTCGAAGACGACACTGGCGATTACTTTGCGCGGCAAATTGTCTTTGAGCGGCTCGCTCAAGCTACGCTGCCAACGGGCGTAACCCCGAGCGTCGCGCCCTTGTTCAGCCCCAGCGGCCTCGTTTATCGCTATGTGCTGGAAAGTCCCGACCGCAGCCCTCAGGAGCTCAAGACGATTGAAGACTGGGTGATCGAGCGAGCTTATCGTTCTGTCCACGGCGTAGCGGACGACTCAGGGTTCGGCGGAACCGTGATGCAGTATCAGGTGCTACTTGATCCGGCGCGTATCTACGGCTATCACCTGACGATTCCGCAGGTCGTGACCGCGCTGTCCGCCAACAACTCGAATGCTGGCGGAGGGTTCTATTCTCAGGGCGGACAGTTCTACTATGTTCGTGGGATAGGGCTAGTACGGAACACAGATGACATTGGCAACATCGTAGTTGGCGCCAACAAGGGCGTGCCCATCCGAGTGCGTGATATCGGAGATGTAACGATCGGGCACGCGCCGCGCCTCGGCGAATTCGGCTTCCAGAAGAATGACGATGCAGTTGAGGGCGTCATTCTCATGCTGCGCGGCGAACAGACGCAGAACGTGCTCAAAGGAGTTCAAGCAAAAACGGACGAACTGAACCGCCAGATCCTGCCGCCTGACGTCAAAATTCATCCCTATTACGACCGCAGTGAATTGGTGGCCCTGACCACGGACACAGTACGAGCGAACCTGCTTCGCGGCATGGCGCTGGTTTTGGTCGTCCTTATCTTCTTCCTGGTCAGCGTCCGCGCAGCGGTCATCGTCGCCCTTACCATTCCGCTCTCGCTCTTGTTTGCCTTCATCGTACTTCACGCGCACGATGTTGCCGCGAACCTGCTCTCTATCGGCGCGATCGACTTCGGCATTGTCATCGATGGCACCGTGGTAATGATCGAAAATATCTACCGCGAACTGGCGCTGCGGGAAGGACAGCAATACAACCTGAACCAGGTAATTCTCGCTGCAGCGAAAGATGTGGATCGCCCTATCTTCTATTCGGTGGCAGTCATCCTCGCGGGTTATCTGCCCATCTACGCGCTTAGTGGGCCTTCGGGGAAACTATTCCACCCCATGGCTGAGACAATGTCCTTCGCACTGGTCGGCGCGCTCATCCTGACGCTCACGCTGATCCCAGTGCTCGCTTCCTACTGGTTCAAGAACGGTGTGCGCGAGAAACACAATCGCGCGTTCGAATGGATGAAGAGCAAGTATGCAGCGCCGCTGGATTGGGCGCTCAATCGGCCCAAGACCACCGTCGCGATCGCGGCACTGATCTTTGGGGCGACCCTGTTGCTGGTGCCCTTCATCGGAGGCGAGTTCATGCCTCATCTGGATGAAGGCGCCCTCTGGGTGCGGGCTACGATGCCCTACACCATCTCCTTCGAAGAGGCTAGCACCATCGCGCCTCAGATACGTACTATTCTGATGTCGTATCCGCAGGTCACTGTTGTGGGTTCGGAATTGGGGCGGCCAGACGACGGCACTGATCCCACAGGCTTTTTTAACTGCGAGTTCTACGTCGGCCTGAAACCATACAAAGACAAAGCGTGGTCCGGCGACCTCAGCGACAAGAAGCAGCTCGTCGAATCGATCAATAAGAAACTCACCGCCTTCCCGGGAATCATCTTCAACTACACGCAGCCTGCCGAGGACGCAGTGGATGAAGCACTGACCGGCCTTAAGAGTTCTTTGGCCGTCAAAATATATGGTGACGATCTGAACGTGCTGCAGGACAAAGCAATACAGATCAAAAACACCCTCTCCAATGTGCCCGGCTTCACCGACCTCACGGTTGTGCGAGAGCTTGGCCAGCCGAGTCTCCTCGTCGACGTCGATCGCGACAGGATTGCGCGTTACGGGATCAATGTTTCTGATGTAGAGTCTGTGATCTCGGCTGCCGTAGGCGGACAGGCAGTCACTCAAGTTATTCAAGGGGAGAAGCTGTTCGATCTCGTCGTCCGTATGCAACCGCAGTTCCGCAGCAACGCCCACGAGATCGGAAATCTGCTGGTTGGTACGCCAGATGGCCAACAGATTCCTCTCAGCCAGCTTGCCAATATCACCCAGGGGAATGGCGCGTCTTTTATCTACCGCGAAAACAACTCCCGCTATATCGGCGTGCAATACAGTATCGAGGGGCGTGATTTAGAGCGGGCGGTACGAGACGGCCAATTCGCAGTCAAGAAGGCCGTGACGCTGCCGCAGGGCTATTGGATGGCGTGGGGCGGCGAATACAGTCAGTTTCTTGAGGCCAAATCGCAGATGTACTTTATCGGTCCACTTGCCTTGGTGCTGATATTCATGATCTTGTTTGCGCTCTACGGAAACTTCAAGTTCCCCGTCACGATTGCCCTGGGCGTCATCATGACTGAACCGGTGGGCGCGCTAGTCGCGCTGAAGGTCACTCACACTCCCTTCAGCGTCTCCTCAGTTTTGGGCCTTCTGGCGCTACTTGGGGTTTCAGTAGAAACCGCCGTCATTCTCGTCTCCTACATCAACAAGCTCCGAAAGGAGGGAATGGGTATCCGCACTGCTACACGGCAAGCTTCGCTCTTACGGCTCCGTCCCATTATGATGACAGCTCTCGTTGCCTGCCTTGGATTGCTGCCAGCGGCCCTTTCCACTGGCATTGGATCGGACACTCAAAGACCCTTCGCCATAGTCATCGTGGCTGGTCTCATCTCCCGTCTTTTCATCGGATTCTTCGTCAATCCTGTGTTGTACGAAATGGTTGCGCGCGAAGGCGACGTGCTCCAGGTCTAGAAGAAAACCGCCGTAAAGCCACTACGCTCACGGAAGGTGTCGAGACAACCGAGCGTTTCCTCGTACCAACTCGTCCGCGAGCTCTGCCCGGAACTCAAAGACGTCCTGAAGGAACGTCGTCCGAATACCTACCCACCCTTGCACTTCTACAGGAGAATGGGATAAGCTCTCCTGTAGAAGCGATAGGTGAATCATGACGAACGAACGCATCGATCTTCCGCAGGGCACTCTGGATCTGCTTATTCTTCGGACACTTGGCGTTGGGGCCGCAACATGGGTGGGCGATCTCGGAGCGAGTGCAACAGGTTTCGAGCGATGTGCTGCGAATCCAGCAGGGCTCGTTGTATCCGGCCTTGCATAGGCTGGAGCGGCGAGGCCGGATCGAGGCAAAATGGGGCATCTCTGACAATAATCGCCGCGCTAAATACTACGAACTCACCTCTTCAGGCAAGAAACAGCTTGAGGTGGAGGCGGATTCCTGGCGGAAGCTGACAGCCGCCGTCACCCAGATCTTAGAGAGTGCGTGAGGTTGAGGTTGTGCCATGCTAAACGATTTACGCTTTCGTCTTCGTGCTCTATTGCGCCGCAACGTCGTGGAATCGGAGTTGAACCAGGAGCTGCGCTTCCACTTCGAAAAGGAGGTAGAGAAGCACACCCGGGCAGGAATGACCACTGAGGAAGCGAGGCGGCGCTCTCGCCTCATGTTCGGCGGGCACGAGCAGATGAAAGAAGACTGCCGCGAAGCGCGCGGCACGAGTCTTCTCGAGACCTTGTTCCAAGATATTCAGTACGGCATTCGCATCCACCGCAAGAGTCCCAGCTTTTTCATTTTTGCAACGCTGACACTGGCCCTCGGCATCGGAGCCAGCACTGCAGTCTTCAGCCTGGTGAACACGATCCTCTTGAAATCGTCGCCCTATCCCAATGCCAGCCGCATTGTGGTGCCCTGGCGCGTGCCGCCGATCAGCTCAGCCTGGCAAACCGGGACCTTTCCGTGGGCGGACGCGGAGTTTGTGCAGCTGACTCAGACCAGCACAGCATTTCAAAACCTGGGTGCTTTCAGAAAAGATAACTTCAATCTAACCGGATCGGCCAACCCTGAGTATCTCGAAGGGGTTCGGGCCTCTGCTGGATTTTTTCCCGCCCTCGGTATGCCACCAATGCTGGGGCGCACCTTCACGGCGGAGGAAGACCAGCCCGGCCACGCGCTTGTCGTCGTCCTCAGCCATCGGCTGTGGAAGTCTCGCTTTGGTGGCGACCGTAGCGTTATCGGCAGCACTATCCACTTAAGTGGCCTTCCATACACTGTGGTCGGAGTCATGCCTGCCGACTTCACCTTCCCCAATATGGCGGGGATGCCGGCAAGCATCGATCTGCCCAAGGAGACTCAGCTCTGGGTACCACTCGCACTTCCTGCGGTTCCCGCCCTTGGATCAAGCGATCTCAGTGTTATTGCAGAGTTGAAACCAAAAATCGGACCTGGCGCAGGCGCAGCAGGGACCTGCAGGCCTTCGATCGCCGTTATCTAGAAAAAAATCCCCGGTCGAACGGCTGGTTCCTCGGACGCCGTTCCTTTGACGAAGCAAGCGGTGACGGACACGCGGCGGCCTCTGTTGCTGTTGTTCGGTGCAGTGTGTGTGGTTCTGTTGATTGCCTGTTCGAACGTTGCTGGGCTGACACTCAACCGTTCCCTCTCACGGCACAAGGAATTTACGCTTCGGGGGGCCCTTGGAGCACGGCGTGGCCGACTGGTCGGTCAATTAATGACGGAAAGCCTGCTGTTGGCTCTGACTGGAGGCATACTGGGAATATTGCTCGCCAAAAACAGCTTGTTTCTCGTGAAACACCTGGTGCCAGAGAGCATCCCCCATCTTCACGAAGCAGGTCTTGACCTAAGCGTCTTCGCGTTCGCGCTCGGCATCACGCTCATTGCGGGGATTCTCTTTGGGTTGGCGCCGGCCTTTGGAGCCACACGGATGAGTCTGGTTGAGGCATTGAAAGAAGGAGGCCAACGATCAGGCGGAAGCGCTTCCGCACCGAGGATTCGCAATGCACTCCTCATCACGCAGGTTGCACTGGCGCTGGTGCTGGTGGTTTCAGCCGGTTTGCTGGTTCGCACCTTCTATCACATGGTCAACGCGAACAGCGGCTTCGATGCCACGCATGTTGTCACCTTCGAATTACCGCTGCCGACTACCAAATACAGCGACACAGATCGCATGGCGCAACTCTATCAACAAGTGGCACAGCGACTGCAATCGATCGCGGGGGTGCAGTCCGTCGGCTTCGCTTCGGTCGTCCCTCTGGCAGGTTCCGATCGGACGGCACAAATATCCGCATCCCGGAGCACCCGGTCACAGATCCCGCACAAAGTCCCGCAGCAAACTACCTCTTCGTTTCGCCGGGCTACTTTGCCACCATCGGCGCGCCTCTGCAACGCGGACGGGACATCGCCGACGGAGACGTCCTGAGCGCCATTCCGGTGACCATCATTAACAGTGCCATGGCAAAGAAGTTCTGGCCTGGAGAGAATCCCATTGGCAAACAGGTAGGCGTCGGGTCGACCAGGTATCCGGCACGGACGATCGTCGGAGTGGTGGCGGACATCAAACAGGTATCGCTTCGCGAAATACCGGACCCTACGATGTATGTGCCTTATACGCAGAACGAGATGAAGACCTGGCCTAGCATGCAGGCAATGCAGTATGCGATCCGCACCAAGGCCGATCCAGATTCCCTCGCTGGCAGTGTCCGGGAGGCGGTTGCACTCCGTCGATCCGGACCTGCCTGTCGCAAACTTCGCAACACTCACCACGCTTGTAGATACTTCCCTCACTGCCGACCGCTTCGCAATGCTTCTACTGAGCGCATTTGGAATGCTGGCGCTCATCCTGTCTGCGATTGGCATGTATGGCGTGATCTCTTATTCGGTGATGCAGCGTACAGCGGAGATCGGTATTCGCATTGCATTGGGAGCGCGACGTGAAGAGATCCTCGTCATGCGTCCTCAGGCAGGGTTGCCGCCTTGCATGCGCAGGAATCGTAATGGGACTGATCGCGGCGTTGACGACGACTCGGTTGATGACGCGCTTTCTGTATGGGATCCAGCCTACCGATCCAATTACCTTTGCCGCTGTGTCGCTCCTGCTAATGGCCGTTGCACTATTGGCGTGTTATGTTCCCGCCCGAAAGGCAATGAAAGTAGACCCAATGATCGCCCTGCGCTACGAGTGAGACAACAAGTCCAAGATCAATAACGTTATATGGCCCCTCTTCCTCTCATCAACTGCAACAACTCAGTCTTTACATTCGGTCTGCAAAACCTTGGCGCGGTCCGCAAGATCCAACTGGCCATTGGGAACCCAGCCGCACGAAGCCGCCCACCACGACCTGCCCAGTTCGACTGGAGAGCGATTACCGCGGGAGGCTCTTCGTCTGTGCGTCTAACGAGAACGGCATAGGGTGAAGAAAAATCCGCAACCCCTGGCTTCGCTGAAGCGGAACAGCTCACCATCGGTTCCGCACTCGAGCGTGAGAATACAAAGCCTATTTATCTAAGTGGCAATCCGCCCGCAGCATATCCATCCAATCAGGCGCACCAACGAAATTCCGCGCCGCAGGCGTCCGTGCTCTGCCGAAGGGCATCCCTTAGGAATCGTGTTGCAGGCCTTCCAGAGCTATCATTGTTTTCGTAAGAATCTCATAGGGGGACAAATGACAACGCAAGAGCATCTCCACTGCGAGCGTGAGAGTCATTGATTGCTCGCCGGAGAGTGCCTGCCACATATGTTCCTGTTTCGTCTGGAGTTCCTCGCGTGTCATGAATCTGTCCTTCCTCCTGGTATGGTCAAACCGAGTTTGGCGACGTCAAGTGAAGATGGCTCTCATTGGCGATGCGTTGGCTGGCCGTGGGAACTTCGACGTCACCATCTTGACCAAGTCGGCGCGGCGACTGCCCCAGTTTGCGGACGCTGTGAGGAGCAACATAACTCCGAGAGCCGCTCGCAGCGAATGCTGCCAGAACCCGAAGAATGAAATTCCCAATATTCCCACCAATGAAAAGAAAGAGTGAAAACCATGCCAAGACAAAAAGAATAATCACGAGCTGAGTCTACTCCTCGTATTCCGATGTAGACTTCGCTCAATCCGAGCGATCTCCAGAACAATCCCCCATGCCGTTGAGAGATATCCGAATCCTCTTTCACGATGATGGCTGAGGTCATTCTCATCAACAAGTACCACTTTGACGTTTTTCGGGAGGTTCCACTTACCAACTGCAACATCGCACTGATCGATTCTCCTGGGACTCCTTCCTCTGCTCACCTTGCGAACAATTCACTTTGTGGATCAATGGGCTACCGTGCCTACTGGAATATTTACTCGGGAATCCATGATCTCTTCCCGAGATAGTTCTGTCTTCGCAAAAGCCACGCCCATATCTTTCAAATGAAGAAGGGCAGCCCGGCGGACTTCGTCGGCAGTCTGTGAGCCAAGCAGAGAGTCGCTTAAATCATGCGAACCGGTGGCGTCCGGATCTATAAAGACAGTGAACCCTCGCATCAAGGCCTCTCTGGCGGATGTAGAGACGCACATGTGAGTATAGAAACCAACAAGAAGCACCTCGTTGACTCCGAGGGAGCGCAACCATTCCTCGAGACCCGTCCCGTAAAACGCCCCGAAGACATCTTTTTCAAAAAGCCTTTCGGGGCCAAACTCGAATGTTGGCCCGAATCCAGCGGAAAGCTCTGAACCCCAGCTTCCCGGTACAAAAGCACGAGATTCATCTGGTTTGTTGTAATGACGTATCCACGCAATCGGGCTTCTCAGCTTTCTGGCCTCGGCTACGCGCGATTGTATGTACGCGAGCGCCCGATCATGGAACGGAACCGGCCGCAACCCGCCCTCGGAGAATTCATTCTGTGCATCGACAACGATAAGAGCTCTCATTCTTGCCTCCATCCTCAGAATATAATTGTGCAACAGGCATAAAACGATATATAAATAACGATGATTCTTAGCTGGGCCGAATATTGTTCGGTTTTAGGAGACAAGTATGACCCTGGATCGAAAAGATTTCGCTCTTATTCAAGCATTGCAGGAGAATGCATCCAGACGCCTCGAAGACCTCGCGAAGCTGGTTGGCTTGGCACCTTCTTCCGTTCATGATCGTCTGCGCCGACTCGAACGTCTCGGAATTATTCAGGGGTGGACGATCAAGCTCGAGGCGTCCGTCTTGGGGCTGGGAGTCTTAGCATTTATCGGGATTAGTTCAAGTAGACCTTGCTCAGAGCTTATCGACGCGCTGCGGCACATTTCTGCTATTGAGGAATGCCATTCGATAGCGGGCAGACTAAGCCTGCTACTAAAGGTTCCGGGTACGAGATACCGCGTCCTTAGTGGAATTGCTGGAGCGTCTGCGTAAGATATCCGGCATTGAGCAGACGGAAACGACCATCGTCTTGAAATCTCAGATTGAACGTCCAATCTCATTAAAAGAACTCGTAGGCACTGCAAAAAAATGAGGTATCGAGATGAACAATCAATGCGCAATGGGAGTGGACTGACTACTCGCAAAGGTCATCTTTTATCTGTCAAGAAGGTGATGGCTGTTGGGCGTCCAAGTCCTTCGCATCCGCCTGAGGTGTCGCCCAGTTGTCCGAGAATCCTAGTCCACGATGAAGAGCTTGGCGCCCGTGCGGGTCGATGACCGGTGAGCAGAGTCGCCACAGTCTGAGACCTGGTAGCTCATACCTGAGACAAGCGTGAAGGTGCGGCCGTCGCGAAGCTCGGTGTCAAGCTCGCCTTCCAGGACGAAGAGAACGTGGCCGCGATCGCACCAGTGGTCGGCGACATAACCAGGTGTGTACTCGACCATTCGCACGCGGAAGTGCACCGATATCGAAGTTGCGCCACAGGGCGTGACCGGTGTCGCCTGGGTGCGAGGTTGCGGGCACTTTCTTCCAATCAGTCACGGTAAATAATAATGGAGGTATCTTCATGTTTGGTGATTTCCTGTTGGCGCCAATGTCAGCTGACAGATCTGAGCGATGTAAAATGGACGGCCGCAAGACCGATCTTATGCGACAGGATTTGCTTATATCTTTCTGTTGTACACGATTTCATCAAACGTTCTGAAATGGAGACGGCTCTCATGCCGAAATATCAAATCATCATCGGCTGCCTGGAGGGCGCAGCCTTACGGCAATCAGCTAAACCCGGCTCAACAGGCACTCTGTGCGTTGCTGAACCAGCCGGACAAGGCAGCGACCGAGGCGATTATGCTGAGAACGCTGGCGAAGAGAACGCAGCAGTTGGTTCAGAGCCTTCTTGTTGATACGTTAAGAGACGTTCCGGCGGCTACCTCTCTGGCTTAGTGGAACTGGCTAAGGCGAAGATGTGGAGGGTGCGCGCAATAGCAAGTGCGGCGGTGTAGGGGTCACCTTGCGGATTAGCGCTATAGACTTTTCGACTATGGTTCCAGCGGTCACCAAAGGCATACCAGTCGATGCTCCTGGGCGGCCCACCGGTGGCGAGCGAGATAGACAAGGACTCAAAGTACATCCGCCAGCGGAACATGTAGTAGTCGCTCGTCAAACCGGCCCAGTCGCGGTTACCGTACTCGTGAAGGCCAAACTCGCTCGCTTTACGATCTCCCCACGTCGTAAGGATTGAGCGCGCATCGTAGTTGAGGCGGTCAAGCTCGGCAGGAGACGACGCCCAGGGTGGAACGAAGGAGAGCCACCTGCCAAGCAGAAAGAAAGGGCTGGTCTGAAGGAGGTCGTTCTGGAGCTGCATGTCGCGCAGCCATTCCTTGGTGAGTCTTGTAAACTCCCCCTTGTCTTTGGAGTCGTATGCCTGCTTGATCAGCGGCAACATACGACGGCCCTCGTTCGCCATTACTTGACGGGCCACGTCGACCAAATCGTAGCGGTAAGTCTCGGTGAACCGCAAGGCAGGTGCAACGCGGAGGAGTTCGGTGAGCGCAGCTGCAAAGTCGGCCGGATCGTACCGGAGAACGTCAGGAGACCATGTGGCAGCGTGTGTCGACATCAAGGAGGGTTGCGAATTGAAGACGGAATCGTGTGCAGCATCGCGCTCGCCGTGCTCCATGTTGCCGTCGGCGCGGTAACCGTAGGCAGTCTTTAGAAGGACCTGCCACGCGCGACGGGCGTGAGGATCGTCCGCTCCATAACGACGGATCGTGTAGGCATCGGACGCACTGGGTCAGGTCGACCGGGTCAGCATGCCATGCCATTTCGGTGTAAAGGTCAAAGGCGAAGGGGTTGGTGTCGAGACCCTCGGGAAAGACAGCCGTACCGACGATGCGGCTACCGGGGCGCTTTGCCATCTGCGGGAGGCGAACTGCATAGTCATACAACGGCGCTCCCATGGTGGTGCGTCCACCAAACTCCCACAGGCCACCATAGAGCCATGAGGCGCCGCGAAACTCCTGGTCGCGGTGCTCGCGTGGAATGCGGCCTTGCTCAATCTCAGCGATAAGGACGTGACTGGTGTCGATTGACGATAGCAACTCCTGCGACGGATTCTGCTGCCAGCCGAGCATCATCCAGAGAGCACCGGGGTGGGCTCGCATGAGTGCTTCTTGCACTTTTTTTGCTGCCTCTGGAACTGGAACATCTCCAGCGGCGCCACCCTCCTGAAAGATCTCCATATCGTAGATCGCCGAATCGCCATAAAGAGCGTGCTGATGACGGTAGAAGAGCCCAGCGATCTTGTCGAAGCGCGGGTCGCGGGGATCGAGCCAGCCGGGACGCGTAAAGCCGTTCCAGTCGCCCTGGGTAATGACGTGTGCGCCGGGATCCAGAGAGTCGAAGTCGGCGGGGACGATGCCATAGTATCCAGGCAGGACCGGAGTGATGCCGAGACTGCGCAGCATGACGATGAGTTTCTTTGCCGACTCAGATCTCTTCTTGAGAAGTTCGATGGAGATTGGCGCGTCAAAGCAGCACATGTTGCCCATCAACTGCCAGTTTTGGTGGGCGGGTTGCACGATCCAGTTGCGAATTGCCTCGTCAGAGTAGCCGAAATCACGGAAGGTTTGGTAGAGAACGAGGTTGCCATGCCGCGTTCGATCAGAATGGCGTTAGTGCCGCTCATAGCGAGAATGTCGATCTCATGTTGCCAACGCCCTTCATCCCAGTAGGGAGTGGAGTAGCCGTCGGCATTCTCGTTTAGCGCATAACGCCAAGGGTAAAGCGCGGGCTTCTCGATAAGGGACTGAGGGGCTGGCAAAACAACGTTAGCAGGGCCTAATTGCACGCCGTTGGGCGACACCTGGAGGTGTGCGACATACTTCAGGTACCAGTTGACTCCGTATAGGCACTGTGGGTTGCGTGGCTGCCTCCACACGGATGTGGCCGCGCGTGCCAGTGATGCGAAAGTAGTCTCTCCCGTCAGGCCTGGGAACGAGCTCTAATTGAAACTGGGAGGCCAAATGCGGCAGGAGCCGCTGGAGCACCCCCTTTGCGGGCGCCGTAGAGGACACGGACTGCGCGGCGGCAAAGGGAACCAAGAGGCCGACGGCAAAGAGGGGAATCGCGAGAGATCGCGTCGAAAGCATGAGTACCAATGTAGCGAAAATTTCTGGGCATGGGTCTGAACGTTTTGGGAGGGCTTCAAAAATTGAGATAGATTGAATTGCCAACTATCAGAAGAGAACCTCCTGTTGATCGAGCATTCACCCGGAACCAATGTCTTTTGCCATCGCTAACATAGTCAAACCCTCGAATCTCATCTGGCTTGCTGAATGCCGATTTTTCAATTAGAGCGGTGGTCTCTCCATCTTGAATGATCTCCGGGTACGCACCCTGGAGCGCGATCATCCTGACGGCGAAATGTATGTGCTGTCCAGCGGGAGCATCGATTGAATCCCCCATCGACGCGGTGCTTAAGGCGGTCTTCGCTTCGAACTCAACGATGCGATCTTTTGTACCTTCTACATCGATGAAGACGTGTCCGGCCCGGATCGCATCGAGAATCGCTCGTTCCGATAGCGCTCGAGCGTAGATGACGGTTGTCGGCCGGCCCACCGCCGATCTGGCGTCCTGCAGAAAATCAGCGTCATGATTGTCACTACCACCAAGCCCGGTGATGCGGAGCCCTTTATTCAGCTGTTCCTGCCAAAATGAGATGCCGGATCCGGGTCCTTCCGCCAAGTCGCCGTTGACAACTTCGATCGCGGTCACACGGCTAAAGTCTGTATTCGGAACAGTCCAACCACATCCCATGCAGCTCTCTCCGGAGGGTAAGCCTGGATGATTGATTGAGAAGACGCCGTGTAAGTCCTGCACTCGCTTTAGAAGTTGATTGATATCGGGAACATACGAGCTGGTCAAACGAAAATCAATGAACTCGGTTGTTCCATATACGTTGGCGTGCCCCTGAAAGGTCGTAATCTCGCGAGCAGGTATCAACAACAAATTGTCGAAGTATGGTTGCAATTCGCGCATTGCGTCGAACTGGGAGATCGTATTGTGATCGCTGATCGCGATAAAGTCGAGGCCTCTTCGAACTGCACTTTCCACTGTTCTGTAGAGCGGACAAGGGACCTTTCGACCCGACTGACTGAGGCATGAGCCATCGCTGTGCGCATCGTGCATGTGCAAATCTCCGCGATACCATGCAGGTGTGGCGCGCAGAGGTGCCTGGCTGAAAGTGGAGACTGTGATCGCGTCGGTAGCGTGTGCGAAATAGACTTTAGCAGTGAATTCAGAGCGCACGCCCTCCTTGATATTAGGAACACCCAAGATGAGCTTCCATCTCCCTGGACGAATGGGGCCTGGAAGATAGGACGGGGTGGCATCAGTCTCTGAGACAGTAAATGAAGACTTGTTGCCGCCGCTCCATCCACGAAAACGCTCGCCATCGAACAGTCCCAAATCGATAGTGGTGTGTTTGTCTCTCTCGGTATAAGACGATTCGATAGTTACGCGAGTGATGCCTTCCGGCACATCGAAGGGGAGTTCTATATAGGTTTGACGATCAGCATATGTAACGGCTCTGTGCAGGGTAAGGTCAGCAGGAGCTTGCTGAGCGTGACAGGTAGAGGCGCCCAAAGAAACAAGGGCCGTACAAATTATGGCGGCAGTCGCAGATCGACTGAGGCCCTTCAGACGCCGTTGGCCTGGAGATGCAGAAGACCGATGTTTTATGCATGTCATCGTATGGGTTTATCTCAAGAGGCGCTTGTTCTGGGATGAGTGCCTAGAGGGCCAAAGAAAGAATAGCCATTCAACAGTCAGCTTGTTTTATATCGCATGGTCGCTCAAATGAATCGAGTGTCGAGAGACAGGATTGGCAAGCCGCACTCGCGAGCGGACATAGTATGATTGGACTTCTTTGAAATCAAAACACAATCTGGGTCATGAGGCCGGGAGCTTGGAATAGATTCTGCTGGCTATGATGTTCGCCTGCGGTGAGTTCGATCCGAAGCTTCTGGTCTCAATCAAGATCTCGAAGGGTTGTAACTTACCGTTCCCTGCTGTGGCTTTTTCCAGAACTGATCTCATCTCTTCACGGTTGAAGAGTATGTCCGTAGCGGCCTGAGTTCCGGCCATCGTTAGTCCTTCGACGATCAGGACCCATCCCGTGTTGTTTAAGTTAGGAACGAGAGCGACTACCGCATAGGTTCGATGCGACGGTGCGGTCGCGTCATTCGTGTAGATCGGAGACTCTCCGTCTACCGGGTGTTTGTCGACGATAAAGGAGGCGTTCGGGCGTGGTGCGTAGTTAAACTCGAAGTTGAGGTTTTTTTGGAAAAGCTCTACCCATGGATTTGAATAGGTCGATCCCAAAAGAATCGCATTGGAATCTTTAAGGTCCTCCATGTGGAGCTCGCGGGCATAGCGGATGATGGAGTGAGCAGGGCTTGCTTCCGGCACACGGGAGAACTTCAGGACAGCATCGAGATCAACGACGTTTGTATAACGTTGGGAATCGAGGTCTGCCAAATTTTGAGCGTCAATATTGAACGGGCTTTTTACCGACAGATACTCGCGATTGACGTACTCATCGAGATGAACAACGTGGCCAGTCAAGTTTTGGAGCATGACAATGCCGTCGTCTGACGGGACTAGAAATGTTTGACGCTCCTTGTCAAAGACCTGCGACCAAAGCACATGACCCGTATCTCTTTGCGCTGGATGGGCGCGATGTAAAGTAGTCCAAACGGAGGCCCCGCAAACCACGACAAGAAGCAACGCAAGGAGCCCGCGAAAACGAGTGCTGCGATACGTAGAAAGCGGTGGCACCGTAGGAGGTTCGTAGTGCCCGGTTGCGGGTAAGGGATGGCGCTTTTCATCCTTTTGAGCGGGTATGGGAATCGGCTCTGGTAATAGGTTGGTCGAAAAGACCGGGATATATTTGCCCAGCGGTATACCGATCCGCAGTTCCTCTGATTTGCCCTCTTCTTCGAAGTAGTGATCCAGCCGCTGGCGCAGCTGACGCGCGTAATTACGCACGATGTTGTCTTCGCCGGGGTTATATCCGGGCCTTCTGACGAAGACATGAACGCCAATCTGGTGCTCGCTGATCTCGTCCGTTCTTCCGCATAGTGCGCGATCACAGATGTATAGCAGGAATTTGGACAGTAGAGCAGACTTCGCGAAGCTCTTACTGGCCACAATCCGCTGGGCGAGTTGCCAACGTGGATCCTCCGTCAGGCACACCGGCTCCCAGACCGACTCCGTGTGCATCAAGGTATCGGTGCCTGGGCCCTTCGGGAAGGATTCCAACTCTGATGTCCAATTGGTCCGTTGATCCATCTTTTCACCCGTGAAGGGTATCAAAGGTTAAACAACAAGAGGTAAAAGGCTCCGCAGTTCCGGATCCATCGTCTAAGCCAGCGACTCCACTTTAACCCTTTTGTAACCAATTGGAAAGGCGCGTGGATCTCATGGAAAATCACCGGTGTAAACACCGGGTAAACCCCTTACAACCGCGTGGCGAACGAGCGAAGAATAAGCAGGATTCCCATGTTGGACTTTCTGGAGGCTCCCAATGCTAAAGCTTAGCAACAATATTTCGTCTTTCTCTTTCCTTTCTGCGCCGGGAACGCTCAGGCGAATGATGCTGTTCACCAGCATCGTGTGCTTCATGGTATTTGCGGCAAATCCTATTTCAGCACAGATTGATACGGGAGGCATCACCGGGACGGTGACGGACTCGTCCGGCGCGATTGTACCCGGCGCCACAATTACACTGACGAATGATGCCACCGGCGTCATACTCTCGACCAAATCTACTTCAACGGGCACTTACTCTCTGACCGCCATCAGACCAGGAACCTACACTCTTCGCGGGGAAGCACCGGGTTTTGAAGCCTTTGTTGACAACGGCTTGCAGGTGCACCTGCAGAGCACTTTGACCATTGACATCCCGTTTACCACTGGTGCCGTGAAGCAGCAGGTCACCGTGTCGGCTGCGGCGCCCCTGCTGCAGGCGGAAAATGCCGCGGTTGGTCAGACGATCACCAGCGAAACGGTCAATGATCTGCCGCTGAATGGCCGTAACTGGACTTCCTTACCGCAACTTGCCGCTGGGACATCGACAGCCCCGGTTGCCAACCCCAGCGGCAACTCAGGATCCACGGACAGCGCCTACTTCTCGGTCGACGGCGTCAATCTATGGCAGAACGATTTCCGCTTGAACGGAATTAACGACAATATCGAAATTTATGGCGGCTCTTCGGTTGGGAGCAACGCAGCAATTATCCCGCCTCCCGACGCCATCCAGGAATTCAAGCTGCAAAATGGCAACTTCAACGCAGAGTTCGGACATTCCACCGGAGGCGTCATTAATGCCGCCATCAAATCCGGAACCAATAGGTTACACGGAGACGTGTGGGAGTACTTCCGGAACACCGACCTTGACGCGAACATCTTCTTCAGCAACGGCCAGCCGGTTCCGGCGTATCACCAGAACCAGTTTGGTGCGACCCTCGGTGGACCGGTCTATATCCCAAAGATTTACAACGGAAAGGACAGGACGTTCTTTTTCGTTGACTATCAAGGTGACAGGCTTGTGACTCCGGCGCCCGCAACCAGTACGGTGCCCACCCAGAACATGATCAACAGTGGCTTTAGCAACCTGCAGGACCTCATTACTTACAGCGGAGGGACCGGAACCGACGTCCTGGGCCGGACGTTCTCTCACGGAACCATTCTTGATCCCGCTACTACGCGCCCTGTAGTCCAAGGGGTTGTCGACCCCGTAACCGGATTGCTTGCAACTGCAACCGGATACGTGCGCGATCCTTTCTATACAGGAAGCCTCGTTGGCAAGACGAACTTCGTTGGAGCGACCTCTCAGCTGAACGTCATTCCGGTCGGGCGCATCGATCCGAATGCAGTCAAGATTCTCGGGCTCTACCCGGTGCCGATCTACAGCGGCCTGGCAAATAACTTCGCGTGGACCCCCAGCCAAGACGAGACGGACAACTCCTGGGACATACGGATTGATGAGACGATCAACCAGAAGAACACTCTCTTCGGAGTATATGACCGAAGTCTCATTACAAGGTCCGTTCCATCCAGTCTGCCGGGGCTGGCTGTGGGCGAGACCGGAGGCCGGAATGACAGCTTTCCAGCTTATGCATGGGCAGTGGGTTACAACATAGTATTTACTCCCTCGCTCGCCAACGAAATGCATGTTGGAATGGTTCACTCCGATAAATTCCAAAAATCCATCTATGGAAACGTCTTCGGCATTCCCGCCCAGTACGGCATCGGAGGCGTCCCGCAGGTTGCAAACAATGGCGGTATCCCCCCCATCACCATCAGTGGTTTGACCCATATTGGCGTAGGCAATTTCACCCCGACGATTCAAACTGTCTACAGCATCGAAGGGTCGGACAGCGTGACCAAGGTCCTTCGCGGCCACACCTTCAAGACCGGCGTTCAAGTCGACGACCTGGTAGCGAACATCTCTCAGCCGCCGCAGGGACGAGGAAACTACACCTTCAATGGGCAGTATTCCGATATCCCAAACAAAAATAACAGCCTGAACGGAATTGCGGACTTGCTTCTGGTTCCAACAGCCTCTACTGTTCCGGCCGGCATTGCCAATGTCGGCGGTCTCAGTAGCTTCGGGGGCTCGAATGTCGCCGCTACGGACGACCATCGTTGGTACATCGGCGCATTTTTCCAGGACGATTGGAAAGCCACCCCAAACCTGACGTTGAACCTCGGCCTTCGTTGGGATTACTTCACTCCCTATGCCGAAGTGTCTGGCAGGCAGGCAAACTTCATTCCAAGCGGAGGCGGCAACGGCAACACAGGAATTTACTACATGTCAAATCAAGGCTGCCAGGTGCCCAGATCTGCTGCGTTTAATGCCTTGCTGGTCAGCAGCAATATCACGCTCGACTGCGTCTCCGGACTAACGTTGGGAAATGCGCAGAAAGTCAATTTTTCTCCAAGGATTGGGTTCGCTTACCGCGCTCGACCAACGTTGGTCATCCGGGGTGGCTACGGGCCGGCTTTCGGGGCGCTGGGCAACCTTGGTTACGGCGGCACGTTGGGCACCAATTATCCCTTCGTATACACATCCACATTCAACAGCCCTGACTCCCAGCACCCGCTGCTGGTCCCTGGTACTACCCAGACAGCTACTTTGGAAAACAGCCTCGCCATCATTAACATCGGGGATCCGACGGTCAACATTGGCACAGGATTGAATTTGTACGGACGGCAGTACAATTTCCAAACTCCCTACGTTCAAACCGTAAATCTAACGATCCAAGACCAATTCACAAATCACGATTCCATTCAGATCGGATACGTCGGCACCATGGGTCGACATCTGGACAATCTGGGATACAACAATTCTCCTTCTGAGATTCTGCCGCCTAGCGCCAACCCTCAGAACTTCATCCCATTCCCCAACTTTGCACGGAATGCAACCTACGAAACAACAAATGCCTCAAGCAGCTATAACGCGCTCCAGGCAACGTATGAACATCAAGTGACCTACGGTTTGACCCTGCTTTCCAACTACACCTGGAGTAAATGCATGACCGATCAACACACCCAGGCCGGGCAGAATCAACAGTACAGAGCCGAATGGCTTCCCGGATTTGGAATCGCAAAAGACAACGCCGTGTGTGATACCGACGCTACCAGCGTGTTTCACCTCTCAGGCTCGTGGCAGATACCTGTTGGCCGCGGCAGGGCGGTCCTGAGCGATGCGAACCGCGCAGTAGACGCTTTCCTCGGAGGATGGGCGGTGAACTTTATCTACGGGTTCCAGACCGGCCAGCCATTCACGATCAACTGCCCGGTTACGACCGCGGCGGGTCTTGGCTGCTTCGCTAATGTGGTTCCGGGCCAGGGTCTCTATGCCGGTCCGCACAATCATACTCAATGGCTGAACCCCAATGCATTCGCACAGCCGGCCTTGGCCACAACGATTGGCCAGACTGACTACTCCGTTCTCGGTGGAGGCGGACAGCAAGCCCGAGGCCCTAGCTTCAGCAACCTGGATTCATCGGTCTTCAAGTATTTCAACTTCACAGAAACGGTCCGTCTGCAGTTCCGGGCTGAATTTTTCAACACATTCAATCATCCGCAGTTCGGACAACCGGCAACAGGGAACCTGAATTTCACTACACCGGTAGGCTTCAGTTCAATTACCTCGACGAGGAATAACCCCCGGTTGATTCAACTCGCGCTGAAGCTGTTCTTCTAAAGCCAACCGATCACGGAGTCGCGGAGCGTATTGCATTTTTTGTGGAGTACGCTTCGCATCGCTCCGACTCGATTGCAGCGGGGCTTATCAGCGCTGCTGAATAAAGCCATAATAGAGTGCACCTGGTTGAGTGCATCGAAAGGCTCAACAGTGAAAACTACGCCAACGTTATATGAGTTGCAGCAGACAAGGAAACAGCTTCTGGTTATTTTCAACTTTCTATTACGTCGCGCCGTTCAAATAGCTACATTCATTGTTTTGTATGCCACAGTGTCTGTGGCGCAGGACGACCCGGTTGACTGGGTCAATTTGTACATCGGTACTGGTAGTGGCCCAATCGGTTATGGTGGAACAATGCCGTTCGTCACGCCTCCCTTCGGCATGACAGACTGGACACCACAAACCCGTCAGAACAAAGTCAGTGGAGTCTCTTACAAGTACGAAGACACAACGATCTCAGGCTTTATCGGTACTCATCAGCCCGCAATTTGGATGGGCGATTATGGCTATGTAACCCTGATGCCAGAGATCGACGCCCTCAAGACCACTCCGGAGGACCGCAAATTACCCTTCACCCACACAGATGAGATTGTCCGACCGGACTACTACTCGGTCTGGATGAATGCCGGCGGCTCGCGCAGGATACGCACCGAGATGACGGCTACCGAGCACTGCGCCTATCTGCGATTCACCTTTCCTGCTGATGCTTCCTCCACTGTCGTCGTGGAAGCGTCGCGGCCCGGAATAGCTGGATTTGCCCACGTGGATGCTGCTACTCAAGAGATTACCGGCTACAACCCGGACCGCATGGATGCAAACCTGGGTCCAATGCAGTTGCCAAATTTTAAGGGTTACTTCATTGTGCAATTTCACAAGGTATTCCGTGGTTCAGGCACCTATGGCCCGACGCAGCAGCAACCCGGACTCGCGACCGGTGCTTACGCAAAATTCGAAACTACCGATGGTGAAGTCGTCGAAGCCCGAGTAGGAACATCTTTTATCAGCATTGAACAGGCACGTCAAAACCTCAAGGCTGAGATACCTATCTGGAATTTTGAAGTAGTCCGACAGTCACTTCGTTCCATTTGGAATCAAAAGCTTGGGCACATCGCCGTCGAAGGCGCGACCGACGATCAGCGGAGAATTGTCTACACGGGCCTATATCACGCGTTGCTCTACCCTCGTGTTTTTTCGGAGCATGGCCGCTATTACAGCGCTTTTGATGACACGGTGCATAAGGGCGTGTCTTACACTGCCTACTCCATATGGGACACGTTTCGTGCGGAGCATAGCCTGCTCACACTGCTGGCCCCGGAGCGCATCGATGGCATGATCGGGGCCCTGCTACAAAACTATCAAGAAGGGGGATGGATGCCTAAGTGGCCGAATCCTTCTTATACCAACATCATGATCGGGACCCACGCAGATTCTCTTGTCGCAGAGGCAATTAACAAACACTTCAAAGGCTTCGACTATAAGGTCGCTTGGGATGCGGTCTATAAAGACGCGATGACGCCGCCCGACGGGGACACAACACGTCGTTGGTACGATCGTGAGCCACATACTCCCTACGAGGCTCGCGGCGGTCTCACTTACTTTAAATCGCTAGGTTATATCCCAGCAGATAAAACAGCAGAGTCGGCGTCGCGCACGTTGGAAGACTCCTACGACGACTGGTGCGTAGCCGAGGTCGCGAAGGCGCTAGGTAAGATGAAGGAGTATCAGTTTTTTCTCGATCGCTCTCACAACTATGAGCACGTGTTTAATAAAACGACCGGTTTTATGCAGGCCAGGAACTCCGACGGCGCGTGGGCCGATCCAAAAGACGGTTGGACTGAAGGCAACACCTGGGTCTATACCTGGGCCGTCATGCACGATATTCCCGGCCTAATGCAACTCATGGGCGGAAAAGAAAAATACAATGCAAGACTCGATGAGCATTTCAGCGGCGGTCACAACGAGCACAGCAATGAGCCGAGCCATCATTATGGCTACTTATATGATTACAGTGGACAGCCTTGGAAAACCCAGGCAAAGGTAAGAGAAATCGCCGCCGCAGAGTATGCGAATCTTCCATCTGGCATCGATGGCGATGATGACTGTGGGCAGATGTCAGCGTGGTATTTGTTTACAGCGCTTGGCTTTTATCCGGTCAATCCTGCCTCGGGCGACTACATGCTGGGCAGCCCGCTCTTTACCAAGATGACGCTTACGCTCGCAAATGGGAACCGCTTTACCGTTTCGGCCGAAAACAATTCGGCGAAGAATGTCTATATTCAGTCGGCAACGTTGAATGGAAAGCCGCTCGCGATCCCGGTGATACGGTATGACGACATCGTGGCGGGCGGTTCGTTAAAGCTGGTGATGGGGCCTGTGCCCTCCAACTGGGCTTCTGACTGGGTGCCTACCCGTCTGCCGAGAACTACAGTGCAGACTGGTAAAGATTAGGATTTTGTTGCGATCAGGCCCAACCGAACTTAAGTCACCGTTGTCACTGACATTGTTCGTACGGTGACGCAAGTTGCCATGATGGTAATGGGGTCATCCCACGATCAGAACCAATCAATGCAAAGTAGGCTAGGCTCGCTGCGCCATGTGGCAGACATCTTGAAGAAATAAGTTGGAGCAATCCATTTATCTTCAGTTATTTGTGGCATTACTGCACCAATTTCGATGCTTTCTCCGTTTGACGTCGTAAGGCCATTGGGCGAATATAAGGCGAATATCTATGCCTTCCGCCGCCATCATTCGACATCAGATCGAAGCCTCTCTTTCTCAACGGATTCCTTCCGCGCTTACACCATCACAGCGAATGACCCGACCGGTTACGACCACGGGCATCCATTCCATCGACGACGTGCTCGATGGTGGTCTCCCGTTGGGGGCCATCACGGAAGCAGTAGGCCCGGAATGTTCGGGGCGAACTGCCTTTGCGCTCTCCTTTGTGGCAGGACTGACACAAAGCTCTAAGGTCTGTGCCTGGATCGATGTCTCCGATACTCTTCATCCTGAATCGGCTGCAGCGTCAGGTGTGGATTTGGCCGGACTCCTCTGGGTTCGTTGCGGCGTTTCCGCTGCCGCACATGGAGAGCCGTCCTCGCAATATGCATTCTCGCTACCCAAGAGATTCCTCATCGCCCCTCCGATCAAGAAGGGCTTGCATGGTGGTAGCTTTGGTTCTCATCCTCGCAATGAAGTAAAAGGACCCTCAGATTCCATGAGCGATTTCATGCGACCGGAGATGTTAGCTCCACGATGTGCAGAACCGCAGCGTAGAGTGCGATCGGACAGAGAGATATTTGAACCTGGTCCGCTACTGCCACCAGCGAACCTCAACCGGAACCCTATTCCGGCTCGCAAACCGTGGACGAGAATCGGGCAGGCCCTTTCTGTGGTCGATCTTCTTCTGCAGGGTGGTGGCTTCAGCGCGATTGTCCTGGATATGGGCAGCATTACTCCCGAATGTGCCGTGCGTGTGCCGCTCGCGACATGGTTCCGTTATCGTGCCGCAGCGGACCGAACGCGCACTAGCGTCCTTCTGCTGACTCAGTACCCCATCGCGAAGAGCAGCGTAGAACTGCTCCTGCGTTTCGCACCAGGCAATGTGCTTCACGAGGAGGCGACTGTCTTTACCGGAACCGAGTATTGCGTAGAGGTCGTGCGACAGCGGTTTACACAAGCTTCAACGAATGTCATTCCATTACGGAAGCCTCCACAAAGAGAAAATACCGCTCACTGGGAGAGCAGAGCGACGTGGGCAGGCCGCCGATGACGAAACACTCCGAACTCTATGCCTGCCTTTATGTAAAAGAATTTCCAGCCCAAGCGTTGCTTCGTCTCAGGCCGAACCTGCGCGAGAAACCATTCATCGTGATGGAGGGAGAGCCACCATTGCAGCAGGTCTGCTCCCTTAACAGAAAAGCAAGCAGGCTAAGTGTGTCCCGAGGAATGACACAGGTCGAGGTTGGCACTTTTTCTTCTGTCGAACTGCTATCGCGCTCAGTAAAAGAAGAAGCTGCCGCTAAAGCGACCTTGCTTGAGTGTGTTGGCGGATTTTCGCCGCGCGTCGAAGATCGAAGTGAAGATTACGCATTTTTGTGTGTCATCGACATTGCAGGAACTGAAAAGCTGCTCGGCCCCCCAGAGGTCCTGGCGCGTGCTCTCTTGAATCAGGTCGGCGCGTTGGGCATAACGGGCTGCGTCACTGTGAGCGGTAATTTTCATTCTGCTGTCTATCTTGCAAAAGGGTTGTCTCCTTCAAGCAGCATAAAAATCGTTCCACCGGGAGAGGAGCCTGCGGCACTCACTTCCCTCCCGATTACAGTCCTCGACCTCACAACAGAGCAGGCTGAAACTTTCTCTGTTTGGGGAATATCTACTCTGAAGATGCTGGCAGATCTGCCGGAAGAAGCGCTAATTGCCCGAATGGGACAGGGAGGCAAGCGTCTTCGCCAATTGGCACGCGGAGAACTGCCCCATCTTTTTCAACCGATAGAACCTGCCTTCGCGCTGGAAGAACATACGGAACTAGATTCCCCTGTCGAACTACTCGATTCGCTGTTGTTCGTAGTGTCGGTAATGCTAGACCAACTGATCTTACGTGCGAAGGCACGCATACTTGCTTTGGCCTCCGTTACTGTCACGCTTACGCTTGAGGGAGACACGACACATACACGTGCTGCGCGGGCCGCGCTACCGACAAATGACAAGCAGCTCTGGATTAAGCTGCTCCATCTTGAGCTCGAAGCACATCCTCCATGCGCCGCCATCCTCTCCCTAACTCTTCGAGCAGAATCCGGCAGCACAAGTAAAGTCCAGTTAGGCTTGTTCTCTCCCCAACTTCCCGAACCGATGCGGCTCGACATTACTCTTGCGCGTATACGAGCTATCGTAGGCGAGGAAAATGTTGGTCGTCCTGTGCTCAAAGATACTCACCGCCCTGATGGATTCTATATGGAGCCGTTTACTGTTTCTACGAACGCCATGTCCGCAGTTTCTCTCCATCAAACACGGTCCGCGTTGCGGCATTTACGTCCAATGGAAGACATTTCAGTCACAACGCAAAGTCAGCTCCCGAAAACATTTGTCTTTCGAGAGCGTTATTACATCGTCGAGCATGTTTACGGACCCTGGCTAACATGTGGCGATTGGTGGGCACCTACCCTCTGGGGTCTCGAACAGTGGGACCTCGTGGCTCGCACGCGAAATAACACCTTGCTCTGCTGTTGCCTGGTACGTGACCTGATACAAGACGGGTGGCAAATGGCGGCGCTCTATGACTGATGCGTATGTCGAGTTGCATGCCGCCAGCGCCTTCAGCTTTCTTGAGGGTGCCTCTCAACCTGAGTCTCTGATTGAGCGTGCAGTTGAATTGGAGATGCCAGCGATGGCACTTCTGGATCGCAATGGTGTCTATGGGTCTGCCCGTTTTCACACCAGCGCGAAGAGAAACAAGATTCGAGCTCATATCGGGGCCGAGGTCGCTGTTTCAAGTCTTGGACTTCGTCTTATGCCACCAGCGTGGTCGCCAAACCCGCATATCGAACAACCAGTGCGATTGCCGCTTCTATGTGAATCACGAGCAGGCTATCAAAATCTTTGTCAGCTCATAACACAGCTCAAAATGCGCGAAACGACAAAGAAGGAAGGCGCTGCGACCCAAGATGAGCTGCAACAATATAGCTCCGACCTCGTATGCCTTACTGGAGGCGACGAAGGACCATTGACTGCCGCGCTCGTTCATGGCGGAGAGGATGCTGGATATAAGACGGTCGAACGGCTGACCCACATCTTCGGCCGCAAAAATGTTTATATCGAATTGCAACGTCACTATGAACGGGAGCAAGAATGGCGGAATCAAGCTGCTATCCGAATCGCTCGTTCTTTGAAGCTTCCAGTAATCGCCACTAACGGAGTTCGATATGCGACTGCATACGATCGTGAAATCCTTGATCTCTTCACTGCTATCGACCACCATACAGAACTCGATCGCGCTGGTCGGCTACTTGCGCTGAATGGTCAACGTCATCTGCGTTCGGGACGTGAAATGGCCTCGCTTTTCCGAGAAGTACGGGGGGCCATTGAGAATACCTGTGATCTATCTTCCCGTCTCAAGTTCGAGTTGAACGACCTCGGCTATGAATTTCCACGTTATCCAGTGCCAGATGGAGAGA
This sequence comes from uncultured Acidobacteriaceae bacterium, assembly GCA_963756685.1. Lineage (GTDB taxonomy): Bacteria > Acidobacteriota > Terriglobia > Terriglobales > Acidobacteriaceae > Edaphobacter. The sequence continues at coordinate 930,356 of CAVWON010000001.1, forward strand.
CGATGGATAGCTTTCTACAAAAGCGTGTATCGGAGGGAGTTCAACGACGATACGGCCTTAAAAATAATCCAGATTTGCTGGATCGGGCAAAGAGGCAGGTTGAGCATGAGCTCGCGCTCATCGCAAAACTGGGTTTCGCTGGATACTTTCTCATCGTCTGGGACATCGTTGGATACTGCAAGCATAACGACATTCTCATCCAGGGTCGCGGTAGTGCAGCAAATTCTGCTGTTTGTTATGCGCTCGAAATCACAGCCATCGATCCGATTGGCATGGACCTGCTCTTTGAGCGCTTCCTGAGCGAGAGCCGCGGAGAATGGCCGGACATCGATCTGGATCTTCCCTCCGAAGACAAACGCGAACAGGCGATTCAGTATGTCTACCGGCGCTATGGCGAACTCGGCGCTGCCATGACAGCGAACGTAATTACCTACCGAGGCAAGTCCGCTGCTCGCGAAGTAGGCAAAGCTCTAGGCTTCGATCAGGAGTCACTAGGCAGGCTTTCGAGCCTTGTCAGTCATTGGGAGTGGCGAGGGAAGACAGACACGATGGCGCATTCCTTCCACAATGCGGGCTTCGATATCAGGCATCCGCGTATCGCTAAGTATCTTGAGCTTTCAATGCGGATTCAGGGCCTACCTCGACACCTTGGACAACACTCAGGTGGCATGGTCATCTGTCAGGGCCAATTGAATCAGGTTGTACCGCTAGAGCGAGCCTCCATGCCTGGCCGTACTGTCGTGCAATGGGACAAGGAAGACTGTGCCGACCTCGGCATCATCAAGGTGGATCTCCTGGGCCTTGGCATGATGGCGGTCCTGAAAGATTGCCTCGAGCTGATTCCGCAGCACTATGGCGACAAAGTAGACCTGGCACAATTGTCTGAGGACGACGAGGTCTACCGCACACTGCAAGAAGCGGACACGGTTGGCATGTTCCAGATCGAGAGTCGAGCGCAGATGGCCTCCCTGCCCCGCAATAGACCTGAAAAGTTCTATGACCTTGTTGTGCAGGTTGCGATCATCCGCCCTGGCCCTATCGTAGGCCAAATGATGCACCCATACATGCGTCGGCGACAGAAGAAAGAGGAGCCTACTTGCCCTCATCCCTCGTTAAAGGAGGTTTTGGCGCGAACGCTGGGTGTGCCCCTCTTTCAGGAGCAGTTGCTCCGTATGGCCATGGTTGTTGCCAACTTCTCCGGTGCAGAAGCCGAGGAGCTGCGCCGGGCTGTGGGCATGCGTCGCTCATGGGAACGGATGAAAAATCTTGAGGGGAAGCTCCGGGAAGGTATGACGGCAAACGGAATCGATCCGGCGACGCAGGACAATATCGTTCAAAACATCAGCTCTTTTGCCCTGTATGGCTTTCCTGAGTCACATGCTGCCAGTTTTGCGCTGCTTGCATACGCTTCGGCGTATTTCAAGGTGAAATACCTCGCAGCTTTCACCTGCGCCATTCTGAACAATCAACCCATGGGCTTCTATTCTCCCGCAGTTCTGGTTAAGGATGCACAACGTCATGGTCTACGCGTAAAGCCCATTGATGTTCAGATCTCAGACTGGCCCTGCACTGTCGAACTTGAGCTAGATGGATCGCTGTCCCTGCGCATGGGCCTTGGATATGCAAAGCGACTACGAAAGCAGTCCGCCGAGGCGCTTGTACAATCCCGTCTTCAGAATGGCACGTTCCTCTCGACAGAAGATCTTGCCCTGAGGGTTTCATTACTTAACAAAAAAGAGCTCACTACACTAGCGCACATCGGTGCTCTGAATAAGATTGCAGGAATTACACATCGACGCGATGCGCTCTGGCAGGTGGAGCGTGCCGGGAAGCTTGAAGGACCACTGCTCAAGCAACGAAGTGAATGGTTGCAGGACGGTTCGGAAATATCGCCTCTTCACCAGATGAACACCGAGCAGCGCTTGATCGCGGACTACACGGGAACCGGGCTAACGGTTGGGAAACACCCGATGTTTTATCGGCGTCCTGAACTGCGTCGCGGCAATATCCTGTCTGCCCAGGAACTGCGAACTCGCAGGGATGGAGAGTATGTGCGAACCGCAGGCTGCGTCATAGCCCGCCAACGCCCTGGTACGGCGAAAGGGTTCATCTTTCTTTCCATGGAAGACGAGACAGGCATCGCCAATGTAATCGTCACGCCGGATGTGTATGAAAGAAACCGCCTGCTGGTGACCCGGAGTAAATTTCTGATGGTCGAGGGACAACTACAGAACCAGGACGGCGTGGTCCATGTAAAGGCCGCTAAATTGAGTACGCTTTCGGTCAACGTTCCAGAGATATACTCACGTGACTTTCACTAGTTGTCACATGGTCTCATCAACTGACATAACCCTAAATCGTACCCATAACGAGCGGTGACTCCTACAATTTCTAGTGATCCGCGGTGCCATCCGCGTCCTCTAAGTTATTGCAAACATAATTTTTAGGCCCTAGAGTACCCGCAGCGCAGTCCGGTAGGTATTTCTGCTGCAACACGACTTGCTCCATTGACTTCAAACGCGGGCGCAGGTAGGGCCCGAACTCAACGATGAATTTTGTGAGAGCGTCTGGGCATTTTGGCACTGTTGGCATTTTTGCATCTGATGGAAGGTGCAAATTACAGAGATTATTAGCTCGGAACGGAACTGATTCCGTCTTTGGCCACCACATTCTAGGTGGCTTACGGGATTCTCCGGAAAACGCGTGACCCACTAACTCACATCTTACCCTGGCCGCTGAGGCCTACGTTTCGGTCTGAGTGCGTGTATGCGATCGGTTGAAATGACCGCCGATGGTAGCGCCTTACTATCGACCAGACGTTCGGAGATATACGTTGAGAACCTCGCTTCGTTTTCTGCGGGCCTCCACATTATGCTGCAAAGAACGGAACGAGTAATCTGATCCAACAGCTTTCTTCTTAGCTTCAGATACTTTCCAACTCGCGCTCGCAGTATGATTTACGTAAACCTGTCCGCCAGTCGGGAGGGCCTGTCTCAGATGCATCCGATCGTCCGAGGCCAAATTGGCTCCATCAGAGCCGCGTCTCTTGCTCCGCGCGTCGGATGGCGGCAGTTTCAAAACCTTCCTGTGCTGTTGTCCCTGCTCACATGCCTTTCTTCATCGGGTGCGAGTCAATGTACCGGCATCGCCTCCACGCCCCATGCGGCCGCCGACTGCGCTGCCCATGCGGTCCCAATGAGTACGGTCGCCCAGCTTGACGCCACCCATACCTACTCGCTGGCCGAGCTGATCGACCTGGCCGAAAGCAACAATCCGCAGACCCGTATCGCCTGGGAGAGGGCCCGGCAACGCGCCGAAGATCTCGGCATCGCCAAGAGTTCGTACTACCCAGTGTTGGCTGGCCAGGCGGCCTTCGCCGACCAGCGGATCATCGATCCTTTCCCCAAGCCGCTGGCTCCGCGCGGCTATGTAATGGTCGAGATTCCGGCCGTGGTCCCCGAGGTCACGCTCGATTATCTGATCTTCGACTTCGGCAAGCGGGAGGCCAAGGTCGACGCAGCCACGGCTGAAAAGCTCGCCGCCGGCGCTAATTTTATCCAGGCCAATCAGGATGTGGCCTTCCGGGTTGCCAGCGCTTTCTACCAGCTGCTCACCCAACAGGAGCGGCTGGCCGCCGCCGAAGCGACGCTTAAGACCGCACAGACCACCACCGACGCCGCTGAGTTTGAGCTTCGTAACGGCCGCTCAACTCTGCCCGACGTGCTCAACGCTCGCGCCGAGACCTCTCAGGCCATCTTCGACCGCGAGTCGGCCGATGGCGACGAGAAGATTGCTCGTGTCACGCTCACCGAGGCCGTCGGCGTCGAGCCATCGCCGAATATCATCGTCGACGCTGCCAACTCTGCTCCATTGCCATCGGATTTAGCCGCCTCCATCGATGCTTTGATCGACCGCGCGATAGCCGATCGCCCGGACCTGGCCGCGCAGGTCACCGAGATCCGCGCCACTGACGATGCCATCCGCGCCGCCCGCGCCGCGTACTGGCCGCAGATCGTGCTCCAGGGCTCGGCCGCGCAGACCTCCCTCTGGCCCACTGCCGACTATGGTCAGCTCGGCAATGCAAGCCAGCCGACGTGGTCGGCCGCCCTTGCCATCCAATGGCGCATTTTCGACGGAGGCGAGCGAAAAAATGAGGTCGCCAAAGCCGAGTCGAAAAAGCGTGGCGCCCAGGACGAATTGCGTGAGAAGCGGGACCAGGCTACGCGCGAGGTTTGGACCGCCTACATTGGATTTCGCACTGCCCTGCGCAAAGAACAAGCCGCCGTCGCCCTGTTGGATTCGGCCAGCGCCTCCTACTCTGCGTCGCTTGATGCCTACAAATACGGTGTCAAGAATCTAATCGACGTAGTCACGGCCGAGCGGCAACTCGCACAGGCCAGGCTCTCAGGTGTCTCAGCGCGCTCGCAGCTGTTTCTCGAGGCCGTCGATCTCGAGTTTGTTACTGGCAACCTTCTGCGAACCGGGCCACCCGCGACGACGACAAACTCGCCCTCAACTCCCTCGGTTCCGATTACGTCTCCACCTGCGGCTCCGGCTCCATCTCCGCTAACCCCACCAGCTTCCAGTCAACCTCAGGACGGTCGGCAAAGATGAACAGAACACCAACGCTTTCTCTCGGTATCGGCGGAGGCTGTCTCTTCCTCACCGGTTGTAACGGAGCGCCAGCCCTCGACGTGATTGGCTCTTTCTTCCCCGCCTGGATGGTCTGTCTCATCGTCTCGATCGTCCTGACAGGGCTGTTACGCGTCCTTCTTGTGGGTCGTCAGCTTGAGCCAGTGATCCAACCAGTTGTACTTTTCTATCCTGCCGTTGTTCTTCTCCTCTGTTGCCTGTTGTGGCTCATCTTCTACCGCTAAGGAGGGGCTATGGGTACCGCCGTTCATATCACGGATCGCGAACGAACCGGACGCTGGGTGCTGATCGGCGTAGTCGTCGCTGCGGCAATTCTGCTGCTGCTGGTCGTCTACCAGATCAACTACCATCCGCGCACCGACGACGCCAACGTCTGGGCCAACTACATCGAGGTTGCTCCCGAGGTCACCGGCTGGCTGGTTAAACTTCCGATCAAGGACAATGCCTTCGTGAAGAAGGGCGACCTGCTCTTCGTCATCGATCCCCGCCCATATGAGTATGCTCTGAAGCAGGCGCTCTCCGATCAGCAGGCGCTCGAAGAGCAGATCATTGACGAGCGCCGCCGCATTGCCGCGCAGAACAGTGCGGTAGTGGCCGCCGGCGCCGCGGTCTCGACGTCGAAGACCGGCATCCAGACTGCGGGAAGCAATATCGACGCTGCCCGCGCAGCCGTCGGCCGCGCCCAGGCTGATGCTGTTGCCGCCGCAGCGCAGCTCAGGCTCGACACCAACGACCTGCATCGTATCGAGCCGCTGCTCCAGAAGCAGTACGTCACCGTCGAGCAGGTCGACCACGCCAACACCGCCGTCCGCGTCTCGCAAGGCCGTTACGACGAGGCACAGGCCGCGCTGGTGCAGGCGCAGGCCCAGCTCAGTCAGGCCACGCTTCACCAGCAGGAGGCCAACTCGCAGTCCGCCGAGTCGCAGGCGAAGCTGTCCCAGTCCATACACGCAATCGACCGCATCGAGACGCTCGAGTCGGAGCGGCCCGCGAAGGCGGCCAAGGTGGACAGCGCACGGCTCGATCTCGAGCGCACTCGCGTCGTCGCTCCCTTTGATGCCTTTGTCACCAGCCTGAACATCTCGGTGGGAGCTTATGCTAAGCCCGGCACGCCGCTGTTCACCCTCATCGATACGCGCGCCTGGTACGTCATCGCCAACTACCGCGAGTCCAAGCTTAAAGCCATCCCCCTTGGCGCACACGTCGACGTGTATCTCTTGGGTCACCCCAACCGCCGATTCAACGGCCACGTCGAGAGCGTTGGTTTCGGAGTGCTGCCCGAGGACGGCCAGCTCGCCAACGGCCTGCCTAATATCGAGCGCACTCTCAACTGGGTGCATCTCTCTGCACGTTTCCCCGTCCGCGTGCGCATCGATGATCCCGACCCGCAACTCTTCCGCATCGGCGAGACCGCAGTCACGGTCGTGAGGTAAATTTCCATGGCTACGATTGTCGCCGAATGGACCGAGCGCCTCTGGCAGGACCTCCAACCTACGCCCGGCCGCTGGAACAGTACCCTGCGCATCGTACTCGCCTCGGTCATTGCGCTGATTCTGCTGATGACGCTGCGCATGCCCTTCGCCGGGCTTGGCATGTACTACATCTTCCTCATCGGCCGCGACTCTCCGGCCGTCTCCCTTCGCTCCGCGATACTCTCACTGGTCGCCGTATCGGCGACGATCGTCGCCGTGCTCGCTGTGGTCATCGTCACTGACAACGATCCGATGTCGCGTGTGCTTGGTATCGCCGCCGCCGGTTTCCTGGCTGGAATGTTCCTCGTGTCGAGTACCACCCCGGGGTTGGCCGTGATCTTCGGCTTCATCTTCGCCACCCTCATGTCACTCTGGGAGACCCATGCCCCCGCTGGCCCTCTGGTCAAGCAGATGCTCTACCTGCTCGGCACTGTCTCGCTGGCTGTAGGCTCTGTCGTCGTTGTCGAATACGTCTTTGGCCGCCGCAATGCCGTCGAGGAACTCCAGAAGGAGCGCATCACGCGTTACCAGGCGCTCGAAACGATGTTCTCGTTGTACGCCCAGGGAGTGGATGCCGCGCAGATATCCCCGGCTGTCATTCGCGTCTCGCGTCTCGCCGCCGAGGGCCAGTACGGCATGCAGCGGCTCTATAACATCATCGTCGAGCGCAACCTCGACCCCAGCGTGCTCCCCATCGGTGCGCGCGTCCGAATCACTATGCAGGCGCAGCTCCTGGATGTTTCGGCTGCCTTCGGTTTGCAATACCCCATTCTCTCCGACCCCGCCCTTCGCCAGCGCTGCGCTCACATCGCGAACCTCTGCCGCTACCTTGCAATCGACACCGTTCCACCGGACCTGCGGCAACAGTTGGCGGCGGAAAATCCCGTGGGGCCAGACCCCACGCTCCTCGATCGCGTCGACCTCGTGCTGCACGACATCATCTCCATGCCAATGAAAGGCGACGCGATCGCCAGCAAGAAGCTCATCGCCCTTCCTTCGCGCCAGGTTCCGTTCCTGATTCCGGGAGCCCTCCGGCAGCCTCAGACCATCGCCTTCGCCCTCAAGATCAGCCTCTGCGCCACGCTCTGCTACATCATCCCTCTGGCTGTCGGGTGGCCTGGCATCTCCACCTCTATCGCCACCGTGTTCATCGCCGGGCTCGGCACCAGCGGGGCTCTCAAGCAGCGCCTTATCTTCCGCGTCGCCGGCTCCTTAATCGGGGGCCTCATCTTCGCCCTTGGCGCGACCGTCTTCCTCTTTCCCCATATGGACTCGATCACCTCCCTGGTCCTACTGACCGCCGCAGTTGTCTTCTTCTCCGCCTGGGTGGCCGGTGGACGCCAGTTCAACTTCGTCGGGCTGCAGACCGCCTTCTCTTTTCACCTGGTGGTCTTCGCCGGCTTTTCCGCCCTTACGCAGCTCGCACCCCCCCGCGACCGCCTCGTCGGCATTCTGCTGGCGCTGGTGATCATGGCGTTTGTCTTCGACCAACTCTGGCCGGTCCGTAACGTCACAGCCATGCGCAGCTCCCTTGCCACCATCCTTCACGGCGTCGCCGTGCTCCTCCGCCAGTCCCATACCACCGCCGAATTCTTGCGTCCGGCTGATAGCTTCCGCGATCTGGTCGGCAAGACCGTCGCCAACATCCGCACGATGAACGACAGCATCGAGTACGAGTTCGGCGTCGACCGCATCCAACACCAACACGCAGGCGACACCATCCTCCGCGCCTCGCTCACCGCCGTCGCCTTCTTCTGGAACGGGTACGCCGTCCTGCACAGGGAGCAGGATAGCGACTTCCTCGCCGAGCCTAGGCTGATAAAACTGCGCTCGATCCTAGCCGACGGCATGGATACGATGGCCCAGTCGGTGACCCAGAAGACGGACCTCGCAGTCGTCGACCCCGCGGCCCTGATCGACCGCTCCCTGCTCACCCATCCGCGCTACGGCGAATACGCCCAGAACGCCATCGCACGCTTCGACGAACTCCAGAACTTCATCACGCAGCTGAAGACCCTGCCGTAGTCGATCACTGCAGAGGGCCAGTTCAGCGCAAAGTGTCATCAGAAGCCAGGTTAATATTGCGATCCAGACTCCGGCTTGTAGTCATCTCCAAACTTATTCTTATGGTTATTCAGCGGACTGGCGGTCGACTCCATAGTGATCTCACCTACATTCAAGGCATCACCCGTGACTCGCAGCACTCGTTGAAACTCTCTTTGATCCGGCGGTTTGGCGTGCTCACTCCAAACATGCAGGCGATAGCTTCCAGGTGGCACTCCGTGAATCACGACCGTGCCGTTCGCCTGAGAGATGCCGTAAAAGGGTGTGCTGAGGGCTAGAACCACCGCTGCCATCTCCGGATGAATATTGCAGAAAATATAAGAAACTCCCTCCCGGTCAAACCTCACCGATCGGCTCGTTCCCGACTCATACAAGCCCAGGTCGAATCGTTTGCCGTTGTACAACGAAAACACATTGTGAAAGAAAGGATCAGTGTTAGGAAACTCGACATTGCTGCCAGTCGGCACGACCAATAGATGTGGCGTGAATTGTTTGTCTCTTTGCAATAAGCGATACGGTGGATGAGTTGGACTCGCCGGCGACGATCCCAACGCCTGCAACGGCGCCAGCCACATTACAACCTCCGATGCGTCGGAAGCCTTTTTCGACCCTGCATCGCCGGATCGCTTTTCATTTTGCAGCACGATCCTTGCCGACACATCTACTCCCTGCGCCCACGTGGAGATGGTCATCGAGAGCAGGGAGCAACTAACGATTATCAAGCGGGCTGTACAACGCACTATTGCACCTCTAGAACTGATATCCCACAGAGAGCGTGAACACATTGGCCGTGGCTGGCGTTCCAGTGATAGGCCAGGTCCAGATCCTCCGATACTCCGGCGAAAGAATGAGGTATGTCTTTGGCTTGAAAATCAAATTGCCGACGACCATTCGATTTCGCGCACGAAGTAACGTCGCGGTTGCTGTCGGAGGCAGTACGATTGCGTGGAAGTCGCCCGCAAAGCCATTGTCCAACCCAATGGACGCATTCGCCTCGAGTGTCCTTCCAAAACGTGATTTGAACTGGGTCCATCCGCCAATATCGTTGAGGCCAAGGATCTCAGCAGCACCCGAGATGGGATTCGTCCCGTAGAGGACGTCTTTATAGACACCACCGCCAAGACCTCCCAGGGATTGTCCGCGATACCCTTCTCCACTCACCTCGAAGCGGTGAGCAAATGGGACGCGCCAATCCGTTGTGAATGCCCATGAATTATTGCTGGTGGGGTATTCACCGGACGTAACATTTGGATAACTCTGCCGACTGTAGTAGCCACCTACTCCAATCTGCAGGTTCCGGTCTTCTCCCGCGGAAGAGTAGGAAACACGTCCTTCATAGGCTGGCTGCTCCGCTTGCTCGCCGAAACTCGGAGCACGAAAGAAGACATTTGTGGTGTTATATCCGGCAGCGGGAGGGGTCCCACAGTCCGGCTTCCAATTTGAAATGCCCTCTATTCGATCCAGAAAATTGATGCGCGTATCGAATTTGCGGGGCCCAGGTCCACAAATTCCCGGCCCAAGCCATTCCCGGCTCGGCGACGGTGGCATACGATGTTGGCGATAACGGAGAGATAAGCGGGGCTTCCATTCCTACTTGCAGGGAATCGCGAGTCCAGTCGAAGTTGATGCTCGCCGTCCGCAAGCGGACCAGGCCGGATGCGGTCCCGAAGTTGCTGTAGGGAATTCCTCCAAAGAAGTCCACGCTTATATCGGCAGAGGTCCTCGCACCTGCGATCCGAGGACCAAACCCCTCGATGCCTAGAATTGTTTGACGCAACCCTGCTCCTGCGCTTCCGCTGCTGGAGCCGATAGTCGGGTATGTAGCGATAGATGGCAAATCGATGTTATCTACAGTCCCACGATTGATAAAGGAGTTGAACAAAAGAAGTCCTGAGATGCGAATAGGATATTTTGAACTGCTCTCCAGTTTGGTTTGATCATGGAGCTTCACCTGCGCCTCAAGTGTCTCAACGCGCTCTTGTAGATCGCTGCTTCTCTCCACTTGTGGTTCCGGTGCAGTAGCAGCTTTTTCGGGAACGGGTGTAGAAGTTCCGAGTTGCGTCCGGACCTGAGTAAGTTCCTCCTGTAGCTGTTGTATCTGTCGCTGAGACTGTTCCAATTGCTGTCGTGTCGTGGCCAGGGCCAGAGCGATCGTCCCGAGCTTCTGCTCCAATTGAGTTTGGCTGCTATCAACGGCCGAGGAAGACGATACCTCGCCAGGAGCTTGGGGGTTCGATTGTCCCAGCAGCGCATGAGTTGTTGAACACGCAAGAAGACAAATGAAGAATCTGTGGGCAAGGTCTCTCATCTTCAACCTCATCGATACGTTGGCGATTGAGTCGGCTCAATCTTTTTCTCTGATATTTTGGCGTGCATCTGCAAAGCAGCTTTTGACAAAACGATCGTGAAGACTGTATTGCGCTCTGCCGTTTCTTTGAGCGTTATGCTCCCACCGTGCTCCTGGGCGATCTGTTGCGCCAGGGTGAGCCCAAGGCCGGTCCCGCTCTCTCTGCCTTCACTTACAAATGGCAGAAAAATTGTCTGGCGGACAGCATCGGGCACCCCCGACCCGTTATCTGCAATCTGAATAAAGATCGACTCCGCGTCTTCAAGAAGGGTAAGTACGACGGTCGGAGGGCCACTTCCTTTTCTCGCTGCCTGGCAGCCATTAAGCAAAATGTTATAGACAGCCCTCCCCAACTTCTTCGCATCCACCCATGCCATCAACGGTGCAAGTCCGTCCAGCACAATCTTGACGTCTCGTGAGGCGGGATGTGAGCGAACCATGTGAGCAGCGTTCTCAACAATCGCGTCCAGTGACTGATACTCGAGATAAAGCGCTCGTCCGGTCCGCGTAAAAAGGAGGAGCGAATCCAGCAAGTCCGTCATGCCTTGCACCGCAGTGCGTACCTCCTGCAGCAACTCTTCTCGCTCCAATTGAGGTATTGCTCCATCGCTCATGAACTCGGCGTTGGCATACATCGCTGAGAGATAATGTCTTAAATCGTGCGAAATAGAGCTTGCCATTCTTCCGATGGTTGCGAGCCGCTCGGAATCGATCAACTCGGCCTGGGTGCGGCGAAGCTCGACTCTCATCCGCTCGAAAGCTCGACTGAGTTCTCTTATCTCCTCGACCCCGTCTTCGCTCAATCGGTATTCGAAGTTTCCTCGCGCAAGTTCTCTCGTTCCTCCGACCAACACTTCTAGTGGGCGGGTAAGCGTGCGAGAAATCGAGATAAACATGCCAATTCCCACCAGTAACGTGAGTGACCCGAGAGTCAACACCCATCGGTTAACTTCATGCACCAACTGGCTGGCCTGTTTAAAGGACTTCAAAACCACTAACTTAGGCACGAGTGCCGGACCCTGTTCCTGCAGCGTTGTCGCGAGATCTGCCGATGTTGCCAGATAATCTTCGCCGTCGAGTTGAATCCTCTGACTGACGTTTGTGGATTGCCGCGCTTCTTTCGTTTGTGCAATCAGCTGCTCTTGCAATTCAGGTCTGAGAGTGCTGACTATTACTTTTCCATCGACGACAAAAGCTACCTCGGCGGCGGCTGCTTCGCTCACCTCGCGCGCTATTTGCGCATCAATGGCATACCCAACGGCGACGTACCCGAGTCGTGTTGTCCCCCTGACTCCGAACCATAAAGGCTGCATCGCTACTTCATAGAGACGTCCGTCAAATGCAAGCAGTACCGGCCCCTGCGTCGCCCGCAGAGATTGTTCCAGCCCTTGCCCCACTCTGTCCCGATTGAGGGGGGCCCCGCGATTGTATAGCGCGATCAAATCGCCGCTCTGACCAAACAAGGCAAAAAGGTCATTGCCGCTTGCTTGCCAAAACTCAACTCCACCATCCTCGATGGTGCGTGAGTCTCCAGCAGTCATTAAGGCCTTAAGGCTGGGGAGATCAGCCAGAAGGGCCGATTCGCGCGAAAGGAGCTCTCTTCGTTGACGTTGCAGATTCTGATAGGTGCGAACCGAGTGCTTCAGATCGGATGCCAGACTGGCCTGGATCTGTCTCTGCACAATCGTACGAATCACCAACAAACTAACAAGACTGCAGCCGAACGATAGGATAATAAGCGGAATGAGTAAGGTCGTTCTCATTCGCAGCCTGTCCATGAGTTTTATCCCTCCCGCAGTCGTATCTTCGGCTATGTTCTTAAGCGCCGCGTACAAACTTGTAACCGATACCATGCATCGTGCGGAAGTAGACAGGTCTGACGGGGTCAGGTTCCAGCTTCTGACGCAACTTCATAATGTGATTGTCCACCGTCCGCGTTGTGGGATAGGAATTGTAGTGCCATACGTCATTCAGCAACTCCTCTCGCGTAATCACACGCTCTGCATTTTCTACAAAGTATTGCAGCAGCTTAATTTCGTGTGCTGTGAGCGAGACGAGTACCCCGTCCTTAAAGACTTCCATCCCTGAAAAATCGGCAGCGATATTGCCGAACGTGACGCGGTTGTTAATGGCTCCCCTCTGAGATCTTCGTATCGCTGCCTGCACTCGGGCCATTAATTCCCGTGGGCTGAACGGCTTGGTTACATAGTCGTCTGCACCCATTTCAAGCAAAAGAACTTTATTGGCTACCTCTGAGATAGCACTTAATACAATGACCGGAGTAGTCGCTGACCAGCTTTTGATGCCCTTACAGACTTCCAGTCCTGACATAGTAGGCAGCATGAGGTCGAGAACCACGCCGACGGGCTTCAGATTTTTGCAGCTTTCGAGGCCCTGCTCACCGTCGGCGGCTAGATGAACCTCATAGCCTTCAGTGGTGAATTGGCGATGCAGGGCCCTTTGTATTCTTGGATCGTCTTCGATGACGAGAATCGTGCTCACAGTTCTACTCCTCGATTTGGGGTGCTTCAACCATATGACATGCTGCAATTTTATATACCTCTTACGCCGCGAACCCTGTCAATGCCGTCGGCGAACCCTTTATATGACATCAAATGACAAAACGGTGGCAATTTAGAGACATCTGACCCTACGTCCCGTCTAGCGTTGGCAGACTTCGAAGGACGCAGGTCTTCCCACGCTTGCCGTTAGTGCGCCGAAACTGGACTATGTGACTTCCATCATAGCTAGATTGCGCGGCATGCACCCATCCCACGGTGCCGAGTTTGGGCCTCAAGTGACGAAAAACCGCCTTCTCAGTCAACGAGTGAAAAAGTCACTTTCTCTTCAAACCTGCAAATTTCGGCGTCCGAGGGCTGACGAAGGCGAAAGGGGTACGAAGCATTAGGATGGATGAAAAAATTAATTTGATTGGCCGCGTGCAATCGCGGATTACAAACGTCTTACAGTCAATTCTCCGATAATTTTGCGGTTTTGCGAGTTCAGAGTTACGAGTGCCGCCCAGGAAGGGACCGTCCGTATCGTGATCGAAAATATGCGCAACCTGAGTTTCATTGGAAGACTGTTGCTCCTCGTGGCCGGATCGCTTGCCGTCGGCACGCCGAGCGTATTGGGTCAAGGAAGTGCAACTTCGAGCGTTACAGCACCCCTGGCGGCAACCACGGATGTCAAGCTTCCCGCGTTCGATGTCGTTTCAATCAAGCCAAATAAATCCGACGGCGGCATGATCAGAGTTATGTACAAACCCGACGGCTATTCAGCCACGAATATCTCGTTGAAGATGCTCATTATGGGGGCATACGGACTCAAAGAAGACCAACTCTCGGGACTACCGAGCTGGGCCGATTCAGCACGATATGATATCGATGCGAAGGTGGCGGGCCCCGATGTCGCGGAGTTGCAAAAGCTCAAGAATGACCAACGCAGAATCCTGCTTCTACCGCTTTTGGCGGATCGATTTAAGCTGACAGTCCATGACGAAACCAAAATACTTCCGATTTATGAGCTGGTTCTCGCGAAGAATGGTTCCAAACTAAAGGAAGCAACACCGGGGGACACGTATGCCAATGGAGTCAAGGGCCCTGACGGCGTCGGACGAGCGGGCTTGATGACCATGAGACCCGGTCAACTTACAGCGCAAGCGGTTCCGATGACCTCCCTGGTGAACATATTGTCACAGCAACTCCACCGTACCGTTGTGGATAAGACAGGGCTCGCGGGCAAGTACGATATTTCACTGCAGTGGACGCAAGACGATGGTTCAAACCCGATGTTCAAGGGAACAGACGGCAGCCAACAAAGGGCCGAACCCCCACCCGATGCCTCCGGGCCTTCGATCTTTACTGCAGTTCAGGAGCAGCTTGGGCTAAGGCTTCAATCGAGCAAGGGCCCGGTTCAGGTTGTCGTCATCGATCATATTGAGATGCCTTCCGAAAACTAGTCGAGGCTGAAGGATTCGATGTCTTTGCGGCGAATAAACGGGTGGTTCCGTCTCATGTGCATACTTGCGAGCGTTGGTGCATGGTTGGCGGCTCCCAGGCTTGCGTTGGCGTCGGAATATCACGGCCAAGTGACCTTCGGCGGCTTGCCGGTTCCCGGTGCGACGATCACGGCTACGCAAGGCAACCAGAAGATTGTCGCTATTTCCGATCAGCAAGGCAGCTACTCTTTTGCTGACCTGGCAGATGGAACGTGGAAGATTAATGTCGAGATGCAGTGTTTCTCGACGGTGGAAGAGACGGTAACCATTGCACCAAATGTGCCTTCGGCGAAGTGGGAGTTGAAGCTGCTTTCGCTGGATCAGATCGTAGCCAAGGCCAAGGAGGTCGAAGTGGAGGCCAAGCCGGCACTCAGTGCGAGCAGCGGTGCTCCGCCGAGCAACACCGAAGCGCCGAGGCCCAAGGACAGCAACATTGCCGAGGCACCGAAGCCGCAGGAGGACTCCGCCCAGCAACCCTCCGATGGCCTTCTCATCAATGGGAGCGTCAACAATGCGGCGACATCGCAGTTCTCGCTAGCCCCCGCGTTCGGCAATAACCGTAGTGGTAAGAAGGGTCTATATACAGGTGGGTTCGCGGTAATCCTGGGTAACTCGGCACTGGATGCGCGGCCTTATTCGCTGAGCGGACAAACTACGCCGAAGCCGGAGTACAGCCGGCGGACAGGCGTCGTTACATTGGGCGGTCCGCTGAATATTCCCCATCTGCTTCATCATGGGCCGAATTTTTTTGTTGCATATCAACGGACCCAAAACGGCAATGCTACAACGCTGTCGGGGCTGGTGCCGACAGCGGCGGAACGGAATGGCGACCTGCCATCTGGGGTCGTAATACCGGTCACGCAGGCACAATCGTTATTGAAGTTGTACCCGCTGCCCAATGTTGTCGGAGATTCGTTGTATAACTACCAAGTCCCGGTGATCAGCAACATCCATCAAGACGCTCTGCAATTGCGCCTCGACAAGACCCTCGGCAACAAGAACCAGCTCTATGGTGGATTTGCGCTCCAAAGTAGCCGGGCCGACGCCGCTAACCTGTTCGGTTTTGTCGATACGACCAATACGCTGGGCATCAACGCGAACGTCAACTGGGCACACCGATTTAGCCATGAACTCTTCTTGACAACCGGGTACAAATTCAGTCGATTGAGAACGCAGGTCATTACCAACTTTGAGAACCGCGTCAACGTCTCAGGCGAGGCAGGCATAACCGGCAACAATCAGGACCCGGCCAACTGGGGACCGCCGACACTTATTTTCGCAAGTGGGATCGCCAGCCTCTCCGATGCGCAAAGCGCCTACAACCGCAGCGAGACGAATGCCGTTTCCTCTTCCATCTTGTGGAACCATGGCCACCATAATGTCACGCTGGGCGGAGACTTTCGCAGACAGGTGTTCAATTACCTCACGCAGCAGGACCCACGAGGTACCTTTACGTTTACCGGAGTCGCGAGCGGCAATTCGGATTTCGCAGATTTTCTGGAAGGTATCCCAGACACCAGTTCCATAGCCTACGGCAATGCGGATAAGTACCTCCGACAATCTGTCTACGACGCATATCTTACGGATGACTGGCGACTGCGACCAGAACTTACCATCAATGCCGGAATACGCTGGGAGTATGGCGCGCCAATCACTGAGCTCTATGGACGACTCGTGAACCTTGATATCGTTCCGGGCTTTTCCGCGGTGGCGCCAGTGCTGGGGAGCGACCCGACTGGGTCTTTGACAGGCCAAACGTATCCGGCTTCGCTGATACGGCCCGACTGGCTCGGAATCGAACCGAGGGTCGGGATTTCGTGGCGGCCGATACCGGGGTCATCGGTTGTGGTTCGAGCCGGATACGGAATCTACGACGACACCTCGGTCTATCAGGCGACCGCTCTGCAGATGGCGCAGCAGTCACCGCTCTCGACGAGTTTGATTGTGCAGAACAGTCCCGCATGTCCACAGACGCTGGCGAGCGGATTCAACCCATGCTCCTCGATTACGGCAACTACGTTCGCGGTCGATCCGAACTTTCGCGTCGGATACGCGCAGACCTGGCAGTTGGCCGTTCAGAGCGACTTGCCCGCAGCGCTGCAGATGACCGCGACCTATCTCGGTATCAAGGGGACCCGAGGGGTGCAAGAGTACTTGCCGAATACCTATCCCATCGGCGCCTCCAATCCCTGTCCGGCATGTCCAGCTGGCTTTGTGTATCGCGCCTCCAACGGCAACTCAACGCGTGAGGCAGGGAGCCTTCAATTGCGACGGAGGCTTCGGAGCGGCTTTACCGCATCGTTGCAGTACACCTATTCGAAGTCAATCGACGACGACTCGGTACTGGGTGGCCAGGGGCCTGTGGCTTCCTCATCCGCTACAGGAGCTGGAGCCACAATCGGAACTGCAGGCCCGAGCCCACAGTCCGCAGTCGTCGCGCAGAACTGGCTCGACCTGAACGCGGAGCGGGGGCTCTCGACCTTCGATCAACGGAATCTGCTGAACGCGCAGATTCAGTACACGACAGGGGTCGGACTCGGTGGGGGGGCCTTATTAGGAGGCTGGCGGGGTAAACTGTTGAAGCGGTGGACCGCCCTTGGCCAGATATCCGCGGGCAGTGGTTTACCGGAGACACCCATCTATCTCGCTCCGGTGCCCGGCACTGGCGTAACGGGCAGTATCAGACCGAAGATCACGGGTGCGTCGGTTTATGACGCGCCTGCGGGCTTTCATCTGAATGCTGCCGCATTTACAGCGCCTCCTGCCGGCCAGTGGGGAGATGCACGAAGGAACTCGATCACAGGCCCAAGCCAGTTCACCTTCAACGCCTCGCTGCAGCGGACGTTTCGATTGAAGGATCGTTACAACCTCGACCTGCGGGTGGATTCAACGAACCTTCTCAACCATGTAGTGTTTACCAGTTGGAATACGACGTTGAACCCTGGCTCAAATCTTGCTTTGAGCAGCCCGCTCTTCGGACTGCCCGCGGCCGCCAACGCAATGCGCAGCCTGCAAACCACCCTGCGCCTGAGGTTTTGAAGTATGCGATCGCTGCTTACGATTCTCCTCCTTGCAACACTCGGCGCCAGGGCCCAGACAATCGGACAAAATGCGGCCCCTGGCAGCAGCGATACCACCACCCTGTCTGTGCGCTCGCAAATCGTCATCGAGACGGTGGTCGTCAAAGACAAGAAGGGAAACCCAGTCGATGGACTGACCGCGAAGGACTTCACCGTCACCGAGGACGGTGTGCCTCAGAACGTCCGCTTCTGTGAACAGCAGTCCATGCCGTCAACTCTCAGTGATGTTCCCATATCTCCATCAGGACCGGAAGACATTACGCTCTACAATCGGTTGGCACGGAGCCAGATTACTCCTGAGGGCCCCGGAGATGTTCGATACAAAGATCATCGTCTCCTTGCGCTGTACTTTGACATGACGGCGATGCGGCCCGCCGATCAACTACGTGCGCTGTCCGCTGCCGAGAAGTTCATCCGAACCCAGATGACAACGTCAGATCTGGTTTCGATCATGAGATATTCTGGAGGCTCGGTCGATGTACTGCAGGACTTCACAGCCGACCGTAACCGGCTGCTCAGCATCCTCGAAACGTTGGTCGTGGGCGAAGGCCAGGGCTCTGCTGAAACCGTCGACGACGCGAGCAGCGCCGACACCGGAGCAGCTTTCGGTCAGGATGACAGCCAGTTCAACATCTTCAATACCGACCGGCAGCTTTCCGCGCTGCAGACGGCCGCCCGGATGCTGGGGCAGTTGAACGAGAAGAAATCGCTGATCTACTTCGCCAGTGGCCTCAGATTGAATGGCGTGGACAATGAGGCGCAGCTTCAGGCCACCGTCGATGCGGCCATCCGCGCGGGTGTTTCGTTCTGGCCGATCGACGCACGTGGCCTGGTAGCCCAGGCGCCGCTTGGAGATGCCACGCAAGGATCGGCGGGGAACGCTGGGATGTACTCCGGGGCCGCAGCACTTGCGACGACGACCAACCTCCAGCAGTCGCAGGACACTCTCTTCTCCCTCGCGGGGGACACGGGTGGGAAGGCCCTGCTCGACTATAACGACCTGACCAAGGGAATCGTGCAGGCGCAGCAGGCCATTACCAACTACTACATCCTGGAGTACTACCCGACCAATACCGCCCTGGATGGAAGGTTCCGGCGCGTCAAGATCTCGGTAAATCCCGACCTCGACGCGAAGCTGGACTACAGGCAGGGTTACTACGCGGGCAAAGAGTTCAGCAAATTTACTACGGTCGACAAAGAACGCCAGCTCGAGGACGCCCTGATGCTGGGAGATCCGATCACCGACCTGACCATCGCAATCGAGATCAACTATTTCCAATTGAATAGAGCGGAGTACTTCGTCCCTATCGTGGTGAAGATCCCCGGACGTGAACTTGCTCTGGCCAAGCGAGGAGGCGCGGAACACACTCTGATTGACTTCGTCGGCGAGATCAAGGACGTTTACGGCGGCACGACGGTGACCAATGTACGGGACAACGTGAATATCAAGCTGAGCGACGCTACTGCGATCGAGTTAGCGAAGCAGCCGATCGAGTACGAGGCTGGCTTCACGCTTCTTCCCGGGAAATACATGATCAAGTTTCTTGCGCGAGACGATGAAACGGGAAGAATTGGGACCTATCAAACTACGTTTGTTATTCCCAACCTAAATAAGGAGGAGAAGCGGGTCCCCATCAGTTCGGTGGTGTTGAGCGGCCAACGTGTCGATCTGAAGAATGCGATCTATAACGCTGCCAAGGCCAAGGACCAAGAAAAGGAGGCAACGGTCAACCCGTTGGTCCAGGATGGCAAGAAATTAATTCCCAGCGTGACTCGGGTGTTCAGCAAAGGACGTGATTTTTATGTCTACCTACAGGCTTACCAACAGGGTGCAGCCGATAACAAACCGCTTGTCGCCTTTGTGAGCTTTTACCAGGGACAGACGAAGGTATTCGAAACGCAGCCCATGGCGGTGACGCGAGCATCGACTAGCCGGTTGGGGACCGTGCCTCTCAGCTTCAGCATTGGTCTCAATCAGCTTCCTGCGGGTCAGTATGACTGCCAGGTGACCGTGCTCGATCCGACAGAGATGAAGGGAACATTCTGGCAGGCTCCGATCATGGTTGTGCCCTAGTGGCCCAGTGAAACTGCGCATTCAGGCCGTTGTTTAGACTCTGATAAAGATCCTCCGACGGTAGAGCACTGAGACGAAGAGCCAGCAGACGGCGACGAATCCGAGCGAGTAAAGCAGAGACGCAAAGGCCGGGTTCGGCACGACGTGCTGAATGGATCGATAGATCAGCTGCGGAAGATTGATATTTTGCTGTGGGTGGATGTTGCTGAGCGTCGACTGCAGGAGTTCGGAGAAGACATACGCCGTGATGGCGTTCGTGCCGAACACTAAGAATGGCGTGAGAAAGCGGGAGCGGTCTGGTCGGTTGGAACTTTTCTTGGGCAGATCGACGATCAGGAGGCATAGAGCGAGCAGCAGCAGACTGAGACCACCGGCGAAGAGAACGTAGGAGCTGGTCCACAGTTTTTTGTTAATCGGGAATGAGAGGTTCCACAGGCCACCAAGAAGGACTCCACTGAGACCAGCCGCGGCTATGCCGACACCCTTCGCAACCAGTGTTCGCTGTGTTCGCAACCAGACGCCGGTGAGGAGGCCGAGAAGAGAGGTCGCCAGGGCGGGCAGTGTGCTGAGGAGACCTTCGGGGTCGCGGGTGTGTTCGTAAAGGTGGGAGGCGGAGAAGATTTGCCGGTCGAGCCATGCGGCGAGATTGGCGTCGCGGTCGAGCAAGGGAATGTCATGACCGGGGACTCCGTATCCGGGGACCGGGACGAATCGCATCAGTATCCAGTACCCGGCGAGCGCGGCGACTGCGAGTGCCGCTTTATTGCGCCAGTCCGCGCTGACGATATAGAGCGAGGCGGTTATCAGGTAGCAGATGGCTATGCGGGGGAGCACTCCGTAGAAGCGCATCGTGTGCAGATGGAAGTAAGGGAAGCTGTTCACGACCAGACCAAGCAGGTATAGGACTATGAACCGGCGAAGGACGTGAAGGAATAGGCCCTGTTTCGTATCGCCCTTCGCCAGCCGGGAGGCGGTTGAAAAGACGGTCGTGATGCCGACGAGAAAGAGGAAGGTCGGGAAGACCAGTGTCCGTGGGAGTGAAACCGTTCCAGGCGGCGTGCTTGAGGGGCCAATAGGCGGCGGCTTCGTTCCCATTGTTATTAACGAGAATCATGAAACCGATCGTGAGACCTCGAAGAACGTCGACCGAGAGGAGGCGGCCAGATTGTGCAACGTCCGGGGCTGGACTGACGATAGTCGAGGTAGAACTCGTCGTTGTCATGGTCGCTTTCTGGCTCGAAGCGTTTTGATGACGCCGCCGAGCGCTGCAACAGAAGGCTGTCGGACATTATGAACCACAGAAGGGTCTGCGCTTAATGGAGAGGCTCCAAGCGTTTTCGCCAGCGTTGCTCTCTCCGGGGCACCCCCCCCTCCCCCATTGTCTGCGTGTAATTCTTTATTTTCAATAGTTTACGCCTAGTCTCGGCCCGCAAAATCGTCATAATAAATGAGTTACGTCCAAAATCGTCATAATAAATGGGTTATGGGTGCAATCTCCTGATTTTGAGGGAATCTGCCTCCCGGAGGGCTTTGGGGCCTTTCTCCTTTTTCTATCTATATATCAAGTATATCGGGTTGAGTGGAACTAAAATGCCACGCGGATGTTGCTGTTTGGAAAGAGGTTAGTTGGTTTGGGGGCTTGACATGCGTTTTCTGGGCAGAAAATGGCAAAAGAAAAACACCAGTGCCAGTAAAGGCAATAGAACCAGTCGCTTCGGCGTGCAGATGTACGCTTCGGCGTAGATCCCATCAGGGATGGAGGGTCGTTTGGCAAGGTCGTCACCCTGCTTTGCCGAGATGGAGGAGCCAAATACCTCTTCCCTGTCTTGCCGCGTGCGCTTTTTCAGGAAAGAGAATTGATTTTTATTGACAGTGATACCCGAGCACTCATACCTTGTTCGGCCAAGGGAAGAGTGGTCGATCCAAAGTAGCGAAATTGCCTCTTCCCGCCCTGCGTGTTGGCTTTAGTCAAATTCGGCCATAAGAAGTGTTTCGGCAGCAAAAAACGACGACTGGTTTGGGACATCTAAGCGACCAACAACACTGTTTCAACTCATTTGGAGGTTTCTATGCAATCACGTGTTTCGAATTATTTCGAGACGGTCAACAGTTGGTTGGCCGTTGTGTTCTGTGTCGCGATCTTTGCGTTTGCGACGAAGAGTAACGCCCAACTCGCCGGAACCGGGAGCATCCAAGGCTCCATCTCGGACGCCACGGGCGCCTTGATTCAGAGTGCCACCGTCACGGCCACCAACACGGCGACCCAGGTGAAGCACACTGCAGTTACCGGAGGAAACGGTCTCTTTAGTTTCCCCAATCTGGATATTGGTACGTACACCGTGGACGTGACGGCCCAAGGGTTCGAGCGTTACAGCCAAACGAATATCGTTCTTGAGGTGGGCAGCAGCATCGCGGTCAACGTTGGGATGACGGTCGGTCGGACGGACCAGAAGATCGAAGTACAAGCAAGTGGTCTGGCCTTGCAGACCGAAGATGCCTCCTTCAAGCAGACGATCGACCAGCAAACGGTCACAGAGATGCCGCTCAATGGCCGGCAGATGACGGGCCTGATTACCCTTTCAGGCGGCTCTACAACAGCCCCTGGCGGCGACTTTACGGGCAGCAAGTACTCTTACGCCGCCGTCTCAGTCGCAATTGCCGGCGGCGGAGGCAACACAACCATGTGGCGGCTGGATGGTGGCGATAACAACGACTACATGGCCAACGCCAACCTTCCGTTTCCCTTCCCGGATGCCGTCAGCCAGTTCAGCGTGGAATCCACTGTGCTGGGGGCGTCGGATGGTCAGCATACCGGCGGCCTGGTCAACGTCGTTACTCGCTCGGGAAGCAACACCTACCACGGTTCGTTTTTTGAGTTCATTCGCAATAACTACATTGATGCTACCAACTTCTTCTCCACTTCGAAGGACACGTTGCACCAGAACCAGTACGGGGGCACCTTCGGCGGCAAAATTCTACGGGACAGGCTCTTCGCCTTCGCCGGCTACCAGCACTTACACGCGGACCAGGCCCAAGCCGCAACGCAGGCCCATGTGCCGACTGCTGCAAATCTTGCAGGCGACTTCTCTGTCACGGCCCCCCTTGTCGTCAATTCCAGCAACAGCGGCACCGCTTGCGCGACGACGGGCACTCAACTGGTTGACCCTCTGACGGGTGCGACTCTGCCCGGGAACAAATATCCGACCCAACCTACCTTCAACGCGCAATCGCTGGCGCTGCTGACATACCTGCCTAAACCTGTCCCTTCGGTAGACATCAATAATTGCGGACTTGTCTCCTATGCCATTCCGTCTGTCCAGTCAGATAACCAGTTCGTCACCCGAGTCGATTGGACGATCAACGCGAGGAACAATCTCTTCGGGCGGTACTTCATCGACGGTTATCAGGCCCCGGCTTTCTATTCTCCAACCAACATCCTGATTACCACCCAATCCGGAAACATAGAGCGAGTGCAGAGCTTCACCCTCGGTGAGGCATTCACGATCAGTTCGAGGACTGTAAACTCCGCTCACGTCACGATACTGCGCCGCGTCAACAACCGTGGCTACTCCCCAGAGGACATCAACGCAGGTAAACTCGGTGTCGATATCTATCAGCCCGTGACAAACGGCTTGCAACTGGCTACGAGCAAATTCACCATCGGCGGCGGTACAAACTCGGTCTCTCATTTCAACGACAACACCCTCGCGATTGACGACGACGTAACGATGATTCGTGGCAGGCACCAGATCCTCTGGGGCGGGGAGTGGGTGCAAAATCAACTCAACATCGGCAACGCATACGAATCCAACGGCGTGTTCACCTTCGCTACGGCCTTCAGCTCGTACGGACCGTCCGGCAATCAGGGCTCACAACCGAAACAGGTTGGCGACGGCTCTCTGGACTTCCTCAGGGGGGCACAGAGCGCGTTCCAACAAAGCAAACAGCAGCAGAATGCGCTGCGCGGGCCGATTCCGAGCCTGTACGTACAGGACACCTTCCACGCGACTAAGCAACTCACCGTGACAGGCGGCCTGCGCTGGTCGCCCAATTACATGCCCGTGGATGTCTTCAACCGTGGAGTCGTCTTCAATATGGCCAATTTTTTGTCGAACACGGTCAGTTCGGTCTACCCGAATGCGCCCGCTGGAGCGACGTTCTATGGGGACCCGGGTGTTACCAGACAGTTCACGAAGAATTCGCCCTGGCAGTTCGCTCCGAACCTCGGTCTGTCCTATGACCCCTTTGGCACGGGCAAAACTGTGATGCGCGCGGGTGCGTCGCTGGGCTATGACCAGGTCAACTTCTTCACCGGCCAACGGAACCAACAGAACCCGCCCTTTGCCACCGCCATTAGCCAGACACAGACAACGACCTCCGGGCCTATAAGCTTCAGCAGCCCGTGGGCCGTCGGTCAGGTCACTACCAATCCTTTTCCCCAACCTCAAATCCCGACTCCCGCTACGGCGCAGTTCTTCGCCCAGTCCCAGTACATTTTTCTGCCGGCCCAGTACCACCCGTCCTACACGATTCAGTGGACGGCCAGCGTCCAACAGGAGTTTGGCCGCGGCTGGCAGTTCCAGCTGCAGTACATCGGGAACAAGACCGACCATGCTCCCATCGGTTTGGGGGTAAGCCCGGCGGTATTCATCCCCGGAGTCTGGGGGGCAGGAGGCACTGGCTGCGCCGGCATCGTTACAACGGGGCCTGCCGCAGTAAAGCCAGGCGCCGCCGGTACAGCGTGCTCCACGACTGCCAATCAGGCTTCACGATTTAAGCTCACGATCGAGAACCCACTTCAGGGCAACGCTTACACCGGCGGCGGCGGCGGCTCGGTGCTTACCGGTGACTCCGCCACTGCCAACTACAACGGCATGGTGGCCACTATTCAGCATCGCCTTTCGTCGACCTTCAGCCTTCTGGCCAACTACACCTGGTCGAAGTGCCTGAACATTGAAGATTCTCAGGGCGACCTCGCCGGCACAACGATAGAGAACATCAACAACCCCAGATTGGATTACGCTCCATGCGGATCCGACTACCGGCACGTCGAAAACGTCGTTATCGTCGCCAAGAGCCAGTTTGAACTCCCCCGCGTTGAGGCGATGCTCCTCAACAACTGGGAGTTCGCGCCGTTGGTGCACATCACAAGCGGAGCTCCATTCACGGTGACAGCTGGGCAGGACAACTCCCTCACCGACGTTGGCAATGATCGCCCGAACCTGGTGCCCAATGTCCCGGTGTATATCCACATAGCCAATCGGTCAGGGCAGGGCGCGGTGAATCGAGCGTACCTCAATCCAGCTGCTATCAGTCAGATCCCCTCCAGCGCATTTGGGACGTACGGAAATCTCGGCAGAAACGCCTTCCGCGGCCTTCCACAGTACCAGGTGGACGCCCAGGTCTCCCGAATATTTCCAATCTACGAAAGACTGAACATGACCCTTCGGCTGGAAGCCTTCAATATGTTGAACCACCCGAATTTGAACACTCCAGATGCGAAACTTACGGACTCGACGTTTGGCCAGATCTCAGGCAGCAGTGCCGCCAGGGTCTTCCAAGGAAGTATAAAGTTCATTTTTTAAGGGGATTCCACCCCGCCCGCCAGCAACTCGGTGGGCGGGGTAATCGTATAAAGACAAGCACCAGAAAACACTGTGGGGAGATTACTGTCATCTTCCCGTTCGCACTTTATACAAGCGTAATCAGATCGAGGAGCGAGTCATGGCGATACAGGACAACGATCGTAGGGAGTTTCTAAAGATAGGTGGCGCCGCACTGGCTACAACGGCAGTGTCGTGGAACGCCAGAAGCTATGCGAGCATTGTGGGCGCGAACGATCGAGTCAAGGTAGGCATCGTCGGCTGCGGCGACCGCATGAAGGGCGGGGACATTCCTGCATTTCAACACCATGCCAAAGAGATGAACTTCGAGATCGTGGCGGTGTCGGACATCTGGAGCCGGCGGCGCGAGGAAGGCGCAGCTTTCCTCCAGAAGACGTGCGGCGGAACCGTCGCCCCCGTGCGAAACAACGACGAGTTGTATGCGCGAAAGGACGTCGATGCAGTTATCATCGCGACCGCTGACTTTCAGCATGCGCGCCACGGAGCTGAGGCCGTCAACGCAGGGCGTGATGTGTATTTGGAGAAACCGATCGCGCATACCATGGAGGACGCCCGCCTGGTGCTTGATGCGGTCAAGAAGTCAGGCAAGATCGTGCAGGTCGGCACCCAGCGTCGCAGCACACCGGCTTATCAGAAGGCCGCCGAATATATCCAATCGGGGAAGTTCGGAGACATCGTGATGGTCGAGATGAGCTGGAACGTGAATCAGCCCGGCCGGTGGCGGCGTCCGGATGTTGTGCCACTGTTGAAGGAAGAGGACACGGACTGGAAGCGCTATCTGATGAACCGTCCCTATGAGCCGTTTGACGCTCGCAAGTATCTTGAGTTCCGGTTGTTCTGGCCTTACTCCTCAGGGATTCCTGATCAGTGGCTTGTACACCAGATCGACACGGTGCATTGGTTTACTGGGTTGCCGCATCCGCGCAGTTGCGTGGCGAACGGGGGGATCTACCTGTGGAAGGACGGGCGCAAGAACTGGGACACGATGACGGCGGTCTTCGACTACGGCCCGCTCGACGACCTCAGCAAAGGCTTCCAGGTACAGTACACGTCGCGTTTCACGAACTCGGCTGGCGGTGTGAAGGAACTCTATTACTCCAACGGCGGAATGATCGATATGGACAAGCAGACGGTCACGCCGAATGGCGGCCTGTCGGCAAGGAGCGCGGCGGAGATGAAGATGCAACCGAACCTTCTGCCAAGCTTTTCGCTCGTCGAGAAGGTGCAGACGGTTTCGACGGACGCTGACACAAAGGGCGACCCTCAGACCGCGGCCAACATGCGCAACTGGATGGAGTGCGTTCGCTCGCGGAAGACGCCGAATGCCAGCATCGAGGCGGGCTATAGCCACTCTATCGCGCTCTGCATGAATGTCGCTGCGATACAGACCGGGCAAAAGGTGACGTTCAATGACAAGACGCAGCAGGTGATGGTGGGGGGGAAGGCCTATGCGTAGGTCTTTGGCGCTGGGGCTTCTGGTTGCAGGGTTTGGACTGGGCGGCGGCATCGCGAACGCGGCTGGCAAAGGGGTCCAGGTCGTTGCGGACGAGGCACATCAGCGTGTCGACATCACTATCGATGGGAAGGCGTTTACCTCTTATATTTGGCCGACGTCTTTGAAGAAGCCAGTTCTGTATCCGTTGATCACGGATGAAGGAATTACGGTTACACGCGGATATCCGCTGGAGCCGCGACCAGGAGAGCGGGTGGACCATCCGCACCATGCGGGGATGTGGTTCAACTATGGCAATGTGAACGGCTTTGACTTCTGGAACAACTCGGACGCGATCAAGCCGGAGAACAGCTCGAAGATGGGGACGATCTATCAGAAGAAGATCGTTTCGACCAAGAGCGGAGCAGACCGGGGAGAGCTTGTTGTCGAATCGGTTTGGGTGACGGGCGAAGGTAAGGACCTACTGAAGGACACTACGCGCTACGTTTTTTCGCAGAGGAAGGGTGCACGAGTCATCGACCAGATCACTACGCTTCAGGCGCTTGATAAGGCCGTCTTCAATGATGACAAGGAGGGGTTGCTGGGCATGCGAGTCGCCCATTGGCTGGAGTCGGCTGATGAGAAGGGTGGGATTTTCATGGACGCCAGCGGGAAGCCGACCAAAGTGGACGCTGCTGATACGGCGGGGGCGACCGGGGTTTATCTGACCAGCGAGGGAGTTAAGGGTGGGGCCGTCTGGTCGACTCGCGGGCGGTGGTGCATTTTGACCGGGAATGATGCGGACAAGCATGTGGTCACGATCGGCATGATCGACAACCCGGCGAACCCGGGTTATCCGACGTACTGGCATGCGCGAGGGTATGGATTGTTTGCGGCAAACCCTCTGGGGCGGAGCATCTTCGATCCCAAGCAGCCCGCTTTCAATTACACGATTCAGAAGGACGGGACAGCAACTTTTCGATATCGCGTGATTCTGTTTTCGCATGCTGCCAGCGCGGACGAGATGAACAAAGAGGCGGACGCCTTTGCGGCCGAGTATAAGTAGCAGGCCAACTTCAGCGCTCGGCGACATCGGAGAAGATGTCCGGAGGGGGAGACTGTTCTCTATGCTTTGCGCATCGGGTCTCGAATTCGAGAAGAAGCTGCGCCGGGCGACGGTGGAGCAGGCGAACGCTCAACGTTCCCTCCTGTCTGTTGCTGGTTTGAACCAGAACGGTTCGAAGCGCTTTGAGGACGCCGCCGAACGCTACAACAGAAGACTGTCGGACTTTATGAACCACAAGCGTGTCTGCTCGCTGTGCAGAGAGTCCCAGCCTGCTGGTCGCTAGCCCTGCCCCTGGCCCGTGGGCCTACTTGTTTATGTCTTGCTTGGCCTCCAGTTTCGCCACCAGCCCGTTGAGATAGGTCTTCTGGTTGTCCGGAGCGGAGGCGAGCGCCAGTTTCATCTCTTTCACCGACTCGTCGAAGTTGCCCTGCGAACAATAGACACGGGCCAATCCTGAATGCACGAACCATTCGTCGGGATGTTTCTTCGCGTTTTCGCGGAAGACCACAAACGCTTCTTCACTGTGATTTTCAGCCTGCAACTGGCGAGCGAACATGTGAGCCTGTATCGGTGTCGCGAGGGCCAGCGCTTTCTTTTGAGTAGCGGCAGCATCGTCCTTGCGATTGAGTGCGGCCAAGACCTTCGACTTGGTCATCTCATTGTCAAAACGATCTTCGATTTCTATGGATTTGTTTGCGTAGGTCAGCGCGCCATCCAGGTCCGCCTTTTCGGTCAGCAGATAATTCGCTGCGTCGTCCCAGCTCATCCATGTGTACTGGGACAGACCGCGAAGCTGCTTCTTCAGACTTGCCTCCACTGCCTCATCCACATTGACCGAGACCTTGAACGGGACAGCTATCTTCTCCCACTGCAGTTCGATCACCGCCGAATTCGGCTGCAACTGGTCGAAGTCATAGGTAAGTGCGTTATGCATGTCTGCGGCAATGGGCTTCACGGTTACACGAAGCGCATCTTCCGACTGGTCGTAGCTGAAGGATCCCCAGGCCGTTGCGGCCTTCGAAAAGATAATTGTCCATTCGTTGGCGTTCGGGACCATATGCAACCCGTAGGTACCCTTGTCTAGTGGCTTGCCTTCGATCGTCACCGGCTCGCTGAATGTGATCGTTGTGTTTTCATTAGCGCCCGCGCGCCAGACCTTACCATATGGAACGAGGCCGTCCCAGATCTTGCGGTCCGCCACCAGGGGCCGGTGATAGTTAATGGTGATATCGGTAATCCCGATTCTTTGTGTGACCTGTGCCTGTTGGCTCGGTAAAGGCAGATCGAGTACAAACGATTGGGCCGGGCACACTCCCGACATGGTCGTTGCGAGCAGGCAGAACAAGAGCCCTCGTAGAACTGGTTTACACATGATGAAAAGCCTCCATTTGATTTTGGTTCGTTGAAAAGCCTGCCGAACTACAAGAATTTCTGTTCAAGAGATGGCGCTAAATTCGGGCGATGTCTGTCCAGACATTTCAAAGCAGGACGATGTCTTATTGACTGTTGTTGAAACCACATATACCGTTTCCGCGTCTTGTCCTTCCCACATTTGTGACGAATGAACGGACCTTGGTGATGAATGGCGGGCCAGCACCACTGTAACCTCCTCCATTCGTTATCTTTGCACGACAATTACAGGAATTCCGAAGAATTAAATAATTAATGTACGAAAGTTTTCGTTGACATCTACGAAGGACATCGTATATGGTTTGGCGCATGGTTAAGACACGCGCAACGCCTAAGCCGACTGAGAGTGAGCTTGAGCTGCTGGGAATTCTCTGGGAACGTGGGCCGGTCACGGTCCGGGAGCTGTTCGAAGCAGTGAACGAGGGGCGGCCCGTCGTTTATACGGGTGTGCTGAAGCTGTTGCAGATCATGGCGGAGAAGGGCCTGGTCGAGCGAGACGAACGGGAGCGTGCCCATGTGTATCGGGCAGCGGTATCGCAAGCTGATACCGAAAGGCGGTTTGTGCGGGAGCTGAGTGAGAGGTTCTTTGCGGGCAGCGCGGCGCAGCTGGCACTTCGCGCGCTGCAGATAGAAAAGGCCAGCGACGAGGAGCTGGAGGCGATCCGGCAGTTGATTGAGAAGAAGGGCGCGACGAGGTAGCGGCGGTCCGTTGGTGATGACCCCAGGTTGGAACAATCTGCGGAGGATTGGATATGAGTGCAATGGCGTGGTTGTCGCGAGAAGAGATGGTGGCGCTGGGATGGACACTGCTGCACTTCTGCTGGCAGGGCACTGCCGTGGTGATGGCGTATGCGGTCGTGGACCAGATGACGTCACGGGCAACATCGAAGGTCCGGTATACCGTGGCGCTCGCAGCGCTCATGTTGATGCCAGTGGTGGCCATTGCTACTTTTGCGGAGGAGATGCGAACGGTCGCTCCAGCGCACGCGGCCGGGTACGCAACTCAGGCCGCTTCCAGCGTGCAGTTAGGGGTGAAGCCGAGGGCGGTCCTGCATGAGTTGCCACTAGCTACGAGTCTTGATGAGCAGGGCGACTGGTTCGCGATGCGCGCTGAGCGCCTGTTGCCCTGGGTAGATGGGCTGTGGCTGGTGGGTGTCCTTCTGCTGGCAGTCCGCTCGCTGGGCGGATGGTGGCAGCTGGAGCTGATTCGGCGACGGGCGCGGAGGATGGTGCCTCAAGAGGTGGAGCGCGAATTCCGGCGAATCTGCGAGCAGATCAATGCCGGACGGCAGGTGGTGCTGCGAGCATCGGATGAGGTGATTTCGCCGCTTGCGATGGGGGTTTGGCGAGCGACGGTGATCCTGCCTATAAGCGCCGTGCTCGGACTGCCACGAGAGGAGTTGGAGGCGGTGATGGCGCATGAGCTGGGGCACATAAGGCGCTGGGACTATCTGTGGAACCTGTTGCAGACGGCGGTGGAGAGCGTGCTCTTCTTTCATCCGGCCGTGTGGTGGTTGAGCAGGACGGTACGGGAGCGGCGTGAGGTTTGTTGCGACGAGATAGCTGTTCAGAGTTGCGCGGGAGCGGAGGTCTATGCGCGAGCGCTGCTGCGGCTGGAGGAGCAGAGGACGCTCAGATTGCGTCTCGCGATGGCCCTGGGGGGATGCGAGGGATCGCTTTTGGGACGGGTGAGAAAGGTACTTGGAGAGGACATGGCATTGGAGGGCAGGATGACGAGTGGAGTAAGTGTGGCGGCGGCCGGTGCATTTGTGATTGCGCTGCTGCTGGGGCCGAAGGTCGGTGAGGCAGTGGCGGCGCCTGTAGTGGCTGTGACGCGGCCGGTAATTGCACAGGTCGTGGCGGCATCGAGCGGGAAGGTGGTGGCGTCCGAGGCAGACGGGGCGAATACGCAGTTTGTTACCGCGCCTCCTCCGGGCGCGCCAAAGCTTCCCGTTGGTATATATGGGGACGGTGTGGCCGCGCCGGCACCATCTCCGTCGCCGCAGGTAGCTGTGGTGCCTCTGTCTTCGCCCGAGGTCGCTGCGAATGTGCTAGTGACTGTGGACAGTGAGGTCGAGGTCCAGACGACGAGTGGGGCGTCCTCCCCGAAGGGAGCGGCTTATCTGGACGGGATGCGTGATGCGGGGTATCCGCTGGACTTGAACAACGACTTGAATACGCTGGTGTCGCTGAAATCGCTGGGGGTCACGCCGGAGTATGCGAAGTCTATGGGCGCAGTAGGTCTCGGAAAGCCCACGGTGCACGAACTGATTACGCTGAAGTCTCTGGGCGTGACGCCGGAGTATGTGGCGGCGCTGAAACAGAGCGGGATCGCACCGAAGGACTTTCACGAGGTGGTGACTGAGAAGTCGATGGGCGTGACCCCTGAATATGCGGCCGAGATGAAACAGAAGGGATTTGGTGATCTGAACGTGCACGAGTTGATCACTATGAAAGCGCTTGGCGTGACGCCGGAGTACGCTGCTGCGATGAAGCAGCAGGGGTTCGGTGATATGAACGTGCATGAACTGGTGTCACTGAAGGCGCAGGGCATGACTCCGGAGTATGCGGGGTGGCTGAAGCAGCAGTTTCCGCAGGCGACGATGGAGGAGTTGAGGCGGGCCGCGATCTTCCATTTGAACGATAAGTTTCTGGCGGAGGCGAAGGCGCATGGATTCGATACCAAGGAACCTCGATAAGTTATTACGGCTGAAGATGTCGGGTTTGTTGGACGAGTAGCGGTTGGTACTTTGAGTGCGATTCGCCCAGGGGGTGAGGAATGCGGAAGATTTTTGTTTTGGGCTTTATGCTTGGGCTTGGCGCGACGGCAGCGGTCGCTGATACTAGCGGCACTTGCTCGATTCGGGCAGGGCGGACCGAGGAGAAGATGTCTTTCAGTTCGGAGCGTGGGGATTGCGTTGCCGGACACAGCTGCCATGAGGGCAGTTCGGACATGCTCTGGAGCAAGTGGAGCGGCGTCACTCCGCAGGACCTGCAGCGGGAGGGTGCGGCGGTGGACGCACGCATGAAGGCCGAGTCGGGGGAGATGCGTTGCGTGGGCACGGTCCATGATGCTGCGATGCGCGGGGCTTATTCGTTTACGCCGGATGAGGGATTTTTGAAGCGCATGGAGGCTATGGGGTTTGATGGCCTGACGCCGGGCCGGCTGGAGGGCTACGCCATGCTCGATGTGACGACGGGATGGGTGAAGGAGATGAAGGACGCCGGCGTGACGGAGATGACGTCGCAGAAGCTGATGGGACTGAAGGCGCTGAAGGTCGATGCCGCGTTATGTCAGGGGGATGGCTGCGGCGGGGTATCCGGAGCTGCGGGCCAGCAAGCTGACGAGTATGAAGGCGGTGGGGGTGTCTCCGGAGAAGGTACAGGCCGTGCGCGCTATGGGTTATTCGCCGACGCAAGAGGAGCTGATACAGATGAGCGTCTTCAAGATCGATGCTCCGTTTGTCGAGAGGATGCGGGCCCGTGGGTTCAATGAACCTGACGATTGCGCAGCTGGTGAAGATCAAGGTGTTCAAGCTGGACGAGTAAGGCGCTATGCTGTCCGATTGGCAACGGGTAAAGACCACTAGGTGACTGGCGCGGGGTTGAAGAGCGCGAGGTCGTTGTGCAGGCCCCAGCGGTCGGCGCATGTCTGTTTGCGGCCGCTGGCTACGTCGAGGATGAGCTGGAAGAGTTGGGTGCCGACCTGTTCGATGGTGGCGTCGCCGGTGGCGATGGTGCCTGCGTCGAGGTCGATGAGATCGGACCAGCGGTCGGCTAGCTCGGTCCGCGACGCTACTTTGATGACGGGGGCCATAGCGAGGCCGTAGGGCGTGCCGCGTCCGGTGGTGAAGACGTGCATGTTCATGGACGCGGCCAGTTGCAGCGTACCGCAGATGAAGTCGCTGGCTGGGGTGGCAGCGAAGATCAAGCCTTTTCTTGTGACGCGTTCGCCAGGGCCGAAGACACCTGCGATGGCGCTGGTGCCGGCTTTCGCGGTAGAGCCGAGGGCCTTCTCCACGATGTTGGTGAGGCCGCCCTTTTTGTTGCCGGGCGTAGGGTTGGCGCTGCGGTCTGACGCCGCCGCGGGCGAGATATGCGTCGTACCAGGCCATCTCGCGGATGAGATCGCGAGCGACCTGCTCGTCGGCGGCGCGGGCGGTGAGGAGATGGATGGCGTCGCGGACCTCGGTGACCTCGGAGAACATGACGGTGGCGCCGGCGCGGACGAGGAGATCGGAGGCATAGCCGACGGCGGGGTTCGCAGTGACTCCGGAGAAGGCATCGCTGCCGCCGCATTGCAGGCCGACGACGAGGTCGGACGCGGGGCGGGTGGTGCGGCGTGCGCCGATTGAGCTGCGGCGAGGCGTTGCTCGGCCAGCGACATGATGGCGTTGACCATGTCGGCGAAGCTGTGGTGCTGCTCGTCCTGCATGCGGACGACGTAAGGTGCGGCGGCGAGGATGGGGAGGGTGCTGGATGGCAGGAGGCGTACGGGTTGCAGCTTTTCGCAGCCAAGGCTGACGACCATGGGCGCGCCGCCGAGGTTGGGGTTGAGGCTGAGATTGCGGAGAGTGCGGATGGGAATCTCGGCGCCGGGTGCGTCGATAGCGACGCCGCAGCCGTAGTTGTGGGTGAGGGCGATGACGTCGTCGACGTTGGGGTAGCGGGGGAGGAGCTCGGCCTTTGATGCGCTTGACGGCGAAGTCGACGGTGGCAGCAACGCACTGGACGGTGGTGGTGATGCCGAGGATGTTCTTCGTGCCGACGGAGCCGTCGTCGTTGAGGAAGCCCTGGAAGGTGTAGCCCTCGAGCGGAGGCATAGGCGACGGGCACGGCGGTCGCGAGCGGGAGGGTGTCGAGCGAGGGAGCGACTGGGAGGCGCATGCGCTCTTCGTGCACCCAACTGCCTTTCGGGATGGCGCGTTCGGCGAACCCGATGACGGAGCCGTAACGAAGGATGGGGGCGCCGGCGGGAATGTCGACGAGCGCGACCTTGTGGGCTTCGGGAACGTCCTCGATAAGCGTGAGACCGGAGTCGAATTGGGTGCCTGCGGGGAGACCGCCCTCGTTCACGATGATGGCCACGGTGTCATGCGGGTGAACCTGCACGTAGAGGGGGCGTAAGTCTTTTCGCGGCTGGACATGCGATCCTTCGTGCGTGTTACTGCTGTGACCAGTCTACGTAACCAGGCATGGGCGCTTGGGGTTGAACTTCCAGTCCGGCACGAGGAACTGCATGGCCTGCGCATCGTCGCGTGCTCCCAGCTTCATCGTATTGTAGAGCGCGTGGGCTTGGGCTAGCTGCTCCATGTCGATTTCGATGCCGAGGCCGGGACGCTCCGGCACGCGTGAGCCTGCCGTTGGTGATTTGCAGCGGGTCTTTGGTGAGGCGCTGCCCGTCCTGCCAGATCCAATGGGTGTCGATCGCGGTGACTTTGCCTGGCGCTGCCGCTGCCACGTGGGTGAACATCGCGAGCGAGATATCGAAGTGATTGTTGGAGTGCGAGCCCCAGGTGAGGCCCCACTCGCGGCAGAGTTGGGCCACGCGGACGGAGCCTTGCATCGTCCAGAAGTGCGGATCGGCCAAGGGAATGTCGATGGCGTTGAGTTGGATCGCATGCTTGAGCTCACGCCAGTCGGTGGCGATCATGTTGGTCGCGGTCGGCAGGCCGGTGGCGCGGCGAAACTCGGCCATGATCTCGCGGCCGGAGAAGCCCTGCTCGGCCCCGCATGGGTCTTCGGCGTAGGCGAGGACATTCTGCTTGCCCGTGCAGAGCCGGATGGCTTCGTCGAGCGACCATGCTCCGTT
Source organism: uncultured Acidobacteriaceae bacterium (assembly GCA_963756685.1). Taxonomy (GTDB): domain Bacteria; phylum Acidobacteriota; class Terriglobia; order Terriglobales; family Acidobacteriaceae; genus Edaphobacter. The sequence continues at coordinate 965,390 of CAVWON010000001.1, forward strand.
TGGGTCGAGCGTGATGCGCGCGTCGGGGAAGCGCTCGGCGAGGGCGGTGACGGTTTCCATCTCCTGTGAGCCTGACAGGACTCCGCCTTTGAGTTTGAAGTCGGTGAATCCGTAGCGGGCGTGTGCGGCTTCGGCGAGTCGGAGCACGGCTTCGGTGGTGAGGGCTTCCTCGTGGCGCAGCCGCAGCCAGGCGTCGGTCGGCGTCGGGCTCGCTGCGGTACGGCAGGTCGGTCTTGCGTCTGTCGCCGACGAAGAACAGATAGCCGAGGACCTCGACGCTGGAACGCTGCTGGCCTTCACCCAGAAGGGCCGCAACCGGCAGGTCGAGAGAATTGGCCGAGGAGGTCGAGCAGCGCGGACTCGATCGCGGTCAGAGCGTGAACCGTGGTGCGCAGGTCAAAGGTCTGCAGGCCGCGGCCTTCGGTGTCGCGATCCGCGAAACGTGCACGCACGGTGTTCAGAATGGCGTTGTAAGCGGCGAGCGGCTGTCCCACGACGAGTGGGTGCGACTCTTCGAGCACGCGGCGGATCTTTTCGCCGCCGGGGACTTCGCCTACGCCGGTGTTGCCCTGCATTGTCCGTGAGAATAACGACATTGCGCGTGAAGAAGGGCGCGTGCGCTCCGCTCAGGTTGAGCAGCATGCTGTCGTGTCCGGCGACGGGAATGACTCTCATGCTGGTGACTAAGGGCGTTTGTTCGTGCGGGATGATTGGCTCTACCGTCTCCACTGATCTTCTCCGAGGCCGACATCCTGCTCATCCTGCCGCTTCGTGCGACGGAGGACGAAGCTCGAGCCGCTTGATCTCGCCGACAATGACAACATAGCTGAAGATCGCCATCAGCGCGGTCACGCCGACGAAGATCAGCGCGTCGTTGAACGAGCCGGTCTTCTTGACCAGATATCCGATCACGATGGGCGTGGTGATGCCGGCCGTGTTGCCGAACAGATTGAAGAGGCCGCCGTTCAGACCGATCAATTCCTTCGGCGATGTGTCGGCGATCACGGTCCAGCCCAGTGCTCCGAAGCCTTTGCCGAAGAAGGCGAGCGACATCAGGAACATCACCACGGCCTGCACGTTGGTGTAGTTGCACGCGATCATCGTGACGGAGAGCAGCATGCCGGCGATGATAGGCGCCTTGCGGGCGAAGGTGAGCGAATGGCCGTGGCGGAGGAGTGCGTCGGAGCAGAGCCCGCCCAGGATTCCTCCGACGGAACCGCAGAGTGCCGGCAGGGCGGCCGCGAAGCCTCCGCGAAGAATGGACATGTGCCGGGCCTGCACCAGATAGATGGGAAACCACGTGATGAAGAAGTAGGTGAGTGTGGTGATGCAGAACTGGCCGATGTAGATTCCGACCAACATCCGCTGGCTGGAGCAGTTGGCTGACGCCGGCCCAGGTGAGTGGATTGCGCGGTTGGTTTTGTTCCTGCGATCCGCGATCGATGTTTACGAGGCCGCCGCCTCGCTCGATGAACTCGATCTCTGTCTCTGAGATCAGTGGATGGTCCTTCACGTTATAGACGGTCTTCGACCATGCGAAGGCGAGCACGAAGCCGAACAGGCCCATGAACCAGAAGCAGCTTCGCCAGCCGTAGGTGTGGGTGAGCCATCCGAAGAGCGGAGCAAAGACGACCAGAGCGAAATACTGAGAGGCGTTGAAGATTGCTGAGGCACCGCCGCGCTCTGCCGTGGGGAACCATGCGGCGACGATGCGCCCGTTTCCAGGGAAGACCGGCGACTGCGCCAGGCCGGAGAGAAGGCGAAGGACGAAGATCGCGCTGAAGATCCATGCTGTGGCGAGATAGCCGGCGAATCCGATGAGGAATGCGCAGACTGTCCAGGAAATAATGCTGATGCCGTAGACGCGCTTTGAGCCGAAGCGGTCCAACAATCCTCCGGAGGGCAACTGGCCGAGTACGTAGGCCCAACTGAAGCCGGAGAGCAGAAAGCCGAGCTTCACCGGATCCAGCGCGAGTTCCTTCTGCATGGCAGTGCCTGCGATCGAGAGCGCGACTCTGTCGCCGTAGCTGAAGCAGCTGGCGATGAAGAGCATCGTGACGATGAGATAGCGGATGTGAGTCGGCTTGTGGACGAGACATCGAACTTTCAGGCCTGCTCACGAGCGGCCCGCGATCAGTTTGGTCAAAGCGCTCCATCTCGCTCTGATCGAGATCGGTGAGCGGCGTGCGGACCGGGCCTGCCGGCCTGCCAATCGCGCGCATGCCAGCCTTGACGATCGACACGGCGTAGCCCTTACGGCGGTTGCGAATGTCGATGTAGGGCAGGACGAAATCGCGCAGTCTGTTTGAAGACCTCGTCGTGATCGCGCCTGCGCACTGCGGCGTAGAAGTCCTGGGCGAACTGGGGAAGGAAGTTGAAGATCGCCGACGAGTAGGTAGTGACGCCCATCTCGAGGTAGGGCAGTGCGAAGGTCTCGGCCGTGGGCAGGCCGCCGATATAGGTGAGGCGGTCGCCCATTCGCGCGTAGATGCGGGTCATCAGTTCGATGTCGCCAACTCCGTCCTTGAAGCCGACAAGGTTTGGGCAGCGCGTGCACAGAGTCGCTCGAGCGTCACTTCGTTGATGATGGCAGTTGTCGCGGTTGTAGAAGATGACTCCGAGATTTGTGGAGGCACATACCGCTTCGACGTGCGCGACGATACCGGCAGGCTCGGCGTTGAGCAGGTAGGGAGGCAAAAGCAGAAGCCCGTCTGCGCCCGCAGCTTCGGCGGCTTCCGCGAACTGTTTCGCTATTGCGGTGCCGTATCCGCAACCAGCGACGACGGGCACGCGATGGTTTGTCTGCTGTACTGCGGCCGAGACGACCGTCGCAGAACTCCTGCAGCGTGAGCGAGAAGAACTCGCCAGTTCCGCCCGCCGCAAAGAGGCCGGCAGGCTTGTACTGCAACAGCCAGTCAAGATGCTCGCGGTAGGGGCCCTCGTCGAAGGCGAAGGCTTCGGTGAAGTGGGTGACTGGGAACGAGAGCAGGCCCGCTCCTATTCTCTTTGCAAACTCGTCCGGGGACATCGGAGTCATAGAGCTCCTTCAATACAGATTGCAGTCACCCCGGTTTTACCGGGCACAGCGCTGATGCTAAAACAACTTACGAGACTTTACCATCTTCAGATCATCGTAGATTGCAATACTCCGATACGATCAACTGGCATCGCTGGTTGAATTATGGATCGAAGTGAATATGCACTAAGGACTGACCTGGACTATGAAGACGCGTCGAGAATTTCTCTTTACGGCCAGCTATGGCGTGGCCGGTACGGTTCTCTCTCCCAGGAGCTCCTATCCCGGAGTGAAGGGCGGTGCTGAGTATGACGTTCGCAAGTTTGGAGCGGTGGGCGATGGCGTGACGGTCGACTCTGCATCAATTCAACGTGCCATCGACACGGTGTCAGCGCGTGGAGGCGGGCGGGTGCTGTTACCTGGCGGCAGGCGATTCGTTACGGGTGCCCTAGTGCTGAAGAGCGGTGTGGAGTTGCACCTTGCGGACGATGTCGTGTTGCTCGCCAGCGTCGATCCGGCGGACTATGCGGCGGAGGAAGGGATCCTCAACGCCAATGGCGCTCAGGGGCTGAAGATCACCGGCACCGGAAACATTGACGGACAGGCGATGAAATTTATGACGACTTATTCCGAGACGGACGAGCGTTGGGAGCCGAAGAAGTTTCGCCCTCGCATGTTTTCTCTGAAGAGGTGTCAGGACATCGAGATCTCGGGCATCTCCTTCGGCCGCTCGCCGCAGTGGGGAATGCATCTGCTGGGATGCGAGCGTGTGCTGGTTGATGGGGTACGTGTAAGGAACTACATGGACGTGCCGAACTGCGACGGTATCGACCCGGACCGCTGCCGGGATGTGGAGATCCGTAAATGCGATATCGTCTGCGCTGACGACGGCGTGGTTATCAAGGCGAGCGAGCAGTCCGAGGACTATGGATCGAGTAGAAATATTGTGGTGAAGGACTGCGTGGTCACCTCCCGGGACAGCGGTTTGAAGATCGGGACCGAGACGTTTGGCGATATCTCGGAGGTACTGTTCGAACGCTGCAAAGTAATCTCCGGAGGACGAGGGCCGACGATTACGCATCGGCAGCCGGGGAACATTGAGGACGTTGAATTTCGCGATATCGAGGTGAGCGCGGAACACCATGCGGCGCGGTGGTGGGGTTGGGGAGAGGCCATATCAGTGACCGCGTGGCCGCGCACAGCGGAGGGCAAGGTCGGATATTTGCGGAACATACGAATGCGAAACATCAAGGGGCGTTCGGAGAACAGTGTTCGAATTGACGGACAGAAGTGACCAGCCGGTGGAGGACGTTCTACTTGAGAACGTGGCCATTACTGTGGACCGATGGACGAAGTATCCCGGTGGGCACTTTGACAATCGGCCGACGAAGCCCGGGGACCAGGGTTTGGAGGCGCATGGCACTCCGGTGTTTTCCATCCGCAATGCGCGGAACGTGACCGTGAAGGACTGCATGGCGCGATGGGGCGATGACCGACAGGAGTACTTTACGAATGCGCTCGAAGCGGAGAACGTTCAGGGATTGAAGATCGAGCACTTCACAGGCGAGGCGGCTTTTCCCGATAAACAGAAGGCAATTGAAGTCCGCTGAGCGCGCTGCCTGAAGATCAATGTGCAGCGTTGATGCCTAACGTCATCGCCGTCATTCCGGAGTAGGTAACGTCGACCGCATCGTCTGCCTTTTCCATGGTGAAGTTTTTAGCATCATCATCAACAGCGATGCGAAGGCCGGGCAGCTCCCACTCTTTTTCGCTGACCTTCGTTTGCACCAGGTCTTTTGCGTGGATGCGAAAGCGGACTGTTCCTGTGGCGGAGATTTTGATGCCGTGTTCATCCGCTGTTGCATCGATCATCGGCGCTTGAGTCAGTTGCACCCATCCGATCTCGCCGGAAGGAGTTCGCCACTGGACTGTTGCGGGATGAAACTGCGAGCCTGTTCCCACGTCCTTGGTCTTGTTGGTCGACTCGCCGCCGAAGATTACATCGCGACTGATCCATGCCGTCGCTACCCGGTCCTCGGTGATCTGTTTGTGCAGCTGGTGATCACCCTCGAACTTCTTCATCTTCTCGAAGGCGTCCGGCGGGATGCGCGTGCCGAGGATCGCCAGGTGAGGCGCGAACCAGACGTCGGCAACGTGGTCTGTGGAAGCGGCGATCGGGGGCAATGGCGCAGTCTTCACGTTTAGAACCGTCCGCATCCATACACCCACGATGCTTACGTAGCTCTCCTGTCCATTCCGTAGGAGCGATCGTAGGGGCCCGAGACATTACGAAGTCTCGGGTTGTAGTAGGAGGCGATGTCTTTCCACAAGATGGATTCCATCTCGCTTCCGATTGTTTGGATACGTTTGGTCGATCCGTAGTCTCGCCATAGGGCCAGACCGTAGAGGTCGACACCGTAGTAAGTTGGAGAGTTGTACTCGAAGAAGGCGTCGTATTTCTTGAAGAGGGTGTAGACGCTCTCGGTCCAGGCCGCGGACTGCTTCTGCCAATCGGCATTTTTGTCATGTACTGCTGCGAAGTCCCAGAGGAAGCCGTACATCAGGGCGATGTTGCTATACGAGGGGACGAGTCGGCCCTCTTTCATCTCTCCGTCAATTGCGCGATCGATGGCCTCGTACATCCGCTTTGAGAGCTCGGGCGAGATGCGGTCTGGGTATTCGATGAGAACCATCGCCAGAGTGGTGCCGATGAAGTGGCGCCAGTTTGGGTCGTAGCCGCGCCACATAACAGGATTTCCGGTCGGATCTGGTTCTTCCGGTGTTCTCCGGTATGTTCCGTACCACTTGACGCCTGGGGTGACGTACTGCTGCTTGAGGACCGCATCCAGAATGTCGGCCGCTCGCTGCCGGTCGCCTGGTGCGTCTTGTAAAAGAAGCCCGAGCGCGTACCAGCTTGATTCGCGAACCATGTAGCTGCCGGTGCGCGATGCGGTAGATCGGAATCCGGGGCGATGGACCAGCTTCACGCTGTCGTCGTAGAGCTGTGCGTCCAGATCCATTGACTCCTGGAATAGCTCGCGTGTGTTCTTGTCCATTGACGCCGGAGTGACGTGGCGCGGAGTAACGGACGCTTCGCTCCGTGCCACACATACCAGCAGGAACATTAGACCAATCGCATACCGTCTCTTCATTGAGTCTCCACGCGCCGGGTTAGAAGTTGAACTTCACAGCAAACTCCACGGTGCGAGCTTCCGCAGCTGGAGATGAGCTGATGGAGGTGATCGTCCCGACGTTAGAAGTGTTGCTAATTGCCGAGTTAGGAGGTGCGAAGTTGGGGTGGTTGAAGATATTGAAGGAGTCGGCGCGAAGCTGGAGTCTGTACCGGTCCTTCCACATGGTATTTTTCTGCAGACTCATGTCCCAATCTTGCCAGGCAGGGCCGCGGAGCATGTTATATCCGGAGTTCCCATAGGTCGCGTAGGTAGTCGGCCCACTCGCGCTGTAGATTGAGCCGCAGGGGCCACTCCCCAGCGAGTTGTAACAGGGAGGAGCGATAAACGCGGCTGGATTGAACCATTGAGCGCGGCTCTTGGTGGCTGGGTACAGGTTGGTTCCCGGCACCCGGTTGGCGCGACCGCTTACAAGGCCGACTGGGCTGCCAGGGGCGGTGTAGGTGACGGAGAAAGGCTGGCCCGTCTGGAAAGAAGTGATACCCGAGATTTGCCAGCCGCCAATGAACTTGTTGACGAAGTTGCTCGCGCTGCCGAAGAGCGCTTGACCTGTGCCAATGGGGAGCGCATACGAGTAGCTGAAGATAAAGACCTGTGGCGTGATGCCGGCGATGTTGCCGCTCGAGTCATTGGGATTTGCGCCGGAGGGGTTCTCCAGGTTTTCGGTTCCCGTGACCCTGGTCCGATTGGTATTCGGCGTTGATCATGAAGCCGTGGCTGTACTGCTTATGCACGCCGACCTGGAGGGCGTTCATCTGGGTGTGAAAGATGGGATCCAGACCGAGGCTAATCGCCGCAAATGGCTGAACCAAATTGGTATTTTGGACGGCAACACCAACTTGCGGGGGGTTAGCAAGGTTGATATTCGGAGCGACGGTGCCGCTGCCGCTGGCGTTGTTTTGTTTGACGTTGTGCTGGCCGACGTAACCGATGCGAATATCCAGGCCTTTATTGAACTGATGTTCGATGGCGAGGTTGTACTGCTCTGTGTAGGGAGTGACTGTGGTGTGCTGAGCAGTCACCGCAGGATTGGCTAGGAAGGCCCCGGTGGCCGAGAACGGAGCGTTCATCGTGATGGAAGGAACTGAGCCGGCAGGCTGCGTGTATGTCTGGGAGCCTACAAAAGGAAGGGTCCCGAAGGCGCCCCCTGCATAGGAGGCCGGGATCAGGTTGTAGTAGATGCCGACGGCGCCGCGCAGCACCGTGTTAGGAAATGCCTGGTAGGCAAAGCCGAAACGGGGAGCGACATTATTCTTGTCCTGCCCAAGGTAGTTCCAAACATTATTCGATATGCCTATTTGGGACGATAGAGTGATCGGGACCTTGAGGAAGGCCGGGATTGAATCGGCCGGGTAAGAGTTGCCGAAGACGACGACCTTCTGCAGGGACGGGAAATAGAGAGAGTTATTTCCATATGGATTATCTTCGAACCACTGCAGGTCGTAACGAAGACCTAGATTGAGAGTCAGATTTGGCCTTAGTTTCCAGTCGTCTTGCACGTACATGCCCCACTGGCTCGACAGGTTTCTCGTGATGTAGTTGCTTGGAGTCGCGTTGCCGGTTGAGTTGGGGTATCCCAGCAGAAAATCGGCAAAGGCAATACCTGAGAGCTGGCCGGTAATGGGCTTAGGATTTGTCGTATATCGACCATTGAACGCATAGGAGCCACGTTGCGGAGTCTGAGCGGCGTCATTCCAGTGGTTGTCCCAGAGATAGGAGAAGCCCGCTTTGATGGTATGTTGCGGCAACACTTTGGTTACGGCCGTGTTGGCCTGAATCACCTGCTCGAGGTCCTTCGATCCCTGCTCCGACACAGAGGTGATGTTTGTGATGGTGATTTGCGGCGCGCCTTCGATCAGTTGTGGACCAAGTCCTGGAATGATCGAGGCGAAGTTTACGTTGGAGTTCTGCGGTGTGCGATAGATCGGCAGGTGAAAGTAAGAGGCGTAGGTATCGAGGAGAAGAGTTGGTGAAAAGGTATGGGTCCAGCCAATGATGACGTTGCTATTGTGCTCCCCGTCGCCGGAGAACCCGCCAGCGAGACTGGAGGTGCCGACGTCCGGATTGGGGCCGTAGAAAGCGCGCAAATAGGTTGCGCGTATTTGGTTATTGTCGTTGATCTTATGGTCGAGGCGGACAGAATACCGCGTCGCCACGCTGGTATAAGGGACCAGTTGAAAGGTATTGGTTCCGGTTCCGGCCTGGGTGGGCAATGGATAAAGAATATTCAATAGTTGCGTGTCGACGGAGTTGAACCTACCGGGCTGAATTATGTTTCCTGGAAACGGCAGCCCGGTCGAAGGGTCGTAGATGCAGGTGCCGCCACTGCCCACTGCGCAACCGCCATTGACGAGGAACGCGGAGAAATCGCCGCCTCTCTCTGCTTGGGTCGGCTGCTGACTATTGACATTGGCGGACTGTGACAAACGAAATCCTTCAAAGGCGAAGAAGAAGAAGGACTTGTTGCGACCGTCGTAGAGTTTGGGAATGAAGATGGGACCGGAGAGATTGCCACCGTATTCGTTCCGCTCGTACGGTGGCCGTGGCAGCGCGCCCCCAAAGAAAGCCTTAGCTGAGGTGCCCTTGGAGCGGTTGTACTCGAGGACCCCTCCGTGAAGCTGGTTGGTCCCGCTCTTGCTGACTACGATCATCTGGGCTGGTTGATTGAACTCCGCAGGGGCGCCCGTGGAGATGACTTTGAACTGGGCTATCGCATCGAGCGAGGGGACCTCTGCTTCGCCACGCTGAAGGGTGACCTCCTGGTTGGTGACACCGTCGAGTGTGGAGCCAAAGCCTCCATAGGAGTTGCGTGTCCCCGTGCCGATCGATGGTGTGACACCCCTGACTGCGAGCTGGTCCTGGGCCCCGGCGCCCTGTACGCCCGGAGCAAGCGCTATGAGTCCCATGAGGCTCAGGCGGCCGTTCAGTGGTGTGTTCAGGATGGTCTGGCTGTCGACCACCAGGCCCACTGACGAGTCCTCAGTCTGGATGACCGGAGGAGCGCCGGAGACGACGACCGTCTCCTGGGCCGAGCCTACCCCCAACTCTGCATTGATCTGCGCTATCTGGTTGATCACGAGAATGATGTCATCCTGCTCAAAGGTCTTGAAGCCCGTTTTGTCGACCTTCACGCTGTAAGACCCGGGAGCAAGTTGTGTCACCGTGTAGCTTCCGATATCTGAGGTCGTGGTGATCCGGGTAGCATTGGTCTCGACCTGACGTACAGTGACCGTCGCTCCTGGAACACCGGCTCCGCTGGAGTCCGTCACCGTACCCGCGATCGAGCCGGTAATGCCCTGTCCGAACGAACTCGGCTCCAACCACAGACCAAGGGTGAGCAGCAGAACGGCAAAGAGGGCGGAACACCAGATAGACCTCTTCGCTGGAGGTATTCCCGTCTTCCTGATTTGTCTTGGCATCTCCAATAAAGTCTTCATAACGTCTCCTTTTGCTTTGCCTCGAACTGAAACTCCGGGCATTGTCTTGATTGGCGTTCAGACTGTTGGTGTCGCTCAACTTCCAGAGTCGCTTTTAGGGGGGCCGTTTCGATTCGGATCTCTGGCCTGGAACACCAGCAGGACACTGTTTTTCGGTTTCAAGCACGGTGCGCGTCGCACCTCACGACGTGCAAGTGAATTTACGGTGAGAGCACTGTAAAGAGCGGGAACCATGGGCCGCTCCTAGGGCGATGGCCACGCTGGATTGGGTTTACGAGACATTTCGAAGGTAAGTTCCCCGCCCGCCGCGATCTCTGAGTGCGTCAGATAGGCCCGACGCAGGGCCCGGCCATTCAGCGTTGCCGACTGTATATAAAAGGCGCCAGCCTCCGCTCCCCAGGCATGGATATGGAAGTCCTTTCCTCCCTTAAGCGCAATCGTTACATTGTCAAAGTGCGGAGTGCCAATCTGATAGACCGGCACACCCGGCGTCACCTGATAGAGGCCGAGTGCGCTCATTACATACCAGGCCGAGATCTGGCCGGCATCGTCATTTCCGGGGAGACCATCTGGCCGGTCCGCGTAGCTGGCGATCATCACATGATGCACGTGCTCCTGGGTCTTCCAGGCGGCGCCCGCAAAATCATAGAGATAGGCGATTTGATGGCTCGGCTCGTTTCCCTGATCGTAGTGGTCCCCCTGAAACAGCAGATCCAGTTTGGTGACGAAGGCGCCTGGGCCGCCTAGCAAAGTGATCAGGCCGGGGACATCCTGAGGGACAAAGAATGTGTATTGAAAAGGCGTCGCTTCCGTGATGTAGGTATATTTGCCGTTCGGATCGAACGGAGCTGACCATGTGCCGTCGGCGTGACGTCCGCGGGCAAAGCCTACGGCCGGATCGATCACGTTGCGGTAGTTCATGGCACGCTGGTGAAACAGATCGGCGTCCGTCTGCATACCAAGCCGTTGCGCGACCTCCCCAACGAGAAAGTCGTCGTAAGCGTACTCCAGGGTGCGAGAGACCTGCTCGTTCCGATGAAACGCATGTTCGACTGGGTCCTCGAGGGGAATGAAGCCAAGCTTGAGATAAGACCCGAGCGCCCGTCGGCCACGACCATCGATATAGAGGGCGGGATCGGACGGAGTCTCCATTGCGTTCTTCCGCATGAGCTCGTACGCCTGATGGATATCAAACCCACCGATGCCTTTGACGTAGGCGTCCGCAATAACTGCATCGGCGTGGTCGCCGACCATCTCCGACGTATAGCTGTTCCAGGCAGGATAGATAGGCAGGAACCCGCCCTGGCTTCCCATCTCGACCAACGAACGCACCATCTCACCGTCTTTTTTCGGTTCAATAATGGTGAGAAGCGGGTGTAACGCCCGGAACGTGTCCCACAATGAAAAGTCGCCATAGTAGGTGTAGTTGAGTGCCTTCTCGATCTCCTGGCCTCCGGCGAACCGCGGGTAAGTTCCGGAGGCATCGCTGAAGATTCGGGGCAGAAGCATCGAGTGGTAGAGAGCGGTGTAGAAGATGGTGCGATCGGGCGAGGTTCCATCGACGCGAATCGAGCCCAAGGCCTGCGTCCAGGCATCGCGCACATGTTGCACGGCGGCGTCAAAGTTCCAGCCGGAGATCTCTGCATCGAGGTTCTTCTCCGCCTCTTCTATGCTCGTGAACGATGTCCCCACCTTCGCCAGCACGGTTTCACCCGGCTTGAGATCGAACAGTATTACCTCTTGTGGCGCGACCGCCTGGGCAGGCGTTCGGTCTGCTATGCGAAAGGCGTGGTCGAACTGGACCACGAAATAACCGCTGAATCCGGCTGGCTTACCTGCTCCGGCATAAAGGCGATGGACAGGATTGCTGCCGACGAGGAGATTGTGCTCCGAGTTGACGCTCAACGACCCCTCTCCGGGCCTGCTGTTACTGCGCACAACGATCCAGGATGGGCCTCCACGCGTGAAGCGAAAGCGGAAAAAGCCGCTCCGTGTGCCGGCAGTCAGCGAGGCCTCGATCGCGTCATCCTGCAACAGGACGGAGTAGAGGTAAGGATGTCGTTGTTCGTCCTTATGGAGGAAGGCGGACGAGGGTTCGGGACGCAGCCGGTCCCGAGCCAGGCATCAGACTCAGGCTTCCGTAGTCCTGAGTGCAGGACCCGCTTAGGAAATGACTTCCTCGGAAGCCATAGATCCTGGTGTCTGCGACGTAATAGGGGGCAATGCATTTGGCCTCTCCTTGCCGCGTCTCCGGCGTCCACGCCGTCATCGCAAATGGTTCGCCCACGCCGGGAAAAGTTTGTCCGTCTCCGGCTGTTCCGATTAGAGGATTTACCAGATCGACGGGGCTGGTCTCTCCCGCTGCCCCGGCTGTAGAAGCACCGAGCGCAACCGCGATGATGAGTCCTGGCAATCTCATGAGACGCCATCGTTCACCCTGAATCGACATGGCGCAAGTTATTTAGCAGTAAGAGAAACTCTTAACCGTTAGAAGTGCCACCTCTGGTCTGTAAGCCAGTGTTTTCTGGTTTCTGATAGACTCAATCTCTTCTTTAGAGGCGGCCTATGACGCATCTTACGGAAACGGAGATCGATCCATCCGAGGCTGAGGTAAATGAGCTTCTGGCGCTAGTGGATCGCGTCTCTCGGAGCCCCCAACTTCGACGGTCCTCGCGCCTTCGTGAGCTTCTGCTATACATCGGAAAGCAGTCGCTCGAAAAAGGGAGGAATGACCTTCACGAACAGGAGATCGGCTGCTCAGTCTTTGGACGACCCTCTTCTTACGACACCAGCCAGGACAACATCGTCCGAGTCAACGCGACCGAACTGAGGAAGAGGCTCGAGAGCTACTTCGCCACAGATGGCGCACATGAAGCGTGGGTGTTGGAGATTCCCCGTGGCGGTTACAGCCCGGTCTTCTCGCGACGAGTCGAGTCCGCTCCGGTAGCGCCTCAGAGTGGCCTGCACCAGACCATCTCTGGCTCCCCTTCAACCCCTCTCGTGACCTCGACTGATGCAACCGATCAGCGATACCTCCAGCCAGCCGCTCGGTGGCGCGAACCACTTCTTGTGATGGCAGGCGTCATCGTCGCGCTTTGCATCGCCTGCGTGTCGCTGTTTTGGCAGAACCGGACATTGCGCCAACAGATGCATGAATGGCAGGCGACTCCGGCCCTCCGGTCTTTCTGGGGAGCTTTTCTCGGAAACGTGGGAGAGACGGACGTTGTTCTCGCCGATACCTCGTTCGCCCTGGAAGAAGACATTCTAAAGACCCTGATCCCTCTGAGCGACTATCTGAATTATGGATACAAACATCTTGCGCAGAGCGAAGGAATCAGTCCCGACACGAGGTATGCCCTCGATCAGTGTCCTCTCGCGGAACAATGGGAGCAATAGCGACTTCCGAGCAGCGCGAAGGGTCCTGATGCTTGATCCATTGTCGTCCTCTGTGCACCTGCGTTTCGCGCGAGACTACACGCCCGAGGCGCTCAAGCGAGATAACGTCATATTGATCGGGAGCCGGAAGTCCAACCCCTGGGTCGATTTCTTTCAAGACCAACTGGAGTTCACGATGGGCTACGACTCGGCTATTCACCAGAGTGGCGTCTTCAACCTTCATCCGAAGCCAGGTGAACTGCAGTTCTATCCAGAGCCCCAGGACCCCGGCACAAACGTTGGCTACAGCGTTGTAGCGTTTCTGCCGAACGTCGGACAGACAGGAGACGCTCTCATCATCGAGGGAACCGATTCGCAGGCGACCGAGGCCGCCGGCGAGTTTGTGACCAACGAGGCGAGCATGGCATCGTTGAAGCGTCAACTCAACTCGAAGACATTTCCGTACTTTCAAGTACTTCTGAAGACGTCGCGTCTGAGCGGCACTCCCTTCACCGCCCAGATCGTTACTTTAAGGACGTCTCCTGGACGAACGCGCTGATCGAAACTCGAGTTTGCATTCGACTGCAGAACCCTGGCGCACTTCCGCAACCTCCGTCCTTACGAAAACACCTCTTGCGGTTGCATTTGCGGCACGGCGTGCGCCGCGCTACGCTGCACGCGCAACACGAGGATATCGTCGGTCTGGCCGAACTTCTGCGCGGCGGTCGCGATCTCTGCGGTGGTGGTCGAGTCGCGAAGCATTTGTTCGATACGGCCGAAGCCGAAGAGTTCCCCCTCGGCGTTCTGTGCTTCGGCCACGCCGTCGGACATCATGAGGAGAGCGTCGCCAGGTTCAAGCTTGAACGAGGTCACAGGAAAGTCGATCCCTGAGATGATTCCCAGCGGAAGCGCGCCTTCGATCTGCATCTCGATGCCGTTGAGATAGGGAGGTAGTTGACCCGCGTTGGCGAGTTCAACGACACCGTTCTGTGAGAAGCGGAGGACCATGCAGGTCGCACTGGCGGAATCGCGTTCGACGAGCTGGTCGTTGAGAACTTCAAGAATGCGTCGAGGATTGTTGTCGTGTTCAGCGGAGGAGCGGATGGCGCCAATGATGAGAGCGACAAGCATTCCAGCCTGCAGCCCTTTGCCTGTGACATCGCCGAACGCGATGAGCGAGGTGCCGTCCTTGTCGTTTGGCACGATCTGAAAGAAATCGCCGCCTACCTCGCGGGCCGGGCGATACTGGCTCTCGACATGCAGGTCGTTGAGTTGCGGCAGCTCGTTTGGAATCAGGACCTGCTGAATATGTCTGGCCTGCGCGATCTCCATCTTCCATTGCTCTTTCGCGCGCTGTGCGGTGATAAACCTGCCCAGGAGCATCACTGTGATGATGAGAACGGACAGTATTGTGGACAGCGAGCCGAGAGAGACGGTGAACCCGAAGACCATAAAGGTCGTTTGGACATGGATAAGGCGCAGCTCGTGTTGATAGTTCGCGATGACGGCAAGAATGACGGCGGCAGCGGCGAGGCCACCTTCTCCTTTATTTTTGTAGAAGCCGCGGTAGGCCACGAGCAGAAGCAAGACGCCGAGGCCGAGATTAACGATCAGGAGGAAGGGGTGCAGGAAGTTCGCCGCCTGCACTGGCACATGCTCCCCATAGAGGGGCGGCCGGAGCATTGCAGTCCCGATGGCAAGAATGGCCACCAGCGTCCATACCGCGCAATGCAAGGCGCGCATCCGTTCCAGACGGAACCAGTAGCCCCAGAAGAGCACCCACAGGCCGATTCGCAGAGGAAACGCAATGACGTCGTGGATGATGACGTACTCGGTGAGCCCGAGCCATGTGGTGAAGTTGATGAGAAGGACTGGGGCAACGCTCAGCAGGCTGGCCTCACAGACCAGGGCCAGCCAGAGATAGGATTTTTCATGACGGTCGAGCCAGTAGAGTGTGAAGGCCATCAACAGAGCCATAACCATGACCAGCATCTCCAGGAAGCCGCTGCCGACGTAGTGGGCGTTATCGTCCCAATCCAGGCGGACCTGTGACGATATGACGGAGGCATAGCCCAGCTCAGGCGGCTCGTGAAGGCCGCCGGCGTCTGGACTATTGAAGGGCGTGGCGCTGTCCATCCACATGCGGATCGCGATGGTCACCTCGCCGTCGCGAACGGCTTTGGGGAGGCGAAACGCGGTGGGAAGAGCGCTGTACGCGGTGACGCCATGCGGAGTGAACCTTCCGAACTCGCCGACCCGCTGACCGTTGATAAAGACCTGATAAGCGTCATCGAAGTCCTGGGGCATCTTCAGGGCCAGGGAGCGGTTTGCACCCAAAACTTGAGCCTTCAGTCTGTACCAGGCATAGCCAGAGTGCCCGGCATGTCCTCGCGCAGTCCAGCCAAGGGCGATCCCACGGCTGCCCGGAGTCAAATCTACGTCCTCCCATTTGGAGTCGTCGAAGTCCGGCTGCGCCCAGGCGGGGTCGTCGCCGACCTGGAACTTCCAGGGACCCGCGAGCTCAACTGTCGATTCGCCAAGCCTTACATGGACGAGGCTGTCTGCCGATGCGGTGTTATCGTTCTTAGGCTTGTCGACTGCAGGGGCAGCATACGCTGACAGCGGCAACAACAGAAGCAGGAGTAGTCGAACGCGAAACATAGGCACTCTCGCGACGGAAATATACAGAGATTAGAGAGTACACGACTAGAGCCGCTCTTTGCGCCTGCCTGGGCGCGTTCGAGGAGAGGACAGCCGATTGATTGATATCCAACGTGAGACTTGGATCCAAGATTGGATCCAAGAAGTGCCGATGACAAAGTTGCGCAAAGCAAAGAGAAGCCCACGCCCGAGGGTGTGAGCTTCTCCAGTTCTAGTCGGCCGGCTGATGCACCCGTCGCCAGGCCTTGCAGGCTGGATTCTACTTTTTAGCGAACGCAGACAGGCGGTTCCGCTTTGACAGATACAGGCCAGCCGTCATCATCATGACGCCGGTCGAGAACAAAAGAAACGAATCCGGCTCTGGTGTGATGGTGACAGAGCCTTGGCCCGTCCCTAAATCACCGGGGTCCGCGCCATCCTCGAAGATGATGAAATCTGCCTCCGGCGCAAGTCCAGGGCCGCCGGCGAAAGAGAGAGTGTACGGTGGTCCCGTCTCGGAACAAGTCGGATTAGTGAAGACAGTTGCCGGAAGACCTGGAGGATTGTCGGCGGTATCGCAGGTGAGGGCGCCGAGAGACGACGCATTACTGAACACGAGGCTGAGACTTGTAATGGTCTCGCCCGTGCCGTTGATTCCAAGGAAGCATCCATCAGTCGCCGCGTCTGGAAGATTTAGGAAGGCGCACTCCGCGCTTGAAAGCTGGACGGAAAAAGTCGACGTATCATAGATTGTGCAGTTGTTATCAGTCGACAGGCACATGTCCCCCATCGGATCAAGGACTGTGGCGTGGAAATCTGCGCGAGCGTGACCGGTGAACCCGCAGAACAGAGCCAGGATAAATAGTACGCGAAGAAGGTGTTTCATTCTGTATTCCTCCAAAGATGGGCGCTGTTGCGCGACGATTCGTTAGAAATAGTGGTCCGCAGAGACCAGTCGGGCACATGTGGAACAATTATGTTCTCAGTCTTGTTACCCTTCCTTGCACGTCGTGGGCCAAAGAAAAGCTCGGAAACTCCAAGGTTCTCTTCAGGGCCTTGGGATGAATACGCAGAACATTGCGCACAAAACGGAAGTGCCGGTGCGCTTCCGGAACACCGGAAAGGGCCTCTGAGGTGAGAATTTGGGCCTCATGGAGGCCATAACCGAAACGACAGCCCAAATAGTCGCCGACCTGGTCCCGATCTCTTGTTAATGAGGCACAAAACGATTTGGAACGTGCCTTTAATAGCAAGTACACGGTAGACTCGGAGTCACTCGATTTCATGGCCCCGCTTGAACAGTCCGACGCGCTCGACCAGAGCAACCTTCCCCTCGCCGAGCAGGTCGTGCGCCTCCAGGCGTTGCTGGAGGCCTCCCGGGCCTGCTCATTCGACCATCGAACTCACGGATGTGCTTCACCAATCGGCCGTTATTGCCGTGCGCGAGCTCGAACTGGAGGGGGCCCTCTTCACTCAGCAAGACGTGGCCTATGGCAACGTTCCGGCAGCCGCCGTGGACGGGCCATGCGATGGCTGCCCGAGGTTCGAACTGCTCTCCCGTGATGGCAAGGTCCTGTCGGAACTCGTGGTCGCAACCCCGGAAGGGCGGCCGCTTAGCCTCTATGAGCGCGATTTCCTGGAAGGTCTCGTCCTGCAGACCGCGGTCGCGCTGGAGAACGCAATCAACCATAAGCGCCACCTGGAGTACGCGCGTCTGGCCCAGTGACCTCGATGCGGCGCGCGCCATTCAGCAGAGCCTTTTGCCGCAGGCAATGCCTTCTATCCCCGGCTACTCGGTCGCGGCACGTTCGCGGGCCTGTTATTCCGTCGGTGGAGACTACCTTGATGTGGTGACGGAGCCGGATGGTTCTCACCTGATGGTGGTCGCCGATGTTGCAGGCAAAGGGCTGGCGTCCGCCCTGGTCTGCACGGCATTCCGCTCTGCCTTCCGTGCCCTGGCCCGCCAGTCTCTTACACTGCGGGAGCTTGCGGGACGGTTGTCGCAGCAGCACTGGGAGGAGGGTTCCGAGGCGCGCCGCCGCTATGTGACCGCGATCTTCGTGAGGCTCGACCCAACGTCCGCGGAGATGGAGATCGTCAATGCGGGGCACAATCCTGCATTTCTGGTGTCGTCCGGAGACGCCCCTACTCGGCTGATCGAAGCGAGCGGGACGCCTCTGGGCATGCTCCCGGGCTCCCGCTATTCGATCGAGCGTATCCCGATTGAACCTGGTGCACGCCTGCTGCTCTACACCGATGGGCTGACGGAGGTCTTCCAGGACGAGGAGGAGTTTGGCCAGGACCGGCTGATGGAGGCCTTCCGGGCACTGGATGCGCTGAATATCTCAGACGGTGAGCGTCCTGCAGAAGATACCCTGGCAAGCTTGTGGACCACTCTTGATACCTTCACAGGAGGTGCTCCGCAGCAGGATGATATGAGTGCAATCGCACTTTGCCGTCTAGGCGGCAGGTCCAAGGAGAAAGCGTCCCTATGAATGTGCACAGCGGCAGCAAGGTCGAGGTACAGCTTCCATCGCGTCTCGGCTTCGAAAAAGTTGCCATGAGCACCGCCGCGGGTATGGCTAAGCTCATGGGCTTCAGTGCGGACCGCATCGAGGACCTCAAGACCGCCGTCGCCGAGGCCTGCATCAACGCGATGGAGCACGGTAACCAGATGAATGCCTCCATCCCGGTCAGTGTTGTACTTTCGATGAAGGCCGATGAACTTGAAGTCAAGGTGATGGACAACGGCTCCGGCATGGACACGCCGGCGCCCACTCCGGACATCGACCGCAAGATGAGTGGGGAAGAAGAAGCGCGCGGAATGGGAATGTTTCTCATCCAGGCCCTGGTGGACGAGGCAGAATGGGTGTCAGGGACCGGGACTGACGAGCAAAGCTTCGTAAGACTGGTTATCAGGATGAACAAGGAGAGTGAATAAGGTGCAAACGCCTAACAAGGTTTCGCAACTGCAGCTCACGGGCGCAAGCGGCCAACAGATCACCTGCATTCGCTTCGACGGGGACATCTCCTCGGCCTCAAAAGACGCGATCGTGGGCACCTACCAGGCGCTCGACAAAGACTCCAACAAGCACATTCTGCTCGACTTCAAAGGCGTCGAATACCTGAACTCCTCCGGCATCGCACTCGTAATCCAAGTGCTGATGGAGGCCAGTAAGTCCGGCCAGACCATCGCCATCTGCGGCCTTACCCCTCACTTTACCAAGGTGTTCACTATGGTCGGCATCACCAAATACGCCGCCCTATACCCAGACGAGGCCGCGTCCTTATCAGCGCTCTGATTCGCGCCAAAACCCCAGCATCTCTCTTCATGAAAGCCCATTTGATTCATTGTCGGTGTCATCTTCTCAATTGATTGATACGGTGAGGCCCAATGAGGCGAAAGGGCCCCGGCGCGGGGACGTGGTCGGGCGCGACGTCCTGCAGGGTGGAGTACGTCCCCCTTTCAAACCTGGAAAACACGCCGATCGAGGTTGTGTGGAAGCAATCGAAGTTGTTGAGAGTCGATTCGGTGTTCCCAGGGCGACGACGCTGCCGGAGTTAGGGTGCCTTGCTGGATATTGAATTGCGGATTTTGAGGGATCCTGGCACTGCGTTCCGGCCAGGATTCCAGGTGGTTTCACCTGGACGCGATTCGCGGAGACCGGAGTGGGGTCGACCGCGCTAAACGTCTCATAAAGCATAAGTATGTCCTGATTCGGAGGGGCCAGAATCCGCGGTTGGCGTTGCCTTGTTTGCGCAATTTTGGAAATCCCTGTAAATGTCATCACATAAGGCGGGAGAGTTTTCAGATTTTTGTAATTTTATGGTCTCCATCTAGCAAATCGGCGCGGAACGGGAGTAGAGTACTTTCGTTCAGTTAAATAGCTGCCGCGATGTCTTCTTGATTTGAAGCTCTGAAATCGCCCGACGAAAGTAAGGACCGGTAAAAAAACAAAAGAAGCGTGGCTTAAGTAACGGCCGTGCTGGATTTGCAGTCCCTGGTTCAGCTCCCGCAAAGCTCCCGCGTTGGATCCGGCCCTTCCATACCTTGATATGGGCGGTCGAGGAGTTCGAGGTTTCCAAAGAGGTGTCCGATGATGAAGCGCCTTCTTCGTCCTGTCGTAATTTTTGCCGCGGCTTTTTTGTGCCTCTGCGTTTCTTACTCCGATTACTCCGGCAAAGCTGTTCAGGCCGCATCAACTCGACGAGCCGACGAATCGGGCGGAGCCGGAACACCTGCGTCCGCGCAAGTAGCGACTGTCACCATCCCCGGACCGCTGCGGTCTTTTATGCGCATGGCCGCGATCAGCCAAAAAGTCTCTCCGACCGATGTGTTGCCCTTGCTCGCCCGAAACGTTTTTATGCAGGGCTATCAGAGGAACGTTCCAACAGAGTTCCTGATCTTGCTCGGCCGCTACGTCGAACAGGCGAGAGAGCTTCAGATCCTGGCAGGGGACAGCAATACGATCCATGTCACGAACTGCGACGACGCGGGCACGCTGATCCAGATACTCGGGTACCGGCTGCGCGAGGGCTGCGGTCAGAAGAACTTCTATCTGGACACCGCAAATCCGGAGAAGGCCTTTCTTACGATCGACTCGGGGTTCCCTCTCACCGACCTCGAAGAGGCCCTGCAGAAAGGTGTCCCGTTCAATTATCCATACGCTCCCTCCCATGTCCCCGTGCTGTTTGGAGAAAACGATTGGACTACGTTGGGCGGGGGCCAAAAGAAGAGCTACGCCAATTTGGTGGACCTGCTAATTGGCGACCCGGCCGTGGCTCGTCTTTATTGGGCACTCACCAAGAACGATAGCGAGACGAGGCTGGCCTTGCAGCGGTCCCCTGGACTTAGAAGGCTGCTTCCTTATGCCGCTACTCTCGATTTTTACGGAAGCCAGATTAGTATTCGCTCAGGACGCGTAATCGTTCCGGGAGGAGCATGAGCCAGGCCTCCTGGAAAGACCTGGTGGGAGCAAGCCCCGACAACCCAGGCGAGTTCGTCCCGCGGCTGCTTGCGAAAGACAACGGCTGGCTGGCTGCGTACTTCGATGTCCTATCGCGTGTAAGCGAGTCGCAACGGGAGCATCTCACCGAAGGCGGCCGCCTGAAGCGCTTCTACGATGACCTTCGCGGCACCGACATTGAGCCCCCGGCAACGAGGGGTGTGTTTCGACAAGGTCCCGATCTCCTCGTCCTGTTCACCCGCGTCGAGTGGGAGGCTAACGGCGAACCGCACGTACCGGGAGATTTGGAGGTTTGGAAGCAGATCGTCCGCCAGAAGACCGATTCGAAGACGATCCATGACTGGAACAAACACGGCCACGGCTTGGAGCATCCGGAGCAGCTGCTCGATGCAATGGTCTCCTTCTCTCGTGTCGTGACCGATAGTGGTCCTCTGCAGATCTATCTCACGACATGTGAAATCGATAGTGGACGGGCTCCCGGGAAGCGCCTGTCGCCTGAGACCGTCAGTTTGCTGGCCAGCAGGTTTTCGCAGTTCAATAACTGGTATTTGGTCTTCTCTGAGTTCCCCGACTTGAGCGATGAGTCCGTGACTCGTTTTGTCAGTACCGCGGAGTCGATCGACAAGATTTCAAATGAATCACTGCGTGGAAACACGCTAGGGGCGCTTCAGGCCAATATCGGACTCTGGCAGATCCTTGCCCGCCAGGGAGAGATCCACACCTCAGAACTGAATGCGTCATGGCAGAAGATGATTGATCCATTTGCCAAAATCACCTCCTCGACGCAGCTCTTCGATTCGACCCGTACCTCGCTCGGCGAGCTGCTGGTCGCCGCGGGTGGTCAGGCGAACGGTTCGCCGGGTGAGATCATCGATCTGCTTGCGGGTCCTCCCCAGCAGAGCCCCGACGGCCAACGAGTGCATCAGGAGTTGGCCCGGAGAATTCGTGCCGTGCTCGTAGACCAGCACCTGGTCTCCCTCGATACGCTGTTCGCTCTCAGCGACGGCTTGAATGCAATGGCACAGGGGAAACCAGGGGGCGAAGAAATGCTCTCGCTTGCAGGAGAGCTTCGGGAGTTCGAGATGCCCCGTCCGATCTTTACCGCGAGCGAGAAGATCGACTGGGCGCCGCGAGTCTACACCACTCACCACGCGGAGTTGCAGGTGCAGACGGACTTGACGAAGGTGATCAAGACGCCCGGTACCCGTGTGCAATTGGAAGCGGCCCGAGGCCAGCTCGCACCCTTTCTCCGGGACACCCTGGTCGGTCTGAACTACGCCTACTATGAACCACCCGGCGCTCAGATCCTACACAACAATCCGCTCTTCGTCCGCTCGCATGACTTCACGGAAATATCGGTCGTCGGCACCGAACAGTTCTGGCAGACCCCCATGTTGTTAGGTGTGGGGCACCCGGCTGGCGGAGGCGCTTATCTGATGGGTTCGTTGACTGACCTGTCGTACGCGCTGGCATCGACAGAGCAGGACTTTATCGCCCCCGAAAATGTCCAGGCCTTGATCTGGAAAGAGTTGGTGCCTGACCTGCTGGTCAGCGCGACGCTTCCGCGCTGGTGGAACGTGGGCCCGAACGAACTTCATGCTGTCGCTCTCTATCAGCGCTCAGGAGAAGAGCTCCTGACTGCGTCGGTAAAGGACCCGAAGCTACGGGCCGAGGTGATAGGCATTCTCTCCGATCGCATGACGCCGCAACGCCTGGAACGGACTGAGCAGGCCCTGCTGCACGAAGAAGACCTCCCGTTGACAGTCTCCCGAATGATGCCTGCGGATACCTTCTATTTGTGCGTAGAGTTTCGCAAAAAATATCCCGGAGAGGCCGCGTCTTCGGGGCCGGCAGGGCAGCAATTGGACGACCTCGCACGTCAGCATCCGGCAGACGTCAGCGCCGAGCGCATATCGAAAGATTTCGGCGTGCCTCACCCGACACTCGCACGGACCTACGGCCGCGAGCTGCTGAATGTAAAACCCTTCCCCTTCTTTGGAGGCTATTCGAGCCGCCTGTTCGGCGAGTCGTGGGAGTCCAGCAATTTGTATTGGGCCCGCCTGGCGGACGAGATGGGCTACTCGCCGGTGATGCTGAACCGTCTTGTTCCCGAGCTGACACGCCACATGACCGCAAAGATCTTTGCCACAGACCTCGAGGACTGGCCAGCTATGGTGCGCGCGATGCGAGAGACAGGAGAGGAGTTGCGGCAGGGCAAGATCGCCTCCTTGCCTGCAGCGACCACGACCGCACTGCGTCAGGAGCAGACAGTCAAGGACTCAAACATGCAATAGGAGAAATCATGATGAAGAAATATTTCTTACTTCTCTGCTTACTTGCAATTCCCTTCTCCGGCGGTGGAGCAGGAGCGGCGGCCCAGGATGACTCATCGCGCATTCGCGTGAGTGTCGTCCTGGTGCAACTGAATGTGGCAGTGACCGACAACAAGGGAAACTACATCAGTGGCCTGGGCCCCGAAGACTTCGCGATTTCCGAGGACAAAATTTCGGAAAAGACCGCGACGTTCGAAGAAGGCAACGGCCCTACCCGCAGGGTGATCGACGTAGGTTCCGACGGCAAGTCCTCTGCACAAGTCTTCGATATGCCCTCTGCCGACTCAGCAACTGGCGGGACCGCGCAATTTGCCGGGGCCAACGTCTTCATCCTCTTCGACACCAGCAACTACATGTACCGTGGATTTGTCTTCGCCCAGGACGCCATCGCCGATTTCATCCGCTCGCTTGAAGGCGTAAGCAAATTGGCCCTGTATTCCTACAGCCGCGATCTTTCCAAGGTCACTACACTTACCCCGACCGCTCCCAGGTCCTGCGGGGCGTGCGCAACACAGTCGCAGGAGACGACGCGGCCCTCTATAACGGCCTCTTGCTGACAGTGAAGGACGCCGCCCAGCTAACAGGACGCAAGGCAATCGTGGTCTTCTCCAATGGCCCCGACAACGCCAGCCTGGTGCCGCCGGAGGACGTCGCCGAATTGGCCCAATCGACTGGAACGATCATTTATATGATCAGTACGCAGCAGGCGGAGTCAGAACCGGTTTCGACCGCCGTGTTTGAGCGCATGAGCAAGGCCACGGGCGGTAAAGCCTATTTCGCGAAGGACTGGCAGGATGAAAAACAGGCGTTCGCATCAATCCGGGACGATCTGGCGCACCTCTATGCCATCAGCTATTATCCGGCGCCGAACCCGAACCGAGGCTGGCGCTCGATCTCAGTGAAGCTCGTAGGCAAAAACCTGCAGAAATATCACATTCGCACCCGGGCCGGTTATCGTCTCCTTCAAACGACACAGGCGAGCCAGCCACCTGAGGCGGAGACCGCTTTGAAGTAACCGCCACGATTCCTCAAGCCTGGCTCATATACCCCATGCCTGCAAGAACACCGCGCATGTACGCAAAACTGCCGATGGCGCCAGGCATCGGGTCGTCGGCGTGAACCTCGTATTCCAAATCGACGAAGCCTTTGTACTTAATTGCGATGAGTGCCTCAAAGATGGCGCGGACGGGCATGATGCCATCTCCGACGGTGACCTGGCTCTCTTTGCTCGTGAAGTTCGTCAGGTCCTTGATATGGACGTCAAATAACCGCGGTCCCACTTCGTGGATTGCCTTCACCACATCAGTGCCCGCGCGCACGGTGTGGCCGACATCGATGCAGCATCCCATGCGGGGGTCCATGTTCTTCACCGCACTCAGCACATCGAGTGGAGAGTGCCACAACTTGTCCTCCGGCCCGTGATTGTGGATCGCGATCCGGATGTCATACTCCTTCACGAACTTCTCAATGCGAGGAAGGGTCGCAGGTGCAGGGTCGCCGGCGACAATCACGGAGATCCCCGCTCGTTTGCAGTATTCGAACTTGCTGCGGATATCGTCATCTTCGTCCTTCGGGAAGTAGATGGTTCCGGCAGCATGGAGTTTGATACCGGCGGCGGCATAGTCCGCAAGCGCCTTCGCCTCCTCGGTCGGGTCCATCGGAAGATGGTCTTTGACGTCCTTCACATTCAGTTCGTTCACGTTGAGCTGCTTCATGTAGCCGATCATCTGCGCGCGCGTGAAGTTGCGGAACGTATAGCTGGCCAGACCCAGATGAATGGGCGATGGCTTGCCAGTAGCTGGTGACGGCTGCGCCAATAGCGGGGCAGTGCGCGAGATGACGCTCGCTGCCGCGATGAGAGCACCGGACTGGACGAAGTTACGACGTGAAAAAGCATTTTTCATGACAGGCCTTTGCTCGCGTGATCTAAAGAGTTGTTTTGTATCGACGATTTGTTGATAGTTGCAATAGCCGAGCGCCCTATAGATGCGGCGCCCAGCCCTTTTCATACTCGCGTCCCCAATACTTCATGGCGTGCGCATCGTCCTGGATCTTCCCGTCAGTGGTGTCCAGCTGCAACTCCCGGTTGACCTCCCAGGCAACGTTGGAGAGTTGAAGCATCGTGACTGCCACGTTTCCTACTGCGATTGGAGCGTTGAGTTTCGTCCCCTTTTGAACTCCCGCGATAAAGTTTGCAAAGTGCAGGTCCGTCATGGAGTCGCGGCCCGTGAGGTCAGTCGATGAGGTCGCCTTGCCGGTCTTGAATTCGCTCGTCTTGTTGCCCTTGAGATCGTATATCTCGTAGCCGTCACGATCGACCAGCACCGTCCCAGTCGTACCCACGATGGTCGACCCACGATCGCGGTTGTAGTACTTCATCCCATTGCAGCATTTACCCTCCCACGAGATCATCTTGTCGTCGTAGTCGAAGCTGGTCATCAGCGTGTCGTAGAACTGCCAGTCGTCCTTGAACTGATATCTGCCTCCGGTAGAGGTAATGCGGTGCGGAAAGTCCACGCCTAGCGCCCATCGGCAGACATCGACCTCGTGCGTGCCATTGTTGAGCGTTTCGCCAGTACCCCATGTCTTGAACCAGTGCCAGTTATATGGCTGCACATTGTCCTTATAGGCAACTCGCGGCGCGGGGCCCTGCCATAGGTCCCAATCGAGCTGCGCCGGCACGGGAACTTCCTTCCCGGCCCTATCGATTTTCTGACGTTGCTATACCAGGCTTTGGCGAAGTAGGCCCTTCCGACAACACCATTGTGGATCTTGTCGACAATCTCGATGGTGTGCGGGGACGAGCGCTGCTGGGTCCCCATCTGCACGAGCTTCTGATACTTCTGTTGGGCCTGAACCAGGAGCGCCCCCTCTGCGGGGTTGTGGCTGCAGGGCTTCTCTACATAGACGTTCTTTCCCGCCTGTAGTCCCAGGATGGCCATCGGAGCGTGCCAGTGGTCGGGAGTGGCGATCGTGATGGCATCGACGTCCTTCTTCTGGAGAATGTGACGAAAATCCTGGTCGGTCGCGGGTGCCTCGCCCATCTCCTTCTCCGTGGCAGCGGCGAACTTCTTAAGGATGTTGGTGTCCACGTCACAAACGTAGGCGATTCGTGCAGTGCTCTTGTTGGCCTTGAGCGCGGAAAGATGGGCATAGGCGCGCCCGTTGAGGCCGATGACCGCAAAGTTGAGTCGATCGTTCGAGCCCATAATCTGACCATAGCTCTTGGCCGTCGATCCGATAGCCAAACCCGCTGCTCCTACCGCAAGCGTGTCGAGAAACTCACGTCTGGTAACCATTTTTTTCTCCTTCGAATCAGTGCAGGCCGCAGTGTAGATCTTTGGCCCGAGGGTTCCCTTATACACAGTAACGGACGCGTTCTCGTTTGGAAGCATTCCGGCGCCCAACTTTACAAAACTTAACTCATTGCTAAAACGTCCCTGAATCGATCAGGCATTGCTTCATTCCTGCCCAACTGATGCGGGTGGAAGCCTCCGGCGTACCTGCTCCTCGCCAATGCGTCTCCAGACTGACGGCATCGTGGTAGCCTGCCGCTTTGAGAGCGCGGAACTGTGCGGTCCAGTCGATATACCCTTTGTCGACCGGCGACCATACGATCTTGCCTGCTGCGTCCTTGACGGCGTTCTTACAGTGGCAATGGTGGATACGATTCTTGGGCAAGCTGTCCCAGCCTCCGGGGAAGGCGTCCATCTCGCCGCGCATCACCGCGTTCCCGGGGTCCCAGTTCAGGGCAAAGTTCGGAGATTGAATGGCGGCGAGAACTTTGGCGGCTTCGCGGCCGGTCGCGGTGTTGCAGGCGAACTCATTTTCAATCACGAGAAGAAGACCCTGCTTGCCGACGATCTCGGCCGTGGCGCGAAGCTTTTCGTCGATGGCCGCGCGATAAGGGGCCACGTCGTCGAGCCGCCAGAAGTCGAAGCAGCGGATCTTGTTCGTCTTGAACTGCTTCGCCAGCGAGATGCTGCGTTCGATGACCTCGTCCTGATGCTTGTAGGCGACCTCTGCAGCTCCATGCATGTCGCCTTTGGAGCCGTACTGAGACTTGGGGGCGCCGGGCCAGTCCACCTTGAATAGCGGGCTCGCGATGTCGGTCACCTGCAGGTTGTACTTAGCGAGTATCTTCTGCGCCTCGGCTATCTCTGCGTCCGAGGAGGCCTGGAGGTTCTTGCCCCACATCTCGCGGAGCTCGACCCATTGCAGGCCGAAGTCGTTGGCGATGACAGAGCATGCGTGGTCAAAGTCCTGTGAGATTTCATCGGAGATAACGGCGATCTTGAAGGGCGACTGCGATGCCGCGGCCATACCAAAGAGTGGACGCGTCGCACAGGCCGCAACAGTCAGTCCTGCTCCTGTAAGAAATCTTCGTCTTGAAACGCCTTCCATACTCATCCTGATTCTTGGGCCAACCCGGGGTGGGATTGCGCGAACTTCATCATGTTGGATACCGGTCACCCCATACAAGCAGTGACCGGCGAATAGAATAACAATCTAAGACGGCCGCTAGAACGTTAACTTTAGTTAAGACAGCCCTAGAACATGAATCTCACCGATCCCTGCAGTGTCCGGCCTCCTCCGATGCCATTCACGCTGCCTTGGCCGCTGCCAACTGTGCTCGTGACCTGACCGAAGCTAGCTGCGGTACAGCAGTTATTGCTCGTTGGGTTGGCAAACTGCGGGGTATTGCTCAACTGGAAGGCGTCGAAACGGGCTTGGACGGAAGCCTCACGGTAGACAGCGAAGCTCTTGAATATCGAAAAATTGTCCTGAATATAACCAGGCCCGCGGAACGCGTTTCTCCCCGTATTCCCCACGCCAACGTTCTGCGGCGTACATACCGCGGGAGCTGCCGGGCACCCGGTCGGGGTTGTGAACGCGGTCGGACTAAACCAGTTGCGCGCTCGAGCCGACCTGATGGGTTACGTGGTATGCGCCGGTCAGCTGTCCCGTCTGTGTGGTTCCAGGGGTATTCAGGTTTGCCCCGTTCGTCGCAACCGTAAACGGAAGGCCGGAGACCACCGAGATGATTCCAGAGAGCTGCCAACCTCCCAGAACGACAGCACCGACTCCAGAGCTGAGCATACTGTGACCTCGACCGAAGGGAAGCTCGTAGGTGAAGCTCTCCTCAAAGTTCAGAGTGCGATCGTAGTCGAGTGGGGCGTAGTTTCTGCGAAAGTTTGTATAGAAGAGTAGGCCGCCATCGTCGTCGCTGATATAACCCATTGCCTTGCCCCATGTGAAAGCGGTTGTAAATTGTAGGCCATTCGAAATGCGCTTGTTGAGTTGGGCCTGGAGCGACTGGTAGTTGGAGGAAAAGCCCAGGAAGTATTGGTTGGTCGCCGCGGTACGTCCGAATGAGAATATTTTCCGGTTCCGAAGCCGCGCCACCCCCAAAGGTGGTGGGATTGTTGATGTTCTGGCTGCCTGAAATATCGACACCGTGATTTGCCACATAAGCGAGTTGCATCGAGAGATTGCCGCGGAACGCCTGCTGCACGACAACGTTCCAGGACTCGGCATAAGGATTTTTGTAATTCAGAGGAATGTAGGTGTAAACCTGGGCCTTGAGAAGCGCCGTATTGGCCGGAATGATTCCATTGGACGGAATCACGACGGGAACTGGCGCCGGGAATCCAGCCTGGAAGGTAGCTGGAGTCACTCCGTCGGCGAGCACAGCCGGTGTAAAGGCGGACGATCCCGCTGGCTGATAGCTGTTGTTTGCTCGGATGGGATAGTTGTACGCGTAGGTGTTATCGGGGAATGGCGTATAGCTGATACCAAATCCACCGCGCACGACGGTATCATCTGTGACGCGATAGGCGAAGCCGGTGCGTGGAGCGAAGTATCTATATCGCGTCTCCATGCCCAGATTGGTTGGATTGCCGCCGGACCCTGTTATCACAATGTTGTTAGTGACTGGGTTATAGTTCGAAAAGCCGCCGGCAGTCGCAGGAGTCGCGGGGGGGTAGAAATCCCAACGGACACCGAGGTCGAGAGTCAACTTCGGACTTGCCTGCCATTTATCACTGGCAAAGAGAAAAAACCACCACTGCCGGTACCGCGGAAAGAAGGTGTTGAGATCGCGCCCCGTTTGGCTGGGCTGATCGAGCAGGAAGCTGGCAATGTCATTGGCGATGTTGGTCTTGGCCCCGCTCTCAGAGGTCTGCACGTCTGAAAAGGTGAACACTCCGCGTGGACTGAACGTCTGGTCCGTGCAGAAGATCGTCCCGGACGCGGCGAAGATCAGCACCAAACTTCAGCGTGTGGTTGCGGATCACCTTGGTCCAGATTATTTACGAAGTCGATATTGGACTCGCTCCTGATCCATGGCACAGAAGCCGAGTATCCCATCAGCGTACCCGAGAAGCCGCCATTGATCGTCAGGCCGACCTGTCCAGACGTGAAGGGCTGTCCGCTAATGTTAACGCCCGGAATACCCAGTGTGGTTGCGTCGTTGTTGCCGTAGTCGTTTGGCTGCGCACTATTGCCCAGATGAGCGACGCCGACCCGCGCTTCCGTAAAGAACGACGGGGAAAAGATGTGATCATAGTTCACACCCGTACTGTAGGACGTCTGGATACCAGTACCTTCAAACCCGCCTCCTGCGGGACCGCCCAGAAACGAACCGAAAGCCGGCGCTTGAAAGGTAACGACACGCTGATAGCTGTACCGCGGGGTGAAGTGGTTTCGATCATTGAGTGACCAGTCCACTTTCACGTCGAAGCTGTTCGTGCCCTTGGTAAATGGAAGCTTGTCCGTGTAGTTGTTCGCCGGATTTCCCAAAGGAGCGTTCGGGTTCAAGATCCCATACAAGGGGGCCGCAGCATTAATCTTCTGCAGAATGGAAAGCGAAACCGGATTGACGCGGTTGAAAGGAAGCTGATTGTTTACGAACGGCGTGCGCGAATGCCCCGGACGCAGTTCCATTCCCATCTCCGGTAGCGGGGTCGTAGATCTGACCCGTTGTGCCTGAGAGTGCCGCGCTTAGATCGATATTGCCTTGGGCATTCGGAGTGTAGTAACGCGAATCCGGAATTGTGAAGGTGCCCGAGACCCTCTCATGGTCGGAGGTCCCAAGATAGTCGCCGAAGAAGAACAACTTGTCCTTGATGATAGGACCACCGATACTGCCGCCATAGTAGTTGTAAGACAAATGACCAAGCGGGCCGCCAAAATAAGAGCGGGCATTGACAGCGCTGTTCTGTATATATTCGAAGGCCGAACCATGGAACGCGTTCGTGCCCGACCTGAGAATGACGTTCGTCACGGCGCCGGTAGCACGGCCCAGCTCCGCTTCGAAGTTGTTCGTGGAGATGTCGACGGTCTGGATTGCCTCCGCCGGCGGAATGATGATTTGCAGGAGCCCAGTACGCTCGTCGTCGTCGATACCTTCAATCTGGTACAGATTGCCTTCCCGAGGCAGACCGTTCGCCTCAGTCTGCACTGAACTCGCCGCATTGAAGAATTGTGAGTGCTGGAAGACCGCCGGGGCCATACCGGGAACCAGATTGAGCAGCGTCTGGAAGTTGCGATTAGTCCCCAACGGCAGGTTGGCCACCTGTGCCGCCTCAATCTTTGTACTGATGTCGGCGCGGTCTGTCTGGAGCAACGGTGGCGCCGTAGTCACCAGGACGGTCTCCGAGACACTGCCCGTGACCATTGCGATATCAACGCGTGTGGACGAGTTGCTAAGAAGGTCAATGTTTTCATGTGTCTCCTTCTTGAACCCCGTCGCCTCGGTCGTCACGCTGTATTTGCCCGGCTGCATATCGGGAAAGGTATAGTTTCCGCTTTCGTTCGTCACCGAGACGTGGATCACACCGGTCGACACCTCCGTAGCTGTAACCTTCGCACCAGCAACTGTTGCACCGCTAGGGTCTGTGACTGTGCCAAGCAGAGTTCCGTTGACCGCCTGACCAAAGAGTGGAGCTGAAAGGCTGAGGACGAGAAGCGAGACGATATATCTAAAACGTTTTAGCGATATCACGTGAAACCTCCTGAAGTAGTTCAGATTCAAGCCCGGCATTGTTATTGTTTGGAGAGCGAACGAACCGTATCAGGGTCAGTTCTTAATAGTCAACAGATTTTAAAGAAATCTTCTGTCGGGTTACGGGACAGCGAAACTGGCTCGACCACCCGCCGCCGCGTAAACCAGAAGGGCCCTTTGGAAACCTCGAAAATTGTCTGCAACCCATTGTGTAAAGTCACGATACGAGTTGCGCTCGCCCATTATTGGGCGCAAACCTGTCTCTGCAAAGGGCTAAAGAAGTTGTTTGCGCCCGCCTGTTGGCGTCCACTGGCTCAAACGTCTTCCGCTGCCAAGTTGCCCAGTCGCTCAATTGTCGGCGCACCCGGAGGGAATGCCAGCTCGAAACGCTTCTGCTCTTACCTCGGCCGGCGGTCCCAAATCTTCTATGGACACTGCGTCAGGTTGTTGTACGTTGGTTCCATGAAAACATTCCTGCCATACTTCCAAGTTCACGGGAACTCTTTGCGTGCTCGCGCGTCGGCCACACGACTGCTCGCCTGTTCCTTTATTCTGACGTCAACATGGGCCGTATTTGCTCAGCCAAGCGCCCCGAAACAGACAAACGACGAGGAATATACAAAGAAGATCAAGGAATACCTCTCCGACCCGCGATTTACGACGGAGCTGGTAGACCATCTGCCCGCGTCAACAAAGGTGCCTACCCCCCTCAAGTTTCTGGGATCCATGCCCGGACAGCCGGGCGAGCTGTATTACAACGCCGATATCAACCGGTACTACGAGGAGCTGGCCAAGGATTCGCCGCGTGCGAAGTTCTGGAAGCTCGGAATGAAGTCGGAAGAAGGGCGCGACATGGTCGTGCTGGCAATCGGAAGTGAAGAGTCGATCAAGGACCTTGATAAGTACAAGGCCGACCTGGCGGCGCTCACCGACCCCCGCAAGACGACTGAGGAGCAGGCCCAGAAGATCATCCATACAAGCAAACCGATCTATTGGATCACCAGTGGCATCCATTCTCCGGAGACCGGCGGCCCGCAGATGCTGGTAGAACTCGCATACCGGCTCATTGTCGAAGAGACCCCGTTCATTCAAGCCATTCGGAACAATGCGATTGTGTTTATCACGCCGGTGGTCGAGACCGATGGCCGCGACAAAGAGGTGGACACCTACTACTACGGCAAGATAACGAAGAAGCCACGGCCGCCACTAATGTACTGGGGAAAGTACGTCGCGCACGACAACAATCGCGACGGAATGGGCCAGTACCTTCACCTGACGCAAAACATTACCGCCGGAGTTTTGGAATGGCACCCGACTGTGCTGCACGATCTGCATGAGGCGCAGTCCTATCTCTATGTCTCGACCGGGACGGGACCATACAATCCGTCACTGGATCCAATTGCTGTGGACGAATGGTGGATGCTGGGTGAGACTGAAATCATGGAGATGGCTAAGCGGGGCGTCCCCGGGGTGTGGACCTATGGCTTCTACGACGGATGGGTGCCGAACTATCTCTTCTGGATCGCGGAGACGCACAACTCGTTCGGGCGGTTTTACGAGGTGCAGTCCTATGGGCCGGACGTAACCGAAAAACTTCAACTGCCCGCAACAACGACAAGCCGCGAGTGGTACC
Organism: uncultured Acidobacteriaceae bacterium; assembly: GCA_963756685.1. Taxonomy (GTDB): domain Bacteria; phylum Acidobacteriota; class Terriglobia; order Terriglobales; family Acidobacteriaceae; genus Edaphobacter. Next base: position 997,987 of record CAVWON010000001.1, read on the forward strand.
GGCCCAATCCGCCGCTTCCCACCGTGAAGTGGGGTCCGCGAAACAACACGAATATCCAGGAGTCCGCGATCCTCATCGCACTGAATAAGGTCGCGAGGGAGAAAGACCTGTATCTGGAAAACTACTGGCTGAAGAACAAGCGGTCGATCCAGAAAGGAAAGGACGGCCCTGTATACGGATGGGCGATTCCAGCTCAACAAACGCATCGCGTGAACGCGGCAGAGATGGTGAACGACCTGCGTCATCAGGGCGTCGAGATCGACGTAGCCGACAAGGACTGCGCCTTCGGCAGCTTAAGGTCTCGGCCGGGGATTACATCATCCGCGCAGACCAGCCGTACCGCACTCTGGTGGACATGTACTTCAGCCTGCAGAACTATCCTGTGGCAAACCCGCTGCCCTACGACGACACCGGCTGGACGATGCCGTTGATGCGCAACGTAATGGTGAAGAAAGTGACGGACAAGTCACTTCTCGACAGACCTATGGCGGCGATCGACAAGGACGTCGTGGTTCCGGGCGTAATCCAGGGGACCGGCGATGTTCTCGTCGTCGAAAACACCACTGACAATGTACTGGCAACCTTCCGATTCAAGAATGCGGACGTAAAGATGGAGGCCGCCGAAGAGGACTTCGATCTCGAAGGCCATCATCTCCGCGCAGGCGCCTTTGTGGTCCGCGATGGAGGAGACGCGAAGGTTCGAGCGTCTATTCAGGAACTAGGACTCACGGCCTACGCCACTTCAGCGACGACGGTGAAGACCCATCCCCTGACTGTTCCGCGTATCGGCTATGTCCACTCCTGGCAGAGGACGCAGGACGAGGGTTGGGTCCGCGCTGCACTCGACCACTACGGCGTCCCGTACACATACTTCGCCGACCAGAAGCTTCGCGAGGGAGACCTGCGCGCCAAGTACGACGTCATCATCTTCCCAAGCATTGGCGGCAGCTCGGTTTCGCAAGTAAATGGGATCCCGAAGACAGGCCCTGATGCGGTCCCCTACAAGAAGACGAAGCTCACCCCGAATCTCGGAGTGGAAGACTCAAGCGATGACATTCGCGGCGGCATGGGCATCGAGGGGCTGGCGGAGCTGGTGAAGTTCGTGCAAGCCGGAGGCACCCTGATTACGGAAGGATCAACCACGACGATCCTGCCCGACTACGGAATCACGACGCGGATCAACGTCGAGCATCCGGCGACGTTGTATGCCAAAGGGGCATTGATGCGCGGAATCATATCCGACAAGAAGAGCCCTATCGTGTACGGATATACGGGCGACCAGATGCCCGTCTATTTCAGCCAGGATCCAGTACTGAATACTCGTGGCAGCGGCTTTCGCGGCGCGGCTGCAGTGCCCGGTGTTGGAGCGGACATTACGCCGAATGCGACGCCAATTGCGCTGTCGCCCTACGATTCTGACGACACTATCGTAGAGCCGAAGGGGCTGCCGTCGCAGAGCAGCGATGCCGGCGCGGCCCAGCAGGCGTTACGGCAGTTCGGCGGCGCGGAGGACACGTCGGCCCCACCCAGAGTTGTCCTCCAGTTCCCAGCCAAGGCGGACGAGATATTGCTCTCTGGAGAGCTTGCAGGTGGTCAGGCGCTAACCAATCGTGCGCTCGCCCTTGATCAGCCAATTGGCCAGGGGCACGTGGTGATGTTTGCGCTTCGACCGTTCTGGCGTTGGCAGACCCAGGGCACCTACGCCCTGGGCTTCAACACGATCCTCAACTGGGACCATCTGGATGCAGGCAAGAAGGAGACAAAGCCTCAAACTGCTTCGGCCAATTAAACGAGCGTGGGAGCGGCACCCGGACGGGCATCGCTCCCACATTCTTGTAGCAGCGTTAGAAGGTCAATCGACCTCCCAGCTGGATGACACGTTGGGTGCCCTGCGCCCCGGTGATCTTGCCGTCGTTGCCCGACGAGAGGGACGTTGTCGGGTTGCCGACACTCACCCAGTTTAAGGCATTGGTGGCTTCGGCACGGAACTGGAACGCTACTCCATGCTCGAAGGTCAAAGTGCGGAAGATTCCCAGATCCATGTCGCGGAAGCCCGGTCCGAGAATAGAGTCGCGAGTCACATTGCCATCGGCGCCACCAGGGCCGATGCCGAGCCCGGGGCCGTTGTTAACGAAAGCTGCCGTATTGAACCACGCCGTCAACTCACTCCCGGTGGCGCAAATCCGGCAGCCGTGATTGAGCTTGGGGCTAACGCCAGGAACCGCGTTGGGGCGGTTCGCGTTCGAACTGTCAAAGTTCTTGTTGGATCCTGTGGTCATATTTAGCGGCTGGCCGCTAGTCATATAGACGAACCGGCGCGATCTGCCAGCCGTTTGCCAGTACCTTCAGGAACGTGCTCGATCCGTGGAAGTAGTCGATGTTCCATATCGCGGAGATCACCGCGTTGTTGGTCCGGTTAGCATCCATCGGGCCCCTTTCCTCCGCGAGACCGCCGCCAATGGCGCCCAAACTATTATTGCTGAGGGTGAAGGGATCGCCGAAATAGCCGAAATTCTGCGCCGTCATCTGTCCAATCGCCGACTCGTTCGAGCTTTGTAGCGCGCGGCTCCAGACATAGAAACCGCTGATAGTGAAGCCATGCGACAACTGCTTCTTCGCCGATACTTGAAGGGCGTTGTAATTGGCGTGTTGGTTTGTGATCAGATAGATGTTCTGTCCCAGTGTGCCAGTGTTGATGCCGGCCGGACCGCTTGGACAATTCCCGACACAGGGATCGAACTGACGCCGTTCTGCGATGCCGATCTGGCCGGCGGCGCAGGACGCGTTGGATGCTCCAGTGCAGGGCGTGCCCAAAGTGGTCGAATACGGCGCGTAATTGCCGTCGATCATGGTGGGCACGTTATGCGAGAGCGTGCCTACATACGCCACCGTCAAAGTTACCTGGGCGGGCAATTGTCGCTGCACGGACGTGTTGAACTGGTAGATGTAAGGATATTGCGCGTTCTTGTCGATGCTCTCGACGCTGGCCGTCGGGAAGAACTTCGGCGCGCTTGGCGAATAGACGTACGGGAAGATGCCGCCACCAGGCATCGTGGAGGGGAAGTCCCCCGGAGTCGAGTAGATGTTGGTGATTGAATTTAGGGAACCGAAGGTCTGACGTATGGCGAACGGTGCGCCGTTGCCGGGCTGGTTCCACTCGTTGCCGCTGGTGGTGCCGTAGAAGACGCCCGCGGCGCCGCGAAATGCGGTTTTGCCGTCCCCATACGGGTCCCATGCAAAACCGACACGTGGCGCAATATGATGGAATTTCGTGGTGATTATGCCGCGACCGACGCCCGGGTCTCCCGGGAACAACAAGCCCTTCGGAGCGACCGGCGTCACGGTGGATTGCACGCCGGGAACGAACGATGCCGTCCTGTTCAGGGACTCGACGGGAACCGTATCGATGTCCCAACGGATTCCAAGGTTTGCAGTGAACCGGGGTGTGATCCGGTAATCGTCCTGCGCGAACACCGCAGTGTGCCAATAACTGATCAGCGTTGTATAAGGCGTGTCCTGTTCGAACGAGGAGGCCTGGCCGGTGACCCAGTCCGAAAACACATTGCTCGTGGACGTGGGTGCGGAGGTCGCAAAACTGATGGTTCCAAAGTTCAACAGATCGGCCCAGAACATAGTCTTATCGAGAGCGAACTCACCGCCAAGGGAAAGGGTGTGTCTACCCTTGACCAGGCTGACCATGTCGCGTAACTCATAGTTGTTAGAGCCCGTGAACGGACCGGCGTTGGTCGTGGTCGCACTAAAGGCCCCGGATGGGGCCCAATTGGGCAGTGCGTTCGGCCCCTGGATGAGGAAGTTCGAGCCGTATGTGGCGAGGGTTTGCGTCGCCGGGCCGGTCACTGGCAGGTTGACGCGTCCGCCCGCTGCACGCGTGAACGTAAGCCAGAACTGATTAGCCGTGGTTGGGGTGAAGGTGTGAACGTCGCTGATGTTGACATTCCACTGATTCGCAGCGGACTGATTGATGGTCCACGGGACGTTGCCGCCTGGGGAGTTGCCTTGCACGTTCCTGACGAAGAAGAACGTCACCGTGGCATGGTCCTTGTCGCCGAATACCTGGTCATACTTGCCCAGGTATTCGTTTGAGGTTGTCGGGGTCGTGAAGGTGCCCGTGAAAGTCCCGCCTCCGGTCGCGGGCTTGAGAGCGCCGTTGGGCAGCGGGATGGAAGAGCCAAATGAGTTGCCTACGTTGTCGAAGTTTGAAATGGTCGTATCCAGGAGGGCTTGGGGGATGCAGTTCAGCGTGGCAACCTGGCAATTTGGGCTGCTGTTTGTTCCCTTCACCTGCGTCTTAGTGCCCGGCGCGTTGACTTTGAACGTGTCTCCGGTAAAGTCGCCCAGACGCTCGGCAGCCGTGGGCACGATGGCGCCATTGAACTGTGATCCGGCTACCTGACGCAGGCCGCCGTAGCTGAAGAAGAAGAAGGCCTTGTCGTGCTTGATCGGGCCACCGACGGTACCGCCAAATTGGTTGCGATGGTAAGGCAATTTGACTGCCGGAGCGCCCTGTCCCGCGGTCCATGGATAGGCGTTGAAGTCGGTGTTGCGGTTGAACTCGAACAATGAGCCATGAAATTTATTTGTTCCCGACTTTGTGAGAACCGTAATGACTGCAGCGGAGAACTGGCCGTATTGTGCCCCGAATGCGCTGGTCTCTACGCGAAACTCTTGGAGTGCGTCGGGGTTGGGCGCCGGGTTTCCGTAGTTGCGCATACCGGTTATGTTGTTGCCGCCATCCAGGTAAAAGGCGACCTCGGGATTGCCGCCGTCGATGGAGCCGTTGATCTGGACGTCCGCGGACGGCAGCCCAACGGTGAAATTGGGGGAGCCGGTGGGGTTCGAGGTGGGGCTGTTGTTATTGGCCATCACGCCCGGCGTGAGGGAAATTTCGGAATATGCGTTGCGATTGACCAGGGGCAGACCAAGGATCTCGGACCCCTCAACCTGCTGCCCAATACCGCGTCGGACGTATTCACCGACGGGGGGGCACTCGTGACCGTGACGGTCTCGGTTGCAGCACCCACGGACAGTGTGATTTCAAGCGTCAGCGTCTGGTCTACGTTAAGGACGATATTCTGCTGCACGAAGCGTCTAAAGCCGGCCGCCTCCAGCTCGACGGTGTACCCGCCCACGGGCAGGTAATCGATGCGGTACTCCCCATAACCATTGGAAGGCGCCGACCGGGAGAATCCGGTTCCCACGTTGGTTGCCTTCACGGTGGCCCCGGGGACGACCGCACCGCTCTCATCCTTCACCGTGCCTACGATGGAGCCGGTAGTCTGCTGCGCGTGGATCGACGCGACGCTCGCAAACATCAGGACAGCCAACACCCACGAGCGTTGGGCAAAAAAAATCGAGACGATAGATCTAAAACGCTTTAGCGATATCACGTGAAACCTCCAGAAGTAGTTCAGATTCAGGCCCGGTATTGCTATTGTTTGGAGAGCGAACGAACCGTATCAGGGTCAGTTCTTAATAGTCAACAGATTTAATGCATTTTCGGCGCTCTCGAGTTAACCGCTTGTCTTTTGTGTCTTTTCTGTGATTTCTCTATTCGACGCCGAACGATAGTTCGTTCAATGAACAATTGTCAAGACCATTTGTCGCTTTGTTCAGCAAATCAGTAGAGTTGAACCATAAGATGTCCCCTTTAGGGGCCAAAAGCCGTCTCGATACACTAGGAAAACGGTTACCCTCTCTTTTTCCCAATTCGGGAATGATTTGGAGCATACGTTCAGTTGCTACTTGAGCGCCGCCCAGTCCCAGCGGGCCAGGAAGGCACTACTCGCAAATCGGCACTACTCGCAAATCAAAGTCGAACGAGGATTGTTGACGATCTCAACGCGCCCATCGTCGAACACAACAGCGGCAATCGCCTCGGCGGCAAACACTGAAGGTGGCAATCGAGTCCTCTTCGGGAGTACATTCAGAGACCGAACAAATAAACCTGGCGGTCTCCGAGTACTTAATCGCCCATGAAATTCATGAAGAAGCGCGTGCCAGAGCGTTGGCTGAAACGTTGAAGATGCTCTTCATGTGTAGGGAGCTCAATCCGTTTCATTTGCCAAAGACGTTTCCATTGACTAAATTATTGTTGACGAAACATCAAGATAAAGTTCGGCATCGCAATAAAATCTCCGATGCAATGAAACCAAGCAGCACGACCGGGCCGTCTATGTATTCAGACCACGTTACGGCGCAAGGGCGATACACGCCGGAAATAGGAGAGCAACAGATGCAGAGTGATGTCCTCAACCGGCGTTCGTTTCTCAGGACAATGAGTTCAGTAGGAATGTTAGCCGCGTTGCCCGAGGCGGCCTACGGACTTCACCCCGGCGGAGGCCATGTCGTCCATGAAACCGCCGCACCGGGCCAGGAGGCAGACGCCAAGCCGAAGTACTCCGTCAAGTTCTCCGTCTGCGGCATGAGCCACGACCACATCTATGGCATGATCGGCGCTGTACAGCGTGGCGGCGGTACACTCGTCGCGGCCTGGGGCGGCGAGGAGGACAAGCTCGCCGCATTCAAGAAGCGCTTCCCCGACGTCAAGATCGTAGCCACGCAGGACGAGATCATCAACGATCCTTCCACCCAGCTTGTACTCAGCTCGCAGATCGCCAACGAGCGCGCCGGCATCGGCATTCGCGCCATGAAGCACGGCAAAGACTTCCTCAGCGACAAACCCGGCGCCACCACCCTCGAAGACCTCGCGGCGGTCCGCAAGACCATCGCCGAAACGAACAAGATCTACGCCATCATGTACAGCGAACGGCTGGAGGTAAAAGCCGCCGTCAAGGCAGGCGAGTTGGTGCAGGCCGGGGCCATCGGCAAGGTCATCCAGACGATCAACATCGCCCCGCATCAGATCATTCAAGGACACGGCGGCGACGCAGGCGGCTCAGGCGGCCGGCCTGATTGGTTCTGGAACCCAGTGCAGTACGGTGGCATCCTGTGCGACATCGGCTCGCACCAGGTCGATCAGTTCCTCTACTACACCGGCTCGACCCAGGCCGAAGTCGCCGAGTCGCAGATCGCCAATGTGCGTCATCCTCAAAAGCCGAACTTCCAGGACTTCGGCGACATGGTCCTGCGTGGCAATCGTGGACTCGGCTACGTCCGGCTGGACTGGTTTACGCCGGACGGCCTCGGCACTTGGGGCGATGGACGCCTCTTCATCCTCGGCACCGAAGGCTACATCGAGGTGCGAAAGTACACAAACGTCGCCGTCGGAAAGCAGGGCAACAACCTCTTCATCGTCGACCAGAAACAGGCCCGCTACATCGACTGCAACAACCTCACGCTTCCTTTCGGAGTGCAGTTCGTCTCCGACATCGTGAACCGCACGCACACTGCTCAGGACCAGACCCAGTGCCTCCTGGCGGCTGAACTCGTCATCAAGGCGCAGAAGAACGCCGTGCTGGTCCACTTAGAGGCATAGGGGCTGAAGCAATGACCAAACAGAGCAATGGAATCTCAAGACGTAAGTTTCTGAAGTCAGCAGCGGGCGCCGCGGCGATTGCGGGCTTTCCCACCATCGTGCCTTCGTCCGTCTTCGGCCAGTATGCTCCCAGCAAGCAGATCAACGTCGGCGCCATCGGCGTAGGACGCATCTCCCGCGGGCACGATATGCCGGCCATCCTCAAGGTCGACACCGCTCGCATCGTCGCCGTCTGCGATCTCTCCACCGACCGCGTCGCTCAGGGAAAGCAATTCGTCAACGACTTCTACACCAAGAAGAACGGCAAACCTTACGATGGCGTCACAGGCTACAGCTAACTACCACGATCTTCTCGCCAACCCGGAGATCGACGCCGTCGTCATCTCTACGCCGGACCACCAGCACGCCATCGTGGGCGCTGCGGCCGTGCGTGCCGGCAAGGACGTGTACCTGCAAAAGCCCGCGTCGCTCACCATCGCCGAAGGCCGTTATCTCTCAGACGTCGTCCAGTCCACTGGCCGCATCCTTCAGATCGGGAGCCAGCAGCGTTCATGGAAGCAGTTTCACCGTGCGTGCGAGCTCGTCCGCAACGGCCGCATCGGCGAGGTAAAACACGTCGAGATCGGCCTGCCCGGCGACCCGGCAGGAGGCGACAAGACCCCGATGCCCGTCCCAGCCGGCTTCATCTACGACGCTTGGCTCGGCTCCACGCCCGACGTCTACTACACCATCGATCGTGTCATGCCGCTACAACGACTTCAGCCGCCCCGGCTGGCTCCGCATGGAGCAGTTCGGTGCCGGCATGATCACCGGCTGGGGCGCTCACCACGTCGACACCGCTCACTGGGGCATGAACACCGAGTACACCGGCCCCGTCGAGATCTGGGGCACCGCCGAGTTCCCCACCCACGGCCTCTGGGACGTCCACGGCAAGTTCCTCACCCACGCCCGTTACGCCAACGGCGTCACCATGGACATCTCCGGCGACTTCCCCAACGGCATCAAGTGGTACGGCACCAAGGGTTGGATCTTCGTGACGCGCGACGAAATGACCACGCCGACCTCAAACGGCGCGCCACCCGTCAAGATCGAGCCACTCATGGCCAGCGATCCGAAGATTCTCGACTCCGTCATCGGCCCCGACGAGATCCACCTCTACACAGCGACCGAGCAACACGCCAACTGGATAGAGTGCATCCACACCCGCACACAGCCCACAGCCCCGGTCGAGATTGGTCACCGCGCCTGCTCCACCTGCCTGCTCCACCACATCGCCATGAAGCTGCCACGCCACCTCTACTGGGACCCCGAAGAGGAGCGCTTCCACAACGACGATGAGGCCAACAGTATGTTGTCCCGGCCGCAGCGCTATCCCTACATCGAAACCTAAGCGCTCGAAAACTCGGCTCTAGATTCCCGGCACCTTCAACGTAACGCGATAGATACTGCTGCTCGCGGTAATGTAAAGCGTCTTGCGATCGGCTCCGCCCCAGTTCACATTCGACGTTCTCTCCGGAACCAGAATTGTGCCCAGCGCTTTACCCCCGGGTGAAAAGATCCATACGCCTCCAGGTGCCCGTGGTGTATATATTTCCTTTTGTATCCACCTTCATCCCATCCGGCGCTCCCGGTCGTGGATCCGAAGTCAGGTCATAGAAGACCTTCGCGTCTGTCAGCGAACCATCCTCCTTCACGCGATACCGCATCCACAACCTCTTCGGCTGCGAATTGTCGACATAAAGATATTTCTGGTCCGGGGAAAACGCAATGCCATTCGGCCGCGGCAGGTCCTTGACCAGCAGTTGCAACTGATCGCGCGCCGGCGCGGCCCCGGGCGTCTGATAAAGCGCCTTCGGTATGCGATACACGCCATTCACCTCCAACTCCTTGATCGGGTCGCCGTCACCCTGCGTAGGCAGCCCATAGGGAGGATCAGTAAAGTAAAGCGACCCGTCGGCCTTGTAAACCAGATCATTCGGACTATTAAGTTTCTTGCCCTCATACGAGTCCGCCAGCACCGTGATTTGCGCACCCGGCGCGAGCGACTCCAGCCGCCACACATCACGTTGCGCATGCCCTGCCACTGTCAGACGGCCCTTCGTATCGAGCGTCATACCGTTCGAGCCAGGCTCCTTGCCACCATATGGAGCGGATCCCTTATACCCGCTCGGCTGCATGAAGATGCTCACCGTCCCGTCAGGCGTCAGCTTGCGAATACTGTTGCTGGTGATCTCCGCGAACAAAAGATAACCCGCCGGGACCCAGATGGGGCCCTCGACCCAGGTAAATCCTGTAGCCACCCGCTCGATCATCGCGTTTGCCGGAACGATCGAGTCGATGCCCGCGTCCAGATGGTCAACCTTCAGCGGACTGGAAATCTCCTCTGCGGCGACACCTGCATTGGCCACTGCTCTATAGACAGCAGCGGACTCCCGTGCCCTGCGCGCACCCGCATCCACTACAGAGACGCTCTGAATCAGCGACCCTATCAAGACCACGTATTGAATCGGTTTCATGTAACGCACGAAATGTCCTCCCTGACCCGCGACAGCCTCACTTCGCCGGACAGCCATCTTCCCATCGGAAATGCAACGAAAGTCTAGCAGCCGTACTGGATGGTCTTTCCGAAAATCACTTTACTTCAACACTCAAAGAATAAAATGAGACCATGGTCCATAGTGTAGGCTTGGTCGCACACAGGTTCTCCCACTCAAAGTTGCATCGTGCCAATCTGCGCCATGGCCTTGGCCTTTCTCCCGCGACAACCGTGAGCATCACACCATGAAGACCGTCATGCAGAACTCGACCGATCAATTCCTTCAGGACGCAGTTCGGACGCGGTCCGAGATGCGCAAGCGCTGGCTCTATATTCTTCCGGTCGTCTTCGTCGCCTACAGCCTTGCGTACCTGGATCGAGCGAACTACGGCTTCGGAGCTGCAGCGGGACTGGCCGACACCCTGCACATCAGCAGCTCCCGCTCGGCGCTCCTCGGCGCTCTCTTCTTCCTTGGATACTTCCTCTTCCAGGTCCCCGGCGCGGCCTACGCTCGCCGAAAAAGCGCGCGCCGTTTGATCTGTTTCGCTCTTGTCAGCTGGGGCTTTCTTGCCTCCCTCACCGGCGTCATTCACAACTTCTGGTTGCTCGCAGTCGACCGCCTCCTTCTGGGCGCAGCCGAGAGCTTCATCCTGCCGGCGATGTTGATCCTGCTGAGCAACTGGTTCACCCGCGCCGAGCGCTCCCGCACCAACACGCTTCTCCTCCTCGGCAATCCAGTCACTGTCGTGTGGATGTCAGCGGCCACCGGCTACCTCATCCGCTCTCTCGGCTGGCAGATGACCTTCATCGTCGAGGGCCTGCCCGCAATTATCTGGGGAATCATCTGGCTCGTCGTCATTCGCGACAAACCGGCAGACGCTGCCTGGATGAGCGAAAGCACCCGCACCCAGCTGACCCAACAGCTCGACCGCGAACAATGGCTCCTCCCGCAGGTAGCGAACCTGAACTCGGCCCTCCGCAACCCCAGCGTCATCTGGCTCTGCATCCAGTACTTCTTCTGGAGCGTCGGCAACTACGGCTTCCTGCTCTGGCTGCCGTCCGTCATTCAAAAGGGTGCCGCGCGAGGTATCGCCGTCACCGGCCTGTTGAGCGGCGTACCTTACCTCGTAGCGATTGTCTTCATGCTGTTGGTCTCGCACTACTCCGACCGCAGCTTCCGGCGAAGACGCTTCGTCTGGCCTTTCCTGATGCTCTCAGGCGCATGCTTCCTCGGCTCTTACCTTACCGCTGCCCACAGCTTCTGGTTGGCCTACGGATTTCTGGTCTTCGCCGGTAGCTGCTTGTACGCACCCTTCGGCCCTTTCTTTGCCATCGTCCCCGAGATGCTGCCAAAGAACGTAGCCGGCGAGGTCACCGCTGTAATCAATAGCTGCGGCGCACTCGGCGGCTTTATCGGCATCTGGTTCGTCGGTCTGCTTACGGCGTACACAGGCAACTCGCGCGCTGGCTTCCTGTTCATGTCCATCTCTCTCGTCATCGCCGGCGTCATCATCCTGTGCCTGCGCGGGCCAACCAACGACACCCTCGCCACCCTTCCCATCGAAGTCGAGTCAATCTAGCCTCTAACGCAGGAGCGGCCGTCATTCAGGAAATATCTCTCACTTCCGTCCTCGAAAGCGCCGACTTCGCCCTCAGTGCCGTCGCGACTCACGCACCCGGCCCATCCGGCGTTCTTCCCATCACCGCCGAGATGCTTCTCACCCAACCCTCAGGAAATCTCTTCGGCCTCAGCATGAACGTCGGCATGGGTTGGGACCCGGCCCACGTCCTCGGCCCCGAAGTTCTCATCCTCAGCACGCACGGCGGCCTCCGCGCCGAAGACGGCACTCCCATCGCCCTCGGCTTCCACACCGGCCACTGGGAGGTCGGCGCTCTCGTAGCCGAAGCCGCCCGAGAACTCAAGACCCTCCGCGCCGTCCCCTTCGCCGGTGCCTGCACTGATCCTTGCGACGGCCGTACCCAGGGCACCACCGGCATGCTCGACTCGCTGCCCTATCGCAACGACGCCGCCATCGTCCTTCGCCGGCTCATGCGATCGCTCCCCACGCGCACCGGAGTCCTGGGCGTCGCCACCTGCGACAAGGGCCTCCCCGCGATGATGATGGCCCTCGCCTCCTCCGGCACATTACCCAGCGTCCTCATCCCAGGCGGCGTCACGTTGCTCCCGGAGAACGGCGAAGACGCCGGCAAGGTCCAGACCATCGGCGCCCGCTTCGCCCAACATCAGATCACCCTCGAATACGCCGCCGAGATCGGCTGCCGAGCCTGCGCCACACCCGGCGGTGGCTGCCAGTTCCTCGGCACGGCAGCAACCTCGCAGGTCATCGCCGAAGCTCTCGGCCTGGCCCTCCCTCACTCCGCACTGGGCCCCTCCGGCCAGCCCATCTGGCTCGACGCCGCCCGTCGCTCCGCCCGCGCCATCCTCCGCATGCGCCAACTCAACATGGGCACCTCCGACGTCCTCACCGACGCCTCAATCAACAACGCCATGGTCGTCCACGCGGCCTTCGGAGGCTCTACCAATCTTCTGCTCCACGTTCCCGCGATAGCCCACGCCGCAAAACTCCACCGGCCGACAGCAAAAGACTGGGCCCACATCAACCGCCAGGTTCCCCGCCTCGTCGACGCGCTCCCCAACGGCCCGGGAAACTACGCGACTGTCCAAGTCTTCCTGGCAGGCGGCGCACCCGAAGTGATGCTGCACCTCCGCCGCGCCGGACTCCTCGACACCACCGCCAGGACCGTCACCGGCGAGACCCTCAACACCTCCCTCGACTGGTGGCAGGACAGTCCGCGCCGCCACACCCTCCGCAAGAATCTCCTCAACCAGGACGGCATCGACCCCGACAACGTCATCATGTCCCCTGACCGCGCTCGCTCCCGCGGCCTCACCTCCACGGTCTGCTTCCCCGTCGGCAACCTCGCCCCCGAAGGCTCCGTCATCAAGAGCACCTCCATCGACCCGACCCTGATCGTCGACGAAAAATACCACCACCTCGGCCCAGCCAAAGTCTTCACCACCGAAGCCGCCGCCATCCATGCCATCAAGACCAGTCAGATCGTAGAAAACGACGTCATGGTCCTCATCTGCTGCGGCCCCGCCGGGGCCGGCATGCAGGAGATCTACCAGATCACCGCCGCCCTCAAGGCCCTCCCATTCGGCAAACACGTCGCCGTCCTAACTGATGCACGTTTCAGCGGAGTCTCCACCGGCGCCTGCATTGGCCACATCTCTCCCGAGGCCCTTGCCGGAGGCGTCTTAGGCAAACTCCGAAACGGCGACCAGATCGAGATCACGATCGACCGCAAAAATCTCACCGGCACCGTCGACTTCGTCGGTACTTTGAACGGGACGATGGCCCCTGAAGTCGCCGTCCAATTTCTTGCCGAGAGAGGACCGCGTCCGGACCTTGCGCCGCACCCCGAACTCCCCGACGACACCCGGCTTTGGGCCGCCCTCGTCCATGCCAGCGGAGGCATCTGGGGCGGCTGCGTCTACGACGTCGACTCCATCACCACGCTCCTCGACAAAGGCAGCGAGGCGGCCGGCTCCGAATCCGCAACCCACTCCATCACATCAACTCACTAGGGAAGGTCCAAGGCCTTGATACTCTACCGCACCGCAGACGCAATCTACGTCGAACAGCACGGCAAACTTTACCGCCTCGCAGAAAACTCGCTCGACAAACTCATCACCCACGACGATCTGCATCGCCACCTCTCAGCGCACATAGCGAAGTCCTCACCCACCAACGATCTGGTCCACACAAAGCTCGAAGCCCCAATCGAGCATCAAGAGGTCTGGGCCTCCGGCGTCACCTACTACAGCAGCCGCCGCGCCCGCATCGCCGAGTCTAAGGACGCAGGAGGCGGAGACTTCTACGACCGCGTCTACACTGCCGAACGCCCCGAGCTCTTCTTCAAAGCCGTCGCCCACAAGGTCGCAGGCCCCAACAGCCACGTCAAAATTCGCCGCGACGCCACCTGGTCCGTCCCCGAACCCGAGCTCACCCTCGTCGTCAATCCACGCGCCCAGATCATCGGCTACACCGTCGGCAACGACATGAGTTCCCGCGACATCGAGGGCACCAACCCTCTCTATCTCCCGCAAGCCAAGGTCTACGACCGCAGCTGCGCGCTCGGCCCAGGTCTGCTCATCCGTAACGAACCCATGCCGCCCTCCACGCAAATCAAGCTCGACATTCTAAGATCGAACCACACGGAATTTTCTGCAACCACCACATTGACCGAGTTGAAACGCGATCCAGCGACACTGGTCGAGTACCTCTTCCGCGACCACACCTTTCCCTACGGGTGCTTTCTGCTCACCGGAACAGGCATCGTCCCGCCGGACACCTTCACGCTCGCGAGCAAAGATGAGATCCGAATCACGATCGAAGGGATCGGCACCCTCACCAACACCGTCGAATAGACTCATCGACCACACAACATCAATCATTGAAGGGAAACACCAATGGAAGTAGCTCAAGTATTGATCGACGGCAAATGGCGCTCGGCCGACGCGGAAGGGACCTTCCACGCAGAAAATCCAGCGAAGGGTGAAGCCCTGCCGCTCGCCTTCCCCATCAGCCGATGGTCCGACTGCGACGCTGCCCTCAACGCCGCAACCGAAGCCGCAGCCGAGCTCCGCACCATCGACCCAGCAAAGATCGCCGCCTTCCTCGACACCTACGCCAACAACATTGAGGCCGCTGCCGCAACCATCATCGCGTCCGCCGCCGAAGAGACCGCCCTCCCCGTCACGCCACGCCTCAAAGACGTCGAACTTCCCCGTACCACCAACCAACTCCGCCAGGCCGCAGCCGCAGTCCGTGAAGAGTCCTGGCGCCACGCCACCCTCGACCTCGAAAAAAATATCCGCTCCTGCTTCGCTCCGATCGGCCCCGTCGTAGTCTTCGGCCCCAACAACTTTCCCTTCGCCTTCAACGGCGTCAGCGGCGGAGACTTCGCCGCCGCCATCGCCGCCGGCAACCCCGTCATCGCGAAGGCCCATCCCCTCCATCCCAACACCACACGCCTGCTCGCTGAACAGGCCCTCAAAGCAGTCGAGACCGCCGGCCTTCCCCCTGCCACAGTCCAGATGATCTACAACGTCAGCAACGAAAACGGCCTCAAGCTCGTCAGCGATCCCCGCGTCGGCGCCGTCGCCTTCACCGGCAGCCGTAACGCCGGCCTCCACCTAAAACGCGCCGCCGAAGACGCAGGCAAACCCATCTACCTCGAGATGTCCAGCATCAACCCGGTCATCTTCCTTCCGGGCGCGCTCGCCGAACGCTCCGAGCAACTCGCCCAGGAGTTAGTCGACAGCGTCCTCGCAGGCTCCGGCCAGTTCTGCACCAGCCCCAACCTCCTCCTCGTCTTCGAGACCCCACAAACCACGCCTTTCCTCGCACAGATCGCGAAGTCCTTCACCGAGCGCCCAGCGCAACCTCTTCTCTCCGCCGCCGGCCGCAACCAACTCCATCAGGGCGTCGCCGCACTCACCACCGCCGGCGCGCAACTCGTCACCGGCGGAGACTCCGCTCCCGGCGAAGGCTACCGCTACGCCAACACCCTTCTCCGCGCCACCGCCGCTCAGTTCCTCGCCGCACCCCACGACCTGCAGCGCGAGATCTTCGGCAACGCCACGCTCGCCGTCATCGTCAACACGCAGCAGGAGCTCCAGTCCATCCTCCGCCTCCTCGAAGGCAACCTCACCGGCACTATCTACTCAGCACGGTCCGGCGCAGACGACACCTCCTACAACGAGGTCGCTCCACTCCTCCGCGAAAAAGTCGGACGCCTGTTGAACGACAAGATGCCCACCGGCGTCGCCGTCAGTCCGGCGATGAATCACGGCGAGCCCTACCCCGCTACCTCTCACCCCGGCTCTACCTCCGTTGGAATCCCCACCGCCATCGCTCGCTTCGCCAAACTCGATTGCTACGACGCAGTCCGTCCGGAGCGTCTCCCCGCCGTCCTGAAGGACACAATCGCGAACCCCAACACGTGGCGCTCAATCAACGGGGCCTGGGTCAAAGGATAGAGTTGCCGGAGAGAGTCGCCGAGTCCAGCGAGATCGCGTCAAAACCAATCATTTATCCGGAGCGATGCGGCCTTCCAGTCTCGGATTCTTACTCCTATATTTCTTTTTTGTGCTTCTGAACAAAATGACGCGAACTCCCAAATTTTCGCGATGGCGCAACATCCAGCGTCAACCATGCCCTCAGAGAATTTTAGGATGCATAGTGCTGAATATAAAATGTTTACCCAACAAGAATAGAGGACGAAGTCAAATCAAACCCGCCAAACTCCGTGACAGTTTGATTTTATTGTAGTAAAAGTCCTAATGGCTTAACAAGAAGCAAAAAGCTAGTACGGAAGGCAGTCCTTAAGTATGTTTAGTCTTGCTGGGAAATGCGCCGTTGTTGTCGGAGGGACCTCCGGCATCGGGAAGGCCCTGGCCCTCGGTCTGGCATCGGCCGGAGCAGACGTCGTCGCCTCCTCGCGATCGAAGGAATCGGTCGATACCCTGGCCAATTGTCTCGAAGCGAAGGGTAGCAAAACTCTCCGCATTCCCTCCGACGTTCTCGACCGCGAATCTCTTCAACTCCTGCACGACGCCGTCCTCTCCTCCTTCGGCCGTATCGATGTGCTCGTCAACTCCGCCGGCATCACCAGACGCGTCCCGACCCTTGATTGCTCCGAAGAGTTGTGGCAAAGCATAATGAACGTGAACCTCAATGGTACCCTCAGGGCCTGCCAGATCTTCGGCAAAACCATGCTTTCACAGCGGAAGGGAAGGATCATCAACATCGCGTCGCTATCCACCTTTGTCGCCTTTCTCGAGGTCGCGGCCTACGGTGCAAGCAAAGCGGCCGTCGGCGCTCTCACCCGTTCGCTCGCAGTCGAGTGGGCCCCGTTCGGCGTCTGCGTCAACGCCATCGCCCCCGGCATCTTTCCCACCGATCTCAACCGCGAACTCCTCGACTCCCCGCGCGGCAAAGAACTCGTCGCCAGAACACCAATGGCCCGCTTTGGTACCGTGGATGAAGTCGTCGGAGCAGCGGTCTTCCTCGCCTCCGACGAGAGCGCCTTTACAACCGGACAGATCATCGCAGTCGACGGCGGCTTTCTCGCCAGTGGAGTCAATCAATAGCCATGAAGTCAAACCTGCTCGCGAAGAACGGTAGTCGTGGCATCAAGCGCATCGACCTCGCCTACGTCGAACTGGCGTCGAGCGAGAACGCGCGTGACATCAATCGCGACATCGTCCTCGAGATCATCCGTTCGCAGCAGCCCGTCGCCCGCGCCGACCTCGCCCGCTCCTCCGGCCTCCAACCCAGCACCATCTCCGCCATCGTCGAGCAGCTGATCAGCGAAAAGTGGGTCTCCGAAGGCGCCATGGCGCGCCCACCCCGCGGCCGCCCTTCCACCCTCCTCTCCCTCAACGACGCAATGGTCATCCTCGTCGCCGACGTTCGCCCCAATCAGGCCATCGTCGCCCTCGTCGACCTCAACGGACGCTTCCTCGCCCGCGAAGCCGTCCCCCTCGTCTCTGAACCGGCGCGCTCCGTCACAAAAATCATGCACTCCATGGAGTCCATGCGCGCCGCCCACAGCGATCGCTCCTTCGAAGGCATCGGCATCAGCATGCCCGGCCGCGTCGACCCCGAAACCCAGCGTCTCCTCCTCGCCCCCAACCTCAAATGGACCGACTACGACATCAAGGGAGCAATCGAGCAGCAGATGCAGCTCCAGGTCGAGCTCGCCAACGCCGCCAACGCCTGTCTCCTCTCCGAACTCTGGTCCGGCCGTCTCGACGGCATCCGCAACGCCGTCCTTATCACCGTCTCCGAAGGCATCGGCGGCGCCATCCTCGCCAACGGACAGATCATCACCAGCCGCAGCGGCCTAGCCGGCGAGTTCGGCCACAGCCCCATCGACCCCACCGGCCCCATCTGCGGCTGCGGCCAGCGCGGCTGCTGGGAGGTCTTCGCGTCCTCCACCGCCGCCCTGCGCTACTACGCCGAGCTCGATCCAAAAGGCCGCGTGAACAACATTCACGACCTCCTTCGTTTGACCGAAGAAGGCGATCCAACCGCAATCACCGCCGTCACCCGCCAGGCGACCCATCTCGGCCGCGGCCTTCGTCTCGTCACCGCAGCTCTGGCGCCCGAGGTCGTTCTCATCACCGGCGACCTCACCACCTCCTGGGCCCGCTTCGGCCCCATCATCCAGAAGGAGATGGAAGGCACCATGCTCGCCGGCACGCCGCCCGCACTCGGTATCACCAAAGACGGCGAGCTCTCCCGACTCCGTGGCGCGGCCGCGGTTGTCCTTCAACGGCACTCCGGCTACCACACCTCCACCCACTTGGCCGCCTCCGGCAAACGAAGCCGTCGCAGTGCGTCCGCCACCAAATGAGCAGGCCCGCGGCGGCGACCACTCGACACCACAGCTGATCAGCTTGACACCCCTCACATCAGTTAGATAAAGTTCGCGACACGTACAAAAGAAGAGGTCGAGTCGTTCTCTTTATAAATCAATACGACCGCCTCATTTCCAAATCAATTATTGGCAGTTCCCCGGAGGATTCAATTTATGCAGCTTCAACGAATCGCTGCTCTTCTTCTCTCGCTTAGCGTCCTCTCCTCCGCAGCCATCGCTCAATCGCAGAAAACGTTACCATACCTCGACCCGTCCCTTCCCACCCAGCAGCGTGTCGACGACCTCGTCTCCCGCATGACCCTCGACGAGAAGGTCGCGCAGCTCATCAACACCACTCCCGCCATCCCTCGCCTCGACGTCCCGGCCTATGACTACTGGAGCGAAGGCCTCCACGGCATCGCCCGCTCCGGCTACGCCACCATGTTCCCCCAGGCCATCGGCATGGCCGCCACCTGGGACGCCCCCCTCGTCAACCAGATCTCCACCGTCATCTCCACCGAAGCCCGCGCCAAGTACAACGAGGCCGTCCGCAACAACGTCCACTCCATCTACTACGGCCTCACCATCTGGTCCCCCAACATCAACATCTTCCGCGATCCACGCTGGGGCCGCGGCCAGGAGACCTACGGCGAAGACCCCTTCCTCACCAGCCGCCTGGGCGTCGCCTTCGTCGAAGGCCTCCAGGGTGACGACCCCACCTACTTCAAGACCATCGCCACTCCCAAACACTACGCCGTCCACAGCGGCCCCGAGTCCACCCGTCACAGCGCCAACATCGACCCCACTCCCCACGACCTCTGGGACACCTACCTCCCCGCCTTCCGCGCCACCATCACCGAGGCCAAGGCCTACTCCATCATGTGCGCCTACAACGCCATCGATAACTACCCCGCCTGCGCCAACAAGATGCTCCTCGACACCATCCTCCGCGGCGACTGGGGCTTCAAAGGCTTCGTCACCTCCGACTGCGGCGCCGTCGACGACTTCTTCGAAGCCAAGGCCCACCACACCTCGCCCGACAAGGACTCCGCCGCTGTCGCCGGCATCGAAGCCGGAACCGACACCAACTGCGGCCGCACCTACCTCGCACTCACTGACGCCGTAAAGAAAGGCCTCATCACCGAAGCGCAGATCGACGTCTCCCTCAAGCGTCTCTTCCTCGCCCGCTATCGCCTCGGCCTCTTCGACCCCGCCGACAAGATGCTCTGGTCCAAGGTCCCCTTCTCCGAGGTCGGCTCACCCGACCACCAGGATCTCGCTCTCAAGGCCGCCCGCGAGTCCATGGTGCTGCTCAAGAACAGCAACAACACGCTCCCTCTCGCACCATCAAAAGTGAAAACCATCGCCGTCATCGGCCCCAACGCCGCCGAGCTCTCCGCCATCGAGGGCAACTACAACGCCGTCCCCAAAGACCCCGTCCTTCCAGTCGACGGCATCATCAAACAATTCCCCTCAGCAAAAGTCCTCTACGCGCAAGGCTCCCCCTATGCCGAAAACGCGTCTATTGTCATCCCCCGCACGCAGTTCCGCACCGCACCCGGGCTCCAACGTCGAAGGCCTCAAGGCCGAATACTTCAATAACGATTCCCTGACCGGCCCGGCCGCCCTCACTCGCACCGACAAGCAGATCGACTTCGACTGGAACTCCACCTCGCCCGACCCCTCCAAGCTCGATCCCAAAGCATTCTCCGTGCGCTGGACCGGCACCATTCAAGCCCCTGCGCCCGGCGACATCGAAGTCACCGGCATGCTCGCCCACTGCTACCCCTGCAACAACTCCGAGCACTACACCATCCGTTTCGACGGCAAAGACATGCTCGCCTTCCAGGTCACCGAAGACAAGGCCCAGCACGGGTCAACAACCACAGCGGCTAAACTCCACTTCGAAGACACCAAACCCCACACCTTCGAAGTCACCTACGCCCACCGCGCCCGCCTCTTCGGCGCCGGCCTCTCGCTCCAGTGGACCGCCCCAGTCGAACCCCTCCGCACGCAAGCGCTCGACATCATCAAGAAATCCGATGTAGTCGTCGCCTTCGTCGGCCTCTCTCCCAACCTCGAAGGCGAAGAGATGCCGATCCACATCCCCGGCTTCTCCGGTGGCGACCGCACCGACATCACCCTCCCCGCCGCCCAACAGCAACTCCTCGAAGCCGCCAGGGCCACGGGCAAAGCCACTCGTCGTCGTCCTCATGAACGGCTCAGCCCTCGCCGTCAACTGGGCCCAGCAAAACGCCGACGCCATCCTCGAGGCCTGGTACCCAGGAGACGGTGGCGCGCAAGCCATCGCCGAAACCCTCGCTGGAGCCAACGACCCAGCGGGCCGTCTCCCCGTGACCTTCTACTCGTCGCTCGATCAGCTACCGCCCTTCGAAGACTACGCCATGGCCAATCGTACCTACCGTTACTTCAAGGGCAAACCCCTCTACGGATTCGGCTACGGCCTCAGCTACACCACCTTCGCCTACTCCAATCTCAAGCTGTCCACCACAAGCCTGCACGCAGGCGACACCCTCACCGTCGAGGCCGACGTAAAAAACATCGGCAAACGCGCCGGCGAAGAAGTAGCCGAACTCTATCTCATCCCGCCCCACACCGACGTCTCGCCTAACCTCGCCCTCGACGGCTTCACTCGCGTCAGCCTTGCCTCCGGCGAAACCAAACACATCACCCTCACCCTCGACCCGCGCACTCTCTCGCAGGTCGATGACAAGGGCGTCCGCGCCGTCACTCCCGGCAGCTACAAAATCGCCATAGGCAGCGCCCAACCCGCCGAAGCCACCAACACCCAAACTACGACCTTCACCATCGAAAGCACACAGGAGCTCCCGCGTTAGCAGTTTGTAACCGATCAAGGACTAAATTCTGAATTTGTAGCTCTATATGAATTTTCAGCAGCTTGTTTTTCAAGGTCGTCATTCTGAGCCGTAGGCGAAGAATCCCTGTATTTCGCTCGGATCCCCAAGAGTCCAGACCAAACGTCCAATAACGCACTTCCAGCCGACCACAAAGGCCCTCATGTTCCTTCGCCGCATCATCGGGCTACTCCTCCTCTCCACCGCAATCACCGCACGCGCCGAAGACGGCTCCCAGGGCTGGCTCCGCTACGCCCCGATCTCCAACAAAACTCCCTACGCCGCTCTTCCAAGTCAGATCGTCGTCCTCGGCAACACCCCCACCGATCAATCCGCCGCCGACGAACTCCAGCGCGGCCTAACCTCCATGCTCGGCCGCCCCTTCGCCGTCTCGCATGAGACCACAGACAACACCGACGCCATCGTCCTCGCCAACCTCTCTGCCCTGGGCAAAATCTTCACCCTGACCGGCGACAAACTCCCACCCGAGTCATACACCCTCGGCGAAAAACTAGAAGGTAACACCCACCGTTACATAATCCTCGGAGCCGACGCGCGCGGCGAACTCTACGGGGCCTTCCATCTTCTTGAACTCGTCGCCGCCGAGCGTTCTTTACCCACCAAACCCACCACCGAGTCCCCCTCCTCTCCCATCCGCTGGGTCAACCAATGGGACAACCTCAACGGCTCCATCGAGCGCGGTTACGCCGGCCGCAGCATCTTCTTCGACAACGGCCACGTCCGCTCCGACCTCACCCGCGTCCACGACTACGGCCGATTGCTGGCCTCCATCGGGATCAACGGGGTCACCGTCAACAACGTCAACTCTGACCTCCGGACTCTCGAGCCTGAGATGATCATCGAGTTCGCCCGCATCGCCGACCAGCTCCGTCCCTGGGGCGTCCGCATGTCGCTCTCTGTCGATCTCTCCAGCCCTCAGGTCGTCGGCCACCTCCCCACCTTCGACCCCGTCGACCCCACCGTCATCGCCTGGTGGCAATCCAAAGTCGACGAGATCTACAAAGCCATCCCCGACTTCGGCGGCTTCGTCATCAAAGCCGACTCCGAAGGCCGCGTCGGCCCCTCGCAATACCACCGCACGCCCGCCGAAGCGGCCAACGCCGTCGCCCGCGCCCTCAAACCCCACGGCGGGATCGTCCTCTACCGCGGCTTCGTCTACAACAACCACCTCGACTACAACGACCTCAAGGCCGACCGCGCCCGCGCCGGGTATGACAACTTCCACGCCCTCGACGGCAAGTTTGAACCCAACGTAGTCATCCAGGTCAAACACGGCCCCATCGACTTCCAGGTCCGCGAGCCCGTCTCGCCGCTCTTCGCCGCCCTTCAGCACACCAGCCAGGCCATCGAGCTCCAGATCACGCAAGAATACCTGGGCCAGCAGCGCCACATGGTCTTCCTCGTCCCCATGTGGAAGACCATGCTCGACACCGATCTCCGCGCAGACAACCGAAGCACCCCAGTCAAAGAGATCGTCGAAGGCGAATCATTCCACCAACCCCTCGGGGGCTTCGTCGGAGTAGCCAATGTTGGCCTCGACGCAAACTGGTTCCATCACCCCATGGCCATGGCCAACCTCTACGGCTTCGGCAAGCTCGCCTGGAACCCCAACCTCACCACCCAAGAAATCATAGACTCGTGGACGCGGCTCACCTGGGGCAATGACCCCAAGGTCGTCGCCACCATCAACGACCTGCAGTCCAACTCCTGGCACGTCTACGAGCAGTACACCGGCAACCTCGGCATCGGCACCCTCACCAACATCCTCAGCTACCATTTCGGCCCCGGCATCGAGTCCGCCGAGCGCAACGGCTGGGGCCAGTGGTTCCGCGCCGACGCGCAAGGCATCGGCAGCGCCCGCGGCATGGAATCCGCACCGTAGCCACCGGCACCGGCTACATCGGCCAATACCCACCCGAACTCGCCAAGGTCTACGAAGACGTCAACACCTGCCCCGACGATCTCCTCCTCTTCATGCACCACGTCCCCTACACCCACGTCCTCCACGACGGAAAGACAGTAGTCCAATACATCTACGACGCCCACTACGAAGGCGCCGCCACCGCGCAAACATACCCCCGCGCTGGCAAACCCTGCACGGCCTAATCGACGACGACCGCTACAACGAAACCCTCAAGCTCTTCACCTATCAGGCAGGCCACGCCATCGTCTGGCGCGACGCCGTCACCCGGTGGTTCCAGAAAGAATCCGGCATCCCCGACAAACAAGGCCGCGTAGGCAACTACCCCAACCGCATCGAAGCCGAAAACATGACCGCCGAAGGCTACACCCCCATCGACGTCAAACCCTGGGAGACCGCCTCCAACAGCAGGGCCGCCGTCTGCAACCAACCCACCGGCTGCACCCTCACCACCACACTCAACAAGCCCGCAGGCACCTACAACATCACCGTCCAATACTTCGACTACTGGTCCGGCAAATCCCACTTCACCCTCGAACTCAACCACAAACCCATCGGCACGTGGATCGCCGACGACACCCTCCCACCCGCACGCGCCGAAAACCAACCCAACGGCGACACCAGCACCCGCATCACCTTCCCCAACATCACCCTGAAACCCGGCGACACCCTAACCCTCCACGGCACCCCCGACAACACCGAACCCGCCCCCGTCGACTACATCGAAATAACAAAGCAGTAAACTCGCACAGACCATGAAAATCACCGCCGCCAAACTCATCATCTGCTCCCCCGACCGCAACTTCGTCACCCTCCGCATCGACACCGACGAAGGCATCTACGGCCTCGGCGACGCCACCCTCAACGGCCGCGAGCTAGCCGTCGCCAGCTACCTCCAGGACCACGTCCTCCCCTGCCTCATCGGCCGCGACCCCTTCCAGACCGAAGACATCTGGCAGTATCTCTATCGCGGAGCCTACTGGCGGCGCGGCCCCGTCACCATGTCCGCCATCGCCGCCGTCGACGTCGCCCTCTGGGACATCAAGGGCAAGGCCCTCAACACCCCCGTCTACAACCTTCTCGGCGGACAGTCCCGCCAGGGCTGCCTCGTCTACACCCACGCCAACGGAGCCGACATCCCCGAAGCCCTCGACTCCGTCCGCAAGCACATGGCCGAAGGCTACCTCGCCGTCCGCGCCCAATCCGGTGTCCCCGGCGTAGCCAGCAGCTACGGAGTCCCCAAAGCCGGCAAGCCCTACGAGCCCGCAGAGCGCGGCCTCCCCTCCGAATCCCTCTGGTCCACCGAGCGCTACCTCAACTTCGCCCCGCAGCTCTTCGAAAAACTCCGCGTCGAACTCGGCCCCAACATCCATCTCCTCCACGACGTCCACCATCGCCTCACCCCCATCGAAGCCGCACGCCTCGGCAAGTCCCTCGAACCCTACCACCTCTTCTGGATGGAAGACCCCTGCCCCGCCGAACTACAAGAAAGCTTCGAACTCATCCGCCGCCACACCACGACCCCCATAGCCACCGGCGAAGTCTTCAACTCCCTCTGGGACGCTCACGATCTCATCCGCCACCAGCTCGATCGACTACATCCGCATGACCATCGTCCACGGCGGCGGCATCACCCACGCCAAAAAGACCGCTGACTTCGCCGCCCTCTACAACGTCCGCACCGGCTTCCACGGCGCCACCGATCTCTCTCCCATCACCATGGCCGCCGCGCTCCACTTCGGCCTCGCCATCCACAACTTCGGCATCCAGGAACACATGCACCACACCAAGCTCACCGACGAAGTCTTCCCTCACCACTACACCTTCAACGCCGGCTACATGCATCCCGGCGACGCCCCTGGTCTCGGCGTCGAAATCGACGAAAAGCTCGCGGCAAAGTACCCCTACCAGCGCGCCTACCTCCCCATCGCCCGCAAACTCGACGGCACCCTCACCGATTGGTAACTCTCACAAGCACAAATTTAACGGAGCCCCGCCTCATGACTGTCGGCACGTCCACCGCTCGTCAGGCTGTACTTGCCACTGCCCTCCTCGCGCTTGCCCCCGTCGCCCTGCGGGCCCAGGCCGGATTCACCCCGCCACCCCCGCACGTCAACGCCCCGCGAGCAGAGATCAAGCGCATGCCCGGCGACGGTGAAGGCGCCTACAAAACCGGCCACTACCGCGACCTCTTCGCCGAACAAGGCCACCCCGCCACAGAAACCAACGCTCGCCTCGAAAAAGCCTTCCAGCAGCTCTTCCACGGCGACGCAGTCTCCGAGCGGGTCTACTTCGAAGCCGGCAAAAACGAAAACGGCCCCCTGGGCTACATGACCGACTGGGCCAACAACGACGCCCGCACCGAAGGCATGAGCTACGGCATGATGATCGCCGTCCAGATGGACCACAAGCGCGAGTTCGACGCCCTCTGGAACTGGTCCAACGCCTACATGCTCATCACCGACCCTCACAACCCCAACGTCGGCTACTTCGCCTGGTCCATGAACACCGACGGCACCCCACGCTCCACCGGCCCCGCGCCCGACGGCGAAGAGTACTACGTCATGGCCCTCTACTTCGCCGCCAACCGCTGGGGCAACGGTCAGGGCATCTACAACTACAAAGAGCAGGCCGACAAGATTCTCCGCGGCATGCGCCACCACCCCGTCCTCACCGAAGCCGGCCCCTTCCGCGTCCACCCCGACGATCCGCCCTTCGAGTACACCCCCATCACCAGCCCCAACACCACTGAGCGCGAGCAGGCCCAGCACAACATGGCCATCGAGCTCAAAGGCCAGGGCAAAACTCCACCACCCGATCCCTTCGCCCGCTTCGGCGGCCGGACGCAGCAGCGCCCCGTCACCGCCGGCCCCATGGTCGAAGAGACCTATAACATGGTCCGCTTCGTCCCTGACGTCGGCCCCTACAGCAACACCGACGCCTCCTACCACCTGCCCGCCTTCTACGAGCTCTGGGCACGCTGGGGCCCCGAAGAAGACCGCGAATTCTGGGCCAGGGCCGCCGACGTGAGCCGCGAGCTCTTCGTCAAAGTCACCGGCCCAGACACCGGCCTCACCCCGGACCGCTCCAACTTCGACATGTCGCCCGTCCTCGGCCGCGACGGCCAGCCCATCCCCTTCAGCTACGACTCCTGGCGCTCCGTCAGCAACTGGTCCGCAGACTACAACTGGTGGCACAAAGACCCCCGCGAGGTCGTCCTCGCCGACCGCATTCAAAAATTCCTCATCAGCCAGGGCATCACCATCTTCGCCGACCGTTACACCCTCGACGGCAAGCCGCTCTCCACCCGCCACTCCGTCGGCATGATGGCCGCCGCCACAGTCGGCAGCCTCGCCGCCACCCCCGGCCCCAACGAAAGGGCCTTCGTAGAAGAGCTCTGGCGCACCCCAGTTCCCGTCGGCGACCAGCGCTACTTCGACTCGATGCTCTACATGTTCAGCATGCTCCACGTCAGCGGCAACTACCGCATCTGGGCCCCAAAATGACACGCACCCGCTCCATCCTGCATATCGCCGCCACGCTCCTCCTCACCGCAGCGGTCTCCATCCCCGCTCTGCCTTCGCCCTCGGCGAAAAATCGTACGTCGCCTCCACTCCGACACCCGGGGCCTTCCCCCTCGCAACTCCAACCACAGCCGCACCCATCTACATCGACACCACCGACTGGCCCGGCGTCCTCCACGCCGTCTCCAATCTCGCCTCCGACATCAACCAGGTCACCAGCCACACCCCGGAGGTCCTCCACGCCATCGCAAAGCAACAAGACATCGTCATCATCGGCACCATCGGCCGCAGCCCCCTCATCGACAAGCTCGTCGCCGAGCACAAACTCGACGTCACCGCGGTCCGCAACCATTGGGAGACCTCAGTCACCCAAACCGTCCCTCACCCATTCCCCGGCGTCCGCTCCGCACTCGTCATCGCCGGCGCCGACAAGCGCGGCACCATCTTCGCCATCTACGATCTCTCCGAACAGATCGGTGTCTCTCCCTGGGCCTGGTGGGCCGATGTCCCCATCCGCCATCAGGACGCGCTCTACATCGCACCCGGCCGTTATCTCCAGCCCGAACCCCGCGTGAAGTATCGCGGCATCTTCTTCAACGATGAGGCCCCCGCGCTCAGCGGCTGGACAACAGAAAAGTTCGGCGGCATGAATTCGAAGTTCTATACCAAGGTCTTCGATCTGCTCCTCCGCCTCAAGGCCAACTTCCTCTGGCCCGCCATGTGGAACAACGCCTTCGCCGCCGACGATCCCCTCAACGCCTCGCTCGCCGATGAGTACGGCATCGTCATGGGCACCTCGCACGAAGAACCCATGATGCGCGCCGAAAAAGAGTGGACCCGCGGCAACTACGGCCCATGGGACTACACCAAAAACGCCCAGGCAATCGACGACTTCTGGCGCGCCGGCATGCAGCGCAACAAAGACTACGAGCAGATCGTCACTCTCGGCATGCGCGGCCTCAATGACACCCCAATGTCCGCCGAAGCCGGCACCCGACAGCTCGAAGACATCGTCGCCAAACAGCGCGAGATACTTAAGGAAACCGTCAACCCCGACATCACCAAAGTCCCTCAGGTCTGGGCCCTCTACAAAGAAGTTCAGACCTACTACGAAAAAGGCATGCGCGTCCCCGACGACGTCACCCTCCTCTGGTCCGACGACAACTGGGGCGATCTCCGCCGCCTCCCCACCGCCGAAGAGCGCAAACGCTCCGGCGGCGCCGGCATCTACTATCACTTCGACTACGTCGGCGGGCCACGCTCCTACAAATGGCTCAACACCAACCCAATCCCCAAAATTCAGCAGCAAATGCGCCTCGCCCTCGACTACGGAGCCGACCGCGTCTGGGTCGTCAACGTCGGCGACCTCAAACCCATGGAGTTCCCCATCGAGTTTTTCCTCTCGCTCGCTCGCACCCCCGAGCGATGGGACAAGGCACGATCTCGACGACTTCACCGAACTCTGGGCCACACGCGAGTTCGGCCCCGAACACGCCCATGAGATCGCTGCTCTCATATCCGCCTACACCAAATTCAACGGCCGCCGCAAACCTGAGTTGGTCGATCCCACCACCTTCTCACTCACGCAGGCCGTGAAGCAGAGCGCATCGACGACGAGTGGCGCACCCTCACCGCGCGCGCGGAGAAACTTAACGCTCAACTCCCCGCCGACCAGCGTCCTGCCTTCTTCGAGCTCGTTCTCTATCCGCTCAGGGCCTCAGCCATCGTCACGGAGATGTACATAGCCGCGGGACGCAACCATCTCTACGCGCGCCAGGGACGCTCCAGCGCCAACCAGTACGCCGACCAGACCCGCGACCTCTTCGCCCAGGACGCCGCGCTCTCCGCCGCGTACAACCACAAGCTCCTCGACGGTAAATGGGACCACGTGATCGAGCCAGACCCACATCGGCTACGTCTCCTGGAACGACCCGCCCCTCAACGCCATGCCCGCCGTGCAACAAGTCCAGCCTCTCACCGGCGCGCACATGCTCGTCTTCGCCGAAAACAGCAGCAACCCCTTCCGTCCCGCTCTACCCACCTTCGACTCCATCAACCGCCAGACCTACCGCATCGAACTTGCAAACCGTGGCACCGCGCCCTATCAATTCACCGCAACACTCAGTAAGCCATGGATCCATCTCAGCAAAACCAGCGGCACCGTCGAGACCGGAGACCGGATCGACGTCAGCATCGACTGGAACCAGCTTCCTGCGAACGACACCGATGGCACCATCGTCATCACTCAGCAGGGCCCTGACGCCGAACGTCCAGTGACCATACAGGTCGAAGCCAGCAACCCCTCGTCACCTGCCAATGCCAAAGGCTTCGTCGAAAACAATGGAGTCATCGCCATAGAAGCGGAACACTTCACCGCCAAACACGACACCGCCGAAGCCTCATGGCAGAAGCTCCCGGGCTTCGGCGAAACCCTCTCCGGCATGACAGCGCTTCCATCCACCGCCCCCAGCAACACGGGCCCGACTCTGCAAACCTCTGCATGCATGGACTACGAGATCTACCTCTTCCATCCCGGCACCCGCACCATCGAAGCCATCCTCGCCCCGACCCTCAACTTCGTTCCCGGCCGCGGACTACGTTTCGCCATCGGTCTCGACAACGCACCACTCACCGCACTCGACGTCTGGCCCGCGAACGCCGACCTTGGCAACGGCCAGCCCGACTGGGAAAGGGCCGTCAGCGACGGCGTTCGCCGCGTCTCCGCCACCGTCCCCGTCGACCAGCCGGGCCAGCACACCCTCCACGTCTGCATGGTCGATCCCGCTGTAGTCATCGAACGTATCGTCCTGCGCACCAAACCATCACGTCTGCCATCTCCCCGCTTCCCCGCGCCAGAAGAAAGCTACCTCGGCCCACCCGAGAGCATCTACCTACCCAACCCCGCCACAGGTTCCACCATCGCCCCCACACCCTAAGTGTCCCCGCACCCAAGGACTCGCCGTGTCCACAGTTTTTTAGTTGTCATCAATTTGGTTGTCCCCTTCGCCATAGAGGAAGGCTGCAGTTGCTGTTGCTGTTGATGTTGCTGTTGGTGTTGCCTTTGCTTTTGCTTTTGCTTTTGCTTTTTTGGTTGTCATTCCGCAGCGTAGCGAAGGAATCTGCTGTTGCTTTTTGGTTGTCATTCCGCAGCGTAGCGAAGGAATCTGCGTTTGCTTTTTGGTTGTCATTCCGCAGCGTAGCGAAGGAATCTGCGTTTGCCTTTGCCGTTGCTTTTTGGTTGCCATTCCGCAGCGTGCTGTTGCTTTTGCTGTTGTTTATGCCGTCGTTGCCGCTGCTGCTGTTGCTTCTCAGGTAGAGCGGGGCTTCAGCCCCGCGTCTATTCCCGCCCGCGAAGCGGACACCGCTCTGCCGAAGGCTGGAGCGTAGCCCGAAGGGCGAAGCGACTTATTTATCGCCTTTGCTTTTTATTTTTTCGGCGGGCGGCCCACGTCTAAATCTGGGTGCCCCATCTTCGCGACGGTCTCATCGTCGTTAAGGTGGGCTTCGCACGAAACGGGCAGCTTGAATCAACTTCGAGAGCAAAATTGAGATTGGCTCTCATCAAACGACCCCGCAGAGTTGTAATTGACATCACCAAGGTAAATGGCCCGCAGCGGGAGGTTCTTGTTCTCCGGAAGCTTCGTGTTGATGGTGACCGAACCATCCGCCAGACGCTCGATCTCGAAAGAATTCCATCCAAATAAAAAATTCACTCGCCCCGTCGGTGTCGGGCCATTCTCTTCGCCACTCACAACCGCGGTAACTTTGACCATCGAACCTCCAGATGACGATATCGGTTCGCACGCGAGCACGATTCTTGATTTTGCTTTGCCTCCCGGAACCGACGGGAGCATCGAATAGACGACCGGCGTATGACTGCCTCGATGCCCCAACGCAAAAAGAGCAGAGCCGCACACAATCAGAGACAGGACTCCTCCCCAAAGCAGTGACCTAAACTCGATTCCCCTCTCATCTAAACTCGCAAACGACAGCATCAACCCTTCGTTACCATTTGATGCCATCGAAGTAAGCCGGCTCCTCATACCCCCTTGGACACCAACCGCGCAATAAAGGTTCCGGGCGCAGCAAGACAATCGCTGTTGTACGATGGCGATCATGCTAAAAATCGGCGTCGCACTCCTCTCCATCCTGGCCGTTCCCGCTCTCGCGCAGTCCACAATCAAAGACGCCCTCATAAAACACTGGAAGACCTCCGGCGACTTCACCATCGCCGTCGCCAAACTCATGCCCGCCGACAGCTACAACTTCAAACCCGTTCCCGAAGAACTAACTTTCAGTCAGGTAGTGATTCAGGTGGCAGGCGCAAACCTCAACGCCTGCGCAAACGCGAGCGGTTCGAAGCGACCAGACGTCCCGAAACCCATCATGGATGCATTGAATGGCAACGGAGAAGTGGATAAAGACACGATCATCCAGTTCCTCTCCAGTTCCTTCGACTTCTGCAACCAGGCCGTCGCCGGCATGACGCCCGAAAAACTCGACGCCGTCGTCGGCCCACCAAACCGCAAGATGACAGGCTTCGAATGGCTATGGGCATACTTCACCCACACCGCGCATCATCGCGGACAGCTCGAAGTCTATCTGCGCCTCAAGGGCATCAAACCACCCGACTACGTCTTCTAACAAGGCCACCCGGCCACCCGAGGAACGAAAGGGCCCGCATGTAACCGGAGGCAAACGGCCCAAACGGAGCCACCCGCTAAACCAATGATCTTATTGCTGTTACATTCACCGCAATTTTCTTTTCGCGTTTTCCTCCCAAAAAACTACCGAACGGCCGCAACCTGATCCAAGTCCAGGTTCAACAGCAGCACATTGACCCGCGGCTCCCCAAGAAATCCGAGCTGCCGCCCTTGAGTATGCTGCGCAATCAGCCTGCGAACCGCGTCCTCCGAAAGATGCCGCTCCCGCGCCACCCGCGCCACTTGAAAATCCGCCGCGGCCGGAGTGATATCAGGATCGAGCCCCGACCCTGACGCCGTCACCAGGTCAATCGGCACATCGGCACCCGGATGGTCGACCTGCAACGCGGCAACGTCACCCGCCACCCGGTCGATCAACTTCTTGTTCGTCGGAGCATAGTTCGAAGCGCCCGAGTTGGCCGCGTCATACCCATTACCCGCAGCGGAAGGACGCGAGTGAAAGTACTGCGGCGCCGAAAACGGCTGCCCAATGATCCGCGACCCGACCAGCACGTCGTTCTGATAGATCAGCTGCCCATTCGCCTTATCGTGAAACAGCAACTGCGCAAGACCCGTAACCACGAAAGGATAGATCAACCCGAAAATAACCGTAGTGACAACCGTATAAAGCACAGCAGTGACAAGATGACGACGCATAAAAAAGTCCTCTAAGCCAGATGAATGGCCGTAATGATGATGTCGATGAGCTTGATGCCTAAAAACGGAGCGATAATGCCGCCGACCCCATAAAGAATCAGGTTGCGCCGCAGCAGCGCCTCCGCCGACATGGCCTTATAACCGACGCCTCGCAGCGCCAGCGGAATCAAGCCAACAATAATCAGCGCATTGAAGATCACCGCCGAAAGAATCGCCGACTGCGGCGTCTGCAGATGCATGATGTTCAACCGATTCAGCACCGGAAACGTAGCCGCAAACATCGCCGGAATAATCGCAAAGTACTTCGCAACATCGTTCGCGATCGAAAAGGTAGTCAAAGCGCCACGAGTCATCAGCAGCTGCTTGCCGATCTCGACAATCTCGATCAGCTTCGTCGGGTTCGAGTCGAGGTCGACCATGTTCCCCGCCTCCTTCGCCGCCTGCGTGCCGGTGTTCATCGCGACGCCTACATCGGCCTGCGCCAGCGCCGGAGCGTCGTTCGTCCCATCGCCCGTCATCGCGACCAGCTTGCCCTCGCCCTGCTCGCGCCGGATCAGGTCCATCTTGTCCTTGGGCTTCGCCTCCGCCAGAAAGTCGTCAACACCCGCCTCACGTGCAATCGCCGCCGCAGTCAGCGGATTGTCACCCGTAATCATGATGGTCCGGATCCCCATCGACCGAAGCTGCGCAAACCGCTCCCGCATCCCACCCTTCACCACGTCCTTCAGGTGGATCACGCCCAACGCCTGCCGGTTCTCCGCCACCACCAGGGGCGTGCCACCACTCCGCGCCACAGTCTCCACCGCGGCCCGCACCTCGTCCGGCAAACTTCCGCCATTTTCTTTCAAGAATCCAGCAATCGCGTCCGTTGATCCCTTCCGAATAACGCGGCCCTCAAGGTTCACCCCCGACATCCGCGTCACCGCACTGAACGGCACAAACTCCGCCTGCATCTCACTCAGCTCGCGCCCGCGAAGACCATACATCTCCTTCGCCAGCACCACAATGCTCCGCCCCTCCGGCGTCTCGTCCGGCAGCGACGACAACTGCGCCGCGTCCGCAAGCTGGTCCTTGCTCACACCAGGCGCAGGAATGAACTCCGAAGCCTGACGGTTGCCCAGCGTAATCGTCCCCGTCTTGTCGAGCAGCAACGTATTCACATCTCCCGCCGCCTCCACCGCACGTCCCGACATCGCCAGCACGTTATGCTGCACCAAACGATCCATTCCCGCGATTCCGATCGCCGAAAGCAGCCCACCAATCGTCGTCGGAATAAGGCACACAAGCAGCGAGATCAGCACGAAAACAGTCTGCGGCGCAGTCGAGTAGATGGCAATCGGTTGCAGCGTAACCACAGCCAGCAGGAAGATGATCGTCAAACCCGCCAGCAGGATATTCAACGCGATCTCGTTCGGGGTCTTCTGCCGCTCGGCGCCTTCCACCAGCGCAATCATCCGGTCAAGAAACGTCTCGCCCGGATTCGACGTAATCTTGACCTTAATCTGGTCCGACAGGCAACGCGTTCCGCCAGTCACTGCCGAGCGATCGCCACCCGCCTCACGAATCACCGGCGCAGACTCTCCCGTAATCGCCGACTCATCCACCGAAGCAACACCTTCGATCACCTCGCCATCGCCCGGAATCATGCAACCGGCAACGACGAACACAACGTCCCCCGACCGCAGGTCCGAACTGGCAACGTCCTCCGTGCTCCCATCCATACGAAACCGCACGGCGGTCGTCTCAGACTTGGCGCGCCGCAGCGCATCGGCCTGCGCCTTCCCGCGGCCCTCAGCCATCGCCTCAGCAAAGTTCGCGAACAACACAGTGAACCAAAGCCACAGCGTAATCTGCAGGTCGAAGCGAAGAGCGCCGTGGTGCGCCATAATATCGCGGACCAGATAGATGCTCGTGATGACACTGCCGATCTCGACCACGAACATGACCGGGTTCTTCATCATCGTGCGTGGGTTCAGCTTGGTCAGCGCATCGACCAATGCACGACGTACGATCTTTGTGTCCCAGAGGGAGCGCTTGCGGGTATTTGCCATTTCCTTGTCTGCTTTCCTCTTTTTCAACTAGAAGCTTTTGCCGGCCTGCAGCAGCAGGTGCTCGAGAAGCGGACCAAGCGATAGTGCCGGAAAAAACGTAAGCGCACCGACGATAAGGATCACGCTCACCAGCAGCACCGTAAATAAAGGTGTATGCACCGGAAACGTCCCGGGTGATGGTGGCACCAGTTTCTTCTTGGCAAGATTTCCCGCGATAGCCAGCATCGGAACGATCATCAGGAACCGGCCAATCAGCATGGCCGCACCCAGCGACAGGTTGTACCAGTGCGTGTTCGCGCTCAATCCAGCAAAAGCCGATCCGTTATTTCCTGTCGCCGAAGTGTACGCATAGAGAATCTCCGAAAGCCCATGCGGCCCGGTATTCGTCAACGCGGAGAGGCCGAGGTTCGGCATCATCAACGCCACCGCAGAAAAGCCCAGGATCGACAGCGGAAAGATAAGCACATACAGCATCGCCATCTTCACGTCATACGATTCGATCTTCTTGCCGAGATACTCCGGGGTGCGCCCGACCATCAAGCCCGCGATAAAGACAGACAGCACGACGAAGATCAGCATCCCGTAGAGCCCCGCGCCCACTCCGCCAAAGATCACCTCGCCCAGCATGATATTGACCATTGGGACTAGGCCACCGAGCGGCATGAATGAGTCGTGCATCGAGTTGACCGCGCCACAACTCGCGTCCGTCGTCACGGTAGCGAACAACGCCGAGTCGGCGATGCCGAACCGCACCTCTTTGCCCTCCATATTGCCGCCGGCCTGCGTTGCCGTCACATGCTGATTGACCGAGTGCAGCAGCGGGTTCGGCTGCGCCTCCGCATAGTAGGCCACAAACACGCCAACGAAAAAGAGCGCCGCCATCGCAGCGAACACCGCCCACCCATGCCTCGGTGTCCGCGTCATCCGACCCAGCGTCACCGTCAACGCAGCTGGAATGAGAAAGATGGAAAACATCTGCATCAAGTTAGACAGCGGCGTCGGGTTTTCAAACGGATGTGCGCTGTTCGTGTTGAAGAACCCTCCACCATTCGTGCCGAGCATCTTGATGGCTTCCTGCGATGCCACTGGCCCCTGCGCGATACTCTGCATCGCAACGGTCTGGGTAGTCACTTTGCCATCTGTGCCCGTCGTAGTTACAGTCTGCGTCTGCACCAGCTTCGCCTGATCGTAGGGCCGAAAGTTCTGCACCACACCCTGCGAAACAAGCAGCAGCGCATAGATCAGGCATCCCGGCAGCAGCACCCACAACGAGGCGCGCGTCGCATCCACCCAGAAGTTGCCCAGCGTCTTCGACTCCCGCCGCGAGATGCCCCGGATCAGCGCCACCGCCAGCGCTATCCCGGCCGCTGCAGAGAAGAAGTTATGGTAAGCCAGCGTGAGCATCTGCGTCAGATAGCTCATCGTCGTCTCCGGCGAATACGCCTGCCAATTTGTATTCGTCGTAAACGAAGCGGCCGTGTTCAACGCAAGGTCAGGGGCCACGCCGGCGAGATGCTGCGGATTCAGCGGCAGTACGTGCTGCAGCCGCTCAATCGCATACGTCACAAGCATCGTGACCAGGCTGAAGAGCAGCATCACTACGGCATACTCGGTCCACGCCATCTCGTGCGTCTCGTCGATCCCCGTCAGCCGATAGATAAGCCGCTCGATCGGACGAAAGATACCGTCTGCCCAGGTGCGTTCTCGTTCAAAGACACGCGCCATATACATACCCAGGGGCTTAGCACAGAGCAGTACCAGTGCAAAAAAGAAGGAAACTTGAAACCAGCCATTCGCCGTCATGGTTGAATACACTTCCTCTTAAAACTTTTCAGGGCGCAGCAATGCGTACACCAGATAAACCAGCAGACCAACCGTTACAAAACCAAGTGCCACCGTTTCAATCATCTTTGCGTCTCCTTCGTCCCCAACCGGTCACACCCCATCGCGTATCCAATTGCAATCGCAAAAAAGAGCACACTTGCCCCGATACACCCGATGTCCCACATGGTCTTGCCTCCGCCAAACGACTTCACCCCAAAGAGGGGCCGCTGCATTTGATCAATCTTCAAACCTGGGCCGGCTTTGGCGACCCCGTCCCGGAGACGATCTCCACTATTCAAGCAGTCCATCCATAAAGAATGCGTAGAAAGCCCATAAAGAAGTCGTATGCGACCCCCCGGGAAAGGCTTCACTTGCTCTGAAATCGCCCAATTTATCAGTGAGTTTCATCGAGAAACTCTCCTGGGGAAGACCCGTACCGCCGGCCTGCCCGAAGGCCTCAGCACCTTCAAACAGGCCGCCGCAGGATAAAAATCCGCGCGCAGACACTCTCAGCCCCTCGACACGCCAGGTGTCCGCTAGACTGGTTGCTGACTCCTATGCCAAGAAAGACAGCTTCGATTCCAGCGGCCGCCCGCCGCGTCAGCCTGAAGATGCTGGCCGAACATCTGGACCTGAGTCCGGCCACCGTCTCCTTCGTATTGAACAACGCGCCCGGCCGTTCGATTCCTACAGCAACGCGAGAAAGGGTCAAGGCCGCGGCAAAGAAGCTCGGCTATCAACCCAGCCTCATCGCGCGTTCGCTCCAGGGCCTGAAGACGCAGACCATCGGCATTCTGCTTCCCGAACTCGGCGAGGGCTATCACTCGCTGGTGCTCAGCGGAGCGGCGGAGGTCCTGATGCAGGAGGGATACTTCTTCTTCACAGCGCACCACCGGCACAGGAAGGACCTCGTCGCAGAATATCCCCGGCTCTTGCAGGCACGCGGCGTTGACGGCATCATCGCCATCGATACTCAGTTCGAAGGGATCATCTCCGCTCCCACTGTCTCGGTCGCTGGCCACGGCGACCTCCCCGGCGTGACCAACGTAATTCTGGACCACCATCGGGCCGCGGAGCTCGCTCTGGGTCACCTGTATCGGCTGGGGCATCGCAAGATCGCTTATATGCACGGTCAGCCCTTCAGCTCAGATTCGCAGGCCCGGTGGCAGTCGATCATGCACGTAGCTCGCGCTCTCTCTCTTGAAGTCCACAGCGAGCTGATCATCCGGTTGGACAAGGACCTCAACACACCGGAGCTCGGCTATCCCGGAATTCATCAACTCCTGCTTCGTCGCAGAGACTTCACGGCGGTCCTTTGCTTCAACGACATATCCGCGATCGGCAGCATACGGGCCCTCCACGATGCTGGCCTTAGCGTGCCCCGCAGACGTATCAGTGCTTGGCTTCGACGACATCCAGGCGGCCTCCTACATCGTTCCCAGCCTGACTACCATTCGGCAGCCGCTACAGTACATGGGCGCCCTCGCCGCCACCTCCCTGCTAAGGAAGCTGGCCCACGAAAAGCTCCCCGACACCATCAAGGTCGACCCCGAGCTGGTTGTACGCGAATCGACCGCGCAAGCCTGTACCACGCCACGTCGGCCCACACCATAACCTGCGCGTTGTCATAAAGTTTGCTGTTTTTCTTGTCTTTGCTTTTGCTTTTTTGGTTGTCATTCCGCAGCGCAGCGGAGGAATCTGCTTTTGCCTTTTGCTTTGCTGTTGCCTTTGCCGTTGCATCCAGGCAAAGCACCTCTTCAGCCCCGCATCCAATCCAACCGCGAAGCGGCCACCGTCTGCCGAATGCTGGAGCGTAGCCCGAGGGCGAAGAAACTGATTCTATTGCTGTTACATCCACCGCAATTTTCTTTCGCCATTTTCTGCCCAAGCCCAAAAACCACCTAACCCATTACTCCACTTCAGCCTAGTCGCTTGCGCCATTCCACAAGCCATATCAGCCCAAAATTTGTGTTACGGCTCTGTAACATTCACAATGTGCAGTGACACTGGAGGTGGCTGCATGTCGGCCTATCCAAACGCACAATCCATTACATCCGGCACGGTGGTTCTCGGGCTTCTCCTACTTATGGCGGCGCCGAGTTTATTCGCACAGATCAGCGGGCAGACGGATAAACAGGCGCTGGCCCCTTCTACCACCGATGACCTGCCTTCTGTGACGGTGGTTTTTTCGGAACCGAAGATAGATGCGCCATTTCAGCTGCCGTCAACTGTGATAGGCGGATTTCCGATGTGCGGCCCCGATAGTCGTTCATTCTTTCAGTTTCTGACGTCGCCGCCTCACTACAACAACTCGGTGGTGTACTCAGTTTCTTCCGACGGCAAGGTTATCCACTATCCGGTCGAGCAGATCGTTGGGTTGACGAATATC
Organism: uncultured Acidobacteriaceae bacterium; assembly: GCA_963756685.1. Taxonomy (GTDB): domain Bacteria; phylum Acidobacteriota; class Terriglobia; order Terriglobales; family Acidobacteriaceae; genus Edaphobacter. The sequence continues at coordinate 1,036,396 of CAVWON010000001.1, forward strand.
TATGTCCGTTTTATCGACCCAGGAGTGACGAATGCAGTCATTCTGTTCCACGCCCAAGAGGCTGGTGCGCACGCCTCAGAGCACTTTTACATGGCACTCTTTGACTACGATGGGAAACTACAGAACTACTCAGCCTTGGATCTCGGATTTGAACCAGTGGAGATTGTGCAACTCTACGACGATGGCTTCCTCGTCTCGGGCGCAGACATGGCGCAGGGACGACCCATGCTTGTGCTCATCGACAGCAGCGGTACCATTCGGCGTGATCTAAGAGAAACGCCGCTGATGCCATCCGATAAGGACCTGACCGCGATGATGAATTCTGTAAATGTCGTCGGGGGGAATCCGAACGATATGCCGTTGCCCCTGAAGACTCCTCTGGTGCTGAGTCTGTTCCGGCCCACACATTCCCAGAGTGGCGTGCTGATACTCGAGCCCGGAGCTGGAGCGAGGGTGATTGAAATACTGCGATCAGGCGACACGCGAACGGTCAGGCTGAAGCTTCCTACGAATCAGATCGCTCATTCAATGATGACGAACAAGGGGAGTTGGTTTGTCAGGGCACACCTCTTGGGCAGCGACACGCAGTGGAGCTTGTTTCAAGTTGATCCCGAAACGGGAGAGGCGCTCAAGCGGATCGACACGTCGGCGCCAGCTACGACCATCTCGTGCGCTACTGACTCGGGGTTTTATGGATTTCGCTGGATTGACAAGAAGCCGTACCTGGTACATGGCGACCTTAAATAGCGCCTGGAGTAGGAGGCATTGAGAGAAATCCGGCTTTTGTTTTTGCTTTTGCCCTTGCCGCTGCTTTTCTGGTTGTCATTCCGCAGCGCAGCGGAGGAATCTGCTTTTGCGTTTTGCTTTTGCCGTTGCCTCTAGGTAGAGCGGGGCTTTAGCCCCGCGTCTAGGCCAGCCGCGAAGCGGCCACCGCTCTGCCGAAGGCCGGAGCGTAGCCCGAAGGGCGAAGCGACTGATTTTATTGCTGTTAGAGTCACCGCAATTTTCTTTCGCTATTTTCTGCCCAAAAATCGCATGTCAAGCCCCGAAACCACCTAACCCATTACTCATCATCAACTTACACTTGGCATTTTAGTTACCGTCCAACCGCTATACTGGATATATAGATCAAAACAAGCAAGCCCCGGGGGGATGTAGCAACCCCGGGGCTAACTCGTTTAGAAAGACGATTTTATTCGCAACCCTTTTGTTATGACGATTTTACAGCTTAGCACCACCCGTAAGCTACTGAAAATAAACGAGCCGCAAGAGAGATTCGCAGCTAACTCATTTAGAAAGACGATTTTAGCTGTAACCCTTTTCTTATGACGATTTTGCAGAAACTAACATACTGTAAACGATTGAAAATAAATAACTTTAGTAAAAAACCGTAGAGAGGGGTACCCGGGTGGCAGACAGACGCTGGGCACACGTCCAATCCAATGGCTAAATCTTGTTGAATCTATCTGACAACAAGAGGAGTCGTTTAAGAATGGGGTTTTCAGAGGTGCTTAACCCGCGAGAGGCAGTCTCAAATCAGCTTTGCAACCAGCATGACCGTCCTCCCGATTGGCCAGTTGCACCGATCCTCGATGCGCCTGCGCGATCTGCTGCGCAAGCACAAGGCCGATTCCGGTACCGCCTGGCTTGGTCGTGTAAAAAGGTACAAACAGATTGCCGGCATTGGTCAATCCAGGCCCATTATCGAGGACCGCGATGACCACCTCCGTCCCAACAATCTGCCATGAAATCTCCACAAGCGCTGGACACCTATCGATCGTGTCTGGGCTCAACGCCGCGTCCGCCGCATTGCGCACCAGATTGATCAGCGCCTGTTCTATCTGGTCTGCATCGATCTGCAGCACCACGTCTGCCTCCGCCGTCACCGTGACAGCGACCCGCCTCTCCAGTTGCGCAACTCGCTCCACCAGGGGCGCCAGCGCAACGGCCTTTAGCTTCGGCGCAGGCAGACCCATCAACTGCCGATACGCTTGCAGAAATCGGTTCAAAGACTCCGATCGGTTCTCGATCACCTCAAGTCCGCGCTCAAAATCGGCCCTCTCACCTGACACATCGCCCAAAGCTGACAACCGGCCCCGCAGGCTTCCTGCGATCGATTTGATCGGCGTCAATGAATTATTGATCTCATGCCCGAGTACCCGAATCAGCCTCTCCCACGCAAGCCGCTCCTCCTCCCGCAACGCCGCACTGACATCTGAAAGCACCAGCAACGTATGCGGGACGCCGCTCAGCCGGAAGCTCGTCCGTTTCACCACCCATCGCGCCGGCTGCTGTCCTCTGCCCAGCGAGATGACATCGTCGTCTTCGACATTCAGCAACTGCTCCAACTTCAATCGTGCAGCAGTGTGACCAATCGCCGTCTGCGTCCGCAACCCGAACGCGCTTTCGCCTGCGGCGTTCAGCAACCTCAACCTGCCTTCAGGATCAAACGCCAACACCGGCGATTGCATCGAAAGCATAACGCGTTCCACCAGTGCCATGGCTTCCAGCGCGCCCGAACGTTGTCCCTGCAGCACGGCCGCAAGCCGATTCACCTCCAGCGCGAGGTCGCCAACAGCATCATTTCTCTGTCCTCCACGAGCGCGGAAGGAGTAGTCGTCTTCACGCAACGCAGCCACCACATTCGCCAGCGTCTGCAGTGGTCGAATGATCTGTTCCATCAGAATCGAGACAGCGAACATCCACCCCAGCACCAATGCCAGCAGAACAAAGCACTGCTCCAGCGGTTCAACCGAATACCGCCGTAACAGAAGCCAGCACAGGATTGCCATAGGTAGGCCCAGCAGATATAAACCCAGCCGCAATCGCCTCTCAAAACTCAACCGGCGGCCCGATCCACCCAGCGGCACGCGTTTTCGTCGCGGACCTCCGCCCACTGTCGTTCCGCTCGGCTCTTCAGAGTCCATATTTTTCGATGCGACGATAGAGCGCTCCCCGACTCAATCCCAGCGCATCAGCTGCATGACTCACATTGCCATTTGCGCGCGCCAACGCTTTACGAATCAGGATCGCCTCCACCGCCTCCAGGCTCATCTCGTCCATGCTCTGTGCTGCGACCCGTTGCGCGTTCAAGCCCAGATTCGCTGGCTCGATTCGCTCTCCCCTCGCCATCAGGACAGCGCGCTCGATCGTGTGGTCCAGCTCTCGCACGTTACCAGGCCATCCATAGTTCAGCAGCATCTGGAGCGCCGCGGGCTCGAGACCCTGGATTGGCCTGCGATAACGGGCCGCGTACCGCGCGAGAAAATGTGCCGCCAACGCCGGAATGTCCTCGCGTCGTTCGCGTAACGGAGGTAGATTGATCTCGACCGTGTTCAGACGGAATAGCAGATCTTCGCGGAACCGCCCCGCCGTGCATTCCGTTCGCAGGTCAGCGTTGGTCGCTGAAAGCATTCGCACATTCACCTTCTGGGTCTTTGAAGAGCCTACACGCTCCAGTTCGCCCGTCTCAAGTACGCGCAGCAACTTCGCTTGTTGTCGTATCGGGATATTCGCAATCTCATCCAGGAACAGAGTCCCGCCGCTCGCCAGTTCGAAGCGCCCAATGCGGTCAACGTGTGCGTCCGTGAAGGCCCCCCTTACATGTCCGAACAACTCGCTCTCAAATGTCCCCTCCGGCAGTGCACCTGTGTTCACCGCTACCAGCGTTCGCTCCGCCCGTGACGACAAGCGATGTAGCGCCTGCGCAACGACCTCTTTGCCGGTCCCATGCTCGCCAGTGATCAACACATTCGCGTCCGACGGCCCTACCCTCGTCATTGTCTCCAGGACTGTGCGCATCGATGCGGCAGAAGCAATAAAGTCCGGCGCACCTGGGGCCCGCAAAATGCGGTTCTCCGCCTCCAACCATTGTGTTCGTTTCTGGCTGCGGTGCAACTCCATCTGGGTCCGCAGAATACTCAGCAGACGCGCGTTCTCCCACGGTTTCTGGATGAAGTCTCCCGCGCCGCGCCGCATCGCTTCTACCGCAAGGTCGATGTTGCCCCATGCCGTCATCACCACCACGGGCAGTTGAGCGTCCATCTCCTTAACTCGTGTTACGAGGTCCAGAACCCTCCTGACCTGAGGTCGTATCGCGCGTGTAATTGAGATCGATGAGCACGCCATCGAAGCTCTCATTGGCCAATGCCTCCAGCACCAGCGCAGGCATTCGCACCATCTCCAACTGATAGCCCTCAGGCTTCAACAGCAGATGCAGCGCCTCCAGAATATGGGGCTGGTCATCCGCAATCAGAAGTTTGCACGGCGACTCCTTCTCTCCGACCGTCGGCGCGTCCTTCTCTATCCGTTCCACCAGCATACTGACCTGCTTCCATGCCTACTGCCCACTTGGGGCTATGCCCGTCTTTGCCGATTCTATCGAAATCGCGTTCGCCTCCAGAGTAGACCCAACCGAACGGTCCAACTCAATCTTCGCCTTCTCATACGCCGTCATCGCTGCAACCAGCATAGACTCCGCCACCGCCAGGTCGCGTTGCGCCGTCAAGGTCTGATAGTTTGATCCCGCGCCAAGCTCCTGCTCCTTCGCGGTAATCTCAAAGGTCTTCTGCGCAAGGTCCCGCCCCTTGCGGGCCGAAACCACCCGCGCTTCACTCTGCTCCAGAGCATACTGAGCGTTTCGCACCTCAATGCGGATCTGCTTCTTCAGTTGCTGGAACCGTAGCTCCGACTGTCTGATCTCCAGCTCCGAACGATACTGGTCAGACTTCGCGACACGGTTTCGTATCGGAATATTGACCGACACTCCGACATAGTAATCCGGAGCGCTGTTGTTGAACGCGTTCTTGACCGCCCCTCCAAAGTCTGTGGGGGCCGTGGACACGACATCCGAAGTGGGATTCGGCAACCCCGCCAGTCCCGTACCACCATAAAACGCCGTCAGCGCGACAGAAGGGAGCACTGCATTGCGGGCTGCGTTGCGGCTGATGCGTCGATTTTCAAGATCGTAGGTCCGACTCGCCCAATTCGATCCGGTCGCGCAGCGCCCGCACAATCATATCCTCCGTCGGCCCCTGAGCCGACGCCTCGAGCGTCCCGCTGTGGTCGGTTGGCCGTACCGGCATCGCCTCAAGAATCGGATCATCCAGGTTCTTTGTCAGCGCATTTTTCATCAACAGCTCTTGAAACTGCAGCGTCGTCTTCGCTACGGTCAGGTCCTGCTCACGGTTGGCGACCTCGGCCTCGGCCTTCATCACATCCATCGCCGGTATCGCCTGTAAAGACAGCTGTTTTCGATCGCTGTCCAACGTCTGGTTCGCAAAATCCAGCGACCGGCTCTTCACCTGTTCGTCTTCATATGCAGCCACGAGGTCCCAGTACATATTCGCGATCTGCGTTATCGTCGAAATCACTTGAAGCTTGAACGCCTCGTCCGAGATCTTCTGATTGTTCTTGGCGATCTTCAGATAGCGCAGGTTCGGTCCAAAGCCGAAGCCGGCCAGCAGTTGCTGTTGCAGCAAAACGTGGTAGTAAGAGTTCAACGTCGGATTTAGAAAATTGTTTGGGCTGTTCGCCGTAACACGACTATTATCAAATATCGCCGATAGCGAAGTTCCCGTTGGAAACGCCTGCGAATAACTGATATTTCCGATTGTCGTATTCTGTTGCAACGTAGGGACTCCATAGATGGCTACGTTCGATAACGGCTGGGTGAAATGCTCGTTATTCAATTGTCCAGAGATTAATGGATCGTAAGAAGAAACAGTTGTTCCCGTGCCCAGTGTCGACGATACGAGACCCGATGCACCGGAACCCGCACCACCCGCTCCACCTGAAGTTCCGCCAGCGCCGGCGCCGCTCGAGCCTGTACCAAAGCCACCGACTCCACCGCCCGGCGTATTCTGCACTACGCCAGTATTCACACCGCGGAACAATCCGCCCGCCTGCGTGCGAAGAACGTCGGCCGCCGCAATCGGAAGATTATATCGAGCGATTGCGATATCCAGATTGTTCTCCAGTGCGAGCGAGATCGCGTCCTTCAAGCTCAGTTCGAGGACACCATTGTTCACTAGCGCATCGATTCGCGGCGAGTTCGCCAGATTCGGCTGAGGCACCAGCGTAGCCCGGTACGCGTTAAACGGATTGTCCGAATGCGGTATGTCCAAACGCAATGCGGCCTGCGGCTGTGCCGGGGGCGCCTGATTCACCACCGCCTGCTGCACCTGCGCTAGTACAGGCATCTCCATCCACACGACAATGCTGATCCAACGAAGCAGAGAAAGACCCGTCCTCACGCCTTCACCCCCGCTGCAGCCGCCTCAAGCCCCGCTGTGTCCCGGTATAGCCAGCCGTCTCGAAGTTCAATCGTCCGGGTGCCATACGCGGCATTCGTCTCCGAGTGCGTCACCTGCACCACGGTCGTCCCCTGTTCGTTCAGTGTCCGAAACAGCTCCATAATCTCCTTTGCCTGCTCCGAATGCAGGTTTCCTGTCGGCTCATCAGCCAGCAAAAGATCAGGCTTGTGAATTACTGCCCGCGCAATTCCCACCAGCTGTTGCTGGCCGCCGGAGAGCTGGCTCGGAAACAGGTCCTTCTTGCCAACGATGTTGAACCGATCCAGGGTGTCCGCCACAAGGGCCTGACGCTCCGACTTCGGAATGTCCTTGTACGAGAGCGGCAGATCAATATTCTCCGCCACCGTAAGGTCATCCAGCAGGTGGTAGCTCTGGAAGACCATACCGATCCGCCGCCGCGCCAGCTCCGCTCTCTGCTTACGGTTCATCGCATGAACAGCGTGGTCTGCAAAATAGAACTCACCCTTCCATTGGTCATCCAGCATCGCGAGCACATTCAGAAGCGAAGACTTACCCGCACCAGACGGCCCCATCACGGTCACAAATTCACCTTCACGTATCGTTAGATTGATACGTCGTAGCACCCACGTCTCCGTGTGGCCCGTTTTGTAGCTGCGCTCTAAATTCTTCAGTTCAATCATCGAACTACTCCGTCCTCTAGGCTTCCATCGCTCTAATTCGGGATGGCCGCCGCGCTCGAGTTCTCAAAACTCGCCTTGGTTACACCTCTGTTGTACGTCCGGTCGTGACTACTCCGTCCGTAAGGCCTTTACGGGGTCAGTGGAAGCCGCCCGTCGTGCTGGAATCCATCCAGCCGCAAACGCTGAGACAATCAGAGTCGCGATGGCCAGCGAGAGCACCTCTGCATCATGCCCGGCAATACTGTAAAGCTGCGACTGCACAAAGCGGACGCACATCAGGGCGACCGGCACGCCAATCGTCAGACCGATGACGGCCTGCAACATGGCCTCGCGCAGTACCATCCCGACAACGCTGCCGCGATCTGCGCCCATCGCCATGCGGATGCCGATCTCAGGGGTACGCCTGGCAACGGTGTATGCCGTCACACCGTACAACCCGACCGACGCCAGGACCAGGGCCAGCACACCGAACATCAACGTCAAACGCGCAATCAGGCGCTCCTGGTTGAACAGCCCGCTGATCTGTCCTGAGAACGTCTCGTAGCGGACCACAGTCAGGTTCGGATCGATGCTTGCCAGCGCCCTTCTCACCTGCGACTCCAGGCCTTGCACCGGAGCCTTTGGTCTGCAGCATAATCGCTCCCGCATAAAGCGATCGAATGTCAGTGTTTGGCTCCGTGTGCGCTACTTGAAGCAGGGGACGGAAGTACATCGCTCGCACCGGTCGCCGTACGTTGTTGTACTTCACATCCGAGACCACTCCCACAATCTCGAAGTCGCTCGAGCTCTTTACGCCCGATACACCAAAGTGCACTCCAATTGGGTCTTGTCCCTTTGGGAAAAATTTCTTAACAAAAGCCTGGTTGACCACGGCAACTGGAAGCGATGTCGCGGTGTCCTGTATCGTAATTCCGCGCCCGCGCTGAAGATGCTGCCCGATGATGTCGAAGAACTCCGGGCCAACGCGCACCCACGAAGCGCCGACCGAGTCAGTCGGTCCCGGCTCTGGCCGTCCCTGAATGAAGACGCCGTCGCCCCAGTTGTCTCCTTCCAACGGTGTGTATAGAGACAAAGCGACCCGCTGGACTCCTGGCAGCACTCGTAGTCCCTGGTCGATCCGTTCGTAGAGCGCTTGCAACTGTTCCGGCTTGTAACCAGCGTTGTCGGGGCTTATGTGTGCCACGACACGGTTCTCCGTCTCCACCCCGAAGTTCTGGTTCTCCAGATTATTCAAACTCTTCCCCATCAGGCCCGCGCCAACCAGCAGCACCAGCGAAAGCGCCGCCTGCAGGACCACCAGCGACCGCTGCAGCCATCCCGAATGGTCTGTCGTCGATCGATTCGATCCGCGCAATGCCTCAGCTGGCTCCGAGTGCGAGGTCACCCATGCTGGTGCAATCCCAAAGACCAACCCCGTCACCAGCGAAAGCCCGAACGCAAACGCCAAAACAGGCACAGAAGGGTTCGCATGAATCGGCAGGCTCGTCGCGTCTGGAAACGCCATGGCCAGCAGTATCTTCGTTCCCACGAACGCCAGCACCAATCCGACCAGGCCGCCAATGCACGATAGCACGACACTCTCGGTGAGCAACTGTCGGATGAGCCTCATCCTTTGTGCACCCAGGGCCATGCGTATCGAGGTCTCAGTACGTCGCGCCATGCCCCGCACCAGAACCAGGTTCGCAATGTTGGCGCATGCGATCAGCAGGACAAGCGCTGAGATCGACATCAAAAACTGCAGCCCCTTTCCGTATTCCTGCTGCATGTTTGCGATCCCGATTCCGCCAGGTGTTAGGACAACATGCGATTGTGCCAGGTTCTTCTTTTGGTCGTCCTTCTGATACAGAGGAAGGTCTGCCAGCCAGTTCCGGAGCTCCCCACTCATCTTCGCCTGCAGCGGACGCAAGCGCGGTCCCCGGTTTCACCCGGCCAAGGAGATACACCCAGTTGGCCTCATGCCGATGCAAGATGCTGGCCGGCACCATGACCGGCTCCATCACCATCGGAATGTAGAAGTCCGGGGGAGTGTCTGTCATCCGGTCCCCATAGAAGGCAGGCGGAGTGATGCCGATGATCGTCACCGGATTCGTATTCAGCACAAATGTGCTCCCCACCACCGAAGGGTCCAGCGCATAGTCACGTTGCCACGTCTGATAGCTCATCACCGCGGCCATCGGAGCACCTTCAACATCATCGGTCGAAGCTAGCAGTCGTCCCGCGAAAGGACGCAATCCAAAGGTTTGAAAGTAGTTGCCCGTGACGAACTCACCTCGCAGCGCCTTCGGCAATGCGTCAGGCTGGCTGCTTCGAGCTGTAATTGATCCATTGCCAATCCCCGCCTGCATCGCCGCCAGCTGCTCAAACTCCGGTGTGTTGTCACGTAGATGTTTGTAAAGGTCATAGGCGAAGATCGAATAGTCATTGTTATCGGGCGTACCTCCATTCACGCAGCAATCGTTGGTATCGCCCACACGTACCAGCGTCTTCGGATCGCCTACCGGCAGGTTCTGCAGCAGCACCGCATGTACCAGCGTAAAAATTGCCGCATTCGCTCCGATGCCGAGGGCCAGCGTCAAAACGGCCGTCACCGTAAACCCCGGTGCCTTCCTCAGCTGTCGAAGAGCAAAACGAACGTCCTGCACCAATTGATTCATCACGCTACTCCGCTCCTCTGCTCTATGCCTGATCAGCTATTGTGGTGTGCGCTTTCAACACTGCACAAACGCAATTGCCGTTTTGCGGACGGGACTGCTGCCAATCGTCACGTCGCAGCCTTCGTTGCTGCTTGGAGCGGTCCAGACAAAGCCAACCTCAATGTCGTACCCGGTACTCCCCGCCTGCCGGTCATTCATCCACCCTTGCGCAGAACACCACCTTCGCTGACCATCGCCAATCTTCTTCAGCGTCGAAACTACTACGGCCCGCATCACCTTCAACTCGGTCCGCGTCGCACTCCGCAACGCCGCATGCCCACAATCAGGGTGTCTCTCGTTCCGCATGGACTCCACAGCGTTAAGCGCGGCTATATTCAATCCAACTCCAAGCACAACCAGGGGAACCACCGTTGCCGCGACCCCCGACATCCCCATGGCCCCGCAAATCTCTCGCAAGGCCTGTCTCAAGTCCTCAAACAGCGTCATCATGCCTCTACCTCCGCCAACAGCTTATTGAGTTCTCCCTCCGCCACGACCTTGCCGTCGAATAGATGGATCTGCCGCTCCGCATGTGCCGCAAACCGTGGATCGTGCGTCACCATGCAGATCGTCGCGCCTTCACTATGGAGCTCTTGCAGCAGCTTCATCACGGCCTCACCGTTCTTGGAATCCAGATTTCCCGTTGGCTCATCCGCCAGCAGAATCGATGGCGAACCTGCCAACGCTCGCGCCACCGCGACCCTCTGCTGCTGACCGCCCGAGAGTTGCGCCGGATAGTGCCGCATCCGGTGCGCCATATTCACTCGTTCGAGCGACTCCTGCACCCTCCTCTTCCGCTCTGCCGACGGCATCCCCGCGCGATAGGTAAGCGGTAGCTCCACGTTTTCGGCAACGGTCAGGTCTCCAATCAGATTGAAGCTCTGAAAGATAAATCCGATCTCCTGGTTCCGGATCCGTGAGCGGTCTGCAAAGTTCAGGTTCGCCACCTCTTTGCCGTTCAACGTGTAGCGGCCACCCGTCGGAGTGTCGAGCAACCCGATGATCGACAAGAGCGTAGACTTCCCGCATCCCGAAGGCCCCGACATCGCCACATACTCACCGCGGTTGATGTTCAAATGGACGCCCGACAATGCATGCGTCTCAATCTCGTCCGTGTAGAAAATCTTCGTCAGGTCCTCGATCTGAATAATCGTCTCGGTTGTCGTCATCATTGCTCTCCCTTTTGTCTGTCTTGCCTAATCCAATCGAATTCTGTCCGTGTTGTCCCATCGGCTCATGTCCGACAGAATGACTGTGTCGCCGCCCTGCAATCCCTCAAGCACCTGGATGCTGTTCACCGACGCTCGTCCTACCTTTACCGGGACCCGCACCGCTGTCTTGCCGTCTGGCCCTAACTTGAACAGGCTGATCGTGCTGTTTTCATTCCCGAACGCCGGCCGCCCTACAAACAGCACGTCCGACATCCGATCCAGATCGATCGTTCCATCCACGCTCAGGTCGGGCCGAGCGCCAAGCGGCAGCGCCCCTGCTAGCTCTACGTCAACCGTCACCGTTCCGTTCAATACTCCCGGATCAATTCGCATCACCTTTCCGTCGATCACTCCATTGTGCGTATCGATCTCGGCCGGCTGACCGATCTGAATGTCCCGCGCCTGTGTCTCCGCTATCTTCAGGCTGGCCTTCAGTTGGTCCGGCTGCACCACCTTCGCCAGCGTGGTCCCTGTATCCACATGCTCGCCCACCTGGTGGTCGAGTTCGACCAGTACTCCGCTGATTCCGGCCCGCACGCTCAAGGCATCCTGCTCTTTTTGCTTCAAGGCAAGCAGCGCCTTCGCCTGGTTCACCTTCGTCTGTTGGACAGCAAGCTGCGTCTCGATCGCCTTCTCATTCAGCGTCAGCCGCTGTTTCTCCAGGTCGTTTCGCGTCGTCAGTTCGTCCGCTTTGCCCTTCGAAGCGCTATACGTCAACCCGCTGATCACACCCAGGTCATACAGCGACTTGTCCGTCTGCGCCTGCAGCTGGGCCTGAGAGTAGTCGGCACGCACCGTGGCTCCCGCCGCCTTTTGGTCCATCAGATCGCTCTGCACCTTGGCACGTGTATTGATGTAGTCGGCCTCGGCGCCCTTAAGCTGCAGCTGCGCGTCCAACAGCTCCTGCTGCAACTCCGGATCCACCATGTCCATCAGCACCGTATCCGGCTCCACCTTCGCTCCAGGCAACACACGAATTCGCACCACCGTCGCGGCGGTCTCTGCCGGAATCAACCTGATCTTGTCCTCACGCGGAACCAGCGTTCCCGGCCCGCGCACCTGACGCAGCAGCGGGCCCCGCTTCACTACGTCGGTCCACACCGTCGCCCGATCTACCTCTGGAGCGGCAGGCTTCAGCCGTGTCACAAAAAACGCCACCAACGCCAGCGTCACGACTCCAATGCCGGCATAGATCCACTGCCGGCGCGTCTTCTTCTTTTTAATATCTGGTCTTGAGATATCCATTGCGCCCGTTCTAATTGCAAGCCCAGGGCCAATCTTAGCGACGTATTTTCAATCACTTACGGGGTGCCGCCCACAACCGGAACGTCCACAATCAGAAACCTCTGTCCATTTCCGAACACAAAGCCTCTATCAAACAGACTTGTGCTGAGCCGCTCCAACTGATGTCAGAACACCAACTTCAGCGACATCTGAATCTGCCGATTGCTGCCAATAGTGTGGGTAACCTGTCCGAGGCCGGCCGGACAGTTGTAGAAGCCCTCGTTGCTCGCATTGCAGGCAGTCGGCAGGACCGGCGTGCCGGCGGCCGGGAATCCGTTATAGTTCTCGTTCTGCGATACCTCGTTGCCCGGCACGTCGAAGCTTGCGGTATTGGTGACGTTGAATACATCGAAGGTGTACTTGAGGTTAAAACGTTCCGTGATCTGGGTCTGTTTCATCAGCGAGGCGTCCCAGCGCTTTTGGAAAGCCTGACGGAAGATGTTGCGTTGCCCCGTGGTGAAATCGGTTTCATAGGGATCGGAGGTGGGGATTGCGCCGCTCAACCCGCCGGCCTGAAGCAAGGGAATCGTGAAGCAGGAGGACTTTAGAGCTGCACCCATGTCAGGCTTAGAGGGGTCGAAGAATGCGCCAGAGTCACCGGTCTTCGCGTTCTTCGCAGTGCAGCCGGGAGCAAGGGGAACGATTGGGTTCGTAATTCCGTTGCTGACGCCATAGAAAACGCTGGCCACAGCACCGCTGAAATCGATGACGCTATAGGGCTGACCACTCTGCAGGACAGTGAGGCCCACAAGCGACCAGCCGTTCGTGAAATAGCTTTCGATATTGTGCTCGTGGACAAAGTCGGGCAGCTTGTAGACATAGGTGAAGTTGATGACGTGGGTGCGGTCGAAGTCCGACGATGCGTATCCGTCGCGCAGATTGAGCGGGTTGTTACCGTTGTAGAAGAGGCCCAGGCCGCTCTGTTCATCGAGTGCGTGAGAGTAGGTGTAGGAGGCGGCGAACTGCAGACCGTGGCTCATGCGCTTCTCGACGTGTGCCGTCAGAGCGTTGTATGCGTCGACGCCCGCGGCCCTGTAGTCGATGGACTCTGCCGCGTATCCGATGTAAGGAACGCGGTGATCGACATTACCCCCCTCGTAATCTTCGTCGTATGAGCTGCCGTCCGGCAACGAGGCGCCCAACACGTTGTACCCGTACGAGTACTTTTCGCCATGGATAGTATGGGCGGGTGAGGCGATCCCCGGCTGATTGAAGGGGACTGGAATGACCTGATGGCGGCCAAGGTTGCCGACGTAGCCGAGTTCGACGACCCAGTTGTTGCTGGGTTGCCACTGAATATCCAAGGTGTAGTTGTAGGTGTACGGCAGTTTGTTCGTGCGATCGTAGACGCCCAGCGAAATGGGCTGGCCGCCGTTCTCGATACTCGCAATATTGGGCAGGTACTTGCTCAAATCAGATGACTTGGGGTTGTTAGGTGGCGCACTCTGGACGTCAGTATAGGGATTAGCCAGGTTGCCGGTCGCAGCGGTTGGCGCAATCGTCGGAGGAGCGAAGGGATCGCCGCCTTCCTCCAGCCCGCCACAGGTAGGAATGTAGTAGCTGTAAAGGGTCGCGGTGGGACAGCTTTGCGCGGTCACGAAAGGAAGTTGCTGGTTGACGCCAAACGGGCCTCCAGTGACTGTGCCGATAGCATAGCCGGGCGAGAAGTAACTGAAGAGCTCGCCACGGTCGTAGTACATACCGAAGCCAGTCCGGACGACCACTTTATTGTGAAACATCTCAGGCTGCCATGCGGCGCCTAACCGGGGGCCGATACCCCACTGGCGACCGGTAAGTGTGGTCGGGCTGACGCCAGCAGTTCCATTCACGTTGTTGCCAGCGATGATAAAGCCCGGATTGACGATGGTGTCCGACGTCGCGCTGTAGTTATACAGGTTGGGATCGAAGTTGAAGATGCGGCCTTCCTTCTCCGTAAGACCGCCGTCCCAGTCATAGCGCACTCCTGCAGTGAGCGAAAGGGTCGGTGTGATCTGAAACTTGTCTTGAACATAGCTTCCCAGCTGGTTGGCCCGATAGTAGCGGCTGGCGTTGCCCTGAAGGAACGAGCTGACGTAAAACGCGGTGGAAGAGCTGCCGGGAGTTACATAGCCCTGCGAGTAAGCGCTCAGGTCGTCGGTGGCAACGGTGCCGTCCCCAGTGCGCTTGTCGATGGTGTTGAGCTGGGTATAGCTATAGTTCACGCCGAACGTGACAGTGTGCTTCCCTAGCGTCCATATTGCGTTGCCGGACGGTTGCCAGCGGTTCTGGAAGGCGCCGGTATTAGGGGCCTGACCTTCAGCGTTTGGGCCGATGTTCAGGATGCCGGTGCTCGCGAGGCCCGCGTTGTATGCAGTATCGCCTAGAACGTTTACGATCGAGACGCCCGGAAAGTAATTCGAACCGAACTCATTGATCGAGACCGTGCCGACTGAGCCCCCGGGGATCGCACTGGGGCCGAAGGGCTGCTCATTGTCGACCCAGGTCTTCTCGCGGATAAAACCCATCGTCTGCGTAGTGCTCAGGTTGGGCTTGACGAGATAAGTGTTAGATGATGGCGAACACCTGCGCCCCGGAATCGAGGTGCTCGGTGAATCCAGGGACATTCGAATACGCGTAGGGCGCCAGCGTCGGATCGTGCTGGTAGTAGTACTTTAGCGAGATAGTGTCTTTGGCCGTGGCGATGTAGTCGAGGTTGGCTACCGCCATGTCGGCCTTGAAGCGACCCGTACCCGGTATAAAGGCATTGAAAGGGTGAGTGACAGTAAGACCAGTCCCACTGTCATTGGGTATAAGCCACTTGCCGGGCTCGCCAGGAAGCGAAGGGGAATTGAACAAAGCAAGCGCGGTCCTGTCGATATTGCCCGCCGGTAAGACCGGAACCAAAGCTATTGTTGACAACGTCCGCGAATCCGTTCGCGATCACGATTTGTATCGGAGAGGCCGGCAGGAACATCAAGGAACGAGTCGCCGATCTCCTGGTCCGAAACCTGCAGGTGCTGGTAAGCCACGAAACCGAAGAGCTTGTTCTTGATGATGGGGCCGCCGAAGGTGCCGCCGATGTCATAGCGGTGCAGCTCTGGATTCACCAGCCTTGGATTGCTGGCAATGATCGGATCGTTCTTGAAGAAGAACGGCGCTGCATTGATCCAATTAGTAGCACGCATCCCATAGGCCGTGCCGTGATACAAGTTGGTGCCGGACGTGGTGCTCATATCGATATGCGCACCGGAGGTCGAACCCTGCTGCGCGTCGTACATCGAGGCGTTGACGCGAACCTCCTCGATCGTCTCAGGGGCCGGAGTCGGGATGGCGTTGCCGATAGAGAGGTAGACGGAGGCCGTGCTCTGAATGACGCCGGCCGCGCCAGTGCTCGTGGAGGCGCCGGTGCTGTTGATGACGCGTGCCGAAGCCACCTGGCTTGTGCTCTTACCGTTGAATAGGTTGCTGGCGTCCACGCCATTCAGCGAGAAGCTATTGCTGGTGTCCCTCTGCCCATTCGCCCAGATGGGAGGGTTACCCAGGCCGGAGAGCGACCCCGAGCCACCCGGCAGCTCCGCGCTCAACCCCGGCGACAGAATCGCCGCAGTCAACGGGCTCCCCGTAGGCAGCGGAATCGATTCGATCTGGGTCTTGTCCAGCACATACCCATTTGTCGTATCTACCGCGTTCATCAGCGGCGCTGCTTCCACACTCACCACGGTATTTACCGCGCCCACCTTCAACTGCACGTTCAATGTACCGGTGCGGTCTCTTTGAACTTGAACGGCCTGCATCTTCTGGGTCTCGAACCCTTCCTTCGAAAACGACAGAGTATAGGTCCCAATCGGCAGATTGGGAAAGTCATAGAAACCGTTGCTACCGGAGATCTGCGAACGCTTCAACCCTGTCTGCTCACCCACAAGCGTCACCGCCGCCCCCGACAGAATTCCTCCCTGGGTATCGGTCACCACACCGGTAAGTCCGCCCAGCGTCTGCTGTGCAAATGCTGGACACGCCAGAACGAGGCAAAGGATCTGGAAAATGAAGACGGAGAGAGGTAGGCGAGGGCGCTTGATCATGGTCTGGCTCCAAAAGTGATGCAAATTATGGCGAAAATTAGGTTTTTCTTGTCGGATCTATCGATCAGGAAAACACCAGTGCAACGATGCAGCACGGCGGACACCGCGGCAACTGAGCTGAGGCAGCTATGAAATACAAAACTCAGAACCTTAGAGATTCAGTTTTGGTTCTATTCTCGGAATGGATATGAGCATATCGAAAGATGTCAAAATCTGAAAGGGAAATTTTTGGTTAGTTCACATTAGCCACTTTTTCCCCAGGCCCAGGCGCAGGACTCCACCTGAAAAACCAGGAAATACCGCAACTAAACGGTCTTCCCCAAAGACACTTGGTTCTAAGAAATCATTTAGATGGATCAATTTTGAAGTACCGAAGCAGTTCGAGAGGTATCCGCTGTTCCGAGTTGAAGAACTGTTTCCAGAGGTCACGATTCAACCGCCCCTTCCACTCATCAAAATCGGCAGCGCGAGCGACGGGCCGCTCCGCCAGTTTGAGCTCGTTCCAGTTCAGAGGAAGCGAAACCGGTCCCCCGGCGCGGGCGCGTGGAGAAAAGGCCGCCACTGCAGTCGCTCCACGCTCGTTCCGCAGATAGTCAAGAAAGATCCGGCCCTTGCGAGCGGCTTTGCTCATCTTCGTCAGATACAAGGCTGGCTCTTCCTTCTCCATCTCCAGCACAAAGGCATGTGCAACCTGCTTGATCGCCGTCCAGTCGTACTCCGCAATAATCGGCACGACAACATGGAGCCCCTTACCGCCCGTGCTCTTCAGAAAACTCTCGAGACCAAGCTTTTTCAGCTCCCTGCGGACATCCGCAGCACTCTCAGCGAGCCGCGTCCACGGTATCGCCGCGTCCGGGTCGAGATCGATGATGATCCGGTCCGGATGCTCCAGATCGTCGTTGCGCGAACCCCATGGATGCACCTCAAGCACGCCCATCTGCGCCAACCCGGCCAGTGCTTCGGCGGTCGAGAGCGTGATGTACGGTTCGATCTTGCCCGTCTTCTTATCTGGCACATCAACCTGCCCAATACCAGGCGGCAGCGTATGGTTAGCGTGCTTCTGATAGAAACAAGGCTTCTCGCTACCCTCAGGACACCGCACCAGCGACACAGGCCGCCCCTTAATATGAGGCAGCATATGCGGCGCGATGGCCCAATAGTAATCGGCAAGTTTCTGTTTTGTAAGTTGCGACTCCACATCGAGCACCTTCCCCGGATGGCTCAGCCGCACCTGCGCACTCCCCGCAGACGACTTTGCCGGCGCCTTGGTCTTCACGCTCGCGACCTTGGCCGCCACGCCCGCAGACGCGACATAAGAAGCGCCACGTGGACCCCGCGATTTCGGCACAATATTCGGCTCCTCCCGTCGCACCTCGTCAGCGGACTTATCTTCACGCAACCCTTTGAATGACGCCTGACGCAGCAGGTTGTCCGCGGTCCAGGTCGCAAAGTTGACCTGCGCGACCAGCTTCGGCTTTACCCAGATGCCCCCCCGCCGTGCCTCAGCCGGTGGTCTCTCAAACGGGGTCTTAGTCGTGCGCAGCTTCTCCAGCTGATCGCGCAGGACGCGGTGGGTCTTCTGCGTGAAACCCGTTCCAGTACGCCCCGCATAAATCAGTTTCTTCCCCTCGTAGTATCCCAGCAGAAGCGCCCCGACTCCATGGCTTCCATTCGACGGCAGCGTGAAGCCACCTATAACGAACTCCTGTTCATGAACGCATTTCACCTTCAGCCAATCGCCGCCGCGGCCGCTCGAATAGGTACTCGCCGCCCGCTTGGAGACGATGCCCTCTAAATGCATCTCGCAAGCCTTCTGAAACACCGCCTCGCCATTACTCTCAATATGCTCGCTGAAGCGCAGGAACTCGCCGCCATTCTCGACCAGCCGCTCAAGCAACTTCTTACGCTCGACCAACGGCAAACCCCGCAAACTGTGCCCGTTGAGATGAAGCAAATCAAAAGCAAAATAAGTCAGCGGCTTTTTCGCGCCGTCCTGAAACGCGGCCTGCAGGTCAGCGAAGCTCGTCGTGCCGTTGTCAGCCAGCACCACGACCTCGCCATCAAGAATCGCCTTCTCGATAGGCAAAACTGCCACAAGGGCCGCAATCGTCTTCATCCGGTGCGTCCAGTCCAAACCGGTGCGCGTCAGGAGTTGAACGCTGTCCCCGTCCTTGCGGGCCTGAATGCGATAGCCATCCAGCTTGAGTTCATGAAACCAGCCGTCGCCGCTCGGCGGACCAGCAGACTGCGACGCAAGCTCCGGACCAATAAAATCCGGAAGCTTCTCCTTCGGCGTCTTCCTCAGCACCGAAGAAAAGTCAGCAGCGACGACCGGTTTACGCAAGGCCGTCTTGCCCACCGCAGAAACCTTACCCTTACCTGTCTTGTCCGTTGCACCAGCACCGTCGTTTCGATACCACGCATTGCCCTTCGCAGTCTCCTTCGAATTCCATACGTGGTCTTCGCTGTGCGCAATCTCATCGATACTTCGCCCAGTCACAACGCTGTTCGGCGCCTCGTCCGTGATGGCTGCATCGTCCTTTGTCCGCTCAAATTGGTCATGTTCCTTAATCAGGAGCCAATTTGGCTTGCGCTCATTCGCGAACTTGCCGCCCATGCGAATCAGCGCCCACTTCCCCTTCATCTTCGTGCCATGCAGAATGAACTTGAGCGACCCTGTGCGCAGCCCTTCATCGACATCGGTATGCCCGGCCTGCGGCTCCCACGTCCCCTGGTCCCACACCATCACCGTTCCGCCGCCATACTGGCCCTTGGGGATGATCCCCTCAAAGCCGCCGTACTCAATCGGATGGTCTTCCACCTGTACAGCAAGCCTTTTATCGCCGGCAAAATAGCTCGGCCCTTTAGCGACCGCCCAGCTCTTCAGCACGCCGTTCCAGCCAAGCCGAAAATCGTAGTGCAGATGCGAGGCTGCATGCTTCTGTATGACGAACGGAAGAGGTTGTTTGTTGAAAGACTTCGCCTTCGCCGAGCCGCTCGGTTCGCTCGTAACCTTGAAGTCCCGCATCGTCCGATAGCGTTCGAGCTGCTCATCAACTGCGTCAGCCGCAGACGGTGGCGACTTTGATTTACCTCTCTTCTTCGTGGCCATATCGCTTTATGCCGACCTGCGGGATTTACCCGCCTTGCCAGCCGCAGGCTTCACCAGCGTAATACCCTTCCTCGATCCTGACGCAGCAGGTTTGGAAGACGACGCCTTCACATTTGCACCGCCCCCCGCATCGCCCCGTACACTCTTCCGCAACGCATCCATCAGATTGATCACCTTCGCAGTCTTCCGTGCCGGCTCCCCATGCGGAATCGGCGCGTGCTTAACCTTGGCGTCGACCAGCTCGCGCAGCGCGGCCTCATACTCGTCCTTAAATTTCTCGGGCACAAACCGGGAGGCCTTGCGTTTGATCAACTCCTTCGCCAGCGAGAGCTGGCTCATCATCGACGGCCACCTTCTTAATATCGCCAAAATACTCGGCGGGGTCACGCAACTCCTCCGCGTATCGCATGGTGTAAGCCATCATGCCTCTGAGTCTGTCATCGCTTGGGGCCGAGACGGCGACTAGATGTTCGCGCCCCCCAAAAGCGATCTTACCCAGACCGGCCTTCTTCGTCATCTGCAGCGCCTTGCGAACGACCGCAAAGGCTTCCGCCTGCACATCATTCTCCGGAACAACGAAATATGGCTTCTCGAAGGACTCCGGATCTATCTCATTCAGATCGACGAACTGCGTCACCTCCAGCGTATGCCGCGACGGAATCCGCAGATGTTCGATCTCGTCCGGCTCGATCGTGACGTACTCCCCCTTGCGATACTCATAGCCCTTCACGACGTCCGAGCTGTCAACCGGCCCCTCGTCCTCCGAAACCTTCTGGTGCCGGATGCGCTCTCCCGTCTTGCGGCTCAACTCATGAAAGCGAATGTCACTCTTCGCCTCTACGGCAGGAAATAGCTTGATACCGAACGAAACGAGAGAGATTTGGATCTGACCGAGCCAGAAAGGGCGTGGCATTGGGAGTTCTCCAAACAAGTTGGAAGCAAAATTGGCTTCAGAAGATGCTTTTTGCTTCCCCGGCCCCGGCCAGCACAAGACTATTCATCGACCTCTTCATGGTTCGGCTGTTTTGCGTTCGCCAATATCTTCTCCGCCAGCAGCGGAGGCACCACATCATAGTGGTCCATCTCCATCCGAAAGCTGCCTCGCCCCTGGGTTATCGAAGTCAGCGTCGTCCCATAGCTCAGCATTTCTGCCATTGGGACCTCGGCCCGAACCACCGTTCCCGCCCCCCCACTCTCCATGCCCTGAACACGGCCCCGGCGCGAATTCAGATCGCCCAGCAACGCTCCTGCGAAATCGTCCGGCGTTTCGATCTCCACCCGCATCACCGGCTCTAACAGAACGGGCTTCGCCTGCTCCATACATTTGCGAAAGGCAAGCCGCGCCGCCATCTTGAACGACATCTCGCTCGAATCCACCTCGTGATAGCTGCCATCGAAGACCGTCACCTTGATGTCGACCACGGGATATCCCGCCAGAAACCCACGCGCGGCAGACTCACGAATGCCCTTCTCGACCGCGGGAACATACTGCCGCGGAATAGAGCCGCCAAAGATATCGTTCTCAAACACCACTCCGCGACCGCGCGGCAGCGCCTCCATGCGGATCTTGCAGTCGCCAAACTGCCCATGGCCACCAGTCTGTTTCTTGTACCTGCCCTGGGACTCGGCGCGGCCGCGCACCGTCTCAAGATACGGTATCTTCGGCGCCTTCAGGGTCACGTCCGTGTGATAACGCCGCTTCAACTTCGCAACCACCGCCTCAATATGTTGCTGTCCCGCGCCCGCCACCAGAAACTCGTTCGTCTGCGGATCGCGGAAGAACCTCACCATCGGATCGTCCTCCATCACCTTGTGCAACGCGGGCGCGAGCTTGTCCTCATCGGCCCGCGTCTTCGGCTCGATCGCGTAGGTCATCGCTGGCTCGGGCATCGGCACCGGCTCCAGAAAGATCTCATGGGCCTTGTCGCCCAGAGTGTCTCCAGTCAGGGTCACGCGCAGCTTGGCCACAGCTCCAAGATCTCCCGCATGCAACTCCTGCACCTCCACTGCTTTGCGTCCCTGCATGATCGAAAGATGTGCCAGCCGCTCCGGCTCCTGACGCGTGAAATTCAGCACCGGCTTGTCCGTCTTCATCATGCCGCTCACGACCTTGAAGAAGGAGATCCTCCCCGCAAAAGGATCGGTCATCGTCTTATAGACATAAAGCGCGAGAGGCTCCTCGTCGTCCACCTTGCGCATCACGATCTCGTCCTGAACGTCCATGGCCCCGCCGCCGTTCACCTTTCCCTGGACGGTATGCAGGACCCCGTGCGCGGCGACCGGCTCCCGCTCAGTAGGCGCAGGCGCATACACCTTCAGAAAATCCAGCAGATGGTCAGTCCCCACGTTTCTCAACCCGCTCATATAGAGCACCGGAAAAATCCGGTCTTCCCGAATGGCCTCATGCAACGCCGGGATAAGATGCTGCTCCGGAATCGTCCCCTCGCTGAAGAACTCCTCCATCAACTCGTCCTTCCCCTCGGCCACAAGTTCCACCAGTGCCTCGTGCGCAGCCTTTGCATCTGCCTTGATGGCCTCAGGAATCGCACCCACCTCGCCCCGCCCGTCGCCATCCGGCTTGTACAAATAGGCCTTCATCGTCACCAGGTCCACCACCCCATGAAAGCCGTGCTGGTCCACGATCGGCAGCTGCACCGGCACGATCTGCCGTCCCCACTTCTCCTGCAGCAGCTCAATCATCCGCTGACGACCAACTCTGCTGTCCGCCTTGGGATGGTCCACCTGATTGATCACCACGATCCGTGGCAGGTTGACCTCTGCCGCATACTTCCACACTCGGTCCGTCACTGCCTCCGCGCCCGACTGCGCGTTGACCACCACCACGGCCACCTCCACGGGCAACATCGCGGCCCGCGTCTCATGCACAAACATGTGAAACCCGGGAGTGTCGATCAGATTGATCTTGACGCCGTCCCACTCCGCAAACGCCACCGCGTTCGACATCGTTGTCCGCCGTGCGACCTCTTCTTCGTCATAGGCCGTGACCGCAGATCCATCTTCCACCCGTCCTCGAGTCGCCGTCATCTTCGCGGCATGCAGCAAAGCGGAAATTAGGGTGGTCTTTCCGCAATGCGCATGCCCCACTACAGCCACGTTGCGAATCTCATTTCCCAGGTAGACCTTCATATCGGACCCTCCTCAATAATCTGGACGACAAATCTCTATCGATTACAAGCACAAGCCAGCATGATTGGGCTCCTAGAGGCCCCGGCAAACTTCTCTGCAGGCTCCAACCTGTCGCAATCTCAGTCACAAGCTGGCCGTCGGTGACCACCGAATTTCAGACCCTGCGCGGTGCCACACTTCGAGGAACACGGATGCTATCACAAATCGAACAGGGTTTCGCCGGTGTGTTTGCAAAGATTTACGGAAAGGAATCAGCTCCGCGAGCGACCCGCCTGACGCGGACTCTTTCTTGCCGCGGCACGCCTGATAATTGCGGCCGGCGGGCATGTCGACTCCCTCACCACCAACTCAGGATCGACAACAATTTGCTGCGCATGGGTCGCCAGAGCGGGCGCGCCAATCTGCTGTAACACCGTCTGGGCCGCCAACGCACCCATAGTCCGCAACGGCTGCCGCACCGTCGTTAGGCCAGGATTCTGAAACGCCGCCGACTCCACATCGTCGAAACCGACCACCGAGACGTCCTGCGGCACCCGTAAACCGGCCTCTCGCAGGGCCTTGATGGCTCCAATCGCAGAGACATCGTTGAACACGAACAGGGCCGTAAACGGTTCGCCTCCAGCCAAGAGTCTTTGCGTTGCAAAATAGCCGGGCTCATGCGACGGCTGGTCTCCCTCAAGCTGAGCGACCAGCTTGGGCAGGATGGTCAGTCCCCTCTTCTTCATCACGTGGCAAATTCCGCGCCAACGCGCCTCTGTATCGGAGCTGAAGCTCTGCCCCTTGATGAAGGCCAGTCGGCGATGTCCCAGCCCTCTCAGGTGATCGACAGCAAGCTCTGCCGCCAGCCGGTGATTCAGCACGATGTTCGTCACACCCTTCGGCTCATGATGGCCCGATACGGTCACAGTCGGGATCGCCCACCGGCTTCGAAGCAGCGTGTCCACCGCGATAACACCTTCGACCGCGCGGTCATCAAAAAGCCGCTGTGATCTCTGGATCATCTCCTCGTGGTGATGATGACTGACCAGAAAATAGAAATAGTCCGCCTGCAGAAGATGATCTTCGATGCCGCTCAGCACCAGCGTCGCATACCCATCGCTCACCTCGGGCACAAGCACACCGAGCGTCTGACTCCGCCGATTGCGCAACGAGCGGGCAAACAAATTCGGCCGGTAGTTCAACTTCTCCGCTGCAGCCAGAATTCGGTCCTGCGTCCCCTGCGGGATCGAGCGCGCTGCTGGTGACGCGCTGAGCACTCGAGAAATAGCTGCCACAGACAACCCCAGATGGTCCGACAGCACCTTAAGACTTACTGGCTTTGGCTCTCGCTTCGGCGGAGTGGGCATCGCTGCGCGTGTTCGGGTCGTTCGAGGCACTATTGCAGTCTGTCACAAAAGCACACCACCAAAAGAAATATATTCCTGTGTCCCTTGACATCCCTTTTGCAAAAGAGGCAGTATTCCCCACTAGGCAAACGATTGCCTAACGGCCGGCAATGGCCATAGCTGTGAACCTGCGGACTTTATGGAGGCAGTTTATGAAGAAGAGAATTCCCAGCGTCATCGCAATCTGCGCGATGGCAGTTATGTTTCTGTGCCTGAGTTCCTCTGCGTTCGCTCAATTTCGAACTTCCATCCAGGGTGTCGTGACCGACCCGGAGGGATTGGCCGTTCCGGGTGCGACCCTTACTCTCAAGAATCTTGCAACCAATCAGACTGTGATTGCGACGAGTAACTCCGACGGCGTCTTCAACTTCAACGCTCTGCCGGCAGACCACTTTTCACTCGTGGTTGAGCGAGCGGGGTTTCAGAAGAAGGTGCTCGATAATCTCCAGTTGATTCCTGAGCAGCCCAACGACCTAAAAGTGCAGATGGCCCTTGGCGAGGTCACAACGACTGTTACAGTCGATGCTTCTCAGACTCCAGCCCTCGATACCGAGACGTCAAACATTGGGGGAACGATCAGTAGCAACGATATTCAGCACATGCCCTCCTTCAACCGTGACGTCTTCCAACTGACACAACTGATACCGGGCGTTACCGCCGACGCGTCGCAGGGCTCCGGTGGCGGCACCTACAATACTCCGGGCAATCAGGGTCCGGGCGGTTCAGGCGCATCCGGAGTTCCGACGGAGAATGGTGTTCAGGCTAACTCAAATGGCGGCCAGTATGAGACGAACAGCATTTCGATCGACGGAATCAGTACGGTCAGCGCAGTGTGGGGCGGGGCCACAGTCATTACTCCGACAGAGGACTCGGTCGGCAATGTCAGAATCGTCACCAACGATTACGACGCTGAAAACGGCCGCTTCAGCGGCGCGCAAACCTTGGTCACGTCGAAGAGCGGCACCAATACAATTCATGGCAGCTTCTTCTTTGCGTTCCACCGACCCGGCCTGAACGCTTACCAGCGTTACAACGGGCCTGGCTCCGAGACAAATCCGCTTAATAATCAAAGAGATAATCAGCGCTTTAACCAGCTTGGCGGCAGTGTCGGCGGGCCTATCTGGAAGAACAGGGTCTTTGCCTTCTTCGCAATCGAGGCGCAAAGGAATAGTTCCACCGCCACTGGAACCGGTTGGTACGATACTGCGGCCTACGATGCATTGGCGCCTACCGGCAGCATCGCATCGACCTATCTTACATTTCCAGGCTCCGCTGTAAGCGCATCGGGAGTTATTCCTCAGACATGCGCAAACGTTGGCCTTACTGAAGGGGTCACTTGCAGAACCATCGCCGGTCAGGGATTGAACGTTGGTTCGCCGCTTACGACAGGTTTGGGAAAGCAGGCACCTTACGTACGTAAGCAATAGCGTTCCCGGAGTTGGCAGCGGGCTGTCAAATGTTGCGGATATCGCACTCTTTGCCACGACTAGTCCATCCACCTCTTCCTACACCCAATACAACGGTCGTGTTGACGCGAACGTTACCCAAAAAGATCACGTGGCATTTGCCATCTATTGGGTCCCGCAGTCTTCGACGTTCTACAACGGCACCCAACGCGCCTATAACTTCTTCCATCACGATCAGGTCAATGACGCATTTTCTTTGATCTGGAACCATACCTTTTCGGCTAACTTCCTCAATGAAGCCCGGGCAAATGCAGCAGGTTGGCGCTGGAACGAAATTGCGTCTAATCCTCAGCAGCCGGTCGGACTGCCGCAGTCGAATATTGCTACTAATGTCGGCAGTGCCAACGTGCAATTTTTTGGCGCCGCATTGGGAAGCAATTTGAACCAGTGGACCTACACCTATAAGGACGTGGCGACCAAAGTCGTCGGTCCACATACGATCAAGTTCGGCGGTGAGTTTACCGATCTGCATTACCTCAACAATCCAGCCGGAATACCTGGTTACAATTTTTTCAATATCTGGGACTTCCTCAACGATGCTCCAAAGGAAGAATTTGGGAACTTCAATTCCGTGTCAGGAATTCCGGGTGGAATTCGACAGGACGACCGTGAGGGCCTGTGGGGGTTTTTTGTCCAGGACGGTTGGAAGGTCAAGTCAAACCTGACCATCAATGCCGGATTGCGTTACTCGTACTTCGGGGCGCTCTATGCCAAGCAAAACAACTTGAATTCTGTTCAGTTTGGCTCGGGGTCGACCTTATTCACCGGAATCAACGTCAAACAAGGCGGTCATCTGTGGACGCCTCAAAAAGGCAATTTTGGTCATGAGCTTGGCATTGCCTGGAGCCCTGACCAGGCTCGCGGAAAATTGGTAGTACGTGGTGGATTTGGCCTGAACTTTAACCAGTTGGAGATCGCGCTCTCCGCGAATGCCGGCAATAATCCAAAAACGGCGAACTTCTATGACTTCAACAGTAACAATGCAACCAGTATCAACCCGAAGATCAAATATGGCATTTCGAGTAGTCCGACCGCACTGTACGGCTATGCCGCCAATCCGAATGCGGTGACGACCTATAACGGAAGCAGCATTCCTACCAACGGCAGTGCGTCCGTCTTTGCCTTTGGCAATATTTCTCCAACGTTTCCCTCGGCCTATGCCTACCACTACTCGCTGGATACTCAGTACGACCTCGGTCACCAATGGGTTGCCACGTGGGGATATCAGGGGAGTTCGTCGCGCCATCTCGTTGTGCAGTCCAACGCAAATGCAATAGGTGCTGCGCAAGGGATTGCATTGAATCCGCTCGTCACCACCGTTGACTTTTATGAAAATGAAGGTGGCTCCAATAACAATGCGATGCTCCTTGGAGTGAAGCACGACTTCGCCAATCACTTCTCGGCAAACGCGCAGTTCACCTGGGCCAAGAGCATGGATAACGGCTCCGGTCCGTTTGAAGAAGATCCCTATCCATACAACCACAGGTACGCTTATGGACGCTCTGACTATAACGTCGGCAAAGCGTTCAAGATCTTTGGTCTCTGGCAACCCGTCTTCTTCCACGGAGGCCATGCCTGGGTTGAAAAGATAGTGGGCGGCTGGTCGCTGAGTGGGATCCTGACGCTTCACACCGGATTTCCATGGACACCCATCTTCAATACCGGGCAAAGCCTTTACTGCAATGCCTGCAGCTACTCAAATCTGCGGCCTGTCTATCTCGGAGGGGGAGGAAGTTCAGCCAGCAACGACAACTTCAAATCTGGTCCCGGTGTAGGGAACGGGGTCAACCAGAATTTTCCACTTCAAGCCAAGTCGACCACCCTCACACCTGTGTCCGGTTCGACATCGTATTCCGGAA
This sequence comes from uncultured Acidobacteriaceae bacterium, assembly GCA_963756685.1. Classification (GTDB taxonomy): domain Bacteria; phylum Acidobacteriota; class Terriglobia; order Terriglobales; family Acidobacteriaceae; genus Edaphobacter. The sequence goes on from CAVWON010000001.1 coordinate 1,063,566, forward strand.
GCCCATACTTCGCAGTACCGAACTATGCTGCGGGTATATCTGGACCCACATTTCCAGGCGTAGCTCCCGGTCTGCCTCCGCCGCCAGGCCTCGCGCGGAACTCGTTCAACGGTCCTGGTTACAGAGACTTCGATGCATCGCTAACCAAGGCCTTCGGTCTGCCGAAGATGCGCGTTCTGGGTGAAGACGCGAAGATTGAAATTCGCGCAGACTTTTTCAATCTGTTCAACACCCTCAACTTCAACGTAACCAGCATTTCGAACAACATCACGGCCCAAAACTTTGGACAGGCTACGGCGGCCCTCGGTGCAAGGACGATCAGCTTCCAGGCACGCTTCAGCTTCTAGTCCCAACAGGGTGCGTCGATTAGGCGCACCCTGTCTTCGAATGACAAACGCACATGGCTCGATGTCGAATCAAGTCGATGAAAATATATGACTCTTCAAACGCTATAGAAACAGCCAGGAGTACTTCATGTTGCGCGCTAATCCAATACTGTCCTTGCTTTTGGGATTAGCAACAATATTTTCGAGCGGCATTGCGTCAAGCCGCCAATCGCTCGCACAGGAACACATAGAAATTAGCGCAAACGCGCAGACAACGCCCTTCCCGCATTTTTGGGAGCAGATGTTCGGATCGGGTCGCGCAATTCTGACGCTGCGAGAAAGCTACCGAAGCGATCTGCGCGCAGTAAAGCAAGTCGCTGATTTTCGCTACGTTCGTTTCCACGCCATTCTCGACGATCAGGTAGGCGTCTACACCGAAGATGAACATGGCAATCCCGTCTACAACTTTGCCTACGTGGATGAGATATACGACGGCCTTCTAAAAAATGGGGTGCGCCCTGTCGTCGAAATTAGCTTCATGCCAAAGAAGCTCGCATTCAACCCAGACGCGTTGCATCCATTCTGGTACAAGCCAAATGTTTCACCACCCAAAAGCATGGAGAAGTGGGACGGCTTGATGACGCATTTCGCGCAACATCTCGTCGATCGATACAGCATCGATGAAGTTTCACAATGGTACTTCGAAGTCTGGAACGAACCGAATATCGATTTTTGGGGAGGCGTTCCAAGGCAGAAAAGCTACTTCGAACTGTACGATCACACAGCGCGCGATCTGAAGAGTGTCAGCCCGAGGCTGCGTGTAGGCGGCCCCGCGACCGCCGCTGCAGCATGGATCAGCGGCTTCCTCAAACATACATCTCAACAGCATGTGCCCGTGGATTTTGTTTCCGCGCACGGATACGCGGACGACACAGTCGAAAATCTCTTTGGAACCGAAGAAAATATCTCGATGGACGACAGAGTGGGCCGCGCAGTTGCAAAAGTGAGATCGGAAATCAAATCATCTGCTACGCCTGACCTGCCATTACTGTGGACGGAATGGAACGTTCAGGGAATGAACGAATCACGCGACACCATCTTTGTTGGTCCGGCGCTGTCTAACACGATTCGCGAATGCGATGGCTTGGTAGACATGCTCTCATTCTGGACCTTCTCCGATGTCTTTGAAGAAGGCGGCCCAATCTCTAGACCGTTCATCGGCGAATTCGGATTACGCGCCAAAGGTGGAATCAATAAGCCCAGCTACTACAGCTTTGGCCTATTACATCAACTCGGCAACCGCCGAATAGCAAACGCATCCAAGAACATAATTGCGACGAAGACCGCAGATGGAGATATCGCTGTCGTCGTATGGAACCTGGTCGATCCAGACCAGCAAGGAACGACCCGCACGATGGAGATAACATTTCGCGACGTTCCGCCGAACGCGAAGGTAACTCTTCAGCGCGTCGATACGGATCACGGCAATGTATTGAGACAGTATGCTGCAATGAATAAACCAGTTGATCCGACACCCGCTCAAGTGGAACAACTCAATCGCGAAACGGCCCTCCCCCCACCAAGCCAATCTGCTTTGAAAAACGCCACACTTGAGTTGCAACTTACTCCGAATGCGCTGGTATTAGTGAAGATAGAAGCCAAGCCCGATAGGTAACGAAGTGGACCTGAAGCAGCAATCAATCGCAAGCCATCGTTATTTGTTTTTGGTTTTGCGGTGCTGTCTTGCATTCATAGGTAATTGATAGAGGAAACGGGTATGCGTGTCTTGCGTAGTACGATTCGCTCAGCAGTGGCAATTGCAAGCCTTGCGTTGACAACCGCGGGCCCTGCCCAGATGTCGGCGCCAGTGAACGTGAATATTGACGCAAAGGCAGAGACCACGCCCTTCCCCCATTTCTGGGAGCAGATCTTCGGCTCCGGTCGGGCCGTCCTCTCGTTGCGCGATAGCTATCGCGAAGACCTTCGCACAGTGAAGGGCATCACCGACTTTGACGCAGTGCGCTTTCACGGCATCTTCATGGACGAGGTTGGCCTCTACGACCCGAACGCCCAAACGCAGAATCCCGGCCAGGCCGCCCAGGCCGCGCAGCCAGGCCAGTCTCCCTACAACTTCTCCTACATCGACCAGATCTACGATGGCCTGCTCGCCAACCACGTTCGCCCCTTCGTCGAGCTGAGCTTCATGCCGAAAAAGATGGCCTCCGATCCCGCCGCACTGCACGCCTTCTGGTACAAGCAGAATGTCTCCCCTCCAAAGGACTACGCGCTCTGGGACGCCATGATCACCGCCTTCACTCAGCACCTTGTCGACCACTACGGCATCGACGAGGTCTCCCAATGGCGCTTCGAAGTCTGGAACGAACCTAACCTTGATTTCTGGGCCGGCAAACCCGCGCAACCAACTTACTTCGAGCTTTACGACCACACCGTCCGCGCCATCAAGAAAGTAAGCGCCAGGATCCCCGTCGGAGGCCCATCCACCGCGCAAGCCGCCTGGGTCGCCGCATTCCTACAGCACTGTAAGCAAAACAATGTCCCGGTCGACTTCGTCACCACCCACGTCTACGCCAACGACACCGCCAAAGACGTCTTCGGCACCAACGAACAAGTTCCCCGCGACCGCATGGTCTGCCGCTCTGTCGCAAAGGCTCACGACGAGATCGCCGCCTCTCCGTTTCCCAAGGCGCCGCTCATCTTCAGCGAATACAACGCCAGCTACGCCAACGAACCCGACGTCACCGACAGCGTCTACATGGGCCCGTGGCTCGCCGGCACCATCAGCCAATGCGACGGACTCACCGAGGCAATGAGCTACTGGACCTTCTCCGACGTCTTCGAAGAGCAGGGCGTCGTCAGGACCCCGTTCTACGGTGGCTTCGGCCTGGTCGCCGAAGATGGAATCTCCAAGCCCGCCTTCAACGCCTTCGCCATGCTGCATCAGCTGGGCAATCGCCGCCTCAAATTAGACTCCGACTCAGCGCTCGCCACACTCCGCACCGACGGCTCCGTCGCAATCGCTCTCTGGAACTACGCTCCGCCCTTCGGCACAGGGGCGGCCTACACGCCGCCGCCCACAAGTATCGGCCCGTCAAAGACATTTACCGTGACTTTTAAAGGCGTCTCCCCAAACGCGCCGATTCAAATGTGGCGTCTGGACGCCGACCACGGCAACGTCATCAAAACATACGATGCAATGGGCCGTCCCGCCTTCCCCACCCGCGATCAGATCACGCAGCTTCGCACCGCAGGCAAACCTTCCCCTCCAGAGCGACCTCGCACTCAGGAACGGCGCCTTCACCATTAGCGTTCCTCCGCAGGGGCTCGTGCTGATCATGCTCTCCGCCCACACGGCCGAACATTGAAACCTTCTCCCGATCCAGCGAGTCTGATGAATCAGTAGCACGAAAAACGTACGATATAGCCTAATGAGTGTCAGCTCCTCGACCCCGCCTCACCTAACGCGACGCAGTGCGACAAAGTTGCTGGGGGGAGCGTTCCTCTCCACCCTCGTACACTCTCCGCTCTCCTATGCGCAGCAGACTGACGCGCCACACCCCGCCTCGTCCCGGCTACTCAGCGACGAAGACCTGGCCTTCCTCGAAGAGATGGAGCACAGCGCCTGTCTCTTCTTTACCGAGCAGGCCGACCCATCCACAGGCCAGGTGCTCGACCGCGCAGTCAACAAGACCTCCACCGGCGAATTCGATTCGCACTTCGTCTCCAGCATTGCCGCCACCGGCTTCGGCCTTACCGCACTCTGCATCTCCGACCGGCGAAGTTACTTCCCGGCCGACCAAATCAAAAAACAGTGCCCTCACCACCTTGGATTTTCACCTAAACAAGATGCCGAACGAGCACGGCTTCTTCTACCACTTCGCCGATGTCAAGACCGGCAAGCCGCTCATCAACAGTGAACTCTCGTCGATCGACACAGCCATCTTCCTATGCGGGGTCCTCACTGCTCGCGCCTACTTCAACGACCCCAAAATCACCGCACTCGCCACCGAACTCTACAACCGCGTCGACTGGCCGTGGATGCTCAATGGCGGCAAAACCTTCTCCATGGGCTGGAAACCCGAGACCGGCTTCATCTCGACCCGCTGGGACCACTACAGCGAGCTGATGATGCTCTACCTTCTCGCCATCGGATCGCCAACCCACCCCGTCTCCGCCGAGTCTTGGAATGCCTTCACGCGTCCACCCATGACCTTCGGCCCGTACACCTACATCAGCGGAAAAGATCCCCTCTTCGTCCACCAGTACTCCCACGCCTGGTTTGATTTTGCCCGGCAGCGCGATGCCTACGCCAACTACTTCGTCAACTCCATCACTGCAACCCGGGCCTGCAAAGCCTTCTGCCTTGGCCTCAACCGCGGCTACACCGACGACTACTGGGGCATCACCGCCTCAGACTGGCAACACGGCTACACCGCCTGGGGCGGCCCTCCGCTCATGGGCCCCGTCGACGGGTCCGTCGTTCCCTGCGCTGCCGCCGGATCGCTCCCCTTCCTTCCTCGCGACTGCGTCCACGTCCTCCGCGCGCTCCGCGATAACTTCGGCAAAGACGCCTGGGGCCGCTATGGATTCTGTGACGCCTTCCACCCCGAACAGCGCTGGTACGACCCCGACGTCCTCGGCATCGATCTCGGCATAGGTCTGCTCATGGCGGAAAATCTCCGCACCGCATTCGTCTGGGAGACCTTCATGCAAAACCCGGAGCCTGTCGCCGCCATGAAGGCATGCGGCTTCCACAGCGACAGACGACCCGAGCCAGCCGAACCTAAAACCAATTCCCCTAAGCCCTAACCGGCCCTCGCTCCAGCAACTCAAGCAATCCAGCCTCATCCAGCACCGCCACCCCAAGCGACGTCGCCTTATCCAGCTTCGACCCGGCCTCTTCTCCCGCGACAACATAACTTGTCTTCTTACTGACGCTCCCCGAAACCCGTCCACCCGCCGATTCGATCTTCTCCTTCGCCAACTCGCGCGTAAGGTTCGGCAACGTCCCCGTGAGCACAAATGTAAGCCCATCCAGCGTCGAAGTCGTCACCCTTTTCTCCGCCGTAAACGTCAGTCCCGCTGCGCGCAATCGCTCAACAAGCTCCCGGTTCCGTCTCTCGCCAAAGAACTCCAAAATCGCCTGCGACACTCGCGGACCAACTTCGTTGACCGCCTCCAACTCCTCCGCCGAAGCGGCCATAAGCGCATCCATCGAACCAAAATGTGCAGCCAGCAACTGCGCCGTTCGCTCCCCCACAAACCGAAGCCCCAATCCGAGCAGCACCCTCGCCAGCGACGCCGACTTCGACCGTTCAATCTCATCCAGCAACGCCTGCGCCGACTTCTCCCCTACCCGCTCCAGCTTCAGCAAGTCGTCCTTCTTCAATCGATACAAATCAGCGATCCCCGTCACATACCCGGCAGCCAGCAACTGCGCGACCATCGCATCGCCCAGCCCCTCAATGTTCATCACGTTCCGCGCCGAAAAGTGCAGCAGCTCTTCACGCACACGCGCCGGACAACTCGCATTCACGCATCGCCAATCGACCTCACCCTCGGCCCGCACCAGCGCACTTCCACACTCCGGACACAACTCAGGGAACACAATCTCTCGTTTTCCCCGAGGATGCGTCTTGTCGTGCACCACCTCAACAATCTTCGGAATCACATCGCCGCCACGCTCCACCTGAACGAAATCGCCGATACGAACGCCCAGCCGCGCAATCTCGTCCGCATTGTGCAGCGTTGCCCGTGTCACCGTAGTGCCTCCAATCAGCACCGGAGACAGGACAGCGACTGGAGTCACCTTACCCGTCCTTCCCACCTGAAACAACACGTCCTCCAGTTTCGTGGTTCCCGCGCGCGCGGCGAACTTGTAAGCAATCGCCCATCGCGGGGCCTTCCCCGTAAAACCTAGACGCCGCTGCTGCGCGGTGGCATCCACCTTCACGACAACACCATCGATCTCATACCCCAGCGTGTCGCGTAACCGCTCCGCGTCCGCGATAAATTCGACCACGTCATCGACGTTCTTCACGGTCTTCGCATACTTGTTCACGCGAAAGCCGGATGCCTGTAGAGCGTCAAGAGTCATCGACTGCGACGGCAGCAAATACTCTCCGTCCCGTAACAAAAAATAAGCGTAAAAATCGAGTCGCCGCTGCGCCACGATATTGGGCTCCAGCGTCCGAATCGTTCCCGCCGCAGCACTCCTTGGATTGGCCGCAGGCGTCATCCCCGCCGCCTCACGCTCCTCATTCATCTTCTCGAACGCAACCTGAGGCAACACCACCTCTCCGCGCACCTCAAAGCTCTGCGGCAACCCCGCGGCCTTCAGCTTCGCCGCAGAAACACTCAGCGGCACAGATCGGATCGTCCGCACGTTGCTCGTAACGTCCTCACCGATCGAGCCGTCCCCACGCGTCAACCCACGCTCAAGATGCGCTGCCCCATGCGCACCCGGCACGTAGTGCAGCGCCAGCGACAACCCATCCAGCTTCAACTCGCACACATACCGCACCGTCTCCGTACTCGGCAGCGCATCTCTCAACCGCTGGTTCCACGCCCGCAGCTCCTCTTCGTTGTAGGCGTTATCCAGCGAAAGCATCGGCCGCGAATGCGGCATCTTCGTGAAACCCTCCTTCGGCTTGCCGCCGACCCGCTGCGAAGGAGAGTCCGGCGTCACCAGCTCCGGATGGCCCGCCTCCAGCTTCTTCAGGTTGTTCATCAGCGTGTCGTACTGCGCGTCCGTCAGTTCAGGTGAGTCCTCGACGTAGTAAAGATGTTCATGATGACGCAGTGTATCGCGCAGCTCCTGCATCTGTTGCTCGGCCGTAAGTTTGGTCGCCATAGGCAGGATTATAAAGAGGTCCCGGCAAGTACCTTTCTCGCATGCGACCCGCGCACCACGCATCCTCACCGGATTCTGCATCTCACATACATGCCGTTCCGCCTACGCCGCTACCCCGTCCAACCCCTCGCCGCGCAGGAAGCGCAAAAGAACCTGGAACGCCCCAGCGCTCAGGACATCTACGAGCAGGTCGCCAACAACGCCCGCCAGGAGCTAGGCCGCTCCAGCGTCTCTCTCGCCATCTCCGGCCTCGCCGGAGGCATCTTCATGGGCCTCTCCGCCCTCGGCAACGCCATCGCCATTGCCTTACTCACACCGGCTGGTGCGACCCCTACGAACACAGTCCTCTTCGTCGCAAAGATGTTCTACCCCCTCGGCTTCATCGTCGTCATCCTCGGCCGCTCCCAGCTCTTCACCGAAAACACGCTCTATCCCGTCGCCCTCGTCCTCGCGGAAAAGAAGCATTTCTGGAAGACCCTCCGCCTCTGGGCCACCGTCCTTCCCGCAAACGTCCTCGGGGCTTTGGCCTTCGCCGCAATCGCGGGCCTCACGACCGCACTGCGACCCGACTTCGTTCAGGCCCTTGCTCAGCTCGGCCTCGACGCCATCCACAATCCGCCCGCCACCATCTTCTGGAGCGGTGTCATGGGCGGCTGGATCATCGCCACGGTCGCCTGGCTCGTCTCCGGCTCCCACTCCATCACAGGCTCGGTCATGATCATCTGGATGCTGACCTTCGTCGTCGGCCTCGGCAACTTCGCCCACTGCATCGCCACCAGCGGCGAGGTCCTCACCGCCATCCTGATCGGCAAAGCAGCATGGAGCACCTACCCCGCTTGGCTCGTCCCCGCCGTAGCCGGCAACATCTGCGGTGGCGTCGGCATGGTCACGCTACTCGAATACGGCCAGGTTATCTACGGCAAAGACGCCGAAGCCGAAGCCATCGCCCCACTCGTGAAGGAAGGGCCCAAGCCCGAAGAACTGGCCAAATCCTAGCCTCTGACGAATAAAAAAAGAAGAGGACTACGCGACAGCGCAGTCCCCTCCGACATCAACCGCATCGTCTATTTCGTTCCCGCTGCGACCACCGGCTGCTCCGGCTTCACGTACCTATCCAGCCAGCGATCGATCTCCCACAGCACATGCTGTTTGGTCTCGAGCGCTCCATAAGCGTGCGGTTCCAGCGGCAGAAACACCAGCCGAACCGTCGCTCCCTGACCCTTGAGTGCTGCATAAAAGCGCTCGCTCTGGATCGGATACGTGCCGGTATTATCGTCCGCCTCGCCGTGAATCAGCAGGATCGGCGTCTTGATCTTGTCCGCATAGCTGAACGGCGACATATCGAAGTACAGCTTCGGGTCCTGCCAGTAAGTCCGTTCCTCGTTCTGAAACCCATAAGGAGTCAGCGAACGGTTATACGCGCCGCTCTCTGCGATGCCCGCGCGGAACAAGTCGGAATGCGCCAGCAGATTCGCCGTCATGAACGCGCCATAGCTGTGCCCCATCACCGCAACCCGCTTGGGGTCGACCACGCCCAGCGACACGCCCTCGTCGATCGCAGCCTTCGCCGCAGCCACCAGCTGCTCCACATAGGTGTCGTTCGGCTCTTGTTTGCCTTCACCGATGATCGGGATCGTCGCGTTGTCGAGAATCGCATACCCCGCCTGGACCAGGTAGAGATGCGACCCCCCGCCAAACACAGGATAACGATTCGGCGATCCGCTCACCTGACTGGCCGAATCCCGCGTCTTGAACTCCGCCGGATACGCCTCCATCAGCGTCGGCAGCGGACCCTGGCTCTTGTCATACCCCGCCGGCAGCCACAGCGTCGCGGTCAGGTTGACCCCGTCCGCGCGTTTGTACTTGAGGAACTGCCGCGTCGGAATCTTGATGTTGTCGTAGCGCCCAGGGAAGTTCGTCAACTGTACCGGCTCTCCACCAGTTAGCGGAGCCGAGAAATAGTTCGGCGACATCGTCTGGCTCTCGCGGCGAATCAACACCGTCGAATCCGACAGCAGCGCCGTCGGCTCATCGTAATAAGGATCGCTCGACCGATAGAGAATCTTCTCCTCTCCGCCGCCCACCGGCATCACTCCCACAAACGGCTGGTCCCCCTTCGCCGACGCTCCCGGCGAGATAAAGTACACACCCGTCCCGTCCGCCGTCAGCTTCAACACCATCTGCCCAGTCGCATTCATCGCCGTCATCGGCCTCCCAGGACTGTGATACCGGTCCTGCGAAGAGCCCGAGTAAATCGTCTTGGTCTGCCCCGTCGACGGATCGAACGCCAGCATCATCGACTTGCGGTCCGAGAATCGCGCCACCGACACAATCGCCAGATGGTCGTTGCCCCACTCGATCCCACGCGCCGCACCCGGCCCAAAGCCCCGCGCCAGACGCATCGGAAGCTCCAGGATCGTGCTCGCCGACCCGCTGAACGGGGCCGGCAGCGCCATCACTTTATCGACGACCGCAACGTGCTTCGTCGGGTCGCCGCCATCCGCAGCCTCAACCCAAACCACCGTCGCCGGAACGTCCGCGCGCCACTGATAGTCCCTCGGTCCGGGCTCCACTGCATCTCGCGAGATCGGCAGATTATCCACTGCGCCGCGATCCGACAGCAGCTTCACCGCGCCCGCGCCCTTTACCGGCACCACCTCCGTCTTCAACGGAAACCGTTCATACGGAAACGTATAGCTGAACGGCCGATGCACGATCGCAACCAGCGCATACTGGCCATCGGGCGATGGCGCCGCGCGCTCGATCAAACCCTTCGCCGGCAGAGGCTTCACCGCCCCACTTAGCGAAACCACTGCCAGGTCCGACGACGCGTAATACCCGAAGATGTTCTCGTCGGTCGTCGTCTTCAACATGTCTTCGTACGTCGGCGCAGGACTCACCTTGCCCAGGCTCTCCTCCACATCCGGCCCCGTCGGAATGTCGCTTACCTTCGGCGCAGCTCCGCGGTTCGCCGGCACTGTCTTGCACAGCAGCGACGCGCTATCCGGCAGCCACTGGCACGGAGGGCCCAGCACCGCATTCAGTTTCACCGTCCCCACCCGATGCGCATGCGAGGTCGCCACATCAATCACCCAGAGTTCCAGCCCCGTCGCAGGAGGGGTCGCGTGCGCTACAAACGCCGCATGCTTCGAATCCGGCGACCACATCGCGTCGACTGCCTTCAACTTCGCCGGCAGACCCGTGATCGTCCTCGGCGCAGTCTGCTTCGTCCCGTCAACGGTCTGCACTTGCAGTGCAACGTCGTACCGCTCCACGCTCGGTCCCATTCGACGAGGGATTGAACCGGATTCCCGCCAGCCGATACCGCGGCTGCGCCACATCGGCAATCGTCGGGAACGTCGCCGGCTGTTCCACCAGCATCGTCTTGCGGTCCGGCGAGAGCAGCACGATCGGCGTCGGTGGCGCCTCCAGCAGCTGCTCGATCGCCGCTGGCGGTTTCTGATACGTCAACGCCGTCTGCGCCATCGCCCTCTGCACGCCTACACACCCAACCATCGCCACGAAAAAAACCGCGCCAGGGACTAGCTTCCGCACTCCGCACCTCGTATCAAGTTTTGTTGATGTTGTTGAGACGGTATTCTCCCCCGCAAAGACGCACGAAGCAAGCCTTCGCCTTTGTGAGCAGATCTCCGAAGAACTCTCGAGCCAGGGGCCTACCTGTTCGCCCCCGTCTGTTTCCTTAGAATTGGATCAAGATTTGTCTTGTCAATCAGCGCGACCCCTGTATCGATAAACGCCGGGAACGGAGAATTCGGATCCAACCCATAGTCCCCAGCCAACGGCTTTACTGGGTAGTGATGGATATCGTCCAGCGCCTTCAACCCCAGAAAAGCCATGGTGTACGGCTTTTGAGCGATAGTCGAATCGATCGTGCCATCTCCAACCAGCGCAAGCGTATCGGTATCAACATCCATCGCGATCAATACCCGGTCAGTGACGCTCCTCCGTTTGAAGGCCTCCGCTACGTTCGACCCTGACCTGGAGTCCAGACAAATGAACCCGTCAATCTTGGCTGGCCCCGTCCGCGCAAGGTAAATGGCCGCCTGGTCCAGGGCCGAACCCGGATCCGCCTTGATATCGAACACCTCCGCCACCTTGATCCCCGGATAGGTGGCAAAGATGTCCTGGTAGCCCTTCAACCGCTCCTCCAGGTTCGGCTGCCCGGGGTTGGTGAAGAACACCACATTTCCTTTGCCATTCAGCTGGGCCGCCATCCGCCTCCCACCCAGTCGCCCGGCCTCCAGGTTATTCGTCCCGATAAAGTACAGCCGCTTGCTCTCCGGTGAATCCGAATCAATCGTAATCACCGGGATGCCCGCCGCAATCGCGGCATCAATCTCCGGCGCCATCAGCTTGGAGTTCGCGACCGACACCAGGATCCCCGCCGGCTTCCTCGCCACCATCGCCTTGAACTCATCCACCTCCGCCTGCGCGTTCAGACCCGCCGGCCCCCTCGTGTCGACCGTGACCCCATATTGGGCCCCGGCCGCTGCAAGTCCATCCGCAGCCGACTTCCAGTAGGGCACCGCCGTGTTCGTAGCAATCAGATAATACTGCTCACTCTTGCTGTGCCGGGTGCATCCCGCAAGCAGGGGAAGTACCCCCGCCAAAAACACAAAGGAAATCCGTTTGCTCAACATCATCGTCAAACCCTCCGGAACTTCTCTTTTGAAGCATTGTGGTTCCCCGCAGTGGGCGCATGCCCCGGGCATCTTTCCCCCGGGAGCCAGATATTACTCCTATTGCTAAGATGCTGAAACCCCTACTTCAACTAAAATCAATTGAGCATGGTTCTTCCCTTCGTCCGCGAGCTCCTGGCGGACCTGGAGCACTCCGAAGCCTTTGAGCGTGTACGCCGCCATTTAAGCGGAGGCACGGGGCGTAGACGTGTCTCCGGGCTCACCTTTACCGCCCGCGCACTCTACCTTCCCTACTTCGTCCGCGCCGCCAACGCCCCCTGCGTCATCATCGTGGCCGACAACAAGGCCGCCGAGGCCCTTCAAGCCGCCGTCCTCAGCGCCTGCGAGCTCACCGGGGCCGTCCCCGCAGAATCCGTCCTCCGTCTCCCGGCCCACGACGTCCTTCCCTTCGAAAATCTTTCGCCCCACCCCGAGATCCAGGAGACCCGCGCCGCGACCCTCTGGAAGATCGCCACTGGACAAGCCCGTCTCGTCATCGCCCCAGTCGAAGCCGCCTGCATGCGTCTCTTTCCGCGCGACTACTACCGCGCCCTCACCCTCCATCTCAAGGTCGGCGAAGAGTACATGCCCGACATGCTCGTCGAGCACCTCCTCTCCGTCGGCTACACCAAGGTCGACGTCGTCGAGATGCCCGGCCAGGTCACCCTCCGCGGCGGCATCCTCGACGTCTACTCCCCCGAAATGGACCGCCCCGTTCGCATCGACTTCTTCGGCGACGAGATCGAATCCATCCGCAAGTTCGACCCCGAAACTCAGCGCAGCAGCTCCTCCCTCGACAACGCCCTGCTCCTCCCGCTAACCGAAACCCCCGTCACCGAAAAGCTCCTCGCCGCAATCAACGCCCGCCTCACCCGCGCCGGCACTGCAGGTGCTGCCCTCGAAGGCGGAGAAGAGCCAACCGAACTCCTCACCCACGTCAGCACCCGCACCGGCGAAGCGACCATCTTCCCCGGCTGGGAGTTCTTCGCCCCCGTCGCCGGCGCCAACCTCAGTCTGCTCGACCTCCTCAGCGCCAGCAGTTCAGCAGCTCCTCGCGTCTTCATCGAAGAGCCCGCCATGGTCAAGAACCAGGGTGAACGCTGGTGGAACAAGGTCGAGCAGCGCCACGACCGCTCCGGCATCGGCAACCTCGTCCGCCCCGAAGACATCTACCTCTCCCCCTGGGACCTCGACGACCGCCTCCACAAATACTCCGGCATCGAGCTCGACCAGCTAGGCGCAGTCGACGTCCTCGACGCCGACCGCAGCGACCTCTCCGAAGTCGACTTCGCCACCCGTCCCACCATGCGCTTCCACGGCTCCATCCCCGCGCTGATCGACGCACTCAACGCGCTCATCAAACAGGAAGCCCACATCCTCCTCACCGCTCCCAACCAAGGCGAAGTCGAACGGCTCGCCGGGCTTCTGCAGGAATACCACCTCCCCTACCGCCTCGGCTCCCGCAGCGAAGCCCCCGGCAGCGCCAACGTCTACAGCGAATCCAGCTACCTCGCCGGAGACCTCCGCACTCCAGTCATCGTCAAGACCACCATCGCCGCCGGCGTCCAGGTCCTCGACCTCGACAAGACCACCGCTCGCCAGCTCATCATCTTCGGCGCGCAGGACCTCTCCGACGACGCCGACGTCTCCGCCCGTCCCATTCGCCGCGGCAAATCCAAGGCCGCCGCCTTCATCTCCGACTTCCGCGACCTCGCCGTCGGAGACTACGTCGTCCACGTAGAACACGGCATCTCCCGCTACTGCGGCCTCCGCGTCATCGAAGAAGACTCCGGCGTCCCGCTCGAACTCATGATCCTCGAGTTCGCCGACGAAGCCAAACTCTACGTCCCCCTCACGCGCCTCGACCTCATCCAGAAGTACCGCTCCAGCGAAACCGGCCCGCCGCCCGAGCTAAACAAACTAGGCACACAGGGCTGGCAAAAGACCAAGGCCCGCGTAAAAAAGGCGATGGCCGACATGACGGCCGAGCTCCTCAAGCTCTACGCTCAGCGCAAGGCCGCACAAGGCACTCCCTTCTCCCCCGACACCAACATGCAGCACGAATTCGAAGACGCCTTCGACTTCAACGAAACCGACGACCAGCTCACCGCCATCGCCGACATCAAGCGCGACATGGAATCTACCCAGCCCATGGACCGCCTGCTCTGTGGCGACGTCGGCTACGGCAAGACCGAAGTTGCCATGCGCGCCGCCTTCAAAGCAGTACAAGACGGAAAACAAGTAGCAGTACTCACCCCGACAACCGTCCTCAGCTTCCAGCACTTCGAGTCCTTCAAAAAACGCTTCGCCAACTTCCCCGTCAACGTCGAGATGATCTCCCGCTTCCGCACTCCCAGGGAGCAAAAAGTCATCCTCGAAAAAGCCGAACAAGGCAAAGTCGACATCCTCATCGGCACCCACCGCATCCTCTCCAAAGATCTAAGGTTCCAGGACCTCGGCCTCCTCGTCGTCGACGAAGAGCAGCGCTTCGGCGTCCGCCACAAAGAACGCCTCAAGCAGATGCGCGCACACATCGACGTCCTCAGCATGTCGGCCACGCCAATCCCGCGCACCCTGCACATGTCGCTCATCGGCCTCCGCGACATGTCCGTCATCGAGACCCCACCCAAAGACCGCATGGCCATCCAGACCATCGTCGCCAAGTTCGACGAAAAGCTCATCCGCACCGGCATCGAGATGGAGCTCGAACGCGGCGGCCAGGTCTACTTCGTCCACAACCGCGTAGAAACCATCTACGATATCGCCACAAAAATCCGCGAACTGGTCCCGCAAGCGCGCATCGTCATAGGCCACGGCCAACTTCCCGAAGCCGAGCTCGAACGCGTCATGCTCGCCTTCATGAACCACGAGTACGACGTCCTCGTAGCCACCAGCATCATCGAAAACGGTCTCGACATCCCCCTCGCCAACACCATCATCATCAACCGCGCCGACCGTCACGGCCTCTCCGAGCTCTACCAGCTCCGCGGCCGCGTAGGCCGCAGCAACCGCCGCGCCTATTCGTACCTACTAATCCCACCCGAAACCGAACTGACCGAAATAGCCCGCCGCCGCCTCGCGGCCCTCAAAGAGTTCTCCGACCTGGGCGCCGGCTTCAAAATCGCCGCCCTCGACCTCGAGCTCCGCGGCGCCGGCAACATGCTCGGCGGCGAACAATCCGGCCACATAGAAGCCATCGGCTTCGAGATGTACACCACCATGCTCGAAGAGGCCGTCCGCAAGATGAAGGGCGAAGAAGAAGCGCCGGCCCACGCCACCACCACCATCAACCTCGGCATCTCCGTCCGCATCGACAGCGATTACATCCCCGAAGAGAACCAGCGCCTCCGGATGTACAAGCGCATCGCCGGCGCCCAGACCCCAGCCGATCTAGCCGACGTCCGCGCCGAACTACAGGACCGTTACGGCACCCCACCCGAGGCCGTCTTGAATCTTTTAGCCGCAGGCGAAATTCGCCTCCACTGCGAACAACTCGGCATCTCTCAGCTCGACCGCAAACGCACTCAAATCGAACTCCCCAACCCCAACGGCAACAGCGCCCGCGGCTCAGCAAGAGCCCAGCCCATCAAGTCCTTCATGGAGATGCTCCACGTCAAATTCGCCGTCGTCAACGCTGGTCCCGACGAACTTGCGCGTGCCGCCGTTGACCCGGCCACCCTGATGAAGCTCGTCAGCCGCAACGCCAAACGCGGCGCGCAGTTCACCCCGCAAGGCACCCTCCGCTGGCCGCTCCCATCAGCCAAATCGGAAGAAGTCCTCGCCGAAACCCGCGCCCTCCTCGATTCCCTCGACTCCCAAAAATAAGACACGGCAAAATAGCCTTCCTGCCCCCGATCGTATCCAGTATCATTCTCCTGTCCGGAGGGAACCGAATGCACCAAACGATCCGCGTCGGCGAGATGAGCGTTACCTTCCTTAAGACCCGCCACGAAACCGAAGGCGCCTTCGACCTCTTCGAACTCACTGTCCCTCCCTTCACTCGGGTCCCCCTCCCCCACATTCACCGCAAATATGACGAGACCATCTTCGGCGTCGATGGAACCATGACCTGGACCCTCCAAGTGGAAGGGAAAGACAAGCCCACCGAGGTCCGCCGCGGCACCACTCTCTTCATCCCCCGCGGCACGCCCCACTTCTATGCCAACCGCACCCACACCCCGGCCCGCATCTTGTGCCTCCAGACCCCTGGCGTCCTCGGTCCCGAATATTACCTCGAAGTCGCCGCCCTCTATCGCACCAGCCCCCACCCCAATCTGGCCGGCATCGGCGCCATCATGAGTCGCTATGGCATCGTCCCCATCCACCAGAACGAAAATCTCACCCACGCCCCGACCGAAAAATGATGATGAGGCCACGTTCTTCAACCTCGGCCCCCACTCTTCTGCGCATCATTATTACTGCCGCTTGCCTGGCGTCATCTCTTGCCATCCCCACGGGGGCCCAAACCGGCTCAAACCCGCCAGCACCCACAAAAAAGGAAGCGGTCGCGCCCCTCCACGCCACCGGCCCCTTTGACGTAAAGATAATCCCTCAACCCCCCGACGAAACTGCCGGCTCACCCGCCATCGGACGCATGCTCTTCGACAAGCGATTCCACGGCGACCTCGAAGCCTCTAGCAAAGGCACCATGCTCGCCACAGGGCCGGTGCCAAAGGCACCTCAGGCGGTTACGTCGCCCTCGAAATCGTCACCGGGCCCCTCAAAGGCCGCGCCGGCGCCTTCATCCTGCAACACAGCGCCACCATGGACCGAGGCGTCCCGCAACTCAGCGTCACCGTAGTCCCCGACTCCGCCACCGGCCAGCTCATCGGCCTCACCGGCAAAATGAACATCATCATCACCGACGGCAAACACTCCTACGACTTCGAATACACCCTCCCCGGGCCCCCCTGACAAACGCCACGCAGTTTCCAGTCGCCCCCTCCGCGTCTTACACTGCTTACAGACCACATGCGCCTCCATAATCTCGCAGCAACCGCCCTCCTCGGAGCATTCACGCTCACCCCCGCCACCCCCGCCCAGCACCTCTCCGCCGACGGCGCCGTCCAGACCTTCAACTTTCTCGCCGACCAATACTTCTCGGAAGTCTACTTCCACTTCTCCCCCACAGTCGGCACCCAGAACGGCCTCCACCAATACGACAGCCAGCTCGAGGACTACTCCGCCGCAAACATCCAAAAGGAAATCGCCGCCCTCCACACCTACGAAAAGAAGATAGAAGCCATCGACCCCTCCGCCCTCGACGCCTCCGTCGCCGGCGACCGCGACATTCTTCTCAACAACGTCCGCAGCCAGCTCCTCACCCTCGAGACCATCCGCCCCTGGGAGAAGAACCCCGACATCTACTCCTCCGGCATCACCAACTCGGCCTTCGTCATCATGGAACGCCCATACGCCTCCACTGACGTTCGCCTCCACTCCACAGTCGAGCGCGAAAAGCTCATGCCTCAAGCTCTTTTGGAAGCCCGCAAGAACCTCAAAAACCCACCAAAGATCTACACCGAAATCGCCCTCGAACAAATCGACGGCGACATCAGCTTCTTCCAGAACGACGTCCCCTCCGCCTTCCTCTCAGGCCCCGACGCCGCCACCGACGCCGAAGCCAGGGCCGCCTTCGCCAAATCCAACGCCGCCGTCATCGACGCCCTCAAGTCCTACGCCGCATGGCTCAAGTCCGACCTCCTCCCCCGCTCCAACGGCGACTTCAAGCTAGGCGCCGACACCTTCCGCAAAAAACTCAGCTACGACGAGATGGTCGATGTCCCCCTCGACCACCTCCTAGGCATCGCCTTCGACGACCTCCACAAAAACCAGGCAGAGTTCGCCCGCGTCGCCAAAGAGATCGACCCCACCAAGACCCCGCAACAGGCCCTCACCGAACTAGCCAGCATCCACCCCGCCCCCGACAAACTCCTCGACGCCTTCCAGAACACCTTCGCCAGCCTGATCACCTTCATCGACGCCCATCACATCATCACCATCCCCTCCAAGGTCGAACCCACGCTCGAAGAGACTCCGCCCTTCATGCGCGCCACCACCTTCGCCTCCATGGACCCTCCTGGCCCATTCGAGACCCACTCTACCAAGGCCTACTTCAACGTCACCCTGCCTGAAAAAGACTGGACGCCCGAGCACATCGCCGAGCACATGGCGGAGTTCAACGTCGGTACAGTCATCAGCACCAGCGTCCACGAGGCCTACCCCGGCCACTACGTCCAGTTCCTCTGGACCCCGCAGTTCCCCTCGACCATCCGCAAGCTCATCGGCGCCAACACCAACATCGAAGGCTGGGCCCACTACACCGAGCAGATGATGCTCGACCAGGGATACGCCGCTGCGCCTCCCAACGCCACACCCGGGCAGCTCCGCGAAGCCAAACTCGTCCGCCTCGGCCAGCTCCAGGACGCGCTCCTCCGCGACGCCCGCTTCGTCAACTCCATCAAGCTCCACACCGGCCAGTTCACCTTCGACCAGGCCGTCGACTTCTTCGTCACCGAAGGCTACCAGTCCCACGCCGCCGGCCTCGTCGAAACCAAGCGCGGCACCGCCGACGCCACCTACCTCTACTACACGGTAGGCAAACTCGAAATCATGAAGCTCCGCGCCGACATGATGAACAAACAAGGCGCGGCCTTCAACCTCGAAACCTTCCACAACGACTTCATGCGCCAGGGCTTCGCCCCCATCAAAATCATCCGCAAAGCCATGCTCCACGACGACTCACCTGTACTCTGATACAAGTCGCTTCCCAGCCGTTCGGGTGCCCCATCTTCGCGCAGTATCATCGCGCTAAGGTGGGTATTCGCGGAGCGAACCGCTTTCCGCTCAACTTTCAGTGACCTCATAGGTAAGGTAACGATATGGATGTCCAGGGCCATATGACAAAAGCATTAGTCGGACTCGCCTGCACCTGCGTGACCAAAACCGAGTTTTCGTGGGATCTTTCATTTGGTGACCGCAAGGCATCGTTGAGGCTCGATTGTCCGTGGAGAGTTCTTGTTCACGACATCATAAGATTCGCGGATACCGACCATGAACAACAGTTCGGCCTTCCGGCCCCCGTCGATGGCGAGGAAAGAACTCGCACGTTGCTACAAGCATCTCCGATTTCAGCTGTCACCTTGCGAATGGGGCCTGGCGACATTGCTATCGATTTTGAAAACGGAGCTCGGCTGGAAGTATTCGCCCATTCAGCGGGCTATGAGAGTTGGGCATTCTGTGACGACAGCGGTTTCGAGTTGATTGCAATGGGCGGCGGTAAGTTAGGCGTATGGGAGATGGATCCAAGCGGATCAAAAGCGGTGCTGAAATTCTCGATCTAACACCAATCACCAATCCAATTTTCCGATTCTCCAAATGAGCACTAGAGTCACACGCCTTTGCTACCCTTAGATCGCATCGAACTACACAAGAATCAATCACGAGGATCTTCTACACAATGGTTCCCCAAAAAGTCCGTAAAGCCGTCTTCCCCGCCGCCGGCATGGGCACTCGCTTCCTCCCCGCCACCAAGGCCATGCCCAAAGAGATGCTCTGTCTCGTCGACAAGCCGCTCATCCAATACGGCGTCGAAGAGGCCGTCGCCGCCGGCTGCACCGAGATCATCATCATCACTGGCCGCGGCAAGTCCACCATGGAGGACCACTTCGACTCCAGCCCCGAACTCGAAGCCTCCCTCGAAGCCAAGAACAAAAAGGCCCTCCTTGAAGTTGTCCACTCCGTCAACCGACTCGCCCGCGTCACCTACACCCGCCAGCCCGAACCCCTCGGCCTCGGCCACGCCGTCCTCATGGCCAAAGAGCTCGTCAACGACCAGCCCTTCGCCATCCTCCTCCCCGACGACATCGTTGACTCCGCCGTCCCCTGCATGAAGCAGATGGTCCAGGCCTTCGAGGAGACGCAGTGCAGCATCATCGGCTCCGAGGTCATCGAAGGCCCCGCCATCTCCTCCTACGGCGTCCTCGACTGCACCCCGGACCCCAATAACCCTCGCCTCTTCGATGTCACCAACATGGTCGAAAAACCAAAATTCGAAGACGCCCCCTCCAACCACGCCATCATCGGCCGCTACATCCTCACCCCGCGCATCTTCGACATGCTCGAACGCATCACTCCCGGCGCCGGCGGCGAACTCCAGCTCACCGACGCCATCCGGGCCCTCCTCGCCTACGAAAAGGTCTACGGCTTCAGCTACGAAGGCAAGCGCCATGACGCCGGCGACAAACTGGGCTTCCTCAAAGCCACCGTCGAGTTCGCCCTCAAGCGCGACGACCTCGGCCCCCCCTTCCGCGAATGGCTCAAGACCTTCCCTCTATGACTTTTTGTTCATTGAAACAATTCGACTTCGCAGCGCGTCTGTAGATTTGCCGCGCTCCACCTCATAGAAAAAAGGATATGTCCAGAATGAATCGATTCCGTCGATGCCGTCTCGTAGCAGTGTGCGTAGCCTCTCTATCGGCCCACATTGGGTGGACGCAAGACACTCCCGCAGCCGCTCCGGCACCGCAGGCCACCACCCCTCGCCCGTCGCGGGGGCCGCGACCGAACCCCACCAACATCAAGGCCCTCCCCAAAAACATCACCGGCGACGAGATCATCAAAATCATGCACCAGTACGAGGGCGACCTGGGCGTCGAGTGCGAATACTGCCACGCTCGCAACCAGGAGACAAGGCGCAACGACTTCCCCTCCGACACCAACCCCGTCAAGGACAAGGCGCGCCTGATGATCGCAATGACCGACGAACTCAACACGAAGTACCTGGCACAGTTGACCGATCGCAAGTCCACCGACCCCGTCACCTGCGGTACATGCCATCGCGGTATGGCGCACCCCGAAGCATTCGTGCCGAAGCCACACGAGCACAGCGATCACCCATCCGCAGCCGCTACCGCCCCGTCCATGCCACCTGCAACCGCCCATTAGAGCGGTTCTTCAGCTCCGTCATCCGCACGTCACAAACTCCGGATAAGATTCCTGCATCTCAACCTGAGATCACCAATCGAAGAAAGCACTGGAGAAAGACATGGCCGTCAAAAAAGCAAGCACCTCTAGCGTCCCCCTCACCCGCAAGGCCACTCATAGACCTCCTCAACGAAGACCTTGCCCGCGAATTCCAGGCCATCATCGCCTACGTCAACTACTCCCAGGTCCTCAAGGGAGCGGCATACATGAACATCGCCGCCGAGCTCGAAGTCCACGCCAAAGAAGAGCTCGCCCACGCCCTCGCCGTCGCGAATCACATCGACTACCTGGGCGGCATGCCGTCAGTCACGCCCAAGCCGGTAAAAACCTCCGAGAAGGCAGAGGACATGCTCCGGTTCGACCTCGAAAATGAGCACGAAACCATTCGCCAGTACCGCCGCCGCATCAAGCAGTGCGACGAGCTCAACGAGTTTGCCATCGGCGAATCGATCCGCGAGATCCTCATGCAGGAGCAGGACCACCTCATCGCCCTCGCCACCGCCCTCGGAATCGACCCGCCCAACCCAGGCATCGCCGACTAATCGATCACCCAGCAAAAAGATGGCGCCGGATCACCCGATCCAGCGCCATCTTCACTTAAGCGTCCAAACTACTTATCGATCTTCAAATTGATATAAAACTGGCTCTTGTTGTCGAACGAGCTGATGTTCTTCACCGCGCTCTTCTTGCCGTTGTTCTCCGCCCACACCTCGTAGTCCGTAGTTCTGCGAGAGCTGCCCAAACCGGTACCCGCCCTGATCATCAGAGAAGTAGCTCTTCACCGACAGGCTGCGGCTGTCCTTCAGATACACCACTGCTCCCTTGATCGGCGCATTCGCACCATCGACGACCTTCCCCTGGACAACGCGCTGCGCCGGCCCGCGGTCTTGCGCGAACACTGCTGCGCCCCGCACAGCGACCGAAAAGGCCGTCATGCAACTCGCGGCAAGAACCACTTTGCTGGCAAAAGAACGGAGCGACACAGGAATACACTTCATAGCTTCAGTATACGGCCCCCTTGGTCAATAGCCTGCCGTTACTCATCTTCCTCATCGTCAGTATGCATGGGGTCTTCGTCGTCATAACCCGCCTACATCGATCGCCGCCACCTCTAGCGGATCGACGGAGACGATCTCCAGGTCCATCCCGCACTCATCGCACTGGACCGTCTCGCCTTCCTCCACCTCATCGACATCGACGATAATCGGGTTATCGCATTCGGGACATACAACAGCCATGATCGAGCCTCCAGGTACTTGGTTCGTCCACCCACCTATAGCACTACGCTTATAGGATTATGGGAACAGCACTCGCGGACAACCCCCGTTATTTATTTAGCGGCCTTCCCGCCCATTCGTCAAGCATACGATTGCAACAGCATCTTGGTTTCCACACAAGGAGAACTCCAGTGACCGTCGGCCCCCGCTTCCTCACTCATTTCAACCGCCTTACCGTTGTCACCGTCCTGCTCGCCGCCGGCCTTCTCCACGCGCAACAGCCCCTCCCGGCCGGCCAGCCCATTCCCCCCGCACCGCCCGATCCCGCCATCGTCGCCGCGCTCCAGCAGGTCTCTCCCGACAACATCCAGGCCATCATCACCAAACTCGTCAGCTTCAACAACCGCAGCACCCTCTCCAGCATGGACACCGACCTCGCCCCCGGCACAGGCGTGAGCGCCGCCGCCGACTGGATCGAGTCCGAATTCAAGCGCTACTCCGAGGCCTGCAACAGCTGCCTCGACGTCAAGCGCGACGAATTCGTCGAGCCTCCCGCCACCGGCCCTGCCGCGCGCATCACCCGACCCACCAAGATCACCAACGTCTACGCCATCCTCCACGGCACCGATCCCGCCCAGGCCCCGCGCATGGTCCTCGTCACCGGCCACTACGACTCCCGCAACTCCACCAACGGCAACACCCACGACCCAGCACCCGGCGCCAACGACGACGCCAGCGGCACCGCCGTCTCCCTCGAATGCGCCCGCGTCCTCAGCAAGCTCAAGTTCCCCTCCACCATCATCTTCCTCACCGTGGCCGGCGAAGAGCAAGGCCTCAACGGCAGCCGTCACTTCGCCAAACTCGCAAGGTCTGAAAACTGGCAGCTCGAAGCCGTCCTCAACAACGACATCGTCGGCGGCGACACCACCCCCGGCGCAGTCGGCGCAGACAAGTCCGTCGTCCGCGTCTTCTCCGAAGGCGTCCCCGGCCCCGCCACCCTCGAGCAGCTCCGCCAGATCCAGACCATCGGCGCCGAGAACGACTCTCCCGCCCGCGAACTCGCCCGCGCCATCGTCGACGTAGGCCGCACCTACTTCCATCCCACCTCCCAGCGCCTCTCCGCCAACACGCCCGGCGGCGAGCCCCACAACATGGCCATTCGCATGGTCCCTGCCTTCCATCCCGTAATGGTCTTCCGTCGCGACCGCTTCGGCCGCGGTGGCGACCACACCAGCTTCTCCCAGGAGGGTTTCGCCGCCGTCCGCTTCACCGAGTGGCTCGAAAACTTCAACCACCAGCACCAGGACCTCCGCACCGAAAACGGCATCGAGTACGGCGATCTCCTCAAGTTCGACGACTTCAGCTACATCGCCAACGTCGCCCGCCTCAACGCTGCCACCCTTGCCACCCTGGCCTCCGCGCCCGGCCAGCCACAAAACGTCGCCGTCCTTGATCCACCCTACGACACCCGCACCAACCTCCGCTGGGAAAAGCCCGCCGGCTTCCCCGCCAACGCCTCCTTCGAGGTCGTCTACCGCGACACCGACCAGCCCGACTGGACCACCTTCGTCCCCGTCGGCGACGCCACCTCCGCCGCCCTGCCCATCTCCAAGGACAACGTAATCTTCGGCGTTCGCTCCGTCGATCCAGCCGGTCACCGCAGCGCCGCCGTCTACCCCGTCCCACCACCCCGTACGAGACCCGTTCCCGGAACCACGACGGCACCAACGCCTTCAACAAATTAGCGGATTTTCATCGTCAACTCAATGAGAGCAGGAATCGTCATTCTGACCCTGAGCGCAGTCGAATGGGGAAGAATCCCCGTATTTTGTTCGAAGCGTGTAGACACCCACCAACCCACGCGCCTTCGCCTGCCTTTAACGTCCAAGCAGTGCAGTCCCGCCCGCCCGCGCCTATGATGGAATAAGAAAGAAAGCATGCCCCGCTCCGGTCCCATCACGCTCAGCCTCCCGGCATTTGCAGGCGTCACTCGCAAGCTCATCCTTGCGAACGTCGCAGTCTTCTTCGGTCTGCTCCTCCTTGGCTGGCTCGACCCCTCACGTCGCACTCCTGCTGCAAAGCCATCTCATCCTCGAACCCCTCGCCGTCGTCCACGGCCAGCTCTGGCAGCTCTTCACCTACTCCTTCATCAACGAGGGCATTCTCGGCATCCTCTTCGGCATGCTCACCCTCTGGTTCACCGGCTCGCTCCTCGAACCCTCCTTCGGCGGCCGCTGGCTCGCCGAGCTTTACTTCTCCTCCGTCATCGGCGGCGCAATCATCGCGACTGCCTTCTCCTTCACCCGTGTCCTCAACCTCCAACCCATCGACGCCGCCGCCGGCTGCTGGTCCGGGATCTTCGGCCTTCTCATCGCCATCGCCATGATCTTCGGCGACCAGGAATTCCTCCTCTGGTTCCTCGTCCGCATCAAGGCCAAGTACATGGTGGCCATCTACATCCTCATCGCCATCGCGCTCCTGCTCAAACAGGCCGACAGCTTCGGCGCTCTCCTCCAGCTCTCCGGCGCCCTCTGCGGCTTCCTCTACGTCAAGTTCGCCCCTCGCCGCGGCTTCGCCTTCGGATTCACCGAGCAATACTTCGGCATGCGCAACAACTACTACCGCTGGAAACGCCGCCGCGCCGCCCGCAAGTTCGAGGTCTACATGCGCAAGCAGAACCGCGAGGTCCACTTCGACAAGGACGGCCGCTACGTCGACCCTGACGAGCTCCGCAAAGATCCCAACGACAAACGTTGGATGAACTAGTCAAACGCCCGATCAACTAACCTGATGTCCCACCGTTCACTGCGGACGGCCACCCGCGCTCACGCACGGTGTTCTTGCTGTTGTCGTTTTAAGATTGTCAACCTTGGCCGCAAGCAGAAGACCTGCCGTTTGCCTTTGCTTTTGCCTTTGCCTCCGCTTTTCTGGTTGTCATTCTGCAGCGTAGTGGAGGAATCTGCGTTTGCTTTTGCTTCTGCTTTTGTCGTTGTCGTTGTCGTTGCTTCTTTGGTTGTCATTCCGCAGCGTAGCGGAGGAATCTGCGTTTGCGTTTGCTTCTGCTTTTGTCGTTGCTTCTTTGGTTGTCATTCCGCAGCGTAGCGGAGGAATCTGCGTTTGCGTTTGCTTCTGCTTTTGTCGTTGCCGTTGTCGTTGCTTTTCTGGTTGTCATTCCGCAGCGTAGCGGAGGAATCTGCGTTTGCTTTTGCTTTTGCTTCTGCTTTTGTCGTTGTCGTTGTCGTTGCTTCTTTGGTTGTCATTCCGCAGCGGAGCGGAGGAATCTACGTCTGTCCTTGCCGTGGCCTTTGCCTCCAGATAAAGCGGGGCTTCAGCCCGCGTCCATCCAGCCGCGAAGCGGCAACCCGGATCGAAGCCCGAGGGCGAAGCGACTGATTTTATTGCCTTTGTTTTTGCCGTTATTTTTTTTCTGCGTTTTCAGCCCAAAAATTGCATGTCAAGCCCCAAAACAACCTAACCCATTGACCCACATCAATTTACACTTGGCATTTTAGTTCCGCTCAACCCGCTATACTGAATATAGATCGAAAAAAGCCCCGGGCACTAAGCCGGGGCTTTTGCATTTAAACCATTAAGTCATTTACTTACACGAATTTAGCTATAACCCTTTTGATTGCACGAATTTGGCGGAACCAACTCCAGCTAACTCATTGCAAACATTAGAAATCTACATCCAGACCCGGGGGGTACCCCCAAGGAGAAACCATGCAATACGCGCTATGCCGTCACATCAAGACCAACGGGACCCAATGCGAAGCGCCCTCACTGAGCAACGACCAGTGGTGTTTCTTTCACTCCCGCCTGCACCAGCGCCACAGCCGCTTTCGCCCCATCGAAGTCGCGTCAGACTCCATCGTCCGCGCCCAACCCGTCCATCTCAGCGCACTGGAAGATCGCGAGTCTGTTCAGGTGGCCCTCTCAGTCGTCATCAACGCCCTCGCCTCCGGCCAGATGGAGCCGCGCCAGGCCACCGCGCTTCTCTATGGCCTCCAGATCGCCTCCAGCAACCTCGCGCGCATGACCTCAAACCCCAGCCCGTCCAAGGTCGTCCTCTCCGCCGAACCCACCTCCGACGGCCAATTCCTCGCCGAACCCGGTGCCGTCTACGACAGTCCCGACGCAAACCTCCTATGGGAAGAGTTCGAAGACGACGACAAAGACGAAGAGGAGGAGGAGGAGGAGGACGAATAGACGAAGCGGCCTGGGTCTTCCAACGTCGTTGTTCTAAGTCGTCATCCTGAACGCAGCGTCTACGTCGTCATCCTGAACGCAGTACCTACGTCGTCATCCTGAACGCAGTACCTACGTCGTCATCCTGAACGCAGTGCCTACGTCGTCATCCTGAACGCAGTGTCTACGTCGTCATCCTGAACGCAGTGTCCACGTCGTCATCCTGAACGCAGTGTCCACGTCGTCATCCTGAACGCAGTACCTACGTCGTCATCCTGAACGCAGTGCCTACGTCGTCATCCTGAACGCAGTGCCTACGTCGTCATCCTGAACGCAGTGTCCACGTCGTCATCCTGAACGCAGTGAAGGATCCCCGCATTTCGCCGTTGCTCGCCCTAACTCCGCGTCACAATCTTCAAATGCAACTCCCGCAGCTGCTCTTCGCTCACCGGCGTAGGCGCATCGACCATCAGGTCGATCGCCTTCGCCGTCTTCGGAAACGCAATCACCTCACGGAGGCTCGATGCACCAGCAAGAATCATCACAATCCGGTCCAACCCTAGCGCAATCCCGCCATGCGGAGGCGTGCCGTACTCGAGAGCATCAAGAAAGAACCCAAACCGCTCCTTCGCCTCTGCCTCCGACATACCCAGCGACCGGAAGATCTCGGCCTGCACGTCCCGGCGATGAATACGAATGGATCCCGAACCAAGCTCAGTCCCGTTCAGCACAATGTCGTACGCTAGCGCCCGCACAGCACCCTTGTCGCTGGTAAGGCGCCCGGCCTTGATGTCCTCCTCATGCGGCGAGGTGAACGGATGGTGCGCAGCGTTCCACGTCTTGGTCTCCTCGTCCCACTCATACATAGGAAAGTCGGTGACCCACAAAAATTTGAAGTCTGCCTCAGTGCCCGTCTGCTCAAAAAGCTTGTGCTTGTCGGCATACTTCTTCGCCAGCTCAAGCCGCAACGCGCCGGCCCGCTTATAGATCCACTGCGGATCATGGTTCCACTTCGCCGGCGCACCGATCTTCGGAGTGATGACGATCACCAGGTCGCTCCGGAGTCACACCTTCTACGAGCGTAGGTTCGGCAGCCAGCTTCGACTCAATCGCATTGGCCAGCGTAGTGAAGGCCGCGTTCGTCTTCAGCCGCGCAAGGTCGAGCACATCCAGTCCGCTGTCACCGAACGATCCACGGATCTCCTCGGTCAGGCCCCTGCGAGCGGTCCCACTGAGTGCGCCGACGCCGGGAATCACGAATCCGAGCACCGGAAGATGCTGCTCGATCTTCAACGTCTCGCGGAACTCCGGGGTCAACTCACCGCTCAACTCCACCAGGGCCGGCAGACGCATATCCGGCTTGTCGATTCCATATCGCCGAATGGCCTCGTCGTACGTCATCTGAATAAAAGGAGAGGTCAGCGAAATCCCCGCAGTCTTGAACGCCGCCGTCAGAAACCCCTCGGCGACGCGAAACACCGTCTCCTGCTGCGGAAAGGTCATCTCCAGGTCGATCTGGGTGAACTCCGGCTGACGGTCGCGCGCAGGTCCTCATCACGGAAGCACCGCGCGATCTGGAAGTAGCGATCGAACCCCGAGATCATCAGGATCTGCTTGAAGATCTGCGGCGACTGCGGCAGCGCATAAAAGCTGCCCGTATGCACCCGGCTCGGCACCAGATAATCACGAGCACCCTCCGGCGTCGAACGCGTCATGAAAGGAGTTTCAATCTCAAGAAAGCCCTGTTCGACAAGATAATTACGAATAGCCATCGCGACCTTGCTGCGCAGCTCAAAGTTCGACTGCATCTGCGGACGTCGCAGGTCAAGATAGCGATACTTCAGCCGCACCTCCTCGTTCGCAATTGCCTCTTCCGCAGGAGAGAACGGCGGCGTCTTCGCCTCATTCAGCAGCAGAAGCTCGCTGGCAACGACCTCGATCTGTCCGGTCGGCATATTCGGGTTGTCGAGCCCGGCGCCACGCCGCCGCACCTTGCCCTTCACCGCAACCACATACTCCGAGCGCGCCGCCTCGGCCTTAGCATGCGCCTCACCGGACACCTCCTTGTCGAGCACGACCTGAGTGATCCCAGTCCGGTCGCGCACATCGAGAAAGATCAGGTTGCCATGGTCACGCCGACGGTTCACCCAACCCATCAGGACAACCGGCTGCCCGTCCTGCTCCGCACGAAGCTGGCCGCACCTATGCGTCCGCTGTAAACTCCCTAAAAAATCCAACATGGTCCAATTCACCTTCTAGTTGCTTATCGTTTGCAGAAGAACAAAAATTCAACCTCGCAGAAAGTCCGCAAGACTGGCTCGAGGCACCTTCGTCTGTTCGCCCGCACTAAAGTCTTTAACCGTCAGAATACCCGACGCGATCTCGTCCTCACCCAGAATCACCATTCGCCGCGCCAGTTTGTCCGCTGCCTCAAAGGACTTCTTCAACCGAAAGCTTCCATCTCCAACGTCGATCGAAAGTCCCGCTGCGCGCAACTCCTTCGCCAACACCAGTGCCGCAGCGTTCTGCGCCAGGCCCATCGGAGCAATGAACGCATCAAGCTTCGGCTCCGCAGCGGCCTTCGCCTGAGCTTGCAAAGTCAGCACCAAACGGTCTTCGCCGATCGCAAACCCGATTCCCGGCGCCTTCGGTCCACCCAGCATCTCCGAAAGCCCGTCATATCGCCCTCCGCCGAGCAGAGCGTTCTGTGTCCCCAAACCGCTTCCATCAGGCACGGTGAACTCAAACGTCGTCCGCGTGTAGTAGTCCAAACCGCGCACCAGCCGCGGATTCACCGTATAAGCAACGCCACAAGCATCGAGCGCAGCAAGCACCTGTGCAAAGTGCTCCTTGCTCGCATCATCCAGAAAGTCTGCGATCCTCGGCAGCCCCTCGATGATCTCCTGGTCCTCAGGCGCCTTGCTGTCGAGCACACGCAACGGATTCGTCTCCGCCCGCCGCTGATTGTCCGCGGTCATCCTCTCCTTCACCGGAGCTAACGCTTCGCGCAACGCAGCTACATAACGCGGCCGATCAGTGGAAGAACCAACCGAGTTGACCTCCAGCTTCCAACCCTTCACACCAAGCTCATTCAGGAACGTGGACAGCATCTCCAGAACCTCAGCATCACGCAAAGCACTGTCCGCCCCAGACCAGGCCGGTTCAAGCACCTCCGCCCCGATCTGCCAGAACTGTCGATACCTTCCCCGCTGCGGTCGTTCCCGCCGAAACTGAGGCCCTATATAGAACAGCTTCTGCAGCATCCCGGTATCAGCCAGCTTGTGCTCGATATACGCCCGCACCACGCCCGCCGTATTCTCCGGCCGCAGCGTCAGACTCTGCGCACTGTCGCTATCGGCCCGCGCACGAGTCCTCCCACGTGTACATCTCCTTGGAGACGATGTCCGTCTCCTCGCCAACGCCGCGCGCAAACAACGCCGTGTCCTCAAAGATCGGTGTACGGATCTCCCCAAACCCATAGCGCCCAAAGATCGCCCGGGCGGTCACCTCAACGTGGTTCCAAAGCGCGGTCTCAGGGGGTAACAGGTCCCGGGTGCCGCGTACTGCCTTCAAAATTGCCATTACTCTCAGTGTAGCGAAAATGGCAGCGCCGTCCTATGCGAGCTCAATCTTCCAGTTTGGGGTCCTTGTGACGCCGCTCCAGCACAAACTCCCGAAAGAGATGTCCACCAATTCGGGTCGCGAAGACGAGCCGCGCTGCAATGACCCCATCGATTGGCCCGGATGGTTGAGGAAACCAGAAAGTATGCGCGATGATCGGCCCGGAGAAGTCCGCGATCGTCGGTGTCAAAGTGAAGAATCGATGGCCGTCCGAATCGTGCCGCGCTGTCACTTCCGCGAGCAGCGCGTTCTCGATCTTTTTCTTAGCGCGGCAACCGTGGCACGGAATGTATCGCATGTCCTCGTGGAACAACGTCTCCAACCCATACCGCACATTGCCGTTGATTGCGGACACAGCCAGGGCCGATCCGAACCGCTGACCGTAACCCGGCCAGTCCTGTCCCCACTCATCCGGCTTTCCGCGAAGCTGCCCATATACCGATCGGACCCCTGCTCCGGCAAATGCAGGCAGACCGTAAGAGTCCTTCAAATAGCCGATGAACTGCTGCTTGTTAGTGGGACGAGCGTAGGGACGTCCGTTGATCATCACCGGCGTCGTAATAGTTGCGACAGCTCTCGTGTTGATGAGCGGCATCGCCAGAACTGAAGTTCGTCCGTCCGGTATGCTCGTCTGCGCACAGGCGCGACCGCATCCCATCGTCATGAGACACAACGACAGTGCAGCCTGACGAGCAAGGCTTCTGCGCATGGTCTTTCTCCATCGGTAAAAGGATCTTACGCCAATATTTATCGATTGGAAGTTTCTTTTAGATAGATTGCCGTATAGTCCAGATAATTCGTGGCGTATTTGAGGATAAGCGCTCGGTCTTCGTCACCCAGAGTGCGGCGTATTTTGCCTGGAACGCCGGCGACTAGTGAGTTCGGTGGAATTACCGTCTGCTCCGGAATCACCGCCCCGGCCGCGATGATCGATCCCTCGCCGATGCGCGCGTTGTTCAGGATGGTCGCGCCGATGCCGACAAGGACTGCGTCCTCAAGCACACAACCATGCACAGTAGCATTGTGGCCGATGGTAACCATCTCACCGACGATGACAGGGTACAGGTAGCGCATTCCATGCAACACTGCACAGTCTTGCACATTGCTCTTCGCGCCGATGCGAATAGAGTTAACATCGCCCCGGACGACCGCGTTCATCCACACACTCGCCTGTTCGCCCAGAATGACGTCGCCGATCACCTGTGCGGACGGATCGATGTAGCAGCTTATTGGAACGACGGGGGTTATTCCCTGATAGGAACGAAGCATGAAAGAGATTTTACGCTGGATCGTAAGTCCGCAAGTCCATTTTTGAATTTGCTTTGCTCCGTGACCCCGCGATTACCAACGTTTTATGTAATTCCGGCATCAAACGAGAGTATTCTGGAAGATATCCCGATTGGGACTGTTTGGAGGTGTATTTTTCTTGGCAGAGGTTCGAGTACAAGAAGGCGAACCCCTTGAGAACGCACTGCGCCGCTTTAAGCGCAAGGTGCAGACGGAAGACATCATCAAGGAAGTCAAGCGCCACTCTTTTTATCTGAAACCAGGTGAAAAGAAGCGTGTGAAAGAGGCGCTTGCTCGCAAGCGCAATCGCAAGAAAGTCCGCAAGGAGCAGGATTAGTTCCGGCTTCGCAACCCTGGCAGGCCGTCTCCTCCTCTTCAGGAGAGTCCGAAGAGACGGCCGCCTGAATCCGCCAGTGCGATGGACTCCCGCCATCGACTGGCACCGGCAGATAGGGTCCGCAAATCGGCCCACCTGACTGGCAAATCGAAGCGTTCGACGCATTCGCATTTTGGGCCCCCTTCAAAATCCGAGAAGTAACGATCATCAGCAAAGGTTGACCGCCGGTGGCGCCTCCACGATCAGGCCCTTTGGATGGTTCTCCTTTCGGCAACACGGGAGAAGCGGTATGGAATTTCTGGATCGGCTCTTAACATGCGCAGATTGTGGCGGCGAATTCATCTTCACCGCCGGGGAACAACTCTTTTTCTTCGACAAACAATTCAAGAATGACCCGAAGCGCTGTAAACCATGCAAGTCCAAACGGTCCGGCGCCGGTGTAAAGACGGGCACGGGGCCTGCTGCGGCGGGACTCTCGCGCACCGAGACGCGCACCGAATGTTCGGCGTGCGGCATTGAGACGACGGTGCCCTTCAAACCGACACAGGGACGCCCCGTGCTTTGCCGGCAGTGCTTTCAAAGCAAGCGCGCGCCTACAACGGGTGCACTTGTCACTGCAGCAGCAACTGCTGAGATGGTCGCCGGAACGGGCGGAGAGCACACTACGGTCAGCGCGGAGTTGTTGACCACAGCACAGGCCCCGCCGGCGTAGACTCGCCCTGGCTGGGGCGTCTTCCCTCACAGTAGGATGTGAGTGAGGACAGTTATGAATCCCGACAACAGCACAAGTTTGTGTACCTCTGAGGGGCTGGATCCGGCTTCCGAATTGGTTCGTGTGCGCACGCACCTTGGAGAATTTGAACTTACGGTTTGCACAGATGGGACCTACAGGCTGGACGGTGGCGCCATGTTTGGCGTCGTGCCGAAGCCGTTATGGGAGAAGCGTGCGGCCGTGGACGAGCAGAACCGCATCCTCCTGGGGCTCAATACCGTAGTTGTGCGGACTGGCAGGCAAACTGTGCTGATCGAGACTGGAATTGGCAACAAGCAGTCGGCAAAGATGCGCGCGATCCAGTGCAATCAGGAGCTACTGCCGCGGTCTCTCGCGGCAGCCGGTATACGGCCTGAGGAAGTAGATGTTGTGATCAACAGTCACCTGCACTTCGACCACTGCGGCTGGAACACGACGCTGCACGCAGATGGTTCCGTGACGCCGACGTTTCCGAATGCTCGCTACTTCGCCCACCTCGGCGAGGTCAAACATGGTCACCTGCAGCTTGACCGTGATCGCGTCAGCTACCTCTCGCCGAACTACGATCCGCTTATCGAGTCAGGGCAGATGACGCTTCTCGATAACGATGGAATCAGGGCCCGTCCGGAGATATGTCCCGGAATCAGCGTGGAGATTTTTCCGGGGCATACAGCGCACCTCATGGCGGTCCACATCGAGTCGAAGGCCCCAGGCGGCGCAGTGCAACACGCCTGCTACATCTCCGACCTGGTTCCCACGAGCGCGCATCTGGATCCGACATGGGTGATGGGATACGACCTCGATCCTGTCGAGACCATTGCGCAGCGCAAGCGTTTCTATCAGCGCGCCATTCCGGAGAACTGGCTGGTTCTGTTTACACACGACCACGAAATGCCAATGGCCCGCATCGGCCTGAACGACAAGGGCAAACCAGTGGTCATTTAGATCGGCCTACTTCTGTATCGTGGTGTCCGCCTTATCCAGCTTCTTGGAAACCTCGGCCGGTGTCGGCAGCTGCGTCCTGTCCCAACCACCGCCAAGCGCCTCAATCAACTGCACCGAAGCCGTCATCTCCTGCACATGCAATGTAGCCAGCGTCTGCTGATTAGTCAGCAGCGTCGTCTGCGCCGTCACCACAAGCAGATAGGGATCGACCCCGGTCTCATATCGCGCCGTCTCCAGCTTCAACCCCTCCTCAGCCGAACTCGTCGCCTGCTCCTGTTTCAAAACCTGCTGCGACAGGATACGCACCGCGGCCAGGTAATCTTCAACTTGTTGAAACGCGGTCAGCACAGTCTGTCGGTAGCTCGAGACGTCAGCGTTATAGGTTGTGATGAACTGATTCACCGTCGCGCGGCGCAGCCCGCCATCATAAACCGTCTCGCTCACCGACGGCCCGATCGACCACACTCGGCTCGGCCAGTCGAAGAGATGCTTCCATGTCGAGCTCTCGAAGCCGCCGGACGCGCCCAACGTAAGAGTGGGGTAGTACGCCGCGTAGGCTATTCCAATCTGCGCATTCGCTGCCGCCAGGCTGCGCTCCGCTGCGGCAATGTCCGGCCGCCGCTCCAGCAGCCCCGACGGCATCCCGATCGGAATCGGCGGCGCGTTCGTCAGCAAGGGCTTCACCGGAATCGAAAACTCCGACGGGTTCACCCCCACCAACACCGCAATCGCATGTTCAAACTGCGCCCGCGCCACACCAAGGTTGATCGCCTGCGACTGCACGGTCTCCAGTGTTGTCTGGGCCTCTACCACCGAGATCCTGTCACCAATGCCCGTATCGTACTGGGCCTGTGCGTATTCAAGCGCCTTCCTGTCCGCCGCCACAGTGTCGTTCAACAGCTGCTGCAACGCATCCTGGCCGCGTATCTCAAAGAAAAACTCCGCCAGGCTGGCCTGTTCCGTCAGCTTCTCATTCTCGAGGTCCGCGGCGCTCAACTGCGCGTTGTACTGCTCCTCGTGAATCGTATTGCGAATCTTCCCCCATAGATCAGGCTCCCAGGAGATATCGGCCGGCAGCGAACCCAACGAGGACTCATGTCCGGGATTCGCGTTAGACGAGGTTCCGAGATTCGACGACGAACGCGAACGCGTATACGAAGGCCCGATCGTCGCCGTCGGGTAGAGCTGCGAGCGCGCCTCCGCGATCAGCGACCGCGCCGTCATGAAGTTCTCAAAAAACTGCTTGATGTTCTGGTTGTCGATGTTCAACTTGTCTTCCAGCGCATTCAACTCGGGATCGTTGTAGATCTCCCACCACTTGCCGTGGAGCATCGCGTCCTGCGGCTGCGCCACCTTCCAGCCGTCGGTCTCCTGAAACTGTGTCGGCGACTCCTTGTACGAAACCGGCGGAGCTGTGGCCGTGGCCGAGGGCGAAGGCGCATGATACTTCGGCCCCACCATGCACCCTGTCAGCAGGAGCGTCGTAATCGCGGGACATACAGTTAATTTGAGTCGAAGGTTGATCATAGTTTTAGACATCCATAATTTACTCCGCACCGGCGGCAGTTGGGCCCTCGATCGGATGAAACGTATCGCGCTCTTTGCCCATCGCACGCAGGCGCAAACGGTCGAGCGCAAGATAAACGACAGGAGTGGTATAGAGAGTAAGCATCTGACTTACGATCAACCCCCCAACAATAGTGATTCCGAGTGGCCGGCGCAGCTCAGCGCCGGTACCGGTCCCAAACGCCAGCGGCAACGCGCCAAACAGCGCCGCCATCGTCGTCATCAGGATCGGACGGAAACGCAGCATGCACGCCTGGAAGATCGCATCCTCCGTGTTCATGCCACCTTCGCGTTCTGCCTGCAGTGCAAAGTCGATCATCATGATCGCGTTCTTCTTCACGATGCCGATCAGCAGCACAATTCCAATAATTGAGATGACGTTCAGATCTTCCTTGAAAATCATCAGCGCCATCATCGCGCCTACGCTCGCCGAAGGAATCGTCGAAATAATGGTAATCGGATGCACCAGGCTCTCATACAAGATGCCGAGAACAATGAAAATGGCAAGGATCGCAGTTACGACCAAGAGCGGCTCGGTGCCCAGCGATTGTTGATATGCCAGCAAAGTCCCCGCAAAGAACCCATGCACCGTGGAAGGCGTACCCAGTTTTTGCTGCATCTGGGCGATCTCAAGCGTTGCATCGCTCAGCGAAACACCCGGCGCCAGGTTGAAGGAGACTGTCACCGAAGGGAACAGTCCTGTATGGTTCAACGCAAGCGGCGTAGTGCTGGTTTTGGCCGCCGCGACTGCGGCCAGAGGGACGTTCCCGCTCGCTGTCGTGCTGCTGGTGCCGGGCGGATGGAAGTAAATGTCCTTGAGACCCTCTGGAGTCTGCCAATACTCCGGAGCTACCTCAAGCACAACGTAATACTGGTTCAGCTGCGTATAGATGAGCGAGACCTCCGATTGACCGAAGGCGCTGTAGAGACCCTGATCGAGCGATTGCGCAGTCTGGCCAAGCTGCGCGGCGGTCACCCGGTCGTAGTGCAACAACTCATCCAGCCCGCCATTCTGCTGGTCCGAACTGACGTCCTGAAAACCCGGCAGTTTCATCATCTCGGTGAGCAGCCTGGGCCCCCACGTCTGGAGATCGGAAAGGTTGTCGGCCTGAATTGTGTACTGATAAAGCGCATTACTGCCGCGTCCCCCGATGCGAAGGTCCTGCCCCGCCTGCAGAAACGAAGACGCCCCCGTCAGGCGATTCAACTTCGGACGAAGCCTGTTGATTACGTCCGAAGCACTGATCTTTCGCTCCTCCAAAGGCTTCAGCGACACGAACATATTTGCAGTATTGGAGGCGCCCCCACCCCCAGTAAACGAGATCGCATTGGCGACCGCCGGATCGTTTTTGACGACCTTCAAAATCTTCTGGATGGCGTCGTTCATCGAATAGAAAGAGGCGTCTTGAGGTCCACGCACGGCCCCACCCAGCGAGCCGGTGTCCTGCAGGGGAAAGAATCCCTTCGGAATCTTGATAACAATCGCAACGTTCAGTGCAATCGTAAGAAACAAGACCGTAAGGATCAGCACCGGGTTTTCCAGTACCCAATGAAGGCTCCGCCGGTAGAGCGAAAGTACCCAATCGAAGACCCTGTCCGTGGCCATATACAATCGACCGTGCTTCTCTTTATGAGGGTTCTTCAAGATATAGGCGCACATCATCGGTGTCGTGGTCAAAGAAATTGCCATCGATACCAGAATTGCAGTCGAAAGTGTGACCGCAAACTCCCGGAATAGCCTGCCGACGATCCCGCCCATCATTAGAAGCGGGATGAAGACGGCAATCAGCGACATGCTGATAGTAAAAACCGTAAAGCCAATCTCTTGTGCCCCTTTCAGGGCTGCAGCGAAGGGCTCCATCCCGTCTTCAATATGTCGTGTGATGTTCTCCATCACAACGATCGCATCGTCCACAACAAAGCCGGTGGAGATGGTCAGCGCCATCAGCGACAGGTTGTCGAGGCTGTAGCCGCAGAGATACATCACCGCAAAAGTACCAATCAGAGAAACCGGAACCGCAACCGCCGGAATCAGCGTCGCCCGGCCGCTGCGTAGAAAGATAAAAACGACGGCGATTACCAGTGCGATCGAGAGCAACAGCGTCTTTTCGACGGTGCTCACTGATGCCCGAATCGTCGTCGTGCGATCGAGAACGACTGTCGTATTGATTCCCTGAGGAATCGACGCTTTTACCGAAGGCAGCGCTGCATAGATCCGGTCGACCGTGTCGATAATGTTCGCGCCTGGTTGACGGAAAACGATCAGGGTCACCGCGCGTTTGCCGTTCAAATATCCCGCGGCCCGCAGGTTCTGCGTGGAATCGACGACGTCCGCCACATCGGACAGCCGCACCGCGGAGCCATTGTTGTACCCGACGATGATCGGCTTATACTCTTCTGCGAGGGAAATCTGATCGTTGGCAATAATGTCCGCCGAGATGTCTCCGTTCGAGATCTGCCCTTTAGCTAAATTTGAATTCTGCAGACTCAGAACGGACTGAAGATTGGCCATCGTGAGGCCGAGGCTCGCGAGCTTTGTCGGATTCACTTCAACTCGCACCGATGGCAGCGCGCCGCCGCCGGCATTTACCTGTCCAACCCCCTGGATCTGCGAGAGTTTTTGCTGGACGATCGTCGAAGCTTCGTCGTAGAGCTTATTCGGTCCGTATTTATCTGAGGTAAGCCCGATAATCATGATCGGCGCATCGGCCGGATTCACCTTGCGATAGGTAGGGTTCCCCGGAAGGTTTGCGGGCAGGTAAGTGCGGGCCGCATTGATGGCCGCCTGAACATCGCGCGCGGCCCCATCGATGTTGCGGCTCAGGTCAAACTGGATCGTGATCGAAGTAGTGCCCAGGCTGCTGGAAGAGGTCATCTCCGAAACACCGGCGATATGACCAAACTGTCGTTCCAGCGGTGTCGCCACCGAGGACGCCATAATCTCGGCGCTCCCACCAGGCAGGCTTGCATTCACTGAGATCGTCGGAAAGTCGACCTGCGGCAGTGGCGACACGGGAAGCACGGTAAAAGCAATTGCGCCGGCAATCGCAATCGCCACCGTCAATAGCGTAGTTGCCACTGGCCGATGAATAAATGGCGCAGAGAGATTCATGACAGTCCAGCCGCCTCAGGCTCGCCTCCGTGCTCGCGAGGTCCACGGTGCTCTACCCTCGATTTCTTCTTTGAAAACCGAGTCGCCAGGTTGTCGAAGAAGATATAGATCACAGGCGTCGTATATAGCGTCAATATCTGGCTCAGAAGCAGGCCGCCGACCATCGCAATACCCAGCGGCCTGCGCAACTCGGAGCCGATACCGGTGCCAAACGCAAGCGGCAGCCCGCCCAGCAGCGCCGCCATCGTCGTCATCATGATCGGCCGGAAGCGAAGCAGGCACGCCTGATAGATCGCTTCGGTCGCATCGAGTCCTTGATGCCGTTCCGCATCCAACGCGAAGTCGACCATCATAATGCCGTTCTTCTTAACGATACCGATCAACAGGACCAACCCAATAATAGCGACCACGCTCAGGTCCTGATGAAAAAGAATCAGAGAAAGAAACGCACCCACACCAGCGGAAGGCAGTGTGGAAAGAATCGTAATCGGATGGATGAAGCTTTCATACAGGACTCCGAGCACGATATACACCGTAACCAGCGCGGCAAGGATCAGCAGCGGCATATTAGACAGCGAATTCCGGAACGATGCTGCCGTCCCTTGAAAGTCGGCCTGCAGGCTCGTCGGCATATGCATGTCCTTCTGCACCTTCGTGATCTCCGTAATCGCGCCTCCAAGAGCGGCGTTCGGCGCAAGATTGAACGAGACCGTTATCGCCGGAAACTGTCCTTGATGCATGATCGAAAGCGCCTCGGTCGTAGTCTCGAAGTGCGAGAAGGCGCTGAACGGCACTGCATTGCTATAGGAAGAGCTCGTCGTTCCAGCCGAGGTCGCGCCCTTGCTCGAGGTCGCTGTGGAAGTACTCGACGTCAGCGCATTGACTGGCGGAGTAAGCGTATTCGCCGATGGCGTAAACAACGCCGAGCTGGTCAGCGCGTTCGAGCCAGCGGAAGTGGAACCACTAGACGATGAGGAGGACGCAGCCGCGCCGCTGGTCCCAGCAGCAGAACCAGCCTGGATGTACAGATGGTGCAGCTTATTCGGATCCAGCTGGAACTGCGGCTCGGCCTCCAGAATCACGTGATACTGGTTCAGCTGCGTATACATCGTATTGATCTGACGCTGGCCAAATGCGTCGTACAGCGTGTTATCGATCGTCGTTGGCGCAACGCCCAGCCGCGACGCAGTGGCACGATCGATAACCAGGGACACGGCAAGGCCGCCCATCTGCTGGTCCGTCGCGACGTCTTCCAGCTCCGGCAGCTGCTTCAACTTGGCCACAAAACGATTGGTCCAGTCATTCAGTTCGTTCTGGTCCGGGTCTTCCAGCGTGTACTGATACTGCGTCCGGCTCACGCGGTCATCGACCGTGATGTTCTGTACCGGCTGCATGAACATCTGAATGCCCTGCACGTCCCGCAGCTTCGTCTGCAGCCTGCGAACTACGTCCGACGCGCTCAGGTCGCGCTGCTCCAGCGGCTTCAGATTGATCGACATTCTTCCGCTGTTCGTCGTGGTGTTCGTGCCGTCCGCGCCGATGAAAGAGGAGAGGCTCTCGACCGCCGGGTCCTGAAGAATCACCTTCGCGACCTCCTTCTGCTTCTCCGCCATCGCCTTCGAACCAATCGTCTGCGATGCCTGCGTAATGCCCTGGATCACGCCCGTGTCCTGCACGGGGAAGAAACCCTTCGGAATAATGACGTACAGATAGATCGTCAGCAGAAGGGTCGCGACCGCGACCAGAAGCGTGATGGTCTGGTAGCGCAGCACCACCTTCAACGTCCGCCCGTAAAACGCGATCATTCCCTCGAAGACCCGCTCCGACGCCTGGTAGAAGCGCCCCTGCTGGTGCTTCGGATTGTGCTTCAGAATGCGCGACGCCATCATCGGCGTCAGCGTCAGCGAAACCACCGCAGACACAACGATCGTCACGGCCAGCGTCACGGCAAACTCACGGAAGAGCCGGCCCACTACGTCGCCCATAAACAGCAGCGGGATCAGCACCGCAATCAGCGAGACGGTCAACGACAAAATCGTGAACCCGATCTGTTCGGCACCCTTCAACGCGGCCTCCATCGGAGGATCACCCTCTTCAAGGTAACGCGAGATGTTTTCCACCATCACAATCGCGTCATCAACGACAAAGCCCGTCGAAATCGTCAGCGCCATCAGCGACAGATTGTCAAGACTGTACCCGAGCATGTACATCGCAGCGAAGGTGCCGATCAATGACAGCGGTACCGCCACACTGGGAATGATCGTCGCGTAGAGATTTCTTAGAAACAGAAAGATGACCATCACCACGAGGCCAACCGTCAGCAACAGCTCAAACTCGACATCGCTGACTGATGCCTGGATCGGCGTCGTCAAGTCCGTAAGGGTCGTTACCTCGATTCCCTTGGGAAGATTGGCCTCAAGCTGCGGCAGCAGCTGCTTGATGCTTCTCACAACACTGATCGTGTTGCCGCCAGGCTGCCGCTGCACATTCAGGATGACCGCCGGCGTCTCATTCATCCACGCCGCCTGCGTCGAGTTCTCCACGCCGTCAATAATCTTCGCAACGTCGGTCAGCATCACCGGTGCGCCATTTCGATACGCGATGACCACGCTTCTGTAGTCAGCACTGGTCACGAGCTGATCGTTCGCGTCGATCTGATAGTCCTGCCGCGGCCCATCGAAGTTGCCCTTCGCCGCATTCACGCTGCTCTGCGTCACGGCCGTCCGCAGGTCTTCGAGGTTTATCCCGTACGACGAAAGGGCGGTCGGGTTCGCCTGGATGCGGACCGCAGGCTTCTGGCCGCCGCTGATGCTCACCAGGCCCACACCTGACAGCTGTGAGATCTTCGGCGCAAGCCGCGTGTCCACCAGGTCCTCCACCTGAGAGAGCGCCATCGAGTTCGATGTGATCGCCAGCGTCAGCACAGGTGCGTCCGCCGGATTTGTCTTGCTGTAGATCGGCGGCGCCGGCAGGTTCGCCGGCAGAAAGCTCGCACCCGCATTGATCGCCGATTGCACCTCTTCTTCCGCGACGTCGATATTCAGGCTGAGATTGAACTGCAGCACAATCACCGACGTCCCGCCGGAGCTCGACGAGGTCATCTGGCTCAAACCCTGAAGCTGGCCAAACTGGCGCTCCAGAGGGGCCGTCACAGTCGTCGCCATCACCTGCGGGCTCGATCCCGGGTAGAAGGTCAGTACCTGGATCGTCGGATAGTCGACCTCAGGCAGCGCCGAAACCGGCAGTTGCGTGTAACTCACGATGCCGACCAGCAGAATGGCGGCCATCAGCAACGACGTCGCCACAGGACGCAGAATAAACGGACGCGAAGGACTCAAGGAGCATTACTCCCGCTTGTGTTGGCAGGAATCGGCTGCTTCGAAACGACGATCTTTGCCTTGTCCTGCAGCTTGTCGAAGCTGCTGTCAGCGAGGACGTCCCCTGGGTTGATCCCTGTCACCTCCGTGTTGAGACCCTCGGTAACGCCTGGCTTGACGCTGCGCATGTGCGCCGTATCGTCCTGGATCACATAGACAAACGACACGGCGCCGTTATGTTGAATCGCTGAGGAAGGAATTATGGTCGCTCCGTGCAACGTATTCACCAGCAGCCGTGTATTCACAAACTCATTGGGAAAAAGCAACGAGTCCCGATTGTCGAACGTTGCCCGCCCCTTAACTGTTCCCGTTGTCGTATCGATCTGGTTGTCCAGCGTCAGCAGCGTCCCGCTCGCGACCTTCTTCAGAGCGGCCCGATCGTACGCCTCTACCGGAAGCTTCGATCTCTCCCGCAGTCGCGGCTGCACCTGCCCGAGGTTGTCCTCAGGGATCGTGAAGATGACAGTAATCGGCTGCAACTGCGTGATCACCGCCAGCGTGACTGCCCCCGACGACTGCACCACGTTGCCAGGATCGACCAGCCGCAGACCAACTCTCCCTGCAATCGGCGCCGTAATGTGGCAGTAGCCAAGCTGAACTTGGTCGAACGCCACCGTCCCTTGGTCGTTCTTCACTGTGCCTGCGTCCTGCAGCACGATCTTCTCCTGGTCATCCAGCGTCTGCTTCGGAATCGCATTCCGCGCCCACGCGTCGCGATAGCGGTCGCGATCCATCGTCGCCTGCGCCAGAATGGCCTGGTCCCGCTCCAGGACGCCCTGCGCCTG
This sequence comes from uncultured Acidobacteriaceae bacterium, assembly GCA_963756685.1. Classification (GTDB taxonomy): domain Bacteria; phylum Acidobacteriota; class Terriglobia; order Terriglobales; family Acidobacteriaceae; genus Edaphobacter. Next base: position 1,105,634 of record CAVWON010000001.1, read on the forward strand.
TAGCAGCGTCGCCTGGAAGGGTCTCGGATCAATATCGACCAGCGCATCGCCCTTACGCACGATCTGCCCCTCCGTAAAGTGCACAGCGATCACCGGTCCCAGTCACCTGGCTCGTGATCGAGGCCGTATAGACCGGCGTCACCGTACCGATCGCATCCAGATACACGCCGATGTCGCCCTTCGTCGCCGTGGCAGTGGTCAGCGTCACCGGCCCCCCACCAGCGCCGCGGCGAGAGGCGGCCCCGTTCTTGGTCGTATCATCGTGGTGCCGCAGAACCAGCAGAAATCCCACTGCAAAGATCAGCAGCAGGACGACCCACACAATGACCCGGACTATCTTGCGCCGGGGTGACGTTGGAGGAGGGGCTAGAAGTTGATGATCAGGCCCTATGGAGAGGTGTTCATTTGGATCGGCTGGCAATACGTCTCCCTTTGCCACATCTGAAATTTTGGACTTGGTGCGCAATATGTCCGCTACTGCTATCGACGCATGGGCATGTACTTAAAGACTCAGCGGTTCTGCCCTAAGCTGTCAAAATTCAGCAACGTGAAAGTTCCTGCGACCACGACGTGGCACGTGACCGCCTGAAAGGCCCTGACTCTGTGAGATGTCTCCTCAACAATATCTCAACTCGACCTTCGCCCGTCTCCCTTATCGAATCGCCTCCAAAATTTGCTGCGATTCAAAAATATTGAATCCACAGCGCGGCGCTTCGCCTCACCAATGAGTCCTCAGCAAAATTGAAACCATGGGCCCCTGATTGCGTCGCCTCATTCCATTGCAACATCTGTCGCGTGCGCGAGACTCGACGAGTCACCTCTGCGGGAAGTGGATCAGCCCATCATCTGCGGGCCATCGAAAACCTATAAACCTTGGATATAGAACCTTGGATCGGCCCAGAGTGACACACCGCGACCGGAAGCGCCATGCCTGAGGCAGTCACTGCAACGACAGCAGGTCTGTCACGGCATAACTGTGCGTATTTCCGCAAAACTTACACTGGTGCTCTAACTGAAACATCTCAGCATCTTTCTCTAACTGAAGGCTTTCCAGTGATTCAGCACCAATCAGGTTGCCGCCATTTGACAGCCTGCATGTTTTACAGAGCCAGTATAGATATCTCATAGCCGAAGGGAAGCTCAACAAAATGACATCGGAGCTTCAAATGGTACCACTGTCCCAAGCTAAGTCAATCAAAACATTGCAACTACAGAAGCGGGTCTCTCATTACCGGATCCAACGAGATTCAACACCCGACCTCGACTCGAGATCGCAACCGATTGAGGCCGCGACCCCTGCGTGGTATGATTAGGAATCGGCAGACTACCCTTCACCCGGTAGAGGTCGGGAGTTCGACTCTCCTCGCACCTAACTCTTTCCCCGGCATCGTTTGAGGCATTCACTCAGGGCCCCGGGAATCTTCTGCGACTCAGGATTGGAGCAAGTCATGGCACACAAATGTGATCTTTGCGGCAAAGGCCCGCAGTTTGGCAACAACATCTCTCACGCCCACAACACCACCCGGCGTCGCTGGAACGTGAACCTACAGCCTGTCAAGGCCCAGGTCAATGGCGGAAGCAAGCGCATGCGCGTCTGCACCAGCTGCATCAAGACCGGCAAAGTCGTCAAAGGCTAAGCGCTTTACAAAACTTAAGAAAAAGGTTGCCCCAGCCGACTTCATAGCCGGCTGGGGCTTTTCTTGCGTGCCTCAAAATACTTCGGGCTTCTCGATATCCTTATTGCTGCTTTTCAAAGCCCAATGAAGCGCTGTTGATGCAATACCGCAGCCCCGTAGGCGTCGGCCCGTCCGGAAACACGTGGCCCAGGTGGGCACCGCAAGTGGCGCACCTTACCTCGACCCGCTTCATTCCCAACGAATTGTCCTCAATCGCCTCGATCGCGTCCGGCGAAACCGGGTTCCAGAAGCTCGGCCATCCGCTCCCCGACTCAAACTTCTTGTCCGACGTAAACAGCGGCGCATTACAAGCCCCGCAGTGATAAATTCCGTCCTCGTGGTTATTCACCAGAGCGCCGGTAAACGCACGCTCCGTTCCGCCCTCACGCATCACATGAAACTGCTCCGGGGTCAGTAGCGCACGCCACTCCGCCTCCGTCTTGTGTACCTTTGCAACCTTTGTCTCGGCCATTGTTCCAGCCTCCTTTTTCTTCTGGGTTCTGTTGATTAGATGCCCAACCGCTCATTATGTTTCAAGCCTGTCGTCCCTGGTCAGTAGGTTCCGGATCAGTAGAGTGTCATTTCGACCGGAGGCGGCGCACTTGCCGCCGCAGTAGAGAAATCCGCTTCTCCAACCCACCGCCATTCAATTCGACTAAGCACCGGAAGCGTCCTTGGCGATCACCTCGATCTCCACCAGCGCGTCCTTAGGCAACCCAGCGACCGCCACCGTCGACCGCGCCGGCGGAACCACACCTTCGGGCGCCAGATAAGTCGCATACACCACGTTCATCGCCGCAAAGTCGCTCATCGACTTCAAAAACACGGTCGTCTTCACCACATGGACCATGTCCAGCCCGGCCTTCGCCAACACGGCCTTCACGTTCTCCAGCACCCGGACCGTCTGCTCAGTAATCCCTCCTGCAACCAACTGCCCGGTAGCCGGATCCAGCGCCACCTGCCCCGACGCAAACAACATGTCCCCCACTCTCACCGCCTGGGAGTACGGCCCAATCGCAGCAGGGGCCTCTTTAGTAGAAATCGCAGTCTTGCTTTGGTCGCTCATGCCCCTAAGTCTATCTCGTTCTTTATTCGATGAAAATCAAAGCCACCGCCAGCCGCGAATCAGCCAGCACGTCCGAAACCGGTCAACTACTAAAAGTCTCAGTTATCGCGGATTGTCCGTTTGTGTAGGATGGCACCCATGCGCGCTGACCTCAGTTCAATCGCCATTCTGGTTCTGCTTGGCGCATCTCTCTCTCCCACCGCTCACGCCGCGGCCAAGCTCAAGGGCTTCTACGCCGGAAGCGGTGGACTCTCACAGGAGGTGCATCGCACCATCATCCTCGAGTTCGCAGCCGACGGTACGGCGATCCTCCAGCAGACGTGGCACGGCAAGGACGCTCAGACCTGGCACGCCCACTGGAAGCAGGAGAGGAGACAGGTCGTCCTCACCTTCGATCCCGCCAAGCACAACCCGGTCCCCGACCCGCTCGTCTTCAGCATCAAGGGCAACACCCTCACTGCCACCTCATGGGACACAACCGCCCTCGGCCCACTTGGCCCGCCTCCGCTCACGCCCTTCGGCGGCAAGAACCCTCAGGCCGCCAGCGTCGCCGCCTGCCAGAGCTTCAACTCGCTGGACCCGACCAGAGACTGCGTTACCTGGGGCTCCAACCGTTGACGTCGGCAGAGCGCGAAGCCCGTCATACTGACACAAATTGACCAGCCTCGAGCGAACTAGCGTCTGGCCCGATTGTTGGGCGAAACCTCTTGAATCAACCAGAACAGAAAGGCCGTAGACAATCCGAAGAGCAGCCATCCGGAAAGCGCCTCGATCGTTCCCAACAGTCGCCATCTATCTTCCAGGACCAGATTGTCATGTCCATAAGTTGTCATCGCGCCAAGCGAATAAAGCATCGCATTCCTGAAGTTTGGCATAGTGCCGATGAAGCAGTAGGCCATGGCCCAGATGCCTGTTTCTATCGCGTGCAGAACTGTTGCCAGGAGACTCATTGCACCCACCACAACCACGAATGCAATCCTCGGGTGGCGCGTCCCTAGATCTCCGTACATCCGGATGGACTTTTGGCTTAGGTACCCGAGACCTAAGACATGGATGATTACTGTCAATAAGATCAGGGGACAGCCCCATATCCAGTCGGCCTTCCAGCTTCCATGCCCATCTAAAAGCAAACTGAGAGTGGTTTGCGCGGTTATCATGCAGGCCTTTCTTTCGGTTCTTCAAAGAGCATAAGCGGGCGGATGCAACGCTCTCTCATTGCGCTTGGAAGTGACGTCCTCGAAGAATATCTGGATGCAGAACAGAGGCAAACTACCAAAACTACCAGCAGAACGCTCTCGGCCCCCATTTCGTCTTTGGCAGCTTTGAAATTCGATCAGACAATCCGATTTGACCTCTCAAAGACCCAATTGCCGTCCTGTCGAACACCTGCGACCGTGACTGATCGGAGTACCATCACGGGATAACAAGGTAGGGGCGACGCATGCCAGACAACAACAATAGATCACGTCCGGACTCCTCAACCTCCTTTGCTCAACCTGCGCCTCTTCATCCGTGGAGGCCTCTCGATCTGTTTCGTGACGCCACAACACCGGTGCTTATCCGTGCCGCAATTGCCGTTGCGGTCGCGTGGACTCCGTCGGCGATATTTTCGGCGATCCACGGCCAGGCAGCGCTCCTGTCCTTTCTCACCGACTTCGCCACGCAATCCCGCTTCCTGATCATTGTTCCCGTGTTGATACTCGGCGATCGTCCCATACACGCCCGCTATGCCGAGGTAGCGCACCATTTCGAGATATCTCTCGTTACCGACAACGAGCAGCCCAGGTTCCAGTCGTACTGGAAGTCCTATGAAAGGCTCATTGATTCGACCACTGTCCGAGTGCTGTTGCTGTTAGTGACCTACGCTTTAACCGCGTGGCTGAGCGAGTACCTACGCCCGGAGGGATCTGAATTCCTTCTCTGGTGGAGAGGCGGCTTCGCCTTTAGGTCGTTCTCGTTGGCCGGCACATGGGCACTGTTTATCAGCTATCCAATTCTCGCCTACCTCACGCTTCTGTGGATCTGGAGGCAGGCGATTTGGGCGCGGTTCCTGCGATCGATGACGCTGCTGAATCTTCGTCTCATCGCGGCCCATCCAGACCACCTTGGAGGGTTGGGATTTCTGGAAGCCTCGCTGATGGGGCAGCTTCCCTTCAGCTTCTGCCTCGGTGTTGGACTGGCCGGCGCAATAGCCAACAGGGTGTTTCACGAAGGGCAACAGGTACTTGCGTACCGCTTCCTGGCCCCCGTTCTGATAGCGGCCGCATTGCTCATCTCCGTCGCGCCATATTTTTTCTTCACCCCAACTCTAATGCGGATGAGACGCCAGGGCATGCTGAGGTACGGGGCCCTCGCGCACAGCGTGGGGGAGCAGTTCGAACAGAAATGGCTGGATCGCGCCCATAACCTCGATCAGGACGTCCTGACGGTTCCAGACTTCAACGCGACAGGAAATCTTTACGCGGTAGCGCAAAACATCGAGGACATTCGTGTTGTGCCCGTAGGCGCAGTCGATGTCTACGTCTTCATAGCCGCTGCATTGGTTCCATGTATTCCGGTAGTTATCGGAGCAATACCCTTCAATGTTCTCTTGAAGGCCGCCATGAAGCTGCTGGTTTAGCGATCGCATATTCGAATTGGTCCAATCAAAAATCAATCCAACCGTAAGAAAGCGATGAAAATTTACATCTCCATCGCGGCATAGCCCGAAAAACGGACCTACCATGAGTGCGAGGTGAACACCATGGGAATTATGGACATGATTCAATCACTCGCCGGACAGACCGGAGCAGCGGCCGGTACAGACCAGGCCAAGGTAGCCGGAGGCTTCATCGAAGCCCTCACCCAGCATCCTGAAGGCATTCAAGGTGTCCTCGACGCATTCAAGAACAACGGCATGGCCTCCCACATCGGGGCCTGGGGCGCCGGTCAGGCCGCCACAGCCACACCCGAGCAGGTCGGCCAGGGTCTCAGCGGCACCGGCCTCATCGAAAAGACCGCCGAGAAGACCGGCGTCTCTCCCCAGGTCGTTCAGATGGCGCTTGCCACTGTCCTTCCGATGGTCGTCCAGCACTTTGCTCCCAACGGACAAGCCACCGCAACCAGCTCTATGAGCGGCATGGCGGAGCAGCTTCTCAGCAAACTCAAGGCTTAGCGAATTTTCACCGGAGGCGGGTTCCTGTCTCTGGCCAGTCCCGATGGGTGCCGGGCCACAGCACTCATTCCAAAACCACCACGACAACACCGTCAGCAATCGCTGACAGAGAAGAGTTACGCCATGGCAAATCTAGACGCATTGAAACAGAAGTACGCCCCGGTAATCGCCACCATCGAGCGCTTCACCCCCTACGGTGCGACCCTCGAAGCCATAGATCTGGACGGCGAGCAGATCCACATCAAAGGCACCGTTCCCTCCACCGTCGTCGCCGATCGCGTCTGGGACCAGATCAAAAAGGTCGACCCCACCTACTCCGACCTGAAGCACGAGATCGGCACCAGCGGCGGCGCGACCCAGCCCTACACCATTAAATCCGGCGACACCTTGTCCGCGATCAGCCTGCTCTTCTACGGCAACGCCAACAAATACCCTCAGATCGCACAGGCAAACAACATCGCCAACCCCAACAGCGTCCCCATCGGCACCACCCTCCAACTCCCGGTCCTCGGCAGCTGACGCTCCACCGCAATCGACCACGAACGGACCACCAACGAGCCAGGATCAAACCAACAAACAGCCGATCCCCCGCCCATTGCTCACCTGCGATGGGTGGGCCGGGGGAGGGGTTACCCCAGGCCTAAAGCCCCAGGGCCACCTGCCCCAGCAAAACAACATTCAGCGTCAAAATCACCGCCACCGCGCACCATCCTGCAACACGGGTTCGCCGCGCACTCACAAAGCTCCTCATCACCGAAGCCCGGTTAGTGAGTAACAGCAGAGGCACCAGCGCAAACGGCAGCGTAAAGCTCAGCACTACCTGCGACAGAATCAGGATCCTTAACGGGTCGAGCCCCACCGCAATCACCACCATCGCCGGAATGATCGTAATCAGCCGCCGCAGGAAGATCGAAAATTTGATGTCCAGAAACCCTTCAATAATCACCTGCCCCGCCATCACCCCCACCGTCGATGACGACAACCCAGAACAAAGCAGCGCCACCGCAAACACCGTCGCCGCCGCCTGTCCCAGCAGCGGCCCCAGCGTCCGATGCGCCTGCTCGATCGTCGTCACCGGATTCGACAGGTGCCCGAACGCCACCGCCGCCATCACGATCATCGCCGAATTGATCAGCCACGCCCCATTCATCGCAACGAACACATCGATCAGCTCGAACCGCAGAAAATTCCGCCGCCGCGACCCGCCCTCAATCATCGGCCGCTGCACCATCTCCTCCCGCCGCGGCTGCACCAGTGCCGAGTGCAGATACACCACATGCGGCATTACCGTCGCTCCCAGCATCCCCACCGCGACATAAAGGCTCCCGTGCAGGTCCTTCGGATCGAGCGTGGGAACCAGCGTATGAAACGCAGCCAGCCTCCAGTCCGGATGCACCAGGAACACCTCAAACCCATAACAAAGCCCGATGATCCCGACAAACATCATGATGCCGCGCTCCAGCCATTGGTACCCCGCAAGGTCCAGCGCAAGAATCAAAAACACCGCCACCGCGGACACCATCGCCGCCGCAAACAGCGTCTCCGTCCGCGACCACCCATTCGCCAGCATCGCCGGTCCAAACAGCAGATAAAACCCCAGCGCCGCCCCCAGAAACTCCGCCAGGTCAGTCGCAATCGCCGAAACCTCCGCCGCGACCCACAGAAAGAGCGCCATCGGCCGCGAAAAATGCTTCCTGCAGTTCTGCGGCAAAGTCAGCCCTGTCACAATCCCCAGCTTCGCCGAAAGGTATTGGATCAAAATGGCCATCGCGTTCGACCACAGCAGCACCCACAGCAGCCTGTACCCAAACCTGCTTCCACCCTCAATGTTCGTCGCAAAATTGCCCGGATCGATGTAAGCCACCGACGCCACAAACGCCGGCCCGAAGTAAGTCCACATCTCGTTCCGCCGGAACTTGGGACCGAAGGTTGGCTTGTCATCACTAACCAGGATATTAGCCATACCTAAATATTACTTTAATGCTAAGCTAAGTCAACTTGGCGCCGATGAAGAGACCTCTCACCACGCTGCAGCGATCGACCGAAACAAACAGCATAGCCGCCTCTGCGGGCAGCGAAGCCATCGACGACTACCTCAAAGCCATCTTTCAGTTGAGCGGACGCCCGGAGCGTCAGGTCTCCAGTACCGAAATCGCCGTCCACCTCTCAATCACTCCTGCCTCTGTAACCAACATGCTCCAAAAGCTCGCCGCGCAGGAACCGCCCCTCGTCGCCTACAAGAAGCACCACGGCGTGAAGCTCGCGAAGGCCGGAAAGAAGCGAGCACTCGAGATCGTCCGCCATCATCGCCTCATCGAGACCTTCCTCCATCAGGTCCTCGACTATCCATGGGACGAGGTGCACCAGGAGGCCGAGCGCCTCGAGCACTTCATCTCCGAGCGATTCGAAGAGCGCATCGCAGCCAAGCTTGGCAATCCCGAGTTCGACCCGCACGGCCACGCGATCCCCGCCATGGACGGCTCTTTGCCGAGCCAGGAGCCGCAGTCGCTCTCGCAGCTCCGCCCCGGCCAGTCCGCGAAGGTCTTCAGCGTCTCCGACAAAGACCCCGAGATGCTCCGCTACCTCGCCTCCCAGGGGATCCGCCCCGGCGTGCGTCTCACTCTCAGCGAACAACTGCCCTTTAAGGGCGCCTTCCAGGTCCGCATCGGGACCTCGACAAAACCGGCGATCCTAAGCCACTCCCTCGCCGAAGCCATCTCCGTCGCCGTCAAATAATCTCGAAGTTTGACTTCGACTCCTGCGATGCCTAGCCTCAAAAGATAGGTTGCGATTCGTGCAGCAACAGGAGTGCGTCAACGGATGAAGCTGTCCTTGTCATCGGTGGTGGTGGTCGCGAACACGCCTTGGTCTGGGCGCTACGCAAATCGTCTCAAGTCACAGAGGTCCTCTGCGCTCCCGGCAACGGCGGCATCGCCCAGCTCGCCCGCTGCATTCCCGTCGGTCCCGGCAACCTCCACGAGATGGTAAACATCGTCGCCATCGAGCGGCCAGACCTGACCGTCGTCGGCCCCGAGCTTCCACTGTCTGTCGGCCTCGTCGACGAGCTCACCAAACGCGGCTTCCGTGTCTTCGGCCCCACCCAGGCCGCGGCCCAGCTCGAGACAAGCAAAGCCTTCGCCAAAGAGTTCATGCAGCGCCACGACATCCCCACCGCCACCCACGCCCTCTGCATCACGCTCGACGAGGTCCGCGAAGAGCTCCCCCGCTTCACCGTTCCTGTCGTCGTCAAAGCCTCCGGCCTCGCCGCAGGCAAAGGAGTCGTCATCTGCAACACCCACCTTGAGGCGGAAGAGGCCGCTGCCCAGATGTTCAGCGGCGTTCTCCTCGGCACGCCGGAGATTGAGATCGTCATCGAAGAGTTCCTCACCGGCGAAGAGCTCTCCTTCTTCGCTCTCTGCGACGGCACCCACGCCATTGAGATCGCCTCCGCCCAGGACCACAAGCGCATCGGCGAAGGCGACACCGGCCCCAACACCGGCGGCATGGGCGCCTACTCCACCGATGGCATAGCCACTCCCGCCATGCGCAACTGGCTACTCCGCAACGTCGCCCAGAAGGTCGTCGACGGCATGCGCTCCGAAGGCGACCCCTTCAAGGGGTCCTCTTCTGCGGCATCATGATGACTCCCCGCGGCCCCATGGTCCTCGAGTTCAACACCCGATTCGGCGATCCCGAGACCGAAGCCATCCTCCTCCGTCTCGAGACCGAGATCGTCGACCTCTTCAACGCCTCCATCGACGGCACCGCCAATCATCTCGCCATCCGGATGCGCCCCGGAGCCAGCGTCTGCGTCATTGCAGCCAGCGCCGGCTACCCTGGCAAATACGTCTCCGGCAAACCCATCCACGGCCTCCCACCTGCCGTCCGGACAAACCGACCGGAGACGTAGTCGTCTTCCACTCCGGAACGGCCATCAAAGACGGCCAGCTCGTCACCGCTGGCGGCCGCGTCCTCGCGATCTCCGCCGTCGCCCCCGACCTGCAATCCGCCCTCGACAAGGCCTACGCCGAACTCTCTAAAATCTCCTTTGAAGGTATGCAATTCCGCCGCGACATCGGCCACCGCGCCTTAAGTCAGGAGCCAGCATGACCCAACCCGTCCTCACCGCACAAGACGTCCTCACCTGGAACGAAAAGACCGCCACAGGTTGGCGGCAACTTCTCGCCAATCACCCCGATCTCCTCAATCAGTCCTGCGACATCGCAGGCGCAAAGACCGTCGCCGAGCTTCTCCAGCACATCGTCGCCGCTCAACTCCGCTATGCAGAGCGTCTCGCTGGCCTCCCCGTCACCGACTACGCCACAATCCCTTTCGACTCCATAGAAACCATCTACGCCACTCACGACCGCGCCACCGCCATCATCCGGCAACTCTTCGCTTCAGACATCGACTGGAACGAGCCGATAGACTTCACTACACGCTCCATGGGCACACTCCGCTCAAACCGCAAAACCATTCTCTTCCACGCGCTCCTTCACGGCATTCGGCACTATGCCCAGCTCGCCAGCCTCGCACGTCACCACGGCATAAAGCCCGACTGGCCCATGGACTACCTCTTCATGCATGCAGAGTGGGCCTAGTCGATACAGGAAGATCATGCCATCTCGCCGCGACCTCCTCCATCTCTCCGCCCTTGCCACCGCCGCCGCATGTACCCGCAGCCTCCTGGCTGCCACTCCAGCAACCAACGCGCAACTCCTCTACGGAGTCCAGCTCTACACCGTACGTAAAGAAGCAGCCACTGACCTTCCCGGCGTCCTTAGCGCCCTCCGCAAAATCGGTTTCACCCAGATAGAACTCCACCCGCTCGCCTTCACTCAACCCGCCGGGACCCTCCGCCAGATGGTCGCCGACGCCGGTCTCACCGCACCCGCCACCCACATGTCCGCCGCCGATCTCGACACCCGGCTCGACTACGCCCGCCAACTCGGCGTCAGCTACATCGTCACCATGCTTCCCAATCCCAGGCCAGTCTCACTCGATGACTATCGCGCAGTAGCCGCCCGCTTCAACCGCTGGGGTGCCATCGTCCGCGACCAGGGCATGGAGCTCGCCTACCTCTGCCACGGCCACGAGTTCCTCCCACAGGACAACAGCTCCGGCTTCGACCAGCTCATGCAGAACACCGACCCCGCCCTGGTCAAACTAGAGGTCGACATCTACTGGCTCGTGCAGGCCGGCATCGACCCCGCCGCGCTCCTCCACAAATATCGCGACCGCGTCCGTCTGCTCCACATAAAGCGACCGCATCGCCGGCGCCCCCACCAGCTATGCAGCTGACGCTACCGCGGAGCATTTCACCGAACTCGGCAAGGGCTCCATCCCCTGGCCTGCGCTCCTGAAACAGGCCCGCGAGCAAGACATCCGCTACGTCTTCCTCGATCAGGACAAGACCGAGATGCCCGTGCTCCAAAGCCTCGAGCAGAGCTTCACCTATTTACAAACGATGAAACTCTAACCCGCACCTTTCAGCCCACACCCGACTGTGAGCACAACTCAGACACTCGCAACCGCAGGCAAGATCTCCGACACGTCCACCCACTGCGTCGGATACTCCCCCGTATAACAAGCCGTACAAAAGCTCGCCGGCGACAAGCCATTTGCCGGTTCACCCTTCGTACAAGCATGAGTCAGCCCCACCAGCGACAGATACGCCAGCGAGTCCGCCTCAACAAACGCACAGATCTCCGCCACCGATTTATTCGCCGCAATCAAATCTCTTTTCGAAGGCGTATCCACCCCATAAAAACAAGGCGAAATCGTCGGCGGACACGAGATCCGCAGATGCACCTCCGTCGCCCCCGCCGCCCGTACCATCCTTACAATCTTCCGCGAAGTCGTCCCGCGAATGATCGAATCATCAATCAGCACCACGCGCTTGCCCTCAAGCAAACTCCGCACCGGATTCAGCTTCATCCTCACGCCAAAGTCTCTTACCCGCTGCTCCGGCTGAATAAACGTGCGCCCCACATAATGATTACGAATCAACCCCAGGTTGAACGGTATCCCCGACTCGGCCGCATACCCCAGCGCCGCTGTCACGCCGGAGTCCGGCACCGGCACAATCAAATCTGCCGCCACACCCGACTCCCTTGCCAGCTGCCGCCCCATCTCCTCCCGCGACTGCTGCACCCACCGCCCAAAGATCTTCGAGTCCGGCCGCGCAAAATAAACATGCTCAAACACACAGCTCGCCTGTTCAGTCGTTGTGTTGAAATACCGGCTCGTAACGCCGTCCTCCGACACCATGATCAACTCACCCGGCTTCACATCACGCTCATACCTCGCGTGCAGCAGGTCGAACGCGCAGGTCTCACTCGCAAACACAAACGTATCCGGCGCCCCATCCACTCCGGCAATCCGCCCCATTGACAGCGGCCTGAACCCATGCGGATCACGCGCCGCAAAGATCCGGTTCCGCGTCATCATCACAATCGAAAACGCCCCCTCCACCTGCCCCAGCGACTCCGCAATGCAGTCCACCAGCGTCGTCGCCTTCGAGTGCGCGATCAACTGAATGATGATCTCCGAATCGCTCGTCGTCTGAAACAGCGCCCCATCGCGCTCCAGCCGTTCCTTCGCCGTCCCGAGGTTCACCAGGTTTCCGTTATGCGCAATCGCAATCAACCCCTTCGTCGATTCCACCGAAATCGGCTGCGCATTCAGCAGCGCCGAATCCCCCGTCGTCGAATACCGCGTATGCCCAATCGCCATATGCCCCGGCAGCCGCGCCAGTACATCATCCGTAAAGATCTCCGACACCAACCCCATCCCCTTGATGTCGTTCACCTGCTGCCCATCCGCACTCGCAATCCCCGCCGACTCCTGCCCCCGATGCTGCAATGCATACAGTCCCCAGTAAGTCAGCCGCGCAGCATCAGAGTGGTTATAAACCGCCATTACCCCACACTCTTCGCGCAACTTATCGAACGGCGTACCGTCTTCCCCGTCCTCAGTGTCGATATCCCTTGAGTTGTCATTCCGACCGGCGGTAGCCCGTGATCTGTCATTCCGACCGGAGCGCAGCGAAGTGGAGGAATCTGCTGTTCCAACCGCGTCCAACGCCCCAAGCTCTCGCTGCAACAGAAGAACGCTCATGCCGTCACCACCTCTGCTGCAAGTTGCGACTCAAGCGATCCAGAAAAAGACCGTTTCAGCTCGTCGATTGAAATAGAAATAGTCGAACTTCCAACTTCAAGAATCTCAAGCATAGGAGTCGCGACCGTTAATCCGATTTGATCCAGCCCCCCAATCTTAGCTTCAGAAAGGAGAGTCTTAATTCGCTCTAGGGATTGTGGTGGGCACGCGAGAAGAAGCCTGCAAGCCGATTCGCCAAATAAGCTAATTGTGGTGAACGTTCGGCCAGAACCCACGGAAGTGATCCGTGCTCCGAAATTACTTTGCATGCAAGATTTGGCCAATGCCACCGCGACACCACCGCTGCCAACATCACTCGCGGATCGCAGCAGTCCTTCACTGATCAGGCGAACCAGAAGGTCGTTGACGCGTCGATCAAACTCGGGAAATATTGCCGGTGGCCTTCCCCAGAGATGACCGTAGATTGCACGGGCACACTCTGAAGAACCAAACGTGTTCTCAAACTCCCAGCGATCTTTCTCTTCATTCCATTCTGTGGAATAGGGCTGCCACTGCAATATCAAATCGTCTGCTCGCTGGAAGTAATTCGGAACGGCCTTCGTCACATCATCAATAATCCCCACCACCCCCAACACCGGAGTCGGATAAATCCCCTCACCCTTAGTCTCGTTATAAAGCGAAACATTCCCACCCGTAACCGGCGTCCCCAGCGCATTACAAGCCTCCGCAATCCCATCAATCGCCTGCGAAAGCTGCGCCATAATCTCCGGCTTCTCCGGGTTCCCAAAGTTCAAACAATTCGTAGCCGCTACCGGAGTGGCCCCGGTACAAGCGACCTTCCGCGCCGCCTCAGCCACAGCATGCATCGCCCCCAGCTTCGGATCGAGATACGTCCAGCGCCCGTTCCCCGCCAGCGCCATCGCCAATCCACGATCACCCTTCACGGTATCCGAAAACTCATGCGAAGAATCTGGCGCAACCACCGGGTTCGCGGCGTCTTGGTTATTAGTCGAGAGCGTTGCCTCGCCCTTAGGAGTCGAAGACGCCACCAGTCCTGCCAGCGTACCCAGAACCCCAGGTTGACGCGCCGCACCCGAGCTCTTCCCCGTGCCCTTGATCCGCATCACACCGGCCTCGCCACCGGGCCCCTGCACTGTATTGGTCTGCACCATCGAGTCATACTGCTCAAACACCCACCGCTTATCGCAGATATTCGCACTCGCCAGCAGCTTCTTCAAATCAGCCGTATAGTCCCGAGGCTTCTTCAACTCCTCCAGCACCCAAGCCGGAGGATCAAGCGGCACCGGCGCCTTCCAAGTCCCCACAGGCCGGTGATAAAGCGGAGCATCATCGGTCAGCGCCTGGTTCGGAATGTCCGCAACCAGCACCCCCCGCTGCGTGATCACCATGTGGGGCTTCTCCGTCACCTCACCAACGATCGACGCGTCCAGCCCCCACTTCGAAAACACATCCAGCACCTCAACCGCGCGCCCCTTATCAGCGACCAGCAGCATCCGCTCCTGCGACTCAGACAGCATGATCTCGTAGCTCGTCATGCCCGTCTCGCGCTGCGGTACACGTTCAAGCTCCACCGTCAGCCCCAACCCACCCCGAGCACCCATCTCGCACGTCGAGCAAGTCAGCCCAGCCGCTCCCATGTCCTGGATCCCGAGCGACCGCACCGGTAGCCATCGCCTCAAGACAAGCCTCCAGCAGCAGCTTCTCCATAAACGGATCGCCCATCTGCACATTTGGCCGCTTCTGTTCCGAGCCTTCCGTAAACTCCTCGCTCGCCATCGTGGCCCCATGGATCCCGTCGCGCCCGGTCTTAGCGCCCACGTAGATCACGGGGTTCCCCACCCCAACGGCCTTCGCGTAAAAGATCTCGTCCTTCCGCACCAACCCCAACGCAAACGCATTCAGCAGCGGGTTCCCCGAGTAACAAGGCTCAAACCGCGTCTCCCCACCCAGGTTCGGCACGCCAAAGCAGTTCCCATATCCGGCCACACCATGCACCACACCAGTCGCGATCTGATGGTTCCTACGCCGCAGTGCAACATCCGGCTCCGCTTCATCCAGCGGCCCAAACCGCAGCGAATCCATCACCGCCAGCGGCCGCGCGTTCATCGTAAAAATATCTCTCAGGATCCCACCCACACCCGTGGCCGCACCCTGATAAGGCTCGATATAGCTCGGATGATTGTGCGACTCAATCTTGAACGCACAAGCCCACCCATCCCCCACATCGATGATCCCGGCATTCTCACCCGGCCCCTGCACCACGCTACCAGGCCCGGTCTTTCTCTCACCGCGTGTCGGCAGTCGCTTCAGATGCACCCGCGAAGACTTATACGAGCAATGCTCCGACCACATCACCGAAAAAATCCCCAACTCGGTCAGTGAGGGCGTCCGTCCAAGCGCCGCTTCAATCCGAGCATATTCGTCCGCAGTGATGCTGTGCTGCTTGAGCAGCGCCGGGGTAATCGTAGCTGGCGTGGGGGTCTGGGCGGAGGTCTGAGCTAGGGGCTGAACTTGCGTGTTGGGCATGGCTCGCTATTAAGATTGTCGCACGCTCAGCGGCCCTCCGCGACCCTTCCGAGCCCTCACCGCCGCTCCAGCGCCGCCCTGTCCCACTTCGCCGCGTCCGCCGCCGCCGAATACGCGCTCTCCACAAACTCCATCACTGCCTTCTCAGGCGAAGCCTCCGCCAGCACCGCGTCGTACTTGAAAATGAACTCCCCCAACGCTTTGTCCCACCCCGCGCTCGAGGGCCGCACCTTCGCCCCGGCCAACCCCTCCGGCACAGGAGCGGCGTAGCAATAAAAAGCCGCCGCCCCATAACCCCCATTCCCCGGCCAGAACCCCGCAGAAATCACCTCATGCGAGTAAGCCTCCCGCTGAATTAGATCCGCACCCGGCCGAGGCGGCGCAGGCCTCCCGGAAAAGCGCGTCACCGCCAGGTCAAAGCTCCCCCAGAAGAAGTGCACCGGACTCACCTTCCCCAGAAACCCCGTTCCCCATGCACGAAACACCTTCTCGGCATGCACCAGCACCTGCCAGAACCGGTGAACATACTCCGGATCATACGACTTATGCTCCGTGTCCAGATCAAACCGGATCGGATTCGCCACCTCCATCGGCATCGGCCAGATCTCCACCGACACCCCAAGCGCCTTCAGGCACTCCAGATACTCCCGGTAAAAATCCGCCACCGTCTGCGGCCTCAACTTCATCACCCTCTCGACCCCCGACCCCAGCCGCAGATGCAGCACATGCGCCACAAAATCAAACTCGATATCCAGCACATCGTCGTCACACACCATCGCGGACGTCCCCAACCCATGCGCCGTCACATACAGCGGAACGTTCCACCAATGGTTCTGCAGCGGAGTCAGCGCAAGCCGGGTCTTCCCCACAATCTGCGTCCACAGATGCAGCGTATCGGCCGTGTCCGCCCACTCGCTCCATGGCAGCGCTGGCCACGGCGTCTCACTTCCGGCAACTCCACTCATAGCTCCACCTCGTCCGCAAGAAAATCCGTAGCCAGAGCATACGCCGTGCAATTCAAACCACGCTCAGCGCCCCGTACTCCCAAACCCCGCCGCCCCGCGTGCGGCCTCCATCAACTCACCCACCTCTTCAAACTCCGCCTCAATCCGCCGCACGATCCTCAGCTGCGCAATCCTGTCCCCTGCCTTGATCTCCACTGCCGCCGCGCTCAGGTTCGCCATCACCACTCTGAGCTCCCCGCGATACCCCGGATCGATAACCCCCGCAAGTGTCGTCACCCCGCGCACCGCCAGCCCCGACCGGCTCCTCCACCAGCGCTCCATGCGTCGCTGGAAACTCCATCGCCACGCCGGTCGCCACAGGCATCGTCACCCCAGCATTCAGAGTCACTCCGTGGACCGCATAAAGGCCCGCCGCCAGGTCACCAAACGGCCCGGCATGTGCATACCGCGGCAGTTGTGCCTCCGCATCCAGCTTCATCACCTTGATCCGTACCGCCTCCTCATACCCCACCGTCATCGCACTCTCCTCAAAAACGTCCATGTCCTCCTATTCTTACCGCAGCCAGAGATAAATGCCCTGTTATCCACAAACTTCACAATCTCGACCAAACCGACATACCACCTTTGGGGGAGAACCAAGTCCTCGCAAAAGAAACTTTTCCTCCCCTTTTCATCGTCCAATAAACACACGAACGTAAGCCGCAGACCAGAAACATCAGGGAGAATCGTATCGTGGCCATAGGTGCTTCGCAGCAAAATTTCACCCCGTCGCGACCTGTCACCGAGCCCGCTCCCAGCCTTCGCCTTCAGCAACTTATCGACACCGGCGCCGTCTACGTCGCCCAAAACCTGAGCCCCTCTCAGTTCGCCACCCTGCAAGCCATCGCCAGCCGCGTCCTCGTGCGCCACACTCCGAAGGACATAGCGGCCCGCCTCGACGCCGCCCTCGCCACCGGCACCAGCGAGGCCTTCCCCTTCGCCCCGCAGCGGCCTCTCGCCTTCGACTACCAGCTCGGCCTCGACGAGCTCGACACCATCACCCGCACCCGCACCGGCTACGCCTTCGCCGAACTCTCCTCGGATATCCAGGACGCCATCCTCGGCCTCGTCACCACCCGCGACCTCACCTCCAGAAAACTCGATCTAGCTTTTTGGCTCGAGGAGCTCCACAGCAACGCGGCAACCGCTCTCTAGCTCGACCCGCTCAGCGGATCTCTTGACCACAAAAGAAAGGCGGCAGAGCAATCGCTCCGCCGCCATCGCATTGTTGACCACCCAGAAGCGCCTCCGCTAGAAATCCAACCGCAGCGCCAACTGTCCCGTCCTGTTCCCCGCGTTCTCCGCGACCTGCGGCGCAGTCAGCGCGCCAAACGTCGATGGACTGTCCACCACCGTTGCCGGCGGAGCAAAGTTCGTGTGGTTCAGCACATTTGTAAACGTCGACTCAAACCGCCCATGCACCTTCTCAGTAATCGCGAAGGTCTTCGCTAGTCCCAGACTGACCGCCGCGGTCCCCGGGCCCTGCAATATTCCAACGCCGGCGTTCCCAAATCGTCCTACTCCAACCGGGGTCGCAGAGAACGCAGCCAGGTTGAAGTACTGCGCCCGCGACTGCCCCGCATAGTAGTGCGTCGACACCGCATCAGGCCTCAGAATCGCCCCACGGTTCGCCACATTCGTATTGGACTGGTCGTTCGTCTGCGGCTGTCCATTTAGCGTCGGGCACGAACCGTCCGGATTCGACGCCACCTGGCATCCACCCGCACTGATACTCGGCGTCTGCCACGGCCCCGTCTCCAGCAGCGTGACGTTCGTCAAGTCCCAGCCGCCCAGCAGCTTGTCCTTCCATCCGCCGCCCGTCATAAACGACCGACCCACACCAAACGGCAGCTGATAAACACCCGTCAGAAGCATACGGTTGCGCCGTGTCCCCTCCACGTTCCCATAGTCCTGCGACACATGGAACCGGTCCGCAATCGGAATCCCGTAGTTCACCTCACCAGCAAAGCTGCTCGGCGCGTCGCCCTGGTTGTCCGCCTCGTTCTTCGCCATCGTATAGTTCGCGTCGAACGTAAGCCCGTGCGCCATCCGCTGCGTCGCCTCCAACTCGATCGCGCTGTAGTTCGCCTTCCCCGCATTGAACGTGCTGTAAAGCGTCGTCCAGTTCGGATAAGTCGCCCGTGGATCGACAAACGGACTCGCCGCCGTCGTCGCATACGGAGTCGTGCTCGCCGCAATCTGGTTCAAGTCCTCCGTCACACTCAACCGATACGTATGCATTCCCACATAGCTCGCGCGCAGCGACGTTGAAGCGCCAACCTGCCGCTCCACCGTCACACTCCACTGGTTCGACTGCGGATCGCGATAGTTCGGATCAACGCCCTGGTCCAACCCACCCCCGCCATACTGCACCCCGACCACCGGCGGCGCAGTCTGCGGAAACTGAATCAGAGGATGCGTCCCACTTCCGTCCGTCACGTTCGCGTTCGAATACGTATGCAGGTTCGACGTAGGATTGCCGCTATTATTGAACGACAGCGGCCCCAGGTTCGTCATCGTATAGATCCCAAACCCCGCACGCACCACCGTCTTCGTATCGTTGAACGGCCGATACGCCACCGACACGCGCGGCTGGAAGTTCCCTTTATAGCTATTCCGGAGACTCTGCGGCAGCCCGTCCTGGCTTGCCGTCACATACTTCGTGCAAGGCAGCGCCGTGTGGTTCAGGTTGCACGCATTGAACGACTGCTGAAACGCCAGGTTGGAAGAGCCGAGGTTATTGCTCGCCAGATAACCAGCCAACTCGTCAGGCACCACAATCGAATTGTTTCTCTGGTCGAAGTTCGCCAGATTTCCCCCGTCCTCATGGAACCCCGGCAGTATCTGCCACCGCAGCCCATAGCTCAGCGTCAACCGGCTGTTCACCTGAAACTCGTCCTGCGCGAACAGACTCCACTGCACGGCGGTTCCGCCCACGTCCGGGCTCGATACAGCAAAGAAGAGCGTCGTCGGGGTACCCTCCAGAAGATCTCCAAACGCGTTCCCCGTAAACGTCGGCTGGAACGTGAACGATCCAAAGTCATCCGATGGCAGAAACAGCTCCACATCGAAGTACCGCACCCGCCGCGCATCCACCCCGGCCTTCAGTGTGTGCTTGCCCAGCGTATACGTCACGTTATCGCTGAACTGCATCGTCTCCGACTGCGTCACACCCGTCTTGTCCCGCCCAATCGGCGTAAAGCCGGTCCCCGAGCTGAAGTTGAAAGTCGGGAACGCATGCGTCGTCGGATGCTGACTTATGTCGACACCCTGCAGGTCCAACTGCTGCAACGCTGCCGCACCCTCTATCGGAAACCCGACACTCGTAGTCACATTCGTAAACCCAAACCGAAACTCGTTCAGCAGCTTCGGCGTGATCGTATACGTGTGCGAAACCAGCAGACTCCGGTTGTGAATGCTGTCCGTGTCGTTCGGCAGCAGCGGGTTCGCATAGTCCGACGTAATGTTCTTCCGGCTGAACCGCGCATACACCGACTGCTTCGAGTTGATCGTCTGGTCCAAACGAATGTCCGCGCCATCTGTCCGGGCCGGCGTCGACTGAAAGTTCTCATAGTTGTAGCTGCTCTGCCCCGCCACATTCGGCAGCGGATAGTAGTTCAACAACGCTTTCGCCGTCGGAGTAATACTCGCCTGCGGAATCACGATAGATGTACCCAAACCGCTCAGGTCACCATTACGCTCCGCCAGCGTCGGCACCAGAAACTGCTCTGCCACCGCCGTCGTCCGCCGGTTCCCCTCATAGTCCACAAAGAAAAACGTCCGGTCATGCCCGCTATACACGTGCGGAATGCTCAGCGGCCCGCTCAGCGACCCGCCAAACGTATTGAACTTCTTCGGCGCCTTTCCCACAAACCCATACGGACTCGCATCCAGCGCCTGGTTCTGCAGATACTCAAACAAGCTCCCGTGATAGTTGTTCGTTCCATTCTTCGTTGTGAACGTCACGTCGCCCACCTGTGAAAACTCCGCGCTGTTGTTGAACGCTGTCACCTTCACCGCCGAGATCCCCTCCTGCGACGGATACGCGTCCTGCAGCGCGCCATTCTGCCTCACGTTCGCCGTCGAGATCCCGTCCACAGAAAAATTCACCATCGCCGAACTCGCCCCGCCAAGCGCAATGTTCCCCTGGCTGTCCTGCTGCACATTCGGCGACAGCCCCAGCGCCCCCAGCGGACTCGTCGTCGTCGCCCGGTTATTCAGCGGTAGCTGCGTCATCGCAATGTTGTCCTTTGAATCGCTGATCGCCGCATTCTCGCTGTTGATCTGGTCCGCATTCGCGGTCACCTCGACCGTCGAACTCTGCGCCGCCACCTTCAGCACCGCCGTCAGCCGCACGTCCTGCCGCGCCGCGACCGTCACTCCATTGATCTCCGTTTCGCTGAACCCATCGTGCTCGGCCCGCACGGTATACCGCCCGGCCTTCACGTTCTCCAGCGTAAAACTGCCGTCCGAATCCGTCTTAACTACGCGGTCCGTATTCTCATCAAGGGAGTGCAGAGTCACCTGCGCGTCCGGAAGGATCGCGCCCGTATCGTCCTGCACCACTCCTCGCACACTTCCAAACGTCGATTGCCCAAACGCGGTCCCATGCATCAGCACTGCAACCGCAAGAATCGCTAGCGCCATCACCCGCCGCGCTGCACATACACGCCCACTGCCTACTTCAAAACGGTTCATTTTATCGCTCATGGATTGTCCTGTCTCGTGTTTAGTTCAAACACCGGCCAGCAGACACATCACATCACTCAGCGAATAAAAGGGCCGTATCGAACCCATAAAGTTTTCGTACGGATCTCATAAAGAATTCGTAAGCTGCATCTCAAGTCGTGGGTCTTATCGACCCTCCAAACGTATATCTTGGATAACGCCTCCGAAAGCAGGAACGCATGTCGAATAGCTCCACCAGCAACCTCGCCGCTCGCCGCAGCTTTCTCAAGCAATCTCTCCTCGTCGCCCCAGCCATCGCCACCCTCAACAACTTCGCCCCCGCCGAACTCCCGGCACAATCACCCGCGAAGCCCGAGCGCAAACCTGCAGTCCCCGCCAAACCGCCCCTCACCCTTAACGTTCGCGACTACGGCGCCCTTGGCGACGGCTCCACCAAAGACACAACCGCCATCCAGCAAACCATCGACCGCTGCGCCGTCCTGGGCGGCGGCGAAGTCCTCGTCCCTGCCGGCAACTACCTCACCGGCGCCCTCCAGCTCCGCTCGCACACCCTCATCCGCCTCGCCACCGACGCCACCCTCACCGGCGCCCCCAACATGGACGACTACCCCGTCACTCAGGTCCGCTGGGAAGGCCGCTGGATCCCCGGCCACACCGCCCTCATCTACGCCTTCGACGCTCACGACACCGGCATCGTCGGCCCCGGCAAGATCATCGGCGCCGACTCTCTCGGCGGCCGTCCCCGCCCCGACTCCCCGCTCCGCCACCCAGCATTAATCGAACCCATCAACTGCACCAACCTACGCTTCGAAGACTTCTCCACCAGCTACCACCTCATGTGGTCCCTCCATCCAACGCTCTGCCAGAACGTCTCCATCAAAAATCTCACCATCCGCTCCACCGGCGGCAACGGCGACGGCATCGACATCGACTCCTGCCAGCACGTCCTCATCGACCACTGCGACATCGCCACCGGCGACGACTGCATCTCCCTCAAATCCGGCCGAGGAGCCGAAGCCGCCAGCCAAATCGGCATCAACCCCGCCATCACCACCGAGGACGTCACCATCACCAACTGCACCTTCGCCGACGCCATCTTCGCCTGCATCGGCATCGGCAGCGAGACCTCCGGCGGCATCCGCAACGTCCACATCAGCGACTGCAAATTCACCCTCGCCAAGACCTTCGCCATCTACATCAAGTCCCGCCCCGGCCGCGGCGCCTTCATCGAAGACATCACCGCCACCAACCTCGAAGTCTCCGGCACCACCGGCGGCTTCCTCCGCTTCAACATCCTCAACTCCGGCCTCATGGGCGAAGACCCGGTCCCCGGCGACGAAGGCATCCCCACCATAAAAAACTTCCGCTTCTCCAACATCCGCGTCACCGACGTCCCTGTCCTCGTCGACGGCACCGGCATCCACCCGGCAAAACCCCTCGAAGGCTTCACCCTGGAAAACGTAACCGGCACCTGCGCCAAGGGTATCTTCCTCGCAAACGTCAAAAACGCCGCCATCAAAAAAGTCGAAGTCTCCGGCTTCAAAGGCCCATTCCTCAGCATCGCCAACGTAACCGGAGCCGGCCTGGCCGGCGCCACCACCATCGACCCACCCAAACTCCCCGACCCCATCCCTACTCCGGCCGAACCCTACAAACTCCACTAGGGATCATCCCTCGAGATGCACAGCCTTCTGTTGACTCACGGCCATACCGTCCTCACGCTTCAAACTCCGAAAGACAATCGTCGAAAGCATCGTCAATACTCCCAGCGAAAAAAGCGCCTTATGGAGGCCCTCGATCATCAGGGCCGGGTTTGACTCGGCATGGTTCGGAATGAAAAATGCCGTCGCCAACCCCGCCGTCGCAACACCGAAGCTGATCGCCATCTGTTGCACCGTGCTGAAGATGGAGTTCGCCGCACTGGTCTCCTCCTCCGTCGTGTCCGCGTAGACCAGCGTATTCATGCTCGTGTACTGCAGCGAACTGTAAGCCCCATACAAAAACGCCAGCGCCACAATCACCCAGATCGGCGTATGGACTCCAATCGTCGCAAACAGAAGAAGCAGCACACCGATGATGATCGTATTTGTGACCAGCACTCCACGGTAGCCGAAGCGCGCCAGAAGGCGAAGTATCACCCAATTCACGGTGATGGCCGCCAGAGCCTGCGGCATAAGCAGTAACCCCGACTGAATCGGCGTAAAGCCCAGACCGACCTGGTAGAGAAGCGGCAGAAGAAAAGGCACACCTCCAATTCCCAGCCGCGTGAACAAGCCGCCGCCAACCGCCGCGCGGAAGGTGCGAATCCGGAACAGCTTCAGTTGCAGCAGCGGAAACTGAAGCGTCTTTGCATGGACCCAATAACCCGCAAGCAGCGTAAGCGACACCACCAGCAGCCCCGCAATCTCGCGCACACCCAGCGTATGCTCGCCAAACACCTCCAGCACATACGAAAGCAGGGCGATCCCTGAGCCAAACAAAATCAGCCCGACAACATCTAGGGGATGCGTCTTTTCCTCGCGATAATCCGGCAGATACAGATAGACCAGAACCAGTCCCGCCAGACCGATCGGGATATTCACAAAAAAGATAAAACGCCAATGAAGATAGCCCACGATCAGGCCGCCGGCGATCGGCCCAAGCATCGGGGCGACCAGCGCCGGTATAGAAACAAAGCTCATCGCGCGAAGCAGGCCCGACTTCGCGAACGTCCGCACCAGGGTCATCCTTCCCACCGGCACCATCATTGACCCGCCCATACCCTGCAAAATTCGGCACACGACCAGCGCATCAATATTGGTGGAAATACCGCAAAGAAACGACCCAAGCGTAAACAACCCAATTGCAGTGGCAAAGACCCGCCGCGTTCCAAACCGGTCCGCCACCCATCCGCTGATCGGAATAAAAACCGCAAGACTCAACGTATAGCTGGCCAGCACCGCCTTCATGCTGAGTGGAGTCACATGAAGCGCCGCCGAGATCGCAGGGACCGCGGTATTGAGAATGGTGGTATCCAGCGACTCCATAAAAAACGCGACCGCGACCAGCCACGGCAGCAGACGCTTGATGGCTTCCGATGGGCCCTGCGACAGAGGAGCAACAGCCTGCGGACTCGAAGATTTCATAATGTAATTGCAACGACCATTTTAGTGGTGCATCTTTAGCGATGTATTAGACACAGGCTTCAAATGTCGCCACCTACCGCTTCTTCATCCGCAGACTCTGCCAACTCCCATCGCTAATCCACCCACCATCCACCACCAGCGTGTGCCCATTCACAAACCCACTCCGTTCCGGCTCCGCCAGAAACAGAATCGCCTGCGCTATATCCTCCGGGTTGGCAAACCGCCCCATCGGGTTCACGCCCTCAATGTCCGCATCGTTATACGTGCCATGCGCCGCCTGGTCCGCGATATCCATCTCCGTCTTGACCCACCCCGGACACACCGCATTCACCCTCACCCCACGCCCGCCCCACTCTGCCGCCAGCGTCCTCGTCAGCCCAATCAACCCATGCTTCGAAGCGTTATACGCCGACCGGTCCGACACCCCCACCAGCCCAGCAATCGAAGCCACATTCACGATGCTCCCGCTCCTCTGCTCCAGCATCATCGCCCCGAACCCCTTCATCAAGAGAAACGGCGCCAGCAGATTCACCTCCAGCACCCGCATAAACTTCTTCGCATCCACCGCCTCCGCCGGAGCAATAAAACTGATCCCCGCGTTATTCACCAGCACGTCCACCCGTCCCCACCGCTCGCGCACCACCTCCACCCCGCGCCGCACCACCGCCTCATCGGACAAGTCCCCCAGCACCTCCTCGACCTCCGCCGCCCCCGCGCCCCGCACAGCCGCAGTCGTCGCCGTACAAGGCTGCATATCCATCAGCAGCAACCCATACCCCGCCTCAGCCAGGCACCTCCGCCGTCCTCCGTCCAATCCCCTGCGCCGCCCCGGTAACAATCGCGATCTTCATGCCTTCCAGACTAATTGACCCGCCCGCAAGCAACGGAAATCAGGGCAGACACCCCCATGGGGCCTTGATTTACCTGTTTACCCAGCCGCCAATCCCACCCAAACCAGCGTTGACCCGACCCCCGGAACAAGGTACACTCATTAAGTTTGGCGCTGTAGCCCCTGTGTCTTTATCTCAAGGGTTGCAGGGACTCGCAGGCAGGGCCTTCTACACAGCGCCCCGCCGGTTCGATTCAACGCCCCTTGCAGCACAATCTATTGGAAGAAAGCGGTCAGCGCTCTACCGCGCCACGCTTGAGGTTTAAGTCATGTACGCAGTCATCCGCACCGGCGGCAAGCAGTACCTGGTCTCCCCAGGCGAGAAGCTGAAGATCGAAACCACCGCCCACGAGAACGGCAAGCTCGAGTTCTCCGACGTCCTCGCCGTCAGCGGCGAAGCAGGCAAGTTCGAGTCCGACCTCAAAGGCGCCAAGGTTCTCGCCTCTGTCGTCAACGAAGGCCGTGGCGACAAGATCCTCGTCTTCAAGCTCAAGCGCAAGAAGCAGTACAAGAAGATGCAGGGACACCGCCAGAACTTCGTCGAGGTCAAGATCAACGAGATCCTCGTCAACGGCAAGTCCTTCAAGGAAGAATCCGCGAAATAAGCAATCTTCCAGCAAGCGATTTTCAATATTCAATAAGCGCAAAGGCCCTTGAGGGCAGCGCGAAAGAGGCAATCGAATGGCACATAAAAAAGGTTTAGGTTCTTCTAAAAACGGCCGCGACTCAAACGCTCAGCGGCTCGGCGTCAAGGTATTCGGCGGTCAGACGATCCTCGGTGGAGGCATCATCGTCCGTCAGCGCGGCACCCCGCTCAAGCCCGGCGCCAACGTCGGCCGCGGCAAGGACGACACCCTCTTCGCCAAGGTCGACGGCATCGTCCGCTTCCAGAACAAGGGCCAACACGGCCGCTTCGTCAACGTCGACCCGGCCGAACTCACCTCAGTCCCGGTCTAACCACACATCCGTTACACCCAAAAGCCCTGCAAAGCAGGGCTTTTCTTCGTTAAGTCCAGCACAGGGAGCAGCAGGCATGGTGACAATGCCCGCATCGAAGCGTCCATCCTTGGACCACATACAGCTTTGCTGGGCCCCTTCGTCTTCGCTTTAGTCTTACATCTCAATAGAGGTTCGAATGATGATGCGAGCGTTCGCAGGCATAGTCCTCTTCGCCCTTCTCTCCAGCCCGCTGTCCGCGCAACCAACCGACACCCCGCCCCCCGCGGCGTTTGAGATCGCCGATGTCCACGTGGCCCCGCCTCGCAAGTTTCCCTTCATGGACGGAGGCGCCCTTCGCGGCGACCGGTACATCGTGCATCAAGCGACCATGGTCGATCTCATCGCCGCCGCCTACGGCCTGGATCCGAGCAACGTGCAGGGAGGGCCGACCTGGCTCGAAACCGACCGCTTCGACATCATCGCCAAGGCCCCACCCACAACCTCAAAGGACACAATCAAGCTGATGCTCCAGTCCTTGCTGGCCGACAGATTCAAGCTCGTCGTCCACACCGGGAGCGCACCGATGCCGGCCTATGTGCTCACGGTTGGAAAGAGCAAGGCGAAGCTGAAAGAAGCCGATGACTCAGGCAAGCCCGATTGTCAGTATCAGGAGCCGCCAAAAGACCTCCCACCCGGGACCGTGCGGTACATCGCGTTCTCCTGCCGCAACACGACCATGGAGACATTCGCGAAAAACTTGCAAAATTGGGGAGGCGACTACTTGCCCTACCCCGTCGTAGACTCCACCGGACTCAAAGGATCGTACGACTTCGACATTAAGTGGAACGGCCGCGGCCAACTCCAGAAGGCCGGCGCCGACGGCATAACCATCCTCGATGCCGTCGACAAACAACTCGGATTGAAGCTCGACCTCCAAACCGCACCCCGCCCGGTACTCATCGTCGACAGCGTGAATCAGAAGCCGACCCCCAATGCACCCGACATTGAAAAGGTCCTCCCTGCACCGCCGCCGGCCCAATTTGAAGTGGCAACCATCAAGCCGAGCAAGCCGGACGTGGAGTTACGCGGCAGAGTCACCGAGAGTCAGGTCGATCTGCAAGGCACCAATCTCAAATTTCTGATCACCTTCGCCTGGGATCTCAACCCCAACGATCCCGAGGAACTCGTCGGGGCCCCAAAATGGTTGGATTCGGACAAATTCGACGTCCTCGCCAAGGTCTCGAGCGACGTTCATGTAGATCCTGGTCCAAACGGCCCGCGTATAGAAATCGATGATCTTCGCCACATGGTACGCACGCTCTTGGAGGACCGCTTCAAGATGCAGGCCCACATGGAAGACCGGCCCGTCTGGGCCTACACCCTGATCGCGGTAAACCCGAAGCTCAAGAAAGCGGGCCCCGCTAAGCCGTACGAAATGCAAAGAAGGCCCCGGGCCTGACGGAAAGGGCCAAGGACCGCGAACCCGGCGCTCAACCGTCTCCTTACATGCCAGAACATGACCATGGCGCAGATTGGCGACGAGCTCCAACGCCGCGCAGCGGGATACATCTACGGCTCAGTTCAGGACGGCACCGGAATCAAAGGCTCCTGGGACTTCACCCTGAGCTTCAGCTCCGCCGACCAGCTCCGGTCACGGCGCGGCCGCAGGCGGAACGCCGTCAACCGACGGATCATCAGCGGCATCGACTGCATCACCGACAGCATCGGACCCAAGCGGTGCCGTCTCCTTGTTCGACGCCGTCAATCGCCAGCTCGGCCTGAAATTAGAGAAGCAACGACGTCCCGCCCCCGTACTCGTAATCGATCACATCGAAGAAAAGCCAACCGAAAATTAGCGCCTGGGGCGGTGCCTGTAAAACATCGCCATTGGCGTATTATTTTTTTATCCGTCCTGCCATGAAAAGCACGCTTCAGCCCGATCGCAAAAGCGCGGAAGCGCCAGACTTCAGCCCGATCGAAAAAACCATCACCGGATGGGCACAGCTACATCCCGGTCGTAAAAGCCATCACCGGATGGGCACAGCTACATCCCGGTCGTAAAAGCCATCACCGGATGGGCACAGCTACATCCCGGTCGTAAAAGCCATCACCGGATGGGCACAGCTACATCCCGGTCGTAAAAGCCATCACCGGATGGGCACAGCTACATCCCGGTCGTAAAAGCCATCACCGGAAGGTCGCGGCTTCAGCCCGATCTAAAATGCCATCACCGGAAGGGCCGGGCTTCAGCCCGGCCGTAAACCCCACGCCGAAAGGCGCTTCCGCTCTGCCGAAGGCCGGAGCGAAGCCCGAAGGGCGAAGCGACCCAATAATCGCCTTTGTTTTTGCGGTTGTTCTTGCCTTTGCATTTATTTTTTGCCATTTTCCGCCCAAAAATCCCGTGTCAAGCCCCTGACCCACCTAACCCTATACCGACGAACAACATCCGCGTGGCATTTTAGCTATCTCCCAACCGCTATACTGGATATATAGATCGAGAAAAACCGAAGCCCCGGACACTCTCCGGGGCTAACCCTTTTGTTTGGACGATTTTGGCCGCAACCCCTTTATTATGACGATTTTGCAGGCCAGAAGATCCCCTAAACGGTTGAATCTAAGGTATTTACGCGCGGGCAATAGGGGGTACCCCTTGGCAAAACAGGAACTGCCTCACAAAGGGGAGGCAGTTCACATCACAAAAAAGCACTTACTTCTTTGGCCAGTACTCGTCCCGCAGCCGGGTCTGCCGCGTCTCCATCGGGACCGCGACGCCGTTGATATAAACCTGCTTCACGCTGGTGCGCACGTCCAGCGGGTCACCGTCCGCAATCACGACATTCGCGATCTTGCCCACGTCGAGCGAGCCGAGTTTGTCACCCAACCCAAACGCCTCCGCCGCGTTCAGCGTGATCGACTTCATCGCCTCGTCATACGGCAGCCCATACGCCACCGCAAACCCGGCCGAGTAAGGCAGGTTGCGCGAGTTGCTCACGTTATACGAAGCAAGGATGACCTTCACGCCACGCTTCGCCAACTCGCCCGGCAGGCTGTAGACCGCGTCGTAGCGCTCATTCGCCTCAGGCAGATCAAAGATCGGCCCAACGATCACCGGCACATGGTACGAAGCGATCTTGTCGAGCACGTCCTGCGCCCGCGTCACATGGCTCAGGATCACCTTCAGGTGAAACTCCTGGGCAAACGCCATCGCCGTCTCGACATCATGCCCGTCATAAACACCGAGCACCACCGGCTTCTCACCCTTGAGATAAGGGACCAGCGCCTCGTTCCGCAGGCTGTTCGAGCCGACGGCGCCGCGACCACCAGCCGCTGGAGCCGCACTATCATCGCCCGCCGCTGGCCTCGCCCGCCGCGCCATATACTCCTGCGCATCAATCAGTGCCTGCCGCATCTGAGAGATCTCACCCATGCGCGTCGAAGGGTAGCGACCACCTTCCGGCCCAGCCGGCGCCTCACCCCGTCCACCCCGCTTGGGGGCCTGTCCAAAATTCATCGCCAGCGCCACGTCCTTCACCATCAGCATCGAGTCGCGGTCGCGCCCGGCAAGCTGAATAAAGCTGTCCTGCCCCGGGATCGTGTCCGTATCGGCCGGCGCAACGATCGCGTTGGTGATCCCGTTGAAGCGAGTGATCGGAATATGCTCGCTCTCCGCGTGAAACGCGTCATAAACATGCATCTGCGGAAAGATCTCATCGCTCGGCTCGACCGTATCGTTCGTCATCCGGTCAGCAGCGATCTCCGACAACCCCAGACGCGTCTCCGAATCGATCAGCCCCGGATAGACCGTCATCCCCTTCGCGTCCACGATCGTCGCGCCCTTAGGCACCTTCACCGAAGCGGCCGTTCCAACCGCCGAGATCTTCCCACCCTCAATCAACACCACACCGTTCTCAATCACGCCATGCGACACCGTCAACACCTTGCCACCCGTAATCGCGATCGTCCCGGGTGCCGGCGTAACGTCCACCATCGGCGCCTGCGCCAACAGGATCGCGGGGCCGAAAATCAAGAAAACCGAAAGCGTCCCAAGCACAGCAAATCTATCCACAAGCAAGTTCCTCAGCATTAGTTCTCTCCCTGGTCGTCGTCATCATCTTCGCCCGCGCCAAACCCGCTGCCGTGCATCACCCCCGTAAAGTGCGTCGTACCAAATCCCGGCAGACTGCTGTCGAAGAACAGATCGCCATCGATGTAAACCTTCTCGGCGCGCGCATAGGTTGAAAGCGGGTCCATGTTCCAGATCACGACATCGCCGTCCTTACCCACATCGAGCGAGCCGGTCTTGTCGTCAATCCCCATGATCCACGCCGGATTCAGCGTCACCATCGTAATCGCCTCGTCCTCCGTCGCTCCGCCATAGTGGACCATCTTGCCCGCCTCCTGATTCAGCCGGCGAATATGGTCATTCGAGTCGCTCTTCAGCGCCACGCGAACGCCCTCACGCATCGACATCACCGCGTTCCACGGAATCCCGTCCCACATCTCATACTTTCCGCCATACCAGTCCGTGAACGTCGCGATTCCAGTCCCATCCGCTGCAATCTTGCCGCCGACCTTATACATCTCCAGCGCATGATGAAATGCGCGGATCTTGTATCCGTACTCCTTCGCCATCGCCTCCTCGGTCAGAAACTCATCGGCCCGATAGCAGTGGATCTGCACCAGCAGCTTGCCCCGCAGAATGTCCGCCAGCGCCTCAAGCTTCAGGTCCCGATGCGGCGGCCGTGCGTCCTTATCGCCCTTCGCGACCTTCTCGTTGTACGCGTCCCACTCCCTGCGATAGACCTTAGCGTCCTCAAACGACTGCCTCATCACCTCGAAATTTCCCATGCGAGTCGACGGCAACTGGTTCCTCGTGCCATAAACACGCTTGGGGTTCTCACCGCTTGCAAACTTGATCGATTGCGGCGCGTTAGGAAACAGCATCTCCTCCCGCGACAACCCAAACTTGTTCTTGATCACCACCGCCTGTCCACCGATCATGTTGGCCGACCCATGCAGCAGCAGCTCCGAGGTCACGCCGCCCGCGAGTGCCAGGTAGAGTGCCTTGTCCCGATTGTCGAAGGCGTCGATCATCATCATGCTCGGCGTAATCGGGCTCGTCGCCTCGTTCACATCGTCCCCCAGCGCCGAATGCGAGTGCGGGTCGATAATTCCCGGCGTCACATACTTGCCCGCCGCATCGACCACTGTCGCGCCCGCCGGAGCGCTCACGCTCGCGCCGACCCCGGCGATCTTGCCGTTATGCAACCAAACACTGCCGTGCTGGATCGTGCCGTGCGAGGCAGTCATCACAGTCGCGTTCTTAATAACGAGATCGGTGGGCGCGGTCGAGCTTTGGGCAGCAGCAGCCACTGTTCCAGCCACAGAAAACACGAAAGCAACCGCGACAACAGACGCAGGTGCAAATCGACGAATAGAGGGACTCATCAGAGACGATCTCCTGAAAAAAGAGGCTAAAAGGAATTCCACGATAGTAGCACGCAGCTATACAGAAACAAAAAGCTGCAAACAATTGCTAAGCGCGCGTCATTCCTGTCTCTCCAGTCGGCATAGAACCGATTGTCTTTTTGGTACCTGGACACCCTTGGACACCTGTTTTGGTGTCTTCGGCAGCGATCCATCGGAGTTCAGTTCACAGCGGAATATTTCCATGCTTCTTGGCAGGATTTTTTTCCCGCTTCGTCGCCAGCATATCCAGCGCAGAGTTCAGCCTCCGCCGCGTCTCGCTGGGCCGAATGACAGCGTCGATATACCCGCGCTCGGCTGCGACATACGGATTCGCAAACCGCTCCCGAAACTCCTCCACCTTCTCCTTGCGCGCCTCCGCCAGCACCGCCAGCTTCTCCTCTTCCGTAAACGCCTTGCCCTGCGGCCACATCGCCTCAGCCTGACGCATCATGACATCCAACTCACGCTTATAGACGATGTTTACCGCACCCTCCGGCCCCATCACCGCAATCTCCGCCGTAGGCCACGCCAGGTTAACGTCCGTACGCAGGTGTTTTGAACTCATCACGCAATACGCCCCGCCATAGGCCTTACGAGTGATGACCGTCAGCTTCGGCACCGTGGCCTCCGCAAACGCATACAGCAGCTTCGCGCCGTGGCGAATGATGCCGCCATGCTCTTGCTGGATCCCAGGCATAAATCCCGGCACGTCTTCAAACGTAATCAACGGAATATTGAACGCATCGCAAAACCGCACAAACCGCGCACCCTTCACACTTGCGTTGATGTCCAGTACCCCGGCAAGGAACGCCGGCTGGTTCGCCACAATCCCCACCGTACGGCCCGCCATCCGAGCAAAGCCAACCACAATGTTCCGCGCAAAGTGCTCCTGCACCTGAAAGAAATACCCATCGTCCACCACGCGCGCGATCACATCGACCATGTCATACGGCTGGTTGCTCTCCGCAGGAATAATCGTGTCTAACGCAACATCGGCGCGGGCCGGATCGTCCTGCGTAGCCTTCCGCGGCGGACCATCAAGATTGTTCGAAGGCAGAAAACTCAGCAGCTCGCGCACCGTCGCCAGGCACTCCTGGTCATCATGCGCCATAAAGTGCGCCACACCGGAGATCTCATTGTGCGTCACCGCCCCGCCAAGCTCGTCCTTCGTCACGTCCTCATGCGTCACCGTCTTGATGACGTCAGGCCCCGTAACAAACATATAGCTCGTCTTCTCCGTCATCAAAGTAAAGTCCGTAATCGCCGGCGAATACACCGCCCCGCCCGCACAAGGCCCCATAATCGCCGAGATCTGCGGCACCACCCCGCTCGCCAGCGTATTTCGCAGAAAGATGTCCGTATAACCAGCCAGCGAAACTACACCTTCCTGGATCCGCGCACCGCCCGAATCATTCAACCCGACCACAGGCGCGCCCACCCGCATCGCCATGTCCATGATCTTCACGATCTTCGCAGCGTTCGCCTCCGACAGCGATCCGCCAAACACGGTAAAGTCCTGCGCAAAACAGAACACCACGCGCCCATGCACCCGCCCATATCCCGTGATGAACCCGTCCCCTGGAACGCGCTGCTCCGCCATGCCAAAGTCCGTCGCCCGATGCGTAACAAACTTGTCCGTCTCCTCGAACGTGCCCTCATCCAGAAGAAAGTCGATCCGCTCCCGGGCCGAAAGCTTGCCCGCCTTGCGCTCTCTCTCCCGTCTCTCCGTCCCACCACCCTCTTCGGCAATGGCATGACGGGCCGCAAGCTCTGCAAGGTTACGTTGATGCGGATCGGGTTTTGCTGCGGAAACGGTGTTCGGAACGGGGCGCTCGGCTGTGGCCATAGAACGAGATTCTAGCAGCGCGTCCCATCTGTGGTCTGGGCGCACGTCAAAATCCCATCACACGGCAAAGCCGCTACAATCGACATCAAACAACGGCAGGAGCGTGCCGAAATGTTCAAGTCGAACAACTGTGTCGCCATTCATCTCGTAGACATCACCGCTGCGGAGAACTTCTACACCAACGTGATGAAGTTCTCCCTGTTGACCAGGTCGGAGGCATACCTCGAGTATGACACCGGGCACTTTCTCCTCTACGTAAACCGTGACCTGAACACCAAACCGCCGATTCCAAGCTTTACCGTCAAAGACATTGGCGCAGCCAGGCAAGCGCTATTGGATAACGGCTGTATCATCCTGCGCGAAGACAGATATTCGCTCTACTTCCGCGACCCATTCGGCATCACATACGACGTGATTGAAGGCAAATAAAAAGCGAATATAATTGCTCCACACCGCGCTGTGTCCGCCCCCGTCCATCCCGACCGCTTCACCTACCTGCACATAGACCTGAACAGCTTCTTCGCGTCCGTCGAGCAGCAGCTACACCCCGAATACCGCGGAAAGCCCCTCGCCGTCGTCCCCACCAGGGCCGACACCACCGTCTGCATCGCCGCCAGCTATGAAGCAAAGGCCTTCGGCATCAAAACCGGCACCCAGGTCGGCGAAGCCAAAAAGAAATGCCCCGAAATCGTCCTCATCGAAGGCAGCCACACCGAGTATGCAAAATACTCCCACGCCATCACCGAAGCAGTCGACCTCGCCTGCCCCGTCTCCCATAACCCATCGATCGACGAGATGGTCTGCCAGCTCATGGGCCGCGAGCAGGAGCCGCCCCGCGCCCGCAAGATCGCCCTCGAAATCAAAGCAGTCCATCTACAAGAACGTCGGCGAAGCCCTGCGCTGCTCCATCGGCATGGCCCCCAACCGCTACCTCGCCAAAATCGCCAGCGACATGCAGAAGCCCGACGGTCTCATCGGCCTTCTCCCCTCGCAACTTCCCCGGGCCATCGCCCACCTCGAACTCCGCGACCTGCCCGGCATAGGCGCCCGCACAGAACTCCGCCTGAACAACAAAGGCATCACCACCATGGAGCAGCTCCTCGCACTCGATCACCACCAGATGGGCAAGCTCTTCGACTCCGTCTGGGGCAACCGCATGTACCACTGGCTCCGCGGCGCCCAAACCGAAGACGCATCAGGCAACAACGTTACTCAGGCAGAAGTCCAAAAGTCCCTCGGCCACTCCCACGTCCTCGCACCCGAGCATCGCACCCCCGAAGGCTCCTGGGCCGTAGCCCACAAGCTCCTCCACAAGGCCGCCATGCGCCTCCGCATGGAGCACTTCTACACCGGCTCCCTTGCCGTCACCATCCGCTACCAGCTCACCCGCGAACAGGCCGAACGCACAAAATCAAAGAAACACTACTCCGGCATCAAGCACTCGGGCTGGGGCATGGAGGCGCGCTTCCGCGACTGTCAGGACACCCTGACCCTGCTCGAAATCCTGCGCTCGCTATGGTCGCAGGGCCCGCAGGGCCCCGAGTTCCAAAGGCCCTTCTTCGTCGGCATCACCATGCGCAACCTCATTCCCGAAGACGAACACCAGGCCGAGCTCTTCGCCGACCCCAACAACCGCGCCGACCTCTCCGCCACCATGGACAAGCTCAACCTCAAGTACGGCCACACCACCCTCCACTTCGCCGGCATGCTTCCCGCCCGCGAATCTGCCCCAACCCGCATAGCCTTCACCCAAATCCCCGTCCAATACGGCGTCGACTATATGTAACCGCGTTGACGATCGTCTTTTTATCCAAACAAGCCGATTGCGGTTACTAATTGTTTCGTCATGACCTCCGAGCCTGGAGAACATCTGTTAACCGGGTCGATTCCGCCGCACACTACCCGCATTTACACAGTCCTCCACGCCGCTGAGATGGATAGAACTGGAAATATAAAGGCTTCGGGGATTCCGATGAAACTTCTAGTATTTGCTTTTTGTGTTGTAGTTGGATTTAGCGGTCTGAGTGCTCAGACGCCTGCCTGGCAGCCATCGCCGGGACACACGCAAGTGCCGATTTGGCCGGGGGAAGTACCAGATGCGCAGCCGGTCGCAGGGCCGGAGTATGCGGAGGCGGTGACAGGGGCCAAGGATCTCGTCGCGGGTAGGCCGTGGCTTGCGGTGGAACAGGTTTCGCGGCCTACGATGACGGTCTACTCGCCGAAGGGGAAGAATACGGGCGTTGCGATAGTGGTGTTTCCAGGCGGTGGCTATTCAATTCTGGCAATTGATCTTGAAGGCACGGAGGTCTGCGACTGGCTGACCTCGCGTGGGACCACGTGCGTGCTGCTGAAATATCGAGTACCGGATTCGGGCCCGGCTTACCATGACGATTGCCACTGCAACATTCATCCGAAAGCACCCACGGCCCTGGAAGACGCACAAAGGACAGTCGGGCTCGTACGCTTCCACGCAGCGGAGTGGCACATCAATCCACACAAGATCGGCGTGCTGGGGTTTTCGGCGGGCGGACACCTGGTGGCGAATATCAGCACGCACTTCGCGCAGCGTACCTACGCACCCGTGGATGCGGCCGACACCGTCAGTTGTCGTCCCGATTTTGCCGTGGCAATCTATCCGGGGCACATGCTGGAAAACACGACGAGAGAATTTGAATTGAATCCGGAAATTCCTGTTACCGCCATGACGCCGCCCACGTTTTTGCTACAGGCTGAGGATGACAACGTGGACGGCGTAAAACAATCGTTGGTTTATTACATTGGGCTTAAGAACGCCGGGGTTCCGGTAGAGATGCATCTATATGCGCAGGGCGGACATGCGTTCGGACTGCGGCGCGCGAGATTTCCAGTGACGGCATGGCCCCAGTTGATGGAGACATGGTTGGGGACGATCGGGATGATTTCGGGGAGCGATTAAGATATTGTCGTTGTCTTGTCTTGTCCTTGGCTACTCGATCTGCTCCTTTACTCCCTCTAGCGATAAGTCTCCGCAACTTGGAGTGCAGCGATCTCGAACCCAACTCCGCTCTACTCGAAGGATCACCTCATGCCCACCGAAAAACTCCTCACCGACGCCGAAATCTCGACCAACCCCCGTCTCCAGTTAGTCTTTGACGACATCCGCGCCACGCGAAAATCCAACTTTGTCAATAACTTCTGGCGGGCCCTCGCCAACCAACCAGAACTCCTCGAACGCACCTGGTCCAGCATCAAGCAGGTCATGATCGCACCCGGGGCCCTCGACCCTCTGACCAAAGAGCTCATCTACATCGCCGTCTCCACCATCAACAGCTGCAGCTACTGCATCCACTCCCACACCGCCGCAGCCCGCGCCAAAGGTCTCACTGACCAGCAGCACGCCGAACTCCTCGCCGTCATCGGCATGGCCTCCGAGACCAACGCCCTTGCGAACGCTCTCCAAATTCCCATCGATCCCGAATTTCTAATCGAATAGAAGAATGACCTACCCCTACATCGGCCGCCTCGCCCCAAGCCCCACCGGCCTGCTTCATCTAGGCCACGCCGCCACGTTCCATGCGGCCCACCAACGGGCCCAAGGCCGCCGATGGCACGCTGCTCCTCCGCATCGAAGACCTCGACACACAACGTTCAAAGCCACACTTCACCGAAGCCATCCTCGAAGACCTCGCCTGGCTCGGCATCTCCTGGCAGCCACCTATCCAATACCAATCCCAACGCCTTCCCCTCTACCGCGAAGCCCTCGACCAACTCCTCATCACCGGACAGATCTACCCCTGCCATTGCAGCCGCAAAGACCTGGCCGCAATGATGCACGCTCCTCACGAAGACACGGACGACGAACCGGTCTACCCCGGCATCTGTCGCCCCGCT
The DNA here is from genome assembly GCA_963756685.1 of uncultured Acidobacteriaceae bacterium. Taxonomy (GTDB): domain Bacteria; phylum Acidobacteriota; class Terriglobia; order Terriglobales; family Acidobacteriaceae; genus Edaphobacter. Next base: position 1,143,027 of record CAVWON010000001.1, read on the forward strand.
CTTGACGTGCAGCAACGCGAAGCGCCCTTCCAACCCAACGTCAACTACCGCTTCCGCGTCCCCGACAACGAAACGATCAGCTTCGAAGACAAGAACCTCGGCCCGCAATCTTTCACCGCAGGCAAAGACTTCGGTGACTTCCTGGTCTGGCGAAAGGACGGCCTCCCCAGCTACCAACTCGCCTGCGTAGTCGACGACGCCGACACCCAGATCACCGAAGTAGTCCGCGGCCGCGACCTCCTCAAGTCCACCGCCCGCCAACTCCTCCTCCAGCGCGCCCTCAATCTCCCTACGCCCACATACTTCCACACCCACCTCCTCACCGACGAGCGCGGCACCCGCCTCGCCAAGCGCCACGACGCCCTCGCCATCCGCACCCTCCGCCAACAAGGCCTGTCCCCCGAGCGAAGTCATCCAGATGGCGACCCGTCACATGACAACTGTCACCTCCGATTCCTGACGCCCGACACTACTTCCGCCGCGCAGTCAGGCCCATGATCTCTCTTGTAAACAAAAAAGGAGACCGATCATGCCGTTGAGCGCAATCGCCTACGAGACGGAACCAATCGCAGAGGCACCCGCGTTAGTGCCGCAGCGACCCATCGCCACGCTCACCAACATCACCAAGCGCTATGGCGCAACCGTCGCCCTCGACAACCTGAGCCTCTCGCTCCGCCCCGGCGAAGTCGTTGCCCTCCTCGGCCCCAACGGCGCAGGTAAATCCACAGCAGTCAAGCTGCTCCTCGGCCTCATCGTCCCCACCTCCGGCACCGCACGGGTCTTCGGCTGCGACCCGCGCGAAGCCACTACCCGCACCCGTGTCGGCGCCATGCTGCAGGTCGCCCGCATCACCGAAGCCCTCCGCGTCCGCGATCACCTCGACCTCTTCCGCAGCTACTATCCGCACCCGCTCCCCATGCCGGAGATCCTCCGCATCGCCCAGCTCCAGGGCCTCGAAGATCGCCCCTTCGGCCAGCTCAGCGGCGGCCAGAAGCAGCGCGTCCTCTTCGCCCTCGCCATCTGCGGCGACCCCGACCTCATCTTCCTCGACGAGCCCACCGTCGGCCTCGACATCGAATCCCGCCGCGCCCTCTGGCAGCAGGTCCGCATGCATGTCCAACCAGGGAAAGACCGTTCTCCTCACCACCCACTACCTCGAAGAGGCCGACGCCCTCGCCCATCGCATCATCGTCATCAACAAGGGACGCGTCATCAGCGAAGGCACTCCGTCCGAGATCAAGCGCAACAGCGGAGACCGAACCATCCGCTGCCATACGAACCTCTCCAGAGAGTTCCTGCTCACGCTCCCCAGCGTAACCAGCGTCAAGTTCAACACAGGCGCAGTCGTCGTAACCGCAACCGACGCAGAGACCGTACTCCGCGAGATGCTCTTGCGCGACGAGACTCTCAGCGGCCTCGAAGTCGCAAGTCCGGCCCTCGAAGACGCCTTCCTCGCACTGACAAAAAATCAGTAGCCACGACACTCGCAGCAAGCGACCCAATCATTCAGGAGAACATCATGGCAACCTCAGCAATCACTCATCAACTACCGGCAGCGACAGCACAACACCCTGCGCATCTTCCGCAAGGAGACAAAATACGAGTTCCTCAAACTGATGCGCACCAAATCGTTCTCGCTCTCCACCATCGGCTTTCCCGTCATGTTTTACGTGCTCTTCGGCATCGCAAACCGCAACGCCTACGCGGGCAACGTTCACGTGGCGAAGTACATGCTCGGCAGCTACGCTTGTTTCGGTCTCATCGGAGCCGCCCTCTTCGGCATCGGGGTAGGCGTGGCCTCAGAACTGGCCGCCGGCTGGCTGGAACTCAAGCGCGCCAGCCCAATGCCGGCCTCAGCATACCTCTTCGCGAAGTGCGCCTCCGCCGTCGCCTTCGGAATCATCATCGTCAGCATTCTCACCGCAGTCGCCACGACCCTCGGCGGCGTCTCCCTCTCGGCCATCGAGCTGGTCAAAATGTTAGGCATGACGATCGTCGGCTCCATTAGCTTCGCCAGCATGGGCCTCCTGCTCGCCCAGCTCGTCCCGGCCAACGCCGCACCCGCCATCGTCAACCTAATCTATCTGCCGATGTCCTTCCTCAGCGGTCTGTGGATGCCACTCCGCTTCATGCCGCATTGGCTGCAAGCCTTCGCACCGGCACTACCTACCTATCATCTCTCCCAGCTCATGCTCAGCATCTTCGGCTATCAGGACTCCATGTCCCTCGGCGCCCACTGGAACGCCATAATCGGCTTCACCCTCCTGATGCTCGGCCTCAGCTGGCTCATCTTCCATCGCAAAGAGCAGAACGCGTAACTTCAACCAAGCTCAAACCTCCACGGAGTAAACTTCAGGGGCAATCATGAGCGCCACCGACACCATCCCGAAGAAGCCCCGCGGCGGTTGGGCCTACATCTGGCTTGCCTACGTCGGCTTCCTCTTTATCGACCCCATCCTGGAGCCGAGCCTGCGTCTATGGATTGGCACTATCGCTGTCTTGGCGGTCTTCCTCGGCATCTTCGTCGCCTACGTCCGCTCCACCGATGAAGGAACTCCAATTCGCTTCTGGATGATTGCCGCGATCTTCGTCCTCGGCCTCATCACCTTCCCCTGGAATCCGGGCGCATCCACATTCTTCGTCTACGCCGCGGCCTTCCTGCCCTTCGCCTTCAGGCTCACACGAGTCGTTCTCTCACTCTTTTTCATCGAATCGCTCATCATCCTCGCCGAAGGCTACCTCTTCCACACCCGCGGACGCCTCTTCTATATCGAATGGCCCAACGTTCTCATCGCCATCTTCCTCGTCCTCATCATCGGCACCGGCAACATCTTCTTCGCGCAACAAAGACGCGCCGACCACAAGCTCCGCCGCGCCCAGGAAGAAAACCTCGCCCTCGCCGCCGTGGCCGAACGCGAACGCATCGCCCGCGACCTTCACGACGTCCTCGGCCACACCCTGTCAGTCATCGTCCTCAAAGCAGAGCTGGCAGGACGCCTCATCGAACGCGATCCGCAACGCGCCGCCCAGGAGATCGCCGACGTCGAAAAGACCGCCCGAACGGCCCTCAGCGAAGTGCGCGAAGCCATCGGCGGCTACCGCTCCCAGGGCCTGCCCGCCGAAATGGAGCTCGCCCGCAACACCCTGCAGGCAGCAGGCGTAACGCTCTCTTGCGAATCCCCAATGCCCCAACTCCACGCCACAGAAGAGACTGTGCTCTGCCTGGCGGTTCGCGAAGCGGTCACAAACATCGTGCGCCACGCCCGGGCCACGCACTGTCGCATGCAATTCACCACCTCCCCTGACGGCTACCATTCGCTCCTCATCACCGACAACGGCGCCCAACCGAAGCTCCTGGAAGGCAACGGCCTTCGCGGCATGCGCGAGCGCGTCCAGTCTCTCGGCGGTCGCCTCTCCATCACCACTGACCCGGGCGTCTCCCTCCTCATCGAGCTCCCGCAAACGACCGCGAGCCAACCCAAAACGCCGTGCGTAGCCATATGACCCCATCGAACGGCTCCATCCGCGTCGTCCTCGCCGAAGACCAGACTATGGTCCTCGGCGCCCTCTCCGCACTCCTCGAACTCGAGCCCGACATCTCCGTCGTGGCCTGCGCCGCTAACGGTCGCGAGGCGCTCAACGCGGTTGCCAGCCTCACTCCCAACGTCCTCGTCACCGACATCGAGATGCCCATCATGACCGGCCTCGAACTCGCCGCCAGCCTGCGCACCAGCCATCCCGCCGTGCGAACCATCATCCTCACCACCTTCGCGCGCCCCGGCTATCTCCGCCGCGCACTCGACGCTGGCGCCCGCGGCTATCTCTTGAAAGATCGTCCTGCAGCCGAGCTCGCCGAAGCCGTACGCCGTGTCCACCGCGGTCTCCGCGTAGTCGATCCCGCTCTCGCGACCGAAGCCTGGAACGCCGAGCTAGACCCGCTCACCGACCGCGAGCGTCACATCCTGCAACGCGCCGGCGACGGCCGCAGCAGCACCGAAATCGCCACCGAGCTGCACCTCTCCGAAGGCACCGTCCGCAACTATCTCTCCGAAGCCATCGCCAAACTAGGCGCCTCCAATCGCGTCGACGCCGCCCGCATCGCGCGCGCCAAAGGCTGGCTCTAGCCCGAAAACAAAAAGGGCCGGCACAGTGCGCCTTAGCACCCCGCCGGCCCGATTCGTTACGCGTTATTGTTCGTCGAACCCATCGTCCGCATCGTACGGCCCGTTGCGCATCGCAGACATTACCGCCGCAAAGGACTTCATCTCATACTCATGCGGCGGAACATTGCCCGCGAGGTTCTTCACAAAATAGTCCCACCGCCGCCGCGTCATGTACTGCGAGGCCTCGCCGTAACCGTGTGCGACATTCGGAATAATCAAAAGATCAAAGTCCTTGTTTGCCTTGATCAACGCCTCGACCACAAGCAGCGTGTTATTCAGCGGCACGTTGTTGTCCATCGTCCCATGCGCCAGCAAGAGATGCCCCTTCAGGTTCTTCACGAAGTTCTGATTGGCCTGGCTGTCATAGTTCGATGTGCCGTCAGCGTTCTTCTCCAGCAACCCCGACCACTTCTCTGCCCAGTCGTCCTCGTAGTCGCGCTGGTCGTGGTTGCCGCTCTCCGCAATCCCGACCTTGAAGAAGTCCGGATAGTGGAACATCGCCGCGGCCGTCGCATTGCCGCCGCCGGAGTGCCCATACATGCCCACTTTATCGAGATCGATCCACGGATACTTCGCCGCCAGGTCCTTCATACCCGAAACCTGGTCCGGAATCGTGTTATCGCCCAGATTGCCGTAGTACGCCTCATGAAACTCCTTCGACCGCCACGGCGTTCCCATCCCATCGATGCACACGACAATAAAGCCAAGCTCCGCCAGCGACTGCGAATCCCCATGCGCCGCAGCAAAGCCTCGTCCTCCGCAAGAGCCGGTCTGCGGCCCCGGATAAACATGGTTCACAATCGGATATTTTTTCGAAGCATCGAAGTCCGTCGGCTTGAACATGTAACCATACAGGTCCGTCTTCCCGTCGCGTGCCTTCACCGTAATCGGCACGGGAGCGACCCATCCCGCAGCCAACAGCTTCGCAATGTCCTGCTTCGCCACATCCACAACGACCTTGCCGGTGTCATCCCGGACCACCGCCGTCTCCGGCTGCGTCGCAGTCGAATACACATCGACAAAGTACCGCCCATCAGGCGAGGGAGTAATTGCATGGTCCGCATTCTCCGGCGTCAACAACTTCATGCCTGACCCATCGAACTTGATGCTGTAGTAGTGCTGGAAGTACGGATCGACCCCCGGCTCTTTTCCAACTCCAACGAAATAGATCGTCCGCGAACTCTCGTCCACATGCAGCACCTGCGTGACGTTCCCTTCGCCATGCGTAATCTGGTTCTTCAACTTACCAGTCGCCATGTCGTAGAGATACATCTGCCCCCAGTTGTCCTTCTCGCTGAACCACAACAACTCATTCGTCTTCGACAGATACTTCCAGTTCACCTTGTCATTGCCGCTCTCATAAAACTTCGCCGTCGTCTCGCCCATCACATCGCGCACATCGCCAGTCGAGGCATCGGCAATCCGCATCCACTCCTGCTTATGGTCGCGCGACGTCGAAACGAAAGCCAGATGCGTTCCATCGTCGCTCCACTGCACATCGTCCCATCCACTCCCGCCGCGGCAGCTCACGTCATCGCACAGAGTCGACCGGTGCTGGTCCGGCGGCATCTTCAACCGAACCACCTTCGCCTTGTCCACCTCGATAATGACGCGCTCGATCATCGTCACGTCCTTATCGCCAACCAGCGGATACTTCCACGCCTTCAGCGCCGGGTGGCCATTGGTCACCGGGACCAGGTACATCTCGCCATCTTTGCGCTGGTCCTGCTGAAACGTCGCGATCTTCTTCGAGTCCGGCGACCACACCAGAATCGGGTTATCGCTCATCTGCCAACCGGCGTTATCGGTCGCATAACCGAAGTCCTTCACGCCGTCCTTGGTCAGTTGTGTCTCCTTGCCCGTGGCCACATCGCGCACCCAAAGGTTCCAGTCGCGAATAAACGCCGCCTTCGTCTTGTCCGGCGACACGTCTGACGCAGCACGCACCCTGCCACCTGGCTGTCCTGCCTCAACCGGCTTCGCTCCCGGAGCAATGACCTCCGTGCACACGCCCGCCCCGCTCAAATCACAGCGAAACGAACGCGACCCGTTCCCCACAACGACCGTCTTGTCTCCATCGGAAAACGCAATCTCCGAGATCACCAGATGGTGCGCGTCCGCCTTCATCTTCCCCGCCGTCGACGCCGTCAGTGCTGCCGCGAGCTTCTCCTGGTCGAACGCCGGCGTCTTCGTCCCCTTCACCGGATCGACCACCATAAACGTCACTCCATCCGGCCCGCTATCGCGATACCAGAACCGCCCGTCCCCCATCCACGTCGGGCGCGCCACTCCGTGGTACACCAGCGAATTCACGTTGTACCCCATGAACTTCTCCGCCCGCGCGTAATCCTCGGTCGTATACTGCCTCCCCTGCGCCATTCCGCTTACCGTAAGACAGCACCCAACAACAACTCCCGCAACCGCCGATAGCCCTTTACCCACAGACATGCTCCAACCCTCCAAATGTCCACACTCTCGTCAAAGTGTATGAATGTTGCCTAGTCTACAGTTCGCCACGCACTTCGCGATAGGTGCCATCGCCGCAAGGACTGCGACCGCGGCAATCTAACCCTCACCGCCCTCGCGGACCTTCCACAAGACCTGCCGCAGGATCCCCATCCACACCGGAGCATCGCTCGCCGCAACCCCCATCCTCAGCACCAGCCGCCGAATCTGCCCTTCCTCACAGTTGGCCGGATGACGCTTGGTATATCCAGTCTCCTCCAGCACCTCCGTCAGCAACGCTGTCAGCCGTTCCACCTCACCCGCCGAAGCTGCAGCAGGCGCCCCCGCAGAGACAGCAGACACTCCCGCCGTCCGCACCAACTCATACAGACAAACCGCCACCGCCTGTCCAAGGTTCATCGACGGATGCCGGACCGCCTCATGATCCTCCATCGGAATCGTCAACAACCAGTGACAGTGGCTCAACTCTTCGTTGCTCAATCCAGTCTTCTCCGACCCGAACAGCAGCGCGACTCGCCCGTCCTCCCGCGCCAGCTCTTCGCAAATCGTCCCAGCCGCATCCGGCAACACATACAGCGGATGCTGCAGGGCCCTCTCGCCCACCGCCGTAGTCCCCACCACGAGCGTGCAATCCGCGACCGCGTCCGCCACGCTGCCAAACGCGATTGCCCCCGTCAGCACCTCCGACGCGTCGACTGCAGACCGCGCCGTCTCAAACGGCACAGCATACTCATTCACCACCCGCAGATGCCGAAATCCAAAATCATGCATCGCCCGCGCCACTGCGCCGATATTGTTCGGATTGCGCGCCCGCACCAGCACCACGACAACTCGATCAATCTCCGCACGCACCATCGTTCGATTCTAAGCGCGAAAAAAAGCGGCCGGCGAGACATCACCGGCCGCTCCATGCTACTCAACTCCAAACTACTTCTTTTCGTGACCCTCAGCATGCGGATGCGCTTGCGTGTTCGCATTGTGCTTATCGTTGTAGATCGATTTGCTGACGTTGTTCTGCCGCTGATTGATCTGCTGATGCTCCTGCGCTGTCAGATGACCGCCGTTAGCCGCACGGTCCGCCGCAGCCTGATGATTGATGCTCGCCTCGCGGTTTTCGAGGTTAGCGGTTTCATGCGCAGTGAGCTGGCCGGACTGAACGCCCTGGCCAATGCGCTGCTGCTGGTTCTCCGCGCGTACTCCAGGCCGCGAGAAAGCCGCATTCTGCGGATGCCCGCCGTTCACAGAAGCAAAATTGCTGCGATCCGCGCTGGCCATCTGCATATGGTTCTGCTGCTCTGCAGTGGCAGCAACATGGTTCTCTCGTGCGTACGATGCCTCCTGCACACTCGCGCGTGCCTGGATACCGCCGGCTCCACCGTTGAAGCTCGTACGAACGCCGACATTGGTATTGATGACCGTCCTGTCGATATACGTGTTGTGGATCACCGTCGAATTCACATTCACCACGGCGGTGTTATACGCAAAACTGCCGCCTACCCAACGTCCGCCGCCAAAGCCGACGCCACCGTATCCAAATCCATAGTTCACGCCACCATAGAAGCCCACATGCGGCCCCCAGTATCCAGCGTGGAAGAGGTACGCACCACCGCCCCAGCCCCAGTATCCAGGCGTCCAGAGCAACCCAACCTGTGGCGGCCGCACCCAAACACCCGGGACCCAGTAGTATCCCGCATCGCCATAGGCCCAGTAACCCGGGTTCCAGAGATAGCCATCTCCGGGGCAAATCGGCTGCGTGTAAACAGGAAGCACAGGCGGCGCAATCGTCACCGAAACAAAAACTCCGGCAAAAGACGCCGCAGGAACGAGCGCAAGTGCCGCGCCCACAAAAAATCTACGGATTAAATTAGAGAATCGCATTCGCCTACCCCTTGATTTGGCCCCTCGGCACTGCTGCCGCGGCCTTATTTTGTCGAACGGCCCACTTCAGACCGCCCGCTCTTCTTCCTCCCGTACAGACACACAACCGGGACGGAAGTTCCGCACCCTTGTAAGGTAGGCCCCTCGAAAAACAACAATAATCCCCCAATGGTTGTACAACTTCCGCCCATCACGGCCACAGCGCCCACTATTGCCCTTGCCGGCCGAAAATCACCTCTCCGCCGAAATCGTAGGCAACCCCGTCACCGGCCAATGGTCCACCTGCGCCCCCACGTTCAGCCCCAGGTCGACCCCCGCCGACGACGAAGCCGCCACGCCCACGTTCCAGCCATCGACAAGAATGAGCGCCGTCTCGCCCTTCAGGTCAGCCGTGGCCGCCTCAATCGTTATCGTCCTGCTCTCATTCGGCACCAGCGACACATAATTATCGCTGTAATACACCGGCAGCACCCGTTCACCAGAGCGCTTCCTCCGCAACTGCAGGTGCGCCATCAGAGCCACCTGCGCCCCCGGATTATGCAGCGTCACATCCACAAAGCTCTTGCCGGCAACATCACGCCGCACGACCTTCGTCTCAAGCGTCACTGTTGGCAAGTCACCGAGTGCCTTCAGATCGTCCTGATGCTCCGGCAGCGCTCGCCAATAAAAATTCTCCGACTCCAGCCTCCCAGCCCCATCACGCAACTCCAATTTAACGAAGTGGACCACCGAGAGACCAGCCGGCCAATCAACCACACCAAGGCTAGTCGCAACACTCGCCGCAGCCGACACATCAAAATCATGCTGATAAACCACCGAACCGTCGAGATTGTAGATCGAAAGACGGGCGCGAGCGTTCTCCAAAGCAGTATCTAAATTATTAATCACCTGCACTTCGCCATCACTCTCGTTCAACTGAATATGGACCGGCTCCGCCGCCTTCTTCACCGCAAACAAAGCAGAGTTTGGTTCAAGGTCATGGTGATAAAGCTGCCACACAAAGCTGGGCTGCGCCGGATTGCTCATCCACGTCAAAATCCCCGTAGTCGGATGAAACAGCTTGGCGTTCCTTCCCTCATACATCGCTCGAAACGCCTCATAGTTTGCCAGCTGCGACTTCCTTACAAAGTCCGCAAGGTTCGCAACCTTGCCATACCGTTCCGCAATCATCGCCGGATACTTGTCGCCTCCTTGCGCACCCTTCGCAAAGTCATGCTCGGCCCAGTCATCATTGATCGTCTCCCAGTCCTTCTCCGGCATCATCCCGCGTATCGACTCGATCGTCGGCACCGACAGGCTCCCCACCTCCGTCTTGAACGCCTCATCAAACACATAAAACTCCCGCGGCGTCCTCCAGTGATACGGCCCATGCGAATTCACCCCCCGCCCATCGGCCGAGTTCGCCTGATACAACCGCGTCGGCTCCAGCTCCGCCATCAGCGTCCGCAGCGCATCATCAATCTCCTTCGGCGGATACCCCTCGTTCCGCGCACACCACAGCACAATCGAAGGATGATTGCGAAACCGCAGGATCTTCTCTCGAACGTTCGCCATGTACGTATCGAAGTCATCAGGGTCCGGCCCATCGTTCGGATTCGGCTGAAAAAACTCGTCCCACACCAGCAACCCGTACTTGTCGCAAAGCTCGTAAAAGTCCTCACTCGTACTCTGCCCCACCCAGTTGCGAATCATATTCAGGTTCGCGACCTGGTGCATCCGGATCTGCGCCTCCAGCCGCTCGCGTGGATTGCGCTTCATCGCCTCATCCAGTCCCCAGTTCCCTCCGCGTATAAAAACCCGCACGCCGTTCACCGAAATCGTCAGGTTCTCCGAATCAGGCACCGAATAACTGAACTTCCGAATCCCAAAACTAACGTCTTTGTTGTCCGACGCCTTCCCATCTACCTCAAAACTCAGATGAAGCTGGTAAAGGTTCTGCGGCCCGTACCCATTCGGCCACCACAGCTTGGGGTTGCTCACATGCAGCGCCGCCGTAGTCTTACGGACCAAACGACACGACCTGCGAACTCTTCGCCGCGACCTCGACGCTCTGCTCAAAAGAAACGTCCCCAAAGCTCCCCCTCAAAACCCCCTTTTGCGGCTGCTCCGTTACGTTCTCCACCCTCGCCTGAACAGAAACGTCCGCTGTATCCACCTTCGGCAGCGGAAGGTCCGTCGTCACCAGCGGATCTTTGATGACCACCGGCCCACTCGCCGAGATAAACACCTTCTGCCAAATCCCGGTGTCTCGATCGCGAATGGCCGGGATCCAGTCCCACCCAATCGTCGAAAGAAACGTAGGCCCATCGATCGCGGTAATGCCTCCGTTCTTCCCCACCCCATCGCGAATCGTATGTTCATGCGGATCACCCGGATGCGGTTGCGGCGACACCAGCACAGCCAGCACCGCCTTCCTGCCCGTCTTCACGTCCTGCGAAATATCAAACACCCCCCGACTGAAAGCGCCCTTCATCGCACCAACCTGTCGTCCATTCACCCAAACCTGCGCAGAAAAATTGATTCCCTCAAAATTCAGCCACACATGCCTGCCCGAATACGCCCTCGGAACATTGAAGACCGTCCGGTACCAATACGGCGCACGCGACAAGCTGTCAGGGATCTTGTCCGGCCGATTGTTCTCCCCATACAGTGGCTCCGGATAAACGCCGTCATTGACGAGACTCGTCAGCACCGTCCCCGGCACCGTAGCGGCATACCAGCTCTGCGGCTTGTACTTCGCCGTTGCAATCGCCGAACCGTCCTCCGACACCTTCGCTGCGTCCTGCAACTGCCAGCCTGCGTCAATCGTCACTGGCATTGGCACCGCCGGACTCGCTGCCAAAGCCAAAGGACACCCGCCATCGTCACTCCTGCGGCAAACACAAACCCCAACGCCCATCCAAAAAATCTCATCCGCACTCGACCCACGCCTTCATCGATCTAATTACCCCAACCAATCTCTCACGCAACACGCAGGGCCGTGGAAAAAACAAAGAAGTCTCCTTTGGAGACGCGCAAACCCGGGCCTCGTCCCTCCTGACGAATGCAGCTCTGCCAACCCCTTGTAAAGACAATAAATAGTTGGCTAACCCAAATTCATAGCGGAGCGTTGCCCATATAAACAAGTAGGAGAAGAATCGCAAAAACAGTTGCGATTCCAATCAGCACGACGACAAACATAAGGGCCATCTTTCGCCGATATCGCATGTCGTCATTCATGCCAGCCATACTATCGCGGCGAAAGCCCGGGGCGGCGATAGTCCAGTTTCTGGACGATCTTGCAAGCCCTACCCCACCTCCATCTTCGGGGTAAAGATTCCCCGGAACGCCGGCCAGTACGCCCAGATCAGAAACACCTCCAGCACAGCGCATACCAGCCCTGGCCCAATCCCCGACGGCGCCAGCGTAAGGTGAAACACCAGAATGTTCACAATGACCGGCCCCAGCAGCACCAACGCAACGGGAACATACCGCCCCACCACCAGCAGCAAAGCAGCGACCACATACAGAATGCCGTGGAACAGGAGCCATCCATGCGTATACATGATCGTGACCAGCGTCCCCGCATCGCCCGGAGTCGGTTGCATCGGGATGAAATGAAAGAAATTGTTAAGCCCGAAAATGAGAAACGGAAGTCCAAGCAGAATGCGTGCGATAACAACGGCGATCTTCATAAGCGGTCAGCTCCTCAGAAAGAATTGGTAGAAAACTCTCAGTACATGCATAACTTGCGTCAGAATGGTTGATTCGATAGCGTCGAGTATATGCCGAATGCAAACGCCTCAGGTGTCGTAATGTCGCTGGCCGGCAAAGTCGCCCTCATCACCGGCGGCTCTCGTGGAATCGGCGCAGCGACCGTTCGCCTCTTCCATCAGGCAGGGGCGAAGGTCGTCTTCAGCTACCGCTCTGCAGTCCAGCAGGCCGAGGCCATTGTTGCAGAATGCGGAGGCCCCGAGCTCTGCCGCGCCATCCAGCAACCGCTCTCCACTCCCGAAGATGGCCAGGCCCTCGTCGCCGCCGCCGTCGCCATCTTCGGCCGCCTCGACTGCGCCGTCCTGAACCACGGCATCTGGCCCTCGCACGACGTCCCCATCGCCGAGATGACCACGTCCCAGTGGCGAGACACCCTCGGCATCAACCTCGACAGCGTCTTCGGCGTCGTCCGTGCCGCCGTAGCTCAAATGCAGTCCCAACACACCTCCGGCACAACGCGCGGCCACATCGTCCTCGTCAGCTCCACCGCCGGCCAGCGCGGCGAGGCCTTCCACGCCGACTACGCCGCCAGCAAAGGCGCTCTCATCAGCCTGACCAAGGGCCTCGCCACCGAACTCATCGGCCAGGGAATCTACTGCAACTGCGTCGCCCCCGGCTGGGTCGGCACCGAGATGTCCGTGGCTGTCCTCAGCGATCCCGAAACGTCCAAAAAGCTGTTGCCGCTTATCCCCCTCGGTCGTCCCGCCCACGTCGACGAGATCGCCGCCCCCATCCTCTTTCTCTGCACCCCCTTCGCCGGCTTCATCTCCGGCGAAATCTTCAACGTCAACGGCGGCGCAGTACTCGCCGGCTGAACGGAGCCTGAATGAAGCAATTCCTCATCCTCTGCATCACGATCGGCCTCCTCACCACCGCCCGGCCACTCGCCGGACAGGCCCGCGACATCCCCAGCGCCTCTCCCCCTCAGGCCAAGGGCCAGACGCAGGAGCAGCGCGGGCGCAAGCTCCTCGACGAGATGCTCGAGGCCCTCGGCGGCGATGCCTGGCTCAACCGTCGCAACATCGTCCAGGACGGCCACATCGCCCGGTTCTTCCGCGGAGCGCCCACCGGCATCGTCGTCGACTTCCACGTCACCCACCAGTTCCCCGGCCCCAACCGCCCCGAAGCCACCCGCATCGGCTTCCTCACCGACAAGAGCATCATCTTTCCCGGCAAAAAAATCGACGTCGTCCAGATCTGGATCAACAACACCGGCCAGGAGGTCACCTACAAGGGCAACGCCCCACTACCCAGGGACCAGGTCGAAGACTATTTCCGCCGCCAGCGACCACTCCATCGAGTCCATCTACCGCACCTGGCTCAAGGCCCCCGGCGTAGTCGTCATCGACGTAGGCAGTACCATGGTCGAGCGCCGCCTCACCGAACGGGTCACCATTCTCAGCGACAACAACGACGCCGTCACCGTCGACATCGACGCCCAGACCCACCTCCCCCGCCGCCGCACCTTCGAGTGGCGCAACCCCGTCTTCAAGGACCACGACGAAGACGCCGAAGAGTACGATGATTACCACACCATCCAGGGCCTGCCCACCGCCTTCACCGTCACCCGCTATCACAACGGCGACATGGCCAGCCAGCTCTTCTACACCAAGGCCGAATACGACGTAGACCTTTCACCCGACACCTTCAACCCCGATGTCCTCCTCAAAAAGAAGCAATAAACCGAATTAGATCCGTCATCCTGAGCGCAGTGCAAATTAGGCCTGTCATCCTGAACGCAGTGAAGGATCCCCGTATTTCGTCTTTTCTTTCTGTCAGCGGCAACGTGACCCACTTGGATTCCGCTCTGGCCTGAGGGAATAGTCACCCACAAGGAAAATGCTCTAGGCCAACACACATCACGAAGGAGCCACACTCAATGAAACGCAAGTTCGACAACATCCTCGGTACCATCGGCAACACCCCCGTCGTCCGCATCAACAACCTCGGCCCCCGAAGGCATCAATCTCTTCGTCAAGATCGAAGCCTTCAACCCGCTGGGCTCCGTCAAAGACCGCCTCGCCCTTGGCGTCATCGAAGACGCCGAACAGCGTCGGCACCCTCAAGCCCGGCCAGACCGTCGTCGAGGCCACCAGCGGCAACACCGGCATCGGCCTCGCCATGGTCTGCGCGGCCAAAGGGCTACCCCCTCGTCGTCACCATGGCCGAAACCTTCTCCATCGAGCGCCGCAAGCTCATGCGCTTCCTCGGAGCGAAGGTCATCATCACCCCCGGCCCAGCACGCGGCACCGGCATGGTCAAAAAGGCCGAGGAACTCGCCGCAAAGAACGGCTGGTTCCTCACCCGCCAGTTCACCAACGAGGCCAACGCCGACTTCCACTCCCGCACCACCGCCCAGGAGATCCTCCGCGACTTCGAAGGCGACCCCCTCGACTACTGGGTCACCGGCTTCGGCACCGGAGGCACCCTCAAGGGCGTCTCCCGCGTCCTCGCCGAAAAACGCCCCGACACCAAGATCGTCCTCTGCGAACCCGATGCCGCCCCCATGGTCTCCAGCGGCCTCCCCCAGCCCAACAACCCGGACGGCACCGCCTCCGCCAGCCACCCCTCCTGGACACCGCACCCCCAGCAGGGCTGGAGCCCCGACTTCATCCCCAAGCTGGCCCAGGACGCGATCGATACCCACCGCATCCACCAGGTCCTCCGCATCACCAACCCCGAAGCCATGGCCCAAAGCCAGGCCCTCGCCAAAAAAGAAGGCATCTTCGTCGGCATCAGCTCCGGAGCCACCTTCGCGGCGCCCTGCAAGATCGCCGCCGAAGCCCCAAAAGGCTCCACCATCCTCGCCATGCTCCCCGACACCGGCGAACGCTACCTCACCACCCCACTCTTCGCCGAAGTCCCCGTAGACATGACCCCCGAGGAGACTCGAAATCTCCCGTCTCCACCCCGACGCGCGCAACTGCCACCACCCGCTTAATACTTGGTTTGTCGTTGCCTGTCCTTTATCGCTTGTCATTCCGCAGCGCAGCGGAGGAATCTGCTGGTCCTTTGCACTCGCCTTTGCGTCCCGGGGACACGTAAAATTCCTCATGCCAAATCAACTTCGATGTCCGCGACCCGGGCCAACGGGCCGATTTATACTCATCCATGCCATGACCGAACACGCCCAACTCCTCCCACGACGAGCAACCAGCCGCGCCCAGCAGGACAATGGACATCCTCGAAATCATGTCCCTCCTGCCGCACCGCTACCCCTTCCTCCTCATCGACCGCGTCCTCGAGATGGAGCCCCGCAAGCGCATCGTCGCCATCAAGAACGTCACCATCAACGAGGAGTTCTTTCAAGGCCACTTCCCCGACTACCCCATCATGCCTGGCGTCCTCATGGTCGAAGCCATCGCCCAGACCGGCGGCGCGCTTCTCCTCACCGAGATCCCCGACCGCGACTCCAAGCTCATGGTCTTCACCAGCATCGAAAACGCCCGCTTCCGCCGCCCCGTCATACCCGGCGACCAGCTCCGCATCGAAGTCACCGTCCTGAACTGGCGCA
Organism: uncultured Acidobacteriaceae bacterium; assembly: GCA_963756685.1. Classification (GTDB taxonomy): domain Bacteria; phylum Acidobacteriota; class Terriglobia; order Terriglobales; family Acidobacteriaceae; genus Edaphobacter. Next base: position 1,158,801 of record CAVWON010000001.1, read on the forward strand.
GCCGGGCCGTCAAGATGGCTGGCAGCATCACCGTAGACGGCAAACTCGTCTGCGACGCCACCGTCATGTGCCAGGTCGTGCCCCGCGTCGCCCAAAAAGTCCAGGGCAAAGTCGAAGCCGGGGTCGAGACCGCAGAGTGAGCATCCACCCCACAGCGATCGTCGCCGAGGGCGCGCAGATCCCCGCAAGCTGCAAGGTCGGCCCCTTCTGCACCATCGGCCCCAACGTCGTCCTCGGCGAAGACTGCGAACTCATCTCCCACGTCGTCCTCGAAGGCCACCTCACGATCGGCCGCAAAAATCGCGTCTCTCCTTTCACCTGTATCGGAATCGCCCCGCAGGACCTCAAGTACGCCGGCGAAATCACCAGCGTCAACATCGGCGACAACAACACCATCCGCGAGTGCGTCACCATCTCCCGAGGCACCACCGGCGGAGGCGGCCTCACATCACTTGGGAGCAACTGCCTCCTCATGGCCAGCGCTCACATCGGCCACGACTCCCACGTCGGCAGCAACTGCATCCTCGCCAACGCCGCCACCCTCGCCGGCCACGTCGTCGTTGAAGACTTCGCCGTCGTCGGCGCATTCAGCGCCGTCCACCAGTTCTGCCGCGTCGGCCGCCACGCCTACATCGGCGGAGGCACCATGGCCACACAGGACGTCCTCCCTTACTCTCTCACCTCCATCGAGCGCAACAACCACTCCTACGGCCTCAACAAAGTCGGCCTCGAGCGCCGCGGCTTCACCCCGGAGCAGATCAAACAACTCCGCCACGCCTACCGTCTCCTGCAATCCAGCAAACTCAACACCACCGACGCGCTCGCCGCCATGCGCGAAAAGATCACCTCCGGCAGAATTCGGCGAACACGTCGCCTACTTCGCCGACTTCATCGCCAACAGCCAACGCGGCATCATCAAGTAAGCCTGGCCCAAGCAAGCCCTCGTCCACCAGTCTTATACTTGCTCACATGAAGTGGTGCCTCTCAAGCATTCTCATGACGCTGGTCGTTCCCTTGTTCGCGCAGACGGCACCCCCATCGTCCCAGGAGACCCCGCAAGCCTCTCTGCTCAGCACTCGCTCTACTCTCGTTCTCGCGCCCGCACTCGTCCACAATAAGGCCGGCGATCTCGTCTTCACACTCACCGCCAACGACTTCGTCCTGACCGACGACGGAGTCCCGCAGAAGCTCACACTCGAGCAAGACAGCGGCGGTGGAGCCTTTGGCCCTCGTCGTCGTCATCGAAATCGGCGGCGCCGGGGCCCGCGAATTCAATCAATTCAGCTCCATCGCTCCCCCGCTTGCCCCGATGCTCGCCTCTATCGTCGGCAACGTTCCCCATAAAGTGGCCGTTGTCGCCTTCGACAGTCAGCCCACCCTTCTCCAGAGCTTCACCGCCAATCTGGACTCCGCCGCCGACGTTATCGCTGACCTTACACCCGGCTGCTCCCGCCAACATCACCTCGACAACTGCGCCTCGCCGCTGGCCATCCACAACCTCGCCCTCGGCGACAACGGCGCCGCCATCCTCGACGCCCTCGCCTTCTCCGTCGACCTCCTTCGCAACCAACCACCCCAGTATCGCCGCGCCGTCCTCCTCATCAGCGAGACCCTCGACCGAGGCAGTCACCTCACGCTCGAAGATGCCCTCCGCGCCATCAGCGACACCAACACCGTCATCTACAGCATCGGCTACTCCACCGGAAAGTCCGAAGCCGCCCACTACGCCGCCCGCGAACTTCCCACCCAGCCCGGCGGCCTGTGGATGGAGAACCATCACCCCAACCCTCCCAACGGCTGCATGGGGAAAGACCCCGACCCGGACCCCGACGCCACTCACAACAAGGCCATCCAGGCCTACGACTGTCTCACCCAGCTTGTCCCTCCGCTGGCCCTCGCCAAAATGGCCGCCATCGCCGCTACCGACGGTCTCAAACGCAACGTCCCCGAAACCGTGGCCCATCTCACCGGCGGCGAATACTTCAAGCTCACCGACGCCAGGGCCCTCGAACGCAGCCTCGCCACTATCTCCAACCACATTCCCAACCGCTACATACTCAGCTTCCAGCCGCAATCACCGCACCCCGGCCTCCATGTCATCGGCCTGTCTCTACCTGACTACTCGAAACTCACAGTCACAGCGAGGACAAGCTACTGGGTCGATCCGGAAGTCACCTCCGCCAATTCACTCACCGACCCCCACTGACCGTTCACAAGCCACGGACCCAAACTCGACCTTTAGGACTAATCCAACATGATCACTCTGCTAGGCCCCAAACTTAGAGCTCCCGCACTGCTCGCCGCTCTCGCCTTCGTTCCATTCACCGCCCTCGCCCAAACCACCCCGCCCATCCGCGTGGCCATCGTCGGCCTCGTTCACGGCCACGTGCAGGGCTTCCTTCACAATCTCCCGTCACACCCCGAGATCACCCTCGTCGGCATCTCCGAACCCGACGCCGCCCTGCGCCAGCACTACATCGACCGCACTCATCTCCCCGCGAACATTTTCTTCCCCACCGAAGCGGCCATGCTCCAAAACACGCACCCACAAGCCATCCTCGTCTACACCTCCATCGCCGGCCATCGCGCCGCCATCGAGCAAGCCGCTCCACTTCACATCGCAGCCATGGTAGAAAAGCCTCTCGCCACCACAGTCGAAGACGCCCTCGCCATCCAACAGCTCGCGCAAAAATACAACGTCCCCGTCCTCACCAACTACGAGACCACCTGGTACAACTCCAACACCGCCGCCGCAAACCTACTCGCCGAAGGCAAGATCGGCGACCTGCGCAAAATCGTCGTCCACGACGGCCACCAGGGCCCCAAAGAGATCAACGTAGGCCCCGAGTTCCTCGCCTGGCTCACCGACCCCAAACAAAACGGCGGCGGCGCGCTCTTCGACTTCGGCTGTTACGGCGTCGACCTCGCCACCTGGATCATGCACGGCGAACTCCCCCTCACCGTCACCGCCGTCACCCTGCACATCAAGCCGCAAATCTATCCCAACGTCGACGACGACAGCACCATCGTCCTCACCTACCCCCACGCCCAGGCCATCATCCAGGGCTCATGGAACTGGCCCTTCTCCCGCAAAGACATGGAGATCTACGGCGCCACCGGCTACGTTGACACCCTCTACGAAGACCACGACCCCGGCGCGAAGCTACGCGTCCGCCTCACCGGTGAACCCTCCGAACACACCGAGACCGCACCCCCACTCGCCCCACCGCAAAACGACGCCCTCAACTATCTGGCCGCCGTCCTGAACGGCAGCCTCAAGCCCCAACGCGACCTGACCTCACTCGACACCAACGTCACCGTGGTCCGCATCCTCGACGCTGCCCGCCGCTCCGCCCAGACCGGCCGCACCATAACCCTCGCCTCACCAAACGAGAAGTAACGCTCAATTGACGGATTCGGTATCAATTCGCGGCGACCTCCTGACCCAAGCCGTAGCGGGAGCGGCCCAGGTCACAACGACCGCGTTGAGCTGTTGTACCAACGCAGAACTCGGAGCGCGCGCAATGTGTTCCAGCGGCTTGCCCTGCCGACGCCGGTCTCCATCTCCAATGGAATATGTTCGGGATGAAGAAGGTTCAGTGGCCAGCGCCCGTTCTGGTGACGGCGTTCGATCACGGTTTCGATGGCGTCGCTGACACGGCTGTCGGGCTTGGTTCCAGCATTCTGCAGATAATCGAGTCCGCGCAACACGTCGTAGTGCCAAAACATTGGGAACGAGAAGCGGAGCCAGCGTTTGTTGATGACTTCGCCGGTTCGAAGCGAGCGGAACATATGGCGCTCGAGCAGGTAGTTTTCCGCCCTCTTGCGGGCCTTACTCACGGCCGCCGATTTGCGCCCTGCTCGTTCGTATTCGAGCAGCCCTTCGAGCACGCAGATGGTGGTATGGAACGAAGAGCGCTGGCTCCTAGGTGCTTCGCAGTTCCATCCTCCATCTTCGAGCTGCTCGCCCAGGAGTTGATCGGCCAATGCGTCGTTCGGTTCCTTGAAATACGTACCAATGCCAAGGATTCTGCCGTTGATGCAAGGCTCCGTTTCGCCATGAAGGAAAGGCCGGTTGTTGAGCGGCTTAAACACGAGCCCCTTGTCGACGCGGTCGATCATTCTCCGGGCCTCCGTGCTGGCGGGATCGAGACCGAGGTCTTTCAAGACGACAAGGCTCCAGAGGGTAATAAGGCCCACTTCGCCCCGCCGCCCCAGTCGCCGGCAGGAGATTGTCGGGCGAGAAGTTGGGCTCCCCAGCCTTCGGTTGCAACGCGAGACCTCTCGGCTGCGATCGTCTTGGGGGCTTCACCGGTAAGGTCCCTCATGACCTGCCAACGTATGGCCGGGTCAGAATCGAGGAGCCATTTGAGGTGCGCGGGCCGGGGCGCGTAATCATGTAGGCGCATTCATACGTTATAGCAACTGGCGTGTAAGCTTTCACCCGTACGCTGGATCGTTCGCTTGGGGACTTGCGTGTGGCAGAAGTGGAGCAAAATGCCTTCCGGGCGGATCGTCGGCAACCAGAAGGTACCAAGCCATAGGAAAGTCGATTATTTCCGCCTTCAACAAGCTGCTCGTTTCGGTACTCTAAGAACTACAAACAAGAATGAGCCACGCTAAACTCCCGCACACCCTGCTTGCCTTCCTGTTGGTGCTGCCCCTCATGTCTGCTCTCGCGCAGCCGGCGGCATCACTCCCCGACATGCAATCCATTGGGGCTCTCGGCACAGACCTGTTCCTTCAGTCGGGCTCAACCGGTATGGTTCTCGTCGTCGTTCGCGACGATCAGGTGTTCTTCCGCGGATACGGCGAAGCCGCACCCAACTCCCATCAGCTTCCCGCTCAGGATTCTTTGTTGCGGCTCTGCTCGCTCACAAAGATCTTTACCACCGACGTTCTCACCAAACTCGTCGCGGACAAGACCGTGCGGCTCGACGATCCGCTCCAGCGCTACGCCCCGGCCGGCACCCACGTTCCCAAGCGCGTCCGGCCCATCACGCTCGCCGATATGGCGACACACACATCCGGTCTCCCGCGCGAACTGGGAAACCCTCCGCGCGATACGCCGCACTTCACCTTCCCCGACTATCGCACCCGCTGGCGCTGGCTGCCGAACCAACGTCTCCGCAGCACCCCGGGTACCGCAGCCCTCTACTCGAATGTGGCGTTCGATTTCCTTAGCGATGCTCTCCAGTCCGCTGCACACAAGCAATACGCCGCGCTTCTTGCCGAGCGCACTCTCGACCCGCTCCAAATGTGGCACACGACGTTCTTTCCCAGCGCTGAGCAATGCCGACATCTGCTGGTCAGCGTCCACGAGGACGGCCCCTGCGTCGCCACCGAGGCCACCGCCGGAAGCTCCGGCCTCTACTCCACCGCAGCCGATATGACGATCTGGCTCAAGTATCTGCTCGGGACGGGCGGCCCACGCGTCCCGGCACAGGACGCCTCCGCTCAGGCCGTCTATGTCCTTCCTTCGAATCTGCTCAGCCAAAAGGGACTTGACCACGCCGGCGAACCCACGGGTGTCGGTCTAGGCTGGATTCACCTGCTGCCAATCGACTCTCCTTCACACATCGTCGAAAAGACTGGTGGCGGGGCAGGCTTCGAGACTTATATCGCCATCAACCACTCTCGCCGCACAGCCATCTTTCTGGCCGCCACCGACGGCTCAGTCGACACTCACGTGAACCTCTTCAATGCTGCGAACAACCTTCTACTCGCCGTAGCCGGTCTGCCGCCGCTCCCACCGCCCCCACCCAAACCCGCACCTAAACACAAGCACCCTCGTCGCCGGGGCTAAGCGAATTAGAATTCTCTGTTGTTGAGTAGCGATACGCTCATTTGTATCTAACCTACATAAGGGACACCTTAGATGCCGGCGTACCACGCATAACCATAGTCCGGCTCGGAAGAGCCCAGGCCTCTACCGAAGCTCTTAAGAGAATCGGTGACTGTCAGGCGAGTGATGTACTTCACGCTCTTATACCCTAGTTGGCGCGGCACCCGCATGCGGAGCGGACCGCCGAAGGACACGGGAAGATCGCCGTCATTCATCCCGTGGGTCAGCAGCGTCTGAGGATGCAGGGCGTCGGCCATATCGATGCTGTCCCACCACTCGCTGTCGATCGAGAAGAATACGACATATCGCGCCTGCGGCAGGGTTCCGACCTCGTTCAGGACAGCAGTGAGAGGCGTCCCAATCCACTCGGCGATATACGACCAGCCCTCCTCGCAGGCGACCTCAGTGATCTGGCTGCGAACGGGAAGACCCTTGAGGTCGGATAAGGAAAACGATCCCGGCCGGGCGACCATTCCGTCAACCGAAAGCCGCCAGTCCGCGAACCCGCTGACCTGATGGTGCTTGAAGAGATCGTTCGGAGGCGCGGTCGCATTCGCGAATGGCGTCTTCGAGATCATGCTTCGCGGGAACTCTCGGGCCAAGGAGTGCATCGTCAGAAGCCGTTGAGCGGCGTAGGTCAGCGTCTGGCCAGGACCGTAGATTCCACCGTGGTCCGGCGGGACCAGTCCATAACGCTGGGCTAGGCGGGCGGCCGCGGTCAGACCGGCCACACCTGCGGTGGCGGCAACACCGCCCGTTATGAGCTTGCGCCGTGACATGGGTCTCATGTGCGCTCCTTCGGCGTGGTGACGCGACCGATGATCATCGCTCTCATCCGGCTCCTGAATCCTCCAAGAACAACCATGGTCACGTGAACCACAAGAAAGAGCAGGAGTGATCCCGAGACGAAGAAATGCAGCGTGCGCGCGGATTGCCGGCCGCCCAGCGCATTGACCGCTATCGGGACCGCGGAATCGAAAGCGGGAGACATCGCAAGGCCCGTCCAGATCACGAGCGGAAACAGGACGAAGATCACCGTCAGATATGCAGTCCGCTGCACTACATTGTACGAGTGTGCTTCTGTTTCGTCCGACGGTTCACGGCGAAGATACTTTGCGATGACCTTCCAGGGGGCCCGCCAATTCCTGTCGGGCGGTGCTGGGAACAGGTTTTTCCGGAAGTGGCCTGTCGACAGACTGAAGATCGCGTAGACCAGGCCTGTCACCACCACGACCCATGCCGCCTGGAAGTGTAGAGACCGGCTCCAGCCATTCTGGTCGGGCAACACGTAGCCGTAGCCAGTCGGAACGGTAGACCTCGATGCGGGGATCGGCAAGGTAAATAAAGGATGAGTCAGCGCGTTCCCAACTTCACCCCAATAGAACCGCGGATGAGAGATCACGATCTCAGCGCCGCTGATGAGCAACGCAAAGAACGCGATCACGGTGATCCAGTGCGTCACACGCACCACCGCACCATGGCGGGGATTCCCGGGATTAGCGAGCGAACCGGTGGTTGACACACGCGCAGCATAACATAGGGTTTCCATGCCATCACGCTGATTATGGCTCTACGGATCGCCTGCAACACACATGAGGCTGTTGCATATACCAGTTCCCAGAACTGTAAAATGTCAGCTAAGCTGATGGCTCATCTTGGATGAATTGGGGAGTGCCATCATTCAGAGAATTTTGGGGAATTATGAGCGTCAATCAAGAAAATCGATTGTCATTATTGCGCAAATGTCGGTTTCTTTCCCCTGAAGGCCCGCAATAACAAACTGCAGGCGACATCGGGCCCCGCCTCCAAACAAACAAAGGCTCAGCAACGGAGGCCTACGTCGATGTTCCTGTAAATTTTCACGGTTTAGGATGTTTTCGATTGCCCGCGCGAACGGGGCCCGTCGTGCCTGGGCAAAAGCCTGGAGGAGACGATGACAGACGAACAGCGGAGACTCGACGAAGCCAAGGCGAAGCTCGTCCCCTGGAAAAAGTGGGGACCTTACCTGAGTGAGCGGCAGTGGGGAACGGTCCGGGAGGACTACAGCGCGGATGGGAATGCGTGGGACTACTTCACCCATGATCAGGCGCGCTCGCGTGCCTATCGCTGGGGCGAGGACGGGATGGCGGGTATCTCCGACGACCATCAGATACTGTGCTTTGCGCTTGCCCTGTGGAATGGCAAAGACCCGATTTTGAAGGAACGGATGTTCGGGTTAACGAACAGCGAAGGCAACCATGGCGAAGACGTAAAGGAGTACTACTTCTACCTCGATAGCACGCCGACGCACTCGTATATGAAGTACCTCTACAAGTATCCGCAGGCCGCCTATCCGTATGACGATCTGGTGAAGACGAACCGGGAGCGTGGGCGCGGCAAACCGGAGTACGAATTGCTGGATACCGGCGTGTTCAACGATGACCGCTACTTCGATGTGTTCGTGGAGTATGCGAAGGCGGGCGCGGAGAACATGGAGATCAAGATCAGCGTGTCGAACCGCGGCCCTGAGGCAGCTACGATCCATGTGTTGCCGACGATTTGGTTTCGTAATACGTGGATGTGGTCGGATGCGGGCAGCAAGCCGGTGCTGAAGGGACAAAAGAAGGAGGGGTTCAGCGTCATCTCGGCGCATCATACGGACCCGATCTTTCAGGAGTCGCTGCCTGACTACAGTCTTTATTGCGAGGGCGCCGCGCCGCTGCTTTTTACCGAAAACGAGAGCAACAACGCACGCCTGTTTGGCACGCAGAACGGCTCGCCTTATGTGAAGGATGCATTCCATACGTTACTGATCCAAGGGAAGAAGGAGGCGGTGAATCCCGCGCTGGAGGGGACGAAGGCGGCCCCTCACTACATGCTGAATGTCGGGGCAGGAAAGACAGAGGTGGTGCGTCTGCACCTCGGGCGGGCGGTTGCGGAGCTGGAGACGAGACCGTTCGAACACTTCGATGACGTCTTCGCGGACCGGATCAAGGAGGCGGACGAGTTCTACAAGAGCATCACTCCGGCGCCGGTGCAGGCGGACCCGGATCGCGCCATGGTCATGCGGCAGGCCCTGGCAGGAATGTTGTGGAGCAAGCAGTACTTCTACTACGACCTGAATCTATGGCTGCGAGAGCACAAGGTAGGGCCGTGGTGCACGCCGGATGTTCGGGACAAGGTACGCAACGGCGAATGGTTCCACATGTACAACAACGACATCATCTCGATGCCGGACAAGTGGGAGTATCCATGGTATGCGGCGTGGGACCTGGCGTTTCACATGCTTGCATTACAGACGGTGGATCCCGACTTTGCGAAGGCGCAGCTCGAGCTGATATTGCGGAACGATTATTTGCACCCGAACGGACAGATACCTGCGTATGAATGGAACTTCGGGGACACGAATCCGCCGGTGCATGCGTACGCCACGATTCAGATCTACATGACGGACAAGGAGCGGAACAATGGGAAGGGGGACCTGGAGTTTCTGATGTATGCGTTCTCGAAGCTGCTGGTGAACTTCACGTGGTGGCTGAACAGGAAGGACCGCGCAGGAAACAATCTGTTTGAGGGTGGGTTTCTGGGGCTCGACAATATCGGTGTCTTCGACCGGAGTGCGACCATCCCGGGTGGGGGGCATCTGGAACAGGCAGATGGAACGGCGTGGATGGTGTTCTTCAGCCAGCAGATGCTGCGGATCTCAGTGGAACTGGCCCTGCACTATCCAATCTTCGAGGAGTTCGTCATCAAGTTCTTTGAGCACACGATGTGGATCGCCGGCGCGATGGACAGAATGGGCAAAGCGCAGGACACGATGTGGGACGACGAGGATGGGTTCTTCTACGACGTGCTGCGGATGCCGAATGGCGAGTCGTTCCGGATGAAGGTGCGTTCCATGGTGGGCCTGCTGCCTCTGACTGCGGTAGCTATCTTCGAGGAAGACTTGGGGGAGAAGCTGCCGACCTTCCGAAAACACGCGAGAGATTTCCTGATGCGGCATCCGGAGCTGGCGGCGAACCTCCATATGCCGGGGACGCCTGGGCTGGCAGGAAGGCGGCTGCTTGCAACCGTGAATGAGGACAAGCTCCGGCGGATCTTGACCAAGATGCTCGATGAGAACGAGTTCTTTGGGCCGCATGGGATACGGGCGCTGTCGCGGTATCATGTGGACCATCCGTTTGTGTTTAACCTGGGAGGCACGGAGTCGAAGGTTGGGTATCTGCCGGCGGATTCGGACAGCGGAATGTTTGGTGGAAACTCGAACTGGAGGGGGCCGGTATGGATGCCGGTGAACTTCCTGCTGGTCGTGTCGCTGATGCGGTTGGGGGCGTACTACGGGGACACGTTCAAGATAGAGTGCCCGACGGGATCAGGGAAGCTGATGAACCTCTTCGAGGTGGGCCAGGCGTTGGGAGAGCGGCTGATCGGGACGTTCCTGAAGGATGGCTCGGGCAGGAGACCAGTCTACGGAAACGCAGAGAAGTTTCAGACCGATCCGCACTGGAAAGACAATGTTCTTTTCTTTGAGTACTTCCATGGCGATACAGGTGCTGGCGTCGGGGCGAACCATCAGACGGGATGGACCGGATGTATTGCGAGGATCATCCAGGCGAATGGATATTTCACGGTGAAGGACCTCGCCGCACTTGACGTCGAGCGGCGTGCGATCAGGCTCGGCGAGGGTCTGAGCGTCGAGGAGACTAACGCCACAGTGATCGCCAAATAGCGAGAGTTTCCCGAGGCACGAGTTCGAAATAGCGGTCGTTCGCGGCTACCCATTCATGCAGCCTCATCGCATGGGTGGGCCATCGCGCAAGGCGCGACCCTCCAAACAGCGAACTACGGTGGAATATACTTGGCCTCCATGAAACGACTTCGCGTCCTCTCATTGGTTCTGTTCTGTGTCTCCGTCTCCGCCCAGTCGCCGCAGGATGACGTCGCCAACCGGCTTCTGGGTGCCTGGCGGCTGGTCTCCGTCGAGGGCATCTCCCCTGTTCGTCACATTCCCTACGACCGTCCCACCGGCCTGATCATGTACGACCGGTCAGGCTGGATGAGCGTCCAGATCGCGGTGAAAGGTGACCGCAAACGCTTCGCGAACGGGATGGGCTCCGGCACTGTCGAAGAGAAAGCTGCTGCCTTCGACAGTTACTTCTCCTACTACGGCACCTATACGATCGATCCAAAAGCGCAAACCATCACTCACCACATCAAGGACTACTCCTATCCAGGCGGGGCCGGGCTCAACAACGTCCGCTGGTTCGAATTCCAGGGCAACGATCGCCTCCTCCTGATTCCCTCCGAAGACGGAAAGGGAGGGACGATAGACCGAAGCCATGCGACCTACAAACTCGTATGGGAGCGAATCAAAGAGTGATCGCCCCCGGCTCGTCGGTTCGACCGATGGAATTGAGACAAGTAAAAGGGGACGCTCGATGGGATGCAGCTCTCTCCTCACGGCGATGGCCCGAATCAATGAGGTCATTCCGCTCGCAGCGCCTCCATTGGATCCACGGAAGCAGCGCGATGCGCAGGAATCACCGAAGCGGCGAGTGCCAGCAGAAAGATAGAGACAGTCGCAAGCACAAGGACAACCGGATCCAGCGAATCCACCTCGAAGAGCAAAGAGCGCAACAGGCGGGTCGCAAACACGGCAGCAATGGCGCCGATAGCGCAGCCGGCCAGGCCAAGCTTGGCGCCGGAGGCGAGAACCAGTCGCATCACGCTCCAGCGCTGTGAGCCGAGCGCCAGCCGGATGGCCATCTCCTGCGTGCGTAACGCTGTCGTGAAGGCGATAACGCTGTAGATGCCCAGCAGGGCCAGCAGGACCGCCGCACCGGCAAACAACGAGATAAGTGCCGTGTTGAAGCGTCGCGGCGCCTGCCCCTCCGAGACCACGCGATCCATGGACTCAACATTGGTCAGCGGAAGCTCCGGATCGATGGAGCGGACCACGGCGCGCAGAGACTCGGCCATCTGCTCCGGCGGCAATTGGCTGCGCAGCACAATCGAACCGCCATTGCCGGTCAGCATGCCCGGTGTCGCAAACGACCCCGCATCAGCCTTGTATTGACTCGTGGGAACGTAGAACTGCTCTGCCGTGGGCACATCGGCAGCAAGCTGTTTCACCTCGCCGATCTCTCCCACAACCGTCAGCCAAGGCAAAGCGGCCTCCGCGGCACCGCGATGCAGACGTTTGCCAACAGGGTCCTGTCCAGGCCAGTAGTGTTCTGCCAGACTGCGATTCACGATGACCACCAGCGGAGCGTCCTCGCGGTCGGCCGCGGTGAAGTCCCGCCCGCGAATAATCTTTATTCCCTGGGCATCGAAGTAACCTCCCATCACCTCCGGTATCCATGCCAGATTCAACCCCGCTCCCTTGGGAGGCACATAACCTTCAGGGGTGAAGGTGCCCCGCATGTCCGCGCCGCTCGCGGGCAACAGGGAGGTGACCCCGACCGCCTGCACTCCAGGCAACTGCTCCAGCTTCGTACGCAAAGTTAAATTGAACGCGTCGATCGCCGCCTGGTTCGAGTATTGCTGCCGGGGAAGGCTATACGTTGCGGTCAAGGTGTGATCGACGTGAAAGCCGAGACCGACCGAGCGCATCTTCTCAAAACTGCGCAACAGCAGACCGGACGCGGCCAGCATCACCAGGGCGACTGCCAGCTCCGCAACCACCAGCGCCGAACGCAGCCGCGCATGGCCGCCCCCTGCGCTGCCCGTGCGCCCGCCCTCCTTCAGCGCTTCATTCACTTCGGTGCGTGCAGCGGTAAACGCAGGAACCAGTCCGCACAGCAGGCCAGTAAGCACAGCCAGTCCCAGCGAGAAAACCGCCACCTTCCAATCAAGACCGATGGAACTGACGCGGGGCAGCGTCTCCGGCAGCATGCCGATGCCTACGTGAAGCGCAACCGATGCCAACGTCAGCCCCAGCAATCCGCCGGAGATGCTCAGCAGCAGGGCCTCCACCAGCGATTGCCGCAGAATCGCCGCTTCGCTCGCTCCCAGCGCAAGGCGCACAGAGATCTCGCGCCGGCGGCGGATCACGCGCACTAGTAAGAGCCCCGCAAGGTTCGCGCACGCGATAAAGAGCACAACGATAACCGCAAGAGAGAGCGTACGAATCAGCGGCCGCGCCTGCGCCACGGTGATCTCGTCCAGCGGCTGGACCGCAGGTTGAATGTGCCGGCTCCGGAGCGCCGGTGGAAAGTTGCGCATGATCTCCTCAGCGGAGGCGACAGCGTCCTGCTGGGCCTGTGCCGGTGTCACTCCCGGCTTCAGCCGGCCTACCATGTAATAGCCCCAGTTTCCCGCACCCTGAATCAGCTCAGCCTGGGTGAAACTCATCGGCACCCAGAGCTCGCTGCGGTTCAACTGCCCAGGCACCAGCGGAAACTCAAACTCGCGCGGCATCACGCCGATGACCTCGTAGGGCTTGCGCTCCAGAAGAATCTTTCGGCCCAGAATCTGCGTATCTCCATCGAAGCGGCTGCGCCAGGTCTGATAGCTCAGCAGAGCGACCTGCTGACCGCTCTCATCTTCCTGCGTCGTAAAGGTGCGGCCCATCAACGGTGAGACGCCAAGCACTGAAAACATGCTTGCCGTAAGTCGCGCGCCATTGATCTGCGCCGCGTCCCCCAGGCCGGAGAGTTCGTACGCGGAGCCCTGGTAACCCCCCAGGCTCGAAAAGGCGCGCGTGTCCCGCATATACGTGCGCACGCCGGGTGCCGTAACACCGGGCGCGTCGCCGTCGCCATATTGCACCCCTCGCAGAACGTCGCCAAGGGTCACCAGCTCAGCCTGTCTCGGAAACGGCAACGGCCGCAGCAGCACACCCTCGACAATGGAAAAGATCGCAGTTGTGGCGCCGATACCGAAGGCCAGCGTAAGTGACCGCGGTCAGTGCAAATCCAGGCGACTTGCGCAACTGACGCAACCCATAACGCACGTCTTCAAAAACAACTCCCATAAAACCTCCGCGCACACGACGCACCCTTAGCATTGCACGTCAAGCCAGGTGTATGAAATCTCCCGAGTCGCAGACGCTCGTGAAACCAATTTGTGTCCGATTAGCTCCGTTCGCTGTCCACGTTCTTCCACGCAATTCACCACAAGTTGTCCACATCTTCACCATCAAAAAAATACTCCCTTCCTTCTGGAAATACCGAACATGCAGGATGAAACCTTGAACTGGATCCAACAAAAACCGGAATTAAACCACAACTCACCACAAAACCCGAAGCTTCATGATTTCCACAAACAATTGGTCCATCCTTCGCTCTTGACTTTGTCGCTCCCAGGAAAGACCCCTCTCTTTATCTTGTTTTTCTCCCGCTTACGCTAAAGTAAGCAGAGTGCAGAAACTAGGCCTGATCGCCGGCAACGGACGCTTCCCTTTTCTCCTCCTCGACGCCGCGCGCGCCCACGGCCTCACCGTCGTCGTCGCCGCCATCAAAGAAGAGACCGACCCCGAGATCAACGAGCGCGCCGCAGCCGACCCCAACATCCACGTCCACTGGCTCTCCCTCGGCGAACTCTCCCGTCTCATCGAAACCTTCCAGGCCGAGGGCGTCACCCGCGCCGTCATGGCAGGCCAGGTCAAGCACAAACAGATCTTCTCCAGCGTCCGCCCCGACTGGCGCCTGGCCAAGCTCCTCCTCAACCTCCGCACCCGCAACACCGACATGCTCCTCGGCGCAGTTGCCAAGGTCCTCGGCGATGAAGGCATCGAGCTCATCTCCTCCACCACCTACCTCGAACCCCTCCTCGCGAAGTCCGGCGTACTCACCAAACGCGCACCGGACGAAGAAGAAGAAAAGGACATCGCCTACGGCCGCACCGTCGCCCAGGCCATCGCCGCCTACGACCTCGGCCAGACCGTCGTCATCGCCGCCCAGGCCTGCGTCGCCGTCGAGGCCATGGAAGGCACCGACGCCACCATCTCCCGCGCCGGAGAACTCTTCCGCACCCTCGACCTCCCAACCGAAGCCATCCAGCCCGCCACGACCCTTCGCCGCTCCCTCACCGTCGTCAAGGTGGCCAAACCCAACCAGGACATGCGCTTCGACGTACCCGTCATCGGCGTCGCCACCATACACGCTATGCAGGCCGCAGGCGCGACCTGCCTCGCCATCGAAGCAGGACGGACGCTCCTCTTCGACCCCGCGGCCATCATCGCCGCCGCAGAACTCGCCGGCATCGCCATCGTCGCGAAGTAAAGAGATTGTCACGGTTTTGTAAAGGGCCCGTGGGGCGGGGGTAAAATTGCAACACGGCCCATCAGGCCTGCGTCTTACGCGGCCTACACTCGTCTACCAACATAGATTCACTAAAGGGGAAACACCATGCGCAAAGCAGTTTGGATCGCAGTAATCATCGGCGTAGTCGGGGCGTGCGGCCTCGGCCTCAAGGCCCGAGCAGCGGCCGCGGCAGACACAGTGCAGGCTGGCGCTGCAGCGCCCAACTTCACCCTGCCCTCGCAGGAAGACAAGCCCGTCAGCCTCACCGACTATAAGGGCAAGTGGGTCGTCCTCTACTTCTACCCGAAGGACCAGACCACAGGCTGCACCATCGAGGCACACAACTTCCAGCGTGACATGGCAAAGTACGACGCCTTGAACGCGGTCGTCCTCGGCGTCAGCCTCGACACAGTCGAGGGCCATAAGGCCTGGTGCTCCAAGGACACCTTCAGCTTCAAGCTCCTCGCCGACCCCGACCATAAGGTCGTCGACGCCTACGGTGTCCCCCTCATGACCCACGGCGACATGAAGTTCGCGGCCCGCGACACCTTCCTCATCTCCCCCTCAGGAAAGATCGTCAAGGTCTGGGAGAAGGTCGATCCCAACGTCCACAGCACCGAAGTTCTCGCCGAAATCGAAGCCAACAAGAAGTAACCTCAATTCCAGACGCAAAAAGGCCCGGGCTCTCAATTGAGGAGTCCGGGCCTATTTGCTTGCCTTAACGCTTACTTCTTTTTTGTGGCCTTTTTTGCGGCCTTCTTCACAGGGGCCTTCTTCGCAGCCTTCTTCGCTGCCTTCTTCGCTGGTTTCTTTGCTGCTTTCTTAGTTGCCAAGGTAATACCTCTCTTTGTTGATTTTTTACTGCTCTTTTTCACGGACACTTTTTTACGAGTGGCCTTACCGCCGCGAAGAGCACTGACCTTCTTCGCGGCAGATTTCGATTTGGCGCCGCTCTTCTTCCAGCGACTTCTTCTTCGCCAGACTTTCTTCGCAACGGCCTTCTTCACCGCAGCTTTTTTCGCCTTCTTCCTCGGTGCCGGCTTGCTAGCGGGCTTTGCCTTCTTCGCAGCAACCACCTTCTTAGCTGGTGTTGCCTTTTTCGCGGGCGCTGCCTTCTTCACTGGAGCGGCAGCGTCTTCTTCACCAATGGCTTCGCGCTGACGTCCGATTTCGCGACACTCACCGGAGCTACACTCTTCACCGGCAACTCTGAAGCCTTAGTTGCGGGTTCATAGCTCCTGACCGGCGATGGAGGCAGCGTGAAGATTGTGCGTCCTCGGCATGAGTTCCATGCAGTGTCCCGTCATCATCTATGTCGAGTTCTTCATCGTCGTCCGACGTCATCGTCACCTCTTCTTCTTCGTCGTCATCTCCGAAGCGGTGATCGTCTTCCGCTTCGTCCCCGTAGTGGTTGTCGTCATCGGCAGAGGTTGCATAAAGCTTGATCGTGTCGTCGAACATCATTGTTATCCCCTCGTCGCTTTGTACTTTGAGCCGCTCTTTGTTTCAGTCTCACATGTTCGATGCAGAGAAAAACGCAGTTACGTCCCGGCACGAGATTCTAGCAACAGGATGCATCCAAGCGCCACCGAAGGCAAGCAATCTTTTCCATAGGGTAGCTTCTCGGGCAGCTTTTCATTTCGTTTTGGACGTTGGGTTTTGTTTCATCGAAGTTGAACTTTTCTTGGGTGCCGTCGAAGACGCGCTGGCTTTCGCAGACGCGTGTTTCGTGTCGGCTTGCGTAGAAGCCTCATGAACAGGGGCCGCAACAGTATGCGCACGTTTCTTTCCCCGCGCCACCTTACTTCGTCCGTGTGCACTGGGCGCAAGCTTCACCGGCTCTGCGACTGCAATTGAGCTCCCCGGCTTCAGCGCGTTCGACGACAAATGGTTCCACCGCCGTAACTCCTCCACGGAGACCCCAAAGCGATCGGCGACCGTAACCAACGTATCGCCGCGACGCACTGCATAGCGTTGTGGCCCTGCGTTCGCCACAGCGCTTGCAACAGGGACCACAAGTTCATCTCCTGCATCCACACCATCACCCACAATCAATCCGTTAGTCGCAGCAATATCGTTCGAATGGGCATGCAGCGCAGCGGCTATGCCATCGAGCGACTCTCCTGCTCGCACAACATGAAAGCGCCAACTGGCGCGCTTCTCCTCAGGTATCTCTTTGATTCGCTCCACAAAGACATCGCGCGTCCCGACAGGTATGTGCAGGTCAAACGACATGTCCCGCGGAGTCGTCATCCGCAGAAGACTCGGATTCAGGGCAACAATCTCCAGCAGCGACGAGTTGGTCACGTCCGCCACCAGCCGAAGATCGATAGCATAGTCGACACTCACGGTATCGGAGACCACCGCTGCATCCGGCACCAGTTTGTCCAGCCCATACTGCTCCGGATTCTTCGCCATAATGATTGCGGCGATAATTCCCGGAACATAGTTCTTCGTCTCGCCGGGTAAGACATTGCGCCGGTACAACTCCCAGAAGTCCGCATATCCAGTCCGCATCACCGCGCGCTGCACGTTCCCCGGGCCCCAGTCATACGCCGCCATCGCCAGATACCAGTCGCCGAACTGGTTGTACAACATCTTCATGTACTTCGCATACGCGATCGAAGACTTCTGCGGATCGAACCGTTCATCGAACCACCCATTGCGCGCAAGGCCATACGCACCCGTCGGCATAAACTGCCACATGCCTCCCGCGCCCGAGCGTGCATTCAGTGCCTGCGGCTGAAACCCCGATTCCGCCACCGCCAGATAGATCAAGTCCTGCGGCACACCTTCATCGCGCAGGTTCTTCGAGATCATCTCCTTATATTTCCCGGCCCGTTCCAAAGAGCGCAGCAGATGCGCGTGACCCGCAGCAGAATTCGAGAAGTAGCTGATGAAACCCGCAACGTAGTCATTCACCACCAGCGGAAAATCGGACTGCGTCGTCTTCAACTCGGCCGTAACCTTCGCAGTCAGCGCAGCGTTAGCCGGAAACGTCACCTCATTCGCAGCATCGAGCGGAGCGGCCTCAAGCACCGGAGAAAATCCATTGCCCTGTTTCAGCGCCGCCATCTCCAGCGAGTTCACTGCATTCAGCAGATGGTCGAACTCATCCGCCAGCTGCGGCTCCGTCTTCAGGTCCATGCCGCTCGTGAGCATCAGATCCACAGCAGAGTCGAAGTCCAGCCGTGCAGCGTCCAGATGTCCCGCGCGATAGTTGTCCACGCCGCTGCGATACGCGGCCTCCGCTTTGTTGATGAGTTGCTGAATCTTGGCGGCCTTCGCTGCAGCGTCGGCAGCCTGCGCCGCAGTTACTGCGGGTTGCGCCGACTGTCCTGTTCCGGCACTCCCACTCGGCCCTGCTGCGATCGTCGGCGCCATTGACTGCACCGGCATCTTGCCCGGGGCAGCGGCCTTGGCCTGCGGACAGCCCGTAAGCATCACCAGCGGCGCACATCCCACCACCAGTGCCCACCGCCGCGCCATCTTATCTAAGAAGAGTCGAGCCATCGTCCTCGCTCATTGTAAGACGCGCACCCATTAAATGCGCTATCACACAATCGTTCGCTGGGCTCCAGCAATACGCTCGCCATTCCGTCCAGTCTTCGAATCACCGGAGCCGGTCATCGGGGCGAAACGCAGCAACAGCTGATGAATCACAAAGTAACAACAATCTTCACTCTCCGTGAGAGTCACACGTCAGCAAGCTTCCACTCTCACATCAACGCGCCCCGCCTATCCCGCACGAGTGTTAACATGGACACTGAGGCCACCCAGCTACAAAATGGATCCAAGTCACATCCGCAACTTCGCGATCATCGCGCACATCGACCACGGCAAGTCCACTCTCTCCGACCGGCTCCTCGAACTTACCGGCTCGCTGACCGCTCGCGAGATGCAGGCCCAGGTGCTGGACGCCATGGACCTCGAGCGCGAGCGCGGCATCACCATCAAGGCCCACACCGTCCGCATGATGTACAAGGCGCACGACGGCGACACCTACCAGCTCAATCTCATCGACACCCCGGGCCACGTCGACTTCTCCTACGAGGTCTCCCGCTCCCTCGCCTCCTGCGAAGGCGCACTGCTCGTCGTAGATGCCTCACAAGGCGTTGAGGCCCAGACCCTCGCCAACGCCTACCTCGCCATCTCGAACGGCCTCGAGATCATCCCCATCATCAACAAGATCGATCTTCCCAGCGCCGACATCGAGCGCACCAAGGAGATGATCGAAAAATCCGTTGGCCTCCCCGCCGATGACGCCATCGCCGTCTCCGCCAAGACCGGCCTCAACGTGGCCACCATCCTCGAAGCCGTCGTTACCCTGCTGCCGCCACCGGAAGGCGATCCCGAGGCGCCCCTCCAGGCCCTCATCTTCGACAGCTGGTTCGATCCCTACAGAGGAGTCATCGTCCTCGCCCGCATCATCAACGGCAAGCTACGCCAAGGCATGAAGATCAAGGTCATGTCCAACGGCAAGGTCTTCGACGTCGAGAGCATGGGCGTCATGACCCCAAAGCCCGTCGCAATCACCGAGCTCACTGCAGGTGAGGTTGGCTTCTTCGTCGCGACGATCAAGAACGTAGCCGACACCAAAGTCGGCGACACCATCACATCGGTAGAGGACCCCTGCGCCGAAGCGCTCCCCGGCTTCGAAGACATCAAGAGCATGGTCTTCGCCGGTCTCTACACTGTCGACTCGCATGAGCACGCCATGCTCCGCGACGCCCTCGAAAAACTCCGCCTCAACGACGCGTCCTTCTCCTTCGAACCCGAATCTTCCGTCGCTCTTGGCTTCGGCTTCCGTTGCGGCTTCCTCGGTCTGCTGCATCTCGAGATCATTCAGGAGCGCCTCGAGCGCGAATACGACCTCGACCTCATCACCACCGCCCCAGGCGTCCGTTACAAGATCACCATGACCGATGGCAGCGTACGCGAGGTCGACAACCCCTCTCGCTGGCCCGACCCCTCCGAGATCGAGACCGTCGAAGAGCCCGTCATCATCGCCAAGATCCTCACCAACGAAGAGTACGTCGGCGGCATCCTCAAACTCGTCGAAGACAAACGCGGCCGCCAGAAGAACTTCGAGTACGTCTCCGAAACACGAGTCATGCTCACCTACGAACTCCCACTCAACGAGATCGTCCTCGACTTCTACGACCGCCTCAAGTCCGTCTCCCGCGGTTACGCCTCGCTCGACTACGACCTCGCCGGCACCTGGGTCTCTCCCATGGTCAAGATGGACATCCTCATCGGCGGCGATCCCGTCGACGCGCTCTCCATCATCGTCCATCGCGACTTCGCCTATGACCGCGGCAAAGCTCTCGTCTCAAAGATGCGCGAACTCATCCCGCGCCAGATGTTCGAGGTCGCCATCCAGGCCGCCATCGGCAGCAAGATCATCGCCCGCGAGACCGTCACCGCCATTCGCAAAAACGTCATCGCCAAATGCTACGGCGGCGACATCAGCCGCAAGCGCAAACTGCTCGAAAAGCAAAAAGAAGGCAAGAAGCGCATGAAGCGAATCGGCAAGGTCGACATCCCGCAGGAGGCCTTCCTCGCGGTTCTCAAGGTAGGCGAGGAATAACCTTGAGCATCTATTTACACGGCACGCCGCTAGTCGGACAAAACTCCTCGAAAACAAATCTTCCGGTTATCAAATTGCGTCCAAGTGCGGCAATTTTGTGGGGTTTGGTCCGCAAAATTGTAACCTGCTCGTAACCTCGTTCTGTGGAAACCCTTGAAACAGCTATAGTTGCTGGCTCCTTGAAAGTGGCCTGAGGCAAACTATGCGGGTCGTCTCACCAACCCACCCATTTACATGCAGTTAGACAGATAGCACTAGGTCGCCCTCTTGAGAGGGGCCACCCGTCAACCATCTTTTCGCCTAACTCTTCACCCGCGATCCACAAGTTTTTCCACAGGTGTTCTGTGTCGGGGACGCAACATTCGAGCAACAAAGAGAAGAGGAGACCTCGTAAAGTCTCCTCCTCGTCAATTTGTCAAATCAGGACAGGGACGCCCGATAAGGGGCTACTACTTCGGCGCTGCGGGCTTCGGGGTAGTCGTCGGGCGTGGACGGGCTGCCGCAGGTGCGGAGGGCGCAGTCGGCACAGGCGGAGCGACGCCGGAGGAGGCGTTGTACGCAGTCACCACGGCCTGTGTCACATCGATATTCGGCCCGATCCACATCACATTGCTCTGCTGGCTGCTGACATCGAGCAGAATCGTAAAACCATTGTCGCTGACGTACTTCTTCAACGCGACAGAGACCTTAGGCGCGAGCTTGCCATAGGCCTCCTGCAGATCGGCATTGTAGGCAGTCTGCGCGTCGTCGGCTTCGTGGCCAAGACGCTTCTCTTTGGTGTCGATTTCCTTCAATTTGTTTGCACGCTCCGCGTCGGTCAGCGTAGCCGGTGCACTTTGCAACTGCTTTTTCAGCGTATCGACCTCGTTGGAGAGGGCGTCGATCTGGTCCTTCTTCGGCTTGTACTTCTGTTGAATGTCCTGAATCGCACGCTGGCCCTCGTTCGTGGCAAACACGGCCTGTTCGAACGCGACCAGCGCAATCTTCGCGGGAATGGCTTGCGGCGGTGCGGCCGGTGTAGGCGTCACCTCTGCAGCGGGCTGAGGAGCAGCTGTGGTTGGTGCCGGGGCTGCAGGTGTCTGGGCCATTCCGGCTGCGGTCATCAATCCCGCGCCAAGGGCGGAGACAAGAACTAGAGTGCGATTCATGCGGTCTGTGGTACTCCTTCGAAAGATCGTTACAACTTAATCAGTTTTGCCGATTCCTGCAGTTTCTTCTGGTAGAGGAGGCCTGGCGAGAGGCCTCTTATCGCAGCCAAAAGTCATAGCCAATTCATACAGCGCTTACTACTTTGGCGTCGTTGTCGCGGGCTTCGCGGGCGTCGTCGTCGTTGGACGCGGACGAGTCGCTGAAGGTGCCGAAGGCACAGCCGGCGCTGCGACTCCCGAAGAAGCGTTGTACGCATCAACCACGGCCTGAGAGATATCGGTCGTGCCCGGCTGCGTCCACAGCACAGACAGTCCGCCCTGTTGGCCGGTGTTATCCAGAAGCATCGTGTAGCCATTGTCCTGCACATACTTGATCACAATCGGTCCAAGTTTCTTGGCGACCGTACCGAGTGTCTCCTGAAGCTCGGCGTTGAACGCGGCTGTCGCGTCATCGCCGTCCCGCTGCAACTGCTTCTGCTTCGTCTCGATCGTCCTTGCCCGCGAGGCGCGTTCTTCATCAGTCATCGTCGCCGGCGCGCTCTGCAGCTGCTTGGTCAGCGATTCGATCTCGTTCTGTAACGCTTGTAGCTGGTTCTTCTGCGGCTCGTACTTCTTCTGCAACGCCTGAAGCGCGCGCTGACCCTCGTTGGTCGCGGCAGTGGCCTGCTCATATTCGATCACGGCGATCTTCGCCGGAACGACCTGGAGAACTGCTGGTGCATGTGCAGTGGCGGGAGCAGTTGCAGGTGCGGTGGCAGTTGCCGGTGCTTGCGGACCAGCAGTCTGGCCCACTCCAGCGGCGGACGTCATTCCCGCAGCAAGGGCGGTGACAAGTGCAACGGTACGATTCATTCGGTGTGTGGTACTCCTTCGGGGATTGTCCTGACTCATCCGGCCTTAGGCGCACCATCGCGTGCTTTCTCAGCCGTTCCTGCACGCCCCTTGATATCCTGGGTCGACGCGCTCTTCACTTCACAGAGCACGCCCACCATCTATCCTCGATCCACCCGACTCCCATACCAGCAAATCGGCAGCAAAACGAGAGAGCTGCCGGAACACATCAGATTATACGGACCCCGCCCGGCAAGGGTCAATTCCAGAGTCCTTCGCCGAGCCAGCCTCCCAAAATACGGAGCGCGACCGACGTAGTCTCCGGTTTTTTAGACGTACCAACATCACATAAGGGAATTTGGCCGGGAAAATACTCATATCATTTGGCGATTGGATTGCTCCCCGTATAGGGGCAACACGCTGACGGAAGTCCGGAGTGTGTCGGCCACCGGCTCGAAATGAAGCTACACCCGAACGATGGTGTGGCCCATCAGCCAGGAGTTCTACTTCCTTCATCGGAAGCTTTCAGGAGGCCAGTGACTGGCCATCAAAGAAAAGGGGCCGCTTCCACGAAGCGGCCCCTCCTTGTCCAAATTTGCCCCGCCCAGGGAATTACCGGGAAGTCGTAGAAGAGGGCCCTTGCCAATCGCTCACTTTGCGCGTACCCTAAGACTTGCCTTGTGAACCGGCTGTGGGTGCCGATCGCTGTGTGGCTGCCAAGAAGTTCCCCGTTAGGGTGCGTTTGGCGACAAAGACACAGGATTACAGTGGACCGAATTTGTCGGACTCTGTCGCAAACAGGTAGAGGGTGAAAAACGAAGGTTCGCCGCTGTCAGGCGCTCCAGGCTGCGCGTAGCCGGTAAATTACTGGTTCGGTCGCAGCCAATAGCAATAGAAGACGTCCGTTCGAGTACAACTTGAGACCGTTTCCTCCGACGCTGCAATACCGGTTTGGTTCATTCTCCGTGGTAGACACGGGGAGAAATCGACCATTGTGCCGTGGGAGAGTGAACCGCTAATTGCGATCTAGAGCAATAGGAAGTGGAAGCATGACTTCAGAGCAGAATGCACCCGAAGTGGAGTCCCACCAGGGTTCGACAATGTCACCCGGCCAACAGGACGGGGAGGCGCAATTCACGCCCCAAAACGTGCAGCACGGCATGGGCCAGTCCAAGAGCAGCCGCCGTCGTCGTCGCAAACGCAAGAACAAGGGCGGCGATGCCCAGCAGGGCGCACAACTCGGTGGCGACCAGGGCGCAGGCCAATCCATTGCCGCCATCCAGGGCTCGGCCGCCCAGACATCGCAGCCACAGAGCTTCCAGGCCGGCGGAGGCCAGCAACAAAATGCACCATCCGGCGGTGGCAAACGCTGGAAGAAGAAGTTCCGCGACCGCGACCGTCAGCGCTCGCAGGAGAACCCAGGCAACGTCGCCAGTGGCAGTAGCGGCGGCTTCAGCAACAACGGCGGCGGATACCGCGATCGCGACACCCATCAGCCCGGCAATAACAGCGGCGGCTTTAAGCGCAAAGGCGGCAAGCAGCAACAGCGCGGTCCTCGCAGCTTCGTCGGCCCCATGGACCACAGCTACCGCGCCGTCAACGGCAACTTCGCCGAGACCCCGCCATCCACCATCGAATCCGGCAACGGCAACTACGGACGCAGCAACGGCCACGGTGGAGGACGGAGCTACCAGAGCGACTCTCAGCCCATCGACTACTCGCAGGGCCGCCCCATTCCCATCCCGGAGAACGCCCCAACCAAGATCTTCTTCTTCATCGAAGACCTCTTCTTCATCGCAAAGATCCAGGAGACTGCCCGTAAGCTGGGGGTCAAGGTCGCGTTCGTCAAAAACGAGAAGGACGCCATTGCTGCCCTCACGGCCGGCGAAGAAGAAGACCTGCCCGGCCTCATCGTCTTCGACCTCAACAATGCGAACGCCAAGCCCCTGACCCTGATCCCCAAGCTCAAGGCCAAGCTCAAGCGCAACACCTCCATCATCGGCTTCCTGTCGCATCTGCAGGGAGACCTGAAGGCGAAGGCCGTAGAAGCCGGCTGCGATACCGTCATGCCGCGCGCCGCCTTCTCGCAGAACCTGCCCAACCTCCTCCGCCGCTACGGCATGGAAGAGGAAGAAGAGCCCAACTACAACCAGTGACCCGGCTGGCCATCTACAGGACGAAAATTCATAAAGAAAGGCCCGATAGAGTTTCTATCGGGCCTTTTATTTTTTGGCGTGGCGATTATGCGTTTTTGCTGGGGGTTCTGGCGAAAACGGGTGATTGAACGTGGTTTTTTGATGGTTAATTTGTGGTGGATTCGTGGTGAATCATGGCGTGGTGACGGTCACTTTTGGTGATCGAAAAACATGCCACGAATCTCAAGTTTATTTTTGATTAATTTCCGTTTTGGGAATGGTGATCTAGCCGGGAGGCCATTTCATATGCCTGCCCCCGAGCAGGTGCAGATGCAGGTGGTGCACAGTCTGGCCGCCATCGTCCCCCGTATTCACGACGATCCGGTATCCATTGGCCAGCCTCTCTTTGCGCGCGATCTCAGCCGCCGCAGCCATCAGATGACCCATCAACGCCGTGTCTTCGGCCAGCGCCTTCGCCGTCGAGCCAATGTGTTGTTTGGGAATCACCAGCAGGTGCGTGGGCGCCTGCGGATTGATGTCGGGGAAGCCGATGCAGAGTTCGTCTTCGTACACGCGGCTGGCAGGAATGGTACCGTCGACAATCTTGCAGAACAGGCAGTCGGAAGATGTAGGAGTACTCGGCGTTATCTTCATGGTTGAAAGTACTTCGGATGCTCTCCGGAAGTCCAGGGGTTGTAAGCCTCTGCAAAAGCCGCGCGGCTGGCGGTCGATGGATGGCTGAACGTCCAGAATTCGACAAACGGATGCGGCGCCGGGTCATCAAGAGACGTCTCGCCGAGCCGTTGAAACCCCTGCTGCGTCGTGGTCTGCGGATCGGCAACGATCCCATGAATGGCCTCCTGTCCGTAAACATCGGCGGCATGTTCGATCGACCGGCTGAACCCATTCTCGATCGGCTCAGAGAAGAAACTCAAAACATTCAGCACCAGCACCAGCACTGCCAGGCAAGCCCAGTCGCTCTGCGACCGAATCTGCCACAGATATCCAAAACGCCGCAGCAGCCATTGCGTCGCCCGTTGCCCCACAAAGAACCCAACCAGCAGCAGCACCGCACTGAACAGCACGCCCAACACGATGTGATGCAGCGCATAGTGCCCAAGTTCATGCCCGAAGATGCCGGACAGCTCATCCGGAGTCGACGCCGCAATCGTCGTGTCCCAGATCACAAGCCGCTTCGAAGGCCCAAAACCCGTCACATACGCATTCAGGCCCGTCACTTTATCGCTCGCCCGCATGAAAAACATTCTGTCCGCCGGAAGACTCACGCCGCTCCGGGCCACCACCTTCTCCAGCTGCTCCACCAGCGCCGGATTGCGTTGCTCGAGTGGCTCAAACTTATTGAACAGCGGATCGACCAGTATCGGCGAGGCAAAGACCCCGAACAGCACCGCCGCCATCGTCGGGACCCAGAACCAGAACCACCAATGCTTCGGCGACCGGCGAATCACCCAGAACAGCACCATCACCAGCAGACCGCCCACGAGCCACGTCAACAGAAAACTCTTCGTCTGGTCCCAAAACCAGCTCCCCCACCCCTGCACCGACAGCCCATACGCCACCGCCATATGGTGCCCATAGACCCTCAGCGGAAGGTTCAGCAGTGTAATCGCAAGCAGAAAAAGAAACACAAACACAAAACACTGCCCCCACCGGTTCTTCGTCAGGCCCTCAGCAACGTTCCGCATCCGTACCGGCACACCCAGCGCCAGCAGCAACACGAGCTGCAAGATCGCCCACCCCTCACCCAGAAAATGCAGCGTGGTACGCGTCCGAAACAACTCTCCAGCCTGCTTCAGCTTGTCGGGTGACAGCGTATAGGCGGTATGATTCATCGCGGCCTCCTGCAGGGCCTGCGCCTCGGTCGGAGTCGTCGTCCATTGCGCCCGGGCCGGTGTCATCGCCACCGAAAATAAAGCGACCAGCACAAATAAGACGCGACGCAGGCTCATTAACAAAGGCTCCCCAAACAGTGAAGCCAGTGTGCATGATTCGCTGCAAGAGCGCAAAAAACAAGTGGGCGGGTCGTTTTTGAATTTGAGGATTCTAGTTGCCGATAACGCCGTTTTCAGGGACGGGCCGGGCGGCATCGGCTGAAATTACTACCGAGAATCCGAGCTAGGAGGATCGAGACCGAAGGCGTCCGCTGATTCCGTGTCAATATCTACGGGTCAATGCTGCCAATGAGGACTGTCGTGCTTGCAATCGCCGTTAGTGCCTTAAGCGCTATTCCAGTCATTAGTGGAGAAGAATGAAGCACCGGCTAACACTGTTCAGCGATGCGGTCTACGCAATCATCATCACGCTGATGGTGCTGGATCTGCGAACGCCCGAGACTCAGCGGGTGGCATGGCTGGTGGCGTCTACTGCCGGGCATTGGCGGATATTCAGCAACATTTGTGCTCCTGCTTGTGATCTGGCTCCATCATCATCACATGTTCAGCCGCGTGCGCGAGATCAATCGGGCAATGTTCTGGTTCAATGGAGCCGCTCTTTTCTTCGCCAGCCTCCTTCCCCTGACTCTTCGCTCGATCATCGAGCACCCCCGTGATCCGGCTGCATACATCGTGTACCAGGTCGTTGCATGGAACGCCATGACCTGCATGACATGGTTCAGGTTGGCCGCATCGAAAATGCATGGCAGCGACCCTGGCTGGAAAGAATGGGCCCACAAACGCAACCGGGTCGCTGCAATTGGCACACTGCAAGCGGCGGTTTTCTGCGCGCTCACATTCGTCTATTTACCGGCAGCCGTCGCAATCTATCTTGCAATGTTGATCTTCGTCATCGTTTCCATCGACATCACCGTGAGTGCAGGCGCCATGGACACGGAAGAGTCTGAAGTCCACACGATTGAGCGGCAATCCAAGCTTTGCGTCGGTCGGTCCGGCAAGTCGACGCGAGTGAAGATTACGCGCTTGCAATCCGCGAAAGTACATCCGCCAGCTGCGTTGGTGCGGAAAAGAATGGCGAATGATCGGTGTCGATGGAAAACGTCTGCCGGCATGGCGAATGCCTCTGCATCTCCCGCTGCAGTTTGAGCGTTATAGCGCGGTCGCGGTCGCACTCAATGTAATACCGCGGAGTTCGACCCCAGCGCTCTGCCGATGTTTGGACCGATGTTCCAAAAGGCGCACCAGACTGGGCAACGAGGCGCGACTGAGCGAATGCTACGTCTTCATCCGCACAATTTCCGTAGAACGCTTCGCGGCTGTATTCCGGCTTGAATCCGATGGCCCCATCCGTCCGCGGATCAATGGTTGAGGGATTGACCATGCTGTCCTCATCCTGTGAGGCCCAGGTCATCAACGATTCGCCGTTGCACGGCAAGAACGCGGACAAATATACAAGCGCTCCAATTCGTTCGTGGCAATTTTCAGCGGCCTGCGTAATGGCGATGCCACCCATACTGTGGCCCACCAAAATCACCGGCTCAGTCTGCGCGCAGGCGATTTCGCAAATGCGGTCGGTGTAACTCTCAAGCGTGACAGTCGCCGTAGCCGTTTTGTCATCTCCATGCCCCGGCAGATCCGGCGCGAAGACTCTGTGTCCCCCGGCTTCGAGCAGGGGCACGATCTTTCGCCAGCACCATCCTCCGTGCCAAGCGCCATGAATCAGCAGATAGGTCGTAGACATGATCAAGAGCATCCTATCAAAAACCCGACACTCCCTAGTTTCGAAACGAGTGGCCTCCAGACAGGACATCTGGATGAGTCTGGCATTAGTCCTGGGTAAACGGCACCCAAAGTCATCGAAAAGACAACTCCTCATAAACGCGCTTCTGTTTACCATTGCGCGCGCTGTTCCCGAAAAGTCGGCGTTTTCGGAAACTTCGCCTCATGGGGTCAAATAACCCACTTACCCTCAATCCGGTGAAAATTCAAAACTGCACCACTACCAAAAAACTAACGAGCCACCTATCGATCCACGAGCCTACCGGGCAACTCCGCTCCAACCTCCAACCCGAAGCGCGACAGCTCGCGCTTCTGGAGGTTGTAGTCAATAAAGAAGCCGATCCCGATGGCCAGCGGAATGATCCCGACCGCCGCTCCTGCCAGCACATCACGCTCCTGCACGATATAGCTCAGCGCGACAAAAAAGAGCGTCAACCCCAAACCAACCGATACCAGGACGATCCCTGTTCGCCGAGCATTGCTCAGGCTCCGCAGCGGGTCCTTAACCGGCGGCTTCTCGTCGCCCGCGCCCAGCATCTTCTCGATCTCGGCCAGCGGTACCCCGCGCGAGATCATCGCGATACGCTCTTCTGACTTGATCCGGCGCTTGTGGCCGTCCAGCCAGATACCGGAGATAATTGCCACGATACCGACCATGCAACCTGCTACCGGCACAATAAACGGACTAAATACGAAGTTTCCCATTTCACTACCTCCTCTTTCTGCCCGCGTTAGACCTGCCCGCCCCCCTAAAGTTTCACTCGCACAGATGAAACTTTAGGCGCATGCTACGGTCTAACCTCGCTTTGGGGTCTAACCCTGCTTGAATACCGATCTCACCTTCGAGCAAGTGGTGCACGACCATCAGGACATGGTCTTCCGCACCCTCCTGCGGCTCACCGGCAGCCGAGAGCACCTCGACGACCTCGCCCAGGACGTCTTCCTCCGCCTCTACCGCGCCCTTCCCAGCTTTCGCGGCGAGGCCCTCATCACCACCTACCTCTACCGCATCGCCGTCAACGTCGCCCAGGACGAGTGGAAGCGCCGCCGCCGCGAAGACCGCACCCACACCTCCCTCTCCGACGACACCTCCGGCTGGGAAGACCGTCTCCCCCACCCTGACCGCAACGCCGAGCAACAAATAGAAGAGCGCGAATTCCAGCAGTCCGTCGAAGAGCAGCTCCAGCGCCTCAGCCACGTCGAGCGAACCATCATCGTCCTCTACCACCAGGAGGAGCGTACCTACGAGCAGATCGCCTACGCCCTCGGCCTTCCCATCGGCACTGTGAGGACGCACCTCCACCGCGGCCGAAAAAAACTACGCGAAGCCCTTCAGCAGCGTCAAACACAAGAGAGGAGAGCGACATGCACGACGAACCAGTAAACCAGCACGACCTGTCGCCAGCCGAGCATCTGGACCAACGCCTCATCCGCGCCCTCGAAACTGTGCCGGAACCAAAAGTCCCCGCCAATTTCGCGGCCCGCGTCGCCGGCCAACTCCCCACCAGGCGTCCGGTCTCACTCACCCCCACCCACTACGGCCACAACGCGATGCTGCTCAGCATGGTAGCCACCCTTGTGGCCCTGATTGCCCTGGCCCCGCACGCTACAGGCCACGCCACCTTCGACCTCCTGGAATGGCTCCTATTCGCCCAGTTCATCCTGCTCACCGTCTGGTTCAGCGTCCGGCATCATAGCTTGCGTTAACCCCTGTCAACTTAATACAAGCTCATTCGTCCAAACATAAGCCATCGGTAACGAAGGCCATACCGCCTCGCGCGGACCGGTGGCACTTCCGATACACTCGGCAACAGGCGTATTTTGCAGGCGAAACGAGTTCCCGTTCCCATGAAGAGACAAAGAGTTGCAGTCGCCGGCGTCAGTTTCGCCGGTCTGGTAGTCGTGGCGATGACCTCCATCGGCCACATCGCAGCAGCAGCAACCACAAGTACAGATCACAACTCCACATCGGTCCTGATCGACACCATGGAGTCCGAGCTGCACCGTGCCATGGGCTCTCTCGGCAACACGGCCACCGACGCCACCCAGCAGCCCAAGCCCTACTTCCTCAGCTACGCCGTCTCCGACTCGCGACAGCATCAGCATGTCGGCGCAGTTCGGCGCACATCGTCGGCTCCAACGAGAGCCGCCGCCGCATCGCCGACGTTCAGGTCCGCCTCGGCACCCCCGCCGAAGACAACACCCACGGCGACCATCGCAACAGCGCCCTCACCACCGTCCCGCTCCCCCTCACCGACGACGGCGACGCCCTCGCCCGCAGCCTCTGGTTCGCCACCAACCGCGGCTACGGCAAGGCCCTCGACGGCTACCTGAAGGTCAAGACCGAGCAGCAGGTCCGCGCCAAGGAAGAAGACGGCTCTGCCGACTTCTCCAGCGAAAAAGCCGCAACAGCCATGCTCCCGCCATCGCCCATCCTGGTCGTCGACCGCACCGCCTGGGAGGACCGCCTGCGCGAACTCTCCGGCCTCTTCAAGCAGTACCCCGACGTCTTCTTCAACAACGTCACCCTCGAGGCCTCCACCGAGACCGACTACTTCGTCTCCTCCGAAGGCGCAAAGGTCGCCACACCCAGCCACGTCGCCCGTCTCATCATCGTCGCCCGCACCCGCGCCGCCGACGGCATGGACCTCTTCCGCGCCGAGACCTTCGAAGCCGACGATGCCGCCCACCTCCCCGACCAGAAGACCCTCACCGACAAGACCATCGCCATGGCCAAGAACCTCGAGGCCCTCCGCGAAGCTCCCGTCACCGAGCCCTTCAACGGCCCCGCCATCCTCAGCGGCCGCGCCTCCGCCGTCTTCTTCCACGAAGTCCTCGGCCACCGCCTCGAAGGCCAGCGCCAGCGCGGCGACGACGAAGGCCAGACCTTCACCAAGCTCCTCGGCAAGCAGATCCTGCCCACCTTCCTCAGCGTCTCCGACGACCCCACCCTCGCCACCTTCGACGGCGTCTCCCTCAGCGGCCACTACAGCTACGACGACGAAGGCCAGGCCGCCCGCCGCGTCGACCTCATCAAGGACGGCGTCCTCGACACCTTCCTCATGTCGCGCCTCCCCATCGCCAGCTTCTCCACCTCGCAACGGCCACGGCCGCGCCGAGGTCGGCCACATGCCCACCGGCCGCCAGGGCAACCTCATCGTCACCTCCTCCAAAACCGTCAGCGACGCCGAACTCCGCGAGATGCTCAAAGCCGAGGCAAAAAAGCAGGGCAAGGCCTACGGTCTCTACTTCGAAGACATCTCCTCCGGCTTCGCCGTCACCACCCGCCGCTCGCCGCAGGCCTTCCAGGTCATTCCGCTGGTCGTCTACCGCGTCTACGTCGATGGCCGCCCCGACGAACTCGTCCGCGGCGTCAGCATCGTCGGCACCCCGCAGGCCGCGCTCAACCGCATCCTCGCCACCAACGACAAGCAGGACATCTTCAACGGCATCTGCGGCGCCGAATCCGGCAGCATCCCCGTCAGCGCCGTCGCGCCCGCCATGCTGGTCAGCGAAATCGAGACCCAGCGCCAGGCCCAGGGCACTGCCCGCCCACCCATCCTCCCACCTCCCGGGGCCGCTGCTTCGCCTGACAAGAAGGGAGGCCAGTAATGAATTTAGTCCACAGAAAGTTACAAATAAGCAACTCTCTGTCCTGGGCCTTATGCGCGGCGACCCTCTTTAGCACCGTTGCAGTTACAAATATCGCTGCCGCAGAATCTGCATCGCAGGTAAATGACCCGCTCCTCCGCGCCATGCAGCAGGAGCTCGACCGCGAAAAGGGCCTCCTGCTCCCCGGCATGCAGCAACCCTACTTCATCGAGTACCGCCTCGACGACATCACCACCTACGAGGCCGTCGCCAACTACGGCGCACTCACCCGCGAGGAGCCCAACCACCAGCGCGTCGTCCGCGTCACCGTCCGCATCGGCAACTACGCCATCGACAGCAGCAGCAGCCGTGGCGACGGCACCATCGAGCTCGCCCCAACCGACAACAACCCCTTGGCCCTGCGATACGCTCTCTGGACCGCGACCGACGACCGCCTACAAGAACGCCCTCCGCGCCTACTCCGCCAAAGCAGGCCGCGCTGAAGCAGTTCCAATCGGCCCAAACCCAGCACGACTTCGCCCAGGCCAAGCCCGTCGTACAGATCGTCCCGCTCGTCACTCTCGACCTCGACCGCAACGAATGGAAGCACCGCATCGTCGAAGCCAGCGGCCTCTACGCCTCTGACCCCGACGTTCGTTCCTTCGCCGAGCACGTCCAGTACTCCACAGCGAACATCCGCGGCATCGCCCTCAACCGCTACCTCGTCAACACCGAAGGCACCGTGGTCCGCAGGGCTACACCGGCTACAACGGCTCCATCAGCGTCGGCGGCCAGGCGGCCGACGGCATGCGTCTCAGCCGCGATAACGGCACCGTCGCCGCCACCGCGAAGGAGCTCGAAAGCGCCTCCGCATTTCGCAAGCGCGTCATCGAAGACCTCAAGAGCTTCGACGAGCTGCGCAACGCCCCCGTTGTCTCCGCCGACGACTACCACGGCCCCGTCCTCTTCAGCGGAGACGCCGTCGCCGACGTCTTCGATCGCCTCTTCGTCCCCAACGTCGAAGCCGGACCGCCCCGAGATGGGCACCACCGCCCGCACCACCGGGCGCCTACTCCTCCAGCTACAAATCGCGCGTCCTCCCCGACATGCTCAGCGTCACCGACGATCCACTCGAGACAAAGTTCAACGGCAAGGCCCTCCTCGGCGCCTACTCCGTCGATGACGAGGGCGTCCCGGCACAGTCGGTCGACATCGTCACCAACGGCAAGCTCGAAAACTTCCTCATCGGCCGCGAACCCGTCAAGGACTTCGCTGCCTCGAACGGCCACGGGCGCGCCGCCCCCG
Organism: uncultured Acidobacteriaceae bacterium; assembly: GCA_963756685.1. Lineage (GTDB taxonomy): Bacteria > Acidobacteriota > Terriglobia > Terriglobales > Acidobacteriaceae > Edaphobacter. The sequence goes on from CAVWON010000001.1 coordinate 1,192,162, forward strand.
CGCAGGCCCCTCACTCACGCGCCGGCGTCGTCCTCATCAAGGCCGATCAGGCTGTATCGAAGGACGAGCTCAACAAGCGCCTGCTCGCCATGGCGAAGGAACAAGGCAAAGACGTCTACGCTGTCGAAACCCTCGGCGGCGAGCTTCTCCCCCGCCTTCTCTACCGCGTCCACGCCGATGGCACCCGCCAGCTCGTCCGCGGCGCGGTCTTCGACGAGCTCGACAACCGCAGCCTCCGCTCCGGCATCGTCGCCGTCGGCAACGACCCCTACGTCTCAAACTCACTCGGTGTCGTTCCCCAGACCACCATCGCCCCCAGCATGCTCTTCGACGACATCGGCGTAAAGCGCGCCACCTTGGAGCAACAAAAGCTCCCCTACTACGCCCCGCCCGCCCTTCCGCAAAAGTAAACTACGAAAAAGGGAAGTAAGACCCGATGCACCTTGATCCCCGCATGCTCCGCGCCGTAGTAGTCGGCCTTGCAATTGTGTTTCTCTACGGCAGCCGCTTGACCAAAGGCTCGGTGGTCCAAACAGCCGACGGTCTCGTCTTCCGCGTCAAGCCTCTCTTCGCCTGGGCCCGGGCCGTCGCCTTGCCCGCATACATTCTCTTCTTCATCTACTTCATGGCCGTCCAAAAACGACCCGTCACATGGTGGATGGCGGTGTTCTTCATCGCGGCCATCGCCGTCGGCGTCATGCAGATGCCCGGGACCATCACCTTGACCCCCACGGCAGTCACGCAAACCTTCTGGTTCCAGCCCTCGAAAGCCATCCAGTACAACGAGGTCATGGCCATCCATGCAATGCAGGGCGGCCGTATGACCCAGGTCCTCGGCGACAATCGAGTCAGGATCACCCACACCTCGAACCACTGCGCCGCAGCCGAGTTCCAGCAGGAACTCGAACGCCGCACCGGCAAGCGCGTCACCACCTGAATCCTTTTCAGAGCTACTACCGGCCAAAAAGAATTGCCATCAAAAAAGCGAATTGTCATTCTGAGCGAAGGAATTTGTCATTCTGAGCGAAGCGAAGAATCCCCGCTTTTCGCTGGATGCGGCAACAATCTATACACACCGTCGCCGAAAGTCTTCAACGCTGCAGCACAACTAATCCGTCCGGATCAAATAGGGCTCCGCCCCCGGGTCCTTCGGATGAATGCCATCGGCGACCTCGGTAGCGTTCCTCTTGTCCGGAAACTTCGGACTGACCCGCACCCAGTACCCCGTCGGCCCGGGAAACTCAATCACCTTCGCCGTCGTATACCGCCGCAGCAGATCTTCCTTCAACTTCACCGCGTCGGACTCCCGCGTAAACGCCCCAATCTGCACACACCACCGCCCACCAGGGTCCGCATTCGCACGTACCGGCGCAGCAAACGCCTCCACCTTTACCTTAGCCACGCCCGCACGATATACCCCCGTGGCCTTGGCCGCGGCCAGCGAAAGATCGATGATCCTGCCCCGAACAAAAGGCCCCCGGTCCGTGATCTTCACCACGACCGACTGATTGTTCGTAAGGTTTGTGACCCTCACCATCGTCCCCATCGGCAGCGTCAGGTGCGCGGCAGTCATCGCGTTCTGGTCGTACACCGTGCCGTCGGCGCCCTTGCGTCCGGCATAGGGAGGCCCGTACCAGCTTGCCAGTCCAATTTCAGTCGAAACCGGCTTGCCAAAGCTATTCGGCACCGGCGCAGGGGGAGGGACCACTGTCGTCGAATCCGCACCGGACTCGGCCGGTCGCGCGCCCCTTCCGTCATGGTTCGCGGCCGTATTCGTCGCCGGCGGCGGTGGTGGCTGATAAGCCCGGGTCGTCTCTCGATGGCAGCCACTCGCCATCAGCGCGAACGCCGAAAGCGCCGCGGCCCAGCCGGTCCCCACACGCATCACGGCTTCGGCGCGCCCTTTGGCGGTGGTGGAGGCGTCGCCGTCCTCCGCGCATGGTCATCGATCCGCTGCGCCAGCTTGTGCAGTTCAACGGCGGCAGCGCGCAGGGCCTCAGACCCGTTCTTCCGGACCTCCGGCACCACCTCGTCGTTGATGTACTTCACGACGTTCTTCAGGTCCGTCTCCACATGCGCTGCAGCGTCCCTCAACTGCCGCTCCCACGGTCGTTTCGGATCTTCCGTAGCCATATCCACACCTCTCCACTTTCAATTAGATGACCTAAGAAACGCAGGGTCAACGTCCATCGCAGACGATTCCACTCATGTTCCTACGTGGTAACGACTGACCGAACGGGCCCGGAGAAATTTACCAACGAGTGAGATACCAGACAACTTGCAGCTCCCGATCTGCGTCCGAAGGTTAGTATGATGCCCCAATATTCCCACTCATCGATAATGCGTAGCGCCGAACGATTCGCGGTCTGCCGTTCACCTGACAGGTGCGCAACCCGCACCTTAGCGAGGTGCCTATTTGATCTCGACACGCAATCAGAACTCGTTTATTAATAGCCTCTTCGTCATACTTGCTCCGCTTATCGCAGTAATTCCCTTCGCAGCCGCTCAGGCACCTCTCGCAAGTAATCCCGTCGCAGGCGTCGTCGCCGCCGACACTCGTCTGGATGTCCCCGGCTCACCGGGATTCCTCTTCAGCAGTTCGAGCAGCTCCGCAGGTCCCGATAACGCCTCATTCGACCCCGCGCGCAAACCGGATTTCGAGTATTCACCGCATCTCCGCTTGACCGTTTACCAGGGCCAAATCGCCGCTCCGATGACGGTGTCCGACAAGATCAAGGGCGGCCTCAAAAATTCGGTGTCCCTCTTCTCCATGACGGGATGGCTTGCATCCGCGGGATATGAGCAGCTGACCAACGGCAGCCCTAACTATGGAGCCGATGCCGGCGCCTTTGGTCAGCGGCTTGGCATAGGCGCTATACACGGCATCACAAATGGTGTCTTCAGCAATTCTCTGTTCGCTCCGATATTTCATGAAGACCCTCGATACTATGTCATGGGCCCCGGCCATCCATTCCTGAAGCGGCTCGTTTATGCGGCCTCCCGCTCCATCATCAGTCGGACTGACAGCGGCCATTCCGTGCCAAACTTTGCTCTCTTTGCCGGAAACGCCGCTGGCGCTGCCCTCACCGTGACCTACTACCCGGCACAGAACACCACTTTCAGCCAAGTAACTCGAGCCTTTGGCACCTCCCTTGCCGGTTCCGCGTTCGGGTTCGTTGTCGACGAGTTCCTCGTCGATGCCCTGGTGACCTTCACCTCAAGAAGAAGGGGTGGCAACCGTAACCCTCCAGGCACTATGAACGTAAAGCGAGAGGGGAGCGGTCGATGAGTCGGTTCCTCACATACGCACACCTCCGGTCTCATCACGATGATCGGGAAAGGGCAGGGTCAATGTCGATCCAGATGATATCCTTTACGCAACGCCGAAGCCACGATAGAACCTCTGCTGCAGCAATGCGATGCAATCTGACCCGTGGCGCAGGCGTCCATACTGTAAAGCACTGACGGCCAATCCAACTCCGAGGTGTGGAATCAAGGCTGTGCTTCTGCGCGTTCTGGCAACTGCAGGGCCGAAACCCACGAGGTAATGTACTTGAGCAGGACACGCAATCCCATTCCGTCTGAGCCACGGCTGGTCCGACACCTCGCCCGAAGCACAGCTGCCGTTCCGCTCGCCTCCGCACCGTTTTTGGCACCGGCGAGAGCGCATTTGACGGCGTTTAGACCAAATCTCATCGGAAACGATCGCAATTTATTCGCGCTGACCATGAATCAATCGGCGCTCTTCGAGAGTCTATCAACAAGGCGATGCCATAATGGTGTGCGCCGCAATCGATCAACCATGTCTAAATTTTTTCCCGGCCACTTCGCGTGTCTTCTTCTGGCTTCATACTCCGTTTACGGTGTCGCTCAGGCGCAGCAAACGCCTCAGGGGGCCTTGCCCAACTCGCCCGGCGCCATCCTCGCCAGCAACACTCACCTCGCCTCGGCGGACGACACCTCGTCGTCGAACGACGCAGCGGCCGAACCGCTTTCGCTCCAGCAAGGCAACGCTTCTTCATCACCCAGCGGTCAGTCAACGAGCGATGAGCCAGCCGCCCAGACCAAACGCATCCTCGGCATCATTCCAAACTTCCGCGCCGTCAGCACCACCACTAAGCTTCCTCCACAAACGCCCAAGGAAAAGTTCCTCACCGCCACGCAAGACTCCTTCGACTACTCCGCCCTCTTTGTGCCCGCCATCCTCGCAGGCTATGGCCAGGCCACCAACGCGACCCCGGAGTTTCACCAGGGCGCTGCCGGCTATGCCCGCTACTACTGGCACAACTTTGTCGATCAAGCGATCGAGAACTACATGGTCGAAGCCATCGGCCCTATAATCACGCATCAAGATAACCGCTACTACACCTTGGGCCACGGCGGCTTTCTCAAGCGCACCGGCTACGCTCTCAGCCGCGTCGTTATCACCAGAAACGATGCTGGAAACAATACCTTCAATTCGAGTGAAGTCATCGGTGCCGGCGCTGCTGCTGGCATCTCGAACCTCTACTACCCGTCACGCGAACGCACCTTTTCCAACACCGCCTCAAAGTGGGCCATCAATGTCGGCGTCGACGGGGCCGCCTTCGTCTTGAAGGAATTCTGGCCCGACATCAACCAGGCCATCTTCCATAGAAAGGACTAGAGGCGTTCGCTGCCCTCCGCAGTTACTATGGAACATAAGCGAGAGGGGCATTTCGGATGCGTCGGTTGCTGACAACGGGCTTGCTGATGTCTGCGATCAGCGTATCCGCGCAGACGCTGCCGCCCACCGCGCCCGGAGCGCCCGCTCATCTTCCTGGCTCCCCATCCACCGAACTCCCCGACGCGCCCAGTCCCGCACAGGCCCAACAGGAAGACGTCGTCGCCGTCGCCGAGGCCTCCTTCAAAGTCACAGGCGACGGCGCACACTCCTGCGGCGTCTTCAGCGCCATGAAGGTGGTCTACTTCGACCCCAGCCGTTACGATCAGGTGCCCAAGCCCTGTACCGAGCTCTTCTATCCGTACCAGCGCTTTCTCACAACCAACGTCGTCATCCCCATGACCTGGCAGGAAAAGGGCTATCTGGCCCTACACGACCTCACCGATCCCGCAAACTTCGGCACCATCCTCGGCATCTCTGCCATCACCATCGGTGCTAATGCACACACCGCATATGGTCCCGGGCTCGAGGGCTTCGGCAAAAGCGTCGGCGTCAGCCTCCTGCAGGACGCGACCGGCCAGTTCTTCGGGGCCTTCGCGATTCCCTCTCTCGCCCATCAGGACCCGCGCTACTTCCGCATGCCTCACGCCCCCTTCAAAAAGCGCCTCATCTATTCCATCTCTCGCACCGTCATCTCGCGCAGCGACAGCGGCAAATCGATGCCCAACTACGCCACGCTCCTGAACTACCCCATCGGTGCCGAGCTCGCCAACTTCTACGTCCCCGGCATTCACCCGGACGGCCCCTCGACCGTCGCCCGTATCTTCACCGGCTATGCCCTCGACCCCGTCAACAATCTCGTCAACGAGTTCCTGCCCGACGTGGCCAGTCACGTTCACATCCAAATCATCTTCGTCCAGCGCATCCTTAACAACGTCGCCGCCGGCAACGCCGTCCCCGGGGCCTAGCAGGTTCCCACGAAGGAAAGCCTCCTCCCATCCACCCCTCATCGTTACCGTTCAATGCAAATTCTCGCCATTCGCTACCGGATGCTTCGGTATGGCCTTTCATGTGCGTAGTCTTAGAGGAGTGAATCAAAGGGTTACGCCGTCGCATCTACTTCCAAAGACGATACATAGCTTTGGATCGGCCCCAACACTTCCACTAGACATTCAGCACCTAAACTTCAGGAGACACTTCAATGCCGAAGGCTAAGCTTTTCGAGAAATCTCTCACCTACGCAGCCAAAGCAGGTTGGGTTGTATTCAACAAGCTGAACTCAATCAGCCCCAACGCCAGCTTCACCCCCAAGTGGAGCGACAAGCCCCTGCTCAAGAGCTACCAGAAAGAGAAGCCGCCCCTCGGCTGGCCCCGCACCACCGACTCGCTCTGCCCCAAGTGCATCCCTGAGATCCGTCAGCAGATCGTCGACGGCAAGCTCCCCCACGAGATCCTCCTCAACGAGAAGGTCGGCGAGATCAAGGCGCAGATCATCGAGCGCGACGGCCAGATCCTCATGGTCAAGGACTGCCCCATCCACGGCCACTTCGAAGACGTGATGTCCATCGACACCGCCTTCTTCAAGCACCTCGAAGAGGTCTTCCCCGGCCGCGACATCCGCGCCCACAACGACGAGAAGCTCCACAACCACGGCACCTCCACCGTCACCCACGGCCGCGGCTCGGTCCTCACCATCGACCTCACCAACCGCTGCAACATGATGTGCGACCCCTGCTTCATGGACGCCAACCAGGTCGGCTTCGTCCACGAACTCACCTGGGACGAGATCAAGACCATGCTCGACAACGCCGTCACCATCAAGCCGCGTCGTCAGATGTCCGTGCAGTTCTCCGGCGGCGAGCCCACGCTCTAGCCCCTACTTCCTCGACGCCGTCGCCTACGCCCGCAAGGTCGGTTACACCTCCGTCCAGGCCGCGACCAACGGCATCGAGTTCGCCAAGTCCAAGGAGTTCGCCAAGGCCGCCGCTGAAGCCGGTCTCCGCTACGCCTACCTCCAGTTCGACGGCATCGGCAACGCAGCCAACTCGCACCGCAAGGTCGGCAACGCGTTCGACGTGAAGCTCCAGGCCATCCACAACCTGCACGAGGCCGGCGTCGACATCGTCCCCGTCACCACCATCGTCAACGGCATCAACAACGAGCAGGTTGGCCGCATCATCGAGTTCGCGCTCGACAACCCGAAGAAGATCAACTTCCTCTCCTTCCAGCCGGTCAGCTTCACCGGCCGCGACGAAGACATCTCCGACGAGCGTCGTCAGGCCCAGCGCTACACCCTCTCGCACCTCGCCCACGACGTCAAGAACCAGACCGGCCTCGGCGAGCCCACCCGCGACTGGTTCCCCATCTCCTTCATGTCCACCTTCTCCGACTGGGCCGACCTCGTCCACGGACCCGACCGCGACTGGGGCCAGCTCTCCTGCGGCTGCCACCCGAACTGCGGCATCTCCATGGCCCTGATGATCGACAAGGAGACCAAGGAAGCCGTTCCCGTCACCGCCTTCATCAACGCCGACCGCCTCGCCAAGGACATCGCCCGCGTCAACGACGCCGCCCGCGGCAAGTACCTCACCATGATCGGCGCTGCACTCGCGCTCCTCCGCAACTACAAGCCCGAAGCCGCACCCACCCACTTCAAGATCAAGCGACCTGCTGCGAGAAGTTCGACAAGAGCTTCGGCGCCAGCGGACGCAGCTACGGCAAGGTCACCGCCGACCGCACCATGGAAGACATCAAGAAGCGCCGCGGCGACCGCTGGAACTTCCTCTTCATCGCCGGCATGTGGTTCCAGGACCTCTTCAACTACGACTTCCGCCGCACCGAGCAGTGCATCATCCCCTACGCCACACAGGAGGGTGAGATCAGCTTCTGCGCCTACAACACCGGCGTCGGCTGGCGCAACATCATCGAGAAGATGCACATGACCTCCACCCTCACCAAGTGGTACGAGGAGCATGGCCGTCACGAGATCTTCGCCGGCGGCAAGAAGGTCGGCCTCGAGAAGGAAGCGAAGTACGATCTCGTCCTCAACGACGAGCACGTCAACGCCGCAGCCAACGACACCTTCGACAAGTCCGGCATCGCGAAGAACTCCCGCGAAGAAAAGATCCGCGCACGCGATGCGAAGATCAAGCAGGACGCCGAAAACGCCCGCATGGCCAAGCTCTACCGCAAGGAAGTGCTCGGCGAGCAGGAGCAGCCCGGCTTCATCTCCCTCGGTGAGATCAAGCCAGCCGCGCCGATCGTCAAGGCCGAGGTCGAAGAGACCGTCTCCGGCGACTAACCACTCATCGCAACGTACAACAAGAAGGCCGCCATTGCTGGCGGCCTTTGTTTGTTTGAAATAAAAGATTTATGTTGCAGCTAAACCTTGTTTCAAGAGCAGTTCTACTTCCAGCCCAACCGCAATCGCCGTGTCAACATTCCCGCACCTAAGCTGCCAAGCCCGAGCAGTCCAACCAGCGGCCACTCGCTTCCAGTCTTAGGCAATGCCTTCGGAGCAGGCTCAGCCGATGCGGTCTGAGTCGTCTCCGTCGGTTGAGCCGGTTGGTGCGGGCTCTCCACCAGCAGCGTCGTCACCGTGTTGTCCGGGACCTGCGCCTTAGCCTGAGACTTAGGCGCAACTCCCGTCACCGACCTGTGTGTCGAAGCCTCGATTACGGGCTCTTCCGTCACCACCGTCGCGCTCACATTCATCCCCTTCCTCAGTTGGAAGACCGTATCCTGCTGGCCGTTGATGTTGAATACCTGCCCCTTCGGAACGTTGTACTCCTTGTTCGTCCCATCGGGCAGTGTGAGGATCACGTAATTTGGTGGGTTGACGTGCCAGACCCTTCCATCAATCGTGCGCGTCGTGGTAATCGTCTTCGGAGTGGTCTTGGTCGTGATCGACTGCGTCAGGTGCGTGCCCGGCTTCAGCTCACTAATCGTCATCTGTTTTCCGTCGACCGTAAACGTCTGAGTGGGGGAAACGACGAAGTGCTCCGCCGTTCCATCGGGCATTCTCACGAGAAGTTCGTTGCCCGACACGTAAATAACCGTGCCGCTCCTCACCGTTGTATCGTACGTCGACGGGCCCCTCATGACCGTCGTCGAACTGACGTCCTGTGCCCGGACGCCTGCTGATATCAGCGCGCAGGCCAACGTGCACAACGCTGCGCGGAAAATGGACATCTGTCTGCTGGTCAAATTTGCGATTGCCATTCTTTCCTCCTTATGGGTTTAGCCGCGCATTTCGGCTTACGGCTGGTTGTGCATCTGCTCGCAAAGACGCAGAGACGATGTATCGCTCCGGCGCACTCCCCACAAAGTAGAAGGGGAAACAAGTCACAAGAGTGATCGAGGACATAGGCCTGGGTTGAAGAACCGAAACATCCTGCGGGGTCACTACCGTTATTTGATCGATGACATACGTTGCTTCTCTTTCAGGTAAAGCAAGCTTGATCTCGTCCCCCGTTGTCACGTCCTTGAGCCCGCGAAAAAATCCATCTCGATGGCCCGCAACTCCGAGGTTCCCCGGCTGGCCGGGACGGGCCGTTCCCGTAATCCGCCCTACCCCCCGGTCCAGCGTCACGTCATCGGTGCCTTCAAACACAGGAACTTCAAGATGGATCTTCGGAATGGACAGCACGGCCAGCGGCGTTCCAAACGCATGGCTCAGGCTCTCGTTGTAGGCGCGTATCCGCTTATCGCTCCACAGGCTCGTATCCACGCCTGCAGGACTTGTCGTCGTGCCGGAATCTGCGTGCGATAAGGGAACTCCAGCGGCGGCCTTTTGCTGAAATGCCGCAACTACAGAGCGCGAAACAATCGCTCCATACAGGCGTACGCCAACATACGCACTCAGAAGGACCACTCCTGTGATCAGCAGGATACCTTCTACCGAACGGACTACTCGCGCCCTTGGGGAGATCGGCTCTACGGTCATTGAAACCGTCCTTGCGCGACGCTGGCCCCTCGAAATTACTCCCCCCCCGCATCGGGAACTCGTTTTTACGTCGATGGGGTGCAACATACTACCTTTGACCGGGTCTTGATACTAGTGGAACCCCTAGGTGGCTGATCACTAAAAATCAATAGCGCGCACGTAGGGCGGATCGTTGTGTTCTCAAGAAAAGCCATCAAGCGCGAGAACGGAACACTGTTATCGCACCTGGATCCAGAGGTGTTGTTGCCACAAGCCAGGGTTCACAGGCAACAACCGGCGCACATGGACCGTGGCAGGCAATTCGTATCTGACGTGCGGCGGCCTCATTTCCTAGACGCGCCAGTACGGCACTCAAGATAGAACCCATAAACGGAGTGTAGAGATAAAAGATCGTGCCTTCTGACAAGTCTGCCTCTCGCGCGTCGCTGTGGATGAACGTCACCTGATCCAGATTCAACCCTGGCGCGCACTGTTGGGCCCGTTGAACATACGGCGCCTCTAACTCAACCCCAATGCTCCGGGACGCTGTACAGATCGAAACCATCATAGGTACATGGCCGAGTCCAGAACCGAGATCTAAGAAGACGTCATTACGTGTGGGGCCCGTCAGACGGATCAAACTGAAGATATGCCGCGCGGGGGTAGGTTGGTAAAACAATCTCTCAGGGTCTCGCGAGATGTGTTCGTCCTCAGGCTCCTCCAATCGGAACACCCCGGTAATCAGCTCATCAAGAAAGTCATATCCCATACCGTTGGCAGATGCGTGGAGAGGTGCTGAAGGCATCGGTGAGCTTACCCACCGAAGTAGGCCGTGAGGCCGCCGGCCGCGTTGAATGTCGTGACGAATGCCTTCGAAGAGATCGGCATTCATGCGTTCAAATCCTTCGCGAATCGCCTCAGCGCGGCGAGAAAGCTCTTGATCGAATCCCACGGCTTCTTGCAACACCCTCGGGAGATAAGCATCCAGACGGTCGAGTGCTTCCAGGCGTTCACGAAGCTGGGCCGGTTCGGATAGCACGGTATCTTTCTCTAATCGCACGATGAGGCTCTGCAGCGCGTCCGAACTCTTCGTACGCGATTCAACCGTATCAGGAGAATTTGTTCTTGGTGGAGGGAGGCAGTCCTCCGTAGTGCACTCCGATATCAATTGAGAGTTCAGGATGGTTGACACGGCAACCATATTAGTCGGGGTAAGTTGTCATGTCAACCAAACCTTTGTTATTGTCGTAACGATGCCAAATGAGCGACTTTCCCCCCAAGAACTGCGTATCTGGCATGCCTTCAAACTCATGGGCGAAGACGTCTTGAGCAGAGTAGAGCATGACCTCACCGAGGCGACCGGACTTTCAGGGCCCGAGTTTGGAGTTCTGTTGCGTCTCGCGGGTCTCGGCAAAGGTGAGATGCGCCAACAGGCTCTGGCAGAACGTCTGGGATGGGACAAGAGCCGTCTCTCGCACCAGCTCACCAGAATGCAGAGGAGAGATCTCGTCACGCGCCATGAATCAGGCGAGCGTTCCGTTCTCGTACTGATCACGAAGCTGGGCCGGCGGACCCTCGATGCTGCAATGCCGGTTCCATGCGGCTTCCGTGAGACGACACTTACTGTCCCGTCTCACTCCAGAGCAAATCGCAACCATTGTCCGCGTGAGCAACATTCTCGGCGACGACGAAGATATGCCCGCGGAACGGTAAGCTCGGCCTGTGAACAGGAGCAGCCTGGCTTCATCTCCCTCGGAGAGATCAAGCCAGCCGCCCCGGTTGCCAAAGCTGAGGTCGTTCAGAGCATCGAAGAGACCGTCTCCGGCGACTAAGTATTGCATTACAGCAGACGCGCTCCGCGCAAACCCGCAAAGGCCGCCATCAATGGCGGCCTTTGATATTATCTTGGGAACTGTAACAGCAAACGTGGTGTCTAATATCCTATGTTTCGGTTAGCTGTCCTTTTGCTGTTCTTCTCGCCGCTTTGTTATGCATGCGACTGTAGTAGGCAGCCTGACTGCGGGGGATTTTCCCACAAAGGAAGTTATTTTGCAGGGACGCCACTTGGCGGACGTATTCAAAATATTGATTTCTCTAATAGCCATCGATATTTTATAGGTATCCCTGTTAACCGAAGGGTCATACAGGGAATACAAGCCGAAGAGCCAGTAGCGATCTATACAGTAAAGGTTATTGAATCCTTCTCCTCTGCTATGTCTTCAGAAGAGGTTGAGATTCGTACAGGTACTGGGGGGGCAGACTGTAGTTGGCACTTCAACATCAACAAGCAGTACTTTATTGATGCAGTGCAAACACCCACGGGCAAACTTTTTACAAGCTTATGCTCTTTTACAGGTGAGTTAGAACAGAGCGAGGCTGTCGTTCGTTCTCTCCGGTCATTTAAATCTGGCCAAAGCCCAGCCGCACTTCTAGCCACTCTGACCCGGGAGGATTTTACAGCTAATCCGTCCAGTTACAGAACTCAAAGGCCTCTCGCAGAAGTTACGATTACAGCTCAATCTCAGTCGGGCAAGATATGGAGGTCAACTTCCGATAGGCAGGGCATCGTAACCTTTGAGGTACTTCCCCCCGGAGACTATATTCTTGGCGCTGAATTCCCTTTGGGACTGACGCTATATCGAGGTCAAAATATCGGGCACGACTTCTCGAAAGTCACTATACCTGCGTCAACCAGTTCCGATCCAGCTTTCTGCCGAGCATATCTTGAAGCAATTCCATCCTCCGGCATAACCGGTCGTGTGGTTGCCTCAAAGAGCGAACTGCAGAATTCTGTTGTGACTGCATGGCTCTTACAAAATGATAAGAAGCGAGAAATCAGGGATGACTTTCCAGAAAACGGCGTTTTCGAACTATCACATCTGCCTGCCGGAACATACCTTCTTACCTTTGGCGCGAACTATGGCAGGAATAAACTTCCTGCCTACACACAGACCGTTATCGTTCACAATGCCCTTACAACCGAGGTCACTCTCAGCCGAAAGAAAGTCAAATAGCATTCTCTGAGTCCGTATCAAAAACCGTCTGGATAAAAACCAATCCACCCTAAAACTCCACCAACTCCACACCCAGCCGCTCGAAATCCTTCCTGTTAAGCGTTGCAACGGCCATTCCGTTCGCTGCGGCGGTTGCCGCGATCATTACATCCATTGCGTTCGGGTTGTGCCCATTTTTCTTCGCTCGCGCCATAATGCTGCCGTAGCGTCTCGCGACATCGAGACTAAAGAACACGACCCGGTTGAAGAACTGCATGTATAGGTCGTCCTCGATCCAGTTCTCCAACTCCGTGCGTCTCTTGCCCGGAGGAAGAAGGTTAATGCCGTACCAGAGCTCGGCGCAGGTGATGCCGCTGATGTAGAGGTCGCCGTCATCGGTACGCTGCACCCAGGCGTCAACACGAGGGTCCGGAGGCAGTTGGGTATATTGCGACACCACATCAGTATCGAGAAGATACTTCACAACACAACCTTCCTTGCCTTAGTGCGGGACCGCCGAAGATCAAGACCGGATCCCGCCAGCGGCGAGTTCTTGAAGAACTCGGACATGGTTCGGGCGTTCTGCGCAGGAGTGTGCTTCGCCTTCTTCCATTCCTCAGGGGAGACAAGGTACCCCAACGAGCTTGCCGTTGCGCGTAATCTCCTGCGCACCCTGCTCACGTGCTGTCTCAATCAACTCGCTGAACTTTGCCTTCGCCTCCGCCACTGCCCAATTTGCCATTCCACACCTCCGACATGACCATTCTAGTCATAATGACCAGAATAGTCATTTTTTGGCGCGCTCGCCCCTCGCCCACGCCCGCATCACTCCCCGCGCCCGCGATTTCATCGCCTTCGTTGTCCCCTCCCGCAAATACCTCTCCACCATCTCCTCCGCCTCGCCCCGCAGAGAAGGCTCCTGCAGCGCCAATAACGCAAGCCCCTCCACCGCCGAGCACCGCACCACATTGCTCTCGTCCTCGGCCAGCAACGACATCGTCCGAGCCGCCCGCAACCGCTGCATCCGAGTCCGCGCCACCCGAGGCACCACCAACCCCAGATGCCACCGCGTCCGCGACTCCTCCACCGGCAGCGTCTCCAGCAATCCGGCCAGCTCATCCGCATATCGTTCGAGCGACCGGCCGTCCTTCTCGGTAATCCGCCGGGCCACGTCAGCGGCCCGCTTCCTTACCTCGACGTCCTCACCAAAAAGCTCGCGCACCAGTACCCGAACGCCATGCCGGTCACAACAAATATCCTCTGCGATAGTGCGGGCACGAGCCAACCCCCATGCTCCACTCCGCAGCTGCCTCCCTAAAGTCTCCATGCGGCGAAGTATAGCCAATGCCTCTGCCCCACCGATTCACCCTCAGCAGAGGACCGCCGCACTTGACATTCTTGCCGTCCAAAAACAGCAAAGTAAGGGCGATCTCGAGACGGCGGCACGCACCCAACGCGCCCGGCAAGACAAGTCCAGACTCAAGTCATCTCTTTCGAAGACTTTGCACACTTTTGACGGGGAAGGGGACTACCTGGGTTCAGCGGAGGTTTCTACTCCCCGGCCGTACCGCTCGAACTATGACTGGAATGGGCCCGGCGTGTCTGAGCAAGTATCGTCCGTCGCTGCTTCGATCCAAACACCCACTCCCGGACCGGCCCCACGTCCACATGCACAAACTGGCTCACCGGGTAATACCCGACTCCACCCGCCTTCAGCGAAAGTGCCGCGTCCCTGAGCTTCGCAGTCGTCACTCCCGGCACGCGAAGGTCGATCGCATGTCCTTCCATATGCTGGCTATGCTCGGCCACCCCGGTCTGCGGAGAGTTCTGCCGCAGCGCCGAATTCGTCTCCGGCGTCCTGTACCCGCACACGACCTCGATCGCGCTGTCCAACTTCCCCAGCCGCGCCATCATCGCATGCAGTACATCGAACTCCTTCGGATCGTAGTTGCTGACGTCCTGCGTATTATGGTCGCGCAAAAAGTAGTTCAACTTCTCCAAAGCGTCCGGTAGATACGTATTCCCGATCCGGTAGACAATATCCAGGCTCTCGCCCGTATGTATATTTGTCATCCTGAGTTGGTACGGCTTCCCGTCCTCCGGCACGACAGTTGCTTCCCCACTCGCCGCTATCTCCGCCGGCAGCACCCCAGGCACGACCTCTTCTCCACTCAGCATTGGGGACGTCTTCAGATGCATTGGGCTCTTAAGCCCCGCATGCATTCGAGTCTTCACCACCCTGGCCCACGACGACCCACTCACCCCAAACACCATGACCATCGCCGCTGCAACTACCGCGAAGCCCCGTCCACTCAATATCCGCATCCAAACTCCCTGGCCCATCGATTCTTCGCGAATGTAAATCCTAAATGAGATTTGCCGTTTCTCATTCGCTCATTCAAGTTTACCCATTTCATACCCAACCACTCGCCGTGGGAATGTAACTTTAGTGTCACACTTAAAAGTTCTTCCGCATATAAGTGTAACCACCTCTTTTACATACAGTTAGCTAGACAAAATTTGGCCGCGATAACCCCGAAACCCGCTCAAACACCAGCCCCGCCGCCGCAATATCTTCGATCGCGGTCCCAACGGACTTGAACACGACTGGCCGCCCGTTTCTATTGAGCGAAGCCCCATTCAGCAACTCCCCAATCTCTGCGCTGACCTCCGCCTTCGCCAACAGAATGTCTCCCGGCTCTCGCATCGCCGCCTCACGCGACTCCACCACCACCGCGCCACGCATCGCCTCATCATCGAGCTCCCGCCGGTCCGGCGTCACCGCTCCAACCGCACACACTACAGCGTCCCTCTTCAGCCATCGGCCCTGCAAAATCGGCGCCGGCGAGCTCGTCAATGTCAACACAACGTCCGCGCCCGTTACTGCCTCTTCTGCCGAAGTCACCCTGGCCCCGACCTCCGCGCCAAATCTCTTCGCATTCGCCTCCGACCGGCTCCAGACCCGTATCTCCTCAAACCTCCGCACCCGCGCCAGCGCCCGCACATGCGACCGCGCCTGCACGCCGCTGCCCAGGATCCCCAACACCCTCGCATCAGGCCGCGCCAGGCAGTCAACCGCCACCGCCGACACCGCCGCCGTCCGCATCTCCGTAATCAGCCGCCCGTCCATCACCGCCAGCGGTTCTCCCGAATCGGCCCGAAACAGCTGAATCATCGCCATATGCGTGTGCTTCTCGAGCGCGACGTTCCCCGGATAGAACGTCACCATCTTCGCCCCCATCACGCCGCCATACACCGCTGGCATAACGGCAAACCATCCCCCGCGCTCAGCGATCGACATCACCGTCCGCAAAGGCTGGATCACCCGCCCGGCGGAAAAATCCATTAACGCCTGACGGATAACCGGAACCAGGTCGTCATACGACAGTACTTCCCGCACCTGATCTTCATTAAGAAACAACAATCCGTGAGTCGACATAATTTTCTTCATTATCGTCCCTTCAACCTGTTCCCTGCCTACCTGTGGCACCCTTATATCCATGCATCTCTCTCCCCATCAGCTCCGCGTCCTCGGCTCCCTCATCGAAAAAGAGATCACCACGCCCGAAAATTACCCCCTCTCGCTCAACGCCCTGATCAACGCCTGCAACCAACGCTCCAGCCGCGACCCCGTACTCGATCTCACCGAAGAAGAGGTCCGTCAAGCCCTCCACTCCCTCGAAGATCTCGCACTCGTCACCCCGGTCCGCGACGCCCGCGTACCCAAGTACGAGCACCGCATCCGCACTGTCCTCAACCTCCGCCGCGACGAGACCGCCGTCCTCTGCCTCCTCATGCTCCGCGGCCCGCAAACCCCCGGCGAGCTCCGCAGCCGCGCCGACCGCCTCTACACCTTCGACGACCTCGCAGCCGTCCAATCCACCCTCGAGCGCCTCGCCACCCGACCCATCGCCGACGCAGCCAGCAGCGAAGCCACCGGCCCCCTCACCACCGTCCTGCCCCGCCAGCCCGGCTCCCGCGAGGCCCGATACGCCCATCTCCTCGGGGACCCTGCCGACCTGGCGTCCGCTCATCACTCCGGCGCGACCGGCAAAGCGGGTCCCCCCGAGGGCCATACGCCACCCTCCGACTCGGCAACGACCCAGCGACTCGCCCAACTGGAGGCCGAGATCGCCTCGCTCACCACCGCTCTGCAGGATCTGCGGGCCCGCATTGAACTCCTGGAACCAAAGAGCTGATTCGTATGCTCAAATAGGGACACCTCCTCCGTGAGAAGCTCCAATGGTCCATGAAGGACAGGCTCTGCTCATGTCAGAATCCCTCACTCACGCCGATGCGTTAGCACGAAGAAGCGGCCACGGTCGGCGCGAGGAAGACGCGCGGAACGAGCGCCTTGCGCGCCTCCTCGTCCAGGTCACTGAAGGAATCATCTGCGTCGATCGAAACTGGATGGTCACCTTCGCGAACGAGGAAGCGTGCTACCGCAGCCGGATCACCCCCGCCGACATTGGCGGCGCAAGGACCTACTGGGACATCTACCCTCATCTCATCGGCACAGAGCTCGAACAGTTCTATCGCAACGTCATGCAGACCGGCGAGAAGGCCCATGTCGAGTACTACTCCGAACGCATCGACGCCTGGCTCGACGTCACCGTCTATCCCACCGACGAGGGCATCGCCCTCTACTATCACGACGTCACTGACCGTAAGGGCGCTGAGCTCCTTCGTGACGCCTCCGTCCGCCAACTCCGTCAGGTCCTCGAGACCACCACTGACTCCGTAGCGAGCATTGACCGCGACTGGAATATCTCCTTCCTCAATCGCCGCGCTAAAGAGCTCCTTAGCCCTAAAGGTGAACTTCTAGGAAAAAACCTCTGGCAGGAGTTCCCCGTCGCCGAACAGAACGAGGAGATCCGCCGTTACCTCCTTCGCGCCATGGACGAGGGTGTTCCCAGTGAATTCGAGACCTTCTACCCAGACCCTCTCAACCTCTGGCTCTCGGTCCAGTGCCGTCCGTTCGAGGACGGAATCGTCCTCTTCTTTCGCGACGTTACCGCCGAACGCGTCTCCCGCCAGGTCCTCCTCGATCAGCAAGCGACCCTCGCTTTCGTCCAGGAGACAGCCCGCGTCGCCACATGGGAGATGGATCTCGTCAATCGCACCGTCACATTCGGCGAGGGCTCCTATCCCGTCTACGGACGTCCCTTCTCCGAACTCACTACGATCGACGATCTGGACAGGATCATCCGGCCTTCCGACCTCGTCCACGTCCAGCAGGATGCCAAACGAGCAATCGACACAAACACTATTAGCATCGTCGACTATGAGGTCGTCACTCCCGAGGGCGGGGCCCTCTGGGTCGAATGCCGCCGCGTCCCCGTCTACAACAGCGCAGGAGCCGCTACTCACCTGCGCGGCATGACCACCGACATCACCAGGCGCCGCCAGGCCGACACCATTCTCAAGCAGCAGCGGGCAACTCCTCACCTCCGTCCAGCAAACCGCTCTCGTTGCCACTTGGGAGATTGAATACGCTACCGGTAAAGTAACCTACGGGGTGGGCTCCTATCCCGTCTTTGGCCATCCACTCGAGGAGCTCCCTGACTACCGTTCCTTCAAGAAGATCGTCCTTCCTGAATACATTCCCATCATCGCCGCCTCCATCCAGGCTGGCGTTCAAAGCGGAGGGTTGACCGAGCAGGAGTTTCAGGTTCGCGCGGCGGATGGCCGGATACTCTGGCTCGAGAGTCGCGGCCACGCCGTCATGGTCGATGGTGTCCCGACCTACCTCCGTGGTCTCACGATCGACATCACGGCCCGCAAGAAAAACGAAGAAGCGCTTGTGGCCAGCGAAGCCCGCTATCGCGTCCTCACCGATCTCAACCCTCAGGGCATCTGGCTGGGCGATCCCGCAGGAAATGTCACCTATGCCAATCAGGGCCTACTCGACTATCTGGGCTTCGCCATCGAAGACCTCGCGGCTCAGGGATGGCTGAATGCCTTCCACCCTAATGACCGCGAGCGAGTTCTCGAGTCCTGGTCACGCTCTGTCTCGTCAGGGGAGGACTACGACATCGAAGCCCGCATGGTCCGCGCCCATGATGGTCGTGCCCGCTGGTGGTGGATTCGGGCCCAGCCCGTCCGCGACGAATCCGGAAAAATCCTCGATTGGCTCGGCGTCGCCATCGACATCGATGATCGCAAAACCTTCGCCGACACCCTCCAGCGCCGCCAGGACGAGACCGAACGCCAGCGCGCAGAGCTCGAAACCATCTACCAGACGGCCCCCATCGGCCTCGCCCTCTTCGATCCCATCGAGTTCCGCTACCTCCGCATCAACGACCGTCAGTGCGAGACACTCGGCCTTCCCCGAGAGAAGATCCTCGGACACCCGATCTTCGAGCTCGCCCCTCTTAAGGGCCTCAGAGAAATCTTCGAACAGGTCGCCAAGGGCCATCCCGTCAGGAACCTTCTTCTGGAAGGCGAGCTTCCCACTCGCCCCGGCGAGCATCGCTTCTGGAACGTCAGCTACTCCCCCATCTCCAACACCGGCGGCACCGTCGAGGCCATCGCCGCTGTCATCCTCGAGGTCACCACCCAAAAGAAGGCCGAGGCCGCTCTCATTCAGAGCGAAAAACTCGCTGCCGTCGGCCGCCTCGCCAGCTCCATCTCCCACGAGATCAACAACCCACTCGAGGCCATCACCAACCTCCTCTATCTCATCGCTCTATCCAACGACCTCCCTGAAGGCATTCAGAGCTACGTCCAGATCGCGCAGAGCGAGCTGTCCCGCGTCTGTCAGATCGCCACCCAGACCCTCCGCTTCCACCGCCAGGCCGTCCGCGCCACCCACGTCAGCGCGGCCGATCTCGTCAACGCCGTCCTCGACCTCTACCACGGCCGCCTCGCCAACTCCGGCATCCATGTCCAGGCCACCTACTCCACCGACACCACGGTCCTCTGCTTTGAAAACGACATTCGTCAGGTCCTCAATAACCTGATCGCCAACGCCCTCGACGCCATGCGCCAGGGCGGTGGCCTCCTTCGCGTCCGGGCCCACGACGCCACCGACTACTCCGCTCAGTTCCCCGAAGGCCGTCGCGGCATCCGCATCACCATCGCCGACACCGGCCACGGCATGCCTCCCCCAGTTCGCGCACGCCTTTTCGAGCCCTTCTACACCACCAAGGACCTCAACGGGACCGGCCTCGGCCTTTGGATCTCCGCCGGCATCGTCGACCGCCACCACGGCCGCCTCATCTTCCGCAGCACCGAGCATCCCGTCCACCACGGCACCGTCTTCTCCCTCTTCCTCCCTCGCGTCGAAGAACATCTCGTCGAATCCCACTAATCGCATCACCGCGACCAAGGCAACAAGGCCCCCATCCAAATCCACCTTCGCACGGCGAGGAGGCACTCCATGCCCGACCAATACGACGCCATCATCATCGGAACCGGGGCCGGCGGCGGGACACTCGCCCTCCATCTGGCGCAGGCCGGCAAGCGCATCCTCGTCCTCGAGCGTCGTCCGTTCCTCCCCCAGGAAAAACTCAACTGGGACACCTCGGCCGTCTTCCTCGACAACCGCTACCACACCAAAGACGTCTGGCTCGACAAGAACGACGGACCCCTCCATCCCCAGCAGGCCTACTTCGTCGGCGGCCAGACCAAGGTCTACGGCGCCGCTCTCTTCCGCCTACGCGCCGAGGACTTCGGCGTCCTCCACCACAAGGGCGGCATCTCGCCTGCCTGGCCCCTCACCTACGCCGACTTCGAACCCTTCTACACCCGCGCGGAAGAGCTCTTCGACGCCCACGGCCACCTCAACGAAGACCTGACCAGCTCCGACCCCACCGAACCCTTCCACTCCAGGCCTTACCCATTCCCGCCGCTCCCCAGCGAACCCCGCATGCAGTCCATCTACGACGACGTCAAGAAACTCGGATACCACCCCTTCCCCGTCCCCCTCGGCCTCAAGCGCAACTCCGGAGACACCCTCGAATCCAGGTGCATCCGCTGCGACACCTGCGACGGGTACCCTTGTCTCGTACACGCCAAATCCGACTCCGACATCAACTGCGTCCGCCAAATCATGCATCTCCCCAACGTGACCCTCCTCACCGAAGCAAAGGTAACGAAAATAGTTACAAATCCCACTGGGACCGTCGTCACCTCCGTCGAGGTCCAACATGACGGCCCCACCAACGCCTCTCCCGAGCTAGCCACCTACTTCGGCAACATCATCGCGGTCTGCTGCGGAGCCATCAACTCGGCCGCCCTTCTGCTCCAATCCGCCACGGACAAACACTCGCACGGCCTGGCCAACAACAGCTCCAACATGGTCGGCCGCAACTTCATGTACCACCAGGCCGACGCCATTCTCTCCCTCAGCTTCAATCGTAACGACGACAGTTACATGAAAACCTGGGGCACCAACGACTTCTACTTCCGCGACCCCAACGGCGAATATAACTTCCCCATGGGCTCAGTCCAGCCAATCGGCAGCTTCCACCGCGAAATGATGAAGGGCGACGCCCCTCCCCTCACCCCTGGCTTCGTCCTCGAGACCATGAAAGACCACGCCGTCCCCTGGTGGCTCATGACCGAAGACCTCCCCGACCCCGACAACCGCGTCACCCTCACCACCTGCGCCGACGGCACCCCGCAGATCAAGCTCTCCTACACCGACAACAACGTCGAATCCTTCACCCGTCTCAAAAGCCGATGGATCGACGTCCTCAAACAGGCCGGCCACGCCGAAAGCTCAGTCCCCTTCCACGCCTATTTCAAAAAACGCATCCCCCTCGAAGGCGTCGGCCACCAGAACGGCACCTGCCGCTTTGGCACCGACCCCGCTCAATCCGTCCTCGACATAAACTGCAAGGCCCACGACCTCGACAACCTATACGTAGTCGACGCCAGCTTCTTCCCCAGCTGCGGCGCCGTCAACCCGTCCCTGACCATCATCGCCAACGCCATCCGCGTCGCAGACCACCTCCTCGCCGACCGCCTCACTTAGAGTCACAGCTTGTGTTGCTCGTTCTTTGGTTGTCATTCCGTAGCTCGTTTCTTGGTGGTTATTCCCCAGCTCGCTCCTTGGTTGTAATTCCCCAGCTCATTCTTTGGTGGGCATTCCGTGCTCGTTCTTTGGTTGTCATTCCGTAGCTCGTCGTTTTGGTTGCCATTCCGCAACTCGTCCTTTTGGTTGTCATTCCGCAGCTCGTCCTTTTGGTTGTCATTCCGTAGCTCGTCGTTTTGGTTCCCCATTCCGCACCTCGTCGTTTTGGTTGCCCATTCCGCAACTCGTCGTTTTGGTTGCCATTCCGCAACTCGTCCTTTTGGTTGTCATTCCGCAGCTCGTCCTTTTGGTTGTCATTCCGCAGCGAAGCGGAGGAATCTGCGGTTGCCTTTGCTGGAATTCTGGCGTGGGCAAGCAGACGAGACTTCAAACGCGCGGCCGTCTACTCAACATCGGTATTGGGCGGAGGTATCGTTGGATTTTTGCTTCCCATTTTGCTGCTGTGGCTGTCTTGGGCGCTATTCGGAGAAAGCGAAGCCCCCGGTCAAGGGTTGCTCCTGCTTATGGCCTGGCTATTCTTGATACCCTGTGGCTTCCCTTTCGGCGGTGTGCTGGGTGCGCGCTATTGGGACAAGCGTCATAAGGTGAGCTCCGTGCCTTAAAATCGCGCCTCTCTCTCTAAGCGCGAATTTCGTATCGTTAAAAAGCCAATTGTTCAAAGACCGAAGTATTATGTCTCCGGAGCGCTTTTCCTCGCCCGACTAAACCGAGATCCGCGCTCGCCATCTCTGGGAGACTTCCTAATGCTGCAAGTCCGAATCCGCCTCTTCCTCGCCGCTCTTCTCCTCGCCTCACCGGTCATCGCCCAGACCAACACCACCCTCATAGTCAACATCGACCACCGCCCCGCCACCTCCCTCAACGGCGACTGGCACGTCATCGTCGACCAGTACGCGACCGGCCTCTACACTTCCACCAGGAGCTGCGCAAAGACGGCTTCTTCATGAACGCCCCCTTCGACCCCAACGGTCACCCGCAGGACTACAACTTCGCCAACGCCAGCACCCTCAAGGTCCCCGGCGACTGGAACACCCAGCGCCCAGAGCTCTTCTACTACGAAGGCCCCATCTGGTATCAGCGCGACTTCGACCACACCGCCAGGCCCAACACCCGCACCTTCCTTCACTTCGGCGCCGCCAACTACCGCACCTTCGTCTGGGTCAACACCAAGAAAGTCTGCGAGCACGAAGGCGGCTTCACCCCCTTTGACTGCGACATCACCAGCGTCCTCAAGGACGGCAAGAACTTTGTCGTCCTCTCCGTCGACAACACCCGCATAGCCGACGGCGTCCCCACCCTCCAGACCGACTGGTGGAACTACGGCGGCCTCCATCGCGATGTCTCCCTCGTCGAAGTCCCCACCCAATTCATCGACGACTACGACCTGCACCTCAGCCGCACCGATCACTCGCTCATCGAAGGCTACGTCCACGTCGAAGGCGCACCCAGCGGCACCACGGTAACCGTCAGCGTCCCCGAACTCAACGCGAAAACCCAGGCCACAGTAGACGCCAGCTCTCGCGCCTCCATCAGCCTTCCCGCGAAATCCATCAATCTCTGGTCGCCCGAGGACCCCAAGCTCTACAAAATCGAAATCGCCGCGGCATCAGACAAAACAGAAGACGAGATCGGCTTTCGTACCATCGAAACCCGCGGCACCGAGATACTCCTCAACGGCAAGCCCGTCTTCCTCCGCGGCATCTCTATCCACGCCGAGGCCCCTTACCGCACCGGCCGTGCCTACTCCCAAAAAGACGTCGACACCCTCCTCGGCTGGGCCAAAGAGCTTGGCTGCAACTACGTCCGCCTCGCCCACTACCCCCACGACGAGCGCATGACCCGCACCGCCGACCGCCTCGGCCTCATGGTCTGGTCCGAGATCCCCGATTACTGGGCCCTCCAGTTCGACAACCCCGCCGTCCTCGCCAAATCCAAGCAGCAGCTAGGCGAAATGATTCGCCGCGACCGCAACAAGGCCTCGATCATCCTTTGGTCCGTAGCCAACGAAACCCCCAACACCGAAGCCCGCACCAAATACCTCACCACGATGGCTGACCTCGCCCGCCAGCTCGACCCCACCCGCCTCGTCACCGCCGCACTCCTGGTCCGCACCGAAAAGAACCCCGCCGGCGGCACCACAAAAATCGTCGACGATCCCCTCGGCAACGCCCTCGACGTCATCGGCACCAACGAATACATCGGCTGGTACGAGCAACATGCAGAAGGCGCCGACACCACCACCTGGGACATCCGCTACCAGAAACCCCTCATCATGTCCGAGTGGGGTGGCGACGCCAGGGCCGGCAACCACGCCCCCAAAGGAAGCGCCACACCCGCCCTCTGGACCGAGGAATATCAGGCCGAGATCTACCACCACCAGATCGCGATGCTGAACAAAATTCCTCAGCTCCGCGGCACCAGCCCCTGGGTCCTGATGGACTTCCGTTCCGCCCGCCGCGTCAACCCCGGGCTCCAGGACAACTTCAACCGCAAGGGTCTCATCTCCGACCAGGGCGTAAAAAAAGAAGCCTTCTTTGTCCTCCAGAAAGCGTACAAAGACAAGACACTCGGCAAAGCCGAATAGAGCGACCATGAAACTCGGCCCTTCACTAGCACTCCTCGCAATCGCCGTCGTTCCGGCAAATGCGGCCACCCCTGCCGCGCCGGACTTCGGCCCCAACGTCCTCGTCTTCAATCCGTCCATGCCGCCTGAGACCGTCCAGGCCCAGATCGACAAGGTCTACGCCACCCAGCACCACAACGAGTTCGGCCCCGAACGAAACGCCATCCTCTTCCTTCCCGGCGACTACAACGTCGACGTCCCCATCGGCTTCTACACCCAGGTCCTCGGACTCGGCGCCTCACCCGACGCCGTCCACATCACCGGCAACGTCCACTCCGACGCCGCCGCGCGCAACAACAACGCCACCACCACCTTCTGGCGCGCCGCCGAAAACTTCTCCGTCGCTCCCACCGGCGGCACCATGCAGTGGGCCGTCTCGCAAGCCGCACCCTTTCGCCGCATGCACATCCAGGGCGACATCGTCCTCAATCAAAACAAAGGCTGGGCCAGTGGCGGCTGGATGTCCGACACCCTCATTGACGGCAACGTCGCCTCCGGCACTCAGCAACAATGGATCTCGCGCAACAGCGAGTGGCACAGTCTGGACCGGCGCCAACTGGAACATGGTCTTCGTCGGCGTTCCCAACCCGCCGGAGGGTGAATGGCCCAGCCCGCCCTACACCAAGGTCGCGCAGACCCCCATCGTTCGCGAAAAGCCGTTCCTCGAGATCGACGCCTCCGGCAGCTACAGCGTCCGAGTCCCGGCGGTCGCGCACGGACAGCTCCGGCATCAGCTGGCACGCCGCGGCCTCCGGAAAATCCATCCCCATCGGGCAGTTCTACATCGCCCACCCCAACCGCGACAACGCCGCCACCATCAACGCGCAACTCGCCAAAGGCAAAAATCTACTCCTCACCCCCGGCATCTACGACCTCACCGAAGCCATCCACATCACCCATCCCAACACTGTCGTAATGGGCCTCGGCTTCGCCACACTGCACCCCGTCAACGGCAACGCCGCCATGACCACAGCAGACGCGGACGGCATCGTCATCGCCGGCCTCCTCTTCGACGCCGGCCCAACTCAATCCCCCGTCCTTCTCCAAATAGGCCCCGGCAAGACTAAATCCGCCCACGCAAAAGACCCCATCTCTCTCCACGACGTCTTCTTCCGCGTAGGCGGTGCTGGCGCCGGCAGCACCCGCAACAACCTCGAGATTAACAGCAACGACACCATCGTCGACCACACCTGGATCTGGCGCGCCGATCACGGTGCCGGCGTCGGTTGGACCACCAACCCCAGCGCAAACGGCCTCATCGTCAACGGCGACAACGTCACCATCTACGGCCTCTTCGTCGAGCATCACCAGCAGTTCCAGGTCCTCTGGAACGGCAACGCCGGCCGCACCTACTTCTACCAGTCGGAAATCCCCTACGATCCCCCCGACCAGCCCAGCTACACCAGTGCTCCCGGCACCAACGGCTGGGCCTCCTACAAAGTCGCCGACACCGTCACCAGCCACGAAGCCTGGGGCCTAGGAATCTACAGCGTCTTCCGCCATCCCGACGTCGACCTGACACGCGCCATCGAGGTCCCAGTCAACCCCAACGTCCGTTTCCACGATATGATCACCGTTGCCCTCGATGACAAGGGCGAAATCAGCAACGTCATCAACAACACCGGCGGGCCCACCGCCCTTGCTCCCCACCGTGTCACACCCAAAGTCACGACCTTCCCTTAGCCGGCACAAGCGTCCATCTCCGCGCTTTCTCCTCCCGCATCGAGCCACCTTGCATATACTCTGTGACTACAGCCAATCCTTATAGCTTTCACGAACGCTCTCCTGCGTTCTCGCGGGCATTCGGCTTGTCTCAACAGGCGGCAGCAGTGATGTGGTGTGCCAATCCGAATCGCAATCCGGCCACACAAGCCAGACTCCTCTGCGCTCTCGCCCTCTTCCTTGGTACATTCGCAACAGACCTCGTCGCCCAGCAATCACCGCCAATCCCAATCGCCCAATTGCCCGACGCACCCAGCACCTCCGTCCTCTCCGGCACTGTCACCGACGCCGACGAAGCCACCGTCTCCGGCGCTCAAATCACTCTTCAGGAAAACGAATCCAAATCAACTCGCACCACTCAGTCCGATGGCACCGGCGCATTCTCCTTCTCCGCCGTCCCGCCCGGGAAATACCTCGTCAAAATAACTGCCCCTGGCTTCGCGTCCTGGAAGATCGAAGACGTCGTCATCCGCCCTGGAGAAAACCTTGTCCTGCCGCCTATCGTTCTCGGCGTCGAGGCCATCAAGTCCTCCGTCAACGCGATCACCCAGGAGGACCTCGCCGAGCTGCAGATCAGCGCCGAGGTAAAGCAGCGCATCATCGGCGTTCTCCCCAACTTCTACGTCAGCTATGTACCCAACGCAGCTCCACTCACCCGCAAGCAAAAGTTCAAACTCGCCATAAAGGTCAGCGTCGATCCCGTCACATTCCTCACCACCGGCATCACCGCAGGCATCGAGCAGTGGCAGGGTGACTTCGCCGGCTACGGTCAGGGCTTCAGCGGCTATGCCCAGCGCTACGGCGCCACCTATGGAGACCGCCTCACCTCGACCTTCTTCGGCGCCGCCCTTCTGCCATCACTGCTTCATCAAGACCCGCGCTACTTCTACAAAGGCAAAGGCCGCATCATCACCCGCGCCCTCTACGCCATCTCCACAGTCGTCATCTGCAAAGGCGACAACGGACACTGGCAGCCAAACTACTCCAACGTCTTCGGAAACCTAGCGGCCGGCGGCGTCTCCAGCCTCTATTACCCCAACAGCGATAAACATGACGCTCAGGTCACCGTCGACAACATCTTCATCGGCATCGGCACCGGAGCCATCGGCACTCTCTTCCAGGAGTTCCTCCTCAAGCACCTCACCCACGGCGTACCGGCCGCCCCGCCATCCATACCCAATAGCGCTAGCCACTCCACCACGGCCGGCAACTAGCTATCTCCTAACGATTGCCATAAACCGGCACGGCAGCACCCTGAATCACCCCAGCATGGTCGCTGCACAAGAACAAGATGACGCGCGCGATCTCCTCAGGCTTCGGCCACAAGGCAAAATCCGCATTCGGCATCGCCTGTCGGTTTGCCGCCGTGTCGATGATGCTCGGAAGCACCGAGTTCACCCTCACCCCTGTGCCCTTCGTGTCCGCAGCCAGCGAATCCATCATCGCCACCGCGGCGGCCTTCGACGCAGCATATGCTGACGCACCTGCTCCATGGTCGAACGCCGCCTTCGCCGCCACGTTCACGATCGACCCATTCTTCTGCTTCAACATCGCCGGCAACACCGCCCGCGCCAGCGCATAACCCGAGCGCAGGTTCAGCGACAACATCGCATCGAACACCTTCGTCTCCAACTCCCAAAGCGCAACGCCACCAGCGTAACCCCCAACCGTGTTGACCAGCGCATCCACCCTGCCATGTCGCGAAAGAACGCCGCCAACGAACTCGCTCGTGGCCCGTTCATCGGTCACATCGACCACGGCCCCTTCCAGCGCTCCCGCCCTCGCGCCAACAGCGAGCTTCAACGCAGCAAACTCCTCCTCCTTGCGATAGGTCACCACCACCTTCGCATCTTCTTCCAAAAACGCGCGGCTCACGGCGTTCCCCAAACCGCCCGTCCCACCCGCGACCAGCACAATCCTGCCTGAAAAATTGATATCCATAGTCCCTCCATCCTATATGCCTGACTATTGATGGTCGACCCAGCCGTCAATAGGTGCAGATATAGATCAAGAGGGGCCTATTCAATCCGTAGCGCCTGCATAGGGTCTAAACGCGACGCCCGCCAAGCCGGTATCGCACACGCAACACCAGCTACAAGTGCGAGCACCGTTCCTACCTCGGCGAACAACGCCCAGTCGAGCGCCCGCGTCCCATACAGCATCGTACGAATCAACTGCACGGCAAAACCGCTACCCACAAGTCCGAGCAACAAGCCAATCCACGCCGGCCGCAACCCATCCGACAAAATGAGACGCAGCACCGTCCCACGCTGCGCTCCCAGCGCAATGCGTATACCAATCTCGCTCGTTCGTTGCGTCACAATGTAGGACAACACCCCATACAATCCGACCGCCGCCAGCACCAGCGCGATCACAGCAAACGCCATCACCAGCGACGACGCAAAGCTGGCATCCACAGTCGACCTTCCAATCGACTGGTCCATCGTCAACACGTCCGACACCGGCAGATCAGGATCAAGTTCGCCAAGCACCTTCTGGATCGGCAGCGCCAGGCTCGTCACATCGCCATCTGACCGCACACCAATCGACGTGTTCGACCATCCACCCGAGTAGAGCGGAAAGTACATCATCGTTGTATCCTGCTCCGTCAGGGCCCAGAGTGTATCGCCGACCACCCCTACGATCTCGAACCCCTCCGGCGGAACGCCCTCGAAGTCCTTGATCAAAATGTGTTTGCCCAGAGCGTCCTCGTCCCCGAAATACTGACGCGCGAAGCTCTTGCTCACGATCACCGATCGAGCGTCTGTCAGACGTTCGTGATCTTCGAAGAACCGTCCGCTCAGCAACGGAATCTGAAGTGCGCTGAAGTATCCAGGGTCCGCCCCGCGAACGATCGCGTCCTGCATGGCGCCACCGGCAAAGTCAGGATGCTCGGGAAGAGTAAACCGCGAGTCGCCGCCATACCCCTGCCCCGGCAATGTCGTCACCACACCCGCGGCCTTCACTCCGGGCAGCGCACGCAGCCGCGGCAGCAGTTGTTCATAAAACGCCGCGGTCTTCGCTGCCGTGTCATATCGCGCATGCGGCAGTGCAAACCGCATCGTCAAAACGTTCTGCGTCGCGCATCCCAGGTCAGTCGACCGCAGGTGGTTGTAACTCTTCAGCAGCAGACCCGCGCAGGTCAGCAGCACCACTGTAAGTCCAACCTCCGCCGCGAGCAGCGCCCGGCGCAACCTCACCCGCCCAAGCCCGGCGCTGGTAGCGCGCGATGAGTCCTGCAACGCCTCGAGCAAAGGCCCGCGCAGAAACGAGAGCGAAGGAATCAGCCCCGCCAGAAGACTGCACCCTGCCACCACTCCCAGCCCAAACAGCAACACCACGCCGTCCATATGGATCGCGTTTGCCCGCGCCATCTCCGGTCGCGCCTCCACGAGCCACCGCGTTCCCAGCCACGCAAACAACATCCCCAGCGCGCCTCCAGCCCCGGCAAGCACCGCACTCTCGGTCAACTGTTCGCGCAGCAGTCTCCACCGGCTGCCTCCCAGCGCGGCCCGGACCGAGGTCTCCTTCCGTCGAGAAGCCGATCGCGCCACCAGAAGGTTCGCCACATTAAGGCAAGCAATCAGCAGCACGCAACTCGTCGCCCCCAGCAACGTGTACAGCGTCGCCTTGGCATCATGCACCACGCCATCCAGTAGTGTGCGCGCACTCGCCCCGCTGGCCGTCGACGGTGTCGGGTGTGCGGCGCGAACCTGCTTCTCCGCCGTATCGACCTGGCTCAACGCCTGCGCGATCGTCGCTCCCGGCCGCAGCCTGGCGATAACAAAGAAGTTGTGGTTATCCACCGCCTGCATCATCCCTGAAGACTCCTCGTGATAAATCGGTGCCCACAACTGTGTCTGCGTATCCGGATACAAAAACCACGCGGGCAGCACGCCCACCACCGTGTACGGCTTCGCATCCAGCAGAATCGTCTTGCCGACAATCCCTCGGTCCTCGGCGTACCGCCGCATCCACAGGCCATGCGTCAGCACCACCGTCGCAGGCGCAGCCCGCCGGTCGTCCGCCTCCACAAACAACCGCCCAACCTCCGGCACAACGCCCATCATCGGCAACAGGTCCCACGAGCACTTCGCATACCGAAGCTTCTCCGGCAATTGGCCCCCGGTGCCCGACAGATTGATGCTGTCCGTGCCGTAGATCGCCATCTGCTCGACGCTCGACGCGGCCTTCTTCCACGCGGCATACATCCCTCCGGCGATATAGCTGTACTCTCGTCTTCCGTCCGGGCTCTTCTCATACAGCTGAATCAGCCTGTCCGGCTCACGGAATGGCAAGGGCTTTAGCAAAACGGAGCGCACAACCGTGAACAAGGTCACATTCGCTCCAACTCCGAGCGCCATCACCAGCACGGCCGTCACGGTAAACGCCGGTGTCCGTGAAAGCGTGCGCACCGCATATCGAAGATCGCGCATGACCGTCTCAAACCAGCCCAACGAATTTCTCTCCCACACCGTCTCGCGAACGCGACGTACGCTCCCCAGCTTCAGTCGGGCCTGCCGCCTCGCCTTCTCCTCGCTCATGCCGCGCGCAATGTTGTGGTCCACCTCATGCTGCAGATGCGCCTCCAGCTCCTCCGCCAACTCCGCATCTGCCGCTGGTCTGCTGAAAAATCGTCGTAGATTCATCGCCGCCTCCGCACCACCACCACGAACTACTCAGCGGCCTCACCCAGAATTCGGCCGATCGCCACCACCACCTGCTGCCATCGCTCGCGCTCTGCCACAAGCTGCTTCCTTCCCGCCGCCGTCAGCTCATAAAACTTCGCCTTGCGATTGTTCTCGCTCACTCCCCACGACGACTTCACCCAGCCCCGGTCCTCAAGACGGTGCAGCGCCGGATACAACGATCCCTGCTCCACCTGCAGCACGTCCTCCGACGTGTTTTCGATCACGTGCGCAATGGTGTGGCCATGCGCCCTGCCCATCACCAGCGTTCGCAGAATCAGCATGTCCATCGTTCCTTGCAACATCTCTCCGCTGGCAGCTCTCTTTGGCTCCGTCATATGCGTTACTCCACTCGAACGTCTATGGGAAACATATACCACTCGAACGTCTATGGGAATGTTTTTTTTTGAGGAAGTTTCCGCGAAAACCTCAGCAAAATCGCATGTCAAGTCCCAAAGACCACCTAACCCGTTACCGACTCAACAACTTCCACTTGGCATGATAGTTATCTCCAATCTGCTATTCTTAAAACAGATAGAAAAAGCCCCGGCGCTCACCGGGGCTTTCTCTTTTGGAGATAACAATGAAGCACAAACCTTTTGTTTGGACGAATTTAGCTATAACCCATTTGGAATGACGATTTTGCAGGCCTCAGTTATCTCTAAATCATTGATTAGAAACGAATTTATGAAAAGAGGAGGGGGGAGGGGTAGTCCCGTCCCGGAAACCATGACCACCTTACATCTCCGCCCATCGCCGCAGCAGGTTGTGATACACCCCGGTCAACTGCACCCCAATCGCATTCCCCGGAGACTCAACAGCCAGCCGCTGGATCGCCGTATCCAGGTCATACATCAGGGTCCGGTCACCATCGCTCCGAACCATACTCTGAACCCAGAAAAACGACGCCACCCGCGCCCCACGCGTCACCGGCGCCACGCGATGCAGACTCGTCGCCGGATAAAGCACCATATGCCCCGCCGGCAGCTTCACCGAGTGCACCCCGTACGTGTCCTCCACATGCAGCTCGCCTCCCTCATACTCCTCTGGGGCCGACAAAAAAAGCGTAGCCGAAACGTCTGTCCTGATCCTCTGCCCAGTCGTCGCGTTCGACCGGATCGCCGTGTCCACATGCGTACCAAAGTGTCCGCCGCCCGTATACCGGTTGAACATCGGCGGAAACACCCGCAGCGGCAGCGCCGCCGACATGAACAGCGGCGACCGGGCCAGCGCCGCCAGCACCATCTCCCCCAGCTTCACCGTCACCGGATGCCCCTCCGGCAGCTGCAGATTGTCCTTCACCTTCTGCGCCTGATACCCGGCCGTCACCTTACCATCCACCCACTCGGCAGCATCGAGCGCCGCCCGCGCCTGCGCTACCTCGCCCACCGTCAACACGTCCGGAATCGTAATCAGCATCCACTACTCCTTAGAACATCCACGTCGAGAATAAGTCGTCATCCCGACCGGAGCAGCGGACAGTCTGATCGTCCGCTGCGCAGTGGAGGAACCCCCGTATTTCGTCTTTGCTTTTGTCTGTTCTTCCGCCAACACTACCTCCGAATCCTTAAAACTTGAAATTGATTCCAATCAACGCATTCGCTCCAGCTCCCGGAACCAGATGGCTCGGATGCGGCAAGTCGATGTAGTACCGGTTCAAAATATTGTTCACGTTCGCCTGCAGCTCCAACCGCTCCGTTATTGGCCGCTTCAGCATCGCATTGAACACCCAGTAACCCGGCACCTGCTTCACCGCCACGCTCGTCACCACAAACCCCGCACCATTCGGATTCGGCGCAAGTCCCGTCGGAACATACGGCACCGTAGAACTCGCCGTCCGGCTCCCTACATAATTGCTACCCAGCCCCGCATTCAGCCTCCACGGCAGCCGATGCGTGACAAACAAATTGAACGTCTGCTTCGGAACGTTCGCCAGCGGATATCCAACCGAAGTCGGGAAAAACTTCGAGTAGATCACGTCGCTATTCAAATACGCATAGCCAGCGACAATATCAACTCCCTCCGGCAGCCATCCCACCATGCTGAACTGCACGCCCTTCACCAGCTGATTTCCCGCCGCAACAATATTGTTCGAGTTCGTCGGGTCTGTCTCGCGCGCATTGTCCTTCTCCGTCCTGAACACCGCGCCTTCCGTCATCAGCCGCTCGTTCAGGAAGCTCCACTTCACGCCCGCCTCATACGTCTCGTTCTCCTCCGGCGCCGCCGAGCTGTTCGCCAGCCCAATACTCAAGCTCAGCGACGAAGCCGCCGGATCGAAGCTCGTCCCGTAGTCGAAGTACACGCTCCCACGGCTCGACGGCTTATACACAAACGCCGCCCTGTAGGTCGGCTGCTCATCCACACGGCTGATCGGCGCCACCGGCGCCGTCACCGTTCCGCCCGCCGGAGGAGTGGGCTGCCACAGGTTGTACCCCGTATCGAAGCGGTCCCATCGCACGCCGCCGCTCAGCTCAAACAGATGCCCCAGCTTCAACGTATCGACGAAGTAAACTCCAACGCTCTCCGACTTCGTATGCACGATCGAGGTAATGTACTGCGTCCCCGAAAACGGCTGCTGCGCATTCGGATTGAGCAGCGAAGTCGAAGGCACCGTATTGATCTTGTTGATCGTATAGCTGTACCGGATCGGGTTTGAGATCTCCTGCCCACCCTCCACACCGGCCGCCAGATTATTCGGTACGCCGAGCACCTTGAACCGCGCAGTCACCTCCGTCTGGTCCCACAGATCGCCCTCCACACTCTTAGTCTGGATCTGGTTCCGGTTGACAATGATCGTGCTCGGGTCACTCGAAGCCGTATACGGACAAGGCAGCCCCGTATTCACCGCCGACGTCGGCAGCGCTGGCGTAGTCGGTGTCCCAACAATTCCACCAACCGGCACACTCGCCGCCCAATTCGAACAAATCTGCGGCTCCGTAATCTGCGCCTGCCGCGGATAGTTCGCCGCCCGCGCGATAGTATGCAGGTTCAGGTTCGGCGAAAACTCATGCTCCACCTTGAACGTCATAATGTCATCGTTCGTCTGCAGATAGTTCTCGTCCGGAAACCCGTAGTAGTTATGCCGAATCGCCCCCGGCCCCGGCGCATTGTTGAACCATGGCAACCCATAGTCCGGCGTATCGTTCTCCTGCAGATGAAAGTAATTCAGCGTCGCCCGCGTCTTTGTATTCAGCCCGATCGATACCGACGGCGCAACGCCCCATCGGCGAATCTCCGCATAGTCCCTCCCCGCAACGCCACTCTCCTGCCCCATCAGATTCAGCCGCAACGCCGTCCCTCCCAGAGCGTCTTGCTCATGGCTGTTCAGGTCCGCAGTAATTCTCCGCGTCTTGTCCGTACCAAACTGCGCCTCCACGTGCGCGAACTGTTGCAACGTCGGTACCTTGCTCTCCTGGTTCACCACACCACCCGTCGACCCGCGCCCAAACTCAACTCCCGCCGGCCCCTCCAGCACGTCGACCTGATCATAATCAAACGAATCCCGGTAATAGCTTCCAAAGTCTCGAATTCCATCGAGAAAAATATCGTTCCGCGCGGTGAACCCGCGGATCGTCAGGTTGTCCCCCTGCGCGCCCGCCTCGCCCGCGGCCAGGCTGATCCCTGGAACGTTTCGCAATGCGTCCTTCAACGTCGTTACCGCTTCGTCCTTCATCACAAACTGCGGCACCACCGAAATACTTTGCGCAGTATCGAGCAGCGGCTCGGTAAACTTCGTCATCGAAACCGAATCTGTAATCGAGGTAGTTACAGAAACCGTGTCCTTCGACTGCACGCCCACCACCATCGTCGCAGCGTCCTCCACGCGATAGTTCAACCCTGTCCCTTCCAGCAGCAGCCGTAGCGCCTCGTCCTCGCGATACAGCCCCACCACTCCTTGCGAGTTGAACCCCGCCAGCGTCCCCGCCGGAAGCACGATCTTCACCGTCAATCCGGTCGCCTTCTCATAGGCCTTCACCGCGCCATCCAGTGGCCCCGCGGCAATATCGAACCTCTTCAGCGGCAGCGTCGCCTCTGTCGTACCCGGCCCCGCTGGATCGCTCTTCGCTCCCTTCGCCAGCGCCGACTTCGTCGCCCCCGTCACCGCATAGGCCGCCAGCGTCCCCGCCGCGATCCACCCGCGCGTTCCCCCAAACATCGCCCGGCCTGCGCTCTTCTTCTTACCCACCATCGTCCTTCGCATCTGCTGCGTCATACCTTGCTCCTCGAAACCACTTCCATGCTCGCAAAGGTCGATCGCGTCCTCTGAACTTGAGAACAGCGCCGACCCTCCACGGTCCATTCAGGTCAGAAGCCTGCAAAAAGGCATGCTTCGTCCTCGACCGCTAATCCTCGAAGACCCACCCAATGGCCAAAGCCATGCGGGGACCTCGAAGTTTCTACTTGTAAGTAATGGAGTTTTGAGCAGAGGTTGAACGGCCCCGCAAGGCGGACCCTATAATGCAACCAACCTGCAGCCATCTTTCGGCTGTAGCTCCAGGTCCTCGCGGTCTCTGCCAGGAGATTATCTCCGCGAGAACCTGGCCTCGTCCCTCCACAAGCCACGAACACGGCCCTTGAAATTCTTGCTGCCAACTTCAATAAACCCAATATACGACGGAATAGGTCGTATATCAAGATTTATATCCGACAAAATTAGTCCCAGTTCGATTATCAGAGTATTTGGTCAAAATCCTACTTCGCCATGCTCA
Source organism: uncultured Acidobacteriaceae bacterium (assembly GCA_963756685.1). Lineage (GTDB taxonomy): Bacteria > Acidobacteriota > Terriglobia > Terriglobales > Acidobacteriaceae > Edaphobacter. The sequence continues at coordinate 1,227,503 of CAVWON010000001.1, forward strand.
TAGACATTGTTGATCGCAAAAAAAGGATGGAGACCGAAGTCTCCACCCGGTGCAAGCTTACCAATGCTTTTAGAAGTTGATCTTCAGAGCGAACTGGCCAAAGCGCCGTTCATCATTCGCACCACCGTTGTTGCCGATACCGCCCTTTGAAGCCGTGATCGGCACCGGCACGCCGTCGCCAACGTTGGCAACATCATTCAGCCCTTCCTGGATAAAGAGGTTGTGGTGGTTCAGCAGATCAAATCCCTCTGCGCGAAACTCAACGTTGACCTGTTCATGAATCGGAAAGATCTTGCTGACAGCTGCATCAAAGTCGCCCAGGCCCCGGGCCCACGGAAGCTGTTCCGGGCGACCATCGTCGAAGGGAACGGGCCCCAGTCTGAGATTAAGAATCCCGTCTGAGTCTGCGCGTTATACAACGCCGGATTTGCGGGATATCCGTTGGCAGGATCGGGGAAGCTCGCCGCTGACGGAAGGTTGCCGATGACATAGCTGTTGGCGCCCCCGCCGTTCACTCCGCTCGGTATCTTCGTAAAACTGTGCTGCGAAATAGTCTGACCGGACGCTGGGTTGTACCGAGCGACCTGATAGCCACTGTTATTGTTCGTACTGTCGAAGTAAGAGAACGGAGCTCCGGTACGGACTGTATAAATACCCGTCACCTGCCAGCCGCCCAGCGCCTCGCTCATCAACCTGTTCTTGCTGAACGACGGCGTCCGATACATTGGCCCGATGACTAGCCGCTGACGAAGATCGAGATCTCCATTGCCGTGGTCGAATCCCGGATTGAACGGCTCCGTATATCCAAGGCCGAACGCATTGTTCGTCTCCGAGAACGTCGTACTTAAATCGTCCAACTGGTGCCCGAACGTGTAATTGGCCACCACGCTCAGCCCCGAATTGTGGTAATTCGTAGTCTGAAATTGGATATTCATCGCCTCATAGTACGAGTCGCCGTGGGAGCCTCGATTATTGATATTGGAGTATTGGTTGATGAGTCGCGTTAGTCCGAGGTTTCCCTGGCCATCTGAAATCGGGTCGCCGAGCAACACATTGCCGCCGCCCAGCGTATTGATGTTCTTGATGTCATACAGGTGGATCCCGCGAGCGCCCGCGTACTGCACCGACAAAACCGTATTGCGTGCAAGTTGTCGCTCCAGCGCACCGTCCCAGAACTGCGTCTGCGCCGTCCGAATGTTCTCATCCACGTTCCTCAGGCTGGTGGGCGGCAGCGGAACGTTACCGGAATTGCCCGCCAACGGACCTGAGTTCGAACTAGTGATCAATGTATTGTTGATCACGATCACTGCGTAGGCCGGTGGGTTCTGGATCACATTGAACGTGACATTGCCGAAGTTTCGCTCATAACTGATGCCGTACCCGCCGCGAAACGACGTCGTTCCGTCACCGAATATGTCGAGTGCAAATCCGACACGTGGCGATACCGTACCGTACTGTGGATTCCAGAGCTTGCCAATTGGACTCTTTGGAGCCGAGTACACTTGGCCGTTCCGAACGCTCTCAACGTAGCCCGGACCCGAACCATAGTAGAAGTTGGAGTCCAGATTTGCATTGTTATTGTGCTGAACGCCATAGTACTCATAGCGCACACCATAATTGAACGTAAACTTGGGCGTAAGCTTGAAGGAATCCTGCGCATACACCGCCCAATCGTGGAAGCGATTGCTCCGAGCGAATGCCGGCGGTGTCGCCGGAAGATTGATCGAGCAGGCGGCGGTCTGCGTCAACGCTCCTGTATATGGGTTCTTCACGCAAGGGAGAGCCCCCTGGGGATTCACTGCAGCTTCAAACTGGAACAGATCGCCGGTCACCAGGTTGTTCAATCCGACAGTGCGGTTAACGCCTATCTGCTCTGATGCTTGCGCGTACGCTCCATAAGCGTTATTGGCTTGTATGTAGAAAATCTGTCCACCAAATTGCATGTTATGTTTTCCCTTTTGGTAGATCAGGTCCTGATTGACTTGGATCGTGTTCTGCGGTCCGCCAAAAGGAAGGCCACCATTCGCCGGATTGAAGTCGTAAAAGCCTGGCAACTGGATAAACGTGCTCGTCCCCGGCAGCTGCGCGTTGGTTGAAACAATTAACGTCGGGGTATTCTGCAAATTCGCGTTGTACGTTAGCGGAGCATTGAATCTACTAAAGCTCAGCTTCGTACTCTCGCTCAGGTATGGGTTGAAAACATGGGTCGCGCTCAGAAGATATGCTGTGGAGAAGGCCCCCGAGCCCACGTTGTATTGACTGTAGGGAGACGCGAACGCTGCTCCGCTCTCATCGGTTTCGTTGTAGTTGGCATAGCGGAAGAACAACAGAGTCTTGTCGCTCACGTTGTAGTCAAATCGCCCGACAACGTTCCAGGTGTTTTGCGGCACACTGCCGCCGGCGTTGATTGGGGCGGTATACGGTACGGTACCGAACGCCGGGACGCTAGCTGGAACTCCAGCAATTCCAAGCTCGCCAGCGGTGTACGTATTTGTGAAGTTGAAGTTCTTTCCGCCTGAGTAGGTCGAAAAAAAGGATTGCGTATTGGCTGCCGTGAGGGCAAGAAACTGCGGCGTGGGCACCCCCGCAATACTTACCGCGGAACTGCGGACGCGGATCCATTCGGTGCTACCGAAGAAGAACAGCTTGTTCTTGAGAATCGGGCCGCCTACGTCAAAGCCAAACTGATTGCGTGTGTATACACCCTTAGGGAGACCCTGTTGCGCATTGAGGACGGTGTTCGACGTGTACGCGGAGAGACGATTGAACTCCCAGAGTCCGCCATGGAATGCGTTGGTTCCGCTCTTCGTCGTGACGTTGACGATTCCACCAGAGGCCCGGCCGTATTGGGACTCGTAGTTACTGGTCTGAACGCGAAACTCCTGCGTAGCGTCCTGCGGAATGTATACGCCAACGTTATCCGAGAAGAGGCTAATGTTTTCGACGCCATCCAACAGAATTTCAGTGCCACTTGATCGCTGTCCGTTTATATTGAAGCCGACACCGCGGGTAGTTGCGTTCTGCGAGTTGCCGTTCGAAGCGTTCCTCGAATCGCCGCTATTTGTGCTATCACCCGCCGACACATTGCCCGCAAGCGCCACAAAATCATACGGGTTCCGCGTAAGGCTCGGCATCTGCTCGACCTGGGTCGCATTCACGATCTGCGATAGCTCCTGTGTCTGCGTATTTGCCTGCGCGCCGCCCTCTGCAGTCACCTCAACGGATGTGTTCTCCTGCGTTACCGATAGCTTGGGGTCCACCGTCACACGGCCCTCGACCGTGACCTCAACGCGAGTACTGTAAGGATGGAAGCCCGTGGCCGTAATTGTCAGCTCATAATTGGCTGGTTGCAGACCTGTAACAAGATAGGCGCCTGTCCCACTCGTTGTTACAGTTCGAATGGCATTTGTGCCCAGGTGTTTAATGGTGACGGTCGCGTTAGGCACGACCGCACCGGTAGGTCCGTGACGGCCCGGAAATCTGCCCTGCCTCCTGCCCCCGCGCCACCGAACCAAATGCCAGGATCGCTAATAGCCCCACTCCCAAAACAAGTGCTGTCCGATTGCGGAGGCGATTGCCTGCAAACTGCCCCACCTTAAAGCTGCCAAAAAAGAGGGATATGGCTCTCATGATTGTCTCCAGTGGTGAACTGATCGAGGGTCTTCGGCCAGCCCGGTTTCCGAAGAGTTTCCGCAGTCGTAGAATCAGTTCGCACTTTAGAAAAATGCAATCAATATGCCAAACCTCAAAAGATAGTGCAGAATTCAAAAATGTCCATACGTTTCAATGCGCTAAGAGACGCAAGGTCAGCGGTTACGTCAATTTTTAAATATGAATTTCTATAGAGAAAAATAAGCGGATCGCATTGAAGAGGAATCTATCGCGCGACGGTTTTTTTCGCTCTTTCTTTACCCTGAAAGAAATGCGATTGGTTTAGCCGCGTGTTCGTATCGAGAATAAGACCTGGTCTTAAATATTCAGTTTTATCGATGCACTAAATTGAATCTTTCGATGGGCCATGTCATTGGACTAGCAGAGGAATCGCTCAGAAATCCCGCGGATGGATTTCTTCTCCGAGAAGCCGAGAAAGATCTGAAAACTGCCGGTCGAAATGGGACGAAGTGCGCTACTCCTGACACAAAGAGATTAACGCCTTGATGAACAACGGAGAGCGAAAACAGCCTCGAGGGAAATCTCCACTAATCGAGAGAACCACGGAATCTCCCTTCGTTATCGAAAAGCTGGGAGGTACATGACTTTATTAGGGATGAAGCTGGTTGGGCCGGTGACAGATTGCCGATTGGGCCTCAACCGCACCGTTTGATTGGTTGATAGGCATATTGAAATTGGGATTATTCCCCTGACTCCACCACCACCAGAAAACGCCAGAAGAACTCACGACGAACCGCAAAAAAAAATGGGAGCCGGTTGCCCGGCCCCCTTAATGGGTTTATTCAGTCTCGTTAGAAGCTAAAGCTGACCGCCAGACGAATTGTCCGAGGATGCTGCCAGTAGAGCGGCTTGCCATACTGGCTGTTGATGGTCTCCGGTCCAGCCACGTTATTCGACAGCTGTCCGCCGATAGGCAAACCGTTCAGCGACGCCTGCACGTTATAGGGTGCTGTTGCCGCAGCATAGAACGGAATGCCATTGAAAATGGCCTGGCCACCAGGAGTGATGTACTGAGTACCGCTGTAACTGGAGTCGACCTGCGAGTTGACCGCAGTGACCGCGTGTTCGTTGAAAAGGTTGGTGAAGGTTGACTGGAAGTTCAGAGACTTCGACTCGCCGATGTTATACGACTGATTGAAGCTGAAGTCTGTCTCGTTGTACCAGGGGTTGCGGTAAGTGAAAGGATTTCCGACCGTAACCACACCAGTGTGGGGGTCCTGCGTTATATTTGCCCACTTGCCCCAATCGAATAGCTTCACCGGGAAGGCGTTCTCGCTATAGCCCACGTTGGCATAGGTGGTGTTGGGAGAGCCCTGATAGAAATACTGGAAGAGACCGAAATTCGTAGTGAAGTTGTGCAGGAACTTGAATTGATAATAAGCGTCGGCCTTGAAAGTGTTGGGGCGGTCCGTCGGCAACAAGCCGCTGGAAGAACCGCCAAACGCGTTGTACTGGAAGTAGGGTTCATCGAAGGCGCGGCTGTTGTTCGGAGAATTACGGCCTCCGCTTCCACCGTCGGAGAGGTCCGAGCTGGTCAGTCCGGTATAGTTTCCACGGAAGTGGCTATAGGTGTAAGAGAACAGCCCGTACCAGTGATTGCTCAGCGCCTTGGTCGCGCGGAACTCGACACCGTCGTAGCTGCGAGCCGCCTGAGGGTTGTTGTTTGCAGGATATGCACCGCCCTGGTTGTCGCAACCAGGAGCGCCGTAACCGTAGAGGAAGTTGCAATACCCGCTAACGGTTGCGTTGACGCCCTGGCCCGGATTGACAATAACGAATGTCTCACCGATCGCTGGGTTATAAACCGCCGCATCTTCAATCACATGGTCGAGACGTCGACGGTCATAGCGTACTTCGAGTGCCACTGTCCTGCTCACCTGATAGTCAGTGCCAAACAGTGCCTCGTGCTGCCGGTAGGGCTCCAGGCCCGGCGCAACACCCTCCTGGTTCGCGCTGCAGGTGGGGCAGGTCGTCGGAAAGGCACGTTGATTGAGGTTTTCCACGAACAGCGCATTCGAAGGAGTGGTACCGCTCGCAAAATTCGCGCCGGTGGAAGTATCGCCGGACGGGCAATAACGGCCCGAGCTGTTGAACTTCGGAACGATGGTCGTGTAATTGGAGTTCGTCAGGACATACGAGCAGTTGTTCCAGTACTGGCCGCCAAACGAGCTGATCGCAACGTTGAGCTTCATCTGGTCATAGAAAACACCATAACCACCGAAGATCTTAAATTTGCCGTTGTTGAAGACGTCCCATGCGGCACCGATACGGGGAGCAATCTTGTCCTTCCAACCGAAATTAATCGGCTTCTGAGGGGCCCCACCACCAAATGCCTCGCCGGGAAGATATTCCTTTTCGACGCGGACGCCGGCATCGATAGTGACACCGCGTCCCGCCGTCCATGAATCCTGGCCGTAGAAGCCATTGTCATACGCAATCGCGCTGCCCCCGGTGCCGAAGTCGAAAATTGTCGCAAATCCATCTCCGTTGGCGTCCTGGCAACTACCGGTGCCAAGTTGCGTCCCGATCGCAGCGCAATTCGCTACACCGAGCGGGCTGCCAGGACTGTAGACCGTCCCCGGGAACAGCTGTATCAATGGCTCGTTATAGATTTGCTGAATGAGGTTGGAGTTCCGGTTCATCTGATAGCCGAACTTGAAGTTGTTTCCGCCAAACTTCGTGCTCTTGAACCACGCGAAATCCTGGCTGAGCTCGATCGCCTTGCTGGAGTTATAGTTCGTGATCTGATTCAGCGGTCCGCTTAGGGCCCCTTGAGTCTGACCGAAGCCGCTTGTCTGCCATGAGTAAACTACGCCGCCCAGGGGATATCCGAAGTCGTGATAGTTCTCGAAGTAATAGCCGAAGCGGGTCGTCGATACGAGGGTGGGCGAGATCGTATAGTCAGCCCCAGTGTTGACCGTTATATTTGGCGCCGTGAAACCCAGATTGTGACCATAAGTGGATGGGCTGTTTCCTGAAGACAGATTGTATTGCCCTGCCCCTGTGGTGTAGTTGAAGCCATAGACGGAATCAGCGAAGGGCAGTTGCTCACCATGCTGCTTCTGGAGCTGGTAGAGCCACGAGCCAAAGACGCGGACAGCTTTGAGCTCGCCAGAATGTCCACGCGAGCGGTCGTGTAATAGGTGTTCGTGTTCTGGCTGAACGGAATCACACCTGTCGCCGGGTTGCCGGCAGAAGCTGGGCCGTAATTCACAGTGCGAGCGTCGCGGTTCAAATCAGGATTGAAGCCAACGAAGAAGAATGCTTTGTCCCGCCATCCCGAAGACAAAAAGGGAAACAAAGGGCCGCCCAACGTAAAGCCGGGCCGGACGTCGCTGAAATCGGCCCTTCGAATTCTGATAACTCTGATAGTTCGCGTCGCTAAGACCCTGATAGCCGGGAAAACAGCCGGTCGTAAGAGTCGTTGTGCACCCAGGAAGAGATGAGGCCGCGGAATTCCAGGCGGTAGGAGTTGGCGTCGTCGTCGGGTCGTAGCGCGCCGTGCCATTGGGGCCAGCGTCGAGCCCTTGGTTCTCAAACTGCAGGAACACCGAACCGTGAAACCGGGCGGTGCCCTTCTTCATGATGACGTTGACAACCCCACCGAGTGCGCCGCCATACTCGGCCTGTACGCCCGAGCTCTTGACCTCGACCTCCTGAATAAAGTCAAAGGGCACGTTGGTATGGGAGTAGCCGCCGATCAGATTGGCCGTCTCCTGTCCTTCAACAAGATAGGAGTTCTCCGAGTCGGAGCCGCCCGCGATCGAATAGCCAAAAGATTGGCCGTTGCTGCCATTGCCGGGCGAGACGCTGCCGCTGCCATTCGTCATCGTATTTCCCATCAGCGGCTCGTTGCGGGCCGAAGGCGCAAACTGAATGACCGACTGAAACGACGTTCCGCGCGGGACGAAGTTGATTACGTCCTGGGTGACGTTCGTCAGCGTGGTAACAGAAGTGACATCAATCGTGGGAGCCGCACCGGTCACCTCAACCACAGTCGCTTCACCGCCAACAGCAACCGTCAGATCGACCGTTGGAAGGTGGCCTACCTCGAGAATCAGGCCCTCACGCCTTAGGCTTGTGAATCCTTTCGCCGTCACATTGACGACATACGGTCCCGGAGGGAGATTGGCGAACCGGTAGTTTCCCTGTTTGTCGGTCACGGTCGTCTTGTCGCCGACCAGCGTCGGGCTGGAAATTGTTACCGTCGCATTTGGGATGACGGCGCCTGTGCCGTCCTTAATGGTCCCTTGCAGACCAGCCGTTGTCTCTTGCGCGTAAGAGATCCTTGCTGTGAAGGGAAGAGAGAGGGAGAGGAAGGATAGAACACAGGTAAGAACAAAAAGAGCCCGATAAGATCGCATACTTCTCGCAAGGCATTTCCTATGCCATTCGCTCGCGGCAGAAAACTTTCCCGCCATCTCTATGATTTAAAATGGATTACAGCAGATTCCCTCAAGCAGCGCGTAGGCAGCTCATATACCAAACGGCAAAGTTACCTCTGCTACTTTCGTGGCGTCCCTGGAGGGATCGCAACGTCATCGCGGCGCCGACGTCAGACCCGGATTTCTGTGTGAAGTTGCTAAAAAAAATGAATGATTCCTCACTTTTTTGCAACTCAGCCCCGATTTCGGTGCATTCATCCCTGAATTCAGCGCGTTCGTCACAAAGTCTCCAAGATGTCCAGAATTTGTCACGTAGTTGTCATCAATAATATGGAAAATTGTATCGTTGGGCTCCGAGACAACCCTTAAGTACGATGCCGCGCATCGGTTAGAGGTTGCGATTCCATCGATCTCTGACCGTTAGAACACCACAATTAATTCTCTATATAATGGATATAAATCCATGGCAGACGATCAGAATCCAGAACTCCCCCTCACTCCCCCGAACGACCCCGAAAACCCCGGCGGAATGCCCCCAAACACGGTCCAGGGCCGCGGCGCCGCCTTCATGCTCTCCATCAATATTGAAGAGGAGATGCGCCGGTCGTACCTCGACTACTCCATGTCGGTCATCATCGGCCGCGCTCTGCCCGACGTCCGCGACGGCCTGAAGCCCGTCCACCGCCGCATCCTCTACGGCATGCAGGAGATGGGCCTCCAGTTCAACAAGAAATACACCAAGTCCGCCAAGGTCGTCGGCCACGTCATGGGCAACTACCACCCCCACGGCGACTCTGCCATCTACGACACCATGGTCCGCCTCGCCCAGCCATTTTCTCTCCGCTATCTCTTAGTAGATGGCCAGGGCAACTTCGGCTCTGTCGACGGCGACTCCGCCGCCGCCATGCGCTACACCGAGTCCCGCCTCACCCGCCTCGCCGGCGAAATGCTCGCCGACATCGACTCCGACACCGTCGACTTCGCCCCCAACTACGACGAGTCCTCCCTCGAGCCCACCGTCCTTCCCGCGCGCATCCCCAACCTCATCGTCAACGGCAGCTCCGGCATCGCCGTCGGCATGGCGACCAACATCCCGCCGCACAACCTCACCGAAGTCGCCAACGCTTGCATCGCGCTCCTCTCGAAGGACAAAGCCGAGACTCGCTCCGACCTCGAACTCGCCCTCGAGCACGTCAAGGGCCCCGACTTCCCCACTGGCGGCTTCATCTTCGGCAGGAGCACCATCGCCCAGGCCTACCGCACCGGCCGTGGCCGCTTCATGATGCGCGCCAAGTGCAGCATCGAAAACATCTCCGGCGGTCGTCAGGCCATCATCGTCACCGAGATCCCCTACCAGGTCAACAAAGCCAAGCTCATCGAGCGCATCGCCGAGCTCGTCAACGAGGGCGTCATCACCGACATCGCCCGCGACGAGTTCCGCGACGAGTCCGATCGCGACGGCATGCGCATCGTCATCGGCCTCAAGCGCGGCGCCGAGCATCAGATCGTCCTCAACCAGCTCCACAAGCACACCCAGATGCAGGAGTCCTTCTCGATGATCTTCCTGGCCGTCCACAACGGTCAGCCAAAGGAGCTGCCGCTCGACGCAGCCATCCGCGCCTTCCTCGACCACCGCGTCGAAGTCGTCCGCCGCCGCACCGCCTTCCTCCTCAACAAGGCCCGCGACCGCGAGCACATCCTCCTCGGCTACCAGATCGCCCTCGACCACCTCGACAACGTCATCAAGATCATCCGTCAGTCATCGAGCCGCGTCGACGCCCGCGAAAATCTCTTCCAGTACTTCTCCGGCAAGCGCATCAACCTCCGCGGCACCGAGCTCCGCGGCGTCACCCTCGACCCCGCCAAGTACGGCGTCGACATGACCTTCTCCACCACCGGCACGCTCATCCTCTCCTACAAGCAGATCGACGCCATCCTCGAACTGCAGCTCTACCGCCTCACCCAGCTCTCCATCGACGAGCTCCTCAAAGAACTCGCCGAGGTCCGCGACAACATCACCGAGTTCGAGTCCATCCTCGCCTCTCCCGCCAAGCTCCGCAAAGTCATCATCAAGGAGCTCACCGAGATCCGCGACAAGTACGGCGACGCACGCCGCACCACCATCATCGACGAGACCACCGAGCTCCAGCTCGAAGACCTCATCGCCGACGAGCAGGTCGCCGTCACCGTCTCCAACACCGGCTACCTCAAGCGCACGCCCATCTCCACCTATCGCCAGCAGCGTCGCGGCGGCACCGGGCGCCTCGGCATGAAGACCCGCGAAGAGGACTTCGTCGCCCAGCTCATCATCGACTCCACCCACGCCTATCTTCTCTGCTTCACCAACACCGGCCGCGTCTACTGGCTCAAGGTCTACGAGGTCCCCGACGTCGGCGCCGCCGGCAAGGGCAAGGCCATGGCCTCGCTCGTCGCCCTCCAGCCCGGCGAAAAAGTCGTCACCATCCTCCCCGTCCGCGACCTCGAAGAAGAGAGCAAGTACGTCCTCTTCGCCACGCGCAACGGAACGGTGAAGAAGACCGCCCTCAAGGACTTCTCCAACGTCATGGCCCGCGGCATCATCGCCATCAACATCGAGAAGGACGACGAGCTCATCACCGCCCGCATCACCGACGGCCAGCAGGTCATCTTCATCGCCACCCACGACGGCCAGGCCATCCGCTTCGACGAGCAGGACCTCCGCCCCATGGGCCGTCCCGCCACCGGCAACCGCGGCATCTCGCTCCGCAAGGGCGACTACGTCATCGGCGCCGCCGTCACGCCATCCAACGAAGCCCGCAACAAGCAGCGCCTTGAGCGGGCAGCGCAGAAGGGCCTCACCAACCAGGTCGAGGCCGCCATCGACGAGGTCGCCGACTCCACCGCCGTCACTCCGCTCGAGCTCTCCGGCGACCCCGCCGAACTCAGCGCTCCTGCGTTATCTCCTGAGGCCTCGGCCAAGCTCGAAAAACTCGACAAGCAGCTCGGCCTCACCCCCTGCCTCATCCTCTCGGTCACCGAGAACGGCTACGGCAAGCGCACCGACGTCGACCAATACCGCCTCCAGTCCCGCGGCGGCAAGGGCGTCATCAACATGAAGACGACGCCTAAGATCGGCAAGGTCTCCAGCATCAACCTCGTCGACGAGACCAGCGAGCTGATGGTCATCAGCCAGTTCGGCAAGATCATCCGCATCGACACCAAATCCATCCGCGCCGCCGGCCGTGGCACCCAGGGCGTCAAGCTCCTCGACCTCGAAGACCAGGACAAAGTCGCCGCCGCCGTCGTCATCCCACCCGAAGAAGCCAAGACCCAACCCGAAGAGGGAACGCTTTTGCAGTAATTTTTCTTCGCTGGTGGTTTCCCCGTTTTTGCTGGGGGTTTTGGCAAAAACGGGTGGCAGAACGTGGTTTTTTGATGGTGAATTTGTGGTGGATTGCTGGTGGAAGCTGGTACGTTTTCGGTCACTTTTTGGGCTAGAAAAATTTGTCACTTTCCCGGATTTATTTTTGAGGGATTCCCATTTGGGAATCGGTTCAGGTGCCAGACCCTTTTGATCAATATAGTCGGTGTCGTGAATAGCGCTCGATGAAGTCGAAGCTGAATGAGCTCAACGGGACTTCCTTCTCTACACCCAGATTGGAAGCCACGGTCAACGAACCCCACACGTTGAACTGTGTGTCTCCAACCTCGTTTCGTGTTATTTGGAGCCAAATGCTCCGAAGCGCTTTTTCGTCCAGTGCCGTAGCGCCTGGTTTCGCGTGGGCCTCAAAACTCGCCTTCCATGACGGATCGTTTTCAAATGCAACGTGCCATCCATTCGGGATATCCGTGATGCTCTCAAACGCTCCTCCAACCAGGTGAATCTCGTAGCCGACAACCCGTGCACCCTTCGGTATTTGGAAGTCCTTTAGTAAAAGGCCACCGTGCCTCTGCGAGGGTGCTAAACCTTGCGAGGCCCCGATGCCTCGCCAAGATAACGAGAACAGCAGCAGGATCGTGACCCGAATTGCTCTTCCTCGAATAGCCATTTCATTCCTCCTGCAACGACCTCTGTCCTGTGGTGAATGCTGGTGAGTTGACGGCCACTTTGTCAGGCTCGAAAAATTTGCCACTTTTCGCGGATTTATTTTTGAGGGATTCCCATTTTGGGAATTACTTCTGCCAAGTCTTCGGGTGCCGCACCTAGGCTCTGGCCAACCTATCTCCACAAAAGAGCGACGATCCCGCCCCGGTCAGATCAGTCGTGTCTGACAAGGATCGTGCTTCGCACGATGGCCCACCTTAGTCGCGATAGAACCGCGCCGAAGATGGGGCACCCAGACTTCAGATGTGGGCCACCCGCCTAATCGGTCTTTTTATATAAGGCCATCAAATGGCTTTGCAGAGCGGAAAGTTTATCCCGTACGGCTGGATTATTTGTACGTAACCTGCTCGACTCCAGAAGAAGGAGGCTTACATCCGGGTTGCGGTCTCTGGGTTTTTCGATTACGAACCGGAAACTGGAAGGCGATATCGAGAAGGCTGGGCGGGTGGCCCACATCTGAACGAACCATCACAACTGGGTGCCCCATCTTCGCGACGGTCTCATCGTCGCTATGGTCGGCCATTTTCGCTGCAGCCAGAATTCCAACGCTTAGACAACCCTTTTGCAATCAGCACGAAATCAACGCAATAACACAATGGTGGTATGTCGGGGACTTGGAACAAAGAGTAACAACAGATGAGTGCACCAATTGCGTTGATCTCCGTAAAGACTTTCTGCCGGGGGAACAAATATGTTTCAGCGATGCCTGACGGTCCTGGGCGTAACATTCGGGCTGCTCGTGCTGTCTGCCACGCCAGCCTTGGCCAGCTTTGGTACTGCTAACGCCACAACAACATGCGGCGCCTACAGTCTTGCCCTGTCCGCATCCGGACTGACGCCAGGATCGCAGTACATCATCGATTACTCAATCGAGGTTTCACCGGGATCCAGCGGGTTTCCTCTCATCGCATCAATTCCATTTACGGCGCCAGGCTCAGGCACATTCACCGACACCGTCACGGGTTCGTTTCCCGCGCTTGTCGGCAGCTTCACATTCTCCGGTACAGCCTCGCTGATGCCGATCTTCTCGAAGGCAGATCCTTCGACGATAAACATTAGCTTCTCGCCCTCAACCCTTACCTGCGGACCAGCACCCACGCCGGCTTGCTCAGTGCAGTCGGCAAACAGCTCGAACTTTAATGGCACTTCTATGATTGGAGGCGACTATGTCTGGTTCAATGCCAACTTTACTGCGACCGGAATACCCAGCAGTGGAGCGACAGTGAGCCTGACAGGTTCAACGATTTCGTTTACGGAAGGCGGAACGCAATATCAATTGGCGGTCCCCAATGCGCAGATCGTCTTCTCTCCAAGTGCTACTTGCAGCTCCACCACATTTAGCACGATGACCAACACATGGACGACTACGGTGCCAGTCAAAGGAGACGATGAGATATTTCTAACTGGCCTGGCGTGGCCTGTGCCGAGCGGCGGACTCGTCGGCGGCATCAATCCCGTAAATTGGGAGGGGACCTTTAGTGCGAACGGCACCTCTGGCGTATCCATTCAGTGGAAATGGGGTGCAGCGGTCTATTCCAACTTCACTACCAACTACAATGCTCTTGCCGTCAAATCCGGTCACCAAACTGCGTGTGGACAAAACAATGGCGACCACGCTGGAACTCCTGAAGGCCTCAACAACAACGATCAGTCATGGAAACAGTTTGTCTTTGGCGGCGCCCGCGGAGGCGGAGGTTCAAATTGGACCGGGTCATGGAGCGGCACGCAGAATGTCTCTCCCGCGTGCCCGTCCAGTCCCGTTTTCAATCCGGGTGGCCTACCCAAAGAATGGGTGCTCCTTCCACCGCGTCTTTTCGTGCGATGAGTGGGCGCTGGTCTTCTTTCCGTCATTACCCGGACGACCAATCTGCCCCCGTCCACATTACTCGTGTCTGATATGACAGGATCGTGCTTTGGACGGGTGGCCCACATCTGACAGTACTACCACAAGTGGGTGCCCCATCTTCGCGACGGTTTTATCGTCGCTAAGGTGGGTCATTTTCGCGGCAGCGAAAATCCCGATACTCTAAACTCACCCATGCCGTCAGGCCTCAAACGATTCCAGAGAGAAGGCGACGACCACTTCATCACCTTCAGTTGTTACCGCCGCGAACCGTACCTTGCCACCTCAGATTCAAAAGACATCTTCCTCGACTCCCTCGAACTCACCCGCAGACGCTACAACTTCGAAGTCCTCGGCTACGTCGTCATGCCCGAGCACGTCCATCTGGACGGGTGGCCCACATCTGACAGTACTACCACAAGTGGGTGCCCCATCTTCGCGACGGTTTTATCGTCGCTAAGGTGGGTCATTTTCGCGGCAGCGAAAATCCCGATACTCTAAACTCACCCATGCCGTCAGGCCTCAAACGATTCCAGAGAGAAGGCGACGACCACTTCATCACCTTCAGTTGTTACCGCCGCGAACCGTACCTTGCCACCTCAGATTCAAAAGACATCTTCCTCGACTCCCTCGAACTCACCCGCAGACGCTACAACTTCGAAGTCCTCGGCTACGTCGTCATGCCCGAGCACGTCCATCTCCTCATCAGCGAACCGCTGGACCACGAAGTCCCGCTTTCGAAGGCGATCCAGTCCCTCAAGCTGTCGGTCTCGAAGCGTCTCGGCCCGAAACCCTTCTGGCAGGTCCCGCTACTACGACTTCAACGTCTTCACCCACAACAAGCGAGTCGAAAAGCTGAAATACATGCACCGCAATCCAGTCACTCGACGCCTCGTGGAAAGGCCTGAGGACTGGCGCTGGTCTTCTTTTTGCCATTACCTGTACGACGAACCTGCCCCCGTCCACATCACTCGTGTCTGACGTGACAGGATCGTGCTTCGCACGATGGCCCACCTTAGTCGCGATAAAACCGCGCCGAAGATGGGGCACCCAGATTTCAGATGTGGGCCACCCGCCCCCATTCACGTGACCCCTATGGGGTATTTAGTTCTGAAGCGATAAGCGTAATGTGTCTCGTGACGGTTCAGTTTTGATTGGTCATTCCTGTGTGCTGTCCGGCATCGGCACCCCGGACACAGCAGCGAAGACCAAGGAGGCAGCATGACGCTCGCTGTGGGAGTTCTGATCACTGTAGTTCTTCTCGTTGGCTTTGGTTTTCTCGCGACCGCCTCGGCCGGATGGTTCTTCAAATATCGGGAACCACACGATACCTTGCATTCACCAGACAAAAAGAATTGATATCGCGCGTCAAAAGGCTGGGTGGCCTTATCTGACCGTACCGTCACAAATCAGGTGGCGCATCTTCGCGGCTGCGAAGGCCCGGTGCCCTGAAACCCCCATAAGTGCGAGTGACCGCCCGGAAAACCATCCAGACAAACCTTGTTCGTAGCATCGAAATCCACTCGGGTCCCGGCTTCCATCGGACACAACGTTATCCACGCCCCCATGCATCAAGTCAGCAGGGGGTAATTATGGACCAGAAAACCCTGATCGCGATCATCGTCGCTGTGGTCGCCGTCATTGTCATCGTCGTAGCAGTCCTTTACGAGCGTCGTCGCAGAAGCGAGCGTCTCAAACAAACCTTCGGCCCCGAATACGAACGCGTCGTCCGCCAGCAGGGAAACCTCGAGCGCGGAGAGGCCATTCTTGCCGAACGGGAAAAGCGCGTCACTCACCTCAAACTTCGCAGCCTGCCCCCAGCCGAACAGGAGAGGTATCTCCAGCAGTGGGCGTTCGTGCAGAAGCAGTTCGTCGATGATCCTCGCGGTGCGGTGAATGAAGCCGACCGCCTCGTTACCGACGTCATGAACTCGCGTGGCTATCCAATGAATGAGTTTGACCGGCGGGCCGAGGACATCTCCGTCCACTACCCGAATACTGTCGGCAACTATCGCTCCGCGCACAACATCGTCCTGCGCCACGGCAAGGGCCAGGCCAGCACCGAAGACCTCCGCCAGGCCATGGTGCACTTTCGGTCCCTGTTCGATGAGTTGCTCGGCACTCCCGCCGTTATCCACAAGGAGGTAGCATGACCCCCGAACTTCGCGAAGACACAAACCTAACCACTGCAGATATTGCAAACCCTGCAGTTCGCTATCAGATCGAACCATCCGCCCGCCGACGATATCGAAGAGGTCGACAGCGTGCGTACTGATGTTCGCTCCGCTGACAGTGCCCAGATCAATGGCGCCCGGACTCTAACTCCAGAGCAGACGGTAGTGACCAACGACCGCCCAACCGCGCTCTTTCCCGACAACGAACTTAACGATCTTCGCGCTCGCTGGGACAAAACTCAGATCAGCTTCGTCGACGAACCCCGCGCCGCAGTCGAACAAGCCGACAGTCTCGTCGCCACTGTAGTCAAGCGTCTCGCCGAACAGTTCGCAGCAGAGCGCGCCGACCTCGAGCACCAGTGGGACCGCGGAACCGAGGTCTCGACGGAAGATCTTCGTCAAGCGCTTCGCAAATACCGGTCGTTCTTCGATCGTCTGCTCGCCTTCTAAAACAAAGCGGGCCCGACGAAAGCCGTTCAGCTGGCATCTGATCGAACTGCCACAGACGAGTGCCCCATCTTCGCGACGGTTTTGTCGTCGCGAAGGCGGGGCATTTTCGTGGTAGCGAAAGGCCCGGCAGGATACAATCGCCCGAACGCCAACAGAGGGAAACCAAGAAAACTTATGCCAACAACCACCCGCGAAGAGGTCCGCTTCGGAGGTCTCACCATCCGCTACCTCGTCGAGCCCCAGGCCTCCGGAGGCTCCGTCGCCATGTTCGAGTTTGAAGTCGCCCCCGGAGCCAAGGTCCCCATCGCCCACAGCCACGACGCCTACGAAGAGACCCTCTACGGCCTTGAGGGTGTCCTCACTTTCACCCTGACCGGCCAAAAAATGGAGCTCGGCCCTGGCGACTCCGTCGTCGTCCCTCGCGGAGCCATTCACCGTTTCGACAACCTCCACTCCGCCCCGTCAAAGACCCTCGCCATCATCACCCCCGGCCTCCTCGGCCCCGACTATTTCCGCGAGGTCGCCGCCGTCCTCGAATCCACCCCACGCGGCACCCCACCCAACGCCGCCGCCATCGGCGAAATCATGCGCCGCCACGGCCTCACCCCCGCTCCTTGACAATGGGCCCCAGCCGCTCCTCTTTCGGGCCCTCCCCGCCCAGCAATATAATCCCCGCAGACACGGCGCCCGCTGCTACGGCCCCGCACCATATCGATCAGGCGCCGCAAATCTCCCGCAAAGGAGCCCCGCCGCATGCGCCTTACCTCAACCCGCCTCTTCGTCACAGCTCTTACCGTCCTCTTCGCCGCCGCAGCCACCGCTCCCGCCCGCGCCGCCGATCCCTGCACCTTCCTCACCACCGCCCAGGTCACCGCCGCCATGGGAACTCCCGTCAACGACGGCACACCCGGCCCCAAGAACTGCATCTGGCACGCCACCAAACGCGACGGCAACGTCTACATCACCCTCCGCGACAGCGCCTCGTTCGCCATGTTCAAATCGCAGGCCCAATCCGCCGGCCACCTGGTGCCCGCCTCCGGCCTTGGCGACGACGCCTTCTTCGTCACCGGAAAGGACTCCGCCGCCCTCTACGTCCTCAAGGGCCCGCAGGTTCATCCTCATCATGGCCCGCCTCACCGGCAACACCGGCGAACAGAACCAGGCAATCGAAAAGACCCTCGCCGCACAGGCCATCACCCACCTCTAAAACTCAAAAGCCTCAGCAAAAATCATCGGTACGGCCGATTGGCCTACAATCCCTCATGGCCTAATCGTCGCTCCGGAGAACAGGAGAACCTCAAATGACCAAAGACCCGGCGGCACCTGGTTTCAAGCAGAAGGCCAAGCAGGACCTCAAGGACTTCATCATCATCTCCGCGTATCTGGCCTTCTTCTTCTGCGCACTCACGACCTACACCATGCTGCTGCTGAAAAAGTACGACGTCAATTATCTGAACTACGGCTTCGCGATCATCAATGCTCTCGTCATCGCCAAAGTCATCCTCATCGGCGAAATGGCCCACATCGGCACGGGCGCCGAGTCCAGACCGATGTATCAATCCGTTGTCTACAAGGCCTTCGTCTTCGGTCTGCTTTGCCTGGCCTTCCACTTCCTCGAAGAGTTCATCAAACGCCTCATTCACCACAAACCTTTTGGGGCCGTCTGGAACGATATCCACTTCGACGATCTGATCGGCAAGAGCCTCATCGTCTTCTGCACCTTCATTCCTCTCTTCGCCTTCATAGAACTTCGCCGCGTCATGGGAGAGAGAGAGTTCTACTCACTCTTCCTCACCTCCGGCGGCGCAGCCAAACCGGCCCCCACCAAAAACTGACCCGCGTCGCTTGCTCTTTGAAGCCAAAAAGTCTTACCATCGACTTTCCTTCCCAGAGCAACGCCCGGGCCAGATCTTATGGCACGAAGCGAGTCCCCCGAGGGCCGTCGGAGACTGCGCCCACCTCGAAAATCGGGGGTCCTAACGATGCGCCCATCTCCTTCGAACTACCGTAGCCAAAGCCCACTCCGCCTCTTCAACCTGAGCGTCCTGGCGCTGCTAGCTCTCTTCGCCTCCACCCTCGCCGTTGCGCAAGACCTGACCCCAGGCGTCATCTACGTCTGCAGCGGGGAGCGCATGTTCATCGAGAACTGCAATATCCGCGATCTCTCCGACAACGCAAATTGCATGGTCGGCCATCCCGACCACATCTTGCCCAACGGACTGATGCAATACACGAACATGACCCGCGGCGCACTGAAGAAGCTCTTTCCCACCTGCAAGCAGCCCACCGCGCAGGAGATCGCCAAAGCGCAGGCCTTCCAGAAGAAGCAGCAGGACACCTACGACGCAAACGTAGCCAAGGCCAACAGCCAGATGGCCCCGCGTCCACAAACCGTTGCCGGTGGCGGCAATAACCAGCAGCAGATCACCCCTCCAAAGAACGCCGAGGAACGCGCAATGCGCCGCTGCGTCAGCTCCGGCAGGCTTCCGGCCAGCTGCACCGGCAACCAGTTGTTGGGTGCCTTCGGCCAGATGCTCAACTCGGTCGCATCTCAGGTCGCTCCAGGCTTGATCAAAGACGGACCCGCATCCGGACCCACCATGGCCGGAGTCTTCGTCGGCCCCGGCAACTGGCGCCTTGACTTCATCGACGGCGGCGTCCTCGTCAACTGCTCCTTCCTGTCGCCCAATCAAGAGGCCTACTCCCTCGACTTCAAAGGCGGCCGCGCCGTCATCACCATCGCCACCAGACCGAAGCCCCTCGTCCTCACCCTGAGCGCCAATGAAACGACCATCACCGGACCGCCCGGCCCCGTCACCATCGACGGCGTAGTCGCCGCCGGCTACACCCCTGGTAGCTCCAGCCCCGGCCACACCGAAACCTCCCAGACCACCACCCACGAAACCGTCAATCAGAGCCAGACCGGCATGTACGGCCAATCCCAGCTCACCTACCAGGGCAACGGCCAATACGACGCCGCCACCACCCACACCAACAGCACCTACGTCGCCGGCGCATCCACACCCGGCTACACCAACTTCGCCCCCAAACGCGCCACCTGCTCCGCCATCAACCTCTCCACCAAGGGCGCCAGCGTCGGCGTACAGACCATGCAGACCGATCTCCTTAAGACCATGTTCGGCGGCGATAAAGGCCCATCCGACACCTCCCGGCATCCGCATGCACGGCATCTACGCCGCCTCCACCGGCTTCAGCGTCGAGTTCTTCCCCGAGTCCGCCATCCTCGGCTGCGGCCCCGACTCCGCCCGCGCCTATCCCTACACCGTCGAGGCGGACGGAGCAAAGGCCGTCGTCAAGATCAACGCACCCGACCACCCCCTCACCCTCGCCTTCGCACCGAACGGCTCACTCGAACCCTCCGCCACCGGCCCCTATCAGGTCCACGGACGCATCGTCACCGGCCAGAACGACGACGGCGACTTCACCTTCGCGCCAATGGAGCAGAGCTGCAACCTCACCGCTCTCGCTCCCAGCAAGACCATTCCCTCCAGCGGCGGCACCGCTGCAACCATGGTCGCGTCCGCAGCAGGCCCCGCTTCCGGAAATCCGGCAGCGACTCCCGGCACGGCCGCATACAACGGCGGAGGCACACTCTCGGTTCCCGGCGCCACCCTGGGCGACGCCACTCTCGCCATCACCTCAGGGTTCCCCGCGCAACCGGGCGCTCCCAGTCCTCTCGCCGGACGTCCCTACGTTCTCCTGCGCGACAGCTACGCCAACGCACTCGCAAAGGGCGGAGTCACCGTCCCACCCGGAGTCTCGCCCTACAAATACGTAGGCTCCGCCTGCGCTCCCACCAGAACACCCGACTGTCAAAAGATCTCGGACGCCATCAAAGTCAACGCCGCCTCGGCCGTCCGTGCCGACGCCAACGGCAGCGGCACCTTTCCCGGCGTCGCCCCTGGCACCTACTATTTGATGATCTCCGCGCGTGTCGGCAATCAGGTCCTCGTATGGGACAAGCCGGTGCAACTCAAGTCCGGCCCAAACTCCATGGCCCTCGATCAACACAACGCTACGCCGATGAACTGATGTCATTGAATGACACCGTAGTAGCGACCTCCCGACCAACCCCGTTGGCTGTCTCTCAGTCAGATCGTCCCGTGCTGCTCTCTGCGTAATCTATGCACATAATTGCATATTGTATTTTTAACGTCGAAACTCATTGACATTTTGCCTATGGATGATATAAATACCACTCCGACTCCCGCGGACAATCTAATGGAGGAACCGTGATGACAAATCATTTGAGGAAACTTGTCCCCGCCGCGGTGGCTTTTCTGACGATCTTGTGTCCGACCGCGAAAGCGAACTTGCTTACAAACGGTGGTTTCGCATTAACAAATAACAGCTACAGCGAGGTCGCGGCACCGGAAGGCTGGACAAACATAGGCCCGCCCGATGGCGTAATCGCAGATTCTGTCTTCGGGACCCTTCCTACAACGGTTTTACCTACTTCTTCGATACTGGCGGATACGGTGACGCGGGTCCGGCCTCCGGCGACGGCATTGAGCAGACAGTGGCCACGTCGATTGGTACGACGTATACCCTGTCTTTAGGAGTGAGCAACGAGAACGTTCTAGGCACCGGCCCCGAATTTCTGGATATTCTGGTCAACGGGACGTCGATAGGCTCATATGAGATGGTTCAGAACAGTGCCTATGGGGAACTCGCGCTTCCTTGGGTCACGGACGTGTTGAACTTCACGGCCACATCCTCGTCCTCAACCATTGCCTTCACCGTCACTGGGACCTCGCTTGGAGATCAAGACCCCCTGATCGCCGGGATCGATTTGGAGACGGCGTCGAACCCAAACCCAACCGTGCCTGAGCCCGCGACCATCTCGTTGTTTGGCCTCGGCCTCGCCGCGCTACCATTCGCCCGGAGATCGCTCTCACGCCTCCGCTCCTAATTCAACCCATTGCCTCGGCGAACCCGCCGCCATAACCAAAACCCTATGCCCCATCGACATCGCACAGTTAGCGGAGGAGATGGGGCATTCGCGTGGTCTTGGATGAATTTCCACAAATCAACGTGATGCTTTCAGGCGAATTGCCTCCAGAATATCGACTCCGTCTTGGGCCTCAACATCCAATCCGACCACATCCTAGTGCTCTTTCCGACCAGTTTTGTCGGCGGGATGACGAAAACCTTTCTTGTCCTGGTGGGTCGAATGAGTGGGCATTCGAGCTATGCGCGAACCGTCCCTCGAGTTATGTCTTCTACTTTGCCGCTTCCATCTCTGCGCTAAGTCTCACCGCTCCCGTCCCTACCATCATGCTGCGCGACCAATCCTGATATCCCGTCTTCTTCACCAGAATCTCGTGCTTACCAGGCGCAAGGTTGAGCGTGGACGGCGTACTCCCGACGAAGTTCCCGTCTACTTCGATATCGCAATTCGGCACATTTGCCTCCACGGTCAATCCGGAAGCTGCCGCAGCCGGAGCACTCGCCACCATATCGCTAGTCGGAGGCGCAGGCGCGAACTTCGCCATATCGAGCTTCATGTCTCCCTGCACAAACGCCGTAACCGCCGTCCCCTCCGGAATCGTGATGTCCTTGCCGTGAATAAACAGCAGCAGAGGGGCCGCAGGGAAAAACACAATCGCGGTTCCCACCATCCCGGCAGTCATCGCCCCGACGTGGCCGCCGCCCTTGCCGCCCTCTGTCGCGCGCAACATCGCCTTTTCCCCATCCACTAGCCGCACGCTGTCGATATTCACATCCAGCTTGCCGCCACGCCCCATGCTCTTCTTCGTCTCTGCCGTTGTTACCGTAGCAAGCGCCTGCGCACCCTTCGCCACCACAGGTACACCTTCGACATCCACCTCTTCCACCACCTCAAACAGCACCTGTTGGCCGGTCTTAGCCGTCGCCGAAGTGAGGTTCTCAGCCAGCCGCAGCTTCACCGCGGTCCCATCCTGCAAAGTATTTGGTGGGGGTGGCCCGCTCGGCGCTGCTACCGGAGCATTCGCGGGAGCCGCAGGGGCCTTTTCTTGTTGACCAAGGGCAGAATTGCCAATTGCAGAAAGAACAACAAGAGAAGACGCAACGAAACGGCGCATACCTGGTACGACCTATTCTCAGTAAGTTTGAAGTCGTATCGAAACTACTCCACGCCGTATCAACACACAAGGACAAACTTCGTGCTTCACCGAGAAAGTCGCAGATCGTCAACTTTTTTGGGATTTGGGCGGGCCCATGTACGAGATGTGCATTCGAGCTGCGCTACTCACCGAGACCCCAACTCCGCCAGCATCCGCTCCCGCAGCATCTGGTTCGCTCGCGTCTGATACCCCTCGCCGTCCTTCTTCAACCACGCAATCACATCGGCATCGAGCCGCAAACTCACCGCCTGCTTCACTGGACGATAGAACTTCCCGCGCACCGCATTCTTAAACCACCCCGCCGGAAGTTCAGGAATGTCCGACGTATCGATCTCGTGCTCCGGCATTCGGGCCAATTTCTCCAACTCCGCCCGCTCTCGCTTGGTGAGCGGAGCTCCCGGTTTGCGTCGATACGAGACCATTCCCGGCCTTCCCTTAATTGGTGTTGGATTCATAACGTCTCCTTTCACGCGCAGTCGCGCGTCGCGCCGAAATAATCCTGCAAACTACGTCCTCGTCGTCATCCACGACCGTGTGCGCAACCAGCAGCACCATCACGGCACCAATCCGCCCAATCGTCTGCCACCGCTGTTCGCCATCGATCTCACCGGTCCTGTTCCATGACGCAACCGGGGTCTTCAAACACCCGCGTGGCCGTAACAAAACCGATCCCATGCTTACGTAAATTGCTGCGATTCTTCTCTTCGTCCCATTCGAAACGCAATCGTACGGCCGCCTATACAAATATGTATATACAAAATTGTCTATTGATGCAAGCCCCGGACTTCACCGGGACCCCCGCCCGGTTGACCCACTAAAAAGTGGACCACCTCACCCGGGCTATCGCACCTAACGTCGGCACCCTCCAACTCCTCCCGTGAGCCATACCCCCACAGGACCCCGACAGCAAAGACCCCGTTCGCCTTCGCGCCTACCACATCGTGACTCCGGTCTCCAATCATCGCCGCATCGTCGGCCGCGATACGCTCTTCTTCGAGAACGAACCGGATAAGGTCGCCCTTGTTCTCCAGCCTGCCATCGAGCTCGCTTCCATACACACCAGCAAAATGTCCGAACAATCCAAAATGATCGACGATCCGCCGCGCGAACACGGTCGGCTTTGAGGTCGCAATGAACAATCGACACCCGGCAGCATTCAGTTCGCCCAGCATCTCCGGCACTCCAGGGTAGACCCGGTTCTCCAGCAAACCCACCGCAGAAAACCGCTCACGGTAAGACCGCATCGCCTCCTCGACCCGGCCCTCGGCCCCATGACGTGCGAGCAGTCGCGCAAAGCTCTGCCGCAGCGGCGGCCCGATCGCCCCGCGCAGCTCTTCCTCTTGTGGCGCCTCCAACTCCATAGACCGCATCGCGTGCCGGATGCACCCTGCAATCCCCTCGAACGGGTCCGTCACTGTCCCATCGAGGTCCACCAGAGCGTTCGCGAACCGCTTCACTTCACTGCTACCGAACCTGCCCGCAAAGGCTGCAGCTCCTGGTCCATCATCCCTGCAAGGTCTTTGGCCAGACCCGGTCCCCTCGCGTTCGAATACGTACCCAGCGTCCCCTTCAACTCAACGTCCGTCTTCTTGCCGCCGATCTCCTCGCTGCACGGAGTCGAGGTCAGATACGAAGCCGTAAACCCGATCGTCCGCTTGTTGACCGTCTGCTCCTGCACCACCACATGCAGCGCCCGGTCCGCCGTCGCCGCCGAATCCACCACGTCCACCCCGCTCAGCGAGCCAACCGACTGCCTGATCGCCGTCGCAATCGCGCCCGTCGGATCGTCCCCCGCTACCGTCACCAGCACCTTGATCCTCCCCGACGGCGCCGTCCCGCTCGCCGGGCACGTCAGCAACCCCTTCCTCGGATCAGCCCGCGCCGAGGTCATTAGCGCGAACAGCTGCATCTTCGTCAGCTTGTTCAGCCCCTCCGCATTGAAGTTCTCCGCCGGCACCCCCAGCGTCTTCTGCACGTCCGGCGTCCATACCGCCATCGTCGGCTTCCCCTCACCCGAACTCTTGGCTTTCGTAGCCGTCGGCTGCGTCTGCGCGACACCGATCTGCCCCAGCACCACAGCAACAGCCAGCGAAACACCACAAACTCGCCATAAACACGCCATCTTCTTCACACACCCTCCACTAGGTACGGTCCAAGATACTACTAAGACGCTAACACCACCTCCGGACCACTCCGAAAACCTTGTCAAGCCCCAAAACCACCTATCCCCTTACCCAACAACAAGATCCAAATGGAAAATCTCCCCCTCCAATCCGATATAATAGAAATAGGGGCAAAACTAAAATCCATTCGATCCATCATCGGGCCATAAACCCAATGAATGCAAGATTTTAGCCGTAACCCTAATGTTATGACGATTTTGCAGACATCGACTCCCTGTAAAGTCTTGAAAAACAAGTACTTTATCAAAATTCTAGGGGAGGGGGTACCCCCGCAGGACTCGCGCTAACATAATTTCCATGCGCCTTCTCCTCGCAGTCCTTATCGCCCTGGTCGAACCGGCCCTCGCACAAACCTCTTCCCAACTCCCCGCCCCCGTCGAAATCGTAAATTTAGAGCAACACCTCTGGACCACCATGGCCGAAGGCGACTTCGCCACCGTCCGCAGCCTTTTCACCAAGGACTTCATCCAGGTCGACGAGAAGATCCAGGCCGTAGACTCGCTCCTGATCACCCTCAAGCACTGCAAGCTCGACTCCTACGAACTCCGCGACCTGCAGGTCCGCATCCTCTCCCCCGACTCCGCCCTCACCGCCTACCACGTAGTCAACAGCTTCAACTGCGGCACCGTCGACAACCCCCAGGTAAAGAACTACGACAACAACTCCATCACCGTATGGGTACGCCAACCCGGCACCACCAAGTGGCAAGTCCAAGCCCACACCGAGACCCCCACCACCCCAGCAAAATAAAATAGACTCCCCTGAAGCAACGCGTCTCAGGAATGAGGTCTCCATGTCCTTGAGCATGACCCCGCGTCACCTCTGCTTGCGAATCCTCACAGCAGTATTTTTTTTCGCGACCCTCAATGGCTGCGTAAATCTTGACGACGCAGCCGGCCTATCCAAACTCTCCGACGAGGCCCGGGTCTCTCTCCCCAAAGTCTCCAACGACGTCGCCGGCACCTGCGCCCGCCAAAACACCCTCTTCGAAAACACGCCTTCGCAGGAGCGGCCAGCAACCTTGAAGGCGCTCGATTGCAAGCCTTACCAGGAGCTTGCCCGCCAGCTTGGTAAGGACCAGAATGTCCTGCTCGACTACTTCGATGCCCTCGGCAAGCTCTCTTCGAATAAGCCTCTTGGTTACGACGCGGCGATCGACGCAAATGTAACCTCCATGAGTACAGACTCTGGCCTCCCCGCCAGCGCTATTACGGCAGGAAACGATGCGCAGAGCATCCTGAAATCCCTGGCCGATGCCGCCACACGTGGCTATCGCGAAAAGCAGCTCGCCGATCTCATGAAAGCGAATGATCAGGCTATCCAGTCCCTCACCCAGGCCCTGAAAAAGATCATCACAGACGACTATGGCCTCATGCTGTCCAACGAGGAATCCACACTCGATAGTTTCTACCAGGGCCCCATGGCCGCGGCCCAGCCCAACGAGCGGCTCTCGCTCATCCTCGTCCAGCGCCAGTATGCCCACGACAAAACCGCGCTGCAGTTCCGCAAGGACGACATCACCTCTTATGGAAAGCTGATGGATGGTCTTGGCGTCCTCCACGCGAAGCTGACGCGGGAGGCAATGCAGAAGGCCAGCCCAATCGAGATCGCCAAACAGGCCGCGCCCATCGTCGAATCGCTCAAGGCGACCATTTCAGACATGCAATCGAGGTAAATCTCTCATGAAGAAATCCCCAACGAAGCTCCCCAACACATCCTCATCAGGGCCTTCCAGTGTCACGCCCAAGACCGTAGCCTCTCCCAAATTTGCAACCGCAGATGCAGGCACGACCCTCACGGACGATCAGATGCAGCAGCTCGCTCAGTCCTTCCACGATATCTCTGTTGCAATAGGCCAGATCCGCCTCGATGCCATCAAGGACGGCGCCCGCCTGACCGATCCGGGAATCGTCCAGCTTCAGGGCTATGTCTTCTCCCTGAAGAACGTCTCCGACAACCTTGCGGTGCAGTCGGCCAACCTCACGTTGCAAAACGCCGATCAAGCTCTGCAACAGATCTCGGTCGCAACGCAGACCGCAGATCACGCGCTCGACAAACTCGCCAAGATCGACAAGGCCATCCAGATCGCATCTGCAGTAATCGTCCTGGGCGCAGCCATTGCTTCTCACGACCCATCGCAGATCGGATCTGCTGCAAAGTCAGTCGTCACTGCATGTAGCGTATCTGCCCCCTAGGCCCAATTACCATAAGTTTCGACGGGGGGCTTCCTCCGCATCGCCCACTATTTTTTGTGATAGTTCGGATAAGCAGGCTTTGCCGGCTCCTGCACTGGATGTTGCGCGAGTTCTTGCATCGCAACACTGACCGCCTTCTCCAGTTGCGGATCATGCCCCTCACTCACTGCCTTCGGGTCCTGCTCGACTACTACATCCGGGTCGGTGCCATGGTTCTCGATCTGCCACTTTCCCTCCGGCGAGAAGTAGCCGAAGCTCGGTGAGGTCACCGTGCCACCATCCATCAGCACAGGAATCGCGCCGATGCCGACCAGCCCACCCCATGTGCGCTTTCCAACCAGAGTCCCTACCTTCTCCTGATGGAAGAGCCACGGCATCGCATCGCCGCCGGAGCCAGCCACTTCATTGATAATCATCACCTTCGGCCCCGGTATCGATGCGGTCGTCGTCGTTTCGATCGCGCCGTAACGATAGGCCCAGTAGCCTACCGTCTTCCGTTGCAGGGCTTCGATGATGTAGTCGGCAACCTGCCCTCCGCCATTGAAGCGCTCGTCGATCACTGCTCCCTGTTTGTTCAGTTGAGAAAAATAAAAGCGGTTGAAGTTCGTAAAGCCGCCAGCACCGGTATCCGGCAGGTAGACATACGCCAGCTTGCCCCCCGAGAGCTTATCGACCTTGCGCTGATTGTCTTCGATCCATTCGCTATTACGAAGAGCGGCCTCGCTGCGAATCGGTACCACCGTGATGTCTCGCGCGTTGCTGCCATCGGCCGAGGCCACATGCAGCGTAATCGCGTGGCCCGCTGTTCCTTCCAGGAGCCGCTGAATGTCGTCGTCTGCCTTCACTTGTTCGCCGCCCACCGCGAGGATGCAATCGCCAGCATGGACGTTCAAGCCAGGTTCGGCCAGCGGCGCCTTCTCGTCTGGATTCCAGCTCCCCCCGACAAGTATCTTCGCAAGGCAGTAGCGCCCATTTTCTATCTTGTAGTCCGCACCAAGCAGTCCGCCTGGGACGCGCTTTGCCTCCGGAATCGCCCCTCCGGTGCCTCGAAGATGTCCAACGGAGAAGCCACTGAGCATCTCCTGGAAGATATAGTTCAGATCACTGCGCGAAGCGATCGACTGCACGTAAGGCTCGAAGCGCCGCTCCTCCTCAATCGTATTAACGCCGTGAAAGTTGGGATCGTAGAAGTAAGCCCTTTCCACCCTCCACACCTCGTGGTACATCTGGTTCCACTCGGCGGCAGGATCGATGCGCACCTGCAGATCGGCGAGCGACACGGCGCCTTCGCCCGGTTTCACCGGAACATTCGCCGGAACAATCACATAAGAAGGACGAGGAGCGGCCTCACCACCAGCACTGCGCCCTCCGCCCAT
Source organism: uncultured Acidobacteriaceae bacterium (assembly GCA_963756685.1). Classification (GTDB taxonomy): domain Bacteria; phylum Acidobacteriota; class Terriglobia; order Terriglobales; family Acidobacteriaceae; genus Edaphobacter. The sequence goes on from CAVWON010000001.1 coordinate 1,255,993, forward strand.
GCCCTCGGGGGTCAGCGCCAGCAGCATCTTTTCACCATCGGCCGAAAGGTCGAAGCTCGCAACACGCTCGGCCAGTTTCTCTGTCTTGCGCGTATCGAAGACAAATCGGCTCAGGGTAGCCGCACGTTCCGAGAATCGATTTCCGCCACCGGCCTGACGGAAGTACAGCACGCCCGTTTTGCCAGCAGTCAGATCAAGATAATCACCCGCCGGCAACGGCAGGGCAACGATGCGGCCCTCAATGCCCGCAAGGTCGATTTTCACGGGCTTCGGCGGAACCGGCGTCTTCGCGGCCGCGGGCTTAGCTTCCTTCGCTTCGCCGTCTGGCGCAGCATCTGCATTGTCCTTCGCTTTCTCGTGCGCTTCCGCTGGGGTCTTCTCGTCATCGCTCTCAGGCGCAATCGGCGAAGCCTGGTCTGCTGCCAGCACTACGGCATATATATTGCGTACCGGCGAAAGCAGATCGCTCGTCATATCGAGACCGGCCGATGCCCCACCATCGTTCGTGCTCGCCGTAAGGTACAGATACTTCCCGTTACGATCGAAGGTAGGAAAGCGTGAATCAGCGGAGTCGGAGGTGAACTGCGTTGCCTTGCCCGTCTCGACCGAATACAGAAAAAGAGAATGAAGATGGTTAGCAACAATCTGAGAATAAGCGATCCACTTCGAATCTGGCGACCACGCAATGTCGCGCTTGTCGCTGTGGAAAAAATCGTTCTCGCCGACATGCGTCAACTTGCCGCTCCCTGTATCCAGCATCCAGATATTCAGCCGGTTATCACGAAATGCCAGCAGCTTCGAGTCAGGCGACCAGGTTGGATCGAAGTAGTAAGCCGCCTCTTTTGCCAACGGAAACTTACGCACTGTTCCGCTGCCGGTTTGGCTCGCAACATGTACCGCATAGAGCCCGGACTCGTCAGAGAAGTAAGCGATCGACTGTCCATCGGGTGACCATGCCGGACTCCGCTCCATCACGCCGGGCGTATTCGTAATGTCGCGCGTCGGTCCCTTCTTCACCGGCACTGTCAATATCTCACCATGTGCTTCAAATACTGCGCGCAGACCGGTTGGCGAGATGCCGACATGATCGATCTGCGTACTTACATTCTCAATACGTGGGCGCACTTCAGGTAGATCACCAGTTACATCAATCGACACTAGATGCGTCTGCCCCGTCGCCGTGTCATACAAATAAATCTCGCCCAACTGGTCATAGACGAGTCCACCCGGGCCGCCTGAGAGTGAGTGAATGTCCGGTTTGCCCGTGTTCTTCACACACTCCGTCACGGACTTCGTCGTCGGATCGAACTTGTACAACGTCATCGGGCCGCTACGGTCGGAAAGGAAGTAAAGTGTCTTCCCCACCCACACTGGATCGAGGTCAGACCCAGTCTCGTGCGGGACCTCTGTGCTGTCGAGATCTTTCAACCCGGTGATCCAGATCGTGCTCGCGCGGCCACCGCGATAGTTTCCCCACGCCACATACCGGTTGTAATCAAAACTGAACGAAGGCCCAAGCGGCGAATATGCGATGCTCGCACCATCGCCGGAGATCTGTCCCTGATAAGCCATCGGCAGCGGCAGTAATTTGGCGAATCCGCCCGTCAACGGGACCTCATACAACTGCGTGTAACGGCTGTTCGCCTGACGGTCCGATCGAAAGACTATCTGCTTTCCATCCGGCGACCAGCCAACCGCCGCGTCAACGGACGGATGATACGTCACGCGATGCGGCACACCACCCGCAGCGGGAATCGTGAACACATCCGTGTTCCCGTCGTACTCCCCTGTGAAAGCGATCGTGCTTCCATCAGGCGAGAACACCGGCGAAGTTTCAATCCCCACTCCCACGGTCAGACGTGTCGCATGGCCTCCCTTGCGATCCACGGTCCACAGGTCGCCCGCGTAATTGAACACAATCTGTGTCTGGCTCAATGCAGGTCGCTGCAGCAGATGCGGTTTATCGCCAGAGGTAGCGGCCATGGACATTGAGGCGAAGCCTGCAAGGATGCAGGCAGAGAAAAGGATGGTGGGCGAAGCAACAGGCAAGTTAGTTCTCCATGTCCGACAAAAGATTATCTGGGTTCCGCTATCGTACACGCTCAGGCAGACAATAGAAAATCCCCCAAATGAGTGACTTATCAGGAACCAAAAAGACAAACTTACCCGAAACTTTTGTCGGCAAACTACGTCTTCATTCAGGTAGCGTTGTCCATGCAGATGACTCTCCCCGAGGGAATACGAATGACCCACAATCTGAAATATTTCGCCATAACGCTGATGCTTCTTATTGCGCTCAGCTTTACCTTTGAGCGCCAGGCCTACGCCTACGTTGATCCGGGCTCAGGCCTCCTGATCTTTCAGGGAATTAGCGCGGTCTTCTCGGGAGCGTTGTTTTACTTCCGTCGGCGCCTCAAGGGCCTCTTCGTCAAAACTCCCAAGGGCATCCCGCAGTCCAGCCGTCCGTCGTAATACACCGTTGACATCCAGGAGAAAGGCCTTATAGCCTTCTCGTAGAATTCGCCGGCTACGTTGCGCCTGCGCGAAAGCCATGTTCTCTCCTGCCCGAATCGGCACGTGCGCACGCCCGTATCCTGTTATCTCGCCCTGAAAGAAACAGGCCGTGAAGCCCCTTACCCACCCCATCACGGTCGCTTTTGGACTCGCGAACCTATATCTGCTCGACCTCACTGGTCCTCTCATCTCCAGTGAGCACGATCTTATCTACCACCTCATCGGTTCGGCGTCCTCTGTCATCATTCCAATCATCGTCTACGTTGTCGCCCTTTCGCTCCTCCTTACGGCACTCCTCTTCCTCGCCGAACGACCCGGCGCTCTCCGCATCATTATCTGGTCGGCCTTCATTCTTGCTCTGCCGTCGATTCTCCTCCATACCTTCGCCAACTTCTCCGGCGCCGAGGTCCCCGACTGGTTCACCTACACCGTCGCCATCGTCTGCTTGCTCATCCTCATAGCGATCTCTATCTTCTGGAGGAGATTCGTCCCCCGCTTCGAAGGGATCCAGCACACAGCCGCCGCCATCCTGGGGTTCTTCGCCTTCACCGGCCTGCTGATCTTCACCCAATTGGTGTGGAGCGGCTGGCAGGCCCGCAACCTCAACCCAGCGCCCACGCTCCACAGGACCCAGTTCGCATCGGCGCCGCATCACCAGCGGATCATCTGGCTCCTGCTCGACGAACTCTCGTACCAGCAGGTCTACGAGCGCCGCTTTCCTGGCCTCGCCCTTCCCGCCTTCGACAAGCTCGCCGCCCAATCCACCGTCTTCACGCATGTTGTCCCGGCTGGTCTATACACCCGATATATCCTTCCCACGCTCTTTACCGGCATACCCTCCGACGCCGTCGACATCTCAGCTCGCGGCCTCCTCGTCTCGCTCAGAGACCCCTCCACTGGCAACTGGACTCCGTTCAACCAGCACCAGACCGTCTTCCAGGACGCCATCGACGCCGGCTACACTACCGGCATTGCGGGCTGGTATAACCCTTACTGCCGCATCATGCCCGAGGTCCTCGATCACTGCTTCTGGATTTACCGCCAAACGACGCCCGCCAACCTGTCTCCAAACCGCTCTCTCGCGGTCGACCTCATCCGCCCATTCCGAAACCTATGGCTTGATACAAAACATCTCTTCGGCCGTGGCCCCGGCTCCCTCTCTGACGAGACCCGCGACATCCGCCAGCACTCCAGCGACTATCGTCGTCTCCTTGCCGCCGGCGACGCCTATCTCGCTGACCCATCCATCGACTTCCTCTTTCTGCACCTGCCCATCCCGCACCCCTACGGGTTCTACGACCGCAAGAAGAGGGGTTTCACCACAAGACACACCTCTTACATCGACAATCTCGCGCTCTCTGACCTCTACCTCAACCATATCCGCCATGTCCTCGAAAATAAGAACCAGTGGAACTCCTCCACCATCATCGTTATGGGTGATCACTCCTGGCGCACCACGCAGATATGGAAGGACTCCATGACATGGACCGATGAAGATCAGGCTGCGAGCCACGGCGGCGAGTTCGACGACCGTCCCGCCTACATCGTCAAGCTTCCCGACCAGCAAGCCCCCGCCCGCATCGACCAACCCTTCTCCGCGGTACGCACTCGGGCCCTTCTCGACGCCCTGATGCAAGAGCACTTCCCGACTCCCGCCGACCTCCAAACCTGGGCCAGCCAGCAAAAATAATGTCAGCTGTCCGGTTCCGCTTCTAGTCCTGCTATTAATCGACAAGTACACAGAATCGACATGATCACTTACCGTCCTTCCAACTAGAGCGGTAGTGTAGGAGATGCTCTGGCGTTCCGCGCCTCTGAAATCATGATGCGTGTGAACGCCCCCATCCCGGCCCTTTTGGCACTTGCGTCCCTGTGTTTCTTTCCGGTCGATAGCCTGGCTAAGCCAACCCGCCACCACGTTCACAAGGCCACCGTCGCCGCTCCAGTCCACCGAAAGTCCGCCAACCCGCCGGCGCACACCTCCAGCGGGCGCAACTCTGTCGCGCGAGTCAGGATCCAACGCGAGGCCACACATCACCACATCAACTCACCCTCTACTGCAAGGGTCAGCCAGCCCAGGCTGACAGCCTCCACACCGACGCCTCGAACAGCCACCTCGGATGACTTTATAAAAGCGGCCGAGGTACCTGACCCCGTCGCTATCCACGGAACACCGCACTCTGAAGAACTCAACGGTCCCTCCCGTCGTTCTCCTGCGCGCAGGCCCGTGGCCAGTATCATCCGGCCCACTACCGAAAGGCCGCAGCTACCCGGTGTAGAGGAGGCCGCTTCAACGCCCGTCATTCTGCCCACGCTCTACAATAAGCGCGGCCACCTCATCGTTCCTCCACCAATCAAGGGCTCCCACGAGATCCTCGTCCACCAGAACCAGGTGGCCGACCACGACGGCCTCGACCGCATCCAGAGCGACGAAGATCTGCTCAACATGCGCAGCGAACGTCTCCTGGTCTCTCTTCCTGCAAGCAGCGCCCTGCAAGTCGACGAGCGCCTCCCCCTTAACCGTCGCTACTGCCGACCCTGGACTGCGCAATTTCTGGCTACCCTGGCCCGCGCCCACTACGCCCACTTCCATACGCCGTTACAGGTCAATTCCGCCGTCCGCACCGTCGAATTCCAGCAGCATCTGGTGCACATTAACGGCAATGCGGCCCCAGCAGAAGGCGACACCGCATCTCCCCACCTCACCGGTCAGGCTGTCGACATCGCCAAGCACGGACTCTCGCTTACCGAGATCGCCTGGTTGCGCGGCTACCTCCTGCCGCTGGTACAGGAAGGAAAAGTCGACGTGGAAGAAGAGTTCCAGCAGGCCTGCTTTCACATCAGCGTCTACAAAAAGTATCTTCCCGCCGCCACCACGCCCAGCCGTGATCCAACCACATCGCATCACAGCGCAACAACTGCGTTAGCAGCCGCGATGCCCTAAATCAGATGGCCTCGCGACGCCCACTCTGCCAGCTCTGATAAGCCGAATCCAGCGCCCGCATATTGGTGACGCCATCTTCACCCGTTGCCGCGAAGCTCCCCTCACCCCGGTACGCCAGCGCAAAGCTGTCCAGCATCCGCGTATACCCGTCCCCGTTCTCAACCGTTACCATCTCCACCAACTCACCTGCCCGCCGCACCACCAACTCCACCGGCCGGTCCACGGTCAAACCATTTTCGGCAATCAGTACTCCATCACTCCCGTTCACCTCAACCAGCGTACGGTACGGCGCACGCGCACTTGCCGTCACATTCGCATAGACCCCGTCTGTCATCTCTAACTGCAGCGAAGCAATCGCCTCCACCTTGCCCGACACCTCGTCCTTCCGCGCAACGGTGCTGACGCTGGTCACTTCCTCGCCGAGCACAAATCGTAGCGCATCGATGCAATGCACTCCAACATCTGCGATAGGCCCGCCACGCGCCAGCGTTGGGTCGGTAATCCACTTCCGTGGCGCCTGCGCGGCCGGATAAGAGTACTGGGCGTGCGCAAGTTGCGGCCTGCCAATCCGTCCCGCTGCGATCTGCTCCCGCATCCACTCCAGACTTCGGTTGTAGCGAAAGTTCTGCGCAACGCCATAAAGCAGTCCTGCGGCCTTCGCAGCCGAATCCATCTCTGCGGCCTCACCAGCGTTCATCGCCACAGGCTTCTCGCATAGGACTGCCTTGCCATGGGCAAATGCCAGAAGCGCATCGTCTCGATGCATCGCATCAGGCGACGTAATAAAGACGACGTCGACCTCAGGCGACGAACACAGCGCCTCTCGCGTAGGAAAGCAATGAGGGATTTTGTAGGTGGCGCAGTTCTCGAGGGCGGCCGTCTGGTCCCGCCGCCACATACCATTCAGCGCCGCCTGTTCACACTTCGAAAAGGCAGGCAGAAGACGTCGAACCGCATGGTGCCCAAAGCCAAGAATCGCAAACCGCACTCGTGACTGCGTCATGAGCTTCTCCGAAATGCTTGGGTCTTAATGGGCGTCGTTCTTGAAGATCTCTTCAGCGAGAAAGTTCTGCACCTTGGCCTCGTTGTGCACCATCTCCAGATACGCGGCCTTCAACAACTGCGACCGGCCAAGTTGCAACTGCTGCCTGATCGCCTGCTGCACCCGCGGATCGTTAAGATCGCGCTGCCCGGGAGGCTCACGCGAGAGCAGCTTGTAGATGGCATATCCCGCGGGCTTTTTGGTCTGCGCGTCCAGGAGCGGAAGTATCTCCGTCATCTCACCGGCCCGCAGCTTCGTGACCGCATTGAAGATTGCAGGATCTGCATGGAGCTGCGACTCGCCAACAAAGCCCATATCTCCGCCATTGGTTGCTGTCTCAGGCTGCTCCGAAAAATTCGACGCGATCGTGCCAAAGTCCTCACCGCTATCCAGCCGGTTTTTCAATGCTTGGATCTTCCTCTTTGCTTCCACGTCGTTGGTCGCCTTGCTGTTCTGCAGGTTACCGGCCTGGGGAGCCGCCTGATCGGTCACCTGGATCTGTGCGAGATGATATTGCGTCTCTCTCAGGTTGTACTCGGCCTTGTGCTGGTTGTAGTAGTTGGCCACGTCGGCGTCCGTAACGGTGATCTTCGAGTTGACTTCTTTATTGAAGAGCTTGTCGATCGTGATGTTTCTTCGGATCGCCCGCTTCAAATCGTCAACCGTCTGGTTGCTCGCCTTCAGCCGCTCCTGGAACTGCTCCTCGGTGAAGGGGGCCTTCATTTCGGCAAACTTCGCATCCACCTCTTCATTAGTCGCAGCAAGGTTCGTCTTTGCTGCGCGCTGCTCAACGATCTCGTAGTCGATCAGAGCGTGCAACACGTTCAACCGCAGAGAATCGGCCTGCACCTGCGAAAGTTGCTGCTGCTGGGGGGCCTCACCGAGTTGCTCTCGATAGCTCTTATCCAACTCCGTTCGCATGATCGCGTGACCATTTACGGTCGCCACAACATCGGTGCTATGGCCGCGATTACAGCCCGTAACGGGCAGCATACCGGTAGCTAAAATCAATACGATGGGAAAGGGGACCTTGCGAAAGGAGCGCATAGTGAATGAACAATAGGTTTCCGTCAGCAAGGTCGGCACGTCCTGTATCTCCTGCATTCTTCCGCTAACTGCCGGGCTTGGTCGCCGGCGGGGTTTGAGGCTGTGCCTGAGTGGGCGCAGCCGGTGGCGGCGGTGGTGGCGTCTGGCCTGAGGCAATAAGCGCGCTATCGATCATACGGTATACGTACTCCAGGGGCAGGGCCCCCTCCACCTTTTCTCCGTTGATAAAGAGAGCGGGTGTCGAGTCCACGCCCAGTGATTCACCCAGCTTCACCGACGCCTTGATCGCCGTGTCGTCCTGTTTGACCAGGCACGCATTCAGAGAGTCAACATTCAAACCCTGCCGCTTTCCCTCATCGCGAGCCAGCGTATCGAGCGTGTCGTTCGCCTTCGTCAGGCTCTTCTCTGTGCCACCTATCTCTGCGGCATGCGCGTGGATGTAATCCACCAGGTTCCAGTAGCCCGTCGTGCTCTGTGCGCCAACGCAGTTCGTATCGATCGCCGCACGCATCGCCCACGGATGCTGGTTCAGCGGAAAGTCGCGATAGACAATATGGATCTGGTCTTTATATCGCTCCGTCAGCGCCGGAAAAAGCTGCTGATGCATCTTCGCGCAGTAGGGGCACTCCAGATCGTCGAAGCCGACGATCAGTACTGGAGCGCTCGTCGGCCCGCCCCGTGCCGGTCTCCCGTCCCCGCTCACCAGCAGTTTAGGGTCCTTGCTGATGTCGTACTTGCTAAACTGCGCCAGAGTATTGCCGTCTGTTGAAAGCAGAAAAATCGAGGGCTTGCTCGTTTTGCCATCGGCGGTAAAAGTTACGCTGATCGCATCGAAGCCAGGGCACCTCGCTCTTCGTCCGCGGACCGATCTTGATATCGTAGTCAGGCGGAATGGTCGACTTGGAACGGATCAAGATCTCAACACGACGTGCAAGCTCAGGAGATAGCTTTCCCGAAGCGTCCGTGGGGGTTTGCGCGTGGCAGCCAAGTGCGGCCAGCGTCAAGGCAAAGATCAGGGCACGAAAAGGCTTCACGACGGTAGGCACAGTGCTTCGATTATCTCACGCAGGGGCCATATCCACGGGTGCCAACAACCCGCAATCAGCACCTCGGCAACGCTCAAAACAGACTCGCCGCCCGCCGCAGATTGCCAGCCGTCCCGATATTCAACAGCGTGAAGTTGAACCTCTCGGAGGTCTCGTTCCGCACCGAACCCAGTTCGTATTTCCGCACCTCCACGCTGAATCCGCAGCAGTCCCAGTTATATGAGCCCTGTAGCGCCCCGTACTGCACCAGACCCGTATCTCCGGCCCTCAAATCCAGCCCCACATTCGCCGCCACGCCCAGCCCGGCTTTGGTCGGCGATCCATACCCCAGCAGAAGCCGCAACTGGTTGAAGTCCGAGATCGAAGAGCTGACTCCCTCCGTGAAGAAGCGCCCCGGCGCATTCAACCATGCATAGCTAAGTCCCGCGAAGACATTGTTCTGGCGCACGTCCACGAACACGTTGTTCGACGTAAACTTCTTCGCGCCAGTATCGTAGTCGAAGTCCCATTCCACATCCATGTGTGCCGACGTACGCACCCGCAGCCGCGAAATCAACGGTGAGATCGCCCGTGGCTCGGTCAAGAACGCGATCCCCGAAAGATTCAGTGTCGTGTCGAAGATATTGCGTCTGCCATCGATGACGGCCCCGCCAAAAGTCTCGTTGAAGAAATACTTCTGCGTCAGCCGCCAGCTGATCAACTCGCGGTTGCCACAGACAGGCCCGCTTCCTTTCGGGTCGTCCCTCCGATCCCTGGCATAGACCCTTCCCCCGTCTTCGTCCGGGTCGTCTTCCCGGTTCATCATTCGCCTGTTTTTCCTGGCATGGCCGGGCCTTTGCGGGTCGCAGAAACAGCCTCTGGGTCACTCCGTACTCAAGCTCATTCGTATCGCTCGCAACATCGACGTCGTCGAAGCGCAGCACATTCAAGAAATTATCGATCCCCGCCACATAGCGATAGGTCACCTCCGGCTCGATCGTATGTTTCACGTCGTTGCCGTGGAAAAACTTCTCCACCCCCGCCGAGTCGAACGTCCGCTCGATCACGGGCGCCCGCAGTTCGACTTCAGCCTCGAAATCGGCGCGGTTCAGCGCATAGGGAAGCTCGACCGGAGGTCCAGGCGTATAGGGCGTTTGCCGGCTTCTGCTGTATGCCGTCTCGCGAAAACCCACCGACGGGCGCAGCCTCCACCCGCCAAAGCTCATCGGATACGATATCTCCGGATGAATATCCAGCCGCGCTGTCAGGCCGCCCGTCGCAAAGTTTGGCTGTATCCGCGACAGGCCTGCCATGGAGGAGTCCACACTCCATTGCAACCCGCTTGTGCCGATCTCATGCTCCGTGCTGCTGAAGTCCAGCGATGGCGCATGAAAGATGCGCACCTGCTCCTCGGGTGTCGCTGGCGTCGTCGGCGTCGCAGGCATCGCCACCGCCTTCAACCCTTGATAGCGGTCGGCACGAGCCGCCGAATCATATCCATCCGCCTCATGCACCCCATACAAGATCGAAAGAATATCGCTCGACACCGCAAGGCTGAAGTTCTCCGCAAACGCCTCGCGGTATGTAAACGAACTCAGGTATTCCGCATCCGCCACAACGCGGGTCTCCGGGCTAAAGTCATGCCGACCCGAGAACGTTACATCCTGACCTCCCTGGTTCTCATAGACTCCATTGGTCACGATGCCGCGGTCCTGCAGTCCGGAGTAGTGCGACTTGGCAAAGTCATTGCCCAGCCCACGATAGCGAAACGTCGCCGACTCCTCCCATCCCCGCAGCGAGTAGTACTGCGTCCCCACCGTCAAATCGGTGCTTCGGTTGATTGCCCAGTAGTACTGTTCGCCAAAGATGATTCCCTTTGTCGAGGAGTAGCCCGGTGTCGGAATCAGGAAGCCGCTTTGCCGTCCGCCCGAGTCCGCAGGATGGGTCACATATGGCAGATAAAGCAGAGGAACGTTCATGATTCGGAAGATGCTGTTCCGCGCTTTGGCCTTCTCGCTGTCCACCGTGAACCTGGCGGAGTCCAGCATCCAGTCGGGATCTGGCAACTGGCACGAGGTCAACGTGCCGTCATAGATCTCATACTCCTGCGGCCCCGTCCTCACCACCATTCGTCCTGTAAACAGGAATGGATTGCTGTTCACATATGTCGTCGTGCTATGGCTTACGTTCTTCATCCCCACCGAACCGCTCACATCGTAGAACCGCCCCGTCTGTTTGTTGAGGTTCATCGTTCCGTGGCTGGCCGTGATGTCCTCATGGTTGGCGCCTCCGGTGACATGCAGATGCCCACTGGCCGTCAGCTCACCCGTCTCCTTGTCGTACTCAATGTGATCTGCTGTCACCACACGATCGCGGTACGTGACTACGACATCGCCGTCCAGCACATAGAGGTTGCCGAGACTCGACTGCGTGTCCGATTCGATTTCCACCGTTGTTGTATCGTCCACTGCCGGCAACACCTCAGCCAGCGGATAACGCACTGCGCCCGGCGCATCCGGCAGGCTCACGACTGGAGTTGCCTGAGTCGTCACCTGCTGCGCCAGCAAATGTGGATGACTTGCTCCAAACAGCGTGATAGTTATCAAGAGGTAAACAGTCTTCAGGGCGCTCCCGACCGGCAAGGGCAGACGGCGCTGCCAAGGTATCGTGCCACCCAGTTCGTTCGGTTTGAAGCTTGTCAGACGCACCACCCCTTGAGGCTAAACGATTTTACGGAAGCGAGTTTGGATTTGAGCACAATGAGCGCTGCGCAGCGAGATCTGTTACCACTGGACGAAGCCCCGGCCGAAACGGAAGCCGCAGCGCCCTTTGCGTTAAAGGAACAGGTGGCCGAACGTCTCGCCGCCCATCGCGCCCGCCGCACCCGGCACCTCACGAACTCCGTCACGCCCATCGCCAAAGCGGCCCCAGCAAACACCCGCGCCTCCCGCATCGCCGCCGCTGTCGCGGAGCGCTATGCGAATTCCCAGAGTTACCGGGCCTTCCTCGCAGCCCAGGCCGAGGCCGCCATTCGCGAAGCCGAGGCGGCCGCCGAAGTCGCGGCCCTCAGCGCCCAGGCCGTCGCCGACGCTCAATATCAGCTCCTCGCCGAACTCGATCATTGGAACCTGACGTCCCCAACGCCTGCTCCGGTTCCCGCGCCCACGCCAGTCGCCGCGGTCGAGGTTCCCGACGCTCTCGCCCCAGCCATCAAGCAGTCCGCGGACTCTGGTCTCACTGTGTGGCTCTATGACGAAGACCAGTTGACTTCGAGCCTTCCTCGACCCGCTACAACCTCAAACCAGCTCCGCTCTCAAAGTGCGCTCGATGAAGCTGAGGGTCTTGCTCTCGATGAAGAGATCGCCTTCCGCCAGTCGCCCACCTTCGAAGACATCGACCCTCCCATCGACATCCCCGCTAACCTGATCGAGTTTCCCCGCCAGCTTGTGGCCCCCCGCAAGGCACGCCCGCGCCTGGCCGAGGGCCCTTTGCGCGAAGAGGCCGATCACGCCGCTGAAGCCGCCCAGCTCCGCATCTTTGAGGTCGAAGCTACCCAGATCTCGACCACTCCGGCCGTGGAATCCGCAGCGCCCGAGTGGTCCTCAATTCTGCTCGCTGCCCATCCTGTGTCCGCCGTGGTCGAGACCTCCGAAGCCCTCTTCCAGCCCATCTTCTCTCCCCAAACCGCAACTTTCGGTCTGCGCCTTATGGCCGCTATCGTTGATGGCTGCATCATCACAGCCGCTCTACTGGCCTTCACTGCCGTCTTCGCTATTACCGTGGGGAGAATCCCTGCAGACCATCCTGTCGGCACACAGATCAACCTGCAAACCGCCGCCATCGGCGCTGCTGTCACGCTCGGCGTGCTAACTTTGCTCTATCAACTTCTGTTCTTCACGTTCTCTGAAGCGACCCCCGGCATGCGCTACGCCCGGATCGGGCTCTGCACCTTCTCGGACGACAACCCCACCCGCGCCGCCATGCGCCGCCGTATCTTTGCCACAGTCCTCGCTGCCTGCCCGCTGGGCATCGGCTTCCTCTGGGCCTGGCTAGACGACGACGGCCTGGGCTGGCACGACCGCATCTCCCGCATGTATCAGCGCAGCTACTAGACCGCCTTTCCCGCGGCCTTTGCTGCGAGAAGTTTCCTGCGGTCGGCGATAAGACGTTTCTGCTGAGTGGCGGGCATTGCGAGGACTGCGCGTGTTCGTGGCGGGAGCTTGTCGAAGGTGATTGCGTGGGCCGCCTTCAGCTCCCGCTCCCACTCGATCTTGCGGAAGACGTCCCACCGCTCAACGGCGACCCAATAGATTCGGGCCATGTAAGGGGCGGGGACGATGCCTTCAATCTCTAGCAGCTCAGAGTAGCGCGCCGGGCCAGCGGCGTACGAGATGACGGCCCTTCCGTCACCATCGAGGTTTATCAGCGCAAACATTTTGCCGCCGATTGCCTTGTCTCCTGTCCAGAACACGAGGTTGGCGCCCCACTGCATGGTTTCGACGGCGTGGGGAAGAGTGAGAAGATAGGCGCGGATGCGTTCGGCGTCCATGATGTCCTTTCCCAGAGGGGGTACCCCCTCCCCCCTTGCCGGGGCATGATCCTTTGTTTGCAATAGTTTACGGTGAACCGCTGCCGCCAAATTCGTGCAGTCAAAGGGGTTACGGCCAAATTCGTGCAAACAAACGAATTACGCCCCGATGGAAGGCAGACCAGGCTCGTTTTTCTTCTTTTTTGCCTCTAATTCTATTGTACCGAGTTGAAGCAAACTAAAATGCCAACCCTATGTTGTTTATTTTGATGGGTTTATGCGGTATTGGGACTTGACATGCAATTTTGCTGAGGTTTTTGAAGAATTAAAATTGCGCTCGTTACGAGTGTGTGTGGTGGAGGCGTTTTTTGGCTTGAGCGGCGATTTGCCCGGAGGGCCTTTTTAGAGCAAGTCGACGATGGGAGGAAATGTCAGCAGGAGGCTGAGACCCAGCAGCGCAAGAGCAACGATACTGATGCGTCCTGCGGCAACTGTCTTTGCGCGCCAGCGCCATTCCAAGATTGCCCAGGTGAAAAGCCAGAGGAGAATGGCGACGGTGGTTACGCCAGAGAGCGGGCCTGTTGGCTTGTAGAAGATCAGGGCGTTCTTGATGTAGACCGATTTGTCTGCGGAGAAGGCCAGAATTGCAAGAGCAAAGGAGCCGACTCCGGCGGAGAGAATGGCGCCTGCGCCTGAACCATTTGGCACGGCGGGTGCACTGGGCGAGATCGGGCGATCTGACGTGATCATTTTTCATCTCCATGGGTAAGTTGGATCTTGCTGCCGCCTTCGACAGGAGCGTATTTGGTGACCATCGCGCCGAAGACTCCGGCGATTCCGGCAGCGAAAAACGAAACGAGGGCGAAACAAAGGACTGCCGCGCGGAGTTGCGGATGGTTCCTGAGGTCGCGACCGTACTTGATGAAGACGAAGGCCACCGTGGTGATCGAGATTGGAGCAAACCACGCGACGTGCTCCTTCCACTCCATCCCGAGGGTGTGCCAGCCAATTGTGGTTGGACTCGACATGAGCATGCGTTGAGGAAACATGGATAGATCGACGTTTCCCGGCGGCGGTGTGGCGCGATACCAGGGGTAGATGACGTAAGCTCCGGTCAGCACGGCGACCCATGCGAGGACGATCATCGTGATGAGGTAGAGCTTCACGAAGCGATCGTGGCCGGGTGTGGATTCGAATGGGGCGGCCAACGTGGTGACGCGATACAGCTCCACGAGCGCGCCCGAACATGCCAGCAGATAGAGGCCGCCGAATCCCATGCCATGTATCAGTGTCCAAAGGCCGCGTAAGGTGATTTCCATCGATTGTTTCTCCTCATAAGATTGGCCGCAGCGAGTTTTTTCGAAGCTGTACGTTCTTAAAATGCGTTCTTGTGAGGCTGCGCGGACAGCAACGCGTCTCTCGCAGTTTTCCTGTCGGTATCTTCATCTTTGTCTTTGTCCTTATCTTTTCCCCACGTTTTGTAGAGGCCAAGATAGGCGTAGTTCTCGGTCTGTCCTGCGACGGAGTGCCCGTAGGCGAAGAGCAATTGGAGGCCGGGAGAGTCGAAGTGGTAGTAACCACCGGCGTCGATCAAGGCGGAGGGTTCGGTTTGAGCAGTGGCGAGACCCTGTCGCGCGTGAGAAAAGACCTCGGCAGACAGCTCCAGTTTTTTGTTAATCTCCCGCTTCACGAGGAACCCTCCGTAAAGGTAGTTTTGATACTGGTTCTGTGGGACCACGGCGTAGCCGATACCGCCGACGAGGCTCCAGGGACCGAACTCCTTTTCGACCCAAATGGGGAGTTTGTACCAGACCTTGCCTACACCGAGGCCTTTGGAATAATTGCCGATCGGAATCTCGAACATGGTGAAGGAGCCGATTTGCGGACGGTGCTTTGTTTGTTTGATGAATCCGTACTTCACGCCTAGTTCCATGTCCGTCAGGCCAAAGGCGCTGGGGCCTTGTCCGGCGGGAGCATAGACGGGACTATTCGACGGCTGGACGGTCCCAAGGGGAAGGATCGCGTGGAGCTGGATGTTGGGAATGGCGCCCCAGTTGAATTCAAATGCCGGACCGGTCGCGTCGAGCTCCACCGGGGTGCCATCCACCGTGCCGAAGATGTAAGCCTCGTAGTGCCCAAGGTCGACTGGTGTCGGATCGTCCGTTTGAAAGGGAGGGCCAGCCTGCGCCCACAGCCTTGAAACAGAGAGTGTGAGGATGCATAGAGTCAGTTTCGAACAAATGCTGTTCCTCCTCGTCGGCAGCTTCTGCTCTTTCGTGAAGATCATGAGGGACCCTTTGAAAGCAAATGTCCGGCTTGAACATCTTATATCGAAATTCGATATCAGCTCGTTCCGACAGCCGGGCGGTGGCGGTATATTTATCGTGTGTTGAAACAACAGCGAGAACTCTTCGTCGGTCTTATACGGATCCACGTGCTTGTGCACGCCTCGCACGAGCCCGTCTTTGGGCTGGCGATGATGGAGGAGTTGACGCATCACGGGTATCGTATTGGCCCGGGCACTCTCTACCCGCTTTTGCATGGCCTGGAGCGAGCCGGCCTGTTGAAGTCTGCTCTCAAGAGGGTGGGGGGACGCAAGCGACGGGTCTACAGGATCACGGCCGTTGGCAAGAAGGCCTTAGACAAGGCGAAAACGAAGGTCGACGAGCTGCACCACGAACTTCATGAAGAACATCCACGCAGGCTATCGCCCTCCTGAAGGCAGGCAGGCCGCGAGTTAAATTGCGAAAACGTAGATAGAGACGGAGGGCCCTGGTCTTTATACTTGAGGAATATGCCCGATTCTATTGCCGAAGATATGTCAAAATTTCCATCGCTTGAAGACCAACTTGATTTGATCACCAAAGGTGCTGCGGAGATTGTTCCGCTGGAGGCGCTGAAGGAGCGCATTGCGAAGTCGATTGCGACGGGGAAGCCAATGCGGATCAAGGCTGGATTCGATCCGACGGCGCCTGACCTGCACCTGGGGCACACGGTGCTGTTGCGGAAGCTGAAGCATTTTCAGACGCTCGGCCATACGGTGATCTTTTTGATCGGCGACGCGACGGCGCTGATTGGCGATCCGACAGGGCGCGATGTGACACGCAAGGCGCTGACGCGGGAGGAGATTGCGGCGAACGCAGAGACGTACAAGGAGCAGGTGTTTAAGATACTTGACCGCGAGAAGACAGAGGTCCGGTACAACTCCGAGTGGCTGGACAAGCTTAGCTACTACGACATGGTGAAGCTGATGGCGCAGTTCACGCTGTCGCAGATGCTGGAACGTGAGCACTTTCATAAGCGGTTCAACGAAGAACAGCCGATCTCGCTGCATGAGCTGATCTATCCCATTGCGCAGGGGTACGATTCGGTAGCGCTGGAGTGCGATGTGGAGCTGGGTGGGACTGACCAGAAGTTCAACCTGATGCGGGGACGCGATCTGCAAAAGCACTTTGGGCAGCCGCAGCAGATTGTGCTGATGACCTCGGTGATCGAGGGGTTGGACGGCGTGCAGAAGATGTCGAAGTCGCTGGGGAACGCGATTGGGGTGCATGAGCCGGCGGGGGAGATGTATGGGAAGCTGATGTCGATCTCCGACGAGCTGATGTGGACGTATTGGACGATGCTGACTGATCTGCGAGCGTCGGAGATTGCGACGATGCAAGAACAGGTGCGGAGTGGGGCGCTGCATCCGATGCAGGCGAAGAAGGACCTGGCGTGGACGATTACAAGGGACTTTCATTCGAAGGAAGAGGCGGACACTGCAGCGGAGAGCTGGGCGAAGATGTTTCAGCAGCGCGGCGTAAGTGAGGACGTGCCGGTAGTGAAGGTGGAAAGGCATAAGGTGCCAGTTGATACATTTGGTCAGATGAATTTGCCAAAACTGCTTGTAGAGGCGGGATTGGCAAATTCGGCCGGTGAAGCGACGCGGAAGCTGGCGGAAAACGCGGTAAGCGTCAACGGGGCCAAAATAGCGAGCAGGGCCTGTCCCGAAGCGGTGATCGGCGAGTCGCCGATTCTGCGATTGGGCAAGAAGAGTGTGCGGGTGGAGTGGTTATAAATGAAGGACAAAGCCGGTTCGCTGATACAGTCATAGAGCGCAAACTTTGTTGAAGAATCTGCATCTTAAAGAACGTGGGTCTATGATTTTGAGATTTTCTTCACAGCTGATTGCGTTGGGTGGTCTTCTGCTTGCGGGGTCGTTATCGCTGCAGGCGCAGGGCGCCAAAGATGCAAAAGAGATCGTTCGTGTGGCGATGGAGGCTGAACTGTCGGCGG
Organism: uncultured Acidobacteriaceae bacterium; assembly: GCA_963756685.1. Lineage (GTDB taxonomy): Bacteria > Acidobacteriota > Terriglobia > Terriglobales > Acidobacteriaceae > Edaphobacter. The sequence goes on from CAVWON010000001.1 coordinate 1,273,371, forward strand.
ACTTAAACGATCATTCGCACTGGCGCTATCGCGATGCGCAGACCGATGGAACAAACACGGTTTCGATTGTGGTGGAGACGGGCCACGGTTCGGTGAAGCGGTTGATTGCCAGAAATGGTCAGCCTTTGACGGACGCAGAGGCCAAAGTAGAGGACGCGCGGGTACAGAACTTCATTCACGACAAGGCCCTGCTGGCAAAGCAGAAAAAGGATGGGTTACAGGACGGAAAAAATGCAGAAGAGTTGCTGAGAATGTTGCCAGAGGCCTTCCTATGGAAGGTGAAGAGCGAGGACGCGCAGAAGATCACATTGAGCTTTGTGCCGAATCCGAACTTCAATCCGCCGGACATGCAAGGACGAGTGCTCGGCGAGATGGCGGGCGAACTTGTGGTGGACAAGGGACAGAACAGAATCGAGACCATCAGCGGCAAACTGACGCAGGATATAACGATTGGATGGGGTCTGCTGGGACGGCTGCGTGAGGGTGGGACTTTTCGGGTAGAACGCAGAGAGGTCACGCCTGGAATGTGGCAGATCACAGAGACGCACGTGCATATTGAGGGCAAGGTCTTGTTTTTTAAGAACATCGGGCAGCAGCAGGATGAGGTGCAGACAGAGTTCACACAAATGCCTGCCGGAATCACTCTGGAAGAGGCCGCAGAGATGTCGAAGACCCTGAAGTAAAGGGAAAAACACAGCGGCCCACTGTATGCTCGGAGACGATGGCACACACTCCCTATCCACAAACCGACCGTGAGCTTATGCGCTTGATTGAGCGCTCTCCCGGACATCGGGCCGGGTACAAGCAACTGGTTCGTGAACTTGGGCTGGGCGGTGGACGCGAGCGGCGATTGCTGTTGGAGCAGCTTGCTCGGATAACCGCTCGGGGCGAGTTGGTGAAGACCGAGAGCGAGCAGTGGAGTCTGCCGTCAGCCGCACCGGAGAAGACGAAACGGGTGAAGCGTGGCGGCGTTGAGCTGCCGGTGGAGCATCGCGCGACGCGAGACAGACTGGTGGCCGGACGACTCGATCTGCATCGCGATGGATATGGGTTCGTACGTCCGACGCAGAGTACAAGCCGCGAGGACGATCTCTTTATTCCTCCGAACGAGTTGAACGGCGCAATGCAGGGAGATGAGGTGCTGGTCGATGAGGCCCCGCCAGGGCGCGATGGAAGACGTTCCGGGCGGATAGCGCGAGTGCTGAATCGAAGGAACCCTACGGTGGTTGGGGTGTTTCACTATGCGCGGACGCATCGAAGGAGCGCATGGGACAACGCGCCGCTGATTAACGGCAACTATATTACGCCGCTCGATGAGCGGATGGCCGGTTCACCAGGCGGCGGGGCGATTCTGATTCCCGAGGGCGCGGAGGTCCCGTCGACGTCGAAGGAGACGCCGCACCGCGTGCTTGGCGAGGAGGCGCAGGCGGAGCAGACCCACTGGTCGGACGAGCTGGATCCACACAGACCGCTCGAGGGGTTGGCGGTCGATGTCGAGATTACGGATTTTCCAACAACAGGAAGGCCGGCCAAGGGACGTGTGATCGAGGTGCTGGGGCCGCCAGATGCGTTTGGCGTGGATGTCGAGATCATCATTCGCAAGCACCATCTGCCGCATGTATTTCCTACGAATGTATTGGCGGAAGCTGCGGCCTCTGCTGCGCAGACAGTGGACTCTCTGGACGCGGAGGAGCTGGGGCAGCGAAGAGATTTTCGCGGGTTGAAGATTGTCACGATCGACGGCGAGACGGCGCGCGACTTCGATGACGCTGTGCTGGTTCGACCGTTGGCGAATGGCAATTGGGAGTTGCAGGTTCACATTGCAGATGTCAGCCATTATGTGCGCCCCGGCACCGCACTCGATCTGGAGGCGAGGCTGCGCGGGACGTCGGTTTACTTTCCGGACCGTGCGATTCCAATGCTGCCGCCGCAGCTTTCGAGCGGCATGTGCAGCCTGCGACCGGACGAGGACCGGCTGGTGTTGAGCTGCGTGATGGAGATCGATGGCCGTGGCGAGGTGCTTGGTTACGAGGTCTGCGAGGGAATCATTCGCAGCGCGAAACGGATGACCTACACGCAGATCCAGGGCGTGCTCGATGGAAACCCGGAGACTCGCGCGGAGTTTGCCGAGCTGGTGCCGGAGTTCGAACGGATGTATGAGCTTGCGCTGAAGCTGAATGCAAAGCGGCATCGGCGCGGGTCGATCGATTTTGATCTGCCGGAGCCGGTGATTCAGTTCGATCCCGATGGAAACATGGAGGCGATCGTGCGGTCGCAGCGTGGATGGTCGCACCGATTGATCGAGGAGTTCATGCTGTCTGCGAATGAGTGCGTCGCGACCTGGATCGAATCGCAGGGTGTGCCGAGTGTCTATCGCATTCACGAGATCCCCGACCCAAAGCGTATCGTCGATTTTGAAGAGACGGCGGGCCAGTTTGGTTATTCTCTGGGATTCAGCAGTCTTCCGGTCAAGCGGATCCAGACGAAGGGCGACCGGCGCGATGCGCGTGGGACGAATCGCCAAGTGAAGACGCATGAGGTGGCAGAGTCAATTCCCGTGACGCCGCAGATGTATCAAAGGCTGACGGCGAAGATCGCGGGCAAGCCAGAGGAGCGGATCCTCTCCTACCTGATGTTGCGCTCGTTGAAGCAGGCCCGCTACAGCGAGAAGAACGTGGGACACTTTGCGTTGGCTGCACCGAGCTATACGCACTTTACTTCGCCAATCCGGCGCTATCCGGACCTGATTGTGCATCGGCTATTGCGCGAACTGATCCAATCGGGCACGAACACAGAGGGTGCAGCGATATTGTCGGACGCACCCCAGCCCTGGCAGGAAAAATCGCCCGCGAAGGTTCGAACGGAGAGACATGAGCGGCCAACTTTGGAAGGGCCGATTCCGGAGGCGGAGCTAGGCGCGATCGCCACGGAATCGAGCCAGTCGGAGCGGAGGGCAGATGATGCGGAGCGCGAGCTGATCGAGTGGAAGAAGATCAGGTTCATGCAGGACCGCGTCGGCGAGGACTTCAACGCGATCATTCTGTCATGTACGAAGTACGGGTTCTTTGTCGAATTGGATGACTTGTTCATTGAAGGGCTCGTGCCGCTAACGACGCTGCAGGACGATCACTACATCTTCCGCGATACGGACCGGCAGATTGTCGGAGCGCGGAACGGGCGGGTATTCAAGATGGGGCAGCGAGTGCATGTGCTGCTGGACCGCATTGATCGGCAGCAGAGGCGGCTGCAGTTTGCATTAATTCCTTCGGAGGAGGGGTTGGTGAGTGCTCCGCAATCTCTACGCCGCTCGAAGACTGCCGCGACGAGTGCAGGGGAGCGTCCGCACTCAAGCCCGAAGCGTTCAGGCAAAAAAGGGAAGACCAAGTCGAAGGCGCGAGACAGAAATAAAAAATCCAAGCGCAAACGGCACTAAGTTATCGGAGTCGCTGCGCTGCCGAACAATCCGGTGAGCAGCAGAAGAAAGGCCATGACCAAGAGGGCGACCCTCAGCTGATGCAGTAGGTCCCAACGTGACCGGTCTTGCAACCAGCAGTCATAGGGACGCTCTGGATCCATCTTCGCGATTCGATTATTGATGGGTACGAGCATCGTCACCGAAAACAGAATGGTCGCCGCCCAGAAGACGGCCGCCAATAAGATGAACAGGCCGGGGCCACTCGATATGGGTCGGTGCTCAAACGCCGCACCAAGGATGAGCACAAGCGCCAGGCCATACCAGAGCGGCATCGCTTTGCCGAGCGTGCCTGCCAGCCGGGCCGCAGCTTGAGCGTGAGCGGTGCCGCCCAGCTTCCGTAGTTGGGGATGGACGAAGGCCGCTACGGCGAACTCGCTACCGGCCATTAGTCCCGTTACGGCCACGGTCGCTATATCGTAAGCAATGGTCATTGATATTGGATGCGAAGCAATGCGACATCGGATTCAGCGAAATTGTCCCGCGCATCGTAAAATGAAAGCTCTAAAGGAGTTCACAGAAGATGGCACACATGGTTTTCGACACGAGATTCAAGACTGAGATGGAAGGGCTGGACGAACCGCCGTTCGATTCGGACTTTGGCCAGAAGATCTTCAAAAACGTCTCGAAGAAGTCGTGGGGCGAGTGGGTAGAGCGCCAGAAGATGCTACTGAACGAGTATCGACTGCAGCCATGGACGCGGGAGGCCCAGGAGTTCCTGGTCGAGCAGATGAACGAGTTCTTCTTTGGCGAGGGTGGATCATTGCCGAAAGAGTACGTCGCTCCCACCCACTAGGCCCGACGGGCCTCTGGTGGCCGCAAAATTGGGCCAGTCGTGTACACTTAGGTCTGCAGGATACCCCGCCGTCGCCCACCCGGGCCGACGCGCAACCAATAGTCGGGACGTGGCTCAGCCTGGTAGAGCGCACCCTTGGGGTGGGTGAGGTCGCTAGTTCGAATCTAGTCGTCCCGACCATTCTTTCAAACGGGCTCTTTCGAAGATCATGTCGAAGGGCTTCCTATATGTAGCTGAGACGCTTACGGCGTCAACGGAGAAGTTCGAAACTACAAATTTGAGTAATTTCGCCGTTTCGACGGAATTCTGCGAAACATAAAGTGAATAGGCACTATTCGCGAGTTCGAAAATCCTTTGTGCATCGCATCCGAAAACGAGTCGGAAGGGATTTCCAAGCCGTGGAAAGTTCGAAAATCGTCCACTAGGGCCGGCCATTTTATTTAGTTTTATTTTCAGCGACTTACCAAGCCCACCCTTTGGCAGATTCGAACTGCGGATGGATGGCGTAGCCCTGCCAGCCTAGCGGCCCGCAAAAATTGCCGCGCACCGCCGACATTGCTGCGCGGGTTTTCGGTCTTATCGGTATGCGCAAGTTAATTGTCGATCTGGCAATCCGCAGTCCGAACTTTTGGGTGATGGCACAAACAATTGAGCAAAAGTAAAGTCTTGGTCTATCAGGGATCGCACCCCCGCTTTGCCTGTAGAGACACGCTTTCTGGTGGTCGGAGTTGAGTTTTGGCCCTCATTGGAGAAAGTTCATTATGCGTCTAAGAGTTACAGCTATTTTCTCAATTCGACCGTATTTACGATAACTGCGAATTTTTCTCCTGTGATCACCCTAAATACAGGGCTTTCGCTAGGCATTGGCTTCGACCTCAGTACATTTCTTGCACTTCTAAAGCCAGCAAGGCCGACAGTGCCGTAGGGAGGAGTAATTCATGAAGAAGTTCATAGTGTGTTTTGCGGTTCTCCTGATGTCGGCGGCGACGACCTTCGCTGCCAATAATGAGCGAGAAGAAGATCGGGTCAAAGATGCAGGAACCGTGTTGAAGGAAATTCTGAACATTCCTGATGACATTCCACACGACCTGCTCAATAAGGCGGAATGCGTGATCATTCTGCCTTCGACGTTAAAAGGAGCGTTTGGGATCGGTGGCAGCTATGGCCGCGGCGTGATGGTGTGCCGCAGCGGCGATCATTACAAGGGCAGATGGGGTGCTCCGGCACTGTACGCTCTTGAGGGTGTCAGCATCGGATTCCAACTCGGCGGCCAGGCGACCGACTTTGTGCTTCTGGTGATGAACCAAAAAGGCGCGCAATCGTTACTGTACAGCAAAGTCAAGCTCGGGGCAGACGCCTCGGCGGCGGCCGGCCCCAAGGGCCGCACTGCAGAGGGCGCGACTGACATTGTGATGAATGCGGAAATCCTGTCGTATTCGCGAAACAAAGGTCTGTTTGCGGGTGTTTCTCTTGAAGGCTCGACTCTGCGCTCCGACGGCAGCGCAAACGAAAAGCTCTATGGCAAGAAACTCAGCGCAAAAGAGATCATTCGCGAGGGCAAAGTCGGCATTCCCCCCTGCGCGCATGAACTGGTCTCTCTGCTCAATACCAAGTCTTCGGTAAACAAGTCCGACCCGAAGTCGCTGGAGTAGAATCGGCCCGTTCGGATCAGTTCGAGGTCTCCTTCGACTCAGATTATTCACTTCGGCCTAAGACGTTGCAGTTTCAGTTCCCCAAAAGGTTTGGGAGCAGAGAAACAGAGCAAGCCTTTCCGACGTCTGGGGCCGCGCACTGAATCACTGGACTGGATCACCGCCAACCCGGAAGTTACTTAATGCCACGCCACACCGCATCTGTATCTCCTTTACGGCCACTGGTTATCGGACGCCACTGCGCTGCCTGATCTGTCGAGGTTCTGAAACGTGAAGGAGCGAGCGTTTTGTTCTTTCTGGTGCTGATGTCGCCGGAATTGTTACTCGGATCGATCTAAATAAAGCACCACAGGGCCGTGACCATTTGTTCAGGCTCGTCTCCCGCCGGTAGAAGCAGACCATTCTTTCGGTTTCTGTTTCCGCATTAACCGTCCGCGTCCTTTTCGCCAATATTGCTATGACATAGAATGAATCTCACGATGCCATGTCCGCAGGGGAATTGGGTTAAGCTGCTGATGGTTCTGTTCCTGGCGATTGGTCGAATGCACGGCCAAGGAATGGGGCATCCCACACCGCCTCCACCGCCCAACGGAACACGCTCGCCCAAATGCAAGGGTCGGCCGGTTCCCCAGCTGGAGGACGTGACGGCCAAGGCGAACATAACTTTCTTGCATACGTCTTCTCCGGACAAGAAATACATCTTTGAGTCCATGAGCGGCGGCGTAGTCGTTATCGACTACGATCGCGACGGATGGCCCGACTTATATTTCACCAACGCACCGACCATCGGCATGGCGGTTTCTGGTCAGGCAGTCTTAGGCGCCCTGTACCGCAACAATCACGACGGAACCTTTACAGATGTTACGCAGAAGGCCGGGATAACAAAGGCCTGCCTTGCCATGGGCGGCGCAGTCGGAGATTACGACAACGATGGCTGGCCCGACCTATACATCACCTGTCTCGGCGGCAACGTCCTCTATCACAACAATGGCGACGGCACATTTACCGACGTCACTGCCAAAGCCGGCGTCGCGGACGGCCGCTGGTCTGCCGGAGCTTCGTTCGGCGATTACGATGGCGATGGGTTTGTCGATCTGGTGGTCGCCAACTACGTCGATTTTCATCTCAATGATTTGCCGCAGTTCGGCAGCGCTCCGTATTGCAAGTACCGGGGAGTCGATGTGCAGTGCGGTCCGCGAGGCTTAAAGGGTGCGGGCGATTCTCTTTTTCATAACAATGGAGATGGAACTTTCACCGATGTCTCGAAGGCCTCTGGCGTGAACGATCCCCAGGGCTACTACGGCCTCGGCGTGATCTGGGCGGATTTCAATGGAACAGGCCGGCCGGATATCTATATGACCAACGATTCGACGCCAAAGTATCTCTACCGGAACATGGGCGGCGGCAAATTCAAGGAGATCGGATATGAATCCGGAACAGCTCTAAGCGCAGACGGCGCAGAGCAGGCCTCCATGGGGATTGCTGTAGGTGACTACAACCATACGGGGCGACCGTCGCTGTACATTACTAATTTCGAAAATGAAAACGACGATCTGTACCGGAATGATGGCGGCTACAACTTCAACGAAGTGGCTTATTCATCGGGAGTCGGGTTTTCGTCATTGTCCAGGGTAAAGTGGGGAACGGCATTCGTCGACCTGGACAACGACGGATGGCTTGATCTGATCACCGCGACCGGTCATGTATATCCGCAAGTCGATCAGATACCCGGTGATTCCGGCTACCGGCAGCCCAAGCTGCTAAACCTCAACCAGAAGGATGGCACGTTCTGCGACGCCAGCGAGCAGGCCGGCCCTGCGCTTCAGGAGAAACGCGTCTCCCGTGGGCTTGCCGTGGCGGACCTCTTTAATGACGGCAATATGGACGTCGTGATTAATGATCTGGACGGCCGCCCGATGGTTCTGAGGAACCACGGGATACCAGGCCGCCACTGGATCAGCATCGAGCTCGCCGGCACAAAGAGTAATCGGCTCGCCCTGAATGCTCGTGTCAAAGTGACCGCCGGAGGTATGACTCAGACCGACGAGGTTCACAGCGGCGGCAGTTACCTGTCCCAGAATGACCTGCGGCTTCATTTCGGTCTCGGTTCGGCGACAAAGATCGACAGTATTGAAGTCCGCTGGCCGTCCGGGGCGATCGATAAGACGGGCAGCCTCGAAGCAGATCGCTCTTACTCAATCCTGGAGGGCACGGGAGTTGTCCCGCGGGAACGCATCGTGCCTCCAAGTGCAAGCCATACGCCAACGCCGAAGTAGACGATGGGCCGTGGGCATTTCATGCACCCCCTTATTGCCTGGGAGCGGCAGCCTTGTGCAATGAAGTGCTACTTTGTTCGCGCGCCCGGAGCAAGTTACAGGTCTCCGTCTCTTTCTGTGCGTCTGCCGGTCGATGGGCCGCCGTGTATCCATCAGCCAACTCCTGATGGAATTTCTCGCTGTTCGGCAGAAGCCGCACCGCTGCCTCAAGTTCCGGAATTGCTGAGGCCGTGTCCCCGCTTTCGAGTTCCATCTTGCCGAGATCGTAATGCGAGTCAGCATCACGTGGACTGAGCTGAATTGCGGTGCGAAGTTCTTCAAGCGCCCTTTGCTTCTCGCCCTGCTGACCCAATGCTTCCCCGAGGGCGCGATGGACATCGGGAATTTCCGGATGTAACTTCTCCAGCCCTTCCAGCCGTTCCGCACCGGAGGCGATTCTGCCCGGTCCTAATCATCGACTCTGCGTAGACATACTCTGCTTGTGGAGCGAGGTCGACCTTTCCGATCGCGGACTCCAGCGCCTCAATGCAACCGGGATAGTTCCCGGTCATGAACTGGCTAATGGCTAGAACGCTGCGGGCGCCAATGTCATCTGGATGCAACTTTACATAGCGCGACAGCGGCATAATCGCATCCGCAAATTGCGACCCGGCGAATGCTGCCCGTCCCCAGTTATAGTCCAGCCCCTCGAGCGATGGATTCCACACAGCGGCACGCTTAAAGTATGTAACCGCGTCAGAATAGTCGCTGTTTGTTGCCGCGATGGCACCGAGATTGTTATAGCTGTCGGCGACCGGGAGCCTGAGCTGCTCTCTCAATACTTCGATCCTGTGTTGCGCGACCGGATCCGCTGTTGGCGAACCGAGAGGAGGTGATGCTTCTCCTTCTGTCGCAGGTATTTGGGCCTCCAGGGACCCCGATGTGTCCATCAGTCCTTCCAGCTTGCTTTTATCCTGCGCCAGCGTTTTGTTGGCCAGCTCGCGAGCAATAGCCATCTCCGCGTGCGCCCCGTCCTGCTGACCCTTCTGCATCAGAATTCTGCCCAGAAGAAAGTGCGCCTTCTGGACCTGATATCGATTCCGCGAAACATCCGTTGTAAGGCGGATGCATTGACGCAGAGCAGCTTCCGCCTCCGCGGAGCGGTTCGTTGCGAAATATACCTGTCCTAGATATAGATAGGCATCCGGGTTTTGCGGTCCGAGTGAAATCGCCTTCTTGAGATATGTTTCTGCCTCTGAGTAGTTATTGCGAGTCGCCGCAATCTTGCCGAGCGCCGCGTACGTCATGGAATCGCGGGGTGAAATGGCCAGCTCTTTCTTCAACTCCGTTTCCGCACCTTCCACATGGCTTTCGTCGTCGCCTGTGGCGAGCAAGACCGCGGCGAGCAAATAGTGCGCGCCCGGTAAGCGTGGGTTCTCCTCGATGGCCCGCCTGAATTCTGTTATCGCCCGTGGCTGGAAATCCGAGTCCCCGTAGGCGCGGCCGAACGCCATGTGGATCTCCGGCGTGTCCCCAAACGATTTCTCCATCTCGTCGAAAATCTGCACGGCACACTTTTCATCGTCCTGATCGAGACAGGCCACGGCCAAGTCATAGCCGTTAGGGAAAGTCGGATCCAACGCCACGGCCGCTTCCAGCTCTTTCCTTGCGTCCTGGTTCCGATTTAGCTTCAAAAAAGTGCGTCCAAGCACCTGATGGGCCTGGGCGAGCTTCTCGCGATCGCCTGGGTATTTCTGTATAAATTCTGTCGCTAGCGTCCTTGCATGGGCAAGATCGCCCAGCACCAACGCAGTTCGCGCATAATCAAGAAGCAGGGACGGGGAATCGGGTTCCAGAGTCAAAGCTTCATCGAATAACGGGGCCGCCTGCGCATAATCACGCACCAAGCCGTACCCCATCGCCAACTCGCCAAGCGCGTCGGCGAGAAACGCGCGATATTGCTCAGCTGCCTCGCTGAGCCTGCCCGTCCGTTGCAACTCCTGCGCGTCGTTGTAGTGCTGCCGCAACGACCCGCTGCCAACGGATCCACTGTTCCCAGTCTGTCCGCAAAGAACCGCGGCAGTCATTAATATGAAGGCTAGGAATGTACCACGGCGTTTGAATCGGAAGGACATGATGGAGCCAGGAATCGATGGGGTATCCACCGTTGATTTCACATCGTACCACCCCGCCACGTGCGGTAGACACAGCACATGCCGCCAATGCGGTGCATAGCACACGAACTCTGAACAGGCTTGGGGAGCTTGGCCCGACAAATCCGCACGCTTTCCAGAAACCCCAGGGGGAAAAAACGGAAGGTGGACGATTTGTCCACCTTCCGCTGCACTGGAGGGGTGCTAGAAGAAGTACTTCACGTTCAACTCGATGATGCGTTGGTATGGAGCTCCCGTCTTGCTGTTCATAATGCCGAAGTTCGCGGTGTTGTAGTTCGTCGTGAATGCTTTACTGTTGTAGTTCACGTTGTAACCCAATGCTAGCGGCCCGCCGCCCCCCGACGAGCTGAAGCCCGGCAGTGGGTGGTTGATCCAGTTAAAGGCACTGGCGCGGAACTGGATTTGTTGTCCTTCATGACCAGGGATCGGGAACGACCTGTAAAGTGCCAGATCGTTATTGAAGTAAGCTGCAGCGCTTATATAGGGGAAAGCTCTGACCGCCCTGCGTCCCTACTGGCGGAGGCGTAAAGCAGCTCCCATTGACACGTTGGTAGTGGACGAGGCCGGAGGTTGGGTTGCAGGTCAGCGCAGGCAAAATCGGAACAGGCGCATCCGTGCCAAAGTACGTAGCAGCTACCGATTGCGCTGGTGAGGCCCATTGCCTTCTGTTGCGCCGCAGTTCCCGGCAGACCGGTATACGTCAGTCCCATATTGAAGTTTGGCACTCCGTTCCCAAGCGCAGCGGGAATGTATCCGCCTGCCTGCCACGTGGAGATTCCGGAGATCGTCCATCCTCCCAGCAGCCCGTTGACGTACCGATTAGCGGAGCCGATCTTCCCGGTGTTGTAGTAGTAGTAGGCGTTGAAGACAAACGGCCGATCGATAGACGTCGGGCCGTAGTTCAGGTTGATGTTGTAGGGATTCGCCTGCAGGCTCGTGCCCAGTGTCTTTGACCATGTGGCGTTCAGGTTGTAGCCGAGCTTGCCGGTTGTCTTGATCCACGCCACCTGCAGACCGTTGTAGTTGGTGTAGGCGATACTTTGATTCATATAGGCGGAAGCCGTGCCATACGCGTAACCGTAGGGGTGATAGTCTGCCGCCGTGTTTCCGGTTGGAGTGCCCGTGAGGGTATTGAAATTAGGATTCGTTCCCAGGTTCTCCGGGTTGGTGGATTGCACACCTGTCTTGGGATCGGGGCTGAAGAAGGCCCCGATCGGGGTTTTGTTCTGATCGGCGATTGCGGCATAGTTGCTGCCTTCGATGCCCTCGCTATTATCGGAAAGCTGGCTGGTGCTGCTTCCAACATAGGCAACATCAAGCAGAGTATTCCACTTTAAGCCTTTGGTCGATTGTGAAGTTGTAGGCAAACGTGAGCGGCTGGCCATAGTCGCTCGGATCGAAGCCCGTCTGTGATCCGCTCCCGCACTGAATCGAGCAGGGTTTATATGCCAGTTGGCTGATCTGCGAAAGCATGACGTTCTTCTGACCGGGCAAGTTGTAGCCCAGAACGTTCTGCGCGGTCACCAGCGGCGCCGAGACGTCATTAACCTGGGTGACGAAACGGTAGGCACCCCATCCGCCGCGAACCATGGTGTTGCCGGTCCCGAATAGATCGTAGGAAAGTCCCAATCGTGGATCGACATAGGCGAAACGGTTCGGCTGACCGCTCAGCGGCACGCCCGCATCGATGGCATGCCAGTAATATCCTGGAGCGTACTTGCCGCTGTTGTAGTCAGATATTACGCGGAGAGGATAGAAGACCGCCATGCCAATGCCATCGCGGTCATACCAATGGCCGATGTGCTCAAAGCGCGCGCCCAGGGTCAGGGTCAGGCGCTTGGTCGCTTTCCAGTTATCGGTTATGAAAAACGCTGTTGCCATGTAGGCAGTATCGGCAATGGGAGACGAGTTGTTTTCGCTGTAGCCCGACGCTATGCCCATCGTGAAGTTGGCCACGGCGTTATGCGGCGAGCCAAGCTGGTTTCCGGTAATAATATTCGGATTCTGACCCGCGCCCATACTCGAGGTTTCCATCCTGGTAAGTGCTGAAGGTGCTCTGGTAGTTATCGGTGTTCTGGGTGAATGCGCCCATCTTCACTGTGTGAGCACCCCAAACCTTGGTCAGCGTATCATTGAATTGGGGGGCTTCCTTGCGGACTGCATATTGTCCCGGAGGGTTTTCAAAGATAGAAGCCTGCGAGAAATCCGGGAAGGTAAAGTTCCCGGCGCTGCCGTAGGCAGGGATGTTAAGAGATTGAGGTCTGGAAGACCTTGCCATAGGTGTAGCCCAAGCGTGCTCCGGTAGACCGCCGATGGGTTCGGCTCGACAAAGGGGAAGCTGCCGAAGGCCCATGCCGCCATGAAGTCGTTGGTCATTGAGGCGCTGAAGTTGTGCACGAAGTGCCCTGCCAGCGCTTTGCCCCGGAAAGCCTCGGACTCGCCGCCGCCCGGGTAGGGGATTGCGTTGCCCGGCGTCCAGTACAGGTGCGCGCCATTGCCCTGCGCCAGTTGCGAGTCCCATGCCTGCTGGTAGGACCCGTAGATCTTCGTATTTGGCCCTAATTGATAGTCGATTCGGAAGCGATAGATCCATCCGTTGTTGATGTTCGGGATGGGCTCATAGTAGTTGATAGCCGCCGGGAGTGGTCGCCGGGTTCGCGTTGGCCTTGGGCCAGATTTTGGCCAGTGCCGCTGCGCCGGGATCGATGAATTGAGAGGGGATCTTCTGGCCCACATTTCCACCCGCGCTTCCGTAAGGAGCCAGAGTGGAACTTGCCGTGCTGATGCCGTCCGGGTACACCGTTCCGGAGAGATCGCTGCACCATCCGCCCTGCGGATAAGCTGCCGTTTGGGGTCGCGAAAAATCCGTTCGGGCAAAGGGCCAGATTATCTGCGTTATCGGTGGTAGAAATCTCCGGCCATCATCTCCGGAGTGGGAATAAAGGACTTCAGCACATTCGCATTGCCCTGGTTTTGCAGCCACCGTTCATAGCCGCCCCAGAAGAAGAGCTTCTGGTTGGTCTTCGGCACCGGACCGCCGAAGTTACCGCCGGGATAGTAGTAATGCTGGGGTCCCTGTGGGACTCCCTGATGGTTGTCCTGCCAGTCGTTCGCGTTCAGAACGCTGTTGCGGGCGTCGAAGTAGGCTTCGCCGTGATAGTGACTCCCCCCCGATTTACTGATGGTGCTCACAACGACTGGGCCAAACGGCGTGTCAGCACCGAAGTTCGACGCCTGCACGCTGACTTCCGCGGTCATTTCGGGATTGATGATCGAGACCGACGAAGCCATATTGCCCGGGTCAATGACGTTGGCTCCGTCAGCCAGCAACGCCGTGCCGCCGCGATTCACTGCGCCGTTAATGTCGATGCCGTTGCCCACCGCGCTCTGCTGTACAGAGACGTTGAGATCGGTGTACTGCGGACTGTTTTGCGTCAGGCCGGAGGAGACTGTTGTCGCTCCCGGCAGCACTTTCAGCAACTCTGTCGTGTCGCGGCCAACAAGAGCCAGGTTATCAATGTCTTTGGAAGTCAGGACGTTAGTGCGCGCCCCGTCCTCGGTCGGAATCATCTCGCTGGATGCTTCGACTGCGACCGTCGTCGCTTCAGAGCCCACCGTCAGCGTAATCGCCGGGACGGCGCGCACGTCTCCGGCGTGCAGCATCGATTCCGGTAATTTCTTTGGGCTGGAAACTTTTCGCGGTGACCTTCACCGAGTAGGTGCCCGGTACCAGCGCTGGAAACGCATACAATCCCTGGCGATTCGTTTGTACGACGCGCAAGATGCCAGTCGATTGATCAGTCAGCGTTACCGTCGGCCCCGGGAATCACAGCACCCGAGGGATCCTGCACGGTTCCCGTCAACTGGGCCGTGGTTTGCGCCTGGGCCAGGGGTACGGACAGAAGTAACAACGCGACCGCGATGAGAGGAAGAATCCACTTGGCTCTTCCGCAGAGTTGTCGTAGGTCTGGCTTTAGTGTTCCTTCGGTGAGAATGCCATGTATGCTGTTCATTTTTTGCCATAGCCTCCTGAAAATTCCGCTAACAAGACCCGGCGTGGGAACTCCGTATAGTGTCTTACTGAACTACAGTTGGTGATTTTGTTAGCGACCGAGACTATAGATACGCCGATTTATCGATGTCAAGACAAAAACTTTAGGTTGAGAACCGAAATGAGTGCATCAGTATTTGAACCAAACAAAATAGGAGGCATTAAGATCGCATGTAGCCGGGATTTGACTTGGACACAACGTTACTCCGCCTCCAATGCGCGAATTGCCAGGCAGAGACGCGTAAAACCCAGCATTTCTTGGGCCTTACGGGGCTTATCAGCAGTTGTTCCAACGGGCCGAAGTCACCAGCTCCCTCCTTTCTTGGGAATTCCCCTGGAGGGATTTGATCTCCTACGAAGACAAATTCCGCCTCAAAACAAGATTTCCTATAAAAAGAAATTGATAAGGGTTGGCGCGCTGTCTCGTGAAAATCCGGTCCTGATGGTATGCTTCGTTATTTCCGGTGCTCGGTCGTCGTCATGGTTCGGAGCGGTCTATTGACTCTTAGGAGAGAGGTTACAGAAAATTGCGGCACGACAGGCACGGCATAAGACGGATCGATCTGGCTGAAATGCAACTCGCCTCGAGTGAGACGGCGCGGATCATCAACCGGGATATCGTCCTCGAGTTGATCCGAGCTAGCCAGCCCATCTCGCGCGCCGACCTGGCACGGCGTTCGGGCCTTGGAAGAAGCACAGTCTCGCAAATCGTGGAACAGCTGATAGGCGAGGATTGGGTACGCGAAGGCGCCATGGGTTCGCTCCCGCGAGGACGCAGACCAACGATGGTGGGACTAAACGAAGATCTGGTGGCGATCGCGGTCGACATTCATCCAAGACAGGCCAGCGTCGCTTTAGTGGACTTGAATGGACGGCTGCTCTCGCGTTCAGTGGCGCCGCTGACGTCCGATCCCGCGGACTCCATGCGATTGATTACCGACTGTATGCACCGGATGCAGCGCGCCGCACCGCGCAAATCGATCAAGGGTATCGGCATCAGTCTGCCGGGAAGAGTGAACCCCGCAACGCAGACGGCTGATCTTTGCTCCCAATCTGAAATGGCCAGAGTTCGATATCAAGAAGATGGTCGAGAGCGAGATGGGACTGCCCGTAATGATGGAAAATGATGCAACCGCGTGTCTGCTGGCGGAGTTGACCTTCGCGCGCATGGATGGAATTCGGGATGCGGTGCTGGTCGCGGTCGCTGAAGGTGTGGGGACCTGCGTTCTCGCCAATGGGCAGCTGGTCGTCCGGGCACAACGGAATGGCGGGCGAGTTCGGCCATATATCCGTCGATCCCAATGGCCCCCGTTGCGGATGCGGGAAGAACGGATGCTGGGAAGTTTTCAGCTCGTCCCGGGCCGCCCTGCGTTATTACCGGGAGCTACGGCCGAAGGGCCCTGTCGTCGCCTTTCAGGAACTGCTCAATTTGGCCGAAGAAGGCGATTCGGCTGCCGCGCAGGCCCTGGCCAAGCAGGCCATGTGGATTGGTCGCGGATTGCGGATGATCATCGCCAGCGTTTCTCCCAGCACGATTCTGATTGCAGGCGACCTGACCTCTGCCTGGCATCGTTTTGGGCCGGTGATCGAGAAGGAGGTAGCTGACCTCACCCTGGCTGGCAGCTCGCCTGTGATCCGGCCGACCCACGAAGGCGAAATCGCTCGGCTCCGCGGTGCAGCTGCGCTCGTGTTTCAGCGGGGAGCGCGTCGCACAACAACCTCGAGCCCTGCGGCGACGATCACAAAAAAGTCTGCGTGATGCTGCGCGGTACAGGGCGACGATTGAATCGCCGCAATCGCGGACGGACGGGCTAGACACAAGTCCCAGCCCAAGATTTAGTATGGGGTCGGTACTAAATGATCTGATTCCGGAACATCGAAGAAATATCAGCAAGAGGAGGGCACGTGCGCTTTTCTTCCAGGTCTCATCTCGGTCTGCTTTGCCTCGGGTTTGCGATCGTCGGCACGCAAGCGGCATTGAGCTCAGAGCTCCGCTTTCTCCGCTGCTCTACCGCCGCCGGTCACCTTCACTGCCGATCAGGACCACCAGAACATGATGGACCAGCTCGGAATCAAGGCGCTGCGTCCGGGGCCGAGCGGCAATGAAAACGCTCCTAACCACGCTAACTACGATGAGTCGAAGGCCAATCCTTATCCCAATCTTCCGGATCCACTCACACTCAACGACGGCCAAAACGTCACCACTCCGCAGATGTGGTGGGACAAGCGCCGTCCTGAGATCGTCGAGATGTACGAAAAGTATGTCTACGGCCGCATTCCCAAAGATGTTCCTAAAGTGACGTGGAGCGTCACCGCCGTCGACCACGAGATGATCGGCTTTAATCGCGTCATCGCCAAGGATCTCATCGGGCAGGTAGACAACTCGTCCTATCCCGCCATCAGCGTCAGAATTCACATGACGCTGGTCACGCCGGCAAACGCCGTGGGCCCTGTCCCCATCCTCATCATGTTTGGCCGCGCCGGTTTCCCAGCGCCCAATGAACCTGCGGGCGAAGACCTGGACCGCATCAATGCTGCATGGAAGGCGCTTCTCGTACAGCAGGATCCATCTCTGAAAGATGTTCTTGCGAAATCACCCGGCATGGCAGCCGGTCAAGCCAACGCCCTTCCAACCTCCGCAACTGAATGCTGACGGCGATCCACCCAACACCTGGCAATTGATCGCAGCCGGCTGGGGATTCGCGCTCCTCGACCCCGCCAGCGTACAGGCTGACGACGGCGCTGGAATTACGCGTGGCATTATCGGTCTGGTGAACAAGGGGCAACCGCGCAAGCCCGAGGACTGGGGTGCATTGCGCGCCTGGGGTTGGGGTGCCGGGCGGGCTCTCGATTATCTCGCGACCGATCCCACAGTCGACGCAAAACATGTCGGTATCGAAGGTGTTTCGCGCTATGGCAAAGCGGCCCTGGTCACTATGGCGTTCGATCCGCGCTTCGCGATGGTTCTTGTCGGTTCATCAGGAAAAGGCGGAGCCACGCCATTACGCCGCAACTACGGCGAAGCAGTCGAAAGCCTCACTGGGAGCGGCGAGTACCACTGGATGGCAGGAAATTTCCTGAAATACGGTGCATCCGAGGCTACTTTTGGCGGCAAGACGCCTGGAGATATTCCGGTAGATTCCAACGAATTGATCGCGCTGTGTGCGCCGCGGCTGACTTTCATCAGCTATGGAGTTCCGGAGAAGGGTGACGCTCACTGGCTCGATCATGAGGGAAGCTTCATGGCGACCGATAGACGCGAGCCGGGTGTTTACGCTGCTTGGCGCCAAGGGTCTCGAAGTCGAAGGGGACTATCACTGCAGCGAAGATGCCCCCTTTGAATGAGGACCACCTGACGGCCAGCTTGCATGGCGCCAGCATGATGGCGGCCACACAGACGCGCCGAACATGAAATATTTCATTCAGTGGACTGACAAGTTCATCGGTCATACCCCGCCGCAATCGTAATGCGTAACGAGACCAATCCGAATGAGAATTAAAGCGGAAATGTCATTAGCGATAATTCGCCGAGTCGCTCTTGCGATCACTATGCGAGATCGCACGCAGCTCGCGGACGTTCGCCACGATTGGGCGGTAGTCTGATGCACTCCGGACTGTCTATTGCGTAAGAGTAATGGTCACACTGGTAGACCCGGAGGCGTAATTGGTCCCTCCTGTATACGTGGCGGTGATGGTGTGTGTTCCCGGCGGACAGGCTCGCAGTCGTGTAACTGGCTTGTCCGTTGGCATTGACAGGAATGGCGGACAACAGTGTAGTGCCGTCGTAGAACGATACAGCGCCGTTCGCGTTTGGCGCGCCTGCGCTCGAGGAAGAAACCACCGCCTGGAACGTGAGACTTGTTCCAGCGTTCGTATACCAGCTTGAGGGCGTAAGGGATACGTTGACCGGAGCCGGTGTTACCGTGAACGTCTCAGTCTGAGATGTCGCGGCGGCGTAGTTGGTCTGTTGCGCATACGCCACAATGACCGTATGCGTGCCGACGTTCGGCGTGGTCGAGAGTGAACTGAGCGTTCCCTTTACTCAGCGGGACGGTCACCGCCGAACCGCCGTCGTAGGTGTAGGTGATCGAGCCCAGCGGGGCACCTGCGTTAGAACTTAGGTTGACCGTGCATTGATAGTTCGCGCCGTAGGCAAAGGACGCATTCCAGCAGGAAACAGCCAGAGTCACCGGAACTGGACTGACAGTAACCGTGATCGGAACCGAGGTCCCGGATGGGTTGTTCCGGTCGCCGGAATAGACGGCCGTCAGCTGGTGTGTTCCCGCGTTCAGGCCAGGCGAAATGTACCAGTAGGCACAACCGCCGCCTTGTACGTTCAGCGTCGTAAGCAGAGTCGTTCCGTCGAAGATCTGAACAGTGCCGGTAGCGGTCGCCGACGTAGCTGGAGAGATACAAACGGTCACGTTGGTCGCGCCGGGATAAACCAACTGTGTGCTGGAGAGCTGAAGCTTGACCGCCGCATCGTAAACAAACAGCGTCGTGCTAGCCGAGCTGGCCAGGTGATTCCCATCACCCTGGTATTGTGCCGTGACTGTCAGGTTGCCGTCCGTTGATGGCACGAACGAGCAGGACGCCCATTCCAGAGGCGTTAAGTGTGGCCGTGCAGAGCGTGGTTGCGCCGGAGCCGAACACTACCGCGCCGCCCGGTTGACCAACGCCAGTTACGGCGGCTGACAGCAGATCGGGCTGGCCTAGCGTGGGGTTGGTTGGATTGGCAGAGAAGGTTATCGTTGTTGTTGCCTTAGCGATCGTCAGCGTGCCGGAAGCCGAGCCCGAGTAATTCGGATTGTTGATGGTCGCAATAACGGCATAACTTCCAGCCGCTGTCGGCGCTGTCGTTGAACCGTTGTAGGTAAGGTCACTGCGAGCCCCGCCGGAGTCGTTGCTGCCGTTGCCGAAAGCGGCGAGCCGGTGTAGGTCTGCGAGAGATTGCTCAGCGTCACCGTCGCCGTTGCCTGGCTCACAGTCAAGGTCATGGGGGATGTGGATGCTGAAGTGAAGCCGTTGGTGCTGGTATAGGCTGCGGAGACCGTGTGCGTGCCGACACTCAGCCCGGTGAACGTGGCGGTTGCGACGCCGCCGGTGACGGTGGCGGTGGTGGTTGCGCCATCGACGGTGAACACAACTGTGCCCGCCGGTGTGAGCGATGGGCCGGAGACGGTGGCGCTGACGGTAACGGTTTGACCGTAGACGGGTGATGCCGGCGAGAAGGGGTTGAGCGCGATGGTGGCCGTGGGCGGAGTGGCCGGTCCGGTGAGGACAAGCTGCACCGACGGCGGGGTGGAGAGTGCGGCGTTGGCGAGGTTGCCGTTGAAGGTCGCGGTGTCGGTGGTGGTGATAAAGGTTGTGGGCGTATAGGTGGCAGTGAGCGCGCAGACGCCGCCTACGGCCAGCGTTGAGGGCAACGATCCGTTGAGCGTGCAGTCGGTGGAAGCTGTGGCAGTCAGGCTGTAGTCGGCCGTGTCGGTCTGGCTGACCGAGCTAAGCTGCAGCGCCTGGTTGCCGGACTCAAGCAGAGTTGACGGTTTGCGGCGAGG
This sequence comes from uncultured Acidobacteriaceae bacterium, assembly GCA_963756685.1. Taxonomy (GTDB): domain Bacteria; phylum Acidobacteriota; class Terriglobia; order Terriglobales; family Acidobacteriaceae; genus Edaphobacter. The sequence goes on from CAVWON010000001.1 coordinate 1,293,329, forward strand.
CCAGGGCTCCCGCGAACTGCGATGTAACCCTGCGTGCGGGTGAGCTTGAGGATTGACGCTGCCCGAGCCGGTGTAGAGATTGCCCGCCGAGTCGATTGCCAGCGCCGAGGGCGCAAGGCTGGCGACGGTGAAGGCCGCGCTGTTGGCGCTGGCCGGCACGGCGAGGATCGATGCCGTATCGGCGATGAGCAGGTTGCCGGCGGCATCGATGGCAAGGGCCGACGGCTTGACGGCCGCGTGAAGATACCGTGGTGGTGACTCCGCTCTGCAGATTGAAGCGGTAGATGGCCGCGCGCGCCGGGATCGGCGATGAGCAGGTTACCGGAGGGATCGATGGCCAGGCCGGCGGGCGCAACCAGCGTTCCGACGGCAAGTGTGATGCGCCGCTCCGGTGATGGGGTTGAGCTGATAGACGGCCTGCGTCGGAGGAATCCGACACATAGAGGTTGTTCAGCGCATCGACGGCAAGACCGGCGGGCGTGGTGAGCGTGAGCGCCAGTGTCGAAGTTGTGCCGGAGGGCGAGATCTGCGTGATCAGGCCCGTGGAGGTGTCGGCGACATAGACGTAGCCGCGGGGATCGACCGCGACCGCGCCCGGCGCGGTGAGCGTTGCCAGAGTTGTGGACGTGGCGCTGGCGCCCTGCGACTGGGCCGATGGAGCGAAGCGGAGCAGCTTCTTGCTGATTGGCGTCCGATACGTAGACATTTCCTGCAGTTGTCGGTGGCCAGGCCGGCGACCTGCAGATTCGCGCCGAAGCTGATCTGGCTTGCGGGATCGAGCGTGGACCCGGCGCCGAGGCCGGTTCCGGTGAGAGCGAGGTTGGCCGTGTTGCCGAGCGAACTGTTGACGGTGAGCGGCGTCGAGCGGGCGCCAGGAACGGCCGGAGTGAAGCCGGAGGTGAGCAGGCAGTCGCTCGTGGTGTCGGCGTTGGCGGCGCAGGCGGGCGTGCCCAGAGACCACTCGCTCGACGTGAAGGCCAGGCCATTGCCGGCCGCCAGCGTGTCGCCGGCGGTGAAGTGAAGCTCGACAGGCATGGTGAGTTCGTGGTTGCCGGTTGCGGTCGAGGGCGATGCAAGGCCGGTGATCACCTTGCGGATGAGCCCGTTGGTCGTGTCGGAGATGTAGATGTTGCCCTGCGTGTCCGCGCCGACACCGATGCCGTTGCCGCCATCGCCGAAGATGGCCTGGGTGGCGGGGCAGCCGTCGCCAAAGGCATCGGTTGCGCCGGCGCAGACCGTTGCGGCATTGCTCGCGATGGCGCGCAGGTAGCCGGTGTGGAAGTCCAGGAACCAGATGACGCCGTTGCCGTCGGAGATGTAGAGGTTGCCGCCGTTGTCGAAGGCCAGCTTCTGCGGGGTCATCGAGACGCTGTGGACAGCACCGGCGCGGTGTAGGCTGAATGCGCCTGTCGAGCCGCTGCCGGCGACGGTGTAGATATCGCCGTTTGCCGGCGAGCTGATGCCCAGCTTGGCCAGCAGCGCATCGAGAGGCGAACTGGTTCCGCAGGTGACGCAGACGACGCGAATTCTTCCGCCGCTGGAATCGGCGATGTAGACATTCAGATTCGCATCGGTGATAACGCCCTGCGGATTGTTGATCTCCGCGGATGTGGCCGGCCCGCCGTCGCCGTTGGAGCCGGCGGTTCCATTGCCGGCAAAGGTGTGGATGTTGCCCGTGGCATCGACGACGCGAATCTTGTTGTTGCGGATGTGTCGGCGATGTAGATGTTGCCGACCGTATCGCCCCATACGCCGCGCGGCGCATTGACGTTCGTTGAGGTCGCGGCGCTTCCGTCTCGCCGTAGCGCCCGCGGTGCCGGTGCCGGCAACAAGATACATCAGGCCCGTCGAGACGCTGACCTTGTATACCTTGTTGCCGCCGTAGTCGGCAATGTAGATGTTGCCCTGGCGCATCGGAAGAGACGCCGCGCGCCGCGTTGATAGCGACCAGCGTGGGCGTGCATCCGACGGTTGCGGTGGGAACGCAGGTCGTTCCGGAGACCTTGCCGGCAAAGTTGCTGATCACGCCATTGGGCGCGATGCGGCGCACCAACTTGGCGACCTTATCGGTGAAGTAGACGTTGCCAAAGGGATCGGCGGCCACGGCGCGCAGATCGTTGGCCGCGCTGAAGGCAATCGCGGTGGCCTGGCAACCGTCGCCAAAGCTGTCAGTGGAACCGGCGCAGGCGGTGTTGGCGTTGCTCGCCGTGGCGCCCCCGGCGATGGTGGTGATGGTGTAGGGCAGCGCGATGGGATTGCTGGGCAACCCAATGATCGTCGGCAGATTGATGGTGACGGTCATGGCGCGCGGAGGCGGAACCGGCAAAGCTGCCGCTGGCGGCATAGGTTGCCGTGATGGAGTTCGTGCCCTGCGGCAATTCGGCGGAAGTCGAAGCCGAACTGCTGTTCAAAGCGACGGCCGGGCCTATGGATACGGGAGTGCTATTGCTGGTGGTGGTGTAGGTGAAGTTAACCGTCCCCGTAGGCGTTCCCGCCGAAGAGGAAACGGTGGCGGTCAGCACGACCGGATGGCCCAGTGTGGTGGTTGTAGTATTCGCCGACAGCACCGTCGCCGTGCTGGCTGGAGTGATGGTCAGCGAGGCGATGGACGAAGTGGAACCGGCATTCGCCGCATCTCCGCTATAGACGGCGAAGATGCTGTACGCTGTAGCGCTGAAAGGCAAGATGATGTTGGCCGACGCGGTGCCCGAACTCAGGGCCGCGGTGGCGTACGCAGACGCCGTTCACGATGAACTGCACCGTGCCGGTCGGATTGCTGCCCGCAACGGTAGCCATCGCGGTGAAGGAAGTGCCAAAGGGCGTGCTGGCCGGCACACCAGACAACACTGTCGTGCTGCCGCCGAGGCTGCCGGCGTTGACAGTGATGAGATAGGGTGCCGTCGTCGTGTAGGGCGAACTCGGTACGGCAGGAACGTAGTTAGCGTCGCCGGAGTAGCTCGCGGTAAAGGTGTGCGTGCCAACGGAGAGGCCGGTCAGCGGAATCGAAATCGTGTCGCCGGTCCCAGTCAGCGTCACGGTCGTTGAGTTGCTGGTAAGAGCATCGGTGAGCGTGACGGTGCCGGTTGGATAGGCGCTCCCGCCCACAGCCGGTGTCAGAATCACCACCGCCGTCGCGTTCTGCCCTTCGATGATGGTCTGCGGCAGGCCCGCCGGACCCGTCAGCTCCGGAGCAATATAGGTGAAGTTGCACGTAGGTGGAAGCAGGCTGGTTTCCGTAATGTTGTTCGTAACCGTGTTGCCATTCGAGCCAACAAAGGTCGCGTAGCTAGTGATGAAGTTGGTGGAGACCTGGCCGGGCCCGTAGGTAAGTGAGGCATTGGTTGGCGCGGTGCCAGCCGCTGTGGTGCCGAAATCCGAGGTCTGCAGCTTGGCAAAGTTCACGTTGTCCAGCGTGACCTGCAGCGGGAAGATGGTGCCATTGTTGCTCGTACCGGTGAACTGCACCGTTCCTTCGGTGAGGAAGGTGAGGTTCTGCATCAGGATGTTTTTGAAGTTGGGCGTCGCAGTTCCGGTTGTGTTCTCGTAGTTGGGGTTGAAGACGATCTCGGCCTTGTGGTCCTGGTAGCACGAGTTTGAGTACTGAACGTTGGTGACGACTCCGCCGCGATCGTACCCGGACTTGATGCGAATGCCGGTCGAGTTGCTGTCGGCTGTATTAGCGACGGAACTTCCAGCGCCGGCGGTGCCATTGCCGGAGGACATATTGCCGTCGAAGAGCACATTGCTCACTCCGCCCTGCGTAAAACTGCCGATGGACTCGCCATGGCCCGCGAAGAAGTGATTGTTGGTGACCGAGATGTTCGCCGCTGGCGCTGTATTGGCGGCCCCGACAGCGATATTGTCGTCTCCATCGGAGATCCAGGACCGCGTAATAGTGAAGTTCTGTGCGTTGCCCGGATCGATGCCGTCAGTATTGCGCGAACTGGTGGGCGTAACGATCTTGATGTCCCACGCGGTGAAGTTGCTGGCAGCGCCCGTAGTGGAAACGTGGAAGAGCGGCGAATTGCGCAGCGTGATCTTGTACAGCGTAATGTTGCTGGAGCCCGAATCTATCTGGATGAAGCGCGGGTTCTGCTGATTGCCGCCGCTGTTGGCGATGCTGGACAGATCCCCACCAGCTCTGGCCCGCAAAGCTCGACGGGAAGGCATTGATCAGCGTATCGCCGCCGCGGCCGTCCAGCTTTCCGAAGCCCATGATGCCGACGTTGGTGGCATTCTTGAATGTCGATCAGCGGTAGGCAGGAAGAGGTTGCGCTGTTGGAGTTGACGGTGCCGCAGGTATGCGTGCCGGGAACCATGTCGTAATCCTGCACGTTGCGCGAGAAGTAGACGAAGACGCCAGGATCGACCAGCAGCGTCACGTTGGAAGGCATGCTGAGCGGCCCAGTCAAATACGCATTGTGACCCGCGCCGTCCACCGAGAGTTCAACCGCCTGGCCAGGGTTGGTCGTTGCGCAGCTATTGAGCGCGGCTTGGATGCGCGCGCCGTCGGGATTAGTAACGGTGGCATCGACCGAAGCGGGAATATCGTCATTGACCGAGGTCAGCGCTGCGGTGAGCGCTGTGCAGACAGCCGGGAAGGACGGCTCGGTGACCGTACGGCTGTCGCCGGTTGCCACGAACTGATCGATCGTAAAGGTCGTCGCAGCACTAGAGGGCCCTGCGTTTGTGGTTCCGGGGAAACTTGCTGAAATAGTATGCGAGCCCGCGGCAAGTCCCGAGAGGCCGATCGTTGCCACACCAGACGGGTTCAGCGGGTAGCTGGTCGCTACACCCGAGTCGACCGTCACTGAAACCGAACTGCCGCCGGGTGCATTTGTAACGGCGATAGTAAACGTGACCTCCGTGCCACTGGCGGCAAAGAGCGGCATGCTCGGCGTCTCGCCGGTGATGCTCGTTGTTGTGGGGTTCACGGGCACCGCGGCGGTGTAGGTTACCGATCCGATAGTGGTCGCGGCGGGAAGGAAGCTGACCGTATCGGTTACAGGCGTGCCCGCGCTGAGCCCATTCGGAGTAAAGGTGGCTTGGACCGTGCAGGCCTCGCCGGAGGCGAAGGTCGTCGAAGTAGTCGAGATGGTGCAGCCTGCACCTGAACCAGCTGCGAGGGTGACGTCGGTCGAGTCAGTCTGCGCCACGCCGCTCGCCGCGATATTGCCGGCATTGGTGACGGTCCCAGTCCGCGTTGTCGTAGTGCTCGTGCCGAAGCCGACGCTGGTAAGGCTGCGCGGAATCGACAGCAATCCGGTCAGCGCCGTATCGGCAGCATATACGTTCCCGGATGGATCGGCTGCCACACCGGCGGCAGTCGTGAGCGACACACCGAGTGTGGTCCTGGGGCCGCTGACCGGGTATTCGAGAATACTCTCCGTCATCGCGTCCGCAGCGTAGAGATCACCTGCTGAATCGACGCTGAGACCCACCGCGGAAACGTTGGTAGCTACTGTTGTCTGCATACCGGCAGCGTTGATCGAGTAGATCACCTTCGTTCCCGTATCGGAGACATAAAGGTTACCGCGGCTGTCGAGCGCAAGAGAGACCACGTTGTCGAACCCAGACGCGATGGTGGAGGTGAGGGTCCCAGCTGTACTCTCGCTCTGCCGGTAAATCGCCTTGCTGGTGCTGTCGTAGACGTAGAGGTTGCCGTTCGCATCGATGGCGATCGCCTGCGGCGTAGCTGCAGCGCCGTTGGGGGTGAAAGAGACTGAACCCGCCGTGTAAGTACCGGTGCTGCCCAGCGCGAACTCGGTAATGGAGGCGCCACCTCCACCGACGGTATAAACATTCCCGCTGGCGTCGAGTGCGATCTGAGTGGGCGTCCCCGGCAAAGCACCGGACAAGTGAGTCACCGCGCCGGCCGCTGTAACCTCGGTCATGGTTGATGTGGCGATGTCGTAGGTGAAGAGATTGCCATTGCCGTCGGTCACAAGCCCCGTTGGCTCCAGCGAGCTGCCGAGTGTCGTTGCTGTTGCGCCGGAGCCGTCGTATACCAGAGCTGTGCCGGTTGCCGTTCCGGTCAGCGGTAGCAGCGCGGCCGTGGACGTGCCGGAGGGAACGCCGGCGAGTGTGGCTGTATGCGTGCCGGGTGACAACGGCGCGAAAGTAACAGGAACCGTGCAATCAAGCGTATTGTCGGCGTGAACGCTGCCGCAGGACGGTGTGCCGATACTGATGGGATCGGTGACGGCGGTGTTCACCAGCGAGGCGGCGATGCTTGTCGTACCGGCAGCGCCATGGAGCAGAATGCTCTGTGTAGACGCGCTGTTCACCGGAGTGGAAACCAGCGAACTCGCGGAAACCTTCCGAATAAGCAGGTTTGTGGTATCGGCAAGAAAGAGATCGCCCAATCCATTAAGCGCGAGGCCAAGTCCATTCGAACCGCCGAACGTTCGGACCAGACGGCGCCAGCTTGCGAATATAGCCGGTATTGATGTCGAAGAAAAGAACGAACGTGTTGTCGCCGATGTAAATATTCCCGAGTGAGTCGGTCGTAATCTTGAAGGCAGACGTGTCGATCGAGACACTCTTGCCCAACTGCGGCGTGATCGTCGAGCCGCTGCTTCCGCCGCCGGCGATAGAGTAAATGGAGCCCACCACAGGAGTGGTCACTGTCGGATTGTTTAAAGTGATCACGTTCGCCATTTGCGTGCCGCCCATGTAGATGACACGCAGTCGCTGGGTAGATAGATCACTAACGAGGATGTTGCCGCTAGGGTCGACGGCGATTCCCTGGACAGCAGAGGAACCAGGGTTATTGAGCGACGAAACGTAATAGGGGCAGCCATCGCCGAACCCATCAAGCGAGTTGCTTGAGGAGCCGGTGACACACGGCGCGCCCGAAGCAGGCGAAGTAAACCCTCCGAGCAGCGGGTAGATATTGCCGGCTGCTGTAGCCGCGGTTACCGTGCTGTACGCCGGATTCAAGGCGATCAGCCCGGCCAGCGGATTAGCAACGCCGTTGTAAGTGGCAGGTCCCACGACTACGCGATAACGCAGATCCGTAGTATCTGCGATGTAGACATTCCCGTAACGGTCGGCAGCGACGCCGCGTGGTGCGTCGAGTTCAGCGACGCTGGTGTTACAAGCGCCTGTAGGTGTTGCGGTGCCGCCATTCGCCACGGTCCCGGCCGTGGTCGGGGCCGTGCCAGCGGTGCCGGTGTTAACAACGCAACCGGCAACCAGATACATAGACCCAACTTGATGAGTGCCCGGAGTGCCGGGACAAAGCGGTGAAACGGCATTGCATATCAGGTTGACCAGATTGCTGCCATTGCCGGCGACCAGAATGTTGCCGTAGGGATCGCTCCCAATGCCACGTGGCGTAGAACTGAATTTGGTGTTTGCCAGAGGGCAATTGTCTCCATTACTGTCGGTCTTCGAGCTACACACAGTTCCGAGACCAGCCACGAGCGTAATGATTCCCGAGCGCGCATTGATCACTCGAACTGCGGCGTCCTCCGTGTCCATCACGTAGATGTTCCCGGCAGGATCGGTTGCCACGCCGCCGCGAAGATCGCCTGATGCCGTCGTGTTGAAATACGCCGACGTAGCCAGGCATCCGTCGCCAAGCGTATCCGTCGCTGTCAGTGAGCTGCCTGTGCTGCATACGGCGCCTACCGTCAGGGGCGATGTAGCTCCGCCTCCAACGGTTGAAACGGTGTTCGGAAGCGCGATCGGAGCTTGCTGCGCTCCGCCACATAACGGGAAAAGCACAGAGAACACAGAGAGGACTTCGGCGGCAAGGCGGAATCTACGCAGCATGGCATGTCTCCGGGTGGCAACACCAGGCTATTGAGAATCGGGGAGCTGGATGTCGCTTGAACAACTGTTTGCAGGTAAAAGTGGTCTAACCTATTAGGCCGGATGAATTATGCTGATGTGACCCGATGAGTGTCAACAAAATTCTTTGCTCGACCATTTTCTTTCTTAGTGGCCCTATTATCACGCTTCTGTAGATTCTGCGAAGATTTGTGTGGTCCGTCCAGTGAGGTGTTTTGTGGGCGGTTTTTTCCCAACAGACTGGATCCAGTAGATGGCACCCGCAGTCCTGAGAGTAGAAGGATAGGCGAAGATTAAGTGTTCGCCTTGACCCGAGGCGTTCAATTGGCTATGACATTGAGTGGATTGCCCGACAATCCCGGGACGATTTGTCGATTACATTAGCGTCCAGTTCTGCGGCGCTAGCGCCTTAGGAGTTGGGCCACCGGGAACTGCTTGACGATATTCGATCCGTTTCCGGCCCTACAGAGTGCTTGAGGATTCGCAGTTGCAGCTCTGCGGCGTACTTGTGATAGCTCGCTAGGCCAAGCCCACGTCGCTCTGTTGCCAGTCCGACTGCCATTCTCGCCATATTCGCAAATCACCGCCCTGGTCGCTCTCGCGGCCATCACGATCAACATTTTCCACGTGGAGGGTCTGCAATACACGGCCCGGGATTCATGCCGTTCCTCCTAGTGATCACAGCGCAATGTCATTGGCTCCCGCGTTTTGCTGGAAGCGAATAGGCGCCACCGGATGGACTACCCCTCGACCGCCCGCCTCGCCTTCGCTAGTGGAGGAAAGCCTATTGGGGAGTGGCCCGGCGATTTGTCACTCATCGAGATTCAGAAGTGCTCAGCGGGGAAGCGCGGAAGGTTCGGTTCCACCTCGTGGAAGACAAATAGGACGTCCTGAGGTGGGAGGTGTAGGCGCTCGCCGAACAGTTTTACCGCTGTATCAGCAATGGTGGCGGCGGTCCCTGTCGGCCTCCCTCTGGAGATGATTACTTCGACGACGATGAACCGATCGGTTCTGTCGGTTGTGTAGTCGGGGAAGCGGGGATCTACCAGAAGGTCATCATCTCCGACCTCGAGAAAGCGGTGAAAGCGGTCGGTTGGGTGAAAACCGGCGGCCACCTGGGCTTCTAACATTGCCTCCGATAAGCGGGACTTGTCGACAGCGCTAAGTCCACGCCGGACTGTGAAGGTTACAAAAGGCATTTACTGTCTCCACGATTCGAGATGTACCAATTGCGTCGATTGCTGAGCGCAAATATGCTTCAGCAATATCTTTGCAATTTGACCTACGGATATGTCAAATACAGGTGGGCGATCCTTGTGCGCCAATGGTATGGCTCAATAAAAACCTCGTCACTTCGTTCCGACCTTTCCCCTGAATATCCCCACCAGCTTCGACTGAGAATGACGCATCGCTGGCCCAGCCGATAATCTGGAGCCCAAAGATTTTTTTAGCACCGAGAAGGTTCGAAAAATCGTCTGACAGGGCCGACCATTTAATTTTTAGAGTTCACCTTCAACGACTGACCGACCACGGTCTGGTGGAGACTGTGGCCAAGATCACGATGGAAGGGGAGTCTCTTTTTCGTTATGTCATCGTGCATGGCTTTACACCTTTCTCTACCTTTCCGTTTGTCTAGTTGTTAGCAACAATTTGATGACAGAGAAATGACAAGGAATTGACGAAAACAATATGGTTTCTTCTCCAAGCGGTCTGCTAGGGTTGGCGACCAGCAAAGCCTCACGCTATTGGGAGAAACCGTATGCTCTGTATCAAGCCACTCTACCCGCTATCTGCGTTAGCCTTCATTCTGGGTCTCGCAGTGATTGCACCGGCTCAAGCCAACCATCAACCCCTCATCACCCAGAAGGTCAATAATGCTGCGTTAGTGACTCTAGACGGCAACACGCGCCCAGAGGCAACTGCTGCGAACGATCTCGGCCTTGTCGACGATTCCATGTCGCTCAACGGCCTGCAGATCGTCATGCAGCGTTCGCCAGAGAACGAGAAGGCCTTCAACGAATACATCGCGAACCTCCACAATCCCAAGTCGGCCACCTTTCATAAGTGGCTCAACAATACGCAGATCGGCACCATGTTCGGTCCCGCGTCTGATGACATCAACCGCGTCACCGATTGGCTGAAATCTGAAGGGTTCTCTGTCGACTCGGTCTCTCCAGACAAGATGGTGATCGCGTTCTCCGGTAACGCTGGCATGGTTCGCACTGCGTTCCACGCCCCGCTTCACAACCTCAATGTCAACGGCATGGCGCACTTCGCCAACGTCAACGATCCTGAGATCCCGGCGGCGCTAGCTCCAGCGGTAAAAGGGGTCGCTTCGCTGCATAACTTCATGCCTCACCCTCTGGCCATTCGGCGCACCGCCTCCACCATGGCTGCCATGGCGAAGGGGAACGGGAATGCTGGAACGAATTTCAACTTCCTCTCTCCAGCCGACATTGCCACTATCTACAACTTCAATCCTCTCTTCAAGGACGGCATCACCGGCAAGGGACAGACGATCGTTCTCATTGAGGATAGCGATCAGTTCAGCACCGACGATTGGCTGATCTTCCGTAAAGTCATGGGTCTCAGCCGCACCTTTCCCTTCGGCACCCTGACTCAATCCAACCCAACCGGCAGCAACACGTGTACTGACCCGGGAGTTAACGGGGACGACGCTGAAGCGGCCCTCGACATCCAGTGGTCTTCAGCCGCTGCCCCCAACGCAACCATCATCAGCGCGGCCTGCAAGGACACCACGCAGTTTGGCGGCTTCCTCGCTCTGCAGAACATCCTCGAAGGCCCCAATCCACCGACGATCGTAAGCATCAGCTTCGGCGAGGCAGAGGCCAAACTCGGAGCTGCTGAAAACCTCTTTATCAACAACCTCTATCAGACCGCGGTTGCTGAGGGTGTCTCGGTATTCGTCTCCTCGGGCGATGAAGGCGCAGACAGCGCGGACGCCGACCTGGCCAACGCAACCCACGGTATCGGTGTCAGCGGTTTTACCTCGACTCCGTTTAATATCTCCGTGGGCGGCACCGACTTCGGAAACATACCCCTTAAATCTCCTGGTACCTACTTCAGCCCCACCAACGGACCCAACTTCCAAACGGCGCTTTCCTACATTCCGGAGATCCCATGGAATGACTCCTGCGCGGGCAGCCTTCTTGCCTCGTTTGTTGGCTTCCCGACAAACGGGACAGGTAGCCTCTGCAACAACCTTGTTAACATCTTCGGGTCGGCAGGCTCAGAGTTTGAGACAACAGCTTCGGGCAGCGGCGGCCCCAGCGGTTGTGCCACAGGTGCACCCTCAACCCGTAGTGTCGTCAGCGGGACCTGCGCGGGTTATGCCAAGCCTTCATGGCAAAACGTGCTCGGCGTGCCGAATGACGGCGTTCGCGATATTCCCGATGTCTCGTTGATGGCTTCCAACGGATTCTGGATCGCCTACTATCCTGCCTGCATTTCGGACCCAGCGGTCGGTGCTGGTCCCTGCTCGGAAGTCCCCTCCACCTGGGCCGGCTTCGGCGGGCACCTCGATCTCCAGCCCCATCTGGGCGGGCATTCAGGCGCTGGTCAACCAGAGCACCGAGCAAAGCTGGGGTAACTCCAACACCGTTCTCTACGGCCTCGCAGCTACCGAGTACGGTTCAACCGGCAGTCCCGCCTGCAACTCTTCGCTCGGCAACCAGATCGGTACGAACTGCCTCTTCTACGACGTCACCCAGGGAGATATGGCGGTCAACTGCACCGGCACAATTAACTGCTTCAACAGCGGCGGCAAATTCGGGGTTCTCTCCGTCAGCGATACGACGCTGGAGCCGGCTTACAGCGCTGGCAGCGGTTGGGATTTCCCCTCCGGTATCGGCACACCCGATGTAACCAACATCGTCCACGGCTTTACCACACTCGCACCAACCTTAGCCACGAAGTGAAACATAAGTACATAGGCACCAATCTCTCAAAAGGAAAATTACAAAATGCGCAAAGCAATTAGTATTCTTGCGATTCTCTTCGTGGGTCTCCTCGGAACCACATGGGCCAAGGCAGACACGTGCAACGGCGTATCGGCCACAGCAAACCTGGTTATTAACTGCAATTTTGGAACCGGCGACTTCACCGGCTGGACGGGCACCTCTACCACAGACCCCTTTTCCGGCGTTGATTCTGGAGATCCCTTCACCACCAATCCGACACCATTCAATGGGGAGCCTTTTGAGGCTTTCCTCGGATCTGTCCAAGTCGACGACACACTGATGCAAGATCTGACAACGGTCGCTGGACAATCATATGTGGTCGAGTTCGCTCTCTTGAATGACACGAACCCCTCTACAACTGCTCCGAATAACTTTACTGTGGACTTTGGTGGAACAACTCTCTTCACCGAGACCAATGCCCCGGCTGATGCCTATACGCTGTATACCTTCACCGGTATCGCAACGAGTGGCTCGACTCCACTGTCCTTCATCTCGGAGAACTCCGCCGGTGATTTTGAACTCGACTCCATCAGTGTCTCTGCAGTTCCGGAGCCTAGCACCCTCCTGCTGCTTGGCACTGGTCTTGCAACTCTGGCTGGTGTGGTACGTCGGCGTCTTAGTTACTAAATCCAATCCTGAAATCCCTTCGCAAAGCCGCCTTTTGGGGGGCGGCTTTACCTTTCAACACTCCAAAATCCTGAGGTACCAGATCCTGCGAACAGCTCTGGGTCGTGCGAGAAGGTTGAAAATCGTATACTGAGAGGTTCGTAACGAAATTTGGGTCGGCCTTCCAATTCTCAGGGCGAGATTCCGGGACCGTCTTCGATTGCCGGGTGTTGCAGAGACAGACTCCCGATTCTTTTTACTTGGCTGTCAGGGCGCGCGCTCGGATGGGGCGCTGAAGTCGTTTGCTCGTCGTGACTATTATGCTTCGGCTTTGAGAGATGCCATGTCGATGACGAAGCGGTATTTTACGTCGGCCTTGAGGAGCCTCTCGTAGGCTTCGTTGACCTTCTGAATGGGGATGATTTCGACATCGGCCGTAACGTTGTTCTTGCCGCAAAAGTCGAGCATCTCCTGGGTCTCGGCGATGCCGCCTATGATCGATCCCGAGAGGCTGCGGCGGCCAAACAACAGGTTGAATGCAGAGACCGACAACGGTTTTTCGGGGGCGCCAACGAGGCAGATATTTCCGTCGCGGCGGAGCAGGTTGAGATACACGTTGATATCGTGGTCCGCGGAGACGGCGTCGAGGATGAAGTCGAAGCTGCCCGCGTGATTTGCCACCTCGTCAGCGTTGCGCGAGATCACGACCTCGTCGGCGCCCAGGCGGAGCGCGTCGTCTTTCTTGTCAGGCGATGTAGTGAAGAGCACAACATGAGCTCCCAGCGCGTGGGCGAATTTGACAGCCATATGCCCAAGTCCGCCGAGTCCGACAACGCCGACCTTCTTGCCCTTGGTAACTCCCCAGTGGTGCATGGGCGAGTAGGTGGTGATGCCGGCGCAGAGCAACGGTGCCGCTCCCGCAAGGCCGAGGTTCGAGGGCACCTTGAGGACGAACCGCTCGGTGACGACGATGCTGTCGGAGTAGCCGCCGTAGGTCACGCCGCCAGTGTGCCTGTCGGGGAAGTTGTAGGTAAGGATTAGGTTGGGGCAGAACTGTTCGAACCCCTGTTTGCACTCGGGACAGACACCGTCGGAATCGACGAGGCAACCAACGGCAGCCAGGTCGCCGACTTTAAATTTGGTTACCGCAGGGCCAACCTTGGTGACGCGACCGACGATCTCATGGCCAGGGACACAGGGGTAGACGGTGGGCATCACGCCGTTCCACTCGTTGCGGGCCTGATGGAGATCGGAGTGACAGATGCCGCAGAAGAGGACCTCAATCTGTACGTCATTCTCGGTTGGATCGCGCCGCGCGATCGTAGTGGATCCAAGCGGCGACTTCTCACTGGCAGCGGAATATGCTTTTGCGTTGTACATAGTCAAATGTCGACCGTTCTGTCCAGGGACAATGTGTAAAGCAGCCAATCTGTACACAGAATTACGCCGTGTTTTGAGCGAGACTTGTAATCCAGTTGAAAGCCAACGCCGATCTAAGGGTCAGTTTCGAACTTGGGCCGATTGCTCGCGTATTTGCTCCCTCGCGAAGGCATCTGCCTTACCGGCATCAAGAAACTGTTGCGCATTCATCCGACCGAACAACTCGATTAGCTTAGCGACCACGCCGGTCCATCCGGTCTGATGGCTGGCTCCAAGGCCCGCACCGTTATCGCCGTGGAAGTACTCAAAGAAAAGTAAGTTGTCCTTCCACTGTGGATCAGTTTGGAACTTCTCCGTGCCTCCGAACACCGGCCGACGACCCGTTTTGTCCCGCAAGAAGATGGAAGTCAGACGGTGAGAGATCTCACGGGCCACCTCGAATAGATTCATCAAATTCCCCGAGCCAGTCGGACACTCGATCTTGAACTTGTCACCGTAGTAGAGGTAGTACGACAGCAACGAGCGAATCAGGACTGCATTCACAGGCATCCAAATCGGCCCTCGCCAATTCGAATTTCCACCGAACATGCCCGTGTCGGATTCCGCCGGAAGATAATTCACGCGGTATTCCTGGCCATTCACATTGATGACAAAAGGATGGTCCTCATGGAAGCGGGAGAGAGCACGGATGCCATAGGGGCTGAGGAATTCGTTCTCGTCGAGCATGCGCGTCAGAATCCGGCGCAACCGGTCTTCATTCACCAGCGCTGCGATGCCGCGCTCGGCATATCCAAAATGACCGATCCCGGTTGCATGCATGCACTCGCGCAGCTCGGGCATACGTCGCAAGCGATCCTGCAGCAGGTTCAACACTCGCGGCATCCGTTCGCGCTGCCACGGCTCGATCACTGTGGTCGCACACAAAGGGAGCAGGCCCACCATAGAGCGGACCTTGAGTCGCTTGCAGCTGCCATCCGGGAGTCGCAGCACGTCGTAGTAGAAGCCATCTTCCTCGTCCCACATGCCATCGGTCCCGACCTGGTTCATGGCTACAGCGATCCAGACGAAATGCTCCGCGAACTTAATGGCCATGTCTTCGTAAAACTCGTCATGGGCCGCCAACTCCACCGCGATTTCCAACATGTTCTGGGAGAACATAGCGACCCAGGCCGTACCATCTGCCTGTTCAAGTGAGCCGCCTGTGGGCAATGGAGCGCTGCGGTCGAAGACGCCAATGTTGTCCAGCCCGAGGAAGCCGCCTTCGAACAGATTATTGCCGAAGCGGTCTTTACGGTTTACCCACCAACTGAAGTTTAGCGTGAGCTTTGCAAACGTCCGTTTCAGAAACTCAAGGTCGCCTGCACCGCGCAGGGCCTGTTCTGTGCGATAGAGGAAAATCGACGCCCAGGCGTGTACCGGCGGATTGACATCGCTGAAGTTCCACTCATATGCCGGGATTTGACCCGTCGGATGCAGAAAGAACTCCTGCAGCATCAGGTCGAGCTGTTCCTTGGCAAAGTCTGTGTCCACCGCGGAGAGGGCAATAGCGTGAAACGCCAGGTCCCACGCCGCATACCAGGGATACTCCCATTTGTCGGGCATGGAGATGACGTGTTGATTCACCATGTGAAACCATTGGCGGTTTCGCAGGTGCAGTCCGCCGGGCTTAATCGGATCGACACCGTGCTCTGTGAGCCATTTGTCTACGTCGAAGAAGAAATATTGCTTGAACCAGAGCATCCCGGCCAGTGCCTGTCGCATTACAAGCGCCTCGTCCGCGCTGACACGTGTCGGAGTAACACATTTGTAGAACGCATCAGCCTCACTCTGACGAGTCTGCATCGTCGAGGCGAAGCCCTTGAACGGATCGCCTATGGCAGCGGGTGCCGCATCGCTCAGCCGCAGACGGATGGTGGCTGTCTTTCCCGCGCCCACGTTCCACTGATAATGCGCCGCAGATTTTGTACCCGTGTTTTCTGGGTTGACTGTGTCGTGATTTCCCTGGACTACGTAGTCGTTGATTCCGTCTTTGACGTAACGAGAGTCGTTGGGCGTACCGAAGATCCGCTGGTTGTTCGTCTCGTTCTCCGTAAATAGCAGCGGAACATCTCCCTCGCAGTATAGATACCGATCTCCCAGATCGACCTGGGACGCCGCAATCGCCTGACTACCTTTCTGGCCGGAGATCTGTCTTAAGGACGGCTTGGGTGTGCCTGGCCACCATGTCCAGTTGTTGCGGAACCATAGCGTCGGCAGGACGTGGATTGCGGCCGTCCCCGGCCCGCGATTGCTCACGCTAACTTGAATGAGCAGGTCTTCCGGACTATGCTTGGCATACTCCACCAACACATCGAAGTAGCGGTTACCGTTGAAGACGCCCGTGTCGAGA
Organism: uncultured Acidobacteriaceae bacterium; assembly: GCA_963756685.1. Taxonomy (GTDB): domain Bacteria; phylum Acidobacteriota; class Terriglobia; order Terriglobales; family Acidobacteriaceae; genus Edaphobacter. The sequence goes on from CAVWON010000001.1 coordinate 1,309,481, forward strand.
AGTTCGTACTCCATGTCATTTCGGCTGCGGCGCTTGTTGGTCTCGATCAGATCGTTGTACGGAAACGCAGCTTGCGGGTACTTATACAGGTACTTCATGTACGAGTGCGTGGGCGTACTGTCGAGGTAGAAGTAGTATTCTTTGACGTCTTCGCCATGGTTGGCTTCGCTGTTCGTCAGGCCGAACATGCGTTCTTTGAGAATGGGGTCTTTGCCGTTCCACAGCGCCAGACCAAAACAGAGCAACTGCTTATCATCGCTGATACCGGCCATACCGTCTTCACCCCAGTGATAGGCGCGCGATCGGGCCTGGTCATGCGTGAAGTAGTCCCATGCATTCCCGTCCTTGCTGTAGTCTTCGCGAACCGTACCCCACTGCCGCTCGCTGAGGTAAGGCCCCCACTTCCTCCATGGCGTTTTGGCGGTACGCGCCTCGTCAAGTCTGGCTGATTCCGGATCCTGGGCCATTCTGCGCCTCCCCTGGTGTGGCAGGCCTGCCTAAACCGTATCGACGGGTCAGACTGGATTCGCATCATCGAAATCCTGAGGCGTGCAAAAATCTCGCTAGTTCAAATCTAGTCGTCCCAACCATTTATCAAGAACACCGCCTATTTCTGCAAATACACATTTGCCAGGCGGAAGGGCTTTTGGCCGTAGTTCTCTATTTCGAGCTCGTTCTTCTTGTTGAACTTGATCTTGCAGACCGGCGCCAAGGTACCGGTGCCTTTGCCATTCTTGTCCACATCAAGCACAACAATACCAAACTGGTAGTCCGTAGAGCGGCCACTGCGATACACCTCGCCGAACGACATCGGACGGTTCGTCACCATCACGATGTGCAGTCCGCCGTTTGCAGTGGGTCTGTAGCGGGCAAAGCGAAAGCCACTGCCGACAAATCCAGTCGGAGAGAGCCTGCCCACATCACTGATCTTCTCCATTGCACTCACCAATCCGTTCGGACCCTTCTCTTTCAAAACGCTAACGTAGTCCTGGACCTGTTGGTCGGATGACCATCCCGTGATATAGATGTTCGCCCCGAAGCTCTTGCCGGCCAGTGCGCCGGCTTGACCAAAGGCGGTCGCCGCAAACTGGCGGGGTAAATCTGTGAGTGGCTTGTTGTCTCCATCCTGGGCAGATGCGCTCAACAGAGCGCAGCCCGAGAGAACAAGCAGGACAGTCATAATTCGAAGGTGCTTCAATCGCATATTCTCTTCTCCTGGCCCCAGGCGAAGACCGACCGCCTGAAGACTCGCCTTTGATGGCACAAACTTAGCTCGGCTCAAGACTAGAGGGGACGCCCCGAACTGTCAGCTAGCACTTTTAACAGGCAAGCAGGTCGAATCCGAAGCTAAGGCTGAAACACCAGCCGCGTGCCTTCTTCCGCGTAGTTCCAAAGCGTCCCGATCTCGCGCAAGGGGGCGACCTCTGTCTGGAAGTGAAGAGGCTGCTTGGCCGCTGCCTGGAAGAACTCCGCGAGCGCCTGCAGAATTTGATCGAGTGATGCGCTTCCGAAGCCGCTGCCCAGGAGTTCGAGCCCCGAACTGCGCAGGGTCGCCGCAGACAGGGGGACCGTCTTCCCTGCAGTGTCTCCTATCTGAATAAATCGGACCCGCGCCGAGGCCTTTCGCAGTCCTTTTTGCGAGATCGCGTCGAATACACGTTCCGCAGGGCCGCCCCAGACATAGTCGAGCACAACGTCCACTCCTGCTTCGGCCAACTCGCTGCGGAAGGCAGACACCAACGATGTCTGGTCCTGATCAAGTGAGATGACCGCGTCCGCACCCAGCGTCTTCAGCTTCTCCAGCGCTTGCGGATTGCGGCCGGCAGCAACGACCCGCCTTGCACCGAGACGCTTCGCGATTTGCACCGCAAGCTGACCCGCGACACCGGTCGCGCCAAGCACCAGAACACTCTCTCCCGCGACAAACTTCGCCCTCGCCGTGAGTGCCACCCACGAGGACATCGCCGGATTTGCGATTCCCGCTGCAGTTACATCGTCCACGCCTTCTGGCAGCGGGAGGCACATCCAGTTAGCTGCCACCGAGCGTTCCGAAAACGTGCCAAACGGGCTTCGCGCGACGCCGAAAAATACGCGTGTTCCGTCCTGCAGCCTCCCGACGCCATCCACTCCAGCAACAAACGGCAGCTCTCGTGAACTGCCGTAGTGAGTGCCCTTCGCCAGCGCCTTCACGATCGGATGCAGGCCAGCGGCGCTCACGCTGACGAGTCGTTCGCCGTCCGCAGCCACAGGCTCGGCGAAAGAGGTGTACTGCGGAGGAGCATCGAAGGAATGGACGACGGCGGCGTTCATGAAGACCTCCTGAGACTTGTTTTTTGTAGTTATCGCGACGTGCGCGATAACTACGTACGACTATAAGAATTGGACGCCCGTGAGATCTTCGCAGACCTGCCACAGCCGAGCGGCGACAGCCGTATCGAGCGCCTGAGGAGCTATCTTGGCCGGGCCAACCTCGTCGCCGCGCATCTCCTGAAAGCCCTGCGGCCCGTAGTAGCCACCGTCCTCTGCGCCCGGCGCCGTCGCGGCGTAGAGCGTGGGCAGCGCCCCCTCCGCGTCCGTGTTCAGTAGGATACCAATCGCGTGGCCCACGAGGCCCCGGACGTTCTTCTCGAAAGAGGAATAGTCGCCGACCTGGAAGAGGTTGGTGCGGGCGACGCCAGGGTGCGCGGCCACTGACATCACGCGTGAGTGCGCAGCGCGCAGGCGACGGTCGAGCTCGAAGGCGAACATCACATCGGCGAGCTTGGACTGCTGATAGGCCCGCATCGGGCCATAGCTCTTCGTGGATTGAAGATCGTCGAGGTTAATTTGCCCTCGCTTGTGGGCAATGGAAGCGATCGTGACCACGCGAGGTCGCAAATCAGACTCAGCGGCCGTTCGTTCAAGGGCAGGCATCAACAGTGCCGTCAGTGCGAAGTGACCAAGAACATTCGTGCCAAACTGCAGCTCGAAGCCATCTGCTGTCTCGATTCGTTTAGGCGGGGCCATAACGCCAGCGTTGTTGACGAGGACGTGCAGCGGACGATGTTGGGCCAGCTCTTTCTCGGCAAAACTGCGCACTGATGCGAGAGACGCAAGATCCAGTGACCTCCAACTCCGTATGCGCTCCGGGAGAGTCGGCGTTCAGGAGCGCTAGAGCAGCTTCGCCCCGTCGCCGGTCACGGCACGCGAGCACCACCTGAGCGCCCTTGCGCGCCAGCTTCAATACAGCATGGTAGCCAATGCCGCTGTTCGCACCGGTGATCAGAACTCGCTTGCCGGCCAGAGAGGGAATGTCCGCTGCCTTCCAATGCTCGCTCATATCGCTATTGGACGTAGCGGCCTACCCCTTGCGATGCGAACTATTTCCACAGTCCTGATAGGTGCAACGGTTTCATCCTCACGGTTTGCTAAAGAACTCGTCAAGCACGCTTACATATTTGTCGGGCTCTTCATACGACGGCAGGTGTCCGCTCTTCTCAAACACCACAAACTTTGCACCTGGGATCGCCTTGTAAATCTTCCAGGCAGTCAGTGGCGTGACGTTCATGTCGAACCGTCCCGTTATCACCATCGTGGGGAACTTGAACTTCGGCAGTTCGGGGGTAAGGCCCAGGGCACTCGTCGCCTTTTGCACTGCAGCCGAGACCTCCGGCACCGACCCCAGGTCCTTCACACCCGCCAAATACGCATCGCGGTTCGCCTCACTATAAAAGAGCATAAGAAAATGATCACGAATCCGTTGATCAGCCGCATGGGTCCCACTGGCCGGCCCGTGCACCGCGATGCGCTCAAGCACATCGGGATAAACATCCGGCAGCACACGCACAATGTCCTTCCATGCCGGCGCGGCAGAGTCGCTCAGCACTAGTTTCTCAACATGCTCCGGGTGCGCGGCAGCATAAGCCATGGCCAGTAAGCCGCCATAGGAGTCCCCCACCAGATCGAACTTCGCGAAGCCCAACCTTGCGCGGACGGCCTCCATGTCAGCGACCTGCGCGTCCATCCCCCAGCTTGCATCAGGCTTGACCTGCTTGGATTTCCCCGTGCCCCGCTGATCGTAAAACACGATCTGCCGATGCATTGCGAGCCGCGTCCACACATCGTTCTGCAACATATAAATATGTGACAGTCCCGGGCCGCCATTGGCCACAATCACCGGAGTCGCCGTGCTCCGCCGGCCCATAAGTCTCATAAGCCAGCTCGACCCCGGGTGTCGAGACCGTTCCCGTAGTTGTCGGAGTTGGCTGCGCATGAGCTAAGCCGGAGAGGAACAAGAGCGCGACAATTAACCGATGCATAAGGCTTCCTGATGGTCGATGTTGGAGTAACTCACTGCGTTTATAGCATCTGCCAGCAGAGAGAACGGTGGTGCGGCAGCCTGATAGATTAGGCCACTTCGGACTATTTGATCTGTGCCACGAACCTGCTACCCTTAAGGACGTGCTGATTACCCCCCTCCAACTCGTTGATGAACCTCTTGAGTTCAATGAAGTGATTGCTCCCGGGGTGTTGGACTATGCCTCCGACATCCGTCAGGTCGGTCCGCTACCTGTCAGCGGGGTCGCAGATTTGCTGGTCGAGCATCGCAGCTCCAACTCGCATGTGAACGACATCCGGCTGCGGGCGCACTATGCCTCCAACTTCGAGATTTTGTGTGCCCGGTGCGTCGATCCGGTCGCCGTGCCTCTCTCAGGCGATTTTGACCTGATTTTCAGGCCCGAGGAGGCAGATGCCGACGCCGGAGAGCGCTCGATTACAGCGGACGAGACCGAAATCGGGTATTATCAAGAGAGCGGTCTTTTGCTGGAGGATGTGGTGCGTGAGCAGGTGTTACTCTCCCTGCCGAGTCGCACCCTCTGCACGGCAGACTGCAAAGGGCTTTGCCCGCGCTGTGGTCAGAACCTGAATCAAGCAAAATGCTCCTGCGATGAGGCCCCTGCCGATCCGCGATGGAATGCGCTTGCGGGTCTGGCCGATAAGCTCGAGTTGAAGCACTAAAATCAAGTTTTTGCCTCGCCGACCGCGTGTTTCTTTGCGCAACCGCCGCGGCCGATTGAAAGGGACACTGCAATGCCTAATCCGAAACGGCGCCACTCCAAGCAACGGACTGCGAAGCGCCGCAGCCACGACTTCCTCACCCCCACCGGCCTCTCCGAGTGCCCCAACTGCCACGAGCGCAAGCTGCCCCATCGTGCCTGCAAGAAGTGCGGGACCTACAAGGGCCGCGATGTCCTCGTGACCAAAGAAGCCAGCTAGTATCCCCAATCAAGCCCCCGCACCGCCCTGCTGATGCCGACTGACATCGTTGTAGACGCAATGGGTTCCGACCGGTCTCCCGAACCAGAGGTTCGCGGGGCCGTACTTGCTGCCCGTCAATACGACGTACGTGTGCATCTCGTCGGTCCCGAAGACAGGTTGCGTCCGATCCTGCGCCATACACTTCGGGGACAGCGTCTTCCAGTCTTCATCCTTCCCGCCAGCGAGTGGATCACTATGGAGGACAAGGCCGCCCAGGCCGTTCGCTCCAAGCGCGACTCCACCATGCGCGTCGGCCTTAAGATGGTCCGCGAAGGCCGCGCTGCCGGCTTCTTTACCGCCGGAAACACCGGCGCGGCGATGGCCACTGCCAAGATGGTCCTGGGCATGCTCTCGGGCGTCGACCGGCCGGCACTGGCGACGATCCTGCCGACTATCAAAGGCGTCCCTTCCCTGCTGCTCGATGTCGGCGCAAACGTGGACTGCGACCCGGACAACCTCGTCCAGTTCGCCGTCATGGGCTACATGTATGCCAAGAACGTCCTGCGCATTCACAATCCGCGGGTGGGTCTGCTGTCGATCGGCGAAGAGGAGTCCAAGGGCAACTCCCTCACCCGCGATACCCTGCCTCTGCTGCGTGCGCTGACCAACATTAACTTCACCGGCAACGTCGAAGGGCGCGATCTTTTCAACGGCCACAGCGACGTGGCCGTCTGCGACGGCTTTGTCGGCAACGTCGCGCTGAAGTCGATCGAAGGGACGGCCCAACTGCTCAGCGCGTCGCTGCGTCAGTCGCTCAAGTCCACCGTCACCTCGCAGGTGGGCGCACTGCTCTCGCGCAAGGCGTTCAACGAGTTCAAAAAGCGCCTCGACTACTCGGAATATGGTGGAGCAGTGTTGCTGGGTGTGCGCGGGGTGTGCATCATCGGCCATGGATCGTCGAATGAGAAGGCGGTCATGAACGGTGTTCGGGTCGCCGCCGAGTTCGCCCAGGCCGAGGTCAATACCGGGATCGAAACGGCGCTTCGAACCACCTAGACCGACGGCACGACCGTTCGGCTGACCACCCTTTTGCTAGGGGTAGTAGCCCTTATTGCCTGCGCATAAATTCTCTTTTTATTCAATGATTTATGGCTTGCAGCGGCAAAAAAATAATCGATCTAGCAGTGCCCGTTGTGTCACTTTTTACCCACTAACAAGAAGTTGGATGGAACGGCCCGACACTTGACGTCCTCGGAGGCGTGCCATGTGTGGCCATCGGCGTAGGTGACTGAGATGAGGTCGACCCAGCTGAGGGAGCCTACCAGGTGCATCGACACGTCAGCGTCGCTGAGGCTTGGGCTGCCACTCGTGCGACGAAGATCAAAGGTCTTCGAGACGGTGTCCGTGGCTTGCTGACCAACAGGGAGGTAGAGCCCTCTCTGAGAGGTGCCGTAGACCGTGACCTCGATGCTCTCGATGGCTGGCATGTTCTTGAGATTGCGGAGCGTGAGATGGAGGCCCTGAGTGGGGCCGGGCTGTGTGGCATCGTCCGCACTCATGACCTGGCCGGTCGCCTGTCGACTGGCGGAGAAGCCGACCGGACATCCGATCTGGTCGTTGGTAGATATCTGTGCGTTGGTGAAGGTGCCTGCGAGGAGGAGGAGCAATACGGAGAAGCGACGCATACAAACCTCCTGGGGTACTGCGTACACCAAGACTTTACTCCTGCGATGTGCGAGCTTCAACAGTTCTCATAGTGAGCGGCAGGTCGCGTATCAGATGCGAGGGCCGACCTGCGAACGTGACGGTTTTGGCCCCTGGTTGTCCGGCTGAGGCATTTGGGAAGTGGTGATCTCACATGCTCTTATTGAATAAGAGCTCCAGCTACTAGAAGCACAAAGCTTGCAAGGCCGGCAATCACCCGAATGATATGAAACCTTGTCCAACGATCGCGCAGTTGCTGCCAGTTGGGCGGTAGCGTGGACACGTGCCGATGTCACGATCTCTTCGACGATAGGAACCTCGACCAGTACCGTGACGAGTAGAGCGACGATAAAGAGCGCGAACGCCGTCGCGCCTAGATAAAAGGTCAGCGGTCGCTCGTGGTACGAGAGGAGCAGCACTGGAATGATCGACAAGAGCGCAGCAGGCATCAGGACGGTCATTACGGGCGCCATGTTGCGGTTCATCCGGTCTACGATCGCGAGAAAGACTTCGGGCGCGAAGGTGCTCATGAACCTGCTCAAAGCGACCCATGGCCCATGAAACATTCCGGCCACCATGGCCGCGAGAACGATACTGATCAGCTCCCAAGTTTTCATTGAGACGCCCATTTCGCCAATTTTATATTCGAGTAGACGGCTTACCGCGTACATGGACTCGATCTCCGCAGCGATCTCGGGATCGAAGTTTCTTACGACGCGAAGGAGTAATTGGCTCAGGGTGGCACTGCCAGTTGGCAATCGCTGGCAGAACCGACCCGGTGTTACCTCGTTGGGCGATGCAGAGCTCACCGGAGGTGATCGCGTAGTACCCGCGAAAGTTGGCCTTCGGCAACTTCGCGATATGCCGCGAATAGATTACTGCGTGGTGCCGGTGAGGAAGATCTGTTCGGGATGCGAAGCGATGACCCGGTACAGGGCGAACTGCCGCGCGTTTTGACTGCGAAGCTCAAAGAGAAGGCTGGCGCGGTTGCTGGCCTCCGCATCGACGACGTCGACGAACTGCATCTTCGGCGAGCGGTCCAGGTGCGCCGCATCGGTCACGCTCTGGATGGCCGGCTTGATGTCGCCCAGTCCGTCCGCCTGCGCGACGATCGTTACATAGCGCAGCGCAGCGCCTGTGCCACCGGTGTTTGCGGAGTAGATATAGGTCGCCGCTCCGCCGTAGCTCAGTGTGTACGCCTTCAACTCCTCGTCCAGCAGAGGGGCCGAGGACGCTGGGGCCGCCGCGCGATGTGGCTTTGCGGGTGTGGCCGTTGTCTTCTTCGCAGCAGGAGCTGCGGTTGCAGGAGGTTTCCCGTAGGCCGCAAGCTGCGCCTGGGCCAGGCCCTGCATCTTCTGCAAGACCGCTTGATGCTGGGCGGCATCGTCCCATTCGAGCGTGAATGGATGCGGGTCGCGATTAACGGCGTCCGAGACCGCGACCATCTGGTGAAGGTTCGGCGGAAGGCCGGTAAGCTTCGGCAGGTCGGTTTCCGTCATTGCGCTGGTTGGCTTGCCGTGGTGGAGGTTGGGGCGGCCGGGATCGTCGTTCAACGATCCAACGGCGCTGACTCCTCCGATGTCGTTTGCCGAGCTGTTCGCTTTGCTGACGTCCTGGGCGGTGTGCCGCTTGAGCGTTGGGCGATCAGGGTCGTCGGCCGATGAGGTTCCATTGGAGGTGTTCGATCCCGTGTCGGTCGTTGTGGTGCTGCCTCCGGAGGTCGTGCCGTCGGAGTTGCGACGCGTCATGGTTGGCCGGTCCGGATCGTCCGCGGGAGTACTTCCGGTTTGCGTCGCCGACGTTGTTGAAGCATCCGTTGTGGTGCCAGGGCTGGAGGTCGTGCCATCGGGGCTTCGGCGCTTCATGGTGGGCCGGTCGGGATCGTCGGCGGGTGTTGATGCGCTGCTGGTGGTGGATGAGGTGTCGGAGGTCGTAGTGGATGGAGTTGTCGCTGTACCCGAGCTGGCTGTATCGGAATTGCGGCGCTTCATGGTAGGCCGATCGGGGTCGCTGCTGGTGGATGTGTCTGTTGTACTGGCTGTCGTGCCTGCTGTCGTGGGTGGCTGCCTGACTTCGCATCGGCCGGGGTTGCGGGGGTGCTCTGGCCACTAGTCGTGGTCGTGGAATCTCCGCCTGGCTTCGTGCCGAAGTGGGGACTGTTTGATGAGGTGGTAATGACCGGCAGCGTCTTGGACGGCTTCAGGGCGGTGGTCGTCCTCCTGGGCGCGGCAAGTGGCTTGACGCTTCCGTAGCCGAACCAGCCATCGTCAAAGGCCATATCGCCGGTCGCTTCGACCGCCTGGAGATGTCTCGCGTAGGCGAGGTCGAGCGTGCCTTTATCGACGCCTGCGGTCTGCAGGATGTAGACGTTTCCGGGGAGCAGGGCAAAGGGGATCGGGCGAGCAATGTAGACGCCCGCGTCCTGAAGCTTGCCTTCGATAAAGACAGTGACCGGGATGAGGCGGCTGGCGGCGGGCTTTGCGAAGTCTCCGGTCCACTCGTAGACGCCTACGGCGCGGACGACCTGCTCGGGCTTGGCGACCTTGTGCATCTGCGCGAAGGTGGGCCAACTCGCCAGGGTCGCGGTACCAAGAATCACGCGGAGGAAGAGAGCTCTCATAGGTCTGCTAACGAGATTAGACGATATTTGACGGGCAAAAGTCCTAGTCGGGTGTTCCGTGGTGCCGGGAGTTGGGCGAAATGGGGCCGGGGGCGTGATTGGGTACACTTCGAAGCATGGACTCTGCGCCGCTGTTGGATGTGAGGGACTTGTCGATTGCCTTTGGGGAGCAGGCGGCTGTTGGGGGCATCTCGTTCCTTATCAATGCGGGTGAGACGCTGGGGTTGGTGGGCGAGTCGGGGTCGGGGAAATCGGCGACATCTCTGGCGGTGCTGCGGCTTTTGCCTCATACGGCGACGGTCGCGGGAAACGTTCGATTTTGATGGAGAAGACCTGCTGAAACTGAATGAAGAGGCTATGCGGCGACGGCGTGGGCGGGAGATTGCGATGATCTTTCAGGAGCCGATGACGGCGCTGAATCCGGTGATGCGAGTCGGTGCGCAGATTGCGGAGGCCGTGCAGGCGCATCATCCGGGGGAGTCGCGAAGAGCGGTGAGGGGGAGGGTGCTTTCGGCGATGGAGGAGGTTGGGTTGCCGGAGGCGGAGCGAAGGGCCAGGGACTATCCGCACCAGTTTTCGGGAGGGCAGCGGCAGAGGATTTTGATCGCGATGGCAATTGTGAACCGGCCTCGACTGCTGATTGCCGACGAGCCAACGACGGCGCTGGATGTGACGGTGCAGGCACAGATTCTAGGGCTTTTGAACGATCTGCGGAGGGAGTACGGGCTGGCGATGTTGTTCATCTCGCACGACCTGGCGGTGGTGGCGCAGGTCGCGGACAGGGTGGCGGTGATGCGGAGAGGGGAGATCGTGGAGCAGGGGGCGGTGCGGAGTTTGTTTGAGGCCCCGCAGCATGAATACACGCGGAGGCTGCTGGCTTCGGCGCCTACGATGAAAACGGATCGGTCGCAGCCTTTGGCTTCGGTTGTTTGACCGGGTAAGAACGGCGCTAAGTGCGGTTTCCATGATGGGGGAAATGTCTATAGACTAAGAAATTGGTCGTAAGGCCGTTTGGACTGCATGCGCGCGCTGATACTTTCAGATATTCACGGGAACCTCGAAGCACTGACCGCAGTCCTTGCCGCAGCAGAGCCGTATGACGCACTTTGGAACCTCGGGGACGTGGTGGGGTATGGTGGCAGTCCGAATGAGGTGATCGATCTGATTCGGGCGAAGGCGCAGATCAATGTGCGGGGGAACCATGACCGGGTTGGGGCCGGGTTGAGTTCGGCGCTCGGGTTTAATCCCGTGGCGCGGGCGGCGGCGATGTGGACGAATAAAGAGTTGACGCCGGAGAACCTGGCCTGGCTGAAGTGCGGTGCCGCAGGGGCCTGTGAAGCCTGATGAGCCGGGGGTGACTTGTGTGCATGGGTCGCCGCTGAATGAGGACCAATACATTTTGAGCATGCGGGACGCGTGGGCGCCGCTGCAGCAGATGACGACGGCGATTACGTTCTTTGGGCATACGCATCTGCAGGGTGGTTTTTCGCAGAAGGACCATGACTGGCATGAGATCAAGCCGCAGTACAGGACGAAGAACGAGGCGGAGAGCTGGACGATGCCGATTCCGGAGGGGACGCGGCATCTGATCAATCCGGGGTCTGTGGGGCAGCCGCGGGATTGTGACTGGCGGGCAGGGTTTGTGATTTATGACTCGGCGGCGAAGGAGATTGTCTATCATCGGGTCCCATATGACCTGACGGCGGCGCAGGGACGGATTTTGATGGCGGGTTTGCCGGAGCGGCTGGCGGCCCGGTTGCGGGAGGGGCGTTAAATTTTTTTTGAGGGTGGTTTTTGGGTGGGGTCTTGCGATTTATGGGCGATTTTTGTGGTTTTTTGGTGGTAGCTGCGTGGTGAATTGCTGGTTTTTTGTGGTGAATTGTGTGGTGGTTTTGTGGTGCGGAATATTTGCCACCTTTTTGAAATAAATCTGTGGAAAGGTGGCCCCCTGGTTTATTTGGTCTTGGGCAACAGTGGCTTGAGCCGGTCTTTGTTGATCTTGAGCACGATGCCTGCGTTGCGGTCAGCGACCTCACTGATCTTGTACTCGGCGGCGGTGCCGAGGAGCTGGGCGATCTCGGACGGCGTGAGCTTGTAGTCGTGGTCGAGCCAGTTGACCATGTCGGCTGTGGCGGACTTCATGGCGTCGTCGAGCGAGCCGTTGAGCCCCATGGTGATGATGTGCGTGGGGGTTTCGATGCGGCGGCCGCGCAGGTGCGTGCCTTGAATAACATCGACGGTGAACTCGACGTCCATTGAGGTCTCGAGTGCGTTGCCGTTGAGCTCGCCGTCGCCCTGTAAGGCGTGGGCGTCACCGACGTAGAGCAGAGCGCCGGGGTTCGAGACGGGCAGATAGATCGTGGCGCCCTCGGAGATCTCGTTGAAGTCCATGTTGCCGCCGTAGCCGCCGGAGTCACCCGTGCCTGGAGGCGATTGGGCTCCGGGGCTGGTGGCCGTTGCGACGCAGCCGAGCATGGGGTGCAGCGGAACGGTGTAGTGCGCGAGGCCTTCCCCAGCGCCTTCGGGGTACGCGACGCCTTTGGCCGTGTCGATATGCCAGCGAATCGTCTTGCCGTTGTCCTTGAACTTCACGGCGACGTCGTTGTCCATGGCGCGGTCGTCGAGGCCGTCGTCGCTGATGGCGTAGTCGCGATTGAGCTTGAGGTGAACGAGGTGGACGACGAGGGTGTCGCCGGGCTCGGCGCCCTCGATGTAGAAGGGCCCGGTCTCGGGGTTGCCGCCCTGGACGCGCTTGACGCCGTTCATGTCGGTGCCGCCCGCGTCGACGGTGGTGGTGTGGATGGTGTCGCCCGGTGCGACCGTCAACACGGGCTTGTTGAAGGGTGAGAACTGGCGGTAGTAGACCGTGGGCGCGAACTCATGGCGCTGGGGTGTGCCGTGCTCGAGCACCGGTGCGAGCGTTGCTGTGAAGTTGTACTTCAGGGGATGCGCCTTGTCGGCGGGGTCGGTTTCGATGGAATTGCCGGAGATGACTCCGTCTTTGACCGTTGCGTTGACGTCGGAGGTGACACCGCTGTCGCTGGTGGCGAACAAATGGAAGGAGTCTCCACTGACCTTGCCCTCGAACTTGTCGCCGGTATAGGTGCCGGAGAGCTTGTCGCCCTCCTGCTTCAACTCCATCGTGAGATAGGTGGGCGAGCCGAAGATTTCGGCGGTCATGATCCACTTGCCGGTGAGCCCCGGCTGTGACTGCTGCGCGAAGGCGGGAACGGCGAGCGCAGAGAACGCCAGAGTACGGCCGAGGACGGTCTTGAAGCGCATAGGGAGTCTCCCTGGAGATGGAACCGCGTGGTGTGTCTCTTTGATTGCTTTTACGCGCGGCGGTTAGCAAAGTTCCCTGTTTTCCCAAAGGGTTTGAGAGGAGGGCCCTCGGGAGTTTTGTACGACAGGCCCATCACATCCTACGAGCCGACTTCACATGACTGATCGACGCGAGGGAGGTGAATCTTCAGCAGGTATGCAACTGAGAAAGGCCCAGCCTGCCTGCTCGCCTCAATGCTATTGTGTGTGCGTGAAGAATTTATCAGGGCCAGGACGTGTGGAAAGACGAGGCTGCCGTATTCTGGGTGCTCTGGCAGGTTGTGTGCTAGCTCATTCCTGCATGGCGCTGGCTGCCGCTCCGGAGCCGAGGGTGAAGACCACGCAGGGTGAGGCGGTAGGCAGGTGGATCGAAGGTGGCACACAAAAGGCTTTCCTTGGTCTCCCGTACGCAGCGCCTCCGGTTGGTAAGTTGCGCTGGAAGGCCCCACAGGCGCCGTCCGCGTGGAAGGGAGTGCGTGACGCGACGAACTTCGGCGCCCGCTGCGAGCAGTGGCACATCTGGAACGACTATCTTTTTCTCGATTCCGGCTCCAGTGAGGATTGCCTTTACCTGAACGTCTATGCGCCGGCGTCTGCGAAGGCGACCAGCAGGCTCCCGGTGATGCTCTGGATTCACGGAGGCGGGTTTACTGCTGGTGCAGGGTCGGAGCCGCGCTATACCAACTCAGCCCTTGTCCCAAAGAACGTGGTGCTGGTCACAATCAACTATCGGCTCGGCGTCTTCGGCTTTTTGGCCAGCGAGGACCTGGTAAAGGAAGGTCAGGGGCATGCCGGCAACTACGGCCTGATGGACATGGCGGCGGCGTTGCGATGGGTAAAGGCCGACGTCGCAAACTTCGGCGGTGACCCCGGGAACGTGACGGTCTTCGGTGAGAGCGCAGGATCATTTGCTATCAGCGCACTGATGGCTGCGCCAGAGGCCCGCGGACTCTTTCAGAAAGCCATCGGGGAGAGCGGCGCGTTCTTGGGCAACGCGATCTCTATGTCCTCGGTGACGGAGCGAGCCACGCGCGATCAGGCATGGACCGATTCGCTGGGCGCGAAGAACCTCGCCGAACTGCGGGCGATGCCTGCGAACAAGCTGATCGATGCAGCATCCAAGCAGCCAGTTGCAAGGTTTTCGCCTGTCGTGGATGGACAGTTCCTGACCGAGCTGATTCCAGCAACCTATGCTGCGGGTAAACAAGCCCATGTTCCGACGATCATAGGCTGGAACCGCGACGAGAGGGCCGGCACGCTGTCGAAGGACATGACCACGGAGAAGTGGAAGGCCTTTGCCGCCGAGCATTACGGAAAACAGTCGGAGCAATTTCTGGCAGCGTTTCCAGGTCATAGCGACGAAGAGGCAGTGCGCTCAGCAGACGCCTACACCACTGCCGGCTTCATTGCCTTAGGCGCCTGGAGGTGGGTCGAGGCCCAGGCCAGCACCGGCCAGTCTCCGGTTTATCGCTATCGTTTCGATCGGCCCGCGTCGCCGAGCGAGATGCACCCCGAGGGGAAGTACGCCTTCCACTCCGACGAACTCGAATATGTCTTCGGGACACTGGACGTTCGGGGGGGTGCGACCTGGCGGACCGAGGACCGCAAGCTGAGCAACGAGATCGCAGACTACTGGACAAACTTTGCCCGTACCGGCGACCCCAACGGAGAAGGTCTTCCACACTGGCCTCGCTACGATAAGGACAAAGAACTGATTCATCTGGACAGCCCAATTACCATAGGCCCGGACACCTCCCGTCCGCAGTTTGAGTTTCTGCTCAACGAAGAGGCGCACTCTCGATGACGCTTTTCCGCCCTTACCGCTGGAAGAGAAACCCAGGCGAGTTGTTTCTCTTCGAGGATTAGGGAGAGTTCGGCCCCGGACGGGCCTAGAAGGATTTTCTGGAGAACAAATATGGGTCTGAATGGTCCGGCATTGTGGGAGGAAGAGCGGGGCCCAATGTGGTTCAATGCGGTTGCGCTTCTGATCTCAGTCGTAGCCGGGGTCACGGCGTTTCTACCAATAGCGCTCTACACCTCACCGTGGGACGCTGTACGGCTCAGGGTCCCAGGCGATCAGGGTAACTGGTGGCACTTACTTGTCGGAGCGCCCTACTTTCTGGCGTTCCCGATGATTTGGCTTTGCTTACGTGCGCTGTTTTCAAGACGGCCATCCACTGCGACCGGCCGACGTCTGATTTGACCGCAGTGGCCCTTTCGATTTGCGGGACGATATCGGTAACTGTGCCATTTTTGTTGCGCCTTGGGAACCTCGCGCATATGAATGAATGGCGACGCCTTTCAATACTCGGCCCCACGCTCGGCATAGTCATCGTGAGTGGAACGCTTTTGTTTCTGACTCGCCGCTCTATCCTACCCACACGCGCCGCGCTTGCCGGTCTCAATACTGCTTATCTTGCCAATGCGGCACTATGCCTCGTCGTTTATGGCCCTATGCCGGGAACTGTCGCTTCAAGATACGGCTGGACCGTAACGATGGTCATCGTGTGGCCCATGCTTCTGGAGCTTGTTTGGATCCTTGTCCCGCGCCGGAAAGACACAGCAGGAACTGGCGGTTAGGCGGTTTGTTGCTCTTCGAGGGTGAGGGAGAGTTCTTCCCACTCGGCTAGGAGGGTGGCGCGTTGGTTGCGGAGGGATTCCAGTTCGGCGGCGTCTTTTTGGGATTGGTCGGCGGAGGTGAAGTTGCCGAGGCGGGCTTCGGCGGCGGCTATGGCCTCTTCGAGGCGGGGGATTTCCTGCTCGGCGTGGTGGAGACGGTCTTCTAGTTGTTTGAGCTTGATTGGGTTCAGGCGCTTGATGAGGACTGCCGGGGACGTTGTTTCCGCTTCGGAAACCCACGTCCCAGAATCGGGACGTGGGGCACCCGCCTCGGTGGCGTGATTCGCAGCCGTACTCTTAACCTGGGATGCGGCTGCGAGGGAGTTTGTGATCTGTTCGGTTACTTTTTCGGGGCCGCCTTGTTTGCGCCAGAGATAGTCTTCGTAGTTGCCGGGGTAGATGTGGAGGCGGCGGTCTTCGACCTCGAAGACGCGGGTGGCGAGGCCGTCGATGAAGTAGCGGTCGTGGGAGACGAAGAGGACGGTGCCGGTGAAGTTGCGGATGGCGTCGAGGAGGACGTCTTTGGCGCGGAGGTCGAGGTGGTTGGTGGGCTCGTCGAGGAGGAGCATGTTCGATGGGGAGACGAGCATCTTGGCCATGGCGTAGCGGTTGCGCTCGCCGCCGGAGAGGACGCCGAGTTTTTTGAAGACGTCGTCGCCGGAGAACATGAAGCAGCCGAGTAGGGAGCGGAGTTCGACGACCGGGACCTTGGGTGAGGCGGCGGAGATGTCGTCGAGCATGCCGGCGTTGGGGTCGAGGACCTTGTACTGGTCCTGCGCGAAGAAGTCGACGAGGGCGTTGTGGCCTAGCTTGATCTGGCCGCTGGTGGGGGCTTCCTGCTGGCTGAGGAGGCGGATGAGGGTGGACTTGCCTGCTCCGTTGGCGCCTACGAGGGCGATGCGGTCGCCGCGCTCGATGGTGAAGTTGAGGTTGTCGAGGACGAGCTTTTCGCCGCCGTCGGGCATGGGGTAGACCTTGGTGAGGCCCTGGACCTCAATGACAGTGCGGCCGGAGGCGGGAGGCTGCGGGATGGAGAAGTGGATGGTGCCTTCTTCTTCGGGGACCTCGATGCGCTCGATCTTTTCAAGTTCCTTGATGCGTGACTGGACTTGTTTGGCTTTGGTGGCCTGGTAGCGGAAGCGATTGATGAAGGCTTCGAGGGCTTCGATTCGGTCGCGCTGGTTCTTGTACGCGTTCATCAGTTGGGTGCGGCGCTCTTCTTTTTGCACGACGTACTTTTCGTAGTTGCCGTGGTAGACGTGCATGCGCTTGTTCCAGAGCTCGATGGTTTTGTTGACGGTGACGTCGAGGAAGTAGCGGTCGTGGGAGATGAGGATGTAGGCGTTGGGGTAGTCGTGGAGGTAGTTTTCGAGCCAGTTGCGGGACTCAAGATCGAGGTGGTTGGTGGGCTCGTCGAGGAGGAGGAGCGACGGCTTCTGGAGGAGTAGTTTGGCTAGCGCGATGCGCATCTGCCAGCCGCCGGAGAACTCTTCGGTCTTGCGCTCCCAGTCTTCTTTGGTGAAGCCGAGGCCGCCGAGGACGGCGCCGACCTGGGCGTCGAGGGTGTAGATGTCGTGGACGTGGAGCTGGTCGGCGATGTCGGAGTAGCGCTCGGCTGCGGCGGCGTACTCTTTGGATTTTGGGTCGGCGGTGGAGAGGGTATGGGTGAGGTCTTCGGCTTCGCGCTCGAGGGCGTGGAGGTGGTCGAAGACGGAGAGGCACTCGGCGAAGACGGTCTTGCCGCGGAGGGCGAGGCCGTCCTGCGGGAGGTAGCCGAGGGTCATGCCTTTGACGCGGGTGAGCTGGCCGTAGTCGAGGGTTTCGATGCCGCCGAGGATTTTGAGGAGGGTGGATTTGCCGGTGCCGTTGCCGCCGACGAGGCCAGTGCGCTCGTCCGGCGTGATGAGCCAGTTGGCGTCTTCGAAGAGGAGTTTTTGGCCGAAGCGTTTGCCGGCTGAGGAGAGTTGGAGCATTTCTCTTCTATTTTCTCATCTGGTGGACGACCGCGGATTTTTGGGACCGGCGCGGATTGGAGAGGCAGCGGCTTAGCACAAATTGGCACGGACCTTCTGGGTTGCACTCGACTACGCTAGTTGATGCGCTTTTTGTTCAGTGTTCATGGAAGGGATGATATGATCCGGCAAATCCATTTATTTTTTGAACGGAAGGAAGCCGCAGTGCCGAGGGTTGGCTTGCGAGTCTGAATGCCGGCCCGTAGCCGGTGTTGAGACGGCCTAGACAACCCCCGGCGATGCTGTTACTTCGTTACTTTGGAGGACGAGGAATCGATGATCAAACTGAGTCGGCGTGGGTTCAACGGAATGATGGGAACGGCCCTGCTGGCGGAGACGTTTGCGGTGGCGTGGCCGGCCTTGAGCAAGACGGCGATGGGTGCTGTGCAGACGGCCCCTGCCGATAGTGACAAGCTGGCCGCTTTGAGTCTGACCGAGGTCTCGGAGATGGTTCATGCGCGGACAGTGACTTCGACGCAGCTGGTGAAGGCGCTGCTCGACCGGATCAACATCTATAACCCGAAGGTGAACTGCTACATCACGGTGATGGGCAAGGACGCGTTGGAGCAGGCGGCGGTATTGGACGCGGAACAGAAGGCGGGTAAGTTTCGCGGGCCGCTGCATGGGATCCCGATCGGGTTGAAGGACAACATCGATACTGCGGGAACGCGGACGACTGCTGCGAGCCCGATGTTCAAGGACCGCGTGCCGACGGAGGACGCAGACATCGTCGTGCGGTTGAAGAAGAGCGGCGCGATCATCATGGGCAAGCTGAATCTGCATGAGTTTGCGTTGGGTTGTACGGGAGATATCTCTTACTTTGGGCCTTCGCGGAACCCGTGGGCGTTGGACCATGTGACGGGTGGATCGTCGGCAGGGTCGGCGGCGGCGCTGTCGGCTGACCTGGTTTATGGGGCACTGGGAACGGACACGGGTGGGAGCATACGGTGTCCGTCGGCGTGGTGCGGGACCGTGGGACTCAAGCCAACCGTCGGTCTGGTGTCGATTCGCGGCATCATTCCGTGCCGCGCGTCGCTCGACCACTGTGGTCCGATGGCGCGGACCGTCGAGGACGTTGCCTTGATGCTCGGCCAGATGGCAGGGTACGACCCGCTCGACATCTTCAGCGTGCAGAGCACACCCGTTGACTACGTGAAGGAGATGCGTCAACCGGTCAAGGGCTTCCGGCTGGGTACTCCCGCCAGCTTTTACGATCACGTCGAGCCTGATATCGAGAAGGCCGTCAAGGCCGCGCTGGAGGTGCCTGATCGGCCTGACCGCTGGTGTTACCTCCAGCGCGCCGCTGTGGGACGGACTTTCCGGCTATGGCGTCGGTGACACCGACTTCTATCATCATGACCTGATCGAGAAGTACGGCCTCAACTACATGCCGATCGACCGCTCGCGTTTCGCCCGGATCGACAACCCACCGGCCGGAACTAAACCCGCCACTGCTGCCGACGCCGCACGCGACCACCAGCTGCTCGCGAACACGCGCCGCCTGATCGACTCTCACTTCAACGGCTTCGACCTGGTCGTGGTGCCTACGACACGCCAGAATCCGGCCAAGATCAACGACTCTCTCGCCCGCGAGGCAAAAGCTGGGCCCACCGGCGAACCAACAGGTCCCGACACCAAGGTCTACGATTGGTTCGCGCCGGGTGGTGGCTGTACTAACACCTCCCCCTTCGACTCCTACGGCATCCCCGCTATCTCTCTGCCTTGCGGCTTCACCTCTAATGGCCTGCCCATCGGACTCATGATCGCGGGGCCGCACTTCAGCGAGGGCAAGGTGCTGGCACTGGCGTATGCGTATCAGCAGGCGACGGACTGGCATAAGCGGCAGCCTCCGTTGACGGCGGATACCGTGGTGCCACCGATCATTGAGGGTAAGCCGGACGCCAAGCCAGGAGATGCAAAGAGTTCGGAGGACACCAAGGGAAGTGTGGACTGAGGGTCTGGATCGCTCCGGCGCAGGGGACCGGCGACACCTGGAGGTGCTTATACGATCCGGCTACGATTGCGCGGCGCGTTCCAGCTCTGCGATGTCGAGCTTCTTCATCTGCATCATGGCCTGCAGCGCTTTGGGATGTTTGATGAGATCGGGCAGGCGCGCGGGGACGATCTGCCAGACGAGGCCGAACTTGTCCCTGAGCCAGCCGCACTGGATCTCGCTGCCGCCGGGGGTGAGCTTCGACCAGTAGTCGTCGACCTCCTGCTGGGTGTCGCAGCGCACGACGAATGAGATCGCTTCAGTAAATTTGAAGGCCGGGCCGCCGTTGAGCGCGGTGAACTTGAGGCCGTCGAGTTCGAAGGAGATGGTGAGGGCCCGAGCGGGTGGGTTGGGATGATCGGGGTGGTTGTTGACTACCTCTATCTTGCGCGAGTTCTTAAATACGGTGAGGTAGAAGTCGACGGCCTCCTCGGCGTTCGAGTCGAACCAGAGAAATGGCGTGACGCGGGGAAAGTCCTGAAGAGCGCTCATGGGAATCCTCTGACTTTGTGATTGGGATAACGATAGAGGAGATGCCTGGACTGATGCAATCTGGGGGATAGTTAAGTGTTTACTTGACTATTTTGTTTCTTTTATGAATACTCAAGTAAGCACTAAACTATTTTGCGTCACGGAGAGGAAGGAAGATTATGGAGAAGGTCATGGAACAGCTATCAGTTACCCACAGCACATTCGTTATTGAGCGCAGCTATCCCACGTCGCCGGAGCGGGTGTTTGCCGCTTTCGCGGACCCGGCCAAGAAACGCCGATGGTTTGCTGAAGGGGGAAGCTCGGGACCGGCGGGAGTTTGAGATGGATTTTCGTGTTGGAGGGAGCGAACACTCCCGGGGAAAAATGCACGACGGCACTCCGCTGGTGAACGACACCAGTTATCAGGACATCGAGCCGAACCGGCGGATCGTTTTTGCCTACACGATGAGCGTTGGGGGAAGGCGCATCTCGGCGTCTCTGTCGACGATTGAATTGCTGGCCACGGACAAGGGCACGGACTTTGTTTACACGGAGCAGGCAGCATTTTTTGAAGGCTCTGATGGTCCGAAGATCCGACAGGCGGGCTGGAGCTCACTGTTTGAACAACTTGCGAAAGAGTTGGCGCGGTAATGAACGATTGCTCTTATGAGGTGAGGACGCATGCCCCGACTGAAGGTTAATATCGACCGTGTCTTCCACGCGCTCGGCGATCCCACTCGCCGGGCGATCGTGGAGAGGCTGAGCGAGGGGGAGATGTCGGCCTCGCGTTTAGCCGCGCCTCTCGACATCACAGTGGCGGCGGTCGTGCAGCACTTGCAGATCCTGGAGAAGAGCGGGCTGGTGCGCACTACGAAGGTAGGGAGGGTGCGCACCTGCCGGATTGAACCCGCAGGGCTTTCGGTAGCGGAGCGATGGATCGGTGAACGCCGTTCGATGTGGGAGAGGCGGTTTGATCGTCTGGGTGATTTGCTTGCGGAGCCGGACGAAGGGTAGTCATGTCTTTGTAAAAATGTGGCGATCCGTTCGACAAGTCTGCTCGGGGCGATTAGAAATAGAGTCTTCAAGTGACGGGACCCGATATTACGAATCGATCAAGCGACTAAAGGAGAACTATTGATGTACGACATGGCTAATTTGAAGAAGTTGAAGACCCTGGGCGCCGGCGCTCCGAAGGCAATGGACGCTTTCTGGGCGTTCGATAAGGCAGCGATGGCTGACGGGGTTGTGCCGAAGAAGTACAAGGAGCTTATTGCGCTGGGGGTCGCGCTGACGACGCAATGTCCGTATTGCCTGGAGATCCACCGTGGTAACGCAGTGGCCGCTGGTGCAACGCCGGAGGAGATTGCAGAGACGGCACTCGTGGCGGCCGCGCTGCGCGCCGGTGCGGCGGTCACACACGCGACCCATCTGGTGGGTGAGGGCACGGGATCCCACGGGTAGGAACGCCGCAAGAATTTAGGCCAAGTTCTATGCAGAGCTGGGTCGAGCGGCCATCGCCGGCAGTTCGACTCAGGTCATGCGATCGGTCGGGACATTTCGTATTCGATAAGGGCTGGATCGTTGGGATAGGGTTCGGTCCGTCCCGTGAAGACGAATCCCAGGCGCTGGTAGAACGCGATCGCAGAGTCGTTGCAGCTTGTGACCATCAACTGCAGTGTGAGCGCGCTTCGACGGCGGCCCCATTCGATAATTTCATTCACCAAGAGTCGGCCGATTCCCTGTTGACGACATGTGGGATCGGCTCACATGGAGATCAGGTGGGCCCGTGTCGCATCTTCCTGGTCAAGATATGATCCGGCGATACCAACGCAAGCTCTCGCCTCCATTGCGAGGTAGAGAATCGATCTCTCACCGTTCCACTTGCCTGCGCGCTCAACCCAATCGACAACGGTAAGGAGAGATTCCCTGGCGTAGGTCGCCCCGAAGGCAGTTGGTGTGTCTTGAAGCGCACGGAGACGAGTGGCTTTGAAGATCGATGCGTTCTGCGGCGTTATCGGCTCAAAGGTAATCATGTCATTCCATAATACGGACCGGTCGGCGGGACTTGCGCTTTCCTTCCATCGGTTATGGCGATACAAGTTAGCGGATTTCGGCCTATTTCCAGATGGGTACGGCTGTGGAAGCAGGGAGAGCGTCCAACGTATAGAGGTTTGAATTGATCGACACGAATACAGATATGGAGTCCATAACCGTGATGCAGGGCCCGCGCTGGTGGAGGAGACGATGGTTTATGTGGACAGTTGCTACGTTTCTGGTGATTGCGATCGCGGGGGCCCTGGCAGTGCGGTGGGGGTTGCAGCAGATGCAGCCGATGCTGCGGCAGAGGGTGGTGGAGACGCTTTCCGCGAGGTTCCATAGTCCGGTGGAGCTGGATCGATTTTCGTTGTCGATGGGCAGAGGGTTGATTGTGACCGGCGGGGGACTGCGGATCCATTATCTGGCAGGGCCGACTAAACCGGATCCGAGGCCAGATGCGCCGCCGATGCTGGTTGTGGATAGCTTTGAGTTCGGCACGGGGTGGAGGGAGTTGCTGCGGCCGACGACGCGGGTCGTGATGGTGAAGGTGAAGGGGTTGCAGGTGAATATTCCGCCGAAGGAGGAGCGGGGCCAGGCGATGCCGGACGATCCGAAGCGAAGGGGACAGTCGGTGCTGGGGATTGCGGTGGACAGGATTGAGTGCACGGACGCAAAGGTGGTGATTGAGACGAGCAATCCGGCGAAGAAGCCGCTGGAGTTCGCTATCAGCCGCGTAACGCTGACCGATGTGGGGCTGAAGAAGCCGTTCAACTACGAGGCGGTGCTGGTAAATCCGAAGCCGAAGGGGGACATTCGGTCTACGGGGCACTTCGGGCCGTGGCAGGACGATAATCCGCGGGACACGCCGCTCGATGGGAGCTACGAGTTTACCCATGCGGACCTTTCTTCGATCCATGGGATTGCGGGGACCCTGTCGTCGACGGGTAACTTCGCCGGGACGCTTGGGGAGATTGCTGTTGAGGGAGAGGCGGACGTTCCGGCGTTTCGGCTGGACCTGAGCGACCATGCGCTGCCGCTACATACGGAGTTTCAGGCGGTGGTGGACGGGACGACGGGAGATACGCGGCTGGATGCGGTGAAGGCGCGGGTGGGTCGGTCGGAGGTAACGGCGTCGGGGGCGGTGACTCGGGGAGTGGGGACGCCCGGGCACAATGTGGACTTGCATGTGGTGATGGGGAAGGGGCGAATTGAGGACATGCTGGCGCTGTCGATGAAGGGAAGCCCGACGCTGATGCGAGGGGCACTGGAGATGAAGGTGCATTTCGAGCTTCCGCCGGGGCCGGTGAGCGTGTCGCGGAAGATGCGACTTGCTGGGACGTTTGCGATTACCGGAGCGATGCTGAACGACCCAAAGATGCAGGAGCAGATCGATTCGATGAGCATGCGGGCGCAGGGGAAGCCGAAGCTGGCGAATGCGCAGGACGCGGAGGTGGTGGGGTCGTCGGTGAGCGGCAAGTTTTCACAGGCGGACGCGGTGCTGGATGTGAGCGAGTTGAACTTCAAGATACCTGGGGCCCAGGCGCTGATGGACGGGCAGGTGCAACTCGTCGGTAGCACTTATGAGTTTCAGGGGAAGGTGAGGACGGAGGCGACGGCGTCGCAGATGACGACGGGGTGGAAGAGTTTGCTGCTGACGCCGTTCGACAAGCTGCTGAAGAAGAACGGGGCTGGGTTGGAGTTGCCGATAAAGGTGACGGGGACGAAGTCGACGTATGACCTGCGGCTGAATTACCCGCATGACACGCATGCTCCGGCGGGGCCGGCAAGTCCTCCGAAATGAGCGAGGTGTGGAGGGGGAGCATTGCATGGTGCTTCCGGTGGAGAGACAAGGCGGGGGCGCTCTGCTAGTGTCATTCTTGGGAGTTTGCACAAAGTTTTACGCGGAGTTTGATGTCCGGACAGCCACAACTCTACTCAACGCCTGAACCTTCTGTGGAGCAGGCGCCGTCGACCGCCACTACCGAACGCGCCAAGCGGACTGCGCCGGTCTGGTTGCAACGGCTGTCGCTTTTTGTGCTGGTGCTGTTCTGTGTGTACCTGGGCGTGCTGGTGATGGTGCTGCCGTGGTGGACGCGGATATGGGACCGAAATGAATTCATACTGGCCCGTCCGTGGCTGGCCGTGGTGCTGCATAACGGCGCGGTGCGGGGGATGATCTCCGGACTGGGGCTGCTGGATATCTGGATTGGGATCTCCGAGGCGGTGCACTATCGCGACTACCGTGGATAAGGACAGATTGGATAAAGAGACGATGGCGCAAGAGGAGCCTGATGAGCTGGACCAAGCTCCGCTGGCTTATGAGAATGCGGAGTTTCTGAACTCGCCGGATGGGCGGCTGTTGCGGATCATGGCGGAGTACCAGGAGCCGATGGCGCGGTTTCGGCGGGAGCGGATCCAGGACACGGTGGTGTTCTTTGGGTCGGCGCGGTTTCGTGCGCTGGACGTGGCGAACTCGGAGCTGGAGCTGCTGGCGAATACAGGTTCGGCACAGCCGGCGCCGGAGCATGAGCAGCCGGCAAGTGCGGGCGAGATTGAAAGTGGCGAGGCGAGCAGGCTGAAGCTGAAGCTGGCTGAGTCCGCGGTGGAGATGGCCCGGTATTACGAGGACGCGCGACGGCTGGCGGGGATGGTGGCCACGTGGGCGCAGACGCTACCGGGACGGCGGCATCGGTTTGTGGTGACCTCGGGAGGCGGGCCGGGGATTATGGAGGCGGCAAACCGCGGGGCGTATGAGGCGGGGTGCAAGACGATCGGGTTGAATATCCGGCTGCCGTTCGAACAGCATCCGAACCCGTACATTACGCCGGAACTGAATTTTGATTTTCACTATTTCTTCATGCGGAAGTACTGGTTTGCGTATCTGGCGAAGGCGCTGGTGGTGTTTCCGGGGGGGTTTGGGACGCTGGATGAGATGTTCGAGCTGCTTACGCTGGCGCAGACGAGGAAGCTGGCGAAGAAGATCACAATTCTCATCTACGGGACGGAGTATTGGAAGCAGATGATCAACCTGGAGTTGCTGGTGGAGAAGGGCGCGATCGCTCCGGCAGACGTGGAGCTGTTTGAGTTCGCGGACACACCGGAGGACGCCTTTCGGATCTTGAAGGACGGATTGACGGAGAACCACCTGGAGTCGGACTACGAACGAGAGCAGGAGCGGCTGGAGAGGGAGAGGGCCCGGCGGAGCCTGCTCCGAACGCGCAGGAGATGCTGGGGCCGGACATTACGAAGACGCGGTAGGGAAAGATCCAAGCTACCGGGAAATTCTTAGAGCCTTACGCCGTGTTCGCCAATGATGGTGAATACAGACAAAAGATTGGTGAGGCCAAGGAGCTCGCGAATCCGCTTGCCAATGTTCAGGAGCTGCATCTCGCATCCTGCGGCGCGGGCCGAGGTGTAAAGGCTGACGAGGGTGCCGAGGCCCAGGCTGTCCATGTAATTGACATCGGAGAGATCAAGCACGATTCGTTTTGTGTCTGGAATCAATGGGCGCACTTTGGAGTAAAGGACGTCGGTGAGTCCGGAGACCAGCTGTCCGTGACATCGCACGATGGCCTTATCGTTGATGCGCTCGATTTCGAGAGTAAGGTGACGAATTGGAGCTGCGGCTTGATCAGGCATCGAGCTTCCTTTCTCGCAACATCATGAAACGGCAGTGGAGGGGCTTCGAGAGAGTGTCTCATACAACTTCTGGGGAACCATTGCAGTAACTGAAGATAGGGATTTTGAAGCTCCATTCTTGGTGCAGTCACACGACTGTCATGGAGGGTGTTCATACTGGCCTCGGTAGAAGCCTGAATGGGGGTAGCCGATGGGCCAGTCGAGCGTATCGTACCTGTGGCGTGAACCGGAGGCGGCGAAGGGTTTTACGACTGGCGTGTCGCTGCATAGCCATACCAATCAATCCAAAGAGACGCTGGACTTTATCTCCGAACTGTCGAAGGACTGGAGCGTGCTGCAGCCGGTGATGCGATGGGCGGAGCGGCGCTGCAAACGGCTGACGGGCATCGATCCAGACTATGCGCGGAGTTACTGGACACCGCCGCTGACGCCGAGCCTGGCGTTTGATCTGGAACGGCGACAGATTGAAGAGAAGCTGCAGATTCAGGGGCTGGTTTCGATCACGGACCACGACGATATTCAGGCGCCGATGCTGCTGCGGACGGTGGCGGCGTCGCGGCATATTCCGGTGTCGGTGGAGTGGACGGTGCCTTTTGGGGCGACGGCGTTTCATCTGGGGATCCATAATCTGCCGAGCGCAACGGGAGCGGCGTGGATGGGACGGCTGGCGGCGTTTACTGCGATGCCGGTGGAGTCGCGTGCGCCGAAGCTGCTGACGGAGATGTTGGCGGAGCTGGATGAGCATCCGGGAGTGATGATTGTGTTCAACCATCCACTGTGGGACCTGTACCGGGTGGGCAAGCAGAGACATGAGGTGCTGGTGAATGAGTTTCTGGCGGTGAATGGGCAGTTTGTCCATGCGCTGGAGTTGAATGGACTGCGGGACTGGAAGGAGAACCGCGAGGCGGCGACACTGGCGGGTAAGTGGAACCAGCTGGTGATCAGCGGGGGCGACCGGCACGGCGTAGAGCCGAATGCGAACGTAAACCTGACGCGGGCGAAGAGCTTTACCGCGTTCGTGCATGAGATAAGGCGCGAGCGGCAGAGCCATGTGCTGTTTATGCCACAGTATGCCGAGCCGTGGAAGCACAGGATCCTGCAGTCGACGCTGGCGGCGATCCGGAACTATCCGGATTTTCCGGAAGGATCGCAGTCATGGGACGAGCGGGTGTACCACCCGGACGCGGAGGGGGCGATACAACCGCTGACACGTCTGTGGATGACGGGCAAGGCGCCGGCGTATTGTCTGGCGGTGGTCGGTCTGGTTCGCATGATGGGTGCGGGCCCGGTGTCGAACGGTCTGCGGATGGCGTGGAACGATAGCGGAGAGATGCGGGCGACGCTTGGACAGCTATGAGCTCTGAGCAATGATGAGCCAAACCGTCTGGTTTCGTAGAGGCGGAGCGCGAGGTAGTCTAGTGCGATGCGTGTGCCGCGTGTTGCCTACTTACCGGATTCGTTCCACGAGGTGAATGGCGTCGCACATACGAGCCGCAACTTTGTGGCGTATGCCGAGCGGCATGAGCTGCCGTTTCTGTGTGTGCGGGCAGGGGCACGGGCGCAGGCGTTCGAGCAGGTAGGTGAGCTGAGGACACTGGAGCTGAAGCGTAGCCGGGGCTCGGTGCGGATGGAGAAGGACCTTGAGTTCGATACGCTGTTCTGGCGACATGAACAGGCGATACGTCTTGCGCTGGAGCGGTTTCGGCCGGACGTGATTCACATTACGGGCCCGAGTGAGCTGGGGATGTTTGGGGCTTACTTTGCGTGGGAGATGGGGGTGCCGCTGGCGGCGTCGTGGCACACGAATTTGCACGAGTATGCTGCGCGAAGGATGGGCTGGCTGACGGGGCATTTGTCGGAGGGACGGGGGGCCGCGATTGAGAGCGGGGTGGAGGCCGGTGCGCTATGGGCCACGTCACAGTTTTATAAATTGGCGAAGGTCCTCTTCGCGCCGAACGGTGAGCTTTGCCGGATGCTGGAGAAGACGACGGGAAGGCCGTGCTTCCTGATGCAACGGGGGGTGGATACGGAGTGGTTTTCGCCGGCGCACCGAGCGCGGGCAGAGAGTGATCGGGCCGTGGTGCTGGGATATGTGGGGCGGCTTTCGGTTGAGAAGAACGTGGCGTTACTGGCGCGGGTGGAGCGCGAGCTGACGGCGATGGGTGTGGGTGGAGTGCGGTTTTTGATTGTCGGGCATGGCAGTGAGGAGGCCGCGCTGCGGAGGGAGCTAGCAGAGGCTGAGTTTGCCGGCGTGCTGCGGGGTGCAGCCCTGGCGGAGGCCTACGCGAATATGGACGTTCTGGTGTTTCCGTCGCATACAGATACGTTCGGGAACGTGGTCCTGGAGGCGCTGGCCAGTGGTGTGCCTGCAGTGGTGACGCCGGACGGCGGGCCGAAGTTTATTGTGCGGCATGGAGAGACGGGATTTGTAACTGAAGATGATCACTTTGCGAGGGCGGTCGCGGAGCTTGTGCGGGACCGGGCACGCCTCGATGAGATGAGGCTGAAGGCGCGAGAGTATGCGCTGGGGTGCAGCTGGGACGCGGTCTTCGACCGGGTGTATTCGGGGTATGAGACGGCCCTGCAGGCTGGCTGGTGTAACGATCAGTGCTCGGTCTAATCGACTGTCCATCTTCGGACGGTTAGATCCGGTTCCGGACACTGCGAAGACATAGAAACAGAATGCGTTCGGCTAACCCTCTGATTTAGCATGAGATTGTCAGTACTGCGTCTGGCTGAGGAATTGCCTGAGTTGCTGTTATTCCATTGTGCGAGGAGCTCCCATGTCATCTCTTTATCGTGATCTGAGAATTGCGGTCCGCCACCTCTCGAAGTCTCCCGGATTTGTGATCACGGCTGTGCTGATGCTGGCGCTGGGCATTGGCGCGACGACGGCGATCTTCTCGATCGTCGAGGGTGTGCTGTTGCGGCCGCTGCCTTTTCCTGAACCTCAGCGGCTGATGATGCTGTCGGACATCCTAGAGGGTGCCGATGTCGGGGGAAACGGCGAGGCGGGTGTTACTAATGCTGATATTCGCAACTACATGCGCGACACGCACAGCTTTACAAGCCTGGGGGGATACCGCGGGACGAGCTATGAGCTGTCCGGGATCGGCGATCCGGCGATCGTTAATGGGACTCGCATGAGTGGAGGCGTTTTGCCGGCGGTCGGGGTCCAGCCGCTGCTCGGGCGCGTGTTTACGCAGCAGGAGGACGAGCAGCGCGACCAGGTGCTGGTGCTGAGCTACTCGACGTGGCAGAGCCGCTTCCAGGGAGACAAGGGCATTATCGGCAAGACGATTCTGTTGCGACCGCAAACCGTATGTGGTGATCGGAGTGATGCCGCGAGGGTTTGAGTTTCCGCTGAATCCAGGGCATCTGAACCGAAGCGAGTTATGGGTGCCGATGAGCTTCACTGCCCGGGAGCTCGATGCAAGCAACAATGCGAGCTGGAACTCAAACATGGTGGGCCGCCTTAAGCCGGGGGTCACCATCGAGCAGGCGGTGAACGATGCGGGCCTGGTGGCGAAGGAGACGGTGCGGAACTACCCGGCGTTTATGGCCGGGTTCAATATTCATCCGGTTGTGAGGCCGTTGCATGAGGAGACGGTGGAGCAGGCCCGTCCGCTGGTGCGAACGCTATTTCTTGCCGTCGCGGTCGTGCTGTTGATTGCGTGCGCCAACCTTGCCGGTCTTTTGTTGGTGCGGGCGATTCGAAGCCGCCGGGAGATTGCGGTGCGGCTTGCTCTGGGTGCAAGCGCCTCCAGGCTGCTTTGGCAGGCGCTGCTGGAGAGCGTTTTATTGAGCCTGGCAGGAGGTTTGGCTGGGCTTTTCCTGGCTTCGGCTGTCTTGCGGGTTGGGTTGAGACTACTGCCGGAGACGCTGCCACGCATTAACGAGATCGGCCTGGATTGGAGAGTCGTCACATTCGCAATAGCAATATCGCTGCTGACGGGAATCGTCTGCGGGTTGGCGCCTGCGTTTGCGGCGATCCGGACCAACGTCAATGACACTTTGAAGGAGGGCGGGCGCTCCGGCACCTCGGGCGGAGGTCATGCGCGTTTGCGCTCCGCGTTGGTTGTTGCCGAGATTGCGGTCGCTCTGGTTTTGCTTGCTGCTTCGGGCTTGTTACTGCGGAGCTTCGAAAAGATGCGCGAGGTGAACCTTGGCTTTCAACCAGACCATACTCTGGTTGCCGCCTACAATCTGCCGCGCAAACAATATGCGACGCAGACCGTTATTGATGAGTTTAACCATGAGCTGGAGCGGCGATTGCGCCAGCTACCTGGCGTGAAGAGCGTGGGATTGACCTCGTTTCTTCCGGACGGGGGCAGCAACAGCAATAGCGTGTTTGTGGCAGAGGGATATGTTGCGCCGAAGGGTGCAGGGTACGACCTGGCAACGTCGATTGAGTTAGAGGGCGACTATCTGCAGGCGATGGGAGTTCCATTGCTGCACGGCCGTTTCTTTACCGATGACGATAAAGCCGGGGCGAACCTCGTAGTGATTGTGAACCGTAAGCTGGCGGAACAGTCGTGGCCAGGCCAGGACCCGATCGGCAAGAGGCTTCGCATAGGCACCGCTACGATGCAGACTCCCTGGGCCACAGTGGTCGGCGAGGTGGAAGATGTGAAGGAGGGGGCGCCAGACCAGCCAGCGAAGCAGCAGTACTACATCACGGTCGCGCAGGGAAAGGACATGGGCGGGACGCTTGCCCCGCCGGATTCTCTCGACGGCAACGGCGGATACATTGCCCTGCGCACGGCGATGCCGCCCGAGCAGATGGAACATGCGCTGCGGGCGACCGTGCGGGCGATCGACACACAGTTGCCTTTGGACCAGGTGCAGACGATGGAGCATGCCATCTCGGAGAGCGAGGCGCCGCGGCGGTTTAATACCGCGTTGATCTCGTCGTTTGCGGCGATTGCGGTGTTGCTTGCGGTGCTGGGGATTTACAGCGTGATCGCGTTCTCGGTTGCGCTGCGGGTGCAGGAGATGGCGATTCGCCTGGCGCTGGGTTCGCAGCGGGTTGGCATCGTTCGGCTAGTGGTGGCTTCGGGAGTGAAGCTTGCGCTGGCTGGATGTGCGATCGGGCTGGTAGGGACCTGGGCCGCATCGCATCTGCTCCAGAGTTTTCTATTTGGCGTGCGCGCGTTCGATCCTATAGTCCTGGCGCTGGCTGCGGTCGTGTTGGTGGTGTTGACGGCCATTGCCTCACTGTTGCCGGCCCGCCGCGCTGCATCGGTCGAACTGATAGAGGCGCTGCGGACGGAGTGATCCGAGGCCAACGCATGGTTCGCATTTAGAAGCGCATCTCGCCGATGTAGGCGATATAGGGTGGGAGCGTCATGGATTCGAGGTGCATGGTGCCCATGCCGTTGTCCGTGCGGAGGACGGTGCGAAGGAAGCTGCCTCGCAGGTGGAGTTTCATCGTGTCGGTCTTGATGGAGAGGTGCTGCGGCTGCCCGGAGAGGTTGCAGAGGATGACGAGAATCGGGTTGGTTGGAGAGACCACCTTCGGCTTGCGGATGATGATGAGAACGTTCTGGTCGTCGCGGTTGATGGTGAGGTACTCGCCGGTGTTGATGGTTGCGTTGCTGTGATGAAGATCGATGAGCTTGCGGTACCAGTTGAGGAGAGAGGCGGGGTCGGCGTCCTCCAAGGCCGCGTTGGGTGTGGTGTTTGGCGTGGATGTTTCCGCTGCCGGTGGCGGTGCGGGTTGGCCCCTGGCGGGTGGAGGTGGGGCGTCCCAGAGGATGATGGGCGTGGCGTTCGTGGGGTCAGAGGCGGATGATGCGGGGACGCCTAGCTCCTGGCCGTAGTAGAGGAGCGGCTGGGCGCGGGTGGTGAAGAGAATGGTGGCGAGGAGTTTGGCGATGGCGAGGTCGTGCTGACCGTCGCCGTAGCGGCCCATGCTGCGCTGGAAGGTGGGGCCGTCGCTTGCGAGAAGCGGTATGCTGTGGCCGACGCGCAGGACGTTCTCGGTGGACTCGACGGCGGAGCGGATGGCGGCGGGGTTGAGTGGGGCGACGGCACCAAGGCTGGCGTCGAGGAGAAGCTGCGTCGTTTGGGTATCGGCGGCCTTGTTGGTTTTTTGTTGCGGCGACGCAGAGAGATTGGGGTCTAAGTCGCCGATGAGTATCCGCTGACCGAGGTAGGTGTTGGTGGCCCTACGGAGTTCGGCGGCCTGGGTACGGGCTTCGGAGGTCGCACCGTTGACGTGGAAGCCGGCGATGCCGCGGTTGAGCCAGAACCGACCGACGTTGGGGAGATCGGCGGCCGGAATGTGGGGGTCGAGGTCGAGCAGGACGCGGATGTTGTGGCGGCTGGCGTCGTGAATCAGGTCGTCGAGATCGTCGAGGGTGCCGTAGGCAGGGTCGATCGATTGGGCGTGAGTGGGATCGGGTTGAATGATCGTGAGGAGGATGGCGTCGACGCCGAGGGATTGGATGTAGTCGAGGCGCTGGGCGACGCCGTGGAGGCCGCTGCCGCCCGTGGGGCTGAAGTTGATGGGATTTACCTCGTAGACGACGGGGTGCTTCCACCAGACGTCAGGATTGATGCCGGAGCCGGCCCAGCCGGGGCGGGCAAGGGTTTGGGCAGGGGTACGAGTGGTGAGGGTGCAGGCACAGGCCAGACAGAGGGCAAGGAGTCGGCGGGAGATCAGGAGGGTTGGGGTCATCGCGCTTCGTTAGAGAAATGCTACGCGAGTTTGCCGTTGGCTGGAATGGAGTGTTTTAGATCGCGATGGCTGCGACCTGGATTGTGTGGTGTCCACTCTATGCTCTGGACTATACTTCCGGCATCGCGACGAAGTATCGATGGAGTGCCGTATGTCTGTTGCCGCTGCGGACCAGCCGCTGTACCAGCTCTTGAGTGGGACCTGCGCCGGCCACTATTGATGACGTCGTGCAGAGGATGGAGAGTATCGACCAGCTTCTGCCGGATGGAGACGGGTTGAAGTGGTTCAATCGTCTCTACATGATGGTGACCAGGGAGGTCGATTTAAATCCTCCGGCGGGTGGGTGGAAGGACGCGGATTGGCTGCTTCTGCTGGATGTTGTTTTTGCTGGGTTTTACTTCAGGGCTGTAGCTGATTTTCTGTCCGGGGCCGCGACAGTGCCCAGCTCGTGGGATGCGATGCTAAGCGCGCGCTATACGGCGGGGATCGATCGCATTCAGTTTGCGCTGGCAGGGATGAATGCGCATATCAATCATGACCTCTCGCTGGCGCTGCTGGCGACCGACCAGCAGATGGGTCTTCAGCCTGATAACGCGAGTCCGCAACATGTGGACTATGAGGCCGTGAATGGTCTGCTGAATACGGTGATGCCTTCGGCGCTGCAGATGCTGGCGGTGGGGACGCTTGGAGAGCTGGCGCAGGACACGGGGAAGATCGGGCGGATACTAGCGTTCTGGGACATATGCCGGGCACGCGATCTGGCGTGGGGTTTTGCAGACCATCTGCGAGGACTGAGTGATCCTGCCCGGCTGGTGGCGCTTGCCGCACAAGACCAGATGACGGGTGCGCTCGGACGTGCGATTTTGGCTTGCGCCTGAGCGGTGGTGCATCGGCTGACTGCAGCAAAAGCGAATCGGAACCTGGCCGCTCGCGATGCGTCCGGAATGGTGCTGTTTTGAATTTCGCCTGGTAGGCTCTATTCTTCAAAGAAAACCTGGAGACTGCATGAATCGTTTTACCACTCTATTGACAGGCGCTGCTTTGTTCGCGGCGCAAACAGTTTTTGCGCAGATGGGTGCGCCGGATGCGAAGCCGGAGCCTGGGTTTCCGGGAGTCGCGGGACCGCTGGCGGCGAAGTACAAGGCCGATGCGGACAAGATCCTGAAAGCCGCGGAGAACGATGAGGACGGCTACGCAGCGTTGACGTATCTTTGCGACCACGTCGGCAAGCGGTTGAGCGGCACTCCCCAGTTGAACACTGCGATTGAATGGGGTGCAGAGCTGATGCGCAAGGCCGGGCTGCAGAATGTAACGGTGCAGCCGGTAATGGTGCCGCGGTGGGTGCCGGTGGAAGTGAGTCGGGAACAATGATGACCAGCGGGCCGGGGGCGGTGAACAGACCGCTGCACATGCTCGGGCTGGGGATGAGTGTGGGGACGCCGGAGGGTGGCATCACGGCACCGGTGGTTTTTGTGCCGAGCTTTGATGCGCTAGACGCGATGACTCCGGAGCAGGTGAAGGGGAAGATCGTTGTCTACAACCCAGGCTGGCATGGCTATGGCGTGAATACGCAGTACAGAACGTTCGGGGCATCGCGCGCGGCGGCGAAGGGCGCAGTAGCGATGCTGGTGCGGTCGGCTACGGGACTGGCGATGCAGATTCCGCATACTGGCACGCTGGTTTATGACCCGAAGCAGCCAAAGATTCCGGCGGCAGCGATCACGGTGGAAGACGCGTTGATGATCGAACGGCTTTGCAAAGAGGGGCCGGTAACGGTGCATCTGCAGATGGATGCGCACATGGAGGCCGATGTGCAGGCCGGTAATGTGATGGGTGAGATTGTGGGAAGTGAACATCCTGAGCAGGTGGTTTCGATCGGCGGACACATCGACTCGTGGGACGTGGGCCAGGGCGCGCAGGACGATGGGTCGGGAATTATGGCGGCGTATGAGGCGGTGACACTGATTCACAAGCTGGGGCTGAAGCCGAAGCGGACGATCCGGCTGGTGTTCTGGGTGAATGAAGAGAACGGCGGCGCGGGTGGACGGGCCTATCGCAAGATGATCGGAGATAAGATCGGCGACCAGGTCGCGGCGATTGAGATGGATGGAGGCGCGGAGAGGCCGCTGGGGATGGGGTATGGCAGCATGAGTGGGCCAAGGAGGCCGCGCACTGCGGCTGGTGCGAGTGGTGTCCCTCCAGTGCCCGGCGGACCGGTGGACCTTAATTCGTTGCCGTCGGCGGTGAAACAGTCGGTGACCACGCTGCAGGACATCGTTTCGATGCTTGGGCCGATAGGAGCTGATACGGTTTCGGCCGGTGGGGGTGGGTCGGACATTGAGGCAATTGTGGCGGACGGAGTTCCGGCGCTGAGTCCGCGAACGACCGAGGCGCACTACTTCGATTGGCACCATACCGAGGCGGACACGCTGGACAAGGTCGATCCGGTGGAGTTCAGAAAGAATGTGGCGATGCTGTCCGTGGTGGCATATGTGCTGGCGGACATGGATGGGCGGCTCGCCGGCCACAAGTCTGCAGCTACGGAGTAGGTTATGGCGACGAAGACGGCGGCTGTCGCGAAGGACTTGCGACGGCCGCCATTTTGTTTGCGTGAGGGACTGTTTTAGCCGATGTCGAAGCTGACTCCCTGTGCGAGGGGAAGGTCGGTGCCGTAGTTGATGGTGTTGGTGGCGCGGCGCATGTACTGCTTCCAGGCGTCGGAGCCGGACTCGCGGCCGCCACCGGTCTCCTTTTCTCCGCCGAACGCCCCGCCGATCTCTGCGCCTGATGTGCCGATGTTTACGTTGGCGATGCCGCAATCAGAGCCGGTGGCGGAGAGGAACTGTTCGGCTTCGCGGAGGTCCATGGTGAAGATGCTGGAGGAAAGCCCCTGAGGGACGTCGTTGTGGAGAGCGAGGGCGTCGGGGAAGTTGGTGTACTTGAGTACGTAGAGGATGGGGGCGAAGGTCTCGCGTTTGACGATATCGGTTTGCGTGGCGATTTCGACGAGCGCGGGCCGCACGTAGAAGGCTTCGGGGTTCTGAGGGTCAATGATGCGGTCGCCGCCAGTGATGGTTGCGCCTGTGCTTTTGGCGTCGGCCAATGCCTGCTGCATGGCGTTGAAGGAACGCTCGTCGATGAGGGGGCCGACGAGCGTGGTGGGTTCGCGCGGGTCACCGATGACGACGGAGGCGTAGACCTTTTTGAGTTGCGGGACCAGGGTGTTGTAGATGCTGTCGTGGACGATGAGGCGGCGGAGGGTAGTGCAGCGTTGGCCGGCAGTGCCCATGGCGGAGAAGGCGATGGCGCGGAGGGTCAGGTCGAGGTCGGCGGTGGGTGCGACGACGGCGGCGTTATTGCCGCCGAGTTCGAGGATGCCTTTGGCGAAACGGGCGGCGAGCCGGGGCGCGACGGCGCGGCCCATCGCCGTTGAACCAGTGGCGGAGACCAATGGGACGAGTGGGGAGTCGACTAATTGTTGGCCGACGGTGGCGTCGCCGATGAGGAGGGTGGCGAGGCCTTTGGGGACGCTGCCGAATTTCTTTGCGGCGCGTTCGAAGATGGCTTGCGTGGCGAGGGCGGTGAGCGGAGTTTTTTCGGAGGGCTTCCAGACGACGGCATCGCCGCAGACGATGGCGAGGGCGGCGTTCCAGCTCCAGACGGCGACGGGAAAGTTGAAGGCGGAGATGATGCCGACGACGCCGAGTGGGTGCCAGGTCTCCATCATGCGATGTTTTGCGCGTTCGGATGGGACGGTGAGGCCTGCGAGTTGGCGAGAGAGGCCGGCGGCGAAGGTGCAGATGTCGATCATCTCCTGGACTTCGCCGAGACCTTCGGAGAGGAGTTTGCCGGATTCGATGGTGACGAGGCGGCCGAGCGGCTCGATTTGCGCGCGGAGCTCTTCGCCGAGGAGGCGGATGAGTTCGCCGCGTTTGGGGGCGGGGACGGTGCGCCATTCGAGAAAGGCGGCGTGGGCTTGCGCTATGGCTTTGGTTGCGTCTGCTGCACTGATGGTGGGGAGTTGCGCGACGATCTCGCCGGTGAGCGGGGTGCGGACGGCGAGAGCTCCGTTGGATGGAGAGGTAACGCCGAGACGGGTGAGAATATTGGAGACT
This sequence comes from uncultured Acidobacteriaceae bacterium, assembly GCA_963756685.1. Lineage (GTDB taxonomy): Bacteria > Acidobacteriota > Terriglobia > Terriglobales > Acidobacteriaceae > Edaphobacter. The sequence continues at coordinate 1,345,932 of CAVWON010000001.1, forward strand.
TCGGTCTGGATGGTCATTGTGGCCTGAGGGTAGCCTAGATGGTGCGGTTCCAAGGTGGCAAGCTGTGCTGCATGGGTGCCAAGTTGCGGCTCTGAGAAGTCGCTCTGAATGGTCCGCACTGTCCGCGAATTTTCGGGGTCGTCCTTCTGGATCGGGTAAGATTCTCCACCGCAAGGCAAAGAGAGCGGAGTATGGCCGGTTGAGTGAACCGAGATGAAATGTTTGCTGCCAGGCAGACAACTCGCAGGTTGTCTTGACGTTCTAACTTCATGGATTTAGGAGAGATTATGTCCCGATTGATGTCGCTCGCTGTCTCTGCTCTCACTGTTGCGTTGCTGAGCAGCGTATCCGTAGCTCCGGCGCAGGTTTCGATTAACATTGGAGTGGCTCCCGTGTGCCCGTACGGGTACTTTGACTATGCCCCGTATAACTGTGCTCCCTATGGCTACTATGGGCCGGATTGGTTTGCTGGCGGGGTATTCATCGGAGCCGGGCCCTGGTTCCATGGACATCATGGTTTCTACGGTCACGTGGATAACCGCTACGATCCCCATCACGGTTATGTAGGGCCGATGCCGGAGCGCGGTGCGCAGCCCTTCACGCACTTTCATGGGAACGAGGCGCGGGATGGGCAAGGCCATGTAGGCAACGCAGGTCACAATCCCAGCGGTGAACATAGTGCCGGATTTCAGGGAGGCGGGCATGCTGGCGGCGGTCATGGTGGCGGCGGTCACCACTAGAAAGATGAGCTGATTTATTAAATGAATTTGGGGCCCGTTCTGGTGAGCGGGCCTCACTGTGCTGATAAACGACACCGCCCTACCGAAGATGCTGGTCGTCAACGGTTTGTGTTTTGGGCGAGGACTTCGGCAAGGTGGAGGGGGCGGCCGCCGTTGTTCTGGGTGATCTGTTCGCAGCAGCTGAAGCCGTCGCTTACGATGATTGCGTTCGCGGGTTTGTCGCGGACGGCGGGGAGAAGGACGCGTTCGGCTAATTTTTGCGAGAGATCGAATTTCTCTTCTTCGAAGCCGAATGGGCCGGCCATACCGCAGCAGCCGGAGTCGAGGAGTTCTACGTCTGCACCGGTCAGGCGGAGGAGAGCGATCTCGTCGTGCATGCCCATGGTGGCACGATGATGGCAATGGCCGTGGACGATAATTTTTTGGTCAATCTGCGGGGGCCGATAGTTGGGAGCGTGCTTGACGAGGAACTCGCTGAGTAGAAAGGTTTGGTCGCGGAGTTTGACGGCGCGGGGGTCGTGGGGCAGGAGGTTTGTGAGCTCGTCACGGAAGACGGAGGCGCAGCTGGGTTCGAGGACCACGATGGGTGTGCCGGCCTGGAGCTGCGGGGTGAGGGCATTGAGGGTCTTGAGGAGGTAGTCCTTCGCGGTGTCGAGCATGCCGAAGTCGTAGAGTGGGCGGCCGCAACAGAGATGTTGGGTGGGTAGGGTGACGCGAAAGCCGGCGGTGGTGAGGACCTTGTGGGCGGCGCGCATGGTGGAGGGGTGGAAGTAGTTGTTGAAGGTGTCGGCCCAGAGAAAGACCTCTGGTACTCCAGGCAATAGGGAGTAGGGGGGAGGGAGTAGAGGGCCCGAAGCGTCTGGCCTGGCTCGACGGTCGTTGCGGCGGCGTGGGTCTTTTGCAATGCGGCGGTCGGGCGTGAAGGGTTTGGCAAAGCGCGGGAAGGTGCGATTGGGATGGATGTGGAGGCCTTTTTGATGAGCGGACTGATGATGGGGGCGTTGTTAATGGCGTTGACCAGGTTAGGGGCGAAGCCGGCGAGGCGGGCGAAGAGGTCGATGCGGCCAAAGGTGTAGTGAGAGAGCGGGCGGGACTCGCCTTCGAAGTGATGCGAGAGGAACTCGGCTTTATAGGTGGCCATGTCGACGGAGACCGGACACTCGCTTTTGCATGCCTTGCAGCCAAGGCAGAGGTCTAGGGACTCTTTGACCTGCTCGTTTTTCCATTGGTCCGGGAGAACTTCGCCTTGCATCAGCTCCCAGAGGAGATGGGCGCGGCCACGGGTGGAGTGGAGCTCTTCGCCGGTGGCCATGAAGCTGGGACACATGGTGCCGGCGTCTGTTTTGCGACAGGCGCCGACGCCGACGCAACGTAGCGTGGCAGAGGCGAGGGAGCCGTTGTCTTCGGCGAAGGCGAAATGAGTCCTGGGCTGCCAGGGTCGGTAGTCGGCGCCGAGCCGCAGGTCTTCGTGAGGCTGGTGCGCGTCGATGAGCTTGCCGGGGTTCATGCGGTTGGTGGGGTCGAAGATGTGCTTGAAGGAGCGGAAGGCCTCCATCAACTCTTCGCCGAACATCTTTGGCAGGAGCGCTCCTCGGGCCTGGCCGTCGCCGTGTTCTCCGGAGAGCGAACCGCCGTGAGCGAGCGCGATGTCGGCGGCGCGATCGATGAACTCGCGGAATTTGAGAATGCCGGCTGGCGTTTCGAGGTCGAAGTTAAGGCGCATGTGGACGCAGCCTTGACCAAAATGACCGTACATCGCGCTCGAGTAGTTGTATTCCTTCATGAGTGCGGCGATGGCGCGGAGATAACTACCGAGCTGCGTTGGGTCGACGGCTGCGTCCTCCCAACCCTCCCAGCCAGTGCCGACTCCAGGGATGAAGGCGGTGGCGCCGAGGCCGGATTCGCGGATGTGCCAGATGCGCTTGGCCTCGTCAGAGGTGTAGATGCGAGCGGTGGGTCGCGCGGGAACGGTGCTCAGCGAGGCGACAAAGGCGCGCGCTTTGGCGTTGGCCTCCGGCTGGGACGCCGCACCGAACTCGACGATCAGAAACCCGTCGCCGGGTGGCAGGAGCTTGAGGTCTTCAACGGACTTTTGCTTACGGCGGAGGGCATCGAGAAGGTAGCCGTCGACACCTTCGAGGCCGATGGGCTTGTGCTCGAGTATTTGAGTGACGTGGTCGGCGGCGAGGAAGATGTCGGGGAAGCCAACGCCGACGAGAGTGCGGCACGGCGGGCTTTCGACGAGTTGCAGGGTTGCGCCAAGGATGACGGCGCAGGTGCCTTCGCTGCCGACGAGGGCGCGGGCTACGTTGAAATTATTTTCCGGGAGTAGCTCGTCGAGATTAAAGCCAGAGACGCGGCGGGGGATGCGTGGGAACCTCGCACGGACCTGTTCGGCGTAGGTGTCGCGGATGTGCTTAAGAGCAGCGTAGATCTCGCCGATGCGTCCGCCCGCAGCGATGTGCTGGGTGAGCTCTGCTTCGGTGGTGGGCCCGACGGTGAGGCGGGTGCCGTCGTAGAGGAGGAGATCGAGGAACTGGATGTTGTCGACGGTTTTGCCGCCCATCAGCGCGTGGACCCCGCAGGAGTTGTTGCCGATCATTCCGCCGATGGTGCAGCGGCTGTGCGTGGCAGGGTCAGGGGCGAAGGTGAGATTGAATTTCTCTGCGGCGTCGCGGACGCGGTCGAGCACGATGCCGGGTTCGACGTGGACGGTGCGAGTCTGTGTGTCGATTGCGCTCATGCCGTACATGTACTTCGAGAAGTCAAGGATGACGGCAGCGTTGCAGCCCTGTCCGGCAAGCGAGGTGCCCGCTCCGCGCGAGAGGACAGGCGCGTTGAAGGTGCGACACATGGCAACGGTGGCGATGACATCAGCTTCGTCGCGTGGAATGACGACGCCGATGGGAACGTGACGGTAATTGGAGCCGTCGGTGGCATAGAGGGCCTTGGAGGTGGCGTCGAAGCGTACTTCTCCACGGACGTTGGCGCGAAGCTGGTCTTCGAGCCTTTCGGCCTCGGGGAAGGTGTCGTGGGCGCGAGCGTGGGAGCTCGGCAGAAGGACGAATGGGGAGGTGGACATTACCGCACTGCTCTCCAAAGCAGTAGCACCATTCTAGTCAGCCATGACCTATCGGCCTAAATCGGCTGCACGAGCGGATGCACTTCATCAACAGCGACGACTGGAGGTTTGCATCGGCGCATGCCGTGGACTGGTTATTTCTGCTTCGGCGAAAGAGTGGACGCGTAGGCCAGCAAAGATGCGTCCTGCATGGGAGCGGCCAGGAGTTGGACACCAGTGCCGCGAGGGGCGCCAATGTGTTCGCCGGGCAGGGTGATTGCGGGTAGACCAGCGAGGCTCGCAGGGGTGGTGTAGCGCAGTATCGCTTTGCGGTTTTGGGAGTGGTCGTAGCCGGCAAGGAGCTTGCTGACTGGGGCGCAGGGTGCGATGAGGAGATCGAAGCGTTGGAAGAGGGCCGACATTTGGGAGCGGAATTTGTCAAGACGCTGGCGAAGGACATCGAGTTGCGCGGGGGTGATGGAGGCCCCCCAGGCCAGGCGCTCGGCGATTGCCGGTTCGAAGTGCTGATAGTAGCCGCGGTGGATCGCTGATGCCTCACTGGCCTGGATGCTGCTGTAGATTTCGAGACTATCGGACCAGAAGGCGGTATCGAAGGGTGAGAGGCTTGCGCCATGAAGCGCCAGTTGTTGCTTCCATGCTTCGTAGGCATCGAGGACTTCGGGTGCGCAGTCGTGTGTGAAGTCATCGCCGGCGTAGCCGATGCGCATCGTGGCAGGAGCAGGCACAGTAGCGATATCGAAGATGGCGGCAGCGAGGGCCGGGGCGTCGCGGAGATCGCGGAAGAGCAGGCCGATCGTGTCGAAGGTTTGGGCGAGGTGGTACCCGCCCGCCCAGCGTTCTTCTCCGTGGCTGACGCCGCGGGAGGAGCGGTAGCCGGCGAGTCCGCAGAGAGCGGCAGGGACGCGAATAGAGCCGCCAGTGTCTGTACCGATGGCTGCGACCGCAGAGCCCTCCTGAACACTTGCAGCGGCGCCGCTGGATGAACCGCCGGTGAGCAGCGTAGCGTCGCAGGGCTGGACGCAGTCGCCGTAATCGGCGTTTTCTCCGGTGATGCCGTAGGCGAGTTGGTGCAGGTGCGTCTTGCCCGTGAGGATGGCCCCCGAGTCCAGGAGACGCTGCGCGACCCAGGAGTTTTTTGAGGCGATGGAGTTGTGTTGCGCGTAGAAGCGTGAGCCGCAGGTCGTGACGCTGCCAGCCACATCGAAGCAGTCCTTGATGGAGATGGGAATGCCGTAGAGGGCCGGGCGGTTTTTTGCATTCGGAAAGAGATTGGGAAGCTGTTCGGCACGTTGAAGCGACTCAGCTGCAAAGAGAGTCAGGTAGGTATTTCCCGATGCGTTGCTGTTTGCGAGGTGCGCGGATTCCGCGGCGACTTCGGAAGGGCCGGTGAGATCGGACCCGAGTGCACGGCGTAAAGACGGGAGAGGGGAAGGATTGCCTGGCATAGAGACCGAGCGACCATTCTAACTGGTGTATCGCGGAAGAGCGACCGTCATTGAGACAGGGCCAGAATGCCCGCGAGAGGAATATGGACCCAGGTGGGGCGGTTGTCGAGTTCGTATAGCAACTCGTAGAGGGACTTCTCCAGGAGGTAGGCATTGAGCAGAAGCTGAGACTGCGCGGCCCGCGGGACGAGAGCGGGGTCAGTTGCGTTGATCGTGAATTGGTAGGCGCGGAGGAACTCGGTGGAGACGGCGTTCTGCCAAAGCGTGGCCCAGGGCTCGAGGTTTTTTGCATCGTCCGGGCGGCGCTGGGCGAAGGCGTTGAGCGCGGAGTAGGCGGCGTAGCTGAAGGACCGCAGCATGCCTGCCACGTCCTTGAATGGGGATTGTTTGGCGCGGCGGGCGGTGAGGCTGCGGGCCGGTTCGCCTTCGAAGTCGAGGATGACAAAGTCGCCGCGTGAACGAAGGACCTGTCCGAGGTGATAGTCGCCGTGAATGCGAATGCGCTGGCCGGCATCGACGGGTGTGGCGCCGGCGATGGCATGCGCCCGGGCGAAGAGCTCGATGCGGCGGCTGAGGACGAGGGCAGCGTTGTCGGCGGTCGTCTCGGTGAGATGGGACATCGAGCGCTTGAGGGCGCCGAGGGTCAGGGTGAGCTGCGCGTCGATGCGGTCGGCGTCGGCGACGAGGTCCGCCGTGGTGAAGCACTCGGCGAGGAAGTCAGGGTTGTGGGTCGGTGTGGCCAAGGCAATATGCATTTCGGCGGTACGGCGGCCGAGCAGGGCCGCCGCATCGAGATAAAGTGCGGCATGTTCGCGGGCCAATGACGGGGTTTCGTTTTCTGAGAAGAGGGTCGGCGGCGGCCCGAGGCCCTGCGGCGACGGAAGTGTCGCGACGCTGTCGTAGTAGCGGGAGAGCTCGTCGAGGGTCCACTGCCAGCCGTCGCCTTCGTTTTCGACGAGGCCCTGCAGCATGGCGATGGTGATTGGCCCATTGTCTTTTGACTTAAGCGTGATATCGCCGAGGAAGGGAGCGATGCGTGGAAAGTGCGCTGCCTCGGTGAGGAAGCGACCGATTTCGGTGTCCGGATTTTCGCCGGGCTGGAGACGGCGGAAGAGCTTCATGATGAGTTTGGCGTCGTAGAGGATGGACGTGTTGGATTGTTCTGCCGAGCCTGTGCGCGCGGGAAGTGGGCCGGTGCCACGTATTTCGGCGAAGGCGTTGCTGCTGTGACCCACAAGAACGCCGTTGCGGGTGGAAAGTTCTCCGTTGGCTTCGATGAGACTAAGGATGGCTTGACGGACGTCTTCACGCGCGATTGCATCGTGGAGGATTGCAGGCCCATCGGAGGTCGTGACTGTGGCGACAATGCTCGCCGGGTCGGAGGCCCGTATCGACTCTGCGGCTTCGCCGGTAGTGATGGTAAGGGCGAGCTGATATACGCTGGTGCTGTCGTCATCATAGGTGAGCTGGAGGAAGACGAGGACGGCACTAATGCCGGGAAGCTTCGCCGAGTCGAGAACCGCAACGCTCTTGATGGTCCGGGACTTTGTGCCGAACCAACGCTGGTGAGGCAGATAGGTGATGAGGAGTTGCTGCAAGAGCTGCAGGCCAGGACCGACCAGGAGGCCTTCGATGCCGTGGCTTAGAAGGTTGAGGATGGGCTCGTCCTGGGGAACCTGCACGGGTTCCGGAGCTGCGGGTGCGGGTTGGAGCTCGAGCCACAAAAAGGAGTAGGGCGCGAGTGTGAGCGGATAGGGCTGCGCGGAGATGGTGGGGAAGGTGACGTAGCCGAGCATCTCGACCGGAACCATGCCGGCAAACCGTGCGAGGTCGAGCGAGACGGGCTGCGAGAAGCGGGAGAGGTTCGCTACGCAGAGGACCGTTTCGCTGTTACCGTCTTCTTCGTAGTGGCGAAGGTAGGCGAGGATCTTTCTGTTCTCCGGATTGAGGAACTCCTGCGTGCCACGGCCGAAGACGTGGAAGAGCTTGCGGAGCGCGATCATGTTGCGCGTCCAGTGAAGAAGCGAAGACTGGTCAGATTGCTGGGCCTCGACGTTGATCGACTGGTAGCCCCAGATGGGATCCATGATGACCGGGAAGTAGAGTTTGGCCGGGACGGCGGTGGAGAAGCCGGCGTTGCGGTCGGAGTTCCACTGCATGGGGGTGCGGACGCCGTTGCGGTCGCCGAGGTAGATGTTGTCGCCCATGCCGATCTCGTCGCCGTAGTAGAGGATGGGCGTGCCTGGGAAGCTGAGCAGGAGGGAGTTGAGGAGCTCGATGCGGCGGCGGTTGTTGTCGACGAGAGGCGCGAGGCGGCGGCGGATACCGACGTTGATGCGCATGCGCGGGTCGGCTGAGTAGGCGAGGTACATGTAGTCGCGCTCGTCGTTGGTGACCATCTCGAGGGTGAGTTCGTCGTGGTTACGCAGGAAGAGGCCCCACTGGCAGTTGTCGGGGATGGCGGGGGTCTGCGCCATGATGTCGGTGATGGGGAGGCGGTCTTCCTGGCGGAGCGCCATGTAGATGCGCGGCATCAGCGGGAAGTGGAAGGCCATGTGGCACTCGTCGCCGTCGCCGAAGTAGGGGCGGACGTCGGCGGGCCACATGTTGGCTTCGGCGAGGACGAGGCGGTTGTCGTATTCGGCGTCGATGACGGCCCGGATTTCCTTGATTTTGACATGGGTTTCGGGGACGTTCTCGCAATTGGTGCCGTCGCGTTCGACCAGATATGGGATGGCATCGAGACGGAGGGCGTCGACACCGAGGTCGAGCCAGAAGCGCATGGCTTTGAGGACTTCTTCCATGACGCGCGGGTTGTCGAAGTTGAGGTCAGGCTGGTGAGAGAAAAAACGGTGCCAGTAATACTGCTTCGCGGCCTCGTCCCAGGTCCAATTGGACTTTTCGGTGTCGGTGAAGATGATGCGGACACCTTCAAAGAGCTTGTCGGTATTGCTCCAGACGTACATATCGCGCTCAGGCGAACCGGGCGGGGCGTTGCGAGCGGCCTGGAACCAGGGGTGCTGATCGCTGGTGTGGTTGATGACGAGCTCGATCATGACCTGCATGCCGCGCTGATGGGCGGCGTCGAGGACCTGCTTGAAGTCGTCCAGGGTGCCGTAGCTGGGGTTCACGTCGACGTAGTTGGCGATGTCGTAGCCATCGTCGCGGAGGGGTGAGGGAAAGAATGGGAGCAGCCAGAGACAGGTGACACCGAGGTCCTGCAGGTAGTCGAGCCTGGAGAGCAGGCCCGGAAAATCGCCGATGCCGTCTGCGTTCGAGTCCATGAAGGCGCGGACGTGGATCTCATAGATGATCGCGTCTTTGTACCAGAGTGGATCGGTGGCGCTGCCGGCTTTTTTCACTCGTTGTCCTCCGGCTTATGTGTTTCAGGGTCGGTCTCGGCTGGGTCGAGTGTAATCTCTTCGATTGAAGGGGCGACGAACCGGAAGATGTGCGCAGGCATGACGTCGGGGCGTAGTGCGACGTAGTTGCTGCGGCCGTGCCAGTTGTAGTGGATGCCGGTGAGGAGGTCTTCTATTTCGAAGTTCTCGTTGCGAGGGGCCGCTAGTTTCTTGAGGTCGAGATCGATCCAGCCCGCCTGTTCCTGGCTGGGATCGAGGTTGATGGCGACGAGGATCCGGTTATCGCCACTCGACTTGCTGTAGCACAGGACGTTCGGATTATCGGCGGGATGGAAGTGCAGCGAATTGTCGCTTTGGAGCGCAGGGTTCTCGCGACGGATTTGGTTGATCTGGGTTATCAAAGGGCCAAGACTGTGGCTTGCGGAGCGGTCCCAGTGGCGGAGCTCGTATTTCTCGCTATTGAGGTATTCTTCGCTTCCCTTCTTGATGGGAACGTTCTCGCTGAGTTCGAAGGCCGGTCCGTAGATGCCGTAGTTCGCGCCGAGTGTCGCCGCGAGGATAAGGCGCTGCATGAAAGCCGGGCGGCCACCGTTCTGAAGTGTGGCATGGAGGATATCGGGCGTGTTAGGCCAGAGATTGGGACGGAAGAAATCAGTGACCGGCGGCTTGGAGATCTCCTCGAAGTATTCCTGCAGCTCGTCCCTCGTGTTGCGCCAGGTGAAGTAGGTATAGGACTGGGTAAAGCCCGCTTTGGCCAGCGAGTACATGACGTGGGGGCGGGTGAAGGCCTCCGCAAGAAAGATCACGTCGGGGTATTTCTTGTGGATCTCAGCGATACACCACTCCCAGAAGGGCATGGCCTTGGTGTGTGGGTTGTCGACGCGGAAGATACGAACGTTGCGGCGAATCCAGTAGGTGAAGATGTCGCGAAGGGCCTCCCACAGGCCGCGCCAGTCGGAGGATTCGAAGTTGAGGGGATAGATGTCCTGATATTTTTTTGGCGGATTTTCTGCGTACTGGATGGAGCCGTCTGGGCGAATGACAAACCAGTCGGGATGTTCCGTGACCCAGGGATGGTCGGGCGAGCATTGAAATGCGATGTCCAACGCCAGCTCCATACCGTGATCGCGGGTCGCACTAACCAGAGCGTCGAAATCACGCAAGCTGCCAAGTTGCGGATTGATGGATTTGTGTCCGCCGAGCTTCGAGCCGATGGCCCAGGGGCTGCCGGGGTCTTCTTGCGTGGAGGCGGCGGTGTTGTTACGGCCCTTGCGAAAGGCGGCGCCGATGGGATGGATCGGTGGCAGATAGAGTACGTCGAACCCCATGGCGGCGATGCTCGGTACCAGAGCCTTGACATCAGCAAAGGTGCCGGGCCGGGTTGGGTCGGGGGACGTGGATCGCGGAAAAAGTTCGTACCAGGTGGAGTAGCGGGCGCGTTCGCGGTCGACCCACAGAGGCAACTCCTGGCGGTAGCGCGTGGCGAGGGTGAGATCAGGATATTTTGCGGCCAGGGTGACAATTTCGTCGTCCAGAGGAAACTCGAAGCTTGCGGCGTTGGTGTCGGCCAAACGGTCAAGATCGACCGCTGCCTCGGCGAGGAGCTTGTTGTCGGAACCTTTGGCGCGTTGCGCGGTTTGGTGTAGCAAAAGTGCCCCGGAGCGTAAGGCCATGGGAATGTCCTGCGGCTCGATGGATGACACTGGTGTTGTTGCGGACGTCTGGGGGGCGAGTCGCTTTCGGAGGTCGGCGCACCATGTGGCGAAGTGATCGACCCAGCCCTCGATGGTATAGCGCCAGTCACCGAGTTTGTCCACGGTGAAGGTTGCAGACCAGAGGTCGTTCGTCAGGGGCGTGAGCGTCGTAGAGCGCCAGTCGTCTTCGCTGATATGCCGATATAGCAGTCGCCCGGAGACACGGTCGTGGCCGTCACCAAAGACAGCTGCAGTTACGGTTACAACGTCACCGAGGATGCGCTTTGCTGGATAGCGGCCGCAGTCGACCTGCGGTTGAACCTCTTCGATGACGACACGTCGCCGGCCTTCAACAGGTTTCATATCACTAGATCTTTCGACTTTGCGGTTCCTATAGTATTCCGCCTGACTAACATGCATCTTTCAAAGCTTAGGGAGATTGCCACTTAGAGAGATGCACACTGGGCCGCAGGTGTTTGCTCGCGGAACGATCGGGACTCGCTATAAATTTGCCAGGAGCTTCGGCAGTGACAGGTCTGCGCGCAAGATCAACCATTTTATGGCTGCCGTTGACCGCGAAGCGGCGGACAATCAATGCTTCAGATCACGTACGGGCTACCGTGCTTTTCAGCCTGGGGCAGACGATAAAGAAGGAACATTAACAACAGCGCACCAAGATAGATATACGACTGAAGCAGGTTGAGACCAGGCTTGGAGGCGAGAAATGTTGTAACGCTGAGCCATGAACTGCATAAGAAGAATGAGATTCCGAGCAGCCACGTTCGGCGTTGCTCCCAGCATCCATAGCTAAACCACAGCCATACAAATATCGGAAACACGATTCCATAGTGGTGCTCCCACGCCATCGGCGAAGCCGCAACGGAGACGATGCCCATGTTTGCTATGTCCGCCGTCGTTCCACGAAACTTGCCCCATGGATAAAACAAGGCGAGGCCGGCAAGAAGGAGTGAACTCGCGACTGTCGCGTAGTAGATCCATGGAACGTAGCTGGTGTAGACGTAAGGGTGATAATCGAGGTTCTCGCCGTTGAAGACCATCCGATTAAGCGTGCCAAACATGGATTGGTTCGCATAGTGGGACTGTGCTTTATGGCTGAGGCCTGCCAGTACCGGCAGGTAGCCCAGATTGTTGCGCCATCCGAACACCATAATCGAGATCGAAAACATGACGGCGGCGAAGATCGTCCCACTCCAGAAGGCGCCCCAACGTTTCCTTACGGCCATCCACAACAGAATGAGGACATATTGGGGCTTTACCATTGCGAGCGCGGCAACGACGACTCCGGAACCCTTCTCTCGGCCTGTGCTCCAGAGGTAGATGAGCAGCGTGAACCCTAATGTCAGAAAGGTCTGCGCGTTCCCAAGTGTGTATCCCTTTAAGAGTGGATAAAAGAAGATGCACGCAACGAATATTGAAATAACGGAGACGACACTTAGCTTCGCTCCTTTGCGCGAAAGCAGCCGCGAAGCCAGAAGCGCCGAAATGCCGCCCACGAACCAAACGGCCAGCCACGAACTCCACGCCAGGAGCCGAAGCATGTGATCGCCTGTGATACCCAGCTTTTCAATAACCGCCAAAGGCAATAGCGAAACCAGAGAGTAGATGAGCGTGTCGTAGAGCTTGGCCTCGTAAATAGGCGACTCAGGATGCGTATGGAAGTAGTCCAGCGATTTCAACATTGGCTCCCATGAGTCGGTTCCCTGCTGAACGTGGGCGAATAACTTGACCAGTTGCGCGATCGTTCCCGGCGTGTTGTTTGTCGTCATCCGGAAAAAGAGGGCCACTCCGACAACCGTCAGGAAGAGTGTCGAGAGAACGAAGATGAGCAGTCTAGCGTCGTGGGTTCTGGATGGAGACGGCCTTGACACTAAATAACCTCCGCACAATTGTTCTGGTTGTATCTCAGCATGTGAAGAACAACTCTGAGAAGCAGGCCGTTGGATGGCCTTATCCGCTGACTATTGTTGAAGGATGATCTGAATGAAGACATGAAAGGACACAACGATGATATCCCACCGTGAACGGTCGTTCACCTTCCAGGGCCACTATTGCATCTCCAAACAGAACAGCGGACTTGCAAAGCATGGGTGGACGCTGTTTGTTGGTGTCATTGCCACCTGACGGGAATTCGTTGATGACACGGACTAAAATTTTCGCTATGCCATCGTTTCGCCCACTATCAACTCTGGGCCTCATTGCTGTTGTGATTTGTCCGACCGATGCCCGTGCACAGGGCATTCAGAACTGATCAGCCTGACACGTCCGACCAAGATCTGCACGTGGGGAAAGTGACAACTTCAAGACTCGAGTCCGCAATTAACTCAATGAAAGCGGTAGGCCACACCAATGCTGAAGATCTGAGGGCTTAGACCATTGGGAGGAAAGCCAAACCATTGCTGGTATTCATACTCAGCCCGCACGTTCATTCCAGTTAGAACGCGATAGTCCAGTCCAGCCCCGATCGCTCCGATATTGTAGGCAATATTTGCTGTGGGGGTCGGCTTGTTGCTGACAGCATCAACCAGGTTCGGATAGTTGAAGATTCCGCGACCGTACATGAGCTTGGCGTAAGGACTGTACCGGCCATAGCGCAAAACATATCGAGGGCCAATCTCGAAGGTGCGTTCGTATATGCCTTCTGTTGCATCCGGATCGTTGATCTGATGAAACTCTCCCTCAATTCCAACATGATATTTGAAGTCGAAGGTCGTATAGAAGCCATAACCCTTGAATTTCTGCGGACGGTAATCCGTGTTCGCGATGTTGAACATCGCGCCGATCTGCAAGATGCCGTCGGCCGACGCCGTAGCGCTCGCCTGGGCATGAAGACGAGTGCTGCTAAAGATGACGAGACAAATCAGTATGAGGACCCTCGATATTGCGAGGACATGACCAGGGCCATCTCCGATTTTTCTAATAGTAATGTGGTTCATCATGCTGATCGTCTCTCTTCAAGTTGCTGTTTCTACTGTGGCGACTGGTCAATCTGGTAGTCGACGCTTACGGTGTGCTGAACGCCGTTGCTTGTCGCAGTAACGGTGATCGGATAGTTGTGGGCGAAGTAACCGGCACCGCATCCGGTCATGGTGCCGATCGCTCCCAGCGACAGCAAGAGCAGGGCAGAGTAAGTGATGAGGCGAGTCATCTTCCTTGCCGAACGACGGGAGCGCCGGCCAAGAAGAGGCAGCAGGAAGAGACCAAGGGCGATCGGAGAGAGCTTGCTCGCCCAATCCTTCGGCGACTCCGAGGAAGCGAGCTTACGTGTTGCGACAGTCAGAGTGATGTCCATAGGACCGGCGGTTTTGCCTATGCTCCCCGGAGAGAACGTGTACGTGGCCAATATTGGACCGGTTGGGGTCGCTGAGAGTTGGACAACACCCGGGTAAGTCCCTCCGATAGGCGAGATGTGGAAGGTAAACTGGCGTGTGGTGCCGTAGACTCCTTCGACCGTCGCCGCACTGGTGAGCTGAATGGAGAAGTCGAGTGGCGTGATGAGGACCGTGTTCGTGCCGGACGCGCCGGAAGCGGTGCTCGAGGTGAAGTTGACATCGCCACTGTAGGTCGCGGTGATGACGTTGGTCCCTACTGGAAGCGAGGCGCTCGAGAAGGTCGCTACTCCGTTCGAGAGGGCCCCGATCCAAGAGGCGTGCCGTTATCAAAGAAGTTGACGGTACCCGTTGGCGTACCGCTCGTCGTCGAGGCGACCGTCGCGGTGCTCGTCACATTCAATTCGTAGGCGATGGATGTCGTGCTCAAAGTAGTCGTTGTAACGGTCGGCGCCTTTGTGATGGATAACGTACCGTTCTGCACGACTTGTGTGTAGTCTGCTAGGTCGGTGCCCGTAACGGAGGGAACGATGGGGTACTGGCCCACGGTCGATAGGGTGCTTGCAGAGCTGGAGAACGATTCGGTAAATGCATCGCCGTCTTGTGCGCCAGTAACGACACCTGTAAAGGTGGGGTTTGGAGTGCCATAGAGCCGGGTGAAGTTGTTGGCTTCGATCGTGAGCACCGCTTGCGTAACGTTAAGCGATACCGTCTTGGTCGCTGAGGTGTAGTTCGCGAGGTCGGTTGGTGTGAAGGTTACGGACAGCTGCTGCAAACCAACCATGAATTCGGTTCCAGCGGCCGGGGCGTAAACGAACGAACCCGGAACCGAAGCCGTAGCGTCGAGCTGAATGCTGCTCAGCGCGGTCCCATAGACGATGCTCGCCGGGTTGGCCCAGGTGATCACCGGGGTGGCCTGGTTGACTGTGAGTTGGACCGTCTTGGTTGCTGTCGTGTAGTTCGTCGTGTCGGTCGGAGTGAAGGTCACCATTAGCGTGTCAGTGCCGGCCGTAGGAATGGATCCCGCCGCGGGGGTATAGACCATTGCGCCAGGTACCGATGCGGTTGCATTCAATTGAGCGACGCCCAGAGCTGTTCCATAGACAATGGCCGCCGGGTTGGTCGATGTGATGACCGGGGTGGCCTGATTGACGGTGAGCTGCACCGTCTTGGTTGCTGTCGTGTAGTTCGTCGTGTCGGTTGGAGTGAAGGTCACCGAGAGCGTGTCAGTTCCTGCGGTCAGCAGGCTGCCCGCGGCTGGCGTGTACACGAGCGAACCGGCAACGGAAGCCGACGCATCGAGCTGAAGGGCCGAGAGCAGGGTGCCCATAGGTGATGGCGGCAGGCGGGGCCCACGTGATGACCGGGGTGGCCTGGTTGACTACGATCTGAATCGTCTTGGTTGCTGAGGTGTAGTTCGAGGTATCAGTTGGGGTAAAGGTGACCGAGAGCGTGTCGGTGCCCGCGGTTGGGACGCTACCGGCCGCCGGAGTGTAGACCAGGGTGCCTGGAACCGATGCGGTCGCGTCGAGCTGAGTCGCAGAAAGCGCCGTTCCATAGGTTATCGAAGCAGGATTGCTCCATGTGATGACCGGTGTCGCCTGATTGACAGTGAGCTGCACGGTCTTGGTGACCGTCGAATAGTTGACGGTGTCGGTTGGGGTGAAGGTCACCGAAAGAGTGTCGGTGCCAGCAGGCGGGACGTTGCCCAGTGCCGGGACGTAGACAAACGTTCCGGGTACGGAGGCCGTTGCATTCAGCTGGGCCGTGGAGAGGGCCGTCCCATAGGTGATGCTTGCCGGGGTCGCCCAGGTGATGATGGGAGTCGCCTGGTTGACTGTCAGCTGCACGGTCCTCGTGACCGTGGTGTAGTTGACTGTGTCGGTTGGGGTGAAGGTGACCGAGAGCGTATCAGTACCTGCGGTCAGGACGCTGCCGGCGGCCGGAGTGTACACGAGAGTGCCCGGGACAGACGCAGTCGCGTTGAGTTGAGCTGCGGAAAGTGCTGTGCCATAGACGATGCTTGCTGGCGTGGCCCACGTGATCACAGGAGTTGCTTGCGAAACAGTGAGCTGCACGGTCTTGGTGGCGCTCGAGTAGTTGACCGTGTCGGTCGGGGTAAAGGTGACCGAGAGGGTATCGGTGCCTGCGGTCAGGACGCTGCCTGCCGCCGGGGTGTAGACGAGCGTGCCCGGGACGGAGGCGGTGGCGTTCAACTGCGTGGCGGAGAGTGCGGTCCCGTAGGTGATCCCTGCGGGGTTCGACCAGGTGATCACCGGTGTGGCCTGGCTGACGACGATCTGCACCGTCTTGGTGACCGTGGTGTAGTCGGTGGCATCAGTCGGAGTGAAGGTCACCGAGAGAGTATCAGTTCCAGCGGTTAGGACGCTGCCTGCCGCCGGAGTATAGACGAGAGTGCCCGGAACCGATGCCGTTGCGTTCAACTGCGTGGCCGAGAGTGCTGTCCCGTAGGTGATGCCGGCCGGGTTCGACCAGGTGATGACAGGAGCGACCTGCGACACGGTGATCTGCACGGTCTTGGTGGCGCTCGAGTAGTTGACCGTGTCGGTTGGAGTGAAAGTCACAGAAAGAGTATCGGTGCCTGCGGTCAGGACGCTGCCTGCCGCCGGGGTGTAGACGAGCGCGCCCGGGACGGAAGCCGTTGCATTCAACTGGGTGGCAGAGAGTGCGGTCCCGTAGGTGATGCCTGCCGGGTTCGACCACATGATGACCGGGGTGGCCTGATTGACGGTAATCTGCACAGTCTTGGTGACGCTCGAGTAGTTGACCGTGTCCGTCGGGTTGAAGGTGACGGAGAGAGTATCGGTGCCTGCGGTCAGGACGCTGCCCGAGGCCGGTGTGTAGACCAGCGTTCCGGGGACTGATGCGGTCGCGTTGAGCTGTGTGGCGGACAACGCTGTCCCGTAGGTGATGCCGGCCGGGTTCGACCAGGTGATGACAGGAGTGGCCTGCGATACGGTGATTTGCACGGTCTTGGTGGCGCTCGAGTAGTTGACCGTGTCGGTCGGGGTAAAGGTGACCGAGAGAGTATCGGTGCCTGCGGTCAGGACGCTGCCTGCCGCCGGTGTGTAGACCAGGACTCCAGGGACGGACGCCGTGGCGTTCAACTGGGTGGCAGAGAGTGCTGTCCCGTAGGTGATGCCCGCCGGGTTCGACCACGTGATCACCGGAGTGGCCTGGCTGACGACGATCTGCACCGTCTTGGTCACGGTGGTGTAGTCCGTCGTATCAGTCGGCGTAAACGTGACCGAGAGAGTATCGGTACCTGCGGTCAGGACGCTGCCGGCCGCCGGAGTATAGACGAGAGTTCCAGGGACAGACGCCGTTGCGTTCAGCTGCGTGGCCGACAGCGCTGTCCCGTAGGTGATGCCCGCCGGGTTCGACCACGTGATCACCGGAGTGACCTGGCTGACCACGATCTGCACCGTCTTCGTCACGGTCGTGTAGTCGGTGGTATCAGTCGGAGTGAACGTCACCGAGAGGGTGTCGGTGCCAGCGGCAGGGACGTTGCCTGCGGCCGGTGTGTAGACCAGGACTCCGGGGACTGACGCCGTTGCATTGAGCTGCGTGGCCGAGAGCGCGGTCCCGTAGGTGATGCCGGCCGGGTTCGACCAGGTGATCACCGGAGTGACCTGGCTGACCACGATCTGCACCGTCTTGGTCACAGTGGTGTAGTCCGTCGTATCAGTCGGCGTGAACGTCACCGAGAGGGTGTCGGTTCCAGCGGCAGGGACGTTGCCGGCGGCCGGGGTGTAGACCAGGACTCCAGGGACGGACGCCGTTGCGTTCAACTGCGTGGCCGACAGCGCTGTCCCGTAGGTGATGCCCGCCGGGTTCGACCAGGTGATCACCGGAGTGACCTGGCTGACCACGATCTGCACCGTCTTCGTCACGGTCGTGTAGTCGGTGGTATCAGTCGGAGTGAACGTCACCGAAAGGGTGTCGGTGCCGGCGGCAGGGACGTTGCCTGCGGCCGGTGTGTAGACCAGGACTCCAGGGACTGACGCCGTTGCATTGAGCTGCGTGGCCGAGAGCGCTGTCCCGTAGGTGATGCCCGCCGGGTTCGACCACGTGATCACCGGAGTGACCTGGCTGACCACGATCTGCACCGTCTTCGTCACGGTCGTGTAGTCGGTGGTATCAGTCGGAGTAAACGTGACCGAGAGAGTGTCGGTGCCGGCGGCAGGGACGTTGCCTGCGGCCGGTGTGTAGACCAGGACTCCGGGGACTGACGCCGTTGCGTTGAGCTGCGTGGCGGAGAGCGCTGTCCCGTAGGTGATGCCGGCCGGGTTCGACCAGGTGATCACCGGGGTGACCTGGCCGACCACGATCTGCACCGTCTTGGTCACAGTCGTGTAGTCGGTGGTATCAGTCGGAGTAAACGTGACCGAGAGGGTGTCGGTGCCGGCGGCAGGGACGTTGCCTGCGGCCGGTGTGTAGACCAGGACTCCGGGGACAGATGCAGTAGCGTTCAACTGGGTGGCGGACAGCGCGGTCCCGTAGGTGATGCCTGCCGGGTTCGACCAGGTGATCACCGGAGTGACCTGGCTGACCACGATCTGCACCGTCTTGGTCACGGTGGTGTAGTCGGTGGTATCGGTCGGAGTAAACGTGACCGAGAGGGTGTCGGTGCCGGCGGCAGGGACGTTGCCTGCGGCCGGTGTGTAGACCAGGACTCCGGGGACGGACGCCGTCGCGTTGAGCTGCGTGGCGGAGAGCGCGGTCCCGTAGGTGATGCCCGCCGGGTTCGACCAGGTGATCACCGGGGTGACCTGGCTGACCACGATCTGCACCGTCTTGGTCACGGTCGTGTAGTCCGTCGTATCAGTCGGAGTGAAGGTCACCGAGAGGGTGTCGGTGCCGGCGGCAGGGACGTTGCCTGCGGCCGGTGTGTAGACCAGGACTCCAGGGACTGATGCCGTTGCGTTCAACTGAGTGGCGGACAGCGCTGTCCCGTAGGTGATGCTTGCCGGGTTCGACCAGGTGATCACCGGAGTGACCTGGCTGACCACGATCTGCACCGTCTTCGTCACGGTCGTGTAGTCGGTGGTATCAGTCGGAGTGAACGTCACCGAGAGGGTGTCGGTGCCTGCGGCAGGGACGTTGCCTGCGGCCGGTGTGTAGACCAGGACTCCGGGGACGGACGCCGTTGCATTGAGCTGCGTGGCCGAGAGCGCTGTCCCGTAGGTGATGCCCGCCGGGTTCGACCAGGTGATCACCGGGGTGACCTGGCTGACCACGATCTGCACCGTCTTCGTCACGGTGGTGTAGTCGGTCGTGTCAGTCGGAGTGAAGGTGACCGAGAGGGTGTCGGTGCCGGCGGCAGGGACGTTGCCGGCGGCCGGTGTGTAGACCAGGACTCCAGGGACGGACGCCGTTGCATTGAGCTGCGTGGCAGACAGCGCGGTCCCGTAGGTGATGCTTGCCGGGTTCGACCAGGTGATCACCGGAGTGACCTGGCTGACCACGATCTGCACCGTCTTGGTCACAGTCGTGTAGTCGGTGGTATCAGTCGGAGTAAACGTCACCGAGAGGGTGTCGGTGCCGGCGGCAGGGACGTTGCCTGCGGCCGGTGTGTAGACCAGGACTCCAGGGACTGACGCCGTTGCGTTGAACTGCGTGGCGGACAGCGCGGTCCCGTAGGTGATGCCGGCCGGGTTCGACCAGGTGATCACCGGAGTGACCTGGCTGACCACGATCTGCACCGTCTTGGTCACAGTGGTGTAGTCGGTGGTATCAGTCGGAGTAAACGTGACCGAGAGGGTGTCGGTGCCAGCGGCAGGGACGTTGCCTGCGGCCGGTGTGTAGACCAGGACTCCGGGGACCGACGCGGTTGCGTTCAACTGCGTGGCGGACAGCGCGGTCCCGTAGGTGATGCCGGCCGGGTTCGACCAGGTGATCACCGGAGTGACCTGGCTGACCACGATCTGCACCGTCTTGGTCACGGTCGTGTAGTCGGTGGTATCAGTCGGAGTAAACGTCACCGAGAGGGTGTCGGTGCCGGCGGCAGGGACGTTGCCTGCGGCCGGTGTGTAGACCAGGACTCCAGGGACTGACGCCGTTGCATTGAGCTGCGTGGCGGAGAGCGCGGTCCCGTAGGTGATGCCTGCCGGGTTCGACCAGGTGATCACCGGAGTGACCTGGCTGACCACGATCTGCACCGTCTTGGTCACGGTGGTGTAGTCCGTCGTGTCAGTCGGAGTGAAGGTCACCGAGAGGGTGTCGGTGCCGGCGGCAGGGACGTTGCCCGCGGCCGGTGTGTAGACCAGGACTCCAGGGACGGACGCCGTTGCATTCAACTGCGTGGCGGACAGCGCGGTCCCGTAGGTGATGCCGGCCGGGTTCGACCAGGTGATCACCGGAGTGACCTGGCTGACCACGATCTGCACCGTCTTGGTCACGGTCGTGTAGTCGGTGGTATCAGTCGGAGTGAAGGTGACCGAGAGGGTGTCGGTGCCAGCGGCAGGGACGTTGCCTGCGGCCGGTGTGTAGACCAGGACTCCAGGGACTGACGCGGTCGCGTTCAGCTGCGTGGCGGACAGCGCGGTCCCGTAGGTGATGCCTGCCGGGTTCGACCAGGTGATCACCGGGGTGACCTGGCCGACCACGATCTGCACCGTCTTGGTCACGGTCGTGTAGTCGGTGGTATCAGTCGGAGTGAACGTGACCGAGAGGGTGTCGGTGCCGGCGGCAGGGACGTTGCCTGCGGCCGGTGTGTAGACCAGAACTCCAGGGACTGACGCAGTGGCGTTGAGCTGAGTGGCAGACAGCGCCGTCCCGTAGGTGATGCCGGCCGGGTTCGACCAGGTGATCACCGGAGTGACCTGGCTGACCACGATCTGCACCGTCTTGGTCACAGTGGTGTAGTCCGTCGTGTCGGTCGGTGTGAAGGTGACCGAGAGGGTATCGGTGCCAGCGGCAGGGACGTTGCCTGCGGCCGGTGTGTAGACCAGCGTGCCGGGGACCGACGCAGTGGCGTTGAGCTGAGTAGCAGACAGCGCGGTGCCGTAGGTGATGCTTGCCGGGTTCGACCAGGTGATCACCGGGATGACCTGGCCGACCACGATCTGCACCGTCTTGGTCACGGTCGTGTAGTCCGTCGTGTCGGTCGGAGTGAAGGTGACCGAGAGAGTGTCGGTGCCAGCGGCAGGGACGTTGCCTGCGGCCGGTGTGTAGACCAGAACTCCAGGGACCGACGCAGTGGCGTTGAGCTGAGTAGCAGACAGCGCCGTCCCGTAGGTGATGCCGGCCGGGTTCGACCAGGTGATCACCGGGATGACCTGGCCGACCACGATCTGCACCGTCTTGGTCACAGTGGTGTAGTCCGTCGTGTCGGTCGGAGTAAAGGTGACCGAGAGAGTGTCGGTGCCAGCGGCAGGGACGTTGCCCGCGGCCGGCGTGTAGACCAGAACTCCGGGGACCGATGCAGTCGCGTTGAGCTGAGTAGCAGACAGCGCGGTGCCGTAGGTGATGCTTGCCGGGTTCGACCAGGTGATCACCGGAGTGACCTGGCCGACCACGATCTGCACCGTCTTGGTCACAGTGGTGTAGTCCGTCGTATCGGTTGGGGTGAAGGTCACCGAGAGGGTGTCGGTGCCAGCGGCAGGGACGTTGCCCGCAGCCGGCGTGTAGACCAGAACTCCGGGGACCGATGCGGTCGCGTTCAACTGAGTAGCGGACAACGCGGTCCCATAGGTGATGCTTGCCGGGTTCGACCAGGTGATCACCGGAGTGACCTGGCCGACCACGATCTGCACCGTCTTGGTCACGGTGGTGTAGTCGGTGGTATCAGTCGGAGTAAACGTGACCGAGAGGGTGTCGGTACCGGCGGCAGGGACGTTGCCTGCGGCCGGTGTGTAGACCAGGACTCCGGGGACCGATGCGGTCGCGTTCAACTGTGTGGCAGAGAGCGCGGTCCCGTAGGTGATGCCTGCCGGGTTCGACCACGTGATCACCGGGGTGACCTGGCCCACGCTGATCTGCACCGTCTTGGTCACGGTGGTGTAGTCGGTGGTATCAGTCGGAGTAAACGTGACCGAGAGGGTGTCGGTGCCGGCGGCAGGGACGTTGCCTGCGGCCGGTGTGTAGACCAGGACTCCAGGGACCGATGCGGTCGCGTTCAGCTGCGTGGCGGAGAGCGCGGTCCCGTAGGTGATGCCGGCCGGGTTCGACCAGGTGATCACCGGAGTGACCTGGCCCACGCTGATCTGCACCGTCTTGGTCACGGTCGTGTAGTCGGTGGTATCAGTCGGAGTAAACGTGACCGAGAGGGTGTCGGTGCCGGCGGCAGGGACGTTGCCTGCGGCCGGTGTGTAGACCAGGACTCCAGGGACCGATGCGGTCGCGTTCAGCTGCGTGGCGGAGAGCGCGGTGCCCGTAGGTGATGCCGGCCGGGTTCGACCAGGTGATCACCGGAGTGACCTGGCCGACGCTGATCTGCACCGTCTTGGTCACGGTGGTGTAGTCGGTGGTATCAGTCGGAGTAAACGTCACCGAGAGAGTGTCGGTGCCGGCGGCAGGGACGTTGCCTGCGGCCGGTGTGTAGACCAGGACTCCAGGGACGGAGGCAGTGGCATTCAGCTGCGTGGCGGAGAGCGCGGTGCCCGTAGGTGATGCCCGCCGGGTTCGACCAGGTGATCACCGGAGTGACCTGGCCCACGCTGATCTGCACCGTCTTGGTCACGGTGGTGTAGTCCGTCGTATCAGTCGGAGTGAACGTCACCGAGAGGGTGTCGGTGCCGGCGGCAGGGACGTTGCCCGCGGCCGGTGTGTAGACCAGGACTCCAGGGACCGAGGCAGTGGCGTTCAGCTGCGTGGCGGAGAGCGCGGTCCCGTAGGTGATGCCGGCCGGGTTCGACCAGGTGATCACCGGAGTGACCTGGCTGACCACGATCTGCACCGTCTTGGTCACGGTGGTGTAGTCGGTGGTATCAGTCGGAGTAAACGTGACCGAGAGGGTGTCGGTGCCGGCGGCAGGGACGTTGCCTGCGGCCGGTGTGTAGACCAGGACTCCGGGGACGGACGCCGTTGCATTGAGCTGCGTGGCGGACAGCGCGGTGCCGTAGGTGATGCTTGCCGGGTTCGACCAGGTGATCACCGGAGTGACCTGGCCGACCACGATCTGCACCGTCTTGGTCACGGTGGTGTAGTCCGTCGTGTCGGTCGGAGTAAACGTCACCGAGAGAGTGTCGGTGCCAGCGGCAGGGACGTTGCCTGCGGCCGGCGTGTAGACCAGAACTCCGGGGACCGATGCGGTCGCGTTCAACTGCGTGGCGGAGAGTGCGGTCCCGTAGGCGATGCTTGCCGGGTTCGACCAGGTGATCACCGGAGTGACCTGGCTGACCACGATCTGCACCGTCTTGGTCACCGTGGTGTAGTCCGTCGTGTCAGTTGGCGTGAAGGTCACCGAGAGGGTGTCGGTGCCAGCGGCAGGGACGTTGCCCGCAGCAGGCGTGTAGACCAGAGTGCCCGGGACAGAAGCCGTTGCGTTCAACTGCGTGGCAGAGAGCGCGGTCCCGTAGGTGATGCCGGCCGGGTTCGACCAGGTGATCACCGGAGTGACCTGGCCGACCACGATCTGCACCGTCTTGGTCACGGTCGTGTAGTCCGTCGTATCAGTCGGGGTGAAGGTGACCGAGAGAGTGTCGGTGCCGGCGGCAGGGACGTTGCCTGCGGCCGGTGTGTAGACCAGAACTCCGGGGCCGATGCGGTCGCGTTCAACTGCGTGGCGGAGAGCGCGGTCCCGTAGGTGATGCCGGCCGGGTTCGACCAGGTGATCACCGGAGTGACCTGGCCGACCACGATCTGCACCGTCTTGGTCACGGTCGTGTAGTCCGTCGTATCAGTCGGAGTGAAGGTGACCGAGAGAGTGTCGGTGCCAGCGGCAGGGACGTTGCCTGCGGCCGGTGTGTAGACCAGAACTCCAGGGACTGACGCAGTGGCGTTGAGCTGAGTAGCAGACAGCGCCGTCCCGTAGGTGATGCCGGCCGGGTTCGACCAGGTGATCACCGGAGTGACCTGGCTGACCACGATCTGCACCGTCTTGGTCACAGTGGTGTAGTCCGTCGTGTCGGTCGGGGTAAAGGTGACCGAGAGAGTGTCGGTGCCGGCGGCAGGGACGTTGCCTGCGGCCGGCGTGTAGACCAGAACTCCGGGGCCGATGCAGTCGCGTTCAACTGCGTGGCAGAGAGCGCGGTGCCCGTAGGTGATGCTTGCCGGGTTCGACCAGGTGATCACCGGAGTGACCTGGCTGACCACGATCTGCACCGTCTTGGTCACCGTGGTGTAGTCCGTCGTGTCAGTTGGCGTGAAGGTCACCGAGAGGGTGTCGGTGCCAGCGGCAGGGACGTTGCCCGCAGCCGGCGTGTAGACCAGAGTGCCGGGGACAGAAGCCGTCGCGTTCAACTGAGTAGCGGACAACGCGGTCCCGTAGGTGATGCCGGCCGGGTTCGACCAGGTGATCACCGGGATGACCTGGCTGACCACGATCTGCACCGTCTTGGTCACAGTCGTGTAGTCGGTCGTATCAGTCGGGGTGAAGGTGACCGAGAGAGTGTCGGTACCAGCGGCAGGGACGTTGCCTGCGGCCGGCGTGTAGACCAGAGTGCCCGGGACAGAAGCCGTTGCGTTCAACTGCGTGGCCGAGAGCGCGGTCCCGTAGGTGATGCCGGCCGGGTTCGACCAGGTGATCACCGGAGTGACCTGGCCGACCACGATCTGCACCGTCTTGGTCACGGTCGTGTAGTCCGTCGTATCGGTCGGAGTGAAGGTGACCGAGAGAGTGTCGGTGCCAGCGGCAGGGACGTTGCCTGCGGCCGGTGTGTAGACCAGAACTCCAGGGACTGACGCAGTGGCGTTGAGCTGAGTAGCAGACAGCGCCGTCCCGTAGGTGATGCCGGCCGGGTTCGACCAGGTGATCACCGGAGTGACCTGGCTGACCACGATCTGCACCGTCTTGGTCACAGTGGTGTAGTCCGTCGTGTCGGTCGGTGTGAAGGTGACCGAGAGGGTATCGGTGCCAGCGGCAGGGACGTTGCCTGCGGCCGGTGTGTAGACCAGCGTGCCGGGGACCGACGCAGTGGCGTTGAGCTGAGTAGCAGACAGCGCGGTGCCGTAGGTGATGCTTGCCGGGTTCGACCAGGTGATCACCGGGATGACCTGGCCGACCACGATCTGCACCGTCTTGGTCACGGTCGTGTAGTCCGTCGTGTCGGTCGGAGTGAAGGTGACCGAGAGAGTGTCGGTGCCAGCGGCAGGGACGTTGCCTGCGGCCGGTGTGTAGACCAGGACTCCAGGGACTGACGCCGTGGCGTTGAGCTGAGTGGCGGAGAGCGCCGGTCCCGTAGGTGATGCCGGCCGGGTTCGACCAGGTGATCACCGGGGTGACCTGGCTGACCACGATCTGCACCGTCTTGGTCACGGTGGTGTAGTCCGTCGTATCGGTCGGAGTAAACGTGACCGAGAGAGTGTCGGTGCCTGCGGCAGGGACGTTGCCGGCGGCCGGTGTGTAGACCAGGACTCCGGGGACTGACGCCGTTGCATTGAGCTGCGTGGCAGAGAGCGCGGTCCCGTAGGTGATGCCGGCCGGGTTCGACCAGGTGATCACCGGAGTGACCTGGCCGACGCTGATCTGCACCGTCTTGGTCACAGTCGTGTAGTCGGTGGTATCCGTCGGCGTAAAGGTGACCGAGAGGGTGTCGGTGCCAGCGGCAGGGACGTTGCCTGCGGCCGGTGTGTAGACCAGGACTCCAGGGACTGATGCCGTTGCATTGAGCTGCGTGGCGGAGAGCGCGGTCCCGTAGGTGATGCCCGCCGGGTTCGACCAGGTGATCACCGGGGTGACCTGGCCCACGCTGATCTGCACCGTCTTGGTCACGGTGGTGTAGTCGGTGGTATCAGTCGGAGTAAACGTCACCGAGAGGGTGTCGGTTCCGGCGGCAGGGACGTTGCCCGAGGCAGGTGTGTAGACCAGGACTCCAGGGACTGACGCCGTTGCGTTCAACTGCGTGGCCGAGAGCGCGGTCCCGTAGGTGATGCCGGCCGGGTTCGACCAGGTGATCACCGGAGTGACCTGGCCCACGCTGATCTGCACCGTCTTGGTCACAGTCGTGTAGTCGGTGGTATCAGTCGGCGTAAAGGTGACCGAGAGGGTGTCGGTGCCGGCGGCAGGGACGTTGCCTGCGGCCGGTGTGTAGACCAGGACTCCAGGGACTGACGCCGTTGCATTGAGCTGCGTGGCGGAGAGCGCGGTCCCGTAGGTGATGCCCGCCGGGTTCGACCAGGTGATCACCGGGGTGACCTGGCCCACGCTGATCTGCACCGTCTTGGTCACGGTGGTGTAGTCGGTGGTATCAGTCGGAGTAAACGTGACCGAGAGAGTGTCGGTGCCGGCGGCAGGGACGTTGCCTGCGGCCGGTGTGTAGACCAGGACTCCAGGGACGGACGCCGTTGCATTGAGCTGCGTGGCGGACAGCGCGGTGCCGTAGGTGATGCTTGCCGGGTTCGACCAGGTGATCACCGGAGTGACCTGGCCGACCACGATCTGCACCGTCTTGGTCACGGTGGTGTAGTCCGTCGTGTCGGTCGGAGTAAAGGTCACCGAGAGAGTGTCGGTGCCAGCGGCAGGGACGTTGCCTGCGGCCGGCGTGTAGACCAGAACTCCGGGGACCGATGCGGTCGCGTTCAACTGCGTGGCCGAGAGCGCGGTCCCGTAGGTGATGCTTGCCGGGTTCGACCAGGTGATCACCGGAGTGACCTGGCCGACGCATGATCTGCACCGTCTTGGTCACAGTGGTGTAGTCCGTCGTGTCAGTTGGCGTGAAGGTCACCGAGAGGGTGTCGGTGCCAGCGGCAGGGACGTTGCCCGCAGCAGGCGTGTAGACCAGAGTGCCCGGGACAGAAGCCGTTGCGTTCAACTGCGTGGCCGAGAGCGCGGTCGCCGTAGGTGATGCCGGCCGGGTTCGACCAGGTGATCACCGGAGTGACCTGGCCGACCACGATCTGCACCGTCTTGGTCACGGTCGTGTAGTCCGTCGTATCAGTCGGGGTAAAGGTGACCGAGAGAGTGTCGGTGCCAGCGGCAGGGACGTTGCCTGCGGCCGGTGTGTAGACCAGAACTCCGGGGACCGATGCGGTCGCGTTCAACTGCGTGGCGGAGAGCGCGGTCCCGTAGGTGATGCCGGCCGGGTTCGACCAGGTGATCACCGGAGTGACCTGGCCGACCACGATCTGCACCGTCTTGGTCACGGTGGTGTAGTCGGTGGTATCAGTCGGAGTGAACGTGACCGAGAGGGTGTCGGTGCCTGCGGCAGGGACGTTGCCTGCGGCCGGTGTGTAGACCAGGACTCCGGGGACGGACGCAGTCGCGTTGAGCTGCGTGGCAGACAGCGCTGTCCCGTAGGTGATGCCCGCCGGGTTCGACCACGTGATCACCGGAGTGACCTGGCTGACCACGATCTGCACCGTCTTCGTCACGGTCGTGTAGTCGGTCGTGTCAGTCGGAGTGAACGTCACCGAGAGGGTGTCGGTGCCGGCGGCAGGGACGTTGCCTGCGGCCGGTGTGTAGACCAGGACTCCAGGGACTGACGCCGTTGCATTGAGCTGCGTGGCGGACAGCGCGGTCCCGTAGGTGATGCCCGCCGGGTTCGACCACGTGATCACCGGGGTGACCTGGCTGACCACGATCTGCACCGTCTTGGTCACGGTGGTGTAGTCGGTGGTATCAGTCGGAGTGAACGTCACCGAGAGGGTGTCGGTGCCGGCGGCAGGGACGTTGCCGGCGGCCGGTGTGTAGACCAGGACTCCGGGGACGGACGCCGTTGCGTTCAACTGCGTGGCGGACAGCGCTGTCCCGTAGGTGATGCCCGCCGGGTTCGACCAGGTGATCACCGGAGTGACCTGGCTGACCACGATCTGCACCGTCTTCGTCACGGTCGTGTAGTCGGTGGTATCAGTCGGAGTGAACGTCACCGAAAGGGTGTCGGTGCCGGCGGCAGGGACGTTGCCTGCGGCCGGTGTGTAGACCAGGACTCCAGGGACTGACGCCGTTGCATTGAGCTGCGTGGCCGAGAGCGCTGTCCCGTAGGTGATGCCCGCCGGGTTCGACCACGTGATCACCGGAGTGACCTGGCTGACCACGATCTGCACCGTCTTCGTCACGGTCGTGTAGTCGGTGGTATCAGTCGGAGTGAACGTGACCGAGAGAGTGTCGGTGCCTGCGGCAGGGACGTTGCCTGCGGCCGGTGTGTAGACCAGGACTCCGGGGACTGACGCCGTTGCATTGAGCTGCGTGGCAGAGAGCGCGGTCCCGTAGGTGATGCCGGCCGGGTTCGACCAGGTGATCACCGGGGTGACCTGGCTGACCACGATCTGCACCGTCTTCGTCACAGTCGTGTAGTCGGTGGTATCAGTCGGAGTAAAGGTGACCGAGAGAGTGTCGGTGCCTGCGGCAGGGACGTTGCCTGCGGCCGGTGTGTAGACCAGGACTCCGGGGACAGATGCAGTAGCGTTCAACTGGGTGGCGGACAGCGCGGTCCCGTAGGTGATGCCTGCCGGGTTCGACCACGTGATCACGGGAGTGACCTGGCTGACCACGATCTGCACCGTCTTCGTCACAGTCGTGTAGTCGGTGGTATCAGTCGGCGTAAACGTGACCGAGAGAGTGTCGGTGCCTGCGGCAGGGACGTTGCCTGCGGCCGGTGTGTAGACCAGGACTCCGGGGACGGACGCCGTTGCATTGAGCTGCGTGGCCGAGAGCGCTGTCCCGTAGGTGATGCCCGCCGGGTTCGACCACGTGATCACCGGGGTGACCTGGCTGACCACGATCTGCACCGTCTTCGTCACGGTCGTGTAGTCCGTCGTGTCAGTCGGAGTGAAGGTCACCGAAAGGGTGTCGGTGCCGGCGGCAGGGACGTTGCCAGCGGCCGGTGTGTAGACCAGGACTCCAGGGACAGATGCCGTAGCGTTCAACTGCGTGGCCGACAGCGCTGTCCCGTAGGTGATGCTTGCCGGGTTCGACCACGTGATCACCGGAGTGACCTGGCTGACCACGATCTGCACCGTCTTCGTCACGGTCGTGTAGTCGGTGGTATCAGTCGGAGTGAACGTCACCGAAAGGGTGTCGGTGCCTGCGGCAGGGACGTTGCCTGCGGCCGGTGTGTAGACCAGGACTCCGGGGACGGACGCCGTTGCATTGAGCTGCGTGGCCGAGAGCGCTGTCCCGTAGGTGATGCCCGCCGGGTTCGACCACGTGATCACCGGGGTGACCTGGCTGACCACGATCTGCACCGTCTTCGTCACGGTCGTGTAGTCGGTCGTGTCAGTCGGAGTGAAGGTCACCGAAAGGGTGTCGGTGCCGGCGGCAGGGACGTTGCCGGCGGCCGGTGTGTAGACCAGGACTCCAGGGACGGACGCCGTTGCATTGAGCTGCGTGGCGGACAGCGCGGTCCCGTAGGTGATGCTTGCCGGGTTCGACCACGTGATCACCGGAGTGACCTGGCTGACCACGATCTGCACCGTCTTCGTCACCGTCGTGTAGTCGGTGGTATCAGTCGGAGTGAACGTCACCGAGAGGGTGTCGGTGCCGGCGGCAGGGACGTTGCCTGCGGCCGGTGTGTAGACCAGGACTCCAGGGACTGACGCCGTTGCATTGAGCTGCGTGGCGGACAGCGCGGTCCCGTAGGTGATGCCCGCCGGGTTCGACCAGGTGATCACCGGGGTGACCTGGCTGACCACGATCTGCACCGTCTTGGTCACGGTCGTGTAGTCGGTGGTATCAGTCGGAGTGAACGTCACCGAGAGGGTGTCGGTTCCAGCGGCAGGGACGTTGCCGGCGGCCGGGGTGTAGACCAGGACTCCGGGGACGGACGCCGTTGCGTTCAACTGCGTGGCCGACAGCGCTGTCCCGTAGGTGATGCCCGCCGGGTTCGACCAGGTGATCACCGGAGTGACCTGGCTGACCACGATCTGCACCGTCTTCGTCACCGTCGTGTAGTCGGTGGTATCAGTCGGAGTGAACGTCACCGAAAGGGTGTCGGTGCCGGCGGCAGGGACGTTGCCTGCGGCCGGTGTGTAGACCAGGACTCCAGGGACTGACGCCGTTGCATTGAGCTGCGTGGCCGAGAGCGCTGTCCCGTAGGTGATGCCCGCCGGGTTCGACCACGTGATCACCGGGGTGACCTGGCTGACCACGATCTGCACCGTCTTCGTCACGGTCGTGTAGTCGGTCGTGTCAGTCGGAGTGAAGGTCACCGAAAGGGTGTCGGTGCCGGCGGCAGGGACGTTGCCGGCGGCCGGTGTGTAGACCAGGACTCCAGGGACGGACGCCGTTGCATTCAACTGCGTGGCGGACAGCGCGGTCCCGTAGGTGATGCTTGCCGGGTTCGACCACGTGATCACCGGAGTGACCTGGCTGACCACGATCTGCACCGTCTTCGTCACGGTCGTGTAGTCGGTGGTATCAGTCGGAGTGAACGTCACCGAGAGGGTGTCGGTGCCTGCGGCAGGGACGTTGCCTGCGGCCGGTGTGTAGACCAGGACTCCAGGGACCGATGCGGTCGCGTTCAACTGTGTGGCGGACAGCGCTGTCCCGTAGGTGATGCTTGCCGGGTTCGACCACGTGATCACCGGGGTGACCTGGCTGACCACGATCTGCACCGTCTTGGTCACGGTGGTGTAGTCGGTGGTATCAGTCGGAGTGAACGTCACCGAGAGGGTGTCGGTGCCGGCGGCAGGGACGTTGCCTGCGGCCGGTGTGTAGACCAGAACTCCAGGGACTGATGCCGTTGCGTTCAACTGGGTGGCGGACAGCGCTGTCCCGTAGGTGATGCCGGCCGGGTTCGACCACGTGATCACCGGAGTGACCTGGCTGACCACGATCTGCACCGTCTTCGTCACGGTCGTGTAGTCGGTGGTATCAGTCGGAGTGAACGTCACCGAGAGGGTGTCGGTGCCTGCGGCAGGGACGTTGCCTGCGGCCGGTGTGTAGACCAGGACTCCGGGGACAGATGCCGTAGCGTTCAACTGGGTGGCGGACAGCGCGGTCCCGTAGGTGATGCCTGCCGGGTTCGACCACGTGATCACGGGAGTGACCTGGCTGACCACGATCTGCACCGTCTTCGTCACAGTCGTGTAGTCGGTGGTATCAGTCGGCGTAAACGTGACCGAGAGAGTGTCGGTGCCGGCGGCAGGGACGTTGCCTGCGGCCGGTGTGTAGACCAGGACTCCGGGGACGGACGCCGTTGCATTGAGCTGCGTGGCCGAGAGCGCTGTCCCGTAGGTGATGCCCGCCGGGTTCGACCACGTGATCACCGGGGTGACCTGGCTGACCACGATCTGCACCGTCTTCGTCACGGTCGTGTAGTCCGTCGTGTCAGTCGGAGTGAAGGTCACCGAAAGGGTGTCGGTGCCGGCGGCAGGGACGTTGCCAGCGGCCGGTGTGTAGACCAGGACTCCAGGGACAGATGCCGTAGCGTTCAACTGCGTGGCCGACAGCGCTGTCCCGTAGGTGATGCTTGCCGGGTTCGACCACGTGATCACCGGAGTGACCTGGCTGACCACGATCTGCACCGTCTTCGTCACGGTCGTGTAGTCGGTGGTATCAGTCGGAGTGAACGTCACCGAAAGGGTGTCGGTGCCTGCGGCAGGGACGTTGCCTGCGGCCGGTGTGTAGACCAGGACTCCGGGGACGGACGCCGTTGCATTGAGCTGCGTGGCCGAGAGCGCTGTCCCGTAGGTGATGCCCGCCGGGTTCGACCACGTGATCACCGGGGTGACCTGGCTGACCACGATCTGCACCGTCTTCGTCACGGTCGTGTAGTCGGTGGTATCAGTCGGAGTAAACGTGACCGAAAGGGTGTCGGTGCCTGCGGCAGGGACGTTGCCTGCGGCCGGGGTGTAGACCAGGACTCCAGGGACCGAGGCAGTGGCGTTCAACTGTGTGGCAGAGAGCGCTGTCCCGTAGGTGATGCCCGCCGGGTTCGACCACGTGATCACCGGGGTGACCTGGCTGACCACGATCTGCACCGTCTTCGTCACGGTCGTGTAGTCGGTGGTATCAGTCGGCGTAAACGTGACCGAGAGGGTGTCGGTGCCTGCGGCAGGGACGTTGCCCGAGGCAGGTGTGTAGACCAGGACTCCAGGGACGGACGCCGTGGCGTTCAACTGGGTGGCAGAGAGTGCGGTCCCGTAGGTGATGCCCGCCGGGTTCGACCACGTGATCACCGGAGTGACCTGGCTGACCACGATCTGCACCGTCTTGGTCACGGTGGTGTAGTCGGTGGTATCAGTCGGAGTGAACGTGACCGAAAGGGTGTCGGTGCCGGCGGCAGGGACGTTGCCTGCGGCCGGTGTGTAGACCAGGACTCCGGGGACAGATGCCGTAGCGTTCAACTGCGTGGCAGAGAGCGCGGTCCCGTAGGTGATGCCGGCCGGGTTCGACCAGGTGATCACCGGAGTGACCTGGCTGACCACGATCTGCACCGTCTTCGTCACGGTGGTGTAGTCCGTCGTGTCAGTCGGAGTGAACGTCACCGAGAGGGTGTCGGTGCCGGCGGCAAGGACGTTGCCTGCGGCCGGTGTGTAGACCAGGACTCCAGGGACGGAGGCGGTCGCGTTCAACTGTGTGGCGGAGAGCGCTGTCCCGTAGGTGATGCCGGCCGGGTTCGACCAGGTGATCACGGGCGTTGCTTTATTGACGACGATCTGCACAGTTTGGGTGACATTGGTGTAGTCCGTCGTGTCAGTCGGCGTGAAGGTCACCGAGAGGGTGTCCGTACCAGCGGCAGGGACGTTGCCTGCAGCCGGTGTGTAGACCAGAGTTCCAGGGACTGACGCGGTGGCGTTCAACTGCGTGGCAGAGAGCGCTGTCCCATAGGTGATGCTTGCCGGGTTCGACCAGGTGATCACGGGCGTTGCTTTATTGACAACGATCTGCACAGTCTGGGTGACATTGGTGTAGTCCGTCGTATCAGTCGGAGTAAAGGTCACCGAGAGAGTGTCCGTGCCTGCGGCAGGGACGTTGCCTGCGGCCGGTGTGTAGACCAGGACTCCAGGGACCGACGCCGTGGCGTTCAACTGGGTGGCGGAGAGTGCGGTCCCGTAGGTGATGCCGGCCGGGTTCGACCACGTGATCACTGGCGTCGCTTTATTGACTGTGAGTTGCACTGTCTTCGTGACAGTGGAGTAGTCCGTCGTATCGGTCGGGGTAAACGTCACCGAGAGAGTATCGGTGCCGGCAGCTGGTATGCTGCCCGCAGCCGGAGTATAAGCAAACGAGCCGGGAACCGAAGCGGTGGCATCAAGTTGAGTGCCAGAGAGTGCTGTCCCATAGGTGATGGCTGTCGGTGTGGCCCACGTAACCACCGGAGCTGCCTGGTTCACGGTCAGCTGAACGGTCTTCGTCACGGTGGTGTAGTCCGTCGTGTCCGTTGGAGTAAATGT
Organism: uncultured Acidobacteriaceae bacterium; assembly: GCA_963756685.1. Classification (GTDB taxonomy): domain Bacteria; phylum Acidobacteriota; class Terriglobia; order Terriglobales; family Acidobacteriaceae; genus Edaphobacter. Next base: position 1,379,060 of record CAVWON010000001.1, read on the forward strand.
GACCGAGAGGGTCGTGGTTCCGGCGGTGGGGACGGTACCGGCGACCGGGGTGTAGACGAAACTTCCAGCTACCGGCGATGTAGCGTTCAGTTGGGTCGCGGAGAGTGCTGTCCCGTACGTGATGGCTGACGGTGTGGCCCAGGTGACCACCGGAGTGGCTTGGGTGACGACTATCTGTACTGTCTGCGTGACGGCGTTGTAGTCGGTGGTGTTGGTCGGAGTGAAGGTGACCGAAAGAGTATCGGTACCAACAGTTGGAATGTTGCCCACCGCGGGAGTGTAGGTGAATGTACCGGGAACCGAAGCTGTCGCGTTGAGTTGGGTCGCCGAGAGCGCCGTTCCGTATACGATGCTGGCCGGGTTCGACCACGTGACGGTTGGGGTGGTCTTGGTAATGGTCAGGCTGCCGTTGACGAAGGAGAAGCTGTAGTTTGCCGCGGCCAGGGAACCCTGGGCAGCGGTGATGGGATAGGTCCCTGCGGCGGTAGGCGTGGTCGGAGTGGTGGTAAGCGACGCCGTACCAGTCACCACACTTGATGTGTCGCCGTTGACGAATCCGGTGATGGTGTCACTATAGGGGGCCGCAGTACCGCCGTAAGCGATGGTCTGGCTGTTGGCCGTGACAGTGAGAGGCGCCTTGTTGACAACGAGGTTGACGGTACCTGTTGCCGTCCCGTAGCTCGGATTGGTCGGAGTGAAAACGACACTGAGCGGATCGGTTCCGGCAGCCGGAACTGTTCCGGCAGGCGGTGTATAGACATAGGTGCCTGGTATCGGAGCTGGATTAGGCGAAGTGGTAAGCGAGATCGCCACGATAACGATGTTGCGATTGTTGGGCAGTGTGAGGCTTTGTACGACCCTCGAGCCATCAGTAGGAAATGTATATCCGTACAGGTAGGTATTGCCGGTTGTTCGTCCACCGCCACCGGTATTTCGGTATGGCGTCGTCGAAACGATGGTTTCGTCGCTGTACCCTGCCGACTGGGTCCAACTGCTCATGTTCAACTGACCGCTTCCGCTAGTGCCATCGGTGAAGTTGAGCGTGAAAACTTGGTTAGTCTGCCCGGTCGTGGTCGCCGCACCGATCAGGGTCATCGACGTGAAATTCCCCTGGGGCAGTGCGATCGTTGTGCTCGTGACTGCGTCTGGAAGGTTCGCCGGCCCTAGTGAATATGTCAGCCCGTTCCAGACGATGGTAGAACCGACCTGGTTGGACGAGAATGCATTCCCACCATTGTCAAATCCTCCAGTTGAAAAGAGCGACCCATCGCTCTGAAAAGCATTGACCCGGTAATAGGGCGAGAGCGAAACGGATGTCGTTCCAGGTACCGTCTCGGCGAATGCATCGAGCTGTGCCGAACTGAGGGCCGTCCCGTAGGTGATAGGGTTGGGCGTCGGCCAGAGGAGCTGAGGTGCATTCCCCGGATTGACGAGTTCCAGCACACTTCCGGTAGCTCCGGTGTAATCAGCCGTATCCGTGGGGGTGAAGGCCGCAGAAAGAGTGTTTTCACCGGTGGGCAGAACAGTGCCCGAAGGCGGAGTATAGGTGAGCGTGCCGGGCACCGGTGGGCTGACAAGCGACATGGCGAGCATCACCACATTTCGCGTCGGCGGAAGCTGGATGCTCTGGACTATCTTCGCGCTGTTGAGAGGGATTTGATAGCCATAGACGCACGTCAGGTGGGCGTCCCGGCCGCCACTGTTGGTATCACGATACGGGACACATGTTATTTCTGACTCGCCCGTATAGTTCAACGGGAACACCCAATCACTCAGGCTCTGTGTTACTGATGTGGTTGTTCCGTCGGTATACGTGACGACGAACGTGTTCGCGGCCGTCGCATTATTGACCAGCGCGCCAAGCATATTGAGACTGGAGTATTGTCCCGGTGGCAGAGTGATGGTCGTATTGCTGACCGCGTCGGGTGCGTTGGCAGGTCCCAACTGATAGGTTATGTTGTTCCAGGTGACGGAACTCCCCAGTAAGTTTGACGAGTATGAGTTGCCTCCTCCATCAAATCCCCCAGTGCTAAAGCTCGTGCCATCGGTGTAGATACCGCTGACGTTGTAGGGCAAGGCGACTGGGGTGTAAACGTTGACGGTGGCATCGAGTTGAATTCCGCTCAATGGCGTACCGTAGGAGATGGCTGCCGGCGTCGCCCAACTGATTTGAGGAGTTGCGGGATTCACGATAAGTGTCACGCTGGCCGAAGCTATCGTGTAATCGGTCGAGTCAGTCGGAGTGAAGACGGTATTGAGGGTATAGGTGCCGGCAGTAAGTGAGGTATATAGCGCCGGGTTATAGGCGAACGTTCCCGCTACCGGCGTTGTCGCATTCAGCTGAGTGGTCGACAGCAGCATCCCATAGGCGATGGGACTTGGATTGGCCCAGGTGATCACCGGCGTCGCCTTGCTGACAATGACGCCCAGTGCGGGCGACGTGCTTGCGGAGAAGTTGGCGTCCCCCGCATACTTCGCGGTGATGCTATGAGTGCCTGCCGTAAGACTTGTGATGTTCAGGGTCGCGATTCCGCCCGAAACGGCAACTGTCCCGATCGTTGTTGCACCGTCTGAAAACACAACATTGCCGGTCGGCGTCAGCGCGCCTTCTTGCGAAGGGACCAGCGTCGCCGTAAGGACCACCTGCTGCCCATAAGAGGGCGAGGTGGTGTTTGCGCTCAGAAGCGTAGACGTCGAGGTCTTCGTTGATTGCAGTGCGACTTTATTGGATATACTCGCGCCGAAGTCGATGTCACCGGGATAGGACGCATCAAGGTTATGGTTGGACGTGCCATTCCCAGGAATGAAAATGCCTGTAAATGATGCGCTCGCCGTATCAGTCACCTGGTTCAGCAGAATACTTACGCTATTGCTGCCGCTGTTTGCGACCGCCAGATCGGCGGTGCCGTCCCCATTGAAGTCCGCTGACGCTATCGCAACGGGAGTTGTTCCAACGTTGGCCGTCGTCTGCGCCTGAAAGGTGAGGTCACCGTTACCCAGCATTAAGCTGGCGGTTGTCTGGCCAGAGTTGGTCACCGCAAGGTCAATGTGGCCATCGGCGTTGAAGTCTCCCGCAACGATCGCCACAGGCGTCGTTCCGGTAGCGAGAGTGCCTGCCTGCAACGTGAAAGTACCGTCGCCGTTGCCCTTGAAAATATCTACCCTTTTCTTACCGCTCTCCGCTACGGCAAGATCAAGATGGCCGTCTGCGTTGAAGTCCGCTGCGGCCATCGCAGCCGGGGCCGTTCCAGCGGCGGTAGTGAACGGGGAACCAGCGGCCGCGGTAAATGTAGTCCCGCTGCCGTTGCCCAGCCAGACGTTGATCGTGTTGTCTGTCTTGTTGGCGACGGCGAAGTCGAGGTTGCCGTCTCCGTTGAAGTCTCCGGTAACGACGGAAGACGGCCCATTGCCTACAGCGATCCCGGACGGAGTCACGTTGGAAAAGGCGCCGGTACCGTCGCCCTGCAGGATGATCACAGCGTTTCCACTTGCCGTGGTGCCCGATACGGCAAGATCAAGGACGCCGTCTCCGTTGAAGTCTCCAACTGCAATGGCCGTTAAAGAGGTAAGCGGAGACGCGGAATATGGGGTCGCCGCGCTGAAAGTGTAAACCCCATTTCCAAGCAGAATGCTGACGGTCAAGTCGGTGGAATTTGCGACGGCAAGATCGAGTTTGCCGTCTCCATTGAAATCTCCTGCAACGATCGCGACCGAACCATTGCCGGTCGAATAGGTGGTACCTGACACTGTGAATCCACCCGTAGCATTGCCCTTCAGAATGCTTATTGTGTCGGGCGTGGGGGACGTGTTGCCGCTGTTCAGGAGCGCCAGGTCGATAAAGCCCGAGATGTTGAACTCTCCAGCCACCACACTCTGCGGTTTATTGAAGCCGCCCGTGACCGGCGAGGTGCTGCCAGCTACAGTCTGTTGTCCGTATGTTCCCGCGCCGAGCCCCGCTATACCCAGCAGCAGGTTGCTGTTGCTCGTATCCAGAAGAGACACATTTCCCGTGGGTGAGAGATTGAGGCTGCCGATTCCCACGATGGTTGCAGTCAGTGACCAGCCAGCTGCCAGTGACCCACCCGACTGGACCAGACTTGCGGTCGTCGGATACAGGCCTGTGGTGGTCGCGGTTTGGGCAGTGGAGAAGCTCGTTAAATAGGCCTTCGGCGCATTGAAGGTGGCTACGATGGAATGTGTGCCAATTCCACCGAGTTCCTGCATTAGGACTGCCTTCCCTTTTGTGGAGCCGCCGTTACCCGATTGGACCTGAACGGTGCCAAGCACGTGCGTAATGCTGTTGTAGGTGTCACGGAAGGTGACCGAACCGGCAGTCGGCGTCGTTGAACCGGCTACCGTCGCCGTCATCGTGAATACAGACCCGTTCGCCGCCGGGATAGTAGGATTCACCGCAAGCGTGGTCGTCGTGGCAATCTGCGCGCCCGCCACCGAGAAAGACATCATGACAAACAGCGCCACCCAAAAAGCGGTCAGCGGGTTCGTCGGCCGAATCGCTCTTCGACGAGCTCTTTCATTCTTAACGCCGTCTAATGTTTCGCTGGCTTTTTCAGAGATTTGTGGCGATCCAATTGCTTCAGAACGAATAGAGGTTTGGAGGCTGGATTGCGCAAGAGCACCTTTGGCAGCGGCGATGAGAGACCAGAGTGGATCCGCAGATGTCCTGACGGATAGACCTCGGCAGAAACGGAGTGGGGATGAAGCACTCCTCAAAACCTTCATCAATACAGGCATTTCTAAACCTTTCGACTGATGCAGCGAACTGTTATTCGTCTCTTCTGAGAAAGCCCTTCGTGTCGTTCAAGACAGAGAAGTCTTCTCTGCAAAGGCCTCTGGTTTGCGTTACTTAATGGGCAACATTTTTGGAACTTTTTCGAACTATGGGTGGCTTTGCGGTCCCGAGAAAAGCTCTAAAGGGGCTCGGAAATCTAAGCTCTGGAAGATCTGCTGGGTCTCAATCTCGCGGCTTCTTCCGCTGACCTGCCAGTCGTGCAAATTCAAACCTTGATGTCCTTTGGCTGGAACTATTTCCCGTTTTGGGGAAAGTTTCCGCGCCAAAAACATCATTACTTGGCAGATAAATTTCGGGTATGGCACGTCATGTGCACTGACATACCTATAAGTTGTAGAAAGAGCCTCAGAGACTCCGGTGAATTGCCAGCAATTGGCGTTTGTCGTCCATCCCGAGCACCAATGTGTCATCGGGACCCAGGGAGACACGCACACTCCCGCAGTTACGCGCAATTTTGAGGCTGATTGGGTCTTATGAAGCCGCTGGATCGCCGCCGGTCGTCGATACGTGAACGACCCGCTTGCATCTCAAGCGGTATACCGATCGGATCGGAGCAATCCCGTCAGCTAGCAATCCATGAGCTCCCGATAATCGCTACCCCAAAAGGGCCACACCCGCCCCGGATATAGCAAAGCCCTGAGACCAACATCGCATCTCAGGGCCACGTATCAACGCATCAATTGATCTATTACCACGCAATCTTCGCAGGGAAAAATTCCGCAAAGAGATCATCGTAGTAGGGCTTCAACTCTTTCACACTCGGCTTCGTGTGCCCCTTGGAGTATAGGTCGTACACGTTGAATTTGTTGACCCACTCCAGCATCTCCACATCATGTTTGCTCATCAGGTGCCGGTACGCGCCGTGCCGGTGGGCCGAGTAAAAGGAGTGGTACCGCAGCATATAGAGCGACTCCTCCGGCATGTAATTCTTCATCACCTCACCGATGTAGCCATCGTGACCAAACGACATATGCACCTTCTCCAGCCCGCAGTTCGGCTCATAGACGCCATACTCCGTCTGATACAGCGGATTGTTGTAGTCCGGATTTGCCTTGAAGTACTCCGGAAAAACGATGTCCTTCGAATAGGCGCAGCCCACAGGAAACGTATCGCCCACCACACCCCACTGTGGCTCACCCCATAGGCAAAGCACCTTGCCAAGATCATGGATAAATCCCGTCAGCACGAACCAACGCGGAAGACCGTCCCTCCGGATCGCCTCTGAGGTCTGCAGCAAATGCTCAATCTGTGTCAGGTCGGTGTCCGGATCGCTGTCATCCACCAGCGTGTTGAGAAACTCCGCCGCCTCCCAGATGCTCTTCTCACCCTTGTTCAGGCCGAAGTACTCCTTCTCCTTCGCCATCACGTAGTCAAACGTCTGGTACTGATGGTTCAGCCGGTAGAACTCCGCGACGCCCGGTGTCGCCTTCTCGTCATATATTCGAAATTCGTCCTGGCTTTTGCCTTCCTTGTAGCGGCCGGTAAGAAAATCGTCCCACTCATCCATATCTTTCAAGGGGGCATTCGATGTGATCATATGTGTCGCCACGGGACCTCCTCCGTCGGATATCCGACGACTGCGTTACCGCTAACTATAAGTTCGTAAGTGGCAATATGGCAAGGAAATTATGCCTCTCGCCGCTTGGATGCCGCTATCTCTGAGGTCGTTTCGCAGAGGCGCCTACAGAAGACTCCCGCACCACCAGCGTTGACGGAACTAGAATGCTCTTCGGGTCTTGCTGCGGCTTGACGGCGAGTTCCAACGCAAACTCGCCCGCGATCCGTCCCAGCTCAGTCGTCCCATGGTCGATCGAACTCAGGGGGACTCGCAGGTAGTTCGCATATCGAAGGTTTCCGCAGCCCACAAACGCAATGTCCTCAGGCACTCGCAGCCCTGCCTGCAGCGTCGCTTCGATCGCGCCTATCGCCGTCAAATCGTTGTAGCAGAACACCGCATCCGGCCTTGAATCAAGCTTCAGCAGCTCCTGCATCGCCTGAAATCCGACCAGATCGCCAGACTCCTCCACTCGCTCCCTCACCACAATGTAGCTCTCCGGCGCCGATAGTCCGCTCTCTGCCAGAACGTTTCGATACCCCCGCAATCTGTCGAATGCGGGGCTCGTATTCTTGCCGCCGATATGGGCGATCCGTTTACGCCCGATATCAATCAAGTGTCGGGTCGCCATCTCTCCTACCTGCACGTCGTCCGATCCGACAAAATGCGCCGCCAAATGGGGGAAGTTGCGATCGAAGAGGAGGTACGGTGTACGGTTGTCCCCCAGTTCATAAAAATTCCGCAGATTCGCCTGGCATGAAGCGATCAGGAGCACATCGACCCCGCGGCTCAGCAGCGTGCGGATCTCCTGCCGTTCCACGTCGGGGTCCTCTTCGGAAGAGGCCAGGATCAGCGCACGATTGCTCGTTCTTAGCACCCCGCCCAATGACTTTGCAAACTCGGCAAAGAACGGATGCACCAAATCTGGAACCACAAGTCCAACGGTGTAAGTCTGCCCGCTGGCCAGCCCCCGCGCCATCATGTTTGGCTGATAGTTCAACTCCTTCATTCGCTTCAACACGCGGCGACGGGTCGTTTCGCCGATGTCGGCGTTCCCCCGCAACACCTTCGAAACGGTGACAACCGAGACTCCGAGATCGCGCGCGATGTCCTTCAGCCTGATAGCCATACATGCTCCTGATCGCTTGTCCCAAATGTTAACAGCAAACCATGCGGAATGTTGTCCGCAGAGAGCAGCACTAACAGAATCGGGTCCGCCGCCAGAGGCTCAATCCCCCCGCGACCAAACTCAACGCCAGCACCACACCGAGGACTGCGACCCATCTGAGATCCATCGTCAACGGAGGCACCACCGCCCGAACGCCAAGTACTACGAAGACTCCCGTCGCCGTCAGCACAATGGCGTAGTCCCACCACCGTCTGCGCTCGTCTCGTCCGCCGAACTCGTCGCCGGCCTGCGCCATCATCGTCCGGTGGTAGTCCAGGCCGTACCGGTTGCACTCACGCAGCACCGCCTCATTGGTCGAACTATGTTCTTTGGCGGAGGCGACCGCAGTGCTGATTGCCAGCGCCCCCAGGATCATCATCACGGAACCGCCCACCACCAGCAACATGTGCTGCCTGTCGGCCCCTGCGAGTTCGCCGAAGACCAGCGCTCCCCACGCCAGCCCCCAAAGCTGGTTCGTGTTCGACAGCGGGATCCCCCGCCCGATTCCCAGATACTTGGCCGCGAACTGCTGAAACAGATCGCCGATCACCCACACAAAGCCTCCGAGGAACAGCCAGAACAACACTCCCGGCATATGGAACAGCTGGAACGCCGTAGAGTGGATCCCGCCATCCAGCGCCAGAGTCAGCGCCAGGACCGTGCCCAACTCTCCCACCGTGAAAGCCGTCACAAACGACAGCGGATTCATCCCGCTCAAATAAGCCTTGCGATACGGAACGTACATCGTCCCCCACATCAGGCTGGCGCCAAGCGCCGCGACGATCCCGCGAAAAGCATGTTGCCCCATCGATCCGCCATGGATCGTACTGAACCCCAGCATCACCGCTGCAATCACAATCGCAATCGCGCCCACCACTACTTTGCTGATGTTCTTTCCGCTCGCCCCCTCCAGTTCGCGGAAGAGCACACGCCCCCAGAACAGTCCGATCAGCGCGTTCGCGTTCCACATGGGAAACGCCACCGCCAGACCCACGTCCCGAATCGCGAATACCGTCAGCGTATTTGCGACGGCCCACAACGCACCAGCCAGCAGTGCCCACACAATCAAGTGCTTCTTCTCCGCGAGGTCGGCAAACACATATCCAGTCCCCTTCAGCAGAGTAGGAAAGGTCCAACGGGCCGTAAAGACACCGGCTACCATGCATAGCGAGATCGCAAACGGAGAGAAGCCTGCATTCACAAGCTTCGTAGGTGCCTCAGCCGCCCCCAGCCACACACCCGCAGTCAAACCGCAGATCACACCTAAACCGTGTAACGACAATGCGCTTTTTTCCACCCTCTGCGTCACACCCGCCATCCATCACCCCTGGTTCTCTCTCCCTTTGCGAGCGGCCGCTGTTCAGTGCAACACGACCAGGAGAGCGATCCCGGCCAACAATACAAAAAACGGCACCAAAAAGTGGCTGTCCGTCGCAATCGTCTTGGCCCCCTTGGAAAAACTCATATCGGCCCTCGACCTCCATAACTAAGTAGTAAGCGGTGACTTCCCGGCTAAACCCTATAGGTCGCGAGCACCACTGTCAACCAAATCAGGGGGAAGGGACAACAGAGGCCAGGAAGGACCCTCGTCTCGTTCGTTGAAGAGAGATACTCCCCGGCCTGGTGTGGCCAGAGTATCGATGGGTGCTCGCGAGGGTAGCAGGAAACCGTGCACCGCTGCGATACTGGAAGGCGTCTAATCGTTAAATCAATGGCTATCGTGACCAAGTCGACCTCCTTTGACCGCACCCTGGCCAGCGCGCGCTCCACAATGATGTTCAGCGAGGTGGTCAGGCTGGCGGTCGACAGCTTCCGCGCCAGCAAGACACGGTTCATGCTGACCATGCTTGGCATGGTCATCGGATCGGCTTCCATCATCCTCGTCGCGACTCTGGGATCCACCGGCAAGCAATATGCGCTGGACGAGCTCACCAGCATCGGCCCCAACAAGATCGAGCTGCAATACAACGGCGGCACCGTCTCAGGCCCGGACAATACCAGCACGCCCGACTACATGACCCTCGACGATATGCACGCGGTCCTCGATCAGGTTCCCGGCATCGTCGCCTCGTCCCCTATGTTGGAGTTTCACGACAACGTCAGCATGGGCGGAGGCATCAGCAAATCAACCATGCTGCTCGGTGTCTCGCCGCAGTATCGCATCGTACGCAACCTCGTTGTTGTATCCGGCCGCTTCTTCGACGATCAGGACGCCCTGGCCCACGAGAAGGTCGTCGTTATGGTTGAGCCGTTCGCAAAGGAGCTCTACGGCACCGCAAACGCGGCTGTCGGCAAAATCATCAGCGTCAAAGGCATACCGTTTGTCATTATTGGCGTATTCAAGGAAGCGTTCGACACATACGGCGAGTCGGAGATCAGCGACCACACCATGCTGGTGCCTTATCCGGTCGCACGCTACTTCACCGGAACCAACGCGCTGAAGGAGATATTCTTCACCATGCGTGACGCTTCGATGGTCACGCCCGCCAAAGACCGCATCCTCGCAATCGTCAGGTCCCGTCACTATGCAAGCTCCGTCTACAGCGCGGCGACGCTCACGGACCTCCTCAGCGCCATGGCGAAGATCGCGGACATGCTTACCGTCGTGCTCACCCTCGGAGCAGGCATTACCCTGATCGTCAGCGGCGTCGGCATCATGAACAGCATGCTCGCCAACGTTCAGTCGCGAATCAAGGAGATCGGAATCCGCAAGGCCCTGGGTGCGACCAGCCGCGAGATCCGACTGCAGTTCCTCACCGAGGCAGTCTTCCTTTCGCTCAGCGGCGGGATGATCGGTACGCTCATCGGCCTCGCCATTCCATTCACTCTGGGCCTGTTGACACCATTCAAAATCCCCATCAGCCCCTGGTCCGCAGTGATCTCGCTATCCACGTCGGTGCTCGTCGGCGTCCTCTTCGGAACGCTCCCGGCAAACCGCGCGGCCCGGCTCGACCCAGTACAAACGCTCAAGTACGAGTGACCGCCGCCGATTCTCTCGCCTGCACTCTGCAAAACAAAACGCATCGGCCTCGGCGAAGAAGTTCGCCGAGGCCGATGCGTTTTGGTCTTGTACTGCCGATTGTTAGTTAAACGGTCGCAGCGGTTGCAGCCACTTCGGCTTCCGGCTGATCGCCCTTGACCGTGACCTTCACGTGGCTGGTGACCTCGCGGTGCAGCTTCACGGGAACGTGGTATTCGCCAAGCGACTTCAGCGGCTCATCGAGCGAGATCTTGCGGCGATCGATGGTGTAGCCCTTCGCCTCAAGCTGGTGCGCGATATCGCCCGAGGTGACCGACCCGAAGAGGTGGTCGTTCTCGCCGACCTTGCGCTCGAACACCAGCTCGACCTCGGAGAGCTGCGTAGCCAACTGCTCGGCCCCAGCCTTCTCCTTGACCGACTTGCGCACGGCCGATGCCTTCATCTGCTCGATGACTGCCTTGTTCGCTGCATTCGCCTCGATGGCGAGTTTTTCCGGGAGCAGATAGTTGCGCCCGTAGCCGTCCGCGACCTTGACCACATCGCCGCGATGTCCAAGCTTATTTACGTCTTCCTTCAGAATGACTTCCATTGCATTTCTCCGATTTCCTGTCTGGCCTACGCTTCAGCCAGTCTTCATATCCAGTGGGCCCGCTGTATGCGGCGGAAAGTTAGAAGCGCGCAGCAAAGGCCAGCAGCGCGATGTTGCGCGACTGCTTGATGGCCAGGCTGAGGCGGCGCTGATGCCGCGTGCACACTCCGGTCAGGCGGCGCGGAACGATCTTGCCGCGCTCGGCAACAAAGCCCTGCAACAGGCGAACGTCGCGGTAGGAGATCGCGTCGATCTTCTCCGTGCAGAACTTGCAGACCTTCTTGCGCCGGAAGAACTTGCGGCCGCCAGGACCGCCACCGGGAGCGCCGGCGGGACGTGGGGTGCGAGGACCGGCGCCAGGGCCGGAGTGACCGGCATGGCCGCCGCTCGGGCGGGATGCATGTGTGTGTTGCTCAGTCGATTGCGTGCTGTTGGTTTCGTCAGCCATGATATTTCCCTCTCAGGTACGTTGTGCCTTCCTCCGCTCCAGACCCGCATTGGAGTCTCTGAACATTCGACCAGTCAGCGTCGAGTGGAAGCGAAGTGCGGCGATTTTGATGCGTTGTGCGATGACCACAGCCGTCATCGCAAATCTTGTCAGAAAAAATTAGACCGCGGAGGCGACAGTCTCGGCGGTCGCATGCTCGGCCGGAGCTGCTGCAGCTGGCTTCTTCTCTTCGTCGGTCTCGGCAGCGACCGTCGCTTCGGCGGCAGGTGCATGCTGTGCCGGTGCGATCGGCTGCGCGCTGCGCTTCACCTTGGTGTCGCGGAGGGCCTTGACCTTGGCCAGACGCTTCTCTTCTTCGTCCATGCGCACGGTGATGAACTTGATCACCTGCTCGGACACGCGCAGGCGGCGCTCGATCTCAGTGATCAGCGAACCCGCGGCGGCAACATTCAGCAACACGTAAAAACCGTCATTGAACTTGCGCACAGTGTAGGCGAGCCGGCGGCGGCCCATCTTCTCGACGCTCTTCACTTCGCCGCCACCATCGGTGACGTTCTTCTGGAAGCCTTCAATCAGCTTGTCGAGGTCGGCTTCTTCAACGTCCGGCCGGACGATGAACATAATTTCGTAGGTACGATTCATTCGATTACTTCTTTCTGCGAAGTTCTGCTTCGCACCGTGCTGGCGTCTGTTCTGCCAACCCGGTCTGGAAAATCAACTGCGTTTATCCTGCTACTTCACTCTTGCTTCGTTCGTTGCGACGGTCCTGCTTATCTCTCTTTACTTCCCCTTCGACTCATCCGTCCCATCTTCTGGATCGTGCGGCCGACGGTTGAACTCATTCATCGCGGCGCTGACCCCTTGCGGTCAGCACCATCTCGACAGCGCTCCTCGACCCTGTCGAGCACTTCATCCAGCACCGCAAGCTCCTGCTTGCGCATCGGCGACAGCAAATAATCCTTGCCGCCCGCCTTGATCTCTCTTCCATCCGCCAGCGCCGGCTTCCCAACGCCAATGCGGATGCGCAACCACTCTTCCGTGCCCAGCACACCGGAGATCGACTTCACTCCGTTATGCCCGTTCGCCGAACCACGCTCGCGAATCCGAATCGTGCCCAGCGGAAGTGCAAGCTCGTCATAGAGGACGATGATGTCCTCCGGCGAAATCTCGAACTCCTGAATCAAAGCGGCCACCGAAAGCCCGCTCAGATTCATAAACGTCTCAGGCTTCGCCAGCAGAACGTCTTGTCCTGCAAGCTTCGCCCTGGCAGTCAACGCCCTGCCCCGGCGATTCGTGACCATCACACCGCAATCCTCCGCGATGCGATCGACCGCTAGAAAGCCGGCGTTGTGCGGCGTGAACTGATACTCGATACCGGGGTTGCCGAGACCGACAATCAACTTCACGCTGCGTTCCCTCTCCAACCAAACTCAAGCGGCCCGCAGTCCCGAAAGACTGCAGGCCGCGCAAAACTACTTCTTCTTCGCGTCCTTGGCATCGGCGGCAGGAGCAGCAGCAGCGGGAGCAGCACCAGCGGCGTCCGTCTTGCCCTTCTTCGCGACCTCTGGCTCCGTCGGTGCAGCAACTACTTCCTCTACAGCCACGACCTCTTCCTTGATGACCGTGACGTGCGCAACCGTCGCGTTCTCGTCGCCCAGGAACTTGATGCTTCCCGAGTGCGGCAGGTCCGAAACGTGAATCAGGCCATGCAGCTCCATGTTCGAAACATCGACATCCAGGTGGCTCGGAATATCGCCCGGCAGACACTCGATCTCGACCTCGCGCAGCACATGCTCGAGGATCCCGCCCTGCGACTTCACGCCGACCGGAATGCCAATCAGCTGAATCGGCACCGACACGCGCATCGCCTTGTCCATCGCGATCCGCTTCAGGTCGATGTGCAGCAGCTTGCCCTTGATCGGCTCATTCTGCCAGTCCACAATCATGGCCTTCACGGCGTCCGAACCCTCGACGTTCAAATCGAAGATCGTGTTGTGACCGGAGTCGGAGTGCAGAATTCTCGTGATCACCTTCGGATCAACCGCGACCGCGACCGTCTCCTTGCCCGCGCCATAAACCACGGCTGGAATCTTGCCCGCGACACGCACGCGGCGAGCGGCGTTCTTGTTGAACTTGCCCTCGCGGGGAGTTGCGACGACTGCTTCAGTGTTTGTTGTTGCCATGACTTCATTTTCCTTTCGGGCACAGAGTTGAGCTCTGCTCCCTTTGCGGCAATGCCGCGGTTGATACTTCGTTCAATCGAGATAAAGGGAGCCGATATCGCTGTCTTCTACTCCCTATTCCCTACACCCTGCCGTTAGTTGAACAGCGTACTCACGCTGGTCTCCATATGAATGCTCTCGATGGCCCGGCCCAGAAGCCCTGCAATCGAAAGCACCTTGATCTTCTCCACCGCCGCCGCATCTTCGCGCAGCGGAATGGTATTCGTCACGATCAACTGCTCCAACCGTGATGTCGCGATGCGCTCGACAGCCGGCCCGGAAAGCACCGGATGCGTCGCGCACGCATAAACTTTTTCCGCGCCCTCAGCCAGCAGCGCATCCACCGTCTTCACCAGCGTTCCGGCGGTGTCGATAATGTCGTCGAGGATCAAGCACGTCCGGCCCTGTACATCGCCGATCACGTTCATCACCTCGGTGATATTAATGTCGGTCCGCCGCTTGTCGACGATGGCCAACGGTACTTCAAGCTTCTTGGCGAAGAATCTCGCCCTTTCCACGCCTCCCGCATCCGGCGAAACCACCGTCAGATTCGGCAGGTTCAACTCCCGGAAGTAGCTCACCAGCACCGGGCTGGCAAACAGATGGTCCACCGGAATATTGAAGAAACCCTGTATCTGCGCTGCATGCAGATCGACAAGCAAAGCACGGTTCGCACCGGCAGTAGTCAGAAGATCGGCAACCAGCTTCGAAGTAATGGCGACCCGCGGCCGGTCTTTTCTGTCCTGCCGCGCATAGCCATAGTAGGGAATCACAACCGTGATTCGTCCGGCCGAGGCGCGCTTCAGCGCGTCCATCATGATCAGCAGCTCAACAAGATGCTGATCGACCGGGCAACACGTAGGCTGCACAAGAAATACATCCGCACCGCGAACGTTCTCGAGCAGCTGAAAATGAACCTCGCCGTCGGAGAATCTCTGCAACCGGGTCTCGCCCAGCGGCACACCGACGAACTTGCAGATCTCCTCGGCCAAGGGCCTTATTGGACGATCCGCAAAAAATCTTAATGCGCTTGTTTTCCGTCAGCCGGCCGGAGCGCTTTTTTTCCGGGGCCGGTTTATCTGTTCCGGACGTTGCCTTGTCTGTTGTCTTCGGCCGTCCGTCTTGTTCGGAGAGCGCTAGCGCAGGCTGAGAGCTCGTTTCTGTCTCATCAGCCTGCTCTGAAATAGGGGAAAGAACCGCAGTCGTGTCTTTGTTGTTCACGTGAAACCCTCCAGGTTGGTTGACCTTGAATTGTTCCTGCTGCACTGTCTTGCGAGGCCTTGTTGCGGCCCCGTACTTCTTGCAAATCCTTTGTTGCGAATCCTGCAAAAGCTAAAGACTTCGGTCTTTCAAACTTCTCACTTCTTCCTCCGCACTGTTTCTCGCGGAGTCCAAAACGTCATACCTCTGCGGCAAATTGCTGCCGCGAAATAACCCTAAATTTTTCCTGTTCGCTTCTGGCGTCGACAAATTGGTTGGGCGACTAGGATTCGAACCTAGACAAAGAGATTCAAAGTCTCTTGACCTACCGTTAGTCGATCGCCCAGTACTCCGCCGGTTACAACTCGATCTTACTATCGAGCTTACCTATCGACCGGCGAGGTCACTCTGCGAACATCCGTTCCCAGTACTCGGCCCGTGGCAGGGTCTCCGTAAGGAGTGCCTGCACGCCAGAGGACTGGACGCGCTGTTGGGCCGCCTTTGCATCTGCTTCAGACCGATAAAGTCCAAACAGTGCAGAGCCGGAACCTGAGAGCGCCGCATAAATCGCTGAGCGACTTACATCGGAGCCATCCGAATCACTACCCATCAATTGACGCTTGGTTATTCGCAAGGAGGGATACTGAGGAAAGACGACCTCTTCAAAGTCGTTTCCAATCCCGGTGCGGACAAGCGCGAGAAGGGTATTCTCGGCCAGATCATTCAGCGCATAGCTCTGGCTTTCACCAGATAAACCCTGTTTTTTCTCAGGATTAGGATCGCGAACGATACCGGAGGTGCCGGGCTTACTATCACCTGTCTTCGCAGAGAGGGATGAGTAAGCAAGACTCAACTCTTCTAGCTTATCGGGTTTAGCCCGAGAAGTCAATGTTTCGGGCACCTTCCTGTCCTCCGCCTGCCCAACCCCATCATGATGTTTACGTGTCGTCATCCTGACCCTGAGCTTGCCGAAGGGGAAGGATCCCCGTATTGGCTGTTGCATTTGCCGTTGCCTGCCCTTGCATGATCTCCCCAGCCACCAGCTCATCCCAAGCCTTAAAAGCCGCCGGCGTAGAAACCCCCACCTGTGGCACCGCAACCACACACCAGGTTCGGGGAAAATCCGGCATCGGAACCACCTGCTCCCCCCGTCCCAGCCCCAAAACCGCCCCACCCAACAGAAACAAAGGCACATCCGACCCAATCTCCGCCGCCAGCTTCAGCCGCTCCACCCCCGGCAAGGCTACCCCCAACTCCCGCTCCAACCCCAACAACGCCGCCGCCGCATTCGCCGACCCGGCCCCCATCCCTCCCTGCACCGGCAGCCTCTTCTCTATATGGATAGCGACCTCCGCCGCCACCCCCAGCTGTTCCAGACACCTCTCCACCATCCGCCACGCCGTATTCCGAGCGTCTCGAGGCACAAACGGATGGTTTGTCGTCAACGTAATCCGCGTCTCGACCCCGGGGGCTAGTCGCCTCGCCGTAACCGTAACCAAATCATGCAGATCAAGCGTCTGATATAGCGTCGTCAACCCATGAAACCCATCAGGCCGCACCGGCCCAATCGCCAACCCCAGATTGATCTTCGAATACGAACGAACACGCGTAGCCATCACCCTGATTCTAAACTCGCGACTCTCCAGGCTCAGGGTTCAGCGGCAGAAATTCGATGCGAACATCATCTTCCGCAGCCTTCAGGTCAAGATTGGCCGTAACCAGAATATGCTCCACCGAGTCCCCCGCGAGGTTGACACTGAAGGCATCGGCATAGGGACATCTGTCTCTCCAGCTTGATCAAAGCGCTGTTAACTGCTCGATCAACAGTGGCCGGCACGATCTCAAACCCAAACGCAGACAATCGCGACAGCGCTGCCCCCATCCCCGCCCTGCCGTGCCGTTTGCAGACAATTCCCGCCACCTCACCCCAGTGCACCGCCGAGACTACCACCTTATGCGTTCCCGCCAGATGCCCCTTGATGATCCAGCTCACGACCTCCGCCCCTGCCTCACCATCCAGGTATCGGAGAAGTGCGCTCGCATCAAGCACATAGGTCACCACTTCTCGGCCGCCGCTCCTGCTGCAGGTCGTCCGTCATCGAAGGCCAGCCCGCAAACATCGCGCAGGTCTCATCGACCAGCCGTTCAGACACCGGCCGCAGCAGGATCATGCCGTCCGCCAGCGTGAGCGCAACCCGTCCCCCGGGCACAATCCCAAGTGCCTCGCGCATCTCAGCAGGAATCACCAACTGCCCTTTCGTACTTACGGTCGCAATAAGGTTTTCCATGACTTACATCGTACGAAAAGTAAGACACCACCCGAAAGGTAAGAAACAGAAAAAGATCGCTTACGTATCCCATCTGACACTACATGGAGAAAATCTGAGTGGTCACCCTCCGTTCATCTCCATTATCACTGGCTTACCAGTCTCACCGCCTCGTCCAGGCATAAGCCTAACGTCACACACGTCGTCCTGCTCGACCCCGAAGAACCAGTTACCCCACAGGTAGAACAAAGGCTTCCCAACGAAGACCGCAAATAGTCGTGAGCTCTCGCGTACACTACTCTCTTCACACGGAGAATCTTCATGTACGGAGCATCTGATCCTTCGCGGCCAAACCTTGCCCTGGCCGCATTGCCTATCCTCGCCACCGCGCTCTTTGCCCAAAGCGCGGCCGCCCAGCAACCAGCTCCAGCTGAAGTACCCGTCCGCACCCAGCACGCCATGGTCGTCACCATCCAGCACGACGCCACCGACGCCGGCGTCGAAATCCTCAAAGCAAGGCGGCAACGCCGTCGACGCAGCCGTAGCCGTCGGCTTCGCCCTCGCCGTCGTCTATCCCGCTGCCGGAAACATCGGCGGCGGCGGCTTCATGCTCATCCGCGACCACACACGGCAAGACCCACTTCCTCGACTACCGCGAAAAGGCCCCCGCCGCCGCCACCCGCGACATGTACCTCGACGCCCAGGGCAACGTCGTCCCCGGCATGTCGCTCATCGGCTACAAAGCCAGCGGAGTCCCCGGCTCCGTCGCCGGCCTCACCTACGCGCAGAAGCACTACGGCAAACTCACCCTCGCCCAGGACATGGCCCCCGCCATCAAACTCGCCACCGAAGGCTACGTCCTCTCTGTCGACGAGGCCCGCGCCCTCCAAAGCAAAAACCTCACCCGCTTCCCCACATCCGCCAAAATCTTCCAGCGCGACGGCGACTTCTATAAAGAAGGCGACACCTTCAAGCAGCCCGAACTGGCCGCCACCCTCACCCGCATCGCCGCAAGACCCCGACGACTTCTACAAGGGCGCCATGGCCCACCAGATCGCCGACTTCGAAAAGGCCGGCGGAGGCCTCATCACCGCCGAAGACCTCGCCGCCTACCAGGTCAAGGAGCGCACACCCATCACGCGGCAAGTACCACGGCTACGACATCATCACCGCCCCACCCCCATCCTCCGGCGGCATCGTCCTCGTCGAGATCCTCAACATCCTCTCCACCTACGACCTCCCCAAACTCGGCCCCGACCGCAGCGCCGCCCAGGTCCACATCATCACCGAAGCCTTCCGCCGCGCCTACATGGATCGCGGCGACTACCTCGGCGACCCCGACTTCAACACTCTCCCCCTCAAACAAATGGCCGAACCCAAAGTACGCCGCCGCCTGGCGCAGCCTCCATCGACCCCACCAAACCCACGCCCAGCAAAGACCTCGTCCGCCCCGCCGGCTTCATGCCTCCGCCGCCCCAGTCAACACCCGCAAAAGAACCCACCCAAACCACCCACTTCTCCATCGTCGACGCCGAAGGCAACGCCGTCTCCAGCACCTACACCCTCAACGGCGGCTTCGGCTCCGGAGTCACCGTCGAAGGCCTCGGCTTCCTCATGAACAACGAGATGGACGACTTCACCTCCAAGATCGGCGTCCCCAACATGTTCGGCCTCATCCAGAGCTCCGCCAACTCCATCGCCCCCGGCAAGCGCCCGCTCTCCGCCATGACCCCCACCATCATCACCACCCACGGAGCCACTGGTACAAACACGGCAAGCCTCGCCTACGTCATGGGCACCCCCGGCGGCTCCACCATCATCACCACCGTCGCCAACGACATCATCAGCACCATCGACAACGGCCTCAACATTCAGCAGGCCGCCGACGCTCCGCGCTTCCACCACCAATACCTGCCCGACCGCATCGACCTCGAAAAGAAGTTCCCCGTACGACGTCGCCGACCAGCTCAAAGCCATGGGCTACACCATCAACCGCACCGCCGTAGCCGACGAACACAACCCCGGCGTCTGGGGCGACAGCGAACTCATCGCCATCGACCCCAAAACCCACGAACTCCTCGGCGGCCACGACAACCGCCGCACCTTCGGCAAGGCGGCTGGCTATTGAATCGCGTCCGCCTCACGCCCTTACGGATGCACCTTGAATTCGACTCGCACGGTCGGGGGTCTCTGGGGCAGTGTCAAAGCGCTCTCAGCGGTCTCTGCATTCTCAATCGAATGCATTGGCTCCGGTTCCATCCATGTGACCCACCACTTGCCCTCTGAAACCGGCGTTTCTTTGCTCAGATGGTCCCGTACACCGCCGTCCGCCGTATAGTACCGAATGTGCCCTGTGCGGCCGCCTGTGTCCCAATACAGAAACAGGCTCGGCCATCGGTGATGATGCATTGGCTCCTTCGTCCCCGGGGGCACGATCACCTCCAGCACCCTCACAAATGCATTCTCAAAAGGCACCCGATGACTCTTCGGTGCAACCTGCACCGCATCGTAGCCATCAGGGAAACCAGCTTTGTCCTGCCCAAAAACATGCGAACGACCAGCAAAGAGAGCGAACGCGGTCAATAGCAGGACCAACCCGGCAAAGTTGCGGCTTCGAGACTGGAAGAGGTTTTCTATTCGATTCATGGTTCGAAGTATAGGTTCGAATTCAGCGGCCTCATCGAATGACCCAGCAATAAGCAATATTCGACTAGCCACAAGCACTTTTACCAGTATCTTTTCCGCCCATTGGTCCCTAGCATGTTCTCAAGTGCCAGAAGGCTGGAATCGCCCGCAGGGGCAATCACGTAGGACTCCCGCCCGGATGTCATCGAATCAGGAAAGGGAAACCCCATGAAGATAAGATTTCTGGCACTCCTGCCAATGCTCACAGCCGTCCTGCTAACACCGTCGGCCCAGGCGCAAGCTCCTGTCTTTGTAGTTACTCCGGGGACGAGCACGATTAAGTTCAATGTGAAGGCATCGGTCGCGATACAAGGTAACTTCGATAAGTGGGACGCCACTCTGACATTTACATCCCCCGATGTTGCCACTGGGGTCCTGGATATCAAGATTCAGGCCGCCACGGTCAACACTGGTAGCGGCATGAAGAATGACAAGCTGAAGAGCAAGGACTTCTTCGACGTCGAGAACAACCCGCTAATCACGTTCAAGTCAACGAAGATCGTACAGACCGGCCCGACCACCTTCGACGTGCCTGGAACTTTTACGATACGTGGCGTCTCGAAGCCCGAGACCCTGAAGCTGACGGTCTCCGGCGCAGGGACAGGTACCGGCGCGATCACGGGCACAATGGCCTTCGACCGCAAGGAATACGGGATGAATAGCGGCATTCCCTTCATCAAGATCGCCGACCGCGTTGAGGTGGATATCGACCTCCATGCAAAGCGCGTAAGCGGGCCGCCGGTGAATTTGAAGTCATAGCCGACCAGACGAAACGCTCCGAAGTGCGAATGACGCGTCCCTGCCCTGACTGGAGTCTGACCGGCCGCGCAGAGGGACGTGACCGGACCCTTCCAATGCAGCCAGCTTTGAAACTTACATGGACGATGGTGTTCCTTGCGTCTCTTCTGCCGGTGCTCAAGGGCCAGGACCTCTCTCCGCGGGCCTATGTGATTACGGCCCTGCATTCCAACGCGGTCACGCTGACCTATGGGTACTACAGTGGCAGTGTTTTATTCAATGGGGCCGCGCCTATTACCGGCGCGACCGGGCACCTACAGCGTGCCGGTCTTCACCTACTATCACTCCTTCGGTCTGTTCGGCCGCTCAGCGAACTTCAATGCCGCGCTCCCCTACGCAGTCGGGGCCTTCCAGGGCCAGGTCGTTGGCGTAGGCCAACAGATCTACCGCTCCGGCCTTGTGGACACGACCTATCGATTGTCCGTAAACCTCATAGGGCGGCCCGGCGATGCAGCCAAAAGAGTATGTGAAGTGGAAGCAGAAGACCCTGCTCGGCGTGAGCCTGAAGGTGGTGGCTCCAACAGGACAGTACGACCCGACCAAGCTGGTCAACTGGGGCTCCAACCGTTGGTCTTTCAAACCCGAAGTTGGTTACTCGCGACAATGGAAACACCTGGTACTGGACGCCTACGCAGGAGTCTGGTTCTTCACCAAAAATCAACAATTCTATTCGCCCTCGGGGCCGCAACCCCAAACGGAGAACCCTATCGGCTCCTTCGAAGGCCATCTGAGTTACGATGTGAAGCCGCGGTTTTGGGTCTCCCTCGATGGCAACTTCTGGTTCGGAGGTCTCACCAGCCTGAACGGTGTACCCAATCTCGATACTCGCCAGACGAGCTCGCGCATCGGCGTAACAGCTTCGCTGCCTGTCACTAAACACCAGTCGGTGAAGTTCAGTTACGCTAACGGCACCTACGTACGCTACGGTGGAAACTATCAATACGTCTCCGCCGCATGGCAATATTCCTGGCTGGGCCACCCCAAATAGCCATCATTAGAGGTTCCACTGCACACCCGCTCTCCGAACGCGCTAAACTACCACTGACCAGAGGGCCAGAGCATGTTGCTCGAACTCGCCAAACCCGTAGCCCTTTTGCTCTGTCTGCTCTCTCTCTACGCCGTCTTCCACACCCTCTTCTTCACCATCGAAGACCCGCATCTCCTCCTCCAGCCGCACCAGGCCTTCCGCGACCGCATCATCGACTCGCTCCTCCTTCTCGTACTCTCCGCCGGAATCTGTCTCATCGGCGGCTTCATCTTCCGAGAAGCCGAGCCGCCGCCACATCCGTCCCTGTCAGCAACCTTGCCGCTGCAACTCTTCTACTGGGCCACCAGCATTATGGCGGGCCTCTTCTTCCTGGCCCGGTTCGTCGAAACCCACTACATCTTCAGCCCAACCGTTCACTGGTAACTGGTCGCTACTCAACACCGAGCGTCTTATCGATGGCCGCTTGCGCCAGCGGCGCCATAATCGCATACCCCTTCGCATTAGGATGGACCCCATCGAAGCTGGTTCCCTCCTTCATCCCACCGTCCTCTGCGACCAGCGCCGAGTAGTAATCCAGATAAGTAACTGAATGGGTTACACAATATCCCTGCAACCAGTTATTCAGCGTCTTGATCTTCCCCGCCGGCGAAAGCCCTCTCCGCCACGGGTAGTCCGCCGCTGGCGTAATCGACGCTACAATCACCTTGATCCCGTTCGCCTTTGCAAGGTCGATCATCGACCGGAAGTTGTCCTCCGTCATCTCCGGTGTCATCGGCCCAGTGTTCCCGGCGACATCATTCGTCCCCGCCAGAATCACCACCGCCGCCGGATGCAGATTGATCACGTCCTGCCGAAACCGCACCACCATCTGCGGCGTCGTCTGCCCGCTGATCCCGCGGTTCACATACGGCTTCCCCGGAAAGAAATCCCCTGTACCCGGCCGCCTTCCCCACCCATCCGTAATCGAGTCTCCATAAAACACCACCCGCAACTCGTCCGCCCCAACCGGGCCCAGCGCAGCGTTCTCCGCCTTATACCGCCCCAGCTGCGGCCAGTCCGCCAGCTTCGCCTCCATCGTCGAAATCTGCTTCGCTGTATCGACAGGCACCGCAACCGGCGCAACCGCACCACTCGCCTGCCCCGACTGCGCATCTGCCATGCCACTCATCAAAGCCACGCCAGCCGCCAAAACCGCACGCATCAGCATCTTCATACCGGTCTCAGTCCCTCCTCACATTGCGTTCCGATTGTAGCCGCCATCACCTCACCCTCCGTCACCGCTGACAGGCCCGAATGCCGGAACCGTCCTCACCACAATTACGAACGGTTTGTCTCCCGAACCTGCAACACTCTGCACATTAACGGAAGATTCTCCCCATCCCCGTACGGCAAACACAGCCCCATCCACGGTTACCTTATCCAGCGTTTGGCGATGTAGTTGCACCTAAGCAGGTGGGCCCCGGAATCAAACGACAAATTTTACGAGGACACAATGCGCCTAAATCTTTGCTTATCCTTTTTTGCCCTCGCCCTGGTTGCAGCCTGTACGGCCACGGCATCCGCTTCTGATCTCGTCGTCAACGGCAACTTTCAGACCGGCGACTTCACCGGCTGGCGACCATAACACGTCCGGAGACACGAACCATCCCTGGGCAATCGACTCAGACGGCCCCAACTTCTACGCCTCGACCGGCTGCATTGGTATCGAGTGCATCGAGGGCAATTCGACCCAGGAAGCGTGGCTCAGCCGAGGTCCTTACCACAGTCATTGGCCAAAGCTACACCTTAACGTTCGACTACTCACAAAACCAACCCGGCGGCGAAGGTGGGACTCCCAACGACCTGGTGGTTGACTTCGGCTCCGATCAAGTTGTAGACCTGCTCAATCTCACCAACACGAACATCATCACCTACTCGTACACCGTCACCGCCACCACCAACGCGACGGAGCTCCAGTTCCTCGGACGCCAGGACCCCAGCTACGACTACCTCGACAACATCAGCGTCACACCCGTCAGTACCATCACTCCCGAGCCAGAATCGCTCGCCCTGTTTGGCACGGGTATCGTCGCTCTGGCCGGAGTCGCCCGTCGCAAACTCCAGGCCTAACTCAAGCTGCAACCACAGCTAGGCGGTCGCCCTCCAGCCCGGAAGGCGGCCGCTTCCATTTGAAGCCCGAAAAAAACTCTCGCTAAACGCTATGCCGGCGACCTGACGCGCGCCACTCCTGTACCTTAAGAAGTGATGCGACCCGCCCTGTCCACCCACGTCTTCCTCCAGCAGCGCCTCCACCCCGGCCTGCTCGACGCGCTCCACAACGGCGGCGCACAAACCATCGAAATCTTCGCCGCCCGCCACCACTTCGACTACAGCGATCGCGCGGCCGTCCGCGACATCGCCACATGGTTCCGCAACACCGGCGTCGCTGCCACACTCCACCAGCCTCTCTACCTTAGCGACCGGGGAAGCGGGCAATGGTCTCGCCACGTCGCCCCAAACATCAATCTCATCGACCCCGAAAAGTCCCACCGCATCACCGCCATGGACGAGGTCAAGCGCGCCCTCGAGTCCGCCGAGCAGGTCCCCATCGACGCCTGCGTCCTCCACCTCGGCCAGAAGGGTGACGCCTGGAACACCCGCGCTCTCGAAAACTCCCTCACAGCCATCGAGCACCTCAAGGCCTTCGCCCACCCCCTCGGCGTCCGCATCCTCATCGAGAACCTGCAAAACGACATCACCACCCCTGAGCACATTCTGGAGATACTCCGCGTCGGCCACTTCGACCGCGTCGGCGTCTGCCTCGACATCGGTCACGCCCACTTGGCCCAGCCAGAAAAAAACATCGGCATCGACGAAGCCTTCGAACTGCTGAAGCCTCGCATCGCCCAACTCGACCTCCACGACAACCGCGGACAAAAAGACGACCACCTCTGGCCCGGCAGCGCGAGCATCGACTGGCAAAACGTAGCCAAACACATCGCGACCCTTCCACCAAGCACCCCGGGCACACTCGAAATCGCCCACGACCTGGAAGAGACCCCCGACTCAGTCACCACCAAGGCCACTCAAGCCTTCGACCTCCTCAAACGGGCCACTGAACAACTCCAATCTTCCTAGAGAACCAAGAAGAAACCCGCATCTTCAGCGCCGCCGAAGGATCTGCAATGGTCCTTACAGCGGCCGTCGCCCACCACGCCCACCCCATAACCGTCATTTCGACCCGAGCTGCTCGCGCACTTTGCGAGCGGCGGAGTGGAGAAACCCGCTTCTCAACCGATGCCGCCTCCTGGCTCCAAGCCAGCCTTTGCCGCTGCCTGCCCCGTCCCAAACAATCCGGTAATCTAAAACAAGGTAAACCCGCAATATGATCGAACCGCAAGCACCTCTAGCCACCATAGCCACCATCGGCCAGCACGAAGGCCAAACCGTCACACTTCGCGGCTGGCTCTACAACCTCCGCGCCTCGGGCAAGCTTCTCTTCCCCATCTTCCGCGACGGCACCGGCACCATCCAGGGCATCGTCCCCAAGGCCGCCGTCCCCGAAGAGGTCTTCGAGACCCTGAAGAACCTCACCCTCGAATCCAGCCTGACCGTCACCGGCAAGGTCCGCTCCGACAGCCGCGCCCCCAGCGGCTACGAGCTCGACGTCGAAGACGTCAAAGTCCTCCAGCGCGTCCCCGAAGACACCCCCTTCCCCATCACCCTCAAAGAGCACGGCGTCGACTTCCTCATGGAGCACCGCCACCTCTGGCTTCGCACCCCGCGCCAGTCCGCCATCCTCCGCGTCCGCGCCACCATCATGCGCGCCGCAGCCGAGTACTTCGACACACACGGCTTCATCCGCACCGATCCACCCATCCTCACCCCCAACGCCTGCGAAGGCACCTCTGAGCTCTTCGAGATGGACTACTTCGACGACGACAAGGCGTACCTCACCCAATCCGGCCAGCTCTACGTCGAAGCGACGGCACTGGCCCTCGGCAAGGTCTACAGCTTCGGCCCCACCTTCCGCGCCGAAAAATCCAAGACCCGCCGCCACCTGACCGAGTTCTGGATGGTCGAACCCGAGGTAGCCTTCCTCGAACTAGACGGCCTCCTCGATCTCGCCGAAGCCTACATCACCCACATCGTCACCACAGTCCTCGCCCACCACCGCGCCGACCTCAAAGTGATCGGCAAAGACATCACCAAACTAGAAGCCATCATCGCCCCTTCCACACCATCAAATGCCGTCATCCTGAGCGAGCGCAGCGAGTCGAAGAGCCCGAAGGTGCGAGCCCGGCCAACACCGCTGGACTCTTTTCAACCACTAACCCAACCGCGTCCGGCCCAGCCACCAACCGCTTCCCCCGCCTCTCTTACGACGAAGCCCACGCCATGCTGGACGAAGCCTACAGGGCCGGCAAAATCGAAACCCCCCACAAATACGGCGAGGACTTCGGCTCCCCCGACGAGACCTACATCTCCAGCCAATTCGACAAGCCCGTCATGATCCACCGCTACCCCGCCGCCATCAAGGCCTTCTACATGCAGCCCGACCCGCTCGACCCCACCAAGGCCCTCTGCGTCGACGTCCTCGCCCCCGAGGGCTACGGCGAAATCATCGGCGGCAGCCAACGCGTCGACAGCTACGATCTCCTGAAGTCCCGCATCGAAGAACACAACCTGCCCCTCGACGCCTTCCAGTGGTACCTCGACCTGCGCAAATACGGCAGCGTCCCCCACGCCGGCTTCGGCATGGGCATAGAGCGAGTCGTAGCCTGGATCTGCGGCCTCGACCACGTCCGAGAAACCATCCCCTTCGCCCGCACCCTCAACCGCATCTACCCGTAGACGAGTCTCGCCTTTGCTGTCATCCTGAGCGCAGCGAAGGATCCCGATGAGTTCAGCACCACAGCGACCGATTCAGGCTTACAGCCAAGAAGTTCAGAGGACGGCTGGCCCACATCTAGACAAGCCACAAAACCGGGTGCCCCATCTTCGCGACGGTCTCATCGTCGCTAAGGTGGGCCATTTTCGCGGTAGCGAAAATCCCGATACTCCAAAACTCACTCAAGCCTCAAACCGGTTCCCCCGGATCTGCCACCCAATCTCAGCACCCAAAAATAAATCTCATCAAAGGGCCCTCAAAAACAAAGGCAAAATCGCGTGTCAAGCCCCAAACCCGCCCAACTCCATGAATCCAAACCACTTGGTCGTGGCATTTTAGTTACCTGCAAGCCTCTATACTTAAGAGAGTCGAGAAAACAAACCAAAGCCCCTGAGAAGACTTCCCTCCGGGGCTTTACTTATTTGAAATGAAGACTTTACCAACATCGCCGACACCAAAACCCAGCAAAATCAAGACTTTGCCGATGACCCAAAACCCGAAGTCCAAACCTAACTCAAATCGAATGAAGACTTTGCGCACATTTCGGCCAGGGGGAGGGTCATTCGCTACGCCATGCGCGTAACCCTCCAGGTCAGGAGAAATCGCCGCATCCGAACTTTCAGCCAAACCCAACCGTAATCATTGCAACAGGTCTAACCGGATAGAATTCCGCAACTCAGCTTTCCCAAATAACCCGTGACCCAATCAGGAGATCGCAATGAAGAGAACGCTTTTGTGGATGGTTGGGCTCACCCTTATCTTTGTAGCGTTCACAAGCCCGTTGCGTGCCCAGGAAAAAGACATCACCGGCAACTGGCAGGGCACCCTAGAGGCCGGAAAGGGCCTTCGCACCCTGATCAAAATCTCCAAGGACGACGGCAAGCTTAAAGCCGTCATGTACAGCATCGATCAGGGCGGCCAGCCCATCGCCGTCACCGCCATCTCGCTCCAGGGAACCAGCGTCAACTTTGAGATCAAGCCGCTCGACGTCACCTACGCCGGAACGTTGAACCCTGACGGCAACACCATCGCCGGAAGCGCGACCCAGAACGGCCAGACCCACACCCTTAACCTCGAGCACGTCACCGCCGAAAACTCCTGGCCCATCCCCGCGCCTCCCAAGGCAATGGCCGCCGATGCCGTACCCAAGTTCGACGTCATCACGATCAAGCCAAGCAAGCCCGACCAGCAGGGCAAAGGCTTCACCGTTCGCGGCCGTCACGTCATGACGATCAACACCAACCTGAACGATCTCATCACCTTCGCCTACAGCCTCCATGCCAAACAGCTCATCGACGCACCGGCCTGGTTCTCCACCGATCACTTCGACCTCGACGGCGTTCCCGACGTAGAAGGCCGGCCCAGCTCGCAGCAAATGAGGCTCTTGATTCAATCGGCCCTCACCGACCGCTTCAAACTCACCTTCCACCACGATTTGAAGGAGCTCTCCGTCTACGCGCTCGAGATAGGCAAAGGAGGCCCCAAGCTGACCGAGACCACCCACCAGCCCAGCGACCCCAGAAACTTCCTCTTCCGCAAGCTCGGCGCCCTCATGGTAACCAACTCCACCATGCAGGACTTCTGCAACGGCATGCAGGGCGCAGTCATGGACAAGCCCGTCGTCGACCACACCGGCCTCACCGCCCGCTACGACTTCACCCTGAACTGGACGCCCGACGAATCGCAATTCGAAGCCATGGGCGGCTTCAAACCCCCAACAGCCGACGATCCCAACGCACCCCCGGCACTCTCCACAGCAATGCAGGAGCAGCTCGGCCTAAAATTCGAAGCCACCAGGGCCTCCGCCGAAGTGTTCGTCATCGACCACGTCGAAAAGCCTTCCGCAAATTAGCAACCGATGATTCAGATCTAGAGGCGGAGCATTCATGGTGCGTCGCTGTAACGACCGCGACTTCGAATCAATATCGACCATCATCAACGATGGCGCTCGTGCCTACAAAGGCACCATTCCCGCCGACCGCTGGACAGAGCCCTACATGTCCCAGGAAAAACTCCACCATGAAATCGCCGAAGGTGTTGTGTTCTGGGGATACGAGGAGGCCGGGGCCCTGACCGCCGTCATGGGCCTCCAACACGTCCAGGACGTAACTCTCATCCGACACGCCTACGTTCGAACCACGAGCCAAAAACGAGGCATCGGAGCGCTTTTACTAACTAATCTGCGGGAGATGGCGAGCGGTCCGGTCTTGATCGGCACGTGGGCGGATGCCATCTGGGCAATCCGTTTCTACGAAAGACACGGCTTTCAAATAGTCGGCCCCGACGAAAAACACCGGCTGCTCAAGAAATATTCGACCGTCCCAGATCGTCAGATTGAAACCTCCGTGGTCCTGGCGGATTCGAAGTGGCAGGAAGTTCAGCAGCGAAAGACCAAGGAGACTCAATGAACGAACTGGCCCAGGCCATCATCGCCGAAAGCTACGCCGCCGCTCCCTCCCACATTCTCGAAGGCCTAACCGACGAGCTCGTCCACCGCGAACTCCCTAACGTCCCCCACACCATCTACGCCGAGCTTTGGCACATGACCTTCTGGCAGCAGATGACCCTCGACTGGATCGCCGGCGTCGAAACCCCCTACCCCACCACACCCTCCGAAGGCTTCCCAGAAAAACTGCACTCAGAATCATGGGAACAACTCCGCCAGCGCTTCCTCCAGGGAGCCGATCACGCAGCGGCCGCAGCGCAAGACATCACTCGCCTCGATTACCCGTCCGCTGCCCGTCCCGTCCCGGCTCTCTCACCCGCACCATGTCCGTACGCGATCAACTCATCTCGCTCGCCGCCCACAACGCCTACCACCTCGGCCGCATCGTCGTACTTCGCCAGCTCCTCCACGCCTGGCCCCCGGCTTCAGGCGGTTTCACCTGGTAGACGCAAGCCGCTCCAAAGTCGCCTGGTCCGTCTTCCCGCCAAAGTACTTCTTCAGAGCCTGGTGAAACACTCGCTCCGCAGGTCCCTCCACCTCGCCAAATAACGTCATGCTCGAGTGAAACTTCAAGTCATCCGGAGACCCGAAGATCTCCCCCACAGTCTTGCCTTCCAGCCCTACGACAATCCCCGCACACTCCAGTAGCCTCGGCCCCAAAACAGGATGGTCCAGATAGGCCCGGGCCTCCTCCCGCCCTGAGATCCCATACCTCACCGCCAGCTCGCTGGACCCTAACCCACGAATCTGCGGAAACACGAACCACATCCAGTGGCTCCGCTTCTGTCCCGTGCGCAACTCCGCGCAGACCTGGTCATACACGCCACCCTGCGCCTCCACGAACCGCCGCAAATCGTAACGATCCACAAACGCCGCGCCCATAAGAACATCCTCTCACCGGCTCGAAAACACAAACTCATTTCCGTCCGGGTCCTTGAACTTGGCCATCGTCCCCCAAATCTCTTTCCTCGGCTCAGCCGTCAGTTGCACACCCTTTTTCTTCAACTGTTCCGCCGTGACAAACACGTCGTCGGTTCCAGAACGTCATCGCGTGAAACCCGCCGATGCGGTTCTCATGCCCAGGCGGCGTAAACAGCGCGAGATTCGTATCCGCCCCTGGAATCTTCAGCTCGATCCACCGCTGTCCACCCGGAGCCATCTCCTGGTCCGTCGCGACCTTGAATCCCAGCTTCTCCGTATAAAACTTCAACGCCACGTCCTGGTTCCCAACTGGAATGCTCACAATCTTCACACCACGAATCATCACTAGCCTCCTTGCACCTTGACAGAAGACTCTCGGCACAAAAAGACAATAGCTCTCACTCTTCATCAATGCAATCTGGTAGTCCTTGCTATATCATCCATCGGTATAGCCATGTTCAAACTCGATCCCTATATCACCGACATTCTCATGCGCGACCTCGTCGGCCACGATCGCCGGCCCGCCAGCTTTCTCGTCTATCTCTGGTTCACGGCGGAACAACAAAAATATGCCCAGCAGCGCCGCGCCTCCGCCGTCAGCATCAGCTATCAAGAGCTCGCCGAATCCATCGGCATCTCCAAGAGCTCGGCGCAATCGGCCGTGGCCTGGCTCATCCGCCGCAAACTCCTCGCCGCCACCAAAACCACCATCACAGCCACACCCGAATACAAGGCCCTCGCACCTTGGAGAGACCGCAGGGCCCGGACCGGCTAAGGCATCACCGCCGACCGCTGCCCCAGCAGATAAGCCGCCCTGTCCTTCGGATCGTTCCCCTCCACACTCGCCACCTTCTTCAGCGGCGATCCCTCATACCGCTGATACGAGTACGTCCCCGGCGAAGTCACCGTAATAAACTCCACCACCTTCGCCCTCTGCGGAATGCTCCCGCCAAACCATCGCGGGTCCTCCTGCTCTCCCCACGTCACCACCGACAGCACCGACCCAGCCGGATAAGTCATCTCCGCATTCGTCCGCGCATACTGCCATGCAACATCGTTGCCGAACAGCGTAGACATCGTCGATTCCTTCTTATCGACCCACGACGTAATCACCTTGCCCCGCAACGGATTCGAAGGCAGCTCCCCCACCAGCCCCGCGTCCTGATTCAACCTCGTCACCACACGCGGATTCGTGTTGTCCGAGCAACTCACCAGACCGGCCGACAGCACGGCACCAAGCAAACAAATCATCGTCACTCTCACTGCTGGCCTCCAATCGGCATCGTGTAAACGAAATCGTTCTTGGCCATCGGAGCATGACAACCCGTGCACTCATTCTGAAACCCAGCGTCCTCTCCATACGGCTTCAGGTCCGTCCCTCGCCACCGCCCGAATCCCCAGCCCTCGGTCGACGCGTACTTCTTCGCGTCCTTCACCATCAACTCCACCTGCACAAAGGCCCCAGTCTTCACCACACCCTGGGCGTCCGGCGGCGACTGCTGCCAAGCCACCTTGGCAAACGCCGTCCCATCCGGCCACGGATTGATGCGGTTGTCCGCAATCGCTTTGATCGCAACATCATTTCCAAGAATCTCCCGCATCGTGTGATTGTCGAAGCGGTCCGTGCTGCTGATCACCTTCCAGTTCTTGTAGTCCGGGATAAACTCCACCCCGTTGAACTCCGGCTTCACATCAAGTGCCACGGTACTGACATGGATCCACTTGCCATACTGCGCATCGGCAGCGCTCATAGCGGCAGAGGCTTTTGCGGTGGCCTCTTCTGTCTTCGTCGCATCCATGGCCGTAGGTGCATTCAAATAATTCCTCAACACCGCAAGCTGCTCCGGCGCGACCGCCGCGCCAGGATGTACATGCAGATAAGCCGGAAGCGGCATCGCCCCCAGCTGGATCATATTCACTGCCTCAAACAGAATCCCTTTCTGCTGCGCTGCAGGAAGCTTGGCGATCTCGGAAAAATTTAGATGCTTCCGTGCCTCTGTCACATCGCTCGTCACCACCCAATACGCCGGCACCACCTTGTCGAACCAGGGCAGCTTCGTCTCGTTCGAGTGGCAGTTGTAGCAGGAATTTCTTAGCACCTGCTTCACCTCCGGAGGTGCCTGCAGATCTGCCGTAACAGGAGGGTTCGTCAACTCCGGACGAATAAATTGAATGCCCGCGAATGCAGTCACCAATACCGCCCCGACCCAAACGAGGGCGCGAAACCTGTTTTGTGGTGCCGATGTCATGCAGTCCTTTCATCTGTCGAGCGGAACAGGCGCCCATCCGCCCGTAGTCTCGTCTCGACATAACAAGAGACGCAAGCGAACGTACGTTCGTTGCAGCGGCCCAGACTCCGCTCCGTCTACTTCACCCCTTTTGCCGGGTCCCAAACTCCCTGCAGCTTCCGCACATACACCATCTGCCCGATATGGTACGCATTGTGCGCCCCTACATGCGCAATCGTCGAGGCCCACAAGGCGATCTTCTGATCATCGGCCGCCTCCACTGCCTTCTCCCACTCTGTCATCACCGCGTCAAGCTGCGTCACCGTCGCGTCCCAGCTCTTCTCACCAAAATTATTGAAGGTTTCATCGTTGTTGCCATCGAACTTGGCCGGCTTCTCGCCTTTGAACCTCATCAGTGCTTCCCGATCCCAGAAGACGAGATGGTTCGCCAGCTGCCCCACCGAGTGGTTCCCGCTCTTGTCCGTCCAGCTCGCCTGCGCCGGAGTCAGCCCCGCCACCGCCGTATTCGCCGGCACAAACCACTCCGCTTTATTGTGGGTCGACCGCAGCTGCTCAAGCAAAACGGCCTTCAGCGTCATCGGCTTTTGCTCTTGCGCGCAAGCACAAACCGACAAGGACACAACAAGACAAACGAGCGCTCGTCTCATGGCTCCCTCCGTATCTGTTACTTACTTCTCGCTGCTTGGCGGCACCAGACCCTTCAACCGCAGGTACATCGCCAGCGTCGAGTACTGCTCATTGTCATGCGAAACCGTACCCCACATCAGCCCCGCACGCGACCGCTTCCCCTGTCCCACGGTAAACATCTCGGTAAAGTTCGCATCGGTCGTCGCTGCAAAAGCCTTGTCGCACTCCGCAAACGAAGCCTTCAGCCCCGCGATGATTGTGTCCTTGTCCGCCGTGTCCGCAGGCGTCTTCACCATATCGGCCGGAGCCGTGCCGTTGGCGATCCCGCAGCTACGCGCCTGTGCCTCGGTCACATGGTTCACGACCCGTGCAAACGTCCGCACATCAGGCGTCGGCTTGAACTGGTACTCGGCTCGCCGGCATCTTGTCAGCCGCCTTCAGTATGTTGCCCTTCTGCGCCGCATACGCACGCTGCACCTCGGCCGCCGGTCCAGTCGGCCCCGGAGGGGCTGTCGGCCCCTGTCCCAGCGCCACACTCGAAACCATCAAACCCGCCATCGCACACACCAAACCAATCCTCTGCATCGCACTCTCCTCAGATATCACCACCAGCCTAACCGCCTCCCGCTATTGCGACAAGCCCTCCGCGACGATTTCCTCTCCATTATTTTTGGCCAGCGGCCCAATAGTTCGTTCTTGCCGAGACAACCATCTCCGGATGATGGGCCAATGAAACTTTGATCGCATGAAGTCCCGGCTCCGTCGAAGTCGGATAAAAGCTGAGCACATAGCTGTTGCGAATGTGATTGTTCAGGATACTTAAATCCTGTTCCAACTCACTGCGCTCGTCGAAGCTGAACGACTCGCCTCCGGAAAGGTTGGCAACCTCCGCCGAGAGGTTCTTGCGCATCGCGCCGAAGATCAGCCGAAGCGGTGCATCAAGCTTGAAATATCCCTGAGTAGGCCTCGCCGGATCGTTGTAAGCCTTCAGCGTACCGTCGCTAGGAACTACCGAGATCGGCGGGTTCACATGCGGGTACTTCAACGCCAGCCTCGCCTCCGTCTTTTCCGCAGAAAACGTAACACTGTAGATCGCGGTATTCGTCTCTCCTAAGTCCCGGACAATGTCCTTCATCTGCGTCTTGCTACCATCGTCCCGTTCCTGGCTGATCAACAAAATCGCCCGGCGGTTTCCAACAGGTTCCTTCTTCAACAGATCGAGAGCATACGCAATCCCATCGTAGATCGCCGCCCCACTATCTCCCTGCTCCGGCTTGTCGATCGCCTCCTTCCACTGCGCAACATCCGACGTAAACGGAGACGCCGCCTCAGGCATGCTGTCAAAGTTCACAATCGACACCTTATTGGGCGCTCCGCCAAGCAGGGAAACGAGCATCGTCTCAAGATTCACATAACTCGGAAACTGTCCGTGGGCCACTCCACCCGTCTGGATCAGCACCACCAGCGACAGCGGTCGCTTCGTCTCCTCCTCCAGCATCACCTTCTGCGGAACTCCGTTGTCCGTCAGGACGAAATCGTCCGCAGTCAGAGAGAAGACCACCCCGTTATCTTGCATCTGGACAAGAGTAGGCACAACCACCAGCGTAGTGGTCGTATGCAGCGTCGTCTGCGCAGCGGCTACACCCGCAAGCGCCGCAACAAAAATGCCGGATTGAAAGACGGCTTTCATCCAGGTTCTAAGGTTAGACGAGTCCACTGCCCCCGTGGCTCCGAGTAAACACTGGTCAAAAATTACCTTGACCCGGCCGTCAGCCGTTGCAGAAACTCACAATGAACCCACTCTTCTTTGAACGGTCAGGAAATGAGGTTCCCTTGAAGTCATCTTCGCGTCATAAGCTCACCGGCCTTCTGCTTTGCCTCTTTCCTTTTCCTGCTTCCAAAACCCGCTCAGGCCGACACGCTCCACGGCTGCGTCTCCTCCGCCCCAAATTCAACCATTCTTCTCAATGAAGGCGATCGGCAGACCTACGACCTCATCGGGGACATGACCGCCATCAAGATCGGCGAACGGGTAAAAGTATCCGGCAAAAAGAAAAAGGACACCTCGGGCAAGCGATATTTTCTAGTGGGAAAACTGTCAAAGAACTACGGTGCCTGTAAGGTTTCATCCGCCGGCGCCCCCTGACCTCGGGATCAACTCACACAATCGCCCGACTCTCCGCCGACCCGCTGCACTGTCTTCGCCCGGCCGATGCCTCTCGGCCGAGCAGCGCCATGCCCATAATCCGCTAATGAACTATCCTGTTAAAGACAATCCCACGACGCCAAAGCAAGCCTCGTTACAAGGAAACAACACACAATGCCATTGAATTGCGGAATCGTTGGCCTCCCCAACGTCGGAAAATCCACGATCTTCAACGCCCTCACCTCGGCCAAAGCGCAAGCCGCCAACTACCCCTTCTGCACCATCGACCCCAACACCGGCGTCGTCACCGTGCCCGACGCCCGCCTCGCCAAAATCGCCGACCTCATCAAGCCCAAGTCCCTCGTCCCCACCACCATGGAGTTCATCGACATCGCCGGCCTCGTCGAAGGCGCCAGCAAAGGCGAAGGCCTCGGCAACCAGTTCCTCGGCCACATCCGCGCCACCGACGCCGTCTGCCACGTCGTCCGCTGCTTCGACGACCCCGAGGTCGTCCACGTCGCCGGCGGAGTCAACCCCCTCCACGACATCGACATCATCAACACCGAACTCCTCCTCGCCGACCTCGACACCGTCGAAAAGCGCCACGCCAAAGTCGAAAAGCTAAACAAACCCGCCAACGCCGACCACAAGATCAAGGCCGAGTTCGCCGCTCTCTCCAAGCTCAAGCAAGCCCTCGAAGCCGGCAAACCGGCCCGCACCGTCGATCTCACCGACGAAGAAAGACCCTACACCCGCGATCTCTTCCTCATCACTGCCAAGCCCCAGCTCTACGTAGCCAACGTCGACGAGTCCGGCCTCATCACCGGCAACGCCTACACCGCCGCCGTGGAAAAACGCGCCGCCGAAGAGAATAGCCAGGTCGTCCGCATCTCAGGCGCACTCGAAAGCCGAGATCGCCCAGCTCGAACCCGCCGAGCGTACCGAATTCCTCGAATCGCTGGGCCTCAAAGAACCCGGTCTCAACCGCCTCATCCACTCCGCCTACCGCCTCCTCGACCTCATCACCTACTTCACCGCAGGTGTGCAGGAGGTCCGCGCCTGGACCATCCGTCGCGGCACCAAGGCCCCCGGCGCCGCAGGCGTCATCCACTCCGACTTCGAAAAGGGCTTCATCAAAGCCGACTGCTACGCCTCCGCTGACCTCTTCAAATACGGCAGCGAACAAGCCGTCAAAGAAGCCGGCCTCCTCCGCTCCGAAGGCAAAGACTACATAGTCAAGGACGGCGACATCCTCTTCTTCAAATTCAACGTCTAGCCATCCAGCTGCCTAACCTCGCGGTACCATGATGCGCATGGACCAACCCTCCCTTACGCGCCGTGAATTTCTGCAGTCCACCACCGTCGCCGGGGCCACAGCCGCCATCACTCACCTAACCCCATCGCTTCTCTGGGGACAAACCACTCCACCCATCGCCTCCGAGCCCATCCCCAGCTGGGCCTCCAAGCCCCAGCGCTGGGCGCAACTCACCCTCGTCGAAGACGACCCCATCCACTTCGACCCCGCCTTCTGGTTCGACTACTTCCAGCGCACCCGCTCCGACGGCGTCTGTCTCAGCGGAGGAGGCTGTGTCGCCTACTACCCCACCCAGGTCCCCTTCCACCATCGCAGCGCCTGGCTCGACAACCGCGACGTCCTCGGCGAACTCGTCACCGGCTGCCGCAAACTCAACATGTCCGTCCTCATCCGCACCGACCCTCACGCCACCTACGACGACGCCAAAGCCGCCCACCCCGACTGGATCGCCGTCGACGCCGAAGGCAATCCTCGCCGCCACTGGTCCTCGCCCGAGATGTGGGTCACCTGCGCCCTTGGCCCCTACAACTTCGACTTCATGACCTCCGTCCATCACGAGATCATGTCCCGCTACCAGCCCGACGGCCTCTTCTTCAATCGCTGGGACGGCTCCGGCGACTGCTACTGCGTCCACTGCCGCGAAAACTTCAAGACCGCCACCGGCCTCGATCTCCCTCGCACCACAAACCCGCAAGATCCTGCCCGCAAAGCCTACATCCTCTGGCGCCAGCAGCGTCTCATCGCCGTCATCGATACCTGGAACACCGAAATCCGCAAAACCAATCCCCAGGCCGCCTCCATCCCGAACAACGGCAGCGGAGCCCACAATCCCCTCGACGCCATCGAAGCCTCCCGCCGCGCTCCCATGCTCGTCGCCGACCGCCAGGCCCGCCGCGGACTCCAACCACCCTGGCTCATGGGCAAAACCGCCAAAGAGTATCGCGCCACCATGGGCAACAAGCCCGTCATCGGCCTCTTCGGCGTCGGCCTCGAAGAGCCCTACCGCTGGAAAGACAGCGTCAACGCCTCCGCCGAGATCCGCATCTGGGTCCTCGACGCCATCGCCAACGGCATGCGCCCCTGGTTCAGCAAATTCTCCGCCACCCTCCACGACGAGCGCTGGCTCAGCCGGCGTCGAACAGATCTATCTCTGGACCGAAAAGAATCAACCCTACCTCACCCACCAGCAACCCCTGGCCCGCGTCGCCCTCGTCTACTCGCAGCAAACCGCCTGGTACTACAGTGGCGACCACTACGCTGACAAAGTCGAAGACCACGCCCTCGGCTGGTACCAGGCCCTCATCGAATCCCGCATCCCCTTCGAGATGGTGCACGACCGCAATCTCGACGCGGCCCATCTCGCACCCTACAAGACCCTCATCCTCCCCAACATCGCCGCGCTCAGCGACGCACAGTGCGATCAACTCCGCGCCTTCGTCAAAAACGGTGGCAGCATAATCGCTACCCACGAGACCAGCCTCTACGACGAGCTGGGCGCTCCCCGCAAAAACTTCGCCCTCGCCGACCTCTTCGCCGTCGACTTCAACAGTCGCCCACCCAGCCCCATGCTCAACTCCTACCTCCGCCTCGAGCATGAAGCCCTCCCTCGCCACATCGTCTTCACCGGCCTCGAAGACGCCCCTCGCATCATCAACGGAGTCTCCCGCCTCGACGTCACCCCCCGCGAGCCCTTCGCCGAAACCCCCATCACCCTCATCCCCAGCTACCCCGACCTCCCCATGGAGAAGGTCTACCCGCGCACCCCCAAAACCGACATCTCCTGCCTCTACCTCCGCCAGCCCGCAGGCCGCGTCGCCTACTTTCCCTTCGATATCGACCGCACCTTCTGGGAGGTCCTCTCCGCCGACCACCTCAAGCTCCTCCGCAACACCGTCTCCTGGGCCAACAACGAAGGCCCCGCCATCGAAGTCGTCGGCCCAGGCGTCCTCGACGTGACGGTATGGCGCAATCCAAGCTCCATCACCATCCACCTCGTAAACCTCACCAACCCCATGGCGATGAAGGGCCCCTACCGCGACTTCTTCCCCATAGGCGCGCAAACCATCAAGCTGCGTCTACCCGCAGGCATCCAGGCAAAACGAGCGCACCTTCTGGTAGCGGAACGAACCATACCCATCGCCCGGCCCCAAGGCCGAACCGCCGACCACCTGATCTTCGTCGTACCCACCGTCCTTGATCACGAAGTAGTAGCCATCGAAATCTGAGGCGACTACTCCTTAGCCTTCAACCGGCTGTCATTCTCCTTGATAAACGCCTCAATCTCCGGAGCCATATCAAGAATCTTGCGCCACTGCTCCTTATACAGCGTCACCGGAAAACGGCCGACGCCATAGAGCGACAGTCCGCCCTTCTCGCTCACCTTCAGACTGAGCCCCCGCACACCCTTGTTCTTCAGCTTGTCGTTCTCCGCCCGCAACCGCTCAATCTCAGCCTTCAGATCTTCATCCGACATAGTCTTTCTCTCCTCCTATGTCAGATTACGACAAAGACAGAGAAACGGTGCAGCGGCGAACCATCCAACCTCATGGCACAACTCTGCATTATCCTGTCACACCCGCAACCACCCACAGTTCTCTACTTCGGGCTCGCTGCAGAACCACCATGGCCTCCACCGCCGCCCGATCCGCCTCCCGAACCCATCGACGCTCCACCGCCCATCGTCGCAGAAGCGTTCCCGCTGTGGCTCGCCGTCGCCGGCTGCGCTCCTGTTGAAGCCTCACTCCCTCCAGGCCGTGAAGCCGCAGAAAGAGTCGAGCTCCCGTTCGGTCCCGATGATGCAGGCCGCAGCGTCGCTGGTCCCTGGCTCGCCCCACGGTTGGCGGCTTCAATTCCTCCAGGCGCAGCGGCATACACTGGCATGCTCGCCGATCCATGCTTCACTACATCGTTCGAAATCTTGTTCAGGCTTCCTAGCGATCCTCTCGGGACCCCCAGCCCTGCCGAGTCCTTTTGAAACACAAAGTTTCCCGGCTTGCTCTCCTGCGAGTACACGATCGGCGTCTGGTTCGCGAGCACCAGCGACTGTCTCGCTGCGCCCGCAGCAGGTGCAGCAGGTGCCTGCGGCAGAGCGGCCGCCCGCAACGGCGAATGCACAGTTCCCGCAGCCACAGCGCCCACAGCTGTCGTCCCTCCCGGCACCGTTCCCGCCACAATATTGTTCAACCCATTAAAGCTGCCGCCCGGCTGCCAACCCCAGCCATAGCCCGGGTAAAACGACCACGCGCCCGAGTGATACGGCAGCCATCCCCACGGATAAGGCGACACCCACGAGTAGCCCGCCCCGGGATACATCGCCCACAACCCGTTCGCGTAAGGACTCCAACCCGCACCAATAAAATAAGGCTGCCAGAACGACCCGAACCCGCCTGCATTGATAAAGCTCCCGTAGTAATTCAGGTCGCTCAGGCCAAAGGCGTTCCCGCCGCCGGCAAACGTATTCGCCATCGCATAGCGCTGGTGATAATCGTTCGACTCTTTGTCCCACGCGTCATACTGCTCCCCCGCCACCTTCTTGGCAACAGTCGCCTGGTCAGCGTCCAGCGTCAACGACTCCTTCTTCACCACCATCGTCGTCTCGTCGCCGTGTTGCACCTCCACGTTTCCGTTGAAGACCGACAACACCGTCTTCCCGTCCTCCACCACCTCAAGCCGAAGATGCGTCGAAGGCGTTACCGTCATCTTCGTATCACCAGCCACCAGCATGAACTCGTTGCCCTTCGTGCTCTCCGTGACTACATACACGGTCCCCTTCACGACATTCATCGTCGAAGCCTTCGCTCCGGAGCTCCGCAGCGCCAGCAGCGAAAAATCGACCTGCGAGTTCGGTGCCAGCCGCAGCGTGCTGTTGTCCTCAAACTCCACCTCGGCAAACCCGTCGGCAGTACGCAGTCTCTCGCCTTGAACGATCGGCATATTCTGCATCGTCTGCTCAAATCCCAGGCCTGTCTTGCGGTCCAGCGCAAGCATGCCCTTCACATCGCTCAGCCGCACGATCCTTACATGCGAGTCGCCCGGCATCGCACCGTTGTCCGCCGCCGTACTCACCTCCTGCGCGGTCATAGCGTCTTCATGGGAAGAACCAGCTGTCGGACTACTCTGCCCACCGACCACTCCACTCTGCGCGCGCACCGCAACACCCACCAGCGATAACGCCAGCACAAGGAACATTCCACTGCTCAATCGGATCTTCATATCGCGCCTCCAGACCTGCACAAGCCGCGAGCTCTCGTGTGCCGCTCAGTATACGTCCGAAAATCGAACGCTGGCTTCAGGAATCTCCAGCGTCCGCCTCAACTCGTTACAGATGGTCGGCGCCTCAGGACGCGATTCCGAAGCGTCCCGGCAACCTCACAGGACAAACCCGACGGACGCAAACAGATCAAAACAAAATGGTTATAACCAGGCTCTCAATCGAAGAGCGTTTCACGCGACGTTCTCTTCAAACCAGCACGAGGCAACCGCTTTCATGACAATAATTTGACAAAATGAAAGGCCCCTGAACTTCAATCAAACCAGGAGATCAATTTTTTCGCCGAACAATGTCGCAGTTGCGTCCCTTGGCGCCAGATCGCTTCCCCTTCGTTGCCTCCACAGCGCCTCCCCTTTGTTGTCATTCCGCAGGCGTAGCGGAGGAATCTGCTTTTTTCGACCACGGCCCCCTCGCTTCACACAAAAAATATTCCAAAAGGTTGGCAGGTTCTTAGACAGCGAAAAAGTGTCCGTTAGCACACCACAACCACCACGCAATTCACCACAACTTCACCACGATTTACCACCACAAAAACATCAAAATTCTCAAAACCCCCTGAAAAAACCAGCTCGATACCTCTCCCAATTTTTTTCCGCGCCTAACCGCAAACTAGTAGAAACTTGTAGCTATCCATGACGAAGAAACCCACAAAAAAGAAGCTACGCGT
This sequence comes from uncultured Acidobacteriaceae bacterium, assembly GCA_963756685.1. Lineage (GTDB taxonomy): Bacteria > Acidobacteriota > Terriglobia > Terriglobales > Acidobacteriaceae > Edaphobacter. Next base: position 1,420,281 of record CAVWON010000001.1, read on the forward strand.
AGGCATCCTCTTCGGCGGCCGCTCCGGCGAGCACGAGGTCTCCCTCCTCTCCGCCGCCTCCATCCTCAACGCCATCGACAAAACAAAATACGAAGTAGTCCCCATCGGCATCACCAAACAGGGCCAGTGGATCACCTCCGCCGCAGCTGCGCAGTTACTTGCAGGCGACACAAAACCAGCTCCAGGCCTGCTCAAAACACCAAAAACAAAATCCATCCAGCTAAGCGCCAGCGCTGGCATTGCCGTTCAAAATGAAGCCCTCGCCCAGCAAAGCGGCCCTCTCGCCCAATCGCTCGACGTAATCTTCCCCGTCCTCCACGGCACCTTCGGCGAAGACGGCACCATCCAGGGCCTCTTCGAACTCGCCGACATCGCCTACGTAGGCTCCGGCGTCCTCGGCTCCGCCACCGGCATGGACAAGTCCGCCATGAAGCAGCTCTTCGCCGCCGCCGGCCTGCCTCAAACCCCACACGTCAACCTCCTCCGCAGCGAATGGAAGTCCGACCCCAAACGCTGCACCAAGCTCATCGAAAAATACCTCACCTACCCCGTCTTCGTAAAACCCGCGAATCTAGGCTCTTCCGTAGGCATCAGCAAGGTCCACGACCGCAGCGAACTCGCCCCCGCCATGGACCTCGCCGCCAGCTTCGACCGCAAACTCATCATCGAACAAGGCGTCGGCGGCCCCGGCGCCAAGCCCCGCGAACTCGAAGTCGCCGTCCTCGGCAACGACTCCCCCGAAGCCTCCGTAGTCGGCGAAATCGTCCCCGGCGCCGAGTTCTACGACTACAACGCCAAGTACCACTCCGACACCAGCATCCCCATCATCCCCGCCAAGCTCACCGAATCCGAATCCAAACAAATCCGCAAAATGGCCATCGCCGCCTTCCGCGCCTGCGACTGCGCCGGCCTCGCCCGCGTCGACTTCCTCATGGAGCCGGCTACCAAGGCAAAGAAGAACAAGAAGGGCAAACCCGCCCGCATCTACCTCAACGAAATCAATACCATGCCCGGCTTCACCAGCATCAGCATGTACCCCAAGCTCTGGGAAGCCACCGGCATCCCCTACAAACAACTCATCGACCGCCTCATCACCCTCGCCGCCGAACGCCACGACGAAAAACAACAGACCACCTTCACCCGCGTCTAATCAACATCGTGCTAAGCGCCTGCTATTCTGCTCGAACAACGCAATCAGGCCCGCATCTACGGAGAAGCAACATCGACACCATTGGCAAGCCGATCGCAGCACCCAGCCGCAGCGCAAAGCACGCTGCGGCATCGGCCTTGCTGCACCTGCTTCTCCTCGGCGTTCTAGTCCATCAGCGCGCCTCCTGGATCGCTCCCATCCGCCTGCCCGGCAACGAGCACGGCACCAATCTCATGGTCACCTACCTGCCCGGCCGGGCCCCGATCCAGGCGTCCACGCCCAACCCCAAAACCGAGCCTCAACTAGCGGCAACCAACACGCCGCTCCCACCACCCACCCCGAAAGTAAAAGACCAACACAGCCTCGCCCAACACCAACTCCCCCGCCACACCGAATCCCGACTCCACTACAGGCGCGGACTCCCTCGGCTCCGGCAACATCAACATCGCGCTCGCCAGCTACTTCCCCACACCCAAGCCTGACCTCTCCGTACTCCCTCACGGCACCAAGGGCGACGTCATCCTCGACATCGTCATCGACACCACAGGCAAAATCGCCGACATCAAAATGACCAGCGGCCTCGGCCACGGCATCGACGAAACCGTCATCGCGACCGTCCAGCAATGGATCTTCCACCCCGCCACCAGAGACGGCCAGCCCGTAGCCAGCGAGCAGGAACTCCACTTCCACTACGAAAAATCCTGACACAAGGTGCAGCCACAACGCGGCCGCTAAATCACCCGGCTATGCTTATACCCCTCCGCCGTCAGCGCAGCCAGCAACTCCTCCACCTGCTCCCGCCCACGCGTCTCCATCGTAATGTCGATCACCGTATCGCCAAGATTCACGCCGTAGTAAGCGCGATTGTGCAGCGTATCCACAATGTTCGCCCGATAACTCGCAATCAGCCGCGTCAGCTCCGCCAGCGCCCCCGGCTTATCCAGCAGATGAATCCGCAACCGAATCAACCGCCCATCCTGCACCAGACCACGCTCAATAATCCGGCTCAGCAGCGTCACATCGATATTTCCGCCGCACACCATCACCGCCGTATGCGCCCCATTCAGCGAGGTCTTCTTCTGCAACAAAGCAGCCAGCGCCGTCGCACCAGCGCCCTCGGCCAGCGTCTTCTCCCGCTCCAGCAGCACCAGGATCGCCGAGGCAATCTCGTCCTCATCCACGGTCACAATCTCATCGACATACCGTTCGACCACCGGCAGCGTCACGTCCCCCGCCCGCCGCACCGCGATACCATCGGCAATCGTCGTCGCCGGCTCCATCGTCACCGGTCGATGCAACTCTACCGCCGCGATCATCGAAGGCAGCCGCGATGTCTGCACCCCAATCACCCGAATCTCAGGCCGCGACTCCTTGATCGCGCACGCAATCCCGCCAATCAGCCCACCGCCGCCAATCGGCACCACCACCGCCTCCAGCTGCGGAACCTGCTCCAGCAACTCCAGCCCAATCGTCCCCTGCCCCGCCATCACCACTGCATCGTCGAACGGATGAATAAACGTCATCCCCTCCGCCGCGCACAGCCGCATCGCCTCCTCGCATGCCTCGTCGTAGTTGGCGCCATACAGCACCACCTCAGCGCCAAACCCGCGCGTCGCCGTCACCTTCACCAGCGGAGTCGCCAGCGGCATCACAATCAGCGCACGAATCCCCCGCTTCGTCGCGTGATACGCCACACCCTGCGCATGATTGCCCGCGCTCGCCGCCACCACACCCCGCGCCGCCTGCTCCGGCGTCAGCATCGCAATCCGGTTCAGCGCCCCACGCTCCTTGAACGAGCCCGTCATCTGCAGGTTTTCAAGCTTCAGATAAATCTGCTGCCCCGTCAGCGCGGACAACATCTGCGAGTGCGGGCAAGGCGAATAATAGATCGCTCCACGCACCCGCTCCCGCGCGGCAACTACATCGGCAAGGCTGATTTGGAGATGGTTTATCGAATCGCTCACAGGTCTGTTGATCTTCCTTTGGATTTGCCACGCATCAATTCAGATTAGATCAACCACACATCATCGCCTCTGGCGAAACTGGTTCGCCAGCGCAAACTCGTCCCGCAGCTCTGGCGTCCGCAGGTTCTCCCGCACATGCTGCAATCGCTGCTCCAGCGCCAGCAGCGTATCGGCAATCGGCCCAGTATTGGTCATCGCCACATCCCGCCACATGCTGTACGGACTCGCCCCCAGCCGCGTCGTCTCCCTCAGCGCCCGTCCGCCAATCGCCGCAATCTCCGGCGCATCGCCAAACCTGTCCTCCAGCAGCGCCGCCAGCGCCGTCGACAGCATCTGCGGCAGATGACTCACCCACGCGCACAACTCATCATGCCGCGCCGCATCCATATCCAGCGTTCGCGATCCGAAACAACCGACCCACCCCCGCCACTCCTTTTCAATCGCAGTCATGTCGGGCCCCGTCGGCGTAAACAGCCACATCGCCCCATCGAACAGCCCCGCCTCCGCCAGCAAAGCTCCGCCCGACTCCTTGCCCGCCATCGGATGTCCTGGCAAGAAACTGGCAGTCTGCTCATCGGCGAACAATCTTTCGCGCAAGCTCCACAATCTCGAGCTTCGTACTTCCCACATCGGTCACCAGTTGTCCGGCCCGCAACACCGGCGCCAGCAGCTGCATCCAGTCCTTGATCGCAAGCACCGGCACCGCAAGCACAATCACATCCGCCAAGCGAGCCAGCTCCAGCGCGTCCTCGCGATCGGCTGCTCTACCATCGATCGCACCCATCTGCACCGCCGCTGCCATCTCCAGCAGACTCGTGTCCCACCCGTCGATGCGGCCCGCAAAACCAGCCGCACGCAGGGCCAGCCCGGTCGAAGCGCCAATCAGCCCCGTCCCGATGATGAAAACGCGCTCCATCATGCTCGCATCCTCGCCTTACGCAATCGTCCTGCCAACAACCGGCGCCAGCAGCCGCAGCTGCGCCATCAGCTTCTGTAACTGCTCCGGATACAAACTCTGCGCCCCATCGCTCATCGCCTTGTCCGGGTTCGGATGCATCTCCATCAGCAGTCCGTCCGCTCCAGCGGCCACGCTCGCCAGCGCCATCGCCGGCACCAGGTCGCGTATCCCCACGCCATGCGACGGATCGCCCAGCACCGGCAGATGCGTCAGCTTCTTCAACACCGGAATCGCCGAAATATCCATCGTATTGCGCGTATACGTCTCGAACGTCCGTACTCCACGCTCGCACAGCATCAGGTTGTAGTTGCCACCCGACAGAATGTACTCCGCACTCAGCAGCACCTCTTCAATCGTCGCCGCAATCCCGCGCTTCATCAGCACCGGCGTCCGCACATGCCCCAGCTCGCGCAGCAGGTTGAAGTTCTGCATATTCCGCGCACCCACCTGGAAGCAATCGATATACGGCAGCATCAGCTCGATCTGCGAGATCTCCATCACCTCCGTGATCACGAGCAGTCCCGTCTCATCCGAGACCTCGCGCAGCAGCTTCAACCCATCGAGCCCCATGCCCTGGAAGCTGTACGGCGAACTCCGCGGCTTGAACGCGCCTCCCCGCAGAAACTTCCCGCCCGCCGCCGCAACCTGCTTCGCACTCGTCAGAATCTGCTCCCGCGACTCCACCGAGCACGGCCCCGCCATCACCACGACCTCTTTGCCGCCCACGACCACGCCATTCGGAAACTTGACCGTCGTTCCCTCAGGCCGGAAGCTCCGCCCCGCCAGCTTGTACGGCGACGAGATCCGGTACGCGTCATGCACTCCCGGCAGCACCTTGAACTCCGCGACCTCAAAGTGCTCCGGCGTCCCCACTCCCGCCAGAATCGTCTGTGCCGCGCCCGTCGTGCGGTGAACATTGAAGCCGAGCTCCACCATCCGCTCGATCACCTGCTGTATATTCTCTTCCGTCGCCTGGCCATGCATCGCAACTATCATCGTCTTCGTTTCACTCTCTCTATACGTAACTCAATTTAGTTACAAAATTTGGCAGTCTATTGATCCCGCCGCTGCAACGTCCGCATCACGTCGATAATCCGCTCATACACATGCAGCAGTTCGGCGTCCGCCAGCGGCCCCGGATTCGCCGCGCGAACACGGTCGAAGACGTCCTGCTCCCGGCGCGGCTCATACACCGGAAGATTGGCCGTCTTCTTGAGCTCTCCAATCGCGCGCGCAGCCTCCGCACGCTGGTTGATGAGGCGAACAATCTCAATCATCCAGCTCATCGATCTTCTTTCTCCAGTCGGAGATATCCATCCAGTTTCCTCGCTGGGCAGCAGCGCACATCTATGCGCGACTCGCTGCGAAATGATTTGTTCCTTCAATGATAACCGTCGCATCACGTCATTACGGACCATCCCGTCTCTGTCGAACGTCATGCTCGCAACCCCGCGATAAATCGCCCGACCGCAGTCGCAGCCTCGGCTGGCGGAGTCTTCTCGATCAGCGCCACCAGCGCACTGCCAATGACCGCCGCATCCGCAAACTCGCCAACGGCCTTCACATGCTCCGCATTCGAAATCCCAAACCCAACCGCAATCGGCAGCGTCGTAAACTGCCGCAGCCGCGCCACCAGCTCCGAAGCATCCCCCGCAACCTTCTGCTGGGTCCCCGTAATCCCCACACGCGAGATCGCATACACAAACCCCTGCGACACCTCCGCAATCGCCTTCAACCGCGCATCCGGACTGGTCGGCGCCGCCAGAAACACCGGAGCCAGCTTATGCTCCCGCATCGCCTCCAGATACTCTCCGGCCTCTTCCACAATCATGTCCGTCAGCAGCACGCCATCCGCGCCAGCCTCCGCGGCCCGCGCACAAAACGTCTTCATCCCCATCCGCACCACAGGATTCAAATAAGAAAACAAGACCAACCCCGCCGCAGGCCGCGCCGCGCGCAACTCCTTCGCCAAGCCCAGCACATCGGTCAGCCGCGTACCCCGCGCCACCGCCCGCTCACTCGCCCGCTGAATCACCGGCCCATCCGCCAGCGGATCGCTGAACGGCACCCCCAGCTCAATCACATCCGCGCCATTATCGATCGCCGCCAGCGCAATCTCCCGCGTCGTCGCCAGGTCCGGATCACCCGCCGTCAAATAGGCAACAATCCCCGGCTTCTTCCTAAACTCAATCGCCATCGTTCTGCATTGTCCTTTCGCCGAGCTGACCTGCTAACTCGCTGACTCGCTGCCCTTCAAATCCAGCTCCCGCGCCAGAATCCCCATATCCTTATCGCCGCGTCCAGATAGATTCACCATCAGCACCGCCGTCTTCGTCATCGTCGGAGCCAACCGGATCGCCTCCGCGACCGCATGCGCACTCTCCAGCGCCGGCAGAATCCCCTCCGTCCGCGACAACGTCACCGTCGCCTTCAACGCCGCATCGTCCGAGCACGAAACATAGCTCGCCCGCCCCGAATCATGCAGCATCGCATGCTCCGGCCCCACGCTCGCATAGTCCAGCCCCGCGCTAACCGAATGGGTGCTGCTAACTTGCCCGGCCTCATCCTGCAGCACATACGAGTACGTACCCTGCAGCACCCCCGGCAGTCCGCCACCCACCTTCTGAAACCGAGCCGCATGCTCACCCAGCGCCGTCCCGCGCCCACCCGCCTCAACGCCGATCAACTGCACGTTCTCATCCGGCAAAAACTCATAAAAAGCCCCAATCGCATTCGATCCCCCACCCACGCAGGCAACAATCGCCGTCGGCAGCCGTCCCTCCCGCTCCAGCATCTGCACCTTCGCCTCGCGCCCGATCACCCGATGAAAGTCCCGCACCATCGTCGGATAAGGATGCGCCCCCAGCGCACTCCCCAGCACGTAATACGTCGTCCTGACATTCGTCACCCAATCCCGCATCGCCTCGTTGATCGCGTCCTTCAGCGTCGCCGACCCTCCCGAAACGCCACGCACCTCCGCGCCCAGCAGCCGCATCCGGTAGACATTCAACTCCTGCCGCCGCATGTCTTCCTCCCCCATATAAACCACGCACTCCAGCCCAAACAGCGCACAGACCGTAGCCGTCGCCACCCCATGCTGCCCCGCGCCCGTCTCGGCAATGATCCTCTGCTTCCCCATCCGCCGCGCCAGCAGCCCTTGTCCAAGCGCATTGTTGATCTTGTGCGCCCCCGTATGCAGCAGGTCCTCACGCTTCAGATAAATCTTCGCCCCACCGCACTGCTCCGTCAGCCGCTTCGCAAAATACAGCGGAGTCGGCCGCCCGCAGTAGTTATGCAGCAGATCAGCCAGCTCCGCCTGAAACGCCGGATCTTCCTTGGCCTCACCATAGGCGTGCTCCAACTCTTCGAGCGCCGCCATCAGCGTCTCCGGCACATACCTGCCCCCATAGACGCCAAACCGCCCCGCAACTGATCTCACGGGCCCTGCCGGATTCACCATCGCCGCTGTCGTGTTCATATGCCCTCCTTGCTGCAAAACAAAAGCCGCAACCTTTTGTCGGTCGCGGCTCGTGTGGATGTCGATCTCAACTGAAGCTTAGCTAATCTTTCAGATGAACCTACTCCGCCGATGCCGCTACCGGACGCCAGTAGCGGTAAATAAACATAATTCGGCTGGAGTTCATAATCATCTTGTCCTCCAAGATACATGGGGGCCCGGACCTTCGCAACTCCAACCTTTCTTCGACTCAGCACATGATCAGATCGAACTCGAGAACGAGACCGTTACTCCATATCTTCGTTCGCTCTCGCTCGTGTCCGCTTTGGGACCAACCCATGAATGCCGCGCTTTGTTCTTCTGCGAAGTCCGGTGAAATACTGCTCATATGACATCGCAAATCGGTTTCGTAGGGCTCGGCATCATGGGACGAGGCATGGTGAAAAACCTCGTCGAGAAAAATCACTCGGTTACAGTCTGGAACAGGACCCCGGAAAGGTCCGAGGCCTTGAAGAACGGACCTCGACATCACCATCGCCCCGTCGCTGCAATCGCTCGCCGAATCCGCCGACACCATCCTCATCTGCGTCAGCGACACCCCCGACGTTGAGGCGGTCCTCTTCGGCGAAGCCGGCCTCGCAAAAGCTCTCCGCAGCGGAACTACCATCGTCGATCTCAGCACTATCAGTCCCGCGGAGACCAAACGCTTCGCCCACACCCTCGCCGAGAAAAACGTCACCCTCCTCGACGCTCCCGTCTCCGGCGGCAGCGAAGGCGCCGCCAAGGGAACGTTGAGCATCATGGTCGGCGGCCCTGAAGAAGCATTCACGCGCATCAAGCCCATACTCGAAGCCATCGGCACCCGCATCACCCACATGGGGCCCAGCGGCTCCGGTCAAACCACCAAGCTCATGAACCAGATCCTCGTCGTCGTCAACATGCTCGCCGTCGGCGAAGCCCTCCTGCTCGGACGCGCAGCTGACATCGATCTTCTCAAGGCAGTCCGCGCCGTCGAAGCCGGGGCGGGCGGCAGTTGGATGCTCTCCCAGCGGGCCCCGCAAGCCATCGAAGGCTACTGGCAGCCCGGCTTTACCATCGATCTCCAGCAGAAAGACCTCCGCCTCGTTCTCGAATCCGCCCGCGAGCTGGGCCTTCCGCTCCTCGCCACCAGCCTCGTCCATCAGCTCTACAACAAGCTCCAGAAGGACGGAAAAGGCGGTCTCGGCAATCACGCCCTCGTCCAGGCGCTCGAAGATCTGTCCGGCCTCCACATCCACAAGGAGAAGGCATGAGCACGCAGAACGTCGCTAAGCTCAACGGCGTCTCCCTCGCATACCGCGACATCGGCAGCGGCCTTCCCATCGTCTTCATCCACGGCCATCCCTTCAATCAATCCATGTGGGACCCGCAGATCTCCGCGCTCAGCGGCAAATACCGCGTCGTCACGTTCGACCTCCGCGGATACGGCGCGTCCGAAGTTCCCGCGGTCGAATCCACCACACTCGAGACCATGGCCGGCGACATCAACGCCCTGCTCGAGCATCTCGGAATCGCAAAGGCCGTCGTCGCGGGTCTGTCCATGGGCGGTCAGATCGCCATGGCCTTCGCCGAACTCTACCCGCAACGTCTCGCCGCACTCGTCCTCGCCGCCACCTTCTCCGAGGCCGACTCGCCCGAGGCCGCCGTCGCGCGTCGAGCTATGGCAGACCGCTTCGTCAACGAAGGCTCAGCCATTCCCGGCGGTGAGATGCTGCCCAGGCTGCTGGCGCACAGCTCCATCAAACGCGACCCGGCACTCGCCGTAACCGTCTACACCATGATCGCCCACACTCCACCCGCAGGCGCCGCCGCCGCTCTTCGCGGACGCTCGCAGCGCAAAGACTTCACCCCCACGCTCAAACACATCACAGCTCCCACCATCGTCTTCGGCGGCACCGAAGACGCCTACACCTCCGTCGAAACCCTCACTCGCATGCAGCAAGCCATCCCCAACTCACAGCTCAGGATATTCGACGGCATCGGCCACATGCCAAATCTTGAGGCGCCGGACCAATTCAACAAGGAGCTCGAAGGTTTTCTTTCGGCCCTTGCCACCTGAGCGCGAAGCGCGAATCAGATCTTCTGCACTCGCTGCACGTCCCGCACCCCGGGGACCTTACGCAGGTTCTGCACCAGCTTGTTCAGGTGCCGAACGTCCACCGTCTCCACCACAAAATCTACGATCATCGTTCCCTCCGGCGTCGGCTTCGTGTCCACGCTCCGGATATTCGTCCCATCGTCCGCGATGATCGCCGTAAACTCCTTCAGGAGCCCGGACCTGTCATCACAAATCACCGTCAGCTTCACTGGATACGTCTGCGGCTTCGTGCTACCCGGCTCCGTCGGCGAAGGCGACCACTCCACCTGGATCCGCCGGTCGGACTCATACAGCAGATTCTGCACATTCGGACAGCTCCTCGCATGCACTGCTACGCCCTTGCCCCGCGTCACATACCCCACAATCTCCTCACCACGAATAGGGTTACAACAGCGCGCCCGATACACCAGCAGATCGTCCTGCCCCTCCACCTGCAGCGACTCCGAGCCCTTCCCAAAGAAGACCCGCTTCACCGCCTCAGACATCTGCCCCAGCGTATTGCCGATCCCACTCTCGGGTTGCGCAGGCTCCGCCGTCATCGTCGAACCCGGCTCCAGCTTATTCAGCACCTGTCGCGCCGAAAACTTCCCAAACCCAACGCCTGCCAGCAGCTCCGCCTGCGTCCCCAGCCCATAATCACCGGCGACCCTGTCGTAGTCCGCCTCTCCGAACTTGCTCAGCGCCAGCTTGTACTTTCTCGCCTCACGGTCCAGCAGCTTTCTGCCAATCTCAATCGCCCGCTCTCGCTGATGTTCATTCAGCCAGTGCTTGATCTTGTTCCGCGCCCGCGAACTCTTCGTAAAGCTAAGCCAGTCGCGGCTCGGAGCATGTCCTGCCTGCGTCGAAATCTCAACAATATCGCCATTGCGCAGTTTGGTCCGCAAAGGAACGATCCGCCCATTCACCTTCGCCCCGACCGTCGTATTCCCCACCTCGGTATGGATCGCATAGGCGAAATCAATTGGACTGGCGTCCTTCGGCAACACAACCACCTTGCCCTTCGGAGTAAAGGTATAGACCTCCTCCGGATACAAATCGATCTTCAGCGTCGACATGAACTCATTGGGATCGGTCATCTCCCGCTGCCATTCCATCAACTGCCGCACCCAAGCCAGCCGCTGCTCGTCTTTCGCGCTCACATTGTCCGAGGCCTTGTACTTCCAGTGCGCCGCAATCCCCTCCTCCGCGACGCGATGCATATCCTCCGTCCGAATCTGCACCTCGAACTGATGCCCACCCTCTGCAATCAGCGTCGTATGCAGCGACTGGTAAAGGTTCGGCCGCGGCATCGCAATAAAGTCCTTGATTCTTCCCGGCACAGGTCGCCAGATGGAGTGCAGCAGCCCCAGCAACGCATAACAGTCCTGCACCGAGTTACAAATCACCCGAATCGCCAGCAGGTCGTATACCTGATCCACCGGGATCTTCTGGTCCAGCAGCTTCTGCTGGATCGAATACAGCCGCTTGATCCGCGACTCCACCCGCCCCTGGATCTTGAACTCCTTCAGCTTCGTCTCAAGCTGCGACACAATCTTGTCGAGGAACTTTTCGCCCGCCCCGCGCAGCGCATCCACCTCCGTCGACACCTGCTCATACGCATAAGGGTCGGTGTAGCGAAACGCCAGGTCCTCCAACTCGCCGCGCAGCTTGCCCATGCCCAGCCGATGTGCCAGCGGAGCATAAATATCCAGCGTCTCCCGCGCGATCTTCTGCTGCTTCTCCGGCTTCAAATGCTCGAGCGTCCGCATATTATGCAGCCGGTCCGCCAGCTTGATGATCACCACACGGACATCGGTCACCATCGCCAGAAGCATCTTGCGAATGTTCTCCGCCTGGTGGTCCTCGCGATTAGCAAACTTGATCTTCTCCAGCTTCGTCACACCCTCGACGATGTGCGCCACCTGGTCCCCAAACCGCTTCGCAATCTCCGCCGAAGTCACATCAGTGTCTTCCACCGCATCATGCAGCAGCCCCGCCGCAATCGCCGTCGAGTCCATCTTCAACTCGGCCAGCACCTGCCCCACCTCCAGCGGATGAATAATGTATGGCTCCCCACTCGCCCGCTTCTGCCCCTCATGCTGCTGCAGACAGAACTCCCACGCCTTGCGGATAATCTCCAGGTCGTCGCCCGGCCGGTTCTCATGCACCGTAGCCAGCAGCTTATGAAACTTCGCATCCACCGTATGGATGTCTTCCGATGAGATCCCCAGAAGATGGCTTGCCGATGACGTCTCTGCCTCCGCAGCCTCGTCCACCCCCGCAATCACCAGCTCCGAGGCTCCCAGAAGCCGCGTCCACCGTCTCCGCGTCCGCCGCGGAGTCACTCTGCTTCTTCCGCCGCCCACGAGAGAGCGCATCCGACACCCCCGGCGAGGCCGCAACAGGAGGGGCCGCCTCCAGCTCCGTCCCTGCTTCGACATGGATCTCCGGTTGGTTCTTCGGCTTTTTGTGCGACTCTGGCTGCGGGCCAGCCTCCGAAGAGGCCGGATGTGCGGTTGCCATAGGACATTATAGGCCGAACCCTAAACCCACCGCCCAACTAGGCAGCCCCCTGGTCCCGAATGCCTCCAGAGGGAAGGGGCTTCGCGGATCTTGCCCTCCGACCTTTGCATCTAGGTAGGCCAAGGCGTTAGCCTTGGTGCCTTGAGCCGCCACAGGGTTGGGATTCAGCCCCTGAGGTACGCGGTGCGGGGATCCATCGAATGAATGTCTGGTATTCGCGTCCTGTTCTCTTCGTCGAAAGTGTAGAACGGTCGATCGCGTTCTACACCGAAAAGCTGGGCTTCGCCGAATCGTCCCGCTACGAAGAGGAAGGGAAGATTCTCGTCGCTCAGGTCAACCGCGAGGATTGCGAAGTCCTCCTCAACTGCCAGCAACCCGAAAAGACCGGACGCAGCCGCATCTTCATCTCGATCGACATAGGGCCCCTGCAGGCACTGAGGGCCGAATTCGAGGACCGAGGCGCGCCGATCAGGGATGGCTGGTGGGGTTATGACACGATGATCATCGAAGACCCCGACGGCAACGAACTGTTCTTCCCCTATCCGAAGGCGGAAGAGGAATCAGGTCCCGTCAGCGGAAAATAGTCCTCCGCCCTGATGAGATATCTCCTCCCGCAAGTTTCGATGGAGGTGGCCAAATCAGCAGAGGTATCACTTTGAATCCACGGGAATCCACTGGCCTTCATGGGCCGCGCGGAACTGGTCCTGTTTGCGAGGTTAGTGAGGCTTGAAGAGTCCGCCGAGAGCGTTTGAGAGTGGGTCGGGTCCGATTTTGCGATGGCTTGGCCGCGCCTTTCGTGGGGGCTCCAGACGCGGCGCTGCTCGCGATTCGAGCGATGTTGGGCGTGAAGGTGGGGTTGGAGGTTGTTCCTCCAATAGCAACGGGGACACCGTTGCGAAGAGCGGCGCCGGCGTAGTTTCCAATGACGCTGCCCGCCGTACCTCCGACGGCGCCTCCTGGGACCATTCCCATCAATTGACCGGCGATGCCTCCTGCGCCTGCAGCGGTCCCACCCTTACCGCTCACTGCGCCAAGCACGCCGGTAAGCTTCAGGATGACGTTGTAGTTTAGTGCGCCGGCTGCGCTGATAGTGCCCGCGCCTGAAGCCGATCCGATGGAGGGGACGACCACTGAGACGTTATCGGTGCGGACATTTCCGCCGTTGATGGTAACGTTCGCACTGAGCGACTGGATGGCTGTGCCGGATCCGGACTTGATTCCAGCGAGCGAGCTGAGGGGCCCGAGCTTCGAACCGAGGTCAAAGCCGGCAAGATTGGTGTTGTCGATGCGGATGGGACCGCTGATGATGGGAGCCGCGGCGGAGCCGGTGACATTGAGATTGGTGGTGAGGGCCCCGCCCTGGAGGCGCGAACCCGATGGTAGATGGACGCCGACGGAGGGCAGGAACGCCTCAAGCTCGTCGATCGATGCAGCCTGGGTGTTGACCTTGAGATTGAGCGCGGTGGTGGTGCCGCTGGTCTGGTAGGTGCCCGCAACGTTGATGATTGCTTTGCCGATGGTGATAGCTGCCTTCTGGAGCTGGCCAGTGAGGGCTTGCAGGTTCTGCGAGGCAGTGAGCTGAACGAGGACAGGTTTCAGGGAGGGTGAGCCGTTCTTTGCGATGCGCAGGCCCTGGATGTTGGCGGACATGTTGGCGTTGAGGTTCTTGCCGTCAGAAAGGGCTTTGAGATCGACGTTTGCGAGGCCGCTGATTCCTGCCTCAGGTGCAACGACGCCGCTGGTGGCGAGGTCGAGGTGGGAGATCGCGATGTGTGCGTTGAGTGGCGTCGCCGCGGCGCTCGCCTGATTGATGGGCCCTGCGGTGCCATCACCTGTCAGAGAGCCGCCGCCGGGAACCTGCGCGCTCAACTTGAATGGCGACGCGGCAGTGGGGGAGACGTTGGTGAGCTCGGCGTTAAGCTGCTGGTAGACGGAAGGTGTGGCCTGCCCGGGCGAGGTGATGCTGATGGTGCCGTTCTTGATCTGCAAATGGTCCGCCGTGAGTGTGCTGAGCATGTCGTTGCTGTTGGGCGCGGGCGGGGGAGGCGCAACGGTGGTGGGCTTGTTCTCGCGAACCAGTGTGAGTTTGGGCGTGTCGACCACGAGGTTGAGAACGTGGAGCTGCTGGCCGTTCCACGTTGCCTGCACGTCGATGGCTTCGACGGTGCCGTTAACGCCGGAGGTGGAGTCGACAAACCCTGCGGCAAGCGGGTCAATGTGCTTGGCCTCGAGGTGGATACCGAAGGGAGTGAGCGATGCATCGTGCGGATTGATGGGTCCCGCGTTGCCGTTGAGCGAGACGGTACCGTCGCCGGGCAGGTGGGCCGACGCTGTGAAGGGGAAGGGTTTCTGGAAGGAGAAGTCTTTCGCGTCGAGGGTGAGCTGATCGTAGGTGCGGCGCGGAGTGACGGGCATGCCGGGAGCCGGCTCGCTGCCGACGGTCAACTGACCGTTTCTGATGGTGACGTGGCCGACGGTGAGGTTAGGGATCAGGGTGCTGGATTCTTTGTTGGCCGCTGTGTTCTGCTGCGCACCGCCAATGGTGGAGTAGTTCCAGGTGCCGTTGGCGGCACGCAGCAAAGTAATTTTGGGCGAGTCGATCGCAAAGCCGGTGATGTGGATCTCGCGGCTGAGGATGAGGGGGAACATCTCGATGCCGATCTTTACCTTGGAGGCCTGGAGGAAGGGCTCGGTGCTGAAGGCGGGATCGTCGGCGATGGTGGCGTTCTCGGCGACCAGGTTGCCGGTGAGGACGGAGAGGTCGAGTTTGCCGAGGCTGACCTTACGTCCGAGTGAGGTAGTGAGCGCCGTTTCAATGCGGGTGCGGAAGGCGTCCGCATTAAGGAAGAGCGGGACCGCAAGGGCAATGAGCAGGACGAGGGCGACGATACTGCCGAGGACGATCAGGAGGGTGCGGCGCGGAAGTGCCATAGAACCTCTCATGGACGTGCAGTCAGCCGTAGATTAGTTCAAATGGCGACGAAAGACGAGCAGTGTCGTAATAGGTAGGCCGACGATAATCATCGCAATAGTGTTCTGATCCATGGTCGATAATTCGGAAGTCGGATTGCGCTTCCTGGCTCGAATGAAGACAAATCGCCGAGTCACTTATTGAGACACACTGAATAGCAGTGTAGGCCGATTAGCCTCGCACTCGACCACCAATAGTCTCCGAAACGGTGTTTCCGGTAACTATGGTGACATTCTCGGGCTCCGACTCCACAAAAACCTTGTCAAGCGGCCGACTGTACCACCCGCAAACTACTGAATAAAAATATTTTACGTTCAAGATATCGCTCGGGGACGGGGGTACCCGAAGATCAAAGAAAGAGGAGCGTGTGAGTGAACGCTTAAGCCGAAGCTTGACTCTTCCCAGCCAGCTGCCGCAGCACATACTGCAGGATGCCGCCGTTCTGGTAGTACAGGATCTCCTGCGGCGTATCGATCCGCACCGTCGCCGAAAACTGCGTCGTCTTGCCCAGGTCCGACTCGGCAAACACCGTGACCACCTTCCCGTCGGCGAACTTGCCATCGAGCATCGCCTTCACCTGCCCCGGCGTGTCCCCAATCGCAAACAGCTCCTCGCCCGAAAGCCCAGCGACTCGACGTTCTGCCCCGGCATAAACTGCAGCGGCAAAATCCCCATCCCCACCAGGTTCGACCGGTGGATCCGCTCATAGCTCTCCGCGATCACGAACTTAATTCCCAGCAGCCGCGGCCCCTTCGCCGCCCAGTCACGCGACGATCCAGACCCATATTCTTTACCCGCAAGGATCGCCAGCGGCGTTCCCCGTTTCGCATACTCCACGCTCGCGTCGTAGATCGACATCGGCAGTGTCCTCAGGCAGCAGCCGCGTAACGCCGCCCTCGGTCCCGGGAGCAAGTTTGTTCCGCAGCCGTACATTGGCAAACGTCCCGCGCACCATCACCTCATGGTTGCCGCGTCGCGACCCATAGCTGTTGAAGTCCGAAGCCTTCACCCCATGCTCTATGAGATATTTCCCCGCAGGCCCATTCAGCTTGATCGAACCGGCCGGCGAAATATGGTCCGTCGTCACCGAATCACCCAGCACCGCCAGCACTCGTGCCCCATGAATGTCCTCAACCGGAGCAGGCGTCGCCGGCATCCCGTCGAAGTAAGGGGCCTTCCGGATATAGGTCGAGTCCGGCTCCCACCCGTACGTCTCCCCGCCAGGAAATTTCAGACTCTGCCAGTTGCGGTCTCCATTCGTAACCGTGCTGTACTGATGCCGGAACATGTCCGAATCGATCGACGAGTTCACTGCTGCCGCGACCTCAGCCTGCGTCGGCCAGATATCGCGCAAGTAGACCGCGTCACCGTTCTTACCCTGCCCCAGCGGCTCTGTATCGAAGTTATGTCCGATATGCCCTGCCAGCGCAAACGCCACCACCAGAGGAGGACTCATCAGATAATTCGCCCGCACCTCCGGCGAGATTCGTCCTTCAAAGTTCCTGTTGCCCGAAAGCACCGACACCGCAACCAGGCCATTGTCCTCAATCGACTTCGAAACGTCCGTCGGCAGCGGTCCCGAGTTCCCAATGCACGTCGTGCATCCGTACCCGACCACCTGAAACCGCAGCTTATCCAGATAAGGCATCAGCCCGGCCTTCACGTAGTAATCCGTCACCACACGCGACCCAGGCGCCAGCGAAGTCTTCACCCAAGGCGGCGTGCTCAGTCCTTTCTCAACGGCCTTCTTCGCCAGCAACCCCGCCGCCATCATCACGTAGGGATTCGAAGTATTCGTACAAGAGGTTATCGCCGCAATCACAATCGATCCGTGGTCGAGATACTTGTCCGGATCGACTCCAAATCTGCTCCGGATCGAGACATGCGGTGCTTCAAGCTGCGGCATCGTCTCATCCTGGATCGTAATCACCGGCACCACAGGGGCCTCTACCACCGGAGCCATCGCCCCCACGCTGCTCGTCACATCACCGGAGGCCGAGGCTGTCCCACCCTCACCCTCCCACCGCACCATCTGCCGGGCAACGTTTTTATTGCCATTCGGCCCCAGCAGCGTCGGCAACTGTTCCTTGAAGCTCGCGCCCGCCTGCGACAACTTCACCCGGTCCTGCGGCCGCTTCGGCCCTGCCACGCTCGGTTCCACCGTCGCAAGGTCCAGCGAAATCGTCGCCGAGTACACCGCCTCCTTCGCGTCCGCGGTATGAAACATCCCCTGCTCGCGGTAATACGTCTCCACCAGCGAGATGTGCTCTTCGACCGTCCCGTCAGCCGCAAGTAACGCAGCGTCTCCGCATCCACAGGGAAGATCCCGCAGGTCGCCCCATACTCGGGGGCCATATTAGCAATCGTCGCGCGATCAGCCAAAGGCAGTTCGGCAATCCCTGGCCCGTAGAACTCAACAAATTTACCGACGACGCCCAGTTTCCGCAGCATCTCAGTCACCGTGAGCACGAGGTCTGTGGCCGTCGTGCCTTCCTTCAACTTGCCCGTCAGCCTGAACCCCACCACCTGCGGTACCAGCATCGACACCGGCTGCCCCAGCATCGCCGCCTCTGCCTCAATTCCACCCACACCCCAGCCCAGCACACCCAATCCATTCACCATCGTCGTGTGCGAGTCAGTCCCCACCAGCGTATCGGGATACGCATACACTTTGCCCTCAGCGTCCGGCTGCGTCGTAAAGACCACACGCGCGAGATACTCAAGATTCACCTGGTGACAGATGCCCATCCCGGGCGGCACAGCCGAAAAATTATTGAACGCCGTCTGTCCCCACTTCAAAAACGCATACCGTTCGCGGTTCCGTTGAAACTCGAGCGCCGCATTCAGGTCATACGCCCGCTGTGTTCCAAACTCATCCACCTGCACCGAGTGGTCGATCACCAGCTCAGCCGGCTGCAGCGGATTGATCTTCTCCGGATCGCCGCCCAGCGCCTTCATCGCGTCCCGCATCGCGGCCAGATCGACGATCGCCGGCACACCTGTAAAGTCCTGCATCAGCACCCGCGCCGGCATATACGCGATCTCGCGCGACGGCTCTGCATTCGGGTCCCAGCATGCCAGAAACTTGATATCGTCCGCAGTGACGGTGCGGCCGTCTTCATGCCGTAGCAGGTTCTCCAGCAAGATGCGCAACGAAAAAGGCAGACGCGTCAGATCGACGCCGGTTGTCTCCAGGGCGCCCAGACGAAACATGTTGTATGTGGTCTTACCCAAGGTAAGTGTGGACTTGCTCTTGAACGAATCAGGATGCGATTGAATCGGCATGTGTCTTCTCCGAGGCGCGCGGTGTGTGGCGCGAGGGTATGGGGCCGTAGTCAGGACTTCAAGGCCGCAGATGGCAGCGGCTGAAGTCTACAAGAGTTTCAATGGAGTGACAGTATTAGCAGCGCCCGCGGTCAGGGCGACCGTGGCGGAAGCGCTTCGTGTTGGGAAGACAGCCTGCCATTGACCTTATTCTACTGCGATTCTCGATTCTGCGGCAAAGTCCGGCCGCCTACGGATAAGACGTCTTCCGTAGCAGTAAAGTCCCCGCTTCCCCAAGCATTGATCAGCCGGGAGGTCATTCAACGACCCTCTCCTTCAGTTACATTCCGGTGGATCAAGTGACGGCCCTAACCGAAGTATTTACCGTTGGAAACCGTATTCGGTCAAAAAACGCATCTCATTCAATAAGTTTGGGTTAAAACGTCCAGCTGTTACGAGGAGAAAGGCAGCATGTATAAATTGGTTCCCAGGTTTCTCTTAGGTCTTTCGCTCTGCTTCTTAACGCTCGCCGGAACAACGGGCTGTCACCGCGAACCCGATGCCGCACTCGTCGCTGACAACTCCGGCCCGGATCCTGCCGACGCCAACATGGCGCCAGTCGACAACAGCCAGCCACAACCGGCCGCAGCCCCCGCGCCTGCCCAGGGACAGGTCCCTGGGGCCGGTTACCAGGCGCAGCCTCAGCAGAGCGCCGAACAGTATGCTCCCCAAGCCGCCCCGCAAACAACCGTTCCACCAGACCAGGACCAGGCTTATCAGGACGCCCAGGCCTATGACCAACTGGACGCCGAGGGTCAAAGCGCGCCCGTCGAATACGCCGACCAGCCACCTCCGCCACTGCCTGTCTACGATCAGCCCGTGGCCCCTGCGCCCAATTACATCTGGACTCCCGGCTACTGGTACTGGGCCCCCGCCGGCTACTATTGGATTCCCGGCGCATGGTGCGCTCCTCCCTATTACGGCGCCCTCTGGACCCCCGGGTACTGGGGCTTCTACGGCGGGCGATACGGTTTCCACCGCGGCTTCTGGGGGCTTCATATCGGCTTCTATGGTGGCATCAACTATGGCTTCGGTTACACCGGTGTCGGCTATCACGGCGGCTATTGGAACGGCAACAACTTCTACTACAATCGCTCCGTCAACCGCGTCAACGTCAACGTCACCCACGTCTACAACCGCACCGTCGTTGTCAACAACAACACCCGCGTCGCCTACAACGGCGGCAGAGGGGGAATCGCCGTGCGGCCACAACCGGCTGAGATCGCAGCCATGCGCGGCCCGCGAGTTCCGCCCATGACCACTCAGCTTCAGAACCAGCGCGAAGCCGCCCAGAACCGTCAGCAGTTTTATAACGTGAACAAGGGACGGCCTGCGGTGGTGGCGGCCCCACGTCCTATCGCGGCGCAGCCAGGCATTGCCCGTCCCAACCCCGGAACGGTGCCAGACCGGCCCGGACAACCGAACAACAGACCGCAGATCCAGCCAGTCCGCGCCGTACAACCTGAGGTACGTCCGGGCCAACCCCAGACCAGACCGGTGCAGCCAGAAAGCAGACCCGCCCAGCCTCAAGTCCGCCCTGTGCAGCCCGAGAACAGGCCTATTCAAACGCAGCCGCAGGTTCGTCCGGTTCAGCCGCAGCCGCAAACCCGACAGCAGCCGAATCCCCAGCCTGCGGTGCGACCCGCGCCCCAGCCTCGGCCAACTCCTCAACCCGAGTCGCGACCGGCCCCACCGCCGCAGTCAAGACCGGCGCCCCAACCGCAGTACCGACCAGCCCCACAGCCCGAATCAAGACCAGCCCCACAGCCCGAGTCACGGCCCGCTCCCCAGCCGCAATCACGGCCAGCTTCGCAACCTCAGTCCAGGCCGGCCCCTCAGCCCAAACCTCAGCAGAGCCGGGAGGCTTCGCGACCGCAGCAGGAGAAACATCGCTAAGGACGCCCACCAAACCAATGCCAAAGACCCGCGCCGTGCGGGTCTTTTCTTTTGCTTCCCAACTTCGCGACCAGTTACCCAATCGGCGAGACAGTCTCTTCAAGCCACGTGTGACCGCAATCATCGCACCGCCATTGATTCACTGGATCGACCGATTCGAGCAATGTTTCTTCGCCCCCGCACGCCGGACAACGGGGTAGAGCGAACTCCTCGGGTGTCTCTTCTGCCTCTGCCTTCAACTCGTCTGCTGATGGTTGCGACAAGATAGTCGCTGCTCGTTCTGCGTCCTTGGGAGTCACCACAACGCGCGGCCCACGATTGTCAAACTTCGTGCCACTTGGCGAAACGACGATTGCTTCGATGCCTTCGCCCGCCAGCGCATAGTAAGCGGCGGATGCGGCCCGCTCGTCCTCAAAATCAAAGATGCACTCGGCCGGTGCCAACTCAGCGTAGCTGCGCATGTCCTGCAGATCATCATCAGTCAATACTCGCACCTGTACCGGTTCCCGCGCCGACGCGACGCTAAGGCCACGCCGCTTCAACTCGTCCCCGAGTACATCCTGCGCCATCTCAGTCAAATCGGCCATGCCGCGGCCAAGCCCGATCAACTCGTCATCGGTATAGCTGCCATAGAGCGTTAATAGCTCTTGATACTGCGCCGCATCGCCGATCATTGTTTTCTCCCGCTCAACAGTATGCAGCAACACATTTTTGCACGGCCTGTTTTTTTACAACGAACACCGCTCAGTTTGTATTCGCCGCTGCGGAATCGAGTTCGCCGGCGAAGTAACTCTCGCGGAATCGGACCCTTGCATCTGGATAGTCCGGTATCGTCACGCGGATCTTATGCATCCCGGACGAAGGTTCTCCGTTGGCTTCTGCGTGCGGTTGAAAGCTCAGCAGGTAGTAGTTGTGGACGTGGTTTGAGAGCTGTTGCAGGCCCTGGTCGAAGCCCTTCTGTGTGGTGAAGTTGATGTACTCGCCGCCGGAGAGCGCTGCGAGTTCGTGTGCGGCGTTCTTCTTCAGAGCGTTCACTGCCATCATCAGCAGGCCGAGCGGTCCGCTGCCGCCGCCGTACTTCAGGTCGCTCATTACCTCCGTCTTTCCTGGTCCGAAACGCTACGGAGTCGACCACTGTATTCGTGCGGCCCAGCGCTGCAATCACCTCAGCGGGCTTGGATGTGCTGCCGTGGTCGCGGGTCTCGCTGATGAGCAGGATCGCGTGGCGATAGTGGTTCTTTCGCGCATCGAGCAGCTTTGTCGCGTAGGCCACGGCGTCCAGTGTTGACGCGTCTGGATCGTCGCAGGGCTCGAGCTGGGCAAGCGCGTGGGCCATCGCGTCGACCTTGCTTGAGAACTTGCCGAGCAGAAGCGGGGCCGAGCCGTAGGTGACGATGGCGACCTCGCGTGGCGCGTCTCCGGCGATGGCGTCGACCATTGTGCCGATGCCGTTGAGTTTGGGGAACTCCCAGCCGGCGGAACGGCCGCATTGGATGACGACGACCAGCGAAAGGCCAAGAGAATCGGTGTCTTCGTCGAGGTGGACTGTCTGCGGAACTCCGTTGTCTTCAACGACGAACTGGTTTTCCTTTAGGCCGTAGAGCATGTCGCCGTGTTTGGTCTGGATCGTCGTGGGGACGAGGACGATGTTGGACTGGGTCCTGAGCGTGTAGCTCTGGTCGCCGTTTGGAGTGGGTTCCTGGGCGGTGGCTACGGCGGTGCTGAGGATGAGGACGGAGAGGAGGGCCCGCATCGCTCAAGTCTAACGGAGGAGTTTTGGGTGAATTTTGGGAATATTTTTTTGAGGTGGTGAAGGGTGGTTTTTGCAGGGGGTTTTTGAGTTTTTTGGTGTTTTCTTGGTGGTAAATCGTGGTGAAGTTGTGGTGAATTGTGTGGTGATTGTGGTGTGCTGACTGTCACTTTTTTGCTGTCTGAAAAGATGCCAATTTTTTGAAATATTTTTTGGGGTGAAAGCAAGGGCCGGGGTGGGACACGCAGATTCCTCCGCTACGCTGCGGAATGACAACAAAGGGGGCTGTGGAACCACAACGGGGGAGGCGCTTTGGAATGACAACAGGGAGGCACTGCGGAATGACAACAAAGGGAGGCGATCTGGCGCAATCCCTTTGCGTTATAGTCCGAATACGGGCAGACTCGCTGCCGAATTTCCTGAAAGATGCCCTCTTGATGAATACGACTTCTGTTGAAACGAGCTTAGAGCTTAGCTATCCCGTCGCCAGAAAGGTCGAGCAGACGGACGACTACTTTGGTACGACGGTCAGCGATCCTTATCGGTGGATGGAGGACGTGGATTCGGCCGAGGTGAAGGCTTGGATCGACGCTGAGAATGAGTTAACGCAGAGTTATCTGGCGCAGATTCCCGTTCGCGAGACGATGCAGCGGCGACTGATGGAGCTGATCAACTTTGAGCGATATACGGCGCCGGCGCGGAGAGGCACGCGGTACTTCTACTCGCACAACAGCGGGTTGCAGAACCAGAACGTTCTTTACTGGCAGGAGGGGCTCGACGGGGAGCCGAAGGTGCTGCTTGATCCGAACACGTTCTCGGAGGACGGGACGGTCGCGATCAGCGGCATCAGCATTACGGACGATGGTTCGCTGGCGGCGTATTCGATTGCGGACGCGGGCAGCGACTGGGTGAAGTGGCATGTGCGCAACGTGACGACGGGTGAAGACCTGCCTGACGTCGTTGCGTGGTCGAAGTTCAGCGGGGCCTCGTGGATGAAGGACGGGAGCGGGTTTTTCTATGCGCGCTACGACCAGCCTGCGGCCGATGCGTCCGAGGCCGATGCGCTGAAGACGGCGAATTACTTTCACAAGGTCTACTTTCACAGGCTCGGAACGCCGCAGAGCGCGGACACGCTGGTCTTTCACCGGCCGGACGATGGGGAGATCAACATCGGCGCGCAGGTGACCGATGATGGCCGCTACCTGCTGCTGCACCAGAGCAAGGGAACAAGCCCCAACAACGAGCTGGCGGTGCAGGACCTGCTCAATATCGACAGGCCGCTGCTGCGACTGATCGACACTCCTGACGCGACCTACGTGCCGATCAACAACGACGGGACGCTGTTCTGGTTGCTGACGACGCTGGACGCGCCGAATGGCAAGGTGATCTCCATCGACCTGCACAACCCGGGACGCGAACACTGGAAGACGGTGATTCCGGAGAGCACGAACAAGCTGAGTGACATATCGATCATCGACAACACTTTCATCGCGAACTATCTCGCGGACGCGCAGAGCCTGGTGGAGTTGCGTCGGCTTGACGGCAGCCTTATTGAGCGGCTTCCGCTGCCGGCGATCGGCACTGCAGCGGGCTTCGGCGGGTTGCGCGAGGACACCGAGACGTTTTACCAGTTCACGAACTTTACGACGCCTGGCGCGACCTACCGGCTGGACATGAAGACGCGCAAATCGACGTTGTATCGCCAGCCGAAGCTGCTGTTCGATCCGGCGCTCTACGAGACGAAGCAGATCTTTGCCGCGAGCAAGGACGGTACGCGGGTGCCGATGTTTATCAGCCACAAGAAGGGGCTGGTGCTCGACGGGACGGCGCCGACGCTGCTGTATGCGTATGGCGGCTTCAATATTTCGCTGATGCCGGAGTTTTCTCCGTCGCACGTGATGTGGATGGAGATGGGCGGCGTGTACGCCCAGGCCAGCCTGCGCGGAGGCGGCGAGTACGGTGAGGCCTGGCACGACGGCCGGGACGCGGGTGAGAAAACAAAACGTGTTTGACGACTTTATTTCATTAGCAGAATGGCTAATAACTAATCAGTACACATCGCCTAAGAGGCTTGCAATCTCCGGAGGGAGCAATGGGGGGCTGCTGGTGGCGGCCTGCGAGCTGCAGCGTCCGGACCTGTTTGGGGCGGTTGTGGCGCAGGTTGGGGTGATGGACATGCTGCGCTTCCACCAGTTCACGATCGGCTGGGCCTGGAAGGAGGAGTACGGTTCGCCGACGGAGGACGCCGCCGAGTTTGCCGCGATCTATAAGTACTCTCCTTTGCATAACATACGAGATGGGGAGAGTTACCCGGCGACTCTGATTACGACGGGCGACCATGACGACCGGGTGTTTCCGGCGCACAGCTTCAAGTACGCGGCCGCGCTGCAGGCGGCACAGTCGGGGCCGAAGCCGGTGCTGATCCGGGTGGAGACCAGGGCCGGGCATGGGGCGGGTATGCCGCTGAGCAAGCGTATCGAGGCGACGGTGGACCAGTACGCCTTTATGGCCAAAGAATTGCAACTAAGGATCGGGGAAGGCCTGAGGGAAGGCCTTCCAGACGTAGGGACCTGGGTACCGGGGCGGCGATTTGTGGTGACATTTGACCGGCTGCGCTCCGATACTCCAATTATTCCGCGAAAGTTGTATTGCCAGGAATGGCGTTTTGGTGTATTTGCCGGCGGAAAATTGAATCCGGGCCCACGTTCTGAACGTCCTATGTATGAGGCGTCAGAAAGGTTGCTTTGTGAAGCTAAGAATTTACATCGCGGTGTTTTTGGCACTGACTCCGGCATTTGCTCAGGCGAAGCCGAGGTCGGCGACGGCCCGCATGCGTCCTCAGCTCTTCCATGACCGGGCCCCGAAGGCACACACACACGATGCTCGCTTGCACGAGGTGCGCGTGCCGGCACTGAAGTCACCGCCGCCTGCTCCTGTGAAGGAAGATTTCTAGTTGTGTGAAAAAACCCCTTGGCGACAAGGGGTTTTTCTTTGGACACGAGACCGTGGACGGCGATCGGCTTTTCCAAATTAGAGATAGATATCCCCTGCGAACAAGCAGGGGATTCGGACCGGCGGTTCTTCTCGCGGAAAGGCTAACCGCGACATGATGTGCAGGCAATCAGTCGGTGGATTCGCTCTGAATGTATCGGCGTCGCCGGCAAAATGCGGGGATTCTTCGCTGCGCTCAGAATGACGACGTTTCCAGCAAAAATGATCGGATACCCCGAATGACGATTTCGGGGAAAATGAGCGGACTCAGAATGAGATGCTTTCAAAAGATTCGTAGTAGACCAACTTGTCAATCTTGTTGCGAGATCTGTGCGAGTTTTGATTGACTGAAAGCTTGTGTTCTTCGACGCGATGCCGCAATCGCGTTGTAACGCCGATGTAGAGGCGTTTGAAGGAGCTGGAGAGTATGTAGACGTAGGCCTGCTCGGGTGGTGCCATTCCTCTATTTTATTGCTGCTCCAAGCGAAATGCGGGGATTCTTCGCTTCGCTCAGAATGACGACGGGGAAGGCTGAGCTCGGAATGACGACAGGGAAAACTGAGCTGAGAATGACGACGGGGAAAGACTGTACTCAGAATGAAACTAGCTGCTCTTCTCGATAACAGACTCTGGCTGTTGGGCGTACTCGGCCCAGGAACCGTCGTAGAGGCCTACATGTTTTGCGCCGACGACCTCGAGGCCGAGTGCGATGACAGCGGCAGTAACGCCGGAGCCGCAGGTGGTGGTGATCGGCTGGTGAAGGTCGACGTGTTTGGCGGCGAAGATTTGCTGAAGTTCTTCTGCTGATTTGAGACGGCCGTCTTCTACCAACTCAATAAATGGGACGCTGGTGGCGCCGGGCATGTGGCCGGAGCTTAGACCGGGCCGCGGCTCCGGTGCTGTGCCGTTGAAGCGGCCGGCCGAACGGGCATCGAGAATCTGCCGGTGCTTTGCGATGCTGTCTTTGAGTTGCGTCAGGTCTTTGACGGCGTCGCGGTCGAGCTTCGCGTGGAAGCTGGCCGGTGCGCGATGGACGGGGCCGGATTCTGTTCGAAGGCCAGCTTCGATCCAGGCGCGGAGGCCACCGTCGAGGACGTAGACGTGCTGTGCGCCAAGCGTGCGGAGCATCCACCATGCTCGCGGCGCGGAGAAGACGCCTTCCTGTTCGTAGACGACGATGGTCATGTTGTCGCCGATGCCCAGAGCTGACATGCTGCGTGAGAACGCCTCGGGTGTGGGCAACATGTGGGGGAGGGTCGTGGCGTGGTCGGAGAGCTCTTCGATATCAAAGAAGATTGCGCCGGGAATGTGTTTGTCGAGGTAACGGGAGCGGGTGTCGACGGGTGGAGTGACCCCGACAGGAGGGAGCGTGGCGTCGAGGACCACTGTGCCGGGGTCCTGAAGACGACTCGGCCAGCCATGAGGGTGCGACGAGAGGGCCCATAGAGACAAGCTTACTATTGCGAACCGGCATGGAATTATTGGTTGCGTGGGTGGGACGAGAGCTTCAGCTGGATTCGCGCGCGGCGCGGATGAAGGCGGAGAGTTTTTCCCGGTCTTTGCGGCCGGGTGATTGCTCCACACCACTCGCGACATCGACGCCCCAAGGGGCCATCCCGCGAATCGCTTCGGCGACGTTGTCCCGATTCAGGCCGCCTGCCACGATTAATTTCAATCCGTTCGCTGCTTCCGCAAGAGCGGAGCGCGCTGCCTTCCAGTCGAAGGAGACACCGGTGCCGCCTGTTGCCGCGCCTACTTTGGAGTCGATGAGCACGCGATTCACGATGCCGTCGGCGGCGATCTCCCTGAGCTGCTGCGCTACGGACGCTGCGTTTGCGCCGTCGCCGTCTACGTCCCAGTGCACGGTTTGAATGAGCCTGACCTGGCCGTTGAAGATCTCGTCGAGTTGATGGACGAGTTCGAGGCTGACTCCGCCGTGAAGTTGCACGGTGTTCAACCCGGCCTCCTGTGCAGCGGTGGCGATCTCCTGGGCTGGAAGAGCAGGGAAGACCCCGACGCATTCGACGCCCTCAGGAAGATGCGGCGTGATGTGCGAGACGTCGGCAGCGGTCACTTGACGCGGGCTCGGCGCAAAGACGAAGCCGACTGCGTCTGCGCCTAGTTCGGCGGCGAGTTGTGCATCTTCGAGGTTGGTGTTGGCACAGATTTTGATCCACATGGTGGTCCGAAGAATTAGATGTCGGAAGAGTACTCTCGATCGAGCAGAAGGGCCAATGCGGCGGCGGGATCGGGTTGGCGCATGAGAGCTTCGCCTACGAGGAAGGCGTCGTATCCGGCTTCGCGGAGGCGGGCGATGTCTTCGGCGGTGCGGATGCCGCTTTCTGCGACCATCACGGCGTCCTTCGGCTTGGACGAAGCGAGCTCCATCAACAGATCGGGGTGGACGGAGAATGTGCGGAGGTCGCGGCTGTTGACGCCGATGAGGTCGAAGCCCAGGGCTACGGCCCGCTCCATCTCCTGGCGATCGTGGGTCTCGCAGAGGACGTCGAGGCCCATGGTGCGGGCCTCGTCGCGGAGGTCGGTCGAGGGCGGCGTCGGTGAGGGCGGAGACGATGAGGAGAATGGCGTCGGCGCCGGCGGCGCGGGCCTCGAGGACCTGAAAGGGGTCGAGGATGAAGTCCTTGCGCAGACAGGGAATCTTGACGACGCTGGAGGCCTCGTGCAGGTAGGAGAGCGAGCCCTGGAAGAACTCCTCGTCGGTGAGGACGGAGAGAGCGGCGGCCCCGGCGGACTCAAAGGTGCGGGCGAGCGTCGCGGGGTAAAAGTCGCTGCGAATCAGGCCTTTTGAGGGCGAGGCCTTCTTGATCTCGGCGATGATGGCGGGGCCGTTGGCGGACGCGGCGCGAAGACCGGCGGTAAAGCCACGAGGCGTGTGCGCTGCCGCCTGGCGCTCGAGCAGACCGTAGTCCGCGACCACCTTGCGGGCCTGTACCTGCAACAAGGTGTGGGCAAGGATCTGATCAAGCTTTGTGGGCATAGTCCCTTGTGATTTCAATGAAGAGGTGACCCGGCCGGGGGGACACGGGCATGGTCTCTTTGACCTGCGCTCGAATTCTGTGGGCGATCAGTTGCCTCATGCAGCTGAAGCCAAAAACTTTGGTGCCGAAGGGGGGACTCGAACCCCCACACCCTTGCGAGTACATGGACCTGAACCATGCGCGTCTGCCAATTCCGCCACTACGGCACGGTGCCATTCGCCCCGCTAACAGACAGCCGGAGCACGCTTACCGCGAGCTTTTAGTCTTACAAACAGAGGCGCTGCTGTCAATTCGGCCGCCCCATGGCGGGACTTCGCCGCGGCGGCGTTTGGGGGTGGGATGGAAGAGGGCAAATACCGTCTCGCAACGGGCGAGACTTCTCGGGAAAAAAGGCGTCTACTTGCTGAGGAAGGTAACAATCTCCCACATGACCGAACAGAACAACCCCTTATCCCAGGCCCCCTCGAACGACGAAATCATTCCGGAAGATCTCTCCGTTGAGATGCGCAGGATCGCCCACGATCTTAGCAATGCGCTGGAGATCATCATTCAAACCAGCTACCTGCTCAACACAGTCGAATTGAAAGGACCCGCGTCGGATTGGCTGCGGATGCTGGACGACGGCGTGCAAAAGGCGATGGCCCTGAACCTCGAACTGCGCACCTACATCAAAGAACACACCTCAAGCTGAAGGCGGGCCCAGGATCGCCCAGTGACCAGGTCTAGCGCCTGCCGGAGGACTGTGCCGTCTTCTTCGCCATGGACTTTGCCTTGCCAACAGGCTTCTTCGCCGGCTTGAGCATATTCTTTTTTGCTGGATTCTTGGTCTTCTTGACGGTCGCGGATTTCTTTTGGGCGGCCTTCTTTGGTGGGGCCTTCCTGGCCACGACTTTTTTCTTCGCGACTGCTTTTTTCTTTGCGGCGGCGCTCTTCGTTGGAGCTGATGGATCGGGCGCAGTGAAGGCGGACGCTATGCCCAGGTTTGCCAGCTTGCGTTCATGCGAGGCGATCAGGTCTTCGATCTGCTGCAGCAGAATGCGCGTATGCATCGGCTTGACGAGCAGCTGGTCCGCGCCCATCTCCTGCCAATCCTCTTCGGCGACGGGAAACGCTGTGAGCAGGGCCACCGCCGGGTGATACGTCGCTGACCGCGCCGCTTTGATGACCTCGACGCCCGCCACATCGTGCTCCATGCGCATGTCCGTTATGAGCATCTGATACTCGCGGGTGTGCAGCTTGGATACGCCTTCGCGTGCGGAGGCGGCCGTGTCCACATCGAACCCACTGATCTCGAGCACGGCCTTCAGCGTGAGCAATACGGCGACTTCATCATCGACGAGCAGGATGCGGCGTCTCATTGTTTCCCTCTCTTAAGAGCTTCCGAGCAAACATACATGGTCCGGGGGTCGATGCCAAAGCCCTCTGTGGGGAACTCACAGGCAATCTCACTTACGGTGCTATACTTTAGCTTACGGTGCAACCTTTCCTGAGAGTTGCATCTAAACCCTTAACAACGCATAGCGAGTAATACGACCCGCTGTGGAGGCGACTTATTCCCCCAATTGATAAACGTTCCGCCAAGTCCTTTATCCGCACCAATGAACGTATCCGCGCCCGCGAGGTCCGCGTGATCGACGAAAACGGCGAACAGCTTGGCGTCATGGCCCCTTTTGAGGCCCTCAAGATGGCCCGCGAGCGCTCGCTCGATCTGGTAGAGATCTCACCCAATGCCGTTCCCCCGGTCTGTAAGATCCAGGACTACGGCAAGTACCTCTACGAGAAGGACAAGAGCGAGCGTGCAGCGCGTAAGAAACAGAAGATCATCACGATAAAAGAGGTCAAGTTCTCGGTCACGGTGGACGAGCACGACTACCAGACGAAGAAGAACCAGGCCGTCCGCTTTCTGGGCGATGGCGACAAGGTAAAGGCGTCGCTGCGTTTCAAAGGGCGCCAGATGGCCCATCGCGACCTGGGCTACAAGATCATCAACCGACTGATTCTCGATATTGGCGATGCCGGCCTGGTCGAGTTCATGCCCCGGATGGAAGGCACCACGCTTCATGCCATCCTGGCGCCCTCGAAGAAGTCAGAATCGGCCCCCAAAAAGGCGGATCCGACCCCTGCCGCGACGGGAGCCAAGCCCGTAGACCCCATCACCCCCGCGACCCTTTAGACAACCGAAAAGACACCGATTTTGACCTCAAATGGAGGTCAAAATCGGTGTGCAGAGACTTTCACAGTCCGGTTAATCGTGTCACTAGTAACGGTTGTGCAACGAATTGTTGGACTACCGGCCTGCCGGAACCACTTCCGACCTTGAGCAAAACGACGTTCGCTTTGAGAAAACAACGTTAAATCCAGGCGCACCAGGCGATTTGAGGCCTGGGCCGAAGTAGCAGCATGTTCCTACTCAGTCAACAGGCGGTGCCTGCTGACCTTACTTGCGTGCCCATAAGAACGAGCATATTCCCGTAGTTTTTGAGGTTTGATGATGCAGATCTTTGCGTAGAAAGGGAGTTTTGGGTACTTTAGTAATCAAAACTATTGCATACTTCAGTATATCACTGATTCTATTAGACTTATTCCATTATGTATCCTATTGTTACCTCATCTGGTTTGTCCAGAGAAATCTTTTTTAGCAAATACAACTTTGGGGGTATCTCACTATGAAACATATCGTCCGTGCATTCGTTGTCGTTCTCGTCCTTACCGGCGCAGTTGCTTCCACTCAGATCGCCTCGGCTTCAGCCCAGAACAAGGTCACGGCTGTCCGCACCAGCATGCTTCCGGTTCCGACCTGCCCTCCGGACGATCCCAACGCCTGCGGTCTGGGTACGACTCACTAATCCCTCGCGGTCAGTCTCTGGATCTCTAGTTATTAGCAACTTTATAAACAATACCTCAAAGGGGCCCAAACCATGAAGCATATTGTCCGAGCTTTCGTTGTCGTTCTCGTCCTTACCGGTGCTGTCGCGTCCACCCAGATTTCTTCCGCCTCCACCCAGAACAAGGTCACCGCGACCCGCACCAGCATGCTTCCGGTTCCGACCTGCCCACCTGACGATCCTAACGCCTGCGGTCTCGGCACGACCCACTAGGGTCCAAGCCGTCCGTCCCGGTAGATTGCTTCAATTTCCAGGTTTTTCAACAACTTACATCAACGGGAAATCCAGAGGAGTTTATTTCCATGAAAACCATCGTTCGCGCTTTCGTCGTTGTTCTAGTCCTCACCGGTGCCGCTGCAACCACCCAGACCTCTTCGGCCTCCACCCAGAACAAGGTCACCGCTGCCCGCACCAGCATGCTTCCGGTTCCGACCTGCCCGCCCGACGATCCTAACGCCTGCGGCCTGGGTACGACTCACTAGGCCCCGGGCCACCGGGTTCGACCGTTACACTAAAGTTAGCAATTTCTTGCATATTTTACCTAATAAATTGTTGTGTCTGTGCCTGGAATACGCTAGGCTGAGTCTGCCTTACAGGTACGGACAACCATGAAAGTTTCCCTCTTCAACCTACTTTCGCAGCTTCAATATATTGAACCGGTCCTCTGCGGCATGCTTGTGTACTTTCTCGTGCGCGCTAAAGCCGCCCGCCAGTTTGCGTATCTAACCGCGCTTTTGTGCGTAAGACTGGTGTGTTCCTTCATCTCCATTCCGCTGCTGACATTCGCGGGACATGGTGTTGTTGAGCGCCATCTGGCCTATCAGATTTATTTCTACGTCTATTGGGCGAGCTTCGCCCTCGAGGCGATCCTCTCCCTCCTTGTAATCTACGGCATCTTCAAGATGGCCATGGCCCCTTTGAAGGGTCTGCAGACACTCGGAATGCTGGTCTTCCGCTGGGTCGCGGCCATATCGGTCGCGGTCGCCATCGGCGTCGCGGTTTCGCCGCACCAGTCCGGGATTCACTTTATGACCGCGATGATTACTCAGCTTCAGCAGACCTCGAGCATTTTGACTCTTTGCCTGCTGCTGTTTGTGTGCTTTGCCATTCGGCCGATGGGGCTCTCGTTCCGCAGCCGCATCTTCGGCATAAGCCTTGGACTTGGCTTTCTTGCTACGATCAATCTGGTCAACTCGGCGTGGATCTCCCATAATCCGACCATGTACTCCCTGTTTAGCGTGGTGAACGGCCTGGCTGTCGGTCTGACCCTGCTCACGTGGTCTGCCTACTTCGCCTTCCCGGAGCCGAAGCGCCGCATCATCGTGCTCCCGACCACGTCGCCCTTCCTTCGCTGGAACCAGATCTCAATGGCCCTCGGCGACGACCCTGGTTATGTTGCGGTCGGCGGCATCCCGCCGGAGCTGTTTGCACCGGCTGAGCTTGAGGTCATGCGCCGTGCGTCAGCGAAGATGACCCCGGCACTCGAGGGTCAGTCCTCTATGCAGTCGTTGTCCGCATAAAGTAAACAGAAGAAAGATCGCAACCCGCGAAACGCCGTCCCGCTCGGGGCGGCGTTTTTGTGTCTGCTGAAGGGCCTGTCGGTACGTCGGGCCGGCGAGGCGCCGCAGTCCCGCACGGCACAGGTAAACCCGTGTCCTCATCCTTAAGGCATTGCCGCAAAAAATCTTCAACGACAGCAAAAGGGATAGCGGGTCAGTTTCCGATAACCCGACTTTGCAGGCATCTGGGCTGGCCTAGTGTGTTTTCGTGCTAGGCCAGCAGTTTCTTGAATCGGAATTAGGGACAGGGCTATATACTTTTCAAACCTCAACGGGAGTTCCCATCATCAGAGATTCGATATTGATGCGTTACCACAAATCTGTCAGGCGTATAGTCCACCGATGCGACCGTATTGCCTCTTCCGTGGGACTAGCCGTGGCTATCTGCGCTACTTGTGTTGGAGTCTCCAGCCATGCGCAGACGCCGCAGAAGCTTTCCACTCAGGATCGCGCTCTGGCAAGAACCATGCTGTCCGACGTCGCCGAGAGTGCGCGGAAACATTACTACGACGCAACGCTGCGAGGACTCGATTGGCCCGCCTTGGTAAATCAGACCAAGGCGCAGATTGACAATGCTCCTGATCTGGCAACGGCGAATGCAGAGATCGAAGCACTTCTGGAAAAACTACACGACTCTCATACGTTCTTTGTGCCGCCCCGGAGCGTTGCTTCAGTGGACTACGGCTGGAACTTCCAGGTTATAGGGAATCGCTGTTATGTCACGCGGGTAAAAGCGGGCAGCGATGCAGCACGGCAGGGCATGAAGCCCGGTGATGAGGTCCTGACCATCAACGGTTTTACCGCCGAACGCGCCAGCGGGATACGGCTGCAATACGCCCTCTACACAATTATTCCAAGACCAGTGCTGCACGTGTACACGCGAGACTTGGCTGGAAAAGTTCATAAGCTGGATGTGGCATCTATCGTCAAACCGCTCACTTATACCCCTTATGCTCCAGAAATTGAGAGATGGAGAGAGAGACTGAGTTACGAAGAGTCCATGGATCAGCTGGGCCCTGAGATAAAAGATCTAGGCCCACAACTCCTTGTGATCAAGCTTCCTGCGTTCGCCCAACTCGGTGGTGATGTAGATAGCCTCATCAAAAAAGCGCGCCGGCATGACGCGCTGATCGTCGATCTTCGCGGGAACGAGGGCGGGCGGGAGGATTCGGTCATGCGATATCTGGATAACGTGCTGCCCGGCGAAGCAAAGGTGGCTGATGTTATCTCCCGCGAAAAGCCGCACGCTCTGACGGTGAAGCCGAACACCCGGGACGGCTATACAGGAAAGTTAATCGTATTGGTCGACAGTCGGTCTGCCTCAGCTGCCGAGATATTTGCTCGAACGGTGCAATTACAAGGTCGAGCAAAGATACTCGGTGATGTGAGCTCCGGTAACACCATGGAGGCGCAACATGACGTGTTTTTTGATCAGGGGCCGCTGCGGGCCGTGTATTTTATGTCGGTGACCGTAGGCGACTTGATAATGCCTGACGGTCACAGCCTGGAGGGCGTCGGAGTCACTCCGGACGAGATACTGCTGCCGAGCGCTGCCGATTTGGCGAACGGTCGCGACCCTGTGATGGCGCAGGCTGCCGCATTGGCCGGAGTAACGCTTACTCCCGAGATGGCTGGCAAACTATTTCCCGAGAATGCGGAGCTGCACTAGCTTTTGCCTGAGTTTCGGAAAAAACTGACCGTCTAGCTAAAAAGGCCGCCCCGGAGTAGGGCGGCCTTTTGCTGATGCTTCCTGCCTGTGCGAGTTTTAGTCTTTCTCAAACTCAGAGCGCTTCCAGTTGATCAGGTCGCCCAGCGTAGTGCTGCTGCTGTTGCCCGAGGAGGAGAGGAAGAAGAGGACGAACCCGAGTTGTTGCCCTTGTTGGGGGACTTCTCGCGCTCCTTGTAGCTTTCCACCTCAGCGCGGCTGGCCTCTTCGCCAACGGCACGGATGCTCAAGCCTACCTTCTTCTCTTCCTGGTTCATCTTGACGATCTTGAACTCGTGCTCAGAGTCGACTTCCATCGTTACCGGCTTGCCATCGGGACCGACCGCTTCGGAGACGTGGCACAGGCCCTCGACCCCTTCGGCGATCTCAACGAAGGCGCCAAACTGCGCGGTACGCAGGATCTTGCCCTTGATGACGTCGCCAACGCGATGCTGGGCGAAGAACGTGTCCCAGACATCTGGCTGCAGCTGCTTGACGCCCAGCGACAGACGGCGGTTCTCGGGTTCGACGCCAAGGACGATCGCACGGACCTTCTCGCCCTTCTTCAGGCACCTCGGAGGGGTGCTTGATGCGCTTGGTCCAGCTCAGGTTCGACACGTGCACCAGACCGTCGATGCCGTCTTCGATCTCGATGAAGGCGCCGAAGTCGGTCAGGTTGCGAACGCGGCCTTCGATGATGGCGCCGGTGGGATACTTGTCTTCGAGCTGCTCCCAAGGGTTTTCCTGGAGCTGCTTCATGCCGAGCGAGATGCGGCGGTCGTTCGGGTTGACGCTGAGGATGATGGTGTCGACCTCATCACCGGGCTTGACCATCTTCGACGGATGCTTCATCCGCTTGGACCAGGTCATCTCGGAGACGTGGACGAGGCCTTCAATGCCCTGCTCGAGCTCGATGAACGCGCCGTAGTCAGTGACCGAGAGAACGCGGCCGCGTACCTGCGCGCCAATCGGGTAACGCTCGGTTGCGTCGAGCCATGGGTCAGGTGTCAGCTGCTTGAAGCCGAGGGAGACGCGCTGCTTCTCCTTGTCGAACTTCAGCACCTTCACCTGGATCTCATCGCCAACGTTGACGAGGTCGCGTGGGTGGGTCAGCCGGCCCCAGCTCATGTCGGTGATGTGGAGCAGGCCATCCAGGCCGCCCAGATCGACGAATGCGCCGTAGTCGGTGAGGTTCTTCACGGTGCCGGTGAGGACACTGCCCTCCTCGAGGGTGGAGAGCGTAATGGCCTTCTTGGCGTTCTGGTCCTCTTCGAGGAGCTCCTTGCGGCTGATGACGACGTTGCCACGCTTCTTGTTCAGCTTAATGACGCGGACTTCGATCTCAGTGCCGATGTAGCCGTCCAGGTTGCGGACGGGACGGACCTCGACCTGCGAACCGGGGAGAAACGCCTTGATGCCGATGTCGACGGTAAGACCACCTTTGACTCGGCCGAGAACCATGCCCTTGACGGGAGTCTTGTCGTTCGCCGCCTGCTCCAGCTTGTCCCAGACCTTGTGACGGAGGGCCTTGTCGTAACTGACCAGGTAGCCGCCCTCGGCCTCTTCACGCTCAACTACGACCTCAACCGAATCGCCGGTCTTGAACTTGGACGCACCATGGATGTCCAGGACCTGCTCCAGTGGGATGAGGCCTTCCGACTTGAGCCCAATGTCGACAACAACATGCTTGTCGGTGATTTTAACTACAGTGCCGGTAACGATGACCTCTTCAACGGTCAGGTTCTGGGCAGCAGCGGACTCGGCGGCCTGTTCGCGATCAAAGTTCGCGAGGGCGGCAGCAAAATCGGCTGCGTCGTAGTTCAAATCATCGTCGGATTCGTCGGCTGCAGTCGCGGTCACCGTAGCAACGGTCCCGTGGTCTGCGGCTGTGCGGGCCGTGGCTGCGGTGGCAACCTGCTGCACAGCTGCACTTGACGTCTCGTGGGCGGACTCATGCGGTTGGGTTGAGGTGGATTCAGAAGACAGTTGGGTATGATCCGCTGTCGCTTCGGGCGCTAGGACTTCCGTTTCGGTGGTCAGGGGTTTGCTCTCGTTGTCAGGATTATGGTTTTCTACCATGGTGAATGCGGACTCCGGGATCCAAGGATTCGTTCCCTCTCAGGCGGCGCAAGCTGCGGGAACAATCAGCATTCCAGAGGCGGATGCCGGCTGCTCTTTCTCTCCCCGCGACTGCTTCGGCAGGATGGAAGGAATCAGGTCTTGCAGAGGAGCTATTGCACTTGGGTCCCACACGCAATAGCTCACTATATAAAGAATAGAACTTTGCATACAGTCCGTCAACAAAAGCAAGCTGCGCGCCCTGCATTTTCATCACCATGTCATCCAAGCAGACAGGAATCCTTGTGGATCGTATGACATTTGGATGCAGCGGGACGCCTGGGAGAACCAGATCGCAACGAAAATAAATTACATACCACCGGGGCCGCGGATCCGGCCTGTCTTCGGCTCGCCCGTTATACTCGGCCAATGGATCGCCTCTGGACGCCCTGGCGCTATAGCTACGTGACCCACACAGACCCGCACGCCCGTACCGGCGTCCCCGCCGCACTTGACGCATGGCCGCCAACTAAGGCCGAGGACAAGCACTGCGTGTTTTGCAACATGATCGCCGCCGTCGACTACGCCGTCGCACACGGAATGGAGCGAGAGACCGCCGAAAAGGCCGCAAACATCGTCCATCGCGGCCTGCACTGCTTTGTGTGCCTGAACGCTTACCCCTACACGACCGGTCACGTGATGGTCGTTCCGTACCAGCACCTTTCCTCGCTCGCCGCGGGTCCCAACCGACGCTGCGAATGAGGTTATGGTGCTCGCCCAGCGCTCCGAACTGGCCCTGCGCGAGGTTTACAACCCCGGCGGGCTGAACATGGGCCTCAACCTGGGCGAGGCCGCAGGCGCCGGAATCGCAGACCATATTCACCTGCACGTCCTGCCGCGCTGGGTGGGTGACACAAATTTTATGACAGTCACAGCAGAAACTCGTGTACTTCCTGAGCCATTGGATGTAACATGTGCAAAACTCCGGCCCATCTTCGGAAATTAAGTACAACCTTGATTTCGCCATAACCATCAAAAGCCGTATAGCAGACTCAAGGCGTGAGCCTCGTCACTAACGAGCTATCGAGGGCTTCCCCATGGCAATCTTTCAACAGAACCTTCCCGCGTCCCTCCGCCTCGGCCCCCCGGGTACACCCGAAAATCGCAGCGTCCCCGCAACCGATCGTCGTCCTTACCTGGTCACTGTTCCTTCTCGCAGGACCGTAGCTCCCACCCGGCAGACCGTAGCCTCTACCCGTCAGTTTCTTGCGCTTTACCCGCACGAGTCAGAAGACGCACGCCTCACCGGCGCGACTCGCTCCCTTTATCGCCGCTTGTTGGCCCTGAATCTTCCCAAAACTGCAGTCCGAACTGAGAGCGCCCCAGAACTTCGTGACGGCACCGAAGTGCGGTTTCCGGGCAATTCCAGAATTGCCTGACAGAACCTGTAGATCCAGTGGTTGGGCCTTGCAGGGTTCGATGATTGCAGAAAATCCAAGACCTTGCTCTGATGAGCAAGGTCTTTTTGTTTAAGTCGTTGAAAGCAGATTCCGATAGGAGCCCTAAGGCGGTCCCGGTGCAGGCGGCACGCTCGCGGTGGCCTTGGGTGGAGCAGCATCTTGATTGTGATTGCGTGGACTGTTTGGGTCTCTCGGCCCGGGTACTCGTGTGGCTTCAAAGCTTGTGATCTTCCATACTCCCGAAGGGAGACGTTGATAGACGCGCGTGTAGCGGTAGGTACCCTTCACGGGGGCACCTTCGTTAGTCCCTTCCACCTCCGCGCGCGAGGTCACGATCGCAATGGATCCAATCAACTTGACCTGCCGGTCGCCCAGATCGAGCCTGGTCAGCGCGACCTTGTGCATTCGCATCCGGTCGAGCTGCTGCATCTTTGTATTCACCTGGCCGGTCATGGATATGCCGATGTAATCGTCCGACAGCAGCTTGTCCATAGTGGCCACGTCGCCTGCAAGCTGGGCCTGTCGCCACTGCTCTTCGAGGGCCTCGACCTGTTGTTTGGCGGCATGTTTCTTCTCGTGCAGGGGCTGGTTCCAACCTGCGCATAGCGCCGGCACAGACCATCCCATCACCACCGCCGTCACCAGGACAATGGTGGGTGTAAGCCCGTCGCGAATTGGACGACCACTTAGTCGCATTTGCGTACCGGATACTAGACCGATTTATCGTGCACAGTCAAAACCACTTTAGTCGTATGCGCCCCTTAGTCCTATAAGACGCGGAAACCGCCCGAAAAGTCCAGACAAAACCTTCAGCAGACAGCCGAGAGGTTCTCCAGCTGACGTTCTTTCATCATCTGATACAGTCCACCGATTGCATATTGATGAAAATGCGGGGAGCCCCGATGGTGTTCCAGCGCGGCCTCATCCACATACTGCTCGTAAATTAGCACGGTGCAACCCTCCCCCTCCACGAAGTGGGGAATATAGCTGATGCACCCGGGCTCCTTCCGCGTGGCCGCGGTGAGGTGGCGGAGGATCTCGTGAACGGCGTCACGGTCACCCTGGTCAAACGTCATTCGCACGGTAAAACTCAACATGATTGGCCTTTTCTTACGTCTTCAGCGCTTCGTCAAACGACGAAAGCGTCATAGTCTGGTCGCGATCAGGCCCGGTCGAAACCATTCCGATCTTCGCCCCCGATTCCTTCTCCACAAACTTTAGATAGTCCTGCGCCAGTTGCGGCAGTTTATCGAACTCGGTAATTCCCTCGGTGGAGCTGTTCCAGCCCTTCAGCCTGGTGTAGACCGGCTCGATCGCGTTGTAGCCGGGCATATCGGCGGGAACCACGTCGGTCAGCTTGCCGTTGATCTTGTAGCCGGTGCAGACCGGAATCTCCGCGCACTCGTCCATCACATCCATCTTCGTGACTACCAGCCACTCGGTGCCGTTGATCATGTTGCTGTAGCGCAGCAGCGGCAGGTCCAACCAACCGCAACGCCGAGGCCGTCCGGTCACTGCCCCATACTCCTGCCCGCGCGCCCGCAGCAGGTCGCTGGTGGAGTCGTGGATCTCCGTAGGAAACGGACCTTCGCCGACCCGTGTCACGTAGGCCTTGGTGACGCCGATCACAGTGCCGATCCGCGTCGGACCGACGCCCGTGCCCGTGACAGCGCCGCCTGCCGTCGAAGAGGACGACGTCACAAACGGGTAGGTCGCCGTGGTCGATGTCCAACAGCGCACCCTGCGCACCTTCGAACATCACCTTCTCGCCATTGTCGATGGCGTGATTCAGCATGACGGCAGTGTCCGTGACGAAGGGAGCGACCTGCTCCGCCGCCCGCGAATACTCCTCGTACATCGTCTTCGGATCGAGCGGCTCGGTGCCGAAGAGCGCATGGGCGATGGTGTTCTTCTCATGGCAGGCGTTCTCGATATGGGTCCGCAGCAGCGCGGAGTTCAGCAGGTCAACCACGCGCAGCCCGCTGCGATGCATCTTGTCTTCATATGCAGGTCCGATTCCGCGGCTGGTCGTGCCGATCTTCGTACGGCCCGGCGCGTTCTCCGCCGCCAGCTCGATCATGCGGTGATAGGGCAAAATCACCTGCGCCCGGTTCGACACAAAAAGCTGGCCATCGACTCGCAGCCCGGCGTCCTTCAGCTTCTTCACCTCGTTCAAGAAACGCCATCGGATCCAGCACGACGCCGTTGCCGATCACGCCTTTGCACTCCGGCCGCAGCACACCGCAGGGAATCAGCTGCAGGACAAACTTCTTGCCGTGAATGATGACGGTGTGCCCGGCGTTGTGGCCGCCCGCGTAACGCGCCACGACGGAGAACTTCTCCGACAGCACGTCCACGATCTTGCCTTTGCCTTCATCGCCCCACTGGGCACCCAAAATGACCGCTGATTTGCGTTGATTCACGACGGATATGTTCTCCAAGGAATGTTATTGGCCGGTTGGCGCGCTCGACTCTTGAAACACGCTCCAGTATCCATCATATCGTGTCGCGCGCCTTCTGAGTTTCGAGCTCTGGCAGGCCGTTCTATCGGGGACCAAGCATTAGGGCTGCGCGTAGTAGCCGTTCCGCGTCCGCACTGTAAGACCAGGCGTCGCGACCTTGACGTCAATCGCGTGGAATTCATTCGGCCGGTCCGCAGTGGTGGCATCCACCGTTAGCGTATAGAAACTGTCAGCATCCGCGACGCATTGAGCGATCTGTCCTGCTATGTCGTTGCTTGCGGTGAGTGCCAGTCCGCCGGTCTGCACCGCGAGCACCTGCAACGCGAGATTTGCGGGGACCACTATCCTAGCTGACGTTACCGGCTTCAGAAACTCCTTGTAATAGAAGTTTCGTGCCCCGCCGGCGGACTCTGCCCCTTCCGGGTCGACACTGTACAACGTCATGCGGGCCTCGCGCAG
Organism: uncultured Acidobacteriaceae bacterium; assembly: GCA_963756685.1. Lineage (GTDB taxonomy): Bacteria > Acidobacteriota > Terriglobia > Terriglobales > Acidobacteriaceae > Edaphobacter. Next base: position 1,460,968 of record CAVWON010000001.1, read on the forward strand.
CGCGTTGGATACCGCAACGATTGATGCAAACAGCCTCGCCTCGTCCTTGGCGCCCAACTCTACGTTTGGGCCCGAGAGGAGCGGCCAGCCCGGGCTGATCCAGACGACGATCTTTCTTCCCGGCACCTGCGCCTCCTTCGCCGTCAGCGACTGCAACGTAGTCAACGAGAGCTGAAACTTCTCGACTGCGCCATAAAATCCCTCCGAACGCCGGACCGAGCGCAGCCCCGTCTCATGCTGATCAAACGAAGCCAACAACGCGTTGCCGTCGCGCGAAGAATTATTTTGTATTTCGGTGCCCTTGTCTGAGAAGAAGGCCAGTGAAAGAGGATGGTCCAGTACGCCCTCATTCCGCAGCAGAAACGTCTTGATCTGTTCCCGCTCATACGCCACTCGAGTGAAGTTCGTATTGACCTCGTCCACCAGCAGGATGATCTTCACCGGGGGGCCTGCAGGCTGAAGGTTCGTCGCAGCTACTCCGCCACCCGAGGCCTCGAAGGAGAGGATGTTCTGCGGACGGCCGTTGGTGAGCACCGTAAAGTCCTTTTCGGTGAGGCCCTTTACGGCCTTTCCCGCGTGGTCCGTGACCGCAACGTCCAGTGTAAGACGGGTTTTGGCGGCCGGTAACGATGAAGGGCCAGTCGGTTGTTGCGCGGACACTTGAAGCGCGAAGCACGAAACACAGAGGAGAGACATTCCAGCCCGAGACAACACATTCATACCTGGCCCCTTCGAGGATCTCCACCAATTTACTCGCATCGCAACAACAGTGAAACTGTTGTGCATAAATACCGACACGTTTTTGATGGCGCGAGCGACAGGTCTATCGTTATCCTCCTCCTGCACCTGGCTACCTCCAAATCGAGTAACGACGCCATGTCCGGATCCCGCCTGCTCTACGGCACCACCATCTTCCTCGGCGCATTCCTGCTCTTCCTGGTCGAGCCGATGGCCGCCAAACAGCTTCTCCCCGCGCTGGGCGGCTCCTCCGCGGTCTGGCTGACGTGTCTGGTCTTCTTCCAGGTCACACTGCTGCTCGGATACCTCTACGCGCACTGGCTCACGCGGAGCACCGCGCCCAGCTGGCGGCGCCATCTCTATCTCGTCTCCCTGGCCGCCGCCGTCGTTCTGCTGGCCGCGCAAAGGCTGTTTCCTGCCCGCGCCAGCCAAGGCTCCGATCACCCCATCACCACCATCTTCGCTACCCTCACCCTCACCATTGGCCTGCCTTTCCTGCTGCTCGGCGCCACCAGCCCTCTGCTGCAGCTATGGTTTCTTCGCACTGAAGGCGGTAGCGTTCCCTACCGACTCTTCGCGCTCTCGAACGCAGGCTCGCTGCTGGCGTTGATCGCATATCCCTTTGTCGTTGAACCGAACTTCACGCTGAAGCTCCAGCGGACGCTTTGGTCTCTTGGCTTCCTCGTTTACGCCGTCCTCTGCACACTCCTTGCTCGCTCTGCCAAAAAGGCGAACCAGCAAACATCTTCATCGCAAGAGGAACTAACAGCGCCGCGAACGCGGGCCTCTATCAAATGGCTCTGGTTCCTTCTGCCTATGGCCGCCGCAATGCAGTTGAGCGCTGTGACCGCGCATCTAACCGTCAACATCGCAGCTATCCCGCTGCTCTGGATGCTTCCGCTCGCGGCCTATCTTCTTACCTTCATCCTGGCCTTTGAGTTTCCCTCGCACTACCGGCGCGGCATCGTCGTGCGTCTGCTCGTCGTTATGCTGGCCAGCCTGGGCTACGCTATCTCGAAGACCGACGTCAGCCTTCCCATCGGCATCGCCATCTTGTTTTTCCTTGTTGAATGCTTCCTCGCTGGACTCTTCTGCCACGCTGAGACCTACGCCCGGCGCCCGCAGCGCGGATCGGAGACGACTCTTTTCTACCTGCTCATCGCCGCCGGTGGAGCGGCAGGGACCTTCTTCATCGGCATCGCAAGTCCGCTGATCTTCTCCGCCAACTACGATCTCGCTATCTCGTTCTTCGTCACAGCGCTGCTCGCCGTCGCGGTCACCTGGCAGGACGGCTGGCCTCAGCGCATGCTTTGGACAACCGCCAGCGTGCTGTTGCTTATCTTCGCGATCATGCTGCACTCCGCATACGCTCGCGATGCCATCCTCGAGGTCCGCAACTTCTATGGCACCCTCCGCGTGAAGCAGACAACCACACCTCAGGCGGACCCCGAGCGGATGCTGCTGAACGGCACCATCCAGCACGGCACCCAGATCTTCGCAACCGATCTGAACCGCATCCCGACGACCTACTACGCGGTCGATTCGGGCGTCGGCCTCGCGCTGCGCTTCTGCTGCAACGAAAATGGCAGCGATATCGCGCGCCCGCGGAACATCGGCGTCATTGGACTTGGTACCGGAACGCTAGCCGCCTACGGCCACCCCGGTGACCATATTCGCTTCTATGAGATCAACCCGCTCGTCCAACCCATAGCGCAGAACCTCTTCACTTATCTCCGCGACTCACGCGCGCAGATCACATTCGCCGACGGCGATGCGCGCACGTCACTCACTCGTGAGGCCCCGCAGAACTTTGACGTTCTCGTGGTCGACGCCTTCTCGGGCGACGCCATACCCCTGCATCTGCTCACTACCGAAGCCATTGCGCTTTACAAGCGACAACTTGCACCCGACGGCATCCTGGCCTTCCACGTCTCGAACCAGTACCTCAATCTCGCGCCCGAGATCGCACAGCTCGCCATCGCAGCGAACATGCAATCGAAGCTGATCGAAAGCCCCGGGAACGACGCGACCGGCTCCTACCGCTCTACCTGGGTACTGCTCACCAACAGCGCGACCTTCCTTACCCGCCCGGAGATCGCTCGCGCCGCCACGGACACACCAACGACGCCGCGCCTGCGCCCCTGGACTGACGACTACTCCAGCCTGCTTCCCATCCTGCAGCTAACCCACCACTAAACTACTTCGCCCACGCCAGCCCGTCCGCCGTCTTCCCCGCATCAATCACCCGGGAGACCTTCCACTGTGCCAAATCGATCTCGGCCACCTGGCTTTTGGAGTTGCATGCCACATAGGCCGTCTTCCCGTCGGGGGCCATGAGGACCTCGGCTGGTCCATCCGGGACGTCGATCGTCTTCGCCACCTGCATCGTCTTCAGATCGACGACGGCTACCTGCTTTGACGTCCGCAGTGCGACCAGCAACCAACGTCCATCTAAGGTCGGGGCCGTTCCATAACCTACGGCGGGAAGCGGGACCCATTGTTTCACCTTGTTCGTCGCGGTATCGATCACTGCGATCTGGGGTTTTTCCTGGTCTGCAGTGAATACCATGCTGTCATCACGCGAGATCGAGATTCGCTGCGTGGCTTTTGAGATCGGAATGATCGCCAGCGTCTTGCGCGCCTTCATGTCAAGCACTGACACCGTCCCCGGGCCCACGTTTGCCGTGTAGCCTCGCGAACCGTCCCGCGACAGCACCAGCATGTGCGACTGCTCCTGCCCCGTTGGCACGCTGCCGACGATCTTCAACGTCTTGGGATCGATGATGCTCACCGTCTTGTCCAGCTCAGTCGTCACGTACAGCATGCCGCTGTTCCGGTCGTAGATCACGCAGTGCGGCCGCACACCATGACCGAAATCGATCGTGTGCACTACCTTGCGGCTTGCCAGATCAATCACAGAAATCTTCGTGCCGTCCGTACCCGGCCTGCCCACACCTGAGTCGCCATAGATCGGCACATAAGCAGTTGTGCCATCCGGCGAAGCGGCAACCTCATGGCCGGTCACACCATCTACCGGCACCGTCGCGACCTGTTTGCCCGCTGTCGGATCGATGAGACTCAGATCATGGTCGCCCTGGTTCGCGACGAGCAGCATTGGATGCGCAGCTTTTTCGCTATGGCTCTGGGCATAGGCAAAAGCAGCGGCCAGACCTATCACGGAGCACCCGGCTATCACGGTCAGAAATACGGTCTTCTTCATAGGACGACAAGTATAGCCGCGCGGACCTTCGCGCCGGTCAAATTCCTTCGGTGAAGCACCCGACGTCCCGCCACGGCCCGGCCATATACTTTCAGGAAGCCATGCCCGAGCTCCCCGAAGTCGAAACGATAGCCAACGGCGTCCACGCACGCGTCCACGGTCAGACCATCCGCTCCGTCTGGACCAGCAACAAACCACAGTCCTTCAAGTCCACACCAGACGAGATCATAGAGGCGCTCACAGCCAGCCGGATCGACCGCGTCCACCGGGTCGGCAAGACCATCGTCGTCGATCTGAGCCGCAATAAGAGGGCCGCGCAGTTTCTCGTTCACCTCGGCATGACAGGCCGCCTGCTCGTCTCAACCCCCGATACGCCGGTTCCCGCGCATACCCACGCCATCCTGACCCTCAGCGGCGGCAAAGAGCTTCGCTTCGTCGACGCCCGCCGCTTCGGCCGCCTGTCCGTCGTCGCGCCTGACACAAAATACAAAGGCCCCGGGGCCGAGCCTCTCACCGTGTCGCTCGAAGACTTCATCGCCCTCTTTCGCAACCGCAAGACGCCGATCAAGGCCGCGCTGCTCAATCAGTCGTTACTCCACGGCGTAGGCAATATCTACGCCGACGAGGCGCTCTTCCACGCCGGCATACGTCCCACCCGCCACGCCGGCCGTCTCACCCGCGCTGAGCTTACTCGCCTCCGCGCCGGGTTGATCAAAGTCCTCACTGAAGCCATCAAGCTAGGCGGTTCCTCTGTCTCTGATTACGTCGACGCGGACGGAGTCGCGGGCTTCTTCCAGCTACACCACCATGTCTATTCGCGAACCGGCCAACCCTGCCGCCTCTGCGCCACGCCGATCAAACGTAGAGTCATTGGTGGCCGCAGCACCCACTATTGCCCCACCTGCCAAAAGTGATCGATCAATTCGAGGTCGAAGGCCTGGGCTCACTTTTCTGCGCTTCAACAAGACGGTGAACGATCGAAGGAAAGTCGCTCAGGTCGATGGCATGCTGCGGATGGAACACAGTCAGGCCTGTGCAGACGATCGCGTCCGCGATATGGGTCGGTGAAGGGCGTTCTAATCGGCATGTGTTCGTCGTCAACGAACAGGAAGCGCGGCTTCTGGCACAGGTGAACAGACGGGGCCGTCTGCAGTCGTCTGGCAAGTTGCTTTCTGGATGATTGTTTGGCGCACCACTTCGCGGCTTTGGATACGGACCAGGACATCGTCCTCCGTTCGTGACCATGTCCCGAGACGCACGCTATACCCCTCATTCAAGTTCAAGCCAACGGGAAGCTTGCTGTTGGTCTTGATGAAAGACGCTGTCACCTCTGCGTAAACGCCATCGAGGTAGAGGACGACCAGCGTTCCGTTGGCATAGCGAAGTTTTTCGCTATGCGGCGCACCAGCCAATCTCTCCCAACGGAGGTCCGAAGTAAAAACCCTGTTGGGATCGACACCTGTTTCCTGAGCGAGGGCACCGCGAACCAATAGCGCGAGGGTAACAAGGAGAACCCTCATCACAGTCCATCCATCTCTACCGTGCCGCCGCCTGCTCCGCCGACACCGCCGCTCCAATCACTCTTACCTCCGGGGTGTCCTGGACGATCTCCAGTGAATAGCTCTGCAGCGGACTCATCTTCACCATCTGGTGCAGATAGTCCTTCAGCATCGGCAGATCGAGAAACCGCGCGTTGGGGCCGGTCAAAAAGATCTTGCCCGGGCCCGGCCATGTGGATCGTCGTCGTAGTGGCCGCCGCCAGCGCCTTGTGCCAGAGCCGCTTGAACTCCAGGCATCGGGCATCGCCGTTCTTGGCCGCCTCGAAGACCTCCTCCGGCTCCATGTCCAGGAACCGCAGCCGCATCGCGCGGTGCCCCATGATCCCTTCCATGTGGCCTCGCCCGCCGCACCCGCAGAAGCGCTCCTTGTCGTCGAGCGAAACTACCGTATGGCCGCCCTCCCAGACACCTGGAGCAAACGGATAGCGCCCGTACCCAATCCCCACGCCCAGCGTCCACACGCGGATCATGCTGTCGAGCTTTCCATGCGCCGATGCCAGCCCCGCGGCCATCCCGTCGGCGTCGTTCAACGCCGTCACGGGCGCTTCGATCCCATGGGTGCGAAGTTGTGCCGCCACCAGCTCCACAATCTGCGCGCCCTTCAACTGCGGCAGGTTCGGGGCCTCTTCCACCACGCCATTCTTGACCAGACCCGGCAGGGCCACGCCAACCGCCGTCAGGTCTCTCTCTCCGTTGGCCGCCAGCACCACCTGCTTGCAGATCGTCTCTACTACAGCGTCGGTGTGCATCTCCACCAGCGCATCCTCGTCATCGTGGTCTTCAGGAAAACTACGCACTGCGCCCACCAGCTTGTGGTCCACCACCAGCCCAGCCGATATCCGCTCCGATAACGTGACCCCAATTGTCTTTGCCATGGTCCTTACCGTTCCCTGCCCGCCCTCTACCAGGTGCCCGCGTCTTTATTCGAACTTACTCAATGCGGTTCAATCCATTGAAAGCGGCAACTTTATAACATTCCGCGAGCGTTGGGTAGTTGAAGACCGTCTCGACAAAATAATCCAGCTTTCCGCCCAGCGCCATGACTGCCTGGCCGATGTGCAGCAGCTCACTGGCGCCCTCGCCAATGATATGCACGCCGAGGATCGCATGCGTCATCCGGTGGAAGATGATCTTCAGCCGTCCCGTCGTGTCGCCGCGAATCTGCCCGCGCGCAATCTCGCGATAGTACGCCACACCGACCTCGTAGGGTACGTCCTCCTCGGTGAGCTGCTCCTCGGTCTTTCCGATAAAGCTGATCTCCGGAATCGTATAAATCCCATACGGATACAGCCCAGGGTTGGACAGGACCTTTTCATCGCCAAATGCCCGCGCTGCAGCCACGCGGCCCTGCTCCATCGACACCGAAGCAAGCGAAGGAAATCCGATCACATCGCCCACAGCAAAGATCGTCGGCACCTTCGTCCGGAAGTCCTTGTCCACAGGGATACGGCCGCGCGCGTCTGCGCTGATCCCAACCGCCGCCAGGTTCAGATCGTCCACGTTCCCTTGACGCCCGACCGCATAGAGCAGAGCATCGCCCTGAACCTTCTTCTTGCTCTCGAGATTGGCCACGACGGTCCCGTCCGGCATCTCTTCAACCGACTCCACCTCTTCGTTCAGCCGCATGGTCACGCGAGAGTCGCGCAGGTGGTAGCTCAGCGCCTCGACGATCTCCTGGTCGGCAAACTCCAGCAGCCGCGGCCTTCGCTCAATCAACGTCACCCGCACTCCAAGGGCCGAAAACATGCACGTATACTCGACGCCAATCACGCCGCCCCCCACGATAATCATCGTCTTCGGCAGGTTCACCAGCTCCAGTACCAGGTCGCTGTTGATAATGCTGCGTCCGTTGATCGGCACCTTTGGTGAGGACGCCGGCTTAGTCCCCGTGCCAATCAGAATGTTTTTGGCCTCATACACGGTCGAACCGCGCGAGTTCGTCACCTTCACATGGTTCGCATCTTCAAAGCTCCCCACGCCGACCAGCATCTCGATGTTGTTGCGCGAGAGCTGAGCCTCGGTGACGTCGATCTCGGTCTTGATCACGTGCTGAACCCGGAACGCCAGGTCCGCCATCGTGATCCGTTCCTTCACCCGGTAGTTCATCCCGTAGATGGACTTGTAGTTGTACCCCGAGAGATGCAGCACCGCCTCGCGCATCGTCTTCGAAGGAATGGTGCCGGTACTGATGCATGCGCCGCCCACCACCTCGCGCATCTCCACCAGCGCGACCTTCTTTCCCAGCTTGGACGCATAGATCGCGGCCCGCTGCCCGGCCGGCCCGGATCCAATGACAATCAGATCGTAAGCGCTACTCATAGTGGCACGTACTCGGGTGCATCGACTCCGACGCAGCGGCCGGATCCAGTCTGGTTATCGGCCCCAACGCGACAGTCGGTAAAGGCCAGGCTCTTGATTTTATACGCATTTGCCTCGCTGTTTTGAAACTACCACACCGGCGTTAACACCTCTACTCCGCGTCCGGCAACATACACTTGAACCACCATGCTCCGGTACGCAATCACCAATCGCGCTCTCTACTCTGGCGACGGGCCACAGCAGCAGACCGCGCTCCTCCGCCAGGCCTCCCGCTGGGTGGCCGATGGCATCGACCTCATCCAGCTGCGTGAAAAAGACCTCCCCGACGCGACCCTGGCGGAACTCTCGCGCGCGATCCTCGAGGTAATCGCGCAAACCACAGGCCCCACGAAGCTGCTGATCAACTCCCGCCCCGACATCGCCATCGCGACCGGCGCCCACGGTGTCCATCTCACCGCGGCCGCTGGCGAACTGACCACGACCAGGGTCCGCGAACTTTACGCCGCGGCCAATCTCCCCGCACCTATTATCTCCGTCTCGTGCCACAGCCTCGAAGAGGTGCGACACGCCCGCGACAATCGCACCGACGCCATACTCTTTGCACCCGTCTTCGAGAAAACGATCGCTGCTAGCGCGACCCTCCCGGGTCAAGGCCTCGACAGGCTCGGGGACGCCTGCAGCGCCGCCTCTCCCGTCCCAGTTTATGCGTTGGGCGGAGTCACCCTTCAGAACGCCGCCTCCTGCCTCGAAGCCGGCGCCGCCGGTATCGCCGGAATCCGTCTCTTCCACGACAGTTAGAAGGTCGTGCTGACCGTCAGCCGAAACGTTTTACGGGGCTCCCGCAGAATGTAGTCGGCACCATAGAACTGCAACGCCTGGGCATAGCTGAACTGTCCTGCTCCAGAGGTCGGGAAGTAGCTCTTGAAGGTATTCACGTTGTCCGGTCCGGAGTTCGGTACCGCCAACTTCTGCGGAACGTCCTCATAGAGCCGCAGCGAGTTGTAAGCGTAATAGATGCGGAACGGTGCGTTGACGATGGGAAGGATCACCTGCAGCTCAGCGCCGTTCGACATGCGCGGCTGGTAGTTGGTGCCAGGGACGATCGCCAGCAGGTTCGGGAACTTAACCGAACTACCGCCAAAACAGGCCCCATTGATGAGAGTTGGGCACCCATACGACGCGCCGCTGATCAAAGATTGCCCGGCCGTGCTCTGCCGCAACTGACCCGGCTCCAGGTCCATGTTCAAACCGAAGTCGGTAAAGAACGCAAATGTCACCTGGTTCACGATCGGGATGCGGTATTCCAGATTGGCCGTGAACTGGGTATCGCCACCGATTGATACCATCCGGTAGATCGGCAGCGGAATCACTACGTTGCCCAGCGCAGGGTTGGCCGGATTGAGCGGAACCGATGTCCCGTCCGGGTTCGTCAGAGTGAATTCAACTTTATTCGGAATAAACACGTATGGCGGACCGACCGGGCGTCGAACCCGCGAAGGTCTTGTTCGCCACCGCTGTAGAAACGGTGCGTCGGCGGCGCCACTTCGCCGCCGAAGCCCGTAATGTTAGCGAGCTGGAGGCGGTAGCCCAGCACATTGTGGCCCTCACGATTGACCTTGAGCCCCTTCATCGGGAAGAACTGGCGATAGCTGGCGATCGGGGCAACATACTTCACATTGCCGCCGACACCGGCTATCTGGACTCCAACGTTGAAGTCTTTGCCGTGATGTGGCCCAACTGGGCGATCCAGACTGGAGAAGGTAAAGCTGGGCGTGACGACCGACGTGATGATTCCGGTCAGCTGGTTCTGTCCCGCGACACCGGACCGGAATGCAAGCGACTGGAAGACGTTGGTCGTGTTCTGGTTGAACGTCGTCACCGTCGACCGCGACAACGAGTAGGCCAGGCCGACACGCGTTACGCCGGTCTTGGCAAAAAGATGCCGCAACGGTTCGCTCGCCGTCAGCGTCAGTCCGGTCGTCGACGTGTTGTAGTTCGTCAGCAACGACTGCTGCGCGGCCGACAGGTTCCCGGTCGCCCCGGTCGTCGACTGGCTCTTCGAAGGATTGAAGTCGTACTTGGTGGCAAACACCTGCGCCCCGACCGAGATCGGCTTGTCGCGCAGATACGGCTCTGTAAACCCGAAGCTGATCGTGCGCGAAAGGTCGCCGATGTTCGCCTGCACCGACAGCGTCTCGCCCAGACCAAGGAAGTTGTTGGTCTCGTAGTTCAACCCGATGAAGGTGCCCGACAGGCCGCTGATTCCGCCGTTCAAGCCGATCGAGTTCTTGCCCTTCTCCTTCAGCTTCAGCAGCAGGTCGACCGTTCCGTCGTCTGCATTCTGGCGGCTCTCGGAGTCCTGGTCCGCCTTCAGCGTCTCGAAGTAGTTCAGCTGGTTCAACCGCAGGATCGACAGCTCCCAGAGCTGGCTGTTATAGATCGCACCCTCTTCCAGCAGCAGCTCACGCCGGATGACCTTGTCACGCGTGATCGTGTTTCCCGTGAACTCGATCCGCGAGACGTAGAATGGTTTGCCTTCATCGATGTCGATGTCCAGATAAATCAGCTTCTTCGCCTCATCGATCCGCGGCACCGGGTTTGCGACCATGTTGATATATCCCAGCGAGCCATACGACTTGCGCAACTGGTCAAGCCCCTTGCCGAACAGGGTCGCGTTGAAGTACTCGCCGTCCTTCTGCGCGAACTGCGCCCGCAGCGCCCGCGTATTCGGGGCGTTCTTGTTCCCGGTAAAGGTAATGCCACCCAGCTTGTAGCGTTCCCCCTCTTCGACCGGCATCAGGATATCGATCCGTTTGCCCTTGGAAGGATGCAGCGTGAACGGATTCAACCCGCCGGCATCGCGGACATGGGTCGTCGGCTCGCTCGTCTGGGCCTTGAAGTAACCCCGGTCGCGGTACGCCTGGCGAACGCGCTCCGTGTCCTCATCCAGCTTGCTTGCGTCGAAGGTGCGAGCAAACAGGTTCTCCAGAATGATCGAGTGCGGTATGCCGATCGGCTTCAGGTTCTTCATCGCCGAGCGCAGCGTGCGGTCGTTCAGGCTGGTGTTGCCCTGGAACGCGATCTTGCCAACCTTCACGGTCGGGCCTTCTTTGATATTGAACGTGATCGCCACAGATGCCGGCGGGATCTTCTTGATCTCGGGCGTGACCGTCGCGAACTGGTGTCCGTGCTCTGCCAGCAGGTCCTTCAACACCACCACAGCACGCGCGATCTTGGTCGGGTCATACTGACTCTCGACCGAGACCGGCACCTTCGCCTTCTTGTAGCGATCCAGAACGTCCGACAGTGTGACCGCATTCAGCCCTTTGTAGTTGATCTCGCGAATGGTCGGCTTCTCGCGCACATAAATCACAAGTTGCACGCACTTCGGCGTGTCGACCCGTTCAATCTGGATATCTTCAAAGTATCCCGTGTTCCAAAGGGAGTTGAAGTCCCGCTCCACCACCTGCGGGTCGTACAGGTCGTTCTGACGGCTAAACAGCCGCGCCAGCACGGACTCCTTGGGGATTCGCCGATTACCGATAACCTGTGGCTGACAAAGAGTTTCCACGCCTTGCGACGATACCGACGCACTCGATGTGCTCGCGACCTGGGCGGGGAGGGTCGAGGCGGCAACCACTACAATGGCGAAAACGAACGCGGCATGAGCAATGCGGGAGCGGCTGGAGCGCGTGCACACAGGTTTGGCCTTGCATTTCAGGGAGCTTCCGCTCTCTCGATTCACGGTAAAGATACGCACACCCTCACTGCTCTAAAAATGACGCTCCGCCAGCACATCAAGCGAAGTTTTGATTATATGGGAGCGGCCAGCCGTTAGCGAGTTCGCCCCTTGATTCAGGTCAAACCGGCACGCGTCTAACCCGCCTAAATTCAGCTTCGTTCTCTTTTTGACGAACCGCTCGCGTAAAGGCACTCGTCCATCTCAGCTCTCCAACTCCGTCGTGATCCGGAACTCCTGCGCCGACCCGTCCCACCGCACCGTGAGCACATTTGGTTGGCAGCACACCTGGCAGTCCTCTACATATTGTTGCTTCGACCCCGCAGACTCATCCACTGAGGTCTCTACCCACTCCCCGCACCCCGCGCACTGAAACCTCGCCGAATGCATCGCCAACCTCCGTCTCTCCACTACGCAAGCGACACGACCTGGCCATGGCCCAGCACCTCGCCAAACACCTCGCTGTTCACGTTGCCTCCGGTCAGCACCGTCGCCACAAGCTTGCCCCCGGTCGCACGGTCCTTCAGCAGCGCAGCCAGCCCGATCGCGCCCGCTCCCTCCGCCACATTGTGCGTGTCCGCAAAGTAGGCCCGCATCGCGTCCTTCACCTCATCGTCATCGACCATCACGACACGGTCCACTCCCGCCTTGATGATCTTCACGGCCGTAGCGTCCGGCAGCCGGCAAGCCACACCGTCCGCAATCTCAGTCAGCGTCTCATGCTCGATCACCTCTCCGGCAGCCAACGACAGCGCGTAGGCCGGAGCATGGCTCGACACCACCCCCACCACCTTCGTCGCCAGCCCCAGTGCATTGCGCGCGGCGATCGTCCCGCAGACGCCAGAGCCCATTCCGATCGGCACATAGATCGTCTCCAGCGCTCGGCATGCGGCAAACAACTCCAACGCATAGGTCGCCACGCCGGTCACCAGCCGCAGGTCGAAGCTCGGCACCCGATGCCATCCGTTCTCTTGCTCCAGGCGCTCCGCATGTTCGCTCGCCGCCTGAAAGTCCTCGCCAAACTCCACCAGCTCTGCGCCTAGCGCGCGCATGGCCCGGTTCTTCTCTGCGCTGTTGCCAAACGGCACTACGATCACCGCGCGAATTCCATGCTGCGCCGCGGCGAATGCCAACGACTGCCCATGGTTCCCACGCGTGGCCGAAACCACCGTCTTGACCTCCGGCCGCTCCCGCCGCAGCCAGTCCATGTAGACCAGCCCGCCGCGAACCTTGAACGCCCCCACCGGCGTATGGTTCTCATGCTTCACCCAGACCTCTGCGCCGGCCCGGACGTTCAGCAGCGGCCAGCTGTACTGCGGCGTCGCCGGCATCGTTCTGTAGACCAGCCGCGCAGCACTCTCAATCTCACTCAACCCAGGCAGCAACGTGTTCATTCCATCCCCTTCATTCCGAATTGCCACCAGACCTGTTGCTAAGTCCTGCAGACCTTCCGTACCTCAACCAGCGTCGAATAAAACGTGGCTCCGCCGCCGATATCGGTGAGCGTCTCCGACGTAAGAGCATTGACGTTTCCCCCGCCAGCCGACAACTTGTTCCAATTCAGCCGGGCCGCCACTACGCCCGCACCCACTTGCCCGTTCACTAATGCCTTCAGCGCGATGCTCCCTCGCCTATTGAACACCTCGACCTCATCGCCTGTCGCAATCCCACGCGCCACAGCGTCCGTACAATGCATCTCAAGCACGCCCGCCGTCCGGGCCTCCATTCGTTGATGCGCCGGAAGGTTCGCGAATGTCGAGTTCATATAGTTGTCCGCCTTCCGCGGCAGAAACTCGAGAGGATACGCCCCCTCCTCCGCGTGCGCCCGCGACTCCCTCGGCGCGTTGAAGACCGGAACGGGCAGCAGCTCGCCCCGTCCGCTCGGCGTCCGGAACCACTCCGCCGTACTGAAGGGCAACACGTTACCGTCTGCATCCACCGGCAAATTCAGCGGAATGTGTCCCTCTCGCTCCAGCCGTTCCCGCGTGATCCCCGCAAACCACGGATGGTCTGTCTTCAGCGCCTGGTCGATCAGCGCGTCCTCGCGATCGTCAAAGCACGCCTCCGCAAACCCCATCCGGCGACCCAGTTCGCCAAACAGCATCACGTTGCTCTTCGCCTCGCCCAGGGGAGCAATCGCCCGCTCGTTCACCTGCGCGAACAGATGCCCGTACGCTCCCTGCACGTCCTTGACTTCAAGAAACGTCGGCGCCGGCAGCAGAACGTCCGCGTAGTCCGCCGTATCGGTAAAGAACTGCTCATGCACTACCGTAAACAGGTCATCGCGCACCATCCCGCGCAGCACATCGTTCTGGTTCGGGGCCACCGCCGCAGGATTCGAGTTATAGACAAACATCGCCTTCACCGGAGGCCCGTCCTTCTTCGGGTCACTGCCGAGCGAAGTCAGCGCCTGCCCGAGCTGGCTCATATTCACCACCCGCGACGCCCGTCCCAGCGGACTCGACATCATCAACTCCGGCATCTCCAGAGCCTCGCCGTTGAACGGAAATGACCCTGATGTGGAAAGCTGCAACCCTCCACCCTTGTACTTCCAGGCCCCGGTCAGCAGAGGCAGCATACACACCGCGCGCGTCGCCGCGCCGCCGAACTCGCTGCGCTGTATCCCGTAGTTCAGCCGGATCGCGGCCGGACCGCTTCGCGCCAGCACGGCCTGCCGTCGCATATGCTCGCGCCAGCCGCACAATAATCTCGGCAGAGATCCCCGTGGCCGTCGCCACCTTCTCCAGTGAATACTCCGAACGCAGCGCATGGGCCCTCAGCTCGTCGAACCCGGTCGTGCATCGCGCCACATACTCCCGGTCTTCGAGCCCCATGCTCAGAATTACGTGCATCATCCCCAGGGCCAGCGCCGAATCGGTCCCCGGATTGATCACCAGATGCTCGTCAGCCAGTGCGGCCGTCCGCGTCCGATAAGGATCGATCACCACCAGCTTCGCGCCCTTGCGCCGCGCCTCTTCAATGAACGGCCACAGGTGCACGTTGTTGCCATGGACATTCGCGCCCCACGCAATGATCAACCCTGCATGAGCAAAGTCCTGTGGCGGCGTCCCCAGCTTGATCCCGTACACGCTCTTCAGCGCCACACCGCCCGCTTCAGAGCAGATCGTCCGGTCCAGCTGCGAGGCCCCAAGCCGATGGAAGAACCTCCGATCCATCGACCCATACCCCAGCTTCCCGATCGTCCCGGCATAGCTGTACGGCAGCACGCTCTCAGGCCCAAACTCAGCCACAATCTCTTTGAGCTTTGCAGCGATCTCATCCAGCGCCTCGTCCCAGGAGATCCGCTCAAACGCCTCAGTCTCTCGTCCCTGCGCCAGCGGTCCCTTTGGCACCCCGGCCCTTCGCCGCATCGGATACAGCAGTCTGTCCGGCGAATACACGCCGGTCCAGATACTTCGTCACCTTCCCGCACAAAAATCCACGTGTCACAGGATGCGACGGATCACCCTGCACCTTCACTGCCCGCCCAGTTGCCCCATCCACGGTCACCAGCACGCCGCATGAATCGGGGCAGTCATGTGAACAAACCGCATGAACGACCTTCATCGCGTCCAAACCGGCCCCCGATCCTGTTGAAGTTGTACCCATAGATTGATTCTAGTTCAGCTAAGCGTCCTCACCCAATCAATCTCCGTTGTATGCTTCTGCCAAGACGAAAGACACGGCCAGGCGACAACCATCATGTCCCATCACGTCTTCACCCCAGCCCGCCTTGAAGCCTTCTCCGACGGAGTCATCGCCGTCATCATCACCATCATGGTGCTCGAGTTCAAGGTCCCACACCAGGACGGCATCGCAGGCCTCCGCTCCGTTCTCCCAACGCTGTGCCTCTATCTCATCTCCTTCGCATTTACTGGGATCTATTGGGTAAATCATCACCACCTCGTTCACCGCACCGACGAGACCGACGAACTCATCCTCTACGCCAACCTCGGCTTTCTCTTCTGCCTCTCTCTCCTACCCTTCTTCACCTCTTATGTCCTCGACAAGAAGATGGACTCCTTCTCGGTCGCCCTCTACGTCGCCTCCATGATCGTCACGGGCTTCAGCTTTCTTCTCCTGCGTCTGGCCATCAGCCGCCGTCTGCGCCACACGGACAAGCTTGAGGCGGAGGACACTGCAGTCGAGCGAAAGAACTGGCTTTCACTCTTCGTCTACCTCCTGGCGATCCCGCTCGCGTACCAGCACCCGCACCTGGCACTCGGCCTTGTCGCCTTCGTTACCGTCATCTGGATCACCCCCACCACGGGAATAAAGCCCCGCGAAGGGCGCCCTCGCAATGAGCGCGGTTAGAGGGTACATTCAGCCGATGCCGACGTCACCCCATCCTTTTGTCTGGCCGACAGTTGCCCGATCGTCTACTATCAATCCGACCGGATATCACGTGCGTTCTATGAAACAGCCGCTAACAACAAATTCGAACAGAGTAACTCCCCCTTCGAGATCACATATGAAGCTTCGTTTCTCCCTCCATTTCGCCGTCGTCTTCTTCACCCTCCTGACATCAGCCATCCTGCACGCGCAGACGCCGGATCCGCTCCACACCGCCTCTCGCCAGGAGCTCAACATAATTAAGTGTCCTCATAGCCCAGGAGAACGCCTGGAACAAGGGCGACCTCACGGCCTTCGCCGACACCTTCAAGGACTCTCCCGACACCCTCGTCATCACCCACCAGGTCTCCCGCGGCTTCGCTGGCCTGCTCGACGAGTACAAACACGACTACCCCAACAAGGCCGCAATGGGCACCCTCACCTACTCTGACCTTGAGTGTCCATCCCCTCGATGAGAACTTCGCCGTCGTCATCGGCAAATACCACCTCGAACGCAGCAAGAAAGACGGTGGCATCGCCGAAGGCCTGTTCTCGCTCGTCCTGGAAAATACGGACAAAGGCTGGAAGATCATCGTCGACCACACTACCTAATTCGCCGGATAGCGAGTTCCCGCGGTTGCTCTAATCGTGGCCCCTACTCGTTATCTGCGCTGCATAGCTCGCGGACCAACCCATCCAACTCCATTCGTGCCTTTGCATCGAGGTTCGAAAACAAAAAGCCCGCCCCCTTCGTCCTGATCATCCTGATCGTGGCATCACACTGAAACACTCGATCGTTCACCCGGAACACCATCTCCACTGGCGTCCCCGGCGCCAATCGAAGCCGGGCCTCCGTCTCCACATAGCACCCACCGGCGCTGACATCCAGCACTCTCCCGCGAAACAGCATCGTTCCGTCCTTCACCATCACCTCGGCCCAGGCATCCACGGCGTAGCGCGTGTGCTTTCTCCGCTCCACCGTCCCTTCCTTGGCGACTCTCCGCCTCTCTCCATGCGCCTCGAACTCGTCCACTCTCGGCTCAAGCTCAGCCATCTCAGTCACCTCACACACACCGGCCCCTCCGATCATCGGCGCAAATTGTAAAAACTTGAGGAACGAGTCATTTCAACGCTTTCATTCGTCGGACGCTCGGATGTATCTTCGACGGTGATGCAAAGGACAATTACATGACGATTCAAGCGATCTCCCGCCGTCGGTTTCTCGGCGCCAGCGCTGCGGCGGCCGCAGCCGCATGCCTCAATCCCAGCGCCCTCTGGGCCCAGGCGCCGCCGGCCCAGCAAGCCCCGGACTTCGTCACAAAGTCACGCGCTGCCAATGCCAACAACAAGATCACCACTACTCCCCTTCGCCGCAACGTCACCTTCATCGGCGGGGCCGGCGGCAACATCGCCCTTCTCACCACAAAACACGGCAAGCTCCTCGTCGACTCAGGCTACTCCTCCTGCCAGTCCCAGCTTGCCGCCGCGCTCTTGGCCATCAACGCCGACCCCATCAGCGTCCTCATCAACACCCACTGGCACATCGACCACACCGACGGCAACGACTGGATGCACTCCGCCGGCGCCACTATCTGGGCCCATGAGAACACCCGCTACCGCATGTCCTCCACCCAGCACATCGCCGCATTCGACGCCACCTTCCCACCCGCTCCCACCGGCGCTCTTCCAACCATCCTCTTCAACACCTACCGCTCGCTTTCAGACGGCGACAACAACCTCAGGCTCACCCACTACGAGCCGGCCCACACCGACACCGACCTTTCGGTCTACTTTACCGAGGCCGACATCTTCCACTGCGGCGACACATGGTTCAACGGCTTCTACCCCTTCATCGACTACTCCACCGGAGGCAGCATCAACGGCATGATCGCCGCGGCCAACCAAAATCTCGCCACGGTCACCGACAAATCCATCATCATTCCCGGCCACGGCCCCGTCGGCAACAGGGCACAGCTCACCGAATTCCGCGACATGCTCGTCGGCGTTCGCGATAACGTCGCCAAACTCAAAAAAGATGGCAAGTCCCTGGACGAGACCATCGCAGCCAAACCTACCGCCGCCTATGACGAGAAGTGGGGTAAGAAACCCTCCGCATTTATCGGCTACGTCTATCAAGGGGTCTAATCGATCGCCGCAAGAAATAAAGGGTCGAGCAAATAGCTCGACCCTTTGTTTTCGCGCCGATAGACTCTTCACCCCGCGCGCAACCGTCAGACCGTCATAATCTCTTTTTCCTTTGCCTTGCACAGGTCTTCGATGCGCTTGATCTCCAGGTCGGTCAACTGCTGCACCTCATCGCTCGCTCTCTTCTCGTCATCAGCGGAGATCAGTTTGTCCTTCGCTGCCTTCTTGATCTGGTCGTTCCCATCGCGCCGAACATTTCGAATTGCCGTCTTATCGTCCTCCAGCGTCTTGTTCAGCTGCTTCACTACTTCCTTGCGCCGCTCCTCGGTCATCGGCGGCACGGGCACGCGAATCACCTTCCCATCGCTCATCGGATTCAGCCCCGCATTGGACGTTCGGATGGCCTTCTCGATCGCCGACACCATTCCCATGTCGTACGGCTGAACCAGAATCAACGTCGGCTCCGGCGTGCTCACCTGCCCCATCTGCGCCACCGGAGTGTCCGTGCCGTAGTAGTCCACATTGACATGGTCGAGCATGTGCACATTCGCCCGTCCCGTCCGCGCCGACAGCAGATGCCCACGGAAGTCCTCTACCGTGCTGTCCATCTTCGACTTCAGTTGCTGGTGTGTTGCCTTCAACGCCGGGTTCCCGGCCATAAACGATGCCATTACAGTCTCCTCTGGTGCAACCGATATTTTACAGAGACGTTTCAGGCCGTGCGAGGCGGGCCTTGGGAAAATCCTCGCTCTAAGACCCGTCGTCCTCCAGCTCCGCCTCGACAGGCCCCAACCCCAGCCCCCGATTCGGCTTCTTTTTGCGCGCCGGATAAGCCTTCGCCGCAGCCGGAGGTGCCATCGCCTCCTTCACCAGGGCCTCAATCCCGGCCCAGTACTTCACATGCGACGGCAACGCGGTCGGCAGTTTCTGGCGCATCTGGCAGTACCATAGCGACCATTCCAGCTCCTTCGCGCTCTTGTTCTTGATCGCCGCTTCAATCCGAGTCAGCTCAGAAAATCGAGACACCTTAGCTCCCCAACGCCCGCAACCTCCGGCAAGCCTCCGCCAGGCCCTTGTCCTTCTTCGCAAAGCAGAACCGCAGCAGGTCCTCGCCCTTCCCAGGCCTGAAAAAAGCCGACCCCGCCACCGAAGCCACTCCCGTCTTCGCCAACAGCGCCCTTGCCTTCTCCGCCGCAGTCGCCCCCGGAAGCTGCCCCGCAGCCGCCAGAACGTAGTACGCCCCGTCGGGCACATGCGGCCTCATGCCCGCTTCCCGCAGCGCATCGACGATCATCGTCCGCTTCGCCTCATGTTCCGTCGCCAATCCCTGATAAAACTCCGCGCCCAGCCTCTCCACCCCATCCGCGCAACCCTGCTGCAGCGGGGCCGGCGCGCACACATAGGTCAGATCGTGAAAGTATCCAATCGACCCCACCCACTTCGGATCGGCGACCAGGTACCCAACCCTCCACCCCGTCACAGAAAAAGTCTTGGAGAACCCCGACATCAGGACCGTCCGCTCCCGCATCCCTGGAAGCGTCGCCGGACTCACATGCTTCGCGCCACCATAAATAAAGTGCTCATAGATCTCGTCCGTAAACACGAACAGATCGAACTCCTCGGCGATCTCCGCCAATGCTTCGAGCTCCGCGTGTGTAAACACCTTTCCCGCCGGGTTCGACGGCGTGTTGATGACCATCCCCCGCGTCTTCGGGGTAATCGCAGCCCGCACGGCGTCGATATCCAATCCCCAGTCCGGGGCCGTCAACGCCACCGGCACCGCTGCCACCCGCACCGACTTCAGCGTGCTCGCGTGGTACCCATAGAACGGCTCAAACAGCAGCACCTCATCGCCCGGATTCAGCAGCGCCATCACCGCTGCCTGAAACGCCCCCGTCACGCCGTTCGTCACCAACACTTCGCGCTCCGGATCGACCGTGATCCCCAGCGTCCGCTCCACCTTTCCCGCAATCGCAGTGCGCAACCGTGCAATCCCATCCATCCGCGTGTAGATATTCAGGCCATCGCGAATCGCACGGATCGCCCCCTCGGCCACCACCTCGGGCACCTCTGTATCGCAAACCCCCTGCGCCAGGTTCACCCCACCCAACCGGTCGCACTCCTGGGTCATCGCGCGTATCTCCGATTGCACCACCCGCGGCGCCAGTTCACTCAGCCCCAACCGCCCCGAAGCCACTTCGATCAGTCCCATATACCGTCGCTCCTTAGCCACAGTCTAGGCCATCTTACGTCCAGACAAGGCCACCGCTCCACCATGGTCAATAATGAGGAGACGCCGGCCTGCGGATACGTGTATTGCATCGACAGGCAAGGGCATCGTTTGGCAGCTGAAAGGAAAAGATTGAATATCCTTCGTCTCGCTTTTCAATCGCTATTCGGGGCCATCGCCATCTCCTGTGTGGCGCTCTGCGCGCAGGCCGCCCCCGCCGCCCAATCCACCGACACCGCCAGAGAACATGTGCTACTGGTGATGACCGACGGGCTTCGCTGGCAGGAGGTTTTTCGCGGCGCCGACCCGACGCTATTGACCAAAGCAAACAACAACGACCAACCAGTGGACGCGCTCGCAAAGCTCTATCTGCAGCCCACTCCGGAGGAGAGGCGCGCTGCGCTGATGCCGTTCCTCTGGAGCCACATCGTGCCCGAGGGCGAGATCTACGGCAATCGAGACAAGGGCTCGGCCGCCTATGTCACCAACGGCCTGAACTTCTCTTATCCCGGCTACAACGAGACCCTGACCGGGCACCCTGACCCTCGCATCACCAGCAACGACAATGTTCCCAATCCCAACCTAACTGTCCTCGAGTGGCTCAACCGCGAGTGGCAGACCAGCGACCCTCAGGCCCAAAACCAGACGGCGGCGTTTGGCGCATGGGACACGATCAATGGAATAGTGAATCAACAGCGCTGCGGCTTCATCGTCAACGCTGGCTACGATCCACTCACCACAGGCTCCATGACGCCGCAGCTCGACCTGCTCAACCACATAAAGGCCGAGACGCCGCACATCTGGGACGACGAGCCTTTCGACGCGCCCGTCTTCCACATGGCACTGGAATACCTCAAGACCGAAAAGCCGCGCCTGCTCTTTCTCTCTCTGGGGGAAACGGATGACTGGGCCCACGCCGGGAACTACGGCTTTTACCTTGAAGCAGCGCACCGCGTCGACCAATATCTCAAGACCCTGTGGGACTTCGTCCAGTCAGACCCCGAGTACCGCGACCACACCACGCTCATCTTCCTCACCGACCACGGCCGCGGCCACGCCCCGGTAGAGTGGAAGAGCCACGGCGAGAAGATTCCCGCGTCAAAGTACATCTTCATCGCTGCCATGGGCGCTGGTGTTCCTGCACGCGGCGAACTTCGCAAAGACACGCCCGCCATAACGCAAAGCCAGGTCGCCGCGACCGTCGCACGACTCTTCGACAAGGACTGGAACAAGGAGACGCCTGAAGCAGGCAAGCCTTTGGAAGAGATCAAGTGACTAGTTACCGCTAGCAATGCGACATCTCATTTGACATTCGGATGAACCGCTAGAACGTTGCCTTGCCTGCCCAATGGATCGCACGGAGCGCGGCGATCACGGGTTGAAGAGCATCAATTGTCCCAGTCAATCCCATACGATCATTGGAGGCCCAAAGGAGATAGTCACGTATCTCATCATCACTTCCCCCAAGAACAAGAAGCTCAAAGACTCGGCCGATATATCCGTCGTACTCATCGCGAGGCCAGTCGGGATAACCCATCACACCAATTGGATCCCAGACTTCAATAAAGACCTTGCGAATTGCGCATCTGACTTCACGTGACTCCTCTTTTGGCATTAGCGGATACACAATAGTCATGCGGTCTCCTAAGCCAACCCCGTAGACTCAGCCTGCTCCTGCGCGTGGTAGCTGCTCCGCACCAGCGGCCCACTCTCCACATGCCTGAAGCCCATCCTCAGCGCCTCATGCTTCAGGAAGGCGAACTCGTCCGGCGTGTAGTACCGCGCCATCGGCAGATGGTTCCGTGAGGGCCGCAGGTACTGCCCGATCGTCAGAATATCGACCTTGCGGTCCGCCAGGTCGCGAAACACTGTTAGCAACTCGTGCATCTCCTCGCCCATCCCGACGATGATGCCCGTCTTCGTTACAATCTGGTTCCCGTCCCGGTCCGAAAACATCTCTGCAGCAATCGCCTTAGCCTTCTCTAGAAATCCAAGCGACCGTTCATACCGCCCGCCACTCTTCGCCACTCGATAAAGCCGCGGTACCGTCTCGATATTGTGGTTCAGGATCTCCGGACGGGCCGCGACCACCAACCGCAGTGCCTCCTCCACTCCCTGAAAGTCCGGCGTCAGCACTTCGACCCTGCATCCCGGCGCCTGCATCCGGATCTCTTCGATCACACTCACAAAAGCCCGCGCCGCCCCCACATTGTCGTCGTCCCGATTCACGCTGGTAATCACAGCATGCGCAAGACCAAGTTGAGCGACTGCATAAGCCACCCTCCGGGGCTCATCAAAATCAATCGGCTCCGGCTTACCCTTCGGCACCGCGCAGAACCCACACCGCCGCGTGCACAGGTTCCCCAGCATCATGAACGTAGCGGACTTCTGGTTCCAGCATTCGCCAATATTCGGACACTGCGCGCTCTCACACACCGTATGCAGGTTCAGCTCCCGCGCCATCTTCTTCAGGTTGTGAAAGGTCTCGCCCATTGGCGCCTTCGCCTTCAGCCACGCCGGCTTCGGCGCGGGCTTCCTGGGCGTCAGGTCGATCTGGACTAATCCTTCATGCAGTTGGGCAACCGGCGGAGTCATCCCTTTCATTGTATCCAACCGGGCCAACGCGACAGGCTTGGACACCTGCCAAACAGAGTGCCGGAAGATCGACCTGGCAATCGCGAAATTGGCCTTCTCTATCTCCTAGTGCACACACAGTAACCCCCCGAAAGTCGTAGGTTTACGCCGAGAATTTGTGCGAACGAATTACAGGTTGCAGATATGCTCACGATAGATACTTTGGGACTCGATGCACGCTCTTCAGAGCGGGCACGCGGAGCTTGGCAGAACGGAGGCTGGAACCTCGATGAAGCGGACAATCAACGGATCGATCTCAGTACTGCTTGGCCTGGTGGTGGCGTTTACATCAATCGGGCGCTCGGTGGCGCAGGAGACGCAGTCCGCGCCTTCCTCGGCCCCGCAATCGGCCCTGCCAGCCTCGCCGACGGACGCGGCCCAGCCCACTACGCAGAACGGGCAAACCAATCAGCCGATGGAAGGCAAGAAAAATGTGTCGTCTCCGGCGCCATCGCAATCTGCCGCAGCCGCAGCATCGGCCTCAAAAGGCAAGAAGGGGAAGCAAGAGTACACAGGGCCAATGACGCTGGTGGAGTTGCCGCCAACGCCGATGCTCGACGAGGAAGGGAAGCAGCGCCAGGATCCGGATGGCAAGCTGATGTTCAACCCGCCCGTCAAGCAGCAGCGCGACAAGAAGGGACACCCCCTGTTCGACGCGCTAGACAAGCCCGTAATGCAGACGAAAGACAACCTCGGATACGACGAGAACGGGAAGAAGCTGCATGCCTTGAAAGAGAAGCCGCCAAAGACAGTTTCGGTCTCCATCGCGCGTGGAACGCTGACCGTCGACGGCATGACAGGCAAGGCGGCGCTTAACTACGAGATCAAGGACCTGAAGTACGTTTACTTTTACGTGCCGGGAATTGGAACGGCCGTTGTCTCGAACGATCCATTTCCAGGCGCAGTTGAACAGAAGCGCGCTTTCGACGACAAGACCCTCACCGTAACGTTGGGCGAGCATGTCCTGCAGTTAACGTCAGACAATCGTCTGTTAGGCAAGATGCCGGAGTCCGCCTTTGTGCTGGTTGACAAGAACTTTTTGGTGCCAACTAAGTTCCCGGTGATGGGCTACGGGCCGATCCGCGTAGCTCCCTATGCGTGGCCGGGCTCGAGGAACAACGGGGACCTAAAAGGTTCAGTTGAGGCCCCTCCCCTGCCGGTAGACTTGCGGCCGACGCTGCTTCTGCAACCATGCCCTCCCGGCCAGATGCGAAAGGCAGGGCCACCGGTGCTGCCTGGGCAGACGGCCCCTCCCAGTCCATGTGTGCCCATCGTGACGGGCCAGGCGACTACGACGAGCACGAATCGGATGGCCACTTCCGCAGGGAACACGCAGGCAACGAAGTAAGCCGAGTACGGGGCAGCAACTCTCGCTCAGGCAGCTAGTCAAGCAAACGGCTCAACCACCCCACGCCCGCAACGCGTCCTCACGGGCACGCCGTAGCGTCTCCACGACGTTCCCGGTGGGATAAAACTCCATCGCAATCACGCCCTTGTAGTGCAGCTCCGCCAGCTTCCGGTAGATGCTCATGTAGTTCACCTCGCCGGTTCCGGGTTCGTGTCGTCCCGGCACATCGGCCACATCGAACCAACCCGACCTCGTCGATATTCTTCTCGAGCTTCTCGATCAGGTTCCCCGACTCGCGTTGCTCGTGGTACAGGTCGTACAACACCTTGATCGTCGGGCTCCCCACCGATCGAACAATCTCGAACGCCTCAGTGACCCTGTCAAGATAGATCGATGGATTCTCTATCCGGTCGATCGGTTCGATCACGCCCGTCAGATCCGCCGCACTCAAAATATCCGCGGCACGCTTCAGTGTCTCGATCGAGGCCGCATGCTGCGCTCCCGGCGCAGCGCCTTCAATCCGCTTCCCCGACAACAGAATGATCTGCCCGCATCCCAGGCGCTCCAACACCGGAATCAAGCCTTTCAACTCCGCAACAAACTCGTCCTCTCTCAACGGGCCCGCAAACCCCAGCTTCATGCCCGACGTCGCATCGACAGTGACCTTCAGCGCCGACATCCGAGCCAGAATGCGGCCCCAATCCTCCTCGGACCACCGCGCGAACTCCCCCACTAGCTCAACGTGCCTGTATCCGGCCTGCGCAACCGTCTCCAGGTTCGAGTCGAAGGTAGCCAGATTCTTCAACGTCCACATCATGATGGAAAACTGCGGCCCCGGCTCCTCCGCGCCCATCTCGACCCCGGACCGCGCCCTTCCCATCAGCCTTCCCGGAAACGCCAGACGCGCCGCGAGAGCTGCAGATATCAACCGTCCGAAGGCCCTTCGACTCGGCATGCGTCCCATCCTAACAAACCGTGCGACCCGCACCTTCTCTCACGTGTCCCGCAGTTTCCTTCTCGCGTCATGCGCTCTCTTCGTCGCGCAATAGACCACCCGCTCCACCTCCGCAACCACTCTCGTCGTCCTTCACCTCCACCACAAACCGCGCGTCATGCCGCCCCTCCATCTCGAGCACCGCTCGAATCTCCGCCAGCCTCTCCATCGGCCGCACTGACCAGCCAGACGGATCTATACACAAATTCCGATTACGACAAAGCTCCCGGATACGCCCACCATTTGAGCCGAAAGTAACCAGGGCCTCAGATTTTTCGGTTCCGTATATGCAAAACTTTGCGTAAGGTCGTTCAATCTGGATTGTTTGCCGCACTTGCAGAAAATCCGAACAACCCTGAAATGGAGACCTTTGATGTTCTTGGAACTTAAGAATTTGTTTGCAATGCTGCTGGTGGCGCTGGCCATCGGCCTGGTGGAGCAATCTTCGGCGGCCCAAACGCAAGTCTGGCAACACCCCGGTGTCCTCATTAGCCAGGCACAGCTCGATTTCGTGAAGCAGCAGGTCAACAATAAAGTCGAACCCTTCTACCAGGAGTTCCTCAACGCGCAGCAAAGCAACTATGGCTCGCTGACATACAAGGTCGAAGGGCCCTACCCGGGAGGGGTCACCCAATGCGGGTGCTACTCCAACCCCGACGATGGATGCCAGTTCGCGGACGATGACTCAGCCGCCGCCTATGTCCAGGCGCTCCTCTGGTACATTACGGGCAACCAAACCTACGCGGACAATGCAATTGCCATCATGAACGCCTACGGAAACGGCCTGAAGGGCTTCGCTGGAACCGCTGCCTATCCCTGTCCCGGCGGTTCGACGAGTGCCTGTAGCAACGGTCCCCTCCAGGCCGCCTGGGATTCCACAAAGTGGCCGCGAGCCGCGGAGATCATTCGCTACGGCAACAACGGAAGCGCCGGTTGGGCCGCCTCGGACATCGCCAACTTCTCCAACATGCTGACCAAGGTCTACGAGCCGATCATCTACAACGGATCGTCGGACAACGGCAACTGGGAGCTGGCAATGATCGAAGGCATGATGGGCATCGCCGTCTTCAATGATGACCTCCCCCTGCTCCAGCACGCCCAGCTCTTCTGGAACCAGCGCGTCCCCGCATACTTTTACGACTTCGCCTTCGACAATCCGCTCTATCCGGGTTCTCCATGGCCTTTTCCCCCGGGCAGAGGCGGATATACCGACTGGAACGGCCAGGTCATCTTCAACGCAACCACAACCGGCGTCTCGCAGGAGACCTGCCGCGACCTCAAGCACACCGAAGACGGAATTGCCTCGACGATCAATGCCGCCGAGACTGACTACATTCAGAGCCAGGGCGGTTATGGAGTCAATCTGTACACCAACGTAAGCATCGACGCCGAGAACCGGTTGGTAACCTCTCTGAACCTTATGGCGGGTCTCGAGTCCGCAGCATCCACCGCTGCTCCCGCCAGCTTCTGCACCAAGGCGGGAGACAAGATCGAGCTCGGTATCGGGACGACCTATGCCATCGGATACAACGAGTATCACAATCGCCTGCACGATCCGAATATGGCGGACGCATCGGGCACAACAGGACTGCTCGGAACATCGAACGCCTACACCTGGATCCAGAATGGTCTCCTTCCGCAGACTCTTCGCTCTGATCTCGGGGTCCATATGGCCATCTTCGAGCCGCTGACGCACTACGCCAACGCGACCTCGGGACCGAATTTTTCCCTGTCGCTCGCTCCCTCCTCTCAAACCGTTGAGGTTGGCTCGAGCGCGTCATACACCGTGACCATGAATCCTTCAACTGGCTACGGCGGGGTCGACGTGTTGAGCGTGACCGGTCTTCCGTCCGGTGCCACAGCCAACTTCAATCCCGCATCGGTAAGCGCTGAGTCCTCAACCTCAACCTTGACGGTGACAACAAGCTCCTCGACTCCAGCCGGCAGCTACACACTGGCAATCTCAGGCAAGGACGGGACGCTTACGAATAACACACAGGCAACGCTAACCGTAGCCGCCCCACCTGAATCCACAGTCATAACCATTACACCCACCAACCAGACCATCACCTATGGCGACAGTATCCCCACGCCGAAGTACACGAAGAGTCCAAGTCTGTCGCTAAGCACAGACGCAACCTGCGTCGATTCGGCGACTTCAACCAGTCTGCCGAATGGGGTCCCGGGATACTCAATCACCTGCGCGGGCGCGGTGAGGGCAGGTTACACCTTCATCTACAACACCGGCTGGCTAACCATTAATCCACTCACCGTAACCATCTCGCCGAAGAGCCAGCACATGAAGGCAGGTAGTGCCGTTCCGGCACTCAACTATAAGATCAAGCCCGACACCGCTGTCCTCACCACGCTTCCAACCTGCACAACAACTCCAACAGCGTCCTCGAGCAGTCCCGTTGGGGCCTATACCATCACTTGTTCCGGTGCGGCTGGAGAGGGATATGCCTTCGTCTACAACACCGCCACTCTGACCATAGAAAACTAGCCGGCCGATTGTCTCCGGTCAGATCGCATGGACCTGCCGGCCCGGCCGGAGCGATCAGGCCATCAGCCGCGCATCTTCTTCCGCTCCAGGTACGCTGCCTTCGTCGCGCAGTAGATCACCCGTTCCACCTCTGCAATCACCTCGCCGTCATCGTTCTTCAACTCCACGGCAAACTTCGCATCGTGCCGCCCTTCCGCTTCGATCGCGGCACGAATCTCAGCCAGCCGCTCTTCGCTCAAACGAAACTCCGCGCAGACCCTCCCCGTTCCCGGCTTTTTATACCGAATCGACGCAGCTTTGTCCCACACGACATACTCATTCCCAAGATTCGTCGCCAGCATGACCATGTAAAACGGATCCGTCATTGCAAACAGCGATCCGCCAAACTGCACGCCCACATAGTTCTTGTTCCATCGCCGCAGCGGCATCTCCACATCAATCGCGCGCATATCTTCATCCACCCGCGTCACGCGAATGCCCGTCCCCAGCAGCGGCGGCCACCACCCGATATTCCGCAGCCTCCACTTCATCGCAGCCTGTTCCGTACCTCAGGCCGCACCAGGTAAAGAAAAAACACCAGCGCAAACAGGCCCTGCACCAGGAATCGGACCTCCGTGTGTCTTTTGAAACACAAACAGATTGCCCAGGCAAAGCGTCAGGCATCCACCAAGCACCAGCGCCCATCCCCACCGCCGCAGACGCAGCAGCCCAAACACCCCGGCCGCCAGCAGCGTGCACAACACCAGCACGCCGTACTTCCCGCCGCTGTTGCCAAACTTCCCCTGCAACGCCGCGAACGCATTGAGCATCGTCAGCGTGAGCATGAACAAGCTGATCCCCGCCACGCCCGGCAACATCCCGTGCGCCCGCGCCTGAAGCTTCTTTACCTCGTCTCTTTGGGTCTCGTCCGTCTCACTCATAAGGTATGTAGATACGCCAGCAGATCGTCGATCTCCTGCTGGTCCATCGTATTCCCGAAGCCACGCATCAGTCCGTGCCCATTCACAATCGTGGCCGTCACTCGCTCATCGTTCGCCGGCGCCCCACTCGGCAGCGTCGGCCTTTTGAACACTCCGACCATTGCCGGTCCATGCAGCGGCTTGTCCTTTCGATCGTTGTGGCACTGAGCGCAATGCGTCTGAAACACCGCGTGCCCGTGCATCTGCTGCGCGTTCAACTCCTCCAGCGGAGTAGGCGGCGGAGTCGACTTACACCCTGCAAAAACACCCACCAAGAGAAGCACCGGCACAAACGAACGACAAGCCCGAATCATCCTTTTATTCTCTCATTCCGTTCCCGAGCTCAATTCGCCGCCGCAATTGCCGCGACGATCTTATCCATCACCTCGCGGTCCGCACTCGTCTGCGGCATGTGGTTCCCCACCATGATTGAAAAGATCACCGTCCGTCCACTCGCACACTCCAAATACCCACTCAGCGCCCGTGCCTCGCCCAGCGTCCCCGTCTTGGCAAACACGTGGTCCTTCAACGGAGGCTTGCCAAACCTCTCCACCAGCGACCCATCCTCCCCACCCACAGGAAGACTCTTCTTCCAATCCGCAAACCAGGATTGCATGCTCGCATACTGCAACAACTGCGCCGTGGCCCGCGGCGTCACCAGATCATGCCCGCTCAACCCCGATCCGTCGAAGAAAATAAAATCATCCTTATCAACTCCTACCTCTACCAGGAATTGGCGGACGACTCTTGCTCCCTGCGCTGTCGAGCCTTTTTCCTCATCACCTAATACTTTCGCCAGATGGTGCAGAAGAAGCTCCGCATGCAAATTCTGACTGATCTTGTTCGTGACAGCGACATCGTCTGCCAAGGTCGAGGACTGATGACTTGCGACCGACCTCTCCGTGGGAACTTGTGCTAAGTTACAACCCGAGCAACCAAGAGTGAGTGGGCCTGAACCGAAACCGTATGTAGAATTCAGGTCAAAGTGTGGCAACGACTTGTTTGACTCCGCCACAAAACTCTGAGCATCCGTCGAAATCCGATGCTTGGCTCGGGCCTTCCCCGTCACTACAATCCCGCGCGCCTCCAGCATCCCCTTCAGCGCCATCGCCGCATACTCCGCCGGATCATGAATCGCGACCTCCTCTTCGTCGGGCTGTGCATCCACGGCAATTGACCCATACACTCGCAGCACCTTCGACCCCAGCCACCGCTCCATCTGTACATGGCTCCCACTCTTCTTCGCACCCGTTGTCACCGACACATCCAGCGTGTAATACGAAGGCACCGCAGGATCAACTACTACCGTCGCGGGCCCTCCCGCAGCAGCAGGCGTCACCGTCACCTTGATCTGGTTGTCATTGATCGTCAACGCTGACACCGGCGCGCCATAACCCCACACCGCATCATCAATCGCCCAGTCCTGCGGGTACGGCTCCCAGGGAAACAGCGTGTCGTCTCCCACCACATCGCCGTTGACCACCTTCAATCCCGTCGCCGCCACCTGGTCCGCCATCGCTTCCAAATATCTCAGCGGATTCACCTCCGCCAAAACGGAGGCACCTGGCGCAGTCTTTGGCCTCAGGGCCGGCGCAACATAAGGAACCTCCCGTCCGGAAAGATTTGCGTCTCCAGCTCCCACCAGGACAAGGTCTCCCGTCAGCGTCTCGGCGCTGCCAAACACCCCGCGCGCCACTATCTTCGTCTCAAACGTGGCCGTCAGGCCCCAGCAGGGCCATCGCCGCCGCTGTCGTAAACAACTTCGCATTACTTGCCGGCTGAAATAGCTGCCCCTGATTCAACGAATAAATTGGTGCCCCATCCATCGCCGTCACTGCGATTCCCCAGTGGTCCCGTGCAACCGCCGGCCCCTCAAGCAATCCCGCAATGGTCTCGCGCCAACTCCGTGCAAGGCCCGCTGCGCCCGGCATTCAACCCAACCGGCCCATCGCAACCGACGTTGTTGTCCTGCGCGAACACAGGCAGCACCCACCCAACGGCCGCAAACATCAGCCCCACAGCACCACGCCAAAAGAACCGCATCATCCGCGCAGTCTAGCACTATGCCTTCTATTCCCTACTCCCTTTTGCCTACCCCTGCGTCTAAAATTGCCCATGCCCTTCACGGCGCGCAGCCATCACGACTGGCACCTCCGCACTCGCACTCTCTCCCTTGGTCGGCGGACCCTCATCATGGGCATCCTCAACGTCACACCCGACTCCTTCTCTGACGGCGGCCACTTCTACGCTCCCGAGCACGCACCGCAACGGGCCCTCGAGCAGGCAAAAAAAATGCTCGACGAAGCCGCCGATATCATCGACATCGGCGGCGAATCAACCCGCCCCAACGCCACCCCTCTCACCCCTGGCGAAGAACAGTCCCGCATTCTCCCCGTCATCGAATCGCTCCTCCACCAACGCCCAGAAACCATCGTCTCTGTCGACACCTTCCACGCCTCGACCGCCCGCTACGCCATCGAAGCCGGTGCAGAGATCGTCAACGACGTCAGCGGCCACCTCTGGGACCCCGACATGTCCTCCACCTGCGCACAACTCGACTGCGGAGCCATCCTGATGCACACCCGAGGCCGTCCCAACGACTGGCCCACGCTTGCACCCCTCGCTCCCGGCGAAGTCCTTCCCTTGCGTCCTCACCGAGCTAGGGCAGCGCCTCGAAGCGGCCATGACCGCCGGGATCCAACGCAACAAGATTGTCCTCGACCCCGGCTTCGGCTTCGGCAAGCGCTTCGACGAAAACTACCCACTGCTTGCCCACCTCGATCAGCTCCGCCAGTTTAATCTGCCCATCCTCGCCGGCGCCTCCCGCAAGGGCTTCCTCGCCAACACCCTCGCCCAACATCCTTCGCTGTCGGTCCTTCTCAACGGCGGCTCACCCTCCATGGAAGACCGCCTCCACGCCACCACCGCCGCCAACGTGGCCGCCATCCTTGCCGGGGCCCACATCATCCGCACCCATGACGTCCGCCCCGCCGTAGAAGCCGCCGCCATCGCCGACCGCATCCTCACCGCGGACGAAAAGGCATAACACCCGATCTCCACCGATACAGACCGATCCAAATACAAATACTTTGTCTGGTCTGTCATTAAATCGGTGTCATCCGCGCAAAATCGGTGTTAAGTTTATTCCGGATCCCCGGCCGAATCCGTCGTCCAGCTCTCCGTTTGAAACGCAATGAACACCGCCGTCCAAGTCCCCTTCGATGGCAAATTAATGAACAACGCCCCGTCCTGCCACACACCATTGTCCCCACCATGATTGTTCGCCGGATTCCCCTGGTTCATATGAATATCGTGGATCCCATCCACCTTCCCAGAGTCGGCAAACGCACTCCCAAACGCATAGATGACGCCGTCCTTGTCCGCAATTGTCATATTCAGCAGCGTCACGACGGCGTTCTCGAGCGCCTTCGCGCGCGCGCGTTGAATCATCTGCTCCTCTGCACTTCCGCCCTTGGCCTTCGCCTGCAACTGCGGCAACAGTGTCATCTGCGCCTGCGTAATCATCGGCGCACCGCCCACAGTGCTCCGGACATAATCCAGCGCCAACCCGCCCGGCACACTCTGCAACTTCGTCATCCCCATCGGCAGCGCCGTCAATCCTGCAAGGTCCGGCGGCGTGAAGTCCTCTTCAATCGCATACAGCACCTCCGACCCATCCACCGACTGAATATTCACCGCGACCGTAAACGGCCCACCAGTCGCTTGCATGGTGATCTGATAGTGCGTACTCGACCCGCCGACAACCTTCCCCGCCGTTGGCCTGCCTGCAAGCACGCTATAGTTCGTAATTGGCATGTTCCCCTCTTCGCTCAATCCTGCGCGTCGGCTTCGTCCTCGACATCCACTTCCTCGTTCTCTTCGTCGTCTTCCTCCAACGCAGCAGCGTCGTCATCTTCCTCTTCCAGGTCCTCGTCGTCACCATCGACCGCCGTCGCCGCATTTATTGCCTCACTGCTGGCGTGCTCCGTCGGATTGCTGGCTGAGTTTTCGAACGTCGCCCTCGCGTCCGGCCCGATCTTTTGCAACATCTCGTCAAGACTCTGGTTCCTGGAGGCGCCTGCCATCGTGGATCTCCTGTCAAAGAGGGTTCGGGGTTAGCAAAGTGACGGTGGAATCTGCCACCTGACCAGTTAGATGCCGTTATTCCGGCTGCGATTTCGACCCGAATTGCCTGCCGAAGGTCCAGGTCTAACCCTCGCCGTAAACCACCTCAAGCAACTCTGCCGCCAGCCGATGGAGCGGGCGCAGCAACGGAATCCCTGCCAGCTTCAGCGCGACCAGAAGCATCTTCAAGGTCTTTTCATAAAGCACCATCGTCCGGCGTTGTTCTTCGCTGTGGTCATAGACCCAGAACAGAATCAACCCCATCTGATACATCCAAAGCAGGCGTGGCAGGTACGGTTCGATGCTCGCCGGAAGCTTGATCCCCGAATCCGCCACCGCACGAGCGAAGAAGCTAATGTCCTGTTCCCTGATCTCCGACGTCTCCTTGCTGAACGGCGACAGCGGATGCTCGGGGTCCGAATGCGCCGACAGCGCCCCAAGCAGCTTTCGGTTGGGCCCGAAACACTCAAACTTCGTCGAGATGACCGCCCGCAGCCTCGACTCCAGCGTCTTGCTCTTCTCAAGGAGTGCCTCGATCTGCGGTCTCATCTCCCCCTGCGATCGTTCATAGAACGCCATCACGATCGCGTCCTTCGACTCGAAATAGTAGTAGGCCGCCCCCACCGCTACCCCGGCCGCCGTTGCGATCTCCCGCATCGTCGCACGCTCGAAGCCGCGCTCGCGAAACACAGCAAGCGCAGCCTCAAGGATCCGTGTACGCGTCTCTTCAGACTTCTTGAGCTTCATCAGATGGCACTTATGCCGAATATCGGGTCAAAGGCGGCGGCAGAACAGACCGGTTCCTCATCTTCGCAAAGACAAGGATGTTGAAGAAGTGCATCCCTCCCAGGATCAGCAACACCACTCCTATCTTCACACTCTCGAGTTCAATCACCTGTCGAATATTGGACAGTGGATCGGTCGTCTTCAGCGCCAGGGCAATATAGCCAATATTGATCAGGTAGAACCCCACCACCAGCAGTTGGTTCACGGAATCTGCCAGCGCCTCGTTGCCGTGAAACGCATCCACAAGAAAGACCCTGCCATTGCGATGAAGGGTACGCGCCACCCAAACGGTAAGCGCAATGCTGATAGCGAGATAGCTGAAGTAGCAGCCTGCGACGATCATATCGACTCTCCTTATTTAGCAATTCTGAACATGTTCAAATGCTAAGATACGCCCATTTCTCCCCTTGTAAAGCATTTTTTGAACATGTTCATTAATTATTTTTCGAGGCCATCCGCTCTAAAACAACCCACAGCCTTGACCCCGGCCGGGATGATACCCTCAAGGCGAAGGAAAGCCGAATGCTCATCCCCCTCCTTGTCCTCCAAATCGTCACCCTCCTCGCCGTCATCTACCTTCTCGTCCGCAAACAGCCACAAGCAGAACAAGATCCGCGCCTCACCCAGCTTCCGGACCAGCTCACCCGCCTCGACGCCCGCAATCACGCTGCTGAGGAATACATGCGTAGTGCTTTCGCACAGATGCGCAACGACATCGCCAATGAAGCCCAGCGCACTCGCGAAGCCAGCGCAGCCGACTTCACCGCTCTTCGGACTGAGATAACCAGCAGCATCGCCACGCTCGGCCAAACCCTCCAGACCGGCCTTGCTGGCTTCCGAGCTGACAACAAATCTTCCGACGAACTTCTCCGTAACGCTGTCCAGCAACAAATGAACTCCATCACCCAACGCATCTCGTCCTTCACTAACGAGACCAACGAGAAGCACACTACATTACGCGAATCTCTCAATACCAAACTCGGCGACCTGATGACTAGCAATACCGGCCATCAGAACCAACTCCGAACCTCCGTCGAAGAGCGCCTCACCAAACTAAACGAGACAAATTCCGCGAAACTTGAAGAGATGCGGGTCACGGTCGACGAAAAACTCCACGCCACGCTGCAAACCCGTCTCACCGAGAGCTTCGGTCAGGTCACGGATCAGCTCAATAAGGTGCATTCCGGGCTCGGCGAGATGACCAAACTTTCGGATGGTGTTAATGATCTGAGCCGAATATTCACAAACGTGAAAACACGAGGAAACGTTGGCGAAGTGATGCTTGAGACCCTTCTCAAGCAAATGCTGGCGCCCAATCAATACGTACAGAACGCACGAGTGAAGCTCAACACTCAGGAAATGGTGGAGTTCGCGGTAAAATTGCCGACACCCCAGGGAGAACTCCTTCTTCCGATCGACTCAAAATTTCCTAGCGACATTTGGGAAAAGCTCCAATCTGCATATGAGACTGGCTCAGACGTTGTAAGTGCCGGAAAGACTTTTGAGGCCACAATTCGCAATGAGGGCCGAAAAATATGTGAAAAGTATCTCTCTCCGCCCACCACAACGAGCTTCGCCATTATGTTCTTGCCCAGCGAAGCACTTTACGCAGAGGTGATGCGGCGCGACGGCCTTCAGTCGGATATCCAACAGAACTGCCACGTAACGATTGCTGGGCCCAAGCACTTTGTCAGCTATCTTGAGTAGCTTCCAAATGGGCTTCCACATGCTTCAGTTGCAGAAAAAGGGCGATGAAGTTTGGAAGGTGCTCGCTGGAGCGCGTACTGAGTTCGGGAAGTTCGAACAGATCATGGCCAAAATGGGCGACCAGGTAAACAAGGTCCAGAAAACCATTGAGTCTGTCGGCGCAAGGGCCCGGGCAGTCAACCGGACGTTACGAGACGTTAGCGAACCAGATAAAGCGCTTCCTGTATCCCAACAGATCGATTTCGATCAGGCAGCTGGCATTACCACGTTCTTGGCGGCCTCCGGCGATGACGAGTAAAATGATCCCCTTGACCCCCTAACACCCAGCCTCCCCTTTGCTTTACACTCACCTAGGCGCTCAGTATGCTTGAGGTTGGCTGTGTGGGCTAGCGCGCACGAATTTCAAGCTTTGATTCCAGAGGTAAACAGGAGAACGAAATGGCAGCAGTAGACGAAAAGGTAAAACAGATTATTGTCGAGCAACTTCAGGTGGATGAGGCTGAGGTCACCCCCGGCGCAAGCTTCCAGGAAGATCTCGGCGCCGACTCCCTCGACGTCGTCGAACTCGTCATGCAGTTCGAAGAGGCCTTCGACATCCAGATCCCCGACGAGGACGCCGAGAAGATCAAGACCGTCAAGGACGCCGTCGATTACATCGAAAAGAACCAGAAGGCGGCAAAATAAAAAATGGACACGTCGCGTCGTCGTAACCGGCCTCGGGCTCATCTGCGGGGTCGGCAAAACCACCCCTGAGGTCTGGGAAGGTCTGCTCGCTGGCCGTAGCGGCATGGCCGAGATCAAGGCCTTTGATCTCACCGGCCATCCCGTCCGCTTCGCCGCCGAGGTCAAGGACTTCGACCCGCTCCTCTTCGTCGACAAAAAAGAGGCCCGCAAGATGGGCCGCTTCATCCACTTCGCCCTCGCCGCCTCGGCCGAGGCGATGGCCCACTCCGGCCTCCAGGTCACCGATGAAAATCACGACCGCGTCGGCGTCCACATCGGCTCCGGCATCGGCGGCTTCGACGTCATCGAGCGCGAGCACATCAACCTGCTCAACGGTGGCCCCCGCAAGATCTCGCCCTTCTTCATCCCCGGCGCCATCATCAACCTCGCCGCCGGCCACGTCTCCATCAAATACGGCGCCCGCGGCCCCAACGAGGCCACCGCCACCGCCTGCACCACCTCCGCCCACTCCATCGGCGACGCCTTCCGCATCATCCAGCGCGGCGACGCCGACGCCATGATCGCCGGCGGCACCGAAGCCTCCATCACCCCGCTGGGCGTCGGCGGCTTCGCCGCCATGCAGCGCCCTCTCCACCCGCAACGACGACCCCCAGCACGCCTGCCGCCCCTTCGACAAAGACCGCGACGGCTTCGTCGTCGGCGAAGGCGCCGGCATCCTCATCCTGGAAGAGCTCGAGTTCGCCAAAGCCCGCGGCGCAAAGATCCTCGCCGAGATCATCGGCTACGGCATGTCCGCCGACGCCTTCCACATGACCGGCATGGCCCCCGAAGGCGAAGGCTGCTACCGCTCCATGAACGCCGCCCTCAAGGTCGCCGGCATCTCGCCCGACCAGATCGACTACGTCAACGCCCACGCCACCTCGACGCCCCTCGGCGACGCGCTCGAGTCCAAGGCCATCGAAAACGTCTTCGGCGAGCACGCCATCAACCACAAGCTACTCGTCAGCTCCACCAAGTCCATGACCGGCCATCTCCTCGGCGGCGCAGGCGGCCTCGAAGCCGGCATCACCATCATGGCCATGCTCAACCAGACCGCGCCCCCCACCATGAACATCGTCGAGCTCGACCCGCAGTGCCGCCTGAACTACGTCCCCAACAAGCCCCAGGCCGCAAAGATCGACTACGCGCTCTCCAACTCCTTCGGCTTCGGCGGCACCAACGGCTCTCTCGTCTTCAAACGCTGGAACGAATAAGCCAAACCCGTCCACATCGCAAACGAAGGCCCGGACTCGATCCGGGCCTTTTCACTATGCGGAGTGCCACTAACTGGTAGCTGCCGCAATCCCCACGCTGATCAACAGCCCCAGCACCCACCAGCCTACGATCACGGCAGCTGCCTTCCCCCTCGACACCTTTGCCACGATTGCCATCCCAATCACCAGCAACACCAGCTGCCACAATCCGACCACGTCAAAGAAGCTCAGGGCCGCCTTCAGTGCCGGGCCCGAGTCGGGCATGAAATAAGCCAGGTTCGTTCCGACCGGATTTCGCGCATCGTAAGCGTCCGCGCTGTTCCCGAACAGTAGCGTCAAAATCGACAACAACCCTATTAGCAGTCTCGGAAGCGAGGCATACATGTACACGGCGAACACTTGACCAAACGTCGTCTTTGCCCCCAGACCGAAGTTGAAGCTGGCCCAGTAGATCAGCGCGAAGAGCGCGACGAAGAACAGGATGAAGGCAAACGAGCCGTAGCTCAAATAGCGCCAGACATTCGCGGTAACTTGCATTCGGCTGGCTCGTTGTTCCGGCGTGAGGCTCGCCATCGCCTCCTCTTGCTTGGGATTCTGGTGGATCTGGTTCTCCGCCACCCTCCCCCAGCCAACCTGCTTTTCCACCACCACGGTCGTCCCCAGAGTCACTAACACCAGCAGCAGAAACGGCAGCCACCAGCTTGAGTTCCGCAGAATGTCCGTAAAGGTCTTGGTCGGAGCGATAAACGTGTCCACGACCCGCTCCACCTGGCTCAAACCTGTTCCCGAAGGTTGTCCTTCCACCGCTATGACATCGCTCATATGCTCTCTCCTCACGCAGAACTTCTCTACATCGGCAAAACGGTCATTTTTGGCGCTGCCGGATTGTAGCCCGCCTCCACCACCCCTCCCAACAAAAATCGTCAAAATCTGCGACTTGGGCGTTCCGGCCAGTTCATGCGCGTGCTTGCGGCATCCGTTGCAGTCCATCCTAATTATTGTCGAGCGAAAGCTGCACTCGAGCGTCTGTCTGGTTAGAAGGGGCTTATGGCGTCGGTCGAGGGCTGCAGCTTGGCGTTGTCTTCCATGGAGAGTGCGCGGACGGAGATCGATCTCGCGGCCCTCGTCGAGACATACTCCGCACTTCTGTTCCGCGTAGCTCACTCAGTCCTGCGGAGCCGCGACGGGGCCGAGTGACCTCGTTCAGGACGTCTTCGTTCGCGTCCTCGAACATCGCCGATCTCTGCCGGAAGTACGGGACATGCGTGTCTGGCTGGTACGTATCGCATGGAACCTTGCCATTGATCGCAGACGGCGCATACGGCCGGAGCAAATGGACAAGATCTTCGCGCAGAGTCTGGTCGCGAACAGCGTGCCGGCCGACGAGGCGCTGGAGGAAGCACAGCACATGAACGCCGTGCTGCGCGAGTTGGAGAGATTGCCCAGGGGAGAGCGCCATGTTCTCCTCCTTTCTGCAATCGAGGAACTGAGGACCGCAGAGATGGCGGAGGTGCCCTGGAAGAAGCGAGTCTGCAGTCCGAGCACTGCTCTTTCGCGCACGAACGCGGCTGCG
Source organism: uncultured Acidobacteriaceae bacterium (assembly GCA_963756685.1). Lineage (GTDB taxonomy): Bacteria > Acidobacteriota > Terriglobia > Terriglobales > Acidobacteriaceae > Edaphobacter. The sequence goes on from CAVWON010000001.1 coordinate 1,499,816, forward strand.
CGAGCGGCTCGAAGAAAGGGAGGACAAGTGAGGAAGAATCCCGAGGAAGCGATTGAAAGGGTGCTTGCGGCTCTGCGAGACGCCGATGCTCCCGTTGGCATCGAGTGCCGCATCTTAAACGCGCTGGATGCGCTGGAAGACCATTCATCGCCGCAGCGTCGGTCTGGCTGGCGCCGGTTCCGACCGATCTGGCTGGTAACGCCGGCACGCCCGGTCGCAAGCTGGTTCCTCGCGTCCGGCGTTGCCTTAGCAGGCCTCTTCGTCGTCGCCATAACAATCCCCGCCATCCGCCGGCTGGGACATTCCTCCACACAAGCACCCACACAAATCAGAACGAACTCGGTCTCCGCGGCGCCCCAGCCTTTGGGGACTCCAGAAACAGCCGCGAACAACGCACCCCTGCCACTGCCCGGCGTGCGACCGACGAGAAAGGAGAATGCGCGAAGACCGAAGGGTGCCCGTGAGAGTGACTCTGCCGTTCTGAGCGAGATGCGCTCCGACAGCTTCCCCGCCCCGCCCATGCCTTTGACCGAGCAGGAGCGCCTCCTGCTACGCATCGCGCACAGGGCCGGCCCGGTAGAGCTCGCCATGCTTGATCCTATGCAGCGGGCCGCGCGAGATGCCGAGGAGAACGCAGACGTCAAAAAATTCTTTGAGCCATCAGCTACAGAGCAATCAGCCACAAAACCATAAAGGGGATAACGAATGAAATTGAATTACGACAGAAGAGGCAGAGAGAAAATGAAAGTCGTAACTGGAGTTGTCGCAATTACATTGGCTGTGGCATCCAGTGGACAGAGCACGTGGGCCCAGACGACGCCTGCTGGGCCGCAAGGGGAGCGACTTTCAGTCCAGACCTTCTACCTCACCAACGTCTACCAGACCAGCGATGCGAATGAACTCACTACGGCACTGCGTAATCTGCTCGATAAGAACGACAAGATCTACCTCGTGCCTTCGCAGAATGCGATCTTGGTGCAAGGCCCCCCCGACCAGTTGGTGCTCGCGCGGAAGCTGCTCGACGATCTTGACCGACCGAAGAAGACCTATCGGCTGACCTACACGATTACCGAGACGGACGGCGGCAAACGGATCGGCAATCAGCACTTCGCGCTGGTCGTCGTGGCAGGACAGAGGACGGTGCTGAAGCAGGGCAGCAGAATCCCCTTCGTGACGGGACCGTACAACAACACCAGCTCACAGGCGGAGTCGCAGGTGACCTACATCGACGTGGGCCTCAACTTCGACGCAACGCTCGACGAGTTCGCCAACGGAGTGAGGCTGCGTACGAAGGTAGATCAGTCGAGCGTGGCAGAAGAGAGGTCCGGCGTGGGCCCACAGGACCCGGTGGTTCGGCAGACATCTCTGGAAGGCACGTCTTTCCTGACCCCAGGCAAACCGCTGGTGCTCGGATCGCTCGATATCCCAGGCAGCACGCGACATCAGGAGGTCGAGGTAGTGATGGAGGCCGTTCGGTAGGCACCCGGACTCACGCCCGCCCCGCAAACTCCCCGTTCTCCGTCGACACCTTCACCTTCTCCCCTTCTTTAATAAAGGGCGGGACGCGAATCTCCAGGCCAGTCTCCAGCCTGGCTAGCTTGCTCCCGCTGCCGCTTGATGAGTCACCCCGAGCCGCGGGCTCCGCATACGCAACGTTCAGCTCAACAAACATTGGCAGCTGCAAACCGATGGGATTGCCGTTGTACTTGTGCAATTGAATGAGCGCGCCCTCAATCAGGAAGTCCAACGCGTTCCCGATCATCCCATCGTTGAGCGTCAGCGTCTCAAAGCTCTCCTGGTCCAGAAAGTGAGAGCCATCGCCGTCGCTATACAGATACGAAGCTGGCACCAACTGGAGATCCGGCTCGGAAAACTTGTCATTCGCCTTGAATGTCTTTTCAAAGACCGCGCTCGTCAGCAGGTTGCGCATCTTCAGGCGAACCAGCGTCTGGCCGCCGCGAGCGGTCGGTGTTGTGATGTCTGAATCCAGACAGGCATACGGAGCGTTTTCAAACTCAAACAAACTCTTGCGCTTAATGTGAATCGCTTCAATCAGTGCGGCCATGGACTCCCCAAAAGCGGATCGCACCAAAAGCTGATGCAAACCCGATCAATCTTCTACTAAGTATAAGGTGGACACTGGTCCGGCCCGAGCACAGAAATGTCCCGCCGTTATCCCCGCCCCGGACCTCCGGCGATTTCGTCAAGAGTGGCGATCATTTCGGAAGGAATCCGTAGCGTTGCGGCCTTGAGGTTTTCACGGAGATGCGCGGATGAAGATGTGCCGGGGATCAGCAGGATATTGGGCGACCGCTGAAGAAGCCACGCAAGCGCGACCTGCATTGGCGTCGTCTCAAGTGACGCTGCAACCGCGTCGAGCGCCGACGACTGCAACGGAGTGAACCCGCCCAGCGGGAAGAACGGCACATAAGCGATGCCTTGCCCTGCGAGGTCATCAATGAAGCCATCATCGTTCCGGTGGGCCAGGTTGTACAGGTTCTGCACGCAGACGATCTCCGTAATTGTCTGCGCCTCCGCCAACTGCTCAGGACTGACATTACTCAGACCCAGATGACGAATCAGTCCCTGGCGCTTGAGTTCGGCCAGCACAGTCAGCGGTCCTTCAATGGCTCCCTCCGATGGCCCCATCACTCCACCCACCCGAAGATTAACCACGTCCAGCCTCTCGAGCCCGAGATTTCGCAGATTGTCATGGACGCCATCGATCAGTTCCTGCCGCGAAAGAGCATGGATCCACGACTTGTCTTCACCCCGGCGGGCCCCCACCTTGGTGACGATCACCAGGCCCTCCGGGTAAGGATGGAGCGCCTGCTTGATAATCTGGTTCGTAACATGCGGCACCGTAAAAGTCGCTGGTATCAATATGGTTCACGCCTGCCTCGACCGCCTCTCGCAGTACTGCGACCGCACCATCAACATCACGCGGGGGACCCCACACCTGCGGGCCGGCCAGTTGCATCGCGCCATAACCCATACGGCTCACGGTCATCGAGCTGCCAGGAAGAGTGAAGCTGCCGCTAAGTTTCATCTGTGTCGCCATTCTGTTTCTCCTTTAGTCTGTTCATCTCTTGCAGTGATCGAACTTACTTGTGGTTAGATGAAGAAAGCTTCAGATTAGGAGTTCGCATTTGCCCCAACGTCCCCATGTCGTCTTGGAGCCGCGAAAATCGCCAGTGCAAGCCCGTTCGGCAGCAAGCGTAGACGCGATTCTCGAGGCCACCATTCAGGTTCTGCTCAACGTAGGAAAGGAGCGGCTGACCACGACAAGGGTGGCCTCGCGGGCCGGCGTGTCGGTAGGGACTCTATACCAATACTTCCCGAACAAAAGTGCGGTCTTACAGGCTGCCCTCAAACGTCACATGGACGAGGTCACTGAAGCCGTCGAACTCGTCTGCAAGGAACAGAGGGGCAGAACACTCCGGCAAATGGCGACAGCTCTCATCTCTGCATTCCTCGAAGCCAAGATGAGAGACGCAAAGACCAGTGCCGCCCTATACGCCGTAAGCTCCGACGTGGACGGAGCGAGGATTGTGCAGCAAATGGGAATCCGATCCAATAAGGCGATCGTCCAAATGTTGTCGACCGCCTCCGGGACCGCTCACGACCGATCCACAACTTGTTGCTTCGATGCTCCAGGGAGCAATGGTCGGGGTCAGCCGGAGAATGCTTGAGTCCGACGCCCCCGAGGAGCAACTCGACATCTTGCGAAGGGAGCTGATCTTTGTGGCGTGCGCCTACCTGGACGCGTGTTCTACACGAGTTTCGATCCAGGACGCCGACGCCTTGTACCCAGGTACAAAAATCAGCTCAGCTATCTGAAGGCGAGTCTTCAGATATCGGTTCGTAAGGCCGAGACCTGAGAGACTCCATTTCGAGCTTGTTCGACTCATGCCACCTCCCGCATGCTGTCGTCCTTCTTACCCGGCGCGTCCTGGGGAGAGCGTTGATCTTCAGCAACGAAGGGCACGGCGGCAAAAATTCTTGTCCCCGTACCGGGCTTCGAGTCGACAGCAAATCTCCCACGGACCAGATTTGCCCGTTCCTGCATACTGATCAGGCCTAGCCCTCGATTCTTCTTCGCTTCTTCAACATCAAAGCCCGCACCTGCGTCCCGCACGACGAGTTGAATCTCCGCCCCTATGGCGTACAAGGCAACGAGGAATTCGTTAGTTCCGCTGTACTTCACCGCATTATGCAGAGCTTCCTGGGCGATTCGGAACAGGCACAGCGACGTATCTTTCGGCAGATGCTTAGGTACATTGCTGTCGGTAAATTCGACGCTTACCTGGTGTTGCTTGGAGACCTCGCTGCAGTAAGCCTTGATAGCGGCCACCACACCCAGGTAGTCGAGTGTGGAGGAGTGCAGCTGGTGCGACAGAGATTGAACATCGCACGCAATTTCAGAGCAGTGTTTCCGGATATTGTCCAGATTTTGGTCTGTCGCGGCAAGTGACCCATTCGAACTGCGATTTGCCCTTCCAATTTCCATCGCCAGAAGGGCCAGTCGCTGGCAGATATCGTCATGCAAATCTCTTGCGATTCGGCTGCGTTCCTGCTCCTGCGCTTCAATCAGTTGACCACTTATTTTTTCAAGCGCCTGCTGGGCAAGCTTCTGGTCGGTTGTGTCAATCGCCGAGCCGATAAATCCTCCAAACGATCCATCACCGTTCACCCGTGGGGACGCAACATCGAACATCCAACGGTAGACTCCATCGCCTCGACGCAGACGGTACTCTTGTGAGAATGGCTGCTTGCTCTTCAACGCCTCATAGAGGGTGTCTAACACACGCTCCACATCGTCGGGATGGACGTGTGCGATCCAATTGTCGCCGTATCCTGCGTCGTCTGGTCCGGCCCTGTAAACGCGATTCGACGGTAATTCAGGTAAGTAATCTTGCCTCGGGCGTCGCACATCCAGACAAGCGATGGAGTGGTATCGGCCATCACTCTGAAGCGCTCTTCGCTCTCGCGCAGAACAGCTTCGGCCTTCCGTTTGCGCGTTCGCTGCAAAAGCAGGCCCGCGATCAACAACGCCTGGGCGACAATCAGGACGATGGCAATAACAATGTATCTCCGGTCTCGCTGCCAAAAGGTAGGCTGCCGGTACTCGATTACGGCGCCTGGCGGCAACGCCGATTCCGCTATGTGCCAGCGCTGAAGCGCCCGCCAGTCCACGTCGGACCTTAAGATCGGAGTCGCGCACAATGGGGACGTTCTCCAGCCGTTCCCCTGACAACACACGGGCCACTATTTCCCCGTTCAACACGGCCTCTTTCGGCAAGTCGCGGTACGCTCCGCCAACGCCCCCGCGATTCAAAGCAAGCCCTGGCCAGGCGGAATAGGTCGGCAGGTGTTGTGCGACCGCAGTGAGAATATCAATCGGTTCGAACGCCGGCTGAGTTAAGTCATCTGGCCTGAGTTGAAACAGGACAACAGTATGAGCAGGAAGATCGGCAACGTTCTTGAGGACCTGAAGGCCTGCGGGTCCGACGAGGTCGATCTCTCTCACCTTGTCCTGACGACGAAGTAGTTCGGAGTGTGCAACTGTCAACCAGTACTTGTCCCACTGCGATACGCCGGAGACGATTGCGATCGTAGTCGTATCTGGATGGAGTTGAAGCGCGAGATCAATCGTCTCCCGCACCCCCACAGGAACTATCACGCCGGTGACGCCAGGCCACATCTTCTCCGCTTCCTGTCTGGCAACATCGGTGAAGACGATCGGCACCCCGGGAAACATCTTGTCGCGGTATTGGAGCGCGAATTCAAGCACCTGATAAGTAGCTGCAACCACAAGGTCCAGCTTTACCCCGCCGTACCCGCGGCGGAGAGTCTCGGCCAGGCTCTCCCGATAACCTTCCTCGTCGAATCGCGGGTTTTCGACGGACGCGGTATAGAAGTTGATTTGCCCCGGAACGCGAGCGCGCACCGTCGATTCCATCAAGGCCCAGGACTGTGGAAGACCGGCCCAGTTATGCAGCACGAGTACGTTCTTCACAGCAGGCTGCGCCGCGCCGGCTGGACGGGCCAGGATGCACAACAGAAAACCGAGAGCCACAAGCCACGCATATGCAGAGGGTCCGATAAGGCGGTGCCCATGACGCGACCCGTAGGTGCGTCAGATTACCTTCGGGCGCATAAGCATGCGTCCTGGACGAGTTGTCGATGCACGGTCGTCTGGTCGCTTCTCCAGTCAACATTTCGATCACGCGCTGTTCTCGCCGGGGCGGGGTCAGGATAGAGTACGCACATACTCCGTCGATTGTCGCTAAATAGAGCTCAAATGGCTGTAAAAAAGATTGTAGCTCTTCTGCCCCCCTTCCAACATAACGTCGGGCCGCACTTAGCTAAGGAATCGTGTTCACTACTGTTAAAACTGACAGGTTTCTGCGGACTGATCGGTTGAATCCTGAACACTGCAGAGCTGGACTGCAATAAACCAACCGCTACTCCACCACCACAAGCACGTCCCCGGACCCCACCGTGTCCCCGACACTCGTTCCAACCCGAACCACCCGTCCCGCCTTGGGAGACTTCAGCTCATTCTGCATCTTCATCGCCTCAATCACCACAACACCCTGCCCCTCCTCGACCTCGTCACCGACCGCTGCCAACAGTCGCACCACACGGCCGGGCATAGGGGCCTTCACCGGCCGCGGCCCCTCCGTCCCTGCACCAGCTCCACGCCTGCCCTGTAGCGACCGCGGATCGTCCACTGCAAAACCGTGCCGCTGTCCACCAATCACCACCCCATCGCCATCAAGAACGCACCGGTACTGCCGCCCCTCAACCAGCAGCGACATCACCCCCGGCTCAAGCAGCCGAACGTCCACGCTCAGCGCACGCCCGTCGACCGAGCAATCCATCGGTTCGTCACCCACGTTGTCACTGAGCGTTCCGCCCAACTCCACCCGCACCTTCTTCCCTCCGACCTCCAACCAGACCGTCACAGCCGCAGTCCTTCCCGCCGCCCAGCCTCGGCCCATCGGCTCTCCGTCGCAGCGTCCGCCGCCACCGCCCCCCGCTGCGCAGAAGCCGCAAAAAGTGCTGCCGCCAGGGCCACAATGTCCTCGGGGACGGCCTCCCCACGCAGCGCAGGCACAGCAAGCAAGCGCTCGAGGTATCCCGTATCAATGCGCGCCGCGCGAAAGTCCTCGTCAGTCAGGATCCGCCGGAACAAGCCAATATTCGTCTTGATCCCGCCAATCACATACTCCTCCAGCGCCCGCAACATCCGGTCGATCGCCATCTCCCGCGTCTCTCCAAACGCCACCAGCTTCGACAGCATCGGATCGTAGTCCAGCGGGCACCGTCCACCCTGCAAATACCGCGCAGTCCTCACGGATCCCCGGCCCCCCTGGCTGCACCAGCCGTGTAATCAATCCCGGCGACGGGAAAAAATTGTTCTCCGGGTCCTCCGCATAGATCCTGCACTCGATCGCATGTCCCCGCAGCCGCACATCGTCCTGCGTGATCGGCAACGGCTCTCCCATCGCCACCAGAAGCTGCAAATGAACAAGATCAAGCCCCGTCACCATCTCGGTCACCGGATGCTCGACCTGCAACCGCGTATTCATCTCAAGAAAATAAAAGTTCTCCTCCCGGTTGTTCGGATCACAGCTCACCAGAAACTCGACGGTCCCCGCATTCACATACCCCGCCGACAACGCCAGCCTCACCGCCGCCTCACCCATCCTCCGCCGCAAGTCCTCACCAACGACCGCAGAAGGCGCCTCTTCAATCACCTTCTGATGACGCCGCTGCACCGAACACTCGCGCTCGCCCAAATACACGCAGTGGCCATACTCGTCCGCCATCAACTGGATCTCAATGTGTCGCGGCCGCTCGATCAGCTTCTCCAGATAGACCTCACCCGATCCAAAGCTCCTCTCCGCCTCACTACTGGCCGCCGCAAACGCCGCGGCAAGCTCCTCCGCCTTCGCCACCGCTCGCATGCCCTTACCGCCGCCCCCGGCCGCCGCCTTCAGCATCACCGGATACCCAATCTCCGCAGCGACACGCATCGCCTCCGCAACGTCCGCCAATCCCCTCACACTCCCGGGAACACGCGGCATCGCCGCAGCGTCCGCCGCCTGCCGCGCCTTGGTCTTCGACCCCAGCACTCGCATGGCACTCGCAGGCGGCCCGATGAACGCCACACCCGCCGCGACACAAGCCTCTGCGAACTCCGCGTTCTCTGACAGAAACCCATACCCCGGATGCACGGCGTCCGCCCCACTCCGCCGCGCCGCCTCCAGAATGAGATCGCCCCGCAGATAACTATCTGCCGCCGGTGCCGGGCCAAGGCGATACGCTTCATCCGCATGCAACACATGCAGTGCCCCCCGGTCAGCGTCCGAGTAGACCGCCACCGTGGCCAACCCCATCTCCCGGCACGCGCGAATCACTCGCAGAGCGATCTCGCCACGATTCGCAATCAACACTTTTTTTATCGATCGTCGCAAGCGGCAATTTTACCGCAGTGGCAATCACTCGCAACCAAAAGCGCTCTTACAACGAAAGAGGCCTCCCATCGCGGGAGGCCTCCGGTCTTGCACGCAGGAACAGCTACTGCATCGTGACTCCGCCCTGTGTTGCCTTTTCTTTCTTCAGCTCATTTGCCTTACGAGCGCCCATGGCCTTCTGGATCCAATCATCAACCTGGGCCATGTCCGCCTTGCGCGCCGCTTCATCGCCGCACTCGAGATCGGCCTTACGGCGATACGTCAGTTGCAGGTACTGCATCGCGTCGTCATAGGTCGGGTTGAGTTCGACGGCTTTAGTGAGATACTGGATCCCTTCATTCACCAGGTCAGTGTTCGCGGCCTTCAGCTTCTCGCACGCACCTTTGCTCTTCTTCGGATTACCATCGCCTACATCGGTCAGGCCATCAGCGGCCAGAATCGTGGTCGCGTTCTTATATGCCAGCACCCAATCAACGAAACCGACCGTGTAGTACGCCTCTGGATCGTTGGGAGCAAGCGCAATGACCTTCTTCTCATATTCCTTCGCCACATCGAACCTCTTGATGTTGCGATTGATGGAAGCAATCTGCTTCAACGCAGTCAGATCGTTCGGGTCCTTCGCCAGGACAGCGTTGAAGCCATCAAGCGCCTTCTGCGCAATCGCAAGGTTCTCCGGCGTATCAAGATTCGGTACGACCTGGTACGAGTACGCCGTGGCTAGATAAAGCTTCGCGTCCTCATAGTTCGGGTCAAGGGCGATCGATTGCTGGAAGTGGTTCACAGCTTCTTCATAGCGTGCGTTTTTGAACGCCTGCACGCCCTTGGTCAGCTGGTCACGCGCCTTCAGGCGATTACACCCGGTTGCAGTGATAAGCAGCAGCGCCAGCATAGCGGCCGTAACCGGAATCCGTGCGGTTAATTTCATTGGGCGAATCGTCTCCTTCAAAATGGGCGCGAGTTTGTTGTAATGCACAGAAAGGCGAAGCTCTGAAGCGGGGTTCTCGGCTTTAGCTTTGATTGTAATGGTATACGTCCCAACGTGACTAGACTACTCCTTGTTTCTCTCCTCTGAGGTGGCCCTCATTTCTCAAAATGGATACAAACTCCGCCGTGGTCCAGTCGCGCTCCAGGGATAGGATGCACCCTGCCAGATACACGCCAGTCGATCCGGCGAACAATTGCGCTCTTAGACAATACACCCATCGCGCATTCTGACAACTCGGTCCGCATAGGACGCCGCGTCGGAGTCGTGGGTGATCATCAGGATCGTCTGTCCCAGGCGGCGGTTCAGGTCCTTCATCAGCTTCAATACCGCGGCCGAGTTCTCGCTGTCGAGATTGCCGGTAGGCTCGTCGGCCAGCAGGATCGCAGGGGAATTCACGATGCCCCGCGCGATAGCTACCCGCTGCTGCTGGCCTCCGGAGAGCGCACGGGGTTTGTGTTTCATCCTGTCCGCGATACCCAAAAGGCGGATCACCTCCTGAAATGACGGGTCAAACTCGCTATTCCGGTTGGCAATGTATCGCACAATGCGGATGTTATCTTCGGCGGACAGTGTCGGCAGCAGGTTGTATCTCTGAAAGACGAACCCGACCACGGTCTTCCTTAGGTCTGTCCTCTCCGCGTTGGTCATGCCCGCAAGATCGCGCCCCTTGATTCTTACAGTCCCGGAACTCGCAGGTGTCAAGCCCCCGAGGACATGAAACAGGGTCGATTTGCCGGAGCCGGAGGCCCCTATAATCGCAACAAATTCACCTTCACCCACCTCCAGATTGACGCCACGAAGAGCACGCACGGGAACATCGCCCACCTGATACGTTTTGGTCAGACCAATTATCTCGATAATCGCGGACTCACTCATAGGACAGCGCCTCCGTCACGTCCTGATTCACCGCCTTAATGCCGGGAACGATCGCTCCAAGAAGCGCGCCGGCAATTGCGATGCCAGTCGCGATCGGCCACCAGCCATAGACCGTCTCCTGCACCAGGCTTGCCGGAACAACGTGCCTCATCAGCCATTGCGTCCCGTAGGTCAGCGCAATCCCGAGCATCGAGCCGAGCAGCGCCAACACCAGCGTCTCTCGGAACAGGATATTCAGGATCAGGGCAGACGACCCACCGACCGCCTTCAGGATGCCAATCTCGCGCGTTCGCTCCAGCACCGCTGTGTACATCGCCATGAAGACCACAATGAAGCCGACCACCACGGCAATGCCGATGACAACGCCGATGAAGTTCCTCAACAAGCCGAGGCTGTTGATCGACAGAAGCGAGGTGAACTCCTCCATTGTGTAGATCTGGTAGCCGGGATACTTCAGTCGCAGCGCATCCACCACCTCCTGCGCTCTGCCTGGGTCATCCAGCTTGATGAAGATCTGGCTTAGGTGGCCAGGGTTGCCAGTCAGTGCCTGCAGAACAGGCAGCTTCACGCAGATGCGCGCCAGCTTGCCGGACTCAGAGATGCCCGAAATCTTCCAGGTGTGATTGATCAGCTCCACAGTATCGCCAACATGCAGATGCTTCTGCCGGGCATAGAACTCGTCCACGACCATGTCGTCGTCGTTGACCGGGGGCCCTCCCTGCAGGTAGTGGAAGCCGCCATTCAGTTTGCGGAACTCCTCAAGATCAACGCCGTTGATGGTATCGAAGCCGGAGAGGGGCTGGACCATGGTTCCCATGGCGAAGGTCACATGCGGCTCCTGCATGAGCAGCTTCGGAAGTTTGTCACTCATGGGGGCCGAACTCAGCCCGATCGCGGAGGAACCCGGGGGCCGAAAAAGAATATCTGCGCCGACTCCGCGCGCACGATTAGCGGTCCCGTCGAGCGTGCCGTAGCTGACGCCGACCAGCGTCAGAATCATCGTCACTTCAACGGCGATGGCAAGCACGCTCAGCAGCGTTCGGATGGGCCTGTGGCCTAAATTCGCGAAGATTAGCTTATTGAGCAATGCGTCAAGTCTAATTTAAATCTCGGCGAACAGGAGAGCGAGCTACCACGCCGGTCCCCCCCAAATGAATAGCGCCGGATAGTGAGTTCGGGGTTGAGACTATCTCGCCAGAACGTCAGCTCCCGGAGTCACCAACCAGATGCTATCGGCCCCTGCAGCCTGACCTGCATCGATTACTCCGGCAACAACTCCGAAATCCAGCTTCGCGTCTGCCTTGAGGAGGCACCCGTCGGACTGACCTTTGCGACAGAAGCTTCAGCAGCCGTGGCGCGACCTCCGCTCTCACAATGCCGGCCCCGTCTACGAAGTAGTGCTCTGTTGTCTGGCCCTGCTCCACCTGGACCAGGATAGGGCGGTCCGCAGTTGCGTCAGCGGCCCCCGCAGCAGGGACCGAAGGGAGCGCAGAGTTCAAGCCTTGAGGCATTACCGGCACAATCACCATGAAGATGATGAGCATGACCAGCAGTATGTCGATCAGAGGAGTCACGTTAATTTCAGAGGAGGGGCCCTTGCCTCCAGCGCCGTTGGTAGAGAATGCCATCGCAGTTATCTCCTGATACAGAATTGAGACAAGCGAGCACTCGATCCACTAACGCCTATGACCCCAGCTACAGAAAGCTCCGGGCGGCAGGCCATCGGCCACACCGCCCGTACGAGAGCTTCGGTTGCTGCTCCTACTGTCCTGCTTCGACCCGTGGTGTGATCAGGCCGATGTTGTCCACCCCGGCCTGATGGCCAAAGTCGATGACCTCAGCCACCTTGCTGAAGTCGAGGTCCTTGTCGCCCTTGACAAACATGACCTTCTCCTGGCGAGTCGAAAAAATCTCCGACAGCTTGGGTTCGAGGTCTGCCTTTGCGAAGGTCGTTTCGTTGATTAGATACGACGGCGCTCCAGCTCCGTTCGACCGTACCTGCACGACGATCGTACGGTCGTTCTGCGGCTCTTCCTTGTGGTCCTTAGGCGGCTGAGGGACAAGCGTCTCCAGCCCCTTGGGCGTCACCGGAACGATCACCATGAAGATAATCAGCAGCACCAGAAGAACGTCGATAAGCGGCGTCACGTTCATGTCCGACATCGCTCCGCCTTTATTTCCACCACCCATTCCCATAGCAATTCTCCTTTAGTACTCCAGCGTCTCCGCAAATTTGCGGGTCTGCCGTTTTACAGAGCCAGGTTCCTACTTCTTCGCAGGCGTAGAATCTTCCTCGCGCTTCTCTGTGAGCAAGCCAAGCTGACTCACCCCGGCGGAGCGGATCCCATCGACTGCATCCATTACCTTGCCGTAGTTCGCCCGCGTGTCCGCACGCATAAAGACCTCTTTATTGCCGGGCTTGTTCTCGAGCTTCGCAGCGATCTTCGGGCCAAGATCATCGAGAGTCACCTGGTCGCCACCCAGGAACGTCCTGCCGTCCCGGGTCACCGCGACAACGATCGCGTCTTCCTTGTTGGCGTCTTCCATCACCACCGCGGCGTCCGCCTTCGGCAGGTCAACGTTGACCTTGTTGTTCAGCATGGGGGTGATGACCATGAAGATGATCAGCAACACCAGCATCACGTCCACCATCGGCGTAACGTTGATGTTGGAGTTGACCTTCTTGCCTTCCTCCCGCTTATTGATACCCATAACGTATGCTCCGTCCGATTTCGCTTTAATTGCTCTTCCTGCGTTTGTCTGTCCGGCCTCCGGACGCCGTTCGCTTCGGCGTTCGGAGGGCCCGGTCAGATCTGTGATTCTCGCAGGCACTGCTGCTTGTCTTGAGCTTCAGGACCGAAGCCTTACCGGTGGCTCTGCTTGATGAAGTAGTCCACCAGCTCGCTCGAGCTGTTGTCCATCTCGACGTCGAACGCCTCCACCTTGCCGGTGAAGTAGTTGAACGTCATAACGGCGGGGATGGCGACGAGAAGACCAAATGCCGTCGTCACAAGAGCTTCCGAGATACCGCCTGCGACTGCGCCGATACCGGAGGTCTTCTGGGTCGCGATCTGTTGGAAGGCGTTCAAAATACCGACCACAGTGCCGAACAGGCCGATAAACGGCGCCGTCGAACCGATGGTTGCCAGACCGCCAAGACCACGCTTCAGCTTCGCGTGAACGATCGCCTCAGAGCGCTCGAGGGCGCGCTTCGAGCTCTCGACCTGCTCCGGGGTAATGCTGCCGCCGGAACCAAAGCTGCGGAACTCCTGCAGCCCGGCCGTAACGACCTCTGCCAGGTGGGACTTCTTCGAGCGGTCAGCGACCTTGATCGCCTCATCCAGACGGCCGTCCTTCAACGCACCGGCAACCTTCGGGGCAAACTCACGGGACTGCTTGCGGGCCGCCGAGAAATACAGCGCCCGATCGATGATCACAGCGAGCGACCAGATGGACATGATGAAGAGAAGGATGACGACGCAGCGCGCCAGCCAGCCCATATTGCCCCAAAGACCCATGACACTGAAACTGACCTGGGCCTCCTCGAAGTACATCGCGAGGGAAGCGGGAACGTGAGCGAAAGTTGTTGCGAGATGAGCGAGAATCACTGGAATATTTCCTCCTGATAGAACTCTAACTTTCAGAATCTTGACCCGGAATCCCCCAAAAGTTCGCACCCTGGGGAGACTCGCGAGAGACGTTATTGAGCTTTCAGCCTTGGGCCTAGCCGCCGCCAAAGTTGAAGTTGACGGTGATCTGTGTATCCACTTCAGTGGGGTCGCCGTTTAACAGATACGGCTTGTAGCGCCAGTTCTGTACGGCGTCCACCGCGGCCGCACGCAACATCTCCGGACCGCTGACGACCGTCAGGTTCGGAAATCGTACCTGTCTTCGAGATGATCGCGTGAAGAACGACGGCGCCAGAGACGTGTGCGGCTCTTGCGATCGGCGGATAGACCGGGTTAGCTCCAGAGATCTTGAGACCGGATACGACACCGCTCGAAACCCGGGTTGGCCCTTTGGGAGGAGCGATCTTGACGACCGGGGTCGGCGCAGTGCCGATGCCGCCCATCACGCCGCCCGGAACGCCGCTGCCGCTACCCATGCCGCTCATTCCGGCCACACCAGCCATCGTCGGCGGAGCAGCATCTTCCTTCAGCATCTTGATGTCCTTGGGGATCTTCGTCGGCGCATGCAGGCCCTGATCGATCTCGGACACCATCTTGATCGGCTTTATGATCTGCTGAGGAGGAGGGGGCGGGGGTGGGGGTGGGGGTGGAGGCGGCGCTGAGATCATCGCGGTCAATGCCGTCTGCGGCAAGGCCTCGGGATACAGCAGCGGAATAAGAATCATGGTTGCCAGGATCGCGGCATTGAACGCAAAAGTCGCAATCATCCAGTATTTGGACTTGGTCTTGATCTTGCCGCCAGACTCCATCAACGAATCTTCGAACATATGCAGCCTCTTTTAGGTGAAGAAGAGCTATTTTTCTTTAGACACCACGTCGCTTCAGTTTGTTCCCGATCCAACTACACTTGCGTCAAAGCTGCCGGTTCCTAGGCCTTGGCCCGTTTTCCCGCAGGCAGCGAGGCGATCTTGCCCCGCTTCACCCGCCAATCCTGGTAGGCCACCAGCATCGGCGCGGCCACCGCAATCGACGAGTACGTTCCAATCAGGATTCCAATCACAAGAGCAAAAGAGAACCCATGCAGCACCTCACCGCCAAACAGATATAACGACATTACGGTCAAAAACGTTAGGCCGGACGAGATTACGGTTCGGCTCAGCGTCTGATTGATGCTCCGATTAACAACGTCGTGTAACGACTCTCGCCGCGAAAGCGCCAGGTTCTCGCGAATACGGTCGAAGACGACAATGGTGTCGTTCATCGAATAACCAATCAATGTGAGGATAGCTGCGATTACGGTAAGCGTAATCTCCTGGTTCGTCAAACTAAAAGCGCCCACCGTGATCAGGGTGTCGTGGAAAACCGCCACCACGGCCGCCACGCCATAGATCAGCTCAAACCGGAACCACAGGTAAATCAGCATCCCGAGCAGGGAATACAGAGTCGCCAGCCAGGCCTGCTTTTGCAGCTGCTTACCCGCCGTAGGCCCCACAATCTCGACCTGTTCGATCGTAAAGCCTGAGTCGTGATACTCCGCAGTCAAAGCACTCTCGACGCTCTGGCGCCCCGCGTCATGCGATTGATCGGTCGCCGTAGACTCCGGCAGCGCGATAATGACCTTGTTCGCAGCATGGCCGCTGGGGTCGCTGACCCGCTGAATCAGGGCATTGTGCACGCCTGCGCCTGTCCATCGCCTGCCGCAGGTGGTCTTCATTCGGCACCTGCTCGAAGGCGACCCGGATCTGCGTGCCGCCCTTGAAATCCACTCCAAGCGGGATATGGTGCCAGAACAGCATGCTCAGCACGCCGGCAACAGAAAAAATCAGAGAAAACCCAAGGAAGTACCACTTCTTCCCAAGCCAATCGATGTTCGTTGTACGAAACAGTTCCAGACTCACGCTTCAAACCCTCAGCGGCGGCCCACAGGCCCCGCAATCTCTCAAAAAATCTAAATCGACAACGCCGCGCCGCGTTCCTTCTTCTGCAGAATCGCGTCGAAGATCAGCCGCGACACAAATACCGCGGTAAACAGATTGGCGAACAGACCGAACGCCAGCGTCACCGCAAATCCACGCACCGGCCCCGAACCGAACAGGAACAGGATCAACGCCGACACAATCGTCGTCACGTGCGTATCGATGATCGTAGTCAACGCATGCGCTAAACCCTTGATCTACCGCCGCCGCAGCCGTCTTGCCGGCCCGCAGCTCTTCGCGAATGCGTTCAAAGATCAGCACGTTCGAGTCCACGCCCATACCAATGGTCAGGATCACGCCCGCGATGCCCGGCAGCGTCAGCACCGATCCGGTAAAGCCCATGAACCCCAGCAGAATCACCAGGTTGAGAACCAGCGCAAGGTCCGCATTGATACCCGCGCCCCGGTAGTAGACCAGCATGAAGATCATGACGGCCAGCATGCCGGCAATAGCAGCAACCACGCCTTGATGAATCGAAGCCAGCACCCAGGGTCGGCCCCACCGTCCGCGTCTCAAGGTAGGAGATCGAAGCCGGCAGCGCGCCCGTACGCAGCATCAGCGACAGGTCGTTCGCCTGCTGCTGCGTAAACGCACCCGTAATCTCGCCACTGTCGCGAATCGCCGACTGAATGCTCGCAACTTCGCGGACCTTATTATCGAGCACAATCGCCATCGAGCCCGGCGAAGCGCTCGTGCTCGAGTGGGCCTCGGTGTATTTGTAGAAGCGGTCTCCGGCCTCTGTCGTCAGGTTGAACCGGATATTCGGCCTGCCGTTCTGGTCCTGCGAAGGCTGCGCGTCGCGGAAGTCCGTACCCTCCACCTCGCTGACCCGCTTCACCAGCCAAACCATCTCCGGAGCGCCCGCCGAGCCTACTCCCCGCACCAGCATCGAGTCCGCCGGGATCACCCCGCCATTGGCCTGCATCGCGGCCTGGTCCGTATCGTAAGGCCCACCAGTGACCGCATGGATCGACAGTTTGGCCGTCGACTGAATGACCTCTTCCACCCGCGCCGGATCGCTCTCGCCCGGCAGCTCCACCAGTATCTGGTTGGCGCCCAGCCCATACTTCTGGATCACCGGCTCTGTAACGCCCAATATGTCGATGCGCTCACGAATGGTCTCGATCGACGTGTCCAGCGTCCGCGTCTCCAGATCGCGCACCGCCCCAGGCTTCATCGTCAGGGTCGAGTTACCGTCGGGCGTGGTCAAGACGTCGTAGCTCGAATAGTCATTGCCTTGCAGGATCGAGCGAGCATCGCCCAGCTTCGTCGATGGAATCCCCGAGACAACGATAGTCTGCGGCTTCGCCGGGTCGGTCTTGCCTATGGTCGCCCCAACGATCCCGGCCTTCTGGAAGTCGTCCTGCAGACGTGCCACGTCGCGGTCCGTAGCCGAAACGATCGCCTCATCCACATGCACCTCGAGAACCAGGTGCGTGCCGCCCTTAAGGTCAAGCCCAAGGTGAATATTGTTCTTGATCGACTCCATCAGCCCACCGTGGGGTATACCCACAATGCCGAAACAGAAGACCACCAGTACTGCAACGATGAGTGCCAGTTTCCCGGCCAGATTCTTGCCCATGATCTCTATTGAAGGGTGCAGCCGCGGGTGTCTTACCTCGTTCCTGCCGCCGCTCTCCCTGCTTCTTCCTTATCCGTAGTTAACGGTTCAATCTCGACCTGCATACATCTGAAACAAAACCAATCCAACTGCGATTCCCGCCTCAGGCGGCCTGTTCGTCCGTGGTTACCGCGGCGATGGCGCTCTTGACGAACTCCAGCTTCACGCCGTCAGGCTGGACGCGCAGCACTACAACATCGTCCTTGACCGTCAGCACCGTGCCGCGAATACCGCCATTGGTGGTCACACGGTCGCCGGACTTCAACTGTCCCAGCATCTCCTGCCACTTTTTCTGCTTCCTCTGGTTCGGCGCGATCATCAAAAAGTACAGCACCACGAAAAACAATATCGGCAGCGCCAGACTGCCGATGCTACCCAGTCCGCCCGCCGCACTCTGCAACCACATCGCAAACATCCATCCACTCCGTTCAACAACACAAATCTTCTTCAGCTATCGCAATTAGGCGGCCGCAAAGGTACCTCGCGGGCCCGCTCAGCGGACACAGCTTCGCTTCCCGCGCAAAAAGTGGCCTAGCCCCTAAGCATCGCGTAACCGCACGGCAGTGTCAAGGCGAGCCATGCTGCCGAAAGAGGCGGCAATCTGCTCTTCGCATGGAGCGCGAAGCTTTTCTTTTACTCTTTCGCAGGCAGCTCAGGGCTTTCTCCCGCTTTTTCGGAGGGAGCGCAGGGCTTTAACCCTGCGAAAAACTCACCAAATACAAGGGGCTTTAGCCCGGGCGTTTCCTTCACTTGCCCATAATGCACGTCATGCGGCCTCGAGCGCACTCTGCGCCAGGCACAAAGAAAAAGCGCTCTTCCACTGCCGCATCGCCGCCAGCACAGGCAACAATGCCTCACCTTTTGCCGTCGATTAATCACCATAGGGTTTCTCCCGTCCCATACCTGGTTGAAAAATGGAACCAAAAGGAGCGTCGCCATGAAACTCGCTGGAAAGAAAGCGCTTATCACCGGAGGCAACAGCGGGATCGGCCTCGCCACCGCCCGGCTCTTCATCAAGGAGGGCGCTCAGGTTGCCATTACCGGCAGAAATCAGGAGACCCTTGACGCCGCCCTGTCCGAGCTCGGCCCCAAAGCGATTGGCTTCCGCGGCGACATCACCGACTCCAAGTCCCGCAAAACCATCTTCAAGCAGGTCGGCGAAAAGTTCGGCAAGCTCGACATCGTCTTCGCCAACGCCGGCGTCCCCGGCTCTACCCCCGTAGGCAGCACCGCCGAAGAGCTCTTCGAACAAATCATCAACATCAACCTCACCAGCGTCTTCTTCACCGTGCAGGACGCGCTCCCTTTCCTCAACGACGGCAGCTCCGTCATCCTCAACGGGTCGGTGATCGGCACCCTCGGGCAGCCCGGTTACGCGGCATACTCTGCTTCGAAGGCCGGAGTCCGCGCACTCGCCCGCACTCTGGCCGCTGATCTCTCACCGCGTAACATCCGCGTCAACGTCGTCGCCCCGGGCGCTATCAAGACCCCCATCTGGGCACGCAACAGCCAGCGTTCGCCCGAGGAGAGCGGTGAAATCGGCAAAAAACTCGCCTCGCAAATTGCCCTCGGACGCTGGGGCGAAGCCGACGAGATCGCCAAGGCCGTCCTCTTCCTCGCCTCCGATGACTCCTCCTATGTCCAGGGCATCGAGCTCTTCGTTGATGGTGGCCTCACCGGGACACCTCTCGGCGGCGCCTTAAACCGCTTCTAACGCAACCACCGGACGCGGATCCCTCGCGTCCGCCCCTCATGCAAACAAAACAGGCCGCCTGATACCCTCCTCTACGGAGACATCATTAGTCATGGCCACCGCCCCCGACCTCGCGACAGACCTGGCCCTCATCGCTCGCCAGGAAGCCGACCTCCGCTTTCCCTCCTTTGACTACGACACGGCCTGGCGCGTCGGCCTCAGCATGCGCGAACTCGCCCAGTCCCGCAAGCAGTCCATCGTCATCGACATCCGCCGCTTCGGCCAGCCCCACCAGCCGCTCTTCTACACAGCGCTCGGCGGAACACCTGACAACGCCCGCTGGGTGCAGCGCAAATCAAACGTCGTCGCCCGCTTTCACCGCTGCTCCTACGCCATCGGACTTACACTCGAACAAACAAACCGCACCTTCAGCGACCGCTACAACCTCCCCGACGCCGACTACGCCGCCCACGGCGGCTGCTTTCCCGTCCATGTCGTCGGCGCGGGCATCATAGGCTGTATCACCGTCTCCGGCCTGACCCAGCGAGAAGACCACAACCTCGTCGTCGAAGCCCTCTGCCTGGAACTCCACAAAGACCACGAATCCCTCCGTCTCCCCCCTCATCCATGAACCCGTCCCTGTGATACCGTTCGAAAATGCGTTTTAGCCACCTCGTCCTTGCCGCGACCCTCATCGCCCCCTGCGCCCTTGCGCAATCCTCAGCTACCCCAGCTCCCGTCTCCCCTGAGACCCGCGCCGCCGTCAGTCAGCTCGTCGGCGACATCATGGTCAACGGCCGGGCCTACGACTACGACCGCCTGCTCGCCGACGGCATCGGCCCCCGCCTCACCGGCTCCGACAACTACGTGCACGCCGTCTCCTGGGCACAAGACCAGTTCCACACCCTCGGCCTCACCAACATCCACACCGAGTCCTTCTCCATGGCCGCCCTCTGGGAGCCCGAAACCCCCGCCACCGGCCACATCATCGAGCCTCGCAACCAGACCCTCCACATCTACTCCGCCGGCTGGAGCCCATCCACCCCCGACGGAGGCATCACCGGCAAAGTCGTCTACATTCCCCAGCTTCTTCCGCTCGAAAAGCTCGACGCCATGAAGGACAAGCTAGCCGGCAACATCGCCCTCGTCGATAGCAACAGCTTCGGCGAGCACCCCGCGATCGGCGACCTGATCAACGCTTTCACTCGTCTCGGCACCTTCACCCCGCAGGCCGTGCTCCTCACCGGCCACGCCAACGGGGCCGAAAACGCCGACAGCCTCGCCATCGGCGGCGGCTTATCGAAGTTCCCCGTCGCCCAGATCGGCCTCGAAGACGAACTGCTCATCAGACGTTTTCTCGAAAAAGTCCCCGTCACGGTCCAGTTCTCCTTCAAGAATCGCGTCCGCCCCGCCACCGAGGTCAACAACGTCGTCGCAGAGATCCGAGGCCGCGATCTCCCCAATGAAATCGTCATCGTAGGCGCCCACCTCGACTCCTGGCACCCCGCCACCGGCGCGCAGGACAACGGCACCGGCGTCGCCACCGTCCTCGAGGTCGCCCGCGCCATTAAATCTCTCAACCGCCCGCCGCGCCGCACGATTCGCTTCATCCTCTTCGGCGGCGAAGAAGAAGGCCTCGTCGGTTCAGCACCGCCTACGCGAAAAAGCACGCCGCAGAAATGGCCTCCATCGACGCCGTTCTCATCTCCGACACCGGCGCTCAACCCTCCAAGGGCTGGTACCTCATG
This sequence comes from uncultured Acidobacteriaceae bacterium, assembly GCA_963756685.1. Classification (GTDB taxonomy): domain Bacteria; phylum Acidobacteriota; class Terriglobia; order Terriglobales; family Acidobacteriaceae; genus Edaphobacter. Next base: position 1,520,830 of record CAVWON010000001.1, read on the forward strand.
GGTCGCGAAGATGAAAAAGAGTCCCTCGCCCCCATCGAGCCGCTCCTCAGCGGCCTTGGCGCCGCCAACACAAGCCCAGACACCGAATTCCTCTTCGAGACCGACCACGCCGGCTTCGACGTCCAGGGCGTCCCCACCCTCGTCCTCTGGAACGGCGTCGACAAATACTTCCGGCTCCACCACCAGGCCTCCGACAGCTTCGACTCCGTCGTCAAGGCCGACCTGAACCAGGGAGTCGCAGTCACGGCCGCAACCGCCTACGCCATCGCCGACTCCGCCCAATCCTTCGCTCCGCACCTCACTGCCGCCGAAGTCCAGGCCATGCTCAAAAAAGCCAACGAACTCGACAACTACAACGCCCTCAAATCCATGGACTGGGCCCCGTAGGGTGTTGATAGTCGTATATTTGAATGGGCACGGCTTCAGCAGGACTCACAGGCCCTCAATGAGCGGTAAGCCCTGTTGGCCTCAATTGAGGATCATGCGGAGGCAGATCGGCGAACGCTGGCGGATTTGCCGTTAGAAATGGCGGTCCAGATGAGCGGTACAGTGGCTCGCTTGTCAGATAACGATCACCTCAGAGCCGAGGAGCGCTTTGCTTCGGCTTTGCAGTAAGCGTTTCGAAAGCGGACACCCGATCCACAAATGGACAGTATGTTGGCGAAGCCGAGATATGGCCCCAGCCCTATGTAGATGACGGATATAGGCTTACGGTCATACGTGTTTTGGCACACTGCATGCATGTCCCAGAGTGCCGTACTCTGGTTCCCCAAGATCAAACTTCATTTTTGAGGGAGGTAGGCGTGAGAGGGCTGCTTCAGGACGTTCGTTTTGCCTTGCGGCAACTTCGCAAGAATCCGGCATACACGGTCGCGGCTACGGTGATGTTGGCAGTGGCCATTTGCGCCAACGGCACGGTGTTCAGCTGGATTGACGGGACGATGCTGCACCCGATACCGGGAGCGCGAGATATGAGCTCGCTGGTAAGCGTGATGCGCGGGCAGTGGAATAGCTCGCCGACTCCGCCATTCTCATATCTCGATTACCGCGATCTGCGTGACCAGAATCACAGCTTCGAGGGAATCATCGGGTATCACCACGATTGGATTGCGTTGACCGGCGGAGCCAGGCCGGAACGGATCTATGTTGCCAACGTGACTGCGAATTACTTCGATGTGCTCGGCGTGAAGCCCCTCTACGGGCGTTTTTTCCGTCCGGAAGAAGAGGCTGCAGGGCGAAGCATTCCGTATGTCATTCTCAGCTACTCGCTCTGGCAGACGCATTTTGCGGGTGACCTCGGGATTGTGGGCAAGCCGCTGGAGATTGCTCACCACCCGGTGACGGTGATCGGCGTGGCGCCGAAGGGTTTCGTCGGTGCGGCGCCGGGGCTGCGGCACGATATGTGGGTCACGCTCGATCCGCTCGGGACGGGCGGTTGGCGGATGACCGAGCGCAGCGGGACTTGGCTGAACGTGGTGGGAAGGCTGCGGCCGGGCGTGAGCCGCGAGCAGGCAAACCAGGATCTTGAAACCATCATGCGGCGGATTGTGGCGGCGTATCCTGACGATCACCTGGGCACGAACACGATCACTCTGGATCCGATGTGGCGGTCGCCGTTCGGCGCGAACGGATATATGGCGACTACGCTCCCAATCCTGCTGTCCATTGCGGGGATCGTGTTGCTGCTGACGTGCGCCAATGTGGCCACGCTGACACTGGTGCGGTTTGTGTCGCGGCGGCGCGAAATCGCAATCCGACAGTCGCTGGGTGCAAGTCGCTTGCGAGTTGTGCGGCAGATGGTGCTCGAAGGCGTGATTCTTGCCCTCTGCGCGGGAGCGGCGGCGTTGTTCTTGACTCTGTGGACGGCCAAGACACTCGCACTGTTCCTCCCGTCGAACGCGATCCCAATCGCGATAAACGGCATGGTCGATCCCGGCGTTGTGATCGCAATTGTGGCACTGGCCTTTCTGGCGAGCCTGCTGTGCGGAGCATTTCCGGCCTGGCGGTCGTCGCAGGTGCCGGCGGCGGAGGTGCTGAAGGAGGAATCGGCAAGCGTATCGGGCGGTAAGCACAATCGGCGGCTGCTCAGCGGTCTGGTGGTGGCGCAGGTGGCGCTCTCGCTCGCTCTGCTGGTTAGCTCCGGACTGTTTTTGCGCACGCTCAGGAACATTGCCCATGCAGATCCGGGATTTGAGCAAGATCATGTCTTGACCGCGTCCGTGGGATTGAACATCTCCGGCTATCCGAATGACCAAAAGCGGTTGATCCGCGACAAAATTCTCCAGCGCGTGGAGGCACTGCCCGGCGTGACCGTGGCTTCGCTTACCGACTGGGTACCGCTAACGCTGACGCGAAAGACGGAGGACGCGCATCCGGAAGGATATGCGCCACGGCCCCATGAATCGCTGGAAGTGGGGAGAGCGGACGTATCGCCGCGGTACTTCGAGACCATGGGGATACCCATTCTGGAAGGGCGCGGCTTTACGCAGGACGACAATGAGAATGCGCCGCTCGTACTGATCGTGGACCAGACAGCGGCGAACCGGTACTGGCCGGGGCAGGATCCGATAGGAAAAAGGCTGAGTCTGCCGAGTATGTCGAGCAAACTGTTCACGGTGGTTGGCGTGGTGAAGAACTCGAAGCACCTGATGGTGAGTGAGCGGCCCGGGCCCATGATCTATATGAGCTATTATCAGCTACCGGGTCCCGAACTCATCGTACAAATGAAGACCATGGGCAATCCGGCGGATCTGGCACAGGCGGCCGAGCGCGCGATCCAGGGTGTTGACAGTCGGCTCCCGGTTTATGACGTGCGCTCGATGAGGGAGAATACCGCGATAGCGAGTACCTTCGTCGTCATGCAGAGCACGTTCGCGGGGATATTCGCGGTCATCGCGCTGGTTCTGGCGGCCACGGGCATTTATGGCGTGATGGCATACCGCACCGAGCTCAGGACGCACGAGATCGGCATCCGCGTAGCTTTGGGGGCTTCGCGAGCGGATTTGATGAGGATGGTGCTGCTACAGGGAATACGGCTGACGGCAATTGGTCTGGCGCTGGGACTGGCTCTTTCGTTCGGGCTGACCCGCGTCATTGCCGGTCTGCTGTACGGCGTCGGCGCCAATGACCCAGTGACGATCTTTGCCGTGCTGATTCTGCTCGCGGCGATGTCTTTGCTGGCGTCCTATCTTCCGGCGCAGCGAGCGATGCGGGTGGATCCGGTGACGGCGATCCGCGAGTTCTAAGCAATGTAATCCGGGTGCCTCATCTACTTTCAGCGAGAAAAGCCTAGGGCGTGAATGGCACAAGACCTTCAGTCCCGGCCAAGCACGACTTCAGGATCTCTGCCGGCAAGCGCCATAGGCTCCGGGCGCACTTCTGGAATGATGCCAAATCGCCGAATCACTCGTTGAGGAACAGAATCAGTCCTAGATCACCCCTTCTATTCCCTACTCACTTCTTCTCCAACGCCATCACCTTCTCCGTCTGCCGCCGCATGATCGCAATGGTCCGATCGCAGAAGTCCTTAATCGTCTCCAACTCCCTCGTCGAATAACGAGTAGTCAAAGCCGAAACCTCCTTACCCAGTTCGTCATAGATCGGCCCGATCTTCTCCGTCGCAGGCGATGCAGCAATCCGGATAAACACCTTCCGCCTATCCGTCTCGCTCCGCTCCCTCCGAGCCAGACCCGCCTTCTCCAGCCGGTCAATCGCCGCCGTAATCGCCCCCGTCGTTAACCCCGTCAAACGAGCCAGGTCCCCCGCAGTCACGTCCCCACCACGATCCACATAGTCCAAACACTTCATGTCGGTTATGGACACCCCGACCATATTCGCAATCGCCTGGTGAAACAGGATCGTCCTCGCACCAATCTCACGCCCGACCTCCAACCCGACCTGCCGTACCAGCTCCTGCCTCTTGCGCGAATCTGCCATATCGTTTACTTTATCATTATCTCAAATATTGAGATAATTAGTAACTGAGAGGTACAAACGTTATGGCAAATCCAAAATGCGTCCTCATCATCGGCGGCGGAATCGCCGGCCCCGTCCTCGCCCTCTTCCTCAAGCAGTCCGGCTTCTGCGTCCACATCTTCGAAGCCTCGAACGGCCCCAGCGAAGCTGGAGGCGCCCTCGGCCTCGCGCCCAATGGCATGAACGTCCTCGCCGCGGCCGGGGTCGCCGAGCAGGTCCGAAACGTCAGCGTCACTGCTCACGAGTGGGCCTTCGAAAATCAACATGGAAAGCTTCTCGCCTGCCAGAGCGCCGGCGATTCCTCTCGCTACGGTCAAGCAGGAGTCATGATCACCCGCGCCGCACTCCACCGCGTCCTCGTCGAACAGGCCGAAGCCCAGGGCATCTCCATCACCTACAACAAGCGCCTCACCGCCATCGACGACCACCCCGGCCAGCCCATGGTCGCTCACTTCGACGACGGCACCCGCATCGAAGGCGATCTCATCGTCGGGGCCGACGGAATCCGCTCCCAGGTTCGCCGCGCCGTCATGCCCGAAGCACCCAAGCCCGTCTACTCCGGCCTGCTCGCACCCGGCGGCTTCAGCCCATGCCTCGACAGCAACGTCACCCCACGCTCCAACCAGCGCGTCCACTTCATCTTCGGCCAGAACGGTTTCTTCGGCTACTTCAATACCATCACCGCCGAAGGCCCGCGCACCCTCTGGTGGAGCACCGCCGTCGCACCTCTCGACAGCAAAGAACAGATGGCGTCCACCCCCAAAGCCGAGATTCAGCAACGTCTCATGGCCCTCCACGGCGACTGGGCCGCACCTGTCCCACAGCTCATCCAGTCCGCCACCGACGTCCTCAACGTAGCCATCCACGATATCCCCAGCCTCCCGCGCTGGAGCTCCGGCCGCACCATCCTCATCGGCGACGCGGCCCACGCCGTGGCCCCGCACTCCGGTCAGGGAGCCTCCATGGCCCTCGAAGACGCCCAGTATCTCGCGAAACTTCTGCGCGAATCGAACGGCCTGCAGCTCGAACGGGTCTTCGCCGCCTTCGAGCAGCACCGCCGCCCTCGCACCGACAAGGTCATAGCTCTCGGTCGCCGCAACGGCCGCTACAAAGAAAAATTGCCCGCCTTCGCCTTCTGGATCCAGCAGCAGATGATCCGCATCTTCGTCCCCCTCACCCGCGCCAAGAGACAAGACTGGCTACTCGCCTACAAAGTCGAATGACGTGCGATCAAAGGTCGTCTTTAGCGAAATGCACGCCGTCGGCCAAATCCACATTCGCCCGCGAGACGTCTGGCGAAGTCCAAACCTAAAGTCTCTATTTCGAAGACTTTGGCGCATTTTGACAGGGAGGGGGAGTCACCCTGCCAGCTCCCCCCGCACCCGCTGCATCGCGTCGAGGTAAAAAGCCAGATTGTGCAAGCTGTTAAGCACAGCACTCAGCGGCTCCCCCGAAGCAAAAAGATGCCTCAGGTAAGCTCGCGTATACCGCCCGCAAACCATACACCCGCACATCGGATCGATAGGCCCTGCGTCCTCCGCGTACTCCAGCTTCTTAATATTGATGCGCCCCTCTGACGTAAACAACAACCCATGCCGCCCGGCCCGCGTAGGCAACACGCAGTCCATCATGTCCACGCCCATCCGCGCATACTCTTCAATCTCGTCCGGATACCCCACCCCCATCACATACCGAGGCCTGTCCTTCGGCAGAAACTCCAGCGTCCGCGCAATCATCTCCCGCGTCACCTCTCTTGGCTCACCCACGGCCAGCCCCCCAATCGCATACCCCGGCAGGCTCCATCTCCACCAGCCGCTCAGCAGACTCCTTCCTCAGGTCCGCATACATCCCGCCCTGCACAATCCCAAACAACCTCTGCGTCTTGCCCTCAAAGGCATCGCCCGCGGCCCGTGACCATGGCACCAGATGCTTATGTAACTCAAAATGATCTTTTGACCGTCGCGCCCACGCATGAGTCAGACCCATGGACTCCCGCGTCCGCTCCCAGCTCGCCGGCGTCTCCACACACTCGTCGAAGACCATCGCGATATCGGCACCCAGCGCGATCTGCACGTCCATCGAGTGCTCCGGCGAGAAGAAATGCTTGCTCCCATCCAGATGCGACCGGAACTCCACTCCATCCGAAGTCACCTTCCGCAGCTTGCTCAAGCTGAAAACCTGAAACCCGCCCGAATCAGTCAACATCGGCCGCTCCCAACTCATGAACCGGTGCACTCCACCCATCCGCCGCACCAACTCATGCCCCGGCCGCAGATAAAGGTGGTACGTATTCGCCAGAATGATCTGCGCCCCCTGGCCCCCCGCACCAATCTCCTCCAGCAGGCCCTGCGGCACCGCCTTCACACTCGCCGCCGTCCCGACCGGCATAAACACCGGTGTCTCCACCACCCCATGCGGCAGCACCAGCCGCCCCCGGCGGCCGCCACCCTCCGCCGTCCTATCCAATTCAAAAGAAAATGCCATCTCTCAAATTGTATGAGGACAGCTGCCCGAAACGATCGCGACACGCGAAACAACGAGTGGAAAGATTGCGCTCCCATTAATTCATCAGCCGTTCAACTTCGATTCACATAACCACCCATATCGAGGCCTAAGAATAAGGCGCAACGCATCTTCCCACCTCTGAGGCCTTTCAAAATGATCCGGAAACTTCTCGCCTTCACGATGTCCTTGACCCTCATCCTCAGCGGCTGCGGCCAGGGCACCACGAGCGTACCTCCAGGCAACGGCAACGCCAATACAACTCCGCCACCTGCGCCCCCGACGCCGACTACCGCACAGGCAGCCATTAAGCACGTCGTCGTCATCTTCCAGGAAAACATCTCGTTCGACCATTACTTCGGCACCTATCCGAACGCAGCCAACACCGGTGGAACCACCTTCACCGCCGCCGCTGGCACCCCCACCAACATCAATAACTACATCTCGAACCCAACCCTGCTCACCGCCAACCCAAATCTCACCACCGGCAACGGCAACTCTGCCGCAAATCCTTTCCGCCTGGGTCCAAACCAGGCCGCCACCGCCGATCAGGACCACAACTACGAACCTGAGCAGTTGGCGTTCGACAACGGCAAAATCGGACCTCTTCCCGTTCTCCGTCGGCACAGCGAATAGCGCCACTCTTACCAATCAGACCGCTGCTCCTGGCATCGCCAATACCACTGCGCTCACCATGGGCTACTACGACGGCAATACCGTCACCGCAATATGGAACTACGCGCAGCACTACGCTATGAACGACCACTCCTTCGGCACCACATTCGGTGCATCGACCCAGGGCGCCATTAACCTCGTCTCCGGCCAGACCAACGGTGCCGTCGCGTCAGCGGGCGCCGCAGGTGGCGTCGTGGCTGATGGCCAGGGCGGCTTCACCCTCATCGGCGACGAAGACCCGACCAACGACGTCTGCTCCTCCCCAACCGCCACGGTCCAGATGCAGGGCAAGAACATTGGCGACCTGATGAACGCCGCAGGCGTCTCCTGGGGCTTCTTCGCAGGCGGCTTCAACCTCTCCATCACCAACTCAAACGGCACTACCGGATGCCTGCCGAACGAAGCAGCTGGCAGCCGTGCAACCGGTGCGGTGAATATCCCCGGCAACCCGCTGAAGTCGGATTACATCCCCCACCACCAGCCATTTCAGTACTACGCCAGCACAGCCAACCCAAACCACATCCGGCCCGCATCGAACACCGTTATCGGCACAGCGGCTGACACCGGTGCAACCACCGCCAATCATCAATACGACGTCCTCGACTTCGCCACAGTCCTTGCCGGTACTGGCGGAGCAGTTCTTCCCGCCGTCAGCTTTTTGAAGGCCCCCGGCTATCAGGATGGCCACGCTGGTTACTCCGACCCCCTCGATGAGCAGACCTTCGTCGTCAACACCATCAATGCCATCGAGAACTCGTCCTACTGGTCCAGCACCGCCATCATCATCGCCTACGATGACTCCGACGGCTGGTACGATCACCTCAACAACTTCTTCAACGGCTCCCAAAGCACCGCCGACGCTGCAGGCTTCTGCAACAAGGCCCCCACTCTTCTCGGCATAACCGGCACTACCCCAGTGCAGGGCCGTTGCGGCTACGGTCCGCGCCTACCCCTGCTTGTCATCTCTCCCTGGGTCAAAAAGAACTTCGTCGATAACACAGTTACCGACCAGTCCTCCGTCACCCGCTTCATCGAGGACGTATTCCTCAGCAGCGCTCGCATCGGCGGTGGTTCCACCGACGCAAGCGCCGGCAGCCTGATGAGCATGTTCAACTTCACCAGCACCGTCGCCCCCAACCCCAACGTTGTCCTTCTGAACCCCACCACCGGCGCCGTCACCTCTGGAAACTAAGCTGGTCATTCATAGAAGATTCACAGAAGCAATCTAGACTCGAAGGACGCACCCTACACCGGGTGCGTCCTTTTTTCTGCACACGGTCCCGTATCTCTGCCCCACGGAGCACGCTTGTCCCCCACCCGCCGTACCGTCCTTCAGCAACTCTCAGCGCTCAGCGCGCTCGCCTCTACCCCCGCCGCATTCGCCCGGCACCTTATGCAGACGCATGATCATGCAGCAGGACAGTCCGGCATGTCCATGGCCCCCACCGCCGCACCCACCGTCCCCCAGCTCAATGCCTTCACCCTTGTGCCCTTCGTCGACGAAATGCCGCTCCCGGAACGGATCCAGCCGGACTCGACGCATAAGGCTCCGCATCACCATGCGCGAAATCCACGCCAAGATTCATCGCGATATACCCGCGACCCGCCAGTGGAGCTACGGAGAAACGGCCCTCGCCCCGCTCATCGATGTCCCCGCCGGCCATCCCCTTTCCATCGAGTGGGTGAACTCCCTGCCCACCCGGCATTTCCTGCCCATCGACCACTCCCTCCATGGCTGCGGCCGTGACGTCCCCGAAGTACGCACCTCCGTCCATCTGCACGGCGGAAAGAATCCGTCCAAGGACGACGGCCAACCGGAAGACTGGTTCGTCCCGGGACAATCCCGCGTCTGCACCTACCCGCTCCAGCAGGAAGCGACCGCCCTCTGGTACCACGACCACGCCATGGGCCTCAATCGCCTCAACACATACGCCGGGCTCTTCGGCATGATGCTTCTGCGCGATTCCGTCGAAGACGCACTGAATCTCCCCTCCGGCAAATACGAGATACCGCTCATATTCTCCGACCGCCAGCTCACCACCGATGGCCAGCTTCTCTACCCCGATTCCGGCGATCCCGAGCACCCCTGGGTCCCCGAGTTTCTCGGAGGCTTCATCCTCATCAACGGCAAGGTACGGCCCTACTTCGAGGTAGAACCACGCCTCTACCGCTTCCGTCTTCTCAATGCCGCCAATAGCCGATTCTTCGCCTTGTCCCTCACTAATCACCTACCCTTCCACCAGATCGGCACCGATCAGGGACTGCTTGCCGCGCCAGTAAAACTCACCAGCCTCGATTTTGCTCCCGCCGAACGCGCAGACCTCCTCATCGACTTCTCTCAAGCCGCCGGCCAGCACCTGCATCTCATCAACGGCGCCTTCGAGGTCCTCGAGTTCCGCGTAGCGGCGAAGGCCTCGACGTCCCAGCCTTCACAACCTCAACGTGTCGTTGCGCATGTTGAGTCCATTCCCCCCACCCTCCGCAGAATCGACCGCATCCCTGAATCTTCAGCCCTAACCACTCGCACGATCACCCTCAACGAATACCGCGACAAGATCGGCAACTCTATGCTTATGCTTCTCAACCGCAAGCACTGGCATGAACCCGTCACCGAAACACCTCGTCTCAACACCACTGAAATCTGGGAGTTCATCAATCTGACCGAGGACCTTCATCCCATGCACCTCCACCTCGTTCGCTTCCAGGTCCTCGACCGCCGCGTCTTCAATGTCTTCGCCTATCAGAACGACCAGGGTGTCCATTACGTCGGTCCCTCTTGTCTTGCCGCCACCCAACGAACTCGGCTGGAAAGATGTCGTTCAATGTCCCGCCGCCATGATCACCCGCATCATCGTGAACTTCTCGGGCTACCCCGGCAAATACCTCTACCACTGCCACATCCTCGAGCACGAAGCCAACGACATGATGCGCCCCTTCGAAGTCATCGCCTAACCGGACTTTTGCTTCCCATTTGACAGGCGTATCGTCTCAATCAAAGGAGATCGCGCCATGCTCAGGAGAGACTTCCTTCGCCGGTCGGCCCGCACCTTCACCGCTGCAATGCTCGCCAGAAATCCTGTGGCTCGCGCAGCGCTAATCGATCCCGAACCTCTCAACAAAAAATTTCAGGCAAGCGATGAAGTTGTCCTGGGCCACACAGGCATTCGCACCAGCAGGCTTGCGATGGGGACGGGGACCATCGGCTATGGCGGCGCGTCCAACCAGACCAGGCTCGGGCACCTCTCCGCTCACGAGGCTGCTCGTGGATGGCTATAACAACAACGGCCTCCGCTTCTTCGACTCGGCGGACTCCTACGGAAGCCATCCCTACGTCGCCGCGGCGCTCAAGCAGCTGCCTCGCGACAAAGTGACCGTCCTCACCAAAACCGACACGCGTGATCCTGCGGGTGTTCGCGCCGACCTCGACCGGTACCGCAAAGAGCTGGGCGTCGAGTACATCGACATCGTCCTCATCCACTGCGTCACCGCATCTGACTGGACCACGCGCTACCGCGGCGTCATGGACGTTCTCTCCGAGGCCAAGCAGAAGGGCGTCATTCGCGCTCATGGTGTCTCTTGCCACACCATCGGCGCACTCAGGGCCGCAGCAGCTTCGCCGTGGGTTGAGGTCGATCTCGTTCGGCTCAATCCCATCGGCTCCAACATGGACGCTGACCCCGACACCGTCATCGGCGTGATCAAGCAGATGCGGACGCAGGGAAAGGCGATCGTCGGCATGAAGATTCTCGGCCAGGGAGACCTGCGCGACAAACCCTCCGAGGCCATCCGCTACGCTCTCAGCACAGGCGTCCTCGACGCCTTCACCATCGGCGCCGAATCACAGAAGGAGCAGAACGACCTTGTCAAGCGTGTCGCTGCGGCCTGACCAAGGCCACTACGAACATCAGTAGTAATGCTTGAGCTCTTCCCAGTTCGCCTGATAAGTCTTCTTTCGCCCACGGCACAGATAAATGGGCCCGCGCTCCCATGGCATCGCATAGAGACCGCCCCGTTCGCCCACAACTGTGCACGAGTTGTAGGCGGCGTTCATATCTTCGAGCTTCGCCTGGTTGATAACAATCATCTCTTCTCCGCTGTACCCTCGAGGCCCCCATATCCAATAGTTCTGATGACCGCTGATTGCAGACGGTAGACCATACTTTTCGCCAAGAATATCGATCGCGCCTGCCTGCCCATAGTTGGAGGCAAGGATGCCAGTCCTGGCACGTTCTTCCGAAGGTAGTGCGTTATAAATACCAGACACCTGCTTCGCCAGGTCCCTCCCAGCCAAAGCGGTCCGTAAAGAACTGCGGCAATGGAATCGCAGCGTGGTTTTCGCTGTCCTTAGGTTTGAAGTGAAGCTTCTCCGTGTAGGCCAGCCATCGCTGCGGCGACAGTACCGGAATTGAAAACGGAAGGAAAAGCACCAGGCCTATCAGCACGATGACTGCATAGACCCCGATCAGTGCGTTGCGCCACGCGATCTTCTTCGCCCAGGAAAACCACGCGACCGCTCCAGCAGCGAAGAAGACCGGATACGCAGGAACGAGATAGTAGTCCTTTGCATGAAGCGCCATCATCAGCGCGAGAAATATAAGGTAGAAGACGCCAAGGAAACGATAGTTCCGTGTTGCCTTGCCAAACAGCAGCCACAGCACTCCCGTTCCCCACAGAAGGACGCTGTGCGGCGTGAGCGTCACAATCTGGGCGAGAAAAAACTGCACCGGAGGCAGCTTAACGTCTTTGTCCGACGCCGCTACATCATGAAGCCACTCCAGCGTAGGAAAGTGATTGTGCACTTGCCAGAGAAAATTCGGCAGTGCAACCAGAACAATCAGCGACCACCGCGAAGACGAACCAGCGACTCGAAAGAATACGTCGCTGTGGTGTCAAGAGCAGTGCAACAAGCATGGCAATTAGGAAAAACGCGATCGAGTCTTTATTTTCGAATGCCAGTCCAGCACTGAGGCCGAACACAATCCACCAGTTACGGACCTCAATCTCCGAAGTGGATTGGACGATATGAATCAACGCCAGCGCGCAAAGCATCCAGAAGACCGGATCAAACGAGTTCATCGACATGTATCCATCGATGCCCAAATAGACCGCTCCCGCAATGACCCCCAACATCGCCAGTGCCGCCGCCCTGCGACCACCGCCCAGTGCCCAGGTCAGCAGTCCAGTCAGAAAAACCTTTGCCGCTCCGGCCATGCCGGAGATCAACCGCAGGGACCACATCGTGTCATGTCCGAAGAGCATCTCGCTCACACGGGCCTGCACCGCAGTCAGCGGCGGCTGGTCGACGTACCCAAACGCGAGGCGTCGTCCGCACACCAGGTAGTACAGCTCATCGCGAAAGATTCCATATCCCGCATGCTGTGCCAGAACGTTGCCCACGATCTGAATCGCCAGCTTCAGCGCCGCGAAGCCGACGCAAAGCCAAAGCACCGGGCGCAAGTCTGTCTGAAGTGTTGTCGGCCGTAGGGTCTCCATGTCACCTGCGATGTCGGGAGTAGGTTCGTATCCATTTGTACTACGCGCGCGAACCAGACAAGTTCCAGGTCTTTTTACTTTTCCAGCAACTCCACCGCCTGCGCAACGCTGATGTTGTCCGAAATTCGTTGGAACTCGCTATGCACAACGTGCTCGTTCCTGCCGATCTCCTTAAATAGCATCGCCTTGCCTTCGATCGCCGTATTCGCCTCAGCTTCTTTCCAGTCGCCGCCCGGCTCCATCTCGTGCTCCGTGCTGAAGCTGCTGCCGGCATGGATCGTTCCCAGCAAACCATATCCGAGGCTCACGTCCGACGGGATCTTCCCCTCGATCCGGTGCAGTTGTAACGTCTTCTCATCCACCAGCACCGCACCCGACATCGAATGCAAAATCTTCTCCTCCATCGTCTTCGGTTGATAGGCAGGATCAGGACGGAAGCCAATCCTCAAATCGCTACCCTCCGCGCGCGGCTCGTCAAAAAGAAACGCCTTATGCAGCAGCGCCAGCATCTGCTCGGCATGCTCTTCGTCGTTCTTCATCGCCTGTTCGCGACGGTGAAACGCTTCGGGGTGCGCGGCAATCTCCGCCAACCGTGCCTTCTCCGCTGCCTGCCTCTGGGTGCTCAACGGCTTTCCGTCCTCGGCAAGCAACAGCCGTACCTTCCCCATCGATGTCTCGACCACACGCTCCGTCCACAGGTGACCCCCCGTCCTGTCGGACCGCTCCTCCGAAAGATACATGTACTCGAGACGATGTTCCGCCGGATCGCCCTCATGCGCCAGCATCGTGTCGATGATCTGGCGCGCGGCGTCCCAGCTCTGTGCCCTTACGGCACCAGCCGCCAGCAGACCCAGCAGCACAACCGCTGTTCCTCCAACACGCATCAACCTGTACTCCTGCCGCTGACTCCAGAGAATGACGGCCCGCCCCGCATCTCAGTAAAGCACGACGACGCATCGCCAACCGCCTCTACTAGAGACGAACCGAAGCTCATCAGGGCCCGGCACAAGATAAATTAACGCCGAAATCTCCAGGAATCCACCACAAACCTCACGTAGACTAACGCTCAATCGCCCATGGCTGACACAACAAACAAGCCAGATTCGACCGAAAATCAGACACAGCCGGTCGCATCACCCAACCCGCTGATGACCGAGCCCGAACTCGTCGAGCTCGACTCCGCCCTCACACCCCACCCACCCAAAGGCCGCCGCGCTGCAGCCACCTTTATCTTCTTCACCGTCACCCTCGACATGCTTGCCCTCGGCATGATCGCCCCCGTCCTGCCTCGTCTCATCGAAGGCTTCCTCCACGGCGATACCTCCAGCGCAGCCAAAATGCTCGGCCTCTTCGGCACGGTCTTTGCCGCCATGCAGTTCTTCTTCTCCCCCATACTCGGCTCGCTCTCCGACCGCTTCGGCCGCCGCCCCGTCGTCCTTCTCTCCAACTTCGGCCTCGGCCTCGACTACCTCCTCATGGCCTGGGCCCCCGCACTCAGCTGGCTCTTTCTCGGCCGTGTCATCTCCGGCCTCACCGCCTCCAGCATCCCCACCGCCATGGCCTACATGGCCGACGTCACCCCCCGCGAGCGACGCGCCGCCGCCTTCGGCATGTTGAACGCGGCCTTCGGAGCCGGCTTCATCCTCGGCCCCGCCATCGGCGGCCTGCTCGGCAACATCAATCCGCGCCTTCCCTTCTGGGCCGCGGGCGGTCTCTCGCTTGTCAACGGACTATACGGCCTCTTCGTCCTGCCGGAGTCCCTCTCCCTGCAAAACCGCTGCCCCTTTTCCTGGACCCGCGCCAACCCCGTCGGCTCTCTCTCGCTTCTCCGCCGCCACGCCGGCATGATCACCATCGCCACCGTTCTCCTGCTCGGTTACATCGCCCAGCAGGTCCTGATGAACGTCTACGTCATCTATGCCGACTACCGCTACCGTCTGGACCGACCGCACTGTCGGTTTCTCCCTCGCGGTCGTCGGAATCTGCACCATCGTCTACGGCGCGCTTCTCGTCAAACCCGTAGTCGCAAAGATCGGCGAGCGCGGAGCGATGACCCTCGGCCTCATCGGCGGGGCCCTGGGCTACTCCATGATCGGCCTCTCCAGGACCGGCCTTCTCCTGTGGCTCGGAATCCCTTTCCTCAACATGATGTCCTTCACCTGGCCCGCAGCCCAAAGCCTTCTCTCCCGCAAAACCAGCCCCTCAGAACAAGGCCAGCTCCAGGGCGCCATCAACAGCCTCCGCGGCATCGCCGGACTCCTCGGCCCCAGCCTCTTCACCTATATCTTCAGCAAATCCATCAGCACCGGCATCCATATACCCGGCACACCCTTCTACACCGCAGCCGCCATGCTCCTCGTCGCACTCGCCCTGGCACAACGCACCGCTCGCACACCAACCCCGACCGTCCAAACTTAGACCATGAAAATCGTCCGCCGATTCCCGTTGCTTCTAGTGCTGTCCATCGCACCGCACCTCATCGACGCCCAGACGCCCGACGTCCCCGAATGGGCCCGGCCCGGTTCTGCGACCCACACGCAGGTCGCGCCGCCGGTAGACTTCCATCGCGCCACGAAGACCTTCGACACCCCCATCGGCATCTTCGAAGGCCAATCCGATGTCGGCGGGCCGCTCGTGCCGGGCAGCGCCACCTATGACGCCGCGACGAAGCAGTACACCATCAACTCCGCCGGCTACAACGTCTGGTACACCCGCGACGAGTTCCGTTATCTCTGGAAGAAGATGTCCGGCGACATCTCCCTGGCCGCCGACATCGCCTTTCCCGACCCCAACGGCTTCGGCGACCGCAAGGCCTTCCTCATCATCCGGCAGGGCCTCGATGACGACTCCAAAGAAGCGATCGTCGCGCTGCACGGAGCAGGCATGACCCACTTGGCATGGCGTCCCGAGAAGAACACCCGCGTCAAAGACATGGAGTTCCGCATCGGAGGCCGCGGCCGTCCTGGAGGCGCAAGCCCCGACTCGCTCGTCACCGTCATACCCAAACGCATTGGCCTCGAAAAGCGCGGCGACTACTTCGCCATCTTCATCAGCCTCGAGGGCGAACCTATGCACCAGTTCGGCCCACCCATCACCCTCCACCTCGACGGGCCCTTCTATGTCGGCATCGGGTTCTGCTCCCACTTGCCCGACAAGTCCGACACCGCAATCCTCTCCAACGTCGTCCTCGAAAACTCCGCCGGCAAGGTCCACTCAGCAGCACAAAGTCGATATGGGTCGCAGTTCAGCTTGCGATACTATCTAAGCCATCTTCCTCTGTTAAATTCAACGCAAGAAGGAGCTTCCCGGATGAGGAGCAGAGTCGCAGGGACATATCTATTGCTGACCGGATCTCTTGCGGCAATTGGTCTCTGGAGAACGACGCCTGGGCAAGTGGTCTCTGCTAGCTCCACCATCAGCTGGAACATGCAGACCGCCGCGCGCTATCTCGACGATCGCGAAGTATGGTGGCAGGAGTGGCCGCGAGCGCAGAAGGACCACGGAACAATCTGCATCTCCTGCCATACAAATGTGCCGTATGCGATGGTGCGACCAGGTCTGCGGCGCCAGCTGGGCGAGAGCGGAATGACCGCCCCCGAAAAGACCATGATGGACAGCGTCGAAAAGCGCGTTGCCCACTGGCCCGAAATGGAGACGTTTTACAGCGATGCGAAGCATGGCCCGGGCAAGACGGCCGAGTCCCGTTCGACGGAGGCGGTACTCAATGCCATAATCCTGGCCAGCGTCGACTCGCGGCAGGGACACCTGCGTCCCATCACGCGCACAGCGTTCGACGAAGCGTGGGCCCTCCAGGAAGAGACAGGAGACAGGTCCGGCGGATGGAAGTGGCAGAACTTCCACTTGGGTCCATGGGAGTCGGAGGAATCCGGATACCAGGGTGCGGCGCTATTAATGGTGGAGGTCGTCAACGCCCCCGATAAATATGCAAAGGGCCCGGAGATCCGGCCGCATTTGGATCGCCTGCGCGAGTACCTGCGACGACTCTACCCGTCGCAGCCGCTCGTGAACCGTCTCTACATTCTATGGGCGTCCGCGAAGGCGCCCGGCTTGCTGACAGTCGCTGAACGCACGGCGTTGCTTGAGTCGGTCCGGAGTGAGCAGCAGGAAGATGGGGGATGGATGACCGGGTCGTTGGACAAGCGAGACCGGGTCGACCACTCTCCCGAACCGACCGAAAGTGACGGGTATGCAACCGGGATCGCCGTGCTCGCGATGGAGGAGTCAGGAACACCTCGCCACGACAAAACATTGCAACGTGGAATCGAGTGGCTCACAGCGCACCAGCAGAACGATGGCGCCTGGCTTGCCTCATCGATCAACAAAAAGCGCGATCCGGAAAGCGACGCGGGTCCCTTTATGAATGATGCTGCAACAGCCTACGCTGTGTTGGCCTTGGAGAAGACAAGATAGTTTTCCGATATCGAACGTCTCAATCCGTTAATCAAAGGCAAAGATGCGCTTCCAGTCGTTCTTCATGCTGATCACGACCCACGCATTTTTCGTCGCTTCGGTAAGTAGCGCCTCGGAGAACGTGCCGACATGAGTGTCCGGAAGTCCAGCAGCAGGGCCATAGGCGTATTCGCGCTTCGCATCGTCATGGAGGACCAGCATCATCAGCCGGGCTCCGTCGCCCGCCTGCGTCCATTCCAACATCTGCGTATCACCTGACTTCAAATCGGCGCTTCCGGAGTTGCCGAAGGCAGCCTGGGGCCGCTTGCCAATGAACATGTTGATTCCGACGGCCTTGCCGGGGCCATCGTCGATGAAGAATGGCTTCGGCTCCCGCATAAGCACTGGCTTGCCGCTTGTATTAACATACGTCGTCACAATGCTCGATCCCACCACCTGCTCCGGCGGAACGCCGTACACCTTCTCGCTGTAGACGCGCACAAACTCCTGCCCGCCACCCGTCACGATATACGTCCTGAAGCCATTGGCGCGCAGATACTGCATCACCTCCAGCATTGGCTGATAGACGAGATCGGTGTACGGCCTCTCAAAGCGCGGCGCCTTGGCCTCGGCGAGCCAGTCTTTCACAAGCCCCGCGAACGCTTCATTGCTCATTCCCGTATGGGTCACGGCAACAATCTGCAACCAGTCCGCCTCGGTAAACCTGCTCATCGCCTCACGATCGCCCGCAATGACCGACTTGAACGGCTCCCTCGTCTTCCAATCAGGGTGCTTCGGCGCCATCTCGACCACGCGCGCAAGCGCAAACGCGGCCTGCCCATAGATCGGGTGTTCCGTCCAGAGCGTGCCGTCCTGATCAAACGTCGCGATGCGGTCTGCTGGCTCAACATACTTCGGGCTCGATTTGTCGGTCGTGTCTCTTACGAAACGAAGGACCGCGTCCTTTGCAGGCCCATCATTCCAGGACGCCAGGGTATCGCCTTGGGCTTGGCTGCCCACGATTCCTTCGCCGCCTGCCACCCTGACGCTAGCAGATAAGATCGCGGCTGCACCCGTCGAAACAAACGCCCGCCGGCTTATATTGTTGACCGCATTTCGCCACGGACGACTTTCTTCATGGGCCCCCTCAGACTCTCAAATCACGGACCTACGGTTTTGCAGGAGGCGCAGGCTTCGGAATTCGAATCGTCCATACGCCGCCGAACACAATGGTGGTTCCTACAAAGGAAGAGTAGGCGGTGTACTCGTGGTAGCCTTTGACATAGAAATTTAGGTTCTTCATGGGGAGAATGTACGTGCCCTGTCCGCCGATCGAGTGCACCGAGTAATAGGGGAGCGTGCTGGCAGGGATCGTTAAATTTGTCGACCCAATCGGTACAGTGCCGCCGTTTTGGGTTACTTGCCACTGGTCGTAGCCGACGAGGCCAATCTGCAGTAGCTGGCTGAAATTCTTCTTCAATGGGAGGACCTGCCCAAGGCCCCACTCCATAGTGAAGGCCGACCCAGGCGTCTTTTGAGTGCCGTTGGTACCTTGCCTCGCCCCGTGAACCTCCCAGTCGGTGAAGAGGTTCGCACTGGTCCCTTTGTTCTTGGTGATGTAGACGGTCGTCCCCGTTAGCAGATGATTGCCGAAATACCCAGTTCCGACGTTATTCGAAGCGCCGGGAGTATAACGCCCTGTGGGAAGCATCAATCCTTCGCTCACCTGGAGGTCAGCTCGCTTCAAGTGCCAACCGATCGCGATGGGGACAACAAAGAGATCGGCAAGCCCACCTCCACCCCCGACAGCGTTGAGATTCGGGATCCCCGGATTCTGGGTCGCAAGGTCCGCGTCGAGAGAGCCGGTTGCGGGTGTAAGTATCAGGGCCATACCGAGGTTTCCGTGTAGAACGTTGAGGTTCGGTATGTAATAGAAGAAGTTTTCATTTGCCCAGACGTTGTAGGTGCCCGTGACAGGGATCGCACTGCCACTTGCGTTATTGAATGCGCTGGAACGATAGTTAAGAGTCATGTTGACGTAGCTAAACCCTGGGGACGGTAGAATTCCCGCATTGAGTCCGACCTGGCCCGGTATCCATTGCGGCTTCTGCTGAGCCGCCAAGGGTAATGCCCCGTTCAGAAGGAAAACTGCAAGAACGAAACCTGCGACGCGAATTTGTCGAGACATAGTGTTCACCTTTCCCATCAGAAAATTCTTTGAAAAAAAATGCTGCGGACAGACTGGCAAACCGGTCGATCCCGCAACGACTGCCAAAGAAAATCGTCTATAGGGCGGGCTCATAGTGTCTCCTTCTGTCAGACGAACTCTCACGCGGAGTAAAAAACCGGGCGGCCCTTGCGAGCCGCCCCCCAGGTGAAACACCTTCGTCAGTTGCTGGGGCCTTTTGCCGCCGCCTCCGCCTGGGCCATCCGTGTCGCCATCTCCGCTTTGACCGCGTCGAGGTTGAAGCTCGCACCTCGTTGCATTGGCGGGTAAGCGATGAAGGTTTGGAGTTCTTTGGCCACTAGCTGCTGGACGAACACGAAACGCCAGAACTGGTACTTGAACCAATCGAAGTATTGCTCTGCCCCTTCTTTTGTTCCGTCATTGGGCCAGCCCGTGCGCTCGAAAGGATCGAGGCGCAGGTTGGTGATGTAAGGCACGTCAGGATGTGTCTTTTCACCCACCCAGCCAGCTGGCTGGTCAATGAATCGGAATTTGTAATCGTCAATACGAATAGCACCGACCGTGCTTTCGCCGAGATAGAAGATCTCATGCCGCGCGGACGGCCCTTTGCCAGTAATAGCGTCCATCTGGTTGTAGCCATCCAGGTGGTTCTTGTACGTCCGGTCACCGATCTTTTTACCCGCCAGCAATTCTTGTGTGATGTTCGGGTTCCCAGCCGCAGCAACAAATGTTGGCAACCAGTCCAGGCCGGAGAAGATGCCGTTCTGCACCGAGTCCGCTGGCACATGACCCGGCCAGCGAAGGATACAAGGTACCCGGAATCCGCCCTCGAGGACCGTTCCTTTGGATTGAGCGAACGGCGTCTGCCCGCCATCGGGCCAGGTAAAGACCTCGGTACCATTGTCTGTGGTGAATACGACAATGGTATTGTCGTCCTCGCCGATGTCCTTGATCTTCTGCATCACCAGTCCTACATCGTCATCCAACTGCGCCATGCCGGCCTCTTCCTCCGACCATCCGTTCTCGGAGTTCCGCATCGCCTCATACTTCGGTGAGAGATGAGTGACAATGTGCATACGAGTGGGGTTGAGCCAGACGAAGAAAGGTTTATTGTCCTTCTTGGCCTTGTCGATGAAAGCCAGGGACATGTCGCGAATCTCGTTATCCACCGTCTCCATTCGCGTGGGATACAGCGTGCCGGCGTCCTCAATCTTCTGTTTGCCGACCGGCCCCCATCGGGGCATATCGGTCTTGTCGTCCGTAGCTGTCGCCCAGCAATGGACCATGTTGCGCGGGCCAACAACGTTCAAAAGGTTCTGCGGATAGTTAGGGTGCGCTGGGTCTTCCATCGCGTCCAGGTGATATAGATAACCAAAGAACTCGTCGAAGCCATGGACGCACGGCAGGAACTCGTTCTTGTCGCCAAGATGGTTTTTCCCGAACTGTCCGGTGGCGTAACCCATCGACTTAAGGATCGTGGCCGTAGTCACCGCCTCAGCAGGTATGCCGATCGGCGCTCCAGCCTGGCCGACGGTAGTCATTCCCGTGCGGATCGGCAGTTCGCCCATGATGAAGTTCGCACGCCCCGCCGTGCAACTCGCCTCCGCATAATAGTCGGTGAACAGCATACCCTCCTTGGCCATCTTGTCGATATTCGGCGTCCTCCCTGCCATCAAACCGCGGTGGTAAGCGCCGATGTTCCACATGCCGATGTCATCTCCCATGATGACGAGGATGTTAGGTTGCTTCGTCTGTGCACTACCTTGGGTCACTCCGGCCGCCAAAATGAAAATCAAGACAGCTATTGTTCCCATGGCTCATCTGCGTCGGTTCGCGATCATGTCCATCAGTGCCTCCGTGCATATCGTCTTGGTTAGTCGCTAGGGGAAGATAGCGAACGTTATTGGCCGCCTTCAAACACCAGCAACGATTACGAGGTGAATCGAGGGCGCACACTGCTGATGCAGAACACGAGCATAGGCCACGCCCTCAACGAGAGAATCTGGCAAAAGTGCTAGGAAGACGGATTATTAGTTCTAGGCTGTAACTATCAACAGGAGGGCGAGCTGGAACAGCGGACAATCACTAAACGAAAGGTGGGCGGTTCTTGGGAACCACCCACCGATTCCGTCTCTTGCGTTCTAACCTAGTCAGCTGCGCCTATGACTTGCACGAGCTTCTTGATATCCATCAAAGGCAACGGGTTGTTCGGATGCTGCAGGTCCGGATTCATATCGTTCGATGCTCCGCCAGGGAAGCGCGTGATGTTCGGATAATCAACGATGGATTTATCAAACTCCATGACCGGGATCGAAATCAACGAAAGGACCCAGCCATTGTCGTAGCCGGCATAGCGTCCGGGCGAGGTGGTCGGGGTGCGCGTGCTCACCGCACCGTTGAACGTCATGTCGTATTTCTCAAATGGGTCCATCGTGAGGTTGTAGGCCGAGCCAATGGCGCCGAGATTCTGCTGGGGACCGAGCCAGGTGTCCTTGGAGGTATACAAATATTTCCAGGCGATTTTGATATCGGGGTTCTCGGGATCGCCGCCGATGTCAGCACGAGCACCAGCGTAGGTCTCGCCGTCGATATAGATCCATCCGTTGCGAGCGGAATGCTTTTCTTTACCCAGGATGTAGGCGCTGTTGTCAATGCTGTCGAAATAGATCGGCTTGCCGTCATTGTCCTTCCACGCGCCGTGAGGTGGCGGAGTGATACCAGCCATCGTTGCCAGTGTTGACCAGCAGTCAATGTGCGACATCATCTCGCCATAGCGTGCGCCGGCCGGGATGTGATTGGGCCACCACATGATGCCGGGCACGCGGAAACCGCCCTCAAACGGTGATCCCTTTTCCCCGCGGAACGGCACTGTGCCGCCATCCGGCCACGCGTCCTGCCACGCGCCGTTGTCGGCGGTGATGATGACGATGGTGTTGGGGGCGTCTGCGCGGATTTCGTCCATAATTTGGCCGATGTTGGAGTCAAGTTCCATCATGGCATCTGAATAATTGCCGAGATGCGATTTCCCAATGAACGCTTTGGCCGGAATATTCGGGTTGTGCATCTTCATGAAATTGACGTCCATGAAGAACGGCTTGCCACCTTTGGCGTGGGCCTTAATGTATTCGACCGCTGAGCCAGCCTGACGGACGTCGAATTCATGGAGGTAGTCGTAGTCAATACGCGCAACCTTGGTCGCGGGTTTGCCGGCGACGCCTTCCCATTCGTAAAGGTTGACGATCTTTTGATATTCCGCCCAGTAGGCAGGGTTATATTTCGGGAACCAGGGATGGGCGAAGCTATCCGTGTCGTCATAGGTGTAGACGCCCGGATAATAGGCGGCGAACTCCTTCATTTCGTCGAAGCCGTGCTCGATCGGGTAGAACTTGGGTTGGTCCCCCAGGTGCCACTTGCCCGAGAAATATGTCGAATAGCCGTTCTTCTGAAAGAACTCGGCGATTGTCGGAGTGCTCTTCGTGAGGCCGTTCGGGTCGCCAGGCACAACCACGACCGAAAGCGCCGAGCGGATCGGGATGCGTCCGGTCATGAACGAGGCCCGCCCCGCGGTGCAACTTGCCTGGCCGTACCAACTGGTGAAGACGGCGCCTTCCTTGGCGACCTGATCGACGTTGGGAGTCGGATGGCCGAGGTTCGCGCCCCCGCCATAGGTCCCGAAGTCGTTCCAACCAGTGTCGTCCGTCATCAGCATGACAATGTTAGGCTTCGTGTTTTGTGCCATACCTTGGGTCACTCCGGCCGCCACGAAGAAACTCAAAGCAGCTATCGGCCCCATAGGCCATCTGCGAATGTTCGCTCCAACGTTCATACGATGTCTCCTCGAATGCAGTTACGGGTTAGCCGCTAAGGCAAAGTCACGTGAGTCGTTCTCCGCACGCAAACACCAGGGAATTGTCATAAGGTGAATCGAACGCGCCCTTCTACGGCAGAAAACGAGCATAGGCCGCCGCCTGCACATACGCAGTTAGCAAAAGTGCTAGGTTAGCGAAGGATTAGTTCTAGGGAATTGTCAGGTACTTTTACAGCCGCCGCAAAACTCTCAGCATCCTGAGTTCGCGGCTGGCTGTCAAAGTCACTTCGTGCTAGTTGTTGGCGTTGGCTGTCGCTGTCTTCATCTTCTGCATGACATCGTTAAGATTGAAGGTCGCCGGTGCCTGCCGAGGCGGGAACTGCGCGAAGGATTTCAGCCAGTCTGCGACAAAGCCCACACCTGGAAGGATCATGTATACGCGATCTATTCTCCAGTGGTCATAGTCGATCCCTTCCTCAGGGGCACGTTCGAACGGATCGGCCTGCAGGTCCACCAGCTTGGGCACGCGAAGCGTATAGAACGGCTCCTCCCACACGTCAAAACCGTGTGCGCGCTGTTCCATGAAGATCAGCTTCCACTTGCCGTAACGAAGACCCGCAAGTTCACCGTCGTCCGTCCAGTAGAGAAACTCCTTCCGAGGGCACTCCTCCACATCACCCTTGAGATACGGCATCAGGTTGTAGCCATCCAAATGGACCTTGAAGGTCGAGTCGCCCGCCTTGTATCCGGTCAGCAACTTCTCCTTCACGTCCGGCACGCCCGCGGCAGCGACCAGCGTGGGGACCAGGCCCTCATGCGCAACAACATCGCCTACCAGTGTTCCCGGCTTGATCACGCCCGGCCAGCGCATGAGCATCGGCACACGATAGCCGCCTTCCCAGTTCGTGTTCTTCTCACCACGAAACGGTGTCGTTCCACCATCAGGCCAGCTCATCACCTCGGCGCCGTTGTCACTGCTGAAAATGACGATGGTATTGTCCGCGATCCCCAGGTCATCCAACTTCTTCAGCAACACGCCAACATTGTCGTCGAGCTCCTGCATCCCCGCACCATAGAGACCATACTTGGGGATCAGCGCCTGATACTTCGGCGAAAGATGCGTCCAGATATGCATCCGCGTCGTATTGTGCCAAATGAAGAACGGTTTGCCCGCCTTCACGGAACGGTCAATGTCGTCGAGCGTCGCAGCAAGAAACTCCTCGTCGGCCGTCTCCATCCTCTTAATGGTTAGCGGCCCGGTGTCCTCGCAGGTCTGCTTACCCCATGGGCCGAAGCGCGGATCAGGCGTCATGTTTTCCGTCGCTTGCGCTTTGCACTTCAACACGCCCCGCGGCCCGAAGCTGGTGAGGAACCCCGGGTTCTTGGGATAATCGACATTCTCGGGCTCCTGCTCAGCATTCAGGTGATAGAGGTTGCCAAAGAACTCATCGAATCCGTGAACCGTTGGCATGAATTCATCACGGTCCCCAAGATGGTTCTTGCCGTTTTGAAATGTCATATAGCCGAGCGGGTGAAGCAGTTCGGCAAGCGTCGGGTCCTGCTTCTGGATCCCGATGGGCGAGCCCGGAAGCCCAACCTTGGTCAATCCCGTGCGAATCGGGCTCTGGCCGGTGATAAACGCCGAGCGCCCCGCGGTGCAGCTCTGCTGTCCGTAGTAGTTCGTGAACAGCGCGCCCTCCTTCGCGATCCGGTCGATATTGGGCGTCTTGTATCCAATCATGCCCTGGTTGTAGGCGCTGACGTTCCAATAACCCACATCATCGCCGAAGATCACAAGAATGTTCGGCTTCTTGGCCTGCGCTGAAGCGCGCGACACAGCCAACCCTTGAACAGCAAAAATCACCAGAATGACCAAAACCGTCTTGCTCGTCCACTTCATGGGTCTTCTCCTGAACTTCCAATACTCGTTTGGGAGAAAGCCCGCACCTTCATTCATCGTTGGCTGAGTCACATCTGTCCCACTAAGAAATATGGACTTCAAAACCTGAATGTGTGACAGGCTCGCGTGACTCGGCATCAGTCAGGCAGCCAGGCTGCTCCCCCAAATGTAGTGAAGATGAGCATAGGCACTGCGCCCAGATGACACAGCTAGCAAAACTGCTAGCGCGCCGGAAGAAATTTTTCTCGGCCGCGAAAACTACTGTCCAAGGTCGGCCAACTTGCGGCGAGCGTTAAGAAAAAGCAACGACCTCACTTCGCCCGCGGCTTCCCACTCTTCTTCAGCGACTGCACCAACTGCTTCCAGTCGCGCTCCGTCTGGTCCGCATACGTCTCCGCGAACGACCCCACCGCCTTGTCAAATCGCGTCGACCTCCCCAGATACCCCGCGATCATCGAGCAGTCTCCCGCCCGCGCATGGCCACGGGCCAGCATCTCACCACACACCACCGCATACTCCAGCAACCCTGCCGCTTTCAGGCTCCTCGATCCGGATCGAGGCCTTGTGATCATTCAACTGCCGCACCAGATAGTCCCGGCCCTCCATCGAAGTCCATCCCAGAAACGGGTCCGACTGCAGCTGCATCGCACGCTCACCCTCCACCACCCGCCGTCCCTGGTGCCGCTTCGCACCGCGCTGTTTCGCCGAAACATAAGGCGCATACCCAGACTCGACCTCCTGCTTGATCTGCAAAAACAGCGGGTCCTTCGCTCCATTGCCCTCCATAAAAACGCAATAGTCCCTGAGTCCCACCGACCCCGTCCCAACCACCTTGAACGCAACATCGACCGGCCGGTACTGCGCGAGAAAGTGCCGGCGCTCCGGCAGCAGGCTCTCCGTATACTTCGTCAGCGATCCCAGCACCTTCTCCGCCATCTCATCTTTCACCCGCGTCAAACGCGGCGGTATCGTCTTGAACACACGCGGCGGCCGCAGCACCACCTCCCCCTTCACCGCCTTATGCTTCTTTGCTTTCGGCTCCGAAGCCTCGCCCTCCACCTCGGTCAGCGTCAGCAGCGTGTGCATCGGCGTCGCCCGTTCCGCCAGTTGCAGGATCCCCGCCACTGAACCCATGCTCCGCAGCCGACGCACCTGGAACCGCGCCACCTCCAGCACCGGCATCCGCGCAAATTCCGCCATCATCGTTCGATAGCGCTCCAGAAATACCGTTGCGGCATCGCGACAATCCATGTTCCTCGCCCCGGCCGCGCGCCCCGCCAACACCAGGCTGGTCGCCATCCGTTTCACGTCCCACTCAAACGGCGCGACGATCGTCTCATCAAAATCGTTGATGTCAAACACCAGCCGTCCATCTGGCGCAGCAAACGCCCCCAGGTTTCGCACATGCGCGTCGCCGCACAGCTGGTTGCAAATCCCCGTATTCGCCGTCAGCGACAAGTCATACGCCATCACCGGGACTGCCCCGCGAAAGTACCCAAACGGCGATGCCGCCATCAACTGGTTCTTCAGCGCCACCAGCGCCGGCACTCGCCCTCGCGTCGACGCCTCCAGCAGTTTCAGCGGACTCTCTCGACGGTCCTTCGCGTTCCACGTCTTGTGCTGCATACGCCGCATCTGTTTCCGCCGCTCCCGCCCAAGAGCGTACCGCTCCTTTGCATCCACCAGCTTCGTCGTAGTCATCAATCCTCCCAGGTAGTGGCAGCGAAACCTATAATCTACGCTCTTCTCCCACCGCCAACCACTGTTCGTCCTCCACGTCTGCGGAGCCGCTCACGACGCGCGGGAAGGCCCGCCCACCCGAATTATTGGCACAAATCTCCACCTATTGGCCGAAGACGATCGTGAAGTCGCAACAGTACAGTGGTGGCTCATTCTTCAGCACTTTTACCACGTACGTGGTTTTCGAGACCAGTACCGCGAGGACACTCATGAAAAATGCACTTCGGCTCTTCCTTTTAATCTCATTCGCATCAACGACCCTGACCGGCAACAAAGCATTCGCTCAGGGATGCGTCGCCGCACACTCCAACCAGCGACCCATGGACCAACTCATCAAGTCCGATGGCGGAGGGGCCTGGAACGGCTTCTCCATACACAACCTCACCGTCAACATTGGCTACCGCGTCTTCAACTCCAACAAATACTTCATCGGCGACGACGAGATCGCCCGCCCTACCGCCGTCGAGAACCACCAGAACATCTTTGACGTCGGCCTTGAATACCGCGTCTCGCCACGCTGGAGCGTCATCGCCGACATCCCCGTCTACAACGGCACACGCAACCAGATCTACGCTCCCTCCGGCATCTATCAGGTCAGCGGCGTCGGAGACATAACCATCGGGGCCCAGGCCTGGATCTTCCGCCCACCCACCGAGAACGGCGGCAACGTGGCCGTCAGCCTCTCCCTCAAGATTCCCACCGGCATCGACAACGCCACCGGCTCTGCGCTCTATAAAGGGCAGATCATCAAAGCCACCGCAGACCCGTCCCTGCAACCTGGCGACGGTGGCTGGGGATTCGTCGTCGGCTCTCAGGCCTACAAGACCCTATGGCGCGGCTCAGACCTCTACGCCCAGGGACAGTACCTCTTCAATCCCATGGACACTAACGGCGTTGCCAGCTTTCGTTCGCAGCCCGGGCAAAGCGTCGACTCCGTCACTGACCAATATCTCTTTCGCACTGGCATTGCCCAGGGTGTACCAAGAGTGCGCAGCCTCGCATTCAGCATCGGTGTTCGCGCCGAAGGCGTTCCCGTACGCGATCTCCTCGGCGACAGCGACGGCTTCCGCCGCCCCGGCGCCATCATCTCGCTCGACCCCGGCGTCATGTACAACTTTCGCCGGACAGTCATCTCGGTCAACGGCCCCTGGGCCCTCTACCGCAACCGCCCGCCCAGCGTCCCCGAGCTGGAAAATAACACGAAAAACGGTGACGCCTTCTTCGCTGACTACACCGTTATCGCCTCTATCTCGCACCAGTTCTAGGCCCTACAAACTCCTCTAACTGCAATCGGCGGCCTCAGCCGTGCACCCTCCGCACACCTCAGGCCGCCGATTGACCTTCCCCCGCCCGTAACCAACTCCACACTCTCTCGCGTCTCGCAAACAGTCACTCGCTTTTTGACTTGATGTATCCTTGCCCCTGCGCAAGACTGCATTCATCAGCGTTCGCGAGGGTCGTATGTCCCATGCTCGAGCCACCGAGTTTTCCAGGGTTGGGCCCTTTCTCGTCCTCACGGTCACCGTCCTCATCCTGTACTTCGCCCGCGATCTTCTCGTCCCCTTCGCCTTCGCCCTTACCTTGGCTTTTCTACTCGCCCCGGCCGTCAGCCGCCTTGAGGCCCGGCGTCTCCCTCGCGTAGTCGCGGTCGCAATCACAGGCGTCCTCGCATTCACGATCATCTGCTCAGTCGGATACGTCGTCGCCCGTCAACTCTTCAACGTCGCCCGCAGCCTTCCCGCCTACCGGCTCAGCATCCAGAAGAAAATCGCCTCCGTCCACTCCTCCGGCGAACAGTCTCTTCAAAACGCCTTCAACGCCGTCCAGGACATTAGCGGAGACCTCGTCACCAGCGGGGGCACCGCTGCTCCCGCCGCTCAGCAACCCACCCAGGTCCAGCCCGTTCGCGTCATCGATCCCGACCGCACCCAGCTCCAAACCACAAGCGAACTTCTCATGCGTTTCCTGCGTCCCATCGGGACCTTCGGCGTAGTCATCGTCTTCACCATCTACCTCCTGATGAAGCGCGAAGATCTACGTCATCGCATCCTCCTTCTCGCCGGCATTGGACGCATCAGCATCATGACCCAGGCCCTTCAGGACGCCGCCACCCGCATCAGCCAGTACCTCCTCTTCCAGGTCGCCGTCAACGCCGCCTACGGAACACTCTTCGGCTTCGGACTCTTCCTCATCGGCGTACCCAACGCGACCCTCTGGGGTGTCCTCGCCGGCGTCCTTCGCATCGTTCCCTACGTCGGTACCGCCACCAGCCTCGTCCTGCCCCTTGTCGTCTCCATCGCCATCTCCCCCTCATGGGTCCCACCGATCCTTATCCTTGGCCTGTTCCTTACACTCGAACTCACCTGCACCAACTTCGTCGAACCCTGGCTCTTCAGCTCCCGCACGGGCATCTCATCTCTCGCTCTTCTTGCCATGGCCATCTTCTGGGCCCTCCTCTGGGGATGGCCCGGTCTCATCCTCTCCACCCCGCTCACCGTCTGCATCGTCGTCCTCGGCCGCTACGTCCCGCAGCTCTCCTTCCTCCACACCCTCCTCGGCACCGACGCCGAGCTCTCCGCCGAGGCCCTCTTCTACGAGCGCCTCCTCGCCATGGACCAGAAAGAGGCCCACGCCGTCGCCAATCGCTTCCTCCAAAGCAAGTCCCTCGTCGACCTCTACGACTCCGTCCTCATCCCGGCCCTCGCCCTCGTCGAGCAGCGACCGCCACCAGGGCAACCTCGACGATGTCCGCTGCAACTTCTTCTTCCTCAGCATCGGCGAACTCGTCGCTGAACTCACCGACTACCACCCCAAAGACGCTGGAGACCTCCCCGCTTCCTATCCCCCCAAGCAAACTGACTTCGCCGTAGTCTGTATCTCCGCAAACGATCAGGCCGACGAGCTCACCACCCACATGCTCGTCCAGCTCATGGAACGGGCCGGGCACCAGACCCTCCACCTCACCGCCGCCACCGTCTCCAGCGATATTCTCGATCTGCTCTCCAACGAACCCAACACCGTCGTCTTCATATCCGCGCTACCCCCCTTCGCCTTCCAGCAGGCCCGCGCCATCTGTCAGCGCGTCCGCTCGCACCTGACTAGCAACCGCATCGTCATCGGCCTCTGGAACCCAACCGAAGACCCAGACCAGGCCCCCGAGCTCAACATCGAGCGCTTCGGCAGCGGCAAACCCACCGTCGTCGTCAACACCCTCGCCCAGGCCCTCCAGCAGGTCACGACCTGGCACCAGGAGCCCGCCAACAGCTCCCAAATGCGCATGTAACACGCGCCCTTCAGCAACTGAATTGACACAAATCCAATAAATAGACTACAGTCTAATTTATGGCTGGCAGTACAATCTCGTTGCGCGAGAAGCAAAAAACACACACCCGGGCAGAGATCGTCCGCATCGCCTTCGAACTCTTTGCCACCCACGGGTACGAAGACATTTCAGTGGAGATGATCTGCGACGCCGTCGGGATCTCGCGAGCGACCTTCTTCAACTACTTCCCGCAAAAAGAACTGATCCTCCGGGAAATTGCCGCCACCCGCGTCGAAAAACTAAAAGCGATCGTCACCCGTTTTGGCGAGAGCGGCAAGAAACTCACATTCGACGACGTTGTCGCACTCTTCCTCGAAGTGACCGGCGAAAACACTCGCATCGCCGGCAACTCGCGACGTTTCCTGCTCAGCCTCTGGTTCCAGCAGGTCGCCAACGGCCCCATGATGGCGGCCCGTCAGGAAGCAATCAACATACTCATCGGCGCCATCAAGCGCATTCCACGCCGCAAGGCGGCCACCCCGCAGTTAATAGCCGAAACGCTCTTCGCCATCTACATGGCAACCACTCTGGAGTGGCTCATCCGCGAAGACCGGCCCGGCGTTTGGCTCGTCAACAACATGCGCGCTCGCCTCAAGCTCAGCCTGGAGGGGATGGCATGAAGCGCAGAGTCATTCTCGGAGTCGCCGCGCTCGCAATACTCATCGTCGCCGGATGGCTCATCCATTCCTACGCAAATTCGAAAAACTCCTTCGTCTACTCCGGCACCGTCGAAACCCGCGAGATCCAGATAGGCTCAAAGATCGGCGGCCGGGTCACCCAGGTCCCCGTCGAGGAGGGGCAGGCAGTCAAGGCCGGGACCCTGTTAGTGCAATTCGAGTTCGATGATGTAAAGGCGCAGCGCGCACAGGCGCAGGCACAGCTCGAACAAGCGCAGGCAGACTACCAGCGCCTCCAGCGCGGCAATCGTCCCGAAGATATAGCCCAGGCCCAGGCCAACGCGCAGATGCAACGCGCCATGCTCGACGCCGCGCAAAACGGCCCGAGATCGCAGGAGTTGCAGCAAGCCCAGGCAGACTACGCCGCGGCCAGCGCCGACGCCATCAACGCCCAGACGAACTTCGAGCGAATGGAGACGCTCGTGCGTGGCGACACCATCTCCCGCCAGCAATACGACAACGCAAAAGCGACCCGCGACTCCACGGCCCAGAAGGCAGAGTCTCTTCACCAGCGCCTCGCTCTCCTGCAGGAAGGCACACGCAAGGAAGATCTTCGCGCGGCCCAGGAGCGCTACCACCAGGCCCAGGCGGCATCCGACCTCATGCAGCGTGGCTATCGCAAAGAAGACATCGACGCAGGCCGCGCCAAGATGGACGAGGCCAAGGCACGCGTCGACCAACTCGACGTACAGCTGAAAGAAGCCGAGCTCTACGCCCCCGCCGACGGACTCGTCCAGACGGTCAGCGTGCGCACCGGCGACCTCGTCGGCCCCGGAAAGATCGTCGTCACCATGCTCGAGTCCTCACAGCTTTGGGTCAAGGTCTACGTCCCCGAAACCGACCTCTCCGCCGTCCGCATAGGCCAATCGGCACACGTCGAAGTCGACTCCCTCCAGGGCCGCTCCTTCACCGGACACGTCCAGGAAATCGCCGCTCAAGCCGAATTCCTCCCCCGCAACGTGCAGACCCGCGACGACCGCCAGCACCAGGTCTTCGGCACGAAGGTCCGCGTCGACAACTCCGACGGCGCTCTCAAATCCGGCATGTCCGCAACGGTACGGCTGCAATGACTCCCGTCATCACCGCCGACCACCTCACCATCCGCTTCGGCGACTTCACCGCAGTCAACGACGTCTCCTTCGAGATCAACAAGGGCGAACTCTTCGGCTTCCTCGGCCCCAACGGCTCCGGCAAAACCACCATCATCAAGGCCCTCTGCGGACTCACCACGCCCACCGAAGGCACCGGCACCATCCTCGGCATGGACATCCACAAACACGCCGCCGACATCAAGCGCCACGTCGGCTACATGTCGCAAAAATTCGGCCTCTACGAAGACCTCACCGTCTCCGAGAACATGGGCTTCTACTCCGGCGTCTACGGCATCACCGGCGCTCGCGCGACCCAGCGCATCCAGGAGATCGTCGCCCTAACCGGCCTCGGCCCTTATCTGGATCGCCGAGTCAGCGCCCTCTCCGGCGGCTGGAAACAGCGCCTCGCCCTCGGTTGCGCCATCATCCACTCGCCGCAGGTCGTCTTCCTCGACGAGCCCACCGCCGGCATCGATCCCGTCGCACGCCGATCCCTGTGGGACCTCTTCTTCCTCCTGTCCGCCCAGGGAGTCACCTTCTTCGTCACCACGCACTACATGGACGAGGCCGAACGCTGCGGCCGCGTCGGCTACATCTACATGTCCAACCTCGTCGCTCTAGGCACCATCGGCGAACTCCAGCATCTCCCCCAGGCCAATCCCGCCGGCACCACGCGCTTAGAGATCGAAACCCCCGACACCTCCACCGTCCTCGCCGCCCTCCGCAAACAACCCGGCGTACGCGAAGCCACCATCTTCGGCCGCTCCATTCACTCCCTCGTCGAATCCACCCAGATCAACGCACTCCGTACGCAATTCCCCCAGTCCAAAATCCAAACCATCGTGCCTTCGCTCGAAGACGTCTTCGTCACCCTCACCTACCAGATCATGGAGGCTGCGAAATGAACTCGCTCTTCTACGGTCTCTGGCCCGTCTGCCGCAAAGAGTTCACGCATATCGTCCGTGACCCCGGCACGCTCTTCTTCGCTCTCCTCATCCCACTCATCCAACTCTTCCTCTTCGGCTTCGCAGTCGACACCAACGTTCGCCAAATTCCCACCGTAGTCTTCGACGAATCGCACACCCAGCAAAGCCGCCAGCTCCTCGAAAGCTTCGCCGCGTCCGACACCTTCCGCCTCGCCCTCACCGTCCAATCAAACCCGGAGATGTACGCCGCCATGCGCTCCGGCAAAGCACGCGTAGCCATAAAAATTCCCTACGACTACTCCCGTCAGCTCCAGAACGGCGCCACCGCGACCGTTCTCGTCCTCATCGACGGCTCCGACTCCTCCGTCGCAGGACAAGCCGTCAACGCCTCCACCGGAGTCGCTCTCGAACAATCCCTCAACCGCATCCTCGGCTCCGCGCAACTACCCATCGAGGTCCGACCCTCCGTCCTCTACAACCCCGCCACTCGCTCCGCGAACTTCTTCGTCCCCGGCCTCATCGCCATCCTCCTGCAGGTCATGATCATCCTTCTCATCGCCCTCAGCCTCGTGCGCGAACGCGAGCGCGGCACCCTCGAGCAGCTCACCATGACCCCCGTCGCCCCTCTCGGCCTCATGGTCGGCAAGATGCTCCCCTACGGCGCCCTCGGCTTCACTGAGCTCTGCCTCATCCTCACCATCATGCGCGTCGTCTTCCAGGGCCCCATCCACGGCAACGTCTTCACGCTCCTCGCAATGTCGTTACCGTTCCTGCTCACCGTACTAGGAGTCGGTCTCTTCATCTCAACCAGGGCCCGCACTCAGGCCGAAGCCTTCCAACTCTCCATGGGCACCGTCCTCCCATCGGTCTTCCTCTCCGGCTACATCTTCCTCATCGACACGATGCCCACCTTCTTCCGCGCCATCAGCCACATCATCCCCGCGACCTACTACATCCAAATCCTCCGCGGCGTAATCCTACGCGGCGCCGGCTTCAAAGACCTATGGCTAAACGCCCTCGTCCTCACCCTCATGGGCTGCACCACGGTCCTCCTCGCCGCCCGCCAGTTCGTCAACCAACGCGGCCATTGATCCCTCAGCAAGACGGAACCAAAGACGCAACAAACTCACGCAACGTCCCATACACCAGAATGGCCCAGGTACCGGAAGGACCCAGACTTCAGTCAGGCCGTAAGGGCCACGCGCAAGGCGCATCTTCTCTGCTCTACCGCGAAGAGCGAAAATGAGATTCGGAAGACTCGCAATACCCGGAAGGGCCCGACTTCAGTCGGGCCGTAAAAGCCGTGCGCAACGCGCACTACCGCTCTGCCGAAGGCCGGAGTGGAGCCCGAAGGGCGAAACGACTGATTTTGTCCTCCTCCAAACCACCCTTAAACTCCACCTATGGCAAAGCCCCCAAGTGACCTCCACCCGCGGCACATTCTTCGTTACCGCAATCACCGCCAATCGACGCCGCCTCTTTCAAACCGAGACCAACGCAAACCTCTTCCTCGACATCCTTCAGCACTATAGGACCCAGGGCCTCTACAAACTCCACGCCTACGTCGCAATGCCAGACCACGTCCACCTTCTTCTCACAACCGACAACCTTCCAAACGCCATGAAACATATCCGAGGAGGGTTCTCCCGTCGTTTAGCCTCGAAGCTCGACGTCTGGCAACGCGGATACGTAGATCATCATGTCGTCACCCGCGAAGAATTCGAAATCCGCCGTACCTACATTCATCAGAATCCGTCGTGCCCGCCTCACCACCCGACCCAACGAGTACCCCTACTCCTCCGCTTTTCGTGACTCAAATTCACCTACAGAAAAGACCAAAGCACATCCCTTTAGATAAACCGAACGCCTCGTCCTTTGCACTCACATCGCAATCCGAAAGGCGGCACGTAAAGATGCACCACATTCTCGCCATGCCCAAAACTCGGAAGGGCCCGACTTCAGTCGGGCCGTGAGGGCCGCACGCAAAGCGCGCCTCCGCTCTGCCGCAAGCCAGAGCGAAACATGACTGATTTTCGCACCTTGCGATACCCGGAAGGGCCCGACTTTAGTCGGGCCGTAAAGGCCGCGCGCAAAGCGCGCCTCCGCTCTGCCGAAGGCCGGAGTGTAGGCGCAGCCGGAACGATTGAATTGCCTTCGTTCAACCAGCCACAAAAGTCAAAGAATCAAGAATCGCGACCCAACCGCTCCAACAACTCCCGCACCGTCACCCCAAGCACCGGATGCACCCACTCCGGCGCAATCTCCGCCAAAGGCTCCAGCACAAACCGCCGTTCTTCCATTCGAGGATGCGGCAATATCAGCTCCTCCGCCCAAAGCACCCAATCCCCAAACAACAACAGATCAAGATCAATCACTCGCGGCCCCTTCGCAATCGCACCGACGCGCTCTCGCCCCATCGCCCGCTCCACAGCAAGCAACTCCCGCATCAGCGTCCTTGGATCCAGGTCCGTCTCGAGAAGCAACGCCCCATTCAAAAACCGAGGCTGCTCCAAATACCCAACCGGCTCCGTGTCATAAAACGACGAAACCGCCCGCACCTCACCCAGCGACCCGATCCGTCTCAACGCCTCCCGCAGGTTCGCCTCCGGGGCCCCGAACCTCGACTCCAGATTCGACCCCAGCGCAATCGCCGCCAGACCCTTCATCCGATAATCGCCCACATGCGAGCACGATCCACCACGCAACTCACCACAATTCCACCATCAAAGCACCACGTTTTTACCACCCAAAACGCCACAAAATTACGACACAATTGCCGGCTGCAAATGCCCCATCACCGTCTCAACCTCAGGCACCTCATCGTACCCATGGGCCAACTCCCACGCCGACCGGCCCGCATAAGTCGTTGCACAAGAGCAGTATGCATAGCATGACCCGCCCGCTCCGCCACCACCCTGCCCTGGATCCTCCGCCCCGCCAGCGCCAGTGTCCCCAATCAAGTCCAGCACCTTATGCCGCACAAACTCATCATCAAACCGAAGTGGCCCATTTTCAACACGTTGCCGCGAAAGAATAATAGCGCACTCATTTGAAACTCCACGAATCAGCCCCATATCTCGCAGAGTCGCCTCGTCCTCTTTAAACCCAAAAGTCCGCGCCGGAGCAATTAAACTAACATAGTCCCCGATCGCCAGGTCCCCGGTAAACATCTCATAACCAATGGGTTGTGGGAAGTCAATCGTATACTGGATCCGGTACCCCGACCCCGGATAGACCCCGATAAACTTGGATCCCTCCCTGAACCTCGACCTCCTTGAGTATCTTCAGGTACTCCCGCTTCCGCCTC
This sequence comes from uncultured Acidobacteriaceae bacterium, assembly GCA_963756685.1. GTDB lineage: Bacteria > Acidobacteriota > Terriglobia > Terriglobales > Acidobacteriaceae > Edaphobacter. The sequence continues at coordinate 1,556,844 of CAVWON010000001.1, forward strand.
TGCTGTTTCAACCCAACTGATTGAAAAGCCTGCACATACGGCAGCGCACTCCCATCCAGGATCGGCACCTCAAGATTGTCCACCTCAACGATGACGTTATCCACCCCATAACCAATCAGCGCCGAAAGCAGATGTTCCGTCGTAGAAATCAGCACGCTTTGCCGCATCAGGCTCGTCGCATAGCTTACCTTCGCGACATTGCGTCCAACTGCCGCAATCTCAAAGTTATCTAAGTCTGTGCGTCGAAAGACGATACCTGAACCAGCAGGCGCCGGAATCAGTCGCATGGAGACTGGTGCCCCGCTATGCAAGCCGATGCCACTGAACTCCATCTCCGATCGAATTGTCCGCTCAAAGTGAGCTTCCAAGGCCACGAAACAATATCTCCATCAAAGCCATCGATAAGCTTACAGTCGATCAGCAAACTCGCAATGTGGTAAATTTACCTCAGCAGTGACTACTTTCAGCCGCGCAAAAACTGGAACTAATTCATTTGACTGCTATAACATCCGTCCATGGACGCCAAAGCGATCTTTCGTCACGTCGATAAAAAGAAGGGGTGGATTCGCGACGCCCTCTACGAGCTCGTACAGCAGGAGTCGCCAAGTGAAGACCCTCCAGCGGTTAATGCCGCCATGGGTCTGGCGGAACTCTGGGCCCGTGAGCAGGGAGCACGCGCAAAGCGCCACAAGCAACGTGAATTCGGCGATGTCCTCGAACTCCGCTTCGGCCCCTCGCATTCAGTCCACAAACCCGTTCTTCTCCTCGGACACCTCGACACAGTCTGGACAATCGGAACGCTGGCAAAGATGCCATGGCGCGAGGCCGAGGGTCGGTTCTGGGGCCCAGGCGTACTCGACATGAAGGCCGGAGTCGTGATGGCCCTCGCAGCGCTCAGCACCTTACGAGAGATGAAGTCAGCCCGCCCCGTGACTATGCTTTTGAACAGCGACGAAGAGGTTGGCAGCCCGATCTCCCGCCCCATCACAGAGCGGCTCGCGCTCGAATCTGCGGCTGTACTGGTTCTCGAACCCGCGCAAGGACTTGCCTACAAGACCGCACGCAAGGGAGTGGGGCAGTACCATGTGCAGGTTACAGGCGTCGGTGCGCACAGCGGCGTGGACTTCGAGCGCGGCCACTCGGCGGTCCTCGAACTCGCAAAGCTTGTCCAAACCATCTCCACCTTCACGAATCTGCAGCGCAAATTGACGGTAAATTGTGGTGTCATCGCTGGTGGAACGCGGTCAAATGTGGTCGCTGCGAGCGCCCACGCCGAGGTCGATGTCCGAATCGCGAAGGCGAGCGATGCGCCATATGTGGAAAAGTTATTTCGCGGCCTCAAGGTCTCCGATCCACACTGCAAACTCGCGGTCACCGGCGGCATCAACCGTCCGCCGATGGAGCGAAAAGCTGGAACGATTGCCTTGTTCAGGAAGGCACGCGCGCTGGCAGCGGAGTTAGGCTTTGTTCTCGACGAGGCGGCCACCGGCGGCGGCTCCGACGGCAACTTCACCGCCGCGCTCGGAGTACCGACGCTCGACGGAATGGGCGCGGTTGGCGATGGCGCTCACGCCGCGCACGAGTCGGTCGTCATCGAGCACCTCGTGCCGCGCACAGCTCTACTCGCGGCGATGATTGCCAGCGTCGGGTAACTCACGCAGTCGAGGACCGAGGCCAGGCTACGCTTCGCCCATCGCAGCAGCTGCAACCTGGGCTTCCGCCAGCAGAGCGATCGTACGTGCAATCGGAAGCCCGACCACATTGAAGTAGCACCCTTCGATGCGGGGTATCCAGCGAGCGGCATAACCCTGGATGGCGTAAGCTCCAGCTTTATCCATTGGTTCACCCCTGGCAATATACTGCGCGATCTCTGCGTCATTCAGTTGGTTGAAGGTCACCTGAGTGATCTCGACGTCCCTGACAATCTTGTCGCCTGTAACCGCAGCAAGCCCCGTGAGGACGGCATGGGTACGCCCGCTCAGCAACTCCAGCATGCGTCGTGCATCGGCGGTATCTATGGGCTTGCCGAGAATGTGGCCGTCGCAGACGACGCAGGTGTCGGCACCCAGCACGACAAGCGGGTCGTCCGCCGTATCCAACGACCGATGTGTGTTCCAAACCGCCTGGGCCTTCTCCTCGGCCAGCCGCTGGACATACGCGGCGGCGGTCTCGCCCGGCAACAGGTCTTCATTCAGATTCGCGGCCGCTACAGTAAACTTGAGGCCCGCCTGCGAAAGGAGTTCGCAGCGACGAGGCGAGGCAGAGGCAAGGATGAGCATCACGCTCTCCAGAGTAGCCGTAGAGCGGACCATTGGGCAAAGTCGTTCGGGCCCGTTCCTGAAAATAAGCGACATCGACGGGAGAGAACAACGATGAAACGCAAATGGAAGATCGCCACAGCGGTCGTTGGAGCGCTCATACTGATGAACAGCAACACACAACAAATTACCAACAAACTCACCGGCCTGTTTGGAGTAAAGAAGAAATAGCTAAAGGCTGAGGCGTTACTCTGTGACGCCTTCGATCGAGACGTGCGCCTGCATCACGTGTTTCGCGCCAGGGGCGAGCGTGACCGCGTTCACTGCGGCGTTCACTGTTTCGACGGCGATGAATTCGTGCCACTCAGTCGGATCCAGATCAGGTAATTTGAGCGCACCCGACTCCCAGGGGTTCCACACGACGGTGGTGTTGGAGCCCGTCTTGGCTACAGTGATGCGGCGCTTGTTGCCGGCGTCGTGAAGAACGCACTTGCTCACGGTGTTCAAATACACGCCGTCCCGTTGGCTCCGTAATCAAAATCGCGCCATGCTGCACCTTCGACTGAAAGTTGTCGTTCTTGTCCAGATAAGTCACACCTTCAAGACCGGTGACAGTGAGCTCGTGAATGTCCGCGACTGCGTAGTACGTGTGCAGCGCCTCCTCGAAGATCAGAGGCGCCGTCGCGTCGTTGACCACCGTGAGCTCCATCGTCAACGTGCGGCCAATCTTAAGCTGGAACGCCAGCCGGAAGTGGTCGTACCCGAGATCGCGGCTGATCTCCGAAGGCCCCAGAGTAAAAGTCAAATGAAGGTCATCGCCGGCCAGCGCAGCGAAGGCGAGCGTCCAATCCTGAATGCGAGCGAAGCCGTGCGACGGGCCCGTCTTGCCGTCATGCCGCGCGGCAAACCACGGAAACGCAATCGGAACACCGCCGCGAATCGGCTTACCTGGAGCCAGGTCGCTCTTGCGGCTAAGGAATATGGCAGGCTGCTGCCCCTTCGGCTGCCACGCAGCAACATGCGCACCGTGCAAATAGACGGTCGCTGTCGCAAGCGGCGCTGTGATGTCGGCGTAGATGAGTCCGCTGGCCGTCGCACGAAATGTAAGGACGCCCGGGATGCCAAAGTGTTCGTCTAGTTGCGCAATATCCATAGTTGTCTCTCGTCGCGTTCTGCGAATTGGTCGGATGATGCGTGAAGGTCGCTAAATCTGCGAATACGTTGTTGGGCTCAGGATAAGGTTCGAGATATTGCTGACAATCGCTTCAAAAGCGTAACGCGGCGAACCTGACAGCTTCTTCCACTCCGGCGCATTGCGGAAGACGTCCCACTTCGCATTCAGGTCTGCCATGTCGGCGAAGCTCAGCATATACGTCAGGTTCGGCATGCGCGGACCGATCAGCGTATCGCCATAGAAGACCTGCGCGAAGCCAGAGGCCTGGAAGATCTCGAACTCGCCATGGTGAAACATCTCGACCTTACGGACGTGGTCCTGACTCGTCGCACTCTCGTAAGTTCGCAGCTGAAAGATTCGCTTGCCATGCTGTGCTGTCGCGGCCGGAGGAGTCAGCTTCGGCCACCCTTCAAACGCAATGAGGAGTGAACTCTCAATCCGTTGAAACGCCGGCGCTGTGGCGGGCGTATTCCAGAACGGCTCAGCAACTTTCATAAAGACTGGATCTTGTGCAAGACGCAGCTCAGATGTGGCGAGGGTTTCAAGGTTCGTGGAGGGAAGCAGCAGATACAGCGTAGGTGTGTCCGGACCTATATCGAGATGGAACGCGCCCACGGGCGCGATGCCGAGCCGGTTTAGCGCCGGGATAAGCGCGTCGGAGACGTAGCTCTCCGTCAGCTTGATCTGCGGCCCGGATTGCAAATGATACTTGCGAATCTCGTAGTACTCGCGAGCTTTACCAGCAGTGACCGACGCCTGTGCCAGCGCCGAAGACTGGTTAGTAAAAGCAAGCGCTGAAGCTGCAACGGAGGTACTCAAAAATTCACGCCTTTCCATTCATCCTCCCAACGGGTCCGATACCCGCCGAACACCAGCACGACCCGCACCATGAAGGATACATCTCCGGACGCCAGTTCTGACGATGTCACCTTAAAGCCGATGCAGGCTGCGGCGGCGCCTTCATCAGATCGATGAAGAGCTTGTTGAACCGCGGCAGATCAAGGTCGGTCTGGACATGGACAAGCTGAACATCGAGCGCAGGTTTATTCGCAGCTGTCCACGAAAGAGTGTCTCCGTAGAAGGGGCCGCGGTTCAGGTCCACGTCGAGGTAGAGCTTCTCCTCCTTTGTAATGATCGCGGGGTCGAGCCACGCCGCAGCAGCCAACTCGTCCCACAGGTAGTAAAACTCGCCCGTGTATGCAACGAGATACTTCGCGGCAGCGTTAGGCGAACGGGCAATCTCCGCCAGCATCTCCTTCGTGAAACCAGTCTTGACCGAGATGTCGACCGTGGTGAGATCGATGCGCGGCCAGTGTGCGCGAAGCGTGATGTGCGCCGCCTCCGGATCAAACCAGAAATTAAACTCATGCCGTGGATTATTCGCAAACTCCGGGTCTCCGGTCTGCGGACTCAGGCTGCCACCCATAATGACGATACCCTGCGTTAGCTCGGCGAAGTGCGGATCGACGGAGATGGCGAGAGCGACGTTCGTCAGCGGCCCGGCAGCGTAGATCGTCACCTGATGCGGATGCGCATGCACCTGGCGAACCAGAAAGTGAGGGGCATCTTCATCGGAGGGTTTCAGCGCAGGCTCTCCCTCGACCAGTTTGGGAACAACATAAGGCCCGTGATACGGCTGGCGGCTGGTGTTCGCGGCAAGGTCCCCCCACGCCCCATACCAGGAATACCCGCCGTAAAGCTGCCTCTGGATCTTCGCCTCCTCTTCCGTGCCGGACCAGCGGAAAGATCGCTCCCGGCACGACCGGAACATCCGGCCGATGGATAAGCTCAAGCATGCGCAGCGTGTGCTGTACCTCTTCCGGCTCCCACGCATTGCCGCTGACCATCGTAATGCCGAGCACATCGGCCTGCGGAGATTGCAACAGCACCATCATCGCCATCTGGTTGGAGCCACCCGGGCCAGAGCCGTCCTGGTCGATGATCACCATCCGTCGTGTCTGGGCGTTTGTGGCCGCAGCAGCCAGAACGAAAAGAAGCAGGGGACTGAACGGCCGTAGTAGTCGAACCATGGTGAAGACAGAGTAGCAGCCGCAGAATCCATATCCTTCAGGGCAGTCAAAACGCGTCTGCCGTTATGCTTAAGCATCATGCACCGGTTCGCCTTTCGTCTGCTGCTCTTCATTGCGCTTCTGCTGTCTGCCCCTCGCCCAGCCTCCGCGATCGAGGTCCGGGTCTCGGCGCAGGCGCTCGAACGCACCCTCCGGACCCAGCTCTTCAACGGACCCCAGGGACGCTATTACATCCGTGGTGATGCCACGTCGGCCTGCTACGTCTACGCCGAATCGCCTCACGTCGCCTTCGTGCAGGACCGCATCGTCGTTCGCGTCCACGCCAAGGCGAAACTCGGTACCACCGTCCACGGGACCTGCATTGGCGTCTCACTCACCACCGATACCGACGTCTCGCTCGTCCCCGAAGCCGAAGAGGAGAGTATCGGCTTTCGCGATGCGCGCATCGAGCGCCTCAGCGAGTCGAAGGAGTTGAACTTCCTGCTGGTGCCATTCCTGAGCCACAAGCTGCCCGCACAGATGAAGGTGAACGCCGCGGTATTGATGCGACAACTGCTCAGCCGCTCCACCGAGACCACTGGCTACGCGCTCTCGCTCAGCGCCTTGAAGCTGCACTCGCTGCTCGTCGAAGGAGACTCTCTGGTAATGGACGCCGACGCAACTCTCAAGGTCGATTGATCAGAGCTAACCACGGCTACTGCGGAACAATTGGGGGCGGCAGAGGACGCCGGGCCTCAGGCGCTCCCTGAAGGTTTGCCGGCAGCGCACCTGCGTCTGGCGAGGCATTCTTTGTCTCGGCCCCCCCTTGAGCCGCCGGTGGATTTGCTTCCGGCGCCGGCGCCGCAGCATTTGTGACTGGCTCTACCGGGACGATCTCGACCGTAGCGTCCTTCGGCACCTTGAAGCGTCCGTCCGTCAGATAAGCCACGATAAGACCCGCGGTCACAGGCGGAGTCAACACCGCCAACGGCAGCACATATTTCTTCGACTTCACCACAGACTCCATCACTCCATCGACGGGATGACTGCGTGGGATGCTGCCCGCCACCTGCGGAATCATAAAGGTCGAGAACCTTAGGTCAGGATGGTGGTCGGCGTACTTCGTCAGCGATCGCGCCACCTGCTTCGGCGTCGTAATGCCCAGGTCGACGAAAAAATTCCGGTGCACACCGTGAGGATAGTAAACATTCAGCAGAGTGCGCGAAAAGTCGGCACAGTTGTGGAACAGCAGATTGAAATGCCCCACGTTCGGGCTGTCGTTAAACCTGTTCATGAACTTCGTGTCTTCGTCCGGGGTCGTCTCGATCTGAAATCCGTAGATCCTGCGGTCGTACGATGCGCCGATCAATTGCGTCCACTCACCGCGTGGGGTCTCACCGGCATTCTTTCCCTCGGGAACGTCCGGCACATACGCCAGCAAATGATCTCTCCGGTACTTATCGCGCAACTGGGCCTCAAGCGCCGCGTCCGCCATCACCGGCACGTCCTGCACCCGCTCTACTGCATAGAGGTACGGAACCAGCGGAATTGCCAGCCAGTCGTAGCCGTCGATCTTGTGATACCGGCTGATCACCGCGCCCGGCTCACCCGGACGGCAAGGCCGCAGCCGCGTAGGCGACTCCGCGCACACATGGTTCAGATAGATCGCCGCATGCCCTGTCGGATTGAAGGCGCCGAACTCCGCGTAGGGCTCCTCCATCAGCAGGGCCGCGTCGGCCCGCGCCCGCTGTCCACCCATCGCCGATACAACCACCGCAAGCGCCGTCAACGCAATGCGTATCTTCGTCATTCCCAACCTCTCCGAATCGAACAATCGAAGAGACGCCTTTACAGGGTCTCTCTACTTAAACTCAATTTTCTGTATACAAGTTGCGCACTTTTTCATGAACGCAGAAGGACGAAGGTCGGAAGACAAAAACAAACGCCTGTCAGTTGGACGGCAACTGGCAGGCGTGCGTTGCTTCAATGATTATTTTAGAACGAGTTAGAAGGAGAGGCGTGCTCCGAACTGGAACTGCCGCGGATCATACGAGGAGGTCTCCTGTCCGGCCGCCGTATAGAGAAGATTCACATTGAGCGTGTTGTTTTTGTTAATGATGTTGAAGACTGTCCGATCGTCATCTGCAGCCCAATGTCGTGTGAGAACGTGAACGCACGTGCGATTCGGATGTCCGTGAAGACCGTGTAAGGCATCACGCCGGCGTTGCGGCCAAGGTCTCCCGCATAGTAGCTGCTTGCCGGGCCGGCAGTCGCAGGAGCGTCGATGTAGCAGGGCAGATTGAAAGCCCCGGTCGGTGAGTACTTCGAGAGCACGGGAGCGTTGTTGCAGCCCGTGAGTCCACTGCCGGGTGCGACCGCGTTCGGCCGGTCGGTGAGCGGATTGAAGTCGAAGTTGGTGTCGGTGCCTGTAAGTATGTTGAAGGGGCGCCCCGAGGAGACCTCAAAGATGGGCGCAACCGTGATGTTGGAGAAGACTGCGGGTACAAAGCCCGAGCCGCCAAGATGCCCCGAGTTGTACACCCCCGAGAGCACCAGGCGATTACGCTGGTCAAACGTCGAGCTGCTGCGCTCGGCGTTTGGCGCGAAGTTGCTCTGCGGCGCGTCTGAGGTGGAAACAACGTCCGTTGAGTCGTCGATCGCATGCGACCAGGTGTAGCTCACCAAAAACTCATAGTTATTGGTGAAGCGCTTCTTCAGGTTCACGCTAAGGCCGTTGTAATCCGATGTCCCTGTTGTGAGGTTGGGGCTCATATCGCCGAAGGGAACGGGAAGCCCCTTGCCAAGTCCGTCCGCAAAGGCGATCTGGCTCGCAAGGGCGACGCACGGACCGGCCCCAATGGCCGGGTTGGACAGAAAGGGTGCCAGCGAAATGTTGAGCCCGGAGGGCCGGAAAAAATTCAACAGCGGAGGCGTCACATAAGGCCCCGTAGGCCCGACTCCGCAGGGATTCACGCCGCTCGCCGTCGCAACCGTCAGCGGGCTCGACGTCGGGCTCGCAGTACCGGGCGCTGCGGTGCCCGCCTTCACCGCATTGACAGCGTTGCGCCAGTTGGCGGTCAGAAGCTGCGGGTTCACCGGGTTCACATTGATTGGCCTGTTCAGATGACGGCCGCCGGTCAGGTTATACGCGATGTTCAGCGAGATGTTGTGCCCCATGTCCTGCTCGATCCCGAAAGAGACCTGCTGCACGTAAGGCGTCAGGATGTACAGGTCGGCAGGAAGTCCCGACGGCAAGATCGGGAGGGGAAAGCCCGATGTGAGAAAGTTCTGATTCACGAACAACGAGTTCGAGTTGTTCGGATCGAAGCGCTGCTGGCTGGCGATGTAGTTGACACCTGCCGCGCTCGCGCCAAGGCAGTTGGCATTTCCAAGCGACCCCTGAAACGTATTCGTGGCATTCAGATTCAGCGGACTGGCACTCGTAACGGGAGAGGTAACCGCGCAAGGCGTACCCCCGGCAAGGATCACAAGAGGAACCGTCGTGGAGTTGAAAGCGAGAGACTGCGCCTCGAGGTTGCCCGGTGTGCGATCGTAGAAGATGCCGTAGTTCGCACGAACGACTGTCTTGCCGTTGCCAAAGATGTCATACGCGACCCCGATGCGCGGGGCGATATTGGTTGGTTGCAGGCGAATTCCTTCACGAACCCCATAGGCGGTCATCGCGTTGCCAGTGGCCGTGTTGAGCGCGGTTTGAGTGGGGTACGCCTCAATGTCATAGCGAACTCCGGCGTTCACCGTAACCCTGCTGGTAGCGCGCCAGCTGTCCTGCAGAAAAGCCCCCAGCACCTTCAGATCGTACTTCGTGCTCGTATTGCCGATGCCCTGGACAAACGACTGCGGAATGCCAAGTCCATACGCCTGGATCGCAGAGAACCCGGGAAGGCCAACCAGCGAAGAGGAGACATCGGTGCTGTTCAGCGTGCCGAAGCTGTAGTCGCCGCCACCATACAGTTGGCCCTGCAGGATATTGATCGGGATGTAGCGGAGGTCGATTCCGGTCTTGATCGTCTGCGGGCCGCGCGTGTAGGTGAAGTTGTCCTGCAGCTGGTTCTGGTCTTCGATGCGGTTGACGACCGAGAACGGCGTCTTGCCAAAGTATGCGAACCCCGGAATGTTCACCGCAGTGCTGCTGCCACCGGCGGAGTTGCTGTTCGCGAACAGCACAGGGTGCCGTGCGAACTGAAACCGCAGCTCGTTGACCTTGTTGCTGCCCATGACCAGCGTGTACTGCGCGGCGATGGCCCAGTCGTGAAGACTCTGCGTGGCCGTGCGCGAGAACGAGTTTTCGCCGAGGTTCTGGTTCGCAGCGCTCTCCTCAATGCCGCTGACAAAGCTCGGGCTGGCGCTTCCAAGGATTGCGAGCTGCTGGTTGTTCGTCAGCTTGTGGTCGATGCGCAGCGAGTAGACCTCCGTCCGCTCGGAGATGGGAAAGTTGCCGATCAGGCTGTTCAGCGGAACGAACGACGCCGGCAGCACCTGTCCGGAGGTGACGAAGTTCTTCGCGCCGATGGTCGGCTGCAGGAAAGCCGGGTTCTGTCCTGAAGTGGCAATCGACGAGCCCGAACCCACCAGCGCGATGTACTGCTGGATCCCGGGAGTATTCGCCGGGACCTGTGGGTTCTGCAGAAAAGCCTGCTGCTCAGGTGTCCCCTGTACCGTCAGCGCACCCGCAGGAGCGCCAAAGAACCGGCTTACGTCGATGTTCGTCAGGCCGAAGTTGTTAGCGCCAATGTCCGAGAACCCCGTCTCCTGCCGCCGCGTAATCTCGGCTGAAAAAAAGTAGAAGGTCTTGTCCGGAACGAGTGCGCCGCCGATGGTGAACCCCGCCTGCACCCTCGTATACGCCGGTTGATAGACGGTCGAAAACGGGTTCGTCGCCTGGATATAGCGATTACGCAGAAATCCGTAGGCGCTCCCATGCGTCGTGTTGGTGCCCGACTTGGTAACGATGTTCACCACGCCACCCGACGCGCGCCCGTACTCGGCGGCGAAGCCGTTCGTGACGATCTGAAACTCCTGCACCGCGTCCTGCGACACCGTCGTGCGCGTGCCGCCGGAGATGTAGTCCCCCGCGTCGGCGCCGTCGATGTTGATCGAGTTCGACCGCGCCCGCACGCCTCCGAAGTTCAACCCGGAGGTCGGAATCGCCCCAATCGAAGGCGCGGCGTCACGCGCGATCTGCGAGTTGGTCAAAGTAAATCCGATGTAGTTGCGCCCATTCGTCGGCAGGTTGTCGATGCGCATCTGATCGATGGTCGTCGACTGCGAGCTGCGTTGCGTCTCGATGATCTCCGCACCGGCGGTGACGTTGATCGTCTCACTTCCGCTCACGGCCAAAGGAAGTGGCAGCTCGGCCCGCTCTCCAACGGTCAGCACCACGTTGCTCTCGGTCAGCTTGGCGAAGCCGGGGGCCGTTACCGTCACCACATACGTGCCCGGCGGCAGAAGCAGAAGCTGGTAGCTGCCTTCACCATTGCTGGTCGTCGAACGCGAGAAGCCCCTGGACGCGTTCGCGATCGTGATCGACGCATTAGGAATCACGGCGCCGCTGGCGTCGTGGACAGTGCCGTGCAGCTCGGCCGTCGAGATGTTCTGGGCCCAAAGGCTGGCGGAGAACAAAAATGCCAGCAGGAAGATGGCGGCAACAGCGACTACGGAGAAATGCCGCGATTTACGAATCAACATGAAGAGTGCTCCCCTGTGTGCAGTCTGCGGGCCACGTTCTGTTCACAACGGCCCGGCAGCCAACTTTGGTAACGCGATGTTCTACATGAATGACCATTCAGCGCGCAAGTGGAACCAGTAACGACGGGTATACTGGGCCAATTCCGGTAAAGAGGTGTCCGGCCCATGCGGCCTGTTTTGAGGAGTTTACTCGTACCGTCGTTGACTTACGTCGATTGGAAGCGAATCGATCGGCACCATCCCGAAGTGCTCAGACGCACATGCAGCGTCCGCATCTAACAACACAAACAAAAACACTACAACAAAGCACCCCGGCCGGAGGCACTATGTTCACACCCCATACATATCCGGCGGCGTTGCTTCTAATGATGCTCAGCATGCTCTGCTGGGGCAGCTGGGCCAACACGCAAAAGATCGACGCGACCTGGCGCTTCGAACTCTTCTATCTCGACTACACCTTAGGCCTCCTCGCAGCGTCGGTCTTCTTCGGGCTCACCATCGGCCACATCGACCCTGCCTCCACGGACAGCTTCTTCCTCAATCTCCACGTCTCGAGCACCCGCAGCATCGTCGAAGCCTTCGCCGGCGGCGCGATCTTCAGCATCGGCAACGTCCTCCTCGTCGCCGCGATCTCGGTCGCAGGCATGGCCGTTGCATTTCCGGTGGGCGCCGGCCTTGCGTTGGTGCTCGGCTCCCTCCTCAACTACCTCATCTCCCCCACCGGCAACCCAGCCCTGATCTTCGGCGGCATCGCCATGGTCTGCGTCGCCATCGGCCTCGACGCCCTGGCCTATCGCGACCTTGAAGGCGCAGGCAAGTCCAGCGCAAAGGGAATCCTCCTGAGCATCGCCGGCGGCATCGGAGCTGGCCTCTTCTATCCATTCGTCGCAAAGTCCCTCACCGGCCCTGCTCACCTGGTTCCATACACGGTAAACTTCGTGTTCGCCCTCGGCGCGCTCACAACGGCGGTCCCCATGAGCTATCTCCTCATGCGCAAACCCGTCAGCGGAGTGCAACTCAGCCTGCGCGACTACGCCGCAGGGGGCCTCCGGCTCCACGCATGGGGAGTGGCCGGTGGCGTTACATGGGGGCTTGGCACCATCGCAAACTTCGTCGCCTCCTACGTCCCCATGATCGGCCCCGCGACCTCCTTCGCAATGGGCGAAGGCAACACCATGATCTCCGCCCTATGGGGCGTCTTCGTCTGGAAAGAGTTCAAGGGCGCGTCCTCCCGCGTAAAAATTCTCCTCGCACTGATGTTCCTCTTCTTCCTCCTCGGTCTCACCGCGATCGCACTGGCTCCAATCGTGAGGTAACGCTCCTACTACGGTCGAACACCCGCAAATATACTGTTGCCATGTCCGCCGGCATTCAGCCCGCCGAGCTCCACACCGACCGTCTCGTCCTGCGGCCACTTCAGCTATCCGACGCCCCTCAGACGCAACGACTCTTTCCCCAATGGGAGATCGTCAAATATCTAAACTCCATCGTGCCGTGGCCGTACCCCGCCGACGGAGCCCTCACCTATTACCGCGATGTGGTGTTTCCCGCAGTCGAACGAGGGGACGAATGGCACTGGACGCTACGATTGAAGAAATCGCCCGACCAGCACATCGGATCGATCGGCCTGATGAAGGGGAAGCCCGCCCATCGCGGCTTCTGGCTCGGCCTGCCTTGGCACGGTCAAGGTCTCATGACCGAGGCCGTCATCGCCGCCAATGACTTCTGGTTCGACGTTCTGGGCTTCGAGGTGCCATGCGCACTCCGAAGGCAGTCGGCAACCTCGCATCGAGGCGCATCTCAGAGAAGACTGGTATGCGCATGGTCGCCACCGAAGAGCGGGACTTTGTCTCTGGCAGGTTCCTCTGCGAAATCTGGGAGCTCACCGCAGACGAATGGCACAAGGCGAGAGCGCTTCTTCGCGCCAAACAACAACGTTAGGGCCCTCCGATCTGCCCTCCACCCGCGATGTTTAGTCACGGGTCACGCCAATCTTCACATCTGTCGAGGTCCGCAAGCCCCAGGCCATGCGCGGCGTATTATGCGCCAGCCCCACGCGCCCGTCCGGCCCCAGCAGAATAATGCCCCCGTGCCCACCCAGCCGTTCGAACAGATAATTAATCGCCGCATGCGCCGCCTCATCAGGAGTCGCCCCGGCAGCAACGCGGTCCACCGCCCACTTGCCCAGCACAAGCTTCATAATCGGCTCGCCCCAGCCCGTCAGCGACACAGCGGCGGTCAAATTGTCTGCATAGCAGCCGCACCCAATCAGCGATGAGTCGCCCACGCGCCCCGGTGCCTTATTCAACGTCCCGCCGGTGCTCGTTCCAGCGGCAATATTGCCGTGAACATCAAGCGCCACGGCCCCAACCGTATCGTGTGAGTCAAGACTCCCCGAGAACGTCTCGTCCGGAAGCCCGGCCCGTTCCGCAGCCTGGGCTTTATACAAACGCTCCTGCTCCCGCGGAATCACCAGCTCCATGTTGTCGCACAATGCCATCCCGTGCTGACGGGCGAACCGTTCCGCTCCTGTCCCAACAAAATACACATGCGGCGACTTATCCAACACTAGACGCGCCGCATGGATCGGGTTCCGGATCCGCTCCACGCAAGCCACCCCGCCCGTACGAAGGTTCTCGCCGTTCATCAGCAGCGCGTCCATCTGCACCCGTCCGTCCTGCGTCAGAAACGAGCCACGCCCTGCGTCGAAGGTCTCATCGTCCTCCATCACCGCGACCGCGGCCTCCACTGCGTCGACCGCGCTGGCGCCTCGTTCGAGCAGCGTGTATCCAGCAGCCAGGGCGTGCGCGATGCCATCTTCGTGGGCGGCAACAGCGTCGTCGGGCATGGCCCAGGCGCCGCCATGAATTAGCAGAACTGGTTGCGTAAGCATTCCGTCCTAAGTTTACGGCAATTTGACTGATCGACCTGGGACCAACAGGCTGTCCGTCCAGGCCCGGCAGAAGGGGAAGTCGATTGAACCTCGGCCCGGATGTGCAAGATCAAGAATGGATACTCCGATGCCACCGAAGTTGGTTACCAGGGCTGCCACTTCAGCCTGGGTGCCCGCGAGCGCCTGCACAAGAAAAGTCTTCTCCAGCATCAGCGGACGCGCAAAGCGACGCAGAAGAAAAGCAGGAAACGCGCGCCGCAATGCGACCAGGTCAACGAAATGTTCCGTGCCAATCGAGTGCTTTATCGAGTGAGATGTTCCGCCCACAAAACAAAGCCGCTTGCTTCCCCTCTGCACCTCATATTCGATGAGATGCGAACGCATCAAGGTCCCCAGGGAGAATGAAGTCATATCAGCACGATTCATCTGCCATTCGACGAACGTGCCGTTCTCATGTCGTCGACCCCCGATGACGCTCAACCACTCGCCATTGGACCCTCGGATTCCGAGAAAAAGACATCCTGGAAGCAACTTCATCGCATCGTGACGCCAGGCCGCCAGTTCATCCGATACGGGATAGGTCGATACACGATTTAAGGCCATGAACTCTTCTTTGCTGATGACGGGATCAGCAACGAACGTATAGCCGAGGTTTGCCTCAGCGTAGCGACGCGACGCCCTCAGGTTGCGCCGGGTATGTTTTCCGAGATTGGACAGCGTCGCATCGTAGCTGTTTTCGAGAGGAACAAACCCATGCATCACTCTTACACTGCTGGCCCGCCGCCATCGAGAGCTGCCCTTTGGGGCGCCAACTAGACTCTCGTCGGGTACCGAGAGATCGGTCTGATAGGTCAGCTGAACGGCTAGCGCGCCTTGTGCCAGTAGGCCAGCACAGACAAGGGAGGCGATCTGCGCGCGAAGAGGCCGCGCAGCAATCACAGTTCGATCGCCGCCGTGATAGTCCGCCACGAATATCCTGCAACCGACCCCTGCCACCTGATACTCGTACAGCAGGGCCGCCCCAACGATCTCCTCGGAGGTAGTTGGCGGAGAACCACTGGAACAAAAGAGAACCAGACACGGATTCTTATTCGAAAACTTCGGTCTTTTAAGAAAATATTCCAGATGGTCCATCGCGCCGTGCTGGCCGCAGCGCGCACTCAATTCGACAAGCTTCCCCTGCATTCGCAGAATTGCATCGCGTCCGCGAACTATATGGATGGCCGCCCTAGCCGGAACACACCTTTTATCGAAATGCGGATTGTCGGTGAAAACATCCATGAAACCCTTAAACAGAAATTTAGTTGCTATTCGGTTGCAGGACAATTCTTCGATTGCCTGGCTTCCTGGCAAGTACTGTGTGGATTTCGGGGAAATGCAGGTCTTCAGGGGTACTTGGTTTATTCCTTGACTGTATACACCAGGTTCCGTGGATTCGGTATGAATCTAACGGCCCAATTTATGCCTGAAGGCCGTATCTACCGCGTAGGCTGTAACTTGCGCCGCTCGGTCTCAAGGTAGGTATACCGGATGCGGTGGATCACCGTCAGCGTCGCAAACAGCGCCAGCACCCACAGCGCCGGCGCCATGACGCCCCAACGGTTGAACAATGCACCCAGGATGACGCAGACGATGCGCTCGGGCCGCTCCATGAACCCCACCTTGCAGGTCCCGATCAACGCCTCGGCCCGCGCACGGGTGTAGCTCACCATCACGCACGCCGTCATGACAAACCCCACCAGCCCGACGTAAAAGAGCCGATTGCCGCGCGCATAGTAGATTAGCAACCCGAAGAAGATTGCCACGTCCGAGTAGCGGTCCATCACTGAATCGAAAAACGCCCCAAACACCGAAACCTGGTTCGTCTTCCGTGCCACGCGTCCGTCCACCATATCGAAGACGCCCGCCCCGATAATGATCAGCCCCGCATAAAAGAACATCCGGTTGGCATTGTTCGCGCGCGCAAAACCAAAGAAGCAAGCCGCGATAATGTTGATCACCAGCCCGATGAACGTCAGCATGTTCGGAGAGATCCGCGTCAGGGCCAGCCCGTTCACGATCTTTTGCAGCAGCCAGCCGCTGCCCTTGCCGAATGCACTTGTCCAGGTCAAAAAACTCGTCCTTCCGGGAAAAAACCCCGTCCTTGCCGCTTCCCTTAATAACACGTCCGGAGACGTTACCGCTAAACTTCCTCCGCCGCGTCGTGAATGGTGAGCAGCTTGAGAATCTCCAGCTCCCGCTTGCCATTCGGCGTGATCACCGTCGCCGTCTCGCCCACCTGCTTACCCAGCAGTGCGCGGCCGATCGGCGAAGTCGTCGAAATCAACCCCTTGGACACGTCGGACTCTTCGCTCGTCACCAGCTGATACTTCAGCTCCTCGTCCTTGCTCGAGTCGAACACGGTCACCCGCGACCCGAAACCGACCTTGTCGTTGGGAATATTCACCAGGTTTACCATGGCGAGCTCACCCATCCGCTTCTTCAGCTGCCCGAGGCGCGCGTTGACGAACACCTGCCGTTGCTTCGCCATGTGGTACTCGGCGTTTTCGCTCAGGTCGCCCAGGGCGACCGCCTTCTTAATCTCTGCCGGCAGTTCGGTCGTTAGCTCGTGTTCCAGCAACTTGATCTCTTCTGCAAGCCTTTTCTTTACTTCTTCTGGCATTGGGGCCTTCCGGACGCTAATGGTCGCGCGCAGATGCCGGCGCGACAATGCGTTGAGGTGAAAGAACGATTATACGATGGGAGGACGCAAAAACCGCCGTCCAGGGTTGCCGGAACGCTCGAACTGGGCCCTACGACCGGCCCCGCTGATTGGCCCGGGCTTCCAGAAACGACTGCAGAATCAACACCGCCGCCACCTGGTCGATGATCCCTTTGCGCCCGATCGCAGCGTGCCCGGCGTCGTCCAGATGCCGGTGCGCCTGGGTCGTCGTAAGCCGCTCGTCCCAGAGATGCACCGTTGCCCCCAACTCCGTTCGCAGGTCCTCAGCAAACGCCTGCGCCTTGGCCGCCTGCGGACTCTGGTCGCCCGGACATATACAGAGGGTTCCCTACCACCACCTCCGTTACTCCATGCTTGCGAAGCACCCGCGCCACCGCCTTGAGGTCCGCGCGTCGCCCAGCCCGATGCAGCGTAAACAGTGGCTGCGCCGTATACCCCAGAGGGTCTGAGATCGCCAGTCCAATACGCCGGTCCCCAACGTCAAACCCCAGAATCCGAGGGACAAGCCCCCTCCGCCTGCGTGGCTCTCACCTCCAAATCTGGCCTTTCGGGTTGAGACGAATCTCCCATCACGGTCTTGAGTGTAACGGTTGCACCGTAAAATAGTCGGAACCAAGTGTATCGACGACCACCACTTCCCGCACCCGCTCTGCAAATGACCCCACCGGAGGCGCAGCCTTGAAGTTTCTCGGGCCCCTCTTGCTCCTTCTCCTCCTCGTGGCGGCCGTAGCGGCCTACGTCGTCTACGCCCCCTACGGCCCATCGTCCGAGACCTTCGTCGACGTTGCCCCCGGCACCGGCGCCTCGGCCATCGCCGCCCAGATGCAAAAAAGCGGCATCATCCGCAGTCGCTACGGCTTCGATCTCATTAGTCTCCGGCGAGGCGGCACCCTCAAAGCCGGCGAGTACCGCTTCGACCACCCCGTCCCCATGGCCGAGGTCTACGACCGGCTCGTCCGCGGCGACGTCTACACCCAGGCACTCACCGGTCCCCGAGGGCTATAACATCTTCGACATCGCCTCCGCAGCCGAGACCGCCGGCTTCGCCAAACGTGACGCCTTCCTCGCCGCCGAGCGCCAGCACACCGAGCTCATCGCCGACCTCCTCCCCACCGGCGCCCGCCCCAACTCGCTCGAAGGCTATCTCTTCCCCGACACCTACCGCTTCTCCCGCCACGCCACCCCGCTCCAGATACTTACCGCCATGGTTCACCGCTTCCGACAGGTCGGCACCCAGCTCGGCCTCGACCGCACCAACATGGCCCCCACCGTTACCATGGCCTCCGTCATCGAGAAGGAGGTCGCCCAGGACACCGAGCGTCCTCTCGTAGCCGGCGTCTTCTTCAATCGCCTCGCCAGATCCATGCCCCTTGCGACCGACCCCACCGTAATCTATGCCGCCCTGCTGGACAACCGCTGGCGCGGCACCATCTACGCCTCCGACCTCCAATCACCGTCGCCTTACAACACCTACAAACACACAGGCCTGCCGCCCGGGCCGATCTCCAACCCTGGAGTCGCCTCCCTCCGCGCCGCGCTTCACCCGGCCCGGACTGACTATCTATATTTCGTCAGCGACGCCGCTGGCCATACCCGCTTCTCCGTCGATCTCAAGGAGCACGCCCAGCAGGCCCAGGCCTACCGCCAGGCCCAGAAACACTAAATAACGCCCCGTCGTGACCCGAAACGGCCGCAAAACTGTGTCTATTTTGCATCAAACTCCGCGAAACGTTGCTGGGCCCGGCACATCAAACACATACAGGAAACCAACCCAGTGGTTCACGCCGGGGTTCCCCCTTCGGGCAATCCGCGCGGGACGGATATACTTGAAGTTTGTGCTAATGAGGATAAGACAAGCGTTTGCGGTGGGGATGGTGGGGCTCGCCCCGGCGTTGACCGGGTGCCTCACCCATACCTACAGGGTCCAGAAGATCCGTCCCGCCGACGTGGTGATGAACGCAACACTCGACCAGCTCTTAACGCAGGTTGAGACCCGGTTCAACCAGACCCAGAGCCTCAACGCCACAGTCCAGATCGTCGCCTCCGAGGGCGGTTCCCGGCAGGGTCAGGTCATCGAGCATCCCAGCTTCAGCGGCTACATCTTCCTCCGCAAACCACAGGACCTGCGCGTCTTGCTCCGTGTCCCCATACTGGGCTCCCAGGCGCTCGACATGGTCAGCGACGGCAAGACCTGGAAGCTATGGATCCCTCCCCGGCATGTAGCCATGATCGGCACCAGCGAGGTGACCGACCCCTCGCAACACGGCCTCGAGAGTCTGCGCCCCGCAGTGATCTTCGACTCGTTATTGATTCAGGGACTAGGCCCCGACCAGATCGTCGTCCTGACCCAGGACTCGCGGATCGTCGCAAACGAAAAGAACAAGAAAGACCTCATCGAGGAGCCGGACTACGACCTCTCCATTCTGGAGCAGCCCCACGGCCAGACCGCCCGCACCGTACGCGTCATCCACATCGGCCGGACGAACCTGCTGCCCTACCAGCAGGACATCTATGGCCCTGACGGCACCGTCATCACCCGCGCCACCTACAGCAACTACCAGAAGTTCGGCGACACACCCTTCCCGATGAAGATCGAGATCAAACGTCCCCAGGACCAGTACGGCCTCACCATTACGATCTCCAAACTGGCCCTGAACCAGAAGCTGGAAGACGATCAATTCGACCTCAAGTTCCCCGAAGGCGTCCCCATCAAGACAATGAAATAGCCCGCAAACCGTTAGCTGCTCGCCTGTCCCCTGCGCAGAGACGGCTTTTCGGCAACTTGAAATCTTCAGTTGGAATCAGCTTTGATTGCAAGGCAGACCTCCCGCTCCTGTAACCGCCCGAAGGGAGCGACGAGGGGTCGCTAGCTTTTCTCTCCTGCCTCGCCCTGCAGCAAAGAGGACGTCAGGTTCCAAAACGCACTCATCACCGGTGACATCCACTTGTCGTGATGGCGAAACATCTGTGTGTAGACCAGTAGCGGCTTCTTCGGCCAATCCACGGTCACCAGTGTTCCGCGCTTCAGCTCGTTCGCAACCACCACCTCCGGCAGCACCGCAATGCCCATCGTCGCCAGGGCGCACTGCTTGATTGCCTCAACGCTCAGGAACTCGAGCGACGCTCCCATCGGAACACCTTCCCCCATCAAGGTGCGCTCGAACAGAGCGCGATAGCTGCACGAACGGTCCGTCAGCAGCACCTGATGCTGTCCGATCGCCTCTGCCGTCACCTTCTTCTTTCCTGCCAACGGATGCAACGGCGAAACGGTCAGCAACACCGGCTCCCGCCGCAGGCACGCTACCGTAAGATGGCTGTCTCGCAGAGGGACGTCCAACGTAAAAGCAATATCGATATTCGGAGAAAAGATGGTTCCACCCGTTCCAATCGCACAGCTCTCGCTCGCGGTCAGCGAGAGATGAATAGCTGGATACTGGAGCTGAAATCGCTTTAGTAGTTCAGGAAGGCGATACGCAAGCAGCGTTTCGGGCGCACCGACGGTCAGCGTACCCGCCGGCTGCCCGTCGTGCTGCACTGCGCGCTTGGCCTCTTCGGCCATGTCCAATAGCCTGTCCGCGTAGGTCAGCAACTGCCGCCCTGCCAACGTCAATTCCACTCTCCGGCCCATCCGGTCGAAGAGGGGCACCCCCAGCTCCTCTTCCAAGCCGTGGATCTGCGCCGTCACGCTCGATTGCGCATAGTGCAGCAGGTTGGCGGCGCGGGTAAAACTCTTCTCCGCCGCCACGCTCCGAAACGTCTTCAACTCTCGTAGATCGAGCATGACATACTATCGCATTTTTCGATGCGTTTCATCAAAACAAATCGTTGGACGCGATGCATAACAGGTGTAACTCTACATCATGACTTCGCCCGAAGGGGGGCCCCATGAAACTCCGCGACACCCTGGAACTGCTGCTCCTCTCCGCTATCTGGGGAGCGTCGTTCCTGCTCATCAGCCTCTCCGTCCAGAGCTTCCCTCCCCTTTGGGTCGCGCTCATCCGCGTCAGCTTTGGTGCTGCGTTCCTCTGGACCGTGCTGCTCTCCAAACGTCGCACCCTGCCACCCCGCCGCCTGATCGGATGGTTGCTATTGGTCGCCTTATTCAATAACGCGATCCCCTTCGTCTTCTTCGCGCTCGGCGAGCGCACGGTCACCAGCAGCATCGCCGCGCTCCTTAACGCCACCACCCCCATCTGGACGCTCCTGCTCAGCCTCAGTTTCATGAAGCAGAAGGCTGAGGGCACTACCGTCCCTGGCGTATTACTAGGCTTCTTCGGCGTCATGCTGGTCGTCTACTCCCATGGGGTCGACTCAGCTGCTGTGGGCTCGGTTCGCTCGTACGTCATTGGCGTTCTCTTTATCGCCATGGCCAGCGCCGGATATGCTATCGCCACCGTCCTCGCCAAAGCCAAGCTCGTCGGCCTCGATCCTATCGGCCTCGCCACCACCCAACTCAGCCTCGCCGGCCTCATGGTCACTTCCGTTCGCCTTGCTCGGCCCGCACCCTGTCCACATCCGACCAGTTCGATCCTCGCCAATATTGCCCTCGGCATCGCCGGCAGTGGCTTGGCTTACCTGCTCTACTACAGCCTGCTGGATCGCATCTCCTCCACGCGGGTTGTTTCCGTCACCTACCTGCTGCCAATCTGGGGACTTTTCTGGGGCTCCATTGCGCACGAACGCATCGGCGCCCCGGCCTATATAGGCGTCGCCATCGTCATCTTCGGCCTTTACCTCCTCAACCGTAAGGGCCCGGCGAAGAAGTCACTCCCCCAGGTCAACGCCGATAGCGAATCGCTCGAAACCTGTCCCCAGTCACTCGATGCCTGAGTTCCGTCCATCAAGCGTGTCGCGCCATCGGCAGCTTCTATAAGCAGCCTCACTCAATCGCGGCAGAGCTGTTTCGGCGTCGCCTTCAACCCAACGGCCGCGGGCCTCGATAGTCTTCAGCCACAGGTCAGGACGGCGGAAAGCACGCCGAGGTGGTTCTCGCGGATGTTGCGAGCCAGATTGCCGGTTTGACAAGGAAATCAGGGCCCATTACAGCCCCGAGGTTCGGACCGCTCGTCAGCGGGCCGGCCATGGCCGTCTTGAACCAGTCGAGCGCGATCTGGGTGTCGTCGCGCCAGAGAACCACCTTGAACCCGGCTTGTTCAAGCGCCGTGCGCAGTCCAGCGCTCATAGTTTCCGAAGTACGGGGACTGGTTAAATTCACCGGAGAAGCGGTCCGCTACCAGCAGTTGCGCGTCCGCTCGGATCAGTTCTCGCACTCCGTCCCAGTCGTGCCGGTTGAATCGCTCGACATAAAGACCCAACACCCGTTTAGTCTCAGGGCTTGCTGGACGAGATCTCGGTGGAGCATCTGAAAGAGTCGCGAGCTTCGTGAGGCCGCGGTTCAGGGCCGCTTTGACGGCCCCGATAGTTGAGCCGAGGAGTTCCGCGATCTCCTCCAACGAATATTCGAAAACGCCTTTGAGCAAGAGGCAAGCGCGCTCTTTCGGTGGCAGGGCCAGTACAAGGTATTCAAGCGCGCGCCCAACGGCTTTCCCATGTCGGGCCCGCAGGCCTGCACCATGTCCTCGCCGTCGAGAGCGGACCCTGTCATGAACAATAGCGATGCAGCTGCGGCCGGAGATGTGTCACGGTCTCGAGGAAGGCGAGATATCGAGCTTCGAAGGGGCCGAGCGGTTCATTTTGTCGATCATTGACTGTTCTTGCTTCGGGCCCATGTTGAGCATCGAGCAACATGGTCATCAAATCACCAAGCTTCACCATCGCCTTTGACAAGTCCGGAAGCGGCTGCACGCTCCGGATCGACTGGGAAACTACCCGCACCTCGGTGGACATCACTGCGAAATGAAGCGGGAATTGGTTCCCATCGATGGGCGTTTTCCCCCGATGAAAACGCCCCTGCACGCCACTCCCGGGATACCCGGAACCAGGGAAGATGCTCTAGTCGGCCCGCTTGCTGCTCGCTCGCCGTGGCGGCTTGCTCTTGGCTGCCTTGAGCTCGAGATTGAGCGCCACTGCAGCGCGGATCAGGTCCTTCAAGGCCGCCTCATCGACCTTCTCGCCTTCCCGGATGTCGATGGCGCGCCTGACATTTCCGTCGAGGCTGGAGTTGAATAGACCGGAAGGGTCCTCCAACGCAGCTCCCTTGGCGAAGGTCAGCTTGACGGCGTTCTTGTACGTCTCTCCTGTGCAGACGATGCCGCCGTGGGAGAAGATGGGAGTCCCCCTCCACTTCCACTCTTCGACGATCTCAGGGTCTGCCTTGTGAATGATTGCGCGGGCCTTCGCGAGCGTCTTCCCGCGCCAGTCCCCAAGTTCGTTGATCTTCGCGTCGATGAATGCGGAGGCAGACTCCACCGGGACGGTCCTTTTCATGTATCGCTCCAACTCTCGCACCTAATTTAGATGCGCTGAGCGTAACCTGCAACCTTTGCCAACGTCGGTTAGTGGTCAGTTCGGGGTAAATGACTGAAGTTTACGAAAAGCCGGCTTCACGCAATACAAATTCCGGAGCGGTCGGACGTATACTGAAGACAGTCATGCGTCGTATTGCCAGCATTGTCGCAATCCTTCTACTCCTCACCACGGCTGCGCCAGTTATGGCCTGTGTAACCAATGTGGTGATGAGTCATGAGGAAAGTGCTTGCTGCCGTGCCATGCACGGGCAGTGCGGCCACATGGAAAAGATGGGTTGCTGCCGGACTGAGGTCCGGACAGATGAGACTCCGCAGATTGCGGCAACGTCCCTGGCAATCCATGTTCAATGGGTTTGCGTGGCACACATGCCTGCGCTTTCTACTCCGGTTCGCTTCGTAACTTCTGCCCTCTGGCTCATGCCAGATGAGCACTCCCCGCCTGGCCTTCTAACTACGAAAACAACTGTCCTAAGAATCTGATTCGCTCCGCGATCCAATGACCTGCACACCTATTGGTGTGCCTGCGCCTCATTTGGTTTGATAGGAGCTTTCATGAAATATCTAGTGGTTTTGGCCTGTGCCGTCATTGTGACGGGCACGGCGTCTGCCGCTGACCACGGCCCCGTCTTCAGCTACGCGACTCCTGTAAATTCGGAGCGAGAGTTTAGCTTCGACACGGGTATCTTTGGCCGCTACGGTTCCCAGGGGACGCAACTCTCTACGGGTTCCGGCTTCGGCTATGGCGTCACTCCTCACATCACTGTCAACGCATTCCTCCCGGCTTCATTTGGGAGCGGCAATCTACCCGAAAGCCGGATCATTAGCGGAAGCGAATGGTCTGCCGGAGCGTCCTGGCGATTCCTGCACTCGGTCACGAGTGTGGGCAAGCGTATCGAATCGACGGCCTCACTCGGTTTGGTGGTTCCCGGCCCTCAGCAGGAGTCCGGGTTACTCGGCAGTCTGCACCGGGCACCCGGAGTTGCTGGCACACTCGCTACGGGCTTGGCCTCTCGCAGTCAGTACGTATGGGTTGGGGCAGGTTATACCCGCTTTGCAGAGGCATCGAACGACAGACGACCGGACACGATCTCCTGGAGTGCAGTCTACGGCTACCGGCCGCCCAGCCTTCGCCGTGGATACGACCAATGGGACTATCGCGGCTTTGCCGAACTCACCGGAGAACATACGGGCGCGGTTCGCAGTAATGGTCTGATAGTTCCCGATAGCAGTTCCACAACCGTCTGGTTAGGGCCGTCTGTGTTGGCGATCTTCAAGAACATCGCTATCGAGGGCGGAGTCCAGGGGCCACTCTTCCGCGACATATCGGAATCGGTCTATGGCCGCGAACGTGTCCGCTTCGCAATCAATCTCAGCTATCTCAAATACTCCTCACATAGCTCCCACTGAAAGGACTGACCATGAAAAAGATTCTTGCTGTAGGCTTCCTCGCACTCTCCACTCTTGCCGCTCATGCTGAATACGAGCAAGTCAATCTAACCGTCTTCGGGATGGACTGCGCTCCGTGCGCTCATGCCATCCACGTTTCAATGAAAGGGATTCAGGGTGTGAACACTGTAGATGTTGACCTGAATACGGGTCTCGTCTCCATCAAGCTCACGCCTGGCAACAGCGCGGCCATGCGCCAGTTCAATGAGGCCGTCGAAAAGAACGGCTTCACTCACAAGGACGCAAACGTAGTAGTACGGGGGCAGTTGTCAGGATCGACGCAAGCTCCGTTCTTAGATGTCACCGGAACAAAGGATCGGTATGCGTTGACGCCTCTAACAGCCGAGACAGACATCTCTGGGCTGTTAGGTAAGACGGTACTGATTGATGGAGTGCTCCCGCAGTCTGGCAAAGGAAAGGTTTCAGAGACCCTGCGATACAAATCCGTGACGGAGGCAAAATGACGATGACTGCTAACTCCCAAGCTCCCTTACAACGTGCGAAACGGGTCACACTGCTCAACTACTTCTCTCTCTTCAGTTCGTTCAGCACTCTTATCTGCTGTGCGTTGCCTTCGGTGCTCGTCCTTCTGGGAATGGGGACTACAGTGGCCTCGCTTCTGTCCGCTGTTCCGTGGCTGGTTAATCTGTCGAGACACAAAATCTGGACGTTCAGCATTGCGGGCGGACTGATTGCGATGAGCTTCGTGATGACTTATCTAATCGCCCCTCGTCTACGGCAGGGAGAGACTTGCGATGCGGACGACCCAACAACGTGCGGAGAAGTCAGCAAGGTTAGCCGGGCCATCCTTTGGGGATCGGCCGTCATTTGGTCATGCGGCTTCTTCGTCGCGTACTTGCTGGGCCCGATTCTTGAGCGAATCGAACGGCTAGAAAAAAAACGGTGTCATAGGTAACTTGGTTGCCCGAAGTTCAAACTGATCCACTACCCAACGTCGCCGTCTCCTCGCACTAGTCAGTGGCTGTCGCTGACCAGATAGGCGTTTTCTGAGACCTTTCCCCTTCGTTCCCCACGTAGGTGTGCCAGATAATAAATCCGAAAGCGAAGATGGAGCGACGATGGGAACGGAGTTGCTGCGATTCAGCGGTACTGTCGAACGCGATCCCGCCATCGATGCGTGGATGAGAGAGCATCGAGGTGAATTGGGAGCCATCGCGCAGGAGTGGTTTGAGGTGATGCGAAGATGCGGGGACGAGGTCCGGGAGACCCTGCACGACGGCTGTCCGGTCGCATGTCTGGGCGATGCGCCCTTCGGCTACGTCAATGTATTCACTTCGCACGTTAACGTGGGGTTCTTTCACGGTGCAGCACTGCCGGATCCGGCCCGCATGTTGCAGGGCGCCGGCAAGTTCATGCGCCATGTGAAGCTGAGACCGGGAGCGGCCACAGACGCCGCATCGCTCAGCAAGCTCATCGAGAAGGCGTACTCGGATATAAAGGCGCGCGTAGAAAACGACTAGCTCAGAGAAACGCCGTGAGGGGCGGGGATGTGATCTCCAGATTAGTAGCGAAACATCGGCCTCATGAGCAATCCGTTGCTTCTGACAAGCGCGTTTGCAGGCGCCGCCAGAAGAAGTACGAGAGCCCCCAGAGCACGCTGGTGGTCGCCGACGGGGCCAATGCCGCCGGGCGATCGCCTATCGAGAGGTGGGCGATGAGCGCCGAGACGAGGTTGATGGCAAAGCCAGCGTAAGCCCACTCCTTGATCACGTAGATGACGCCCCGCGCGGGAACCATGGGCATCAGCAGTGCGGCCACGCCCGCCACCTTGGCCCACGAGAGCTCCACCCGGAAGGAGGCGGCGGAGAATCCGAGGCGGGTGAACGCCTGCGCCGCCTGCGGCAGAACCAGTAGCTCGTAGTATGCGGTGAAGATCATCTCCAGGCAGAAGAGCGCCGTGAAGATCCAGAAGCCGGCGACCAGTCCCTTGGAGACCTTGTTAGAGGTCTTCATTGCAACCCCCCGAGCACCTGCTCCAGACCGCCGAAGAACTTCTGCCAGCCGTACTTTGCACCCTGATAAGCTGCCTGCTGATCGGGACCGAAGCCGGACTGCTCCATGCGAACATGCGTGCCGCCCTCCGCTGGAGTCAGCGTCCAGAGCACCACCCATTGAAGCCCGCTTTCGCTTCCACCAACCCCCCAGTTATAGGACAGGCGCTGCAATGGGTCGACGATCAGCACCTCGCAGTCGACAACACCATTCCAGTTCGGCATGGGCTCGGCCCGGAATTGGAACCTCCGCCCGACCACTGGCTCGAAGTCGTTGTTCATCATCCATTGCGCGAGGAGCGGGCTCTCCGTGAGCGCGCGCCACAGCTTCTCTGGTGGGTGTGGGAATACCCTCTCGATCACAAGGGTACGGGGACTCTCTGCTGGATTGCTCCTCGCTGCTGCATTGCTCATCGTGCTCATGGATCCATCCTTTCCAAAAGTGCTTCAAGTTGGTCAAACCGATCGCGCCAGAAGGCGCCGTAGAGATTGAGCCAGTCCACCATCGGCGCCAGCGCATCGGGCTGCGCGCGATAGTGAGTTTCGCGTCCTTCGCGGCGATGCCGTACCAGCTTTGCCCGCTTCAGAATCGTCAGATGCTTGGAGACAGCAGGCTGAGATACGCCCGCATAGCGAGTCAATGCGTGGACGGTCTGCTCGCCCTGCCGGCTCAACTCCTCGAAGATGGCCCTGCGCGTCGGATCGGCGAGGGCCCTGAAAACATCGTTCGCTACGGCTTGCATGCAGGGCCTCCCCTCAGTCATGTGGCGTGTTACCAATCCAGGTGTGTTATCTGAATGAGATTTCCGCACGTATCGTCAAGCACCGCGATGGTCGATCCCGTAGTCTTGGTTGGCTCCTTGGTGAACGTCACACCGTGTTGCTTTAGCCTTGCGTACTCCTTTTGGACGTCACCGACGAAGAAATTAGCTGCGGGTATTCCTTGCCGAAAAATCTCTTGTTGATACGTCTTCGCGGCCGGGTTGGCGTTGAGCTCTAGAACCAGCTGCACGCCTTCTGGCTCTTCAGGCGAGACCACAGTGAGCCATTTGTATTTCCCAGCCGAGAACTCATGTTTCTTCACGAAGCCCAGAACGTCGGTGTAGAACTTCAGGGCCTTGTCTTGATCGTCCACAAAGACGCTCGTCAATTTGATCTGCATGGTTGCTCCTTTCTGTTCTGCGTTGTGAGGTTTTGAATGGCTCGTGATCCATCGCACTGCCGGCGGCCCAGGCGCTCGAAGATCGCCCGGCAGGGTCGAATCGGCGAGGGCCCGGAAGACGTGATTGGCATAGCCGGCTCCACGCACAAAACCATAACCATTTGGTTATGGTTTGTCAAGAGAAACGTAGCAGAATTTCGGTAGTGGCCCAGTTTGAACCCCGCGGGGCAACCAAGGTTACCTATGACCCCACGCGGTCCCCGAGGGGATGGGAGACCCGCAAGTCTTCCAAAACGTCAGGGACGCGGTAAGCGTAAGATAGCAACCAAATAGAAAACCCCGGCTGGCGTCGGGGTCGTTTGGGTCTGCATCCACACTCAGATCATGTCTTAGGAGTGTGCCCCATGCAAGTCCTCCGATAGAACTGGAAGATTGGTCGATGGACTCCATGACATATAAAGAAGATCTTCAAGGCGTAAATGCCAAGATAGATAACCTGACTGCAAATATTAGCGGGAAGAGAAATGTACCTCTTTACCTTTCCATCATCTCAGTTCTGGCGAGCGTAATCGGGCTTCGATTATGTTGATCACTTGGATTGAGCCGCACTTGAGGAATGACCAAAACAATGCCATCACTATTGAGGTAAATAAGCAGTTAGCGATACCAACTCAAGATATTGCCAGTAAAAATCAGGAAATTGAAGACCTGAAGAGCAGTTTTGACGTTTTGAAGCCATTCATTCACGACGTCATTTCACATCAGTTTGAGAACGTCGCGAAACTTCCAACGCAAACACTGCTGCAACGCCTGCCTGCGGTTGATAACCTGGTTGCGGTGGCCACAAATCAGGGCGTGAAAGTTGCCCCTCAAGTTGTTGCAGAATCCGGAAACAAACTCGTTAACGCTTCTTCTCAGAATTCCGCGGCGTGGAATACTGCGCTCGCATTAGTTAACTACAGATCGTCCCTCAACGCTGGCTTGTCCCCTAAGACTTCCGATTTGATTCCAGTAACCCCAAACGATAGGCGTGGCGACTACAGTTTTATGATCGGGCTGGTACCAAAACCGGGCACAGAGAGCGCAATGAGCATATTCTCCATGGGTATTGACCTTGATAAAGTTCCTGCGAGCAGCTCGGATAGCGCTCGCATTGAATCCTTGTCCAGCCCTCAGCCACAAGGTTCCGGAACTTCCCACTTATACATTCGTGGTGGCGGAGATCAGCTTCGACTCGATGGCGAGTATCTAAAAAATGTGACGATCAGCGGTGCAGATATTATTTACGACGGTGGGTCCAATAAGACTGGAGAATGTGATATTCATAAACTGCAAGTTTCACTTGTCAAACGTGAAACGCGGCCGCGATCTTGGTGGCACAATTCTAAGGGCCGCAGAAGTAAATTTCTCTCCTACCGCTGCTTAGGTACGCTCCGCCTTCGTTACCTTAGCCTTTTTCTCCGCTTCTAGCCGTCGCGTCACTTCTGAGTGAGGCACGGAAACCAACTTCTCCATGAAATCCGTGAACTTCCAGAAATCTCCTTCAATGTTCAGCGTTCACGCTTTGGGCTGGCCTTCGGCATAAATATATATTGTTGAAACGCACCCCCGGCCTATCCCCAAGTCAATTTCAAAGGACACCATGCCGACAATACGATATCTGGGCACAGTAATGCCTATCCATGCCCGCACTACACTGACAAACATACCTGTAATCGCTTGGGCACCAAGCAATCCAGCGGAACCGCCAATAAATTTCTCACTTCAAATCACTA
Organism: uncultured Acidobacteriaceae bacterium; assembly: GCA_963756685.1. Classification (GTDB taxonomy): domain Bacteria; phylum Acidobacteriota; class Terriglobia; order Terriglobales; family Acidobacteriaceae; genus Edaphobacter. The sequence continues at coordinate 1,586,429 of CAVWON010000001.1, forward strand.
ATTCGATAATTAGTGTTAGTTGCTCGGTTTCCGATTTCGAGAAGACTGACCTAACGGATTTGTACTGGAGGGTCATCGCGTTGGTTAGGGTAGCAGTCGATCTCCTATCATTCTCGACTGGGTCGGGATTGACCCCCATAATCCACACGATTGTGCGCCCAAATGGGAAGCATGAACCGCTAACGATACACCACAACGATCTTGGTGCATTGTGTACCGCTTTTGGAACGGGGTCACCGGGAGTAGTAAACCACAACTTCGATCAAGTATTTCGGATGGTTGTAGAAGATCCAGGCTTATTTCTAGTGCTGAATGATTTAACTTCCTCCATTACTCACGACCAACAGGCGCTGACGAATTGCGCTAGAGCGATGGATGGAATACGCAATCTAATCACTCCTGAACAAGGCGAAAATCGAGAACCAAGTTGGATTGCGATGCGGGAAAATCTGAATCTTCAAAAGGCGTATCTGCGATTCATATCAGACGCATCTGCGAGGGTCAGACATGCAAATCGAAATTACATACCCCCTAGAATAGTCGGTGAAGTGCACAAAAGATCTTGGACAGTCGTGAATAGATATTTGGAGTATCGCAAAAGTGGAAATTTACGACTTTCTACCGAGCAGTTTCCTCTGTTGGAACATGATCCGGCTTACGAGATTCCGACACCCTAATCATCTCTTTCCAGACTCCTGCTGCGTCCTCTTCGTGGGCTTCATACTTCACTATTTAACTTCACGTCTTACACTACGAAGTCGAATGTCCCTTTATCGGTTCCGGTAGCTTAGACTCCCGCTTGCACTGCGGACACAAAACAGTGTCCCATCCTGTTCGCATCAATTCATCAGGCTGGATTCGATAGCCACACTCAGAACAGGGCGTAGTCAGGTCGAAGACAGGGAGCTTTCTCATGCCCCGATTTTAGGCGAAATAAAAGCGAAAAAATGACCCTCCGAAGAGGGCCGATGAATTGGTTTATTACTATGCGTGTTGTCCAACAGTAGCTACACGCATTGCGAACGTCGTTGCGTTTGAGCAATCCAAAAATTTAATTCTTCGAATTCAGCCCAAAAATCGCATGTCAAGCCCCAATATCAACTAACCCTTTTCCTGACAACAACATGCGCGTGGCATTTTAGTTAGCTCCAACCAGCTATACTTGAATATATAGATCAAAAACAAGCGGGGCCCCATGGGGAAATAGACCACCTATGGGGCTAACCCGTTTAGAAAGACGAATTTAGCCGTAACCCTTTTGTTATGACGATTTTGCAGGCAATAAGATGCTGTAAATGACTGAATCTAAAGCAAATTAGGCGCGGGCAACGGGGGGGTACCCCCCGGCTACAGTCCGGCGCGGGTGGCGTGCGCAGCGATCGCCCGGTTGATCTCGAGCGCAAGGGCAAGGGCGGCCCTCCCATCCTCAGCCGAGACGACCGGCGTAGTCCGTGTCCGCACCGCATCCAGAAAGGACGCAATCTCGAGCCGCAGCGGTTCGCTCTGCTCCACCGAAATCTTCTTCAGCGACAGCCCGGCCGAAGGGTGCTGCCCCGCCATCTGGGCGAGCGCAGCAAGCTGGGCCGGATCCATCCCGGCCGCCGCAGTCACGTCGATCATCAGCAGGTCCTGCCGCGCGAAGTCGAGCGAAAGATACTGGTGCGGCTGAAAGAACCGCAGCTTCCGCACCCGCTCCGTACTCACCCGGCTGGCAGTAAAGTTGGCGACGCAGCCGTTCTCGAACTCCAGCCGCACATTCGCAATATCGACCTTGCGCGACAGCACCGGCAGCCCCACCGCCCGCACCTCGCGCACCGGCGAAGCCACCAGGCTCAGCACAATGTCGAGATCGTGGATCATCAGGTCAAGCACCACATCCACATCGAGCGAACGCGGCGTAAAGACGCTCAGCCGGTGCGCCTCGAAGAACATCGGCTCCTGCAGGTGCTGGCGCGCCGCCGTGACCGCAGGGTTGAAGCGCTCCAGATGCCCGGCCTGCACGATGCATCCATGCTTGCGGGCAAGCTCCAGAATGCGGTCCGCATCAACAAGGCTCGCGGCCAGCGGCTTCTCGACCAGAAGGTCGACACCCGCAGCCAGCAACGGCTCCGCAGCCGACGCATGATGCACCGTAGGCACACAGATCGACGCGGCATCAAGCGGCCCCGCCGCCAGACACGCCTCGATCGTCTCGAAGCCGGGTACTCCAAATTTTTGCGAGGCCTCCGCCGCAACGGCAGGGTCGCGGTCGACCACAGCAGCGAGCTGCGACCGCCTGCCCCGCCTGCTCGAGCTCACGATATACGCGAAGATGGTTGCGCCCGAAGGCCCCTGCTCCAACAACGGCGACGCGAAGTGGATCCGACGCCGGCACTACTTCTTTTCGACCGGCGCCTCGACCACCTGACGGCAGCGGGCATAAAGCGCGAGCAGGTCCGTCACCTGGTCCTCAGGCTTCGCGGACGCAGCAACACCAAAGCCAGTGGAACCGGCGCTCTTGGTTCCCACGTGGGCCTGCGATGCGACAAATTTAAGCAAATCGAGCGCGATGTCTTCGGTACGGCGCGCTGCGTTGATCGATTCCATGAAGTAGTCCCTCTCGTTTCTCTAAGCCTGATGTTAATGGTCGCAACGCTCTGCACGCAAATGCCGCGTATAAACGTATAAATCAGACCAGCCGCGAAGCCGCGCGGACGCCGCAGACAATCTCATACGCAATCGTATGCGCCAGCCGCGCGTGATCGTCCGCAGTGACGCCATCACCCAGCACCACGACCTCATCGCCAACCGCAACGCCCGGAATCTCGGTCACATCGACGACCGTGAGGTTCATCGACACGCGACCCACAATCGCCGCTCGCTGACCAAGCACCATCGTCCATCCGCCCGGCCGCGCATTCGACCCCGAAAGCTCACGTCGCAATCCATCCGCATATCCAACCGGAAGCAGCGCCAGCCGCATCGGCCGCTGCGCCGTAAAGATTGCGTTGTACCCGACCGTATCTCCAGCCTGCACCTCACGCAGCCCGATCACCCGCGTCTTCCAGGTCATCAGTGGTTGAAGTCGAGGTCGAACCTGCGCATCTACCGCGACATCACACGAATCCGCCCGCTCGATCGGCAAACAATACCCATACAGCGCGATCCCGGCCCGAACCATCGACCGCGCACCCAGACCCGACGCCAGCGAACGCAGCCAAACCAGGTTCTCCTCCGCGCCCTGATTATCGACAGTAGACGAATTACCCGCATGCACCCACGAAGGCCGAAGCCCAGCCGCAGCCACTGCCGCAATCGCCTCCTCAAACCGCCTCCGCTGCGTGAGAGTCATCGGCGACCCAGCCACTTCTGACGACGCAAAGTGCGTCATCACACCATCCAGCCGAAGGTGAGGTTGCCGCTTCAGCCAATGCAGCAGCGTATGCAGCTCCTCTCCGGGCGCCACACCTTGCCGCGCCATCCCGGTATCGATCTCCAGGTGGACGCGCAACGGAGCAGAATCACCACCCCGTTGGTGAACGGCGGTCGCAAGCCATTCCATCTGCTGCTGCGACCACACGACCGGCGTCAACCCATGCCGAACGACGGCCTCGGCCTCCTCGTCGAGAATTCCGGACATGACCATAATCCGAGGTCGTCTCTCCAGCGCCGCGACGGCCTCGCAAACAGCCACTCCCTCAACCGCATCCGTGACCCCCAGCCACTCCACCCCGGCCCGGGCCAGCACCGGCGCACACACCCCCGCGCCATGACCATATGCATTCGCCTTCACCACCGCAAGCACCGCTGTCTCGCTACCAGCGGCCTCGGCCAGTAGCCCATAGTTGGCCAATAACCGCCGCTCTGAAATCTCCACCCAGTTCTTCACAACCCCTATCCTATCGCGCCGCCTTAGTAGGTCCGCGACATGAAGAGATCGAAAAACTGCTCCGTCATCGAGCGGAGACAGACGTTCGCGTTTGCCGCTCCGCTCACCTTACGCGTAAATCCCTTGTCATCGACCTCGATCCGCATCGGTGTAGTCGGACATACCTCCGGCTTCACCGCATAGGCCGCCGCAACGACATCGAACAACATCGGCGATCTATTGTTCGTCGCCACGCTCCACTCCGCCGTCAACTCCTCCAGCGCCTTCGTCATTCCCGTCTTCTTTCCGAACAACTCCGCCTGCTGCGCCGGATCGAGCGCAACCTGCGTCGAATCCAACGGCATCATATACAGAGGTACTCCCGATCGGAACAGCGCCTTCGCTGCCGCAATATCGTTTACGACGTTCCATTCCGCATCGGGCTGCTCCTTGTTGCCATACCCACGCGCAACCGATCCGCCCATGATGACGACCCGCTTCAGCTTGCTAAAGGTCTTCGGATCTTTCGCGATCAGAGCTCCCACGTTAGTCAGGGGCGCCACCGCCACCAGCGTGATCTGCCCCGGATTTTTGCGAATCGTCTCCAGCATGAACTCAATCGCGTCCGGATAAGTCCGATCAGGCGATCCCTCCGCCCACTTGCTCTGAGTGAAATATGACTTTCCGGCCGTGATCGGCCCTTCATACACCGGAACATCGCCACGTCCCGCCGAATTCAGGAACCGCGTCGCCAGCCGGGCGCGCAAATGCGTGTCCTTAAATGCAGTCGTCACCCCAAGCACTTGCACCTCAGGGCTCCTCAGCAGAAACCCAAGCGCATACGCATCATCGATGTCATCGCCAATGTCCGTATCGAAGATCACCTTCGAAACGACGACGGGCGACGCCGCAGGATGGACGACGCCCGCCAGCAGTAAGAGCAACATGAACAAGCGCATGGCTCCAATGCTACTCCTGCGATTCGGCCCTTAATCGAACACCATCGTGACCAGAATTCAGACCGAGCGCGACTTCCTAACCGTAACTGATCCACTACTCCGAGATACCGCAATTCCCTACGGCACCCTGAATGTGATACAAAGCCACGTCTAAAGAAAGCACTCCCGTTGCGAATCCACCCGGATTCGCAACGCTTCCAAGGGGCCAGTCCGTCACAATGAAAATGAATACTCGTTCAGTCTCACCGCTCTGCGGCACACTTCTCGCCGCCGCTCTCGGTCTTTCGCTCGCTGGTTGTTCGAGCGGCAGCTCCAACCCGCTGGCGCCCATCCAGGCCGAACAGGCGAAGAACGCCGGCAACTTCTCGAACACGATCTTCCTGGGCGATTCGCTGACTGCCGGCTTCCAGAGTGGATCGCTGCTCGACACCCTGCAGGTGCACGGCTGGGCCCCGCTGGTCGCGACGCAGGCGAAATTCAACATCGTCCAACCACTCATCGCCTATCCCGGCGCGCCGAATGTGCTGCAGCTCGTCTCCCTCGGACCGCCGCCGGTGATTACGCCTGTCTGCCCTCCGCCGGTTACGCCTGTCTGCGGAACCACAACCGGGCGAGATAACTTCGCGACACAGGTGACCGACCTTGCCGTTCCAGGGGCGCTGCTGAACGATGTGATGAACACTGTCCCGCTGGTGAATCCGGCAACCGGACAGCAGCAGTTGAACCAGCTTGTCCTTGGCTTCCCTGGCCTCGGCTATGGACAGGCGCTCAGCCAGTTTGGCTTTGCCGCACAGGCCCAGCCTACGACGATCTTCCTCTGGATCGGCAACAACGACGCCCTGGTCGCCGATGAGACCGGCATGCCCAGCAGCATGACCTCGGTCGCCAACTTCACCACACAGTACCAGGCGCTGATTACCCAACTGACGACGATGACCCCGGCGCACCTGGTGATCGCAAATATTCCTGACGTGACCCAGGTGCCGTATCTCCAGCCGGCCGCTGTCATCCTCGGCGAGTACTCCCAGGCGACGGGCCTGCCGACATCCGTACTGAGCGGTCTGCTAGGCATCGTCCCCGGCGATTACGTAAACCCGACTGGGCTGGCGCAGATTCCGCTCATCCTGGGCGGGACGCAAAAGGACCGATCACCGATGCCGGAGTGCTCTCCGCCGCGGAGGTCGTCACGGTACAGGCGCAGGTCGCTGCGTTCAATCAGGTGATTGCGGCGCAGGCGCAGGCGGCCAACGCGACCCTGGTCGACATCAACGCGCTCTTCAAACAGGTCTCCACCTCTGGCCTCACTATCAATGGCTACACCGGCACGACGACATTTCTCGGCGGCTTCTTCGCGCTCGATGGAATCCACCCCACAAACACGGGGTATGCAGTCGTGGCGAACAAATTCATCGACACCATGAATGCGGCCTTCAAGACCACGATTCCAGATGTCGCGCTTGGTCCCGTCGCGGCGGCAGACCCGTTCTGGCCTCCGAACCTGGTGCCGCACGCTCTGCAGGGGCATGCTCTAATGATGCCAGCCAGCGCGGGAAAGAGTGTTGATGTCCTGTTCAAAGGGAGACAATAGTCCGCATAGGTCGCGGGCAACCACTCAAACCGAGCTCGGTCTCATCACCTGCCGGAGGTAGTCCTCGAGTCTCTGTCCCTTCTTCTGGACGAACTCGCGACCCAGCACCTGAAGGTCCTGCATGCGGTCGATACGAAACGTCCTGAAGTCCTTCCGCAGCTCGCACCACGCAGCCAGCGTCCACACTCCGGTCCAGAAGTAGAGCGCAAGCGGCCTCACCTCGCGCTGACTGCATTGGCCATCCTCCCGCGTATACGCGAACGACAGTACACGCCGGTCAATGCAGGCCTCGTGCAGCAGATCGAGCCGCTCGCGCAGAAGTTGCGTCATGTGAAAGCCCGGGGCATACATCAGAATCGCGTCGAGCCGCTCGCGAACTGGCCCGCAGGCAGCACTGCCTCGATGCGTTGCAGGGCCTGGTCGGCAGCGACCATACTCGCCGCACCGCCCCACGCCCGCACCAGCCGCGCCCCGAGTACAAGCGCGGTCAACTCGTCGCGCGTAAACATCAGAGGAGGCAGGTCAAGATCACGCCGTAAGGTGTACCCGACTCCTGCCTCGCCTTCAATCGGCATGCCTGACGTCTGCAGATCGCTGACATCGCGGTAGATAGTTCGCTCCGAGACCTCCAGCTTTTGCGCAAGCGTACGGGCCGTCTGCAGGCGGCCGCCACGCAGGATCCGTACGATTCGGAATAGCCGGTCGGCCCGTCGCATGCATTTATCCTAGATTGGATCCCGGATTGGTTCCTGGACTGGTTCGGGGATTGGCGCCCGATTGTCTTACCGCAATCATCAGAACGCCGTATGCAGGCCGACATGATTGCCCTCCGAATCCTTGAGGCAGGCAAACGCGCCAAAGCCTCCCGGGACCGGAGTGCGCCTCATCAGGATCGTGCCGCCCGCACCGGGGACGCGCGCGATTGTGCCATCCAACTCGCCGTCGCAGTTCAGATACACCATCGTTCCGTTGCTGCTAGGCTGCTGGAGCGGCCGCTTCACCAGCGCCCCCGCAACACCGCCACGCTCGGCAGGGAAGACGCACATCACGTCGCCCACGTCGCCGAAGTCGTCCTTCTTCATCCTGCATCCAAGAATCGTCTCGTAGAAACGCTGTGCCCGGTCCAGATCGGCGCAGGGAATCTCGAACCACGCTGCTGCTGACTTTAGCTGCTTCTCCATATTGCCTCCTGTGTTGGTCGTGAACACAAGGGCAGCATACGGACACCCTACTGACAGCATTGTGTCAGTAGTTTTTTGGAAAATACCGGTCAGCTGAGGAGACTAGTATCCGCCAGGATCGCCATGCTGCAGGTTTTCGAACCGCGTGTAGTCCGCAAGGTACGCAAGCTGAATGCTTCCCGTCGGCCCGTTCCTCTGCTTGGCAATGATGATCTCGGCCTTGCCCTTCAGGTCTTCGTTCTCGCGGTCGTAGTACTCCTCGCGATGGATGAAGCAGACCACGTCGGCGTCCTGTTCGATCGATCCCGACTCACGCAGATCGCTCAGCAGCGGCTTTTTGTCGCCGCCCGCTGCTCGCTGGCACGCGAGAGCTGGACAGCGCCACCACCGGCACCTTCATCTCCTTCGCCAGCGCCTTCAACCCGCGCGAGATCGCGGACACCTCCTGCGTCCGGTTCTCGAAACCCTTCTTGCCGTTCGAGTTCGTGCCCGTCATCAGCTGCAGATAGTCGATCACGATCAGGTCCAGCTGGCCCTGCTGCTGCTTCAACCGCCGCGCCTTCGCCCGCATCTCGGCCAGCGTGATCCCCGGCGTGTCGTCGATGAAGATCTTCGACTCCATCAGCCGTTCTCAGCCCGTTCAGCAGCTTGCCCTTGTCCTCCTCGCAGCAGCAATCCCGTCTGGATCTTGCCTGCGAGTTCACCAGCGCCTCGCGACGCCAGCATTCTGCGCAGCAGGCTCTCCTTGCTCATTTCCAGCGAGAAGACCGCGACCACCTTGCCTCCGCGGACCGCCGCGTTCTCCGCAATATTGATCGCCCACGCCGTCTTGCCCATCGAAGGCCGCGCCGCAATGATAATCAGCTCCGAATCCTGCAGCCCGCTGGTCATGCGGTCGAACTCCATATAGTGCGTCGCCAGCCCCGTGACCTCGCGCCCCTGCTCATACAGCGCATCGATCGAACCGAACGAGTCCTTCACGATCGCAGCAATGTCAGAGAAGCCGCCAGTGACCGCGTGTTCCGAGATCTCCGTCAACCGGCCCGTCACCTGGTTCAGTACGTCAAGGGCATCACGACTTTGGTCGGACGCCTCGATCATGCCCATATCGCACACAGTCAACAAGCTGCCGCATCAGGCTCTTATCTCGAACGATGCGAACGTAGCTCTCAATGTTGAGTTTGCGGGGCAGTCCCTCACTCAGGGAGGCCAGATACGGCAAGCCGCCGACTGAATCCAGCTCTTTCTTCTTGCTCAGATCTGCCCGTGACCGTAACGATATCGACGCCGTGACCAACCTCGACCAGATGCAGCATCGCGGCGTAGATCTTGCGATGCGAGTCGAGGGCAAAGTCGTCGGTCTTCAACAACATCGTCGCGTCGATGATCGCGACAGGCTCCACCAGCATCGCACCGAGAATGGTCATCTCGGCATGCACGGAGGTCGGCCGTTCCTGGTCTCCGACGATGTGGGGGAATGCAGCCATCAAGTCCTAAGTTACCGAAGGCGGGCCTGCGGAATAGCTGGCATCCTGTGGAAGCTGTGCAAATCCGGCAAATCCTGCGAATTCGGCCAACCCGTTGGTTCCAGTTTACGCTCCGCGCAGACCCACTCGCACACACAGGCCGCAACCGTTATAGGCTAAAGACAAGCCGAAACAATCAGCCGCAATCCCAAGTCGCGCAGGAGAGCCAATGGGTGTCGAGAAATATCTAAACGTTCCACCGGTAGCGCAGCGCGACAAAGCGTCCTTCGAAGTCCTCCGTGTCTGGATCGCCGAACAGGGTCAGCACGTCAGCATCCGCAGCGGCGCCTGGGAGGACCCCTTCGCCTGGGGCATCGTCCTCGCCGACCTCGCCCGCCACATCGCCCTCGCCCACCAGCTCCAAAACGAAGGCGCCGACACCGACGCCTTCCTCGAACGCCTGCTCGAAGGCTTCCAGGCCGAGATCGACAACCCCACCGACGAACCCGAGGGCGAAGTCACACAATAGCGGACAACACCCGCTGCGTTATTTGGGTTTATAGTCCTGAAACAGCTCCGGAAACTGCTCCTTGCAGCGCCGCACCTTCGGCACATCGCACACCTGGATATACGGATTATTCGGATTCTTCTCCGCATAATCCTGGTGATAGTCCTCCGCGTCATAGAACGCCTCCAGCGGCACCACCTGGGTCACAATCGGCTTCGGAAACGCCTTCGCCGCATCCAGCTGCGCGATATACGCCTCCGCAATCTTCTGCTGCTCCGGCGTCGTATAGAAGATCACCGACCGGTAGGACGTCCCCACATCCGGCCCCTGCCGGTTCAACTGCGTCGGATCGTGCACCACCGAGAAGAACACCCGCAGCAGCGTCCCATAGCTGATCTTCGCCGGATCAAACACCACCTTCACGCGACTCCGCATGCCCCGTCGTCTCCGACGACACCTGGCTCGTAAGTCGCCGTGTCCGTCGTCCCGCCCGAGTAGCCCGCCGTAGTCTTCGTCACACCCTTGATCCGCTGAAACGTCGTCTGCACACCCCAGAAACATCCGCCCGCAAACACCGCCGTCTCATGCTTCGCCGTCGGATGCTGCTCATCCACCGCCGGCGCCGGCAAGCGGCTCTTTCCTCTCTGCTCCAAAGACCATCGTCTTCACCCCCATCACAACCGCACCCGCAACCAACACACTCCCAGCACCACTCGAACCGCGTTCCTTGCCATCGCCACACATCTCCCAACGTCGCGAATCGCGACGTTCAGAACTGCTAGACGCCGGAAACATCTCGACGACTACAGCGAACATTCGAAGCCGGCACTCGACGCAACCGCTCAGGCCGCTCTGCCGCTTCCCTGGATCTCAATGTAGACATGCACCAGACTCACTGCCGCCGGCGTAACCCCTGCAATCCGGCTCGCCTGCCCCAGCGTCTGCGGCCGCACCCGCGCCAGCGTCTCCTTCATCTCGCGTCGACAAGCCCGCTAGCAGCGCCGCATAGTCGAACCACTCCGGAATCACCCGCCTTCTCCGCCTTCGCATCTTCTCCATCGACCGCCGCTGCTGGTCCAGATACCCGGCGTACTTGATCTCCGTCTCCACCGTCTTCATCTCATTCCGCACCCAAGCCGGCAGTCGCGAACCACCCGAAGCACCCACAGCGTCCATCACCGCGGACCCAGTCCCTCAAGCGCCAGCGTCCGCTCAGCTCGCCAATCGGTTCCGCAGCAGCGGAGCAATCCCTCGACCGTCACCTCCGGCCGCTTCAGCACCTGCGCAAACGTCTGCCCGCTGCACTCCCGCGGCAGCGCCATCGCAGCCGCTGCCAGCAGCTCTGCCGGCAACTCCTCCGCGTCGCACCCGCACCGTACTCAGCAGAGCATTCAAACGCCGCCGCCCGCGCCATCTTCGCCTCATACTCCGCCCACGCCGCATCATCGATCAGCCCCAGCCGCCGCCCATGCGGAGTCAGCCTCCGGTCCGCATTATCAATCCGCAGATGCAGCCGGAACTCCGCCCGCGAGGTAAACATCCGGTACGGCTCATTCGTCCCCTTGCAGATCAGATCGTCGATCAGAATCCCCGTATAGGCCTCCGTCCGATCCAGCGTAAACGCCGTCCTCACCCCTGCACCGCACAGCGCCGCATTGATCCCCGCCATCAACCCCTGGCACGCCGCCTCTTCATACCCGCTCGTCCCATTGATCTGCCCCGCCAGAAACAGCCCGGCAAACTACTTCACCCGCAGCGTCCGATCCAGCTCCGTCGGATCGATCGCGTCATACTCAATCGCGTATCCCGGCCGCAGCATCTCTGCGTTCTCGAGCCCCGGGATCGACCGCACCATCGCCGCCTGCACCTCCATCGGCAGGCTCGTGCTCATGCCATTGATGTACACCTCATGCGTATTCAGCCCCTCCGGCTCCAGAAAGAACTGGTGCTGCGTCTTCTCCGGAAACCGCACAATCTTGTCCTCGATCGACGGACAATACCGCGGCCCGATCGCCTCAATCTGCCCCGTATACATCGGCGACCGATGCACATTCTCCCGAATCAGCCGCAGCGTCTCCGGCGTCGTATGCGCAATGTGGCACATGATCTGCCGCAGCGGCAGAGTCCCGTCCTTCGTCACTGAAAACTGAACGGCGTCGGGTCCGCATCCCCCGGCTGCTCCTCAAACTGGCTCCAGTCAATCGTCCGGCCATCCAGCCGCGGAGGCGTTCCCGTCTTCAACCGGCACTCCCGCAACCCCAGCCGCTTCAAGCTCTCGCCCAACAACACGCTCGCCGGCTCGCCACTCCGCCCCGCCGTATACTGCTGCTCCCCGCAATGGATCAGCCCATTCAGAAACGTCCCCGTAGTCACAATCGTCGCCGCAGCATGCATCATCCGCCCATCCCGCAGCTTCAACCCACGAACCACCTGCGATGTCATCCGCAGCGCAGCGGTTGCTGACTCTGCTGACTTCGCACCGCTTCCTCCACAACCAGGTCCACCACCTCGGCCTGCTTGATAAACAGATTCTTCTGCCCCTCCAGCACCTCCCGCATCTTCACCCGATACAGCGCCTTATCGCACTGGGCCCGTGGCGACCACACCGCCGGCCCCCGCGAGGTATTCAGCAGGCGAAACTGGATCCCCGCAGCATCCGCCACCTCGCCCATCACCCCACCCAGGGCATCCACCTCGCGCACCAGATGCCCCTTGGCAATCCCGCCAATCGCCGGATTGCAGCTCATCTGCGCAATCAAATCCAGGTTCAGCGTAAAGATCGCCGTCCGCAGCCCCATCCGCGCCGCCGCCATCGCCGCCTCGCACCCAGCGTGCCCCGCCCCCACCACCACCACATCGAACTGTTCCGTAAAGCTCACATCTCCATTTTACGGTGTGCCGCGCATCTGCTTTACAACTCGAGGCCCTTCGAACAACAATCAGCCATGCGTCTCCGAAAACTTTTCGCTGCCTCGGCGCTTCTCTGCGCCACGCTCCACCTCCATGCCCAACAGCTTCCCGCGGCCATCACCACCGACCCCGCACCCGACAAGGCCAATCCCGCCACAATTGAGACCTTCCAGATTCCCAGCCACGGCTCAATGCTCAACGCCCTCGCCTACATCGCAGAGGGCCCCGGCCCCCACCCAGTCGTGCGTCCTGCTTCACGGCTTCCCCGGCAATGAAAAGAACCTCGACCTCGCCCAGGCCATCCGCCGCGACGGCTGGGACGTCGCCTACTTTGACTACCGCGGCTCCTGGGGCTCACCCGGCGACTTCTCGTTCACTCACTCCATCGAAGACACGCAATCCGCCATCGCCTACCTCCGTGACGAGGCCAACGCAAAGAAGCTGCGCTCCGACCCCGCCTACATCGTCCTCATCGGCCACAGCATGGGCGGCTTCATGGCACGCTACGTCGGTGCCCAGGACGCTGGGATCAAATTCGTTGGCCTGATCTCTGCCGCCGACATGGGAGTAGACAAGGTGCAATCCCTCAAGCCCGGCCAGGAAAAGATGGCGAACGCCGCTCTTGCAGCACACTTTGCCGCGGAAGGGATGGCGCCGCTCGCCGGCTGCACCCCCGAGAGTCTCGCCAAAGAGGTCGTGGCGAACGCCGCCGCCTGGAACGTCCCTGCTCTCGGATCGAAGCTCGCAAACCGCTCCATGCTCGTCATCACTTCAGACGACGGCCTCGCCCCATCCAATGACGCCTTCGTAGAGGCCCTCCGCAAGGCCGGCGCCACCGAACTCACCACCATCCACATGACGACCGACCACTCCTACTCCGACCAGCGCATCGCGTTAGAGAAGGCCGTACTGGAGGCCCTCGAATACCTGCAGCACAAATAGCCGGCCAACGAAGGGTTTACCGACGCCGTCCTGACCAACCCTCGCCTCGACGCATCTAACCGACCAGGGAGGCCGAGCCCCTTGAATCCAGAAAATCTCATCCCTGCCCAACTACGCGCAGTCCATCCTGCCCTTTCGATGTTCGCGATCTTTCACTTCCGGCACGGCTGGTTCTTTGCCATCTTCGTCTTCTGCAGCGTGCTTGTGCTCGCTAACGTGGTGCATTACGTTCTGTTTCGCGTTCTGCGCCGCAAAGAATCGGCAGTCCACGCCCTCGGCTGGGGGCTGCAGAAACATCTTGGGAGGCCCGCTCGCGCAATCTTCCTTCTGACCTGCCTGTTCATCGTCCTGCCCGTCGTCCCTGGCCTGCCCGACGATATCGACGCCATTTTGCGGCAAGCACTCATCATGCTGATCGTGGTCGCGCTCGGCTGGTTCGCCATCGGCTGCATCTACGTCCTCCAGACCGTTATGCTGCGGCGCTACGACCTCACGGCCGAAAACAACATTAGGGCGCGCCGGATCCACACCCAGTTCCAGCTCTTTCGTCGCATGCTCATCACCTTTGTCGTCATCATCGACATTGGCGCGCTGCTGTGGACCTTCAATGATCCGCGAATCTGGCACTACGGCTCCGGACTCCTCGCCTCGGCCGGCATCGCCTCACTGATCCTGGCCACCGCCGCCAAATCCACCGCCGCTAACTTCTTCGCCGGCCTCCAGATTGCCGTCACCGAACCGATCCGCATCGATGACGTCGTCGTCATTCAGGGAGAATGGGGCCGCATCGAAGAGATCAACTCGGCCTACGTCGTCGTTAGAATTTGGGACCTCCGCCGGCTCGTCGTCCCCCTCAGTTACTTCATCGAAAACTCCTTCCAGAACTGGACACGCGAGTCCTCCGACATCATGGGCACCGCGTTTCTCTACGTCGACTACTCGATTCCAGTGGAGGACCTGCGAAGGCAGCTCGAGACGGTCGTCCACTCCTCGCCCCTGTGGGACAAGCGGGTCTGCGGTCTGCAGGTCACCAACCTCACCGACCGCTCCATGGAGCTGCGCTGTCTTATGAGCTCCCGCAACTCCAGCGAAAACTTCGACCTGCGGTGCCTGGTTCGCGAACAAATGACAGCGTGGATCCAACAGAACTACCCGAACGCATTCCCCATTGCACGTTTCACCACCCACTCCGACCTCACTCCAGGTCAGACTGGAGACCAGAGTCTCTTCCAGCGGCCCCCACAACAAGCCGACCGCCACGATTTCAGCTAAACTGACCGACGAACGAGGCCGCGCATGCTTACCCACAGCCCTCTTGTAGCCTTCATCCCCACGAAAGATGCGACCCGCGCCCGCCGCTTCTACGAGACCCTCGGCCTGCGCTTCGTCAGCGACGACGCCTTCGCCATCGTCATGGACGCCAACGGAACCATGGTCCGCATCGTCCGCGTGGACGACTTCACTCCCTTCCCGTTCACAATCCTCGGCTGGCAAGTCAAAGACATCCACAAGACCGTTGCCGAGATGACCGGCCAAGCCGTGAAGTTCAACCGCTATCCTTTCCTCGAGCAAAGCGCCGATGGTGTCTGGACCGCTCCTGGAGGCGCCAGGGTCGCATGGTTTATCGACCCCGACGGCAACACCCTCTCCTTATCACAACACTGAACCTCAGAACTCCACCCTTACCCCGAGCTGCACCTGCCGCTCCGGCGACTGCCCCGTCGACGCCGCAGTAAACGTCCCAAACGGCCGCACATTCAACCCCTCGGCCGCGACCGTCGCCGCGTTCTGAAAGACCAGCGGCGTCACCCCATTCGTCTCCGTCCCCACAAGAAACGCCCGTTGCATAATCGCCGAGTAGTTCACCCGGTTGGTCAGGTTGAACACCTCCACGCTCCCTCGCATCCGCACCTGCTCCGTCACTCGCATTGCCCGGCTCACACGCAAATCGAACCTCCCCGTATCCGGCAGCCGCAGCGTATTTCGCCCCACCGTCGGCAGATACACCGCACCCCCCGCGCCGTTGATGCTCTCATGCCCGCCTGTCAGCCGCGTGCCCCCAAAGATATCGAGACTGTACGGCCGGCCGCTCGACTCAGCAAATAGCGGTGCAACAGTCCATCCGTTCGCGGCGATCCGAAACCAATGCCGTTCACTGGCAAGCGTCGGCTCCCACACCGCACTCGCCAGCACCTTATGCGGATAGTTCAACTCCGACAGCCCCTTGTCATACAGCACGTTGAAGGGATCGAACTGCGCATTCGTCCGCGGAGTGGCGCCCCCCTGGCCATAATCAATCGCCTTCGCCCAGGTCCAGCTCACCCGAAACTCAAGGCCGCCATGAAGCCTTCGCCGCGCCTCAAGCACCATCGCGTTGTACGAAGCGTCCGCATTCGAAACAATATCGGTCACCGGCCCAAAGCTTGTATTCACACGCTGCGAATAAAAAGGAACAACAAACGTCTCGCCGTCCTGCACTCCCACCGCGCCTGTCCCCCCTTGAAGCTGAAACATCTTCGTCGCAGTGCCCGGAGCGATATTAATATCGACCGAGTTCGGCAGCTGCCGGTCAAGATTCATCAGATACGTCGCGCTCGCAATCACACCCGCACCCACCTCGCGCTCCACAGTCAAGCTGCCCTGCTGCACTGCCGGCAGTTGAAACCTGTGATCGAACACCATCGCCGAGGTCGTCGTCGTGACGGCAGACGGCGGAGTCGTCACATAAGCGCACGCATATCCAAACCCCTGGTTTGCGACCTGCGGACAATTTGTAACCGTCGCAGGTGTAATCAGCACATGCCTGGCGGACGAAGCCAGCGCCGTATCAACCAGCGCACTTCGCACCGTAGCGCCCGGCAGCCGCCCATAAAACAGCCCGTACCCAACCCGCACGAGCCCCCGGCCCGACCCGAACGGCTCCCATGCGACCCCTAGACGCGGCCCAAAATTATCTCTGTCTTCAGGAAACACACTCGTCGCG
This sequence comes from uncultured Acidobacteriaceae bacterium, assembly GCA_963756685.1. GTDB lineage: Bacteria > Acidobacteriota > Terriglobia > Terriglobales > Acidobacteriaceae > Edaphobacter. The sequence continues at coordinate 1,602,813 of CAVWON010000001.1, forward strand.
CCGATATTGCCGAATGCCGCATCAAGGACCGTATTTGGCTGCTGCGGCAACGGCAGGAACTCATACTCGTACCGCAACCCGGCATTGACGGTAAGCCCTGGCTTCACATGCCAGTCGTCCTGCAGAAACCCCGCCCACTCCTGCGTATTGAACGTCACCGCCTGCTGCCCAAAGCTCTGTGTAAACGAGCGAAAACAGAAATCGTGCACTGCCGAAACAATCGAAGGACATCCACCATTCGGGTAGGCATTCACGTTGAACGTATAGTCCGTAATCCAGTCCACAAGTCCGCCGGCATGCCCTGAGATCGTCGAGCTGTCGTAATGAAACGCCCCCTGCATATTCGCGAGAGCGTCGATGTCGTCATGCACCAGGCTAAGATCAATGCCTGCCTGAAGCTGGTGCCGGCCGCGCGTCCATGTCACCAAATCAACAAGCTCGACCTTGGTCTCGTCCGGAAACGTCTTGCGCCCCAGCGAAGGCGAGCTCCCATACGTAAATCCATCCGGCCCAATCGCGACCTCCGGAGCCGACCCCCCGGGCCCCACGGCCGGCTCCTGCGGCAACGGCGCCTCTACCTGTTCATACTGAAGCTCCCGCCCATACTGCACCCGCAGATCATTGCTCAACCTCACCGTCGGCAGCCAAATCCATCGTCCGAGCACCGCATCCACCTTGGCATAGCTGCCGCCCAGGCTCGCCCTGCCCACATCGACCACAGGCGAAGACCGCGCGCCCGCAGGAGAGCTCGAACGTGCCCGGTCATACTGCGCACTCACGCGGTGTTGCCCCGACGCCTGCCAGTCCACCTTGCCGAAGTTGATCGTCTGGTCCTGTCGTCTGGGAATCGTTCCCGTCAGGCTGTCCAGGTAATTCAACGCCGCATTGACCTTTGCCGGAGTAACGCCGCGGTTCCCCAACAACGCCTGCTGCGTCGCGGTCAAAGCATAAAAGTTGGGGTCCGTCAGGGGTCGATATCGCCGGAAAGTCACGCGCCTGCTGATCGTAGGCATAAAAGTAGAAGAGCTTGTCCCGCACCGCAGCGCCGCCAATACTGCCTCCGAACTGCTGCCTCAGATCATGAGGCTTAACCGCCGCACTCGTCGTCACGCCATCGACATAGTTGCTCGCAATCGAGAAAGGGTTCGTAGCAGCCAACGCACTCGTCCGCGCCAGGTAAAATCCAGTCCCATGCACTTCGTTCGTTCCGCTCTTCGAAACCGTGGTAATGATCCCGCCGGCAGCGTGGCCGTACAACGCCGAGTAGTTCTGTCCACTCACCCGAAACTCACGCACCGCCTCCTGCGAAAACGTATAGGCCATCCCCGAGTGCCGCCCATACCCACCACCTCCTGTCGCGCTCCCAACACTGACGCGTCCCGAAACCCCGACCTCCGCTGCGTCCTCGATCTCCGCTCCGCTCTCGGTCCCCGTCCCGCGCGGCACTGACCCGAAGCTCTGGTCGTCGTCCCCGCCATCGACCCTGCTGCTATTCTGTGTCGAGGCCACCCCACGGAAGCTCAACAAGCCGTCCCCCTCGGGATCGACGTTGACCCCCGGCATTAGCAGCGCGAACGTCTGCCACCGCCGCCCATTCACCGGCAACCTCTCGACCTCATCCGGTGTGACGACACCAGCGACAGCGGCAGACGACACATCGCCAGCGGCTACAGAGACCGAAGAGTCCGGCTCCGCCTTCACGGTCACTGAGGTCGCAACACCCCCCAGCTGCAGCCGCGCCTCTATCGACGTCTCGCCTCCTAATTCGACAACAACCGGCTGCAATGTCAGACGCGCAAACAGCGCATACTCCACAACCACGCTGTACTCTCCGGCCGGGAGGTGCCCCACCAGAAACTCTCCCTTGCCCCCCGTCATCATCCGTGCCGTCGTTCCGTTCGGGACGCTCTGCACCTGTACCACTGCTCCAGGAAGCGCGCGCCCACCCGCATCAACAACAAAACCGCCGATAGCTCCGTCCACCGCTGTCTGCCCCAGCGCGCACGGCCCTACGGTCGCAGCAGCGGAGCACCACAACAAGCAGGCCCAGACAATCTTCCTTACGAACGCGCCAGACTTTGCGCGTTCTCGACAGAACAACATGCACTCTCCGCGGAAATTTGTACTGCTCTACACCAAGCCACGGGAACTATCTAAAAATAGCGCCGCTACGGCCACAATTGTCTGCGGCATAGCTTTCTAAAACCAACTTCGCGTTATACCTATGATGATAAGAGATTTACCGCATACAAACGAATTAAAGAATGCCATGACAGTATTAAACAAAAGGGCGGCAGCCAAAGCTACCGCCCCTGAAATACGTGACGGCCCAAATTCAGAAGACAAACCGCGCACCAATCTCTATTTCACGCGGCGTATAGAGGAAGCCGCTGTTATTGCTGCTGGTCGGTACGGCGAACGTTGCGGATTGGAAGGTTGCGACACCCAGGTTGCCCGCAGCGCCGCTGCTCAGCTTGTACGCCGTGGTTCCAACTCCATCGATGTTCTGGTGGTTGGCTATGTTGAAGACATTGGCAAGCAACTGCAGGTTGTACTTTTCCGCGAAGGTGAATTGCTTCTGAACACGCATGTCGTCCACGATCTTCCGAGGTTGTCTGTTCGTGTTGAGGCCAATTCCCGGGATCGCCGTAGTTCCGCCCGCTCCGTTCCAATCGCCGGCAATGGCGTCGTTCGAGTTGAAGCCGCTAACTGCGGTCGTATACGGCAGGCCGCTCTGCGCCTGGAAGGAGGTATCGATACTCCAACCGTTGCTTGCGTAGGTGTACCACGCTGAAGAGTGGATCACCGGGAACGTATAGAGGGCATACCCAACGAACCGGGTGGGAACGTTATAGTTCGAGTTCCCGTAGTTCGCCCGTGCGTTGGAGTAGGGGTCATACCAACTATTGGCGGAGGTGGTTGTCGTCGCATTCTGGGCAAAGTCCAGCGCGTGCGCCCAGGTGAAATTGAAGTCGAACTGCAGATTGTGAATCGAGCGGTTCTGTACCTCGGCCACCAGGGCGTTGTAGGTCGAATTCACATTGCTGACCACCTCCGTGATGTTCTGGAAGTTAGTCGCAACCGACCCGAACAGGCCCGTGTTGCCATACTTGGTGTAAGTCGGGACAATGTACTGCGATCCGTTTGGTAACGGTCCCTTGCCGCTGGTATCGGAGACGGTGATCGTCACCGGCACCACGGTAGTCGGGTCAAGGTTGAGGTCAAGGAAGTTCGGCAACTCGCGGCCAAGCGCTCCCAGATAGCTCACCGAGAAGATCGTTCCCCTCCCAATCTCCTGCTGCAGGACGAGATCGTACTCATGCACCTGCGGGTTTTGAAGATGTGGCCCGAGGAAGTACACCCCCGGGGCCGCCACAGTACCGGACGCCGCCTGAACGATGTTGGGGAACACCGGTGCGCCGACGGTCGCAGGCTTGAACACCGAGGTGTACTGGCCATTCGGGCTGCCCGTATTGAGCAGCGTATTCAGCAGCACACCGTTGGTGATACGGCCGTAGAAGATGCCGTAGCCTCCACGAAGAACGGTCTTGCCGTCGCCAAAGACATCGTCTGCGAAACCGATGCGAACACCGACGTTGTTCTTGTCGCTGGGATGATTTGTGACCCCCGGAAAAGGCGCGTATGGACCGGTTGGGCCGGTAAGGTTGGCCGCGGGTGAAGGCAGGAACTCGTAGTCATACCGTGCACCAAGCTCAAGCGTCAGCCGGGGTGTAATCTTCCAGTTGTCCTGTCCAAACACAGAATAATCAAACGTGGTGATGGCAAACGTCGGGCTCGCTCCAAAGCCCTGGGTGGTCGACGTGTAGCACGGCGAGCTGCCCGTCCAGCCCGTCGTCGTCGCTGACGTTGGCGCCTGACCGGTCTGCGTACCGCACGTCGAAGCCGACTTGCCTTTGTTCAGGAGGTCGTTGATGTAGTTGCCGAGGTAGCCGTAGGTAATGTAACCATTCGCCTCGTAAAGATTGTTCAGCAGGTCCCAGTTATGTACCGTGTCCCCGCCAAAGGTGAAGTTGTGGTTGCTCTTGGTGTAGTGAAGCACGTCGCCAATCTGCCACTTGCGCTCATCCGGGTATGCCAGCCGATAGGAATAGTACGGAGACCCGATGTTTGCGAAGACGCTCGTGTCCAGCGCAACTTCGGGAACGTTGCCGCCGGCTCCCACAAGGTTCGCCAGCGTGTAAGCGCTGAAGGGCTGCTGCGTCTCGTCGTTGAGCTCGCGTCCGTACTGGTAGAGCAACTCGTTGCTGATCTTCGTGGAGAGCAGGCTCGTCAGCTTGGCAACCCCATAGTCCAGCTTGACGAAGTCATTACCCCACGTATCGAGACCGTAGTCGTTCGTCGCCGACGTCTGCACGCCGCCGGGAGAGTCCCAGCGAAGACGGTGATAGAGAAAGCTGACATGCTCCTTTTGGTTGATCTGCCAATCGAGCTTCGGAGTGTTGATCTCCTGGTAGCCCGTACGCGGTACAGTGCCAAGGTCTGACTGCAATCCAACGATGCCGGCCTGATAGAGCTTTGCACCGACAGCGTAACCTGCTGCCGTCGCGGGCTGACCCTGACGAATGGCCAGCACACCGGCCTGGCTGTCCATCGAGTTCGCTCCTCCACCCGACACATAGCCGTTGGCGGCGATCGAAGCTCCAGTTGGCAAGGTCAGCGTCCGGCAGTGCGTAAAAGCTCGCCGCCGAACTCGGAATCGCGGCGCCCGGAAAGATGCGCGAGTGCTGGTCGTAGGTATAGATCCAGAACAGTTTGTCCTTGATCAGCGCACCACTGGCGGTAAAGCCGTAGATCTTGCGAACGTCTTCCGGCTTCAACGGTGTTGTCGGAAACGTGTAGCCACCGGTCGTGGGATTCAGGGTTGGAGTGGTGATCTTGCTGAACGCGTTGTAAGCGTTCCAGTTGCTCTCACGGTCGTAGAAGTACGCTTCGCCATGAATCTGGTTCGTGCCGCTCTTGGTGACCGAGTTGATCACGCCACCCGCGGCGCGGCCATACTCCGCCGAATAGACGCCAGTGTTCACCGCAAACTCACGTACCGCGCTCGCCGAGGTCGAATACGCCTCACGCGTACGTCCACGCTCTTCCGAGAAGAACGCCTGGTTGTCGTCGGCGCCGTCGATCAGCACGTTATTCAGAATCGGGCTGATGCCGCGGATACTCACCAGACCAAAGCCGTTCGAGTCCGACACGACTCCCGGAGTCGTCATCGCAAGACTCGACCAGCGGCGATTGTTGATCGGAAGATCGTCGAGTGTTTTCTTATTGAGATTCGACGAAAAGTCCGGCGACTCGAAGTTGAGGATCGGTGCCTCTGCGGTCACCTCGACCACCTGCGAAGCAGAGCCCGTCACAAGATGCGGCGTCACCGTCGTCAGCTGGCCCACCTGAACAATCACCTGGTTCGCGCGATAGTCCCTGAACCCGTTGGCCAGAATGGTCACGGTATAGGTTCCAGGTTCAACCAGTGGCGCCTTGAAATAACCGCTGTCGTCCGCACTCAAGTGGATATCGGCATTCGTACCGTCGTTGTGGATCGTCACGGCCGCCTTCGGCACCACCGCGTCCGTCGTATCAAATACCGTTCCGCCAATTGCCCCCTGCGTACTCGACTGTGCCAGCAACGGACTCGTCACTAAACTAGCTGCCGCCAAGAGCAAAAACTTCATCATCTTGTTCATCATCACGCCTCCTCAAGTTGTTCCTAACCTGCCAAGCGCACGAGGTGGATCCTCGTTCGTTATCTGGTCACATTTTGGCTTGGACTGAAGATTACATACCGCGATTAACAGATGCGTTAATCACCGGTTACGCTTCCGGGCCCGAGCGTCTAGAAAACACGTCCCCGAACCGCAACGTCATGGCCGTCCAACCCCAAACCTGGTCCACGCGCCTTCAGGAAACTGTGTGAATGGCAACAGTGTAGCGCTACATCCTAGTACACTGAACATTGAAAAATGTTTATTGACGAAGCGCGAATCCGCATCAAGGCCGGCGACGGCGGCAACGGCTGCATGGCCTTCCGCCGCGAAAAATTCGTTCCCAAGGGCGGCCCCTCCGGCGGTGACGGCGGCCACGGCGGCGACGTCCTCATGTCCTCATCGCTGAGCCACAACACCTTAGTCCACTTCCGCTTCAACCCCGAACACAAGGCCCAGCGCGGCGGCCACGGCCTCGGCTCCAACTGCTCCGGGTACGCCGGCGAACCCACCACCCTCAAAGTCCCCGTCGGCACCCTCCTCTACGACGACCAGACCGGCGAACTCATCCACGACTTCGCCCGCCCCAACGAGACCATCGTCATCGCCAAGCGGCGGACGCGGCGGACGCGGCAACCAGCACTTCGCCACCAGCACCCACCAGGCCCCGCGCGAGCACGAACTCGGCCGCGCCGGCGAAGAGCGCGCCTACCGCCTCGAACTCCGTCTCCTCGCCGACGCCGGCCTCGTCGGCTACCCCAACGTCGGCAAGTCGACACTCATCTCGCGCCTCTCCGCCGCCCGGCCCAAGATCGCCAACTACGCCTTCACCACCCTCGAACCCAACCTCGGCGTCGTCCAGGTCGGCGAGTACCCCCACACCGAGTCCTTCACCGTCGCCGACCTCCCCGGCCTCATCGAAGGCGCACACCTCGGCGCCGGCCTCGGCATCCAGTTCCTCAAGCACATCGAGCGCACCAGCGTCATCGTCCACCTCGTCGACGTCTCCGACTCAAGCGCCGCCGCTTCGGGAAGTGCACGGCCCGACCCCGTCACGACTACAAGGTCATCACCGACGAGCTCAAAAGCCTTCGACCCCGCACTCGCCGCCAAGCCAACCATCCTCGTCGCCGCCAAGGCCGACGTCGCCAACCCCGACAAACTTAAAGAAGCTCGCCGCCTTCGCGAAGCGCCGCAAGCTCCCCTTCTACACGATCTCCGCCGTCACCGGAGAAGGCATCGAGACCCTCAAATACGCCATCGCCGAGATGGTCGCCGCCCACCGCCCCATCGATCTCGAGCCCGAAGCTCCCGCACCCGCAAAGATCAAACCCAAGTACCCTCCACCGCCAAGCTTCGCGAAAGGCCGCGCCTGATCGGAAGTTCTTGACTCGCATTGGCCGTTGGTTCGTAGTTGAGTCTGATCTTCGCTTGCAGAAAATCGCGTAATAAAGTTGGAGAAACCGCGATGGGCCAGAGAGACGTTCAGGCACTCTCTGGACCCATTGCTCCCTAACTCGCCTTGACGAACTCCTCGGAAGAAGCATCGAACGTCTGCTTATCCTCTTGATTGCAGAAATAGTACGCCTTCCCTTTGTAGACCGATGAGATCGACCGAAGGGCCGCCATCCCGCACACCGGGCAGATCGGCTGTCCTTGAACTGGCTTCATTTCGCTGACGAACTTCGCGTAGGCCTGGTTTGAATTAGCATCCATCCAGCCCTTGCCCTGGTATTCGAGCGCGAAAGCCAGTTTCTCGGCTGTCTCACGGTCCGAGTAGCGCTCCACCACGCGAATCGCCAGATCGATCCCTGACGACAGACCGCCCGACGTGGCAAGATTCCCGTTCTCCACGAACCTTGCTCCGCGGATGACCTTCACATCCGGAAACGCAGCCTCGAAACTGTCGAACGCTTCATGAAATGTCGTCGCGGATTTGCCCGACAACAAGCCGGTTCTTGCCAGCACAAACGCACCCGTGCAAACCGACATGGTTACGTCTGTGTTCTTGCTCGAGGTGCGGATCCAATCTGTCATGGCCTTGGTTGCCCCATTCTGCGCCGGGATCACAATCACCTTCGGTGCAGGGGCGGTTTCAAACGTGTAGTTCGGAATGATCTGCATTCCGCCGCTCGCCCGGACAGGTTTCAAGCTCTCTCCCACGGTATAAACCTGAAACCCGGCAGCTTGAAATACCTCCCACGGTCCACAGAAGTCGATGATCACCGCGCCATCGGAGATCGGAAATGCAACCGGAATTTTTCCATCAGCAGGAGGCGTAAGCCGGCTGGCCGCGGGCATCGGTTGAATCTTCTCGTTCTTGGTTTGTCCTGCGGCTGAACCGGCAAATAACTTAGCCGCTGTCAGGGCGGGAATTGCGGAGGCAAAACCGAGTGTCGCCGAACTCTTGAGCAAATTTCTTCGATTCATCGTGTTCCTTTCAATGCTGTGCTGTGCCATTGCCCTTGCTTGGGCAGTGATGTCTCTCCCATGGAAAGCATCGTGCACCTAGTCTTCCTCCAACCTCGTTTAAGCGATAGACCGGCCACTGCACAGCTACGGCGATTCGCTGCATTTTTGCTGATTCGGCCGGAGACCTGGACTACGATCCTCCATATGGATAGTCACAACATCCGCTCCGGACCGCCCCGATGGCTATGGATGGCCGCGATCTGGTTCGGCCTCGGCTTGTTCGAAGGCTTGCAGACGGTCTTTGTCATGCGTTCCGAGGGCATGCACCACGCCTGGATGGTTCTCTTCGCCATTACCCTGGTCTCCTGGCTGCCGTGGGCGCTGGCGACGAATCTCGTCATGCACTTAGGGCGCAGGTTCTCACCCGCAAAGCCAATCCGCGTCCTGACCTGGCTGGTGCATCTCACCGCCTGCGCCACCATAGGGCTGATCTTCTCCGCCTGGACGTCGTGGCTGAACCTGCTCTTCAACCCCTATCTCCTCAACCCCTCTCCAACCCTGTTTCTGCCGCTCTGGTTCGACAAGTTTTACAACGGGGTACTCTCCTTCGTGATCCTCTACGCAGCCATCCTCACGGTGAACTATGTGCTGGACTCTCGAGAGCGGCTGGCTCTCCAGCAAAACGAGACCGTGCGACTCAACGAACTCCTCCTGAAAACTCAGCTCCATGCCCTGCGGCAGCAGCTCGAGCCGCATTTTCTCTTCAACACCCTCAACTCCGTCTCCGGCCTGGTCCGCGAAGGAAGGGATGACGACGCAGTAAGCATGATCGCTGGGCTAAGCGACTTTCTGCGCCGGATGCTCGAAGAGTCCACCCGCCAGCAGGTGCCTTTGCAGCAGGAAATGGAGTTTGCTCAGAAGTATCTGGAGATCCAGAAGGTACGCTTCGCGGATCGCCTCCAACTTAGCGTCGACGTTCCCGGCGAACTCTACTCCGCTCAGGTTCCAAGCCTCATCCTCCAGCCCATGGTCGAGAACGCGATCAAACACGGCATCGCAAAGCGGGCCCAGGGAGGCGCCGTTCGGATCGCCGCTTCGCGCCACGACGGGGTGCTCACCCTCAGCGTCTGCAACGACGGCCCAAGCCTGTCCCCCGACTGGCAGACGGCTCGGTCCGGCATCGGCATCTCCAACGTGCGCAACCGCCTGCAGGGTCTCTACGGCGACGCCTTCCAACTGACCCTGCAGAACCAGCATGCAGGCGGAGTGGAAGTCTCCGTCTCTCTTCCCTTTGTCCTTGTGGCTCCCGCCACCGAGGCATAATTCGTGTCCACGGAAGCAGATTCCCAAAAAATTCGCGCCATGGTGGTCGACGACGAACCCCTTGCTCGCAGCAGCCTCCTCGTGCTCATGCGCCGCCATCCAGAGATCGAAATCATCGCCGAATGTACCTCCGGCGCAGAGGCCCTCACAAAGATTCGCGCCACCAGGCCGGATCTGCTCTTCCTCGACGTCGAGATGCCGGAGTGCGACGGCTTTGACGTGCTCGAGATGCTGGGCAGCGATCTGCCTCCGGCCATCGTCTTCGTCACCGCTTACGACAAATACGCTCTGCGCGCCTTTGAAGCCGGTGCACTCGACTATCTCCTGAAGCCCTTCGATAACTCTCGCTTCGATCGCTCGCTCGATCGCGCCAAACAGAGAATCACGCAGAACAAAACCTCTCCGCCAACCCGCGGGCACTTGATCATAAAAAGCGCCGGCCAGGTCTGCTTTCTCAAACTCACCGAGATCGATTGGATTGAAGCCGCAGACTACTACTCCTGCCTGCACGTCGGCACGAAATCACACCTCCTTCGTCGCAGCATGGCCGAGCTCGAAAAGGAGTTGGACAAATCCATCTTCTGCCGGATTCACCGCTCGACCATCGTCAAGCTCGACCGGGTTCGCGGTCTCAAGCTCAACGAGAACGGCGAATACGACGTCCTGCTGAATAACGGAGTTCGACTTCGGTTGAGCCGGCGCTACCGCAGGGAGCTGCAATCTCGCCTGAAAATCGACGGATAGAACCCCCCAATCCGATTGCGATCTGGGCCATATCTTGTCCCCAGGATTTTCTTTTGCCGTTTTCTGCCCAAAAATCGCATGTCAAGCCCATAGACCACCTAACCATTTACCATTCAACAACATCCGCGTGGCATGTCAGTTGCACCCTTCTCTTAGTTGAAGATAGCTCCCACAGTATCGTTGGTCGTCAACGTGACCGTGCAACTGTTGGGCCCTCCCGCGGTAACAGGCGCGGTGTTCACGCAGTTGTAGGACCATCCGCCGAAGAGGGCCCCAGCGGCTGGCGCGGTCAAGGTCACGGTGGTTCCAACTGGGTAGGTCGCAACGCAAACCGAGCCACCAGTTCCGCCTGTTAGGGGCCAACCTGGGCCACAATGGAGCACGTTCGACGTACCTGTGGCGGAAGGGGCCGTTACAAGCCAATTGGTAGTATTCAAGCCCTCGTTATAGACAGTCAGGGTCGCCAGAAGTGCGGGCGCCTGCGCAAAGCATGAACCCGGAGTTGGCGGGTTGCCGTTGGGATTAGGGAGAACCAGGGGGCAGTTGAACGTCGCCGTGGCCGTCTGTATAGTGCCGTCAATTGGATTCGTTGCTTCTGCAATGATGGTGGTGCTTCCGGACCCATAGGCAGTGACAATTCCTGCAGTAGCCCCCGCGCTGCCCCCGGAGTTACTGTTGACGGTGAAAACGCTGGGCTCAGGAGAAATCCAGACAAGGTTGGGCGAGTTTGTCAGGTCCCTGACGTAGGGCGGGGTCGAGTACGTTCCAATCGCCAGAAATTGACCGGTATCACCCAGGTCTCCAACTGTAATCGAACTCGGAATAATGGTGAGGGAAAGCAGAGGCTCCGGCGCGGCTGTAATTGAAACCGCGACGGTCGCGTTATTTGACACCACGGTTCCATCGGCGTTCGTCAACTCCGCCGTGATGGTGCTGGTGCCTGCACTTACGCCGGTAACAAGCCCGCCGCTCGCGGTAACCGAAGCAATGGATGGAACGCTGGAACTCCACTTGATTTGCGCCGAGCTGGTGACATCCTGCTGGAGGCCGCTGCTTCCGGAGGTGCCAAGCGCAATAAGCTGGCTGGTTTGACCCGACGCCGACAGCGCCTGAGAGGTTGGCGTGATGGTCACCGCAGTGAATTTCTCGGTCGTTCCACCCACCACGATAAAGGTCGCCGTCCCCGCCACCACAGTCCCGCCCGCGGAGTTATTGTAGAGAGCAGTGATCGTGGCGGTTCCTTGACCCACCGCCGTGGCAAGCCCGGTGGTCCCCGCCGATTGTGGCGATCTGTGGGCTGCTCGAACTCCAGGCCACCTGGCCGCCAAGATTCACCGTGGCCCCTGACGAGGTCGTTCCGATGGCGAGGAATTGGGTAGTTTGGGTCGGCGATGAAACCGACTGAGAGCCTGGAATGACTGAAATCGAGACGATATTTCCCCCGGCTATGCCTCCGCCTGCAGACGTAACTGTGACGGTTGCGCTGGATCCGGCAGGACCATTGAACGCCGTTGCGCTAGCCGTGATCGTTGCTGTTCCCGCACCCATGGCCGTTGCCGGCCCCGGAAGCATTGACTGTTGCCACTGCCGGAGCGCTGGAGATCCAGGTCACTCCGCTCGTTACATCCTTCGTCGAGGTGTGGTTCGCATTGCCGTATGTCCCGACGGCGATAAACTGCGCAGTCTGACCAACCGTCAGGGCCTGAGTTGTCGGGGTAACCTGAATGGAATCCAGCCCTTGGGTGGCACACCCAACAACTGCGGTAGCAAGGCAGAGGAGCAAGAGTCCCCGAACACAGCAACGAGCGAACATAAAGGTCTCCTGGCATTTGGCTTTTGCAAGCCGACAGCCATTTCTCGCCACGGCTCTCTCTTTTAAAATCAATCAGTTACACACCAGGCACCCAGCAATGGTGTCATCGCTCGTACACAGCTGCGGTCGGAAAGGAACGCTGTGTACACAGGCCGCATCTGTCAAAACGCCCGGGATTTAGGCCCTCGCAATTTTCTTTTCGTGTTTTCTGCCCAAAAATCGCATGTCAAGCCCCCAAACCACTTAACCCTTTACCATTCAACAACATCCGCGTGGCATGTTAGTTACAACCAAACCGTTATACTGGATATATAGATCAAAACAAGCCGACCCCGGATACGCCTCCGGCGCTAACTCATTTAGAAAGACGATTTTAGCTATAACCCTTTTGTTATGACGATTTTGCAAGCAGCGACCCGCCGTAAACGGCTGAATCTAAACAGTTTTGCGCGCGGGCAATAGGGGGGTACCCCCCTTGGGTGCGCAAGCCCGCAAGACAGTGAGGAGGCAGCCCCGGGCACAGAAATGGATTTGCAGCAGTCGCTGAGCCACACTTTCAACAGCTTCGACCAATCACCGCATATGATTACCGTCAGCACTCTGACACCCCCAAACATGACCGACAGTGGGCCTCTCCCCTGTCCTCGCCATGAAAAGGAAACATATGCCCGCGTTTTTGCTCCGCCGAAGTCTGCTCGTCGTCGCAGTCCTCTGCAACCTGCTCCCCCTCGCACCCGCCCAAAGTTCCTCGAAGCCACCCGCCGCCCTGCCGAGCGAGTCTCCCACGGTATTCGTGCCGACCAACAGCGGCTTCGACTACGACCGCCGCGAAGCCATGGTTCCAATGCGCGACGGCGTCAAGCTGCACACTGTCATCCTCGTGCCGAAAGGAGCAAAAAACGCTCCGATCCTCCTCACCCGCACGCCCTACAGCGCCAACACGCTGACGACGAACATGCTGAGTTCGCACCTCGGCCCCAGCCTCTACGGCTACGACAACGCGACCGACGTCATCGTCGACGGCGGCTACATCCGCGTCATCCAGGACGTCCGCGGCAAGTACGGCTCCGAGGGCGACTACGTGATGAACCGCCCCCTGCGCGGCCCGCTCAACCCAACCACCGTCGACCACGCCACCGACACCTACGACACCATCGACTGGCTCGTAAAAAACACGCCCGAGAGCAACGGCAAGGTCGGCATCATCGGCATCTCCTACGACGGATTCACCACCCTGATGGCCCTCTTCCATCCGCACCCGGCCCTCAAGGTAGCCGTCCCGATGAACCCGATGGTAGACGGCTGGAAGGGAGACGACTGGTTCCACAACGGTGCCTTCCGCCAGCAGAACATGTCCTACATCTACGAGCAGGACGGCACGCGCGACAACTCGGTAAAGTGGTGGACGAGCAACTTCGACGACTACGACATGTTCATGGACGCCGGGTCCGCCGGAGAACTCGGCAAACGCCGCGGCCTCGAACAAACAGGTTTCTGGCGCAAGGTCATAGAGCACCCCGCCTACGACTCCTTCTGGCAGGAACAAGCTGTTGACAAACTCCTCGCCGCCGAACCCCTCACAGTCCCAACCCTCCTCGTCCACAGCCTCTGGGACGCCGAAGACATCTACGGAGCAATGGCCGTCTACAAAGCCATCAAGCCCAGGGACACCAACAACGACAAGGTCTTCCTCGTCATGGGGCCCTGGCACCACGGCCAGGGCATCGAAGACGGAAGCACCCTGGGCGCCATCAAATTCAACAGCGACACCTCGCTATATTTTCGCGAAAACGTCCTCGCTCCCTTCCTCGCAAAATACTTGAAAGACGATGCCTCGGCCCCAGCAATCGCGCCTGTGACCGCGTATGAGAGTGGAACGAATGTATGGCAGAAGCTGCCGTCGTGGCCGCCCGGTCCTTGCAAGGCGGACTGTGCGAGCGAGGGAACACGGCTTTATCTGCATACCGGTTCGTTGAGCTTCACCGCGCCGGGCAAAGATGAAACGCCGTTTGATGCGTACGTGTCCGACCCCGCAAAACCGGTGCCCTTCCGCGCAAGGCCAATACAACCAATCGGTTATGACAATGGGCTGACCTGGCCAAACTGGCTGGCGGACGATCAGCGCGAGGCCTCGGGCCGAACAGATGTACTGGTATTTACCTCGGACGTATTGACTCAACCGGTAAAGATCAGCGGACAGCCGGTGGCGAATCTTGTTGCGTCGACCAGCGGAACCGATTCGGATTGGGTGGTGAAGCTGATCGACGTCTATCCCGAGGAGGTCGCAGGACAGCCCAAGATGGGTGGATATCAGTGGATGATCTCGGCGGACATCTTCCGGGGGCGGTATCGCGAGAGCCTCGAGACACCGAAGGCGATTGCGGCAGGCGAGCCGCTGCTATACCGGTTTAGCCTGCCACCAGCGAACCATGTATTTTTGCCGGGGCACAGGATTATGGTGCAGGTGCAGTCGAGCTGGTTCCCGCTCTACGACCGTAACCCGCAGACCTTCGTCCCGAACATCTTTTGGGCGAAGCCGCAGGATTATCGCAAAGCGGAGCAACGGATCTTCCACGGACCTGGACAGGAGAGTTTTATTGAACTGCCGATTGTCGCAAAACCCTGAACGCACGTGACTTGGAGCGCACTTGCGACACGCAGCTGAGGCGCGTAGTCTTAGTAACGACCCAGGTTGTTGCTGGGGACAGGTGGTATCCGGCCAAAGTCGCGCTCTGTCAGGCGACACGCGGTGGAACTGCACTGGAGATTAAGATGAGTTTGACTACGTTCTCTAAGGAACGGGTTGGCGCGCGTGTTGGGCGTGGCGCCGATCTTCCCGCTAAAGTTACGGTTCCCTCTTTATTGCAAAAGAAGTTGTTACAGCGGCCGATCACCGCGGTGACCGCCTACGACTATGCCAGCGCCCGGCTAGTCGACGAGGCTGGGCTTGATGTTGTCCTCGTTGGCGACTCTCTCGCGATGGTGATGCAGGGCCACGAGAATACGCTCGCTGTAACGATGGATGAGATGCTGCTGTATACGCGCGGAGCCCGCCGGGCATTGCGGCGTGCTCTCTTGGTGGCCGACATGCCGTTCGGCAGCTATCAGACCGACGATCGCGAGGGCGTCGCGAACGCGGTCCGGTTTGTGAAAGAAGCTGGCGCCGAGGCAGTAAAGCTTGAAGGTGGGCGCGAACGGAAGGAACTGGTGCGGCGAATTGTTGGCGCGGAGGTTCCTGTGATGGGTCATCTCGGCCTGACACCCCAGAGCGTCCATCGCATGGGTGGCTATAAGGTCCAGGGCAAGACGATGGAGGCAATCGACGAGTTGCGCACGGATGCGCTTGCGCTCGAAGATGCCGGATGCTTCGCGCTGGTGCTGGAAGGTGTGCCGCGTGAGCTAGCCAGAATCGTGACGGAGGAGCTGCAGATTCCCACGATCGGCATTGGCGCTGGACCGGATTGTGACGGGCAGATTCTGGTGCTGCACGACATGATAACCATGACCTTCTCAGCCCCAGCCAAGTTTGTAAGACGGTACGCGGACGTGGCGGGTGTGATGCGAGCGGCTTTGGAAGAGTACCGGCAGGACGTAGAAGCAAGAACGTTTCCTTCGGATGCGGAAAGCTACCATCTTTCCCGGGAGATGCGGGAGTTGATAGTGGTTCCTGCAGAGGTGCGGCGAGGGTAAGCGCTCCAGCATGCGAATCGTAAAGAGCGTCGCCGAAATGCAGAGAATCTGCCGCGAGTTGCGGACCGGGGGGTCGGTGCTGGGTTTTGTGCCTACGATGGGTGCCCTGCATAAGGGACATCTGTCGCTGGTGCAGCGGGCAAAGGCTGAGTGCTCGGTAGTTGTCGCTTCAATCTTTGTGAATCCTCTACAGTTTGCGCCGGGGGAGGACTTTGCTCGATATCCTCGGACATTGGATGAAGACTGTACCAAGCTGAAGGCTGAAGGAGTAGAGATTTTGTTCGCTCCGGAGGCGGCAGAGATGTATCCCGATGGCGCGATGACGACCGTGACCGTACCAAAGATCGGAGACCGGCTGGATGGAGCTTCACGGCCAGGACACTTCACTGGCGTGGCTACCGTGGTAGCGAAGCTGTTCCATGCAGTGGGGCCGAACCGAGCTTATTTCGGACAGAAGGACGCGGCCCAGCTTGCGGTGCTGAGGCAGATGGTACGGGACCTGAACTTTGACGTTGAGTTGGTAGGCTGTGCGATCGTGCGGGACACGGATGGACTGGCGCTGAGCAGCCGGAACAAGTATTTAAGCGCGACCGAGCGGGAACACGCGCTGATCTTGCAAAGAACGTTGCTGCGGATAGAGCGAATGATCGCCGCCGGTGAACGGCGAAGCGCAGTGCTGGTCCAAGGCGGAATGGAAACTCTGCAAAGCGCGGCCGGAGTGCAAGTGGATTACCTGGCCGTAGTGAATGCGATGAGTTTGCTGCCGGTGATGGATGCCGAAGCAGGTTCGCTAGTAGCGGTGGCTGCGTACGTCGGCGAGACGCGGCTGATCGACAACTTCCTTGTAACGTGAAGTTTTCGGATCGGGATTGTCTTACGCCAGGCAAGAGAGCGGAGTCGGCCCTTCGCTTCCACCCCGCGACTTGTCTCGTGTCCTTGGGTCTAGGACTACAAGCTTTAGTAAGGAAAGAGCTGGCGAGCTGATAAGCACAGTACACACCCGAGTCGAAGAATGATGACACAGAAGTATCAAGTATCCCCCGGAACAGGGAGTGTCCTGGTCTGCCCCTTTAGTAACGTCGGTTTGGAGGGCAGCTTTCGGTACAGATTTGTACTTCAACCCCTGAAGAAACAAGGCCGGCCTGCCGACAGAGGTAAAAAGAGACTTAATCGTGAGAAAGAATCGAAAATCAAGATGCCAGGCACTTCAATCCATGAACTCGCGATCACGGAGATAGAGCGACTTTCGCAAAAGGGTTTCCGGCAACTAACGCTGCCAGAGCCTCTGGAGAGCGGCTTTGAACAGTCGACGTTCGTCCAGCGTGCGGAACGTCTCTGGATCGAAGGTTTGATTGCGATAGGCCTCTTCAACGCCTATGTCATCGCGGACTATCTTATTCGCGGCGGCGCTTCCTGGGTTCCGTTGCAGGTGCGCCTATGCCTCGTTACACCGATAGCTCTGCTGATCAACGTCAGCATGCGGTGGAGCCCGAACAAGGTGTACCGCGAGACGAGTATTGCGCTGGCCAGTTGTCTTATTGGAATTACCCATCTATACCTTGAGCGCAATACGAGTGCGACCTCGTCCGCTTACGCACAGGTCGGCCTGATCGTCGCCGCGATCTTCGTGAACGTCGTGATGCGTCTGCAATTTATGTACGCTCTGACCGCATCTGCCGTTTTGCTTGCGAGCGATTTCGTCTTTATTCACCAAGACCACTTTCTCAATGCTTCGGAGAAATTGCTTGGAATCACGTTAGCGGTCTGTGCCATCTCGATGACCGTAGTCGCCAACTATAGCGTTGGGCGCGAAGAGCGCCTAGGGTACCTGATGCGACTGCGCAGCGAGATAGAAAGCAGAGAGCTGTCCTTTCTGAATGTAGAGCTGCAGAAAATTTCCTGCATTGACAGTTTGACCGGTCTTGCCAATCGACATGCCTACGACTTGCAGTTCGCGAAGTTGTGGCGCGAGGCAGTCGATTCCGGGAGCTGCCTCGCGGCCATCGTGATCGATATCGATCACTTCAAGATGACGAACGATACCCGTGGACACCTGTATGGCGATCGAGTGCTGGTGCGCGTGGCGTCCCTGCTGGTGCAGAGTCTGCGTTGCAAGGACGATTTTGTAGCGCGATTTGGTGGGGAAGAGTTCGTTGTCTTGCTCCCTTGCGCGACGCAGGAAGGAGCGTTGATTGTTGCTGAGAGAATCCGCAAACTCGTCGAGGTCGCCGGGTCACCTGCCCTTCCGGAGCCGGGCAGCCATCCTCGGCTGTCAACGGTAAGCTGCGGTGTGGCGTCATGCTGGCCTAACGACTCCAATTGTCAGGACGATCTGCTGGATTCTGCCGATAAGGCTCTCTACCAAGCCAAATCCGAAGGTCGCAACCAGGTCCGCTTGGGCGAGCTGACACATGTAGTGAGAAAGCGTCCATCGGCTGAGCGACGAGTGTTGCTTGGTTTGGCACGAGGTGGCTCTGGCTCGTAAACCAGAGTGGGTTAGAACTCCCGCGGTTCGATTTGAACTAAGGACCCAAACTTGCGTATTTGAGTATCAGGCCCAAAAGCTGGCGCAGCCGCAGCTACATTCGAGGATATACCTGGCTCGACGCTTCAGTCTGATGTGATAAATTGCGGCTACTGCGAAAAGTACGGCATTGACGTCCCCCGGAGGGCATCTTCCTTGGCACTCAAAATTACAGGTCTGTCGAAGACCTATCCAAACGGCGTAAAAGCTCTCAAAGACCTGACGTTGACCATTGGCAATAACATGTTTGGCCTGCTTGGCCCGAATGGGGCCGGCAAGAGCACGTTGATGCGTACTGTCGCTACTCTTCAGGACCCTGACTCCGGCACGATTCAACTCGATGACCTCAATGTGCTCACCCAGAAAGACCAGGTCCGCAAAGTGCTCGGCTATCTGCCTCAGGAGTTTGGTGTCTATCCCAAGATGTCGGCGCTGGACATGCTCCATCACCTCGCCATCCTCAAGGGCATTACGAACAAGACCGAACGGACGCAAATGGTCGAAGCTCTTCTGCAGCAGACGAATCTCTGGGACGTCCGCAAGAAATCGCTCAGCACCTACTCCGGTGGAATGAAGCAGCGGTTCGGCATTGCGCAGGCATTGCTCGCCAACCCTAAATTGATCATCGTCGATGAGCCGACTGCAGGCCTCGATCCCGCTGAACGCAACCGCTTTCTCAACCTCCTCAGCTCCATCGGGTCAAACGTGACTGTGATTCTCTCCACCCACATAGTCGACGACGTGCGCGAGCTCTGCCCGCGCATGGCCATCATCTCGAACGGAGAGCTCCTCCTTGAAGGCGCACCGACAGAAGCACTCGAATCCCTCCGCGGTAAGATTTGGTCCAAGGTCGTAGCAACCGACGACGAACTCCGGGCCCTCGAAGCTAGCTTCAACGTCATATCTACTCACCTCATCGGTGGGCTACACGAGATCCGCGTGTACGCCGACTCGAATCCCGGCGATGGCTTCCGCCCCGTTGAGTCCGGTCTCGAAGACGTCTATTTCCTTAACCTAGCCGGCCAGGCCAAAAACTAACCCAGCACAGGAGACAACTACATGGCCATGTTCTGGGAGTTTTTCACCTTCGAGCTCAAATTTCGCTTCAAGAGCATCTCGACCTATATCTACTTCCTCCTCTGGTTTACGTTCAACTTTCTCTGCGTCGCAAGCGAGAGCTTTGGCCCGATCGGCAATACGAACGGCAAGATTTTACTCAACGGTCCCTACGCCAACATCTACAACGACACCGGCATCAGCTTCTTTGGTCTTATCGTCATAGCCGCCATCTTTGGCACCTCCATCCTTCGCGACTTCCAGCGCGATACCATCCAGATCCTTTTCACCAAACCTATCTCGAAGTCTGCGTACCTTGGCGGCCGCTGGGCCGGCTCCTTTGTCGCCACCGTCTTCGCTTTTTCAGGTCTGCTCTTTGGGGAGTTCTTCGGGACGTTCGCTCCATGGGCCGATCACTCGCGTATCGGCCCGAACCATCTTCACTGGTATCTGCAGCCATTCTTTTCGATCGTCGTCTTTCAGATCTTCTTCCTCGGTTCACTTTTCTTCCTCGTCGCCGCTCTGTCTCGCAAGATCTTTATTGTCTATCTGCAGGGTGCCGCGATTTTCATGCTCTACCTCATTGGCGTCAACGCTTTTGGCGCCACGCGCTCGCTCGAACACTTCTGGTCGGGGATTCTCGACCCTGTGGGTTTCCTATATAGCGACGCGATCAGCCGCTACTGGACGGTGGTTGAGCGCAACTCACAGCTCTACTCATGGTCGATACACTCGGCCCTGGGCGTCTTCCTCTATAACCGTTTGCTCTGGGGCTCGGTCGGGCTGCTCTCCCTTGTCGCTGTCTGGAAACTCTTTCCTATGTCGGTTGAAGCGCTGACAGCACGCACCAGCGGCAAGCGAGCTGCCATGGCTCGCGCGCAAGATCTCGCCGAGGAAAAGACTCGCCGAAGCCTGGTCTCCGCAAAGTTACCCATTATCCATCAGGTCTTCGGCCCCGGAACCACTTTGGTGCAACTTGCCTCACTCACCGGTCTACGTATCTCCAATATCCTGCGTGAGGTCCCCTTCTGGGGCATTCTCATCCTCATGGCAGGAATTGCCATTAACAATGGCCACTTCGCTGGCCGCGTCGCGGACAGGAATGTTTGGCCTGTCACCTACCTCATGCTCCAATCGGTCGAAGGCGGCGCCGAGCTCTTCTTCTATATTGTCGCCACTCTCTACGCTGCTGAACTTATTTGGCGCGAACGTGACACCCAATTCTCCGGCATTCACGACGCCCTGCCTATCGGCGAAACTACAGACTGGTTCTCCAAGCTCTTCGCTCTATGCTTCGTCGAGTTGGTTCTGCTTACGGTGACTGGCCTCTGCGGTATCCTCATGCAGACCATCGCCGGCTACCATCACTACGAGTTGCTCCAATATGCCAAAGAACTCTACCTTGTTACCTTCCCACAGGTCCTTAACGTTCGTCCTGATCGCGCTTTTCGTTCAAACTATGGTCTCCAACAAGTTCATAGGCCACGGGATCGTTATCGGTATTTTCGTCATTACACCTATCCTCTTCAACTTCGGTTGGGAAAATACTCTCTACTTAGTCGGCAATACTCCGCCGTACACCTACTCGGACATGAACGGCTATGGCCACTTCGTGCCAGCGCTCTTCTGGTCCATCATTTATTGGCTCTCGATAACCGGGGTTCTAGCCGTTATCTCCATTGCGTTCGCTCGACGTGGCTCCGACGACGCGTGGCCTGCGCGACTGCTCCTCGCGAAGCAACGCACGCCGCGACTCATTCCCGCCGTCGCACTCTTGCTGCTCATCACCATTGGCAGCGGCTCGTGGTACTTCTACAACGCTCATGTTCTCAACGAGTACCTCACCGCGAAGGACCGGCGCGACATTCAGGCAAACTACGAGCGCGATTTTAAGAAGTACGAGGGTGTCCCGCTGCCCAAGGTCATCGCAGTCGATTCCAATATCAACATCTATCCCGAGCGCCGCTCCTTCGACGGCACAGGCCACTATGTACTACAAAATAAGACCCCAGCATCCATTAGCCAGATCCACATAACTAACCAGAAACAATCCGTTTCCAATGTTCGCTTCGATCGGCCGTTTCGGATTATCTCGACCAATCCGCGGGCCCTTTACACCATCTATCAACTGGACACGCCGCTCGCTCCGGGCGACAAGCTCGACATGACTTTCAGCGTCGGCTTCACCAGCCGCGGTTTCAAGGACGGCAACGAGCGCCCGGAGTTTGCCTACTCCGGCACCTTCTTTGACTCTGATTATTTCCCGACAATCGGTTACGATAACAGCATCGAGTTGGGCGACCCGCGCCGCCGCCGGGAAGAGCACTTGCCGGACCAAGAACTCCTTCCGCATCGTGGAGATCCTGTCGGGACCCTCACCAATATCTTTACGCCGCACTCCGATTGGATTACGTACCGGACGACGGTGAGCACGTCTGATTCGGACTCCGAAGGCAAGCCGCAGATCGCGCTCTCTCCCGGCTATTTGACTCGCGAGTGGCACGAGAACGGCCGACACTACTTCACCTACGATATGGGCGAGGTCAAGACTCTCGATTTCTACGCCTTTGTCTCCGCGCGCTACGACGTTAAGCGTGACATGTATCAGGGCGTCGATAATCCCATCGCGATTGAGGTTTATCACATTCCCGCTCATCGATTTGACGTCGATGACATGGTCGCCGCTTCCAAGGCCGGTCTTGCCTACTACGAGAAAAACTTCAGCCCGTTCCAGTTCCGTCAATATCGCATCCTCGAGTTTCCGCGCTACAGGACGTTCGCCCAGTCCTTCCCAAATACAATTCCGTTTTCTGAAGGGATTGGCTTCATCGGCCGCCTTGAGAAGCCCACCGACATTGACTTCACCTACTTCGTCACTGCGCACGAACTAGGCCATCAATGGTGGGCACACCAATTGATCGGCGCTCGCGTCGAGGGCTCCAACATGCTGTCCGAGACCCTCGCTGAATACTCCGCCCTGATGGTGATGAAGCAAAAATACGGCAGCGACAATATGCATCGGTTCCTCAAACACGAACTTGATGGTTACCTTCGCGGACGAGCCGGTGAGATTCGCAAAGAGCAACCCGTAGTTCTTGTCCAGAATGAACCGTACGTCTGGTATCAGAAGGGTGGCCATGTCATGTACACTCTTGCGGACTATATCGGCGAAGACAAACTCAATCTTGCGCTTCACAATTTCCTTATGCAGTATCGTTATGCGAACGCGAACGATTCGCAGAGTGGCCCTTACCCTGACACTCGCCAGTTCATCGATGCGCTGCGCGCCCAGACGCCCCCCGAACTTCAGTACTACATTACAGACGCTTTTGAGTCGATCGTTTTGTACGACAACAGGGCAGTGACCGCTACTGTCGCTCAGACATCTGACAAAAAATATAAGGTCACTCTGACTGTGCAGGCCCGCAAGGTCAAGTCAGATGGTAGCGGGAACGAGACTCCGATGACCTTAAACGATTACATCGACATAGGTGTCTTCAGCGGAAAGAAGGACGAGGAAAAGCCACTTTACCTCAAGAAAGAAAGGATCACTCAGGCAAACCAGACCTTCGAGATTGTTGTGGACAAGATGCCGACACGCGCTGGAATCGATCCGTACAACAAGCTCATCGATAGAATCCCCGATGACAATCTCATCGATATTGCCAAACAATAAAGAGTCATATCTCGACGACAACCTTTCCCAACGCATGGGATTCAAGCAGAGCGAATGCGGAATTAATCTCCGCAACCGAAAAGCGCTGCTCGTTGAAAGCGGCCTCAGCTTGTCTGCTTCGGCAAGTGCTGCCGCCTGGGTGAGTGTCCCGCCATGACGCGCTCGGCCTTCACGCCGCTGGCCGAGTGCCTGACCAGAACCTCATTCGCACCGAGCGTCGGACGAGAAAACTCTATTCCCGAAACTCTCCATCTGGCCTTTCAACGAGCCAACTCTATGTCTCATTAAATTCTCCTGTAAACGCAACAAATTGTTTCGTTAGGAGCAGTTATATCGATTGATCCTTATCCACTTGTGCCTCGGGAAGTATGTCTTCATTGAAGAACAAGAGCAAGTTTCGCATGCGGCGTATTACAGTTACAGATTAATGTAGCTCCAGTAGAAGAAAGGCCAGGGATGTTGCGTCTCGAAACAGAAACCGGCTGGTGGCTCGTCACCCATGTGGCCCACGCCAACCTCGCCGGCGCCTTCGCCAAACACTGGGGCAACACACTATTCTCCGTCCCCTCGCCACGCGCCAACGTCCTCTTGGGCATCGACACCCACGACAACGGCTGGATCTTGCGCGACGCCAAACCATCCATCACCAGCGAGGGCAGACCCTCCGCCTTCTCATGCGAACTGGTCGGCAAATACTCCGCCTTCGAAGAGATCGACCTCGTAGACTACCTCGCAGTTCGCGAGCGTGCAGTGCAGCAAGTCGCCGCAAATGACGAATACGCGGCCCTCCTCGTCTCGATGCACACCTACAACCTCCTCACGGCCCGTGCCGATCGCAATACCGTCTCCCGCGAACAGCTTCCGCTGCTCGACGAGTTTCTCGCCCGTCAGCAACAGTTACAGCAAGCCCTTCGCACCCGCATCCGTTCGAATCCGGCATTCACCACATTGGACACCAGTGATGAAACCATCCTCGACAACTTCCGCCTCCTCCAGGCCACCGACAACATGTCCCTCCTTACCTGCGTCGACTATGCCTCCCCAGCCACCCTCCTCCATCCACTATCCACTACAGACGGCAGCCACGCCGAAATTCAGGTCACTTCAGATGGCACCAGGCGCTTCCGACTTCATCCCTACCCCTTCAACGAAGAATCAATCACTCTTACCTTTTCCGCGCGCTACATTCCAGGCAAAAGCTTCGCTTCATCAGAAGACCTCCAGCAGCGCTTCGCAGTCGCGCCCATCGAAGAGCTATGCGTCACTGTCCATTCCTAAATACCACGATCTTCTTAGAGATATCTCACTATGACGGTCTTCGGACTTGGCAAATGCTCACCTGCGTATGTACTGTTCCAGGCCGCATCTTTACGCTGCCACCATTCAAAATGCGCTCTACGGTAGCAGAGAAACATGCGCTGCAACAATGCGCCACCCTTCAGGCATCCGGATCCACATCTGGCTCTGTCGCCCGCGAATCACCTTTCCGTCGGTCGCGCCTCGCTCAAACTCCAGCGTAATGCTGCCCACGTCCTGACCGAATGCAACAACATCGAGCCTTCTCACCTTTCTCGCCAATCCCACCGAAGACCGTCCCTTGCGAAACGTCTCCAGCTCCGCAATGCCGTACAGGTTCTCCGACACGCCGAACCGCATCACCTCAGGCGCCGCCCAAAACATTTTCATCAGCGTATCAACATCGTTTTCGACCAAGGCGGTCTCGTACAAGGGATACAACTCCCTGAGTTCGCGGACAGTCGCTGCGTCATTGATCAACATCTTTGGCTAACTTTCTTCATCCAAATCGGGGATACAAAGATGGAGTGTCTCTAGAATAATCTGCGTTCCGGCAAGACACTTTTCGCGATTGAAGCCGTTACTGTAATCATAGGGCGATTGACAACCTGTGCCATCTTCAGATCCATCGCCACGCTACACAAGACGTAGGCGTGAACGGGAGAAAATCCCCACTCGGCGGCAAGCAGATCAATCATCCGCGATGTAGCTGCTCTCGCCGCCTGCAGAGCATCAGCCGCTGACTCAACGACAACCCACTTGCTGTGAGTTCCAGCGGCGACATCTGGCGCTTCGACCAGTGGCCCAGCGAGCGGACGGTGCTTATGCAATTTGAAACGAAGGGATGCGTCGGCCGGACACTCAATTCCATTGATGCAGACCTCGCCGTCACCTTGCGCAGCATGCGCGTCGCCGGCAGAAAATAGCGCTCCATTATTCAACACTGGCAGATAAAGCGTGGCGCCTGCAGTCAGATCGCTCACATCCATGTTGCCGCCGAAGTTCCCCGGTGGCCGCGTGCGAAACTCGCCAGCCTCCTGCGGCGCAACACCCATCACGCCACAAAAGGGTCGCAATGGAACCACGGCCGGAGCCAACGACCGCGTTGCCTTGTCGTCGAGCTCCCAATGGAACAGATAAGGCTCGGTAAACCGCTCCTCCAAGAAGCCGAGCCCACTGATCACGCTCGTCCATCCCCACCCTTTGTGCCGAACCTGAAGCACATCCACCTGAAGGACATCGCCCTTCTCTGCGCCCTTCATGCCGATCGGCCCCGTCAGTGGGTGAATCCGTTCACGGTCAATCAGAAGAAAATCCTGCACTGTCGAGTCCGGCTTGACCTGCCCGCCACTTGCATCAAGACACTCCATGTGGACGATGTCCCCCGCCTCAACCCACAACCGAGGTCCCAGATCATGGTTCCACCGCGAATGCGTCGGCTCCGCGCTCAGAGTGTGTTCGGCCATGACTATTCGATCTCCACAATCATCTGCAGTTCGACTAGAGCGTTGCGCGGCAGCGCACTCACACCTACCGCTGCCCGGACGTGCCTTCCTGCGTCGCCAAACACTTTGACAAGTAGATCGGACGCACCATTGATAATCTTCGGAGAATCCGCGAATGCCGGAGCGGCATTGACATAGCCGTTCACACTCACAATGCTCTTTATTACATCCAGCGACCCCAGATGCTGTCGAAGCACCGCCAGATGCATCAAAGCACACGCCTGCGCAGCGGCATAGCCTTCCTCGACCCCGCATCCGTCCCCGGCCCTACCCGAAATTACACCGTTGCCATTGGTAGAAATCACTCCGGAAAGATAGACCAATTTCCCTACTGTCCGGGCGGGTACGTAGTTGCCACCGGGGGCAGGCAGCGTGGGTAAACTGTATCCCTCCTGCAAAAGTCTTTTCTCTATATTCATTGGCCGTACTCTATCACGCTATGATGGGCATTTATTTACGGTCGTAAACAAGAGGTTTCGCGATAATCTAGGTCATGCCTCCAGGGAAGCTGCTCGCTTCGATCGTTGCGTGCTGTGCTCTACTCGGCACTGGCTCCCCTTCGGCTGGACATCCTCTTGGATTGAAACGCAACTCTCCAACGGATCTCGAGATCACCGGCATGATCGTGGGCGTGGCTCCTGGAGCGTCCCGATATATCTCCTATGAAACTCTCCTCTCGCTTCCTCAGGTGACCGTCACCGTCACTGGTGACGATAATTTTGCCGAGATTTCCCGAGAGAAGCTCATTGTCACAGGCGTCTACCTCGACGTACTCGCCAAGTACCTGGGCGCGCTGGCTGGCTCGGACCTTCTCAGTGCGGTTTGCTCGGATGGCTATCGCGCGAACTATTCTCACGATTATGTTGTGGCGCACCACCCTATCCTTGCGTTGAAGATCGACGGAATCCCTGTCAGGAGTTGGGTGGCCCGAACCCACAGCGATGATTTGGGCACATACTTCATTACTCATGCGATCTTCAGGTCGTCCTTCAATGTACTCTCACAGCAAGAGACACCCCAAGTGCCGATCGACATTGTGAAGTTGGATTTCAGCTCTACTCAGCTTGTTTTCGGAGCCATCGCTCCCCACGGAGACTATGCACCCGACTCCCAGGTCATGGAGGGATTTCGAATAGCCCAGCAACACTGCTACCGGTGCCACAACATGGGCGACTACGGTGGCACAAAAGCCAGAGTGGCGTGGCAGCAAATAGGCGCCTATGCCGCTTCGCCATCGACCTTCGAAGCCTTTATCCTCAATCCCAGATCGATCGATCACAAAGTGGCCACGCCGCCTCATCCGGCGTTCGACGATACGACGGCAAAGGCGCTCCAAGCCTATTTTCAAACCTTCGCTAAGGGAAACCGCCAATGACAGTTCGAATCTCAAAGTGTCTTCTGGTTTTTTCCGTGGCTTTCTTTTACACGCTTGTCGTCTTCAACAACACGACGGACTACGATTCCAATTACCAGTTCGTCCGTCACGTACTCCAGATGGACTCCACCTTTCCCGGCAATCATGGCATGTGGCGCGCCATCAACCAGCCGGCCATCCACACCATCTTCTACTCTTCGATCATCCTGTGGGAGTTCATCACGGCCGTCCTCTGTTGGTGGTGCTGCATCATGCTGGTGCGCGCTTTGAAGCTCCCCGCCAAAGAGTTCATCCGTGCCAAAAAGTTAGGCGTCGTCGCTCTTACGCTCGGCATGTTGATGTGGTCGACTGCGTTTTTGAGTGTAGGTGGCGAGTGGTTTCTCATGTGGCAATCGAAGACGTGGAACGGTCAGGACGCGGCCTTCAGAATGTTCGTCGTGCTCGCCATCGTCCTCGTCTATCTGGTGATGCCTGAGCCCTCAGAGACTTAACCGGCGGCTTGTTCCAGCGGCTCCCGCGACAAAGAGTGCTTCCCGATTTGCACCTCTGAGAGAAAACCAGGAATAGTTGCGCCAAACGGAGATGCTAATCTGCTGACAACTGCACAGGAGACATGATCGTTCATGCTGCGACTGAGACCAAACTGCATCCTTTTGATCGCGAGTCTGTGCCCCCTCACCGCCTGCAAGCGGTCTGCTCAACCTTCAGGCCCCGTCTCCATCACGCTTCAGACTGACTGGTACCCGCAGCCGGAACACGGCGGCTTCTACGACGCGCTTCTCAAAGGGTATTACAAGAACGAAGGCCTCGACATTCACATTGCACCTGGTGGGCCCTATGTCTCGGGGGAGCAGCAGGTCTCCGGTGGCGCGGCACAATTTGCCATGGGCTCGTCCGATCAGGTACTCGTTGCCGTCTCCCGCGGTCTTCCCGTCATCGCCGTCGAGGCCACCATGCAGCAGGACCCCCAGGCCATCTTGCTGCACAATGACTCCCCCGTCCACACCTTCTCCGAACTCAATGGACGCGCCATCGCTGTCAAACCCGGCTCCATCTGGTTTCAATATTTGGTCAAACGCTTCAATCTCACCAACATCCGCGAGATCCCCGCCACCTACAGCGTCGCCAACTTCCTCCAGGATCCCGGCTACATCCAGCAGTGCTTTGTCACCTCCGAACCTTACTTCGCACGCAAAAGCGGGGCCGAGGTCAGAACCATGCTCATCAGCAACAGCGGCTACCAGCCCTATCGTGTCGTCTTCGCGTCGACAACATTCCTCCACGACCATCCCGATCTAGTGACTAAATTCGTCCGCGCCTCCCTCCGGGGTTGGCGGGACTATCTCGCGGACCCCACCGTCGCCAACGCCGAAATCAGCAAGCTCAACCCAGCCATGAGCAATGACCAGATGCAGTTCAGTACGCAGACCCTCAAAGACGATCACTTCATCACCGGCTCCGATCCTTCCCAATTAGGTCACTTCACGCCTGAACGCTGGAGCACCATGTACCAGCAGCTCATCGAGCTCAAAGTTATTACCAACCCGATTGACCCGAAAACCGCGTACACGACTCAGTTTGTCGCTGCCGCCCTTAACCCGTGATCCTCAGCCAGTAATTCTTTTGGTAGGAACAATCCCGCCGTGATAGCGTTCAACATGGCAATCAAAATCCCATCCGATGACCTGCAAAAGAAAGTAGACCGCCGGTTTATGGAAGGTCTCATCCGCTTCACTGCGGAGAGCTTCAATTCCGCCGCGCCCGTCCCCTTCGGCGCGCTCATCATCCACAGCGACACCGGAGAAATATTGATGCGGGCCCGCAACGCAGTCGCTGCCGAAAGCGATCCCAGCGCCCACGCCGAACTTCGAACCGTTCGCAAGGCCACAAAAAGACTCAAAACATTCTCCCTGGCCGGCTACACCATGTATTCCACCTGCGAGCCGTGCCCGATGTGCATGGCCAATGCTCTCTGGGCCGGCTTGGACCGTGTCGTCTACGGCGCCACCATCGCCGATGCCAACCGCCACTGCCGCCAGATCCTGGTTCCCGCGAAAGAAGTGGCCCGACGCAGCGACATGACGTGCACGGTCGATGGCCCATTTCTCCGTGCAGAGTGTTACGCTCTGTTTACCCACCCGAATATGTTGAAGGCCTTCGCCAACTGGAGCACCCGCAAATAGAAGACGCGAACAAGGAGCAGCCGTATCTTATGACCGCTTCGGACATTGCCGCCTTGACCATCTGCCTCTCCGACCCCGCTCGTGTGATCACGAACGCACAGATCGTCCAGCGCCTTTCCAGAGACTTCTACTGGTACTCCCCCATCCTCAAGAAACAACTCGACGACAAGACCGCCGAAGTCGCTGTCCAGCCCGTCAGCGTCAAAGAGATCGAGCGCATCCTCGCTTGTTGCTACGAACGCAACGTCCCCGTGACCACTCGTGGCGCAGGCACCGGTAACTACGGCCAGGCCGTCCCTTTGCACGGCGGCGTCGTCCTCGACCTTGTCAACATGGACCACATCGAAGCAATTACTTCAGACGGCGTCGCCATCTGTGAGCCCAATGTTCGCCTCGGAGCTCTCGAGACAACCGCTCGCGAATCCGGTTTCGAACTCCGTTGTTACCCAAGCACCATCGTCAAAGCTTCCGTTGGAGGCTTTCTCGGCGGCGGCTCCGGCGGCATCGGCTCGGTCGCCCATGGCGGCTTGCGCGACTTCGAGACCGTCCGTGCTATCGAGGTCGTGACTATGGAAGAAAAGCCTCGCGTTGTTCTCCACGAAGGACAGGCCGTGCACGATGTCTTGCACGCCTGGGGCACCAACGGCATCATCACCAAGATCTGGCTTGCCCTGACTCCAGCTATCTCCTGGGCGCAGTTTTCCGTGGCGTTCGATACCTTCGAGCAAGCATTCACGTTCTCGGAAAAGATCGCCTACGATCGCCGGTGGATCAAGCGTCTCGTCACTACCTTCGAGTGGCCCATCGCTTCCTGCTTTACGCCGATCATCAACATCACTCGCCATAACAAATCCCTTATCTTCTTTATTATCGCCGCGTCGCAACTCAAAGAACTCCAGACAGCCGCGACAGCAGCCGGCGGCGAAGTCACCTTAGCCGGTGATTACAACGGACTCCGCACTACCCCCTTGCTCTCCGACTACACCTGGAACCACACAACACTCTGGGCCATCAAACAAGATCCCACCTTCACTTACCTGCAATGCGGCTTCAGCCCCTCCGACGCACGCGCACAGTTCGCCACCCTCAAACAACACTTCGGCGACGAAATCCTCTTCCACATCGAGTTCATGAAGATCGGCACAGGCAACGTCATCCCTGGCTCCATCCCGCTGGTTCGCTTCACCAGTGAGAACCGTCTCAACGAAATGATCGACATCTGCCGCTCCATCGGCGTCACCGTCGCCAACCCGCACGTCAACAACGTCGAGGGCGGCGGTCGCTACCGCGAAGACAACGCCCAACTCCTCACCAAACAAAAATACGACCCGCGCGGCCTCCTCAACCCCGGCAAGATGATTACCTTCAAACCAGCACTGCACGTCACCATATAAGAGAGCACATGCACACCTGGATACCCACATTCCGCAACTTCGCCTACCTCAACTGGAAGCAGGTTGAAGCGCTGCCCAAGGATCGCACTCTGCTTGTCCTGCCCACCGCGGCCATCGAGCAGCACGGCCACCACTTGCCGCTCGCCACCGACACCCTCATCAACAACCTCCTCCTGGGAAAGTCCCTGGACAAACTCCCCGCCGACGCCCCGGTCTACGCACTGCCACCAGTCTGCTACGGCAAAAGCAACGAACACATTGGCTTCCCCGGCACACTCTCTGTCTCTGCCTCCACCTTCATGGCTGTTCTCCACGATCTCGGCGCGAGCGTAAGTAACGCAGGCTTCAAGAAACTCGTGCTCTACAACACCCACGGCGGAAACTCTTCCCTTGTCGACGTCATGGCCCGCGATCTCCGCGCCGAGTTCAACCTCCGCGTCTTCTGCCTCTTCGGCTCTGTCGGCGCAACCTTTACCGGCGTCAGCAAACAGGAAAAGGCCTACGGTTTCCACGCCGGTGAGATCGAAACCTCCTTGCTCCTCGCCGCCACGCCCCAACTGGTCGACACTACCGCCTACACCGCCAACTACATCGCCGACATTGATCATCCCGAACTCCTGCTCCCCGAAAACGCCGCCGCGACCTTCGCCTGGCTCACTCGCGACATCGCTCCCAGCGGCGTCATGGGCGATCCCGCTCCCTCCACTGCAGAAAAGGGCGAGCTCTGGATCGAAGAGGCGACTACCAAAATCGCCGCCGCCCTCGAAGCCATGCTCAAGTACGAAAACCATCACCAGCCATGAGCGACACAACCACGAATAGGACCGACTGCGGCCAAGGTGTCCAAGTACAGCGCGGAGTTCACTGCACTCTGTCCGATGGCACTATTCTTTGCTCCGACCACTACCACCCAGCCGGATCCGGGCCCCATCCCACGCTTCTCATGCGCCAGCCCTACGGCCGTGACATCGCCTCCACCGTCGTCTACGCCCACCCAGCCTGGTTTGCCCGCAGCGGTTACAACGTCGTCATCCAGGACGTTCGCGGCCGGGGTAACTCTTCCGGCGAATTCTACCCATTTCGCAACGAGCAGAAGGACGGAGTCGAGACCATCGCCTGGCTCCGAACGCTCCCTGAGTGCAACGGCAAGATCGGCATGTACGGCTTTTCCTATCAGGGCTTGACACAATGGCTCGCCGCCGCGGCCCAGCCCGAAGGCCTCCTCTGCATCGCGCCCGCCCAGACTGCCCATGATCTCTACAACGGCTGGTTCTACAACCACGGCGTTCTCCGCCTCGCCTCGTCCCTTGGCTGGGGCTTGCAGATGCTCAAGCAGGACGCCCACCGACTGCACCTTCGCGAGGCCAGCGACGCCCTCGAACGCGCCTGGGCGAGCCTCCCTTCGCAGATCCTCCACACCCCAACCGCAGCCCACCCGGCCATCCAGGCCAAAGGACTTCCCACCTACGTCACTGACTGGCTCAAACACGACCGACCCAACGAATACTGGTCGCAGATGGACATCAGCGGTCAAGTTGACCAAATAAGAATCCCCGCCCTCCACCTCTCTGGCTGGTACGACACGTATCTCCAAGGCAGCATCGCGGGCTTTCGAGAGATTTGTAACCGAGGCGGTTCGCAAGAAGCTCGTGACAATCAGTATCTACTCGCCGGCCCCTGGCTACACATCCCCTGGGGTAACCGCATCGGATCGCAAGACTTCGGGCCCAACGCAAACTTCGACACAGACGAGCTCCTCCTGCGCTGGTTTAATCACTGGCTCAAAGATTCGGGCGAATTCTCTTCCGAACCGCGCATCCGCTACTTCGCCATGAACGAAAACCAGTGGCACACTGCCGATGAGTGGCCCTCCACCAACCACACTCTGTACCTACGCAGCGAAGGCCGCGCAAACTCGAGCCGTGGCGACGGAACCCTCACCCCAGTCCCGCCACAGGTCTCTGAACCCCCAGACATCTTCGTAGTCGATCCCGAAGTTCCCGTCCTTGCCCCAGGAGGCATCACGTCCGCCAGCGGCTGCTACAACCAGGCCGCTCTTGAACTCGGCAACAACCTTCTCACCTACACCACTACACCATTCGTCACGCCCTTCCACGTCTTCGGCACTCCTCAAATCACTCTCCACGCCACCACTTCCGCACCGTTCGCCGATCTCGTCGTCAAACTCGTCTGCCTCCGGCCCAACGGCGACGCTGACTTTCTCTGTATCGGCACCGCCCGTAGCACCCACCTGTTCGCCGACCACTACACCCCCGATACTCCACACCAATGGCACTTCGATCTCGAACCCACCGCGTGGGTCTTCGCCCCTGGCGAATCCCTCCGCATCGAGATCGCGGGTAACGCCTACCCCCTCTACGACCGCAATCCTGGTGCCTCCATTAAGTCCAGCCACGCCACCTCGTGGGACTGGCAACGCTCCACTCACACCATCCACCATGACCCCACCAAGCCCTCGGCCCTCCACCTGCCCGTAGTCAAACGAGTGGAGGATCCCACCTAATGACCACTCCACCAATCGCCGTCCCCGCTATCGACTTCGACCGCGCCACGAAGCGCTACGGCAGCGGCGCGACCATCCTCGAATCCATCACCAACCAGGTTCAACGCCGCGAGTTCGTCAGCATCGTTGGCCCCTCTGGCTGCGGCAAATCGACCCTCCTCAAGATGGTCGCTGGCCTTAGCCCCATCACCAGCGGGGGCATCGCCATCCACGGCATGACCCCACAAAAAGCCCGCGAACTCATCTCCTTCATCTTTCAAGACGCCACGCTCCTCCCCTGGCGCACCGTCCGTCAAAACGTCGTCCTCGGTCTCGAACTCGACGGTATGGCCCGCGGAACCCGCAACGCCAAAGTAGACGCGGTCCTCTCCCTCGTTGGCCTCTCCCACGTCGCCGAATCGTTCCCCCGTGAGCTCTCCGGCGGCATGAAGATGCGCGTCTCGATCGCCCGAGCACTCGCCACACGCCCTCAGCTTCTGCTCCTCGACGAGCCCTTCGCCGCCCTTGACGAGATGACTCGCGACCGCCTTAATGAAGAAATCCTCCGCCTACGCGATGAGCAGAGCTGGACGGCCCTCTTCGTCACTCACTCCGTCTCCGAAGCCGTCTTCCTCTCTACCCGTGTCCTCATTCTCGCGCCCAACCCCGGACGTATCGCGCACGAGATCTCCATCGATCTGCCCTCTCCCCGAACCGAATCTACCCGCCGGAGCGAAGCCTTCGAGCGCACTATTGCCCAGGTCTCTCGGGCCCTTAGGACTGTCAGCCCCGCGGCCGGGGCCGGGGCCGCAGAAAACAGTGCTTCATTTAGAGACGAAGCCCGAACAGCAGGAGCCCACTCCTCATGAAAAGGCCGGGGCTCACCCTCATCTCAGGCGTCGCAATCTTCGGAGGCTTGCTTCTGCTCTGGCAGTCCATTATCTGGACCTTCGCCCTTCCACCCTACCTCCTGCCCTCGCCCGCACGCGTGGCCCATGCTGTAATAGATCGCTTCCCATCGCTCGTGGCGTCGCTCTCGCTCACCGCCGCAGCGGCGGCCGGAGGCCTCCTGGCCGCCCTTCTTGTGGGCCTTGTCATTGCGCTTGTCTTCGCCCAATCCCCCTGGATCCGCCGAATGCTTTACCCCTACACCATCCTCCTGCAAACCGTTCCAATCGTCGCCATAGCTCCTATGATCCTCCTTTGGATGGGCCCCGGCCTCGGCTCCGTCACTCTTATTACCTTCATCATTTGCCTCGCGCCCATCATCGCCAATACCACGCAGGGGCTCATCAGCGTCGACCGCAATATGGTCGACCTCTTCCTCATGCATAACGCATCACGCGCGCAGGTTCTGCTAAAACTCCGCCTCCCCCACGCCATGCCATCGCTCTTCACCGGCGTCCGAATCGCTAGCGGCATCTCCGTCATTGGCGCCATCACAGGCGAGTTGTTCGCCGGCTCCTCCCGCGTGGGCGTCGGCGGAATCGGTTACGCCATCCAGTACGCCAACGCGCAGCTCGAAACCGACTACCTCTTCGCCCTCGTCCTCGCCGCCACTGTTCTCGGGTTCAGCTTCTTCTTCACGGTCATGTTTCTCGAGTGGTACTTTCTGCACAACTGGCACGAGTCCGCTCGTGTCATCGATGAGGAATAGACGGTCTTTGGCGTTATGGAAACCCTTGGCTCAGCAGCTACTGTGTGCGCTGCGCGATCGAAGGTCAGCTTTGAATCCAGCAGATAAAACGACAAATTAAGGATTAGGCCCTGATTCGTCCGGGGAACGGCGACCCCGCGCGGCCTTATCTGCGTGGCGGCTGGTCCTCTGCGATTATGGGTGTGATGCAGCATAAGCATTCGTATAGATAAATTGCGAGCCAATAATTAAGAGCCAGATCCACAGAGCGAAGCGCAAAGGACGTTTGGGAATCCAGCCTGCGGTAACGGTACCAAGTACAACACCAGCTAGCCCTCCGATGATCAGGTGCTGGAGGAGATTCGAGCTGGTTCCGTGAAAGAAGCCATGCGCTCCACTTCCCACGAAGGAGAGGAGAAAGCCAAAGACAATGTCGGTGCCGACCACTTGCAATGGAGAGAGAGACGTGAGGCTAAGCAGCGCCGCAGTGCCCAACGCGCCAGCTCCCGCGGAGGAGAACCCTACTTCGGTTCCAACACCGAACATCAGAATCGGCAGCAGCCGGATACGGTCCCTGGGGTGCGCCTCGGTACGCGTGGGGCGGAAGGAGAAAAATAGCTGCCAGAGTGCAGTTAGAACCAGCACTCCACCAAGAAGTCCATTGAGTAGAAGCTGCGGACCGTGGACGTCGAGATGACGCAAAACGAGTGAACCGATGAGGACGCCGGGGAGCCCTCCGAGCAGCATAAAGCCAAGGACGCGCCAGGAGACTTGTTTGCGAGCGATCTGCGATGGCACGAGCACAAACTTAACGGCAGCAGAAAACATGAGCCCCGTGGCGACCGCCATCGGCGCGGGAACTCCGAGGAACAAGATGAGCAGCGGTGTCGTGATGGTGCCTGCGCCAACACCTGTGAGAGCGATGAAAGCGGCGATGATAAATCCAATGGCGTATTCCATGAGGTCTCTCTTCTCAACATCGGCGCTGACAAGGTCAGCTATTTGGGGCGGCCTGGATGTGGATGCCGCACTCGACCTTTTTGCCGGCCCAGCGGCCGGAGCGGGGATCATTCGGATTCGTTGGGATCGTCGTACAGGGTTGGCAGCCGATGCTAGAGTAGCCGGCGTCATAGAGCGGCAATAAAGGGATACCGAAAAGAGCGCAGGACTGCCAGACATCGCGTGTGGTCCAGTCGGCGAAGGGACTCAGTTTGCGAACGGTGACACCGCCAGGCAGCGTGAAGTCTGCAATCTCTTCGAGCGCCGCTCGGCTGCGGGCCTGCTCGCGGCGGAGACCGGTAAACCAAATTTTGTAGTTGGCAACCGCGGCGAAGAGAGGTTCGACCTTGCGGAGGCCACAACAACGATCGGGCGCCGTCTGGTAGAGCAGACCGTGCTCAAGTTCCTGCTCCACAACGGTACGGGCAGGAAGCAAGTTGATTAGGTTTAGGTGCCACTCCGCCGCAATCCGGTCGCGGTAAGCGTAGGTTTCGGCAAAATGGTACCCGGTCTCGAGGAAGAGGACCGGAATTTCCGGGCGCAGTTCGCGGGCGAGATACAGAAGTAGTACGTCCTCGGCCTGGAAGCTGCAGGTCAGGCATGCTTCGTTCTCGCAGGGTGCCGCAGCCAGCTCGCGAACTAGGTGCTCGCGGACGCGAGCTAGTTTGATCTCAAGCGCAGTAGTCTGATCGGTACCAGGATCTGTAGCCTTGGATTGAATATTTTCGGCCGTCAATGCTGAGTTGTAAGTCGAGATCATCCCTTGGACCCTCCCGTAAGGATGGAGTAGGTTTTGAGGAAATGAAGAAGATCGTCGATGTTGTTCACAGCCGCGTGTTCGTTACCGAAAGTGACTGTCTGGCAGTCGGATATGATGTGGGTCACGACGAGCGCTCCTGCGGCCGTAAGGCCCTCAATTGATCCCTGAGATGGACGTTGGGGGCGAATGACGAAGGCACCGCGAAGAAAGAGTGTCCGTTCCGTCGCATCGGCGAACGCCACGGGGCCGGTGAGGTGAATATGGGCCCCATAGTGGCCCCAGCGTGCGACGCGGTCGGCCGCTGTAACCATGTTCGTCATCGTCGCGTCGGCTTCGGCGTTGGTCTTACGTATCATCCCGGCAGCAGCCGTCAAATTAGTTACTGCGTCGATGAGGACGAAGCTTCCTGTGATGCGATTCGTGGAGTAACTGTCAACTGTAAGCGGCTGTATCGACTCGATCTCAACCATGCCGATTTCGTTGAAGTTGAGTGTTGCGGCGGCCACGCGTTCGAGCGTCTCGACATTGAGACTGTATTGAATGGCGATGACCTGCGCCTGGACAGTCCGGCTGGTGTGCTTCAGCAGGTAGCGGCGAGTAAGGTCGAGAGGTTTCTCATCCATCCAAACCAGCGAGGCGGTTAAGTGCTTCGTCGTGACGGCCGGAGACTCGGGAGAGACGATAAGGTCGCCCCTGCTGATGTCCAGTTCATCTGTAAGGGTAAGGGTTACAGATTGGGGAGCTTGGGCAACTGGAAGGTCGCCGTCGAAGGTGACGATGCTACGGACGCTGCTGGTTCGGCGTGACGGGAGAACCATAATGGAATCTCCCGGGCGAATCGTACCGGCAGCGATTTGCCCGGCGATGCCTCGGAAATTGTGATCAGGGCGAAGGACGCGCTGCACCGCGAAACGGAACGAATCAAAGGCGCCAGCGTCGGCCGCGGGTACTGACTGAAGCAATTCAAGTAGGGAAGGTCCTGCGTACCAGGGCATCGTAGTGGTTGAGCGCACAACGTTGTCACCGATCAGTGCGCTGATCGGCACGAAGTTCAGATGCGGCGGCCGGAGATCTCCCAGTTGGTCGAAAAATGCAGTGAAATCGGCGCGAATGGAGTCGAAGACGCGCTCCTCATAGTCGACCAGGTCCATCTTGTTGATCGCAACGAGAATGTGGTGAACGCCGAGCAGCGCGGTAATACAGGCGTGGCGGCGAGATTGGGTGAGCACGCCTTTACGCGCATCAACCAGGACAATGGCAAGCGACGCTGTCGAAGCGCCGGTGGCCATGTTGCGGGTGTACTGTTCATGACCGGGCGTGTCAGCAACGATGAACTTGCGCTTGGGGGTAGAAAAATAGCGATAGGCGACGTCGATGGTGATTCCCTGCTCGCGTTCGGCGCGAAGCCCATCGGTCAGTAGAGCGAGATCATAGTTGCCCGCGCCCGTTGTTCCCTTGCCTTCGATCGAGCGAACGTGGTCGTCATAAACACTCTGAGTGTCATAGAGGAGACGGCCGATAAGGGTCGATTTCCCATCATCGACCGAGCCGGCAGTGGAGAAGCGAAGGAGGTCGCGGGCGTGCTCCACCGCGAGAAAGGTGGAAAGGGAAAACTCCGTGCCATCTTCAAGCGACCTTTCGGTTTCCAGGTTCAAGACTGTGTCACTAGCGGTCATTTAAAAGTACCCCTCACGCTTCTTGATTTCCATCGACCCCTCTTGATCGTGGTCGATGACGCGGTTTGCACGCTCTGACGATCGGAAGGACAGCAACTCTCCGACGATTTTGGGCAGGGTGTCGGCGTCAGAACGGATCGCACCGGTGCACGGACTGCAGCCAAGCGAACGCAAACGGGACCGCACCATCTGCGGCCGCTCCCCGGGCCGCGCAACGAAGCTTTGTTCGATTGGTAGAAGCGATCCGTCGCGGACGTACATTGGTCTTTCCTTGGCAAAGTAAAGATCGACGATGGGGATGTCTTCCTGCAGGATGTATTGCCATACGTCCATCTCCGTCCAATTCGAGAGCGGGAAGATGCGAATGGACTCCCCTGGGTGGATGCGAGCGTTGTAAAGGTTCCACGGTTCGGGACGTTGGTTCTTCGGGTCCCATTGGCCGGCCTTATCGCGGAAGGAATAGATGCGCTCCTTAGCACGGGATTTCTCCTCATCCCGGCGTGCTCCGCCAAACGCTGCGTTGAAGCCGTAGTGATTCAGGCCGTCCAGCAGGGCCTGCGTCTTCAGCAGACTGCAGCAACGTTTGGTGTCGAGAGCGATTGGATTGGTGCCGGCAGCAATGGCGGACTCGTTGCGCCAGACAAGGAGCTCTGCTCCAACTTCGGTTGCCATTCGGTCGCGGAATTCGATCATCTCTCGAAACTTGAAACCCGTATCGACGTGGAGGAGCGGAAACGGAATCGGAGCCGGATAGAATGCCTTCTGCGCCAGCCGTAACATCACGGAGGAGTCTTTGCCTATGGAATACAGCATCACAGGTCGTTCAAACTCCGACGCAACCTCGCGGAGGATATGAATACTCTCGGCCTCTAGTAGTTGAAGATACGTGAGTGATGGTGCAGCTAATGCCATGAACAACTCCATGAGGGAATTCGGGAATGCGATTGATCCCGGGCACTGGGCCCGGAACAATGCTGATGGAGAAATTTTGAGGAGAAACCTAGCGCATGAATCGACACGCCTGCTCGACGTTGAGAGAACTACAACAACGGAGCTGACATGAGATGCGCATTTCTGGTTTCAGAGTAGCAAAGGGCTGGAGCCGAAGCAAGTTTGCGTCCAATCGGTAAGTCGATCCACTGATCTTGACCGGGGCTGTTGTCAGCAAATACGCTGGAGGCTTTGTTCGTGCCAATTGATTGAATTTGAAACTGCTTTAGATAATCGGGCTGGCGCGGGAGACTGAACGAAAGAAATTCTGTGCTACTATCCAATCCATGGCTCTGACCTTCCACCATACGGCCCTGGGCTGTTGTTGTTGTGAGGCAGGTCTGCGCCTCCATCCGTCTCACAGTTAGTTCTCCTTCTAGACAAGCCTTAACTATCAGGCGCCCCCCGCTGTCATGGTGGTCGAATGTATTCCATAGCTTCAATGCAACTCCGGCATCGCTACATAAAAACTTCCTCCTCGGAAGCCATGCTGTGTTGTTGTTGTCGATAATCTCTCCCCGTCAAAAGAATCCATAAAGCAATCTTCCTCCGCATGCACATGCGGGACGAGCTGCTGCACCCATTTGGAGGTCCTATTCGATGTTTCATCGATCAACTCTTTTTGTTGCTTCTCTACTTATTGCAACCGCCTCAAGCGCCCAAATCGTAGGTGGAACCATCACCGGCACTATTCTAGATGCCGCTGGAGCAGTCGTCCCCGGGGCCCAGATCACAATCCGTAATGAGGAGACAGGCAGCGAACGTCACCTCATCACGGACGTCGCCGGGACCTATGACGCGCCCTCCATTCCGGTAGGCGTCTACAGCATCTCGGTCGCGCGTGACGGCTTCGCTCCACAGACCCGCACCGGCGTTTCGCTCACGGTCGGCCAGGCTACGCATATCGATCTCATCATGCGTCCTGGAAGCGTCACTGAGCAGGTCACTGTGACTGACACGCCAACCGCCGTCAATCTTTCCACCCAGCAGGTCTCCGGTCTCGTCAATGAGCGCCAGGTCAAAGACCTTCCGCTGAACGGCCGCTCTTACGACCAACTCATCACGCTCAACCCTGCCGCAGTAAACTACACGGCCCAGCGCAGCGGATCTGTTGGGACTTCCAACGCATCGGTCGGCAATATGTTCGCGATCTCCGGACGCCGGCCTCAAGACAATCTCTACCTTCTAAACGGCATCGAGTACACGGGCGCCTCCCTGATCAATGTCACCCCCGGGGGCACCAGCGGTCAGCTTCTCGGCGTCGACGCTGTACGCGAGTTCAACGTCGTCACCGACACCTACTCTGCCAGCTACGGCAAGCGTCAGGGCGCCCAGATCTCTATTGTTACGGCGTCAGGTACTAACGAGGTTCACGGCTCCGTGTACGAGTTTCTCCGCAACTCCTTCTTCGATTCGCGCAATTACTTCGACCAGGCCCGCATCCCAAACTTTCAGCGAAACAACTATGGCGCCTCCCTTGGCGGCCCGCTGCGAACCAACCGCCTCTTCCTGTTTGGCAACTACGAAGGCTATCGCCAGAACCTCGGCATCACCGACGTCACATTGGTTCCGGATACGCTGGCCCGCCAGGGCCTTCTCCCCAACCCCAGTAACCCGGGCGGCCCACGTAAAAACTACGGCGTGGCGAACGGCGTCGCGCCCCTATTCAAACTTTGGCCTGCACAAAACGGCCCTGAACTCCTCGACGCCAATGGCGACCCCACGGGAATCGGGGAGGCTTTTTCCAGCCCAACTCGCCATTGAATTCGATCGATTGATAGTCCTTCGTATGAATAAGTTCCGCATCGGCCGAGCTCTTTCGGCCTTTTGCCGATTTAGACTCGCGGTCGGACGAATCGGCAATCAAACTTTTCGGACCAGCTATTGGTGTGCGCTCAAGTTCCTCCAGCTGGGCCAAAGCTGTGGCTTCTCTGAGCAAGTTCTGCAATCGCAAATAAAATTCCTGTTCGAAACCATCGAGCAACTTCGACGTTGACGCCTCGTCGCATCGTTCCCACACGCCTTGTCTGTTGTCATAACTTGGATATGTCATCGCCACGAACATCGGCGCACGCCACTCGCGCCGCTGATCAATTTCTTCAACGCCCCCCGATTGTGGCGGCGGAACGTCGCAAACTTCCCTAACCCAATCTCCGGTTATGCCGGAGTATCGACTAATTAAGTGTGAAACGCGAGAATGTGTCCACAATGACGGGCTTTCGTCGAGAAGATCGGATTGTACGGTGGCAACCGAAATTAATTCCTGAAAAGCCTGTAGAACATATCGCTCGAATAGATGTCTGCGGATTCCAAGGAAAGCTGCGAAGATTGCGGGTTCCGTACCAATCTCAATGAGATGCCTGAAACGCGATATCTCGTCAGATTCGGCGAAATTACTCAAGTTGTTAAATGCACCTGAAATCTGTCCTGCGACGCGAACTCCGGGATGAAGCTTAGCGTGACAGAGATGTTTCGTGCTGAAGTTCGTCGAGAACGCTCGACCCTCGAAGGTAGTTCTAATGAACCGCACAACTTCGAAGAGTTCTGGCGGCGTGTGTTCGGCGCCACCAAAACTTCTGTTCATATCCGCCGGTTTGGGTGTGTTCGTCAATCGTTTTGCCAATGAAGTTCCGATAGCGAAGACTTTAGATGTCCGCTTTTCGAAGGCGAACCGCAGTATGTCCTTGGCACGCCTGAATCTTTTCAATATATATATGTCCTTAATGGAAAGTGCGTCTACCGGGCCGCCGGGCGACTGCTTCGTAGAGAAGCGCTTAGGCCACTTCTAATTTCGTTTCCGACGAAGCGGTACTCCGCAAGTCTCAAGAAGCCCTGTCGAAGTTGCCATGAAGAATCTTCTTCTCTGAGGCAAGGCCCTCAACGTAATCAGCCCAGAATTGGAGCATCTTGCGTCGCTGATCCGAGTATTGCGCGCGGTTATAGATCCCTCTCACGCCGCCTATAGTGTGGTTGAGCGCCTTCTCGATCACGTCGGACGAGAAACCCTTCTCGTGAAGCAGCGTTGATCCCGTCCTGCGCATGTCGTGGATGGTGAAAGGTGGAATCGCGAAGCTCACACCTTCCAAGGCTTGGTTCAAGGCCGTTGTCGAGAAAGGCTTGGTCAGGCTGCTTCTGCTCGGTATGACCCATGGGGACCCACCGCCAAGGCTTTGCAACTCCAGGAATATATCGACGGACTGACGAGAGAGATAGACGATGTGAGGGGCCCTGGTTTTGGAGTTCTCCGCAGGAATCTGCCACTCGGCGGCCTCAAAGTCGATATGCTCCCAACGGGCAAAAATCAGCTCAGATTTGCGCGTCAAGGTCAAAAGGATCTGGTGGAGCGCCAATTTGAACTGACGACGGATATTCGATTGGTAGAGGGTCTGGAGATAGATCTGGAGTTCTCCGGGGGAAAGGGCCCTTGTCCGGGGTCGTGACTGGGTAATGAAGCGCATGGGGATGGTGAGGGCAGGATTGAGGGCGATGATGCCGTTGGCCATCGCATACTCGAACATTCGCTTGAGCAGGTTGCGGATCTGTGCGGCGGCCGCCGGGGCGCCCCCATCGCGTTTGCGGAAGACGATCGCCTGGACATCGGCAGAAGTGACCTCGCGAACCGCTTTTTCGGCCAGGCGTGGATAGATTTCATTGTCCAGATATCTCCGAATGGGCTTCGGGTCCTTACAATCCCGCTCAACGATTTCTCTGAAATAACGCTCCGCGAACTCGAAGACAGTTGTCGTGGAGGCGAGCGCTAACTTCTCTGCCTGTTTATGGCGCGCCGGCGACCTACCGTTTGCAACCATCTCGGCGTACTCTTCGCGTCTCTTTCGCGCGGCTACCAGACTGATGGCCGGATAGCGGCCAACTGAGACCTTCTCGGCTTTCCCGTGAAGGCTATACCGGTACCTCCAGGCCGAGACCCCGAAGGA
The DNA here is from genome assembly GCA_963756685.1 of uncultured Acidobacteriaceae bacterium. Classification (GTDB taxonomy): domain Bacteria; phylum Acidobacteriota; class Terriglobia; order Terriglobales; family Acidobacteriaceae; genus Edaphobacter. The sequence continues at coordinate 1,646,023 of CAVWON010000001.1, forward strand.
AGGGACCTCCAGGCTCAGGCCCTCAAAATCGCTAACCGCGTAGACATTTGATCTAGGTTTTAGGCATTTAATGTAAGTCTCTGTCAATGGCATAACTTAGCCTCTCCACTTCCTGACATGAAAGCTGACGTGTCCCGCAAGTCACCATGTTTCATAAATTTAGGGGCCTACATGTCCATAAATGTCGAAAATTGCCAAATCATATGTCCATGGACATATTTATGGACAGAAATCGTCCGGCTTCCACAAAACATCCGTGGATACTATAGTACCACATATCCATGAAAATAGGAGGCTTATAGCTATATTCTGGACGTCTCTGGACGACCCTCGGAAGTCGAATTATTTACCGATGCAGAACTTGCTGAAGATAAGGTTCAGAATGTCATCGCTCGTCGTGTTGCCAGTGAGAGCATCGAGGGCGTGGAGCGCATCGTAGAGATCGAGGAGAATCATCTCGTGGGGAATGGTCGTGACAACAGCTTGTTGCGCCTGGACAAGAGATGACAACGCCGCCGAAACCGATTGTTGTTGGCGGAGATTGGTGAGGAGTGCGGTCTCTGCGCCCAGTGGTTCTATGGTGAGAAGAGAGAGGATGGCGCGGCGTAGTTCGGGGACCCCGGCTCCGGTTAGCGCGGAGGTTTGCAGCGCGGCGCCCCCGCGGCGCTGCAGGAGTGCAGGGGGGGCGATGTCGTTCTTATTGATAACAATGAGGAAAGTGCGGGCGGCTAAGGCGGCGATGGTTGCTTCGTCTTCTTTATGCAGTGGTACGGTGGCGTCGAGGACTAAGAGGACAACATCGGCTTCGGCCATGGCTTCGCGGGATTTTGCTATCCCGAGGGATTCGGCTTCATCGATGGAGTCGCGGAGGCCTGCTGTATCAATGAGTTCTACCGGGATGCCTTCGAGGGAGACGCGTTCGGTGACCAGGTCGCGGGTGGTGCCGGGGGTCGCGGTAACGATGGCGCGGTCTTGCTGAACTAAACGATTGAAAAGGGACGACTTGCCGACGTTCGGGCGGCCTACAATTGCGAGAGTGAAGCCGTCGCGCACGATACGGCCGTAGCTGAAGGTCTGCTCCAGGGCGGTGAGAGGGGCTTGAATTGCCTGGATTTGGGCCGTAATCTCGCTTGCCGCGAGTGTGTCGATGTCGTCTTCGGCGAAGTCTATGCCGCCTTCGAGGGAGGCGATTAGAGCTATAAGTTGCTGTTTTATTGGGGTTATCTGGCGGGAGAGGGAGCCGCCCAGTTGTCGTGCGGCGATGCGGGTCTGGTGAAGGGTGGTGGCTTCGATGAGGTCGTGGACAGCTTCGGCCTGAGTGAGGTCTAAACGGCCTGAAATGAAGGCGCGTTGGGTAAATTCGCCGGGCTCGGCGAGGCGGGCGCCGGCGGCGAGGCATTGGCGGAGGAGGTGGTCTAGGAGGACGGGGGAACCGTGGGCGGCGATTTCTACGATGTCTTCGGAGGTGTAGGAGTGGGGTGCTTCGAAGTAGGTGACTACGGCTTCGTCTAGTGTTTCTCCTGTGGTATCAATGATTTCGGCGAAGCGTGCCTGGGCCGGGGCAAGCGGGTGACGGAGTTTTAGCAGGGGTCCCGCGATAGAGCGAGCGGCGGGGCCGGATAGGCGGACTATGCCTATTCCGCCTCGGCCGGGAGGTGTGGAGATGGCGACGATGGTGTCTTCGAACTCAGCCACGGGGAACTCGCTTACCTGGATTTTCTTATGGTACCGGGAGAAAAATTTGTTGGCTGGTGGAGTGGCCGTTTTACAGGGGGTTTTTGCGAAGAGTGGCGTGCAGATGGTGGTTTTTTGATGGTGAAAACGTGGTGGATTTGTGGTGAAACGTGGTGAGAAAACGCACTTGTTCCGGGCGCTAAGAATTTGCCACCTTTTTCAACTTTATTTTTGCGGATTTCTTTCGGAGGATGAAAATCTGTTTTGGAGGATAAAATATTCGACGTTGCGACTAAGAGGAGCCTTTGCGAGGTGAGGATGATTTCCAAGGTTGTGCTTTGGGGATGTTTGGTGGTGGGTGCGGTGGGTGTGGCTTCGGCGCAGGAGAATTACTTCGGCAACTGGCCTGAGGGTGTTGCGCCGCAGGAGGTGGGGAAGAAGCTGGCGGACCACTTTGTGACGAGTCCTCACCAGTACTCCAAAACGATCCACTACTCGGAGATTTGTTCGTGGTATGGGGCGCTGACTTTTGCGCAGTTGACGCATGATGATGCGTTGCGCGATGCGTTGATTAAAAAGTTTGAGCCGCTGATGCCGGGTGGAGCGGAGGCAGAGCGGAGGCCGCTGCGGCATCATGTGGACGACTCGATCTTCGGAGTGGCGCCGCTGGAGATTGCGATCCAGACGAAGGACCCGAGGTTTCTTAAGGAAGGCGTGTGGTGGGCGAACCGGCAATGGGAGAGTCCGCAGCCGGATGGGTTGTCTGGAGAGACGCGGTACTGGATCGACGATATGTATATGTTGGTCATGCTGCAGCTTGAGGCTTATCGCGCGACGGGGGACAAGAAGTATTTAGATAGAGACGCGAAGGAGATGGTGTCGTATCTGGATAAGCTGCAGCAGCCGAATGGGCTGTTTTATCACGCTCCTGATGTGAAGTACTTCTGGGGACGCGGGGACGGATGGGTGGCGGCGGGGATGGCGGAGGTGCTGCGGTCGCTGCCGGAGAACCATCCGGGACCGGGCGCGGATTTTGAAGGGGTACCGGCTGATGATGAGCGCGCTGCTGCAGTATCAGGGGAAGGACGGCATGTGGCGCGAGTTGATTGACAAGGACGATGCGTGGCCGGAGAGTTCGAGTTCGGCGATGTTCAGCTTTGCGATGATTACGGGCGTGAAGCATGGATGGCTGGATGCGAAGACGTATGGGCCGGCGGCGCGGAAGAGCTGGATTGCAGTGGTGGGGTATGTGAACCAGAACAGTGATGTGACGCAGGTTTGCGAGGGGACGGGAAAGAAGGACGATCTGGCTTACTACTATGCTCGCAAGCGGAGAGACCGGGGATTTCCATGGGCAGGCGCCGGTAATGTGGGCCGCTAGCGCGCTGTTGCGGGACGAGAAATAACTCTGTCGTTGTTCTAACTTGTTGGCTGAATCGTCAGGCGAGAGAACCGGTTCGCGCTTCGCGCGAATGCCCACCTTAGCTGCAAAAGACGCGGCGAAGATGGGGCACCCAGCTTTTGTGGTGACGAGAAATAACTGTGGCGTTGTTCTAACTTCCTGGCCGAATCGTCAGGCGAGAGAACCGGTTCGCGCTTCGCGCGAATGCCCACCTTAGCCGCAAAAGACGCGGCGAAGATGGGGCACCCAGCTTTTGTGGTGACGAGAAATAACTGTGGCGTTGTGCTAACTTCCTGGTCGAATCGTCAGGCGAGAGAACCGGTTCGCGCTTCGCGCGAATGCCCACCTTAGCCGCAAAAGACGCGGCGAAGATGGGGCACCCAGCTTTTGTGATTACGCTCAAATCTGGGCCACCCGCCCATCCGTTATCTTAGGATTTCTTAAGCAGGACACCTCAACTTTGATCTGTGCGAGACTTAACGACCGATGGAGGCCACTGTATGGGGGTACATTTCGGAATGCCCGAGTGCGACTTGAGCCCTGCCTTATAGGAAACCCACAATCGTAGGGTTACCGGACGTTCACCGTAGTGGCTAGTATGATGTCCTTCGAAGAGCTTCCAATCATCAGCTTCACGGGCCCTGCTTCGACCTTGAGCTGGGCCTGCTTCTCGTCCCAGAAGGCGAGCGTCGAAGCCTTCAGTGGAATTTGTACGGTCTTCGTTTCGTTCGGCTTCAAGGTCACTCGCTGAAATCCCTTGAGTTCCTCGACTGGCCGTTCCACCTTCGACTTTAGATGCTTCACGTAAAGCTGGACGACTTCATCACCGGACCGGCTTCCTGTATTCGTCACGTCCACGCTGACGGTTACAGTGCCATCGCTCGCCACCTCCGCGGAGCTTGCTTTCAGGTTGGCGTAGCTGAAGGTCGTATAGCTCAAGCCGTAGCCAAACGGGTAAAGCGGCTCCCCCTTGAAGTACATGTAGGTGCGGCCATGGCGAATGTCGTAGTCCATCATCGCAGGCAGCTGATCGACTGACTTCGGCCAGGTCGTCACCAGACGACCGCCCGGGTTGTAGTCACCAAAGAGCACCTTGGCCAGCGCAGTACCCTCGTCCTGCGACGAGTGCGCCATGTGCAGAATCGCCGGAACGTTCGACTGCGTCCAGTTGATTGCGAACGGGAAGCTGGAGACCAGAATCACAACAGTCTTCGGATTCACCGCATACACCTGCTTGATCAACTGTTCCTGCGCCAGGGTAATGGTCTCGCGGTCCCGACCCTCCCGCCCATCGCTCGGCACCGTACACGGCAGGGTACCTCCGCCGTCGGGGGAGTTGTGCCAATCGTGCGCCATGTCCGGACCACATGTTGGGTCGTTGCCAACCACCACAACCGCCACATCGGACGACTGAGCTGCATGCACGGCGGCGTTGCCGATCTCATCGGCTGCATAGTTGACCTTGAGGCCCGGACCGGCTGCATTGCGGATCCCCTCGAGCGGCGTAATCGCGTGCGGAGGCGTGCCGCCGTACCAGTCCCAGTGCACCGAGTCGGCGAGCTGGTCCGATGACGGCGATCGACTTGATCGAATCTCTTTTCAGCGGCAAAAACGCGTCCGCATTCTTCAGCAGCACCACCGATTCGAGCGCCATCTTCTCCGAGACGGCCTTGTCCTTCTCTGTGTTCCAGGGCTCTGGCGAATCCTTGATCATCGAATAAGGCACCATCTCCGGCGGATCGAGCAGCCCCAGCCGTATCGTGACGCGGAACTTCGGACGCAACAGGTCGTCGATCTCCGCCTCAGTCACCGATCCATTCTTCACCGCTGCCTTGGTCTCATCGATATACGTATCAAGAAACTGATTGATCCCGGCCCTCAGGCAGGCCACGACGGCCTCTTGCTGATTCGCAAAACGCTTGTGGGAGGTCACAAGCAGTTTCACCGCCCCGCCATCGCTCGAGAGCACATCGACGCCCCATTGCTTCTGGACGATGCTCTTCAGGATCGGATTGATCGCCATCGGCGTACCGTTCCAGGCGTTGTACGAGGCCATCACTCCCTTGGCCCCGCCCTCCAGAAATCCCATACGAAACGGGGCCGAGTAGTACTCCCAGAACAGGCGTTGATCGAAGGTCGAAGACGAACTGGTGCGAAAGTCCTCATTGCTGTTCGCGAGAAAGTGCTTGAGCAGCGCCGCCGACTGCCAATACCTTGGATCGTCTCCCTGCAGCCCCTTCGTAAAGGCCACAACCATGGTTCCGTTGAAGAACGGATCTTCGCCATAGACCTCTTCGCTCCGGCCCCAGCGGGGATCTCGTGCGAGGTCCGCCTGCGGCCCCCACAGCATCAGCATCTGGCGATTGTACTTCTCTGTCTGCGTGATGAACCGCGCCTCGTACCCTTCGACGCCGCCAGCCTGACGGACCAGTTCAGGGCCCGACGACTCTCCCATGCCTGGAGGCTGCGGGAACTGTGTCGTGGTGATGGCCGCGCGCTCGGGCCTGCCACCGCCTCGTTGAACGACGCCGTGGATCCCTTCTGAACTGCCGAAGTTTGGGACGCCGAGACGCGGTACTCCGGTCCTCGTTCCCAGACGATTAATCTTTTCATCGAGCGTCATGAGGGAAAGCAGGTTGTCGATCCGCTTCTCCATCGGCAGAGCGGGATCTCGGAACTGCTGCGAAGATTGCTGTGCCGTCGCGGGAGCGAGAGCTAGCGCTAGCGCCAGAAGGCTGAATATGCTTGAAGGTTGCTTAATCATTTATGGACAGCTGCCGCCTCGATGATTTCTGTCATTCTTGCGCGTGAATCGAATCGCCGCAGCCACAAGCACCTTTGCCGATACTTATGGCTGGCGCGATATTGGCCGCATCGAACCGGGGCGTGTGGCCGATGTGCTTATTCTGGAAGCCGACCCCTCGTATTGATCTTGGAACGTTAGAGCACATCGATATCATGATTTTTCGGGGTGGCGTACTCAATCGGAAGCTGTTGCTCGAACCGCGTGAGACCGCCTCGGTGAAGGTCATGCGGATTCCGTGCTTCGGTCGCAGGATGACCATCGGGCGCGCTTCGATCGTCTGGCCTGGAGTCAGCTGAAAATCGTATCTTCTGAGCAGATCGCTCAGAATCATGAGAATCTGCAGCATCGCGTAGTTACCGCCGATACAGCCCCGCGGTCCGCCTCCGAAGGGCAGATGGGTGAAGGGCGTGTGCAGCTTCTCGTTCGCTTTGGTGAAACGCTCCGGGTCGAAACTCTCAGGGTTCTGCCAGTAGCGCGGCGCGTGGTGCGCGCCGTACACGTACACAATGACCGTCGATCCCCGGGGTATTGCGAGGTCCCCTACGCGGTCGTCCGCGACAGCCTCGCGGTCGATCATCCAGAACGGCGGGTAGAGGCGGAGCGCCTCCATGAATGACCTGAGTGGTGAACTCGAACCTGGGAACATCGCCGTAACTGAGAGGCGCATCGCCCAGCACGGAATCGAACTCCTGCCGTACCCTTTCGAGACAATCCGGACGCGAGCTTAAGAGATAGAGAAGCCACGATAAAGCATTCGACGATGTTTCATGGCCGGCGACCAGGAGTTGCATGCTCTCGCTCAGGACCAGCTCATCGCTCATGCCTTCGCCGTCGCTGTAGCGGGCATCCATCAAGGTCTGCAGCAGATCGTGGCCGGGCTGGCTGGCGGCGGCGTTCCTTGATGTAAGCCATCAGAATGCTGTCGGCGCGAGCCCGCATGTCTTCGTGTCTGCGCAGTTCGCCGGAGACGGCAAACCAGGGATTCAGGTAAGGCTGAAGGGTTTGCCGAACGATAAATTCCTGGACAGTGCAGATGGTATGGCTGACGAGGTCGATGTCTTCGTCCTTCAGCCTGGCGCCAAACAGCGATCGGGCGACCATCGCGAAAGTCATTTTCATCAGGTGGGGGTAGATATCGACGGGGCCGGCGTGGACTTCTCTGTCGAAATCCCGCAGCGACTCGGCGAGGGAGTCCTGCATGATCGAGGACAGAGCCTCAAGCTGTTTTCGATCGAAACCCTTCTGGATGAGGCGCCGCTGCGTGCGCCAGGCTTCCCCGTGGGTGGTAAGAAGGCCTTTGCCCAGGAAGTGGCCCATCCGCTTTACCTGAATTTCGGATTTTTGGTAGTTCTCCGCATTGGTCTTCAACACGTGCTGAATGACGGCGGGATTGGTAGTAACGATGGCTTCTTTAATGCCACCCAAATAGAACCGGAAGGTATCGCCGAAGAGTTCGGTGTACTTTGACAAAACCTGTACGGGATTGGCGGCCATCGCGCGCGAATCCGCAAAGGAGCGAAATCGGGAAACAACGGGTATCGCTGTGGGCAAGGTCACACCTCGCTGCCCGAGGTGCTTGCGCAGCACGGTGGGGACATTTCATCGTTTGCCTGAAGTGGTGGACTGGAAGCGCTCAAGATCAGTTTTCGTTTCCCAGTTGCTTCAAAAGTATCAGATGATGCCGGATCGCGCGCGTCATGGTGGGATGTTGCCGATAGGGAACTCCGAACTCTTCGGCGGTCTCCTTCACAATCCGGGTCAGCGGAGCATAGTGGGTGTGGCAAACGAAGGGGCACAGATGATGGACGATGTGATGGTTGAGTCCGCCGGCGAGCCATCCGACGAGCGGGTTACTCGTCGCATAATCGGCCGTTGTCGCGAAGATGTGATAGACGCCGTTGTCAAACTCGCCGCGGTCGGAGGGAAAGTAGGTGCTGTCGACGGTGTGCGTAGTCTGGAATACCAGCGATACGGTCAAACCGACGATCAAATGGACCAGCAAGAACGCCGCAGCGACCAGCAGAGGCGATTTTCCCAGCACAATCACCGGCAAAATGAGCATGTAGGTGAGGTAGAAGGCCTTGCCCGCAAAGAGGATGGCGTATTCCCGCAGCGGATGCCTGGTGCGTTTCAAATAGTCGTGGGACGGGAAGAAAAAGCACTCAAAGTCTCTTACGAAAACGTAGTCGAGAGAGAACAGCGCATACAAAAACAGCGCATAGATGTGCTGGAACCGCTGCAGGGGTCTGCGGGGTTCATGAGGCGTAAACCGAAGGATGCCGCGTCCCGTGAGCGCGTCGTCTTCGCCGTGGATATTGATGCAGGAGTGGTGGCCTCGATGATGGAGGATGCGCCACATGTACGAGTTGATTCCGCAAACATCGAAGACATAGTTCAGGGTCTTGTTTACGGACGGCACCGACGAGATGGCGTTGTGGTTGCTGTCATGGGCGATGTTCAGCAAAAGGAAGGTCTGGGCGAGGCCGCCCAAAAGGTAGAGGGCAACAAACTTCCATGAATCCGGCCTGAACGCGTAGAGGGCAATCCAGCTGCCCGCCAGCACTGCCAGGCCCGCGGCGATCTTGACCCACATCGTGCGGTCGGCTTTGGGAGAGATGTTCCCGTCGGCAAAGAACTGATCGAGGCGGCGGCGTAAGACTTTCGGGAAGGAAGACACACCTGCCGGGTCGCCGACCGAGTGTCGCGGCAAGGCCTCCGATGGTACAAGATCATCCATATCCGGCTTTAGAGTGATCACCGCTTCGGTTTCGGACGTCACCGGCGCCTCCGCAATGGTGTCAAGTCGGCCCGGCGCATCCCGGTCTGTAGCTGCAGTGGACTTGGCCGCCAGCAGCCTCCAAGATCGATGGTAGCGTGAAAACTTAAGGAGAATCAAGGAAATTCGGACCAGACGCAGCCAGCGTGGTACGCGAGCTATTGAAATCAATGATACGTAGCATTTCTTGCTGGCTCTGCTAACATAAGCGAAGTTCGTATAGAACGAAGACGCTTTGAATGGGGCGGCCACCCTGCGGAGCCCCCACAAGACTTCCTCGCTTCGTGCGTTCGGCCATCAGGGGACTTGCCCCGACCGGACCGAGCGACGCATCGGAATAGAACGGTTATGGATTTGTTTTTCAAAGTCGTCCTGCACTCTAGTTCCGCACTCCGAGACTCAGTCGGTTTTGCCTCACCAGGGCACGGGTAGCAGCAAGACGTTCATTGTTTTTACGTACTGAGTTTTTCTATTCAACCTCGGGGGTATTGCTGATCAATTATGGCGTCGATTCTAGATCAACTGGATAGGCTGGGGGACGAGCACCCGCACAAGCTCCTTTATTCGTACCTTGACCTGAACGGCAATCCAATCGAGAGCTACACCTACGCGTCGTTTCTCCAGCGGACGAAGGCGATCGCCGGACACTTGCTGAAAGAGGGTCGTTTCGCGGCGGAGGACCGGCTTCTGCTCGCCTACCCGCCGGGGCTTGAGATGATCTGCGCGTTTTTTGGTTGCGTGCGCGCCGGATTGATCCCCGTGCCGGTCTATCCCCCCAGTTCTCGTGGCTTCCAGAGCGCCCTGTACAAAATGGTCCACATCGCAAAGGATTGCCAGGCGGCCGGGATTTTGACCAGCAAAGACTACCACGCATCTCTGAAGACGAATCTCACCAGAAGTGGAGTCTCGGCGTCCGGCGTCGACGTCGACTACATCTCCGGTCTTCCGTGGATCGTCACGGAAGACTTCGTGGACACGATTTCGGACGAACCTTTTGACGCCTTTTATCGACACTTCGAAGATTCTGTTTCTCCAGTACACGTCGGGGTCGACGATGGAGCCCAAGGGCGTGATGGTGACGCACGAAAACATCCTGGAGACCTGTCCGCTCGTGATCGACCATCCCTCGCCGGTAGTCGTATCGTGGCTTCCGCAGTATCACGATATGGGACTGATCGGGTGCTATCTTTATCCCGCGCTGCAGAGGCGGCACGACCTACGGCTTCTCTGCCACGGACTTCATTCAGCGCCCGATCCTGTGGTTCGACACGATCACAAACCTATCGGGCCACAGCTACAGCAGCCCCCAACTTCGCTTACGACTATTGCCTGCGCGCCGGGAGGCTTTCCAAGGAGAGTCTGGAAGGTTGCGACCTCAGTTCGCTCCGGGTGTTGATGTGCGCCGCGGAACCCGTAAAACCGGATACTTACACACGGTTTCTTGAGGCATTTCAGCCCTACGGACTCAAGTCGGAGAGCTTTTATGCCGCCTACGGGCTGGCCGAGAATACTCTGGCGGTTTCGCTCGGCGGCCGCAATATCGTTTCCGTCAACAAGCGTGCCCTCGCGCTGGGCAAGGCCCGCATGACGACCGAGGTCTCCGAAATCGACGCGGCCACGCAGATTGTCAGTTGTGGAACTCCGCTCCCGGGTCTTGACGTCAAGATCGTGGATCCGGAACAGCACGTCGCTCTGAAGGCAGGCCATATCGGCGAAATTTGGATCGCCGGAAGCGGCAAGTGCCTGGGTTACTGGAACAATCCGGAACTGACGCTGAAGCAGTTTCGCGCGCGGCTGGTGGACGATAGCCCCTATGACGATGGCTACCTTCGGACCGGCGACATGGGGTTCTTCCACGACGGCGAACTCTTCGTTTGCGGCCGCATCAAGGACATGATTATCCTCCGCGGGCAAAACTATTACCCGCAGGATATCGAGAACGTTGTGGAGAGAGCGTCCGGCCTGATCCGGAACAATTGCGTCGCCGCGTTCCAGATTCACGAAGACAGCGAGCCTGCGCTGGCAATCGTGGCCGAAGTGAAAAATCCTAAGGCGCTTCCGGACGCGCGGAAGATTGCCGCCGCGGTCCGGAGTTATCTCAACGTGGAAGTGGCGTTGATCTCCTTCATCGCGCCTCGTGCGATACCGCAGAACCAGTTCGGGCAAGATCATGCGCCATCGAGACCAAGCAAATGTGGCTGGATGGCCAGTTTACCGTTCTCTCCGAATTTTCGCGGGAGAAGGACGCCGGGGCTTGCGCGTGCGGTTCTGACATCCAGTCGTCTTTCGACGTATTGAAAGCCAGGTACAACCTGACAGGCATGGAATCGTACAACCTCATCGAAGCCGGGCTTGATTCCCTGGATCTTGTCGTGTTCATGCATGAGCTCAAGGAGCTTCTGAAGGACAAAGGCGCCGAGATGCTGGCGAGGCAGGTAGATATCGGTGTCATTCAGCGTGTCAGCGTAGCCGAGCTGTTTCAATTGGCCGAACAGTTGGAGCGTGCTCCGAAAGAAGCACTGGAGATGCTGCGTCATTCCCTGGCGGCTTTCCGTGAAGAGCAGCGCGCAGCGGAAAAGCAGATGATGAGCAACGACAGGAAGCTCGTCTTCGTGCCTCCGGCGCCTGCGTCATTGCCCGAGACGCCGGTGCTGAATCATGTGCTGCTGACGGGCGGTACCGGTTTCATCGGGCCGTTCCTCATGAAGAGTCTGCTGGAACAGACGCGGGCGAAGATCTATGTTCTCGTCAGGGCTTCCGACGACGTTCAGGGCAGGCAAAGACTGAGGGCGGCGATGGAATCGATGGGGCCTTGCGGGGCCGGGCTGATGCAGATGTTCGAGTCTCGCGTGATTCCCATTTGCGGCGATCTCGGGCAGCCAAATCTGGGCCTGGCGCAGGACGTCTGGGATTTCCTCGCCAATGAAATGGACACGGTGTTCCACAACGGCGCGACCGTGAACTACCTGTTCAACTACGACCGCATGCGCGACGCGAACGTAATGGGAACGAACGAGGTCTTGAGACTGGCGTTCGAAGGACGGCCCAAGGAACTCAATTACGTCTCGACTACCTTCGTGTTTGGCTGGGCGGTCAAGAGCGTCCTGTGGGAGACCGACATGAACCAGGACATGGAGCTTCTCGACTTCGGCTACAGCCAGACCAAATGGGTAGCGGAACAGGTGGTTGCAGACGCGCGCAGACAAGGGACTTTCCGTGCGAATCTTCCGGCCCGCTCTCGTCAGTCCGTCCGTTACCGGCGGAGGCAACAACTTCGATATCGCCGTTCGCCTGGTTGCGTTCATGGTGAATCACGGCATCGGAGTCGATGCTCTGAACCAGGTGAGCTTCGTTCCCGCGGACATTGTGGCGAACAACATCGTCGCGATCTCAACCACTCCGGGCACGGAGAACAAGACGTACCACGTGGTGCGGGACGATTACGCGAACATGCTGGACATTACCGGGCTCATCACCAAGTCGACCGGCCGGCAATTCGAAATATTCAGCATCACGGACTTCGTTCCCGAGCTGATCCGCAGATGCCGGAAGGAAGACCTGCTCTTTCCGCTGCTGGATTTTCTGGTGGGCTCGGTGGACAACATCACCGCGATGGAGTTCAAACGCTATGACAATTCCTGCTATCAAGCGGCCCGGGATGCCTCTGAGTGGGGCAAAGCGGATCCGTCTCTCGAGGATACGGTCAACGGCATTCTGAAATTCATGCATCGCAAGGGGATCATCTCGGTTGCGCCCCGTGAGCTCGACCCGGCGTCACGCTCCATAGCACGGTGACATGGCCTTGACGGATGCACCATCCGCTACTGCCGTTTAAATACAGCTTCTCGGTCACCCGCTGGCCGGTTTCCAACGTGCCTGTGGTGGTTAGCGTCATCTGCTGCCCGTCAGCGGAAACCACCCACCTGTCCTTTTGCGTCACTTGATCGTCTCGCCGGTAAATCGCATCCACCGTGTGCGGATCGACAAGCTGAAGCGTCACGGTATCGTTGCGGGAGTTCTTCAGATCGTACTGCTTTCCGTCAAAGACGGGCGGTGTAGCTGAACTCACCCGAAAACCGGACCCCATCCGTTCCGTCCGCCTCGATCTTCAGTGCCAACCCTTGCCGCAAACGGGTCTTGCTGAGGTCCTGTGTCCACTCGCCGGCGAATAGATCACCGGCGACCTTCGCGCCTCCGCTTCGCGTCCACACGGTGATCTGGTCGGGATGGCCTTTGCTCGCAGTCGTGATCGTTAGCTCGTTGCCATCAGTCGAAATCTTTTCCCGAACCGTCGCCACGACAGCTCCGTCCTTCTTCTCCTTCACCTCGGCCTGCCTCTTATCGATCCTGCGCAGCTCGATTTGATTGAACGCCAGATTGCCTGGTGCCGGCGTGTCGTGTCCGTCGAATTTCGCCGTGAAATCGAGGTGGGTATCGCCTGACATGACGACATGCACTCCATCATGCAGAGATGTGATGGAGAGTTTGTTGGGAGGGATCCAGGGCAGACTGCGCAGAGACAAGCGTCCAGGAGCCAATGCGAGGGTCCTTAGTGTCTTCGGCGCGGAGATCCGCGGCCCCAACTTGAACAGCGGCAACCAGTGCGAGCAACGCTAATTTAAGAATTGGTCCTCCTTAGCCGACGGAACCAATTTAACAGATTCGGATCCTCGGGTAGGTCGGACCCTGCAAACGGTGTCGGCAGGAGAAGGCAAATCCATTTAACTGACAACGATTTTGTATGACATCATGGGTCTCATGAATGTGCGCCGTTTCTGGGTGGCCGGGGTAGTCCTTACCGCCACCATTGCGCTTCTTCCATTCTCGTTTCACGCCGAGCGCCATCTGGAGACGGCCACCCGCGTCGAAGGCAGCGAAGCGGAGAGTGTCCGGCAGGAGTTGGCCACTCGCTTTCGTTCGCCATTCGTTGACCGCGTCGTCCTGGTGGTCCAGGGACTTCCACCCGCGGATTCGGAGGAAGGCGAGCAGGCGCTAGCAACCATTGTGGCGCGATTGCGAGACGAACCCGGCGTCTCCGGAGTCGTCTCCTATCTCGAACTGCGCGATCCGATCTTTCTGGGCCGGGGAGGCGGAACGTTTGTTCTCGTGGGACTCGCGTCGACCGAGGGGCCAGTGGAGTCGCTCGTTCCCAAGCTTCACGAGCTTGCAACCTCTCTTCAAAATCAACTGCGCACCCGTTATCCGGCCGTGAAGCTCGAGCTGACGGGCGAGATTCCACTGAACTTCGACATTCGGAAGGCGAGCGCCGACGATGTGCGCCGCGGCGAAAGTCTGGTGATTCCCGCGACCCTCGCACTTTTGCTGGTGGCCTTCGGGAGCCTGGTTGCCGCTTTGATTCCGTTGGCCGTTGGCCAGCTTGCCATCGCGGCCACTCTGGCGATTACTGGACTCCTGGCCCAGCGCTGGCACTTGTCCATTCTGGTCCAGAATCTGGCCACCATGCTTGGGCTGGGCTTGGGAATCGACTACGCGCTCCTCATGGTCAGCCGCTTCCGGGAAGCGATCTCCGCCGGGCACGACGGATCCGCGGCCTCGGTCATCGCGGCAGCGTCAGGCAGGTCGTACGCTGTTGATCTCGGCCTCGACCGTCGCCATCGGATTCCTGGCCCTCCTGACGGTCCCCATCAGCGAAATCCGTTCCATCGGTGTCGCAGGGTTCCTGGTGGCGGGAATGTGTGTGTTGCTCACAAATACCGTCGTTCCCGCAGTGCTGGCTTTGCTCGGTCGGCGAATCGATGCTGGCCGAATGCCCTTTACTCCCAGGCTGGATTCGCACCGGGCCGCACGTACCGGAAATCGCTGGCGGCGATGGGGAAAGGTGATCGTCGCCCATCCATGGCTTGCCCTCCTTCTGGCCGGCGCCCCATTGCTTCTGCTCGCCTGGCAGGCCACGCGACTCGATACCAGTCTCCCCAAAGGGGATTGGCTTCCGGAGTCGGCGGAATCAGTCCACGCGCTGCACACCCTGGAACAAATGGACCGGGCCGGCGTCGTCTATTCGATGCGCGTCATCGTCGAGCTGCCAGTCGGACTCCATTGCCCAAACCGACGCGGGATGGAACGCGCTCGATCGTCTCACCAAGCGCCTCGCGAGCGACCCTCGTTGCGCCCGCGTGATCTCTATCACCACGATCGCGGAGGGCAACCGTGCCTCCCTCACCGACCTCTCGCGCGAGACGCGGCGAACGTTTCTCAGCAGTGACGGACGGGCGGCGCTGCTTGAGGTGTTGCCCGCAGCTTCGGTTTCCCTGCGCGATCAGGTCAACTGGGTGCGGGAGCTCCGGAAGACCGGCGCGGCAGCTCTCACCGGCGTGCCCGGCGCCACGCTGCTAATTGGGGGCATCCCGGCACTCAACGCCGATTATCAGACGATTGTCGCGGACCACTTTGTGCCGGTAATGGCGCTGGTGGTGGTGGGAGCGACGTTCCTGGCGCTTCTGGTCGGGTTCCGATCGCTCTTCGCCGCCGTGAAGGCCATCGTACTCAACCTGTTCTCGGTTGCGGCCTCCTTCGGAGCATTGGTTTTGGTTTTCCAGGACGGACACGGAAGCGGCCTGCTGGGAGTTCCCGGGGGAACGGGAAGCGTGTTTCCCCTTGTTCCTATCGTCGCCTTCGCCATCGTCTTCGGACTCAGCATGGACTACGAAGTGTTTCTGGTCGCACGCGTCCTCGAAGCCAGGAGAAGCGGCCTGAGTGAAATGGACGCAATTCCGGAGGGGTTGGCCCGGACCGCAGGCCTGATTACGAGCGCCGCCGCGATCATGATCGTGGTATTCGCGGCATTCACCTTCGGAAATTTCCTGGTGGTCAAGATGATCGGATTTACGCTGGCGGTGGCCGTGTTTATTGACGCGACACTGGTTCGTATCGTGATCGGCCCCGCGCTCCTTCGTATTGCAGGCGATTGGAACTGGTGGCCGGGCGGCCTTGCCACGGCACGCAGCCCCGTGGCGGCGAGCCGTGAATGATGCATATCGTTTATGCGCCGGTCACGAATCCCACCGTCGCCGTCTTGATCTCTGGGGCATCCGTAATCTTAAGATTTGTTAAGCGGGTCGCTGTGCGTTTGATCTGTGCGAGACTTAAGGACCGATGGAGACCACTGAATCGGCGTTGGGCCTGAGGCAGGATCGATGGAGAGTGCGGAAAAGCAAGTGCAATTGTCCCTGTTGCTCGTCGATGACGACAAAGAGCTGTGCGGGATGATGAAGGAGTTTTTTGCCGAGGCCGGCCATCGTCTTGATTGCGAGCACGATGGGAGGCGAGGACTCGCCAGTGCGGCAAGCGGAACGTATGATCTGGTGATTCTCGATGTGATGCTTCCCGTGATTGATGGCTTCACTGTGCTGCAGCATCTGCGGCGCAGAAAAGACCTCCCGGTGATCATGTTGACCGCGCGTGTCCAGCACCAGGACAGAATTCTCGGGCTGAATGCGGGTGCAGACGACTATCTGCTAAAGCCGTTCGATCCGGATGAGCTGTTGGCGCGGATTCGTGCGGTGCTGCGGCGCTCTGATACGGAGAGTTGGAAGGGCAGCACGGACCTGACTATTGGTGACATCCGGATCGATGGCAGTACGCGCGAGGTTTGGGTCGCGGGCTCGCCGGTGGTGTTGACCGAGATGGAGTTCGCCCTGTTGGAGATACTGATGCGTTCTGCAGGACGCGTTGTGTCGCGCGATGAATTGACTCTGGCGCTGTTCGAACGCAAAGCGGCACCGTATGATCGCATTCTCGATGTCCACGTAAGCCATTTGCGCAAGAAGCTGGAGGGTGGTCGAGGTCTCATTCGGACGATTCGGGGAGTCGGCTATGTCTTTGCGCGAGCGGCTTAGAGTCTTGCCGCTAAGGTCTCTTTATTTCGGCGTCTTTCTCGCAATGGCGGCCACATTGTCGCTTTCGTTCCTCGTGTTTCGGCAGATTTCAGTCCGGGTGGAGAGGAGGCATTTCGATCCTGTCTATGACCGGCTGGACGAGCTTCAGCTGGAGACGGCGATGAGAACGTTGAACAGCGAGGGAACAACCGGGCTGGCGAACTATCTGACAGGCCTGGACCGTCTCTCGGGGGCACAACATTATTTGCTCGACGCACATGGAACCGATCTCGTAAACGGCGGCAGTAAGGCAGCGTTGTTGCCACCGGCCCCATCGCTTAAATGGCGCATCCGGACAAGTGACCATTCGGTCGCAGCGCAACGGTCCGCCGACGGGCAGTATTGGTTTGCAGCGGAGAGTCGGCCTGGCCGTCCGCAGTTCTGGACATTTCTTCCGTACTATTTTCTCTCGGCCGGCGCCGCGGGCCTGCTGTGTTGGCTGGCGTCGGTTGCGGTGGTGTCGCCGATACGCAGGGTAGCGGCCTCGATTGCGCTGTTCGGACAAGGCGATCTGTCTGCTCGCGTGCACACTAACCGGCAGGACGAGATTGGGCAGCTAGGAAGCTCGTTCAATGAGATGGCCGAACGGCTGCAGCGAATGATTGTGAGTGAGAGAAGACTGCTGGCGGACATATCGCATGAACTGAGGTCGCCGTTGGCGCGGCTGAAGTTCGCCGTCAAACTGGCGAGGACATCTGCGGACACGAATGCTGCCTTCGATCGGATCAACCGCGATGTGGACCGCATTGCCGCGCTGGTGGCGGGTATTGTTGAGGTCACTCTTGTTGAAGGGGACCCCGTTAGTCAGGGCGTGGAGATCGTGCAGATCGGAGATGTTCTCGATGAGGTGATTCGCGATTGCACTTTGGAAGCTGAGGTCCGGGGTGGCCGGATCGCGTTGAGTGGGCGGTCGACAGGTGAAATTCTTGGCAATCGCGAGTTGCTGCGGCGTGCTCTTGAGAATGTCATGCGCAATGCGATTCGCTATTCACCGGAACGATCGACTATTGATGTGTGCCTCGTCGAAGATTCAGACGCCGCGAAGATTGCGATTCGCGACTACGGGCCTGGTGTTCCTGAAGGAACGCTTACAAAGATATTCGATCCATTCTTCCGGGTCGAAGAGGCGCGTGATGCGCTGGGCGGAGGATCGGGACTTGGCTTATCGATCGCAAAACGGGCCGTGGAGGTGCATCATGGCACGATCAATGCAGAGAACGCCTTGCCCGGTTTGCGTGTAAAGATTAAGGTCCCGTTTTTCAAAGCACCTATGTTGGGTCGAGGATGATTGTCTCGATCAATCTCTTTTTTTCGGTTGAGTGGGCTTAAGAATTCTTAAGGTTCAGGACGAGATGACCGTGATGTAATCCTCTCAGTCCCTAGTTCAAACGGGGAAAATATGAGCATTGGAGGATATACAGATGAAACGTCTCTTCGGTTCCGCAATGATGCTCGCTCTGCTTTCTGTCCCCGCGCTTGCAGCTAAGAATTCACAGAGTGTGACCCTCCCCGAGACGGTGAAGGCCGGATCCACACAGCTTGCTCCAGGCAATTACGACGTGTCATGGACAGGTACCGGTCCAACTGTTCAAGTAACGTTCACGCTCAACAAGAAGGTCGTTGCGACGGTGCCGGCAAAACTGGTCGAACAGCCTAACAGGAACGAGGGATTGGAGACCGACAGCCAAGGCGGAGTCGAACTCCTGCACGCAATCCTGATGAAAAATATGAGCTTGGTCCTGGAATAGATCAAACCAAAGTTTGTCGCCTGAGACTAATGACATGATCTGCGCGTATCTAAAATGCATACCCATTTACGGGTAGCAAGATAAATAGTGAAACCTCCATTGCCCTCTTCGGAGGGCCTTTCTTTTGTCATTGGCTCCGCGGAAGGACCTTATTGATCTGTTCCCTCGCCCTGGACCTCAAGTAGAGCGGTTTCGGTTCCATGTGCCTGGAAGCCGACCCTAAGGTATTTGAAGAAGGGCGACCCGGAGGGAGGAGGCGCCTGAGCTATCGACGGCGCGCCTGGCAGGTCCGAATTGATGAGAGACGCGAGCTCGTCCCACACGCGGAAGTCGTTCTCGATTTTGTGATGAGGTTTGTTCAGGGTCCGCGAGTACCAGCTATAGTTGTCGCAATTTATTGGACGGTTCTCATAGGTCATGTGAATATTTCCCATGATGTTCGTCCGCGCCGGGTCGACCGCGACAATTTTCGGCGCCCCGTGAAGAGGGCCTTCAGTCTGGTAGAAATTGATTGCGTTTGCTACGTTTGGCGGGACCTCCGACACTTTGTGACCCGGCTTAGCGATCGTGTCTATCTGGATGGTCAGCGCGACAGGAATACCCATCTGCTCCAGCTTGCCGGCAAATTCGACTGTCTCGGTCGCGCCCCAACTGTGCCCGTAGATGATAATTGTTGACTGTTCCTTCTCGATGGAGGAGAGGACGCCGTTGTGGTCGGTGTCGAGGAGGCGGACGACCTGTTGGAGGGCATTTCGGCCATGATGGTTGCCGAACACCTCCGCATGGATGGTGGGATAACGGTCGCGAAGATATGCGGCAAACTGTACTTCGGGGTGCTTTGCGTCGTCCCGACTAACGAAGCCTCCAACAAATCCGATAATGATTACGTTCCGCACGGTTGTGGGGACGGCCACGGCGGAACTTACTTCGTGAAGAGACATCTCCTGGGCGCTCGCGATGCCCGGTGCTACGAAGAGCGATCACGGTCAAGACAAAAACGAGACCGGTGAACTTCCAATGCCGACGGTCTTTCATGCGGGTTTCTCCCGTTCCTCGACAGCGTGTCACCTGAAACGACGACCCACAATCACACTTTGGATGTATCAAGAGGTATTGAGGATTCAAATTTGAGCGTGACTGACAGGCTATTCCGATGTTGCGTGGTTATGATGCAGAGGCGAAATGCCCCAGAGGGCCATGGCTTCAGTTGCGATGACGTCGGGCATCTCTTCGGGGAAGAACAGTTTTGCTTCATCGAGCCTTCGGACACCCTTTGAACCGGGCAGCGTATGGTCGAGCCAGTCTGCCCACTGGACGCCGAAGAAGGTGTCCTGCAGACCCCAAACCATTCGCGCAGGGCCTTTCCATTGCTGCAGATCTTCCCGGACGGCGATGAGCGAGTTGGTGTCCAGAGCGACGGCGTATTGATTCACCTGGGACTTCTTGAGCGGCGTCTCGACGAGGGGGCGGAAGTAGGTTTCGATGACCTCGTCGGTGAGGTCGTCAGGATGGGTGTATGCCTGACCGCCCATTCCTTTGGCTGACCTTGCAAACTGTTTGTCGTCGAGGTGCGGGACGATGAACCGGTCGACGAGGAGGCCCTTCTTCGCTAACGCGGCGAAGGGTGCGAATTGGGGCGGCGGGTTGTTTTCATCGACGTCGCAGTTGGTGAGTAACAGGGTGCGGACACGATGGGGGTGTTTCGCGACAAAGAGCTGTGCTACCAGACCCCCGCTGTCGTTGGCCACGAGATCGACCTCGTTGATGTGGAGCGAGTCGAGGAACATGGCGAGCATGTCGGCCTGGGTTTCGGGGGTAATGGTCTGCCCTTCGGGAGTCTGAGTGTAACCCAAACCCATGACGTCGGGCGCAATGCAACGGCGATAGGGCTGGAGTCGCTCGAGGGCGCCTCGCCATTGGAAGCCGTTCAATGGATAGCCGTGAATGAATAAGGCCGCGAGGCCGCGACCGCGCTCGACGTAGGCGACCCGGCTGATAGGGAGGTCGGCGAACTTTCGTGACGCATGAAAGGCCCTTGCGTCGATGGGTTGAATGGCGGCGGGCCTTGGGTGTGCAAGGCCGTTGGGCACGACTGCGGTACCTGCCGCTGCTGCGGAGCTGTACAGAAAGTCTCTTCGGGTCATTTGCTCTTCTCCTTGCGTGTTATTTGCCATGCTTTCGATTGTCGTCAGCGCGTGCGTGTACGTCGCGCACGTTTGGACGAGAAGAGACACGTTCGGAGGAGAAAGTATTGTGGGGCTACTTTAATTCGAGGGAGGAGGCGTCTGCGAAGAGTCGCTTCATCGCTCGCGGGGAGAGCCCCGAGGCGCGGCGCATGTGTCGGGCGAGATGGCTTTGGTGAGAGAAGCCGGTGGCAAATGCGATCTCCGCAATAGAAAGCTTGCTCGCCATGAGCAGATCTTTCGCGCGGTCGATGCGACGTTGAATGACGTATTGGTGGAGCGGAACACCCGCGGACTCACGGAAGAGAGTCTTGAAGTGAGAGGCACTGATGCCGGCGATGGAGGCCAGCTGGGAGAGCGAAAGATCTTCGGAGAGGTTGTCTTCAATATAGGCGAGGGTCTGCTTGAGTCTGCGTCCGCCGAGGCCGCCGGCCTGCTGATGCATGGGTCGCGCGATGGAGCTGTAGGCAGAGACGAGGCGGGAGGCGACGGAGACGGCCAGGCTTTCGACGTAGAGGCGACCCGAGGGATAGTTGGATTCCATCTCGGTCTTCAACGCCCACCCGATGTTCTCCAGTTGTGGGTCGCGGACCTGAAAGCGGTTTCGGATTTCGACATGGCGAGAGTCGAAGCCTTGCTCTTCCGCGACGACATCGAGGAGCGAGGGAGGGAGACTAAGGATGAGAGCGGTGTCGTGCTGATCGTGAATCTCCCAACGGGCGCAGGTGTGTGCGGGAATGATGTCGATATCGCCGTGAACTGCCGAACCGGTGTGGCTCACTCCTGCTCGGCGGCAGGAGACTTTGGCGGCGGCGCCTACGTGGATCGCAACGAGGACAGTTTGCAACTCGGGGACTTCGAGGACCCCGACAGGATCGGAGCGGAGTTGCAGAGTGAGCCCCTGGGCCGTTTCGCCAAAGGCGAGGACCTGGGGGAGCTGCTTCGTGTTTGCTGCGACGCTTAGGGAGGAGCCGCGATGGACTCATCTTTCTATCAACACCCTCGCTCGGCTGACACTTGCCCTGTATTCGTATTGAATGTACGCAAAATTGATGATCGGAGTTCTGGCGTTGATTCAACTTACTTTATGAGTACGGGAGCGCTGTGTTCTCTTTCAGTTGGACGCCTGTGGCCTGGAGTTGTCTTGCTCCGTTGAGGTAGTAGAGTATCCGTTGCGCGGCATCGGTGTAGCTGAGGCCTTCGTGGCGGACGTTGGAGATGCAGTTGCGTTCGGCGTCGGTGCGACCGGGACGGGGTCGCCAGGTGATGTAGACACCGAGAGAGTCGGGGGCGCTGAGGCCGGGGCGTTCGCCGATGAATGTAACGGTAACGGTTGCTTTTAGGAGTTGGCCGATTTCGTCGCCAATGGCTACGCGCGCTTGAGTGACGACGAAGGTTGGGCCTACCAGGCCTTGATCGGGGCCGAGAAGGTTGATTGTTGCGTCGAGCAGAGAGAGGGCGTGACGTTCGATGGCGAGAGCGGAGAGTCCGTCGGCGATGATGAAGACGATGTCTGGGGCCTGGTGGGTTGTTGCGGCGAGTTGCTGGAGTGCTTGTGCGGATTCGGGATGGAGAGCGCGGCCGAGATCGGGGCGGCGGAGGTAGAGCTGACGTGGATCCTGGTCGTGAGCGGCCGTGACGGCGCTTTCGAGGGCGATGCTCTCCAGATTTCTTTGTTGCAGTGCGTGGATGAGGGCAGGTACGTCGAGGTGCGCGTGGACGGCGTCGCGGGCGAGAGCGTGGTCGAGTTGGAAGCGGAGTTGAGCGGAGGTCGGGACCGCCGGACCGGCTCGGCCTAGTCCTACGCGCGCGGGGGTGTAGCGGCGGAGCACGTCGGACAGGCTGGCGTTTTGTTTTGCGATGTGGGAAGGCCTGTTGGTCATGACGAGATTCCGGGAGGGAGAAGTGCGGCCGGTTGCCCGATGGAGTTGAGGTGGTGGAAGGCTTCGCTGGTGAGCCAGGCTTCGAACTCGGGTGCAGGGCGGAGGCCGAGGAGACGGCGGAGATAGAGGGCGTCGTGGAAGGAGGTGCTCTGATAGTTGAGCATGATGTCGTCGGCGCCGGGGACGCCCATGATGTAGTTGACGCCGGCGGCGCCTAGCATGGTGAGGAGAGCGTCCATGTCGTCCTGGTCGGCTTCGGCATGGTTGGTGTAGCAGATGTCGCAGCCCATAGGGAGGCCGAGGAGTTTGCCGCAAAGGTGGTCTTCAAGGCCGGCGCGGAGAATTTGCTTGCCGTCGTAGAGGTACTCGGGGCCGATGAAGCCGACAACAGTATTGACCAGCATTGGGTTGAAGTGGCGGGCGACGGCGTAGGCGCGGGCTTCGAGGGTTTGCTGGTCGACACCGTGGTGTGCGTTGGCAGAGAGGGCGCTGCCCTGGCCGGTTTCGAAGTAGAAGATGTTTTCGCCGCCTGCTTCCTGGCCGATGCCGCCGCGGTTGAGTTCACGGGCCATGGCGTGGGCTTCGCGGAGGAGAGCGAGGTTGATACCGAAGGAGGTGTTGGCGGCTTCGGTGCCCGCGATGGATTGGAAGAGAAGGTCGAGGGGGGCGCCGCTGCGGATGGCGTCCATTTGAGTGGTGAGGTGGGCGAGGACGCAGCTTTGTGTGGGAATGCTGTAGCGCTGGCGGATGTAGTCGATGAGGTGAAGGAGGGTGGTGACGGAGGCTACGCTGTCGGAGACAGGATTGATGCCGATGACGGCATCGCCGGAGCCGAGGAGGAGGCCGTCGAGTATGCTGGCGGCTATGCCTATGGGTGAATCGGTGGGGTGGTTGGGTTGGAGGCGAGTGGAGAGATGGCCGGGAATGCCGACCGTGGTGCGGAAGCGGGTGACGATGGAGATTTTTCGCGCGACGTAGATGAGGTGCCTGTACACGCATGAGTTTGGAGACGGCCGCTGCCATCTCTGGTGTGAGGCCGGGGGCGAGATTCGCGAGTTGGCCGGTGGTGGCTTCGTCGGAGAGAAGCCAGTCGCGGAGTTCGCCTACGGTGAGATTGGCTATCGGTGCGAAGGCAGTTCGCTCGTGAGTGTCAATGATGAGGCGGGTGACTTCGTCGTTTTCGTAGGGGACGATGGCCTCGTTGAGGAAGGTGGCGAGGGGGAGTTCGGCTAGCGTCATCTGGGCGATGACGCGCTCCTCCGCGGTGGCTGCGGCGATTCCGGCCAGCTGGTCGCCGGAGCGAAGGGGCGATGCCTTTGCCAGGAGCGTTCGCAGGTCCGCGAAGGAGTGCCTGGTGCCGCGGACTGTGTGGCTGAAGGGCATGAAGGTGCTCGACAGGGAGTTTCTTCTTCATGCCGATTGTATGCGGCTTCGCTAGGCTGGAGGCGGTGGTACGGATGAAGTGTTGCTGGCTTTATTGCCGCGGAGGCCGGCGAGGATTTGGACGAGGAAGTCGTTGGCTGCGCCTGGGTTGTTGGGGAGGAAGAGGGTGTTGGTGCCGGCTTTGGTGCCGATGTCTTTGAGGGTGTCGAAGTATTGGGTGAGGAGGACGAGAGCCATGACGTCTTCGGCGGTGGCCCCGGGGACGGATTCGCGGAAGTGCTCGATGGAGGAACGGAGGCCGTCGATGATGGCTTGGCGCTCGGCCGCGATGCCCTGGCCCTGAAGGGCCTTGGACTGGGCTTCGGCTTCGGCTTGCTTGACCTTGAGGATCTTGTCGGCTTCGCCGCGGGCCTGGGCAGCGACTTGGGCGCGCTGGGCCGCGTTGATGTCGTTCATCGCGTCTTTGACTTTGGTGTCGGGGACGATGTCGGTGACGAGCGCGTTGAGGATGTTGTAGCCGAAGTTGGACATGGTGCTGTCGAGCTCGGTTTTGACGGCGATGGAGATACCGGACTGCTGCTCGAAGGTCTCGTCGAGGCTGAGCTTGGGGACGTGGCCAAGGATGGAGTTGAAGACGAAGGACTCGATCTGCTTCTGCGGGGCGCTGAGTTTGTAGAAGGCGTCGTAGATCTTGTCGTCGAGGATCTGGTACTGGACGGAGACGGGGATCTGGACAAAGACGTTGTCGTGGGTCTTGGTCTCGACGGAGAACTGGGCCTGTTTGACCTGGAGGTCGACGAAGTAGACGCTTTCGGCGAAGGGAATGAGAACGTGGAGGCCGGGGCGGACGATGCGGTTGAATTTGCCGAACCGCTCGACCACGCCGGCGGTGTAGGTGCGGACGGTGAAGAGGGTTTTGAGGATGGTGATGAGAAGTACGATGGCGAGAAAGACGAGGAAGACCAGCAGGGCAGTGTTCAGGGGCTCCATATGTGTGGGTACCTTTGCAAGCGAGGATACATGAGGAGGGCGTATGCGCGTGGGGAAGTTTGCTGGGAACCGTTAGGATTGGATCATGGCTACTTACTTTTCTGGCGATGCATTGAAGTTTTTGCGGGGGCTGAAGCGGAACAATGACCGCGTTTGGTTTGACGCGCGGAAGGGCGTGTACGAACGGGAGCTCAAGACGCCTATGCTGGCGGTGATCGGCGAGGTGAATGAGGCGCTGGCGGAGTTTGCGCCGATGCATATAAGGCCGCCGCAGAAGATCATGATGAGGATCTATCGGGACATCCGTTTCAGCAAGGACAAACGGCCTTATAAGACGCATGTTTCAGCGTGGTGGGTCAGGGACGGGCTGCAGAAGACTTCGGGAGCTGGGTTTTACTTGAGTGTGAACCCGGAGGAGGTCGTGGTTGCGGCCGGAGTTTATATGCCGGAGAGGGAACAGCTGCTGGCGATACGGCGTTATCTGGCGGAGCATCATGAGGAGTTTCTTGCCTTGATGAAAGGGAAGAAGCTGCGGTCGTTGATGAAGGAGAATGATGGGGTGCCGCTGACGCGTGCTCCGAAGGGGTTTCCGGAGAGCCATCCGGCGATTGATCTGTTGAAGAACAAGCAGTGGGGGGTATCGGCGAGGTTGCCGGCGGAGCGGGCGATAAAGGCCACCCTGGTGAAGGACGTGGTGGAACGGTTCAAGGCGGCGGCGCCGGTGATTGCGATGCTGAATGCTCCATTGGTGGGGAAGCCGAAGAGGCCGATGTTTTAAGGAGCGATCAGTTTTGCCTCTAAGCTGGAGTGGCTCTGAGACTTTTGTGATGCGTCACGTCTTACCGGCAGTCTGGCTTTGGTGTCGGCGCTGTGTCGGTGTCGCCTGCGGATGCGGGTTGCAGATTTCCTTCGAGGGCAGTGGTCCGATTCGCGCAGTTTCTTGCTGATCACGATGGCCTGGGCCTGCTGATAGGAGATCTTCTTCTCCTTCATTACCTGCTCAATGGTTTCCTGGTGGTGGGGAGTCTTATCGGACGGAACGGGGAGATCGTGCTGACCTTCAAGAAGGGTCGCGACCACACCGAGCGCGAGTGTTTCTCCTCGATGCTTCGCGTCACTCAAACCAGGGTCTTTGTTGACTGCGCCGGCCTGGCTGCGCAGGTCAGAGGCGACAACTCTGGGGTCGGCCCCGGCGTTTGCAATGGTGTCCACTGACTTTTCTGCAAAGATTAGCCCTTCGTAGACGCCACTTCTCATCTGGTACATCTGTTTGAGAACGTCCTGGTCTCCGTCGCTTTGCCCGTTTGCGAAGATGACCGCGTCGACTCCGCCGGGACAGTCGATGGCCCACGGTTGCATGGGTATGTCCGATGTTGATCGAGGAGGGATAGGCTTTTCGGTGCCGTACGCAACGAGGCTGTCGAAACGAATTTCGGCGTTAAACTTGGGGCCTTCATCTTCCTTTGGACACCGGAAGGTTGCGTGGAGAGCGACGATCGGGCTGTTCGCGAGATTCTCAACACGTTCCTGCCAGCCGCCAGGAGTGCTGACAATGGTCTCGCTGACCTGACGCAGTTGCCCAATGCCCTGCAAGCACGGCAAAATCAACGCCGAAAGTGTTATGAGAGACCTGAACAATGGGAGGGCCCCGCTTCAAGGGAAATTCTTTGCTGAGATTGTATCGAAGGGGCACGAAAGGAACGGCAGACAGCACCCCTCGATTGCTGCCGTTAACACGGCCATGGCCGAAACCTTGGCTGCGCTCACGATTTTGTTGCGACAGGAACAGGCGACAGCAAAGCAAAAGGCGCGGTGTCGACTGGAGAGGGTCGTAGGTAGAGAAGCGGATTTCTCCACTGCGCTGCTCACAAAGTACGTGAGCAGCTTCGGTCGAAATGACGGTCCAGAATGGCTTGAGACGGACGCGACGACATCGGGGAGTTGGTTGATAGATCTCAGGCTTTCGGTGCGGCTCCGGGGAGCGCCTTGCGGATGATCGGGGCCACGCGGGTGCCGAGGAGCTCGATGGCGTGCATGAGTTTGTCGTGGCGGAGGGAGGCGACGCTCATCTGGAAGCTGATGCGGGAGATGCCGCCGAGGTGGCCTCGTTCAATTGCAGGAGCTTGGTGGCTACGGTTTCGGGGTCGCTGACGAGGAGTGCGCCCTTGGGGCGGCGGAGGACTTCGAACTGGTTGCGAGTGACGGGGGGCCAGCCGCGTTCTCTGCCAATTTTGGTAAAGGCTTCAGCGTATCCGGGGAAGAAGTCGTCGGAGGCCTGCTGGTCGGTGTCGGCTACGTAACCCAAAGCGTGGACGCCGACCTTTAGGGATTCGGGGGCGTGACCGGCCCGTAAGCCGGCGGCACGGTAGAGTTCGATGAGTGGGCGGAAGCGGTAAGGCTCGCCGCCGATGATCGCGACCATGAGGGGAAGGCCGAGGTCTCCGGCGCGGATGAAGGATTCGGGGGTGCCACCTACTCCCAGCCAGACGGGGAGTGGATTTTGCAGCGGGCGCGGGTAGACGCCCTGGCCGGTGAGCGGGGGACGATGGCGGCCAGACCAGGTGACGTTGGTTTTTTCGCGGAGGGTGAGGAGGAGGTCGAGTTTTTCTGCGAAGAGATCGTCGTAGTCCTCGAGCTTGAGGCCGAAGAGAGGAAAGGATTCGATGAAGGAGCCGCGGCCGGCTACGATTTCGGCGCGACCGCCGGAGATGAGGTCGAGGGTCGCGAAGTTTTGAAAGACGCGAACGGGATCGGCGGCACTGAGGACAGTGACAGCGGAGGTGAGGCGGATGTTTTTAGTGCGGGCCGCTGCAGCGGCGAGGATGACGGCGGGAGCGGAGTCGAGGTATTCAACGCGATGATGTTCGCCGAGGCCGAAGACGTCGAGACCACCTTTGTCAGCTAACTCGATCTCTTCGAGGAGATGCGCGATGCGCTGCTGCGCGGTGACGATGTCGCCGGTGATGGGGTCTGGGACTAACGCCGCGAAGCTGTCGATGCCGATCTGCATCTGTGGGGCTCCCTGTGCATGTTAAAGGCCACTTAGAGGTTGATGCTGCGGGGCGCGAATCGATTCAATGCGCTTGCAAGTGTCAAGTGGGTCTGTCCACTAGGCCACGGACGATGAGACTGTCCGTGGCTTTCGGTCGAGTCGCGAACCGGTAGTGGCTTTTGGGAGTTGCGATATTCAGGACTTGATGAAGGCGAGGAGGTCGGCGTTAATGATGTCGGCGTGGATTTGGCACATGCCGTGAGGGAAGCCAGGATAGACCTTGAGCTTGGCGTTCTTCAGGCAACTTCGCGGACTTCAGACCTGCAGCGACGATGGGAACGATCTGGTCGTCTTCGCCGTGGAGGACGAGGGTCGGGATGTCGATCTTCTTGAGGTCTTCGGTGAAGTCAGTCTCGGAGAATGCCTTGATGGTGTCGTACTGGCTCTTGTGCGAGCCGAGCATGCCCGCGAGCCAGAAGTTGTCCTGCACGCCTTTGGAGATCTTGGCGCCGGCGCGATTATAGCCGTAAAAAGGCAGCGTGAGCTCCTGATAGAAGTTCGAGCGGTCGGCGACGAGGCTCGCGCGAAGGCCGTCAAAGACGGAGATCGGCAGGCCTTCGGGGTTCTTGTCGGTCTTCAACATTAATGGAGGAACGGCCCCGATGAGCGCGGCCTTTGCAACTCGCTTCGTACCGTGGCGGCCGAGGTAGCGGGCGACTTCGCCGCCGCCGGTGGAGTGACCGACCATGACGGCGTTCTTGAGGTCGAGAAAGTTCATGAGCTCGGCGAGGTCGTCGGCGTAGTGGTCCATGTCGTTGCCGTCCCAGGGTTGGCCTGAGCGGCCGTTGCCGCGGCGGTCGTGGGCGATGACGCGATAGCCTAGCTGGCCGAGGAAGAGCATCTGGGCGTCCCAGGCGTCCGCGGTGAGAGGCCAACCGTGCGAGAAGGTGATGGGCTGTCCCGTGCCCCAGTCCTTGTAGTAGATGGATGTGCCGTCTTTGGTGGTAATCGTAGGCATGTGGGTTCTCCTTGTCTCTCTTGTCTCAGTTGGTGCGAAGCTGGGACGTTGGTGGATGTTGGATTTGGAGCAACGGACTGCCGTTGCTCTCCTGTCGCTGGAAGGTGGATTCCGGGTTCCCAAGATAGGATGCAGATTTCACAAATACGGCAGAAATATTAATGCTTTTCTGGATTGATTCAGGCCATGCGATCTCTTTTTTGTGAGCGCGTTAGTCTACTGTTCATCTGATGTTGATGTCACACGAGTCTTCGGAGGACCGTCCATGTCGATTGTTGTGAAGCGGTGTATCGCATTTGTGCTTGCGTGCGGGGTGGCGCAGTTTGCTCTCGGTCAAAAGACACCTGCTGTTCCGGACGAAACGAAGCAGCACATCAAAGAGGTCGAGGCCGGGCTCTTGCCGAACGTTGTGGTGAAGGGCGATCCGCATCCGGGACACAGTTTGAGCGAACGGATGGCGGCGCTGCATGTCAATGGCGTGAGTGTTGCAGTGATTCATCGTGGCGTGATCGAGTGGGCGCAGGGGTTTGGGGTGATGAGTGTCGGTGGGCCGCCGGTTACGCCGGAAACGCTGTTTCAGGCGGGCTCCATCAGCAAGCCGGTGGCGGCGATGGCCGCACTGCGCCAGGTGCAGGAGGGGAAGCTTTCGCTCGATGTGGACGTTAATACGTTGCTGAACAGCTGGAAGCTACCGGACGCTCCGGTCGCAGGGGGCAAGCCAGTGACGCTACGCGAGCTGCTGACACATACGGGTGGTACGACCGTGCATGGCTTTCCGGGTTATGCGGCGGACGCGCCCGTACCGACGCTTGTGCAGGTGTTGAACGGAGAGAAGCCCGCGAATACGCCGGCGATTCGGATTGAGGCCGCTCCGGGGAGCAAATGGAACTACTCGGGCGGCGGCTACACGATCATGCAACAGGTGCTGATCGATGTGACGAAGGAGCCGTTTCCGAAGCTGCTGCATGACACGGTGCTGGGGCCGATCGGGATGACGCATAGCACGTATGAGCAACCGCTGCCTGCAGAGATGCGTGCTTCGGCGGCGACCCCATACGAGGTGGATGGTAAGCCGGTAGCAGCCGGGGCGCATACCTATCCGGAGATGGCGGCCGCCGGTCTGTGGACGACGCCCACTGATCTGGCGCGTTATTGCATTGAGGTGCAACATTCGCTAAAAGGTGAGTGGAACCATGTGTTGTCGCAAGCGATGACGAAGCAGATGCTGACGCCGGGGATGGGAAAGTGGGGTCTGGGGCTACAGATCGGGGGTTCCGATACAGACCCAAACTTTGGCCACGGAGGTGTCAATGCAGGGTTTGAAAGCACAATGACGGCGTATGAGCTGGACGGGGAGGGCGCCGTGGTGATGACGAACGCCCAGGGCGGGTCGAGGCTGGCGGACGAGGTGATGCGAAGTATCGCCGCAGTGTATCACTGGCCGGACTTTCAACCCAAGGTCCGCGCGGTGGTGACGGTCGATCCGAAGATTCTTGCGAGCTACGTGGGAACGTATGAGTTGACGCCGAAGTTTAGCCTGATGGTGACGGTGGAGGACGGCCACTTGGTGACGCAGGCCACGGGACAGAGCACTGTTTCGATGCTCGCGGAGTCGGACACGAAGTTCTTTCCGACGGCGTTTGATGCAGAGATTGAGTTCTTCAAGGACGATCAGGGCGCTGTGTCTTACTTAGTGCTGCGACAAAATGGACACGAGACGAAGGCGTTGAAAAAATAAGAAATGCTTGTTTTGCTGGGCTTTTTTGGGTCGAATTGTGCCTGGATTCGAACAAAACCCGAAAAAACCGGAAAAAACCTGTGGAAACCAAAGAATTGTGGTTGACAAAGCGCTCGGAAAGGATGAAGGTGAATTGCGGTACAGTTCTCCGGACCCGCATGAACATTGATGATTTCGCATTGGAAACTTAATGCGGTTTCTCTTCGGAGTTGATGCAGGTTAGGTGAGCGGATCCGAGAAACTACACTTTTGAAAGCAGAAGGAGCAAGACAAATGGCAAAGGGAATGACAAAGACAGCGCTGGTTCGCCACCTGGCGGAGAAGCTCGAACTGACCAACAAGCAGACCGCAGGGTTCCTGGAGTTTTTGGCCGAGACCGCTGTGAAAGAGACCAAGAAGAATGGCGAGTTCACCATTCCTGGGATCGGCAAGCTGGTGAAGGCTGAGCGCAAGGCGCGGCTGGGTCGCAATCCGCAGACCGGCGAAACGATCAAGATCAAAGCCAAGACCGTGGTAAAGTTCCGCGTGGCCAAGGTTGCGAAGGACACGATCGCACCGGTGAAGAAGTAATTTCGCTGCGGCGCTGACTGCGGCAATTCGCGTAAGAGTGTCGCATACGAAAGGGCCCTCCCCGATCGTCGCGCCTTATGGGCGTCTGTTGAGGCGTGAGAGTAACAATAAGCCCGTTGTGCCCTGATTCGCTTGGGTGCGGCGGGCTTGTTGTTTTGGTGTTGCCACAGTTGCTCGGCTTTAACAAGGCAAGAGTGCGGGAGACAGTATCTCAATCCCTACAGCAGGCGTATAGTTAGCGCCATCCCCTGGGGCCACGCAAGTCCGAAGTTTCTGGAGGCCGACCATGGCAAAGATTGCTGCGTTTCTCTACGGAATCCTCGCTTATCTCCTCTTCCTGGTCACGTTTCTCTACGCGGTGGGATTTGTCGGGAACTATCTGGTTCCTAAATCCATTGATTCGGGGCAGGGAGACTTCTACTTCGCGGCCCTGGTGATCGATGCTCTTCTGCTGGGCCTCTTCGCGGTGCAGCACAGTGTGATGGCCCGCCCATGGTTCAAGCGAGCGTGGACGAGGGCCGTTCCTACAGTAATTGAGCGGAGCACGTTTGTTCTCTTCGCGAGCCTGTGCCTGGGCCTGCTCTATTGGCAATGGCGGCCGATGACGGGGGTTGTGTGGAACGTCGAGAACGCGGCGGGACGTTGGGTCCTTGTGGCTCTCTTCTTCCTTGGCTGGCTGATTGTCCTGGGGAGCACGCTGATGGTGAGCCATACGGACCTGTTCGGCTTGCGGCAGGTTGGGCTATATCTGCGTGGTCAGCCGTATGAGCCGATCGGGTTCAAGACGCCCATGCTCTACAGGAGCGTTCGTCACCCGATCTATCTGGGCTTCCTGATCGCATTTTGGGCCACGCCAAAGATGACCCTGGGGCATCTGCTGTTTGCCTTGGCGACGACGGGTTACATCCTGATAGCCATTCAATTTGAAGAGCACGACCTGATCGGCTTCTTCGGGGACGCGTACAGGCAGTACCGGCAGCGTACGCCGATGCTGCTTCCG
Organism: uncultured Acidobacteriaceae bacterium; assembly: GCA_963756685.1. Taxonomy (GTDB): domain Bacteria; phylum Acidobacteriota; class Terriglobia; order Terriglobales; family Acidobacteriaceae; genus Edaphobacter. The sequence continues at coordinate 1,678,081 of CAVWON010000001.1, forward strand.
TTTTTGAAGCGATCGAGATGAGTGCCTGCGCATCCGTCAGTTTCTTCGTCGCAAATCACGGCCAAGGGGTTCGTGCTTAGTTTTTTGGGAGGAAGGCCCGGACCACGAGGGAGAGGCCGAGGGAGATGAGGACGCCCTTGATGAGGAGGATGGAGTTGTAACGCCAGCCGAGGACGGCGAAGGTGACGACCACGCCCCACATGTAGATCTCGCCGAGGAAGGCCATTGGCCAGATGGGCCGCGTGGCGGAGGCGGGGACGCGGGGTGTGATGGCGAACCAGAGACGTGAGACTTTGGTGCAGTAGGCGAGGTAAGGTTCGCCGAGTTTGGTTGCGAGGAAGGACTCTTCAGCCGCGATGAGACGGAGCTGGAAGACGCCGACGGCAAGGACGCAGAAGACGGCGCCGCTGGGCGGCATGAGGAGCGCGAGCGCGAAGGTGTGGGCGAACGTGCCGAGGTAGAGCGGGTTGCGAACATGGCGATATGGGCCGGCCGCGATGACTCCTTGGCCATGCATAGCGGCATCCTGGACGACGGAGGTGCCAAGGTAAGCGGAACCCCAGGTGCGTACGACCGCTCCCTTTAAGGCGCAGACAATGCCAAAGACGAGCACGATGATGGTCGCTGCGCTGAAGCTGATCCAACCGCTACGCGCGGGCCACGCTGCGAGGAGTTGCCAGGTACGGATGGAGTCCAGATGCAGCCAGTAGTTCCACGGGGCGACGAAGCCGAGGAAGTAGATAACGGCGAGGATGAGGAAACGGAAGCGAAATTCTGCGGGTGAGGCTTTCATTACGACGGGGTCGATCCTCTTTACTGTTCTTCGATTTTGTTTTCTTTACTGCTTGTGCGTTTCGTCTTTGTAGACTACGCCGGACTTCATGACGAAGTTTACGTGCTGGAGAACCTTGACGTCCTTGAGGGGGTCGCCGTCTATGGCGATGATGTCGGCCCACTTGCCGGGTTCGATGGCGCCGACGCGGTCGGTCCAGCCCATGAGGTCGGCGGCGTTGAGTGTGCCGGTTTGAATGGCGGCAAGGGGAGCCATGCCGTATTCATTTACGTAGACATCGAGTTCGTGGGCGTTGAGACCGTGGGGATAAACAGCCGCGTCTGTGCCCAGTGCTATTTTGACGCCGGCCGCGATGGCCTTTTTGTGGTTGGCCTTCATGGCGGCGCTGACGTCAGTCATCTTCTGCTGGTAGAGCGCGGGGAGATGCCCGTACTGCTGCATCCAGTCGACGAGGTAGGCGGTGGGAACCAGGTAGGTGCCGTGCTTCTTCATGGCAGCGATGCACTCGTCGTTGATGTAGGAGCCATGCTCGATGGAGTCGACGCCAGCTTCGGTGGCCCAGAGGATGCCTTGCGCTCCGTGGGCGTGGGAGGCGACCTTGCGGCCGAGACGGTGGGCGTCGGCGACGATGGCCTGTAGCTCTTCCATGGTGTACTGGCTGGCTTGCGGGTCGTCGCCTTTGGAGAGGACGCCGCCAGTGGAGGCGATCTTGATGAGGTCTGCGCCGTACTTGATGTTTTCGCGGACCTGGTGCTGGACGGCTGCGACGCCGTCGGCTACGCCTTCGCCATGGATGTGGTACTCGTAAGGGAGAAGGTTCTCGTCCATGTGGCCGCCGGTAATTCCGAGGGCAGGGCCGCTGACCTGCATGTGTGGGCCGGGAATGTGGCCGGCGTTGATCTCGTCGCGGAGGGCAACGTCGGTGAAGTCGTTGGCGCCGACGTTGCGGACGGTGGTGAAGCCGGCTTCGAGGGTGACCTTGGCGTTTTCGACTCCGATGATGGCCTCTTTGGCGGGTGTCATTGAAAGCTCGAAGTATGGATCGAAGTTGTTGGCCATGGTGAGGTGGGTGTGCACGTCGATGAGGCCTGGCATGACGGTGTATTTCGTTAGGTCGATCTCGATGTCGCCGGTTTGTTTTGGTGTGGAAGCAGTGGGAGCTATGGCAGTGATGCGATCGCCGGTGACGATGATGGTCTGGGCGGCTGGTTCTGCGCCCGTTTTCACGTCGAGGAGATGGCCGGTGCGGACGAGCGTGCGGGTGGCGGTTTGGGCCGAGACGGAGAAGACTGCGATTTGTAACAGTATTAGTGACAGATAAAATTTTGTGCGAATCGTGATACGCATTTGCAGTCTCCCGGTGGTTCTTCTTGAGGCGTGTCTTGAGAGTGTCTGTGATTGAGGCGTTATTGTCGAGGAATTATTGGCCACTCAATGCGGTAAGGATGGAGTCGAAGTCTTCGAGGCCCGAGTACTCGATGATGACGCGGCCCTTACCTTTCTTGTCCTCGATGTGGACTTTGAGGCCGAGGGTACGCTGGAGGCGGTCCTGGGCTTCGCGGACGTTGGGGTCTTCAGGTTGAGTGGGCTTTACTTCTCTTTTGGGTTTGGATTCGGGGTTGATCAGGCCCTGGACGTAGCTTTCGGTCTGACGGACGGAAAGGTTCAGGGCCATGACCTTTTGTGCAGCGGAAGTGATTGATTCTGCTGAGTCTAAGGCCAGGAGAGTGCGGGCGTGGCCGAAGGTGAGGTCGCCGGACTCTACTTTGTGCTGGATTGGTTCAGGTAAGCGCAACAAACGAAGGAAGTTCGCTACGCTGGCGCGTTCTTTGCCGGTGCGCGTGGCCATCTGTTCCTGGGTCATCTTGAAGTCCTGGCTAAGTCGTTGATATGCGCGGGCTTGCTCCATGGGGTTGAGGTCGGCGCGCTGGAGGTTTTCGACGATGGTCATCTCAAGTGTTTGTTCGTCAGAGACTTGGCGGACGATGGCGGGAATCGTCGATTTGCCGGCCTTGCGGCTGGCTAGCCAGCGGCGTTCACCGGTGATCAGCTGGTATCTGACCTGGCCGTTGTGTGGGCTAAGTGGCCTGACTACAATGGGTTGCACGACTCCGGAGGCGGCGATGGATTGGGTTAGTTCTGCGAGCTGGGCCTCGTCAAAGCGGGTGCGGGTCTGGTAGGGGTTGCGCTCGATGTGGTCGAGGGGAATCTCCAGGGGCTTTCCTGTTGATTCTACTTGGGTTGCGACCGGCGGAGGAACGGCGTGGGGACGCGATGGGAGGAGGGATTCGAGGCCCTTTCCGAGGGCGCGGCGCTTGGGATCATGCTTGGGATCGTGGGTGGCAGTGGTCATTTTTTTGACGCTTTCTACTGGTTATTTTGTGGTGAAAGTGTGGTGATTTGGTGGTTATTTGCTGGACTTCCAGAAGCGGCCCTTCTTTTCGGGAACCTGGAAGGACTTGAGGGAGCTGGCGGCCGCAGCGGCGGCGGCTTTGCGGCGTTTGGCCTCGGGGCTTTCGAGGTTGTTGCGGGTGAGGAGTTCGAGGGCGAGCTCGCGGTAGGCTTCGGCGCCTCGGGACTTTGGATCGTAGAGGGAGACCGGTTTGCCGTGGCTGGGGGCTTCGGCGAGGCGGATGTTGCGGGGGATGGAGGTCTTGAGGAGCTTGTCGTCGAAGAAGGACTTGAGGTTGTCGGAGACCTGCTGGGAGAGGTTGGTGCGGTCGTCGTACATGGTGAGGAGGACGCCTTCGAGGGCGAGGGAGGGATTGAAGGCCTGGGTGACGCGGTCGAGGGTGCTCATTAGCTCGGAGATGCCTTCGAGGGCAAAGTACTCGGCCTGCATGGGGACGAGGAGGCCGTCGGAGGCGACTAAGGCATTGAGAGTGAGGAGGTCGAGGGCCGGGGGGCAGTCGAGGAGGATGAAGGGGTAGTCGGCGCGGATGGGGGCGAGGGCCTCGCGAAGTTTGAATTCGCGGCCTTCGAGGGAGATGAGCTCGATGGTGGCGCCGATGAGGTTTTTGCTGCTGGGGACGAGCTTGAGGGTGTCGATTTCGGTGGGTAGGAGGGCTTCGGCGATGGTGGTGTGGCCGAGCAGGACGTCGTAGATGCTGAGGCGGGCTTCGTCCCGGGCCAAGCCGAGCCCTCCGGTGGAGTTGGCCTGGGGGTCGCAGTCGATGAGGAGGGTGGGAAGGCCTTCGAGTGCGATGGCGGCGGCGAGGTTGATGGCAGTGGTGGTTTTGCCGACTCCACCCTTCTGGTTGACGACGGCGATGACCTTCGACGGGATGGGGGCGGGCTTTGGTTTGTTGACTGGGTGGATGGTGATCATCTGCGTAAGGAGAAGGGTATCGGGAGGTTGGCCGGTGGCAATGCTGGCGGGCCTGTGCAGAAGTGCGGGGGGCTGTGGAGAACTTGTGGAAGGCGTCTTTTGCAGCGGAATTTTGCGGGTTTTTGGGGGGGTGATGTGGAAATCTTTTGTTCCACGTGGAACATTGTCGGTTTTTTTGGGCAAGATTCGTCAAAAAAGGCCACCACTAAATCGACTCCTCAGCAGTCTAAGCCGTACTGCCGCTAAATCTGCTGTTTTCTATTGATTTCAGGAGGGTTATTGCTGCAGTCATTTTATGCTCGAAAGGTATGTCGAATGAATTTACGCGCTGTTGTGATGTTAGCCGTAACCACCGCCCTTTTTGCCTGTACAGCCGCTGCCAGAGCGGATTGCGACCGGCCCGCACTGAAGAACCAAACCCATGATGTTGAGACGATTCAACGGCTTGAGAGGGCGTGGTCGACTGCTTTTGGCACGGGCGATACAGAGTACGAGGCGTGCCTGTTGACACCGGATTTTATGGAGATCCGAGGCGATGGCAAGATCAATAGACTAGAGGACGAGCTCGCCCTGGCTGCAAAGCACAAGGGCGAGACACCGGCAGCCTCTTCGAGCCCACCGCCGCCGGTGCATATGCACGGTGATGTCGCGGTCGCGTACGGAGTCTCTTCCGCGGCGAAGATGGTGGATGGGAAGCCGTATAAGCGGTATTTCGCGGACTATTACGTATGGAGGGACGGAGCCTGGCATGTGTTCTTTGCACAGCAGACCTCTTTCCCGGTTCCGGCCGAGTGAGGACGGCTTGGAATAAATGGGACGCAGTTCCATGAGCGGAGTGTTCCACGTGGAACATTTGGGCGGCCTTTTCGGCGTGGGCCCCCTTCGGAACCTGTTGGGAGAGCTTTGGTTGGACTGGTTCTGGCCTATTGCCAGACATGGCCGGTCGCGACACGAATTTGTTCCTCGTGGAACACTCCTGTATCACGGGCGCAAGTTGGGCCTTAATTGCTGCTGGATATTCCGAAGATTAGTGGCGCAGGCGCAAAACCACGACGATACCAAAGAGGATGGTAAGGAGGATCTCGGCGACGCGATAGTCGAGGATCTTTTGGTAGGAGTTTGAAGGGTAGAGGTCTTTGTGTACTTCAGGGCCGGATACTTTGGGCGATTTCGTTTCGGCGTGCATGTTAATGGCTCCCTTGGCAAGACACACGGTTGTCCCGGGGGTCTTGCGCAATTTATTCGCGGGGAGTTCCCTTATTTCTAAGGGCTGGATGTTTATAACAAAGGTTCCCCCGCAAAACAACTGATTTTCTTCATTTTTCGGCATTATTTTTGCGGGCATTTCCCAAAACGGTCGTTGCGGGTCGAGTTCTGTCTGAGGGACGTTGAGCTTTGTGCCGTCGCATTCAGGCGCGGATGGCGCGGAGGAGGATGGCGGTCGATGAATTGGGCATTGGAATGAGCGGCCCAGGGGAAAAGTCGGGGGGGAGCGTGGGGACGCTGCCGGCGAGCAGAATGAGTTGGTGGGTGGCGCGAGGAGCGGCGGCGGCAAGGGCAGCGGCCATGTTGTCGACGGCGCGGAGGGTGACGGTGTGGAACTGACGGCCGGCGGGCATGGCTTCTACGCGGTTGGACCAGACTTCGGTGGGGAGGTTGAGGGTGCGGACGACTTCGCGGAGGAAGGTGGCTTTTTTGTTTTGGGATTCGGCGAGGGTGACTTGAATGTCCGGGCGGAGGAGGGCGATGGGAAGGCCGGGAAGGCCGGCCCCGGAGCCGAAGTCGAGGAGGGTGGTGGTGTCGGGGTCGAGCTGGGTCGCGGCGAAGAGGCCCTCGCCGAAGTGGCGGCGGACGATCTCCTCGGGATCGCGGATGGCGGTGAGATTGGTGCGAGCGTTCCACTTGAGGAGCAGATCGAGGTAGGTGGATAGCTGCGGGAGAATGGAGGCAGGGACTTCGACCAGGTACGGTGCGAGGAGGGACGCGATTGCGGATTCTGACAAGGTGGGCATCGATATCCTGGGCGGGGGAAGGCATACCCCAGGGGCTAAAGCCCCTTTGTTTTTGGTGAGATGAGAGACCCGAGGCTAAAGCCTTGGGGTACCTAGAAGCGAGAACGCAGTCGTTCCTGAATTGGTGAGATGAGAGACGCAAGGTTAAAGCCTTGGGGCCCCGACAAGCAAGAACTCAGTCGTTCCTGAGATCTCCTCGGGTATGGATGTCACTTTTTTTCTCGACTTGACGCTTATACGAGTGCAATCACTCGTTCCGGTTCAGCCTCCCTTGAGGGGCAGGAGGATGTCATGTCGATCAATTTCATTGTTACGGTTGGAATCATCGCTCTCATGTTCGCCTGGGTCCCCTTTCTCAAACTCATCTGTCCAACTGGATGGGGACCGACTGTGTCGTCCTCTCAAAAGAAACAGGGTGAGACGCGGCCAAGGACGGCCCGAGTGTCCTCTCTTTCGTCTCTTTCGTCGCGCCGACTCGCAAATCAATCACATGATCTTCTTCATGCTCTCTCCGACCGAGGGGGACGGGGAGTACCTCGTTCGCATGCGGATATACGGAGTGTGTCTCCAGGCTCTTGTGCGGAGTAGCAGCATAGGGACTACCGCCGTTCAGGAGGTCGCTACGGAGGTATGGACGGGGCGTGGGGCCCATGCGGTGGCTTCGGCGATAAAACGGTCGAAGAGGGCGCGGGAGGCGGGGCTGATGTCGTAGCTGCGCTCGGGGTGCCACTGGACACCGAGGACGAAGTGCGCGGTGGCGCCTTCTGTGGCCTGGCCGCCTTCAACTGCTTCGATCACGGCGTCCTGGGGACACCGGGCGGAGACGCGAAGGCCGTCGCCGGGGATGCCGATGGCTTGATGGTGGCTGGAGTTGATGGGGAGACGGAGGAAGTTGTCCTGCTCCGGGGCCTCTTCGGGGGTGAGGAGGGTGCCGAGGAGGGACTGGGGTGCTGTGGCGGCGGTGTGGGCGATCGCTACTTTGCTGCCTGCTGAGTGGTTGACGGGGAGTGGGGCGAGATCCTGAACCAGCGTGCCTCCGCGCCAGACATTGAGGATCTGGATGCCGAAGCAGATGGCAAAGATGGGCTTGTAGAGATTGTGGGCGTCCTGGAGGAGGAGCTCATCGACGTTTTCGCGCTGGCTGTCGGTGGGGGCGCAATCGGGGATAGGATCCTGGCCATATTTCTGGGGGTTTACGTCGGCTGGGCTGCCGGGGAGGAGGACGGCCTGGCAGGTGTTAATGAGGTTGGTAATAGCTGACGGGGTTCCACTGAGGGGGACCTCGACCGGCTCGCCACCGCTACGCTCGACGGCAGAGGCATATTGCGGCCAGGAGCGCTGGTTGTAGGCGACGTCAGTACTGGTAGGGACGGGGATGGCGATGCGAGGCTTCATAGGGCAGGGAGTAGGGTGTAGGGAACAGGGAGTAGAAGACCTCGGTTTTGCTGGGGCTCGGCCATTTCTATCTTGATCGATGGTACATCTGCCAGGCCTGTTTTGGATGGGCCTTGCTTTCTATTCCCTATTCCCTATTCCCTGTTCCCTGTTCCCTGTACTCTTCGTAGGTGTTGGAGATGGAGTCGTAGAGGTGCTGGGTGAGGGCGTCGGCGTCGCGGGTGGTTAGGCCGGTGGTGGGGATGGGGTCGCCGACGACGACGCGGAGCGGCGCTGGGATGGAGAGCGTAGACGTGGATGGGGAGGAGTTCGTAGGTGCCGATCAGAGTGAGGGGGACGAGGGGGACCTGGGCCTTGATGGCCATGTAGGCGCAGCCGGACATCATGGTCTGGAGTTGACCGGTGGCGGCGCGGCCTCCTTCGGGAAAGAGAACGAGTGGGAGGCCGGCCTTGAGGGTCGCGACGCCGCGGTTGAGGCTGGCGACCAGGGAACGGTGGCTCTTGAGGTCGACAGGGACCTGGCCGGAGTGGTTGAGGTACCAGCCAATGAAGGGGACCTTCCAGAGGGACTGCTTGGCGAGGATGCGGAACTGGAAGGGGAGCCGGGCAAAGAGGACAGGGGTGTCCATGTAGCTGAGGTGGTTGGAGGCGTAGACGGCGGTCTCGTGTACGTGGAGCTTCTCCGCACCGATGATTTTGACCGGGGAGAGGCTGATGAGCAGGAGGGTGCGGGCCCAGAGGCGGGCGATGGCGTGTTGCTGGCGGCCGGATTTGTCCCAGAGGCCGCACCAGGAGGGAGATGCAGCCGAAGCCGCCGGTGGCGAGGCCGACTAAGGGAATGAGAAGCAGGTAGGAGAGCCAGCGGAGGGCGAAGGGTGGCTTTTTGGATGGCGGGGGGTCCGGAGTTTGAGGTAGAAGAGCGGATCCCTCCGCGTCCGGGCTCGACCCCGCTGAGGGTCCGGTTGTTCGTAGCGTATCCTTCACTGTCCTCTAAATTATTGACCAGCGGGGGGTTGCTCATGGGTGTTCCACCAGCTGGCGGACCTCGCCGACAAGGTAGACGGAGCCGGTGGCGATGATGAGGCCATTGTGCGGGGTGATGGCACGGGCCTGGGCCAAGGCGGCGGCGAGGTGAGGCGCGGCGTGGGCAGGGATGTCGAGGGCGCGGGCGGCGGCGAGGAGGTCTTCGAGGCTGGCGGCGCGGGGGTTGTCGATGGGGGCGAAGAGGATGTGGTCGCTGCGGCGATCGGGGTCTCCACTGCTGGAGTCGAAGAGGGGAAAGAGAATCTGGGACATCTCCTTGAGGTCCTTGTCGCGGAGACAGCTGAAGAGGAGGGTGCGGGGCTGGGCCTCGGGGAGCTGGGCGATGGCGGCGCGGAGGGTCCAGGCGCCGGCGGGGTTGTGGGCGACGTCGAGGAGGAGATTGGGGCCTTCAGGGAAGGTGAGGAGTTCGAGACGGCCGGGCCATTTGGTGTTGCGAATTCCTGCTTCAATGGCGGCGTTGGTTATTTTGTAACCATTTTTGTTACTTATTGATCGATTTTGAGTCAATTTGTAACTGTTTGGGTTGCGTAATTCGACTGCGGCGGCGATTGCCAGGGCAATGTTGCGCTGCTGGTGGTGGCCGAGGAGAGGCGAGTCGATTTCGAGAGGCTGGTGGTCGAGGGTGACGGTGTAGTGGTTGCGGGGAAGGGGCGCGTCAGAGTTCGGGGTAGAAAAGCGGATTTCTCCACTTCCCCATTCGACTTCGCTCAGGGCCCGGTCGAAATGACAGGTCTATAGATTGGTTGAGAAGAAGATCGGGGTGGGAGGTGGGGAATGAAGTTGGCGGCACTGATGGCGCGAAGGTTGAGGGTCGCGGCGGCTTCGCCGATGGCCTGGTTGGCCTCGGGGTGCTGGGGGAGGGTGATGAGGGTGCCGTTGGGACGGAGAATGCCGGCCTTTTCGCGGGTGATCTCGGTGATGGTGTCGCCGAGGTAGTCCTGGTGGTCGAGGGCGATGTCGGTGATGACGGAGAGGAGGGGGTCTACGATGTTGGTGGCGTCGAGACGGCCGCCGAGGCCCACTTCGAGGATGGCGATATCGACTGGATTTCCATCGGCATCGCCGTTCCTGTTGGTTCCGTTCCCTGCAAAGTAAAGAAAAGACAGGGCGGTTAGGACTTCGAAGAAGCTGGGTGGGTGGGGGAGATCGCTCGATTCGACGAGGCGGCGGGCGGCCTCGTCGACCTGGAAGTAGAGGCGGGCGAAGTCTTCGTCGGAGATCTGGACGCCGTCGATCTGGATGCGTTCGTTGACTCGGACCAGGTGTGGTGAGGTGTAGAGGCCGGTTCGGTAGCCTGCAGCGGTGAGGATGCTGGCCAGGGTCGCGGCGGTCGAGCCCTTGCCGTTGGTTCCGGCGATCAGGACGGAGGGGAAGGTGGCTTGGGGGTCGCCCAGGGCCGCGGCGAGGACGCGCATGTGGGCGAGGTCAAACTTGCGGCGGGGGGCGCTGGATGGGGTCGGCGCGAGCTCATGGCCCAGGGCGTAGAGATGGTCGACCGCGGCAGCGTAAGACATGCGGCTATTTTAGGCGATGGTGGGTGGTTACGGCGGGTGGTTACGGGTGTGGGACCGGGAAGGTTTGGAGCATAACACCTGAGTTCGGGGCATACCACGAAGGTGGGATATCGAGGGTGGTTCGGCGGGGGGATAGTAAGGAATCAACTGTAGCAACATGCAATGTTTTGCACGTCTGGCTGCCGGTTCAACCCTGGAGGAAGTTGTAAGACCCTGGGGAGAAAGGAGATGTTGAATGCATATCGCGTTAGGTATTTCGTTTGCAATGATCGCCGCTGCGCCGTTCGTTGGACGGTGGAGGGCAAATGTATGGCTGAGAAAGCATATGCCCGCGGAACGATCGGTGAAGAGCAGCATTCCTGAAATTGCATAAGAGTTTACCGTGCGTGCAACAAGCACAGGACCGCTGCCGGGATGGCGCGGTCCTTCTTTTTTGTGTGGGCCGAGCTAGAGGCGAGGAGCTCCGCTCCGGATGAAAACTCCAAAGGCGGCAGACAACCGTCCTGGCTGTCCGCCGCCTTGCACGTGACGTTTCGATGGAGAAGCGTTACCTGGATGCCGCGAGGTCTACCTGGTGGGCGAACTGCTCGATGAAGACGGGCTCGGTGACTGCACCCTGGGCGACTTTGTTGGTGCCGCCGGCATGGACGATGGTGATGTCTGTGATGCCGATGAAGCCGAAGATGACCTTGAAGTAGGGGCCTTCGAGGTTGTAGGACTCCAGGGGGGTGCCGGAGGTGTACTCACTTCCACTGGCGATGATGACCGTGACTTTTTTGCCAGCGGCCAGACCCTTGAGGCCCTCGGGGCCAAAGGAGAAGGTCTTATTGAGGCGGACGATGTGGTCGATCCAGGCCTTGAGGACGGCGGGAACGTTGAAGTTGTACATGGGAGTGGAGATAACGACTTCGTCGGCGGCGAGGAGCTCGGCGATGAGCTCGTCGGAGATCTTGAGGGCGGCCTTATGCTCCGCGGTGTGGGTGTCGGGAGCGCTGAAGGCGCCGGCGATCCAGGGGAGATCGACGTAAGGGATTTTGGTGGTCGCCAGGTCGCGGGTGATGATCTCGCCGCCGACATGGTTGGATTGCCACTCGGTCGCGAAGTGGTTGCCGAGCTTGCGTGAGATGGAATAGTCGCCGCGTGGGCTGACGTCGATCTTCAAAAGTGTGGACATATATTCTCCTGTGGGCCGCGATTGAAAAGAGGCACAAGGGATAGATGTCCATCAATACGATATTGATTCACTCGATATCGAGATTTATGGTCTGGTAATAATTTGGGATGGTTTAGAGAGAGCTGTCGAGAAGAGTGCCCAGAGCGGCGGAGGCCGAGAAAGGCCGGGCGCCGGACCAACTTGGGATGTTGAACGGGGTGGTGGGATGAGCGGAAGCGGAGGTGGATTGACTCGTGTGGTGCGTGCGGAGGGCGTGACGGATGACGCGACGGCAGGCGTCCTGTCCGACGTTCAGGCCTTGTTCCGAATAGATGAGAAAGCTCTGGCCGCAAACGGGGCAGGATACGGCTGAGGAGATCTTCGATTCCTGGCAAACATGCATACGGACCTGCTTTCCGACGCTGACTTCACTTCCGCTGCGTTCGTCTCCGGTGCAGCGACGCACTGCGACTGATTATGAGGCTGATACATCCGCGCTGAAATGGCCCGAGATGGGATAGGGGTGCAACGGTTGGGGGATGCAAGTTGGTGTGGTGGGGACAAAGGAAATATGCTGGTAGCTGACGATATGAGTGAGCAGACGATTAAGATCCAGCTTCCGGATGGTTCAGTGCGCGAGGTCCCGCGCGGAACGACAGCAAATGATGTGGCAATGGGCATTTCGCCAAGACTGGCGGCAGCAGTGGTGGTGGCACGGATCCGTCCATTGGCTCCTGTTGCAGCCGGTGCGGTTGCGGATGAAGAGGCGTCGGAGGCCGCGATGTATGGCGCGGAGACTGGTGGGGAGCGGCTGGTGGACCTAGCGGCCCCACTGAATGAAGATGTGGCGCTTGAGTTACTGAAGGAGAGCGATGAAGCGGCGCTGAAGGTGGTGCGTCACTCGGCTGCACATGTGATGGCGACTGCGATTCTGGAGCTGTTTCCGGAGACGAAGCTGGGGCATGGGCCAGCGACAGATTCGGGGTTCTTTTATGACGTGTATCGGGAGACGCCATTCAGCGACGAGGACCTTGCGGCGATCGAGGCGCGGATGGCGGAGGTGGTCGCGCGGGACGAGAGGTTTATCCGCGAGGTGGAGTCGCGGGAGATGGGGCTGAAGGACTATGCGGAGAACGGCGACTTCATGAAGGTCCACTTCATCGAGAAGTTTACGCAGCCAGGTGATGAGATTTCGCTCTACCGGAATGGGAGCTTTGTGGATTTTTGCCGAGGGCCGCATGTGCCTTCGACGGGGCGGGTGAAGGCGTTCAAGGTAACGTCGGTTGCGGGGGCTTACTGGCTTGGGGACGAGAAGAACCAGCAGCTGCAGCGGATCTATGGGACGGCGTTTTTCAACAGCAAGGACCTGGATGCGCACTTCAAACGCCTCGAAGAGATCAAGGCCCGGGACCATCGTGTGCTGGGCAAACAGCTTGATCTGTTTTCCATTCAGGAGGTGGCGGGATCGGGGTTGATCTTCTGGCATCCGAAGGGTGGGTTGATCCGGAAGACGATGGAAGACTGGATGCGGGAAGAATGTATCCGTCGTGGTTACGATATGGTGTTTACCCCGCATATTATGCGGAGAGAGCTGTGGAAGATCTCTGGGCATGAGGGGTTCTATTCGCAGAATATGTATCCGCCGATGGAGCTTGATGACGCCGAGTACCGTCTCAAGCCGATGAACTGCCCGGGACACATTTTGATCTACAAGAATTCGCCGAAGAGTTATCGCGACCTGCCGGTTCGGTACGCAGAGTTGGGGAATGTTTACCGGTATGAGCGGTCGGGCACGATGCATGGGTTACTGCGGGTGCGTGGGTTTACGCAGGACGATGCGCATATTTTTTGTACGCCGGGCCAGATTGTCAGTGAGATTGAAGGCTGCCTCGATTTCGCCGAGGCCGTGCTGAAGACCTTCGGGTTCAACGAATATCGTGTCGAGCTGTCGCTGCACGACCCGAAAAAAGCGGCCGAGTTTGTGGGCAACGAGTCCGACTGGGTGAACGCCGAGGAGGCGCTGAAGGGTGTGCTGACGAGGCGCGGTGTTGCCTTCAAGAGCATTCCCGGCGAGGGTGCGTTCTATGGGCCGAAGATCGATATCAAGTTGGTCGACGTGCTGGGGCGGCTGTGGCAGCTGTCGACGGTGCAGTTCGACTTCAACCTGCCGGCGCGGTTCGAGCTGGAGTACAAGGGCGAAGATGGAGAGATGCATCAGCCGGTGATGGTGCATCGTGCGCTGTTTGGCTCGGTGGAGAGGTTCTTTGGGGTGCTGATTGAGCACTATGCGGGGGCTTTTCCACTTTGGCTGGCCCCTGTTCAGGTGGGGCTGGTGCCGATTTCGGAGAAGCACGTGGAGTACGCGGCTGCGGTAAAGGCGAAGCTGGAGGCCGCGGGGCTGCGGGCGGAGCTGGACGCGCGTAATGAAAAGATGAATGCGAAGATCCGAGAGTTCACGCTGCAGAAGGTGCCGTTTGTCCTGGTAATGGGGGACAAGGAGGCCGAGGCAGAGGCGGTGAGCGTGAGGACGCGGGGTAAGGGTGATGAGGGCAGCGTTGCGCTCGTCGACTTTATCAAACGAGCGAAGAGTTTGGTGGATTCGAAGCTCGTGGCGCTGACTTAGATCTTCATCAAAGGCCGTCGACTGCAGGGCACAGTGGAGTTGATAGCCGCAAGTAACGCTGTAACTGTGGATAGTGGCAGGTGAATGAGCTTCTCGATTTGGGAGAGTGACTTAGAGGCCAGTACAATTCGTCTACAGGGGTCCGATGTTTACGATTAGCGACAGTATTTTTATCAATGCTCCGATTGAGAGATGTTTTCTGCTCTCGACCAACATTGAGCTCGTCGCAAAGACGCTGGGGATGAAGCCGATCGAGGGTAAGACCAGTGGACTGATTGTGGCTAACGACAAGCTGTTGTGGGCCGGCTGGAAGTTCGGGCTTCCGCAGATGCATGAGAGCGTCATTACCCGATATGAACGGCCTGCGTTTTTTCAGGACACGATGGAGCGGGGACGCTTCAAGAGGTATCAGCACGAGCACTACTTCTATGAGATGGATGAACGGACGGTCCTGAACGACAAGATCCGTTTCACCATGCCTCTGGGCATTGTAGGACGGCTGGTGGGCCGGTTTGTGCTGGTGCCGTACATCTCGAGGCGTCTGCGACGTCGGTTGGTCCTGCTGCGGAAGGTCGCGGAGAACCGCAAAGAGTGGCGGAAGTACCTGCCTGAGGAGAACGGGTCGCGATAGAGCGCCTCGACGGGTTTGTGAGGTTTTTTGCGCGTACCCGGCATTAATTTGCATTCGTCTAACAAACCTGGAAAGCACAGAACTGGGTGTCTGCATCTCACTGGTTGAGGTGTCTGTATGAAGGCTGTCGTTTTGCATGAGTACGGTGGCCCAAGCAAACTGATTTACGAGGACGTCCCGGATCCAGTGGCGGGTGAGGGAGCAGTGCTAGTGCGGGTGGCGGCGAGCAGCGTAAATCCTATCGATTTGAAGCTCAGGAGTGGCGTGATGAAGGCGTTTTGGCCCCTGGAGCTGCCCACGGTCCTGGGGAGGGACATCTCGGGACTGTGCGAGAGGTGGGAGCCGGAGTGAGCGGTTTCAAGCCGGGCGATAAGGTTATGGCGGTGGGAAACAGAGCTTATGCTGAGCTTGCCGTGGTGGCGGCGAAGGACCTCGCGTTCGTTCCGGACAAGCTGGACCTTGTGAAGGCGGCGGCGCTGCCTTTGGTGACGCTGACGGGGGAGCAGTTGATTTCGCGGGGCACCAAGATCCAGCCTGGACAGACGGTGCTGGTAACGGGGGCGGTCGGGAACGTGGGGCGGTCGGCGGTGTGGACGGCAAAGAAGGCGGGGGCGGTGGTCATCGCCGGAGTGAAGAAGGCACAGGTGAAGGACGCGGCGGCGCTGGGTGCGGACCAGGTGTTGGCGCTTGATGATGCCGCGGCGATGGAGAAGCTGGGATTCATTGATGCCGTGGCCGATACGGTGGGAGGAGAGACCGCCGAAAGACTGTTGGGAAAGGTGAAGCAGGGCGGAGTTTTTGCTTCTGTGCTGGGCCCGCCGGGCAATGCCAAGATGCACCCCACGGTGAGGATCGAGGCAATCCAGTCGTCGCCGGACGCCAGGACATTGCGAACAATGGCCGAAGACGTGGTCGCGGGACGGCTGGTGATTCCGATCGACCGGATGGTTCCGCTGGCTGAGGCGGCCGCGGCGCACGCGGCGGCTGAGAAGGGCGGAATCGGAAAGGTCCTGTTACTGGCGTAATCTAATGGATGTCGGCAGTTGGGGAAATGGCCACTAGTGACTATGGAAACGATTCGACTGTCAACTTGGGTTGATGCGCCGGTTGAGCGGTGCTTTCTGCTTTCGTTGAGTATCGATCTGCACGTCGCATCGTCCGGCAAGACGCAGGAAGAGGCGATTGCCGGGGTGACAAACGGATTGATCGGCGAGGGCGAGACGGTGACGTTTCGAGGACGGCACTTCGGCTTACGGCTGCGGCATACGAGCCGGATCGAAGCGCTGCGGCCGTATAGTTACTTTCGTGACGTGATGGTCTCGGGTGGCTTCCGGCAGTTCGAGCATGATCACCACTTCGCTCCGATGGATGATGGTACGCGAATCCGGGACGAGATTCGGTTCTCCATCGGGTGGGGGCCACTGGGGCGAAGGCTGGCCCGGAGACGTTTGAAGGAGTTTTTGATCGAGCGAAGCGCCGTGATCAAACGGGTGGCCGAGTCAGAGGAGTGGCGACGATATTTGGAGAGCTGGACGGAGGCGAGTATCACGACGCTGGTCGAGGGGGGGAAGGCATCCCGGTGGGACGGGAACATGTTGCTTCGCGATCCACGGCGGATCGTCGTCACGCCACCGCAGATTTAGCGGCGGCGGAAGCTGTTACGGATGGCTCGGGTACGGTCTTCCGCGGATGGGGCAGGGGGCTGAGTGGGCTCGAGGCCTTCGGGATAGAGGACTACAAAGCGGCCGGGGCCTTCGCCAGAGGAGGCCGTGGGGAGTCCGGATTTAGCTAGAGACAGGTGAAGGATGCGGCGCTCGCGCGAGGTCATCGGCGAGAACGAGAACGGCTGGCCGGTAGCGCGTACTTTCTGGATGGCAATCTCGGCCATCAGTTCCAGCTCGCGGTTGCGGGCGGCCTTGAAGCCCTCGGCGTCGAAGGAGATGCGGTCGTGGTCCTCGGGTTCGAGGCGCAGGATCTTTGCTGCGATGTGTTCGATGGCGTGAAGGAGTTCGCCGTTGCGGGCCAGCAGGAGGGGGGTGTCGGGGCCGGAGAGTTCGACGGTGATCTCGGGAGCCGAGACAGTCGTATGCGCACCAGCAGGGTCGCCGGAGCTGGGTTGCACTTGGCCGTTGCAGGCAAGGATTTTTGACTCTAGATTCAGACCGCCTGTAGTGCTTAGTAGCTTCAGGAGGTCTGCAATCTTTCTTGCTGCTTGGCCCGGGTCGTTCAATTTGTTCGTCATTTTTACAGGAACGACTCTCGGTTCAATTTCATTAGGTCAACAAAAATCGAATCAAGTTTCATATACCAGTAGAATAGACGATTTTGCGGTTAGCCACGGTCGAGCGAGAGAGTAATTTAGCGCTTTCCCTTGATGGTGACACCGGTGCCTGCCTTACGGCGGGCGCGTTTGGCGGCGATCTCGCGCATCTCGCGGCCGATGCTGGTGCGATTCATAACCGCCTGCTGGGCGATGCTGATGAGATTGCCGACGGCCCAGTAGAGAGCTAGTCCGGAGCCGTAGGTCCACGTGAAGTAACCGGAGACGGCGGGCATCATAAAAGCCATCATCTTTTGCTGTTGCGGGTCGACGCCGGGAGAAGGCGTGTAGAACTGCACCAGAAACTGGCTGACGACCATGGCGATGGGCAGGATGTGCCAGGGGTCCGGAGACTGAAGGTCGGGCAGCCAGAGCCAGTGGGCCTGTCGGAGCTCTACGACCCTGGGGAGCATGGTGAAGAAGGCGTAGAGAAGGGGCAGCGTGATGAGGGTGGGGATACAGCCGCCGAACATGTTTACCCCGTTGTCCTTCTGGAGCTTCATGATTTCGACGTTCATCTCGTTACGTTTGGGGTCGGTGGCCTTGTACTTCTTGTACTTCTCCTTGATCTCGTTCATCTGAGGCTGGATGCGCTGCATCTTCAGGCCGTTCTGCATGGTCTTGATGCGGAAGGGCAGCATGAGGATGTTGATGAGAACGGTAAGGATGACGATGGCCCAGCCCCAGTTGGAGACAACGTGAGCGTGGATGAACTGGAGGGCGAGGAAGAGGTATTTGCCGATGGCGCCCCAGAAGCCAAACTCGAGGAGCGGCTCCAGGGTGACCTTGGGGTTGGCGGCGTGGATAGCTTTGAGGACGCTGATCGCTTTGGGCCCGACGTAGATTCGAGTGAGGGTATGACCGCTTGTGTCGCCGATTGCGGCACCGAGGATGGGCACCTCAATCGAGCCCTTGGCGGGCGAGCCGCTGCCGATGCCAGTGCGACGGATGGTCTTGGCCACGTCGAGCTGATTGTGAAGGGTGGCGACGGTGGCGGTGTCTGGGTCGTTGGGCAGGAAGATGGCGGCGAAGAAGGGATCGCTGACGCCGGCCCAGTCAATGGGCCCGTTGATGGTTTCGCCGCCGGAGACCTTCTTGGCGGCGAGATGCTCGTCTTTGCCGTTGCGGTAGCTGTCGAACTGTGCGCCGCCGTAGGATTGGGCGTTGTCCTGGTCGCCGAAGCCGCCGGGCCAGTTGAGGAGGGCACGGATGGGTGCTCCGTTACGGGTGACGAGGACGTCGGCGTGGAGGACGTAGGTCTCGTCGAAGGAGAAGGTCTTGGTGACCTGCGTGGTGCCGTCGGAGTACTTGAAGGTGAGGGTGGCGGGAGCGGCGAGCTTGCCGGTGGCCGAGGGGACGTAGAGCGCCTTGTTGAGACCGGCGGTCAAGGCCGCGTCATAGGTGTAGAGCGAGAGCGGATAGCCGAACTGCTCGGCGGCCTGGGTGTGGACGATGTTCAGGGGCTTGCCGTCCGAGTCCTTGTACTGCTTGAGGATCCAGTTGGTCACCTGACCGCCGCGGTTGGTGAAGGTGATGCGGTAGAGCTCGTTTTCGATGACCGTCGTGGCTTCGGTCGGCGCCTGCACCGTCGGGATGGTGGAGGCCGAGGTTGCGCCTGGCAGACTTGCAGCAGGAGCGTTTGCGGGGACCGGGTTGGCCGGCACGGCGGCCGACTGCGGTCCAGACGGTGCCGGGGCGCTCTGGGCGGCGTTGGGAGAGGCTGTCTGGGGGTTCGTTTTTGCGCGAAAGTACTGCAGGCCAAAGAAGACGGTGACCAGGACGAGCATCATGACAAGGAGCGACTTGTTGTCGCCGCCGCCTTGTTGATTGGGGTTTTTGAACTCTGCCAAAAGAGACTTCCTATTCTTTACTGAAGGTCAGGCTGTTGCCGCGCGGTATTGAGGCGCAAGCTCTATGGTAAATGGTCTGCGGGAATGGTGACGGATCGGTCGAATCAGGAGTTTCGCAGGGGGACGGGATCGAGGCCTCCCTTGGCGAAGGGGTGGCAGCGGGCGAGGCGGCGGAGGGCCAGCCAGGAGCCCTTGAAGACGCCGAACCGGACGAGGGCGACGTAGGCGTACTCGGAGCAGGTGGGGAGATAGCGGCACTGAGTTGGGCTTAGAGCGTGAAGGACCGGAGACAGAATCGACTTGTAGAGCCAGTATGTTATGCGGATGGCGAGGCTGGGCTTAGGGTCTGGCATCGCTTCAGGAGGTACGGGGTGGCTTGGGGGGGAGTTCTGCTGTTTTTCTGCAGCGTTCTGGATGGCGCGGAAGACGCTGGCGACTTCGCGATCGAGAGCGGAGAACTCGAGGTCGATTACGCTGCGGCGCGGGTGGAGGACGATGTCCACGGGAGCGCTGAGGGTGGAGAGGTTTTTGCGGACGGCCTCGCGCATTCGGCGCTTGATGCGGTTGCGATCGACGGCCTTGCCCATGACTTTGCCAACGGTGAGTCCGACACGCGGGCTTGTGGCATTTGCGTCACGCAGGGGCGTGCCGTCGGGACCGAGCTGCGGACGAAGAGTGAAGAAGTATGTCATCTGCTTCGCAAATTGCTTGCGGCCGGCCTTGTAGACGCGCTGGTAGTCGGCGTGTTTGCGCAGACGGAAGATGATGGCCCGTGTAGTCATACGGCTGGGCCCGATCTCAGGTGAGTCGCGTCGCGCATGACTCAATTTTAGACTGTAGTCTTCGAAGTCGCCGGATGGGTCGCCTCAGTTCGAGCGAGATCGATCCGCGTAGCTTTTGGGTGGCGACGGACTAGTCGCGGAAACCGGCGCTGACGGCGATCTTGTGACGGCCTTTGGCGCGGCGGCGGCTAAGGACGGCTGCGCCTGCCTTGGTCTTCATGCGCGAGAGGAAGCCGTGGGTCTTGGCGCGGTGGCGGCGGTTAGGTTGAAAGGTACGCTTCGGCATGACAAAAACTCCTGCGGCAGGAGAAGACTCCTGCTCAAACTTTTAGCTATAGCAGCAATCTCTGAGTATACCCGATAAGACGGGATTTTCACAGCCCGAAGTGTCTGCGTCTTTTGGGTATGCCAGGAATCTTAGACAGCAGCAGAGGAGTACACCATAACGATGAACGCACGCATGGAGTTCATAGATTTCAGCACGTTGGCCCCGGGAGTCAGGACTGCCTTATCGGCGCTCAGCAAAGCAGTGGACGACTCCGGACTGGAGAAGACGCTGACGGAGTTGATCAAGATTAGAGCGTCGCAAATCAACGGCTGCGCGTTTTGTCTGCAGTTCCATCTGAACGCGGCACGCAAAGCTGCGCTCTCGCAGACGAAGCTGGATCTCGTCGCGGTGTGGAGGGATGCGGGTGTCTTCAGTAAACGCGAGATGGCGGCCCTCGCGTGGACTGAGTCGCTAACGCATGTGACGCCGGCAGGCGTGGCAGATGATGCGTATGAGGACGTGAGCAAGGAGTTTGCCGAGAGTGAGCTCGCCTTCCTTACTTCGGCGGTCGCTTCGATCAACGCATGGAACCGGATTGCTATGGCATACCGCTTCACACCTCCGATACCACAAGACGGAGCGCAAGGGTAGAGGGAATGTTCCTGCATGCGCAATTTTTTTCTCGATAGAGGCCGATAATTTCTGTTCTTCACCGCTAATGGTGCAACTTAATTTTTTTGAAAGATGCGCTTGAAAAAGGCCGCGTTTTCCGTGCTACTATCGAACCCGTTTAGTAAGACGTTTTTCTGCAGGTCCAGCTGTTCCGCACTCTGCTTTTGGTTGAACAACTCCTCTTCGCGGCCTGATCGTCGATAGGCATCTACGAAGGGACTTCTGGCAACTCGGGAAAATCACCTCTTGCCTGCAAGGGCAGGGACAGACTCCTATTTGCTATTAGCTCGCGTGAACAACGCAATTTTACGAAGTGCTACTGTCTGGGTTGAAACAGGAAACGAGACAAGGAAACTAAAGAATGTCATTCGTTCCGACGGCAACAGCCGTATTGAATTATTGGGTCCGCATCCTTGCGGCGCTGGAGAAGAAGATCAATCGCCAGTCGTACGAGACGTGGCTGAAGCCAACGCGCTTCTCACATCTCGAAGGTAAGAAACTTTTTGTGCGCATCCCTTCGGCCGACTTTCAGCATATCGGCGACCGTTATGCCGATCTGATCCAGGAGGCGATCGATAACCTTGGCCTGGATGTGGAGACGGTGACGTTTACGACTCCGGAGCAGGACCCGCGCACGCCTAAGGTGCGCGAAGATGGTGGGTTTGCGCCGGTGCCGAGCCATAGCCAGAGCGCGCCGCGGCAGGGGCGGCTGGGCAGCTCGATGGGGGCCGCATCTGGGCCGTCGCCGGAGCAGGCGCGGTTTGACTGGAGCGCGGCATCGCAGCTGAATCCGCGGTATCAGTTCGACGCGTTCGTGATCGGGAGCGGGAACCAGTTTGCGATGGCGGCCGCGCAGGCCGTCGCGGAACGGCCATCGAAGGCCTACAATCCGCTGTTCCTGTATGGCGGCGTGGGTATGGGCAAGACGCACCTGATGCATGCGATTGGGCATGACGTGAAGCGCAGGCAGCCGCATGCCTCGATCAGCTACGTGAGCGGCGAGAAGTTTACGAACGAGATGATCAACTCGGTCCGGTACGACAAGATGACCGGGTTCCGGGACAAGTTCCGCAACGTTGATGTGCTGCTGATCGACGACATTCAGTTTCTCGCGGGCAAGGAGCGGACGCAGGAGGAGTTCTTCCATACGTTCAATACGCTGCACGAGAGCATGAAGCAGATCGTGATTGCGAGCGACCGACCCCCGAAAGAGCTCGCTGACTTTGAAGACCGGCTGCGGTCGCGGTTTGAGTGGGGGCTGATCGCGGACATTCAGCCGCCGGATCTTGAGACGAAGGTCGCGATTCTGCAGAAGAAGGCGGAGAGCGAGCAGACTTCGCTTCCGACCGACGTGGCGTTGTTTATCGCTTCGAACGTGCGGACCAATGTGCGTGAACTTGAAGGCGCGCTGGTGCGGCTGATTGCGTGGTGCAGCATGCATGGCGTGGAGATTACGCTTCCGGTGACGCAGCAGTGCCTGAAGCAGTTCATCGATACGCAGGTGCGGAAGATTACGATCGAGACGATCCAGCGGTCCGTGGCGGAGCAGTTCGGTATGCGCGTTGCGGAGTTGAAGCAGAAGAACAACTCGCGGCAGATCGTGGTGCCGAGGCAGATTGCGATGTATCTGGCGAAGCAGTTGACGGAGGCTTCGCTGCCGGAGATCGGACGGCAGTTTGGCGGCAAGCACCATACGACGGTGATGCACTCGATCGCGAAGATCGACGAGCAGCGGCGGGCGGATAAGGACCTGAACCGGACCATCAACAAGTTGATGGAGACGTTGAGTTAGGCGATTTCGTGAGAATTTGGACGGGAGGCCAGCGGATGCTGGCCTCTCCGCTTTTAAGCGCGTGCCCAACGAACTGAGCAGCTATGGTCTACAATTTCGACTCTGGGCCCAACCACTAAATTCCACATTCCAAAGGACACAATAATGACTACAAGTGCGACGGTAACGCCGGAGCGGATCATGCAGTTTGCCTGGGGCTATATTCCAACCTTTGTGCTGGAGACAGCGATACATCATCGCGTCTTCGATGTGCTGGATGCGGGCCGAAGACGTTGAAGGAGACGGCAACGGCGACCGGGGCATCGGAGCGCGGGTTGCGGGTCGTTATGAATGCGCTGGTCGGGTTGAATTTTCTTGCCAAGACGGATGGACGATACTCCCTTACGCCGGAGAGTTCAGCATTTCTGGTGAGCACTAAGCCCGGTTTTCAGGGTGGCATCTTGAAGCATACGAGTCAGCAGTTGATTCCGAAGTGGCTTCACTTGAATGAAATAGTCAGTGCCGGTGGGCCGGCGGCGGCGGTCAATCAGGAAGGCGCGGGGAGCGAGTTCTTTCAGAACTTCGTCGTGGACATATTTCCCATGAGTTATCCGTCGGCACAGGTGCTGGCGAAGCATCTGGCGCTGGACAAGACGGGGACGCCGGCGCGCGTATTGGACCTTGCAGCGGGCTCGGGGGTATGGGGTATTGCGTTGGCGCAGAGCTCAGAACGGATCAAGGTGACGGCCGTGGATTGGGTCGAAGTGTTGCCTGCGACGCGGAAGACGGTAGCCCGATTTGGATTGACGGAGCGATTTAGCTTCGTCGCCGGAGATTTGTCATCGGCGGACTTTGGGAGTGGACACAATGTCGCCACGCTGGGCCACATACTGCATAGCGAGGGAGAGGCGAGAAGCAAGAGTTTGTTGCGCAAGATGTTTGAGGCGCTGGCGCCTGGCGGGACGATTGCCATTGCTGAGTTTCTGGTGAATGAAGACCGGACCGGGCCGGTCGGTTCGCTGTTCTTCGCCGCAAACATGCTGGTGAATACCGACGAGGGAGATACCTTCTCGTTTGAAGAGATCCGGGAGTGGCTGACGGAGGCAGGATTTACCGATGCGCGGTTGCTGGAGGCGCCCGGGCCTTCGCCTTTGGTTCTTGCGACGAAGCCTTAGGTGAGAGAAATGGTTTGGATTTGCGACGGGACTCGTCTTCGAAATTTCTTGTGTTAGCGGCCAGCAAAGGATAAGAAGGGGTATGACGAACGAAAGTCGACTCCGACGCTTCGCTTTACTCACGGTTGTATCTACGCTCGTGTTGTTTGCGTGGCGCCTGCCGGTCGGGATCGCACAGGCGCCCGCAAAGCTGGTGGTCAGCAATGCGTATATCTTCTCGATGGCGCCCAACCAGCGTGCTCCGTTTCACGGCTATCTCGTGGTTAGTGACGATGGAAGGCTAATGGCGGTGGATGCGGGAGACCCTCCTGCTTCGCTGAAGGCAGCGGTGGTTTGGAACGCGGAGGGACACTGGGTGGTGCCGGGATTTATCTCGGCGCACAGCCACTTGTGGCAGAGCGCGTACCGCGGGCTGGCTTCGGACCAGACTTTGCTGGGGTGGATCGCTGTGCTGTATGGCAACGCGGTGACCCAAGCCTCGGCTGAGGACTTCTACTGGTTCACGCTGGAGGGTGGGCTGGACCACCTGCGACATGGAATCACAGCGACGTATAACTTTAGCTATGGCGGGCATAACAGGGCCCAGAGCGAGGAGTTCAACGAGAAGGAGTTTCGC
The DNA here is from genome assembly GCA_963756685.1 of uncultured Acidobacteriaceae bacterium. Taxonomy (GTDB): domain Bacteria; phylum Acidobacteriota; class Terriglobia; order Terriglobales; family Acidobacteriaceae; genus Edaphobacter. The sequence goes on from CAVWON010000001.1 coordinate 1,702,028, forward strand.
GGTGAGGAGGACTCTGGCGTGCGGTTTGTACATGGCTGGCAGCCGGGCAAGGCTGGGCCGTCGTATACGACGGAGTTGGCGGACAGCGAACTAGGGACTCTACTCTCCTGGACCAAGCAACAGAGGCAGGAAAAGCTGCTTTCGGTGATGATCAACGGCGCGACAGCGTTTGACGATACGTACCAGCAAGCCCTGCTGGAAGCTGCGCTAATGAAGCATTACGGCGTGGGTAACCAAAGCCACTATCTCGAGCAGCCGGAGACGCAGATGCTCGATCGGGAACGGTTCAAGTGGTTTACCGACAGCGGATTGCTCACCGACAAGATGATCTTTGGCCACTTCATCCATACGGACGCGGCGATTCTTGCGGCGACTGGGAAGGCACACGCAGCGATGAGCTGGAACCCGCTTTCGAATGGACGGCTGGCCTCTGGAGTTGCGGACATTCCTCAGTACCAGAAGGCCGGAGTTCGTGTGGGGATGGGTGTGGATGGCGAGGCGAGCGCTGACCTGGCGGACCCGTTTGAAAATATGCGGACGGGACTCTATGCAATCCGTGACAAGTATGAGAACGCCGGCGTGATGAGTCCCTACGACGTTATGCGGCTGCATACGATGGGGAGCGCGGACGTTCTGGGAGTTGCGGAAAAGTTAGGCAGCCTGGAGGCAGGGAAGATGGCTGACTTTCTGGTGATCGATCCGCGGCGCTTCGGGCATATCTACGATCCTTACGCGACGCTGGTGTTTGTGACGAGTCAGCCGGACCTCGAGCGCGTGTATGTAGGAGGAGAGCTGATGGTTGAGCATGGGGTCCCGCTCAAGCAGGACCTGACCAAGGTGCAGCGCGAGGTCGATGGACGCGTCGCGCTGCACGCCAAGTGAGTTCGTTTGGCTGACTAGGGCAGGTATTTTGCCGGGATGGGGTTGGTGGGAGATTCGGCGTCCCAGAAGATGTTGACGATCCAGTAGCGGTCGCCGTCCTTGAGAAGCTGGAAGCTGTTGATGCCGCGGGCGAATGGCGTGGGATCGTCGAGGTTGTGGCGAGACTCGTAGGTGCTCCAGACCTGGACGATGTTGCCGAACTGCTCGGTCTCGTTGTGGATGGAGTGCTCGAAGAAGCCGGCGGAGGTCATGCGACCGTTGCTGCGAGCGATGTAGCCGTCGATGGTGAGGATGATGGCATCGGTGTGCCCGTCTTTACCTGTGGTTGGGATAAGGCGGGCGTCGGGGATGAAGAGAGAGCGCATGCGGTCCCAGTCGCGTTGCTGCCCTTTGCCTCCTGAGATGACGCTGTAGACGGCGTTGAGGATGGCCTCGGGTGACTTGACGTCTTCGGGTTTGGCTACGGGCCAGCCGGGACGACCGGCGATCGAGCCTACGAGCGGTACGGGAGCTGGTGTTGGGGCCGGAGTTGCGGCGGTCTGAGCGATTGCTGCGGTGCTGGAGAGGGCGAGGGAGAGCAGGACGGCCAGGTGGTTGGCTTGCTTCATTGGAGCTCCTTATGGGAACAGAGATACTTTACTGCCAGGCGCAGCTCTCGCGCAGGGAGAGACGCAGGCGTCGCTAATTGGGGGTCATTTGTTTCTTGCTTCCGTCGGCGGTGTAGTGCAAGGCCTCAGTTACATCCTGGTTGTCAGCGTCTGCGGTCTTCCATATGGCAAGGAGTTGCTGGTAAGTACCCATGGCTCCGGCTTTGTCTCCTGCTGCGTCCTGCGCTCGTGCGAGGCCTAGTAAGGACTGGGCGCGGTTGGGAGTTCGCTTTAGAGACGCCTCGAAGGCTTCGCGTGCCCGTTTGGGTTTGCCGTCCTTGAGCAATAGTTCGCCAAGCAGTTCCTGGGGCGGTTTGAGGATTGGAGGGGGCCCGAAGTCAAAGGCCATGCTGTCGTAGGTAGCGGCCGCTCTCTGCACCTGCATGGTGGCGGCTTCCATGTTGCCAGTCTTGCTGCTGATAAGAGCGCTCAGGTCGTCGGCGAGGATATCGAGGTAGAGCCCAGTCTCGTGATCGGCGTTCGGGTGGGCGTGATAGGAATTGATCATCTTTTCCAGGCCCTTCTGCGATTCCTGCGCGGCAGGGACATCTCCGCGTTGAGCGGCCGCGTATCCTGTGGTGAAAAGCTGTCCCAGCCGGCGTCGGTGCCAAGGCCCGAGGGGTCGATCACCATTGCCACGGCTGCACCTTGCCATTGCCGGGACTCGATCACGGTGGTTCCGCGCATCGTGACGAGACTGTTGTTGCTGTGTTCGATAAGACGTCGCCTGGCATCCGGCGATGAGGAGGGTTGGTCGGGGTGAGCGTCCATCCAGGTCAGGGCTTCTTTGGCGGTGCTCTGGCAGGCCGCAAGCGCCTTGTCGCCTTCCTGGTATCGACCCTGCTGGTAATAGGCATATTGCAACCAAATGACGTAGTGGCCGCAGTCCAGGATTGGCCGACCTGCTGCTCGTCTCTGGTCGTCTACGACTCGCATGGCATTGAGGTTGGCGTCGGCGACCTCGTCCCACATGCCGAGGGCCATGAAGATGTGAGAGCACATGTGCTGCGCGTGGCCCGCGTCGGGAGCGATCTTCGAGAGAGAACGAGCAGCTACCAGGGCCTCGGCGGCGTGGTCGGGATCGTCCATGCCATGGATCCAGTAATGTGCGGCGCCGGGATGATCGGGGTTTCGCTCGTAGGCCGCCTTGGCAATCGCGGCCGCCTGCAGATAAGCGGGGACGTCGCGCACACCTTCGCTGCGACCGAGAAGCGCGAGACTGTAGAACAGCTGGGCCTCGTCGTCTTTGGGATAGAGCCGAGCGAGCTTCTGCATGGCCGTGGCGTAGAGCGCGTCGCGTTCGGGCTTGGTGCCTTCGCCGCTGTAGAGGATCTCAACAGCGGCGAGGAAGGCCCGCTGACGGGGATCAGCGACCAGCGCTGCCCGGGCCTCTGGTGTGGGTGCGAGTTTGTCCAGCGCTGCCTTTCCGGCTGGGACGTCGAGTTCGTTCCAGACGGGATGGTTGTGAGTCATGGCCTCGCCCCAATACGCCATGACGAAGGTCGGATCAATCTTTTCGGCGGCCTGAAAGGCCTTCGCCGCGTCTTCGTATTCGAAGAGGTGAAGGAGCAGCAGACCGCGGATGAAGGCGGTTTGCGCTTCGACTGAGCGCGTCGCAGTTGGGAAGGTCGCGGTACCCAGGCCGGCGATCGTCTGTGACGCTGCCGGCTGGGTCGTCGGAGTTTGGGTAATGGCGCCACTGATGGAGGTGCCCAGGAGGACCAAAATGACGCAGTAGAACCCGCCGAGTCTCTTCATCGAAGTACCTCTTCGCGATCCTCCGATGGTACTACCAGCAGATGTAGACGCCTTTGCGAATCCACTGCGGGTCGTCGATCTGCTGCATCATGAAGTTCGCTACGTCTTGGCGGGAGATGCGGCTGCCGTTGCGGGGGAGCGCATCTGCGTCGATGCGGTAGGTGCCGTGGGCGGGGTCGTTAGTGAGCATCGGGGGCATGACCATAGTCCAGTCGAGGCCGCTGTGCGACAGGTCGTTCCATTGGGAAATCTGCGAAGCTATCGGCCACTTGAGGAAGGTGCCTGTAGACAATGTTCTGGACGATCCAGCGGCGCCAGGCGGGTTGCTTGTCGAGCGAGGTGGGCAGCGCCCCGGCAGAGCCGAGGACGATGATGCGGCGGACGGGTTTGGGCTGAGAGGCAGTCTGTTGCATGGCGACGATGATGAGGGGAACTGCGCGCTCGAGGACGTCCTCTTTCTTCAAGGAGCCTCGCGCCCAGGGCGGAGAGGACTACGTCCGCACCTTCGATGGTCTGGCGAACGGCTGTGGGGTCGAACGCGTTGCCCTGGACGGCATGCACCTTGTCGCGCAGAGGGAATTTTTCTGGTGTCCGAAGGAGGGCCGTGACACTGTGACCGGCGGCGAGGCTGCATTCCGTGAGGAGAGTTCCCGTGGCTCCGCTGGCTCCGAAGATGGCGATGTTCATGGAGGCCCCTTTTTGCTTGTGGACTGATTATCCTCCGGGGTAAGACGAGTATGTGAAAAAAATGGTTGGGATAACTGCCTCATTTTGTTTTGTTTGGTAAATATTCCCACGCTTGGTACTGGGTCTTCTCAAACGGGGAGAGACACTGGTGTGAAGAAGTGGGATAACCGGATATCTGGGGAGTGGAATGGCCGGAGTCTTCCAAGGTATGCGCTTTGCGATGGCTCGTTTTCTAAAACAGGACTCGGGGACAAGTCGAATGATGAGAATAGATCGGAGAGTTATCCACTTTTCAAGGGACAACGGTTACTGCTACTAGTATTTCTTCTCTTTTTATCTAGTTTCTTAGAAGCAGTAGCGTCTGGCATTGGGAAGTGCAGTGGTCGCACAGATGAGACCGAGGTTTCCACAAAGAAACCAGTCGCGCTGGAGGTGGGTTCGACCCTAGAATCAAGCAGACGCTGAACTGGCGGATGTGCACTGAAGGTCTGATTCGGTGTACAGTTTGGCCAGCGACAACGAACTGATTTTCCGGAGAGACTACCGTGACGAGTGCGACCCAGGAGCCCCAGATGACCGAGACGACCGCAGCAGCAGCCCCAACCGGCAACCTCGAGATCACCGTTTCACGCGCGGAGCTGCTGCGGGAGCTGACCGCTGCGCAGAGCGTCGTCGAGCGCAAGACGACGATCCCGATTCTGTCGAACTTTTTGTTTGAGGCCAGTGACGACAAGCTGACGATCACCGCGACCGATCTGGATCAGAGCCTGCGGACGAGTTGCGCGGCGAAGGTGAAGAAGCCGGGCGCGTGCACGATTCCGGCGCGCAAGCTGTATGACTACATCAAGCTGCTGCCGGACGGTGAAATCTCGATCAAGCTGATGGATAACCACTGGGTGCAGATCCGGGCGGGGCGGTCGAATACGAAGATGGTGGGGATGGCGCGGGCGAACTTTCCGCAGGTGCCGGAGTTTCCCGCGAGCGGTGGGGTGAAGATCTCGGTGTCTTCGCTGAGGAACATGGTTTCGAAGACGATCTTCGCGATATCGAATGAAGAGTCGCGATATACACTGAATGGCGCTCTGATGGTGCTGAAGGCCGAGAGCATGGCGATGGTGGCGACTGATGGACACCGGCTTGCGCACATTGAAAAGCTGGGCGAGACGCTGGAGGGAGTATCGGGGGAGAAGAAGACGCTGATTCCCCGGAAGGCGCTAAGTGAGCTCTCTTCCCTGCTTGGCTCGACCGAGGCCGAGACGCTGGACTTTGCCGATGACGACCAGACGCTGTTCTTCAAGGTCGGCGGACGTGTGCTGACGAGCCGCAAGCTGACCGGCCAATTCCCGAACTATGAGGCCGTGCTGCCGCGGGACAACAACAAGTTTGTGATCGTCCGCTCGGAGGACCTGATGGGTTCGATCCAGCGCGTGGCGCAGTTTGCCGATGAGCGGAGCGGCGCGATCAAGATTCGGCTGGAGCAGAATGAGCTGAAGTTGTCTTCGTCGTCGACTGACGCCGGTGAATCGGAAGACACGATTGAGACGCCGTACAACTACGATCCGCTGGTGGTTGGGTTCAACAGCCAGTACCTGATCGATTTTCTGAAGGCGATTGGGAACTCCGGCGAGGTGCGGCTGGAGTTCAAGGACGCGCAGAGTGCGGGGCAGATGCGGCCTGAAGACGGCAATGAGGACGTAAAGTATCGGTATATCCTGATGCCGATGCGAATCTGATAAAAAGGAGCGCACAGGGCGGCGTATCTACTTTTACTTTTTACTCCGCCCATGACATCCTCCATGACATCCTCCCGCCTACTTAAAACGACGCTATCGTCGATACCATCGTCCAATCGTTTTACTCCCTCACCTCTGGCTTAATCGCAATCGTTCCAGACGCACGTTAGATCGGGCCCAGAAAACTTTCTTCGTGAAGGAGAACACACATGCCTGGACTTATGAGGGAACCTGTGGGTCTGCCGTGGATTGGCGGGCGGGGCGGAGGTGATCGCAGCATGGCGCTAAAACACAAGATGATGCTCGGCGTGATCGGTGCAATGCTGGGCGCTTTGTTTCAAGGTTGCACAGCGAACAAACCTCCTTCCGAGGGGGAGACCAGCCTGGCCAATGCGGCTAAAGACGTTGTCATTCCTTTGGAGGCAGGAAAGATGCAGAACCCGCTGCCTGAGACGGATGAGGTGGTGAGCCAGGGCCAGGAGGTTTTTCTTGGGCCCTGCGCCCAATGCCACGGTGCCGAATGGGCTCGGAGACACTAACGTCGGACGCAACATGTACCCGCCTGCGATGGACCTGACCTCGTCCCACGTGCAGCACTGGAGCGACGGGGAGCTGTTTTGGATCATACGGAACGGAGTTCGCCTCACAGGCATGCCTTCCTGGCAGTCGAGCGTCTCCGAAAACGACACCTGGAAGCTTGCGCGTTTCATCCACAAACTTCCCCATCTCAACACTGCCTCGCCCTCCACAGCAGTCCCGTCACAGGCGCAAACCGCCACTTCCGCGCAGGACAAGTACACCCTCAAAATACCGAATGGCCTCGCGTTCTCTGAGTTCCGAGGATACGAAGGCTGGCCGGTGATCTCCGTCAGCCATAACGGAGGTGCGGTCGCCGCGATCCTCGGGAATCCTGTGATGATCGACGCCTATAAGGCGGGCATTCCCGGGAACGGCAAGCCGTTTCCAGATGGCGCCAAGATGGCGAAGGTCGATTGGAACGCGAAGGTGGATGCCGGAGAACCCGGTGCGCCGACGGTTCCAGGCACCCAGCATGACGTCGACCTTATGGTGAAGGATAGCAAGAGGTTCACGGACAGCGGCGGATGGGGTTACGGCGTCTTCGAGTATGACGCCGCTTCCGGTAAGTTCAGGCTCGGTAACTTATCGGACAAGCCGCCGCAGGGGAACGACGCCAAGTGCGGGTTCGCGTGCCACACGGCAGTGAAGTCAAAAGATTACGTTTTCACGGATTACGGGCACAGGTGAAGCGACCTGCTATCGAGGCTGACGCCTTCGGTGTAAATACTAAACTGAGAAAACCTGGCTAAGTGCCAGGTTTTTCTTCTGCTTCGGTGGCGAGCTCTCGGGCGAATCAGGTCGGTTTTGTGCGGGTGTTCTAGACAGGTTGAAGGTTCTCGTAGGTGCGCTGCAGAATGGCTGCGGAGGCTTCGAGGGCCTTCTGCTCGGCTCCGTTGAGATGGAGTTCAATTACGGACTCGACTCCACGGCAGCCTACGATGCAGGGAGTGCTGAGCGCGACGTCGTGGAGACCGTACTGGCCTGTCATGAGTGTTGAAACGATCAGAACGGAGCGCTCGTCGCGGAGGATGGCTTCGCATATGCGCGTGACACAGGAGGCGATAGCGAAGCAGGTGTTGCCTTTGAGAACCGCGACGACAGGGCCGGCATAACGCACGGCGATCAATAATTCTTCGTGCGAAGGAAGGGAGTTTGCCCCGGGGTAGTTGGCGAGAGGAAGACCCGCCACCTGTGCTGCGCTCCAAACAGCGACGGAAGAGTCTCCATGTTCACCGATGACGGCCGCGTGGACGGACCGCGGATCGACGTTGAGTTGCTCGCCGAGGATGTGACGGAGGCGCTCGGTGTCGAGGAGAGTGCCGGAGCCAATGACCTGGCAGGGAGAGAGTGCGGTTTCTTTCTGGACGATGTAGGTGAGGACGTCTACGGGGTTGGTGGCGATGATCACGACACCGTTGAAGCCTTCGGCCATGAGCTTCGCGATGCACGAGCGGACGATGACGACGTTGCCAGCCAGCATGTCGAGGCGTGAACCCTGGAACTTACCCGGTGTGCCGACAGTTACGATGACGATGGAACTTGCGGCAGCGTCCTTATAAGTGCCGGCGAAGATTCTTATCGGCGAGCCGAGGGGGACGGCTTGCTGGAGGTCCATCGCTTCGCCCTGGACGTGAGTCTCTGTATCGCCGATGAGGACGATCTCGCGAACGAGGCGGGTCTGCAGGATGGCGAAGGCACAGGAGGTGCCCGACGTGGCCACAGCCGATGATGGAGATGCGCGTGTGGTGAGAGGGCATGGGTTGTCCTTTCGTCCTGTTTAGACTAGTGGGCCCAATCGGTTCGCAGAAGTATCCTACGCTATAGTTTCTTGGCGGACTTCGACCTCAGTGACGCCTTCACCGCCTTGACTGCGGCGGCCCGTTGGTCTGCTGGTGGTGATACCGCCGCTGAAGGTCGCTGCCCTTTTCGTACGCACGTGGTGTAGAGTTTTCGGGACGCCACAACCGACTCGATGAGGAGAGCCGTGCAGATGAGGTCTGAGTTCCATCTTCTGCGCTCGGTGATGACAGCGACGCTGGTCATATTGGCGCTGATGCTGTTTGCCCGGCCGGTGTTTGCGGATGGAAACCAGTCGACGTCCTGCGACAGCCTTACCAACCTGCGTCTTCCTGAGACGGTTATCTCCTCGGCAACTACGGTCCAGGCGGGAACGTTTGCTCCGCCTAAACCTGAACCAGCGATTGCAGACCTTCCGGCGTTCTGCCGCGTTGTGGGAACGACGAGGCCAGCGATCCAGTTCGAGGTCTGGCTACCGCTCAAGAGTTGGAACGGCAAGTTTCAGGGTGTGGGCAATGGAGGGACGGCGGGATTTATCAGTTACAAGGCCATGGCCCTTGCACTCAAGCGAGGCTACGCGACGGCGAGTACAGACACGGGGCATGTGAATACGCCGTATGGCAATGGCTTCGACTCCAGCTGGGCGTTGCATCGACCCGACCTGGTCGCCGATTATGGCTATCGCGGTCTGCATGTCACGACCGTCAACGGAAAGCAGATCGTGCAGGCGTTTTACGGCAAGGGCGCGGAACACTCCTACTATGTTGGCTGCTCGAAGGGCGGTGGACAAGGGCTGATGGAGGCGCAGCGCTATCCCGAAGACTATGACGGCATCCTTGCGGGCGACCCTGCCAACGACTTTACTGGTCTCTACGCTGGCGCGCACCTGTGGTACTCCATCGCCATGCTCAGGGACCAGGAAGAGCTATATTCCGGCGAGCAAGGTCGCGATTCTCGCGAGTGCAGTAAATAAGGCCTGCGATGCCAGTGATGGGGTTGAGGATGGCGTTCTTGACGATCCTCTGGCATGCAAGTTCGATCCGGAAGTTCTCACCTGCAAGCCAGGAGACGACACGTCGACCTGTTTCAGCGACAAGCAGGTCAAGGCGATCAAGGACATTTGGTCCGGAGTTCGCAACTCTACGGGGACCCTCATCTTTCCCGGGCTTTTGCCGGGCGGCGAAGGGGGCCCTGGTGGATGGTCGGGCTGGGTGACTGGATCGGCACCCTACAATGCAACGCACTGGAAGGCCGCCGACGGGTTCTTCAAATACATGGTGTTCGATGATCCCAACTACAACGCACTGAACTTCAACTTCGACAGAGACATGCAGCCTACGATTGCGAAGGTGGGGCCGTCGGTCGATGCGGTGGATCCGAATCTTGGGCCAATGCAGAAGCGCGGTGCTAAGCTGATTCTGTACCACGGGTTGAGCGACCCCGATATTTCTCCGGTCAATACCATCAATTACTACAATCAAGTGATGGCGACGGTTGGCAAAGACACGCCTGATTTTGCTCGGCTCTTCCTGGTTCCGGGGATGCAGCACTGCGGTGGTGGGCCGGGTGCGACTTCGTTTGACGGTGTGACGGCCCTGGAGCAGTGGGTGGAGGACGGTGTAGCGCCGGAGAGAATCGTTGCATCGCACCTCTTGAATGGAGTGGTGGATCGAACGCGGCCGCTGTGTCCTTATCCGCAGGTCGCTGTCTATTCGGGTAAAGGAAGCGTCTCGGATGCGGCGAGTTTTGCCTGTAAACTTCCGCCGACAGCTAAGGCGAATTAGTCGCTACAAATCTGGTTTGAATAAAGCTGGGCGTCCGCGTGGGGGAGGACGCCCGATCTGATGACGTGCAAAGTGGTTACTGTCTCAACTCCACTTCGGTGGCGCCCTGGCCACCCTGGTTTTGCGGGGGTTCGGTGATGGCGGTGACGTGAGGGTGGCTGCGGAGATATTCGCGGAGAGTGCGGCGAAGGACGCCCATACCGGTGCCGTGCACGATCCGGATGCGGGGCAGGCCGGCGAGAAAGGCGCGGTCGATGAATCGTTCGACCTCAGTCTGGGCCTCGTCGGCGGTGCGACCGATGACGTTGATCTCGGAGGTCATGTAGTCGGTGTCATCGTTGGCGGTGGCGACGGTGATGCCTCCGCGTTTGCGGGCGGCTTCGAGCGGCGTGACGACTTTGACGGACTCGACTTCGGCGATGTCGTTGATGGCGGCGCGCATCTTCATCGGGCCGATGGAGACTTCGAAGGTCTTGGGGTCGATGATCCGGTCGACGCGCGCTTGGCGGCCGAGAGATTTGAGTTTGACGAGGTCGCCGACCTTGATGCCTTTGGGAATGTGGGGTTGGGCGGCGGGGTCGTTCTTGTCGGCGCGTGTGGTGTGGGCGACGACGGTGGAGTTGAACTGTTCAGAAAACTCGCGGCGGAGGGTGGCCATGCGGCGATCGGAATCGCGGGCGATCTTTTGCGCGAGCGCCTTGTCGTCGATGGCTTTGACGGTCTCGCGGAGCTGGTAGGCGAAGTCTCCGATGAGGGAGTTGAGCTTAGCTTCGAGCTCTTTGGTGCGGGCCTTCTGTTCGACGCGACCTTCGACCTCGAGGCGGGCCTTTTCGCGAGAGAGCTCGCGCTCGCGCTGTTGCAGGGTCTCGCGTTCGACGGTGGCGGCGGTGAGCTGGTCGTGGAGCTGGTCGATGAATGCGCCGATGTCTGCGGTCTGCGTGGTCATCTGGGCGCGTGCCGCAGTGATGATCTCTTTCTGCAAGCCGAGACGCTGGGCGATATTGAGACCAGCGGACGCTCCTGGGACGCCGAGGCGTAGCTCGTAGGTCGGGGTGAGAGTGAGTTGGTCGAAGCCGACCGCGGCGTTGAGGACGCCGGGGTGGTTTGCGGCGTAGACCTTGAGCGAGGTGAGGTGTGTGGTGATGCAGCACCAGGCCCCGATGGCGAGGAAATGCGATGCGACGGCTACAGCGAGGGCCGCGCCTTCTTCGGGGTCGGTGGCGGAGCCCAGCTCATCGAGCAGGACGAGTGAGTCAGCGGTGGCTTCGCGGGAGATACGGTCGAGGTTGACGACGTGGGCGGAGAAGCTGGAGAGGTCGCGTTCGATCGATTGGGCGTCGCCAATGTCGGCGTAGATGCTGGTGAAGAGGGGAAGCTTTGCTTCTTCGGCGGGAACCGGAATGCCGGATTGCGCCATGAGCGAGAGCAGGCCCAGGGTCTTGAGCGAGACAGTCTTGCCGCCTGTATTGGGGCCACTGATGATGAGCTGCTTTGTTTCGGGCGGAAGGACGACGGTCAACGGGACTGGGGTTTTGGCCGCTTCGTCTGCTTCCAGCGCCGTGGCGCGCATGCGGAGCTCAAGTAGCGGATGACGGGCGGCAGTGAGGGACAGCTCCTGCGTGAAGGTTGGGCGGACGCAGTTGAGGGCGATTGCGAAGCGGGCGCGGGCGAAGTGGGACTCTACTTCGGCGAGGATGCAGGTGCCAAGGTGGATTGCGGTGGCGTTCTCTCCTAGCGCGTGGGTCATCGCGACGAGAATGCGGTGGATCTCGGACTGCTCTTCGTCAAGAAGGCGGACGAGTTCATTGTTTTGCTCGATCGTCTCGAGGGGTTCGACGAATACGGTTTGGCCAGAGGAGGATGAACCGTGGATGACGCCGGGGACCTTGCGCTTGAACTCTGCTTTGACGGGAATGACGAAGCGGTCGCCACGAATGGTGATGAGGTCGTCCTGCGTGCTGCCTCCTTCGCTCAAACCGCGCAGGGACTTGCGAAGACTCTCTTCGATGGCGCGGTGCTGGCGTTCCATCGCGCGGCGGATGCGGCGGAGTTCGGGGGACGCATCGTCGTTGAGGCTGCCGTCGGGTTCGATCTTCCCGCGCAATTGACGGAGGAGCGGGGCGAGGTCGTGGTCGAGGAGCGAAGATGAGAGTGCGGCGATGCCGGGCCATTCGTAGCGCGTGATATTAGGGGGTGGATTGATGAGGTTGCGCCAGGCGGCGACGCGTTCGACGACGGCGAGGAGGTCGCGGACCTCGGTGGATTCAAGGGCAGCTCCGTCGATGCGGGCCTTATCGAGGAGGACGGTGGGGTCGAAGAGGCCGTGGAACTCGAAACTGCCGCCGCGAGTGAGCATGGTGCGCAGTTCGGCAGTGCGTTGCTGCTGCTGGTCGATCCAAGTGACGTCGGCGCTGGGTTTGAGTGCTAGGACCCAGGCACGGCCCAGAGGAGAAACGGTGCGATCGGCGATGTGGTCGCGGAGACGGCGCCACTCCAGGGCCGCCGCGCTTGATTCGCGCAGGGGGGAGGGGACGGCCGGCAATAGCTCTGGTGAATTCACTTCGTTTATCGTACCCTCGCAGGGAACCGCATACGGGAACTGTGCGTAGCAAGAAGAGCGCAGGGCCGGCGCCTTAGGTACGTGGAGGTGTGAGATGGTCTGTCAGGCTTGTGGGGCTCCAGTCGTCGAAAGTGTTCATTTTTGTTCGAAGTGCGGGGCGCAGGTCACTCCCGCGCCGCCGATGTATGCGGCTTATCCGCCTCCTCCAATGCCGATGTATATGCCGCGGGTACAGCGGAACCTGCAGACAATGGGCATTTTGTGGTGCGTTCTGGGGGTGTATCGCGTGGTCAGCGGCTTGATCGGCATGGTCTTTCTGCGCGCCCTCTCGACTCACAACTTCGGTGACGATGCGTGGATGTTTGGCGGACGCTGGCATGGAGGACCATTCGCACCGATGTGGATCGGTGGTTTGTGGCCGGTGGTAGCTGTTGCGACGGTCTTTGCGGCCGCCCTGGCACTGATAGCCGGATTTGGCTTGTTGAATCGCAGGCCGTGGGGTCGGATTGTGGCAATCATCGCTGCGATTCTGGCGCTGCTCAAATTTCCCTTTGGCACGGCGCTTGGGATCTATACGCTTTGGGTGCTGGCGCCGGGCGCGTCGGGGCTCGAGTACGACGCGATTGCAGACCGAAGCTGAGGGCTGGCCGTAAACTAATAACATGAACTTCCCTGCTACGCGTTTGCGCCGCTTGCGCCGAACCGAGGCGATGCGGTCGCTGGTTCGCGAGACCCATCTGCATCCAGGAGCGCTGATCTATCCACTCTTTATCTGTCCTGGCGACGGGGTTCGGAGAGAGATCGGCTCCATGCCCGGGGTCTTCAATCTCTCGATCGACGAGGCCATGAAGGAGGCGGAGGCTTGCGCTGCTTTGGGGACCGGCGGGCTGCTGCTGTTTGGCTTGCCGGCGGAGAAAGATGAGCAGGCGACGGGAGCGTGGGCCGACGACGGAGTTGTGCAGACCGCGCTTAGGGCCATGAAGGCTAACCGCAAGCTCGATGCTCTCGTTATGATTGCGGATGTTTGTCTGTGTGAGTACACCTCACACGGGCATTGTGGTGTTGTTGCGCGGGACGGCGATCATTATGAGATTGAAAATGACTCCAGTGTCGCGTTGATTGCAAAGACAGCGGCGTCGCTGGCCAAGGCCGGCGCGGACATCGTGGCGCCGTCCGACATGATGGATGGACGCGTCGAGGCGATCCGCATTGCCCTGGATGCGGGTGGACACGAGCAGGTTCCGGTGATGAGTTACGCGGCGAAGTTTGCATCGGCGTTCTATGGGCCGTTTCGCGAGGCTGCGGACTCTGCTCCGCAGTTCGGTGACCGGAGGAGCTATCAGATGGACGGGGCGAACCTGCGTGAGGCGATGCGCGAGATCGACCAGGACATCGCCGAGGGCGCGGACATGCTGTTGATGAAGCCTGCCATGCCGTATCTGGATGTGATTCGCGCGGCGCGGGAGCGCTATGACCTGCCGATGGGCGCGTACCAGGTGTCGGGTGAATACTCGATGCTGCAGGCGGCGTTCCAGCGCGGTTGGCTGGAGCGGGAGCCGCGCGATGATGGAGTCGCTGCTATCGATCCGACGGGCTGGCGCGGACTTTATTGTGACGTACTTCGCGAAGGACGCAGCGAAGGTGCTGGGCTAGAAGGGATCCAAGGGTCATCGCATGGCGCGAATCGCAATTGTTGGAGTCGGGGCGATCGGAGGAGTGACGGCCGCTCTTTTGCAACAGGCAGGCGGGCATGAGCTGCTCCTCTGCACCAGGCGTCCGATGTCCGGGCTTACAGTCGAAGCTCCAGAAGGCGTCGTGCAGGTCCGTGCGACCTTTGTGACTGACCCAAGCGAGGCATTCGAGGTGGATTGGGTGATCGTCGCCACGAAGGCCTATGACGTAGCGGGAGCGGCCAAGTGGCTGGAACGACTCTGCTCGAGAGGCGCGCCGGTGGCGGTGCTGCAAAATGGCGTCGAACATCGTGAGCGCTTCGCGCCATACGTGGCGATGGAGAAGGTTCTGCCCGTCATGGTGGACTGTCCTGCGGAACGTCAGGCGCCCGACAGGATCCGGCAGCGTGGGGCGATGCACTTGAAGGTACCGGATGATGCTCTCGGCCGCGACTTTGTGAGACTGTTTGCGGGAACGACAGCGGACGCTTCGGTCGTTCCCGATTTTCTGAGCGTCGTCTGGCGAAAGCTCTGTTTCAACTCGGCGGGCGTGCTGTCCGCGTTGGTGCTGCAACCCGCAGGCATCGTGCGTGGGGAGGCCATGGGAGAGGTGGCACTCCAGATCATTCGCGAGTGTGCTGCGGTTGCGAGGGCCGAAGGGGCCCATCTGGAAGACAATGTTGCAGACCTCGTGCTGGCGGCCCAGCGCGCTGCTCCAGCGGATTCGATCAACTCAATGCTTGCCGATCGCCAGGCGGGCCGTCCCGTTGAGATTGATGCACGCAACGGCGTGATTGTCCGTCTAGGTCAGAAGCATGGAATTGCAACTCCTTCCAACAGTATGGCGGTCGGGTTGATGGAAGCGTTGATTCAACTGAGATAGGCTCGTCCCCGGCTGCGATCAAGGCGGTGATGGGTCATCCCGGCCACACCGGGCGCAAGGCCAAATGCCGGTTCTCGCGGCGCGGAATCGAAAAACCAGCCCGCGAATCGAATAAGATGGTGTGTGTTGGTTCCACCTACTTGGAGTGTTCCCTTGGCAGACACGATTTTTGATGTAGTAGTGCTTGGCGGAGGCCCCGCCGGATATACCTGCGCGATCCGCGCCTCGCAATATGGCCTGAAGGCCGCGCTGATCGATGCAAATGACCGTCTCGGCGGTACTTGCCTGCTTTGGGGCTGCATTCCGACCAAGGCGATGCTGTTTTCGGCAGAGCTATGGGACCACCTGAAGCATGCCGAACGGTATGGCATCGACGGCGTGACGCCGACGCTGAACTGGAAGGGTGTTTTGGCACGCAAGGACGACGTGATCGGCCGTCACGTCAAGGGTCTCGACTTCCTGATGAAGAAGAACAAGATCAATGCCATCAAGGGTTACGGTCGCCTGACGGGCCCGGCGAAGGACGGTGTCCACACCATTGAGGTGAAGACTGCAGATGGCAAGACCGAGACAGTGAGGGCCAAAAAAGTAGTTCTGGCGACTGGCTCCGATGCTCGCATGCTGCCCGGCTACACGCCGGACGACACTATTCTGACGAACTACGAGATCCTGAAGATCGACCAGGCGCCGAAGTCGCTGGTGGTGATCGGTTCAGGGGCGGTTGGGGTCGAGTTTGCGTCGATCTTCAAGAGCTTCGGTGCAGAGGTGACCGTCCTCGAGATGCTGCCGCGCATGGTTCCTGCAGAGGACGAGGACGTCAGCAAGGAGTTGCTGCGCCTCTTCAAGAAGCGCGGGATCGATGTCAATCTGTCGGTGAAAGACACCAAGATCGAGAAGAACAAGGACGGCGTACTCGTTTCTTTCATTGATTCGAACGGTAAAACCCAGACCAAACAGGCGGAGAAGGTGCTGGTGGCGGTTGGCCGTGCGCCGCGTACCTACGATGTGGGCCTGGACAAGGTGAAGATTACCCCTGACCGCGGTTACATCCTTACCAATGAGTGGATGGAGACGACCGAACCGGGCATCTACGCGATCGGCGACATCGTCGCTGGCCTGCCGCAGCTTGCACATGTCGGCAGCATGGCCGGACTGGTAGTGGCGGCGCGCATTGCGGGCCGATATGCCAAGGCCGTGAATCGCACACGCATTCCGGGGTGCACCTACACCGATCCGCAGATTGCCAGCGTCGGCCTGACAGAGGCGCAGGCCAAGGAGAAGGGCTTCCAGGTGAAGGTCGGCAAGTTCCCGTTTGTCGGCAACTCGAAGGCGACGATCGTCGATGCGCATGACGGCTTCGTCAAGGTGGTCGCGGACGCGAAGTATGGCGAGGTCCTCGGTGTCCACATCATCGGGCCTTATGCCACGGAGATAATCGCCGAGGCAGTCACCGCGATCGAGCTTGAAGCGACGATTGAGGAGATGATGTTCACGATCCACGCGCATCCGACGGTCGCCGAAGCACTGCTCGATGGCTTCTCGAGCGTTGAAGGCATGGCGGTGAACGTCTAAGTGGAACAACATCACAAAAGGTAGCCGGAGGTATCCTCGGCTGTATTCTTTCCCTCGAAAAGAACCCGTAAGACCTGTCATGCACATCAACCTCGTCCATCTCGGTCGCGTTCCTTACGGGGAAGCCATGGCTATCCAGGAGCAGGTCATTGCTGCGCGTAAGCAGGCACCTCATCGGCGATACATTGCTTCTGTTGGAGCATCCTCCCGTCCTGACGCTCGGCCGCAATGCGCATCGTTCCAACGTTCTCGCCAACGATGAGCTGCTTGCACGGCAAGGAGTCGAGCTGCATGAGGTCAATCGGGGCGGAGATGTGACATACCATGGACCGGGGCAGCTCATCGGGTATCCCATCATCGACCTGCGCGGCGACCTTCCTGGAAAAAAAGGGCCGCACCTTGGTCCAGGTGGACTACGTTCGCATGCTCGAAGAGGCGCTTATCCGCACTTGTGGCGACTTCGGCGTGATGACGCAGCGCATCTGCAGACTTACTGGTGTGTGGACGATGCCCGGAGGCAGTGTCCGGGAGAAGAAGATCGCCGCCATCGGAGTCCACGTTTCACAGGGAGTGACCTCCCACGGCTTCGCGCTCAATGTAACGACGGACCTGCGGGACTTTGAATGGATCGTCCCTTGCGGGATTACAGACCGACAGGTCACCAGCCTGGAACTCGAAGCCAGCTCCGATCGCGAGGCAACCATGGCGCCGGCACTTAATGCGACGGCGAGGAACTTCGGACGGGTCTTCGAACGCCAGATGTTGTGGTGCGAGTCCGTCGATCAACTGCTGGCCGCACGGGTCTGAGCGTCTGTTCGCTTACCGCACTGCTGGGGCGAGCAATCATACGACCGCCGTATAATCGCAGAGCGTGTGCTCTACGGCGGACCCGGCTGGAACCGCGCCGGTTTTTTTTGCCGTCCGCAACTGTATTTGAGGGAGAAGAAAAGTTCATGCCGACCGACGTAGTCATGCCCCAGATGGGCGAATCCATCACCGAAGGCACTATCACCAAGTGGCTCAAAAAGCCCGGCGACACGGTCCAACGCGACGAGCCGCTCTTTGAGATCTCTACCGACAAAGTGGATGCCGAAATACCTTCGCCCGCCGCGGGCACCTTGAAAGAGATCAAGGTCGCCGACGGAACTACCGTCCAGATCAATACCGTCGTCTGCACCATCGATGAGGCCGGTTCGGCATCGACGCCGGCGACTTCGCCCGCAAAGGCCGAGACCGCGGCAGCACCGGCCGCCGACACCGTCACTCCCGCGGCTGTGGATACAGCTTCCGCCACGCAGGGCAATCCTCCCACGACTGGTGGCCCCGGCACAGAGGTCCTGATGCCGCAGATGGGCGAGTCCATCACGGAGGGGACAATAACCAAGTGGCTCAAAAAAGTTGGCGACACCGTTCAGCGCGACGAACCTATCTTCGAAATCTCCACCGATAAAGTTGACGCGGAGATTCCGTCACCCGTCGCCGGCGTGCTCTCCGAGATCAAGGTCCCTGAGGGTGCAACCGTCACGATCAACACTGTCGTCGCCGTAATTGGCGACGCTGCGGGTAAGACCGCTCCAGCCGCTGCCGCGCCCAAAGCGTCTGCGCCTGCCGCTGCCGTATCTGCCGTGGCACCTGCGCCGGCAACCAAAGCACTGGAGGGCGAGCGCGTCCGATCCTCACCTCTTGTCCGCAAGATTGCGAAGGACAATAACGTCGGCCTATCTCAGGTCTCCGGTACTGGTGCGTCCGGCCGCATCACAAAGACGGATATCGTCAGCCACCTCGAGCAAGGCCCAAAACCAGTTGCTGCGGCTGCGACGTCACCGACTTCTGCTCCAGCCCCTGCCCCGACCGTCGCCAAGCCTGCCGCGCCCCAGCCGCTGCCCGGCGAGCTCGTCCCAATGTCGAAGATGCGCTCGATCATCGCGCAACGCATGGTCGAATCCAAGCGCACGAGCCCTCATGTCCACACCGTCTTCAAGGTGGACATGACACGCATCGTCAAGATTCGCGAGAAGGAAAAGTCCAAGTACGAGCAGCGTAACGGCGTCAAGCTGACGTACATGCCCTTCATCACCCGCGCTGCCATTGTTGCGCTGCGTAAGCATCCCATCGTCAACGGATCGATCGAAGGCGAGGCCATTCGCTACAACAAGAACATCAACATCGGCATCGCAGTCGCGCTCGACTGGGGCCTCATCGTGCCGGTCATCAAACAGGCAGAGGAGAAGAACTTCCTGGGTGTCGCTCGCGCGATTGTCGATGTGGCCGACCGCGCACGTGGCAAGAAGCTGGCTCCTGACGAGATCTCGGGTGGCACCTTCACGTTGACGAACTCTGGCATCTTCGGCGAGCAGTTCGGCACGCCGATAATCAACCAGCCTCAGAGTGCGATCCTTGGCATCGGCGGCCTGAACAAGGAAGCCGAAGTCATTACCGACAAAGACGGCAACGACTCCATTGCGATCCGCTCAATCCAGCGGTTTACCCTCGGCTTCGATCACCGCATCGTCGACGGCGCCGACGCCGGTAAATTCATGTCCGATTTCAAGGCCTACCTCGAGAACTGGTCCGAAGATATCGGATAATTTCGACACGTTTAGTCAACAAAAGCGCGGCAAACTTGATTCAAGTCTGTCGCGCTTTTCTGTTTCGAAGCGGCCCTTCTACAGCAGCGCCTTGGCCCGCAGGACTAACTCCACGGCTTCATCCGGCGTCGCGCCAACTGCAGAGAGGTGCCCCATCTTCCGTCCTCTACGCGGCTTGTGCTTCTCATACAAATGCAGTCTCACCCCGGGCGCCGCCAGCGCTTTATCAAATCTCGGCTCTCGCGGAGAACCATCGGGAGAGAGCCACAGGTCGCCGAGCAGGTTTGCAATGGCGGCCGGCCGTACGACCTCCACTTCTCCCAGTGGCAAGTCGCAAACCGCCCGCACCAGCTGTTCGAACTGACCCGTCACGCAGGCCCGCACACTCGCGTGATAACTGTTGTGCGGTCGCGGGGCCAGTTCATTAACCAATAGCGTTCCGTCGGCCGTGCAGAACATCTCCACCGCCAGTACACCTTCCAATTGGAAGGTATCGGCGATATCCTCCGCGATCTTTCTCGCCGCGGCCTCCATCGCGCTCGCGATCGGTGCCGGGATCACGCTCCACGCCAATATCTGTTCCTCGTGGTGGTTCCACGCGGGCGGATAGACCTTCACCTCACCGCTAGGAGCGCGCGCCACCAACACAGAAATTTCGCGCTCAAGCTCGACGGCCTTCTCCACCACGCCGGCCCGTTCGCCAAGCGCCTCCCATGCCCCCCTTATCTCGTCTTCAACCGCGGCGCCCTTCGCAAATCCGACCTTACCTTGCCCACGTCCGTCGTAGCCCCCAGTTGCACTCTTGCAAAAGCATTTGCCGCCTAACGCGGCCACCGCCTCGCGCAGCTCGTCCAGCGATCTTACTGCTCGATACTCCCCTACCGGGAACCCGTTCTTGCGTAGCCAGTCCTTCTGTTCAATCCTGTCTTGAATCACCGCAAGCATGGCCCCACTTGGTCTGACCGGCGCATAGCTCGCCGCGGCCTCCATGCTTGCAAGGGAAATCTGTTCAATCTCCAGTGTCACCACATCGCATCCACGCGCGAGGTTCGCGGCCTCGCGCGAATCGTCCCACCCGGCCTCGATGCATCCATCCACCACAAACCGCGCAGGACAAGCCGGATCAGGATCGAGCACCAGGATGCGATATCCCATGCCACGCGCCGCCATGGCTGTCATCCGGCCCAGCTGCCCTCCACCAAAGATCCCAATCGTTGCGCCCGGCAAAATCGGCTTTGCGGAAGAAGAACCAGTGTTCACGCGCCGACCTCATCTTCGCCGACGACCTGCGCCAGGACCTCGTCCCGACGTGCCGCACGCCACGCAACCAGTTTCTTCTGCAAAGCAGCATCTGTTGTCGCGAGCATCGCAACAGCCAGGAGCCCGGCATTCATTGCTCCAGATGCGCCAATCGCCAGCGTCCCCACCGGAATACCCTTCGGCATCTGCACAATGCTCAACAGCGAATCCATCCCTTGGAGCGCCGTCGCCGGTATCGGTACGCCGAGCACTGGCACCACCGTCTTGGCCGCAATCATCCCTGGCAGATGCGCCGCTCCACCCGCTCCCGCGATGATCACTCGCAGGCCGCGGCCGACGGCAGTCTCCGCATACTCGAACAGCAGATCGGGCGTCCGGTGTGCCGAAACCACCCGCACCTCGTGTGCAACGCCAAACTCCTTCAGCACTTCAACGGTACCGCGCATCACCGCGTAATCGCTGCGGCTCCCCATCACGACCCCAACTAAAACTTTGCTCAGCGCCTCGGCGTCCATGGCCCGATTATACGGTTTCCTCCACGGACACCGTGCTATCGGCCCACACCGCTAGTGCTTCGCCCACAGACTGGCATTTAGACACATCACGACACCGTCGATCAGCGTGCTCAGCCCCTCGGTGAACTTGCCCGAATCGGCAATATGCTTCATGGTCACCGCATCTGCGATGTTAATCGCGGCCCCAACGATCTCAACCGCTGCCTTCTTCTTCTGCTCACCGGTCTCGGCGCCAAACAAGGCCTCCGTACCCTGGACTACACCAGGCACCAGCGCGATCGCCCGCAGGAACAGCTTCAAAAAGTTCATACCATCTCCTCTCGTTGTCTTTCCTCACCGCCGCAAATAATCAATTGCCAAATGAATCACAGTCAGCAGACCACCTGCCGCACCTGCCAGCCCTTTCAGCCGTTGAACGCTTCGTTCGTGCCGTTCCACACGCTCCTCCAGCTGCGTCAATCTTCCCAGCTGCCCCACCCCGAGGAGCTGGTTCATCTGGTTCTTCAGCACGCTAAGGTCGGCTAAAATCTTCCCTTCAAACTCCGTCATCTCTCTCTCCTTGCTGCCGGCCCTACGAGCTCATCGGCAAGTCTGTAAACACCGCACTTGAAAAACGCGAATACAACGGAGGCGTAGACCCGTCGTACATCCGCACGTAGTAGCGTTCCACCTGCCCCTCACGCGGAATCGAAAAGCTACGCCCCGGGCTCCGCAGCACCAGGTCTTGATCTACCGTCGGGCCGAAGTCCCCATCGCGCCGCCTCACCTCAAACCCACCGCCGGTTGGCGGGGTCGTTCCGGCATCCACCTGCAATGCGGTTCCAGTTGCGCTCACCACCTGCAACTGCTGCAGGTTCGCAACCACATTGCTCCCGGGTGGTGTAGCCGAACTTAACGCCGTCTCCGGCAGAAGCGCGTCCGCCGCAATCGCCTCGGACAACGTCAGCCCCAATCCCTCTGCCCAGTCATTGGCAAACGCGATGCGATACGTCAGTACCTCGGGGCAAGCCATTCCATCGACGATGTCGACGCGCCGTACCACCACGGTCATCGTCTGCCCGCCGCTTGTCACAGCCAGCACATCTCCCGGCCAAACGTCCGCGGGAATAACAGCCTCATATGTGCCGGCAGCTGCCGCCGCACGGCTGGTCGAAAAACTCAATATCGCCGCGCCCGCACCCTCAAGGTTCACTGAACTCCGTGCCACCGGCTTCAGTACCTTACCGAGCCACTGCGCGGTACCCGGCACACCACCCGTCGCCTCAGCCGTCACGCTCGCTGCGTCATTAAGCCGTGCCACGGCCCTTTGCTGCACGCGATACGTCACAGTGACGAGTTCTCCCGCGACCGGCACTCGGCCGGTGAAGAATGTAACTTTGCCGGTAGCAGATATCTTGCAGTCGACGCCTTCCCCAGCCAGCCCAACTAGCCGTGTCATCTTCACACCGCTCGGCAACGTGCTGACCACCCACGCCGAACCAGTCTGCGTTACTCTGCAGTACCCCATCGATCCAATCAGCTGGATACTGTTCACTGCCACAAAACTGCAACTGGCAGGCGAACTGACAACGCTCCCGTCATACAACACCGTCGCGGGTGTATTTGAAGAGGCCCCCAGGTCCCGCAACTCAAACACCACGCTCATCGGAGCTGTTACCAGCCCTCCGCCAAACGCCTGCACAACTCCATCCACCATCGCGTAATACGTCTGCAACACTCGCTGCATCTCCACGCAGTGCAGCCGAATTCGAAGCGTATAGACGTGCCCTTCCAGCAACGTAAACACGGTCCCAACCTCAGCTCCGTTCACGAACGGTACCACCACAGGCGAGCCGCCGCTCTGCCGCACGTTGTAGCCCACAAAACAGTTCGCGCTCTGCGTCGCCCCTGAGTACAGGCCACACACAACACCCGCACTTGCTCCCCCCAGCTGCAGACTCCCCGCCTCAATCACTAGCGTCCCGCCCAACTCCACCGCGTCAATCGCCGTCAGCGTCGTCTGCCCGTCAAATCCATTCCCGCCTGTCATCGTCAACCCGGTCGAACTCAAACCAAGATGCGACCCTGGATCGGTGACCTGCCAGATCTGCGTATCCAGCACGCTTTCGTTGAAGCTGTCACTCAGGAACTGTCCAGAGTTAGCCGTCTTCTTCGGCCGGAACGGGTCTTCTGACAGCTGAAACACCGTCGTCGTCCCATCTCCTGCAAACGTCTCTGTCACATAGGCTGTCGGCTCCATCTCGCCGCTGACCGTGACATCATTGGCCAGCTCCTTCACCGACGTTGTCTTCAGCGCGGCCACCTGCAGCGTCCCGTCACCATCACTCAGGGCATGGGTCACCGTCCCCGCAGGCTGAAGACTCACCGCTCCACCCACCACCCGATAGGCAGCATACGTCGCACTGGCCACAGCACCTGCATTAGCCGACCAGCTCTCCGTCTGTGCCGGCTCGAACACCCCGACCGTCGGCCCATTCATCACACCCGCCGTGCCAAACAAACCAGCATCCACGCGGTTTGTCAGCGTCTTCAGCAACTGCCCGCCGCTCTGCGCCAACCCCGCTCCACTCAGCGGGACTGCTTGCTTGTCGAGTAGCCATTCATCGCTGACCGCGTTGAACGCATACCGATACACCGGGCCCTTCACTCCCATGCCGGCATGCACCGCCTCTGGATCAGTCGCGATGTAACCAGTAAACAAGACCGTTCCATTCGCTGCCGTCGCGATGACCCGCCCCCGACGCACCGGCACAGACAACGCGGCATCGCTAACATCCAACATGCCGCTGCAGACAGAAGGCGCATTCAACGTACGCTTAATCTTCAGCGGCCCGTCCGCGCACAAAGCAGCGCTATAGTCCACCGCTCCCACACCATCCAGATTGTCGATCGTCACCTTCACCGGGTCACCGCCGGCTCTATGGGGCCCAACCCCCGCATCGATCGCACCTCATCCACCGTCAACACCCCGGCCTGCAGCAGCGTCGTTTGGATCTGCAGCTCCTGCAGTTCGTCCCTGCTCTCCAGGTCGTTGAAGCAGAACTCAAACTCGCGCCACCCCAGTTTCTTCGCAAACAGGTCGCGCGTAATATGCTCGGCCAGCAGCTTTGCCACAGGCACTACCGCACTCTGGAACGCCTCGTCCGCCAACTCACCTGCGGTCGACCTGTTCACGTCGGCCTCCACGCCAAGCATCATCGGAGGCAGATCGAACGCATTCGCAATCATGCGAATCAGCGCCTCCTGCCACTGCAACCGCAGATCGGCGTCGGTACCACCGGCGAACCGCAGCACCTCCGGCTTCTGCTCGCAACTCAGCAATGGCACGCGCCCGGTGCCTTCAATCTCATCCTGCCACCAGCGAATCAGCCGATCGTGCTGCTCAGGAGTGGCCTCATTCAGCCAAAGCGCATACTGCGCCACAGAGTTACTCGCAAGCTTTCCCGCGTAACGGTTCGCGCTCAAAAGCTGGTTCACCGTCTCAAACGCGACCTCAAGCCGCCCCAGGCCAAACGGAGTATAAGTACGCGGATTTAACCGCACGTACATCAACTCATCATCGAGCAGAGGCACCAGCGACTCCAGACCCATCCGGCCAGTGGCCTGCGCATACCGCGGCTTCTCCGGATCGCCGTTCCATTTCGCGTCTATCTGGATCGTCGCCCCATCCACCGCCCAGAGATGAAACGGCCTCTCAGGATCACCCGTCGCCTCCATCTCTACCGCGCCAAAACCGCCCACCAGCAGGTCTTCCAGCACCTGCTCCCACAACACTCGAAAGCTGTCTGAGGTATTGGGCTCCTCAAGGCAACGCCGAAGCACCTTCAGTCGAGCAGTCGCGTCCTCCACCGTCCCGTCCGCGTAGCCACGCCGGATCCGGACTTGCCAGTCCATGCTCGCGATCTTGTCCTTCACCACATTGATCGCGCGCCGCACCACCGGAGTCTCGGCGAACTTGCGCAGATTGGCCGCAGTCGGCTTCGGCAGAGCGTTCTGTCCCCCTCTGCCGACTGGATTGTAAGGACTCAGGATCGACGGCAGCATCGCCGTCTTTCTCTCCCCCGTCGTTGCGTCACCAGTGCCCGCCTCAGGCCCCAGCCAATCGCAGCCAAACATCCTTCACCATCGTCCGAACGCTCATGCTTCCCCTCTCTCTTTCCGTCTCTACTGCAAAAAGAAAAGGCACAGCCCTTGGGCCATGCCTTACGTCTCTCGTGTTATCGATCTCTCGCTCTGTCCGCCGTCAGTGATTACGGAAAAGCATCAAACCCGCAACTCCACCCTGGCCGTCTCTGCCACCCGGGCAAGATCGTTCAAGGTCACCACCCGAATCTCCTGTCGCTCCATAGCCTCCACGCCAAACCGGTATCTCTCCATCGCCTCGTCCTCTGTGTCCGAGACGGCACGCAGCGGCTCTACAATCGCCGTCAACTCCAGCCGTGCCGCCTCCACCCGCTGCACGCCCTCGATCAACTGAGGCGCCGAATAAGCCAAACCCTTCGCCGCCTCCACGTCCCCCTCCAGAGACACCGCCTGAAACATCCGAATCACCCCATTCGGTCGATACCCACAATCGATCTTCATCGGATCTCCAGCACGCGTATAAAGCGAAGCCGCGATCCGCTTCCGCATCAGCCCCCACACTCCCGCCCGCTCGAACTCCGTCCGCATCGCCCCTGCAATTGCCGCGCGCCCAGTCCTCCTCCGCTCCGTCTTCACCTTCATGAGGCTCGACATACATCCTCATCAACTGTTCGATCTCGGCTGGCAGGCTCTCTGCCAGACATGCCTTCACCTCGGTCATCTGCACAGAATTCGCCAGGGTGTCCTCGAGAATCTCCATCACCGGCTTGGTCCCTGGTGCCTCCATACGCAGCCGCGCCCCGATCTCCCCCTCCAACGCCTCCAGCAGCCCAATATCGGCGTCCGCATCCATACACTTCACCCTGCTCCAGTCCCGAGTAAAACGCACTACAGCTCTATCGTCCCGGCCCGCCTCCCTTAGCAGCACCCCGATATTCGCAAACTCGCCCTTCACCACGTCCGGCACATACCGGATCAGGAAGAACTCGCATTGGATCCGTTCAGCCAACCATCAGTCTCCATATCAGCGTGAGCCCCACATCCAGCCAAAGCTCTATCGTCACCCACTTCGTCAAATCGCCCCTCTACATTACAAATTTTCCCACTCCACTCACCTCAGCAAACTGTCTCGGCACCACAATCTTCTTCCCCGAGGCCCACATCGGGAACGGCTCCCTGTTTGAATCTCGAAACGCCTCAATCAACTCTCGCACGCGCGACCGTCGTTGTAGCATCTGTTCCATCAACCTCTCGATCAATGCCGTATCCCCTCCATACCACTCTGGCGGCACCGCTTCAGCGATCTCCCACAGCGTCCTTGCCTCCATCGCCTCCACCCGGCCCAGCCATGGCTCAAAGCTCTCCCACCCCGTCACTCCCGCATACACCAGGTTCCTTTGATAAACACCCCGCAGCGGCGAATCCGGAAATGTCCACTCTCCCGCATTGAAACAAAACCCCTGGTCGATAAACGTGGCCCGATACTTCCTCTCCCTCGGCTTCCGCTCAAAGACCGCCTGCCGCCCATTGCAGTTCCCCGCCCACTTATCTATGCACAGCATGCCGGCAAACTCCGCCAGGTTCCGGACCTCATCCAGCTGCGGCTCCGGGAGATAGTCCACTACCTGCCCCGGCATCAACCCACCCACGAACTGTGACCCAAACTGCAACCCCGCCACATACCGTTGCCTCTGGCCCCGCGGCAATTCCACAAACATGTCGAGCGAATTCGCTACCAGCCACTCCGTCACTTCGACCACCTCGCTCGCCGGCACCGTCAACCCCACCGCCTCCGCCAGCCTCGTGGCGATCAACTCATTCGCCAACACGCGCATGTCTTGCGGATTGTTCTGAAACTTCACCACCCAAAGCTTTCCATCCGCTCCCAGCATCAACTGGCTCTGCGCCCCGCCCCGCATCCTCCTGATCGCCTGCACTGCCAGAACAGCCAAGACCCAATTACCCCGTCTCAGCAGAATACTTCAACCCCTTTCACGAGAGCGGAGAGCCACGTCCGATTCCAGGACATAGTGTTCCACTCCGACACTACCGCCTCTTTCCCAATAACTCGGCCCGCACCGCCTGCCCTATCGCCATCGCCATCAGACAGTCGTCATGCGCCCCGCTCACTGCCCCTGTCCTCCCACCAGCCATCGCAACAAAGGTCCATGCACTCTCCCAGCAATCGTCTGCTGAAGAACAACCAGGGCGAATCCACCAGCAGGGCCCCCATCCTGCTGATCATCCCCGGCTTGTTCCCCGCCGTAGTCAACCAACCGGCAACACCACTCGACTCATACACCCCCGCATACCGCTCCACGCTATCCAGATAAGCCAAAACTCCGGCCCCATGATTGTTCCGCTCCACAGCAATAAGCGCCCCGCCATACTCCCTCGCCAACTCTGCCGAAACCCTCGCCAGCTCCAGCGTCCCCAACCTCTGCTGCAACTCCGCACACTGCAAACCCGAGCCCATCTCAATCACCTGCACCGCAGCGAAGTCCCCGTCGGCCCCGCCGCCGGCCGTATCCACTGCGACCAGATACTCGTGCCCCCCCACCGGCGGCAGCCATATCAGCAACGCGCCCCCACGCCGCACCTCGATCGCCTCACCCACCGAAGCCAACCGGGCCTCGACCGCCTCCACCTCAAAGCAGCACTCTCCCGTCGCCTTGAAGCAGCTCTCCGCGTCCTCAGCAAACTCCTGCGACCGCAGCCCTCGATAGCTAGCCTCCAGACCCCGCCGAAATCCGATCTGCCCCGTCGTCAAACCATAAGCCAGCATCAGCCGCCCCTCGTCCTCGCGCAACTCGTCCACTGGAGTGGCAATATAAGCCTCCTCCATCCACCATGGAAAAAAATGCCGCACCACCAGGCCTTCCCGCAGACCCGCTGACCCTCCAGCATCGATCGCCCGTCCCCACTCCTCGTAGAAACATCCATACGCACCGTTCGGAGTGGACTCCATCACCATCTCGCCCCCGGGAGTGAGCGCCGCCCGCAGCCCCGCCAGCGTCGCACCTGCATCTCCCGGCCATCGGCTCACCTCGCTGCAATGCAGGTACTGCACGGTCAACCCCCGCCCGGCATTCTCATCTCCTGCGCTCACCACGCGAAACTCGCTATCTAATTCCGGAAAACACATCTGCCCAGCATTTGCCTTACTCCGCCGCAAAGGCCCCTGACGCAACTCCTCCGGCAGACACTCCCAGAACCGCTGCACCATCCGGAAGGTCCCTTCTGCGGCCTCTCTTGTCTGCGCGACCTGCACAGTGAGCACACCCCGGGCAGTAATCGTCTTCAGAAAAAATCGTCCCGCCACCCAGGTCGTGATCCCCATCTGCCTGGCCTTCAGCACAATGTTCTGTCGGCCTCGGTCCCGTTCAAACGCCCGCTGCACTGCATTCGCCTGCAGTGGCCTCTCCACTCCCTCTCGGTCTCTAACCTTCAGCAGACCCTCCGCGGCCGTTAGTAAATACGCAGGCGCCTCATCCATCTTCTTCCCAAGGACAGGAAGCTCTGCAAGGCTCAGCCCAATCTTCCGCAATCCCCACCTCAATGCTCTGCAGCGCACCTGTCGAAAACCGGGGGCGGCCTCCCTCGAATTGAGGAAGAGGCCGCGCCCCAGCACTCCGCCGCCATTCTGTCATCTAGTTGTTGCTTACCTTCACCCACATACAACCAGCCGTCGTGCGGTTCGCAACAATCTGCCGAAGCACCAGCGTCGCCCCGTTCGCTATCGTGACCGCAGACCCCGACCCATCAATCAACTGACCCGCTGCCGGAGCCACCGTCACAGCATTTGACCCCGAACTCTGCAGGTTCTTAATCGATCGCGTCAGCCCCGTGAAATAGTTGCAATCCGGCAGCGTCGCCGCGACCGAATTCGAAGCCGGGCTGATCGGCAGATACAGGTCATAGTCCGCCATCGTGTAGGTCGCCGCAGTCACCGTCGGGCTGGTATTCGAGCTCTTCAGGTGTTCCAGCAGATTGATCGCCCGTGTCTCCGCCGGTGCAACAATATTCTGCTGCCCGGCCTGCGTCAGGTGCGTATTGTCGCTCTGGTAGTACGTCGTGTTGGTATTGGCTCCCACCGCTCCAAGCACTGGATTCGACGCCAGGCCCAGCACCAGATCGCATCCCGTGTCCTGCGTCGTCAGCAACCCATCCAGAGCGAGCATGTTGGTGTCGTTGCCCGTGCGCGAGATCATATCGGAGACGATCGTCTGGAACCCTGCCGCCTTCGCCTTCCGGCAGTAAGCGCGAATGCCGTCCAGCGCCTGCTGCGGAGTTCTGCCTCGCGTGCTCACATCATTCGTGCCCGACCCACAGCCGAAGCACGTTCCTCCCGGCGTTATGCCGATAAGCCATTGCCTCGCGAGCATCGAACAACTCGAACAGATCGTCTGTATCCAAATTGCCAAGCCCGTAGGCCAGCACATCGAACGTATCGCTCGGCGCAATAAACTGACTCGAAGGACTCACACCCTCTCCGTTGGTCAACGAATCTCCAACCGCCATGTAGAGGTCCTTTATCGTCGGGTTCGGCACCCCCTTGAAGGCGACTCCGCGACCCTGGACGATCTGAGTCACAGCATTTGTCTCCTGCGCAATCTGGGCAGCGCTCTTCTCATCCGAGAATGCCTCAAAGTAATAGAGCGACCCCGGAAAAAACGTCGGATATCCACTCTGGACGCCGCACACCTGATACGCCGCCGTTGCCAAACCTGCCGAAGCCCCGCGTGCGCCTATATAGGTAGTCTCGACGCCATCCACAAAAAAGTGGTCCGGGTCGGTTGATGCATTCGTACCCAGGGTCAAAGCAAACGTATGTGTTCCCTGCAGCGTGTCGTTGCTCTGGCTGTTGAATGTCCCGTTTATGCCGACGCCCGGATGACTCCCGTAGTAGCCATTTCCTCCCTCCAGAACACTCAGATCCGCGACCCCAAATGGAGTGACGAACTGCGGCCCCGCGGGCACCGCCGCGTTGAGCGGTACCAGCTCCGTCGACGACCACACAAATGTCCTGGCCCCGCGTGTTCCAACCGAATTGAAGTATTGCGACGCGCCGTCGCAGCTGATACCTTGCGCAGTCCATGTCGGGTTCGCGGCACCGCCAGGAAGCGTGGCGTTGTTCCCGTTCCCGCTTGCGTCCTGCGGCGCGCCAGTCCCCTCCGTCAGCGCGTAACGAGCCAAAAGATTGGTCGCAATCTGCGTAGTCGGTGTACTCCCCGGGGACGCGCTCACAACCGCCCACGTGCCATCTTCCCGCAGATAACGTGTCGTCCCTGCCGTCGCACCAGGATCGGGGACCGCTCCGGCCGAATGACCACTCCCCGAACCAACCAGCACCGGCAGTTGAGACGCGCTTAGTTGCGCATTCAACGTCGTCGCATTGATTGTTCCGACATTGATCGTCCCCGCCGTAAACGCCTGCGGACTGAACTGGTAGTTAGTTCCCCGAAAATTCATCTGCAGCGTACTGCTCCCCGGCTGGTACGACTCCACGTCGACCCCTGCACTGCTGTCCAGTTCAAACAGGCTGTAGCCCGAATTCCAGCTTCCGCAGCCATGCGAGTTGCAATGCACAGTGAACAAGGCCTGTTCCCCTGCAGGCATCTCCAGCGTCCGTTCCCAGATGCCTGTTACCGCATAGGCCGAATGTGGAGGCGTATGCGTCCCCCCGTCGCCCAGATAGTTTGTCGCAGGCGCAGCGTTGGAGATCGTCCATCCGTAGATACCTGGCCCAACGTTCCCTTCGTACTGCACTCCGGCTGTCTGGGTGAGCGACGGTCGCGGTGTCGTCTGTTCGACATAGGTTATGTCGCCCCCAATCACCTGCTGGTAGTAGTGTGGCTCCTCTACCGGATCGTTCGCCGCCCAAGGCACTGTGTTCGCTGCCAGTGTCATCTGCCCGTCGACGCTCTTCGTGGCTGCATCGAAGACCCCCAACACCTCCGCCATCGGATACAGCACATATCCGCCCGTCAACTCAGCCACAGTGCCGCCGGTACTCGTGCTATTCGGGCCAGTCTGCTTGTAGGTCAATGTATTTATGCCTGTCGAAGTTACAGTAAACGTGCCGTTATAGCTCTGGTCAGCAACTCCGGTGATGTTCATGGCAAGACCGTTCACGTCAACCGGAAGGTTTCCCGCGATCGTCGCGGTCACAACATTGTTGTTCCGAGCGATTGCCGCAACTTGCATCGTCACGTTCAGGAAAGCGCTCGTGTTCCCCTGCACGCCTACGATCGCCGACACGGATCCCCCGTAGTACAGTCCAGTCGCCGAGTACGAGCCAATCACCGGAAACACCTGTCGGATTGCCCCTACCGTATCAACCGTTTGTTCCAGCCCATACCCGCACAATCCGCCAAACGCAATCGTTGCCCCCGCCCGATGCACCTTGTTCAGCGTCATCTGCAGATGTGTCCCGTCCACCACCGTATAGTTCGCCATCTCGTAGTTATGCGGAGCCGTGCTAAGCGGCTGGCTCGCCACGCACGCCACGCCACTCGGACTCGGAACAGCAGCCGTGCTCGTCGCAAATCCCGCAGGCACTCCGCTCGTCGCGATCGGCAACGTGACTGTCCCCGGAGCAACATTGTTCGCCTGCGACGGTATCAACTGCGCTGTCGCCAGAAACACGCTCACCGGAAAGTTCGTCCCACTAAAGGTTGCAGTCGGCCCAGGATAACCGTTTACCTCACCCGATCCGCTCGTCAACGCCCCTGTCGTGATCGTCTTCGCCGGATTCTTGTCGATAAGATACCGTCCTTCACCCTGTGTACCCGGCGCAGAGGTCACCGCTATGGTCACCACCGTCGAACCCGTCGTGCAACCCGCGCTGCATGTTCCCTGGAAGACGGCCGAGTCTTCTCGTAGCTGGAGATCGAATGGGTGCGCACCCTCGTCCGCTTCATCTCGAAAGCCGCCTGAGGCGGTAATTACCTGCGATCCGATCAGGCAATCACCCACCCCATAGCAATTGATCGATTGCGTATCGAGCGCGTGCTGCCCCATCGTGTTGTAGGTGCCATTCACGCTCATAGCGTTGTAGTTGGACTTGAAATAGGGCACATTCTCGAGGCTCTGCGGAAACAGGTTCGAACCGCCTGTCAGCCCTTCATGCGTAATCAGCAGCCCATAGGAACTCGGCTCCTGCGATCCCCCCGCCGCAAACTCGGCCGCCGAACTCCGCGTCGAGGTCACATCAATTACCTGCCCGGCGTCTTCTCCATTCCCCAGCGGAGAGGTCGGATTCATATAAATATCGTGTCGCTGCCCATTCCGGTCGTCCTCGACATGGGTCCCGCCGGCCCCGCTGTTCCAACTCGCGGCCTGGTACCCCTCAGTCGCGGTATAGCTCCGGTCCACCTTCACGTCGCAGCCGCCCACGCAGTCCGGACTTATCACAGCATTTGCAATGCCGTTGCCACCCAACCCAGTCACATACTGGCTCGCATACTCCGCTCCATTCAGGATATTGACCTGCAACTGCGTCCCCACCGGCTGCGCCACGGCCTGGCTGCCGAAAGGCAGAAGCGAAACCTTCTGACCCACTCCGCCCATCGTCGCCGCAATATTTACGTCGACGTAGTGCTTGTCAGCCGCATCATTCGGTGTCGTCGGGTCCCCGGGAAGAACCAGCGCCCCGGTCATCGTGTCCCCTGTCTTCAGCACATATGGCGTGGAGCTATCTAACGGATGGCCGGTCACAGCGGCCGCAATCGCCGTATCCACGTAGTTCTTGCTCACCGTCTGCATCGCTACTGAAGTCGGCAGCACCGTACTCCGTATCGCACTCACAAGGGCCGGAGACTGGCTCACCGGGACCACCCAGAACTCGCGGCTCACGCTCCCGTCATCCAGGTGATACACCGTCGTATAGTAAGTCCCCATCGGCGTCGATCCCGCATTCGGGACCAGCTGTAAACTCAAAGCGCCGCTCGTAATCGTCGCTGACGTGCTTCCACTGGGCACTGCCTGCCCAATTGCAGTGGTAAACGCCTGCCAACTCACGATCACAGTCCCATTCGCCGGCGTTCCATCCGCACGATAGACCGTGTCTGTAACCTGCGTAGTAGCAATTGCACTCGCCGAAGTTGTCTGCGCCGCAGCAGTCACCTTCATCACGGTCATCGCCCCGGGAATAACCAGCAACAACGTCCCGATCAGCGTCCATCCTTTAGGCTTCCAATGCATCATTGTTCTCCTCGTCCCTGTTCACTCTCGTACTTCGAAACCTCACGCGACCTTGGCGAACTCAGACGCAAGTTCAGCCACCATCGCAGCGCACTATTGCTTCTAGGTACGCCACGGCTTCAGCCTTGGCCCTCTATGCCGCCAAAGGAAAAGGGGGCTTCAGCCCCTGGGGTGTCCTCTCTGCCAGCCTCTAAACCGCCCGCATCGCTCCCGGCAGGTAGCAACGGAAACACAACACCGTCGCGCCGTCATTGGTGTCATTCACCGGCAGCGCCCGAAACGCCCCAGCCAGCTTCACTCGCTCCAGCGGACCCCCCAGCACCTCGACCGTCTCCGCCGCTCCTTGCATCGCCTGCAGTCGCGGATAGTGATAGATCACCCGGTCTCCCTGCTCCCCATCCATCACAAACAGCCCCGACCACTCCTGAAAAAACCCGCCACCTTCGCGGTCTACGAATCCCACCAGACGACTCACCTGCATCCCCGATGGCGGAGCGCCCGCCAGCAGGGCCCCACCCAACTGCAGCACCCCAGCCGAGTGTCCCCACAATCCGCCCCACATTCAGCGTGACGCGCCGAATATAGTTGATGTCGTTCCCCACCGACGCCGGCGAAACCACATAGGCCGCGCTGACCCCGCTCCCCACAAACCCCACCTGCGCCACATAGTCCTCATCGACAGCGACCAGCCCCCCCACCTGGAACTGTGCCGCTGCCGTCCCCACACTCAGCGATGTCGCCGTCGATCCCGCAGCCAACGGCACCGCCGCCGCGGCCAGTCCACCGCTCCCATTCGCCGCGGCCCCGCTTGCTGTCTGTAGAAGATTCATCTGCTGCGATCCAGCTGCCAGCGCCAGTTGCAGCTTCCCCCAACTCTCGAACTCGAGCTGCACCGTAGCCTCCACTTGACTCCGCACCTGGCTCTGCACCACCGCAGGAGCACCCGTGGTCAACGCCCCAATCTTCGTCGCACTCTTCCGCACAAAGTTGGAACACCATCCCAGGTCTACCCAGGGCGCCGGCGGCGTATCAAGCGCAAACGCCCCCATCTGCGCCGCATCGAACACCGTCGGCACCCCCGCCACTCGGTCTACAGGCGCAAAGTAGGCCCGCACCCGCCTCGTCACTGGGGCGACCGCCCCCACCACACCCACCGCGGTACTTGTCGTACTCACAGCTCACCCGCTTCCTGGTAAGAGAACACCTGGACGGTGGTCACCCGCTCCAGCCGTTCCCCACTAACCACCGCCGCTCCAAACACCGCATCGCCCCAGAACACGTTCGTCGCCATCGCCACCGGAGCCAGCCCTGAGCCACCTGCTGCCGCAACATAATTCATCTTCGGGACATTCTGCGGAGTCGCGCTCACCGCAGTCGCCAACTCGCCATCCATCGCCGACAGCAGCCGTCCCCGGTCCATCCCTCCATTGCCCGAGTCGCCATCGGTTGCATACCGTATCTCGCAAACCATCGTCACCAGAGGCAACGCGCCCTTCGCATCCACGCCAAGCCCAGTCCAGCGCAGGCAAAACGCATCCACCGGCTGATAAGCAGAAACCAGCTCGTTTTCCTCCACCAGCACGCCGGGCCGCGTTACTCCGCGAAGCACCATCGTCCGTGCGGGATTTACCGCCGCCAGCCGGTCTCGTAAAGTGACATAAAATGTATCTCTGGCATTCTGCATCTATCTGTAACCTCTCTCGTGACAATTTGCGACGAACTTCGTCGTCATCCTGAACGTAGTGAAGGACCCCTGTATTTGTTGTTTGTTCACTTCTGTTGCGCCTTCCCGCATCGACCCGCTAAACGACTAATGCAAGCGGTGCCCTTATCACCAACCGATAGACATAGGGCGCCCCACCCACCTCGGACTCCGTAGCCGACTCCACCTCCATCAGCACTCCATCGATCAGCACCCCAAACGCCGTCGCAAACAACACACTGGGCGCCGAATACTGCAGCGAACCCACCAGCGCATTCACAGCAGTTGCCGAAACCATCAACTCGCTCTTCACCGCTTTGCCTCCAGCGGTCGTGGCCCGCGCCTTCCGGAATACCACCGGCGCCAGCTCAAAGTCCTGAAACATCGGCACCGCAAGCCCCAGCTGCTCCGTCGTATCTCCCGCACTCGCCGGCGCCGGCATCCGCAGCTGCACGGCCCGTCCCCCAGCGCATTGCAGCAAAACGTCCGCCGCCCGCCGTGCCACTAGCGACGCACTCCGAAGGTCTGCCATCGACTCACCCCAGCCTCTCTGCCACATAGGGCTTCAGCAACATCTGCACCTGCGGATCAATCAACGACCCGCTGAAGTACTGCATCTGCATCGTGTCCATCTTGCTCGACTTCACATTCATCCCCGGCGTCGCCTGCGCATTCTTCACGATCTGCACGCAAGCCACCTTCACCGCATCGGGAATAGTCACCACCCCGGACGTGTAAGTCACCTCAACCTCGTTGTAGTCGAGCCCCAGAAAGTTCACCGGAAACGTCAACTCCGCCGTCATTTCATTCACATCCACGGTCGTCACATCCAGCGAATTCCAGCTTCCCGGCACGCTGAACGCCCACGCAATCTGCTCGCGAAACGGATCAGGCAGTTCTCCACGCCGTCGCCGGCCATATCGAACCCTCACCCCCACCAACGCCGAAGCGGCCCCAACGGCAGCGGCCAGCGGACGATAGCTAAGTCGCACCGTCTGTGATCCCGCAGTCAGCCGCATGCGCTCCACGTACTGCGTCACCAGCAGACTTGGCCGCCTGCAATACGCCTCCATCAACGCTGAGGCCATCGTCACCCAGTCGTCCGTAGTCTCCGCCGTCAGCCCGTACGCCACATACTCCGCAGGCAACAAATACCCCATCGATCTCTCCTCGCAAAAAAAAGGGGACCGGCAACCAACCGGCCCCCTGCCGCACATCAACAAACTGACAACTAAGAACGGATACCTGACAACCAACTAGCGGTCGACCAGCACCTGGTAGTGCGCATAGTTCGCACCCTTCACCACCACACCGCCAAACTTCACGACAACATACTGCGAAGCCAGAGAACCCGGAACGCCAAGTTGGAAGATCCGCGGATTGGGGTCGCTCAACCAGTGGTACTCAATCAAGTCTTCCGTGACGATGTAGGCCGGCAGTACAGCCGAACCGGAGCCAGGCGTCCCCGTGTAGCTCAGCGTCCACTCCGGAATCAACGGAATATCTCCGGCCTGCGTCGAAAGCGTCTTCACGGTAAGGCCGGCCGCAATCTCCTTGGTATTCAGCACAACGTTGAACTCGGTCTTCATCTCGCGATCGATCAGGTCCAACAGAACAGGATTGGCATAGATCGCGGTCGGGCGTACGCCGAACGAGCTGTTCGAAACCATCTGTGCAATCGTCGACTTGAAGCCATCGACAATGCTCTGGCTCGTGCCGATCGTCACGCTGTTGCCGCCCGCGGCGATCTGCCCCGCCGCGCCAAAATACTGAGCAGTCGTCGGAGAACTCAGGCTCGTGTCGCTGCCGTTCCACAACGCAACATCATGCGTCCGAAGAACACCGTCGACGGTATCGGCCAGGTCCTTCGCCTGCAGATAAGCAAACTGGCTCTGCTGCTGGCCAAGTTCCATATCGAACAGGTTGTAGTTGATCTGTGCGACCAGGGCCTTCAGCGGAACGCTCCGCTCTACCCGGGTCGGAGAGACCAGCGGCGCAACGATATTGCGCGGATCAACAAATCCCGCCGAAGCCGCAGGCGACGGAATCGCAGTCTCCTCAAAGTATCGTGAAGGATGGCCGGTGGCAGGGACCTGCTTGATCCGTCTCCCAAAGATTCCCCGGCGCTGCACCAGGTCCAGAATCTCCGTCTGATACAAAGGAACTTCAATCGCACCAGGCCCAATGTAGTCAGCCGCTCCATGAATATCGGTAAACATCGCGTTCATCTTTCTCCCTTTCAAACAAAAAAAGCGCGGCCGCAGCCACACCTTGTTCTCACTCGTTTTATCTTTCGGCCTCGTCGCAAACTTTCTAAGCTCGTCATTCTGAGCGAAGCGAAGAATCCCCGTATTTCGTCGTTAGCGCTAAGACATCACCTAACCCAGCAAACCGGCCCGCATCAGCTGCGCCTTCACCGCGATCCTCTGCTCCACACTCAGGCTGACCAGCGCAGCATCTACCGCACCGGCCTCCATCGAATCCACCGTCACACCCTGCTTGGCGAGCAGATTTACCATCGCTACCGGCAGGGTCTTCCGTCCATATGTAACCGGAACAGGCACAGAACCGGCGGCGGCCTTCAACTCGGCAATCTGTGCCTCGGCCGCGGCCAGCTTCTCCTCCAGCTCCGCCTCACGCCGCCCCTCCACAGTCGCGACGATCCGTCCAATTGACGCCTCGGCATCCAGCGCGAAATCATTCTGCCGCTGCGCCAGCCTCTCGACCGCCTGCTCCAGCAGGCCTGCCGCCGCGGCCAGACGTTCGACCGTGCTTCCCAGCTCGTCCTTCATCTCGATCTCCATGCTCTCCTCCACTTTCCTTTCAGTGAAATCAGTCCACCCACCCGCTGAATATCCTAGGCCGCGGCCGTTGCCGCTGGTGCAGCGCCTTGCGTTCCCTGCACATTCAGAATCGCAACCACAGCCGAAACCACATTCGCGATGTACGAGCTATCAGCGGTTATTCCTGCCTTAGCCAGCAGCGCCGTCACCGACTGTTCCGTCAGCAACATCACCTCGGACAGCTTCTGCGCGCCCGTCCCACTCTGCACGCCCGAGGCCGCATACTTCTGTTCCACCAGCAATACCGCAGTTTGAATCAGCGAAGTTGCATCGGCCACCTCATTCGCAGCTGGGGCGGCAGCCGGAAATAAAAGCCCAACCAGCTTCTCCACAGGAACCGCATACTCCACCGCCCACTTCAACCCCTTTGCAAACCCCTTACCGACCGTCTCCAACACACTCGTAAAGCTCATCCACATCTCCTTAGTCTCGGTGTAACCAGTTAACCAACCAGCCTGACAACCGCAATCAAGACAATCCGTCTTGATCAGTTCTTATCTTCTTGATCACCGTTACGCTCTATACGAACTAACGCGCCACAGTTACCCGCCGAGTCGCCGCCGCGTGCCGCTTCACCCGAAAGCTCGTACTCCGGTAAGCCGCCTTCTCCCGAAGCAGAATCGCCGCGCCAGTAAAAGTCGCGCGAGTCAGGGTCCAGATCTGCGCCCGCATGTCCGCCACATGCGCGTCCGCCAGCTCGTAGCTCATCCCCATCGCACCCTCCACCTGGATCTTCGCCTCCATCTCCGGAAAGTCCCGCGCAAACAGGTAGCCGGCCACCGTCAGCTTCCGTCCATCGACCTCAGCGGCGGTAATGATCCCGCATTTCTGCCGCGCATCATGTCCGTCCCACCCCGCCTTGTAGTCCACGGCCATCCCCATCAGGCTTGGCAACGCGGCCTCAGCGGCCTCTCGCGTCAACACCACCCGATGCCCGCGCGCCCCACTCGGCGCCTTGTCGCTGGCAACGTCCACCAGCGTCAGCACACCTTCAAACGGCAACCGGTTAGGATGTCCATGGACCACAGGAAATTCCACGGCCATCGCCCGCATCTCGAGTCCTGCCGCACTGCGCGGGCCCTCACGTCCTGCAGCCAGGCCAAAACTCCGTCGATGAAGCCCATCCGCATCTCCCATTGCACCTCCTCCAGGTTGTGAAACACACTACAAACGCACCAGTGCCCCATCCATCGCGCAATTTGCGATGAATTAGAACGCAACCGGTCCTTCAGTCGAAGCCGCAGTCTTACTTCGCCGGCTCCTGCATCATCTTGTCGAGCAGCTTCCCTACCACGCTCTTTCCTCGTCGCGTCTTCACCGCAGGGGCCTCCCCCTTGTCCAGCCCACTCAGAGTGGTCAGCATCTTTGTATGCGCGATGCTCCCCTTCTTTGCCTCCATCGACAAACGTCTTCACGATCTCTGGCAACGCCTCCGCCACCTTCGCCCGCGTAAACGTCCTGCAGTTCTTTGGCTTGGGAGCGCGTCCCGCACCTGTGTTCTCCACTGGTTTGGCCCCACCAACTCCATCCAGACTCTCCCGTACAAATCTGCCCCCCACCCGCTTCCGCTCCATCTGTTCTCCTCCCAAAAGCAAACGGGAGAGCGGCCACCAGGCGCTCTCCCGTCTCAAATCTTTATTACTATTCCAGAATAGCAGTGTAGACCAAACTAAAATGCCAACTTCGCCAAACTTTTATTTGTAATCGATTCAGTTACTTACACCGAATAACCGCCTTTTGCTCCTCTTGACATGCGATTTTTCGGCCAAATTCGCCTAAAACTTTTTTCACGATGCGCGAAAAGCCAACGGGAGAGCGGGTTTTAGCCGCTCTCCCGTTCTTGATTCTTTGCCTGAACCACGAAAACCGGCTGGCATAATCAATGCAGCCAACCTGAAGACAGAAAAAATAACCGCAAATGAAGCAAGGGTTCCCTCCGCTAAAGAATAGTTCCCGCCTCTCGACCGGCCTTCGAAGGCTCCAGCAGCTTCCGCTCCAGGAAAATCTCCGTTAGCTCATCCAGTGCATTTCCATACCGTCGGTGCACCGTTCGCAAGGGCAGTTGCAGCAGGCTTGCGGTCTCCTCCAGCGTGAACTCCTGGAGCGCAATCCGCCGGATCAAGTGTTGTCGCCCCGCGTCCAGCATAGCCACGCAGCTCTGGACGTCGTGCACGAAGATCACCACATCATCAAAGCCCTGCACGGAATAGTTCGTCACCTGGCCGCGAAACATCTCCCGTCCCAGCAACGACGGCGCTCTTCCCGCCTCCATCGACAACCGCACATACCGTCGCAGCAACCCTTCTGTGTACTTTCGATAGAACGCTGTCTCCGGGGCCGTTCGTCGCTGTTCCACGGGCTCAGGCAGCTTCTCCACGGGCTTCGCAGGAGCGCTAGCCGTGGCCCAAACCATCGGCAAAATCACCAAAGCTGCACTCATCGCGCACCTCCGGCAACGCCAACCGTTGCTGCACATCCCGCCGTCCGCACCCGGCGCCGTCTCCGGCCTCCGGCATGCTTCGCTCGCGGAGCCGGAAACTCAGCCAGTCGTCCGGCACATCCCCGGCAGTACACACCTTCAACCATGACCCTGCGGAGCCAGAGCACCCCGCAACCCTCACATATCTTCAAATCAATGCGCAAGTAGTTCAC
This sequence comes from uncultured Acidobacteriaceae bacterium, assembly GCA_963756685.1. GTDB lineage: Bacteria > Acidobacteriota > Terriglobia > Terriglobales > Acidobacteriaceae > Edaphobacter. The sequence goes on from CAVWON010000001.1 coordinate 1,742,428, forward strand.
TTCAGTCCCTTTCAAGGCGTAGCTCTCCTTCGATGGGCCTCGGTATTTTTCAACGGTCGAGCGGGCCCACCAAATTGTTAGGAAGTCCATCGCTCACTCCGCAGAGACTCTAGCGGCCCTGTCGGTCAAGCGCTGGCATTCGTTTGTCGTTGTTAGTGCGGTGTCGTACCTTGGGAAAAATCCATCCATCTGCATCACTCTCACCTCCGGCACCAGAGACGGTCGGCCGCTATCGTCCATCATTGGGGGTCGCGGTTCGCTCTCTTCTCAGGTTCCGAATTGGGAAAGTCTCAAGGTTATAGCTTTAGACAAAATTCATGTCAACCCAAATCTTTCCTCAGGCAACTAAACTTCCTAAATCACCATCTACCATCGTTTTGACCATCAAATCCTATTGCAGAAAGTCAAATTTTCGCCTTATCTTCGTCTTGCCAAATGATATGGTTCGCCAGACTCTATGAACTTTCATGATCTACACGAACTCCTCCGCCAAGAACTCCTCCGGCGCATCGAACGCGGCACACTCACTCGCAGCCGCCTCGCCCGGCAAGCAGATTTCCAGCAGGGACATGTCTCAAATTTCCTAAATCGCAAACGCTCTCTCTCCCTCGAAGGCCTCGATCGCGTCCTAGCGTCGCAAAATATCACCATCGACCAGCTTCTCCCTCTCGATCTAACCGCCGCGCAGTCAGTCCCGATCCACGCCGGCGACCCCACCGAGATCGTCCCCGTAGTCTCACCCTCGGCGGCAATGGACGAGGCCCGCATCCCCCCCTCGGCCATCATCGAAACCATCCAGGTCTCCGCCTCCCGTCTGCAGGACAACCGCACCCACACCTCCACCAAACACCGCCACTGGCAGCGCTTCCTCGCCATCCGTGCCGACACCCAGCAATCCGCCGCCATGTACCCGCTCGTCTCTCCCGGCGCGATCGCCGTCCTTGACCGCCACTACAACTCCCTGGCCCCCTATCGCGCCCATCAACCCACGCTCTACGCCGTCCGTTGCGGCGCCGCCCTTCTCCTCCGCTTCGTTGACTTTGATGAGGGCCGTCTCATCCTCCGCCCCTACTCCCGCGCGTTCCCCGTCCAGCTCCTCCCCCTCGCCACCCACGAAACCCCAGCCGACTACATCGTGGGCCGCGTTTGCCTCGTCTTCTCCGAACTCTAGATCGTTACCTGGTTCTTCTTCCTCCAACCCCAACCCGTCATTTCGACCGAAGCGACTCACAGTCTCACCGTGAGTCGCGTAGTGGAGAAATCTGCTTTTCTACCTCCACTGTTCCGACTCACGACCGCGCAGTTGGCTTCTGGCGTGGGCAGTCTAACAAGCTTGTAGGCCTACTGGCTCACATTCCCCAGTGATAGCCTGACGAAGAGATGAACCTGAGAATCGCAGCCATCCGATCCGGCTCCGAACCCGTCCGCAGGCTATCGACCGGCTCGTTCCAGCGCTGGCTCGAAATACCGCTTTCCTGTCCCAAGTGCGACGCGACCTACAACCTCGCCGTCGACTGGGCCAATCCACCGACCGCTGGTTCTCCGATACCTCCCGTCCTCTCATCACCCTCTTGAAAAAGGCGATCATGATGGGTCACAGCACCAACCATCGCGTCACCCACTTCGAAACCGAAGGCGTCATCGTCGAAAGCATCACCGCGCCCCGGCCCTGAGATCGCACACCACCCAGGCCGTTCAAGCAGGCTCAAGGTAGAGCACCCATAGCCCGCCAAGCGCAAGCATCGCGAGCAAAAGCGAAACGGTGATACTCAGCGGCCACATCGTCGGCAGAGGCATCTCTCCGGCCGTCAAGACATCCAGGCCCGCAACAAGCCACCTACTGGGCGCGCAGCGACTCATTCGGATCCAGCCGCGAAGCACGATACGCAGGAATAAGACTCGCCACACAGGAAACAATCAACAACACCAGCGAAGTGCCCACAAACGTGAGCGCGTCCAGCGGCTTTACCTGATAGAGGACGCCCGAGATAAAGTGGCTAAGCAGCGCCGCCGTTGCAATCCCGATACACAACCCAACCACAGCCAACCCAAGTCCTCGAAGCAAAATTAGCTGCAGCACATTGCTCCTCTGTGCCCCCAGCGCAATCCTCAACCCTAGCTCTATCGTGCGCTGCGAAACCATATAACTCAGCACCCCATACAGCCCAATTGCAGCAAGCAGCAGTGCAATGCCGGCAAAGCTGGTAAGCAGCGTCGTCTGAAAGCGCTGTTGCGCGCTCGTCCGTTGCATATCATCGCTGTAGCTGTTCATTCGATAGATGGGTGCCCCCTTGTCCAGGGAAGCGACCGCACTGTGAACGGCAGTGGCATAGCTCATAGGATCTCCGCTGACCCGTAGCGCAATGTGCGGCATCGCTATCGGTGCCTGTTCCATCGGAATGTAATACTCCGGAGTTGCCGGCTCGGTGATCGATGCCCTCTTCACATTGCCCACCACGCCAACGACCTCTCGCATCGCCGGTTCCTCTTCATCCGTCCCCAGGCCCGATTTAATGTGTTGGCCAAGTGCCTCCTGCCCCGGAAAATATTTCTGTGCAAACGCCTCATTCACGATGATCGCTGGTGGCCCCTTTTCGGCCTGCTCCGTCGATAAGAAGAACCGTCCGCGCTTCAGCGGTATCTTCAGCGTCTCAAAGAACCCAGCTTCAATCAGGCTCACCCGCGCGCTGGGTTCGTCCCCCGGCGCCGACGGCCTTCCTGCAATCGTGAACGTGATATTGATATCTCCCTGGGTCAACGGCAGAGGAAACGCTCCTGTCGCTCCCTGTACTCCGGGTATTTCCGTCATCTTCGCAAGTACCTGTTGAGCAAACTGTGTCCGCTGCTCGTCGCTGTATCGTTTATTCGGCACCGAGATGCGGAAGGTCAACATATGCTGCGGACTGAACCCCGGATCCACCTTCAAAATGCGATCGAAGCTGCGAATCAGCAGCCCGGCCCCAACCAGCAACACCAGCCCGATCGCCGTCTCGGCGACCACCAGCGTGCTCTGCAGCCGATACTGCCGCCGTCCTCCCGTCGCGCCGCGACCATTGTCGCCCAGCGCCGTTGCGGGTCCTGCTTCGAAGCCCGCCACGCTGGCAATACACCGAACAGCACACCCGTCACCACCGACACCGCAACCGCAAACCCAAGCACTCTGCCGTCCATCGAGATCTGGTCGACCCGTGGCAATCCGGCCGGCAGCAGCTTTGTGCTCACCCGCAACAACACCGAAGCAGCGACTACACCCAGAGCGCCGCCGCACACCGACAGCATCACCGACTCCACAAGCAACTGTCGCAGTATCTGGCCGCGGGTCGCTCCCAGGGCCGTCCGAATCGCAAGTTCTCCCCGGCGCATGCTCATCCTGCTCAGCAGCAGACCGGCAATGTTGACGCAAACAATCACCAGCAGGCAGGCTACCGCGCAAAACAGTATCCGCAGCGGCGTCTGCACCCCCGACACAACGTCCTGCAGCTCCGGCACCACACTCACCGCTAACTCGTTCTTGTCATCGTCGGCAAAGCGCGCGGCAAGCCCCTGCTGGACCGTGTTCATCTCCGCTCGCGCCTGCTCCTGCGTCACTCCGGGCCGCAATCTCCCAACCACACTCAGCTGGTTGTATCCGCGCTGCTGCGTCGCAGGGGTCTTCCCCTCGGCGTCATGCGCCATCGTCATCCAGAACGCCGCATCCGATCGATTAATCGGAAAATAGAATCCTGCCGGCATCACGCCCACTACCGTATAAGTCTCATCGCTCAGGACGATCGGCTTGCCCACCACGTTGTTGTCGCCGCCAAACACCATCTTCCACGTGTCGTGGCTCAACACCACTACCCGGCTTCCCGGCAGCTCTTCCTCGCGCTTGAATCCGCGTCCCAGCTCCGGCAACACTCCCAGCGTGTCAAAGAAATCCGAAGAGACCTGCAACCCCCCGACCCGTCGCGCCTGGCTGTTGCTATCCGCCCCCAGCACCATATTGGCCGACGCATAAGACGCCATCGAAGCAAAGCTTTTGCTCTCATTCCGCCAGTCGAAGAAATTCGGATACGAAGTGTCCATCCGTTCCGTCGCCGGCGCGCTCGTTCCCCCCGGCCGCCCCAGCGTGTCGAGCGAGATCAATCGCTCCGGCTCAGGAAACGGCAGCGGCCGCAGCAGCACAGCGTTCACCAGGCTGAACACCACCGTCGTCGCCGCAATCCCTAGCGCGACTGTCAACAAAACCGTAATCGCAAATCCCGGCGACCGCCGAAGCTGGCGCAATCCGTAACGAAGCTCTTGAACAAGGGTCACCATGCAGGTCCTCCGGGACACACGAATCTCTTAAGAAAAGAGCAATCTTCCATCCAAAACTCTCCTACTGCAAGACGCTTTACTTGCAGTCAATTACCCCTCGCACGCTCAATTATTAATCGGCAACACTGTCCATTCCTCGAAACAAACGTCCACGAATGAACAGTACTCAAGCTGAGTCCCAAAACTGCCAGAGGCAGGTTCAATTGTCGCCGCGAAGCTCTTTGAAATTGGCTGGCTCCGGCGCCTTGGCCTGTTTGGACTCACCGCATTTCTCGTAAGCATGCCCCTCTAAACAGTAAGTCGTGGAGGTCCAGTTCGGCTTGGGTCATTTCTGCTCATCGTCCTCATATTCCAGGTAAAGCGTGATTTGCTTCCAATCTGGAGCTATGGCGAGGTCCGCGGCCTGCGGCGATCCAAACATCCCGCTCAGGTCCTGGTCGATGTTCAACGCGGACGTAATCTCACCCTGTGGAGACACCGCGAAGAGGTCAAAGTCCACTATCTCGCAGCTGCCGCACTGCCCGGAGCCGAAGGGGCTGTGGGTCCTGGTAAGCGGCCCGGAGCGAACCAGGCCCCAGCCCGTCAGGCAGCGTCTTCGTCTCAAAGTATTTCTCATCGACAGAGAACTTCGTTCGCTTCACCGCGTCACCCCTCCGCCACGCAAGGTCAGGCCCACAAACAGCGGCGCCATTTCCGAGCTCTTTCCAGAAGTAAGTCTGCGGAACCGCCTCGGGCGAGACCCCGCCCGGCCCATACATATACCCGCCCGCCGGATTGATCAGCGAAAACGTCGACCGCACAACCGATCTCTTCCCCGGCTCCGTAGGAAAGAACCACGATTCGAAGCTCTCGCCATACAATCGGTCTGCTCCGGGTTGTTGTCGCACGGCGTCACCGCGAAGGTGCGCGCCGAGGCAAGCCGCAGATGGTTGAACGAGGCCGGCTTCCCCCACTGCCGCCCGCCCGAGCTGCTGGAGTAGTCCCCCATCTTGTGCCCATCCGGCGCCGAACTGAAAACGTCCACCATCAAATACACCTCGGCAAGCTTCAGTTGCCTTGCCGGTGGAAACGCCCCGTACGGAATGAAGACGTGAAAGTTGTAACCAGTCTGATGGCCTGCCGTATACGCGTTGCCTGCAGCATCATGCTTAGTCTCCGGCCGCGACTCGCCTCCGATCTCCACCGTAACGCCATCATCGGACTTCGGCTGCAGCACCGCCGGCAAATTGTCGCGAAACAGGTTCGCGCTCAGCCCGGCATACGCTGTAGTGGCGAAGTCCTCGAAGAAACGTGTCTGGTTCTGGCTCGACGCGATCAGCCACTGCCGAACAAACAGCCGCCGGAGATACTCGCGATACTGTAGCTGCTCCCCATACCATCGCTCACAGTTCTTCTCGCCAGCCACCTGGTCGCCAGAATTATCATTCTGTCCGGCGCAGTCCTTCAAGCCGCCGAGCTCCTCGGTTCCAAACTGATTGCCCCACCCGATCGTCGGCATCGGGACCTCCGGCGAGGTAGCCAGCCACACCTCGACGTGGTCACTCGAAAGCATCTCCGACTTCTGTTGCGGCCAGCGGAGGTCCTTCTCGTCCACCTGGACCTTCCCCCAGACAACAAGGCCATCATCAGTAGCGCGCACCCAGACGTTCCCCGGATGGGCCTGCGGCGAGTGGGGCACAAGAGTCAGCGTAGGCGGCGAAGCATAGATGTTCTGCGCCACCTTCATCAGGTCCTGTGCCGCGACATAAGGCACCGCAACGATCTCCGCAGACTCCGCAGATTGGCCCTTGGCCTCACTCCAGCATCCACATGCCAGCAACAATAGAACGGAGAAGAAAACAGCTCTCAGATTCATCAAGTGTCCCATCACAAAGAAGCACAGCCGATGGAACTATACAACGGATCCGTCAACCCTCCGAGATCAACTCCTGCAGGAAACCCGATGGATCGCGTGACATGGAGCCGCGAACCGATTTGAGCGCAGCTTTGGTTCTCGGGTACGATCAGGAGGTGGATAAGGAGAATGTTGAAATGAGCTCTTCAAGTGAACCTTGGTTGGATCGGTGGTGGCCGCTGTTGGTGATCCTTTACGGTGTGCTCTTCGTCACGGTGCCTGGTGTCGTTTTCACCGACAATCTGAAGAAAAGCTGACCCAGAGTAAAACCCATCAGACTCACCCTCACCTTCGCAAACCATCTGCGTCTCAAGACTAGTTGCCCCTGTATTCTCGTCTCTCCTTGCCGAACGAAGATTAGAGATCGCCCCATAACGAAAAATCGCATCCTCGATAAATCGCTCCTCCGTGCTTGAGAGATACATGGATTCGTCTCCTGCTAGGACCACGCTAACGAGAAGCGCGTCTCCCGTTACCCATCCAAGTCATCCACGAAACAGCACTCGATGAGTGCATTGACCTGATATCGTCAGTTGACACCGCGTCGCCTATGAGCTCCGCTCAAACGAATTGTCGAATGATGCCGTAGCTCCGGGTTCATTCCTTGTTGTTGAATAGCTCTCTGGCGTCGCCGCTTACGGTAAGGCCATTCGAAAGAGCTCCTCCGGTGGGGCCGGCCTGCGTCATGATCATTCGGATCTCATGCAGATTGCTGTCAACGAGGAAATCAAAGGTAACAGTCAGACCCTTGAGGGCACCTAGTAGATTGACCGACTTTTGGCCGGTGCAGTCGGCGTTCAGCGTATACGCACCGGTATAGAGAACAGAGAAGATCGTCCCGTTGGCGCTGACGACGATCTCGCCTTGCATGCCTCCCTGACCGTCGTACGTATTCTTGCCGAGGGCAGCAAATGGTCCGTAGGGTAGGGCTGAATTGGAAACATTCGTTCCCTCAACCCTGAAACCGTAGCTCCCCTGCAGGCTGGCATTTGAGCAAATACCTTGCGTTGCCTCCGTTGAGCCGTTGGCTGTGCGCAGCGGAGTGCTGGCGGCGGCGCTGGGGCCCCCGATCGGTGCAGCGAAAGCTAGGATCAACAGGCTTGCAAACACCGCGGCAGTGACTCTCGATCTGGTTCGAGTGAACATGATTCCTCCTATTCATCTGGGAATTACCATCGGTAGTACCCCGAGGCATACTCGGGTTTGGGTACAGCTTCGCGCGAGAGACGCATCGCCGCAATTCACCAGCGGTCAACAATGGGTCAACAAAGGCGTGGACGAGAAGTTATTTACTTTGTGACAAATTCGGCGGGAAGTCTCCAGCGAGTTGGTCAGGTAACGAAGGGTCTTCTTAGTAATGCTCTTGAGAGGTAAACTCAGGCTCATCTCAGCATGGTTTGTGGGGGTACCGCACGCGATGCAGGCTGGCAGTCAAGTCCGGTTTGGCGCCTTCGACGTGGACCTACGGACAGGCGAGCTGCGGCGATCGGGGGCGATTGTCCGGATCCAGGAGCAGCCCTTTCACATTCTCGCCGCGCTGCTGGAACGGCCCGGTGAAATCGTTACCCGCGAAGAGATCAGGAAAACGCTTTGGCCGGATCATGAGTTTGGCGACTTCGATCACGCCATTAACGTCGCGGTAAAAAAGCTGCGTGACGCTCTGCGCGACAGGGCTGATAGTCCTAGGTTTGTGGAAACAATCGGTCGACGCGGATATCGCTTCATCGGCTCGCTGGGTAAAGGAGCGCGCGGAGCAACTGCGCCGGCAATTCGGTCGATTGCCGTGTTGCCGCTTCAGAATCTTTGCAGTGATCCCACGCAGGAATATCTCGCCGACGGGGTGACCGATGCTCTGATCACCAATTTGGCAAAAATCGGCTCGTTGCGAGTGGTTTCCCGAACGTCAGCGATGCAGTACAAAGGCGTCAGTAAGTCACTGCCGGTGATCGCAAATGAGCTGAAGGTAGACGCGGTGGTGGAAGGCTCAATCCAGCGCCAGGGAGACCGCATACGGATCATCGTGCAGTTGCTGGAAGCGCGGAATGACCGGCATCTGTGGGCGGACACCTACGACTGTGATTTGCAGGAGCTTCTCATCGTGCAAAGTCATGTCGCCCGTGCCGTTAGCGACCAGATCAAGTTAAAGTTGACGCCCCAGGAACAAGCACAGTTGGCAATCAGCCGCTGCGTGAACCCTAAAGCTTACGAAGCCTTCCTGAAGGGCTGGTACCAAATGAACAAGGTTACAGAGGAGGGATTCACGAAAGCGATTGGCTTCTTTGAGCAGGCAATAGAAAAGGACGTAGATTACGCGCCGGCGTACGCCGGTTTGGCCGACGCCTACACGTCGCTGGCAGTAATTGGCGGAGTAGCGCCAAGAGAAGTCTTTCCTTTGGCTAAAGCTGCGGCACTCAGAGCACTCGAGATTGACAGCACGCTTGGCGAGGCTCACCTATCACTGGCTCTGATCACATGGCGGTACGATTGGGATTGGGTAAGCGCCGAGCGGGAATTCAAACGTGCGATTGAGCTCGACCCAAGCTATCCAGCAGCGCGCCGACGGTATGCATCGTACTTGTACGGTTCTGGGCGGAGCGATGAGAGCCTGGTCCAGCTCACGATGGCCCAGACGGACGACCCGCTGTCAGCGTGGATCAGCTCCAACATCGGATTCGCTTTATACTTCGCGCGCAGATACGACGAGGCGATAGAACAGTTGCACGACACGCTCGAGATGGAACCCCACTTCGCTCTGGGGTGCTGTTTTCTGGGGCTGGCGCTTGAGCAAAAGACGATGTTCTCCGAAGCCACCGCCGAATTTCAGAAGGCGATCTCTCTTTCCGGTGGCAAACCTGTTTATTTGGCGGCGCTGGCGCATGCCTACGCGCTCTCAGGAAGAGAGACAGAGGCGCGCGACGTGCTCGAAGAATTGGAAATTCGCTCAAAGAACAGGTACGTTCCGGCATACGAGACTGCGGTAATCTACACGGGGCTGCGAGAACCAGAGCAGGCGTTTGCACGGCTTGAAAGAGCTTGTGAGGAGCGTGGGGGATGGATCGGATATATCAAAGTAGATCCAAGACTTGAAAGCTTGCGTTCCGACGAGCGGTTCCAGGCTTTGCTGCGCCGGATCGGCCTGCCAGAATAGCTCTCGAAGAGAGAATATTCTGCTCATCGTTGCAAAAGATTCACGCCGCAACCCAAGGAGAGTTACCACTGCCGGCTGCGCCGGCGAATCGCTTGAAGTGGGACCGAGGAGTTGCCTGATGAACAGCCTTCTGGCTGCTTGATCAGGGTATAGCAAGACCCATTGAGTGCATAATCGCCGAGTCACTCATTGAGAGGGTCGGTACCGACAGTCGGCCCGTGGGTAGTGTCTCAGTTTGAAATATCCGCCTTGGGTGGAGAGCGAGCCTCTGGTTATTGGTCACACCCGCAATGCGACGCGCAGATCGTGTCCAACCTCACCGTGCGACGTCGGCTTAAGCTAAGCTAAAGAACCTGTGCTGGAGGTTTTGTAGCATGGCAAAGCTCGTGTATGGATTGAACCAGTCCCTGGACGGCTACGTCGACCACATGAAAATCGGGCCACCCGATCCCGCGCTCTCTCGTCACTTCATCGAGCAGGCGCGCGGCCTGACGGGCGCGGTGTACGGTCGCCGCATGTACGAGATCATGCGTTATTGGGACGATGATCTTCCGGATTGGGACGCGGAGGATCGCGACTTCGCGGGGGTGTGGCGGAGCCAGCGGAAGTGGGTTGTGTCGCGCTCGTTGAAGTCGGTCGGACCCAACGCCACACTCATCGAGGATGACTTCGAGGCGGTGGTCCGCAAGCTGAAGGCTCAGTTGGATGGGGAGATCGACGTAGCCGGACCAAATCTGGCAGGGAGCCTGACCAACCTTGGTCTGATTGATGAGTATCGACTCTACATCCATCCCATCGTGCTTGGTCATGGCCAGCCGTTCTTCGCCGGCCCCCGGCCGCGGCTCCGCCTTGTGGCCAGCGACCGCATTGGCGGGGATGTAATCAGGTTGACGTACGTTCCTGCTTAATCGCGCGACTCGCCCGACGGACTGCGCCGACTCGACAGGTCCGCTTAGGGTCGAAACCTGAATTTCAAACTGAGACATTACCGGCCCGTGAGAAGTGAAGACCGTTCTCGACTCACCTTGCTAAACTTATAGATAATGTTCTCGAAGCTCTACGCCAAGTGGATGTACGCCTGGGAAACCGCGCTCACCACTCGGGACACCAACCGCATCGTCCGCCCCCTCGAGTGGGGATTCGACTGGCTCGAGGATTTCAGTCCCATGGCCGTCGCAGCCGCTCAGCACCTCAACGACTACGACCGAATGACCGCCGTCAACGCCGACATCGTCGCCCGCGCCGACGAGTTCTTCGGCTACACCACCCCCACCGACTTCCGCCTCGAAGCCCGCCACCCCCAGCTCTTCCCCACCAACGTCCGCCCCGAGACCCTCCAGGAAGACGCCGAAATCAAGCGCCAGGCCGAGACCGGCGAGCTCGACGTGGCCGAGTTCCTCCGCTTCACCTCGCCCGTCCGCACCCGCTACCCCGAGAACGACACCGTCAACGCCCGCTGGTACCCCGCCCACCCCGAATCGCAACGCGAAGCCAAAGGGCATCCAGCAAAGCCGAAGCAAGCCATGATCGTCATGCCCCAGTGGAACGCCGACGCCTTCAGCCACAACGCCCTCTGCACCCTCTTCAACCGCTTCGGCATCTCCTGCCTCCGCCTCTCCAAGCCCTATCACGACATCCGCCGCCCAGCCGAGCTGGAGCGCTCCGACTACGCCGTCAGCGCCAACGTCGGCCGCACCACCGAAGCCTGCCGTCAAGCCGTAGTCGACATCCGCAGCTGCATCGACTGGCTCGAATCCCAAGGCTACGAGCACTTCGGCGTCCTCGGCACCAGCCTCGGCAGCTGCTACGCCTTCATCGCCGCCGCCTTCGACCCGCGCCTCCAGGTCTGCGCCTTCAACCACGCCTCCACCTGGTTCGGCGACGTCGTCTGGACCGGCCAGAGCACCCGCCACATCCGCGCCGCCTTCGAAGACGCCGGCCTCACCCAGGACCAGGTCCGTCAGATCTTCTCCATCGTCAGCCCCATGTCCTACATGGACCGCTTCGCCGCGACTCCGAAGCGCTCTCTCGTAGTCCACGCGACCTACGACCTGACCTTCCCCCTCGAGTACTCCCTCGACGTCCTCAAAAACTTCGACGCCCTCAAGATCGACTACGTCTCGAAGGTCCTCCCCTGCGGCCACTACACCACCGGCGAGACACCCTACAAGTACATCGACGGCTGGTACCTCGGCTCCTTCATCTACAGCTCCTTCAAGCGCCTCGCCGAACGAAAGACACCCGTCCGCTAATCGTCCGCACCTTCGTCACCCATTCGCATCGCGATAAAAAACGGTGTCATGAAAAGTGCAATGAAACCAATGCCAATCATCCAAACATGCACGGCAATCGTCCTCTCTTCCACCCCAAACCATCTCGACTATAGCCAGCACGGCCCCAGAATCATCGCAAAGAATCGACGTTTCTCGGTCCTTTGGTGCACCCTTCCCAAAATGGAATTGCCTTCGCCGCCTTTCCACACTCGCCGCAAAATAAATCTCAAATTAGTGGCATGTTTTTAAGCTCCACACAACGTGCTGTCTCCTCTCCACGATCACCACGCGATCCACCATAACTTCACCACAAAAACACCACATTAAAAACCCGCTCTAATTCAAAACACCCCTCAAAATCAGCACAAAACCACCAAGCCGAGCTTCCCAAAAAAAATGTCAAAACCGTGACATAAAATAACCCCATGCCCATCGACCTGAATGCCCCGCTGGCCACCTCCGACCCCGAGATCGCCGCGCAGATTGAAAACGAAGTAAAGCGCCAGCACGAAGGCCTCGAGATGATCGCCTCGGAAAACTTCGTCAGCCGCGCCGTCCTCGAAGCCGCAGGCACTGTATTCACCAACAAATACGCGGAGGGCTATCCCGGCAAGCGCTACTACGGCGGCTGCGAGTACGCCGACATCGTCGAAGACCTCGCCCGCACCCGCGCCAAACAGCTCTTCCAGGCCGAACACGTCAACGTCCAGCCGCACTCCGGCTCGCAGGCCAACGCCGCCGCGTACATGACGCTGCTCTCGCCGGGCGACTGCATTCTAGGCCTCGATCTCGCTCACGGAGGCCATCTCACGCACGGCCACAAGCTCAACTTCTCCGGCAAGCTCTACCGCATCGTCGGCTACCAGGTCCGCAGAGACACCGAAACCATTGACTACGACGAGCTCGAAGCCACAGCGCTGCGCGAGAGGCCCAAGGTCATCGTGGGTGGCGGCAGCGCATATCCGCGCCAGTTCGACTTCGCACGCATGCGCGCCATCGCAGACAAGGTCGGCGCTTACCTCATGGTCGACATGGCGCACTTCGCCGGCCTCGTCGCTGGCGGAGTTCATCCTTCGCCAGTGCCTCACGCGCATGTCGTTACAACGACCACACACAAGACGCTGCGTGGGCCGCGCGCTGGATTGATCCTCTGTCGTCAGGAGCTCGCCGCAGGCATTGATCGCAGCGTCTTTCCTGGTCAGCAGGGCGGTCCACTGATGCACATCGTGGCCGCGAAGGCCGTGGCCTTCAAGGAGGCGTTGCAGCCGGAGTTTGCGAGCTACGCGCAACAGGTCGTGACCAACGCAAAGGTCCTCGCTGAGGCGATCGGCGCACAAGGGTATCGCATCATCTCCGGCGGAACCGACACGCATGTGATGTTGATCGATGTCTTCCAGAAGGGAATGCTCGGCTCTGAGGCAGAATATGCGCTGGGAGAGGCGGGAATTACCGTCAACAAGAACGCGATTCCCTACGACACGAACCCGCCGATGAAGCCAAGCGGAATACGAATCGGAACTCCAGCGCTCACGACGCGCGGGATGAAGGAGCCGGAGATGCGCGTCATTGCTGGATGGATCGCGCAGGCGCTGGAGGGCCGGAACGACGCTGCGAAGCTGACTCAGATTCGTCATCAGGTGTTGGAGATGGCAGAGAAGTTCCCGCTGTACGGATGGCTGCGCATGGAATAAGCTTTCGGCGAAACCATATTTTCGGCTTTTTGACGAAGGAAAAACTAAATGGCGATGGCGATGTTAACGTGGCTGATTGCCATTCCCCTGCTCGGCGTGGTGACGGGGATGCGGACGATGACGGCCATGGCTGTGCTGTGCTGGTTTGCCTATCGGGGCGATCTGTCCCTGGATGACACCTGGGCTTTTTGGGCCGCAAATCTGGTGACTGCCATCATCTTTACTGTGCTGGCGCTGGGGGAGTATGTCGTGGACAAGCTTCCTAAGACCCCAAACCGGACAGCGCCCGCGCTTCTGCTTTCAAGGGTAGTGATGGGCGGTCTGGTCGGCGCGATTGTGGCAGCGGGCTTGAATGGGTCGGAGATCGAGGGAATCATTTTAGCGGTGGGAGGCGCGCTGATCGGCGCCTTCGGTGGATTTTTGATTCGCCGGGAGATTGTGTTGCGCTCGGGGGGTAAGGACTGGCCCGTGGCTCTGGTTGAAGACGCGAGCGCGATAATTGGTGCGGTGCTGGCGATGGGTGTGGTGACGGGATAGCCCTTACACCGCAGGGCCCGCCCGGTGCCCACGCGTCAGAAGTGACAGTTACCCGGGTCCGCAACGTCGATCCGGCGCGCAGCATCTGCCGGAATGAGTTGAACAGCGATGGTCTTTGCCTCGACGTCACCTTCGTTCCGCAGGATGTGCACGTGGCCGCCACCGGGATCGACAAACCCCGTTCCTGTTTTGTACACGTGTGGCTTGCAGTCGGGATCGTGCCCTTCATAGTCCGTCACTGTTCCGGCCGTTACGATGATCAGGCTGTCCCCAGGGTGCGAGTGCCAGCCGGTGCTTCCGCCGGGCGCCCAGACATTGCTCTGCACGTACACGTCTGACGCTCCCTTCGTCTTTTGCATCGACTGCCAGAGCTGCTCGTTCCCCTCCCCGTTCAGGCCGTGCGGAAGGGAGCTAAAGGCATCAATTTCGCCAAACCGCCCGAGAGCGAGCAAGGTGCTTTTGTACCCTTCAGCCGTTGTCGCCAAGGCCGTTCCAGGACGATGGAGAGCCGTGACGGCTATTGCGGCGCTCAACAAGATCAGCCAGGTTATCCCCTTCGCTAGTCCCCTCCGCATTGCAGGCCTCCTAATCCCGTCGCCACCAAGGACGGCTGTTTTTCCCCCGGGGTACCCCCTCCATTGCCCGGGTGTAAATTATCTATAATCAATTACTTACGGCTAGCCGTTGTCTGCAAAAACGTCATAATAAAGGGTTTACGGCCAAATTCGTCCAAACAAACAGGTTAGCTTCGGAGGGCGTTGCTGTTCTCCCGAACCAAAATCTACTTTTGTCTATATATCTAGAATAACGGTTTGAGTAGAACTAAAATGCCAACGCGATCTCGTTTTATATGTTCGGTTTAGGTGCTTTTGGGACTTGACATGCGATTTTGGGCAGAAAACGGTATAAAAAATAAAATGAGAAGAACAAAGCCAATATCTTCAGCCACTTCCAGTACAGTCCTTTAGGACTGCCCGGCGATTTGGGTGGCATTCGTTGTGGACTGGTCGTGGAACTGGAGTCTACGAGCGGAACACTGGTGGGTGCGGTTCGTCGCCTGATCGGGCAAAGCCGCCACCCACCCGCTTACTCTAGTGTTCCTATTTTTTGGCCTCGGCCAGTCTCACGACGCCATGAAGGGCTTGCGGTGCCGAAATGTGTAGTCGCAGGGCCACCGAAGACCAGCGTAATGTTCGAGTTCTGGAACCGTATAAAAGCCCTCGGGCCCTCCGGTGACGCAGACCTGCAGCGTCGATGAAGGCGGGTCCGTCTCGAATGGGGCGATCTGTCCATTCCCTGTCATCAGGCTGACCGTGCCGTTCAACTGAAAGCCCTGGGTGGGGACGGGGGTTTGGTAGGTGGGGCATCCAGTCATGTCCCAGGTGATCCTGACGTTCGTCAACTTGATGTGGTGGGTGTGAGGGTTCACCAGGGGCTGCGTCGGATCTACAGCACCTGCCGTGGTTCTCCCATAACCGGACATCGTCATATCCGCTGAGAAGTCGGCGGTTCCCCAAGGGTTGAGATCCATCGACCATTGACCGTGCATCTCCCATAGGGCTGCCTTTGACACTTGTGCTCAGGGGTGAATAATCGTTGATCAGGCCGGTGAAGTGCATCGGCGTGCGCACCTGGGCCAAGGCAGAGGTGGCTGAAGCCAACAAAAGCAGTGATATTACACGTGCCGCAGAAGTAGAGGTGTTGCTTTTCATGAGAGACCTCCAGGGTTGAGTTTCAGGTGAGATACAGGGGCAAAAGAGCCTCAGCTTGGACTATTCGAGTCCGTTGCGACTCGGCGGTATAAGCCGGATCCGTGCGGCTCGACGGGCGGTTTTGCCCACAAGCGCCGCCAGGCCGGTGAGCATCATCGTCCAGGAGGCAGGTTCGGGTGTCGCAATCGTGAAATCGAACCCGTAATTGACTGAGCCCACGCTTGCTTCCTGCACCCAGAACGAGTACTGTCCCGACGGTAGCCAACCGGTGAAATCCGTGGCGCCCACACCCATCCCCATCATCGGCAGGATGTCTTCGTTGATATCTCCGGTGCTGTAGTCGTGCCCAGCCGAGAAGTCCTGCGGCAGTGGTAGCGGCTGTCGAGATGGTCACTTGCGGTCCGGATTCAATGCCGATGAACGATTCGCCATCAGGCCCGAGCGTCGTCGTGCCGGGCAGGACGGTAATGGCCGTCAGTTCCATACCTTCAGGCACGGTGAACGTGAAGTAATCTCGATCGATAACGCCGGCTGCGGATTTGCCGGTGGTTCCGTAAACGTCGTTGGATCCCTGCGAAACGGTCAGCACCGTAGGGGCCAGACCGTTGTTGGACAGGTCGCCCGAAACACTCTCGTTGTAGACCGTGTCCCCATGGGCGGCCGTACCGTATAGAAAAGCGCACGCCAGCAGAACGAGCAAAACGATATTCCTGCGCATATGCAAAGTCATTGAATGCCTCCTCGTTTGATCAGAAAATGAACTCGGACACTATCGGTCACCCTGGGGAGTGCTTTCAAGCGGTAAGCCGCAGAAGTGCAGCAGTTCAGCGACTTGCCGTCGAATGCAGTCTTTTGCCGTGCGACCGGTTGGATTCGTGAGGGAGATAACGTCCACCTGAACGAGACGTGACGACGGTTCGGCGCGGGGGGGAAGCGAGAGGTTGTGGGAGATAGTACGAAGGCTTGGCCGGAGTATTCGGCTCAATAATCCCATTGGGCAGTTAAGACCAGGTATGTTGTGCCGGTCTGATCGCAAGTGCCGCTGGAGACCGTGTAGGTCCCGCTTAGCGAACCGGTGGGATCCACCGTCCCAACGAAAGTGACGGTGCCGTTGTTCGTCTTGATTTCAAGTGATCCAAGGCAGCACGAAGACTCGTCCGGGGTACCCGTCTCAATAATCCCAATACCCAAGCCCGGCACTTGAAGCACGTAGCACTGCAGTGCCGCTGTCATTACAGGTGCTACCTGAGACGGTGTAGTTCCCGCTGATGTTAGTTCTGTCCGGGTTCAAGTTGCCGAGAAAAGTAAGGGTGCCGTTGCCGGTATCAAATTCGAGACTTACAGATGTGCCCAGAATGAAACTGCCGGAAGGATACGTTCCCGCAGTGATGGCCGCGGTACCCAGGCACGGTGTATCGAAGGTGGCGTTTCCAGTGAACTCAAAGCTGCCCGCGGCGCTGGCGCTGTCGTTCTGCACGATGTTTGCTGTTACGTGGAATATCTGTTGTCCGGAACTATTGGTGAGGGTGCCGCTCAACTGGGTAGGGTCGACTGGCGGGCGATGGAATCAATGTAGTTGCCTGTGACGGTTCCGCGGTCGCCTCCGGCGCAACCGCCGTCGATGCTATACGTCCCAGTGAAGGTGTCGTAAACGACCGTCCCGTAGTAGAAGGCGGGGTGGTCGAAACTCCCGGCTAGAGTGACCACCTGACCATCAACGGTCGTGAAGGTCAGTGAGCTATTGCTGGCAGTCACAGTACCTGTCAAACCATTAGGGGTCAGTTGATTGAAACAATTTGACCCGTCGACATGCAGTGCGCCGCTGACCGCGGAGTTGGTCTGGCTGATATTGCCGGCAAACGTAAGGGGAGGCCTCCCCGGGACTGTGGACGCCGTACTGAATTGCCAATTGCCGATTACGTTGGGGACTACGTCGGGGGTTGCTGGTGTTACGGGAGTTGGCGTTGCGGGAGGCGTAGGAGCCGGAATCATTGATGCTGGTGGCACACCTCCACACCCGAAGAGGAGAACCGCGGCTGAAAGCGCAAAAACGGTCGCCAAACGTTTCATGACTTCCTCCACTTCTTCTCCCGGAAGGAGGTTGGGGAGGTGGAGCTAATCGGACACCCTGATTGGTAGTGGCGTCAAGGCCTGAGGCGCCGAATAACAGCTGTTTCCTCGACTTGCCGTCGAATGCAGTGTTTTACCGTGGCAGTGCATGGCGAGAGGTACAATTTGGTTCCCGGGTCCGGCACCGACCGCGGGCCAGCCAGGAGAGCACGATGGGCGAACGATCCCTTGGTACACCGCTATCGGAGCGACCGCTTGAAGACCGGCTGGATTCGTGGAAGGAGATCGCGTCGTACCTGAAGCGCGATGTGACGACCGTCCAGCGGTGGGAGAAGCGGGAGGGGATGCCCGTCCATCGACATCAGCACGACAGGATGGGCTCGGTTTACGCTTTGCGGGCGGAGTTGGACGCGTGGATGCGCGGCCGGAACCTTCGAATAGAGCAGCAGAATGGGGACAATGCCCAATCGCCGGACCCTCCGGCACAGCAGTCTCCGCCGGCGACATCGAGCTTTCTTCACCGATGGAGATTCGTCCTGGCGCTGGCTTCGGCGGCAGGGGCGCTGGCGATTGGCGTGGGCCTCTGGCTTTACAAGACAGAGTATTTCTGGCGAAACCCTATAGCCGACGCACGATTTCAGACGGTAACGGACTTCGATGGATTGGAGCAGGCCGCTGCGGTGTCCCGCGACGGCCATTTCGTGGCGTTTTTGTCGGACCGGGACGGACACATGGACGTCTGGGTCACGCAGGCCGGTTCGGGGGAGTTTCACAACCTGACCCACGGGAGTGTTTCAGAGCTGGTTAATCCCTCGGTTCGAACGCTGGGGTTCTCGCCCGATGGATCGCTCGTCACGTTCTGGGTCCGCAGGTCAGGCGGCCCGAGCGGCGGTGATATTGGTGTTTGGGCGGTGCCTACGCTCGGCGGCGAGCCAAGGCCCTATCTCGATGGCGTGGCGGAGTTCGACTGGTCGCATGACGGCTCTCGACTGGCGTAT
This sequence comes from uncultured Acidobacteriaceae bacterium, assembly GCA_963756685.1. Classification (GTDB taxonomy): domain Bacteria; phylum Acidobacteriota; class Terriglobia; order Terriglobales; family Acidobacteriaceae; genus Edaphobacter. Next base: position 1,761,050 of record CAVWON010000001.1, read on the forward strand.
CACACGCCCGGACCCGGAGACCCGATGTTCGTCTCAGACGGCAGTGTGCGAGCCGGGGACAGGCCCATTTTTACTGCGCCGGCCGGGCTCCACAGTCACTTTCCGTTGTGGTCACCTGACGCTCAATTTATCTACTTTGTCCAGGGCGGGCTCCCAGACAAACTTGATATCTGGCGCATTCGCCCGACTGGTGGAGCTCCTGAACGGATCACGTCGCAGGTTGGGCGCGTGACCCATCCGGTCCTATTGGATCGGCGCACCCTGATGTACCTCGCGAGCGGACCCGATGGTTCGGGGCCATGGCTTTATAGCATGGACGTCGAGCGTCGCATTCCCCATCGGCTGACCTCCGGCTTCGACCGATATACGTCGCTGGCGGCCAGCGCTGATGGCCGCCGTCTGGTTGCTACTCGCGCAACTCCAAATGGAACGCTCTGGCGCTTGCGGATCGCTGATTCCCCTGCGGTCATATCGGAGGCTAATCGGGTCCCGCTGACGACCAGCACCGGGTCCGTCTCCACGACTAGGGCCAAATTATCTTCTTTATGTTTCTGCGACTGGCACTGGCGAGACTATCTGGAAGCTGGCCAACGGAGCCAGCACCGAACTATGGCGCGGCGAGGGGGCGCAAGTCATTGGTGGTCCGAGCGATCTCTGCCGATGGAGGGAATGTCGCGTTCTCGGTCCGGCAACACGGGCAAACGCTGTTGTACGTGATGCAATCCGATGGCACGAACGCGCGGACTTTGGGTAGTTCGCTCGATCTGCAGGGAGATCCGGCATGGGCGCCGGACGGCAAATCGATCACGTCGGCGGCGGACGATCATGGCGTCACGCACCTTCTTCGCGTGCCTGTCGATGGCGGCCCTCCCGCTGCTTTTGTTCAGGATTACTCGATCGATCCTGCGTGGGCGCCGGACGGTCGCTTTGTTGTCTACTCGGGACCCGATATCGGCACCACCTTTTCTGTGAAGGCCGTCACGGCCGAGGCCGCACCATACACCATACCAGCCCTGACCCTGACTCGTGGGGCCCGGCACCTGGCCTTCCTGCCTGGAGGACGGGCACTCGTGGTCCTGCGAGGAGATATTCAACATAAGCGACCTCTGGCTCATCGACCTGGAGACGGGTGCGGAGCGGCAGTTGACCAACCTCGCTCCCGAATTCGACATTCGCGACTTCGACATCTCGCCAGACGGTCGTGAAGTTGTACTCGAACGAGTGCAGGAGCGTTCGAATGTAGTGCTGCTGGATCTCCCACGGCAATAGTCCGGCTTCGCGACCCAGCGGTCGACCCGCTCTGAAGACTGTCCCACTGCAAGAAATACAAAAATATGGCCTAAATTAACTTTGTTGGAGTAGGATGTGCGGTACCGAGGGTCTCCAAGGCCGTCGAGGAGTCATCTATCGGACGGGCCGGAGGCCAACAGACGGATAAGAATCGGCCCGCTTCTTCAGGGCCCCAGTTGCTGCTGAAACGTGCACGGAGGTTGACGTGACAAGAGGCATCCTACGAATTGTGCTGACGATTCTGATGTATGCCGGAGTCGGAGTCTTCCTCTATCCTTACTTCACGGGCAGGATTATGACGGGGATCCTGTTTATGATTCTTGGCGCCGGGTGCACGGTAGTCTGCGGGTTGCTGCGGTGCTATCTGACTGAGGGCGATTGTTCGCCGATCCCGCACCACGGGCGCGATTGGTGAGTTGGTCGCCTGCTGCGTGCGGGCATCTCTGAAATCAAATTTGTAGAAAAACGTAGCTCAGCGGCTGGCGTCGTCTGATCGTTCTGAGTCGTCGCGGTATGTGTGAACGCGCGCCCTGAACAACGATTTCGATGATCTCGAGGTTATTTTGGGGACCAGGGGCAGAGCGGCGGCGATTTTCGCATCAGACTATTCAGTTCTTTTAGAAAGAGGAAGATAGACCTATGCTCACACCTGTATTAATTAGCGTTATCGTTACCCTGATTGTGGTGGGTCTGCTGTTGTATCTAATCGGGCTGATCCCGATGGATGGGACGATCAAACAGATCATCCGAGTGGTGGTCATTATCGCCGTCGTTATCTGGCTGCTGCAGACGTTCGGACTGCTCGGTGGGCTGGGGCTGCACCGCTAAGCTTTTTACGCCGACGGGGCCAGCGCGGCGGACTTCAACCAGCCTTCCATGACGCTGTGGTCGACGACCCCGGCTTGCTGGCGCACGAGCTTGCCGGCGGAGAAGACGGCGAAGTTGGGGATGCCGCGTACGTTGTAGCGGGCGGCAAGCTGTTGGTTGCGGTCGGTATCAACTTTGAGGACGACGGCCTGGCCTGCGAGGTCGTTGGCGGTGCGCGCGACCTCGGGCGCGGCGGCGCGGCAGGGTCCGCACCAGTCGGCCCAGAAGTCTACGAGGACAGGAACGCGAGAGCTCTGGATGATCTCGTCGAAGAGCGCGGTGTCTACCTGCAGGGGCTCGTCGAGCGGGGGCAAGGGAGTCTTGCATGCGCCGCATCGGCCGGTGTCCGACAGGTGATTTGAGGCGATGCGGTTTTTCTGGCCACAGCTTGTGCAGGTCGCTTATCGCAGACATTGGGTCGCTCCTACAGATTCTACAAACAAATCCTACAAACTTATTGACTACGTATTAGATTGCATTCGTGGCTTTGGGTTGCAGGTCGCTGGTTAAGCGCGGCGGCGGTAGCGGATGGCGAACTCGTAGGTGGGGTTTGGGGGGAAGAGGCGGGCGACGAGTCGGAGGCGGTCGGCGAGGGCCTGCGGGGCGAGGAGGGGGTATTCGCGTTCGCGGAGTTCGGAGTAGTCGAAGTCGACCGCGAGCGATAGCTGGTAGATGGCCACTGCGTCAGAGAAGGCGGCCTCGAGGAAGTTGTTGCGGGCCTTCTCGTCGATCACGGGTTTGCCGTCGATCTTGTCGGATTGGCCGCCGAGGGCGAGGTTGCGGCTCTCCCAGGCGTCCTGGCTGGTTTCGCCGCGGATGTCGGCGAGGGCCTGGCTCCAGACGAGCTGGTCGAAGGCCTCGGGTACGCCGATGACGTCGACGAAGGCGTGGCCGACGTTGATGAAGAACTCGAATGCGAGGGCGAAGCGATCGCCGAGGAGGCGGGTGGAGATGAAGACGCCTTCGGTGCCGTCGTGGGTGACGTTGCGATGACAGATGGCCTGGTCGCCGAGCTCTGGCGTGTAGGCCGGTGCGACGAGAGTCGCTTCGCCTGCGCGACGGTCGCTGAGGGCGAGCGGGACGAAGTAGTAGGTCTTGCGGGTCAGCGCGCCGGCGATGGCGATGGGAACGGCCTGCACCATGCGCTCGAGATCACGGTCGTCGAGGTTGTTATCGCCGAATGCGGCGTAGCGGACGCCGTTCGATGTGTGACGCACCTCGGCTTCGTGGATGATCTGCGCTGCCTGGACCAAGTCGCTTTGAACACCTTCTGCCATAAAGCAGTATTCTACTGGTATGGCGCTTGTATCGCAGCATGGTAGTACGACCTCTCCCCGGACAATTGGCTCGGGCTATCTGTTTGGGGTTCCTTTGGGCGACCTGGGCTGGTTTACCAGCCTCCTGATGAGCTTTGCGGTTGGGTTTGCGGCGTTCTTTGCGGCGACCTTCTGCGCCATCATCGGAACGCTGTTCTACAACACGGTGTTTCACCGCTCGGTCGACTTTGCGTTGACTTACAAGCGAGTGGGGTTGCCGGTGGGGCTGGTGGTGCTGGTGTTGGCGCTCGGGTATCTCGGGACGCTGTGGGTGCGGCGACTGCTTCGCAAGGCGTAACTTCGGGATTGGCGAAACAATCGCCGCGGCGGTCGCGTCTCTAGATCATTCTGCTATTCTTCGTTCCTGGCAAAAATTCTGGAGGACCACCGAGTATGTCATTTGTTCGCGCCGTTGTGCGTTTGGGCTGTTGTACGGCCGCAATCGCAAGTCTTGCCGTTCCAGCCCTTTCTGCAGATAAGAAGCCCAGCGCAGCGACCCCTGAGGCGACGCCCTCGTACTATGGGCCGCAGCCGGCGACTGAAAACATCGATCTGACGATGTATTCGCGGATCCGCGACGAAGGCTTCAAGCACTCCCACGTGATGGAGTTTGGCGGTGCGTTGGCCGACGGGATCGGACCACGGCTGACGGGATCGCCGAATATGGCCAAGGCCAATGAGTGGACGCGCGATACTTTGACGAAGATCGGCCTGGAGAACGCGCACCTGGAAGACTGGGGCGAGTTCGGCATGGGTTGGCAGCAGATCAATACCTGGGCGCGGATGGTGTCCCCGGATCCGGAGCCGCTATGGATGCAGGCCGCGCCATGGTCGCCTTCGACCAACGGGCCTGTGTCGGGTGAAGCGGTCTATATGGATCTACAGAGCGAGAAGCGACCTCGACAAATATAAGGGCACACTAGGCGGCAAGATCGTGCTGCTGGGCGCGATGCGGGCGACGCCGGACATTACCGAGCCGCTGTTTCATCGCTACACGACAGCGGAGCTCGCGGAGATGGAGACCTATCCGACTGGCGCCGGACGCGCCGGCGCGCCGAATATTCAGCAACTGATGGCTGAACGAATGCGGTTGGCTGCGTTGCGCGCCGCTGCATTGAAGATGATGGTCGAGGAGAAAACGGCCGCGATCATTACGCCGAGCCGTGATGGTGGCGACGGCGGCGGTACCGGCATCATCTTCGACGATAACGGCGCGAATATCGTCAGGAACGCCCAGGTGAAGGCGAACGCGGTCACGATCCCGAACGCGGTGATGATGATCGAGCATTACAACCGGCTGGGAAGGCTGTTGCAGAACCATGTGCCGGTGACGCTTGAGGTAAACATCGAGACGAAGTTCACAGGCGACCATGAGCATGGATTTGACACCGTCGCGGAGATTCCCGGGACCGATCCGAAGCTGAAGGACCAGGTGGTGATGGTTGGCGGCCATCTCGATAGCTGGATATCGGGCACAGGCGCGACCGACAACGGAGCGGGCTCGATAATGGCGATGGAGGCGGTGCGCATCCTGAAGGCGCTGAATATCAAGCCGAAGCGGACGATCCGGATCGCTCTGTGGTCGGGTGAGGAGCAGGGGCTGTTTGGCTCGCAGGGATATGTGAAGAACCACTTCGGCACGTTTGCGGAGCCGGAGCATCCGGATCCGGCGACAGTGCCGGGCTTCCAGCGCCAGCGCGGCAAGCTGACAACGACCAAGGAGTGGGAGACGCTCGATGCCTACTACAACCTTGACAATGGCACCGGAAAGGTGCGCGGAGTTTACACGCAGGAGAACTACGCGGTCGCTCCGATCTTCCGGCAGTGGATTGCACCGCTGGCGGACCTCGGCGTAACGACGATCTCGTACCGGAACACGGGCGGCACCGACCACCTTTCGTTCGATGCTGTTGGCCTGCCGGGCTTCCAGTACATTCAGGATCCGATGGACTACGAGACACGGACGCACCACTCGGACATGGACACCTACGACCGGCTGCACGCGCTCGATCTGGAGCAGGGCGCGGTGCTCGAGGCGATCTTCCTCTACAACACCAGCGAGCGTGAGGCGATGATGCCGCGCAAGCCTTTCCCGCATCCTGAACTGGAGAAGCAGCAGTCGGCGCCGATTCCGGGAATCTACCCGAACGCGTGCCCCTCCAGCGAAGTAGGCCCGTTGTTTCGTAAAGACGCAAGGCGAACCCCCTCCTCATCGGAGGGGGTCCGTTTAAATGTCATGCGCAAATCACGACAGGTGTACTCGACCCAACCCAACATTAAGAGGCGTAACGGTGATCAAAGGGATAAAGACGGATAAGAGCGATAAGGCAACATTTTTATCATTTTTATCTTTTCTTATCCCTTTGATCACCGTTACGCCTTTCGGGACAATCGTTCACGATTTCTCTAGACGGCTTTCCGGCGGAAGCAATCCGGGCTGTGGTCGTTGACGATGCCGACTGCCTGCATCCAGGCGTAGACGATGACCGGACCGACGAACTTGAAGCCGCGCTTCTTCAATGCTGCGGAGATCTCTTCGGAGAGCGGCGTCTTCGCAGGCACCGGGCCGCGGTTTTGAATTGGCTTGTCGCCTGCCATCTTCCATATCCAGGTGGAGAAGTCTTCACCTGCCTTCGCCATTTCGACATAGATGCGCGCGCCCTTGATCGTCGCTTCGATCTTGGCCCGCGAGCGAATGATGCCTTCGTTCTGTAGTAGTCGTGCGATGTCTTTCTCGCCCATGCGTGCGACCCATTTCGGATCGAAGTTGTGAAAGGCCTTTCGGAAGGCTTCACGCTTGCGCAGGATGGTGAGCCAGGAAAGGCCAGCCTGGAAGCCGTCCAGCATCAACGCCTCCCAGAGCGCACGGCTGTCGCGTTCCGGCACTCCCCACTCCTCGTCATGATAGGTACGCATGAGCGGATCGTTGTCGGCCCAGGAACAACGGTGGATCGCAGTCTTCTTTTTCGTCATGCACTCTCCGTTTGTTGGGGAAGCCTATTTGGAGGCGGTGGCAGCTGGCGCGTTGTGGAGATAGCGCTCGAACCATTCAACGGAGCGCGTCAGCTCGTCGATCTGGTGCTCGCGTTTGATGAAGCCGTGACCCTCCTCAGGGTAGTAGACCGCATCAACCGTGCGGCCTTCTTTTTTGAGGATGGCGACGACCTGTTGTGCCTCTTCGAGGGGGACGCGAATGTCGCGCTCGCCCTGGAGAACGAGCAGCGGAGCGCGCTCGTCACGGATGTACTTCAACGGAGAGGTCGCTTCGTAGACGGCGCGGTCTTTCTCGGGATCGCCAAGGAGACTCTTCTCATACTCCTGCAGGCTTGCGTCTTCGTGCTGGAGCATGGTGTACCAGTTCAGAATTCCGTACTCGTCGACTGCAGCGGCCCAGACCTCAGGTGTTTTTCCGATGGCCATCAGGGTCATGAAGCCGCCGTAGGAGCCGCCCCAGATGCCGATTTTCTTTACGTCGACGAAGCCGGTCGCCTTGAGGAAGTCGACGCCTGCAATCTCGTCCTTCAGGTCCGCGCCGCCGAGGTCTTTATAGTTGGCCTTCTGGAACTCCATGCCGTAGCCAGTCGATCCGCGCACGTTGGGCGCGATGACGACGAAGCCGCGCGAGGCAAGGAGCATGGCGCGGCCGTTGAAGTTGTCCAGCGTCTGGCCGGTCGGTCCGCCGTGCGGCATGACGACGGCCGCTGCTGTTCCGTCACGCTTGAGGTTGAACGGTATCCAGACGAAGGCAGAGATGAGGCGGCCATCGAAGCTCTTATAGGTGACGAGTTGCGATCCGGGCAGAGCGGCCGACGCAAGCGCGGGGCTCTCGTTGCGGGTGATCTGTTTCAACGCACCACCGGGACGCAACAGATAAAGATTTGCAGGATGCGTGGAGTCCTCGTGGCTAAGGAGATAGCTGCCGTCTGGCGTGAACGAGGTCGGGCTGGAGGCGCCGTTGTTGATACCGGGAGGCACACCGCGATCGGTGGCCTTCAACGTCGCTATGTCGGCAAAGAGAATCGTCGTTCGACCGTCAGCGTTGATCCCGTAGGTGAAGGTCTTCCCGTCGGGCGAGAACTCGCCGGCCCTTGCTGTCCATTGGGTGTCGGTTACCCAGCGCCACTGCTTCGATTTGATATCGAAGAGAACGACGTTATCGTAGCCGCCCCTGCGGTTTGAGTTCAGAAGCAGCGTCTTGCCATCGGGCGAGACGTCGCTGACAGAGTCGAGCTCCTTGCTTTTGTGTGCGGTGAGGTTCTCCGCGTTGCCATTCTCCGTGTCGATGCGGTAGACATCAGAGTCTTCGCGGCCGACCCCGCGGACCGCGTAGATAGAGTGTCCATCGGGGCTCCAGCATTCGACGCTCCAGCTTGCCTGCGGGTCGGTCTCATGGGTCAGAAGGCGGATGGCTCCGGAAGGCCAGGCCATCACGGCGACGTTTGTGTAGGCCGTGCTCTTTTCTTTGCTGCCGAGAGCAAGCATGGTTCCATCAGGCGAGAAGAGGGGCCTTACTTCGCTCGTGTGGTCTGTGTTGGTGATGTTACGAGAGTCGCCTCCAGCGGTCGGGACGGCGTAGAGATCGTAGAGCTCGTCGCCGCCCTTGTCCTGCATGTAGACGATCTCTTTACCGTCGTGCGTGAAGGCCGGGGCCGACTGCCGGTCGTTGGATTGCAGGAGTTGTTTTGCGCCGGTGCCGTCGGCGTTCATGGTCCAGAGGTTGAGACGGCCCGAGGCGTTGCCGATGTACGCGATGTGGCTGCCGTCAGGAGAGAGCGTGGCGCCGCCGATCCGAGTGGTTTGCAACAGGTCGGCTACCTTAACCGGCGCGGTTCCAGCGTTTGTTGCTGAGACGACGCTTTTGGGATCGGTTGGTACGCGGTCTCCCGGCCCTGAGGCGATCGCTGTCGCAGAGCATGCGGCGAGAAGGAGGGCAATGGCATTCGAGCGGAGCATAGGACCTCGAGGCTGGAGATAGTTGCAGAAGCGATTTACTCGGTGACAACACGGTACACCAACGCTTCCGATGTCTAGCCTCCGGGAGAACTGCTTAAAGCCACGCACTGAGCAGGCGGCCGGCGCTGCCCAGGAGCTTGAGGTTGTCGGTGCGGTTGGCGAAGTAGCGGGCGTTGATCTCGGGGGAGCCGATGTCTTCGATGTTGCGGAAGGGCTTGAGCTCGGCCGCGATTTCAGCTGGAGTGAAGAAGAGCTGGAAGGGCTCGCCGGCGAGTTGGACGCGAGCGGCGAGGGAGTCGTGGGCGAGCTTCTCAAGGAAAGGAAGTGCGGAGCGGGGCTGGCCGTAGTCGAGGACGACGCCACTGCCTGCGGGCCGTGCACCGATGAAGGCGATGGTGGAGCGAAAAGCCTCGAGCGTGAGGTAAGGAACGACGCCGAGCCAGGCAAAGAAGGCCGGGGCTTGCGGATCGAAGCCGGCGGAGTGAAGTTGCTCGGGCAGCGACTCGCGTTCGAAGTCGACCGGGGCGTAGGTGAGGTTCGCGGGAGTGGCGAGGCCGCTGGTTTGAAGAAGCTCGCGCTTCCACTGTTGCGTCGCGGGGTGGTCGACCTCGAAAACTCGCAGCTTCGGATAGGGGTTGCGGTGGGCGAAGGTATCGAGGCCCGCTCCGAGGAGGACGTATTGTGTGATGCCCAGGTTGACGGCTCGGGCGAGTGTGTCTTCGGCGTAACGGCTGCGGGCGACGAGGAAGGCTCGCAGAGCTACTGAGAAGGGACGGTCCGGACGCATCGGCGTGCGGCGAAGCTCTTCACCATAGGCTTCACCGAGAATGGGAACGGCGATAGGGTCGTCGAGGACGCGGGGCAGCGCATCGTAGAGCTGGTGCGCGGCACGGCGAAGTGCCACGCGAAGTGCGGTTCGAGAGGGACGAGAGGGCTCCATGGTTCGCGGGAGCGGTTACGCGGTCATCCAACTAAGGGCCTGGGAGAGGTACTGCTTCATCTCCTTGCGTGCGACGATGGCGTCGAGGAAGCCGTGCTCGAGCAGGAACTCAGAGCGCTGGAAGCCCTCGGGGAGCTTCTGGCGGATGGTCTGCTCGATGACGCGGGGACCAGCGAAGCCGATCAGCGCGTTCGGTTCGGCGATGTTCAAGTCCCCGAGCATCGCGAAGCTGGCCGTGACGCCGCCGGTGGTGGGGTCAGTCATCACCGAGATGTAGGGGACCTTTGCGTCGTCCAGGCGGGCGAGGCCGGCGGAGATCTTGGCAAGCTGCATCAGCGAGGCGATGCCTTCCATCATGCGGGCGCCACCGGAGGCCGCGACGATGATCAGCGGATTGCGCGTGTCGAGCGAACGATCGACGGCGCGCGCGATGGTCTCGCCGACCACCGAGCCCATGCTGCCGCCGATGAAGTTGTACTCCATCACGCTGAGGACGACGTTGTGCGGGCCAAGCTGGCCGATGGCGTTGATGATCGCGTCGTTGAGGCCGGTCTTCCGCTGGGCCTCCGCGAGGCGTTTTTTGTAGGGCTTCAAATCGGTGAAGTTCAAAGGGTCAGTGGAGCGGAGACCGAGGTCGACCAGTTCATAGCCGGGTTCGAGGAGGTTTTCGATGCGGGTGCGGGCGTCGATGCGGAAGTGATGGCCGCAGTGGGGGCAGACCTGCTGGTTGGCCTCGAGCTCCGCCTTGAAGAGAATTTTGCCGCAGTCAGGGCAGCGGATCCATAGTCCTTCGGTGCGTACGGTCTTCTCCGAGTCGTTGACGATCTCGTGGTCTTCGCGTTTAAACCAGCTCATCAGTGCTTGCCCTTCCGGGATGCCTTGACCATTGTAGCGGTGACGGCGAAAATAGTGGTGTCGGGAAGTTTGGCAGGTAAGTTGCCTGTTTGGAGAGAGAAAACCTTGGTCAAAAGGGACAAGATATGACCTCCAACGGACTTACCGGCAAAAAAACCTACTCTGTTTCGCCTGTAGGGCATATGATTTCCGGTATCTCCGCTCGTATTTTGGGTTGATGTCTTTGCAACAAAGGACATTCGGAGGATTTGGGGCCCCTTTTTCCACATAAGAAGAGCCGGTTAGCAAGACCGTCGGATCCACTGGGCCGCATGCGGAACCTGACGGGGAGAGCCAACAACAGGCCATAGTCGGCATCCAAGGTGACATGATGTCTGCGCTTGCGAACAGTCTGCATAAACCCGAACGCTTCGACGCATACGTAAGGAGATTTCGTGCGATCTGTGCGATGCATGGCGTCCAGGTCGGATCGCGTGGGGACTTCTGCGGCTTTATGCAGAAGTTGATGGAAGACAGGCACCTCTCCATGGACTTCTGGTCCTTCGTCGGCAAACTGAGCGGACGGGAGGGTGGAGAGCTTTCGGACGATCAAACGCTTGCCGTCATCGTTGAGGGTGTTACAGGCGGCGAGTCTTCCGAGGAGGACGGCAAAGTCGTCGGCGATCTTCGCGCGATGCTTGCCGGCGTGGATATTCAGGGGCCCGGGAAGGGCCAGGTGGAGCTGGCGCCGTTTCCTCCGCGAAGTGAAACGGGCCCACCGCAAGTCGACGGAGAGTTGAGACCCCGTGTCGTCCAGTTGCCGCTGAAGGCCCGGTTTTCGCGAGCGGCCTTCTCGCCCGAGATCAACGGCGAGGTCGACCACGCAACGGCGTCTCCGGCGACCCTGCCCCCGCAGCTGGATGAGACGCTTGTGCGGCTCGGGGTCGCCAACCTTGTGAAGGAGTATCTCGAAGACATCGACAACAGGATCAGAAAATTAGAGTCCCATCCGGAAGGTGAGGCAGCGGCGGTGGCCGTTGCGGACGCAACGACTCCGCGATCGTTAGAGGAGCCGCCCGAGAAACCGCCCAAGGAAGAAAGGGAGGATCCCCCTATCACGTTTGTGGGCAACGCGAGGCTGGTGCTGGAGCCTGATGTGTCAGCCATTGCCCCCTCCAAACCGAAGGGAGTTCGTCTTCCGATCAGCAGAGTTCCACTGGAGAACTATTCTCAGCCGAAGGGATTTGGACGAGCCGTCTTCGAGGTGGGGCTGGCACTGGCGTTGTTTGAAGCGGCCTTCCTGGGGTATCAACATCGCCCACCCGTGGGAGATCAAATTGATGCATTCGCCCAGGATGTCCACAATAGCCTGGTTCAAAAGATCGAGAGTTTCTGGGCAAACGCAGCGGCCACGGCACACCCGATCACGCCGCCACCTCGAGTGTCCCGACCGGAGTCACCGAGGGAGCCGATTCTCCAGGGTATTTCAACTCCGCCGCCGGCGAACTCGAATGCGAGCACTATACCTGCGCAGGCAGACTCCACCAGCACCAGAACGGCGGACCACGCTGAGGCACCGGTCGAGCCGCAGTCTGCCACGGACCGTCTGGCGACCGCCGACGAGGCGGGGGCAGTTAGAGTAGCTCCGGCTGCTATGGAAGCCAATCTCGTCGTGTCGCGGGTCCCCGTCTATCCCGAGGTCGCGAAGGCGGACCGGATCGAAGGGCATGTGCTGATGGAGGCGATTATCTCGAAGAACGGATTCGTGAAGCGCGTGCATGTGATTGAGGGGGACTCGCGGCTTCGCAGTGCTGCGACCGAGGCCGTCTACAAGAGACTATACCGGCCGTATCTTGTTAACGGTGAGCCAGTCGATGTTGCAACGACAGTCAGGGTCGATTTCAAGTTGGATCGCTGGCGCGGACGGTGAGAAACAATTTGCCTGTATCGCCGATGAAGTTTCGCGGCATCGCGCCTTCTTAGAACTGGCGCACGCGTTTTGGCGAAGGCGAACAGCCAGGACCGATCGAGAGGGTTCCCGCAATGTATCGTTTGACTGTGCGTTGCGGAGGGCCGATTGCCGTACATCTATATCGACAAAGTATTCAATGAGCTGCGGGCGGAGATGCTGTCGGCGATGCACTCGGCGGTGGAGCGCGAGGTGCGGAACGGGCAGGTGGACGTGCCCCGGCTGCTGCGCAGCTTTACACGAACCATGGCCGGCAAGTGCGCCAGTCCGGTAAGGGTATCGGATAAGTGCATTGCGGAGGCTGGGTCCGTCACGCGGGCATTCCGGGCGAAGGAGCGAGGGCCGGAGGAATAGTCGCCGGTCTCGTAGCTCAAACCGGTCGAATTGGCGAGTTCAGTGGCCGGAGTGGTAGGGGTGGCCGGCCAGTATGGTCAAGGCGCGGTAGACCTGCTCAGCTAATACAACGCGGGCAAGTTGGTGTGGCAGAGTCATGCGGCCGAAGGAAAAGAGAAGGTTAGCGCGCTCACGGGCCATAGCGGACCATCCGTCGGCAGGGCCGATGGCGAGAACGAGGCGCTGGGCGCCCTCATCGCGGATGCGCCCGATTTGCGCAGCGAACTCCTCCGAGGTGAACTGCTTGCCGCGGCTATCCAGCAGAATGGTATAGGCAGGAGTGCGGCCGGCCTGACGATCCAGCCAATCAAGGAACGCCGCCTCGGACTCGAAGAGCTGGGAGTCGCCGGAAACGTACCGGGCAATGCGCTCGAGATAGTCAGCGAACAGGCCAGTCCGTAGCCTCTGATTTGGAGCGACTTCGACGCGGGACGACAGCAGCCAGGGTGACCTTCATTTATTTACCGTTAGTTCAGTTTCGTAGATTCGCTCCCCGAATTATCCAATATTTCATAGAACAAGTTTCGCGACAGGCTTAAAAAGCCAAGATTCTTTGGAATCGGCGATTTCCCAATTTGGCCCTCTACGTGCATCCCATTTTGGCACCAGCCTGAAAATAAGAGGGGAACGGTAATGAAACAGATAATTTGGCATCGAATGGTGCTCACAGCAATCATCTGCGCAAGCGTCCTTTTGGGTGCAAGCCTGGCATGGGGCCAGGGAATCATCACAGGAAACCTCGCTGGTACAGTGCAGGACTCGACCGGCGCTGTGATCCCTGGCGCAAAGATCACCGCGACGAAGCCGGATACGAATGCCGTGTTCACCGCGACAAGTGGTCCCCACGGGGACTTTTCCCTGAATGATCTGCCGGTAGGCATCTATAACGTCAAAATTGATATGCAGGGCTTTTCCACCCTAACGCTCAATGGTGTGCGCGTAGACTCCAATCATACCGAGGACATAGGGGTTAAGAAACTCACAGCCGGTACATCCATTTCAACCGTGGAAGTGAATGCCAGCGAGGCGCTGCTGGAAACGACGCAGGCCCAGGTGTCCACGACCTTTGATACCGAGCAGGTCTCGAACCTGCCCGTCGGTGGTGGTTTTGACGAGCTGACCCTGCTGATTCCGGGCGTCGTCGCGACCCATGCCAATAACTTCTCTAATACGAACGGCACCGGGTTCTCCTCCAACGGACAGCGCGGCCGCTCCAACAACTTTGAAATTGACGGCCAGTCGAACAACGACAACTCGGTCGCCGGTCCTCAGTTCTTCTTCGGAAACGAGGAAGCGATCGAGCAGGTGCAGGTCATCACCAACAACTTCAGCGCCGCCTATGGTCGCAACATGGGTTCTGTCGTCAACTACATTACAAAGTCGGGCACGAATAGCATTCACGGTTCAGCCTTCTATCGCTACTCCGGCAACTTTACAAGCTCCCTCGCCACAGGCGTCTCGAAGGGGCCGCAGTTCGGCTTCTGCGCTCCGGGTGAGAACCCATCCGACGGTTGCACTCCCCCCGTTGTCCCGCGTTACGTCTACAACGTCTACGGTGGAAACATTACCGCACCGCTCTGGAAGGACAAGATCTTTGCGTCCGCTGGTGTCTACGGCACCCGCTTCTTCGAGAACGGCGGCGCGACCTCTTCGGGCGTAAACCTGGTTGCGACTACCGCTGGCCTTGCGACCTTGAATACGACCTTCCCGAACAACCAGGGCGTAGCGATCTTGAACCAGCTCAACCCGTTTCTGCTTCAGGGTAACCCGCACGCCACCGGCTCCCCGGTCAATCGCACCTTGACCCTCGGCGGAACCAGCGTATCAATTCCCTTCACGCAGATCGCGCGTAACTTCCCCAGTTCAACCTTGGATCAGGAGTACCTTGGCAGGCTCGACTTCACGCCAACGACCAAGGGCACCGCATCGGTGGCCGTTATATCTATCAGAAGAACCCCACTATTCCGGACAACCCGACGGCAGCAGGTGGCACGGTGAACGTAACCGACGTGACGCACTCCATCGGAGCGGACTGGATCCACACCTTCTCGCCGCGTTGGATCAACCAGCTCCGGTATAGCTTCCAGCAGAGCACGCTCGCCTTCGAGGGTGGAGACTTCCCGACCTGCACCATCACCAGCTTCGTGGCCTGCCCCTCGTCGATCTCCCTGGGATCGGGCAATGCAACCCTCGGCCTCGCTGACAACCTCCCGCAGGGTCGTATCGTCAAGGTCGGTCAGACCCAGGACAATGTTACCTGGAGCCTTGGCCGTCATAGCATTACCTTTGGTGGAGAATTCGACTATCAGAACTCCCCCAACACCTTCCTGCCCAACTCGGCCGGCACCTTCATCTTCTCTGGTGCAGGTGCAGTTGCCGGTTACAACAACCTGCTCGCGGGTCTCGCCACTGTGAATCTGGCGCAGGGTAACCCCTTGATTCCCTTCAAGGAGGATGACGCGGCCTTCTATTTCCAGGACGACTGGAAGGTCACCCCAGAGTTCACGGCAAACCTCGGCCTCCGCTGGGAGTTCTTCCAGCAGGCGCTCAACCTGCTCCATACTCGTTCCCTGGCCCAGCAGACCGGCCCGGATCCCTTCTGGTCAACGAGCCTGCCACTCTCGGTTACCACCTTCCCCCAGATTCCGCAGAGCTATCGTAACTGGGAGCCCCGTATCGGCTTCGCCTACAGCCCCAGGTACAACAAGAACGTAGTCGTCCGCGGCGGCTTCGCTATGAACGTCGATCCTGGTTTCTACAACATCAACCTGAACTCGGCCAGTTCAGCTCCCGTGGTGAACTCAGGTTCTTTTGCCTGCAACGGCATCGCTACCTCTATCGCTCCCGCCAGCTGCCTGCCGACCGGCGGAGCCAACTTCACGACGGTCAACGCAAGTCTTGGTAAGTACGTTCCGACTGGCGGCAGCCCCGGGGCAGACAGCCAAACCTTCGTCAGCAAAAACTTCCGCCAACCGTACGCCGAAACCTATACCCTGGGAGTGCAGTACCAGATCGGACCTTCCATAGTGGCGGAGCTCCGCTACTCCGGCAATCACACCACGGGTAACTTCCAGACCCTGGACAGCAACCCCTACCTGCTCCCCGTCGCAACTTACTTCCCGAGCGTGGTTGCGCCGAGCAGCCTTTGCACCTTGGCCAACAGCACGCTGCCCGGCCATACCGATGTCGGGCACCTTAACTGCGGTCAGACCAACGTGCGTACCCGCGCAAACACGGCCTTCTCTATCTACAATGGTCTGCAGGCCAGCCTGACCACGAGGAGCTTCCACGGCGTTACTGCGACGGCGGCATATACCTACAGCCAGACCATCGACAACTCGAGTGAAATCTTCGGCACCTTCGGCGGCGGTAACACCGTTGCCTTCGCCCAGAACCCGTTCAATAACAATATTGGCGAACGTGCTGAGAGCGGCATCTCCTTCCCGAACGTTGCCAGCATCAGCTTTACCTATTCCGTGCCAACGATCGGATCGGCCAGCAGCCTGGTCGGCAAGCTGGTCAATGGCTGGCAGATGAATACGATCTGGATCTATAACAGCGGTCAGCCGTTTACCGACTACGACCTCACTACAAACTCGTCGGGTTATACAAACCCAAGTGACCCCAAGACGTATACGTCCCTCGGGGACGCCAAGGAATCTGGCGCCTTCAGTAGTGGGGTTGACTTCTCTCGTCCTATCGTCTCCAACCCCAAGGCCCCGGTAACGACCGTCGGTCTCTACACTACGACAACTACTGGTGGAGTCACCTCTGCTCCGTTCCTGGTCGACTACGGCGCCGGTACTCCTGTTACCCCCAGTCAGGTCCACTGGATCTCAAACAACATATATGCCGCGCAGCTTGCAGGCACAGCATACCCTGGATCGGGCCGCAACCTGCTCCGCGGAAATACCTTCAACAACGTGGACACGAGCATCTACAAAAACACGAAGCTGACCGAACGCTTTACGCTTCGCATTGAGGCAACTGCCTACAATATCCTGAATCGCTCCTACTACGGCACTCCGGATAACTTTATTGGTGACACGGGCAGCTCCTTCAACACCCAACTCTTCTCAGCCGCCGGTGGCAGTCTCATTGGTACCGGCACGGGTGTCAGAAACATGACATTCGGTGGCAAGCTCCTCTTCTAAGCACTCATCAGCACCGATTCAAACCAGAGGCTGCCGACCCTTCGGCAGCCTCTGTTCTTTTGCCCAAGACATCCGGAGGCTCTGTGTGAGGAACTGCGGATCAGAACCTCTCGGCAGACGCGAACGTCTCGCACTGCCCATCGACTCCGCAAGATCCATCATCTGACCTGCGGGATCAAAGAGGGCAAGGCGGACCACCCCTCGCTTGCGTAACTGCGACATAGCGCGCCGATCGATGGAGATATTCCGCGACCAATGCCTCACAGGACGACGACTTCGGCTTGCCGCCAATGGAGACGAGGGTGATCTTCAGCGGCTCGTACCCTTGCGCGGCGGAGAAGGCTTCGAACTGCTCACCGTAGATTTAGCGACAACTTTCACGGGTGCGGTTCTCTTCTTTGCCGGTCTCTTCGTTGTGGCTTTTCTGGCCACCACCCTTGCAGTGGGCGTCTTCGCGGCAACGGTGCCTCTTTTTCGCTGCTGGCGCTTTCTTTGCCGCCGGCGTCTTCTTCGCACTGCTCTTCTTTCGCGAGGCCCCGATATGCGCCTTCAGCTCCGCGTTGAGGTCGGCGATGCTGAGGGTCGTTGCGGATTTGCGCAGACGCTCGAGGCCGTAGAAGGCGCGCTTCTCCGGCGAGAAGACGTGGACGATGAAATCGACATAGTCCATCAGGATCCATTCGGCCTGACGGCGTCCCTCGACAGAGTTGGGATAGACGCCGAATTCGCGCTTCAGACGCAGCTCGATCTCGTCAGTGATGGCGATGTTCTGCCGCTCGTTGGTACCGTTGCAGATGAGGAAGTAGTCGGTGAGGCCGCTCTCTGCGGGGTCGAGCGCGAGAATGCGGATGTCTTCAGCTTTCTTGTCTTCGCAGGCCGCAGCAGCGGCGAGCAGTAGCTGATTGCTTTCAATCGATGGCATGAGTCTCCTTGAAGTTCCATGGTAGCGGGTTGTGGTCTCGGAAGCCAGTGTTTACGCGGATATTACGCGTGTGCCGGCAAGACGACGGACGTGGCGCGGGCGGCCCATTGCTGGTTCGGTCACGCCCGCTAAACAAATAAGATGTTGGCCCAGATCGGAAGCAGTTTGGCACACACGGAATGGACGATCTCCGCGCTGGTGAACGTCTTCGCTTTACTTTTTTTGCAGGTGAAGCATAATGCGACCGTTCGCCAGCGTCAGCTCGTCGACGATGGTGAAGTACTCGGCGAAGGCCTCGCGGAACGCGGCCTCGGTGATGTGCGCGTAGATGGCCTCGCGTCCGCGCAACAGCTCCAGAAACTTCGGATCGGCCGGGGGCACCCATTCGAGGATGAGGTGCTGCGTCGTCAGGCCGTTGCAAAGAGCGGCGATGCGGTCCGATCGGGACCTGGTTGCGGAGCAGGAGGTGATGCAGGACAGCGAGCATCATCACGGTGTCGAAGTGGCCGGCGCAACGGCCAAGGAAAGACGCGCTCTCGCGGTTCTCCCATCCGGCTGCAGGCGTGGGGCGAGCCAGATCGACGCACAACGGAAGAATGTTCTTGCCACTGACCTTCACGCTCGCGCAGAGCCGGTCGACGGCCTGCAGGTCCGTGTCGATCGAGACCACTTCGGCCCCAGCGTCGGCGGCCAGGTTGGAGTACACGCCGGTGTTGCACCCCACGTCGAGAACGCGCGCTGGCCGAGCCGCTGCCAGCGCTTCGGTGACGAAGCCTCGCTTTCGTGTGTGGTCTTCGTCGCTGTAGTGGGTCGCGGTCTCGGCGTAGTCCGACCAGGTAGATGCTCGGTGTGCCGGGGTGACCTCGCGCATCTGCGCCAGCAGCCTCCGGAGCGTCTTCAAGAGAATCTCTCTGGCTAGTTCAGGGCCCTTCACCGAGCGCGATGCCACACTTCCGGCCTGCACCTTCTTGTTGTTCGCCAGCAGAGACGGCAACGTAACAGCGGACAGCGCAGGCTGCCGCAGCCGCATCGGCCAGGAGAGCGCCGAGTAAACATCTTCCGGTTCATAGCCGTCGCGGCGCATCAGCGACATCTGCAGCGGCCATCCCAATCGGGAGTACGCGAGCATCGGCAGCAGGAACGTACGGACAAACTGCCCATACGCAAGCCAGATCGGCTGGTGCGGATCGATCCGTTCGATGGAGAGCACATCGACAAAGATGGGCCGCGTTCCCTGGAAGAGCACATTGAGGGGTGTCGCGTCCTTAAGCAGCCAGCCAGCTTGAACGAGGTCGGTGCACAGATTCAACGTGAGCTCTGCCGCGGCCAGCCACAGCCCGGGCGCCCACTCCCACGGGTAGGACTGGAAGGGGACGCGCGGGTGCCGCAGCACGAGAGTCTCGGCGCCCGCCGGCGACACGACCTCGCTGGCGACCAGCCGTCCCTGGGTAACCAGCTCTGTAGCCAGCGGCGTTGCCAGGAAGTCGAGGATCTCAGCGTCGAACGGAACGCGGACGCTTCGATAAGCGCCATCCGGTCGTACCTCGACGCTGCCTGCGGGATCACGAAACGTAGGGAGCGAGAGTGTTGTTAACAGTTCAGCCATAGGGATTGCAATGTTCCTGACGACTTGATCGGTCATGCTGCCGAGTCTTCGGTGGGAAGGAGGGGAGGGAGCTGAATGAGGCCGTCAAGATACAGACACCGGCCGGGCCAAAAAAGTTGCGTGCTGGATATAAAATTTCGCGGGTTGAAAAGATCCAAATAGGTCGTTCATCAGCTTTAGCTCAGCAATAGAGATGATGGGTCCGGATGTAGTCGAGCACGGCTGGTGCGAGCACGTCCGTGCAAGGGTCCCCGGTCGCAAGGCGCTCTCGCAGACCGGTCGCTGCGACGTCTTCATGGACCGTCTGCAGCAGATCGGACCCGGCCCCGCTGATGCGGCGTCAGGCCGAGTGGAGCAAGGTCTGCGAGCGGAAAACCCGGCCGGCTCACCACGATCCATTCGGCAAGTTCGAGCAGCCGCTCCGGCCCATGCCAGCGTGGCAGGTCGAGAAAGCTATCAGCGCCCACGAGATTGAAGAGCCTTGCATCGGGCATCGTTTCGTGCAGCGTTTCAAGTGTGTCGACGGTGTAGTTCGGGGTGCCGTCAGGTCGCGGCGCGTCCAGCTCAGAGACGGCAAACCGCGGGTCGGGGCCGCAGGCAAGCTCCACCATGGCGAGCCGGTCGGCGAACGGTGCCGGTAGGGCCCCCGTCTTGAGTGGCTGCCGTCCCACCGGCGCGAACAGGACGCCTTCCAGGTCAAATACGTCCGCGGCGGCGGTGGCGATGGCGATGTGGCCGTGGTGCGGTGGATCGAAGCTGCCGCCGAAGAGCGCTACGCGCATGGTTGTTCTTTCGCGAATTGTGTCTGCATCATTAAGGAAGATGGAAGACAAAGCCCATGCTGACCTGTTTGATCGGGTAGTTGTGGCTGTACGTACCAAAAGGATCGAGGCCGCCATAACCGAACTCGGCCACCCGCCAGTCCATGATGGGGAGTAGCTTGATGTCCAGGCCGGCCAGGCCTTCGTACTGGAAGTTGCTGAAGATCAAATTGGGTGAAGGTGCATTCGAGGGTGGACGAAAAACATAAAGTCCGTAGTCGCTGCGGCCGAGGCCGGCCGAAATCTGGACGTACGGCTTCAGCGGCGCATACTTCGTGTGGAACGCAGCGCGGACACCACCCAGGGCGGAGTAAATGTGTGCGCCTGGCCCATTGAAGTTGACGTAGGCCCCGCGCTTGGTTGTCAGAATGCTCCCGCGCACGTCGACTCCCAGCTTCACCGGTCCCGAGCTTCAGGAAGTCGTAGTACACGCCGCCGCCACCGCCCAGCGGATCGACCGAATTTGACCGCGCAAAGGTAGAACTGGTCGAGTTCGGGGGCAGGGGCTGTGGGGAGGAGGCAATGTTACTGAGACGATCTACAGTAAACATACCGTAAACACCGAATTGCGCGTGGGCGGAAGTGGCACTGGCGGCGGCAACGGTTGCAAGGAAGAGAACTGCTTTGCGGAAACTCATGTGGCTTTAGTTTACTAGTTAGGACGGTTTGAGTGCAGCGAGGGCCGCGAAAAGTGAGGCAAAAAGGAACCGACAGAATGTCCGCGGGGCGCTCCGCGAACGCCTCAACCCCGCAACCTGGCCACCTCGTCCAGGATCCGGCCCGCCATCATCGCCTTGCTCATCACCGGAAACTCCACCGCGCCGCTCCTCGTCAAAAAGCTTCCGGCATTCTGCTCAGCGTCGAACCCGATGCCTTTCACGGAGACATCGTTAACCACGACCGCGTCGACACCTTTGCGTGCAAGTTTCGCGCGTCCATTGGCCAACGCGTCCTCGGTCTCGGCCGCAAATCCGACTACGATCGTTCCCGCAACGCGCTGTTCCACTACCTCGCTCAGAATGTCCTCGGTGGCCTCGAGCTCCAACAGCACGGGCCGGGCAGACTCGCGCTTGATCTTCTGCGCTGCAACACTTCTCACTCGAAAATCGCTGACAGCTGCAGCCATCACGACGATCGTGGCCTCGCGCAACCGGTCCATCATCGCGTCCCGCATCTGGTCGGCGGTCACCACCGGCACGACCTCGACCCCAACCGGCCCTGACAGGTTTGTAGGAGCACTGACCAGTATCACGCGTGCTCCACGTCGCCTCGCCGCCTCGGCCACCGCATACCCCATTCGCCCGCTGGACCGGTTCCCGATAAACCGCACCGGATCGATCGCCTCGCGCGTCCCCCCCGCTGTTACCAACACGGTCTCGCCGGAGAAGTCTAAATTCTGGACGCGGCCGTAATGGTTGTCGTTCTGCGCAGGGCCCGGATTCGTGTTCGAAGTGCCGCGACTCAGCGTCTCTGCGACTGCCATCACGATCGCCTGCGGCTCAGCCAACCTCCCGCCCCCGACCATCCCACACGCCAGATAGCCGCTGCCTGGCTCGATCACCTTCACCCCACGCGCCCGCAGCGTCTCTACGTTCGCGCGAGTGGCAGGATGCTCCCACATGTTCACATTCATCGCCGGAGCGACGATCACCGGTGCCGTCGTCGCAAGAAACATCGTGGTCAGAAAATCGTCGGCGAGTCCGTGAGCGAACTTCGCCAGTGTGTCCGCCGTCGCCGGAGCCACAATCAGCAGCTTCGTCGTCTGCGCCTCATGAATATGCTCAATCGACGAGTCCTCGGAGACGACCCCCGCGTCCTCGCCCCACAGACTCGTAATCACCTTATGGCCGGAGATCGCCGCAAACGTCAGCGGCCGCACAAACTCCTCCGCCGCCTTCGTCATCACGACATGGGGATCGTATCCAGCGTCCTGCAGCAATCGCACCAGCTCCACCGACTTATAAGCCGCAATCCCGCCGCAAACCCCGACCGTAACCTTCACGCCTTCGGCGCTCATTGCAAACCCTCTGTTAAGTAGATGGTCTCACAGGTAATTAGCATCTTCACGACAGCCCGCAAAACCAAAACGGGAATACCTCCAAAGAGATCCTCCATTCATTCATAGACATACCATTCCCCGCAACCTTAGATTTCTCTAATCTCGCATGTCTTGCGTCTGGCACTCCACCTGCACTTCAGGAAATATCTCGAGATATCTCGATACCGGCCCGCATTTTGCCGATCAGGATGTCCGTGCGACACCGGCGCGGAACGATGGAGGCAAGCGTGATCTTCATTTCAAAATGGCAACTTTAGACAATATTCCTCATTCACAAGTGCCTAACTATTCCGACGGATGACAAATAATCCGCCAACTACCGATGAATTTCAGCCACAACGCTGGTTTTACACAGAAGAGACCGAGATAGGCAGGTCAATGGGCAACTCCAAAAATCCGTGCGACTTCGAACGCGGAACGATGACGGGTAAAGCGTGACCCTCATAGCAATATGGCAACTTTAGACAATATTCCCCATTCACAAATGCCTAAACTTTCTAGCAACCCCATAGATATCTCATCTTCAGATATCTGATACCAACCAGCTGCATTTTGCCGGTCAGGATATCCGTGCGACTTCGACGCGGAACCTCACGCAGTACACACCCTTTCCGAGGAGCCAGTAGATGTTTGTAAGAAAATTAGTATTGCCTGTCGTACTGATAGTTTTCTCCCTAGTCGGTGCCGGCTTCGGCCACGCCCAGACCACCAGCGGGGCCCTTGTCGGTGTTATCCGCGACGCAAGCGGGGCCGTCGTCCCTAATTCAACCGTGAACGCCATCAACGAAGCGACCGGCGTCGTTTACACAGGCAAGAGCAATGCCAGCGGTGACTATCGAATCTCCAACCTCCCCGAGGGCACCTACGATCTTCGGACCGCCGTTCCGGGATTTATGCCCTCGGCTTTGAAAGGTGTTGTGGTGGCCGCGACCAGCGTCGAGACGCAGGATATCGTCCTCTCTGTAGGCCAGACCACTACTACAGTCGAGGTAACTACACTGGCGAACGTCTCGATCGATACCACGACCGCTCAGATCGGTACAACCTTCTCGACGAAGGAGACCCAGGACCTCCCTTCGGCAACGATCGGTCTCGGCGTTCTCAACCTGTCGCTGCTTACCCCGGGTGTGACCAGCTCGGGTGGCCTTGGTGCCGGAACCGGCCCTCGGTCGCCGGACAGCGTCCGCGCAATAACAACTTCACCATCGACGGAATCGACAATAACAACAAGGGCATCACAGGACCGCTGCTCAATGTGCCCAACGATGCGATCTCCGAGTTCGTCCTGCTGCAGAACGTCTACTCTGCGCAATACGGCCACTCTACCGGAGGCCAGTTCAACAGCCTGATCGTGTCCGGAACCAATCATATTCACGGTAGGTTGTATGAGTATTTCAGGAACCGCAATCTCAATGCTGTCAGCTCAACGCAGGCTATCAATAACCGAGCTCAAGGGAGTCTCTCCGGACTTCCAGCCCCGATTCGACTTCAACCGCTATGGCGGCCAGGTCGGCGGACCGATTCTCAAGGACAAGCTCTTCCTGTTCTCAAACTTCGAGCGGCAGACGACCGGCTCTGCCGGCGCCTCGACCGCATTCTGCGCGCCGACTGCCGCGGGATTTGCAACGCTGAACAGCCTGACCTTCGCCTCGACCACCAACTACGGCGTTTATAAGACTTACGTTCCGGCCGCACCCAACCAGGCACCCGCCGGTGGAGGCACCTCCTGCAACGACAGCAAAGCGGTACCCGGTGGTGCAACGATCCAGGTAGCGAATGCCGCCGGCGTCTCAACTCCAATCGCAGTTGGTGCCGTCTCCCTCGCTCTGTCGAACTCCTTCAACTCCTATCTTTCCACCAATGCCCTCGATTACACGATCTCGCAGCACGATAATCTTCGCGTGCGCTATGTGTATAACCGCGCGGACACAAACGATACCGCAGCGAGCTTTCCGGCCTTCTTCGCACCCTCGCCTGACGCGCTTTCATCTCATATCTGCCAACGAG
This sequence comes from uncultured Acidobacteriaceae bacterium, assembly GCA_963756685.1. Taxonomy (GTDB): domain Bacteria; phylum Acidobacteriota; class Terriglobia; order Terriglobales; family Acidobacteriaceae; genus Edaphobacter. The sequence continues at coordinate 1,785,181 of CAVWON010000001.1, forward strand.
GTACATACCTTTACCCCGTCTCTCAGCAACGAATTCCGCCTGGGCTACAACCGCTTCTTCACCCAGGCCGTCTTGCCGGCGATCAACTTTCCAGGCCTCGCTCAGTTTCCGACAGCTCGATTTTCTATGATTTTTCGACGACCACCTACCTCGGGCCTGACGCAAATGCTCCACAGTCGGACATTCAGAACCTTTACCAGGCAATCGACTCGCTCACGTGGATCAAAGGGAAACACACACTCGTCTTCGGCATGGAGGGCCGCAAGTATATTGCTCCGACTGTCTTCGTGCAGCGTCTGCGCGGAGACTACGAGTATTCGACTCTCGGGCGATATCTAAACGACATCAGTCCTGACGAAGTTGGACTGCGTAATGCGACGCCTCCTGGAGTAAGCCCGACATTTTATGGCGACCAGTCGTCCATCTACGCCTATGCCAACGATGACTTCCGAATGACACAGAAACTGACCCTGAACCTCGGACTTCGTTACGAGTTCACCTCGGTGCCGGCCAGCGAAAAAGAGCAGGCGCTGAACATCGCGGCGAGCGTTCCTGGTCTCATCACCTTCGGCAAACCCACTCCGCAGTACAAGAACTTTGCCCCGCGCATCGGCGTGGCCTACGCACTGGACGAGAACACCGCAGTCCACGCTGCTTTTGGCATCAACTACGACGTGTTGTATGACAATATCGGTACGACGACGGCGCCGCCGCAGTTTCAGACTACGGAAGATGTCAATCTCAATGCGGCGACATCCGGCTTCCTGGCCGGAGGCGGCCTTCCTGCGAACGCGACCTTTGCAACACTCGCTCAGCAGCGGGCAGCCACCTCGGCCTTCGTTCCCAACCAGAAGTTGCCTTACTCCGAACAGTGGACCGTCGGCGTACAGCATGTCTTCCACCGCGACTACACCGCCGAGGTGCGCTACGTCGGTACCCACGGCATTCATTTGGATGTCCAGGAGCAGATTAACGTGCAGTCGCCCGTCACCGCAGCCAACCAGCTTCCGACAAACCTGACTGGCGGCGGCGGTAACCTTCAATCCTGCGAATACCCTTGCAGCGCTCAAGGCCCCGGTAAACGGCTTCCCCTCCTATGCAGTTCAGGCATATGCACAAGCAGGGTTGACGGCCCCGGCAATCACCTCGGATGAACCATTTGGCGGATCAAACTATAACGGTCTGCAGACTCAGCTCACCCGTCGGTTTCAAAACGGTCTGCTGATAAACGCCTCCTACACCTACAGCAGGGCGTTCGACGATTCCACAGCCGACTTCAACTCGACAGCCCTCAATCCGCGGCGTCCTCAGGACTCGCAGAACCTCCACGCAGAATTTTCACGGTCAGATCTCGACCGTCCCCACCGCCTCACGTTGGTAGGTGTCTATGATCTGCCATTCTTCAAGAACTCGAACTTCCTGATGAAAAACCTGGTCGGAAACTGGGAGATCGCTCCTTCCTACACCTTCCAGTCACCCCAGTACACTACGGTGCAAAGCACGGTCGACTCCAACCTGAATAACGATTCCGCAGGCGATCGCGTCTTTATCAACCCCAACGGCATCAAGGGGACCGGCACAGGTGTGGTTCCTCTAGTCAATACCGCTGTCGCCTGCCCGACCGGTACAACGACGCATGGCGTGGCAAACGGCACCTCCACCGTCGTGGCAAGTTGTGCCACCAACACAATCGGATATACGGCGGGTTCGCTCTCCGGACCATCCACTGCTCAAGTCTTTACCGCTTCCAACGCTTACTATGTGCAAGGCGGCCCCGGTACAAATCCGACCGCCCCTCGCAACACACTGCCAACCGGCCGCACCAACAACCTCGACCTGAGCATCTTCAAACGAGTCTCGTTCATGGATCGCTACAAGATCGAGTTCGGAGCGCAGGCAGTCAATGTACTGAACCACTCGCAATACTTCCCCGGCTCATTGGATACCGTGAACTCGATTGGATCGACCGGGTCGCGCAACTTCGACACAGTCACTAACACGCAGTTCAACCAGAAACAGCTTGTCTTCTCCAACAATCCACGCAATCTCCAACTCTCTGGAAAGATCATCTTCTAGGAGCACAGATAGCGGGAAAGATAGGGGCCCCGTGGGAGGGGGCCCTATCTTTATTCCCCGCCCGTTAACCTTCACACACTCAACACTCCTGGCAGCGATGCCTATGCCATACGCCGTCGCCCCGGGCGTTCAAAAGAATCTTCTTGACGTATATTGCAAATTGCGATATAAATATTGCGATCTGCAATAGACCATGAAACTCAGCGACAAAATCCGCTACCTCCGCGAAGTCGAAGGCAATCTCCGCGGCCTCAACCGCGCCATGACCCAGCAGGAGCTCGTCCGCGCCATCCAGGCCGAAGGCAACGGCAAAGCCATCAGCCAGTCCTACCTCTCGCAGATCGAGAGCGGCGCCCGCCCCCACCTCACCAACACCACGCGCCTGCTCCTCGCGAAGTTCTTCCAGGTCCATCCCGGCTATCTCGTCGACGACCCCGAGGGCTACCACGCCGAGCTCATCTCCGACCTCCGCACCGCCGAAGACAAACTCGACCTCTGGCTCGTCGCCGGCGCCGAACGTTTCCGCCGCGACCCCGACCTCTCACAGGCCCTCCTCACCCTCGCCAACCACGACGACTCCCGCCGCTGCCTCCTTCTCATGGAAGCCGTGCTCAAAACGCCGTCGTTCGTCGATCGCCTCTTCCAGGTCCTCAAGCCCGAGGCCCTCACCAACCCACACTCAACCGGCCCGCCGGAAACTCGCGAAGCCACGCAGCAAATAAAGCCATGGAAACCATCTATCTCATCTGCTTTATCGTCGGCCTCGTCCTCAGCGTCCTCTCGTTTGCGGGCGGCTTCACCCATCTGCACATCGGCCGCATGCACCTCGGACACGCCGCACACACCCACACTCACAACGGCACGCACGGCCTCTCCTCGGTCAACGGCTTCACCATCACTGCCTTCCTCTGCTGGTTCGGCGGAGTCGGCTTCCTCCTTGATCGCTACAGCATCTTCATCACGCCGTTGATTCTGCTGTTGTCCTTGCTCAGTGGCTTCTCGGCGCCGCGCTTCTCTGGGCGATTCTCTTCAAGCTGCTCCTTCCGCACGAGCGCGTCCTCACCACAGAAGAGACCGAGATGCCCGGCGTCCTCGCTCACGTCAGCGACAGCATTCGCGACAATGGCGGCATCGGCGAAATCATCTTCTCTCAGACTGGTGCCCGTCGCTCCAACGCTGCTCGCAGTGAAGACGGCGCCCCCATCCAGCGCGGCACAGAGGTCGTCGTCATCCGCTACGAGCGCGGCATCGCCTACGTCCGTCGCTTCGATGAACTCTCTCCCCATCGCCTCGACGAGCTCAACGACCGAGCGACCTGAGACAAGTCCTCTCCCCACCTGGCGGCCTCACTTGCCGAGGCGCTCCCCCGCCACCCACCCACTGCGGCAAGCACCCAACACGCCTCCAGTCCACACAGGGACAAAGGAACGATATGTCGAACTCCGTTGCCATCATTGTTGGTCTGATCATCCTCGCCACTCTCGCTTTGACAGTCCTCATGGGCAAGATGTTCCGCAAAGCCGGCCCTAACGAAGCCATCATCGTCTACGGCTTCCGCGGCCCACGCGTCATCAAAGGCGGCGGCGCCGTCATCTTCCCTGTCGTCGAAAACTCGCGCCAGCTCTCACTCGAGCTTATGAGTTTCGACGTCGCCCCCCAGCAGGACCTCTACACCAAGCAAGGCGTGGCCGTCACAGTCGAAGCCGTCGCGCAGATCAAAGTCCGCTCCGACAAGGAATCCATCCTCACCGCGGCCGAGCAGTTTCTCACCAAATCGCCCGACCAGCGCGAAGGCCTCATCCGCCTCGTCATGGAAGGCCACCTTCGCGGCATCATCGGCCAGCTCACCGTCGAGCAGATCGTCAAAGAGCCCGAGATGGTCGCCGAGCGCATGCGCTCCACCTGCATGGACGACATGAGCAAGATGGGCCTCGAAGTCATCAGCTTCACCATCCGCGAGGTCCGCGACAAAAACGAATACATCACCAACATGGGCCGCCCCGACGTAGCGCGCATCAAGCGCGATGCTGAGATCGCCGCCGCCGAAGCCGAGCGCGACACTGCCATCCGCCGCGCAATTGCTCTCAGAGAAGCGGCCGTTGCTAAAGCCTCTGCCGATCAGGACCGCGTCCTCGCCGAAACGCTCTCCCTCGCCAAACAAGCCGAGGCCCAGCGCGATCTCGACATCCAGAAGGCGCAGTTCACCGAAGCCGCACGCCGTCAGGAGGCCCAGGCCGACAAAGCCTACGAACTCCAGACCAACGTTATGCAGCAGAAGGTCATCGCCGAACAGGTCAAGATCCAGCAGATCGAGAAGCAGGAGCAGATCAAGGTGCAGGAGTCCGAAATCCTCCGTCACGAGAAGGAGCTCATCGCCACTGTTCTCAAAGGCGCCGAGATCGAGCGTCAGCGCATCGAAAACCTCGCCAACGCAGAGAAGTCCCGCATCACCATGGAAGCCGAAGGCCGCGCCGCAGCCACCAAACTGCAGGGCGAAGCCGAAGCCAACATCATCTTCCAGAAGGGCGAGGCCGAGGCCAAAGCGATGAACGTCAAAGCCGAGGCCTATCAGGAGTGGTCACAGGCCGCCGTCGTCGACAAGCTCATCACCAACATGGCCGATGTAGTCCGCGCCATGGCGGAGCCGCTCGGCAAGGTCGACAAGATCACCATCGTCTCCACCGGCAACGACGGAGCGACCGGCGCCAACAAGATCACCGGTGAGATGACGAAGATCGCCGCGCAGGTCCCCGCGCTCTTCGAGGCCCTCTCCGGCATGAACCTTCACGACCTGATGTCCAACGTGAAGGCGATGAAGCCTCGCGAAAACGGCGACGACCCACTCTGCCTGACGCATCACCCAGGCCCTCTGGAGATTTCACCGGCGGGCCTGGCAACCCTTCAACCATACCTTCGAATCGAGAAGATACGATGTTCACCTTCATCATCCTCCCAACCGTCCTCGTTCTCGTCGCAGTCTCGCTCGTCCTTCGCCTCATCGTCCGGCCGATCTTGAACCCCTACCGCATCCGTCGCCCCTACTTCGGCCCCTACGGATACGGCGGCTACCGAAGACACCGCTTCGGCTGGTTTCTGCTCCGTCATGGTGCTCGTCGCCCTCGACCGCATCTTTGGCCGTCGCTGGTAGCGTAGCTACCCGCGCACCATTTCATCGAAAGGAGATCCACCATGGCACTACTCGAACGCGTAGGAACCCTACTCACGGGCCAACATCAACGACCTCATCGAAAAAGCTGAAGACCCCGAGAAGCTCGCCAAGCAACTGGTCCTCGACATGGAAAACCAGCTCCTCCAGGTCAAAACCCAGGTCGCCATCGCCATCGCCGACCAGCATCTCCTCCAGAAGAAGCTCAAGGAACACGAGGAAGCCATGAACCAGTTCAACCGCAAAGCCGAACTCGCCGTCCAGAAGCAGCAGGACGACCTCGCCCGCGCCGCACTCGAGCGCAGCATCAGCCACCAGCAGTTAGCGCAAGGCTTCGCGCAACAGCTCGAAGATCAGACCACCGAAGCCGAGACCCTGCGCAACGCCTTCACCAAACTCCAGCAGAAGCTCAAGAGACGCGCTCCGACTGCGAGATGCTCATCGCCCGCAACCGCCGCGCCCGCACCATCGGCAAGGCCAACGCCGCCCGCACTCTCACGGCCACGCACCAGACTGCATCGGCCCTCAATCGCCTGCGCTCCAGCATCCATGCAACGCGAAGCCACCAACTCCGCCACCACACGATCCTCGAAGCCGAAACCGTCGAAGACCGCCTGACCACGCTCGAACGCGAAGACCAGATCGACCGTCTCCTCGAAGACCTGAAGGGCCGCCAACCGCGCCTGACCTGACCTTGGCAGCAGCGCAAGCGTTAGCTACTCGTGTCGCAATGCCTGGCAATTACGTTCTCGCGAGCAGCTCGACGCTTCAGATTCACACAGTAGTCCGCGTACAGTGACAGTCCTTCTCAAAATCCAATTGGGCCGCCGGCGAAGTCCGAACGGACCCGTCTGTTCGGTGCCGGGCCCGGTTCTCCGTCAATACGGTGTCCCGGTGTCGGACACACGAGTTTATCGGTAAGCTCAGGACGCATCCGGCCCGTCGAATCAGACAAACTTAACCGAAATCCCGACTTTGGAGGAGCCACGAATAGCCACCTCAGCATAGCCTGTCGTACAGGAACGACTCGGCTCGTTTGCTGCCGGTCCGTGGTCGTATGTAATACAGAGCACCTGCTTCAAATCGCCTCAATCGTGCTTACCAGGGTCCTCATCAACTGGGACCATCTCGTTATCGGAAACCTTGTAGCCAGCCACGGCGCTACAACCCTCACTGCGGCCAATGCAGTAAATAGATCTGGGCGGCGCCGGTCCGGCTCATTACCGCCGGTTGACCTTCGCGCGTAAGGCTCACAAAAGTTTCGACAGAGTTGCCAGGGTTGATGCCTTCCACGCCGGTCAACTTCTCCCATTCCCCACGGGGAATGGTCATTCGGTAAACACCGTCGGTGGCTGTCCCCAGGAACAGAGCCATGTACAAGGAGTTGCTATCTGTTGCCCAGCTCCAAAAGCCCCATTGTTCCGGAAACGCACGCAAATCTTTCCAAGTCTTCGTGGCCGCGGAGTACAGAGCCATGCGCCCAGGATTTTCCGCCATGGCGACCAGGTATTTTCCATCGGGCGACCAGGAAGGATAGTAGTATCCCTCGCCCTTTGGCATCCCGGAAATCTGCCGGGTGGCCAGGTCGATTACCTCAATCCGGGGCAAAGTATCCGGATATGGAAAATTGCTGAACGCAATCGTCTTCCCGTCAGAAGACCACGTCGGTGCGATTGGGGTGCGGCCATCGGGGGTCAATTTTTCGGGGGCGTCGCCGTCGGACGAAACCAGAAACAGATTCTTCCAATCGGAGTAGACCAACCATTTGCCATCGGGCGACCACTGCTCCATTACAGAGTAGGAATGGGTGAGTTGCAATCTCTCGCTGCCGTCCAGCTTGCTCTTCCACAGATTTCTGCTTGGGTACTCTGTATATGCCATCCACTCCCGATCAGGGGAGATCACGAATCCCAGCATCGACAAATCATCCAGAATAGGCGCCAGCTTCTTCAACCGTGGGTCATAGGCCCTCATAGCCCCCTCGTCCATTCGGCTCAACACGAACAGTCCGCGGCTATCGCGGCTCGGGGTGGAAGCCAGGATGGGAATCTGGTTGCCCGTTATTCTTACTGGGGTCGGCTTCCTCCAGAACTCAAACCAACGTGGCGCAACGAGCTCGTATACATTGTTGCGTCCCTCGCGATTGGACGAAAACAGGAAGTGGCGCCCGTCCGGTGTCCACTGGCCGGCATGCTGATCGACATCGGCAGGCCAGTCGAACTGCAATGGCTGTGCGTTCTTCCCGTCGGCGCTCAAACGCCACAGCCGCGCAATGTCAGGAGAAGTACCTACGGTCACGCTCAGTTGCCGGCCATCGGGCGAGAAGGCGAGGTCCTTCACATCTTTCGGCGCCTCCCAGACTTTGGTCAGATCTTCGCCGTCAGCACCGATTCTGTAGACGACCCGCTCGTCCGAAAACACAACCGAGCGTCCGTCCGGGCCCCACCGCGCCAGGTTCGCCAGGTGATCACTCAGTTTTCGCGGAGTTCCGCCCAACATAGCGGTTGTCCACAGAGTGCCGCGGCCCATCGTATCCTCGCCGTCCATTTTTGATCCGAGTGCCTTTGAAGTGTCCGCCGAGATATCGAGCATCACCATGCCACGTTCAAGGATGCGCATAGGCACAATTGGGCCCCCGCCGACCGCCATCTCTGAGGGGATTCCCCGGCTATCAAAATAGAGCCGCGATCCATCAGTAAACAGCGGCCCCTCTTTGGGCTCTGCCGAAGAGGTGATCTGGGTTGACTCGAGTGGGCCGGAAACTGGAGTTGGCGTCATGTATGCCGCGAAGCCGATCGCAACGATTGCGGCGATCGCAATAGCTCCCAGTGCAACGATTGGAATGAGGCCGGGCGACCTTGCAAGCGCCCCTCGCCGCCAAAGCTTCCATGCAACGTGCGGTGTCGCGGAGACCTCACGGACCGATTCAGAATCGCGCCGGAGCCGCTGCAGATCAATGCGGATATCCGCAGCGCTTTGATAGCGCAGCTTCCGGTCCTTCTCCAGCGCCTTACTGATAATCTCTTCGAGCTTTGGCGGCACGTCGGGATTCAGCCGAACCGGCGCGACCGGCGTGCGGTTCAGAATCGCCTCTGACACAACGCCGTTGCTTTCGCCACGGAAGGGCAGAACACCGGTCACCATCTCGTACAGCACGATTCCAAAGGAGAACATGTCGGTGCGGCCATCGACCTCCTCGCAGCGCACCTGCTCGGGCGACATGTATGCGATAGTGCCCAGCGCTGTACCTGGCAGCGTAAGATTGTCTGATGGAATGGCTGTAGAAGCCTCGGAAGGATTCGTGGCCGCGCTCGCGTGCAACAACTTCGCCAGGCCGAAATCGAGAATCTTGATTTGGCCGCGCTCCGTCACAAACATGTTTGCAGGCTTGATGTCCCGGTGAACGATCCCTTTGCTGTGAGCGGCATCGAGCGCGTCCGATATTTCGATCCCCCATTCTACGACCTCATGAATCCGAAGCGGTTTGTCGGCGATGCGATGCTTCAGCGTCGCGCCTTCCATCAGTTCCATGACGATAAATGCGTGGCCGTCTTCTTCACCGATTTCATGGATGGTGCAAATGTGAGGATGGTTGAGCGAGGACGCGGCACGTGCCTCTCTCCGAAGTCGTTCCAGCATCTGTCGATCCTGGGCCAAGCGGTCCGAAAGAAATTTGAGCGCGACAAATCGGCCAAGGGATACGTCCTCCGCCTTATAGACGACACCCATCCCGCCGCCGCCTAACATTTCGACAATGCGGTAATGGGAGATGATTTGGCCGATCATCGGGCGTACTATGCGGAAGCGACCGTTCCTCTCGTTCAGCAAATCATCAACATGAGCGAGCGGAAGATCGGCCGAGCCGGTGTGTTGTTGTTCAGCCTCGAGCAGCTGTTTGAGTTGGGTTTTTAGTGCCAGATCATCACCACAGGCAGCCTCAACGAACGCGGCACGACTCTCGCTCCCCTGTTGCAGGGCGGCATTGAATAACGGTTTCAGGCGCTGCCAGAGTTCAGGGGTCATATTCGCTGCAAGGCGTTCGCTCTCTACGCCGTCAGGGGCCTTTGTCGTCAAGTTCTCGCATACTCACGCGGGGAAGATACAATCTTGAAGTTTCTAGCCCTTGGAGCTTGATTCTCTCAGTGATCGCCAGGACTGCGATACACCATTCAGCCGCAGGTATCCGTACAATTCCACAAGTTTCGCACTATGGCAGGGAAATGCCAATCGCCGGACAACGTGGTTGGGATGAATCTCAAGCTGGATCAAAATGCCTGACCTTTTGAGCTCACGGAACGCGCTTGTGTTGATTCATAGACCATTTCAGCAGATGGTTCGCGGGCGGTAATCTCTGATCTAAGGTCGACTGGTGCGAAATCGCACTCGGCCATCGAGAACCGATTAGTAACGATAAGTCCAGCATAGCGGGAGTGATCTCTCGTTGGCGATATCACGCCAAGGCGCTCATTGCCTGAACCCCAGCCTCGGGCACTCCCGGTGGGGGTCGGCGCTCCGAAAACTGACCGCTTTTCTGCGTCTCCCCACGCTACAATCAGCCAAGCATGATTGCCCACCTCCGCGGACGCCTCCTCTCCAAAACTCCGAACCAGGCCATCGTCGATTGCGCCGGTGTCGGCTACGACGTCACCATCAGCGTCGCCACCTTCTCCGCGCTCCCCAGCCGAGGGCGCCGAAGCCACGCTGCACATCCACACCCACGTCCGCGAAGACCAGATCGCCCTCTTCGGCTTCTCCGAGACGCAGGAAAAACGCCTCTTCGAAAAACTCCTCACCATCTGCGGCATCGGCCCCAAACTGGCCATCACGGTCCTCAGCGGCATCGACTCCAGCCGTCTCGTCACCGCCATCCGCTCCGGCGACCACGCCACCCTCACCCGCATCCCCGGCATCGGCAAGAAGACCGCCGAACGCGTCGTCCTCGAACTCAAAGACAAACTCGACGACCTCGCCATATCCATCCCGGCTACCGCTGGAGGCCCGCACCACGGCCCGGCCGGCGACGACGCTCTCTCCGCCCTGGTCAACCTCGGCTACCCCCGCCCCGTCGCGCAAAAAGCCATCGAAACCGCGATCGCCAAAGACCCCGGCGTTGCCCGCGACTTCGAGACCCTCTTCCGCGCCGCCATGGCTGCCATCCGCTAACCCGCCACCTTCGTTTTGAAGTCGTCATCCTGAGCGCAGCGAAGGATCCCCGCATTTCGCTTTTGCTGTTGTCTGTACTCTTTCCGAACCAGACAGACGCGTCATTTCGACCGAAGCAACAGACGGCCTCATCGTCTGTTGCGTAGTGGAGAAATCCGCTTCTCTACCAACGTTCTTCCCCAGCCACAGTGTTCTTGCTGTTGCCTGTGCCGTTATAGGAAATCCACGAAAATAAACTTCAAAAAAGTGGAAAATTTTGAGCGGTCAATTTGCTGCAATCTCCAGCCACGTTTTCACCACAAATCCACCACAATCTCACCACCAAAAAACCACGTTCTGCACACCAAAATTCGCGAAACCCCCAGCAAAAACGCCTCTCCACCACACCCAAAAAAATAAGCAAAAAAATCAGACGGCCTCGAAACCGTTTCAGCGATTTCGAGGCCATAGGTTTGCAGACGGCCCGTAAGCCGAATTCTGTTTTAGACGATCATTCCTCTACGCGACGCATTACTGCGGCGCTCTAGCAACCTACCCGCAGGTTTTGGCCCCCAAGCTGTTGAATCCACAGCTGAGTCTCTCCGCCTGGGCGCATCGGGCCGATACGCTCATCGCCGCCTGGAGAGGAGCGGCGAGATCCCTGCCTATTTGGTCTTGCTCCGTGTGGGGTTTACCCTGCCGCGGTCATTACTGCCCGCGCGGTGCGCTCTTACCGCACCTTTTCACCCTTACCCTGAGCCGCGTGCGGATTTACCGAAGTAAATCACCAACTTAGGGCGGTATGTTCTCTGTTGCACTAGCCGTCCAGATGGCTTAAACCATCCGTCCCGGACGTTATCCGGCACACTGCCCTGCGGAGTTCGGACTTTCCTCCCCCGCCCAACGCCTCGCGGCCTGGGCGGCAGCGATCATCCAGCCGCCTGCAGCTATAAGTGTATCTCACGGGCCGAACAAAACACCGTCTAATTGCGTATCAGACAAGAGGTTGACCTCGCTTTGGAGGGCTCCGGCTGGTAGTCTCAAGGAATCCAGGAAAGATAGACAATGGAATTCAAAGAGGCGGTAAAGATCGCGCTGCAGTCGCTGTGGGCGAACAAGCTGCGTTCTGTGCTGACGCTGCTGGGCGTTGTCATCGGCGTGGCCAGCGTGATTGCGGTGGTGACGCTGGTCAACGGCGCGAATACCTACGTAACGACCAAGTTCGCCCGCTATGGCGCGGACGTGTTCACGGTATCGAAGATGCCGCAGATCATCACCAGCCCGGAGGACTATCAGCGGTATCAGAAGCGGAAGAACATCCTGTTTCCCGATTTTAAGTATGTGGAGGCGAACTGCAAGCACTGCTTAGGAATCGGCGCGCAGCAGGCGGTGACAGGAAAGATCGTGCGGGGGACACAGTCCACGACCGATACCAGCATCCGGGGGTATACGTGGCAGATGCCTGCGCTGCAGAACCTGGACATCATGCAGGGGCGCGGGTTCACGGAGGCGGACGAAGAACATGCCTCGCATGTGGCAATCATCGGGACCGATATCCAAGACCACCTTTTTGAGGGAGTGGATCCGCTGGGACAAGAGTTGCGCGTAGATGGCACTCCATACACTGTGATCGGAATCAGCGAGAAACAGGGGAGCACATTTGGCGCAAGCCAGGACAACTGGGTCGCTGTACCGTTGACGGCGTTTCAGAAGAGCTACGGGACAGCGAAGACGCTGACGATCTATGTGAAGGCGGGCGAGGCTGGGCCGGTGCTTGAGACGGCGGCGGACGAGGTGAGAGTGCTGGTGCGGTCGAGTCGTCACGACGCTCCGGGAATGGCAGATTCGTTTGAGCTGGATACGAACAATACGCTGGTGGGGTTCTTCAGCACGGTGACGCGGTCGTTTGGAGCCGTGGCAGGGGCGGTGGCGCTCATCTCACTGGTGGTGGGTGGCATTGTGATCATGAACATCATGCTGGTGAGCGTGACTGAGCGGACACGTGAGATCGGAATACGGAAGGCGTTGGGCGCGAGGCCGAAGGACATCCTGATGCAGTTTCTGATCGAGTCAGGCACGATGGCCCTCGTGGGCGGAGTGTTTGGCGTGGTTGGGGGGATCCTGGTCGCGCAGGCGATTACGATTCTGGCAGGATTTCCGTCGACCGTTGCGGTGTGGAGTGTGCTTGCCGGCCTCGTGATGGCCACCGGCACAGGAATCTTCTTCGGTGTCTATCCGGCGCGGAAGGCAGCGCAACTGGATCCGATTGTGGCGCTGAGGGCGGAGTGAGGCACTAGCAGAAACACAGGCCGGGGAGGTCGTTGATGCAAATCGCCGATACGAAAGAGACGGTAACGATGGCGCTGGATACGCTGCGAGCCAATAAGCTGCGTAGCGGGCTTACGATTCTGGGGATTGTGATTGGCGTGATGACAGTGATCGTGATCTCGTCGGTGATCAATGGATTGAACTCGAGTGTGGCGGGCTTGGTCGAGTCGCTGGGGACCAATGTGATGTGGGTGTTCCGGTTTCCCGTGATCGGGGTGCGGCCTACGACGGAGATGCTGACGCGGAAGCAAATGACCTATGAGGACGCGATGGCGATGAAGGACCTGCCACATGTGGTGGCGGTGACGCCGGGATTGCAATATCGGGACAATAGCGGGGTTGAGGGCACCGTAGCGGTGAAGTATGGCACCAAGAAGATGGAGGGGACGCTCCTCGAGGGGGACACAGCGGGCGTGAAAGATGTGTATGACCTCGATATGAAGGACGGCCGATTCTTCACCGATACCGACACGGAACGGTCGGCGAACGTTGTCGTGCTGGGGAACGATACGGCGGACAATCTGTTCGGCACGGAGAGTCCGGTGGGTAAGGATGTAACCATTGCGGGCATGGTGTTTACCGTGGTGGGGGTGATGGAGAAACAAAAACAGGCGTTTGGGGGCGGGAAGAACCCGCAGGACAATAAGGCGTTTTTCCCCGTGACGACGTTCCACAAGATCCATCCCGAGGTACTGGATTACTGGATCAGCCTCAAATACGACGACCAGAAGAACAAGGCGCTGGTGCAGGATGAGCTCACGGAGTTGCTGCGCCGTCGTCGAAAGGTGCCTAACGCGGCGCCGGACAATTTTGCGATCTTCGGAACCGACTCGCTCACTCGTCTCTGGGACAACATCACCAGCGGCTTGTTTTTGTTGCTCTTTGCTCTCTCCAGTGTGGCGCTCCTGGTTGGGGGCGTGGGAGTGATGAATATCATGCTGGTCAGTGTGACCGAGCGAACGCGAGAGATTGGCGTGCGCAAGGCGATAGGAGCGTCGAAGCAGAGAATTCTGATGCAGTTCACGCTGGAAGCGATCACTTTGTGTGCTGTCGGCGGAGTGATTGGCCTTTGTATCGGCAGCGCGATCGCGCTGGGCATCAGCTTTTTGTTTCCGTCCGCCTTGTCGACGCTTTGGGTTACTGTGGCGTTTCTGAGTTCGTGCGCCATCGGCCTTATATTCGGAATCTATCCGGCGTGGAAGGCGGCGAACCTGAACCCGATTGAAGCGCTGCGCTATGAGTGAAGCCTGGACCTACTCTGTTGATTGGTAAACTTGTGGGATGGCCACGGCAATCGAGGCGATTACTACGCTGTTGACTCTTGCTGGGCTGGCTTATCTGCTCCTTGCCCTTTGGGGAGCTCGGAGCTTTGCGCATTACTGGGGGCGCAGGAAGGTCGACGGTGAGTTTGCGCCGGATGTCACCATTCTCAAGCCGGTGAAGGGGGTTGATCCGCGGATGTATGCAGGGCTGGTGAGCCATTGCCAGCAGAGGTATGCGGGCAACTTCGAGATCGTGTTCGGTGTGAGCAGTCTTGACGATCCTGCCGTGGGCGAGATCGAGCGACTGCGGGCGGAGTTTCCCGAGTGTGCGATCCGGTTAGTGGAGTGTCGCGAACGGCTGGGGACCTCGGGCAAGGTGAGCAACCTGGTGCAGATGCTGCGCGAGGCGCGGTATGAGCACGTGCTTATCAATGACAGCGACATCTTTGTTTCTCCGCGATATTTGACGCGGGTGATGGAGTGCTTTGCGGACGCGCGTGTGGGTATGGTGACTGCTCCTTATATTGGGCGGACAGCGGAGCGTCGGCCTGCGATGACGGTTTGGTCGCGGCTGGAGGCGCTGGGGATTTCGACTGATTTTCTTCCCGGTGTGCTGGTGGCGCGTTGGCTCGAGGGCGGCATTCACTTTGGGCTTGGCTCGACGCTGGCGACTTCGAAGGCCGTTTTGGTGAAGGCGGGAGGGCTGGAGCCGCTGGTGGAGTATCTTGCTGACGACTACGAGATGGGAGCGAGGATATCGAAGGCGGGCTATCGTGTGGAGCTGTGCTGCGAGGTGGTTGAGACGACGATTCCTGCTTATGATCTTCGCGGATTTCGTGACCATCAGTTGCGCTGGGCGCGGTCGACTCGTGACTCGCGCAAGCTGGGGTATGTGGGGCTGGGCATTACGTATGCTCTGCCGTGGGCGATGATGACTTGTGTTGCGAGTGGGTTTGCGTTGTGGAGTTTTTCACTGCTGAGCGTGGTGGCGCTGGCGCGAGTCGCGGTCGCGCTGTCGGTTGGAGTGGGTCTGCTGGGTGATGGTCAGGTGCTTCGCGATCTGTGGCTGCTGCCGCTGCGGGACTTCTACGGGCTGTGGTTCTGGGGGTGGAGTTTTGCGGGCGATACGGTGGTGTGGCGTGGGGAGCTGTTCCACCTGCGGGACGGTCGGATCACGCCTGCTGGACGGGAGCCGGCAGGGGGGGACCCCCCCTATTGCCCGGGTGTAAATTCCTTGGATTCAGTTGTTTATGTGTGGCCTTGTTCGGCAAAATCGTCATAACAAAAGGGTTACGGCTAAAATCTTCTTTCTAAACGAGTTAGCCCCGCCGGGTGTCTATTGTCCCGCGGGGCCTGCTTCTTTTTGATCTATATATCCAGTATAGCGATTTGGGTGTAACTAACATGCCATGCAGATATTGTTGATTGGTAATGGGTTAGGTGGTTTTGGGGCTTGACATGCGATTTTTGGGCTAAAAGCGCAGAAAAATAATTGTGGCATCGTTCAACACCTGTCATTACACAGTGGCAAGGAGCAGTCTGTGAGTCGAGCAGGGCCGATTTAGTTGAAAGAGTACTCCGGGCTGGGTGATCGATCTTCTGCTGAATTCAGAGTTGATGCGATATCGGCCTCCCGCATTGCCAGGCATTCGTAGATGCGATTGAGCATGTCGGTTGGGTGGATGGGCTTTGTCAATGTGGTGAAGTTGTGTCCGGCATTGCGGGCCTTTTCGAGCAGATCGACAGTGGCCGCCTGTCCGGAGAACAAGAGGACCTTGCATCCCGGGATGGTTTGGGTGACGGTGATCGCCAGTTCAACGCCGGTCATTCCGGGCATTACGACGTCCGAGATGAGAAGGTCAGGCGGAGTAGACCTGGCGAGTTCGAGCGCAGTTATTCCGTCGTAAGCGGCCATGGTTGAGAAGCCGCTTCTGGAGAGGATCCTGGACAGGGTGTCGGCTATGACTTTCTCATCGTCGACAACGAGCACGACTGGTTTACCTTTTGCTGGGAGAATGACCGTGTCATCTTTTGGTACCTCGGCCAAGGGAACTACTTCAAATGTCACTTTGGGTGACATGGGACATACCTCTGATTTACACCGTAAACCTGTTTTTCAGATACGGGTTAACTCTTTTGTATGTGTCATTTAAAGGACAAGCTTAGTTTGGCTTGAGCATCGGGTAAAGATTTGGGTTGACAACTTACAGAAGGCGTTAGATTATGTTCACGTTAGCGTCACGTTTGCATTAGTTTTACGTCTACATAAGAAATAAAGGAGGAGGAGAAGCTCCCATGACAAGCGATGGAGAGAGCGTGGCCGGTTCGATGATGTTTGAGTCTGTACTTCAGATCGATGTCCCAAAGGGCCGGGACGGCAAACACAAGGAGATCATCACTCAGTTATTGGGTGGCATCGCGCAATTGGATCCCGGGGCGGCGTTGAAGGTCCCCTTGTCTCAGCTTCCAGACTCGAAGGAGAACATTCGATCTGCTCTTAGCCGGGCCGCGCGTCAGCAGAAGATCAATCTGGCCACGTCGAGCAATGACGAGTTTCTCTATGTGTGGAAGACGGACAAGTAGGACGGCTCGGTTTTGAGAGATCGGCTCCCCCGGGCGTAAAGAGGTAACTCGTACCTTTTGTGAACGACTTCAACATTATTTAGGGCGGTCCTGCTGTGGGGGCGTAGGGACACGAGTGCTGTGGAAGAAGGCAATCTTCCATGTACCGGCTTCTTTCCTGAGGAACGCTGATTCCAACCATTTCATGTGTTGCGTGCCGGAGGCATTGGTGACACTGCCTTCATTCACATAAGCGACCCAGGCGGCGTCACCACTGAGGTGGACGTCGGGTTGGGTCACGTTCCACTCGTAGTGGACTCCGCTGGCGTGCGTAGTCTTGATGAGGGCCATGATGGAGTCACCGTTGAATCGGGCGCCTGCGTCGTACATGTAGAAGTCTGGTGTGACCACAGAATCAAACTTTGCGAGATCGTCGGTGCCAGCGGCGGCGAAGAGGGCCTTTACCGTGTCGACAATTTGGGTCGTGTCGGAGGCGGCCGATTTTTGCTGGCCGCTGGCCGTCGAGAGAGAGCCGGAAAATGCGAGGGCGAAGGCGATGGTTGCGATCGAGATGCGATGCCGTAAGGACAAGGGTGGCGTCTCCTAATGGATATTAGGATATCGCTACCAGCGCAACTTTAAGGCGAATTGAACCTGCCTCGATTTCGTCGAAGTGCTGGTGATCGCCCGGCCGTTCCTGAAACGCCGGTGAGTGTGAAGATGATCCTCCGCGGAAACGATCAGAAGGTGAAACGACCACCGACCGTCGGAGCAACGTTGTTGTTGTGGTAATAGGGGACGCCGGGGCCATGAGGAATGGCGATGGCCAGACCGCCGGTCACGTAGGAACCCGCAGCTCCGGCAAAAGCGTCGAAACGCTTGGTGAAGTGATGGTCCGCATAGAGCGACCCCTCGTTGAGGGTGCCCGCGCAGGAAGCGCGGAATCCGGCTGCGGGCGAGCAGGTCGGCGGAAGGCGGAAGTCGTTCTGCCGCTGTTGATACCAGGCGAAGGTGAAGTCGGTTTTGCTTCGGTAGGTGTACTTCACACCCGTCCACCAGATCTGCACCAACTTTTCAGAATCAAGATTGTTGTCTTCGACCCCGCTCATGATATAACCGCCCTGGTCCGAGGCACCCACGCCCAAGGGGTCCGTCGGGTTGTTCTGCCAGATGTATTCGTAGCCGGCAAAGAACTTGAACGAATCCCACGTATACTTCACAGCGCCCACAATGCCGCTGTTGTCGGTTACGATGCCATATACGGTGTTGGTCGTGCCGATCAGATTGACCCCGGTGATGGGGTTTGTATTGATGCTGTTCGTGGTCGACTGATATGGCTGCGTCGGACTCTGAGGCCCCAGCAAGGGGTTCAATACGCTGATCGCCTGGTTGTAATGTTGGAAGACGATGTCTGCGGAGAACTTGCCGAAGTCTCCGCCGCCGTCGAATCCATAGGCGTTGTTATGCGCGGATTCCGGCGTGCAGGTGGCGGCGGTCCAGGTCGCGGAGGCGGAGTAGCAGCCGCCATTGCCATCGGCGAACTTATACATCGCGCCGAAATGGACCGGGCCATATGTGAGGCGATACTTCAGGGCGGAGTCCCAACGGCTGTCCTCGGTGTCGCCGCCGCCGGCCATGGTGCCGTTATACCCGATGTAGGAAAAGGCATAACCGCCGGCGACCGGATCGTAAAGGAGCATCGCATCGGTGCCGAGCGCGCGCTGACGACCGAAGGTCAGCGTGCCGAAAAGCGTGGACGATATACCGCCATAGATTTCGTCGTTGAAGGGTTGGCCCGCGCGCGCGCCGTCGATGGTGTACGAATAGCTGGCCCTGGGAAGGCCGTTGTTGATGGTCTGGGTGGCCGACGCGTTGGCGAGCAGGCCGGACTGCGGATTGATGCCAGTTGAAGCGTTGAACACAACAGACCAGCCAGGCCGAAACTCTTCCTTGCCCCTGATGCCCAGACCCGTCTGCTGCAGGTTGTTCGGTGCGATGAGGAATCGATGTTGATAGCCGTTTCGGTTCACCAGAGATGCGCCTTCATAGTTATAGCCGTTTTCCGGTAAGCCGTGGCTGACCCAGCCGACGCCAACGTCATACGCGCCGTACAGCGTGATGCCGTGCCAGGTCAGCGCGCAATCGGTGGCGGCAAACTCGTGGCCGCTGGCGCAGGCGTCGGTGTCCCTGAGCTGCATCGTAAAGTCGACGGTCGCGTCCTGGCCAACCGCCAAGCTGATTCCCGTGCGCGTTTCATCGGCGAATCCCTGCTTTGTGGCGCGGACGTGATAGCGCCCGACGGGAAGCGCAGTCATCTCATATCGACCAACCGGGCTTGTGACGGCGGTCCGCGATACTCCAGTGTCGGGGTCGTTGGCCGTCACAGTCGCTGCTGCAACGACACCCCCTTTGGAATCGGTGACTCTGCCTGACAAAGTCGCAGACTGCTGCGCTCCTGCGGTAACTGATAAGAGGCACAGGAATGTGAATATCACTGACAAGCGGAAGACTGTTGGCTTCATTGCGGCCTCATTGAGTATTGATGAACTGGTACTGGGCTTCCGTCACCTGGCGCTTCCTGCGATACCGCGTGCGATCCCCAAGCAATGCAGGCTCACGCCGGTTGCAGCAGTCCATTCTCGAATGACGAAAGATGCCGAACGTGGAATTGCAGATTTCTTCCCGGCCGGGGAAGGCGGAGATGCCTTGGGACCCCGCTCTCCCTGGGGAGAACCACTATTCGATTTAAAACGAATTAAATCGTTATTGTCAACGGGAACTAGTCGGGAAGAACGATCATGACTTCGGTCGATTTGATAAGAGCAGTAGCGATCTGTCCGCGCTTCAGACGCAACTCCCGCACGGCATCGACTGTGATAATGGAGGTGATTCGCTGATCTCCAATTGCAAGCGTGACCTGTGCGAGCAAACCGCTGATCTTTATGTCGGTCACTCGTCCGGTCAACTGGTTTCGTCCGCTGACGCGCCGAAACATGCGACGTGTCTTCTCCGGTTTGTTTTTGAGAGAGACCCGAGGCAGCAGGCGGTCGATCTCAGACTCGGAGATCCGATGGTGGCCACCCGGCGTTTGGACACTCTTCAGCTTTCCCTGGTAGATCCAGTGCTTCAGCGATGGGTAGCTGACGCCCAGCACCTGGGCCGCTTCGCGAGGAGTGAAGAGCTTGGGCATGGATAGTGGTCTCCAGCAGAGCATAACTGCGTCGGAGGGCCTCAGCAAGTCTCTTGGAGGCGCCGAGTTTGTTTTAGTAAGGGTTAGGTTGGTTGCTGAGGATCTCTTTGCCGCCACTCTGGGCGATGAAGTAGGTCTTGCCGGGCAGCGCGGGGACGGGGTCGTTGAGGTCCTGCCAGAGAAAGATGCGGCGGGGTTCGGTCCACTTCAGGTTGAGGGAGAGGTCGTCTTCGAAGATGCGGGGGGCGTCGGGGAAGAAGCTGCCGTACCAGAGGTTGGAGCTGCGGCCGTTGAGGATGTGGATGGGTTCGGCTCCGGGGCTGGGGCGCTGGAGGTAGAAGCCGAGGGTGCTGGCGCTCTCGTACTCGCCGTGGATGACGATGATGTCGGTGGGTTTGAGTTCGGGGGCGATCGCGTCGGCCAGCCGGCGGGAGGTGAGGACGGGCGAGAAGATCTGCAGGCCGATGTGCGCGGCGAGCAGGAAGGTGAAGGTCGCGGCGGCGAGACAGAGATTGGCTGCGTGGGGTTTGTAGTTGCTGCGGTAGAGCCAGTTGGCGAAGGTGCCGCTGAAGAGCGCGATGGCGGTGAGGACGAGCGGGCCGCGGAAGGCGCCCATGGCCTGAGCGTTGAGGTCGAGGAAGTGGCCGAAGGAGAGGGCATAGTCGGCGGGGTTTTGTTTGAGGAGTGAGGCGAGGTCGGTGTTAGGGGCGGGTGTGTGGGCGTGGAGCGCGAGGAACCCCGCTGCTAACGCTGCTATGGAGCCGAGTACGAAGAGGACGACCGAGATGCGCTGGCCAGATCGCGTGAGTGGGTTGGGGACGGTGAAGGATTCGGCTTCGGTGGCTTCGTCATTGAGCCAGGCGGCGATGAGAAGGACGATCGGCGGAAGCGCGGGGAGGACGTAGTACTCCTGGCGAGTGGATAGGCTGAAGAAGAGTAGCGGAACCAGGGCCCAGATGCCGAGGAGCAGGCGGGTGTTTTCGGTTGCGGTGAGGGTGCGGACGGAGACGAGGGGACGGATGGATTTGCGCCATGGGACGGTGCTGAAGGCGCGGAGGAGGTAGGCGCTCCAGGGCATGAACCAGATGAGGAGGAGGCCCCAG
The DNA here is from genome assembly GCA_963756685.1 of uncultured Acidobacteriaceae bacterium. Lineage (GTDB taxonomy): Bacteria > Acidobacteriota > Terriglobia > Terriglobales > Acidobacteriaceae > Edaphobacter. The sequence continues at coordinate 1,806,010 of CAVWON010000001.1, forward strand.
AAGAGATAGAGGGGGACGGTGTCGTAGTCGCGGGGGACGCGGAGGTTGAGGTAGCGGAGGAGATGCTCGTTGATGAAGTAGAACCAGAGCCAGCCGTGGACGTTGCCGTCGGTGGGGAGTGGGACGGACCAGTGGCCGCGGGTGAAGGCCAGGTTGCCGGGATGGCCTTGGGTGGGGTTAGCCAGCGCGATGAGAACGTGCCACGGGGCCGCGATTATCAGGAAGATAATGAAGCTGGAGATTGGGGCGAGTTGGCCGATGCGGGTGATGACTGCTTTTGCGTTGCGACGCGTTAGCGCGAGATGGGTGAGGACGATCAGGAGGGGGAAGACGATTCCGATTAAGCCTTTGGTTAGGACGTTGAGGGCGCAGCAGGCGGCGAAGACCCAGCATAGGAGTGGGTTTGGGTTGGAGGGGAGATGTTGGGTAGTGAACGACCCCACGATAGGCGCGATGAGGCTGCGCCGATCATGGGGCACCCGACTTTGTGGCGGGTCCGATTGCTCGGTGAGCCAGTAGCAGTAGAGGGCAAGGGTGAGCCAGAGGCAGACCATTGCGTCCGGGATGGTGATGCGGGTGAAGATGAAGATGCCGAAGCTGGAGAGGAGAATGAGACCGGCGTAGAGGCCGGCACGGGTGCTGGCGAAGGCCCGGCGGGCGAAGGCTTCGATGACGAGCGCCAGGGCAAGGACGGTGAAGGCGAGCGGCAGGCGCGCGGCGGCGGTGCGGACGCCGAGGAGTTTGAAGCTGGCAGCCATGGACCAGTAGAGGAGCGGGGCCTTTTCGAGGTAGCGGATGCCGTTGGCGTAGAGGGTGATCCAGTCGTGGCGGAGGAGTATCTCGCGGGAGACTTCGGCGTGGACGGAGTCGGCGTCGTCGAGGAGCGGCGGGGTGATGAGGGTCAGGCTGCCGTAGAAGAGGAACCAGAGAGCGAGGAGGATGAGTCGGTCGCGTTTGATTGCGGGTTGGGTAGGTGTCAGGGTGATTGGCATCGCTGGGCCGTTGACTATCAGCCGAGTTTACGTGAGGGGGACAGGGGCATCAATGAAAGCTTAGGTGGAGCGGCGCGCGGCTATGATGGGAGGGCGCATTGTTGTTTTGATGCGGCGAGGGAGTTTGCTTGAGTGAGCTGGTGCGAGTTGCGGAGGTCGCAGGGCCGCCGACGGAACTGATCTTTGGGGATTGGTACCCGGCGATGCGGACCGGTGGGCTGCGCGCGGGTAAGACCGCTAAGGCGATGTTGCTGGGTGTGCCTCTGCTGGTAGGGCGGAAGAATGATGGGAGAGTGTTTGCGATGCGTGATCTTTGTCCGCATCGGGGTATTCCACTGTCGGCCGGGTGGTTCGATGGCGAGACGGTGACGTGCAAGTACCATGGGTGGCGCTTTGAGCCTTGCTCGGGACAGTGCAAGGAGATCCCTTCACTGACGAGTCATGAGACGCTGGATCCGACGAAGATTTATGCGGGGGCGTTTCCGTGCGAGGAGCGAGATGGGTATGCGTGGGTGTATTTGCCGGAGGCAGGGACCGGGAGGGTGATGGGTGAGTTGCCGCTGGTGCCGGAGGTGCCGAAGTTTTCGGCGCGGTTTCGCAGTGCGCACCTTATGGCAGAGCTGCCATGTAATGTGGACCACGGAATTATCGGGTTGATGGACCCGGCGCATGGGCCGTTTGTGCACCAGGCGTGGTGGTGGCGGAGCAGGGCGAGTATTCATGAGAAGGAGAAGCACTTTGAGCCACTGGAAGACCGCGAAAACAAAGGAAGGAATGCAGGGTTCCGGATGTCGTCGCATGCTCCCAGTGCGAATTCGGCGCCGTACAAGCTGCTGGGGGTGTATGGAGAGGCGATTACGACGACGATCGATTTTGTGCTGCCGAATAGGCGGTATGAGACGATCCGCGCGGGGGAGAAGTGGTTTGCCAGTTTGACTACGGTAACGCCGATTACGGCTTCGACCTGCAGGATCGATGTGTATTCGGCGTGGAACGTTTTTTATTGGGTCCCATTTGTAACGCCGATTGCTACATTCTTTGGGGCGCGTTTTGTAAGACAAGACCAGCAGACGATGATCGAGCAGGCGGAGGGGCTACGGTTCAATCCGGGGCTGATGCTGATCGATGATGCGGACAAGCCGGCGAAGTGGTACTTCGCGCTGAAGCAGGCGCGGTTGAATGGGACCGGGGAGCATCCGCTTCAGGGGCCGGTGACGTTGCACTGGCGGAGTTAGACGATGTCGGGGGGGTGTTACTGCCCGCCCATCTTCTGGTAGTTGGTGCTGGTCGTGGTGACGACGAGTTTCTTGGCCGTGGCATTGAGGACGGATTGCTGGACGTAGTTGGTGGAGTCGGGCAGGCTGGCAAACCGTGCGGTCAGGGTCACTACGTCCTTGGGATCATCCATGTAGGTGTTCACGTTCAACGCGACGATCTTTTTTGCTGCAGTGTTGAAGGTGAGGGTCATCTGATCGCCGGGTAGAGAGTAGTCCTTGAAGACAATGCTTGTGGTGCCGGAGTCGGGGGACGGGTTGAGGGAGGCTTTGCCGGCCTGGAAGGCCTGCTGCATTTTCTGCGGGTTTGGCGGCACGTATTGGCCGAGCAGGGTCTTCACCTGTCCCATGTAATCCTTCATCTCGCCAGTTTTTTTCTCGATGATTCTCTGCTTCATCCTGCCCCCGCTCGGGGGTGGCGGCGGCGGGGTAAGAGGGGTCTTCTGCACGGTCCCGTCGGGGCCGTACTGACACAAAGACTGTGACGGGGGCTTGGCGTCGCCGTTGAGGGTGAGTTGGGTGGTCTCGGTCCATTGATACTGACGCAGCTTCTGCTGGTTTTCGGCTATAGATTGCTTTACTGCTGCCAGCTTCTGTTGCAGTTCGCTGGGGGCTTGGCCTCGTGCGTGGGCCGTCGCGAGAAGGAGGGAGGCCAGCAGCGCCGCGGCGATGAGGAGGGCGCCTCTGCTGTCGATGCGAGGTGTGGCGCCGATGGTGTACGTCGAAGAGATGCTTCTTGTGTTGGCTCGATTCATTGGGACGCTCCTGTCGCTGAGGCGCGACCCGGTGGCAGGCAAATCCCATCGAGCACACGCTCCGCTTTATTGGAAGTATGGACTCTTGAGGGCTTCAGCGAAGCTAGCAATTCTAGTAGGTTTCTATGAAAAGGTGGCTAGAAGGCGCTGACGCCCTCTTCGATGACTAGCTCGTCGACGGAGATGTTCATGGACTTGCCGAGTTTCTTGAAGTCCTCTTTCCACTCTGGTGCCCAGTAGTTCATGTCGCTGCGGCGGAGGAGGTCGTTCCAGATGTTCTGGGCCTGCCAGAGGTTTACCTCGAAGGGCATCTTGTGGATGGTTTCGGCGATGACGAGGGCGGTGGCTAGAGCGCCAGAGGCTTGAGGATCGCCGGCGGCGGAGGCCTCGAGACGGACCATGGCGCGCTTCATGCGCTGGCCGGCAGTGTAGCCGAGGAGTTGGGTGTCAAGGGAGACCAGGTCGGTTTCGGCGCGGGCGAGGAGGGTCTCGATGGTGTCCGGGTCGAAGGCTTCGGCCTCAATGGCTCGGCGCAGGCTGGCGTTGATGGCGAAGCGGGCGGCGGAGGCGAGGGCGGGTGGTGCGGCCATGCCGGTTTCGGTGAGGTAGTGAAGGAGGGAGGCGTGGTCCTCGTAGATCTTGCGGAGAGAGTCCTCCATCTCGGAGATGGTCTGGTTGAGGATGGTGTTGAGGATGCGGTGTTGCTCGTCGGCGAAGAGCGAGGTGAGAGAGTAGGCGGTTTCGCCGAAGAAGCGGTCGATGAGGCGGATGACCTCGGGTAGATTGGCGCGGCGAATGGCGGTGCCGATCTCGGTGGTGAAGGTGTGGAAGGCGGCGACCTCTGCCGGGTCTTCGGAGTTGTAGGCTTTGACCGCGGCGGAGAGGTTCTGGTCGCCGAGATGGAGAACGGCGAAGCAGATGTCCTCGTTTTCTTCGGTGATGCGTGAGTAGATGAGGGCGCGTCCGACGGCGACACGGCCGCGGCCGGAGTTGAAGACCTCCTGACTCTCGCGGTGGACGTCGAAGCAGAAGAGCTCGCCGTGCTCGGGGTAGGCGCGGAAGATGGAGCTGATGGCGTAGTGGGCGCCGACCTGTTCGAGGCCGATCTGCATGCTGTTGACGTAGCGGTGGTAGACCTGGGCGCCGTCGCCCATCTCGGGGACGTTGCTCTTTGCTTTGGCGAGGATGGCGAGGAAGCCGGCTTCGAGGTCTTTGCCTGGCTGGCCGAAGAGCTTGGCGGCCAGTTGGATCACGCGACCTGCGTAGGCGATGATCTGGACGGTCTCGATGCCGGAGACCTCGTCGAAGAACCAGCCGCAACTGGTGTACATGAGCTGGGTGTGGCGTTCGAGCTCGAGGAGCTCGAGGGCGGCGGTGCGCTCGGCTTCGGTTAGCTCGCGTGTGGCCTGCTGGGCGAAGAACCTTATGATTGAGGCGGGGGAGCGGTCGAGGATTACCTGGATGTAGGCGTCGCGGGCGGCCCAGAGGTCTTTGAGGAGGGGCTGGGCGAGCTGTTCGGCGAGGGGGGCGGTGGCGTCGCGGAGGTAGTCGAGTGCTTCGCGCAAGGGGGCGCGCCACTCCTGGTTCCAGCCGGGCTTGCCGCCGTTGCAGCCGCAGTTGGAACGCCAGCGTTCGACGCCGTGGGCGCAGCTCCAGGAGGTGTCTTCGGCGACCTCGGCCTCCCATTTTGGCGGGAATTTTGAGAGGAACTCACCGTAGTTGGTGAGATTGGCCTGAACGCCGTCCTCGATGGTGTGCATGGCGTAGGAGAGGGCCATCTCGCCGTGTTTGTGGTGGTGGCCGTAGCTTTCGCCGTCGGTGGCGACGTGGGAGATCTGGGCGACTTCGGGATCGCCGGGGGAGGGAGGATGAAAGGCGTTGAGGAGGCGTTTGGCGAAGTCGTCACCGCTGTTGAGGAGGCCTTCAAATGCGATCGCACGGGAGGAGGGGCCATCGTAGAAGAAGACCGCGATGCTGCGGCCCTCGTCGAGACGGACGAGGTAGGGGTGGGTGGGATCGACGGTGGCGTTGGGTGTTTCCGTCCAAGGGGTTTCGGTCGGGTTAGCTGTAGATGAAGGAGAAGCAGGCCCTTCCGTTTCGCTGCTGGACGACAACAAAGAAGGAGATATGGGGAGGACGCGCACGCGGGCGCACTGGACGGGGGCGAGGACGGTGAACTTGATGCCCTCCTGTGCCATGAGGTCGAGGACGCTTCGGTTGACGGCGGTCTCGGCGAGCCACATGCCTTCGGGTTTTCGGTGATAGCGGGATTCGAAGTCGGCGATGCCCCAACGGATCTGGGTGAGAGCGTCACGGTGGCTGGCGAGGGGCATGATGATGTGGTTGTAGACCTGGGCCATGGCGGAGCCGTGTCCGTTGTAACGCTGTGCGCTGACCTTGTCGGCATCGAGGATCATGCGATAGGTGCGAGGGGCCTTGTCGTGCAACCAGCTGAGAAGGGTAGGGCCGAAGTTGTAGCTCATCCGGGCGTAGTTGTTCATGATGCGGATGATCTCGTCTTCTTTATTGGTGATGCGGGAGGCGCCGTTGGGGGCGTAACACTCGGCGGTGATGCGGTCGTTCCAGTCGTGATAGGGGGCGGCGGAGTCCTGGACCTCGACGGTTTCGAGCCAGGGGTTTTCGCGGGGCGGCTGGTAGAAGTGGCCGTGGATGCAGACGAACCGAGGCGTCTCGGGCGGGGCCCCCGCCGTTTTTGCCTGCCTGGATGTGGCGGACCTGGTCTTGGCCATAGAGGTAATTAGAGGGTATCGCGTGTGGAGGGGTTGGGCGTGCGGAGCGACGGGATTTTTGATTATGTCGCGGAGTTGCCTGGATTTTGTCGTTGGCGCGCGATGAAGGCGTGGTCGAGTGCGGCGGTGAGGGTCATGGCGATGGCGTAGGCGGCGATGTTTTTGATGGAGAAGAAACGACCGAGGAGAATTTGCCCGGCGAAGGTCAGGCGGAAGGCGTCGATCGGTGCGATGGGGACGAGGCGGCTGAGTTCGAGCAGAGTGGCGATGATGATGGCGAGCGGGGCGAGGGCTCGCGGCCGGAGTTTCGGCAGGAGAGCGGCGAGGAACCAATAGAGTGCGATGGCCCAGAGAGCGGAGCCAAGGTATTTGTAGAGGAACCACGGGAGGCCGAGTGGTAGCAGTCGGATGGCGAGGCCGACGGGGATTGTGATTAGCAGGAGGATGAGGGAGGTGAAGGAGCGGCGCATTTTGTTTGGGATTTGGAGCTTAGTGGCTGAACGGAGCGATAGAGGAACGGCAAAATAAGAACAACAGCAGATCCCTACGGGATGACAACAAAAAGGGCAAAAGCAACCACAAGAAAAAAAGCAAAGGCCTGCGTGACGACAACAAGAAGGTAAAAGCAACCGCAACGACAGGTCCAATGCAAAGGGCTAGGTTTTTGGTTTGGCAAGGTCGCAGGCGCGCCAGAGGTACCAGCTGGCGACGGAGCACCAGGGTTGCCACTTCTTTGCGCGGCGATGCATTTCGTCGGGTTTGGGGAGGTCCGATTGGGGTCACTTTGTCGGTGGGTTTGAGTTTGCCGAAGGTGAGGGCGAAGCCTTTGCGGACTCCGTAGTCGTCGACAGGGAGGACGTTTGGGCGGCCGAGGCGGAAGATGAGCAGCATTTCTACTGTCCAGCGGCCAATACCGCGGACCTGTGTGAGGTGCTCGATGATGGCTTCGTCGGACATGCGACGGATCTGCGCGAGGGTGGGGACGGTGCCGTCGATGGTCTTTGCGGCGAGGTCGCGGAGGGCGAGCATCTTGTTTTTTGAGAGGCCGGCGGCACGAAGCTGTTCGTTGGGGCAGTCGAGGAGCTGCTGTGGGGTGGGATGGGCGCCGGTGCCCGCGGCTTCGAGCGTGAGGACGGGAGAGAAGGATTCGAGGAGACGGCGATGAATGGTGGCGGCGGCTTTGCCGTGGAGTTGTTGATAAATGATGGATTCGACGAGGGCTTCAAATGGTGATTGGGCGCTGGCGACGCGCATGGTGAAAGGACCGGCGCGTTCGATGAGCTTGGCGAGCTTGGGGTCGTTGGCGGCGAGTTCGCGGCAGGCGAGGGCGGCATCGTAGCGAGGCGGGCGTGGACTGCTGAGGGGACGCGGCATATTTTGACGGTATCGCAAGGTGCGGAAGAATGTCTTGCGAGTGGAAGAGAATTCGGACTAGATTGGTTTCCATTTACAAGAGCGATACCTATGCGGCAGGGTAGATGTAGTGGTGATTCGAGTTGAATAAGGACAGATGCACGAGATGTTGTGCAGCCATTTCGGGAGCGAGTTCGATAATCGGATGTTGCAGGTAAAAAAACAGTTAGGCATAGCAGACTCTTTTTTCCCGCTGCTATACTCAAAGTTTCTTAGAGGCGAATTTTACGGGCAGATCCAAACGCGGACGCCCCCAACCACCGGCCACGGAACGCGCGGCAAAGCAACCGGAAGAAATACAACCATCAGACAGCAACTTCTCAACCCCTAGCCGAAGGTAATGCAGAGGAAGCAGGAACGCACTCATGGCGCAAGTTTTTGACCGCAGTTCGAACGCGCTGGCCCGATTCAGCCTGGTATTGACTGGCGTAATCGTCATCGCGCTCGGCGTAACCCTGGACCAGCTACAGCGATCACCGTGGGTGACGCGGCAGGGCCAGCGGCCGGACCAGCCGGTACCGTTCAGCCATAAGCACCACGTTGAAGGGCTCGGCTTGCAGTGCCAGTATTGCCACACGCAGGTGGAGAAGGCGGCGTACGCAGGCATTCCTCCGACGAAGACCTGTATTAACTGCCACGCGCAGATCTGGACGAACGCGGACCTGCTGGAGCCGGTGCGGCAGAGCTGGGCGACGGGAGCGTCGATCCAGTGGATCCGGGTGCATGACCTTCCGGACTACGTTTATTTCAACCACGAGATCCATGTGAACAAGGGCATCGGGTGCGCGAGCTGCCATGGACGCGTGCGACCAGATGCCGCTGATGTATCAGCAGAACACGCTGCAGATGGAGTGGTGTTTGAACTGCCATCGCAATCCTGCGGTGAACCTGCGGCCGACGAGCGAGATCTACAACATGGCCTGGGCCGGGCCTTCGAACGACAAGCCGGTTTGGTGTACGAGCACGGTCAAGGGCGGGGCTTCTGGAACAGGCCCGACGGCGCAGAACGTGAGCTGCACGACAACCGATCCTTCAGGCAAGGGGCCTGAGGTGGCTTTGTTGCAGATGAATACTGAGGCGCATGGGCCGACTTCGAGCGACGTGCCGCCGCTGGGGATCACGATGCCGGCGAGCTATGAGAAGTTTACTGACCAGATGGAACTGGGCAAGTATCTAACCGCGCAATATCACATCCGCAATCCGGAGCAGCTGTCGAGTTGCGAGACGTGCCACCGATGATGAAGACGACTGGACTCGAAACGACTGCGATTGGAACCGACGAGACGATGGCTGAGATGAAAGCACCCGCAGCACAACCCGTAGTTGTGACCCAGATTGCGCCGGCGAAGCTGACGCTGGCCGAGGTCCGCGCCAAGCTGGACGGCAGGACGGGGCGGCGCTTCTGGAAGAACCTGGACGAGCTGGCGGAGACGCCGGCGTTCCATGAGTTGATGCGCGAGGAGTTTCCGCGGCAGGCCGGAGCTGGCGAATGGGTCGATTCGGTGAGCCGGCGCGGCTTTTTGAAGGTGATGGGCGCGTCGCTGGCGCTGGCTGGGCTGGCAGGTTGTACGAAGCAGCCGGACGAGCCGATCTTTCCATACATCAAGCAGCCCGAGGACCTGGTGCTGGGCAAGGCGATGTACTTTGCGACGGCGTATCCGTTCCCGACAGGCGCGATTCCGGTGCTGGTGAAGTCGGATTCGTTCCGGCCGATCAAGGTGGACGGCAATCCGGAACACCCGATGTCGAAGGGCAAGTCGGACGTATTTACGCAGGCGACGCTGCTTGATCTTTATGATCCGGACCGATCGCAGCATGTTCTGCATCGCGGCGAAGTTTCGGGTTGGGGCGAGTTCCAGGAGGCGTTTGCCGGTGCGGCGAAGAAGTTGAATGGAGGCCAGGGGCTCTATTTCCTGAGTGAGACGATTACGTCTCCGACGCTGGCGGCGCAGTGGAAGCAGGTGCAGGCGGTTTATCCTTCGGCGAAGCTGATTCAGTGGGAGCCGGTGAACCAGGACTCGTCGCGGGCAGCGTCGAAGGCGGCGTTTGGCAGCTATACCGATGCGCAGTACAAGCTGGAAGAGGCTGACGTCATTCTGTCGCTGGATGCGGATTTCCTGGGTGGGATTGGGCATCCAGGGTTCCTGCCGCTGGCGGCTGGGTATGCGGAGCGGCACCGGTACGAAGAAGGCAAGACGATGAACCGGATGTACGTCGTCGAGACGATGCCGACGGTGACCGGGTTCAAGGCGGACCATCGGCTGGCGTTGAAGCCAAGCGAGATTGCGGGCTTTGCGACCGCGCTCGTGAATGGTTCGACCCCGCAGGATGCTACCGGGGATGCGCAGAAGTTCATCGCGGCACTGCTGAGTGATCTCAAGGCTTCAGGCGGCAAGTGCGTGGTGATTCCGGGTGAGCAGGCCCCGCCGGCGGTGCATGCTGCGGCTTACGCGTTGAACTCGGCGCTGGGTGCAGTTGGCAAGACGGTCATCTATACCGAAACGGTGAATCCGATGCCGAGCGAGCAGGTCGCGGACCTGAAGTGGCTGGTCGCCGATATGAACGCGGGTAAGGTGCAGTGGCTGGTGATTCTCGGTGTGAATCCGATCTATTCGGCGCCGAGCGATCTTCACTTCCAGGACGCGTTTGCGAAGGTCCCTGTGACGGTGCACCTGGGATCGCATTTGGATGAGACGGGCTCGATTGCGAACTGGCACATCAACAAGGCGCACTATCTTGAGAGCTGGTCGGATGCACGGGCGTACGACGGGACGATCTCGATTATTCAGCCGATGATTGCTCCGTTGTATGGCGGGGTTTCGGCGCACGATGTACTGCAGGCGCTGCTTGAGAATGTGCAGCTCTCGGCATATGACGTCGTCGTCGCCAATGCCAAGACTTATATTAAAGGCGATTTTGCTACCGGTTGGCGTAAGGCGCTGCATGATGGATGGGTGGAGGGAACGGCATTTACGGCGAAGGCCGGTGGCACGGGTAAGAGTGCGGTGGCTTCTTTCCCGGTGACAGCTTCGAGTGGGCTTGAGGTTTCGTTCCGGCCTGATCCTTCGATCTATGACGGCCGGTTCTCTAATGTTGGCTGGTTGCAGGAGTTACCCAAGCAGGTGACGAACCTGAGCTGGGACAATGCGGCGATCATGAGCTTGAACACGATGGGCGAGCTGAAGCTGGAGCAGTCGGACCCGGTGAAGATCTCGTTCAATGGACGTGAATGTATTGCGCCGGCGTTGATGATTCCGGGCCATCCTGACGGCGTGATCACTGTCCATCTGGGACTTGGCCGGGGTGTGCAGGCTGGACGCGTGGGTCAGGGTGTGGGCTTTGATGGGTACCAGATTCGCACTGCGGACGGGCCTCTGTTTATCTCGGGCGTGACTGCAGTGAAGGTGCCGGGGACCTACGATCTTTGCGTTACCAAGGTCCAGAACATCGAGCATCGCGGAAGCTTTGCGCAGCACGATCTGGAGAGGCCGCTTTCGGATAAAGAGGGCGTCTATTCTTTGGCTGGCCATGAGGCGCTGGAGCGGTCGATCATTCGGTATGCCACCGTCGATGAGGCGAGGAAGAACCCGCACTTCGCGCATGAGGGTGGAGCGGGTGGTACGCTGATCGATAAAGTTGGGTACTCACCTCAGGGTGAGGAGGTGCCCCACGACAACTCGTTCTTCCCGGACGCGTGGAAGTACGACAAGCAGGACCCCTCGACGCTGAAGATCCAGAACGCGTGGGGGATGGCGATCGACCTGAACAGCTGCATCGGCTGTAATGCCTGCATTGTGAGCTGCTATGCGGAGAACAATATTCCGGTGGTCGGCCGCGAGCAGGTGAAGGTCGGGCGCATCATGCAGTGGCTGCGGATCGACACTTATTTTGAGGGCGATCTGCATGCGCCCAAGGCGCACTTCCAGCCGATGGCCTGCCAGCACTGCGAGAACGCGGGTTGCGAGCAGGTCTGCCCGGTTGGCGCGACGGTGCATACGCCGGAGGGCATCAATACGATGGTCTACAACCGGTGCGTGGGGACCCGGTACTGCTCGAACAACTGTCCGTACAAGGTTCGCCGGTTCAACTTCCTGCTGTATTCGGACTATGACACGGAGAGCTTGAAGTTCATGCGCAATCCGGACGTTTCGGTGCGTTCACGCGGCGTAATGGAGAAGTGCAGCTACTGCGTGCAGCGGATCGAAGCGGTGAAGATCGAGGCCGATAAGGAAAACCGCGAGATTCGCGACGGCGAGATCGTGACGGCATGCCAGCAGGCGTGCCCGACCAGCGCTATTACCTTTGGCAATATCAACGACAAGGCAAGCAAGGTGGCAAAGCTCAAGGCTGAGGAGCGCGATTACCGGGTACTCGCGGACCTCAACTTCCGTCCGCGCACGACCTATACGGCCGGAGTCATCAACCCGCATCCGGAGCTGGCATAATGGCGACCAAAGGGCCCATGCAAGACCCGATCGTCGATTCCATGATCGACCCGCGTACTGGCGAGTATGCGGTCATCGCCCCGGGTCATACGTTCAAGTCGGTGACGCAGAAGATCGCCGGGATCGTACTGACCTCGAATACGCCGCTGGGATGGTTTTTCGGCCTGATCGTGGCGGCCGGCGTGGCCATGGGCCTGGTGATCGGCTGCACCTGGCTCTTCCTGAAAGGCGTCGGCATCTGGGGCGTGACGATCCCGGGGGCCTGGGGATTCGCCATCATCAACTTTGTGTGGTGGATCGGTATCGGTCACGCCGGCACTTTGATCTCGGCGATTCTTTTGCTGTTCAAGCAGACGTGGCGTAACTCGATCAACCGGTTTGCCGAGGCGATGACGATCTTCGCGGTGTGCTGCGCTGGTCTGTTCCCGCTGATCCACGTCGGCCGGCCATGGCTTGCCTACTGGCTGTTCCCGTATCCGAACACGATGAACGTGTGGCCGCAGTTCCGTTCGCCGCTGGCGTGGGACGTGTTTGCGGTTTCGACGTATGCATCGATCTCGGTGATCTTCTGGTATATGGGAATGATTCCCGACTTTGGGACGCTGCGCGACCGGGCGACGATGCCGCTGGCGAAGTACTTCTACGGCATGCTGAGCCTGGGCTGGCGCGGATCGACGCGGCACTGGATCCGGTATGAGTCGGCTTCCCTGCTGTTGGCGGGACTTTCAACGCCGCTGGTGCTCTCGGTGCATACGGTCATCAGCTTCGACTTTGCGGTGGCAGCGCTGGCCGGGTGGCATACGACGATCTTCCCGCCTTACTTCGTTGCGGGCGCAGTGTACTCGGGGTTCGCGATGGTGCTGACTCTGGCGATCCCGCTGCGGAAGTTCTACCACCTGGAAGATCTGGTAACGCTGCGCCACCTGGACAACATGGCCAAGGTGATGCTGGCGACTGGGTCGATCGTGGCATACGGATACGCAATGGAGGTCTTCATGAGCTGGTACTCAGCCAGCCATTGGGAGTTCTTCATGATGTGGAACAGGATGTTCGGGCCGATGGGATGGGCATACTGGGTCCTGATCCTGACCAACATCGCCATTCCGCAGATGACGCTATGGTCGCGCAAGCTGCGGGTCAATGTGGCTTGGCTGTTCGTTCTGTCGCTGATCATCAATACAGGGATGTGGTTTGAGCGCTTTGTCATCGTCGTTACCAGCCTTTATCGCGAGTACCTGCCGTCCAGCTGGGGCACCTACCGGGCGACGAAGTGGGACTACATGATTTATGTAGGGACGCTGGGTATGTTCACGTTCCTGTTCTTCCTGTTCATTCGCTTCCTGCCCATGATTCCGATGTCCGAGATCCGGATGATGCTGCCGCAGACCAAGGTGACGCCGGGCGGAGCCAAAGCAGAGACAGTCACGGAGGAGGGAGCCTAATGCCGCCGCGCGAAGGAATTTACGGACTGCTGGCCGAGTTCAACACGCCCAGCGAGTTAGTGTATGCAACGAAAGAGGCGCACCGCGCGGGATATCGCCGGATGGAGTGCTACACGCCGTATCCGGTGGAAGAGGCCGCGGAGGCGTTGCACTTCCACAAGACGCGAGTGCCGCTAGTGTGTCTGCTGGGCGGACTTCTCGGGGTGACGACCGCATTTGCGATGGAGACGTGGGTCAATGTTTGGGCGTATCCGCTGAATATTGCCGGACGGCCATTGTTCTCGTGGCCTGCGTTCATCATTCCGGCTTACGAATGGACGATTTTGTTTGCCGGATTCTCGGCATGCTTCGGGATGCTGGCGCTGAATGGCCTGCCACAGCCCTATCATCCGCTCTTCAATGCGCCCAACTTCAGGAACGGGGCGACGACGGACAAGTTCTTTCTTTGTCTTGAGGCGACGGACCCGCTGTTTTCGCCTGCCGAGACACGAGCGTTCCTCGAACAGTTCCCCGCGGTCTCCGTGGTGGAGGTGGACCACTGAATGCGAGGGAATAGGGAACAGGGAGCAGGGAATAGCGTGCAAAAGCTCAACAAACTCGCGGCGTTTGGTGCGATGGCGGCGACGTTAGTTCTCGTCGGCTGCCGCCAGGACATGCATGACCAGCCTAAGTTCTTTCCGCAGCGGGGCACCGATTTTTATGCGGACGGACGCTCGGTGCGTCCTCAGGTGGAGAACACCGTTGCGCGGAACCAGCTGCATGAAGATGGGTACTTTTACACGGGCCTGGTGAATGGAAAAGAGGGCGATGGGATGCCCTTCCCGGCCACGATTGAGGTGCTCGAGCGCGGGCAGGAGCGATATAACGTCTATTGCACGCCGTGCCACTCGCGGGTGGGCAATGGCATTGGAATGATCGTGCAGCGCGGATATATGAAGGCCGGCAGCTTCCATTCGGCCAGGCTTGAAACCGCTCCGCTGGGCCATTTCTTTCACGTGATCTCGAACGGATACGGCGCGATGCCGGACTATGCAGCGCAGGTTACGCCTGCCGACCGCTGGGCGATTGTGGCGTACATCAGGGCGCTGCAGTTGAGCCAGAAGGCGACACAGGCCGATGTTCCGGCCGGAGAACATGTTCAACCGCTGGCAAGTATCGCTGAACACGACGGTTTACCAGCCTCATTCGCCGACGAGTGGACCCTGCCGCCGACAGCAGTGACCGGGACCCCCGACAACGGACTATTTGTTCTTCCGGTCCCTGGAGCTGCCGGAACAGGGGCCGTTACCCCGACGCACACCAACTCAGTTGCTCCGGCCGCTGCCCCAGCCGGACAAACCGTACCGAAGCAGTAACCTCGGAAGCTTCCGAACGAAGGCTTGAAACGCATGTCATCTGGACACGAACATAACGGAGGGGCGGGCGGGCACCACGGCGATCACGGGCCGCGGACGCTGCCTGCAACGCTTGCTGCACCGGAGATTGTCTCCGCATGGCGGACGCGTGCGTTGATTGTCTTCGCGGTCGCCACAGTCCTTTCGATCTTCTTCGCCTTCACTCATGAGGGCAAGAACCACATCCTCCGCGCCTACCTGATGGGCTACATGATTTGCTTCAGCTTCGCCGTCGGTGGGCTGGCGATGTTGATGCTGCAGTACGTCAGCGGCGGCAAGTGGGGGCTGCTGCTGCGCCGTCCGCTTGAGGCGATGTCGCGGACGATCTGGCTCGTCGGGTTGATGTTCGTGCCGATCATCTTTCTGTGGAAGCACCTTTATCAGTGGGCGGCATTTCCGACAGCAGGAGCGGTCGCCGAGGCGTTGTCGAACCACGCTGTAACACTGGAACAGGCGTTGACGCTGAATGCCAAGCGGGCGATGCTCAACCCGACGGCTGTCATCGTTCAGACTGTTGGCATCTTTGCAATTTTGTGGCTGTTCCAGTATTTGCTGAACAAGTGGTCGCTCGAGCGCGACGCCGATCCTGCACGGGGCACGGAGCCGAGCTACGATTACTGGCGCATTAAGTTGGAGAACCTGTCCGGACCTGGCATCGTCATCTATTCCATCCTGCTGACTGTGGGAGCGATCGACTGGATCAAATCACTCGATATCACGTGGTACTCGTCGATCTGGGGACTCCAGTTTATTGTTGGCCAGGGCTATGCGGTGCTGGCGCTGGGGATTCTGACTGTGATCCTGCTATCGCGGTTTGAGCCGATGAAGACGATGCTGCGGGCGACAGAACAGCACGACCTGGGCAAGCTGGCGTTTGCATTCGTGATGCTCAATATCTACCTCTGCTTCGCGGAGTTCCTCATCATCTGGTCGGGCAATGTTCCGGACGAGATTCCGTGGTACCTGAACCGAATCCACGGGGGATGGTGGTATGTCTGCTCGGCGGACTTTATCTGCCACTGGCTGATTCCTTTCGTTCTGCTGCTCTCGCGCGACCTGAAACGGAACAAGCAGAAGATGATCTGGCTGACGTGCTTCATGATCTTCGCGCGCTGCCTGGATATGTTCTGGCTGATCGAGCCGAACTTCGCGGACGCGGCGGGAAATCTGCATATCGTTGGCAACATTGGAATTCTTGCTTACATTACTGTCCCTGTGGCGGTGATATCGCTGTGGGGCTGGTTCTATATGAGAGAACTGCAAGCGCGTCCTCTGATCAACGTGAACGATCCTCACCTCGAGGAGATGCTGGAGCCCGAACATGCCCACTAACGACCACGATCTGAATCAACTCGGAGCGCACGATTCGCATGTGCGTGACGCGGACCACCCGGGATATGAGGTAACGGACGTCAATGCCAATGGTATTGCGGTCTTCCTGGCGGGACTGCTCGGCTCTGTCTTCGTCTTCTTCCTGCTTTGCTTTGGTTTGGGCGCGCTCATCAATAACGGAATCAAGAAGGACGATGGGCCAACGACGAAGTGGAACACGCTCAGCGCCTTTGCGGGCGCAGAGACGACAGGGGGTAAGCGTCAGGACCTTGCCAGCAACCCCGAGATGCAGCAGAAGGAGTATCAGCAGATGACCGCGACCTTCCCTGAGCCCCGTCTGGATATCGACGACGGCAACCAGGCGACGGCTGACCTGCACGCTCGCGAAGACCTGTTGCTGAACAACTACAGCGAAGTTCCCGGCGAGGGGGGATCGATTCGGATCCCGATCTCACGCGCCATGGAGATCATCGCGCAGCGCGGCTTGCCGGTGAATGCGCAGGCGGGAGCTCCAGGCGCTGAAATGGCGGGCGACGAGAAGCCAGTGGTGCAGGCGCCGTTGACCTCCGGCTTCGCCCGTACCGGATACGAGCTCGAGGTCATCGAAGCTCGTGCCCAAAAGCTGAGTTACGGCAAGGCCGAAGGTGAGACCAAGGCAGAGCTTGCTCCAGTGAAGTAATCGATAAACGGACTGGATTTAAGATAGAGAAGAGACGGTATGAGAGACAGGCGGACAATACGAGGCGGTTGGCAGGCGGCGGTCCTTTGTTGCGCCCTGCTATGTGTGCCACTGTTTGGCCAGGTCTCAAGCTACGGCGATAAGCAGAGTGGCGAGAACGCCGGCGATCAATTGCCACAGGTGCTTCAGAAGGTCGGGGTGTCACAGCATTTGAATCAGCAGTTACCGCTGGATGCGTCCTTTGTAGATGAGAGCGGCAAATCGGTGAAGCTGGGAGACTACTTCGGCAAGCGTCCTGCAATTCTTTCGCTGGTGTACTACACCTGCCCGCTGCTCTGCTCTGAGGAGTTGGACGGTGTTACGAGTTCGCTTGAGATGGTGAAGCTGACCCCAGGCAAGGACTTCGATGTGGTGATCATCAGCATCGATCCCAGCGACACGCCGGCGCAGGCGGCGAAGTCGAAGGCGCTCTACGTCAAGCGATATGGCCGTCCGGAGACGGCGGCCGGATGGCATTTTCTGACGGGGCAGCGGCCGGCGATCGATGCAGTGACCAATGCGGTCGGTTTTGGGTATGTTCGGGTCCCGGGGCCGGACGGCAAGCTGTCGCAGTTTGCGCATGCGAGTTCGATCGAGATCGTCACGCCCGAGGGTAAGCTGGCCCAGTACTATCTCGGGGTCGAATACTCGCCGAAGGACATGTTGCTGGGGCTGATTGACGCCTCCGGCAATAAGATCGGCTCGCCCGTGGCGAACATTCTGACCTATTGCTACCACTACGATCCGCAGACCAACAGGCAGTCCCTGAGAATCGCTCGCGTGGTTCAGCTCGGCGGGATCATCACGGTGGCGGGACTAGGCGGCTTTATGTTTTTGATGTTCCGGAGAGACGTCAACCTTGCGCGCGAACACGACCTGACGAAGAAAGAAACGGATAAAGGGTAACGATGCATATCAGTCCAGTCTTGTGGCAATTTTTGTTGAAATGGCTCAACAACTCCGCGCTGTTTCCGCGCGAGGCGTCGACCATTGCGCCCTACGCCGACGCGCTCTACTTCTTCCTGCTGCTGATCACTGTGGTCGGCCTGACCTTTGTTGGCTGCCTCATCTTCGGTTTCGCGATCCGTTATCGTAAGGAGAAGCACCCGGTCGCGATCCAGGTGGAAGGCTCCACGCTGCTCGAAGCGACCTGGACAATTATTCCCCTGGCGCTCTTTCTGATTGTGTTCGTCTGGGGTGCGCTGCTGTACTTCAGGATCTATAACCCTCCGACCAACGCGATGAATATCTATATCGTTGGCAAACAGTGGATGTGGAAGGCGGAGCATCCTGGTGGACAGCATGAGATCAACGCGTTGCACGTGCCGACGGGACGTAATGTTCAGTTGACGATGATCTCGCAGGACGTCTTTCATAGCTTCTCGATTCCGGACTTCCGCGTGAAGCGTGAGGTCATTCCGGGCCGCTACTCGACGGTGTGGTTCAATGCGACAACGCCGGGAACGTATCATATCTTTTGCACTCAGTACTGCGGAACCAACCACTCCGTGATGATTGGCGAGGTGACAGCGCTGAGCCCGGACGACTATGAGAAGTGGACGCAACAGTCCACGAGTGGTATGTCGCTGTCGCAAAATGGGGAGCGGCTTTTTGCGAGTATGGGCTGCAACTCATGCCACTCCGGAAATGCGGCGGCCCGCGGACCTAGTCTTGCGGGCGTGTATGGCTCGAAGCTGCAACTGACGAATGGATCGCAGGTGCTGGTGAATGATGCCTATCTGCGCGATTCCATCCTCAATCCATCGCAGCACATTACGGCGGGTTACGCGCCGATTATGCCGACCTATCAAGGGCAGATCAGTGAAGACGGCCTGATCGACCTGGTGGAGTACATCAAATCCATACAGAGCAACTATCGTGTGCAGCAGACGCTGACCACGTCTGAGTCGAACCAAACGGCGCCGACGACGCCAGGGGTGGTAAAGCCATGAGTGCAACAAGTTCTACAATTCTCAACTTACCGGATCAGAGGACGGCGACCCTGCCGAAGCTGAACTATATCAACAACGAGGACGGGTTGCTCAGCTGGCTCTTTACCGGCGACCACAAGCGAATTGCGATCCTCTACTTGATCTCGATTACGTTCTTCTTCTTTATTGGCGGCGCATTTGCAGGTCTCATCCGGCTTGAACTTCTGACGCCGCAGCCCGATCTGACGGCTTCGGACACCTACAACAAGTTCTTCTCCATGCATGGAATCATCATGGTCTTCCTTTTCCTGGTGCCGTCGGTTCCGGCCACGCTGGGGAACTTTCTGATGCCGATCATGCTGGGCGCCAAGGACCTGGCCTTCCCAAAGATCAATCTTCTGAGCTGGTACCTCTATTGGCTTGGTGGCATTGTCGTTCTTGCGGCCCTTGTGCTGGGTGGCGTGGACACCGGTTGGACCTTCACGACCCCGCTCTCAACGCACTATCTGAATACCCATGTGATGACCGCGGCGACTGGTGTCTTCATTCTTGGCTTTTCATCGATCTTTACTGGATTGAACTTTATCGTGACGATCCATCGCATGCGGGCGCCGGGGATGACATGGTTTCGGATGCCGCTGTTTGTGTGGTCGCACTATGCTGCTTCGATCCTGATGGTGCTTGGTACGCCGGTCCTGGCCATTACTCTGGTCTTGGTGGCGCTTGAGCGGCTGGTTGGTATCGGTGTATTCGATCCAACTAAGGGTGGAGATCCTCTGTTGTTTCAACATCTCTTTTGGTTCTATTCGCACCCAGCTGTTTACATCATGATCCTTCCAGGTATGGGCGTGATCTCTGAGGTCATTAGCACGTTCAGCCGGAAGCGGGTCTTCGGATATACGGCTGTTGCGTTTTCGTCGGTGGCGATTGCGCTCTTCGGCTTCTTCGTTTGGGCGCACCACATGTTCATCATGGGAGTGTCCAACTATTCCGCTCTCGTCTTCTCGCTGTTGACGATGCTGGTCGCGGTACCTTCGGCGATCAAGACGTTCAACTGGGCCTTTACGATGCAAAAAGGCTCAATCACCTTTGAGACACCGATGCTCTACGCCTTCGGGTTTCTTGGCCTCTTTACGATCGGCGGGATGACAGGTGTCTTCCTTGGTGCGCTGGGGATGGACATTCACCTCACGGAGACGTATTTCATCGTCGCCCACTTCCACTTTGTGATGGTGGGCGGAATGCTCATGGCGTTCCTGGCCGGAATCCACTTCTGGTGGCCGAAGATGACGGGGCGAATGTATCCGGAGTCGCTGTCGAAGCTGGCGGCGGTTACGACCTTCATCGGATTCAACCTTACGTTCCTGCCGCAGTTCATTCTTGGGTATCTGGGGATGCCACGGCGATACCATGCGTATCCGCCCGAGTTCCAGGTGCTGAATGTCCTGTCGACTGCCGGGGCCACGGTGCTGGGTGTGGGATACATGCTGCCGCTGCTTTATCTGGCCTGGTCGCTGAAGTATGGCGCGATCGCCGGCAACAATCCGTGGCAGGCGACGGGACTTGAGTGGCAGATCCAATCGCCGCCGCTGACCGAGAACTTTATTGAGATCCCGATCGTGGACCATGAGGCCTATGACTACGAGTGGCTCGAACACAAGACTGCACACGAGGTGACGACCGTTGGATAATGCGACCGCAACAACGCATCCACATACGCATGAGACCGCGGTTGCGGCGGAGCACCAGCATGTTGCGCTCCCGCAGCACCGCCATCACTTCGAGACGCAGGAGCAGCAGCGCGAGGCAGGCACCTTTGGGATGTGGCTCTTCCTGCTGACCGAAATCATGTTCTTCGGCGGGCTGTTCTTTGCCTACCTGCTGTATCGCAACTGGTATTACGACGCGTTTGTGGTCTCTTCCAACCAGCTAAGCATTCCGCTGGGCGCGGCGAATACGGCGATTCTTATCACCTCGGGCTTTTTCATGGCGCTGGGTGTATGGGCGGCTGAGGTCAAGAAGAGGGGACTTCTGGTCATCTTCCTGGTGCTCACTACGTTCTTCGGTGTCGCCTTCCTTGGCATCAAGGCCGTCGAGTACCACGAGAAGTGGGAGAAGCACCATATTCCAGGCGCTAGTTTTGACGTTTCGCAGTTCGTCAATCCAAAGGCGTACGGGTTGAAGGAGCAGCCTCTTGCGCCCGATATGGCGCAGAAGACCCAGGTCTTTTTCTTCCTGTACTTCGCGATGACAGGAATGCACGCGCTTCACATGGTCATCGGTGTGGTTCTTTTGTTCTGGCTGACCTGGCGAGCTAATCGAGGGGAGTTCTCCGCGGGATATGTCGCGCCGATTGAGAATTTCGGGCTGTATTGGCACTTCGTCGATATCGTCTGGCTGTTCCTGTTTCCCTTGCTCTACCTCATCAACCGACACCCTGTTTAGACGGGATCGCAGACGCTGGAAGTGACCAGAAGGAGAAGATTATGTCTGAATTTCATGATCCGTCGAACGTAGTGAACCCGGAGCATTCCGACCATCACATCGTTACGCCAGTTACTTATGCGATCGTCTTCGTGACGCTACTGGTCGGGACGGCAATTACGGTTGGTGCGGCGTATAAAGACCTCGGAATATTTAATCCGGTCGTTGCGCTGGCCATCGCGTGCACCAAGGCAGTGATCGTTATTCTGTTTTTCATGCACGTCAAATATCAGTCGAGGCTGGTCAAGCTGACGGTCGCCTCCGGCTTCTTCACGTTTCTCGTGTTGATTACGATGACGCTGAGCGACTACATCAGCCGCGCGTGGGGGCTCTGGTAAGGGCCTGGTATTCGTTTTGACGGGGATGCGGCCTGCGGGCCGCATTTTTGCTGCCATGGAAATGCCCTGTTTGTGCCTCGTACACTTGGGTCATGGCTAAGGTTCAGTCTGACCTTTCCGAACAGCTCCGGCGCTGGTCGAGCGATCCGCGTGTCACAGTGCGGCGCGATGGACTTCCTGACCCCGACGGCAAATGTGTCGTCTACTGGATGCAGCGAGCGCAACGCGGTGTCGACAATCATGCGGTCGACCTTGCGTTGAAGATTGCAAATGTGCTCGGCTTGCCACTGGTCGTGTACTTTGCCGGTATTTCGAACTTTCCTCACGCCAACCTTCGGCACTATGTATTTCTCAGCCAGGGTTTGCCCGATGTTGAAGCCGATCTGGCAGCACGTAACATCTCCTTTGTCATGCGGCGGGCTCCTCATCAGTCGCATGAGCAATTTCTGGCGGACGTTGATGCGGCGTTTCTGATCGGCGATGAGAATCCGATGCGGGAGCCGGAGCGCTGGCGCAAGCATCTGGCTTCACGGATCAAGGTTCCATTCTGGACGGTCGATACGGACGTGGTCGTTCCATCCAAGTTGATCGACAAGGCGCAGTATGGGGCGTATACCATTCGCCCGCGGCTTTATCGGCTTCTGCCGGAGTATCTCCATCCATACGAAAATCTGCACGCCGGACATGTGTGGAAGAGGCCACGGGGTTTCCACGCCGATTCCGTGCTTGAGGACATGACACGCGACTGGAAGGACTTCGATCGCAGCGTCGCTCCCGTCGAGATGTGGAAGGGTGGTACGCATGCAGCGCTCAAGCGACTGAAGTTGTTCACTGGGAAAATTCTGGAAGACTACGACACACAGCGTAATCATCCGGAGATCGACGGCACCTCCTGCATGTCGCCCTATCTTCACTTCGGACATATTGGTCCACTCACGATTGCGCTGGCTGTTGAAGCGGCGGCGAAGTCGAACCCGAAGCTTCGGGCGGTCAGGGACAGCTATTTCAATGAGCTAATCGTGTGGCGTGAACTTGCAATCAACTTTGTCCGCTATACGCCGAACTACGACTCCCCGGATTGCGCGGAGAGTTGGGCCAAGACGACAATTGCTGAACATGCCCGGGACGAGCGCGAACATTTGTACACATTGCGACAGCTAGAAGGTGCGCAGACCCATGACGATCTCTGGAACGCCGGTCAGATCCAGATGGTACGTTATGGATGGATGCACAACTATCCAAGAATGTACTGGGCTAAGAAAATACTGGAGTGGACGCCTGATGTTGCCACCGCGATGAAGTTCGCGATTTATCTGAACGACAAGTACTTTCTCGATGGTCGAGACCCGAACGGACATGCGGGGATCGCGTGGGCGATCCTGGGTAAATTTGACCGGGCGTGGGGAGAGCGTCCTATCTTCGGGAAGGTCCGTTATATGTCGGGCGCGTCTACGGGCAGGAAGTTCGACTCGAAGAAATATATTCGGCAGATGGGGCTTCTACCGCAGCCAGGGTCGCTCCTCTTCTGAGAGACTCGATGCTATCCCGCGCCGAGGGTGCTGGTTTTGTCCGGGACCTCGATACGGTCAGCTCCCTACACTACTACAGAGAGATTGTGGCATTGCGCGGGTAATGGTAGATTGAGGACGTCCACGCGGTAGATCGGCTTACCGAGATCGTCCGCTGCTGAACACGCTGAGAGATGGCCGCAGAGTAACACCAACGATCACTCCTCCAACGCAGATGAGAGTTTTCTCATCCCGTTGTGGAACTATCCGTCGTTCTTCTCCCGCTCTAGCGTTGACTCGTCCGAGGCCAGCTTGCAGCATCAAGGCTAGCTGTCTGCTGTTCGGATTGCACGCTATGGGCCCGATTGGATCGTCTCAACTCGCGCGTCACGCACAACCATCCCTCCAACGTGATGTGTGCCGCTTTCTTGCGATGATGGGTTTCTGTCTTATAACCATCGCGCCCATTGGGGCTGTCGGGCAGTTGGTTTCCACGCAACCTACTTCAGATGAAGTCGCTCCCGTTGGGCCTGTCGAATCACACGTTGTCCGGACACGCCGCTTTCTTGGCGGCAGGACTCTTGCGGGGGGCGTCGCTGCAGCACAAGCGATAGACGCGGCCCGTCAGCAACACGCCGCAATGCTGGTGCGGCAGGCCGCCCTTCCTCAACTATCCAGCCTGAGTGCCGCGTGGCAGCCAGTAGGGCCGAACCCGGTAGCGAGCATCGCCTACGGTAATGTTACAGGCCGCGTTACGTCGATTGCGATTGACCCTGCGGACCCGAGTGGCAATACGGTCTATCTGGGGACGACCGGTGGTGGCGTGTGGAAGTCCACCAATGCAGCCGGCGCGGCGGCGAGTGTGGTCTTTACTCCGCTTACCGACACGCTGCCTGTGTTCAACGCCAATGCCGGGGCCTCAGCGATTCCGTCGCTCAGTATAGGGGCGATCAGTGTTCAGTCCGGCGTTGTGCTGGCGGGCACGGGAGACCCGAATGATGCTTCGGATTCCTTCTATGGAAGCGGGCTGTTGCGATCTGCTGATGGCGGGCTCACCTGGACGCTGATACAAAATTCGCACGATGGGGTGGCAGGCAATCATTCGTTCAGCGGGCTTGGCTTTGCCGGATTTGCCTGGAGCAGTGCGATGCCGGGTACTGTGGTCGCCGCTGTTTCTCAGGCCGCTGAGGGTGTTCTCGTCAATGCTCCGGACGCTACCAACAGCGTGATGGGTCTTTACTATTCGACCGACGCAGGGGTTACCTGGCAGATGTCCACGATTATGGACGGCAGCCAGATTGTGCAGACTCCGTTACCGTCCGGAGCAGACCTCGGTGGAAGGGCAGCAACTGCAGTCGTCTGGAACCCTGTTCGCCAGCGCTTCTATGCTGCCATCCGGTACCACGGCTACTACGAGTCGGCAGATGGCGTGACGTGGACACGGCTGGCGCATCAGCCTGGAGCGGGCTTGACTACAACCGCATGCCCGGCGACAACGCCCGGCACGACAGGCAGCGCGGCCTGTCCCATCTTTCGTGGGGCGCTCGCTGTGCAGGCGACGACAGGCGATACCTTTGCGTTTACGGTGGACGGTAATAATGTAGATCAGGGCCTGTGGCAGGACGCGTGTGCGTTGTCTGGTGCAAGCTGTTCGAGTTCGACTGTTACCTTTGGGACGCAACTATCTTCATCTCCGATTGAGGTCGGCAACGGCAGCGCAGTGGTTCCACAGGCCGACTACAATCTTGCGCTGGCGGCGGTTCCAGCAGGGGCGAGTGGCCCAACGCAGGACACTCTGCTCTATGCGGGCACGGTCGATCTCTATCGGTGTTCGCTCGCCGCGGGATGCGTGCTGCGTAACACGACGAATGCGGTTAATGGATGCGCAGCCCCCGCGCAGGTCGCTCCCGCCCAACATGCGATTGCCGTGCTGGGGACTGCGACGCAGCCTCTCCTTTATCTTGGCAACGATGGCGGTCTTTGGCGGTCGACCGATGGAGTAAACCAGCAGGCAACTCCCTGCTCCGCCGACGATGCGACCCACTTTCAGAATCTCAATGGCGGACTTGGATCACTCGCTGAGGTGATCAGCTTCGCCCAACATCCTACGGATGCCGGTACCCTGCTGGTGGGTCTTGGTGCAAACGGTACTGCTTCTACGGGGGCCGCCGCCACTGCGACATCGTGGCCGCAACTCTCGACCGGCGAAGGCGGGACCGTGGCCATCGATCAAACCAATCCGTTGTCTTGGTACGTTTCGACTGAGGCCGGTGTCAGCGTTCGGCAGTGCACCAACGGCGCGGCCTGCACTGCCGCGAACTTTACCGGTGCGCCCACGATAGGGTCTGCGCAGGTCGCCGAGGACGAGTCTCT
Source organism: uncultured Acidobacteriaceae bacterium (assembly GCA_963756685.1). GTDB lineage: Bacteria > Acidobacteriota > Terriglobia > Terriglobales > Acidobacteriaceae > Edaphobacter. The sequence goes on from CAVWON010000001.1 coordinate 1,831,159, forward strand.
AATTGATGCACCCTGGCTGCTTGACCCGGCCCTCTCCTCGAACATTATCATCGGAACGTGCCGGGCCTGGCGTGGGCCTGCGGCCAATGGGGGTGCCTGGTCATCTGCGAACGCTATCAGCGAAATTCTCGCTGGGCCTCTGAACACATCCTGCGCGGGTACGAACCCAGTCATCCGTTCTCTCGCCGCGGCCGGCCCCACGAGCAATGCGACTGCTGCACAGAATGCAGGGTCGGAGGTGCTCTACGCGGGGATGGCAGGCGCGCTCGATGGCGGAGGCAGCTATGGAGGACATCTTTTTTCCATCACTACTGCCAACACCGCGGACAGCTCTACAGTGTGGAGCGATATGGCGACATCGCCGGTGACGAATGGTCAGGGTGGCAGCTTCAACGCGGGTGGTTTTGATCTCTCATCTCTTGCGGCGGACTCGCATGATGCTACCGGCAAGACAATTTATGTGACGGTGATGGGTTTCGCGGGGAACGGCATCAATGCGTCGCATCTGTATCGCTCCGCCGATGGAGGCGCCCACTGGACCAACATCAGCAGCAATCTGCCCAATGCTCCGGCTAACAGCCTCGTGGTTGATCCTAATGATGCGAACACCCTGTATGTTGCGCTGGACACCGGTGTCTATGTCACTACGCAGGTCACGACCTGTGACAGTGCAAACTGCTGGAGTATCTATGGCACGGGTTTGCCGAATGCGCCGATTGTTGAGCTGGCTGCCGCTGCGGCGATGCCAACCGGAGACGGTCGCGCCGGTGAGCTTCGCGCTGCGACCTATGGCCGCGGCCTGTGGCAGATTCCGCTCCTCACGGCGTCAACGGCAGCGCAGGCTTCGATCAGTTTAGGCCCCACGTCGCTTGCCTTTGGTACGCAGGCGGTCGCCACGGCCAGTGCGCCACAGACCATAACAGTTACAAATACCGGCAATGCTTCGCTGACGGTGAGCATGGTCGCGACTTCGGGAGACTTCAGAGAGGCAGATAACTGTACCAGTGCTTCTATCGCCGTGAACTCGACCTGCACGATCCAAGTCAGCTTTCTACCCACGGCCACCGGAGGTCGCAGCGGCTTGCTTACTGTGTATGGGAATGTCTCCGGCGGTCAAGCGACAGCAGCGCTTTCCGGTACAGGCAGTGGTGCGGCAGCTATTGTTCTCGACCCTATTACTCTCAGCTTCCCCGCAACGACGATCAATGCCACAAGTCCGGCGCAAAATATCGCGATTTCAAATACGGGTGGCACGGCCCTTGGGCTCCAAACGTCGTCTATCATCGGGGCGGATTTCAAGATCACCGCGAATACGTGCGGGTCTAACCTCGGCTCAGGCGTTGGCTGCACGGTCTCGATTGCATTTACTCCTACCGCTTCGGGTGCTCGCAGTGGAACTTTTAGCATCACCGATGATGCTGGCACCCAGACTGCATTCCTCAGCGGAATTGGGACTTCGCCCGCTACAGATGCTATCTCGCCCCTGGCGCTTTCGTTTGCGGCCCAGCAACTCAGTACAGCGGGCCCCGCTCAGCAGGTTACGCTTACCAACTCAGGCGATCTGCCATTGACACTGATTGCCTCACAGATCATCAGCGGCGACTTCACCGCAGTCAACGCCTGTGGCAACTCGCTTAACCCTCACTCCAGCTGCTCGATCAACGTCGCCTTCCAGCCCAAGAGTGTTGGGACGATCACCGGCGTACTGTCTGTGTCGGACCAATATCGCACCCAGACCGTTGCGTTAACTGGCATCGGTGTTGCGCCGCCCGGCGTGTCTCTTTCACCTGTATCGAATATCATGTTCCCCGCTGCTGGAGTCGGTCTTACGTCTGCCGCGCAGACAGTCACCTTGACCAACAACGGCGGCGTTCCGCTTCTCGTGCAAAGCGTCCTGGTCGCGGGAGATTTCGTTGTTGTGCCCGGTAGCGATACTTGCGGGAGCACCGTCGCGGTGAGCACAGCATGCACGCTGCAGATCGCGTTTGCACCGACTGTCGGCGGGTCCCGTTCCGGTTCGCTCACCATTACAGACAACGCCGCCAACTCGCCCCAGGTGCTGTCACTCACCGGTACCGGCGTTGACTTCGCACTCAGTCCAAATGGTGGGACGAGTCTGACCGTCGCGAATGGTCAGAACGCCGTCTACCCATTGCTGCTCAGCTCTGCCGCGAACATTCCTGGAACGGCGACCTTCACTTGTACTGGGGCGCCGTCGAATTCCACCTGTAACGTCACGCCTGCCAGTGCGTCGCTGGGTAGCACAACGACTATCTCGGTCACAGTTCTCACCGGAGTCACCAGTACGGCGGCATCAACTCTGCCTTGTGTTCATCGAACCAATATCGCTTGGTTCGCAACTTTGTTCCCACTTAGTTTGCTGGCGCTGTGTCGGTCCCGACGATCTTGCCTTGTTCTTGTTCTGCTCGGTTGTCTAATCGCCACAACCGGATGCGGCGCCGGGCGCGCAATTCCCCTGGAGAGCGGTTCGAATCCGAACCCTACGCCCATCCCCATCACACCAGCCGGGACGTATACCATCGTTGCTTCGGCCACTAGCGGCGGCCTGACGCGCTCTGTCAACCTTACGCTGATCGTTCAGTAGACGTTAGATCTAGACAACTCGGCCCGCGCTGGCGCCGGAGGCCCACGCCCACTGAAAGTTGTATCCTCCCAGCCAGCCTGTTACGTCGACTACTTCGCCGATGAAGTATAGTCCGGGGACCTTGCGGCTCTGCATGGTCTTTGCATCCAGTTCCGCGGTGTCTACGCCCCCGGCGGTCACCTCCGCTTTGGCGTACCCTTCAGTTCCGGCTGGTGTGATTTGCCATGTGTGAAGCCGCTGCTCCATGGTGGTCAATGATGCGTTGGTCCAATCGTCTGGCTGGTGAAGGTTGACCCATCGCTCGGCCATGCGGGACGGGAGCACTGCGCGAATCGCGAGGACTGCCGCGGCGGCATCGCGTCGCGCGTTGCGGCTCAGTAGAGGCGCGATCACTTCGACATCTGGTGCAAGGTCAACTTTGATGGCCTCGCCTGGCCGCCAGTAGGACGACACCTGCAGGATCGCCGGGCCGCTTACCCCTCGATGCGTCACCAGCATCTTTTCCCGGAAGCTGCAGCGCGTACGCTGTGCTCCAGCATCAGCGACCACCTCTGCTGAGACACCCGCCAGGTCGCACCACTGTTCGCGGTCCTCTGCACTGAACACCAGCGGCACCAGGCCCGGTCTGCACTCCACGATGCGAAGGCCGAACTGCTCGGCCAAGCCGTAGCCGAATCCTGTAGCTCCCATCTTCGGGATCGAGAGGCCGCCTGTGGCGACGACGACGGCCTCTGCTTCAAAGACGGCCGCTGCGGTTTCTACTCGAAAATGTCCATCACGCACGACTGAGGTGACCCGAGCGCCGATGATGATGCGCACCCCTGCGTCTGCGCACTCCCTCTCCAACATGTTTATGACGTCCTGGGCCGAGCGATCACAGAAGAGCTGTCCGAGGGTCTTTTCGTGATAGCGGATGCCATGTTTCTCGACCATGGCGATGAAGTCTGAGGGAGTAAAGCGGGCGAGTGCGGATTTTGCGAAGTGAGGGTTTTCCGAGAGAAAGTTTTCCGGACGGCAGTGGATGTTCGTGAAGTTGCACCTGCCGCCTCCGGAGATGAGTATTTTTTTCCCGACGCGTTCCGCATGGTCGAGCAAGACTACGCGCCGACCGCGGCGGCCTGCTTCGATCGCGCACATCATTCCGGCAGCGCCTGCTCCCAGGATTACGACATCGACCTTCTGCACGCGCGTTCCCCGTTGCTCTCTCTTCGAATTCCGATCCGATCGCTGGTTCTTATTCTAGAGTTGCGGCTGTCGGACCGGCTGGTTTTGGGTGGTTGTGCGACCATTGGTTTATGCTTAGAAAAGTTGAAGAGCGCGGGCCGCGGGTGGTTGCGGCCCAGCCGTATGGGCCGGCGGCGGCGGTGACACGGCGGGCCGCGGACCGTTTGCGGGGTGGGCATCTTTGGGTCTATCGGTCTGATTTGGAGTCGCTGGTTCCACCGGTGGGAGCGACGGAGATTGATGGTGGGGCGCTGGTTACGGTGATGGATAGCCGTGGGATCCCGCTGGGGACGGGGCTTTATAGTGCGGCGTCACAGATTGCGGTGAGGATGGTGTCGGCTGAGGTCGCGCTGACGCGTAGTGTGTATCTCGACCAGGTTCGGGAGCGGGTCGTTGCGGCGATGGTGCTGCGGGACGAGGTCGCGCCGGAGTCAATGGAGAACGATGCTTGCCGGTTGGTCTTCTCGGAGGCGGACGGTTTGCCGGGTATCGTTGCGGACCGGTACAACGACCTGGTCATTCTGCAGTTGCTGACGCAGGGGACCGCGCAAGATGACGTTCGCGCTGTGCTGACTGAGGTGGTTCGCGAACGTATCAATCCAGCGACCATTATTGAGCGGCCCGATCCGAAGATACGGGAGTTGGAGCAATTGGTTGCGCCGCCGCCCGGGCCGCTTTACTCGATTGGCGATCCACCGCAACTTACCAGCATCTTCACCATCAATGGACTGCGGTTTCACTATGACGCTGGTTCGGGGCAGAAGACCGGGGCGTTTCTGGACCAGCGGTTGAACTATGCTGCTGCGGCAAGGTATGGGCGCGGTTCGGCGTTGGATATTTGCACGTACCAGGGCGGTTTTGCGATCCATCTGGCGCAGCGGTGCGAGCGGGTGACGGGGGTCGATGCGAGTCGCGGGGCGCTGGAAGTGGCTGACCGTAATCGGGAGTTGAACCCTGAGCTTGGGGCCAAGGTGGATTGGATTGAGGCCGATGCGTTTGAGTTGCTGCGAGAGTATGAGGTGAATGGTGAGCGGTACGACACGATCGTGCTTGACCCGCCGGCGTTTGCGAAGTCGAAGCGCGCGGCCGAGGGTGCGATGCGTGGGTACAAGGAGCTGAACCTTCGAGCCATAAAGATGCTGCGGCCCGGCGGGACATTAGTGACCTGTTCGTGTTCGCATCATGTTCCGCTTGCGGAGTTCACCGAGGTGGTTGCGGCGGCCGCCTCCGATGCTGGGCGGCGGGTTCAGGTGCTGGAGATACGAGGAGCTGCGCCGGACCATCCTGCGGTGCTGACCCTGCCGGAGACGAGTTATCTGAAATGCCTGATCTGCAGGGTGGGGTGACCCCCCCCCACCCCCCTCCCCCTTCTATGTGGAAAATTTCTTTTGATTCAACGACTTACAGAAGGTCGTGACCTGCAAAATCCTCATAACGAAGGGGTTATAGCTAAAATCGTCTTTCTAAAAGAGTTAGTCCCGAAGGGTGGCTGTCTCCTCACCGGGGCTTGCTCTTTTTTTGATCTATATATCCAGTATAGCGGTTTGAGTGTAACTAACATGCCACGTGGATGTTGTTGGCTGGAAAAGGGTTAAGCAGTTTTGGGACTTGACGCGCGATTTTTGGGCCAAAAACGCAAAAAATAAATGCAGGAGCGAAAAACAAGGATGAGGAGATCAGTTGCTTCGCTCCCTCGAATCCACCCGGGCTTCGGTTCGGCGTTACTACCCCCAGGAGCAAGAGCGCTCGTGGGGATTCTCAGCGGCAGAACGCGTACCCTTCCGCCACGAGAATCGGTAGTCCCTTATCGCGCCGTCGGCTCGGCTGCCCACGTACATTGGCCGAGGCAATGACACGATCGACGTACACAAAAAATGAACCTGGAGAGCTCGAGCGTACGTCGAAACCAGCATGAGAGCTATCTCGATCAAGCAATTCGGCGGTCCTGAACAACTGACGCTGACGGAAGTGCCTTTACCAACTCCCGGAGAGCGCGAATTATTGATCCGCGTGCATGCCGCAGGTTTGAACCGGGCCGATCTGGTGCAAAGAGAAGGTCACTACCCGCCGCCAGCGGGCGCATCTCCACTGCCGGGGATGGAAGTCTCGGGCGAGGTCGTTGGCCTTGGATCGTCCATGGAGGAGACCCGCTGGAGAGTTGGCGACCGGGTATGTGCTTTGCTCACAGGCGGAGGCTACTCAGAGTATGTCACCGCTTCGGAAGAATGTTGCCTTCCTGTTCCAGAGAATGTCGCAACACAGGACGCCGCTGCGTTGCCCGAAGCTGTGTTTACTGTCTGGGCTAATCTGTTTCGTTTCCCAGTGTCCGTGTGTGCAGGCGAGACGCTTCTCATACAGGGAGGCACCAGTGGGATTGGCTCAACAGCATTGCAGCTGGCTCGGGCGAAGGGCATTCGTGCAGCGGCTACCGCCGGTTCTGCAACCAAGTGCTCTCGGTGTCTCGAGTTTGGCGCGGAGTTTGCTGTGGACTACCACGCGGATTGGACTTCAGCGCTCCGGGAGTGGGCTCCCGCAGGATTCAATGCGATCCTGGATATCATCGGCGGACGATACTTCGCCGAACACCTGTCCTTGCTCGCTCCGCGCGGAAGGCTTACGAATATAGCGTTCACCCAGGGACCTCAAGTCAGTCTCGACCTGCGTCTGCTCATGGTTAAACGGCTTGTCGTGACTGGGTCCACCTTGCGCTCCAGGCCGGTCGCAGAGAAGGGCGAGTTGCGGAACGAGATCGAGCGCGAGGTTTGGCCACTGCTTCTCACCGGCCAACTACGACCGATAATTGAGGCGCGCTTCCCCCTGGAGCAGGCTTCCGATGCGCACCGCCTGATGGAGAGTGGAACGCATGTAGGGAAAATTCTGCTCTCGGTTTCACCATAAACTCTTATCGTCGTAGTGCCAGATGGCGTCCCTTTAGAGTCGGCAACTCGGAAACAATCCCGCCAATTCATAGTTCCCTGAAAACGGGGCCTTGGGAAACTACGATCCTATAAAAGGGGAACTTGCCGAAGACTCGACTTTGCAGGCAGTTCGCGATTTACCGGGAGACGGCGGCCACGACCGTGTCCTTGGTCACTGCATCAGGTCGAGCGCAGTTGAGAACGTCGCTTTGAGCTTGAGCGCTTTCTTGATTTCTTCGCAACTCACATAGGGATGCTCGCTATATTCGAGGAAGCTAGGACATTGGTGTTCGCGGAAAAACTTGACGATGGACGAAGGATTTGTCGCGTAATCCGGCGGCCATCCCTCGAGTGCCTCAAAGGCCGACTGGATGCCCGTCTTCCCGAAGAGGACAGAGGCATCTTCGCAGTATTTATCGAAATCGGTATCGAAGATGGCCTGGTACATCATGTAGCTCTCCCCCTTAATGGTGAAGACCAGCCACCTCAAGTAGTGTGCCTGGAGTATAGCGAGCGCCTCCGGATCATCTGCGATTGCTTTCTCCATGACCTTGGCATGGTTGTATATGTGCTCTTCCCTTCCGGGGATGACTTTTGCAATGACGGAGAAGCCGTAGCACGCCGGAGTCTTGGGAAAGATCGGGCCGTACCTGCCTTGTTCAACCTTTTCCTTGAAAAAGCCTCCCTTGGGGATCGCCATCGCGGCGGGTTTTGTCCAGTCGTTTGCTTTTTCGGATACGGGTACGGATTGCGTGGCCATAATGGTACTCCTTTACACATTTGGCAGAGATTTTGCGCGTGTGGAGGCGGGGGTCGCCGTCCATTTGAAACCAACAGTAGGGGAATCCCCAAAGGCCGTCTACTAGGGAAAGGCATAGGCGAAAGGGAAGAATTGCGAGTCAGGTCCCCCGGGCCTCACTGAAAACGGGGTTTTGGGAAACTACGGGAACTACGGAATAACTTCCGGTTTGCAGGTGATACGGACGTTAGCGCGCAGCAGGTGTGGCCGCTCTTAAACATTTCCAGTTCCAGCTTTTCTCTTTGACACTCCAAATATGGGCCCAACAGGGGTCGAACGAATCGAGAGACCATTCTTATCCAGGCAACGTGTTGCTGGTGGTAATTGCGCGGAGGGCCTGGGGGACTCGGATCTCCGGGTCCTTGATGTTCTGCTGGACAAAGGGCCGATGCCCGTTAACGCCCTTGGCCCGCAGGTTGACCTCAACCCCGGATCTGTCAGCGTAGCAGTCGATCGACTGTACAAGAAGGGGTTGGTCAGTCGTGTGGAGAGCGAGAGCGATCGCCGCGTTCGCACTGTTTCGCTTACGGAGAAGGGACGCCGAGTCTTCGTTCCGATCTTCCGCCAACACGCCGCACTCATCAAACGTGCATTTCAGGATGTCTCACCCGAGGAGCAGCGCAAGATGGAAGAAGTGCTCAGGAGAATCGGAAGACGTGCCGAAGAATTGGGTGAACAGAGGGCCACCGTTACGGACCGTGTCTTTGACACACTCAGTGCTCTCCGGAGGCCAGGCGATTCCTGGATTGGCGCCAAATCTCTAATCATGGGGTGCCCCCGCGTTCCTCGGCGGCTATACTTTTGATTAACTTTGATTGGAGCGTGTTGGAATGGCGATGAAGCGAGTCTGGATTGGTGTGTTTGCTTGTGGGGTGATGGCTTCAGCTTTGTCGGCGCCGGCGCAGGACAAGAAGGACAGCGATAAGAAGAAGGACGAGAAGGTGGTGGTGAAGGGTACGGCCGTAGCTCCGGAGGCGGAGCTGCCGGGTGATTCGACGACTGAGGGTTCCGTAACGGTGGGTGGGCAGGCGATTGCGTACAGGGCCGTCGCTGGGACGTTGACGGTGGGATCTACGGATTCGCAGGACGCGATGCTGGGGCTCGACGGAAAGATGCTGCCGGGGACGGGGGTAAAGCCGCCAGATCCCGAGAAGCCAGATGAGGCCCCGGCGACGGCGCGGATGTTTTACGTTGCTTACTTCAAGAAGGACGCGGGGACGGTGCGGCCAGTGACGTTTCTGTATAACGGCGGGCCGGGCAGCGCGACGATGTGGCTGCACATGGGTTCTTTTGGGCCGCGACGCGTGGTGACGACGGACGGGCAGCATGATGAGGGTGCGCCGTACAAGATCGTGAATAACGAATACAGTCTGCTGGACGTGAGCGACCTGGTATTCATCGACGCGCCGGGGACGGGCTTCAGCCGGATTATGGGCGCGGACAAGGAGAAGGCGTTCTGGGGCGTGAGCCAGGACGCGCATGCGTTCGATCGGTTCATCCGGAGGTTTCTGACGAAGTTCGACCGTTGGAACTCACCGAAGTATCTGTTCGGCGAGAGCTATGGGACGCCGCGGAGTGCAGTGCTGTCGGCGAACCTGCAGAACGTAGACCTGAATGGGATCATTCTGCTGTCGCAGATTTTGAGCTTTGATAACAGCATCGATGAACCGAAGTGGAACCCGGGTGTCGACCAGGCTTACGCGCTGGGCCTGCCGACGTTTGCGGCTACGGCGTTCTATCATCACAAGCTGCCGACGCAGCCGGCGGCGCTGGAGCCGTTTCTGGCCGAGGTAGAGCAGTATGCGCTGGGGGACTATATGTTGGCGCTGCTGCAGGGTTCGGACCTGCCTGAGGCGAAGAAGCAGGCCGTGGCGGAAAAGCTGCATGGATATACGGGGTTGCCAGTGGCTTATTTGCTGCGGGCGAACCTGCGAGTTTCGGGTGCGGCGTTCAGCAAACAACTGCAGCTTGATGAGGAGATGACTACGGGGCGACTGGACGCTCGGTACAAGGGGCCGGACCTGGACCCTCTGAGTGCGGACGCAGAGTATGACCCGCAGAGCAATGCGATCTCGTCGGCGTACACGGCGGCGCTGAACCAGTACATGCGGACGGACCTGAAGTATGGGACGGACCTGACATATAAGCCAGGGGCCTATGGGGACACGGACTTTACGTGGGACCTGCAGCATCAGCCGCCGGGAGGGCCGCCGGCGAACCAGCAGGATGGCGGGACGAACGTGATGCCGGACCTGGCGTTCACGATGAAGTCGAACCCGAAGATGAAGGTGATGCTGGCTGGTGGGTACTATGACCTCGCGACACCTTATTTTGAGGGGAAGTTTGAGATGCACCATCTGCAGATTCCGCAGAAGCTGCAGGCGAACATCAGCTACCACTACTACCAGAGCGGGCACATGGTCTATGTGAATGAGGACGTACTGAAGCAGTTCCACGCGGACGTGGCGGCGTTTATCAAGGGGACTGAAAACGGCAAATAAGGTGTGGACTGACGGCCGAAGGGCCACCTTTCGGTGGCCTTTGCCGATCGACCAGATGCAGGGTTGTTAGTTCAGGAGTTTCACAGCGCCCGCCGACTTTAAGCGCTTCGTTTACATCGGTCCATGGCTTGGGACTCATATGCATCCCAATTATGGTTTCTACCGATAGATGGTCTGCCTCCACCGTCTTAGTCAGTTCGATGAGAGATTCGGGAAAAAGGATAGAGCCACCCGGACCAGGGGCTGAACCATCTCGCCGGTGTGGAGCAGCCTGGCGTCCTGAATGTAACTCATCAGCATGGGCTGAGTTGCCTGCGTTACCGGGTACACCTGAATTGAGTTAGTCCCCCGTCCAATGATCGTTCGATCCGTGATCGGGATGACTCGGATTCGGGCATTTTTTTGCCGCGAGAGATCGTCCGGCGCGAGATTGTGGGGCGCAGCAAGCATTTGCCTGATGACCGGCACATTTCGGGATTCGGCGTAGATGGGAATTCCACGAGCGGCATATTCGCGAACGCCTGCGACGTGCCAAAAGAAGCCTGTTGACGTGATCAGTGCCTTCACTGGCATGCCCGGGAACCTCTTAGCTGCCTCTTCCAGCACACCCTTCGAATAGCCGGCCGAGATAGGCGCGTCGATAATAACCAGACCATCGTCTTGACGAACGATGGTGGAGTACCAGGAGTTCGGAATCTGTACGACTCCGGGTGCGATCTCGGCAATCGGCTTGTCGGGATAGGGCCCGTTCGGTACCTGCTGAGCGGGCCGCAGGTCCTGGATTGAGGCCGGTTGAAATGCCTCTCCCGGAGAGAGCGCGAGTTCATGAGCATCGATAGGTTCGTTCAACCGCGCGTTCGTGACCGCGAGAGTGCGGATGAGTTGGCCATTTCGCAGACCGTCTTGCTGAAACGGATAACGTATCCCGTCGACAAATGACCAATTCTGATATTCCGTGCGCTCGACGACGTCACCAAGAGCGTTCCAGGCGATTGCCTCGCCGACGTGCTGATCGTCGTATGTTACGACCACCTCGGTGGCGCTCGGCAGTCCGGTTGCCGCATCGATAAAGATATGCACGGGATAGGGGCCATTGTGAAACGAAACTACATGCTGCAGCGCCCCGTGCCATGGGACGTCGGGCTGGAGCGTCAGGTCGTTCGAGCGAGCTGCGACGCGGAGTGCCGCGATTGGGTTGCGCACGATCCATGATGGTGGTGCAGCTCCGATCTGGCGAAGCGCCGCTTTCTCCTTGCGGTCTACGATGACAGACAGATCATGTGACAGCAACGATGTCGACACGCTGGCACCGTTCGTTACATCGTTTCGCTCGATTTGCCGGTCGAAGTCATCCGCCCTGCGGACCACGCTGGCTGAGCGAGTATAGAAGGGCGCGGTTAGCGGATGATCATTTTCGACGAGGTCCTGGATAATTTCCCGGCCATCAACAGTTATCGTGGAGATTGTCTCCACGTCACGTCCGGCACCAAGGTCGCTCAGCGTCTTCGAGACCAATTCGTGAGCGTTCATGGATAGATTTGCGGAGATCGCTTGGATCGGCAGAAAAAAGGGTAGTGCGCATAACGGCATAGAGAACAAAAACTGTTTCAATCGAAAAGTCCTTCATTGGGAATTAAAAAACTGGACAACGAACTCATTTTACGGGCCCGAGTGTTTGTCCGAACAGCCGGCGCAAGATTGTCCAATCCGTCCTGACGTTGCCCCTACGAGATACGCCTGGCAATTATCGCGGAGTTGGTATGGGCCCCTCACCAGAAATGGAAGGCATGCCTCTCCTTTTCTTCACGGAGACTATTTGTGGGCCAATGCGTTTCCGTGCTCTCGCATGCCTACCTACGCCGGGAACAAGGAGACTGTCGACAGGGCGGGGCCGCTAAGACTCAGATCTGGGCACCCTCGTGGCGGGCGAGCAGTATCAAAAGCTACAACAGGGTTCGAAGAAAGGTGTTGTCTGCGTTCAGGAAAATGGTAGGGTATCCCGCAAGTCAGGGGGAACGCCATGCTCGTGAATGTCGATATTGTCACTGCATTCGATCAGTCCACCGGCCATCGTAGTCGATTCGTGCTTTCGAGCGCGGACGAACCAGCGACAAAGCAGAGCATCACGCTACAGGATGGTACGAGTATGGCGTGGGCCATCCGCTTGCGCCTCATCGAAGGTGGAAGAGCGGAAGACCTTCAGGCTGCCATTAAGCGGAGCATCGAAGAGCCCGGAGCGCCGCAACGCTTGGGCTCGATCGAGTTCGATGAGGACGACCGACGATGCATGACTCGTTCTCAGGAGCTCCGCAGGCCCCCGTCTCTGCAGGCCAGCCTGCTGCCGCGAAATCTCGTGTAACGCTCCATTGTTACTGCCACTTTCACGACGAGGAATCGTCGCGGAGACAGGGCCCTCGACACCAGGCCCTCGGGTGGAGCTTAGGGGCGCTGACCGTGAGTAGTGGATGAGATCGGGGTGACGGATGGGGTGGCAATGCCGACGAACTCGGTGATCGAGTTGTAGGTGAAGTTGGTGAGCCAGACGTTTCCGGCGGCGTCGATGGCGAGGCCGCGGGGGTTGCTGAGGCCGGGGGCCTGATAGCCGGTGTTGGGGGAGATTGCGGCGCCTGTGTTGGTGAAGGCGGAGAGAGAGTTGCCGTCGCGGTTGGCGATCCAGACGCGGTTGCTGCCGTCGATAGCGATTTGTGCGGGGCCGTTGAGTCCGCCGCCGGTGTAGCCGTTGGCGGGAGAGACGAGGACTCCATTCTTGTCGGATACGCCGATGGCGTTGTTCGTGGCGCTGGCATACCAGACGTTGTCGGAGGAGTCGATCGCGACGGAGGTGAGGTCGGTGCCGGAGGCCGCGGTGGTGAATTCAGCGGTTGAGGAGACGGTTGCGGGGAGGCCCATGCGGGACAGGGTGTGAAGTTGGCCGATCGGTCCAGCCGACGCCTGCGCTGTTGATGGCGATGCCGGAGTCGTAGGCGCTGGTGGGGAACTTTTTCAGGACGGAGCCGTCGGGCCGAAGGACGGTGGTTTGGCTGGAGCCGGAGATCCAGAGGTCCTGGGTCGCGTCGAAGGCGGAGAAGAAGCATTGCGTGTCGCAGGCGTACGGGGAGCTGAGGAGGGAGACGCCGGTGGTGGAGAATTTAGAGACTGTGGACGCGTTGAGGGGACCGAAGTTGACGACCCAGGCGTTGTCTAGTGGGTCGATGGCGACGGAGTAGGGAAGGTTGAGGCCGCCACCGGTGAAGCCCGTGCCACCCGACAGGATTTTTCCGGATGGATCGAACTCGGTGAGGGTGTTGCTGACGTAGCCGGGGACCCAGAGGTTGCCGACGGAGTCGATTGCCGGGAAGTAGGGGCCGACCATGTTGTCGGCGTAGTAGGTAATGGCGACGGTCCAGTCGTTGGGCGCGGCCGTCAGGGTCGGCTGGAACGGAGCAGAAGTCAGGGTGGCGGCGAAGAGATTGGCTACGTTGGCGGCCGGGTTGTGGGCGATGTTGCTGGCGGCGGACACGGTGTCGGTTGGCGGGGCGCCGTCGGGGGCCGGTGCGTTAGAGAAGAGTTGAGTACAGCCGGTGCCGTCGGAGTTGACGCAGCCGACGAGCAGGTTGGCGAGGGAGTTGATCTCGGCCTGGGGTACGTCGGCGTTGCCGCTGATGTTCTGAATGCGGGCGATGCCGGTGGCGGGGTCGACGAGATTGTTGACGGTGACGAAGGCGTTGGCGATACCCTGTTGCGCGGCGGGAGTTGAGGAGTAGCCGACGTGGGTCGAGTCGGTCATGAAGCCTGAGAGTGCGTACACGGCAGCGACGGTGGTGACCTCGTTCACGTTGACGTAGGGAACGGTGCTGGCGAAGTTGGTCTGGCCCTCCGGGCAGGCGCCGAAGGCGGTCATGAGGCCGAGGGCAGGATTGTCTTCGCCTGGTGGGAGGCCGGGATTGCCACCGAGGGCGAGGAGGTAGACCTGCTGGCCGGTCGTGCAGGTGTAGTCGCCGGAGATGCTGAAGCTGCCATTCTGATCGGTGAGGACGTAGTAGCCGGTGGCATCAGAGGCCACGCCGGGCTGGGTGGAGTTCAGCATGGAGATGCTGGGAGAGCCATAGCCGGCGGGGTTGGCGGCAAAGAGGTAGATGTGGGCGCCAACGACGGGTTGCTGTCCGCCGTGGACGTTGCCGACAATTGCCGAGCCGGGGTAGGTGGAAGGAGCGGTGGCAGTGGTGGTGGATCCGGATCCGGATCCAGAGGAGATCAGTTGTTCCTGGGACGAGCTGCAGCCGCTCAGCACGGTGGCGGCGAGGAGAGAGAACGCAAGGCAGAGATTGTATGTTGACCGGGTCAAAGGGTGGCTCCCCAGTGCTGCAAGTGAGCCAAGAGTAGCAGTCAGCGGCGAGCTGGAGCGTACGACTTTGGAGTCAGGATCGGTGGCGCAAGAGGGTGATGTAAGTGCCGTTTTGGGAGGGATGCGAGGGGGTGGCTTTTCCAAGAAGGAGCCTGCGAACTCCGGGTTTCAACGACTTAGTGCGGGCCTGCGCGCGGTGGTGCAATGGGCATCGCAGGGCGGCGGAAGAAGCTGATGGCGATCGCGAGGAGAATCGGTTCGGCGAGCCAGATGGAGTGGTTGGCGAAGCGTGGGGCCGCCCACGCACCGATGATCGCCCCGGCGAGGAAGCAGAGAGAGATGAGCCCCAGTGCGAGGCCCTGTTCACGGCCCTTTTCGCGGGTTTCGGGGGTCAAGGTTGGTGTGAAGGCGTCGTAGAGGCCTTCGGCGACGTCGCGCAGGTTTCCGGTGATGAAGGTGGAGTTGTAAGGGAAGCGGCCGACGCGACGGAAGCTGGCGACCTGGATCGCGGCCACGTACGCGATGATGCCGGTGAACGCCATCTCAGGGAAGCTGCCGGGAACCCAGCCGAGGACGAAGATGACGGCGATCTCCAACGCGAGTCCGAAGAGAACGGCGCGAACGCCCAGGCGGGTGCGCAGGTGTTTGGAGGTGATTACGCCTGCGAAGAACCCGACGAGGGGGACAAGGCGGGGAACGATGTCTCCCCAGTCGCGACCGACGAAGGCAATACCAAGGAAGATGACGTTGCCGGTCATGGCGTTGGCGAAGACGTGGCCATGGTTGAGGTAGACGATGGCGTCAAGCAGGCCACCGGTCGTGGCGAGGAGCATTGCGTCGGGGAGTTCATCGGTCTGAATGGCGGTGTCGAGGGGCGGCATGGTGGATGGATTGATAGTGAGAGAGTATCGTGAAATGGGTTCGGGGGCGGCTTTGGCGGGTGGGGGCCAGATGCCGGGTCGGCACGTTGGGGACAGGGGCCAAGGGCCAAGCTAGAATATGAGTGACTTACTATCAGATTTCTGCATCTTGTTGAGGCTGTTGAGCGTCTAATCACTTGACTAGATCAAAATCATTGAAGGGAAGATAGTTATGGCGATTAAATGGGACCGGTTGACGGTGAAGTCGCAAGAGGCCGTGCAGGCGGCGAGCGGACATGCTGCGGAGAACGGCAATCCGGAAGTGCTGCCGCTGCATTTGATGGCGGCGCTGCTGGAGGAGCCGGTGAGGGAGTGGTGATCCCGGTACTGGAGAAGGTGGGAGTACCGGTGGAGCAGCTGCTTTCCGGGGTAAATGCGGCGATTGCGAAGCTGCCTAAGGTGCAGGGTGGTGGGCAGCCGGGGATGTCAATGGCGCTGCAGAAGGTCATCGAGCAGGGGTTCAAGGAGGCGGAGAACTTTAAGGACGACTATGTTTCGACCGAGCACCTGCTGCTGGCGTTGTCGAAGGCGAAGAACGATCCAGTGCAGTTGGCGCTGGCGGCGTTAGGCGGGACGCATGAGGCGATCCTGAAGGCGCTGAGTGCGGTGCGTGGGTCGCAGCGGGTGACGGACCAGAACCCTGAAGGGAAGTTTCAGGCGCTGGAGAAGTATGCGAAGGACCTGACGGAACTGGCGCGGCGCGGCAAGCTCGATCCGGTGATCGGGCGCGATGAGGAGATCCGGCGTGTGGTGCAGGTGTTGTCGCGAAGGACGAAGAACAATCCCGTGCTGATCGGTGAGCCGGGCGTGGGGAAGACCGCAATTGTGGAGGGGTTGGCGCGGAGGATCGTTCAGGGCGATGTGCCGGAGATTCTGAAGAACAAACGGGTCTGCTCGCTGGACCTTGGGGCGATGATTGCCGGGGCGAAGTTCCGCGGGGAATTTGATAGACCGGCTCAAGGCCGTGCTGAAGGAGATTGAAGAGTCCAACGGCGAAGTGATTTTGTTCATCGATGAGTTACATACTTTGGTCGGCGCTGGAGCGACAGAGGGTGCGCTCGATGCAAGCAATATGCTGAAGCCTGCGCTGGCTCGCGGCGGGTTACGGGCGATTGGCGCTACTACGCTGAATGAGTACCGGAAGTATATCGAGAAGGACGCAGCGCTGGAGCGGCGGTTTCAGATTGTGTACGTTGGCGAACCGAATGTCGAGGACACGGTCGCGATCCTGCGCGGGCTGAAGGAGAAGTACGAGGCGCACCATAAGGTCAGGATCAAGGATTCGGCGATTGTGGCTGCGGCTACGCTGAGCCATCGATATATCTCGGACCGGTTTTTGCCGGACAAGGCGATTGATCTGGTTGATGAGGCGGCTGCGGCGCTCGCGATCCAGATTGGCTCTGTGCCGGTGGAGATTGATGATCTGGAGCGGCGGGCGACCTCGCTTGAGATCGAGCGAGCAGCGTTGAAACGTGAGAAAGACGCCGGCTCGAAGGAGCGGCTGGAGATTGTCGAACGCGAGCTGGCCGAGATCAAAGAGAAATCGGCTGCGTTGCGGGCACGCTGGCAGAAAGAGCGAGGGGCGATTGGCAGGATTGCCGAGTTGAAAGAAAAGCTGGAGGGTTTGCGCTTTCAGATGCAGGAGGAGACCCGCAAGGGCAACCTGCAGCGCGCTGCGGAGTTGCAGTATGGCGAGATTCCGAAGCTGGAGATTGAGCTGCGCGACCTGACCGCGGAACAGGACACAGCTGTGCGCGAGGCTGCAGCCGAGGCGAAGAGCGGTGTTGCCCGGAAGCCGTCGCGGATGCTGAAGGAAGAGGTTGATGAGGAAGACGTCGCCTCGATTGTGTCGAAGTGGACGGGGATCCCGGTCTCGAAGATGCTTGAGGGCGAGATGCAGAAGCTGGTGCAGATGGAGGAGCGTCTGCGCGAGCGGGTCGTCGGGCAGGATGAGGCTCTGGGAGCGGTGGCGAATGCGATTCGGCGTTCGCGCGCCGGGTTGAGCGATCCCAAGCGGCCAATTGGTTCTTTTATTTTTCTTGGGCCTACCGGCGTTGGTAAGACCGAGACTGCGCGGGCGCTCGCAGAGTTTTTGTTCGACGACGAGGCCGCGATGGTGCGGATCGATATGAGCGAGTACATGGAGAAGCACGCGGTCGCGCGCTTGATTGGCGCGCCTCCCGGATACGTCGGGTATGACGAGGGCGGGCAGTTGACTGAGGCAGTGAGGCGGCGGCCTTATGCTGTGGTGCTGTTCGACGAAATCGAGAAGGCGCACCCGGACGTTTTCAATGTGCTGCTGCAGGTGCTCGATGATGGGCGGCTCACAGATTCGAAGGGCAGGACTGTGGACTTCAAGAACACTGTGCTGATCATGACTTCGAATGTCGGTGCGGCGCAGTTGTCTACAGCGTGGGCGCAGGGCGAGGATGGATTTGAAGAGGCGAAGGGCCGCGTGATGGATGAGCTGCGAAAACACTTCAAGCCGGAGTTCCTGAATCGCGTGGACGACATTGTGGTGTTCCGTCCGCTGGGCGATGAACAGCTGACGCATATCGTTGATCTGCGGTTGAAGGACCTGCAGGCGATGCTGGCTGACCGCAAGATCACCCTCGAGATGACGGACGGAGCGCGGCAGGCGATCTTCAAGGCTGGATACGACCGGGCGTATGGAGCGCGGCCACTGAAGCGGGCGATCCAGCGGCTCGTGCAGGACCCGCTTGCGGTGAAGATACTCGACGGAAGCGTGCTGCATGGTGACCACGTCGTGGTGAAGGCCGGTAAGAACGGGCTGGAGTTTGTTGTGAAGGGGCGTCAGGCCGGCGCGGCGTAACGTCCTTCGGCCAGTCGGGAGAAAGATGATGCGGAGGGTGAGATCTCCACCCTCCGCACTTGTTTAGGGGAGAGACGGGCGCGAAGAGCTGTGATGGGTCGCGTGTATCATTCGGCTAGAAGGACACCAATGAGGAAGCGCGTTTGATCCGATGACTGAAGGCAAGCACACGACAGTTACGTTGAAGGAGCGGATCAGCGCTCATTTTGCGATCGCGCGGCTGGACGCACTCGATCAAGAACCTGTTCGTTCTGCCGGGCGTCATCATACCGCTCAGCATCTATCCGGCGCTGATGGACAAGGCGCTGGTGTGGAGGCTGCTGCTTGCGCTTGTGTCGATCACGCTGGTGGCCTGCAGCAACTACGTGATCAACGAGGTGCTGGACGCGCCGTTCGACCGGCTGCATCCGACGAAGAAGAACCGTGCGGCGGCCCGCGGGCATGTGAATGTACCGGCGGCGTATGTGCAGTGGATCCTGATGATGGTCGTGGGGGTCGCGATTGGCCTGCTTGTGGGCAGGATGTTTGCGCTGACGGCAGCGTTTCTTTGGGTGATGGGGTGTTTTTATAACATTCCGCCGGCGCGGACGAAGGACGTTCCATACCTGGACGTGCTTACGGAGTCGATCAATAATCCGCTACGGATGCTGCTGGGCTGGTATGCGGTAACGAGTGTATTGGTACCGCCGGTGTCGCTGCTGGTGTCGTACTGGATGATCGGATGCTACTTCATGGCGCTGAAGCGGTTCAGCGAGCTGTCGGAGATTGGGGACCGATCGGTGGCTGGGGCGTACAGGGCGTCGTTCAAACGGTATACGCCAGAGTCGTTGCTGGTGTCGGTGGTGTTTTATGCTTCGACGGCGATGCTGTTCTTCGGCGCTTTCATCATTCGGTATCGCATTGAGCTGATCCTTGGTTTCCCGCTGGTGGCGCTGGTGATGGCGATCTATTTCAAGCTGGCGTTCAAGCCGGAGAGCTCGGTGCAGAACCCGGAGAAGCTTTATCGAGAGCCGCTGCTGATGGGGGCGTTTACCGGGACGGTGGTGGTTATGGTGCTGCTTCTGTTCATTCGGATTCCGCGTCTGGAGAATTTTTTCAGGCCGACTTTGCCGCAGAATTCGACGGCGCCGCTATGTGTAGAATGACTCCAAGATGACGACCAGGCTCGATGAGGCGCCGGTGGGTGCAGGTGAAGAGGCCGGGTCAGGAACCGCCGGACTTCCGATGCTGGGATGGGCGATTCTGCTGCTGACGGCGGTGATGTCGGCGATCTGGTCGCAGCATAGACTACTGTGGCAGGACGAGATATTCAGCCTTCAGACGGACCGTGTTGCGACGCTGGGTGAGGTGCTGCGGATCCAGCGGTGCCTACCCGATCTCGCTGGAGCCGCCGCCCTATCATGTGCTTTCGCATGCGGCGATGGCTGTCTTTGGGCCTACGGCGTTTGCGCTGCGGCTGCCTGCGTTTGCCGGATACCTGTTGATGCAGTTCTGCCTTTACTTTTTTGTGCGGAACATGGCGGGCCGGCGGGCGGGGCTGGTGGCGATGGCGATTCCGGCGTTGACGTGGACGATGTACTACTCGACTGAGGGACGGCCGTATGGCGTACTGCTGGGTTCGTACGCGATGGCGGCGCTATGCTGGCAGATCGCTTCAAGGAGAGCTGGGCCGCCGGCGTCTGCGCGAGTGTGGCCACTGGTGGGGCTAGCGGCCGCGTTGGCGCTGACGTTGAATGTTCATTTCTACGGAGTGCTGCTGCTGGTTCCGGTGTGCGGCGCGGAGTTGGTGCGGACGCTGGTGCGGCGACGTCTGGACGGTGGGACGTTGGCGGCGATTGGAGTGGGAGTGGCATCGCTGGTGGCGACGATTCCGTATATCAAGGCTTCGGGCGAGTTCAAGAAGCATTATTATGTCGCGAAGATTTCGGTGCATATGCTGACGCAGCCGTATCGGCAGATGATGCTCGACTATACGGAATACCCGAAGGCCGTGCAGACGGTGCTAATGCTGCTGATTTTGCTGGCGGGGGCGGCGGTTGTGTGGGGCTGTGCGCGCGCGGTGCGGCGACGAGTGGTTGTGGTGCCGGTGGCGGAGTGGGCGATGGTCCGTACTGCTGGTGCTGATGCCCGCGTTTGCGTTTGTGCTGGGGCGGCTGGTGACGCATGCGTTGGAGGTGCGGCACTCGATCGGGGCCATTGTGGGGGTCAGCGTGTTGATTGCGATCGCCATTACGCCGGCGCTTCGACGGAAGAGCGTGTTCTATGAGGTGATGGCGGCGATGCTGCTGGGCATCGTGGTGGTGAATAGTGTTCGAACCAGGCAGTCTATGACGGCGAAACAGCAGACCTTGGCGGAGCTGACGATGGCGCCGGGATTGAAGGCCGATGTGGACGCTGCATCTGATCGGAACATCTACATTCAAGACCTGGGAAGGTGGGAGGTCGCAAGTCTGTATGAGCCGGACCCGGAGCTGCGTTCACGGCTTGTGCTTGTCTATTCACTGGACGAGGAGCTAGGTCGCCAGCGGCATGACACGATGTATCTGTCGGCGGTGCATACAGAGAAATTCAGCAGCCTGCCGATCATGTCGTATGACGAGCTGCGAAGGACGCCCGGGGAACATATATTTGCTGTGTTCCACGGTGACTGGGACTGGACGGACGCGGCGTTTGCTGAAGAAGCTGCACACGTCGAGCTAATGGGGCGGGCCTTTGGCGCGGACCTGTTGAAGGTGCGGTTCCAATAGCCACGGGAGCCGCTCCGCGATCAAACATTAGCGATAGATTTAATAGTTGTGGAATGGATTGACTCTAGGGACCCTCATGCAAAAGACCGCCGTTATTGTCGGCGCTGAACCTGCCGGCCTCACCGCAGCTTTGGAGTTGCTTCGCCGCACCGACATCAAGCCGATTATTTTGGAAGCCAGCGACGAGATTGGTGGAATTTCGCGCACGATCAAGTACAAGGGCTACCGGATGGACATAGGAGGGCACCGGTTCTTTTCAAAAAGCGATCGGGTGATGCAGTGGTGGATTGATCTGATGCCGCCAGATGCGGACGACACGGCGTCGGAGTCCCATGCCGACCAGACTGAGATCAGCTATCAAGGGAAGAAACGCGTGGTTGCGGTGCCGGCGCGATTGCCGGAGGAGCCGGTGCTGCGCGGAGCGGGGCCTATCCATCATCACGCCGCGGACGAAGCAGAGGTGGAGGATGAAGTTGAGACGAAGGAGCCGGTGGAGATGCTGGTGACGGTCGCTCCGCACGATCCGGACCTTGTGATGCTGATTCGTCCTCGCAAGAGCAGGATCTACTATCTGCGGAAGTTTTTCGACTATCCGATTACGCTGACGGCGACGACGCTGAAAAATCTTGGCCTGGTGAGGACGCTGCGGGTCGGGACGAGTTACGTGAAGTCGCAGATGGGCCAGATTTCGCCGGAGAAGAGTCTTGAGGATTTTTTGATTAATCGGTTTGGGCGACAGCTCTATCTGACGTTCTTCAAGAGCTATACAGAGAAGGTTTGGGGGACGCCGTGTAATGAAATCTCCGCCGAGTGGGGGGCGCAGAGGATCAAAGGGCTTAGCCTGACGACGGCGGTGAAGCACTTTTTGAAGAAGGCCCTCAGCGCGAAGGCAAAGGGCAGCGGTGACCTGGCGCAGAAGGGAACGGACACGAGTTTGATCGAGCGGTTCATGTATCCGAAGTATGGCCCCGGGCAGCTATGGGAGCATGTGGCGGACCAGATTCGTGCGAAGGGTGGAGAGATCCATATGGGATGGAAGGTGGATCGAATCCACTGTGCTGTTGAGGGTGGCGTGAAGCGGGCGGTGTCGATCGATGCGGTAAACGCCGCCGGCGAACGACGGACCTATGCCGGGGACTATTTCTTCTCGACGATGCCGATGCGCGAGCTGGTTGAGGCGATGGACGCTCCGGTGCCGGAGAACGTTCGGGAGGTGAGCGAGGGGTTGCAGTATCGTGATTTCATCACGGTGGGGCTGCTGGTCGACAAGCTGAAGGTCAAGGAGCCGGACGGCGGCCTGCTGAAGGACACGTGGATCTATGTTCAGGAGCCGGATGTGCTACTGGGACGGTTACAAATATTCAACAACTGGAGTCCGTACCTGGTGGCTGATCCGACGAAGGTCTGGATAGGGCTGGAGTATTTCTGTTATGACACGGACGATCTGTGGAAGATGCCGGATGACGAGCTGAAGAAGTTTGCCATCGCCGAGGTCGCGAAGATCGGGATACTCAATGCGGAGGACGTGTCGGACGGGCATGTGGTGAGAGTGCCGAAGACCTATCCGGCCTACTTCGGGACATATGACCGGTTTGAGGAGCTGCGGGAGTTTACCGATGGGTTCGAGAACCTGTTTCTGGTGGGGAGAAATGGGATGCACAAGTACAACAATCAGGACCACAGTATGTTGACAGCGATGACGGTGGTCGATGGTATCGTGGCTGGGCATGTCAATAAGGCCGCGCTCTGGGGGATCAACACGGAGCAGGAGTACCACGAGGAGAAGAAATAGCTTGAGAAAAATTCTGATCGTTGGGGTGTTGTTGTTGTTGGTCTTCGTGACAGTGTTTCGGCAGCGGATCTTTGTGCGGGGCCCGCTGGGCAAGGTCGAGAAGAATGGGGTCGCGCAGGACGCGGCGCGGCTTTATATCAACTACTCGAACGATGTGCTGGTAGAGGATTCGTCGCGGCATCAGTTTGTCCTGGTGCAGGGTTGGAGTGCGCTGCCTGGAGTCCCTCAACGCCTGGTTTGTCTTACTGGGTTGGTTTGCTGGACGGAGGCCGATAACGCGGCAGTGTTTCCGGTGGAAGGAGTTGGCGGCAGGACGCCTGCGGTGATGAGCGCAAAGGTGGTTACGTTCGTGGACGAGGCGGGCGCGGCTGTCAGGGTGGAGCTGCGATAAGGGCGTGATTCGGTGGAAAATTAGGCGTAACCTCTGAGAACAGATCCAATCTAAGGGTTCGGACGATACTTGAGTGCAGACGTTGTGCGCAGAAGCGCAGGATGGGAGCTCAGATGCCAGAGGATCCGATGGACGGGAATGGGCCGGTTGAGCCCATCAAGCCGGTTGGGCCGCTGGCTGGATCTCCCGCGGAGAATTTCGAGGTCGCCCCAGAGGGCCTGCCGGTTGTGGGGAACGAAGTCGCGGTTGATATTCCCTCCGCGGTAGCCGTTCCTGTGCCGGTCCCTGCGATGGTCGGGATGGAGCCGGAGACGGCGGAGGCTGCGGTCGCAACGATACGGCTGGAGAAGAAGCATCCGCTGGCGATTCGATGGATGCACTGGGTGAACTTCCCGGTGCTCTTCACGATGATATGGAGCGGGCTGCTGATTTATTGGAACGACTCCGACAATGCGTATCAACATCCGCATGCGGTGTACCGGGTGGGCGTTGGGTCGCTGACAGTGGTGCGGTTGTTTCCGCCGTGGTTCTGGAAGACCATCAATGCGCCTTACCGTGTGACGGAGGGGCTGGGGTATCACTTCTTCTTTATGTGGCTGTTTGCGATCAATGGGACCTTGTATGTTGCATATCTGTTGATCTCGGGGGAGTGGCGGCTGCTGGTGCCGGAGCGGAGATCGTTTGTGGACGCGATCCAGGTGACGCTAGTTGATCTGCATCTGCGCAAGGGCCTGCCGCCGCAGAAGAAGTACAACGGGGCGCAGAGGATCGCTTACAGCGCGGTGATTTTGATGGGGCTGGGGTCGCTGGTGACCGGGCTTTCCATCTACAAGCCGACACAGGTGCATTGGATAACGTCGCTGCTGGGTGGGTACGAGATGGCGCGCTGGGAGCACTTCTGGCTGACGATGGGGTTCTGCGCGTTTTTTGTGGTGCATGTGGTCCAGGTGGTGCTCGCTGGGTGGAACAACTTCCGCTCGATGGTGAGCGGGTATGAGATCGTGCCGGCGGCGAAGGCACCGCTGGAGGAGGAGAGGAGCGCGCGATGAGCGATGGAAGCGAGGAACGGAAGGAGCAGGAGGAGCGACGCAAATGGGAGGAGGAACGCAAGAAGCGCGACGATGATCGGGAGCGCGACTGGGAGCGGGACGGCGATCGAGAGCGGAGAGACTCGCTGGCCGTGGAGTTGCTGGATACGGCGGTGCGGACGGAGTCGGGGCGGCGGACGCGGCGGAGTTTTTTGGTAGCCGCTGCTGCGGCGGCGGGAGGGTATGGGTTTTATCGATGGATCGATCGGAGTCCGGGAGATCAGTTGATTCCTCGGCCATTGCGCAAGATGTTGAACTTCAATGCGAAGGTAGCGCGAGGGGTGTTCGATGAGCGCGGGTTGGCGCCGACGTATTCGGTGAGCAAGTCGATGGAGCTGCGGACGAATGGGAACTACGGGTTAAGGATGAAGCCTGGTGCCGGAGAGCTATCGGCTGCAGATGGTTGGGGTCGAGAATGCGAAGCGGTTTCCTCAGTATGTGGACGATGTGACGGCGTGGGAGTACAAGTACGAGGCGAAAAAGGAGCCCGGGCCGGCGGAGCATGACACGAAGGTGGCCCCGAAGGACGAGGCGAAGGTCGATCCGAACAGCGACGCCGGCGCTGGGGAGGGGCCGATGATGGAGGGTGAACCGGCGAGCACGATGGTTGGAGGGAGTGGGGAGAAGAAGGAGGAGACGAAGATGTCGCCGGCGTTTGAGGCGGCGTTTGCGGCCCTGAAGAAGGCCCAGGGGAACAAGCGCCCGCGTGGGCAGGAGGAGGCGGGCATGTCGGACAATACGCTTGACCCGGGGACGCCGGGGTTGTTGTTAACCATGGACGATGTGACCACCCTGCCGCACCAGGAGCTGGTGACGGAGTTCAAGTGCATTGAGGGGTGGAGTCAGGTGGTGCATTGGGGTGGGTACCGGCTGGCTGACTTGATTTCGAAGTTTCCCCCAGCGCGGGGGACAGACGGTTCGGCGCCGAGGTATGTGTACATGGAGACGCCGGACGGGGATTACTACTGCGGGTTCAGTCTGCAGGCTTGTATGCATCCGCAGAGTCTGCTGGTGACTGAGATGGCGGGCAGGCCTTTGACGCAGTGGCATGGTGCACCGATTCGGTTACATATGCCGATCAAGTACGGTTACAAACAGATCAAACGCATTGGGCTGATCGCATATACCGACATGCAGCCCGATGACTACTGGACAAAGCTGGGGTACGACTGGTACGCGGGGCTTTAGGGTACTACTGGTACTCCGACGCTCACGATCTGGCTGGCTTTGGCTTTTTGAACAGCGATCCATTGGGTGGTGCGTTGGTCAAGCATGTCCAGGGGAAGTGAGCCGCCGCTGAGAATCTCGTCGTGGAAGGTGCGGATGTCGAATTTGGTGCCGAGTTCTTTTTTGGCTCGCTCGCGGAGTTCGATAATTTTGAGCTGGCCCAGCTTGTAGGAGCAGGCCTGCCCAGGCCAGGCAATGTAACGGTCGGTTTCGGACTGTATGAGCGGCTCGTTGACGTCATTCTGTCGCATGTAGTCGACGACCTGGTCGCGTGTCCAGCCCATCGAGTGGATGCCGGTGTCGACGACGAGGCGGACGGCGCGGAAGAGCTCGGAGTTGAGGCGGCCGTAGTCGCTGACGGGGTCCTGGTAGAAGCCGACCTCTTTGCCGAGCTGCTCTGAGTAGAGGGCCCAGCCTTCGGTGTAGGCACTAAAGCCAGTGTGAAGGCGGAACTTGGGCAGGCCGGTAAGCTGCTGCTGAACCGAGATCTGCATGTGATGGCCGGGGATGCCTTCGTGGTAGGCGACGGCCTCGTCGAGCAGGAGGGTGCGATGGGCGAAGTCGCTGGTGGCGACGACGACGCGGCCGGGGCGTTTCCCGTCTGGCGTACCACTCGAGTAGTGGGTGGAGTCGGCGGCCTGGAAGGCGGGGATGGCCTCGACAGTGACCGGGCTGCCGGGGATGACGGTGAAGAGCTCGGGAAGCTTCGGCTGCATCTGCGCGATATAGCGGCGGTAGTCGTCGAGGATCTGTTCGGCGGAGGTGGGGCACCACTTGGGATCGCGGTTAATTGAGGCACGGAAGGCGGCGAGGTCTGCGAAGCCAGCCTTGTGGGCGAGGGTGGTCATCTCCGCGGTGATGCGGGCGACCTCGTCGAGGCCGATGGTGTGGATCTGTTCGGGCGTGAGGTGCGTGGTGGTGCGGCCGAGGATGTCGTTCTGGTACCGCTTTGCGCCGTCGGGCAGCGAGGTGACGGCGAGGTTGGTGCGGCCGTGCGGGGCGTAGTCGGTCGCGATGAATGCGGCAAAGGCGCGGTAGGCGGGGATGACGTCGTTGTTGATGGCGTCGGTGATCTGGGCGGTGAGATGCCTCTGTTCGTCAGGCGTGATGCTGGCGGGATATTTTGTGGTCGGGACGAGAAAAGGGTCGGCTTCGATGATGCCGTTGCACTGGCCGGGGCACCTTTTCGAGCAGAAAGCGAACGGGCATGAGGTTGTCCTTCATGCCGGCGCGGAGGACCTCGATCGTCTGGTTAAGGACGCGGGGAATCTGGCGGAGGCGCGCGATGTAGTCCTCGTAGTGCTTGACGGAGTCGAAGGGCATGGCGAGCGGAAGGTCGGCGAGAGCGGTGTGGACGCCGTTCATCTGGTCGACGGGCATCTCGTACTCTTTGAGTTCGTAGTCGTCGAGGCGCTGCTGGAGGACACGGACGAGGAGGTCGTGGGAGAGCACGTCCTGCTCGGGGAAGTCGGTGATGGGGATGGCCTTGAGACGTTCGAGGAAGGCGATGTCAGCGGTGTGGCGGCGGCCGATGGCTGCGAGCGAGCGATCGGAGAGCTGATCGTTGTAGCGATAGTCTCCATAGGCAGTGGCGCGCTCCGGGGCGTTCTTGAGATCTGTCTGATAGAGCTCCTCGAAGAGGGCGTTCTGGGTGGCGAGGCGAGTGCCGACAGGAACGGGGGCGGCGGTTTGGGCGCGGACAGAGAGGCAGGTAGCGAGAAGTAGCGTGAGGAGCTGGGGGCGCATAAGGCGAGGGTAGCAGACCTGATATATGATCTGCGCTATTTTTGCGACGACGCGGCTTCCCGTCTTCAGTCCGCGATGGTGCCCTGGTGGAAGAGGAGCTGCCAGCGGTTGTCGCGGAAGACCCAGAGAGACGAGCGGTGGGAGATGGCGAGCGCTGTTGTGGCACGGTAGGTGGCGAGCGCTGCGTTCTCCGCCAGTCGCTCGACGTAGTAGTTGCTGATCGTCGCCGGGCGCGGCCCGCTCTTGAGAAGGACATCAATGGTTTGTTGACGGTTGAAGATGCGGCCTGACGAGCAGAATTCCCGATACTCCTGGGCGAAGAGAGGTACCAGGTCGGTGCGGTCGGCCTCGCGGTCCGGGTGGAAGAGACGCTCTTCGAGAGAGTAGAGATGATCTTGAAGTAGCGGGTTGGTCATTCCATAGGCTCCCAAGTGTTAATACGAACGGCGCGGGGTTCAGGACTACTGCCGTGGAAGGATTTTATCGGATCGGGAAAGGCTGATGGGTCTTGTGGCGAGGACGACCCGGGGGACATTCTGGAGGTCCCTTGATGAAGGAGACCTCCCGCCAGTTGGCGAGCAGGTCCATAAGGACTTTCTGTTGGCCGTGGCCAATCTCGAGGGCGAGCAGACCGTTTGGTTTGAGTGCGTTGTGGGCCTCTGGGACGAGGCGGCGGTAGATATCGAGGCCGGTTTCGCCGGCAAAGAGCGCGGTGGCAGGCTCGTGGTCGCGGACCTGGGGGTGGAGGGTGGCGCGATCGGTCTCGGCGACGTAGGGCGGGTTGCTGACGATGGCGTCGAAGGCTTCGGCTTCGTCGTTGAGGGCGGATAGCAGGTCGGATTGGAGGAACCCGATGCGGTTGGCTACGTTATGTTCACGGGCGTTGGCCGCGGCGATGGCGAGGGCTTCAGTCGAGATGTCCAGGGCGATGATCTCGGCGCGGGGAAGGTGGACGGCCAGAGCGATCGCGATGGCTCCGGAGCCGGTGCCGATGTCGGCGATCTTCAGAGGTCTGTCTGTTGGTAAGAGCTTCAGGACGGCTTCGACGAGATGCTCGGTCTCGGGTCGAGGGATGAGGACGGCAGGGGTGACGTTGAGGACGAGGCCGTAAAACTCCTGTCGGCCGGTGATGTACTGGATGGGCTCGTGGTGCAGGCGGCGGGTGATGGTGTTTTCGTAGACGACCTGCTCGCCGAGGGTGAGTTCGCGGTCGGGGTGGGCCAGGAGGGTGACGCGTGGGACCTGAAGGATGTGGAGGAGCAGGAGTTCGGCGTCGCGAGCGGCGTTGTCTCTAAGGTGCGGATCAGCGACGAATCGTGCAGTAGCGGTGGTGAGTGCCTGTCGGAGGTTCATTTGCGACGTCTAGCGAGATTCGAGCAGGAGGACGTTGCCGTCGGGGTCAGTGATGCTGAGCGTAGCGCCATTCTTCACTGCGGCGACTCCTTCTTTGTGCAGGTAGCGGGCGGACTTGCTGAGGTTCTCCGAGTTGAACGTAAGGCGAGCCTTGGTGCCGAAGGTGGCGGCGACGATCTCTACCTCCTGACCGGAGTCTCCGGGCATGTGCATGTCCATCGGGTCGCCGGCGATAGGTTTGAAGTCGAGCTGGTTGATGTAAAAGTCGCGGGCGGCGGAGGGGTCTTTCATGGCAAGGGCGACGGCGATGAGCTTGGTGGCGACACGGTCGGGGCCGATGTGTTTGCCGTTATCGTTGCTGTGGAGAGAGCCGGGCATGTACTGGGTGTACTCAATGTTTTGCGGGCCAAAGGGCTGCTCCGGGCCTGCCATGGTGAAGAGTAGATTGCCGGCTCCGGCCTTGCGAACAGCAGTTGGCGTCAGGCCACGGTTGACGTAGGCGTCATGAATCGCGTTGAGGTCGACGCCTTCGAAGCAGAGGTGAAGGAAGCCGACGGCTGGATCACGCTCGCTGGTGGGGTAGAGTTCGATGAACTGATTGTTGTTGATCTTGATGAAGGACTCGTAGGGGACGTCGCCCTTGCGGAGGTCGAACGCCTGCTCGAAGCCAAGCTTCTGATAGAACGCGACAGAGGCCGCGAGGTCATGCACGCGGATGGCGACGTGGGCGATTCCGTTGAGCGGAGGAGAAGACTGTGCGCGAAGGCTGAGGACGTTGAAGAGAGTCAGCGCGAGGGCGAGGAGGTGGGCGGAGCGGCGAGCCGGGGTCATCACGTCATCCACTATATAGGGAGGAATCGCGAGGCCGGGAAGATTGGCGGCCCGGCTAAAACTGGTCGTCGTGTGGAGTGGCGTCCGGCTTGGCGTCGGGGGTCTGGGGGTCGATCTCCGTTACTCCGGGCAGCAGAGTGACGCTTCCGGTAAAGCGATTGTAGTTGCTGTAGTGGGCCACGAATCGGCCCTTGTCCTTGCCATTGTTGAAGGTCCCGATGACGAGAGTCGGAAGCCAGAAGGTCTTGTCACCGATCGTTGCGGGAGCTATGTCGACGGAGGCGAAGGGCGCGAGGTGGCGTTGGGCGGCGGCCTCTTCGGGTACGGTGCGCTCGAGGTGGACGAGCTGATGGGTTGCGGGATCGACACGCGCAATGCCGGTTACGCCCGGGGCCTGCGACACGCAGTTAGGGGGAGCGGCGTCTTCTGGACGCGAGGCGATGGCAATCTGCCAGGTTCCACCGGGGCCGGGTTCGCTCAAACGCGTGAAGGTATAGCAACGCCGGTGGGCAGGCGTGAAGAACATCTCCTGGAAGCGGCCGAAGCCGCCGAAGAGTGTCGTCGGCAGGTGTACTTGTTGACCTTCGGTGACGGGCTTGCCGTCCAGCACTGCGATCTGACGCGACTCCTTCAATGGGCCGCCGTTTGGGTCTCGTACAACTCGGAAGGTGCCTTTGGCGATGGCCTTCTTCTTGAAGATGAGATAGCTCGCTTCGGATTCGATGGTTTCGTTTGCCGTGATGGAGGGCAAGGTCGCGTTGTAGAGTGCGGCATTGGCGATCAGCTCGTCGATCAATTCGGGTGAAGCGGGGGTTTGCGCTGGCAATAGAGACGTTGTCAGTGTCGTTGCAATCAGAGACACCAGCGTGAAGCGAAGAAACATTGATCCCCCGTCCTGATCGCAGTCAAATCGGATTGTACGGCTGCGAGACCTTGTGCGAACTGACCGGTTTCGGGTGGCTTAGGGATGAGTTAGGGGTTGCTGGAGGCGGGAGATGAGGGATTGCTGGTACTCGGGGTGGTCGGCTTGGGCAAGGTGGAGGGCGTTGGTGAGGGCCTGTTGGCCCGCGGTGACCTGGCCGGAGGCGAGAAGGACCTGGCCGAGGATTGCGTTGACGTCGGCGGCGTCGGGGGCTTGTTGGGCGGCAGTCTGGGCGAGGGCGAGGGCCTCGGGCAGACGGCCCTGGCGGAGTAGGGTGGTGGCGGCTGAGGCGTTGGTCTCGGCGGCTAGGAGGGGGAGGTTGAAGGTGCCGTGATAGACGAAGATGATGTTGGCGATGGTAGCGTCGGGTTTTCGGTCGCGGAAGGTCGCGTAGGGATTGAGGTTACCGGGGCCCCAGAGGACGCCGTCGATGTCGGTGGAGCTGACGAGGACGGTGCCGGTGATGGTGGAGGGTACGGGAGCCGAGCCGATGCCGACCACGTGCTCAAAGCCAGTTAGCAGGGGTCTGCAGTGGATTCCGAAGTAGCTGGGATTGACGCCCGGGTTGCCGTGGTAGTCGAACCAGCAGTTGGGGTCAGGGTGCTGGTCGAGGTAGGTCTTGGTTCACTTGAGGCCCTGGCCCCAGTCGGCGTCGGGGTCGGTGACGGAGCGATAGGTCTGAGAGGGACCGCCGAAGAGCTCGTTGGAGTAGACGAGGAAGTTTGGGTAGGCGTGGAGCGCGGAGATGAGGGTAAGGACAAGGAGTGCGGAGACGGCGATGCGGGAGATGCGGGAGCGATTGAAGAAGGCGGCTGCGCTTGCTCCCGCGAGAAGGATGCAGAAGGGATAGACGGGAATGAGGTAGCGGGCGCCCATGTTCATGCCGGATGCGATTGAGACCAGGAAGAAGAAGACGGCGGGAAGGGCGAAGAAGACGAGCGCGCGGCGGCGGCCGATGATGCGGGCGAAGGGGAGCAGAAGAAGGAAGATGAGCAGGGCGAGGGTAGTTTTGACGAGGAAGACTGCGGGAAAGAAGAACCATTGGTGAGTCCCGTAGACATGGCCGAATAGGAAGGTGGGGCGGAAGTCGGGGATGCTTAGGATGTCGATCCAGCCGAAGAGGTAGGCCTCGGGAAACAGGTGGTGACGGGCGAAGAAGGCGATGATGTTGTGCTGCACTGGGTGGTGGAGTTGTGTGAGGTAGATGGAGAGCGAGGGGGTGATCTGCAACTGGCCAGGGCGGGCGGCATAGCGGAAGCCGTAGACGGCCCAGAGGGCGACGTAGCCGCTGATGGCGCTCGCGCAGAGGGCGAGGGCGAGTTGGCCGAGATGGCGCCGTTTGTCGCCTGGGGTGGAGGTGGGTGACGTTGCGGGGAGGTAGAGATCAACGAGTGCGAGCAAGACCAGGATCGGGAAAACGAGGACGCCGGAGTGTTTGGAGATGATGGTGAGAGACGTGGCGAGAGCACAAAGGGCGAGGCGTGGGGCGGAGGGCCGGTTGCAGAAGCGATAGAAGGTGTAAACGGAGGCGAAGAGAAGACAGGCTAAGGCGACGTCGGTGGCGACGATTTTGCCGTTGGCGAGGATGAGCGGCTGGAAGGTGAAGAGAAAGAGCGCGAAGAGTGCGGGCATCGGGCCGAAGATCTCGTTGGTGGCGAGGAAGACCAGGAGAGCGAGGGTGAGGGTGAAGAGCATGATGACGAGGCGGCCGCGAAAGAGGACGGTGTTGGCGTCGGCGTCGGAGGAGTAGAGGAGCTGGACGCCATTGAAGAGGTCTTGCGCCTTGAAGAAGGGGATGGGAAGAGATGGGGGTTCTTTGAGGCCCATGGAGAGAAGAGGGACGGCGGCGAGGAGTTTGATGAAGGGCGGATGCTCGGGGTTGCGGCCGAAGTCGGCGTGCTTCCAATATTCGAAGCCGGCGAAGAGGTGGGTGGATTCATCGAAGGTCTGGGACTCCTGGCGGGCCGAGGTGATGAGAAGGATGGCGAGTATGGCCAGAAGTGCGGCAGCGATCAGGCGTGTGAGGGTAGGGGTGAGAGTGGGTGATTGGACGTGGGACGTTTCCGGCATGGTCGCTGTCCTTCGCAATGACGTTGGGCAGAACGTGGGTTCTGCGGGTCGCGCGGGCCTTATGGGACTTTTTGCTTGTGGTCGCCATCATAGAGATTCAAGATGCTGATGCAAAGTGGTTACGAGCGGTGGATGTGGCCCACAAGGGAAGTGGGGCGAAGTACTTTAGTTAAGTATTTGCTTTAGTATTGAGGAGAAAGCCGCTATTTGTCAAGTGAGCGCTTAAGTGTTTTTTGTAGGGACGGATGACAACGGCCGCGATCCTGAGGGGGAGTCGCGGCCCGTAGGGGTGTTATTTTTTTTGGGAGTGATTAGGCGGCCGCGGTCTCTGCCTTGAGCTTCTCCGCCGTGTAGTGGGCGATGAGAGCATCGATGGTGGGTTGGAGCTGGCCTTCCATTACCATTGCCAGCTGGTGGTTGGTGAGGCCGATGCGGTGGTCGGTGAGGCGGTTTTGCGGGAAGTTGTAGGTGCGGATCTTCTCGCTGCGATCGCCGGAGCCGATCTGCTGCTTGCGGTCTTTGGCCTGGAGCTGGTGAATGCGCTCGGCTTCGACCTCATAGAGACGGGCGCGGAGGACGCGCATGCCTTTTTCGCGGTTCTTGATCTGCGACTTCTCGTCCTGGCAGCTGACGACGGTGTTGGTCGGCAGATGGGTGATGCGCACGGCAGAGTAGGTGGTGTTGACCGACTGG
Source organism: uncultured Acidobacteriaceae bacterium (assembly GCA_963756685.1). Classification (GTDB taxonomy): domain Bacteria; phylum Acidobacteriota; class Terriglobia; order Terriglobales; family Acidobacteriaceae; genus Edaphobacter. The sequence goes on from CAVWON010000001.1 coordinate 1,864,164, forward strand.
CCGCCGGGGCCGGAGGAGCAGAAAGTGTCTATGCGGAGGTGCCTTCGCTTCGATCTTGATGTCGACCTCTTCGGCTTCAGGTAGTACAGCAACAGTAATGGCTGAGGTGTGGACGCGGCCTTGTGTCTCCGTGGCTGGCACGCGCTGCACCCGGTGGACGCCTGACTCGTATTTGAGCTGCGAATAGACGTTGTCGCCTTCGATGATGGCGGTGACGTCCTTCAAGCCGTGGCCGATACCGGACTCGGTCTGTGAGAGGACCTCGACCTTCCACTTATGCTGCTCGGCGAAGCGAAGGTACATGCGAAAGACCTCGGCGACAAAAAGTGCAGCTTCGTCGCCGCCTGTGCCGGCGCGGAGCTCGAGAATGACGTTCTTCTCGTCATTGGGGTCCTTGGGGAGGAGGAGTACCTTGAGCTGCTCTTCGACGGGGGCGAGACGAGGCTCAAGCACGGCGAGTTCCTCCTGGGCCATGGTCTTCACGTCGGGGTCCAGGATCGGCGAGCATGGCTCTGGCTTCGGCGATGCCTTCCTTGATCTGGCGATATTCGCGGAACTTTTCGACGGTCGGCTCCATGTCGCGGTGTTGCTTGGCGATGGACTGAAACTTCTTCTGGTCGTTGACCAGCGTGGGGTCGGACATCTGGCGACCGAGGTCTTCGTAGCGGGCTTCGAGTTGGTCGAGGCGGTCGAACATGACTACTCCATTGATAAGACAGTGATTAGGTGTGGGTAATTCGAGTCAGGAGGGGAAGAAGGCGCAGCTAGGCAAAGTCATGACGGTCGGGGGACTCGGTCACGTGGGGAGTGAGCACCGTATTTGCGGCTGCGTTCATATCCAATTAGATGTTACTCCTGACGTGGATGATGCGGAAAGCATCTTTTGGAGGGCCGGTGCGGGTGTAAGTTCTTTTTTTGAGGGGGTTGGTGCGGAATGGCCTTGTTTGTGCAAGTTGCGGGGCTTGCGGAGGAGCTGGCCGGTGAGCCAAGCAAGCTGAAGAAGCGGGCGGCGATTGCAGGGTCGATTTCGGCTGTGCACGCGGCCGCCCTAGAGAGTGACGATGCCGGTCAGTTTGCGCTGTATCTGGCGGGGACACCGTTTGCGGAGGCGGACGCCAGGAAACTCAATGCCGGTGGAGCGTTGCTGTCGAAGGCGTTGCTGGCGGTGAGCGGGGCGAACGATGTCGCGTTGACCGCCGCCTATCGCCGACATGGGGACATGGGAGCCGCGGCCTTCGATCTGCTGATGGCATCGCCTGCGACGGCTGGGAGGACGGCGGAGCTGACGCTCGTGGAGGTAGCCGATGCGTTCGCCGGGATGGCAGTGGCGAAGACGACGGCGATCCGTGCGGCACTGGCTGAGGGAATGCTGCGGAGGGCAACTCCCCTGGAGGCAAAGTATCTGCTGAAGCTGATGCTTGGGGACATGAGGATCGGGGTGAAGCAGAGCCTCGTGGAGGAGGCGATTGCTGTCGCGGCCGGGGCTCCGGTGGAGTCGGTGCGAAGGGCGGTGATGCTGGAGGCGAGCCTGGCCGGGGCGGTCCGGCGGGCGTTCGCCGGGACGCTGGACGAGGCGCGGATGCGTCTGTTTCATCCGCTCGGGTTCATGCTGGCGAGTCCGGTGGAGACGCCGGAGGAAGCGGTGGAACGGTTTACCGAAAAGCCGGTGAAGGTGGCGAAGGCGAAGAAGGGGCGGAAGAAGAAAGGCTCGATCACAGGGGAAGATGAAGAAGCTGATGCGATCGCAACAGCAAGTGCAACTTCGGGTCCTTCGAGCCGAACTGCGCGCATCGCTCAGGATGACAACGTCTCCGCAGTGCAGCGTACTGGGGTGGAGGCGTTCCTCGAAGACAAGTACGACGGCATGCGGGCCCAGGTGCACTGTGGCGATGCCGGGCAGCCCGGCCGCGTGGCGATCTATTCCCGCAACCGGGAGGACGTGACAGAGAGCTTTCCGGAGCTTGAGGAGGCGTTTGCGAAGGTCCTTCCGGAACAGCACGGTGCGCTGATCTTTGATGGTGAGATCCTGGGGTGGGACCTGGAGCAGGCGCGGGCGCTGCCCTTTGCCGTCCTGGGTCAGAGGATCGGTCGCAAGCGAGTTTCGAATGCATGGAGGGAGCAGGTGCCGGTGGTGTTCATGGCGTTCGATCTGATGTACGGGGGCGGCGAGCTGTTGCTGGAGTTGCCGTTGCGCGAGAGACGCAACCGGTTGGAGGCAGTGGTGGAAAGGCTGGTGGAACGGGTCGTGTCACCGGTGATGGTGGACGAACGCGCGCGAGACCTGCAGACTGTATTGTTTGTCGCAGCCGAAAGCAAAGGCGTTGAGCGACTGATGATCTCACCGTCGCGTCTGGTGGAATCGGCGGAGGACATCGATCGGGCCTATGCGGAGGCACGAGCACGGGCGAACGAGGGCGTGATGTTGAAGGCGGCGGAGTCGGTGTATCAGCCGGGCCGGCGCGGATTGGCCTGGGTAAAGCTGAAACGCGAGTTGGCGACGCTCGATGTTGTGGTGACAGGCGCGGAGTTCGGCCATGGAAAGCGTGCCGGAATCTTGAGCGACTATACCTTTGCGGTGCGCGGCCCTGACGGCGAATTATTGAATGTGGGGAAGGCTTATTCCGGGCTGACCGACGTGGAAATTGCGGAGATGAGCGCGTGGATGATGGAGCACACGCTCGATGGACCAGGGATTTTTCAGGACAGTTGAACCGCTGATGGTGCTGGAGGTGGCGTTCAACAACATTATGCGCAGCGGGCGTCATGCGAGCGGCTTCGCGATGCGGTTTCCGCGGATCCTGCGCATTCGAACGGACAAGCCGGTGAGCGAGATCGACACGGTGGAGAGGGTGGAGGAGATCTATCAGTCGCAGGTGGACAAGCCGGTTGAGGCGTAGGGCGTCGGTCGACGTTGGCAAGGGCCTATAGCGCGGCTAGTATGGCTGAAGTCCTGCTAAATGGTTCAAGGAGCCCACTACCATGAGTACTTTCCGCGGCCTCATCTTCTTCGTTGCCTTCACAGCGTTTGCTTCTTCGCCCGTTCTGCGGGCGGAAAACCCTACGCCTGCTCAGGCCATTCGCGCTGTGCTGGATAAGCAGGTGGTTGATTGGAACAATGGCGACATGGAAGCCTTCGCGACCGGCTACAAGAACTCGCCCGACATTCTCTTCATGGGCCCCACGATATCCAGAGGCTATGCGCAGATGCTCGAACGCTATCGCAAGGGCTACTCGAACAAAGAGAAGATGGGCACGCTGAGTTTTTCGGAGCTGGAGGTGCAGCCGCTCGATGATCGTTTCGCTACCGTGACCGGACATTTTCATTTGGAACGCACGGCCACAGGGGGCGGCAACGCTGACGGTTTTTTTCTCCTAGTCTGTGAGAAGACGCCTGCCGGATGGAAGATCATTCGCGATGATTCGACGGTCCTGCCCAGGAAGACGGTCGAATAACGGCCACAGATCTCCGCATGTGAAGCTTTGCGCCGTCGAAGAACATCAGACCAAGTACAAGGAGTCATCGTGGAATATCGTCAGCTTGGTAAATCTGGTTTGAAGGTGCCCGGAGCTTTGCTTCGGTGCGGGTACGTTTGGCGGCGGCAATGAGTTCTTCAACGCGTGGGGAGCCACCGACAATATCGGCGAAGCGAGGAAGATCGTCGATATCTGCATGGATGCCGGAATCAACATGTTCGACACGGCAGATATTTACTCGGACGGGGCGAGTGAGACGGTCCTTGGCAAGGCGATTAACTATCTGAATCGCGAAGACGTGCTGATCTCGACTAAGGCAACGTTTCGGTTGGGCAAAGGGCCGAATGATGTTGGTTCGTCGCGATATCACTTGATTCAGTCAGCCGAGCGGTCCCTGAAACGCCTTGGGACGGACTATATCGACATTTACCACCTGCATGGCTTCGATGCGACTTCACCGGTGGAGGAGACGCTGCGGGCCCTCGACGACCTGGTGCGCGAGGGCAAGGTGCGGTATATCGCGTGCTCAAATTTTTCCGGATGGCATCTGATGAAGTCGTTGAGTGTAAGTGAGCGGTATGGATGGTCGCGCTATGTGGGGCACCAGGCGTACTACTCGCTGGTCGGACGCGAGTATGAGTGGGAGTTGATGCCGTTGGCGCTCGACCAGGGAGTGGGGACGCTGGTTTGGTCCCCCCTCGGTTGGGGACGTTTGACCGGGAAGATTCGCCGGGGCTCGCCGATACCTGCGGAAAGTCGCCTGCATAAGACCGCCGCACAAGGGCCGCAGGTGCCTGAGGAGTATCTGTACAAGGTCGTGGATGTCATTGATGAGGTCGCAAAAGAAACGGGTAAGACGGTGCCGCAGATTGCGCTGAATTGGCTGCTGCACCGGCCTACTATTTCGACTCTCATCGTCGGTGCAAGGAACGAAGAGCAGCTGAAGCAGAACCTTGGCGCGATCGGGTGGGAGTTGACCGAAGAGCAGATTGCGAGGCTGGACGCGGCGAGTGAGGTTCCGCTGACCTATCCCTACTGGCACCAGCGACAGTTTGAAGAGCGAAATCCCAGGCCGGTTTAGGCGGGATAGAATTGGCGATGGTTTCCAAAGGCCCGCAGATGTGTGGGCGTTCTGCCGATTGTTGCCAATAAGGGGTCCGCGTGCACTCGAAGATGCTTGGGTTGTTGTTGCTATGTTTCGTCGCTGGTGGGATTGGGTTTGCGCAGGGGACGTCGGGGCATCACTTTGGGGTCGAGGGCGATCACTTTGTGCTGGACGGCAAGCCGTTTCAAGTGATCTCGGGTGAGATGCACTATCCGCGTATTCCGAGGGCCTACTGGCGCGAGCGTTTTCGCATGGCGAAGGCGATGGGGTTAAATACCATCACGACCTACGTGTTCTGGAATGAGCACGAGACGAAGCCCGGGGTCTATGACTTTTCAGAGAATAACGACGTTGCAGAGTTTGTCCGCGAGGCGCAGCAGGAGGGGCTCTACGTGATTTTGCGGCCGGGGCCGTATGTCTGCGCGGAGTGGGAGTTTGGCGGGTATCCGGCGTGGTTGCTGAAGGACCGATAGCATCGTCGTGCGGAGTAGTGATCCGAAGTTTATGGGGCCGGCAACGCGCTGGATCGCTCGGCTGGGCAAGGAGCTTGCGCCGCTGCAGATAGGCAACGGCGGGCCGATCATTCTGACGCAGGTGGAGAACGAGTATGGCTCGTACGGCAATGACCAGGCGTACATGGAGTCGATCCACAAGGCGTTGGTGGATGCGGGATTTACGCAATCGCAGCTATATACGGCGGATGGGCCGGCGTGAGGCGCCGAATGGCTCATTGCCGGAGCTGCCGGTCGGGATCAACTTTGGCGGAAATAGCGCCGATGCAGCGCAGAAGGCCTTCGCGACACTGAAGATGTTTCGTCCGAACGGGCCTTTCATCAACAGCGAATATTGGGCCGGGTGGTTCGATCACTGGGGTGGGAAGCATGCGCATACGGACGTTGCCAACGAAGCGGCAAACCTGAAGTGGATGCTGGAACAGGGTTACTCGGTGAGCATCTACATGTTTCATGGGGGCACGAGCTTCGGGTGGATGAATGGCGCTAATAGCAACGGTACGAACTACGAGCCGGACGTGACGAGCTACGACTACGACTCGCCACTCGACGAGAGTGGTCGGCCTGCGGCGAAGTACTTTGTATTTCGTGATGTGATCGCAAAGGCCACAGGGACCACTCCGCCGCCAGTCCCTGAGGTCGCTGCGGCGATCAGCGTTCCCGCAGTGTCGATGCTGGAGTCCGCTTCTTTGTGGAAGAACCTGCCGAAGCCGATTGGTTCGAAGCAGGTGTTGAGTATGGAGGACGTTGACCAGAGTTACGGGTACATCCTCTATCGCACAAAGTTGAAGGACGCGACTTCGGGGGAGCTAGTGCTAGATGAATTGCACAGCTATGCGCAGGTTTATCTGGATGGGAAACTTGTGGGCACGTTGAACCGGCGGTTGAAGCATGACCGTCTCACGCTTACTGCAACGAAGCAAAAGACACGGCTCGATATTCTGGTGGAGAATACGGGGCGGGTGAACTTCGGCCGTGCGATTGGCGGAGAGCGGGCGGGTATTACGAAGCAGGTTACCCTGGCGGGTAAGCCGATTAGCGGATGGAAGATCTATCCGCTGCAGATGACCGATGTGGGTTCTCTTGCTTTCTCTAAAGGGCCTTGCGAAGGTGCTTGCTTCTATCGCGCCAGCTTCGATTTGCCTGCTGTTGGCGATACGTTTCTCGATACCAGTGAATTTGTCAAAGGGCAGGTTTGGCTAAATGGCCGGGCGCTTGGTCGGATTTGGAACGTTCGGACCGCAGAAGGCGCTGTACGCTCCGAGGCCGTGGCTCATGACGGGGAAGAACGAGGTCGTGGTCTTCGATCTGCAAGGGAAGATGGGGGCCTCTATTCGCGGATTGGATAGGCCTGTCCTTGATGGGGCGGTTGTCAAAGTGTCGCAGTGAAATGAGACCTCCCCACTGTCACTGCGGGAGTCTGAAGCCGCGATTTGGGTCGTAAGAGAACTTCATGAGTCCATCGCGGTAGTCGATACCGATCGTCAAATGGGCCAGGGCGGTGTAACCGATGAAGCCCGAGATCTCCATGTTCATATTTTTGCTGATAGCCGGCGTCGCAAAGGCCACGACGTCCTCGACCTTCTGGGAGATATTGGCGAACCTGAAGGTAATGCTATCGGCCGTATAAACGGTGTCCACCTTTCCGCTGATCCCCTGGACCTTGATGTTGTCAGCGGAGTGAACCTTGGTGACCTGGCGCGCGACCTCGGGCGAGATCGTAGTTGAAAATGCACCGGTGTCCAGAACGAACACTCTCATCTCGGTGTTATTGAGCGAGGTGGGGACGAGCAGGTTGTGCCCGATACGATAGATGTGGATCCAGTCCTTCATCTCCGGTGCGATATAACGATCGCGTGGGCCGCTTGCGGCGGGTTTGGGAGCTGAGGGTACTGGCTCGGCGGCCTTGGCCGGAGAATCGTCGTCTTCCTGGTCGCTGTCAGTTTGTAGTGTGGGTTTGGCAGCGCCCTCATCGGGCCGCAAAGGCAACGGCGCGAGCAGCAGCTTGCGCATGGGATAGTCGAGCGTGATCAGGAAGCGCGAGAAGACGTCCATCCCGATCAAACCGTCGCTGTCGACTACATTGCGCTGGTCGATGACCTCGACCTGGCAGTCGCGGAACTCGAGTTGGCCAATCTTGATGTCATCAACATATGCGATGTAGGCGGACCTGCGGCCCTCGCTGCCAATCCCGCCCGCCTCGATCCGGCTGAACTCCTTCAAGCCTGCGCGCTGAGCTACCGAACGGCTGATGACCAGGCCACCGGCGCCCGTATCGATTTGCAGGCGGGCGTTGTGGTCGTTGAACTTTACGTCCAGTCCGAAGGCGCGAATGTGGGCACCGTCTCTCATCATTGGTGCGAAATCGACGGCGGCGGTCGCGGTATCCGAGACGAGGTGGCACGCCTTATGTGGCTCGGCGACCTGCTTCTTTAGATAGTCGAGGTAGAAGTGGAGGTTCTTTAGCGCTTCGGGATCGTCGCCGCCTCCTGCGGAGAGATAGGCCTCGAGCTCCGCTATGCGATCTTTTACAGGGAGGGTGTCGAGCCAGCTGCGGCGAATTCTTGGATCGTGAGGATCCAGCGTATGCGCGGTCGCAATCTCCTTGGCGGCAGATGCGTAGTAAGAGTTGAGCCGTAGCAGCCGGGCATTGAGGAGATGGAGTTGCGGATAACAGGGATCGAGCTTTGAGGCATCAGCGGCGGTTGCGCCTGCGATCCATGGTGTGCCTTCGCGATACTGCACTTCGCCGAGCGCGGTCATGAGAATCGCAGACTTCGGGTCCTCGGTGAGGGCCCTCTTGACGACCTCATCTGCCTCCTTTAGCTTTTGTTGCCGGAGAAATACCTGGACGAGGCCTGCGGTCAGAGCAGGGATCGTTCGGCTTCTGCTGAAGCTGCGACTGATAGAGCGTTACAGCACGATCGTAGTCGCTATGAAGGAAGGCCTGGTCCGCTTCTGAGGGTGTGTACGCCGCTGCGATCTTGCAGTTGACGGCCAATGCTGAGGGGCCTCCAATGCAGGCCGCGCAAAGCAACGCAATCTGTCAGGTATCGACGCAGGCGGGAAGAGAAGAGAGTGGGCACCAAAGTCGAGGTCTCCGGAAGGCCTTTGGAATCAGACTGCGCTGTAAGCATATCGGGGAACGTCACGTTCGGAAAGAACTCTTTCGGCAGCTTTGCAGATTTGAACAGGACGATTACAGCCGCAAATATGAAGGCCCGCAAGCTTAGGTGGCTTGCGGGCCTTTCATATTTGTATCGGCGATAGCGATTAGAACTTCACCAGGATGGCGCCAGTCATCCGGTTTTCGCTGTTGCGAAGGTCGGGACTCCAGCCAGGCACAAAAGATCCCAGGGCCCCGGTGTTTCCTCCCGGTGGCGTGACACCTCCTGGCCCGGCGAAGTACGGAACGTTTGCCGCGCGGTGGTTGTACTCCAGACGGTAGGTGATGTACTGGCTCGGCATGTAGTCTGTCGTGACAGAAGTGTCCCACGCCTTGAACGGGTCTCCAGGGTTCTCCGTGAAGTACGGTGTTCCCGACGCCGCGGTCGCTCCATTGATCGGCGGCAACAGCACGAGATATCGGCCGGGGTTGTTGATGCGTCCGCCGCCTATCGTCAGAGCATACTTATTGCGATCGAACCACAGACGGTTGTAGACCATGAAGCCGAGGAAGCTCTGCTTCGGTCCGCCTTTGGTGTCACCGTAGCAACTGACGCCACCGCCGCTCTCGCAACCTGCGTCGCCAGTGAGTGTCGCTGCAGCCATGCTTATAAGATGCGTTGTGCCTTGGTAGTACATGTACTGGACACTGTCGTCGGTGTGGTAGCGGGTGCGGGTGGGTATGCCAAGAGCGTCCTCGCCGTAGCCATACTGGTTGCCGAGAATCTCCAGCCTGCCAGTGGGCCTCCACAGGATCTGTCCGCCGAGTCCAGGCCGATTGTTAAACCTGCCGTAGGACTGCCAGCCGTTTATGAACCACGGCTCGATCTTCAACTTGGCCGTTGGAAACCATTGCACGCGCACACCGTTGAAGAACCATGGTGTGTTCGACGAGACGTACGACGGCTGATAGGCCCAGTTGTCGAACTGGTAAAACGAGAACAAGCCGACGTACGAGAGGAAGATGCCGGCATCCACGTTGAGGCCGTGCTGCACGTTGAAGTGGTAGCCGGCGTTGGCCTCGGACACATAACGATAGGCGTCGGCAAGGTCCCACTGTCCGCGAGCGGGGCTGGCGTCGTTGCGCGGCGTGGCCGTGGAGTAAAGACCTATCTGGCTCAAAACGCGGGCGCGCACATTGCCATAGTGGAAGTCGCCGCCGATTCCAAGGTCCGTCAGCGTAACCTCGCTGGATCGAAAGACCTCGCTCGATCCGACGATGGTATCGTCCTGCGGATGGCGGAAGTCGTAGGTATAACTCACGTCCGAACGTATCTCCGGCGTGAAGAACTTGGTTGCATACGGAGTATCAACAGTACGTGCGTTGCCGTTGAGCCAGGTGAAGTCGGCAAAGGCGAACGGCTCCGAATGAGGGCTGGAGGGATCGGTAACCTCTGGCTCTGTTTCACTGAGGTTCGGCGCGGCAGCTGAGGCCTTTGCCGTCGTGATGTGATGGGTCTCCGGCTGGGCCGAGTTGGACTTCTTCAGCTCTATGAGTTCCTTCTGGATCTCTTCCAGCTTGTCCTGCAACTGCTGGATCTTGAGGTCCTGGCCGGTCTGGGCCCCTTCAACTACTGTTTGCAGATTAGGTGTCTGAGTCTGTGCCCACAGATTCCCTGTGCTAACCGTGAGCCCTACTCCGAGCGTCAGCCCCATCAGACATAGCCTCTTACTGGGCGACTTCGCTGTTTTTTCCACTTTACTTCTCCATTCTGGTAGCCTCCGCGGCTTGAGCACGCGAACCAAACCATTCGTTAAGCTAGCGAGCGCACGATAAAGAATTCGTCACGAATACATAAAGAATCCATAAGGGCGCGGAAGAGCCTGATTACGAAGGGGTTGGGTTTCGCCACCTGTAGGCCTCTGTTTGTCCTGCATCTGTTGCTTGTATGACACCGCGACACAGAACTTTGATTCTCGGTCGGCAAAATATCTTCGAGGCCCACTGTGCAGGGGAATATGAGAACGGAACTGCGCGGGGCCGGCTCGTCATCCGGAAATGATTGATCTATAGATTCTGACCCCGTACGTGATTCGGCCCTCCCTTCACGCGAGGAGGGGAGGGCCGAATGGTCGCAAAAAACGTAAGGTCCAGAGCGCGGTGTATCGCGCGCAGGAGTTACTGCGCCGGTGCCGCTGCTGGAGTGGCCGGCTTTGGCTTCCAGAACGGGTCGGCCTTGACCCACGCGGGATCTGGATAGCTCTCCTTGGGGTTAAACGCGAACAGGTTGGTCACGCTCGACACGACACAATCCGCGGTCAGCTCCGCCAGTTTCTTCTTATCGTTGTCGCTCAGTGAGTCTATAAATTTCTTGGAATCGGCAAAGCCGCTATCGACTTCGGCCAGAGACTTCATCGGATTTAGAACGAGGAAGACAGCGCCGTCGGATCCACCGACAGGTGCTCCGTATACTCTTTCGAAGGTGGCCCAGTGTGCGTTGGGAACTGCCTTTCCAAATCCGTCGACGTACATCTTGACGAGTGCCTCCCACTGTCTTTCATGGCCCTGACGAACGACAAATTGGGAGATCTCGAAATAACGAAAGTGCGCGATGTCCACGTTGGAATGGAGGCTCATGTCATCACGATAGACAGAGGTACTCGACTCGTACGCAGAGAGTAGATCGCCATCGGCGACGCTCGCACGATCCAGCGCGGCGGAGAGGGTCGCGTTTTTCTGCTCGGCCAGAGTGTCCTTTTCCCAGGCCTCGAAGGATGGATAGCCCATAAAGAAGAGCGCTCGTGACGCCCCGGAAAGAGAATCCATCCCGAAGTAATGAGTGGGCCATTTGGCCGCAGTCATCGCGCTGACGAACATACCTTCGGTCTTCATGTGCGCGTTTCCACCCTTGCCGGGCTTAAGAAACTCGCGTTGAATCACGACGGACCTTGGGTGGTCCAGGAATGTCCTGGGCTGAAGCGATGCCGGAACCGATGAAGAGCAGACACAATCCTACGGAGAGAGGGGTTAACTTTTTCATTGAGCAGCCTCCTTGGCTGAAAAACGTGCATCAGGTAAAGAGTTTGCCGGCGAACAGGAGTCGAGGACGCCAGATGACACAGCGAGAGCAGGGGCCGATTTCCAGGGGCCTGGGAGCCACAGATTGGCCTGGCATCGAACTTAGTTATCGTTCGACGCTGCAACCTTTTGATTCCAGTGAACCAAGAGAGCTTGCACCCCAATGAAAGAAATGTCAACGGAAGATTTTTGAGGGAACTAGAGACGGGGCGCGCATCAGCGGCGCTCGAGGTGCTAGTGGCCGGCGGAGGGGTCGGCGTGCTTCGGCGGCCGGGGAATGAAGAAGAGCAGCGGGATCATGCAGGCGCAGAAGATGCTCATGTAGTGGATCACGTCGAGGTAGCCGAGCATCGCCGCCTGGCGATGAAGCTGGTTGTAGATGTAGGCCTGTGCGGTGTGGGAGCCGGTTCCGATCATTGGATTGCCGCTCGTGTGACCGCCAAACATGCCCTTGAGCTTTGCGACCTGGTTCATGAAGGCGGGGTTGCCCGTCGTGAGGTTGCGGACCATGTTGTTCTCGTGCGTGGCGGTGCGGCGCGTAAGCATTGTGGCCATGAAGGCCGTTCCGCAGGAGCCGCCGATGTTGCGCGCGAGGTTGGTCAGGCCGGAGACGTCGTTGTTCTCAGACTGCTTCACGCCGATGTAGGCGATAGTGTTGATAGGGATGAACAGGAACGCGAGACCTGAGGCCTGGAAGCAGCGCAGAAAGACGAGGCGTCCATAGCTGATGGTGAGGTCCATGGTGTGCATGGTGACCAGCGACACCGTGAGCATGACGAAGCCGTAGCCGATCAGCTTGCGCGGGTCGACTCTGCCGACAAGAAAGCCAACCACGGGCATCATGCACATCATCATCAGGCCGGCAGGAGATAGCACAAGGCCCGCAAGTTCTGCGGTGTATCCCAGCAGCGTCTGTACCAACTGGGGGATGAGGATGGTCGTGCCGTACAGCGAAAAGCCGAGGACGAACATCAGCAGAAAGCTGATCGCGAAGTTACGGCGCTTGAAGAGCGTGAGGTTGAGGATGGGGCGGTGACCTTCGCGGAGCTGTTTCAGCTCCCACCAGATCATCACGACGAAGGCGACGACCATGGCGACGGTGAAGAACGTGATGAGATGCGAGGAGAACCAGTCGTCCTCCTGACCCTTGTCGAGAACAAACTCGAGCGAACCAAACGTAAGAGCAAGCAAGCCGAAGCCGAGAAAGTCGAGCTTGATCCCGCCCTTCTGGGAGATCGCGACCTGCTTCTTCACGTACGGCGGATCTTCAACGATACGCGAGGTAAGGAAGAGCGAGATCAGGCAGATCGGCACATTGAGGAAGAAGATCCACCGCCAGTCGAAGTTGTCCGTAATGTAGCCGCCGAGCGTCGGGCCAATTGCGGGGGCGCACACGACCGCGAGGCCATACATTGCAAAGGCCTGCCCCCGCTTTGCCGGCGGAAAGGTATCGGCGAGGATGGCCTGCTCCGAGGGTGCGAGGCCGCCGCCACCGACCCCCTGCAGAACACGGCAGAAGATGAGCAAAGGCAGCGTTGGGGCGAGGCCGCACATCGCGGAGCTGATGCCGAAGAGCGCGACGCAGATCATGTAAAACTTCTTGCGCCCGATGAAGGTGGTCATGTACGCGCCTGCAGGCAGGATGATGGCGTTGGCGACGAGATACGCGGTGAGGACCCATGTGGCCTCGTCCTGCGTGGCGCCGAGGCCGCCGGCGATGTGCGGCAAGGCGACGTTGGCGATGGAGGAGTCCAGCACCTCCATGAAGGTGGCCAGGGTGACCGTCATGGCGACGATCCACGGGTTGACGCGCGGTCGCCAGGGCTTTTCGACCGCCGGGTGCGGGTCGTTGGAATGGGCGTCAGGTAGCTGCGCGCTGGGAAGTTCGAGTGTGGTAGCTGCCATGAGTTTCTATTGGATTATGGCAATGTGAATCAAGATTCAGAGAATTAGGTGCAGTATTTGGCGATCTCAGCGGGGAATTTTCTGGTGGAATCGAGGTAGGCTAGCTTTAATGCTCAAATTCGCTCTTTGCAATCGGCCATCCAGTGTTCTTGTCCTACTCGCCTGTACCGCCATCTCCCTATCAGCGCAGACCTCTCAACCGGTTGCGACCCCAGCCGAGCCGCCGGCGGTCAAGGCCCCGGCCCATGGCGACCTGCTGCGTGGAGCGTATCGGACCGTATCGAGCCAACAACGACCTGCTCTTCTACCATCTCGATCTCCGCGTCGATCCGGACAAGAAATTCATCAGCGGTACGAATACTGTCCGCTTCAAGATGTTGCAGGACGGCACGCGCATCCAGCTTGAGCTTTATCCGACGCTGCAGATCGACAAGATTGTGATGGGACTGACGACGCTGAAGTACGATCGCGACGAAGGCACCTTCTACGTGGACTTTCCGCAGACGTTGCGCGCTGGCCATACCTATTCAATTGATGTCCACTACTCGGGAAATCCTCCCGAGACAGGACGGTTTGGCTGCTTCACCTTCAAAAAGGATACGACCGGTCATTCGTGGATTAACACAGCCTGCGAAGGCGACGGCGCCTACATTTGGTGGCCCAACAAAGAACAGTGGCGCGACGAGCCCCAGGAGGGCATGCTCATTACCGTTGCCGTGCCAAATGGCCTGATGGATGTTTCGAACGGAAGGTTTATGGGCAAGAAGGACCTCGGCGACGGCTACACACGCTGGGACTGGCGCGTCCATTACCCGATCAACAACTATGATGTCGCGCTGAACATCGGCAACTACGTCCACTTCGATGACAAGTACAAAGGCCTGCCGCTCGACTACTACGTGCTGCCCGAAGACCTGGAAGGAGCAAAGCGACAGTTCGCGCAAGTGCCGGGCATGATGAAGGCCTACTATCACTACCTCGGCGAATACCCCTTCAAGAAAGACGGGTTCAAATTGGTGCAGGTGCCCTATGCCGGCATGGAGCACCAGAGCGCGGTGGCCTACGGCAACCACTTCGCAAACGGCTACCTCAATCGCGACTGGACCGGCGTCGGCATCAGCCCGCGGTTTGACTTCATCATCATCCACGAGAGCGGACACGAGTGGTTCGGCAACGCGATCACGGCCGCCGACAAGTCTGACATGTGGATCCACGAAGGCTGGACGACATACCTCGAAAGTCTCTACGTCGAGTACACCTACGGCCACGACGATGCGATGAAGTACATCAACGCCTACAAAAAGAAGGTAAAGAACGACCGGCCCATCATCACCGCACGCGGAACAAACACGGAGCCCTCGCAGGACCAATACTTCAAAGGCGCCCTCTTCATCAACACGCTCCGCAGCATCGTGAATGACGATGCGCGATGGTGGGCGATGCTGCGCGGCTACTATCAGAAGTTCAAATACCAGAACATCATGACGGAAGACATCGTCCAGTACTTCAACCAGCAGACCGGGATGGACCTTACTCCGGTCTTCGATCAGTATCTCCGGCACACCGCCATTCCTACGCTGGAGTTGAAGTTTGACGATGCAGCAGGCACCGTCCAATACCGCTGGGTCGCCGATGAAAAGGCGTTCGCTATGCCGGTCCGCGTAGGGTTAAAGGAACACTGGGAGACGGTTCATCCCACGACAGAGTGGCAGACGATGAAGACGCCGCTGACGAAAGATCAGTTTGATGTAGCGACCGATCTCTACTACATCAACGTCAATAAGACGTAAGGCGCATAATTAAGAAGAGAGACACAGCAGTGCTGGACTTCGGCTTTTCCGCTGATTGAGTTGTTTCAGCGATGCAACGGAGTAGAAAGAGAGAAGCAAAATGCATCCGGACCTTGAGAAATTGATTTCGTTGCAGGCCCATGACGTAGAAGCCAAGCGCCTGCGGGATGAGATGGTCGCGCTTCCGAAGCATGTGGCGGCGCTGGAGACGAAAGCGAAGGCGGCCGAAGGGCAGCGGGCCGTGATCGTCGATCTGATCGCCAGGGAAGACGCGCTGCGCAGACGGCAGGAGTCTGACGTCAAAGACCACCAGGCAAAGATGGCACGTGTGCGCAAGCAGATCGACCTCGCAACGACGACCGTGCAGGTGACCGCGTTCGAGCATGAGATCGCTTTTGCCCAGGCCGGGATAGGCAAGCTGGAAGACGCTGAGATCGAAAGCATGGAGCGCAGCGAGGGGTTGGAATCGCAGAAGCGACTCGCCGATGAAGCCGTAGCCGACGCTAGCGCGACATTGGAACGCGAGCGGTCGCGTGCTGCGGAGACCATCGCACAGGACAAGACCCTGCTCGCCGCAGTAGAAGAGAAACGCAAGGCTGAACGGACGGAGATCGGTGAGAGTGCGCTCTCGATCTATGACCGCATCGCGAAGGCCAAAGGGACCGCGGTGGCCGAGGCCCTCAATCAGAAGTGCATGGCCTGCCAGATGATGGTGCGGCCACAGCGCTGGAACGATCTGCGCGACCGTAACAATGACGAAACGATGATGACCTGCGAGAGCTGCGGCCGGTTGCTGTACTACGATCCTGCGCGAGACTCTCCCCAGCGCAAGACGGTCCCCGTGGAGAGCATCGCGGCGTCGATCATCCGGTCCCTTTGAACTAACGATTAGCAGGCTAGGACAGGCGTGAAAAGAATCGCTGTAGACATGGATGAGGTGATGGCGGACGCGCTCGGTGAGCATCTGCTGCGCTACAACCGACACTTTGGAGAGGAGATTACGCTCGAAGACCTTCAGGGAAAGTGGCTATGGGAGGTCGTCTCGTCGGACCGTCACGCTGTGCTCGAGGCGTATCTGCGGTCGGAGGATTTCTTCGATGTTTTGGCCGTGATGCCGGAGTCGCAGCGAGTCCTGCGACGGCTGCAGATGAACTACGAAGTGTTCATTGCGACGGCGGCGATGGAGGTCCCGACCTCATTTCAAGCGAAGTACCGTTGGTTGGCGAAGCATTTTCCTTTCATTCCTGCGTCGCACATCGTCTATTGTGGCGACAAGAGCATTCTGCGGGCCGACTACCTGATCGATGACAATCCACGCCAGCTCCGGCGCTTTAAAGGCGAGGGGATACTGTACAGTTCGCCACACAACGTTGGCGTGACTGGATACAAACGGGTCAACGACTGGCTCGAAGTGGAAGAGATGTTTTTGGGCTAGTGGCTCAAGTGGCGCCGGTCCGCGACCGCCGTCTGTTCTGCGGAAAGCTCTGTCTTGCAACGGTCGCAATGGCCTCAACAACGGCGCGGTCCTCGCCGGTTCGATAGGCGAGCTCGATGTCACTGTCTACGCTGACGCGGCGAAGGCCCAGGCACGCGACGTTTGGTTGAGCTACTTGTTTTACGCAAGCGGGCGCAATTGTTACGCCCAGGCCTGCTCCGACGAGACGCATGATCGTCAGCCATTGCGGTGCCTCCTGGACGACTTTGGGGCGAAAGCCGTGCTCTTCACAGATCGAGACCGGCTTTTGATACGCAAGAGTTCCGGCTGATGGGGTGAAAAAGACAAAAGGCTCGTTCCGGAGTTCCGTGGCTGAAATGGTCTTGCGCGTGGCGAGATGGTGCTTGTTCGGAACTACAGCGATGAATGGTTCGGAGAAGAGCCGCTCTACGTCGAGCCCGGACGTTTGACCGCCATCACGCAGGAAGCCAGCGTCGAGTTCACCCTTCAAAAGTTTTTGCACTACCGCGGAGGTGTAGGACTCGTGCAGTTGCAAATTCACCTTCGGGTACAGCCTGCGATAGCGTCCCAGCATGGCCGGAATTGCAGTGAGCATCGCAGAGCCGATGAATCCGACCCTAAGGAAACCTTCTTCGCCGCGACCGATGCTGCGCGCCTCTTCCATGTCCTCCTGCACGTTGCGCAGGGTCCGTCTCGCTCGCTCCAGAAAGACCTCACCGGCGCTGGTAAGTTTTACCGCACGAGAGGTTCTGAGGAAGAGCGGATAGCCGAGGACAGCTTCGAGCTTGCGGATCTGTTGAGAGAGTGGAGGCTGGGCGAGGTGAAGGCGCAGCGCTGCACGTCCAAAGTGCAGCTCCTCTGCCACTGCGACGAAATAGCGTAGATGACGAAGCTCAATATCTCCATCCATATCCAAGACATCATAATTCGAACAAACAAGATATTGGACGTATCGGAGCTTTAGGCTTAGGTTTTTGTCAGAGGGAGAACTTATCATGGCTGAAACCCTGGTCCAACCAGCTTCTTCTGAAGAGGCCATCGCGATGACAGAGATCGCATTTAGGTTGTTTCAACACGGCGATGCGGACGCTTTTCGCACGTTGAACGAAGAGTGGATCGCGCGATACTTCACTCTGGAGGAACACGATCATGTCCAGCTCGACGATCCGGAGGACCACATTCTCCGAACCGGGGGACAGATTGCGATGGCCCTATTGGGCGAGGAGAGGGTTGGTTGCTGTGCGCTGGTCTTCGTACGACCGGGTGTGTTTGAGCTGGCCAAGATGGCTGTCTCAGAGCGCTACCGTGGCCATGGCATCGGACGAGGGTTGCTCGAGTTCACGATCGCGCAGGCGAAGGCGCTTGGCGCCCACACGGTCGAACTGGCCAGCAACACAAAACTCGCCAACGCGATCCATCTATATAAATCGTTGGGCTTCCGCCAGTTGCCTCCTGAGCGGACGGAGCCATCTCCTTATGCTCGCGCGAACATTTTCATGGAGTTGCACATGTCTTCTCCTGCGGAAATATCAGGCGTAAAGGGCTGATTCGAAGCGCTGCAAAGCGGCTTCGGACCATGCGTGGGTCGACTTGCGCCACGTGTCTCCCCGCTCCTCGCGAAAGTTAGGGAAGTCCATGCGGCAGTAGCCGCAGCGCGCCTGGAAATCGTAGAGGGCCTGCGCGGTGCCATCGAGATAAAGGACGGCCTGCAACCCGTCGCGAGACCATTCCACCGAAGCGATACGCTGTGGCTCAGGCCGCTGGTTGTCGGCATCGCTTTTGGCGAGCGCGGCAACGTTGTAGACCAGCATCGCGTCCAGGATGCTATTTTCGTGGACCTCCTGCGACCGGTCGCAGGCGTAGAAGTAGCCGGCCATGCCCTCGTCTTCGAAGACAACAGTCCAAGGCACCGCGGTGGAGTTGGACGAAAGAAAGGCGCGGCCCGGGGTAAAGGAAAGCGACTGCATATCTCTCACGATACACTCGAAGATGTGGCCGCTGCTTGTCATGATTGGATGAAGCGATGCAGGCCTGTCAAAGGATGGAATCCGGATGCGGGACAAGATCAAATGACAGATAAAGGCCGGCAATCGAGCGAATGAAGCTTCCCCGCATCAAGATCGGTCGACCCCAGCGGCTGGCCGCGCTACTGCTGCTATTTTTTCTGACAGAGTGCCTATGGGTGGTGAATCGGCAGCAGCTCTCCCAGCAGGACTACCGCTACGCCGAGTGCGGCCGAGAGATGTGGGAGCGCCCCTCGCCATTGGCCGGATATTTCACGACCTGCGGAAATCTGAACGGCGACGGCACCTTTGCTTACCGTGTCGCGGGGTTTCCGCTGACCGTGCAGCGGATGGCAATGCTCGGCGCGGACAAGCTGCGCAAGCCGGAGGACCGGCTGTACGCCGAAGGCACGCTCCATGGTTCGACCTGGGAGGCGCGGCACCAGCTCTTCAGCGTGAAGTACCTGCTGCACCTGCCGTTTATCTTCTTCGCGCTGTGGTTGGGCGGTGGGCTGTGGTGGGTCTCGCGGCGTCTGTTCGGCAATGAGGGCGGCTTCTTCGCGTTGGGGCTTTACTGCTTCTGTCCCGCAGTCGTGCGCTACGCGGTGACGCCGAACAACGATGTATTGGCCATGTGGGGGCTCTATGGGCTGGTGTACGCGGCCATGGGCGTGGCCCACGCGATGCAAGGCCCAAGAAGCAAATGGAGGCCGCGCATCTTGCTGATGACGATAGCGCTCGGGTTGACGGCAGCGGCGCATTTGCTGGCGGCGATGATTGGTTTTGTCATGGCGATGATATGGATGATGTACTTAGCTGAGCGCCGTCGCAGCTATGTAATGCAGATCCTGGTCTTCTCCGCCGTGGGTGCGCTGGCGATCCTGTTTGCGTTTTATGCGTTCCGGCCGGCGCCATTCAGCTATGTGTTCACCGGTGGCGGCGCGCGATTTTGGTTCGCATTGGACGGGGTCCGTCGCTTCTTCCTGAATATGGCGAGCGGGCCGATTGCGGTAGCAACCTTGGTGGCGCTTCTGCTGTACGTCACAGTGCGGCGCTGCCGGTACTTCGGCAACACGGCCCCGCTGGTGATGGTGCTGCTGCTCTTTCCGCTGGTGACGACACAGACGGTCTCACAGCCGTGGCTATGGGCGCTCCCATTTCTATTTACGTTTGTGGGCGGCGTCTTCGCGGACGCTCTGGAGACGAGGCAACGGAGGCTGTTTCTCGTTCTATCGGGTGGAGTGCTCTTGACCCAGGCTATGCTCTGCCTGGCGCTGCTCCCGCAGATTGCGCGTTAGTCTGTATCAGGCCGCAACCGGGTGCGTGCTTCAGTTTTCCTCGATTTTTTAGAAATTTCCTGCATAATAAATCGGCACCCCTGAGAGAGTTACGCCTGAAGGATGGTCTGTTCGTAATGATGAAAACACCCCTCCGCTCCGCCTGCACTGCGTTTGCCCTGACCCTTCTGCTGCTCACGAGCGGATGCCACCGCCATCGCAAATCGAAGTCCGCGCCGAACACGGACGCATACTCGGACAACCTGCATCAGCTGGTGGAGAAGAAGGCGCTGCCGCCGGAGAAGGTCGACACCAGCAAGGCCCCCAATCTACGGTGGCCGGATTTCTCCGACTACGAATCGTATATCCAGACCTTCTATGACGACCGCAACTACGAGGTGGCCTGGACCCGCGACGGTGCGCCGACTGCAACCGCGACGGCATTCATCCAGCAGTTTCAGAACGCTGCGGCCAAGGGGTTAATTCCCGAAGACTACGACGCACCACGCTGGGCCGATCGCGTGAAGGCGCTGAACGATAAATCAGCCGACGCCATCTCGCTCTTCGACGTCGCAATGACGGTAAACGTGATGCGCTACATCTCCGATCTGCGCATTGGCCGCGTGAATCCGGAGCACTTCAACTTCGACATTAATGTTGCCGACAAGAAATACGACCTCGCCGAGTTCGTCTCAGACAACGTCGTCGATGCAACCGACGTACCCAAGCTCATCGTTGGCGTCGAGCCTGATTCGGAGGACTACCGTAAGACGGAGCAGGCGCTCGCACACTATCTCGATCTCGCAAACCAACAGGAGCAGGCCGGCGCAGGGCCGCTGCCGGTGGTGACCAAGCCAGTGTCAGTGGGTGACGCTTATCCTGCGGCCGGCGCTCTGCTGACGCGGTTGCAGCTGGAAGGGGACGCTCCCGCCGACGCCGTCGCGGACGCAGCGACCCACACGGTCTTCAATTCCACTTTGTCCAAGGCGGTGAAGAGCTATCAACATCGCCACGGCTACAC
This sequence comes from uncultured Acidobacteriaceae bacterium, assembly GCA_963756685.1. Classification (GTDB taxonomy): domain Bacteria; phylum Acidobacteriota; class Terriglobia; order Terriglobales; family Acidobacteriaceae; genus Edaphobacter. The sequence goes on from CAVWON010000001.1 coordinate 1,884,891, forward strand.
CGAAGACGGCAAACTGACCCCGCAGACGATCAAGTCTCTGAACGTCCCAATGACAGATCGCGTAGCGTCGTTGCAGGACTCGCTCGAACGCTGGCGTTGGCTGCCCGACCCATACCTGCACGCGCGGCTGATGGTGAACCTCCCCGAATTTGTACTGCGCGGATACGACCCCGATCACAAGCTGGACTTCACCATGCGCGTCGTCGTCGGCAAGGTCATGGGCCAGCACGAAACCCCGGTCTTCACCCACATGATGAAGTACCTCGTCTTCCGTCCCTACTGGAACGTCCCCGTAGACATCGCCCGCAACGAACTGGCCCCACATATCGCCTCGAACCACGGCTACCTCGCCACCAAGAACTTCGAAGTTACCGACGCCAAGGGCGCAGTACTCACCGATTACACTGCCAAGCAAGTTGCCCAGGGCGGAGTCATGGTTCGCGAAAAACCGGGCCCAAAAAACTCTCTCGGCCTCGTCAAATTCATCTTCCCGAACCAGTACGATATCTACCTGCACTCCACCCCCGCCGTCTCTCTCTTCGAGCAGACCCGTCGCGACTTCAGCCATGGCTGCATCCGGGTGCAGAAGCCAGCCGATCTCGCCGCGTGGGTACTGCAGGGTCAGGGCGGCGACTGGGACCTGGCCAAGGTGCAAGCTGCGATGAACAGCGGCCCGGACAACCGCACCGTCAGCCTGAAGACGCCTTTGCCGATCGTGATCTTTTACCTGACGGCGAGAGTCGACGAAGATGGGCAAGTTAACTTCTTCGACGACATCTATGGCTACGACGCGTCAATGCAGAAGGTCTTTGCCAAGGGGCCGCCCTACCCCATCAAGCCTTATCCGGCAGAGCCCAAGCCCAGGCCAGGCGACACGACATAGCGGTGATGTAGACTGCTGGCGATGAAGACCGCAATTGAGCAACCCGAAGGTGGATGCGTATATCGCGAAGGCCGCTCCGTTTGCGCAGCCCATCCTGACGCGCGTCCGCGAGGTTGCCCACAAGGCCTGCCCTGATCTGGAAGAGGAGATCAAGTGGGGCATGCCATTCTTCGTACTGCGCGGCGTCATCCTGGGCCACATGGCCGCCTTCAAACAACACTGTGCCGTCGGCTTCTGGGGTCCGGAGATGCACGCGATTCTGAGAGAGGATGGTCTGCTCTCTGAGGATGGAATGGGTGCGCTCGGCAAAGTCTCCGGCCTGAAAGACCTTCCTTCCGATAGGAAATTGCTCAACTACTATCGACAGGCTGCAGGGCTCGTGGCAAGCGGACAACGCACAAAGTCGATCGTGCGGCCCAGGAAGTCGTCGAAGCCTGCGCCGGAGGTCCTTCGGAACTGGCCGCCGCGCTCAAGAAGAACAAGGCTGCGGCGAAGGTCTTTGCAGGTTTCAGTGCATCCTGTCAGCGTGAGTACACCGACTGGATCGCCGAAGCCAAGCGACCTGAGACGCGGCAAAAACGCGTCGCGACGGCGATAGAGTGGATCGCCGAAGGCAAGCAACGCAACTGGAAGTATCAGAACTGCTAAGGCGTTGCGGCTGGCTTTGTTGCAGTGCCGGGTGCCACAGCTTTGCTGAGCTGACGCGCAAACTCAAGGAAGACCAGCGCTGCCGGTGAGTAGCCGCTCGGATCGGCCTGAGTAAAGTCTCCGGTCAGTGGATCCATCTGCTGGCGGAACTCGGTGTGGCGGCTGATGGCCTCGCACCACTGCTGCATCAAGTGGTTCATCTCGGCCTGCTTGCCGTAGTAGGGCATCCAGCGCGGAGCGCGCAGCGCGGTCAGGGCCTGGCTCGCTCCGCCCCAGCTGTTGCGTGGGATAGGCCGGACAAAGGTGGGGTCGTCCATCGCAATCGACGTAAGCGGATACGGTGCCCAGAAGGCCTTGGGATTATGGATCTGCCGCGTCCACACCGCGTCGAAGATGGCCTTGTCTTTCGCGTCGTAGCGCTTCAGTACATGCTCGCCGAGAACACGGCTGTTCACGTCCGAGCGCACACGGACAAAGTTGTTCTGCGCGTCGAGATCGTAGAAGGCAGCGTCCTTAGGGTCGTAGAGTCTTTCGATGATCAGCTGACGGATCGTCTCCGCGTCGTCGTGCCAGCGGCTGGCTTCGTCGCCCTTGCCCAGAGCGGTAGCCATATGGGCGAGCGCCATCCGAGCGCCGAATACCGTCGCAGAAAGATCGGGGCACAGCCGCGGCATGGTCGTCATCGGCGGACACTTGCGCGCGTCGCCGTCGGGGCAGCGGTTGGGGATGCCAGTCCAGCGCGGGCTGTTGTCGTGGCCGGTGTCGTAGGTGCAAAAGCCTTCGACCAGCCCCGTCTTGCGGGTGTCGCGGTACTCGCGAAGCCAAGCGTCCCAGCGGCTGCAAGCCGAGTAGGCCGTGACCAATAGTTCATCGTCGTCGGTGAGCTGCGAGAGCTCCCATGCCGTAGACGCGATGGGCACGACCATCTGGATCTGGCCGTAGCCGACGTCGGATATCTTGATGGCAGCAGGGAGTTGACCCGCTGATTCATGGCCGATGGGCAGCTGCAGCGCGAAGAAGGCCATGTGGTTGTTGCGCGCGATCTGCAGCGGTGTGGGAGCGGCGTCCTGCGTGGCGATGTAGGGTGCGAGCGTACCGTACACGAGGGCTTCATGCGGGCCGCACTCCTGCCAAATGCCGGGATAGACCGCGCCTTCGAACAGCACAGGATGCTCATAATGGGGACCCGTCTTCACATTTCCTGCAAGGACGGAGAGCGCAGCGTCCCATGTGCGCGGCCAGCGGGGATCGTTGCTCGGGAATGAAGGGCGCGGCGGGGCGGTCGGTGCCGCGATCGACGCGGCTTGAGCACGCCGCGGAAGCAGCGTTGCACCCGTAGCGAGCGCAGTCAGCTTTAGAAAACCCCTTCTGTCCTTTGTCTCCAGAGCCCTCTCCTTGGCGCGCGGCACGGAGCGATCTTCGGCCGCAGGGCCTTAAATCAGTGTAGTACCTGGTGTCGACGAGATAGACTTGCTGCAATGCGTTCTCGATCAAAGCCAGAGAGCACGGATCCGGCGCAGGAAACTGCTTCGTCGGACGCAAAGCTCGATCCCGCTCTCTTCCGGCGCAAGCTGATGGCTTGGTACAAGGGCCACGCTCGGGAATTGCCTTGGCGCGGGGTCAGCGACCCCTACCGGACCTGGCTCTCCGAGGTGATGCTGCAGCAGACCCGGGTCGCGGCCGTCATCGAGCACTACGAAAAGTTCCTCCGGCGGTTTCCGACGATGCTCTCCCTGGCGCTCGCGTCAGAGTCCGAGGTGCTCGCGACCTGGTCTGGCCTGGGTTACTACAAGCGGGCGCGCCTCCTGCACAAGACCGCCCAGTTCCTCACCAGCGAGCGCGGGGGCGAGCTTCCTCCCACAGCAGCAGAGCTGCGCACCCTGCCCGGGATCGGCGAATACACCAGCGCCGCCATCGCCAGCATCGCCTTCGGAGAGAGCATCGCCGTAGTCGACGGCAACGTGGAGCGGGTGTTGCTGCGTCTGACGGGCCGCCCTGAGATCAGGACCGCGGCGGGGCGCGCCTTTGTGCAACACCAGGCCGGCGCTCTGATGCCGAAGCGCCGCATCGGCGAAGGCATCAACCTCGCCGGTGATCACAACCAGGCCATGATGGAGCTCGGCGCCACTCTCTGTCTGCCCCGGAACCCGCTCTGTCTGCATTGTCCGGTCTACTCCATGTGCAAGACCCGGGGCGAGCACCTCACGCCGTCGCGCGCAGTGCAGCTCAGCCGGCCGGCTGCGTATCTGCTCAGCCTGCAGAAACGCGGCAGACTCACCGAGGTGCTGTTGGAGCTTCGCGCCGATGATGCCAGCCTGATGCCGGGAATGTACGAGCTTCCGCCATTGCCCCAGGACGCCGTTCAGGGACGCGAACCCCTGCTGCGGCTGCGTCACTCAATCACCAATACGAACTACTACGTTCAGATCTTCGCCGCGCACGGTCCCGATGACAGTGGATTGCGCCGCGCAGTCCCGGCCGCGAAGAGCGACCTGCACTGGGTGCTGACCAGCCGCCTCGGTTCACTGCCGCTGACCGGACTGACGCGCAAAGCGCTCCAGCGTCTGGATGTGATGACCGTGAATCTTCCAAAGCTGCCCGCCGAGGTGACAGCTTCGACGATCAGATAGATCAACCGGCGGCTCCATCCAAGGCTCGAACGGACACACTTCGCCAAGATCGAGCAGCAGGCTTACTGCATCCGTTCCGAGTTCTTCTTCGCGCCGTTGGTTGTAGGCAGTATCGCTGCGGACACGCCCCGCACCCTGCCATTTCCGAGATTGATCGCTCGCGAACCGTTCGCCATCTGGAGCATCAGCGGATGTTGCAGCGTCACAATCACGGCCGAAGCAGGCGTCTTGCTGGTGCAGACGTAGCTGTGAATGGTGTTCGCATCGAAGTAGATTGCATCGCCGGCTTCGACGTGGTGCGTCGCCTCACCATGCCGGACATCGAGCGCCCCCGACAGCAGATAAAGAAACTCGCAGCCGGCGTGCTGATGCGCACGTGGCGCGCGGCCCTCTTTTTCAGGTAGAAACTCTGCGAAATAAGGGTCAAGCTGGCGGTCTGGAACCAGGTAGCCCAGGCTCTCGAAGAAGTACGACGGGTCGTCGGCGCCGGTCTGCGGAAGGCGCACGCGCTCGTCGCGGCGATGCACACGAAACAGCGTCTGCGGCTCCGGGTCAAAGAAGTAGCTCAGGTCTTTGGAGAAGACCATGGCGATCCGCGCCAGGTTTCGTAGCGTCGGCACTACCCGCCCAGTCTCCAGTTGCGAAAGAAAGCTGGCCGAAAGCCCGGTGTGACGTCCCAGCTCCACGAGCCCCATCGATTTCTTCAGCCGCAGATGTTTAATGCGCTCGCCGATGCGCTTTTCGGCGATAAACGACTCGGCGGCCACGCCATCCACATGGATATTCCGATATCCGTTCGTTCCATTGCCAGACAGGACGTCGTCAAGGGGGGGCGAAACCTCTGAGGGGCTCAAAGTTGACGCGGTAATGGTATTTTTGCTCATACGATTGTTGTGTGCTACACCAACAGATGTTGAAATGTGGTCATAAAGATGTACGGGACAACTCAATTCTTGGATTGGATGCACGTTTTTTGCCTCAGAGCAGCCGGAAGCCTGCAAAATGCCGCATCGCGCATCTGAAGTCTCGATGTCGCGATGACCGCCGTATGATCAAAGATCAATGAAGTTTTCGCCCATCCTCTGCCGTCCGCACGCCCGAAGATGGCTTCCGGCAGCTGCTGTCTCGTTTCTGATCGCCTATGTAGCCGGTTGCGCCAGTCCCGCCCCTCCGCAGCCGCCCTCCCTCAATCTCCCTGAATTGGCGAATGACCCCACCGCCGAACGCGTAGGCGACGTGGTACGCCTGCACTGGACCACCCCCAAAACAACCACCGACCACCTCGACGTCAAAGGCCCGATGACGGCGGAGGTCTGCCGAATCGCCGTCTCTTCCGCGCCCCCGCCCTATGTCTGCATCCCAGTCACCCGGTTGACGGTGCAGCCCGGCCCGACCGAGGCTTCGGAGACGCTCCCCCCGGCCTTGACCGTCGGTTCCGCGACCCTGCTGACCTACCGGGTGCAGGTCTTCAACGCCCAGGGCCGCTCGGCGGGCCTGTCGCCTGAGGCCTTTTCCGCAGCCGGTGCCGCTCCGCCGCCCGTCGAAGGGCTTCGCGCCACACCCACCCGGGACGGCGCCATGCTCGAGTGGCAACCAAAGGACTCCACCGCCGTAGTGCAGCTGGATCGCCTGCCGATTGGCCCCGATGGCAATGTCATCGAGCCTGCACCAACCAAGACGTCCTCAAAGTCCTCATCGAAGACCACGATCAAAAAGAAGCCAGACAAACCCCAGAAGCCTGCCCCTCAGAAGCCCACCCCCGACTCCGCACCGAAGTCGCTTCTAGCGCCGCCTTCCGCCCCCATCGAGGTCAAACTCCGCACCCCACCTCAACCGAACGACGCAGGCGGCACGATCGACCACACCGCGCAAATGGGCGAAAGCTACCAGTACACTGCCCAGCGAGTCCGCGCGGTCTCCCTCGGCGGCCACAGCCTGGAGCTGCGCAGCATCGTTTCCCCGCCCGTGACGGTTGTGATGCGTAACACCTTCCCCCCGCATGCTCCTTCCGGCCTCGACGCCGTTCCCGGAGGCGCAACCGCGGCCGATCGCTCCATCGATCTCTCCTGGGCGCCCAACACCGATCCTGACCTCGCGGGATATATTGTGTATCGTCAGGAAGTTGACTCAAAAGGCGTAGCCGCGGGCACAGTGACGCGCCTGAACCCAACCCCGGTCGTCGGTCCTGCCTACCGCGACCAAACTGCCATGGCCGGTCGCCGCTATTCCTATCGAGTCACTGCTGTCGATACAGCAGGAAACGAAAGTGCGTCCAGCGACCCGGTCCAGGAGACTTTAAGGGAGCAATAACAATGCGTTACTGCAAGTATTTGTCGTCTGAAAGTGGTGCCAGTCTGTCACGTTATGCTCTCGTGGAAAAGCGCAACGGCGTCCACTGGGCCACGCTCCCCATGCAGGCCCCGCAGGAAGACCTCTCGGCCCGCATCTTCGGCGGTCTCCCGGTCCCCACGCTCGCGGTGAACTTCGAGCCTGTGCCCTTGTCCGACCTGAACCTGCTCCCGCCAGTCACCCCGTCCAAGATCCTCTGTGTCGGCCGCAACTACCGCGACCACGCCGCTGAGCTGGGCAACGAAGTCCCCAAAGAGCCTCTGCTCTTCCTCAAGCCGCCATCGTCCCTGCTCGCCCCCAGGGGCGTCGTCCGCATGCCGGCCATCTCGACCCGCGTCGACTTCGAGGGCGAGCTGGGCATCGTTATCGCCCGCCGTTGCCACAAGATCGGCCCAGACGAAGACGTCCGCCCATACATTCGCGGCTATGTCTGCGTCAACGACGTCACCGCCCGCGACATCCAGAAGTCCGACGGCCAGTGGACGCGCGGCAAGGGATTCGACACCTTCTGCCCCGTCGGCCCCATCGTCTCCGACGAGATCGACCCTGTTGGCGGCCCACCGGTCACGGTCATCACCCGCCAAAACGGCGTTGTTAAGCAGCAGGGCTCTACCCGCGACCTCATCTTCCCCATCGCCGACCTCCTCCGTTACATCACCCAGTTCATGACGCTCGAGCCCGGCGACCTGATTCCCACCGGAACGCCAGCAGGAGTTGGCGCCATTAAGCCGGGTGACCGCATCCAAATAGACATCGACGGTCTGGGCGTCCTCGAAAATGAATTCGCAGCCGAGTAACATCGGCCGCGCATACTGTGAACCAGCGCAACCGCTCAGGGCTTGATAAAATCGGTACCAACAGCGAAGGAGCACACTATGGCATCGTTACTCGAACAGCTTCGTGCATACACCACAGTCGTCTCAGACACCGGCGACATCAACGCGATCCACCAGTTTCGGCCGCAGGACGCCACCACGAACCCCTCTCTGATCGCCGCGGCGGCAGAGAAGCCGGAGTACGCGGCCATCGTAGACGACGTCCTGAAGCAGGTCCGCAAGGACGCCGGCCCCAGTGTGTCGGACAAGGACGTCGCAGCACGCGCCTTCCGACCCCTCGAAGTCGCCTTCGGTCGCAAGATCCTCGAGATCGTTCCCGGCCGCGTCTCCACCGAGGTCGATGCTCGCCTCTCCTACGACACCGAAAAGTCCATCGCCGAGGCGCGCGCGATCATCGCCCTCTACCACAAAGCGGGCATCTCCAACGACCGCATTCTCATCAAGCTTGCCTCCACTTGGGAGGGCATCCGCGCCGCGGAGGTCCTCGAGAAGGAGGGCATCCACTGCAACATGACTCTGCTCTTCGGTCTCCATCAGGCCATCGCCTGCGCCGAAGCTAAGGCCACGTTGATCTCCCCCTTCGTCGGTCGCATTTTGGATTGGTACAAGAAGGACACTGGTAAAGACTACGTCGGCGCCGACGATCCCGGCGTTCAGTCCGTGACAACGATCTACAACTACTACAAGAAATTTGGCTACAAGACCGTCGTCATGGGTGCAAGCTTCCGCAACATCGGCGAGATTACAGAACTAGCCGGATGCGACCTGCTCACCATCGCGCCGAAATTGCTGACCGAACTCGAAACCACCCAGGCCCCACTGCCCCGCAAGCTCGATCCCGCCAATGCAGCGAAGCTGAACATCCAGAAGCTCACCATCGACAAGGCGACCTTCGACAAGATGCATGCCCAGGACCGCATGGCCCATGACAAGCTGAAGGAAGGCATCGAAGGCTTCTCCAAAGCCATCGAAGAGCTCGAGGCGATGATGACCAAGCGTCTCAGCGAGATCAGCGAGCCAGCCGCAGCGGCACGCTAGCCTTCGGACAAATCAACCACTGCAACTCGACGGCCTCCAAAAGGCCGTCGAGTTGTTTTGGTATTAGTTTTGTACTAGGCACAACTATTCCACATAGATTCATCTCTCACCAGGTAGAGGTAAATCTATGCAAGGCATGAAGTTTCTTACTTTGACCGCTGTCGCCGGTCTCTGTTTCGCCGCAACGGCTCCCAAAGCACAGGCTCAGATCAGTGTTGAAATCGGTGCAGCTCCCCAATGCCCCTATGGCTACTATGAAGCTGCTCCCTATGGCTGTGCACCATACGGCTATTACGGCCCTGAGTGGTTTACAGGCGGTGTCTTCGTTGGTGCCGGTCCATGGTTTCACGGGCCTACCACCTTTCATGGCCAGGTAGATAACAACTACGGCAGTGAGCACTACAAAGGCGCAATGCCAGAGCGCGGCGAAAAAGCTACGCCAGAGCACCCAGTTCCACCGAAAGATTTCAAAGGAAATGAAACACGTGATGGACGTGGTCACGTAAGCAACGAAAAAAAGTAACACAATCCAAATCAAAATGAGGGGCCTGCGAAGGCCCCACTTTTTGCGCAAAATATCTCCAATAACAAACCCGCAGGATGATCGCGTACTCTCCGACGGGTGGAATCGTAGGAACGCAACCTGCCACAACGCCTTTGTTTTTTTATCTTCCAAATTTAACAACCGTCATTTCGACCGGAGCAACTCGCGCTCTTGGCGAGTTGCGGAGTCGAGAAATCTGCTTCTCTACCTCGATCGTTGCTCCGCGACAATGCTCGTTTTTGCCTTGCAGTTGTTCCTCGAACAAAGCACTACGTCTTTGCGGTCTGCGAAAGGTTTTACTAAGAGGATAAATTCACCCGTCTCACAGGGTGCTTCATTCTCAGGCGGGTACCCGCTGGATGCATTCTTTGCAAGGCCATCTTTTGCAGCAACCTTTCATTTCGCCAAAAGCATTTCTTCAACCAGCAGGCAACCTTCGGAAGACGTCCTCAACTTAATCATTTCTTCACCGCACAACTTTGCCCCACCGGCTTCTTCTCTAAACAGGAAGAGGTGAATATATGCGTAAGTTTAAATTCTTTGCATTAACTGCCATTGCCGGGCTGTGCTTTGCAGTAGGTACTCCTAAGACGCAAGCCCAGGTCACCGTCGGTATTGGCGTTGCTCCAGTGTGCCCATACGGTTACTACGATTACGCCCCCTATAACTGCGCTCCCTACGGCTACTACGGCCCCGAGTGGTTTTCCGGCGGCGTCTTCATAGGTGCAGGCCCGTGGTTCCACGGCCCGGAACATTTCTCCGGCCATGTAGATAACCACTACGACGTTAACCATGGCTATCGGGGTCCTGTGCCGAATCGCGGCGACCACGCCGAGCACGCGGTTCCGCCCCATGAGTTTAAGGGCAACGAGATGCACGATGGGCATGGTCACGTTTCCAGCGAAGAGAAACACTGATGCAATTCAAACTAATTCGAGGGCCCCGCAAAGGGCCCTCGTTCTTATTCAGATCAACGCTTCCTGGCTGCGTAACGGCCGCTATCCCTGACCACCCGCAACTGCGATAGATGTCGTGTCCCCTACCTTGGCCTTCATATTTGCGCCTGTCTTTGGCAGGAATTCGGACCTCTGCTTCAGCGCATACATACGTTCGGTCCGCGATCCGGAGCAGATTGATCGAGTCGTCGGCATCGTCCGGATAGAGGGCAATGCCCATGCTCGCCGAAACGATCATCGACTGCCCCTCGACCATGACTGGCTTTTCCAGCGCGCCCCGAACTGAAGCCATAAAGTGGTCCAGCGGCTTGTCTACGCCGAGGTCTGTGGCAACGATAATGAACTCGTCGCCGCCCAGCCGCGCCAGCGTATCCGAGGCCCGCACACTCTTCCGCAGATGCGACGAGACCTCGCGCAACACCTGGTCTCCGGCCTGGTGGCCCATCGTGTCGTTGATGATCTTGAAGCCGTTCAGGTCCAGGATTAGCAGGGCAAGGCGGCTGTTCGCGCGGTCAGCGCGTTCAATCGCCGTGGTCAGCCGGTCCGCAAACAAGCGCCGGTTGGGCAGGCCCGTCAGCTCGTCGTGCAGCGCGAGCCACTCGTTGCTTGAGACCTGTTCCTCCAGCATCACCAGAATCATGCCGATCGAGATCAGCGACTTCTGCATGTTCCAAATGTGCGATGCAATGTCCGCGTACTCGCGGTACCGTACGATCCATGGGTGCATCAGCAGGCACAGCGCCCAGATCGCAAAGCCGGTCACAATCGCAAGCTTGCCCGTACTGTCACGCGCCAGCCGTCGTTGAAAGTTGACCGCTGCGATTGTGTACACGCAGCAAAGGCTCCAGTAAACGGCCTCCCGGTATTCGGCGCGGTGGATCAGATACCCTATCGCCAGCCAGCCGCAGACATGCAACCCCGCGTATCTCCAGTTGTGCCGCAGGTAGATCGAACTGGCCACGCCGATCACGAGGCCGGCGGCCATGCTGGTAAAGAACGCAACGGGCGAATAGATATGCAATCCGTAAAGCGTGCAGATGGCCAGCAACGGCAAAGTATTAAGCGCCAGGTACTTCAACTCGACGTTTCGAGAGAACGGATATCCGCCCGAGGCCCATACAAAGACCACCCCGGCCAGCAGATAGCAATCCATCACGATCAGGTGCAGCCCCCGCTGTGGCGGCCCGTTCGGAGCGTAAAAGGTGTGGGCGACGGCTTCGACCAGGGTGAAAAACAGGCCTAACAGCCAGATATCTGCGCGCCCCTGTGGGTGACGCCGCCGCAGCAGCAGCAGGATGACGATCAGGATCGTCAGGGCCAGCAGATCAGGTAGAAACGAATAATTCATCAGGCTCCATGAATCTCAACGGTTGGATTGGCCTGAAAAGGAAGGCCCGTGAGAGACACGTTGTCACCTTGCCGGCGATAGAACTTCATCTGTCGCCTTGAATCGAGAGATTTAAGACTTTCATTTGTCCCTGTGCTGGCCCGCACAGACTGGTATTTGGAACCCGCTCCGGGAAAAGATGTTCCGGATATACCTGAAACAATGAGAAGCACAAACCCCTGGCCCGCCCGCCGGGTCTTTCTCTCTATGGCACCAAACAGTCTCTGCGACTTGGTCACCACCCGTCTGACAGGGCTCGGGCGTCTACTATAGCAACAATTATCCAACATTCAGCAAAAAACCCGCATGAAAATGCGTAGCGTAGCAAGCGTGGTGCCTGATAACTAACATGCGGTCTACTGTCACTTACAGCTTAAGCCTTTTAGTTCGTAGAATTCCGCCATTGCTTCTTTCTCACGCGGCGAACACCACTCCTGGCAGACTAGACCAAGGGCCTCCGTCGCTGCATCGCCTTCGAGTTGTAGGGCCTCTGCACCATTCGCTGCAAGAGCGAACCACTAGCCTGGAAGCATCAACTCGGGTCTGTGGCTCGATGAATGGAGAAGTGGCGGTTCCGCGTCGATCGTTGCAAAAAAAACTGAAAAAATGTGGAAAAAGTTGGCATGTTTTTCGTGGGCCGATTAGCGGTCGTTTCCAGCCACACTTTCACCACAACTCCACCACGATTTACCACGCAATTCACCACGATCTGCGCATCAAAAAAAGCGAAACCCCCCTGCAAAAACGCCACTCTCACCACATCAGAAAAAACTACAAAATATAACGCGAAAGGCTCTGGCCCTTCACGATAGAGGCGACCTGCTGCCGAACATACTCGGGATCGACTACGATCACCTTCTCGACTCCCGTAGCGGTCTGCCGCTCTATTACCGGCAGGGGCGGGGAAGGCATCTGCGGATCCGACGTAAGTGGCGCAGACACATGCACTTCGCCCACCACGCCCTCTTCGGTAATCTCGGCCCGCGGACTCTTGAACAGGTCCGGCGCCTGGAAGCTAATCTCATCGAGCACTCGCTCCAGGATCGTATGCAGTCTTCTGGCCCCAATGTTTTCAGTAGTTTCATTCACCTTGAAGGCAAACTGCGCCATCTCCGCAATGGCCTCCTTCGTAAACTCCAACTTCAGCCCCTCAGTCTCCAGCAACGCCGTAGACTGCTTTACCAGCGAAGATTTCGGCTCGGTAAGGATGCGAATAAAGTCATTTACGGTCAATGAGTTAAGCTCTACGCGGATCGGAAACCGCCCCTGCAACTCAGGAATCAAGTCGCTCGGCTTCGACACATGAAACGCCCCAGCTGCAATGAACAAAATGTGGTCGGTCGACACCATCCCATACTTCGTATTGACCGTGGTTCCCTCAACAATCGGCAGGATGTCGCGCTGTACGCCCTCCCGCGAGACGTCCGGCCCATGACCACCCTCGCGTCCAGCGATCTTGTCGATCTCATCCAGAAACACGATCCCTGAGTCTTCCACCCGCTCCACGGCAAGCCGGGTCACCTGGTCCATGTCGATCAGGCGGTTCTCCTCTTCCTGTACGAGGTAGTCGAAGGCCTCGGCCACCTTCATCTTGCGCTTCTTCGTGCGCTGGCCGAAGAGCCCCGGCAACATGTCCTTCAGATTGATGTCCATCTCCTCCGAACCTTGGTTCGAGATGACCTCAAAGCTGGGCTGATTGCGGTCGCGCACGTCCAACTCCACGGTGCGCTCGTCCAGCTTGCCCTCGCGAAACTGCTGCCGAAGCTTCTCTCGTGTTCTCTGTTCGCGATCTCCCGGCTTTTCCTCTGAATTCTCCAGAGGAGTCATCGCAGGAAGCTGTATGACGTTGCTTCCCGGCTCTTGCGCGACAGCAGGTGCGGCGGTCGGTGTCGGCGGAAGCAGCAGATCTATCAAACGGCCCTCGGCAGCCAGCTCCGCCTTGTCTTCGACCTCTTCCATCTTCTCTTCGCGAACCATATCAATGGCGATCTCCACCAGATCGCGGACTATCGACTCCACATCGCGCCCGACATAGCCAACCTCGGTGAACTTGGAGGCTTCGACCTTGAGAAAGGGTGAGTTGGTGAGCTTCGCCAGCCGGCGCGCGATCTCGGTCTTGCCCACGCCTGTGGGTCCGATCATGATGATGTTCTTCGGCATTATCTCTTCAGCGAGCTCGGGCGAGAGCTTCTGGCGGCGCATGCGGTTACGCAGTGCGATGGCGACTGCGCGTTTGGCCGCATGCTGTCCGACAACGTACTTGTCCAGCTCCGCGACGATCTCACGCGGTGTCATCTCATCGAGGGCGAGCGCCTGATCTTCAGCGGCTCCGGGTAGAAAAATTGCCATGGTGCGATACTCCTTGTCGCGAAAGGGCCGCGACGAATCTCTGAGGGTTCTACGAAGAATTGATGCTATTGGTTCGCTACGGGTTCGGACTTCAGCTCTTCAATCGTCATCTGGTCGTTCGTGTAGATACAGATCTGGCCTGCGATCTTCAAGCTCTTCACTGCAATCTCTCTCGCGCTAAGGTCGGTATTTTCCATCAGTGCGCGAGCGCTGGCCAGGGCGTAGCTGCCGCCGCTGCCGATGGTTGCGATACCTTCATCCGGGTCGATCACGTCGCCTGTGCCGGAGAGCAGAAACGTCTGCTTCGGGTCGGCTACGATCAGCAGCGCCTCGAGCTGGCGCAGCATCTTGTCGGTACGCCAGTCTTTGGCGAGCTCCACGGCTGCGCGGCCCAGGTTTCCAGCGTACTGTTCCAGCTTGACTTCGAACCGGGCGAACAGCGAGAAGGCGTCTGCAGTAGATCCGGCGAATCCGGCAAGGACCTTGTCCTGATAGAGACGACGGATCTTCTTCGCTGAGCCCTTCATGATAGTCGCGCCGATGGAAACCTGGCCATCGGCGGCCATGACGACAGAGTCGCCTCGCCGGACGCAGATCACGGTCGTTGATCGTATGCGCCGACCATCAGCCAGATCCAGCGGATGTGCGAGGTCACACGATGTGAGGGAGGCAACTTTCACGGGAGCGAACGACTTTGCAGAGCGAGAAAAAGACGGCTTCATGGGCAACCTCCAGTATATCGTCAACAGCCTTCTGTTTCGCAGGCCGCCCTGTGCACTGGCCTACCGGAATCGCAGGACCGGTCTATTGCCCCTAGATGCCCCTAGAACACCGATTCCACACCTCTTACCGGCAACTGGCGCTTCCCGTATTCGCGATAGCGTTAGAACTCTGGTTACTCAGACAGTACCTCTCTCCCTCCCGAATCTCTCGCAATGGACTATGCTTTTTGACAGAAGATTGTGTTATCGCTGACTCCAATTCATCTGCCGCTGTTACTCCGCTCCCCACGGGTCGTCACCGCAATTAGCGCCGGCGTGGTGGTCGCGATAGGCGTCATCACCTACCTGCTTACCCGGCGCAAACCGACGGCCGAGGAGATTGAGCGCGAGCGTCGCGAACTTCTTGCCCGTTCCGGAAGGATCACGGACGGAACGATTATGGACACCATGATTACAGAGGTCCGTAACACTTCGGAGATTCCGGCGCAGGCCGATCGTTCGATTCCGACGCCTCAGATCATCGTTTACAACTACCGAATTGGCGGGGTCACCTATGAGTGCGCCCAGGACGTCACTGCGCTGGCGGAGTATGTCCATGGCATCCGGACGGACCTTCCGATCCAAGTCCGCTATCTGCCGCAGAACCCTGCGAATAGCATCGTTGTTGCCGAATCGTGGAGCGGGTTGCGGCTGAGTTCCTCGCATCCGTACCAGGCTGATTGAACGCGGCCCCGGGGCAGCATACACTTAGTAGTATGCACATGGTCGCCACCCCGAACCGCAAGATGCAGCGCGTGCTGCAGGTTTCGATGGTGCTTACGGCGGCATATGTCGGAGCTACCTTCTACTTTGGGTTGCGGGCGCATTCGCTGGCGTTGATCTCAGAGGCCGGCCACAACGTCAGCGACCTGCTGGCCATTGCATTGTCCTTTGTTGCTGTGTACTTCCAGGCGCGGCCGGCGACAGACCAGAAGACCTTCGGGTATCAGAGGGCGGGCGTGTTGGCGGCGTTCGTCAATGCGGTCACTCTGGTCGTGCTGTCAGCGTGGATTGCGATTGAGGCAATCCATCGCCTCAACGCTCCGGTGGAGGTCCAGCCGAGGGTGATGATGTATGTTGCTGCTGCCGGTGTGATGATGAATGGCACGGTGGCGACGCTGCTCTGGCGCTTTTCCGGCGACGTCAATATCCGCAGCGTCTTTCTGCATATGCTCGGCGATACGCTGTCGACGGCCGCGGTGATCGCGGGTGGTGCTGCGATCCTGTTTACTGGAATGGCGTGGATCGATCCGGTGCTCTCCATCCTGATCGCGGGCATGATCCTGTGGAGTTCGATCGGGATCGTTCGCGAGACGCTGAATATTTTGCTGGAAGGGACGCCGCGGAGCCTTCAGCTTGGCGATATTCGGGAGGCAATGGCTTCAGTCAGTGGAGTCCTGGATGTCCACGATCTGCACGTGTGGAGTCTCGGATCGCAATCACATGCTTTGGCGAGCCACGTTACGATTGCCGAGATGCCTATGTCTGAATGCGGTGACATCCTCACGGGCATAAAATGCGCCTTGCGTGATCGTTTTCACATCACGCATACGACGATCCAGTTTGAAATAACGGGTTGTGAAACCACCCATGGGTGCAGCGCGCCGCCGGAGCTGGAGGCCGTCGGGGCACATGGACTCCACCCTGGGCATGACCATCATGGCCATGCCCATTAGGGCGATGCTGGGTTAGAGCAGGGTGGCGTCGAGGCTGATCTCGGCGGCTTTGAGGACGCGGGAGACTGGGCAACCGACCTCCGCGTTGTGAGCGAGCTCGGCGAACTTCGCCTTGTCGATGCCGGGGACCTTTGCCTTTGTGGTCAGGTGGATTTTGGTGATGGTGGGTTTCTCGCCGGTCAGGTCGAGTGTGAGGGCCGCGGTGGTCTCGATCGAGTCCGGTGTGAGGCCGGCCTTTGTGATCTCCGCGCTCAAGGCCATGGTGAAGCAGCCGGCGTGAGCGGCCGCGATGAGCTCTTCAGGGTTGGTGCCGACGCCGTCGGCGAAGCGGGCCTTGAAGCTGTACTGTGTGTCCTTCAGTGTGCCGCTCTGGGTGGTGATCGTTCCTTTGCCCTCTTTTAGGCTGCCGTGCCAGACTGCTGATGCGCTGCGATCCATCGTGTGTCTCCTCTTTCTGTCTTGCTGTGTCGACTCTACTGAATAACGGTATCTTCTTCGATGCGCGGTTGTGGATAAAGGAAGTTGAAAATTGACGCGTTGCGCTAGTATCCCCTGATGCAGATTCCTTCCGTGGGCGTCGATGTTGCTACCGAACCGATTCCTGCTTCGTGCTCGCTTTCGCCGGAGCATCATTCGCGCTTTTGTCCGACTTGCAGCTCGCGGCTGGAGGACAGCCGGTGCAAGCTGGTTTGCCGGACATGTGGGTTCTTCATGAGCTGTGCGGATTTCTACTAGGGGCGGCCCCCCCCCCCATTTTGCGTAAGTCGTTGATGTTAAATGGTTTAAGGTTCGTAGATCTCCGTAAAATCGTCATAACAAACGGTTTACGGCCAAAATCCTCCAAACAAAGGGGTTATGGCGATATTCCCCTCTGAAATGGAAGCTCCAGCTTTTTCGGCACCTTCTAATTTAATTGTAACGGGTTGAGAGTATCTAAAATGCCAAATGGATGTTGTTGATGGATAATAAGTTAGGTGGTTTTTGGGCTTGACATGCGATTTCTGGGCCAAAAATGCGAAAAATAACCTAGTTCCAGGATAAAGGTAATTAAATAAGTAATTTAGGTGGGACGTTGCCTGAGCTCGATCAGAGCTTCGTCCCAGCTGAAATGTGCCCTGCGTCGTAGCGCGGTTCGCATTCGTTTCTTCGGAGACGGCTTTTTCTTGCTCCCGTGGCAGGCGGTGCCAAGATCAATAACTTTTGAAAGTCTTCTTTGATTTTCAGCGGGACGTCTGACAACCGCTTGGAAGGCAAGGGACGCTTCACCCAACCGGATCGGCAAAGAGAACCAGATTTCCATCGGTATCCACGACGATGAAGGTTGTGGCCCCCCCAGGGTTCCTGGCACGCCCTGATACATTTCGACGATCCATTGAGGAGCCACAGGCGCCCATCCCGCACACCGAGGGCAGCGGGGCCTCTTCGATTGGCACGCCGCCGGAATGAGTGGGATGGGCTTCGGTCATGCTTTCGCCTCTGCACTGTGCTTTCGGAAGGCGGCTATTCCAGCGTCGGACACGTCGACCCACTTCAGGTCAGGGGAGGCCTCGGCGTCATAGTTGTCGTGCCAGTTCCACCACTTGTATGGCTTGGTTTGGGGGTAGCCCGCGGGCGAGTCCTCCCAGATCTCCTGGCGTCCGAGCGCGGTCATGTCCAGGTAACTCCAGACGGTTCCCATTGCTTCGTCGCCGCGCGTGTTTATGAAGTAAGTGCGAAACACCTTGTCGCCGTCGCGGATGAACGCGTTATGGCCGTGCCATTGGTCGACGCCGAAGTCGATGTCGAAGCTGTCGGTGATGGTGTACCAGGGAATCTTCCAGCCCATGCGCGCCTTCAGGCGCTCGATGTCCGGCTGCGGCGCGCGCGAGGCGTAGGCAAGAGTCGTATCGCGCGCGTTCAGATGGGCCAGGTTGGAGACCTGGTCGGCTCCCAGGGAACAGCCGCGGCAGGCATGGTCAGGCCAGCCGTGTACACCCGGTTCGAAGAAGGCGCGGTAGATAATCAGCTGACGGCGGCCTTCGAACAGGTCGAGCAGGCTCGCTTTGCCCTTGGGTCCGTCGAACTCGTACTGCTTCTCGATGGCCTGCCACGGCATCCGCCGACGCTCGGCGGCCAAGGCGTCACGTTCGCGCGTGAGCTGTTTCTCCGTGGCCAGTAGTTTCTCGCGAGCCGCAAGCCATTCATCTTGCGACACGATTTGCGGTTTCTCTATTGTGCTTGTTGACATGTTGATCTCTCCTTTGATGTGAGTCCGGGACGATTTCTACTGTTCCGTTTTTTCTCGAAGCAGCTCGGATGGGGTTGGAGCGGCGTTATTGTCTGCGGCGTTCTTCCCGCCGAATCTCTTGATTGCGATTGCCGCGAGTCCGCCCGTAGAGGTGACACTGCCGGCAATCAGCGCTGCGGTCGTTATGCATACTGGACACATGGATTACTCCTCACTTGCGACTCGTTGATCGCGATATGCGCTGTTGCTGGCCGGCTTCGGCGTACCTGCGAACACCTTCGTTCATCGAAGCCCAGCCTTTTTCCATCTCTGCCTTTTGTCCCTCGGGGACGAAGCCGAAGGCGGTATGCCTGAATGCAATCAGGGTGCCCCCTTCGACTTCGCTCAGCCGATATTGAACGTTCGAGACCATCGGGAAAGACGCGAACAACGGACCAGCGAACTCAAGCAACGTGGGCCGCTTGATTGCCTGGACATTGGCCCAGAAATGCCCGTTGCCCTCACCCAAGTCGCGGTACCACCTTCCACCGGGCCATGCTTCGATCTTCATCTTGAGAGATTTGCCGTCAGGGGTCTCGTTGCCGGGCCCCAGTTGCTCGAGCAGCGCGTCAAAAGTTGTGTTCAGAGGAGCCAGCACGTGGATCTCCTGCTTAATTGTGACGGTCAGGTCTTCGAGGTTCTTCTCTGTGGAAATCATCATTTCTCCTTAAGGTTCGGGGCCGGATTCGGACCCGCGGAATTCAAATCTGCTGAGCCATTGCGGGCCAGCTCTTCCGCGCGTTCTTTCACTCGATTCAACTGATGCAGCCAGTAACGCTCGAAGGTGCCTGCCCACTCGTGAAGAGGACGTATCGCTCCGGCGTTGGTCCGGTACAGCTTTTGGCGGCCCTGGCATCGCATACGAACCAGCCCCACGTCGCGCAGAACACGCAGGTGTTTGGAGACGGAAGGCTGCTCCAGCCCGAGGGCCGCCACAATCTCTCCGACGGGTCGCTCGGCTCCGGCGAGATAGCTCAAAATCTCCCGCCGGCGGGGCTCAGCGACCGCGTTGAAGGCATCTGAAGTGGTGCTCGCTCTTGCCATGACGACACATTACATTCCTATATCGGCATATGTCAAGTGGGGGGGTCGCCTCACCCGACCGGACCGGCGAAGAGGACCAGATTTCCGTCGGGATCTACGACGATGAAGGTTGTGGCGCCCCAGGACTCCTGCTTAAGGGTCTGATGGAGGGCTACGTCCATGGCCTGATAGCTCAAAAAGAGTTGTTTGATCTCGTCTGCGCTGCCGACGGTGATCGAAGCGGAGAGCAGGGCTTCACGTTGCCGAACATCGCCAGCGAACACGGGTCCGTCGATGTGGCGCAAGGAGAGTCTTGCGTTGTCGCGAGTGACTTGCGCGTAAAACGGTGGATCGCCATAGACGAAATCGACCGCGAAGCCGAGCTTGCCGGTATAGAAGTCGCACGATGCCTGAATGTCGCCAACAAATAGTTGGGCGGAGATAGAATTGAGAATGGGGCGTGCTGATATCTGCCTAAGTTCTTCTGTCATGTTGTGAACCTGCCGTCCGTCCTATTCTGCGGTAAGGCTGGTGGTGTGAACGACTGAAGTCCCGAAAAACCTAGGGCTGAGATCGTGACGCAGCGATCAGAGGAGGTAAGGCACCAGCGCTGCCGTCCGATGAGCATAGGTGGCATATGTCTCGCCAAATTGAGAACGCATCCACTCCTCCTCCTTGCGTAGCTTGGCCCAGAGCACGAGGAATATCAGAACGAGAGCGATGACCCCGCGCACCTGGGAGAGCGCAATTGCACTACCAAGAAACCCGGTCAGAATACCGGTGTAGATGGGGTGACGGACCAGGGTATAGGGGCCGGTGGTAATCAGCTCGTGGCCCTGCTTAACGGTCACGGCGTGGCTCCAGTTGCTGCCGAGGTGCTGGCGTGCCCAGACGGCGAAGAGAAGGCCGGCGACGGTAACAGCAGCTCCTATCCAAAAGGGCCAGATGCCAGATGGCCAGAGCTGGCGGTAGAGCCATGGCAGCGGGATGCGAGAAGTCGAGAGGAGGACGATCACGACCAGGAAAGTGAGGGCCCGCAGGATTTGCGAGGCGGCGGGCTCGAGGCGCTGGGTAGTTTTGGTATTGACGGCCTTGATTCGCCAATAGAGAACAAAAGCGATCCACACCACGGGAAAGAAAGATTCGTAGAACAAGAGCATTCAGTACCCCCGGCGCTGAAAGTGTTTACGCAGGTGAGCGAGGCGAGGTTCAGGGCATGCGACATTGATCACGATTACCGAGTCGCGAGGCTGGCTTTGCGAGCGGCCTCGAACTCGTCGTTTGGCTTCCAACTGATGGTGGTGGGGGCGACGAGGGCTTGCCAACCCAGCTCCATGCCGAAGCGGTCGAGTTTGGCGTTGCCGGCAAAGTCCCAGTCGGCGTGGTAGTTGTCGCTGAAGTTATGGTAGTCGTGGGCGGTGAAGTCTTCGAACTGCTTTTTGCCCCAGGCCAAGTCGTGGCCTTCGTAGAGAGTGCCGGTTTCAATTGAGAAAGCGGGAATGCCGACGCGTGACAGCGAGAAGTGGTCAGAGCGGTAGTAGGAGCCAGCGGAGGGACGCGCGTCTGGGACGATGGCCAGGTCGAAGCGTTTGGCGGTGGCTTCGACGGTGGGGAAGAAGGTGGTGCGCTGGGCACCATTGACGTTGACTTCGAGCGGGACGCCGATGGGGAGAATCATGTCGTAGTTGATGTCGAGGGCGATCTGGCCGGCGGGGATGGGTGGGTGCTGGCCGAGGTATTCGCTGCCGAGTAGGCCTTGCTCTTCGGCGGTGACGGCAGCAAAGATGATGGAGTGGGGGCGCGTGATGGTGGATTGGGGCACCAGAGCGCGCGCCATCTCGAGAAGCATGCCGACGCCGGTGGCGTTGTCGGCGGCTCCGTTGTAGATGTTGTCGCCGGACATGCCGGGGACGAAACCGAGATGGTCGAAGTGAGCGGTGTACATCACGGCTTGATCTTTACCCGAGGAGTTGGCGCCGGAGAGAATACCGACTACGTTCGGTGATTGGAAGGGACGGACGATGCTTTCTACGTGGGCGTGGAGGCGGACAGGAAGTTCGATTGCCTTGAAGCCTCGTTCGCCTGCGGCAGCTATCTCGGCGTCGGCGTTGAGGTTTGAAGATTTGAAGATTTGCTTGGCTACGTCGAGCTGGATCCAGCTTGCGGCTTCGAGCTGCGGGTCTTTGTTGTCGCGGAGGTAAGTTTTTTCGCTGGTGTTGGAGTTTTTGACGACGTCCCAGCCGTAGCTGGCGAGGTCGGTGCGGTGGATGATAAGTGCGCCGACGGCTCCCATGCGGGCGGCTTGCTCGAACTTGTAGGTCCAGCGGCCATAGTAGGTGAGGGCGTCGCCGCCGAAGAAATTGGGGTCGGTGGAGGGTGGGTCGCCGACGATGCAGAGGATGACTTTGCCCTTGACGTCGATGTTGGCGTAGTCGTTCCAGTTGAACTCGGGCGCGGTGACGCCGTAGCCGACGAAGACGATGGGTGCGTCGATATCGACGACGGGGGTAAGGGTGCGGTTGCTGACGGTGTAGTCATCGCCGTATTTGAGGTTGTAGGAGTAGAGCATGATGCCGATCTGGCCTTCGGGACGCTTGGGCGGGATGATGGACATGGTTGTCTTTTCGGGGATGGCGTTCATGCCTACGAAGTTGATCTGCTGGAGATAGGTGCCGTTGTCGCCGCCGGGCTTGAGGCCGTAGAGGGCGAATTGAGTGGCGATGTACTGGGCGGCGATCTCGCTGCCGCGGAGGCCGGGGCCGCGTCCTTCGAGGAGATCGTCGGCGAGGAACTTGACGTGGGCGCGGATTTTTTCGCCGTCGATGGAGGCCTCGGCGGCTTTGACAGCGGGCGGGAGGGTTTGGGCGAGTGCACTGAGGGAAAGAGCGAGGATGAATGCGGCTAGAACAGCGGTTGTGCGGATGCAGGTCTTGATGTGGGGCAAGGTGGTGCTCCTGAAGAGCTATCTTTGGTGGGTACAAGTCTAATTGCAATTTTGCCGGGCCATATAGACCTCTTGGCTTGCGGACGCATCTTGTTGAAGAGAGAAGAAATTTTGCCGTGATGTAGGTGTTGGGCTTCTGCCGCTTGCGATGGAGTGATTTTGGTATGTTTATCCGCATGGGGACGAAGCTCCTTTGGTCTGCGGTGGTTTTGTTGCTTGCCGTTTTGCAGGTTGGTGCGGAGGACAAGAACCTAGCTCCGACGCCGCCGATGGGGTGGAATAGCTGGGACTCGTATGGGCTGACTGTGGACGAGGCGCAGTTTCGCGCCAACATGACGGTGATGGCGGCGCAACTGAAGGAGTTCGGCTGGCAGTATGTGGTGGTGGATGAGGGATGGTATCTGGAGAACCCGGAAAATGCATCGATGCCGGAGGCGCTTCGTTACACAATTAATTCCCGGGGGCAGTATGAGCCTGCGGCGAACAGGTTTCCCACCTCTGAGTTTGGAGGCGGGTTCAAGCCGCTGAGCGATGCGGTGCACAAAGACGGATTGAAGTTCGGGATCCACATCATTCGGGGGATTCCGAAGAAGACGGTGCTTGCGAATACACGCATTGGCTCGACGCATGTCCGTGCGAGCATCGCGGCTGATACGACCGATGTGTGTCCGTGGAATCCGGATAACTTTGGCGTGAAAGCCAATGCAGCTGGGCAGGTGTGGTACGACGCGCTGATGAAGCAGTACGCCGGGTGGGGGGTGGACTACATCAAGGTGGATTGCATTGCTTCGCATCCGTACAAGGAGGCGGAGATACGGATGATTCATAAGGCCATTGCGAAGTCCGGACGTGCAATGGTGCTGAGCCTTTCGCCTGGGCCGACGGCGCTGGAGAACGCGGAGGAGGTGGGGAAGAATGCGCAGCTTTGGCGTATCTCCGATGATGTTTGGGACTACTGGGAGAAGCCGGCAGGGAAGAGTTGGCCGCAGAGTGTGAAGGGGCAGTTTCCAGTGATTGCAAGTTGGTCGAAGTATGCGCGGGCTGGGACTTGGCCGGATGCGGATATGTTGCCGATCGGGATGCTTGTGCCGACGCCGGGCGAAGGCAAGCCAAGGGCTTCGAGGCTGACGGAGGACGAGCAGAGGACGATGATTACGCTGTGGGCGATCGCGCGGTCGCCGCTGTTTATCGGGGGAAATCTGACGCAGATGGACGATACGATGAAGTCGCTGCTGACGAATCCGGGGGTGATTGAGGTGGACCAGCATTCGACGGGCGGGCATCTGCTGGGGCAGGACGGGGACGTGGTAGCGTGGGTGGCTGTGTCGGAGAACCGGAACAGGAACTATCTGGCGTTGTTCAATGTTGGCGATGCGCCGATGCATGTGGACAAGACGTTTGCGGAGTATGGGTTTGTCGATAAGGCGGAGTACAAGGTCCGGGACCTTTGGATGCGGAAGGAGCTAGGGGCGCTGAATGCGGTGACGGTGGAGCTGCCGGCGCATGGGTCGGTGATGTATTCCTTACATTAGCGAGAGGTGTGTGGTTGCTTCGGGCGCGGCTTCGCCTTAGTATCGCCCTGAGTGGACTCTTTCAAGAACAAGGCGAAGGTGGATTTGAATCGAGCTACGCGAGAAGGTGCGCGGTCGGCAGAGGCGGAGCGGTTGGTGTCGGC
This sequence comes from uncultured Acidobacteriaceae bacterium, assembly GCA_963756685.1. Classification (GTDB taxonomy): domain Bacteria; phylum Acidobacteriota; class Terriglobia; order Terriglobales; family Acidobacteriaceae; genus Edaphobacter. The sequence continues at coordinate 1,908,856 of CAVWON010000001.1, forward strand.
CGGTAGGGTCGAGGACGATGCTGCGTTTGAGTTGAAGCTACGGCCGACACGGCTGGCGGAGTTTATCGGACAGACGAAGGCCAAGGAACAGCTGGCGATTGCGCTGGAGGCGGCGAAGTCGCGTGGGGAGGCCCTTGACCATGTGCTGCTGTTTGGGCCGCCGGGGCTGGGGAAGACAACGCTGGCGACGATTATTGCGAATGAATTGGGTGTGGGGTATCAGCAGACGTCGGGACCGGCGCTGCAGATTCAGGGCGATTTGACGGCGATTCTTACGAATTTGCGTGAGAAGCAGGTGCTGTTTCTGGATGAGATCCATCGGCTGCAGCCGGTGCTGGAGGAGAAGCTTTATACGGCGCTCGAGGACTATAAGCTGGACATCATCATTGGGCAGGGGCCGGCGGCGCGCACGCATGTGATGGAGATCCGGCCGTTTACTTTTGTGGCGGCCACGACTCGGCCTGGGTTGCTTTCGTCGCCGTTGAGAAGCCGGTTTGGGATTTTGCTGCGGCTGGAGTTTTACACCGATGATGAGCTGCGATTTGTGGTGGAGCGGTCGGCCGAGGTGCTGGGGGTGCCGATCGATCGTGATGGGGCGGCGGAGATTGCGATGCGGTCGCGGGGGACGCCGAGGATTGCGAACCGGTTGTTGCGGCGGGTGCGGGACTATGCGCAGGTGAGGGCGCAGGGCGTGATTGATCGGGCCACGGCGCAGGCCGCGCTGGAGATGCTGGAGGTGGACGCGCATGGGTTTGATGAGCTGGACCGGCGGTTGTTGCGGACGATTATTGAGAAGTACGATGGGGGGCCGGTGGGGTTGAATACGCTGGCGGCCGCGCTGGCAGAGGAACAGGACGCGCTGGAGGAGGTGTATGAGCCGTTTTTGATTCAGATTGGGTTTCTGGACCGGACGCCGCGGGGACGGGTGGCGACTCGGCTGGCTTATGAGCATCTGGGGATTGAGATGCCGCGGAAGCTTGAGTTTGTTTTAGGGTTTTTTTCTGGTGTGGTGGAAGGTGCGTTTTTGCAGGGGGTTTCGCGATTTTTGGCGTGCAGAACGTGGTGAATTGCGTGGTAAATTGTGGTGGATCTGTGGTGAATGTGTGGTCCTTAACTGCACTGAATTGAGGTTGAAGAATTTTCCTCTTTTTCAAAATATTTCTGTGGATTTTTTCCGGAGGCCCCGCGTGAAGACGGTCCGTGAGTTGATTGCTCTGGCTGGGCTTGGATTTGCGGTGGCGGTAGTGGCGGATTTTTATTCGCGGCTGCCGGAGCGGATTGCGACGCACTTCAATGAGGCGGGGGTGGCGAATGGTTTCGGGGCGCGGTCGACGTTGTGGGTGCTGGTGGGGGTCGCGGTGTTGTTATATGCGACGCTGTCGGCCATCAGTATTGTGCCGCGGGTCGTGAATTTGAAGAGGCCGTTGGCGCCAGAGCGGGAGAAGGTGGTGTTGGCGGAGTCGATGGCGATGGTGGGGTGGATCAAGGCGGTGGTGTGCTGGATGTTTGCGTACATTTGCCTGGCGATGGTGCGGAACGGGATGGGGTTGCAGGCAGGGCTTGGGACGTGGTTTTTGCCGGTGACGCTTGTGGCGGTGTTTGGGACTTGTGTGTTTTATCTGATGAGGATCTTTGGGGCGATTCGCGGGGTTTTGATTTCCGCTTCGCAGATTTCTTCTGACATGGATGACCCGCAGGCACTGCAAAAAGAGATGGCGTGCTAGGATTCGTTGAGAAAAAACGATTGCTGGTGAGTTTGCCAGCGCCGACAGGTGGAAGAGTGATGACAAAGAGCGTGGTTTTTCGGTCCGCCCGCGTCTTCGACGGGGAATCGGAGGCGTTGCGTGTGGGCGTGAACGTCTTTGTGCAGGATGGCGTGATTCGCGAGATCTCGGACCGTCCCGCGGGTGCTGAGGACGAGGTCGTCGACTGTGGCGGACGGGTGCTGATGCCCGGGCTGATCGATGCACATGTTCATGTTTATGCGGCGGGGCTGAACATCGTCCGCGTTGCGCAGTCGCCGATGTCCTATCTGGCGCACTTCGCGGCACAGTTTATGCGCTCGAGCCTGGACCGGCGGGTTCACGACGCTGCGTGATGTCGGCGGCGCGGACATTGGCCTGGTGCTGGCCATCAAAGATGGTCTGCTGGACCGTGTTCCGCGATTGTTTTATGGTGGCCGGGTCATCTCGCAGACCGGTGGGCACGGCGACTTTCGTCCGGGGGACCACTCGCTTGAGACGGGGCATTTCTGCGGCTGCTCGTATCACGCGGACCAGTTGGCGGTCATTGCGGACGGTGCTGATGCGGTCCGCAAGGCGGTGCGCGAGGAGTTTCGCCGCGGAGCTTCGCACATCAAGATCATGGCATCGGGAGGGGTGGCGTCGCCTACGGACCCGCTTGACCGCTGCCAATACTCGGACGACGAGATTCGCGCTGCTGTCGAAGAGGCTGACCGCGCCGGTTTCTATGTTGCTGCTCACTGTCACCCGAAGGAGGCGGTGCGCCGGGCCGTGGCGCTGGGGGTGAGATCGATTGAGCATGCGACGTTGATTGATGCGGAGACGGCAGAGTATGTGGCCGAGAAGGGCGCGTTCACGGTGCCTACGATGGCGGTCATCATTGCGCTGCTTGAAGAGGGCGATAAACTCGGGCTTCCTGCGGTGAGCATGGAGAAGTTGAGGCGGGTCGTCCGATTCAGCGTTGTCGAGCCTGGAGATCATGAAACGGGCGGGCGTGAAGATGGGGTTCGGGACGGACCTGCTGGGTGCGCTTCATGTGCGGCAATGCAGCGAGTTCACGCTACGGGCGAAGGTGTTGCCGGCGATCGACGTGCTGCGGTCGGCGTGCGTGGTGAATGCTGAGTTGTTGCGAGAGACGGGGAGGCTGGGGTGCGTTCGGGAAGGGGCAGTCGCGGACGTGCTGGTGGTGGATGGCAATCCTCTTGAAGATATTTCCCTGCTTGGGTCGGGTGGAGACCGGTTGCCGATCATTATGAAGGACGGCCGTTTTCATAAACGGACGATCTAATGATCTAAGTCCCAAACACCACCAAAAGCGTCACCGGCAGAAACCAGGCCCCCAACCCAACCTGTAAACCCATCCCATTCCGCACCATCGCCAGACAGATATTTTTAGGGCGATTCGAGGGGGCGAGTCCCAGGCGTGACGAGTGGGAGGCCGAGTCTGACGGAGCAACAGGGCGAAGCTGTGCAACTCCTACTGGCCAGTGCCGGTCAATAAGATGAGATCGGGAGAGAAGATGTTATTGGAAACGATCTGGACGTTGGCTGTGCGGGATCCAGTTGCGGTGGGCGAGAACTGGATGAAGAAGGTGCAGGTGTTGAAGCCCTGGCCGGCGGCAACCACCTGCGTGCAGGGGTTCGACAGGACATAGTCTCCTGGGTTTGCGCCCGTGATAAGGATTGCGACGTCGGCAATTTGATTGCCGGTATTGGTGATGGTGAGGGTCTGGCCGGACGAGATTGAGCCAACGGTCTGCGGACCAAACGTCAGGGAGCTCGGGGCAACGCTTACGGTCGTGGGGGGTGGGGGTGTTGCAAGGTCATGGAGTCCGCTCAGAGGGACCAGCGTGACCTGAGACGAGAAGAGATCACTGATGACAATTGCGCCGGAGGCGTTGTAGAAGTCGGTGGGCGAGGTGTTGGCTGCGGTGGGTGCGAAGGCAACGGAGACCGTGCATGGGGTTGATGGGCAGGAGCTTCCCTGAGTGATGGCAAAGGGCGACGTGGATGGGTCGATGACCCGTCCGGATGATGGGTCTGCAAGCTGCACGGTGACGGGATCGTTATTGGAGGCAGTCACGGTAAACGATTGGGGCGTGCTGGTGGTTCCGAGCAGCGTATAGCCAAAGGCGAAAGTTTTGGGATTGACGACGGGTCCGGGAAGTTGGCCGAGCACCCTGAGCGACACCGTCTGCTGCGCGGTCCCAGTCGAGTCCGTCAAGGTAAGGGTCGCAAAACGATTGGTTGGCTGGGTCGGGGACGCCGTAATGCTCAGGGAACAGCTTGCGTTTGAAGCAAGGCTGGAGCAATTCGACACCACACTGAAGTCTGAAGGGTTGGGGCCGCTCAGCACAGGCGAATTCAAAGTCAGGGACCCGGTGCCTACGTTCGTGATGTAAACCGTTGTGGCGGGTGACGTCTGGCCGATCGGAACCGCACCGAGGTCGATGGAACTCAATGACGTGGAGAACTGCGGCCCGGGGGGTAGTCCGATGCCGATGAGGCCTCCGCCTCCGCCTCCACCGGCTCCACTGATGCTCAGGGTCGCGGTACGGATTCCCAGTGCCGAAGGCGTGAAGTAGATGACGAAGGAACACGATGGGCCCAACCGGTCAGTGGAGCAGGAGCTGGACTGGGACGAGGAGCCGACTACGAAGGAGAAATCGGTAGCAGCGGGCCCGTCAGGGTAACGCTGTAGGGGCCGCCAGGGTAGCCTGACGGTTCGACGCTAAATATACCCGTCCCCACTGGTCCCCACGGAGCGGCTGCCGAAGTTCCACAGTACAGGGCCTGAGAAACCGTTGGAATAGGACAGGCTCGCGGTCTGTGGACCGGCGTTAGCGTCGTCGGCGACGGTAAGAACGCCGGTCGAATATGGCTGTGTAGTAGAAAGCGCGGTGACTGTGATTGTGCATGTTGCTGTCGGCGCAAGTGAGGAGCCGCAGTTGTTGGACTGGGTGAAGGCGGGTTGACCTGAAGTTGGATCGTTGCTGATGCTGATGCCGTCGATGGTGAGTGGGAGAGTGCCGGAGTTGGTCAAGGTGGTGGTCATTGGGCTACCCGAGGCATTGAAGCCTAGAGCCGAGGGGTTGAGTGCTGCCGGGCCGGCATTTGCTTCCAAGCCCACGCCGGTGAGGAGAATCCAGATCACTGAATTTGAGGAGGTATTGTTGACCGCGAGGTACGCGCTGCGCGGGCCAGTCGCAAGGGGAATGAAATCGAGGCTGATGCTACAGGTTGCGCCAGGAAGTACAGGGAGTGGACAGGCCTGAAGGCCTGAGCTGAAGTTTGCAATGCGAAAATCGTACGGGTCAGCTCCTGAAGCTGTGGGAGACATGGAAAGAATATTCGTGATGTCGACGCCGACTGGCACGGCGGTGTTGTTGGTGAAGGTGACGGTCAGCGGTGGCGAGGCCGGACCCGAACCGTAACTGACGCGGGTCGCAGCAAAATCCAGCTCAGCCGTTGATGCGGTGAAGCCGGAAGGTACGGTGAGACGGACGCTAAAGTCGGGCGGGGTTTGGGGCTGCGAAGGCTGGAATGGGGCGAAGGACGGCGAAAGCGCGTAGAGCGATGCGGTGTTCAGCGTGGGATTGTTTGCCAGGTGCAATAGAGCGGTGGCGGTGTCGGTTGCCGGGGTCAAACCTGTGGGCGTGGTCAGCGAGAAAAGCGCGCCGCAGGTCGTGCTGTCGCCTGCGGTGCCTCCGGCAGAGTTGATGCAGGCGGCGAGGATGTTGCCAATGGTGTTGATTTGGGCGACCGGCACAATTGTTCCCGTGGGCACTCCCGTCCCGGGCGCTGTACCGGTAGTTGTGTTGACGAATTCGGAGGCTAACGTAAAGGCGTCTGTGAGCGCCGCGGCGTCGGCGGGAGCGGCACCGACGGCGGAGGGCGAGGTCATATATGGAGCAAGGGCGTAGACAGCGCCGACCGTGGTGAGTTCGTCGATGAATATGAAGGTGGAGGCCGAAAGATTGCCGCAGGGTCCGAGGGCCGCCATCATCGAGAGCGCAGCGTTGTTGCTGCCGGGGGCCAGGCCGGGATTTCCTCCAGTCGCAACGATGTACACGAGCGAGGACGGAGACGGGCAGGTGAATGTGCCGGAGATGTTGAAGCCGCCGTTCGCGTCGGTGACCGGCGCGGGGGAGAGCAGAGGCGTCGCCGGTGAGCCGTCAGCTGTGGTGCCCACTGAGTAGAGTTGGATGGTCGCGCCGGTTACGGGCTGCTGTCCGCCGTGAACCAGGCCATGCCTGCCAGCGGGAACGATTAGTTGTGGGGTGTTCCGCTGCGAACCGCAACCGGAGAGCAGAAGGGAGAGCGGAAGAAGCGTGAGGAGAGAGCGGCGGGCAGACTTGAACATAGCAGTCACCGTGAGCTTATTGGGCGATGCGACAGCGGACAAGATCAGGTCTGGGCCCAACCTTCGAGGATTCTCTCACGCTAAAGGGATTTTCGGCGCAAATTTGATGCGCGAAGAGGTCCTCCTCGAACAGAGCTTAGCCAGAGGTGATGTAGCTCCCGAAAGCGAAGACCAAAGGCAGGTCCTCCGCTTCCGCGAAGCACGCAAGGTCATTGCTGGTTGATGGGGGTGGGTTGGCGGAGGGCGGCGGGGACCGAACGGGGAGCTTAGGCTGGCGGGGGCGCCGGTGAGGTAGTAGGTGGGAATTTTGGGGAATTGTTCTTCGACGAGGATGAGGGTGCGGAAGTCGAAGCTCTGGACCTCGGATTGCGATTCCATGTGGTTGCGGGTGATGGCTCCGCAGAGGGTGGTGACGAAGGTCTGTGGGTCGACGGTGTGGTTGGTGGTGGGTTCGCCGTGGCCGTTGGTGATGGGTGGGTTGGGTGCGCCGATGGGGTCGTTGGGGAGGGGAAGAATTTTTGTTTCGAGGTTGAAGCGAACCTTGCGCGCGTTTGCGGCGCGGGCGGCGGCGTCAGGGTGGGACTTGCCGGGGCCCTTGCTGTAGTAGTCGGCGTAGAAGCGGGAGAAGAGGAAGAGCTGCTCGGCGTGGGTGGGGACGTAGGGGCTGATGAGATGTTCCTGTTTGGCGAAGGCCACGGCCACGGGTGAGAGGGCGAGGTCGTTCTTCTGGTCGGGGAACTGAGGGTGGAGCTTGTCGCAGATGAAGGTGCTTTGCGCTTCGGCGAGGGAGATGTCGCGGGTGTAGACGCGGTTTTCGAGGGTGTAGGGGGCGCCGTCGACGCGGCGGCAGGACTCGGGGTTGAGGAACTGATCGTGCCAGATGAGGGAGACGTGGTCGGTGGTGACGCCGGTGTCGGTTTCCAGTTCGTTGGCGAGGTGGTCTAGGCCGTCCTCGAATGAGGGGAGGGTGTTTTCGGGGCGGAGGCCGCGGCCTCCGCGATGGGCGGAGACGACGAAGGTGGCGAAGTAGGCGGCGGCTTCGGGGTGGGCGGCCTTTTCTTCGGCTACGACTTGCTGGAGGAGGTCGGGACGGTCGGAGATGATGCCGTCGACGCGGAGGTCGATGAGGGCGCGCATCTTTGCGGGGTCGTTGGTGGTCCAGGGGACGACCTTGAAGCCGGCCTTGTGGAGCTCGGCTACGTTGACGGGTGGGTTGGGGCCGAGGAGGGTGGCGTCGACGGGGGAGAGCGTGGGAGTGAGGGCGCCGTGGGCCTTGGCGTGGGCGTTGGCGGCGAGCATGAGTCCGAGAAAAGGATTTTGCATGGGGGCCTGCTGGGCGGTGGCGATGGCGGTGGTGAGGAGGGTGGCGGTGAGGACGCTTGTTTGGATGGAGGTTGACATGACGGGCAATGATAACTGGTTGGAGGTTGCCTGGGTGTGAACGCGTAGTTTATTGCAAAGGGTGAATGGTGGTGTTGGACATGCGTGGGCCTGGAATTCAGTTTGGTCGCCGGGCTTCTTGTTTTGGACGGGGAGCAGGCGGGCGGAGAGGGGCTTGTTCCACTTTGTGGCGAGTGAGGCTACGTCGCTGAAGATGCGTTCGAGCTGCTCGAGGCTGATGTCGCCGGGGAGTGGGATGGTGTCGAGGCCGGTGCCGCAGACGGCGGAGTAGGCGAGGACGGAGTCGGTGTTGTAGGTGGACTCGGCCCAGCGTTGCGCGAGGAGTTTGTCTTCCATGACTGGCACCATGAGGCCGGAGTAGCCGATTTGTTTTTGCGGGACGGCCTTGACGGCGGTGGTGATGATGCGTGCGGCGGTGAGGGTGCCGCTGGAGCCGAACTTCGCTCCGGTGAAGGCTTCGATGGCGGCGCCGATGGAGACGTCGCCGAGTGGGGCAGGGGTGGGATCGACTCCGGCGTAGGTCCAGCCGGTTTCGGCGGCGACTTTTTTGCCGATGGATTCTGCTACGGCGGCGTGTTTGGTGAGTGCGGCGGTGAGGTCGGTGATGGCGGCTTCGACGTTGCCCTTGTCTTTGGTGAAGACATCGAGGACGACGTTGGCGCCTTCGAAGCCGATGGAGAATTGTTTGCCCGCGCCGGTGTGGTAGGAGCCGGGGAAGAAGGGTGAGAGGGGCTTCACCATGGCTGAGGCGGTGAAGTTGAAGTTTCCTTCGCCGCGCGGACTGTGCCGGCTGACGTATTGAACGAGTTCGGCGGTGCGATGGATCGTCTTCCAGTGAATGCCGGATTCGTCGGCGATGATGCTGCTGGCGTCGATGTGTTCGAGGGTCGAGAGCATGCGTTCGAGCAGATGCATGGTCGCTGGATCGTCGGTGTCGTGGAGCATGGCTGGGCCGACGTTGGGGATGAATTTTTCTTTGACGGCGAGCTGGTCGAGCTGGGCGAGGAAGGCCAGGGACTGGTCTTCGGAGAGTCCGGCGACTAGTTCGGCCAGCGGCTGGGTTGTGATTCGCAGCGATTGTACTTCGTAGCCGGAGGACCCGAATTCAGATCTGGCTTTGCGGAGGACGATGAGGGTGTCGGCGATTTGTTTTTGCCAGGTGCTTCGATCGAGACGGACGAAGGCGGTGACGGTGCGGACCCTGGGGTTCGCGGAAGAGGCTGGTGGGGGGCTGGTCTGCGCGGTGAGCTGGATCGATAGAAGCAGAACAACTACGAGGGCGAATCGCTTCACTCAGTCCTCCGGTTGGGAATGTGGGTGAGAGGAGTATAGCGTTTCGCGGTGCAGGAGATTTTTGGGACGCTTCGTCGCGTCGATTTGGTCCTATGATGAACTGCGATCACCGTTTGGTTCTGGAATTTGTGTCGTCCCTGGTCTTCTGGAGTGGAGATGCATCGGAAGCTTGTTTGCTTTTCGGCCGCTGGTTTATTTGGGGCGACCCTCGCTTTGGGTGCGGGGCAGAGATCCGGTGTTTCTTCGATTCCAGTTTATCGGCGGCCTGCGGAGCCGGTGGAGCGCCGCATCGATGACCTGATACGCCGGATGACGCCGGCGGAAAAGCTGTCCGGCAGCTCGATCTTTACTCCGGGGCGAAGGCGCTGGTGGATAAGCAGACCGACGAGACGCATGCCGCGCCGGGCGCGGTCTTTCTGCCGGACAAGGCGCAGGCGCTCTTTGGCGAACTCGGCGTTGGGGGCATCCACGATTTGTATCCTACGGCGGAGCAGGCGAACCAGATCCAGGCGTGGGTGATCTCGCATAACCGGCTTGGTATTCCTGCGATTTTTATCGAGGAGGCGCTGCATGGATACGATACGGGCACGGTCTTTCCTGCGCCCATCGGACTTGCTGCGACGTGGGACCCGGAGATTGCGCGGAGGTCGGCTGAGGCGATCGCGGCTGAGGCGCGGGCCAATGGGGTCGACATGATTCTGGCGCCGGTGCTCGACCTGGCACGCGATCCGCGATGGGGACGGGTGGAGGAGGACTTCGGCGAGGACGCGTATCTCACGGGGCGGATGGGGCTCGCGTATGTTCGCGGGGCGCAGGGTGACAGCCTTGGTGGAGACCACAGCGTTGTGGCGGAGCCGAAGCATTTTGCCGGGCATGGGTCGCCTGAGGGCGGCACCAATACTTCGCCTGTTCACATCGGTGAGCGCGAGTTGCGGAGTGTGATGCTGAAGTCGTTTGAACCTGCGTTCCGCGAAGGACATGCGATGGCGACGATGGCGGCCTATCACGAGATCGACGGTGTGCCTGTTACTGCGGATCCGATGCTGCTCAAGAAGATTCTGCGCGACGAGTGGCACTTTCAGGGGTTCGTGTTGTCTGATCTTGGGGCGATACGGCGGCTTTATGAGGTTCACCATGTGGCCGATTCGCCTAAGGCGGCGTCGTGCATGGCCGTTCGTTCGGGCGTCGATATGCAGTTCTACGATTTTTCTCATGATGTGTTTCAGCAGGCCCTCCTTGATTGCCTGCACGACGGCACGCTGCCGATGGCTGACCTTGACCGCGCTGTTCGCAGCGTGCTTCGCGTCAAGTTCCTGCTTGGGTTGTTCGACCATCCTGTGGTCGACACGGCGCTGAATGCGCAGGTCTATCGGTCGAAGGCGCATCTGGACGTCTCGCTCGAGTCCGCGCGCGAGTCTATGACGTTGTTGAAGAACGATGGCAACCTGCTGCCGCTCTCCAAGACGACCCCGAGCATTGCTGTCATCGGACCCAATGCCGATGTGGCACGGTATGGGGACTACGAGAAGGAAGGCAACGGTTTGCATATCAGCCTGCTTGATGGTCTGCGGGAAGAGCTTCCGGGAGCGAAGGTGGAGTTCGACGATGGCAAGGACATTGCGGCGGCGGTGAGCAAGGCGCGGCAGGCTGAGGTGGTCATTCTTGGTCTCGGCGAACGGCAGGGTATTTCGGGTGAGGGTTTCGACCGCTCGAACCTGGACCTGCCGGACGGTCAGGAGCAGTTGCTTGAGGCGGTGGTCGCGACGGGCAAGCCTGTTGTTCTGGTGCTCGAGAATGGTCGTCCGCTGACGATCGGCTGGGCGAAGGAGCATGTCCCTGCCATCCTCGAAGCGTGGTATCCCGGTGAGTTCGGTGGGCAGGCGATCTCTGAGACGCTCTTTGGGGACAACGATCCGGCGGGGCGCCTAACGATCAGCTTTCCGCGTAATATTGGTCAGTTGCCCGACTTCTACAACGCTGATCCTTCGCGTAAACGCAAGTATGTGGACGATGACGGACAGCCTTTGTTTCCGTTTGGCTTCGGGCTCAGTTACACCACGTTTCACTACGACCATCTCGCGGTGCAGGCGCCAGCGGGGGGAAGCCACGCAGACATTCGTGTGAGTGTGGATGTCACCAACACGGGCGACCGTGAAGGCGACGACGTTGTCCAGCTCTACGAGCATGAGGACACTACTAGCGTTGAGACGCCGGAGCGCTCGTTGAGCGGGTTTTCGCGTGTCCACCTTCGACCGCATGAGACGAGGTCGGTCACGTTTATGGTGTCGCAGTCTCAGCTCGCCATATGGAACGCCGAGGGAAGATGGGTGGTAGAACCCGGCACCGTCACGCTGTGGGTTGGCGGAGATTCGCGCGCTGATCTCAGCACGCAGTTTACGTTGAGGCCGTGATTCCTGGGCGGATTTCAGAGCGCGTACCGAAATAATCTGAGGAATTAGATCTCGAAGGAATGGCAAGCTGCATCGAAATGTCAGGAGGGCGACGTGTGATCTACTCGCTGGTGAACAATCGCTTTCGATATGTGGCTCTGATTGCGGTGCTCCTGTTTGTTTCCAGGGTGCATGGGCAGGAGACATGCAGCGAAGAGGTGAAGGTGTTGCTTTCGCCGACTCAGGTGCAGGCCGCGATTCCTTCACTTCGGGCGCGCGGAGAAACGCTTGGCCGGGTCGATTTTTATGACACGCCTGGGCTTGATCTGCTCGCGCAGGGCGTGATCCTTCGTTTGAGGGAGCGCGCGGAGATTGATATTACTGCTAAGTTGCGGCCGGTTTCGGGTGGGAAGGTCGCTGATCCGTCGGGCGGCCGGGAACGGTACAAGTGTGAGGTTGACTTGAACGATGGCGTGGAGGCCCAGTCGTACTCGGTGGAGACTAAGTATGTTTCAGCTAAGCCGCCGGAGACCGGTGAGGGACTGTTTCAAGTGTTGAGCGAGGGACAGAAGAGACTGCTCGACGCGTCGGGCGTGCCGATTGATTGGAAGCGGGTGAAGCGTGTTGCGGCGATTCGATCGACGAGTTGGACTACGAAGGCCAAGGCGCCGCTGGGGAAGCTGAGTCTGGAGCTTTGGGAGTGGCCTGGTGGGAGCGTTCTTGAGGTGTCGGCTAAGGTGGCGACGGACGAAGGGCAGGCCGCGTATCGCGAACTGCGAGAGCTTGCGAAGAAGAATGGGTTGGCGTTGAATGCAGACCAGCGATCGAAGACGGCGATTGCTTTGAGGGCGATTAACAGTGGGCACTGAAGCTTAGTGGGACTTTAGCTTGGCTTGCGGGGAGCATGGGTAGAGAAGCGGATTTCTCCACTGCGCGACGGACGGTGAAACTGTCTGTCGCTTCGGTCGAAATGACGGCTTCGTGGATGGGTTGAAGAACAGGCGACGACAGAACAAAAGCAACGACAAAGATGAAATGCGGGGGCCCATTCGACTCAGGGCAGGCTTCTCCACTGCGGCGGCAAAGTGCGCCGCCTTCGGTCGAAATGACTAATCTTAGGGGTGGGCGAACGGATGAGTTTTGATCAGGAGCGGAGAAGGGCGGAGAGGTTTCCGTTGTGGGTCTTTAGTTTTGCTTCGGCGGTGGTGCGGTCGATGTTGAGTTTCTGCATGGCGATGGCGGTTTTGACGCTGCCGGATTGTTTCAGGAGTTCCGCGGCGGTGGGGTGGTCGACGCCGGTCGCGGCCATGATGATGCGCTGGGCGCGGTCGAGGAGTTTGGCGTTGGTGGGCTGGAGGTTGACCATGAGGTTGCCGTAGACGGCGCCGGTTTTGATCATGACGCCGGTGGAGAGCATGTTGAGGACCAGCTTGGTGGCGGTGCCCGCTTTGAGACGCGTACTGCCGGTGAGGACTTCGGGGCCGGTGAGGGGCGCGATGGATATGTCGGCGAGGGCGGCCATCTGGGAGTTGGGGACGCAGGTCAAGGCTATGGTGAGGGCGCCGAGGGGGTTGGCGTGTTGGAGGGCCCCGAGGACGTAGGGGGTGCGGCCGCTGGCGGCTATGCCTACGAGGGTGTCCTGGCCGTTGAAGCCCGAGGCCGCGAGGTCGGCTGCACCTTGTTCGGGGGAGTCTTCGGATTGCTCGCTGGATTTACGGAGGGCGGAGTCGCCGCCGGCGATCAGGCCTTGAAAGAGAGTTGAGGGGACAGAGAAGGTCGGGGGAACCTCGCTGGCGTCCAGGACGCCGAGACGGCCACTGGTGCCGGCGCCGATGTAGAAGACGCGGCCACCGTCTTGTACTCGTTGCGCGATCTCGTCGATGGCTTTCGCGATTTCGGGGAGGACCGCGGCTACGGCTTGCGCTACCTTTGCGTCTTCGTTGTTGATGAGGCGGAGCATATCGAGGGTGGGGAGTTCGTCGATGTGCTCGGTCGCGGGGTTGCGGGATTCGGTGAGGAGGGTGGCGAGATCCATGATGGTATCCATGATGCATGATGCGGGTGTTGGTGCGTGGAGGAAAGCGGTTCGCGCTTCTGCGCGAATGCCCACCTTAGGCGCAAAAGACGCGCCGAAGATGGGACCCGGCGCAGAGTGGAAACAGCAGATTCCTCCGCTGCGCTGCGGAATGACAAACAAAAGGAACCTGCAACGACAAGAGCAACTGCAAGGACAACAGCAAAAGCAACTGCAACAGCAGATTCCTCCGCTGCGCTGCGGAATGACAACAAAAGGAACCTGCAACGACAAGAGCAACTGCAAGGACAACAGCAAAAGCAACTGCAACAGCAGATTCCTCCGCTGCGCTGCGGAATGACAACAAAAGGAACCTGCAACGACAAGGGCAACTGCAAGGACAACAGCAAAAGCAACTGCAACAGCAAAAGCAACTGCAACAGCAAAAGCAACTGCAACAGCAAAAGCAACTGCAACAGCAAAAGCAACTGCAACAGCAGATTCCTCCGCTGCGCTGCGGAATGACAACAAAAAGAACAGGCAACGACAAGAGCAACTGCAAGGGCAAGACAGATTTTTCCGCTGCGCTGCGGAATGACGGACAAAGGAGCCTAAGGGAGGATGACGCAGGGGCCGTTGGCGGTTTCGTTTTTTACGGCTTGGAGGGCTTCGTTGGCCTGGTCGAGGGGGAAGACCTGGACTTGCGGCTTGATGCCGATTTCGGCGGCGAGTTGGAGGAAGTCGCGGGCGTCCTGGCGGGTCATGTTGGCTACGCTGCGGATCTGGCGTTCGCCCCAGAGGAGCTTGTCGTAGTCGAAGGCGGGCATCTGGTCGAGGTGGATGGCGTTGATGGCGACTACGCCGCCTTTGCGAAGGCTTGAGAGAGCGCTGAGGACGACTGCGCCGCTGGGGGCGAAGGTGATGGCGCGGTCGAGTTCTACGGGTGGTTTGTCGTTTTCGGAGCCGACCCAGGTTGCGCCGAGTTGCGTGGCTTGATCGCGATGGGATTGGCCACGTGTGGAGACGAAGACGTCGCAGTTCCAGTGGCGGAGGACCTCGATGGCTTGTGAGGCGGAGGCGCCGAAGCCGAAGAGGCCTACGCGCTCTCCGGGCTGGGTGCCGGCGACGCGCAGGCTGCGGAAGCCGATGATGCCGGCGCAGAGGAGTGGGGCGACGTGGGTGTTGTCGAGGGTGGCGGGGAGCGGGAAGGTGAAGTCGGAGCGGACTAGTGCGTACTCGGCGTATCCGCCGTTGACGGTGTAGCCGGTGAAGGTGGGGTCGTCGCAGAGATTTTCTTCGTTGCGAAGGCAGAAGGGGCAGGTGCCGTCGGTGCCGCCGATCCAGGAGACGCCGACGCGTGTGCCTGCGGGGCGTTCGGTGGTCGCGCCTTCGATGACCTCGCCTACTATCTGGTGACCGAGAATGAGGGGTCGGTGGATGAGGGGGACGTCGCCTTCGTATATGTGCAGATCGGTGCGGCAGACTCCGCAGGCGAGGACGCGGAGGAGGAGATGGTTGGGGGTGAGGGTGGGGCGCGGGAGTTCTTCGATTTGAAGAGGCTGGTTGTTGGCGTGGAGGAAGGCGGCTTTCATGAGTGCTCCGTGGGACCGGGCCTGCGTGGGAGGCGCGCTGCGCTGTTGGTCATCTTAGTTCGATGCGAGCAGCGTAGAATTTGTGCGGAAGTGAGGAGGACGGGATGCGGGGACGGTTTTCGATGTTGGTGTCGGCGAGTTTGATGATGGCAGGGCCCGTGTTGGCGAAGGGAAAGGACAAGACGCTGCCGCCGTATATTTTGCAGGCCCACACGGTGGTGGTGATTATTGCCCCTGGCACAGACATCGATCCTGAAGATCCGCAGGCAAACCTGATGGCCCAAAGGGACGTTGAAGCGGCGCTAACGAAGTGGGGAAGGTTTCAAATTGTGAACAGCACCGTGGGAGCGGACCTGATTATCGTGGTCCGGAAGAGGCATCCGCGGCCAGTGGATTCGTCGATCAGCGATCCCCAGCAGACTCAGGCGGGAGCGACCATCCCGACGAACAATCCGGGCGGTATAGGCTCACCGAATGTGAGGCCGCCGACCATAGGTGGCCAGGATGGAATAGGACAGCGTGCCCCGCAGGGCGGGCCTACACAGCCTCAGGCTCCGCAAATCCCTACGCAGGTGCTCAATACGGATGATTCGTTCGAGGTCTTTGACGGTCGGGCAGAACATCGCATGGAAGGCGATCCGGGGTGGAAGTACATCGGGCAGGATGGGCTCCACTCTCATAACGTGCCTGTGGTGGAGAGCTTCAAGAAGGCGGTGCTTGCGGCGGACAAAGCTGCCGCGGCGGCTGCGGTGAAGACGCCTTAGTGGGCTTCAGAAAAAGCTAGAAGCAGATCCCCTTCGGGGATGACAACTAGAAATGCAAGTGCAAGTGCAACAACAACCGCAATCGCAACCGCAGACTCCTCCGCTTCGCTGCGGAATGACAAAAAAAAGGCGACTGCGACGATAGCGACGGTTCGAGCCGTGGTTGGCAATCTGTTGTTGTGACTGTGGTCGTTCGGACCGCGGACGTTGGTCGCGTGAATTTAATACTGGCCGTAGCGGCCTTTGATGGAGTCGAAGAGTTTGGCGGAGTCGTAGCCAATGCCGTCCTTGAAGACGATTTCTACTTTTTCGATGTCGTTGATGTTGGTGGCGGGGTTGCCGTTGATGACGACGAGGTCGGCGTTTTTGCCGAGGGCTATGCTGCCGATGGTTGCTTGTTTGCCCATGTAGGTCGCGCCGTTGAGGGTGCAGATCCTGATGGCTTCGAGTGGGGTGAAGCCGTCGGAGTCGACGAGGAGCTCGACCTCGCGCTGGTCGCCGAAGCCGGGGAGGACACCGCCGTCGCCGGTGGGGTCGGGGCCGCCCATGAGGAGGCCGCCAGCGGCTACGAATTTGTGCTCGAGCTTTGCGCCGTGCTCGTAGATGAGGGCGCGGGTGGGGTTGGGCGGACGGGTGAGTTCGAGGTTGCGGGTGTAGAGGTAGGCCTCGCGGGTGGGCGGGGACATGGCTTCGAGGACGCGGTTCTGCAGGTGGACGTGAAGGGGGACGTCGCTCTCGAAGACGGGGAGGGTGCTGGTGATGGCGACATGGTGGTCGACGAGGAGCTTGATGAGGGCAGTGGCGTCGGGGCCGTCGGGATCCATTGTGGCGAGGGTGGGGTTACCGTAGGTGCGGGGGCAGAGGTCGGGCTGCTTGCCGGGGTCGTTTTGAGTGTTGACGAAGAAGCCGTGCTCGAGGTTGTCGATGCCGATCTCGGCGGCTTCTGGATAGGTGACGGCGCAGAGGTGGCCGGTGACTTTGAGGTGGTGGGCGTGCGCGGCGTCGACGGCGGCCTTGAGCTCGGCGCGGGTGATGTTCATGTAGGCCTTATAGCTGGTGGCGCCCTGAGAGGCCCAGTAGTCGACGAAGATGCGGGCGTCGTCGGGGCCGGTGAGGTTGTGCATCTGGACGAAGGGGCTGTTGAGGCCTTCGAGGTAGGGGGCGGTAATGTCCATGTGGGGGCCGGGGAGATTGCCGGCGTCGATTTCGCGGCGGAGGTTGAGGTCGAGGTAGGGTTCGACGGAGCCGGTGGTGCGCATGGTGGTGACGCCTGCGGCCAAGTACATGCGCGGGGCGGTGAAGGTCATCTGGGGGACGATGAGGGGTGGTTCGGAGGAGCCGTCGGCGGCCTCGTCGGCGCGGGCGATGTAGTAGAGGTGGTCGTGCATGCCTACGAGGCCGGGGATGACGGTGTGGCCCTGGAGGTCGATGACTGCAGTGCTGGGTGCGGCGGTGGTTTCTTTGGAGATGCCGGTGATCTTGCCGTTCTCGATGAGGATGGACTGGTCTTCGAGGGGGGCGGCGCCGGTGCCGTCGATGATGCGGACGTGAGTGAGGAGGACGGATGGGGCGTTGACTTTGACGTACCTGGTGACGGCGGGCGAGAGGGTGGGGGTCTGGGCTTGGAGGGTCGTCAAAGACAGGGCAAGGGCCACGACGGCGGCGAAGCGAGGGTGCATGAGTTTCTCCGGTGGGGTGAGTTTACCCTGAGAGCGGTTCGCGGGGCGGCTAGCGAAGAGGCCCAACACCGATTTGCAGCGATGAACACCGATTTAAATGCGCAACGATTTAGGGACCATGTGTGGGCGATGGTGTTTGGTGAGTGCAAATAGAAACCGGAAGCCTCTGGAGGCTTCCGGTTTTTGGAGGCGGGGAGGTTTAACTGGCGTTGACGTAACGGCGCGAGAGACCGACGAGGCCTAGCATGCCGGTGCCGAAGAGGATGAGGGAGAGGGGTTCGGGAACGCTGGCGTCGTCGAGAGAGCCGGAGAAGTCGAGGCCTTCGTTGACCAGGTTGACTTGCTTGACGTCAAAGGTGAGTTCGTTGAGTCCGGTGGTGATCCCGGTGAAGGAAAAGGTGAGAGGGGTGATGCAGTTGGGCCCGACATCGGAGCACCTGGCGTAGCTGTTGCCGGAGCCCATCGGGACCGGCGGACTGCAGGATGAGGGAGTTGTTGAGGAAGACGGAGACGGTGTCGTCGGCAAGGACGGTAAGGGTCCCGACATCGGCGACGTCTTTTGGCGAGATGGTAAAGGTCGTGGTGTAGATGTAATCGCCGTTAGGGGCGACGAGGTTGGATGTGGGGCCGGTGAGAGGGCTGTAGGAGACCCAGCTGGAGCTGCCGATTGCAGGGTGCCAGGTGCTGCCGGGGCTGATGTCGAAGGTATCGTCGGATCCGCTGTTTACTGTCGAGGCGAGCGGGTCATAGGTGGTTGCGGAGTTGGCATAGCCTGGGTTGGGGGCAGATGTGCCGTAACTGCCGATGAGGATTGGCGTGGCTTGGGCGGAGACTACACCGCCTAAGATGAGCGCGGAGATAGTGAAAAGGCGACTGTATTTTTTCAAAGGAACACTCCCGTGCGTAAGGGATCACTTGCGGTCGTGCACGGTATCTAAAGGCACGTCGGCTGCCACTGAACGGCCAATTTTTGTGGAAAATTAGTTGTTTGGACGACGGTGCTTAGGAGCCGGGGCTGTGGGGTTGTCCGGCGGCGGCGGGAATTATTTACGAATGGAGGGAAGTTTGTTCCGACCATGGGTGGTTATTGGGTGACTAACTCTATTTTTATCAATGTTTACAATATGAACAGAGCACAAAAAGTACGTAAAAAGTATGGACGATAAAGCAACCATTTATCGGGGGTCGAGGACGTAAAATGGTAAGAACCATAGGAAAAAAAGACGAGCACAAAGGACGAGGCAGATGGGTATGGGAACGCAGGCGGTTCTGGCAGGACAGGTAGAGGCAGCGGCGAAGGCGGCTGGATTGGTTGTGATGTCGAGTGAGGTCGGACAGGATTTTTCAGGGAACCCGACGACGCGGTTTCTGTTGGCGCTGGTGGCGGACAACACGAAGACGCAGGTGCTCGAGTTGAGCGACAAGTTTGATTTCAGCCGAGCGGACATGCTGGCCGAGGTTGGGACGTATCTGGCGGAGGCGGCGAAGAGGCTGAAGAACCCGCGGCAGGACTGCTATCTGACGCTGCATGGGTTTCCGTTGAGCTTCGAGAAGTTTACGTGGCCGTTCCATGCTTCGAGCTCTGGGGCGGATACGTTCCTGGTGCATGGAGAGGTGAGGCTGGAGGACGGCGAGGCGAGTGCGCTGCATGCGAAGGTGGCGGCGTCGATGACGGTGACGTTTGCGGAGATCGTGAAGGCGCCGGAGCAGCCGTTTGCCGAAGGGTTTATTTATAACGCGGTGCGGAAGACGATGGACCAGGGACAACTGGAGCTGGTGAAGAGCGGCAACCGGCAGCCGGTTCCCGTGACGACGCGGTTCTATAGCCCGTGGAAGAAACGGTTCAACTTCAACGACACGACGGAGGCGCAGCGGCAGGAGTATCTCGCGGCGAAGGTGTTCTGGCTGTCGGGTGTGCTGGGTGGAGGGCAGCCAGTTTGGTTGCTGGATCCGCGGGACGCGCAGTATCTGAACACGACGGTGGAGGAGCTGAAGAAGAACGCGGCGGCGCTGGCTGGGGAGGGGATCATTCATCTCGCAGCGGACACGGAGTATGCGACGCCGACGGAGGCGCTGATGGGGCATCGCTCGCAGTATGCCGCCGAGGTTGCGGCGGCGCTTGCGTTCATCAAGCCGACGTTCAATGAGGAGATGCGCAGCGGGCATACGAATATGTAGAGTTCTGCAGGGGTTAACGGCCCTGGTCGATGCGGTTTGCCTGTAATTACCGGGTCATGATAATGTCCCTCTGGCCTTAAGGTGCGTTTTGACCTGAAAGGAAAGAGGAAACGTAATGAAACTAATTCGAATTGCAACACCACTGATTGCAGTGGCACTTATGAGCGGTGCATCTTTTTCCGCATACGCACAGAATAATCAGGCACCCACGGCGCCGAGCCAGAGCTGGAACACTCCTCCCCCAGGGACGGAGCAGGCCCAGTCGGCGTACCGCGATGGAGTCGAAGCGGCGCAGCTGGACAAGACGGCCAAGCGTCCAATCGACGCCAAGCAGTCTCACCTGTATCTTCATCCGCCAGTGAAGTCATCGGCTCGCGACGCGTATCGATCGAGCTTTGTTGCTGGATATGAGGCCGCGGTGAAGCACAGCTCGGGCGAGTAATTTTGGTCTGGTGAAACTCCGGAGAGATCAAGAACGAGGAGGGCCCCATGCGGGGCCCTTTTCTCTGCTTGTGGGGATGGGTTGAGGAGAGACGAAAGTAGATGCAACCGCGCGGCGCTGGGTTCGAACGGTTGAGGTAGAGAAGCGGATTTCTCCACTGCGCGGCCCACGATGAAACTGTGGACCGCTTCGGTCGAAATGACGATTCATTGGTGGGTGAAAGAACGATTGCGGTTGAGACAACAATTGGCGTTAGAGGGCAGGTTGAGAGGTGAGCGCTGTGCGGCTGACTGCTGCTCCACAGTGGTTGCAGAAGACGGCGGTCGGGTCGACGATGTTTCCGCATGCATCGCAGCGGGTGGACGCGGGAGGGGCGGCGGGGCCGGCCGATCCCGCCGATCCGAGGAACTGGCTGGAGATGTACAGGGCCTGCATCGCGTTGTATTGGCGGACGCGGCCGGGCATGAAGAAACACTCGACGAAGCCGAGGAAGGCGGGGATTCCGGTCCAGAAGAAGATGAGGTAGAGGAGGCCGAGGCCGTCGCGGCGCAGGTAGAAGTGATGGATGCCGAAGGAGCCGAGGAGAAGGGCAAAGAGGACGCCGATGAGCTCGTCCTTGCGGGCGCGTTCATACTCTGCGTAGAACCAGGCGCGCTGGTGATCGTTCATGTTGACGGTGTAGATGGGATCGATGGGGTACATATGTCGTTCCTCTCAAATGAATACAGGGAGATATACGCGGAATGGCAAACAGCGGTTCCCTTCGTTATACGACTCATTGAGTCGGTATTCAAGATTGGTTTGCGACTCCTAAAGGCGCAATTTACGGGGATTTTCGTGCGGCGTAGAGTTTTGCCAATCGCAGCATGGAAGGCAACGGCGCGCTGTGAGGATGAGTCTGATGGAGAGAAATCAGGAGGTAGTTATGCAGGCGGTTCATAAAGGACAGTGCGGACTTTGTAATCACTTTGGCGAGCATCACGCGAAGAGTTCTGTGTTGGTGACGATCCTTTCGAGCAAGAAGGCCGACGAGTCGCTGCTGGATGAGTGCGGACATCCAAAGCATGCAGCGCTGCACTTGAAGGTGACACCGATCAGTGGATGTGATGGGTTTGTGCCGGCGGGACAAGCTTAAAGACAGGGCCCAGTGTGGAGTGTCCTGGCCAGGTGGTGTTTTTTGTCTACCGGCGGTTCATGCCTAGAAGGCTGAGGAAGAAGCTGCCGAAGATGGCTTCGACGCCGAGCATGAAGCAGGTGGCCGACGGCAGCGTGAGGCGGAGCATGCGCTGAGGCGAGAGGTCGCCGAAGCCAGTGCCGTGCCAGATGTGTATCGCGTAGCCGAGGATGCCGAGGCCGATCAACAAAAGAGTGCTGCCAAAGACCAAGCCGACTTCGAGATTGATGTAGTCGAAGATGCGCTCGAACTTTGGATTTGGAGGAAGGAAGCCCTCTTGCGTGCCGAAGACCCGTGCGCTGACGGCGAAGACGGTGATGTGGGCACCGATGAGGACAAGTCCTAACGAGTAGGTGAGGGTGTCGACGTCGAAGGCTCAGCGGCCGACGGTCTGCGGGCCGGGCAGGAGCCAGAGGGAGAGGATGACGCCCAGGAAAAACGTGATGATCCCCGGGTAGAAGAAGAGCCAGCGCGGACTGAAGAGAAGAAGGAAACGGAGGTGGCGCCAGCCGTCGCGCCAGGTGCGGAGGTGCGGGGGGCGGCTGCGACCGTCAGGCGAGAGGGTGGTGGGGACCTCGGCGAGGCGGAGGTTGGCGAGCGAGGATTTGACGACCATCTCGCTGGCGAACTCCATGCCCGTGGTCCGGAGGTCGAGGCCGAGGATGGCGTCGCGGCGCATGG
The DNA here is from genome assembly GCA_963756685.1 of uncultured Acidobacteriaceae bacterium. Classification (GTDB taxonomy): domain Bacteria; phylum Acidobacteriota; class Terriglobia; order Terriglobales; family Acidobacteriaceae; genus Edaphobacter. The sequence goes on from CAVWON010000001.1 coordinate 1,930,569, forward strand.
CACGGATGCCGCAGTGAAAGTCGCGGACGGGGATGCCGAAGAAGAGGCGGCCGATGTAACTGAGGACCGGATTGCCGAGGTATTTGTGGAGTGGAGGCATGGCTCCGGGTTTGATTTCGCCGCTGAAGCGGTTGCCCATGACGAGATCGTTGCCCTCTTCGAGCCTGGCGAGGAAGCGGGGGAGTTGGCCGAAGTCGTAACTGGCGTCGGCGTCGGCCATGAGGACGTATTTTCCGTGGGCGGACTCGATGCCGGCCATGAGGGCCGCGCCGTAGCCGCGGACTGGAACGTTGACGACGCGGGCGCCTTCGTCGGTGGCGATTTTTTGCGAGCCGTCGGTGCTGCCGTTGTCGGCGACGACGACCTCGCCGGAGATGTTGTTGTCGCGAAGGGCGGCGACGGCCTGCTTGACGCAGAAGGCGAGCGTCTCTGCTTCGTTAAGGCAGGGCATAAGGATGGTGACCAACAGCTCGCTCATTATTTGAATGCTACCAAAGTGATGTTGCGGGGTTTGATGGGTTGGGTGAATGTTCAGAGGATGTGCAATGAAACGAACAACGACGAAATGCGGGGACTCCTTCACTGCCCAGTTCAGGATGACGACGTAAAACAAACAACGACAACCGCGTAAAACAGACAACGACAACCGCGTAAAACAGACAACGACGACCGCGTAAAACAGACAACGACAACCGCGTAAAAACAAACAACGACAAAAACGCCCTCAGTGGCGGTCTTCGGGCACCTGCTCAGGGGCGGGTGTCGTCTATGGCTTGTGGTGCGGCATCGGCAGGGAGATTGAGAGGAAGGGCGTAGAAGGGTGTGCCGTCGAGCTCGCGCCAGCCTGCGGAGACGGGGGTCGTGCCGGTCATGTAGCCGGGGTCGAAGTAGCCGACCAGGACCTTGGCACCTTCGCGGCGGAGGACGTCGTAGGCCTGTTCGCGGTTAGGCATGGCGGCGAGGTAGGGGTAGAGGGGAGGATTGGGCTCGTAGATCTCGGTGAGGATGCGGACGCCGGCGAGACGGGCCCAGTAGTGGTCGTAGAGGCAGGCACGGGTACCGATGCAGGCGATGGTGTCTCCGGGGTGGACGCCTAGTTCGTTGAGGGCGTGGGCGGCGCGGAAGGTGTCACGGTCGTACCATCCGGCGGGGTATTGGACGAAGACGAGATCGCGGCGGAGCTGGCCGACGATGCGGGCGGACTCTCCGACGGCCAGGAGGGCGAGGAGGGCCACGGCGATGGAGGCCGCGGGGCGAGCGGAGGCGGACTGGACCGCGGGCGAGATGCGCAATGCGGCGAAGATGGGAAGCAGGAGGATGAAGAAGGCCGCGGTGAGATAGCGGTCCTCGACGTTGACGATGTCGTAGATGCAGAGGACGGCGATGGCGATGAGGAAAGGCGCGAACCAGAAGGCGTTGGTGGAGGGCCGCCAGTCGGGGCGGAGGCGCGCTCCGGCGAGGAAGAGAATGATGAAAAGTACCCAGGCTTCGGGGTGATTGGACATGTAGCGGAGGATGCGCATGATGCTTTGGCCGATGACGATGATTTGAAGATGCGGATCCATGTGGGCCTTGATGCGCTCGTTGAAGAATGAGGTGTCGAACCAGTCGGGGTAGGTGCCGTAGGGGAGCTGCTTGTAGCTGAAGATGGGCGGGTCTTTCGAAAGCTGCTTTTCGGGATGGATGAGATGGACATCGGCGAGGCCGAAGGAGGATGTCTGGTCCTGCTGGAGGTGCATCTTTTCGGTGCCGCCGACGAACCAGACGTAGTTGAGATTTCCGGAGTCGCCGAAGTCGAAGCGGCCTTTCTGTTTGGAGAGCGCGGCGACGTAGGGGCCGGCGACGATGGAGAAGCAGATGAAGGCTAAGAGGGCGGAGGCGGCGACGCGGGCCGGAGCGTGGCGTTGCCAGAAGATGCGGAAGGCTACGAGCGCCATGATGCAGAGGAGGGTGAAGAGGAAGCCGAAGGACTTGGTGAGATAGGCGAGGCCGAGGGCGAGGCCCATGAGGGCGGCGTAGCGGAGTTTTGCGGTGGCGAGATGACGGAGCAGAGCGGCGATGGCGAAGAGGAAGAAGGCCTGGAGGAGAGCGTCGGGACGGACCTTGCCCATGCTGAGTTCGCGCTGCGTGGAGATGACGAGGATGGCTATGCCGAGATAGCGGAGGGTATAACGGCCGAGAAGAAACGGGTGTGGATTTGGTTTGGCGGCGGCCGTCTCGCGTACCTCGCGGAGTTTGATGAGGGCGTCGGCGAAGGCCACGACGGCGAGCATCTCGAGGAGGAAGATGCCGAAGTTGACCATGTAATACGCGCGGAGTTCGGTGAAGCGCGTTGCGTGGAAGACGGTGTGGCCGAGGGCGAGGAGAGATGGGTAGAGCGGGTTCCAGTAGCCGTTGACGACGGCGTGCCAGTTGTGGGCGCGGATGAGGTCGCCGAGGTCCATGTAGGCCACGGCGTCGCCGTCGATCTGGTATCCGTCGTAGTGGGCGTAGCCGAAGGTGACGAGCGCGGCGAGAAAGCAGTAGAGCGGCCAGAGACGACGCAGCCAGTGGAAGTGACGAGTGGGCTCCGGCGAGGTGACGGTCATGAGGCGGGGAGTTCCTCCGAGGTGTTTTTATCATCATCGCAGATGGGCCGCAGAAGCCGAATTAAAAGGTGTGGCGGCAGCGGGAAGAGCTTCGGGCTGCGACGGACCACGTGGCAAGGGCCTCACTACCGAACAGGTCGCGATCCGAGGACCAGGATTTCTACCAGCCGCTTTGCGCTTTGGGTCCAGTCAGGCCCCGAGGCCACGTTGGAGACACCGATAAGGGCGCGGAGCAGATCGACTGGGTCGAGATCTGCGCGAATGTCGCCGCTCTTGATGGCGCGCTTCACGAGTGCATGAATTGCTCCTTTGACCTGCGCGCCGGTGGCCTCAAACAGCTTCGATGGGCCGCCGACGATTGTGTTCAAGGCAGGAGCGACGATCTGCTTGGCCGCGATGTAGTCGACGAAGAGCAGCATCCAGGCCCGCAACGCCTCGATGGGAGTCATGGATTCGGCGAATCGGCGTTCGGCGGCGGCAAGTTTTTGGACTTCGGTGCGATAGACAGCTTCAAGTAGCGCGTCGCGTGTCGGAAAGTGGCGGTACAAGGTGCCGGCGCCGACCCCGGCCTGCCTGGCGACATCGTCGAGGTTGATGTCGCCGTTTGAGCGGGTGAACGCGTCTTTGGCCACTTCGAGGATGCGCTCGCGGTTTCGCTGAGCATCGGCGCGTGGTTTGCGCGGGGCGGGTTTGGAGTGTTTTGTCGCCATCTTTAAAATTTTTGCAACCGGAGGCCGTCTCCGATTATCTATTGCTACCGGAGACATTCTCCGTTTTATTGCAACGGCATCGGCCCGTCAACAGGTTGCGTCATCGCGCAACCTCGAACGATCCAATCGAAGGAGACACAGATATGGCAAACGTTATGACAACTGTATTTGGAGCAACCTCAACCACCGATGAGTGCCTGTCGGGAGTGAACCTGAAGGGCAAACGGATTCTGGTGACCGGCGTTTCGGCCGGGCTGGGTGTGGAGACGGCGCGGTCTCTCGCGGCGCATGGCGCCTATGTGGTTGGCGCAGCACGCGATCTGGTGAAGGCCGAGGCGGCGACCGCGCAGGTCCGCAAAGACGCCGCAGCAAACGGCGGAGGCTTCGAGCTGATTGAGCTTGATCTTGGCAACCTAAAGAGCGTGCGCGCCGCTGCGGACGAGCTTTTGGCAAAGGGCGAGCCGTTCGACATCGTCATCGCAAACGCAGGCGTGATGGCCACTCCGTTTGGCCACACTACAGACGGCTTCGAGACACAGTTCGGAACCAACCATCTGGGCCACTTTGTTTTCGTCAACCGGATTGCGCCGTTGATTCGCGCTGGCGGAAGGCTCGTCAATCTGTCATCGGCGGGGCATCGATATTCCAATGTCGATCTCGACGATCCCAACTTTGAGCGGACTGCTTATGAGCCGTTCGTGGCCTACGGACGCTCGAAGACGGCAAACATTCTCTTCGCGTTGGAATTTGACAGGCGCCATCGTGGCCGTGGTGTACGCGCGGCGGCCGTCCATCCGGGAGGCATCCAGACCGAACTTGGCCGCTACGCTGAGCCGGGCCGGATCGAAAAAGTGATTGCACAGATCAACGAGCAGCTCGCGGCCGAAGGCAGAGGCCCCTTTCAGTGGAAGACCATTCCGCAGGGCTCCGCAACGTCTGTGTGGGCCGCGGTTGTCGCTCCATCCGATGAAGTCGGAGGCCAGTACTGCGAAAACTGCCACGTTGGAGAGATTGTCGCTGCAGATCAGTCCATCAGCGTCATCAGCGAGGGTGTGCGTGCCTACGCGCTCGATCCCGCCAACGCCCAAGCGCTCTGGAAAAAGAGTGAAGAGATGGTTGGAGAAGCCTTCTAGCAATTTTGACTTGTCTCCGTCATAAAGAAGAGGCCGCGATTGCTCGCGGCCTCTTCTTTGTTGCTGAGTTGAGGTTGGCTTACATGTCCTTGACGCCGTCGACGAAGGCCTTGAGCTTGCGGCTGCGGCTGGGGTGACGGAGCTTGCGGAGGGCCTTGGCTTCTATCTGGCGGATGCGCTCGCGGGTGACCTGGAAGGACTGGCCGACCTCTTCGAGGGTGTGCTCGGAGCCGTCTTCGAGGCCGAAGCGCATCTTGATGACACGCTCTTCGCGCGGAGTCAGGGTGCGGAGGACCTGCGAGGTGTACTCCTTGAGGTTGACGCTGATGACGGCGTCAGCCGGGGAGACGGCCATGCGGTCTTCGATGAAGTCTCCGAGGTGCGAATCTTCCTCTTCTCCGATGGGGGTCTCGAGGGAGATGGGCTCCTGGGCGATCTTGAGGACCTTGCGGACCTTCGCGACCGGGATGTCCATGCGCCGGGCGATCTCTTCTGAAGACGCTTCGCGACCGAGCTCCTGCACCAGTTGACGCGAGGTGCGGATGAGCTTGTTGATGGTCTCGATCATGTGCACCGGGATGCGGATGGTGCGGGCCTGGTCGGCGATGGCGCGGGTGATGGCCTGACGGATCCACCAGGTGGCGTAGGTCGAGAATTTGTAACCGCGACGGTACTCGAACTTGTCGACGGCCTTCATGAGGCCGATGTTGCCCTCCTGAATGAGGTCGAGGAACTGGAGGCCGCGGTTGGTGTACTTCTTCGCGATGGAGACGACGAGGCGAAGGTTGGCCTCGATGAGCTCGCGCTTGGCGCGCTCGGCGTCCATGTCGCCCTGGATCATCTCGCGCTGGGTGCGCTTGAGGTCGGCGATGGAGATGCCGGCGTCGGCTTCGACGCGCTCGAGGTCGATGCGGCAGTTCTTCTGCTGGCGCTTGTACTCCTTGCGCAGCTCTTCGGACTTGGAGTTCTCGAACTTGGTTTCGAGGGTCTTGATCTGACGCTCGAGGGTGCGCATGGCGTCGACGGTCTTGTTGACCTTGTCGAGCAGACGCTTCTTCTCGCCGTTGGTGTACTTGAGCTCGCGGACGATGCGGTTGATGTAGACGTGCTCGCGGCCGATGAGCCAGCGGGTCTTGCGCGCGTCCTTTGCTTTCGCCTTGGCGTCTTTGCCGTGCGGGGCCGCGAGCTTCTCTTCAAGTGCATGGATTTTCTTCTGGTGCTTGAGGATGACGTCGATGCGGCCGGCGGTGGCGCGGACGCGGGCCTGCAGGATCTCTTCGGTGAGCTCTTCTTCGTCGAAGGTAACGACTTCCTTGATGTTGCGGACGCCGCGGCGCAGGTCTTCGCCGAGGCCGACGATCTCGCGAATGACGATGGGCGAGCGGGAGATGGCCTTCATGACGCGGATCTGGCCGCGCTCGATGCGCTTGGCGATTTCGACTTCGCCCTCGCGGGTGAGCAGGGGGACGGTGCCCATCTCGCGGAGGTACATGCGGACGGGGTCGTTGGTCTTCTCGAGGGTGCCGGGCGAGAGGTCGAGTTCTACGTCGTCGGACTCTTCTCCGGCTTCGGGCTCATACTTTTCGCGGTCGCCGGCGAATTTGTCGCCGGAGAGGACGTCGATGCCCTGGGTGTTGATGGTGGTGAGAAGATCATCGAGATCGTCGGGGGTGGTGATGTCACCGGGGAGGAGGTCGTTGACCTCGCCGTAGGTGAGATAGCCCTTTTCTTTCCCTGTGTCGATGAGCTTGTCTATGTCGTCTTCGTACTTGTCAATTTCTTCAGCCACGGCTGTGCGCACTCCTGCGAAAGATTCAGATGATTGGGACGCCGCTTATTCGTAAAGGTGGTATTCAAAGCGGACAAATCCCGGGGTTGTTGCGTAATGGGCAGGGAGCAGATTGCGGTTTAGACCGCGTTGGCAAGCCCGGTGACCTCAAGAAGGTCAGGGCATTCGAAGGCACACGTCCCCAGCGAATCACAGAATACCACAATCTTTAGACGTTTTGCCGGGAGAAAAGATTCGTGGAATGCTGCGTTTGAGGCTTACAAAGGCACGGCATGTTTTGTAAGCCAGGCGGTTAGTTCGTCTTCGGTGAGGGAGCCCTCGGCGAGGTGGAGGAATGTGAAGTAGATATCCTCTTTCGGAGCGACGATATCCCAGCCATTTCTGTCCAGAAAGGTGATGGAAACGACTAGCGCGGTGCGCTTATTGCCGTCAATAAATGCGTGGTTTCGGGCGATTCCGAAGGCATACGACGCGGCCAGCCGGAAGATATCCGGTTGGTTGGCGTAGGCGAAGACGTTGAGCGGTTTGGCGAGGGCGGAATCGAGCAACGATTCGTCGCGGATACCGTCAGAGCCGCCGTGTTCGGCCAATTGCGCGCTGTGCATGGCCAGGACGGCCTTCTTTGAGATCCAAAGCGGCTGATCCATTACTCAGCCAGTTTTCGCAGAACATCGCGATGCTTTCTCATGACGCGCTTTGCGGCTTCCATCTCTCCGGCAAAGTCCTGATCGTATGGAGTTAGCGTGATTCCGCCGGGAGTCTCCAGGACATAAAGGCTGTCACCCTTTTCGACGTGGAGCCGGTTCAGGATTTCTTTGGGCAATACGATGCCAACGGAGTTGCCGATTGTCGTGATCTTGACTGCAGTGGCCATGGCTGATCTCCTCGTTGATTATAACACAAGTTATAACCAACTATTGGCTCTCAAAGCCGGGTTTGGAGCGGCGGATGCGGGCGAGGAGGAGCCGCGGGGCGTAGAGAGGGAGGGTAATGGAGCAGGCTGGAGAGGAAGGCCGGCAGCGTGTCGTGGGCGATGTGGAGGCAGGCGGGGACGACGTAAAGGTTCATGACCATTTCGGAGACGAGGAGGGACGCGGCGGCGCCGTAGAGGCCCCAGGTGCGGGCGAAGAAGAAGCAGAGGACACAGGTGAGGCTGGTGCCGACAATGTAGTAGGTGGCGAGTCTCTGGTGCTGGTTGGTGGAGAGCATGAGGGTCGCGCTGGTCGACCAGAGTGCGTAGAAGACGACGACCAGAAGGAGAATGCTGAGCAGACCGCGGCTGGGTGGGACGTGGCCTCCGGTCCAATGGGTCAGGAACCAGGGGCCGAAGGTGAGCATGACGATGACAATTCCCAGCGCGACGATAAGGGCGAGTTGGCAGGCGCGGCGGAGGAGGGTGCGGGTGAGTTCGTAGTTTCCGGCACCGTAGGCGATGGACATCTCTGGTTCGAAGGTGCTGTTGACCATCTGGACCATCTGGAGCGCGACGCGGGAGACGGTGCGGGCGACGCTGAAGATGACGACCGCGACCGGGCCCAGAGCGTAGCTGACGGCGAGCAGGCTTCCCTGAAGACTGACTACGTTGCCAAGGGGAAAGCCCATATAGGCGATGGCGGGACGGGCCAGCTTGCGGACCTCGTCGAAGCTGGCGTGGGCCCATCCGTATTCGATCCAGGGGATGTCGCGATCGACCATGATGCAGAGGAGAATGGTGCACGCGATGCTGGTTGCCGCGTAGACGAGGGCCGTGACACGGGCCCCGCAGCCGAGGGCCACGGCCACGATGGTGCTGGCAAAGGCCGCGAGGGAAAAGAGCGTCTTGAGGAAGGAACCGAAGGGGTAGCGGCCTATGCTGCGGTAGGCGGACTGGAGGAGCTGCTCGATCTGGCCGAAGAGGACCGAGACGCCGAGGTAGAAGATGATCCACTTTGTGTCGGATTCGCTGATGTGGGTGAGCCTGAGGAGTCGCGCCGCAGGAAGGAAGTAGAGTGCTCCGCTGAGAAGGACGATGGTCGCGGTGCAGATGATGGCGATGAACCACCAGCAGCTCTGGAAGACGCGGAGGGCGCCTTCGCGGTCGTTGCGGGCGACCATCATGGTCATTTCGTTGCCGGCGACGCTGCCGAAGCCGGCGTTGGTGAAGCTCAGGTAGTACGGGATGGAGCTGACGACCATCCACTCGCCGTAGAGGGGTGTGATCCAGAAATGGAGGAAGACGGGTATCTGGACGAACTGGATGATGGAGGAGGCGAGCTTGCCGATCCAATTTGTGACGAAGCCGAGGAGCAGCCGTCGCTTTGTGTGCCCATCCATACTCATGAGTTACGTTCGTTTCCTATTGTTGGCGGGTATAACGAGTTAGAAATCCACGTAAGAGATGTTATTAGGAATATTTCGTGGTGCGTCAGTGCTGGCGCAGGTTGCGGTCGATTTGAAGCTTTTCTGCGGTGAGCTTAGTCAGCATCTCATGGTCGCCGCGGCGATCGGCTTCGGCGATGAGGGTGCGTAGTTCGCGCTGGCGGCGTTCGAGGTGACGATGTTCGAGGGTGTGAAGGGCGTTTTCGACCTGCTCGGTCATGGGTTGGGTTGAGGCCAGGTCATCGTGCTGGAGAGCGCGGGCAAGGAGGACATGGCTGTGCTGGTCGGGTGCGGCGTCGATGGGATTGGTTGGGGCCGGGGCGTTGGAGAGGGCTTCGAGAAGGACGGCGGCGGGGAGGCTGTCGTACCACTCGGGGTGTTGGGTGAGCTGTTCGGCGGCGAGGGTACGGGCCGCGACATGCTCGGGGAGCGCGTTTTCAGGAACGACGAGGGCCCGGAGGAGGACGCGTTCAGTCTCGCTGGCGGGGTCGTGAGTGTGGGCTCGGACGCTTTCGACGCGTGCGGCTGCGGCCTGCTTGAGCTCCTGACGGAGGATGGAGGAGTCGATCCCTAGTTTTTGGGCGGCGTCGGCGGCGAACTCGTCGCGCTGGATGCGGTTGGGCATGCGACGGATGTGAGGGAGGAGAAAGTTGAGGGCCTTGACCTTGGCGTCGGCGGTGCGGCCGGGGAAGAGGTGACGGGCACGGTCGATGAGGAAGTCAGAGTAGCGGCGGGCGTTGCGGAGGGAGTCCATGTAAGCCTGGACACCTTGCTCGCGGAGGAAACGGTCGGGGTCGAGGCCGCCTTCGAGGGTGACGACTTTGACCTCGAAGTCCTCCTCGGTGAGGAGAGCGATGGCTTTTTCGGCTGCGGCGATGCCGGCGCCGTCCGGGTCGAAGTTGACGATGACGCGCTTGGTGAAGCGGGCGATCTGGCGGACCTGCATCTCGGTGAAGGCCGTGCCGGAGGTAGCGATGACGTTTTGGACGCCCGCCATGTAGACGGAGATGCAGTCCATCTGGCCTTCGACGAGGAGGACGAAGTCGTTGGCGCGCATGGCGGCCTTGGCTTTGTCGAGGTTGAAGAGAATCTGGCCCTTGCTGTAGAGGGCGGTCTCGGGGGAGTTGAGGTATTTGGCGATGTCGCGGCCCTTTTCGTCCTGGGCGTCGAGGGCGCGGGCGGTGAAGGCGATGGTCTTGCCCTGCTCGTTGGCGATGGGGAAGGTGATGCGTTTGCGGAAGCGGGCGTAGAGCTGGCCCTGGCCTCCATCGGCTTGCTCTTTGGAGCTGAAGAGGCCACTGGCGCGGAGGACGGGGTCGGGGAAGTGTTTGGCGAGCTGCTCGCGCATATGGTTGAAGTCGTCGGGGGCGTAGCCGATGCGGAATTTGGCGATGGTTTCGGCGGTGACGCCGCGGCCGGTGAGGTATTCGCGGGCGCGGGCAGCCTCGGGGCCCTTTAGGGCGGCTTCGAAGTACTGGGTGGCGGCTTCGTGGATGTCGATGAGCTGGCGTCGCAGGCCGGCCTCTCGCGCCTCTTCTGGGGAGCTGAATTCGCGTTTGGGGAGGGGAATGCTGCACTTGGTGGCTACGACGCGGAGGGCCTCGGGGAAGCTGATGTTCTCCATCTTCATGACGAAGGTGAAGACGTCGCCCTTTTCGTGGCAGCCGAAGCAGTAGAAGTAGCCGTGAGTGGCGTTGACGGAGAAGGAGCCCGTCTTTTCTTTGTGGAAGGGGCAGAGGCCGGTGTAGTTCTGGGCGCCGGACTTGCGCAGCTTGATGTAGTCGCCGATGATGCGGACGATGTCGGCCTGCTGCTTGACGAGTTGGGTGAAGTCATCGGACATGGGTGAGGTCAGCGCCGCTCGGCGGCCCCATCACAAATGTATAGGGTCTTTCTTTAGGGTAACGACTGTTGGGGTCGGCGCGCGTATTTCCTGGGCCTGGCTCCAGCTCCAAGTAAGAACTGATTTGTACACGATGCTTTGGGGTCTGCTGTATAAATTTGCTACCAGCTGAAATTTGAGGAAGCAGTAGGCGTAAGTGTAGGCCTTTGTCTCTCCCGGTTTTTCTGCGTATGTCACGTCTGGGGAGAACGATCGATGCGGACATGGAAGCGAATGGGCCTTGCGGCCTGCGGGTGGATGGTTGCAATCGGGACCATCTGCTGTGGGAGTTCTGTTGCCGCTACTGCGCCCGTGGCCGGTGAGCGGCAGATGCCTCAGCTGGTCGAACAGTTCACCGCTGACCGTGCGAGTCTTAGCCGTATCTATCCAGTGACGATTTCGTCGGCGCGGATGGCGCGGTTCCAAAAATTCTATGAGGACAAGCTGGCGATGCTGGCGGCGATGAACTTCGAAAAGCTGTCGGAGGACGACCAGATCGACTATCTGCTGCTGAAGAACCGCGTGACGGCAGACCTGCATCAGCTTGCTATCCAGAAGAAGCAGGTGGAGGAGATGCAGCCGCTGCTGCCGTTTGCTCAGACTATTGAAGACTTTCTGGAGGCAAAGCGGTTGATGCAGCGGCCTGACGGGGAGAAGGACGCCGCTGCGCTGACTGCGATGGTGAAGCAGATGGAGGCGACGCGGAAGACGCTGGATCCGAAGCCGCATGCGGGCAAGGCGGCGGACGCTGGCGAAAAGCCGAAGGTGAATCCCGTTGTTGCGAATCGCGCTGCCATCGCCACGATGCAGTTGAGCGCGGCGCTGAAGGAATGGTTTGGTCAATATGACGGATATGATCCGATCTTTACGTGGTGGGTGGAGCAGCCGTACAAGGACGCGGACAAGGCGTTGACGAGCTACGAGGCTTTTCTGAAGGAGAAGCTGATCGGCATTGCGCCGGACGATAAGACGACGATCATTGGGGACCCTGTTGGACGTGAGGCGCTGATGAATGCGCTTCAGGACGACATGATTCCTTATACGCCGGAGGAGCTGATCGCGATTGCGCAGACGGAGTACGACTGGTGTATGCGCGAGATGCTGAAGGCGTCGCATGAGATGGGGTTTGGCGACGATTGGCATGCCGCGGTGGAGAAGGTGAAGCAGACGCACGTGCCGCCGGGTGAGCAGCCTGAGGTGATCCGCAAGCTGGTGCTCGAGGGCAGCGAATTTGTTGAGAAGAACAACCTGGTGACGGTGCCGCCGCTGGCCGACGAGACGTGGTACATGATCATGATGACGCCGCAGCGTCAGCTGGTGAACCCGTTCTTTACCGGGGGTAATGAGCTGAGTGTTTCTTATCCGACGGACACGATGACTTATGAGCAAAGGGAGATGAGCATGCGGGGCAACAGCACTCCGTTGTCGCATGCGACTGCGTTTCATGAGATGATCCCGGGGCATTTTCTTCAGTTTTATATGGCGTCACGTTATAAGACCTATCGGCGTGCGTTTTCGACTCCGTTCTGGCATGAGGGCAATGCGTTCTGGTGGGAGATGCTGTTGTGGGACATGGGGTATAACAAGACTCCGGAGGAGCGTGTGGGGGCGCTGGTTTGGCGGATGCACCGTTCGGCGCGGGTGATCTTTACGATGAACTTTCATCTTGGGAACTGGACGACGCAGCAGTGTGTGCAGTCGTTGATTGATAACGTCGGCTTCGAGCCGGACAATGCGGCGGGCGAGGTGCGGCGGTCGTTCGATGGTTCGGTTGGGCCGCTTTATCAAATCGCCTATTTGATGGGGGCGCTCCAGTTTCGTGCGCTGCACAAGGAGTTGGTGGATTCGAAGAAGATGACGGACCGGGAGTTCTCTGATGCGGTGCTGCATGAGAACTCAATGCCGATCGAGATGCTTCGTGCGGACCTGGAACGGCAGAAGCTGACTAGCGACTTCAGGACGAGCTGGAAGTATTACGGCGAGCACCCGACGCATCCGTGAATGTGAGCGTGGGAGGCGGACCCGGTCGATGATGGACTAGAATTCGGCGATGGCATTTAAGTTTCAAGGCGTTGACTTCATCGAGTTCGATTCGCTGCTTTCGGAGGAGGAACTTCTCGTCCGGACGACTACCCGCTCCTTTATTGAAGACAATCTGGTTCCGATCATTGAACAGTGCAACCGCGACGGTCGCTTCCCGCGGGAGCTGGTGCGGCCGATGGGTGAGATGGGCTTCTATGGGGCGACGCTGGATGGTTATGGTTGCGCGGGGATCAATAATGTCCAATATGGGCTGATGACGCAGGAGCTGGAGCGTGGGGACTCGGGGATTCGGAGCTTTGTCAGTGTGCAGTCGGCGTTGGTGATGTATCCGATCTATGCGTTTGGTTCGGAGGAGCAGAAGAATTTCTGGTTGCCAAAGATGGCCAAGGGCGAGAAGCTGGGTTGCTTTGGGTTGACGGAGCCGGATTTCGGCTCCAATCCAGGTGGGATGCGTACGCGCGCGCGCAAGGACGGCGACGAATATGTTCTGAATGGCGAGAAGATGTGGATCACTTCGGGCAGTATTGCGGACGTGGCGGTGATCTGGGCGAAGGTGGAGGAGCCTGGTGTCTCTGCCGGACGATTTGCGGGTTCGCGGTTTTCTGGTGGAGACGGACCGTCCGGGATTTGTTGCGCATGATGTGCATGGCAAGTGGTCTCTGCGGGCGTCGGTTACGTCAGGGCTCTCGATGCAGGACGTGCGAGTGCCGGCGACGAACGTGCTGCCGGGGTCGGATGGGCTGAAGTCTCCGCTGATGTGCCTGAGCCAGGCGCGGTATGGGATTAGCTGGGGAGCGATTGGGGCGGCGATGGCTTGTTACGACATCGCGTTGCAGTACGCGAAGGAGCGTAAGCAGTTTCGCGACCAGCCGATTGCGAGCCATCAACTGGTGCAGGAGAAGCTGGCGTGGATGATTACCGAGATCACGAAGGCGCAACTGCTGTCGTTGCAGGTGGGTCGGCTGAAGGACCAGGGGAAGGTGGCTTTTCAGCACATTTCGATGGCGAAGAAGAACAATGTCTGGATGGCTCTGGAGTGTGCTCGGATGGCGCGGGACATCCTTGGGGCTGCCGGGATTTCGGACGAGTACCCGATCATGCGGCACATGATGAATCTTGAGTCGGTGAAGACGTACGAGGGCACCCACGACATTCATACGCTGATTATTGGGCAGAATGTGACGGGCATCTCGGCGTTTTGAAGGGCTTATCCGCCCGGGCCCGGTGAGCCGTTGCGCCCATTGGGAGACGACTGATGGTCTCGTGAGCGATGGATATGCTGATCAGCACTATTCCGTCGCCGGATGACTCCTCAGTGGCGGAGTGATGACTAACAGGCTTGACTAGCTTGAGCTTCTGCAGCCACTTAGCTCAGGGGTTAGAATAATTATGGTATCGTGATTTGGTTCGTGAAACTCCAAGGTTTCACGCGGGGGAGTACAAACTCATGGCGACAGAACACGTCGCGCTGGCGGCAGGTGCCGAAGGCGGCACCTTGGTCAAGCCGGACACGAAGCAGCAGTCTCCGCAAGCAAATATCGTCAACGACTTCAGCATTCAGATCGCGACCGTCAATGGTTCGGGATCGCAGTCGGCCAACTCAGTCCTACTCAGATCGATCTTCCGGATGGGTATTCCGGTCAGCGGCAAGAACCTGTTTCCTTCGAACATTGCCGGCCTGCCGACGTGGTACACGATCCGCGCCAGCAAGGACGGTTATGTCGCTCGCAAGAAGGAGATCGACATCCTGATTGCGATGAATCCGGAGACGTCGAAGGAGGACATGCTTTCGCTGCCTCCGGGTGCTGCGGCGATCTATGAGGAGTCGGCGAACCTGCAGCAGTTCCGCGATGACGTGGCCTGCTATCCGGTGCCGTTCGACAAGCTGACGGCCGCGGTTTGCCCTGAGGCGAAGCTGCGCAAGCTGGTCAAGAACATGATCTACGTCGGCGTTGCCGCGCAGCTTCTGAAGATGGACATGGCGGCGGTCGAGGCCGCGCTGCGCAAGCAGTTTGCCAAGAAGACAAAGGCGGCGGACCTGAACTGGGGCGCGGTGCAGGCTGGCTACGACTACGCTGCGGCGACCTTTACCAAGAGCGATCCCTTTGTGCTGGAAGCGATGAACGAGACGGCGGGAAAGATCATTATTGATGGAAACGCCGCGGCGGCGCTGGGCTGCATCTTTGCCGGCTGCACGGTGGCGATGTGGTATCCGATTACGCCGTCGTCGTCACTGGTGGAGAACTTCATTGACTATGCCAAGCGTTACCGTCTCGAGGAAGATGGCAAGGCCACCTTCGCGGTGGTGCAGGCTGAAGACGAACTGGCGGCCATAGGAGCAGTGTTCGGAGCGGGCTGGGCAGGTGCGCGCGCGATGACTGCGACCTCCGGTCCGGGGATCTCGCTGATGGCTGAGTTCGCCGGCCTTGGCTACTATGCCGAGTTGCCCGGAGTGATCTTCGACGTGCAGCGTACGGGGCCTTCGACGGGCATGCCAACCCGCAATCAGCAGGGCGATCTGCTCTCCGTCGCGTTCCTGTCGCATGGAGATACGAAACACGTGATGCTGATTCCGGGCAGCGTCAAGGAATGCTACGAGATGGCGCAGGCGGCGTTCGACCTTACGGAGCAGTTGCAGACGCCGGTGTTTGTGATGTCGGACCTTGACCTGGGTATGAATAACTGGATGTCGGAGCCGTTTGCTTATCCCGACAAGCCGCTGAATCGCGGTAAGGTGTTGAGCGCTGAGGACCTGACAAGGCTTGGCGGATTCGCTCGCTACAAGGATGTGGATGGCGACGGCGTGGGCTATCGCACTTTGCCGGGAACCGACCACCCGTTGGCGGCCTACTTCACGCGCGGCTCCGGTCACAATGAGAAGGCGCAGTACACCGAGCGGCCGGACGACTATTTCAACAATATGGAGCGGCTGGCGAAGAAGTTTGAGACCGCACGTTCGCTCGTCCCGCGGCCTGAGGTCGTGCAGACTGGTAAATCCAAGATCGGGTTGATTGCCTTTGGTACGTCGGATTTTGCGACGCGTGAGAGTCGTGATCAGTTGGAGCAAGGAATATGGTCTCGACACGGATTACCTGCGGCTTCGCGCCTATCCGTTCTCGCGCGAGGTGCATGAGTTTGTAGCTTCGCATGAGCGGGTGTATGTGATTGAGCAGAACCGCGATGCGCAGATGCTGAGCCTGCTGAAGCTGGATCTGCCAGCGCAAGATATTGTGAAGCTGCGCAGCATCCGCCACTTCAACGGACTGCCGATCGACGCGCGCTCCGTCACCGACGACCTTGTCACGCAGGAAGGAATTTAAATGGGAACGACGCCAGTTACATCCACTCCAGCGGAAGCACCAAAGCCAGCAGCGAAGACGAACCGGATTGGTCTTCAGGTCCTCGACTACCGCGGTGGAAAGACAACACTCTGCGCAGGTTGCGGTCACAACGTAATCTCTGAGCGCATCATCGACGCTTTTTATGAGATGGGCGTTCAGCCAGAGCGGCTGATGAAGCTCTCGGGAATAGGATGCTCGTCCAAGAGCCCGGCTTATTTCATGAGCCGTTCGCACTCCTTCAATAGCGTCCACGGGCGTATGCCTTCGGTCGCGACTGGTGCTTTGCTGGGGAACCGCACGATGAAGGCGCTGGGGGTAAGCGGCGATGGCGACACTGCTTCCATCGGTGTGGGGCAGTTCGTGCACATGATGCGGCGTAACGTTCCGATTATCTACATCATTGAAGACAATGGCGTTTATGGATTGACCAAAGGGCAGTTTTCCGCGACGGCGGACATTGGTTCGAAGCTGAAGACTGGCGTGATCAATGATCTGCCGCCGATCGATACCTGCTCGCTGGCGATTCAGCTGGGCGCGACCTTCGTTGGGCGGTCTTTCTCCGGCGACAAGAAGCAGTTGCTTGCGATGCTGAAGGCCGCCATTGCGCACAATGGGACCGTAGTGCTGGACGTGATCTCGCCGTGCGTTACGTTCAATGATCACGAGGGCTCGACTCGGAGCTACAAATATATGCAGGAGCACGAGGAGGCCATCTCCGAGGTGGGCTTCGTGCCGCATTTCCAGGAGATTGACGTCGAGTACGATCCCGGCACAACGATCAACGTGGAGATGCACGACGGCAGCCACCTGCGCCTACGTAAACTGCATGAGGAGTACGATCCGACCGATCGGATCGCTGCGATTTCAGCGCTGATGTCCGCACACGCGAAGGAAGAGGTGCTGACGGGGATCTTCTACATCGACACACAGAAACCGAGCTTTACGGAGATGTTGAATCTGGTGGATGAGCCGCTGGGTACTTTGCCGGAGGCGCGCGTGAGGCCGGGTCGCGCAGTGCTGGATGACGTAATGCAACGGTTGATGTAGTCTGCCGCGCTATCTGCCGGTATGTTCGGCTTCAGCGTCCAATCCCGGGAAATCGGTGTCGTTATCCTTCAACATTTCGTCTTGATCACGGTGGCCAAGTTGGCCAGTGAAAGAGCCGTGCTGGGGACGCCGCTTGG
Organism: uncultured Acidobacteriaceae bacterium; assembly: GCA_963756685.1. Classification (GTDB taxonomy): domain Bacteria; phylum Acidobacteriota; class Terriglobia; order Terriglobales; family Acidobacteriaceae; genus Edaphobacter. The sequence goes on from CAVWON010000001.1 coordinate 1,947,597, forward strand.
TGTCGGGGTGCAGAGAGTCGTCTTCCACTGCGCCCTTGCGAAATCCTTCGTCTGGACGGGTCGTTACGGGGTAGGTCATGGCGGTTCTCCTATGGTTGGAGGGAACGGATTGATAGTAGCACCTGGCCGGGTGGGCTGGCTGGCGCCGTCAACGGAAATGCGCTTGAATTTTCTCGAATGAAGCGTGGATCGGACGCATGCCTTGGCAATCTTGTGAATTTGGGCGTGTCAACGGCTTCGAGGTGGCGTAGTCTGTTGCCAGACGAGGGGACGAGGAATCGGCTTCGTTGAACTGTACTTTTATTTTTCTAGCTACCAACGACTCTAAATATTATGAATTCACTCTTCATCGATATCTACGGGCCCATCGCAATTCTTATGATTGCCGCCATTGGTTTTGCGGTCGCTCCGCTGGCGATGGCGTGGCTTTGGTCGAAGAAGTTTTCTCCACGCAAGCCGGGGCCGGTCAAGAACGCGTCCTATGAGTGCGGACTTGAATCGAAGGACGATGCCTCAATCCGGTTCAGGCCGGAGTATTACCTGTACGCAATCGTTTTCTTGATCTTCGATGTGGAAGCGATCTTTCTGTTGCCGTTCGCGGTGGCGTTTGCCGGCTTGACCGTCGGCGCATCGATCGCCATGTTGATCTTCCTGTTGTTACTGGTTGAGGGACTGGTCTGGACGTGGCGAAAGGGCGTCTTGACCTGGGTATGAGGTCTCCCTTAGCTCAAGCAGAAATGCGCTGGACTGCGTCCAACCTTCAAGAGTTGCAAGCGGAACTGTAAACAATGGATCCTGAGCTGAAGATCGAGCTAAGCCGACAAGGAATTTTCACCACGACCCTGGAAGAGCTTTACAACTGGGGTCGGAAGAGTTCGGTGTGGCCGTTGACCTTCGGGCTTGCATGTTGCGCGATCGAGATGATTGCTACGACGATGGCGCGCTATGATCTGGCGCGGTTTGGCGCGGAGGTCTTCCGGCCTTCGCCACGGCAGGCGGACCTGATGATTGTCGCGGGCACCGTCACGAAGAAGATGGCTCCGCAGGTAGTGCGGCTCTACAACCAGATGCCGGAGCCGAAGTATGTGATTGCGATGGGTGCCTGCGCGATCTCCGGCGGCCCATTCAAGCAGGGATATAACGTTCTGAAGGGGATCGATCGCTATATTCCTGTTGATGTGCATATTCCGGGGTGTCCTCCGCGCCCGGAGGCGCTGATGGATGCTTTTATCACTTTGCAGAAGAAGATCGATGCGCAGCCGCTTACGGGAGAGGAGAGGCCACGGCATCTGAATGCGGATGCGCCCAGCGAATTTGCTGTCCCGAGGTATCGGCGCACACGATCTGGAGCCACCGAAGAACGTCAAATTGTGGAAGATCATCACCAAGACCACTCCAAATGATCAGTGCAAGACGGGTGAAAATGAATCTGGAAAAGATTAAATCTGATATCGAAGCGGCCGTGCCGGGTTGCAGTCTGCAGATTGTTGTCAACGGCAGTCCCTCTGGTCAGCATTCGCTGTTGGTCGATCGGGAGCATGCGGCTTGAGGTGGCAAAGTTTCTGCGGGACGATCCGGAGCTTCGACTCGATTATTGTTCGAACGTTACTGGAGTGGATTGGCTGGATACAGAGACTTCGGAGAAGGTGAAGGTGAAGCAACTGGTGGAGGGTGTGGAGCAAGAGGTCGAGGAGGTCCGGAAGACGCGGATCTCCAGGTTATTTGGAAGCCGTCTATCACTTGTATTCGATGGAGAAGAAGCATGGGCCGCTTGTTCTCCGATTGCGTACGGAGAACCGGGTCGACCGGGTCGGTTTGCCGTCGCTTACTCCGGTTTGGCGAAGTGCGGAGTTTCAGGAGCGCGAGATCTTCGATCTTTACGGGATCATATTTGAGGGGCATCCGGATCTGCGTCGCATCCTTATGTGGGACGAGTTTGAAGACCATCCTATGCGCAAGGACTATGTGGAGCCGAATGACTACGAATATGAGCCGACACCGCATGACGCAGTGCTTGAAAAGTCGATGCAGCGCCAGGACGGCTAGCGTGATAACGATGGTTCGACGATTTCAATGGGCATAAGGATGGAAATGATCGCACCCGCAGATCAGGAATTGACCCGGAACGACGCGACTGCCGATGGCGAAGACGCGCTGCTCGAGATCTCTCTGGGGCCGCACCATCCGTCCACGCATGGGGTGTTCCGCATGGATGTCGTGCTGGATGGCGAACGCGTCATGAAGCTGAAACCGGTCTTCGGTTATCTGCATCGCAACCACGAAAAGATCGCCGAGTCGGCATCCTACCTCGCCTCGATGCCGTATACCGATCGGCTGGATTACATGTGCTCGCTGACGAATAACTGGGCGTATGCGCTGGCCGTCGAGAAGCTGGCGGGTATTCAGGTGCCGGAACGTGCGGAGTATATTCGCGTCATTACCGCGGAGCTGACGCGGCTGCAGAACCATGCGTCCACGATTGGGTTTTTGACGCAGGAGATGGGTGCGAGTGGAACGCCGCTGATGTACGCCTTCCGTGAGCGCGAGATCATCCTTGACCTGTTCGAATCGCTTACGGGTTCACGCATGATGTGCAATTACATGCGCTTCGGCGGCTGCCGCGTTGATCTGCCCGCAGGGTGGCTGGAGCGGGTAAGAAAAGTGGTCGCGGAGTTCCCGCGGTTCCTCGATGAGTTTGAGCGCCTGCTCGCTGGCAACGAGATTCTGCTGGCCCGGACACAGGGCGTCGGCGTGTTGACGAAGGAACTCGCAATTCAAGGCGGGGTCACTGGACCGATACTCCGTGCTTCCGGGGTCAACTACGACATTCGCAAAGTGGATAAGTATGGCATTTACGAGCGGTTTCGACTTCAAGGTGCCCGATTGGCGAACACGGCGATGTTTATGACCGCTACATGGTGCGGATGCTCGAGATGCGCGAGTCCCTGAAGATCCTTGGCCAGGCGCTGCGCGATATTCCTGCCGGCCCAATCATGGATGTCAAGACGAAGATCCGGGGATTTCGCCCCAAGGCCGGGGAGGCTTACGGGCGGATTGAATCGCCAAAGGGGGAGCTCGGCTTCTTCCTGATCAGTGACGGATCGCCAAACCCGTATCGCTATCGGGTGCGTCCGCCGAGTTTGATCAACCTTACCGTTCTGGAAGACATGTGCGTGGGCTCGAGCGTGGCGGACACGATTGTCATCGTTTGGCACAATCGATATTGTGCTGGGCGAGGTGGATCGGTAGACTGCCGATGCGGGAGATAAGGCCGAAATCGCGGTGTTGAAAGTTGCATTGGAATCGTTTGGGTAAAGGGCGGACGGCATGCTGGGTGAAGGCATCGCGAAGGGTTTTATCGAGACGGCGAGGAATTTCTTTGGCAGCTACTTCAGCAAAGACCGCCTGACGACCGTGCAATATCCGGAGGAACGCTCCCCGCAGGCCGAGGCGGCACGCAACTTTCCGTTTCTCGTTTACGATGGCGACGATTGGCAGGCCGGGATGCGTTGTGTGGGCTGCCAGATTTGTGAAAAAGAATGTCCGCCGAAGTGTATCTATATCGAAAAGAGCAAGGACAAGAAGCCGGACTTCGTGGGCAAGCCGCAGTTCTATCCGGCGGTCTTCAATATCGATATTTCGGTATGCATGAGTTGTCAGATTTGTGTTGAAGTGTGTCCGTTTGAAGCGATCAAGATGGACACCGAATTTGAATTGAGTACGGACGACCGTTTCGGTGGACTCCTCTGGGACAAGGCACGGTTGTCCAAGTCGAACGAGTATTACGGCAAGATCCATCCCACCGAAGCAGCGGAGGTGGATGCGCACCTTGCGGAGGAAAAGGCCAAGGTCGAGGCCAAAGCGAGGGCGGCCACTGAGCCTAAGGTGAATCCCACGTCAGCCAACGAACCGCAGACAGATCCCGGAGTTCCCTCGACGCAATGATTTGCTCCCTAACTTCCAACACGGCGAAAAAGCATGGGTGAAACCGCAGATCAGATATTCGTGATCGTGCAGCATTGGCTCGTGGGCTATGCACCTGCCAGTCTGCGACCAGGCCTTTCGGTGTTGCTTTCGGTTGTCGCAATTCTTGTAGTGTTTGCGTTACTGTTTGCCGATTACCACGGTCCTTGAACGTAAAGGGCTGGGTCGAATTCAAAACCGTTATGGGCCGAATCGCGTGGGGCCGTTTGGACTCCTTCAGCCTATCGCGGACGGAATCAAGTCGCTTGACCAAGGAAGACATTGTGCCGCAGGCCGCGGACAAGGCCGTGCATTTTCTGGCGCCTGTGGTGCTGGTGCTGGCTGCCTTCTCGCTCTATGCTGTGCTGCCCATAGGGCGAAATATGGTGTTAGCCAATTTGGACGCGGGCGTGCTTTTCTTTTTCGCCGTCAGCTCCGTTATGGAATTGACGATTTTTATGGCGGGCTGGTCGAGCCGCAACAAATACTCGCTGTTGGGTGCGATGCGCGCGATCGCGCAGATGATCAGCTACGAGGTGCCGCTGATACTGGCGTCGGTCACAGTGATTATGGCGGCGGGTTCGCTGTCCACCGTTGCAATTGTTGAAAGGCAGGCCGGCTATACGGGAATACTGCCCCACTGGTTTGTCTTTACGCCGTGGGGGTTCGCAGGGTTCGTGATTTTCATGATCGCTGCAACTGCCGAATCTAATCGCTCGCCCTTCGACCTTCCCGAAGGCGAATCGGAGATCATTGCGGGCTATTACACCGAGTACTCCGGATTCAAGTTCGCCTTGTTTTTCCTAGGTGAATATCTCGGCATGTTCGCTATCAGCGGATTGGGAATTACTCTGTTCCTGGGCGGATGGGCCGCGCCGCTTTCCTTCCTGACCTGGGTCCCATCGTATCTCTGGTTTTTCGCAAAGCTGCTTGCGATGATTGTGGTCTTTATTTGGATTCGCGGTACTTTGCCCCGACTGCGCATGGATCAACTAATGAATTTTGCCTGGAAGTTTATGTTGCCGATGGCGCTGCTCAACCTTGTCACTGCCGGAGCCTGGCACTTTTTGCCGCAAGGCGTTTTGCGATGGATTGTCTGCGGGCTTCTGGTGGTTGTTCCGTATGTTTTGTTGGGCCGCGGATTGATGCAAGGATGGAAATTGGAGAAGCGGGTCTATCGATTTGCTGAATAGGTTTTGAATCGGCCTCACATGAAAGGACCGATCTCTTTGTTTACGATCTTCGCAATACTGACGGTAGCAGGGGCGGTGGCGGCGATGAGCCTCCGCAGTCTCGTACATTCCGTATTGGCGCTGACGGTGGCTTTTGCTGGTCTGGCGGCGGTGTATTTGCAACTTGGCGCGCAATTCGTCGGGCTTGCACAGATTCTGGTTTACGTCGGAGCGGTAGCGATTCTTATCGTCTTCGCGGTACTGCTTACGCGGGATACAGGAGCAGCTCCGCGAGACAGGGTCAGCCACTCCTGGATGGGAAGTGGCGCGGTGGTTCTCGCGATCTTTGGGATCCTGGCCTGGGCCATCCGTCACAGCGCGGCATCTCAACGCACCGTAGTGCCGCAACCCGATGCCTCCATGCAGCAAATCGGCAACGCGCTGATGCTGCAATTTGCTCTCCCCCTGGAAATTATTGGTCTGCTGCTGACAGCCGCCCTGATCGGCGCCGTTACCATCGCAATGCGCGAAAAACAGGAGAGGCGATGACTCCGCTGGCGAATTGTCTTCTGCTCTCCGCGCTTCTTTTTGCCATGGGTCTGGCCGGTGCGTTGATGCGCCGCAACGCTATTTTGGTGCTGATCGGGATTGAACTGATGCTCAACGCTGCGAACCTCAATTTCATTGCCTTCTGGCGTTATGGTCCGAACCCCGAAGCATTGACCGGAATGATGTTTGTCATCTTTTCGATTGGCGTTGCAGCGGCAGAAGCAGCTGTCGGTCTGGCCCTGATCATCTCGCTTTACCGCCATATCAAGACCACCAATATTGACGAGGTAAATTCCATGAGAGGATAGGCCACCCCCAAAGAAATACCACAACTGTATTGCTCTTTGACGGTAGACCCCGTTCCTCAAAGGGACGGAATTCAAAATCCGCATCTACCCTGTACCCCTTTTCTGAGACGACATGACCTGGATTGTCCGAAATCTTTGGCTGATTCCCGCACTCCCGGGCCTCGCTGCGGGGCTGAGTGCTCTTGCCAAGCAGCGAAACCGCAGGTTCGCAGCTTCGCTTGCAATTGGTTCGATGGGGCTTTCGTTTTTGCTTTCCCTTTGTGCGTTTGCGAACGTACTGCGATCCAGCGGCCTGGGAGAGACGGTGCAGGTCTTCAACTTCCCCTGGCTTCAGTATGGGAGTGAATGGCTGAAGCTCGGCTGGATGCTCGATCCGCTGACCGCGGTGATGCTGGTGATGGTCTCGTTTGTCGGCCTGCTGATCTTTATCTACAGCACGGGCTACATGTCCCATGATGAAAACTTCACTCGCTTCTTCTGTTTCTTGTCGCTGTTTGCGGCCGCGATGCTGGGCGTCGTGATTGCGAACAGTCTGCTGTTGCTCTTCATGTGCTGGGAACTGGTTGGCCTTACCTCTTATTTGCTTATCGGATTCTGGTATCAGAAACCCGCTGCCGCGGCAGCAGCCAAGAAGGCCTTCATCACGACGCGCATTGGTGACCTTGCGTTTCTTGTTGGAATGGTCTGGCTGTATTCGCAAGCTGGTACGCTGCTTTTCTATGACCATGGTGCCGGATGTCTGGAACACTCCGCGCTTGCGCATCTGGTTGCGTTGACCACTGGCATTGGCATGGGGGTTTCTACCGGCATTGCGCTGTTGATCTTCGCCGGTGCGGTTGGCAAGTCTGGCCAGGTGCCCCTGCATGTATGGCTGCCGGACGCCATGGAGGGCCCGACGCCAGTGAGCGCGCTGATTCACGCGGCGACCATGGTTGCGGCAGGCGTGTTTCTGGTCGCGCGCGTATATCCGCTGATGGCGGCCCATAGTGGCATCGCGCTCGCGACTACCTCAACCACCGCGCTGCAGGTTGTCACCTGGATTGGCGCTATCACCGCCGTGTTTGCTGCCCTGATCGCAGTCGCGCAGGATGACATCAAACGCATCCTTGCCTATTCGACCATTTCGCAGTTGGGTTACATGATGATGGGCCTGGGAGTCGGTGGAGTCGCGGTCGGGATGTTTCATCTCATCACGCATGCCTTTTTCAAGGCGCTGCTTTTTCTCGGTGCGGGATCGGTCATTCACGGTTGTCACGAAGAGCAGGACATCCGTCGCATGGGCGGGTTGAAGAAATTCATGCCGATTACTTTCTACACCTATGCGGCGGGTATGTTGGCGCTGTGCGGGTTTCCCTTTGTTCTCCGGCTTCTGGAGCAAGGACGCCATCCTGCACGCGGCACAGGCCTGGAGCATCTCACGCGCTCCGTTCTATCTCGGGACTTTTGGTGCTCTCTTGACAGCTTTCTACATGACACGTCAGGTGTACTACGTGTTCTTCGGCGAATCCCGTTTAACAGAAGAACGGGACTTGTCTCATACCGTAGACGTCGTGCATCAGAATCACGGCACTCCTGCTTTTCCGCACGAGAGCCCGACCGTAATGACAGTGCCGCTGGTGATCCTGGCTGCGTTCGCAATCCTTTTGGGTTTGATTGGCACGCCCGCATGGCCCTGGTTCGATTCATTTCTGAACGGCCAACCAGCAACTCTGAATGTCGGCAGGATTCTTTGAGAACGGCATCCTCGCTGTGATGCTCCTTTCCTCGATCATTGTCCTGGTTGGCCTTGGGCTGGGCTGGTGGTTCTACGGTCGTAAACCAATCGTCAGCGCCGAAGCTCCAGATGCATTAGAACGGCTGCAACCCAAGATATTCCATCTCTTGCGTCATAAGTTCTACGTGGACGAGTTCTATCAGGCCACCTTCATCCGTTGGAACTGGTGGTTGTCGCGAATCAGCGACTGGTTCGATCGAAGGATTTGGAACGGTGCAGTGGGGGCCGTTTCTTATCTTGTGCTTGGTCTTTCCTGGCTTGCCCGATCTGCGGACACATACGTCGTGAATCCAGGCTTTGATGGAGGGTGCCACACAGTGACTGCTGGGGGTAAGTTACTAGCGCGACTGCAAAATGGTCGCACGCAGAACTATCTTCGGCTGGTTGGTTTTGCGTTCGCGGTGCTAGTCATATTGCTGATCTGGAGTGGGACGCGATGAACATGCTCCCGCCCATCTCCTGCCTGACGATTGTGCCGCTGCTTGGAGCGATGGCGGTTCTGACCTTCGGCGCAAAGAGCGAAAAACTGGCACGGGGACTCGCTCTCACCTTTGCTTTTCTTGCGCTCGCGATCGCCCTTGTCTTGTGGCATCGATTCAACCCTGCCTTCGGGGGCCTTCAGTTCGAGGAAGTACACGGCTGGATTCCGACGCTTGGCGTGGAGTACCACGTAGGCATCGATGGTCTGGGCCTGCTGATGCTGCTCCTGTCTGCCATCGTCGTTCCCATGGCGATGGCCGCGTCGTCCCAGATTCAGGAGAGGGTCCCACTCTATTTCTCACTCGTGCTGATGCTTGAAGCAGGACTGTTCGGGACATTTACCGCGCTGAATTTCTTTCACTGGTTTCTCTTCTGGGAACTCAGCCTCATTCCGGCGTTCTTCCTGATCGGCTTTGGGGTGGACCACAACGTGCCACGGCGGCGACCCAGTTTTTTCTCTACACGATGGTCGGAAGCGTCGCGTTACTGCTGGCGTTTCTGGCCATCTATCTGTGCACAGGAAACTTTGACTTCATGGAGCTTGCCGAATTTGGCCAGGAATGGGCAACTCCTTCCGGCATTCGCTGCGATCACGGATTGGCACATGTTTACGGCGGAAAAGATTGCGCTGGTCCTTTGCTTCGGAGCATTTCTCGGCTTTGCTGTGAAGGTGCCGCTCGTCCCTTTCCACACGTGGCTGCCGGCGGCCTATGCGGAGGCCCCGACCGGTACAACGATGCTTCTGACGGGCACAATGTCGAAGATGGGCGTCTATGGCTTCCTTCGGATACTGCTCCCCATTTTTTGTGTGCAGCTGCGGTCAGTGCGGACGCCGTTGTTGTGGCTTGCCGTGGCTACGATTGTCCTCTCCGCATACGCGGCCCTGGCGCAAAAGGACCTGAAGCGCATCTTTGCGTACTCCTCTATCAATCATCTCGGGTATTGCATGCTTGGGATCTTTTCCGTCTTGAAGTTCACCGGCGATGACCCCGCGCTTGCAACCGAAAAGGCCGCGGCGCTCAACGGCGTATTTTTGCAGATGTTCAACCATGGCCTTACCGCTGCAACGCTGTTTTGGTTTGTGGCGCTTTTGGAGAAGCGCACTGGCGGGCTGCGTGGCCTCAATGATTTCGGTGGCCTGCGCAAAGTCGTTCCTGTGTTCTGCGGTCTTATGGGGATTGCGCTGTTCTCGTCGCATGGGACTGCCAGGGCTTAACGGTTTTGTCGGTGAGTTCCTGATCTTCAAAGGCACGTTTCCGCTGGCGGCATGGCCGGTGTCCGTGTCCGTCCTTGGTCTACTCCTGACGGCAATTTTTATTCTGACAATTTTGCAGCGTGTCTTCTCTGGGCCACTTCCGGAGAAGTGGTCGCAGATGCCCGATCTGACCTTAGGGGAGCGGCTGGCTTTGCTGCCCGCCATGGCGCTGATGTTCGCGCTTGGGTTGTGTCCCCAACTCGTGCTTGGCGTCATCAACAGTACGGCCATGCAAATGGTGCAGCAACTGAGGTTCTAGGAAAAGATGTTCAGGAATAGAGACAGATTCAGAATGGCAGGATGCGCACACCGTGTCGATCGGCGGGCCAGCCTGGTCATGGCAACCTAACTATGCTGGCATGGACTATCTACATCTCGTTTCTCGGCGTTCCGCTGCTGCTGCTCCTGCCGAAGGGGTCCGTGCGCGCGGCGCGCATCGCTCGCCCTGCTGACTGCAGCGGCGGGATTCGCCGTGGCTCTGTGTGGATTTGTACGACATCCAATCCGGAGAGCTGGTGACGGTTGCAAGGGTACCCTGGGTTCCATCGCTCGGCGTCGAGTATCACCTCGCGGCGGATGGAATCAGCATGACCCTGCTGCTGCTAACTGGGATCGTGGCGATCTCAGGCGTTCTGTTTTCCTGGAACATCGAGCATCGGGCCAAAGAATTTTTCGCGTTCTATCTGGCGTTGATTGGTGGCGTGTACGGCGTATTTCTAAGCTTCGATTTGTTGCTGCTGTTCGTCTTCTACGAGATCGCGATCATCCCAAAGTATTTTCTGATTGCGATCTGGGGTTCCACACGGCGTGAGTATGCCGCCATGAAGCTAGCGCTCTATTCGTTTGTCGGTAGCGCGATGGTGCTGATCGGATTGATCGCGGCATACGTGGTGGCGGGAGCCAGGACGATGGACCTAGCGCAGCTCGCCCAGTTTCCATTTCCGGTTCATTTTCAAATGTGGGCGTTTCCGCTGGTGTTTGTCGGCTTTGGAATTCTCGCCGGTCTTTGGCCATTCCACACATGGGCGCCTACCGGCCACGTCGCTGCACCCACCGCGGCTTCCATGTTGCTTGCCGGCGTGGTGATGAAGCTGGGTGCTTATGGCTGTTTACGTGTAGCGATGACGTTGTTTCCGCGCGGACTGGATGCGTGGGGCTTTCACGTGCTCGGCTTTGGCTCATGGCGCGATGTGTTCGCACTGCTTGCGCTTATCGGCATTGTGTACGGCGCGATGGTGGCGCTGGTGCAAAAGGACTTCAAGTTCGTCATCGGCTATTCGAGCGTCAGCCACATGGGCTTTGTGCTGCTTGGACTGATGACTTTGCAACAGATAGGTCTGGACGGCGCGGTCCTGCAGATGTTCTCGCACGGCATCCTTGCAGGACTGTTGTTTGCAGTCGTTGGACGCATGGTCTATGACCGAACGCACACGCGCGATTTATCAGAATTGGAGACGATGCATCTGAGCAAGGCCATTCCGTTTGCGGCGGCGACGTTCGTTCTTGGGGGCATGGCATCCATCGGTCTACCGGGCTTCAGCGGTTTTGTGGCGGAACTCCAGGTACTCATCGGAACGTGGCGGGCCTTCCCGCTGTTTGCGGTCTTCGCCGGAGCGGGCATTGTGATCGGCATCGCCTATACATGGCGTGCTATGCAGAAAGCATTCTTCGGAGCACCAGACCAGACGGTTGATGCCGCGACTTCTGGACTTCCGGCCATCTCCGTTCCCGAACGCGTCGGCGCCTTCATCCTGATAGGCGCGAGCGTTATCGTCGGACTCTACCCTCAGTTGCTCTTGCGCATTATCGTCCCAGCCTTGCACTCGCCGATGTTCGACGGCCTGCGGAAAGGAGGCGGGCGATGACCAACTTCAGTTATCTGGATCTGCTGCATCTGGTCTTGCCGGAGGTCATCGTTGTTATCACAGCGCTCTTTGTGTTGTCCGTTGATCTGATGTTCCTGCGGACATCAGAGTCGCGGCTCCGAGGTTCCGTTGGGGCGATTCTATCGCTTGCCGGCTGCGCAGCGGCGGTCGGCTGGATACTGCACACACCGCAATCCACGAATGTCCTTGACGGTATGCTTGTGCTGAATTCGCTTGCGCAACGAGTGCAAGTCGCACTGCTCGTTCTGACCATGCTGACGGTCCTGATCTTCATCGGATCAACGTTCACTCAACACATCAGCGAATATCTGGCCCTCATCCTGATGGCGACAGTCAGCATGATGTTCCTGGTCAGTACTCAGAACCTACTTCTGATTTTTCTTTCGCTTGAACTGCTCAGTTTGTCGCTCTACATCCTCACCGCATTTAACAAACGCAGCGTCCGGTCGGCGGAAGCCGCATTGAAATATTTTGTCTTCGGGGGAATTTCGGCTGCGTTTTTGCTGTTCGGCTTCAGTCTCTTGTACGGTTGCTCCAACTCGACAAATCTTGGGCACATCGCCAGCAGCATTCGAGACCCATTCGTCGACCCGCTGATGATCGTTGCCATCGTGATGACGATGGTTGGACTTGGATTCAAGGTGGCCGCCGTCCCATTTCATTTCTGGGCGCCGGACGTGTACCAAGGCGCACCCGCCACCAGCGCAGCGTTGATCGCGTCTGGCTCCAAGGTCGCGGGCTTCTTCGTGTTTTACCAGGTCATGGTGATTGGATTAGCCGGCGCGGAAGGAAGTAGTGTCTGGCACGGTTACGCTTCTGGATGGGTCCCAGTCGTTGCCATTTCCGCCACGCTCTCTATGGTGCTGGGAAACCTCGTGGCGATTCTGCAGACCAGTGTACGGCGATTGCTCGCGTACTCCGCAATTGCGCACACAGGCTACATGTTGCTGGGCATCCTGTCGCACGCCAATCAAAGCCTTGTCGCATTGTTCTATTACGCCATCACATACGCGTTGACGGTCCTCGGCGCGTTCGGTGTAGTGGACCTGGTAGAGAAGGAAACAGGCGGCGACCGGCTATCTGACTTTGCGGGACTAAGCCGACGGGCGCCGGTTCCGTCCTTTTGCATGATGATATTTATGTTGTCGTTGGCGGGCATTCCACCGTTGGCCGGATTTTTTGGAAAATTCTATCTGTTCTCTGTCGTGCTCACTTCGACACCCGGGTCGCTTGGTCTGCTCTGGCTGGTGGTTTTGGCCGTCGCGATGAGTGCGGTGTCGCTCTACTACTACCTGAAGGTGCTGAAGTGCATCTATGTGAGCGATCCGCCAACCGACACTGCTCCGATTCACACCTCAGTTCTTCGCCAGGTCGTTTTGTGCCTGATTGCGCTTAGCGTAGTGCTGCTTGGCTGCGCGCCGAATCTATTGCTGCACTGGCTGTAGTCAAATGGCCAATCGTGAAATGTGTCAGCACTGAAGGTCTGTCTGGATGGAAGTTCCGCCACATTGCCAGATTTGGGTTAGCGTGGCGGATTAAAACCAGTACGGCGGAGTGCAAGCTTCCAATAGGCCAGATGGGTCATATCGTCTCCAATCAAAGTCGGATAAATTTTTTGTTGACGTAATCTGCCATTCAAAATACAGTTCAACGATTACTACTCATTTTTAGTTTTTCGACTACTGTGAACTCCAGTTGAAGGCGATTTGTTCAAATCGGACCTGCATATTTCGGGTCCTTGGAGATTTGCGCCCGAAAGCCTTGCACTATTCACTTGCCAGGAGGAGCTGAGGTCCCTTGAACCGCGTGTTCAGCCGGTTTCCCGAGGCCGACAGGGGAAAGGCCTGAGAGCTTGGTTTCGTTAGATAGTGTTTGTTCAATTCCACGCTACATATTCCGATTGTGGTTTTGTAGCACATCACACCTTTTCGATTCGGAGATTGAGATCAATGGCAATTACGAGACGTGATTTCCTGACGCGCGTTGGACAGGCTGGTGGGTATGGCGCTGCCTTTTTGACCATGCAGGGCTTGGGCCTAGTAGAGGCGAGTGCAGCGGCACCCGAATCTGTACGTGCAGCTGCCGGTTCGGGCAAGGGAACCAAGGTGGTGGTGCTTGGAGGTGGCATTGCGGGGCTCGTGGCCGCCTACGAACTGCGGGCCCTGGGGTACGAGTGTACGGTCATCGAAGCACGAGACAGACCCGGCGGGCGCAACTGGACGGTGCGCGGCGGAGACAAGGTCACTTTTCTTGATGGCACCACGCAGTCCTGCACATGGAACCAGGGTCACTATCAGAACTTCGGCCCGGCCCGTCTGCCGTCGATCCATCCGACGATTCTGGGATACTGCCGCAAGCTTGGTGTGGAGCTGCAGGTCGAAGTGAATATGAGCCGCTCTGCCTATCTGCAGAATGACAACGTAAACGAGGGTAAGCCGGCGGTCATGCGCCAGGTGGTTAATGACACTCGCGGGCATGTGAGCGAATTGCTTTCCAAGAGCATTAATCAGGGTGCCCTTGATCAGGGCCTGTCGAAAGAGGACCGCGATCGCATGTTGAGCTTCCTGCGTACCTATGGATCGCTCGACGAGGCAGGCAAATACAGCGGCAGCGACCGCGCAGGCTACGCGAAGACGGCGGGAGCGGGCGATGATACGGGCGTGTTGAGTCAGCCGATTGACATGCACACCTTGCTCGATGAGAACTTTTGGCAGGGAATGCTCTTCGATGAGCAGTTCGACATGCAGGCAACGATGTTCCAGCCAGTCGGGGGTATGACCGGATCCCATATGCCTTTGCGAAGTCGCTGGGCGATGTCGTGAAGTACGGCTCGCCAGTGACTGAGATTTGTAAGACGTCCAAGGGGGTCACCGTCAGCTACAAACAGAGTGGCGCGGCGAAGACGATCGAGGCGGACTACTGCATCTGTACTATGCCGCTGACGCTCCTTCGGTCAACGCCAAATGACTTTAGTGCTCCGTACAAGAAAGTCATCGACGAGTGTACTTATGCGAGCGCATACAAGATTGCATGGGAGAGCCGGCGGTTCTGGGAGCAGGACTATAACATCTATGGTGGCCTCGAGTTTGTTACTGTCGGATGCAGCCCGATTTGGTTTCCGTCGGCCGGCCTTTTCTCTGAAAGAGGAGTACTGGTGAGCGGATATACGGACGAGTCGAACTCACCCTTCGGCAAATTGACGATGCCGGAAAAATTGGCAGAGAGCAGAAAATCGATCGAGCGGCTACACCCGGGCCACGGCAAGGAGCTCGAAAAGCCAATGTATGTGAGCTGGGGGAAGATCCAATACAACGAGGGTTCCTGGATTCGAAGCTATGGCCCGGGCCAGCAAAGATCACCTGCTTCGCGCGGGACGCAGCAGGCGGGACAGGCACCGTCGCCGATGGCGGCGCGGAGGCAGGCGAATCCCGGGTACGAAATACTGATCGAGCCAGACGGCCCGATTATCTTCGCCGGCGATCACGTGAGTCACATCGTCGCATGGCAGGAGGGAGCTGCGCTGAGCGCCCTCAGAGCGGTTCAGCAGGTGGCCGACCGGGTGAAGGCGGCGAAATTGGGAGATGGCGGCAGCAACGTGATTCAGGCCTAGGGGCCCCGGCGACTCTATTTAAGAGATATCAATAAAGAATTCGGCTGTAAGCTCTTTTATAGTTCTTCTAAGTCAGTGATGAGAGCAAGGCTTAGTGAATTGGAGAGCGAAACACCGTTTCTGTAATGACCGCGATCTTTTGAAAATGTGAGTCTTACGTCACTGGTGTTTCGTCATTGCTACTACCGATTCAAACCATGCCGCGTTTGAGGTGAGGAAGATCATGTTGTTCAGGTTTCTGCTGTTTGCTGCCAGCCTCCTATCCTTGAGCTCAAACACTGCACCGTGCCAGCAGGCAAAAACCACACCCGCTGGCGTGTCCATCGTGCAACCGGGCGCACCAGGTCAGAGCAACAAGACCCTCACGCCGGAGACTGCCAGCGCCGCGCCGCGAAGACCCTCGGAGGCCGACATCAAGTTCATGCAGGGCATGATCATGCACCATGCGCAGGCAGTGGAGATGACGGAGTTGTTGCGTACGCGGAGCCAGAACACAGAGGTCCAGGCGTTGGGCAAACGCATCAGCATCTCGCAGACTGACGAGATGAGGTTCATGAGGCAGTGGCTGACCGATCGCGGCTTGCCGCTCTCGGGAAATGGCTCGATGGACATGGCAGGAATGGACATGGCCGGGATGGACGACATGGACATGGGCCCGATGCCAATGATGCCCGGCATGCTGACGCCAGAACAGATGAAGGCGCTGGCAGCCGCGACGGGCCCGGCCTTCGACCACCTCTTTTTGACGGGCATGATTCAACATCACACTGGCGCCCTGACGATGGTGAAGGACCTTTTCGCATCGCCGGGAGCCGGCCAGGACCCCCAGTTATTTGATTTTGCCAGCGATGTGGACAACACCCAGCAGGCGGAGATTGACATCATGCGGCACATGCTAAAGGAGAAACAATGATCGCTGAAACGACCTCGAGGTTTTCGCGCAGTGCCTTGACCATCGCAGTTGTACTGTCTGTCGCTTTTCCGCTCCTTTGTGCTGGACAAAATAGTCCATCGGTCTACACCAACCCGCGTGCAGGGGCCGATGATCCGCGTGTAGGACTGAAGGCGGGCCTGTACGACGCGGGTGAGGCGTCGTTTGGTATGGAGCGGCTAATCTCTTTGCCGAAGCCGGCTGGCTTTGCTCCGGACCTAGCTTCCATCGCTGCGTTCGATGCAGCTCCTGCTCCCTCACCACCGCCTGCCGGAACTCCGCCAGCGCGTGGGCCGCAGAGTGGTCCGCGCGCCAATTATGGCGGAACCAACTCCGACCTGGCCTTCGAAGGCACGACTCTCTTCGTCGGGAACTACAGCGGCATTAATTTCTATGACATCTCCAACCCGTCGAAGATCAAGCTGATCACTTCCGTGGTTTGTCCCGGCGGCCAGGGAGACGTCTCAGTCTATGGCCACCTTCTGTTCATGTCGGTCGAAGCGGCCAATGGACGGCTTGACTGTGGGACACAGGGATTTCCCACGCCGGCGGCCGCAACTCCGCCACCGCCTCCAGATCCGGCGAATGCCGCGGCCGGCGGCCCACGACGGCCACCCCCACCACCTCCCAGCCCGGACCGTATCAAGGGCATTCGCATCTTCGACATTAGCGATATCTCGCAGCCGAAGCAGGTTGCGGAGGTGCAAACCTGTCGCGGTTCGCACACGCACACGCTCGTAATCGACCCCAAAGACAAAGACAACATTTATGTCTATATCTCCGGATCGGCGGCCGTGCGTCCAGCGGAGGAGTTGGCGGGATGCTCGGGTGCTGACCCTGATAAGGACCCCGACACCGCGTTGTTTACTATCGTTGTCATCAAGGTGCCGCTGGCGCATCCGGAACTGGCCAAAGTCGTAGCCAGCCCTCGCATCTTTACTGATCCCGAGACCGGGAACATGAACGGACTCTGGAAGGGCGGCAACCACGGCGAGGGTACTCAGACGACGTCGATGACGAGAGGATGCCACGATATCACCGTCCGTTCAGATCTAGGGCTGGCGGCGGGGGCGTGCTCGGGTAATGGGATCTTGCTGAACATATCCGATCCTGTGCATCCCGTCCGCATCGACGCTGTAACCGATCCGAACTACGCCTTCTGGCACTCCGCCAACTTCAGCAACGACGGCACCAAGGTGCTATTCACGGACGAGTGGGGCGGTGGTGGACAGCCGCGTTGCCGCGCTACCGATCCGATGAACTGGGGCGCCGATGCCATCTTCAATCTGAAGAGCGGCAAGCTGACACTGGCCTCCTACTACAAGATGCCGGCGCCGCAGACCGAACTGGAGAATTGCGTGGCCCACAACGGGTCACTGATCCCGATTCCCGGCCGCGACGTAGAAGTGCAGTCCTGGTACCAGGGCGGCGTTTCGATCGTGGACTTTACCGATATCACGCATCCTATCGAGATCGGCTACTTTGATCGCGGGCCGGTCGACGGCACCAAGCACGCAATGGGCGGCCAGTGGTCGACCTACTGGTACAACGGCTACATCTATGGCTCGGAGATTGCACGCGGCGTTGATGTATTCAAGCTGGTGCCGAACAAATACATCACGCAAAACGAGATTGACGCAGCGAGTCAGGTTCAAGTTGCCGAGCTCAACGTGCAGAACCAGCAAAAATTTGTCTGGCCTGCGAATTTCGTGACTGCCAAGGCCTACATCGACCAACTGACTCGCAGCAATGCTCTTGATGCCAAACGACTGGCGGCGCTTAGGGAAGCAATCGCGAAGGCAGAGACGTCCCAGCCTAAGCCGAAGAATGTCACACAACTTCGCGCCATGGCGATGGGCCTCGACAAGGACGCGGCCACGGCGAAGACACCGGCGGACACTTACCGTATGCATGCATTGGCGGAGATCATGAAACAGAGTGGGGCCTTATCTCACTAATTGACTTGGGGGCCCGGACGAATAGGATGAGGCGGCGATCCATCATTTGCATATTTGGCAAGGACGAAAGCACGTATCGGTTCGACCGGCGTTATTTTCTCCTAGTCTTCAGAAATCGCGATGGGCCACAATAACAGTTGGTCGAGAACCGAAAATCGATCGGGTCACTTCGCTTGCAACTGCAGCACCTGTATCGAATAAGCTGGCACCGTATGGCTAAACTTCGCTCCAACTCTATTAATTGTTGTTTGCACTGGCACAATGCGGGTCGGAGACGAGATGGTGTTGGTCTGTGCCAAGCTGGCACCCGTTAATGTCTCCATCGTACCCGCATTCGCGACGCTGCTCGCACCTGTCATTTCAATTTCGACCGGCTGCGGGACGGAGGATGCATTGACGAGTTTTAGATAGACTGCGCCCTTCTCTGGATCGCTTGTCACCGAATAGAAGAACCGCTCGGCGTTGCCGCTGACCGAGGATGCCGGCACTTCAGTCCCGAGATATTTAGCGAACATCACCTGCGCGTAATATCCGGGCGACCCATAGCTGCTGAGTGCGTCGTATCCAATCAGGTCCGACTCCCACTGCATCCCTCCCGGGTTGACGTTTACGAAGAGCGGCGCATACGACGCCATGACGATCAGGTCGCTGTTTCTCTCCATCCCGGTCATCCACGCTGCATCGCCAAGAGCTGCGCCCATGTTTGTGGTTGGGGACCCTTCGCGTGTCGCCCACTCCCCGACAAATATCTTTGGGCCACTCCGGTCTACATTGTCATAGTGCTTCACGTCCGCAAAGAACTCGTCTGCGCGCTTGTAGTAATGATCATCCAGAACGTCCGGCTTCAATCTCTTCACCGGCGTCGTCGCAATCAATTCGAGCTGCGGATATTTGGCCTTGATCGCTTTGTAGAATTGCGCATAACGGC
This sequence comes from uncultured Acidobacteriaceae bacterium, assembly GCA_963756685.1. Taxonomy (GTDB): domain Bacteria; phylum Acidobacteriota; class Terriglobia; order Terriglobales; family Acidobacteriaceae; genus Edaphobacter. The sequence goes on from CAVWON010000001.1 coordinate 1,966,411, forward strand.
CTTCGTAGCTGCCAGAGCGATCGAACGAGTCTTCATTGCCGATCTCAACATACTTCACTGGAAATGGAGCCGGATGACCAAGCTTTGCACGCACTGCACCCCATTTTGTGGAGGTGTCGCCCGTTGCAAACTCAATCTCATCGAGCGCATCCTGCAAGAAAGGGACTAGCGCTGGCCCGGGGTTGATGTGGTCACCCTTCAAAGAGTATCCCGCATAAACCGCCAGCACGGTCTGAATCTTCAAGTCCTCGGTCCACTCCAGAAATTCAAGCAAGCCCATTCCGTCGGATGATTGGTAGTTCCAGGGGCTGCGGTGCGTGGGTCGATCGACAAGTGGTCCGATTGTATTTTTCCAGTCGAACCTCTCATCAATCTGATCGCCCTCAAGGTAGTTGCCGCCTGGAAGCCGCAAGAACTTCGGATGCATTGCCGCCATCAACTCCATGAGATCAGGACGGTTTCCATTTTCACGGTTCTTGTAAGTAGGCGGAAACAGAGACACCAGGTCGATCCACACTTTGCCCGCGTGGCCAAAGGTAAGCAGAAGGTGATTTTCCGATGAGGTCTCGATGTGTCCGGTCGTCAGGGTGAACTCATATCGCTTCCAATCTGTGGAAAGCCCAGGCACTGTTGCTGAGGCCACCGATTTACCGGAGTTGTCGTTGATCAAATCGGCTGTTAACTGGCCCGATGTCCGCTGAATCGGCTTTGGCATAGAGCGATCCTTTGTACGTCGTATTTGGTCGCAGGGCCATTCCCCAATAGCCTTCGTTTCTTACGCCGGCCCGATTCGTCGTGTCGGCCTGCTTCACATCGATCGCGAGGCTATGATCCAGTGCGGCGCTGGGGCCTTCAGTACGATCGATGGCCATCGTTGCAATGGCATTTCCCAAATGCTCGATGTTCCAGTGGGCCACTCCGCCGAAGCCGTGGTCTTGGAATGTCCGGTTGCGCACCATCTCCGCATACAGGCCGCCGTCATAGGAATAATTGATCTCTTCGGTCATCAATCCATAGAGGGTCGGGCTCACGGCATGTAGCGGTTTATCCAAATGTATGTTGAGTGTGACTGTCGCCGGCTGGGCCATACAAACCCGAGGTAGCAGGGTAGCTATCGCCGTCAGCGCAATCTTTGCAATCACGCGCTTCGTCTCCCGTGTTCCAAATCTGATGAATTTTGAAGCGATGCGCATAGCTTAACCTTTCACGTTTTGTTGCCCGGATAGGGAAAACGCTTACTCAACAAAGTCTAAACCCGCATCCCCTCCCTTGAAGGAGAGGAGATGCCTGTCAAACTCGACGGCTTCAACGGTGGCGACCGCAGCGCCATCGATCTACCCGCCGCGCAGGAGCAGCTCTTGAAGGCCGTAGCCGACACAGGTAAGCCACTGGTCGTCGTCCTTCAGAACGACAGCGTCCTTGCCGTCAACTGGGCCCAGGAGCACGCCAACGCCCTCCTCGAAGCCGACGTCAAGAACATCGGTTCCACTGCTGGCGACGAGGTGGTCGAGCTTTACCTCACGCAACCAAAGGCTTCCGATACTCCCATCCGCCTACTCGCCGGCTTCACGCGCGTGCATCTGGGCCGACCAAGTCCGCCCATGTCGGTCTGATAATAATTGACCCGCGCTCGATCGCCCAGGTCGACTCGAAGGGCACTCGGGTGCACAGCCTGATGGGCACCGCCTCATCTCAAACCGCAAGCTTCACCGTCGCCGGCAACGCTGAACTGCCCAAATAAGCGTTTCCGCACAGGGAAGACCAACGTTCTCCCTGATTGACGTGGCGGTACCAGAGGATCGTTCGTTGTATGTGATTGGAAGGAATGGTAGGCACGAGGAGACTCGAACTCCTGACCTCTACCGTGTCAAGGTAGCGCTCTAACCAACTGAGCTACGCGCCTGTGCGTTGTTTCAAGTCTAAACGGAAGAGGAGGCTGGAGCAACCTGCGGTTGATTGGGTTACGATTGTTTGAACCCGCACAGTGCCCTTCCTGAGTCAATTTCGCGCCGCACCGAACCTGCTTACCCTGATGCGGCTGTTCATTATCCCCTTCCTTGTGATTGAGATCCTGGACGGGCATTACCGCATATCGTTTGCGCTGTTTATTCTTGCCGGAATCAGCGATGCGCTGGATGGGTTGCTGGCTAGGTGGCTGAGCCAGAAGACGACGCTGGGACAGTATCTCGATCCGATTGCGGACAAACTGCTGTTGAGTACGCTTTTTGTGGTGCTCACACATGTCGGTATGATTCCGCAATACGTGACGGTGCTGGTCTTCAGCCGGGACGTAGGGATTCTGCTGATTTCAACGCTGCTGTATGTGACGAACGCGTTGCGGGACTTCCGGCCGAGCCTCTTTGGGAAGCTGAATACGCTGGTACAGATTCTTGCTTTGATCGCGGTGTTATGTCAGAAGATATTTGTTTCCACGCAATTGGCAGCGCTAAGCGATGTGCTGGTGCGGGCTATTGCGGTGCTGGCCCCGCTTTCGGCGGCGCAGTATGCGTGGATTGTGTTTCGGAGGATGAATACACCTCCTGCGCAGACGGTGGTTTAGGCGGTTTATTCTTCAGCCGGAGTTTCGGCGAGGGCCTCTTCTTCCTCAATGGCGATATCGCTAAACTCTGCTGAATCAAAGACTTCTCCGCACTTCTGGCACTCGACAAACTCTGCGTCTTCCTCGCGGGCGACGATCTTGACGATGGGATGTTTGCACTTGGCGGTCATTTTGGGGAGGAAATCGCGAATGGTATGGATTTTGCCCGTCTCCGGCGAGCTTGTCAACTGCGATTTCTTTGGTTTTTGTGGTGGATTTTCGTGGACAAGTTGTGGTGGATTCGTGGTGGAATGGCTGGTAAAGCGTGGTTGCAAGCGCAGGATTCTGGACGTACACTATCTAGGACTGGAATTGTCTGACATCCGACGATTTTCAGGTGGGCGGGAGCCTTGAAACCGACATGCTGCGTCTGACCAAAAAAGCGGACTATGGTCTGATGGCCCTGAAGTATCTGGCCGAGCAGACAGACGGCAGTGCGCATAGCGCCAAGGACATTGCCGAGGCCTACCATATCCCTCCGCAGCTGCTGGCGAAGATTCTGCAGACACTAGCGAAGGCCGGGTTGCTGGTCTCTCATGCCGGGACGAACGGTGGTTATGCGCTTTCTCGGAGTTCGAAGGAGATTACGGCGTTTGAGGTGATCCGGGCGATCGACGGACCGCTCTTTATTACGAGTTGCATAACCATCCACGGGGCCTGCGACCTGACGAGTACTTGCACCATCAAAGAACCATTGCGCAAGGTGAATGACAGCATCAAGGAATTGTTGAGTGGCATCCACATCGCCGATTTGATTGAGGCGGACGGGGAGCAGGCGGGGACCGGCGCTCTGGTGGGTGGAGGGCTTGTGAGTATTGCGATCTAGTAACGGCGGTTTGGCGATCTGGATTTTTTCAATGGGCAGGATTCAGGAGTACAGGTTTCGGGAGAGACGATGAGCAACGACATGAGCAATAACGGCGTAGTGATCAGTGAGTCCGCAACAGCACTGCCTGCGGGCGTGAAGCTGCCGATTTACATGGACAACCATGCGACGACGCCGCTGGACCCTCGGGTGCTGGAGGCGATGATGCCGTACTTCACCTCTACCTTCGGGAATGCGGCGAGCCGCAACCACAGCTTTGGCTGGGAGGCGGAGAAGGCGGTGGAGAAGGCGCGTGAGCAGATTGCGAAGCTGATCGGCGCGACGAGCAAGGAGATCATCTTCACCTCGGGCGCGACGGAGTCAAATAATCTTGCGCTGAAGGGCATCGCGGAGATGTACCGTGAGCGCGGGAACCACATCATCACGCAGGTGACTGAGCATAAGGCTGTGTTGGACACCTGCAAGAAGCTTGAAAAGCAGGGATTTCGCGTGACGTATCTGCCGGTGCAAGCGGACGGTCTGATTGATCTTGAAGACCTGAAGCGGGCGATGGACGATAAGACGATCCTGGTTTCGATCATGTATGCGAACAACGAGATTGGCGTGATTCAGCCGATCGCGGAGATCGGGAAGCTGTGTCACGAGAAGGGCGTGATCTTCCATACGGACGCTGTACAGGCCGTTGGCAAGGTCCCTGTCGATGTGCAGAAGGACAACATCGATGTGCTCTCGCTCTCGGGACACAAGATCTATGGGCCGAAGGGTGTGGGTGCGCTTTATGTGCGGCGTCGGAATCCGCGTGTGCAGATTTCGGAGCAGATCAATGGCGGCGGGCATGAGCGCGGGATGCGGTCGGGCACGCTGAATGTTCCGGGGATCGTCGGATTGGGCGCGGCCTGCGAGATCGCCGGGGCCGAGATGGAAGGCGAGGCGAAGCGTGAGAAGGAGCTTCGGGACTATCTGCGGGCGAAGTTTGAGAAGGCCCTGGACTACGTCCATGTGAACGGCAATATGGAGCACCATCTGCCGGGAAACCTGAATATGAGCTTTGTGTATGTCGAAGGTGAGAGTCTGCTGATGGGCATCAACGACATAGCGGTTTCGTCGGGTTCGGCTTGCACGTCGGCTACGCTTGAGCCCAGCTATGTGCTGAAGGCCCTGGGACTTGGCGACGATGTAGCGCACAGCTCGATCCGGTTTGGGCTTGGACGATTCAACACCAAGGCCGAGGTGGATTATGTTTCGGACAAGCTGATCGATGTGGTTTCGAAGCTGCGGGAGTTGAGCCCGCTGTACGAGATGGTGAAGGAAGGGATCGACCTCTCGAAGATTGAGTGGGCGGCGCACTAAGAGGGACTAGTAAGGACCCATCAGCACCGGCTAGCATCTAAACTAAGGTATTGGCTAATACAGGAGAAGCACCATGGCATATAGCGATAAGGTCGTAGATCACTACAACAATCCCCGCAACGTTGGCACGCTGGACAAGAGCGCGGCCGAGGTTGGAACCGGTCTTGTAGGCGCGCCGGAGTGCGGCGACGTGATGCGTTTGCAGATTCGGGTGAACCCCGAGACGAACGTGATCGAAGATGCCAAGTTCAAGACCTTCGGTTGCGGTTCGGCGATCGCTTCGTCCTCACTCGCTACCGAGTGGGTGAAGGGCAAGACGATCGACGAGGCGCTTACGATTTCGAATACGGACATTGTGAAGGAGCTGGCGCTTCCTCCGGTGAAGATCCACTGCTCGGTGCTCGCAGAAGATGCGATTCGGGCGGCGATCGGTGACTGGAAGAAGAAGAACAGCGTGGCCGAGACATCGGCAGTTGCGGCTTCAGCTCACTAATGGACTTGTAGGGCAAGAACAACGGTAGCGGTGCGCCTTTTGAGTCGCGTTGCTACCGTGTTGTGTTAGGACAGAGACATGGCGATGGTGACACTACAAACCGCGGCGGAGATGGAAGCAGCGCGAGCTTCGTCCGCTGCCGGTGAGAAGAAAGACCCACTGGCGGGGATGAATGTGCTGACCGCGCAGGGGCAGGAGCCGGGACAGAAGAGCATTCAGATTACTGAGAAGGCGCTGAAGCGAATCCGTGTGGCGATGGCCAAAGAGGGCGTTTCGCCGACTGCAGGTGGATTGCGGGTCGGGATCCAAGGTGGTGGTTGCTCGGGGCTGAGCTATAACATCCGGTTCGATACCCAGCCTCGGGAGCGGGACCGCGTGTATGCGTTTGGTGAGGGGACCCAGACTGCGGGCGATCCGACCAATGGCGCGCCGATTCGCATCTTTGTCGATCCGAAGAGCTTTATCTACCTGCATGGCATGGTGCTGGACTTTGAAGAGACGCTGATGCGGCAGGGGTTCAACTTCATCAATCCGAACTCGACGAAGAGCTGTGGGTGCGGGTCGAGCTTTTCGGCGTAGGCGCGGCGTAACGTAATCTGATGGCGATGAGTCACGACGCATACAACAGCTTCTTCACTCTTTTTCAACTTCCTGAACATTTGAACCTCGACGTAGTGGAGCTCGAGAAGAAGTTTTACGCGCTCTCGCGCAGGTTGCACCCGGACCGCTTCGCGGCGAAGCCGGCTTCCGAGCAAGAGGCCGCGTTGACCGCGAGTTCCAACCTGAATGATGCGTATCGGACGCTGAAGGACCCGATCTTGCGGACGCAGTATCTGCTGAAGCTGGAGGGGGTGGAGCTGGAGGAGCAGTCGAAGGCGGCGACTGAGGCGGCGCGGGCTTCGGGTGAGCAGAAGAAGCAGGTCGTTCCTCCAGAGCTGCTGGAGGAGGTCTTTGAGCTGAATATGCAGCTGCAGGAGATGCGTGCGGCCAACAAGATGGGTGAGGACGAGCCAGAGCTGCGGCGGGACCTGATGACTGCGAAGGACGCCTTCGACGCGAAGATGGTGGAGACTCAGGCGGAGTTGGAGGGGCTTTGGTCAGCCTGGGACGCTGGTGTGGATGCGGGGGACGAGGCGGTAAAAGCCCGCGCCAAAGAGGCAATGGTGGAGTTGCTGAATAAGCGCAGTTATCTGCGGAACCTGGTGCGGGACGTGAATGAGGCGCTGGGTTTGTAGATTTTTATGATGGCCTAGGACGTTGCGGCGAGGCGTTCGATTTGCTGGAGGTGGTTGATGTCGTGGCCGGCCATGGTTTCGACGATTGTCCAGAATGTCATGGTGCCGCGTTCGGGGTGGGTGGTGCGGCGGTGGCGGTCTTCGTAGGAGACGGTGTTGAGGTAGAGCAGGTTCCAGTTGCGGGCGGCCCGAAAGAGGGTGAGTGCGGGTTCGAACTGGTAGGCCTCGTAGCGTTTGGCCCAGGCCTCCTGGTCGATGGGCTGGATGATGGTGTGGGGTTGGTCGAGCGTGGGGGCGAGCGTCTGGCGGAGGCGGAAGGAGAAGACGATCTCGCTGTCGGCGAGGTGGGCGGCGATCTCGCGGACGCTCCACTTGCGCGGGGCGGGGCGGGCGTTGATCTGCGCGCCGGAGAGGCCGGCGGTGAGAGTGTGGATGCGCGCGGCCGTGGAGGAGAGCACTGGGACGGGATCCTGGCCGTCAAGGTACTTGGCGTACGGATTTAGTTCCATGTGGAGAAAATACCACGGAGGGGGGGCGCGTGGTTTTGACTCCGCCTTATTCGGGCCTGGCCGTGTCCCATGGGTCGTAGGTGCCGATGTTCCAGAGATGGCCTTCGAGGTCGCGGCAGGTGAAGGCGCGGCCGCCGTAGTCCATGTCGCGGACGTCGAGGACGATCTCGGCGCCGGCGAGCCTGGCGGTGGCGTTGACCGCGTCGGCGTCGGTGACGATGAGGTAGATGCCTTTGGTCTCGCGGAGGCCGATCTCGTCGGGTTGGACCATCAGGTTGGCGACCTCGCCTCCGTTGTCGACCGAGCCGAGCATGACCATGCCGTTGCCGAAGGTGAGTTGGGCGTGCATGACGGTGGTGTTGTCGGGACCGAGGAAGACTGCTTGCTTTTCGAAGCCGAAGGCCCGGACGAGCCAGTCGATGGCGGCGAGGGCGTTGCGATAGCGGAGGCTGGGGACGATGGTGGCGCGGCAGGATTTGGCTTGGTTGGTCATGGTTGTAAGAGTGACATGGGGGATCGGTGGTGTCTTGGAAGAATCGGACGGGGGGTGCCCCCCTCCCCCCCCTTTTTGGCGAATTCTTTTGTTTTCATTTGTTTACAGTGTGCGTGGGACTGCAAAATCGTCATGGCAAAGGGGTTATGGCTAAAATCGTCTTTCTAAACGAGTTAGCCCCGACGTATGGTCGGGGCTTGCTTGCTTTTCTGATCTATATATCCAGTATAGCGGTTTGGACGTAACTAAAATGCCACACGGATGTTGATGAATTGTAAGGAGTTAGGTTGTTTTGGGGCTTGACATGTGATTTCTGGGCAGAAAATGGCAAAAAGAAAATAACGGCAAGTGCAAAGGCAATTAAATCAGTCGCTTCGCCCGTTGGGCTTCGCTCCAGCCCTTCGACGCTGCTCAGGGCAGAGCGGAGGCGCGTTGCGCGTTTTTTGGATGGCCCGACTGAAGTCGGGCCCTTCCGCCGTCGCCTGAGGTGGAGTCTTCGGTGGTAGAGCAAGTCTAACAGCGGGGCCCTATCGCGGATGACAAGAACAAAGGCCAGGACAAAAAGCCGAGATCAGGGCTGACTATCATTTTCTTGCTTCCCTTGACATTCGACAGGAGATGGGTGCATGCTGTTGTCGAATGTCGAGGGGAAGATGCCGCCTACTACGTCGGACTTGTTGCAAGGGACGCTGGACCTGCTGATTTTGAGGACGCTTGCGCTGGAGTCGATGCATGGGTGGGGGATTGCGCAGCGGATACAGCAGGTGTCGGAGGACGCGCTGCAGGTTGGCCAAGGGTCGCTGTATCCGGCGCTGCACAGGCTGGAGTATAAGGGCTGGATTCGTGCAGACTGGGGGGCCTCGGAGAACAATCGGAGGGCCAAGTTTTATTCGCTGACGGCGACCGGGCGGGCGCAGTTGAAGGCGGAGTTGAAGGACTGGGAGCGGCTGACGACGGCGATTGGGCTGGTGTTGAAGCAGGTTTAGGGTCGATCCAAAAACTTAACACGGACTTTCACCGATGACACAGATCACGAACAGGCAACGGCAAGTGCAAGTCCTTGAACTGTAGAAGGCGCCCTCAAGCTGAGGGGAGGATTTTGGACAGGTTGGTAGGAGGACCTTGAAATGCTCAAGGATTTTCTGATGCGGCTTCGTCTCTTCTTGATCGGCAATAAGCGTAGTGCGGTCGATGAGGAGCTGGAGTTCCATCTGGAGCAGCTGATCGCGGCGAACCTTGCTGCGGGCATGCCGGCAGACGAGGCGCGGAGGCAGGCCGTGATTGCGTTTGGTGGGGTGCAGCGTGCGCGGGAGGAGTGCCGGGAGGAGCGGCCGGGGTATTTTTTTGAGACGCTGCTGCAGGACGTTCGCTATGCCATCCGGGGCTTTCGTCGCAATCCGGTCTTTACGACGACCATTGTTGTGACGTTGATGCTGGGGATCGGGGCGACGACTGCGGTGTTGAGCGTGGTGGACCGCATTTTGTTTCGGGGTTTGCCGTATGGCCATGCGGACCGGCTTGTTTCGGTTGGGCTGGTGGCGCCCATTGAGCCGGACGAGTTCATGCTGGGTGGTTCGTACTACGATTGGCGCGACAATCAGACGGCGTTCGAGGCGTTTACTTCGGAGACGGGAGTGGCGCCCTGCGATCTGACGGAGGAGAGTCCCGTGCGGTTGAGTTGTGCGGGTGTTGAGGCGAGTTTTCTTCCGACGCTTGGCGTGGCTCCGCTGGTGGGAAGGAATTTTACGGTGGAGGAGAACCGGCCGAACGCTCCGAGGGTGGCGCTGATTTCGTATGCGGTGTGGCGAAGCCGATATGGCTCAGATCCGGGTGTTGTGAACAGGTTGATTTCGATTGATGGGAAGCCGGTGCGAGTGGTCGGCGTGCTTCCACGAGATTTTGAGATGCCGCGTCTACAGGCGGCCGATGTGATGGTTCCGCAGGCGCTGGACGAGAACGCGCAGCGGAAGGCGGACCCTGGCCGTCCGATGTGGGCGTTTGCCCGGCTGAGGCCGGGAGTGACGATCGAGCAGGCCAAGGCGATGTTGCAGCCGGAGTTCGATTACTCGCTGAAGCTGGCGCCACAGCGATTTCGTAAGGAGGTGCATCTGCAGGTGCGTTCGCTGAGAGACAGGCAGATGCAGGACGTGCGTCTGGCGGCGTGGGTGCTGTTTGGGGCGGTGATTGCGGTCCTTCTGATCGCGTGCGCGAACGTTGCAAGTCTCTTGACTGCACGTGGGGCCGCTCGGGAGAGGGAGCTCGCGGTGCGTTCTGCTTTGGGTGCGGGCAGGGGCCGGCTGGTGCGACAGGCACTTACGGAGTCGGCCCTGCTGTCGCTGATTGGGGCCGCTGCGGGGTGTGTGCTGGCAGAGTTGCTGTTGCGTGTCTTCGTCGCCATCGCTCCCGAAGGCATACCGTTTTTGAGCAAAGCGCAGCTTGATATGCGGCTCGTCTTCCTGACGGTGCTGCTGTCGCTGGTTTGCGGGGGCCTGTTTGGCCTTGCTCCTGCGCTGCAGCGACCGAGTGCGCAGGCGTTGGCGGGGCGCGCGTCGTTGGGTGTTTCGCGCGCAATTTTCAGACAGTGGCTGGTGGTGACGCAGATCGCGGCGAGCATGGTGTTGCTGGCGGGAGGAGCGTTGCTGGTGCGCAGCTTCTGGAACCTGCAGCACCAGCACCTTGGGATGAGTACGGAGAACGTGATGACTGCGAGAATGTCGCCGGGGCAGAAGAACTATCCGACGCGGGACAGCCGGATGGCGTTCTTTGAACAGTTGGAGCGGGGTCTGCGATATGGGCCGGGGGTGAGTGAGCTTGCGATCAGCGACTCGCTGCCTCCTGGGGGGTTTCATCGCGACCAGATTTACGCGTCGCTTGTTGTTGAGGGAAGACCGAAGTCCGAGAGTGGAACGGGAGGCCTGATCACGTCGCGATGGGTGACGCCGGAGTACTTCCGGATCCTGGACATTCCGATGCTGCAGGGAGAGGGTTTTAGCGAGGGGGAACGCGGTTCCAAGGACCACTTTGTCGTGTTGAGCCGGGCGCTTGCGGACCGCATGTTTCCGGGTGAAGACCCGATGGGCCGGCGTGTGCAACTGTCGGGCGGAGGGCCGAACGATGTCTGGTACACGGTGGCGGGGGTCGCGGCGAACGTAAAGAACGGCGGGCTGGCGGAGGAGAGCGAGCCTGAGTTTTACCGGCTCAGGCGAAATGCGGCGGAGGATTGGAATGATGCTGGTTCGACGGTCGCTTATCAAATCGACGCTGCCTGCGGAGGTGATGGAACGGTGGATCAGATCGCAGGTGGCGACGCTGGATCCGACGTTGCCGGTCGATATTGCGACGTTGCAGGAGAGGGTGAGTAAGCTCGCGAGACCAGCCGAGATTTCAGACGACGCTTGTGGGTTTCTTCGCTGCGACGGGTTTGTTGCTGGCGGTGATTGGGCTGTATGGAGTTATCTCTTTTCTGGTGGCGCAGCGGACGCAGGAGATTGGTGTGCGCATGGCGCTGGGTGCGGGGAGAGGCGATATTCTGCGTCTTGTTATGGGGAAGAGTTTGCGCCTGATTGTCTGGGGAACGATGGTGGGGTTGATCGCGGCGCTGGCGGTGTTACGCGTCTTGTCGAGTTTGTTGTTTGGGGTTGGGTCGCATGATCCGGCTACGTTTGTGGTGGTGACGTTGTTGCTGGTTGCTGTTGCGCTTGTGGCTACGCTGGTTCCGGCGAGGTTGGCGAGCAGGGTGGATCCTATTGTGGCGCTGCGTTGTGAGTAGGGTGGTCTTTGTTGTGGCGATGGTATGGTTGCGGGTACCAGTGACTGACCCCACGATACCCTGCGGACTTCGTCCTTCGGGGATCATGGGGCACCCCTGGGGTTTAGTCGAGGGGGACGTGGTTTGACCATCGCCGGTCGGCTGTGGAGTAGTTGGTTGGGCTGAGGCCAGAGAAGGCGTGGAAGTCGTTAATGAAGTGGGACTGGTCGTAGTAGCCGCAGGTGAGGGCGAGCTCGGCCCAGTGGACGTCGTCGCCGCGGTGCATGTGCTGGACGGCCTGCTGGAAGCGCTGGATGCGGCAGTAGAGTTTGGGGGAGACGCCGACGTGATCGCGGAAGAGTTGCGAGAGGCGGCGTGGGCTGATTCCCATGTCGCGGGTGAGCTGGGCGATGGTGATGGTGCCGGGTGAGCGGTGGAGCTGGGTCAGGACGTAGTCCACGGTGGGGGTGCGGTGTGCGGTATTGCTTTCGCTGAGGCGATGGCGGAGGGCGAAGTCGAGCAGGTCGAATTTGCGAGCGGGTGTGGGGGCCCCGCGGAGGTCGTTGCGGAGGTTGGCGGCGGCGCGGCCCCAGATGCCTTCGAGCGAGGTTTCGCGGTTGGTGAAGAGGTGGGTGTTGTCGGGGAAGAAGGCGAGTGTGCCGCCGGGGTGGAAGAGGACGCCGATGAGTTCGGTGAGGTCGATGGTGTCGATTTGCTGGTGGTGGGAGTAGAGGCCGAGGAAGATGGCGGCGGGTGTGTGCTGGAGCGGGTCGATGGGGTGGTTGGCGTCGGTGAGGTAGTCGTGGGCGAGGGAGATGACGATCTGGGCGCGACCGTTGGGGAGGACGCGCTCGTGGCGGTGGCTGGCGTGCGGGTCGCAGGCGTACCAGAAGGTCTTGATGAACGGGGCGAGGGCGGGGTGGGGGCGGCGCTCGAGGTAGAGCATGCATCGACCTCCGGTTGTGGCACATCTCAAAGACAGGCCTGTGGGTGCGCGTCTTTGTTGATGCGATTGTAGGACAATAGAAGGTGGATTAATCGAGGGTTTGAAACGATGGCGGATGAGCGGGTTGTAGGGATCGATTTGGGTACGACGAATTCGCTGGTGGCCTATATGGAGAACCGGCCGGAGGGGGAGACGCCGGTGGTGATTCCGGGCGAGGACGGGGAGCGGCTGGTGCCGTCGGTGGTGGCGTGGACGGACGATGGAGTGGTGGTGGGGAATGCGGCGCGAGGGACGCTGCTGAAGGATTCGGCTAGTGCGGTTTATTCGGCCAAGAGGCTGATGGGACGGGACATTGAGGACGTTCAGGAGGAGCTGAAGCTGTTTCCGTTCAAGCTGGCGGAGGGGTTGAAGCCGGGTGAGGTGCTGAAGGTGAGCGTGGGTGGGTTGATGCTGACGCCGCCGGAGATCTCGGCCTATGTGCTGCAGCAGTTGAAGAGGAATGCGGAGAGGTTCTTTGGTGCGCCGGTGACGAAGGCGGTGATTACGGTGCCGGCTTACTTTAATGATGCTCAGCGGCAGGCCACGAAGGACGCTGGGCGGATTGCCGGGTTGGAGGTGCTGCGGCTGGTGAATGAGCCTACGGCGGCGGCGCTGGCTTATGGGTTGGATAAGAACAAAGATGGGCTGATTGCGGTTTACGACTTTGGCGGCGGGACGTTTGATATCTCGATCCTGAAGCTGCATGAGGGGATCTTTGAGGTGATCGCGACGGGTGGGGACACGCACCTGGGTGGGGACGATATTGATAATTTGCTGATTGCGATTGCGCTGGATGATATTGCGGGTGATTTGGGTGAGGACGTTCGGGGGAATGGTGAGGCGGTGCAGGCGGTTCGTAAGGCGGTGATTGAGGCGAAGATTTTGTTGTCTAGTGCTGGGGCCGCGACGTTGAATGTGCTGCTGCCGAGCGGGAAGAGGTATCTGCGGGAGATTACGCGGGCACAGTTTGAGGGGTTGATTGCTGGGGTGATCGCTCGGACGGCGGGGCCTTGCAAGCAGGCGCTGAAAGACGCGGGTTTGACGGCGGCGCAGATCGATGAGGTCGTGCTGGTTGGTGGGTCGACGCGGATCCCTGCGGTGCGGGCGCTGGTGGATGATTTGTTTGAGCTGAAGGCGCGGGGGAAGAAGCCGCATACGGAGCTGAATCCGGACGAGGTGGTCGCGCTGGGGGCGGCGGTGCAGGCGCAGATCCTTGGGGGAGGGTCGGCGGCTACGGAGGGCCTTTTGTTGCTCGATGTCACGCCGCTTTCGCTGGGGATTGAGGCGCTGGGTGGGGTGGTGGCGAAGATCATTCAGCGGAACTCGACGATACCGGCCAGCGCGACGGAGCACTTTACTACGGGCGTGGATGGGCAGACGAATGTGGCGATCCATGTGGTGCAGGGCGAACGGGAGCTGGCTAAGGATTGCAGGTCGCTGGCTCGGTTTGACCTGAAGGGGATTCCGCCGATGGTGGCGGGCTTGCCGCGGATTGAGGTGAAGTTCCTGATCGATGCGAATGGGATCCTGCATGTGAGCGCGCGGGAGCAGAGGAGCGGGAAGGAGTCCGAGGTCGAGGTGAAGCCGACTTACGGGCTGACGGACGAGCAGGTGGAGACGATGATTCTGGATTCGTTTGATCATGCGGAGACGGACATTGCGGAGCGGCAGTCGATCGAGGCGAAGAACGAGGCGGAGACGATTTTTACGGCGGTGGAGAAGGGCAGGAAGCATGCGGCGTGGCAGATGCTTTCGAGCAATGAGATCGAGGCGATTGAAGAGGCGGTCTCGTTTTTAGAGGCCGCGGTGCCGGGGGGAGACCATCGGCAGATAAGGGCGGGGATTGAGCGGCTGGACAAGGCGACGCGGCGGTTTGCGGAGTTGATGATGGACAATGCTGTCTCGGGCGCGGTGCAAGGGAAGACGATGGAGGCCGCGGGTGAAACAATGGGTGATGGGCCGACGGCGCCGCATCCGTTTGCGAAGGCCGAGATAAACAGGGAGTAGGGAGTAGGGAGGGAATAGAGAACAGTGCGTTCGATGTTGATGTAAGGCTGCGGCCGGAAAGAGATTGGAAGAGACGATTATGTCTGAGACGAAGAGTGCTGAAGTTGTGGACCTGTCGAAGCCTGCCGGCGAAGGGATGGTGCGGGTGACGTTTTTGCCGGAGGGAAAGACGGTCGAGTTTGAGTTCGACACGCTGCCGTATGAGGGGCACGGCGAGCCGATGTCGTTTCTGGACGTGGCGGAGAACTTTGATATTTTTCTGGACCATGCTTGTGGCGGGGTGTGCGCTTGTACGACCTGCCATATCCATGTGAAGGAGGGGGCGCAGGGTATCAGCGAGCCGGAGGACCTGGAGCTGGACCGTATGGAGACGGCGGCGGACGTGCAGTTGAACTCGCGGCTGGGGTGCCAGGCGATCATTGAGAAGCCGGGGACGTATGTGGTGGAGATTCCGAAGTGGAACCGGAACTATGTGCAGGAAGGTAAGCCGGCGCATGGGCCGGGGAGCTAATCGCCCGCCCGGTTTTGTCGGAGTAGAGACAGTCGCACAGCGATCCGAAGTCAGCTAAACAGGGTTGGCGGCTCCTGCCATGGTTCGCACAGCTCGGGTGAGTCGTTGCGGACGTTGCCGACGTCGTTTGAGACCTTCCACGCGGTCATCTGTTCGGGGTCGTGGGGGCGGAGGAGGTCGGTTGCGGGGCGGGTGGGGTCGGGGTGGAGCCAGCGGTCGTAGTCATTGCGAGGCACGATGACGGGCATGCGGTCGTGGAGGGGCTCCATGACGGCGTTGGGGTCGGTGGTGATGATGGTGAAGGAGTGGAGAGGAGCGCCGGTGGTCTTGTCCTTCCATGTCTCCCATAGTCCGGCGAAGGCCATGGGTCCGGTGTCTTTACGGCCGATGGCCCAGGCTTGTTTTTCTTTGCCTTTGGGGTCGAGTTTCTGCCACTCGTAGAAGAAGTCGGCGGGGACGAGGCAGTGGCGGCGGCGGAAGGCCTCGCGGAAAAGGGGCACGGTGGCGACGTTTTCGGCGCGGGCGTTGATTGCGGAGTAGCCGACCTTGGTATCTTTGGCCCAGTAGGGGACCAGGCCCCACTTCATCATGACGAGCTCGCGGTGGCCGTCGCGGTCGAGGCGGATGACGGGTTGAAAGGTTTGCGGCGCGACGTTGTAGCTTTCGCTGAGGATGAAGTCGGGCGGGAGCCTCCCGAGATGGAAGGCCTCGGCGATGCGTTGCTTGTCGGAGCGTCTTCCGTATCGTCCGCACATGGTTTGACTTTATCGGAGTTTGTGGATTCGCTGGTCGGCGCGTTTAGATCCTGGCCGCGCGTCAGAGAAAATCAGAGGACCTACAGCGACATCGAAGACTCTTCGACGTCCTGAGTGTGCTTCGCAGGTGAGGTTGCACCATAGGCAGTAGTCATGGGTAGAAAGACGTGAACGCTCGTGCCGTGATTGTCCGTCTGATTCGTGCTTTCAATCTCCAGGTGGCCGCCGTGACCCTCCACAAATTGTTTGGCGACAAATAGACCGATGCCCGTCCCTACCGTTGCACGGGTCGTGAAAAAGGCGTTGCACACTTTAGGGAGGTCATCGGGTGCAATCCCAGCGCCGTTATCCTGGACCGTCAGAACAATGCCGTCCACCGGCCCTGTCGCGTCGTCGACTGATATAGATAAGACGCCGCCTGTCGGCATCGCATAGATCGAGTTTGCGATCAAATTCGAGACCACCTGCATTATCTCGCCGCGACGAATGACAAGCTTTCTTGATGAATTGAGCGACCTCTTGATTTTGATGCCGATTCCGGTACACCGCGGCTCGTAGATCATAATTGTGTGCGAGACGAGTTCTGCAAGGGAGACGCTCGAGGCCGCCGCATGTTCACGATAAAAGCCGAGTGTTTGTTTGGCGATATGGGAGACCCGGGCGAGTTCGCTTTCTGCGGAGTTGAGATAGTTGATGCCATCCGTGTCGGTGATCATGGGACGGAGAAGGTAGAGCAGGTTGGTCACCGCTTCAAGCGGGTTATTGACCTCATGCGCGATGGTGGCCGCCATACGGCCAGTCGCGGCTATCTTTTCAGCCTGCAAGAGAGATTGCTCCATTCGCTTGCGGTCTGAGATGTCACGAAGGATCTTCGACGCTCCGATAATCTGGCCCAGGTCGTCTTTAATCGGGGAGATTGTGAGAGAGACATCGAGAGATCGACCGTCTTTGGTGAGACGAACCGTATCGAAGTGCTCGATGCGACGTCCTTGTCGTATGCTTTCGAGGATCGTCTTCTCATCCGAGTGAAGGTGCTCGGGAATGAGCTTCAGAATGGGCGTGCCGACCATCTCCGCTGCGGAATATCCGAAGACCCGCGTAGCAGCGGCATTCCAGCTTGTGATGATTCCGTTCAGGTCCTTGCTGATAATTACGTCCTCGGAGGAGTCGACGATCGCCGCGAGTTGGCCAAGGCGCTTGGAACTGTCTCGCAACGCCTCGCTGGCCCTTGCGCGCTCTTCGGCAAACTGCCGCTCGACGTTGGCCAAGGTCGCCTGTTGCTGCCACTGCAGGATGTACAGCTGCGCGCGGGTCTGGGCCGATCGACGAATCGTCCAAGCCAGTACGATCGAGAGCAGAAGGAAGACAGCGAGCCGCAGGTCCTGCGGAGCGTTTCCAAGGGAAAATCTCAACTCCGTCCTGGTTAGAAAATAATTGACCAGGACGGCTTCGGTGAGGCTACAGAAGACACCGCCCCACATGCCAAAAAACCATGCGCTCAGGATGACTGTCGGAAATGCGAGAAGCAGCGGGAACGCTCGCAACGGTGTGATCGCATAGGTAAGAGCGACTGCCAGACAGGCCGTCCCGCAGCCGAGCAGAGCGCGAACAGCCCGTGGCAGTCGTTCCAAAGCTGCGGCGCCGGGAAGTTTCATTCCGTTGATCCGACTCATGGTTATCGAATAGGCCCAAGAATCTTCGCAAAATCGTGCGCGCGTCGTGGAGATGATAACGCACGCGAAGGCCGTCCGGCCAACTTACCCAGCTCCCTCCTCGTACCAAATTTGAATCGTTTGCATCGGGGTAAGTGTCTGGTTCCGAAGAGACAGTAAGGCCGTCGCGACGATGTCGCTTTGCGGAATTATTGGAGGTTCGGTGGAGGTTGCGGGTAGCTCCTGCAATGTTAGGAGTTGAAGGCGGGCGGTGAAAGTGGGCTGGGGCTCCGGAGGATTCCCTCTCTGCCGCGGCAGCAGCTGGCTGCCGGAGCAGAGATGAGTTGTCTCTACTGCTTGTAGTATGTCGAGTCGCTGGATACCTTCTTGCCGGACGAATCGGTCCCGGTCAGGTGCACCGTGCGGGTCTTGCCGTCCTTCGCGACGACCACTTTGCCGCTGGTAGTCACTTTGCCGTCTTTCTTGTTGGTTAGCTCCAACGTGTGTTCGTTGATCATTTTGTACGACCGCGAATCCAGACTGGGGTCGCCGGTGCACGGATAGTCTTTACCGTCGAACTTGCCGGTCCATTCGGTGTGCATTGGCTTGCCATCGCCGCTGGTGCCATCGGTGGTCACTTTGACGTTGTCGCCGTCGGCTGCGTAGATCACGGTCGAGTTCTTCACGAACCCGGCTGGGGTCTTTGACTTGGCTTCGTCGAGCTTCCAGGTCCCGAGCTGTGGACTCTGGGCGAAGCTCAAGGCCGTTCCCGCAAAGCACAGAGCTAGGGTTAAGAGGAACATTCTTGCTTTCATGTCGTTCTCCTGTCGATGCAAATATTTAGTTGCTGTTTGAACAGCACGAAACTATACACCTCTTGAACACCTTTGATCTTCACGGAATAGCTTTTCTTCTGCGGACTTATTTGCGGCGCTGGTTATCTTCTCCTAACGGCGGACCGCGGTTGTTTTGCCGGAATTAGCGGGAATCGGTTGGCACGATTCGTATTTCGCTTTGGGGAATTGCTGGAGGTCCCGGGGGACGGTGGCGAGGATTCGTTGCCACGGCAACCCACGGGTCGCCGCGGCAGCCGGATGAGTTGTTCCTACTGCTTGTCGTACATCGAGATGCTGGACACCCTCTTGCCGGACGCGGTTCCGGTCACGTACAGCGTGCGGGTCTTGCCGTCCTTCGACACGATCACTTTGCCGCTGGTAGTCGTTTTGCCGCCTTTCTTGTTGGTTAGCTCGAGCGTGTGGTCGTCAATCTTTTTGTACGACCGCGAATCTGCGGTGGGGTCGCCGGTGAGCGGATATTCTTTCTCGTCGAACTTGCCTGTCCACTCGGTGTGCATTGGCTTGCCAGCGCCGTCGGTCCCATCCGTGGTCACTTTCATGTTGTCGCCGTCGGCTGCGTAGATCACGGTCGTGTTCTTCGCGAATCCTGCTGGGACCTTCGACTGGGCTTCATCGAGCTTCCATGTTCCCATCTGTGGACTTTGAGCGAAGCCCAACGCCGTTCCAACAAAGCACAGAGCTGTGGTTAAGAGGAGCATTCTTGCTTTCATGTCGTTCTCCTGTCGATGCAAATATTTTGATTGCTGTTTGAACAGGACGGAACTATACACCCCTTTGAACAGCTCTGATATTCACGGAAATGGCCTTTCTTCGGTGGGCCTATTTGCAACGCCGGTTATCTTCCCCTAAGCGCGGACCGTGCTTGTTTTGCAGGAATTAGTTGGAATCGTTAGGAACGATTCCGTATTTTGCTTCGAGGAATTGCTGGAGGTCCCGGGGAAGAGTGGTGGAGAGTTCCTGCCAGGTGAGGAGTTTCAGGCGCGTAGCGAAGGTGTAGGAGTGGACGGCAGAGAGCACTGAGTACCAGATCTCGATGAGATCGCGGCGGCGTGCGTCGGAGAGGACGCAGAAGCCGGCTTCGGAGGCATAAGCGGCGAGGACGTTGCGGATGAGTTGGTAGCCCTGGGTGACTCCCGTGTTTTTTCGTGGGAGGCGGGTGATGTCGAAGATGGCCTCGAGGTCGCGGTAGCGTTCAATGAGGCGGGGTGGGGCGGTCTGGAAGTTGGATTCGGTGAGCTTGGCTTCGAGGAAGAGATTGTCGAGTTGGAGGTCGATCTCGGTGCGATCGGTGAGGGTTTGATCGGTGATTGGGGACGGGGATGTCGGCGGCGCTTCGAGAACCCAGATCTCAGAATCGAGATCTGGGGCACCCGGATTTTTGCCAGTTTTCGATTCCACGTCCTGGTCGAGATTGGTTTGGGACTTTCGGGTTGTGCGTCGTTTGCGAATGGTCTTTAGGGGGACGGCGGGGTTGATGCCGAAACAGGGTCGGGCGGTCGGGTCGACGTTGAGGAGGTTGGCGACGGCGGGACTGAGGGTGTGGCCGTTGAAGACTCCGGGGTGGCAGAAGATGTTCATGAGGAGGGCGTCGGAACTGTTGGCGGAGTCGAGCTCCATCCACTGCCAGTCTTTGCGGGCGCGGGAGCGGCGGGAGGCGGTGTGGAGCTTGGTGAGGCGGCGGAGCCAGACGGGGTTGGCGCAGATGTTGGTGTCGGATGCGGGGTGGAAGTTGCCGTGACGGCCTTGCTCGTCGCGGCCAAAGATGACGATGGGGGACGGGCCGGGGTGGATGTCGTGGAGAAGGTTTTGGGTGCGGGCGAGGTGGTGGGCGCGGGCGCTGAGGTCTCGGCGGAGGAGGGAGGCGACCAGGATGGAGTGGGGGGTTGGGGCATGACGGCGCCGTGGTTCTCTGAGTATTGTTTTAAAGATGGATCGTTGCGGGGAGCAAGAGCAAACAGCAGATTCCTCCGCTGCGCTGCGGAATCCCAACAAAAGGACGGGCAACAGCAAAGACAAGAACAATGGCAACAGCAGATTCTCCGCTGCGCTGCGGAATGACAACAAAAGGACGGGCAACAGCAAAGACAAGAACAAAGGCAACAGCAACAGCAGATTCCTTGGCTGCGCTTCGGAATGACAAGCAATGAGGGTGAATGCTTTGAGGTTCGACTTAGACTAAGAAGGGAGGATTGCTATGGCGCGTGAGATTGACTGGATGAATTCGGAGGAGATTGGGATTTTGCTGCAGGAGACGTATCCGGAGATTGAGCCCTATTCGGTGCGGTTTACGGACCTGCATAAGTATGTGATTGCGTTGCCAGGGTTTGTGGGGGACCCGGGGAAGTCGAATGAAGGGATTCTGGAGGCGATCCAGACGGCTTGGAATGAGGAGTGGGAGGACGCTAAGTAAGGTTAGAGAGGAGTTGTGACGGTTCTCGTGTGGCTCGTGAAACGCGAGAAGCAGATCCACCATTCGACTTCGCTAAGGGCAGGCCCTTCGGGGATGACAACTGGAGAGACAAGTGCAAAGGCAGATACTGGGATTCTTCGCTTCGCTCAGGATGACGTCATTTTTTTCGGTTTTGGTCGCATTTAGGCGTGTTCAGCTGATGCGGGAGCGGAGTTGAGTCAGGAGCTTTGAGCCGGTTAGGTGTAGGGTGGCGGCGGCGAGGATGGCCCAGGTGAGGCCTCCGATGGCGAGGGCGATGAGGTCGCCGCGGTAGGTTTGGGGTTGGGGGACAAGATGGAGGACGAGGGTGGCTCCGGCGAGGCTGACGATCGCGGCGATGGCGGCGCGGGCGATCTCGGGGCGGTCTGGGCCAGCGTATTGGCCTGGCGGGCCGAAGAGAGGGACGAGACTGCGGCGGTGAGCGAGGATGGCGAGGGTGCCGGTCTGGATGAGGATCGCGATGTTTGAGGCCCAGGCGAGACCGATGACGCCGAAGTGCTGGTGGAGCTGCCAGTAGATGGGGACGCTGACGATGGTGATGATGGTTCCGGCGAGCATGGGGGCGAAGGTCTCGCCGGCGGCGTAGAAGGCACGGGCGTAGATGGCTTGCGCAGTCCAAAGGGCGAGCGAGATGGCGAAGATGGCGAAGTAGGAGGCGGTGGCGGTGGCGTCCGCGGCGTTGAAGGAGCCGCGGCGGAAGATGAGGTCGACGGCGGGGGCGGCGAGGGCGATCATGGCGGCGGAGCCGAGGAGTGAGAAGGCCACGAGGCGCGAGACAGAGCGGTTGACGGCCGAGGCGAAGCTGGCGAACTGGTTGCGTCCGAAGAGCGAGGCGAAGAAGGGGAGCGATGCGGCTCCGGCGGCCTGGCCGATGATGGCCATGGGGGCGGTGAAGAGGCGCTTGGCGTAGTTGAGGCGGGAGATGTCTCCGGCGCCGTGTTTGGCGAAGTAGCCGAGGATCTGGTTGTCGAGGGTGATGATGGTGACGCCTAGCATCAACGGCAGAGACAAGCGGGCCCATTCGCGGAGGCCGGGGTGTTTGAGGTCGAGGACGCGGCGGTAGCGGAGGCCGGCCCGGTGGGCCCCGTAGGCGTTGAGGGCGAATGGGCCGAGGATGGCTCCGATGAGGGCGCCGATACCGAGGGAGGAGATGCCCATGCGGCTGGCGAGAAGGGACCCCTCCGAAGATGATGCCGAGGTTGTAGATGAGAGGTGAGATGGCCTGGAAGGAGAACTGTTTGCGGACGAGAAGTGACCGAGGCGAAGACCCCTCCGGCGAAGAAGAAGAGCTGCGCGGGCAGGAGAATGCGGGTGATGCGGGTGCAGAGGATTCCTTGCGGGGAGGCTGGGTCGAAGTAGATGCGGGTGAAGAGTGGGGTGAAGATCTCGGCGAGGAGGATGGCGGCCCCGAGGACGATGACCATGGTGTTGAGGATGATGGAGAGGGCGCGTTCGCCTTCGGCTTCGTCGTTGGTGGCGCGGTAGCGGTCGAGGATGGTGACGAAGGTGATGGATGCTGCGCCGCCGACGAGGAGGTAGTTGATCCACTCGGGGAGGTAGAAGGCCACGTTGTAGGCGTCGGTGTTGTGGCCAGCGCCGAATTCGTAGGCGATGTATTGGTCGCGGACGAGGCCGATGACTCGGGAGAGGAGCGCGGAGAGGGTGAGGAGGAGGGTGGCGGAGGTGGCGGTGTGACTGTGCGAGGGGCGAAGAAAAGCGAACGGGCTGCGGCGGGGTGAGGCGAGGGCCGGGTTGGGGTCTTCGTTGGCGGGCACGGGTGGCTGAATTGATTTTATCGGCAAGGGCTTATGCTGATGGGTGGCAGGGGTGGTTCATGGCTTCGATGGAGATTTGTGGGAGCGGATGGAAAGGCATACCTCAGGGGCTGAAGCCCCCATTCTGTGGGACAGCTTGAGAGACCCAATGCTAAAGCCTTGGGGTACCTAGAGGCAAAGACAAGAACAACAGCAAGCACAACAGCAACGACAACAGCAAAAGCAGATCCCTACGGGATGACAACAAAAGGACAGGCAACGACAACAGCAACAGCAACAGCAACAGCAACGACAACAGCAAAAGCAGATCCCTACGGGATGAGAACAAAAGGACAGGCAACGACAACAGCAACAGCGACAGCAACGACAACAGCAAAAGCAGATCCCTACGGGATGACAACAAAAGGACAGGCAACGACAACAACAACAGCGACAGCAACAGCAGAGGTGGATCGGATTGGAGAACTTTCGGCTGAGGGTGTTTCGGGCGGTGGCGGAGGAGATGAGTTTTCGCAAGGCGGCGGAGGTGCTGCACCTTAGTCAGCCGGCGGTGAGTCAGCACATTCGTGCGCTGGAGGAGGAGGCTGGCGTGCGGTTGTTCGATCGGGCACGGGGCGAGGGGCATGGGAGCCAGATCTCGTTGACGGAGGCGGGGAGGGTGTTGCTGGGGTACGCGAATACTGCGGCGGAGACGATGTTGGAGGCGCAACGGGCGCTGGCGGCGTTGAACCATGAGGCCAAAGGGGAGTTGCGGCTGGGGGCTTCGACAACGGTGGCGCAGTATGTTCTGCCGCGCATACTGGGAGCGTTCTTGCGGCAGTATCCGCAGGTGAAGCTTTCACTGGTGAGCGGGAATACTGAGCGGATTGTTGAGGCGGTGGCGGAGGAGAGCGTGGAGCTGGGGATTATTGAGGGGCCGGCCATGCGGCGCGATGTGAAGACCGAGCGTATGGTGCGGGACGAGATGGTGCTGATTGTGAGTCCGAACCATGCGTGGGCGGTGCGCAAGGCGGGCGCGATCGCTCCGAAGGAGTTGGCGAAGGTGCCGTTGTTGCTACGGGAGAGAGGGTCGGGGTCGCGGCGGGTGGTGGAGCGGGCGTTGAAGAAGGTGGGGTTGCCGTTGCGGTCGCTTTGGGTTGCGATGGAGCTGGATTCGACGGAGGCGATTATCTCCGGCGTGGAGGCGGAGCTGGGAGTGGGGTTTGTTTCGCGGTGTGCGGTGGGGAAGGTGCTGCGGCTGGGGTCGGTGAAGGTCGTCGGGGTGGACGGGCTGGAGATTCTGCGAGACTTTAGTTTTGTATGGCTTGCGGGGACTGAGGCTACTGGAACGGCCGCGGCGTTTCAGCGGTTTGCGATGGGGTCGGTGCCTGCCAGTTGACTAATGAGGGTGATAAGTAGGAGTTATCGGTAATTCAAAACTACTTCTCGACTGAGTGCGTGAGTGCGCCCATGCTTTAAGTATGTGGAAGAAGAACCTTTTCTATATTGGAATCATAGTCTCGGCCAGCGGGTTGATCGGGCCGCCGCTTGCGCTGGCGGCGGGGCTGGCGTTTGGGTTGAGTACAGTCCATACCTTTCATGGAGAGAGCCGGAAGCTCTCGAAGTTTTTGCTGCAGGCGGCGGTGGTTTGCCTTGGCTTTGGGATGAACCTCAAGGAGGTGGTGCATGCGGGTGCGTCGGGCTTCATGTATACGGCGATCAGCATTGCCTTTGCACTGAGTGTTGGGGTGTTGTTCGGCAAATTGCTCGAGGTGGGCAAGACGCAGTCGCTGCTGATCAGCTTTGGGACGGCAATCTGCGGAGGAAGCGCGATTGCGGCGATGGGTCCGGTGCTGGAGGCGAACGAGGAGGAGATGGCGGTTTCGCTGGGGACCGTGTTTGTGTTGAATTCGGTGGCGTTGATGTTGTTTCCACCGATCGGCCACCTGATGCACTTTTCCGAGACACAGTTTGGTCTTTGGGCGGCGCTGGCGATTCATGACACGAGCTCCGTAGTCGGGGCCGCTGCGAAGTACGGGCCGACGGCACTGGCGGTAGGGACGACCGTGAAGCTTGCGAGGGCGCTGTGGATTGTGCCGCTGGCGATTGCGACGGCCATGTTGAGGAAGAGCCACGCGAAGGTGAACTGGCCGTGGTTCATTCTGTACTTCTGTTTTGCAGCGGTACTGGCGAGTTATGTGCCGCGTTACGCGCCGCAGTCGACAGAGCTGTTTTCCGGGTTGTATCGATTGGGACGGGCAGCGTTGACGGTAGTGCTGTTTCTGATTGGGACGGGGATTACGCGGAACACGCTGAAGGAGGTGGGGGTGCGGCCACTTATACAGGGCGTGGCGCTTTGGATCGTGGTGGGGAGCCTGTCGCTTTGGGCGATCCACGTGGGATGGATTTCGTTGTAGGCCTAAGGCGCTCGGCAGAGTGTCGACTGGCTAGCGACGGGAGTGCGATTCTTCTTCGGTTGGCGCGGGCGCGAGGGGATTGGGGGCATCGGGATGTTTGGTGAAGTCGATCCAGCGTCTTGATGGATCAACGGGGCGATGCCTGCGGCGGGGTTTGATGCTGGAAGAGAGGGACAGGCTGGCGACGGTGTAACTGACCATCTGGCGCTGACCGCAGCGGAGGCAGCGGACGGGATAGCGCATGAGCAGTATCTGGCTGAAATCGTCGCTGCGCAGAGTGGAACGGCGGAACTCCTGGCCGGAGCAGAACTGGCACTGGATCGAAACCCCGTTGTAGGGGTCTAATCCGAGGTAAGGGACGTTGTTAGAAGAGTGGGGTCGCTCTTTTCTTCTGCGGTGGCTGTCGTATTCGTTCTTGAATTTCATCTCAACGTTTATTGTTCTCTGGGAGCGGTGGAAGGTCGAACAGTTTTTCTGCGGTACGCCGAGGCACCGCCTGGTTGCGGGGGGTGCGGATTGGGTGGACCGCCGCGCGGGCGGCAGGCTTCGAGAGCAGGGCGTGTAGATCGCGAAGGTCTTTCTGGATCTTGCGAAGCTGGCGAGTGTCGACGCTCAGTGGGGCGTTGTCGATGGTCAGGGAGAGCTGCGGTTCTTTTTGCCTGAGCTCGGCTTTGAAGACCTGTCGTGCGCCGGGAATGGTGTAGCCCTCGTTGTAGAGGAGATTTTTGATGCGCAGGGCCATCTCGACGTCGCGACGGCGATAGAGACGCTGGCCGGTGCCGCCTTTGTGGGGTTTGAGATGGGGGAACTCGCTCTCCCAGAAGCGCAGGACATAGGCGGGGACGTCACAGAGTTTGGCGACTTCGCCGATGCGGAAGTAGAGCTTGTCCGGGATGTCAGACCCGGATGCGGGTGTGGCTTTGCGGATTGGCTGTTGCTGAGCCATGCCAGAAACTCCGATACCGCTGTGCCGGGGTCTTTAGTCCGGCATCAGGTAAGTATAGGCCAACGAATCTGCGCTTGTTTGTAATTTTTTCTTCGACTTGCCGTTGAAATCATTGGGTCGGAGTGGAGACAGGTTGGCGGGGCTCGGTCCTTCCGCTGGCGGCGCGGGCGTATTGGACTGGCCAGGGAACAGACTGTCGCAGAACATCTGCGGCATGAAGGGGCCAGTAGGGATTCCGAAGCATCTCGCGCGCGAGCAGGACGATGTTGGCCTGGCCGGTGCTGATGATCTGGTCGGCCTGGGCAGGGCTGGTGATCATGCCTACGGCGCCGGTGGGAACTTCGACCTCGCGGTGGATGGTCTCCGAGTGGTGGACCTGATAGCCGGGGCCAAGGGGAATCTGCTGGGCGGGATGGTTGCCGCCGGTGGAGACGTCTACGAGATCGACGCCGGCCTGCTTCATGAGTTTGGCGAAGGCGACGGATTGAGGGAGGTCCCAGCTTGGGCCGAGAGATTCTGGGGCCCAGTCGGTGGCGGAGATGCGGACGAAGAGGGGCAGGTGCTGCGGCCATGCGGCGCGGACGGCACGGATGACCTCGAGGGGGAAGCGGACGCGATTGTCGAAGCTGCCGCCGTACTCATCGGTGCGATGGTTGGAGAGGGGCGAGAGGAACTCGTGGAGCAGGTAGCCGTGGGCGGCGTGGATTTCGACGAGGTCGAATCCAGCAGCGAGGGCGCGATGGGCGGCGGCAACGAAGTCGGCGATGATTTTCTCCATGCCGGAGCGGTCGAGGGCGGAGGGGACGGGGTAGGCCTCGTCGAAGCGGACCGAGGAGGGAGCGACTGGCTGCCAGCCGCCTTCAGCGGGTGGGACCGTGCGGGCCGTTTGCCACGGCACGGCCATGCTGGCTTTGCGGCCGGCGTGGGCGAGCTGGGTGCCAGCGTAGGCGCCGTGCTGGTGGAGGAAGGTGGTGATGCGCTTGAGTTCGGGGACGTGCTCGTCCTTCCAGATGCCCAGGTCGCTGGGAGTTATGCGGGCTTCGGGGCTGACGGCGTTGGCCTCGGTGAAGACGAGTCCGGCACCGCCGATGGCGCGGCTGCCGAGGTGGACGAAGTGCCAATCGTTGGCGAAGCCGTCGATTGAGGAGTACTCGCACATGGGGGAGACGGCGATGCGGTTGGGTAGGGTGAGGCTGCGGAGCTTGAGGGGGGCGAATAGGTGTTCGGTTGGCTGGGTCACAGGTGATTGGATGTGGCTGGGGGGAGATTTGGACCCGCGGATTGTTTTACTGTCGATTTTGGCGGTTGGGACGTGCTGGAATGCAGGGTGATCGCGGTGAGGAGGCATCAGTTATTCGCCGTTGAATGAGAACGCCATGGAACCAGGCGGGGTAAAGCGGCGTATTGTTTTCTAAAGATGTGGAGGCCCAAGATGTGGACCAAGCAGACTATAGCGGTGGCGATGATGATTACGGCGACGGCGCTGATGAGCGGCTGTCGGATCGAATCGGACAAACATGGCGACAACGACAACGTGAAGATTGCCACTCCGTTCGGGGGTATGACTGTAAAGACGAACGACGCGGCGGTGGTGGAGGGGCTGGGGCTGCCGGTGTATCCGGGTGCGGATCTGGTGAAGAAGGACAAGAACAATGGGGCCGCCGATGTGAATATGAGCTTTGGCAGCTTTCAACTGCGGGTGAAGGCAGCGAGCTACCGGACGCAGGACGGCCCGGACCAGGTGACGGCGTTTTATCGCAAGGCGCTGGGACGGTATGGCGACGTGATTCAATGCCAGAACAATATGCCTGTGGGTTCGCCGACGCATACGGCAGAGGGGCTGACCTGCGACAACGAGAAGGAGAACCATATTTCGGTGAACGACGACATGTCGGGGAAGATGGAGCTGAAGGCTGGGTCGAAGCTGCACCAACATATAGTTGCGGTCGATCCGGAGGGGAATGGGACAAAGTTTGGGCTGGTTGCGCTGGATTTGCCCGGGCACCTTTCGTTTGGCGACAAGGACGACAAACAGACGCAGTGAGCGGGCGTGGGTAGGTCAGGCCTGCTCGCCGGAGCTTGCCGCCCCCTGCTGGGTGGGATAGCTTCATAAGATATGCACGAGCACTGTCACCGTTGCGGCGGCGAGTTACCGGCCAGGGATGGTGCGTCTCCGTTCTGTCCGCATTGCGGCTCGCCCCAGATTTTTTTGCAGGACTATGAGCAGCAGAGCGGAGCGTCCGAGGCCGATACTACTGGTGCAGTCCCTCCGCCGAGGCCGCAGCAGGTGGAGTGGAAGACGGCGATCCGATGCGCGGTGCTGGTGGCGGGAATCGCTGCGGTGCTGAGCCTGGTGGCGGCCCGGGTGCAGCTGGTGTCGCCGCTGAGCTGGCTGTGGACGATCAGCGGGTCGATCATTACGCTGGCACTGTATCAACGGCGCCGACCACTGGCGTGGATGGATGCCGGAGTGGGAGCACGGATTGGGCTGGTGGTTGGGCTGGCGCTGGTGGCTTGTTTAGCGGTTGCCATGGCTATCGGCGGGCTGGTGGCGCGGTATGGGCTGCATAGCATGGCGGGTGTGGATGCGCAGCTGACGGAGCTGCTGCATGCTCAGTTTGAAAAGGCGGCTGCGATCACCCCGCAACCGCCAGAGGTGCAGCGGTTTTGGTATTCGCCGGAGTTTCGGGCGGGGATGATGCTGGCTGGGTTTGGGATGCTGGCTGGATTTCTGCTGGTGTTATCGACCGTTGGCGGGGCCGTGGGTGGATTTATGCGGATGCGGCGGAAGATATCGGTCTAGTGCCTGTTCCGCCGCGAATGCGAAGTGGGCGTCGCGCATATTGAGTGGCCAGTATTGAGAAGCCAGGAGCGAGCGTAGGTCTCTTAGCGCAGGTGCTTCTTTTTGGCTATTTCTCCTGCAGAGTGCAGAAAAGCGCGAAGGGCGGGTGAGGCGTGTTTCTCGTCCCGGATGGCGAGGCCGAGTTCTCGGCGGATACGGGGCGTGACCGGAACCAGAGTTACGCCGGGGACCGCCGCGGAGAAGGCGAGACGGGGCACGATGGAGAAGCCGAGGCCCTCCCGAACCATGCTGATGAGCGTCCCGAGGTCCTGCACCTCGAAGCGGACGCGCGGGGTTAGGTTGTGGCGTGCGTAGGCGGCGAGGAGCAAGGGTTCGCTGGTATAGCGGGACATGATGAAGGGTTCGGCGGCCAGGTCGCGGATGGAGAGCTGGCGACGATGGGCGAGTGGCGAACCGGCCGGAAGGACCGCGCAGAGTTCATCGCTCATGAGAGCAGCTGTCTTCGTGCCGGTGGCGGGGAGCTGTATCAGGGCCACGTCGATCATCTGGGTGCGGAGCCACTCCTCGATGGTTTCGGTACTTTGGCTGGGCTCTTCGAGCAGGAGGACCTCGACATTGGGATGGGCGCGTGCCAGGTGGGCGATGACTTTGGGCAGGAACGCCACGGCCGCGCTGGGGATGGACCGGACGCGGACCCGGCCCGAGATCAGGCCAGTGGAGGCGTCGGACTCAGCTCGGATGGCATCGAGCGAGGCGAGGGCCTGGCGCGCGTAGGGGAAGGCCCTTCGACCCGCATCAGTTGGTTTGGCACCATTGCGCCCACGGTCAAGCAGGCGTGCGCCGAGGTCGCGTTCAAGCGTTGCGATGGAGTGGCTTAGCGAGGATTGCGAGACATCGAGACGGGCGGCGGCGGCCAGGAAAGAGCCTTCCTTTGCGATTGCTTCCAATGCTCTTAGCTGTTGAATTTCCATATATGAAAAATATCAATGGTAAGTATATATTACATCGATTTGATTCATCTAGACGATTCTCTTAGACTGCGGACAGGTAGGTGGAAAAGAGGAGATGATTGTGCTGAATCAGAAGATGGACAAGCGGGTGGTTTTTGATTTTGAGATCGAATTTCTGAATGGCGGCGGCGTTCAGGGACAGGGCTTTCGTCTGGACATCGACGGTGAGGAGATCAGCGACCGGGAGCTGGGCGATGTGATTGTGCGCGACCTGCGCCTGTTGATGGTCGGTTCGGTACGGATCCTGAACAAGCAGATTATCGAGGAGCGGCACAAGCGAGCGAGTGCAAAGGTCAAGGGTGCGAATAACTCAGGCGTGCTGGTGCATGTGGACCTAAGCCACACGATCTACGAGGGCCTGATTACCTACAAAGGGCTTCCTGCGCCGGTGATGTGCGACTTTCTGGGTCGCGAGGATTCGCGCAGATTCTACGACGAAGGGACCAGCTTCCATATTGGACGAATCGACATGGTAGCGAATACCGGCACCTATCTGGATAGTCCTTTTCACCGATTCGAGGGCGGGAAGGACCTTTCGGAGCTGGAACTGGCTTCGCTGGCGGGGCTCAATGCCGTGTTAGTGAGGGTGACGGGATTGGCAGGCCGTGCCGTGAACCGGGAGATTTTCCTCCCGCTGGATGTGCGCGGTAAGGCGGTACTTGTGGAGACGGGGTGGTCACGCCACTGGGCCACGGACCAGTACTTCAAGGGACACACGTACCTGACGCGAGATGCGGCAGAATATCTGCGCGATGCAGGCGCGACGCTGGTAGGGATTGACTCCTACAATATCGACGACACGGCAGATGGAAGCCGGCCTGTGCATACCGTGCTGCTGGGTGCGGGGATTTTAATCGTAGAGCACATGTGCAGTCTCGAGTTGTTGCCGGTGAGTGGATTCACGTTTACGGCGGTGCCGGTAAAGGTGAAGGGGATGGGTACGTTCCCGGTGCGGGCTTACGCCACGCTGGGAGCTGCGTAGCGGTGCTCGCTGTGGCGATGGAGGTGTGCGGCTGGTTGGGCGGGCTGGTGCTGATCTGCGCCTACGCGATGGTGTCCTTTGGAAGAACCTCGGCGCGGGGTGGTGTTTTCCAGGCCCTCAATTTGGTGGGAAGCTTGATGCTGGCTTCGAACTCTGGATGGCATCACGCGTGGCCTTCGGCCAGTGTGAATCTGATTTGGATTGGAGTGGGGGTAGGAGCGCTGTTGCGGGGCAGGCACTCTGATGTGGCTTGATTGATTAGGGAAATCTTCCCGTCCCGCGCGTGTCGATGTTCGGCGACCATTTCTGGGGCGCGGACGCTCTGCGGAGAGGGTGTTTGTCCTGATATCATCAAGCGCAATCGTTATGAGTGAGACTACGGAAGTACGGAAGCCGAAGTTACGGGAGAAAGGCCGGCTAATGTCGGCCTCGGAGATCGAGCGCACGCTGGTTCGGCTGGCGCATGAGATCGTTGAAAAGCACGATGGCAGCAAGAACGTCGGGTTGGTCGGGATCAAGCGCAGAGGCGTTCCGCTGGCGCAGCGGCTGGCGGTGCTGATTGGGAACATCGAGAAGCATCCGGTGGATACGGGAGTGCTGGATATCAGCTTCTACCGGGACGACCTTTCGACTGATGGGCCGCGGCCAAAGGTGGCTGCCGGTGCGATCGGGTTTGACGTAACCGGGCGGGACATTATCCTGATGGACGATGTTCTGTATACGGGGCGGACGATTCGGGCGGCGCTGGACGCGCTGTTCGACCAGGGGCGGCCGAAGAGCGTGCGGCTGCTGGTGCTGATCGATCGCGGGCATCGTGAGCTGCCGATCGAGGCGACCTATGTTGGGCGGACGATCCCTACTTCGAAGCGCGAGATCATCGAGGTGAAGCTGAACGAGGTGGACGGGCAGGAGCAGGTGCTGCTGGTCGAGCTGGTGGATTGAAGGTTGGCCTCGATGACGCCCTCAATGCATAGTGCGGTGGAGAGTGCGGGGTATGCTGCGGGATCGTTGTTGACGGTGGCGAACCTGCCGGTGGTGGAGGTCGCGGCGATCCTTGCGGCGACGGACCGGTTTGAGCAGATGGCCAACGCCGACCGAGCACGGATATTGGCGGGACGGCGGATTGCGCTGCTGTTTTATGAGTCGAGTACTCGGACCCGGACTTCGTTTGAGCTGGCGGCGAAGTCACTTGGGGCGATTACGACTCTTGTGAGCGATAAGTCTTCTTCGATTGAAAAAGGCGAGAGCCTGAAGGACACGGGTTTGACGCTGCGGGCGCTGGGGGCGGAGTGCATCATTCTGCGGCATGCGAACTCGGGGGCGCCGTATCTGCTGGCGAGGTCGACTGGGTTGCCGGTGTTGAATGCGGGGGACGGGATGCATGAGCATCCTTCGCAGGCGCTGCTGGACCTTCGAACGATTCTGGCAAGGCTGCCGGGGTTAAGGGTCGCTTGATTAATGCAAAGACGCTTGAGGGTGTGACGGTGGTGATCACGGGGGACATTCTGCATAGCCGGGTGGCGCGGTCGAACGCGATGTTGTTGCCGCGACTAGGGGCGAAGGTGCTGCTGTGCGGGCCGAAGGAGTTGCTGCCAGAGGAGGCGCTGGGGCTGGGTGAGGGTGTGGCCATCGAGCGCGATTTTGACAAGGCACTGAAGCAGGCGCAGGTTGTGATGATGCTGCGGATCCAGCAGGAGCGGCTGGCGGGGCTGGAGCTTGATCTGGCGGACTATATTGCGCGGTATCAGTTGAATGAGGAGCGGTTGACGGCTTGTGCGCCGAATGCTCTGGTGATGCATCCGGGGCCTATGATTCGTGGGCTGGAGATATCGGGTGAGGTGGCGGACGGGCCGAACTCTGCGATTGAGGAGCAGGTGCGGCATGGGTTGGCGGTGAGGACGGCACTCCTGGTGCGGGCGCTGAGCGCAGATGGGTTTGCGAGTGTAACTGTATGAGTGACATATTAATTCTGAACGGACGGCTGGTCGATCCTGCGAGCGGTGTGGAGGCGGAGCGGGACTGTCTGGTGCGGCATGGACGGGTGGCGGCGGTCGAAGCGCCGGGTGGGCTGCGCGAGGCGAAGGCGAAGGAGACGATCGATGCTGCCGGGATGATCGTCGCGCCGGGGTTGGTGGATGTCCATGTGCATCTGCGCGAGCCGGGGCAGACGTATAAGGAGTCGATTGCTACGGGGACGGCGGCGGCAGCGGCAGGCGGGTTTACGAGTGTTGTGGCGATGCCAAATACCGTGCCGGTGAATGATTCGGTGGCGGGTTTGCGGTGGATGGTCGATGCGGCGCGTGGGGCTTGCGTGAAGTTGTTTGCGATGCCGGCGGCTACGTTCGGCAGCATGGGTGACGAGATTACGGACTTTCATGAGCTGCAGCGGGCCGGAGCTGTGGGTTTTACTGACGACGGAAAGCCGGTGCTTCATGATCGCGTGATGCGCGAGGCGCTGGTGGCTGCGGCGGGGATTGGCGTGCCGGTTTCGCAGCATGCGGAGGACACGCGGCTGACCGGCGGTTGCAGCATGAACGCAGGGCCGGTGGCGTTCCGGCTCGGGCTGCGCGGGATGCCGGTGGAGGCGGAGGCGCGGATCGTAGAGCGCGATATCTGGTTGCTGAAGGACATTGAAAAGCACGATGGTCTGCGGCCGCATCTGCATGTGCAGCATGTGTCGACGGCCAAGGCGATGTCTTTGATACGGACTGCAAAGGCGGAGGGGCTGCATGTGACGTGCGAGGTGGCGCCGCATCACTTTACGCTGACCGATGAGGCGGTCGGAGACTATGACACGAATGCGAAGATGAATCCGCCGCTGCGAGCGGAGGCGGACAGGCTGGCGATGATTGCAGGGTTGATGGACGGGACGGTCGATTGCATTGCTACAGACCACGCTCCGCATGCGAGGTTTGAGAAGGAGCAGGAGTTTGAGCGGGCGCCGAATGGGATTACCGGATTGGAGACCGCGCTTGGGTTGGCGTTGCGCGTGTTGCATAAGGGGCAGGGGATGACGATTTCGCGCGTGATGGAGTTGATGAGTGCGAAGCCAGCGGGGATTGTTTCGCTGGAGGGCCGGGGGACGCTGAAGGTGGGGAGCTTTGCGGACGTTGTGGTGTTCGATCCGGTGGCGGAGTGGAGCTTTGAGGCGAAGCAGTCGAGGTCGAAGTCGCGGAATACGCCGTTTGACGGGGCGGGGATGGTGGGGAGGGTGATGGCTACGATTTGTGAGGGCAGGGTTGTTTATCGGAGAGAAGTTTGATGACGCCCGAAGAACGGAAATTGGGGTCAGACTTTGGTGTCAGTGTCACTTGTTGCGGTTTCAAATTTGGCGGCGCGTCTTCGAGGAATTTGCTTCGCCGAGAATGAAACAGTTTTGGATGATGACCAGTTGATGGACGTTGTCTTTCGTTTCGAAGGCTGGATGCAAACCTTATCCGGCAGTGTGTCGATGTCTTAGGGGCGCCAATCAGGCCGCCCCGATGATGCCTATGATTTTTGGTGGAAGACGTATTTGTTGGCGGTGGGCCACCACTCCTTCCACCAGAAGTTAAAGCCGTCGATGAGGTCGCTGGTGAGCCACTTCTGACCGACTTTGGTCCAGGTCTGATACTGTTTGGGGTACCAGAGGGTGGAGAGGCCGGATGAGGCGCCGGAGCCGATAATCTCCGAGAAGTTGAAGGTCTCATTCCCATCGTCCTTGCGTGTGACCAGGACGCGGGTGACGGCGTACCAGGACCGTTTGCGGAAGCCGCCGTGGCCAAGGGTGTAGAAGCGGGGATCCTGGTGGAAGATGATGGGCCCGACGCCAGTGACAAAGAAGTTTTCGTCCGCGGTGTCGGCGAGTGTGTGCCAATAGTAGCGGGCGTAGCCTTTTACGCCCTGATGGAACTCAGGGTAGGAGTCGCTGTTCATGGCGAAGCCTGCCTGGACACTGACGACGATGAGGGAGGAGTAGTCGAGGCTGCTCTTGCCTGCGAGGATGAACTTATCCTTTGCGCTTAGGGGCGGCAGCTTGACGTCTGCGGAGACGGAGTTGAAGTTGGGGATGATGCCGAGGGCGCGCTTGGTCTGGTGATTGCCGTTGGGGCTGACGGCGTCGGGGTTGTCTGTAGTCTGTGGGGCCGGGGTGGGCGTCTGGGTCTGCGAAGCCGGGGTGGGCGTCTGTCCGGATTGCGGGTAGAGCAGGGCACCGGGGGAGTCGGGGAGTTCGGAGACTGGGAGTGGCGGTGTGACAGCAGCCAATTCGTTTGAGGAGCTTGTGGAGGAGCTGCCGGTGTCAGGTTGTTGCGCGCGGAGATTAAGCGTTGCCCCGAGGACGGTGATCAAGAGCGCGGTGCCAAGCACCAAGCCCGTGCGCCTGGATTGGGGAGTAGAACGAAGGGGCATACAGATAAGACGCATCTTCTCGAGAATAGACTCGGTAAGTTGTGACCCTGATGAAAATAGAGCCGGTTTTCGGGGGGTATGTGGTTCGATAACAATTGATTAGGCTTGCAGGATCCCCATTTTTCTGGCGACGGTGGAAAAGACCTCGAGCGCCTGGTTGATTTCGGCGCGGGTGTGTTCGCTGGTCATGATGGTGCGGATGCGGGCCTTGCCCTCGGGGACGGTGGGGAAGGCGATGCCGGTGGCCATGACCCCGGCGTCGAAGAGGGCGCGGGAGAAGTCCATGGTGCGGCGGCCGTCGCCGATGATGATGGGGGTGATGGGGGTTTCGCTTTTTGGAGTGGAGTTGCCGCCGACGTCGAAGCCGGCGTCGGTGAGTTGCTGCTTGAAGTAGATGGTGTTGTCCCAGAGGCGCTGGATGCGGTCGGGCTCGTTTTCGAGGATGTCGAACGCGGCGATGCAGGTGGCGGCGACAGAGGGTGGGTGCGAGGTGGAGAAGAGGAATGGACGAGCGCGGTGGTAGAGGTAGTCGATGAGGTCGCGGCTGCCGCAGACGTAGCCGCCGAGTGCGCCGATGGCCTTGGATAACGTGCCGACCTGGATGTCGACCTTATCGGTGACGTGAAAGTGGTCGACGGAGCCGCGGCCATTGCGACCGAGGACACCGCTCGAGTGCGCGTCGTCGACCATCATGATGGCGCCGTATTTTTCGGCGAGGTGGGCGAGCTTGTCGACCGGGCCGATGTCGCCGTCCATGGAGAAGACGCCGTCGGTGATGAGGAGCTTGTGGCCGGGTTCGTTCTGGAGTTCGCGGAGGAGCTCTTCGGCGTGGGCGACGTCTTTGTGGCGAAAGACTTTGATCTTTGCGCGGGAGAGACGGGCGCCGTCGATGATGCTGGCGTGGTTGAGCTCGTCGGAGAGGATGAAGTCTTCTTTGCCGAGAATGCTGGAGACGGTGCCGGCGTTGGCGGTGAAGCCGGACTGGAAGACGACGCAGGCCTCGACACCTTTGAACGCGGCGATCTTTTCTTCGAGCTCCATGTGGATGCGCATGGTGCCGGCGATGGTGCGGACGGCCCCAGAGCCTACGCCGTATTTTTTTGTGGCGGCGATGGCGGCTTCTTCGAGCTTCGGGTGGTTGCAGAGGCCGAGGTAGTTGTTGGAGGCGAGGTTGATGACGCGCTTGCCGTCGTAAGTGCAGACGGGGGCTTGCTGATCGTCGAGCTCGCGCAGCTTGAAGTAGGTGCCCTGGATTCGGAGGGCTTCGAGCTGGGCGGTGAGGTGGGCGAGCTGTGGGCGTTTTACGGCTGCGGTGGTCATGAAATCATCTTAAACCTTTGCGGGCCGGGTGGTCTTTGGGGCGGAATGAGCATCTTACCAAGTGGAGTGTTGCAACGCCTTGATTTGCATAAGGCGATAGATTTGGGACAGGAGTGAGGACACTACAATGATCTTTCAATATTCAGGAAAAACTGCCGCTGCGACGATGGTGCTGGCGTTCGTTATGCTGGCCGGTTGCAAGTCGAAGCAGGACGCGGCGATCGATGCGGCCAAACAGCAGGCCGCCGCCACCGGGCAGGCGCAACAGGTGGTTTCGACAGATAAAAACGGAAACGTGACGACGACGACAGTGCAGCCGCCAGCGCCAGGACAGACGACGCAGGCCGTGACGACGACGGTGACTCCCGCGGTTGCGGTTGCGGCGAATACGCCTGCGACCGCGCCAGTGGCGACGGGACAGCCGGTGACGGCAGGGCAGACGGACGCTTCGGGTCAGCCTGTTGGACCGCCTCCGCCTGCTCCGGGTGCGGCGCCGATTGTTCGGCCCGCCGACGTGAATGTTGCGGCGGGAACGAACTTGACGATTCGGATCAATCAACACATCAGCGTGAAGACGAGCCATGTGGGAGACCGATTTGATGGCGAGGTTGTCGATCCGGTGGTGGGAGAGAACGATCGGGTTGTGATTCCGAGGGGTACACCGGTGAGCTGGCGTGGTGGTTGCGTCGCATCGGCGAGGGCATTTCAAGGGCTCTTCGATTCTGGAGTTGCGGCTGACTTATCTCACGTTGAATGGGACGCAGTACCGTCTCGATACCGGCGATCTGACGCAGACCAAGAAGGGCAAGGGGAAGCGGTCAGCTGCGATTATTGGCGGCGGCGCCGGCGTTGGAATGCTGGTTGGCGGCGTTGCCACTGGCGGTGTTGGGTTGCTGGTTGGCGGCCTTGTGGGCGGAGGCGGAGGGACTTTGATTAGCGGCTTGACGGGGAATCGGGACATTGAGATTCCTGCGGAGTCGATCGTTCGCTTCAAGCTGGCGGACAATCTTGTAGTACAACCTGCCTGAATTGCTCCTGGTTGAAACGGAAGGGCCTGTCCTTGTGGCGGGCCTTTTTGTTTGTCTGCTGAAGTACCTATCGTTGGTTCGGTTAGGATGGTTTGGGTTTTCAGGAGGGTCATTGGATGGCGATACGACTGCATTTCTGGGGTGCGGCACAGACGGTGACGGGATCTTCCCACCATCTGGAATGCGCGGGACAGAATATTTTGCTGGACTGCGGACTGTTTCAGGGACACAGGCAACAGGCGCGGGAGATCAATGAGCATCTGGCGTTGCCGATGGAGCAGCTGAATGCTGTTGTGCTCTCGCATGCTCACATCGACCATAGTGGCGACCTTCCGCTGCTGGCGAAGCAAGGGTATCGCGGGCCGATCTATACGACGCCGTCGACGGTGGACCTGTGCGAGAAGATGTTGAAGGACAGCGCGCATATTCAGGAGTCGGACGCAGAGTTTGTGAACAGGAGGACGCACCGCAGGAGATCGATCGGCGTTGCGGCAGGGAACGGCGCAGTGATGCCGCTGTACACACAGGAGGATGCTGCGCAGGTGATGCAGCAGTTCAAGCCTGTGGCGCTGCATACTCCACAGTTGCTGGCGGGCTCGACGGCCGATGCGGGTTTTACCTCGACGACTTTTGATGCCGGGCACATGCTGGGGTCGACAGGTGTGCTGATTGAGGCCCGCGAAAAGGGACAGACGACGCGGCTGTTGTTCTCGGGCGATGTGGGGCGGAAGGGCTTGCCGATTATCAAGGACCCGGAGGCGGCGCCGGCTGCGGACTACCTGATCATGGAGAGCACGTACGGGAATCGCCTGCACCAGCCTATAGGTCCGGTGAAGAAGAAGCTGGCGAACCTCGTGAACCGTACGGCGCAGCGCGGGGGGCACATTGTTATGCCGGCGTTCGCGGTGGGGCGGACGCAGCAGGTCGTGCTGCTGCTGCATGAGCTGATCGATGAGAAGGCGATTCCCGATATTCCGATCTTTGTGGACAGTCCGCTGGCGGTGAATGTGACGGACGTGTTCCGCAAGCATGAAGAGGTGTGGGACGAGGGCGCGCGCGCGTTTGCGGATCTGCATGAAGACCCGTTTGGCTGGAAGCGGCTGCGGTATGTCCGCACGGTGGAGGAGAGCAAGACGCTGAATGGGCTTCGTATGCCGTTTATTGTGATTGCGGCCTCGGGGATGTGTGAGGCGGGGAGAGTATTGCATCACTTGAAGAACAGCGTTGAGGACCCGAAGAACCTGGTGTTAATCACCGGATTTCAGGCGGAGCATACGCTGGGTCGCGCGATTGTGCAGCGGCAGCCGGAGGTGAAGATCTTTGGCGAGCCGATGCGCCTGCGGGCCGAGGTGGACTCCATCGGTGAGCTAAGCGGACATGCGGACCAGAGGGAGCTTCTGGAATGGATGGAGCCGGTGGTGCCGACGCTGAAGAAGGTCTTCCTGGTACATGGCGAGTCGGACGCTCAGCAGACGTTGAAGGTCGAGATCGAAAAACTTTATAAGCTGGAGGTCGTCTGCCCTAAGCGAGACGAGCGGTACGAGGTGGGATAATGAAAAACTCAACACCGATTACACCGATGCCACCGATTTCAAGGAGCATACAGTCAGGGACGGCCCTGGGCGACCTTGATTTCTCTCGTGATGGATTTGTTGTTAGAGATGTGCGGCTACCAG
This sequence comes from uncultured Acidobacteriaceae bacterium, assembly GCA_963756685.1. GTDB lineage: Bacteria > Acidobacteriota > Terriglobia > Terriglobales > Acidobacteriaceae > Edaphobacter. Next base: position 2,005,205 of record CAVWON010000001.1, read on the forward strand.
GCGCATGGCCTGTTCGACGATGTCTTCGTCGCCGCCGCAGCCTTCGAGCCAGCGCATGTTCGGTTCGCGACGGAACCAGGTGAGCTGGCGTTTGGCGTAGTTGCGATGGCCTTGCTGGGCATGGGCCACGGCTTGTTCGCGGGTGAGCTCGTTTTGCAGCACGGCGGTGGCTTCGGCGTAGCCGAGAGAGGTTAGGGGACGGCAGTCTTCGCCGTAGCGGGCGATGAGTCGTTCCGTCTCCTCGACGAGGCCGCGGTCGAACATGGCGGCGGCGCGCTGGTTGATGCGCTCGTAGAGGCGAGCGCGGGGTGGGTTGAGACCGAGGCGCAGGATGCGGTAGCCGGTGAGGGTGTCGCGTCCCCTCTGCCATTGTTCGGTGAGGGGTTGGTTCGCGGCGAGCGAGACTTCGATGGCGCGGACGACTTTGGGGACGTCGTTGACGTGGATGGCTGCTGCAGCGGCCCTGTCGAGGCGGGTGAGGAGGCGGTGAAGGTATGCGGGGCCACGAGTCGCGGCGATTTTGCGGAGGCGTTCGCGCTGGCCGGGTTTTTTGGGGGGAGCGGGGAAGAGACCGTCGATAAGTGCGCGCAGGTAGAGGCCGGTGCCTCCGGCGACTATGGGCAGGCGGCCGCGTTCGGTGATACCGGCGAGGGCTTCGCGGGCCTGACGGCTGTAGTCGCCTGCAGTGCAGGCCTCGTCGGGCCAGACGATGTCGATCATGTGGTGCTGGATGAGGGCCCGCTCTTCGCGGGAGGGCTTCGCGGTACCGATCTCCATCTCGCGGTAGACGGCCACGGAGTCGCAGCTGACGATCTCGCCGTTGAACTCTTCGGCCAGGCGGAGGGCGAGCGAGGTCTTGCCGCTGGCGGTGGGGCCGGCGAGGACGATGAGAGGTTTGCCGGGCGCTGTCACCATAGCGACGCCTCCCAGATCACCATAAACGCCACCAGCCCGGCGTGAAGATGTTGTGGGGCCCGGCGCGCAATACGCTGAAGAGAAGGATAGCGAGGGCGAGAAGAAGGAGACCGCGCACCTGACGACGGCGTTCGGTCTGCCGGCGAGCTGTTGACGGAACGTGCTGTTGTGACATGAGTTAGAAAGCGGTCGGAAATGGCTTGAGGTAAATCGCCGGACGGCTTCTTGCGGTTTATGGAAGTGGCTTGTTGGTGAAGAAGCCGATGCTTAGTTCGAGGTTTGGGCCGTGGAAGTTTGCGGGCAACGGCGGGAACTGACCGACGCCGGTGATGCCGCCCCAACAGGCGCGGTCGATGGCCGTGTCCTGACTGGAGGCGTCGAGGTTCATGGCGGCGATCCGGCCGTCAGGGAGGATGGTGAAGCGGATATGGGTCTCGCCCTGCTTGTTGAGGGGGGGACGTGCCTCCTCCGGAATCAGCGGAATCCAGTTGCGCTTGATGTCGCCGAGGATCCTTCGGATGTAGGGGCCGAAGTCAACGCCCTGCGTGTCGGAGAGAACCTGGACGCCGGCACCCATTCCCCCCTGAGCGCCGGGGGGGCCTGGGGCGTAGTCTCCGGAGCCGCGGTCGTGCGCCGCGTCCTGGGCGGCCCTGCGGATGGCGTCTCCGGGGGTCTGATTGGGATTGCCGAAGTTTGGCCGGGTGGGTTGTGCCGGCTTAGGGGCCTCGATGAGGGCCTGCTGGGTCGGCGGCGGTGCAGGCGGTGGCGGTTGTGGAGCAGGAGGGGTGGGTGCAGTTTGTGTTGGGGCTGGCTGTGCCGGTGCAGGGGCTGGAGCTTCGGCCTTGCGCATGGCCTGCAACTGCTGCAGCGTCTTTTGATCGAGCGGCTGAGCGTGGTTTCTCTCGGGGGTGGCCCGGGGCTTTGGCGTGAGTCTCGACAGGTCCTTGGGTGTGTCGAGGAAGGTCAGCTGCTTATCGCGCTCCTTGAGCACGTCGACCGGACTGATGAGGCGCGGCTGGTGGAAGAGGACGCGCGGGCCGTAGAAGAGGAACCAGACGATCCCCAGGTAAATGATGATCGAGATGTAGATGGACTCGCGGAAGCGCGCTTTGGAGCGTTCGTCGTCGAGCGAGTCGAGCAGGTGGATCAGCTCATGCTCCTCGAGTACGCCGTAGCGGCCGGTGCGCACCTTGACGGGTTGGGTGGGCGGTGCGGGGTTGGGTGGGGTCTCGAGGGAGGGCATGGGTTATAGGTTCTGACGGGTGTGGAAGGCGAAAGTTTCGGTTAAGAGATTTACTGTGAATTACCGGTTGGGTGCCCCGACTTGCATACGCCCCTATATTTTCTCATTTTTGAGGCGGTTTATGGTGAAGAAGCGGTTGATGGCGAAGTTTTATGAAACCAAAGGGCAAAACCCGTAGACTGAGAGCGTGTCCGAGAGGTTTTCGTCCGATATTCGCGCCGTTGTGCTGACGATCAGTGACCGCTGTTCGCGGGGAGAGCAGGTCGATTTGTCCGGGCCGGCTGTCCGCCAGTTGCTGGAGGCCGCTGGTGCGGGCCTGGTGACGGCAGAGACGCTTCCTGATGAGCTGGATTTGATCGCTGTAGCGTTGCGACGGCACGCACAAGGCGCGGACCTGATTGTGACTACGGGGGGTACCGGGCTGGCTGCGCGGGACGTGACTCCGGAGGCCACGAGGCTGGTCTGTGAACGGTTGATCGACGGATTGGCGGAACAGATGCGCGCTGATGGACTGCGGCATACGCCGTTTGCTGCGTTGAGCCGCGCGGTTTGCGGGACGCTGGGAAAGACGCTGATCGTAAACCTGCCGGGCAGCCCGTCGGGAGCGAAGAGCTCGCTGGGGGCGATTCTGCCTCTGCTTCCGCATGCGCTCGATCTACTGGCCGGACGAACGGAGCACCATGCTGCTTCGCATGGCAACCAACATGGAAGTGCTGACGGCAGGTAGAATAGGGCATACCCCGTGAAGATATCTCCCGTTGCTTTTCTGCACAAAATGAATGTCGTGATGCTTGCGGCATTGAAGCCGTTCGGCGTGTGGGGGATTGGTGCGCTGGCGATCATCGATTCGGCGGCGATCCCGGTGCCGATCGACGCGCTGCTGATCGATTATGTCGCGAACGACCATAAACGGTTTCTGCTGTATTGCTTTATGGCGGCGGTTGGCTCCGGGATCGGCAGCATGGTGCCGTATTACCTGGGGCGTGCGGGTGGAGAGCTGTTTCTGCTGAAACGGATCAACCGGCAGCGGTATGAGCAGATGCGCGATCGCTTTGAGAAGCAGGAGTTTCTGGCGATCATGGTCCCGGCGATGATGCCTCCGCCGATGCCGGTGAAGCTGTTTGAGTTTGCCGCCGGGGTGTTTGAGATGAAGCCGCTGTGGTTCTTCAGCGCGATCTGCGTGGGCAAGTTCTTGCGGTTCCTGATCTGGGCGATTATTACGATTACCTACGGGCCGAAGATCCTTGAGACGATCGCGAGGACCCTGCACAGGCACCATGGCTACGTGATGAGCGCGGGTGGAATCGTCCTCGTGCTGCTGCTGGGGTATGTGATCCGCAAGGTGTTCGATCGGCGGCGCGGGACGAGTTTGCCCGTTGAAGAGGCTGACAACGACTCTTCTCTATAGTGTGCTTGTCAGTGTTGGACGTGGCCATCGATCTCCATGCGTACGACGCGGCGATCGTCGTTGACGTAGACCGTGCCTGAGAGCGGAGGGTGCCTTTCGACCGGCGAAGATCGGTGTGTCGTAGAGGAAACGCAGGTCGCGGAAGGTGACAGTGGTAAGGCCGTCCGGATCGGTGCCGGTTTCGGTTACGACGGGCCACTGAGACCAGTCGAGGTAGATCTCGCCGAGCCAGCTGCGTTTGGCGACGAGTGTTGCCAAAGTTGTGGGTGGTTTGTAGATGACCTCGTGCCTGGTTGCTGGTTGCGATGGTGTTGTTGAAGGTGTCGGCGGCTGGCGATCTGGTAGTACTGTGGGGTTTCGGCTACGGTCTGCCAGTGGAAGGGGTTGATCGGGTAGGGGTCAGCCGTTATGCGAAGGGTGGACGCGCCGTTGTAGTCGGCGGCCTGCGCGAGTTGGACGGCCTTGTCGTGTTCGACGAAGCGGAGGGTCCAGAGTGCGACCATGGCGAGGAGAGCGGCGATGGCCCAGCCCTGTCCCCGAAACGCCGGGCTGCGCGCTCCTACTTCGCTGCTGATGAGGCCGAAGAGGGACGGGGCGACGAGGGCGATCAGGAGGACGAGAAAGAGGACCGGTTCGAAGACGAAGACGAAGGAGCCGGCGTACCAGCGGGGATTGAAGGGGAAGAAGGGGCGGAGACCGTAGTTGTTGGTCCAATCGAGCAGCAGATGGCTTAGCAGGGCGACGAGGGAGAAGCAGTAGAGCAGCCCCCAGCGGACCGGGGCGCGAGGTGGTTTGGCAGGGCTCTTACGATTCGTGCGCCAGCGGTGGAAGAGCCAGATTACACCTACGATGATCGCTGCCTCGAAGGGCAGGCCGAAGAAGGTGTGGGTCCATCCGCGATGATGCTGAAAGGCAGCGATCGGGCCGTCGATAGACCATAGGGTGTCGAGGTCGGGCGCTTCGGCTGCGAGCGTCATAGTGACGGCGGCGTAGGCCGCCTTGCGGTTGAATCCTGCGCGGGCAAGGCAGGCTCCGGTCATGAGGTGGGTTATGGGTTCCATGTCTGCTGCGATGTTAGCTTGTCGGGACCATTCTGGTCCTGCCTGCGATAGATGACGAGTTGGCTGCTGGCGATGCGATAGAGCGGGAGCGAGTTGCGAAGTTCGGTGAGGTATTGGCTGACGCCGTCGATGAACCAGGTGTAGTCGTCCCAGACTATGACGCCGTTGGGAGAGAGGATTTTGAGTGCGGTTTCGGTGTCGGCCTTGATGCACTCGTAGGAGTGGCCGCCGTCGATGAAGCAGAGGTCGGTGTTGGCGAGGTACTCGCGCGGAGTGAAGGTGAGTGAGTTGCCGCGGAGCTGATGGATGCGGATTGCCGCGGGGTGGCCAAGGAAGGCGAAGCCGATGGAGGTGCGGGAGAGGCGAACCCACTCCTTGTCGCCTTTGCTGAGGGTCTCGACCTCGGCGGGAGTGTGTTGTTCGGGGAGGTCGAGGGTGTAGATTTCAGCTTCGGGAGCGTTGAGGGCCATGGTGAGAGTGCCGACGCCGCGAAAGGTGCCCGGTCTCGAAGATTTTTTTGGGTTGAAGCGCACTGACTACGGTTGCGAGAAGAGTGTAGGGGACGACGAAGCCGAGGCCGGAGAGGCTGATGGTGTCGATGGGGGGCAGGACGATCTCGCGGGGTTCATTGCAACCGAGGAAGTTTGCGAGGGCCGGGTGGTCGATGACCGGGAGGGTGTCGCGGGCGTCGAAGGCGTGCTGGCGAACGCTGCGGCCGAGCTGGACGACGTGGCGGCGGGTCTTACTGTTGGCGAGGCGAACGGTCGCCAGTTCAAAGAGGTCGCGGAGCATGGGGAGGAAGTGCCGGGAATCGACTCCGTAGCTGCGTGTCTTTGGGGGAGGTTTTTCTTTCATCTGCGGTCGGCTGCTGAGTGGAGCGCGCTGAGCGGATTTTCTCATACTGGAGCGGGACCGAGTCGCAGGTGCTGCAGGGAAAGGCATGACGCTTGGTAGAATCGAAGTGCCGATGTCAACGATGACTGCAATTACGCCCGAGATCCTTGCCAAGTACCAGCCTGTGATTGGGCTGGAGGTGCATGTTCAGCTTTTGACTGCCTCGAAGGCGTTTTGTGGCTGCGTGAACAAGTATGGCGGCGAACCGAATACGCATATCTGCCCGACTTGCCTGGGGTTGCCGGGCGCGCTGCCGGTGTTGAATCGCAGGGCGGTAGAGTTTGCGGTGCTGGCGGCGAAGGCGATTAATTGTGAGATTCGTGAGACGAGTATTTTTTCGCGGAAGAATTACTTTTATCCCGACTCGCCTAAGGGGTACCAGATATCGCAGTTCGATAAACCGATTGCGGAGCATGGGTGGATCGAGGTCCCGGGTTCGACGCGAGCGGGGCGGCGATAACGAAGCGGATCGGCGTGACTCGTCTGCATATGGAGGAAGACGCCGGCAAGAGTTTGCATGATGGTTTCGCGGACTCGGTGTCGAAGACGTATATCGACCTGAATCGATGTGGAACGCCGCTGGTCGAGATTGTAAGTGAGCCGGACCTGCGGACCGCGGACGAGGTGTTTGAGTACCTGACGAAGCTGAAAGAGATTCTGCTCTACACCGGTGTGAGCGACTGCAACATGGAGGAAGGGTCGCTGCGTTGCGATGCGAACGTTAGCGTGATGCTCAAAGGGGCGAAGGAGTTCGGCACGAAGGCCGAGGTCAAGAACGTCAACAGCTTCAGGTACATTCGTTCGGCGGTTGAATACGAGATCGAGCGGCAGATCGGAGTGCTGGAAGACGGTGGGCGTGTGGTGCAGGAGTCACGTTTGTGGAACAGCGTAGAGGGACGGACTTACTCGATGCGGAGCAAGGAGCAGGCGCATGACTACCGGTATTTTCCGGAGCCGGATCTGCCGCCGCTGGTGGTGGGCAAGGAGTGGCAGGCCGAGATTTTGAAGATGCTGCCGGAGCTGCCGGAGGCACGGCGGGCGAGGATGATTGCGGAATACGAGATCTCGGCGCAGGACGCTGCTACGCTGACGGCGACTCGGGAGTTTGCGGACAGGTTCGAAGCGGCGGCGAAGCAGGCAAAGAGTCCGAAACGCGTTGCTGCGCTTTTGACGAGCGAGTTGACGATGCGGCTGCGGTTGGCGGGGCTCGAGCCGGAGCAGTCGCCGGTTTCGATGGCTGGGATTGTGATGGCGGCGGACTTGGCGGAGTCGGGTGAGCTTTCGAGCAAGATGCTCAAGCAGTTGCTGGATATCAGCTTTGAGAAGAAAGAGGATTTTCCCGTCGTGTATGAGCGGGAGAAGCCGCAGCAGATCTCCGATACGGGTGCGATCGAGGCGATGATTGACGAGGTGATCGCGGCGAACCCGAAGCAGGTGGAGCAGTATCGTGGCGGGAAGAAGACGGTTGCGGCGTTCTTTGTGGGGAACGTAATGCGGCTGTCGAAGGGGCAGGCGAATCCGGCGCTGCTGAATGAGCTAGTGGTGAAGAAGCTGGATTCGCTCTAAAGCGATTTCGCGCGGCAAATAACTAGCTAAATAACTAGGTGGCAGGGCAGCGGGATTAGGGTTTAATGGGCGGATGCGAATGCGTTTGTCCTTATCCAAAGGTGTCTGCCGCGGAGTGTACGTGAGCGTTCTGCTTGCCGTTATTGGGTGCCGGACAGAGGCGCCCTATGTGGTGCCGGAGACGCCGATGCCTCCGAATACGGTGTTACTGTCGCAGATGATGCGGGAGCTTGCGGCCACGCCGGGATTTACCGATGCGCTTTTGGCAAAGCTCGACCAGGGCGGCAAGAAGGGGCCGGCGCTGATGACCCCAAGGCTCATCAAGCGGCTGCGGGAGTTGATTCTGGGCAATGATTGGCAGGGGCTCGATCGCTTTCCGGGATGGACGATGCAGGAGGTCAGCCCTGCTGTGGGTGTCATCAATAAGGTGGCGGCGAAGCACCCGGAGACGCCGGTTGGAACTCCGTCGGGAGCGCCGACTGAGGCACCAGTAAGTGCAGACAAGGGAGTGGTTGCAGAGTATCTCGACCTGGGGAGCTATGCGGAGGACAAGGCGGAGACGGTGAGTCTCGATAAGCCGTCTACGTTGCCTGGGCTATCGAACGATGTGCTGGTGACCCCGATGGGAGCGGGCGTGGTTCGGGGAGACGTGGCGAACCCGACGCTTGCGCCGATGCATCCGGACAGCCAACGATTGGCGGACGTGTTGAACCGGCTTGGGCTGAATGCGCTCGACGGTGCGGCTACGGTGACTGCGGAGGTGGCTGGCAAGACGGCGACGACTCCGCAGGAGCTGGTGCAGGCGCTGATGGCGACGGGACATTCGGTGGTGATCGCGGACGGGCGGTACTTCGCCAACTTCGGCCACTTTCACTACAAGGGGCAAGACGTGATGATGCCGTTCTACGTGAACTCGCAGATCGCGATTCCGGGGACGAAGCCGATTTTTGGACAGGCACGGTCACTGCTGGTGCCGGTGAGCCATGCGGAGTATGAGTGGACGGTTCGCGGGCCGAAGGTGAATGCGGACGTGAGCTTCTACTTCGGTATTGATGGGAAGGCGGAGTTTCGCACGATGGACACGCTGGACCAAGGGTGGGTACTTGGCCGGCATGCGCATGAGTATCGCGACGCGCAAGCGGTGGAGGTGACGCGGCTGGTAGCGAAGATGCTGATTGCTTATGTGCATCAGCACATTAAGGCGGCCGGACCTTCCGTTTGGCGGGTATTACCCGCTGGGCGTGTGTCAGGATGGCGTGGCGGCGATCGAGAAAAAGATGACGGGGCACGACACGCTATTTCCAAACACTACGGAAGCCGCGCTGTGGGACGATCCCCGTGATGCCGAGATCAATGAGATGATGATCGCGATTCCGAAGGACCGGAATGGAGCGCCTCCAGCGCCGGCGAGGATCTTTGGTTCGTTGCCGGTTACGGACTTCAAGCTGATTACGATTCCCGGTATGACTGCTGATCTGGATGCGGTGTATGCGGCGTGGCAGGATGGCTCGCTGGAGCGGACGCGCTCGTGGATGCAGAAGATGACGTTGCGGCTGGTGGGGGTGGTCGTGCTTGTGGTGCTCGTGGGGGCCGTGGTGTGGAGGCGAAGGCGAGCGAGGAAATGATTGGCGCTGCCCGTTGCTTTTGATGCAACTCGTTTAGTGGATGAAGGCCTCCTATACGAGAGGGAGGATAGTCTATGGCAACGAAGAAGGCAGCGAAGAAGAGCACAAGCAAGAAGTCGAGTTCGACTCGCAAATATAGTCCGTCGGCAGGCAAGGACGTCGAACGCGAGATGAAAGCGATGAAGCAGGGTAAGCTGAAGAGCGGGCGCAGCGGGAAGACCGTGACGAATCCGAAGCAGGCGATTGCGATCGGATTGTCCGAGGCCCGGAAAGAGGGGAAGAAGGTCTCCGCCGCCGCCGAAGAGAGGATAGGAATGACGGGAGTTGAGGGGTATCGCGCGATGCTGGAGGTCGCGCTTGAAGAGGCCCGCATCGGTCGAAGCGAGGGTGGCATTCCGATCGGTGCGGCTTTATTTGATGGAGAAGGAAAGCTGCTCGCTTCGGGGCGGAACCGCAGAGTGCAGCAGGACGACCCGTCAGTGCATGGGGAGACCGATGCGTTTCGGCGGGCGGGACGGCAGAGAAGTTATCGCGACAAGATTATGGTGACGACGCTGGCGCCTTGCTGGTACTGCAGCGGGTTGGTTCGGCAGTTTGGGATTCGGACGCTGGTGGTAGGAGAGAGCACGGAATTTTTCTGGTGGGGTCGAGTGGTTGAAGGAGCTTGGGGTGAAGGTGATTGATCTGGATTCCGCGGAGTGCGCTGATCTGCTGGGCGGGTTTATTGCGGAGCATCCTGAGATTTGGAACGAGGACATCGGGGAAGATTAGATTTTGACTGGGCCTGTCTTCGGTTCGAGATGATGAACCAGGCCACTCCGCAGAGGATGTAGATGAGATAGAAGTAGGGGAGCCAGTTCAGGGGTGCGGCTGGGACTGGGTAGAGGGTCCCGGCGAGGGCGAGCAGAGTGGCGAGGGTGGCGGCGACTGAGAGTGCGATGGTGCCAGGGGTGAGGTGGTGGTTGCGCTTGAGGTAGACCGGGAAGCGCGATGGCGGCGAGGCCGTAGGTGGTCATGAATCCGTAGACGGAGAGTGAGCCCATCCAGCCGTAGATGTCGATGCCGGAGATGCCGCGCGCGGCGAGGACGCAGACGGGGAGCACGGTTAGCAGGCCGGAGAGGAGGACGGCAGAGCTGGGAGTGGCGTTCTTCGTGTGGGCAGTGCTGAGGCGATGGTGGGCGAGGCCGTTGTGGGCCATGCGCATGAGGACCCGGGCGGCGGCGGTGATGCAGGCGAGGGTGCAGGCGAACATGCTGACGAGGGCGCCGAAGTCGATGAGCGGGCCAAGGAGGCGGACGCCTGCGAGGTTGGCGAGGACGCTGAGGGGGGCGGTGGAGGTGCCGAGGTCCTGATGGGCGGCGGCCATGCCGAGGGTTTCGAGGTAGGCGCAGAGGACGAAGAAGAGGCCGCAGAAGATGGCGGACTGGATGACGGCGCGGGGAATGGTGCGGAGCGGATTGACGGCTTCGTGGCCGAGAGTGGTGGCGCTCTCGAAGCCGACGAAGCTGAAGAGGGCCATGACGACGCCGAGACGGACGGCGGAGGGCGTGACTCCGGTGAGGTGGAGTTGCGGCGGGATCGATGTGGGGGCCGTTGTCGCCAGAGAAGCAGAGCGAGGACGATGGCGATGAAGAGGACTGAGGCAGCTTCAATCCAGAGCATGAGGCGGGCAGAGACCTGGACGTCGCGGTAGGCGATGAAGGTGGCCGCCCGCGACGCAGATGAGATCCGAGGAGGGTCGTCGGTGAGTGGTTCGGCCGAAGAATGCGACGAGGAAGACGTTGGCGTAGTTGATGAAGCCTCCGGCGACGGCCGAGCCCGTGGCGATGTAGGCGAGGAGGAGCGCCCAGCCGGCTATGCCGCTGACGACTGGTGGGAGTGACGAGGTCGCGTAGGTGTAGAGCGAGCCGGAGCAGGAGGTGTAGCGGGCGAAGCGGCTGATGCAGAGGGCGATGAGGAGGATCGCGACCGTAGCGAAGAGATAGGCGAGCCATGTTCCGTTGCCGGCGAGGGCGAAGACCAGAGGGACGGTCATCGTCGGCGAGGTGGTTGGGGCGATGGTGGAGATGGATTGAGCCAGCGTCTCGATTGGCGAGAGGATGTTGGGGCGCAGGCCGGATGACGGGTGCTTCGGCGATCGGGGCGAGGGCCTGCTCCATGTATCGTTCCTCCTCTTGCGATGTGTCTCGTGACGGATGCACGAGTGCGGATGTTCTGGGCCGATGGATCAGGCCAATGCAACAGAGCTCAATGACTTTGGAGTTAGTCAGAGCATATCTGAAGATCACTGCGGGGCGAAGCGGAACCTTGTTGCACCGCGACGAAGCGCTTAGGAACGGCTATTTTTGTCTGAGGAAGATGCGGACGCCGCGGCCGGGGTAGAGGTCGCAGGCGCTGCGGCGGGCGCGCTGTCCTTGGCTGGCTTGGAATCGGTGCTGGGCTTCGAGTCGGTGCTGGACTTGGAGTCGCCGTTGGACGTGCTGCTGCTTTCACCGGATGGACTTGGGCTTGGCGTTGCCGTAGCCGTCGGCGTACCATCCGCCGCCTTTGAAGCTGACGGCCGGGGCGGAGAGGACGCGCTCGAGATGACCGCCGCAGTGAGGGCAGACGGTGATCTCGGGATCAGAGAACTTCTGGATCTTTTCTGTGTGCTTGTGGCAGGTGGTGCATTCGTATTCGTATAGCGGCATTAGGTTCTTTCTCTGTTTCTACCTTATTCTGATGCGAGACGAGGAGTGAAGATGCGATTTCACGCCTCATCCGCGTTTCAAATCGTTACAGCTTCCCTAGTTCGATGAGGCGGACGCTTGCGATGGCTTCAACTTTACGCAGGGCCTCGATGGCGGCGGTGGCGGAGGCGGCGTTGGGGACGTCGATCTGGACGACGGCGATGGCCTGGCCCTGGGGGACGCGGTGGGAGCGGTCGGCCGTTTGGGCTGGATCGGTTGCGCGGCCCAGGGCGAAGTTGGCGATGTTGACGGAGTGTTTGCCGAGGATGGTGCCGATGCGGCCGACGACGCCGGGGACGTCGTGGTTGCGGATGGCGACGAGGGTGCCGTGGAGGGGGGCCTCGATGTCGATGCCGTCGTAGCTGAGGAGGCGGGGTGAGTTGCCGTGGAGGACGGTGGCGGAGGCGCTGGTGTCGCCGTCGGAGGAGTGGAGGACGAGCTTGAGGACGGAGCCTACGCCGCCGGTGGTGAACTCCTTCTTGTCTTCCTGGATGCGGATGCCGCGCTCGGCCGCGATGGCGGCGGCGTTGATGCGGTTGGCGGTGCTGTGCCCTCGCCGTCGGTGCCGTTGAAGATGCCGGCGATGGCGGCGTTGCGGATGAGGTCGGTTTTGCCGGAGGCGAGGCGGCCGGTGTAGGTGATCTGGATGTTTTCGAGGTTGCCGGGGGTGGCGTGGGAGAGGAAGTGGCCGAGGCGCTCGGCCATCTCGATGTAGGGGGCGATCTCTTTGTACTCCTCGTGGGAGAGCGAGGGGAGGTTGACGGCGTTCTGGACGACGCCGAGCTTGAGGTAGTCGCGGACCTGCATGGCGAGCTGGATGCCGATGGCCTCCTGGGCCTCGTCGGTGGCGCCGGCGATGTGCGGGGAGAGGATGACGTTGTCGAGGTCGAAGAAGGGGGAGTCTTTGAGGGGCTCCTGGTGGAAGACGTCCAGGGCGGCGCCGGCTACGTGGCCAGATTTGATGGCGTCAGCGAGGGCTTGTTCGACGATGAGCTCGCCGCGGGCGCAGTTGATGATGCGGATGCCCTTCTTCATGATGCGGATGGAGGTCTGGTTGATGAGGCCTTCGGTTTGGGTGGTGAGGCCGACGTGTAGCGTCAGGTAGTCGGACGATTTGAAGATCTCGTCGATGGGGACGAGGGCTGACGTTGTTCTCGCGGGCGATGACGGGGGCGACGAAAGGGTCGTAGCCGATGAGGTGCATGCCGAAGCTGGAGGCGCGGCGGGCGACTTCTAGGCCGATGCGGCCGAGGCCGACGATGCCGAGCGTTTTGCCGCGGAGTTCGGAGCCCTGGAGCGATTTTTTCTCCCATTTGGCCTGCGTGCATGGTGGAGTTGGCGCGGGGGATGGCGCGGGCGAGGGAGATCATGAGGCCGAGGGTGAGTTCGGCTACGGCTACGGCGTTGGCGCCGGGGGTGTTCATGACGACGATGCCGCGATGGGTGGCGGCGTCGGTGTCGATGTTGTCTACGCCTACTCCGGCGCGGCCGATGACGCGGAGTTTGGGGGCGGATTCGAGGAGCTTGGCGTCGGCCTGGACGGCGGAGCGGACGACGAGGGCGTCGGCGTCGGCGAGTTCGGCGGCGAGGCCGTTTTTGATCTGGTCGGGTGTGACGATGTGCCAGCCGGGCTCCTGCTGGAAGACGGCTAGAGTGGCGGGCGAGACTTTTTCGGCGAGAACGATCTTCAAGGCTGACCTCTGGTTGGGAGGGTGACCCTCCCCTGGTGAAAAGTTGCTAAAGTCTTCCAAATACAAGGCTTAGGTTTGGACTTCGTATTGAAAGGGACGCTAAAGTCTTGTCAACATTGAGGGGCTAGGTGCAAAGTCTTGAAAAAGCTTGGGTTTACGGCGGAGGGCTGGCACGATTTTATGTTCGCGCTCCTCTATTGTAGCCAATCCGGAGGGGTGGTCTTGTCAAGTGAGGGAAGTTGGGTTGTGTTGGCACAGCCCTCAGTCGGCTGAAGCAGCTTCGCCGGTGGCCGTTACGGCACGGCTAAAGCCGTGCCCTTAGGCGGCAAAAGGGGAATAGCGGGGCTACGGGAAGGACATATGCCCGGTGAATCGATTGCAGCGGCCGTTGGCAGACATAGTCCGGATGACTCATATGAAATCATGACTGCCGTTCACTGTTAGGTGGCCGATGCTTCTTCCTGTCAATTTCGACGGTTGGACAAGGATGGATGGTCGTAATGCCGTTCCTGCTGGTCGTGGGAACGGGGAGACCACTCCCAGACGCCTGACGAAGGCGGGGGCACCATCATCGAGGGCAGGAGGTACTGCAGAGCATGGTTGTGCCGCGATTCCGAAATCGACTCGCCTCCCTTCAGGCTGCCTGGCGGCAGGCCCGCCGCTCCATGACCATCGGCGGTACTTTAACCACCGTGAACTCGCGGCCGCTCAAGCCGACAGTCGAGGCCGCTAATGAGGAGTGCTGGTGTGTCGCCCAAGGGCAGTGGCGTTTCTTCGCGGCAGCTGGATCCAGATTGCACATCCCCAGGCGCGGACGCTTTATCAGTGCAGCGTTCAGACGAAGGTGAATGACCTGTTGAAGCTGAGCAGTAGTGTGAGCAAACGTTTCGTCCAACGCGAATCCCAGTCAGGACTCCTTAGGGTGGCAAGGGAGAACGCATGCATGAAGACCTCGGCGTAGGGAACATCGATGGCGTGCAGGTGCATGAGTATAAAGACACGCTGACGGTGAACGCGGGCGTGATGGGCAACGACCTTCCGATGTCGACGGTAAGGCAGTACCGATTCTCTCCGGACTTGGGGATCAACCTGATTTCGACTGTGGAGGCCCCGCAGATTGGAAGGCAGACGTTTACCGTGACGGAGATCTCGACGCCGGAGCCTCCTGGTATTTTCAGCCGCCGGAGGGGTATAAGTTTGTCGATCGCCGCGCCCCGGCGAAGACCGCAGGCGCGCCTGGACGATGATGTCCGCAAGACAGATTACGCTCCCTGCGGCTTAAGATTCGCCGGCGCCATTGCGAATGCGCCGTCGACAGCGGCAACAGGCCGAGGACAGAGACCAACAACGGTATTGCGGATAAGTCTTTCATGACCATTGCTGTACTCCCCAATATTTATTTGTAAGGTCAGTCTCCTGGTATTCCGGCGATCGCCTTGTTCTGAAGGACCCGGACTACGACGCGGCGGTTCTCTGCCTGGCCTTCCACAGTCTTGTTAGTAGCCACCTGCTCGCTTTCGCCCATCGCTCCGGGGGCAAGCATTCTGGTAAGAGGAACCTTGCCTTGCTGAAGCAGAATGTCGGTGACGTTCTGCGCGCGCTCCTGGCTGATCTTCTGGTTCACCTGCGGGCTGCCGACGGCCGAGGCATAGCCCTTCACCTCGACCATGTAACCTTCGACCTTGCTGGCGTTTTGAGCCAAGGTCGTAACCTGGGAGATGTACTTGGGATCCACTTTGGTTTTACCGTTGTCGAAGTAAATGGTGACTTCGTCCATGATGTAATAGTCATCAAGCTGGCCGAAGCGCGCGATTGCGGCGTCTACGGCGGCCTTGTTGGCGGCAATCTTAGCTTCGTTGGCTTCGATGGCGGCCTGATGCTTCTGCAGGGCCTCATTCTGGGCCTGCAATTCGGCGTTCTGCTTCTGCAGCTCTTCCTGGTTCTTTTGTACCTGTTGATTGGTATCGTGCATGCCGGCTTCGATGGCTTTGGCATTCTTCAGGTCGTTGCCCTTGAATCGTACTTTGCTGGCAACGAGGACGTTCTGGTTGTTGTAATCGCCTTCGACCGAAACGGCGAGTCCGGGAATCAGGGCTACCATGGACATCTGCTTGCTGCGCGCCTTCAGCAGCCCCTCCACCTGGCCCACGTCTGTGCTATCAGTCAACATGACCACCATGTTCGGGTCCTGGCTTGTGTTCAGGATTATGTCTGGTCCGCTCCGACTCTTGATGATGCCTTGAACCTTCGTCGATTGCGCCGCCACTGTTCCGAATGCGCTGCATAGAAACAATAGCGTCACGATGTTGGCTATCCCGAGTAGACGAATCGCTCTCATTTTCCTGCTCCTTCCTGATGCTGAAGCGAACGCAGTCTTATTTCAGACTTGCATTCAATAGTGATCGACGCATGCCCCGCCGTCGCTTAGCGCGGACATGCGCGGGGCTCACCTTTTCCCGCGTTAGACCAATGCGACTTTGCCGGTCGCGAGGTCATAGTATCCCGCGACGGGGCATCCAGCTCCGTGATGGTTGGGTACCGAGGTTCGGGGACGGGCAGCACGGTGCCTATCAATCTGCTGAGCCGCCAACGACAGCGGCAGCAGGCTCAACATAGTGACCAGCGCCGGTATCGGCGATATAAGTCTTTCCCCAGCATCTCTGTACCCCATTTATCCGTTTCTTTTGTGGATCTGATTCTCGGGAGCAGTCTATAGGCGCTGTGGGGTACGGATAACTAGCAAAACTGCCAGCCCGCACGGTAGATCGTCGGAGGCTGGCAGGATTCCTCACGAGTTGATGGGAAAGCTGGGAGGCGGCGTCTGAGGGCTGGGTGTCGGGGTGGAGATGGGCCGCGATGCTGGGGACGGACCGGGCCTCTGATCGGGCACAGGCTGCTCAGGTGAAGAAGTGGGTACGGAGGAGCTTAGAGTATCAGGGACGGGCGGGGCCACTGTAATCTAGAGGCATGCCGCTCCACGAAGCGTGAGAGGATTTCTGTATGAGTGAATTTATTCCTAAAGCTGGTTCGATCAAGATAGGTGGACTGGGGCCGAAGGCAGCGAGGCTGCAGGCGTTGCGCGAAAAGGCCGCGCATGTGAAGAGTGGCGCAAAGCCGGGCCCAGGGGCGTCGATGCAGTCGTTCAAGGCTAAGGATTCGTTTGCAGGTTCGAAGAAGACCAGCTTTCAGCGTAAGGCTGTTTAGAGGTGTCCTGCCGGACGGGCCCACTACGCGTGGGGCGGTCACTTCGTGACTTGTATACCGGTCTCGGCAAGGCGGTGTGCGACGGGCCTCCCGTTGGTCGGCGCGATCTTTTCTCTTCTCGCTTCTAAGCGAAGAAGTGGGGGACGAAGGAGCTTAGGTTGTCGGTGATGGGGCTGAAGGACTCGCGGACGCCCATGCCGCAGCAGTCCTGGTCGATCATCCAGAGGCCGAGGACGGCGTGGCGGTTGTCGAAGACCGCCGGAGGGGCGAGGGCCTGGTAGATCTGCTTGCCGTTGTAGGGGCCGGGGGTGGAGACGATGGTGGCGTTGTCGCGGACGAGGGTGATGTTGGCGCCTTCTCGGGACATGAGGGGCTTGCGGACGTAGTTCGCCATGTTGCTTCGTGGCGGTGTGGAGACCCACGTCCCAGAGGCGGGACGTGGGGCACCCGGATTTGTGGCTGGGTCGGCTGCATATTCAGCGAAGTGAGCTTCGAGTAAGAGCTCGTGGTTGGGGTAGAGCTGCCAGAGGACCGGGAGGATGCCTTTGTTGGAGAGGAGCATCTTCCAGATGGGCTCGATCCAGCGGGTGACCTGATAGGTGGCGAGGGCGTGTGGGCCGAACTCCTCCTGGAGCATGGCTTCCCAGGGGTAGAGCTTGAAGATGGAGAACATGGGGTGTTCGTCGGGGTCGAGGAAGGACTGCTGGTCGTCGTTCCAGCCGATCTCCTGCATGAACATCTGGAGGGTTTCGAGGCCGGCTTGCTGGGCGGTGTCGCGGAGGTAGGTGACGGTGAGCTGGTCTTCAGGATTGTCGAGCGCGGCGAAGTAGATGGGCTTGGAGAGGTAGGGGTTGATGTCCTTCCACTTGGCGATGAGCTTTTCGTGGATGGAGTTGAACTGGTCTGGCTTGGAGGAGACGAGGTTGGATGGCATGTCCTTCAGCCAGTTCCACTGGATGACGGCGGCTTCGAGGAGCGAGGTCGGGGTGTCGGCGTTGTACTCGAGGAGTTTGGGGGCGGTGCCGCTTTGCGCGCCTGCCCATGCGACGTCGAAGCGGCCGTAGAGGGCGGGCGGCTCGTTGTTCCAGGCCCACTCGATGGCTTCTACGGCGAACTGGGGGATATCTAGTTCGGCGTAACGCTTTTTGTCGATGATGTGCTGGGCGGCGGCGAGGCACATCTCCTGAAGCTGGTAGCCGGCGGCTTCAAGGGTGTCGATCTCGGCGGCGGTGAATTTGTAGGCGGCGGACTCGTCCCAGTATGGCGTACCGTTTTCGAGGGTGTGGAAGGTGAGGCCCTGGGATTCGACCGTTTGCTGCCAGTTTTGGCGTGGGGTGAGGGAGATGCGCTGCATTATTCTCCTGCGCCTCCGCCGTGGCCGCCGCCTTCGCCGCTGCCGCTGGAGTGGCCGCCGCCTTCGGCGAAGGAGCTGCCGAATCCGCCGCGTGTGGTGTAGCTGGCGCCCGGGGTGGGGACGTAGGAGCCGCCGCCGACCTGGGTGCCGAGACCGTAGCTGCCCCATCCGCCGTAGTAGAAGCGGTAGGAGTGGTGGAAGGGGTCGTTGGTGTTTTGCTGGGCGTCGGGCTGGTCCTTGCAGAAGCTATCGTCGACGACGTTGTTGTTCTCATCGACGCAGCGCTGCATCTGGGGCCTGCGGCAGCCAGTGAGCAGAGAGAGCGCAGCTGCGGCGAGGAGCGGGGCGGCGACGTGGGTTGAGCGCTTCATCGGAGATTGGAGTCAGAGCAGGGCCGGAGTATCAAGGAGCAGATGCGTCTATTTCGTGTCGACGACGAAGGATTTGAGGAGATCATCGAAGTCGGCGCGAGCACGAGGATAGATGTCCTGGTTCGCATCGATGGTAACAAAGGTGTAGAGGGTGCCATTGAAGCGTTGAAGGGTCTCTTCGGGGTGGTAGAAGGCCAGGGCGCCTGCGGCCTTGGGCAATAGCTGAGGGGTCTCGAACCGGAGGCCGGGAAACGGAGGCTGGTCGCTTTGAAAGAAGACAGCGAGCAGATGAGCGCCGCCTTCGGCCTTGTAGAGGGTGTCACTGATTACTTCGTAGGAGAGACAGGTCGCAACCGGACAATGGATTCCGGGCAGAGAGGTCTTTGCACGGGCCAAGGCGCCATTCGAAAAAGCTTCAAAGGTGCGCTTGGCGAAGGCTTCAAGGGACTCGTCCGGCTTGGCGATCTGTGTTCCTAAGAGCATGGAAGCGGAGCTGGGGCCGAAACGGCTCGGGTATTGGTCTGTGTCGATGGTCATGAGGCAGGTCGCGTAGGCGACGTCACGTATGTTGACGTGGAAGGTCTGCTTCATTGAAAAGGCCTCTCCGCAGACCGTGCTGGTGATGAGGATGTGACCGGGGGTTTTTTCCTGGTGCCAGGCTTGTTTTGAGGGGTAGGTGGCGGCGACGTCGCCGGGCTTGATTCTTTTGCGCGCGACCTGCTCCAGCTGATCGTCGATAGGTATCCCGTTGGTGTCTTCCTTTGCCCTGTCATAGGCCCGAACCGCATGGAACGGCATGTTGGTTGTGCCGGCGCAGTTGGCGTAGTTCTGCCAGAAGACTCCCGGGAGAGACGGAGTGGAGGTTTCAACATGGAGGAGCCGCTGCATGCCGGCTATGGGGGCATTGGTTTGACATTGGTGTATCCCGAGAAACCAGTCGGCGCGGAAGTCTTCATTGGCTAACGACTCGAGGAGATCCAGAGCGAGAGCGTCACCCTCTTCGATCTCCAGGTTGTAGGCGAGATGGCCGACCAGGCCGGTGAAGATTTGAAGTTCTTTGTTGTCGGGAGCTAATTCCTGCTGTCTTTGGAGTGTGCGCAGGGCCGCGCTAAAGTGTGCGGCTACATCGTCCTTAGGGACGGAAAAATGCCATTTCGGTTCGGCGGTCTGGGCGAATTGATCGATGGGCAGGAGGTCAGCGTAGGCCTGTTGGACCGCTTTGTTTTGTGGAAGCTTGGCGCGATCTATCTGGCGGACCTGGGCTAAGGCGGATGTGGTGAATAGGAATGCCACGGCAACCGTTCGGAGGACGGAGATGACGATTTGAGAAGATAACGTCACAGACGTAGAGAATAACAGGGGTGTTTTATTGGAGCCATCGTCCGATGGACGAACGTGGGCACGGCGGTGACCTGGGTTCAGCGAAGAGTCCGGGGCCGGGCGGACTTATGCAGCTAGTCCGCTTGATGACAGGAGAACAGGCGAGGTATAGGATTACTCCGCTGAAAGGCGGACGACCTTAGCTTAGGCAGGTTCGACCGTTTTGCCTCGAAGCGCAGGATGCCGGGGAGCGGCTTTCTGCACCCTTTCGCCGGGCCTCCTTACCTTTTGTGACTGGACGACCCTGGGCCTGAAAGCCGGCCTGGCACGGCCCTGTACGCGACTACATCCAGGAGAGATTCCATGAAGCAACTTAGATTAACATCGTCGTTTTTGTGTGCCGTGGTTCTTGCAAGCGGCGCGTCGGGAGTTCGGATGCTGGCACAACTGCCGGCCAATGCAACGCTGTATGCCTCAGGGCTGGAGGGGCCGAGGGGATTGGCATTCGGGCCGGATGGCACTCTGTATGTTGCCGAAGCTGGGCTGGGCGGGACGACTGTCGGCAACTGCGTGCAGGTGATTCCGCCGATCGGGCCTTACACCGGCGGCCTGACTGCGCGGATCTCGAAGGTCGATACGAAACAAAACGTAACGACTCTGACCTCGGGGCTGCCTTCGGCAGTGGGTGCTACGGGAGCTGTTTTAGGGGTCGCGGACGTTACGTTTCTGAACGGGGACCTGTATGCGGTACTGGCTGGCGGAGGATGTTCGCATGGAAACACTGCGTTCCCGAACCAGATTCTCAAAGTAAATACGAAGACGGGGAATTGGACGAGCGTGGCGAATATGAGCCAGGCCCTTTTGAACTTCCCGGCGAAGTACACGAGCTCGGACGACTATGAGCCGGATGGGACGTGGTACGGGATGATCAGCTCTCAGGGTTCTCTCTATACCGTGGAACCGAACCATGGTCAGGTGTTCTCGGTGACGCCGTGGGGCCAGGTGCAGCAGGTGATCGATATCTCTGCATCGCAGGGCCACATTGTGCCGACGTCGCTGGTGATGACGGAGGGTGTGCTCTACGTTGGCAATCTGAATCTCTTTCCCATCGATCCGCAGTGGGCGAAGGTGATGACGATTGCGAATAACGTGTATGCTCCGAATCCGCTGCCGGGATTCGGCAACCTGTTTGGCGGCTTTGGACAGTGGAACATTGTGAGCTCGAAGGCAGGGTTTACTACGATTGTGAGTATGAAGATCGGGCCGGATGGGCTGCTGTATGTGCTGGAGCTTTCGGATTTTGCGGCGAATGGCCCGGCGCCGGGGATGGGCAAGGTTGTGCGGGTGAAGCGCTCGGGCGACCTTCAGGATGTGGTGACAGGCCTGTCCTTTCCGACGGGCATGACCTTCGGGCCGGACCAGCGGCTGTACGTGTCGAATCTGGGCATTGTCGGGGGGAGCTGCGGGACAGATTCTGCGGATCGATCTGCCGGCAGTGCAGTAGGGTTGTTGTTTTCGGAATACCCACCCGTTGCAGTGAGACTGTAACGGGTGGGGTCTCGAGTTGTGGCCTGCGATAGCATGACCTATGCTTCGGTTTGGTTGTTCCATTGTGTTGCTCTCGCTCTGCACCGTCGCAATTTCGCAGACAGCGGTTTCAGATGAGGCTCTTCTGACTAAGACGCGGGCGCTTTACGATGCGCCATTTCTGCGGGGGCTCGTTTCATTTGATTGTGCTGTGAAGTTCGATTGGAAGCAGCACTTCCTTGAAGTGTTACCAAGTATTCCTCCGAATGCGATTCCCACGATCGATCGGCTGCAAGCTGTTCAGCATCGTGTTTTTGTCAATCCATCGGGAGCTACTGTCTCTTCAGTCCCCAAGGCTCCTGATCTATCAGGGGTGCCGAAGGCGACGGAGTTGGAGCAGGTCTATGACGCCATGATTCCGGGTGGCCTCAATGCCTGGATGCCATTTGGCAGGAACGTGATCCTGCCTGACGGACACCACTCACTACAATTTCGAACAGATTGATTCAGGTTACAAACTTGCTCTGAATGGGACGGGAGTTGCCGCTACGCTCCTGCTGGCGGAGGATCTTCGGATCATGAGTGGAGTCAGTCAACTTCCTCAGGCGATGCGCTTCACAACGGAGTTCATCAAGGGGCCGCGTGGTTTTCTGTTAAGTTCGATAAAGACGGCGGATACCAACGAACCGCAGAATCAAGTAGCGGAATTCTCTTATGACGTATCAGGATGTTGACGGATTTCAGATTCCTTCGAGAGTGATAGTGAAACCTTCGACATCGGAGGCATGGAACTATGGGCTAACCGACTGCAAGGTAATGAAGGGCGTGGTGATTAAAGTGGGTTTGCCGCACGATTTACCTTCCATACCGAAATGATCGGACAAAAGGTTCGAACGATGGAAGTGATGCGGGCACTCTCGTGGTCCTTCGACTACGCGACTGTGTCGCTTCGCTCAGGATGACGATGGTATATGTAGTGGTTTATGCAGCCCTGGAAATTTGAAAGAGCAACCCATCCTTTGCGATGAGACTGCAAAGGATGGGCCACCCGGTTTATTGGCTCGCGTTATTTGGCGCTTTCGGCGAAGAACTTCTGGGCGGCGATGAGGCCTTTGCCGAAGTCGAAGTTGGGGAGCGGGAGTTTGGTTGCGGCGATGACCTGTTCGAGGGCGCCGATGATGGCGATGGTGTCCATGTAGTCGAAGAAGCCGATGTGGGCGATGCGGAAGAGCTGGCCCTTCATCTCGCCCTGGCCGTCGGTGACGATGGCGGCGAACTGGTTCTTGAGGCCTTTGACGATGGTGCCGGAGTCGGTGCCTTCGGGGGCGAGGATGGCAGTGGCTGCTGCGGCTTCGGCGCCTTTGGGGGCGAAGAGTTTGAAGCCCAGGGCGGTGGCGGCGGCGCGGGTCATGGCGGCGCAGGTTTCGGCGTTGTCGACTAGTTTCTTGCGGCCTTCGGCGAGGTCGCCTGCCGGATTTTCCGGTGTGGCGGCTTGTCCGGCGATGTAGTCGAGGGCCGCGCCCAGTGCGGCGATGAGCGCGACGGCCGGGGTGTAGGCGGATTCGCCCTTGGCTGCGTTTTTGCGCTCCTTGCGGAGGTCGAAGTAGTAGCGCGGGTTGTAGGTGGACTCCATGCGGTCCCAGGCGCGAGGGCTGACGGCGAGGTAGCTGAGGCCGGGGGGAATCATGACGGCTTTTTGCGAGCCGCCGATGAGGACGTCGATGCCCCAGGCGTCCATGTCGAGGTGGGTGGTGCCGAGGCCGGTGATGCCGTCGACGATGAGGAGGGCCTCGGAGTTTTCGGACCTTGAGGAGTTTGGCGATGGCTTCGATGTCGTGGCGGACGCCGGTGGAGGACTCGGTGGCCTGGACGAAGACGGCGCGGGTCTCGAGCTTGAGGGCGGCCTTGATCTCGTCGAGGGTGAAGGTCTGGCCGTAGGGTTTCTCGACGACGTCGACGTGGCAGCCGAAGGATTTGGTGAGAGCGGCCCAGCGCTCGCCGAACTTGCCGGCGGTGAGGACGAGGACGCGGTCGCCGGGCGAGGTGAGGTTGGAGACGGAGGCCTCCATGGCTCCGGTGCCAGAGCTGGAGAGGACGATGACGTCGTTTTTGGTGCCGACGAAGTCTTTGAGCTGGGCGAGGACGCGGGTGTAGAGGGCGCGGAACTCGGCGGTGCGGTGGTGGATGTCGGCGGCGGCCATGGCGAACTGGGCGGCGGGGAGCAGGGGCGTCGGGCCGGGAGTGAAGAGGCGAGTTTTACGGATCATGTGCTTTATTGTAGCGTGCCCTGCCGGGCGGGCCCACTGCGCGTGGGGCGGCCACTTCGTGGCGTGTGAACCGGTCTGGGTGAGTTGAGTGCGTTGGGCCTCGCGTTGCTCGGCGGATGTGATATGATGGATTCGATGAGAGATGAGGGAACGATGACGATTGGCGAGAGGTTGCAGGTGGATATTGTGGTGGCGATGAAGGCGAAGGACGAGCATAAGCTGACGACGCTGCGGATGGTGAAGTCGGCGCTGAAGAGCAAGGAGATCGACAAGCGCGAGAAGCTGACGGACGCAGAGGAGTCACAGATTCTGACGACGCTGATCAAGCAGAGGAAGGAGTCGGTGGAGTCGTTTACCAAGGGTGGGCGGCCGGAGCTGGCGGCGAAGGAGCAGGCCGAGATCGGGATGATCGAGGGTTATCTGCCGCAGGCCGCGAGCGAAGACGTGATTCGCGGGGTGGTGCAAGGGGCGATCGATACGCTGACTAAGGACAGTGGTGGAACCAGGCCGGGGCCGAAGGATATGGGGGCCGTGATGAAGGTGGTGCAGCAGAGGATCTTCGCGGACGGGCTGCGGGCGGACGGGAAGCTGGTGAGTGAGATTGTGAAGGCGGAGCTGGCGAAGTAAAGACACTTCTCTTTTTCTTTTGATAAGCGTATCGTTACGCGATACAGTATCGTTCGTGATTCGGAGCTTTCAGCATCGCGGGCTTCGGACTTTTTTCGAGACTGGCTCGAAGGCAGGTATTCAACCGAAGCATGCCGCTCGTCTTACGCTCCAGCTAGGTGTTCTGGATGTGGGGGAGAGACCATCAGACATGAACGCTCCAGGATGGAAGCTTCACCCATTGAAGGGCAAATTCGAAGGTCAATGGGCGGTCACAGTCAACGGCAATTGGAGACTGACCTTTACTTTTGATGGAACAGACGCGGTCCTTGTTGATTATCAGGACTATCACTGATGGAGGCGATATGAAGATGCACAATCCACCTCATCCCGGGCGCGTACTCAGAGAGTATCTGGGAGACCGATCGGTTACGGCGGTAGCTTCGCATATTGGGGTGTCCCGGGTGGCCCTGTCGCGTGTGCTCAACTGCAAGGCCGCCATATCGGCAGAGATGTCGATCAGGCTTGGGAAGGCGCTGGGCACATCACAAGATCTGTGGTTCAAGATGCAGAATGCGCACGATTTCTGGCAGGCCTCTCAAGTCAAGCGCAAAAAGATCCAGCCGCTGAAGAACGCAGCATAGACAAGGGCGCTAGAATCGCAATGTTGGAAGGGAGTGGCGGCCTTCGATGTATGCGAACGGGAAGATCTGCTATATCGATATGCCTGCGGTTGATATTGCGCGTTCGGCTGATTTTTATGCGCGCGTGTTCGGCTGGAAGATTCGACAGCGAGGGGACGGGTCGACCGCATTCTCAGATACGGTTGACCAGGTGAGTGGGACGTGGTCGGTGGGAAAAAGGCCGCCGGCTTCGGAGCCGGGGCTTCTTGTCTACGTGATGGTGGATGACGCAGAGGCCACGATCAAGGCGATTGTGGCTAACGGGGGCGAGATTGTGCAGCCGATCGGTGGAGACGCGCCTGAGATTACGGCGAGATTTCGCGATCCCGGTGGCAATGTGATCGGGATCTATCAGCAGCCTGGGTTGAAGAAGGGTGAATAGTTGTTTCGGAAATTTTGACGGCAACGTTGGGACGATGACTCTACTCAAACTCGTACTCCTCCTCTTTCTCGCGAGCCAGCTGGCGCACGCTCAGACACCGCCTCCTACATTTGAAGTGGCCACTATCAAGCCCGCCCCTACGCCCTCTGACGGCCACACCCACATCAACTACCCTCCCAACGACCGCTTCAGTGCGAGCAATATCACCGTTCTCGCTCTGATGCAGTGGGCCTATGGGATGCCGGAGAAACAGATCCTTGATGGGCCGGCGTGGCTTGGTTCGAGCAGGTTCGATATTCAGGCCGAGGCGGACATCGGCGATAAGATGAAGGGCCTTACCTCGGAGCAGGGCAACGAGCTGAAACGCCTTATGGTCCAGGGCCTGCTCGCTGAGCGTTTTCAGCTCAAGCTTCACTCGGAGACCCGTACTCTGCCTGCGTATGATCTTGTGCTCGCCAAAGGCGGAGCCGAAGCTGCAGCTGAGCAAATCCAACGGCAAAAGCATCGGCGTCGGCCGCACCCATTTCAATGGCGAGGGACTTGGCGTGACGAGCATCGCCGAGGAGCTTTCCAAGATCACGGGGCGTGTCGTCGTCGATAAGACTGGCCTGGATGGCCGTTATGATTTCAAGCTTCTGTGGACCGCTGATGATGCTCCTGCCACCGACAGTGACCCTCCGACCCTCTTTACCGCTATCCAGGAGCAGCTTGGGCTCAAACTGGAAGCTGCCAAGGAACCTGTCCCGGTCCTGGTCGTCGACCACGTCGACCAACCCACACCCAACTAATTCTCAGGCGTTATTCGCGGATGATTTTTACGAAGACGCCGTCGGGGAGGGTGGCGCCGCCGAGGACGTGGACTACGCCGTCTTTGGTGAAGCCGCGGAGCATGGTGTCGGCCTTGGCGTAGGGGTCGGGTGGGGTCTCGGATTTGGTGGGGTAGGGCCGGGCTTTGGGTGCCGCTTCGCCCACGTCCGCAAAGGACGGGCCCTTCGGCAAGCTCAGGGCAGGCTGTGGGGCACCCGGATTTGTGGCAGGGGGGCGCTTCATGCCTCGATCCATGGCTTCGTTGGCCAGGCGGTCGGCGTCCTTGTTTTTGTGGCGGAGGGCGTGGGAGATCTCGAAGGCTTCGAGCTTGGCGATGCGGTTTCTGGCCTCCTGCCAGAGGGGTTTGAGGTCGGGGGAGTTGACTTTGTACTTGCCCTGGATCTGCTTGACCATCAGCTCGGAGTCGCTGACGACGCGGAGGCGGGGGTGGTGGTGGTCGAGGGCGTACTGGAGGCAGGCGAGGAGGCCGGAGTATTCGGCGTAGTTGTTGGTGCGCATGCCGAGGAACTCGCTGAGTTCGGCGAAGACCATGCCCTGGTCGTCCTGGATGAGGGCGCCGTAGCCGGCTGGGCCGGGGTTGCCGCGGGCGCCGCCGTCGCAGTGGGCGTTGATCCAGACGGACTTTTCTGGCTTGGAGGGTGGAGGGTCGGAGAAGAGGCTTGGAGGGGCGGTGGGACGGGCAGGCATGGGCTGAGTGTAACCCGATGGTGTTAGGGAAAACAGGTGGACGGGGTCGCTCACCTTTCTGAAGTGGGGGTGTCTATTGAGTGTTACTCGATTTTCTGACCTCCGGAGTCAGTCGATGAATGCAGATGCTGTCGGGATTGATCTTGGCGGAGAGCTGTCGGCTCCGTTGGCGGTAGTGGCTCAAAAACGGCACATCAGTCCGTTTGCCATGGGTTTATTGGGTACTGCGGCTGTAGAATCTATGCCAGCGATGGCAAAGGCTGCGGCCCAATCCGGAACCAGGAATGGCGGCAAGCTGACACAGGCGCAGCTTGACGCGCGCGCCCAGCAGCGGACCGAGGACGACGACTTGATTCGCGAGGCCCAGAAGGGCCAGCGGGCGGCGTTTGACGCTCTGGTGCGGCGGTATGACCAGTCGGTGCTAAGGCTGGCGCTGCACATGCTTGGCAATGAGCAGGACGCGCAGGACGTCCACCAGGAGGCCTTTATCAAGGCGTATCGCCACCTGGGGAACTTCAGGTTTGAGTGCAGCTTTTATACGTGGCTTTATCGGATTGTCACAAACCTTTGCCTGGACCAGCTGCGGCGGCGGAAGAGCCGCAGGGAAGACCCGGCGACGGTGCTGGATGCCAGTGGCGATGAGATGGACCTGATGGCGAATATCTCCGACGACCGGGCGATGGCGAACCCGGCGACGAGAGCTGGACCGGAAGGTCATGAGCGAACGGATCAACGAGGCGCTGGGGAAATTGACGCCGCGGGAACGAACGGTCTTTGAGTTGAAGCACTACCAGGGGTTGAAGCTGAGGACGATCGGCGAGATGCTGAGCACGACGGAGGAGACGGCCAAGAATACGTTGTTTCGAGCGACCCGGAAGCTGCGGGCGAACCTTTCGGAGCTTAGAAGTTAGTGGTTGCTAGTTAGCGATTAGATAAGGGCGCAGTGAGAGCCCGCTAGAACTGGGAATAATTTGAGGCTAGTTGAGGTAGGACAATGAAGTGTCAGAGCGCAAGAGACTGCATCGTGTTGTTGAATTACGGCGAGCTGCCAGATGAGTTGGCCGGAGTATTAGAGCAGCATTTGTCGGGTTGCGAGGATTGCCGCGAGGAGCTGGAGGCGTTTCGAGGGTTTGAGGAACGCCTGGCGACTCTGCCGGTGGTGGAGCCTTCGCCGAACCTGCTGGCACAGTCGCGAATGCGGCTGGATGATGCGCTGGACATGATTCCGCCGCATGGATTCGTTACACAACTGAGGACAAATTTTTACCGGTGGATTGGAAATATCCAGAGCGCGCCGGCGTTGGCGACGCTGCTGCTGGGCGTCGGATTTCTGACGGGAAACTTTACCCACCGATATCAAGTCGCGAATGCGCCGAAGCCGAAGGCGGGGACTGTCGTTACATTGAACCGTCCGAGCGATGGTGTGATTGCGAATGTGACCGGGATCGTGCAGACACCGAACTCGGAGCTGGTGCAGGTGAACTACAACAAGATCGTTCCGGAGTCGATGGAGGGTTCGCTCGATAGCCCGGAGATTCGAAACCTGTTGATGGTGGGGACAAACGCCGCGGCGACCCCTGGGATCCGCATGAACTCGGTTTCGCTGCTGACGGACGAGTGCAAGGCGGGACATGCGTGCCAGCCGTCGGCGGACGGTAAAGGGATCCGCCATGCTCTGATGGTGTCGCTGCGTTATGATCCGGACGCAGGTGTGCGGATGAAGGCGCTTGACGGGTTGCAGCAGTATGTTGGGCAGGACCAGCACGTGCGGGACGCGGTGCTGGAGGCGGTAATGCACGATCCGGATGCGCAGGTGCGACAGACAGCTATTGGAGTGCTGGAGCCGGTGCAGTCGGACTCGAGCGTGCGCCAGGTGCTGCGGACGGTCGCGACGCAGGACACGAACCCTTTTATTCGGACGGCGTCGTACAACGCGTTGCAGAGCGCGGGTGATATCCAGTAGGTGCGGGAGCGAGGCCCGCTGGTGGCCTTACGTGCAGAAGCAGAGTTGAGATTGAGGTCAGGAAGATGAAACACCGCAGATCGTTCGGAGTTGTGGCGCTGGTGGCAGGGACGGCCGTTGTGGGCGTGGGGCAGACGTTATATGCGGCTGAGATGGCTTCGGTGGTTGTCTCGACGATGTATCTCTCGGGCGCGGGTGAGTCGCATCGGACGAGTCCGGGATATATCGGGATCGAGATGCGCGATGTGAGTGAAGACCAGCTTGGCGAGTTGAAGCTGAAGGACGCACGGGGCGCAGAGATCACCAATCTTGACCATGACGGGCCGGCGTGCAAGGCCGGGATGCGGATGCACGATGTGATTGTGCAGATGAACGGACAGGTGATCGAGGGCGAAGACCAGTTGCGGAAGATGCTGCGCGAGACGCCGGTGGGGCGCACGGTGAGCTTCGTGGTGAGCCGCGATGGACAGACGCAGACGATGACGATGACGACGGCAGACCGGAGGACGGTGGGGCTGCAGGCGTGGGAGCAACACTACTCGGTGCCGGCGCCGGGGCCTTCGGGAGTTGTGCGGGGCAACAGCTTCCTGGATTCTTCGAAGCCAGTGAACGCGACACCTCAGAAGGAGCATAAGGATCTGCTGGGAACGGAGACCATCGTGCTGAGCTCGTCGTTTACCGGCGCGAAGCTGGAGGTGATGGGGCGGCAACTGGCGGAGTTCTTTGGCGCGACGGAGGGCGCCGGGTTGCTGGTTCGCAGTGTAGATGACAACAGTCCGGCGGACGAGGCCGGGTTGAAGGCAGGCGATGTTGTCGTGAAGATCAATTCGATTTCGGTGGCGAATGGAACGGATTGGACGAAGACAGTGCATGACAACAAAGGGAAGCCAGTGCCGGTCGTGGTGCTGCGAGACAAGCATGAGCAGACGCTTACGCTGACACCGGATGGGAAGAAGCGGTCGAGTCTGTGGACGGGGTTTGGGTTGGAGGATTTTTTCCAGCAGACGGGGCAACAGACGCGGGAGTTGCTGGCTAAGTTGTAGGCTGGATCCTGCTTGTGGGGTGTGACGTTACGAAAGGCGGCCTTTATGGCCGCCTTTTCTTGTTTTGCAAGCAAAATGAGCTCCTGAAGGTATAGTGCTGTAGAGCGAGGAGAGTTCATGCGACGAGTATCCCTGATGGTGGCTGTTGTGATGGCGATGGCGCCGTTTTCGAGTCTGGCGCAACAGGCTGGGCCTTACAAGGTGCTGCAGACGGCGAAGGTCGGCGGGGAGGGCGGCTTCGACTATGTGTATGCCGATGACGCCGGCCGCAGGCTGTATGTGCCGCGGAGCGGGCTTACGGGGCGGATTACCGTCTTCGATCTGGACACGCTGAAGCCGGTGGGCGAGATCTCCCATGCGAGCGCGCATGGAGTCGCGGTGGACAACAAGTCGCACCACGGATTCGGCAGCAGCAAGCCGGTGGTGATGTGGGACGCGAAGACGCTGGCGGCGATAAAGACCGTTGACGCACAGGGTGGCCCGGACGGGATCCTGGGTGATCCGTCGGATGGCCGGGTTTATGTGTTCAGCCATAGTGCGCCGAACGTTACGGTGATCGATGCGAAGGACGGATCGATTGTGAATACGATCGATCTGGGTGGCGCACCGGAGCAGGCGGTCGCGGACGGCAAAGGACATCTGTATGTCGACCTCGAGGACAAGGGCAGCATCGCCGTGGTGGATACGAAGACGCTGGAGGTGACGGCGAAGTATGACCTGCAAGGCAAGGGCGGGACGTGCGCGGGGCTGGCGATGGACGTGAAGAACAACATTCTATTCGCTACCTGCAGGAGTCCGCAGACGATGGTGATTTTGAACGCCGGCAATGGCAAGATCCTCGAGACGCTGGCGATTGGCAATGGATCGGATGGCGCGGTGTTCAATCCGAAGACGATGGAGGCGTTCAGCTCGCAGGGTGATGGGACCCTGACGATTGTGAAGGAGAACAGTCCGACCAGCTTCGTTGTGGAACAGACTTTGCAGACGATGCAACGCGCGAAGACGCTGACGCTGGACACTAAGACGGACCGCATTTTATTGATTGCAGCAGAGTTCACGCCGGCCCCAGCACCGCCACCGGGAGGGCGTCCGGGACGGGGGCAGATGGTGCCGGATTCATTTTCAATCCTGGTCGTAGGCAAGTAATGAAGTCCAAACCAGGGACGGCGCCGCTCGCCATGGTTCGATGGAATTGACGGCGATATGTCTTGTGCTTCGAAGTCGATTGACTTGTTTATGAATCTCCCGGGGGCGGAGGTGTGTCCAACAAGTATGAAGAACCTGGTTCGCAGTTCCCTCATTCAAAATGTGTTTCGCGTCGGCCTGATGACCATTGCACTGGTCTTTGTGCTGGTTCCCCGTGTGGCCTCGGCCCACGCGGTGGTGGTCCAGTCCTCGCCGGCGATCAATGAGACCGTGCAGGGGCCAGATGTAGCGGTCACCATGAAATTCAACTCGCGGGTCGATGGCAAGCGATCGACCTTCGTGCTGAGCACTTCAGATAGCCAGTCCAAGCCGCTGGCGATTGAGGCGCAAAGCACGCCGGACACCCTGACCGCACGCGCTACCAAGCTGGGCCCGGGCAAGTACGCCATCCACTGGCAGGTGTTGGCGACCGATGGCCATATCACCCGTGGTGAGATACCTTTTAGCGTGAAGTAGATTGGCCGGGTGAAGACGGGCGGTGAAAAATGCTCCATGGTCGTGAGGAACGGCCAGTTTGAGTTCTCCCTCCAGCCGCCGCCGCAGGCAACCGGAGAGATCGTCCTGCCACTTCAATGCGCGAAGCTCTTATGCGCGCGCCTTTATTCCGAGGACTGACACTTGATCTGGCTCTTGCGCGACTTTGATTTGCTGTCTGTTCTGCTGCGGGCCCTGACCCTTGGGCTGGAGATCCTGACGCTGGGCGGGGTCGCCTATCTGCTGGTCGTCGCGCTGCCCGCCCGGGCGGGAGAATCGGTCGCGGGCGGGTGCTGGTGGGGGATTCGCTGGGCAGCCACCAGCTTTGCGATTGTTGAATTGTGTTACGTCGCGGTCGAAAGCGCGATCCTGATGGGGAGCTCGTCTCTGAGGTTTGGGGACGTGGTTGGGGCGCCGTACTTCCTGGCGGGTGCGGGCGCCGCGATTGCCGCCTCCGCAATTGTCGTCTGCGCGCGAGCGGGTGGGCGTGGATCGGCGTACGCCCTGGTCCCTTTAGCCGCGCTGGTTCTGCTGGCAGTGGTTTCGACGAGCCATTCGGTCTCCCGTATGGACCATCGGGTCCTGCTCACCGCCTTGACCGCAGCGCATCAATTGGGCGCGGCGCTGTGGCTCGGGGCGATGCCGTTTCTGCTGATCTCGCTGCGGCGATCGGATGGTCCGGAGGAGGCAAAACGACTGCTGAAGCGCTTTTCTCCGCTGGCCCTGGCGGGTGCTGGGACGCTGCTGCTGGGCGGGCTGGGCATGGCCTGGTTCTACCTCGGGATGTCCGCCGACAAATCGCTGAGCGGCTTGTACGGGACGGCTTACGGAGTGATGATGGTCTCCAAGGTGTACCTGCTGCTGGTCGTGATGGCGATGGGGGCGGGGAACTTTTTCCTGGTTCGGCGCATCGACGCCGCGCCGGTTGATTTGTTGACGCGGCTGCGGCGATTTGGCGAGGCGGAGATCGGGCTGGGTTTCATCGCGGTGTTGGCGGCGGCCTCGATGACCTCTCAGCCGCCGGCGGTCGACCTTCCAATCGACAGGGTACGGCCTTCAGAGATTGTCGCTCGCTTTTATCCAGCGGTCCCACGCATGACCAGCCCGGCGCTGACGGCGCTTCCGCCATCGACGCCCATTGACGTGGCGGTAAGGCAGTTTAGTGTGGCCAACCCTCCGAGCGATGCGAATGATGTGGCCTGGTCGGAATATAACCATCACTGGTCCGGGCTGATTGTGTTGGCGGCTGGAATGTTTGCGCTGCTGGGCCGTCTGCCGAAGGCGCGATGGGCGCGGAACTGGCCGCTGGTCTTTGCGGGACTGGCGGTGTTTATCGCGCTACGCGCTGACCCGGAGTGTTGGCCGCTTGGGCCGCGGCCATTCTGGGTGAGCATGTATGCGCCGGACGTCCTGCAGCACCGTTTGTATGCGCTGCTGATCCTCGCGTTGGCGGCGTTTGAATGGGGAGTCCAGACCGGGCGACTGCGTTCCCGTTGGGAAACGATGGTGTTCCCGCTGCTTTGCGCCGCCGGGGGCGCACTGCTGCTGACCCACAATCACTCCATCGGGAACATCAAAGAAGAGCTGCTGGCGGAGATGAGCCACGCGCCGATCGCTCTGCTGGGGGCCACTGCAGGCTGCAGCCGCTGGCTGGAGCTGCGCTTGCCCGATCGGAGGGAGTCCCGGCTCGCCTCGTATGTCTGGCCCGTTTGCCTGGTTCTGGTTGGGCTGGTGCTGCTGAACTACAGGGAGGCCTAGAGTTCGCTAGCAGAACAGGAGCCGGCTTTTCCCGTCAGGCTATTGGCAGGCCCTCTTTTCGCCAGAAGGACCCCATGGTTCGATATACTTGATAGTGATATGTCTTCTGCTTCTACAACTGCCGTTGCGAGTGGCAGCCGTCCGATGCCTGCCAAACGGCGCATGAAGGCAGTGACGCGCAAGCTGCGTGAGCTGGGCTCGATTGGGTCAGCGGTGCTGTCGACCGGACACCCGTACATGGCGCACATTGTGCCGATGCGCCGGTGCAATCTGGCGTGTACCTACTGTAATGAATACGACGATTTTTCCGATCCGGTGCCCGTGGACGAGATGTTGCGGAGAATCGACCACCTGGGGCGGTTAGGTACGTCGGTGATTACGATCTCGGGCGGCGAACCGCTGCTGCATCCGGAGCTCGACCAGATCATTGCGCGGATCCGCAGGACGGGCGCGATCGCCGGGATGATCACGAACGGCTATCTGCTGATGCCGGACCGGATCGAGCGGCTGAACAAGGCCGGGCTCGACCACATGCAGATCTCGATCGATAATGTGATGCCGGACGAGGTGTCGAAGAAGAGCTTGAAGGTGCTCGACAAGAAGCTGCAGATGCTCGCCCAGCATGCGGACTTTCATGTGAATATCAACTCGGTCGTCGGTGGTGGGGTTGCAGACCCGAATGACGCGTTGACGGTGAGCGAGCGGGCGCTGGGGCTGGGGTTCAGCTCGACCATCGGGATCATCCACGACGGCAGTGGGCAGTTGAAGCCGCTGGGTGCTGCGGAGCGCGGGGTCTGGGACAAGGTGAGGAACCTGACGCGGCGGAGTTATTCGCGGTTCAATCACTTTCAGGAGGCGATCGCCAACGGGAAGACGAACGATTGGCGTTGCCGTGCGGGTGGACGGTATCTGTATATCTGCGAGAACGGGCTGGTGCACTACTGCAGCCAGCAGCGCGGGTATCCCGGGGTGCCGCTGTCCGGATATATGACCGCGGACGTAAAGCGGGAGTTTCTGACGGAGAAGAGTTGTGCGCCGAGCTGCACGATCAGTTGTGTGCACCAGGTGAGCTACATCGACCACTGGCGGGCGCCGCAGACGAGCTCGGTGACGCCGGGCGCTTCAGGGCATGGGGCCGGGGCGGCCGAGCTGGTGCAGATCCGTTAGGGGTTGGGTCATGAGTGCTGTCAAGCGCGTGGGGTCGGGGCCGGTCAAGCTTAGCGAGGAACAGGTGCTTCTGATTGCGAAGGCGCTGGCGGACCCTCGGCGGCTGGAGTTGCTGCGGCAGATTGGGAGCTGCACGAAGCCGGCGCAATGTGCCGAGATCAAAGACTGCCATCCGGTGAGTGCCGCGACGCTGTCGCACCATATGAAGGAGCTGGAGACGGCAGGGCTGGTGCAGGTGATGCGCGAGGGGAAGTTCGTCAGCTACCTGCTTCGCCGGGACGTGCTGCATGCGTATACGGAGCAGTTGGCTAAACTCTAGAGCGATAACGTCTTATAAACTTTCATCAAAAATGTTCGCATCTTCCTTCCGTTGGAGTTCATCAATTAGATGCTTATCGAAATATCAAACGATAAGACATAAAGATTGAGGGGTACTGAGATGGGAAAGCTTGCGAATAAGGTAGCGGTCGTGACAGGTGCGTCGAAGGGTATTGGCGCGGGCATTGCTAAGGCGTTGGCCGCGGAGGGTGCGTCGGTGGTCGTCAACTACGCCTCAAGCAAAGAGGGCGCGGACAAGGTCGTTGCCGAGATCAAGGCCAAGGGCGGCAAGGCCGTGGCTGTCCAAGGGGATTTTTCGAAGCAGGAAGATATTGGCAAGGTCTTTGGCGAGGTAAAGAAGACCTTTGGCCGGTTGGATACGCTGGTGAACAATGCCGGTGTGTATAACTTTGCGCCGCTCGATCAGGTGACGGCCGAGGAGTTTCACAGGATCTTCAATTTGAATGTGCTTGGCCTGCTTCTCGCCTCAAAAGAGTCGCTTAAGTACTTTGGGCCGGAGGGCGGCAGCATCATCAACATCGGATCGGTGGTTTCGTCTCTGACACCCCCTGGATCGAGCATCTACACGGCGACCAAAGGCGCGGTGGATGCGATCACGCATGTTCTGGCCAAGGAACTGGGGCCGAAGAAGATCCGCGTGAATTCGATCAACCCCGGCATGGTGGAGACCGAAGGAGTCCACGCTGCAGGCTTCATCGGAAGCGACTTCGAAAAGAACGCTGTGGCGCAGACTCCCCTTGGCCGCATCGGACAGCCGCAGGACATCGCGACAATTGCGACTTTCCTGGCTTCGGACGATTCGAACTGGCTCACCGGCGAGCTCGTGAAGGCCGGTGGTGGACTGCGGTAAGTAAGTCGAAGGAGTTGAGAGGTGAGGGGGCCAGACTATTGGCCCCCTTTTTTCATGTTGTCATGGATTTCTGCGTCCGCGTTGTAACGAAATAAATGAGGGCCTTGCCAATCGTCCGTGTGATGGCTGAAGGTGAGGCATGATGGATTTTTTGGCGAAGTGGTCGCGTGTGCGGGGTGTCGTTCTTGCGTTGCTGATGACGGCCGGGCTGGCTGATGCGCAGACGGCTGCCCCTGCCCCGAAGGACACGACGCAGAGGCCTACGAGTACGCCTTATACGGGCGACCTTTCGATCTTCGAGTATCCGGACCGGGACAAGAAGCTGCAGATTGACAGGGTGATGGACCTGCTGGGGATCACGAAGGGGAAGAACGTCGCGGACATCGGTGCTGGGTCGGGGTGGTTTACGGTGCGGGCGGCGCGCAGGGTGGGGCCTACTGGCGCGGTGATTGCGGAGGACATCAATCCGCTGGCGATCGAGTACATCGGCAAGCGGGTGGTGAAGGAGAACCTGTCGAACGTCCGGACGGTGCTGGGGGGGCCGGACGATCCACGGCTTCCGGCGGAGAGCGTGGACGCGGTGCTGATGCTGAAGGTGTACCACGAGATCGCGCACCCGGTCGCGTTCATGCAACGGTTGAGGACAACGCTGCGTGAGGGAGCAAAGGTGGGGATCATTGACCGCAATGGAACCGGGGCGAACCATGGATTGAACCTCGATGTAGTGGTGAAGGAGATGGGCGAGGCGGGATACAAGC
Source organism: uncultured Acidobacteriaceae bacterium (assembly GCA_963756685.1). Classification (GTDB taxonomy): domain Bacteria; phylum Acidobacteriota; class Terriglobia; order Terriglobales; family Acidobacteriaceae; genus Edaphobacter. Next base: position 2,041,125 of record CAVWON010000001.1, read on the forward strand.
TGGTGGGGAGTTATGACTTTACCAAGGCGGACAAAGAGGACTATTTCCTGATCTTTCAGGTGCGGTGAGGGCGGGCGCTGACCGTGTTAGAAAATTTCTGCGTGCGGTTGCATTCTTCGATAGTCTTGAGATATCAGGAAAATCGACGTACGGAGAGATTCGATGCGCAGTGCTTTTTTTGTAGCGGCAGTGGTGATGGTGGGGTCGGTTGCAGGTGCGCAGGTGCAGGGCAGCGACGGAATCACGCTGCCGAACCCGCCGGTGGTAAAGACGGCGCCGGTGGTCGACGAGTACACGAGCGCAGAGCCCGGCGTGCAGACGAAGATCACGGACCCGTATCGGTGGCTCGAGGACGCGCGTAGTCCGGAGACGCGGGCGTATATCGCGGCGCAGAACGCTTATACGGCGCAGTATTTTTCGCAGGTGAAGATGCTGCCGTCGGTAGTTGAAGAGATGGGGAAGCTGCTGAAGGTGGACTTTGTCAGTGTGCCGACGCGGCGCGGGGAACGCTACTTTTTCTCGAAGCGGCTGGCGGACGAGAACCAGGCGTCGATCTACATGCGGGTTGGGCTGCATGGAGCGGACGAGAAGCTGATCGATGCGAGCAAGCTGAGCGCGGACCAGAACACGTCGGTGAATACGCTGAACCTGACGGAGGACGGTTCGATGATGGCGTATGGCGTTCGCGTGGGCGGGGCGGACGAGGTGGAGGTGCACTTCCTCGATGTTGCTACGCGGAAGGACACCGGCGATGTGATGCCGCGGGCGCGGTACTCGGGCGTGGATATCAGTCCGGATAAGGCTGGGGTGTATTACTCGAAGCTGTTTCCGCATGAGGGCAATCGCGTTTTTTATCACAAGTTCGGCACTCCGCTTGATAGCGACGCGATGATTTTGGGCAAGGAGTATCGCGGCGAAAAGCTCGGCGAGATCGACGGCGTTGGTGTGCGTGCTACGGCGAATGGGCACTACCTGGTGTTTCGGATTGGGCGCGGTGTGCCGGCGACGCGCGAAGACATTTTGATCAAAGACCTCCGGGTGCCGGATTCGCCGATTGTGCCGCTGGTGTATGGGATCGACAGCAGGTTTGGCGAGTTCAATGTGGGCGATACGTTTTACATGCGGACCGACTACAAGGCACCGAATGGGCGGGTGTTGAAGGTGGTGCAGGGAAAGGGCCCGGACGAGTGGCCGGTGATCATTCCTGAGGGGAAGGACGTGCTGGAGGCGGTGAATGTCGTCGGCGGCAAGATGTATGTGCTGCGGCTGAAGGACGTGAAGTCGGAGGTGACGATTTATTCGCTGGAGGGAAAAGAGCTCGGACATATCGCATTTCCCGGGATTGGCGCGGGCTCGACGCTGTCTGGGACGGGCGGTGGATGCGGACGGGTTCTATACGTTTCAATCGATCATTACGCCGCCGACGATCTTCCATTACGACACGAAGACCGGAAAGTCGGAGGTGTTCTACAGCGACAAGGTGCCGTTCGATTCGACACAGTATGAGGTGAAGCAGGTCTTCTACACGTCGAAGGACGGGACGAAGGTGCCGATGTTTATCGCGGGGAAGAAAGGGCTGAAGCGCGATGGAAGCGAACGGCTGCTGATGACCGGCTACGGCGGATTTGCGCTGAGCGAGACGCCGGTGTGGAACCCCGAGTATGCGTGGTGGATGCAGCAGGGCGGGTGGTTTGCGCTGCCAAACCTGCGCGGCGGCAATGAGTATGGCGAGGTGTGGCATAAGGCCGCGATGTTCGAGAAGAAGCAGAACGTCTTCGACGACTGGTTTGCGGCGGCGGAGTATCTGATCGCGAACAAGTACACAACGCCGGAGCGGTTTGCGATTCGAGGGCGTTCGAACGGCGGGTTGCTGATGGGCGCTTCGATGACGCAGCGGCCAGATCTGTTTGGGGCGATCTGGTGCGGCTATCCGCTGCTGGACATGCTGCGGTATCAGATGTTCGAGATGGGCCGGACCTGGACGACAGAGTATGGGTCGGCGGAGAACGCTAAGGACTATCCATACATTTTGAAGTACTCGCCGTACCAGAACGTGAAGGCGGGGACGAAGTATCCGGCGATCTTCTTCTTTACCGGGGATGGAGACACGCGGGTCGATCCGATGAATGCGCGGAAGATGACTCCGCTGATGCAGACATCGACTTCGAGCGGACGGCCGATTCTGCTGCATTACAGCCTGAAGGGCGGGCATAGCGCCGGGGTCTCGCAGACGCAATTGGTGCAGGACTACGCGGACGAGATGGCGTTTCTTTGGACGGAGACGGGGACGAAGTAAATTTAACCGTTTGCTCTGTGTTTACAGACGAGATGATCGGTCTGCACCCAGTTGAGTGCGGCGGTGCCTGCTGATCTGCCAGTCCACGGTAAATGTGTCTTGGCCGATAATGGAGTACCGGAAGCGGTTGGCAGCGTACGGGGCCTTCGGGTCCGTGCGAGATGGGAGAGGTCATGGTCAGTACGTTGTTCTGCCATCCATCCTCGCTCACATAGGTCCAAGCTCCGAAGTTGTTGGCGTCGAACTCGACCAGGTGCTTTTGCTGCGAGTCATAGCCGATGAGGTATTTGGCTAGATAGCCGGTTGCAGGTTGAACGTCCTGCTCCGTAAGTTCGAGCCACTTGCCTCCAAGAATTGTGGCGCCGGTGAAGGTGGCCTTGTGGAGCTGTGTGTTCCGAATAGTGCCCTCGCAGTCCCAGGTCCCGGTGAATCGGAAGCCTTCGGCCGGGAGTGCGGAGAGCGAGTTGTTTTCTTGTGCCGACAGGTTAGAGGTAAAGGCGAAGGAACACAAAAGAAACAAAGCACTGCCCATGATTCGCATGATTTTCAGCTTCCATCTGAGGGGAATAATCCAGTTGACGCAAAACGGATTGCGTCATCTGTCATTGTGAGGGAACAATTATTTGTGGGCGGTAGTCGCCTTAGCCTTCGTGGCCGCCGGGGCGGGGTTCTCGGCGATGGCGGTGTCGAGCATTGCGTAGAGCTGGGTGACGTCGCTTACCTGGGTGAAGCCCTTCTGGGTCACGATGAAGATGGTCGGGGTTTGGGTGAGGCCGACACGCTCGCCCAGGGTCGTGTCGGCGCGGACCTCGGCGGCGAATAGGCCGTTGGGGTCGATGATCATGGGCATCTGGCGACCGTGCGACTGAAAGTATTTTTGCGTGAAGGCCGTGAGGTCTTCCTTCGACGCGATGGAGATCTGGTTGGCGAAGACGGCGCGGCGATAGTCCTCGGCGGCCTGCGGGGAGATCTTGTCCTGGATGTAGCGGGCGATGACGGCGGCGTCAAAGCTCCAGATGTGCATCTTGAGGGGGAAGTCGTGGCGGAGTAGAGGAATTTTGTACTTCTCGACTGCCTCGTGGACGATGGGGAAGGCGTGGGCGCAGGCGGGGCACTCGAGGTCTTCGAACTCGTAGATGGCGACGCGGGTGCCTGCGGGGGCGCGCAGCATGGAGGTGTCCTTAAAGCCGGTTGCGCCCTGGGCGAGGGTGGGAATGGCGAAAAGGAGGGCGGTGGCGAGGACGATGCGGTTCATTGATATAAGACGCATAAGGTTATCTTTTGTATTTTATCTGAGCGGGCCGCACCGGGGGTGAGCCGAGGGCCAAAGTGTGCTTTTTGCGTGATTTCTGCATCGGAAGAGGGGTGTGGCACTCTAATAGGAGACCATGAAAGAGTTGACGGGGATCTTTATAAAGGCGAAGGCGTGGCAGTGGGCCTCTGTGTGGCCGCTGGCGCTGGTCATTTGCGGGCCGATGGCCGGCGCGCAGACGCAGATTTCGGAGTTGCCGCAGGCCCCGGTGCCGAATGCGATCAAGCTGCCGGGCGGCGTGGAGGTGGAGCGGGCGACTCCCGGGGCCTTGCCGCTGAGTCTGGACGACGCGATCGCTCGCGGCGAGAAGCGCAACCTGCAGATGCTGTTAACGATCCAGAACGAGCGGATGGTGCGCGGGCAGGTGTTGACGGTGGAGAACAGCCTGCTGCCCAGCCTCACGGCAAAGGGAGCGTTGGAGGCGCAGCAGATTGACCTGGCGGCGCTCGGCTTTAGACCAGGATCGCTTTCGGGGTTTGGTATCGCGCCGGGGACGTTTGCCTCGATTGTGAAGGTGAATACGGCCGAGGCGCAGATCAGTATGAACCAGCAGCTGTTCAATGTGCCGGCATATTATCTGTATCGCTCGTCCCAGAAGGCGCTCACGGCGGCTGATTTTACCAGGCTGAACCTGCTGGGTGGCGTGACGCTGGCGGTGGGGACACAGTATCTGCTGGCGCTGGCGGACGCTGCGCAGATTGAGAATGCGCGAGCGTTGGAGAAGGCCGACGAGGTGGCGTACCAGCAGGCAAAGGACTCGCATGACGCGGGCGTGGGGACGAACCTGGACGTGCTGCGGGCACGTGTGCAGTTGCAGACGCAGCAGCAGACGCTGATCAGCGCGGAGAATACCTTTGCGAAGGACAAGATCTCGCTGAACCGGATCATCGGTCTGCCAGCGGACCAGGAGATCACGCTGACCGATGCGGCGCCTTATGCGGAGTATGCGGAGCTGCCGCTGGCGGACGCGATGCGGCTCGCGTTTCAACGACGGAAGGACCTGCTGGGCCTGCAGGCGCAGCTTGAGGTGGCAGCGCAGGCGGGAAAGGCAGTGACGGCGGAGAGGTATCCGACGCTTGCGTTCGACGGCTACTACGGCGTACTGGGCGTTATCGGCGGACTCTATCACGGCGTATTTTCTGCGACGGGCAAGATCAGCGTCCCGGTGTTTGAAGAGGGGCAGCTGCGTGGAGAGCATGAGGTCGCCGAGGCGCAGGTGATTGCGCTGCGGCAACAGATCGAGTCGCTGAAGGTGTCGATCGAGTGGCAGATCCGGTCGGCGATGCTGGACGTTCAGTCGTCGAATGAGCTGGTGAAGGTGGCGCGGAGCAACGTCGATCTGGCGAGCCAAGAGGTGCAAGACGCGAGCGATCGATTCAGAGCTGGCGTAGATGACAATCTGCCGGTGGTGCAGGCGCAGGCGGTGTTGGCTGCGGCGCAGAGCAGATTGGTGCAGACGCTGTATCAGTACAACCAGTCGAAGTTGACGCTGGCGCGGAATACGGGCGTCGTGGAGTCGCAGTACAAGATTTATCTGGGGCAGTAGAGTAGCGCAAGCCACGGCATTTTTGGTTGTGGGCGTCTTAACGAAGAATTTTTGGCGCGATGGCTTTGAGCTTGGCCATGCCCTGCTGCGTGACGAAGGACATGGTTTCAGGCCGCGCGCGGCGGCGTGACATATTCGTAACGGAAGTGTGAAAACATAGGACATGGCGGATGGCTCGAAACGGGTGGAACCGACGGTAGAGCGGGACTACCGCTCTGCGTTTAAGTCGCGGGACTTTCGGCTGTATCAAACGGCGCGATTGATGGTGATTCTGGGGGCAGAGGCGCAGTCGGTCGCGGTGGCGTGGCAGGTATATGCGCTGACGCATTCTGCACTCGATTTGGGGTATACCGGGCTGGCGTTGTTTCTGCCTGGGGTGTTCGTGATGCTGGCGGCGGGCCATGCGGCGGACCGTTACAACCGGCGGAAGATCATTCTGCTCTGTTATACCCTGCAGGCTTGCTGCACGGCCGCCTTGCTGTGGATGTCGATGAGTTCGACGGCGCTGCAGGGTGGTCGGATCTGGCCGATCTATGCGGTGCTGGTGGGGATCGGATTGGGCAGGGCCTTCAGCGGGCCGGCGGCGAGTGCGATGCTGCCAAGCCTGGTGCCGAAGGAACATTTCGTGAATGCAGTGACGTGGGGCGCGACGGTTTATCAGATTGCGAACATGTCGGGGCCGGCGGTGGGAGGGATCCTGTTTACGCTGCCGCTGGCTGGAGTGGCTGCGGATTGGAATGGCGCGCCGGTCGTCTACAGCTTCACGCTGCTGATGTTGCTGGGCTTCATCGTGCTGGTCAGCATGATTCGCGCGAAGATGGTGATGACGGACAAGAAGGCATTCAGCATGAAGACCGTTCTGGCCGGTCTTGAGTACGTGTGGCGGGCGAAGCTGCTACTGGGGTCGATCTCGCTGGATCTGTTTGCCGTGCTGCTGGGCGGGGCCACGGCGCTGTTGCCGATCTTTGCGACGGACATTCTGCACGCAGGCCCGCGGGGTCTCGGGTTGTTGCGTGCGATGCCTTCGGTGGGGGCGCTGGCGGTGTCGTTGACGATGGTGGTGAAGCCGATCAAGCGACGTGCCGGTGCGACGATGCTGGTGTGTGTCGGGATATTCGGTGCGGCGACGGTGGTGTTCGGTTTGTCAAAGAGCATCTGGCTGAGTTCGGCGGCGTTGGTGATTGTCGGGGCGAGCGATATGGTCAGCGTAGTGGTCCGCTCGAGCCTGCTTCAGCTTGCGACTCCGCCGGAGATGCGCGGAAGGGTGAGCGCGGTGAACTGGTTGTTTATTGGAGCGTCGAACGAGTTTGGCGAGTTTGAGAGCGGCGTGACGGCGCAGTGGTGGGGCGCGGTGAAGGCAGTGGTGATCGGTGGCGTGGCGTCGATGGTAGTAACGGCTTCGGCTGCAGGGTTGTTTCCCCAGTTGCGTCAAGCGGACGAGTTGACGGCTGAGTCTTTGCGGGGAGCGGAGCAGGAGTTGAGTGTGGCGGAGCCGGTGAATTAGATTGGCAGGGAATAGGGAATAGGGAATAGGGAATAGGGAATAGGGAATAGGGAATAGGGAATAGGGACCGAAAGGATTGCAAATGGAGAATGGGGCGAAGGCGGCGATTGGGGCGACCGTGGTGTTAGTGCTCGCGGTGGGCGTGCGGGTGGGGCTGATCTATCGCGAGCGGAACGCTCCGGAGACGGTGAAGGCGCCTGAGCATGAGGTGATCGCCGATGACGACCTCGTGTTCTTGAAGAAGAAGCGGCCGGATTCGCTGAAGGACGTGAAGGAGTTGAAGGGCTCGACGGTGTGGGTGTCGGCCGGGGGACAGCTGGAGTTTTATCCGTATGTGGGGCACGCGGCCCAGTATGGGAAGAGCGCAGGGACACTGCTGGGAGCAGAGCCGATCGCGGTGAAAGACGCGGTGGAACAGGTGGCACCGAAGGCGGCTACCTTCAGGATTCCGGGTGGGGACAAACAGGTGCTGCTGGTGTTCACGAAGCCGAACGACACGAAGGAGTATGCGGTGCCGGTTGGCTACGAGCAGGCGGGGCAGTACACGTTTTATACGGACGAGATTTTTTTCTACGACGATCCGCATGAGCTGTACAAGCATTGGGGGCCGGATATCTGGAAGGCTGTCGATGCGCACGAGGTCATTCTCGGGATGAATGAGCGGCAGGTGGAGCTGTCGCTGGGACAGGTTAGCCAGAGTACAAGCAAAGACTATGGCAACCGGATGGTGGTTTTCGCGAATATGGGCAAGCCGATGGCGGTGACGTTCGTGAAGAACAAGGTGACGGCGTTCCGGGCGGACCAAGGGTACTAGCCTCGTCTACCGTGAGGGGCTACTGACAAATAGTGTTCAGGTCCACGGTTGGCGCCGGCCGCGGGGGAAGAGCAAGATTGTGTGCTCGCATCGCCTCTTCCAGGGTGTCGGGTATTGGTGGCAGCGACAGATCCAGATCGTTCTTGTAGAACGGGTCCTTCTCCGCGTCCTGGAGGCTGATGAAGCTGAACCCCTTATCGCGATAGAGCTTCAGCAGACGGGGTAGCATGCGTGCATCCAGCGCGCCCACATGCATCAGCAGCACGTAAGGAATATCGCGGCCATATAACTCCTTCGACATCGAACGGGTGTAGTCGATGGTGGCATCGGCTGCAGCGAGATAGCTTTTCTCCAACTGCGCAACAGAGGCTGCATCGTTCTTTGCGACGCATCGTGCGTACGGACCGTTGTACAGGTAATCGCCGAAGCTCATCGTGACCGCGGCGATCTTGTATCCATGCTCGGCGAGGAACTTACGTGCGCCTTCGCGCTTCTCGAGCGTATCGCCCTCGGCCAGGTTCGGATAGCGAAGCCAGTGCCAGTCGTCGCTACCCATGTAAGACTTCAACAGCGCCTCGTTTTTTAGGGTGTCCGCCTCCCACTCGGCAAGCGAATGCTGGTTGAGGTTCATGTGCGACCATGTGTGGTTGCCCAACTCGAATCCAGCGGCGCGCCAGTCCTTCAGCATCGGCGTCGAGAGCGGCTCGTCTTCGGTGAGAATGCCATTCAGAAAACCGTACACCGGAGGTAAGTGTGCCTCCTTCATGGCCGCGATGAGCTTTCTTCCGATCTCGACTCTGGTCTCGCCAGGAGGCAGTGCACTATGGGCAGGCAGGTCGTCCCAGGTGAACGCAATCTGCTGTGCTCGCGCCGGAGCGAGCGCGGCTATCATTGCGGCCGCGCTCACCATCAGTCGGACTCGTCCAAACCAGCTCTTTTCTCCGTGCATCAGAATCCACGACCTCTTAATTACATCTGGCTGAATCAGTGTTTCACCACCGAAAGCGTGATTACACTCGGGTATTGTGCTGAGTGGTGGATGGCCGTGTGGGCGATGACGCCGGTGGTTTCGTCGTAGTTGTTGCCGCCGGTGTTCAGGTTGCGGTCGAAGCGCGGGAAGTTGGAGCCGGCGATCTCGATGCGGATGCTGTGGCCTGCGTCGAAGTAGTTGCTGGTGTTCATCGGCGTCAGGGTGACCTTGTAGACCTTGCCTTCTCCATCCAGACGGTTTTGTCGTCGCCGTCACGATAGCGGAGGCGCTGGATGGTCTCGTCGAGGTTGTAGGCGGTGCCGTCGGGCAGGACATCGATGACCTTGACGGTGACGTCGGTGTCCTTGACGTCGGAGGAGACGTAGAGGGTCGCGGTCATGGGGCCGGAGACCTCGATGCCCTCCTTCAAAGGCTCGGAGGTGTAGACGAGGATGTCGGGGCGCTCCTCCATCTTGCGCTGGTCGAGAGCGCCGCCGTTGCCGGGGATAGTGTTGGCTGCGCAGCAGACGTTGCCGCCGTAGCTGGGGGTGGGGTGCATGGGGTCGTAGGTGAAGGTGTCGATGATGTCGGTGGACTTTGGCCTTTGACGCCGGAAGATCTGATGCAAAGGTCAGGACACCGTCGCCGTGGAGGGTGTTGGCGTTGCCGCCGCTGGATAGGTCGAGGGTGACTGGCTTCGCGCCCTCGGGTGGCCAGGTCTCGGAGTGCTGCCACTTGTTGATGCCCATGGTGAAGTAGGTGACCTTGGGCTGCTTCTGGAGGAAGCCGTTGTCTTCGCCTTTGAGGAAGTGATCGAACCAGGCGTAGGTGAGGGCGTCGTAGTCGAGGCGGGCGTCGCCCATGCTGCGCTCGCCGACGATGGTGTTCTCCGTCGCGCGCTTGTAGCCGCAATGGAGAGTGGGCGCGATGACGGCGTACTGCTGGTTTGGCGGCTTCGCCTTTGGCGGTCGAGCGGACGAAGTTGTAGGCGGCGAGATTTGGGCCGGTGGAGACGTCGTACCAGGTCATGAACCAGAAGCCGGGTACGTTGATCGGCATGGTGTCGGACTGCCAGAGGCCGCCTTTGCGCCACGCGGGGTCGTTCGGGGTGCGCTCGATCATGGCGCCGCCGGTGGTGTTGGGCATCTTGTCGGAGAAGATGCCCTTGGGGCCGCCGACGGCCGAGATGATGTCCTTCTCGGGAAGATGCTGGAAGGCCTTGGCCCAGTCGACGGGAGGCATCTGCGGGGCGAGGTCGAACATCTTCGAGGCCTTGATGAGGTCTGTCTGCGACGTGTCTTTGGGGAACATGGGGCGGACCTGATTTTGTTCGCCGTAGAGCCAGTCGATGAAGAGCATCTGGACGGCGCCGCCGCGATACCAGTTGCCCTGCTCGTTGTAGGGGCCGACCTTGCCGACGCCGGCGCCGAAGCTCTGCGGGATGATCGTGGTCAGGGCCTTGTTGCCGAGCGAGGCGGCGGCGAGCTGCCACTCGGCGGTGGAGGAGCAGCCGATGAGGCCGATCTTTCCGGAGGACCACGGCTGTGTGGCCATCCAGTTGAACTGGTCGTCGGCGTCGGTGAGCGGCGCGCCGAGGATGTCGTAGTTGCCTTCGGAGAAGAAGTGGCCGCGCTCGTTCATCTCGACGAGGACGTAGCCGCGTTTGACGGCGTCGAGCTCGGTGGACATGTCGCGGTAGGTGCCAAGGCGGACGTCCCAGAAGTTGAAGTTGTAGGGTGTGCGGCTGAAGATGATCGGGTATTTCTTGCTCGTGTCCTTGGGGCGGTAGATGTCGGCGGCCATGCGCGCGCCGTCCCTCATAGGCACCATGACCTTGCGGTCGATGATGGCGATGTCTTCGAGTTGCTTCTCGATGGCCTGGCGCTTATCGATGAGGGCCTTGGTCTCTTCGGGGGTGAGTGTCTGGCGGGGGCCTTGTGCGAGGGCGGGGACGGTAAGGACGCAGAGGAGTGCGAAAGCGGAGTAACAGAGGCGCATAACGAGGGAACTCCCTGATTTATATGTGATGTAAGCGTAACAGAGGGTGCGGATGCTGGGGGCGACCGACAAGGAGCACGACAACGTGTTGGTAGAAAAATAGTCAGCCGGTGTTGCGCAGGCCGGCGCTGATGCCGTTGATGGTGGCGGAGATGGCGCGGTTGAGTTCGGGGGAGTCGTTCTCCTGGCGCGCTTGCGGCGGATCAGTTCGACCTGGATGAGGCGACATGGGGTCGACGTAGGGGTTGCGCAGGCGGATCGAGTGCTTGAGGACGGGGTTGGTCTCGAGGAGCGATTTCTGTTTCGTGATCTCGAGGATCATGCGGTGGGTCAGGTTGAACTCGGCCTCGAGTGTGGTGAAGACGCGGTTGCGGAGTGCTTCGTCTTCGACCAGCGAGGCATAGAGGCGGGCGATGCCGAAGTCGGCTTTGGCGAGGGCCATCTCGACGTTGCGGATGATGTCGAGGAAGAGCGGGAAGTCGCGGGCCATGGTCTGGAGCTGAGCGAGACCGTCGGGTGTCGATTGGATGAAGGCGTTGAGCGCGTGGCCTACGCCGAAGTAGGCGGGGACGAGCTGGCGGGACTGCATCCAGCCGAAGACCCAGGGGATGGCGCGAAGGTCGGCCATGGATTTTTTGCCGCTGCGCTTGGCGGGACGCGAGCCGAGGCGTGCGTGTTCGAGTTCGGCGACGGGCGTGGACTGCTCGAAGTAGGTGAAGGTGTCGGGGTCGTCGACGATGTGTTTGCGATAGAAGGCGTAGGAGGTCGCCGAGAGCTTGTCGAGCGCGGCTCCCATGCGGGAAGGATCTCGCCGGTGAGGTGGGGCGTCTTTGCGCCGCGTTGCATTGCGGCGTCGGGACGGGCGAGGGCGTCGAGGCTTGCGGCGATCATCAACTCCAGATTGCGCTCGGCGAGGATCACGTCGGAGTACTTCCAGTTGAGGACTTCGCCCTGTTCGGTGATGCGGAGTTCGCCGTTGAAGCTGTCGATGGGCTGCGCGAAGATGGCGCGGTGGGTGGGGCCGCCGCCGCGGCCAACTGTGCCTCCGCGGCCATGGAAGAGGCGGAGGGTGACGTCGCACTCGCGGGCGACCTGGTGGAGCGCGCGGTGGGCCTTGTAGATCTCCCAGGTGCTGGTGATCATGCCGCCGTCCTTGTTGGAGTCGGAGTAGCCGAGCATGACCTCCTGTCGATGGTCCCAGGATTTGAGCAGAGGCTTGTAGGCTTCGCTGGTCCAGAGCTCGCGCATGATGGCGGGGGCGTTCTGCAGGTCTTCGATGGACTCGAAGAGGGGGACGGGCTGGAGGCCGGGGTCGTCGACCGCTGGGCTTCTACGCGGACTCCGCCGAGGCGAGCGAGCCAGAGGACGTGGAGGACGTCTTCGGCGCTGGTGGCTCCGCTGATGACGTACTGGCGGATGGACTCGGGGGCGTAGGTCTGCTTGAGTTCGGCGATGGTGCGGAAGGTGTCGAGGACTTCGGCGGTTTGGTCACTCAGGGCGGACGGCAGAGTGAGCGGCTGATTGGGCTTGACGGGTCGCCAGGCAGAGATCTCGGCGATGGCGGCGGCGTGGACGCGGGCGTGCTGACGGATATCGAGCGTCTGCAGATGGAGGCCGTAGGTGCGGACCTCCATCAGGAGCGGGTCGATGAGCATCTCGGCGAGGCGGTGGCCGTGGTGTTCGGATGAACGAATTGCGGAGGGTGGTGAGGTCGGAGAGGAGCTCGGCGGCGCGAGTGTAGGGCGTCAGGGCGGGGTTAGCAGGAACGGGAACGGCGGACTGCGGCGTCGCTCCCAGGCGCATCATGATGCAGGCGATGAGCAGGCGGACGGACTCGTGCGGGAAGCGCTCTTCAAGGGCGGTCTGGCCGGCGGTGCGGAGTTGCGTAAGGTAGCGATGCGAGGAGGGCCGTGAGTTCGGTGGAGACGGGCACTTGCTGGGTGGAGCTTGCCAGTTGTTCAAAGATATTTTGCAGGCGGCGGCGGTAGTGGGTCAGAAGCAGCGGAGTGGGCCATGCCGAGAGCTTCGCGGGTGGCCTGCGGGAGTGACGAAGGGGTTGCCGTCGCGGTCGCCGCCGATCCAGGAGCCGAAGCGGATGAGTTGAGGAAGGTCGCCGATATTTGTAACTGAAGCGGTCGCTTGATTGGAAGGGTACTCAGCGGCGAGGGCAGAGGCGACTTCGGCGTAGAGGACAGGAAGGGTGTCGAAGAGGCTGGACTCGTAGTAGTCGAGCGCCATGCGGATCTCGTCGCGGACGGTGGGCCGTGCGCTGCGGACGTCGTCGGTCTGCCATAGCGCGGTGATCTCGGCGATGAGGTCATGCTCGAGGGCCTCGAGTTGCGGTTCGGGCACGGGGATGCGGTCGAGCTGTTCGAGGAGATCGGAGATGCGGCGGCGCTTGAACATGACGCTGCGCCGGGCGACCTCGGTCGGGTGCGCGGTGAAGACGGGCGAGATGCAGATGCGGCGAAGAAGCGCGCAGGCCTCGTCGGCGCTGATGCCGGCCTGGCGCATGCGGCGGAGGGTCCCGCGCAGGTCGCCACGCTGTACGGCGCTTGCGGGGGAGACGCTCTCGCTGAGTTGGTGGGAGAGGCGGCGGCGCTTGCGGTGATTGGTTTCGGCGAGGTTGATGAGCTCGAAGTAGAAGCCGAAGGCGCGGGCAAGCTGGTAGGCGGCTGGCAGGTCGAGCGTGCGGACGCGGGTGAGCGCCTGCTGGAGATGCGCGGTGGCGGAGGCCGCGTCGGCCACTCCGCTTTGTGGGGTTTCGGCCTCGCGGCGGGCGATGGCGGTACGGCGTAGGGCTTCGACGGCGTCGTAGAGGGCGTCGCCGGCCTGCTCGCGGAGGACCTCGCCGAGGAGCATGCCGAGGGAGCGGACATCGCGGCGCAGGGGCGCTTCCTTGAGCTCGCCGGTGGGGGCTTGAAGCTCGGCGAGGCGCTGGGGCCAGTCGGTTGGGGACCAGAGTGACGGCATGATTGATTATGCACTGATGGTGAGGGCCAACGGCTGGCCGTTGGTTATTTGCGCCATGCGAATTTGAGCGCCGACCAGTCAGCGTCGATTGAGCAGACTTTGTAGTCGACAAGGCCGACTGAAAGCGCGTGATCGCGGACGTGGTTTTGGTTGAAGTCGACGTGGTACCTCCCGGCGCGTTTGGGGTGGATGATCCAGACGGAGACTTGCTTTGGTAAGCGAAGTGTGAGGAGGTCGAGGGTCGCGGCGAGATCGGCGAGAGATCGAACGAAGCAGAGGGCGAGCGCTGTCTTTGAGGTTATGCGGGTGATGATTGTGGCGTCCACCGGCAGGTCGCCGAGGAGTTCTTCGAAGGCGTCGGGTGCCGCAATGAGAGCGATCTGCATGTCGGCTTGAATTCCCAACTTTTTCGGAAGAGGGGTGGTTGAGAAGTCGCGTGGGGGCATGACGGCAGGTGTTGATGGTGGTTGCCGGAGAAGCGTGGCTAAAGCTTGGGGCGCTTCGGGCCATTGAGCGAAGATGCCGTCGGGATTTTCGGTGCGAATGCGGACGGTCTTTTCGGGAGCGCCGCCGGCGAAGAGGACAGGAATGTGGCGCGCGGACTTGCTCGAGCGCAGGACGAGGGCGATCTCGCGTGAGTTGGATGGAAGTTTGTCGAGGTCGAGGACGAGCACGGCTGGATTGAGTCGAGCGAGCTCACCGACGGCGCCCGAGAGCCTGGTCAGTGGGGTCGTGTCGATTCGCGCACCAGGTTGTTTCAGGGCCGCGGCCTTTGCCTTGACGTCTTCGTGCCAGGAGATGAGCTTGATCGTCTTCACGGCCGTCCTGGCACAGATCAAGATGGGAACCGGCTACGGGTTCAACTATACGCAAGCCGCCGGTTTGCGGAGTTGCTTCGGACGAGCGATCCGCATTGCTTCCGATCGATGACGCAACGGCCCAACTCAAAACGTTACGCGGTTTCTACCGCTTGTTCTATTTGACGCCTCTGTGCGCATTCCCGGTGCCCGGATTTCGGAAGAAATTGGCGCTGCGTCGCGTTGGTTCCGAGGCCCGGATCAGAGAGCGGCGGCGCGGCATAGCGGTTCTTTGCGGACCTCGTTCAGAAGTGGCGTGGTGAGGAAGTCGGCGGAGCGGTCGTTGAGTGTGAGGCGAAGCGTCGGGAGCGCGAGCAGGTAGCGCAGGTAGTAGGTGATCTCTTCGAGGTTCGCGGAGCCTCCGCCGGGAGGGTTGTAGCGGTACTGGCCTGGGGTCTGGACGGGTATCTCCCACTGTCGGCGGACGGGCTTGACGTGGGTGTAGCCGAGAAAGTCCATGGTGAGGGTGACTTTGTCCGTGAGTGGCGGAAAGAGTTCATCTCTTGAGGTCGGAGTCCAGGGTGGGTAGAAGGCAAGATCGGGAACGCCTCCGAAGTTCGCGAAGAGCTCGAAGTAGGATTTGCCGTTCGGTCTCAGCGTGCATTGGGCTATCAGCGTGGGCGGAGGTGATGGCGGAGGAGAGTCCGCGGGAGAGGGTGTACGAAGTGATCCTGCGAGGACAAGGCGGACGTACTGGATGTGAGAGGTGGCCTCCTTGCCGGCCAGACGATCGATTCCCGTGGGGAGGGTGGTCTTTTCCGGCTGGTTCGACTCCGGTTGCTGCGCCTTGAGAGTTGTCGAAGCGCAAAGTATCGCCAGCAGGAATATCGCAGGAGCAGCGTGCAGATGACCAGCGGGCATGGGAACAGCGTAGCCGATCGAACGGCACTGGAAGAGAAAGGTTGTGTATTGGGGTCTTGGAAAGAGCTAGAGAGTGAAACGTTACATGACCTGCGCGATCTTCTCGAGCTCTTCCTGCAGGCATGGCAGAGAGCAGGTGATCGACTCCATCCTGAAGGCCGCAGTGCGGGCGTCCTGCGTGGAGACGCCGTAGCCGCGAGCAGCAAGGAAGCTGCTGATCAGATCGGCGGCCTGCCAGGAGTCGAGACCCGACTTCATCAGGTCTTCGCGCAGACCTGTGAGGTCGGCTTCGGCAAACCGTTCGACATGGGCGGTCTTGGCCTTTGTCATCTGCTGCTCCTGTTTCAGCGTGCACCTGCCGCCTGCACTCGCTTGGAGTGTTAGACGCTTGATAAGCGATCGAGGTCATGCACGTTCAAACAAAACGCGATATCTGCGCCATTCGGTACGTTCACTAAAGACTCTACGAAGAAACGAGGCCGGAAGTTTCAAACCAGGTTATGGATCAAATGGGCCTAGAGAGCGCGATCAGCCAGCAGGACGGGGATTCCATCGACGAGGGGATAGCGTCGGCCACAACCCTTGCACAGTATGGCGCCAGTTTCAAGCTGCAAGGTTTGACGGCAGACTGGGCAGACGACCCATCGCATGTCTTCAGCCGTCAGTGCGTGTGCGCTCATTCCGTCTATCTTAACGCTTAACGAATCTCACTTAACAAATCTTAAGGAATCGAGTTGGGCGGCAGACAGGAGTGCGAGCGCGATACCATGGAGGAGATGAAGATAACGCCGAGAATTTTAGATGGCATTGCAATTGCTGGTGAGATTAAGGCCGAGGTTGCGGCCGAGGTGAAGGCGCTTGCCGCCCGGGGTATCACTCCCGGGCTGGCAGTGATTTTGGTGGGCGAGGTGCCGGCCTCGCAGATTTATGTTCGCAGCAAGGTGAAGACCTGCGGCGAACTCGGCATCTACAGCGAGATGCTGACGCCGCCCGAGAGCATCACGACCAATGAGATGCTGGCCCTGGTGTCAGAACTGAATGCGCGCGACGACATCGACGGCATTCTGATCCAGCTGCCGCTGCCGAAGCACGTCAACACGAAGCGCCTGCTGGAGGCGGTGTCGCCGGGCAAGGACGTCGATGGGTTCCATCCCGTGAATGTCGGGCGGCTGCAAAGCGCCCAGCCTGGGCTCGCACCTTGCACGCCAGCTGGGATCATGGAGATCCTTCGGCGGAGCGATCTGCCGGTGGCGGGACAGAATGCAGTGGTGGTCGGGCGGTCGGACATTGTGGGCAAACCGGCGGCGATGATGTTGTTGAACAGCTCGGCGACGGTGACGATCTGTCATAGCAAGACTGCAGACCTGGCGAAGTTCACAAGGGCGGCTGACATTCTGGTGGCGGCGATTGGTCGTCCCGGATTTGTGACAGCAGAGATGGTGAGACCGGGAGCGACGCTGATCGATGTCGGGATCAATCGGATGACCGACGCAGACGAGGTGGAAGAGTTCTTTCCTGGCGATGCAGATCGTGCAGCGACGTTTGCCAGGCGCGGATCGGTCGTAGTGGGGGACATCCATCCCGCGGCGTTTGCGAGTGCCGGAGCGTACACGCCGGTCCCCGGCGGCGTCGGAGCGTTGACGATCGCGATGCTGATGCAGAATACGGTGACTGCGGCTAAGATGCGGCGCGGAATTTCTACGGAGAAAAAATAACCTTCATGCTGCGCGTTGGCCTTACCGGCGGGCTGGGAAGCGGGAAGTCCACCGCGGCGACGTTGTTTGCTGCGCTTGGCGCGCACGTTCTCCAGGCTGACGCGATTGGGCGCGAACTGATGGAGCCCGGGCAGCTCGTCTACGCGGCCGTCGTCAAACACTTTGGTCAAGGTGTGGTGTCGCCCGATGGGCGGCTGGACCGCAGCGCGTTGGCGAAGATCGCGTTTGTCGACGGGCGCGTAGAGGAGTTGAACGCGATCGTGCATCCAGCGGTGATTGCGCGGCAGGCGGAGTTGAGTGAGGCGATTTTTCAACGGGACCAGCATGCGGTGGTGATCGTCGAGTCCGCACTGATCTTTGAGACAAAATACGGCGAAGTAAAGTCTGGCGAAACCACCCATGGTGGCACTCAAACCGCCGACGGCGGGCGTTGGCCGGGCCGGTTCGATCGGATCATCCTCGTCACTGCACCCGAAGAGGTGAAGATTGCGCGATTTGTCGCCCGCTGCGCGGCAGGCGAAGCTATGACCGCAGAACGGAGGGCCGAGTTCGAAGCGGAGGCGCGACGGAGGCTGGCGCAACAGATGTCCGATGAGCAGAAGAGCGCGCTGTGCGACTATGTGCTGACCAATGGCGGCCCGTTGACGGAGCTGGAGTGGCAGGTAGACCAGTTGTGGCCGATCCTCAAGGCCGCGGCCGCGTGACCTCAGAGAACGTTGACGGGATGGGAGTTACGACCCGGTGGCAGACTGAGGAACGTATGGCTCGATACAATCGTACTTGTTAGCAGGCTACGTCTGCGATTTGAAAAAGATTAGGTCGTGCACACGATGAAACTGCGTCCCGTTCTCCTTGTGCTGCTATTCTCTCTGGCTTCTATTACCTGACGACCCACGTCGGTTCGACTGGCTGGCTGCATCGTGCGGCGCCTGTGGCGGCGGAGCCCAGTGCGAGTACAGCGACCGTCAATGGGACGATGGGGAGCTACGAGCTGACGCAGGCCTCCGCCGCGCCTGCCTACGACGCGGAGGAGCAGCAGAACATCGCCGTCTACAAAAGAGCGCTGCCTTCGGTGGTGAATATCACCTCTACGGCGGTGGCGTTCGACTTCTTTTATGGGCCGGTGCCGCAGCAGGGCCAGGGATCGGGCTTCATCCTCGACAAGCAGGGACACATCCTGACGAACAACCACGTCATCGACAATGCGCAGCGGGTCGAGGTAACGCTCTACGACAAGCACAAGTACAAGGCGACCGTGGTTGGGGTCGACAAGGGGCACGACCTCGCTCTGCTGCAGATCAACAATGTGCCGAACCTGCAACCAGCGACCCTGTCGGAGTCGCAAAGCTTGACCGTGGGCCAGCTTGTATATGCGATTGGCAATCCGTTTGGGCTGTCGGGCACGATGACGCGCGGAATCATCTCGGCGATCCGGTCGATTCGCGGGCCAAACAACAGCCCGATTGAGGACGCGATCCAGACCGATGCGGCGGTGAATCCGGGCAACTCGGGCGGGCCGCTGCTGAACTCACGCGGCGAGGTGATCGGGATCACGACGCTGATCGCGAACAACGGCGCAGACCAGTCTTCGGGCATAGGATTTGCGATTCCGGTCAATACCGCGAAGGCTGTGATTGCCGACTTTGCCAAGTATGGCCGGGTACGCAGGCCATCGCTCGATATCGCGACCCTGGCGATTGGTCCGGAGATCGCCCAGCAGATCGGACTGCCTGTGGACTACGGGCTCCTCATTGACCGGGTGTTTCCGGGCGGCGCGGCGGAGAAGGCCGGGCTGCACGGCGGGACCCAGCGCGTGTATCAAGGAAACACTCCTGTGATGCTCGGCGGTGATCTGATCGTCGCGATGGATGGGCAGGAGATCGCCGAGCCGCAGGACCTGGCGGCGGCGATGAACTCCCATCGCGCCGGCGATGTGGTCACGATTACGGTCTTTCGCGGCCGCAAGCGGATGGATGTAAAGGTGACGCTGAGCGATGCGACGGAGCAGGCGGGGCAGCGCACTTAATTTGTAACTTATATCGTTGCTTGATGTATCGTTGCTGGCGACGATCGGGTTCAGCTGAGGCGGAGATAGCGGCGGGCCCGGATGGTGTAGTGTCCGCCAAGGACGCGGGCGATGGCCTCCGGATAGGCGAGATGTTCCTGCTCGAGAATGCGGGCAGAGAGCGTCTCAGCGGTGTCTTCATCGTTGACAGGCACGGTCCTCTGCAGAATGATGACGCCGTGGTCGACGGCTTCGTCGACGAAATGAACGGTACAACCCGCGACTTTGGCGCCGTAGTCGAACGCCTGCCTCTGCGCTTCGAGCCCCGGGAATGCGGGCAGCAGCGAGGGGTGGACGTTGAGAATGCGGTTGGGGAAGGCAGCGATGAAGGCCGGCGAGATGATGCGCATGTAGCCCGCAAGACAGACCAGATCGACCTGGTGCTGATGGAGGCGTGCGATCATCTCCGCGTCGTGTTCGGCGCGCTTTCGGCCCGCGGATGGAATGGCGAAGGCGGCCAGGTTGAGCGCGTGGGCGGCGGAGAGGCCGGGAGCGTCTTCGATGTTAGAGAGGACGACAGCGATCTCTACACCGGGCAGCCGGTGTTCGCCGATGGCCTTTGCGATCGCGAGAAAGTTGGAGCCTCTGCCGGAGAGGAGGATACCGAGACGCTGCATGACAGGTCCTTTCCTTGATTTTAGGTGAACTCCAGGTGAGTTGCCGGCCGATTGCGGGTTGCGGACCTCTTGCGCGATGCCGGCCAAAGAAAAGCTTACGCATCATCTCGCATTTGGCAGCAGACCCTGTTCGACCAGCACTGGCGGCCTGCGGTGCTTCGTCGCCTGCTCGTACGCATACGCCCAGCCGAGCAGGTCGCCGTCCTTCCAGGGCCGGGCGGACAACTCCAGGCCGAACGGCAGGCCGCCAGGATAGAACCCGCCCGGAACGACGACCGCCGGAACGCCGATCATGTTCACCCAACCCGTGGCGCTGTGGGGACCTTCGCTGAGGCGACCGTTCTGCGGCATGGTCTCGTCGGGCGGAGGCATCTGGGCCGCCGGGTACACAAGCCCGTCGAGATGGAGCCGGTCCAGCGCCTCGGTGTAGGCTTCGAGCGCCTTTTTGCGGGGAGTGAAGAAGTTGGCGTCGGCCTGCGGGTCGCTCTCGATCAGCGCCTGCGCCACTGCTCGCCGACCTTCATGCGTCGTCGGATCGGTAACGCCGATGATCGTGGCCGGTAACGGTGAGCCAACGATCTTCTCGTACTCAGCGGACGAGTGATACTGCGCCGGGCCATACTCCGCGAGGAATTTTTCCGTACCTTCGCGAATATATGGCACGGTGCCCACGCGAGCGACGATCACTGCAAAACTGTCGGGCAGGATCGAATCGTCGAAGACGACCGTCGCCCCCGCGGCGCGCAACCCTTCGATCGCCTTCATAAAGGCCTCACGCGTCTCTGGTCGTAGCGGCTCAACGGCGGCCGCAGTATCCATCGCGACCTCGGCCGGCGTTGCCGATGCAGGAATGCCCTGAAATGGAATCCCGGCTCCCGAAAGCACAAACGCCGGTACGCCGAAGCGCTTGCCCTTCAGCGCGTCCGCCTTCAAATATTGTGTGTACGGGCCGGGCTGGGCCTTGGCTGCGGAGCCGGTTGTACGTGGGTCGGTGGGTGCCTCTCCAGCCATTACGTCCAGCGCAATCACGGCATCGGTCACGTTCCGGGCGATCGGGCCGGTGTTGTCGAGCAGCCAGTCAAGCGGCGCGATGCCTGCAATGCTCACGAGTCCGCGCGTCGGGAAGATGCCGACGACGGAGCTGGTAGCGGACGGCATCCGAATTGAGTTGCCCGTATCTGTGCCATTGCCGAGGACCGCCATGTTCGCGGTGACGGCGGTGACAGTGCCTCCCGAAGACCCTCCCGGGCTGAAGCGAACGTCGTAGGCATTTCCGGTTCGTCCGTAGGCGGTGCTGCGATTGGTATCGCTCGCCGCAAAGTCCGGCATATTCGTCTGCCCGATGATGACGGCACCTGACGCGCGCAACCTGGTGATAATCGTTGCGTCCTTCGGTGCGATCAACTCGTGTCCCGGAACCATGTAGCCCTTCCATCCGTCCGTGGTGATCAGCCCCTTGATGCTGGTGTTCGCCTTCGTCACGATTGGAACACCCCATAAGGGGCCACGCTGAAAGTTGCTGCCACCTGTCGCTGCCTCCGCGTCCTCACGTGCCGCAGTCGCAAGCGCTCCCTGCAGGTCCAGGCCCTGCACGGCCCGATAGATCCCGTTGTATCTGGCGATGCGCGCCATATACCAATGCACGACCTCGGTTACGGTGTACTTATTGCTTCGGTACATCTCCTCCAGTTGAGGCACGGTGACCTCGAGCAGGGCCCGTCCATCGCATCCTGGGTGGCCCCTTTCGTGGGAGCGGAAGTTGTTGTCTGTGCGCTTAGCGAGCCGCCGAAGACGGTGAGCACGAGGAGAAAATAGCAAAGGCCGACCCGCATCTTCATGAGGTCCTTTTGAAGGGTGATGTGCTTTCTCTATAAGAACACAGGTCTTCTGGGCCGGTGAGGTGCCCGGTGCGGTACCGAATCCCGGAAGTGGAGCTGGACGCGTCACATTGAGCTATCACGCAAAAGGAATATGCGCGAACAGTGTATGAGGGACATTTGTCTCCTCTTTTCTTGGAGATATGCGGATCCGGGCACCAGCCTTGCATGGGCCAGTGAGCTGCAATTATTCCTTGTCGTGCTAGTAATTTTGGGAGGCCATATCGCACCCGAGCGCGACGCCAGTTCAGATAAAGTGGTGTCATAGAAGAAGCGCCAGATCCACCCACAGGCGGTTCGCCTGTCATCCAGGAACCCGGCCAGTTAGCGAAGGAAACCTCATGTCCCGCTCCCTCATCGTTCTACCCGACGACACATCCAAGCCTATCCTCGACGCCATAGCCCAGGCCAGGAAATCCATTCGGGTCAAGATGTTCATCTTCTCCGATCCCTCGCTCCTCGATGCAGTCATCGCAGCGCAGCATCGCGGCGTCGATGTGCGCATCATGCTCAACCCTGAGCGGCGCGATGGGGAGAAAGAGAACGCCGATACGCGCAAGAAACTCACCGAAGGCGGCGTTCACGTTCTCGATAGCAATCCCGACTTCGACGTGACGCACGAGAAGTCGATGGTCATCGACGACATTACCGCCTTCGTCCAGTCGCTTAACTGGGAGACCAAAAATGTAACCGAGACCCGCGACTACGCCGTCGTCACCAGCCATAAGCACGAGGTCGACGAGGTCGCGAAGTGCTTTGACGCCGATTGGGACCGGAAAAAGTTCGACGGGAACAATTCGCATCTCATCTGGTGCATCGGCAACGGCCGCCAGCGCCTCGGCAAGCTCATCGACGAGAGCAAGCATTCTCTGTGGCTCCAGAACGAGCGCTACCAGGACCCCACCATCATCGAGCACCTTGTCCGCGCCCACGCCCGCGGCGTCAAGATCTACATCATGGCCCGCCCCCCGCACAAGCTCAAGAAGGAGAAGCTCGTCGAAGGCGTCAGCGGCCTTCGCACTCTCCAGGATCTCGGCGTCAAGATTCACAAGCTGAAGCACATCAAGCTGCACGCCAAGCTGATTCTTGCCGACGATGCCCGCGCCATCGTAGGCTCAATCAACCTCGCCCCCGGCAGCTTCGACAGCCGCCGCGAACTCGCCATCCAGGTTGACGACGAGCACATCGTCCGCCGCATCAAAAAGACGCTCGAACACGACTGGTCAAATTCCCGTCCACTTGATCTCTCAGACGCGGCCCTCCTTGAAGAACTCGAAGACTACGACCCCTCTGTGAAAGAAGACCTCGCGATCTCAATCGAAGAGCACCACAAAAACGGGAAGCATCACAAAGACGAAAAGCATCATGCGGACGAAAAGCACCAAACGGAAGAAAAGTCTCACAAAAACTAAGGCCGCGCCTGATCGCTGCTGGGGCCTAGTTGTAACTGACCTTCCGCTCTCCCCGCACCACTCTGCCGATGATGCAGTGCCGCTCATTTGCGCGGTTCAGAACTGCCTTAGCCTTCTTAATCTTCTCCGCTGGAATCACGGCGATCAGACCAATACCCATGTTAAACGTGCGGAGCATCTCGTCCTGCTCTACATTGCCGAGCTTCTGCAGATGCTCGAAGAGCGGTGGGACTGTCCACGAGGCAAGATCGACCAACGCGCCCATGCCCTTGGGCAGGATGCGCGGCAGGTTTTCCGTGATGCCGCCGCCCGTGATGTGCGCCATGCCGCTGACCACTTCGGCCCCGGCCAGTTTTTTGATAACAGAGAGGTAGCTGCGATGCGTGCGCATCAGTGCGGCGCCGGTCTTGTCTTTCAGCTCGTTCACGTAGTGGTCTGGGCCGTATTTAGCGACCTCAAAGAGCAGCTTGCGTGCGAGCGAGTAGCCGTTCGTATGAAGGCCGTTTGAGGGCAATCCGACCAGCACATCGCCGACCTGGATGTGTTCGCCGGTGATGATCTTGTCGCGGTTCACCGCACCGATGATGGTGCCGGCAAGGTCATACTCGCCGTCGGCGTAGAAGCCGGGCATCTGTGCGGTCTCGCCGCCTATCAATGCGCAGCCGTTGGCCCGGCACGCCTCGCTGATGCCCTGCACCACCTTCTCGACGACCATGTCTTCCAGCTTGCCGGTCGCGAGGTAGTCGAGGAAGAACAGCGGTGTCGCGCCCTGTACGGCGATGTCGTTCACACAGTGGTTCACCAGGTCCTGCCCGACGGTGTGGTGAATGCCGAGTTCAAAGGCCACCTTGAGCTTGGTACCCACGCCATCCGTCGACGAGACCAGAACGGGATTCGGGAACTTTTCCAGGTCGAGCGCAAACAGGCCGCCGAAGCCGCCAATCTCCGAGAGCACCTGCCGGTTGAAGGTCTTGCGCGCCAGCATCTTGATGCGCTGCTTGCTGCGATCGCCTGAGGTGATGTCCACCCCGGCATCGGCGTAGCTGATGCTCTTTCTGGCACCGGCTGGGCCGACTCCTGCCTTCTTCGGGGCATGCTTCAGGACGATGGTCTTCTTCTGGGCGGCAGCGGTACGAAGTGAGGGGTCTGTCGTTGCTGCTGCGTCGGTTGCGTTCGAATCGGGCTTGGGGGAGGTCTCATCCGGCAAGGTAATGCTCCATGTCATGTCGCTTGAAACGAAGAAGTTTAGTCTAGCAGGGTGCTTAACCCGGGCTGATAAAGCAGCCGTTATTCGTACACACCAAGCAGTCGGCTGCGTTGTTCTGGTGTTGGTACGGGGCAGGTGTCGTAGCGACCGAACAGCCGATAACGGAAGCGCGCGACAACTCCGTAACCCCAGTCACGCACCGGTCGCGGCACCAACGCCAGCGTCTTGCCCACCAGCCGCCACCAGGGTGTACCGAGCCTTTGCAGGGCCGCAGTAAAAGCGTCAGACCGCTCGTAGAGGCGCTCTCCGGGCGTCAGGGCGTCGGTCAGCAGCATCACGCCGTCCGGAAAGGTGTGGATATCGAAGCGGGCCAGCACCTCGCGCCCAAGGTCGCTCTGCAACGGGGTGTAACGAAACCTGTCAAGGCGGTCGCGCTTCATCAGAAACTGCACAACGCCGTTGCACAGCGCGCAGACTCCGTCGTAGAGCAGCAGCGCCCGGCCTTCGATCGCGTTGTGCTCCACTACCGTCATGCCTTGATGATATGCCTCTTATACTGAGGACATGTCGCGCGACCTTACCCGTTCCCGCCAGTTACAGCATCGTGCTGAAAGATTTCTTCCCGGGGGTGTCGACTCGCCGGTGCGGGCGTTCCGCGCTGTGGGAGGCGATCCGCCCTTCGTGACCCATGCCGAGGGCGCATACCTCTTCGACGCGGATGGAAACCGCTATCTCGACTTCTTCGGCTCGTGGGGCCCGATGATTCTGGGACACGCTTTTCCGCCGGTGGTGGAGGCGATCAAGGAGGCCGCTGCAAAGGGTGCGAGCTTCGGAGCGTCCACCGCAGCCGAGGCTGACTTGGCTGAGATGGTAACTCGCTGCTTTCCCGTCGGTCGAGAAACTCGATTCGTGAGTTCTGGCACCGAGGCGTGCATGTCGGCGATCAGGCTGGCGCGCGGATTCACCGGCCGGAACTTCGTCGTCAAGTTCGAGGGCTGCTACCACGGCCACTCCGACGCGATGCTCGTAAAGGCGGGGAGCGGCGTAGCGACGTTGGGAATTCCCGGTTCGGCAGGAGTCCCCGCGGAGGCTGCAATGCATACGCTTGCCCTTCCGTTCAACGATCTTGACGCGGTGCGGGCCGTCTTTGCCGCAAGGCCCGAGGAAATCGCCTGCGTTATCGTCGAACCAGTTGTTGGGAACGCGGGCACCATCCCACCGGCGCCCGGATACTTGGAGGGCTTGCGAGAGATTACGGCGGAGTTCGGTGCGCTGCTGGTTCTTGATGAGGTCATGACTGGGTTCCGCGTCTCGCTCGGCGGAGCGCAGCAGATCTACGGCATCCGGCCCGATCTGACTACGCTGGGAAAGATCATTGGCGGCGGCCTGCCTTGCGGGGCGTTTGGCGGTCGGGCCGATGTGATGGAGTTTCTTGCCCCACTGGGGCCGGTGTATCAGGCTGGAACGTTGAGCGGAAATCCTTTGGCTATGGCGGCGGGAATCGCAACTCTGAGGCACCTGATTGGCCATGAGGAAGAGGTCTATTCGGGGCTCGAAAAGACAACGGCGGTGATTGCGGATGGAGTCGGTATGGTTGCGAAAGAGGCCGGCATCCCGATGACTGTAAACCGCGTAGGATCAATGTTCACTTGGTTCTTTACTGATCGGCCCGTGACCGATTTCGCGAGTGCGGCGTCTTCGGACACTGGGTCCTTTGGACGGTTTCATCGGGCGATGCTTGATGCTGGGGTCTGGCTGCCGCCGAGCCAGTATGAGGCGGCTTTCGTCTCTACGGCGCATGGTCAGGCCGAGGTTGGGATCGGTCCTCGAAGCCGCGCGGCGATCACTGGCTTAAAGTTAAAAAGAGTCGCTCACACTCCCGGCCACCAGCGCCTTACCCGACGGCAATACGCTTCGTACTCTGGTCCGAAGGCCCGGCGCAGGGTGGGTTCCTCATACGACAGCACGAAGAGATGGGCGACGAGAAGGAAGATGGCGCCATAAACGAGAAGCGGCGCCGACTCATAGAACAGCGCGGCCCCGCCAAGGGCTAGCCCCGCGCCGATGTACATCGGATTCCGGACGAACCGGTAGGGGCCTCGAACCACCAGCCGGCGAGGTGGGTCGAACGGTGCAGGAGTGCCTCTTCCGACCCATGCGAAGGTGAAGATGCAGCTCAACGCGATCACCGCGCCGGCGCTCCCGATAATCGTCCCTATGATCTGCGGCGCTTCAATGCCGTCGGGCGGACAATGCCCGACCAGGACAGGACGCGCGCCGGCAGGTAGATGAGCAAAAGCCCGACAAAAAGTGTGGAGTACGTGAGGGCCCGGAAGGTGACAAACATACTTACTCCCCCTGGTTGAGGCGGAGTTTAGCCCTGCTTGGTTCACGCGTCAAACCGGCTTCATCGGGTCGGCTGGACGCCATTCGAAGTGGATTCGTTGATCCAGAGACCAGGCTTTCAAGCTGACCCGCTACGCTTTTTTGGGCTCCATCCAGATCTTGCCGACTGCGATCAGGATAACGAGCAGTACGGCGCAGAGCGCAAAGACCTGCCGCACGCCGATGTGCTGGGTGAGGATTCCGGACAGGACAAGGCCGGAGATCTGCGCGGTGAAGATGATGGACATGAAGGTCGAGCCGACGCGGCCCATCAGCTCAGGCGGCGTCGCCTGCTGGAAGAGGGTCTGGGACGGGACGATGATGCCTGCGACTGAGAAGCCGATGATGAAGTTCCCTATCAGCGTCGACCAGATGTGGGGCAGGAGGGTGAGGATGACCAGGCCGATCGCGATCCCGCAGAGTCCCGAGTAGACGAGCAGCGTGTTGCTGAGCTTCTTGCCGAAGGAATTGAGGCCGTTGATGCCCAGCAACATGCCCAGACCGATCATCGGCGAGACGATGCCGAACATCTTGGTGGAGGCGTGGAGCGAGTCGCGCACGTAGATCGCGATGAGCGGGCCGAAGCAGCCGATGACGAACATACCCGCGGCCATCGCGAGGATCACGAAGAGCAAGGCGGCGTGGTGGACGATGAAGCTGATGCCCTGCTTCATGTCGAGCCAGATCTTGCCGAGGGCGGAGGTGTTGACTTCGACCGGGGATACCGGCATGGGAGCGGCCTTCTCGGGCTTGAGAAAAACGAGCGATGCGATGATGCACGCCGAGCCGACGAAGCTCAAGGAGTCGAGGACATAACAGCTTGCCGGCCCGAGATAGGCGACCATGAACGCGGCGATGGCGGGGCCGATGATGCGCATTCCGAACATGACCTGCTGTAAAAGCGCATTGGCGGAGCGGAGGCCATGCAGGGGGACGGCGGAGCGGACGGCGACTCCCTGGGCGGGGCCGAAGAAGCTGGAGACGACGCTGATCGCGGCGAGGACCGCGTAGTAGTGCCAGACCTGCGTGCAGGCGAGCAGCAGAAGACACAGGGCGGCGCGGATGCTGTCGCTCGAGACCATGGTCGGCTTCAGGGGCCAGCGGTCGACGAAGACTCCAGCGAGGATGCCGAGGATGGCGATGGGAAGCATGTACGCGATCTGAACGCCGGTGACCTGCTGGGCGGTCGCGTGGAGCTTGAAGGTGAGGATGGAGATGACGGCGAAGAGCGCGAGGAAGTCTCCGAAGACGGAGATGGTCTGGGCGTACCAGAGGCGGCGCATCATTGGGATGCGCATGACCTCGCCCATGGAGAGAGGCGCGGGCATCTCCGGGTCGATGGGTGGCTTCGGGATCGACTCGGCTGGGGCCGGGTTGGGGGAGGTTGTGCTCATGGGCGGTGAGTTTATGGTACTCGACTGGGTGAGATCAGGCTATTTGCGGTGGTCAGTTTTACGAAGCGTAGTTCAGCGGCCAAAGCCGCGACTCATTTCAACGTCATTTACGGCACCCATTCGACTTCGTTCAGGGCAGGCTCTGAAGTGTGCCCTCAAGCAAGACCTTGAAGCTGACTGGCCACGGCTTTCCGTACGACACCTCACTTTGGGAACAATCTTCTCCATTCCGCCGTAAACAGCGTAAACAACGGAGGAGAGATGATGGCTGACTTGCGGCAGGACCTGACCTACAGTCTTCGGAGGCTCTCCAGAGCACCCGGCTTCGTCTTCACCGTCATCATCTCCATTGCACTTGGCATCGCTGCCAACTCCACCATCTTTTCCATGGTCAGCCGCTTCGTGCTGCGACCGCCGCCGGTCGGAGATCCCAGCACTCTCGTGAGTCTCCATACCACGCATGACGGCCAACGGTGCTGCAATAACTTCTCCTGGCCTGTCTACACCGACGTGCGAGACCAGTCCCGCTCCTTCTCCGGTCTTGCCGCCTACTACGAACTCCTTCCGGCCTCCATCGGCGGGGCTGGCGAGCCCGAGCGCATCTGGGGGCAGTCAGCAACCGCCAACTTCTTCGACGTCGCGCAGATTCGCATGCGCCTCGGACGCGGCTTTCTGCCCAATGAGGAACACGCCCCGGTGATCGTCCTCAGCCATCTTCTGTGGGAACGCCGCTTCGCCTCGGATCCTGGCATTCTGGGCAGACCCATCACGCTCTCCGGTCACCCCTTTACCGTCGTCGGGGTCGCCCCGCCAGGCTTTCGCGGGCTCGACTTTATACTCGACCCTCAGTTCTGGATCCCCCTCGGTAACGTAGAGCAGCTTGCGCCCAGCGTTCCCAGCCGCGACTCCCGCGGCTTTCACTGGCTCGGTGTTGTTGGACGTCTGGCTCCGGGAACCACTCGTTCTCAGGCCGCTGCCGAACTCGCGACTCTCGCCCAACGCCTCGCCAAGACCTATCCCGACACCGACAAAGGCAACGGCTTCCGCTTCGAACAGGCAGGCTCTCTCCCGCCGCGAGATGCAGCGACCATACGGCTCTTCCTCGCCGGTCTTTCCGTCGTCGTTCTCCTCGTCCTGGGGATCGCCTGCGCCAACGTAGCGAATCTCCTTCTCGCGCAGGCGGCCACTCGTCAGCGCGAGATGGCAGTTCGCATCGCGCTGGGAGCGGCGCGTGCTCAGTTGCTCCGCCAGATGCTCGTGGAGAGCGTTCTGCTCGCCCTTGGCGGGGGACTGCTCGGCACTCTACTTTCATTGTGGGCGACGTCGGCGCTCTCTGCGTTCCGCATTCCCGCACCTGTGCCGCTTGATATCAGTCTCAGCGTCGATTGGCGGGTCTTGCTTTACACCTTTGCACTGAGCGTGGGCACCGGTCTGCTCTTCGGAGTCGTCCCGGCATGGATCGCCACCCGCCCCATACTCACCAGCGCACTCAAAGGCGAGGACGCACTGGTGCGCCCGGGTCGCCGCATCACGCTCCGGAACGTCCTTGTGGTCTCGCAGATCGCGATGTCGCTTGTTCTGCTCTGCGCGACGGGCCTGTTCCTGCGCAGTCTCGAAGGCGCCTCCAGCATCGACATCGGTTTCCGTTCTCGCGATGTTTTGATGATGTCCGTCGATCCCCGTGTTCACGGCTACTCCCCCGAGCGCACCACGCAGTTCCTCACTCAAATGCGTGAGCGTGTGGCCGCTCTTCCCGGTGTTGTCTCGGTCGCCGCGACCGACAGCGTCCCGCTCGCCGGCGGCAACCGCAGCGACGGCTTCCACGCCGAAGGCCAACCGCACTCCGGTCCAGACCCCATTGTGGAGCTTTACATGGCGACTCCCGGCTACTTTGAGACGATGGGTATCCCTCGCCTCGCGGGTCGTGACTTCGCCAACGAAGGCCCGGACGCTCCCAAGGTCGCTGTGGTGAACCAGGCCTTTGCGGAACACTTCTTCGGCGCAGCCAATCCCATCGGGCGGCAGGTCAACGGCGCTGGGGTGAACTACGAGATCGTCGGCGTCGTCAAAAATATCAAGGCACGCACGCTTGGCGAGGACACGCGCTACGTTCTCTTTCGCTCGCTCGCACAGAGCACCGGAAGCGACCCTTCTTTTCTGGGCTATCAGCTGATCGTCCACACCGCCGGTGACTCGACTGCGATAGCCAACGCCGTGCGTCAGCAGATACACGACCTCGACTCGACCATGGCGATCTATGACGCAGAGACCATGCAGGAGCATCTCCGCAAGGCGCTCTTTCTCCCTCGTCTGGCCGGCACGCTCTTCGGTGTCTTTGGTTCCATCGGCCTCGTGCTCGCTGCGGTGGGACTCTATGGCGTTATGAGCTACTCGGTGAGCCGCCGCACTCACGAGATCGGCATTCGCATAGCATTAGGCGCGCAGCTCGACGCGGTACGGCGGCTCATCATCGGCCAGGGGATGCTGCTGACTGCGATCGCCCTGGC
The DNA here is from genome assembly GCA_963756685.1 of uncultured Acidobacteriaceae bacterium. Classification (GTDB taxonomy): domain Bacteria; phylum Acidobacteriota; class Terriglobia; order Terriglobales; family Acidobacteriaceae; genus Edaphobacter. The sequence goes on from CAVWON010000001.1 coordinate 2,071,435, forward strand.
GCTTGGTCTGCCCGTGGCATGGGGAGTGGCGAAGTTCTTCAGCAGCTTCCTCTACGGTGTGCACCCGCACGACGCTTTGACCTTCGCCACAATGCCTTTGTTCCTTGCGGTCGTCGCGTTGCTGGCGTGTTGGGTACCGGCAAGACGCGCCGCAAGAATAGATATCAATAGCGCTCTCCGGTATGAGTAGTGGACCTCGCTGACCTCCGGCCACTGTATGGTCCGGCAGGTAATTATTTCTTTGGATGCAGGACGAGCTTCTGCACTCGCCAGTTCAGCAGTTCTGCGACAAAGAGCACGTTCTCGGACGGGCACGCGATCTCGTGGATCCAGCCGAATTGCTTGAGTTGTTTGCCGGTTTCGCCGAGGACTCCGAGTACAGTGCCGTCGAGGCTGAGCTTGTAGATGCGTCCGGGAAAGGCGTCTGAGGCGTAGAGCACCTGGTTGGGTCCGGGGGTGATGCAGATCGCCCAGGGTGAGCCGGACGACTGCGTGCCGGTGGCATCTGGGGCGGGTTTCTTGCCGATGGCTGCGGTTGCGCTCGCGTAGTCAAACGGCACATCGATCGTGATCTGGCGGAGGAACTTGCCGTCGCCGTTGAAGACCTGGATGCGGCGGTTGCCACGGTCGGCCACGTAGATGTTTCCCTGCGCGTCGGCGGCGATGCTGTGTGGCGTGTTGAACTGGCCGGGCAGGTCGCCGGGTTCGCCAAACGACATCAGCCATTTGCCGTTCTTGTCGACCTTGGCGACGCGCGAGTTGATGTAGCCGTCGCTGATGTAGGTGTTGCCGGCTGGGTCCCAGGTGACGTCGGTGACCTGGCGGAACTGTCCGTCGATGGGGGGCAGCGGCGGGCGAACGTGTTTCAGCGGGCCGGTGCTCTCGTCGGAGGCCTCCTGCTTGCGGCCGAAGACCATGACGACGCGGCCTGCGGGATCGAACTTGATCACCATGTCGGAGCCTTTGTCGGTGACCCAGATGTTGTCGTCTTTGTCGATGCGGACGGCGTGGGCGTAGGACCAGGCATAGAGATTGTGGCCGATCTCGCGGAGGTACGTGCCGTCGGGGGCAAACTCCAAAAGCTGGGCGGCGCTTGCACCGTACGCCGGGCCGGTGGAGTTGCCTCGCGTGAATACGAAGACGTGACCCTTGGAGTTGACGGCGACGCCGGCGGTTTCTCCGAGATAGATGTTCGGTGGGAGCTTTAGAAAATTGGGGACGGAGTCGAAAGGTATTTCAGGTGCAGCCTTGCCTTGAGCGAAGACGGTAAATGGGACGGCAAGGCAAAGCGCGAGAGCCAGAGTAATGCGTTTCAATAGGGCCTCCTTGATCGATTCGGCTTTCACTGTACCCATGAGTCTATGGTGACGAACTTCGTTCCGGTTTGAGGAGTGTATTTGTTCAAAAGTAAGTTGGTGGCCTCTACCGTGGGAAGGCGGGGCTGGCCTAATCCGGCTTGTCCGCCGTCGTGAAGGACGATATTGGAGGCGCGGTCTTGCTGCTGGTTTCGGGTGATGCCTCGAATTGCGCGGGCCGCGATCGTCTCTGCGCTGACGGGCTCCCAGTCTTTTGCGATGATGTTCCACTGGACCGGGGTGAGTCCGAGCGAGCGGGCGATGCGGAGGACGGCGGGGCGGCGCGCTCCGTGGGGTGCGCGGAAGTAGTGGATGGGAACGCCGAGGGTGTCTTCTAGGATGGCGTTGCAACCGGCGAGCTCTTGATGGATGCGCGTGGAGGACTGCCAGGCGAGCCAGGGGTGGGTCATGGTGTGGTTGCCGATCAGGTGTCCGGACGCGGCGATGGCGCGGGCGATCTGCGGGCGCTGACGGACGTAGCGGCCGATGAGGAAGAAAGTGGCGCGGACGTCGTGGCGGGCGAGGACTTCGAGAAGGCGCTCAGTGACGATGTCGTTGGGGCCGTCGTCGTAGGTGAGGGCGATTTCGTTCGGATCGCGGCCCGCGATGAGGACCCTGCCGAAGATCTGGGACTGCGCGGAGAGAGCGGCGTAGGTGCAGCCGCCGGCGACGAGGCCTGCAGTAGTGAGAGCTGCGGCCGCCGTCGTGATGGTGGTGGAGTTCATTGCTTAGGTTCGAGTCTAGTCTGTTGCCATCGGCGCTCGGTAAGGCCGCTTTGGGGGGCTTCGCGTCAGTGCTTGGTGGTGGATTTCTTAAGGAGTGCGAGGACCTCTTCGGCGTGGCCTTCGGGTTTGACCTCTTCGAAGATGTGGATCAGGCGCTGGTCAGGTCCGATGAGATAAGTGGTTCGCTTCACGCCTTTGACAAGCTTGCCATACATGTTCTTTGGCTTGATGAGATCGTAGCGATTGATAAGGACCATGTCGGGGTCTGCGAGGAGATCGTAGGGAAGGTCGTATTTGTCTTTGAACTTTTTCTGGTCCTTGACGGTGTCGCGGGAGATGCCCAGGACGACGATGCCGGCCTTCTGGAACTTTTCGAAGGCGTCGCGGAAGCCGCAGGACTCGATGGTGCAGCCGGGCGTGTCGGCGCGGGGGTAGAAGAAGAGGACGACGGGCTTGCCTTTGAAGTCGGTGAGAGAGACGTCCTTGCCGTCTTGGTTCTGGAGGGTGAAGTTTTCTACTTTGTCGCCGACGGTCATGTGATTTGACTCCTTTGTTTTGGGAAACTATTGTGCCAGAGCGGCCAAGGTCTTTTCGAGGGAGGCTGAGTCTTCGACGTTGAAGGTGGGGGTCGTGGATTCTTTGCCGAGGATCTGGCGGTTTAGGCCGGAGAGGAGCCTTGCCCGGGCCGACCTCTATGAAGTGGGTGGTGGATTGGGCGATGAGGAGTTGGATGCACTCGACCCAGCGGACGGGTCCGGTGACCTGGCGGACGAGGCAGTCGGGGACCTCGGCGCTGTGGGTTAGGAGGCGGGCGTCGACGTTGCTGGCTACTGGGAAGTGCGGGTCGTGGAAGCTCAGGGTGCGAGGTCGCGGGCGAGGGCGTCCTGCGCGGGCTGCATCAGGGCGCAGTGGAAGGGGGCGCTGACCTGGAGCATGATGGCGCGCTTGGCTCCGGCCTGCTTGCAGAGGTCGGCGGCGCGCTCGACGGCTGCGGTCGCGCCGGAGATGACGGTTTGGTCGGGGGAGTTGAGGTTGGCAGGTGAGACAACGGCGCTGTTGGGAGAGAAGGTCTTGGCCTCAGGCGTGTTCGGGAGCGGGGTGAGGTCGTCGGAGACCTGGGAGCAGATGGTCTGGATGAGCTCGGCGGAGAGGCCCAGGATTGCGGCCATCGCGCCGACTCCGGGAGAGACGGCCCGCTGCATGTATCGGCCGCGGGAACGCACGGTGCGGACGGCGTCGGCGAAGGTGAGGGTATTGGCGGCTACATGGGCGGAGTATTCGCCGAGGGAATGGCCGGCTGCGAAGGCGGGGCCGATGCCGCGTTCGGCGAGGACGCCGCTGAGCGGCGACTGAGACGGTGAGGATTGCAGGTTGCGTGTGTTCGGTGAGCTTCAGCTGGTCTTCGGGGCCCTCGAAGATGAGCTTCGACAGGGCGAAACCGAGGGACTCGTCGGCTTCTTCGAAGACTGCGCGAGCGATGGGGAAGTTGTCGTGGAGGTCGCGGCCCATTCCTACGGTTTGGGAGCCCTGGCCGGGGAAGAGGAAGGCAATTTTCGTTGTACTCATCGTTGACGATGGTAAATCAACGGGGAGGGTACCTTCCGGGCTGGAGGGTCCTGAAAGGGCTAGATTCCGAGGCCGAAGTCGATGTCCTGCTCGTCGCCGGCGTGGGCGTAGGCGTCGTAGGGGGTTCGGTGGTTGAACCGGTAGCGCTGGCGGAGTTCGCGGCCGATGAAGAGGCCGAGAGCTACCGCGCCGAGGCCGGCGGAGATCCAGCCTACGGTCTTGAAGAGGGTGGTTTCTTCTTCATCTTCGTCGCCGTTCCCATTTCCGTTCTGGGAGAAGGGGATGGTGCCGGTGACGGAGGCGCCCTCGGTGGGGGAGTCCTCGTCGCGGAATGTGGAGCGGAACTTCATATTTTGGATGATATCTCAGGCACGTTGTTGTTGCGTGAAACTGTCGTGCGATCGAGGTGCGGCTTTCGTGTCATCGGCTCATTGGACGCTAAGAACGAGGAAAGGTTGCATTTAGGTCACTGTCACCTCGTGGAAGCCGAGGCTGTAGAGGAGGGTGGTGATGGTGGCGCGGGCGTTTTTGCTGGCGGTGTCGAGGATGCCGTCAGCCAGGGCGGAGGCCTGGAGTTGCTGTTCGGCCTTGGCGCGCGTGTCGGTTTCGAGGTTCGGGTCAGCGGGGACGAGCAGGCCGGTGGAGCGGACGTAGACCCGGGTGTGCTGGTTGTCGATGCTGGTGAGGAAGAGCTGGGAGGGTGGCAAGGTGACGTGGATGGACTGACCGCCGTCCTTGTCCGTGATGTGGACGTCTTCGGGCTTGAGCTGGGCGAGGTCGATCCCTGCGATCGATTGGCCGTGGACGACGAGCAGGAGACGGTCGCCGGCGAGCAGGTCCGGGAGAACGGCGCTCGATTTGGAGCCTTCGACCACGGTGTCGATCGAGTAGACGACGGTCTCCAGGCGGTTGAGGCGCTGGATGCGCTGGACGACGGCGGGGACCGAGGTGTCGAAGGTGGTGGTGCGGCCGGTGATGGCGGTGGCGACACGCGCCATGATGCCGTTGGTGGCGTGGCGGATGAAGACGACCACAGCGGCGGCGCCGAGGACGAGTGAGAGCAGGACGACGAGGAAGGTGCCGGAGGAGCCACGGCCTGAGCTGTATTGGGTGGTCATGCTGGTTCGATGCTAACTGATTTTCAATGACCGGGAGGGGGTCAGCCCCTCTAAGGCGCGCTGCTGGTACGAGTTCCTGCGCTAGAATGCCCTCAGGCCCAGTTTTTCGCACGCGCTGGAGTCTTGCCATGGCTGAATCGGATTCCCGGACTCAGATCGTGATCGCTTGTATCTCACTCGCCGGTGTAATTTCGGCGGCCATCATCGCGAACTGGTCCAGGATCTCCGGAGCCAATGCGCCGCCGGCAACTGTCGCAGAGGGTGCCGTCCAACGGCCGCCTGAGGTGGCCGGGCGCGGAGTGGTTCCACGGCGAGTTGCGCCACAGCCGGCGCAAGGTGTCGTAGGAGATAACGCGGACGGCCCGGACTCGGTTGCCGTGGTGAGCGCTGTGCCGCCTCTTGGATCGGTCCTCAAACAGGGCCAGCTCACCGACTTCAACATCACGATCCATTACCGGCTGACGACGTCACTGCCGAACCCGGCCCTCCAGGTCCAGCTCCATCAGTACGACCGGTCGCTTGACTGCACCGAGCCGAACCACGTGCCGGAGGCGGAGCACGTTCCCATGCTCCAGGGCGATCACGACGTCAGGGTCGCACTTCCGTATGTCGTGGGCATGAGCAAGGGCAATGTGCCGAAGGGGTCGATACGATTTGGGGCCATCATTTGGAGTGACCTTGCCAGCCGGCAGCTATTCAAGACCATTGAACTGCCGGGTTACTGTTATGCGTTTCAATAAGGGTGCGTCGGAACGAGCACCCGTATCTTTGTCAGGAGGAAACCATGAAGCGGAAAGCTCTCACAGTCGTTGCATTAAGAAGTTTGGTACTGGTTGTCGTAGTAGCAGCGGCGTGGCAGGCGCACGCCGAGGACGCGAAGACACCGTATCCGAAGATGGCGCCGGTCGATCAATACATGATGGAGCGAAGCGCCGAGATTGCGATGGCGCTCAGCGCTGCTCCTCCATCCATCTCAGCAGATGCCGAGGTGATGGTAATGACGCGGCATGGGTATGAGGTCGCGGTGAAGGGCAAGAACGGTTTTGTCTGCATGGTGGAGCGTGGGTGGACCGCCGGGCTTGACGATCCCGTCTTTTGGAACCCCAAGATACGGGTCCGATCTGCTTCAACCCCCCCGCCGCGCGATTCAACGTCCCAATCACGATCAAGAAGACCGAGTTGGTATTGGCGGGACGGTCCGAAAGAACAGATGGCCGACGGCATTAGGGCCGCCTTCGACAAGAAGGAGTTCCCGCCGCTCGGACCGGGCGCGATGTGTTACATGCTGTCGAAGCAGGGACACTTGAACGACCAGGCCGGGAACTGGCATCCTCACCTGATGTTCTTCGTTCCGGACACGGACCCTGAGGCGTGGGGAGCGGGGTTGCCGGGCTCTCCCGTTGTTGTCGGAGACAAGGACACTCTGGATCGGTTCACGTTGTTCATGGTTCCGGTGGACAAGTGGTCGGACGGTACAGTCGCCTCGATGGATGGGCACTGACGCGATGAGACTGATGCAATGAGACTGGGCACCCGGCTAAAATTGGTGCATGAGGGCCGGGACGATGGAAGCGCAGGAGCGGCAGGTGGTGATCGAGCAGTTGGCTTCGAGCGAGGCGCGGCTGCTGGAGCTGGTGGAAGGGCTGACTCCGGAGCAGTGGCGGTTTCGCGAGACGCCGGAGCGGTGGTCGATCGCGGAGAACATCGAGCATTGCGTTGTCTTCGAGCGGTTCATCCTGGGCACGATCGCGAAGGTGCTGGAGGGCGCGGCGGAGCCGGAGAAGAAGACGCTGGTTGGCGCGAAGGAGCCGCTGGCGTTTGGGGTGGCGAACTCGCGGGACCTGAAGTTGAAGGCGCGGGAGGCGTTGCGGCCGGTGGGGCGATGGCCGGACACGGCGGAGCTGGTCGCAGGGCTGCGAAGCACCAGGGCGGCCACGCTCGCCTTTGCGGCCCAGACGCAGGCGGAGCTTCGCGACCACTTCTTTCCTCACATCGCCTTCGGAGATCTCGACTGTTACCAGTGGCTGGTGGTGCTGGGCCAGCATGCGGCGCGGCATGCTTCGCAGATTGAGGAGATCATGGCGGACCCGGCTTATCCTGCCTCGTAGACGGTGGCTCTGATGACTGATGAGGTTCCGAACGTTTTATCGATCCGAATGGGGACTGCAGGGGGGATAGAACAGGACTGTGATGGTGTCGGGGACTCGATATGAGCCCATTGGCATAACACAAGCATACATCCGGCGGTAGTGATAGTAATCAACAGTCGCGTCTCCTTTTGCACTTTTCCTCCGCCTATGTCCGTGGCCTGCTCGGGTAACATTGCTAAATTGGTGATCGGAGAGTGCGAACTTGAGTAAGCGAGCCATCGCGAAGCCGACGACTAAGAGCACCACCTTCAATTTGTCCATCGAACAGAACGCGATGCGTTCGAAGAGAAAATTTATATCGTTCTTCTCTGGGGCATGCGGCTTGGATATTGGCCTAGAAGCAGCAGGTCTTGACTGCTTGGCCGTCAATGAGATCGATCCAGTCGCTTGCCGAACGATCCGTCGCAATTGGCCTACACGCAGAGTCTATGAATCCGACATTAGACAACTAACTGCAGAGAATCTGTGCGCGGACTTAGAAATCAGACCAAAGGAGTTGTTCGCGATTGCAGGAGGGCCGCCGTGTCAGGCGTTTTCGACTGCCGGCCGGAGGTTGGGTTTAAATGACGAGCGGGGAAATGTTTTTTTGCATTTCATCGACCTGATTGGCGCGTTACAGCCGAAATATGTCATCTTCGAAAATGTCAGGGGATTGCTGTCTGCTCCACTTGTGCATAGACCCCATGAACAGAGGGGAGAAGGCTTTCCGAAGTTAAGTCATTATGAAATGCCGGGCGGAGCCCTGACTCACATCTTAAAGAAGCTAGAGGACGCCGGCTACTCAACCACTTTCACCCTTTACAACACGGCAAATTTTGGCGTACCCCAGGTTCGGGAACGGCTTATTTTTTTTGCATCTCGCGACGGGGAAGAGATTCCATATATTGCGCCGTCACATGATGAAAAAGGGCATCAGAGGCTTCCGAAGTGGAGAACGCTTCGGGACGCCATCGGAGATATCCAAGACGATGCGCATCACGCTTCAAAGTTTCCGGCTTCGCGCTTGGAATACTACGAACTGCTGAAACCCGGTCAAAACTGGCGGAATCTTCCCCCTCACTTACAAGAAGAAGCGATGGGAGGAAGTTGGCTTGCGGGCGGAGGCAAGACTGGTTTCTTTCGGAGACTTTCGTGGGACAAACCGTCACCGACCTTGGTTACCCGACCCAATATGAAAGCAACCGACCTTTGTCATCCGGAGCAGTTACGACCGTTATCGGTAGAAGAATATGCGGCGATTCAGACCTTTCCTGCCAAATATATTTTTGAAGGCAGACTTGACGATCAATATCGGCAAATTGGGAACGCTGTGCCTTCTCACTTCGGGGAGGTGATAGGCGAACATCTTATTGCTTTCGACGAAGGTCGCCTGGGCGTCGAGCGAATAAGTGGGAAAATGAGCCGATATTCGGGCACCGATCACGCCTCGTGGAAGGAAAATGTGTCTAGATTTGACTCTCAACTTTCTTTCGAGAACATGGCTGAAGCTTTTGATTTGAGAGGAACCTAGCCGCGATGGATGGCAGTTTACGCAAGAGGATAGAGCGGTTTGTTGAAGACAACATTGTTATCTTTCATCAGGGCCGTGCGAGCAATCTTGCGAAATTAAAGCTCACTGTATTGCTGAATGCTAAGAACCCCTATCTCTTTCGCGCCAGAAATCTTGAATCTGCTCCAGATCTCATTCGTGCTCTCCTGGATGCGCGACTTTCTTCATCCGAAGAAGTGCCCTTCGGAATGTTCATGGAGGAATTGGCGATATTTGTTGCTAAGGAGACAAGCAATGGCCAGAAGTCGACTACGACTGGTATCGACATTGAACTCACGCGAAATGGGATTCGTTATCTAATCGCCGTCAAGTCAGGGAAGAACTGGGGAAATGCCTCGCAGCATACCGCGCTAAAGAAGAACTTTGAAACTGCGGTCAAAGTCCTAAAACAATCCAAACATGCAGGTGATGTGCAGCCGACGCTGGGAATTTGCTACGGCAAGTTCAAAACAACATACAAATCGGGTTATCAGCATATTGGGGGCCAGAGTTTTTGGCACCTTCTCTCTGGCGATGCGGATCTTTACACACAAATTGTGGAGCCTCTTGGTCATCGAGCCAAGGAGTTCAATGAAGCATTTGAGTTTGAAAAGACGAAAATCTATAACAAGATGACAAGAGAATTTACAGTGGAATACTGCACTGCATCCGGTGCGATTGACTGGAAAAAGCTGGTGGAGTTTGTGAGCAAGAATCGGGATTGAGCGCTGTGTCGCGTCTTATCGCCCATTACCGGCCTTTATCTCCGCTTTGATCCGCTCGTCGGCCTCGATGATCATCTCCCAGGTGATGCGATCATTCTCGATCTTCGCATTCCCATAGGCGAAGCTGCGTCGCTGCGCTTCGCGCTCCTCTTCGGGGAAGGGGCGCGTTCGCGCTGCCTCAATCAATGCTTTCAGTTCCGCTGTCATACGCTTCACCCTGCGATGCACCATCGCTGGTGCATCAAAAAATGCTACCACTTTGTTAGCTGTTGACGCCTCCCGAATCCCTTTGGTAATCGTCGGCAGCATCTTACGTTCAGCCACTAACGTACCCAGCCCAAGATGCCTTGACCACTCCCAAATCGGGAATCGCTCAAAAATAAATCTGGAATCCGTGGAAAATTTTTGAGGCTGGAAAGTGCCAGCCAACTCACGGTCATCAATTTGTGCATCCTTGGCCTCAGGGCGCTTTGGGTTTCCCCAATCGCTGATATCCCGGGTGGACCCCTCGAACCAGTCCCTGCTGGTCAGCGATTTTAAGCAATAGATTGGCGAGCTCGTCGCGCTCCTCTTTATTGAGAACGGAGAGTAGAGCGTCCTGGTGCTCTCGTGCCACCTTGCCGATCCTCTCCAGGACCTCCCCACCGTCCTTTGTCAGATAGAGGGAGTACAAGCGCCGGTCGTCCGGGTTTGCTCTTCGCTCAACGAACCCCCGCTTCTCGAGGTTGTCCAGAATCGCGACCAGGCGGCTGGGATGGATCTGTAGCTTCGACGCGAGCTCCTGCTGGCTCAGCCCCGCGGCAACCCGCAGCAGCCGCAGGATCCCTGCGTCCGCAGGTGCGAGGTCGAGAACCCCCAGTCTTTCAGCAAATTGGGACGCGGCATGCGCTCCAAGCTGGGCAAGCAGGAAGGCCGCTTGGCCTCTTCCCATGTCGTTGGAATTCATCTTCGGGTCAATTATTGCATAATATATTCGTTTATGATATAAATCATTCCATTATGAAATCGAATCCTCGACCCCGATTCCGCGGCCCCTCCCTGGTTCTGCTCGCGATCGTTCACGTCCTGCTCTTCGTGGCCGGTCTCGTGGCAGCAGCGACGCTACGACATGGGGCGTCCTATGTAACCCCCTTCGCGTCCGCCGAGGCATTGCGCTCGTTTCTTGAGCTGAGCCCCGCGGCCGTGCGCATAAGCAACTTCTTCCTGTTTGCCTCTGCCGTGCCCTTCGGGATCTTTGTCGTTACAACCGAAAGCCGCTTGCGCTTCATGGGCGTCCGCGCTGCAGGGACGAACATCGCTCTGCTCGGCGGTTTGATCGCCACGATCGCGCTGATTATCTCCGGCAGCGCGGGCTGGATCTTGTCCTTGCCCGAAGTATCGGCGTCAGCGCCGGTCATGAAGGCGATCGTTTTTCTAAACTTCCTGTTCGGCGGAGTGGTCTTCGCAGTCGGATTCGGCCTGTTCGCTGCGGGAGTGTCCGTCACCAGCCATTACATGCGGCTTCTTCCGCGATGGATGGTCGTGCTTGGAATGGTTGTCGCAATAGCAGGAGAGCTCTCCTCATTCAGCCTTATCGCCTACCCGGCAAACTTTTTCATTCCGGTTACCAGATACCTGGGCGTCATCTGGATGCTCTCGGTCGCCGTAGGACTGACGAAAGCTCCCGTGACCATTCCCGAAATGGAAATCGCCGAAAAATAAATCCGGAATCCATGGAAAATTCTTAAGGCTGGAAAAGTGCCATCCAACTCACCACAAACCACTACGAATCCACCACAAATTCACCATCAAAAAACCACGTTCTGCCACCCGTTTTCGCCAAAACCCCTGCAAAAACGCAAAAACCCCCTCAAACAAAAAAATGATTATTGGTTTGAAGTCCGAGCGTCTTCGGCGACGAGGTCCGTAGTGAGTCTGAGGTGGTTCTGGTAGCTGGCGGCGATGAAGTCGCGGAAGATAGGGTGCGGCTCGAGCGGCTTGGACTTGAATTCAGGGTGGAACTGGCAGCCCAGGAAGAATGGGTGCGTGGGAATCTCAACAATCTCAACATAAGTGGCGTCGGGCGTGGTACCGGTGATGCGCAGACCCCCGCCGGTAAGGACGGCCTCGTATTCGCGGTTGAACTCGTAGCGGTGGCGATGGCGCTCGGAGATCTCGTGGGTGCCGTAGGCCTGGGCGGCGAGCGAGCCGGGTTCGAGGACGCAGTCCCAGGCGCCGAGACGCATGGTGCCGCCCATCTCTTCAACGCCCGTCAACTCGCGTAGTTTGTAAATGATGCGGTAGGGGGTGGCGGGGTCGAACTCGCCGGAGTTGGCGTCCTTGAGACCGCAGACGTTGCGGGCGTACTCGATGCAGGCGGTCTGCATACCGAGGCAGATGCCGAAGTAGGGCGTGCCGGTCTCGCGGGCGTAACGGATGGCGTTGAGCATGCCCTCGATGCCGCGCTTGCCGAAGCCGCCGGGGACAAGGATGCCGTCGAAGCCTTCGAGCTGGGCGACGTAGTCGGAGTTTAAATTTCCCTGCGCATCTCTTGTTTCCAGTCCTTCGGCTTCGAGCCAGGTGACGCGGAGCTTTAAGTTGTGGGCGAGGGCGCCGTGGACAAGGGCCTCTTTGAAGGATTTGTAACTGTCTTCGTACTCGACGTATTTGCCGACGATGGCGATGGAGACCTCGTCTTTGGGGTTGTAGGCGCGGTGGACGATGTCCTGCCAGCGGGTGAGATCGGGTGCCTTGGCATCGATGCGTAGGTATTTGAGGGCGAGGGTGTCGACACCTTCGGCGGCGAAGGTGAGGGGGACCTCATAGATGCTGGCCACGTCGCGGGCGGCGATGACGGCGGGCTCTTCGACGTTGCAGAAGAGGGCGATCTTCTGGCGCATCTCGCGGGGGACGGCGCGGTCGGAGCGGCAGAGGAGGATGTCGGGCTGGATGCCGATGGAGAGCATCTCCTTAACAGAGTGCTGGGTGGGCTTGGTCTTTAATTCCTGGGCGGCGGCGATCCAGGGGATGAGGGTGACGTGGACGAAGACGGTGTTGTCGCGGCCGAGGTCCTGGCGCATCTGGCGGATGGCTTCTAGAAACGGCAAAGATTCAATGTCACCTACGGTGCCCCCGATTTCTACGATGGCTACGTCGCAGTCGGAGGCGACCTTGCGCATGGCGTTCTTGATCTCGTTAGTGACGTGAGGGATGACCTGGACGGTCTTGCCGAGGTAGTCGCCGCGACGCTCTTTGGTGATGATCTGTTCGTAGATGCGGCCGGTGGTGAGGTTGTTATCGCGGGTGAGGCGCGCGTGGGTGAAGCGCTCGTAGTGGCCGAGGTCGAGGTCGGTCTCGGCGCCGTCGTCGGTGACGAAGACTTCGCCGTGCTGGAAGGGGGACATGGTGCCGGGGTCGACGTTGAGGTAGGGGTCAAACTTCATGAGATTGACCTTGATGCCGCGGGCTTCGAGGAGGCAGCCGATAGAGGCTGCGGCGAGACCCTTGCCGAGCGAAGACACGACTCCGCCAGTTACGAAGATGTACTTTGCAGACATGTCCGCGACCTCTTTAGTTGAATTTTTGATTTGTGCCCAGTGTGCACGATTAAGTATCGCAGGGTCGGGCGACCGAGGCAATGGGTTGACTTTTTTGCGGAAACCGGATCGCCATCACGAGATCGAGCGACGATTTTGCGGGTGGGTATTCGCTCGAAGGAACCGGGCTACGGTCCGGGTTACGGGCCAGTTTCGGGCAGGACGCCGCGGGAGAGCTTTTTGACTAGAAATTCCTGGAAGAGGGCGCCGACAGCGCCGGAGGCAGTGCCGATGAGCCAGTTGTCGATGGTCAATTGGGCGCTGTTCCGGTTGGTCGATGGGTAGTAGAGGTTCGAAATGCCTGCCGAGGCCAGGTTGCCCATGAGGTTGGAATAGTTTGCCTGCCAATGCCCGTTGTCGCCCTTGCAGATGACGGCGGTCGCAATGGCGTACAGGGCGCGGGAGCGAATGCTTCCAGTGCCTTTATAGAAGTAGCGTGGGTCCTGGTGGAGGATCGACGGAAGGACTGCGTCGCCGAGCATAGTGCTGGTGAAGCTGTCGGTATAGGAGGCGCCGAAACGCTTGGCGTAGCCCTGCACGCCCTGACCGTATCCGCTGAAGGAGTTCTGACCCTGCTCGACGCCGGCGATGACGGCTGGTATGGCGATGGTTACTGGATCGATCATGGTTCGCCATGCGAGGCGGTACTTCTGGCCCGCGCTGAGGGGGACGGCGTCCTTTATATATGAGGCGTAGAAGTTGGGGAAGACGCCAAGTACGCGCTGCTTTTCGGCGTATGTGATCTGTTCTTCTGCTATGTCATGCTTTGTGAAGTTCACTTCAACTTCCGTCATCGCCGGCGCTATGTGCAGGGCAACGGGTGGCAGTTGGTAGCTTTCACCGGGAACCAGCGCGAGAGCGGTCGACCCCCAGGCCGTGAATCCTTCTGAGGTGACGGTGAGCTTAAACTTGCCGGGTTCGACGGCGTCGAATTTGAAGGAGCCAGCGCCGTCGGTCGTCGATGTGCGCTGGACGCGGGAGTCGGTGTTCTCGAGCGCGACCAGAGCGCCGGGGACCTCGTCGCCGTTGGTGTCGACAACGGCACCGCTGATGCTTCCCACGGGTGGGTTGGCTGGCGGTTCGGTGACGATGTGCGACCCGGGTGCCTCTGGCAACCTATTGGCGGCGATATTTCCGGGGACGGTTGATGTTGGAGACGCAGTGAGGAGCGATTGGGGAGTTGTCGCGGGGTTGATGTGAGGAGACTGCGCGTGCGCCCGCAGACTGAGCGTGGCAGTCAGCAAGGCGGTCAGAATACCAAGGCCTGAAACGCGCAAACTACACATAACAGTAATGTTCCGCTTCAAATCTCAACATCGGTTGCCTCATAGGCGTGCATGGGGAACTGATTTCGCGAACGAACGAATTTGATCTTCAGTCATTGATCGGCAGCCGACAATCACCCATCAGTACAATCCCTGGGCCTCTCGTTCGGGCGGCAGATTGCGTGGACACGCTAGAGGACGTTGATACCTTTCGATTCGAGGATTGGTCGGGGGTAGCCTTGTTTCGCGACCATGAGCATCGCGCGACCTAGTTGTTCGGTGGTGGTGACGTATTTGGGGAAGGCTGATTTGAGCAGAGGAAGGATGGGGCCGAGAGCAGTGTAGAGGGCCTGGTAGAGGCGGGTCTTTGAACGTATGCCGTGGAGCGGCTGGATGAATCCAGGGCGGAACATGTATGCGGACTTGAATGGGAGCTTGAGCAGGTCGTTTTCGGTCCTGCCCTTGACCCGGGCCCACATGATGCGGCCGCGTTCGGTCGAGTCGGTGCCGGCGCCAGAGATGTAGATGAAGGTCATGTTGGGGTCGAGTCTGGCGAGCGTTCTGGCTGCAGCGAGGGTGAGGTCGTGGGTGAGGTGCCTATGGAGTGGGTCGGTTTCCGAAGGGCGACTGCGCGGGCAGGTGGTGAATGGCTATTTTTGCAACGACTGACATGTGGATGATTGTCGCCGATTAACACTCAGTCCCCTCATTGCCTGCGACTCGAGAGCGACTCACGGCCAATTCACCGTGAGCGCATAGATCTCCTGCGTACCGGTGTTGCGGGTGAATACCACTGAGCCGTCAGGGGCAACGCTGATTTCGGTATTCCCGGCCGGGCCGGTCGCACGGAGCAAGCCTTTCAAGCTGGTGATCGTCTCTATCTCGTGATCGGCCAGCCGAACGCGCAAAGCCATTGGTTCCGCGCCTCCGGTGGTGTAGTACACATACTTGTAATCCGATGAGTGAGCCCAGTTGACGACATACCCCGTCGCCGGTGCAACCAGATCGGACCATCTCTGCGTCTTGACATCGAAGACCACGAGTTTTTTGTGATCCCCCGTGGCTGCGACGAGTGTGTCTTCCGCAACCCAGCGCAGGCCGTTCAGGCCCGCGGGTCCAGGGACAACCGAACGCTTACCGGTGGCAAGATCGAATAATTGGATGCCGCCAGGATCGGTAAAAACCAGAAGGTTTCCGTCAGGGGACCAATTTGCACCGTATGAGTCTTTCTCCACGATTGTCTGCGGCGAACCTCCCTCCATACTGATCAGATCGCACCGCACCCGCTGAAGTGCTATACGCGACCTGCTTGCCATCGGGAGAAATGAATGAACCAAAGACCTGCGCGGGGGGAAAGGTAAGCTGCAAAGGTTCGGTCCCGTCGCTACGACTGCGCCACAATGCGTGATCCGGATAGGACGTGTAGGCGACCCACTCGCCGTCTGTGGAAAAGGTGGGATGGAAGGCCGCGATGCCGGGAAGCATAGGAAGGAATTGTTTGGAATTTACGTCGTAGCGGACTAGTTCACCGCGTGCCTTCATGCCAACGGCAAAGATCTGCTTGCCATCCCGGCTGGGGACTACAGTGCGGTAGGACAGCGGACCATTGGTAAGCTGAACCGGTTGCCGCGACCGGTGCAAGAGCCCGGACTTCATCGGCAAGACCCAGAGGTCAGTTCGCCCTTCGTAGCGGTTTTGGTAGACGATGTATCGGCCATCGGTTGTCCATCGAGCACAGCATACTTGTCCGGCATCGCTGGTTTTTACGATGGCGTGGAGATCGGAGCCGCCTGCCCTGGCTTCGTAAATCGCGATCGGGCGCCGCCCGGAACGGATCGTGAAGGTCAGCCGCGTTCCGTCCGGAGAGGCGGCAGGATCTGCTATGAGACCTTCGGCGCTCAGCAGTTTGCGCGGTTTGGAGCCGTCCTTCTCGGCGATGTAGAGGTCTTTCTCTTTGCTGAACAGAATGCGTCCATCTGTGAATAAGTCTGCGTCGAACGCCTCGATCGATCCGAGGCGGTGCGGTTCTCCCGCAGGCAATGGTATCGCCCAAAAAGGAAGCACGAAATCGTCGCCAGCGCCGCCCAGCAGATATGACCCGTCCTGGCTCAATGCGGTGAATTGGAAGTTCGGTAATCGAGTCGGGATAATGGCCGTGGGCCCGCCGGTAGCCGCGACCTGCATTATTTTGTAACTCCCCAACGTGCCTTCGCCGAAGTAAACTCGCGAGCCGTCGGTTACCAACCTGCCCGAGTTAACTTTGATCTCGCCGTCATCGGTAAGTTGGGTTACGGCTTCGACGACCGGAATTGTTGGTGGCTGCCTCCACCACACAATGAATCCGCAGATTGCGATAGCAACCACAGCCGTCGCAATCCAGATCCGCCTCTTGTCCGAGACCGGTTGGCCAACAGCAGGGACCGCTATGCTCCCCGAATCAGAGAGAGTTTCCAGCGCGAACCCCAGGTCGGACGCATGTTGAAAGCGTTTCTCTGGTTTCTTCTCCAGGCAACGCCCCACAATCTTCTGTAGCGAGGGAGGAACACTCTGCGCAGTCTGCGAAGCCGGTGGCGGGTCTTCGTTCAGAATCGCACTCATCGTTTCGGCTGGCGTGTCCTTCTGGAAGGCGCGCTTTCCCGTGAGCATCTCGTAGAGAACCGCACCGAAGGCAAAGATGTCGGTTCGTGCGTCAGCGACACCTCCCCGCACCTGCTCCGGCGCCATGTAGCCCACCGTACCTACGACATGCCCGGGATCGGTCTGATGCTGGACCATGGCGGTCGTGGCGTCATAGCCTGCGGCTTGGGTCTGCGTAAGTTTAGCTAGTCCGAAGTCCAGGACCTTGAGTCGTCCGTCCTTCGTAAGGAACAGGTTTTCTGGTTTGAGGTCACGATGAACAATCCCGGCGTCGTGAGCGGCAGCCAACCCACGCGCCATGTCGACAGCGAAGTCGCAGATCGCACGCAGGCGCATGGGGCCACGGCGAAGGTGATCACGCAGAGTTTCACCCTGCAGTAGCTCGGTGACGATGTACGGCGATCCGTTGTACTGGCCGATGTGGAAGATCGAAACAATATTGGGATGGTTTAGAGCGGCAGTGGCCTGCGCCTCCAGTTCAAAGCGACGGAGACGATCAGGGCCCGCGACCAGGAGTCGCGGACAACCTTGATCGCCACGTCTCGTTTTAGCGAAGTGTCACGTGCGCGATATACTTCGCCCATTCCGCCGGCGCCCAACGGCGCGATAATCTCATAGGAATTCAGACGAGAGCCTGCGGCCAGTAGCATAGGTGGGCTGGATTATATCCTGAGCCAAGATGCTTCCCATGAGCACCCTAGGCTAATTCAACTTGGTACTGAATGTACTGTCGGGTAACCAGAAGCTGAGCAGGTGTTGTCCGTTGGAGATAAATCGCCGAGTCACTCACTGAACGCTCCAGTGGCACCGACAAACTCCAGACTTCCGGTCCTATGATGAGATTTCTACCAAATCGCGAACCGACTGTTGGATCGGTGCGACGCCGATTGAGGCTTCCGGGCACCTAGAAAGGCCGATGAAGACGTTCGTCACGCGAAGGGCCGTGGCCTGCGGATTTTTGAGAGTCTCGCTGAAGTTCAGGATGTGGGCTGAAGGACGGATGAAAGATCACTCAATGCTCGGCGTGGGCGGGTTGATGGGTGGGTACATTAGATCGGAGGCGGACGTATTCTCTTCTTATGGGGAAAGGTGGAATCCTAGATGACGGCGCGGACTGCTCGTAGAGCGTGGATCGGTTTTCAGGCCTGGGCGATGCGGCGGATGGACTCGCTGGCCCGTCGGCGGGGGACTGGAGGTGATGGGGCGGTGCATCTGGCGACGGGAGACCGAGGCGAGCGGGAGGCGCTGTTTCATCTGCGGAAGATGGGCTATACGATCGTAGCCAGACGGTGGAAGAGCGCGAAGTTGTGGGGCGATGTTGACCTGATCGGGTGGGACGGGGCGTGGTTGTGTTTTGTTGAGGTGAAGACGCGGAGTGGGCGGGACGCGATGCCGGCGGAGTCTGCTGTGGATAGGGACAAGCAGGAGATGCTGCGGCGGATGGCGCGAGCCTATTTGAGGACTTTTCCGGAGAAGCTGAGGGCGGAGGTTCCGGTGCGGTTCGATGTGGTGTCGGTATACTTGCTGGGGCCTGGAGTTGAGTTCGATGTGTATCGAGGGGCGTTTGGATGGTGAGGTATGCGAAGGAGCCTGAGGTTGGGCCGCTGGCCCCGGCCGAGTTGAGCGAACGGCTGGCGGCGGTGCTGCGGAGCGCAATGCCGTGGCTGCTGACGATCTCAGAGGCAGAGGCCAGCGTTCCGGAGCGCGAGGGGAAGTGGAGCGCCAAACAGGTTGTGGGGCATTTGACAGATTCGGCAGTGAACAATCTGAGGATGATGGTGCTGCTACAGATTGAGCCGGGACAGAGTCTGCCGGGGTATGAACAGATGGAGTGGGTGAATTTACAGCACTATGCGGAAAGGGATTGGGCGCAGGTGCTGGCGTTGTGGTTCGCTCTGAATGAGCATGTGGCATGGACGGTCGGGCATGTCGAGCAGAGGCGTTTGACGAACAGGGGCGTGGTGGAAGGAGAGCCCATGACGCTGGGGTTCTTGATTGAGGACTATATCGCTCACATGGAGCATCATTTGCGATCGATGCGATCGTGGCTGGGGCCCGCGGCCGAGGGGCCTGGATAGCAACCGGATTGGTCGACTGAGGTGTCTAAGTCGACTGAGGTGTCTAATAGGTTTGGTTGATGAGGACTAGAACGATGACGCTGCTGAATGCACCGGAGTATGACAGCCGCCGTGATACGCGGAACCGCAATTTGTTGATAGCTGTTGGCGTGCTGTTGTTTTTGACGGTGGTGATTGGGATGGGCGGTTTCATGCTGGGCCATGGGTGGTTCTTCTCGAACCTTCCGGCAGAGCATCGGGTGGGCAGCTTTTTCAGCGCGCTCGAGGCGAAGGACTACGGCAAAGCGTTCGCGATCTATACGAACGATCCGAACTGGCAGCAGCATCCGGAGAAGCATGCCGACTATCCGCTGCAACGGTTTACCGAGGACTGGACGACTGAAAGTCCTGTGGGTGGGCCGATTCTCTCACACCACGTCGATATATCGAAGACGGACGGGTCGGGGTTGTTCGGAAGCGGCATCATCGTCGCGGTGCGGGTGAATGGGGACCACAAGCTTTTTATGTGGTACGAGCGCAAGGACGGGACGCTGACGGAGCCGGCCCCACATATATTGCAGTACGACTGACGTGGGCCAGGTAGATGTCGAGCATCAGCGTTGTCCGTGCATTGCGCCGGTTCGCGGGAGAAGAGATATGTTTCGGCCAGCTGTGGGCCGGATCTTCAACCGTGGCGGCGTCCGAATTCTTCTATTAATCTTCGGCAGACACCTGCGACGGGCTCGATGGATATCGATAGAAAAAACTAATTCGTAGGGATTGAATGGTGGGCCCGGAGGGATTTGAACCCCCAGCCAAGGGATTATGAGTCCCCTGCTCTAACCGTTGAGCTACAGGCCCTTTCATTTAAATCAATAGCTTACGAGCCATATTCCTAGAGAGTAAGTTCTCTGTATCTAAAAACGTACCTACTTCTTACCACTTGATGCCTCCAGCGCACGCCGGTTGAGGGTTTCCAGTCTGTCGAAAGCAAGCTGTACCGTCTCGCCTGTGGGATGCACATACCGCTGCGAAACTGTCACACTGGAATGCCCTGCAAGCTTCATTATTGTAAACGCATCCGCTCCGGCTTCCCCTAGACGAGTGAGACAGGTATGCCGCAGCGAGTGGAGCACAAAGTCCTTAGGAAACAGGAAACGCCGCTTCCCGGCGTTTCCGGGTCGACAGACCTTTGTGTGCATATGGGCCAGGCTCGTTCCGAGTACCGGACGATCCGGTGAGTCTCCGGGGAACACCCAAACAGACTTTACTCGTTCTTGCTTTGCGATCAGTAGACGGTTCACACGCGCCGCAAGTGGCACAGTCCGGCGAGCGTTCTTGCTCTTGCCGTCTCTGACATGTATCCAGCCGTAGCGGCCGTTGCCAGCAGGCTCCAGATGCACGTCCGGCCATTGCAAGGCCAATGCCTCACCTAGTCGCAAGGCGGTATCGAGCAACACTATGGCAACGTCATGCAGCAGAGGAGGGCAGGCCTCCAGATAGGCCGCTTCTGTGGAATGGTCCAACACGTAGTCGCGGGACGTCTCCCCGGGGAGTAGACGAACTTTGGGAACGCTGCGAATCACCTTCCACTCATGGGCAACGTGCAGGATTCGCCGGAGCGTTGCTAGTTCCCGATTGACTGCGACCACTCCCACTTTCTTCCGGCGTATGAGGATATATCGCTCTATTAGGGATTCGTCGATCCGATCTAAATGCGTCTCGCGAAGCGTCTCCCACTCAAGTAGGCGTTTCAATCTGTTGGCGTAAAACTTCACCGTCTCCGGTTTGTTGGCATGCCGCGTCTGAATATAGTCGATAAAGGACTGCGCGAACTCCCGCAACACCGGCGCTGGCGTTTGATCCTCGATTCCGACTACGCCATTCGCTAGTAGAGTACGGAATGCAGATTCGATTGTCTCTGCCTCGCGTTTGTTCTTCACTCTCGCCGGGCGCTGATAGGGCTTGCCTTTGAATGTGAACTTGAACCAATAATACTTGGAGTCCGGCCTCTTGTAGACGCTCACGGTCGCCGCCTTTCGTTACCATATTGTCGAGATCAATGTTGAACGCGAACAAGCCGCTTTCGAATATTTCATCCGCGGCAATATCCCCGTCTTAAGCTCTGGCCTCTTTAAGGCGCTCTACTTCTCCTTCGATCTCCGTCATACTGCGGCTGATGCGATTGCGTTTGATCCGTCCTCGGGATCTGAGTGGCAGCCCTTCATTGACCTGCTTGGTAATCCACGCAACCCGATCAGCTTTGAATTTATTTGCATCCCACGACGCGCAAGCCCTCACAGCTAGTGCAAACCACTGGTCACGAAATCGTTTTCTGTCCCTGCTTACACACAAAGTTGCGGGAACTGTCTTGCGGCATTTGTGACAAAGCCAACCGCGGACGTAGCTCTTGCGTACTGCGTATGTAGGCGCAGCGAAGATTTTGCAGTTACGACAAAGCATTAGCTTATTTGCCCATTCAGAGTTATAAAAATCAGCGAAAAAAAAAGCTGCCAAAACTTCAACGTCCATCGTGTAATTGACGGCCGGAAAATATGCAATGCCGCCTCGCTCACCCACAATGACTGACAAATTGCCGAGCGGGAGACCCAAGCTGCCGGCCGGGATGAAAAATTGTCCCTCCCCTCCTCGTTCGCAATAAAACTTCACGGGCCCGTTCCAAAGCTTGGACATGGAACGGAGCGCTTTGGGAACGGAGTCAGGTTGCAATCCAACCTCACCGGCGTCGCCAGGCTCTGAGATTAATTTCGGCGAAAAATTTCGGGCTCCGGGCTGTTCCGAACCGTCCTCTAGGTAGCCCGAAGCTATCCAGTCTTCTAGGTAGCTGGTGAGTTCTAGTTGTAAAGCCAAAAGGCATCCTTGTCATAAGGAAGAAGCCCAAACGCCCCGAATCCTCTTGTCCTGTCGACGGTGTCAGGATACGTAGGAGAAAGAAAGTCGAGTAGGTCTTGTATCGCGTAACTCATAGTATTTGCTACAAAAAAATATGATAATACAAATGAGTACAAAATGACAAACAGATTTATCACTCTATCCGAACGGAAGGGGAGCAATATTGAGACCAGTAAGTTTCTGACTCTCGAGTTAAGGAAAGAAAAGATGAAAGCACAATCTGTCAGCAACTATGACAAAAAAATACACAGCGTCAGCCACGCCGGGGAAATGCTTGGTTTGTCACCGTGGACGATTCGTCAATGGTGCTATTCAGGCAAGATTGCTTCCCACAAGTTAGGCACGCGCCTGATGGTGCCTCACTCTGAAATTGAGCGCGTTCTTAGTGAGTCACTACGGCCCAGACTGCAGGAGGCGCGCAAATGACCCCGGAGGCTTTCGCGGAACTAGTGCAAGGACGCCGGCCCGGCAGGGGGCGGTGGCAGGCGCGATGCCCTGCGCATTCGGCAACCGTAACCCGTCCCTCAGCGTCGCCGCGGGACGTGACGGGCGCATCCTGTTATGGTGCTGGGCCGGATGCGCCACGGTTGACGTGTTGAAGGCGCTGCGGTTGACCATGCATGACCTGTTTGCGGGTCCGTCGCCACCTCCGACAACTGTTAGACAGCTCGCGGTAGAACGGGCAAGACGCGATGCCAAGACCCGGGCGCAAGGGAAAAAATCCCGGTCAGCATGTGACCGTGTTCGAAAACTGTCCGTCGTTGTGGATACCATTGGGGCTCGGCTCGCCTGCGAACCTGACAATGGCAACGGAAGGCGAGGCAATAGCGCGCCTTTTTCACTATAGTCTCGCGCAGCTGAGAGACACGGAGATGGCACTGGGGGCGGCGCGATGACGCCGGATGATGATCTTGTCGGGATTTGGCCCAAAGGCCCTGTGCTTGAAGGGATAACAGCGACCGATATCGCAGAGCTGCTGGAAATTCCGCTGGAGGACACGGAACCAGCGCAAACGAGGAAGAGTTCTGTCAGTTTTGGCGGTGCCTCGGACTGGCCCCAGATCGAGCCGCTGAGCAACGAACTGCCGCCCGTCCCCGCCTTCGACCCGGCGCTACTACCCGAATCCCTACGGATCTGGTGCATTGACGTGGCCACGCGGATGCAGACCCCGCTCGACTTTCCAGCAGCGGCTGCGATTGCAGCTCTGGGTTCGGTATGTATGCGCCGCGTTATGATTCAACCGAAGCGATTGGACTCAGGCTGGCGAGTAGTTCCGATTATCTGGGGTGGATTAATCGGTGAACCAGGCACGAAAAAAACGCCAACTATAGGCGAAATCTTTAGCCCCTTACTCAAAATTCAAGAGTCGTGGATGGCCGAGTACAAGGGCAGGGTTGCCGAGAAGGAGATTGAGGCGGAGCGGCAACATTTGAGGTTGCAGGCTTACCGCGAAGAATATAAGCGTCATTCAAAAGGCAAAGCCGCCGAGCCGACAAGACCCGAAGTATCAGCAGAGGCTGAACCCCAACGAAAATGGTTGATTGCGAGCGATGTGACATACGAAGCCCTGAGCGAAATCCTCGCCCAAAATCAGGCGGGGATTTCGATACTACGGGATGAGTTGCCGGCATGGTTACAGACTTTCGAGCGGCAAGGCCGCGAGGCGGACAGGGCCTTTTTCTTGGAGGCATGGTGCGGACATAACCCATTTTCATCGTCTCGCATTGGCCGGGGTGTGACTGACGTTAGACACTGTGCTGTAGGTGTCTTTGGAGGAATTCAACCGAATCGGCTCCGCAGCTATTTGAATGACGTGCAACAGGATGATGGCTTGTTTCAGCGATTCCAGGTATTGGTTTGGCCCGACTACCCGCGCGACACGGGGTACGTTGACGCGATACCGAACAGTCAGGCGCAACGCAACGCCGTGGCCGTTTTTGGGTCCATCGCTGCAATGGATGCTACCAATCCACTGACACTCCAATTCGCTCCCGATGCGCAGAAACTTTTCTCCGCATGGCTTCCCGCCCTGGATAGCCGTGTTCTAAGTGATGACATGGCACCTGCCCTGCGTGCGCATCTTGCGAAGTATCGCTCACTAATGCCTGCGATATCGTTGCTCCTATCGCTCGCGGACGGCTGTCTAGAATCGGTATCTATTCACCATGCAAAGATGGCAGCGGGCTGGTGCGAGTACCTAGAAGCCCATGCACGGCGTGTTTACTCCGAGCAGATTACCCCAGAACAGGTCGCAGCGCATTCCGTTGCCAAGCGCATAACGAGAGGCTGGAAACGCGCCGATGGCTGCTTTACCCTGCGCGAAGTTTACAGGGCGAATTGGGCTGGCGTGACTACACCAGACGAGGCCCGCGCCGCTTTGAACGTTCTTTGCGAGTACGGCTGGGTGCGCAAAGTGCCGGTGCAGGACGCACCGGGCAGGCCAAGCGAGACTTACGAAATAAATCCCCACATCCCGGAGGTAAAGTGATGGCGACCGCATGGCGCAGCAAGTGGCTGGACTGGCAGCCGGGAGATCAAATAATAGAACAAACCCGTGAGAGCGAACTGACAAAACTGCCAAAACCTATTTCTGTCAGTTCTGTCAGTACCAGCTGTGGGGATTCCGAAATTACTTCGCGGCCCCGCTATGCTCGACCGCACGACCCCGCTGCGTGGCGAGAGCCACTCGTCGAATGGTTGGATTCGGCTTGCGTGCTCCACCGCCGATGCTACTGCAGCGTCTCGAGTCTGCACCGAGCCTATCGCGAATGGGAATTTTCGCACGACGGCGTTCCTTGTGATCGAGAGACCTTCGAGCAGTTGCTCCAAGAGCGGGGATTTCTCATCGTGGGCATGATGGTTTCCGGCCTGATTCTACGGGAGGATTTTGACGGTGTGCGCATATACCCGGAAGTCAATCGCCTGCTGAACTGAGATTGCCTGTTGCGCCGCTTCACGGACGGTCGTCTAGCGTGGCTTAAGCCCAAGCAGGACTTGGAAGCTCACCATAGTTTGCTGCCTCGCGTCGTACCTTCAATAGGGAACGCCTAGCCAGTTAGAAAGGAATCCTCGATGACTCAGAACAGCCAAGAAAACAGCCGTAAGAATCGCGGGGCCCATCTGGAAAAATTCCAGTTCCAGCCCGGCCAAAGCGGTAATCCTGGCGGTAGGCCAAAGAAGATTTGCACGGACGCGCTCGTCCGGCTACCTCAATAAGAAAGCCAATCCTAAGAACAAGAACGACGACCGCCTGAAGGTCGACGAGTGGGCCGAGCAACTGTTCGACATGGGGGTAGATAAAAAGACGCCCGAGATTCGAGCTCTGATCGAGATTGCCGACCGCATCGAGGGTAAGTCTGGCCAATCGGTTACGCTCGGTGGCGATCCGGACGGTATGCCCATCAACGTTTCGACATTGACGCCGGAACAGAACGACGCACTCATCGCGGGCTTTCTAGCCAAGATGCGCGGAGCAAAGGATGTCAAGCGGAGTAGCTGACCTCACCGACGAAGACATCGCGCTACTGACGCCGGAGGAACGGCTGCTGTTCGCCGCAGCGATCGCGCAGCGGCAGACCTACGAATCGCTGAACCTTGAGGAACGACGGCGCGTCTCCGAACGCATCGAGTTAGAGAACGACCTCGCCAAGTTCGCCCGCGCGGCGTGGCCGATCTTAGAGCCGGGTGTTGAACTCGATTGGTCATGGCACTATGAACTGTTCTGCGAATACCTAACGCTGGTTTACCAGCGGATACTTCGTCGCCTCATCATCAATCTACCGCCACGAACGGCGAAGTCGCTGTTCGTCTCGGTGATCTTTCCGGCGTGGGTCTGGGCAAAGCAGAACACCCACAATTTCGCATGCGGTTCCTACGCCGAGAAGTTGGCGATCGAGCACAGCGTCAAGCGGCGCGTACTGATCGAATCGGAGTGGTATCAATCGCGTTGGGGTTCGAGCGTCAAGATGGCGCCGGGCCAGAACGAAAAGAGCAAGTTCAAGAACACGGCGATGGCACAGATGATCGCGACCAGCGTCGGCGGTACGGCCATAGGGCTCGGCGGCGACACCCTGATCCTCGACGACGGCATGAATCCGAAGCAGGTCGCCTCGGACGCCGAGACGTTGACGGCGCATAACTGGTTTGACGATACCTGGCGCACCCGGCTGAACGACCTATCGACCGGCGCGTTCATCATCATTGAGCAGCGCACTGGTCAGCGCGACATCACCGGCCATTGCCTTGAAGCGGACGAGATTCTAAAGAAGGCGGGCAAACAGCCGGAGTGGACGCACCTTTCGATTCCGCTTGAATGCGAGAACGTTCCAGAACGATACAAATTTCCGATCAGCGGGCGCGTCCATGTTCGCGAGGTCGGCGACATCCTGCAGCCGAAGCGGTTCCCGCCCGAGGTCGTCACATCGCTTCAGTCGCCGGCTGGTGTACGCAACGCAGTACCGGCAACAGCCTTCGCCGCTCGAAGGCAACATGATCAAGCGGTCGGAGATCCGCTACTATGGCGGACGCGACCCGATCACACAGGAACTCGATACGGTATTGCCGGAGAAGTTCGACCTCAACCTCGTCTCGGCCGACTGCTCATTCAAAGACCTGAAGACGAGCGACATGGTCGCCATCGGCGCCATCTCGGTCAAAGGGACCGAACCGCTACGTGCGGTATGTCAGCAACACGCATCTCGACCTTCCGGCGACTGAGACGGAAATCCTACCAGCAGAAGGAATACAAAGCGTCGACGGTGCTGGTCGAGGACAAGGCCAACGGCTCGGCGGTCATCAAGAGCATCCGGCGCAAGATATCCGGCGTCGTCGCGGTCGACCCGAGGGCGGCAAGGACACGCGGATGTTCGCGGCGTGCGGAGAGTTCCAAGCGGGCAACTGGTGGTTCCCGCGAAACGCACCATGGACGACGAGGTGTGCATCAACTGACGGCGTTCCCGGGCGCGAAGTACGACGACATCGCCGACCTGATCACACAGGCGGACGGTCTATTTGCAGCGCAACACCTATGTGTATGGCTACACCGAGTACATTCAGCAGCTAGAGGCGGCAGACATGGCAAGAAAACAGCCAAGATCAAGAAGGCGATTCCGGCAAAC
This sequence comes from uncultured Acidobacteriaceae bacterium, assembly GCA_963756685.1. Taxonomy (GTDB): domain Bacteria; phylum Acidobacteriota; class Terriglobia; order Terriglobales; family Acidobacteriaceae; genus Edaphobacter. The sequence goes on from CAVWON010000001.1 coordinate 2,098,166, forward strand.
GCTACACCCGAAGAGAAAGCAGCGATCGAGGACGCAAACGGCCCAACCAAGATTGCGGTCGACACCGACGACACGACCGAGCGTTGCCCGGCATGCGGTGGGACGTTCATTCAGAACCTCGGCGGCGCGAAGGGTAAGCGGTGCGGTGCTTGCGGCAGTCAGTGGTCGCAGACGAAACCGCACATGCCGGCGACGACGGACTTCGGATTCAGCAAATGAGAAGCGGGGCCATAATGCTTGGACAGTTCCGCGACAAGGAAGCCGATAGGGCGCTAGCCGTGTCCGATCTCGTGAGCCATTCGACCGACGATACCGATTCCCGCCAAACCGCGTTATCGGCAACTTCGGGGTTGAACTTGCCGATAACCCGACTTTCCAGGCATGTCGGGCCGGTTTCGGGATTGCCCGTTACTCACTCGGGTCAGGATTCGGTAGCTTCAGTCTGCGCCGGTGCAAGAGACTCAGGTGACCACACCATGGCCCAATCGCGACAGCTGCTTTGAAGTAGTTCTTCTAAACCGGAAATATTGAATCGTTCCTTCTGCACCTCTAGCGCTACCAGTAAGCAATTATGGGCCGCCATGAGTGCTTGGTCAGCTTCTTTTGGCTGTGACTCTCGCCGGAAGCTCATTTGGTTGTCATCCATATCGAGGCGTTCGGTCATCGTCCGGAATGTGGAGTGAGCATGTCGCAGCGGTACGAAGTAGTTGGGTACGATGACAGAGCCTATAGCACCTGCCCTCTTTGCCATGGAAACAAAGTCCAGCTTGCTCCATGTATGACCGACACGCTGCTCGCTGCACGTCTTCGATTTGCATGACTTAACCATGAACTTGTCTTTGATCTCTGCATATTCCCGCTCGGTTGTAGCTACGATCTCCTGAGGCAACGCACCCTCGCCAAATGTGTCCATGATTTGCTTTGTCAGCTTGTACTGTTGTACCCGGTCGAAATCAAAGAATGCCTGAAGCTCGTAAGGATGCTCGTGCAGGTACTTCAGCGTGACGGTGTGCTCGTACATGGAGCGCAGTAGCTTCATAGCCGCGAACCCGTAGCCGTTCACCGCCATCAGGAACAACTCCATAAAATCCTCAGCGACGAGATTTCCGTAGAAGTACACGAACTTGTCTATCGGGGTGTTCATCACCTGTGTTCGCGTGAACGCCAAGTTGATGAGCGCTTCGAGACGGGGCATGAGAGCCGTCCATTGTGGGTGCCGCTTGTCAAAGGCTGTCGCTGCATCAGCGAATCCGTAAAGCGATGAAGGCGCTGTTTTGGACATTTCGGAACGGTACCACGATCGACCCCGCTAATTTCCGGTTTATCGACAAACAGGAAACGACGATCCGGACTTGGCGTCGACCTGCACGAAAAACGTGGTTAGCGGAAACTTCAGGCGAACTTGCCGAAATGCCGACTTTTTCGGGCACTTCGGGATTACTTCCGGTTTGCCCGTCACTAGCACATAATCGCCCCGGAACAGGCGTCGTCAGATTTCTGATCTGACAAGTCAGGCCCGTTTTACTCTACGTGCCTTTGAAAACCCCAAAGTAGGTTGCTAGTCTTGTCGGGGCCAGTTAATCCACCCACCAATAGAAGCAGGTCGAGGAGGATCTCTAACAGCGGCGCCCGTTACTCTCCCCAAGGAGAAATGGACGACGCAGTGCTTTCGCCGTTCCAGATAATCCGGCCATCACGCCTGTGTTCCAGTGAAAGATCCAGTATTTGAAATGTTATGCGACCGAGTTCTTCGCAGCCGGTGTATTCGATGGCGTTGATGCTGCGGATTTCCACGAAGAAAACTTTGATTAGTTGAAGGGATGAATCAACGACATGCGGTTTCAGAGCAACATTATCACTATAAAGCTGAGTCGCAATTGAAGGGTAGAGAACACCGGCAAGCTCTTTGGGACTTTCGTTTCCTGGCACCAACTCACTCATGGCAAATTTCGCGAGTGCGATGCTGATGTTATAGAAACGCTCGCCCCCTTCTTCGATTTTCTTGGTAAAGATGTCTGACTGCCACGATCGCAAAATTTCATTACGTGTCGTTTCTGTAGCCGGCTTCATCCAAAGTGGTACGCGCGGGATCGGCAGCGAGTTAACGCCCGCGCCGAAATAGCCTAAGTGGTTGAACAACAATTTTTGAGTTGTCGTCCAGCAACCCACCGCAAACCTCTCACCCACTTGTGCTCTGCATTCATATAGTGCGTTGGACGGCTCGAATAAGGCTCCGTAAAACAGAACTTCGCCAGCAGCGTTAAGGCGGCCGTTTTGTCTTACATACTCCGCAGGTGGATAGCTGAGGCGTCCCTTATTGATCGGTTTGGAGTCTACTCTTACTGCCCGGAAGATCTTGAGGCCCGGTTCAAACTCAGGCATATCAAGTGTGAAGCCTCGGTGAACGAGCTGAATTGAGGGTAACAGTTCAGATGGAGTTGCCCCGTTCTGCGCCATTGCTTCGATTGCAAGCAATGAGCCTCGCAGGTCGCTAATCGTTTCGGGAGACTCTGAAGGTTCGGGTGGCATTGAGTGTTAAAAGGAAACGATGAGTAACGCCAATCGTCGGCCAAATGCTCAGTCCCTTGTATTGGCAAGGATAGACCTTAAAATGCGAATTATTCTACTGTTACGGTTCTTGCGAGGTTCCGCTCTTCAGGATGCGACGGACTTGTGCCGCAGACCACGAGCCGCCGCGAGCGGCGGTGATGCCGCGCTCGTTCAGCTTTGCCGCGATTCCCAACAGCGAGCTAGTCCCTTCGTTTTGCAATCCCACGATTACGGGTAACAAGTCCGCAGCGCGTTTCGATGCTGACGCTTGGCGAGCGGTCGCGCTTGCCGTGGTACCTTTGGCCGCCATGGTCTTCATGCGCTGGGGATTGCCACGTAGACCACCAAGGCGTTTCCCGCGCGCCTTGGCCGCTGCTAATGCTGCAGTTGTGCGGGCTGAGATCATCGTCGCTTCATGCTCTGCTACAGCAGCGAGGATATGCACCGTCAAACGGTTTGCTTGCGGGAAGTCGCATGCGACAAATTCCACGCCGGCCTCCATGAGCGAAGAGATGAAGTGGACGTTGCGAGCCAGGCGATCCAGCTTGGCAATGATTAGGGTGGCGCGGTGCAGCCTGCAAAGCCGGAGCGCTTCAGCGATTGCAGGGCGGTCATTGCGTTTGCCGCTTTCGACTTCGACCACCTCTTGCACCAGCGTCCATTTGCCACCGTTGAGGTGTTGAGCCACCGCCTCACGTTGCGCCTCCAGGCCAAGGCCGCTCACCCCTTGTCGGACCGTCTGAGACCCTGAGATAGCTTATGAATTTGCCGGTTGCCATCGTCCCCGTCGCCCTTTTGCGTTTCCTTCTACGTTGGTAGAAGTAAATGTAAATGAGTGCCAGAGCATTTTCAAGGTCTAATAATCCACACGATATTCGCTTTTGATGAGTTGCGCTGCGTGCTCTTCCTGATAAACGGGACAGTCATGGAAGACCATTTGCGGGAGCAGGTTGCGGGCACGCCGTTGGGAACTGTTCGTTCGTCTTAGCTAGGCGTTCTCCCGTGTTCCTGTCAAACGCCACATTACCGTATCAATCGCGTACATGCGGACTTCGATCGCTTTCGGCCCCCACATGATGTTGCGCGTATAGCCAAAACCCACGCGCTCGAGCAGCTTCTGGGAGTTGTCGTGCCCTAATCCATGTCCGGCGACAATCAGCGTCAGCCTCAAAGTGTCGAATCCATACGCGAGCACCGCGCGCAAAGACTCCTCGCCCAGCCGCAGCCCCCAAGCAGATCGCATGAGGTGGACGCCCACCTCTATCGTCTTTGGATCCATCTGCCACGGCCGCAGGCCGGCACACCCCGCAAACTCACCCGTGTCACGCAAAAACATCGGCCAGTATTGCATGCCGAGGCTGTTCTCACGTTCACGTTCTCTATCGAGCCGGGCACACGCTTGTTCTCTGGTCATAGCGCCGCCGAAGTAGTGAGTCACTTCCGGGTCGCACCACAACGCTTCGGCAAGCGCGGTATCCTTGTCAGTCCAGCTTCGAAATGTCAAACGAGCAGAAGAAGGAGGAGTCACGGGCAAGAAGCTCCGGCACTTTGGACAACTTTATCGTATTTGGCGGATTACTACCCAGAAGTCGGCTTCTCGGTAGTGAAGGTCACCGAAGTTCCCGCAGAACGGGGCGGTCTCAACCGGTCGATGCAACATCATCTGATGTGGAGGTGATGTTTATGAGACGAGGAAGACGGTATGGTCTTTCTGCGGAGCAGAAGGCTGACATCTGGCACCGTTGGAAGGCTGGAGAGTCGTTGCATGAGATTGGTCGTGTCTTCGACAAGAACCATGGCTCGATTCATTTCCTGTTATCTCAACACGGTGGGATAGCTCCAGCCATTCGTCGCCGTTCGCAGCGAACGCTCACGTTGGCCGAGCGTTTGCGCGTCCATAGAAATGGTCACGGTCTTCCCCGTTACAAGAGTTACAACACTCTGACTGCCTTGGGGATCAATCGACACAATCATCTCTGGATTGAGAAATGTATTGTTACCGATATCTATAAGTTTCGCCATCAAGCTGCCTCCAGATCTCTTTCCGTCCGCTTGACTCTAGTTGCTCCTTCTTCCATCTCCAACTTTGATGGTTCTTCTCAATACCGCTTCGATCTTCGAACCCCTTCGAGAAAAGGGAGCGCAGCAAACATCTCATCGGCCAGCTCATCATGGCTTCGAAGCCTCCCGTCAGACTGAACCCACGCTAGAAGATCCAGCAACTCTCTGTTTGTGTACTCCATAATTGATGAACGTGCTGGTATAGGTGCACGTGTAGGTGTTCGTCCGGTCGATTCGGGAGACTGTACAAACGAGCGATCTTCGGATGCAACGGCAATCGGTTGTAGTGACTTGGAAGGCTTAGGCTGGTCACTTGCGGTGACGGCTTTATGGAATGCACGAACCGCACGGTCAATTTCCTCGTCTCGCCTCATGAACCAATCGGTAGACCAAATGCGGTGAAAGGTCCAACCAAGATTTTCGAGTTGCTGCTGTCGCAAACGGTCGCGGTCGCGGGCGGTGTAGCTGGAGTGATAGGTTGCCCCGTCGCATTCAATAGCAAGAACAAACCGGCCCGGATGCGTTGGGTGCAATGCTGCAAGATCAATCCTGAACTTCGAACATCCGACTTGGGGAACCATTTCAAGGCCTTTGGCGCACAACGCATCATATACGTCTGCTTCGAAATCGTTCATCGGTTCATTGGTCAGTTCTCCACGAGATAAAAGTGCCCCGCCCGAACTTGCGTACTGAAGATAGTTCTTTAGGAACTCCAATCCAGTGCCCGGTTTGACTTGTGCGCTGTTGATATCGCTGTATACGAAGGATGAGACTACGATCACCTGTTCCTTTGCGCGAGTCGCGGCAACGTTGAGGCGACGACGGCCACCGGCTGACAGAATAGGCCCGAAGCGTAACGGAAGATTACCGGCCCTGTCTTTTCCATAGCCTACGGAGAGGATAATGACATCACGTTCGTCTCCCTGAACACGCTCCAAGTTCTTTATGAAAAATCGTTCAGGTCTTCCGGTATCGAAGAAACTCCGCAAGTTCAGGATAGCGAATCATCTCTCGATCAAGTACAGCTTGGATCCGATATGCATGTTTGATGCCCATCGTGATGACGCCCAGTGTTCGATCCGGGGGTTGACCGTGCGTGATGCAATATCAGCTCAACCACCTTCTCTACCTCACCGGCGGAGCTGTCCTCCTGACCGTCCCTGCTTGGAAGGTAGTCCACGAAGACGTGAGACATCGCAGCCGATCCCTCCCGGCCCCGGAAACGTTACGAGACGATCATCATAGATGTGATGATTTGAAAATGAGATCAGAGATTCGTCACGGCTTCGATAATGCCAGTTCAGATGGAATCCCTTGACGAAGGGAATCATCATGTCCAATAAGCTCTCATATGCTGTAGCGTCACCATCAGCCTCGTCTTCCTCTTCCGCTGCCGCAAAGAACGCGCTCGGAGGGAGTTGCTTGTTATCTCCGGCGACGATCACGTGTTTGCCCCGAAGGATTGCAGGTATCGCGTCCTCTGGCAGCACCTGAGACGCTTCGTCAAAGATGACGTAGTCAAAGATCCCAGTTGCCGCTATTAGCTGACAGACAGACAGGGGACTCGCCATCCAACAAGGACAGACAGCAGTCAGCACATCTGTTGGCCTGTGCGAATATCTGACGTAGAGGCTTATGCCTGACGGCTCTTTGCCGCTTCACCTCGAATCAGGGTCTCTTGTTCGGGAAACTGATTCATCGCATGCGATAGTACGTTCCGCATGAACGCGTCGAACGCGATCCGCCGCAAGTTTCAGCCGGTTGAATCCAGCCGTTTGAAGTCGTCGACATACCCATCGTGAGTCGAACCCACGAAACCCGCGAACGCTCGGGTCATTGATCGCTGACCCAATCCAGAGTCGATTTGATCCACACGTGTTGGAACAGGCGGCTCCACTGGGTCTGCGGGCTTTCGGGTGCTACGGATCTCGTCAACGAGCCTTTGAACGCCCAACGAGAAAAGCTCCTGCTCGATCTCATACAACCTGCGGATGCGGTACGGCGTGGCATTGTCCGAAGCAAGGGCTGAACACCTTGCTACCAACGTCGCTGAGATCCAATCGATCCCAGTTCCCTTTGCAGATAGTTTCGAGCGAACGAAGGTCCGTCTGTGCGGTCTGATGAACTTTGTCGCAAACGCCGCCTCGGACACAGCTTTCGGCATTGCGCCAGTTCCCGACCATTGCTGCCACTTCTCCTGTGTCTCATTAGCCTCTGTTAGCTCGCGAAAGAGGGCCTGTCCCGATGCCTTCATACCTTTCCTGAGTGTTATGGCTTTCTTGCAGGCGGTCTTGTACGCCCCTTTCGTGAGTCGAAGCCATGCACCCTTGATACCACCGACCTGTCCGGGCTGCATCGCAGTCAACAGATTGCTGGCCTCGGCGAACACGCTCGGCTCGTATGAGACAAGGATCTGATGCGCTTGCCTGAGAACAGTCAGAAGCTCATTGATCTGCTCTCATCGTCTTTGGCTGTCGAAGTCCGGACGATTCGGACACCCGATTTGAGGCTCTCCGCAAGCCTCGGAATCACTCTCGTAGTTCAGACGCGAAGCCAGATCCACCGCATTCTGTACCGCTTGGCCGTCCTTCAACTCAACGCCGGTCCACGGTGATGGATCACTCCGGTTGAATAGAGTCTCAAACCCGCAGCCTCACCCAGCAGATCGAGAATGCGTTCTGACCGCTTAGGGGTGATCTGCATCAGGTCCGGCCCTCGCCATCGCAGTGGGGAGCTAACATTGGAAGGTAGTCGAAGCAGGGCGCCCTGCATTGTAAAGACAGTCTGTTGCGTAGGCGCGTGAACCGCGTGCATCCTTGCGTCGTGCTCGGTTGAGCTTGTTTCGCCTGTCAACGAACTGTTCGTGGACCCCATCCGAGACGGGTTTTCCGGCTTCCCGAACGGTATTGAGAGTTCTCGCGACACGCTCCATGACTTTCTTCGGCGTCTGTTCAGCTCCATGAAGATCGATTGCCAGATGGTCGAGTCCTACCTCTTTCAGCCGACTCATAACGACTTCCAGAGCGGCCCGCTTTTCTGCAACGAACAAAACTTTCTTGCCGTTCGCCGTCAGAGTCGCAATGAGGTTAGTGATTGTTTGACTTTTGCCGGTCCCCGGCGGCCCATGCACGACCGCGCTCTGCCCAGCGCTGATCCCGGCAATTGCACACTGTTGGCTTGAATCCGCCTCCACGACAGCAAATTCGTTGTCTGGCAAGATAGTGTCGAGGCGGGAGGGATCGGCTTCGATCTGCGAACGACCTAACGACTTTCTGGCTGCATCGTCCCCGGCAATGGCAGCGACCACATCATTCGCCAACAGTTCACCACGATGATTCTCCGATCCCTCACCATTGCGAGTTTCTGAAATGAGAAGTTGCCTACCACAGCGAATGATTCCGCTCTGAACCCCGGTAGCTTCTGACCAAAGCTGATTCAGATAGTCCAGCACCGCTGGCAAGTTTATCCATGACGAATGTCCGAGGATCCGCGTTCAGATCTGTGTCAGTTGTCTCTGAACCGTCGGCACTTGAATAACAGATCCATCAGCGTTTCAGCAGTGAGAGGGAGGTTCAACTCTCGATTGAACATGTGAAGGAGAACGGGATTGACTTCTATCTCACCCGACGATCTGAATCTCGGTCGCAGGAAGATCTTGACCTTTGAGCTTCAGTTGTATCGGAACTAGAAATATCGGTGCGAATGGGTCTCGCCCACCATCGTCGGCGGTCCAAGTACATCTCCCGAGGGCGAGATAAAGGGTGGACAACCCCTTCTCTTCTACGTTCTCTAACCCTTTTCGAGAGATCGCCCCGCACACCAGCAATTTTGGTCTGATCGTGAGGCTAAGAGTTCACTGATGGGCAGACTCTCGCCGTCGCGCAGAAATTCAATCATTTCCGGACTGACTGGGCAGTTCTAGAGTGCCGCTTTGTAGGGTTTGTAGAAGAGGAGATTGTTGCGTCGCGAGAGGTCGATAAGCCGATTCGTCCAACCCTCAGCTGCGATGTCGATTAGCCTATTCGCGCAAAGCACTTTCGGCCATTCTTGCATCGTTCGCGGCTTTCTCTGCTGGTGGCATATTGGTCGGAAGCACCACTATATCTCACCCAACATCAGGGATCCATTGAATTTAGGTCTCCCGAACGATCTTGCGAGGATCTTTGTCATCGCGCAGCCCGGCGAATTTCGTATGAGGTAGATGATTAGGGCCCGTCCACTCAAAGAACTCGATACGTGCCACTGCCTCCGGCGTCAACCACACGCAATCCTTCATCTTCTCCGGAGTCAGACCCTGCCCACAGTCGCCTTTTTCAGTTGCCTGAGGTTTTCAAAGACTTCCCTGCGCGTTGCCGGGGCATCCGTCCACAACGAGTCCCGCCGTAGGGGTAGGGAAGATAAATTTTCGGCCTCACGCTCCAAACGCAGCTCGATCAGTTTGGAGAGTTTACCGAATCGCTCGGAACCGGAAGAGATGTTCATTACGTCGCTTTACACCCTGATGAGCGACGCTCACGAACCGGCCGGAAGGCGCCAGGCTGCTGGCTGTGGTGAATCCTGGAGTCGTGTTGCTGACCCCGAAGCTGGATCGGATGTTTCGGTCAGCGCTTGATGCTCTCGATGTCCTCGCTCAACTCCAGAAGGTTGGTATCTCTCTCCACATGATCGATCTTGGCGGCGATGTGACTGGCAACGGTATCTCCAAGCTCGTGTTTACGATCCTGTCGGCCGTAGCAGAAGCCGAGCGTGGCACTGCTCGCCAGCCTGAGCAAGCATCTTTTGCGCCCGTAACCGCGCTTGCCATCGACGATGTACAGTTCCATGGTCGGCTTGCCATAGTGCGTGGCTAGCGCCTTATCGGCTTCCTTGTCGCGGAAGTGTCCGAGCATTACGGCCCCGCTTCTCATTCGCTGAATCCGAAGTTGGTCGTCGCTGGCATGTACGGCTTGGTCTGCGACCACTGCACACCGCAGTTGCCGCACCGCTTGCCCTTCGACCCGCCAAGGTTCTGAATGGCTGCCCGCTGCACGCCGGGCACCGCTCCGTCTTGTCGTCGGTGTCGATCTTCGCCATCGTTGCGTTGTCGACCTTGGTCGATGCTGATGCTTCTGCTACCTGTTCCGGCGTTACGTTTGCCGGAATGGGTTTCGCTACCTTCGCATCTTGCTTTGCCATGGCTGCGGCCTCTTGCTGCTTGACCCATTCTGTCAGGCCATAAACGTGTGTGTTGCGCTGTAGGTAGATCGCCGCCTGTGTGATCAGGTCGACGATGTCGTCGTACTTAGCGCCAGGGAACGCCGTCAATTGGTGGACGGCCTCGATCGTGAATGCTGCGTTGCGCGGGAACCACCAGTTGCCCGCTTGGAACTCGCCGGACGTTGCGAACACCCTGGCGATCTTGCCTCCCCGATTCTATCGCGTGCCGAACTGGCTGGATGATGAAGGGCAGGTCGAACTGCGGGAGGGGATAGGAGTTGGCTTCACGGGCATGGATTCTCAAATGTGGTTATCCATTCGTTCGAGTCACTCGGTAGGATCGCCAATTGGAACGGTGGGCCAATAAGATCCCCCACATCAGGATCGGAAGCGTGATCTTTGCTTATTTGTGCCAACGCCCGCTCCAATCTCATAGCGAGATCGCCAAGCTGGAGGGCTGACGTAATCTGCGGGCTGCGAGCCTGAACTCCAATAACAGAAGAAGCAGCATACCGATGATGATCGTATTTGTGACCAGCACTTCACGGTGGCCGAAGCGCGCCAGAAGGCGAAGTATCACCCAATTCACGCTGATGGCCGCCAGCGCCTGCCGCATAAGCAGTAACCCCGACTGAATCGGTGTAAAGCGGCGGCGCATCACGGCATTCCCGCGCGGAAGTTGTATTCCAACTGCGCGCGAAACCACCTCTGAATGGCCGAGAAGCTTAGCTTACCTGCGGATACGGGAATTGCCTTCTCGCGGGTCGGCTCTGGTTCAGTGCGATTGAGCGTGTCATAGAGCGGCTGGACGGGGTTTACTTGCGGGTTTTCTTCGACGACCGAAATGGCCAGGATTCTGATCTTGTCATTGTCCGGTAAGGCTATTGCTCGCTCGTTGTCGTTGAGATCGATCGAATAAGCGAAGAGATAGCCGTATTGGTACGGCTCGTTCAGCCCATCGACGGTGTGACGGTGCGACGCGTACCAGGCAAGCCCAGCCGGTTTCACGTAACCCGCAGTGAGGCCGACGTAGTCTTCAGGGTAGCGAGGTGATGGAGCCCGGCGCTCGCGTTCCTGCAGGTCTGGCGCTGGCCATACAGCGTGGTTTGCCGAGATGTTCCAGTCGCGTTCTGGTTGTTGAGGCTTCCAGATACGCGTGTCCCACTGGCCGATAAAGCCACTCCAATCCTGAATCTTCAGGTTGACGGAGCGCTCGCCCACGCGAAATGCTCCGGTCTGGTCGCCTCCGGTAGCTGCAGCCAGGATATAAACGCGGTTGTGGTGGCCCGCGGGAAGTTCGATCGTTTGCCCACGAGCAACGACTGCGTTGGGGACGCCGGTTTTTGCGGCCGCCAGATCAAACTGGACGTCGTGATAGTTGATCTGTGCAGGAAGCATCTCCGCCGGCATCGCTTCGCCTTTGCCATCGAAGCCACCACCGACGGTCTTCGTATCATCATTGCTCGCAACGGCGAGATCGTAGTGCAGGGTTACAGGTTGCGATTGGATTGCGTCGATCTTCGCAGCCGAAGGGGCGAGACGCAGCTGCAAAGGTGCGCGGCTGGTAAGGCGTAAACGAGGTGATAAGTGATCCGTCGCTGATCTTTGCCGCACCGACGGGCTGTTCCTGAGCGTTGACTTCGCGTGCCGCGGTGACAGGACCAGCAAATGAGACGCGCACGTCGGGCGCTGGTTTGCCGTCGAGTTCAACCATGCGAACAATGATTTCGTCACTGGCCTCGGCCTTTTTGAGCGCGAGGACGCGGATACGTGAGTTGTTCAAATGAAGAAGCGAGAACTCCTTGCCAAGCGCGCCAGCGTGTTTGCGCCGTCTCGAATGCGACGGGCGGATCGTTGAGGCGATAAGCCTGCCAATCTGTCTGCGCGCTGCGCCAGTCGCCGGCGTGTCCCGCCAAACCAAAGACGAACTCGTGGTGGCCCCAGTCCTGATTTGCCTGGTCTGTGTAATTCTGCGGGCGGCCATTGCTCGCAGGCTGCATGCCCGGCGAACGCAGAAGCGTGAGGCGAATGGTGTTGTCGTTGCGCTTGTCGGAGCCGTTCTTGAAGTCGGTGAGAATTGTGGTGCCGAAGCTCCCGCTCTTGTCCGAGAGATCGATCCAGCGATGCGAGGCCACTTCGAACTGGCGCTCCTGCGCGTTCGGCCGTTTGATTGTTCCAATGTCCCAGTTGTACGTCGCGTCTTCGTTCGATGCGCTGAGCGGGAAGGTTGCTTTCAGGTTGGCTGAGAGCGTCTTCCAGTCAATCACGTTGCCGAACTCGACTCGATTGCCTGCATCGCCAGCGGCAAGGCTGATGGTCTGGACGAATTTAGAGCCTTCGGTCTCGCGAGCGACTTCGATGGAGACACGCGCAGGGCCATTCTCCTTGATGCGGATCTTGGCCGGACCGGAGACGTACGCGCGCGGCGCAGCCTGCTCGTCTTCGAACTCCATGTTCCATGCGGGATAGACCTTGGGGACGTCATTGGAGATGGCGAGGCGAATGGGAGCGGCCAGCAGTTCCTTATTTAGCGATTTGTCGTAGATGCTTGCGACATCGCCGTTCTGATCGAGGCGCACGCGATAACGATCATTCTCAAGCGATGAGTTTGTGACCTTCAAGGTCGTGTGGGCGCTCGGAGCTTCGGCGGGAAGGATGCTGTAGACTGCGTAACCCACGGAAGGGAGCTTGGCCAGAAAGAGAACCTTGCCGTCGGCGATCTGCGCGGGCACTTCTTTTCCTTCCGGATCGGTGACACGCACAGCTTTGGGAGTTCCTTGCGGGAAGTTTACGTTGGCTTCAACAAGATCTTCGCGCGCGATGTTGAGTGGGTTGAAGACCACGATCGGAATGCCCTTGACGTCAGTATTGAGGCCGGAGGCAATCGCTTCCGTGGCGCTGGTCAGTATCCCGGCGAACTGATTTGCCACGATGACGTCGTCATTCCAGGCGAACTCATAGGCGCGCGGAGTTGCGGTTCCCGCGCCAGTATCGTGAAAGTGCCCCGCAAGCTCCAGCATCCAAGCGTCGTTCAGGCGTTGCTGTGGATATGGGCGTCCACCAAGCCATTCGGCTGCGATGGAAGACTTCTCTGCCGCATCAGCGAGCAGCTCGTTCTTAAGAATCCAGCGCTTGTGATAGGCCTGAGACGTTAGCGATCCGGCGGAGTGGTTGATTAGTTCGAGGTCGCCCTTGTACTCCGGCATGCGCGAGGCCATTTCGGGAGTGATGTCGTTGAACAGCTGGTCCGCCGCGGACTCGATGACATGCACGGGGCCCTCGCCTACTTTTACGGGTGGACCGCTTGGCTGTGCTGTGGGTGTTTCGCCCATCGCGAACGGCGCGCGCGGAGGGTTGGCAGGGTCGTCTCGCTCTTTGTGACGATGGCCTCAAGAAGCTTTACGGTCGACTCCTGCGTTGCGCCGCCGATGTCGCCGGTTCCGACGTAGTGATAGTCGGCAAAGACGCCGGTGGCGTTGCCGTTGATATCGATGCGCTTGACCCAGTCCTGCTCAGCGGCGCGAGGACGGGCGAGGGCTAGCTGCTGCTGAGGGGTGAGCCGAGCCCTCTCTTCGCTCGTAAGCTGCGGCGCAGATGCCGGCGGCGGCTCGGTGGGCGTTTTGCTGAGGTCAGTATAGACATTGCTGCCATAGCCGCCGGGATTCAGAGCTGCAATCACACTGCTTCCGTCTGGACCTATCCACCTGCCGACGTTGAAGGGGATGCCTTCCGGGGTCTGTTCCGGCGAGCCTGGCCCTCCGATCTTCGGGGCAGGCTGCCATTGTGCGTTGAGCTTCTGGGTGGAAAATCCTTTTACTCCGGCGTGCGCCAGGATGCTCGGTAAGGATGCGGGAAAACCGAAGCAGTCGGGCAGCATGTATTCGTTGCTGGCCTTGCCGAAGTCTTTACGGAAATACTCGTTGCCGTATAGGACCTGGCGAAAGATCCCTTCAGCGCTGGGTAGATTGACATCGCCCTCTTCAATGGAAGATCCGGCAGGAAACCAGCGGCCAGCGGCGGCGTACTGCTGCATGCGCGCATAGTCGGCGGGAAAGTATTCCTTCATCAAACGATAGCGATTGGCGCCCGTCCAATTGAAAACATAGTGCGGATATTTATCGAAGTAGTCGAAGTTGACGCGCATCGTCTTCAGCAGATATTCGCTGATGGTCTGGGGAAACTCCCAGCGCCACTGCGTGTCGAGGTGCGCGTATGGAACCACGTATAGCGTTGGAGTCTTGGTGATATCCGGGGCCTTCATCGTCTGGCCATGCGCGGAGAGGAGAAACGTAAATGCCGCCAGTACGGGCGAGATCCACTTGGTGCGAGAGCTTACGGCTGGATTTTTGCTTGAACAGAGACATGACTCGAAGAGCCCGTTGATCGCATAGTTGAATGTTCCCATCACCCCGCGTACCGGAGCAGGTTCAGAAGCATTTGTTGTAGACGAGAACTCCGCTCCTGGATGGAGCGGAGTTCTCGATGGCTCAGGTCTGTTTAGAACACGAACTTCAGGCCAACCTGGAGGTTTCGCGGATTGGTGGTGGATTTCTGGGTCACCTGTCCAAATGTGCCTGCGTCGGAGTTAGCTGGAGACCGCCTGCCTGTCCAATCTGCGCCCAGTTGGGATGATTGATGAAGTTGTAGGCATCTGCGGTGAACTCAAACCCTGCTCTCTCGTTGATGGGGAATTTCTTCTTGAGATTGAGATTCCAGTTCTGGTAGCCCGGCCCGTAGATGCTGTCGCGGACACCCTTTTGCAGATTGAAGGTACCTGCGGCCGGCTGGGTAAAGATGGCCGAGCCATCTGGGTTTGTTGTGGAGAAGTATTTGTTGTTGTCTGTCCGGGATACCCAGAAAACTGCTTGAGGATCTTCGGGGTTCCATTCATCACCCAGAACTGGCCCTCGAGGAGCCGCAACCGAAGCTGCCGACTTCGCCAACGCCAGCGTAGTCGTTGCCGGTTCCGACGCCGCAAGGCTGCCCTGTCTGGAACTGCGAAACGCCACTGAGCTGCCAGCCGCCAATAAGCTTCCCGGTGAGCGTGTTCTGGTTGCGGAAGAACGGCAGGGCGTAAAGGTAGTTGACGACAACCATGTGGCGAGCGTCGTACTCCGAGGGGCCCCACAGGTTGGTTGTGTTGTAAGTGTCGGGAACGATATCACGATAGTTCGAGCTGTCGTCCATGCTCTTCGACCACGTATAGCTGACGCCGAAACTAAGGTTATTGGTAAAGCGGCGGTTCCAACTGACTTGCATTGAGTTGTACTTGGCACCGCCGTTGCTCTGTTCCTGCTGAATGGCGGCAGAAGCCAAGATACGGACGGAGATAGTTCGCGTTCTTGCCGGGGTTCGCCTGTAGTGCTCCGGCTGCGGGTTGGTTGATGTCAAACACCCGCCAGTTGTGATAACCACGACCGCCAACGTACGCGAGGGTAAAGGTCGAGCTCAATGGAAGTTCACGCTGGAAAGTGAAATTCCAGTTCCATCGGACCGGGGATTTCAGGTTCTTGGCGAGCGAAGTAACCGTCAATGGGAGGAGCTACGCTCGGATTCAAAGCTACGCCGGGGTTGTCCACCATCGAAGCGAAGCTGCCTCGGCACTGCCGCCACAGTCACGAACGGCTGGAAGGGAGGATTGCCGCCCGGGAAGATATTGTCGAGCAGGCCCATGCGGGTTGCGAACTCACCTGCCCCGGCGCGAAATACGGTCTTCGGGTCGACCTGGTAGGCAACGCCAAGGCGCGGCTGAACAGTGGTCGAGATGTTCACGTAGCCCTTATTGAGGTTGGGAGCAAACAGAGCTGTGCAGGGGCCGCCGGCGCAGGCAGTTGAGTTGGGCTCGGATCCGAGCACTCCATGAGCCGCGGCAGAGCTTGGGAAGCTGCTGAAGCCCGGGATCACAACGCCGTTGTAGGGGTTTCCGGTGCCGAGGGTTACGTTGCCAGTGGTCGGATTAACGACTGGAACCTTGGTCTTGTCGTACGAGGCTGGATCGAAGTAGGCTGCATTGCCCCACGCCGGTTTGTAGGGGGTGAGAGTCGTTATGCGAATGCCGTAGTCGAGATGCAGCTTCGGCGTTACCTGTCCACGAGTCCTGGATGAACTCTTCGTACATCTGGCCTGTCCAGCTCGTGTACGCTTTCGGCCCAATCTCGGTATAGCTGTCGGCCAAACCAAGAGCCAGATTCGCGATGCCCGCTCCGGTGGTACCGCCGAGTCCATTGCGTGTATCGGTGAAGACGAAGGAGCCGTTTTGGTTGTTGGCGCCGCCGGGAACGGTGGATACGTTGATCTGATCGTTATCATTTTCGCCCTGATAGTTGAAGTAGACGCCGGCCTTGACAGTGTGCCTTCCCCAGACCTTCGTCACGCTATCCGTGATGGTGTAGATCGGGCCCTGAGAGTGCGAAGGATAAGGACCGCCGGCCAGACCGTAGAAGTTCGGCACGGTGACGGTGGGGATCTTGTCCGGTGCAGCTTTGGCTCCCGGAACGATGTAGGGAAAGTTGATTCCCAGGGTGCCCCGGTTGAAGCCGGCCAGCGCCGTGTTTACCGGGATATACACGCGGTCGATACTCACCGTGCCACGCAGTTCGTTGATGAGGGATGGAGAGATTGTCCACGTCCATGCGAGAACGTTGGTCTGGTTTGGGACGATTGAAGTACTTGCCCGTAAGGCCCGATCCCTGATCGAAAGGCTGGTATTCGAAGTAGGTCGCATCCTGACGGCGGAACTCGAAACGGTGGTTCGCGGTTAGCAGGAAGTCAACGTTGATGATTTCTTTACGTCTGGTTAATGGGGTGTGCTGCCTGTCCGATCCAGTTCTGCGTGCCTGACAGGTAACCGGGAGTCGGCGCGGGATAAGCATTCAGAATCGCCAGGCCGTTAGGGCTCAGATGTCCGGCAGGTCCCGTTGGGATCACGTTGTTTGGATACTGGACGCAGCTTGCCGCGCCCTTCACCGGGCAGGTTGTCGGATCATAGATCTTGGTTACGCCGGAGTACCAGGGATTTGGACTCAGCAACTCGCTGAAATCACCCTGTCGCATTCGCAAAGTGGGCACAGCTTGCGTCTGGGTGTCGGTAAACCGGTAACGGATCCATTCTTCATTCAAAAACCAGAACAGCTTCTGCCGAAGAGGATCCGTCGCAGTGAACTCCTGGAATCCATACCGGACCGCCGACGGCAAAGCCAAAGTTGTTGTAGCGGAACGGTGACGCAAAAAGTGTCGTTGGGCTTTGATTGCGCGTCCAGGTGTTCGCGTTCATGGCAGAGTTTCTTAGATACTCGTACGCCGAGCCGTGAAAATCATGGCCTCCGCTCTTGGTGATGAGCCGCACCTGGCCGCCTGCCGCGCTGCCGTACTCAGCCTGATAGTCGGCCGTAAGCACCTGCATCTCTGCGGTTGCGTCGACACTCGCGACACCAATGATCGCTCCGCTGCCGCGCGTGCGGACTGCGGGAGCGCCATCGAAAGTCACCAAGGTGTCCTGTGTCCGTGCTCCGTTGATTTGGAAGGGTACGCCGCCGCCGACAGCAAAGTTAAAGTCGCCGAGCGTCGAGCCGCTGCGAAGACCTGGCAGCAGCGAACCCATGTATAAGGGATTGCGTCCATTGAGTTGCTGATCGCTGATCTGTTGCCCGCTAACCTGGTTCTGTACTGATCCGGATTCGGTTTGGAGATGGATGCCGTATGCAGTCACTTCGACGGTCTCGGTCGTCGCGCCGATAGACAGGTCAGCATCCAGCGAGAGCGTCGTGCTTGCATCCAGCTTGTTATGCACGCTGGTGAACTTCTTGAAGTTTTTCGCCTCGGTGGTCATGCTGTAGATTCCCGGGCGGAGATTCGTAATCGTGTAATGACCCTGCGAATCAGAGGTGGCCGTGTGCGCTTCGCCGGTGCTCTCGTCGAGAACAGTTACCAGAGCGTTCGGCACTACAGCGCCCGGACTGATCTTTGATGAATCCGCTGATTGTGCCCACATCCGATTGAGCCAATGCGCGAACGGGTAAGAAGACTGCGATGGATAACACTGCACAAAGGCACCAGATCTTGATTCGTGTGGCTTTCCGCATGGCGACTCCTTTTGAAATGAAAATGACGTGAGCCATCTCGTTGAGCTGTGCTTTCTTTGAGGCTGCACACTAGTGCATGTTTTTATGATTGCGCTATCACAAGGCCACTTATTTACGCGCTTGAGTATTGCTCTGTCAATATGAAACTTGGGTAAATTTCCCAGAAATATTACGTGTTTGATATGTTGAGGAGGTGATAGCCATCCCATAAATCGCGGCGAAAGGATCAGTGCGAAGAAGACCTGCCACAAAACGGGCAACACTGGAAGATGTTGCGCGTGCTGCTGGCGTTGGAGCCATGACGGTCTCCCGTACGATCAACGGGCATCCGTATGTCTCCGAGGAAACGGCAAAGAAAGTTCGCGCGGCGATACGCCAGTTAGGCTATCGGCCGAATCACGCTGCCAGAATGCTCACTGGCCAGCTGTCGCGATCGATAGGGCTTATTGTTCCCGATCTGGCAGATCCCTTCTTCTCCGTAGTCAGTCATGCCGTGCAGGAGACTGCTCGCGAGAGCGGATATCTGGTATGGCTGGCCGCCTCCAACGGCGATCCAGCGATCGAAGCAGCGCAGGTTGAGCAGATGACGCATCATCCGGTCGATGGCATCCTGTTAGTCCCTGTAGATAGCAAGCATAAGTATCTGAAGACGGTGGCTGAAGGCGCAACTCCTGTCGTTACCATCGATCGGCCAATTGAGGTGGCAACGTCAGATTCGGTAGGAGTCGAGAACAGGGCCGGCGCGCGAATGGCTGTCGAACACCTGATTCGTCATGGGTACAAACGAATTGTGTGCGTGGCCACCAATATGCATCTTGCTAACAATCAAAGAACGGCTTATCGGCTATGAAGAGTGCATGCGGAAGGCGAAGCTGCCTCGTCCCAAGGCAATTCGATTGACAAGCCAGGTCGATGTGAAGCCCGCTTTGAAAGAGCTGTTTGAATCGCGCACCTGGCCTGATGCTTTGTTTTCTGCGAATAACTCTTCGACGATCTGGGTCATTGAAGCACTCCGTGAGATGAAGATCGAGATAGGCAAAGATGTGGCTCTGGTGGGATTCGACGACGTCGACTTCTATTCTCTGATCACGCCTCCCGTGACGACGATTCGCCAGCCCGCTTCCGAACTGGGACACATGTCAGCGCGATTGCTGCTGCAGCGGATAAAAGGGGAGTTCACTGCTTCGAGTGTTCGAACCGTTTTGCCTGTAACGCTCGTCGTTCGTGAGTCATGCGGCTGCAAACGGAAATAAGAAAGATCGGTTGCTAGTTGACCAAGATTGGTTGAGGTTCTCGCAAAGTTCAAGCGCGACGGCTCTACCGGTCAGATTTGCGTCTCACGTCTACCAGGTCATTCCGAGCTTTATCTGATCAGTCCCTTCAAAGATTGGCGTCAGCAGTAGCGCATTCAAGTCTGCTTGCGCGCAGTTGGAGGCATGCGTTGGTAGCGGGAAGTCGGCTTATCGAAAGTGATCTTCGTGGTACCCGAAAGTCAGGTTTTCGGCAAGTTCAGTCAGCGGCGCGATTCGGGAGCTACTGGCTCAACGTTTAGAGTGAAACTCGGGCCTCGACGTTCCGTGAACAAGAGAACGCAAGCGCGTTTGTCATTTCCAATCCAACCGAAGTTTGATGAGGAGAGCTCGAACAGACGCTCAAGGAGTGCAATTTCCTATCACAGTTGGGATGGTTGCTTTATTTAAATTCGGAGACACAAGCCGACTAATGAGATGGCCCGCCGCTTGATTCTACGCATGAGCAGGGAGATAGTTGGATCCGGCGAAGTGAGGCTGACCAGATGGATCGGCATCATAGGGCCCTCCGGGCAGAGAGGACCTGGTTCTCTGTCGAAGGTCGTGGCCTCGCCCCCGACATCCACAACGCCCCCGACTCCGGTTGCGATGTCAGGTCGAACCTAAGCATTACCGGCTCATGGGGAATCAGCGACGCAAAACATCCTCGATGAAAAATATTTTCCCGAGCGTGACATCGAGCATCCTATGAATTGCCGAAGTGCGGGTTGCTAATGAAAGGCGGCGCTGCGGTAGTTCGCATTTAGTTCCGGCTGCTACTGCATTTTATTCCAGACAATGAGGTCACCAATGGCTAAACTCTCAACTGCTGCACGAAAAGCACTGCCCACCAATGCCTTTGCAGAGCCCGACAAACGGAAATATCCAATCGAAAATCAGGCACATGCCAAAAACGCGCTGGCACGGGTATCACAATCTGGGACACCTGCAGAAAAAGCTAAGGTCAAGCGTGCTGTGAAGAAAAAATATCCCTCGATCGGAACGAACGAGAAATGACTTTTAGGAACTCAGGCGCGAGTGAAGCCCTAAATCATTTTGAATTCTATGAAAGCGATTCCATCTGAGGGTTCGGTCTTTGCAGTCGTTCTCTATTCGTTCTTTTATGTAGTTGAGTAGAGGCAACAGATGAGTTTGGTTGTTGTCATGGGATCAACGTAGGTTAATGGGCATGGGCTCACTTTCACATCTAAGTGGCATATAAGCAGTCGTCCCATGATTCACCGTTGTATGCTGCCCACTTGTGCCCATTTTCTAAGCGGTCTTTCGCCGACGACGCCGAATCGATGCGAACTGCTCTCGGTTCGATTATGTGCAAAATGTACCACGATCGACCCCGCTAATTTCCGGTTTATCGACAAACAGGAAACGACGATCCGGACTTGGCGTCGACCTGCACGAAAAACGTGGTTAGCGGAAACTTCAGGCGAACTTGCCGAAATGCCGACTTTTTCGGGCACTTCGGGATTACTTCCGGTTTGCCCGTCACTAGCACATAATCGCCCCGGAACAGGCGTCGTCAGATTTCTGATCTGACAAGTCAGGCCCGTTTTACTCTACGTGCCTTTGAAAACCCCAAAGTAGGTTGCTAGTCTTGTCGGGGCTAGTTAATCCACCCACCAATAGAAGCAGGTCGAGGAGGATCTCTAACAGCGGCGCCCGTTACTCTCCCCAAGGAGAAATGGACGACGCAGTGCTTTCGCCGTTCCAGATAATCCGGCCAAGGCCGCTCACCCCTTGTCGGACCGTCGAGACCCTGAGATAACGTTGACTCTCTATTTTTTATACGCCCTCGCTCTCGATGTGCCATCCAGCATATATCGCGGCTAACCAAGCGCGGTTTTGCATCAAGGATGAAACACAGGGCTGTTTCAGGCCAGTTGCGACAGCTGTCCCCGCACCGCCTTCAATACAGGCCAGGACAATACCCGCCGTTACGGCCTCGAAGAGCAATCGAAATCCCTTAGTGGTTATCTCAGAGGTCCCGCTTCAGGATGGTTATTACCTCGGTGGCAAAGTACTGACACATATCGGCGTGCAGAATATTTCGGGAGGACTTCTCAAAACGGAGAAGGTAATGGTGTCGGGCATTATGGAGATTCCCTTCGATAATTCCCCCGAACGCGACAGGTTGGAAGAGGCGCTATGGAATGGACTTGAGAAACTACCCTACCACTACAGCGAATTGCCAATATCCGTCGAAGGAAAATTATCCTTGAACATGGAAACCCCGCCATTAGATCAGGGGCACCTAGACGGCCTCAATTCACGCACGCTATCTGTCTTTTTCGCGATGATTGTACGAGACAGCAAGACCAAAGCTCACTTGCTTGAGGTATGCGGTTACTATCGAAAAGGCGATATTACTGTTCTCAGGTGCAATCGTCACAACAAGCCCTAGCAGCGAACCGTCCCGACCTTGAACCGCCGTCGGAATTGCTTTCTTGAGCCTTTCCCTCTGTAGCCGCCGAGAATTCGGTTTCGTCATTTGTATCCAGACGGTGTGCGCCCTCTACGCCTCTCCAGTTCAGGAATCCCGGCATACCCCAACCGAGGTTAGCGAATTGTAGTGTCGGGTATTTGTAGATTTATCAACGGAAGTTTTCGACGAGCATCAAATCACTGCCAACTGGTCCCTCGGACTGTAAAGAATCAACCGCTCATCCGGTGAAAGCGCCAGCGGCGAAGTCACCGGCCGAGAAATAGTGAAGATCGACGAAATCTGACCGGTGGCGAAGCGCAAAAACGCCAGCTCTTGTCCGCCTCCCTCGTTGGTGGGCCTTATGAAGTAAATGCCCTGCTTCCCAAGGGCATAGGCGGACCCTAAATCTGCCACGGCCGGCAGTACCATGGTCTCCTCCCTCCTGCCAGCGGCACTCTCCACAACGCATTTTGAGTTGTGGAGTAGTAGAGATACTGACCATCGGCAGACTCCAACGGCACATATCCGCCTCGCTTAGTAACCTGTATCTTGGGGCCTCCGCTGGCCGGCATCTTCCAGACCTGGACGTCTCCTGTTTCGCGCGATGTGAAGTAGATCCATTTGCCGTCGTGCGACCAACTGGATGTAACATGATCCACTTCCCCGGCGTCAAGACGATGAGCGGCGCCCCCTTCAGCGCTGATCACGTACAGGCTGGCAAAGCCCTTCGGCCGCGAGTGAAAGACAATGTTCTTCCCATCCGGCGACCAGTGTGGGAAACCACTGACGATCGCTCCCATATGGGTAAGCTGTCGGGCACGGGATCCATCACGGTCACATATCCAGATTTCACCTGTCCCGGAGCTGTCGGATTGAAATGCAATCTGCTGGCCATCGGGGGAAAACTGAGGATTCGCTGCCCTCAGCGTGCCCGTCCACGGCTTTGGATTACTACTCCAGCCAGACCTCGATTTGGGAGGCGGTAAATCCACAGCCCACACATTGGAATTTGAAATCTCGCGCGTGTACACGAGTCGGCGCCCGCGTCGGGAAAGGTCCAGCGCAGTACTGCCGTCTACCGAAAGCGGCAACGGTTCGATTTTTCGGGTAGAAAGATTGATGCGCCAAATGCCATGATTACCGGCTAACTCGGTTCGAGTAAACAGGATTGATCGGCCATCTGAAGCCCAAACGGGACTCGCAAGATGTCGGTTGTAGAACGTAAGGCGTTCGGGAGGGCCCTCAGGCTCAAAATCTACAGAAAGGTTGACGACGTAAAGATCACTCCAGGCCCCTGCTCCACCGGCATAACGAGCAAAAGCCAGATGCCTCATATCAAGAGAGAAGGCCGGATCGCCATCGTCGTACTCGTTCGGTGGAAGAGTGATTCTTCGCTTCTCGCCTGTTTCGACCGACAGGAGAAACAGGCCCCTAACCCCACCGTAGGAAGGGGCATCTGACACTACCAGCCACTTACCATCCGGGGACCACGCAATAAATTTGGACTGAGGATATGGCGACACCGGGGCCGTAACTACTGCCAGGGTCCTTGCGGGGCCCGCGGCTACAGAGGACATTAATAAAACTTCTGCCTTGTCGCCAGAGTTCAAGCGGAGAAAGGCAATCGTCCGCCCATCAGGTGACCAGGCCGGACTAAGGTCCGGTTTGGGATCGCTGGTCAACCGCAGGAGCGTTCCATCTCCAATCTGCTTCACATAGATGTCGAAGTTGTCCTGCTTCTCACCGTCCCAAGCAAAAGCAACCCGCTCTCCGTCAGGCGCAAACGAAGGGGAGATCTGTGATCCAACATAATTGGTGAGCGGCACCGAGGAGTAGAAGGCCGGAGACTGTGAACTGTTCCGAAAATAGAAGAATGCCACGATGCAGACCAACAGAACCAACGCAGCCCCACCGACTATGTATCGAAAACCTTTTGCAACGGCAGGTTGAACGTGTGGATCTGTACGGCTGCTTTGAACATCTGGGTGCTCAGCCTCCACTTCGCAGACGAAACGATATCCACGTCTAGACAGCGTTTCGACGAAGCGCGGGTTTTCTGCCGAGTCGCCCAGCACCTCGCGAATCTTGTTGATTGCGGTATTGAGGTTGTGGTCACCATCTACAAACGTATTAGGCCACAACCGCTTCTGCAAATCCTCCCGGGTCACTACCTCTCCGGGGTGCTCGAGCAGGATCGCCAAAACCTGGAACGGTTGACCAGTGAGTTCTAGCTTCACTCCGGCCTTGCGTAGTTCCGCTGAACGAAGGTCAACTTCAAAGGTTCCAAAGCGAACAAGACGGACGACATTGGCCGTTTCTTCCACAGCCTGCAACCTCAAATTCCGCTCAGTCTAGCACTTAAGTGGGGTTGATGTATCTGTCTGGCATAGTCCTCTGCGCTCAAGTTTCACAACCCTGAGTTATTTTCACAAACCTGAAGGGTTATGGATTGATCTTCTTTCGACCTTCCGCTGACACAAATTCGACCTGCCATGGATTGAGGTAGTCGCTTCAAAGAGCCAACCTTGCCCCCACCGCGAAACACGTGCGGAGGAGGGTGACATGAAACCAGCGCTGAGCGATCAGAAGCCAGAACCGAGGACAATCCCGCGAAGTAGGCAGCCTCTGTTCCAGGTGAGCTCAATGTCCACCTTGAAAAGGCTGGCTCTGTGGCTCTCGCCATAACGACTTTCCCGCGCTTCAGGCAGATGCGCACTGCCCCGGAAATGTCGCCAACTACGTTTTCGGCTCGTCCAGCGCTCCCAGATCATTTTGCCGGTCGTGATCAACCACACCGGCCCTTAAGACTTTCTCGTGGACACAGGCTCCCAGATCACGATGGTTGATCCATCTCTGGCAGCCGAACTTCACCTGAAGAGTCAGGACACGGCTGAGGTCGTCGGCGTCGGATTTCATACTCGCGCTTCGTTGGCCCAATTGGATCTGCTCGAAGTTGGCTCAAGGCTATTGCGAACCCTCTCGTTGTCGTCTCGAGACTTCAAAAGTTTCCAAGGATGCCGATCTTCATCTGATTCGTGGAATTCCGGGCGGGAATTTTCTGCAGCACTTCGACGTGCTCATTGACTATGAGCACAGCATGCTCTGCCTCGACGACAGAAATGTGATGCAACAAGAGGTGAAAGGAGAGCGCATTGCACTGGTTACGCCGCCGCAGATGGCAGACGAAGTATCGTTGACCAGGCTCATCATTGCAGTTCATCTATCCGGCGTCGAGACACAGCAACTGATTCTGAAGCTTGATTCCGGCACGAATGGCCCGCTCTTGTACGACCCGGACAAATATTTGGCTGCTGGATTGTTCGTGGTACTTCCGTGTGCGGCCGTAGCGCAGATGGAACGGAGCGGACATTCGGCGTCTTGCCACCTCAGGACATGCAGGTCGGCGGACTCAGCCTTCATAAAATATCCTTCGTAACGCTTGCCGCCGCAAAGGATGTGCCCAAAGCCAAGGTGGACGGATTGCTGCCAACGCGCTCTTCCGGGGCGTCTACATAGCTACGCCGATCGCTTTGTCGTCCTTGAGCCGTAGGGCAAGAAAACCTACGGTCGTCGGAGCTAGTCGTTGTTGAAAAATCTCCGTCGCATCAAGTATGAAATGGAGGTCGGAAAGGACGACTTCCGCTTGGAAGCGCTGCTCGCGCTCCCACTTTACGCACCACGATGATGACTTCGTGTTCTCACCAAGGTCTGCACTGGATCGCTAACTTCAACCGCTCGGCTTGAAAAGCGCGTTTTTCAGCAAGTTCGATTGAAGTTCCGAAAACGCCGTTTTCAAGGAACTACAACAGCAACTATGGGATCCAACCTGACTCCACGGGATCGCCGAACGATTTTCCCGACGTACTGGATTCCGGCATTGCCTTGATCACTATTGCTGCTTCGGGGTAGAAGAACCGCTCGCGAATAAGTGATAGCATCTACCAATCTCGATTTAAGGCCCCTATAATTCCGAGGTAAACATGCGCCGAATGACCTTTTCATTACTTCTTCTTGGAGGTCTCTTACATTTCAAGGGATAGCCGTAGCTCAAACCGACAATAAAGATGATGAGACGCAAATTCGAGCCATCGTGCAGAGCCAGACCGACGCTTGGAATCGCGGGGATGCGCAGGCGTTTGGCGCCCATTATGCTGAGGATGGGAGCTTTACCAACGTCCTTGGGAAACAGGTTGATGGGTGGCAAGCCGTTCATTGCTCAACACGCGCTTATCTTTAGTACCATCCACAAAGGCAGCCACAACTCCTTTTCAGTCGAGAAAATCAAATTTCTGCGCCCGGATGTGGCAGTGGTGGACATCGACGGTACTCTCACCGGCAGCAAGCAACTACCACCGGGCCTGAAGGCAGACGAAGACGGCGCGTTGCGAGTGAAACTGCAAGAGGTGATGACGAAGGAGAGTGGGAGTTGGTGGATAGCGGCCTTTCATAATGTAGCTGTGTATCCAGTGCCGCGTAGTCAATGAATCATGTCGGGCTGGGCTGAGACATATAGTCAGCAGCCAACCTAATTGCAAAAGCTGAAGAGGATACGGAATGCGGCGAAAGATCGCCAACAGAAAGCCCTAGAGCCGTTCGGCTCTCACGCGGAAGTGTACAGACCTCCGAAGATTTCAACTGCAATCATTGCAACTTCGGCACGCAGTGAGTGATCTCGTAGACCATCTCGGAGCGTCCAGGCTTTACCATGTCGCCGACTCGGGGCGTAGCGGGTGTCACGACCGGCACCGACGTCGCGCTCGGCACGAATATCAATATCTTCTGCCAATCAACCACGGACCGAATACGGGTTCCGCATGGACGCTTGCTGCGGTCAACGCTGCCGAGTTCGGTGTGAAGATCACGAGTTAGGGCTAACGGAAGGTACCGATGCTTTCCCAGTCCGTCCAATTCGGCAGGTTTGTCGGCAGGTCAGGATGTGGGCTAAGCCATCCGCGTCAAACCCCGTCAAGACCCAGATCTGGCATTTCCCATCCTTGTGTGTCCCTACCGCGACTGTGCGCACGAAGCCGGGGTTAGGGAGGAATGGTTCCCATGCCGTCCAATCGGAACTCGCATCGCTTGAAATCTTATTGATGCTTAGGAGCGTTCCGTCAAGAGAGATAAGCCACATTTGAGTGCGGCCACTGCAAAGCTGCAGTGCAGTTTGCAGTCCATCGCTGGGGCCCCCCGTTGCCGGCGATGGCCCATCGAAAGCCTGCCAGTCGCTCCAGGGGACGGTGGGATCCGTCGATGTTTGCCAACAGGAACTAAACTGGGTCCCATCCTGTCCCGACACTAAGGCCCATATTTGTTTTTCTCCTCTCTTTAGGGGCATACACAGATATCTCGCACCGTTTCGTCGAGCTTCCATTGCGGGGTCGGTGAATGAGGCAGGGAGTCGGAGAGGGTTTAGTCGAGGTTGAATGCGTCGTCCACATCAAAGCCGTGGAGCTGACCCATTCCCTGCCACACCACTCCATTGTCGTTGCTGCTGCCGTAGATACAGTCTCCGTTCATGGTCTCGCCGAGACAGGTGAATTCAATGCTGCAAATTCCACCAGGTCTGGGCACTGCAGGCACGTAGTCAGACTTGATGATCCACGTATAGTCCCCGGCGATATAGCCAGTGACGTCCGCCGCAGACACATCGATCATCATTAGTCTGACTTCGACTTTGCCGGCCGGGATAGAAATCACCGAGTCACCACCGGCGCATATCTTGATGGCTTCAATATCTTCGTCCCAGTCCTTGTACATTCTGACTCCTCAGTTGCCTAAGGATACTCCGTAAAGATGGGAGCCCGACCTTCAGGCACCGCGGGGTCTCAAAGGTCACGAGTAAACCTTCGGGGTTCTTCGGGTCTCGGACAGTTTTGAATTTGACCCTGCATGGTGCAACTTCGTTGGACTCGTTGGATGCAAAGTTGGAGAGCTATTGCGAAGATGCGGCGCGCAAATCTAGATGTGTGCCATCAAGCCTACCCAAAATCAGAGGTTGTGACGATGGAGATAGGCTGCAATTGCCTTTCCTTCCCACTCGTAATAGTCGGTGGTCACGGGGATATCGTCATCACGAACAGGTTTGAGCTTGAGAATTCCCAGCTTGCCGGCACCGTATCGAGTCCAAAGAACCAGTATCGAGAGAACTGAGGAATTATCGTATTCCTGTTTGAGGAAGGCCCGAGTTCCTTCGTCGAAGAGGTGAATTCCGATGGGGCGTACTTCCACAACCCACATACCATCGCGAACAACTTTCTCGCCATTTTGGTCAAATTTCTTGCTGAGGAAATAGACTTCAAGATCGCTGCACTTCGGATCTTCGCTCAATCGGGCAACCTGTGGCATCAGCGGAAGATCGTAGGCAGCTTGTTTATTGCGGGCTTTGGCCATGACTCAGCCAGCCTAGCACTAGATTCTGCTCTGATTGATGAGGATTAAATTGGAACGAAAAGGTATTCCCCACGAGGAAACCACTCGCAAAGCCTCATTGAATTTGAAGTGGGAGCAGAAGTTACGGTGGCGAGCGATCAGATGAATGGAAGTCTTCCAATCGGCTTCCATGAAGCCAACCCACCACGGGTCATTGTAATGGTCGAAGTGCATTAGAACGCGAGGCATCGCGGAATTGTAGGGTCGCCAAGAAACGCTACCGGCTAAGCTGCGTTTTGCTCCTGACCACAATTTCAGGCACTCCGTGATAATCCTTTATCAGCCCAGTAGCGCAGATATGCGACCCTGTGCGCGGCAATCCTCCGACGTTTTGCCGGTCATCAGCCCAAACGAGGATGGTGAATACCTGGTTTGGGTAGGCGGAATCCAGATTGATAAAGGTCGGCTCGCCTCGACTACTCGCCGCGGTGTGTTCACTCGCAACCGTCCCACAGACAGTGGCATTCTCCCCTTCATGGGCCTTGGCGTGAGCGGCTGTGAAGGTTTGGGCTTGAGCGACTGAAGAAGCCAAGAGCAGCAACGCCGGAATAAACTTGATCGTTCTCATCTGTCGTCCTCAAACGACGTGATTATGACACTTTTTAGGCGTCAGTAGGTTCGTTATTTTTCACTGAGAACGCCGCGAGATGAAGGCTGACAGGTTCTGGAGGTCAAAGGAGTTGACTGGCGAGAAGCCGACTTCGCGATACTTATTCGGGGGCGTACAACCCCCAAGGCCTGAGAGAAACCGCCACGGTGGAGCGTCCCCATCTCAGCCTTATCTGTTGATTCTCGGTTTCGTCGGATGTACTCTGCGCTAGTAAATTATGAGCCCCTACAGACTCACTTTCTTTTCCACCGCCTTGGCAGTGATCGTTATTCGCTTTGGTTCGGTCTCCGCACTGGCCCAGAAGGATTCCACTCCGGCTCCGATCAAAAAGCAATGCGCTGGCTTGCATTGTGCTTTTGTTCGAATTGATCACGTCTCAAAACTCGGGAGCCGGGGGAGACCTCAAGTACGTCATCATAGCCTCCGGAAAGGCGGTACCTACATTCTTTCGCTTTCGTCTGGGACGGAAGTCCGGCGCCAATCGAAGGCAAAGAGTACGAATATTCCGAACAGGCAACAAGGAGCTGCGTGATCACGATGCTTTCCTCACCGGGCCCCGTCTGAACCACCAACAATATGATTTAGACGTAATCGTGCCTGAGCTTCCCTCTGTCGGAAGCTCCGGAATTTGATTGGCGAGTGCCAGAGTTCGGACCAATTCGCCCAGCGAAGCTGACTGCGGAAAATGGATCACGAGAAAGCTGGCCATCCAGCAAACCGCTTGCCCCGATCCTGAAGCCGCCGTTGCATGCAAATCCTTTCAGGAGCTTGTGCGCGCGAATGACCCTGATGTAATGAACGACCTCGCACATCAAGACCATGTCTACGCATGCTTTCTTCCCGGGAAAGACGAATTCTTTGAAGTAAGGTTTTCGGAGCCAAGCCGGTTTGAGCTTCAGACCGCCGTCTGCAGAGCAGGTAAAGGACGGAGTGCCCCGAGACGCGCTAACCATCTTCGGAGGCAGCGAATACGCTGACTACAAGAACGGGGTCTGGGAAGAAAACATGAGCGTCCACAACATAGGGAACTGGATCTACTTCCCCCTCGGCGATAAGACCGATCCGCAGTCGATGCAAAAGAATGCGACCAGTAAACGAGCGCAGTTCAAAGGCAGGAACATTGAGATTGAGGACGATCGTTGGACTTTGACCGAGACGTATAAGAACCAAGCCGGACACCGAGACGATACACACGGTCACGGTCTAGCTCGCCACCGGACGATTCAAAGAGAATTTTGTTCTGGCTCGGAACCGGAAAGGACGTGGGCGAAAGCTCCGGTACCTACCTCGTCATGAACAATCACGAGAGTCCGGCCTACACGCTCCTCGGCGGTGGCGTGACAAGCATCATTTTGGGCTTCATCCGCGCCAGGCTCCGTCATCAGGACATGAAGGCCGTCTGAGAAGCAGGGTAGTATTTCTCAACCATGGCCACGAAGAAAACAAGACCGCTGGAGAGCGGCGACCCGGTTTACCCCTTTCAACCGCTAACTGCGGAACGGCCTATCAGTGGCAAAATTTTGCCGCGCAAAATTGAAGTGATCTCTATAAGCAACAGAGTCATACTAGAGGGCATGGAAAACCGCCTGGCATGAAGATGGATCCCACAAATGGTTTGACCTGCCGCACGGGAAACTGTCAGTCGCAACATTCGAGTCGAAGGAGATAGGATGCCACGGCCAACGTACCAACCGAGCGATCGAGTCATTGGCGCCGATGTCGAGTTGCAGAATGCGTCGCTGTTGGATTTTTGGAAGTGGGCCTTCAGTGACCTGTGCGACGATGACCTCAAGGGCATCTTTGCGGAGTGGCTTGTGCTGAAGCTGCTGGGGATTCCCGCTGTCCGGCGTGTAAGTTGGGCTAACAGCGACATCATCACGCTGGAAGGCGTGAGAATTGAGATAAAGTCAACCTCTTACTGGCAGTCGTGGAAACTGATCGACGAAGTTGGCTCAGTCCGTCCGATGCCTCTTCATCCCGTTTCGCGCAAAACGAAGGCCGATTTGCCGGCCTGAAGGCGCGAGATGCAGTCATGGCCCCGGCCAACACTGAGCCACAAATTCTGAAATCGCACATTTATGTCTTTGCTTTTCAGCATGAGAAGGACTTCGACCAGTGGAACGCAATGGATCTCTCACAATGGGAATTCTACGTGCTTCCAGTTTCAAGGATGCGTGAGCTTCGGGGGAGATCTGTCTCGCTTCTCACTTTACGCGCCGAACAGAAAGGATTGTGTGATCACGAGGTATTGACACCAAACTTGTTTGCCGATGTGACGAGAACACTAATCCATGACGCTGCAAACAATCTTCAATTGCGCATTGGTGCACCAAGCTTAACATAAAGCTGTCGAGCATCTCCGGGCCGTTGTGCGTCAGTTGCCGACGCAGTTATAGTACAAAATTACTGAGGGCTCGCTGACTGTACCCGATCTATTTGGAAGCCCTGACCACTCATCACTTTCTCAGAGGGCACGGAGAGCATGTATCGGACCGGTGCGCCATACCGATTTATATCAGCATCATCAAAGCGATCCGTTTGCTTCAAAAAAATCAAGTGTCCTGAGGACGCAAGGGTGATGAGGGTATCAACATCCACGGATTCAAGATCCACGACGCGCATATCAGCGCCAGAGTACATTTGCACTACGAGCGGCTCCATTGTTGCTACGAACTCCGACGATCCCCCGTTTTGGCCTACGAAGCGGGCTACGGTCATAGCGGGGTAACCCTGTTGATGGCCTCGTCCTCTAGTTCATTACCCCTCAATTGACGGGTGGCGATAAAACTGATGCCAAGAACGCCGACCAAAACCACAACGGAGCCCCACTTATACACGCAGCGGAGGGTTTGATTAGCCCTAATAGCTTTCAACTTGTCTCCAATCAGGCCGACACCACTCCCTGTGGTTATTGCCCACAATCCCATAAAGTTCATTGAGAATCTGAGCGAGGCGTCGGGAACAATGTGTCCGGATTCCATTTCGTAATAGCTGCGAATGTGCGACGCATAAAGCAAAATGAATGCAGTCAACAGAACGAGTGGCAAAAACGCTCGTCCTCGCCTAAGGCACGCTGCCGCTATTCCGGCTGCGATCAAAACGAGAGTCCCACCATACCAACGCAGTGCCAAGAATGAAGCGAGAAATCCGCCTACAAATGTCACAAAGCGATGAACCGTAAACGGGAACTGTCGCAGAAGCTCCCGTTCGTTCTCGGAGGTCTGAAGCAAGTGCATCTTGTAGGCGAGCAACAATGCAAGGCCGGAGCTCAAGAGGATAAGCCCGACGGTATTGCTTCGGGCTTCTGCCCGCACTCGCTTCTCAGAAAAGACCAGCGGAATCATTGCAGGCATCAGCAAGGCAAGAAGAAAATCCTCTCGTTTGACTGTCTCAGCCAAGAGAAGAGTCATGGTATAGGCCAACCACAGAGAAGCCGAGCCAAGGAGTGTCGTGCTGTTGGAGTCAACGAACCTCAGATAGAGCCAGATGGTTAAGAGAATGCAGAAATTTGAGAATGGCTCTGCCGAGGTCTCAAGACCGTATACCGCGAAAACTGGGATGATCGCGAAGGCGAGCGCGGCCGCAACGCTTGCGGTCGAATCGCCGGTTATTAGCAATGTAATCGAAAAAATCAAGAGAACTGAAGGAAACGAGGCCAGCAGGTTGATGATGCTCCCTGCCGAGGGCGTATATCCGAACACCCGCGAGAATAGGCCTATCACATAGGGATAACCCAAGAGATGCTCGGGATTGGTTTCCCATACCGAGCAGTCTCGTAGACTGCCGACAGTGCACACGCTAACTGAAAACGGAAACTCCTGTTCCGTCGCAGGAAGCTCCGTTCGCTCGGCTAGTTGTCGGCCCGCCACGGTGTAGACATAGGAGTCTTCGTACTCAAGACCATGAAAGAAGATAGCGCCAGATGGGGCTCTCCAGAGTGCTGTCACCAATAGAAGAAAGGCCAGCACCTTCCAGTGAGAGTTAAGCGATTCTCGGAGGTGACGATCAAACACGAGCGCCAATGCAGAGGCAACAAGCGCCGTCCAAAACAGTGCTGCAATGGCCTGAATCGGTGTCATCCCAAATGGCTCGCGCGAAGATTGTTGTGAGGGCCAAACGCACTAGAGGGCATGAATATGATCGCTGTGCTTCTTGACTGCCCATTGGAAAAGCCCCCACATCGCCCAGCGCAGCGCAGCTCTGGCATTCGGGGAGGAAAAGATTCTTCCAGTCTGAAATAGACTTCCGCGCATACGCCCAAAGGAGGGTCGAAGGACACAAAGTTGATGGTTATAGAGCGAGACCGCCATGCCCCGCATTGAGAGATAGCGGACGGCCTTCTCCAGTTCATCCTGGTAGTCGAAAGGATCGATCCAGAGCTCGTCGATGTTCCTCGGTGTATATCCGACATATTCCAATCCCATGAGTGCGACGTGCTCCACAAATGAGAGATTGCGGTAGATGTACTCCATCAAACGAGTGAGGCGCGGAATCGTGAGACGATGCAGAACCACTCGTACTTCGACGCGGATGCCGTTTCGTGCGGCCTGATGCAGAGCCAGCACCGTCTGATCGAAGGCCCCTTCGCCTGAACAACGTGATCGTGTTCTCCAGCGCAATCAGAATACAGCGGAACCCCAAGACATAGATTGGGATGCTCCAGGGCCGCAAAGCGTTGGGAGTATTCGGGCCACGCAAAGGTTCGGCCATTGGTGAGCATATGAAGCTCGAGTGCGGTAAAGATGTTTTGAGCTGATCGATGAGATTGAAAGAGATGATCCCCCAACAGCGTGGGCTCGCCACCGGTGATCGTCAGGTAGTCAGGGCTGGGGCCATCAGCCTGATCAGTTCCTCATTTCGCGACGTCAAGAGACTGAACGTCATCTTTATCTTTCGGCGGTTGCGAGCACATGAGGCAGTTGCTATTGCATCGCTCTGTGACAAATAGTGAGTGATGCCGCTCGTATGGCCGGTAAAGCGACCGCACGAAACCGCTTCGCCCCTCCAACACGACTACATCCCTCGGCCCTGAAATGATCGGACTCTCGCAGCCTCTCAACGATTGGCAGATCAGTCTGCAAATTCCCATGAGACAAAATTGCCCGATAGCCAGAGAGATCGTTTGGGTTCCTGCATCTTCGGCGAATCAAGCGGATATGTTCACCTCGATCGGCATCAGGTAAGTCTTCCGTCGTGATCCGCCCACGACTGCTCCATCTGAAATTCCGCGCCGATCCCGGAGTCGTCAGGCGCATGACAATTCCTGCAGGCGTGAGAGGTCTGCCATCTATCCATGACCAGAAGATCGCCATCGTCTGGGGATCGTCTTCCTTGATAAACGAGAAGAGGTGCTTGATGACCTCCATGTTCCGTCACAGAACCCGCTAGTTGGACGGTGACCGTACATGTCACCTTGAGTCGCATGATGGTAGATCGGATCAGCGCCACAATAGGACTGAAATGCGCAATCGGAGCAACCTGCTAGCGACTGATTGCACGAGGCCTCAAACATATTCAGGGCCGCATCGCTCGTGAAAAGGTTCGTGCGAGTGTCCCGGTGTACATTGCCGAGACGAAACGTCCAATCTTGCATTTCCGCAAGCATGCGCGATTCATCTGATGCGAACACATCTCCATTGTAGTTGTAGACCAGCACGTTCCAAGCCCCGCCAGCAGGCGACTGAAGATCAACGTATCCGGTTCCATGTGGTGTCAGAATCTTCGAAAGCAGGATTGAGCTATAGACTTCTGCCAGTCGATAGCCGCTCGGTTGATGTTCAGGATATGGCCAGCCCTTGCTTATAGAAGTCCAAGAAACCGCTCCATCTCGTACCCGGTGCGACTCTTCGTTTTTACGGCAAATCCATACGGACTGATTGGTCGCAGGAATATCGAGTGGAAATCGCGACGGACATACTCATCGACGATTTCAATGACGTGATCCAGAGAAGCTGCCGTCGTCGTCATTAGTGCGGCGACATTTTCGTGACCCAAGATGGCGCGCCCCGTTCAATCCCGTCGATTGCGCGTTCATAGCTGTCATTTCCTGGACGAGGGCGATTTTTATTGTGCAGGAATGCTGGTCCGTCCAGGGAGGTGGAGATCTTCACACCTTCATCCCTGAAGTACGTCAGCATCTCGTCCGTGGCGCAAGCAAGATTAGTCGTAACGACGATGTCGAGGCTTTTTCCCGCGTCCTTGCCTGTTCCTTCGCTCTCGGGATGATGTACTGGATCATGTCGAATGCTAGTAATGGTTCGCCACCCTGCAGCTCAAGCGTGACGTGAGGCGATGGCGAGTCGAACATGAGGGTGATCGACCGATCAGCCGTCTGTTGGCTCATATCGAACTCGCCCTTTGTAGCGGTTTGACGGGAGACCTGGCAGTAATGACACGAGTGCTCACAACGAAGCGTCACCACGAAGATGTGAAGCTTCGTCCCACCGTTTAGGTGATCGTATTTCGTCCTGATCTTTGCCGCAAGCACATCCGAGAGAGGGGAGGTCGTGTCGTCGTAGACAAAATGTTTTGCTTTGAGATCCTTATAGAGGGTCGACTGAACATCAATCCTACCCTCCACCAATGCACGAACGGTTCCGTCGGGAGCGAATAGAAATTCCCCGGCCTCGTTCACTAAGAAGTTCTTGTCCGAGGAGGCGAGTGAATCGGAATGGCAACAACGAGACTGTGTTGCGGTTCGGGAGCGAAATGTTGTAGTCGGATAAAAGCTGCGAGCCATTCAGGATTGCGCCAAAATCAGCCATTGCTGAGAATCTTGAACATGCCATCTGGCTTTGCTTCTTCGAGAGGGTCACCGAACAAACCTTGGCTTTTCTTCCAGCACACCAGATTCAGAGAAGGCTTTCGCAAGAAGCAAATCACGAACCCCGGAGGTCTTGGCAGTTACTCTTTCACGAAGAGCGAAATCCATTGCTTGAGTCATGAACTTCTCCCGCGCTTCACTCGGAGGCATATCGCAATCTGTCTTTGGTACCAAACGGACACTCGACTCGTTGGGGCCGTTTTGCGATACATTGCAAACAAAGTTTCGCGAGAACCAATAGCACGTCTTGAACAGTGCTTCGACACTAACCAGATCGTGACTGATGACAATGAGCTCAGCGCCATCGTTCGTAGAGTCTTGTCTGGCAATTTCCGCTGACATTTTGATTAGGATGATTGCGAAGCGTGAGAGGCATGAGAAGCGTGCGACGCGTGTGACGAGTGCGACGAGTGCGAAGCATGCTGCGCAATCAGCCGGAAACCGCCGATTTGCTGTTTCAGTGTCAGCTTTGCGGGTATAGGTTTCCGCGCTCCGTCCGCCGGCGCGGATTGAGCGTCCGCCGTTACGGAAGTCGTCGGTGTCTGTGTAGCGAGTGCGATACCACCACCAGTGACGAGAACGGCGCCGCCCATCAGAACTGACAATTTGGAAGCGATACCGCTGAAGAAGCTCTTCTTATCACTCATCGTGCACTCTCCCAGAACGATTGCCTTGCTGTGCCGAGAGTATACGGGCGAAAATCACTGATTGCAAAGCTTTATTTCGACCCCTCTGACGAGGGTTCCGGCCCGACCCGATCTCCGGCCCGGCTGGGTCATAGACGGGAATTGGCGCCGGGAATGGAGATCCGCAGCAACCTCTTGAGCGTCTATAATTCCCGCCAACAGGAGATTCTAATGCATCGTTCGACCTTGATTGCCATATGCCTTTTGGCACTAACAGCACGGGCCCAAACCCTTTCGATCAGCGAGGCCTCAAAGCACATTGGTGAGCGGGCGACCGTCTGCGGGCAAATCGCTGAGAAACACACGGCGGAAAATTCGAGCGGAAAGCCGACATTCGTGGGCCCTCGACCACGCGTTTCCGAATCAGACCTTTACGATTGTCGTTTGGGAGAGGGACAAGGCAGGTGTTGGCGACTTCCCCTCATCGGGAAACGTCTGCGTCACAGGCCAAATCGCCGTCTACAAGGGCATTCCGCAAATTGTCTTGCACGACGCCAAGAGCTGGTCGGTGGCTCCAAAGCCAGCCGCGCAATAAACCAGAGCCGTGACGGTTATCTGTTGAACGATAGAGCGGTAGAGGCTACCGCTTCAGCCCAGCCTCCCAGTTCAGTATCACTGTGTACCGCTTCGGTGCGTTACCCCTTGGGCACCGCCACGAGAAAGCGGCGGCCGTCTGCAGCACAATCCCACCCGACCCCGGCAGTCGCAAATCCGAAGGGCTGAGGCTTCCCGAGCCTGAACTCCGGATTGGTCGCAATTTCGACCGCCATCACCTGTCCGCCCTCAGGAACTGTAATAAAGCTCCCGGCCGTCGCCCCGCCAGCGCGCCGCTACTTGACCGAGCTAGTCAGAGCCGCGCTGTGCCGTCAGAGAGCCGCCCTCGCGCCCTAACGTTGCGGCTGCGGGTAGCTTGGTTTTGGGAGAGAAGATCGTCGGTCAGGGTATTGGCAGAAGAAATAGCAATTCACGGCATCACTGCGGAGAAGGCACGCTGCAGAGGCAATGTGATGGGCTAACTCCAACGGCCGGATCCGAAATCTCGAAAAGTCGTTCCTGTACCTAAAAACGTACCTAGTACCTGCATGCATGCGTTTGCAATAGCTCTTGCATGGATTCCGGACAAGCCCTTTTATACCAATGTATACAAGGTACTCCGAACTAGGCCAAAACAGGCCGTATAGGATTATGAGTCCCCTGCTCTAACCGTTGAGCTACAGGCCCTTCAATAACTTACGCGCTCTCGGCAATCGGCTATAGGGACTTTTGCAGGGACTCTTTACCCTCCGCCCTTACCAACTCTCTAGCGTTGAGTGCTTCCAATCGCTCGAAAGCCAACTCGCAGCTCTCCGGTGTCGGATGCACGTACCGTTGGGACACTGTGACGCTGGAATGTCCCGCCAGCTTCATGATTGTAAATGCATCCGCTCCCGCTTCGCCCAACCTGTTGAGGAAGGCATGGCGGAGCCCGTGAAGAACGAACTCTCTGGGGAAGAGAATGACTTTTTCCCCGTCCACTATTGGTTCGCAGACGCGACGGTGGAGATGGTCTAGGCTTGTTACCAGAATTGGAGTGTCCGGCGAGTCTCTCGGAAAGCCATAGAGAAGGTGGATTGCTTCTGCCGTGCGAATAGGACAGCGGAGGCACGAGAGGTAAGCGAGAGCGTTCGATCGCTCATGGAATCTGGGTAGAGTTTGTTGCCGTTGACTTCCCCCAAGCTAACCGCTTCACCACAATTCATCGTTTCCACAAATGCTTTCACAAATTTGGACATTGTGATGTAGTTTCCGAAAGCCCCGTCTTTAGGGAATTACGGGACGCCATTTGTCCTACAAGGCGACTATTCGTCCGAGTGACGAAAGTGGTTTGAACGAAGCCGCTGACGCGGCGGACGCTAGCGCGTGGGCTGTCGCTGGCCATCAAAACCAGCCCCCGGACGGCTCGAGGCCATTGATGCGCAGATACGTGACGAGATTGCCGTAATGCAAGGCGTCATGATTTCCGACTTGCGTCAAAATGAACATCTTGTTCGTCTTGACGCCCCAGAAGTTCGCCGGGTCATTGAGGTGTGCATCGATGAACCCGGAGTACACGCCATCGCAATAATCGAACGCGCCTTTGAGGTAGGCCTTGATCTCGGTCTTCGAACCCTTCGCGGTAGTCGTGGCGGGGGTCGCTTCACCCTTGACGTTTGAACACAATATGTAGGATATATCCGCGACATGATTCAGGATCTCGGCAAACGAGCGAACGTCCTTCGTCGGCCGGTAGCTGTACTTGGACTCTGGCATCTCGTCCGCCGACTTCATGATCTTGTCCTGCATATTGCTACGAAAAATGGATATCGTCGTCGTCAGCGGATTCGGCGCTGCGATCGGATTGGGCAGGCTCGGCGAGATTTGGGCGTTGGCCAAGGACGCGAGGACGGAAACTGATACAACGCCAACAAGGACCACGACGCGAGCAATGGATCGGAACATAAGAGTCCTCCTTTGACCGGTCTCCGCATGAGGTGCGATCTGCTTGGAACTGTGCACGTAGTCAGCCAAAACGCTCCAACTTCAAGTCACTGATTCATAAGTAAGTTTAGTTCCAGGGTGGCGATCGGCAACGCAATCTTTGTCCGGGATCGAAACTCGCTGACCAAAAGCGAACAGTCGATGCGATCAATTGTGCACGAGATATACGGTCCAAATATCGCGCAATAGTCCTCGGCTCCGGACTGGTTTTTTCTATCCCCCTGGCCGCATCGCGCTAGCCCGATCTCACCTCACTCAAAGTCGGGTCATCGGAAGTTCGAGCAGTCAGGGGCCAAGAAAGGCAAGTTTGCGAAAACCCCGTTTTTGAGAAGCTCGACGATCAGGGCCCAATGATGGCAATCTTTCGTGCCAGGGTGAGACGCGCCATCGTCGGTCGCATCCCTTTCTCAAGAAGAGCAATATAGAAATCGTACAGAGGGCCAGGGTGAGTGCTAGCGGAGATCGCAGCCCCTTTGAAGAGATTCTTCACCTCGGGATTGTGGTTGTTACTCAGGCCGCGCATGGTCATGCGCTCGCGGTTTCGTTGCAGTTTCCCTCTGACATAGCGGTACTCGCCGCTGTCGTGGGTCTCCAGCGCGAAACCACTGTAAGCCCACAGCTGACGCTTGGTACGGAAACGGTGTGGAGTCTGCAGCTGCGCAACCAGCAAGGCTGCACGAATCGGGCCGATCGAAGGAATCTGGCGAAGCAATTTCACGGCATGATGCTTGCGGCTCTCGGTCAGCAAATCGCGTCGCGCTTGCTGACGCACCGGCTGCAGCAGATCCAGTTGCTGATAGAGCCGTTCGGCCCGGAGACGAACTCCGGGTTCCGGGATCTTGCCTAACCATTCTGCGCGATGCCGCGGTGCATAGACGCTGGTACCGCTGCAGGGAATGGCCCAGCTTCGGTAGAGTGCTTTGATTCGACTCATGACCCGGACGAGATCCTGCGTCATGGTTACGTAGCTGCGACCTAATTCCTTTAAGGTGCGCATCCCGTGCTCGCCGTGGTAAACCGACGTGAGCTGGTTGCCACGCAGCAGCTCCGCCAGCTTTCGCGCATCGATCCGGTCACTCTTGCTGCCGTCTTTCAATAGGGCGTTCTTGCGTGGATCGCAGACCACGAGACGGGTGACGTGAGGTTTCAGCAGGTCATGTAACCAGGCCGCAGAGGTACCTTCTTCGAAGGTCACCGATAAGCTTCCGTGCAGCCCCTGGAGGAACTCCAGGATCGTGGCCGCTTTCGTCTCCAGAATACTTTCCATGATTAACTTGCCCCGGGAATCCGTAACCGCAACCGAGATCGTTGCTTGGTGGACGTCCATGCCGATGTACTTCTCTTGGCTCATAACGGCGCTCCTTTCGGTAAGTGGTGATGCGAATAACCACAACCTACCCAAAGTGGGCGCCTTTTATATTGCGTGACTCGGAGAGTGGTCGCAAACTTTCGGCTCTCCGTCAGCTCGCAACCTCATCGCTCAAACAACAACAGTCGCCGACTCTCACGCGGAAGTTGTACAGACCCGCGAATTCTCAATTGCAATCATCACAACATCAGCACGAAAAAGAGTGTCTGAGCAGGGTAGATCTGTCGTTACTCAGGAGGAATTGATATGAAGAAAGCTCTCTGTTTCGCTCCGCTGCTAGTTGCATTGATGCTTGCCGGTTGCTCTCACCCGCAGCCAGCCTATTACGCCCCGCCTCCGCCGCCTGCGCTCGACTACCAAGCAATCGAGCAGGAGGGCTCACACGATGGATTTGAAGCGGCGCGGCACGACGTAGAGTCTGGGCGGCCGCCTGTGTTCGATCACCATCCGCGTTACCGCAATCCTCCAGTGCCGACTCCGGGTTTCCAAAGTTATCGTCAGGGGTTCCGTCATGGCTATGAGCAGTTCCTACATCAAGGAGCCACCGCCCCCGCCTGCCTAACGCCACAATATGGAGCGCCTCCTGATGAGCAGCACGAACGTTCCGGTCGTCATCAGGATTGCGGTTGCGGGCTCTGCAGCACACCATCGAAGGCTATGCAATGATGCACGGCCTAACCATCGATCATGTGTTTGTGGAGCGCGGCATGTCAGGCTCCAAGAAGCTCACCGACCGGCCGGAGGTTTCGAGTGATTGTAGAGCCTCGGCTCGGCCAATGAAGAGCGTTGATCTCCTAGTGCCCACAAAGTCGCCCGGGTTATCGGCAAGTTCACCCAGCGGCGCGATTCGGGAGCCGAAGTTGCCGATAACCCCGTTTTTCGCAAATCGTAAATGAGCCGACCATCTCTTGTTACTCCTCTCGTTGCCAAGATAGATGCTATTTCTGAGTTCTGTGTGGTTTTATCAGCGGACTGAGCTGAAGCACGTATGCTCGATCCAAGCGAAGTTCGCATATGCCATTTTCACGCACGGCAATTGCCTCCTGGCCACCAACGAAATAGCCAAATGAAAGTTTGCATATTTGCGCGCGGTATAGCCGCCATGCTGCATCGGCCTTATTCAATATCTCCAATTCACTCTGTTCCCCGCCTTGCTTTGAGGCTTGTTTGATTGCGAACATAGCGCGTAGATCATCAACGAGGGCATCTAAATGCTGTCCTACCAACGAAAGCTCCTTGGCCATGCACACCTCACGTGGGACATCGCTGTCGCCTGGGCACGGATCGTCAGAGCGTTCGAGAACAGCCGCAGAGTGTCGGGATGCCTGATCGATATAAGTTTCGGTAGCCTGAGACCGCAGTAAGCAAGTGGGCCACAATAACGTCAAAGCAACTACATGGATTACCCTTTTGCTCACCATACCTTTATCTCCGTGGAATGAGGTCAATTCGATGC
Organism: uncultured Acidobacteriaceae bacterium; assembly: GCA_963756685.1. Taxonomy (GTDB): domain Bacteria; phylum Acidobacteriota; class Terriglobia; order Terriglobales; family Acidobacteriaceae; genus Edaphobacter. The sequence goes on from CAVWON010000001.1 coordinate 2,139,673, forward strand.
TCCTCGAAAGTCAGGTTCTCGGCAAGTTCGCGGAGGCCCTGCCACACTGCGTTTTTCGATACCGTTGCCGCCGCCTGCGCACGAGCGATGGACTATGCGTCGTTCATCTGCCTGTCCCTTCGTGTCATGAGCAGTTATTCAATATTCGCGCAATCCTATGGAGCATATTGATGCTGACTCGCGTCCCGCTGATGCCATTCTCACTGGCTACGATGTGCCTTTTCTGCGCAACCCATACGGTCTCCGCGCAGGAACCCGATCGCACCATATTGCCGATTGCGCCGCCGCCGTTTCGCGGGACCGTGGGCATAACGTACAAAGAGTCCGTCCCCGCGCCGATTCCGCCGTTGCGTGCGCCTGCGGGTGCCCCCAATGTTCTGGTGGTACTGCTGGATGACGAGGGCTATGGCCAGTCGGGTACGTTTGGCGGATTAATCCCGACTCCGACGCTGGATCGGTTGGCTGCTGGCGGCCTGCGCTATACGCGCTTCCACGTGACGGCACTGTGCTCGCCCACGCGCTCCGCACTGCTGACCGGGCGCAATAATCACGCTGTCAGCATGGGAGTTATCACCAACTGGAGCACGGACGAACCTGGTTACACCGGCTCCATCCCCAAGAGCGCGGCTCTGCTGCCAGAGGTGTTGCGCGAGAACGGGTATACGACCTCAGCCTTTGGCAAGTGGCACCTGATTCCGCAGCAGGAGGCCACGCTGGCGGGACCGTTCGACCACTGGCCGACGCACCAGGGGTTTGAGTACTACTACGGCTTCCTCGATGGGGAGACGAACCAGTGGTTTCCGGAGCTGACTCTGGGTACGCAGCCGGTCGAGATGGTTGCGCCTTCGGGTCGCAAGGACGATTACACGCTGAATGAAGACCTGGCCGACAAGGCGATTGATTGGATCAAGTCTGAAAAGTCCCTCGCCCCGGACAAGCCATTCTTCATCTACTACGCACCCGGGGCGAGCCACGCTCCGCTGCAGGCGCCGCGTACATGGGTCGATAAGTTTAAAGGCCAGTTCGATATGGGCTGGGACCGCTATCGTGAGATTGTGCTGGAGCGGCAGAAGAAGCTCGGCGTGGTGCCGCCGGATACGAAGCTGACGGCACGGCCGGCAGAGATTCCGGCGTGGGATTCGCTGACGCCCGATCAGAAGAAGGTGGCTGCGCGGCTGATGGAGGTCTATGCGGGATTTACGGCGCAAAGCGACCACGAGATTGGGCGCGTGATTGATGCGATTACTGCGACCGGGCAACTGGACAATACGCTGATCGTTTACATTGCCGGTGACAACGGCGCGAGCCTGGAGGGTGGCCTGTATGGAACGGCGAATGCCATGTCGCAGATTAACGGCGAGCCGCAGAGCACCGAGGACGCGCTGGCTGTGCTGGATGAACTGGAAGGACCGCATACCACTCCGCACTACCCGGTGGGCTGGGCGTGGGCGGGGAATACGCCGTTCCAGTGGGGCAAACGCATCGCGTCGCATCTTGGCGGCACGCGCGACCCGATGGTCGTTTTCTGGCCGAGCAAGATCAAGGATGCGGGCGGGGTGCGCTATCAGTTTGAAGATGTGACCGACGTTGCGCCCACCATTCTGGAGGCGGCGGGACTCCCTGAGCCGACCGAGGTGAATGGGGTGAAGCAACAACGAGTGGATGGCATGAGCATGCTGGCTACTTTTGCGTCTGCCACGGCGCCGAGCCAGCGAACGAAGCAGTACTTCGAGATGATGGGCAATCGAGCAATCTATCACGACGACTGGATGGCGTCGGCACGCAGCGGGCTGCTGCCGTGGGTATATGCGGGATCGTCCGAGAACATGATGCAGCAGCCATGGGAGTTGTACGACTTGAGCAAGGACTACTCAGAGGCAAACAACCTGGCGCAGCAGTATCCCGACAAAGTGAAGCAGATGCAATCGCTCTTCGACGAAGAGGCGAAGAAGAACCAGCTGTATCCGCTGGACCCACGCATGAGCGGTCGGGGGTTTCATGCGCCGGCGGGACACTCCACCTTCTACTCGGGCCCTGGACATCTTTTCAACGAGCTGGCACCGCCCTTTGAGACGAGGTCGCACACTATTACCGCGTATGTCGATATTCCCAAAGAAGGTGCAAACGGTGTTTTGATGGCGGACGGTGCCGAAGGCGGAGGCTTTGCGTTCTTCCTGAAGGATGGCCGGCCAACCTACACCTATAACTTCTTCCGGAAGAGCACCACAATCGCGTCGCCGACCGCGCTGCCACCCGGTCCGGCAAAGATTGTGTTGCAGCTAACGTACAGCGGTACCGGTTTGAACAAGACTGCGGTGGCAACGCTTTCGGTGAACGACCGGCAGGTGGCCACGACGCAGATTGCCCGGACGGTTCCGAACGTCTTCTCGTTTGAGGAGACGTTCGACGTGGGTGAGGACAGCGCATCGCCGGTGGGTGACTATGAGAGCCCATTCGCGTTCACTGGAACAATCCAACGAATCGATCTCGACTTTGCACCGTCGAATTAGGGTCTCAATTTGCCACGCACACGCTGGAGCGAGCAGGCTCTTGCGTGTGTCTGAGCTTGTAGGCGCTGACTGCAGGCGACTGACCGGTAAACCAGAGTAATCCCCAGAGTCGAAAAAGTCGCATTTGCGGCAAGTTCGGGCTCGCGAACGCGGGAGTCGGCGTCGTAGTTTGCGATAACCCCGTTTCTCGCGAACTGACCGTTAGTACGCTGCCGATCACTACCGATAAGCCGACTGATGAGGACTAATTTCCAACGGTGCGCCTAGCGCTTAGCCTTGAGACTATGCAAACCTTTAGCCAGCAGCTATCGTTGCGAACGAGGGCCATCGTCTCAGGAGTCGACCTGCCATGACAATTTTTCCAATGACCCAGAACGCACGTCGGCGCGCAGGAACGTGGATCACAGCCCTTCTGGCAGCTATAGTCATCCTCTCTCTTTTTGCCAGTTGCATACACACGGCGAAAATTGATTCGGTGAGTTGGGACGAATCGCAACATCTCTATTCAGGCTGGCTCTCCTGGGAGCGTGGAGACTTCGGTTACAACCCGGAGGTTCCCCCACTGGTAAAGATGTGGGACGCTATTCCGCTCTTGCACAGAGACATCAAGCAACCGGCTTATACGGAGGACCCGTTCAAGAAGGAAGGTTTCGTTCTCGGGCAACGTTTCTTGGCTGCCAATGGCATCGAGCGAACCCTGACACCCGCACGTGTCATGGCCTCGCTGCTCACCGTTCTGCTCGCCATTACGCTCTTCTTTTGCGCTATGGAGATGTTTGGCAACAGAGCGGCTCTCTTCGCCTTGTTCTTGTTCAGCTTCGATCCAAACTTCCTCGCTCACGGTGCGTACGTGACCACGGACATCGGGGCGTCTCTCACAATGCTTGCGTCGGTATATGCGTTCTACAGATACGTTAAGTTCCCCTCGATTCCCAGAATGATCGCCGTTGGGGCTGCGGTCGGCCTGGCCATGACGGCTAAATTTACGGGGGTCTTCATTGTTCCCCTGTTGTGTTTGATTGCAGCGATCGACTACTGGCAATCAAAGAATGCGGTGCGAAGTGTCGAAACTGTATCGGCCCGGCAAATGGTCACAGCGATCGCAGTCGCATTGATGATCGGGGTAGGATGCATTTGGACAATCTACCACTTCCGCTATGCCGCTCGACCCGATTCCCTCCAACTAAACCCGACGAGCCAGCAGTATTTGCAGAAGCTCACTTCGCCGTTGAGTCGCTCGGTATTGACGACAATGGGCAGGCTTCACGTCCTACCCGAGGCCTACATCTACGGATTGGCAGACACGAAGATCTCAGCTGGCGATCTCCCGAGCTATCTCTTCGGGCGAACCTACTTAGGCGCTTCGCACTGGTATTTCCCAGCAGCCTTCCTCATCAAGAGCACGCTTCCGTTCCTGATTCTGCTCGGCTTAACGATCATTGTTGTGTTTAGTGGCAGCTGGAGGATGCGCCGGGAGATAGTCTTTTTGACGATCCCTCCAATCTTCCTTTTCCTGTTGTCGTCGTCGTCTGATCTCGGCATCGGCTACAGACACCTGTTTCCGATGTTCCCGATGCTTTACATCCTTATCGGGGGCTGCGCCGATTATGTGGTTTCCAAAAATCCGAAGTACACCTACGGATTTGCTGCTCTGTTGCTCTGGCAGATGATCACAACCATAACTGCACGCCCAGGACTGTTGGCCTACGCGAATGAGGCGTGGGGAGGACCGTCGAAGACGCATCTGTACCTCTCCGACTCCAATGTGGACTGGGGCCAGCAACTCAAAGCCGTCAAATATTATCTTGAAACGCAACCGGCTGGACCCTGCTACTTTGCGTACTTCGCACAAGGTCCCGTCGATTTTAGGGATTATGGAATCAACTGCCGAGTGCTACCGACAGGATCAGCATTTTGGACGGGGCTCGATACTATGCGCTTCGGCGATGACCCTAACGTATCGGGTACCGTTTTAATAAGTGATGGGGTAGTGGCTGGAGCCGATATACCCGGAAACCAGAATCCCTATGCCCAATTCGGCTCGATGCGACCTGCGGCAGTAATCGACCGAGGCGTGTACGTCTTTAATGGGCAATTTGATTTGGGAGCAGCGGCAGCTCTCGAACATGTCCAGGCCGCTAGAGAATTCGCAGCGCTGCACGATTCCTCTAACGCAATGCGCGAAGCGCGTATCGGAGAGAGGCTCGACCCGAACAATCCAGACGTGCACGTAATTCTGGGTGACGCACTCGCCGCCATAGGTGACGTAACAGCCGCACAAACTGAATACTCTGAGGCGCTTCATTCGTCAGAACTCGATCCTACCTTCCAAAAGGACTTGCTGATTCAGCTTCGAGCAAAGATAAGACGCTGAACCGGCTAATTGCGTTCCATAGGTCCTGCTAAGCCCGCTTCCGTTCACCGATCCAACCTAATGTATCCGTACTGACCGGCAGTTCCCGCAAAGTCGCATTTGCGGCAAGTTCAGAATTCGTAGTTTCCGAAAACCCCGTTTCCTGGGAACCTCGAGGCAAGTTTGGATCGTCGTTCGATGAGCGACTTGCCCGGTTGGCGATAGTTAGGCGTAAGATTCTGGTTGCACCTGAGGGCCTGCGGGTTCAACCAAACGACAGCGATGGGAAGGAGATATCCATGATAAGGAAGAGTCTTCTATCGTTCAGCATTGCGGCAATGGTGATTTTGACTGGCTTCTGTTGTAGTCAAAATTCGGCGCAAACCCCGTCTGACAACTCGGCCCAGAGCGTTACGGATCAGGATATCGATTTATTAAGGAAGGATGTTCGGTCACAGAAGAGGCAGATCATCGCTTCGAATCTTCAGCTGACTGATCAAGAGGCGGTGAAATTCTGGCCGCTGTATGACCAGTACACTGCCGATCTGGTGAAGATCAACGACGCGAAGTATGCGGCGCTCAAAGAGTTCGCGTCCAGCTACTCTACTTTGACGGACGATCAGGCAACGGGACTGGCACGCAAGATGCTTGGCGTCGATCAAGAGGTCGCGGAGTTACGGCTTAGATACATTTCGCTTTTCAACAACGTCATACCAGGGAGGAAAACCGTGGTGTTTTTCCAGTTGGATCGGCGGCTGGTGATGTTGATTGACCTGCAGCTGGCTTCGCAGATTCCGATGATCCTGCTCTCTGGCGGAACTCCCAGACAATAGTGCAGGAGTGCGGGAGGAGCGTCGTCTAGCCCAGGAAGTTTCCGATAACCCCGTTTTTGAGGAAATGCGTTGATGTACCGATAGGTAAACTGTCAGCAAGAAGCATTGAGAACAAAATGGCCAGGTACCATGAAAAATCTCTTTGACCGGACCCTGGTGGAAGACGTAAAGCGGCGCATCATGCGCTTGCGTCCCGATAGCGAGCGGCGGTGGGGTAAATCGCCCGTTGACCTCGTGCTCGCGCACTGCACTTCTGGTTTACAAATGGCCATGGGCGTGATCAACCCCAGACGTGCATCCTTTCCCGGGAAGGTCATCGGTCTACTCATCAAACCGTTGGTCTTCGGCAACGACAAACCCATGCGCCGTAACTCGCCCTCCGCGCCTGAGCTCTTCACGGCGGACCCACACAGTGCGAATTCGAACGCGAACGCGAGCAGCTCATCAAAGCTATCAATAGATTTGTCTCCATGGGCGAAGTTTGCTGCTCTCGACACCCACATCCTTTCTTTGGCCCGCTCAAACCACATCAGTGGGCGATTCTCATGTACAAACACATTGACCATCACCTGTCACAGTTCGGCGTCTAACAGGTCATCAAGTCCATCGGACATGGAAACCGGGCCCTTCCTGCAAAGTCGCATTTTCGGCAAGTTAACACCGCAGGACTTTTGTAGGGAGTCCCTGCAAGCCTAGTCAACATTTCTATGGCGTAGAGAGTGCATCACAAAATCGCTCGGACTAGTGGACGGCCGCTTGTCACATTCACTCAGCCAGAGCAACCGCTGTGGCCGAACTCAACGGGCCTGAATCGAAGACATCCGCAGTCTGTGCGCGATAGCAACTTATCGCAACGATGCGTTCCTGTCCGGCACACGTAGGAGCCACTTCATGGGGCACGATCCCACCGAGGAGAATGATGGTTTGGCCTCGATCGAGCGGTACAGAAGTGCCGGACATTATTCCTGCGGTGCGGACTGTCGACAACGGTTCGCGAATAAATTCAGGATAGACTACCAACTCGCCTGCCGAGCCATCCACTCTGCAATCTGTGAGCGAGGTGATGACGGCAATGTCGCAATCCACGACGTCGCGATGGACCGCGAGAAAGTCTCCGGTCTGCTCGTAATAGATGTAAGTCCCACCGCCGGTCGCGGAAACGGTGACCCCGCATAGACGGCCAAGCATCTCGGTCATTTGCTGGCATCCATACAGCGTCCAATGGAGATCGCGGGCATGACCTGATCTGTAGGCCCGCGCCGGATAGCCTCCGCGGCCCTGCGTTCCGTCCGAATCCGCTACAAAAACCCGTGGAGCCTCAGGCCGCACAACGTCTGCTTCCGCGCGCATGCCTTGCAGAGTTTCTTCGTCAAATAACCCGCAAACCACGAGGTAGCCGCCATCCGCGAACAGTCGAGATTGCAAGATCTCATCAGGCGGGCTGAAATGCCAGTCGTTAACGGCCATTGATCGATCGCTAATAGCTTGCATTCTTCAACCTCGCAGATTAAGGCACTCTCAGCTTGAGAGCCCTTTTCTTCTGCGACCTTTCGATCAAAGGTGACTAGGGCCCTGGCGCAAGCGGGGGTGCATGAACCGGCGGTTCAACCGTAGGCCGGTGTGGCGGCTTAAGGGGAGGAACATGGATCGGCGGCTTAACCGGCGGCCGGTGTGGTGGCGCAAGCGGAGGAGCATGGACGGGCGGCTTAGGCGGTGGCCGGAGTGGTGGCGTAGGTGGAGGGGGCTCAGGCGGGGGAGAGCCGGGCGGCGCGAGCGGAGGATAGGCCGGCCGATCAGCCTTGATTGGTGGTTTGAACCGTTGAATTGGTTCTATGGTGTGAATAGGCGAGGGCATTATCACTCTCCGCTGCCGAAGGCCCGGAAACTTATACGCGGCCCGCAATTCAGGTGAACGCTACTAGCGTGCATCTTATATCCAGACAGTTAGAATTAGCAATTTTCCTTGCGCTTTTTGTCCTCGTGAACGCTTGAATGGCCTTAAGGACGACTCCGCGAATGCGACAGATGGTTCAGGTGCAGTCTGCCGTCGCATCTGCCTGAATTGGAACGACTGTGAACCAGATAAGAGATTGAACCCACAAACAACGTCTTCTACACTGTCTCGGTGCGCGTCATTTTCAGCTGTGAAAACAAGACATATATGTGGTGGCAAGCGGAGTTCCTCCACTACACCTATGTGCTTGCGGGAATGCAGGCGGAGTTGACCGCCCTAGTGGCTGACACAGATGAACCAGAGCTGGAATTCAGCTGCAAGACCGTCCGCGTCGCAAACTACAAGGACTCTATTCCCGATGTGTCCCTTCTTTCCCTGAACAAGTCAGGTGGAATCGCGGAGTGGGCCGCGCTGGATGGCACCTCGAGATGAAACAATTCTGATCGTCGACCCTGATTCAGTGTTTGTACGTCCAGTGATTGATCCTGGCCCGATCAAGACAGGCGAGGCCCATTCAGAGGAGCACGATTACATGGGTGTGGACATCCCAGGGAACAGGACGGTGATTGATCGTCACTGTAGGGAAGAGCTCCGTGCGAAGATCCAGCCTGTGGGGATATACGTCTTTATTAATAGAGGGTGTCTGGCTGAGTTGGCCCGACGCTGGCTGCAGAAATCGATTGATATTGCTTCCGATCCCGTCTGTCGGGAGGCGCTGGGTGGCACGGGCTGGCTAAGCGATATGTGGGGGTATGCGATCGCCGCTGCGGAGCTGGGAATTCATCATCGCCTAAGAGGTTTCTCTCAGGTCACCGGCTCTAATTCTTTGAAGAATCCGATCACGCATTATTGCTTTCCCTTGATGGAAAAACGCGACGAAATCTGGGAGCCAGATACCCAGAAACCAATCTTGTGGAGCAAATGGAGCCTACAGGCCATGGGACGATCCGCCGGACCCCTTTGGCACCACGATCGAAGGCGAGCTATTGTTAGAGCGCTTACGGGGCCTCGTCGACATAAAGAGGGCGGAGCAAATCAATCAGCAATCGATGTAATGGTTTCGAATCCTACCAGTTAGAAGCAAACAACCTGGAGGTCGGTTTTTTTGGCAACTTCACCCATCGATGGTGGTCACCGAAAATACGAGAGAGTATGGTTACGACACGGCAAAAAAGCCAGTCGCGGTTACGTCATCGCTGAGATCCATTTTTTTGCAGGTCTGACGTTCGAAGAGATTGCGCTACATTTTGATATGCCGACACATGCTGATAAGGCGCGACTGGACGATGGTTTGTGCGTGATTACGCCTAGAACTGTCGCCCCGAATCCAATATGACTCCTGAACTCTGGCAACGTCTGAAGCCGCTGTTTCATGCCGCCCTCGAGGAGGACCCACAGAATCGCGCGGCGTTTATAGACGGCGCCTGCGGTGGAGACCTAGAGCTGAAAGGGCACCTCGAACAGCTTCTCGATGCCGAACAGCAAGACGAAGATTCGCTTGACGTTCGACTGGCAAATTTGAAGGGTGTTCTGGATGACCACGGCGGCCCGCTGGAACCAGGAGACCTTCGCATGCGAGGTATAATCCGCCTCACTATGGCGTTAGCCCCGGGCACGAAACTTGATGGCTACGAAGTTATCGACTTGTTGGGTACAGGCGGCATGGGCGAGGTGTATCGCGCCCGCGACGCGGTCCTGAAGCGGGAGGTCGCGATCAAAGTGTTGCCAGCTTTTGTCTCCCAGGACCCGGACCGGTTGCGGCGCTTTGAGCAGGAGGCGCAAGCGACCGCGGCCCTGAACCATCCGAACATCCTTGCCATCCACCGCTTTGGAATCTTTGAGGGAGCGCCGTACCTGGTTTCAGAGTTGTTGGTTGGCGATACCCTGCGGCAGCAACTGGAGCGTGGCCCGCTGCCAATCCGCAAAGCGATCGAGTACGGTGTCCAAATCGCGCATGGATTGGCGGCAGCCCACGACAAAGGCGTCGTCCATCGGGACCTCAAGCCGGAGAACCTGTTCGTCACAAAAGAGGGCCGGATCAAGATTCTGGACTTCGGTCTGGCTAAATTGATGCAGCGCCAGCCAGATGGCAGCGAGCCAACACAGGCCTACGGAACGGAAGCCGGCCTGGTGATGGGCACCGTCGGTTACATGTCCCCGGAGCAGGTGCGCGGCATAACGGTCGACCATCGGGCCGATATCTTCGCCTTCGGAGCGATCCTGTACGAGATGCTGGCCGGCAAGCGGGCGTTCCAGCGGCAGACGTCGGCAGAGACGATGTCTGCCATTCTGAACGAAGATCCGCCCGGCATTTCGCAGATTGTCCAAAGCATCCCTCTGGGGTTGCAGAGAGTTGTGCGTCGCTGCCTGGAGAAGAGTCCCGAGCAGCGATTCCAGTCCGCATCGGATTTGGCGTTCGCACTGGACGCCATTTCGGATTCGGGCATCTCGTCGGCGATCGGCCTCGAAGCGCCGGGTGAACGCGGGCGAAGTAAGGTGTTCGCATGGTCAGTGGGACTGGCCGCGGTCCTTGCGGTCGCCGTTGCCACGTACTTCTTTGCAACACGGCATGAGAGGGCGCCTTTCGAGCACTATTCCCTTCAACGAGTGATCGACAGCAAACACGTAAGGAGTATTGCCATCTCGCCTGACGGCATTTATCTGGCGGCGATTGTCAGCGACTCGAACGGTGCGCAGAGCCTGTTGCTTCACCATCTTCCAACGAACAGCGAACGAACGATAGTCCAGGACGCGGCGTACAAATTTCATAGCGTCACCTTTTCGCCTGACGGCAGCTACATCTATTTCCGGATCGATGCCCTGGGCACGCCCAAGCCCGACCGGTGGGACGATTACCGGATACCGGTCCTTGGAGGCCAGCCTACCCGAGTGATTGCGGACGTGGTTTTTCCTGTCAGCTTTATCGATGGAGGCCAACGGGTGTGCTTCTATCGTCAGGACGTTCCAGCAGGCACCTACAAGCTCCTTAGCGCCAACGCCGGCGGTGGCGAGGAGCAGGTGCTGGCGAACGGCAAGAAGCCGTTTCCAACGCTAGCCGTTTGTGCTCCAAACGGCAGATCCGCTGTTGTTGAAAACGAACTTGGCGATGTGGAGAGTCTCGACTTCGGCTCGGGATCGACGCGGATTTTGGCTTCGTCCACCGCGCTCGGCGGATATCTGGACGACATGCGTTGGACACCAGACGGCAAGGGTCTATTCACAACCAGTTGGGAGAGGAACGACTTTGCGCCGATCAGCTTTCTCTCTTATCCCGGCGGAAAACTGCGCCGGATCACGAACGACCTGAGCGTCTATTCGGGCATAAGTTTGACGGCGGACGCCAAGACCATTGCAACGACGCAAACGGACGTTAATGCAAGATTTGCTGAGCTCTCTGTGGTGGAGCCTTCCTACGTGCAAGAGCACCAGACCGGGGAGCTGGTGTGGTTCACCTGGTTGGACAATGACAGAATCGTAGCGGACGGCGCCGGGAAGCTGAGGCTCGTCAACCTTTTAAAGGACGAGGCCACCATGATGAATGTCGCGAAAGGACATTTGTTCGGCCAGCCGTCTATGTGTGGGCCGGACACGTTGGTGTTAATCGGAAGCACACTTGAAGGGGACATCCGAAGCGTCTACACAATGCATCTCGATGGCAGCGGGTTGACCCAGCTGACGAAGGGACCGAGGGATTTTTTCCCTGAGTGCACAGCGGATGGCAAGTGGGTTTTTTATGCCGATGATCGCGACCCGAATAACCCGCTTCTCATGCGGCAATCGCTACAAGGAGGAGCTGCGCAAAAGGTCGCTCAAGCCCGCATATGGTTTAACATTTCTCCCGATGGCAGGTTGCTTGCAACTGCAGCTACCGGCGCAGGCGCCCCACTCCAGGTCCTTTCGATGGATTCTCTGCGAGTGGTCCGGAGCTTCCCGCCTCGTGGTTTCGACGATTTCGACCTTTACGCATTTTCGGCTGACAGCAAGAGTGTTTTCTATGTCACCAGGTCAGGGGCAGACGCAACCATCTGGCGGCAGCCGCTCGATGCGGCTACTCCGACGAAGGTGACGAGCCTTCCAGGAAGGGTGGTGAACTGGATGAGGCCATCGCCGGACGGCTCAAAGCTCGGGCTTATACTTGAGACGCCAACGTCCGAGGCCGTCCTTCTCCGCGATGTCCGGTGATTGTTTCGGAATAGACTCTGAAAGAAATACGTCGGGTTGCATTTGCCTCTTCCCCCGAGATGACGGATCCTGATGCAGTTCCGGCCCGCAGTCTCTTGGACAAATAATGGGCCGGATAAACAGACCCTTCACGTTTTGGATGCAAATAAGGGAACGGTCATCGCGTTTATTTGCAAATCTTTGCGTCGTGATGCAGTGGCTCCTTCTGTCGAACCCGTACGACCGTTAGGTGCATCTGAGTCAAGACTGGTGGCCCTACCGGTTCCGGCCACTATCTGGTGGGGTAACAGTAGCAGAGTCCCGAAGCCCCAATGTATTAATGAATATTGCAAAGTAAAGTAGACTGATGCGATTTCTCTCTCAGATTTTGCTCAATGACGAAGCGGGCAACACTCGCGCCAAGGTCATAGGCATATACGGCATATTGCTGGTATTCAATCTGGCTGTGTGGCTATGGGCAATCGTCGCATTTCACCCTTATCCCTTGCTTATGGGAACTGCGCTGCTGGCTTACAGTCTTGGACTTCGCCACGCAGTCGATGCGGACCACATTGCGGCGATCGACAACGTCACCCGCAAGCTGATGCAGGAGGGTAAACGTCCGGTCGCCGTGGGGCTAATGTTCTCGCTTGGTCATTCCACGATCGTCTTGCTGGGGTCGGCCGCGATTGCTGCGACAGCGCTCGCGTTGCACCACCGGATCGATTCGGTCAGAAATATCGGAGGAGTGATCGGCACGATCGTCTCGGTATTCTTTCTGTTCGGAATTGCGATTGTGAATCTTGTCGTTCTCCGATCAGTTTATGACGCATTCGCGCGGGTCAGGCGCGGAGAGCCTTATGGGGAGGAGGACTTTGACCTGCTGCTCGGCAATCGAGGCCTGCTTGCTCGCCTCTTTCGCCCGATGTTCGGGATGATCACGCGGAGCTGGCACATGTATCCGTTGGGTATTTTGTTCGGCCTTGGATTCGATACCGCCACCGAGATCGGAGTGCTTGGCATCTCGGCGGCCGAGGCTTCAAAGGGCCTGTCGCTATGGTCGATTCTTGTGTTTCCGGCTCTCTTTGCCGCGGGTATGTCGCTGATCGACACGACCGACAGCATTCTGATGCTGGGTGCCTATGGCTGGGCCTTTGTGAAACCTATTCGCAAGCTCTACTACAACATGACCATCACCTTCGTGTCGGTCGTGGTCGCCTTCGCGGTAGGCGGAATAGAAGCACTCGGGCTGGTGGCTGAGCAGTTCCATCTGACGGGGCGATTCTGGAATTATGTAGTCAGACTGAACGACAACTTTGGCACGCTTGGTTTCTTCATCATCGGACTCTTTGCCATTAGCTGGGTGGTGTCCGTTGCGGTTTACAAATGGCGCAGGCTTGAGCACTTTGAAGTAAACGTCTGAGACGTTACCGTACCCACTCGGACATCGAAAGCTTGCCTTAGCTGGATTTTTGCAGTCCGCACATGTCGATTCCGTTGCGGGCAATCTCAGTGATGGATGCGATCCACCGCGTGTAGACAACATCTAAGGTTGGTATTTACCTTGTAATTTATGCCTGCAAAGAAAATTGTAGTTACTGGAGCAGCAGGCCTCGTGGGCCAGAACCTTCTTCCTCTTCTCAAGCAACGTAGTGTTGCTGAGATCGTCGCTCTGGATAAACATCCGACCAATACGGCCACTTTGCGCCGCCTTCACCCGGAGGTCCGAGTTATTGAGGCAGATCTTGCTGAAGCGGGTGCGTGGCAGGATGAACTCGAGGGTTGCACCCATCTTGTCATTGGTCATGCTCAGATTGGGGGTCTCTACCCGCAGGAGTTCGTTCGCAATAACATCCAGGCCACCGAGCGCCTTCTGGAAGCTGCCCTTCGCTGTGGAGTTCCGTATGCCGTTAGCATCTCCTCCTCTGTCGTCAACTCGAAGGCGGTAGATGACTACACCGAAACCAAGAAGGCGCAGGAGGCCCTCACCGCTGCCTCGGGCATAAAGCAAGTCGTTTTGCGGCCCACGTTGATGTTTGGCTGGTTTGATCGAAAGCACGTGGGCTGGCTTGCTCGATTCATGCAGAGAGCCCCCGTTTTCCCTATACCGGGTGACGGGCGCTATCTTCGTCAGCCTTTGTATGCAGGCGACTTCTCTGCGATTATCACGTCGACCCTTGAGAGCGAAATCACGGGCGCCTACAACATTACGGGACAGGAGAGAATCGACTATATCGACCTGATCCGTGCAGTAAAGCAAGCCACCGGAGCAAAGGCGCACATCCAAAAGGTCCCCTACAATGTCTTTTGGGCCATGCTGAAGGCCAATGCGATCTTCGACAGGAACCCCGCGTTTACTATTAAGCAGCTGGAGGCGTTGGTAACTCCGGATGTCTTTGAGCTCATAGACTGGCCGAGCATCTTTGGGGTGCGTTCGACACCCCTAGAAGAGGCCCTGGAGACGACCTTCCGCGATCCCGTCTACTCAAAAGTGGCCCTCGATTTCTAATACAATGGCATTGTCAATTGTCGCATTACGCGAGGAAGCTAACGCCTACTATCTTTGAAGTTATCAACTAATATGATTTTCTCAAGTGATTTTGCCAAGCTATTCTGGCCATGACTTCCGTGGCCTTGTCCAATCGTGATGTTGGATTCTAAGACGCAAACCAGGTTTGCAGAGGTGTCTTATCGCTAAAGTTGTCGTTATAGGGTCCGGGGCAATGGGTCTCGCTGCAGCGTTTCATGCTCTGAAGGCGGGACATACAGTTGAAGTTCTGGAAGCGGCCCCGGAGCCCGGAGGAATGGCTGCGCACTTTGATCTGGCTGGGCTGTCCATTGAGCGCTTTTACCATTTTGTATGTAAGAGCGACACGCCAACAATGGAGTTGATGGGCGAGCTTGGCATTCGCGACCAAATGCGGTGGAGAGTCACGTCCATGGGAATCTTTACCGGTGGGAGGCTACATGATTGGGGTACGCCTGTCGCACTGCTGAGGTTCAACGAGATTAGTCTCATCTCTCGATTGAGATATGGATTGTTTGCGTTCTTGTCTGTGCGTCGAAATCGATGGGACGCGATCGAGACTGAGTCTGCACGTTCATGGATCACCCGATGGTGTGGAACCGAAGTGTACGACCGGCTTTGGAAACCACTGTTTGCATTGAAGTTTTATCAGTATGCGGACAATGTTTCGGCTGCGTGGATATGGACCCGGATCAGGCGGATTGGACGTTCGCGCAGATCCATGATGCAGGAGGAGGTGGGTTACATCGAGGGTGGGAGTCAGACGCTTGTGGACGCGCTGTGCTCGGCAATTCGCGAACGGGGAGGACGAATTCGCACGCAGTGCGCGGCACAAAAAGTGCTCGTGGAAGACGGCAGGGTGACGGGTGTAGCTACACCTGAGGGGGCCGTCCAAGCGGACGCGGTAATATGCACGGTGCCAACGCCACTGATTTCAAGAATGGTGCCAGACCTGCCCCCAGATTGGAAGGCCCGATACGAATCGATTGTCAATATGGGAGTTTGTTGCTTGGTTTTCAAGCTAAAACGGTCGATAAGTCCGCACTTCTGGGTCAATGTGAGTGAGGCTGACATGGCCGTTCCGGGTATTATCGAGTTTTCAAATCTGAGACCGGTGGGTGGTGACACCGTAGTTTATGTGCCGTATTACATGCCAAATGACAATGTTAAGTTTACCTGGGCCGACAAGGAACTTCTGGACGAGGCGTATGGGTATTTGCAGAGGTTGAATCCAGAGCTGACGCGCGAGGACATTATCGCTGCGCATGTAGCTCGCCTTCGTTATGCACAGCCGGTTTGTGAACCGGGATTTGCAGCGAAGATTCCGGCGGTCCAGACGCCGATTGGGGGTCTGCAGATCGCTGATACCTGTTTTTACTATCCCGACGAACCGGGGAATCTCGGAGAGCGTTCGGTTTGGCAAAGAGATGGCGGAGCGTGTTCCAGGACTATGACGAATCTATCGAGCATTGAAGAGAAGAAAAGGACTGTCCCTGCGGAGGCGCTCCGATTCGCAAGCTTTGCAGTTACGGGTGGGATAGCTGCCGTCTGCAATCTTGGCTCACGCTTTCTAATGTCGCGCGTGATGGGATATGAACTGGCGGTATCGTTGTCCTATCTGGTTGGGATGGCCGTGGCTTTTGTACTGGCACGAAGCTTTGTGTTTGAAAAAAGTGGAACAGGCTGGCATACACAACTGGCACGGTTCGCGATCGTAAATGCGTTTGGGTTTGCGCAAGTGTGGCTTGTCAGTGTTGGCCTGGTACGGCTGGTCTTCCCGTGGATCGCATTTCACTGGCATCCAGAAGATATAGGGCATCTCATCGGTGTTGCGAGCCCGGTTTTTGTGAGCTATTACGCGCACAAACACTTTTCATTCCGATCGGCAAGGATAGATGAGTCATTGGCTCAAGATGAGCTTTAACACGAGGGGATGGCGGTTTGGCGGGTCCGTCAGTTGTGGTCGCATCCTCTGTAGTTATTGCGGGGGTTTGGGGCCGTCTTCCTGTTCAACCTCTTTGCCTTCGCCAGGGAAGGGCCACTTGCGGTTGAGGGGCTGCGTCTCTTCGCGGACGGACTTGGGGACGTTGTTGACCTTGAGGTTTTCGAGCACGTGGACGCCAAGCTTGCCCGCGCTGGCGAGGTCAATGTCGCCGTCGTGGTCGAGATCGGCGGCAACGAACTGGGTGCCAGCGCTGGCTGTGCCATTGACCGAAAGCGCGATGCGGGTGAAGGCAGGGTCGGCTTTGATGGAGGCGAACTGTTCCTTCGTGGGCAGCTTGTAGGCGTAGACGACGACGGGGTCGTATGAGCCGGGATCGCCGCCGGAGTGGCCGCGATAGCGTTTGCCGGTGATGAGTTCGGGTATGCCGTCGCCGTCGATGTCGACCAAAGCCAGGGCGTGCGATTGCGAGAAGGACTCGTCAATGATGTGGCGGACCCACTTCGGATGGGCCGTTGTGCCGGCTTGCTCGAGCCAATACAGGCCGTAGCCGTGGCCCTGGCCGTAGATGAGATCGAGTTTGCCGTCGTGGTTCACGTCGTAGCCGAGGATGGGAAAGCCGGCGTCGCCGAGGTGCCCAGTCTCCGTGCCATATCCACTTGTCGTTATTGGCGTCGATTTGTTCGAACCAGCCGTGGGGTGTAAGGACGTCAGCCTTGCCGTCGCCGTTGATGTCGGCGATGCCGATGCCGTGACCGTCCTGCTCGCGGCCTCCGAGATGGTGGACGCGTGGCTTGTCGGCGCTGAAGTCGACCCAGATGACACCGGAACGGTTGTAGTGGGCGAGGGCGAGGTCGGGTTTGCCATCGCCGTTGATGTCTGCGAAGGCGCCACCCTCGGTGTCGTAGCTGTCGGTGATCTTTTCGGCCTTCCACAGGGTGCCGGCGGCGGTGGCCTCGGGGCCGGGATTGCGGTACCACCAGAGGCCGTTCGAGATCCAGCCGGTGGTGACGAGGTCGGGCAGGCCATCGTGGTCGACGTCGACAATCCACTCCCCGCAGTCGCTGACGAACTCATTGTGGATGCCGACGGTGCGGAACTGATGCTGCTTCCATTCTCCGCCGTTTGCGCCGGGGTTCTCGTACCAATAGGCACCGCTGAGAATATCGACGAAGCCATCGTTGTTCATGTCGAGGAGGGAGACGCCCTCGGCGTGGTCGGTTCCGAGACGGTGGACGAGAAAAGCGATTCGCGGTTGTCCATCGGGGCTGTTGCCGGGGTGCTGCATGCGGACTTCGGTTGCGTGTGCGGGGTCTTGGGACTGGCCCGAACTGCAGATGAATAAAGGCAGAGCGAACAGGGACGCAATGTATTTGGACGCGATCTTCATGACGTACTCCGGTGGCTGCGCGTGCTAGGCGAGTTTCATGGTTTCGGGGTCCCAGTGGACGACGTTGCCGTGTTCGACACTGAGATTGCTGAGGAGGGCGGCGCCAGCGGCGCGGAAGCCGAAGGTCGCGTCTTCGACGACGGGCTGGCGATTGCGGACGGAGTTGAAGAAGTTGTGGAAGTGATCGTAGCTGTCGGAGTAGCCGGTCGGGGCGACGAACTTCTCAACCTCTTGCGGCGGCGGACCGCCGGGGTGCTGGATGGGATATTTTTTGCGGTATTGTTCGATGTACTGTTTCTGCATGGTATCGGTGAAAGTGGAAACGGTGTAACCGGGTTCAGTCGCGAGTGGGGTGCGGGTGATGGTGACGGAGTTGCCGGCAATCTCCATGAGACCTTCAGAGCCTGTGAAAAGGAAACCCTCGCTTTCCTGGCCACCGTCGACGAAGTTGACGCGTAGGCTAAGATTGAAGCCCTCCGAATAGTCGAAGAGCGCGAGCAGAACGTCATAGACGTCGCGGCCGTCTTTCCAGAAGCGCAGGCCGCCAGTGGCCATGGCGCGCGTAGGGCCGTTTGAGCCGGTGATGAAGTGGGTGCCGCTGAAGAGATGCACGAAGAGGTCGCCTGCGACGCCGGAGCCGTAGTCCTTCCATTTGCGCCACTGGAAGAAGCGCTCGCCGGCGAATGGGACGTTTGGCGCGGAGCCAAGGAAGCGCGGCCAATCGCAGGTGGTGGTTGATGCATCGAGCGGAACCGAGTAGTTCCAGGCGCCGAGAGAGGAGTTGCGATCCCAGTGGGCGGTGACCATGTTGAGCTTGCCGATGGCGCCTGAGGCGAGGAGTTCTTTGGCTTTGGCGTAAACAACAGAGCTGACGCGCTGACTGCCGACCTGGAGGATGCGGTTCGTGGAGCGGACAGCATCGATGATCTCCGGCCCATCGGGGTATAGGTGAATCATCGGTTTTTCGAGATAGACGTCCTTGCCGGCATGGAGAGCGTCCACAGCGGCCTGTTTGTGCCAGTGGTCTGGCGTAGCAATCAGGACAGCATCGACGTCTTTGCGGGTGAGAATTTCGCGATAGTCGCGGGTGGTAAAGAGGTCGGAGCCCCATAGTTCTCTTGCGTGAGCGAGGCGGCCGTCGTAGCAGTCGGCGACGGCGACCAGTTTGACTCCGGGAACCTGGATCGCGGTGCGTGTATCGCCCTGCCCTTGGATGCCCGCGCCGATGAGCGCGAGCTGGATGGTGTCGTTCGGGGAGCGCGGCGCCGGGGTGGACGATTGCGCCAGAAGCTGGTGCAGATGCGTCGTGGCGGCTGTGATTGTTGCGGTCTTTGCGGCGTACTGGAGGAAGGTGGCCTGCGATCAAGCATGGCGGTAGCGGTTCCCTTTCGTGCTTGCGGTAAGCGTTGTGTCAATAGACGGTAAGACACAGGAGAGGTCGGTGTCTAGTGTGGGGGCTGCGGATCGTGGAACGCTGTCGTTTTCATTTGCCAAGTGCCCTCCGAGGGGACTTACTCTGTCCTCTGTGACCTGGTGTGATTTGAGAGCTCCTTCAATGTTTCCTTGCTCAAGGGCTTTTCGTGCAGCAGCAGTTCGGCCGCGCGAACGCGAGGAGTAGAGTGGAACCAATGTTGAACGATATTGTCCTTCAGCAGGTTGGTTATCGCGAGGAGGCACATTCCCTGGTGGTGGGCCATCCAGGAGCGTACCAGTTCCGCTTGTGAGCCCTCGGTGTAGTCGGCCGCTTCGTAGAAACCGAAGTTGCCCATCCAGTCCATTGCGGCCATGCGTCTCAGATTCGCAATGGCCTCCTTGCGCGACATGGCAAGGGCGAGGAAGGTGGAGTAAGGCGAAATGACGGGCCCATCTTCGGCGCCGTATTTCAGAGCCAGTGCCGGAATTCCCCAGGCTTGATAGCTATACCTTCCCTGAGGGTCCATCTTTGCGAATCCCGATTCTGAGATGCCCCAGGGGACGTTTTTTACGTGGTCGCGCTGGATGCGAACGGCGGACTCGAGTGTCCGTGCGATGAGCGTGTTGGGGAAGGTTCGCATCCATAGGGCGGGCATCATGTACTCGAACATGGTCCCTGTCCAGGAGAGAAGCGCCGGGTGACCGTCGACCAGAACATGAGAGCGGTCAAGGCGGAACCATGATTGTTGAGGGATGTCTCCCTTGGCGACGGCGATGAACGAGGCAATGCGCGCCTCCGATGCCAACAGATCGTAGCACGCGGAATGCAACTCATGGGAGACGCCGTCGTAGCCGATGGAGAGAAGCTGACGCGGCTCGACGAAGAGAAATCCGTATTGCGTGGCGTCGGCGTGCCGCTCTGCCTCGGACGCGATGGTGGCGATGTCTGTCTTCAATTGCGTCAATCGCTGCGCGGCATCTGCCAGCAAACACCGGAACGATTCAGCAGAGGCCGCGAGCGGGGAGTCCGGCGGCAGCGAAGGGAGAGCGTCCACGATTTTCGATTCCAATTCGGTGGCACAGTCGGCGGCCTGCAGCAAGCTGGGAAGACAGCTGGCCTCGGCCTCGGCTTCGCTGAGTTCCGGCAGCGCGAAGAGGGCCTCATATTGCGGGAGAAACCAGGGCAGGTAGTTCTGCACGAAGATGGACAGGTTGAGGTGGCGGCGTGATAGTTCGTGGACGAGCCAGTCTCCACGGTTAGTACCAGACAGATCGTTTTCTATGGGGATTGAGAGATCTGGGGCGGCTGTCTGTTGTAGAAGGGCGCGAACATGGGCCCTTATTTTTGCGATGGCTGGAACCTTTGCGTTCTGCGCGGTGGTGGTGGTCGCTTCGGTTTTTGCGATCATGGGGCGTGGCTGTATCTGCTCCAGATTTGAGAACATTTCCGCGGTCAATAACGGGCGCTTCAGCAGATCAAGCGCGCCGGTGTGCAAGGTGTAAAGAGACGCTGTCAGATTGCCGCTGTCGACGGTGGAGATGATAAAGGGGGCGATCGGTCGCAGAGTTTCCATGTCGTACCAGTTGTAGATATGACCGCGCTGCTTTTCGAGACGATCATAGGTGTTGAGCGTGCCAAGGGTCGCGGCTGCGAACTCGGGAAGTGTGAGGAAGCCGAATTCGTAGGCGGCCTGGCGGGCGTTGAAAAGCATGCCGAGATTTGTGGGAGACACCTTCCGAATCTGAAAGGTGTCCTTCTCTTCAACATTGTCGGGAATGAGCCAGTGGTTTTTTTCGTCGCCAAACTCATGGAAATATCGCCAGATGTGGAGGGCCTGCTGTTGCAGGAACAGCCGGTCTTCAGTCGTAAGCGGGCCCTCTTGCTGGCGAGGAGGCGAGTTGAGCCAGATCGCGACGAGTGGTGAGACGGCCCATAGAAGGAGGACTGGGCCGGCCGCGAACAGTGAGCGGATGTTGGTCAATGCGAGGGCAAGCGCGATGAAGAAGGAAACTACCGGCGAGAGTTGCAGATAGACGTCCAGTGGTGTCTTGGAGCCACCGAACTCGACCTGCGCCGCTGTCTCCCATTCGAGGAGATGTTTTCCCGACAGCAGGCTGCGACTTAGCGACCGAATGATCGCATCGAGTGAGAGCAGCATGTGGTGGGGGAGGAAGGTGAGGTTTAACACTGTGAATCCGAATGACGACGCGAACGCGGTGACGCCCTCGCGTACTCCGACGAAGCTGAGGTTCAAAAGCGCGCGACCGACGTCGAATGCCAGTTGGACGAAGACCGGGAGGAGCAGAAGGACGAGACCGGCCACAGTCCAATAGAGCGCGCCGCCTGGGAGGACGAACCAGCCAAGTACGAACAGGAGAAATGTGACGGGCTCGACCAGGCTGCGCCGCAGGTTGTCGAGGATCTTCCAGCGTGAGATCGTACCGATGGGGTTTGCGACGAGCTTGCCGGACTCGTCGCGTACACGGCTGAAGAGCCACGGCGCGATCTGCCAATCGCCCCGCACCCAGCGATGCTTTCGGCGAGTGTGAGCGGAGTAGTGCGATGGATAGTCGTCGATGATTTCGATATCCGTGACAAGACCGGCGCGGGCGTAGGAACCCTCAATCAGATCGTGAGACAGGAGGGCGTTTCGCGGGAAGCGACGATCCAGCACCTCATGCAGAACGCTGACCTCGTAGATGCCCTTGCCGGCAAAGATGCCCTCTCCGAAGAGGTCCTGGTAGACGTCGGAGACGGCGCGTGTGTAGATGTCGAAGCCAGTCTCACCTGAGTAGAGTGATGCGAGACGGGAGCGCGATGCCGAGGAGACACTGACGCCCACGCGGGGTTGCAGGATGCCGTATCCCTTGGTGACGATGCGCAGCTTGGGATCGATGATGGCTTGATTGAGAGGGTGCTCCATCGTGCCAATCATGCGTGCGGCCGTGCTGCGCGGAAGTTGCGTGTCAGAGTCCAGCGTAATAATGTAGCGGACGCGTTCCAGGACCTCCAGAGGGCCGGCCTTTAATGGAAAGCTGTCATATTTGTGGAGAAGAAACTTGTTGAGATCGAGAAGCTTTCCGCGCTTTCGCTCCCAACCCATCCAAACGCCCTGACGAGAGTTGAAGACGCGATGGCGATGCAAGAGAAAGAAAGAGCCGCCTTTCTCGCGGGCGTACTTTGCATTCAACTCGTTGACGCACTGCGCCGCGTATATGGCCAAGGGGTTGGATTTCTCGTCCAGTGGCCTTGCCTTGGTATCGGGCAAATCGGTTAGAAGGCCGAAGTGGATATGCGGGTCCTGATTGGAGAGGTAGCGCGCTTCCAATTCGTCCAACAGCTCGCGGACCTGCGTCTCGCTGAACAACAGGGTGGGCACTACGACAAGACTGATCGCGTCTGCAGGGACGCCCTTGGAATAGTCGAGTTTTGGAAGCGAGTCAGCTTTCATTAGGGCAGTAACGGTGTTGTTCACGAGATCGACTGCACCCTGGCTTGCGGGTAAGAGCGCAAGCAGGAGCGCGCCCATCACGGGCCAGAAGGCGTTATGAGGCACCAGGGGCGAGATGACGGCGACGATGAGCAAGCACGACAGGGTGAAGATGCCGAGGATGTAGAAATCTTCTTTCCATCGACGCAGAAAACTGCGTAGCCGTTCGATTGGCGGGGCGTGGTATCCGATTTGTTGACTGAGCAGGGGCAGTCCCTCGGCAAACAGGTAGTAACCGATGTGCTTGGTTCGCCGCGCGTGACGAGGGTCGGAGTCGGGGACTTGTGCGGCCTTGAGGGCGAAGGCGAGAGCGATCTCAGCCGTCTCTACCTCGCTGGCGTCGGCGTCGCGGGCTAATTCTGCGACCCGCATGTGGTAGGTGTGGCGGGTCTCGTCTTCCATCTGCGCGAAGACGCTGGCGGGGTCTTGCCGAAGGATGGAGTCGAATGCGATCAACGGCTCGAGTACGGTGCGCCATTCGAACTGGTTCAGGCGTCGCATGCTGTGGAGAATGGCGGAGAATGGCGATCGCTGTATGGGCGGGAGTTCACCGGCCCTGAAGGCTTCCTCGGCGCGATCGAGGATGTACTCCAGCTGCGCCAACTTGAGCGCTTGCGGCAGAACGGTGACCTCCTCAAGCAAGAGGGCGTCGCGCTGTTGCGCCTGCTGAACGTAGGTGGTGAAGGACTCGGGCGACCAGATCCCCTGGGCCGCTGATAGGTAGCCTTCCGCCAGGTTGAGGGCCCGTGGCAGCTCTTGATCGTTGTCTACGCGGACGTGAGGAAGAGAGGCGAAGGTAGCGGCGGTGTTGTCTCCGGCGATTAAGGCCGCATCGAGCATGCGCGTGCTTTCGAGTAGTTCCAGCTGCGGCGTCAGTTCTTGAATGGAGGCCGTCTTACGGCAGGCTCGCAAAATC
Organism: uncultured Acidobacteriaceae bacterium; assembly: GCA_963756685.1. Classification (GTDB taxonomy): domain Bacteria; phylum Acidobacteriota; class Terriglobia; order Terriglobales; family Acidobacteriaceae; genus Edaphobacter. Next base: position 2,163,163 of record CAVWON010000001.1, read on the forward strand.
TCGGCAAGTCTCTTCTTTAGGCTGATAAGTCGCGCGGACAACCCGTCGGCCTTGGTGCTGGCAGGCACCATCTCCCAATATCTGCTGAGTGCCTCGGCACGCTGCTGCAGCTCTGCGTCTGACACCGATGGCTTCTCAGGCAGGCCAGCGGTCGGCAGCTCTAGGGCCGGAGCAGTCGGTGGCAGCGCGTGTTCTGAGGTAACTGGATGTTCTGACGGCGGAGCCATGATGCCTTTCTCGATATCCTTCGCCCGCTGAAGCAGTTGGACCGTTCAGCTGTTGCTGGTACTCCTGAGTGAGATGCGTGGGCGAGGTTACCTGTAGCTTGCGGCCTGCATCTCGAACATGCTGGCATAAAGTCCGTTTTTGGCCATCAACTCTTGATGGTTGCCTTCTTCAATCAGTCGGCCGCCGGAGAGGACGACGATGCGGTCTGCCATACGCACGGTAGAGAAACGGTGTGAGATCAACAGCGCCATCTTGCCTTCGGTCAGTTCGGCAAAGCGCTCGAAGACCTCGAGCTCACTCCGGGCGTCGAGGGCCGCCGTCGGCTCGTCCAGAATAAGGAGCTGCGCGTCGCGAAGATAGGCACGGGCGAGGGCCATTTTTTGCCATTCGCCGCCGGAGAGCTCGACGCCGCCTTCGAAGCGGCGGCCAAGCATCTGATCGTAGCCTCCTGCTAGCTTGCTGACGACGGTGTCGGCAAGGCTCTTGTTCGCGGCGATTTCGATGTCGCTCTGTTGATGCGGCCGATCGATGCGGCCTACGGCAATGTTTTCTCGCGCCGTCATCTCGAAGCGCATGAAGTCCTGAAAGATGACACCGATGTTGCGGTGGAGATCTTCGAGCGAATACTCCCGCAGGTCGATGCCGTCCAACAATATCTTGCCCTCGGTGGGATCGTAGAGTCTTGTGATGAGTTTGACGACGGTCGTTTTGCCCTGGCCGTTTTCTCCTATGAGAGCGATCCTTTCTCCGGGCGAGAGTGTCAGATTGAAGTTTTTCAATACTGTCCGGTCTGTGCCGGGATAGGCGAAGGAGACGTTGCGAAACTCGAAGCCACGTTGTATTGGATCGGGCGTGGGAAGGCCGTTGGGATTGGATCGCACTGTTGGCTTCATGTCGAAGAACGCGATCAGGTCGGTGAGAAAGAGCGCCTGGTCAGCAATGCCGGATGCGGTCGAAAAGACCTGTTGCAGATTTGAGCTTGCCTGCTGGATGGCCGCGGTCAGGAAGGTGAATTGTCCGATGTCGTAGGCGCCACCGAGTGTTCGCCAGATGACGTACACGTAAGCGCCGTAGTAGCCCAGAGTGCCGATGATGCCCAGCAACCCGCCGATGATTAGCTTTGACCGCGAAAGGGCGACGTCTTCAAGATAGATCTGGTTGGCAAGGGCCTGGAACCTGGCGGTGAAGAACTTGTTGAGGCCGAAGAGCTTTACTTCCTTTGCGCCCTCGCGGCTTCCAGCAACCTGTCTGAGGTAGTCCATTTGGCGCTTGGCGGGGGTCTGGCGAAAGTTCTTAGCGTAGCCAAGGAATGCGTAGTGTGTCTCGCCGATGAACGACGGGAGTACGCCGATTGCCAGCAAGAGTATTAGCCACGGGGAGGCCCAGGCGAGCGCGGCCGAGAATATCAGGGTGGTAATGACCTGTTGGATCAGGCGTCCCATCTGCTGGATCATCGCCAACCGGTCGGTCGCTTGCACGCGCGCCCGCTCGAGGCGGTCATAGAAGACCGGGTCTTCATACGTCGTGAGGTCGAGGCGAGCGGCCTGTTCCATGACGCGAACACTGACGTATTGGGTGTAGCGATTCGCCAGGAGGGAATCCGAATAGTCGATGGCCCGAGTCATCAGTCCCAGAAAGACGTTGAGAGCGACCTCTGTTGCGACGAGGACCCAGAAGTTGGAGGGCAGGGCCGTGCCGCGCAAGACCCCTGCGATGTCTGTGATGATGTACTGCGCTACTTTGGCAACTGCGAAGGGAAGAACGGCGACGATGACTCGCAACCCAAGCCCCCAGGACACGACCGCCCGGCCCGAGTCCCACAAGATGCGGAGTACGGGAGGCATGTTTCGAAGTGCGCGCAACCGGTCGCGCCACGGACTCTCAGCATTCACAAGGTCGTTCAAATCGCTCCTAGAGTGAGACTGCAAAGAGAAAGGGAGGGGTCACATTAGAATTACCCGCCGAATTGATGGATGCAGGAATGCTATCAGGCGTTGGATTAGCTGCTTACGGCTGAGTGATGGCTATAAACTGTTGTAGAGCTCGGCGAGTTGTCAAGAGGCTTCAGCCATTGGCGTGCCTTCGTATTTTTACCTGTTGTTGATGGCGGCCCTTACGCAACACTTCTAGCTTGACGAATGAAATCGGCTGTTACACTCGGCTTGGCTGTTCTGCCTGAATGCCGGGCGGTACTTACTCAATTTAAGATTGCATGTGGCTTGCGGAGGCGTTAGTTAGCGAATGGCATCCAATCAGAAGGCAGATAAGGTCGCGGAAAGTGGCGCAGATTCGATCCTGGTAACGGGGGGTGCTGGATTTATTGGCTCTAACTTTGTACTGGATTGGCTGGCGACAGGCGGTGGGCCTGTGGTCAATCTGGACAAGCTGACGTATGCCGGAAACCCGGCGAATCTCGCTGCCGTGGCGTCAGATCCGGCGTATACGTTTGTGCACGGCGATATCTGCGACTCCGAGCTGGTGGCTGCGCTGCTGCGGGAACACAGGCCCCGGGCGGTGGTCCACTTTGCGGCGGAGAGCCATGTGGACCGTTCGATTGTGGGCCCGGAGGCATTTTTACGGACGAATATCGATGGGACTTTTACTTTGCTGCGGGCAGCGCGCGAATATTTCGGCACGCTAACGGGTGACGAGCGGGAGAGATTTCGTTTTCTACATGTGTCGACCGATGAGGTGTACGGGACGCTGACTCCGGATGCCCCGGCGTTTCATGAAGAGACGCCATATGCGCCGAATAGTCCGTATGCGGCGTCTAAGGCGTCGTCGGACCATCTGGTACGGGCGTGGGTGCACACGTATGGGTTGCCGGCGATTGTTACGAACTGCTCGAACAACTATGGGCCGTATCAGTTTCCGGAGAAGCTGATTCCTTTGATGATCGCGAATGCGCTGCAGGGCAAGGCGCTGCCGGTGTATGGAGACGGACAGCAGGTGAGGGACTGGCTCTATGTGCTGGACCACTGCCGGGCGATCCGGACGGTGCTGGAGCGTGGAGGAGTGGGCGAGACTTATAACGTCGGCGGGGGGAACCAACGGAGCAATCTCGAGGTGGTAACGACGTTGTGTTCGCTGCTGGATGAGCTGGTTCCGGGGTCGCAATTCAAGCCGCATGTGCAATTAGTGAAGTATGTGACGGACCGACCGGGACATGACAGGCGCTACGCGATCGATGCGCGGAAGCTGGAAAGCGAGCTTGGCTGGCGGGCGCAGGAGAGTTTTGAGACTGGTCTAAGAAAGACGGTGAAGTGGTATCTGGCGAACTCCGCATGGGTGGAGGGTGTGACGAGCGGAGCGTATCAGCAGTGGTTGTCGCAGAACTACGCTGGGCGCGAGGTCGGGAGCAGGGCGACCGCCGTTGAGGAGCGAACTACGATTGTCGCTGGGGAGGGTTCGCGGTGAAGGGAATTGTTCTTGCGGGTGGCTCGGGGACACGATTGCATCCGGTGACCAAGACGGTGTCGAAGCAGTTGCTGCCGGTGTATGACAAGCCGATGATCTATTACCCGTTGTCGGCCCTACTGCTTGCGGGGATTCGCGAGATCCTGGTGATCTCGACACCGGAGGACACGCCGCGGTTTAGACAGTTGCTGGGCGATGGGGAGCAGTGGGGTGTCAAGCTGGAGTATGCGGTGCAGCCGTCGCCGGACGGATTGGCGCAGGCGTTTTTGATCGGCAAGAAGTTTCTGGCCGGTGAGGGTTGTTGCCTGGTGCTGGGAGACAACATCTTCTACGGGCAAGACTTTGCTAAGACGCTGCGAAGAGCAGCTGGAAACGGGCCGGGAGCAACAGTGTTCGCTTATCCAGTGTTGGATCCGGAGCGGTATGGGGTGGTGGAGTTCGATGCCGAACGACGAGCCATTTCGATTGAAGAAAAACCGTTGAAGCCGAAGTCGCGTTATGCGGTCACGGGGATTTACTTTTACGACGCGCAGGTTGTGAGCGTGGCTGAGGGATTGAAGCCTTCGGCGCGAGGTGAGTTGGAGATTACGGACGTGAATCGGTGGTATCTGGAGCGTGGGCAGCTGCGGACGGAGCTGCTGGGGCGGGGGACGGCGTGGCTCGATACGGGAACGCATGACTCGCTGCTCGAGGCGTCGATGTTTATCCATACGATCGAGAAGCGGCAGGGGCTGAAGGTGGCCTGTCCTGAGGAGATTGTGTACAGGCTGGGTTATATCGATGCGGGACAGTTGCGGGCATTGGCGGCGCAGTTTGCGAAGAGTACGTACGGGCAGTATCTGCTGCAGGTGCTGGAAGAGACGGTGTACTGATGGGGCGAAGTGCTCTGTCGGGGGGTGGACGAATACTGTTGACGGGCGCTACGGGGCAGGTAGGTGGGGAGCTGGTGGAGACGCTGAAACCACTGGGTGAGGTGGTCGCTCCGGCGCGAACGGAGATGGACCTTGCGAATGCGGCTTCGGTACGGCAGACGATTCGTTCAGTGCGGCCACGATGGATCGTGAATCCGGGGGCGTACACGGCGGTGGACAAAGCGGAGAGCGAACCGGAGTTGGCGTATGCTATCAACGCTGAGGCTGTCAGGGTGATAGGACAGGAGGCTGAGGCGATCGGGGCCGGAGTGATCCACTTTTCGACGGACTACGTCTTTGATGGTTCTAGAAGTGCACCCTACAGTGAGACGGACGCAACAGGCCCAGTGAGTGTTTATGGGGCTAGCAAGTTGGCCGGGGAGATGGTGCTGACTGAGAGTGGCGTGGGGCATTTGATCTTTCGGACGAGTTGGGTGTATGGAGCACGAGGAAAGAACTTTCTGCTGACGATCTTGAAACTGGCTCGGGACAGAGAGACGTTGAGTGTGGTGGCCGATCAGCGGGGCGCTCCGACGTGGAGCCGCGATCTGGCGAAGATGACAGCGGAGGTGATTGGACAGTGTGAGGTGGGGGCGCGAGGCCGGGAGTTGCCGGATGTGCTAGGTGATTTGGGCGGCATCTATCATGCGGCTGGCGCGGGGGAGACGACCTGGTACGGGTTTGCGGCGGAGGCCGTCCGGTTGCAGGGAGAACAGCAGCCTGGAGTGCGGTTTGCAACGATTAAGACGATTACGACAGCCGAGTATCCAACGCCCGCAAAGCGGCCGGCGAACTCCCGGATGAACTGCGACAGGCTGAAGGAGCAGTTTGGGTGGGAGATGATGGACTGGCGCGATTCGTTGCCGAAGGTACTGGCAGAGCTATGAGGAAGCGGGCCCTATTTCTGGATCGGGACGGTGTGGTCAATGAGGAGGTGGGGTATTTGCACCGGGCCGAGGAGGTGCGGTTTGTCGATGGGATATTTTCACTTTGCAGGACGGCGGCGGGGCTGGGTTACCGGCTGATTGTGGTAACGAACCAGGCGGGAATCGCTCGGGGATATTACTCGGAGGCGGACTTTGAGGCGCTGATGGAGTTCATGCGTGGAGAGCTGCGCGCTGAGGGGGTCGAGTTGGACGCGGTGTATTACTGTCCATTTCATCCCGAGCATGGAGTGGGCAGGTACAGGCAGGAGCATGAGGATAGGAAGCCGGGGACTGGGATGCTGCGGCGCGGTGCCCGGGAGTTTGGAGTCGAGTTGAGCGAGAGCGTTCTAGTGGGCGATCGCTGTTCAGATGTGGGGGCGGCGAACGCGGCGGGGTTGCGGCAGGCGTTTTTAATGAGCGGGACCGAGGCCGCAGGATGTGGTGGACAGTATGTGAGGGTGGAGTCGCTGGCTGAGGTGGAACGTTGGCTGGTGGAGCGGGGATAGGGCCGGCCTATCTCGAAAAATGGCCCACGACTAGTGCGATTGGCGGGCCAATGCACACGATGTGAATGATCAGTTGAGTGAGGAAGGCCCTGGCTGAGAATTCGCCGTTTTGGGACGGCGGAGAGGGGACCACAACCCGACTCATTACCAGATGGACCGCGACGCCGTACAAGATGCCGCTGAGCAGGGGATAGTCGAGGAGGGCCGTTATCTTGCGGGTGCTTACGTAGTAGAGAGAGGTAGCGGTGAAGGCGATAAAGAAATGAAAGAACAAGCCCGCAGTCGCGGTCGTCTTTCGCCCCTGAAATGCCGAGGGGCCTAGTGCGCCACTGGCGATCGTTTGTAATAGCCGCTCAACGGGGACCCCCTGGATCCCGAGCAGGGTCGAGGTGGCGGCCAGGTCGAGAGTGCCGGGGAGCAAACCTCCAAGTGATATGACTTCAAGGGGTGTCATGAATTTCTCCTCGGTATTGCTCTCAGCTTTCAAAGGAGGTAACTCAAGTGGTTCGTGTCTTATTTTGATTCGAGGCCATTTAACTGTGGAAGATCGGCTTCGGAGAAGAGAGCGCCGCGGGCGTCTTTGGGACTGACGGAGGGCTGGTTGCCGTTGAGTGCCTCCAGAGGCCAAGTAATCTTGAGGGTAGGGTCGTTCCACAGGATAGAGCGTTCTCCAGCGGGGTAGTAGAAGCTGGTGGTCTTGTAGAGGACTTCAGCTGTGTCGGATAGGACGAGGAAGCCATGGGCGAAGCCTTCGGGGATCCAGAGGAGCTGGAGATCGTCGTCGGGCGACTGGGTCTTAAGGTGGAATCCGGCCCATTTGCCGAAGTCGGGGGAGTTGGGGCGTAGATCAACGGCGACGTCCCAGATGTGGCCAGAGAGAACGCGGACGAGCTTGCCCTGGGGCCGACCGAGTTGATAGTGCAGACCCCGGAGAACTCCTTTAGCCGAGTAGGACTGGTTGTCCTGAACGAATTGTGTGGGTAGGCCGGCGGCGGAAAATGTTGACTGATTGAATACTTCTGCAAACCATCCGCGACTATCGCCGAAGCGTTGGGGTTGAATGAGTTTAACGTCAGCTAGAGGTGTATCCATAACTTGCATCACACTAGTCTAGCGGTCGTAGATAATGCCGGAAAGCGGCTTCGTTTTTTGGGTTCCGAGACGGGACGAATAAAACATCGAATTCTCAGGAGATCCTTCAGCCTCAGCCGTGTGGGCGAGTAGAATGACACAGTTGGTTAAATGCGCGACATTTCCCAGGTGCCGACCGGGTAAACTGGTCAGAACAATAAGAGACTGACCTCAGGTCCAAGACGAACAGGTAAATGGAATTCGAGGCGCGGTCATTTCCGGGGCTCAACTGAGCTACGGAGGTGAGTTAGAGTCGTTTACCGCGACACAGTGTATGCGTGAGTAACCGGTACGGCCGACGCGATGCAGGCGAATGCACGCGTACGGGTCGTACAGACACAGGATTCGAATGCAGGCTGAATATCAATCTCCCGAGTCGCGGACAGCGGCTATCGAAGGTTCTTATTCGTATGCGGAGTCGGTAGGCCGATCGCTTGAGAGGTCGCAATGGGCGAATGGCGCTCCGTCAGCATTTTTCCGCTACCGCGTAATTAAACGTTGCGCTGATATCTTGTTAGTACTGATTTCAATGCCGGTGATGTTGCTGGTATTGGGCGGAGTATCGGCAGTGGTGATGCTGAGTTCGCCGGGTCCGGTGTTCTATTCGCACCGGCGGATCCGCAAGGGTGGCGCGTTCTTCTCGATGTGGAAGTTTCGTACGATGTGTGTCAATTCGGCTGAGGTGCTGGAAGATTATCTGGCACGACACCCTGAAGCGCAGGCCGAGTGGAGTGAAACCCATAAATTGCGGAGGGACCCGCGCATTACGTCGCTCGGTGCTTTTCTACGCCGATACAGCCTGGACGAGCTGCCGCAGCTCTGGAACGTGCTAATGGGCCAGATGAGTCTGGTTGGGCCGCGGCCGATTGTGGCGGCAGAGGTTGAGAAATATGGCGACTGCTTCGACTGCTATTGCAGGGTAAAGCCTGGTCTGACCGGGCTCTGGCAGGTCTCCGGGCGGAGCGAGCTGAGTTACGATGAGCGAGTGGCCCTGGACTGCGAGTATGTGGAACGCTGGTCGTTGACTAAGGACGTTCTGATTCTGCTGAGGACGTTTTCATCCGTCGTGAATCAGGACGGCGCGTACTGAGCTGAACTTCGAGAAGGTAAGAGCAAGATGCAGGTCAAGATCGTCCTTCGTTCCGCGGCGAGATAGATCGCGTGTCCCTTTGTGGCCTCTTGCGCCCCTGGGTGCGGCCTGTGAGTTGCCAACCTGGTCTTTTGAAAAGAAAAAGAGACAGCGAGTATTGCGAGGAATTTACCTGGTGCAATCGCCTCACCTAATCCATTTGCCGGAGTATCGCTGATGTCGTTGGAAGGAATGCGGGACCTATTGAAAGGGTCGCTGGGGCGTAGTCTTGGCGCGTTGTGCGATGAGGACAGGCTCGCGGCGGCGTGGCCGGTAGCCTGCGGTAAGGCGATGGCCGAGCGCGGGACCGTCATAGGCTATGCGGACGGCATAGTACGGGTGCAGGTGGAGGACGGGGCGTGGTTGCTTCAATTGAAGAGCATGCGCGGACAGCTTTCCAGAGAGATGTCGCGGATCGCGGGGGTGATGGTGAGCGAGATACACTTTGAGATGAAGGGGAAAGCAGAAGATGAGAGAACAGGGTGGCGTAACGATTGAAGATGTACGGCGTGTCGCGGAGTTGGCGAATCTGGAGCTGACCGCCGAGGAGGAGCCGCGCATGCAGCGGGACCTCAACGCCATTTTGGGACATATAGCTCAACTGAACGAACTCAATACGGCCGGGGTACCGGCGATGGCGCAGGTGGCCGAGATGTTGGGAGGCGTTGCGGACTCCGCGGGCAACTCGTTGCGAAAGGACGTGGTGAGGCCTCCGCTGGATCGCGCTGTTGTGATGGCCGCTGCGCCCGAGAGTGATGGCCGGTTTTTCAAGGTCCCTAAGGTGATTGAACGCTAGTTTGGTGACTGCAGCGGTCGCGGTAGAGGTAGGAACTTAGTTTCACAAACAGAAACTGTGAGCGTAGAGGACAATGAAGTTAGAAACTTTGACAATCGATGGGGCACGGGCGGCGGTGGCCTCTGGGGCGTTAACGGCTACGGCTGCGGCGGAACTGCACTATGCGCGGATCGATTCTCAGGACGGTGAAATCAATAGCTTTCTGGCATTGAGCCGCGAACGGGCTATGGCGCAAGCGGCGAAGATCGATGGAATGGCCGCGAAAGGCGAGGGGTTGCCGGCACTGGCCGGGGTAGCGGTGGGGATCAAGGACGTGCTAGTGATGCAGGGAGCTCCGGCTACGGCTGGATCGCTGATTCTGAAGGGCTATCGACCTCCTTACGACGCGACGGTTGTGACCAGGCTGGAGGTCGCCGGGGCCGTTTTGCTGGGCAAGATGAATTGTGATGAGTTTGCGATGGGCTCGTCCAATGAGAATTCGGCTTACGGCCCTGTATTGAATCCCAAGGCGCTGGATCGAGTTCCGGGCGGCTCGAGCGGTGGTTCGGCGGCGGCGGTTGCGGCGGGTTTTGCCGTGGCAACGCTCGGAACGGACACGGGCGGGTCGATTCGTCAGCCGGCGGCTTTTTGTGGGGTGGTGGGCGTACTGCCGACGTATGGACGGGTCAGCCGGTATGGGCTGATCGCGTTTGCGTCGTCATTGGATCGGGTGGGGCCGTTGGCGAAGAATGTGAAGGACGCCGCCACGTTGCTGCAGGTGATTGCAGGCAAAGATGTTATGGATGCTACTTCGTCGGATTCTCCGGTTGGCGATTACACCCGCGGGTTGGCGGAGCCGGTAGAAGGGCTCCGGATAGGAGTACCAGAGGAGTACTTCGGCGAAGGACTCGATCCGGAGATTCGTGGTGCAATTGATGGTGTATTAACTGGTTTGAAGGCAGTGGGATGCGTGGTAAAACCGGTCAGTTTGCCGCACACAAAGTATGCGGTCCCGACCTACTACGTGATTTGCACGGCGGAGGCTTCGTCGAACCTGTCGCGGTTCGATGGGGTGAGATTTGGACTAAGGGCGGAGGAGGCGAATACGCTCTCGGCGATGTTCCGAAAGACGCGGGACGCGGGATTTGGGGCCGAGGTGAAGCGGCGGATTCTGCTGGGCACCTATGCGCTGAGCGCGGGCTACTACGACGCCTACTATCGCAAGGCGCAGCAGGTGAGGACGCTGTTGACGCGGGACTTTCTGACGGCGTTCGCGGAGGTGGATGTCCTGGTGGCACCCGTGACGCCGACTCCGGCATTCAAGCTGGGAGAAAAGACCGACGACCCAGTGAAGATGTACCTGGAGGACATCTACTCGGTGGCGGCGAGCCTGGCGGGAATCTGTGCAGTGTCGGTGCCTTGCGGTACGACGAAGGACGGACTGCCGATTGGGGTGCAGGTGATGGGCAAGCACTTCGACGAGGCGACGATGCTGCGGGTGGGGCAAGCAATAGAGACTGGGCAACAGACGGCGTAAGTTCCTTTGGATCGGGAGACGTCTTTTTTTCGAAACCAAGCAGGAAGCTTAAGAGCTTCATCGCTTTATTTCGTTATCGATAGGGGAATACATTCGCGTATGCTGGAAGTAGCGATATCCAGCGGCTTTGACGGCGTGATTGGTGAGGATTGCTCATCATTCCGTTCGCGCGGGAACCGCTTTTCATGAGGAACACGCAAGGCAAAAGAAGGTTGCGAGGATTACAGCAGATGCAGTTTGGTAGCTCCCCCAGAGTATGCAAGTTAGGATACGTGCTTCTGTTTACTGTGTTCGGGACGCTTACGTCCTTCGGGCAGTACGGGCAATACGGTCAGCTGCCTGGGAACACGGCGGGGCAGCAAACATGTAACCCGGGCGATCCATCGTGCCAGCAGTCCGGTGACCAAAACAATTTTCCTATTCGCAATCCGTCGACCAATCAACAACAGCCGACGCTAAATCCTCAGATTACTGTGCCTGGGCAACCGGAAAATCAGAACAATACCCCCAACAATCAGAATGGCAACCGAACACAACAACTGCAGCAGGAAGTAGAGACACGTCTTCCGCTCGATCCCCCGACCGAGTTTCAGGAGATGGTCGCCAATTCATTAGGTAAGACGCTGCCGATTTATGGCGCTAAGCTCTTCCGAAATCCGCCTTCGACCTTTGCGCCGCTCAATTTGGTCCCTGTAACCCCTGATTATGTGATCGGGCCCGGGGATGAGTTGCTTGTACAAGCTTGGGGGCAGTTGACGTTGAATGGCCGCTTCACGGTCGACCGATCGGGAGCGATCTACATTCCACAGGTTGGCACGCTGCATGTTGCAGGGCTGCCGTTTTCGCAGATACAGGAAAATCTGAAGACACAGATTGGAAGGGTCTTTCGAAACTTTGACCTCAACGTGAACATGGGGCAGCTACGGTCCATTCAGGTGTTTGTCGTGGGTCAGGCGCGGCGACCGGGAAGCTATACGATCAGCTCGTTGAGTACTTTGATCAATGCTCTCTTCGTGACCGGGGGGCCAACGCCACAAGGCAGCATGCGGCATATCCAGTTAAAGCGCGGCGGCAAAGTCGTCGTGGATTTCGATCTCTACGATCTGCTGCTACGCGGCGACAAATCGAAGGACGCGCAGTTGTTGCCTGGCGATGTAATCTACATTCCCCCAGTAGGGCCGCAGGTCGCGGTGGCTGGGAGCGTCAATTCGCCAGCCATTTATGAGTTGAAGTCGGCTGATAGCACGACTGCCGGTGAGGCCCTGGAGATGGCTGCCGGGGTGACAAGTGTCGCTTCCGGACAGACGCTGCGGCTGGAACGCGTCGACGAGCATCGGATGCGCAGCATGACACAGATATCTCTCGATGCGCAGGGTAAAGCGACCGTTCTGCGTGATGGCGATTTGTTAGAACTGATTGCCGTCGTCAGCCAGTACAAAGATGCGGTCACGCTTCGCGGCAACGTGGCGAACCCTGGGCGCTACACATGGAAGGCCGGAATGCGCATCCATGACCTGCTGCCGAATAAAGACGCACTGATCACTCGCGAGTATTGGTTGAAGCGGAGCCAGTTGGGTCAGCCGATCTTGACCTATATCCCTACCTGCTTGCCGACGACCCCCTTTGGTATTCCGGGTTTGCGCTATGGCATTCCATTCGGCGACGAGGGAGAAAATCCCAACTGGAGATACTCCTCTACAAGGAACCCGAATTTAATAGGGCTGCCGTTCGGAAGTGGGGAATCAGGTTCCTACCCGACGAGTGATGGTGCGACGGACGGGGGGCTGGATTGCGCGCCAATCCCAGAATCGGACACTGCAGCTAGCGGGATTAATGATCGCTATACTCCTTCCTCAGCGCCCAGAACGAGCGCAACAGCCGGATCAAACTCTGCGGGCGGCGGCGGCCTGTTGGCAAATGGCGTGCCACAGAATAGCGAGAACTCGAATCTAATGAGTGCAACAAGCGCCAGTGTGGGTTCTACAACCGTCGCTAGTTCCTCGGCTGGGCAGTTCAAGCCACGCAATGACATCAAGTTGAGCGAGCCGGACATTGATTGGAGCTACGCGGTGGTCGAGCGCCAAAGCAAGGAGAATCTGACGACTTCCTTGTTGCCATTCAATCTCGGCAAGCTTGTGTTGGAGGGAGACGCTTCGCAAAATCTTGAGTTGCTGCCGGGTGACGTGGTCACCATATTTTCGAAGGCGGACATTCGCGTTCCTCAGGCGCAGCAGACCAGATATGTTCGACTCGAAGGGGAGGTTGTTTCTTCGGGAGTCTACAGCGTATTGCCAGGCGAGACCTTGCGGCACCTGGTAGAGCGGGCTGGGGGCGTTACCGCGGACGCCTATCTCTATGGCTCGGAGTTTACTCGAGAGTCGACGCGCCGCGTGCAGCAGCAGCGTTTGAATGAATATATCGACCAAATTACCCTCCAGGTCAGCGCGAACGCAACCAATAACTTTGGCCGCTCGCTCAATGGGGCAGATAGTGCCGCTGCGACTGCCGCGGCGCAACAGAACCAAAACGTCATTAGTAGTTTGCGCCAAATTCGAGCGACAGGCCGGATCGTACTGGAGCTTCCGGTCGACGCGAACAATGTATCGCAGTTTCCGGATCTGCCATTGGAGGATGGGGATCGATTGATTGTGCCCCGAATCCCATCGACGGTGAACGTCGAAGGAGCGGTCTACAATCAAAACTCATTTGTATTCGATCCGACTCGACGCGTGGGAAGTTATATCCGCCTGGCCGGCGGGGCCAACCGCGACGCCGACACCAGCCGGGCTTACGTCATTAGGGCAAGCGGTTCTGTTCTGAGCAAGCAATACAGTTCCTCGCTGCGCGGAAACAGCTTTGACTCATTACATATCTATCCGGGGGATACGGTCGTGGTGCCTCTGAACCTGACGAAAGGCCAGACTCTCAAAACGATCGTTAGCGTAGCGCAGATCGTGGGTCAGTTGGGGATCGCGATAGCAGCCGGCAATACCGTGTTCTAGGAATATCGTTGTGAGGCTCTATTGCCGTGTAGCATCTGGTCGGTAAGAGTCGACATTTGATGGTCGTAAGAGTCTTTCTTGTCGGGCTCCGACACGTCGACAGGGCCTTTTGCTTGTTGAGGTGTTTGTGAACAGATCGCCCTTTCCAAAGGGAATGGTCGCCCATTGTGTTTAACGGCAGTCGTGAACTGAACCCGAAATTATCTTCGAAGGTGTGCTTCTTGCCCCATTTGGCGCGAACCATCGGCGGAGTCATTGGATGGCACTCTCTTTTCGGAGGAGATCAGGCCTTTCAGGACCTCCAACCGCGGCCGCTTGGCGGGGTTGTCTGAAAGTCGAGTGAAGCTCACTTTGGTGAAGACCCAAGCAACGCCAAGGAATAGGCCGAAGACGAAGGCCCCAAGCACAATGAGAGTTCGCTGGGGTGACGACCGCCGATCCGGAATGATTGCCGGGTCGACGACCTGGACTGTGGAACCCTGCCGTGCTTCATCCACTCTAGCAACTTCATACTGGCGCGCCAAAAGATCGAAGATTGTTTCAAAGTACTTGACGTCGCGTAATCTCTGGATATATTCGAGACTCGCTTCCTGCATGTTTCCTTTTGGAAGGAGAGCATTCGTGGCATCTTCGGAGGCAGCCCCCATCTTCTCCTCTTGCGATTTCAGACCTGCCAATTCCTGTTCGGCCAACTGCAGATCGGGGTTCTCGCCCGTCGCGAAGGAGCGCATGCTGCTGATCTGAACTTCCTTAGCGGCGATTTGGGCCCGTAAGTCAGCAATCAATTCGATAGTCGCGCGTGCCTGACTGTCCAACTGAATCAGGCCAGTTTTTAGCTCGGTTTTTTTCAGCTCTTCTTCGGCGTGCGCCAGATTGTCCTTAGCCTGGCTTAGTTGTTGCTCAAAGAAGAGTCGACGCTGAGACGCCTCGGTGACGGCGAGAGTAGCAGAAAACTTTTTGAACTCCTGGACGTATCCGTTGGCTATGTCTGCTGCGCGACGAGGGTCTCCATCTGTGATAGAGATACGGATCAGCCCATCTTTGGCACCGTCGTTGATATCTACGGCGTTCTCGAACCTTTTTCGGGCATCAGACCGCCGCTTGCTCTTGTAGAGGTCGATCAGATGGAATCGATCCAACATTGCGTCTTCAACCGTCCGACTCTTGAGCATAGCCACCTGAAGATCATTGGGATTCTTCAGTCCCAAACTCCCGCTAGCCAGCGAGGCGGCGGAGCCAAGATTCCCAAGTTGTGCCATGAGGGCCGCGCCGGCAGAACTGCTCTGCTGTGGTGGCAGGATAGACGTCGAGGCTGTGTAGCGGATCGGCAGCAATAGTGAAATAATTACGGCGACCAGAGCCACGGCAAACGCTGTCTTTACAATAAGCCATCGATTCTGGACGATGACGATGGCCAGATCCAGCAGGGAGATATTTTCTTCTGCTGATTCCGTCGAAACTGGGTCTGTACCTCTTCCCCTTGCGCCTTGGTTGAGCGCTTCCGTCAGTTCTTCAGATTGATTCACAGACAATATGTTCTCACATAGAGGGATTGTCCCGGCGCCAAATGACCAGCATGCACCAAAGCAATGTCACGGCGTGAGATTCTGTTTCCCACCAGTTAGTCGACCCGTGCTTGCTAACGCCAGACACCCCCTGAAAGGACCGGTCAAATTTTAAGAGGTGTCAGTTGGGATAAACTTGAGTGCAGATTAGCCGTTCGATTTTATGAGTATGGCCAACTTCAAGACTACGGCATCCACCTCATCCAAGGAAACGCAAAACATGAAGGCGAAACGGCTTACATTTTCGATCTGCATTCCCGCTTACAACCGTTCACGTCACCTAGCGCGCCTTCTGGATTCGATTTTCGCGCAGGATTTCGAGGACTTTAATGTCGTAATCTGCGAGGACTATTCCCGAGAGCGGAAAGCCATCTCCGAGATCGTGCTTCGCTACTCGCAGGTACACCCCGGCACTATTGCATATTACGAAAATGAAAAAAATCTGGGCTACGACGGGAACATTCGCAAACTCGTCGAGAAAGCGGAAGGCGAGTTCTGTTTTTTTATGGGAAACGACGACGTCATGTGTCCCGGAGCTCTCGCCAATGTTGCAGACGTGATAAGCCGAAATCCGGATGTAGGATTTGTTCTGAAGAGCTATTTATTCTCCGACCAGTCGGCGGGCCATATTAGCCAGGAAGTTCGCTACTTCGCTGAGGAGCGCCGATTTTCCAAAGGCCGAGAGGCGATCCTGGTATGCTTCAGGCGATCTGGAGTTATCGCCGGATATGTCATTCGTCGCGATCCAGCGTACGAGGCCGCCACCGATAGATACGACGGAACCCTCTATTACCAGATGCACTTGACGGCGAGGGTGCTCTCCGCCTGGCCTGCCGTGTTTACGCCGAAAGTGTTAGTCCATTGCGGCGGCGACGAACCGCCTGATTTTGGCAACAGCGGTAGTGAAAAGGGGAAATACGAGCCTGGTGGCTATACACCACAAGCCCGCCTCAACATGGTCCAGGGTGCGCTTACCATCATTCGTGACCTGAAGCCCGATGGGAGCATCAATTTAGCGGAAGAGGTGCCAACGCGACTATGCCAATTACTTCTATCCCTTCATCAAAGATCAATTGAATCTGCCGATCCTTAAGTTTCTTAGGCTATATCGAGCTTATGGTCGCATGGGCTTTTTTAGGTACCCTAGCTTTCATCTCTATTGTGCGGTCGCCTACGTCCTGGGAGAAAAGAGGTTCGACCTGGTAACCAAGGAGATTCGGCGACGATTGGGCCGCAGCCCGCAATTTGGATCGCTCGGGAAAGAGGTCGCTCCACAATTACGCTGAAAGCCAGAAGACCCTAACAGCTTCCTCTCGCTCAAATCAAATATGAGGCCTACAGTGGCCTGATTGATAGAGGGTGTTCCAACACATCGAAGACTAGCCCGTTTGGGGGAAAGAGGTTCGGCTTGGTAATCAGAGAAGTTCGTCGAAGCTTGGGGCGCAGCCTGCATTTCGGATCGGTCAGGAGATGAGATGGCGCTCGATGGGAGCAGGTCATGCCAAAAGAGTCTCTGCGTCGACCTGCGCTGGATTGACAAATCTGGCGTTGGCACGTACATCAAGGGCATCATGCCGGGAATCGTGGAGAGGCTTGGCGACGTTTCCATCGTTGGGCTCGGCGACCGGGCGCGAATCGAGGAATTCCCCTGGAGCCGCGCAAATAATGTGCAGTTGATTGACTGTCGTAGTGCACCGTATTCCATAGCCGAGCAGATACAACTCCCACGCGCAATCCCCTCCGGGACTAATTTGTTTTTCTCTCCGTACTACACTATCCCTCTCCTCTACCGCGGACAATTGGCGGTCACTGTGCACGACTTGAGCCATCGAGTGGTTGCAGAGATCGTCAGCAATCCGAAGAAGCGCCTTTATGCTCAGGCCATGTATCGGGCGGTTCGAAAGAAAGCCTCGCTCATCTTTACAGTATCTAATTTTAGTAAATCCGAACTTCTGCGTCTGACCAAGGGGACGCACGAAGACAACGTTCTTCCCGTGCATCTAGGGATTTCACGCGAATGGTACGAAGCGCCCCAGCTTCCACCTACCCGCACTCGCCCATACTACGTTCATGTGGGAAACATAAAACCCTACAAGAATCTTAGCCGCCTAGTCGAAGCCTTCTTGATGGTTCGGGAGCGGGTTCCCCACGACTTGGTCATTGTAGGGCAGAGCGAGGGACTGATTACTGGCGAATCGCGGGAGTTTTTTGAACGGGTAAAAGGAGCATCTGACCGGATTCATTTGACAGGTTTTGTATCGCATCTGGAGCTGCTTTCTCTAGTGGGCCACGCTCAAGCTCTCGTTATGCCATCGCTCTACGAGGGCTTCGGCTTGCCCCCACTCGAAGCGATGGCCGCAGGCGTTCCAGTGGCCGTCGCCAACGCTGCCTCGCTTCCTGAAGTGTGTGGCGATGCGGCACTCTACTTTGACCCTCTTAGAGTTGAAGACATCGCTGAAAAACTTGTCCTCGTCGTTACCGATACCGCTTTGCGTGGGCGACTGACAGAGAAGGGTCTGGAACGCAGCCGACTCTTTACATGGGATTCATGCTCTCAGCAGACGGCAGACGCCCTGCGTGCACAACTTCGCATGGCACAGGTGGCACCGCGGACTTCTTAGCAGCACCATGCAAATGCCGCGACTACATGGAAGGCAAAAATCAATTTAGAACATAAAGCTAGACTTATTGGGATTCTGACGTATTGACACGGTCGTTATCAAACTGAACGGAGGTCCTCATGAGACACGTTCCTCGGATTCTATCTTACCTGGGTAGCCGTCGTCGCCAGTTCGGCATCGGCGCAGACGAACGGTGTGCTCTCGGTGGTGACCTATGGAGCGGTATGCAATGGATCGACCGACGATACGGCTCACTTCCAAGCGGCTGCCAAGGCGGCCGCTGACACCTATGCCTCTACAGGTTCTCCCGTAACTGTAGTTTATGCGGGCAATTGTGTGATTGCGGGAAGCATTCGCTATGGAAGCGGGGTTCACTGGCGCGGCTACGGCTTGATTACAGTTCCAGCTGGCACGGAACATCCAACGTTTTACGCTACGAATGCGGACAACGTCGAGTGGGATCATGTCGACATCAATTTTGTCCGACCCTACAAGACCAGCAGTCCTTATGCGGCAGGTATAGGATGGTTCGCTGCCTCGGACTCTGCCGCGCACTACCATGTTAAAGTTACAAATTCACGCATCTCCAATTCAGCCTGGGGTATAAGCATCATCTACAACAGTGGCACGGGTAGCCTTACTGACGTAGAGATTGCCAACAACACCATTACAAGCCCTGCACCCTATACGAATTGGGATGGAATCCATGTTGGTGGTGCCGTGACGAATACAAGAATTCACGATAATACGATAACGAATCGAGGAGACGCAGCGCTCGCGTTGACCTCCGAGTCGGGGAAGGGCGTAAGGTATATCCTCTCCGGGGCGACAATCCAGAACAATATAGCTACTCAGGACCTGGTTGGTATCGATATCTCGGGGGCGACGAATGTTGTAGTATCGGGTAATTTTGTCCAGGCGACTGCGCCGACTTCGCACGCCCAAAATCCCGCCTTTCGCCAGATTAACTATATGGGGGTGTACCCGATCAACATTCACACCATGGGGAACTATTTTGAGAGCGGCAGCGGAGCCTCGTACACTGCAAAGATCGACCCGAATGATGGTAAACAGCGCTCGTGGCCGCCTCTGGACAGCACGTTCGAGAAGAATGTGATTGGGGGACCCAACAACCCGCTCTACCTGCGCGGAAACTCAATCGTCATCGACGGGAATACTTTTACCCTCAGCGGAGGGCTGCTTGATATTGACTACGATTCAGACGATCGCGTTGCCACAAGCGATGTATTGATCGGAACGAATCGATGGTTAGGGGATGCCGCGATCAATATCGGTGGGGATTCGTCTCTCATTCGGAATGTCAAGATGTCGCAGCAGATCGCAAGTGGAAAGACAACGATCACCAATGCGGGCAACGTTTCGATGATTCGTGATAGCGATCGGGAGATCCGTTAGACAAGGGTGGCCGCTACGCTAAAGTATGAAAAGAACTGTACTTCTGCCCGCGCCGACCCCTCATTAGAGAGTGGTTGAAACATCCAAATCCCGCTGTCTTTGAAGCGGACAACCATAGAACAAATGCAAACCCGATGGCGGCTTGCCAAGAACGCAACAGCAAATCTCATTCGCGGAGGTACCGCTGGCGTAGTCCCGATCTTTTTGCCAGCCATACTTATCCGGCATATGTAGTGGGGCCGGGAGATGAGTTTCTCATTCAGACGTGCGCCAGGTTACACTGAACAGCCGGTTCATAGTCGATCGATCAGGCAGCGTCTAAATTCGCAGGTTGGTACTTCGCACGTGGCAGGACTGAAGTTTGCACAGGTGCGGGGATTACTTAAAGGCGCAGATGGGCAGGGTCTTTCGAAACCTTGACCTAAACGTGAACATGGGCAGCTGCGTTCGATCCAGGTCTTTGTTGTCGGGCAGGCCAGGCGACCGGGAAGTTACACCATCAGCTCGTTGAGCACGCTATCTGCTGCAATGTTCGCGGCAGGTGGGGCCTGCTCCGCAAGGAAGCATGCAGCATATCCAGCTGAGACTGTCGCCAGACAGTAGTCGTATTACTCAGATACCGGATTCTGGGATTGGAAGATGGTGACCGATTTATTATTCCGCGATTTCCCTTGGCTGTAAGCGTCGATGGGGTGGTCTATAATCAGATCCGTTCAGTGTATGATCCGCACCTTCGCGTGGGAGACTATATACGGTTGGCTGGCGGCGCTTCCATTGAATCTGGACAAAGGAAAGAGGATGCACCTGATCGTGGATATTGCACAGATCGTGGGTCAGTTTGGAATAGCGATAGCCGCTGCCAACACTGTGATAGGACAATAGCTATGTTGCAGGAGACAGTGATCGAGAAGCGTTACAGCCATCCTGATACAGGATCCAGAAGCTGACTTGTAGCGGAGAATTAGGTAAATGAAGGCAGTTATCCTCGCGGGAGGACTAGGTACTCGAATTAGCGAAGAGACTTCGGTTCGACCAAAACCAATGGTTGAAATCGGCGGTAAACCGATCTTGTGGCACATCCTAAAAATCTACTCTCATTTCGGCATTAACGATTTTGTTGTTTGCCTGGGGTACAAGGGCTACGTAATCAAAGAATTCTTCGCCAACTACTTTCTCCATACTGCAGATGTCACCTTCCATATGGAAGAGAATCGGATGGAAGTGCATGACAGCACGACCGAGCCGTGGCGGGTTACCCTGGTGGACACAGGGGATACCACACAGACTGGTGGCCGGCTAAAACGTGTGGGCAAATATCTGGCTGGGGAAGCTGCTTTCTGTCTCACCTACGGAGACGGGCTTGCAGATATTGATGTGGCAAAGTCTGTCGAGTTTCACAGACGTCACGGCAAGTTAGCGACTGTAAGTGCAGTACAGCCCAGCGGTCGTTTTGGCTCACTTGTCATTGATGGCGACCAGGTTACTGCATTCCGTGAGAAACCAGCTGGCGACGGAGCCTCGATCAATGGTGGATTCTTTGTTCTTTCTCCCAAGGTGATTGAGTATATCGAAGGCGATCAGACTCTGTGGGAAAGAGAGCCGCTCGAACGCTTGGCGGAAGAAGGGAATCTGACGGCGTATCCACACACGGGCTTTTGGCAACCGATGGATACCCTTCGCGACAAGACATACCTAGAAGAGCTGTGGCAAAGTGGTGCAGCGCCATGGAGGAAGTGGTGAGTCTCGGGCTTGATTCCCCCTGGAGAGGGCGCCGAGTATTTCTTACAGGGCACACAGGGTTCAAGGGCGGCTGGATGGCGCTGTGGCTGACGCAGATGGGAGCCACCGTTTGCGGGTATTCGCTGGCACCGCCGAGTGAGCCCAGCCTCTTTGAGGTCGCCCGTATCGCCGAGTGCGTGCACCATATAGAGGCCGACATCTGTGAGCTGCCACGCCTGCGAGCGGCTATGCAGGATTTCGCGCCTGAGGTGGTTTTTCATCTTGCCGCGCAGTCGTTGGTGCGACGCTCTTATGCTGAGCCGGTATTGACATATGCGACGAATGTGATGGGTACGGTGAATGTACTCGAGAGCATTCGGCATACAGCATCAGTGAAGGCGGCAGTTTTGATAACGACGGACAAGTGTTACGAGAATCGTGAATGGCACTGGGGCTACCGTGAGGACGACCGGTTGGGTGGGCATGATCCGTACAGCAACAGTAAAGCTTGCGCCGAATTGGTGAGTGCGGCTTATCGCGATTCGTTCTTTCCGCCGGACAAGCTTGGCACGCACGGAGTTGCTGTTGCTACCGCTCGCGCGGGCAATGTAATTGGCGGGGGAGACTGGGCAGTGGATCGGCTAGTTCCCGACCTGATACGAGGTTTCGTCGGAGGCGAACAGGTTACGATTCGCAATCCTCATGCGATCCGCCCGTGGCAGCACGTACTGGAGCCTATTCGTGGCTATATTCAGCTTGCGGAGCGGCTTCTTGAACGCGATGTAAGCTTTACATCCGCCTGGAATTTTGGCCCAAGTACGGAGGACGCCCGGCCGGTAGCATGGATTGTGCGTGAGTTAGCGAAGCAGTGGTCTCCTGATGCGTCCTGGGTTATTGATAAGGGTGTTCATCCGCATGAGGCCACTTATTTGAAATTGGACTGTGCACGCGCACATAATCTGCTTGGCTGGCGACCGGCGCTTAACCTCTCCAGTGCTCTGCAGTTCATCGTAGAATGGTTTAAGCAATGGCAAGCCGGAAGAGACATGCAGCAGGTCACCCTTGGTCAAATTGCTGCTTATCAACAGCTCTTTCAAATATATGATGGACGCCCCGGCCGAATAGGAGCTAATGATGGAATCGATCGCTGAGAATCGAGCGAGTGGAATTAACCTCGCTGAAGAAGATGGCGCGATCGCCGAGCATCAGCCACAGGTTGAGATTTTGCGCGATCAAATTCGCAACCTGGTGTCGAAGTACTACGATGAAGCATTTCCATGCCGCGAGTTCACTCCGGGTACATCTGCCGTTCCCGTCTCCGGCAAAGTGTTCGATGCAGAAGACATCCAGTACGCGGTGGATGCATCGCTAGACTTCTGGTTGACGACGGGCCGCTTTGCAGAGCAATTTGAACGCCAATTCGCGCGGGTGATAGGTGTCCGCGATGCTCGTTTGGTTAACTCAGGTTCGTCGGCGAATCTAGTGGCGCTCTCTGCGCTCACTTCTTCTACTCTGGGTGACCGCGCGCTCCGGCCCGGTGATGAGGTTATTACTGTTGCGGCTGGTTTTCCTACCACTATCAATCCGGCGATTCAGAACAACTTGGTGCCTGTATTCGTTGACGTTCAGCTGGATACGTATGACATTGACTGCTCCCAGCTTGAAGCAGCTGTGTCTGATCGAACTCGCGCAGTGATGATTGCGCACACGCTGGGCAATCCCTTTGACCTCGATGCAGTGACGGCTTTCTGCAAGAAGCACGATCTCTGGCTGGTGGAAGACTGCTGCGATGCGGTGGGTGCTACTTACAAAGGTCAGGGCGTGGGAACGTTTGGCGATATTTCTACTGCGAGCTTTTATCCTGCGCACCACATTACGATGGGCGAGGGTGGTGCGGTGATGACGCAGAAGCCCGCATTGACCAAGCTGATCGAGTCATTCCGGGACTGGGGCCGCGACTGCTGGTGCGCTCCGGGAAAGGACAACACCTGCGGCAAGCGATTCGAATGGCAACTCGGCGAACTACCATGCGGGTACGATCACAAGTACATCTATTCGCACATTGGCTATAACCTGAAGCTTTCTGACATGCAGGCAGCGGTCGGTGTGTCTCAGTTGAAGAAGTTGCCGGGCTTCATCGCGGCGCGAAGGGCGAACTTCAAACGCCTTTATGATGGCCTTGCAGATCTTCGGGAATTCTTCTCCTTGCCTCAAGCCACGTTGGGTTCGGGGCCCAGTTGGTTTGGCTTCCCCATTGCAGTGAAGCCCGAAGGGGGGCTCAAACGTGACCGTGTCGTGCAAGCCTTGGAGCAGCGGAAGATCGGAACACGGCTCCTGTTTGGTGGCAACCTTTTGCGTCAGCCGGCTTATCTGAATTCGAAGTATCGAAAGATTGGGGAGTTATCCAATACGGATTATGTGATGAACAATGTGTTCTGGATTGGTGTTTATCCGGGTTTAACGGAAGACATGATCAGCTATGTTATCGATTCTTTCCATGCGATAGTTAGGGGTGACCTTATTGTTCTCTAAGGCATTGCCCCTGAAGCAGTTGACGAAGCAGTTGACCTCTTTTCCATTGACAGTCCTATATCTTATAGCAGACTTCGTCGCTTGCTAGAATTGACCGTATTTCTATAAGCCTCATTAAGGAAAGTGAATGAACATTAAAGAACGCAAGATGCTGGACCTCCTGAAAAAGGGTGCAGACGAATATGGCTATGTGGCTGTCAAAGCGGAATTTGAGGCTGAAGGAACCCGCATCGATGAACTACTCCGGCTGGTTGAAATATGCCGCAAAGCTGATCTCAAATTCGCACTGAAGATTGGTGGTTGCGAGGCCATGCGAGACCTCATCGAAAGTAAGCAGATCGGTGTCGATTACATCATCGCGCCAATGATTGAAAGCACCTACGCTCTTTCTAAATTCGCCGAGGCGGTCGACAAAGTCTACTCCAAGGAGGAGCAGGAGGAGACCGACTTTTTATTCAATCTTGAGACGATCTCCGCCTACGCTCAGCTTGAGGCCATGGCCGACGCGACGAAAAAGGCCACCGAACTGGCCGGCATCGTTTTCGGTCGCGTCGACTTTTCACTCTCTGCCGGTCTCGATCGGGACGCGATTAACGGCACACGGGTCACCGACTGCGTTCTCAAGACGGCAGCCGCGTGCAAAGCCCGTGGCCTCGATCTTGTGGTTGGGGGTGGCGTCTCCAGCGACTCTATACCCGTTCTGCGTGAGATGGTCGGCGTCCATCTCACCCGCTTCGAGACGCGAAAAGTCATCTTCGACGCGAATGCCGCCAAAGAAAAGCACATTGATCAAGGTCTTCTGAACGCAGTTCATTTTGAGCTCCTCTGGCTGCTGAACAAAAGGGATTATTACGGCCAGATTCAGCAAGAGGACTCCAAGCGAATCGACATGCTCGAGAAGCGCTGGTCGGTTCTTAATCGCTAATGAGCGTTGCGCCAGGGCCTATGCATGTGAGAGCAGTCAAACCGAATCCTTCTCTTATATTCGACCTTGACGGAACGCTCATCGATTCCTGCCCCGGCATTGGCAGTTCGCTTTCTGCGGCGTTCTGTTCCGTCGGCAGAAAGATGCCGGCGGCGGATCTGCGGGCGGTCGTTGGGCCGCCTATCCGCGTGATAGCAGCCCGCATCGAGCCCACACTTTCCGAGACTGAGCTGGTTCAAATCGAACTCACGTACCGCACCCGATACGACAATGACGGTTGGCGCGAGACGGTTCTGTTCGACGGTGTTGCTGAAACGTTGCAAGCGCTCCACCTTGCAGGCGCTAGCATGTTCATCGTTACCAACAAGCCTCAAATCCCGACCGAAAAGATTCTTACTCAACTGGGTTTGATACATCTGTTCCAGGAAATCTCAACGCGGGACAGCCGCACTCCAGCCTACGATAGCAAGACCGAGATGATCTCCGACCTGCTCCAGCGCTATTCCCTTAACCGCGAATCTTCCATGATGATCGGTGACACCATGGAAGACGAAGAAGCGGCAGCAGCCAATGGTCTCCGCTTTCTCTACGCTACTTACGGCTACGGCTCAATTAAGGAGCCGCGTTTTCCGATCTCGGAATTTTCTGAGATCTCGACACTCTTCGCCACGCAAAACTCAAGCAGAAGGACATGACAAGACCGGATGAAATATAGTGATCAACTTGCAATCTGGCTAGCCGAGCTCGGCTACACTCACTGCTTTTTTGTCGCCGGCGGAAACATCATGCATCTGCTGGAAAGTTGCAGTCATAGACTCACTTGCATTCCAGTGGTCCATGAGGTAGCGGCCGGTATCGCCGCGGAATATTTCAATGAGGTCTCCACGAGTGGTAGG
The DNA here is from genome assembly GCA_963756685.1 of uncultured Acidobacteriaceae bacterium. Lineage (GTDB taxonomy): Bacteria > Acidobacteriota > Terriglobia > Terriglobales > Acidobacteriaceae > Edaphobacter. The sequence goes on from CAVWON010000001.1 coordinate 2,188,399, forward strand.
GCTTTTGCGTTGGTTACCGCCGGCCCAGGCCTCACCAACATCATTACAGCCATGGCGGGTGCCTACCTTGAGAGCCGCGAACTGCTTGTCATTGGCGGTCAGGTCAAAGTTGCGGGCCTGGCCCGCGGTCAAGTGAGGCAACGCGGAATCCAGGAGATTGATGGAGTCAGTCTTGCGCGTCCGGTTGCTGTCACGTCGTTGCTCATAGAGAAGGTTCTCGATCACTACGAGTTCTCCCGCATAGCAGAATCAGGCAGTCAGGGCCGGAAAGGGCCCGTCTTCCTGGAGATTCCACTTGACGTTCAGGGTGCAATTGTCGACGCGAAACAGCTCAACCTCACTCCCCCCTACTTCTCCGACGCCGTCTTCCAACCTGTCTCCCAAGCCATCCTGCAAGACATCGTATCCCGCGTCCGCAATGCGAAGCGCCCCGTTCTTCTTCTCGGAGGCGGTATCGACCGCGCTACCAGCGAACGAGTCCTTGATCGTCTTGCTAGCATTGGTATTCCGGTCATGGTCACCTGGAACGGAATTGATCGTGTTCATGAGGACCATCCACTCTTCTTCGGTCGGCCGAATACCTGGGGGCAACGTTCAGCCAACATTCTTATGCAGCAATCCGATCTCCTAGTCGCTCTTGGCACACGTCTCGGCCTACAGCAGACAGGTTTTTGCTGGCAGCAATTCATTCCAGTCGGTAAGGTCGTTCAGGTCGACTGCGATCCCGCCGAACTGACGAAAGGCCATCCCAGAGTTGACTTACCCGTGTGCGGAGACGCGAACGGAGTCCTTGAGTACATCGCAGCTCAGGACAAATATGCTGACTACAGCGGATGGATCGAGTTTTGTCACACCGTCCGCCAAGCTATCCCGCACAACGATCCCGCGAACCACACGGGTGATGGTTTCGTCTCACCGTACGACTTCTGCCTCAAGCTGTCTGCCATTTGTACCCCTCAAGATGTCATTATTCCCTGCTCCAGCGGCAGTGCCAATACTGTCATGATGCAGACCTTCCTCACCAAACGCGGTCAGCGTATCTTCAACGACAAGGGCCTCGCTTCGATGGGCTACGGCCTCTCGGGGGCCATCGGCGCAGCTTTTGCAGCGAACGGTCGTAGAACTTTCCTAGTCGAAGGCGATGGGGGCTTCCTCCAAAACCTCCAGGAACTCGGCACGGTCTTTGTCAATCGACTAAACCTCAAGATCTTCATCTTCGACGACAATGGCTACGCTTCGATCCGCATGACCCAAAAGAACTACTTTAGCGGCCGCTACGTGGGTTGCGACACCAGTACCGGTCTCGGCATTCCCGTTTGGTCCAAACTCTTCGAAGCGTATGGGATTCCGTTGCAGGAGCTTCGCCCTGGCTTCCAACAAGACCCTGTCTTTCTCGAAGCGACTAATGCCCCCGGCCCCGCAGCCTTTATGGTTAAGATCGATCCCGAGCAGACCTATTTTCCCAAGATCAGCAGTCGCGTTACTGCCTCCGGCAGCATGGAGTCCAACCCTCTCCATTTCATGACACCCAGTCTGGAAGAAGACATCGCTGCCAAGGTGTTCCGCTTTCTCTCCCCCGCTTAAGCTGCTGATCCGTGGGCACGGTCTACAGGAAGTAAGCCTGCGCTCTGTCCGGCAAGCGATATTGCTCTGATGTGCTTGGTCAAGGCCCTGGATCCATCCGAAGATCGGATCCAGGCCCTGACAGGCTTCTATTGGGAGGTCGCTCCAGTGATATCCGTAAACTTTTCAACAGCTTTTCGGGCCCTCTGAACCTGCGGTTGTTGAAGTCGTATATGAAGATGCATCTGCCGCGGAAAGAAGTACTCCAGCCCCGCAAGCGTGGGTTTTGTACAGATCGACATCGAGACTCACCAAAGCAAAGCGCTCCTCCAGAACTTCTGTCGTGGCGGAGAATACCCTTTTTCGCACAACAACTCTTCTCTTGGTGAGGCATGCGGCAGTCACAACTACAAAGTCAAAGTCCAGCTCCCTGATCGTACTGGGAGGATGGACACGATGTCCTGATATCAACTTCCCATGAGCTTTGTATCGCTGGCCATCCATAAGGGCCGAGCCGCGCGAACCCTTCTAGGCATATTACACTTAACCTGCCAAAATAGTCAGACGTAGCTATGGCAGATAAGCATTTGTCCACTACCGATCTCGAGCTCATCCTTACCGGGACAAGATCGCTTTGGGAGGGGATGCGCGATCAGCGTATCTTCCTAACTGGGGGCACTGGCTTTTTCGGCTGCTGGCTGGTCGAGAGCTTTGTCCATATCAACCGTACCCTCAACCTTAACGCTCACGCCACCGTCCTCACTCGCAACCCCGTCGCCTTTACCGCGAAGTGCCCTCACCTCGTCGCTGATCCCGCCATCACCCTCCTTGTCGGCGACGTCCGCAACTTCTCCTTCCCCGACGGCGATTTTTCCTTCGTCATTCACGCCGCAAACGAGGCCAGCGCACGGCAGGCCGCTGAAGCTCCCGTTGATATGTTGACGACCATCCTGGCTGGCACGCAACGAACTCTTGAGTTCGCCGCCAGTCATGGCACCTCTCGATTTCTTCTCACCAGCTCCGGGGCCATCTATGGCAAGCAGCCTTCCGCAATTACGCATCTGCCCGAATCCCACGCTGGCGCTCCGGATCCGCTCGATCCGGCCAGCGTCTATTCCGAAGGCAAGCGCACTTCCGAACTCATGTGCGCTCTCTTTCACAAGACCTTCGGGCTCGAGTGTGCTATCGCCCGATGCTGGGCCTTCTGTGGACCGCATCTTCCTCTCTATACTCACTTCGCGATCGGCAACTTCATCGGTGATGTGCTAGCCGGCCGCTCCATCCATATTAAAGGCGACGGTACATCCAGACGCTCTTACCTCTATGGTGCTGACCTCGCAATTTGGCTCTGGACGGTACTCTTCCGCGCCCCGTCCCTAGTCCCCATCAACGTCGGCTCGGCGCATGAAGTTAGCATTCTGGAACTCGCGCAAATAGTCGCTAAAATCCTCAATCCTCATGCTGTCATTAATGTGGCATGTCAGCCATCGCCCGGCTCCGCTCCCTCGCGTTACGTTCCCTCAGTTGACCGTGCAAAGCAGCTGCTTGGCCTCGAAGAGAGGGTAAACTTGGAAGAATCCATTCGCCGTACAGCCGCTTGGTATGGCAATCCCCGGGAGGGATGATGAAGCGCATCAGCATCGTAAGTCCCTGATACAACGAAGAAGGTAGCCTGGAGGGTTTGACAACCGCAGCCACGGTCACTTTTCAGACGACCAGTAGCGCTACGGGCACATCATTATCGAGATAACCAGAGAAGATGGCACACCTTGTACAACATATTGCTCTGCCTGCGACAAGACCGTGGCACGACGCATCGACGTCAATGCGCTCGAACGCTTTATTGGCCTCCGACTCTATGATCACAGTTCAAAGACATCCTCAACCGCGCCCTCGGCACTCATATCTCATTTCTAGGCCAGATCGCCGGAATAGGTTTACGCGAAAAGTCATTCGCTACACTGTTAGGCTAAACTAATAGTCTACTGCTAGGAAGATCGGACAGTCCAAGGTGCGACTCATAGCGCAACCTGATTGAACTTAGACCCCCTGATGAATCCGCTCCAAATCGACACGCTTACCTCTAAGCCCTCTGCTACTTCGCGGCTGCGAAAATTATTGGGCCTAGATCGAGCCGTTATTCTTACGGTGCTTGCGCGAGGATGGTCTAGCCTGGCCGGCCTTGTAACAATTGTGCTTATCGCGCACTCTCTCACTGGTGCTGAGCAGGGTTACTATTACACCTTTGGAAGCCTCGTTGCCCTTCAGATGGTTTTCGAATTGGGCTTTTCTTTTGTTATCTTGCAGATGGCAAGCCATGAGTGTGCGCATCTGGCCATTTCTAACGATGACGAAATTACTGGAGACCCTGTAGCTCATGCAAGACTGGCATCGGTACTGCAAAAGTCAGTGCGCTGGTATTCAATCACCGCATTCTTGATGCCGTGCATACTTATTCCAGCGGGGCTTCATTTTTTTGCCAGTAATTCGCACTCTGGGCACGAGGTCGCATGGCGTCTGCCTTGGTGGCTGGTGGTTCTGGCCGCAAGTTTTGCCTTTCAGATTGACCCTATTTTCTCTTTTCTTGAGGGTTGTGGATATGTGCCACAAGTAGCACGTACCCGTCTGTGGCAGGCTGTGCTTGGGAGTGTGCTTGCCTGGGGCGCAATGTTGACACGCCATGGCCTTTTTGCGCCAGCAATGATGATTGCGGGTCAGGTATTGGTTGGGGGTGTCTGGCTCTACACACGGCGACGGCTTCTGTTACCGTTGTTCTTCTATCACGCAGGTCAAGATCGCATCCATTGGTGGCAAGAGGTGTGGCCTTTTCAGTGGCGTATCGCGGTCAGCTGGATATGCGGATATTTTATTTTTCAACTATTCAATCCAATTCTTTTCGCATATTGGGGACCTATCGCCGCAGGTCAGATGGGCATGTCCTTGAATATCAGCAATGCTCTGATGGCAGTAAGCATTGCATGGGTCAACACCAAAGCAGCACCGTTTGGAACGATGATCGCGCGCAAGGAATACGTAAAACTGGATCATATTTTCTTTCGGACGCTGACGCAGTCTTTGGTTGTTTGTGTTTTAGGCTCTGCAGCAGTCTGGAGCAGTGTGATCTATCTCAATGCGGAGCAGAGCCGATTTGCTCATCGCGTGCTTGGCCCACTTCCCTTTGGAATGCTTTTGTTGACTATGATTTTCAATCATATTGTGATCTCAGAGGCCATATATCTGCGAGCGCATAAACAGGAAAAGTTCTTACTTATCTCTGTTGTGGGTGCATTATTTATGCTCTTTTCATCCTATGTATTAGGAAAAAACTTTGGCGCTATTGGAATGATCAGCGGGTATTTGTGTGCCACCAGCATTGGTGGTCTGGGATTCGGAACTTTTATTTTCCTCAAATATCGGAGAATCTGGCATGCAGAATAGCCGGCCCCTTCTCACGATTTCAATTCCTACTTACAACAGGGTTGTTTTTCTGAACGAGTTGTTATCGTGCCTTTTTGATCAATGTGTATCTAACCCCAAAATCGAGTTGCTTGTATCTGATAATGACTCGTCTGACGAGACACCCAGCGTCGTCAAAGCGTATATAGATCGAGGGTTGGCAATTCGTTATTTGCGCAACACCGCTAACGTCGGAGCAGACAGGAATTTCCTCCAATGCTTCGAAAAGGCGCAGGGTAAGTATGTTTGGATCATTGGTGACGACGATGTCGTCACACCGGGCGCTATCGAGAAAATCATCTTGTATCTAGAGGCTAACGAATACAATCTAATCTATGTGAACTCGTATGGTTTCGATGACCCAATGAGTTCCAACCGGGTCATGTCCTATCGAGCCCCTAAAGTGATCAAAGATGCGCGGGTATTCGCACGAGTAGTCCATATATTTTTTACCTTCATTAGCGGCAACATCATTAACAAAGATCATGTCGTGGCGGTCAATCAGAAAGAGCTTTCAAGCTTAGTGGGCACAAATTTGGTGCAATTGGGTTGGACGTATGCGGCACTGAATGGATACAAGCGTGGGTTGTATATTCATGAACAGCTAGTTGGAATGCGAACGAACAATACCGGTGGCTATATGTTGTCTCAGGTCTTTGGGGCTAACCTCAAGAATATAACCGAGGATCGCTTGCAGGATCCCACAATAGCCCGGAGTATTATCAATAGAACGCTGATGCGCTTCTTGCCTGCGGCACTTCTAAATTTGCGAAGATCACCCGCACGCTTTGAGAAAGAACGAGCGCCAGAAACAATCTTGACCCCTCTATTTGGCGGCAACTTCCGTTACTGGTTTTTTGTTTTTCCCATTCTAAGAATGCCGTATGTTCTTGCCAGCGGTTGGCTTGTTTTGATACGTATCTATAATAAGCTTGATAAAATATTGGGATCTATCCTTATGCGCTAAAATAACGCTAAGCTAAAATAGCTAATAAGCTAGCCACCGCTCACAGTATTCGTTGGATTAGACAAAGCAAATGAGACGGTTCGCCAGCGTCCTTGCAAAGCGTAAGTTTCGGACTCTAAGCCCCTAACTATTTTCAAGGATACATGAAGATATGTAAGAGGTCCGGGAAGTAGTCTTCGCTTGGTTGATGAGGAATACTGACAGCGTGATTGCGATTACGTTTGATCATGAATAGTATTTGTGGCGTTGGGACGATACATCGATGAAACAATTTATAAAGCATTTTATTCCCGCGTCTATTCTGCGATCTCGGCGTCACAGACGAATGATACGGTGGGCTGCCAGCAACGAGGTGACACTCCGCTATGGCGAAGAAAACATCGAGTTGTCGAAGGAAGATAGAATACTTCGTCTTGGGTACGTACAGGAAATGTATTTGCGCGAGTGCGTGCTCTGCTTCGATTATTTTTGATTCGGTGAAGCCACTAAAATTGCGTGATAAACGGTTGGCTGACTTTAGCGGGCCGCGCTACCACTAGATAACTGGCTTTGAATCCTTTCCTATCCTTTTCCCGTCGATTCCAGAACCGCACTCAGTGCTGGAGCAGTATTCGACGTTTCGCGCGCCTGAAATCGGGAGATGTCGTCTTTGATCTGGGAGTGTATGCGGGCTTCACCACAATCGGATTTGGGCGACTCGTGGGACCGGAAGGGAATGTCTACGGATTTGAGGCAGATCCTTCAAACTTTGAAACAGCCTCGGAAAATTTGGAGACGGCTCGATGTTTCGGCGCACCAGAGAATATCAATCTTGTGCCTAAAGCTGTCTGGTGTCATGGAGAGGGAGTGGAAGTTTCGAGCGAGGGCGGGATGGGTTCAAGCGCAGTCTCGATTGTGGGAACTGGACGTGGTGCGATCCTTAATGTGCCGACGACCACGCTCGCCGCCTTTTGTTCCGAACGCGAGATCAACCGGATTGATTTCATCAAGGTGGATATTGAGGGAGCGGAGATCGAGCTATTGGAAAGCCCGAAGGGCTTGTTGTCACGGTTGAGGCCGCGGCTAATTATCGAGCCGCATTTTGTTGACGGCCAGCTAACAACCGAGAGATGTTGCGCAATTCTTGAGGAGATTGGCTTTGCGACGCGTCTGGTCCTTCAATCTGGATATCCGATTCCGCTTATTGAAGCGACTCCCCTGTAGCTCGTTCGTTTCTGCCTCGTATTTAGGTCTACTTAGTAGAGTCATATCGAAAGCAAAGGGAGTCGAAGGTTCTTTCCGACAACTCTAATAATGTAACGTGTCTATGGCTGAGCAGACGGAGCTTTCGTTGATTCGGCATGGAGAGACGGGGTGGAGTCTCCTTGGGCCGTCTCGTGGCTGGAGGCGGTTTCTTGCAGACTACTGAGCGGAGAAACGCCTTGCCAGCCCGCGGATGAAAGTCTGCCTGCCCATTGAGCTTTCAATCGGAAGGGCATCGATGGCAACGACTTCCAGGTTTACAGCTTCCATTAGCTTTCGAAGCGATAGCGCGCTGTAGTAGTTGATATGTTCATGAACGGTGAAAATCCGGTGAGCGTCGTCGAATTGAAGTTGTTGCAGTATCTCTGTGCTTACGTCCTGCGGTACCTCGATGAGAAGGTAGCCGCCTTCCTGCACCAAGGCGGCTACTCGTCGAGCTAGCTTCAGCGGCTCTATGACATGCTCAAGAACGTGGGCAAGCTGAACGTAAGAATAGGTCTGAAGCGAAGATTCGCCAGCAATACGCATGATGCCCGGGGCAGGTTGTATATCCGAGATTTCATAGACGTATTTTTGGCCGTGAAATGCAGGAAGGAATTTGCCGTCGGCACCACCGAAATCCAGCATGGTTCCTTCATCGAGATTGATTTTGCCCTCCAGCCAAGAGGTGAGCGCTTCGACTCGGTCGAGACCGGCTTCAGTATGACTGCCAATGCTATTCGCGACAGCAGCATACGTCGGCTCGTAATGACTACGCTCTTTGTTGTAGGAATCGGAACGGTAGTCTTCGTAAAGACGACCAATCGCTTCATCCGAGAAAGGGAGCTTTGTCTGGACGAAAGAGCAGTTAAGGCAGGACTGGAGTTCGACTGCGACGGCCTGGGGATGAATTCTTGCAACGAGGCGCTGGACGATACTTGTGAGATCTTGTATTGATCGTTTGAGTGGGCTAGCGGAGTAGCGAGTTATCAGTTCGGCCCCAACGACGCGCTTCAAAAAAAAAGGAGCAAGAGCGCCTATAAAACCAAGGTCGCGAATAGCTACCGCATCGCAATTTCTACATCGATTCATTACGCTCTCTCATACTGATCTCTATTGTATTGAGCATAAATCCAGAAGTGGAACCTGATGTAGCGCGCTACGATTGCCGTAGCCAACAGTTGCATCTTCCAGTCACATCTCAAGTGTAAATCAGAGCTAGGGGTAGGGCTTGACCACTCCTCCGATCTTTATCGACGGCAGACCTGAATTCGCCGAGATGTACGGTACCCCGTTGGCCATCACAGCATCGGGGAATTCCCAGCCTGTTGTCAGCACGCCGACCCCAGAAACAGATCCGACGCTGGAGAATCCGCCAATTGGCACGGGAGCGCGGATGTTGTCGCTGTCCACAGAGTCGAGAACTAGTTGTCCGATTGATCCCCACCCTGTGTAAAGCAGCTCTAGCACTGAATCGTATGATCCGGCGTCTTGCACTTCAAACCCGTTGAACGCTAGATTGTCGATCACTGAATCGTCTTCGAGGATCACCGCGGCGACATTCGCACTCGAATCCCGGTGGATTACGCAATTGCTAAAGGAGAGACTCGAGCCAGAGCAAGTTACCTCACCTTGTGTTGGGGAAGGCCGCAAAAATGCGCAATCGTGGTTTGTTTCGGACGAGGCCCAAACGACGTGAGATTTTGATGGGACAAACGTAACGTTTTGTAGTGCGATAGTCCCGAAGTTTTCTGCAATTCCGAGCACGGTCGGGGCTGTTAAGTTGCAATCGGCGATGCTCAAGGATGCAACAGAGTTCGGGCTGCTACCATCGCCCACACCGATCAGGAAAACGGCCTCCGCCAATGTGCCGCTGCAATTGCTTACACTTACCGCGTCGATCTTATATGGGCTAGAACCCCCGAGTGACGTATAGAGTCGCATCAGGGACCAGCTATTGAACTTGCAGTTGGTCACTGTGACTCGCGAGATGCTGCCGGAGTAGCCTTCCGGGCAGTTGAGCGCGATTGAGTCGTCACCCGTCATGAAGGAGCAGTTTGAGATCGTGATGTCGTTAGCCGGGCCATCGAAATGCAGTCCGTCCGTGCTTGGGCCCTGGCTCTGCATCACGCATCCGGATGCCGTAATATGTCCGACATTTGAGAGTCGTATGTGATACGCGGGAGTATTCACCACCACCACTTTATCGAGAACGATGTTGTCCAGGTTCATCAGGTTGATTCCGAAATACCAAGCTGTTTTGCTGCCCTGTCGCATTCCGCTCGTCGAATTTCCGTCAGTACCGTTTCCCTGGTTGCCGTTTAGTGTGAAATTGCTAAGCGAGACATTCCTTCCTCGCGGAGGGGCTGGTGGTGCCGGATCGGACGGGCACCGCCGCATTGCTTGGTCCGTTATGGATGCCGTCGTTGTTGGTGCCCGTCTTCACGAAGAAACCCGTGCCACAGCCTAGTCCCGCGATGCTCCAATAACCCCCGGCCGGAAGAAACAAGCCAGAAATCAATGCACTTCCGTCGATGATCAGCGTGATCGGATTGTCCGCCGTCGCGCCAGCCATCGCGGCATTTATACGCGGACCATCGTCAGTGGCCTGGCCGCCGGTGTACTTGTTGCGCCCAGTTTCCAGCTTGCAGTCAAGCGCACACCCGATCTCCGATGCGCGAATGTATGTCATGCCCGGGATAGGTGTCGGTGCCGGAGCTGGGCCTAGGCACGGTATAACCAATTCGCTACCGCAGCCTAACAGTTGGGAGCCAGAGGCTGATCCCGCCGCAATCAAAACCGCCGTTTGAATAAAGCTGCGTCTATCAATCACGAGTGCCTAAATCCTGATCTCTCGGCATGATTTCTTTTTGCTTGTATTATGGGCACGATATCCAGAGCACGACTCGATGACAAAAACCCCCTGACTCACCACATCTAGGTATCAGTCCCATAATGCAGCATCCTTAGGCTGAGGCAACTATCCGATTTGCGTGATGTGTGATGACAGTCTGGGAAGAGATGGGGACCGAAAGGCCCCAGTTCGTCGCAGTACTTAGCGGAATACTAGGCTTCGAGCTTAGCGGCCCACAGATGCTCTCCTTGAACCTTTCCGGCTTGTCCTGCAGTTTTCTTCGCAATGACGAACGCCGAAACGAAACCTCCCGCATCAACGACCTCCATGGCCACATCCTTAACGCCGTGATTCGAAAGCAAGACCGATACTCGGTTCAGATCGTAAATATTCATCTGAATGAAGGGCGTGTTCCAGGGCTTCCGCAGAACGATGTTGGCCAATACAGAGACTGGATATAAATTTTTTCGAAGAAGATGCACGAACCTCTTGATGATGGAATCGTTGCGCTGAAATGGAAAGTGTATCGCCAGGATCCCATCGTCATTCAATCGCTCAAGCAACCGTGCAATGATTCTCTCACCTCTCTGAGTCGGAATGTGTTGCAGCACAATATATGAGTGTATTAAGTCGAACTTTCCCACGATCCGGGACAACTCATCATCGGAACGCACAAATTCGACATTCTTAATGTCCCGCTCTAAACAGTTCTGTTCTGCCACTCCGAGCATAGCAGGTGAAACATCCACGGCAGTGACGTGCTCAAACAAATGTGCGAGAGGAATGACCAGCCTTCCGACCCCACAGCCAAAATCGAGTGCCTTTCCACGAACGATCCCTGGGCCACAGTGGCGGAGAGTCAATGCCATGACTCTTTCAACGTGCGAACGGCCCGTCTCAAAAAATTCATCCTTGACATCGTCGTCAAGATTCTCACGACGGAATTTGTCGTGCGTCAACACAGCATAGTACGGGTCCTCTTCCCCATTTTCCCCAGGACACGTCACTATTATCTCTGATCAAAATTACACCTCACTCTGGTATCTGGCTCACCCGATCATTCGTGTGTGAAGGTTTAGTGTAGCGTACCGATCTTGAGTTCAGATAGGGGGCGCCGCCTGGTTGATCAGGCTTTCGAATTGCAGAAGCGGGCCCACGAATATTAAGAGTCATCGGGAGACAGGGCAGAAAAGCCCTGTTTGGGCTTTGGGAGCAGAGGGTCGGGGGTTCGAGTCCCTCCGCCCGACCAAAGATGTTCAGCAAACAGAACAGAAGCCGGAAATCCGATTCCAATCACGAACCAGACTATGAACGCACCCTGCTGGAAAAGATCGAGACGCCACAATTCGCTTGATGCATAAAGAATTCCGCCGCAAGGAAGAAGAAAATAGGTTTTCCCCAGGGATATAAGAAACCTGAAGACGGCCCCCATAAAACCACATAGCAGTGCAATGTAAGGCCAGCACCAATAACCCATCTGCTGGTGCAGAGCAACGAACGCCGAGTTCGTGTTGTAGTTGATCTGAATGTCGACAAAATACCGGTAAGCTTCGGTTCCTAGGCCGTAATTTGATCGGACCCTTCGCGACTAACTGGTCGGTCACGTTCGCTGTTCCGATCGCTACCTGAAACGGCGTTCCCAAATATCCAACGATTTCGTTGAGCCCAGCCAATCCAAAGGACAAATTGTTGCGTTCATAATAGTCAGCGTTGCGAGAAGATATTCAACACAGACAGTATTAGAAAGAGGCTGCCTGCGACCAAGACAATCTTAGCGACGCTGAGCTTGACCGATTCTCTGTCAAACGTAACTAAGAGAGATGTTGTGACGAGCGCTGCAATCAAGATCAACCGAAAAGACACGAAATGTAGATACAGCAAGCATTAGAACGTTGAAGAGATTCAGAAGTGAATATCTCCTAAATCGGATCATCCGATAGAGCGCAATGGATGCAGGATAGAGCACGATATAGCGGAGAGAAACGATGCCGACATGGTAGTCCTCGATACACTGTGTTCTTTAGGGCGTTGGACTGTCCTAGAGAGATAAAAAGAATCATCTGGGCCAGAGACATATTTTGAACGATGGTGGTTACCATTGCACCCAGGCCGAGCGCGCCGATTAAAGTGAACCCCAGATAGATTGCGTTCGACTCTAAATCCAGTAGTGGGCTTGTAGGTTTATACCCGCGAGAGAGAGACCATAATCCAGCGATCTTCTGGCCCAAGAAAAAACTTGTGAAGATCAGCAGATACCAGCATGCAAGAATGACTACCGCGCCAGTGTCAAGGCGGGCCGGATTCTCGAACCCTTTCTTTAGAACCCCAAATGTAGGAAAGAGCCACGCAGCCAGACTGAGGGATACTGCCACCATCGATAAGGACGATGGCTTGAGGATGCTGCGGACTGGAAGAATTATCTTCATATTGACTGATCGAGAATCCGAAGTTCCTGGCGAAGAGAGAGGCGTGTGAAGTCGGAAATCACAACTTTTCCCATTGGCCGGTAGCTTGTTCGAAGCGTTTGAGGGCCCTCGCTGGAATCCCGCCAACCATGGTGAACTCCGGCACATCGGCCCGAACTACCGAATTCGCTCCCACGATCGAACCTCGGCCGATCATAATCGGCCCGACGATCACTGCGTTATCCCCAATCCACACATGATCCCCGATCTCGACGACACCTCCTCCCCCCAGTTGTCGTTGGGTGGGCGGCTCTTGCGGGTGACTCTGCAGAGGTCCCTTGTAGATGCCGTGATTGTGATCCGACACATATACGCGGCTACCGAAGAGCACTCCCCGTCCAATCGAGATCCGGTCGATGCAAGTGATATGCACCCCTTCCGAAAATGACACGTCGTCTCCAATTTCTATCCCCGGACGAAATTGTTCGGGTCCGATATGTAGCAATTGCCTCCATCCATAAATGCCCATGAACATACACGTTCCTGCCAAAATGGATGAACTTCGATCCCCGCACGACGCAGCCTGGTCCCAAGTGCAATCCGGGCGCATTCAATAGCCGGCGTAAGCACATGCTCTTGACCTTCGATCCTAAGTTACACAGCCCGATCCATCCCGCCCAAAGAGGCGTCTCAGACAACAGGAGCCGATTGATATTATTGGGCAAATTAAGCTTGGATTTCATCGGGCGTTTGATTCAGGCACGGTTGCCGAATTAGGGGGAGCCCAGCGCAAAGCGCTCCGCAGAAGAACTAGCTTCAACGCATATTCCGGAAGCTGCTCCAGTTTTCGGAAGGTTTGGGCCCCAAGGGCTGCAGTGCAACCGAGAAAAAGGCCCAAGGCGCCGAAACCAAGTGTCAGGATCGTGCGAGGCGGTCCGGTCTTCGTGTCTGGTGGAATCGCCCGGTCGACTACCTGGATCTGCGGGGCTGCCTTCGCTTCATCAATACCCGCAGCTTCGTATTGCTTTGAGAGCAGGTCGAAGAGCATTTCGTGATACTTTACCTCACGGTACTTCCGAGCGTATTCCAAGCTCACAGCTGGGATCTGGCCACCGGCAAACCCCGGACTCCCTGACTGTTTATTCCGCGGATCTCTCTCCAACTGCAACAGCTGCCCTCGCAGTGCAGCGGCCTCTTGCTGCTCGCGGATCAACTCCGGGTTCTGATCCGTTGCAAACGTTCGCAGCGCTTGGATATGGACCTCCTTGGAAGCAATTTGCGCTCGGATTTGCGCGATGCTACGAATCATCGACTCCATCTGTCCGCTCAACTGGATCACACCTGTTTTCTGAGCGGTTTGCTTCAGGTCCTCTTCAGCAGCCCTAAGGGCAGTCTTTTCATCCGCCAACTCCCCTTCGAAAAATGTCTGTCGCTGTGCCGCCTCGGTGATCGCAAGGTGTGAGTTCATTGCATACAGTTCATCAACATAAGCATTTGCCACGTTGCTCGCCCGCTGTGCGCTGTGATCATCCACAAGGATACGGATCAACCCATCGATCGTTGCCAGGATACGGGTGTGGCTCTGAAGAGCCTTTCGCGTCTCTCCGGCAGTCTTCGTCTGGTACACCTCTTCAAGGTGGAATTTCGCGATGATATCCTCCGCAACCGTTCGGCTCCCAAGGAGCCCAACATATAGGTCAGCTGGATTCTTGAGGGGAGCGCCTGTCTCCAGGAAGCCTAGCCGACCAAACATCGAAGACGCCGATTGTGTGGGCTGGGGGGGAAGAATTTCCGCCGTGGCCGTGAACGTTGGTTTTAGCAAGATCGAGACAGTCGCGCCCAGAATCATTGCAGCCACAGTGAACGCAGCAATTCTCCGTCTCGCCATCGAGAGGATCACCAGGATATCGATCAGGTCGAGTTCGTCCGGTGGCTCAGGACAGGCTGTTCCTGGCGTCCTTTCTCCCGGTTCAACTGCTTCGCTCTTCCCCATGGTTTCCCATATCTTACCGCACAGCCGCCACCCCGCCTTACTGTCACTGCCTATGTTGGGTATTCGCCGGTATGATTTATGCGCTTTCCGTCTCGAAACTTAAAGCAGAGGTTCATAATCCTTTCGCTGGGGAGGAGAATCCTTCCGGACCCACCAATTGGGTGTCATCGCGTTTCGCTGCGGCTCGATTCAGCACGCGAATAGTTGGACCATATCTTTCCAGAATCGTCACAAATCCGATGCTATCGGATTGGAAGATCCTGTCAGGTGTGAATCTTGTGCTCTAGGATCGGTTTGAGCCTTCGGCTCTTCAGGTCCAGAAACCCCCTCAGCATAGACCTTGTCATCTTGTTTTCAACAGTTCCCACGAAGGCACTTTGCCTGCAGCGTCAAGGCCCGACCAATCACCTTGCAAAGACATAAAACTGGTCGACAATATCCTCATCAACAATTGAAATGGACTATCGATATCTTCTCATCGGCGAGTCAGCTTGATGCTTACTTTCTATGATATAACAACCCTTAGCTGGGAGGCTTTCAATGCGTGTACTATTTTTAAATCCCCCTTTTCATCCTCGTTTTTCCCGGGAGCAGCGCAGCCCTGCCGTCACCAAGAGTGGAACACTGTATTACCCCAAGTGGCTGGCCACGGCCGCTGGAGTTGCCATCAAGAATGGGCACGATGTTGATTTGGTTGATGCCCCAGCCGGTGGTTTCTCAGTACAGGCGGTGATCGACCGGATTGCGGCGAAAAAGATTGAAGCAGTCGTGTGCGATACCTCGACTCCGAGTATTCTCAATGACATCAGCGTCGTAGAAGCGATGGTCGCTGCGAACCCTTCTTTGCATGTGCTGATGGTGGGACGCCATGTGTCGTCTCTTCCGAAAGAGACGCTGGCGATGTCGGCCTCGCTGCAGGCCGTGGCCATTCGCGAGTACGAATACACGGTGCGCGATTGGCTGGCAGCAAAGGCATGCGGTGCAGACCTCTCCACGGTGGACGGATTGGTCTGGCGTAGCGCGGCTGGAGAGATCATAAGCAATAAGCAGCGCGAAGCCATTAAGAACCTGGATGAGCTGCCCTTTGTCTCCGAGGTGTACAAGCGCTTCCTGCACACGCCGGACTATTTTTATGGTCACTCGTTGTGGCCACTGGTGGTCTTTGACACCAGCCGCGGTTGCCCGTACCACTGCTCGTTCTGCGTCTATCCGCAGACCTTCAGCGGGCATACGATGCGCTACCGCTCTGTGGCGAACGTGGCTGATGAGTTCGAGTTCGTTGCCCGCGAGATGCCCGAAATCAAGACCGTGATGCTTGAAGACGACACCTTTATCGTCAACAAACCGCGTACCCTTGAGCTGGCAAATGAACTGATTCGCCGTGGTAACAAGCTTCCGTTTGATGCCAACTGCCGCGCCGATATTGGTGCCGAAGGTGAATTGCTTTCGACTTTGCACAAGGCAGGCGCCCGGCTGTTCTGTGTCGGCTTCGAGAGCGGAGATGTTGAAGTCATCAATGGCATGAAGAAGAACAACGACGACCGCCGCGACGCGAAGTATCACGAAGAGGCCCATAAGTTCGTCCGCCGCTGCCAGGATGCCGGGATCATGGTGCACGGCTGCTTCATGGTCGGCAACCTGAACGAAACGCCGGCCAGCATGGAAAAGACGCTGAGCTTCGCCAAGAAGCTCCGGCCCGATACCGCACAGTTCTTTCCGATCATGGTCTACCCAGGCACGGTCGCCTATCAGGAAGCGAAGAAGCGGGAGTATATCCAGATTGAAGACTGGGGCGCGTGGCTGACCAAGGACGGCCTCCATAACAGCGTCGTCACCCTGCCGAATATCACGCATGAGCAGCTGGTCAGCTTTTGCGATCGGGCACGGCGGAGTTTCTATCTCGCTCCGTCCTATCTGGCATACAAGCTGAAGCAATCCCTGATGGATCGTCGCGAACTCCAGCGCAATGTCAAGGGCTTCGTCACCCTCTCGAAGTATTTGTTGCGCGGCAGCGAACACGACAAGACCGCGACACCCGCCAAGACCCAGGGAGCTACGGTTTAACTCGATTTCATGAATGACTCAAAGCAGTATCCAGTTCAGGAGATGCGAGGCGGAGTTTCGACCGAACCCAGATCAGCATCAATCGTCATTCCGACGTTCAATGGCGCCTCCCGCATTGGAAACTGCCTTGACTCTTTAGTGACGCAGACAAGAGGCCGGGACGTAGAGATATTGGTCGTCGATGATGGCTCGACCGATAACACTGCCAGCGTTGTCAGCAGTTATTCTTCAGTTCGCCTGATCACCCAGACAAATGCGGGGCCTGCAGCGGCCAGGAATCGTGGTGCGCTGGAGGCTCAGGGAAAGGTCCTCCTGTTCACCGACGACGACTGCGTGCCGATGCCGGACTGGCTTGAGGCGATGCTCGAGCCTTTCAAAGACCCTGGCGTGGTTGGAGCAAAGGGCGTTTACCGAACGCACCAAAAGAGTCTGGCTGCTCGCTTTGTGCAAATTGAGTACGAAGACAAGTACCGCCTGATGGAGGGTCTTGCCAACATCGACTTCATCGATACCTACTCGGCCGGTTTTCGCCGTGACCGCTTCCTGGAGATGACCGGATATGACACCTCCTTCCCGGTAGCTTGCGCGGAGGACATCGAGCTCTCCTACCGCATGTCGGCGCGCGGATGGAAGATGAGGTTCGTACCCGCAGCGGTCGTATACCACACGCACCCTGACACGCTCTTGCGGTACCTGAAGAAGAAATACAAGTTTGCTTTCTGGCGCATGCTTGCTGTGCGCAAAAATCCTAGCAAGGGTGTCAAAGACAGCCATACGCCGCAGATAATGAAGCTCCAGGTTCTTTTTGCGCCTGCGCTGCTGATTTCGTTGGTCTTCGATCTGACGATACGGCCGGCTGTGCCGGTGTCAGCGTTTGTGCTCGCCGGCTTTTTGCTAAGTACGCTGCCGTTTGCACTGCGGGCCTGCCGGAAAGATCCGATCGTCGGAGTACTCTCGCCCGTGCTGCTCGCCGCTCGGGCATGTGCACAGGTGTGGGGCGTGGGCGCCGGTTTGATTTATGCTCGACGCAAACCGACGGTGGCAGCGGCGAACTCGAAGCCCACTCCAGATTGCGGATGCTAGGGCAGTCTCTCGCCCTGTTTCTGTTCGCGACTCGGCGAACTAACGTCCTCTTAGCGATGTAAATGCAACTCTGGGATCCATTTGAGCTGAAGCCAGCCGCTCGTGTTATGTTGTGACCCGTTCAGGTATGACGGGACGAGGAACCGCTCGTACTGGGTGAAGATGTCCGCCTGCCAGTGGCTGCCGATAGCAAAATATGCGTTTACGAAGCCGTCCGTGATCGTACCGCCCCCAGGTAAGTAGATCGCGCTGATCTTGTTCTGGCGGTAGCCTGCTTCGACCCGCGTGCGGGCTGAAAACCAGTAACTTGAGCGGCCTTCGATGGCGCGGCCGTCGCGGCCGATGGCGTTCCCTAGCAGGAAGCCTTTGTTTGTGTTTGAGTCGAGGTACTGATCGTTGATGAAGAAGTGCTGGCCGCCGTAATCGTGCGCCAGCCCTTCGGAACTGACAGCCTCCACGCGCAGATCCATATGCTGCAGAAAAGGTAGGCGCGCAAAATAGATGCCTGGGTTCCATACGGCCCGACGCGGAGCGTCGATCGGACTCGGGTCATCATCGGAGTAGGCGTCGGCGTAGAGGGTGACGAGCTTGCTGAGGTAGGGCAGCCTCCAGGTGAAGTCGAAGTTACTCTTGCGATCGCCGGGATCGGCTCGATCTCCATAAATGCCGCTTCCTTCACCGCCTGCACCGCTCCCGGTTGAATTGAAGCTAAAGACATTTGCCTTGAAGCTATGGAAGGTGATGGGATGTCCGACACCCCAGAATACCGACCAGCGAGTGAAGCTGATTTCGAGGTTGTCTCCGAAGTTGAAGGCGGCCTTTTGTCCGTTGTACCACGGGCGGTCCGGGTAACTGTGTCCGGACAACTTCCCGAGCACGATGTCGAAGCGGTAGGTCCCAATGGACGGGAAAAAAGGCAGCGGGTGAGGGCGCGTCGATTCAAAGCGAAGGTTGTAGGTTGGCTCTGCGTTGCTGGAAAAGGCGATTGGCCCCATAGTCGTCGGGCCCCAGTAGAGCTCCTGCTTTCCGAGGGAGAGAGAGTTGCCTGCGAAGGCGATGCCTCCGTAGAGTTCCATTGCGCCTTGGTGTTCATATGCGGAGCGTTGGGGTATTGGCAGAATCTCGGGATCATTCGGGCCGGAGATGATCCAGTGTATTGATGAGTTGATTGACAGCAGGTGTCTCGGCCGGATTGCCGGGGCTGTGTTGCAGCTCTTGTCTGTCGTAGAAGAAGAACCGTCCGTCGTGGGCCCGGAATGAGAACCCGGCGATCGCGCTGCTGCCGCGTCCAAGTGGGCGGCCGAAGTCGTTCCACCAGGTCTGGCCGAAGTGGTAGCTGTCAATGAGGGCCGGGCCAGCGATTGTCCCATATCGCGCGTAGACGGACTCGAGACTCAATGACTCGTAATATATTGGCTCCGATTCCAGCTCGGCGTGAAGATCGGTGATCAGGAGGTGAGCTTGCGCGAGCAGGCTTGGGCTGAACGCGTTTTTCTGTTCGGCCAATTCTTCCGCGATGCGCAGTTGGCGTCGGCACTCCTGACGGGTCCAGGGACGGATAGAGGAGCTCTGGCCGGGGATAAAGCCCATTGCGCCCAGCCTCTCCAATGCAGGGTAGATCCAGTTGTCCATAGGGACGTTAGTGGATCCGATTGTATCCGGGTCGGTGTCTTCGGGTAGCGGCTTTGCTGGAGGATTTGGGGCGGGGGGGGAGAGGTGCTGGGTCGATTGTGAGGTGGGTTGGGTGCGGGGTTTGCCGAAGTCATCTGGGAGGGGTTTGGCGTCGAAGGGGTTCAGGGTGAAGTTGTGATGGGCGCGGTAGACGTAGTGGCCGATCAGCCAGCCTGCGGCGCTGCCGACGAGGACGTCGGAGGGGAAGTGCTGTTCGGCGAGGACTCGGCTGACGCTGACGGTCGTGGCCAGTCCGTAGAACGCGGTGCGAGAGAGCCAGCCAGGGTACTCGTCGCCCAGAACCGAGGCCATGGCCCAGGCCGCGGCGGCATGGTTTGAGGGGAAGGAAGTATTACCTGGGCTTGAGGTGAAGAAGCTTCCCTTCGCGTTGTCGACGTCTGGGCGTTCACGGAGGGTGACTAGCTGGATTGCCTCGCTGACAACCAGGCTGTCGACGAGAGCTTCGCCGGTCAGGATGGCGGTCTCATGCGCCTGTGGAGCGTCGCGGCCCAGGCTCCAGAGATACATGGTGCCTGGAATGAGGCCTAACGTGCCAACACCCACGTTCGACAGGGTCTTGAAGTGGTTCTGATCGTTTGCGTTGATGTGGATCAGATCGGTCATGGTGTGCTGGTCACTGCCGATCATTGTGCCGGTCACTGCGGCCAGGGGGAGGAGCCAGAATGCGTCGGCCGGCTGAAGATGCAACGGGCTGGTCCAGATGGCTTTCTGGTCGAGCAGGATCCGCTTCGGGGTGCCGAGGAGGGTGATTGGTTCAGGTTTTTTGGGTGGTGGCGGGGTGGTTGCGGGAACGTCTTGGGGTTCGGGTGCGTCTGGGAGCGGGTTGGCGGTCTCGGTGGCCGTTTGGGGCTGGGGATGGGCGCTTTGGGCCGGACAGAACCGACCGGTTGCAAGCAGAAGGGAGGCTGTGAGGCAGATGGAAGCGCTAAGTCTAGGGCGAGTCACAGGCATCGGCAAGTATGGGCGACAGCGCACTGCAACCCCTTGCTGGAGGCTACCATAGGCGAACGTGTGGATGAGTGACCTGAGTCAAACTGGCAACCAATTCGCAACCATAGCCTTAGAGTTCCTTGGCACACCCCCTCCCCCCTATTGCCCGTAAGCAAACTCCTTTGATTCAATAGTTTACGGAACGAGCTTTCCTGCAAAATCGTCATAACAAAAGGGTTACGCCCTAAAATCGTCTTTCTAAATGAGTTAGCCCCGGAGGCTGCCCTTGCTGGCTTGTTTTTGACCTATATATCCAGTATAGCCGGTTGGGCCTAACTAAAATGCCACGCGGATGTTGTTGTCGTGCAATAGTTTAGGTTGTTTTGGGACTTGACATGCGATTTTGCCGGGTTTTTCGCGAAAAATAACTAAAACCGAGTGACGCGCCTCCGCCTTCGCTTGACCAGGAACCAGAGTAGGAGCCGAAAGCCTTGCCAGCGAGGCGGCAGCGAGAGTCAGGAGGGGGTCGTGGCTGGGTAAGAGGGGGTAGATTACGAAGGCGAATGGAAGGAGGGCGAGAGCGCCGAGGGACGAGAAGACCGGATCATTGGAAGGAGGAGCTTCAACTACAACGGCGGATTTAGCGGTATCTGCTAGTTGGGTTTTGAAACACGTCGAGTTTGCTTCTCACGATCAAGTCGTCTACTTTGACGGTTGAGCATGCGTCTCCCACGCTCTGCATCGCCGGTGACCAAATATGCGAGAACCGCCCCTTGAAATGATTGCAGGAGGTCTTCCACCACGTCCTTTTCGGGGAGATAGTTCAACAGCAGTTCCACCCACAATCGCTGTTGTTCGACATAGAACTCATAAGCTCGGCTAGATCCATTCCACGCACGTCTTGAAACATCCATGATCAGCAGCAACACACCCTTTGAGGCAGGGTCGGTCGTTCTTGCCCAGAGTTCGGACAAGACCCGTTGTAAGGAAATACCGGATGGCAAGCTATTTGGTGCAAACTGCACGCGAAGCCGATCCTCCAAGAGCTCCATTGCACGTTCTTCGATTGAGTCCCGGCCGCCAAAATAGTCGGACCAGCATACGTTTGCTTACTCCGACCTCAGTGGCGAGTTGGTCCAGGCTCAAATCCAGCGTGCCCGCGCGGATGAATGCGCCAAGACATTTCAGGACGATCTCACTATGGTTCGACAACGTGGCCTTCGTGACTTTGACTTGCCGCATGAACCATATGGTACATTGATTCCATGTACCGATTGGTACATGGCTGTTATATGGAGGAGGATTCCATGAGTTCGCAAAATCGCATCATCCTGTTTGCCCTTGGACTGATCATTTTGACCGTCGGTTCGATCTACTATGCGTACAGGGGCTTCAAGTCTTAGAGACGACCAGAGTGCATTATTGGGTCAGCTTCTTCGTGTCACCGCTTTTGAGTGCAATCCTGGTTGTCGTCATTCTTAGACTTCTTCGGATTGCGACCTCAGATTGGGCTTCGGCAACTCTGTTACTTGCGATTCCAGGCCTGGTTGGAGAAGCCATCGTCCTGTCACATCTTTCAACGTTCATGCCGAGAATTCAGGAATCATCAGGAGGACGCTATGGGGCCTTTCTATTTGCTACGTATGCGTTGGTACTGGGAATCGCCGAGTTCATCACATTGAAAGCTATGCCATAAATCTGGGGACGCTTTGGAACGTTCAGTCCGCGCCAGAGCGAAAGACTTGACAGGAACATTCGCGCAGATGCCGGATAGTCGAATTGCGATGGGTGAGGAAGCGAAGCAGGACGGGCCTGGTTTATGAGTAGTGACTCACCCCACGATACCCTACGGACTTCGTCCTTCGGGGATCATGGGGCACCCGTTAGAGGTGGTAGATGTGGTCGGCTCCGAGGACCAGGAGGAGGGTGATGGCGGCGATGGCTACTTCGCCTACTGCTCCGACGATGAATGGGCGGGCACCTTGCTTGAAGAGGTCTTTGAGGTTGGTGCGGAGGCCTACTCCCGCGAAGGTGAGGAGGAAGGCCCAGCGGCTTAGGTTTCCGAGGGCGAGCGAGTTGGGGTTTGGTGAAGCCTAGCGCGGCGAGGTGTGGGTTGGCGGAGGCGCCTAGTGTGGCGAGCAGCGAGATGACGAGGAAGCCGAGGACGAACTTGGGGAATTTTTGCCAGAGGAAGGCGGCTTTGTTGTCGAGTTGCCTGGTTGCGGCGCGGCTGGCGAGGCCCTTGCGTACCCATTGGATGGCGTAGGCGAGGACGACGAAGCCGATGAGGGCGTTGCGGCAGGTCTTGGCGAGGACGGCGTATTTGCCTGCGGCGTCGGAGTAGAGGGCGCCGGCGGCGGTGGCTTCGGCGGTGTTGTCGACGGCGAGGCCGGCCCAGATGCCGTAGGCGTGGTCGCTCATGTGCAGGGCGTGGCCGATGAGCGGGAAGGTGAAGAGGGAGAGCGCGCCGAGGGCGAGGATGGCGGCGATGGCGGTGGAGGAGTCCTCTTCGTCGGCGTCGATGGCGCCCTGGGTGGCGATGATGGCGGAGACTCCGCAGACGCTGGAGCCTACGGCGAGGAGCGTGGTGAGTTGCGGGCCGAGGTTGAAGGTGCGGCCTAGCCAGGTCATGAAGGTCAGCGAGAAGGCGAAGGCGATGAAGACGAGGATGAGGGAGATGCCGCCGAGCTTGAGGACGTCGCCGAGGATGAAGCGCGCGCCGAGGAGGATGATGCCGGCCTTGAGCCAGAACTCGTAGGTGGCGACGCCGGCGCGGAAGATGCGCGGGACGCCGACGGTGTTGGCGATGACGATGCCGAAGAGGATGGCCCAGAGGACGTACTCGATGTTGGGGAAGGTGATGTGGTGGGCCTTGGTGTAGGTGTTGAGGAAGTGCTCGACGAACTTGCCGGCGTAGCCGACGACGAAGAGGAGCGCGATGCCGGGGAGGAGGCCGAGGAGGGTGGAGCGGTCGGCTGGGCCGCGGCCGGGGGCGTGGGGAGGGTACTCGGTGCGGAGGTCGGGCAGATTGGTTGAGGTGGCCATGGGGTTCTCCTTCTGTGCGGTTGGCTGCGGGCTGGCATGCTTACCAGGCGATGGTTTTGAGCAGGCCGAAGCGGATGATGAGGCCGAGGGCGGCGGCGAGGAGGATGGCCCAGGCGTCGGTGGAGAGGCGGAGGATGGGCGGGTGCTTGGGGTGGACATGTGAAGTCTCCTGGGAGAAGGCGCTGAGGCACACGATGGACGTGTCGGATGCGGCTGCTGGAATTTTTAGAGAAGGGTGCGGCGCAGGAGGGACTAGCTACAACAACAGCGAGTAGGCATGAGGTGCAAGGTCGCGAGTTGGCGGGAGACCGTCATGTTGGGATTTAGTGTACAGGATTGGTGGATTACTGCAAGTCTGGCGACGGCGTGACTTTAGCATTGACGACCGCTGCACGTTGAATTTCTATGCGGCTGTGGCAGCCTGATAACAGCGACCTATCGCAGCGGATTCGTCTTCGGAAAGATATCTTGGCAATCGAAATGGCTGTAGAAACTGACGTAAGTAACACGGCTGGGCTGGAAAGTTGCGCGCAACCCGAGCGAGTGAAGGTGGGTTCAGTGAGGTGTAGTCAGGAGGTTGTTATGACGATCACGAATGTGAAGGCGATGATGGTGAAGGGCGTAACGGTTGGATTGCTGGCGGGCGCGGTCGTGCTGGCGACTCCGGCGAAGGCAAACGCAGAGGTGGTTGTGGGCGTTGGGTTTGGCGCTCCGTACTATGGACGGGCTGGCTACTATGAGCGGCTGCGGATCGAAGAGGCACGGCGTCATGCCGAGTGGGTGCGGGCGCATGAGCTCGTCCGTATTGCTACGGCTACCGTCGGTAGAATTTGGTGTTGCGGCTAGCGTGTGACGCCTAACAATGTTCGCAGGCCGGTGGCGGAGAGGTTTCCGCGCCGGCCTTGCTGTTTGTGGCGAGCTGTCCTTCGGTGAGAGCGGCTGGTAGTAGCGGGTCTCGGGTGAGGCGCAGGCTTCGCAGAGAATCTTTCTCGTCGTGGCGGACTTCGCGGTCGTAGTTGATGCCTTCGCCGCATTGCGCGCAGGTGATGCGGGCGGATTTGTAGCCGGGCATCTCGCGGGGATGGATGGGGACCGCGACCCACTCTTCGCTGAAGAGATCGGCGTCGGGGAGTTCGCGGTAGGCGAGCATCTGCTGCTGGTTCTTGTTTTCGATGTGGGGGTAGAGGTCGCGGGCGCGCTGCTTGGAGGATTCGAGGGCGGCGATGCGGATGGCTTTGTAGACGGGGGTGTCGCCTTCGTGCGGTAAGGGTGCAGTGAGGTCGACGAAGGTGGCGGCCATCTTGCCCCAGTCGCGGAACTTGATGGCGCGCTTGCCGAGGCGGCAGCCGGTGACGACGGCGATGGCGTCGGTGGCGCAGCGGTCGATCTCGATGAAGGTGACGAGGCGCTTGCGGTCGGCACGCCTTTGGGGTCGTCGATGCCGAGGCGCTCGCAGCCGAGCATGGCCAGGCGGACGCCGAGGATCTGGCCGGCGCAGAGATGGCCGTGGGCGATTTCGGCTTCGCGGAGGAGGGCGTCGAAGGTCTGCATAGGTCGATGATACTGCTGGGGAACGGGTGCGTGCTTCGGTTTCGATTGCGAAATGCTATATGGCCGCGTTAGTATTCGAGGCCCGAGGTGAGCGATGACTGATTTTGCGACGACGATTGGCATGGTTTTGAAGCAGAAGAGTGGGCCGATTGCCTCTACGACGCCGGACGCGTCGGTATACCAGGCGATTGAGATCATGGCGGAGCGGCAGGTGGGTGCGCTGCTGGTGATGGAGGCGGGGTGCTGCTGGGGATCATCTCCGAGCGCGACTATGCGCGCAAGGTGATTCTGCAGGGACGGTCTTCGAAGGAGACGCGGGTCGCGGAGATCATGAGCAGTCCGGTGATCTCTGTCACGCGGCGGCATACGGTGGGTGAGTGCATGCGGATCATCACGAAGAACCGCATACGGCATCTTCCGGTGGTGGAGAACGGTGCGGTGGTCGGGGTCGTCTCGATCGGCGACCTGGTGAACTGGGTGATTTCGGAGCAGGAGATGACGATCCGGCATCTCGAGGCGTATATCTCCGGAACGGCTGCTACTTAGAAATACCTAACACCGATTAAAAATCGGTGTTACGTTTTCTCTCGGGCTGCTCCGGGCGGGGATTGCTGCTTTTCGTAGGCGTCCAGCGCGTCGTGGAGGCGGTTGAAGAGGAGTGAGGGGCCGATGGTTTCGGTGAGGTGGTGGCGGTCGAAGTCGGCACGGGTGTTCCACGGAATGCGGGCGAAGCCGAAGACTACGCCCATATTTGCGAGGTCTTTCTTCAACTCCTGAACGACCCTAGCGGCGCTGTAGTCCACGTTGGTGATCGCTTCGGCGTCGACGATGAGCCAGCGCACGGACGTTGGCGACGGGTCCGACGAGGGTGAGGATCTTCGTCGGAGAAGCGGCTGGCGTTGGCGTAGAAGAGGGCCGCTCCGAAGCGGTACAAGACCAGCCCCGGCTCCGTCACCGCACCTGGGACGGGTGGAGTCAGCTTCCACGTTCCGTCGCTCTCGGAGAGCATGACGCCGCTGCGCGGGTGGTAGCTGTGGTGCACGATGCGAAGCAGGGACATAACCATCGCGAGAAGGATGCCCTCTTCGACGCCGACTGCGACTACGACGATGGCGGTGATCAACGCGAGAGCGTACTCGGCGGGACTTTCCTCGCGAATCGCTTGCAGGCCGCGCAGATCGACCATCTTGATCGCGACCAGAAATACCAAAGCACCGAGAACGCAATGGGGAAGGTACTGCAGCGGCTTGGTGAGAAACAACAGAACGAGCGCCACGACGGCTGCTGTGGTGACCTGGGCGATCTGGCTCTGCTGCCAGCGCCTTCGACCATCGCAGTCTGGGTGGGGCTGCCGTTGACGACAAATGTCCCGCTGACGGCAGCGGCCGCATTGGCTGCGGAGAGACCGACGAGGTCCTGGTCGGCGTCGAGCCGCTGCTGGTGGCGCGCTGCGTAGATGCGCGCGGTCGCGGCGCTCTGGGTGAGAATCATGATCGCGCAGGAGCCGGCGACTGAGACCAGCGGCGGCACGTCGTGCCAGTGCACGTCCGGTAGTCCGAGATGAGGCAGCCCACCGATGACGGGGCCGATGGTGGTGATGCCGTGGCCGGCAAAGTTCCAGTGCTGCGCTGGCCGCCGTGGCACCGACTACGGCCACGAGCGGGCCGGGCACTTCAGGGGCGAATCGGCGAAGAGCGAAGATGGCGGTGAGGACGATGATGGTGACGAGCAGTGTGGGCAGATGGACATTAGGTAGCTTGCGGCAGACTTCGTAGAGTTGAACGATGGTCTTGCGGGAGTCGATCTCGAGGCCAAGCATCTGGCCGAGAACCGCGATGCCGACTTGAAACCCTACGCCGGTGAGGAAGCCCGACGAGCACGGTCCGGGAGAGGAAGTCGGCGACGAAGCCGAGCTTGAGCAGGCGGGCGAGCAGCAGGAATCCAGCGGTGAGTAGCGCGACGAGGCCCGCCAGTGCTACGTAGCGAGCGCTTGCCGAGGGCGCCATGTTGGCTGAGTCCGCTGTGGAGAATGGCGGCGGTCGCTGAGTCGGCAGCGACGACGAGATAGCGTGAAGAGCCGAAGGCCGCGAACGCCAGAAGCGGGAGCAGAAGAGAGTAGAGGCCGGTGACGACGGGCATTCCGGCGATCCGGGTGTAGCCGAGGGCCTGCGGAATATCCATTGCCGCGAAGCGACGCCAGCGAGTGCGTCGCGCACAGCGCCGGCTCGCTTCACAGGTTTTATTCCCTGGAACAGATTCAGCAAATCAAAACTCCTGCATAGCGGACGACTGGAGCTGCGCTTTTTTCCGTAACGCGAATAGAGGTTGATGCTAAATCAAATTTCCAAGAATTTTTCAGGAATGCGTGGTGTGTCAAATTAGTTCTGGTCGGAGTTATCGCCCTCTTCGAGGATGGAGGCGGTGCCGACGACGTCGTAGGTGGTGGCTTCGCCGCCGGTTGGTTTCAGGGTGACGCGCATGGGGAGACGTTGCCACTGGGCGGGCTGGCAGACTGGAATGAAGTGGTTGGTCTGGGGCCATGGGCCGATTTGCTTCTGGACTACAGGCCGACGCGCTCCAAGCTGGGCGACGATGGCGAAGAGGCCGCCTTTGGCTGTTGTGGCGATGCCGCAGTAGGCGGCGTAGTCGCGGAACCAGACCACGTCAGAGACCGCGGCGTCGAAGTCGGGCAGGTGCAACGCGGTGATGTGGCCGGTGATGCGGTCGACGGAGAGCCAGGGGCCCGGCTGCCAGACCCAGTGGGGCCCTGCATCGGTTGGCAGGGCGTCGTTGAGACGGAGTGCGCGGCGAATGGTGAAGGTGCGATCGGTGACGTCGTGGACCTCGCCGGTGGTCCACTCCTTCTGGTGGTCGTCGACGAAGAGTGGGCGGACCTTGAGGGTGGAGGTCTCGTCGGCCTTGGTGTCGGGGGTCGCGTCGGGCTGGGTGTAGGGGACCTTGCGGACTGGACCAAGAGTGACGGTGTGGACCTTGGGAGCTGCGGCGAAGAGCTGGCGCGGTGACGAAAGGACGCATAACGCCAATAGCAAGAGCGTGAGAGGGGAGAGCAAAACGCTCAGGGTGGGGCGGGACGGACGCGGAGTCAAACTCAAGAGATAGGGCTCGCAGGGAAGAATTCAATTGCTGTCATGCTACTCGACGGGCCGTGTTTTCTGCACGATAAGTTCCTGAGAGGCAAAACACTTTCGCGGAGTGGAAGAAATGGGACGGCGGAGGGAAGAAAATTCGAGTTGCAACGAAAGATGTACACAGGTATTGAGAAAGGTACAAAAACTGTGGAATAGATTGTGAATCTGCGCGATTCCAGAGGCCTTTACAGAGTAGTATCGTGGAAAGAATACGTGCTGCCGCAAGTGGTGGTGCGTGCAAGCACGACCGCGGCGGGACCATTTTGAAGCAGTACGAAAGGACAGGAATAAAATATGTGGAAACCGAACCAGACTGGAAGCAATACTCCCTCAACTCCTGAACCGGTGCGTCCTTCGACGCCGACAACGAACTTCGAGGCCAGCCCCACGCGGCCTGCGACGGTCGGCGCTGGGACTGCGGCGGCTGCCGTTCCGACGGGAGAGCAAGCGACCATCGGCAAATCCCTGATCGTTAAGGGCGAATTGACGGGCTCCGAATCGTTGTACATCGACGGCAAGGTGGAGGGCGCGATCAATCTGCCGGGCAACCGGGTGACTGTGGGCCGGAACGGCCAGGTGGCGGCGAACATTGTGGCGCGCGAGATCGTCGTGCTGGGCAAGGTGCGCGGCAACTGCCAGGCGAGCGATCGCGTGGACATTCGCAGCGAAGGCTCGTTGACCGGCGATGTGATTGCGGCACGAATCTCGATTGAAGATGGCGCTTTCTTCAAAGGCGGCATCGACATTCGCAAGCCCGGCGGCACCGACCTGAAGGGTGGTACGGCGACACCCGTATCATCGCCGGAGCCTGTTACCGTCGAAGCGTAGCCACGATTTTTCCCAGTGAGGACGGCCCCGTCAAGATGTTGGGGCCGTTTTGCGTCCGGGCGGCTAAAACGCGTGACGCGGAAGATTGCGAAGCACCGTGAAGACGCCTGTCAGCGCCAGCGCGGCATAAATTACGGCCGGTGGTGGTTGAGGCCAGCGGAGCGCTTTGTGCTGCAGAAAGCGGCGGTAGCAGAGGACGCCGTAAGCCACGGCGAAGGGAAGCAGCACGGTGATGAGAGCGTTGAAGTGTACTGCTTCGGCGAGATGTCCGTGCAGCAGAGCGGCGAGTGCGCGTGTGATGCCGCAGCCGGGACATTGCAGGTGAAGGTATTCGAAGATGGGGCATCGGGGATAGAAGCTGTTCTGCGCGGGGGGAAAGCGCATCAGAATGGCGGCGGCGAGCGCTATGACTGCCGGGGGTGCCGCTGCACGCAATGTCATGACGAGGCGGCTGTGGGCGACGGGGATCATCGTGCGGGAGCCCGGTAGCGGAGGGCCTGTTTGATTTGGTTGATCTCGTTGAGCTTGTACTGGAAGTAGAAGCCGCCAAAGAAGAAGGTCATGACGGCGTTGAGACGGAGGCCGAGAGGTTCGGGGCCGTTGAAGTGCTGCTCGAGCGTGTCTCGCAGGGTGAAGCGGGCGATGAGACGAATGACCCAGCAGGCGAGACCGATCAGATTGCCGAGGAGACTGTGATGCGGGTGAGGATTGTGGTGCGCGATAGCGATGACAACGCCCCACGAGGCACCGAGATTGAGTAGGATCAACACCGTCGCGATGATGTAGTACATCAGGGCCTTGCTGGCGGGCTGGACGCGGTTTGCCCAGGAGGCGATGACCAGGTTCCACACCATGACGAAGATGCCGCAGGTAAGGAACGCCAGAAGCACCTCGAGGCCCCAGTTGAGGTTGGGCGGGTCGGGATACGCTGTACCCGGTTGTTGGGGATACGTGGGGGGAGTTGGGTAGACCGGTGACGGCGGAACTGCTGCGATGCCGAGGAGCTGGGCGACGGTTACCCATTCGGGCATGTCTTCGCCCTTGGCGAGGTCGGTTGGGAGGACGTTTCCGGCGGCGACGTAGCGCTGTAGGTCTTCGAGGGTATAGGGCCCATACAGCTGTCCGTTGCGTGAGACTTGATAGGTCATGCGAAGCTCCCCTGACGTCCGGGCTGCGGCCGTCTCTCGTTATCTACAGACCCGATGAAATCACGGACTGCGGTTCAGCACAATAGATTTGGTTGGGGGACAAGGCGGTGGTATGAGTGTGGCCATGGGTGGGGCGCGCAAGTTCCTATCATACCAGGAAATAGTTTCCTATTGTTGGCTAGCCGTTGTAATGGCCAGCCCCAGTAGGAGCTCGCGCGAACCTGGAGCAGCGGGGCATTAGAGGGCCTTATCGCTGGCAGTGGCTAGCTGCGTGTCTGGCGCGGCGCGGCTGATCAGAATGCGCAGGTCGGTCACGTTGTTGAGGTGGAACGCCGGTGGGTTGGTGGGAGCGGTGACTGCGATGAAGTCGGCGCGGTTGACTCCCTCAAGATAGAAGGTGGGACGCTGGTCGGGTTGGGCGGGTTGGACTTCGACGTGGCTCATCTCAAGGTTATTGATGTGGCGGAGGAAGAAACCCTGGGCCGGAGTGTCGGCGCCGAACATGCCGGGGTCGGGGTACTTCTCGGCGTTTTCGGGCATGACAATTTTCGCGATGTCGGCGACCGCTCCACCCTGGTGCTGGATGTAGATGTTGGAGAGCTTGAGGTCGAGGATGGGGTAGTCGGGGACGCCGCTGAGGATCGAGCAGATATGCGAGCCGGTGTTGTAGCTAACAAGGTTGTCGACGACGACGCGGCGCAGGGTCCCGACTTTGGTGCTTTCCTTAGGGCCACGCAGGCGGGCGCCGAGGCGGAAGAAGAGCGGCGCGTTGATGACGTCGCGCATGGTGATGTTGGAGATGGCGATGTCCTCACAGAGGGCGCCGTCTTCGCTCTCGAGTGCGAGGCCGCGGCAGCCTTCGAAGACGCAGTTGGAGATGGTGATGTTCTTGAAGCCGCCGTTGGATTCGGTACCGCACTTGATGCGGCCGTTGCGGGGGACGCGGAAGTCGGGGGCGAACTTCTTGAAGGTGCCGTCGAGGAAAGCTCCGAGCTCGTAGCAACCTGCGACGTAGCAGTTGGTGATGGTCACGTTCTCGGTGGCCCGAGCGTAGCCGAGAGCGTAGCTGGACTTGGGGCAGATGCCGTCGTCCCAGGGCGAGTTGACGGTGCAGTTGGAGACGCGGACGTTCTTGCAGCAATCGATGTCGATGCCGTCGCGGTCTGTGTCGATGGTGATGTTGTCGATGGTGAGGTTGTCGACGCCGGTGAGCAGAAAGCCGAAGTGGCCGCCCTTGAGTATGGAGAAGTCGCGGAAGATGACGTTGCGGCAGTTTTTGAGGGCGATGGCTTTGTTGCCTACGCCGGGTTGCTCGGCTATAAAGTCGCCTCGGGTGCCGCGGCTGAGGCCCTTGCCCCAGATGAGGCCGGGGCCGGTGATGGAGATGTCGTGGATGCTCTCGCCCCAGATGAGGGAGTTGTGCCAGTGGTTGTGGCCGTAGTCCTGGTAAGGGGTCCCAGGGATCGTTGGGCTCGGCTGCGTCGTAGGTCCCGCCGTTGTAGCCGGTGGTCTGGCCCGCCTTAGGGGAGTCGGCGGCGAGGACGGTCGAGCCCTGCGAGAGGTACAGAGCGACGTGGCTCTTCAATTGAATGGAGAAGCAGAGCTAGGTCCCGGCCGGGAAGAAGACGGTGCCGCCACCTGCTGCGGCCGCGGCCTCGATGGCTTTGTTGATGGCCGGGGTATCGACGGTCTTGCCGTCGCCGACGGCGCCGTAGGTGCGAATGTCGAAGACGCTGAGCGGCGTTGCGGGAGCTGAGGGTTTGGTGGCGGTGTAAGCTGCAGGTACCGCGGTGGTTGCTGCTGCCGCCAGTCCCATGCCGCCCAGACGGAGAAGTTCGCGACGTGCAGAGCTAAAGGAATCCATAGGACGGCCATGCTAGCAGACGAAATATGTGGATTGGAAGTTTTCAATACTGAAAACTGTTAATCGCTAATTGTAAAGGCCTAGAAATTGTCGTTGCCAGTCGGGCGAAAGCGGTATCCGATCCATGGTTCCGTGACGATGTAGGCCGGCTCGTCGGAGAGCTCAATTTTCTTTCGCAGCTGGCCGATCGTGACGCGCAGATACTCCGGTTGATCGGCGTTGGTGTCCCAGACTGAATGGAGCAGAGCGCGGTGTGTGAGGACCTGGCCAGGGTGCTGCGCCAGGCAGACCAGGAGGTCAAACTGTTTCGGGGTGAGGTGGGTGTCCTGGCCACGAACGGTCACGCGATGTTGCGGTATGTCGATGACAAAGTCGCCGGCCCGGATGATCTGAGGGGGTGCAGTGCTGGTCGCGGTGCTGCGGCGCAGTTGAGAGCGGACGCGGGCCTGGAGCTCCTGGATGCTGAAGGGCTTGGTGACGTAGTCGTCGGCGCCGGCGTCGAGCGCCTCTACCTTCATGAGGTCCTGGTTGCGGACGGAAAGGACAATGATGGGGACCTGCGAAACAGCTCGGATCTCGCGGCACAGTTCAACGCCGTTCATCTGCGGCATGGCGAGGTCGGTGATGACGAGATCCGGTTTCCATGCGTGTACGGCTTCCATTCCTTCGAGACCGTTGGCGGCGATCCGCAGTGAATGGCCCTGCGTGGAGAGTGCGGTCCGAAGGACACGAGTGATTTGCGGTTCGTCATCGACGATGAGAATTTTTGCGGGTTGATCGTGTTCGTTTTGTTTCATTCACGCTCCGAGTGCTGTGTGACGATGTGGACGTCCACGTTGGGCGATTCCTTCAGGAAGTGTTGGATCGCCCAGTAGTAGAGGTATTTGCGAAAGCCATGGACGGCGGTGCGTCCGAAGACGACGTGCGTGATGCGCTTCTCGCGAACAAAGCTGGCCGCAGCGTGGGCGATGCTCTTGCCTTTGATGGTAAAGACCTCGGCGTTGAGGTTGCGCGCAAACTGCATGTTGGCCGCGAGCGTGCTCTTTTCGTCTTCGGCCAGGTCTTCGTCGGTGTCAACATGGAGGACGAAGAGTTCGCCACCGACTCCCTCGGCCACTCGCGCGCCGCGCGCGATCAGCATCTGCGAGGAGCTGTTGGAGCTGATGCAGACGGCAACGCGTTCGCGCACCGCCCAGAGGGCCTCGATCCGTTTCGCGTCCATGTAGGCGGTCAGGGTGCGATCGACGGCCTTGGTGACGTGCTGGAGGGCGAGTTCGCGAAGGGCAATCAGATTGCCGCGGCGAAAGAAGTTGGCGAGGGCCTTTTCGGCGCGATCGACGCCGTAGATGTCTCCGCGGCGCATGCGGGTCTGGAGCGCTTCTGGCGTCAGGTCGGCCATTACGATCTCGTCGGCGCGTTGCACCATCCAATCGGGTACAGTTTCGCGAATTTGAATGCCGGTGACGCTTTGGACTGTGGGCGCGACGCTCTCAATGTGCTGCACGTTCATGGTTGCGAGCACGTCGATATTCGCGGCCAACACGTCGAGCACGTCTTCGTAGCGCTTACGGTGCTTACTGCCTTCGATGTTGCTGTGAGCGAGCTCGTCGATCAGGACGATCTGCGGTTTTCGCGCAAGAATGCCGTCGACGTCCATCTCCTCGAAGACGACGCCTTTGTATTCGATCTTTTGACGTGGGACTTTTTCGAGTTGTTCGGCCAGTTCGGCTGTGCGCGGACGGCCGTGCGTCTCGACGACGCCGATCACAATGTCTTCTCCGCGCTGGTGCCGGCGGATCGCCTCGCTCAGCATGTTGTACGTCTTGCCAACGCCGGGTGCGTAGCCGAGAAAGAGCTTGAAGGTGCCGCGGGTCTTCTCCGGCGCGACCTTTTCCAGCCATTCCTCGGGACTCTTTACCGCGGGATTCGAATTGTCGCGAGTGCCCATAAGGATAAGATAAGGTCGTGCAGCGCAAGGTCATACGCAGTATCGTTCGCTACAGTGTGTCGACGGCCACTGCCGCTGTCATTGTAGCTGTCTACTTCCGTTGGTTGCATGTTAACGAGACCACGGTGGCCATGACGTTCCTGGTCGGCATCCTTCTGGTGGCCGCAAACTGGGGGCTGCGGCACTCGATTTATCTGTCCATCTTGTCCGCTGCTGCGTTTAATTTCTTCTTCCTTCCGCCGGTGCTTACCTTCACCATTGGAGACAGCCGCAACTGGGTAGCGCTGCTTGCGTTTCTGGTGACCGGCATCGTTGCGAGCCAGCTTGCGGAGCGGGCGCGCCGGGAGGCTAAGATCTCGCGCCGCCGTCAGAGGGAGGCGGAGCGGCTGTATGAGTTCAGTCAGCAGATGCTGGTGACGGGCAATGTGATCGACCTGCTCAACGTTCTGCCGCAGATGATCGCCGCGACGTTCAATCTAGCGGGTGCCGCGGTCTATTTGCGCGAAAAGGACCGCGTCTATCGCTCAAGTCCGAACTACATGGACGTCACGGCGGCGGAGCTCAGGGACGCAGCGTTTACGAGAGACCATCGCCGGGACGAAGAGCGCGACGTCACCCTGGTTCCAATCCTCCTCGGACAACGTCCGATTGGAGCCGTCGGAATTACTGGTGAAGGGACCTCACCGGAGGCGTTGGATGCAGTGTGCGGCCTGGCCGCCATCGCTATCGAGCGTGCCGGCGCAGTGGAGACACTGACGCGGGTGCAGGCTTCGCGCGAGAGTGAACGGCTGCGCAACGCGCTTCTCGATTCTGTGGCCCATGAGCTGCGGACTCCGTTGACTTCGATCACCGCCGCGATCACGACGCTGCGCAGCGACCCTCTGCTCGACAAAGAGCAGAGCACGGAGATGATGGAGGTGATCGAGGAAGAGGCAGCCCGGCTGGATCGGCTCGTTGGGCAGGCGATGGAGATGGCGGAGCTGGACGCACACGACATTAAGCTCGACCTGCGATTACATTCCATGCGCGAGGCCGTTGATCTGGCCCTCGAAGCGACACAGGGCCCGCTTAAAACGCATCCCGTTGAGCTCCGCCTGCCCGATACGCTGCCTCTGGTTCAGATGGACTTAGAGCGCATCGCCAAGGTGCTGCAGCATCTGCTGGAGAACGCCGCAAAGTACTCTGCCGAGGGAAGCCCGATTTTCGTCAGCGCCGAGGTCTCTCGCGGCCAGCTCGTTACCAGCGTTGCGGACCGTGGCGCGGGGGTCGATGATCTGGAGCGAATGATGATCTTCGACAAGTTTTATCGCGGACAAGGACAGCGCTATCGTGTGCAGGGCACGGGCATGGGGCTAGCCATTGCGAAGGCCATCGTCGAGGCGCATGGCGGCTCCATCGAAGTGACCAGCCAGCCGTCGCAGGGCTCCGTCTTTTCGTTCTATCTGCCGCTGCAGCTGTCTGGCCGATAGAGCTAGAGCTTCGGCAGATCGGTGACGTTCCATCCGCCGCCGAGCGCTTTGATCAAAAGGACACTGGCGTCCATCTGCCTGCGCATGATGTCGATGTCGTTCCGCTCATTGTTCAGCGCAGCTGTCTGCGCGATGACGACCTGCAGATAGGTGTCGAGGCCGCCGACGTATCGGTTGTTGAATATCTGCTCTGCCGATTGGGCCGCCAGTGTGGCCTGGTGCTGATTTTCGGCCTCCTGCTGGAGGACACGCAACGCAACCAAGTTGTCTTCCACCTGTTGAAACGCGGTCAGTGTCGTCTGCCGGTAGTTCGCGACGGTCTCATCGTAGCTGGCGTTGGCCTGCTCGGAGACAGAGGCCCTGCGACCTGCGTCGAAGATGATCTGCGAGACCGTTGGGCCAATCGCCCACAAGAGGCTTTCGGGATTGAAGAGGTTCGCGAACGATGTCGCCTCTATGCCTACTGCTCCATTCAGTGAGATCGTGGGATAGAACGCGGCGCGTGCGATGCCGATGCGGTCGTTTGCTTCTGCGACGCGTCGTTCTGCTGCGGCTATGTCCGGACGGCGCTCGAGAAGCTCGGATGGCAGCCCCGGCGGAATGGCCGGCGGTCGGGCATCGAGCGGCGCGTCGCTCAGAGCGAAGGACGCCGGCGGCTCGCCGAGAAGAACGGCTATGGCATGCTCAAACTGCGCGCGCTGCAGGGTGATGTCACGCGCCGATACTTTGGCCGCTTCAAGCTGCGTCTGCGCCTGGTCTACGTCTGACTTTGGGGCGACTCCGCCTTCAAACCGATTGGTGGTGATGCGGAAGGCCTCTTCGTAGTACTTCACGGTATCGTTCAGGAGCTTCTCCTGGGCGTCGGCGCTACGGGCTTCGAAGTAGTCGAAGGCGAGTTCGGCCTGCAGGCTGAGCAGGACGGTCTGCCTGTCGCCTGCGCTTGCCTGCGCCT
Source organism: uncultured Acidobacteriaceae bacterium (assembly GCA_963756685.1). GTDB lineage: Bacteria > Acidobacteriota > Terriglobia > Terriglobales > Acidobacteriaceae > Edaphobacter. Next base: position 2,224,581 of record CAVWON010000001.1, read on the forward strand.
CTTCGCGCGCGGCGCTTACGGTGCGACGAACGCGGCCCCAGACATCGATCTCGTAGGTCAAATCAACGGGAAGTACGATGTCGCCGACGCCGTTTCCCTGTGCGCTGGATACATTGAAGTATGGGCGATTGGTCGACTCGCGCAGTCCACCGGCAAAGGGCTGAGTCGCGACCGTCGGATAGAGCGAGGCGTGGTTGAAGCGGATCAGCGCGCGTGCCTCGCGGAACCGCGCGTCCGCGGCCTTGAGGTCCTGGTTGTTGACGGCCACCTCTGGTTCGAGGACGTTCAGCTCGGCGTCGCCGAAGACCTTCCACCACTCTCCTCGCTGGGCCGCGTCGGCAGGCTGTGCCACCTGCCATGTCCCACTCTCCTTATACGCATCGGGAGGTGTTTCCTTGTATGCAGGCGCGAGGGGCACCGATGGCTTCACATACTTTGGCCCGACCATACATCCGCTCAGAAGGAGCACGGCGGCGCTAGTGCAAGCTGCCGGACGCAACGTCACTGCGCCCCCGCTTTCTGCTGCGTTCGGGTCGCCGGTGCGTTGACGCGGTTTGCGATCTGGACCTCCTGGCCGCTGGCCAGCGAGTCGGAGGGGTCAAGAATCACAGGATCATTGGTTGTCAAGCCCGACGAGATCTCTACGGTGGCGCCGGCGTCCTTGCCTATCTTCACAGGAACTAATTGCACACGGTTGTTGCGGACTACGCCGACCTGGAGACCCTGCGCTCGGAAGAGGAGCGTGTTCGAGGGGACCATGAGGCTGGTTGCGTGTTCCGGCACCTTGAAGTGGACGAAGACATAGGCGCCCGGTAGCAGCTCGCCCTTCGGGTTGTCGATATCGACCTCGACGTTCAGCGTGCGGGTCGACTGATCGATGGCGCTGGAGTTGCGAGCGATGGTGCCTTCAAACGACCTGCCGGGATACTCATCGAGCGTCAGGGTCGCCTTGTCGCCGGCTTTAATGGAGGGGGAGTAGGCCTCCGGGACTGAAACATAGACCCTGATCTTCCCAATGGCCGCAAGGTGGAACAGCTCCTGCGCCGTCGTATTCTGGCCGGCCGAGATCAATCTGCCGATGTCTGTATTGCGTGCGGTCACGATTCCGTCGAAGGGAGCATACACGTTCTCGAACGACTGGAGCTGCTCGAGCCTGCGCACGTTCGCCATGGAGGCGTCTACCGCCGCCTTCTTGGCAGCCGCATCGCTCACGGCGACATCGGTCTCCTGCTTCGAGACGGAGTTCGTCTTCAACAGGTTCTGATACCTGGCTGAGGTCGTGTTGGCGAGGTCGAGGTTCGCCTGCGCGCTTTTCAGATCTGCCTGCGCAACCTGCAACTGCTGGTCCAACTCAGGCGTCTCGATCTGCGCCATCAACTGTCCCTTACGGACATGGGCCCCGATGTCGAAGTACCAGTTCTTCAGATAGCCACTGGTGCGCGAGTAGATTGGCGTATCGGTGAACGCCTGCGTGTTGCCCGGCAGCGCAAGCTCGGACGACAGCGTGGAAGGAGTTGGGTAGACGACATTCACCGACGGAATGGAGGCGACGGCCGTCTCCTTCTCCAATGTGCGTTCTGCCCCTCGCCGAGCTGTCACGCCGAAGACGACAACGGTGGCCACAATAAGGGCAACTACGGCCATGCCGATCCATGTGCCACGAGTCAGCCTGGGCTCCTCCGCCGTTATCTCTTGCTCGGGAGGGTGCTCGCTGGGCGGATGGGCCCCTGCTTCTTTCGTCTCGGTCGCGCTCGTCATGCGTACTCCTTCGATACTCATTGTTTCCCCTAGGCCCCTGCCGTCATGTGATGATCGGCCGACTCCGTCGCGGTCTGCTTCTGCTCGCGCCGTCCGTGCAGGAGGCTGAAGACCGCCGGGACAAAGATCAGCGTCGCGATGGTCGCCAACAGCAGGCCTCCGATCACGGCGCGACCCAGCGGAGCGTTCTGCTCTCCGCCTTCGCCGGCACCGAGGGCCATCGGAACCATGCCGATGATCATCGCGAGCGCCGTCATGCAGACTGGCCGAAAGCGTATTGCACCTGCTTCAGTTGCCGCCATGATGGCATCTCCGTGGTCCAGCAGACGTTCCTTCGCGAACGACACTACAAGAATACTGTTTGCAGTGGCGACGCCCATACACATGATCGCGCCCATCAGCGCAGGCACGCTTAACGTAGTCCGCGTCGTGAAGAGAAAGAGCACGATGCCCGCCAGCGCCGCGGGGAGCGCGGTAATGATGATGAAAGGATCGAGCCACGACTGGAAGTTCACCACAATCAGCAGGTAGACGAGCAAAATTGCAAAGACCAGACCGAAGAGCAGACCGAGGTACGAGGTCTTCATCGTCTCAACCTGACCGCGGACGCGCGCGAAACTGCCCCGGGGCAGCGATTTCTTGTTAGCTTCTACGATCTTGTCGATGTCTTTGCTTACCGAACCCAGGTCACGTCCATGCACCGCGCCATAGATATCGATCGTCCGGCGGATGTTGTAGTGGTTGACGACCTGCATCTCGGTGGTCCGGCTGATATTGGCGACGTCCGCTAGAATCTCCGGCTGTTTGGCGGTCGGGGACGACAGAGGCACATTTTGCAGGTCGTTCAGCGACTGGATGTCGTATTGGGGGGCCTCGGCGATCATGTTGTAGTTGACGCCGTTTTTGTAGTTAAGGAAGAAGAAGGGGGTGAGCTGCGAGCTTCCGCTCAGCAGGTTCTGCAGGCTGCTTCCGACGTCACGCATGGAGTAGCCGCCCTGTACGGCCTTGGTGCGGTCTACGTCGACGGTGAGCACAGGGTAGTCGTCCGGCTGCTGAATGCGCAGGTCGACGAGGCCAGGCACTTGTCGAAGCTGGTCGAGTACGGTATTGGCGACCTTGCGGGTGTCGGCGATGTCGGAGCCCTCGAACTGTACGTCGATCGGGGCGGGCAGGCCGAAGTTGAGGATCTGGGTCACGATGTCCGATGGCAGAAAGTAGAAGGTGACACCGGGAAAGTCACGCGGCAGGCTCTTGCGCAGATCTTCGATATAGTTCGCGGTGGGGTGGTGGTCACGCTTCAGCGAGACGAGAATATCGGCGTCGCCTGGGCCAATCAACCCGGAGGTGGCGTGCTGCAAATTTAATGTGCTGTAAGGCAGGCCGATGTTATCGAGGATATTGTCGACCTCATTTGCGGGAATGGTCCTGCGGATGTTTTGTTCGACCAGATCGCAGAGCTTTGCTGTCTCTTCAATGCGGGTGCCGCTCGCGGCTCGAAGGTGAAGGATAAACGAGCCGGTGTCGCTGCTGGGGAAGAAGTTCTGGCCGAGGAAGGGAAGCAGCAGAAACGCGCACAGGCAGAGCAACAGGAAGACGGGAACGAAGATCACGCGGGCCGCCACGAGCCGTTTCAGCAGACCCGCATAGCTGCTGCGCACCTGCTCGAACCGACGCTCAAATCCGCGCTGAAAACGGGCGAAAATATTGGTCGAAGGCACTGCGTGGTGGTCGTGCGTCTTCAATAGATACATCGCCAGGGTTGGCACTAGTGTTCGCGAGAGAACGTACGACGCCAACATGGCAAAGACGACCGCTTCAGCCAACGGCACGAAGAGATAGCGGGAGACTCCGCTGAGGAAGAACATGGGCAAAAACACGATGCAGATGCACAGTGTCGACACCAGGGCCGGCACTGCTATCTGCGCGGCGCCTTCGAGGATCCCATCGTGCAGGGTGTGGCCTTCTTCCAGATAGCGCTCGATATTTTCAATGGTCACGGTGGCGTCGTCAACCAGTATGCCGACGGCGAGTGCAAGTCCCCCGAGGGTCATGATGTTGATCGTCTCTCCAATGAGCCCCAGCACAATGACCGACGAAAGGATCGACAGTGGAATGGAGATGGCGATGATGATGGTGCTGCGCCAGCTGCCGAGAAACAACAGGATCATCAGGCCGGTCAGCACCGCTGCAATGACCGCCTCACGAACGACCCCGGTGATGGACGCTCGAACGAAGATGGATTGGTCGCCGATTGGCTTTATCTGGAGCTCCGGCGGTACGGTCGAGGCGATACGGGGAAGGAGGGTGCGGACGCCGCTAACGACCGACAGCGTCGAGGCGCTGCCGGACTTCAAAATAGTGACCAGAACGCCGCGACGGCCGTCCTGCCGCACGATATTCGTTTGTGGGATACTGCCGTCGCTCACTGTGGCGACATCGTGCATATAGATCGTTGTGCCGTTTACCTGACGCAACGGCAGGTCGCTGATTCCCGCGAGCGTAATCGGAGATGAATTGATGCGGATGTCGTACTCGTCCTGGCCGATCTTTGCGGTGCCTCCGGGCAGCACGACGTTCTGCGCAGCCAATGCGGCGAGAACGTCTACCGGGGAGAGCCCCTTGGCCTGCAGGAGCTTGGGATCGAGGTTCAACATGATGGAACGTTGTTTGCCGCCGTAGACGTTGGGGACGACTGCGCCTGGAATAGTGACAAGCTGCGGCCGGATGAAGTTGAGGCCGAGGTCGTTGAGCTGCTGCTCGGACAGCCCTCTTCCTGAGAGGCCGAGTTGAAGGATCGGTACAGTCGACGCGCTGAAGTCGATGATCTGCGGCGGCAGGATCCCAGGCGGCAGACTCCTCAAAATGAACTGCGACGCCGAGGAGACCTGCGCATTCGCAGTGTCGAGACTCGCTCCCGGCTGCAGGTAGACCTTGACGACGACCTGTCCGGCGATAGTGGTCGATTCGGTATGCTCGATGTTATCCACCAACGTGGTCAACACCTTCTCATACGGCGTCGTCAATCGACCTTCGAGCTCTTCTGGATTCAGGCCCGTGTATTGCCACGCGATCGAGATGACCGGAATATTAATGTTCGGAAAAATGTCTGTCGGTGTGCGCAGGATCACTACAGGCGCCGCAATCAGAATCAGGATCGCCAGAACAATAAACGTATAAGGCCGATTCAGGGCTACTTTTACGATCCACATTGGATGAGGGCCTCTTGCACTCGGGGGATTCCTTTATAGAGTAAGACATTCTCCGGTGTCTGTTGGTTTCACCGGTATTTCCGCAGATAGCCATCGGAAAAACCGATACGATGAAGCAGGAGCACAAGATAATGGAGCTTAGACACTTGCGCTACTTCTGCGCGGTCGCTGACCACGGCAGTTTCAGTGAAGCCGGTCGCCAGCTCCACGTCTCGCAGTCGGCCATCAGTGAGCAGATCCTCGACCTTGAGCGCGAGGTTGGCGGGTCGCTGATCAATCGTACCTCGGGACGGACGCGTCTCACACCACACGGACAGCTGTTCCTCACGGAAGCGCGCAAGACACTCCTTGCCGCCGACCGCGCCGTCGAAATCACCCACCGCTCGATCCTCGGTGAGGTGGGTTCGCTGAGCATTGGCTTCTTCCTCTGGGGCGCGGGAGGGTTCTTTGCTCGCATCATCCGCGATTACCGCAAGCTTCATCCCAACATTAGACTCTCACTTTACGAGATGCGCACGCCTGAGCAGATGGAGGCCTTAACGGCCGGCAAGATCGATGTCGCGTTCGCCCGGCCGCTGGAGCCGCCGTTCGACCACACCCTGCGCGCTGAGCTCCTCTATCGCGATCCCGTGGTGGTCGTGTTGCCTCGCGACCATCCACTGGCCGGAACGCCCATCGCTATCGATGCTCTGGTCGCTGAGCGGTTCGTCCTGTGCGATCGGCAGATGACGACTGCGCTCTTTGACGGCATCGTCGCGCTTTGTTCCGCCGCGGGGTTCTCGCCAAATATCGTCAACACCTCCGCGACCTGGTCCGGCGTGCTGACGCTGGTGGAGTCAGGCGAAGGTGTCGCCCTGGTTCCATCCGGTGTCCGGTATCTTCGGCCGTCGGGCGTGGTCATCTCTCCGTTGGTTCCGCAGAAGCTCTACATGGGTCTCACGGTCGCGTGGAACCCGGAGAATGAAGGGCCAGTCCTGCAGGATTTTCTGCGTCTGGTCCGCGAGAATAAGGACCGTATTCAGCGCACGAACGGCAAGTGACCTCGATTCGTATTGCGCAAAAGAAAGTCCCACCCTTAGCGATGGTCTGCAGAGGGTGGGACTTTTTGCATTTTTCTGCTTACTGGTTAGCTTCGGCGTCGATGGTGATCTGAACCTCGTCGCCAAGAGCCATGGTGGGCATTTTAGGAGCGAAGTTGAAGTCGCTTCGCTTAATCATTCCAGTGGCAGAGAGGCCGATGACCATCTTGCCGCCCATCCCCTTCTGGGGAGGAGTGGGTCCGTCCACGTCCAAGGTCACGCTCTTGGTCACACCCGCCAGGGTAAGATCGCCGACGACCTGCAACTTGCCATTGACCCGGCTCACGGAAGTGGACTTGAAGGTCATAGTCGGATATTTAGCGACATTGAAATATTTATCGGACTTCAGGTCAGTATCGCGTGCCGAATTATTCGTGTTCACGGTGTTTGTATCGATCGTGGCCTCGACGCTCGACTTGCCTGGGTCCTTCTCGTCCCAGACGATGGTACCGGTGACCCCACTGATGGAACCGCGCACGGTGCTGACTCCCATATGGAGGATCTTGAAGTTGGTCTGGGCGTGGTTCTTATCGATGGTCCAGGACGAGCTTTGGGCGAATGCACTGACTCCGGCAAGGAGCAGGGCAGATAGAGCAGCGGTAAAGATGCGACGATTCATTGGGTGGTCTCCTTGATTTTGAAATGTCTGACGTCCTGGTTGTGATGACCGGCCCACAAAATATATGCCGGTCATCGTTGCATTTTGCAAGAGTTCTGACTCGTTTACGCGAGGTCGAACAACAGGACCTCGCTGTTGCCTGTACCCTCCGCAATCACGTCGAGCTTTTCCTCCTGATCGGCGGCGACCGCATCTCCGGTTTGCAGCCTCTTGCCGTTCACCGTTACATTGCCGTCAATCACGTGCAGCCAGGCATGGCGTTTGTTGCCTAACGGATAGGTCAGTTGTTTGCCCGGCGTCAGCTCGGCAACCGAGACGCTTGCGTCCTGGTTGATGGTCGCTGCTCCGGCGACCTTCTGCGGTGAAGCCAGGAGTTTGAAGCGGTCCAGCTTCTCGGCCGCATCGAACTTCAGCTGTTCATACCCGGGTGTTGTGTTGCGGCTCTTCGGTTCGATCCATATCTGGAGGAAGTGTACCGGCTCCGTCTCCGAACCATTGAACTCGCTGTGCACGACGCCGCTGCCGGCCGACATTTTCTGGATTTCGTTCGGCCCGAGCACTTCGATGTGCCCCATGCTGTCCTTGTGGGCGAGCTTGCCCTTGAGCACGTAGCTCAGGATCTCCATATCGCGGTGGGCGTGCGCCCCGAAGCCGCGCCCCTCGGCCACGTGGTCCTCGTTGATGACACGCAGCGAGCGATAGCCCATGTGCTTCGGATCGTGATAGTTGGCGAACGAAAACGTGTGATGTGAATCCAGCCAGCCATGGTTGGCGTGCCCTCTTTCGTTACTCTTGCGAACAGTTAACATGATGTTCCTTTCCTCTCTTACTCCGGCCGAGCGCTCAGGCCGAAGCGTCCTGCTTCGACTCCCAATCAGACTTTTGAGTTGGGACCGCGATCTTCGCCGCGTGTCCGATCTTCTTCAATCCTTCGTAAAGCGTCTTGCGTTCCTCTTCACAAAGCCCTCCAACAACCGCTTCCAGGTCCTTCTCGTGCCGGGCGAAGATCTCTTCGATAAACGCCGTGCCGCAATCGGTGAGTTCCACCAAGCGGATGCGCCGATCCGAGTCGCAGCTTCTGCGCTGTACAAGCCCACGCTTCTCCAACCGGTCAATTGCGGACGTCATCGATGCGCTTGCCAGCAATACCTTTTGTCCAATCGCCGATATGGTGAGGGGCCCTTTGTGTAGCAGAACTTCCAGCACCATGAAATCGCTCAATCCGAGACCCTGTGCCGCGATGGCGCCTTCGATATAGCTGACCATCGAGCCGTACGCCCTGGCCAGAACCAGCCAGAGTCGGGGAGCAGAAATAATTCTTTCACTCATAATCTTCTCGGCCCTCCAACTCATACGATATAAGATATCTCGACATCGAAATAAGATTCAAGAAGATTCTCCTGACAGTGGGTTTAATTGCATATTACTGATTCTAAATGGCTATCTCGTAGACCGGCGACCGGCCTCTTTCATCCAGTCGATCAGGCCGTCTCCATTTCCGGTGCTCGGGATCGCTATCGGTAGCACCGCGAGTCCAGCGACGTGCAAGGCGGATTCGACGAAAATCTGCGACTCGGTTCGGCTCGCTGTCAAGCCCGCAGGGCCGAACGTCCAGGCCTGTTTCCCCTCAAACTGCATCGGCTCGATCTCACCGAGCACTGAGAGCAACCCTTCCAACTCCTCTGCTCTTGGCGTGGACGATTCAAGTCCAACGACTACAGTGTCTGCCCAAAGCAAGTCCGCCGCCTGCAGCTTTCCGTAGCCTTTATGCGCTACCTCCACCGCACCGGGGGCCGCCAGGCGTCGCAGCCGAATATTCGCCTCTGCCTCTACAGCGCCTACTGCCACAGCAAGCGCCATCTGTTCGGTATGCTCCGTGTCGGCTTGGAAGATCACGAGGACGTTGCTCATCTCAGAATCAATCCTCGGTCTTCAACGGTTTCCGCGCGAAGTGGTAGAGCGAGAAGGCGAGAAGAGCGAACATGATGACGCTGACCCAGTCCTGGTGGAGAGGGTTGTGGTCGCTGAACCGCCAGAACTGCCAGTGACCTCCGCGTTGTTCGGAGAGGCCCTCCAGAAGACGAATGCAGACGCCTACGAGGCCGACGATTCCCCCTGCTGCGATCAGGCCAGAGGCGTAGAGACTCCCGGGACTGACCTCGGATTCGAGGGTGACGTCGCGGGCGGTAATTGCGCTGAAGAGGGGACGGCCGCTGGGGTCGGCATGGGTGGGGTCAGTGGGATCGAAGTCCGGATGCTGTGCGAGCCATGTTTCGCGGTCAGAGTGCCACAGAGCAAGAGAGGCATCGTGGTCGAGTTGTGCCTGGCGCGCGGAGTGGCGGTGAATGGCGGCGTCGACCAGCCAACGCACCACTCCTCCTCCGAAGATCGCGAGGGTGGTGGCGATGCTGAGGTAGGCACCTACGGCGAAGGTAAGGGAGCGGACGCCCAGGAGTTCGACGACGATGACGATTGCGACACCTAGCAGAACGAGGGTCCAGGGGAGTTTGCGTGAGAGGATTCCGTTGATGACGGTGGCCATGAGGCGACCCTGTGGTGCAGCGGCCTTTTCGCTACCGATGCCCTGAATCCACTGGACCTCGATTTCGCCGGTGGCTGGGTTATAGAGGTACTTGCCGTCTTCGAGGGTGGTGGAGCCGATGGCATTGAGGAGGATGTATTGTTTCGTGTTGGTGAGTTCTTCCTTTGCGGTCGTTGAGTCTTCGTTCCGGTGGCTGGTGAGGGTGATGCGGTCGCTGGGTGAAGTTGCCGTTGTTCTGGACACCGTCGGGGAGATGATCGAGCGAGAAGGCGATAGGCTTGGCGAGTCGCTGGAAGGATTCAAGGCCCTTGTTCATGGCGTTGAGCGTGGCTCCGATGGAGAAGATGGAGATGACGACGCCGATCATGATCGCGATCTGCTGCTTCCAGGGGGTGGCTCCGATGAGGTAGCCGGTCTTGAGGTCCTGCGAGGTATCGCCAGCGTTGGATGCGGCGATGCAGACGACTCCTCCGATGGTGATGGCGAGGGCGCCGAAGGCGGGGGCTGTCCAGCCTTTGACTAGGAAGATCGCGGCGGTGGCCATGAGAGTGGCGATGGTCATGCCGGAGACGGGCGAGGCTGAGCTGCCGACGATGCCGACGATGCGCGCGGAGACGGTGACGAAGAGAAAGCCGAAGACGACGACGAGGAGAGCGGCGGCGATGTTGGCGAGAAGGCCGACCTGAGCGCCGGGGATGGGCTTGAACTCGAGGAAGAGAACCATGAGCACGATGAGGAGCAGCGAGCCGCCGAAGACGACGATGGGAGGAAGGTCGTGTTCGATGCGCGAAGACTGGGACGCCGCTGATTTTCCTGTGCCGTTTTTTTTGAAGCCCTGGGTGAGGGCGCTGACGATGGTGGGGAGGGTGCGGAGGAGGGTGATGAGTCCGGCGGCGGCGACTCCGCCTGCTCCCATGGGGCGGACGTAGGTGCGCCAGAGGTCGGAGGGTGACATTTGCGTAATGAGAACGGTGCCGGGGTAGAGCGGGGTGGAGAGGTGCGAGCCGAAGAAGTAGATGGCCGGCATGAGGACGAGCCAGGAGAAGACTCCGCCGGCGAGCATGATTGCGGCGACGCGGATGCCGATGATGTAGCCGACGCCGAGATACTCTGAGGTGCAGTCGGCCCGGATGGCGGCGCCTTTGAGGAGGTGCTGGGGGCCGATGTCGAAGTCGCGGTTGGGGGTGGCGGGCCAGAGGGCGAAGAGGTTGTCGTTCTGGAAGAGAGTGTAGAGGCCGCCGAGGCCGAGGCCGAGGAAGACACGCGATGCGAAGGAGCCGCCGCGTTCGCCAGCGATGAGGACGTCGGCACAGGCGGTGCCTTCGGGGTAGACGAGGGTGTCGTGCTCGTCGACGATGAGCTGGCGGCGGAGAGGGATCATGAAGAGGACTCCGAGCCAGCCACCGAAGAGGGCGAGGGCGAAGATTCTTGATGCCTCCAGGTCAAATCCTAGAAAGATCAGCGCGGGCAGGGTGAAGATGACACCGGAGGCGATTGACTGGCCGGCGTTGCCGGTGCTCTGGACGATGTTGTTTTCAAGGATGCTGGCCTTACCGAAGGCTCGGAGAATGGAGATGGAGAGGACGGAGATGGGAATGGACGCGGCTACGGTGAGGCCGGCGCGGAGGCCGACATAGACGGTGACGGCTCCGAAGAGGACGCCGAAGAGGGCACCGAGGATTAGAGCGCGGGCCGAGAGCTCCGGGCGAGTCTCGGTGGTGGGGACGAAGGGCTTGAAGGTGGGTCTGGTGGGTGTGGATGTTGCCATGGTGGTACGTCTCCCGCTCGCTCGAGCTTGGTTTCGGCTTGGATGGGAGTGTATCAGTGGGAATGTGGTGTGGGGTATTGATCGATCTATCTGTCAGTCTCCGGCTTCGGTCAGATACTAGCCAACGGAGAATGGGTCGATTCGCGGGTGCGCATGCTCGCGAGCACGCGTTCGACGCCTGCGACGGTCTTAATGATGTTTTCGTAAGAGGTCTGCCAGTTTGAGACGCTGACTCGCATGGCGCGCTGTCCATTCGCAGCTGTTGTGCCGGAGAAGAAAGAGGTGCCCTCAGCTGCGATCTCTGCGATGACGTTGTCGTTCCACCTGTCTGTGATCGCTCCGGAGGGATCGAGAAAAGTGACGAGGCCCTGATTGATGATCGGACTGCTCAAGACCTGGACGCCTTCCAACTCGCCAAGTTCGGCGACCAGTTGTGCCGCACAGTCGCAACAGCGCTCGACGAGCTCCTGCACGCCGGTGCGGCCAAGCTCGCGGAGGGCGGCGTAGCTGGCAAACCCTCGGGCCCGACGGGAGAACTCGGGATTCCAATCGAGCGGATCTCGGGCGACGTCCTGCTGGACGAGGTAGCTTGCGTGATAGCTCATCGATGCCCTGTGTGCTTCTGGTTCGGCAACGAAGGCGTAGCCGCAGTCGTAAGGAACGTTCAGCCATTTGTGACCGTCGGTCGCCCAGGAGTGTGCGTGTTCTATTCCACAGACGAGGCGTTCTAAGCGTGGGCTAGCAGCTGCCCACATGCCGAAGGCGCCGTCGACGTGCGTCCATGCACCATATCGGCGCGCGATGGGGATGAGGGCTTCAAAGTCGTCAAAGCCGCCGGTGTTGACGTCGCCTGCCTGTAGTAAGACGATGGCGGGTTGGCCGTCGATGTCGCGCAAGGCCGTTTCAAGCGCGGTGGGGTCAAGTGCGCCGACGCTATCGACGGACAACTTGGTGATGGATTGATCGCCGAAGCCAAGCAGATGCAGGGTGCGGTCGATGGTCGCGTGGCGAGCGCCGCAGAATACGCGTATTTGCGGCGAGCCGCTCATACCTTGCCGTTCGACGTCCCAACCTCGACGCGACAATAACCAGGTCCGTGCCGCGGCAAGACATGTTGTGTGGGCCATCTGACAGCCGGTTACGAGCGCGAAGGAAGACGAGGCCGGCAAGCGGAACAGGCCCTTTAGCCACGCACCTACGGCCTCCTCAACGATCGCCGCGGCGGGGCTGACACTATATAGTCCTGCGTTCTGGTCCCACGTTGAAGTCAGCCAGTCGGCGGCGAGCGCCGAGGGCAAGGAGCCCGCCAATGACCCACGCGTAGAAACGAGCGTTCACCGAGTTGTTGAGACCGCCTTGAATGTCTTTCACGAGATCGTTGACCACGGATTCTGCAGGAATTGGATCGCGGTTCCACTCTTTACACAATCGCTGGCGCAGCGTCTCGAGCGAGGCTGTCGGCCCCACTGGGCGCTCATCTACGGTCCGAAGGTACTCGAGCGCGTGGTTCACGGTAGTTGTTAACGCGGACTGGAATTTTTGTTGCATGCTCGTCCTTAGTTCATTCGGTGTTCGCCGGTCTGGAACGCGGTTCTCCTGCGACCGGTGGGCCCCGCACAATGGTATTCTCTCTGTTTTCGAATCGCTTCGGAACAAGGGTGGATCGGGAATATCAAACCGACCCTTTATCTATTTCTGTATTCCCTTGAGTCGTGCGCGGAGCAGTGAGGCGATAGCGAAGGAGAGCGGCGATCGCGCAGGCCATGAGGAAGAGCATCGGGCCGGTGAAGAGGAAACGGTCGGTAATCCATTTGTCGTCGAGAAGGCCGGAGTTCTGCGCGTATAGCGGGCCGAAGAAGCGTTCGACTCGGCCGGGCGAGCGGTGTGCGTCGAAGACGCTTGAGTTGCCGGATTGCCAGGTTATGAATCGTGTGAGGAAGGCGAGCGTGACCGGAAGCCACGCCCAGAGGATGGGTGGGATGGTGTCGGGATCGGCTGGGAGCTTGGCGGAGGCGGATGGGAAGAAGGAACGGAAGAGATCGCCAAGGGCCTTGCCGAGCTTGCCGAAGGGAACCAGTCCGAGGAGGAACCCGGCGACGGCGAAGATGGGCAGGAAGTAGCTGAGAACGAAGGCGACGCGGTTCAACTGCGTCCAATGCATCTTGTTCGCCAGACCCCAGACGGGCGTGGTGAACACCCATGAGTAACGGATCGCGGCGACCACTACGAGGAAGTAGAGAAACAAGCACTTTACACACCAGGTGACAGCTTTCAGCATGGCCTAGGTGTAGCACAGACGCATCACCCGTGGTGCAGAATTGTTGACGCCAGGCGTGCCTGAAGGCTTATACTGCGGGCATGGCGCGGTCCGACCGACCTGGAGCGCCGGCGAGTGAGGTGAGTCTTCAGCGAATGCTTGAATGACAATGCGCTCGGGTTTGTTGCCGGGGGTCCGCCCGGCGCGCCGCCTGATGGGGTGGTGGGGAAGCGCGCGATATCTCGTTTATTGCGAGGGCCGGGACGGGTGGTTCGGGCTGCGCTGGATGATTTAGTTACCACGTTTTATCCGACTGATTGCAGGGCTTGTGGTGGGCCGTTGCTGCGAGCTGATCTCTCTCCTGTTTGTGATCAATGTATTGATGGTGTGCGAAGGCAGTCGATGACGCTGTGTGGGCGCTGCGGCGAGGTGCTCGACATGGAGGGCGTCCGGTTTGCAGGGCAGTTTCCGGTGGAGGGACTGTTGTGCTCGCCGTGCAGGATGGCACCTCCGGAGTTTGAGCGGGCCGTGGCGTACGCGGTGTATGAGGACGAGGTGCGCGAGATGGTGCATCTGCTGAAGTATGAGCGGATGCGGGCGGTTGCGAAGCCGTTGGGTAAGTTGCTGGCTCGGGTGATCGAGACGCTGGAGGACGAGGCTGGCCGCGACTTGTTGGTGGTCGCTGTGCCGCTGTTTCCTGCGAAGGAGCGGGAGCGAGGTTACAACCAGGCGGTGCTGTTATCTGATGCGGCCCTTGTGGAGTTGAAGAGGAGCAGGCCCGGATGGACGCTGCTGGCGGCGCATAGCGTCATTCGCAGAGTGAAGGACACGCGCAGCCAGTTTGAGTTGACTCCGAAGGGACGCCGGCGGAACCTGCAAGGGGCGTTCGCGGTTGCGGACCGAGGAGCGCTTGGTGGGCGCGAGGTCTTGTTGGTCGACGACATTTATACGACTGGTGCGACGGCGCGAGCGTGTTCGCGGGTCCTGCGGCGGGCCGGGGCGAGTAAGGTCTGGGTCGCGACGGTGTCGCGGGCGCAGCCGGAGATGGTGGCTTCGTGGGACGCTTCGTCGAATACGGCGGTTTGGGACGCGGGTTAGCGATCGATTGAATTGAACGGAGCGTCGTGGCGGGTAGTGCGAACAGCTGGAACCGGAGGGTTTTGAGATGCAATCGGGGAAGATGCGGAAGCAGGGGCTAAGCGGGAAGCGTCATATGGGTCACGGGGCCGGGCATGGGCACGGACGCGTTGTTGCCGAGGTGGATGTGCGGGTCGGTGTCTTCCGGCAGCCGGCGATGCAGACTCCTGTGCTGGTGCTGAATGCGTCGTATGAGCCGATCAATATCTGCGGGGCAAGGCGTGCGCTGGTGCTGGTGTTGAAGGGAGTGGCGCGGACCGAAGAGGAGCAGGGTGCTGTGCTGCATGCTGCGAGGATGCGGATCGCGATGCCGAGCGTGATTCGGCTTCTGGAGTATCGCAGGATCCCTCACCAGACACGCGCGCTGAGCCGGAAGAACATTCTGTTGCGCGATCGGAACTCGTGCCAGTACTGCAGTGTGGTGCTGACTGCTGGTGAGCTGACGCTAGACCATGTCGTTCCGCGTTCGCGCGGCGGGCTTTCGACGTGGGAGAACCTGGTCGCCTGCTGCCACAACTGCAATCGGCGGAAGGGCAACCAGATGCTGCATGAGTTGACTGAGATGAAGCTGCAGCGAGAGCCGCGGCCGTTTTCGCTTCACACCTCGCGGCACATTATGCGGATGATCGGCAGTGCGGACGCTGCGTGGCGGAAGTATCTCTACTTCGAGGCCGAGCCGGCGGCCTAGACCCCCCCTGGGGTACCCCCTATTGCTCGCGCGTAGATCCTTTCCTTTCAATAATTTACGGGGATTACTCGCCTGTAAAATCGTCCAAACAAAGGACTTGCGTCCAAAATCGTGCAAATAAAAGAGTTAGCCCCGGCTTTGGCTGGGGCCCTGTTTTTTTCCCACTGTTTTAAGTATAGCGGGTCGAGTGGAACTAACGTGCCAACTGGATTTCCTTGGCTATCAATGAGTTAGGTAGTTTTGGGGCTTGACATGCGATTTTTGGGCTGAATTTGAAGAAAAAAACTGGCGGGAGAAGACGTAAGGGTAGAAAAGCGGACCTCTCCACTGCGCTGCTCACAACGGTGGTTGGCGTGGGTGAGAACGAACTAAAGATAAAAGCAAAATGCGGGGATCCTTCGCTGCGCTCAGGATGACGCGGGATGAGAGGAGGCGCACACGTGAAGAGAAGGGTAGCTGCGTCGTGGCCAGGGAACAGTGTCACCGTTCGCAAAGAGGAGGAACTGCCCCACCCACGATGACAAGGTTGGTTTGGGCCGGTGGGTTTTGTGCGACACTGTCGCGTATGACTCCTCACAATTTGGCTCGAACGAAGTTTTCTGTTGTTGGTGTGTCTTGTGCTTGCGGTCTTGCAGTGGTTTTGTTGGCGGCGAGGCCCGCTGCAGGTCAGGCCATTGCGCGGGTGCCGAGCATTGATCAGGCGCTGGAGATGCAGACGGCATCGGGCCCCGCTCTGTCTCCCGACGGGCAGCGAGTGGTGTATGAGGTGTCGCGGACGAACTGGAAGACGGACGCGTTTGAGCGTGATCTCTGGATCGCGGACCGTGCGGGGAACAGCCATCTGCTGACGGCGCAGGTGAAGTCGAGTTCGGGGGCGCGGTGGTCGCCGGACGGACACTGGATCGCTTTTGCGTCAGACAGGCCGGGGCAGATTGCGGAGACGAAGGCTGACTCGCGGCAGATTTATGTGATCGACCCGATGGGGGGCGAGGCGCGGCAGGTGACGAAGCTCGAAGATGGCGTCGATGGGTATGAGTGGGGGCCGGACTCGAAGACGATTGCGTTCACGACGAAGGACCCGCTGTCGAAGGCGCAGAAGGACCGCGTTGAGCGCTATGGGGAGTACACGGTGATCGATGGAGATGAGCAGATGACTCATCTGTGGACGGTGGACGTGACGGCGGCCCCGGTTGCGGCCCCTGCCAAGGACAAGACCTCGTCTTCCTCTTCGGCGACTCCTGCGCCGCCTTTTGGAGTGCCCGAAGCGCATCGGCTGACCGAGGGCGATGAGTTCAGCGTGCAGGGCTTTTCGTGGTCGAAGGACGGATCGAAGATTGCGTTTGCGGCTTCGAGGAACGGCGAGTTGAAGAACGGTGGGACGTCTACGGTCTATGTTGTCTCGGTTGCGGACAAGAAGGTGACGAAGCTGGTGACTGCGCCGGGGCCGAACACAGATCCGCACTTCTCGCCCGATGGAACGCAGGTAGCTTTTGTTACGGCCGATGGGGCGCCGTATTTTTTCTATGCGAACCAGAAGATCGCCGTGGTGCCGGTTGGCGGAGGACGACCGAAGGTGGTGAGCGGGTCGTTCGACGAGGACGCGCGCCTCTTGGACTGGAGCGAGAAGGGAATTTATTTTGCCGCGTTGAAGAAGACCGCGGGGCATCTTTACCGCTTGAATGTTGTGACGGGCGCGGCGGAGCAGGTGACGCATCCGGACGATGTGGTGGCGAATGGTTTCTCGTTCTCGAAGGACTTCAGCGAGGTGGCTTATCGTGCAGCGACGCCGAATTCGGGCGCGGAGATTTATGTTGCTTCAACGACGGGGAGCGGGCCGGCCGTACAGGTGACGCATCTGGACGATGCGATGAAGCCTTATACGCTGGCGCGGCGCGAGGTGGTGAGCTGGAAGTCAGGCGACGGCGCGACGATTGAGGGCGTTCTGTTGAAGCCTGCGGACTTTGACCCGAAGAAGAAATATCCGCTGCTTGTCGTCATCCACGGCGGGCCGACGGGAGTGAGCCAGCCGGTGGTCAATCCGGACCGCTACTATCCGGTGGAGATGTTCGTCGCGAAAGGCGCACTGGTGTTGAGGCCGAACTATCGCGGATCGGCTGGATACGGGGCGGCGTTTCGCGCGTTGAATGTGCGGAACCTTGGCGTGGGCGACTATGCGGACGTTATCTCCGGTGTCGATTATCTGATTGCGCAGGGATTTGTCGATAAGGACCGGGTCGGTTCGATGGGATGGAGCGAGGGTGGGTATATCTCGGCGTTTATTACGACTTCGAGCGACCGTTTCAAGGCGGTGTCGGTTGGCGCTGGGATCTCGGATTGGATGACGTATTACGTGAACACGGACATTACGCCGTTTACGCGGCAGTATCTGAAGGCGACGCCGTGGGACGATCCGGAGATCTATAAGAAGACGTCCCCGATCTCCTATATTGCGAAGGCGAAGACACCGACGCTGATCCAGCAGGGAGACCGTGACAAACGGGTGCCGGTGCCTGACAGCTTTGAGCTGCGACAGGCGCTGGAAGACAAGGGTGTGCCGGTGAAGATGGTGTTGTATCACGGCTTCGGGCACCCGATCGATAAACCGAAGCAGCAGCGCGCGGTGATGGAGGAGAACCTGCACTGGTTTGAACACTACATCTGGGGCGAGCCGTTCGTGGACGGCGTTGGGCCAGGCGCGGCGCCGATCGCAACGAAGTAGATTGAAGCCGGTCGTCTTATTCGAAGACGGGTCGAAAAAATGTGCGCTCGTAGCTGACTATGCATTGAGAGTCGGCCCCGTATTTGAAAGCTGCCAAGCAATCCGGGTCTTGAAGTGATTTCTCTCTGTACTGCTCGTATGTCGCCAGACTTGGGAACGAGAACATCGCGAGGGCTACATTGTTCGCGCCTTCCGATGGCAGGAAATATCCGTGATGCTTACCGCCGAATTTCTGGACAAGCGGTATCCAAATTCTTCCATAGTGTTCAAATTCCTTGAGCTTTAGCGGATCAATAATATAGCGGACGTAACAGGTAATCACATTTTCTCCGATTGCAGTTCAGCGAAGTCACGTTGATATTCTAAATTGCCCACGGCAAGATTGGTCCCGCTGACGACGGTTCTGTGCATGTTGCTCTGACTAAAGGGCAACACATAAGCGAGAACAAAGATGTGATATTTTTCCCGCAGGAGAGCGTGAATGGCTTACATCGAGAGTTATCAGTGTGACGTGTGCGGGGACAAGAAGGGCGAGGGTGGGGACTGGTGGCTGGCGTGGGTGGACTGCTTCCAGGGAGAGAAGCCCGAGGAGGAGCCAACCGCTGATTAAACTGACGCGGTGGCAGAGTCACCACGCACATTCGGCGGGGGTGAAGCACCTGTGCGGGGCGCGGTGTGCGGGCACGCTGATGGACCGGCTGGATGACGCAGCAGCACGCCGATCCGGAGGCACACTGCGAGACGAACTAGAAATATTCGACTACAGGGAACCCATGTCCCAGAGTCGGGCCCTTCGGCAAGCTCAGGGCAGGCTATGGGGAACCCGCATTGTCGGAGGTTCGAATTACTGCGGTTGCTTGGCTGGTGGGGGCTTGTTGCTGTCTTTGTCGTCGGGCGCTTTGTTGTTGGTGATGTCCTGGCCGTTGTAGATGATGCGCGAGGTGGCGTGGAACTGCTTGTAGTCGGTGTATTTGACTACGTTGCGCATGTGGACGTCCTGTGAGAGCGCGCCGCTCTGGGCGGCGAAGTGAAGGTTGCCCTCGGCCTTGGTGTAGGTGGGGAACCAGTATTTGCCGTCGACCTGCTCGTAGTAGGTGGTGAAGGGGGGCTGGAGGTCCTCGTGGCCCCTGCGCGTGTCCTGGGGGACGGTCTTGCCGTTGATGAGGACGATCTGGAAGTCCTGCTGGTCGACCCAGACCTTGCCCTGGAAGTAGTGCTTGCCCTTTTCGAGCATCCTGGGGCCGGCGCTGAAGACGTAGGTGTCGAGCTCATCGACGTGCTGGCGGCCCAGGTAGACGACGTCGTACTTGGGCAGGTCTTCGGTGGTGAGGATGAAGGGCAGGCGGTGCTCGATCTCATCGAAGTCGGCGGGGGTCATGAGGACGCGCTCGAGGGTGTTCTGGGGGGCGAAGACGACGTGCTCCTCGCGCTTGCCGTCGTTGTTGAAGGTGATGTCGGTGACCTGCTGGTACTCGCCGTCGACGCGGTTGGTGTCTTCGGAGATGGTGTCGACTTTGACGGTCTGGCGGAAGGTGTAGTTTTCGCGGGCCTTCTTGAACTCAGACTCGCGGGCGCCGAATTTTTCGATGATCTGCTCCGGGGTCATGCCGGCGGGAGGAGTGGGGTCGAGGGGGCCAAAGCCGGTTGGTTCCTGCGCGGCGGCGGCGTCTGGATTTGCGACAGCGGCGAAGGCCGGGGCAGAGGCGGCCGATAGCAGAAAAAGGAGGAGTGCAAGAAGGCCAGAGGAGACGTCGACTCGGATTGGAGAGAGGGGCTTCATGGGCGAGAACTCCAAGATGAGACTGGGGCGGGCATTTCTTCGTTGCACCGCACACTACTAAGAATAGACGCGAATTGGGGAGGTTTGGTGATGTTGGTCGTAACCGGTGAGGTGGGCAGGCTGCTCGCGCTGCGCTGGCGGGAACTTGCGGCGGGTGGGGGTGTGGCCGGAGCAGTGTGGCTGCTGGGGTTTCGCATGCAGGTGCATGCCGGACAGCGGCGCTGGGAGAGAGCGGACCGAGGAGGAGCTTGCCGTCTACTCGCGGCTGGATGTGCGGTCGCCGCTGGATGGCGATGCGGTGGCTATGGCCAGGCAGGTCAGCCGGTCGATGGCGGAGAATAGCGCGTTTCGCAGGGCGGCGATGCTGGTACGGGACGCGGACGGTCGATTTTCGGTCGCGGCCAGTGCGGGGATGGATGACGCGACGGTTGAGTCGCTGAACGTGTGGGGAAAGGGTGTGGCGGCGGAAGAGCGCAGTGGCAGGACGAGGATTCGGCCGGGAGGGGGCGGCCTTGGAGTGCGTGTGGGGACGAGGAGTTTTGCGGTGGTCCTGGCAAAGGGGCCTGCGGAGGGTATGTATCGGCGGGCCATTGTGATTCCGCTGTGGACGACGGGCGGACGCTTGCTGGGTGCGCTGGCGGTGGGTGCCGATAGTCTGACGGGCGTGCGACGGAGGGTGTTGGCGGAGGCGTTGGGGCCGTTGGAGGCATTGGCGCTGAAGGTGGAGCGGGCGATGGAGAACGCTGTGTTGGCGGAGAGACTGCTCAAGGCGGAGAAGCTGGCGGGGCTGGGGTTTTTGGCTGGGGGGATGGCGCATGCGCTGAACAATCCGCTGACTGCGGTGCTTGGATTTGCGGAGCTGATAGCTGATACGACGAGTGAGGGCAGGGTGAAGGAGGACGCGGCGATCATCGTGCGGCAGGCACAGCGGATGCGGGAGACGGTGGAAGCGCTGCTGGAGTTCTGGCGGCCAGTGCAGCATGAGGAGTTGGTGGACGTCGGGGAGCTGGTGCGAGAGTTGGCAGCGGCCTGTGTGGACAGGCTTGCAGGTAGAGGGGTCCGGCTTGATGTTCAGGCTGGAGATGAGCGCGTTTCTGTTCGCGGGAACAGGGGCCGGTTGCGGCAGGTGCTGGAGCATCTGTTGAACAATGCGGCGCAGGCATTGGCTGGGGAGAGTGGGGCGAAGGGCGGTGAGGAGCAGGTGATTCGTGTTTCGTTGGGTGTTGATGGGAGTACGGTGCACTTGATTGTGAGCGATACAGGGCCGGGGTTTCGCAAGCCTGGGCGGGTGTTTGAGTTGGGGGAGATGGCGGGCGAAGGGGCGGGGTTGGGGCTGAGTATTTGCTATGGGACTGTGCATGAGCATGGTGGGGAGATCAGCGCGTTTAATCTGCATCCGCATGGGGCGGCGGTGGCGGTGGAGCTGCCGGTGGCGGATTTTGGAGATAAAAAATCTGCGGTGGGGGGTGGGGAGATGGCCAGAGCGTAAGTGTTTGAGGATAGGCGTGTTTGCTTGTGGTTTTTGGGGTGCAGAACGTGGTGAATCGGTGGTGAATCGTGGTAATTTGTGTGGTTCGTGCATGGTGATTTTTGTGGTCGAAATACATGCCAGGTTTCGAAAATATATTTTCAGCGGGTGAAGCCAGAGCCAATGCCGATCCTCCTCGACGGTACCAATTTCCTCTTGCGGAGGTAGACTGGCGCGATGATGAATCGATTGGTTTGCACAGGCGTGCTGATGGCGATGCTGGCCGGGTCGGGGTCGGGATCCTGGGGGCGTGCCCAGGGTGTGGTGGACGCTTCGTCGGGCAAGCGGCCGATGACGTTTGCGGACCTGCAGCGGATGAAACGGGTGAGCGATCCGCAGATCTCGCCGAGTGGGAGATGGGTGATGTTTTCGGTGACGGAGGTGGACCTCGAGAAGAACTTGAAGGTGAACCATCTTTGGGTGGTGCCGCTGGCGGGCGCGGCCGCGGGTGCGAAGGAGCGGCAGGTGACGTTCTGGAAGGAGGGGGAGTCAGGGGGGAGGTTTTCGCCGGATGGAAGGCATGTGTTGTTTACGGCTACCGATAGCAAGTCCGGGTTGTCGCAGATCTTTCTGGCGGCATGGAACGAGAGGGCGGGTACGCTGGGGACGCCTACGCGGTTGACGAATGTGAGTACGGAGGCGGACGGGGCGGTGTGGTCGCCGGACTCGCAGCGGATCCTGTTTGTGTCGCGGGTGTATCCGGAGTGCAGCGAGGGGTCTTCGTGGCTTGAGGAGGAGAACTGCGACAGGCGGAAGGACGAAGCTGCTGCGGCCAATCCGGTGAAGGCGCAGGTGTGGGACCATCTGCTGTATCGGCACTGGGACAACTATGTGGGGCCGAAGCGGAGCCATGTGCTGGTGGTGTCGGCGACGGACGGGAATGCGATGCGGGACCTGACGCCGAGGCAGGATATTGGGGATGCGGAGGCGCCGACGTTTTCGCTCGGCGGGCCGGTGGGGTATGCGTGGGCTCCGGACTCGCAGGAGATCGCTTATGTAACCAATCTTGATCTTGTTCCGGCGGCGAGCACGAACAACGATGTTTATACGCTGCGGCTGGACGATCCGGGCGCGAAGGCAGTGAAGATTTCGACTAGTCCGGGGAGCGATGATGGGCCGGCGTATTCGCCGGATGGGAAGTATCTCGCCTACAGGTCGCAGGCACGGGCGGGGTATGAGAGCGACCGGTTTCGTTTGATGCTTTTCGACCGCGAGCAACTGGAGGCCAAAGAGCTGCTGCCGAAGTATGACCGATGGGTGGACGAGTTTGTCTGGGGCCCGGATTCGAAGGCGGTCTACATTGCGAGCGGCGACGCTGGACGGACTGTGGTCCTGCGCTACCAGTTTGAGGGGGAGCCTGAGGTCCCTTTCAAGCCGATTACGTCGGACGGGGAGTTCTCCGATCTTCAGCTGAGCTTTGACGGAAATAATCTGGTCGCGACGCGGATGAGTGTGCGACCAACCCGCGGAGATCAATGCGATCGCTCCGGGTTTGATTGAAGAGACGCAGGAGGCAGAGCCTGTTTCGCCGGAGGCCGCCAAACAGGCCGCTGAGATCGCGAAGTTTTCGGTGCTGGGGACGCTGGAGGTTGGGGGATCGAGTCCGCGGAGGCAGATGACGCATTTGAACGATGCGTTGATCAGGACGCTGGACTGTCGCCGATGGAGACCTTCCGGTTTGCGGGCGCGGGAGTGACGCCGGTGCAGGGATTTCTTATTCGGCCGCCGAACTTCGATGAGACGAGGAAGTATCCGGTGAAGTTTTTGATCCATGGGGGGCCGCAGGGTGCGTGGGGTGACGCGTGGAGCTACCGGTGGAACCCGGAGTTGATGGCGGCGAGCGGGTATGTGGTGGTGATGGTGAATCCGCGCGGGTCGACTGGGTATGGGCAGGCTTTTGTCAATGGAGTGAATGGCGACTGGGGCGGGAAGCCGTATGTGGACCTGATGAAGGGCATGGATTATGCAGAGGCGCATTATCCGTTCGTCGATAAGACTCGCGAGTGTGCGCTGGGGGCCAGTTACGGCGGGTTCATGGCGGATTGGATCCTGACGCATACGAACCGGTTTGCGTGCATTGTGACGCATGATGGGATGTTCAATCCGCAGAGCGCGTATGGGACGACGGAGGAGCTGTGGTTCAACGAGTGGGAGTTCCGACAGCCGGCGGCGGTGGTTGCAGGCAAAGCGCGAGTAGCGAAGGCAGACGGGGACTCCGCGCCAGCGCAGCCGTGGAACTACTTCGACAAGCCAGTGGCGCTGGATCCGTTCCGCAGGTGGTCGCCGATGTTGTCGATCAGGAATGCGAAGACGCCGACGCTGGTGATTCATTCGCAGCGGGACTACCGGCTGGATGTTTCGGAGGGGTTTCAACTGTTTACTGCGCTGCAGCGGCTGAATGTGCCGAGCAAGATGCTTTATTTTCCCGATGAAGGGCATTGGGTGTTGAAGCCGCAGAACTCGAAGCTCTGGTATGAGACGGTGGGGGACTGGTGCGACCGGTGGACGAAGACGAACGCGTATGCGGTGACAGGGTACGAGAGTCCCGCGATGCCGGTCGCGAAGGCGAAGGCGAAGGCCCCAGACGCGAGGACGGGGCAGTCGCGGCCTGAGGAGATGGAGGAGAAGCAAACGCTGGCCGCGCCGCCGGCTACGGCCGACACTCCTGAGAGGACACCGGCGCCGGTGGTGCGTGAGGCGCCTGCAGGGCGGTCGCGAAAGGCCGCGCCGGAACCGACTCCAAAGGCGTCAGACAGTCACGCTACGTTTGAGATTGCGATTAGCGCGGACGGGGACAATGAGGTGCAGGTCGGCGCCGATGCAAGGATCAACATCACGCTGAAGAACCTGGCTGACCATCAGATATTGTTTGGACATCGTCCGGGGACGAACAATCCGGAGTTTTCGTTCTTGATTGTGGTGAGGAATGCGGCGGGACATGTGGTGGAGGAGACGGCTTATGGCCGTGAGACGCGGCAGCACCAGCAGACGGAGGACCGGCACGGTGGACTATGTGCAGCCGGGACAGAGCGTGACGCAGACGGCGCATCTTACGCATCTGGTGAATTTGGGCCGGCCGGGAGTGTACACGGTGAAGGTGTCGCGGAAGGACCGGAGACGCAGGCTGTGGTGGAGTCGAATGAGATTACACTGAACGTCGTTCCTTAGGCAGGGGACGAGGTAAAGGGCAAAAGCAGATTCCTCCGCTGCGCTGCGGAATGACAACAAGAAAGGCAAAGAGCAAAGGCAAAAACAAAGGCAAAGGCAGATTCCTCCGCTGCGCTGCGGAATGACAACAAGAAAGGCAAAGAGCAAAGGCAAAGAGCATAGGCAAACGCAAAGGCAAAAAGCAAACGCAGATTCCTCCGCTGCGCTGCGGAATGACAACCAAAAGGCAAAGCAAAGGCAAAGGCAAAGGCAAAGGCAAAAGCAAAAGCAAAGGCAAAGGCAAAATGCGGGGATTCTTCGCTGCGCTCAGAATGACGTGCTCTTTGTGATCGTGATCGTGATCGTGATGGTGATGGTGGTTGAAGGGGAAGGTTGACGTGGCGTTTGCGAGGCCGAAGAAGCGGGAGCCGTTGGGCGAGGCCGGGTTGTTTGAGTATGCGGTGGGTGCGCTGGCGCGAAGGATGCGGACGGAGCGCGACCTGCGGCGGTTGATGAAGGCGCGTGCGGAGGCGGGTGAGGCCGGAGTGCGGGCGATGGACGCCGTTGTGGCCAGGTTAAAGGAGTTGAATTACCTGAGTGACACGCGGTTTGCCGAGGACTACACGCGGGTGCGCAAGGAGCATGAGAAGTTTGGACAGCGGCGGGTGCAGCAGGACCTGATGCAGAAGGGTGTGAAGAGGGAGTTGGTGGCTTCTACGCTGGAGACGGCGTATGAGGGTGTCGATGAGGTGACGCTGGCGCGGGAGTACATTGCGCGGAAGCGGATGAAGCAGCCGAGCGGAGAGAACGCGCAGAAGGAGACGGCGCGGGCGATGAATCGGCTGCTGCGGGCTGGGTTTTCTTCACGGGCGATTTATAAGGTGCTGAGGGAGTGGGAGCTGCCGCCGGAGGCGCTTGAAGGGATGGAGACGGGCGCAGCGGACGCGGAGGTGTTTGCGGAGCCTGAGGAGCGGGCGGGGGATTCGGACACTTATGCTCGGCAGAATGATCGGGAGGACGATTGAGTTGTTGCTGTGTTAGGGGCGTTTTTCGGCGAAGGGAGGGCCGGTGGCGCTGCGAAAAAATGCGGGGGTCCCTCCACTTCGCTGCGCTCCGGTCGGGATGACGCTGTTTGGGGGAGGAGTTGAATGTTTGAAGAACAAGCAACAACAACTGCAACAACAACAAGTGCAAGTGCAACTGCAACTGCAACCGCAACCGCAACTGCAACCGCAGATCCCTACGGGATGACAAACAAAATAAGAGGCAAAGGCTTTCTATTGATCGGAAGGTAAGTCTTTAGTAGTCGCCGCGGAAGCTGTGGATGAGGCGGCGGTCGCGTTTCGTCGGACGTTTGGATGGTGTGTTGTAGGCGATGGGGCCGAGGAGTTTTCGTTCTTCGGCGGCCTTGCGGCGGGCCTCTTTGCTCTCTTCGGTTTCGCGGTAGAGGGTTTGGGCGACGGACGCGGGGCCGCGCTGCTGGCTGAGGGCGAGGACCTCGATGTCGAATTCGCCACCTTCGTTTTTGATGTGGAGCATGTCGCCGATGCGGACCTCACGGGCCGGCTTGGCGGGCTGGTTGTTCGAGGTGATGCGATTGAGCTCGCAGGCCTTGGAGGCTTGCTCGCGGGTCTTGAAGAAGCGGGCGGCCCAGAGCCATTTGTCTATGCGGGTGCCGGTCATGGATCTATTTTCGTTCGGGCGCGCTAGATCAAAGTAGCGCAAATGGTGCTGACCTCAAAAAAGCAAAAACGAAATACGGGGATCCTTCCCCTTCGGCAAGCTCAGGGTCAGGATGACGGCTTCAAACAGTAAATTGGATACAGCCCATACTGATTCGTATCAGATAGCGCGGAGCATGCGGCCGGGGAGGGAGAAGAGTGCGGCGATGAGCTCGAATGTGCCGCCTACCACGATGCCTACGAGGCGGAAGGGCAGCAGAATAAGCCAGACGAGAGGAAAGAGAATGAGCGCGGCGAGGGCCAGGGGCCAGCAAAAGAAGGCGAGAAGGCAGAAGAGCAGGAAGTTGAGCATCGGGTTTTTCTCTCCTTTGAAGATAACGCTTGCGCGCGAAAAAAGTTCCCTTGGGGGATGATGGAGGTATGGCGGACGGCGGGTTGCAACGGGTGGTGGGGGTGGACTGGTCGGGCGACCAGGGGCCTGGGCAGCGGAGGAAGATTTGGGCGGGGATTTGGACGGCTTCTACGGGTAAGGTGCTGTTGGAGAGTGGGCGGACTCGGGACGAGTTGATGGAGTGGCTGGTGGAGTTGGCGGGGGAGACTCCACGGATGGTGGTGGGGTTTGATTTTACGTTCAGCTATCCGGCCTGGTTCTTGCGGGAGTTGGGGATTGTGTCGGCCCCGGAGTTTTGGCGGTTGGTGGCGGACGGGCAGGGTGAGAGGTGGTTGCATAAGGATTGTGAGGACGGGCGGTTTTGGGGGAGGGTCGGGTCGCGGAGGCATGGGAAGAAGCCGGCGGAGTTTTGTGGGGAGCATGCTCACAGGATGTTGCGGCGGGCGGAGACGGTGTTGAAGGTGAGGGCGGAGATGACGGGACCCGCTGGAGATTGCGAGGATCGCGGGGATTGCGCCTAAGAGCGTGTTTCAGATTGGCGGGGCCGGGGCGGTGGGGACGGGTTCGCTGCGGGGGATGCCCGGGTTGTTGCGGTTGAGGGAGGCTGGGTTCAGGATTTGGCCGTATGATGCGCCTTCGGTGAAGAAGCCGCTGGTGGTGGAGATTTATACGCGGCTGATGACGGGGGCGGTGAATAAAAGCTCGGAGGTGGCGCGGACGGCTTATCTGGCGAAGAAGCGGCGGGAGAGTGCGCTGTTTGCGGGGTTGTCGCGGGGGGTGGTGGCGAAGGCCCGGGGGAGTGAGGACGCGTTCGATGCGCTGGTGACGGCGATGGTGATGGTGGAGCATCGTGGGGAGTTTGCGCGGTTGCGGAAGACGGAGGATGAGGTGTTTCGGATGGAAGGGAGGACTTGGGTGCCGGGGTTGGTTGGTTGAGCGGTGCGGACCAAACTGAGTTGCGCTGATAAACTTGGGGCTTATGATCTATCGTTCGGGAAGCCAGATTCGGGAAGATTTTTTGCGGTTTTTTGAGGGTAAGGGGCACCGGCGGGTGCACTCTTCTTCGCTGGTGCCGGCGAACGATCCTACGCTGCTGTTTACCAATGCGGGGATGAATCAGTTCAAGGATGTTTTTCTGGGGAACGAGAAGCGGGACTATACGCGGGCGGCGAGCTCGCAGAAGTGCGTGCGGGCGGGTGGGAAGCATAACGATCTTGAGAACGTCGGGTTCACGCGGCGGCACCATACGTTTTTTGAGATGCTGGGGAATTTTTCGTTTGGGGACTACTTCAAGAAGGATGCGATTGCTTATGCGTGGGAGCTGCTGACCTCGAAGGAGTGGTTTGGGATCGATCCGTCGAAGCTGTATGTGACGGTGTTTGAGGGGGACGCGAGAGGTCCCGCGGGACGATGAGGCGGAGCGGTTGTGGATTGAGACGGGCGTGCCGAAGGAGAGGATCTTCGGGATGGGGGCGAAGGACAACTTCTGGCAGATGGGGGACACGGGGCCTTGTGGGCCTTGCTCGGAGATCTTTTATGACATGGGGATTGAGGCGGCGGAGGAGCCGGGGGTCGATAAGCCGTTTCCGCTGGATGAGCAGCGGTATGTCGAGATCTGGAACCTGGTTTTCATGCAGTTCGACCGGAGCAGCGATGGGACGCTGACGCCGCTGCCTAAGCCTTCGATCGATACGGGGATGGGGTTGGAGCGGGTTGCTGCGGTGCTGCAGGGGGTGCTGTCGAACTTTGAGACGGATTTGTTTACTCCGCTGATTGAGCGGGCGAAGGAGTTGACGGGTGCAAACCGATGTCGATGATCCGGAGCATGCGGTCACGCGATGAGAAGGGTGCGGCTTCGCTGCGGATTATTGCGGACCATGCGCGGGCGGCTACGTTTCTGATCTCGGATGGGGTGCATCCTGCGAATGATGGGCGCGGGTATGTGCTGCGGAAGATTCTGCGGCGCGGGATTCGGCATGGACGGCTGCTGGGGCAGGAGAAGCCGTTTATGCATGAGATGGTGTTTGCGGTTCGCGATGAGATGCAGGTGGCTTATCCGGAGTTGAAGGAGTCGGCGGAGCGGGTGAGCAAGGTTGTGCTGGCGGAGGAGGAGCAGTTTGCGCGGACGCTGGAGCTTGGGCCTGCAAGCAGATGAATGAAGGAGACGTTGCGCATCTGGCGCGGCTGGCGTTTCAGTTTGTACGAGACGTTCGGAATGCCGCTGGATTTTATGGTGGATGCGGCGCGTGATGCTGGGATTGAGTTCGATATGGAGGGGTTTGAGCGTGCGAAGGAAGAGGAGCAGGCGCGGGCGCGGGCTACTTGGAAGGGTGGGTCGCAGAAGTCGGCGGCGCCGGTTTATCGGGAGTTGCCGAAGACGGAGTTTGAAGGGTATTCGGCGCTGCGGGTGGATGGGGCGCGGGTGCTGGCGCTGGTGAAGGATGGCGTTGGTGTGCCGGAGTTGAAGGCTGGCGAGACGGGCGAGGTGGTGCTGGATGCTACGAGTTTTTATGCGGACTCGGGTGGGCAGGTTGGGGATGTGGGGTGGTTGTATTCGGGCGATCACAACTCGGTGGTGGCTGAGGTGAGTGGCGCGACGAAGCCGGTGCAGGGGGTGTTTGCGCATAAGGTGAGGGCGAACCAGACGATTGCGGTGGGCGATACGGTGGATACGGTGGTGGATGCGGACGACGCGGTCGGCTACGATACGCAACCATACGGGGACGCATCTGCTGCATGCGGCGCTGCGCGAGGTGCTGGGCAAGCATGTGAAGCAGGCGGGGTCGCTGAATGATGCGACGCGGCTGCGGTTTGATTTTTCGCACTTTGCGGGGGTGGCGGAGGAGGAGCTGCAGGAGGTTGAGGACATTGTGAACCGGCAGGTGATGGGGAATACGAAGGTGGAGACGCTGGTGGATGTGCCGATCGATGTGGCGGTGAATGAGCTGGGAGCGATGGCGCTGTTCGGCGAGAAGTATGGCGAGCGGGTGCGGGTGGTGAAGATTGGGGACTTCTCGACGGAGCTTTGCGGGGGGATCGCATACGGGGGCTACGGGTGAGATTGGGCTGATCAAGATTGTTGGGGAGGGGTCGGTGTCTTCGGGGGTGCGGCGGGTGGAGGCGGTGAGCGGGGACTGGGGCGCTGCATGAGTTCCGGCGGGATTTTGATGTGGCGAAGGTGGTGGGGTCGCTGGTTGGGTCTTCTTCTGAGGCGTGACGCCTGCGGATGCGCTGCGGCATCGGATTGCGGCGCAGGAAGAGGAGATGAAGAAGCTGCGGCGCGAGCTGGATAGCGTTCGGATGAAGGCCGCGTCTTCTTCGTTGTCGGATGCTGGGGCTTCGGCTGTTGAGGTGAAGGGTGTGAAGGTGCTGGCGCAGCGGGTGGATGGGTTGGAGAAGGCGCAGATGCGGGAGCTGGTGGATTCGCTTCGCGGGAAGCTGGGGAGTGGCGTGGTGGTGCTGGGGGCGGCTGTCGATGGGAAGGTTTCGTTGATTGTTGGTGTGACGAAGGATCTTACTTCGCGGGTGCAGGCGGGGAAGATTGTTGGGTCGCTGGCGGCGGATGGTTGGCGGGAAGGGTGGTGGGCGGCCTGATCTGGCGGAGGCTGGTGGGAGTGATGTGGGGGCTTTGGATGGGGCTTTAGGGAAAGCGGCGAGGTGGTGGTGGACTGCTCTAATTTTCGCTTGGATTTGGAGGCAAGGAGAGGAGGGCATACCCCAGGGGCTAAAGCCCCATCTCATGGCCGGCAATAGAGGGCCAAGGCTGAAGCCTTGGCGTACTTAGAAGCAGAGTCAAATACAAAGCGAAAGCAGATTCCCTTCGGGAATGACAAACAAAGAGACAACAGCAGGTCCTCCGCCTTCGGCGAAGGATGACAATCAAAAACAGCACCAGCGACAGCAGCAGCAACGGCAACGGCAACTGCAACAGCAGCAGCAACGGCAACGGCAACTGCAACAGCAACAGCAACAGCAACTGCAACTGCAACTGCAACTGCAGAAGCAGATCCCTGCGGGATGACAAACAAGGACTGCAACTGCAGACGCAGATCCCTACGGGATGACAACCAAAAGAACAAGCAAAGGCAGCTCAAGAGGAGTGGTGCTATTGGCAGCGGCGTTTTTTTGAACAATTTGAACAAGTTGTTGCGGCGCAACGTACCTTAGTACATGAAAATCTCAACATCGGCGGCGTTGGCACTTAGTTTGTACGGGATTGTGTGCGCTTCGGCGCTGGTTGCACAGCAGCGGGTGCGAACGGAGGCCGGCACGCTGTCCGGTGTGAGTGAAGGCGGGTTGAGCGTCTACAAAGGTGTTCCGTTCGCTGCGGCGCCGGTGGGTGAGTTGCGTTGGCGGCCGCCGGTCGATGTTGCGCACTGGACAGGCGCGCGTAAGGCGGACGCGTTTGCTCCTGCTTGTATGCAGGACAGTGTGTCGATGCCTGGTGAGACACCGCCGGCGGTGAGTGAGGATTGTCTCTACCTCAATATCTGGACGCCCGCGAAGGGGCCGCAGGAGCGTCTGCCGGTGATCGTCTGGATCTATGGAGGGGGTTATATTAGCGGGTCGGCTTCGATGCCTTTGTATTGGGGCGACCGGTTGGCGCACAAGGGCGTGATCGTTGTCACGATCGCCTACCGACTTGGGCCGCTTGGTTTTCTGGCGCATCCTGAGCTGACGCGCGAGTCGCCCCACCACTCGTCGGGTAACTACGGCCTGATGGACCAGATCGCTGCGCTCGAATGGATCCAGAGGAACATTGCGGAGTTTGGTGGAGATCCGAAGAACGTGACGATTGCCGGGCAGTCTTCGGGATCGATCTCGGTGAGTATCCTGATGGCTTCGCCGCTTGCGAAGGGGTTGTTTCAGCGGGCCATCGGAGAGAGTGGAGGGCTGTTTGAGCCGCTGCAGCTGGCACCGAAGTTCCTGCTGGCGAATGCGGAACGTGATGGCGAGAAGTACGCTGCTTCGCTGGGTGCGACGTCGCTTAAGGAGATGCGCCAGTTGCCGGCGGCAAAGCTCACTGCCGACGGTGGCGGCATTGTCCATCCGGTGATTGGGCACCTACGTTCTTCCTGTTTCGCCGTACGAGGCGTTCGCAGCGGGACAGCAGAACGATGTTCCGTTACTGCTGGGTTCGAACGCCGAGGAGGCGCGTGCGTTGACGGACGTCAGCCACGTAAAGGCCGTGACGTTCGACAGCGATCTTGAGAAGAGTTTTGGACAGCTGCCTCCCGCGCTTGCTGCGGCTTATCCGCATGCGACCGACAAGGAGGCGCAACAGGCGCGGCTCGACTTTGAGCGCGACCTTCGTTTTAGCTGGGACATGTGGGCGTGGGCGAGGTTGCAGGCCGGAACTGGAAAGAGTCCCGTTTACTACTATTCGTTTCGACAGCGGCCGCCGTTCCCGGCGGGCTCAGTGTATGAGGGCTGGGGCGCGAGTCATTATGCAGAGCTGTGGTATGTCTTCGACCATCTTGACCAATCGCCGTGGCGCTGGACGAAGGCCGATCGAATGGTTGCAGAGGAGATGTCAGGGTACTGGGTCAACTTTGCGAGGTCGGGCGATCCTAACGGCCCAGGTCTTCCGACGTGGCCGGCGTTTACCGGTGAGGACGGCAAGGTGCTCTATATTGGCGACCCGATTGTGGTTGGTGGTGTGGCGAATGTTAATAGCCTGAAGGTCTTTGACGGCGTGTATGAGAGTGTGCGCGGCAAGGCCTTTGCGGCACGGTGACCGCCAAGGTCGGCCCGAGTTCGCGGAGAGCTATTTCGCGTCGTCCTGCTCCAGAAGGCTACGAGTCTCTTCTAAATTGAGAGTGTTGCCGTCCACGATGAACTCATATTCCCCGGCGTTGTCGGGGACGCGGATGACAGTCTCGACTCGATGACCGTGGTTCCGGAGGGTTTGGACGATAAGGTCGATGTCTACCATGCGTGAAAGTCTACAGGGACCCAAGTTCCACAGGCATCTCTGAATGAGCGATTGTGGAAGACAGCAAAGACGATAGGGGCTGCGGTGGTGTTTATGTCGAACGCGGCCAAAGCGCTCCTCGGCTGCATGTCGCGTTCAGGGTGCACTTCGATCAGTAGATTGGGGAACGAGTTCGTTTAGACACAATGGCTTGTATGTGGGGGTATCGGGGGAAGTACCGAGGGCGGCTTTTCACGAGCGCTGGGGTGCGGGGTCTCTTAAACTTGGGGAGTCTGTCGAGTTTTTGAGAAGACACATGGGCCTGAGTAGAAAAATCCGCAATTCGTGGTGGTGTGGGGATTGCGCGGCGGTGTTGTGCTGCGCGATGGTGCTGGGCTGCGCGGTGCAGGGACTTGCGGCAAAGGCGACGCAGCAGCGAAAGGTGGAGTTGACGCCGTGGGAGCAGGCGGAGCAGGGGCTGGAGACGCTGGAGGCGATTCCGGAGGGGACTCGGACGCGGGCCGACTATGCGCGTGCGATGGATGGATTTCGGGCGGTCTACCATGGGGAGCCGACGAACGTTCATGCTCCGGATAGCGTGAATGCGGTGGCGGAGTTGCTGGCGGAGCAGGGAAGAACGTTTCATGATGCGAAGACACTGAAGGACTCGGTGGGACAGTATGAGTTTTTGCGGACGCAGTATCCGGGGAGCTCGTTGCGGGTAGGGGCGCTGCTGGCGGAAGGGCAGATCTATGAGAACGACCTGCATGATGCGGCGGCGGCGCGGGAGAGGTATTCGCTGCTTATGAAGCAGTATCCGCGGAGTGCGCAGGCGGAGGAGGCGAGGGCGGGAATCGCTTCATTGAGTGCAGGGAATAGGGAAGAGGGAGCAGGGAGTAGAGGGCCTGTGGGTGCCAAGGCTTCGGACCTGATGGGTGGTTCCGCTTCTCCTGCTGTGTCTAAGGAAAAGGCCCTTGTTGAGGGTAGCGGGGCCTCTTCTTTTGCGCCGATGCCGACTACGGGAGAAGCTCGAGGGGCGAAGGCAGTGCCTGTGGTTGCGAACGGCGATGCTGGGGAAGCGGAGAGACGGGGGACTTCAGTCCCGCTGGATGCCGAGTTGGATGCTTCGACGGCGGGGGTGCAGGAGGGGCCGATCCTGGCTGGCGGGCCGATGCATGTGGCGAAGAGCGGGGCGAAGCGGCATGGGCAGCTGGCGCAGGTGACGGGGATTAGGCACTGGTCGACGCCGGACTATACGCGGGTGGCGATCGATCTGGGCGACGATGTGACGTATGAGGCGGCGCGGGTGCCGAATCCGGACCGGATTTATTTTGATTTGCATGGAACGCGACTGGCGCAGGAGCTGGTGGGAAAGAGCTTTTCGGTGACGGACGATGGATTTCTGAAGAAGATCCGCGCGGCGCAGTTTTCTAACGACATGACGCGAGTGGTGCTGGATGTGAACGATGTGACGGAGTACTCGGCGTTTCTGCTGCCGAATCCGTATCGCTTGATCATTGATATTCATGGTGGGAGCAAGGCCGAGCCGGGTGCGCCGGTGGTGGCTGTACCGATGCAGCGGGCGGCGGCGGCGGCCCCTACGGTGCCGAATACTACTGCGGTGAAGGCTGGGAGCTCGTTCGATGTGGCGGCATTGAGCGCGCAGCCGGGGAGGGTGGAGGCTACGACGCAGCCGACCTCGCAGCCGATCTCGGCGGTGGTGTCGGACAGGGCACAGGGTGCAGGGCCCAAGGCCCAAGGTGTCGATGGTTCGGATTCGGGTGCGGACGGTGCGTCGCCGAGTGTCGTTAAGAAGACGAAGAAGGGTAAGACGGTGAAGGACCCGGACGCTGGGCCGGCGCGGGCAGCGGTGCCTACGGCGGACGGCGAGACATCGCTGGTGCGAGCGCTGGGGTTGAAGATTGGACGGATCGTCATTGATGCCGGGCACGGTGGGCATGACACCGGGACGATCGGGGCGGATGGAATTCTGGAGAAGGACGTGGTGCTGGACGTTGCGCTGCGCGTGGGCAAGCTGCTCCATGACAGGCTGGGAGCGGAGATTATTTATACGCGGTCGGACGATACGTTTATTCCGCTGGAGACGCGGACCGCGATTGCGAACAAGGCGCAGGCAGACCTGTTTCTTTCGATCCATGCGAACTCTTCGCCGGACGCGAGTGCGCGAGGGGTGGAGACGTACTATCTGAACTTTACTTCGTCGCCGGACGCGCTGGAGACGGCGGCGCGCGAGAACGCAGTGAGTGATCAGTCGATCCATCAGTTGAGCGATCTGGTGAAGAAGATTGCGCTGAAGGACAAGATCGAGGAGTCGCGGGAGTTTGCCGGTGATGTGCAGCAGGGGTTGTATGGCGGGTTGCAGAAGGGCAATGCGGGGTTGAAGGACCGTGGGGTGAAGAAGGCGCCTTTTGTGGTGCTGATTGGGGCGAACATGCCGTCGATCCTGGCGGAGATCTCGTTTGTGACCAATGCGAAGGACGCGAGGCAGCTCGAAGAGCCGGAGTACCGGGAGCGCGTGGCGGAGAGTCTCTATAAAGGTGTCGCGAAGTATGCGGGTGGGCTGAGCGGGACGCGGCCTCCGGCGGAGCGGGCCAGCAGTAATTAAGCGGCTTCGGCAATAAACCACAGAAAACGAAGATTGTTGTTAACCAAAGGCGATCCTGACTCGTTGTATGGGCAGAACAGGTGTTCAAGGCCTGGTCAAACAAGGGGACAACAGGATGCACAAACTTAGCGGGCCCTACTCTGGAGCTGTACGCTCCGCTGTCGTGCTCATTGCGTTGCTTGCGGGCCATACTGCTGCGCAAGCGCAGGCTTCCAAGCCGGCACCAAGGGTCGAGGCGAGCACGCCGTCGGTCGCGAGCGAACGAGATCTGGCTGACACGCAGGACGAGCTCTTCAAGCTGCTGCGCATTAGTCCGACCCTGACTGAGGTTGTGGAGCGGGACCCATCGCTGCTCTCGAATCAGGAGTATGTGGGCCGCACCAACCCCGCCTTGGCGCAGTTCCTGCAGATCCATCCGGAGGTCGCTCGGAATCCTGACTTTTATCTTTTCTCCGGTTTGAAGGGAGAGGGTGGACGGCCGCACCAGGCGCTGGAGCGAAAGGTCTGGCCGGAGTTGTCGCGTCCACGCGATGAGGAGCCGACGATGCGCTTGTTCGTGAGAGATTTCGTGCCATTTATGGTCTTCGTCTGCATTCTCGCGGCGCTGCTCTGGCTGATTCATGTTTTTCTGGAGAACCGGCGCTGGGGGCGCATCTTCAAATTGCAGACAGAGGCGCATGGAAAGCTGATCGATCGATTCGGCAACAACCAGGAGCTGCTCTTATATATGGGGACAGAGGCCGGCAGGCGCTTCCTGGAGGCCGCGCCGATTCCAGTGGACTTTGAGCGGAACCAGCCTGTTCCCAGTGCGGTCGCGCGGGTCCTCACACCGCTTCAAATCGGAATCGTGCTTACTCTTCTGGGGATTGGTCTGCTTGCGCTTCGCGGCAGCCTTGCAGAGATTGCGGCCCCGCTGCTTGTTCTGGGTGTCGTGATTCTGATGCCGGGGATCGGGTTTATCATCTCAGCGGGTGTTACCTGGGTCCTGGCTGGGCGTCTTGGCCTGATGCCGGATAACATGGGCCCGCAAAAGAGAACCGGCCCGCTGGACGATTTGAGAGACCGGCAGTGAGTCCGGCTGATGTGGAGAGCGATAGGGTCTTTCGATATGACCTGGGAATATATCTTTCCGAAGATCGAGGCGGTCGAACCATCGCGGGCAGCGACTGAACTGCCTATGGACAACGATGCGTTCGCCGAATTCTATGAACGTTCGGCCCGTTCGCTGTGGGCGTATCTGTCGCGGGTTTCGGGTGATCCTGCGCTGGCGGACGATCTGACGCAGGAGAGCTATGTGCGGTTCCTCTGCGCGTCGCGGGCTGACGATGGTGAGATCGCTTGCCGGCGCTACTTGTTCCGGATTGCGACGAACCTGTTGCGTGACCATTGGCGTCGTCCGAAGTCCACCTCGATTGAGGAGCTTCCGGAGGAGCTGTTTGCGACGAAGGACGATTCTGCCAGTCTTGACTCGAAGGCGATGCTGGGGCGAGCGATGGCGCGGATGCGGCCGCGGGACCGGCAACTGCTTTGGCTTGCACATGCGGAGGCGTATTCCCATCATGAGATCGCCGAGATCACCGGCCTGGGGAAGGCGAGCATTCGGCTGCTGCTGTTTCGCGCCCGGCGGAAGGTCGCGCACCTGTTGCGGGAGCAGGGCGCGGCGGATCGGACAAAGGTATGAGGTTCAATTCATGCTCGCGTGAAATGGAAGTTGCAGAATTGCTGCGGAGCGGGCATTGGCCGCTGGCCTGTAGTCCTGAGCTGCGCGCCCATGTGAGGGTGTGCAGGAGATGCAGCGATCGTGTGCTGGTAACTGAGAGCTTTCAGCAGGGCCGGGTCGAATCCGAGAGGGTCGCGCGGCTGAGTTCTCCAGGCCTGGTGTGGTGGCGGGCACAGCTGCGTGGGCGGAGCGCTGCTCTGGAGAATATCGCCAAGCCAATTAAAGGGGCGCAGATTTTTGCCTTGCTAGTTAACCTTGTGGTCGCCGCGGGATTTGTAGTTTGGCTGGTGCGGCAAGGTATGCGATGGCCGTCGTGGCTGTCGGAGTTTCTGAATTCTCAAGCCTTTCATTTAAATACTCTTTGGTCTTCTTCTTCTATAGCGCCTGATTGGAGCCTTATGGTCCTGGTTCCGGGTCTGGGGGTGTTGGCGCTGCTGAGTGGGGTGGTGGTTTACCTCGCGTTGGAGAGGAAATGAGGTCCGGTGCGCCGTGAAGACCTATAAGTTCAAGGCGAAGATTGAAGTTGGCGATGCCGGCGGAGCTTTTGTGCTCTTTCCGTATGACACAGAGGCGGAGTTCGCCACCAGGGGCAACGTGCCGGTTAAGGCGACGCTGGGTGGCGTGCCCTATAGAGGCTCCCTGACGGCTTGCGGTGGGCCGCATCACATGCTCGGTGTATTGAAGGCGATACGCCAGAAGACGGGCAAAGAACGGGGGACATGATCGATGTTGAGGTCTGGAAGGACGAAGAGCAGAGAGCGGTAGAGGTGCCCGTGGCATTTGAGAAGTTAATGAAGAAGGAAGGGCTGCAGCCGTTCTTCGATGGGCTGAGCTTCACTCATCGTAAGGAGTACTGCCGATGGATTACGGAGGCGAAGAAGGAAGAGACGCGATTGAAAAGATTGGAGAAAGCCATCGAGATGCTCAGGAGGGGAGTGCGGACTCCCGGGTAGAGCGGCCGACTCGAGTGCGCCATACCGCCCCCCGGTCTAGGCTTACTTTATCGTGCTGGTGTAGTCTGACCTTCGTATGGGAGTTTCTTCTCGGATTCGGGTGATATCGGTTGCCCTGTTGGGCCTGGTGCTGGTGGGTGCGCCGGGTCTTTCGCTCTACGCACAGGAAGCAAAGACGATGTTGGCGATTCCGCCTGCGCCTCTGCTGCCGGACTCGTTGCGAGCAGGGCCGGACCACGATGCGGGTAACGGCGCGCCGTCGTGGAGCGGTGCCAACGGGCCCATTCTGGTGGAGGACGGGATCAAGCGATACGAACGCGGCACTGCGGTGAGTCCAGGGGTGAAGGCCCTGCCGAGTGGAACGGTGACGGTGTATCAGTTTGACGACGCGACAGGCGCGTATGCAGCTTATAGCTATCTGCGCAAGAGCGGCGGCGACCATGTGATGCTCAGCGGCGTGTCGGTGGTGGTGTCGGACTTGAAGCTTTATCCTGAGTCAGCTGCGGCGCTATTGAAGACGGTGCAGGTCGGACTGCCTAAGGTCGGTGGGACAAAGGGACTGCCTCCGCTGCTGCCTACATATCTGCCGGCGAAGGGTTTGCAGCGTGACTCGGTGAAGTATGCGGTGGGGCCGCTGGGTTATCAGGCGATCGGTGGCGGACTGCCGGCGGAGATCATCGGATTCGACAAGGCCGCAGAGATTGTGACGGCGAAGTATGAAGGCAAAGGTACGCTAACGCTGCTGCTATATCCGACGCCGCAGATAGCAGGAGACCACGGGCGGCAGATTGAGGCGGCGATAAAGCAGGAAGGCGATCCGGCCGGAACTGTGGTGATGCGACGCGAAGGGCCGCTCGTGTCGATGACGAGCGGTGCGTGGAAGCTCGCGGATGCGAAGGAGATGGTGGAGAGCATTCACCTGCGGAATGAGCTGACGTGGAACAAGCCAATGCCGTTGGAGTTTCACTCCGAGGTCCGCAAGACAGTGAGCCTGCTGACCAGCGTCCTTGTCTTTTGTGGACTCGGGGCGTTGGCGGCGGTGGTGCTTGCGCTCTTCTTCGGCGGAGCACGGGCCGCGATTCGGGTGATGCAGGGTAAGCCGGCGGCGACGGAGCCGGAGTTCCTGCGGATCGACCTGAGCGGGAGCGCTGCCCGGATCCATACGGACGGACCGGGGGCCAAGCAGCAGGGGTAGCCGGATTCTGCACTGGCGGTGGTGCAGGGCCGGAGCTAAGCGGCTGATACCATAGCCCTTTGATATATGGTCGGACCAGTAAAAGCGAACAATTAGCGAATATCTGTGGTCATGTTTACCGTTCAGTAACCCCCGTAACTACCTCCTCTCCAAAGACTTACAAGAGACGAGTTTTGGCCTTGACACGGTATTTTGCCAAACTTAGTATTTCGCCAGAAAGTTCTGATGGCTTTGCCTCCGTTGGAACTATTCTCCCTAAAGAAGAGGCTACCCTGTTGCCGGGTGGCCTCTTCGCTTTTCCGGATACAACTTTTGTGTGATGCGGACGGAAAATTTTCCCTGAAGTGGAAGGCAATTGCAAAAAATCATATTCGATCTCGAAGCCGAGTGTGATGTTGCCGATGCATGAGGTATTAGGAGAGGCCCAGTGGCCGATCCGAAGCAGGATTCACTTTATGTCTCATGCTCTGCATACCGCGTTGCAGGTTTTGGTCGCCTTTTTGTCTCTGCCTATTTTGATATGGCCAGAGCTCTGGCCAACGGTACCGATCTCGACGCGAACGATTCGAACCACGACCAGATTCTGTGATGCCGTGACCTCCGTTGGCCGCTTGTGCTAAGTTTTGCTCTGCGGCTTGCGGAGGTCGAACCAGATGATTGGGAATGGAACCAGTGTATGGGCCGGTAAAATCAGTTGGCGTGCTGTGATGGCCATGTTGTTGTCTGCAATAGCGATGACGGCGACTGCGCAGGACACGCGGCAGGTGACCGAGCCGAAGATTCCTGCATCGTGCGTGCAGCTTGCGGCGCAGCTTCGTTCGGTGAGCGAAAAGCTTGCCGAGGAGGACGAGGGCAAGCTCGATACTTTGCGGATCCAGAGTGCGCTGGACAAGTGCAAGCCGGGGATGGCAGTGGAGCTAAAGCCGGCGAGCGGAAACAATGCATTTCTCTCCGGGCCACTCGAGATGCGCACCGGCGTGACGCTTTTGATTGATGAGGGCGTGACGTTGTTCGGGTCGCGCGATCCTGCGGCCTACGAGGTAAAGGGCCCTGATGCGACCCCCGGACTGTGCGGGACGATTGCAGCAGGCGCACCGCCGGCGACATTTCCGGCGCCGCAGCGGCCGGCCCCGGTTCGCGGTGGGTGCAGGCCATTTATCAGCATCATGGATGCGAAGGACGTCGGGATCATGGGCGACGGCGTCATCGATGGGCGCGGCTACGCGAAGATCCTGGGCAAGGACTATAGCTGGTGGGAGATGGCGCGCAAGGCAGAGCCGAAGAACGAACGCTACTTTACGCCGCGCATGATCGTCGCCAGCCACGCTGATGGCCTAGTGCTGTACCGGATCACGCTGCACAACTCGACCAACTTCCATGTCAGCGTGAACCAGACGAACGGGTTCACGGCGTGGGGTGTCCATCTGCTGACTCCGACCACAAAGGGGCAGGACGCGCGTAACACTGACGGCATCGACCCCGGCTCTTCGACTAATGTCACCGTGGCGCACAGCTGGATCGACAATGGCGACGACAACATCGCGATCAAGACGGGAACGTCGCACATGAGCGTGCTCGACAATCACTTTTATAGCGGCCATGGCATGTCGATCGGCAGCGAGACGTATAGCGGCGATAGCTTTCTGCTGGTGGATGGTCTGACTGAAGACCACACGACCAGCGGTATCCGCATCAAGAGCAATGTGACTCGCGGGGGTCCGGTGCACGACTTGACGTACCAGAACATCTGCATGCGAGGAGTGAAGAACCCGATTGCTATCAGCCCGTACTACACCAACCAGACGACCGAGGGCTTCGAAGATCCGAAGTACACCGGTGACCGCATTCCGGACTATAAGGCGATCACCATCCGCAATGTGATCGATACGACCCCCGGCGACGTGCTGATCGCAGGGTTGAACGACGACCATCGCACCGAGGTGACGCTCGATGGCGTGCAGGTTGACGGAATTACGCCGGCGCAGGTGCACGGGCACTTCGCGACAGTGACGCTTGGGCCCCTGGGTACGAATCTCAACTTCACCGGGACAGATATTAAGGTGGTACAGGTGAAGGGAGCGCAGAGCGGCGCCGCGACGACCGATTCGGCGTTCAGTTGTGAGGGGCAGTTCGTGCCGATGCAATAGGGTCGCAGCGTTGCCGCATGATTTGGCGGATAGCCGCGAAGCCGCTAGAATAGGACGATAGGCCGATGTAGCTCAGTTGGTAGAGCAACTGATTCGTAATCAGTAGGTCAGCGGTTCAACTCCGCTCATCGGCTCCACAAATCCTTATTAATGTTGACTTCAGCGCAGTTTTAGCCCGCCCCTCAAAAGGCGGGTCCTGTGCGCTTTACGATTTGTACCACTTTTGTTCCACCTGCTTTACAGGAAGACTGCAACGGCGGACAATTGCGTCGCATAGGGAAAAGGAAGCGAGCACGTTGGTGCCTATCGGTGCTGGCCGAATTAGAAAGTGTGACCCAATGAAAGCGGCAATCGCGATCCTGGTAACTATGGTGCTTCAAGGGCCTGTTGCACTCAGCCAAGCGACCACAGCAGGAAAGACCCCGGCGAGTGGTACTTGTAGTGCCGCGCACGCCGGAGAGAACAATACTTACAACATAAATTGCAACGGCATTGGAGTAGACCAAGGACAAAAAATAGTCGATTTGTTGAATAAGGTACTGGTAAATCAAGACACGACTGCTGTGAATGCCAAGCTGGACGAGCTATTAGTCGTCGCTTCGCAGCCCGCTCAGACTCAAGCGGTCCAAGGGCCTCCGAAGATATTGGGTTTGACCGTTGCGCCACTGGTCCCGCGTCCTAACCTTGGTACCGAGGGTTCGATTGAAGGCCCTTTTGGAGTGAACCCTGGTGTCACTGCGAGTTTCACAGTTGATAGTAATTTCTCTCCGGCCATGTTTTCGGTCTTTTGTGATCGTCCCTGTGCGGCTACTTCAGCGTTAGTTGACGGTCCGTCGTCACCGCAGATGATGACCACGGACAAACCCAATATTGCGGTCGTTGCTTTGGGCCTCAAGGGCCCGCTGATGCCGGAAAATAAAGTGACAATAACGGTTCGTTCAAAGGACGCCGCAAAGATTTCTGTGGTCAATATAGAGGCCTTTGTACAGTCCGCACGGTAAAGCACATAAAATACGAATACTCGAGGCCCCGAAAAGCGGTAACGGGTCGCAGCGATTGGAGCGTTCCCTTTGGTTAACACTGCCGATTATCAGTCGGCAGGCTACATGCTGTATCTTGCTGCTAACGATGTAGCCCCTTCTTCGAGGTGACCATTGAAGCGCTACCTGATTGCAGCTCTCGCCGTCTCTTTCGTGTCGATCATCATGGCGGCCGTCGTCTTCAGTGGTCTCTACGGTTGGAACCCACTCCACCTTCACATTGTTTCCGGCATAGAGAAGAC
This sequence comes from uncultured Acidobacteriaceae bacterium, assembly GCA_963756685.1. Lineage (GTDB taxonomy): Bacteria > Acidobacteriota > Terriglobia > Terriglobales > Acidobacteriaceae > Edaphobacter. The sequence goes on from CAVWON010000001.1 coordinate 2,266,722, forward strand.
AGCGACTATTGCTGATCAGGCGGCCTTCACCTCGGCGATAGCGAGCGTCTCGGGAGCAATCTCGTCGGTCCTGGCGCTGATTGTCGGGGCAATTGCGGTCATTGCGGTGATTGTTACCAACCAGTCAGAGGTCAAGTCGGTCGAGCAGTTGAAGCTTGATTTTGCAGGGCTTGCGAGCACCTTAATCTCTCTTCGTGCCCGCTGCTACTTGTATACGAACCCGAAGTTGATCGATTTAGAGATCGACGTTTTTGAGAAGGAACGAAGTGCCCTGCAGTCACTACTGAATAGTTCGAGCGGCCTCGCCTTATATCTCTGGTCGATGGAGCCAGAGAATGGGGAGCACAAGGAGCTTTATGTCAGTATTGCAGGTCTGGTTGATTGCACGACACTTGATCTGAAGAAGAGCCTGCAACCTGTGCTCAACCTGATCGCACAACGGGCGTCCGATCTTTTGAAGGACAGCTCTCGCGTGTAGAGGAGCCCGCCTTCAGAAAGATGAGCAAGCCGCTCTCTCACTTGAGCGCAGGCTTGCAGCGGGCGCAAGACGTTATGGAAGATGATGCCTTTGCGCGCCTTGGCCGGGACATGAAGCAGGCCAGTGAAGCAGGTAGCCGGGCCCCGACCGAACACGAGCTGACAGTTCTGAAGGAGATGGCGGCGCGAAAGATCGGCGGCAAGGCCCCTGAGACGATTGAGCATTTTGGAAGGGCCGCGATCAGTGGGTCCGATCATGACCGCAGCACCTTCGAGGCTCTGGTGCGGCAGCTCTTCCATATTGAGCTGGATCAATTGCCGAAATAGCGAGTCGCCAAGTTAATGTTCCGTGCCATTCAAGCGAGTTGTTGCGGTCGCGGACCCGGTACAGCGTCGCGAACCACGTTAGGTACATGTTATCCACGGTTTTTTAACGGACATAGAGGGAAAGGGTCTTGATTGGCGCGGCCTGCAAAGGCATACTCCAGAAAGAGTTCGTTGTACTGGATCTCTAAGACGGTGCACACGAGACACACAGTGACCCGATATAGCCGTCAAGACGTAATCCGGATCCTTCACTTGCATGCGCGCCAACTATTGGCGTGGGAGCGAGCAGGGCTGATCACCTCCAGCGAACACTACTCTTTTGAAGCTCTGGGGCAGTTGCGGAAGCTGCGGGACCTGCAGGCCACCACACGCATCTCTGCCAAGAGCATACGGGCGTCTGTTGATGCGATGCAGCGCGTGGCGGGCATGCGCGACCCGTTGTCGGAGACGAGCTTCGTGCGCCGGGGATCACGGTTGAGCTTCCGGCATGGCGGCGCGCTGATGGATCCGCTGACTCAGCAGCTTGCTTTTGACTTCGACACTTCGCCCGCGAGACAGCTTTGCGTGGTTGGGGGTGGAGGAGGCGCTCCCGCGCGGCAGGCCGCCCAGGTGCAGGACATGTTTCTGCGTGCGGTGCAGCTCGAAGAAAATCCATCTACCATCCAACAGGCAATGGAGATCTATCAGGACATTCTCGCGATACAGCCTGAGCATGCACCTGCGCTGATCAATCTAGGGACGATCCACTACAACCTGCGCCGGTATGAGCTGGCCGAGCAACACTACCGGAGGGCGACGGTTGCCGACCCCGAGTATGCGCTCGCGTTCTTCGACCTCGGCAACGTGCTCGACGAGATGCAGCGTCTGACGGAGGCGACCACCGCGTACCAGAAGGCGGTCGCGCTGGTTCCGCAGTATGCCGACGCGCACTACAACCTGGCGCTGGCGTACGAAAGACAGGGGCAGCGACGACGAGCGTTGCGGCACTGGCTGGCTTATGTGCGGCTCGATCCTGTTCGGTCCGTGGGCGAAGCATGCGAAGGAGCAGGCCCGCAAGATCCTCATCACGGAGAAGCTATCGATCGTGAGCCGGCGTGGGCGGCTTGTTAAGGCAGCAGGCTAGCCTCTGTTTTCTTGATCATTCATCTCATGCATGTATATAGTTGCGCGGTTGACATTGGACTGAACGACTATTCAGTCGTGCCTGCAAGATGCTAGACTCACCTTTTCGTGAATACCGATTGAGGTGAGTGGATGTCGCAGCATGCAGGTCCGATGGCGTTGACGCAGTTGAGTGAAGACGAGCAGATGTTTCGCGACACGGTGCGACGATTTGCGGTTGAGCAGATCGGGCCGCTGGTTCGCGGCATGGACGAGTCGCAGCAGATGGAGCCCGGTCTCATCAAAAAGCTCTTCGATCTTGGCCTGATGGGAGTTGAGATTCCGGAGGAGTACGGCGGCGCTGGCGGGACTTTCTTCAACGCGATCCTCGCGGTCGAGGAGATCTCGGCGGTCGATCCATCGGTTGGCGTGATGGTCGATGTGCAGAACACGTTGTGCATCAATGCCCTGGTCCGCTGGGCCAATGAGGAGCAGAAGAAAAAATATTTGACGCGGCTCGCGGCCGACACCATCGGATCGTATGCGCTCAGTGAGGCGTCTTCCGGCTCGGACGCCTTTGCGTTGCAGACGCGCGCAGTAAAACGCGGCGATGACTATGTGCTGAATGGCCAGAAGCTCTGGATCACCAATGCGAAGGAGGCGGGCCTCTTTATTATTTTTGCGACGCTCGATCCGGCGGCCGGCTACAAGGGGATCACGGCGTTCCTGGTGGAAAAAGGCGCACCGGGCTTCTCGCTTGGCAAGAAGGAAGACAAGCTCGGCATCCGCGCTTCAAGTACCTGCGCGCTGAACTTCAATGACTGCGTTGTGCCGGCCGCGCAGGTGCTGGGCGAACCTGGGAAGGGCTACAAGATCGCCATCGAGACCCTGAATGAGGGCCGCATTGGTATCGGTTCGCAGATGCTTGGCCTGGCGCAAGGGGCCTGGGGCCACGCGGCGAAGTGGGCCAAGGAGCGTAAGCAATTTGGCAAGACGTTGGTGGAGTTTCAGGCGATGCAGTTCCAACTGGCCGAGATGGCGACCGATATTGAAGCGGCGCGCCTGATGGTCTACAACGCCGCCCGCCTGAAGGACGCGAAGCTCGACTTTCTCAAAGAAGCGGCCATGTGCAAGTACTTTGCCTCGCAGGTGGCGGAGCGTGTGGCGAGCCTTGCCGTCGAAGTCTTCGGCGGATCGGGCTTTGTGAAGGACTACCCCGTCGAGAAGCTTTATCGCGACGCGAAGATCGGAAAGATCTATGAGGGGACGTCCTTTATGCAGCTGGCTACTATCGCGAAGTTGACGCTGGGCAAGAGTTAGCCGTATCTGCGCTGGGCCCGGACGTTTTCGAATCCTCCCGTAAAGCCATACACTGTAGGTAGTCGACTTGGTATGACCACTTCAACAAAGTCCGCGCCCCGCGCCCCGCTGCCCTTTCTCGGGCTGGCGTGTGCGGTCGGGGTGTCGACGATGTACTACAACCAGCCGCTGCTGATGGAGATGGGCCGCACCTATGGGGCAACGGCCGGACGGACGGGTTTCGTGGCGGTCGCGACCCAGATCGGCTATGCGGTAGGACTACTTGCGTTTGTTCCGCTCGGCGACGTGCTGGAGCGCCGCGGGCTGATGATGAGGATGTACGGCGCCGTCGCGATCGCGCTGCTGCTCGTGGCCGTTGCACCCAGCCTTGACCTGCTGATTGCAGGCAGCGTGCTCATTGGCATGTTTGCGTCGGTGACCCACGTCGCGCTGCCCATTGCGCCGGACCTGGTCTCGCACGAACAGCGTGGACGGGCCATCGGGACAGTGATGACTGGCCTGCTGCTGGGCATACTGCTCGCTCGGACCTTTGCCGGCTGGGTGAGCGGCATCCATGGCTGGCGCTGGGTCTTCGTGGTGGCCGCTGTGATGAACGCGGCGTTTGTCCCGCTGATCGGAAGGGTGATGCCCAAGCTTCCGCCCAAGCAGAAGCTGCGTTACCGCGAGGCGATGAAGTCGCTTTGGACGCTCTTCCGGACGCAACCGCTGTTGCGAGAGTCCTCTTTGATTGGGGCGCTGGTCTTCGCCTCGTTCAGCTGCTTCTGGACGACGCTGGCCTTTCTGCTGCACAGCCACTATGGGCTGGGCGCGGGCGTGGCCGGGACCTTTGGCGTGGTCGGCGCTGCCGGGGCGCTCGTCGCACCGCTGGCTGGACGCCTGGCCGACAAACATGGCTCGAGATGGGTCATCTCTGTTGGAATGGCGTTGCTCGCTGCGTCCTATCTACTGCTCTGGGCCGAAGAGACGGCGCATAGGTCGACTGCCTTTCATCTCGCGGCGTTGGTCGTCGGCGTGGTCGTGCTGGACATGGGCGCGCAGATGACGCAGGTGGCCAATCAGACGCGGATCTTCGGCCTGGTGCCCTCGGCGCGCAGCCGTCTCAATACGGTCTATATGACGGTCTACTTCAGCGGCGCGGCAATGGGATCGGCGCTCGCGACCATCGCCTGGGTGCACTGGGGTTGGAACGGTGTGTGTATTCTCGCGTTGGGTTTGATTGCGTTGGCGGGGACCGCACATGCGATGGGGCATCGCGGCGCTGGAGACCACTGCAAGGTAACGACCGAAGACGTCTTTATGGAAGCTTGAACAATGAGGTGGCGCGCTGGGGCGTGGTGGTGAGCGAGGCAGGGCTCGAACCTGCAACCGTCAGCTTAGAAGGCTGATGCTCTATCCAATTGAGCTACTCGCCCGCGGGGCGCGCCTGCATTGATTGTAGCGGGAGCGTCTCCTGGAGGGGAGTGGCAGGGCTGGAACTATGTCTTTTCGGGTCAGGACAAGGCAAGGTCTTTGCTGCGAAGCAGCGCCACAATGGCATCCAGCGCAGAGGCCCAGTTCTCTTCGGCGGCTGCCACATCATGGCCGACGGCCTTCACGTAAAGACTCACCGCGAAGCCCTCCTGAGGGCCCGCAAGGTCGACCATCGCCGGACGAAGGATGCAGTCGAGCATCGCGTAAGGATGGTCGAACGGAGCAGCGTGCCGGGTGAGGCGGTGCAGCATCTGCTCCTGTAAGTGAAACGATGCGAAGATCGAGCGTTCGCGCCACAGGATGTCGATGTAGCTGCCGAATCCGGCCGGGGCTTCGTCTGCGCCGACGTCCAGGTTCACGCTGGAGCGCCTCGAGTTCCTCTGCTTTGAGCGGCCATGCGTCGCATTTCGCGGTGAATACGGGAGACCGTGCCGCGTTGAGGGCGCGAAGAGCGTGCATCAGCGGAGGGTAGTGCTCGGCTTCGAGAAGATGGTCGAGATCGTAGGGGTTCTCGCGCAGGTCGATGAATCTTCGATTGCCGGTACTGTCCGACGGGTCAGACCACGGCACGACAAGGACAGGATCGTCTGCGGAACACTCGGCGGACCATTCGGAGAGCATTATTAACTATCTTAGCGTCAGCGGAGGGTGGGCCGCTGAGCGTAAGTTCAGGCGTGGGTCAGAAGAAAGCGCAGCAGCGTATGTTCGGCCCAATAGCCGTCGTAACCGTTGGCTTCATCCGGCTGGGCGAGAAAGGCGCAGTGGCCGCCACGTTCGCTCTCTATCAGCGTTATTTTGGGGTTCGCGTTGAGCTTGTTGCGGCTCTCGGAGGTAAGGCGAACGAAGGGATCGTCCAATGCGTGCAGAACCAGCGTCGGCACGGCGATGCGATCGACCACGCGAGCAGCGGCGGCGCGGTCGTAGTAGTCCTGCGCGCTGGAAAATCCGGAGTAGAGTGCGGTGATGCGATCGTCAAACTCGCGCAGGGAGCGGATCCCTGTAGCGCGGTTTCGATCGTAGGCGCGTGGGAAGAGCATGGCCTTGCGGCGGAACCGGTTCAAAAGGTTATGGAGAAACTTCAGCTCGTACAGACGATTCACCGGCAGATGCAACGCGTCGGCAGACGCGTCCAGATCGACCGCCGGCGAAATACCGATCACGGAGCGGAGCACTGCAGGCGCCGATGTGCCCAGTTCGCCGGCAAGCTTCAGGACGAGGTTCCCGCCCATGGAATAGCCGACCAGCGACATCGATCGCAGGCGATACTGCGCGACGAAGAAGTTCATGACAGCGAGCACGTCGTTGGAGAGGCCCGAGTGATAAAGCGTGGCCGACACCGCCTCCGTGCCGCCGCAGTTGCGCATGTTCATGCGGACGATGTTGCAGCCCGCGCGCCACAGCTTGTTCGAGTTGCCGACGACGTACTGCGAGTCCGAGGAACCTTCGAGACCGTGAACGATGATGGCGGTAGGGCGCTCGGCGCGGACCTGCTCCGGCTGCCAGTGGCAGTGGCAGAGGACCTGACTCGCGATCTGGTTCGCCGTCGCGGGCGAGACCTCGACCAGCTGGTCCTCGGGTGCCGGCAGATCGTTGATGCGTGCGAGATAGTTGCCGGCGATGGTCTGCAGGTGACCGTTGGTCAAGAAACGCCGCGGCCGAAAATCTGCTGCATGGCTGGTGATGGTCTCGATCTCCGCCGTCTGCATCAGCGCTCCCCTGAATTGGCTCGGACGAGAAAAGCAGTTGCGTTGAGTGCACCGGTGGGTTCATCTTCGTGCTTGAAGTACACGTAGACATCGCGCTGTCCAGCGAGTGCTGCAAATCGCTTCGCGAAGGCATCAAGCTCCACTGCGGAGTAGCCGCCGCTTCGCCGCAGCCTGTAGCAGGTGTATCCCGCAGCGGTGTGGACCTCCGGGGTGAGGACTTCGTCACTCTCGGCGATGCAGAGCGCGGCGTTGTGCTCGCGGAGGACCGCATAGGTCTCGTCCGCGAACCAGGACTCGTGACGGAACTCAAACGCAATCGGGGGCGCGTCCTTGGTTCGAAGCGTTGGCATAGCAAGGAAGCCACTGAGTCGTTCGACATCGATTTTGAAGTTGGGCGGAAGCTGGAAGAGCAGTAGCCCAAGCTTATCCGCCCGATGCACAGGCTCAAGCGCTGTGACGAACTGGGCCACATCGTCCTCGCATTCGCGTAGTCGCTTGAAGTGTGTGATGCGCTGCGGCGACTTGAAGCTGAAGCGGAAGCCCGCCGGCGTTGCAGCCAGCCAGCCGTCGAGCATCTTAGCCGTCGGCAGCGCGCGAAAGGTGTAATTTACTTCAACCGAGGTGAGTTGCGTTGCGTAGAACTCGAGGAACCGCTTCGCAGGCGTACCGGCAGGATAAAAGTCAGGCTTCCACGTGGGATAGGCCCATCCCGAAGTTCCGGCATAGAGACGCGGTGACGACGCGTGAACCGGGACTTGGGAGATGCGGGACAAGGTTGGGCCGCAGACGTGTACTGATTCGGAGAAGTTTGGGGCGGCTAGTGGGTTTCGAACCCACGACATCCGCTGCCACAGAGCGGCGTTCTGCCACTGAACTATAGCCGCCGTATACTGGGATTATAGCACTGGCGCCCCGCCGGGCAATTTTGCGGGAGACGTGGGGGTCCGATGGCGTTTACCGCAAAACCTGAGGTCCTGTCGCCCCGGCTGAAACGCGGCGGCAAGGCGTTTGACGACGAAAACCTCGACCTGCTGTCGCATGTGCTGGACGATTTCATCAAGATTCCCGGGCACCTCGATCCGCTTCGGCCTCGACGGTATCGTCGGCTTCATTCCAGGCATCGGCGATCTGATCGGCGGCATCGCCTCCTGCATCATCATCATCGCGGCCTGGGTGCGCGGCGTCTCCTACGTGATAATTGCGCGCATGGTGGCCAATGTTGCGATTGAAGTTGTGGTTGGCTCGGTCCCGGTGCTCGGCGATATGTTCGACATCGCGTGGCGCGCGAACCGTCGCAACTATGCCCTGCTTACAGGTACCGTGGATGAGCCGCGAAAGCACACGATACAAAGCTGGCTCTTTCTCGGTGGTCTCTGCGTGGTGCTGGCCTCGCTGGTCATACTCCCGATGCTTCTGCTGACTTGGGTCTTCGATGGTCTCTTCCACGCGTTGTTCGGCCCGGGCGCTCACGGCCTGTTCGGCGCGTTGTGAGGGCCCATTGCGGACCCGATGCGATAAACTAAAAGCAGTCGGGGCGTAGCGCAGTCTGGTAGCGCATCTGCTTTGGGAGCAGAGGGTCGGGGGTTCGAATCCCTCCGCCCCGACCATTGAATCAATCACTAGTCGAGCTCGCGCACCTAATCGCGACCAGCGGCGGCGAGACCACGAAGGTCAGCAGGGAGTTGACTATGCCGTTTCGCGTTTGCTTGGCGGGCATCCTGAAGGCTGCGAATCAACCTCTCATTCTCTGGTTCGGGGCGAGTCTGTCCAGCTGCTGTTGTAGCGGTCCACGGAGAGCACGCTCTTCAGAGGAGTTCGCTTCTCCCAACCGGCCCGCTCCAGGTCGGGCGCATCGCCAAACGCCTCGACATAGCCCAGACACAGATAGGCTACAGGCGTAATGTGCTCTGGGACCTTCAACGCACCGCGAAGCAGGTTCGGTTCGAGGATGCTGACCCAACCCACGCCTATCCCCTCCGCCCGCGCTGCAAGCCACAGGTTCTGCACCGCGCAGACGGCTGAGTAGAGCGCCGTCTCCGGCATCGTGCGCCGTCCAAGCTGGTGCCCTTGACTGCTCTGCGTGTCACAAACGACGCAAAGATTCTGCGGAGCTTCGAGTATGCCCTCAAGCTTCAGGCCGGCGTAGTTCTCTTGCCGTTCGCCTTCGTAGCCGGCGAGCGCCTGCTGGTTCGCATCGAGGAAGATCTTGTGTATGGCCTGCCGCACGCCAAGATCACGGACGACGATAAAACGCCAAGGCTGCATCAGGCCAACAGAGGGTGCATTGTGCGCGGCTTCCAGTAGGTTGTGAAGCAGCTCGTCCGGCATCGGCTCCGGCAGAAAGCCACGGCGTACGTCTCTGCGCTCGCGGATCGCCCGGTAAACCGCCCGGCGCTCGCTCTCGTCGAAGCCCACGGCCTTCGTCATTTCCACGCCTTTGACCATTTCGGCCCGGTTGTTTCGCTGGTGCGCAATCGAGAATCCACGCCGGCATTCACTTCGATCAATCTGCCGAAGAGCCAGATCAGGTCGGAGAGACGATTCAGGTAGGCAAGTATCTCGGGAGCTAATTCGACACCACTGGATACGAGCCGGACCGTATTTCGCTCTGCCCGGCGGCAGACCGCGCGGGCGACCTCATACGCAGCTGACTCGGTATGCGCGCCCGGAAGTGACCAATCGGAGAGCACTCCTTCAATTGTCTCCAGCTGATGGACCAGCTTCGTGAGAGCCTCAACGTCCTCCGAAGTGACCGAGGGGGGCGCCTTTTTGCTCTCGGGCGGCGTCGCCAAACCTGATCCCAACCGAAACAGCGTGCGTTGGATCCCTTCCGTCCAGTCGCAGATCTCCCTGTTGGTGCATATGCTGCGGGCAAATCCAAGCACTGTGTTCAACTCATCAACCGTGCCATACGCTTCAACGCGAAGGTCTGCCTTCGAGATACGAAGGCCACCGACGAGCCCGGTCTGTCCACGATCTCCATGTGTCGTTGCGATACTCATATTTTCCCTCCTTGTGCTTCATCAACACGTCTAGCGATACTTTGATGAGAGTTCAAACGGGTGCAAGAGCAGTACGATCTCGTCTGCTCCCATGCGTCGTCTTCGGAGCATCCACTCAACCTGCGCAACACTGTACGAAGCACTCCAGCATGAGTAACCACCGCGATGCTGAGGCCTTTGGTCTCTGCCTCCATCGACAGGGACCTCACTTCATCCAGTATTCGCCGCTCAAAGTCACAGAAGTCTTCACCGTCCGGTGTCGGCAGGAGCGGATATTCTGCAATCCAGCGGCGTGCATAGGTTTCATCGCGTCGTTCAATCTCTTTCCAGGTAAGACCTTCCCATTGACCAAAATTGATCTCACGAAGTGCAGGCCGCACATGGCAGTCGATACCAAACGCCGCAGCAATTGCGCTTCCCGTTGCAAGGGCCCGGCGCAGGTCGCTCGAGTAAACCACGCCGATGTTCTCCGCTGACATTCTGTGGATGAGCTCGGCAAGCTGCGCCCGCCCACGTGCATTCAGCTCTGGATCGGAGTGGCCGCAAAAAGTCCCGGCCATGTCTGTCTCTGCGTGGCGAATGAACAGGAGTTCGCTCATACGGTCCACACTCCACAAAGGTAGACGGCGATTTCTGTCAATTGGTTCGTTGCTCCGAAGCAGTCGCCGGTCACTCCGCCAATCTTTCTGGAATAAAGCCAAGCGCTTAAAGCGACGGCTAAAATCGCCACCAGCAGCGGAGCCGCAGCCGACCAACGCAGCGCGAAAGCAACTACAAGAATGCCGAAGAACGATCCGAATACCAGCGAAGACAAAGTAGTCAGCTGGGCGATCCGTGCCCCCTGGCCGTCCTCTTTGCGCGCCGGTGGAAGGAGGTAGCTCAGCGGCAGCGAACTCCAGCGGCACAATACATGCGCGGAAATGACATACGCGGCAAAGTGTTCGACCGGCAATGAAGCCAAAAGCAAATAGCGCGCCAGCAAAGACAACGCGAGGGCAGTCGCCCCGTAACTTCCAACCCGGCTGTCTTTCAGAATCAGGAGAACCTGGTCTTTGGTCCTTCCGGCACCAAACGCATCCGCCGTGTCAGCGAGACCATCTTCATGCAAGCAGCCGGTGATCAGGACGAGATAAGTAAGCACAATCAGAGCAATCACCGGGCGGCCTAGATGGGGCATCAGCAGCTTCTGCAACAGGACGGCACCTGAGCCGACAACAAGGCCAACGAGTGGAAAGAACTTGACGGAGCGCGATAGCGAGTCGGCTTCGAACGCGGTCGATGGCATCGGAATGCGCGTGAGAAATTGAAATGCAACTACTATCTCCACCCACAGTCTGCGGACCTGTCGTATCGCGCTCACTCCTTCGCCTCGCTGACACCGGCAGAGGCGAACGTCGCCATCTCGTTGTAGAGGCACATCGCGGACTCGATGATTGGCATCGCCAACACTGCGCCGGTTCCCTCTCCGAGCCGCATATTGAGTGAGAGGATCGGCTTCAATCCAATGTATTCGAGCAGCACTCGATGTCCCGGTTCTTCGGATTGATGCCCGGCAAAGAGATAGCCTCGTACTTGCGGCTCGATCGCAAATGCGATTGCGGCTGCTGCCGTCGAAATAAATCCATCAGCGACTACCGCAGTTCCGTTTTGAGCGGCGCCAAGTATAAACCCGGTCATGGCTGCTATTTCCAGTCCACCGACACAACGCAGCGCGTCGAGCGGGCCGGGCGTCAAATTGGCGCCAACAGATGCAAAATGTTTCTGGATGACAGCTTCGATAATCATTCGCTTGTGCGCCTGAGCGTCCGTACCCAAACCGGTCCCCTTACCAGTAACGAGCCCAACAGGCGTGTTGGTTAGTGCGGCTGTGATCGCGCTGGCGGCAGTAGTATTGCCGATTCCCATTTCACCAACTGCCAGCAGTCCCTGGCCCTTGCCCCTTGCCTGCGCTGCCAACGCAAATCCAACCTCAAGTGCCTGTGCCAGCTCGGCGTCGCTCATCGCCGCCTCATGCAGCATGTTGCGAGTCCCCTTGCGCACCTTATAGTTCAACAACCCATCTACCGCTTCGAAGTCCGCATCCACCCCGACATCGACTACATTCAACTCGACATCGTGAAGCCGCGCCAACACGCTGATGGCAGCACCATGGGCGAGAAAGTTGAACACCATCTGGCGCGTCACCTCGCTAGGGTAAGCACTGACTCCTTCGGCGGTGATGCCATGGTCTGCGGCAAAGACATAGACCGCCTTCCGCAGCGGCACGGCAAAATCTTCCCGTCGAATTGACACAATCTGCGCAGCGAGATCTTCGAGCATGCCGAGGCTGCCGAGCGGCTTGGTCAGCGCATCCAGATGGGCCCGCGCACGCGCAAGCCATTCCTCGCTCGGCGACTCTATGGCTGAGGCAATTGTTGAGACGACGGACCGGCTATCGGTATTCATCCGGCCCTCTTCACCTGCTGTTGAATTCGTTCGAGCAACAAAGGATGGCGTCGTGGCGGACAGTTAAAAGCCTTCTCCAAAATGGACGGCTTCAGGACCTCTTCCGGCGTGCCGTTCATCAGTGGCAAATCTGGACTGAGCAAGAGTACGGAGGAAAAATTACCTTCCACTAGTTGAAGGTCATGAATCGAAGCGAAGATGGTAATGCCTTCGGCACGGAGGAAGTGCAGCAGATCGATAAGTTCGACCTGTCGCCCAATATCCAGGTTCTGTGTCGGCTCATCGAGCAACAGCAGCTTCGGTTGCTGTGCGAGACCGAGAGCGATCTTCACGCGTTGGCGCTCACCGCCGCTAAGCTCGTTGAAGATGCGATGCTGCAACCCGGTAACATCGGCGAGATCCAACGCTCGATCGACTGCGGTGCGATCTTCACTCATTGGCCCTCGCAGGAACCCGAGATACGGTGTGCGTCCCTGCTCCACCACCTCGCGCACAGTGAACTGAAAAGGGACGTCGAGGTGCTGGGGAACAAGCGCGACCGTGCGCGCCACCCGTCTAAGCGCAAGCGTGTGCAGCGGCTCATCGTTCAAAATCACGCTGCCTGACCGGCTGCGTAGTGTACCCGCGGCAAGCTTCAGAATGGTCGTTTTACCTGCACCGTTTGGCCCAATAAGGGCGGTGCAGCTCCCTGCCTGCAGATCGAATGTCGCGGACTGAACCACGTTGAGGCTGCCATATCCGAAGCTGACGTCGCAAAAGCTCATTAGCGGCTTCATAGCACGTAGCTCCGTTTGGTCTTGCGCAGTAGATAGAGAAAGAATGGTCTCTCCGATAAAGGCCATCAAAATTCCAACTGGAATCTCCGTTGGCGCAAAGACGGAGCGGGCGAGCGTGTCGGCAACTACTAGAAAGATCGCTCCAGACAACGCAGTGACAGGCAGCAGGCGAACGTGGTCGGGTCCGAGAAGCAGACGCGCGACGTGCGGCACAATCAGCCCAGCAAAGCTGATGAGTCCACCGAGCGACACGGCGGCCGCGGTCAGCAACGATCCCGTCAGGATGATACCGACACGCGTGTATTCGACTTTGATGCCAAGCTGATGTGCATATTCATCACCCAGGGCCAGCGTATTGAGCCGTCGCATCAGTGGCATGGCAACCACTATCGCAAGCAGAAGCAGTACGGCAGTCACAGAGAGTTGCGTCCAGTGAGGAATCCCGATCACGCCGTGTAACCATGAGAGCAGAATCTGATTCGAACCACTTCTGTTGCCGAGTATTTCGAAGAAGTAACTGGAGTAGCCCAGCATCGTGCTCACTGCAAATCCTGCAAGCAGCAGCGTGATCACGTTCGTTCTGCCGTTTAGTCGTGCCAGCGAATAGACAATCGTCATCGTAATGACTGAGCCCGCGAAGGACAGAAGCGCAGTGGCGCTAAAGCCGAAGAACGAGAGCTGCGAAAAGAAAAAGATGCCCACGCATGCACCGAGCACCGCTCCCCCTGACGAACCGATGACGTAGGGGTCTGCCATCGGATTGCGAAAGAGCCCCTGGAACATGAGTCCCGAGATCGCCAATGCCGCGCCGACCACTGCTGAAGCGAGAACTCTCGGCAGTCGAATCTGTAGCAGGATAATCTGTTGTGTCTCGGTCAGCGGATGATGCTGCCCGAAGAGAGCAGCCAGGATCGCTCCGGGAGAGACACGGACAGCGCCCGTCGCGAGCGAGAACAGGACGACGGTCACTAGCGCTACAACCAATAGTGAAACCAGCGTCACGAAGCCAAGCCTGCCCTTCGGCGAGCGCTCATCGAAGGGACGCGCCTCCGGCGCCTGCTCCTGAGCTGACTCGGGAACAGACGCCAGAGGCGACACCGTGGTCCGCGTTGTTTCAGGAGTTACTTCAGTCCCCAGGACTCACCTCCGAAGTTGATCTTGATTCCGGAACGAAACGTAAACGGTAGAGAAGGGAAGCCGAACGACTGCGCATAGTGTTCACTCAAGAGGTTCTGGATATTCGCATAGGCCGTCAGGCGCGATGTAACTTGATATCCTCCGCTGAGGTCGAGCCGCTCATAAGACCCATCCAGATTGCGGTTTGGCAGCAACATGTCTGGACCGTAGTTAGGATCGAAGAGGAAGTCGCTGTCGTCCCGCCGCCCGACCAGTGTACCGGTGAGCGAGCTATAGAACTTCGAGCGTGTGTAGTTCAGTCCAAAATATCCTGAGTGAGGAGCGACGCGAAACGGTCGCGCACCTACCAGCGGCGAGAACGCACCGATCGGAATGCTGCCGAAGTTGAATGCCGGGTTGAATGATTCGCCCACACCCTGATCGCTCGAAAATGAGCTCTGCACGACGGCATCGGTATAGGTATAACCGGCGCGTGCGAAGAGGCGGTTGTTGATTTTGAACTCTGCCTCGAACTCCAAGCCCAATGACCGGAACGCCTCTGAATTGATGTAGGCGCCGAATTGGAGTGCCGGCAGGTTGGCCACTGGAACTCCAAGTTCAACAAGCCCGGCTGGCGGAACATCTTCGATGCCATTCGTAAATTCGTCATGGAAGTAGGTCAGACCTACCCGCGCGCGACCGTTCCAGAACTCCTGGTCGACGCCTCCATCATAAGTACGCGATTCCTCCGGGCCAATCTGTCCGACATGGAACTGCGCGATAAGCTGGGCCCCATCCGGCAAGGCCGACAGAATATCGTAGACGGAGCTGGCCTGCTGTGAGACGGTCGGTTCCTTGATGCCCTTGCCGAAGCTGGCATGGAGTTTCGTTCCACTCAGCCATCCTGCTGCCGAGGGACGTGCAAGATAATAGGCGACTGAGGCACGCGGCGTCCCCGCTAATCCGAAGAGCCCGTTATCCTCGATACCGCTTCCGACGTTGTAGTAGAAGCGATTGCGGATGTCGCCGGAGATTTGAAGCGTGTAGCTATAGTTGCCGCGGTTGACGAGACTGGCCGGCGAACCTGTGAACTGCGTCGAGCCGCGCTCGGCCTCATACTTGAAGGCGCCAAGGGCCACAAAGTGCGGATTGATGCGATAGTCCGTCTGCGCGTAGACATAGTCGCGGTTTGTAATGGTCGCAAACTGGTTCGGATACTCTCCCCCGAATTGAAAGATGGCCTGGCCCGTGACGCTGTACCCATTTGCTCCGTTAATCGTGATCGGTGCGCCGAGGAAGTTGCCCGAACCGTCCGGGTCTGGAATGCCGGTCGCTGCGAAGTCGTCAAACTGGGAGTTGAGACGCAAACCACCGTAGCGAATCTCGTTGTGCCACTTCGCTGTTGCCTGATTGTTCCACGCGCCGCTGTAGTAGGTGTTTTGTGCCTTTTGTGCGGTGTCGTCAGGAATGCCGTACAGCAGAATGCCGTTGGGCTGTCCAACAGAAGCAGAAAGATGGCGTACCGTGAAACGAAGATCGTTCGCCGGGTTTGGGTCCCACCCAAAGTTGCCGACGTACGTGGCATTGTGGAAGGAATCATTGGGCAGATTGTTGCTGCTGTCGAGGCGCCCGAAGGCGGTGTAGTAGTCGAAACGCCGCTCGACGCCGCTCCCCGTCACCTCCTGGTGATAGGTATGGAAGTTGCCGCCATCGCCTGCATAGGTAAACAGTGGCAGCTTGGTTGTGCCTCGCGTTGTCGTCATGCTCACGACGCCGGCCAGCGCGTCCGAGCCGTACAGCGCACTGTTGGGCTCCCTAAGAACTTCAATTTGTTCAATGCCCACCGTGGTAAAGTTCGAAAAATCAACTGCGCCGCCGATGTCGTTCACCGGAACATCGTCGATCAACACCTTGTTGGCGTTCGTACTGCCACCGCGAATCGACAGCCCTGTGGCACTGCCAATCTCGCCGGTCTGCGTCACCTGCAGCCCCGGAACTTGACGCAAGGGCTCCTGCACCTCCACGTACTGTCTATAGTCGTCTGCGGTCAAAATCGTCACAGAGGCGCCAATCTGTGCGATGGGGGTGGGTGTTGCCGTCGCTGTCACGGAGATCTGTTGCGTCAGAGTTGGCGTAGCCAGTGTAAGGTCCAACTCAACTTTTTCCGACTTTGTGATGTAGACCGACTCGCTTGTAGTGCTTTGAAAGGTAAGCGCAATGGCCCGCACTTGGTAGCGCGCCGACGAAGGCACATCAAAAATGTAGTTACCTGCCCCATCTGTTGTCGTTGTCTTCACGACCGAAGTACTATTCATCAATTGGACTGTGGCGCCCACGACGATCGCTCCCAGTGGATCTTTTACTGTTCCACGCAGAGAGCCCTGGTCTGCCGCAAACGCAGGAACTGGCGATGAAAGAAGCGAGACGACGAACAGGCAGACGGTCGAAAGGACCGCAGATGATTTGCGAACTGAGCAGTGCATAATTTTCCCCCTCGGGTAGTGAACAAGGCCGGTCTCCTGGCTTGCGCCTCATCGAACCGTGGCTGCCTTCCCGGAATCGCTTCCAGTGGCGTTGTGCTTCCGTGCCGCGGCCCTCTGCGCTTACAGTTACGGGGTAGTGGCGGATTCTCACCGCGCTTCCCGACACCTTGCTTTTGGTTGATGGTTACAAGCTGAACGGTTCAGCTCAAGGATGAAATTGTTTTGCGAGGCTCATCCAATGCATCGATTGCTACCGGGCTGGCGAAGTTAATTCGGCCATCCACGTAATACACACGGCGAGCCTTGATCGCTGCCATACTGCTCCAGCCCGGACGGCCCTGCAACACCTGAAGCGTCGTCTTGCCGCCGCGAACCAGCAGCAGCGCATCGGGCGCGCGCTCCAGCACGACCTCCATGCTGATCTCCGGCCACTCCATCGGGAGATCATCGGTCACCGAACGCCCTCCGGCCGCCTCGATGATCTCAGTGATGAACGCGTTCTTGCCGATGGTTGTAATTGGGTCATACCAGATCGGCATAAAGACCCTGGGTTGTGGCTGACCACTGGTTCGGGCCCTTACTGCTTCCACGCGCTGCTGTAGGCTATGGACCAGTGCGTCGGCTTCCGGGGTTCGGTTTAGCGCCGTTCCAATGGTTTCCACTGAATGAAAGATCCCAGCCAGACCATGTGGGCTTATCAGAAATATTGGAATGCCTACGCGCTCAAGTTGGTTGGTCACCTCCATCGGCCCCGTTGGCTGTACGCCGATCACAAGATCGGGGCGCAGTGAAAGAATGGTCTCGATTGATGGATTGATCAGGTCGCCAACGCTTGGCTTCTTTAGAGCAGCAGCTGGATACTCAGTGTAGTCGCTGATGGCGACCACATCATCGCCAGCGCCGAGCGCGAAGACGGTATCGGTTACGTTTGGCATCAGGCAGATGACGCGATGCGGATGGTCTGGAACCGCTACTTTGCGTCCCATCTCATCGATCAGGGTGCGGCTCGCGAAGCAAGAGGCCGTGGCCGCCAAAATTATGGTCAGCGAAAACAGAGACAGTGCCCGTTTCATGCTGTCACCGCCTGCGCCGTCCGCGCCTGCCGAATCGATGCGACGAAGCTCTCTGCCAGCGCTGGATGGGCCCGGAAGTGCAGATGGATGTAGCTCGCAAGCACTTTACCCTGCTGAAATCCTTCCATCTCCTCTATACCGGATAAAGAATATTGCACGTGATAACTCGTTTCCACCTCGCCCCGCGATGCGATGCGCGAGTAGTGGAAGCTGTGCCCACGAACGACAGTGCCCTTGCGTCCCAGCAGGCAGTCCTTGGTGAACTCAACCGTGACGTATCCAAACTGGACCAGCTTGTCAGTCATCTGCATCGAGAGCGGCAATAGTCCGGCCATCGCGTAGCTCTCGCCATCTACGCTAAGACTCTGCGACAGATACAACATCCCGCCGCACTCTGCGTAGACTGGCTTGCCCGAAGCAGCGAACGCGCGTACCTCTTCGAGCATCTTCCGATTGCCACTCAACCTTTCCGCGTGCAACTCGGGGTATCCGCCACCGAGATAGAGCGCATCGAGGCCAGGCGGCAGCGAATTGTCGTTGAGCGGACTGAATCGAACGATCTCGGCCCGTTGCTCCCGCAACAAATCCAGATTGTCTTCGTAGTAAAACGAGAAGGCATGATCGGAGGGGACACCGATTTGCACGATGTCGTTGGATTGTGAATCGACGGCTCGCTCAGACGCGCCTTCCGCCATCTCCAGCCCACACTCCAGGTCGAGCAAGCCATCGAGATCGATGTGCCTTTCGGCAAACTCCGCAAACGCGTCAATCGCGGCATCTTGACCCTCTGGTGGCTGTTCAGCCGCTCCGTACAAGCCGAGGTGACGCTCCGGAATTGTAATCGCTGGCTCAATCGGAAGCCATCCGAGGACCTTCGCCTTGCAGGAAGCGTCAATGGCGTCACGCAGCATCTCGAAGTGCCCCTGGCTTGCTACACGATTCAGAACCACACCAGCAAGCGGCAACTCCGTATCGAACGTTTCAAACCCAAGCACCACCGCGGCCACACTCCGTGCACTGTTCGCTGCATCGACGACAAGCACCACCGGCAGCCGCAGCAGTTTGGCTATCTCTGCGCTGCTGCCAATCTCCGTATCCCCGTTCTTACCATCGAACAACCCCATCATGCCTTCCACGACGAGCACGTCAGCCCCATAGGCAGCAGTCGACAAAACACTTCGATTCGCTTCGACGCTCAGCATCCACGTATCAAGATTGCGCGCAGTCCGTTCGCATACCCGTGTGTGATGAGCGGTATCCAGAAAGTCGGGGCCACATTTGAATGGCTGTACCGCGAGCCCGCGCCGTCGCAGCCCAGCCATGATCGCCAGCGCAACCGTCGTCTTCCCGACACCACTCGCAGTGCCTGATACCAGCAGTCCTCTCACGGCATCACCTCGAGATGCCCCTTCAAGGCAAGCGGCAGTCCGGCCACCATCAACACCACATCATCGGCGACCCTTGCGACCCTCTGGTTGATCTCACCCAGCAGATCGCGATAGCTGCGACCCAGCGGATACTCCGGAACCACTCCGCTCCCCACCTCGTTTGAGACCACCACAACCGCGCATTGGACCGTCCGCAGGGACTCGCACAGCACCTCGATCCTGCTCTCGATTGCGACGCCGTCCTCCCCCTCTGCCTCCAGAAGACTTGCCGCAAAGAGCGTCAGGCAGTCCACCACGATCACATCGCATTCGAGCTGGTATTGAGCCAGCACCTTCGGCAACTCAAGGGGCTCCTCGACGGTCAGCCAATCCTTGGGCCGGTCTTCGCGATGGCGCTGGATCTTCACTCGCATCTCCTCGTCCGAGGCCTTCGCCGTCGCCACAAACACTACGCGGCGCGACTGCTCGGCAAGCTGTTGCGCGTAACGGCTCTTGCCGCTGCGCGCACCACCAAGCACGAGTGTCACCGTACCCTGGCGCGTCTCCTGCATCGTCAGCTCCTTGCTCGTGCGAAAGACAAACACGGAGCAGAGCGGGAATTAATTTAGGCAGCGCTCGTGCAGACCTTCTTCCAAGGTCAGCGAGAATGCTCTTCAGCTCTCCCAGCGAAGCTGAATTAAGCCTGATAGGCCTCCGGCGGGTCTCCTGACTTACGCTTCACCAAGCTTTGACTTACCTTCCCAGGACGCGTCCCAGTGGCTTAGAAAAAATTGTCAAAACTCTCAGCGCTTACAGTTACGGGGTAGCGACGGATTCTCACCGTCTTCCCAACACCAGATTAGGAAAAGACTATCCCGGCCACACTCCGCGGTCAAATTTTGACAAGAACTGGACAAAGCAAAGACGGTTACTTCATCTTGGCAAACTCTCGCGCAGCGGCCCGCGAATCCCGCACCAGGTCTGGAAGCCCCACCCCACGATAACCATTGCCCAAGAGCCACAATCCATCGAGCTTTTGCACCCTTTCCGCTAACTCGGCCATTCTCTCCAGATGCCCGACAGCGTACTGCGGGAGGCTGCGCGGCAGTCGCCGAACGACGGTCATCTGCGGCTCCGGCAGAGGCGCCAATATCCTCGCAAGCTCCAGCCGTGCCACCGCCGCGGTCTCATCGTTACCGCAACGCATTAGCCGATCAGCCGCCTTCCCACCAAAGAACGCCCGCACGAGCCGCCCTCCCAGCGGCACCCGGTCGTCGAACTTCTGGTCCACAAACGTACACGCGAGCAATAGGCTGTCCCCCGCGGTCGGCACCAGAAACCCAAACCCCGGCGGCACCGCGAACTTTCCAGCGTCCGGAAATCCGAACCCTACCACCACCGCCGAACTTGCCTCCATCTCCATCAGCTGGGCCACACGCTCATCTACGGGCCCTAGCAGCGCGCGGGCCATATCGACCGGCGCGGCCATCATCACCGCATCGAACCGTTCCACACCTCTGGCCGTCCCCACCAGCCAGCCCTCCTCGCCATACGATACGAATTGCACCTCCGCCGCCAGCCGCACCCAGTCCTCCGGAATCGCGGCGATCATGCGATCCACCAGCGTTCCCATGCCACTTTGCAACGATGTAAAGATACCCTCAGCATTTGAAGGAGAGACGCGCGACTGCAAGGCAGCGATCAAACTGCCGTGCTCTCGTTCCATCGCCACAAACGGGGCCATCACGGCCCGCACGCTCAGCTTCGCGACATCGCCGCCAAACACCCCGCTCAGCAGCGGCGCCCCGATCTTCTCCAGCACCTCGTCGCCAAAGTGCCGCCGCACAAACTCCGCAACGCTTTCGTCCTCTACAGGAGCGTTCGCGCGCAACTCGTCCGCCCGCCCCACTTCATCGCGATACGCCTGCTTCGCCTCCGCGCTGAACAGCTCCGACGTATCGAGTGCATCGAGATCGACGGGCACCATCATGCGCATACCGTCCGGCATCGCTCGCAGCTTCTTGTCGATCAGCACATAGGTCTTGCGACTCGCGTCGTTCGAAGCGATCACCTCATCGCTCAGGCCCAACTCCTTTGCCAGCTCAAGCGCCCATGGCTTTTCGGTCAGCCACCCATCCGGCCCACCCTCGATTACAAACCCGCCCTCACGCACTGTCTCTACGATCCCACCCAGGCGGGTCGAAGCCTCGAACAGCACAACGTGTATGTCGGCGCCACTGCGGGCCAGACGCGCCAATTCATACGCTGCCGTCAGCCCAGCCACCCCGCCGCCGACAATGGCAACTCGCTTCATCTTCTCTCCATAGAAATTGTGCAAAAAAAGCGGAAGCCGCGGCCCCCGCATCCGGGCCTCTCGACAGCCTATACCTGCGCGGGCACTGTTATCTCATCGACCGTCGCTTTATACTCGCCCGAGACGACCTCCTTTAACGCCCTCACCAGCAGAGGCGAGTCGTTCAGGCTCTCCGCCCGCCACAGCGTCAGGCCCAATTCGTTTGCCGTCCGCCGAAACGCGATATCGATGTCGTAAAGAATCTCCACATGGTCGCACAAGAAGCCGACTGGCTGCATCACGACGCCCACATGCCCCTCGGCCTTGATCGCCTTCAGGGTATCTTCCACCGTTGGCCCAATCCACGGCCCACCGCTGATGCCCTGGCTCTGAAATGCAAAAAGCCAATCACTATCACCGAAATCAAGCGCAGCCATGCGGTCAGCTACCATCTGCGCTGTGCGCTTCGCCTCAACGGGATAAGGATCGGGCGAACTCTGCACCGGCGTTCCCGGCCTCGCTCCCGCAACCGAAGCCTCTCCCGTCATGATCGTTCGGCACGGCACGCTGTGCGCTGTGAACAGCACCGGCACCCGCCGTCCCGACTCGGCACAGGCCTCTGCCCAAACCGGCCGCAGCTTCTCGGCAAACGCCTCTGCCAGCAGTGGACTCTCCGCCCATCCAGCCACAAACTCCACCTCGATCCCCGTTGCCGCCGCCAGCACTGCGCGCCGGTACAGCCCGACGCTGGTACGAGAGTTTTGTGGAGCCAGGCACACCGCTTTGATGTGCGTCACGCCATCCGTCCGCATCTGCGCAACGACGTCCGCAACATACGGATGCCAGTTCCGCATTCCTACGTGCACTTTTTCGCCACCCAGCGCCTGCTCCAGCAGATGGCCCTGCGTCATGGTCCACTTCGTAAGCGGAGGTGCCTCCGCGCCCGGCGTCTCCCGCAGCCCAATCTGCGCATACCGGTGTTGCAGCTCCTCCACGACCTCCTGCGGCAGTGCTCGGCCACCGGTCACCTTACTTAGATACTCCGCCATCTCACCCAGGGCGTCTGGCGTCCCATGTGCGAGCAGCAACACCGCGCTCTTTCCTGCCGGCTTCCCCGTTGCTCGACTCACCGCTCACTCAACTCCTTCACCCACTCCACCACGCGTATCACGTTTTCCACCGGCGTTCCCGGCACAATCCCATGTCCAAGGTTGAAGATGTGCCCCGGCCGTCCCGCCGCTTCGGCCAGCACCTCGCGCACGCGCTCCTTCAGCACCTCCTCTGGAGCAAACAGCGCAATCGGATCGAGGTTCCCCTGCACCGCACATCCCGCGCCCACGGCCTTCCAGCCCACGTCCAATGGTACCCGCCAGTCAAGCCCAATCACGTCGGCACCCGTCCGGCCCATCGCCGGCAGCAGGGAAGCGGTCTCCACGCCGAAGTAAATCACCGGCACGCCCATTGCCTTGATCTGCTGCACCAGCTCCGTCGTCCAGCCCAGACAGTACCGTGTATAGTCGCCGACGCTCAGCTTGCCCACCCAGCTATCGAAGACCTGGATTACGTCCGCCCCTGCCTCCACTTGTTGCCGGGCATACGAAACCAAAACGGTGACAATCTTCTCCATCAGCAGCGACCATGCTGCCCCGTTCGAGTACATCAGCTTCTTCGTCTCGATGTAGTTGCGGTCTCCGCCACTCTGCTTTCCGCCCTCGATCATGTACCCGGCAAGCGTCCAGGGAGCACCACAAAAACCGATAATTCCCAGCGCGTCCTCACCGGCCGCCGGTCTGGCAAAATGTGTTGCTACCTTCTCGATCGCCCGCGCCACATAGTTCAGTTCGTCAGCGCGGTCGGTCCTGAGCGCCCGCACCTGCTCGAGCGTCCGGACCGGCGTATGCACCACTGGCCCCTCACCTGCGACAAACTCAAAGTCCAGCCCCATCGGCGTAAACGGCAGCAACAAATCGGCAAAGATAATCGCCGCATCCACGCCCAGCCGTTCCGCAGCTGTAATCGTCACCTCCGCCGCAATCTCCGGCGTCCGACATATCTCCAGTAGCGAATGGTGCTTCCGGACGGCCATATACTCCGGCATATATCGCCCCGCCTGCCGCAAAAACCAGACTGGCGTCCGGTCTACAGGGAGCCGCAGGCAAGCCCGCACAAAGCGGCTTCCACCCGTAACCTCATCGACGGTCCGCTGCGCCGCCGCACTACCCACGAATGCATCGCTCAAAAGGGCTTCCTCTATCCTCTTTTGAGCCTAGCACCAGCACCCGCGCCCGCGCACTCGCCTCACGGCCGCTATTAATGAAAGACCAGAATTTCGCTCAGAAATTAACGCCGAACAACCCAAGAGTTCCGCCCGCTCAGCCCTCAAGCCGGAACGTAAACTCTTCAATTACAGGGTTTGTCAGCACTTCTCGCGCGATCCGCTCCACCTCGGACTGTGCGGCGTTCTGTTCCAATCCATCCTCCAGAGTCAGCAGGAAATACTTCCCTTGCCGTACATCCGCAATGCCGCGATATTCCATTCGCCGCAATGCATCTGCAACTGTCTGCCCCTGGGCATCCAGCACCGTTCGTTTCAGCGTGACATAGACATGGGCCTTCATCCTGTCTGATTAGAACACGTGAAAAGGCCGATTGGGTAAAAAGCCCAGCAAATCGGGCCATTTCAAGGTGTCAGAGGAGTGTCAATGTACCAAAAGCACAATCGATTCTATGCAGACTGGACGAACCGCAAAGGCAGCGGCGGCGCAAAGCTTTCCTCACAGCGGACAAGGCAACGGCGTACGAGTTGGAGCAAAAGGAGATCGCACGCCCAAAAAGCCGACGAAGGGAAAGCCTGTCACCTCCGCAGTCTGGGCGATCCTCGGCACGTGGAAAGCGAACCATCGCTCTCCGTCGCTCACGCACCTCGAATGCGCGGGACGTGCGCTATCGCAGCGTGCGCAGGTATCGGCATCGAAGAAATGCGAAGGCACCACGTCATCACTGCGTTCCAATCGTTCAATGGCTACGCGGTCTCCACGCGCTACCAAAGGACGCAAGCGCTCGGACAACTCCTCCACCTCCTCACCGACGAAGACGACGCGCCGAAGCTCTGGAAGTATGTCCCGAAAGTGCAACTCGCGTTGCCGCGCAACGTGACGGTGACGAGCAAAGAGAAGGAGGCCGTGCTTGCGATCTCATCACCCTACATGCGGTGCTGGATTCTGCTGTGCTCCGACCTCGCAATGCGGTCAGGGACAGCGGCGCAGATAAGGCCGAGTCAGTACGACGCGGAGCGGCGCGAGGTCACCTTCACGACGAAGTACGGAGAGAAGCTGACGTTGCCAGTGACGGACGAGTTGAAGCAACTCTTCGAAGCGGCAATCGCGTTGGACAAAGGCGACACGCCGTTCGTGTCGGCACTTCACCCCAACGGAACCATCGGTGTGCTCATGCTGCGTCAGAGGTTTCAGATGCTGTGCAAGGACGCGAAGGTGAGCAAGCGGATTTGCCCATGATCTCCGAAGGACGACGGCAGTCAGGGTGCACAACGCAACGAAAGACTGTTGCTGGTGCAAGCCATCCTGGGCCATAGGAGACTGACAAGCACGCTGCACTACCTAGACCACCACAACACACCAGTGCCACCCATGGCGCTCGAACTAGCAAAGCTGAACCAGCCACGGAGACGATTCAATGAACGAAAAAGCAAAGGTGTCCAGACTACAGGCCTACGCCGTCGATGTGGTGACGGTCGAAGAGGCCATTCAGTACGCGCAGAGCGCGGCGGCTGAGGCCTACAAGGAGGCGAAGGAAGCGAAGTGCTCCGACTCCGACGCGGCGGACGCTGCCGGCGAGGCCTACTGCAACGCGCTGCCACTGCTCAAGAGCCGGGGCAACACAAGCCTTCATCGCGACCGTCGCCGATGGTGTTGCGATGCGGTTCCTGTCGGCCCGCGAGGGTGCGGTGCTGCTCTACGCGGCGAAGCTGGCCATCACAGCACACGCGGAGGTGCGCTGATGACGGTCACCGTCACACTCTGGTACGTCATCGGGTGTCCGCGGTGCATGGCGGAGGTCGAGCGAGTCACCCGCGCGGCGGTACGCGACGGGCAGGTGACGAAACTCACCTCTCTGCGGGCCACAAGCACAATCACGACGACACCCAGGCACCGACGACGGCGGCGGTGCTCGAAGCGTCGGGGCAACAGACGTTGCCGGGAACGGTCGCACAGTCGTCCGGCTACGCGGAGGGTCGTGAGCAAGATGCGTGACGCAGAGCATGAGGTCATCGCAGCGGCGGAGTGCGTCTCGCACACCTACCGGGCCTACGCGGGCTACACGGTGCCTCTCCGACGAACCTGCGGCGGCTCGATGCCGCTGTGCGTGCTTGGCAAGTGCTCGTCCATGAGCACGCGCTGGGCGGTGACACCAACGGCTTCGACCGCTCGATGGTCTGGGGTGAGTATTGCAATGAGCAAACCCCTCCCGGGGCGCAGAGGCGGCAAGGCTGCGCCGCTGCGTCCCGAGTGAAGCCAACCTCCCCGTAGCACCGCGAAGGCCCGCGCCCTGCCACTTCACGCCGCCAGAAAAACAGCGGCTCTGTGGCAATCGGCGCGGGCTTCGCCGTCGGCGACCGGGCACGCAGTAGCTACGCGTGAAGCTGGCGGCGACGGACGCCGCACCCGGAGACGCTGCGGCAATGCCTCGGTCGGCGGTGGAGCTCCGAACAGCCACGGCATGCGGTACATGTGTCCGTGCTCCTACGCTTCGCTCCGTCCGCGCGCACACATGAGCGTCCGGTGTGCGGCGGGGCCCCTGCCCCGTGGCCGCACGTCACGCGCCACACAAAAAACAAAAGCGTGTGTCACGTGCCGTGCTTGCCACCGCGCGATGGAACCTGCGCGTCCGCACACCGGGCCCCGGCTGCGGCTGGGCCTACGCGACGCGGGACAGTGCCCCCGCGCGCTTCGGCTACGCCGCGCCGGGGTCGCGCGGCCCACCACGCCCCCGCTTCGCTTGCCCCGCGCGCCCCCGGCTACGCCCTCCCGCCTTCGGCGGGGCCACGCGGGCCGCGCCCCCGCGTGGGTGCTTCGCACCGGGCCACTGCTCGGCCCGCCCCGCAAAAGCAAGGCAAAAGCAACAGCAGACAGCAACAGCAAAAGCAAAAACGGCCCGCCACCCGCACGGCGGAGATGGTCTCACGGCAGTAAAGGGCGGCTGCGCCGTCGCTTCGCGATATCGAGCGAAGCTCTCACCCTTGACAGCGCGAGACAGCACAATAATTCCGGGGATGGCGGGCAGAAGCAACGGCAAAAGCAACCGCAAAAACACCACGCTCTGACCACGAAATCACCAGCAAAAAACCACCCAAAATGGATCTGATCTGTAACCAGAATCGTTGCAAATACAGGGGTTACGTGTCGCCCACCACGCGAAAAAATAATGCATGGCCTTGTCCGGTCGGCCACGCGGAGCGGTGCAAGCGATTCATTTCCCGAAATAGGGTACATCGCGAGAGGTGTCAGGTTTTTCCACCGACACCTCGGACACCTGCGTTATCTGGGATTACTCGGCCTTCATCCTGTCTGATTATAGACAAGGTGCCGCTTCTGCCCTCCCAGCGACTGCAGGGCCACCCAGGTATTCCCGAGGCCACTACCGGCATCCGCCTGCAACCGCGAAATTTTTCACAATAGAGAAGAGATACCCGATTTTATGACGAACTATCTTGAACTCCCCGTCGGGCCCAACAGTCCCGAGGTCATCAATGCTGTCATCGAGATCCCCTACGAGGGCTCCAACAAGTACGAGTACGACAAGGAACTCCACGTCTTCCGTCTCGACAGGAACCTGTACTCCCCCGTCCACTACCCTGGCGACTACGGCTTCATTCCAAGCACTCTGGCCGACGACGGCGACCCCCTCGACGTCCTGGTTCTTGTCGACGCACCCAGTTTCTCCGGCTGCGTCATGGAGGTCCGTCCCATCGGCATGTTGGAAATGCTCGACCAGGGCCTCGGTGACGAGAAGGTCCTCTGCGTTGGCAAGAATAACCCGCGCTACAAGGACGTCTGGAACTTCTCCGAGATCTACCCCCACATGCTCCGCGAGATCACCCACTTCTTCTCTATCTACAAAGACCTCGAGGGAAAGCGCGTAGAAGTCAAAGGCTGGCGCGACGCCTCCTTCGCCCGCACCAAGGTCGCCGAAGCCCAGCAGAACTTCATCGAAAACAAAATAACCCCCCGACCGAAGCCCGTCCCCATCAAGCAAGCGGAGAACCAACAGAGAAGGGCCTTCGACTAAACGGCTTTTCTTCCCGTCTGAGTCGCCGCACGCGCAATCAGATAGATCAAAGGCCCGACGGCGGCCACGATCGCCGCGAAACCCAACGCGGGCAGTCCTGCCACGCGCTCGCCCCGTGCTGCCCACAAGGCAAACGCAATCAGCAGTGTCGGCCCTACGCCCATCGCTACTGCACCCCACAACCCGCCCGGCACCTTGAACGGCCTTATCAAGCCAGGCTCCTTGACCCGCAGCACCACCAGCGAGACGAACTCCAGCACCAGCGCTGCCCCATAGAGCACCAGGTCGATCGAGATCAGGCGCTCAAACGACAACCCCAGCGCCAGCGCCCATGCCACCGAACACAACACCACGCTCACCCACGGAACTCCCGCCTCTGTCTTCCACGTCACCATCTTCGGCAGTAACCCCTCTTCAGCCAGCGCATACGGCACCCGCGTATAGCTCATCATCAGTGCGTTGAACATCCCAAATCCATTGATCGTTCCGCCCAGCACCACACACAGCGCCAGCCAGGGCCCCACCACATCGCGCGCCGCGTCCGTCCACGCTCCTGTCGAAAACCTGTCCGCCGGAATCCCCGCCATAGCCACGGCCGCTAGCGGCAGAATATAGGTCACCGCCACCAGCCCCGCCGCAACCAACATCGCCCGCGGATAGTTCTTCTGCGGCTCCACCACCTCCTGCGCCACCGTCGAAGCATTGTCCCACCCCATGTAATTCCATAGCGTTACCGAAACTGCACCGGCAAAGTCCGCTCCTGCCGTAGGCACTATTCCAAAGGACGCGGGCCCGTGGTGCCCACCAACGAGCCCCTTCCACAGTCCGACCGCCGTCAGCACCACAAAAGGCGACAGCAGCAGACAGAACAACCCGACCGACCCCTCGCCCACGGCCCTCGCTCCGCGCAGGTTCCAAACTGCACACAGCACCACCACGGCCAGCGCCCATAACGTCCCGCGCGCGCCCGCCGTCCACGCCGGCTCAATTCTTCCCAGATACAGCACAAAGATGACGGGGTAAATCGCCATGTCGAACACACTCGCGGCCAGACTCAGCCAGGCCTCTTGAAATCCCCAGAACCCACCTAACGCGCGTCTGACCCAGCAGTAGTACCCGCCCTCCTCCGGCAACGCCGAAGCCAGCTCTCCAACCATCAGGCTCGTCGGCAGACTCCAAACCAGCGGCACCAGCGCCAGCAGCAGCAGCGCCCGCTCGTACCCTGCCTTTCCGATGATGTCCTCCAACCCATACGGCCCACCTGAGACCATAAAATAGGTCGCCGCAATCAACGGCAGCAGCCGCATCTTCTTCGAGCGTCCCAGCCCTCGCGCCACCCCACCCCCTCGTACTTACATCCCGCCAGACACAAATCTACCCGACCTTGCTGTCATCCCCCAGCCTCAAGCTATAATTGCCTCAGCCGGAGCAAAAGAAACAAGCAGAAACAGGGTTTTTTGCTCAAGTACTACAAGGACGGAGAGTTGGCCGAGTGGCTGAAGGCGGCGGTTTGCTAAACCGTTATAGGGCGAAAGCTCTATCGGGGGTTCGAATCCCCCATTCTCCGCCAGTAAGTCCACGCGTATTTCCTATCCGCTTTTACTCGCCGCAAAACTCGTGAAAATCCCCATAAAATCAGGCTTTTAGACGAAGCGGCGTTCTCCAGAGAAACTTCGTGGCACTGGGGTTTTGGGGCCGTCCCTGGAGCATTCTCTGTAGTCGGAGAGTTTGCGCGGGTTGGGGGCGCCAAGGTCCTCGAACTTGAAGACCAGGACAAAGTGGCCGCCGTCGTCATCCCCCCGAAGAAGCCAAAACCCTGCTCGAAGAGGGGACGCTTTTGCAGTAATTTTTTTGGGGGTGGTGGGGCCCTGTTTTTGCTGGGGGTTTTGGCAAAAAGGGGTGGCAGAACGTGGTTTTTTGATGGTGAATTTGTGGTGGATTGCTGGTGAAAGCTGGTGAGTTGATGGTCAGGATTCGGGCTCGAAAAACATGCCACTTTTGCCGGATTTATTTTTGAGGGATTCCCATTTTGGGAATTCGGTCTTGAAGACCGCTCGCAAGATCGGCAAGGTCACCGGCATCAACCTCGTCGACGAGACTAGCGAGCTCATGGTCATCAGCCAGTTCGGCAAGATCATCCGCATCGACACCAAATCCATCCGCGCCGCCGGCCGCAGCACCCAGGGCGTCAAGCTCCTCGACCTCGAACCCCAGAACAAAGGAGCCGCCGCCGTCGTCATCCCCCAGAAGAAGCCAAAACCCAACCCGAAGAGGAACACTGCTACAGTAAAACAAATAAATAGACGACAGGCCGATGAACGAATCGTACTCGATCCGCGAATCACTTCAAGAAAAGCTGAGTATCTTTATTCGAACGAGTGGGTTCGACTCGATCTTTCTTGAGGACTATAAATTCGAGACACCGTAGTTCTCATATCTTCTTACCGAGAAGAAGACAAGCCTCTATATCCTGAAGTCTACGTTTTTGCTGCGGAGAGTTTTATGTCCGCTTTGACGACAATTGGTGCGCCGATACAGATCGGAGAATGTCCCGCAACATCGGCGTCTGCATCTTCGATTCTAAAAGATTGTGCGCCTCTTGCCCGAGAGGGTTGGGCAATTTTCGTCGTGTTGCAGGATGACAAATCGTTCCGATACGGGGTTTTCCGATCAATTCGCCATTCCTTATCGACTGGAACGGAGGAAGTTCTCAGTGGCCTTGGCGAAGACATGCAGGTCATGCTTGTTAAGAGTGGAGGACACCATACCGTGGATCTCCATAACACTTCAAATCGAACATTCAACCGCAATCTTCAAAATCACGTCGTCTGAATCTAGGACATTTATCAGAGATATTGCAGAATTTTCATCGGCAGTTGCTTCTACCATCGATGAAAATAGTGATTTCAAAAACTATCTTTGCCGTCTTCTCACAAGAATCGTCCAGCATTGCCATGGGACCTTGCTGGCAGTCGCCGCACCATATGAAAACGATCCTCCGAGATCGGTAACCGCGGGTGTTATGACTCTACCAGTCGTCGATTTGTTTCAACAGTATGAGAGCGCTAAAAAGTTACAGGACGCTGACTCTTTGGGAGACCTGAGAGCTTACGAAATCTTGTTGGAAGGAATGATTGCCAGCGATGGGATTGTAGTGTTCAGCACGAATGGAAAAATACTGGCATATCGAGCCTTCATAAAGGCAGATGAAACAGAGGCCAATCGATTACCCGCGGAAGGTGGCGGCAGACTACGAACCTTCGAGCTAATGAAGCTCAGAATGCCGACTGAGTATCACGCAGCCTTTTTTCGATCTCAGGACGGCGAAACTCGATGTGAAATGGTGAAGATATGACAGATTCAAACCCGGCAATAGTTCCTTGGTCAGCGACTGAAGCGCCCGCGATTCTCCTAGCTTCGTCGCCTGGAGAAATCGCTGAGATCGGCAATCCCCACCTGACGCATCGCGACATTTCGTCGATCGCGGCGGCTTTTGATCACCACAGCTACGAAATGGCAACCACTTTCATATGGACGAAGGCCTCGTCCGTTTTGAAAAAACAAATTGCGTCACTTGGGATGGACTTCGTCGGGGAAATGCTGCGTCGCCCAGACCTGAACGAGGACTCAGATCCTTCAAAATCCCTTTCGGATGCAGAAGCAATTTCTTTGGCAGAAGATCTTGGAATGGTGACTGTCACCCAAAGTTTTCGGCTTGGCCAAGCCTTGGATCTTGTCACTCATTTCACTCAATTGGAAGGGCCTGAAGCGGACGTAGAGGCGATGACCCGCGAGGAAGCCGTCAATCTCTTGAGAACGTGCATACAAGCGATTCTTTCAAAGCCAAATATCGAGGGAGCGCTCAAATTTGCCGATTTCAGACAGAAACTTACCTCTGAAACACTCCGTGAGGAAGAATGCCAAGCTCTTAAGGGATCGCCAAGATTTGTAATTCGTACAACACTTAGCGTTTTACTGTCGGAAGCCAGAAAACAAAAAGGCGCAGCGCAAGAACATGCCCTTGGAAACCTCTCCGTGATATTGCCGCTGATTTGGTCGGAAATAAAGCAGCCCGACAAATGGCAAGTCGGACAGGCGTATGCGGAGGCGGTGTCAGAAGGAAACCGTATTGCTTCTACCGGGCTACGAACAGCACTCCTGAAAGTTAAGGGATTCGATTTCGTGCCGGAATCACTGCGCTCACATACCTTCACTCAGGCAGCAGCAGGCGTACTCGCCGCACATTTTGCCTACAACAATTTTTTTAACGAGGAAAAGCCACTGAGTATATTGGCTAGTCTGGGAACGGCCATTCCCCAGCCGGCTTTCCCGAAATGCATGGAAGCTATCTTGGCAGTTTACCTAGGCAACAAATGGGGACATGCGTATACATCGGAGACTCTAGCCAGCGAGATTCTTAGCGGATTGCGCCATCAGCAGTGGGAATATTACATAAACGAGTGCCTAGTTTCAGATAGAACAGTTCTGGACAAACTCGCGTACGACGACAAACCAACAAAACGATGGATAAGCATGATAGAAAAATATGTCACTAAGGGGTTTGTGGTTAAAGATAAAGAGGTGCTAGGGCTTATGCAGGCCACAAGCGCCCGAAATATAGAAGCCATTCATGAAGCAGCTTTGAGTATTCGAACTAAGGACTCACCTTCAGTGTCCAGAGATAGATTGGGGACGGTTCGCCCGAGCCTGATACCCCTTCCCATCCTCACATCCGCATCCAGACGCAGACTCACCGCTTTCTTCACCGGACGGTAGAACCTTCTTCAGCCACGCGGTCTTCCACCGCACCCCCGCTTCCAAATCGCCTCCGTCCGCTCCCGAATATTCGAGGTATCAATCGGCCGCTCTTCCAGCGCTTTCAGCTCTCTAATCTGCTTCGCTGTAAGCGGAGTCCCTGGCTCTCGCCTGTGCCTAACGGATCACTGTGTCACTATGATTGATTCCGGTGATCACATTTTGAGTCGTGGAATCGACACTCCAGTTTCTCTATTTGGGTTGAAGCCATGCGCCGTTTCCTGCGGAGTCCCATACTGCGAAGCGAACCCACTTCTTGCCGGTGGCGTCGAATGGAATCCTGAAGTCCTTCGTTCCGAAGGCCGTTGTATCGGTCAGATCGATGATCTGGCGGTCGACCTTCGATCCGTCGCTCCAAACCAACTCCGCAAAGTCGAGCGGAAAGGTGTACTCAATACTGGCTGTATAAACACTCTTCGCGCCCGAGCCTTCGATTCCCCAGTTGTGAAAGAGAATTTCGCCAGTGGTTCCAAAGAAGTTGCCCTTCTGGATTCCTTCAACCACCGGGGCCCAGCTCTCGTTGTATGCCGGCACCTTGTCCAGCTTCAGGTAATTGACCGCCAGCAGAGAATACGTGTCGTCGTCAGGACGCTTCATATAGGTATCGCCCTCGGCCAGCATGAACTTCGGCTTCGGCGCCCAGTTGCTCATGTCGTCGTTGGTGCCGAAACAACGCACCTCGCATAGTCGTTTCTCCGATAGATCCACCGGCAGCGACTCCCACGAAGCGCCGATAAAGCGATCGCTCAGAAAGAAATCCTTGTCCTTGTAGGTGTCGGGATAGAGCGCAGAGCTCTTTGTACGCGGATGTGCCGCCCAGAGAATTCCGTCCTCGCGATTCACCATCTTCAGCACGTCGTCGGATGAGCCGAGATGGTAGACGTGGCCGTAGACGGGATCGTTCTCCTCGAACTGTTGCCCGGCAGGCCTGGGTTCCGCATGAGAGAAATAGACCGGCTTCGGAGTCATGAGGTACCAGTGGCCGCCCAGAAACGAATTGACCTCTTCCGCCGGGATCACCAGAAAATTCTTGTCGGAGAGCCGCCGCGCTCCTTCGAAGTAGAGCTTCTGCTCCATGAATCTCTTCGGGCCCGGATCGTGCATATCTGAGTCGTCATGAAAATCGCCGAGATACACAATATTGATTCCGATCCCTCGAAACACTGGCAGCCACGTCGGATTGAGGTCCGATGTGCCGCGATCGCGAACCATCTCGTTGAGCTCAAGATGGAAGTGTCCGGTCACAACCTTGAAGCCAGGCAGAGGTTTATAGACATCGTCGTGGGTGTAGGCCAACACCGCTTGCTGTGTTGCGTGAGCTCTGTTCGCGCTCAGATAGTAGTACACCGCCATGTGCTGCACCGTGCCCGGGAGGAGCGTTATACAGCGCATAGTTTTCGACCTGCTCGCGTGCTGTATTCACGCGCCTCTTCCAAACCTCATCTGACACTCCCCACGGAGCGTAGCCCTCGCCTCTCTCCGGTTGCATGACACCGAGCGAAAAGGAGGTGTCACTGTCCTTGCGGTAGTAGACATATCCCAGGTTGACTTCGTTCTCGCGGGCAAAGAAAAACTTGTGCGGAGGAGGCATCACGGCCAGCGAACCGGTGCCTGGATCCAGGATCTCCAGACGATTGCGGGCGCGAAGGTTTACCGGCTCCTTATTGGGCTCTCCGCCGAAGTCATACTCCTGCCAGACCTGCGAGGTATCGCGCCAGACGAGCTTTGTATCGTTCGCAATCGCGAATCCCTTCAATCCAGCCTTGTAGATGTAGGCAACCGAAGGTGCATCCGTACTGGCCAGGGCCTCTTGTCGCAGCAGATTAGAACCCTTGTATACAGTGAATTGAAGGTCACCGTGGAATAAGCCAAGCGTCAAGCCATTAAACGTCAGGCTCACCCGGTTGCCATCGGTCTTCACCTTGCAGCTGTCGGAGTGATAGCTGACCGCCGCACGCGCGATCTCGTCGGCGGTGCGCGCCGGGCCTGCCAGATGCGTTCTACCTGGGACAGCCAGAGGCGCATCCCAAAACACCGTCCACTTATACTGCTCTATCTGGTCGGGAGTGTCCTTGTGCTGCTGTTTCAGGATGTCCATCTCGGTCACAGAGATGCGGCGACGGCCGGTCGTCACCTCAAACTGCGGCGTCAAATCTTTACCAAGGACAACCCACTGGCCGCCGCTCTTTCGGGCTGCAAGTTCCTGAACCACTGGCTGTCCATCGCGGAGAGTGAACTGCGCGCGAAGCTGCTGGCCTGCCTCGCCTGCCCATGTCAATTCCACAGCGTTGCGGTTCGCCTCAGCTTTAATCCCATCCACGCTCTTGTAATCCTGCAGATTGCAGACCGGCGTCTGCGCCGCAGCCAGTCCAGAAAGAAGTGCCATGCCAACCAATGCGGCTAATCCCATCGAACTCTCCTTCATACTCAGTCGCTCGCTCATTCGTCAGCGGTCGCTTCATCCTTTGTCCACTGAGTCGGAAACGGAGCGAGAGGCGCTGCCTCAACTTGTCTCCAAGATACGAGAAGAACTGCGAGACAGACGCATCGTCAAGCGCTTTTAATCTCCGCACAATGCAACGTGCGTCCAGGGCTCCCGGGCATTGATGTGGCCTCCACTGTAGCGAATAATGTAGCGACTATTCGACATCCACGGATGCGGTCATGGCAACTCGCTGTTGGGACCACTCAAACGGGCCCTTGCCAACGCACTTCTCCAGGGAGAGGTGAGAGGCCTGTTCGCCTTCGAGGATCGCTTCAGTGATGTTCGGTGCCAGAAAGGCCAAGGGGATAATCCCAAATTGCCAGACCGCGACCCGCGCTCATCAAAGGAGTTCCCCGCCTACACTCTCACGATCTGGGGCATTACGAGTTCCTCAAGCCCGAAAGGTTACACCTGCGATCGAAGCCGGTCTGTTTTGCCAAAGCCCGCTGATTGGGTATTTCACCGCGCAGAATCCGATCCATCCAGTCAAAGTGACCTAGAAAATGCGAGCGCTGTTTTTGCCGAGGGCTTATTCTGAAGAGTCGATCATAGTGATTCGTTCACTCGGCTGCGAGGGCGTAAGGAAGGAGTGGCACATGCAGCTCTTTGATTTTGTGATGCGAAACGCACTCGCGGCCACCGCGCCCGCACGCGCAGCAGTGACGCAAGCCGTGGATTTCCTAAAGAGCGTACTTGACTCCGGTCATCGATTTTCTCCGGTGCGGCTGGTCTTGGTTGGATTGTAGGGTGAGTAGTCGAGGAATTCAGTTTCAACTCCCGCAGGCGAGGCCAACTCAAGCCAATGCGTGATACGGAAGGCGAGAAAACGATGAGTGCCTCCGGTTCTATCCGCCGGATCGTCCTGGTTCCAAAGAGTCTCGGCTGTGCCGCTTAGCTGAAGGGTGCGACCGCGCTCAAAGTCGGGGACGATGATTCCGGCGCGAGCGTTCACGCGGAGGTTGCCAAGCGTATTGAACATACTATTGCCGGAGTAATCGGGAATGCGCAGAGTGCGCTCATCCAACACCTCAATGAAACCGGGCGCGCCACCGCGATGGGAGGCGTCGGCTCCGAGGGTGGGGTGAGCCGTGGCGACGAAGAGTACATCGGCTCGGGTCAATCTGCCTTGCTGATCAGGCCCCAGCGTAGCTCCGGTGGTGTCGGGAAGGCTTTCAGTCAATTCGGGGCTGATAGTCTTCAACTGGCGACGGGTAATGTATTTTGGGCAGTTGGGATAGGCCTCCTGCACGCTGAGGCGAAGCGAGTTTTCGCGGGGGCGGCTCAATAAGCCGTTGATCCGAATTCTACGGCGGGTGGCGAGATCGATCGCAAGCATCCCTGCCGCAGAATTGACTTCGATGTTGGCCCAAAGAGGATCTTTCCCCTGCACAGCTACTTGGGAAAGATCGAAATCCACCGCATAGCCATCCTCGGACCTCATAAAACCAGGATTACCGAAGACAATAGAGCACCACAGATTGTCTTCCCGGTCCCGGGATCCAAATACGGCCATCGATTGCTGTTGCAGGAAGGGACGCGCACCGCCAATGATGCGGTTGGCGATGACGACTCCGTTGCGTTCGGCCATTTGCGATTCCCCGGCTAGCGACTGCACTTCAAGTTCTCCCTCGTGAAATGGGCCGTTCATAACACTTCACGATCCTTCCTTAGAAATTGACAGCGTTCCGCCTGACACGAGGTGGAACGTTATCGGATTGACGTACATTGGTGGCGCGGCAAGCGTCTTCATCGGCGAAGGCCTGCGGTGATGGAGAGCGACCGGATGGCGGATGCACGGAATGGCATGATTCTCATTGACACTTTCTCCAAACTCGAGTGTGAAGGCGGCGGTCCCCGCCTTGAGCGACCACCGCGACCCACGATGTACTTAGAAAGTAAGAATGGAATAACCTTCGCTCGTAAGCCGGCGAAGGCTAGGCAGGCCGCTCGTTCCTGGGACGGCGTTCTCCGTGATCAAGTCGTAGCCGCTCTTCTCCACTTCCGCGCGAGCACCGAAGACGTCGGCGCATCCGCACGATACACCAGCTACCTTGTCCTTGACTGCTTCGTAGAGCGCGTGAGCCGGGTGGTCAGCCTTATCCAACTCTCCGGGCCAACGGGCGCCTGCTGCTTGAAACAGAATGCTGACTTCATCGCCTTGCTGTTTGAAATCATATGCGGCGGCGAGTGCATTGAAAACGCGACCCAAGGACTCTTCAGACCCTGACTTCGGGTCAGAGAGGATAACGATTGCTGATTTCATCTGTGTGTGGCTCCTGGTTGAACTTTGTAGACCGGTAGGTCTACGATAGACCTAGAT
Organism: uncultured Acidobacteriaceae bacterium; assembly: GCA_963756685.1. GTDB lineage: Bacteria > Acidobacteriota > Terriglobia > Terriglobales > Acidobacteriaceae > Edaphobacter. The sequence goes on from CAVWON010000001.1 coordinate 2,303,604, forward strand.
GTAGACAGAACGGTCTAGATTCAGAAATCTTCCATTTATTTCGTTCCGCCGGTACCTGAATCGCTGGACAGGTTGCAATTTCAGTTCGAGCAGGTTGATCTCGGGCAGAACCGAAGCAACTGCTGAGATGATTAGAGCGGCAGTCGGGGGTGTTGACATCAAAGAAGAAGCTTCAAATAACGCACTCATTGAAAAGATCACAGAATCGTTTCGGGCTTATGGCTTCGAAGGCACAAGTTTGTCGACGATTTCACAGGCGACCGGGCTTATCAAGGCAAGTCTTTACTGGCGGTTCCCAGCTGGAAAAGAGGAAATGGCCGAGGCGGCTCTCCGCTCTGTGGATCAACAGTTTTCGCATCACATCCTGAAGCCTATCGACGAAGCTGGCCCCGTCGCGACCCGTCTTGCCAAAGTTGCCAAGCGGCTACGTGAGTTCTATGGCGATGGAAAACGAGCCTGCTTGCTTGACACCCTCACGCTTGGCGGTAGCCCGCCCGCGATCCAGAAGCACGCAAGGCTCACACTTGAGTTCTGGGTCTCTCAATTTGAAAAGCTTGGAAGGGAAAACGGGCTCGATAATGCAACTGCGCGACTCGCTGCTGAAGATGCAGTTGCCGCTCTGGAGGGCGGCCTTGTGCTGGCACGAGTTAGTGGCAATAGAGATGCTTTTCGACGTGCAGTTGAATCTTTAGGAGAGAGACTTACAAAAGCAGCGAGGAGAATCTAAGCGTTCAGATGCGCGCCAGCTGGCCGCTCTGTTTCCGAATCCCGGCAACATACTTCGTCCCGGCCAGTACGGCAGGGTCCGTGCCGTGACGCGAATGCAATCGAATGCCATGCTGATCCCTCAGGCTGCCGTGACTGAGCAGCAGGGTAGCTATCTGGTTGCCGTCGTGGGGCAGGATCGCCGAGTCGCAATGCGCCCGGTGCAAGTCGGCGAGCGTCGGTGCAGTTACGATCGCGACCCTGCCAATAGCGCAGTTTCCGAACATCGCACCGTCTGAAATCAGGTTGCAAGCTACTTACCCTGGCGTTGATGCCAAGACTCTGGAGGACGCGGTCGCGGTTCCTATCGAGCAGCAGGTCAACGGCGTGGACAACATGTCGTATATGTATTCCCTGAATGCCACCGCCAACCAGCAAACGACATTACTGGTCGATTTCGATCTCAAAACTGATCCCAACACGGACCTGCTGCTCACACAATCGCGCGAGCAACTAGCGACTGGTCAACTCCCGCCCTCGGTAAACAGTTACGGAGTCAGTCTCAAGAAATCAACCACGGCTCCGCTAATGCTGATCGCCTTATATTCGCCGCATGGTACGCACGATGCAAACTATCTGGCGAATTATGGCTATATCAACCTCAATGATCCTGTCGGGCGCATGTATGGCGTCGGCCAAACCCAGGTCCTCGGCTCAGGCCAGTACGCCATGAGGCTGTGGGTGAAGCCTGATCAATTGGCGAAGCTTGGCATCACCGTAACGGACATTTCGAACGCGATCCAGGCGCAAAACACAGTCAACCCCGCAGGCCAGGTCGGAGGTGAACCGGCTCCGAAAGGCCAGCAATTCACTTATGCCGTGCTTGCGCTGGCCGGTCTCCTGCTGCGGCAAAGGAAAGCGAGCAATGGACTTTTGCAGCGTTTCTTCAACGGGTTCAATCGCCTGTTCGAACGCGCTACGGGAAGCTACGTCCGCGGGTCCGGCGTGCTCCTTCGCAAGGGTGCAGTGGTGCTGGTGCTGCTGGTGATTTGCGGCGCGGCTGGATTGTTCTTTGGCAGCCGTCTACCGTCCAGCTTCCTGCCCGATGAGACCAGGGATATCTCGTCACTTGGACGTGTAGTCGGCATGTCGTACAAGTGGCTTTCCGGTGCCAACGTCCGGTAAGCCGGTTATACGGACACTTGGAGTTCCCGACAGACTTCTGCCTCGCGGCGGCGGTAAGCTCGCTCAACTGAAAGATCTCGATTCAATGGCGCGAGGGCCCTGCTCGGACCATTCTCATTCATGCTTTGCCGATCTATCAGAGAAGAGGGGCCAGAGACGGGATCGAACCGCCGACGCCGGCCTTTTTCAGAGCCTATAGTATGTATTTACAATAACTTAGAGGACACAGATGGCGCCGTAAGTCATTAGAAATTCTCAGAGGCCGCGCCCATTGTGGGTACGATCTTGCGCTAGGATTCTGGGCCTTCAGAGTGGGAAGGCCCTTGCAATTCAAGTCGGCAGCGCTGGTTATGCAGATTAGGATACAGCATTTGTTTTCAATGAGTTTGATGCGAAAGTGTCAACCTGTAAGCCGCTGCGACCCTCATCGCGATTGGTTGAGCGTTGCTGGCACTTAAGAGTCCGGAATTGGCTTTGAACTGTGTTCGCGTGGCCCCTGGCGAAAACCTTCGCTACGAAGGCGATACCTGATAACGACGGCGAGGAAGCTCAGGATCGTTGCCGCTTCAACAAATACTTTGCCACCGTCGCGCAAATCCGGATGGCCGTCCTTCAGGTTCGGGTCCGTGAGGATGCTGTGGAGGAAGAACAGCACCGCAGCGGGAAAGACGAGATAATGCAGGCGCCGCCACAGAGGACGGCCGATGCGGGTGCGGAGCAGCGACGAGAAGAACACCACCAGCAGGAGATAGAGCGCTGCAGCGCCCGCGAGGTTGAGTTTTGGCTGAAGCGGAGACTTTACAGGGAAGAGGATGTCGAACAGGCGGAATCGGGGTTCATTCAGGAAGAGAAGGACGGCGGGATGCGTCAGCGTGAGTGCGATGGCAGCATAGGCGGTCCACTGATGAAGTGCGAAGAGATTCATGTGTCGATGCGGCCAGAGTTTCACTGGGCTGTAGCGCAGGGACATGAGCATGCCAAGCCAAAGATTGATAGTGGCGGCTCCGACCGCTCCCAGACCCAGATAGGCGCATAGGTCAAGGACGCTGATTGGCAAGGTCAAGTGGACTCCATGGTAGCTTGGATTAACTCCGAAAACCGTTCGATGGAATGACAAATAGTTGAACGCAGCATGCGTTACAGTGAGCCTACTCAAAGCAGGTTTTCTAGCGCAACAGATTTCGTGCAGTATCGAGGAGAGCTATGAACGTTCGTCGCCGTATCTTGTCCTTTGTCGCTCTAGTTGCGGGAAGCATCTCTCTAATAGGTAGTGCTGTTGCGCAAACTGGCCCAGTCGATGCAAGACTCTTCTCGGATATGCGCTGGCGCGAGATTGGACCAATGCGCGGAGGACGGGTACGCGCGCTGGCCGGCGTGCCGAGTCAGCCGGCAACGTTCTACTTTGGGATGGTGAATGGCGGAGTATGGAAGACAACGGACGCCGGGGCGACTTGGCAGAGTCTATGGGCCTCGCAGCCGACAGGGTCGATTGGCTCGATTGCCGTCGCGGAATCGGATCCCGAATGTGGTCTACGTGGCGAGCGGCGAAGGTCTCGCAACGCCCGGACCTTTCGACCGGTGACGGCGTCTACAAGTCAACCGATGCAGGTAAAACGTGGACGCATCTACCAGGACTGCGGGATGGGCAGCAGATCGGTCAGGTAGCGATCGATCCAAAAGACGTCAACAAGGTGTTCGTGGCGGTGACCGGGCACCCGTACGGGCCCAACGAGGAGCGCGGACTCTATCGATCGGTAGACGGTGGTGCGACGTTCAAGCGCGTACTGTTCGTCAATGACAGAACCGGCGCGTCCGAAGTCCAGATCGATCCGCAGCATCCCAACGTGATCTACGCGGGCATGTGGCAGCGGCAGGAGGCACCGTGGGAGAACGGTTCGTGGATCGGCGCCGAGGGTGGCTTCTATCGTTCAACTGACGGCGGAGACAGTTGGACGAAGCTGACTGGCCACGGGCTGCCGGACGACATTCTTCAGGTTCAGGTGGCGATCGCGCCGAGTGATCCGAAGCGCATCTATGCGGAGGTCGCGTACGGTGCGGGGGCCCGTACTCCTTATGCGCAGCGACGATGGCGGCGAGAACTGGGTGCACGCTCCGGTGGATGATCCCCGGCCCGAGGCGAGGATCGGCGGCGGCGACGTACCGGTGCCGAAGGTAGACCCGAAGGACCCAAATACGGTGTATGTGGCGACCGTTGTGACGTGGAAGTCGACCGACGCCGGCAAGACCTGGACCGGACTGCGCGGCGCACCCGGCGGCGACGACTATCAGAACGTCTTCATCAACCCCAACAACACGGACATCATCGCACTGGCCAGCGATCAGGGCGTGATCATCTCGCAGAACGCGGGCAAGACCTGGACCCAATGGTATAACCAGCCCACAGCAGCGATGTATCACGTGAGACGTTGACAACGCTTTTCCTTATCGCGTGTGCGGCGGACAGCAGGACAGCGGCAGCGCGTGCGTGGCCAGCCGCAGCAACGATGGCCGCATCACGTTCAATGACTGGCATCCAGTCGGGATTGAGGAGTATGGCTACGCGGCGCCCGATCCGCTCGATCCCGACATTGTCTATGGTGGCAAAGTAACGCGCTACGATCGGCGGACCGGACAGATTCAAAACATCGCACCCAAGGCAGGTTATCGCGCGCTGCGGACCCAGCCTCTGCAGTTTTCTCCAGTAGACCCGCACAGCTTGTACTTCGCTACGAACACGCTTTGGCTGACGAAGGACCAGGGAAAGAACTGGAAGGAAGTCAGCCCTGACCTTAGTCGCGAGACGTGGGAACTGCCGCCATCGGTGGCGGACTACAAAGACACTCCAGCTGCAAAGCCGACGCGGCGCGGAGTCATCTACGCGCTCGGACTGTCGCCGCAGGACATGAATCGCATCTGGGCGGGAACGGATGACGGACTCATCTGGACCACGACCGATGGCGGCGGCGCACTGGGACAATGTCACGCCGCCCGAGTTGAAGGCGTTCTGGAAGGTCTTCAACATGGACGCAGGGCACTTCGACGCCAAGACCGCCTACGCGGCCGTGAACACGCTGCGACTGGACGACATGCGGCCACATCTCTTCCGTACGCACGATGGCGGCAAGACCTGGAGCGAGATCAACAACGGAATCCCGGACGGCGCGGCGACGAGCACAATTCGCGAAGATCCGAAGCGTAAAGGTCTGCTGTACGCGGGCACGGAGACGCAGGTCTACGTGTCCTTCGACGACGGCGATCATTGGCAGTCGTTGCGTTTGAACATGCCGGCAAGTTCCGTGCGTGATCTCCAGGTGAAGGACGACGACCTGGTCGCGGGCACGCACGGACGCGGATTCCTGGTCTTGGATAACGTCACGCCACTGCGACAGATTGCCTTGAAGATTGCGGCCGAGCCGATGCATCTCTACGCTCCGCAAACAGCGCTCAGGATTCGCGGCGCCATGAATCCTCCGACACCCTGGCCGCCCGACATGGCGACCGGTGAGAATCCGCCCGATGGCGCGATGATCGACTACTACATTGGGCCGAAGTTCACCGGTGTACTGACACTCGAAGTCAGAGATAGCAAGGGAGAACTGGTAGCGAAGATCAAAAGCGACGATCCGGTGCCTCCGCTCGATCCGCGGTATCCCGATCCGACGCTGTGGGCGAGACCGCCCCGGATCCTGTCCGTTGAGGCCGGGCATCATCGCTTCCTGTGGGACCTTCGCTATCCCGCAGTACCGGGCATGTCGACCGGGCCCTCAGCCGACGAGGCCGTACCGTACAACACCCCTGCGGTTCCGTCGTCCCCGTTTGTAATGCCCGGAACATATACCGTCCGTCTGATGGCGGGCGGCAAGACGCAGAGTGAACAGTTCCAGGTGGTGATGGATCCCCGAGTCAAGACGCCCGCCACCCAGTTGGAGGAGCAGTTCACAGTGTCGAAGTCGATCTATGACGATGCCCTTCGCGCGACCGCGGCACTGCACGAGATCACCGTGCTGCGGGAGCAGTTGAGCGCGAAGTCAGCGGAGCCTCCGGTTGCGGCCGCAGGCGATTCGCTGGAGTCTAAACTCACGAAGATCGCAGGCGGACGTGGCGAAGGCGCTCGCGGAGGCGGCGGAGGAGGTCGTGGCGGCCCGACTGGACCACCGAACCTGACCACGCTCAGGCTGCAGCTGGCGCGCATGGAGCATACAATCCAGAGCGCCGACATAGCACCAACAACGGCGCAGGTCGAAGCCTACGAGAGCATGAAGAAACCGCTGGCCGACCTGATCGAGCAGTGGAACGCATTGAAGGCGAGTGACGTGAAGGCGCTTAACGACTCGCTGCATAAGCTGGGCCTGCCGCTACTCTCACTGGACACGAAGATCATCGATCACGCAGTGGAGGACCAGATCGAACTCGGAGACGAGAACTAGGCACGGACCTTAGAAGGAGGCACGCACACCAAACTGGGCAGCGAACGGAATGCCCACTGTGGTGCCTGGGCCGAAGAAGTCACCGAGCGCTCCGCCGGGAACCCGCAGCTGATTGGGGCTGCTAATCGGAGCTGTTGCGGTGCACGTCGAGTTGGTGCAAATGTCAGTTACGTTACCTGACTGGGCCTCCGCCGCCGGGACCGGTAGCACCGCGATGTTCGTGACGTAGTTAGCTCCAGGATTGTTGCGGTTAAATAAGTTGAATAAGTCCGCAAAGGGAATGATCGACCATCGATCGTGAATCATAAAGGGACGGCTCACCCTCAGGTCCATCTGGATGTACGGAGTACCGCGAAACTGATCCAGCGTCGTGGAAACTCCGTTGATCGCAATGCGTCCACTGTTATCCGCGGTAGTGATCGTGAAGGGGCGCGCGCTCTCAGACTGAAACAAACCGCTGACTTCAATACCTCCGGGTGCATGTGCCGTTCCGGCGATGACCAGGCGGCTGCGAACGTCTTCTCCGGATGGGCCATAGTTGCCGGCTGCAAAAGGCTGCAGCGGATTACAGACACCGTTCACGTAGTCGAAGAGCTCTCCGAGCACGCAGCCCCAGGTCTGGGCCTTCGAAAACGTGTAGTTTGCGATGAGATTGAAGCGTCTCGTTAGGTTGCCCTGTAAATGTAAGAGCAGGGCGTTGTAACTCGATCGATTGTCTGAATGAAAGACATTCACGTCGGGCACGTAGACGGACTGGTCCGGGTCGCTTTCCTGTAGTTCCGGTGTGAAGAGGTTTGTGCCGCCTGTGTAGCTGTAGGCACGGTACCCGTGATTGCCTTGCTCATGGATGTAGTCCGCGCTTGTGGACCAGTTTGCACTGAACGCATGTTGCACACCGGCCGAAATGTGGATGGCATAAGGCGTCCTGTATCTCGAATCGATGAGGTTGGCAGTCTCGCCTGAGGCGTCGCCGGGGACGCATCCGGCATTGTCGGCGCCATCGGGATTAGTGATTGGATCTGTGCAAGGGCCAGGCGGCGCATTTACGGCCTGGAACGCGGTAGTCCAGCCGTTCTGGGCGAGGTCGTCGAAGTAGAGGCCGAAGCCCCCGCGCACGACCGTTGTGACTTTGCTGCCCAGTGAGTACGCGAAGCCGAGCCTCGGAGCAAACTGCTTACGGTCATCATGCGGTGCGCCTGAAACCAGCGGAATATCGAGCGCAGCCAGTGTTAGGTATCCGGGGTTCTCTAACTGACTGCGCCCGGACGCAATGAAAAGCCCATAGGTCGTTGAGTATCGCAAACCATAGCTCAACGTGAGATTGCGAGTGGCACGCCACGAATCCTGCGCGTAGAACGCGAGCCGTTGAATGTTTTGCGAGAAACTGCCGCCCAGGTTGGACGTCGATGCACCCGCGATCATGTCCTCTGTAAATTGATCGGGATTATTCACGTAATACGTCGGATCTTCCGGGAACTGATACAGCGTCTCCGTATTACCCGGGAACTGGCCACTCAGCACCGGCTCATGGATGAAATTGATCCCAAACTTTATCGCGTGATGACCCCGCGCGTTGCTCATGTCGTAGCGGAGTTGATATTTGTCCTGGCTTCGTGCGGACGGGAAAAAAGTAATTGGCGTTGCAAACTGGTTGTCCCCATAGGTCTCGAAGCCGGAGACGGTAAGAGAAGTGGAACTGAAGGGAAAGGCGAGCGCAAAGCCTAGGTCCGAGTTGCGCGTCTGGGTCAGGTGCAGGCCACTGGCGCTGAGTACCAGCTCTCCCAACAGGTTCGGCGTGAAGGTATATTGATTGCCGATGAGCAGGCTGAGATAGTTGTTATGCGCGAGCAGCCCCGTCGAAGGAAGTGTTCCCTGTTGGACCAGACTGTTGTGGGTTGTGTACTCGTCATTCGACGCGCGCAAATGCCATTGGGACTTGCTTGATTGACCCCAGTCCAGCCGGACCGAACCCAAGATAATCGCGAAATGGAATCGGCACGTTGGCCGGTACTGAAATGGACGGCACACCGGGTATGAGTCCTTGCGATGCAAGCGATGACAGAGCGTCAAACTGAGCGGTGCTCGCCGGGCTATACGCGATGCTGGCGTCCTCGTGCACGCCTTCAAAGGCGACAAAAAACCACACCTTGTCCTTTCGGACAGGACCGGCCGAGGGTCCCGACGTAGTTCTGTCGAGAGAACGGCTGTTTTGGATCAGGCGCAGGGTTCTCGATCGGATATCGCGCATTCAAGGCCGCAGCGCGCTCGTAGAACGCGGCATTGCCGTGCCAGTCGTTCGTGCCGCTCTTCGTGGTCATGATGACGGAGCCGGCGGTCGTGCCTCCTGTGTCAGCGTCTTCCTGGGCCGTACGCATGTTGAACTCGCGAATAGCGTCAGGAGAGTAGTTCTGGAGGAAGCCCCCGATATAGTCATCGGAGTCGTCGCCACCATCGACGGAAAGTTCGTTGTTGAGGCCTGAGCTGCCACCTGTCGACACAGCAGTAATTCGCGCCTTCGTGGGGTCCGACGGCTCCACCGGTTCGGTCCCAGGAGCAAGGTAGGCGATGTCGGCAAAACTTCGAGCGGCGAGCGGCAGGCCCTGCAGGTCTTGCTCGGTGACGACGCTTTGGTGAACGCTGCTCGCAAGATCGAGCCCCTGCGTTGTAATGGATGAACTCTGTGCCCGTATCCCGACAACCTGTCGTACGGAAGAAGGATTGAGGGTCACGGTGACATCGCGGACGGTGCTGACCGAGATGGACAGATCAGCGCTAGCGGACGCAAATCCTCTGCCCGCGACGGTCAAGCGGTAGAGACCCGGTGCGAGTCCTTCCAGCTGGAACTCGCCATGATTATCAGATGAGACTCGGCGCACGAGCGATGAGGCGACCGAAGCAACTTCAACAGTGGCGGAGACGATTCGCGCGTGGGTCGCATCTTGCACGACTCCGCGCACAGACCCACGAGGGGCCCTGCGCAGGCAGCGAAGTCGCGAGGAACAACATCGACAGAATGCACGTAAGCTTTCTATGCACGTTTTCGGTTCTCGGTTGTGATTTCGAAGCTGTCAAACGGAAATGTATCCACAATCCGCTGAAATCCGTCTGGTTGTTAAAGTTCCCGACGGCATTGGTTCTTCAAATGTAAATGAATTCTCGAATGGCGATGCCGGGAATATCAATGGTTCCAGACCACGATGCCCCTCGAATTCGTGGAAAGACGAATGTGGGTTGGGTGTTGGGTTACTATCTCGGGAAAATCCCGTAAGTCACTTGGAATGTGCTGGCAGAGATGGGATCGAACCGCCACGCCCGGCCTTTTCAGGACTGGATTCTCGAGTTGCGGCGACTGTCCATAGTCCTCTTGGCACTTGGTTCGTGTCAAGCTTGCTGACAAACTTCGATCTCGAACTTGCCGAAATTGCGACTTTACAGGCACTACGGGATTACTTCCGGGTCGCCCGTATTTCAGTAGCAATCGGAGATGATAGAGGTTCGCAAGAAAAACTCGAGCCTATCGATGCGGCGGCGACGGGCCTGGACACTCGCCTAACAATTACCGCCGTGCGTTCGTGCGTCATACGGATCCGGCATCCCAACGGGTCCGGGCCGTGTCCACACGTGTTGGTGCGAACCTGAAGCCAGTCGACCTGGTCCTGACCGGTGATCATCCACGCGGTCGCGTTGGTCGCATGATGGGTCTGGTCCGATATAGTACGCAGCGTTCATATCAATGTCGGCGGCATCCGCATCCATCAGGACACAACTGCTGTCGGCAGGCGCAGTCGTTCCACTCAGGGGCGCGCAGAAATCCTCATCATGTTCCAGCATTATCTTTTTGTTGGAACCGGTGATGAAATAGCGCGTCGTGAGTTGCGGTACTCGGGACTCCTCAGACCACTGGACCAGGTCCTCGGCAAACACCGGGGGAAGCTGGCTCAGCTTAAGGTAGTCTTCTTTCACCACCTGCCTGGAGAAGACGTTGACCGACGGCGTAGGTTCGCCGTTGGTCGGATGGAAGTAGAATCCCCCAAGTCCGATGCCCTCCTGCATATCAATCCAGAGAAATCCCCGGCCTGAGAGGTATGGTCCGTTCAACCCGGACATCGTCATGTATCGCCCATCGCGGACTTGGACCTGCAGCGTCGAACCCTTGAACACCATGTCCAGCGCATCGGAGAGCGACATGTCGCGGCCATAATGGAACCTGCAATCAGGGACAAAGCTCTTCATCAATTTGCGGAATTGCTTGTCTCGAATGACATCCTCTGCCGCGACCCCTGAAAATTGATTCAAAAAAGCAAGCTGATCACTCGGAATCGGCTTCTGAAAGAGGGTCTTGTCGTAGTTCGATAAGGGAGGGGGCGGCTGTTGTGGCGGCGCTTGTTGTGCTTGTCCCTCTGGAGGGCGAGAAGGCGAAACACTCTCCTGCGCCTTCGCCAATCCGTGCTCGAGAGCATTGGGCAGGAGCAAGCCTGTGGCCAGTAAGAACAGCGTGGAGAACCCGAAAACATACGTAACCCTGAATTTGCGCAAAGAGGGGCGGAAGGCCGGCATGTTGCTGGAATTCTCCTTTTCATCACGGGTTCGCTCGAATTGTAACTCACCGATCGAATTTGGTACCGGGTATACGGTAATGTACTTTCAGCCCGGTCGCAGCTGACGAGGAGCTTCGGAAACTATGCTTCCCCAATCGCGCCGCTGGGTGAACTTGCCGATAAGGCGACTTTGCCGGCATCACGAAGATCTTCCCCTAAGACGACTTCTCGTTGCTCATCCAAGCTCAATATCGTGCCGGGCCGACGCACTAATTCGTCAGCGTAAGAGAAAGAGGGGCGGAATGAGACAAGGAACCAGATGTTCCCGTGATGTTCAGGGTGTAAGTACTTGAGGTTGGTCCCGACGTCGTTGACTGGCCCGAGCCACTGCCTCCTCCTCCGCATCCGTTGAGCACGCAGAGCGGCAGAGCGCACGCGAGGTAAACCAGCAACCAGGTTCCGCGCCGTCGAATGCGGATGAAGCCAAACGCCGCTGCCAATACGGCCAACGGAATGAAGCGAGAATTGCGAGGACTCCCGTTCATTGCTGTAGTGACGGATGTGGCAATCGTGAGGATAGAGCCGCCTGATCCGGTAACACTGGCTGGCGCGAACGTGCAAGTGGTGCCCGCCGGAAGTCCCGAACAGGAGAACGAGACAGTTTCATTGAAGGCGTTCAGCCCATTTATGAAGATCGACGTGGATCCTGTCCCTCCTGCGAGCACGGTCATCAACTGAGGCGCCAGGGCCAGAGTGAAATCCGGGACCAGCGGGATCAGATTCAATCGTATATGCCGCGGAAACCACATTACTGGGAGAATAGCCCGGAGCCACTGCAAGCGCGTTGATCGTTTCGCTTGCGTTGACTGGGATCGTTAGCCCAGCGGGGAGCTGAGATGAAGTACCCGGCACCGGCGTACTTCCATTGGTCGTGTAATAGATGAGGGCGGCGGAGTTCGAGTCACCCAAGGTAACTTGCTGGGCTGAACTGAAGGTTCCTGCGGGAGGGGCAAAAGTGGGACCGGCTGTTGTCCCCAAAGGGGTAAACGTCTCCGCCAGCGTTCCGATGCTTTTCTGGTATCCGGTATATGGAAAGAATCCGACCTTGACGGTATCTGTGCCGACCGGGAGCGCCGGCCCGCCGGTGCCGTTCACCCAAGTTGCTTGGCCGGCGCTGTCAAGGTCCGGTTCTGCATAAGAAGTATTACCCACCACAAAGAAAACGGAACCGTTCGCCGGCTTGCCAGTGTTGTCCAGTACGGTGGCCGTAAATACGACAGCGGTGCCGTATGGAACATTGTTCGCGCTTGACGTCACGGTCGTCGTCGTCGGAATATCCGTGAGCGTTTGCGTCATCGTGCCCGTAGCCGGGGCGTTATTTGTATCTCCAAGGTAGAAGGCATTCACCTGAGTTTGAAGTCCCTCTAGAGACGAGGTGGTGAACGTGGCTACTCCAGACCCATTTAGAGCGATCGTGTGTTCATGGGCCGAAGCCGGCTCCTGATCCTTCATCATCGCTCGTCTCGAGCTGAAAAAAGTTGAACCCGACATATCCAGTAGGTGTGTTGTTACCGGAGGCGGGATGCACGGTCGCAGTGAATGTTACAGGCTGACCAAATAGCACCGAGCTTGTACTTGACGTAAGCGTGACCGTCGGAATAGGTAGCGACTTCATCTCACTGCCGTTGAATTCCGTAACAAATGCCTCTTCCGATGGGCCGTCGAATGCTGTCTCGACCACGCCAGCCGTGGTCGGAAAATCGATCGAGCGCGTGATACCGGCAACGTAGACGTTGCCGGAGGGGTCGACGGCCACACCGTTGGCTTCCTCACCATAGAAGTAATCGCCAGCATCCGCGTTCCCTGTCCCACCCAAGAAGGTGGAGTAAAGAAGTGAAGTGTTGGGCGCTGGGTTCAACTTGGTAAGGAATGCCGTGCATTCGCCAGTGGTCTCCCCGTCCAGATTTTTGGGCTCAAACGCTCCTGCTGTTACTGGAAAATCACCGGTACACGCCATTCCGGTCAGATACACCATCCCTTGTCCGTCTACTGCAATCCCTGTGGCTTGATCGCCCTCGTCAGCAAGCGAACCAAGACTGACACCCCCGCCCAGGAACGTGGAATAGACCAGATACGTACCGGCGCTGTTCAACTCGCTGACAAATGCATTCACTTGCGGGTAACCAAAAAACGAAATTCCAATGTTGGATTGAAAGGCCCCAGAAGTGACGGGAAAGTTCGGCGAATTCGTGCTTCCGGTGGCATACGCGTTCCCATTCGAATCCAGAGCGATGGAGGTGAGATTGTCTAAAGCCTCTCCACCCAGATAGGTCGAGTAGACCAGTGCGGACCCCGATGCATTCAACTTGGTAACGAATCCTGTCTGCAAGCTACTTGCTTCTCTGGCGCCCTCGATGGCTCCTGGAGTGACTGGAAAATTACTGGAAGTTGTGTTCCCGCCAACATAGGCCTCTCCTGCGCTGTCCACCGCGATCGCAACTGCAGCATCCACCTGGCTCCCGCCCAAATAGGTCGAATAAACAAGTGCCGTTCCGGACGGGTTTAACTTGGCAACAAAAGCGGAGTTCGAACCAGCGGTCGCTTTAGTAACTGGAGTTGATCTGTAAGCTCCTGTCGTCGTGGGAAAGTTTGTGTCCTCGGTGCTTCCTGTCACATATGCGCTTCCGGACGCATCGATTGCAACTCGATTGACGGTGGTCGACGTGCTGCCGCCAAGATAAGTCGAATAAAGAAGGGACGCACCGTTGCTGCTAAGCTCCGTGACGAAGCCTGTGGTTCCGCTTGCGTTGTTTTTTGTTTGCAATGCGCCGGTCGTGATCGGGAAATCAGTCGAACTTGTGCTACCGGCGATGAACGCATCTCCGTTGACGTCCAATGCAATCCCATTTGCAGTATCGACCCCGCTTCCGGTCAGAAATGTGGAGTACAGCAGGGCTGTCCCAGTGCTGTTGAACTTCGCAACGAACGGGCTACCGCATAGCGGCCAGAGATTTCCGGCGCAGGATTTGACAGCGACAGGCTGATTGCTGCCCGGCGTAGTGGGAAATTCCTGGTCTGCAATGCCAATAACGTAAGCCTCTCCGGTCTGATCCACGGCGATCGCCATTGCTTCGGCAAGCCGGCCAATGTAGGTTGAGTAATTGAGAATGGGATCAATGATCAGCGGCTTGGTGCGGTCATATCTCGCTACAGCGAAACTTACTGTATCTTTTCCAAGAATCTTAAAAGAACCTGCAACGAGACCCTTCCGGCCGCCTTCGGCTGGCTGATAGATGACTGGTTTTTGGAAGCTGATCTGTCCGTCATTTGCCGTCACTATTAGATCGCCGTTGTGGTCAATTCTGAGACTTCGCGCCCCCTCAAAGCGCATTCGGATTTGACTCGGAGCGGCTCCCGGAGACAGTTGAAAATCGAACTCCAGGCTTCCTTTGTTGCCGTAATAAATCAGGTCCGTTCCCGGGTAAACACTTTTATAACGTAAGCGTTCAAAGGTTGGCAGCCCGGTATGCCACTTTTCACGATCGTTTCCCATAAAATAATTCACGGTTCCCGGTAAGCGCTTCTCCCCCGAAACTGCTGCATTCCTGGACGCATTTAGGAGCGTCACGCTCAGGGGACGACGGGTCGCAGGATGGCCGGTGAACAGAAAATCCATCCTGTTCTCTTTGAAAAGCGCGGAAAACCCCCGACCCCGAGCAAGGAACTCTGCATCTGAGCTGGATTGTCCGCGATTGGGTTCGAACCTCAAAGGCAGGAGATCAAAATTTCCTTCAATGGTCTGCCGTTCGGCCTGGGATGGCTGATGAATCGGCTGAGAACCGAGCAGGGTCGATGCGCCGGACATGAGAAAAACACACCACAAAGCCGCGCGGAGGAGGGCGTGTGACGAGCGAGACCTAGAAAACGACGACCGCATAACCAAAGTGGCCCTATGCTGAATTTCTGCACTCATATTACTTACACAAATGAAGCTCTTTTCAGCTTGAAACACCGCAAAAATCAGGCTTGGATTTGAGGCTTCGGGTTGACGTTCCTTGAGTTTCTTGCAAGTCATCCTTCTCAATTGTCATCAACGATCTACTGCTGCTGCGATACACAGATATAGCCATTGACTTATAGCCATTGACCGTAAATTCACCCGATCAATCCCGATAAACGCGCTTCTTGTGACTTAACTCCCGGATCGCCGGCAACTCGGAAGCTGGTCTACCACCGGCAAACCGAAGCCCCTATCGTAGTTCCTCGAAAACGGGGTTTCGGAACTTCGTGACGAACTTGCCGAAAACCCGACTTGCCGGGCAGTTCGACTAGGGCCTGGTCAAACAGATACGATCTTCGCCCTATTCGCGAGGGAACCAGGTAACCTGGAAAGCGACAGCGGTATTGCTTTGCAATCCCGGCTTATACACCGGGGCTTTCCATCCCTCATATTGCACCAGACCGCGAAGCTCGAGGTCTTCGTGGAGACGCTTTACAGCAGAAAACTGGAAGCTGTTTTGTGTTGTGCCACCGGGGATGAAATCTTTCGCTGCTTTCGCGTTGCGATAAGAGAACTGGATGTCTTCCCTTGGGGAGAGATGATAGGTGAGCCACGCTTGACCGCCTTTGGACTCCCGCCCGATCCAATCTCCGATGATGAAGCCTTTGTTGGTGTAACCCTCTTTCTGCACCTGTTCGACGTAGAGAAATTGTCCGCCATTGCTTCGGCTGGTTGGCGGATCGGTGCTGGCAGCTTCCACGCGAAAATCAAGCTGGGGAAGACCTGGGACATGGGACAGATAAATGCCCGGGCGAATGGCGGCGCGGCGCGGCGCACTGATGGGGTTTACATCGTCGTGGGCCCACGAGTCCGTGTATAAAGTCAGCCACTTACGCACAAAGGGCAGACGGTAGGAAAAATCAAAGGCGCCGAAGCGGGCTCCTGGGTCGTTTCGCGAGAGCTTTTCCTCTGCGGAAACATTCTGGACGCTGAAAAAGCTCCTGAGAAAGCTATGGATCGTGATGGGGACGTGTCCTTCCCCACCCCAGATCACGGAACGTTCAAAGCCAAATTCTAAGTTCACGGTAGGCTTGAAACTTATCTTCTCGACGTGTATCCACGGGTCTCTGGGGTCAACGTGCCCCTTGAGGCTCCCGACGAAGAACTGATAGCGAAACGGCCCGGTGAGTTTTGAGAGTAGTGGAATGTATAGCGGCTCGATGCGATCGATCTGAAACGCGTAGATATTTTCGGCATTGTTGCTATAGGCGAAGCTGCCTCCTTTTGCAGGCCCCATCCAATGGTCGCTCTTGCCGAAGGAGAATTCGTGGTTCAGGAGGAGATAGGAGATATTTGCTTCGACGATGCGGAAGTTGTTCACTGACGCGATGGGGCCAACGGGAATAATCGATTGGTTGGGATAGGTTGCTATGGGAACGCCATCGATGGTCGAAAGGGTATTGGCGAGAGACTGCGAATATCCGGGAGCGTCCGGAGAGTGCTGATATTCTCCGCGGAAATAGAGGGCGAATCGTCCGACTTCGCTTCGAGTACTGAAGCCGGAAATGGGATTGAAACCTTCCTGATAAGGACGACCATAATCGTTGACGAATGTCTGCCCAAGATGGAAGCTGTCTCTTAGTGGAGTGCCTGTGATGCCGCCGAGACGGGTATAGGCGCTTTCAAAGCTGTTGCGGGGATTTCGAAGGTCGGCGAAGGTATGGGTGCCGGTATTGAGTTCCTTACGGACCGCGAAATAAATCTCATAGGCTTCGGCGTCCTTCGAAGTGAGATCCTGGAAATTCGCCGTTTGATCCAGTACGTGTGTGATGCTCTGTCGTGTCCAAGGTCGAAGTCCGAGATAGGCGTAGTTGATATAACCAAGCGCCTGCAAGCGGTCGAGCGCAGGATATATCCAGCTGTCGATGGGGATATAGGTTGATCCTCTCGCGGGCCCATCGCCGGCGTCGACCGTCGGCACACTAACGCTCTGCTTACTGACAGAACCCGTTTGACCCAATGCTTTGAAACCCAGGAGTCCGGAGGCCAGGAACAGCGTTAGAGCCCACAACATGCATTTCACTGGCATCCAATATGTTCCATGTCCTAATTCGTGAAGCGCTAACATCCGAATACAGGATATCAGTCATTTTTTTCCTCGGCGCAGTGAGAAAATTGGCTTCAGTGCCCGTTGGATCGCACTCTTGTGGAGCAACTTGCCTGGGGCGAACTCGGTGGCGATGCCGAAGAGAGCGCCAAGGATGCCGTCGGCAGGGGCCAGCAGTAGTGGTTCGTATTTGCCAAAAACGGGGTTTTGAGCAACTTCAATCAGCCCGGGTAGCCGAAGTTGCCGATAACGTGACTTTGCGGGAGGTTCAAAGTCAACTTCCGGATAGCCGGTTTTACGTCCAAGTGAACTGAAGCACATCAGTAAACAGAAGCCGACTTCCGGTTACTGACGCACGACAAGCGACAGGTCACAAGCCTGATTGGCGGGACACCCCAGTTTTCCCGGTGTTGACGGACTTCCACCTAGTGAGCACTCCAATCGCGCAGAATGGTTCACGGGATAATTCTCCATTGTGCCCGCTGCCGTCGACGGATATATTTGCGCTGTGCAAATGACACGCTCGTTCAGAAAGCCTGACACGCTGAAGCGTCCGTTCCTGTCGGGATTGCTCTTGCTTTCTTTGTTGCTCTCACTCGAGACAGCGCCCTGCCAGTCCACCGGGGTCCGCGCCACGATTGACGTGGCAAGGGCAGGGCCGCCGATCTCCCCATATCTCTATGGGATGTTTTTGGAACACGGCGGAGATATCGTCAACACCGGCCTCTGGTCCGAGATGCTGGCGACCGGCAAGTTTTTCTATCCGGTGCAGACGGCTGCGCCCACGCCTCCGCCGGCAATCGGCAATGCTGCGGGCAATCCGCGCTTCCGCAATATACCGACACGGTGGTGGTCTCCCATCGGCGGCGACGATGCGGTTACGATGGACCCCAAGGCTCCGTATACCGGCGATCATGCGCCACTGGTCAAGCTCGATGGCAACGAGCCAAATGGCTTCCGTCAAGGTGGGATCGCCATTCGAAGCGGCAAAACGTACACCGGCCGCATCGTCCTCGCGGGTACTCCGGGCGCGGTTGTAAAAGTCACGCTCGCCTGGGGTAAAGGTGCAGCGGAACGTCAGACCATCACGATCCGGACACTCGGCCCGACCTACCGAAAGTTCCTCCTGCACTACACTGCGTCTGCCGATAGCGACGACGCCACGATCGAGATCACTGGAATGGGTACAGGCTCGTTTCATGTCGGCGCGGTTTCACTGATGCCCGCGGATAACATTGAGGGCTTCCGCCCCGAGGTGATCTCCGCGCTCAAACAGTTGCGCTTTGGCGTTCTGCGTTTTCCGGGGGGCAATTTCGTCTCCGCATACGAGTGGCGTCATGGCGTTGGCGCCATTGACAAGCGACCGCCAATCTTCGATCCCGTGTGGCACGCATTGCAGCCCAACGATGTCGGAACAGACGAGTTCCTGACGCTCTGCCTTCTGCTCGGCGTCGATCCCTACATCACCGTGAACGCCGGTTTCGGCGACGCCTGGTCCGCGCTCGAACTGGTCGAATACGCGAATGGAGCCGTCAGCACGCCGATGGGCAAATGGCGTGCGCAGAACGGACATCCCGCGCCGTACTACGTGAAACTCTGGGGCATCGGGAACGAGCCATGGGGTGACTATCAAATGGGCGCAATGGCACTCCCGCAGTTTGAGCTGAAGTACAAGATGTTCGCCCAGGAGATGAAGGAGGTCGATCCGACGATCACTCTCATCGCGCCGGGGGCGATGCCCGATGTCATGGAAGGCGCGGACCAGTCACGGCGCATGAACGGACAGTACGTCCCCGACTACCTATCCTCCGCCGACTGGACGGGCCAGATGATTCTCTGCTGCCTGAACAACATCGACATGATCAGCGAACACTACTACGCGTCTGGCACGATGCACACCAACATCAAGCTCGAGAAGAAGGTGCCGATTGACCCCCCGCTGTCCTTCATCGAGTTCCAACGAGCCGCGGCCGTCCAGGTTCGCGCCAAGTACGAGCATTACGAGCAATATGTGCAACTCATCCCGGCACTCAAAGCAAAGCCTGTCCCCATCGCGATTGACGAATGGGCATATTTTTCCGGGGACCGGAACTCCTACAAGACCGTGCCTGCCTATGCATGGGCGTTCCATGAGATGTTCCGTCACTCGGACGTCTTCAAGATGGCCGCCCTGACCTTTGCGACTGCGACTCTGACATCCAACCGCACGGAAGCCGTCCTCAATCCCACGGGCCTGCTGTTCAAGATGTACCGCGATCACTTCGGCGACATCCCCGTCGAGGTCGCGGGGAATTCGCCGCAGCCCAAGCCTGTGTTTCCTGCCGGCGGCGACCAGCCGGCCGTAAACCCCGGAAGCGACACGTACCCACTCGATGTCAGCGCCGCTTTGAGCGCAGACCGCAAGACACTCACCATCGCCGTCCTGAACCCTTCGAACTCCGAGCAGAACATCGAGCTTGCGATTCGCGGAGCGGCGCTCGCGAGCGCAGGAAAGCTTTGGCGTATGGCTCCGGACTCGATCGACGCTGCCATAAAGCTCGGAACGAAGCCTGAGGTTCAAGTGGAAGAGCAACAACTCGGCGCCCTGCCAGCCACCGTCACAGTTCGCCCCTTCAGTGTCAACATCTACTCCTATCCCATTCAATAGCCGACGGGCTGAGAGGCGCATGAGACTCACAAACTTACTTCGCGTAGCAGCAACGGCAACGATCCTCGCCTGCGGAGGATCGGTTTCGGCACAGGTACAGACCAACGTTCCCCCGCCTGTGCCTGGTGGAAAGCCTGTCACGGTGGAGCACATCAAGATCCATGGCACTGCGCTTGAGGGCAATCTTGAAGGAGAGGCCGTCGATCGCGACGTGATCGTCTTCCTTCCGCCCAGCTATCAGAAAGCATCGAAGCGCCGCTTTCCCGTGGTTTACGCGCTGCACGGTTTCTTCATCAGCGCCGACCAGTGGACCCGTGAGATCCACGTTCCGCAAACGATCGAAGGCGCCTTCGCACAAGGCGCGCAGGAGATGATCGTTGTCCTTCCCGACTCCCAAACCATTTACAACGGCTCCATGTATTCGGGCTCGCAAACCACCGGCGATTTCGAGAAGTTCATCTACCACGACGTTGTCGCCTATATCGACGCGCACTATCGCACGATCCCCGACCGCCAGAGCCGTGGATTGGCCGGTCACTCCATGGGCGGTTACGGTGCATCGCGTATCGGCATGAAGCATCCGGAGGTCTTCGCCTCTCTTTACATCATGAGTCCTTGCTGCATGTCGCCCATGACCGGCGGCGGCCCCGGACCGGCTGACCAAGCCAATGAGCGTGCTCTAGCCGCGGAGAAAAAAGCGAGCGAGGCCAAGTCTCCTGCCGATCTCGCCGCGCAATCGCCCGGATTCGGCGCGGTTCTATTTGCGGACGCAGCCGCCTGGGCGCCCGATCCGAAAAATCCGCCGCTGTACTTCGACCTTCCCACGAAAGACGGCGTTCCCCAGCCGGAAATCGTCGCAAAGTTCACGGCGAACGCCCCGCTTGCCTTCGTCGACCAGTACATTGGAAACCTGAAGCAGTACCGCGCGATCTCTATCGACGTAGGCGATCAGGATGGTTTACGCTTCGACACAATCAAGCTGCACAAGATCCTGGATGACTACGGAATTGCAAACAGCTTTGAGATCTACTCCGGCACACACACCAGTGCGGTGGCCGATCGATTCCAGAACCACGTGCTGCCATTTTTCAGCAAGAACCTCTGCTTTACCGAAAACTGTCGGTAGCTGAGAAACTGATTCAACCCACCTCGGAGAAACAATGAGAAGCCGCATGACGCCAATTCTGGTTCGAGTCCTCGCAATCACAGGAATGCTCTTCTTCAACACAATTCCTCAACATGCAATTGCCCAGGACTCCGCCAATCTCCCCTACATGAATCCGGAGCGTTCACCAGAGCAGCGCGCGACAGATTTGGTGGGTCGCATGACTCTCGCCGAGAAAGCATCGGAGATGCAGAACAACTCAGCTGCGGTGCCGCGGCTCAAAATTCCGGCGTACCAGTGGTGGAGCGAAGCTCTCCACGGCGTCATCAACGACGGCGTGACGGAGTATCCCGAACCAGTCGGTCTCGCAGCTACTTTCGACGCGCAGGGTATTCACACCATGGCTGCTCAGATCGGCGTCGAAGGCCGCATCAAGCACGTGCAGAACCTGCGCGAGGGCCACACCGGCATCATGGGAGGTCTCGATTTCTGGTCTCCCAACTTGAACATCTTCCGCGACCCGCGCTGGGGCCGCGGGCAGGAGACTTACGGCGAAGATCCATTCCTCACTGCGCGTTTGGGCGTGGCATACGTGACCGGTCTTCAGGGTGATGATCCGCGGTACTACCTCGCCATCGCCACACCCAAGCACTTCGCCGTGCACAGCGGGCCGGAGCCAACTCGCCACTTCGCCGACGTCGACGTCAGCAAGCACGACGAAGTCGACACCTACGAGCCTGCCTTCCGAGCTGCCGTAATCGAAGGCAAAGCCGGCTCAGTGATGTGCGCCTACAACGCGATTAACGGCCAACCGGCCTGCGCCAACCAGTACCTTTTGCAGGGCCAGTTGCGCGGCAAGTGGGGATTCCAAGGATACGTGGTCTCCGATTGCGATGCCGTCAGAGACGTCGCTGCTAACCACCGCTATCGCCCAACACAGGCGCAAGGGGCTGCCATCTCCGTCCTGCGCGGCATGGATAACGAGTGCGTCACGTTTACCTCGCGCTTCGGCGAGCCTGTCGACAAGGCCTACATCGATGCCGTTCAACAGGGCTACCTCCCGGAAAGCGCTCTCGATACCGCTTTGATTCGCCTCTTCACGGCGCGCATCAAGCTCGGCATGTTCGATCCTCCTGACATGGTTCCCTACACAAAGATCGATGAGAAGGAACTCGACAGTCCAGAGCACCGCACCCACGCTCGCAAGCTAGCCAACGAGTCCATGGTGCTGCTCAAGAACGATGGCATGCTTCCTCTCAAGCCGGAAGTCCGGCGCATCGCCGTTATCGGTCCGCTCGCCGATCAGACGCGGCCGCTCATCGGAAACTATGCTGGGCAACCTACCCATATCGTGTCGATCCTCGATGGCCTTCATGCCGAGTTTCCGAACGCCACGATCACCTTCGTGCCCGGGACGCAGTTCCTCCGCGCAGATGGAACCGCAGTCCCCAACGCGATGCTGACCACGCCCGACGGCAAGGCCGGTCTGAAGGCTGAGTACGGCGAAGGCCGCCGCGGGCCGGACGAGAAGAGCCAGCCCTTGCTCACCCGCACCGAAGCCAATGTGAACCTGACCCAAGGCGACCTCCCGAAGGAGGTCACAGGCAAAAAGAGCTTTGGCGTGCAGTGGTCTGGGTTTCTTACTCCGACCGAATCAGGTGACTTTCTGTTCGGAGTCCGCGCTCAGGGGTTCGCCAGGGTCAGTGTCGACGGCAAGCAGGTAGCCATGTCATTCGGCGGCCGCGAACCTGCGCCTGTGATGGGTCGTGTTCACCTGGAGAAGGGCCGCAAGGCTGCACTCGAGATCACCTACGGTATGCAGAACGGCAAGGCGAACGCGACGTTGATCTGGGAGAAGGTGAACAATTCGGTCTCGCCCGAAGCAATCGCGGCTGCGAAGAATGCCGACGCGGTCATCGCGGTGGTGGGAATCACCAGCCAGCTTGAGGGTGAAGAGATGCCCGTGAGCGAGCCTGGCTTCCTTGGCGGAGACCGAACCAGCATCGATCTGCCGCAGCCCGAGGAAGATCTCGTGGAAACTGTAGCGGCCACAGGCAAACCGCTCGCGGTCGTTCTGATGAACGGAAGCGCGCTCGCGGTGAATTGGATCAATGATCATGCCAACGCCGTGCTCGAAGCCTGGTATCCCGGCGAAGAAGGTGGTGCTGCGGTTGCAGAGACCCTGAGCGGCAAGAACAACCCCGCTGGCCGGTTGCCCGTTACCTTCTACAAGGGTGTGGATCAGTTGCCGAACTTCGAAGACTATGGAATGGCGAACCGTACTTATCGCTATTTCACAGGCAAGCCGCTCTATCCCTTCGGATACGGACTCAGCTACACAAAGTTCTCTTATAGCGACCTCAGTGTCCCCGCTACGCCGGTTCCGGCCGGGCAGCCCGTGGACGCCGACGTGACAGTCACCAATAGCGGCCAGCTCGCCGGCGACGAGGTTGTCCAGCTCTATCTCAAGTTCCCAGCGGTCAAAGGAACTCCGCGGATTGCCCTTCGCGGATTCCAACGCATCCACCTAGACCCTGGTGCGAGCCAGAAGGTACATTTCCATCTCAACCAGCGCGACCTCGGCATGGTCACTGAGAATGGCGATCCGATCATCGCTCAGGGCGATTACTCCATCAGCATCGGAGGAGGACAGCCTGATACGGGTGCGCCAGGCGTCAGTGGGGGCTTCCACATCGACGGCCAGTACGCTTTACCGGAGTAGGCCTCATGGCGCCGGAGTTCGAGAATTCCATCGTTGCTTGGATGTGGTACTCCGCCCGCAGGATAGCCGAGTTTCAGCTTCGGCTCCGTCGGACGTTCTTTTAGAGGTCTCCGGAAAAATCGCGATCGGATAGGCGTGCCGCATGAACGCTCATCTCCAGCCTCGAACCACTCCCATGCTCATGCCTGCATACCCGGACTGTGTCTTACCCCTGCCGAGACGCTGCTTCCAGCTCATCCCGCAACTCGCACGCAGCTCCAGAACCCACCATCACACCATCACCGCGATACAGACCGAGCCGCTTTGGCATTGAACCCCTGCTTCAGAAGCCCTGTCCAGCTATACAAATCCCATACCTGGCCCTTCCCAAAGGGCGGCTTCCTTCAAGTCGCTGTATCCGAAGCGCCCGAAACCCCTCGCACCCGACCATCAGTCACGCGGGCGCTTCAGATACAGCACTAAGACTTCTCGGTACTAATCAGACCTCGATGAGCGACTCGGCGATTTTGCGTTAATTGACGTGCAGTCAGTTTGCGACTCTAAATCGCGAGCGAGGTCTTTAGCCTGCTGGAGAGCTGAGGGTATCGAGCGGGTGTAAGGCGAGGTCCCGTGTTTGCGAGCGGACTCTCGTGGGGACCGAATCGAAACGGAGCTAGTCTTTGCCGAAAAAGTGATTTGCCTGCGTGAGTTCCGGAAGATCTGAATCGACGTGGCTGCAGTTCGTCAGCAGCCTGCGGTAATGCCGCTCCGCGGCGGGCCGCAGTCCTGCCTCCTCGGCGGAAACAGCAGCGCCGTATTCCGCTCTGAGGCGTCCGGGGGTAGATTTCAGGGCCGATTCATAGGCCGCCAACGCAAGCTTCGGCTGCTTTGCCAAGAGCAACATATCGCCTAGCATCTCGGACGCGGGAGCGATGGAACCCGGGCTGACAGGCGATTTTTCGGTTGCGTCTTCCATTGCTGCAGCGGTTCTCATCTCTTGTACGGCCGCATCGTGATCACCGTCTGCCCACTTGATCCAGGCGCTCACAATCTTCAATTGAACATTCACCTGATCCGCATCACCGTCACCGCTCTGCACGAGTGCGTCGCGCAAGGAAAGCAGCGGTTGCATTGCTGCCTGCGCCGCCTCAATGTCCCCGAGCCTTGATGCGCCAAGCGCACGGGCGAAATAAAGAGTCGCCTGAGTCGACGCATATGCGTCCTTTGGAGAGATTTGTGGAGGCAAGGGAAGGGCTGCGGAAGCGCCCCACTGCTGACGCTCGATCCAATACCGGGCTGGTATCGCAGCTGTTGCGTATCGCCCGGCATAGAGGGCCGCATCGTCCGGTTCGACAACGGGAAGTTGTTGGGTCAGTTTGCGGGCTTCGGTTATGCGCCCGGTTTGCAGATACGCATAGACTAGGTAATCCAGAGCGTGTAACTCATCGCCAGCCAGCTTCTGTTTGCGCGCGCTGGCGGCCGAGGCGAGGTTTGAGACAATGGAGTCGTCCCATAAACCGAGCCTTGTAAAAATGTGAGAGGGCATATGCAAGGCGTGAGGCGAGTCAGGGGCAATCTGCGAATAGCTCTTCGCCGCACCCAAAGCCAGCGGAGCCAGCACCGGATTATCGTCGGCATGGATGATGTAGTGCGCGACACCCGGATGTTGCGGCTGCTCCATGATGATCGGTTCGAGAATTTGGGTCGCCTTCTTCTGATTCGCGTAAGTCTTGTCTTTGAGCGACGCATTCGCGATCAAAGACACAGCATAAAAGATGGCGGCTTCGCTGTCCTGCGGATACCGGTTGTGCAGCGACTCCATCGCAGTCTCATACCGTTTGGCGCGGATGCTGTGACTTTCTGAGCCAGCATTCTGATAGAAACCCTGAATAGCGCCCAAATAGTCGCGTTCCCTTTGAGTCTTCGGCCCCATCGACAAACCTTCTTGAGCGGCTTCCAGACCGATCCTTAGATCGTCCTTAGTCGGCGGATCCCACAATTGACGGTAGTGGCTCATCGCAATGCCCCACTCTGCCATGCTGCAACTGGGATCTTTGCTCAAGACGTTAGCAAATAACTGCGCTGACTTCCGGTAGCCAAAGGAATGTAAAGTCGCCACCGCCAGATCGAATTCGTCGCGCACCTCAGGACTGCATGAGGTGTCGAAGTGGACAATTCCCATCCGGTCCGGCTGGTCCAGACGCATGATCATGCTGCGGTGCACATTCTACCCGGGCTGGTGTGAATACCAAAAGGGCCAGGAACCATGCGAAAACAAAGCGCAGCATAACCCGCGTCTCCTCAATCCATGGATCATAGCTGGTCTCGCGCGTTTTGCACTGACGACTTCAAGGCAATGCACTCATTGAGCGAGAAGGCGATTATGCGATCAGCCAGCTCTTTTTTGGGCAATCTTCGAATTGCAGACAACATAGCGGGCAGGAGCCTCCCCATTTACGCTCGAGAAAGCTCACAGATCTAGTTCACTTCCCAGGTCTTGCCGCCATCGGGCGAGAACGACTGCTCCATCCGCGCCGATCGCGGCGAAATGTGTGGGTTGATGTCGGGACCGAAGGTGTCGACGCCGGGGGCACCGAACGTCACTGTCCAGCCAGAGATGGAGCCGGTTTCAGCGCCGGGATTTGTGAGCAGGTTTGTGGTGTCGGCATGCATGGTGGCGGGCATGAGGGCGCACGCGAGGGCAAGAAGGAGTGACTTCTTCATTGGGGAATGGGGAAAAGAGAGATTTCTGCGCATAGAGTGCCTTCGGTAAACAAGAATCTAGTTGGGTATGAGATCTCGTTGAGACTCAGGGACACAATCGGTCATTTGGGGCTGCCTTCAAGCGGTAAGGAACGGTTCCTGCATGCGATGAGCTCACGCCAAATAGCGCTCAAATATTTACGCCAAATACTCAAAAGCAACACCGCAGCGCACAATCAGCAGAGCGCAGGACACGAATGGCGAATCGCTCTCGAACTGAGCGCTCAGTAGTCATCGTGCATGCGACGTAAGTTGTTCTTGTACACGGCCTCGCCTATCGCGTTTCCCAAGCGCGCGCCTGCGGCCTGATCGGTTCGAAAATGTATCCCACCGTAAACACGTGCGTCGGAGATGTCTTCGGTAATTTGCCTGAACGAGGTGTATTGCAGGACGATGGTCGGCACTGCCGGATTGGTCAACGTAATCGAGTGTGCGGCTTCGCCATAAAGGCGCCTGAGCACCTCGGCTGCCGCGTTACCTGCACTACCGTGATTTGAGGGATAGCTCGGAAAACATAGAGTGGTGATGAATGGCGCCCAGTCGGGATCTCCCTCGGTTTTCGGGTTGCCGTCCGTATCGCCTGCGTGGATCGCCGTTTCGGGACGCCAAAAAATGTAGTGGTATTTGTTGAGAAATGATGCCACCAAGCTGTCGGTGATCGCCATGTTCATCAGAGCCAGGGCGCGGGCATTTTCTGAGAGCGAACCGCCCTTTTCCTCGGCGACCTGGCGGGCGGCCTGATTGAATGCCTGGGTTGGCGAAGTGGCTGCAAAGAAGAGCGCGAGGTTGGCCTTATCCTGGGGCCGTGCGGTGCTGTCGATGGCGCCGACCGTCATCACCTCGTTATAGGCCTTGGTATACGTCTCGCTCGTCAGTGCCGGTGGCGGACCGAGGAGATAGTCACTCGCACTCGATATCCCGAACGGGGTGATGTTCTGCCATTGAAAGGCGATTCCAACCGCGATTCCATTCACGATTGGACAACTCGGTGTGGCCTGCCATTCGCCCGAAACAGGTGGGCCGGGTATCTTGAATTGCGGCGGTGACGAGCCGTCGTCGGCACGAAGAGAGATCATGGCGTAAGCTGCGGCGTCGCCCGTCGCTATGCCGTCGCTCGTGGCCTGGCCGCCCGGTATCAAAGCCAGCGAGTTCGCGCGAGCAGCGTCGAGCGTCGATGCGCTGGCCGGGAAATAGGTGCTGAGCACCCGATAGGCAGCCTGTATAGCTGCTGCGTCGACTGAGGCGCCGTGGGGCGCGGCGATGCTCCCAAGATACGGTCGATAGTCGCTAGTGATGGCGTTGACAGCTTCGAAGACAGCGAGTTGCACAATCGCTGCATACCGGGCCTGGGCGAACGGGTTCTGACCGTTCGCGACGGCTGTGTTCACCGCGATTACGTTCCAGTCCAATACGACATCGGCTTTCGCGACGGCAGACCCGAATAGAGTCGCGATCAACATGCATAGCACGAGAACCCGGTTCTTTGTATCGCCAAGTATCTTTTTCATTGTGCTTCCTCCTGATTCTTCAGTGGCTTTCGGTCAGTGGTGATCGGCATATTCGCGGCAACGGAGGCTGTTGTCCATATCGGAGAGTGTGTCGCGGCGTTATGCTTTGTGTCGCTCTAAAGAGAAGCGTGGGTTGCACTTGCGTCAGTCTCTACCGATGGGGTGTAAAATCACTCAGCTTCCATGGGGTGTGCCATGGCTTCCGAGCCAGCTGGAGTGGAGCAACCGATCCGGTTCGGCGAGGGCTACGAGGTTGACCTGCGTCCTCGGAGGCTCCGCCGTGGCAGTCATGTGCTGAAGCTTGAGCGTATCCCGTTCGAGATCCTTCTCCTGCTGCTTGAACACCGGAACGAGACTGTTACCCGGGATCAGATCGTTTCCAGGGTTTGGGGCCAGAGTGTTTTCATGGATACCGACAACAGTATCCGGGGCGCGATCCGCAAGCTTCGCCAGGTCCTGAAGGATGACGCCGAGACCCCACGGTTCATACAGACAGTGACCGGGCAGGGGTATCGCTTCGTCGCGCTGGTTATTACTTCCAAAGAACCAAGCGCAGCTTCCGAACCAGAAGCAGCGGGTGTTCCCACCAGCGACCGGGATTTCGTGTCGGAACTCGATAGCTGGTTACAAGCCCGAAGACTGCGCTTAATCGAGCCAGATCGGGATCGCACGGCGGAAAAGACGACGGCTGCCGGAACCAGACAGGCGAATCGCAAGTCCCACAGGTGGCTTTTCGTTGGAGCAGCCGCTTTGCTCTCAGCTGCGTGCCTTCTGTCATTCCTGGCAGTTTGGGGCCGGCGACGAACATCGAACCCGCCCACACGTGCCCAGGGCAAGATAGTCCTTGCTGTTCTGCCGTTCGAAAACTTGAGTCGCGATCCCGACCAGGAGTTCTTCAGTGACGGTCTGACTGAAGAAATGATCGCCCAGACCGGAAAGCTGAATCGGGATCGACTCACCGTGGTGGCCCGCAGTTCGGTTGCAAAGTACAAAGGCACCAATCTGGCCGCGAAAGAGATCGGTAAAGAACTGAACGCGGACTATCTTCTCCAAGGCACCGTTCGCCGCTCGTCGGACCGTGTACGCATCACCGTCCAACTCGTCGAGGCTCAAAATCAGACAGACCTCTGGACCGAGAGTTACGACCGCGAACTCAAAGATCTGCTAGCTGTGCAGGACTCCGTCGTGCAAAGCGATGCCGGTGAATTTTACGGAGTCTAGCGAATACGTCGGCTTTATGGATACTGAAGCTCTGATATTGGCTTCAATTTACCCAGATAGACAATTACGATTCCCTGATAGCTGAGATCAAATTCCCTGCTTAGCCTGGGCCTAATCTGGAGGAAGGCGCGCAAAATCGCCTGGATTCAGGAGGATAGGCGGATAATGCAAGGACATTTCCGCAGAAATCTCCTGAAAATCCCTGCCATAAACCATACCCCTTGACGATCTACAATCCGATGTGTAGATAATCATAGTATGGGAAAGCCAAGCGATCTCGTCCAGGGAACTCTCGATCTCCTGATCCTCAAAACGCTCTCTGTCGAAGCACGCCACGGCTGGGCGATCGCCAAGCGCATCCAATTGATCTCGGGTGAAGTGTTGCAGGTTCAGCAAGGCTCGCTCTATCCTGCACTGCACCGTCTGGAGCAGCAGGCTTGGATCAAAGCCAAATGGGCTGAGAGCGAGACCGGAAGACAAGCGAAGTTCTATTCGCTCACTGCCGCCGGACGCAAACAGCTAGAGTCGGAGACTGCCAACTGGGCCCGTCTCTCCGGGGCCATCAACCTCGTCGTGCAGGAGACATAGTCCATGCGCTGGCAACGCAAACTTTTCATGCAATGCCAAATGCTGCTTCACCGTGATCGGGCCGGGGAACAACTGCAAGATGAACTGCAGTTCCACCTCGATCAGCAGATCGCCGAAAACCTTGCCGCCGGAGCCGACCCCGAAGAGGCGCGCCGTGCCGCGCTTCGCACCTTTGGCAACCCCGCCACCCTCCGCGATCAGACTCGCAACACCTGGAGCTGGCAGTGGCTGGAGATGTTCCTCCGCGATCTTCGATTCGGCATTCGCGCTCTCGCCCGCAACGCTGGCTTTTCCATCCTCGCGATTCTGGTCATGGGTCTGGGCATCGGAGCCAACGTTGCGCTCTTCACGGTGGTCCACTCCGTATTACTCAAACCGCTGCCATTCAAAGATCAGGACCGGCTGGTCAGGCTATACGAAGCCGATGCGCACGGCGCGTTCCAAGACAATGTGCTCGCTGGTGGCACCTTTGCGTCCTGGCAATCGCAGTCGCATAGCTTCGAACAGATGGCCATCAAGAGAGGGATTGACTACAACCTCTCCGGTTCGGGCGGCCAGCTGCCGGAGCTGGTGCACGGCCAAGTGACGTCATGGAACATCTTTCCTCTTCTAGGTGTCGAAGCCGCACGCGGAAGGCTCTTCCTCCCGAGCGACGATCGTCGGGAGGCTAGCGCCACCGTAGTTCTCACATGGGGACTGTGGAAGCGGCGTTACGGAGGAGACCCTGAGCTCGTCGGTAAAACCATCGTGCTTGACGCAAAGCCGTACACGGTCCTGGGAGTCCTTCCCGAATGGTTCAATTACCCGGACAGCAAGGTCCAGTTGTGGACGCCTATTTATCACGAGCGGTCCCCGGTCGTCATGGCCTTGCTCACCGCTCATAACCTCGACGCGGTCGGCCGGCTCAAACCCGGAGTCACGATTTCACAAGCGACGGCAGAACTCAGTACGATCCAGCGGCAAATACGGCAACAGAATCCTGACGGGCCGATTAACGATGCAGCCAACATTCGACCGATCCTTGATGCTGAGGTCTTTCATCTCAAAACCGGCCTGTACGCCATGCTTGCCGCCACAGGATGTCTGTTGTTGATCGCGAGCCTCAATATTGCGAACCTTCTCGTCGCACGCGCGGCAACGCGACGCAGAGAGACCGCTGTCCGCACCGCCCTCGGCGGAAGCCGCGGACGTCTCATCCGCGAACAGGTAATTGAAAGTCTCGTCCTCTCCATCGCAGGAGGAGCGGGCGGCCTGATACTCGCGGAAATCGCGCTTCGCTGGCTCGTTCACACCAGGCATGACATTCCCCGCGCAGATTCCATTCACATCGACGGCATGGTGGTCCTGTTCACAATAGTGGTAACACTCCTCTGCGGGCTTCTCGCCGGTTTGGTCCCCGCGCTGTCGTCGAACGACAAGCAAATCCTTAGAACCCTGCAGGAGTCGTCCCGCAGCTACAGCGGCGGACGCGCTGGTGTGCGGCTGCGGCGCGTGCTGCTGGGGCTTCAGGTTGGTCTCACTGTTGTCCTGCTCATCTCCGCCGGCCTGCTACTGAAGACTTACTTTCGGCTTCGCACTGTTGACGTGGGTTGCGCCACTCACGAAGTCCTCACGATGGAGATCAACCTCCCTCGAGGCACATACAAAACAGGCGCGCAGGTAGTCTCCTTCTACGAACAACTCTCAGATCGAGTCCGCCAGCTACCCGGCGTTCGAGGTGTCACAGTTGGCACCACACTGCCCGGTGAGGGCCGCCGGCAGGACGATGTCTTCACCATCCGCGAACATCCTCCACTGCCCAAAGGGCAGGTCCTCGATGCCTCAACCTTCTTCGTCGATCCCAGCTACTTTAGCGCCCTGCAAATTCCGCTGCTGCAGGGACGCGCCTTGCAGCCCGATGAACGTCTCGACCGCTCTCACTCGGTCATCGTTAATCAAACTTTCGTCCGGCAGTTTCTCAAAGGGGAAGACCCTCTCGGCAAGCACGTGAAGTTGGATCTCAGTGAAGTACCTGGGGGAGACACCGGCCTGGAGATTGTCGGTGTCGTAGCCGACACATTGGAATCTCCCTGGGACAACCCGTATCCGACTATCTTCTATCCCTATTACTCAGGTTCGCAGCAATACGGCACCCTGGCCGTGCGCACGGAGCATGCCCCGTCGAGCCTCGCCCTTCCGGTCCAGCAGGCCATCGCAGCCATCGATCCGAACCTCGCCGTCGCCAACGTGCTCACCATGGACCAGATTCTCGGCCAGTCCACGATCGATGCGAGTTTCGATGCCACCCTGCTGTTTGCCTTTGCGACGATTTCGTTGCTGCTGGCAGCAGTCGGCTTGTTCGGAGTCCTCTCCTACATCGTCGCTCAACGCACCACCGAGATCGGCATTCGCATGGCGCTCGGGGCGCAGCGCGAACAAGTGATGGGGCTTATGCTACGTGACGGCCTGCGCCCAGCAATCTTTGGACTGCTACTCGGCCTCGTCGCCAGCGCCGGAGTTGCGCACCTAATCCAGTCCATGCTCTACGGAACGCCAGCTCTTGATCCGGCGGTCTTCATAGTTGTAAGTGTGACGCTACTACTGGTTGCATCCGCAGCCTGCGCGGTGCCAGCCTGGCGAGCATCTCGTCTCGACCCAGTGATTGCGCTTCGGCTGGACTAAGGGTCGCAAACTGGGTATCGCTCGAATCAGACGTGCAAGCCTGAGCCGACTTTGGGCGGCCAAAACGAACACAGCCGGAGGTGTCATCAATTCCATTAAATTATCTGAAGGCCTATTGAGGCACTAAATCGAGAGTGAGCACTTCGAACGGAGCGAGGTGGAACTCATGGGCTTGTTGGGCAAGAATGGAGATAGCGTGCAAGTTTGCGTCGTCTTTCCACGGACTTCTGGCGAGGTAACGCCGCGCGGAGCCTCGCGGCAGTTCGAATGCATCCTGCAGCCGGATACGAATCGTCTTCTCCTTATCGCCAGGATTACGTATTACAAGGACACCTTTCGCCGGTGTCCAGGAAGCCCATCCATACAACTCAAGCAACGCAGGATCGCCACCAATCCAATGCGTATCTTTCAACACCTCGGCGTTGGCACGCGACCACTTTGCCGCCTCGGCAAGGTCGTCCCAATTGGCGTCGGTCAACAAGGACGGTGTAATGTACATCTCTTGAAGCTGGGTGCCTGTGCCGAAATATGACCGGAGCTCATTGCGAAAATCATTTCCAGGATCGCTATCGAGTTGTTTGCGGTGCTTCGCATAGATCATGCCATGGAGCATGAGAGAGTTGAGCGGAAACAACGGGCCATTCTGTACGATACTGTGGTACGTCTGCGCGTCGCGATAGGTTATCCATCGCTCACGAATGGTCCCGACACCCGCTGTGTCGTCGTCTTCACCGCCTCGCCAGATGGAGTCAGCATAGATGAGCCAGAAGGGCGAAGGCCATGTTCCCGTGGTGAGGTTGATGAAGATGTCAGGCTTGACCGCACGAAGCTCGCCGATAAGGTGGATTGCTGCAGCGAAGTCGCTGTCGAACCGACTGCCTGCGAAAACGGAGTCCACGTTACCGGTGCCATCGAACTTGAACTGGTTCACTCCGTACTTATCGAACCATCTCCACACAAACATCGCGAAAGGCGTCATAGTACTTCGGACCGGACAGAGCGTACCCGTTTGCGACTATCTCATATCCAGCGGCCCTCCCGAACTCAATCCGCTCTTTCTTCGGAGTGGCATATCCACCCCACGGCGACATCCACACGCCTGGATCTGCGCCGTACTTCTCAGCGGCCTGACTCACCGAAGTGAACCCATTGGGAAATCCATTGTTGAACTTCCAGAGTGACCTGTGGTTGTCCCAGCCGTCATCGAAGAGGAAAGAATCCAGCTTCACGCCGCGCTTTTGTGTGAGTTCGAGTCCGAACGCATTCACGCGATCCAACACACCCGCTTCGTCATAAGGCGTGAAATAACCGAGATCGTACCAGGAGTTGTAGTGGAGAAAAGTCCTGTAGGGATGCGCCCGCTCCCGCTCCACGTAAGTCAGGAAGTCCCGCCGCATCTGTCCGGCGCGTGCAACGCCAATTACGGACGAATATGTGATCGATTGGCCTGCGCGAAGGGGAAGGTCACGTTCTATCCAGGCAGTGGCCCGGTCGCCTGTAACCTTGCTCTGTGACAACGGATGTTCGAACCCAAGAAACAGATCTCCAGCCACGATAGGTGAACCCGCCACTGATCCGCTCACTCGAGCGCCCGGAAGAGTCAGATCGATCAACGCGACTCGGCCAATTGGGACGTCGTGGCCTCCCGCAGAGATCGTGAGACCCTGTCTGAGGTAGGAAGAGCCGTCGAGAAGAATAAGCGACCAAACAACCTGGAGTGAATGGTCTCTGCTTTCCAGAGAAAGGTCGAACTCTTCGCCGTGTAGTCTGTCGGCGAGACGCGATGCCTCCGGCCGCGCGGTAAGTTCGTGCTTTGTGGGACGGCCAATGAGTTCCAGGGTGTTGACGTCGTAGATGGACCCTTCTTTAAGAAGAATGGCGAAGGGCGCAGCGGTTCGAAGCTCAGTCCCATGTAAACGGTCAGCGACGACGAGGTCCCTCACCTTGCCTTCCGTGACCAACACTCTCGCGGCAATCGCGTGATTTTCGAGTTGGAAGCCATCTCCAGTCTGTGTCGCGATGACAGGCCCGGGTCCGAGATCCGGTTGAATGTTCAACGCGATGGCGGAGCCGGGGAGCGCTGCCAGCGAAAGGGCAAAACCTGTCGTTGCGTCCCTGATTGTTTTCCAAGCGTACATGCCTGTAATCCATTTAGCCTGCCCGGAATTGGTTGCGGCGGCGAAGCCTAGTTTAGCGCGGAACCCAGTCCGAGACGACTGAAGCGAAAGCGCGTAAAACGAAAATGGTTCACGGCCCTTCTACTCTCCAAGTCCGCAATTTGGATGCGAAAAATAGCTCGTAGGGGCCGAAGAAGCGATCGACGAGGTAGCCATTGGCGATCCGCCCGACGACGATCGCGACTCTTCATATCGATTCTCTTGCTCTTCGGGTTATGGGAATGGAAGGGATGACTGGGAATGATGTCTGCTGTTTATGCGAAGCCACCGTTTGCGCGAAGCACCTGCGCGTTGACCCATCCGCCGTCGGGCCCGGCAAGAAAGGAGACGACGTTTGCGATATCGTCGGGCTGACCGAGCCGCTCAAGCGGCGCCATGCTGCTGATCTGTTTGATCTGCTCTTCAGTCTTGCCGTCCAGGAAGAGCTCCGTCCCTACAGGTCCAGGTGCAATGGCGTTGACCGTAATCTTGTGTCCGCGAAGCTCGTTGGCGAGGACATGGATAAGGCCTTCGACGCCTGCCTTGGAGGCGATGTAAGGGCCGTAGGCAGGAAAGTTCTTCGCGAGGACGCTGCTGGAGAATGCGATGATACGGCCTCCCTCGGCTACGTGCTGCGCCGCCTGCGAGAGGACAAGGAAGGTCGCCGCGGAGGTTCGTGGCAATGACTTTGTCGAAGGTCTCCACGTCACCTTTGGCGATAGGCGAAAGAGGCATGATGCCTGCGTTGTTGACCACGACGTCGATCTGTCCGAAGGTCTTGAGGGTCTTCTCGAAGAGCTGCTTGACGTCTTCGGGATTAGCAACATCAGCCTGGACTGCAAGGGCACGTCCGCCTGAGCTGGTGATCTCGTTGACTACCTCTTCTGCTTTGGCTGCATTGCCGGCATAGTTGACGACGACACCGAATCCGTCGGCTGCGAGGCGAAGGGCTATGGTACGTCCGATGCCGCGGGACGCTCCAGTTACGATAGCTGTCTTTCTCATGGTGGTTCTCCTTTTGGCGGCTTCTTCGAAATTGAAGTCCGTCGCTAAAAAGAGATTGAACCTGACGGGGCTATACGTCCAATGCATAGTGCTAATATTCATTATGCGTATAACGCAGCTACGTCAGGCCGACTTAAATCTTCTTGTTGTGTTCTCGGTACTTGCCGAAGAGCGGAATGTATCGCGTGCCGCCAAGCGATTGCTACTGAGCCAGCCCGCGGTGAGCCGCGCATTGCAGCGAATGCGGGACACGTTTCACGATGATCTGCTGGTGCGGACGGTAAAGGGTTATGAACCAACGCCGCAAGGGGAGCGTGTTCTTCAAGAGCTCGAGATCATGTTGCCGAAATTGGACCGGCTCATCTCGGGTTCGACATTCGACCCCGTGACAGAACATTGTTCCTTCCGGATTGCGGCGACAGACAATGCGACCTCGATCATCGCGCCCGTTCTCTGTCGCGAGGTTCTCCCGGTGGCGCGACAGGTTCGCTTCACCTTCGCGAGTTGGAGAGGGGATGTCTTCGAAGACCTGAGTCACGGTCGGCTCGATCTTGCTTTGATTGGCGATGAAGGCCATGTGCCCTCACCTTTACTGACCGAGACCATTTACGAGGAAGAACTCGTCTGTATTGTGGCAGCGGACGCTCCCTACCAGCGCCAACTCACTCTCAAACAATATCTCGCGGCCGAACACATTGGCGTCGATGTCGTCGAAGGCTCGCAACATATACCGGAGAAGCGTCTCGCAGCGTCCGGTCATCGCCGTCGTACCGTGATTACCCTGCCATATTTCGGAGCGGCTACGCGGTGTATTCCTGGAACCAAACTGATTCTTACCGCACCCCGGCGATTCGCAGGACTGGAGGCCGAAAATCGCAAAATCAAGGTGCAGAAGGCGCCGGAAGAGATAACCGGCTTCAAGTACCTGATGATCTGGCATCCGCGAGTCAATACGGATGCCGCACATACATGGCTTCGAGGCGAGATCAGGAGAATTGGCAAGAAGCTTCTCGAGATCGACCGTTAAGACTCTTCATTTTCCTCTTCAATGTATACGAGCGATAAATGCTATTACCTTCACCGCGACGGAAGCCGTGTGGAGATGCGCCACTGCTAACCTGTGCGGCTGGAAAGAATCTCGACCTGTATCTCTGCGCGAATCGGACGTGCGAAGTCGGAATGGAGCACGCGACGCACGCGCCGTATGAATCTTTCGTTTACGCCCTTGAGGAGTTGACGAGTGCCTAAAGGGCTCCGTTGGACCTGAACCCACATGATTCCTTATGAAAATGAGTCTGGTCTTCGAAGCTCTTAGTTTCTGTAAGTTACGGTTTTCTAGTGCCCAGTCACGGCAGAGGTCAACAACCATATGGACGAAGTTGTCGGACAGATGACTTAGAGAGCTTACTTCCGAGTCACGGGCAAACCGGAAGTCAACCTTGCTTGGCGATTTCAGGGCAAGGCGCTCATCGAGCTAGCCGAGTGAGCCTTCGAAGGAGTGGATGATGCTGGTGAATTTACGGAGTCTAGCCAATAGGTCGGCTTTATGGATACTGAAGCTCTGATATTGGCCTCATTTTACCCAGAAAGACAATTACGATTCCTGATAGTTGAAATTAAGTTCCCTGTTCAGTCGGATCCTAATCCAGAGGAAGGCGCGAGAAATCACCTGAATTCATGAGGATTGACGGACAATATCAGGCATTTTCCGCAAAATCCATGAAAAATCACTGTATTAATCCCTGATCGCAGGGAATCGGGCCGGGAGAGCGGTTCGCTCAGGACTGCCTCCACCGCCATTCAGTCTGCCATGTGACCCTTTATCCAGGGGGAGAGCAGACATTGGCCGAAATTTCTCCAAAATGCAAGCTTATTCTACGAAGTTGTTCCCACTGGAGAAGCGGCTTAGGCCGTCGCGTTCGGAGATGGAAACCATATTCTCCGGCACCCAATTAGAGTGGAACAAGCCCGCGAGACAAGGGCTTTGACCGAGCCAAAGAGATGCACCAAAGTCTTCCAGAAAGATTCAGAAGGCCAACCGCCGATCCATCAGTAGAATTCGATAATGCCTTCGCGAGAGACCAAGGCGGAACCAAAATCTTCTCCGCCGCCTCATTCGACGCTTCCGGTCGTGTGCCTGGTCACGGCGGATGACGAGTTTCTCAATACTCTGGTTCCTGAACTGATTCCCTGGTTTCAGATCGTCGTCAGGGAAGATTATGTCGATCTTGTCCGGTGGGCCCGTGAAGAGAAGGTCGTCGCAGTCCTGCTGGACATCGATACGGAGGGTGAAGTCCAGCACGGCGGCCTCAGGGGCCTGCATGAGCTGCGCGAGCTGAACGAAGGCCTTGCGCTTATCTCGCTAAGCCGCTCGCGAACGCGGTTTGTGGAGAAGGAGGCGCTCTCGACGGGGGCGGATGCACATTTTCGCAGCCCTGTTGATCTTTCCGAACTTCGTGTGACGCTGGCCGAGACGATACGGCGTCGTACGGAAGAGGCCGAGCGGGAACAGATGCTACGTCAGGTGCTGGAGATCAGCCGCTTTCAGGACTTCGTGGGCGCGAGTGAACCAATGCGATTTGTCTACGATGCGATCCAGCAGGTTGCCGACAGCAACATCAACGTGTTGATCCGGGGCGAGAGCGGCACGGGTAAGGAGTTGGCGGCGCGGGCGATTGTCGCGTTGAGCCGCAGAGCCAACAAGCCTTACATTCGCCTCAATTGCGCGGCGCTGCCGGAGAACCTGATCGAGTCGGAGTTGTTTGGCAGCGAACGTGGGGCTTTTACCGGGGCTACGGAGTCGAGGCCGGGGCAGATTGAGTTGGCCGACGGAGGCACACTTTTTCTAGATGAGATTGCGACGCTAACCTTGCCGTTGCAGACCAAGCTGCTGCGTGTGCTGGATGACCATCAGGTGCAGCGGCTTGGTGGCCGCACCTTGAGAAAGATTGATTTCCGGCTGATCTGTGCGACCAACGAACCCCTTGAGGAGATGGCTCGAACCGGACGGTTCCGTGAGGACCTTTACTACCGAATCCACGTCGTGCCGATTCATCTGCCTCCCTTAAGGGAGCGCGCTGGTGATATTCCGCTGCTTTCCGAGTTCTTTCTGCAAATGCACTGCGTCGCGAATGGTTTGCCAGTCAAGCGAATTGCCTCGGATGCTTTATCCGTGTTTGAAGAGCATTCGTGGCCTGGGAATGTACGAGAGCTTGAGAATCTTATCCAGCGGCTGGTGATCACGGTTCGCGGAGAGGAGATTCGCGCCCAGAATCTGCCGCCCCGGCTGGTTGCCAGCAGCCTTGCCGCGCAGGAGGCGGCCTGCTACCGCAGGAGGGAACGGACTTTGACGCGGAGATTCAACGTGTCGAGAGGGCGCTGCTGACGGCTGCTCTTCGCCGGACCGATGGGAGCAAGGCTGCGGCTGCCCGGCTGCTTCAGTTGGATGGTCAGCGAATCAAATATCTCTGCCGGAAGTATTCGTTGTGAAGTGCATAGGTCGTTTTTTCACCCATCGTGGTTTATTTTTTCACCTAATTTGATTCAACCAGGATACGGGCGAAAAGAGCTGGTTTCCGGGAGATCTTTAGAAATCAATGGTTTGCGGGAACACTGGAATTTGTTATCCTTTGGCACGCGAAATGCATTAGGTAGGGATGTACACCGGAAATCAAAATCAGGGGAGAGTCAGAATGGCAATCACGAAGAAATCGCTCATCGGCAAAACCTCCACAAACAATTCCACGAAACATAAGACAGCCCCTCCCGCTGCGACTGGCCCTGTGACGCCGGGCAAGACGGTTCCTGCGATGCGGTTGGAGAAGCAAAATTTGCAGACATCAAAGCTGAGCGGCCTGCAACTCGGACGGACGTATTTCTAGAGGCTGCCTGAGCTCCGGATTCACATTGGGTATCGAGTTTCGGGTTCCGAATTCAAATCGAGATTCTGAAGGTCTAAATCTACAAATAAAAGGGAGAGACACAATGGCAATCGTGAAGAAATCAATCGTCGGCAAAGCGTCTAAGAAGAATTCCACCAAGAAGACTTCGACCGCGAAGGCGGCCAGCCCGGTGACACCTGGCAAGATGGTTCCTGCGGTTCGGCTTGGGAAAGCAAGTACGACCACGCTCCTAACGGGAATGAGGGCTTTCTAACGCTGCTGGGTTCTCTTGGTAACAAAGACGGCCTCCGTGGATGCGGTGGCCGTTCTTTGTTTACCAGACGTGAGCGCGCACTAGATTGAAAATGATCGTGACGAGCCTCGCGAAGAGGCTGCGGCGGGCGCCGAAGATTCTTGCTGTGCCGGCAGTTCCTAAAGGCAGGTTGTCGGCGGGCGGCAGTTGCATGCGCGTGGAATAAAAGGCGGGTAGTTCGATGCCCTTATATTCCTGCTTGGCTATGAGGCCTTGGGGTAGATTGACTGCTTCGCCATCGAGAGGCGCGAGCTTCATGCGAATTGGAGAAAAGTGCCCGGGCGGGATTAGGGCTACTTCCGCGTCAGTGGGGATACGGTCGAGGGCCGAGACCGGAACGAAGATGCGAACGATGGGTGGGCCCGACTCGGCGATCCGCAGCAGGCTCTGACCGGAGGCGGCATCCAGATCGAGGAGTGCGTCGGGGTTTTCGGTGAGGACGATTCCGTTGATGGGCGCGGTGAGGATGAGAGAGTTTTGCGCTTCGTTGGCGAGGCGGCTGGAGCGGATGGCGGCGGTTTGTCTTGCTGCTCCTGCGCCGATGCTGGCGCCGCTTAGCTCTGCTGAGAAGGTTTGGAATTTTGCGCTGCTGGTTTGGCTATCGGACGCAGACCGCATGGAGTCGGCGGAGGGGCTGCTCATGGCTAGGAGTGGTTGGCCTGCTGCGACCTGATCGCCTTCTTTTATGAAGATGGCGGTGACGCGTCCGATGATGGCTGCGTGGATGGTGGCGGAGTGTGACGGCTCGACCAGGAATACCGCGTCTTCGCGATCACGCCAGAGGGGCAGGAAGAAGAGCGCGAGAATCACGGTTGCGGCTGCGACGTGCAGCGGCCGCCAACGGCGTTCTGCCACGTCATTTTTCCATGTGCGCGCGGCAAGATCTCGCAGGGAGCGGAGGCGAGAGCGGAACAGGACGAAGGAGAGTACGCCTGCAGGGATAAGAGCGAACTCGGCGAGCCAGTGCGACGCGATGTTGTATGAAAACCGCACGACGATGAAGAGCAGCAGGTAACTGTAGGCGCCTGAGACAAGAGCGTAAAGGACGAATAGCGGAACGCGTTTTTTGTGCACGATAGGAGTTTCGATGGGTAATCGCAGGATGCGGCTCTGGCACCATGCGGAGACGAAGGCGGTAGACCGTTCCTTCAGGTCAGGGATGCCGATGAATTCGGTGAAGAAGTAGTAGCCGTCGAGTTTGATGAGCGGGTTGAGATTCATGACGATCACCGCGACTCCAGTGATGAGGATGATTTTGTAGGTAAAGTCGTGGATCCAGGGGCCGGGCTGGGTGTTGGTCCAAACGATCATCGCGATGCCGCAGACAACCATTTCAATCCAGATGCCGGCGATGATTGTTGCGAGACGCTGAACCTTTGTGGCGGAGATCCAGGTTTCGGTTACATCGACGTAAAAAGCGGGAGTGAGATAGAGAAACATCAGACCCATGCTGTGCACCTCTCCGCCGTAGTGCTTGCAGGTTAGTCCGTGGGCCGACTCGTGAATGAAGCCCAGGGCGAGAAGGAGCACCCAAAATTCGACGATGTCGAGAACGGTTTTGTGGGTGAAGGTGTAATAGAGGCGAATGTCGGGCCCGAGGAGTTTCCACTTGCCGAGGAAGACGGCGGCTTCAAACAGGAAGAGCAGAACGGCGGCGATGACGCTCCAACGGCTGTAGATGAATCGCCCGGTACAGCGGTCGAGCCAGGTGAGATAACGGTCTGGATCCCAGGCGGAGAATGTAATGTGCGCGATATTGATTTTGGATTTTCGCTGGGCGCGACGGCCGCGTTGGGCCATAAGTTTTTCGCTGAGGGCGAGATTCTTCTCCTGCGGGGTTCGGTACCAGAAGTCATTTTCTTCCATGCTTTCTGCGAAGAACCGGACGTCTTCCGGGGCGACGTAGGTTCCGGTCTCCGCGGTGTAGAGGGCGGAGATTTCGTCGAACGAGCGCACTCCGTCGAAGAGCTGCGCGAGCTTCCACTGGGCGGGTTGAAAACGGAAATAATTGGCTTTGCCCCGTTGCAGGACACCGAAGACCGTTTCGCCATCGAGTACGTCTTCGCGGACGATGAGATCAGGGTCGAGGCGTGGACAGGCGTTGCGCGCGAAACGCGCTTTGGGAATCTCGGGTAATGCGGCGTCGAGGGCCTCGCTGAGGTTCATGGCGAGAGCCGGACCTGCATGGACATGCCTGGCTTGAGAAGTGGCGACGTGTGGCTGACCAAACCGATGACCTGGACGCTGCCGCTTGCGGGATCAACGACCGGGCTGACGCGAAGGACTCGCGCGGATTGCCGAAGGCCGGGGTAGTCGGCGGTCGTGAGTTCGAGAGAGGCGCCGACGAGAAATGCCCCCATGGCGGATTCGGGGACAGTGAAGAGAATATGCAATGGAGCGACTGCGGTGATCCAGAAGAGGACGTCTCCTTTTTTCACCTCCTGCGTGGAACGGACGGAGCTTCGGCCTACGACTCCCCCGAAGGGAGCGACGATGCGGGATTGCTCGAGCTGCAGTTTGGCCGTTTCGAGATCGGCTTGGGCCGCGACCTCTTCGGCACGATAACGGGCCACCTCGGCGATGGTCTCGTCGAGTTTGTACTTCACGTGCTCCCAATCTTCTTCGCTGCGAATTTTTTCCGAGCGCATAATGTCGGCACGACGCAGATCAGATTCGCCGCTTTTTTCTTCGGCTTCCCATTCGGCGACCTGTGCGTGGAGGGAGGCAACGTGGGCCTTCTGTGCCTCGCAGACCAAACGCAGGGCCCGGTCATCCAACAGGGCGAGCAACTGACCCTTGCGGACGTGGTCTCCGATTTCGACAGCGATTTGGGCGATGCGGCCGTCTCGTTCGGCGGCGACGTCGGCCTGCTGCTCGGCGACCAAGGGGCCGGTGGTAGTGAAATGCCTTGCGTCGGAGGTATCGGACGAAGGAGCGGGGACTCCAGGGGAGCGTGGCGCGGCTGGGGCGGCCGTTGTGGGCGTGGCGATGCTGGCGGCCTGGGCCTGGGGACGGGAGTCGCATCCGGTACTCGGGAGAGCCATTAGCATTGCAGCTGCGGAGAGCCTGATCGAGTTATGAAGTCGTCGATTCATGTATTTTCACCAGCCAATCCAGTTCCACAGAGTCTGCCAGATCCAGAGTGTCGGGCGGCGTAGCAGGACGTATCCGGCCGGTCGAAATCCGATGAAGATTTTAGCCCGACCTGTCATGCCGGTGCGAAGAATGCCGTCGGTGTTGGGCAAAGGAACACGGGCTGCAAACGTCTCTTCTCCATCGGCTTGCTGGGCTTCGGGGCTAACGATCGCGACAGTGTTGTGCCAGGATCGTTGCGGATAGCTGTCAAGTTTGATGGCGGCGGTCTGACCAGGGCGAATGAGAGCGGCGTCACGTTGCGGGACGGCGATATTCACGACTGCGGATGAGAGATCGAGTACCTGGGCAAAGGAAGCGCCTGCATCCAGGTGGCCTCCGACCGCGTTTTGCAAGGCAGGCGTTATGACGATGCCTGCGATGGGAGACCGCAACTGCGTACTTTCAAGGCGGGAACGGGCACGGGTGACCTCGGAGCGAAGATACTCCGTCTGTGCGCGGTCGGCTCCTGCCTGGGGAGCACTGTGGGCGAGATCGGTGTGCATCACCAGCATCGCTTCCTGATATTTTGCTTCCGACGACGCGAGGTCCATTCGCCATTGCCAGTCGTTCATGGCTCCCAAGACATCTCCGGCGACGACCCGTTGCCCTTCATGTGCGAACACCTGGGTCACATTGCCATCGACAGGGGCAGCGATGGTGACGATATGCTGTGGGGCGACAATTGCCTCTCCGGTCACGCGCATCGGCAGCGGACAAAAGACGAAGAAGACTACTGCAGCGGCAATTACAGCGATCAGGCCGAGACGCCGACTACGGCTGGTGCGAAGCAGCGCTTGCTTGCGTTGCACGAGCGGTTCGAGCAGGCTGATGAGAGGGACTTCGCGGTATAGCAAGGCATTGCGTATGGCAACGGTGGCCTGACCGGCGAGGATCTTGATCATTTCGGTGTGCGGCAGATCGAGAAAATCGGGATCGCTGCTCTCGTAGAGCAATCGACCGACGCGCCCCTGGTCGTCGACCAGGGGCAGAGAATAGAGGGCCCGATAGCCTGTCGCTTTGAAGTGGCTTATGACCTCCGCCGGCAGTCCCTCCTGCGCGCCGACGCTTGATTCATCGTGTTGTCGCAGGTGTTGCGTGTCGTCGTAGGGCGAGATCCAGCGAACG
The DNA here is from genome assembly GCA_963756685.1 of uncultured Acidobacteriaceae bacterium. Classification (GTDB taxonomy): domain Bacteria; phylum Acidobacteriota; class Terriglobia; order Terriglobales; family Acidobacteriaceae; genus Edaphobacter. Next base: position 2,347,375 of record CAVWON010000001.1, read on the forward strand.
AGCTCGTGGAGTTGTTCGACACGGGCGTCGCCGAATGGGAGACTTGACATACCTGATACGGCCTTAAGCTGAAGGCGGCCACGATTGTCGAGCGCAATCGCGCAGAGCTCGAAGGGAAGAACATTCTGCGGGCTATTGACGATAATTTGCAGCAGGCGATCGAGACGCAGGGTCGACGTGATCTCCGAGCTGACGTGGACGAGCGCCTCCAGAATCTCAAGCTTGCGCTCTGCAAACATCAGACTCGCATTCTGGAGGGCGCTGCTGACGGTCTGTGCGATGGTCGACAGAAAGAACAGGTCGTCCTCATCAAATCGAACCGCCATCCTTATTGATTGCTTCGAGCACACCGACCTCGGACTCGTCCTGAAGGAGTGGTACGAGCAATGCAGTTCTGACCGGCGAGCTGCTTTTGTCCGAGGCCTCTGGGTCTACGCCTCGATTGCGTTGGTGCAATCGAGGATCTTCGGAATCTGCGATCAGCAGCGGCTCGCCCTCCTCCGCCATATCCGCAACATATCCTTCACCCGGGAGCTGCTCCATGCCGGAGCGGACGGTGGGATCAGTGCCGCGGCTGGAGACGAGGCGAAGCGTTCCTCCATCGAAGAGCCAGAGATGAATGGCCTGGCAGGCAAATATCGATCCAACCTTGACCGGGACGAGAGCGATTACGGCATCGAGATCGAGGGTGGCGTTGAGAGACTTCTCGAGATCGTAGAGCTGCGTCATGCGATGGACAGAGTCGAGCAGGTTGTGACGTTGCTGCTCAAAATCCTCTGCGGCCAGGAGAGCGGGTGAAGCCAGGGAAAGAATCGGCGCTAGTGCTTGCCGGTCTTGTTGTCGAAGCTCTGCGGAGAAGGTGAGGACCTCAAGGGCGCCCATAATCACGTCTTTGTCGCGCAGGGGGAGGTAGGCGATGGAGGCAATGGAACGGCTGACATTGACGTGAGCGTAGTCCTCCCGCCGGACGTCGGAGGCTAAGTAGATGCGGCCCTGCGACGCGGCAGAGAGCAGAGGTGCAAGAAGACGGCTATGCGCTGGCTGCGAGATCTGCCTGACGGAGATGTCGCCTGCCTTACCGATCGCTACCCAGGAAGTAGGCTGCGGGTCGAACGTAATCCGATGAACGATACAGGCGGAGTCTGGAACCAGCTGAACGACAGCAGCGGCGATCAGAGTCGCGCGCGCCGGCAGATCGTGGACAGCCAGAAGCGACGCGGCGAGGTCAGCCATGGGATCGTTCTGCGACGGTGTCATCGTGTAACAAGGCGTCTCACGTCAAGCATCTCCTTGACGCAGGCAACTTTCTGGGTGGATTCTAAAGTAGATGGAGCCTAACAAGCGTGATCTACGATGTAAAGTATTTTTTGCAGGCCGGAATTGGAGAAAACGGTGGATCTCGACATAAGGCAAGAAGGAAAAATCTGCACGCTGAAGGTGAAAGGCCAACTCAAGAGCGGAGACCCTGTCATTCAATTTGACACGGCCACGCAAACCGCCCTTTCGAGCGGCCATATTTTCCTGATACTAGACTTGGAGTCGATGCCTTATCTCGATTCGAGCGGCATCGGAGCTATCGTCGACGCGCTTCGAAATGCAACGAAGGCAGGCGGAGACGTTAAGCTGGTGAATCCATCGTCTTTCGCTTCGAAGACATTTAAGATGGTCGGCATCTTAAACTTGTTCACGGTGTACTCGAGTCAGGCAGATGCTGTGGCCGCTTGCGGGAGCGCGAGAGGTTCGCGCTGAACGGAGAGTGAAGGTCGCTGCGTTGGATTTTGAACTGGTCTAACTCTTCGCTAATCAACGTACTAGAAGCTATGAACTCTCGAATGAGCTTTTCAGCACAGACGGTGCTCCAAGCGCGTCCAGTCTGGACAGATGACATGAGTTCAGCCCGATCATTCCGGGCCACAAAAGGGCTTCTGACAACGAAAATCAACTTAGGAAGCGACTACATCGTGGGCAACGTCGCGGGCAACGGCTCGAGCCGTTCTGGGCTGGCGGCGCAACAACAAATAGAACGCGATGAAGTGCGTGATCATCAATAGCGGCACATAGATGATCACGATCGCGTAGGTCGCACCCAGCTCTCCTGATAGAGCTGGTAACCCTAATTTGACGCCATGGTAATAGTTGACGATGAGGTCAATGGTTCCCACGAGATTGAAGCCAACGACGAGCGGCCAGAAGAGTAAACGCATCCTTATCGTGACAAGGGCCAGAATTGCCAGCAATCCAGTTGCAAGGTCGCCGTACGCAGCGAACGGCGCGAAACCTGCTGGCAGATTGTGGCCGACGACGCCTGGAAGGATAAATACAAGCCCGAAAAATCGAAAACTGTGCAGCGTAGCAATGGCACGTTGCGCATCGATTCGGCTCATTGCCTTGAGCTTGGGAAGGATATACACATTCATGCAAAGCATCCACGCGACATAACCCAATACGAGATGCAGGTTGAAAATGATTTTCGGCGACATTTTCAGCACTCCTCCTGCGATAAGCCCGTCGATTCCGGACGTTCTTCGGACAAGCGAACAGCCTTATTGACCTGCGCTGCCGCACGGGCCACGTCTTCGGCGCCCTTTCTCTTTCAACTGCGCGGTACGGCCATCTTCGCGACGTATCATGGCGCGGACGTGATGGCCAACGGTCAGCGGCTCGGCAACGACGACGCTGCCGGTTTTTCCGGTTGCGCCGGTCACAATAGTCCTTGGGTTGTTCATGATTGTTTCCTTCTTCTAAGGGTTGGTTTCTTTCAGCAGCTCCATGGCGAGCAGAGTCACTGCTGCGCTCCCGGGCCGATCACTGCCCTCAGCGCCATCAGGGGTCCGACGGGAATGTACTCGGTATTCATCAACTGTTCCTTGGCGAGCGGCAGCGTTTCCATAATGTCTCGCGCCTCGGCCTCTGTCTTCGCGTCGACCAGGAAGATGACTCCCTTGCCGTCGCCTCGCGAATACCATTCGCGAATCTTCCCGTCGAGGTAGAGTTTCACAGTTGCTCGAATCTCTGCCGGGATGACGGCCATGACCTGTTGAGCGGTCACGCCTAGCCTGGGGGTCTCAATGACCAGCACTGCGGTGGTTTTCGGTATAGCCAAGCTGGGCACGCCCGGGGCGGCTGGGGATTGTGATTGCGCGACGGACGCTACCGGTAGCATTGCAATGAGAAAAGGGGTCATGAATTTCATCGGTTCACCTCTCGATTCAGTCTGGTATCGTTCTGCTTCTCGTAAAGAGTACGATCGTACTCTTTAAGGACAAAAAAATTACTCTTCAGCGAAGCACTTTATGAAAAAGTTCCTTGCCTCCATCAGCATCAGCTCACGCTCTTGGGGTGACGAGGTCATCCGGACCGCGGTCAGTACCCCAGCCATACTGGGGAACAACAGCTGAAACTTCGCCACTTTTTCTTCTCGTGTCTGACCAGGAAGAAATGGCAGTAGCCGCTCACGATACGCTTCTCGCGACGCCTCAATCCGTCTTCGCACGGACAAGGGCTTTCGTGCGAGCTCTGGCCCGAGGGCGGAGAGTACGCAACCGCTTCCCGGCGAATCCGCATGGCGCACGCTTAGATAGCGTTCGATGATGGCCCACAGAGCCTGACCTTCAGGCGCTGACCTCGCAACCTCCACCATGCCTCTTCCCATCTCGTCCAATGCCCGTGCCACCGCTTCGACGAACAGGTCGTCCTTGCTCTTAAAGTGCCGATAGAAGCCCCCTTTCGTTAGGCCTACCTTCTTCATCACCGTCCCGATGCCGCTGCTGTCACCGCCGCGCTCGCGGAAAGAGCGAGCGGCCACGGAAAGAATGTTCTCGTGGTTCTGCGCTTTGTGTGCCGGCGAGTACCGCATGATCGAAAGAGTACGCACGTACTCTATAGTTTGTCAAGGCCACGCCCTCCTGCCCTCGGCTCGACGAATATTTATGCTGACGACTCACCGGAAGTGTTGGAGGAGGAGGTTAACTCAGCTGGTCCGGAGATAGGTGGTGTAAGGTTCCGATCCTATCTCAGTGAACGGCACAAAGCGGTACGTCGCGCCGTCCGCGTTGGAGCGCCACTCCCGCTGCGACACCTGCTTCAAATTCGTCAGTGCAGTTCTGCTGAATGCCGGCATGGGGCTATCTTGTTCCGGTTTGAGCGCGAAGAGCACCAGGGGTCCGCGTATGACCGCGACGGTCTCAGGATGCTGCGAATCGATCGCCTCCAGCCGGACCGGCAGCGGCAGATCCAACTCGACGCGATCTCCGTCATTCCAGGTGCGCTTCACTGCCGCAAAGCGCCCAGGCTCGATATCTTCCACCCACCGTCTTCCATTCACCGTGAGCGAAGCATGCTTAGTCCATTCCGGAATCCGGAAGTGAAGCGTCATATGGGCGGGCGTTGCCGTGTTCACCACAAACGAGATGTTCGGCCCATAGGGCCACGCGCTGTCTTGCGTTAGCGAGAATCCAACCCCGCCGCGAAACCACCGCAGCGTCGACGGGATGTAGAGATTGACGAAGACATCGCGCTCGTTGTGGAAGTAGGCCTGGATACGATAATCAGCTGCAACCTGCGGAAGTGTGCCGGAGCAGCATGGCCAGCGGGCCTGCTTATAGACTTTCTTGCCGTCGAAGTTGTAATCAGCGTAGTAGAAGGCCTGCCCGTTGTTCTGCAAAGGCTTGGCGCCGAGGACGGTGTTGTACATCATGCGCTCCATGCTGTCGCCATAGCGGGAGTCGCGCGTGACGCGAAGCAGATAGCGGGTGAGCTTGAAGTGCGCGTAGCTGCCGCAGGGCGTCTCGAAGCTGGCGTGGGTATTGCCGAGGCTTGCGTAGACCTCGCCGCTGCCGGGTGCACGCAGCTTCTCGTCGGGCCCCCATCCGCCGGTGGCGAAGCTCTGCTCGAGCAGCATGCCGAAGGCGTTCTTCGCCGCAGAGAGATGCATCTCGCTGCCAGCGACCATGTAGGCCATCATGGCCGAGCTGAGCGAATTAACGTAGCTGTAGGCGTGGTGGCCGCCGAGCACGTTTTCACCGCGCGCGAGCGGTGCGAACCAGGATTTGTCGTCAAGATAGCGAAAGGCCAGGTCGTAGTACTGGCGTCCGGCGCCGCGCTGATAGGCGATGAAGAGGTTTTCCGGCATGGTGTACGTCTCGTCCCAGTTCCAGGATTCGTCATGCCTGTCGGGGCGCCAGGGCACATCGTGATCGATGACATACGGCGGCAGGAGCGGGAGCGCGGTCTCGGTTGTCTTCTGGAGGATGGCCATGGCGTCAGGGTCATTCGCATACGTGAGCGAATCAAGCAGACCGAGCAGGAGTTTGTCGTAGCAGTAGGCCGGAAAGCGGTTGTTGAGGTAGAAGTCGGGACTGATGGTCTCGGCGTAGAGCTGGTTTAGCCGCAGCACCTTGGCACGCGTGGCCTGATCGCCGGTGATGGCGTAGATGCGCGCGAGAGCCGAGACCCACTGGCCAAAAGTGCAGGCGGGAGAGAATGCCGAGTCGCCCGCGAAGTGATCGAGATCGGGATTGTAGTGATACCAGTCGCCGAGATCCTCGCCAGGCGCCGTCATGCCAGCCATTTCGCGGAGAGGCTTCAGGAGGCTATCGTCGCTTAACTGCATGAGCACCGAGTGCGTTTCGTGCAACTGCGTCTCGTGCAGGTCACTCGAGAGAAATACATCACCATAACCGAATTGCGAGAGGAGACTTGCGGGAGCGGCGGTATCGGCGAAGGCGAGATTGCTCCACGTACCTTTGGCAGCGATGGCTGCGGCGGCCGTAGCCGCTGACTGCACGAAACGCCTGCGGGAGAGGTGGCACGACATGATTGGGACCTCTTCAGTAATGTGCACCGCCCTGGTCGGGCGGGGGACTGGTGAACTTCACGTTGCGGTGGACACTGCCTGGAATATCGAGCAGTACTTTAGATTGTTTTGAGAGATGACGCTACGGGCTCGGCGGGCCGGTCTGGTTCAGAGGCGTTAGCGTGTAGTGGTGCGTCGCGACTCGCAGGCGTGCTTTCGCCTTTTGCTCGAATTCGGCCTCGCCCTGCCGCAAAATGCTGGTGGCAGTTGCCTTGTCTTTTACCTCGGTGTCTGCGGAGAGAATCAGATCCGCATCTTCCAGGCGCGAGCGCTGCTCAAGATCGCCGTCGTACTCCCGCGCCTGATTCCACATTGGTGTTTTCAGGAGTGCGAGATTGACTCCATTTGCGAGCTGATCGGCGGAAAACGTGCCGACATTCATCTTGTCTATCGTCAGCGTGTATTGACCGGACTGCAGGTCGGCGACCTTCAGCATCTCCTGATCGCAGGAGGCAACGTCGCTGATGGCCAACACGAAATTCATCAGAGGGTCTTCGAAGTCGAAGGGCAGCGGCAGTGCCTGATCAAGCTGATCCCACGCGAGGACGTTTCCCTTGGCTGACACTGCGGTTACCTGTGTGTGCAGGCTCTGGCTCACTTTTTGCGATGCTACTGACAACGCTACCGCGCTTACCATCGGATCGACATGCCAGGCCTTCATCACCGATTCCGCCATGATCCAATGGACCGGTTCGGAAGGATGAATCCGGCCGATGACGAGGAGCGAGGCGAGCGATGGGTTGACCGCCGTCGCGCGCTCCAGCAACTGCTTCACCGGGGTGTAATCATCGACAACGGGCAGGCCTACGCGCCGGCCGAGAGCGGGCGTCGCTGCTGCGTTCTGTTCGGTCGTAGCCATGAAGCCGGAGAATTCGGTTCCGTGCGTGATTTCGTCATACGGAGTGTTCTCGATCAGTGTGATTCGCGCGTTGGGCGCTGCTGCGCGAAGCAGTGTGAGCAGCTTTTCGTATCCGCTTTGGTAGTCTGCGAAGATCTTCGGATCTGGTGGAACATAGCCTCCATCGTTCATGCCCAGCATCACGGTAAGAACGGTCGGAACCCATGGCTCCACATCGCGCGTTACGCGAAGTGCGGCATCGCCCGAGTAGCCTCCGTTGACTTTGTCGCCTGGGACTCCGGCGTTGTGATAGGTCACCTGCAGCGTGGGATAACGTGTCGCCACAAAGTCCTGAATGTCGCGGGTGTAATAGCGCTGTGCGGTGATGCTGTCGCCGTAGAAGGTGACGCGGTCGCCGTTTTGAAGATAGAAATCCTGTGCATGAAGAGCGCTTCCAATGAAGAAGACCGAAGCCGCGAAGATTTTGACTGAGAGGAAGCTAAAGAAGAATCGGCCCTGAGAAAATCGCATATGCTTAGTCCTCTGTCTTTGACTGATGAGCGATGTGGCGAAGCTGCGGCAGTACACCCCCAAGCGCGGCGGGATTGGAATTGCGCGATCCGAGCGCGAAGTACAGCTTGCGATAGAGCTGATACAGCAGTTCGTACCGCTTGACCGCCTTTGCTTCAGGTGTGAAGGTTCTGAAGGGAAGGCACAGTTTCTGCTGCGCGGCTTCGATCGAAGGAAAGACACCTGCGGCTGTGAGAGCCACGATGCCTGAACCGAGGCTCGTGGGCGTGCCGTCCGGCACCAGGACCGGCTTATTTAGAACATTGGCGTACACCTGGTTCAGGACGGCGTTGTTCTGTGGAATGCCGCCGCCGTTGATGACACGCTGCACTGGCACGCCGTGCTCGGCCATGCGCTCCAGAATGATGCGCGTATGGAAGGCCGAGCCTTCAATGGCTGCGAACAGCTCATCCTGCGCTGTGTGCAACAGGTTCCATCCGAGGGTCACGCCTCCCAGTTCAGGGTTGACCAGCACGGTGCGATCGCCGTTGTCCCAGCTCATGCGCAGCAGGCCGGTCTGGCCTGGCTTGTAGATCTCGAGTCCCTGGGCCAGTTGCTTCACGTTGGTGCCGGCGCGCCGTGCGATGGCCTCGAAGATGTCACCCACGGCCGAAAGACCGGCCTCGATGCCGGTAAGCTTCGGATCGACACTACCTGGCACAACACCGCAAACGCCGGGGATAAGCTCCGTCTGCTGGGCCATGGCGATAATGCATGTAGATGTGCCCACCACATTCACGACGTCGCCCTCTTTGCATCCGGCGCCCAGTGCGTCCCAATGAGCGTCGAAGGCGCCCACAGGAATGGGGATGCCCGGCCGTAGACCCATCTCTTCGGCCCACTCCTTTGCGAGCCAGCCGTAGATATGGTCCGATGTCAGGTACTCGCCGCCCATCTTCGCGCGCGTGCCCTTCAGCAGAGGATCGACCGCGACCAGGAACTCCTCAGAGGGCAGGCCGCCCCACTTTGGGTTCCACATCCACTTGTGCCCCATGGCGCAGACGCTGCGCTTCAGGTCACATGGCCGGCGGATACCGGTGAGCGTTGCGGCCACCATATCGCAGTGTTCGAGAGCAGTGGCAAACCGCGCGTGCTTTGCCTCATCGGCGTTACGAAGCCAGTGCAGCAGCTTGGCCCAGCCCCACTCGTGCGAATACACGCCGCCGCACCAGTCGATCGCCTCCAGCTTCGTGGCATGGGCCTTCGCCGTGATCTCCTGCGCCTCGCGATGTGCGCGATGGTCGCACCACAGGTAGTACTCGTCCAGCGGTTTCAGCGCCTCATCCACCACAACAACGCTGGAGCCCGTGGTATCCAGCGCCGTGGCCACAACGTCTTCGCCGCGCACGCCCGTCTGCACCAGCACATCACGCGTGGCCTTCACCAGTGCGTTCATCTGGTCGGTGTGCGACTGCGTGGCATAGTCCGGATCTTCGTGCCGACGGTGTAGTGGATAATCGGCCACTGCCGTTCCCAGCCGCCCGTGATCTGAGTCCAGCAGCGTAACGCGAACACTCAATGTCCCAAAATCAATACCAGCAACAATCGCCATAGAACCCTAATTCTGGATATGCACTAACAACGAACGACCTAAGAAATGTGAGACCTTCAGCCTGTCAAAGGGATCAGGACCACATAGTCCCTGCGTCGTTCCATCGCAGCTCCTGCCGCAACTGATGCAGCTTCGTCGCTGCATCGATGCGAATGCACTCAATGCCAGCGATTTCCGCGAAGTCTTCCATGTGCTGCATGGTAAGTGCCTGGCTGAAGCCGGTATGGTGAGCGCCTCCCGCGTAGATCCAGGCGGCGGCGCCGATCTTCAAATTTGGTTTGGGAACCCAGAGCGCACGTGCGACAGGCAGCTTTGGAAATTCCTGCTCCGGCTTCACGACGTCGACCTCGTTGACCAGCATGCGGAACCGAGTGCCCATGTCGATGATGGACGCATTGATGGCGGGTCCTGCCGGCGCGGTAAATACGAGGCGAACCGGATCGTCTTTTCCGCCGATGCCGAGTGGATGCACCTCCAGCGAGGGCTTATCGGTAGCGATAGACGGGCAGATTTCCAGCATGTGCGAGCCCAGCACCTTTGGCGTTCCACTGAAGTCGTACGTGTAATCCTCCATGAAGGAGGTACCGCCGTGCATGCCGTGCGCCATCACCTTCATGATGCGCACCAGTGCGGCTGTCTTCCAGTCGCCTTCACCACCGAAGCCATACCCGTCGGCCATAAGCCGCTGCGTCGCAATCCCTGGCAACTGCTTCATGCCGTGCAGGTCCTCAAAGGTATCGGTGAAGGCACCAAATCCCCCTTCCTGGAGTAATGCACGCAGGCCAAGCTCAATCCTGGCAGCATCGCTCAGCGACTGAGGACGATCGTGTTCCTTCGCAATCGAATATGCATCGCGGTATTCAGCAACAAGCTTGTCCGACTCCGCATCGCTGAATTGGTCCATACGCGCAACCAGGTTTCCCACACTGTATCCGTTTACCGAGAACCCGAACTGTGCCTGCGCAGCCACCTTGTCGCCTTCCGTGACGGCGACCTCGCGCATATTATCGCCAAAGCGCGCGACCTTCAGATGTTGCGATTCATACCAGCCGGCGGCCGCACGCACCCAGGTGGCCACGTCGGACACCGTGTCCTGGTCCTTCCAGAAACCGACGACGACCTTACGCGCCAATCTCAGGCGCGCCGTAATGAAGCCGAGCTCGCGGTCTCCATGAGCGGCCTGATTCAGGTTCATGAAGTCCATATCGATCGTGAACCAGGGCAACTCGCGATTGAACTGGGTGTGTAACTGCAGGAACGGCTTGGCCAGCGAGCTCAACCCGGCGATCCACATCTTCGCAGGCGAGAACGTGTGCATCCACAGGATCAGGCCGATACAACGCTCTGCGTTATTCGCCTCACGACACAAGCCCCGGATCTCCTCTGGCGTGGTCACCAGCGCTTTGAACACCACTTTTGCCGGGATCGAAGTCTCCTGCGCCAATGACGCGGCGACGGTTTGTGCGTTCGCCGCAACCTTCTCTAGAGTCTCCGGTCCGTACAGGTGCTGACTTCCGGTTACAAACCACACTTCAAGCGTCTTCAAATCTGTCATATTTTGCATTCTTTTTGCTGTAGCCCGATAAATGGCGAGTGTTTCCGCGAAAACGCTTCCTGACAAGGAAGAAAGGTTATTTTCTTAACGCTATTTTCCTCTTTTGAGAAAACGTATTCTTATCGAGAACCATCGTAGGAGCTAGATTCGGTGATTGTCAAGGCACCTCCGGCTTAGCGAGTCCGGTACCTTCAACCGATGGTACTGGCTCTAGCTGCCATCGTTGTGGAATTGAGGCAGTCTTCGCAGCCAACGGGTGCCGGCCTCGCTCATTTCTCCTCAATAATGGCTAGATCCCAGGGGGCGATGCTTAGAAGTGTTCCGTGCACGACTGATTTGTCGGAAGTGAGCTCTGTGCCTGTGGCATACGAATAGGGAACCTTCACGGCGGTGCTTGAATAGTTGAAGTAGTAATGGATGGTCTTGCCCAGACGGTTCACTCCATGCCTCACTCGCACGCTCGATGGCAGGGCTTGGTCTGAGCCAAGCAAACCTGCAAGACCGAGCACCTGCGAAGCTACCGCTGTCTGAAGCTTCTCGCCGAGCCAGGTGCCTTCGTAGGTTAATGTGCCCGATCCGAACTGGTTGCGTGTAATAGCAGGCCAACGTCCAAAGAACGGATGGTCGTAGTAAGCGATAGGCTTGGCATGCTCGGGCATCAGGAACTCCGCCCAGTACATCACCTTGTTTTCGTCCCCGACGTGATACGGATCGTCCTTGAGGCTGATTGGATTGTTGAGATTTGAGAACTCCTGGTAGCTGAATCCGGCTGCTTCGCGCAGAGGGCCAGGAGCACGAACCCAGCGGACCGCAGAGTTTTCGTTGCAAAAACCACTTTTGAATGTCATGAGCACGTGCCCGCCATGCTCTACGTAGTCGGAGATTTTTTTCAGCAATGCATCGTCCGCAACGTAAAGCGCCGGCACAATGAGAACCTTGTATTTCGAGAAATCGGGGTCTTCGGGAAAGACGAAGTCTGTGCCGACATTCAAGTTATAAAGAACCCGGTGGATTTGTGATATCAAGGTGCCGTAGTCGGCAGCCGGCGGCCCGAAGGTCCACTGGGGGCCAGCGCCGTGGGCAAAGGGCATGAAGTCCAAGGCGTTTGCCGAATCCACGCTGTAGAGGATGGCTACCTGATTGGTGATCTTAAGGTCGACGAGATGCGGACCGATCCGCTGTAGTTCGTGAGCTGTCCGCGAGACTTCGGTGTAGGCTCGATTCGGCTCCAAGTCATGACTCAGAACGCCCTTCCAGTATGTCTCCTGACCAGAGTGAATGGAGTGCCAGTGCCAATACTCAACCATGTTTGCGCCGTTGGAGAGATGTGTATACACGTCCTGACGCAGCTGGCCGTCGTACGGTGGAAACTGCCACTCTGACGTCCAATCAGTGGTTTGAGCATTCGTCTCTGTAATCAGGTAGTTGCTGTGTGTGAGCGAGCGAATGTAGTCCCCTGTAAGGGACTGCGAGTCGCCCCCCATGTTCTCCTGCGTGCCGTGGTAGTTATTCGTCGCTGCTATATCGAGTGATTTTGCGATCTCGAACTCATTGATTTCGCGATGCATCGCTCCTGCGAAATCCTGTGTGACGAACTGGTCTGGCCGCCGGTACTGGCGTACCAGGCCTGCCTGCCACGACAAATAATTCGTAACCCGCATTTGCTGCCATCGTGTCCACTCAAGCTTGTAACCTGTGCTTTGCACGCTGTCTCGCGTGGGCAGTTCATCCCAGCTGTGGATGTCCTGCCCCCAGTAATTCAGGAACCATGCCTTATTCAGATTTTCCGGAGTAGAGAACTTGCCCTTGAGATGATCCACAAAGCCAGCGAAAACATCGGGATTGGAAGCGCCGTAAGAGGAGGTCTCGTTATCAATCTGCCAGCCGATTACGGCTGGATTATCGCGATAGTGCTCAACCAGGTTACGGATCACCCTTCCGGCATAGAAGCGGAAGGTCGCATTGTCTGTATCCATGTTCTGACGCATTCCATAGAAAACAGCCGCGCCGCCCAAGGGACGGGCGAGTATCTCGGGATGCGCCTTGTACAACCAGGGAGGAATAGAATACGTTGGCGTTCCCATAATCACCTTGATGCCAGCTTTTCCCATCGCATCGACCACCCGATCCATCCAGGCGTACTCGAAGCGCCCATCTTCCGGCTCCCAGAGACTCCAGGTTGACTCTCCCATCCGAACAACGGAGATACCTGCTTGCTTCATAAGAGCTACATCTGCATCCAGCCGGTCATACGGCATGTATTCGTGGTAGTAGGCCACGCCATACAAGACATTCGGAAACTCCGGGAGCTTCGATGCAGAGCCCGACAACGATCCGGAAGCAGGACGTTGGCTTGTTGAGGCCGATGGTTGCGGGATTTGCGAGAGGAACGATGCGCGAAGCGATTACCAATCCCAGCAAGACACACGGACGCAATTTGCGAGTAATCAAGGTCACCTCATAGGCTCGGATAGTTAGCTCAGCGACGTCGCCGTGCGGGCTGTGCCAGGTGTCCATTACCCGGCATGCTTCCACTCGGATAACTCGTAGTCTGGCGGACAATCAATCGGGTAGGAATCGTCCATTCCTTTGCATCCGAAGCATCACTGGGCGATTCGATCCCTACTCGCAAAGCCTCTATAGCAGAACGTGCGAGATCGGAACACGCCATTTGAATGGTGGTCAGCGGCGGAAAGGTAAACTTGGCAATATGGATATCATCGAATCCAATGACCGAGATATCATCAGGGACTCGAGTCTTCGTATTGTAGAGCTCGTGCAGGACGCCGATAGCGGTCATGTCGTTTGAGCACATCACGGCGGTCGGCTTGACCTTATTGTTTGCGAGAATACGCATGCCCTCTGTACCGCCCTCGAGGGTGTGAGCGCCCTCGACGATACTCTCCGGGCCTACTGTTACTCCTATTTCGTTCATCGCTTTGACGAAAGCATCGCGTCGGGCCTTCGCAGAGTGCAGCGTCAATGGACCCGTGATAAATGAGATGCGCCGGTGCCCAAGAGCCGCGAGGTGCTGCACTCCCTGGCGAATGCCTGTCTGGTAGTCGACTTTCAGGGTTCGCACGTTCGAAGAATCCGGGCCGGCATCTACAAGAACCACCGGAATCTTCCGCGCAGCCAATTCGTCGACGACTGGCGCTTCAATGCCGAATGTCATAACAGCAACTCCATCTACATTTCGCTCAAGCATTCGGCGAACGCAGCGGGACACGCGCTTGGGATCGTAGTTCGTTGAGCCGATCAGCACATCGTAGTCATTCTCGACAGCTATGTCCTCGAACTGCTGAATCAACTCAGGAAAGAAGGGATTTGTGATTTCGGAGACGATCAATCCGAGGATCCTGCTGCGGCCGGAAACCAGGGCGCGCGCCTGGGTATTCGGGAGATAATCCAACTCTTCGATCGCCTGCCAGACTCGTTTCGCCAGTTTGGGATTCACGGTGGAGACGCGGTTTACCGTGCGCGAAACTGTGGCGATGGAGACCTTTGCGCGCTCCGCGACATCTCGGATATCCATCCGATCCGGTCTGTGTCCGTTTTTTTGGTTCTTGCCGTTGTTCTCCATGATCCATGAGTATACGTATGCTCATTCCGTTTGGAAAGTATTTCCCATTTGCTCCTTGGGTGAAGGGGCACAGCCGGAGACCCATGCCTCCATATCTGCGTTCAATGCCTGTAACAAAAGGGCTAAACGCCATCTCTTGACATTCCTTTAATAGAACTAGTAGAGTCTTTTTCGCCTCAGAAAACGTTTGCTCCCTTGGGTTGGCCACAAGGGAAAATCCGGGGCAAATCTCAATGAGGATACGAATGAAAAGACTCTACTATGTACTTGCAGCAATCAGCACTCTGTTTGTTGTCCTTGTGTCCGGTCGCGAGGCCGGCGCCCAGGCCACCACAGGACTGATCATCGGCCAGATAACGGACAGCACCGATGCGGTGATCCCGGGCGCCGTCATTATCGCAAAGGACGAAGACAAGGGCGTAACCTTCACAGGGCGTTCTGACAGTGGTGGCAATTACGTCATTCTCAATGTCACGCCTGGCACCTATACGGTCAAGGTCTCACACAAGGGATTTGGAAATTCCGAGGCCTCGCATGCAACTCTTGTCATCGATCAAAAGCTGCTCCTCAATTTCCACCTCGCACCGGGTACTTTGACAACGACCGTCGAGGTGACAGACAAGCCCACTCTGCTGCAGACGCAGAGCGCAGAGGTGGGCACGGTCATCGGCGGAGACGATATTACCTCTCTCCCCCTTCTCTCCCGCAACTTCTACGATCTGACCACATTGGTACCGGGCGTGGCGCAGGTAGGAGGAAGCATCAACAGCTTCGCCTTGTCCGTGAGTGGGCAAAGAGAGTTTGGCAACTCGATCCTTCTCGACGGTGTGGAGTCTACAACGAACCGCACCCAGGACGTGACGATCACGCCGAGCGTGGATTCTGTGCAGGAGTTCAAGGTCATAACCTCCAGCTACGATGCGGAGTACGGCAATGCTGCCGGTGGCGTGGTGCAAGTCCAGACCAAAGCCGGTTCGAATAAGTTTCACGGCGTCGCCTACGAGTTCTTCCGTCCGAACTTCACAACGGCAAAACCCTATTCCTTCGGCGGAACAGAACCTTCTCCGAGTCTCAAGCAGCACAACTTCGGCGGCACGATCGGTGGGCCGATATTCAAGGACCGCTCCTTTTTCTTTGCCTCCTATGAAGGGAGCCGCCAGAATAATGCGTACACCTATCTCGATTCGACGATTCCATTCGGCTTGATCAAAACCCAGCCCGATGGTTCGGTTGACCTCTCCGGCCTGGTGGACCCCAATGCAGGATTGGCTAGCAGCTATTGCAACAACAAAACATGCCCTGCTGCGGGGACTGTGGATCCGATCTTCGATCCTGCGGTTTCTTATGCTTGTTACGGCGGCTATACCGGGTGCGAACCAAAGCAATTTTCGGGAAATATCATTCCGGCGGCCGAGGTCAGCAAGGCAGGCTTGAATACGCTGCTCAACTTCTTCCCAAAGCCCAACATTCCAGGAATTCGTAACGGATGGTTCTCAAACTACGCGGTTGACTCTCCAGTCACTGCCAACAGCAATCAGGTCGACTCACGTTTCGACCAGGTGATTACGCAGGCAGACCGCCTGTACGCCATTTATCACTGGGGCGCAAACAACTCGCTCGTCACGGATCCGTATCACGGCGGGACGGTGGTGCCGGGCGCGGGGGATGCCGACCAGGCCAACAATCAGGATAGCGGGGCCCAGTCGATTTCAATCACTGAAGACCACAGCTTCGGCACAACTAAGTTGAATGAGTTTCGCTTCGGTTACACCAGATACTATCTGAATCAATACAGTCTGCTGAACGGCACCGACTACTCTGCGAAGTATGGGGTCGGCAACATCACGGTCCCCGGTTTCTCCGCAACAGTTGGCTTCCCGTACATGTTCCTCGCGGATGGCTATCTTTCCGGTGGCTCAACCTACAAGCCCTACCACGTTCTGGACAGCAATTCCCAATTCACTGACTACTTTACGCTGAGCAGCATTTCCGGGCACACCTTCAAGTTTGGCGGAGATTTCCGAATGCTGAATTCTCATCCGAACTTCTCCTTGTTCCCGACAGGCTTCCAGTACTATTCGAGCTTCGGAACCGCAGAGACGTCCGATCCGACCTATAACGCGGCGAACGGTTATGTCGAGCAGGTCCCTAACGGGTGGAACGGCTATGGGGGATCAGATATTGCTGACCTGATAGTCGGACTTCCTGAAGTCGTCGACATAGGCCTGCAACTGACTAACCCTCACACAAAATCCTGGGATTTGGATTTCTACGCTCAGGATTCATGGAAGATAAAGCAAAACCTGACGTTGAACTATGGGTTGCGCTATGAGTACCAGAACCCATACACCGAAGCCAACAACTACATGTCAAACTACGACGTGGCAAGTAATCAGATCCTGCTCGCCGGCCTTGGAGGGAATTCCAACTCGCTCGTAGCTCCACGGAAGAATCAATTTGCCCCACGCGTCGGTTTTGCGTATCAGGTAAACCCCAAGACCGTTTTGCGCGCTGGCTTCGGAATTTTCTACACACCGGAGAATGATGGCCGCGAAGACTTCCTGACAAAGAACGCTCCCTTCGCGACGCAGTCAAGCTACTACAACTCGCCTTACTACGGATATGTGGCATATGGGCTTGACGCAGGTGTCCCGCGCAGCACCAAAATCCTTCCCCCTACTTCAGGTGGATATATTGATCCTGCTACGGTCCCGAATGGTAACCTGCTCACAACCTACGCACTCAATCCGCACATCAGAACCGGTTATTCGGAATCGTTCAATATGGCGTTGCAGAGACAGGTCGGGTCGTCGATCTCCGTCGATCTGGCATACGTAGGCTCCCTTAACCACGCTCTGCCGTATCAGATTGGCGATATCAATGCTAATCCCCTCGACAACTCGAATAACTACGACAATCGCCTCACGAAAGACCTGGGAAAGATCCAGTACCTGACGGATTCAGGCTTCGGAAGGTACAACTCCATGCAACTGAAGGTGAGCAAGCGGGAATCGCACAACCTCAGCTTCCTGGGAAGCTACACCTATGGCCATAATCTGGACAACGGTCCTGCGCCGTTCAATCTGGGGCATATCAACAATGACAATCCGCAGAATCCTTACAACTTGCGTCCGGAGTACGCATCCGCTGATAGTGATTTGCGGCATAACTTCGTCTTTAGCGGATTGTGGCGCCTCCCAATCGGCCAAGGCCAGCACTACTTCTCCAACTGGGGCACTGTAACGAATGCGATCCTGGGCGGGTGGCAGTTGAACGCCATCTACGTGATGCGGACTGGAACACCGGTCAATGTCATCCGTGGGAACGATCCGACGGGTGTGCTGCCCGGATTGAGGCCGAACCTGGTCGGCACACCAAATCTGCCGCGAGGCCAGCGCACTCTTGCCCAGTACTTCAACACGGCGGCATTCACCAACGCACCATTCACTTGCCCCACTTGCAACGCAATCGCTCCGGGAGATGCGGGCCGCAACCTTTTCGTAGGCCCAGGCAACGTCAATCTGGATACGTCGCTTTTCAAAGAAGTGCCGGTCTTTGAGCGCGCAAAGCTGCAGCTGCGGGCGGAGGCCTTCAATGCTTTGAACACTCCGCACTTTGGCAATCCGGACGGCAATGCAAGCGACGGTACCTTTGGAGCAATCCAACGGCAGAATGGGGCCGCCAACGCCAACCGAGTTGTGCAGCTGGATGTAAAAGTACTCTTCTAACCCCTTACTCTAACCGCGCTGCCGGGAATTTCCTGCGGCAGCGCGGTTTCATTTTCTCTGAGAGTGTATTTTTATGATTGCCGCCCGACGTGCTCGCTTGTTCCTTTCCCTCATTGTCTCTCTTGCTCCAATGTCCTTCGGGCAAACTGCTGCTCGGCAGAGTAACTCAGCTCGGCACGAATATTTTGTCGACTGTTCCAACTCCAGCAAAGGAAGCGGCGAATCCTCCGCGTCGCCCTGGAACACGCTTGAGTCCCTGCAATTAAAGGTCTTTTCTCCGGGTGATGTCATCAATCTCCGGCGTGGAACCGAATGCCACGGCTCGCTGTGGCCCAAAGGATCCGGCGACGCGAACCACCCGGTGCGATTGACTGCTTACGGCGAAGGCCCGAGACCGAAGATCGTCGCGGGCGACAAGCCCACACAGGCATTCAAGCTGTTCAACCAGGAATACTGGGACGTTGACTCGCTCGATTTCTCAGGCGGTAGCACGTTCGGTGTTTTCATAAGTGGAGACAAGGGCATCCTGCATCACATTCACCTGACGAACCTGCTTGTGCATGGTGTGCTGGGAGAAGATATGAAGCACAAGGAGAGCGGCCTGGTCGTTATCTCTCCCGGTGCTGAGAACCAATGGTTCGACGATGTTCTTGTGGATGGCGTAACAGCGTATAACACCAAACAGTGGGCAGGAATTCTGGTGGGTGGTGGAAACTTTGGGTTCCCGCCTGAGGACACATGGAGTACGCATGTCACGATCCGCAATTCGGTCGTCCATGACGTGCAGGGCGACGGTATTGTGCTCTTTCGCGTTCGCAACGGTTTGATTGATTCCACCGTTGCGTGGCGTACAGGCATGCAGCAAACCGAATCGATGGGAACACCCAACGCCATCTGGACGTGGATGTGCCATGATTGCGTTGTCTCGCACAGCGAAGCGTTTCTGACGGATAGCCCGGGTGTGGACGGCGGCGCATTCGACATCGATTACGGCAATACGAACAACGCTGTACTCGACAGTTATGGCCACGACACGCAGGGGTATTGTGTGGCGGTCTTTGGTGCGGGTTTTGTTACGCGTACAAGCGTGGTTCGCGGCAACGTGTGCATTAATAATGGCCGCAGTCCTCGCATGTCTGCCTTTCAGAGCGGGATCTTTCTGCACACCTGGAACGATGGTTCGATAGATGGCTTGGTGGTCGAGAACAACACCATATATTGGAATCCCCTCGGTTCGGACCCCCCGCTGATTAATGACGCGGCGATTCACGGCGGTGCAGCGGTTTTTAGGCACAACGTGATCTATTCAACGTCGCCCTTCTTTGTTGAGAGCAATCGCGCGCTATCTCTCAAGGCGAACCACTACTTCTATTACGGAACAGCGCCGCAACGGTGGCAATTCGGCGGCGCCGATTTTGATTCCTTCAAAAACTATCAGCGAAGCACAGGCCAGGATTTGGAGAGCAGCTTCCAGGAAGTTCCGACGACAACTGCGAATGATTCGTGGTTCCGAGCTTCTGCCCCCGTGCCGGGTTCGATCGCGAAATCTCTGAGTTTGTCAAATGACGGTACGGATCTCAATGGCAATGCTGTTGCGCTTAAGGATGTACCGGGACAGTGGCGGATCAACTCCTGGCTTCCTGCGAACCTCAATTCAGATGGATTACTGGATGCGTCGGTGCTGCAGCAACTCACTATCCTGAAGAGTATCTCTCTTCAGTACCCCGCCAACAAATTGAGGATCGTGGTCGTCCTGCGCGCCGATTCCCAAACCAAGATGACGGCATACGCGCTCAGAACTGCAATCGACGATCTGCAGATGAACAACGTTACGTTTCTGATGGAACGGAAGCAAGTGGCAGCTGCGAAGGACACGTCACACGTTGTACTTTCTTCTCCTGATGGCAAGGTCCGTGGAGCGTGGGACGGGTTTGCAGGGCCGACTGAGATTGGCTTCGCTGTTCGAAGGGAGTTCGGCACACCGGTGTATCCACAGATGGAGACTTCAAAGAATGAGTAGCTGGAGTTCACGCTGCGCACACTCCTTATGCTCTGGTCGACAGCCTTTGTGCTTGGCGGTCCTCATGCTGACGGCCTTCGTTCCGCTCACCGTCGCACCGTCGGCTTGCCTTTCGCAAACGACCACACCTAAGGAGCAATTCTCCGCTCAGGCGCTCGCCGCACCCATGCTTCGCGACCCGATCTCCGTTTACAACAATTGGTCATCGTACGACGAGCTATCCGACAATGTGCCACTCACGGAAGATCTGGCAATGCGGGAGTTGGACCAAGTCATACGGCTTCGCAAGATGGGCGTTCGGTTTGATTACTACCTCATGGATGCGTTTTGGTTTGATCCTGACGGTGGATACCGCACCTGGCGTAAACCAAACTGGCCGAATGGCCCGGATCGCTGGATCCAGAAGTGCAAGGACAATGGGATTCAGCCTGGAATGTGGTTCAGTTCCAATACGCTGGTAAAGATAAATGCTGCACCGCAGTGGCGCGACTCATTAAATAAAAAGCAGTCTGAGATGTCCTTCTTTGAAGGGGGATTTCTACCCGATTTCATGGATACTTTGCAGCACTGGTATGACCATGGCATCCGCATGTTCAAATTCGACTTTGTCGATCTGACCGCAGCTACTCCTGACGACGAGGCGAAGCTGACGAAAGACGAAATCCGCGCCCGAAACTCAAATGCACTGCGCGCGGCGCTGCAGAAGTTTCGGACACGAAACAAGGATGTCGTACTGGAAGCCTTCAATGGATTCGGTGGTGACTTAGACACCACGTCATCTCCGCTTCCATTCCGTGATCCGGTGGATTTACGCTGGCTAGACGTCTTTGATATCCAATACACGGGCGATCCCCGCCCATCCGACGTGCCCGAGATGGACTTCTGGCGTTCGATGGACATCTACGGCGACCACATGGTCCGCCGCTTTGAGCAGAGCCACTTTCCGATGGAGCGGATTGACTCGACCAGCTTCATGATCGGTAAGACGGGAACCATTTACTACCGTGGCATGAATGCTTGGCGAGGAGCGCTCATCCTCATGCTGGCGCGCGGGGGCTGGATCAACACGGTGCATGGCAATCTGGAGTTGATCAACGATGAAGACGCGCGATGGTTTGCGCGCGTCCAGTCGTTATTCCTGCGATTGCAGTCTGTTGGCCGCACCAAATCTTTTGGTGGGATACCTGGAGAGATTCAGCCTTACGGTTTTGGATCGGCAGATGCGGACGGCGACGTATACGTCGTGGTGAATCCCGCACAGAGTGTGCAATCGATTGAGATGCCGGTTCTGTCTCGGGAGCAACGACCACTCGGACCAGGCAGACTTCTATTCACAGATGCTGGTTTTCAACCAAGCATCTCTGGCAACAAGGTCGAACTTGGCCCGGGGCAAATGGCGATGGTTGGCTTTGGCAAATACAACTCGCCAAAATACGATTTCGGCGTTCAAAAAGATGTTGTCATTCCCAGAGGTATTAGCTTGCTGGAATCGCAGTTCCAAAGCACGGGCAAGGGAGTCATCGAGGCAACGATCCCTGTTCCAACGACTGGAGATTTGCGACTCGTCATGCAGCAGCACAATCCTGACGGAAGTCTTCGCCGGACCTGGGCCGGTCGGACCACCGAACGGAACAAACATGGGAGAGGTCTTTCTCCTTGAGGCTATGCAGAACGGACACCGCCTTCCCATAGCGATTAATTACGACAAGGTGATTTGGAGCGGGTTGTCCTGGGCTGTCGGAGAGGTACGGCGCAAGGACCTGCAGCCAGGAGTGCCGATTACACTCAGGTTCACATCGAAGGAAAAGGACCCCGTCACGCTATCCGGCAATGTGTACGAGGTTTCCTACTAACGTGAACCACGCGCGATGTAACTCTATTGAACCCAGTCACCGCCTAACGGAACATATGACATCTCAGCATAACCCCGGAAATCTCCTTCGCGTCATCATCCTCGTCGCTTCGATCGTCTGCCTTGGCCCCTTCGTGCATGCGCAGTCACATGCAGTGTCTTCTGCGCCATCCGAAGTAGCGGTGCCGCAGCGAGCCAACACACTGCTCCGCGACATGACGACCGATGAGAAAATCGGGCAGCTCACCCAGCTCTTTTATCAATACTTTCCTGATACGGTCAGCTTTGAGGAGCGGATCCGCAAAGGGCAGGTGGGGTCCTTTCTCTTTATCACTGACCCGGCGGCCATCAATCACCTGCAGCACGTAGCCGTCGAAGAGTCGCGCATGCACATCCCGCTACTCATCGGTTTTGACGTCATCCATGGGTTTCGCACCACATTTCCCGTGCCGATTGCGTTGGCTTCCTCGTGGGATCCCGGCCTGATCGAGCGCGTCCAGACAGTGGCTGCACATGAGGCCTCAGCGGCGGGGGTACGGTGGGCGTTTACTCCAATGGTGGATATCGCTCGCGACCCACGCTGGGGCCGGATCGTTGAAGGCGCGGGCGAGGATCCATACCTCGATTCCGCTGTAGCCCGCGCACAGGTGCGAGGGTTACAGGGACCATACCTTGGCAGTCCCAACCACGTGTTGGCTTGTGTGAAGCATTTCGCAGCGTACGGAGCGGCAGACGGCGGACGTGACTATGACTCGTCCTACGTATCTGAAGATTTGTTGCGCAATGTTTACTTACCTCCATTTCGCGCAGCAATCGATGCCGGCGTTGGAAGCGTAATGAGTGCATATATGGATCTCAACGACGTGCCTGCTTCCGGCAACACATTTCTGCTGCAGCAGGTTCTTCGCAAAGAGTGGGGTTTCTCCGGTTTCGTGGTCAGCGATGCCTTTGCAGTTCAGGACCTGACTACGCACGGCTTTGCAAGCGACCCTCAGGACGCTGCCTATAGGGCTTTCTCTGCTGGCGTAAACATGGACATGGGCAGCAGGACCTACCTGACAAACCTGAGCACGCTGATTCAAGGGAACAAGCTCTCCACTGCGCAGCTGGACAACATGGTTCGGCCTATCCTCGAAGCAAAGATTCGACTTGGCCTCTTCGAACATCCCTACGTCGACGTAGCGCAGACCGATGCTGTCTTAAAGGCTCCGGAAAGCCGTGCACTTGCCCGTCTCGCAGCGCAGCGAGCGGCCGTACTGCTACGTAATGAAGGCCATGTTCTGCCGCTGAGCAAAAATCTTGGCTCGTTGGCTGTTATTGGCCCTCTCGCAAACGTCCAGAAGCCGCTCCAGGGTCCGTGGAGTTTCGCCAGCGAACCGACCGATGTCATTTCGATTCTTCAGGGTTTGCGCAATAAGCTTCCGGCGACGCACATAGCGTATGCGCAGGGAGCAGACCCGAAGCGCGAGTATCAGAATGAGCACGGCGCTGCAACTGACGCGCAAATCGAGCAAGCCGTGCAAGCCGCCCTACATGCAGATGCTACGGTACTCGTCGTGGGCGAGCTCGACGACATGAGCGGCGAGGCAGCCTCGCGTTCTTCTCTGGCCCTGGCCGGAGATCAGCAGAGACTACTTGAAGCCGTGGCTGCTACAGGGAAGCCGCTCGTTCTTGTTCTCGTTAACGGGCGGCCACTCAACATCTCCTGGGCTGCCGCACATGTGTCCGCCATCCTCGACCTCTGGTACCCCGGCATAGAAGGTGGAAATGCTGTCGCTGATCTGCTCTTTGGTGACGCAAATCCCGGCGGAAAACTAACCTTCAGCTGGCCACGAAGCGACGGACAGATCCCGATTTATTATGCGCACAATCTGACACATCAGCCGGAGACCGAAAAGTCCTTCGTCTCGCGTTACTGGGATGGGCCGAGTTCGCCTCTTTACCCGTTCGGCTACGGACTTAGCTACACAAGCTTCGCCATCTCCAATCTCAAATTGAACCGCCGCCAGGTAGGCGCCGGCGAGGAGGTAGAAGCTGCCGTCGATGTCGAAAACATCGGAAGCCAGGCTGGCGATGAAGTAGTGCAGCTTTACATTCACCAACGCTCGGGAAGCGCCTCACGTCCGGTTCGCCAACTCAAAGGTTTTCGCAGAATCACGCTTGCTCCAGGCAGTAAGACTACAGTGAATTTCACGCTGGGCAAGGATGAACTGTCGTATTGGAGTCCTTCCGGGCACGCCTGGGTGGAGGAACCTTCAGAATTTGATGTCTGGGTCGGAGAGGACTCGACTGCATCGCTGCACGATACTTTTACCCTTCATCCATAATTCGCTGTCTGGTCGATTCCTCCGCGTAGTCGGATCGTGTTCTATTAGACGAGGTCACGATCCCGCCCATGCGCAATCGAGCACTGTACTGATGTGGGCCATGTCTAACGCCATTCGAAGGGTTCAACCGACTCGTACTGTGAAACGCTCATGCGGTGAGCAGGAATCAGCTCACCATACGCCGACTCTCCATTACGAGTCACTGTCTCTCGATGACGCGTCACCCGCGAATATAAACACTTAGGGTTGCCCTCGAATTCGCTTTCTACAAAACCACTAGTGAGGGTTCTCGGTCAGTTCCGCGCTGAAGCCCGCCAACAAAGCTGTCGCTGCGAACAGTAAGGTATCGCCAACATAGTTGACGCCTTCCACCGCGAGTGGAGAGCGGATCTCCGTTATGAGGATCGGAACGTAGAAGAAGATCGTGAGCAGCAGAAGCACTATGCCCGCAATGGCGGCGGCGGTGCGGCGAGTGCGGCGAATCATCAGCCCAACGCCTGCGGCGAGCAAAGTTGTGCCAACGATATAGGCAAGCAGCGTCGGCGCTGGCACCCAGGCCGGCGTCATCTTTTCCAACGGAACACCGGGCACGAACCGGGGGAAGAGAAAGTGCTCGATTGCATAGAAGACGAAGGTACACGCGACAATCGACCGGCCCAACATGATGAGCGTGGTGCCTGTTGATGTCCTGCGTGACCATAGGCTGCCCGCCAGCACCATCGCACCCCCGGCGAAGGCCGTTTCACGCACCGTGAGCGTCCAGAACAGCCGCTCATGCGCGTGCTTCGGCAGGTTGGGCAGGTCGATTGTGGCAACAATGATCAGGAACAACAGTGCGAGCAGGGACGCCGACCAGCGCACATATCGCCACGCGATGAAGCTGATGGCCGCAGCCAGCAGGGCCGCGCCCACAAAATAGGTCCAAAACAGGGCTCCCGGTATCCAGCGCGGCACAATGACTGAGAGATCGCGTGCATCTAGAAAATGTTCTGCGGCAAAGATCGCCAGCGCGACGGCTTCAAAGACGGGGCCGAGCACCAGAACCCTTCCGGCGCCCGAAACTGCCGCGAAACGCGCCCGAACAAGAAAGAGTCCGGCTACCAACGCGGCGGTTCCCGCTCCAATCATCCCCCAGCTCACTACAGACATAGATGTCTCCCTGTGGTCGAGGACGTACAGAGGCCGGATCAGGGCCTGTCCCATGCGGGATCCATCCGGTCACACGACGCACGGGTGAAAGAGAATTTTACTGCGAGTAGGTCTGTGATGCTCGACTACTTTTTGACGATCAGTACCGAAAGCCGGCATAACGGAAGTGATGCGCGGTTTGAAGAGAGGTGCTGGTCGCAATCACGATGACTTCCTTTCCGCCATCATTCGCTTATCGCAAATCGCCAATCCTTAAGCAAGAAAACGGGGGGCCGGTTGAAACGGCCCCTCGTATAAAGCAATACAGTTTTATTAGAATGTGATGGTTCCTTTCAATTGGATAAGACGAGGTGAAGCATCGCCACCAAGGAACGAGCCGAGAATTGAGGTTGGCGTGTTCACCGTGCTGGTGATCGCACCTAGAGTTGCCGGATTGTTGATGTCGTGGCCGGGAGCGGCGAAGTTCGGATGATTGAAGAGGTTGAAGAACTGGGCGCCAACCTGAAGACGACCGACATCGGAGTGGGGAATAGGAAGCTTGAAACCCTTCATGATGCTGAAGTCGGTATCGGTGTAGGAAGGAGCAACGGTTTGGTTACGCCGCTGCTGCCCAAACGCTGTGGGGTCGATATAATTTCCAGCATTGGCAATTGCGCACGGATGCGCCGTCGTCCCGGTGGCGTTGTTGAAGACCGCACCTCCTCCACAGCTCTTGACACCATTGACCTGGGCCGCGAAGAAACCCGGGAAACCCGAACCGCCGTAGTTGGTTGCCTGCAAAGCAGTGTCAATTACTGTGAAGGGAAAGCCGGTATGGTGGAAGACCGTACCGCTCGCCTGCCAGCCATCCGTCAGCAGCTTCGGACCACCGTAATAGGGCATTGTATAGACGTACGACGCGGTGATGTTCTGCCTTGAATCGTAGTCTGCATTGC
Organism: uncultured Acidobacteriaceae bacterium; assembly: GCA_963756685.1. Lineage (GTDB taxonomy): Bacteria > Acidobacteriota > Terriglobia > Terriglobales > Acidobacteriaceae > Edaphobacter. The sequence goes on from CAVWON010000001.1 coordinate 2,373,338, forward strand.
CATAGTTCTGCTTGAGGTTATTCGGGTTTGCAGGAGACAGAAAATTGCTGCCAAAGACACCGAAGCCCAGAATGCCGCCGTTCGAGATCTCGTCGAGAGCGTGGCTCCATGAGTAGTTGAAGTTGATCATCTGCGACTTTGTGTGACGGGAGACGCCGACCAGGAAACCATTGTAGTTCGAGACCGCTCCGTTACTCACCTCTGTGACCGCGCCGAATGATCCATTCGGAATAGTAGCTGGAAGGCCGGTGAAGTTGATCGGTGTTGTTCCGTCGAAGCCGGGGCTGCCGTTGTTGACGCCGAACGCGTTCACGCCGGCGTTTTCAACTGGTTCATGATACCCATGATTACCAACGTAGCTGAGGGAGACGACCGTCTGCTTTTTTGAGTCGACGGCCTGCTCGATCTGGAAGCTGTACTCCTCGTAGGTGGGATAGTGGAGCTTGCCAGCAGCGGTAACCAGGGAAGGTGCAGCAAAGCCGGGGACCGCCGCGGAGAGCGTATTGAAGCTTGCGCCGTTCTGGTACCCAGCCTGGAAGGCCTTGTTTGAGCCGCTCGCCACACTCTGACCGCTTGCCGGATTGGCAGGATTTGGACTGATCAAGCCACCACTGTCCTCAGGTCCAAACAACGTGAAACCAACGTTGGTGGGTGCATTGTTAAGGAAGCTGTCCGCCACAGTCGCTGGAAACACGTCTGTAAACAGACCGAAGCCCCCGCGAACCACCGTGCTGCTGCCCGAGCCAAACGGCGACCAGGAGAAGCCGACACGCGGATTGACCGCAATCGCCTGGAAGCCAGGAAACGCCTGATGCTGGCCACTTGTGAGCAACGAAGAATATGCCGTTGATGTACTGGTATTCAGGGAGCCGAATGTGCCGTTCGAATAGGAGTAGCAATTCGTGCCGCAGATCGGGTTGGAGTCGTGCTCAAGACGAACTGCCGCAACTATGGTCAGATTCGGACGCATCTTCCAGGTGTCCTGGGCATAACCCGCAAGATTATAAAGAGCGACCGGTTGGGTGTCTCGAAGCGGAAACTGCTGTTGATAGATCTCCAATCCGTTTCCGGCCGCGAAGTCTCCGTTCTCATCGGCTGCGGCAAAGGGAGTGGTAAGAATAGAGGGACTATAGTCTGTCACATCGTCGCGACGGAAGTAGGCACCGAACTGGAAGGTGTGACGACCGCGTGAGATGCTCACGTCGTCGCTGAACTGGTAGTTCGTCACGTTACGGCCCTGGGGCCAATTGTTGTCGATTCCACCGAGTCCCGTGAACGACCCTCCGAAGGTGGAAAAGTTGAGCGCATAAGGAACAAGCGCGTTGGCCGCGGCGAGGTTGGTGTTTGTAAAGACAGCGCTGTACCAGATCACGCCAAAGAGGAACTGATTGCTGATCTTTGAGTTGAAGATGTGCGTCTCTCCAAGGGTGCCCTCAAACGAAGGTTGAGGGCTGTCCGCATTGAAGATCGGATTCAGAGGGTCGGTATAGGTCGCCTGTACGCCCTTGTCCCACTTGAAGTGACCGAAGGCCGTGTCTTTATCGGTAAGCTTTAGATCCACTCGGGAGGTGAGCAGGAACTCGTGCGTAAAGTTTCCTGCGGTGGAGGTATAGGACAGCGCATTTGGGTCAATTGGGGACTGCGTCGCCGTCGAATAGCCCTTGGCGTTCTGATAGACGCTGAAGAGTTGTTTGTAAAACGCCTGGTCCGCGGCGGGAGCAGCATTGGTTGCATTGGCAATATACGTCGGGTTGGGCGCAAACACTGTGCTGGACGTCGGCAGCACGACGCGCAGACCTTCGTAGTTAACAAAGAAGAACAAGCGGTCCCTGATGATCGGACCCCCGATTCTCGCGGCAAATTGATTGACGTTATCGAAGCTCCGAGGGGTCAGAGTCGGGGTTTGGTTGCGGAAGTAGTCATTCGCATTGAGGACACTGCCGTTCCATTGGTAGACGGCGTTTCCGTGAAACTTGTTCGTTCCCGACAGCGTGATCTCATTCACCTGGGCACCGCCGAGACCACCGAACTGAGCGCCGTAGGCGTTTGACACAACATTGACTTCGGATACCTCATTATTGCCAAGCAGCAGGTTCGTCGCACCAGAGTTGCTCAGGTTCAGAAATGGGTCGTTCTCGTATGAGCCATTCAAGGTAAAAGTATTCGAGGTGGCGGGCAGGCCGAAGACGGAGAAGTTTCCGTCGCCGCCGGACGTATTGATGACCGCACCGGGAGAGACCTGGGCCACAAACGTCAAATCGTTTCCGGGATTAGGCAAGCTCTGGACTTGCGCTTGGGAGATCGAGGTGGAGAGGTCGGCGTTATCGGTATGGAGCAGCGACACGCTATCGCTCGACACTTCGACCGTTACACTGGTTGAACCCACTGTCAGATGGATGTCACCAGAAGCTATCTGACCGATAGCTACAATTACGAGGTTCGACGACGTCTCGAAGCCAGTGGCCGTAACGGTGATCCTATAAACACCGGGTTTGAGCAACGGGGCGCGGTAGCCGCCGTTGGAACTGGAGGTTACGGTTTGCGTAAAACCGGTGTCGCTGTTCGTTACGACAATCTTCGCGTTCGGGACAACTGCACCCGTCGCGTCTGTAACAACTCCGGCAATATCCCCGGAGGTAGTTGATTGAGCATAGAGAGGAGTTGGAGGAGTTAAAACACAAATGGCGCCCGATACTACTAGCGCCATACCCAGGAAAGATGTTACCGGCCCGCGAAGTCTCATATTTTTGAGGAAGGCAATTCACTTGCCGTTCCGGGCCGTTCTAGAACTCCAGTTACAAGCCGCAATTTATGTGTAGCTTGGGTGACGATGAGACGCGCATCGGCTGTCAAGTCAGTTCAGCCACAATATACAAAGATCGAAATACTTCGTTTCGTCCTACGAAGGTTTCCGTTCCTCGTGTCGAATGCCACTCGCCGGTTCGCCTACCGACCCAAGATATTGGGAGAAGTTTCGGTAGTCAAAGGAAAGCGGCCAAAATTGAAATTTTTGTCTCCGCGATGTCAGCTAAATGTCTAATAGATGTCAAGTTACGGTAAAGATATACCTTTTGAACGAATATTTATGCATCCATTAAAAATCCGCAAAATAGCGTGAGTTATTTCGCGAAATACACAAAATGGAATAACTGCCTCTGAACCCGGTGACCACCGGCAGGAATTTAACTCTAGAAGTCTTTGGAATTTGACGAGCTGGGGCTAGTTGGGAGAACGTACCTCCAGGAATGCTGTTGCGAACTGGGCCTCATCTACAAGATCCGGAGGCACCGATGAAGCTGGCATGGCGGGGTTTCCTGTCGAAGAGAGTCGTCTGCGCTGCAATCAGTGTGATGGCGGTCTCACCTCTGCGGGCCCAATCCCTTCATGCGAACAGATAAGAGCAGCATGCAAGAATGCAGGCTTCGTCCAAGCGGTCCGATCAGAGAGCGACTCGTCCTCGATTGCCAGGGCTCACCATGCGGTTTTCTGAAGACAACACGTTGCGAGTGCAGGCGGAAGACATTCTGCTCAATAGCGATGAGCTAAACCGCCTGATACTCGATTCCGCTTCTGAAGCGATCTGTGGCTGCGACTCAGAAGGTATTTGTCTTTTCTCCAATCCTTCGGCGGCGCGCATGCTCGGATACGACCACCCCGCCGAATTACTCGGGAAAAACATGCATGCGTTGGAACACCATACCCGAAAAGACGGCACCCCATATCCAATTGAAGAATGTCCCATCTATATCGGCTTCCAAAAAAACGAGAATGTCCACAGGGACGATGAGGTTTATTGGAGAAAGGATGGCACGAGCTTTCCCGTGGAGTTTTGGTCCCACATTGTCATTCGGGAAGGTAAAACCCTAGGGGCCGTGATCACTTTTATCGATATCACGGAGCGGAAACTGGCGGAAGCGGCGCTGCGTAAAAGTGAAGAACAGAACCGCAGCTTGCTTCAGATCAACAATGCAATCATCACGAATCTGACACAGCAGGCCCTCCTGCGTTCCATTTCGGAGGCCTTGCATCCTGTCATCTCATTCGACCGATGCGCGATCACCCTCTACCAGCCGGAGAGAGATTCTTTCCGTTTCCTCGCCGTGGAGGGAGAGCTGCTCTCGGACTACTTTCGGACAGGGCTGGAGCTCAGCCGCAACGAGACCTGCGGCAGTTGGGTGTTCGACCATCAGCGACCTCTCGTGCGCCGCGATCTTGAAAAAGAGCAGCAGTATCCCAATGAGCGCCGCCTCGCCGCAGAGGGTATCCAGTCGATGTGCGTCGTACCCCTGGCTCTTCAAGGAAAGTGCATCGGACTGCTCAGCGTCGTGAGCCAGCAAAGGGATCAGTATTCGGATGAGGACGCCGTTTTCTTGCAGGAAGTGGCAAACCAGGTTGCACTGGCGGTCCAAAATATGCAGTCCTACCAGGAGATTGACGGCCTGAAGGCAAGGTTGGAGAAGGAGAACGTCTATCTCCGGGAGGAACTGCGCGCGGAGCATAACTTCGAGGAGATCGTGGGTAATAGTCCAGCACTGTTGAAGGCGCTCCACGCCGTCGAGCAGGTCGCTCCCACGGATTCAACGGTGCTCATTTACGGCGAAACGGGGACAGGGAAGGAACTCGTAGCGCGCGCGATTCACAGCCGAAGCTCCCGCAATGGCCGTGCTCTGGTGAGTGTGAACTGCAGCGCGATCTCGGCTGGTTTGGTAGAGAGCGAACTGTTTGGGCATATGAAAGGGGCCTTCACCGGGGCGCTCGAGCGGCGTATCGGCCGCTTCGAGCTTGCCAACGGCGGCACAATCTTCCTGGATGAGATCGGGGAGCTTTGCCTGGAGACGCAAGTGAAGCTGCTCCGCGTCCTGCAAGAACACGAGTTTGAGCCGGTAGGGAGTAGCCACCCTTTGCGTGTGGACGTGCGCGTGATTGCCGCCACAAACCGCAATCTCCATGAAGCAGTCCAGGCGGGCAGATTCCGCTCAGATCTCTTCTATCGCCTCAACGTGTTTCCCATCGAGCTTCCTCCGTTGCGAGAACGTCGCTCCGACATTCCCCAACTCGTGGCTTTCTGCCTGTCCCAGTTCTCTAAGCGGTTGGGAAAGAAGATCGACGGCGTTTCACGGGAATCGATGGAAAACCTGGTGAATTATCCATGGCCCGGAAATATTCGCGAGTTGCAGAACGTAATTGAGCGCGCGATTATCGTATCGGCGGCCCCGACCCTCCGGCTGGATCGCGATCTGATGCCGGTTGCCAGCTGCGAAAGGCAATGGAGCCTCCTAAGGCGGATGCTCCAGAAGATCGGCAAGCAGACCTCAAGTCTCCAAAGCCACTCCTCACGTTGGACGAGGTAGAACGAAACCATATCTTCGCTGCGCTTCAACATGCCGGTGGAGTGGTTGATGGTCCAAAGGGCGCGGCGAAGATCCTGAATCTTCATCCAAACACGCTTCGCCACCGGATGGATAAGCTCGGCATCAAGAGATCTCGCCACCGCCCATCGTAGTTCCTCCTACACCAACTCGCTCGTGATTACCGAATGTGGTGGATCCGTCTCGCAGTCCAGAGCCCCCGGAGGAAACAGCCGTCCGCCGTCCTGGCAGCCGGAGTGCGGACAGATGCTGCAAGCCTTCCCAACCTATTGATTTTACGGAGATATTGGCCCGGACGGTTTCAGTGGATCTCCGGGGGATCGCTTCAGGCCTGGTCTGATCTTCTGGATGGCATGTCGATTGCTTTATTGAGTCCAGAGGCAATCAGGTAAACCGCAATGCTGAGGATCACGGTTCTCGAATCATCAAAGATTGCGGTAACTCTTCGGGTAGAGGGCCGGATAACGGGTCCCTGGGTCGAGGAACTTCACACGGGCATGCAATGTGCATACTTTCCCCGATGAGGTTCAGTTGTCACTCGAACTGGCGGACATCTCATACGCCGACGCCGCGGGTGTCGCTCTCCTCAGGGAACTGCGGAATCGCGGCGTCGGTCTCATCGGCACGACGCCGTTTTTGACCGAACAGCTCAAAAATGGGACTTCATCTCTCGAATTCTAGGTCAACAAAGGAGTGCATGCCGAAGCCGGAAAGGAGTCCTCCCTCTCTGAACTTCGCCTCACCACGGACGGTAGGGGGTTTCAATGCAGGAGCAAGCTATGTGTAGGGAGCGGTTAGTGCCGGCTGGGTCTTTGCGGTGCGTTCAAAGAAATATTCCAATTCCGGAGCCGCAACCCGACGGAAGCAGGATGGTCGCCCTCATTTGCCACGATCTTCGTCTTCCTTTGACCGCCATCCTTGCAAATGCGGAATTTCTGACCCAGTCAGATATCAGTGAGGCGGAAAGAAACGAGTTTTATCAGGAAATCCGCTGGTCGATCGACCGGATGAATGAGCTGGTCACTTCATTGCTGGAGTGCTCCAAGGGGCGTGACACTCTTCGGCCCGCTGCCCGAAACATCGTTGACACAGTCGAGAGCGCGATCCGGATGACAAGTGTCAGACCCGAGTTCCGCCACATTACAATCAAGCATCATCATCAAGGCTTGGCCGTGGGCTGGTTCGATTCCAACCGTCTCGAACGGGCGGTCGCCAACCTCGTTTTGAATGCTTGCGAGGCGGTTTCTCCGGACTCGGGAAGGATCGTCATTACCACAACCGGAAATCAAGCCTGTTTGCAAATTGGCGTTTGGGATAACGGCCCCGGCGTGCCCCCTGCGATTCAGGACTCCATCTTTCAACCCTTTGTGAGTTACGGAAAGGCCGAGGGTTGCGGCTTGGGCCTCGCGATAGCAAAGAAGATTGTTGAGGCTCATGGCGGGGAGATCTACCTTGATGGGGGAAGTGAGACTGGAGCTTTATTCAAGATCACGATTCCATTTTGCCATTCCGGAGGGAGCAATCCGGCTCCTGTCTGTAGCGTCCGATCTTGTCTACGCGCATGTCAAGAAACGTGGAGAGTAACGATTATTACTAAGTCGCTATCAGATATTGATATTGAGTAACACTGCAGGTTCGAGAATCCACTGGAAGGCGGCACATTTATGACACGTGAGGAACTTCAGACAAATCAGGAATACATGTGGCGAGCACTTTTTGGCGAGCAACGAACAACTCTCGCCCTCGCAGTTGAGATGCTTTTGCGTTGTCATTTATCTCCTGAACAGATCCTCACCAAAACAATGACGGCTCTGGAAGGCTCGCAGCAAGATTCCTGAGAGGTTCTTTTGAGGGCCATCAGATGTCCATCACAATTTTTGCAGGCCCGCGGCAGCGCTTACAGCTGCTATCACGAAACGCCCCCCCGGTTATCGAAGAAGTCGCAGTCGGTTGTTGATTCGGCTTAGGCTGAGGTTTCTCCCACTAAGGGCTAATCTGAAGTTATTCCCTTCCTTGAATTTCATTCAGCATGGCCGATCAACCCAGTCGGAACGCTAGGCTCAATGAGTGACTTACTTGCCCTGAAGTCGACATTTGAGAATCCACAATCTGCTTCGCCCTTGACAATCGATGGTCGAATGTCTACCATCCGCTCTAAATCGGGGGTAGATTGTCTTCTATGGCGAAGAAGGAACAGCAACGGGTCGGGCTCCTCCAAGGAACGCTTGACATGCTCGTCTTGACGACCCTTCTCTACGGACCTGCTCACGGTCACCAGATTGGGAAGCACATTCAGAGAACCACGAATGAATTTCTGCAGATGCAGCACGGTTCGCTCTATCCTGCGCTGCATCGCCTGGAGCGAAGGGGATGGGTCATCTCCAAATGGGAGACTGCGCATAACCGAAATCGAGAGTTCAAATACTACCGCTTAACTGATAAAGGCAGGAAGCAGCTGCTGGTCGAAGAATCGCAGTGGAAGCAGATGGCCGAAGCAGTGGCCCGCGTCATGTGGCCCGCCGGCGAGGAGACCTGACATGAAATGGTGGCAGTTCAACAAGAGAGATGCAGACCTGGAGCGGGAGCTGCGTTCCGATCTGGAATTGGAAGAAGAGGAGCAAAGGGAAGGTGGCATCTCAGGAGAAGAGGCTCGCTACGCAGCCTTGCGCGCCTTTGGCAATCCTGGTCTTATTCGTGAACAGACTCGCGCCATCTGGTCCTGGAACTGGCTTGAATCCCTCGCACGCGATCTGCGCTTTAGCCAGCGCACGCTCCGCCGCACCCCCGGTTTTACCGTCATCGCCATCCTTGTGATGGCACTGGGCATTGGCGCCAACGTCGCGCTGTTCACGGTCGTGCGTGGCGTTTTGCTCAAGCCCTTGCCGTTCCAGGATCCGGATCGCCTCGTGATGCTCTATGAGGCGGGCTTTCACGAAGACGACACGATGAATTTCAATGTTGTCTCCGGCGGCATTTACGCCGAGTGGAAGAAGCAGAACCGCAGCTACGGCAGTCTCGCGCTCGCACAGCGTATCCGGGTCGGGCTTTCCGGTTCGGGCGGCCAATTGCCGGAGAAGTTGAATAGTGCATTGTTTTCATGGGACATGCTCCGCACGCTGGGCGTGCAGCCAGCGCTGGGCCGCGATTTTATGCAGGCCGATGACAGTCCTGCGGCCCCCGGCACGGTGCTGCTGAGCTGGGGCCTGTGGAAGCGTCGCTTCGGCGGTGACCCCGCCGTCCTGAACCAGACGATCGATTTGGACGCCAAGCCGTACGCCGTTATCGGCGTGATGCCCGCCTGGTTCGATTTTCCTGACCCGTCCACGCAGCTATGGACACCGGTTTACCACGACAAGCCCGAGGAACAGATGACCGCGTTCAACCAGCACATGTTTCGCGTTGTGGGGCGACTGAAGCCGGGAGTCAGCGCAGCGCAGGGCGTAGCCGATTTGAGCATCATCTCCCAGCGCATTCACGATTCGCATCTCAACGACCCATTCGTATTTCGAAGCGCCAATAGCCGTCCGCTGCTGGATCACCTCGTAGGCGAAATCAAGAAGCCACTCTATGTGTTGCTGGGGGCGACCTGCTGCCTCTTGCTCATCGCCTGCCTTAACGTGGCCAATCTGCTGGTGGCGCGCGCGGCGGCGCGGCGCAAAGAGCTGGCTATCCGCACCGCACTGGGCGGAGGCTGGCTGCGTCTGATGCGCGAGCGGCTGATGGAGTGTTTGCTGCTTTCGGCCGGCGGCGGCGCGCTGGGACTTTTGCTTGCTTTCGCCGCGCTTCAATGGCTGACGAGAACTCGCCTGGACATGAGCCGTGTCGAATCCATCCATATCGACGGCGCGGTGGCGGCGTTTACCGTCGGCGTTATCATGCTGTGCGCACTGTTTTCCGGACTCATCGCTGCGTTCAGCAACAGTGACAGGCGCATTCTCGGCGCGCTGCATGAGGCATCGCGTTCGGGACCGGGGGCAGTGCGCGGGCCACGCTGCGCAAGGTGCTGCTTGCACTCGAAGTCGGACTGACGGTGATCTTGCTCATTGGCGCCGGGCTGCTGCTTAAGAGCTATGAACGGCTGCGCTCCGCCGACATGGGCTGTCTCACGCAAAACGTGATCACCATGCATCTGGGTCTCCCCGATGCCCGCTATGCGACACCAGCACAGCGAGCCAACTTCTACAACACACTGCTGGAGCGTGTGCGTGCTCTGCCCGGAGTGGATGCGGCTGGCTTTGCGACGTCTGTCCCTGGGCAGGGCTTCGGTTCAGATCGAACCTTCACCATCGTGGAGCATCCGCCCTTGCCGCAAGGCAGTGGTCTGACTGCCTTATACCGCTGGATCGATCCGAAGTACTTCGGCGCCATGGGCATTCCGATCCTGCGCGGGCGCACTTTTGACGGCGGTAAGCGACTGGATGCCGCCAACGAAGCTGTCATCAGCCAATCCTTCGCCAGCCAATACTTCCCCGGCGAAGATCCGCTCGCCAAGCACCTCCACGTACGCGGGCAAGATGCCGTCATTGTTGGAATTGTGGGCGATACCCGTTATGCAATCGGCGAAACGCCGCGGCCAGTGCAATATTTTCCGCTGGACGCCGGCGTCGAGACCGTCGGCACGCTTGTCATTCGCGCCAGCCACGATCTGGAACAGTTCGCTCTTCCCGTGCAGCGTATCGTCTCCGAGATGGATCCCGATCTTCCCGTCTCGGACATTCTCACGATGAACCAGCTGCTCGGCAAAACGACCCTGAACCAGAGCTTCAATACAACGCTGCTCGTCGCCTTTGCCGCGCTATCGTTGATCCTTGCCGCGGTGGGCCTGTTTGGCGTCATGTCGTATATCGCAACGCAGCGGACGACCGAAATCGGCATCCGCATCGCGCTGGGCGCAAAGCGCGAAGACGTCATGCGGAAGATGTTGCTGGATGGAATGCGTCCCGCGATCTTCGGTCTTGTCGTGGGACTCGCAGCAAGTCTTGAAGCCAGCCGGCTGATGCGCGACCTGCTCTACGAGATCAAGCCGCTCGATCCGTTGGTCTTTGCCGCAGTTGCTGCAACGCTGCTCGCGGTGGCCGTGTTGGCATGTATCGTTCCCGCTTGGCGTGCATCGCGCCTCGATCCGATGCAAGCATTGAGAACCGAATAGGCTGATATTCCGGCAATCTCCGAGTGGCACACTCAAGCGGCGAGAAAACGTCTTGACCTTCGGTTATATGAAACGGCTGGCGTATTCGGCGGCGGTAACGTCAAGGACACAAAGGAAAGTGCATTGGAAAGGACCTTTAACGGGCCAGTCACGTCGATGAACCTGAACGGGAGGTGGTCCGACGATGACAATTTTCCGCATAGTCGTAAGGAGTACTCTCGCGAATTCTTGGTCGTCCCATTATCCGACGGATTTTTTCGTCAAACGGTTAAGCGAGCTGTGAGCAGGTCTTCGATGCGCACTGGAAGTTCACGAACTCGGACGCCAGTTGCATGGTACACAGCAGCCGTAATAGCGGGAGCGATGCCAGCAAGGCCGATCTCGCCAATGCCTCTTGCGCCGTACTCTCCCATGATGGGATCGGGAATGTCCAGGAAGTGGACGTCGATGTCTGGTGTGTCTGCGATTGTGGGTACAACATAATCGGCGAAGTTGTCGTTGATGGGGTGACCGTTGCGCGGGTCATAAGTCGTCTGCTCAAAGAGACCCATGCCAACTCCCATAACGACGGCCCCCGCCATCTGATTGGTTGCGGTGCGTCTGTTGATGATTCGACCGCCGTCGACGACACTGACGACGCGACTTACGCGAAGCTTCGCGATGCCTGGGTCCCACTCAATTTCAACAAACTGAGCTCCAAATGAGTGCGTAGAGTAGCCGCGTGCTTTGGGGTCTGCGCCCAAGCCTCCGGATCTGCCGTCACCATTCGCGCTGGCGAGGTTGGCAATCTTGAGAATGTCTTGAAATGGCACGCCAGTATCGGGAGTCTTCGATCTCTCGTAAACACGGCCCGCGGACATGGTGAGCGAGTCAGGATCTTTGCCCAATAACGGCGAGCCTTTTGCGGTTGCTGCGACCGTAACAACTACCTTCATGGCCGCGTTTGCCGCGTCAACAATCGACGGGAGAATCGTCGAGGTCGCCGTTGAGCCGCCAGAGGTTGGCCCTGGCGGCAGGCTGCTGCTGCCGAGAACGACTTCTATTTTTGATACGGGGATGCCAGTCTTATCGCTGACGATTTGTGCAACTACAGTGTAGGTGCCTGTACCGATGTCCTGACTGCCGGAGCTAACGCGGGCCGTTCCGTCACTGCGAAGTCGAACGGCGGCCTCGCTGACGCCGCGATTGGCTCCCCATGAGGCAGCAGCGACGCCCCAGCCAAGGATGAGGTCGCCCTTTCTCATAGAGCCGATGGCCGGCGTGCGGCGTGACCACCCAAATTTTTCAACGCCGACCTGCAGGCACTCCTTCAGGTGGCGGGAAGAAAATGGCTTGTTTTTCTCTTCGTCGATGAGCGTATCGAGCGATAGGCGGAGCTCTACTGGATCTTTCTTCAACTTGATCGCCAGTTCGTCCATTGCGGATTCGAGGGCAAAGAGTCCGGGGACAGCACCGGGCCCCGCATCGGTGTGGGGGTGCCGATATTTCTGCGCACCAAGGCAGACGTTACCGTGAGGTTCGCCACGCTGTAGAGGAAGGGCGTGGCTTCGCCGCAGTTTTCGCGAATGTCGTCACCGAAGGAGGTGTGGTTGCGGTAGTCCTGCTGGAGCGAGACGAGCTTACCGTCGGCTGTGGCGCCAAGGCGCATCCGCTGTTGCGTCCGAGGGCGATGGCCGGCGTTTGAGAACATCATCTGCCGACTAAGGGTAAGTTTCACTGGTCGATTGAGCTTTCGTGATGCAGCGGCCGCGATGGCGGAGTGTGGCCACGGAAAAAGCTTTCCGCCGAAGCCTGAGCCAATGAAGCGGGAGATGACCTCAACGTTTTCCTTTGGTTCGCCCAGGACCTGCGCCATCACAGTTTGATGATTCATTACGCCCTGGGAGGTTTCATAGAGCGTGTACTTCTTCCCGTCCCACACAGCCACCGTAGCGTGCATCTCCATAGGATTGTGGGTCTCAACCGGGGTCGTATAGGTCTCGTCGACCTGCACGGGCGCTGCGGCGAAGACAGCCTCTGAGTCGCCACGATGACTCAGGACGCTAGCTCCTCCAGGCTGCCCTGTGGCTGGTAGCGCGTCATTCAGCACCGGTGAGACGTTGAACTGGGCCACTTCGTAGTCCACGTGAACGGCAGTAGCGGCGGCTTGCGCCTGCTGGAATGTCTCGGCGATGACCGCAGCGACATACTGACCCCAGTAGGAGACGGTCTCGTCTTCGAAAGGAGGCCGATTCTCGCTGTTGCGGCCACCGGAGGCGTTTCGGTAGAGCGGCATGATGTTGCCGTGATGCATTACGAGCAGGACGCCTGGCATCTTTTCGGCCGCAGAACTATCGATCCGGCGAATTCGTCCGCTGGCTATCGTCGCACGAACTGGCACAGCGTAGACCATATTTGGAAAGTTGTAGTCGGAGGCGTACATCGCCTTGCCCGTGGTCTTGAGCGGGCCATCGATGCGCGGGAGCGCGGCTCCGATGATCTCGGACGGAGCAGCGTGATCTGTTTCGGACGCCGGCGGTGCGGGGCCGTCATCGGACTTGATGAATTCGACAAACTCGCTGAATAACATGGGGACCGTCTCCTCTGCGATTGCTACTTCGCCCGTACGAATCGACTTCGCGGCAGCGGTTACGCCGTCGCCGTAGTTAGTGTCAGTGCCCGAACAATACAACGCTTGGCCAACTCAACTTTGAATCCGTTCTCGCTGGCGGGACGAGCATCTTTCAACGCCTCTTCCGCCGCCGCGCGAAAGCTGGCAGCGTTCGCCGTACGCCCCAGCAAGGCATGCTCGGCCTCGGGAGAATGCCATGGTCTGGTTCCGACTCCGCCTAGCGCAACGCGGACGTATTGAATCTTGTTTCCATCAAGCTTCAACACAATTGCGGCCGACGTGAGTGCGAACTCGTATGCCGCCCTGTCGCGCAGCTTGAGATAGTACGATTTCGCGCCCGCGGTTGGGGGTGGCAGAGTGACGCTGAGGATTACATCGCCCGGTTCGAGGACGGTCTCGCGGTTGGGAGTCGAACCAGGCAGCAAGTAAAAATCGTGAATCGGAATGTTGCGCTTGCCCTTCGTGCCCTGGACCTGGATCGTGGCTTCGAGGGCGGTGAGCGCGACGTTCTGGTCAGAAGGGTTCGTGGCGATGCAGCTCTCGCTGGTGCCCGAGAATCGCGAGCATGCGGTTGTGCCCACCAATGGCGGAACAACCCGTGCCCGGTTCCCGCTTGTTGCAGGCATGGGCTGTATCGCGAAAATAGACGCATCGAGTGCGTTGCAAAAGGTTCCCGCCAGTTGTGGCCATATTGCGAAGCTGTGGAGACGCGCCGGAGAGCAGGGCTTGCGAGAGCACCGGATAGTCGCGCTGTACGACGGCGTGATGGGCCACATCCGAATTACGAGCGAGCGCCCCGATGACCAGGCCGCCGTTCGGACCCAGCCTCGATCTTCTCGAGCGGAAGGACATTGATATCCACAAGTTGCTTGGGACGTTCGACACTGAGCTTCATCAAGTCGACCAGAGTGGTGCCTCCCGCAACGAAGCGCACATCAGCGGACTGCTGCGCGGTGGAAGATTGTGCTCCCAACTGGATGGCCTGCTCGATGGTGGTGGGTCGGCTGAACTGAAAGGTATCCATTGTCTGCTCCAGGTTCAAGGCGCTAGGCTTGCTTGCGAGCGTGCTGCACGGCCGCGATGATATTAGGGTAGGCGCCGCAACGGCAGATGTTGCCGTACATCGCCTGTTTAACGTCTTCATCGGAAGGTGCCAACGGGTTCCTTCAAAAGAGCGACGGCCGACATGATCTGGCCTGACGTGCAGTACCCGCACTGATAGCCGTCATACTCAATAAATGCTGCCTGCATTGCATGGAGATGATCGGGCTGTCCGACTCCCTCGATTGTCGTGATCTCGTCCATGGAATGCATGATTGCGAAGGAGAGACAGGAGTTCACACGGCGGCCGTTGACGTGGACCGTGCATGCGCCGCACTGTCCGTGATCGCAGCCCTTCTTTGTGCCAGGCATATTGAGGTTCTCGCGCAGACAATCCAGAAGAGTTGTGCGCGGATCGAGATTGAGCCGATGCTCCTTTCCGTTGACGCGTAACGTCAGCGGGTATGCGCCTTCCATCGCCTCGGGAGCGGCCTGTTCTGCTACCAGCGGTGCCGTTGGAGAGGAGGCCAGCAGCGGCGATGCGGTTGCCGCCAGACCAGCGGCTCCAAGATGCGAAAGGAACGACCGGCGACTGACGTGACCGGGGACAGGCTTGCTAACTTCGGGGGCCTGCTTATCTTGTTCGCCAGAACTACTTGCTGCGTCGGAATCTATAGGAGCTTTCGCCATGTGTGCACCTCAAATGGGATGAGAAGCGTTACCCTGTTGTCAGGGTGATTGTCTCTAACTCGATGACCGACAAAAAAGGGGCCGGGCGGTTTCGTTGTATCTCGTTAGTAGCGTCCGCGCGAACTCATTTGAGTCGTACTGTAAGCCGTTTCGTTCTACCTTGCAATTATTGGGCAGCTTGCGTTTGCCGGCCATTCTTTGCAACGAAAATGCGATCGGTCCGGGTCTTCATAATCGTTCGAATAGGTGTCTGGAGGGTCGCTGCACAGTAATGTACTGTACAGTACTGTAAACGACCACCGTTCTAGTGGCAAGTTTGGCTACTACACCATTGTGAAAACTTGAAGATCAGGTACAGAGGGGCGGCGCAGTACTAGCCGTTTTTCTTTGACCGCCTACAAGTTCTGGTAGTTTCGGGACGACCTGAAGGACGCTAGGCTCGGTCGGAGAGACCGATGAAAAACAAAACGCTGCTTGTCTTCTCCTCTTCGCTCGAATTGGCAACTGGAATTGCCCTTATTGTTGCTCCGGGTCTTGTTGCCAACGTGCTACTCTCTGCCGGGCTCACACCCAGTGGTGATGCGGTAGGGAGGGTGGGGGGTATCGGACTTCTTTCGCTGGCGATTGCATGTTGGCCACGAGTCGACGGTAATGACACGCAGTCCAATCGAGGATTGTTTCTGTATAACCTCCTGGTGGCGTGTTACCTGGGTTATCTCAGAATCGGCGGAACATTCAGTAGTCCTTTTCTCCTGCCGGCCTGTGTCCTTCATGGACTCCTGGCGCTGTTGTTTGTGCGTCCGGCATATGACAGCGTCGTCGGTAAAGATCAGAGGAGTTTGGAAAGACGCTGAGTGAAGGGGCCGGACCCTAATCTCTCTCTCCGAGGGCTGAAGGCCCGATCCACGCAACGTGTCCTGAGGGGTACACCAACCTTGGTTTTCCACGCCGGTCCTTCCCCCAAAAATATAGTTTGAAAAAGTGGCGTGTTTTTCGTCACCACAAGACCGTCCATCAACACACCACGCTATGCACGCCTTCCACCACGTATCCACCACAAAAACACCACGGCAAAACAGCCACTTTTCTCAAAACCCCCCGCAAAAACACCAATCCACCAGTCCAAAAAAAATCTCTGGACAAAAGGCCCTTCGTTATACCGATGGCGTGAGTATGACCACCAGCAGCCATGCGAGCCATGGCTCTTCGTTCTGCTGGACGAAGCTGAGAACTACATTGTGCCGGAACCTCGGGAGCTCGGTCTCAACGGGAGCTTCGCCGTCTTCAAGATGATCGAGACGGACGTGGTCGGATTCGAGAACTATCTGCAGTCGAACAAGTTCGTTCCGTTGCTGCGCTCGCCAGCGCACCCAGAACCTCGTTAGGAGGGCGACACCAGCTTCATCGTAATTTACCCGAACCGCAGCTTAGGTCAATCACTTGCTTGCGGGTTTGTTTATGGGCGATAACAACCTCAGAAACCCGCAGTTTGATAGATTATTTCTGCGGTTGGAGGGGAGCTTCGCCTTCTTTGCGGGGCAGGAATCGGTGCGCGAGCACTGCATTCGCTTCGTCGTTGCGTCCGCTCTCTCGGAGGGCCTCGACCAGCGCCCGCACAAGCGGTTCCGGCATGTTTGCCGGGTCCGGGAAGAGCTTCATCATCTCTGCGCGCTGGGCTGGGGTTTTTCCAGTCAGCTGCATCGCCTGATTGAGTCCAAGGTAGAGCGCCGCGTTGTTGGGTTCCATCTGTAAGCCGCGCTGAAACTCGGCGGCCGCCTCTGCGGGTCGCTTCTTCACTTCGAGGAGGACGCGTCCTATACTGGCCTGCAGCGTTGGAATCTTCGGGTTGAGCGATTCGGCGAGCTTCCATTCCTCAAGGGCGGGATCAACGGCTCCCTTGGAAAAAAATAACGTGCCAAGGAGAAAGTGCGCGGACGCATCTGAAGCGTTGACAGCCAGCGCGGCATGCAGGACGTTGATCTCGTCGGGCTCGCTTGGGAAAATATAGCGAAGAGGCATTTGCGAGGCCGCCGCGTAGTCGGCCGCTCCAGACTTGCCCAGCTTTTCGCGGCAGAACCCGCGATAGTAGGCCACAAGGGGATCGGTGGAAGGCGAGGGCGCGCCGGGTTCGCTGTCCTCGGGAGCCACCGTGGGATAGCTGCGGTTGAGTAGTTCCAGCGAATCGGTGTAGAGGCCCAGGCGGTTGTACCGCTGCACGAGGTTCAGGATCCGGTTGGTGTCCGCGGCGAGGTGCCGGTCGAACTCTGGCCCCGCGGGCCCCACATGGGAGCCGACTTTCGCCGCCTCGCTGCGCAGGAACAGGCTGGTCGGGTAGCGCGGAAGGGATCTGCCGGCAAGATTGCGGGCCGCCTCCAGGTTTCCAGTGGCGCGTTCCAGCGCCACGGTCTCCTCGATGCAACGAAGGTCTTCCGGCTTGGAATTGGCATCGGACGAAGCCGAGCAGGACGCTTCCAGCACTTTGAGAGCTCCGGCGGCATCGTGTTGCTTGGCCATCAGCTCCGCCAGCAGCAGCCCCCCGGCGACATGGAATGACGGCGAGTTCTGGGCGGCGGCCAGTTCAGTGCGGGCTTCGGCAGGATGATCCAGCGCTGTCTCAGCGATTCCGCGATAGTAGTGGGTCTCAGCATCCGAGGTGGCGCGTTCTTCCGCCTTGCCAAGAAGCGTGGAGGCTTCCTGATAGCGCCATAGTCCATCCGCCAGCCGGCCAGCGGCCTTGAGCAGTGGGACGCTTGTAGGAAACTTTGCCAGTCCCGACCGGTAGGCGTCCCACGCGTTGAGGTAGTCGGCGTGCAACTCAAGATCGGTTCCGCTTTTGAGAAAGTCCCCCTCGGCCCAGGACTTGGGATCGGGCGCCTGAATTTGAGGCTGCGGGCCGGTCTTGACGCTGTCGCGCGGCACCACGTCGTAGACGCCCTCGGTGTGCTTCAGAAGCGGTTCTCCGCTGGCACTCGCTAGCAGAAAGGTGTAGGTCTTGTCCGCCGGCAGGTCCGCGACCTGGTGTGTCCATGTCCCGGCAGGGTCGAGCGAGACCTCTTCTTCGAGAACGTTCGTGTCACCGTCGGAGACAGTGATCTTTGCTTCGGGGATGGCCCGGTTTGCGTTGAAGCCAACTCTGAGGGCGATCTTCCCGTCCTTTTGCCGTTTCCGCTCCAAGGCGAGCACGCCGTTAAGGTTCGCCGTGGCGATGGATCCAATGCCACGGACAGGCATCCAGAACTCAGTGAATCGGATGGACTGGTGAGGCTCCAGAAACTCGTATGTTGTCTGGTCCCTGAACAGCCCTGACTGCACCTCCACGTAGTTGCTATTGTTGTCAGAGAGCCGGCTGCGCCAATCGAGCGCGTTGCTGTCGGTCCCCCAGGAAAAGAGTTTTTTCGACGGCACGGTTTTGGGGTCGGCCCAGCGGACGACTCCGGAGTCGGTATGCGGGCTGTAGACTCCCATGAAAGGCTCGGAGCTGCCATAGGCGAAGGCCTCGAAATCGTTGGTTTGATTGGCTACCAGGCTAATGTCCTTTCCCTTCGAATTGACCGGCCAGGTATCGATGTTGGCGCCGCCATCTTCGATCGTGAACTGCGTCGGGTAATAGATTCTCGAGTCGTTCCAGACTTCGATGCCAGCGTTGTTCCACCAGAAGAAATGATGGCGGGCGTCGCTGTGATTGGACAGAGCGACGTGCTCTTCGAGCAGTGTGCTTCCGGGACGAAGAACGATCTCCACCGTCCAATCCATCCCGTACACGCGGTCGCGATTTCCTACCGTCACCGAGGCGCTGCCATCGGCCGCACTGCTGTAGGACCAGTCAACCGGGGAGATCGACACCCAGTTATGCGACACGGGGAAGTTGAACTCCTCGCCAAAGGCAGACCACGCGCCCCGGTAGGCGATGATAGCTTTCTTGAAGCTGGGGTTCGAGTAGAACATCGGCTTGCTGTTGATCTTGTCTATGCAGGTGTAGATGTGGCCGCCGAGTTGGGGGAGGACGGTGCACTTGAGGTATTCGTTTTCAAGATAGAGCGCCTGCCACGAATGGATTGTTTCCGTGGCACGTATGTCGTGCCGCATGGTGTAGGGGTAGTCTTCGACCTCGGCGAAGGTATCGAAGTTCGGGTTCTCGTCGGGAGGGCCTTCGTCAGACGCCGCCAGGGGCATGGTTCCTTCCCACACCTTAACCTGGCCGTTCATCGTCAGGGGGCCAATGCTGAAAAGAATCCAGAGCAACAAGGCAGGCCGCATAGCTTCTCCTCGGTTCCCCAAACTTTAGCATCCCGCTGTTAGCAGTGTGCCGATTGGGGGCGCCTTGTGGACACAAGGAATTCGCCGCCTTCGCGCGAGTGGACTCCTCAGGCCTTTTTCGCATTTCATGCGAGTTACGCGCTACCAGACATAAGTTGCAACTGATCCTGCGTTTAGCGATGTAGTGAACGCCTTTGCGTGGTCACGAACAGTGAAGGTCTGCGCGGCCGCGCTGACGTTCGATACGATGAGCACCTTCTTGCCCGTGGCGGTCTTGAAGGCCACGTTCGGGAGTTGGTCAAGATCGTTTGATCCGATGCGAATGGAGCCGGGGCGAACAAATTTCGACGCGTGAGCAAGCGTGTAATAGGCGACCTGGCGAGTTACGTTATCGCCGTCGATAGTAATTGCGCCGACGCAGCCAGTACATCCGCCATCGTTGGTGTGCGGGCCGTTCTGAGGGTCGGCAGCGAGGTTCCATAGCAGAATGTTCCTGCTCCAGTTGCGGGAGACACCGATGATGACCCTCGCAACGGGCCTGCTTACGTTCATCGTAGGACTGCCACTATGGTCGGTTACGGACTGCTCGGTGAAGTAGATGTTCTTCGTGGGGAAGGCGTCGTGCACTTGAGTCATTGCATCGACCGTACCGCCATAGAGATGAAACCCTGTTCCATCGATGTACTTGTTCGCTGCGGGGTCTCTCAGGATTGAGAGAGGATAGAGAGGGTGGTCCAGATTGTGGTCGTATAGAACGATTTTGGTCTTGATGCCTGCTTTCTTGAATGCGGGACCCAGGTCGTTCTTGATAAAGTCGTCTTGCTCTGATTCGAGCATGAGCATACTGGGTGTGTTCTTTTCGTTCAACGGTTCGTTCTGGATGGTAAGCGTGTCGATAGGGATTCCTTCTGCTTGCATTCCCTGGATGTATTTGACGAAATAGGTTGCGTAGGCGCTGAAGTATTCAGGTTTCAGAACGCCACCTCTTGCTACGCCGCTTGTCTTCATCCACAAGGGCGCGGACGCATGGGGAGGCGAGTATTTTGATCTTCGGATTGATCGCTAAAATCTCCTTTAGAACGGGAATGACGTCTGCACTGTCGGGTGTAAGGCTGAACTTCGTCATACCCGGATCGGTCTGGCCTTCGGGCATGTCGTCGTACGAATAGACATGGTCATTCATATCCGAGGCCCCGACGCTGACCCGGATGTAGCTGCTTCCGATGCTGTTGCCGTCGTCGGCATAGAGTTCGTGCAAGATGGCAGAGCGTTTTGCAGGGTCCATGTGCGCCAGTAGCTGCGCGCTGCCACCGGTAAGTGCAAAGCCGAAACCATCCATTAATTGATAGGTTTTCGCGTCGTCGACGTTGATAACTAGATCGCTTGGGGGAGAGTTCGTAAAACTCAAAGGCGGCGTCTGCAACTGGAAGAGTGCAGACCTATCCTGGTTCGTCAACCAGATTGAAACCTCTTGCTGTGCCTGCGACGGCAACGGAAACACGGTTAAGATGAGGAATAAGAAAAACTTTGTAGTCTTCAATTCGATTAGGCTCCTCGCCGGTGACTTTTGAGTGTTCGATATGCGTGAGACTTCGTTCTGATTGCCGCGCCCTGCATAACCTAAGGTCTTTCTCGGGCGAAAAAACGTTGAAAGTTGCAAAACTGGCGCCATCAGATTCATCGAGCGTTCCTGAAGTTGAAATACGCTAGATTCATGTTTCCTCCCGTAGCAATATGGACGGTGAGAACGTTCTTTCCTGCAGGGAGCCGCAACCGAACGACGCCTGGCAAGATGTTCCAGTGGTGCCACTGCCGCCAGGCGATAGGATCAGACGCGTTGAATGTGGACACAATCGCTACCGGTCCGCCGGCAGGCTCACCGTTCACGTCGAGTGAGATGCTTCCACCACGATTCGATGTGTACAAGAGATCGGCAACGTAAACGCCGGCATGTGCAACCTGAACGGTAATGTCAAACCACTCGCCGGGTTCGGTTCATCCAACGTAGAGCTGGTTCTCCGGTGGCAGAACAAGGTTATATGGATTATTGTCGATCTCATCGTGGAACTTGGTGTAAGAGATATCGACGCCCTCGTTCATTCGAAACTCGTTCAAGTACGTTCCATCTGCTGGATTTAGGCCGCCGCTGCCATTGTTTTTAGCGTCTGTATCGTGGTAGGCGACACCTTCGCCACCGAGGTCATAGTAGGCGCATTCCACTCTTCCCGGAATCGCCTGTGCCCCTCGTTTATAACGGCTGTCCTGATACGGCGTTCCTTTGTAACCGTCCTGGTAGTTTGGTCCTGCAGCATGGAGGACGATTGCCGTGTTGGCGATAACCAGTGATGACAACCTCAAGCTAAATCGCATCTCTTTCCTTCCTCAAGAATGCTCAAGCGTATCGATCAAGAAATAGTGCCGTCATGCATCACGCGATTGAAGGCCCATAGATGTGTTGCGCGGCGGAGTGGGTAAAATCGGCTAGATTTTCGTCAGTGCTCAACTGTAAACATTGCATGCTCTCCAGCAGTCGAGTCGTCTCCAAGCCACAGATCGAAAACGCCAGGTTCAATTGACCATCGGTGAGTTTGCGGACTCCAGAAGCCAAGATCATTCGTATCCAAGGTCAGTGCGACGGTCTGTCTCTCACCTGGCTTGAGCGTTAGGCGACGGAAGCCTTTGAGTTCCCGGACCGGACGCGAAGCACTACCAGATCGCTGGTGCGTGTAAAGCTGCACCACCTGATCGCCTGCAACGGAGCCGATATTCTGCACATCCGCCGAGACAATTAGTGACGAGCCCGACTTCACGCTCGAAGCGCTGATCTTTAGCCCACTCATCGTGAATTTTGAGTAGCTCAGCCCATATCCGAATGGATAGAGCGGCGCGCTCGACCCGTCCCAGTAGCGTGTATTCGGAGCCTCCGGAATCTGCGTCAGGTTATGCGCGTAAAAAATAGGCACCTGTCCTACGCTACGCGGCCAAGTCACAGGAAGCTTACCGCCTGGATTTGCATCTCCCCACAGCAAATCGGCAATCGCATTCCCCCCTTCAGTGCCCGGATACCACACATCAAGGATTGCTGAAACATGCTGCGATGCCCATGTAATGTCAAGGGGCCTGCCGTTGAGCAGAACCAGCACCACAGGCTTGCCCGTAGCGACAGCTGCCTCCAACAACTCCTGCTGCTTTCCAGGCAGGGCAAGGGTTGAGCGCGAAGCCCGTTCGCCGCTCATCGTCTGCGCCTCTCCCAAAACCATCACGGTGACGTCCGATTGCGTGACCATATCGATAGCGCGCTCAAATTCTGCCTTACGTTCCGCATCCGTGGTCAGCACAGGCTTCGGATCGGGAAACTGGTCGTCAAAGATAGATGGCCCGCCGCGGTCAATCTCAACACCCTTTGCCCATGCGATCTTTGTACCGGGCCCGAGTCGTTTGCGAATGCCCTCGAGTACAGTCACTGCGTCGGCGGGATGGCTAGCCAAACTCCATGAGCCCAGAATGTCTGGCTTCGAATCAATCAGAGGTCCGACGATCGCAATGGACTTGAGCGAACTCTGAAGGGGAAGCAGGTTGCCCTCATTACGAAGAAGCACAGCACTACGCTCTGCAGCCTGGCGCGCGGCCGCTCGTTGCGGAGCTGAAAGAAGCTCCTCGGTCGACCGCGAGGGGGAAACATAGGGGTGCGCAAATAACCCGAGCCGGTATTTCATCATCAGGACACGGCGAACGGCCTCATCAAGAGTTGACTGTTGTACTAGCCCTTGTTTCACTGCCGAAGCCAATTCATCGCGATAGGTGTGCGACGTCATCTCCATGTCCACACCTGCATTTACTGCGCGGACAGCCGCGTCCCTCGCACCGTCTGCGAAACCATGGGTCGTGAGGCTCTTTATCGAGTCCCAGTCGCTAACTACAAAACCATCAAACTTCCATTCGTCCCGCAGTACGTCCTGCAGTAGAAAGCGATTTCCTGTCGCCGGCACGCCGTTGAGGTCAACGTAAGCGGACATCAAAGAACCCACCCCGGCGCGGATCGCGGCTTCGAATGGTGGCAGGTAGACGTTCCACAACTGCTCGTCAGAGATGTCCGAGGAGTCGTAGTCGCGTCCGCCTTCGGCGGCGCCATATCCGGCAAAGTGCTTCACGCACGCGAGAATGTGGTCCGGGCTGCCGATGGCGTCACCTTGAAAGCCCCGCACTTGGGCCGTCGCCATTTGTGAGCCAAGGAATGGATCTTCTCCCGCGCCTTCCATAATGCGGCCCCATCGAGGATCACGCGCAATGTCAACCATCGGTGCGAACGTCCAGTTGATCCCAACCGAGCTCGCTTCTCTCGCCGCCATGCGCTGGACCATCTCTGCCTCGGCCGGGGCCCATGAAGCTGCCAGCGCCAACGGCACCGGATAGATGGTACGAAAGCCGTGAATCACATCGAATCCGAAGATCAGAGGGATATGCAGCCTCCCCTTCTCCACTGCAAGATGCTGGAGACGGTTGATCTCTTTGGGATCGGTTATGAACAGGAACGATCCCACCTCGCCCTTCATGACCAAGTCATCGCGGAACTCCTTGTCGGGTGTATTGAGCGCAACTTGGCTCATCTGCCCAATCTTCTCCTCAAGTGTCATTTTATGAATGAGGTCGTCTACAAAACGACTTGCAACGGCCCCGTCCGAGAGTGTGGCCTCCATGCCCGATCGCCCTTGCATTTCAGCTTTCAGCGGGAGAGATGGTGCTCCGACATGCGGAAGACAAAGGCAAACCATGCCAAGCCAGCGCAGCACGCGTAGCGGGTGATGAAGAGACATGCTTGACACTCCTCGTCCGGTGACTCCAAATGAATTCTGTAAAGTCAATCCTAGTACCAACTGATTCGTTCGTCTTGCAATTCCAAGCGTCGCTACAACAGATAGCACGTGGCGCCGAGATAGACAAACGTTTGTCTAGCAGGGAGACAAATGGCCCTGTTCGCAAATAGTAGTCGTCCTGAAGAATATAAATTTGTTAACAGTTCGGCGCCCTAGCTGTCGAGCTAACTGGTTGAACCATTGATTTTTCTCTTTATGCGCGTCATTGCTGAAAGACGGCGATTTTTTACTAAAACGCATTAGAGCTGGGTCCTCGGGCCCTCTAGGAAAATCGATTCTGAGGTTCTACCAATCTGGGGCCAAAATGTTTCTTCAAAAAAAATCTCTCTTTTTTCCCTTCGAAAGAGCTTGACGATCGCTCATCCCTGAGTGCTAAATGGTTGCGCACGTTTTTGTGCAGAAAAAGACAAGCGTTTGTCTTGATAAAAACTTCAAACTTTTGGATGGGCCGAATGGTTTCGGCTTGAATAGCTTTGTGGGTTTGAATCGAAATAGACGCAATGAACTAAGGTCAGCAGCAACAACTTCTGGAGGCAACATGATGAAGCTAAGTTTATCAACCACGGTCCTCGCAGTCCTTCTTTGGGCTGGATTTGCAGGAACCATGTTCGGGCAGAGTACCAACTCCGGCGACATACGCGGAGTCGTGAGCGATTCGACGGGGGCGGCGATACCGGGTGTCACCGTGACCGTCCTAAACGTCAACACAGGGGTATCCAAGGTTTTCGTCACAAACAATGACGGCCTCTATGACACGTCTTCGATTGTGGCAGGAACTTATAAAATCACCTTCGCGAAGACTGGATTCTCGGCGTTTATTCGCTCTTCGGTTACGTTGAACGCCGAAAACACTACGATCAATGCACAAATGGCTGTCGGCGCCGTGACGGAGCAGGTCGTTGTCAATACTGACGTTCCGCTGCTGAAAACGGAGAACGGAGAGCAGACGTTCACGCTCGAGGCCCAGACCTTGTCGCAGCTTCCGCAGGTTGGACAGGATTGGTCGAGCTTCGATATTTTGATGCCCGGATCCGCGGGCGCACCTCAGGGCGGCGCGCAAGGAGCTCTAGGTATGGGCACTTCAAATGGCACCATGCTTGCGGTGAACGGCAATCTGCCATTCAGCACAGTACTTGCGGACGGAGCGGAGACGACCCTGCCGGCCAGCGCGAACTCTGACATCTACACTCAGGAGACGATACAAGAGGTACAGGTCAGCTCGTCGGCCTTCTCTGCGCAGTATGGCGTGGGCGGTATTCTCTACAATCAGATCACTAAGGGCGGCACCGACCACTTCCATGGTTCGGCATACGAGTATTTTCAGAATGACGCGCTGAATGCGAATAGCTATTTTGGCGGGAAAACATATCTTCGGTATGACAATTTCGGTGGTTCCATCGGCGGTCCGATCCTCAAGCAGAAGCTCTTCTTCTACTTCAACTTCGACAAGACCATCCAGCATGGAGGCACGGCGCCCGTGACTTATACGGTTCCCACCACCGCCGTATTGGGAGGAGACTTTACCGGCTTTCCCACAATCTATGACCCGCAAACCACGACGGTCGTGGGTGGTGTGGTGCAGCGGACCTCGTTTGCCGCTGAATATAACAACGGCAACAAGATTCCCGCCAGCCGGTTCGATCCCGTTGCCTCGGCTATCCAGAAGTATTTCCCAGCTTCCAATGCTCCAGGACAAAACGTAAACGGAATCATCACCAACAACTACGTCTACACCTCGCCTTCTTCAAATCCATTCACGAAATACTTTGGTCGACTTGACTATCAGATCACGCAGAACAACCGAATCACGGTGACTGAGAGCGAGGGAGACAATCCCGGCCAAAGCTTCGGCGCGGGTATTTGCCCCATCGGTTGCCAGAGCAACGACGTTAGCAAGAATAACGCTCAGGTTTCAGATGTCTGGGTCATCAGCCCAAAAATGACGAACGAAGTGCGGATGGGATATACCAACCAACTAAACTTTTTCGAACCTCTGACGCTCGGCAAGGGATATCCAGGCAAGCTGGGATGGCAGTTTGCCGAATCCGACAACTTCCCGGACATCCAGATCAACGGCTACAACCAGGGTTGCAACAGCAGCACAGTACTGTGCTCCCAATCCAATGCGGTATATAAAGAACACGTTTACGACCCGTCCGATGTAGTTACCCTCGTTGAAGGGAAGCACATTCTGCACTTCGGTGGCGAGTTCCTGATCTTTCAGAACAACTCGACAGCCTGGGGCAATCTGAATGCCGGCACGATGGGCTATACGGGTGCGTACACTCAATCTACTCAAGGCAACAGTTCAACAGGTGCGGCCTACGCTGACTTCCTGCTGGGCCAAACGCAAAGTTGGAGCGCGAACGAGACGCCGGAATATGGCGGCCGGCTGAAACTTCCACAGATGTTTGTCCAGGACGACTACAAGGTGCGTTCGAACCTGACTTTGAATCTTGGACTGCGTTATCAGATTCAGACCGGTTGGAGCGAGGTCAAAGGGAATGAAGCCTCGTTCGATCCGACGGTGCGAGAACCCGGCGACGGGTACACCCGGCGCCATGTGGTATGGCGTCACTCACGCGAATGGTCGTACACGGATTCAGAACGGCGTCTACAACACCTTTCTGCCGCGGCTTGGATTCTCTTATCAACTCGATCCCAACACGGTGTTACGGGGCGGATTTGGCATCTATGCCTACAATTGGAGCAATGACACCTACAATGGTGCCTCCCAGGGTCCCATCATGGGCGGGGCCTTTGGCTCGAAGGGCAGTGCCAATGACACCACCAACGGGGTCACTCCAATCGTTATTCTCTCCGGAACTGGCTCGAACCTCCCATACATTGCGGCTACTACGAATCCATGCCGGATATAACGACTCGAATGTAAACTATGCCGCATTTCATCAGCCAGTAGGCGGTTCTTATCAATGGAATATCCAGGGTCAGCGCCAGTTGAATAACAATCTGGTGGCCTCTCTGGCGTACGTGGCAAGTCATGGTCACGATCTACCTTTCCCGGTCGACATCAATCAGGTGCCGGTGGCCCAACTTCAGCCCAACGACCAGCAGTTCAGGCCTTATCCGCAGTTTGGCACGATTGCGACCGCCGGAGCTGTGCCTAACGAGAATGCAATTTCCAACTTCAATTCTCTGCAGGCCACGATCGAGCAACGCCTGAGCCATGGGCTCAACTTCAACTTCAATTACGTATGGTCCCACTTCCTGGACGATCTCGACTCAGCAGGTTGGGGTAGTCATTCAGGCACCGCAAACTGGCAAAACGCCTATAATCCTGCCGCGAACTACGGAAACTCAAACTTCGACGTCAGAAATGCGTTCAAAGGCTACATTCTTTATCAGTTGCCCTTTGGCCGCGGAAGGCAGTTCCTGAACACCAACGCGCTGGTCGATGCACTTATTGGCGGCTGGCAGGTTTCAGACACTCTCATTATTCAGAGCGGTCAACCCTTTACCGCCGTAATGAGAACGGACAACTCTTACTCACTGGCCGGTAGTAACTTTGCCTGGTATCCCAATGTGATCGGGAATCCGAAGCTTGCGAACCGCGGTCCCAAGCAATGGATTCAATGAGGCCGCTTTCGCAGACTCCGACCGCAGGAACCTTCGGCAATGAGGGGCGGAATCAGATAGCCGGGCCTGCACTCACCACGACCAACTTTTCCCTAAGCAAGACATTTTCAATCTGGGAACAGGTCAAGTTGCAGATTCGTGCGGACGCGGATAACTTGTTCAATCATCCAAGTTTCGGAATGCCTGCCAACCAGCTTACAGTGTGCCCAACCGCGCCGCAACCCCCGGGTACGCTACTGCCCTCTGGTTGCACCGCGTTCAACGGTGCGGTTGCGACAGGTTCCTCGACTATCACCGGTGTGACAGTTCACAGTCGCACGATGCAGCTCAGTGGGCGGTTGACCTTCTGATTTTTCTTCAACCCGGGGACGGCGGCTATGGCCGCCGTCCCCGGCTCATTTAAGATGGTTAACTGTGTTCCCCTCTTTTGTCATTTGCGGGTATTCTCGCCAGATCAAGCTAGCATTCGGAGTTGCCACGGTTGCTGTTGTCTTTATGGGAACAGGACTCGTCGCGCCCATGTTCGCTGCGCAGGCGACCAATGCAGCGCAGGCACATGAGCGTCAGGCGCAGGAGTATCTAAACCAGAAGCAGCCCAAGCTCGCCATCCCCGAGTTCAAAGCAGTGCTCGCAGCTGATCCAAACAACCTGAACGCCATGGCGAATCTCGGGGTTCTGCTCTACTTCGAACAAAACTACGCTGAGGCCGCGCCGTACCTCAAGCAGGCCGTTGCGAAACGACCGGACCTAAGCAAGATTCGGGCGCTGCTGGGGCTTGCCGAAAAGTCGCTCGGGCAGACCGCAGAGGCCAGGGCAGATCTCGAAGCGTCCTTGCCACAGTTGGCTGAGCCGGCGATTCGAGTGGAAGCGGGTTCGGCGTTGATCGAGATCTATGCCGCAACCCAGGAGCTGGACAAAGCTGCGGCCGTTGTGACCCTTCTGAAGCAGGTCGCACCGACCGATCCTCATGTTCTATACACCGCGTACCGGATCTACTCGGACCTTGCTGGAGAGGCGATGTTGGATCTTTCGCTGGTGGCGCCCGACTCCGGGCAGATGCATCAGGCTATGGCGCATGAGCTATATCGAGCACGCGATCCCGAGGGGACGATTGCAAACCTGCGGAAGGCGGTGGCAGCAGATCCAAATCTGCCGGGAATTCACTTCGAGTTGGCGGAGGCGTTGCGTAATTCTCCAGATCCAAAGGTCCGAGATGAGGCCGAACAGGAGTACAAGCTGGCGGTGATCGCTAACAGCCGTGACGCGAAGGCCCTAAGCAAGCTCGGAGACATTGCGGTCGATAAGAACGATCTTGATGGGGCAGCGAAGTTTTATCAGCAGGCACTGGCCGTTGCTCCGAGCGATGAGGACGCTTCGATTGGATTGGCGCATGTGTACACGGAGAGAGGTCAGCCTGAGGCGGCACTACCCCTGCTTCAGGGCGTGATAGCGGCCGATCCAACAAACGTTCTCGCCCACTATCGTCTAAGTACTGTGTACCGACAATTGAAGCGGCCGGAAGATGCGAAACGTGAACTTGAAATGTATCAGAAGTACAAAGAGATCAGAGAGAAGATGAGGGCGATATATAAAGAAATGCGACAACAGGGTCCGCAGAGCGATTCGGATAAAGAGAAGTAGATGGCAAGTATGAAGACCAAGGCGAGACGCCGTTTGAACTGTTCCCATTTGCTCTGGGTCATCTCAATTTCCATAGCTGCCGCATCGCTGACCCATTGTGAGGCTCTCGCGCAAGGGAGAGTCGGAGAAGCCGTTGCCGGTTCCGCAACTCATTGACATTACGGAATCTACCGGCATTCATTTCGAACATCTTTCAAGCCCGGAACAGAAATTTATCGTAGAGTCGATGAGCGGTGGTGTGGCGCTGATTGACTACGACGGAGATGGCTGGCTCGATATCTACTTTACAGGTGCGCCAAGTGTTGCCATGCAGTTGGAGGGAAAGAAGGCCCGCAGCGCGCTGTATCACAACAACCATGACGGAACGTTCACTGACGTTACGGACAAGGCCGGCGTGGCCTCTCCCTGTTGGGCGATGGGCGTAGCGGTCGGCGATTACAACAACGATGGCCGGCCGGATTTATTGGTGAGTTGCTTTGGCGGGGTCGTACTGTATCGCAACAACGGGGACGGGACTTTTACCGACGTCACGAAGGCGGCCCATCTCGACAAGGACGTAGGGTGGGCGACAGGTGTTGCTTTCGGCGACTACGACGGCGATGGTAACTCCGACCTCTTCGTGGCCCATTATGTTGATCTCGATCTGCATGACTTGCCGACATTCGGTTCGCGAAAGACCTGCGAATATCATGAGATTGCGGTGCAGTGCGGGCCGCGGGGTCTGAAGGGTTCCCCAGACGCGCTGTATCACAACAATGGCGACGGGACATTTCACTGAGGTCGCAAAGCAGGCTGGCGTCGACGACGCGAACCACTACTTCGGACTTGGGGCCGTGTGGTCGGACTTCGATAACGACGGCAAGTTGGATCTTTTTGTTGCTAATGACGGAGAACCAAACTACCTGTACCACAACGAAGGCAACGGACGGTTCAAGGAAATCGGCTACGACGCCGGCATTGCGGTGAGCGAAGATGGTGTGGAGCAGGCAAATATGGGTCTCGCGCTCGGCGATTACATGAACGATGGCCTCATGAGTATAGCCATCTCGCACTTCAGCGACGAATATGCTGTGCTCTACCGCAACGACGGAGGGCTGAACTTCTCGGATGTGTCGCGGAAGGCCGGAATCGCAAGAGAAAGTGTGCCTTTTGTGGGCTGGGGCGATGCATTTATTGATCTGGACAATTCGGGGTGGCAGGACCTGGTTCTTGTTAATGGCCATGTTTATCCGCAGGTGGACAGCGTGAAGATCGGAAGCACATACAGAGAGCCAATGCTGGTGTATCAGAACCAAAGGAACGGAACCTTTCGCGAAGTGGGTGCGCTTACTGGCACAGCGGCGAGAGTCCCTCAGGTGAGTCGAGGACTGGCAGTGGGCGATCTCTTCAATCGTGGCAGACTCGATATCGTCGTCGAGAACCTTACAGGGGGGCCGATGATTCTGGAGGCAAAGAGTAATCCGGCAAACCATTGGGTAAGCTTCGAGTTGGAGGGGGGCGTGACGAACAAGCTTGCGCTAAACGCGCGTGTTTTGGTGACCACCGGAAAGATGAAGCAGATGGGAGAGGTCAGGAGCGGAGGAAGCTACTTGTCACAAAGTGATCTGCGGTTGCACTTCGGGTTGGGAGAGACGGGACGAATCGACAGAGTGGAGGTGCAGTGGCCGAATGGAAAGGCCCAGGTCTTTGAAGGAGTGGCCGCCGACCGTTTTTATCATTTGAAACAAGATGGAAGCCTGACGACAATCGATTACACGAAGCACGTGGGTTCCACCCCTTGATAGAAGCGCCTCGGGGCAACGTCGAGCCGATATCTGATCAAACAGGAATTGGAATTAAAAAATCGACGTAGAAAAATCGAATTCAACACGATGCCTCCGGTTCCATTTATAAGGGGTGCACAGCGTCCGACCTGTCTTCCGCGAAAAGAGATTCTAGAATCCTGTTCGAGCAATTGCATTTAGCGGCTGCAATCGACTATGCAGCCCAAAAGGGAATAGTGATGAACGAATCGGAGGCCCTCGACTTGCCTGGCATTGAGATTCGTGCCGCGACCAGAGACGATCTCCCGCGCCTCACGGAGATTTATAACTACTACGTTGTTCACACGCCGATTACATTCGATGTCGTGCCCTGGACCGTTGAGCAGCGAATTTCATGGTTCGAGCAATTCGGCACGATTGGACGGTACCGGCTTCTAGTCGCCGAAAGGGACGGCCATGTTGTCGGTTATGCTGGCACAGCTCGCTTTCGCCCCAAAGCCGCTTATGACACCACCGTCGAAGCCACCATCTATTGTGCGCCAGAGTCCGTAGGCAAAGGATTGGGTACTCGACTCTACGCCGCGCTTTTTGCGGCCCTGTCAGAAGAAAACATCCATCGAATCGTCGCCGGATATGTGCCTCCCAATCCGATCTCGGCAGCGTTACACCAGCGCTTCGGGTTCAAAATGGTTGGAGTATTCTCCGAGAACGGATACAAGTTCAACCGCTACTTGGATGTCTGTTGGTTGGAACGCCCCTTGAAGACGACCTAGTCGGCAAATTGGAACCAACGTGTAGTCAAGCACAAAGACCGCGGCCGAACAGTCAGTTCGTGGCCGGTCTTTTTCTCCGAATCATCTCCCTACCCCCAGAAACCCTTGGGTTCGTCGAGATCCAGTTCGGCGAAAATCGGCTCCTAACTCGCTTTGCGAGCTTCCTGAAGGCTGATTGCAGATTGAGGGGCATGCGCTAGGTAAGTCGTGTCGCGCGTCTCGAGCGTTATTTGTGCACACTGCATCACGACGTCACGAAAAATTGTCATCGCGGCGCTATCGTTAGCTTCCATAGCGGCAAGGCCAAGCTGCAACTCGGGCAGGGTCTCCTTGAATCTAACCGCGACAATACCCGGAAATGTGCAGGCCGTCATCGATTCAGTAGTAATCGCTAGACCTTCTCCGGCGGCGACGTAAGCAAACTGGACTGAACACGACTGAGGAGATTCCACAATGCGTGGAGTAATCCCAAAGGGCGCCAGAAGCTCATGGAGGAAAGGTTGGTGGAAACGGCAGTCTTTAGGGCGTGACGCGATAATGCTGATGTCGCGCAATTGCCGCACAGAGATGATGTGCTCCGCGGCTAGCTCGCTGTGTTGTGACACCATTGCAACCAGCGTCTCCTTACAGATCGGGTCGAATCGCAGCCCCTTGACCGGAAGGGCGCCCACCATGAGCAGAGCATCGATCTTCCCCTCTGGCAGCCGCGTCAGTTGCTGCTCGGTCGTAAGCTCAGTAACTTCCAGCTCGAAATCCGGGTACCGTGCCGCTAGCATGCGGATCACGGCAGGCAGAAGAACGAACTGGCCAACAGGGCCACAGGCCACGCGTAGACGTAATCGCGTGTGCAAACCGCTCAGGCATTCATGCGCTGCATCTACTGTATCCATGATGCTTTGGGCATACTTCCGAAACACAAATCCTGCATCAGTCAATCGAACTTGCTGGCGATCGCGCTCAAACAGTTTGACTCCAAACGCATCTTCAAGCGAGTTGATCTGAAACGTGATTGTCGGTTGGCTCATGTACAAAGCACGCGCCGTCTTCCCGTAATTCAGAAGGTCCGATAACGTCAGAAAACACTGCAGCTGCCTGATTCTAAAGTCCAAAGTAGGGCCTCGGTGTCGTGCTGAAACCTATGCGCTGCTAGGGCTGTCAAAGCAAGAAACGGAAATATGAAGTTGTGTCAGATAAACCGGTTATTGTGCGCCAATTAAACGGACAATTTACATCGGTGTAATGACATCTTCGAGGCAGTTGTCTGTTTTGTCAATGAAAACTACAAAGCCCTCTTTTCGTTCGCTGGCATTTTTCTATCACGTGCAAGAATCTTTCGATTAGACATCGGCATAGAAAGCCAATACGCTCCAATCATTCAGCCAAAAAAAGTATTTTGAAGCACCTGTGATTTGTGTAGGCTCATCTTTTTTAGCGGAGCTCTTTTCTCCTCCTAAAATGCCACATCTTCAAGTAAGTCTCTAAATGTCATTTGTTTCAACGCTCCGTCGCCCGGTTTTCGAAGGCGACTCCGCCATCCTTCCGCACTGGAACAGTGCGAATTCAAGAGCGAAGGCTATGTCGATCATGCATTGTGAGGTCTTCAAGAAAATGAAGAATGTCAATCGCCTTTTCTCCGCTCTACTTGTCTCGCTCTCCGTTCTTACACCGTCCGCACTACACGCTCAGCAGACCGGCATCACAGGTCGCGTAACCGACTCTCAGGGTGCTGTCATCTCTGACGCTGCCGTGGAAGTCAAGCAGGTTGGGGCCGGATTGTTTCACACAAAGACCAATGCTGCCGGAACGTACCTCATCCCGTCACTCGCCGCGGGAGATTACATCGTTACCGTCATGGCTCCCGGATTCAGCACCGTCGAAACGAAGGTCTCCATGCTTATCGGCCAGACACCAGAAATAGATGTTACGTTGCCGGTTAAAGGCGTCAGCGATGCAGTTATTGTCCAGGCCGGCGACAACGCCGTCGACACGACCTCCTCCACCGTCGCAGGTAACATCACCCCAGATGACGTTAAGAGCCTTCCCATAAACGGACGCAACTATATGGAACTTGCCACTCTGGTTCCCGGCGTACGCGTCAACGCCATTACGAACGACACGCCGCTCGGCGGCGAAAACTCCGGCAAATTTCAGATCAATCTCGATGGACTACAGGTAACCCAAAACACCGCAGACGCCAGCTTCGGTCAGCCGCGGTTTTCTCCTGACGCAATCGGCCAGTTCCAGATCATCACCAACCGCTTCGACGCCACAGTTGGCCGTTCTGCGGGCGTAGAAGTGAATGTCCAGTCCAAGACTGGAACTAATCAGATTCATGGATCGGTCTTCGGGTATTTCCGTAACGACTTTGCAAATGCGGCGGATCCCATAGCAAAGGTCGTCACCCCGCTGTCCGATCAGCAGTTCGGCGGGCACCTTCGGAGGCCCCATCCGCAAAGAGAAGCTCTGGTATTTCGGTTCCTACGAGGGGGAGCACCAGTCAAGTGGTATCACTGACAGTCCTCTTCTCCCGGGAAGTGCCACTAATCTCGTCTTTCCTCAGGTAATCACTGTCAACGAATATCTGGGTCGATTTGATTACCAACCCACCACCAAGGACCACGTCTTCGTCCGCGTTAATGGCTTTACATTCAAGAACAACTACACATTTGCCACCAGCACGGCGGATCCAAGCTCCGCCTACTATGCCACACGGAGCAACTACACCGTACTTGGCGACTGGGTGCGTGACATCAGCGGCACAATGGTCAACGATGTACACATCGATTTCAGTCACTTTCAATGGCAGAACCTGCCTATTTTTAACTCGCAGGCTATCACCTTCGGGAGTGTCACGGTCGGTGCGCCATACAACTACCCGCAGGTCTTCAACCAGAATGTCCAGGAGTATCGCGACGATCTGTTCTATCTTGCCCGCAAACACAGCCTGAAGTTCGGCGCAGAGTTGCTCTACGACGCCAACACCGGATTGTTCCAGCAGAACCAGGCCGGCACTGCCAGCGCATGCGCCTCCATCGTCGCAAAGACCGTCAATGGTGTGCCTTACACCGCCACCCAGGTGGCTAACGACCTCTTTCCCAATGGCACTACCAACATAGCCTCCTGGAATTACACGAACACCAATGATGCCACTCACACCAGCATCAACTCTCTTTGTGCTCTCGGTACCTTTACGCAGGGGTCGGGCAATTTTGACGTCAACATCCCCCGAACACAGATCGCCTTCTGGGCCCAGGATGACTATAAGATGTTGGCGCGCCTCACGCTTAACTTAGGTCTCCGCTACGATAACGACCTTGGCATCTTCAATACGAAACTGAAGCTAAATAACGGGCTGCTGACTCCGCAAAGCAACGACAATCATGAGTTCGCGCCTCGACTCGGCTTTGTCTACGACATTACTGGAAATGGCAAGACGGTTCTTCGCGGCGGAGCTGGAATGTTCTTTGCCGATATTGCCGCTAACCAGACCATTGACGGCCAGATTTTCAACGGTGTCACCTCATTGCAGGAGTCAGTCACCGGTACCGCAACCTCCAATCTGAATCTGCTCAACCCATTTCCTCCATCCATAACCATTCCTCGCCAGGCGGTCCAGCCATTGGGCCCAAATGTCTCTACTCCATACGCTCTACAGATGTCCATTGGGGTGCAGCGAGAGCTTATGTATCGTACGGTTATCACTGCCGACTATGTCTATACGCGCGTCTACCACGATTGGATCCGCCTCAACTCCAATCTCCTCCAAAACCCGAACAATCCCGAGTTCAATTACAGTCCAGCCACCAGGTACACGGCGGGGCAGGCGACCCTCTGCCCGGGTGGTGGCGTTACCCAGGACCCCACCTACACCACCAGCAGCTTTAACGTCTGCAACCAGTCATTCACTAACGTCAATCAATTTTTCACGCCGAACGGAGCTGGTTCAATCTATGACGCCCTGCTCTTGGGCATTCGTCATTCTCTTCAGCACGGCTTTACCGGCGGCGTCGCATATACCTATGCTTCGTTGAAGGATTCTACCGAGTCCCCCTTCTATTACCCCAACAAGCCATTTGTAAACGGGATCAGCGATGAGTGGGCACATGGTCTGGACGACCAGCGCCAGACCCTTACCGTCACCGGCGATTACGTCATCAAATATGGTCTGTCTCTATCCGGACTGTTTCATTATGGTTCTGGCAACGCCTTCGCCACTACCGTCGGTACGACGCAACCCACAGGCTATGCCCCCAGTTCCAACCGCACCTTCGCCCTCAACACTGTCCCTGTCGCTCCGGGAACAACCTGTCCTGCGGGAAGCACATGCGTTACCGTCTATAACAATCCCGCCAACAACTACCTCGACACCGCGACAGGCTATTGGCTTACCAAACGTGACGCCCTCTACGGCACAAATGTCTATCGTATGGACACCCGTCTGCAGGAGGCACACAAGTTCGGTGATCGGTTCACCGGAATTATTGCCGTCGAAGCTTTCAATGTATTCAACCACGCCAACTACGGCACCTTTAATGGCATCGTAACCTCGTCGAGTTACGGGATACCACAAGCCACCACGACACCCGCTACCGGCATTCCCGTTGAGTGGCGCCCGCGCTCGTTCCAATTTCTTGGACGTTTGGAGTTTTAGATTGCGGCGTAGTCTGAATCTAGGAAAATCACAACGAAGACGCGCACCAACGTGAGCACTGCGCGTTTTGCTGAGGGGAACGAACAAATGCACCTGGCAGCGACCCGCTTCAGAACTGGCGCGTTAACTTCTATTTTCGTCCTGGCACTAGCTACTTCGGTCAACGCCGAGTCCACCGGCAAAGAAAAGACCATCGCCATCTCCGAAGGCACAAACGTCTTCGTCACCGTTTCCCCCGACCACAAAACGATCATCGCCGACCTGCAGGGCCTCTTGTACAGCGTTCCTATCGGAGGTGGACTCGCAAAGCAGATCACGACCCCCTATGAGGAAGCCTCACATCCCGACTGGTCTGCCAAGAGCGATCTGATTGCCATTCAATCCTACGCTGGTGGCACCTTCCACATCTGGACCATGCGCCCCGACGGCTCCGGTCTGAAGCAGATCACCGGTGGCCACGGAGATGACCGCGAGCCTCGCATCTCCCCGGACGGCACCTCCATCGCCTTTTCGTCCGATCGCGCGTTCAAAGGCAACTACGATATCTGGACCGTCAATATCGCCACAGGCGAACTGAAGCAGATCACCTCTGCAGAAGCGGACGAGTTCGGTCCCGCCTGGTCTCCTGACGGCACGAAGATCGCCTTTGTCAGTGGAACGGGTATCAACGGCAAAACCATCGAGTCAATCGAGCTTGCCACAGGACATCAGACGACCCTGGTCTCCAGCATCGCCGAAGGTCGCGTCGAAGCCCCCAGCTATTCCCCTGACGGCAAATCTCTCGCCTACGTCCAGTTTCACGGCGTCGGAATGTTCATGAATACCGCCCAGCTTCTCGTCACCGGAACGACGACCTATGCTGGGAAAGCTACCGATACGTTCCCCTTTCCGGCCACATGGCTCTCCGATTCTGAGCTTCTGTATACCGGTGACGGCCATGTCCTCCGCACCAATCTATCCGCTTCGTCCGAGACGCCAATCCCGTTCAGCGCCGCCATCAAATCCGTTCGCCCGCAATACGCGCACAAGGTTTACGACTTCGATAGCACGACCTCCCATCAGGTCAAAGGCATCTACGCGCCGGCACTCTCTCCCAACGGAAAACAGGTGGCCTTCATCGCCCTCAATCAGCTCTACCTGATGACCATCGCCGACGCGCCCGTGGCCCTCACCCACGACACCTTCTACAAGCAAGGTCCCACCTGGTCTCCTGACGGCAAAACGCTCGCTTATGTCTCAGATCGTGATGGCATAGAGAATATCTACCTCCACGACCTCTCGTCTCCTGACACCAACACCGACAAGCAGGTCTCCCCGAGCAAATCCGCACAGATCATGCCCGCTTGGTCGCCCGATTGCAAATTCATCGCCTTTCAGGACCAGACGGGCGCCACCCTCATCGTTGACGTAGCCACCGGCGCCATCAAGCCGGTGGCCCCCGCGACCTTCTTTCCAGGTCGCCCCGCCTTCTCCGCAAACGGAAAAACCGTAGCTATTGCCACAATCAAGCCTTACACGAAGCGCTTCCGTGAGGGTACGAGTTCAATCCTCACTGTTGACGTGGCAACGGGCAAGACCGAATTCTTCTCACCCGCTCCTTACGAGTCCATCACCACACGCACCGAGGATGGCCCAATTTACTCGCCCAACGGGAAAGAGATGGCTTTCGTAATGGACGATCTTCTCTACACCATGCCCGTGGACGCAGACGGTCGTCCCAATGGCGCCGCAGTTCGGCTCAACGACGAGACTACCGACGCACCGACCTACAGCGCCGACTCGTCCAAAATCCTCTATCTCAACGACGGCAAACTGAAGCTTATCGACCGCTCTACAAAAGCCATCTCGACCGTGCCGGTGGAGCTCAGATTTGCCGACGCAAAGCCAGAGCAAAAACTCCTCATCCATGTTGCAAGGTTCTGGAAGGGCTCCGGACCCGAGGAGCAGAAAGACGTAGACATCGTTATTACTGACAACCGGGTCACCAGCGTCATGCCCCACCGCGCTACGCCACCTGTCGGCGTAACCCGCACCATCGAAGCCGGTGACTCAACAGTCATGCCCGGGCTGTGGGAGAATCATGCCCACACGGACTCCGACAACTCGATCTACTACGGCGATCGCTTCGGCCGCCTTTGGCTTGTCTACGGCATTACCGAGGTCCGTGCGATCGCTGACAATGCCTATCGTGCCCTTTCCCACCGCGAGGCTTACAACGCTGGCACCGCAGTCGGCCCACGTCTCTTCACTACCGGCGAAGCCGTAGACGGCGAGCGAGTCTACTACCCGATGATGATACCTACCACGAGCGAGGAACAACTGCACCGTGAGTTCAATCGGCTTAAAGCATTGGACTTCGACTTTGTAAAACTGTACGTCCGCCTGCCCTACGCTTGGGCGGAGCAGGGAATTCAGTTCGCTCACTCGCAGATGGGCGTTGAAACCGCCTCGCATTATCTTCTTCCAGCGGTCTCGCTCGGTGAAGACGGCATGAGCCACATCAGCGCCACCGCCCGCACTGGCTGGGCCTACTCCCGGTCGCTCACAGGGGTCAGTTATTCCGACGTCCGCGCTTTACTCGCGCAGTCCGGAATGTGGACCATCTCCACTACCTTTAGCCAGGCGCAATACGCCGACGACCCCGGGCTGGCGACGGATCCGCGCCGCGCCATCTCCCCACCCTGGGAGAACGCCCGACTCAGTCTTGCCCTCGCTACCGCTCAAAAAACCGATACAACGTCAGCCTTCGCCCACCTCAAGGACGAAGAGGCCACCGTTTCGGCCGTTCTCGACGCTGGAGGCATCATTCTCGCAGGAACGGACTCTCCGCTCGACCTGCCCGCAACCAGCCTTCACTTGAACCTGCGCGCTCAGGTCAAGTATGGTCGCGCTCCATGGCAGGCACTCGAAACCGCAACGATTCTCCCAGCAAAAGCTTACGGCCTGACTAAGGAACTGGGCACGCTCGAGCCCGGCCATCTGGCTGACCTGATCATCGTCTCAGGTGATCCCCTCAAGGATATCGACGACGCGGTCAACGTCCAGTGCGTCATGAAAAACGGTCAGCTTCGATCAGTAGCCAGTATCATGGCCCCCTTCGCCAAGAGCACCATTGGCGCAGCGATCTGTCCAGCATCGAAGTAAGCTAATGATGACGCCCAGAGCGACAATTTCTCGGAACGGCAGTTTAGCGGCTGTCTTGTTCAATACGGTGCTCTCCGACCATCAGAAAATTAGACGGCGACACCAATCTTTTGTTCGAGATAGGTCTTGCTGATGATAGCGGACTCCTTCGGCGTTCTCGATTTATCAGGGACTCGATCGAGTTCGACGACGGCCCACCCGTGGAACTTGACCTTTTCCAGTGCGGCAAAAACCGAGGGAAGATCGACGCGTCCACGGCCGAGCTCCACGAACTCAAACGGATATTTTGCGTTGGGCGTATCGGCAGAAATGTCGCGGACGTCCTTAAGGTGCAGGAAGAGAAGGCGATCATGATATTTTTCAATCGTCTTGGCCGGGTCGCCCCCGCCCGCGACGAGATGGGCGGTATCGAGTTCAAGGCTGACGTACCTGGGATCGGAGTGTTCGAGGATGCGGTCCAGATTCGCCGGACTCTGGCTGAGAGTGTTGAGGTGATTGTGGTAGCCGAGCGGAATGCCGAGGTCCGCAGTTCGTTTACCCAGTTCGGTAAGAAGGCCCCCAAGGCGTTTGCACTCATCAGGTGTGGCTGAACGCGGATAGGTCTTGAGCACATCAAGTACTTGAAGATACAGACCGCCTGAATCCTTCACGAAATGAGCATTCGCAACGTGTTTTGCGATCTGTTCCGCCGGTGGCCCATCAAGAGAGACGTCCCCGCTGGAAAGGGCCACAAAGGTGAGCTTGTGCTGGGCCAGGAGCTCTTTCAGTTCTGCGGATTTGAAATCTGCGACGGCATTGGCACGAAACTGAATCCCCGGAAAACCGACCGCGGCGATATCGTCGATCGCCAGGCGCTCATCGTTGCCCCAGGTCATGGCGGTGTAGCCAAAGCGAATGCCCTGCGAGCGATCGGCCGCAGCGAAAGAGGGCAGCGTCGTCATAGCCGCGGCTGCACCAACTCCTGTGAGAAAGGTGCGTCGTGTAAGATGTGAATTCATAGTGGAGTGCGTCCTCATTGTGTGTCTAGAAAATTTGTTGGTAGAGGGCCCCAAGCTGCCCAACCATTACATGTGGGTCAGTCGTGCGGCGGCGGTGGCGGAGCAGTCGAGGACGGAGTTGGCTTACCCGTAACCGTATTAGGTTCCATCAGCTCGACGCGCGTCCCATCGGGGTCGTAGATATTCACCTGACGCTTCTGGTTGACGCCCGTAGCGACTGTAAGCTCTTTGCCATAGGTCTTGAATGCGGGGCGGCCCTCAAGAATCGCGACTGACTTCGCAACGTCAGGCACTTCCAACGAGATGTGGTTTTTCGTACCGAATTTGTCCGGCATCTTGCGGTAGAGCATGAACTCAACATAGTCGTCTCCCTCGGGAACGCGCATATTGATCCAGCTCAACTCCGTGGGATTGCCGCCCCCGCGCCACGTCTCCTTAAATCCGAGCACGTTGCCGTAAAAATCCAAGGACTTCTCGCTGTCTCCCACGAGGAAGCCAAGGTGATAGATCTTGGTGGAGATGCGCGTTTCAGGCTCGAACTTGCCCGCGGCCTTCGCTTCCATGCCATCAGGAAGACTTTGCACGAACTCGACCAGCGTCCCATCTGGGTCCTTGATCTCAAAGGCGAAATCACCCGTGCGGGTCTTCCCGCCATTGCCGGGTTTGACGTCGAAACCTTTGGACTGCAGATAACTTCGCATCGCTTCAATATCGTCAACCGTGAAGCAGAGATGGCTCATCATGTTCGGTGGGTGAGTTGGCGGCTCATTGAACAGCTCAATGTGTTGATGGTCGTTAATCTTGATGAAGGCGATACGAATATCTTTGCTGTCTTTCTTGGTGAGGATGTACTCCTCGTCGAAGCCGAGAAAATCGTGCCAGAACGCAATGGCCTGAGGAAGATCGGAGACAAAGTACCCAACATGCGAGATGCCGGTGATCTTAGGGCGCACAGGACTTGGATCCTGGGCGATGAGTGAAAGTGAAGAGGAGAGCAACACGATCGCTACGCCAGTCAAAAGCGATCTGCGATAAGAGCGCGTTCGCATTGAGAGATTGCCTTTCGTGGAGACCTCTGGAAAAAATAGCAGCGACATCTGGAAGTGAAAACCCCTTAGGAGTAGCGGAAGAGGGCTTTGAAGCCGTAGTCCATGTGCTGCTGGATGTGGCAGTGGAAGAGGGTGAGGCCGGGTTGGTTGGCGGTGAAGTCGACGCTGGCGCGGCCGTAATAGGGGACGACGACGGTGTCCTTGATGATGCCGGAGGTCTTGTGCCGTTGATCTCGGTGAGTTCGAGCTGGTGGCGGTGCAGATGCATGGGATGGGCG
The DNA here is from genome assembly GCA_963756685.1 of uncultured Acidobacteriaceae bacterium. Lineage (GTDB taxonomy): Bacteria > Acidobacteriota > Terriglobia > Terriglobales > Acidobacteriaceae > Edaphobacter. The sequence continues at coordinate 2,415,223 of CAVWON010000001.1, forward strand.
TCGTCGGTGCGGTTGCGGAAGATGAGGCGGTAGCGCGCGCCCTGCTGGAGGACGAACTCGTTCTCGTGAGGGTAGGGTTTGCCGTTGACCAGCCAGGTGTTGAATTTGCCGGCGCCGCCGGGGATTTTCTCGAAGACCATGTCGAAGGTGTGATCGGGCGTATTGGCTGGCTGTGCACTTTCAGGGGCGCCGAAGAGGGTGTAGTCCCAGCGTAAGGTGGAGGGTTTGATCCACTGGGGCTGGCGGTGCTGGTTGGCGTACTCGACGACGACGCCGAGGCCGGCGGTGCGGATCGGGTCTTCGGTCGCGCCGAGGATCCAGACGCCGGGGTTGTTCATCTCGACGACGGCGTCGATGCGCTCGCCCGCGCCAAGGAAGAGGGTTTCGACCGACTGGGGCGAAGGGACTGGGTTGCCGTCGAGGGCGATGACCTTGAACTTGTGGCCGCGGGAGCGCGATGCGGCGGTTCTCGATGGCGCTGGCGTTGAGGAGGTGGAAGAGGACTGCGCTGGCCCTCCTTGACGCGGATGGGTTCGCCGGCGCCGAGGGACTTGTCGTTGATGGAGTAGGTAGTGGAGTTGACTTCGAGCCCGTTGGGAGCGGTGTTGAGGACGGCGGGCTTTTCGGGCTGGGGTCGTTCTGGCCGTCCTCGTCGGTGTCCTCCATATTGCTGGTGAAGAAGGGCTCCCAGTCGCGGAGGGCGAGGAAGAGCTCCTGATCGTACTGGCCGGGATCGTTGCCGGAGTCGATATAGAGGAAGCCGAACTGGCCGGTGTAGGAGCCTTTGTGCAGGTCGGAATGGCCATGGCGTGGGAGTGGTACCAGCGGGAGCCGGCGGGCGCGGGGTGAACTGATAGCGGCGGCGGCCCTGTGGCGGGACGAAGGGTGTGGCCTCTTCTTCGACGCCGTCGACTTCGGCGGGGATGAGCAGGCCGTGCCAGTGGACGAGTTCGGGGATGTCGGTGTCGTTGATGACGTCGACGGTGATGGGTTTGCCCTCGCGCATGCGGAGGATGGGGCCGGGTGAGATGCCGTTGTAGCCGATGGTGCTGAGGATGCGCTCGGGGGCGAGCTCGACGGTGACGGGAGCGATGCGGAGGGTGAAGTCGGCTTTGCCCTCAGGCGGAGCGGTCGGATCCTGTGGAATGGGCGACGGCATCTGACCGGACATTTGGCCGGGCAGGAGTCTGGCTGTAGCTGCCTGGGCAAGCGTAAGGCTGCCGAACTTGAGGAAGTCTCGCCGCTGCAAGGACCTGGGTTCTCCTGATGCGTTGGATGCGCACCTGCGCCATGTGCTGACGAGATACTCTCACGCAGCGCCCCGCCTTACAAGCTGGGGAAGGAAGGGTTAGTGGATGAGCCCGGTTGAAGAGAACGTTTCGATTTGTGATAAATCGCTCGTCTCGGCGGAAAAGGGGTGCAACAAGGTACTGCGGGTTTCGTCTATAGAAGCAACATGCAGTTGAACGGAAGCTTGGCGGGAGAACGCAGGCAAATCTGATATTCTCGCGCCTACCAGGAGGGTTCGCTGATGAAGCTCCTGCAGGCAATGACGGTCGGCGTCGATCGCAGCGGTGTTCTGCACGACTGTTGGTTGCATACCAGCGGACGGCGGACTGGGGCTATCAGCCCGAGCAAAGCAATGAAAAGGCTGAGTTTGCCTGGTCGCGGCTGAGCTACAACTCGAACCTGGGTAGCAGCAGGTACGGGGGGTATGGGTACGGGCGGTGGGCGACGTGGTCGCGGGACTATCCGAAGGCTGACCGGCAGTTTCTGATCGCGCTGAACCGGCTGACGCGGATCCAGGGGCGGCCGACCGAGCAGGTGGTGAACCTGGACTCGGACGATATCTTCAACTATCCGTGGGTGTATGCGGTGCAGGTGCAGACGTGGTCGTTTACCGATGAGGAGGCGAAGCGGCTGCGGGAGTATCTGCTGAAGGGCGGATTCCTGATGGTGGACGACTTCCACGGGACGGACGACTGGGAGAACTTCATGACCGGGATGCGGCAGGTCTTCCCGGACCGGCCGGTGGAGGACCTGAGAACAAGGACGAGATCTTCCATGTGCTGTACGACATGGACGACCGGTTCCAGGTGCCGGGCGAGCAGTACATCCGCACGGGCAGGACGTACGAGAAGGACGGCTACGTGGCGAAGTGGCGCGCGATCCGCGATGACCATGGGCGGATCGTGGTGGCGATCTGCCACAACATGCACCTGGGCGATGCGTGGGAGTGGGCGGACGATCCGGAGTATCCGGAGCAGTTTGCTTCCATGGCGTTTCGTGTGGGGCTGAACTATATCGTGTATAGCATGACGCACTGAGTAGTCGACGGCTGGATTGCCAGTTGCTAGGTTGCGATGGATGCGAGCGTAAGCTAACGCGTTGCTTTCGAGAGGTGGGCGATGGCCTCCCAGGCATGTTTGAATTCTTCTTCAAGTATCCGATACCGGTGTTTACCAAGGGCAAGTTAGTCCTGCTTGGCTCGTGGCCGGGATGGGTGCTGCTGCTGCTGATTGTTGCGTCGGTGGCGGGTTGGGGTGGCTGATCTGGTCGCGAGCTGCCGGAGGCTGCTCCGAAGATGCGGACCTGGCGGGCGGGTGTGGTGTGGCGGCTGCAGTCGCTGCTGGTGACGCTGGTGCTGGTGCTGCTGTGGCAGCCGGCGATTACGGTGGCGGAGCTGAAGTCGCAGCAGAACATGATTGCCGTGCTGGTGGACGATTCGCGGAGCATGGCGATTGCGGACAGCGGACGACGATGGGAAGACGACGCGGGAGGCTGCGGCGGTGAAGGCCTTGGCAACGAGCGGAACTGGCATGCTGGCGGGGCTGCAGAAGAGGTTCCAGACGCGGGTGTATCGGCTGGATGGCGGGATCGCTCGGCGTCGCGAAGGTGGACGGACGCTGCAGGCCGACTGGCGGCGGCGACGCACATCAACGACGGACTGAAGCAGTTGGCGGCGGAGACAGCGACCTGCCGGTGGGCGCGGTGGTGCTGCTGAGTGATGGCGCTGAAAATGCGGGTGGGATCGACCTGGAGACGATCAGCGCGCTGCGGAACCGGCGGCTGCCGGTGCATACGATCGGGTTTCGGCAAGGAGCAGGCTGGCGCACGATGTGGAGATGGACGATGTGAGCGTGGCGGCGCGGGCGATGGCGGATTCGCGGATGAGGCGACGGTGAGCTTTCATCAGCGCGGGTATGCGGGCAGCAAGACGACGCTGATGGTGAAGGATGGCGACAAGCCGCTGGCGTCGAAGGACGTGACGCTGGGCGCGGATGGCGTGATGCAGACGGAGACGATGTTCTTCAACGCGGGGAGCGGGGGTGAAGAGCATGCAGTTTTCGCTGGAGCCGCTGCCGGGCGAGGAGAATCTCGCCGAACAATGCGATGGCACGGCTGGTGAATGTGAGCGGCGAGCAGCGGCGGATTCTGTATGTGGAGGGCGAGCCGCGGTGGGAGTACAAGTTTATCCGGCGCGCGGCGGAGGAGGACAGGCGTGCAGGTGGTGTCGATGCTGCGGACGACGGAGAACAAGATTTACCGGCAGGGGATCAGCGATCCGAAGGAACTGGCGGACGGATTTCCGGTGAGGGCGGAGGATCTGTTCAAGTACGACGGGATCATTATCGGGTCGGTGGAGGCGGGGTACTTTACGCCGACGCAGCAGGAGTTGCTGCGGGAGTTTGTGGACGAGCGAGGCGGCGGGGTGCTGTTTCTGGGCGGGCGGTTTTCGCTGGCGGATGGAGGATGGGGCGCGTCGAGTGTGACAGAGCTGTTGCCGACGTTTTTGCCGAACGGGAAGAACACGTTTCATCGCGATCCGGCGACGGCGCAGCTGACGGCGGCTGGTGCGGATAGTCGCGGTGACGCGGCTGTTGGACGATCCGGCGAAGAATGTGGAGCGGTGGAAGAAGCTGCCGTACATGATGGACTACCAGGACGCCGGGACTCCGAAGCCGGGCGCGACGGTGCTGGCGGAGATGAACGCAGGCCGGGGCGAAGTTGCCGCTGCTGGTGACGCAGAACTATGGGCGGGGACGGACGGCGGTGATGGCGACGTCGGGGACGTGGCGATGGCAGATGAGCCAGGCGCTGGGTGATCCGACGCACGATCTGTTCTGGCAGCAGTTGCTGCGATGGGTGGCGGCGGATTCTCCGGGGCAGGTGGTGGCGGCGATGCCGGCGCAGACGCTGATGGATGATGGGCGCGTGCGGCTGACGGCGATGGTGCGGGACAAGGAGTACACGCCTGCGCCGGATGCGCAGTGTAGTGGCGCACATGATTGGGCCGGAGGGATGCGTCGGCGCTGGTGGATATGACGCCGGTGCCGAATGATGCCGGGAACGTTTCAGGCGGAGTGGACGGCGGAGAAGCCGGGATCGTATGTGGCGGAGGTGACGGCAGGGCGCGGGGCCGGAGGAGCTGGGGAAGGATGTGCTGACCTTCGAGCGGACGGATGGCGTGGCGGAGAACTTCCACACGGAGCAGAACCGCGAGCTGCTGGAGAAGCTGTCGTCGCAGACGGGCGGGCGGTATTGGAAGGCGGATGAACTGGGACGGCTGCCGAAGGAGATTTCGTATTCGGAGGCGGGGATCTCGGTGCGCGATACGAAGGAGCTTTGGAATATGCCGATCGTGTTTCTGGTGCTGCTGGGGTTGATGTGCGGCGGAGTGGCTGCTGCGGCGCAAGTGGGGTGTGATATAGAGGCGGTTGCTGCTTGGCAGTTGCTGGATTGTCTGGTGGTGACGCTCGCAGCGCGCGCGAGCGTCTACTACGTGACGGTGGCTGGGCTTGGGGGCGAGCCGGACTATGAGCAGCGGTTTACGGCGAAGGCGAAGGACCTGGACAAGGTGTTCAAGGCGTCGAGCGGCGCGCATGTTTATACGCTGACGGGGAACCAGGCGACGCGGGCGCGGTTGACGGAGACGATGGCGATGGTGGCGCGGGATGCGAAGCCGGAGGACGATCTTGTGCTGACGCTGATTGGGCATGGGTCGTTCGATGGGGTGGAGTACAAGTTCAATCTGGTGGGGCCGGATGTATCGGCGGCGGAGTTGGCGGCGATGTGCGACAAGGTGCCGGCGCGGCGGCAGCTTGATTGTGAACACGACGAGCGCGAGCGGCGGGTCGGTGGCTGCGCTGGAGCGGCCGGGGCGCGGCGGTGATTGCGGCGACGAAGACGGGCACGGAGAAGAATGCGACGGTGTTTGCGCGGTATTGGGTGGAGGCGTTGGAGGACCCGACGGCGGATGTGGACAAGAGCGAGTCGATCAGCGCGATGGAGGCGTTTCAGTATGCCGACCGGAAGACGGCGGCGTTCTATGAGTCGCAGAAGCGGCTGGCGACTGAGCATGCGGTGTTTGAGGACACAGGGCAGGGCGAAGCGGTGCGGGCAGGTGCGGCGCAGGGCAGAGAGGGCGCGTTGCTGTCGAGTTTACGGTGGTGCGGATCGGAGCGAGCCAGGCGGCGATGAATGATCCGGCGAAGCGGGACCTGCTGGCGAAGAAGGAGGAACTGGAACAGAAGATCGATGCGCTGAAGTACCAGAAGGCGGCGATGGAACCGGGAGAGTACAAGAAGCAGTTGACGGCCGCGCTGGTGCAGTTGGCGACAGTGCAGGGGAATTGGAGAAGTGACCTCGTTCAGCAGATGTGCGCGCTGATGCTTGCGTTGGCTTTGGCCGGCACGGGCTGGTGCTGGGGTGCGCCTGCTTCGACTACTCCCGGAGAGTTGCAATGCGCTGCGTAAGCATGGGAAGACTCGCAGAGGCGACCGCGTGCTTCGAGGCGTTGAGCCGAAGCGGGGACGCCTATCTGCGCGCGGAGGGGTTCTGGGGGCTTGGAGCAGTATGATCAGGCGAACGAGGAGTTCGCGTGGCGGTTGCGCAGCCTGGAAGCAAGGCGATGTATCGAGTGCGTTGGGGATGTTGCTGCACGAGCGCTTCAACAACAAGGAGGCAGTGGATCTGTTCAACGAGGCGCTTGCAGCAGGATCCCGCAAACGCGCAGGCGTATCTGGGGCTGGCGATGGTGAGTGCGGACGGGTTCGATAGCAAGGCCGGTGAGTATGCGGCGAAGGCCTTGACGCTGGATCCGAAGCTGGTGGAGGCGCATGAGCTGATGGCGAACCTTGCGCTCGAGGACGCGAAGACGCAGGAGGCGGTGGCCGAGGCGGACAAGGCGATTGCGCTTTCGAACGAGGCGCTGGAGGCGATGGCGGTGATGCCGCGGTGGAGGTGCTGGCGGACCGGACTCGGAATCGGATGCGTGGTTTGCGAAGATACGCGCGGTGAATCCTTCGTACGGTGAAGGGTACGCGCTGGTCGGCCACCATCTGGTGCTGCACTGGCGGTATGAGGAAGGGGTCGCGTATTATCGCAAGGCGATCGAGGCCGATCCGAAGTTGTGGTCGGCGCGTTCGCAGTTGGGCATCAACCTGATGCGGCTGGGCCAGGAGGAGGAGCCGCTGCAGCAGTTGGAGATGAGCTACAACAACGGCCAGCGCGATGCTGCAACCGTGAACAGCCTGAGGCTGCTGGACAGCTACAAGAATTTCGTGATCTTTCACGACGACACGACAATTCTGAAGCTACGCAAGAATGAGGCCGACCTGCTGCGGCCGTATTTCGAGGCGCGAGTTGCACAAGGCCATGGCGACCTATCGAGAAGAAGTACAAGATGAAGCTGCCGGGGCCGGTGCAGGTGGAGGTGTATCCGGACCACGAAGACTTTGCGGTGCGGACGATGGGGATGCCGGGGCTGGGCGCGCTGGGCGTGACGTTCGGCGAAGTGGTCGCGATGGACAGCCCGTCGGGGCGGAAGCCGGAGACTTCAACTGGGGCGCGACGCTGTGGCATGAGATGAGCCACGTGTACATCCTGTCGGCGACGAACCATCGTGTGCCGCGCTGGTTTACCGAAGGGCTGGCGGTGCATGAGGAAGGCAGGCGTCGCCGGAGTGGAGCGACCGGCTGACGCCGGAGGTGCTGCTCGCGATACGCGACAAGAAGCTGCTGCCGGTGGCGAAGATGGACCAGGGATTTATCTTCCCGGAGTATCCGTCGCAGGTGCTGTGTCTCATACTTCCAGGCGGGAAGCATCTGCGACTACATCAAGGAGCGATGGGGCGACGACAAGCTCCTGGAGATGGTGCACTCCTTTGCGAAGCTGAAGACGACGCCGGAGGTGATCCAGAAGGATCTGCAGATGTCGCCCGAGGAGTTCGACAAGGACTACATGGCTTGGCTGGAGAAGCGCGTGGGACAGACCGCAGCGAACTTCGACGCGTGGCCAAGGGGCTGAAGGAGCTGGCCGGAATGTCCAAGGCGAAGCACGACGATGCTGTAGTGAAGGCCGCGCCGGACGGTGTTCGACTGTATCCGGAGTATGTCGGGGATGCGAACGCCTATGAGTTTCTTGCCGACGCGCAGTTGGCCAAGGGAGACAAGCAGGGCGCAATGATGACGCTGACGGCGTACGAGAAGATGGGCGGTCGAAGTCCGGAGACGCTGAAGAAGTTGGCGTCGCTCGAAGAGGAACTGGGGCACGCAAAGGAGGCCGCGGCTACGCTGGATCGAATCAACTATATCTATCCGGAGACCGAAGGGCTGCATCGCCATCTTGGCGAACTGTGGCTTGCGCAGGGCAACTACGCAGGTGCGGTGCGGGAGTATACGGCGGTGCTCGCGCTGAAGCCGTTGGACAAGGCGTCCGCGGAGTTCGAATTGGCGCAGGCGTACTTTGCTGCGGGAGAAAGGACAAGGCGGAGGAGAGCGTGCTGCTTGCGTTGGAGGCGGCCCCGGGATTTCGCCCGGCGCAGAAGTTGTTGCTGCAGATCAAGTCGAGCAGAGAGCAAAGGGACAGACGACAAACAAATCTGACAAACCTAATTAGAGAGGGATGCCAATCGATGGAGACAACTGCTGAACTGAACCAGGACGCGGCCCAACTGCAAGCAACGCATCGAACGCTTTCAGAGCGGTGCGCGATGGCATCCTTGCCCAGGTGCGGCAGGTGATCGTCGGGCAGGATGAGGTGCTGGACCAGATACTGATCGCGCTGTTTGTCGGCGGCCATTGCCTCATCACCGGAATGCCGGGAACGGCGAAGACGCTGATGGTGCGGACGATTGCGGAGACGCTGGGGCTGACCTTCCGGCGCATCCAGTTCACGCCTGACCTGATGCCCTCGGACATCACAGGCACTGACATCATTGAAGAGGACGTGACGACCGGACACCGGAAGTGGACGTTCGTCGAGGGGCCGATCTTCGGCAATGTGGTTCTGGCGGATGAGATCAATCGCACTCCGCCGAAGACGCAGGCGGCGCATGCTGGAGGCGATGCAGGAGCGATCGTGCACGGTGCAGGGGGCATATCTACAAATTGCCGTCGCCGTTCTTTGTGCTGGCGACACAGAACCCGATTGAGTTGGAGGGAACGTATCCGCTGCCCGGAGGCGCAGCTGGATCGCTTCCTGTTCAATACGCTGCTGGATTATCTGAGCGCGAGCGATGAGCTGAAGGTGGTCGATCTGACGACGGCGACCAAGGTGGTGAAGGTAAGCGCAGTGACAAGTGCGGAGGAGCTGCTTGAGTTTCAGCAGCTGGTGCGCATGGTGCCGATTGGCGAATCGCTGGCGCGGTATGTCGTGAACCTGGTGCGGGCGACGCGGCACAAGAGCGAGAACGCGCCGGATTTTGTGAAGAAGTATGTGAACTATGGAGGGAGTATTCGTGCGGCGCAGTTCATTGTGCTGGCGGCGAAGGCGAGGGCGCTGCTCCGACGGCGCTATCACGTGACCTACGACGACATCACGGCGCTGGTGCTCCCTGTGCTGCGGCATCGCATTCTGCTGAACTTCCATGCCGAGTCGGAGCGCATTGATACGGATGAGATTCTGCGCGGCTGCTGGCGTATATGCCGCCGCCGAAGGAGGTGTAAGGTGCAACGCTTTCTCGATCCCTCGGTGCTGGCCGGCATCTCCGGTCTGGACCTGGTCGCGAAGACGGTGGTGGACGGCTTTGTCGCGGGACTGCACCGTTCGCCGGACTTCGGCTTCAGCCAGGAGTTCGCGGAGTATCGCGCATATACGCCGGGTGACGATCTGCGGCACGTGGACTGGAACCTGTTTGCGCGAACAGAGCGTTGCTATTTGAAGCGGTACCGGGGCGAGACGAACAGCCAGTTGACGATTCTGCTGGATGCGAGCAACTCGATGAACTACAGCTCGCATGCTGTCTCGAAGATGGACTACGCGCGGTATACTGGCTGCGTCGCTGTTCTATCTGGCGATCCACAATCAGCGCGATCCGGCGGGGCTGATTGTGTTCGACGACGAGGTGCGGAACTACATCCGGCCGTCGACGCGGCAGGGGCAGTTGCATCGGTTGCTGGCTGGGCTGGAGCAGGCGGAGCCGCGGGCGCGCACGGATTTCGCTAAGCCGCTGGCGCACTTTCAGGAGTTCCTGCGCAGGCGCGGGATGGTGCTGGTGATCTCGGATTTTTATGAGTAGCCGGAGACGATTGTGAAGACGATCGAGCCGCTGCGTTTTCATGGCAGCGAGGTGGTGCTGTTCCACGTGCTGGATCCGAAGGAGATTCGGCCGGAGCTGCGAGGGCCTTCGATTCTTGTGGATATGGAGACAGATCAGCGGCTGGAGGTGATTCCGGAATACGTGAAGGGCGAGTATCGCAAGAAGATCGATGGGCACCTGCAACAGATGCAGCGAGAGGGCACGCGCAGCGGGGATGGACTATCACCTGCTGGTGACGGATCGGCCGCTGGATGCAGCATTGAGCGAATATCTGTTTCTTCGCCCGGGAGGGAGATGATGGGATTTTTCGCCCCATGGTTTCTCGCAGGCCTGGCGGCTGTGGGCTTGCCGGTGTACATCCACTTGCTGCGTCGTCAAACCACGACACCGAGGCCGGTGAGTTCGCTGATGTTCTTCGAGCGGGGCATCCAAAGCTCGACGCGCCACCGCAGGCTGCGCTATCTGCTGTTGTTTACACTGCGGGCGCTGCTGGTGCTGCTGTTGGCGCTGGCGTTTGCGGGTCCGTTTCTGCTGCGATCGTCGGCGGCTGCGAGCGAACGGTTGCTGCTGGTTGCGATCGATAATTCGTTCAGCATGCGCGCAGGGACGCGTCTCGCGGACGCGAAGCGCGAGGCCTTGGACGTGTTGGCGACGCGTAGGCCCTCGCAGCACGCACAGGTGATGGCGCTGGGCGGAGAACTGCAGGTGCTGACACAGCCGATTACGGATGCGGGCGCGCTGCGTGCGGCAGTCGAAAACATACAGCCCGGCGATTCGCACGGAAACTTCGGGGAGCTGGGACGCGGGATGCGAGCGATGGCGGAGACGGTGCACACGCCAATGGACCTGCATCTCTTCAGCGACATGCAGACCTCGAACATGCCGGTGAACTTTGCGGACATGGTGATGCCTGGAAATGTTTCGCTGCTATTGCATCCGGTGGCAAAGGCCGTTGTGCCGAATTGGACGGTGGAGAGCGTGGACGCTCCGGGACAGTTGGTGGACACGAAGAAGGCGCGGGTGCTGGCGGTGATTGCGGGACACCAGACTCCGGCGCGACGCGTACGGTATCGCTGGTCATCAATGGGGTAGTCGCTGCGACGAGAAAGGTGCAGGTGCCGGCGGATGGGCGGGCAACGGTGGCGTTCGAGTCGCTCGACGTGCCGTACGGGCCAAGCCGGTGCGAGGTGAGGATCGATCCCGCGGACGGATTCCCAGCAGATGATGCGAGCAGCTTTGCCGTGAAGCGGGCGGATCCGGAGCGAGTTCTGTTCGTGCATCAGGCGGGAGATTCGCGGTCGCAGCTTTACTTTGGTGCGGCCCTGGCGGCGGCTGCGCAGGCGTCGTTCGTGCTGCAGCCCATCATCGTTGGTCAGGCAGCAGACGTCGATCCGACAAAGTATGCCTTTGTGGTGCTATCGGATGTGGCGTCAGTTCCCTCGATCCTTGAGAACAACCTGATGCGGTATGTGCAGAACGGCGGCAGTGTTCTGATCGCTGCGGGAACATCGGAGTCCCATCGTCAGCGAATTCCGGTGTATGGGGAGAGTGTCGTGGATGCGCACTTCTACTCGGGGGCGGGGAGTTTCTCGACGGTCGGCCAGACGGATGCTTCACATCCTGCAATGAAGGACTCGGCTGGATGGTCAGATGCGAAGTTCTACTATGCCTCTGTTGTCGATGCAGGGCACTCCCGGGTGGTGGCGCGGCTGGCCGATGGGACTCCGCTGCTGATGGATAAGCAAATTGGACAAGGGCATGTGCTGTTGTTTACGTCGGGGTTCGACAACGTGACCAACGATCTGCCGCTACATCCCGCATTCGTGCCGTTTGTGGACCAGTCGGCGCGCTATCTTTCCAGCACTGAACAGCTGAGCGGAGCGCGGGTAGTGGACTCGTTTGTTCAGTTGCGAAGTGTGACGAATGAAGCTGGCAGTCAGCTGGCCAGTCAGGGCGCAACGGTCGAAATCATGGGCCGGATGGGCGGCGGCCCTTGTCGTTGCAGGAAGAGGCCACCGCGCAGTCGTTTCAACTGACCCACGCGGGCTTTTACCAGATACGATTCGCCAATGGTCGGGACGCGTTGATTGCGGTGAATCCGGACCGGCGCGAGTCCGGGCTGGAGCTGATTCCAGAGGATGTGCTGCAACTTTGGAGCGGAAGCGGTGGAACCGACGCGGCTGCGACCCAGGGCAATGGCGCAACGGCCGCGGAGGAGAGAAAGGGCGCCTACAGCCTCTGGTGGTGGCTTATGCTTGTAATACTGATCGCGGCGGTGGCAGAGTCTGTGGTTGCCAGCCGCTACCTGGGCACGCAGCGGGAGGAAGTATGAGCCGGCGAGAGCAGCTCAACCTCTACATCGGGCAGGTGCAGCAGCGGTTGCGTCTGGATGCTGGAGTGCGAGGTGCGGCCGTGGTGGCCGCGGTTGCCCTGGTGGCGACAGTTCTCCTCACACTGATCCTGAATGCCTATGCGTTTCCTGAGCACGGGCTGACGCCTGCGCGATTGGTGTTGCTGGCTTTAGTGGCCGCGGCTGCGGGGTTTGGACTGGCTCTGCCGTGGCTGCGACTCAACCGGCGGCGTTCGATCCACCGCGCGGAGGCAGCGTTTCCTGAGCTTGATCAGCGACTGGTGACGTTCTCCGAGCGAGAGCAGTCCGGGAGATCCATTTCATCGAACTGCTGGCCGCCGACACGCTGGCGGTTGCGGGAGACGCCCGTCCGGCGCAATTGGTGCCGCAGGGCCGACTGGTTGCAATGTTGGGCGCGGGCGTGGTTTGCGCTGGCGTGTTGTTGTGGATGGTCGCGGCCGGCCCGGGCTATCTGGGATATGGTGCCTCGCTTGCTGTGGACGGGGCCGAAGAAAGATGCGGCCCCGCTTATATGAAATTCGCGTGACGCCGGGAGATGCGGCGGTACGGCGCAACAGCGACCAGCTGGTGACTGCGCAGGTGATCGGCCTGGAGACGAACAAGGTCAACCTGTATGCGCGATACCAAAGTGCGTCGAAGTGGGAGCCCGTGGCGATGCAGCAGCAGGAGGGTCGGATCAGGGATTTCAGTTTCTGTTTGTGGGCCTGCCGGAGAGCGTGGAGTATTACGTTGAGGCGGGCCCTGTTCGTTCGAAGCACTTCAACTTCCGCGTGGTCGATCTGCCGGCGGTGAAGCAGATCCAGGTGATCGTATCACTATCCGAAGTGGACGGGCTTGCAGCAGGTCTCTGAGGAGCATGGCGGCGACCTGCGCGCGTTGGAAGGCACAGATGCAGAATTGACCGTGGTGATGGACGCGCCGTTGAAGGATGGCGTGCTGGTGATGGACAACGGCCAGCCGCTGCACCTTACAGGAGGCGAGGGCAATCGCTACCGCGGCACCATCCACATGGAGAAGGATGGCGCGTACCATGTGGCGGCGATGGATCAGGGGCAGCAGGTGCGGCTGTCGGAGGACTACTTCATCTCGACCAGCAAGGCGAACCCGCCCGAGATTGCGATCGACCGGCCGGCGCAGGACTATCGCGCGAGTCCGATCGAAGAGGTGACGATAGGAGTGAGGGCGGGCGCGGAGTTCGGGTTGAATCATGTGAGCCTTGCACTACTCCGTGAACGGCGGCCCCGAGCAGACGGTGAATCTGCTGAAGGATGCCGGGGCGAAAAACTTCAACGGCAACGACGACGCTGAGCCTGGAAGATTTCAAGCTCGCGCCGGGAGACGTAGTGAGCCTGTACGCGACTGCGAAGGACGCGCATGCGGAGTCGCGGACGGACATCAGCTTCATCCAGGCGGACCCGTTTGAGCGGGAGTTTTCGCAGTCGCAGCAGATTGGCGGCGGTGGAGGCGGAGGCGGCGGGCAGGGACAGGGCAACCAGACGGACATTTCGCGCAGCGAGAAGGAGCTGATTGCGGCGACGTGGAAGCAGCAGAACGACAAGACGGCCTCGCCCCAGCAGGCCGGCGACATGGGCAAGGTGCTCTCCGAAGCGCAGACGAAGCTGAGGGAACAGGTGCTGGCACTTTCAGGCAGGATGCAGAGCAGGGACCTCGCGAGGCGAACGAGGAGTTCAACAGCTTCGAAAAAGATATGCAGGCGGCCGCGGCTGCAATGGTGCCTTCGGCGGACAAGCTGAAGCAGCTCGCAGTGGCAGCGATGCGATGCCGAACGAGCAGAAGGCGCTGCAGGCGTTGTTGCGGGCGGAGGCGACGTTCCGGCAGATCCAGGTTGCGTTTGGTCAGCGCGGAGGCGGCGGCGGTGGAGGCGGAGGTGGCGCAGGACGTGACCTGGCGAGCCTGTTCGACCTGGAGCTGGACACGGAGAAGAACCAGTACGAGACGGCGCAGACCGGCTCTCCCGCAGAGGAACAAGCGAAGAAGGTAGACGAGGCGCTGGCAAAACTGGATGCGCTGGCGAAGCGGCAGGAGGAGTTGGCGCAGCAGCAGCAGAACAAGGCGCAGAACTTCCAGCAGCGGTGGCAGCAGGAGATGCTGCGGCGCGAGGCCGAGCAGCTGCAGCGCGAAATGGAGCAGATGCAAGGTCAACAAGGGCAGCAGGGACAACAAGGCGGCCAACAGAGCGCCAACGGCCAAGGGAAGCAGGGGCAGTCACAGCGAGCGCAAGGGAACTCGCAAGGCGGCTCGGATTCAACAGACGGAGCGGCCGATCCTCGCGTTCAGCAAGCGCTAAACCGCCTCCGTGCGGCGAATGAGGAGATGCGTCGCGCGGGTGGTCAACAGGACGGACAGCAGAGCTCCGAACAGGCGCGACAGGCCGCACAGCAACTCCGTGATGCGACGAACCTGCTGGGCGGAGCGCAGAAAGAGCAGGCCTCCAGCAAGCTCGACTCGCTCTCACGAGAGGCGGGCCGGCTGACAAAAGAGGAGAGCGCGCAGGCCGGACGAATCCAATCGCTGGCGAGCCAGAAGGATGAAGAGAGTGAGCCAACTCCTGAACAGATGGCCTCACGCGCACAAGACCTCCGCAGGTTGTCCGAGGACCGGCAGCGGCTCTCCGACGATCTCTCGCATCTCGAAAAGGGATTGCGCGACACGGCCCGCGAACTGGCTCCAAACCAGCCGGACACTTCGTCCAAGCTGCGCGATGCACTCAGCGAAATGGACCAGTCCGACCTAAGCAATCGCGTGCAGCGGACAGCGGACTGGCTGCGAAGGGGGATCAATCCAAACTCCAACGGCACGGAAGCCGAGATCGCCTCCGGCCTGAAGAAGTTGAGCGATCAGGTGCGTCAGGCGCAGCAGGGCATGGGCAGTGGGCGCGACGGTCAGGGCCAAACAAGCCAGGGCACACAGACGGCTGAGCTGGATCATGTTGATCGGCTGCGCAGCGAGATACAGAGTCTGTCGAACGGTCGAGGACAGCAAGGCCAGCGGTCGGGGCAGGGAACACAGCAGGGTGGACAGCGACCCGGGCAATCCGGACAGCCCGGCCAGTCAGGACAACGCGGCCAGGCGGGCCAACCGGGTCAGGGAGGCCAGCGCAGTCAGGCACAAGGCGGACAACAGGGTGACGGCCTACAAGCTGGAGGCCAGCAGGGCGGCGGGCAGATCGGTCGTCAAAACGGGCAGCGAGTGGGGCAAAGTGGCGATCGGCGCGAAAGTGACAGCGGGGACATCGGCAACGTCGAGCCCCGGGGTGGTGGAGGCGGTGTCGTTACCTACAACGTGAACACCGGGAACAATAAATTCGACTCGGGCCGCCGTGCAAATGCTCCCGATAACGCTCCGACGCCCGCGGACTCCGAGAAGGACGATCCGGCAGGGATTGCAGGAGCTGAACCAGCTCCGCCAATTGGCGAAGACCGACCCGGCAGCACTCCGCGAAATCCAGGACCTCGTGAAGGAGATGCAGCAGCTCGACCCGGGCCGCTTTCCCGGCAATCCGGCGATGGTGGAGCAACTGCACACGCAGGTGCTGAACGACGTCGACAAGCTGGAGTTGCAACTACGTCACAACGACAACGATCTGCAGCCGGGACAGGTAAGGACGAGCAAGACGCCTGTCATACCACCTGGCTACCAGGACGCGGTGGCGGACTACTACCGCAGGCTCGGTAAAGAACAGTAGCCCCGGATTGCTCTGATCAGGTTCCAATAAGGCACGTCAGGCTGGCCACGTAAAGCGGTCGTTCCCATACCAGACAACGCAGCTACACTATCCAAATAGCGAACAGACCTTCGACTTGACCGGAAAGGCCTATGCGTATTCCTGACGTTCGAGAACTAACTCTGCCGATTGCCTCCTCAATCATGCTGCAACTCGCGGAGTAGTCATGATCGCTGACAAAACGGAGCGCCCGGTCTCAGCGTCCAGCCATCGCAACCTGCTCGGCCCTCTATGGCTTCAGGTTATGGTCGGCATTCTGCTCGGTATAGCAGTTGGAGTTCTCTTTCCCCACACTGCCGTAGCGCTCAAGCCATTAGGCGATGGCTTTGTGAAATTGATTCGCATGACGCTCGCCCCAATCATCTTTGCAACCGTCGTCGTTGGCATCGCAAAGATGGGCGATCTCAGGGAAGTGGGTCGCGTTGGCGCGAAGGCGCTCATCTACTTCGAAGTAGTGTCCACCTTCGCGTTACTTCTCGGCCTTGTCGCTGCAAATGTTCTGCAACCGGGCAAAGGAATGAACATTGATGCGGCTACCCTGGATTCAAGTGCAATCTCCAGCTACACAGCCAGCGCGAAGAACCTCGGTGTCGTACCGTTTCTCCTGAACATCGTCCCCTCCAGCGTGGGAGAGGCATTCGTAAGCGGTAACGTCCTCCAGATCATCTTGTTTGGAGTTCTCTTCGGGTTGGCCCTTGCTCAACTCCGAACCTCTACGCGGCCTCTAGTCGACATGCTCGACCAGTTCCCTCAAGGGAATGTTCGGCATCGTAAAGTTCGTTATGTATCTCGCGCCCCTGGCCGCGCTAGGGGCCATGGCCTATACCGTCGGACAGTATGGTGCAGCCAGCCTCCTTCAACTCGCAAAATTCACCGCAGAGGTCTGGATCGTTTCAATTCTCTTCGTCGCGATTGTGCTGGGCATCATCGCCCGCGTTGCAGGATTCAGCCTCTTCAAACTTCTCCGCTATCTCAGCGATGAACTCCTCATCACCGCCGGGACCAGTCCTCCTCGGAGGCCGTCCTGGCCCCCGTCATGTTGAAGCTCCAGGACCTCGGCTGTGCTGAACCCATCGTTGGCATGGTGATGCCCGCAGGCTACACCTTCAACGCGGACGGCACCGCAATCTATCTCAGTATGGGAGCGATCTTCATCGCCCAGGCCACCAACACGCACCTCAGTCTGCGCAACCAGATCGTCATCCTCCTGGTCCTGATGCTCACCTCAAAGGGATCGGCTGGAGTCGCCGGTGCTGGCTTCGTCACCCTTGCCGCCACGCTCGCCGCAATGCACCAGGTCCCCGTCGCAGGTCTGGTCCTTCTACTCGGTGTGGAGCGGCTGACCAATATAGCTCGCGCCGTCGTCAATGTAATCGGCAGCAGCGTAGCAACGATTGTTGTAGCGAAGTGGGAAGACGCATTCGACAGCGAACGCGCCCGTCCAATTCTCTTCAACGATTAGATCCAGAATCCGTCGTGTATTCTTCACCCTCCAATAAAAGGACGGTCGACTTACCAGCCTTTACCAGCAGTCAACCACACGCAGGTCACTGCCTCGCCTGCTGCTCTGCAAAGTTTCCGATAAAGGGAAGCTTATAGCGCTCTCCCTTGCTCGCTTTGAAGATCACAAGGATCCAAAGGCCCAGAAACCCCAGACCAACTGGCACCATCAGAAGCCACCCAACGATCGGAATTACTGCCAGAATCAGATGCACCGCGAATGCCGCAACTCCCAGAAAGATCGACTGCCACGAGTGGAAGCGCACAAACGAGCTGCGGTTATATGGTTCCATCGCTAAAAAGATAATCGCCGGAATAATAGTGACGTAAGCGATCGTACCGGCAGCAGTATCAGACAGGCCACCTTGGGCGGGCATAGCGGGGGCCCCGGTAGTTGTATTCGCGCCACAGTTTGGGCAAAAGGTCGAATTGCTCCCTGTCTCGGTGTTGCAGGATGGGCAAACCATGGCATCCACTCCTTGGGAACTGAAATTTGTGGCGGCTTCGCGCCAGGTACTTCCGTCTCGAAGTCGCGGGACTTGAGGTTCTGGAAGAATGTTGTGCTCAATCTATTCTTCCCCGGTATAGGGTCCGCATACCTCCGGCTTCCTCTCATCAGGGGCCCCCATCAGCCGGTGGCTGATAGCGTAGCATCTTTAGCTGGCTCCCCGTAATGCAAAAATGCAGGCGAGACGGCGACCCTCCCTCCAAAATCGTCGACCCCGAGGAGCAACTTCGAGTCGCCACCACTGATACTTCTTCAAGTCCCCGACGACACAGGTACACTGTTCGCACCGCCGTGCCCACCGGTAACGCCTAACCAACAGGAAAGGCACGTCATGTCCTGTATGGAGAAAAGTAAGCCATGAACGACCGCCGTTGCCTCAGGAACCTCCTTCTCATCCTCACATTTGTCTCCTCCTCTTTCGCCCTGCTGCACGCAACCGAGACCCCGGAGGTCGCGCGCTGGGAAAGAGAGGCGGCCAACGTCACCATCGTCCGTGATGACAGGGGTATCGCGCACGTCTACGGCAAGACCGACGCCGATGCGGTCTTCGGCATGGAGTACGCGCAGGCCGAGGACGATTTCAATCGCGTCGAGACCAACTACATCAACGCAATGGGCCGCCTGGCAGAGGCCGAAGGCGAATCGAAGATCTACCTCGACCTTCGTATGAAGCTCTTCATCGATCCCGTCGCATTAAAGAGGGAATACGCCGAGAGCCCGGTATGGCTCAGGGCGTTGATGGACTCCTTCGCCGACGGTCTCAACTTCTACCTCTACAAGCACCCTGAGGTGAAGCCGCGCGTCATTAAGCACTTCGAGCCATGGATGGCCCTCTCCTTCACCGAAGGCAGCATCGGCGGCGATATCGAGCGAGTAAACCTCAAACAGCTCGAAGAATTCTACAGCAGGGCCCCTGCCATTCAGGCCGGCATCCACACCGCTGCACCTATCCAGACTGCCTACATCCACGACAGCGATCCACCTGAGCCCACGGGTTCGAACGGCATGGCCATCGCGCCTTCGAACACTGCCGGCCACCACGCCTTGCTCCTTATCAACCCCCACACCTCCTTCTTCTTCCGCTCCGAACTGCAGATGGCCAGCGACCAGGGTTTGGACGCCTACGGCGCAGTCACCTGGGGCCAGTTCTTCGTCTACCAGGGCTTCAACGAACACGCTGGCTGGATGCACACGTCAAGCGGCGTCGATGCAGTCGATGAGTATCTCGAAACAGTAGAGAAAAGAGGCGACCGCTTCTTCTACAAGTACGGAAGCGAAGAGCACTTGTTCCTCTCGAAGCAGGTTACAGTCCCCTACACGACCGACCACGGAATGGCCGAAAAGGAGTTCACCGTCTACTTCAGCCACCACGGACCGATCATCCGCGAGCAAAATGGCAAGTGGGTCAGTATCCGCCTGATGCAGGAGCCAATCAAGGCGCTGACTCAGTCCTTCTTCCGCACCAAGGCAAAGGACTACAAATCGTTTCGTCAAACATTGGAGTTCAAAGCAAATTCTTCGAACAACACCATATTCGCCGACTCTGCCGGCGACATCGCCTACTTCCATGGCAACTTCATCCCGCGCCGAGACCCCTCCTTCGACTTCACGAAGCCCGTTGACGGCAGCAATCCAGCAACAGAGTGGATGGGCCTCCTTACCGTCGACGAACTTCCGCAACTGTTGAATCCCAAGAGTGGCTGGCTCTACAACAGCAACAACTGGCCGTGGTTCGGCGCAGGCGAAAGCAGCCTCCGCAAGCAGGACTACCCAGCCTATGTAGAGACGGGCACTGAAACCGCACGCGGCCTCCACGCCATTCGGGTCTTGCAGGACAAGAAGGATTTCACCCTCGACTCTCTGATCGCCGCCGCTTACGACAGCTATCTCCCCTGGTTCGACAAGCCGCTCCCTGCTCTGGTCCAGGCATGGGCCGACGCCCCTCTCTCCGATCCGCTGAAGTTCAAACTGGCCGACGAGATCGGACTACTCTATGGATGGGCCCACCGTTGGGGCGTTGACTCTGTACCAACCACACTCGCAGTCTTCTGGGGCGAGGACATTCGCCGCCACACAGTCGATGACGCCAGGAAAGCAGGAATCTCCGTCGAGGAGTACATCGCCACCCAGGCCCCTCCGCATAGCCTCCTCGAATCGCTCGACACCGCCTCCGACAGACTCATCGCCGACTTCGGAAGCTGGAAGACCCCCTGGGGTGACATCAATCGCTTCCAGCGCCTCACCGGAGACATCGTCCAGCCCTTCAACGACGCTGCCCCCAGCATTCCCGTCGGCTTTACCTCCTCCCTATGGGGTTCGCTCGCTTCGTTCGGTGCGCGCCCCTACCCAGGAACAAAGAAGTGGTACGGAACCAGCGGAAACAGCTTCGTCGCCGTGGTCGAGTTTGGCGAAAAGGTACACGCAAAGGCCGTCATCGCCGGCGGCGAGAGCGGCGATCCGCAATCTCCACACTTCAACGACCAGGCAAAACGCTATAGCACCGGCGATCTGCGCGAAGTCTACTTCTACCGCTCCGATCTAAAGGACCACACCGAGCGGGAGTACCATCCCGGAAGCTGATTCTCATCGCCGCATCCTCATGAACAACAAGACAATCACAACACGGTCCTCCAGCCTTCAAGAGATCTGCAGGCAGAGCTGGACGACCGTCTCCACGCTCCTGGCCACCCTCCTGGCTTGTGTCGTGCTCCTGCCCTTGCTCGGCCATAAACCACTCACCAACTGGGACGAAGGCATCTACGCGGAGATATCTCGCGAGATGCTTTCGCTAGGGCCCCTGGTTCCTCACTGGAACTACCAACCCTGGTTCGAAAAGCCGCCGCTGATGCTCTGGATCACCGCCGCCTTCTTCAAATTATTTGGCATCAACGAGTTTTGGGCCCGCGCCGGCTCGGCGCTCTCGGGTGTAGCGATTGTCGCTCTTCTCCACGGTTGGCTGACAGGCAGAAAAGACAACCTCGCAGCGTGGCTAAGCAGCTTCATCCTCCTCAGCACCTTCGGTTTTCTTCACGTCTGTCGCGTCGGCGAAATGGATGTGCTGCTCTCGCTGGGCTGTTGCATCGCGCTCTGCGGACTAACGGCGATCCAGGCACGATAGGTCGAACGGATGGTACCTCTTCTGGGCTGGAGTCGCGATCGCCCTGATGACCAAAGGCGCCGCAAGCACTGTCCTGATCATCGCCGCTCTTGTTTATGGTGCGCTCGAACGCTGGAACGGATCTCATCTCGGCAGGCCCTTCTGGCTGTCGCTGTCGCTCTTTCTGTTGGCTGTCCTTCCCTGGCATCTATATATGTTCCATCTGTTCGGCGTCAGCTTTCTCACCGAGTACTTCGGCTTCCATGTCCTCGCACGCGCGACTCATCAGATCGAAGACCACGTCACGCACTGGTGGTACTACTTCTGGGTGCTCCTGATATCGGCCGCGCCCTTTGTCCTCGTGTACCCATTCGCAATCGTCGACTCCTTCAGACGCAAGGAACTGAGGGCCTGGTCAATCTTTGCCGTGGCAGTCATCGGCTTCTTCACCGTGGTTCAGACCCGTTTGCCACACTACATCGCTCCGGCCTATCCCGCACTTGCATTGCTTACCTCAGTCTTCCTTGCCGACCGCCTCAGAGAGCTGCAACGGAGTCGCCAACAATCTCCAAAATCATTCTGGACGGCGGTCACGGTCCATCGCCACCTCTATCTGCATTGCCAGCGCATTCCTGACGAGCGGCTCCCGGCGACGCCTCCATCAAGCCAAAGTTGGCCCAGACATTGTCTCTGCGGAAAAGGAATCGATCCAGCTTCTGCGCGATGTCTTCCGCCAACAACCGCCCGCCCAGGGCCCGCTCCTCGTCTGGTGGGAGGGCAACGAGAGGTCCATTGCCACCAGCGTCTTTTACGCCAGACGCCCCGTCCAGCAGATCCAGCTGCGGCCTCTTCCCGTCGGCGTCGCCACTGACAAATACTTGTTTCAGCCTGAGACACTAGACGACGCGCTAGCCTCAGGGCCTCGAATCGTTCCTGCTCGACAGGTATCTTGTCCAGCAGATTCCCAGAAGGTTCTCCTACAGGCAGATCGCCTCAGGACGGTCGATGGAAGTAGGGCTCATCGCCCGACAATAGCAGCTGCTTGGTTGGCGAAAATCCTCCACCCATTGTTGCCGGCCTCGCCGTATCTCTTCTGAGTCTTTCCAATTACTGCCTCCGTCTATGACAATGTCTTCAGACGTAAGTATGCAGAGACGTGCGTCCGGACGGCGTCGTCTGGTCTTACCACGAGGTTATACAGCCAGCCTGCCTGCTGGCCATCAATTCCACCGCGGTCCCGCATGATTCGACAAAAACGGTTTTAGGGCCCCTTGAAATCGGCCATTCTTTCACCATTGAAACGGTCCATCGCTTAAAGTCATGTAAAATCCACAAGACCAACAACAATCATGATCAAGCTGGCGAAAATACCAAACCTTACAGAGCTTACCTATCGGAGCATTAAGCAGAACCTCCTCGATGGGACATTGGGCGAACTGTCGCGTCTCACCGAAGAGTCTCTTGCGACGCAACTCGGAATCAGCAAATCTCCCGTACGCGAGGCGCTGAACCGGTTGGAAGCGGAAGGTCTCGTCTGTATCGAACCGCGGCGCGGCGCATACGTCCGGCAGTTCTCCCCCAAGGAGATACGCGACCTGTACGAACTCCGCGAAATCCTTGAAGTCCACGCCATCGATGCGGCAAACATCACGCCCAAGCTGCTTAGCGACCTGTCCGCCAGCATCAATCGCACAAAGAAGCACCTCAAGGATGGCAACAAGCTGGAGCACATCGAAGAGGACATGCGGTTTCATGCCATGATCACCGCTGCCACCGGCAATGAAGAGCTTTGCCGGGTCCTTGAAAATGTCCAGCAAAAGACCCTCCTCTGCCGCTCCAAGTCCTATGAGCTCTCTGCGACCACCGCGCCGGTCGCGCACATGAAGATCTATCAGGCGTTGAAAAAAGAGACCAGGAAAGAGGCGCGGCTTGCCATGCGGGACCATATTGTCTTTGTCCGCGAACGCCTGCTCGCCTCCTTCAAAACCCCAAGCTGACCCTCTTCGAACTGCCGCAGCGCAACAGCGCCCACTTCTTCCCAGGCCACGATCGGCGAAGTCAACGTAAGCGATAATACCCCTGTGCCTCCCCCCACCCCCTCCCCGTCCGAGGAGTACAAGCAGCGCCAGCGGGCCCGCGAGGCGCAGGTCGAGCACTTCGAAAAACTGCACCGCCGCTTCGGGAACGTTCGTCTTCTCGTAGTCGTTGCGACCCTGATCGCCGCCTGGTTCTCTGTTCACCGAGAAGCATTTTCGTCGTGGTGGCTGTTACTTGCCCTTCTATTGTTCCTCGTGATCGCCGTCTTCCACGCAAAGGAACTCCGCAAGCGCGCCTGCGCCGAACGTGCCGTCGCCTTCTATCGCAACGGCCTCGCCCGCATCGAAGATCGCTGGATCGGCACGGGCCAAACCGGAGCTCGCATCGACGTCCACTCCAGCCTCTATGCCAGCGATCTCGACCTCTTCGGGCAAGGCGGCCTCTTCGAACTCCTCTCTCTCGCCCGCACCCGCATGGGCGAAGACACTTTAGCCGCGTGGCTCCTGTCTCCATCGCCAGTCGAAGAGATCACGCAACGCCACGCAGCCGTCGCCGAGCTCCGCGACCATCTCGATCTTCGTGAAGACATCGCAGTCCTGGGCGAAGACCTCAAAGTAGGCATCCACCCACAGGCGCTCACTCGATGGGCCGAGGCCCCCAATCAACTCACCCACCCCTGGCTTCGCTGGCTCTCTCTCCTGCTCGCCGTCGCAGCACTTGCGGCCGCCATTGTCTGGGCGGAGGTCGGAACCAAGACACCTTTCTTCGCCATCATCATCGTCGAAACCATCATCACGGCGTCCCTGCGAAAGCGCACCGCTGCGGTCTTTCACGCCACCGAGCACGCCCTCGAAGACCTGCAACTCCTCTCGTCTCTGCTCGCGCGCCTTGAACGCGAACAGTTCAGCTCCCCGCGCCTGCAGGCCCTCAAGAACGGGATTTCTTCCCACCATCTCGCTGCCTCACAAGCCATCGAACGCTTGCGAAGCATCGTCGAATACATCCGCTCGCTCGAAAACCCCATCATGCGCGGCCTCAACATTCCCCTCATGTACGTGGTCCAGGTCGCCTACGCAGCAGAGGCCTGGCGCAACGCTCATGGCTCCGCAGTCCGCTCATGGTTGAAGGCGATCGGCGAAATCGAAGCTCTTCTCTCCCTCTCCGGTTACAGCTACGAGCACCCCGCCGACCCCTTCCCTGAGTTCCTCGAAGGCCCTCCCTGCTTCATCGCCGAGCAGCTCGGCCATCCCCTCATCCCCGCCGCAAAATGCGTCCGCAACGACCTCAGCATCTGCGGCGAGACCCGCGTCCTCCTCATCAGCGGCTCGAACATGTCCGGCAAGAGCACCATCATGCGCGCCGTCGGCATCAACACCGTCCTCGCCATGGCCGGGGCCCCTGTTCGTGTTCGCCGATTGCAGCTAACGCCATTACATATAGGCGCAAGCATCCTGATCAACGACTCACTCCAGGAGGGCAGCTCCCGCTTCTACGCCGAGATCACCCGCCTGCGCCACATCTGTGACCTTGCCGAAAACCATCCTCCAGCCCTCTTCCTGCTCGACGAGCTCCTTCAGGGCACAAACTCCAAAGACCGCCTCACCGGGGCCCAAGGCATCGTGCGCGCCCTTCTGGCGAGCGGCGCCATTGGCCTCATCAGCACGCACGATCTCGCCCTGACCAACATCGGCGATCAAAAAGACGCCCGCCTCCAAAACGTTCACCTCCAGGACGACATCGAAGACGGCAAAATGAAGTTCGACTTCAAGCTGCAGGATGGTGTCGTCACTAAGAGCAACGGCATCGAACTGATGCGGCTCATCGGACTCAAGGTTTAGTGGCCGGCAATGGCCCTTGCCCCGCACCTCCCCCCTCCTGAGACAATCAGGAACATGAAGGAAACCCCCAAACGCGCTCACGAACCCTGGAAGGCCTTTCAAGCCAGACAGCGCAATCAGGACATCAAGCGCGACGCCGTCTTGCAGACCGCGGCCCACATGTTCCTCGAACAAGGCTATCGCCGCACCTCGATGAGCGAACTGGCGCAGCGCCTCCAGATCACCAAGCCCGCGCTCTACTACTACTTTCGCAACAAGGAAGAGATCCTCGTCGAGTGCTACCGTGCCGGCATCACCCTCATCGAGACCCTCCTCGACAAGGCCCTCGTCAGCCGCGGCACCGGTCTGGACAAGGTCAAGGCCTACATCGAGGCCTACGCCAGATCGGTCGTCCTCCACGACTTCGGCCGCTGCGTCTCCATGCTCGACGAAAACGAGCTGTCCACGGAGACCCGTAAACAGGTGCGCGCCCTCAAGCGCCGCATCGACGCCTCCATTCGCGGCTACATCGAGGAGGGGATCGCCGATAAGTCCATTGCTTCCTGCGACGCCAAGCTCGCCTCCTTCGCGATGTCCGGGGCGATTAACTGGATCGGCACCTGGTACAAACCCGCCGGCTCACTCAGTCGGCCAGGAGATTGCCAGCCACTTCACGTACCTGCTCACAGAAGGCCTCAGCGCCCGGCCTTCCATCTCGCGCAAAGTCAGTAAGACCCCGGCAAAACCTGCGAAGGCATCGCGTTGACTTTCTGACCCTCCGTTCAGTATTCTTCTCCTCGGAGCAAGGCCTCTCGCTTTTCTTCCAGCCGGGTGGCATCCTTGCTCATGTCCGGTGCAACCACCCAGGTCTGCGCGGTACGCAAACCAATCAGCAACGCCGAACCGCTTTAAAGAGTCAAACCACAGGAAGCGAAGGAATGAGTGTAAAACCATGCGCATACTGACGTTCATTCGCCAGGTTCATCGACGCGGAAGAGAGCGTACACGTTGCCAACAACGCCGTCGCTCTCGAAAACAGCAAGCTCGTCATGGACACCATGGACGAATACGGCGTCGAAGAGGCCCTCCGCCTTCGCGAAAGCGGCATCGAAGCTGAGATCATCGCCGTCGCCGTCGGCCCCGGCCGCACCCAGGACGCTCTCCGCACCGCCCTCGCCATGGGTGTCGACCGCGCCATCCACGTCGAAACTGACCTCCGCCTCGACGCAATCGCCCTGAGCAAAGTCCTCGCGCAAATCGCCCAGAAAGAAGAAGCGACCTTAATCCTCTCCGGCGGCCAGCAGGCCGACTGGGACAGCCACGCCCTGGGCGCGGCTACCGCAGAACGCCTCAACTGGCCCCAGGCCACTTGGACCAGTGCCCTCGAACTCAAAGGCACCACCCTGACCGGCAAGCACGACGTCGACGAAGGCAGCGAGACCTTCACCCTCGAGCTCCCCGCAGTCATCACCACGCAGCAAGGCCTGAACGAACCACGCTATCCCACCCTTCCCAACATCATGAAGTCCAAGAAAAAAGAACTTCGCAAGGAACCCTTAGACCAGTTCAACGTAACTCCGAAGGTCAACTTCATCAGCGCAGAGATCCAGGTAAAAAACCGCCTCAACAAAATTCTCGACGGCAAAGACGTCCCCGCAGCGGCATCCCAACTCGTCGATCTACTGCGAAATGAAGCAAGGGTGATCGCATGATTCTCATCGTCGTCGAGCACGCCAACGGAAAAGTAAGCAAGAGCACCTGGGAGATGGTCACTGCCGCTCGCGAACTAGGCCGCGAAGCCCCGGTCACGGCTCTCGTTCTAGGCAGCGGCGTCGCGCCCATCGCCGCAGAGATTGCCCGCGCCGTCGATCAGGTCCTCGTCGCCGACCTTCCTACCCTCGCCCAGTACGACTCCGAACTCTGGTCGCCGCAGTCGCCCAGATCGCCAAGGAAGGCGAAGCCTCCATCGTCCTCATCGGCGGCAGCCGCAGCGGCCGCGAGTACAGTCCTCGCGTCGCCATCAAACTCGACGCGCCTCTCCTCGAAGACGTCATCAGCCTCAAAGCCAATGGCGACAAGCTGAGCGCCGACGGCCAGATTCTCGAAGCCCAGCACTACACCTACCTGGCCCGAGTCACAGAAACCATCGAAGCACCCGGCTCCATTGCAGTCGTAACCATCAAACCCGGCGTCTTCAACCCAGCCACCCCCCGCCCCGAAGCTGCGGAGCAGTTCGACGTCGACCTTAACCTCCCCACCCCACGTCTCAAAGTCACTGGTAAAACCGCCGAGCGCAGCTCCCGAGTCTCCCTTACCGAAGCCGACATCGTCGTCTCTGGCGGCCGCGGCGTTGGCAGCGCCGAAGGCTTCACCCAATACGTCGAAGCGCTCGCCGACCAGCTCGGTGCCGCTGTCGGCGCCACCCGCGCCATCGTCGACGCCGGCTGGCGCCCCTACTCAGAGCAAGTCGGCCAAACCGGCAAGACCGTCCAGCCCAGGCTCTACATCGCCATAGGCATATCCGGGGCCGTTCAGCACCTCTCCGGCATGAACAAGAGCAAAACCATCGTCGCCATCAACCGCGACGCCGAAGCTCCCATCTTCAAAATCGCCGACTACGGCATCGTCGGCGATGTTCCCCAACTTGTCCCGGCAATCCTGGCCGAGCTCAAAAAATAATCCCAGAAGATAAGATGGAAGACCCGAAGAACTAACCCAAGCGGTGCCGGCCCAATGCTTCCACTTCCTCAGAAGATCGCCTTCCTCCTCTTCGCGCTCGTCGCCCTCGCGCTTGGCCTCGAAGGCTTCTATCGCCTCTACCTCCGCATCCGCCGCGGCACACCCGACCGCGAACCCCGCTTCAACAATCTCCCCCGACGCCTCGCCTACGCCCTCGCCACCACGCTCACTCAACAGCGCACCTTCAAAAAGCGCCTCACCATCGGCCTCTTTCACTCCTTCATCTTCTACGGCTTCGTCTTCTACGGTCTCGTCAACCTCGTCGACGCCCTCGAAGGCTACCTGCCAATCTCCATCGCCTCTACCAGTCCCGTAGGCGTAACCTACAACCTCGTCGCCGACATTCTCAGCTTTCTCGTCCTTCTCGGGGTCGTCGCGCTGGTTATCCGCCGGTTCGCCCTCCCCAGCCGCCGCGACTTTCGCTTCAACGCCCGCACCCTCCTCCACAAAGACGTCCAGCACTCCAAGATCACTCGAGACTCTCTCATCGTCTCCGCGTTCATCCTCTTCCACGTCGGCAGCCGCGCCATCGGGGCCGGGGCCCGCATCGCCGCAGAAGGCCCGGACGCACTCCAGCCCTTCGCCAATTTGCTCTCACACCTCTTCACGCAAAGCAACGCCGAGGCCTTCCGCATCTTTGGCTACTGGGGAGCGCTCGGCAGCGTCCTCGCCTTCCTCGCCTACTTCCCCTACACCAAGCACGTCCACATCTTCATGGCCCCGGCCAAGTACTTCGTGGCCCGCGAACCTTCCTCAGGCGTCCTCCCGCTCGTCTCTTTCGATCCCGAGCCACAAAACCGGGTGCCCCAGGTCTCGAATCTGAGACCTGGGTTCTCCCCAGGCAAGGATCATCAGGAACCGGAAGAATCTGCCCTCCTGCTCGGCGCCAGCAAACTAGAAGACCTCGCCTGGCCCCGTCTCCTCGACGCCTACGCCTGTATTCAATGCAACCGCTGCCAGGACGTCTGTCCCGCCACCGCCACCGGCAAGTCCCTCTCACCTGCCGCGCTCGAGATCAACAAGCGGATGGAACTCAACGACCTCGCCGCCCAGCAAAATCCATTCTCATTCAGCCCCGCGCCGTTCGAAAAAGGCGAACCAAGCCCGAACCCACTCCTCAAATTCGCTCTCACCCCCGAAGCCGCCTGGGCCTGCACCACCTGCGGCGCCTGCATGGAGGTCTGCCCCACACAAAACGAGCAGATGCTCGACATCATCGACATCCGCCGTAACCAGGTCATGATCGAAGGCGAGTTCCCCAGCCAACTCCAATCGGCCTTCCGGGGCATGGAGCGCGCTCAAAACCCCTGGGGCATCAACCACGAGCAGCGCCTCGCCTGGGCCGATGGCCTCGCCGTCACGACCACCGACGAAAACCCCACACCCGACGTCCTCTACTGGGTAGGCTGCGCCGCCAGCTACGATCCCGTTGCCCAGAAAACCGCCCGCGCCTTCGTCGAGCTGCTCAACCACGCCGAGGTCAACTTCGCCGTCCTCGGCAAACGCGAGTGCTGCACCGGAGACTCCGCCCGCCGCGCCGGCAACGAATACCTCTATCGCCAACTCGCCGACAAGAACGTCTCGACCCTCAACACCGTCCGCCCCAAACTCATCGTCGCGAGCTGCCCCCATTGCATGAACTCCCTTGGCCACGAGTACAAACAAATCGGCGGCGACTACAAGGTCATGCACCACACCGAGTACCTCGAAACATTAGTCGCCAACAAGAAACTCACACCAACCCCAAGCCAAGCGACGATCACCTACCACGATCCCTGCTACCTGGGCCGCCACAACGGTGTCTACGACGCCCCTCGCAACCTCCTTAACGTCCTCAGCAACACCACCACCGAACTCCCTCGCAACCGCGAAAACTCCTTCTGCTGCGGCGCTGGCGGGGCCCAATTCTGGAAGGAAGAAGAACCCGGCGACGAGCGCATCTCCGACAATCGCTTCCGCGAAGCCCAGCAAGTCCTATCCACCGCCGCAGGAGAAGCAGGAGAAAAGGCCCTCGCCGTAGGCTGCCCATTCTGCAAGAGCATGCTCGGAAGCACCCCAGGCAAAGCCGCCTCCGAAGACATCGCCATCAAAGACGTAGCCGAGCTCCTCCTCGAAGGCGTCCGCAAAGCCAAAGGCCTCACCACCCCAACAATCGACACCAAACCAACCGCACCAGCCGAAACAGGCCCACGCCGGGCCCCATCCCACCAACGAAACCGGAACCACAGCCAACAGCCGCCACCATCACCCCCGCCCCAGCAACCCCAGCACCAACTGTGCCCGAGCCAACCCCAACCTCAATGCCCGAACGCAAAAAGTGGCAGCCAAAATCCGCGACCCCTGCCGCCGAAAAAATTCCCGAGCCATCTTCATCCGAGAACATCACACAAGCCGAAACTCAGAAGCCCGTCGAAGTCCAGCCGCCATCAACCGCCGGGACTCCTGAACGCAAAAAGTGGCAACCAAAAAAGCCAGATTGAGCTCTTCAGAACCACTCCGCCCTCCGGAGTACAGGGCCCCAACCCATCATCAATCCCGCCTCACGCGATTCGCTGAACACCCCGGTAGTATGGGTTCCGATCCTGACTTGCTGAAATGGCCGTGGCTAAGGATTCGAATCGCCAAAGAAGCCACACGAACACAACACAAACCCCGGACCTATTCCGCAATCCACCCCGCCACCCTCCGCAACAACTCCTTCGCCTGAGGCAAAAACGGAAACTCATCCGCTGAAGCCGCGAACGCGTGGTTCATTCCCTGGGCAAACACATGGGTCACCTCGACACCCTCCGCCTCCATCCTCCGTGCATAAGCCTGCCCTTCATCCCGGAGCACGTCATACTCCGCGGTCACCACGAACGCCTTCGGCAGCCCCTCCAACGACTCCGCCACTAGCGGAGCGGCCCGAAAATCCTTCGCCTCGCTCGCGTCTTTCAGATACTGTCCCCATAACCACTCCATTCCCTTCCGCGTCAGTCCATATCCCTGCGCCATCTCCACATAAGACCCGGACGGCGGATCACAATACCTCGTCACCGGATACAGCAGAATCTGTCCCGCCAATCTCCCCGCCTCGCCACGATCACGCAACAGAAGGGCCACCACCGTAGCCATCGTCCCGCCCGCACTGTCTCCGGCCACAAACACCCGCCGTTCGTCGCCGCCCAACTCCCCAACGTGCTTCAGCACCCACTCCGTCGCGGCAAAACAGTCTTCTACCCCCGCCGGAAACTTATGCTCCGGAGCAAGCCGGTAGTCCACCGACACCACCATCACTCCAGCCTCTGTCGTCAACCCCCTGCAGTACGGATCGTGCGTCTCCAGCGTCCCCATCACAAACCCACCGCCATGGAAGTACACCACCACCGGCAGCGTCCCATACGCCGCCTCGGGCCGGTACACCCGCATCGCAATCTCCCGCCCACCTGCCCTGTCATCAACAACGAGCGCCCGCTGCTCCACCCGCACCCCGGCATACTCCGGCATCGGCACAAACCGCCGCATCATCTCCGCTCTTGCGGCCCGCGCCTCGTCGGGAGTTTGCAGCTCTAACGGCTTTCCACCCCGCGCCGCGTCCAGAATTGCCTGTACCTTCGCATCAATCGGCATACTGCTTATACTATCTGCGCTCCAAGCAGCGACATTCCACGACAGAAAGACCACCAAATGACCACCAAGAGTGTCACCATTATGGGCAGCTACGTCGCTGACCTGGCCTTCCGCATCGACCGCCTCCCCGCCTGGGGCGAAACCCTCATGGGCCAGTCCTTCCAACTAGGCCCCGGAGGCAAAGGCTCCAACCAGGCCGTAGCCGCCGCCCGCGCCGGAGCCTCCGTCGCCTTTATCTCCAAGTTAGGCCCCGACGCCTTCGGCGAGATCGCCCGCACCCTCTACCGAAAAGAGGGAATCGACACCCAGTTCATCTTCTCCACCTCCAACCCGACCGGGGCCGCCGCCATCATCATCGACGCCGTTAAAGGAGAAAACGCCATCATCGTCGTTCCCGGCGCCTGCTTCGAGCTCACCCCAGCCGAGGTCGACCAGGCAATCGCCCTCATCGCGGCCTCCGCTATCTTCGTCGCGCAACTCGAACTCCCACTCCCCACAGTCGAGCACGGCTTGAGGCTCGCCCATTCCCAAGGCGTCCCCACCATCCTCAACCCGGCCCCTGCCGCCACTCTCCCCGAAACCATCTACCCGTTCTGCGACTACCTTACCCCCAACGAGACCGAAGCCACTGCCCTCACCGGCCTTCCCGTCACAGACTTGGCCTCGGCGGAAAGGGCCGCAACGGCCCTCCTCGCCCGAGGGGTCCGCAATGTCATCGTTACACTTGGCGACAAAGGCGCCCTCATCAAAAACAGCACCCTCACCCGCCACGTCCCCGCCGTCAACGCAGGCCCCGTCGTCGAGACCACCGGCGCGGGCGACGCATTCAACGGCGGCCTCGCCACCGCCCTGGCCGAAGGCATGGGTCTCTTTGAAGCCACAAAGTTTGCCTGTGTTGTCGCCGGCATCTCCGTCACCCGGCCCGGCACCGCGCCCTCAATGCCCCGCCGTTCGGAGATTGACGCAATTCGGGCCGGTTGATCAAGTGATGGACACAGATCAAGAGTCTTCCGGCGCGACAAATCGCCCGCGACAAATCCCTGGTAAACAGGCAGATTTGCAAAAGAAAATTGGCAGTCAGCCCATCAAAGGGGGGGACCAGCCTAATCCAGGTAGGTCACCAGCTCAAGCCGCACCGGGTCGACGCCCATCTTGACCATCTGCAGCTCTTTGGCCGCGGCCCAGGACAGGTCGATCACACGCTCGGGAAGCAAGACGCCCCGGTCGGTGATCGTCACAATGACCGATCGCCTGTTGCGGAGGTCAGTCACCTTCACCTGGCTGCCGAACGGCAGGGTGCGGTGCGCCGCGGTCAGCTCGTTCTCATCGAATCGCCGGCCGCTGGCTGTCCGGTGGCCTTGCAGTACCGAGCCATACCAGCTCGCCATGCCGCTCTTGATTCGGGTTAGGACCGTGGTCTTGGGTGCGGGCACGGTCGTGACGATCTCGGCCGGAGTGACGTCATTCATCATCACGGTCGGATCAGTCTCTCGCGCGGATGCCGGAGTGGCGGTGTCCGTCGCAAAGGCCGACAGGACGACCAGCGCCGCCAGAGTTACAGCGGTCTTGGACCTTCCTGTCAGAGTTGCCGTACGTTCGTTTCCGGGTCTCGTATCCATACCCTTAAGTATAAGAAATTCAAGGCCTATACGGGCTTTTTTGTGGCATTAAAATGGGCCTCAGTTCACCACAGACCGGCTCCCTTGTCAACCGTTTTTGGGTTGCCTTAAACGCCCAAAAAAAGGTTGCAGAAACCCCCAGGCCGCCAAGTTATCCTTACAAAGGAGTTAATAGCCGCCCGGTCGCTCCAAGTTAATTCAGTCGGTACCCACTTTTTGCTTTAAATATTTCCTTCGGTGCCCCGTACAAGCCCGTGTAACGATGGGCTTGGAAAAGGGAAGTCCGAAATTCCCTGAAAAGTGGCCTTTCCAGCCGCCAATCGTCTTATCTGAGCCGATCGGCCCGGAAGCCGGCGAGACCCTCTTCCAACCCCGATTCGCGTTCTGGATGGAGCAACATCATGTCTCCCTTGAGCCCGGCATACTTCGCCTTTGCCGCGATAGCGATCACGCTCTACTGGGCGTGTTACCGCTGGAAGTATGCCCGGCTCTGCATCCTGCTGACAGCAAACATCTTTTTTCTTGCTCGAATGGCATGGTTCTACCCTCCGTTGCTGCTCGCCGCAGCGTCTATCGACTTCCTCGTCAGTTGGGACCTCCAGCGCCTCCCACGTGAGAAAACCACCCCTCGCCTGGCGCTGGTCTCCGTCAGCGTCATATTAAATGTCGGACTTCTGGCCGCCACCAAGTGCATTCCTGTCGCCCTGGGCGAACTCTACCGCTGGATCTTCCCTCTCAGTCTCTCCTTTTACTGTTTCCAATCAATGACTTACACCATCGACCTGTACCGCGGAACCAGGCCCGGAACACGCAGCTATCTCACCCACCTCACCTCAGCCAGCCTCTTCACCGTCATCGTCGCCGGGCCCATCAACCGCGTCTCCGACCTCATCAAGCAGCTCCAACAGCCTTTCACCCTCACCCCCACCCAGGGTGGCCGCGCCTTCCTCCTCATCTCCTCCGGTCTAATTAAGAAACTCCTCATCGCCGACTTCCTCTCCAACAACGTCGCCAACCGCATCTTTGACACCCCCACCCTCTACAGCGGCGCCGAGGTCCTCATCGGTGTCTACGCCTATGCTCTCCAGATCTACTTTGACTTCTCCGGCTACACCGATATCGCGATGGGTCTCTGCCTTCTCCTCGGTCTGACCGTCCCCGACAACTTCAACCGCCCCTACAAGTCCGTCTCTATCGCCGACTTTTGGAAGCGCTGGCACATCACCTTCTCCAACTGGCTCCGCGATTACGTCTACTCCTCCCTCCCCAACGCCTATCGCTGGAAGGGCGCTCCCTATCTCTACCCCATCATCGTCTTTCTGCTCGGCGGCCTCTGGCACGGCCTCGGCTGGACCTTCGTCCTCTGGGGACTCCTCCACGGCCTCGGCCTCTCCACCTTTCGCACCTTCCAGACCCTCCGCGGCAAACGCACTCCGACCCAGTGGGGCCGATACCTCAGCATCTTCATCACCTTCAACTTCGTCTGCCTCACCTGGATATTCTTCCGCTCACCTGACGTCTCAACCGCCTTCGCCATCCTCGGCCGCCTTGGCTCCATGACCTTCTCCGTCGCCAACATCAGCCTCCCGATGGTCGCGTTCATGCTGATCGGCGTCGCCCTCCACGCGATCCCGCCCCAATGGTTCGATCGCACCGTCGAAGTCTTCGGCCGGGCTCCCTTCGTCCTCCAGGGAGCAGGCCTCGCCACCGTCGTCCTACTCATCGAACTCCTCTCCGGTCGCGGTTCAACCTCCTTCGTCTACAGCAACTTCTAGCCATGCCCACCTTCCCCAAACAAACCCTCATGGCCGTCGCGACCTTCGCGGCGATCCTTCTCACCGTCCACTACGGCGTCAGCAGCACCCGGGGCCTCGATCCCTCCACCCTCCGCCCCATCACTGACTTTCCTTCTGGCCCGGCATCACTCGTCCCAATCGTCAAAGTCCCGCCACCACCAGTCCCTGCGATCTTTGCTGTCCCCAAGCCTAAAATTCGCGGCACCGTCGCCGTCGCCGCAAATCCGACCCTTGACTCCCAGTTCCTCATCGACAACAACGGCGCGCTCGACCACTTCTACGCCGCCCTCCGCGACCTTCACACCGGCCAGTCCCGCCGCACCGTCCGCATCGTCCACTACGGCGACTCCCCAACCACCGCCGACCTCATCACCGGCGACGCCCGCGATCTCCTTCAGGAGCGCTTCGGCAACGCAGGCCCCGGCTTCGTCCTCATCGCCAAGCCCTGGGCCTGGTACGGCCATCACGGAGTCGACGTCTCCGGCACCGGTTGGAAGATCGACACCGCCGTCGGCTCCATGCGCGAAGCCAACTACGGCCTCGGCGGCGCAATCTTCACCGGCCCTGTCGGCGCAACCAGCACCATCCATCTCACCGCGCACGATTCCACCTCCATCGAAGTCCAATATGTCGAGGCACCCGGCGGCGGAAACATCGAGATCACAGCCGATGGCCTACCAGTGGGCACAGTCAACACCACAGGTGACACAAAAAGGAACAACGCCACAACCGTCCCAATCCCGACCGGCACCAAACAAGTCCAGCTCCGCGTCACCGGCGCCCCGGTTCAAGTCTTCGGCGTAGTCTTCGCCCGCGACGTCCGCGGCCTAACCTACGACAGCATCGGTCTCAACGGCGCCTCCACCACCGTAATGTCCCGCGCATTCAATCCCGTCACCTTCTCCGCCGCACTCGAGCACCGCAACCCCGACCTCGTCGTCATCAACTACGGCACCAACGAGAGCAGCTTCCCCTCCTACGTCGAAAAACAATACGAGCCCGAGCTCATCCGCGCCATCGGCCGTGTCCGCGCCGCCCTCCCCAACGCCTCCATCCTCATCATGAGTCCCATGGACCGCGGCGAGCGCACCGGTGGCGACACCATCTCCACCATGCGCGCCATCCCCGAGATCGTCGCCATCCAGCAGCGCGTCGCCCAGCAAACCGACTGTGGCTTCTTCAACACCTACCAGGCCATGGGCGGTCCCGGCACCATGGCCCGCTGGTACGATCGCCATCCTCCCATGGTCGGCGCCGACCTCATCCATCCCTCGCCCCAGGGTGCACGCATCGTCGCCCAACTGCTCACCGGCCAACTCCTGATAGGCTACGAAAGGTACTTGCAAACGCATCCGGGTCCCCAACCGAAGCTCCGCGCGCCGGTCATCTCCGCAAACTCCACCCAACCGGACAGGGCCGCGAAGCCCATGGGGGTGCAATAAATGTCGTTCCGACACATCTCGAGGTCACTTCTCCTCCTCACCGTCTCAGCGGGTCTTGTGTCGTACGCCATGCAGACGACCGCAGCAAAGAAACACCCCACAACCAAGCCCGCCATTAATCCCGATGGCACCATAAAGCGCGCGCCCGCAGCCAAGCCGTACAAGACAAAAAAGGGCCGCACGACCAAGCACTCTTCAAAGTCCGTATCAACCAAGTCCACATCAACGACCCAAGCCCCCATCACGCACACCGCGACCACCCACACCACACCAGTCTCCCTTCACACACCAACACCAACCGTCGCCAGCCGCGAGGTCATCACCGACCGCATCATGCAGTCCCTTGCCAGCCCCCGTGTCGGGATCGAAAACCCTCACGCCCTGCATTCTTTCTTCGACCAGCTCCACCAGCTTGAGATCGACCCCAAGGGTCAGCTCGTCCGCGTCATCCAGTTCGGCGACTCGCACACCGCCGCCGACCTCTTCACCGGCGCTCTCCGCACCCTCTTCCAGGAAAAATTCGGCGACGGCGGGGCCGGCTTCAGCTATGCCGGCTACCCCTTCGCCGGATACCACATCCACGGTACCAAGCGCGCCCAGTCCACCGGCTGGCTCGCCCTCGGCACCCACCTCAAAGACATCGGCGACGGCATGGTTGGCATGGGTGGCGTCAGCCTCAGCACCGAAGCAGCAGGGAACTGGGTCTCCCTCGACGCCGACGCGACCTCCTTGCAAGTCCAGTACCTCATCCAGCCCAACGGCGGCTCCATCGAAATTCGCGACAACGACAACCTCATTGCCACCGTCTCCACCGCCAAAGCCGACCCCAACACACCCGATGCCGCTGGTCAATTCGGCGTTCCCGTCGAACCCGGCCCCCATCACTTCGAAGTCCTCACCATCGACCAGGCCCCCGTTCGTCTCCTCGGCCTCTCCACGGAAAACGCCGCGGGCGTCACCTACGAAGCCGCCGGCATCAACGGTGCCGAAGCCTCACTCTTCCTCCGCTGGAGCGAAGCCATGCAGCAACCCTTACTCGCTGCCGTCAACCCCGCCCTCATCGTCCTCGCCTACGGCACCAACGAAGCCGGCGACCGCAACTGGACCGAAGAGGGCTACGCCGCCATGTTCCAGCGCATCATCGAGCGCTGCCGGCGCCTCGCACCCAACGCCTCCGTCCTCGTCGTCGGGCCGCCCGACCGCGCCCTCCGCGCTGGGCGCAAGGTATGGAAGCCCTTCAACGGAGTCGATCGCATCGTCGCTGCCCAGCGCAGCGTCTGCCTCAGGATGAACTGTGCCTACTGGGACCAGCGTACCCGCATGGGAGGTTTCGGATCCATGCGCGACTGGGTCTCCATAAGCTGGGCCCAGCCCGACCACACCCACTTCACAGGCGAAGGCTACAACGAACTGGCCGGCGCCCTCTTCTCCGACATCGTCCAACAGTACGACACCTACCAGACGCCCCTCACGCGCGCCGAGGGCGAAACGAAATAAATCTCACTTCGTCAAAAGCTACGCAGACGGTTACAAATTGCGCACAGGCAGGAACACCATGAGCAGGCAGCAAGGCATCCTCAAAGTCATTCACGCAGTCTCCGACCTCTCCACCGACCCCGCGCCCGACGAGAGCCTCTTCGACTCCGGCACCCTCGACTCCTTCACCCTCCCCGACCTCGTCACCGGCCTCGAGCAGGAGTTCAACGTCAAAATCCCTGACGCAGACCTCGTACCCGAGCGCTTCGACACCGTCACCAAGATCGAAGCCTACCTGGACAGCCGGACAAACTAGCCAAGCACGCCCTGCCATCTAATCTCTAAGCTTTATCCTTCGCTACACGCGGAGGAGACGCTTTCGCAGTTGCAGTTGCCTTTATGCTTATCGTCCCGAAGGGCCCGCTACACGCATTTGCAGTTGTCTGTCCTTGCCGCCATTTGCAGTTGTCTGTCCTTGCCGCATATACAATTCTTCATTTGCACTTGTCTGTTCTTGTCGTCATTTGCAGTTGTCTGTTCTTGTCGTCATTTGCAGTTGTCTGTTCTTGTCGTCATTCTGAGCGAAGCGAAGAATCCCCGCATTTCGTCAGAAGCGCCCCGAACTCTCACAAGGCAACGGCCGTTCACCATCCAGGAGCAAGCCATGTCCTACCTTCTAGCCTTCAGCCACCACCTGCCCCCACTGAGCGTAAGTAACGATGCGCTCGAAAAACGAACCGGCCGCGTCGCCGCATCCATCGAGAAGACCTCAGGTATCCTCGAGCGCCGCTACGCCGCCGACGAGGTCTCCGTCGCCGACCTCGGTCTCGCCGCCGCCAACGCCTGCCTCAAAAACGCCGGTCTCACCGCCAGGGACATTGGCCTCGTCCTCTTCAGCAGCGGCTCCGCCGAGCGCGCCTTCCCTGGCCCTGCCTCCGTCCTTGCAGCAAAACTGGGCCTCACCGCAACGCCGGCGATCGACATTCCCATCGCCAGCGCTGGCTCTCTCATCGCCATCGCATTCGCCGCCGACCTCGCCCCCCGCTACGGCAACGTCCTGGTCGTCGCCTCCGAGATCATGTCCCGCCGCATCTCAGACGCGGACCCCGACACCGCCATCCTCTTCGGCGACGGCGCCGGTGCCTGCATCGTCAGCCCGGACAAAGGACCTCTCCGCATCGCCGACTCCGCCCTCTACACCGACGGCAACTACGCCGACGCCCTTCAGCTCCAGCACGGTGGCTCCATCCAGATGAAGGGCCTCGACGTCATCGTCCAGGCCTCCCGCAAAATCCCCCGCGCCGTCGAAGACCTCCTGAAAAAAAATGACCTCGCACCCCGCGATGTCAGCGTCTATCTCATGCATCAGGCCAACGTGAATCTCATCCGCAAGGTCGCCACTGCATTAAAGGTCCCCGAAGACCGCTTCTTCCGCAACATCGACCGTTACGGCAACACGTCCTCCGCCTCCCTCCTCATCGCCGCCTCCGAGTGGCGCATCGCGAACCCCACCCCACCAACCACCCCGATCGTCCTCGCGACCTTCGGCGCAGGCTTCAACTGGGGGGCCATCCTCGCGCTACCCGCATAGCCGGACCTGGTTCCAAAACTCAAGCGCGGTCGTTCGGAACCGAACAGTGGTTTTCGAAAGTGGACAGCGGCCGTCTTGTACCCAGAAGCGCGGCCTTCAGCTATCTCAATGCTGCGATCGACTTGCATGGTTCGCACCGGGCCGGGCAATTGGCCGGTGAATTGCGCTTCGTACAACCGGAAAACCGCAATTAACGGAGGCTTGTCCATGGCGTATTTTGAACGGATTCGCGACGTGATCTCCGGACAGTTCAGTCCAGAGGTCGTCACTCAGCGTACGGCCGCAGGATGGCAAATGGTCTCGATCGAATGGCGGCGTGAGCTACCCGATCACGAAGCTCCAACCGAAGGCGCATACAACGAAGACATCCCCTACGGACTCCGCATCTCAGACGACTGCCAGCGACTCGAGGTCAATCCCATCGAAAACCAGGCCATGATGCTCATGATGGAGTTGCTGGGTCAGGACTTCTCCTACTCCAGCATAGTCAGCGACCTCAACGAAAAGGGCTTTCGCATGCGCGACGGCAAACCTTGGAACCGCATAGCGGTCTTCAACATGATGCCGCGCCTGATCGAAGCAGGCCCACGCATGTTCTCCTCCGAGCAGTGGAAGCGGCTACGCCAGGGCCTTTCCCGCTCAAAAGAAACTGCCTCCTAGGCCGCTGTTGTTCTCACTCTCCCGTTGTTCTAGGTCTTCGAATCGAAGGGACTGTTGTTGTTTCTGCTCTTGTCTCTTTTGTTGTCATTCCGCAGCGCAGCGGAGGAATCTGCTGTTGTTTCTGTTTTTTTCTGCGTTTTTGGCCCAAAAAACGCATGTCAAGCCCCAAATTGACCTAACCAACCGCAAATCAACAACATCCACGTGGCATTTTAGTTACACTCGAACCGCTATACTAAATATAGAGATCAAAACAAAGAAGCCCCGGACAACTCCGGGGCTAACTCTTTTGATTGGACGAATTTAGCTATAGCCCCTTTGTTATGACAATTTTACAGACCATTAGGCCCCATAACCCATTGAAAAGAAAGGAAACTGCTCTAAGAGGGGGGAGGGGGGTACCCCCATGACCAATGACCGGCTAGCTCGCAAACACCAGACATTGCGGCTTCGACAACGGAAAGCTCTTACCCGATTCCGTCAAAGCACCTGTCCGAAGGTTCCGACCAAGCACCGCAATGTTGTCCGAACCCTGGTTCGCCACCAGCAGCCATCGCCCAGTCGGATCGAGCGCGAGATGACGAGGCACCGTCCCACCGCAGGAGGTCCGATTCAAAAGCGTCAACCTGCCGTCCTGACTCGATATTGCAAACGTGGCAATAATATCGTCGAACCGGTCCGAAGCATACGCAAACCGCGCCTCCCGGTCGATCACTATGTCCGACCCACCCGTAGTGCCCTGAAAGTCAGGAGGCCTCATCACTACCTCCTGCACCGTCTCGAGCGCACCACGCCGTGCGGTCCCACCGCAGAACGATCACTGACGAGGCCATCTCGGCGACGCAATAAGCAAACTGGCCGTTCGGATGAAACTGCAGCGCTCGTGGCCCGGCCCCCGGATTCGACCGCCACGCCGACGGTTCATTCGGAGTCAGCCTTCCCGTCGCCGCATCCAGCCGATAGATGTGGATCGCATCGAGACCCAGGTCATTGACCAGCAGAAACCGGTTGTCCGGCGACACCGTCACGCGATGTGCATGCGACGCCGTCTGCCGCTTCGCATCGGGGCCATGCCCGCTGTACTGATAGAACGAAACCGGAGGACTCAACCAGCCGTTCGCGCCAACCGAAAACGAAGCCGCACTTCCTCCACCATAGTTCGCCGCAAACGCTGACCGCCCAGTATGGTCGAGGGCCACATGACAAGTCCCTCCGCCAAAGGACGCGACCTCATCGACCTTCGTCAACCGCGCACCTGCTCGGTCGAGCGTATAACTCGACACGGCCCCGCTACTCCGGCCCTGATACGTATCCAGCTCATTCGCAACCATGACGGTCCTGCCATTCGGAGCCATCGCCAGAAACGTAGGATTGTCCGCTTCCGCAGCCAAACCCAGCGCCTTCAACTCCCCAGTGGCCGCCTCAAACGAGTACGCGTAAATTCCCTTGCTGGTAGCAGCGGTCTGTGTCCCAACCAGCAGCAACTGGCCGCCATCGAAGCTCTCTCCCAGCGCTAACCCCCGCCGCCCCACCAACGACAGGGCCGCCGAACCAAAAACAAAACCACGCCTATTAATCAGCTTCAATCTCAGCCCCCATTCACCTCATCCACAATAGCGCGATTTGAAGAGAAGCAGATAAGCTGTTTCCAACGGCGCGCGAAGCAAACCAGCCGCGCAAGGAAAACCTCCACGTGTCTCAGAACTCGAACGCCTCCCGAAACCTGCCTCTCGAAGCCATTCGCGGACGCCTCATCGTCTCCTGCCAGGCCTCCGAAGGCGATCCCTTGGACGACCTCGACACACTCACCCGCGTCGCGACCTCAGTCCTCCGCGGCGGAGCAGGCGGGCTTCGCGCCGAAGGCGTCGCGCGGATCACCGCATTCCGCGCCATCACGCAGCTCCCCATCATCGGCATAATCAAGACCTGCGACGCTAACGGCGACGTCTACATCACCCCCGACTTCCGCTCCGCCAAGGCCATCAGCGACGCAGGAGCAGACATCATCGCCCTCGACTGCACCGCTCGTCGTCTCACCGCCGCCGAACCCTGGCCCGAACTCGTCCCCCGCATCCAAGCCGAACTCAACCGCCCCGTCCTCGCCGACATCGCCACCCTCGAAGACGCCCTCGCCGCCGAGAGCGCGGGCGCCGATGCAGTCGCCACCACGCTTTACGGCTACACCTCCGAGACAGCCAACCAACGCACCGTCTCCTGGCCTCTCGTCCGGTCCATCGTTGCCCGCTTGACAATCCCGGTGCTCGTAGAGGGCCACATCACAGACCCCAAAGAGGCCCGTACGGCCCTCGATTTGGGTGCCACCGCCGTAGTCGTCGGCTCCGCCATCACCCGCCCCGAAACCATCACCGCACGGTTCGTACAAGCCATAAAAAATCACCAAGAACCATGATTTTTGCTCGATCAAACCAAAAATCCACATAGTCATCTATACATTTGAGTATCGTTACAGCATCAGACAGGGGACTGAAATGGCAATTGGAGTCGCGGGAGAGGGTTCGAGCACTGCAGTTCAAGCACCTGGGAAAAACTATACCGTTCCGCTGATGCTGATGGTCTCGCTCTATTTCGGCATCGGCTTTATCACCGCGCTGAACGACATCCTGGTTCCACACTTCAAAGACCTGTTTCATCTCACGAATGTCACCGCCCTATTGGTCCAGTTCTGCTTCTTCGGTGCGTACTTCGTCATGTCCCTTCCTTCCGGCTGGATCGTCGGCCAAATCGGCTACAAGCGAGGGATTGTCGTCGCACTGTCAGTAATAGGTCTCGGCCTGCTTCTCTTCCTGCCCGCCTCGGTCATCATCTTCTATCCCCTCTTTCTCTTCGCCCTGTTCGTCGTCGGCAGCGGTCTCGCGCTGCTCCAGGTAGCGATCAATCCCTACGTTGGCGCGCTCGGACCACCGGAGACCGCATCCTCACGGCTCAATCTATGCGGCTTCTTCAACTCCTCCGCAACGACCATCGCTCCCAAACTTGGTGCGGCCTTTATCTTCATCGCCGCCGGTGCAACAACCGCTGAATTAGCGCACTCGGTGCGAATGCCGTACGCAATCCTGGCTATCTGCGCCTTTGGAATGGCGATCGTTACCGCCTTCGTCCAGCTGCCTCACGTGATCGAAGAGGGCGGCGTCAAGTCGGTCTCCGACGGCAGCGCCTGGAGCTTCAGTCATCTTCGCTTGGGTGCTATCGCGATCTTCTTCTACGTCGGGGCCGAAGTCGCTATCGGCAGCGTGATGATCAACTTCCTGGGTCAACCTTCGATGGGTGGGTTGAGCCACGAAGCCGCTGCCAAATACGTCTCCTACTATTGGGGTGGCACGATGATAGGGCGCTTGATCGGGTTCTTTGCCCTGCGCTGGATCAGGGCCCAGCGCG
Organism: uncultured Acidobacteriaceae bacterium; assembly: GCA_963756685.1. Classification (GTDB taxonomy): domain Bacteria; phylum Acidobacteriota; class Terriglobia; order Terriglobales; family Acidobacteriaceae; genus Edaphobacter. Next base: position 2,458,167 of record CAVWON010000001.1, read on the forward strand.
CTCTTGCATTTGTCTCCCTGATCGCGTCCCTGTTGGTCATAACCACCATAGCAACACACGGGCACATAGCTATGTGGGCGATCGTCTCCTGTGGCCTGTTCAACTCTGTCATGTGGCCGTGCATCTTTCCGCTATCGGTTCAAGGTCTGGGTCGATTCACCAGCCAGGGCTCAGGAATTCTTGTCACTATGGTGGTCGGAGGCGCAGTCGTCCCAGAGATCCAGGGCTTTCTCGCTGATACTTTCGGATACCAGCGCAGTTTCGTGATCGTTCTAGTCTGCTACGTGTACATCCTCTTCTTCGCGCTAAAGGGTCACCGCAATCTGAACGCGGTTGAGGCAACAGACTCCCTCAATCCAGGGATTATTCAATAGCCGTGGTCGGGACACGGATCGAAGCCTTGTAACGGTCGCCGCGGTAACGTGAGCAGGCGACCTCGATTGGCGTCTCCTCGGTCGTCATGATGATGCGTGAGATCGACAAGATGCTTGCTCTCTTTGGAATCGTCAGAAGCTCCGATTCTTCACGAGTGGCCGGAAGCGCCTCGATCACCTCATCGGCCCAGGCCACGCGCACGCCGAAGCTCTCACGGAGGACGAAGTAAAGAGACTGTTTTGCGAAGTTGATCTTATTCAACCCTGGAAACTGCCTCAGGGGAACGTGCGACTCTTCGAGAGCCATTGGGATGCCGTCGGCCAGTCGCAGCCGACGCAGCCGCATCACCATCTCCTCTGGCTCTACCTTTAATTTCTCGGCAAGCTCCTCTGTCGCTTTCACCGCCGTCTGCTCCAGCAGCTTCGAACTCGGCACCATACCTAGATGCTTCATGTCTTCGGTAAAGCCCCGCAGATGCATGATGTTCTTCTCGAGCTTCGGCCTCGTCACAAACGTCCCGCGCCCCTTCTGGCTGAAGGCAAAGCCACTCGTCTTCAACCCATGCAGCGCCTGACGAGCGGTCATCCGGCTCACTTTGTAGACGCGCGCCAGTTCTTCCTCTGAGGCCAACGAGTCTCCCGTCGACAGCTCGCCTGAGTTGATCTTCTCCATCAGTGCCCGCTGAATCTGGTAGTACAACGGAATGAAGCCGCTTTTATCTAAAAGACCTGCTGTGGGAACTGGTTGTAACTGAGATTTTGCCACTCTATCTCCTGAGACGTTCTGTGGGTTGCATGTTCAATTCTGCCACCAAGCCTCAAAAGCGGCACGATTAACATGCTCTTGGTACCTATAACTTTCTAGTCGCAGTCCGCTTAGGCTATCTATACGCCCCGGCCCAACTCGCGGCTCAAAGGAAAACACTCGGAACCGCTTCGGCAACTCTCCGAGCGATCTGACTATAGGTGTATTCGACTCTCACTCTCTTGTATCGCGCGTCCCGCCAGAAAGGTCTCGATAACTTCTGCCGATGGCGATAGCACAGTAATGTTGGCCGCTCCGCCCACGTGGAGACTGCCCCAGCTATCACCGATCCCCATCAGTTGAGAGGGGTTGCGCGAAGCCGCTGCGACTGCAGTTTTCAGGCTCGCGCCAGTGAACTCAATGAGGTTCTGGATCCCGCGATCCAAAGTCAACACGCTACCAGCCAGAGTGCCATCGGAGGTGCAACGGCCATCGCGAACCTCCACCTCCATATCGCCCAGCCTGTAGGTCCCATCCGGCATGCCTGTGGCACTGATACCGTCCGTCACCAGAATGATACGGTCATCGTCCTTCGCTTTGTAGTACAGCCTCACCATCATCGGATCGACGTGAATGCCATCGCAGATAATCTCGGCAAACAGTGAGCGTTTGTCGAGCACATAGGCAGCCAGCCCTGGCTCGCGATGGTCGATTGCGCGCATCGCATTAAAAGTATGCGTTGCCGAGCGGGCCCCCGCCACATAACCCGCCTGTGCTTCGCACGCCCTCGCATCACTGTGTCCCATGCTACAGCGCACACCCAGAGCAGTCGCATAAGCGATGAGTTCCGCAGCGCCGTGCAACTCAGGGGCAATGGTCATCAGGTTAATCTTGCCTTCTGCGGCCTGCCAAAATCTGTCGAATAGAGCAATTGATGGCGCTTCCAGCAACGCTTCTGTGTGCACCCCTCGCTTCAGATGCGATAGGAACGGCCCTTCCAAATGAATGCCCAGCGGAGTCGCGCCGTAATGCGTGGCGCCACGCCCGATCTCAGTCGCCAGCCCCGCCAGCGATCGCATCGTCTCATCTCTGGGAGAGGTGACCGTCGTTGGGAAATATGCCCCGACACCGCGGCTTGCAAGATAAGACCCAATCGCGCAGAGCGCCTCCGGCGTTGCCTCCATCACATCATGTCCCGCGCAGCCATGGATGTGGATATCGACATAGGCCGGAACCAGGGTCGCCTCCGGAAACCGATGCGTTGCCGGTACGCGTTGGTGGTCCCCTGCACTAAGACTCTCGATCCGAGTGATGCGATCGTCCTCCACGCGGATCAGCGGATGCTCCACCACACCGTCTCCGCTCATGAGTCGTCGCGCCGCAATCGTACTGATCATCTCTCCCCTTTCGTTGATTCTACGCAGTGAGCGCAAACCTAGTTAACCATGTTCGGAATCCAGTATGGGCCGTCGGAGGAAGAGTTTTTGGTTACTGTTCTGAATTGACCTCAGCTTGTCACCAAAAAATCATGCCCCATCGATCTCAAAATCCAGTATAGTCGTACATACAGGAAACGGTGAAAGAATTCCATAGGTGAAGCTAGCGCTCCGACTGGTTTCAACTCCCTTGATCCATGCTGCTACCATCCGCAGAGGCCCACCCCCTCCCCGGTAGTGGCGGCAACGGCCCAAACCAGCAACGAGCTAAGTCACAGAAAGCGATTGTATTCAACAGCGCATGACTGAACCGACATCCCTCGCTTCCGAGACCGCAACCTTTCCTCACGCCATGTTGCGCGAGATCTACGAGCAGCCGCGAGCGCTCGCAGAGACCATCGAGCACTACGTCCCAGGCGGCGCTTCGACAGCAGAGACGTTTCAGCCGGTCGTCGAAGCCCTCGGCAGGCGCGAGCGGCTCGTCATTGCGGCGAGCGGCTCCAGCCGTCATGCGGGCCTTGCCGGCGAAATCATGCTGGAAGATCTCGCCGGCATCCCCGTTGACGTCGAATACGCCAGTGAATATACCTACCGTTCGACCCATACTCTGCATAATCCTGGTGTCCTCGTCATCTCTCAATCAGGAGAGACGGCAGACACGCTCGCCGCTCTCCGGGAAGCCCAGGCCCGCGGACTCGCGACCGTTGCGATCACCAATAATGCTCATTCCAGCATGGCGATGGAGGCGAGTGCTTCGCTGCCAACCTTTGCCGGCGTCGAGAACGCCATTCCTGCTACAAAAAGCTTTACCACCCAGCTGACGGTCCTCTACTCGCTCGCTCTCCACCTTGCGCGCTTTCGCGGCCGCATGACTCTGCAGGCAGCAGAGGCGCATGGACGCCAGCTGCGGGAGATTCCGGGGCTCGTCCAGGCTGCGCTGCCGGGCTGGCAAAAACAGATCGAAACGCTCACACCCCAGCTGGCAAACTCCAGCACGCTTCTCTATCTTGGCCGTGCCGCTCACTATGCGATCGCACGGGAGGGGGCACTCAAGCTCAAGGAGTCCGCATATCTGAACGCCGAAGGATATCCGGCCGGCGAACTCAAGCATGGGCCAAACGCGCTTGTCAGTAAAGATGCGCCGTTGATCATGATTGCCACTGCCGACGAAGGCGATCCTGACTCGCTCCTACGTTATTCAAAGGTGCTTCAACTCATGAAAGACATGCGTGAGCAAGGAGCGCGGATCGTCGCTCTCGCAACCGAAGGCGACCGGGAAGTTCCTCGTTACAGCGATTCCTGTCTCTTCATCCCGGCCAGCAATGATCTTCTGTCCACGATCCTCGAGGTCGTGCCTCTTCAACTACTCGCATACACGTTGGCGATTCGCCGCGGCATCGACGTTGACCGGCCAAGAAACCTGGTTAAGGCCGTCATCGAGGAATAAATAACAAACAGAATGGGTCACCGCCCAGCGCATCCACCCATTTTTCTGACTCCTCGACGCCATACAGATAACCTCCAACAAGCAACGAGCTTGGCTCGGCCTCTTCCTGTTGTTTGTTGATGTGAACAGGTCTCGGCTTTGGCGCACCTGCCCTATCCTCTTTTTTTTCATGAGCCAGAATGGGTGCCGTGATGGCAACGTTGCGGTCGAAGGCCCTCTCCTATTCCAGTCTTTAAGGCGCCACGCGTTGAGAGCGAAGCAAGGGCCAATCGAAGAGTTCAACCGGTGCAACTTAAGTGTAATAGGTTCCCATGCCCGCAGAAGGTTACCGTGAGTACTAAAGTTCGGGCCGTAGTAATGAGCCAAAAAGGGAACCTATGACGCGCATGTCCCTCAGTTCACCTTATTCTCCGGTATTTTCCTTGATCGGTAAGTGCTGCGCAAAAGCTCTTCTTGTCCTCGCGACGGTGACGACGATCGCTTCTGCGGCCTTTGCGGCACCGGCTGCGACCAAGACTACTTTGGCGATCTCGGCTACGACTGTCCCTTATCAGACCCCCATCGTATTGACAGCAACCGTCACATCAAGCGGCTCACCTGTGACGGCGGGGATAGTTCTCTTTTGCGAAGCCACGGCAATATTTTGTGAAAACAACTCCGCTCTTGGTGTCGCGCAATTGACATACCCGGCTGCAACTGCGTCCGTGAAAATTGGCAGTGGCCCCATCGGCAACCACAGCTACAAAGCAGTATTCATGGCGAACGACGCTTATGCGTCCAGTCTGTCGAACACCGTCACTTACGCGGTAACAGGGACCTATCTCTCAACCATATCGTTGACTTCTTCAGGTTCTATCGGCAACTACAACCTCACAGGGACGGTCGCTGGACTTGATTCGCTCACCACGGGGCCGACCGGAACCATCTCGTTTCTGGACACCAGCAACGGCAACAACGTGCTCGGAACGGAAAACCTTGTCGTCTCCACGCTGTCGACTACCTTTCTTCCTAACCCACCATTTTCCATAGGCGGCCCTGGTGCGACCCAAAGGTCGGCAGCCATTGAGTCGGCCTATCTCAATGCTGACAATAATCTCGACGTAGTAACTGGAGATGCCGCACAGACGATCACTGTTCTCTTGGGCAATGGCGATGGCACTTTCAAACCAAAAGTAGTTTATCCAGGTTGCACTGTAGGAAAAGTGTTGCAGATGGTCTTTGCCGACTTCAACCGCGACGGAAAAACGGATATCGCTCTTGGATGTTCAGACGGCACGAACGGCGGGCTGCTCATCATCCTGGGTAACGGCGATGGTTCATTTCAAACTCCCGTACTTTACCCGACTGGCGACGTAGCCAGTATCGCTATGGGCGATTTCAATAACGACGGACTCTTTGATTTTGCCGTCACCGATAATTCACAACAGAATGTCACCTTCCTTTTGGGAAAAGGCGATGGGACTTTCACGAAGGAACCAGCCGTCATTTCAACCAACGTCGTCACCCGCGGTATCGTTGCCGCAGACCTCAATGGGGACGGTAAGGACGATATTGCCTACGCAGTCGCCACTGCTGTGCCCGGCAGCAAGTTATTTGATCTTTATGTTGCTCTCGGTAAAGGCGACGGCACGTTCCAATCACCCACTCTCGTTGCATCCCAGATAGGAGAGTTTCTTACCTCCGGAGATACCAACGGTGACGGTAAGGCCGACGTCATCGCTGCTACCATCACAGAGCCAGGTGGCGGCCTCATTGGCAACAGTCTCTTCGTCCTCCTCGGGAACGGTGATGGTACCTTCCAGACACCCGTGGCTTATACCTCCGACATCCCATCGGATCCGCATCTTGCCGATGTCAACGGTGATGGAATCCCAGACATTATTGCCGGGGGCAGCACTGGCGCTCTGGTTTATATCGGAAATGGCGACGGTACATTCCAACCCTACCAGGAGCCAAGCATCGGTGGCTTTGCACTCACCTATGCGGTCAATGCCGGAGACTACAACAACAAAGGCAACGCTGACCTGATCGGAACGGACGCCGACACCCCCCGGGCTGCAGACACGATGAGCCAGGTTACGCAGACATCCACCGCCTCTGCCCTCACGAGTGTCGCGATCTTTCCGTTGGGTACCGGTGTCCATCAGGTGGATGCTCGTTATTCTGGCGATTCAATTTATGTGGGCAGCCTTTCCAACAGCGTTCCTCTTACGGCTGCCCCCGTAAATACGTCACTTACCTTGACGTCCTCGCCGACCACAGCCAACTTGACCGGTCTGGCCGTTACGTTGACTGCTGTCTTGTCTCCCTACACTGTCGGTCCCCCGACGACAACAACGAATGGCGACCTCGTCAATTTCTACAGCGGCGCTACGTTCCTTGGCTCGGGCACCCTCTCGAACGGGGTCGCGACGTTGACAACAACGGCACTCGTGACGGGATCAGACTCTCTGACAGCCGTATTCCCCGGAGACTCCAACTACAACCCCAGCACATCGAACATTCTTCCCTATACAGTCTCCGACATTCTCCTAAGTTCGTCTGTCAACCCTTCGACTTACCTGCAATCTGTCACTTTTACCGCAACATTGGGGTCTGGTAAGAACGGGTCGGTGTCCTTCCTTGACGGTGCGAACGTCATAGGGACCGCCGTAATCAACGGCCCGACCGTGACGTTAACAACCTCCAGCCTTTCTGTCGGCTCGCACAATATCACCGCACAATTCAATTCCAGCATCTCGCCTGTGCTTGTTCAGGTCGTCAATAAGGCGACCCCGACAGTTACGGTGACGACCTCAGGCCCCAGCACCTACGGCGGCACAGTCACGATTACAGCGTCCGTACCATCTGGCGTAACGGGCACAGTCACCTTCACCAGCGGCGGACTTTCCCTCGGCACGGGGACCATTGTTTCAGGTACGGCGTCCATCACGACGACTGCGCTGACGCCTCCTAGCGACGTAATCACCGCGACCTACAATGGAGACACAAATTACACCTCAGCGGTTGGGACTACGACCCAGACCGTATCCAAGGCGAGTCCTACATCAACGCTGACGTCTTCTGTCAATCCGTCTCTGCCAGGTAGCACCGTGACCTTCACCGACACGCTGCCGAATAATGTGACCGGAACAGTAACATTTACTAACGGCTCGACTACGCTGGGTACTTCAGCCGTAAGTGGCGGGATCGCCACTCTTGCCACCTCAACGCTTCCGCTCGGCAGCAATCCGATTACGGCTACCTATAGTGGCGACGGAGATTTCAACTCTTCGGTTGCCACCTTGACCCAAACCGTCGCAAAAACTACACCAACAGTCACCGTAAGTACCTCGGGGCCAAGCATCTTTGGCAACTCGGTCACCATTACAGCTTCTGTTCCAAACGGGCCTACAGGGGCAGCTTTACTATCACGAGTGGTGGCGTAACGCTCGGTACCGGAACGATCACCTCTTCCAATGGCACCGTGATAATCACTACGACAGTATTGCCCGTCGGCTCAGATTTGATTACGGCGACCTATGGCGGTGATTCAACCAATAACCCCGCCACTGGAACCACAACGCAGACTGTAACGAAGGCTTCCCCGGCAGAGACCCTCACCTCTTCTACGAATCCATCCGTCTTCAATCAGTCGGTGACCTTCACAGCAAAGGTTCCTACGAACGCGACGGGCACAGTGACCTTCACCAACGGGGCGACCACGCTCGGCACATCGACCGTGACCAACGGCGTAGCGACGCTTGCGACCTCGGCACTCCCTGCTGGAAGCGACCCGATTACAGCGGTCTACAACGGCGATGCAAATGACAACACCGCCACCGCGTCGTTGACCCAGACTGTCAACAAGACGACGCCGACGGTCACAGTCACCACCTCTGGCCCGAGCACCTTTGGTTCGCCCGTCACCATAACGACGACCCTTCCCATCGGTACAACCGGAACGGTAACGGTAACAAGCGGCGGTGTGACCCTGGGTTCGGGGCCCGTCAATCCGGCGACCGGGCCCGTGGTGATCACAACCACAGCGTTGCCGGTGGGCAGTGATCCAATCACCTCTACCTACGGCGGCGACTCAAACAACAACCCCGCTACAGGAACAACCACCCAAACCGTAAGCAAGGCGACTCCAGTTGTAACCTTGGCCTCTTCGATCAACCCATCCACGACTGGTCAGTCCGTCACCTTCACCGCTACCTTGCCGTCGGGTGTAACTGGAACAGTGACATTCACAAGTGGCGCGACATTATTGGGTACATCCGCACTGGCGGGCGGGGCCGCGACTGCAACGACGTCCTCGCTTCCCGTCGGCAGTGACCCCATCACCGCGACGTATAACGGCGACGGAAATTACAACACCGCTACTGGGACACTCACACAGGTAGTCAACAAGGCATCGCCGACTATCACAGTCTCGACGTCTGGCCCCAGCACCTACGGTGGCACGGTCACAATTACGACGACCCTGCCCGTCGGCACCACCGGAACCGTAACGGTTACAAGTGGCGGAGTGACCCTGGGCACCGGCACGGTCAATCCGACGACCGGCGAGGCTACGATTACAACGACGGTCTTGCCCGTGGGCACCGATACCATTACTTCCTCCTATGGCGGCGACACGAACAATGGCCCCGCAACAGGGACAACGACACAGACCGTATCGAAAGCCTCCCCGACAGAGACCCTCACCTCTTCCACGAATCCATCCACCTTCAACCAAGCCGTGACCTTCACGGCAACACTTCCCACGAATGTCACGGGGACAGTGACCTTCAAGAACGGAGCAACGGCGCTAGGCACATCGACTGTAACCAATGGCGTCGCGACGCTAGCTACGTCTGTACTGCCTGCGGGGAGCGACTCGATTGTCGCGACCTACAACGGTGATACCAATAACAACACCGCGACTGCATCGCTGACCCAGACGGTCAATAAGGCAACGCCTGCGATCACAGTCACCACCTCTGGTCCCAGCACGTATGGCGGATCTGTCACCATAACGACGACCTTGCCCATCGGTACGACCGGAACCGTTACGGTTACAAGTGGCGGAGTCACTCTTGGCACTGGCACGGTAAACCCGACGACCGGAACGGTCACCATTACCACGACCACGTTGCCAGTAGGCAGTGATCCAATCACCTCCACCTACGGCGGCGACTCAAACAATAATCCCGCGACAGGAACCACGACTCAGACCGTATCGAAGGCAAGTCCCGTAGTCACTGTCACCTCTTCGACCAATCCGTCCACCACGGGCCAGTCCGTCACCTTCACGGCCACGCTCCCGTCGGGTACCACTGGAACAGTGACATTCACCAGTGGAGCGACCGCACTAGGCACATCGACGTTGACTGCCGGAGCCGCGACCGCGACCACGTCCTCGCTCCCCATAGGCAGTGACCCCATTACCGCGACCTACAACGGAGACGGAAATAACAACCCTGCAACGGGGACGCTGACTCAGGTAGTCAACAAGGTATCGCCTCCAATCACAGTCACGACCTCCGGCCCAAGCACCTACGGTGGCACGGTAACAATTACGACCACACTGCCCATCGGGACGACCGGCACGGTGACGATTACAAGTGGTGGAACGACCCTCGGCACGGGTACGGTCAATCCAACGACGGGCATAGTCTCGATCACGACGACGGTCCTGCCAGTGGGCACCGATCCCATCACCGCGACTTACGGCGGCGACACGAACAACGGCCCGGCAACAGGGACCACAACGCAGACCGTAACGAAGGCAACTACTACCGTTCTGCTGACCTCTTCGCTGAACCCATCCAATTACAGCCAGTCTGTGACCTTCACCGCAACAGTCCTCACCGGCGTAACCGGCACAGTAACATTCCTTGACGGTTCGACCGCCCTGGGCACTGGCACGATAACAAACGGTACAGCGACCTTCACCACTTCTACGCTCGCTGCTGGAACTCATAGCATCACCGCAAGCTACGGCGGAGATGCGAACTACGCCTCCGCTACCTCGGCCCCCCTCTCGCAGACCGTCAACAAGAACACCCCTGTACTGCCCCCACCGGTAGTGTCGACGAGCAATCCCACTTACGGCACACCCGTGACGATCACCGAGACCGTACCCCCCGGTGTGTCAGGGCCGGTCACTTTCTCTAACGGCACAACGCCAATAGGATCGGCGCCGATCATAGGCGGAGTCGCTACCATCACCGTGACCAACCTACCGCTCGGGACCAATCAGATCACCGCCAGCACTCCGGGAGACGCCAACAATAACCCCGCGACCTCGCCTGCGGTTTCGGTAACGGTGGCAAAGGCAGCTCCTACGGTGACGGTCGCATCGTCGCTCAACCCCTCGACCATCAATCAACCCGTGACCTTCACCGCAGCTACGCTCGCCAGTGCGACTGGCACAGTAACGTTCCTCGATGGATCAACGCCCCTCGGCACGGTCACCTTGACTAATGGCCAGGCGACCCTGACGACCAGTACCTTGATCGTCGGCTCTCACACGATTACCGTTAGCTATGGCGGCGACACGAACAACAGCCCAGCCACATCGGCACCTCTCACACAAATAGTCAACAAGGCGACCCCCGTTCTGCCACCACCGACCGTCTCATCGTCTAACTTGCCCCCAAACACGCCGGAGACGATTACAGAGACAGTCCCCACAGGTGTAAGCGGGACAGTTACCTTCTACAACGGCACAACTCCGATCGGTACTGCAACGATCACGAGCGGTGTCGCGACGATCACCGTCCCAAGCTTGCCTGTTGGAACTGATTCCATCACCGCGGCCACTTCAGGTGACGCGAACAACAATCCGGCGACCTCACCGGCGACTCAGGTGACGGTCGCGAAATCGACCGTTGTCGTAACTCTTGCGTCCTCGGCGAATCCGTCTGCGCCAAGCCAGTCGGTGACCTTCTCCGCGACTGTGCAGGCTGGTGCAACTGGCTCGGTCACCTTCCTCGACGGCACAACCGTCCTGGGAGTAGGAACGATAAACGCGGCGGGAGTCACGACCTTCACTACATCGACGTTGGCGATCGGATCTCACCAGATCACCGCGTCTTACGGTGGCGATTCCGCCTACAGCGCTGCGACCTCTGCAGTTCTTACACAAGTCGTTGGCAAGATTCCCACAGTCACAACCATCGTTGAAAGTGCTCCCGCCCAACTGCTCCACACTGGAGTCACCTTTACTGCAAACGTAACTGCCCCAAGCCCGAATGCTACCGGAACCGTGACCTTCATGGACGGCACAACCGTATTGGGTACTGCTCCTCTTAGTGGCAGCGGAGGAGTCATCGTTTCGCTCACCACTAACGCAACTGCCACCTTTGCGACAGCGGGCCTTTTGACCGGTGCGCATCAAATTGTGGCGGTCTATTCAGGTGACAACACCTTCGCTCCAAGCACCTCGGCACCTGCGGCGAACATGGTGGAAGATTTCACCAACACAAACACCGGCGCTGCGAGTCAAAACATGTTCCCTGGCGGGGCCACCACGTATACCTTCACGCTGGCCCCTGTTAGTGCAACGACCTTCCTCAACGATGTAACGGTAGTGGTCGACGGTTTGCCCCCAGGATCGACGTACACGTTTACGCCATCCACTATCAAAGCCGGTAGCGGATCAACTCAGGTCGTTCTCAATGTCCAGACCAGCAGCTCACTCAGTGCGCAGAACCGTCTGCCGCAAAACGGCCCTGCTCCACGCAACGAGCTGCCAATTGTTGCAGGAATGCTCGGTCTTGTCGGCCTCGGAGCGGCGCGCAAATTAAGACACAAGATGCCGCGAACGTTGATGCTTCTTCTTTTGACGCTTGGTTCACTTCTGCCGATCGCTGCTCTCAGTGGTTGCGCCGGCGGTTACTTCACCCTTAACCCAACGACTTATTCCCTAACGGTAACCGGTACCGAAGGCGCCGTTCAGCACGCAGCAACCGCTACATTGATCGTGCAGTAGGAGAAGAGAAGAAATGACGCATCTTCGCAGCGCCGCGCTCCTGGTACTTGTGCTCGCTCTACCCTGGGCCCTTCATGCCCAGGCGATTGCCATGGGTGGCAACAGCTATGACGTTCCCAGGCTCGAATTTGGTGCTAACTACAATTTCTTCCATGCGAATGCGCCTCCAGGCCAGTGCGGTTGCTTCTCGATGAACGGAGGCAGCGGAACCGTGGTCTACAACATAACGTCTAAGTGGGGGGCCGTTGCGGACCTAACCGTAGGCCATGCGACGAACGTAGATAACAGCCTGCAAAACATAACGATCTTCGATTACCTCTTTGGCCCTCGGTACACTCGCCGCAACTCAAGCCGCTTTGTTCCCTATGGACAAGCCTTGCTCGGCGGTGCAAAGGAAGACGTCAACTTCCAGTTCACGATCAACCGGCAATCGTTTGGCGTACTGGCTGGCGGTGGCGTGACGACAAGGCTGAATCGTCGATTCGGCCTGACGCTCGCTGAATTCGACTGGATCTACACTCGTATACCCAATGCCGTAAACAATCGCCAGAATGATGTCCGTATCGCAACGGGTTTCACCTATCATTTCGCCAACGGAAACTACTAGTCCGGGCCTCATGGTGTTAGTCGCCTTCTCATTTCAGCGGCCGACCTCCACAAGGCCTTCAGCTCAAATTCAAAATACGGTCTTTACTGCTTGAGCAGCTTCGTCAGATATTCGAGCGCACGCGGATCATTGGACTGTCCCAGCCAAAAGATTGCTTGCCTCCGAACGATAGGGTCTTTACTCGAGTCTGCCACTGCAATCAACTGAGTCGCGGCCTCGTCGCCAGGCAACCGGGAGAGCGCAAAGACCGCAGACTTTCGTATTTGTTCGTTCGGATCGTCGGTCGCCAGGGTACGCAGATCAGCGGTCACTCTCTTTCCACCCTTGGTCGCCATCCAGAATTGCGCCTGTTTGCGGACCTGCGGTGAAGCGTCCTCATGGGCCATGCGAATGAGCTCGTTGAGGGCCGCAGGGTCATTCGATAGAGTAAGGTCGAAGGCTAGTTTTTCGCGAAACCTCGGATCGCTGTCCTCGTGGGCAAATTTCTGGATCGCAGCAAGTCCGTCGGTGCCACGCTGGCTGGCAAGCCAGAACGCTGCCTTCTCGCGAAGCCCAAGATCATTGCCAGCTCCTGCGAGACTGACTAGGGCCGTGGTCGCCGCACTCGTCTGGTGGAGCGAAATGGCGAACACTGCACTGTCGCGAAGAGGTCGGGCATCGCCCTGTCGCGCAATCTCTGTCAACACGCGAACACTGTCCTCCGCATTGACACCGTTCACCCAAACGAACCGTAACCCTCCCGCATCGAGCTCGCGCTCCGGACTCTCAACCCGCACTTTCATCACGGACCCCATCCGCAACGCGTAGCAAGACCACGGCGTGATCGGACGATTGGTTGTTTTCATTGGAATCTTTGACCACGGAGTCGCCATTGCCTTCCAGGTAATCGATTCGGCCGGAGTTCCATCCAGAAGAAAACTTGCTAACAACTTGGATCGAGTAGCCGACCCACGCAGCGTCTTTCTGTCGCTTCAGGCCATCAATTGCTGCACTGAGTCCGTGGTCTGCCGCTTCTGTTGTCACCTGACCATGGACGACGGTTGGTTGTTGCGCAAACAGGGCAGGTGACGCTGACAGAACGGTGGTGGCTACAAAAACACGCAAAAGAGCTCGCATAGGTCTTCTCCTGAAATCCTAATTAGGTGACGCTGGTGATTTGCCGTGCAGCGGTCTAACTTACTTGAGCAACTCCATCATGTAGTCAGTCGCCGCTTTGTCGTTCATCAAGGCCAGCTGTGAAACGAGGGCCCGCTTCAATTCAAGGTCTTTTTCGTTCCGCGCCATCTCGACCATATGCGGAGCGTCCCGCGTTATGAACATGGCGGAGATAATCGACTTCTTGATCTTGGGATCGGTCGTCGTACGGTAGACCTCAGCGAGCGTGTCGTTGGCTCGCTTACCTTGAAACACGGCCATCGTTCGGATGGCCTCCCCTTGTAGCTGAGGGTCCAGCTTCCCAAGTGCAGCATCATGCAGGATGTTCTCAGCCTCAGGCGATTTGCTCTGTGCCAGCACAAACAGCGCATGCCTCTTCACGTTGAGTGGTTGGTTGCCGGTCAGAATACCTCGCAACAAAGGAAGGGCCGTGGCGGGATCTTTATTCAACAGCGAATTCAGGGCAAGCATCTTCAGATCTTCATCAGACCCTCGTGCAACTCCGCTGTCACCGCCCTCTACGTAGACACCGAAAGGAGCGACTCTTACGGATGGATCGGCAGCTTATCTATTTTTACCTTTACTTTGTCGTCTGCAATGGCCTTTGTATCGACCTGTACATCCAGCGAAATAGCAGCGCAGTCCTTGTTCCACGTACTGCCGGCGAACTGCGCCCGGAGCTGCTCACAGGTGGCAATCGCGAGCGGTGTCTTACCCAGTTTATTGAGCGAGTAAGCCTTCCAGTAAAAGGCCGCGTCGATCCGTTCGCCCTTCTCGCTAATCACCTTGTCAAACGCGGAAACAGCGTCCGGCCAGCGATGCTCATCCATCGCGCGGGTTCCGACCATATAGGGGTCATCATCCACCACAACAACGACAGGGGCAGAGGAAGAAAATTCAGGCGTCAGCGCATGGACAGGTTGCGCTATTGCAAAAAAAACCAGGACAGTCGGGCAGAGTGTGGTGCGAATGAGGTTCTTCATTGTGTAGCTCCTTGGGAATGGTCATCGTTCTGTCGCAGAATCCTGATATCGAGCAATAGTCCGCTCGTGTTCATCTCCAGACGAAGACGCCAGGTACTATGCGACGTTTGTGGTTCGTTGTCGAGCGTGGTCAGCGCCCGCCCAAAATTCTCCAGCACCGCGGCCTCGGCCAGATCGCCACTGTCTCTCGCATCGCGAACATAGACAGCGTTCTTCAGTAGAAGATTGTGGGCCTGTTCGCGAGTCGCGTCGTCAAGCGAACCGGACGAGTTGTTCACCTCGGTCAAAAGCCGTTCTGCGGCCTCGAGATGATTTGCAATGGCAGGGTCTGCCGGCTCCGTAGTGAGAGGCCCGCGACCGTTGACGGCAACGCTGTGTCTCGTTCCGTTGGTCTGATGGATGTGTACACCAAACCCAGTAAGCAGGACCAGGGCGGCAGTGGCCACTCCAGCTACAGGCCAGGCCCAATGCCATCGAAAAAGTTCAAGGCCCCGACGGTGTTCTGGAGTCAGCACGCTGAGGTTGCCGCGAAGCCGTTGCCAGTTATGCTCCAGGTTAGGCTGTGGAACAGGGTCTCCGGAGAAAACCCGGAGCGTCTCTGCAACGGACTCCGAGAGATCGGCGCACTCGGAACAGCTCTCCAAATGCCTCGAGATAACGGCTTCATCAGAACTCTCATGAAGCTGATAGGCGATTAGATCTTCTTCAGAGAAGTGTTTCATCGGACACCTCCTGCAACTGGAGTCAGCGATCGGCGGAGTTTGCTCACTGCACGAAAGACCGCCTGTTTGGCCGAGTTGCTTGTAACATTTAGCGCCGCCGCGATCTCTGCCATCGGAACGTCCTCCATATGCCGCAGCGTGAACGCTGTCCGTTCCATCGGCGTTAGCTCTGCCATCGCCGCGTGTCGCAGGCTAACGGCCTCGCGGTTGAGCAGAACGCCTTCAGGGCCTGCCTTCCCGTCCGCAATTCGGACCGTGTGATCGTTGGCCGAAGGTTCATCGGCAATTCGCGGAGCATGGTACGAGAGGTCGCGATTGCGTCGTTCCACGAGATTGATAGCTGTGTTCATAGCGATTCGCATAATCCAGGTAGAAAAAGTCGAGTCCTGCCGAAAGCTCGGCAACTTGTTGTAGGCACGGAGAAACGCCTCCTGCGCCGCCTCTTCCGCATCGGCCTCGTTGCCGGTAATACGAAAGGCGACACGGGTGACAGAACAGAAGTGGCGATCCATCAGCACACGATAGGCGTCTCTGTTGCCAGCGAGTACATCTCGGATCGCCTCTGTCTCCGCCTTGTCCATTCGCCAATTAGACAATGGGTCTCGCCTCCGGTTAGGTCGCACGCAGAAAGTATTTTCTTTGGCGCCTAAGTAGCAGATTCAAAACAGGATACTTCGATCCCAGAGGGCCTTCAGAGAATCGTTGGTCTGCCTAGGCCTTGTTCCGCCCCTTCAAGTAGCGAAGCCCATACACCGTCGCCCCCGCCATCAAAATAAGGCCGGCCGTCCGTATCTCCCGCACAAAATTAGGCCTCGAAAACAGGATAAAGATGAACCCGCCCAGTGCAAGCAATACCGGCAGCGGATAAAGTGGCATACGATATCCCCGCAACCTACGTTCGCGGCGATGCTTCCGCAGCAGCGCAGCTGTTCCCTGCAGTAGAAACTGAAACAGGATCCGAACCACCACCAGCGTCGTGATGACCTCTTGCAGTCGAAAGATGCAGCACAGCAGCGTGACTCCACCAAGGGTCAAGAGGGAGTGCATCGGAATCCGATGTTTCGGATGGAGCGCCCCGAACCATGCCGGGAAATTACCGTCCCGTGCTGCGGCAAAAGGGATTCGCGAATACCCGAGCAGCAGCGCAAACACCGAAGCGAGCGCTGCCAGCGCAATCAACACCACGATGGCCTCGGCGGCTTTAGGCCCATACAGCCGGTCCATAAACACTGCCATGGTGAACATTCGCGCATGGCTATCGGTATTTTGTGCCATCTCCCGCCATGGCAGAACACCCAGCACGCTTACGTTCATTAGCATGTAAAGCGTTCCGACAATCCCAATCGCGCCCAACACAGCACGCGGAATCGTTCTCTGCGGATCGCGAACCTCCGCTCCCAGAAAACAAACGTTGTAGTATCCCCAGTAGTCATACGCCGAGATCAGCATCCCGGCCCCGAGCCCGGCAAAGAACGCTCCATTGAGGCGAAACGCACCTGCTGGAAAGTCGAACGCTCGATGAGCATCAAAATGCAAAAATCCCGCGACGATAATGAGCACCATCGTAAGCCCGACAACCAGCCCCAACCAGCGAACGACGCGATCGATGGCAAAGATGCTGCGATACAAGACAACCATCGCGACCCCACAGGCGCCCATCGCAATCAGCGTCTGCGCGCTCAACACTACTGGCACTCCAAGCAGCGACATGGTGGCAAAGGGGCGATTCGCGTGAGGAAGAAAAAAGGAGACATACTGCGAGAATCCGATACACCCGGAGGCAATCGAGAGCGGTGCACTGATCAGCAACTGCCACGCATATAAAAACGAGAACGCCCGTCCCAGGGTCTTCTCGCCGTAGAGATGTTTCAGGTAAGCGTACGACCCGCCGGCCTCAGGGTAAGCCGTTCCCAGTTCACTCCAGATCAATCCATCGCACAGTGACAGCAGTGCCCCCATCAGCCATCCCAGAATCGCCTGCGGCCCGCCCATTACCCCGACGATGAGCGGCAGCGTAATAAACGGGCCGACCCCGACCATGTCGATAATGTTCAGTCCCAGGGCCGAGCCCGTCGACAGTCCGCGCCGCAACTCATCCGGTCCTGGTCGTTCAGTCTCCGGCAGCGATGTGCCTTCGTCCTTCGGGGGTGCCGGTTCGGTTGAGGGATAACTCATGGCATGGCTTTCAAGGAGCGTGATTTAGCAGTTCACCCAGATCGATGCCCTTGCTCGAAGTGTAACGAATCATACCGAATATGGGTCGCGGGGTGCGTGGTATGACCAATTGCAGGTAATATTCCCCTGAAGGCAAATGCGCTCCCGGGAACAGATTGAAGGAGACAGGATGAACCCCTTGAAGATTCGGTTGGCGGCAGCAGCAACGGTGGCCACGATCATGACCTTTCCCGCAATGGCAGCGAGCAAGGTCTGCGACGCACGAACATACGGAGCAAAGGCCGACGGTGCGACCAAGGACACCAAGGCTATCCAGGCCGCGATCGACGACTGCGCCGGCGGAACGGTGAAGCTCACCGGCGGCACGTTTCTCTCAGGCCCCATCGTGCTGAAGAGCAACGTCACTCTCGACATCGCCAAAGGCGCAACGCTGCTCGGCTCGCCTGACCATGCTGACTATCCCAGCAAGACCGAGTTCCGCGCCCCTGGCACGCAGTCCCTTGTCAGCGCCACGAATGCCGAGAAGATCGCCATCACCGGCGAAGGCACTATCGACGGCAACGGCGAGAGCTGGTGGACCGAGGCGCGCGCCACGCGAGGCGCGGGCATAGTCGGGGTCATCCAGTTTCGTCCCCGCCTCGTGGTCTTCGACCACTGCAAGCACGTCCGCATGGAAGGCATCACCGTCCAGAACTCGCCCAGCTGGCAGATCGTCCCCTACTACACCGACGACATGACCATTCGCAATGTCCGCATTCTCGCGCCGCAACGCTCGCCAAACACTGACGCTATCGATCCTTTCAGCTCCTCGAACATGGTCATCGACCACGTCTACGCTGACGTCGGTGACGACAATATCGCCATCAAGAGCGGAATCATCAACTCTCCTGGGCCTGACGCACCCAGCAAGAACATCACCATTACCGACTGCGAGTTCATGCACGGCCATGGCCTTTCCATCGGTAGCGAGATCGCAGGCGGAGCGCAGAACATCCACGCTGAACGCATCCACTTCAAGGGCACCGACCAGGGCATCCGCATCAAGGCCAACCGCGACCGCGGCAACGACGTCAGCAACATCTCCTTCAAGGACATCACCATGGAGGACGTGAAGACCTCGATCCTCGTCAGCGAGTACTACCCGAAGGCGATGCCCGATGGTGATGTGAAGGCCGAGCCAGTGCAGCGTTTGACGCCTTTCTTTCACAACATCACGATTGAGAACGTGAAGTCGGTCAACAGCCCATGGGCCGGTGTCATCATCGGCCTGCCGGAGTCGCCGGTCAAAGACATCGTCCTGAAGAACGTCGACATTCAGGCGACGAAGGGCTTGCAGATTGCCTATGCAGAGGTCACTGCCTCCGATCTGAAGGTGACGGCCACCGACGGCGAAAGCATTACCGTTGCCCCGAACGCGAAGCTGACTATCAAGTAGCGAGTTCAGCAGATTTCAGCAGGGAAGAGCGCGTCCGCGATCTCAGCCGCGCTCTTGCCTGTGATGCGCAGCACTTTGCTCCGGCTGGTTGATCCACTGACGAGCGATATCCGTGCACGCGGCAATCGAAGCGCCTCAGCGAGAAACGCAATCAGCGCGTCGTTGGCCTTTCCATCCACAGGTGGAGCGGTCAGCGCAATCTTCACTGAGTCCGCATAAATACCCGTCACACCGTTTTTCCGCGCTCCAGGATGGATCCGCACCGACAGTGTGCATCCATCCGCAACGTCCTTTGCGAAGCCTGCGTCGATCACTTCTCGGCCTTCACCCGCCGACCAAACAGCGCGGTTCCGAGACGCACGCAGGTGCTGCCCTCTTCAATCGCCACGGTGAAGTCGTTCGACATCCCCATCGACAACTGCGTCACGCGAGGGAACCGAACCACCACCTCATCGCGCAGCCTGCGCAGCTCTCGGAAGTACGGTCGCGCGACTTCGGCGTCCTCTGACCACGGTGGGACCGTCATCAGCCCGACCGCCTCAATTGACGCAAGCTCGTCCATCGCTGCCAGCAGGGAAGGCAACTCCTCGGGAGCGAGTCCGTGCTTCGACTCCTCGTGACTCAGCTTCACCTCGACCAGCACCGGCAGCTTCTTCCCCAGCGCTGCAGCGGCCGTGTTCAGGCGTTGTGCGATCTTCAACGAGTCGACGGCATCGATCGCGTCAAATAACTCCGCGGCCTTTGCTGTCTTGTTCGACTGCAGCGGCCCGATAAGGTGAAACTCCGCCCCGGCCAGATCATTTACGTGCGGCGACTTCTCCTGAAACTCCTGCACTCGGTTCTCGCCGAACAATCGCTGACCAGCGGCGTAGGCTTCGACGATCATCTCGACCGGATCGGCACCTTGCTTACGGCCATCAGGGCCACATCGTTGCTGGAGCGGTTGGCCCTGCGGCAGGCTTCGGTAATCTGTTCGTGCAAATGGGCGAGGTTGTCTGCGATCGACATGCTCTTTGCATCTTATCTTTTTGACTTCTACATGACTTGTTCGCGGAGGTACTCCCTGCAATGTGGACCATTCTGCTGCTGATCGGCTCGAACATCTTTATGACCTTTGCGTGGTACGGGCACCTGAAGTTTCGCGAGGTGCCTTTGTGGAAGGTGATCCTGGTCAGTTGGGGCATCGCCTTTTTTGAATACTGCCTGCAGGTGCCAGCCAACCGGATCGGCGCGAAGACCTTTTCACCGGACCAATTGAAGGTGATCCAGGAGGTGATTACGCTGACGGTGTTTGGCGTCTTCTCAACCTACTACTTTGGCGACAAGCTGCATTGGAACCACTTTGCTGCGTTTGGCTGCCTGGTGGCCGGGGCGTTCTTTATGTTTCACAAGTTCTAGGTCCTCAGGGGGGTACCCCCTCCCCCTCCTCAAGTCGATTTTTTCTTTGGATTCAATGGTTTACAGACCTCGTCTCCTCGCAAAATCGTCATAACAATGGGGTTACGACTAAATTCGTCTTTCTAAATGAGTTAGCCCGAAGGTATCCGGGGTTTGGCTTATTTTGATCTATATATTCAGTATAGCGGTTGGAGCATAACTAAAATGCCATGTGGATGTTGTTGTTGGGTAATGGTTTAGATGGTTTTGGGGCTTGACACGCGATTTTTGGGCAGAAAACGGCGAAAAATAAATTTCGCCGGCCAAAGAACGCTGCGGGTCTTCGGAAGCCGATCTCAGGGGGCGATGTCCGTTAACTTTGTGGGAGGAGGACGATAAATTTCGCTGTCGTGAAAGGAATTTGAACTTATACTTGCGCATCGACTTTATGATTCAGCGCATTTTGGGCCCTGTCCGATCTATTTCCATTGACCGGGTGACCCTTTGCCAAGCGATCGAATCTGTAAATCCCTATCTATCCCGCGGAGCTGTGAGCGCTTTTTTCTAGCCAAGCTTCGCTCAAATTTCATCTCCATCCTGGCGGCGCTTTATCTTCTCCTGCCGTCACTCGCGAACTCCCAGGTGACGAACGCTCCGCCAGGGAACAACAGCATGATGGAGACCGACACTCCGGCAGGAATGGACAGCGGGGTGATCAAGACACCTCCTATCAAACAGCCAGTTGCGAGCGAGATCGCAGTGACGGCCATGGTTCCGTATGGCGACTACAGATTGTATAGCGCTACGGTGCGCTGCAATGCCTGGACGGTTGGGGTGGAGTACGACCGTCATAGCTGGGGCCACTTCATGAAATCACAGTTTGACTACGTGGTGGAAGTTATTCCCATCGTCATTCTCAGCCAACCGGCCATCTCCGATTTTTGGGGTAATGCAAAGAGCCCCAATCAGCAATTGGTGCCTGGGCTGTCGATTTCGCCGTTCGGCTTTCGCTGGCTGTGGAGAAGCAACAAGGCGGTCAGGCCCTACGTGACCGGAAAGCTAGGGGCCATAGCCTTTACCAAAAAGGCGTTCTCACCAAAGGCGAGCTATGTCAACTTCAACGTTCAGGCTGATTTTGGCATTCTGTTCAGGATGACGGAACGGATGGACCTGCGCGTAGACCCGTTCGTGTTTTTTCATGTTTCGAACGGCTACTTAGCGGCGAGCAATCCGGGAATGGATGAACTGGCGACGAAGATCGGGATTAGCTACCATCTCGGGAAACAAGAACATTAGAGGGTGAAAGAGGGCGCTGTGCTGGTCAGGGAAGCATTTGCGTGAAGCCAATTATTGGCTATTCGGTCCTTCAAAGAGTGATGGGGTTTCCTGAAACAGCTCTTGCAAAAAACTGCTGCGGTCGTTCACGAAGCGGCGAACGATCTGCATGGGAGCGGTCTCTTCGTAGGCAATGGGGTGCAGTTGGCCCTCGTCGAAGGACAGGATCTGTGCGCCTGGGTATCCCAGCAGAACGGGGGAGTGGGTGGAGATGATGAACTGGGCGTCCTTGTAAGTTCTCAAGGTGTCGTGGATTAGGACGAGAAAGGCGAGTTGACGCTGTGGGGAGAGCGCTGCCTCGGGCTCGTCGAGAAGAAAGAGCCCGTTGCGTTGGAACTTATGAATGAGGAGCGTGAAGAAACTTTCACCGTGGGACTGCGCATGTAGGCTTCGATCTCCATAGCCGCCCTGAACGCCCAAGTTGTCGATAGCGGAAGCCGTATTGAAAAAACTCTCCGCTCGTAAGAAGAAGCCTGTCCCAGTGCGCTTATCAAATGAAAGGCGGAGCGCTTTGGTTAGAGGAGCAACCGAACTATTGCTGTTAGTTGTGTTGCTCGAAAAATTCCGGTTGCCGCCCTCGGGGCCAAATCCGTAGTGCGCTGCGATTGCTTCAATCAGTGTGGATTTTCCCGTGCCGTTTTCTCCGGCAAAGAAGACGATGCGGGAGTCAAGCGAGATTTCGGTGAGCGAGGCGATTGTTGGTACGGAGAACGGGTACCCCGACCAATCTTCGACACGGTCTTTCAGGAGGGTGATTTTTTTGAGCATAGCGGGAGCCAGTCAGGATTTCGATCCCTCCAGCATACTTGGCTTGTAGAGAAGAGCGGTCGTGCGCTGCCGCGCACGATGCCCACCTTAGCGACGATGAGGCCGTCGCGAAGATGGGGCACCCAGATTTATGGCGGGTCAGCGGCCGTGTTCTTCGAGGTACTTTTCTACTTCGAGGGCGGCCATGCAGCCTGATCCTGCAGCGGTGATGGCCTGGCGGTAACGGCGGTCCTGAATGTCTCCGCAGGCGAAGACGCCGGGGATGATCTCGCCGTTGAGGGTGGGAAAGACGTTGTTCTTCGTCAGAATGTAGCCGTCGGGGTCGAGGTCGATCATGCCCCTGAAGGCAGTGGCGTTGGGGATGTGTCCGATGCCGAGGAACATCGCGGAGACGGGAAGGACGTACTCGTCGCCGGAGACGCGGTTCTTGAGACGCAGGCCCCTGACGTCCTTTTCTTCGACGCCGAGCACCTCTTCGACGGTGGTGCTGGAGACGAACTTGATGTTGGGGTGCGCCATGGCGCGGTCGAGCATGATCCTTGAGGCGCGGAACCGTTCGGTGCGGTTGATGAGGGTGATCTTGGTAGCGAAGCGGGTGAGGAAGAGGGCTTCCTCCATCGCGGAGTCGCCGCCGCCGATGACGGCGATCTCTTTGCCGGAGAAGAAGAAGCCGTCGCAGGTGGCGCAGGAGCTGACGCCGTGGCCGATCAACGCCTGTTCAGACGGCAGATTGAGCCAACGCGCGCTCGCGCCTGAGGCGATGATGAGCGTGCGGGTGTGGATGGTCTCGTGGCCGAGGTTGAGCGCGAAGGGGCGCCTGGTGAGATCGATGGAGCTGAGGTGGGCCATGCGGAGCTCGGCGCCGAAGCGGACCGCCTGCTTCTTCATGTTTTCGATGAGTGTCCGGGCCCTGGATGCCCTCGGGCCAACCGGGAAAGTTTTCGACCAGTGTGGTGATGGAGAGCTGCCCGCCGGGCTCGTGGCCTTCGAGGACCGAACGGCTTCAGGTTGGAACGTGCAGCGTAGATTGCAGCGGTAAGTCCGGAGCACCCGGAGCCGAGGATGACAGTGTCGCGCGTCGTGTTTTCAGGCATATGAACCCTAACAGTGTATATGCGCGCCGGAGGAAAAGGATGCAAAGGCGGCATTGGTGCAACAATTGAGGCCATGGCAAATTTGACATTGGTCTATGGAATGAGGCTGTTACCAGCGGACGAGATCGCAGCGGTCGGCGACGCGCCCATCACACTAAAGAACGGCAACGAGGCGCATGTGACGATGCATGTGCTCGAAGGCAGCCGCGATCAGATTGAGACGCAGCTTCGCATGAGCCTGGACGCGTTCTTCGACTTCTACCCGGAGATTTAGCCTCCGGCGTCGGCCTGGAGTGTTCCGAATCAGGTCACTGCTATCCGCCGGTCTTCTCCTGACGAAAGACAAGGAGAGGACGGAGGACGACATGGATCCGATTCTGCGGTTGTCTCTTGAGCGAACTACGCCGGGACTGTGCGCGCTTGTGATCGCCACGCTGCTGATGGGGCCGCCGGCCAATGGCCAAGTCGCGGGGGTCGCGTCGCCTGAGACCGTCGTCGACGTGCTGCATCAGTTGTCCGACAAGGCCGACGTCATCTTCGCAGGGCAGGTGATAGCGATACGCCGCCCCAACGATGCAGATTGGTTCGAGGTCGAGTTCCGCGTTGACCAGGCCATCCGCGGCTGTAGCGTTGGCACACCCTACGTCCTGCGAGAGTGGGCGGGGCTATGGGCCGGAGGCAATCAGCGCTACCGCGTTGGGCAGCGTCTGTTGATGCTGCTGCATGCGCCGAGCGCCGCTGGAATGAGCTCCCCTGTCGGCGGACTGGATGGAGCGATACCGATTCGTCAGGGCGGGACGGCGGCGCCGTTTGCAGATACCCCGCAGCGACCCTTCGTCGACCTGCGGTGGCTCGGGACGAAGCTGCCGCGGGCCGTTTCGTATCGCAGCGAGTCAACGCTTGCAGCGAAGTCGGCCGGTGCGCCAATGTCCTTTCTCGCGCAACAGCAGACCTTGAGCGTGGCAACGGCCGGTTCGATCACGAGCGTCGCACCGATTACGCCGATGCCTGGCAGTGCCAGCGCGAGCGACACTTCAGTGCCGGCGCAACAGGCATCGGTCGATGCTGTGATCGGCATGTTGACCTCGTGGCAGAAGGCGCGGCATGCTGCCCCGTGATCTCGCCCCGCGGCTGCGATCGAGTGCTCGCCTGCTAATCGTCGTTACACTTGCCCTCTGCTGGTTTGCTCGAGCGGCGCAGTCATGGGCAGGAGGACCGCGGTGGGTCACGGGGCCGCCGTTCTTCAATAGGGACGCGTATCCCGTGATGTGGTATACCAACCAGCCGCTTTACTTCACGGACCGGGGGCCCTGAGCTCGAGCGTGGACCATGCTGCTGCGGACGCTCTCGTCGCCGCAGCAGCTAATGTCTGGAACGCCCCAACCGACAGCCTGGTGCTCGCGCAAGGGGGCTCGCTGGATGAGCACGTCAGCGGGGCGAATACGTTTCTCGGTCCCTCCGGGCCCATCTTTCCCGCCGACGTCCAGAGCAGCAACTACGCCGCCAAGCAGATCGCGGTGATCTACGACAGTGACGGTTCTATCACCGATCTTCTGCTGGGCAACGGGGCGAGCGACCCTACAAGCTGCCTTCAGAACGGCGTTACAGAAAGCGTCGATTCGATTGTTCCTGCGGGGCATATCCAACACGCGCTCCTTGTCCTCAATGGGCGTTGCACTGGTTCCGCACCCGAGCAGCAGCTGCAGCTGCAATACCAATTGATGCGGGCCTTCGGCCGCGTGCTCGGACTGGGATGGTCGCAGACTAACGACAACGTCTTCACCGGCAGCCCGCAGGCGACGTACAACCAGGCGATGCACTGGCCGGTGATGCATCCGATCGACATCATCTGCGGGCCGTACACGTACCAATGCATGCCGCAGCCGTTCACGTTGCGTCCGGACGATCTCTCGGCGCTGGCGCAGCTTTACTACATTGGCAAGGGGCAGGCGCCGCCGGGCAAGACAGACTCCCTGCTCAACGCCAACCAGCTCTCCGGCAAGGTGCAATTCCCGACCGGCCAGGGCATGCAGGGGGTCAACGTAGTCGGGCGACGGTGGCAACAGTACACGACCTCCGGTGCAATCGAGGATTGGTACACCGCGTCTTCGGTCACCGGAGCTCTCTTCCGGCAGTCCAACGGCAATCCTGTTGCCGGGCCGATACCTCCATGGAGGGAAGCCTGGGCTCGTTGAACAACTCCTGGGAGGGCTACTACGATTTTGAGCGTGTTCCGATGTTGCCCGGCGACTGGCAGATGATCGTTGTCGAGACCGAGCCCGTCAACCCCTTGTATACGGGCCAGTATGCGGTGGGGCCGTATACCGCGAATACGGTGGAACCATCCGGACCCGACACCACGCAAACCTTCGGTATCTTCGGCAGCTACTCTCAACCCTATGCCGTCTTCTATGCGACCGAGGCGGCGAATGCCTGCAACGCAGCCGCGGACGGGACTGAAGCTGCTCCTGCCGCGATCGCCGCTACTGGCTGGTGGTCCGGGCTGCTTTGCGGATATGGCCACTCCGCTTGGTCATCGCTTAGTGTCAAAGGCAACCGCTCGCTGACGCTGGAGGTGACAGCGGAGGACGAACAGGGCTTCGCCACGATGGCCAAGGCAATGCCAGTCATCGGGGTATGGAACGCGACAGACCCACTCGGCTCGCTGCCCGGAGTGGCCGCCGCGAGTGAGGCTTTCAACGGCCAAGCTACCGGCATGACCACGTTGAGCACGTCCACTTCGCGACAAGATCAGCTACGACTAGCGATTGCGGACCAGCGCGGAGACGGCCGTCCCGACTTCAATTACCAGGCGCGCGTCCTGTACGCCGATTCGTTGTCTCCAGGCACAGTAAGCGCCGCCGGGGGCACGATCACGATCACGGGAATGGGCTTCCGCACTGGTAATGCGGTCCTTGTCAACGGCGTAGCTGCTGCCGTGTCCAGTTGGACGGCGAACAGCATCGTGGCCACTGTGCCCTCGATCCACGGATTGGGCTCGAGCGTTGGCCTGGTGGCCGACGTCACGGTTGAAGACCTGTCGACTGGCGGCACTACCGTCATGACCCAGGCCCTGACTTACGCTGCGCCCGTGCCCTCGCTAAGCTTGCTTACTGCACCGTCGGGCACAGTGGTCCTTGCGCAACAGGCAGCGGTGCCGTTCGCCGTGCAGGTGCTCGATGGCGACGGAGCTACACCGATAGTCGGCGAGGCAGTGACCTTCACTGCGACGACAGGTGCCGTGCAGTTCGCTGCTTGCGGTGGTGCCACCTGCACTCTGTATACCGACGCGCAAGGCATCGCGTCGACGTTCGTCACACCGGAGTCCGTGGGCGCCATTGTGCTGCAGTCCGCGGGCGTTGACGGCACGGCGACCGCCTCGTTGACTGCGCTTGTCCAGGTGAGAACGGCGACCGCAGTGCAGCCCGTGGAGTACGTTGCGGCCGGCGCGACCGTCGCGTGGGACCCACAGCTGAGCGTTGCCGACAACATCGCTCCCACCGCTGGCGTGCCCGTCGATTGGCAGACGATCTCCGGTTCCATCGTGGCCTCGGCCAGTCAGTCTCAGGTCGATAGCGAGGGGACAGCATCGACTCTCGCGACGGCGGGGCCCCTTGCACCTGGCACACAGGCGCTCCTGTCCGCTTGTGCGTGGACGAGCGTATGCGCTATCTTCACCGCACAAGGTATGGATCCGGCAGACCTGCGCCTGGTGGTGGTGAGTGGAGCAGGTCAGATCGTCTCTGCGAGCGGGTTACTCACGCCGGTCGTGCTGCGTGTGACCGATTCGGCCTCCAATCCTGTTGCGGGCGCCGTTGTTCAGGTCTATCAGACGGTTGACGCGTGGCAGCTCCCGTGTCCAGACAGAGGTCGCTGTCCCGTCCCGCCCACCCTCGCGTCGTCGCAGTCTTCGGTCACCTCCGACGCGAACGGTCTTCTGACGATATCGCCTCAACAGCTCTCTGGCGTTGCCGAGACCACCAATCTCGCCGCGGCGACGGGGACCCAGGGTTTTCTCACGCTGACCTTCGAAAAGCAGCCTTAGTGCACACCTGCAACGGCTTCTCTCGATGTAACCCAATCAAAATACGAGCATCAAATGGGGTAGCAGGGAAGTGCGGAGAGAATAAGCTGGAGGTGTTGCTTCGGCATCACACTCGACTGGGCACCTGCAGCGAGATCGACGAGGGGCCTCGACTATGGCGCAAGCTGTGGTAGCGCAAAATGGCAGGGAGCGGAAGCGGGTCGTCATACTCGGCGGCGGCTTTGCCGGTATCAACGCGGCGATCAATCTGGCGAAGCTTCCGGTCGATGTCACCATGGTGGACCGCAAGAACTACCATCTCTTCCAGCCTCTGCTCTACCAGGTGGCCCTGGCGGTGCTTTCTCCGGCCGAGATTGCGCAGCCCATCCGCTCTCTCGTGCGCGACTATCCGAATATCGAGGTTCTCATGGACGAAGCGATCGGCTTCGATCTTGCGGAGCAGCGGGTCGACCTCAAGACCGGCGTCGAACTGGAGTACGACTACCTCATCATCGCTACAGGGTCGACCCACTCTTACTTCGGCAGGGACGACTGGGCCAAGCTCGCTCCCGGACTCAAGACCATCGAGGACGCGACTGAGATCCGTCGTCGCGTTTTGCTGGCCTTTGAACTCGCGGAGCGGGAGATGATGGAGAAAGGCACGCATCCTGCGCTCAACTTCGTCATCATCGGTGGAGGGCCAACCGGCGTCGAGCTGGCCGGCGCCATCAGCGACATCGCAAAACTTTATATGACGAAGGACTTCCGGCACATCGACCCGTCGATGGCGCAGATCCTCATCCTCGAAGGCTCTCCTAACATTCTGGCTGCCTATCCCGCCGATCTGCAGCACAAGGCCGGTGAACAGCTCAACGGATTGGGCGTGAGCTACCGGACCGGCGCGCACGTTTCCGACGTGCAGCCGGGGTACGTGATGGTGGGCGACGAACGCATCGACTCCGTCGTCACTCTTTGGGCCGCGGGTGTTCAGGCCTCGCCGCTGGGCAAGCTGCTTGGCTTTGAGACGGACCGGCGCGGCTGTGTCTTCGTCGACAGCCACCTGAACCCTCCCGGCCATCCTGAGATCTTTATCTGCGGCGACCTCGCGCACGTCGAGCAGGACGGAAGACAGGTCCCCGGCGTCGCGCAGCCAGCGATGCAGATGGGCCGCTACGCTGCGAAGCGCATTGGCCGCCTGGTCGCTGCGGACCTGGGCAGTGACGGCAGCGGCAGGGACGAGCCGTTTCATTATTTCGACAAGGGCGATATGGCCACGATTGGCCGCAAAGCCGCCGTCGCCAACATTCAATGGCCGTTCAAGGGCCACTGGAGCGGCTTTCCCGCGTGGATGACATGGCTGCTCGTACACATCTTCTTCCTCATAGGCTTCCGCAATCGTCTCTCGGTCTTCCGTCAGTGGGCTTGGGCCAGTACCTCACCTTCAACGACGGCGCGCGCCTGATCACCGGCTCGCAGGAGCTTCCAGGCTGGAAGGTAGAGGACGATCGCATCGGTGTCCTCACCACCGGGCCGCTTGATATGGGCTCGCCCAAAACCTGACCGTCAAACGGGAACGTGCTGCGACTACTGTCTGCAGCGACAAGAAGGGCGGCGATTTGAAATCGCCGCCCTTGGTATTGTTCAGTTTGGGCCCGTTGCGATCAGGGTTTGACGCCGTACTTCGCCTGTGCCAGAACCGAGACTGTAGGGGCCGCAATTCCGAGGACCTGGACAACAGGGGCCGTGGGGGGCACAGTTGATACGCCGTTGATGGTCCACAACGCTCCCGCGGCATCGATCGCGATGGTACGCGCCCCGTTCGTGGAGATGAAGCCAGTTCCACTTGTATTGGACGAAGGGTTGAATCCGTTACCCGCCGCCGTGAGAAGGAACGTTCCCGAGGCGAGCGAAGGATCAAACTCAACGATCGTGCCTGCGCCGTAGCTTGAGATAAACAAGCGATTGTTGCCGTCGATCATTACAGAACGAGCGTTATACAGGCCGCAACCATGCAGAGGACGCAGGGAGTTCCGGGGGAGGTGACGGTTGGGAGGTAAAACGCGGGAACTCCGGACGGGTTTCCATGCGCAATCATGAACAGGTGGCTGCCGTTGACTCCGGCGCCAGTTCCGGTGACCCAAGTGTTGCTGCTCTTGTCGATGGCAGCAGCATAATTTGTATCGTCACCGGTGGTGGCTGATGCAGGGACTGTCGCGGTGTAGGGCGAGAGGAAGTAATTGGTAGTTCCGGTGGTTTGAGACGGGCCCCCAGACGTTGCCGTTTGTCGCATCGACAGTCAGCGCGGCGACACCCGAGCCTGTAGTCGTCGAATTGCCGGTGAAGGTCGTTAGCGCTGTGGCAAATTTGCTCGTTCCGGAGTTATATGCGAGTTGACCGAAGCTGTTGCCTGTGGTGTCGTCCAGGGTCGCGAACCAAAGATTATTGCTTGAGTCGACAGCGACGCCGGAGAGCGCGAGCACGCCTGGTGTGATAACCGTCGTGACAGCAGAGGTCGGGTTGTAGACGTAGATGTTGCCGCTCGCGGCGCTATCGACGGTCAGGATATTGCCATGCAGGTCGACAGCGACCTGATGAGTAAATGCAGATTTCAGGGCGCTATTACCGAATCCGCCAGCGGCTGTCGATTGTAGAGTGCCGTTGCTGGAGAGCTCCATAAGCCCTGCGTTGGTCATGCCGGTGATCCATACATTGTCATTCGCATCGGCGGCTATTCCCCACGGCTCGTTCGCTAATGTGACCCCGTCGGTTTCCAGGCCGGCGGTGTAGAGCACACCAATCGAAAGATCGTTGGGCGCGGTGCTGCCAAGGGTGGGCTGGAACGACGGCGTGCCGAGAATGAGGGCGTAGAGCGTGGCCGTGTTATTGCCGGGGTACTGCGCCATGTCCAGCGCAGCCTGCCAGGTGTTCACCGGTGCAGCTACGCCCGTCGCGGATGGCGGCTTTGCGTTCGTGAACAGAGTCGTGCATGCCGTGCTGGTCTTGGAGGTCGAATTGACGCAAGGCTCGAGAATGTCAGCGAGGCTGTTGATCAGGCTCGTCGGCACAGTGCCATTGCCGGCAGGCGTGGTGGAGCGGGCCGAGCCGCTCGAGAAATCCACGATATTGGCTGCGTTCTGGAACGCATGCTGAAGCCCCGACGCGTTGGTCGCACTGGTTCCGATGTCTATTGTGGTCGCGCTGGCAAAGCCGCTCAGTGCATAGGCCGCGGCAATCGTCGTGACTTCGTTGATGATGACACGCGTGCTTGAGCTCACGGACGAGCAGTTGCCAAGAGCGGCCACCAGGGTCAGGGCGTTGTTATTGGTTCCGGCGGTGAGGCCCGGGTTTCCCCCGGAGGCGACGATGTACACCTGTTCTGGATCGGCGCAACTGGGCGCATTGTTGATCTGGAAGTTGCCGTTTCCGTCCGTCGTCGTACTGGCCAGTCCGGAGGGGGTAGATCCGTAGCCCGTGCCTCCGGTCGCGTACAAGGTGACGGTCGATCCGGTCACTGGCGGCTGGCCACCGAACGCGGTCCCCGTAATGCTCAGGCTGTGTGCGCTGGTGTCGGCAAACGGCATCGTGCCGCAGCCAGAGAGGACCAAGGCAGAGATGGAACAAAGGAGAATGGCCGCAGGCCCCAGAACTGTGCGGGAAAGGCTTCTGGCAATTAGAGTTCGCATCTGTTTCCTTCCGATCCTTGTGCTTGCAAATTGCAGTTAATGGAAAAAATCGCCGATAGACGGCATGACGCAAGTCCCGTGTCATTTTCAATCAAAAAACGCAATATTTTGCATAAAATTTCTGCGCCAGTAACGCATGCAGCAATCCCTGCCTCTCTCAGCCTCCACCTGGACCAGGAAATAGCCCTGCAGCCGGACCGTTCGCCGGAATGCGCAAAATTATACGTATGGTCTGGAAGAACGGTCGACTCTAAATGAAAAGGGCCGCATAGCAGCGGCCCTTTTCATATTCATCTTGCTCGAAAGTAACTACTTCGCCGCGTCTTCGATCTCTTTCCACTCGCGGGCTGAAAGATCTACCCCGGCAGCGGCGACGTTCTCTTCCAGATGTTTCACCGAAGATGTTCCCGGGATTGGCAGCATTACGGGAGAGTGATGCAACAGCCATGCAAGCGAAAGCTGGGAGACCGTAGCGCCGTGCGCCTTTGCCGCGGAATCCAGTTTGCCGCCCGGATGCGCCAACTTGCCCGCTGCCACCGGAAACCAGGGAATGAATGCCAGCTTGTGCTTCGTGCAATACTCCACGACGTCTTCATGCCGGCGGTCGCCGATGTTGTATTGGTTCTGCACACTGACGATCTCGACCACCTTCCGCGCCTGGTCGATCTCGTGCGGCTTCACCTCGCTCAGGCCGACGTGCCGAATCTTGCCCTGCTCTTGTAATTTTTTTATCGCGCCCAGCGACTCCTCGACCGGCACCTTCGGGTCGATGCGGTGCAGCTGCCACAGGTCGATTCGCTCCAACTTCAAACGACGCAGACTCATCTCCACCTGTTGGACCAAATACTCCGGGCGGCCGACCGGCAGCCATTTGTTCGGGCCCTGTCGCGTCAGTCCGGCCTTGGTCGCGATTACTACGCCTTTGGCGTAGGGAGCCAGCGCCTCGCCGATCAACTGCTCGCTCACCTCGGGGCCGTAAGAGTCCGCAGTGTCGATGAAGTTCACGCCTAACTCGACCGCGCGTCGCAGGACCTTTTTCGCGTTCTCGCGATCTATGGGTTCACCCCAGATACCATCGCCGGTGATCCGCATCGCCCCGTAGCCCAACCGATTGACGGTCAGATCACCGCCAATCGCAAACGTCCCGCTCGCCTTCGCATTTACCGTTTGAGTAGCCATGCCCTATGGGATGCCGACTGCTGGACAAAGGTGCATGGTCTCCCCCTCTTCCAGAACTTTTACCCGTCCTTTAATACCAAGGCGCGCAGCCTCTGCCTCCAGCCGCTGCAGGGGTTCATCCATTGGCTCCCGTCCAAGCCTGAAGGTGCCGTAGTGCATCGGCACCATTCGCTCTGCGCCAAGCTCGACAAACCCGCGCACCGCCTCCTCCGGGCTGGTGTGCACCGAGCGGTAACTGTCAGGAAAATAGGCCCCTATCGGCAGCAGGGCCACTTCGGGTTTTAGCCTCGCGCCAATTTCGCTAAACCCTTCGAAGTATGCTGTGTCGCCCGAGTGGTACACCCTTTGGCCGCCGCCCTCGACGACGTACCCGCCATACCCGCGGTGCACGTCGCGAAACATGCGCGCGCCCCAGTGCTTACAAGGAGTCATTGTGACTTTGAGACCTGCTACCTCTGCTTCGTCCCACCACTCCAATCCGTGGACCTTGGCAAAGCCCAGCCGTTCCACCAGGTCCTCAACGCCTTTGGGCACGACAACCTCGGGGGTCGTTCCGGTCAGCTTCCGAGTGGCCCGAATGACGCGCCGAAGCGAAGCCATGTCAAGATGGTCCATGTGCGCATGGGTCAGAAGGACCAGATCGATCGGAGGCAACTCATCCACCCGCAGCCCTGGTCGGCGCTGCCTTCGAAGCACGA
This sequence comes from uncultured Acidobacteriaceae bacterium, assembly GCA_963756685.1. Lineage (GTDB taxonomy): Bacteria > Acidobacteriota > Terriglobia > Terriglobales > Acidobacteriaceae > Edaphobacter. Next base: position 2,491,364 of record CAVWON010000001.1, read on the forward strand.
TGAGCCGCTTGGAAAAGACCGGGTCGACCAGCACCTTTCGCCCGTCCACTTGTAAAAGAAAAGAGGAGTGTCCAATGAACGTCACTCCAAGCTCATCGTCCTCGACCAACTCCACCGGACGCGCGACTCCGGTCATCGGCCGCTCATGACTCTCCCGGACCAGTCTCCACAGCTGCTCCATTTTCTTCATCGCGAACGGCCTTCCCTTCCATGATCTGCGCATGCATTCTCCTGTAAAGTAGATGCTCCACGACCCCTTTCCGCACCAATACAACGTAAATCCGCTCGACCCGCCTCCAGTCGGTCAACACCCGGCGACAGCTGCCTTTTCGCTCAGTTACAGCCGATTGTTACTTTGCCTCTGGCTTCAGAATGTCGTCCATCCGGTCCGGAACGCCTGAGACTCGCTCCAGTTGCGGATAGCGTTCGCCGCCGTGATAGTCCAGCCTGACCACCTTGTAGTAGCCGGTGTTCAGGACGATCAACTCCACGGCCGGACCCGAGTCCTTCGCATCGCGCACGGCCGCCTTCAGGATATCGGGCGTGAACGCGCGTCCGTTTACTGCGATGATCTGCATTCCAGGCCCGATGCCGCCCTTGTCGGAGACGCCGCCCTTCAGCACATCGGAGACCCGGCCCGACTTGCCCACGTGCAAGCCCAGCGAGTACCAGAAGTCGTAGGTCCCGCTCTCCGCATTGGCCATGTCGCTCCACGCATTCGGCTTATCGGAGTACGTGAGTTTGTAACCGCCGTTCTCGAGCCCTCCGAGCGGTGCCTGGTAGGTGTTCGAGTCGATCCGCGATCGAAGGAACGTGGCCCAGTCATTCGCGACAACGCCATTCAAGCCTGCGACAACGTCCTCGAAGGTATACGGCACCACCTTTGGCCCTGTGTCGCCGCCGTAGCCATGGAACTTCGCTACAAAATCGTCCAGGGTCTTCTTGCCGTTCGTCATTTTGCGGATCGTCGTGTCGACATCGAGCCAGATCAACTCGCCCTCGTCGTAGTAGTCCACGTTGAGCCGCCAGTTGTCCCATCCGCCGCCCGCGTCGTATAAGATCTGTGCCGCTGTCGCAGTGTCCTGGATGTTCCGCCACGTCCGGCCGGGGCGATTGTCGTACTCTGCCGCAATGGTCGACAGCCGCTGCTTATATTGCTCCGGGGTCCAGATCCCGCAACGCGCTGCCAGCACATCGCCCAGGTATTCGGTCAAGCCTTCATAGACCCATAGCAGATCGCCCTCCATCGGCTTCTGATAGTTGCTGGTTGCGAGTCCCGCCGGCCGCCGGTATTTGCCGTTCCAGCTATGGGTGAACTCGTGCGGCAGCAGCAGGCCGTCCAGCACAAACTCCCGGTCGTCGGTAAAGGTATTGGCGGTCACGCGGTCGTCGCTGGACTGGTGATGTTCGAGGCCGAAGTGCGCGACCTCATCGCTCAGCGTTACGAGGAAGTGATACGACCCGTAGTGCCGGCTCTTGTACAGTGCGCCCGTCTCGCGAACCAGCCGGTCGAAGTCGGCGATATGGTCCTTTGAAAGCGCCAGCTCTTCAGGCCCATCCGCGGCCATGTCCAGATAGTGCTTCGGAGTAATCTCAGGAGCTAACGCGATCTCGCGGAAGTACCGTCCGGTGAGCACGGGCGAATCGACCAGCTGCTCCAGGCTCACCGTCTTGAACGTCGTGTTCAGCCCCGAGCCGCCCTCTTTATCGAGCGCCGTTCCAAACTGCCAGCCCGCGGGCACCGTTATTGACGGCGTGAACATTACGTCGCTTGCGTTCGTTCCGTCGGGATAGACAAGCAGCGTGTTCCAGCTAAGCAGCGCTAGATTCTCGCTTGTCGAACCGCCAGCTGAGAATCCTGACAGCGATGACGAAGCCAGAAAATCGATCTTCATCTCTAGTTTGGTCGCTCCCTGCGGCACCGTCAGGTGATACGCGAACATGTCCACCTTGTCGCGCTCCCACTTCACCGGCTGTCCGTTGGCCGTAATGAAAAATCCGGCCATGTTCTCGATTGGGCCTGTTGGCCCATGCTCGCCGGGGATCCACTTCGGGTACACCAAAGTCAGCGGTCCCGCGGAGACCGGCATGACCTCGGTCGCATGAAGAATCTTTCGCGGAGCATCGGTCAAATCCACACTCAAGGTAATCGGCCCTGTCTGCGCGCCAGCCACTGCACTCCCAACCGCCGCGACCAATGCCGCGCCGGCACACCTCATCCAAAGACCAATCATCATTCCCCTTCTCAACTACCTGTTTTTTGACCGCAACCAGTCTACCTCCGCCGCACTTGACCCTGCCGCAGTGTTATCCGTTGTATTTGACGTTGCAGACGCTTTTGCAGTTAGGATTGTGCACAGGAGAATTCATGTCTTCGAAGCTTCTGGCCGCACTTTCGGCCACCGCCCTTTTGCTCCCGGCCCTTTGCCTTCATGCACAGCAGACCTCGGCCCAGCCAATACAGTCGATGCCTTATTCTCCTTCGCTCGACCTCACCAGCCTCGACCGCTCCGTCGATCCGTGTGTTGACTTCTATAAGTTCTCCTGTGGCGGCTGGCAGAAGAACAATCCCATCCCTGCCGACCAGTCCGGCTGGAGCGTCTACGCCAAACTCGGCAACGAGAACCAGCAGTTCCTCTGGGGAATACTGGAGGCCGACGCGAAGGCGAAGAACCGCACCGCCGTGCAGCAGAAGGTCGGTGACTACTTCGCAGCATGTATGAACACTACAGCCATCGACAAGCTCGGTATGAAGCCAGCGCAGCCCGAACTCGCACGTATTGACGCGCTGAAGACACGGACGGAGCTTATCTCTGCCATCAGCGCCCTGCATCACGACCATCCTGGCAGCTTCTTCTTCGGCTCAAGCACCGGTCAGGACGCGGTCGATTCGTCGCTAATCATCGTCGAACTCGGCGCAGGCGGCCTTGGACTTCCGGACCGCGATTACTACCTGAAGACCGATCCCAAGAGCGTCAAGCTACGCGAACAATACGTGGCTTACATCCAGCAGTTGCTGACACTCAGCGGAGAGTCCGCTGAGCAGGCCAAAGGCGACGCGGACGCGACGCTTCGTATCGAGACGGCGCTCGCCAAGGCGTCCCTAACACGCGTGCAACGGCGCGATCCGCACAATACCTACCACATGATGACGGTCGCCGAGCTCGGCCAGATCGCTCCGGCCTTCGATTGGCCGCGTTACTTCACGGTGCAGGGAGCGTCGGGCGTTGCCAAGCTCAACGTCTCGCAGCCTGAGTTTATGAAGGCCGTCCAGGCGGAGCTTACTACGGAGCCGCTCGAAACCTTGCGGGCCTATCTTCGCTTCCACCTCCTCACCGCCGCGGCGCCTTACCTTGCGCATCCCTTCGAACAGGCCGACTTCGACTTCTACTCGAAGACGCTACGCGGGACCCCGTCCATGCCACCACGCTGGAAGACTTGCACGCGTGCTGTCGATCGCAACCTCGGCGAAGCGCTCGGACAGGAGTTCGTCAAGCGCACCTTCACCGCGGGCACCAAGGCGAAGACGCAGCTCATGACCGAGCAGATCGAGACCGCGATGCAGCACGAGATTGAGGGTCTCGACTGGATGAGTCCCGAGACGAAGCAGGAGGCGCTGCGCAAGCTGCACGTCATCCGCAACAAGATCGGCTACCCGGACCATTGGCGCGACTACTCTGCGCTCGAGGTCAAACCCGACGACTACTTCGGCAACACATCGCGCGCGTATCGCTTTGAAGACACGCGCCGGTGGAACAAGCTCGGCAAACCGGTTGACCTGAACGAGTGGGGCATGACACCGCCGACGGTCAACGCCTACTTCAATCCGCAGATGAACGACATCAACTTTCCCGCGGGTGTTCTGCAGCCGCCGCTTTATGATCCGAAGCTCGACGACGCACCCAACTACGGCAATACCGGCGCGACGATCGGCCACGAACTCACCCATGCGTTCGACGATGAAGGACGGCAGTTCGACGCGAAGGGCAACCTCCGCGACTGGTGGACACCGGCCGATGCCAAGGGGTTCGAAGACCGCATCAACTGCATCCGCGACCAGTACGCACAGTACATCATCGTCGATGACATAACCATCAACTCCAAGCTGACAAGCGGGGAAGACGTGGCGGACCTCGGCGGAACGCTGCTCGCCTACATCGCGTGGAAGAAGCAGACCGAGGGACAGAAGCTGGCGAGCGCTGACGGCTTCACTCCGGACCAGCGCTTCTTTGTCGGGATGGCGCAGTGGGCCTGCGAGAACCAGCGGCCCGAGAACCTGCGGGTCAGCGCCATCACTAACCCGCACTCGCCCGGCTTCGCGCGCATCAACGGCGTGGTGTCGAATATGCCTGAGTTCCAGCATGCCTTCAGCTGCAAGGCCGGTCAACCCATGGTGCATGCGCCAGCCTGCAAGGTCTGGTAGAACATCACGTCAGTCCCGGTACCGCCCGTTTGACGAGCATAAAGTCGTAAGCGCCGGTACCGGGACCGCCCACCAGCCAGTACACTTGTCCCCAGCCACATGAACCTCTACGCGATCGTCCTTGGCCTCATCGTTCTCACTCTTCTTGTTGTCTCGCTCGGTCGCCTTGGCAAGGTGAAGACCAAAGCTGACTACCTGGTGGCTGGCCGCTCGCTTCCAGCCTTCGTCCTCGTCTTCACGCTTCTGTCTTCCTGGATTGGTTCCGGCTCTCTTCTCGCCGGCGCGGAAAATGCCTACAGGCATGGCTTTGCCGCTCTGTGGCAGGGGGCCGGTGGCTGGGCCGGGCTCCTGCTTATCTACTTCATCGCGCCCCGCGCCCGCAAGTTCGCCCAGTTCACGATTCCCGACCTGCTCGAAGCCCGTTACAACCAGGCCGCTCGCGTCCTCGGCGTGATCGCCATCCTCTTCACCTACACGGCCATCACCAGCTACCAGCTCATCGGCGGTGGCGACATTCTCCACCTCATCTTCCCCACCGTCATCAGCGCCGACTTTGGCAAATATCTCCTCGCCGGCTTCGTTATTCTCTTCACCGCCATCGCTGGTATGGGCTCCGTCGCGTATATGGACGTCGCCATCGGCCTGCTCGCCACCGTTGCTCTGCTGATCGCGACGCCTGTACTCGCCCACCAGGCAGGTGGATGGGCAGCCGTCCGCGCCGCGCTTCCCGCCACCCATTTTCAGCCGCTCGGCGACCTGACCTTCCTCCAGGCGATGGAGCTATTCCTGCCGACCTGCCTTCTCCTCCTGGGAAATCAGTCGATGTACCAGAAGTTCTTCTCCGCCAAATCGGAGAAGGCCGCCAGCCGGGCCGTCGTTGGTTGGCTGGCCGGCACCGTCATCCTTGAGACTGTAATCGTCGCACTCGCCGTGATCGGCTCGGTTCTGTTTCCTTCGGGCGAGGTCGCACGATCGACCCCGCGAGATACTTGCCTACACCGGCCTGCATGCCCTTACCGGCACACCCGCGCTCACCCTCCTCGGCGCCGTCCTTATGGGGGCCATCTTCGCCAAGGTCATCTCCACTGCTAACAACTATCTCTTTTCCCCGGCCACCAACCTTGTCAACGACGTCTTCGTCCGCTACCTCGCGCCTAACGCCAGCAACAAGCGAGTCCTCATCGTCAGCCGCCTCATGGTGGTCCTTCTCGGGCTCTGGGCGCTCTACCAGTCCCTCCACACCGAATCCGTCCTGAAGAAGGCACTTTACGCTTACACCATTTATTCCGCCGCCCTCACTCCTGTTATTCTCGCGGCCTTCTTCTGGAGACGCGCCACTGCCGCCGCTGCCGTCGCCAGCATCGCCGCCGGGACCATCATTACCCTATTCTGGGAGACACCCTTCATTCACAGGAACGTTCCGGCTATCATCAGCGACCGCGACGCCATCTTTCCGGCCCTGATCGCCTCGCTCCTTTGCCTGATCACCGTCAGCCTCGTTACCGCTCCCCCTACAGAAAAGCAGCTTCAACCGTTTGCCGAGGGCTGACAAGTTAATCCACAGTGCCATTCGCACTCTTTTAACGATAGTGTTCAATCATTAACAATTCCCTCTCAGGAGACAGTTGACTTGTTGCGCCAGCACGTCGGCCAGGGCGGCCCATGAAGGATTGATGAACTATTTACTCTTACCCGATCTCGCCGCAATGGCCGTGCTTCTCAGCCTCCTTTACTTCCTCCGCAGACGTCATCCGCGCGAGACTGTAGATTTCTGGCTCGTCGGTCTGCTTTTCATTTTCTTTGAGGCCATCATCCACGCTGCGTACCCCGCCGCTCGGCCCCTGGCGAACCGTCGCTCACGTTGTCGCATTGAACTTTTTCTACGTCGCTGGGGCCATCTTCCTCTGGGCCTCCGGCAGAGATCTCTTCCCCCGCAGACCCTCTCTCCTCTATCTCCTCCTCAACTCTCTGCCGCTTTCCGCGCTGCTCACCGTCTACGGCTCGAATGTCCGAAATCCGCGAACTTATCAGGCAGTCGCCGCGTGCGGTCTCTTCCTTGGCATCGCCAGTGCCTTCGCCATCGCCCGCACCTGGAGGCTCGGCAGAGGCTGGTCGATACTCTTCGTCCAGCTCTGTACCTGGGGCCCCATCTGGCTCTTTGCCTCCTCCGGCTCCTTCCGCGATGCTGCCTACTTCGTGCTCTTCGTTCTTTATTTCGCCACGGCGGTCGTCTTCGAACTCGGCCTGCCCCGCAAAAGCCTCGGCAAGGTAGCGATCATCATCGGCTTCATCGTCTGGTCGCTCGTCTTTCTCTTCCACTCCTGGGTCTCCAACCATCCGGGATTCGACGCCATCGCCGATGAGATCTGGAACCTGCAGAAGTTTCTCGTTACCATCGGCATGCTTCTCGTCCTGCTCGAGCAGCAGGTCTCCACCAACGAGTGGTACGCCTTCCACGACCACCTGACCGGCCTTCCCAACCACCGCCTCTTTGAGGACCGCCTTGCCGTAGCCATCCAGCAGTCCCTTCTCAACAACACCCGTACTGCGCTCCTCATGGTCGACCTGGACGGTTTCAAGCTCATCAATGACTCCCACGGCCACGATGTCGGCGACGAGCTGCTCCGCCACATCGGGCACAACCTCCGCAGCGTCATCCGCGCCCCCGACACGCTCGCCCGCCTTGGCGGCGACGAGTTCATCATCATCGCCACTGACCTGCCTAGCGACCAGCCCGTAAACATCATCGCCGACACCAGTGCGACCCGCATCGCACGCGCCCTTCGCAAACCGGTCAGCATCAACGGCCAGACCCATACGATTACCGGAAGCATCGGCGTGGCCGTCTACCCCGACGATACCACCGACGAAGCGCACCTTCGCCGGCTCGCCGACCAGCGTATGTACGAGCAAAAGCGCCAGATCCCCCTCAACTTCTAAATCGCGTAAAAAGCGATTTTTCATACTCACCTTTTTGCCTCTGCTGCATCTATCCCAGTACGTATTTTGAACAGGAGATATCTTCATGGCGCCCGACACGCAAACCGTCGACTTCGATACGACCTGCAACGCCCAAGGTCTGGCCCTCGCGGGCCCATTTGGCGGCTACGTCAGCTTCCCCGAATCTGAACGCGCAGTCAGCGAAACAGTCAGTGCCGCAATCAAACGTGTCGACCTCGATGATGATGAAGATGACGATGAGGAAGAGGACGCAGACGACTTTGACGAAGAAGGGGAAGAAGAGGACGAGTTTGAAGACGAAGACGACGACGACGAAGAGGATGAAGATGACGATGAAGAAGAGGATGACGATCTAGATGATGAAGACGAGGAGGAAGATGATGACGTTGAGCCTCTATCCGTCAAGTGGCGTAGGGCCCGCTGAACGAGGCGCTGCTGTTGTTTTTGAGAAGATCAGTAGCCGGCGTCCGACACGACGTTTTCCAGCTCTTCACCTGCGATAAACCGCCTCACCTGCTCCGCTCCAAACCGAAACGCCCGATGGATAAACTCAGGCGTCGACCCTCCAACATGCGGCGTGATCATGCAATTAGGCGCCGACCACAGCGGATGCCCCGGAGGCAGCGGCTCCGGATCGGTGACATCGACGACCGCCCGTATTCGCTCCCTCTGCAGCGCCTCCACCAGTGCATCGGTCACCACCACCGGCCCTCGCGCCGCATTTACCAGTAGCGCACCCGGTTTCATCAGCCCGATCTCCACCGCTCCAATCAGTCTGTTCGTCTCCTCTGTCAACGGCACGATCGCTACGACGACATCGGCCGTCGGCAAGAGCCTGCGCAACTCGCCCACGGCAAACACCTCAGGTTCCTTCCTGGCACTCCGCGCCAGACGCACGATCTTTACCCCGAACGGCGCCAGGCGGGCCTCGATCGCTGCCCCGATCGACCCATACCCTACGATCAGTACCGTCTTATCCGCCAGATCGTCCCCCAAAATCGCATACTGCCCGACTTGCGATCCGCCCACCTTCATGAATCCATCGGTGACCGAAGCCTGCCCCTTCCACTCCTGCCGCAGCTGCATATCGCGATAGTAGGGAAACCGTTTCAATGCCGTCAGAATCGCTGTCAGGACCCACTCTGATGCCGAGATGTCGTGGAGTCCCCGGCCATCGCACAGCACGACGTCCTTCGGCAGCCACGGCGTAATCCAGTCCACGCCCGCCATCATCGACTGCACGACCTTCACGCCGCGCAGATGCTGAAAGGTGTCCTTCGCGTCCCTCCGCGCAAAGACCAGCATCCAGAAGTCGATGTCCAGAACTCCCAAGGGTCGGCGTGGGACCCGCACAATCTCCGCCTCACGCGGAAAATCGACCAATAACTCCTGAGCGAGGTTCTCATCGACGCCGACACGTACCATCTTCTGAGTGTGCCGAATCCTGTATCAAAAAGAAAGCCCGGCCAAAAAATAGGCCGGGCATAAAAACTCGCTTCTGAAATCGGATTAGATATCCAGGTTCTTCACATCCAGCGCATTCTCTTCGATGAACTTCCGTCGGCTCTCAACATCCTCGCCCATCAGAGTCGTAAAGATCTCCTCACAGGCCGCAATGTCTTCGAGCTTCACCTGCAGCAGCGTCCGCCGCTCCGGATCCATCGTCGTCTCCCATAGCTGCGGGGCAGTCATCTCGCCCAGTCCCTTGTACCGCTGTACCTGGTACTCCTTGCGGCCCTGCTCGATGACATATTCGAACACCTCGCGCGCCGTCTTCTTCTCCACCGGATCATGCGAAGCCTTGCTCGAGCGCTTCGCCCGGCTTCGTCTCAGCGACCGTCCCAGGAGCAGAAGCGATGTCCGCCACGCCTTCTTCGGATGCGATCTCCTCGGCCTCCTCCGCTGCTTCCTCCGCCGCTTGCGCCTTGGTCTTCGTCGCATACTCGATCAGGAACGGAGCGACAAGCTGGTCCTTGATCTGCGCATGCTTGGCCAGCATCTGCCGGCTCTCCGGAGCGGAAGCCAGCGCCCAGTCGATCGTCCGCACCGCGCCCTGCGCGTCCGTGAAGCTCACCGAGTAGCTCCTGTGCTCCTCGTCCAGCACCACATCGCCGACGTTCTTGAACTGGTAGGTCTTCTGCATCCCCACCAGCCGTTGGCGCATCTTCTCCAGCTTGGCCGGTGACTCAAAGTCCACGCGCCGCGCCGAGTCCTTGCCCTCCTGCGCGAACAGCTCCGCAAACGCCTGCGTGACCTCCTCGTTGCGCAGCCGCTTCTGCACCTTGTCGAAGAAGCCGAGGTAGTCGTTCAACTGCCCCATGAACTTCGTCAGCGCCGCGCCTTCGAGCTTCGCGCCGCCGTCGCCATAGCGGATCACCATGCCGTCAGAGGCACGCTTCACCATCACGCTCACATACTCGCGATCGTCCTTGATGTACTGCTCGAACTTGCCCTTCTTGATGCGATAAAGCGGCGGCTGCGCGATATACACGTGGCCCGCGCTTGATCAGCTCCGTCATATGGCGGAAGAAGAACGTAAGCAGCAGCGTGCGGATGTGCGATCCGTCGACGTCGGCATCGGTCATCAGGATCAGCTTGCCGTAGCGCAGCTTGGTCGCGTCGAAGTCATCCTTGCCGATGCCGCAGCCCAGCGCCGTAATCATGGCGCGGATCTCTTCGTGACCCAGCATCTTGTCGTAGCGGGCCTTCTCGACGTTGAGGATCTTGCCCTTCAGCGGAAGGATCGCCTGGAACTTGCGGTCGCGGCCCTGCTTGGCTGTTCCGCCGGCGCTCTCACCCTCGACGAGATACAGTTCGCAGCGGTCGGGCTGCGCGCTCCGAGCAGTCGGCGAGTTTACCCGGCAGACCACCGCCGTCAAGCGCACCCTTGCGCCGAGTGAGGTCGCGGGCCTTACGCGCAGCCTCACGCGCACGGGCCGCGTCGATCGCCTTGTTGATGATCTTCTTCGCGACCGGACGGGTTCTGCTCCAGAAAACCACCGAGCCGCTCATTCACAAACGCCTGCACCGTTCCTGCGATGTCGGAGTTCAGCTTGCCCTTCGTCTGCCCTTCAAACTGCGGTTGCGACAGCTTCACGCTGATGACGACCACGAGTCCTTCGCGCACATCATCGCCGCTCAGGTTCTCCTTCACGTCCTTGAAGAGCCCTAGCGACTGCCCGGCCGCAGTTGATCGTGCGCGTCAGCGCCGTCTTGAAGCCGGAGAGGTGCGTCCCGCCATCCACCGTGTTGATGTTGTTGGCAAACGTGAACACGGTCTCGGAGTAAGCATCGTTGTACTGCAGCGCGATCTCCATGGCGACGCCGTCACGCTCGGCCTCCATGTAGATCGGCTTGTCGTGCAGCACCTGCTTGCCCTTGTTCAAATGCTTGATGAACTCGGCAATGCCGCCGACGTACTTGAACTCCTGGTGCTTGTACTCGCCCGTCTTCGAGTCCGTCGTGCGCTCGTCGGTCAGATGGATCTCCAGCCCCTTGTTCAGGAACGCGAGCTCGCGCAGCCGCTGCGCCAGCGTGTCGTAGTTGAACTCCGTCACGGTGAAGATCGTCTTGTCGGGCAGGAAGTGGACCTTCGTTCCCTTGCGCGTCGAAGCACCCATCTTCCTCAGCTTGCTGGTGGGCGCGCCCTTGGCGTAGTCCTGCTCCCAGGCAAATCCGTCCCGCCAGATCTCGACATCGAGCTCTTCGCTCAGCGCATTCACGCAACTCACGCCTACGCCGTGCAGTCCGCCCGAGACCTTGTAGTTCGAGGCGTCAAATTTTCCGCCAGCGTGAAGCATCGTCAGCACGACCTGCACCGCCGGCATCTTCTCACCATTGATCACCTTGTCGTCGACCGGAATTCCTCGCCCGTCGTCGACCACCGTGATCGAGTTGTCCACATGGATCGTCACATCGATCTTCGTCGCATGGCCACCAAGCGCCTCGTCGACGGAGTTATCGACGACCTCATAGACCAGATGGTGCAGTCCCATCTCGCCGGTCGAGCCAATGTACATCGCCGGACGCAGCCGGACCGCCGCCAGCCCCTCGAGAACAGTAATGTTCTCGGCCGAGTAGCCCCCACCCTCTTTTTTCCGGGTGGGAGCGTCCTTGATTTTGCCAGCTTCAAGCTCTAAAAGAGCGCTTTCGGTAGGGATTGCAGTCGATGCCATGTATCTCCGTTCAGCGCTTGCTGAATATGCAGGATTCTTCGGCCGTCCCGTGTCCGCGCGATTTGCGAAAACCCGCGCCATTCCAGCGCTTTACACACGTTCCAGCCTGCCGTTTCGTGTCTTAAGTATAGCACGTTTTAGAGGGCCGGAACGTCCCCGAATCCTGCGTGGTTCGGGGGCCCTCCCGGCACTGATTCGGGCCAATCTGGAAGACAGCAAAGGGGCCGGGAGGGGAGCCCGAACGCCTCCCCCAAAAGTGTTACTGCTGTAACCCGTAACTATTGATATTCTCCCCCTAGTTCGTTACGAAAGGTCTTTTCCAGAGGTGACCACATGAAGCTGAACCGCCTGATTGCTGCATCGATTGTAAGTTTCTCACTGCTTGCACCCTCAACCTCGGCCTTTGCCTGCGATCACGATAGCAGTAGCCATTCTTCGTGGTCCTGGTTTGGCTTCTGTAACCACACGGATCACGACAAGGACAAGGATTGCGACCACCACCACGATGGCGGCGGCGACTGCAACCATGGCGGCGGCTCCACGGGCAGCGGCGGCAGCTCTAGCGGTGGCAGCTCCAGCGGCGGCAGCTCCAGCGGTGGTAGCTCTAGCGGTGGCTCAACCGGCAGCGGCGGCACGTCGGTAGGTCCGAAGGGCTAAGTACGACGGCGGCCCTCCCAACCCTGGAAAGACCAGGACAGATATCTTTTGAATAATAATGCTCGCCAGAGCCAAGCCAATGACCCTCTTCGGAGGGTCATTTTCATATTCGTGAAAGAAAGTGTTTTAGCTTCGATTCTGGCGACTAAATGCGATTTATCCGGGAATTTGGGCCAACTTCGTATATACTCAGTAAGTTGTCCAGAAACAGTCAGGAACACAAATGCCAAAGTTGAAGACACACAGCGGCGCAGCCAAGCGCTTCCATAAGACAGCCACGGGCAAGTTCAAGCGCGGCCAGTCCAAGATGCGCCACATCCTCACCTCAAAGGCAACCAAGACCAAGCGCCACCTCGGCGGTTCGGTCCTTGTCTCTGAGGCGGACCAGCACAAGGTCGCCCGGATGCTTCCTTACGCCTGATCTCAGGCAGGGAAGTATCAGTCTTTCAAGTCAAGCCGCCCGCGCAAGCTGAAATAGCAAGCCGGGCAAAGGGCCAGTCAAAGCGTTCGAGGCCCCTGGAACAGCGTTAGCGTTCCACCGAGACTTGAAGTTGCATAGCGAGTGAAGAGGCCACATCGTCGTTCTCATGAGTCTTTTTCAGGAGCGTTCTGATTGAGACGAGAATGCGACCCTTACCTCCAGCCGCTTAAACGATGTACGCAAAAGGAGAATCACGATGCCCCGTGTAAAACGGAGTACAAAACGCAACGACCGCCGCAAAAAGATCCTCAAGCGCGCGAGTGGTTACTTCCTCACCAAATCCAAGCTCTACCAGGCCGCGCAAGAGGCCGTCGAGCGCTCGCTCAAGTTCGCCTACACCGGCCGCAAACAGAAGAAGCGCCAGTTCCGCGCCCTCTGGATCGTCCGCATCAACGCGGCCTGCCGCATCAACGGCATGAGCTACTCGACGTTTATCAACGGCCTCAAGCTCGCCGGCAACGGCCTCGACCGCAAGGTCCTCGCCGACATCGCAGCCAACGACGCAGCGGGCTTCGCTGCCCTCGCCGTCCAGGCCAAGGCAGCATTGAAGGTCGCCGCAGACCAGCACGCGAAGAATCGCGCAAAGACCGCAGCATAAGTCGAAAGAATCGCATCACCCGAAGGGCACGGTACACGCTGTGCCCTTCTTGTTTAACCCCGAAGATCAAAGCCAGCGAATACAGTAGGGGAACAACGATGAGACTCCTTCTCGGCAACTTGGTCTTGTCTCTCTTCTGTCCGCGAATCAACTCAGTCGGATATGCTTGAAACTATGCCGACTGCCTCACCGACCACGCCGCAGCTAAACCTCCGTGCCGCAGACGAGCAGCCAACAAGCTCGGCTCCCTTTGAATCCTGGGGCCGCTACCCCACCTACGGCGCCAAGGTCCTTCCGCTCCACTGGCAGAGCGACTTTCCTTCGATCACCAATGGCTTGCATAACGGCGCGCTCCCCGTCGGCATGGGCCGAAGCTACGGCGATGTCTGTCTCCTCAAAGACGGCAATCTCCTCATTGACTACCGGGATGAACCGCCTGATCGACTTCGATCCAGCGACTGGCCTCCTCACGGCCGAGGCCGGCGTCACCCTCGCCCAGATACTCGACTTCTGCCGTCCCCCGCGGGTTTTTCCTCCCCGTATCGCCGGGAACAAAATATGTAACACTGGGTGGAGCAATTGCCAATGACATCCACGGCAAGAACCACCACGTCGCCGGAACCTTCGGCCGCCACGTCACGCAGTTCGAGCTGGTCCGCTCCGACGGCTCACGTAAACTCTGCTCCCCAACCGAAAACGCTGACTTCTACGCCGCGACCATCGGCGGCCTCGGACTTACCGGCCTCATCAGCTGGGCGACCCTGCGCCTCAAGCCCATCGTCTCCCGCATGATCGACTACGAGGGCATACAGTTCCACGGCATCGACGAGTTCCTCGACCTCACCAGTCAAAGTAAGGACGTCGAGTACACGGTCAGCTGGATTGACTGCGCCTCTACCGGCCGCAACTTCGCCCGCGGCGTCTTCATGCAGGGCGACCACTCCGCCAGGCGCGGCGAACTCAAACCATCGCCCAAACCAAAGCTCGTCTTTCCCTTCGACGCCCCCGGCTTCGCCCTCAATCACCTCAGCGTCAGCCTCTTCAACACTGCATACTTCCACAAGCAGATACACAAACGCGTCGTCTCCGAGCAGGACTACGAGCCCTTCTTTTATCCGCTCGACAAGGTCCTCCATTGGAACCGCATGTACGGAAAGCGCGGCCTTCTCCAGTTCCAGTACGTCATCCCGTGGGAACATGCCAAAGAGGGCACCATCGCGATCCTCCATGAAGTCGCCAAATCGGGTCTCGCCAGCTTCCTCGCCGTCCTCAAGGCGTTCGGTGACGTCCCCTCGCCCGGTCTCATGAGCTTTCCCAAGCCCGGCATCACTCTCGCTCTCGACTTCCCTATCAAGCCCGACAAGAGCTTTCCCCTCTTCGCCCGTCTCGCCGACATGACCCTCGAGTTCGGCGGCCGCCTCTATCCTGCGAAGGACGCTGCCATGACGGCCCCGCAGTTCCAGTCCTTCTATCCCCAGTGGGAGCAGTTCGCCCGCTACCGTGACCCCCTGCTCACCTCCAGCTTCTGGGAGCGTGTCACCGCCAATCTATAGACCGGACAGACCAAGCCTATGAGCACGACCCCGCAAACGACCGCCCCTCGCAAGATCCTCGTCCTCGGCGCCACCTCCGGCATCGCCGAAGCCACCTGCCGCATATGGGCCGACTCAGGGCGCCAGTCTCTTCCTCGTCGCCCGCAACGCGGAAAAACTTGCCGCAGTCGCCGCCGACCTCAAGGCCCGCGGCGCCAGCTACGTCGACACCGCCGTCGCCGACCTCGACGACACCGACGAGCACCCTGCGCTTCTTGCCCACGCCGTCAACTCCCTTACCGGCATGGACATCGCCTACCTCGCCCACGGCATCCTCGGCGACCAGGCCGAGGCCGAGCAGGACTTCAACGCCGCCGCCCAGATTCTCTACACCAACCTCATGGCTCCGGTCTCGCTCCTCACCTGGCTGGCCAACTTCTGCGTCCAGCGCCACTCCGGAGTGATAGCCGTCATCTCCTCAGTCGCTGGCGACCGGGGCCGCAAGTCAAATTATGTCTACGGTTCCTCGAAGGCAGGCCTCTCCGCCTTCCTCGGTGGCCTGCGCAACCGCGTCGACCGCGAGGGCGTCACCGTCCTCTCTATCAAACCCGGCCCCACCCGCACCGCCATGACGGCGGCCATGCCCAAAAGCGAGAAGTTTGCCGATGTCGATTCGGTCGCCGAATCCATCGTCAGCGCCATCGACAAGCGCAAGGACGTCCTCTACGTCCCGTTCCAGTGGCAGCCCATCATGTTCGTTATCCGGAACGTCCCTGAACGCATCTTCAAAAAACTGAATCTATAAAACTGGTAGCGATCGATCAAAATTATATGAATTTTGGTTTATTGCTCCCGGCAAAATTCGACAAAATGGGCCTTTCTCAATTGGCCTTTCAATTGCTCGCTGATATCTCGAATACTAACAAGATAGGTAAGAAGGGCACTCCGTGGTTCTCCACGGATTAGGGTGTCCCGAGAACACACACATCTTTGGTTGTCCAGGAGTTCCCATGTCCCTCAGAAAATTTGCATCTGCTATTGCTCTACCGGTGATTCTGTTGGTCGGTGCCGGCATCGGCGTTGCCCAGACGACTAGTGGAGCTCTCGTCGGTGTTGTCCGCGACGCAAGCGGGGCCGTGGCCCTAACGCAACGGTAAATGCCACCAATGAAGAGACCGGTATCATTTATTCCGGTAAGACCAATGGCAGCGGTGAGTACCGCATCTCGAACCTGCCCGAAGGCACCTACGATCTCCGGATAGCCGTTACGGGCTTTGCGCCTTCCGCCATGAAGGGGATAGCGATTGCGGCCACAGCGGTTGAGACGAAGGACATTGTCCTCACCATCGGACAGGGGACGACCACGGTTGAAGTTACCAGCGAGGCAAACGTGTCGATCGACACGACGACCGCTCAGATCTCCACGACCTTTTCGATGAAGGAGGTGCAGGACCTGCCCGCGGCAACGATCGGCCTCGGCGTTTTGAACCTTTCACTGTTGACCCCAGGCGTCACTAGCTCTGGCGGCCTCGGCGCCGGCACGGGGCAAGCCATTAGCGGCCAGCGTCCCCGCAACAACAACTTTACGATCGATGGAATCGACAACAACTCCAAGAGTGTCACCGGCCCGCTGCTTTATGTGCCGAACGATGCGGTCTCCGAGTTCGTCCTTCTGCAGAACGTATACTCTGCGCAATACGGCCACTCCACCGGGGGGCAATTCAATAGCTTGATTGTGTCCGGAACTAATCATTTTCACGGCAGGGCTTATGAGTATTTCCAAAACCGCAATCTTAACGCCGTCGACACGCAGCAGGCGATCAAGAACGCTGCGAATAACTCGCCGACAAATCCTGTTGCTCCAAACTTTCAGCCCCGATACGATTTCAACCGGTATGGCGGCCAGGTCGGCGGGCCCCGTCCTGAAGGACAGGCTCTTCTCTTTCTCTAACTTCGAGCGGCAGACGACGGGTTCCGCGGGCAGCTCAACGGCGACCTGCGCGCCGACCGCCGCGGGATTTACAACGCTAAACGGGCTCACCTTCGCCTCCACGACCAACTACTCCGTCTATAAGCAGTTCGTTCTGCCCGCGCCGACCCAAGCGCCAGCCGGCAAGGCGAGTACCGTTTGCACCGACAGCCTGGCGGTACCCGGAGGTGCGACGATTCTGGTAGCGAACGCAGCCGGTGTTAAGACCCCAATCGCCGTTGGCGCGCTCTCAGTCCCTTCGACGAACTCCTTCAACTACTACTTTTCGACCAACAGCCTTGACTACACGATCTCGCAGCACGACAGCCTTCGTGCGCGATATGTCTATAACCGCCGAGACGGAAACGACCAGACGGCGAGTTTTCCGGCCTTCTTTATTGCGACCCCGGCGCGCTACCAGCTCTTGGCGTTCAACGAGGTCTCACACCTTTAGCCCGGCGCTCAGCAACGAGTTTCGCTTGGGTCTACACTCGCTTCTTCAGCCAGACCCCTGTGCCGGCGATCGCCTTTCCGGGCCTCAACCAGTTCCCGAGTCTCTACTTCTATGACTTTTCGACGTCGACCAGTCTACGACACCCGATCCCGAACGCTCCCGCAGGCGACGATTCAGAATCTGTACAGTGCGATCGAATCGTTGTACGTGGGTCAAGGGCAGACACACGATGAACTTTGGCATGGAGGGACGCAAATATATTGCTCCTCAGGTCTTCGTGCAGCGTCTGCGCGGCGACTACGAGTACTCCACCCTCGGCCTATATTTGAATGACATTAGCCCCGATCGCGTTGGACAGCGGAATGCCACGCCTCCTGGAATAAGCCCGACCTTTTATGGCGACCAGTCGTCCATCTATGTTTATGCAAATGATGACTTCCGGGTGACCCCCAAACTGACCCTGAACCTCGGGCTTCGCTGGGAGTTTACCTCCGTTCCCGCCAGCGAGAAGCAGCAGGCGTTGAATATCGCGGCGAGTGTCCCGGGGCTAATCACCTTCGGCAAGCCTTCTCCGCAGTACAAGAACTTCGCCCCCAGGCTCGGCCTGGCCTACGCGCCAGACCAGAACACCGTACTGCATGCTGCGTTCGGCATCAACTACGACGTGCTCTACGACAACATCGGTACCACCACGGCGCCGCCGCAGTTTCAGACCACGGAGAATGTCACCCTCAGCGCGGCAACGCCAGGCTTTCTGGCGGGCGGCGGCCTTCCCGCGAACGCAACGTTTGCGAACCTTGCACAGCAACGGGCGGCCACCACGGCCTTCGTTCCGAACCAGGAGCTGCCTTACTCCGAGCAGTCGGCCCTCGGCATCCAGCACGTCTTTCATCGCG
The DNA here is from genome assembly GCA_963756685.1 of uncultured Acidobacteriaceae bacterium. Taxonomy (GTDB): domain Bacteria; phylum Acidobacteriota; class Terriglobia; order Terriglobales; family Acidobacteriaceae; genus Edaphobacter. The sequence goes on from CAVWON010000001.1 coordinate 2,509,510, forward strand.
ATTACACGGCAGAGGTGCGCTACGTCGGTACGCGCGGCGTCCATCTGGATGTCCAGGAGCAGCTCAACGTGCAGTCCCCGGTCACCACGGCTAACGTGCTTCCGACAAATCTAACGGGCGGTGGGGTCACCTTCAATCCGTCCAATACGCTTGCAGTGCTTCAGGCTTCGGTGAACGGCTTGCCGTCTTACCGGATACAGTCGTATGGCCTTGCCGGACTGACTGGCACGATCACGGCGGACATGCCCTTTTGGAGGGTCGAACTATAACGGCCTTCAGACCCAGCTTACCCGGAGGTTCCAGAACGGTCTGCTGATCAATGCTTCCTATACCTACAGCAGGACGTTTGATGATTCCACGGCCGACTTCAACTCGACGGCCCTGAACCCGCGTCGTCCGCAGGACTTCCAGGACCTCCGCGCGGACTACTCGAGGTCGGATCTCGATCGTCCTCACCGGCTCACGCTCGTGGGAGTCTACGACCTTCCTTTCTTCAAGAACTCCAACTGGATGATGAAGAACCTAGTCGGCAACTGGGAGATTGCGCCCGCGTATACATTCCAGTCACCGCAGTACACAACGGTGCAAAGTACGGTTGACTCCAACCTCAACAACGATTCGGCAACTGATCGCGTCTTTATCAACCCAAACGGCATTAAGGGTACCGGCACAGGCGCTGTTGCACTGGTTAGTAGCACCGCTTGCCCGGCTAACACGAGCAGTCACGGTGTGCTCAACGGCACTTCTACTGTAGTACTGAGCTGTGCCGCCAACACCATTGGATATACTGCGGGTGCCCTTACCTGAACTCATCAAGTGCTCTCGTCTTTGTTCCTTCCAATGCCTACTACGTGCAGGCTGGGCCCGGGACTGTGGGGACTGGTACGGTTGCCACCCTCGGTCGCAACACGCTTCCAACGGGCCGCATCAACAACCTTGATTTAAGCGTCTTCAAACGGCTCTCGTTCCGAGAGCGCTACTCGGTCGAGTTCGGCATGCAGGCCATCAATACATTGAACCATCCGCAATATTTCCCTGGCTCCCTCGACACAGTCAACTCGATTGCATCGACTGGCTCGCGTAACTTTGACACAGTCAATAACGTGCAGTTCAACCAAAAGCAACTTGTCTTCTCAAGTAACCCGCGCAATCTCCAGCTATCCGGAAAGATCATCTTCTAACTTATTCTGTTCCACTACGACGCCGGGGACTCCATCGTCCTCCGGCGTCATTTTTTTGCCATGCGGTCTTTACTCTACGTCTATCGCCTGCGGTTTAGCGACTCTCACCATCCTGCTGCTGTTGCGCCATCTGCTGCTGACGGGTCGGCGGCGGTGGCTGCTCCGGTAGTCGCGTCGCCTTCTCCACCAGAGTCGACCAGTCCTCAGGCACTGGCAGCTCCTGGTCGTAGCGAGGGAGTCCCAAGGCTCGGAGTCACCCGCACCGCCACGGTCAACTCACTCGCTGCCCGGCCGCGAAAGATGCCATGCGTCGGCGGAACATCGGCGTAGTCCCGGCCATTTGCCGTGCGAATGTGCCGGTCGCCCGCGACCAGCCAGTTCGTCGGATCGAAGCCCACCCAGCCAACCGTCAGGCACCAGCGCTTCGACCCACGCATGCGTCGCCGAACTGATCGATCGGTCAAGATCGCTCTCGCCGTGGAACAGGTAGCCGCTCACATACCGGCAAGGAATTCGAAGCTTCGACCGCACCAGCGCAATCATGATGTGCGCGAAGTCCTGACACACTCCCGCCCTGGTGCTGAGCGCGAGATCGATCGGCGAATCCACTTTGGTCGACTTAGGCTTGTAGTCGAAATACTCATAGATCTGCCGATTCAGGTTGTGCAGCACCATCAGCGGATCGTCTCTGCGGCGAACGTCAAGCTCTGCTGCGAGGGCGTCCAGCGCTGGGGTCGGCTCGGTAAACTCACTCGGCAGCAGCATCTCCCAGTAGTCTCCCCGCTCCACCATCGCGTCCAGGTCTGCCCACGCGTCGGGCGCCAGAAATGCCGGGACCTGCGCCGCGGGCTGCACCTCGACCACTGACTCGGCGACGATCACCAACTGCCCATGCATCCCCGGAATATCGAAGTGGTGCACATGGTTTGCCAGGTGGTCCCGATAGCTGAAGACCCTGCATCGCGGGCTCACCGAAAGATGGAATGTCAGGCACCGTTGGTTCTGGTCGCTCCGCGGATGCATCCGCGTCTCCATCATGCTTTCGCTGACCTGGTTACTGTACAGAAACTTCGTCAGATGGCGAATCGAATAGTACATAGTCCGTCCTCGAGGGCCTTACCCGGCCAGTGCAGCTTGAATGGAGTAGTCGACGTACAGCTCATAGATCGTGTCGTGAATTGCACGGCACTGCGCCTGAATGCCTCTCAGATACGCCACCACGTCCTGACCCAGGATCTCATCGACGCTGCTGTAGTTCAGCGATGACCGCAGCCTTCCGCTGAGCCGTTGCAAGGCCTCTGCACGGCTCTTGCCGCTGTCCCCCTGGATCTTCTCGAGAGCGCACTGCACGCTGTCGATCGAGAACCGCACCGAATGTGGAAACTCATCATCCAGCAGGAGGAACTCGAAGATATGGTCTGGTGTCAGGTCCGCCGTATACACCTTGCAGTACGCCTCAAACGCCGTCGCCGAACGCAACAGTCCCATCCAGTCCAGAGTACTCGTTCCCTTCGCCGCTACGCTCCCGAAGCTCCCATAAGTCGGCGTGGTAAGCCTCCAGCAGCAGCGCGGTCGCCGACGCTCGTTCGATGTATCGCCCCACCTGGATGAACTGCCAACCCTCACCGTGGTTCATCGTCGAGTCGGTGACTCCCTGAAACTGGTGCACTGCCTCCATCACCGACTGCAGAAACTCACTTGGCCGCGTAGTCCCCGCCGCCAGTGACTCCGCCTGTCTGTCCATCTGCATCTCAGGCCGCGTCACCTGGATGTACAAACTGTTCAGCCGATGCCACTGCTCCGTCGAAATCTGTTCCCTTACATGCCGCGAGTTCTCCCGCGCCGCAATGATGTAAGACAAAATAGAAGCCTTGTTCGTCGTGTCGAAGGTCAACGCCTGCGTCAGCGCATAAGGCTCGCCCGTCCACTCAATGTCCTTTGGCCTGCCCAGAGCCTGCAGCACCCGTTGCCAACGCCGCTCCGCACTGGCTGCGCTCTCATCGAGCATCAGGTTCAGGTTCACATCCAGCAGCCGCGTCGTATGCTCAGCGCGCTCAAGATAGCGGCTCATCCAGTACAAACTATCCGCAACTCGACTTAGCATCCATCTCTCCCGCAAAACCCGTCCGATAAAGCTGATCTTGGCCTTGGTGTCTTTGCTTCTAGGTAGGCCAAGGCTTCAGCCTTGGCATTTCAAGTCGCCAGATCCTTGGGCTTTAGCCCCTGGGGTATGCCTTTCCGCCTTAGTCTCTTCGCCATCTCGGAGACTGTCTCTCGTAATCACTCGCTCAGCACCCAAGTGTCTTTACTGCCGCCACCTTGCGACGAATTCACCACCAGCGACCCGCGGTTCAGCGCCACGCGTGTCAAGCCGCCCGGAACGATCGTCACCTTGTCGCCGAATAAAACATAAGGCCGCAGGTCCACATGCCGCGGCTCCAACTCATCGCCGATCAGACACGGCGCTCTCGAGAACGAGATCGTCGGCTGCGCAATATAGTTCCGCGGGTCCGCCTCGATCTTCCGTGCAAACTCCTCCCGCTGCGCCTTGGTCGACTGCGTCCCAATCAGCATCCCATAGCCGCCACTCTCACCCACCGCCTTCACCACCAGCTTGTCGAGGTTCGCGAGTATATGCTGCCGCTCCTTCGGCCTTGTCGGCAGATACGTCTCCACGTTCTTCAGCACCGGTTCTTCACTCAGGTAGTACTTGATGATGTCCGGAACATACGCATACAGCGCCTTATCATCGGCAACTCCCGTTCCAAACGCATTCGCCAGCGTCACGTTCCCCGCGCGATACGCATTGAACAGCCCCGCCACGCCAAGGATCGAATCTCCACGAAACGCCAGCGGATCAATGAAGTCATCATCGACGCGCCGGTAGATCACGTCCACGCGCCGCAGGCCATTCGTCGTCCGCATATACACGATGTTGTCGTGCGTAACCAGGTCCCGGCCTTCGACCAGTTCGATCCCCATCTGCCGAGCGAGGTACGCATGCTCGAAGTAAGCCGAGTTGAACACCCCCGGCGAAAGCAGCACAATATTCGGCTCTGGCCGTCCCTCGGGCGCAAGCGATCGCAGCGTCCCCAGCAGCAGTTGCGTGTACTGTTCGATCGGCCGCACGTTATAGCTGCGAAACAGCTCCGGAAATATCCGCTTCATCACGCGACGGTTGGTCAGCATGTAACTCACGCCGCTCGGCACGCGAAGATTGTCCTCCAGCACCACAAACTCGCCGTTCTCCAGCCGGATCAGGTCCGTCCCGCAGATTGCGACGTAGATATTGCGAGGGACCTGCAACCCTGTCATCTGCCGGCGATAGTGTTTACAGGTATAGACCATCTCTCGCGGCACGATGCCGTCCGAAAGGATCCGCCCCTCGTTGTAGATGTCCTTCAGGAAGAGGTTCAACGCCGTAATCCGCTGAGTGAGCCCCAGCTCTACCGTCGCCCACTCGGCCGCGGTGATGATCCGCGGCACCAGGTCATACGGAAAGATCTTCTCCGTACCCTCCTCGCGGCCATACACGGTGAACGTAATCCCCTGGTTCAGAAAGCTGAGGTCCGCCGCCTGCTTCCGCCGTTGCAACTCCTCTACCGGAAGCCAAGCGAAGTGCTCCAGCAGCCGCCGGCAGTGTTGATGCAGATAACCTGGACCGGAAAACATCTCGTCGTAGGCATGGTCCAGCAGATAGTTCTTCAACACCGCGTGTTCGAGATGGGAAGACTGGGTTGGAAGCATTGTTGGCCTTGAGGAACCTTGAGTATAGCGGCACAGCGAATGGTCACCAAAGCAATTCGCTGTCATCGAATCGCGTCGCCCATTTTCAACGCTTTACCGCCGCATTCATCGTATCTTCTTCTGTTCTCGTCCACTTCGGCGGCCAGCGCGGAGCGAACTAGGCTAAACTAGAAGAGACGCGCACTTTCCCTGAAAACACACACCTAGGCGCACAGACAGGACAAAAAGCAGTGAGCAACTCAACCGCAGTCGCCGTTAAGCCCATCTTCAACATCGCCATCATCGCCCACGTCGATCATGGCAAGACCACCCTCGTCGACGCCATGTTGCGCCAGAGCGGCACCTTCCGCTCCAACGAGGCCGTCACCGACCGGGTCATGGACTCCAACGATCTTGAAAAAGAGCGCGGCATCACCATCCTCGCGAAGAACACCGCCCTCTACTACCACGACAACAAGATCAACATCGTCGACACCCCCGGCCACGCCGACTTCGGTGGCGAGGTCGAACGCGCCCTCAAGATGGTCGACGGCGTAGTCCTCCTCGTCGACGCCTCTGAAGGCCCCCTGCCCCAGACCCGCTACGTTCTCTCGAAGGCCCTCGAAGCCGGCCTCACCCCCATGGTCGTCATCAACAAGATCGACCGCCCCGACGCTCGCCCACAGGAGGTCCTCAACGAGGTCTATGACCTCTTCATCGACCTCGACGCCGACGAGTCCGTCCTCGACTTTCCCGTCCTCTATACCAACGGCAAGCTCGGCACCGCGACCACCGACCCCGCCGTCCCGGGCACCGATCTCCAGCCTCTCTTCGAGCAGATCATCACCACCATCCCCGTCGCCAGCGGCGAACCCGAAGGCGCCGTCCAGATCCTCGTCACCAACCTCGACTACTCCGACTACCTCGGCCGCCTCGCCATTGGCCGCGTCTTCAACGGCACCATGCGCACCGGCCAGGAGTACAACGTCGCCAAGCTCGACGGCACCTTCACCAAACACAAGATCACCAAGCTCTTCAGCTTCTCCGGCCTCAAGCGCACCGACATCGAAGAGACCCAGGTCGGCGACATCGTGGCCATCGCCGGCATCCCCGGCATCACCATCGGCGAGAGCTTCTGCGACATCGAAAATCCGCAGCCCCTGCCGCCCATCACCATCGACGAGCCGACGATCGCGATCCAGTTCAATGTCAACAACGGCCCCTTCGCCGGCCGCGAAGGCAAGTTCGTCACCTCGCGCAACCTGCGCGACCGCCTCGACAAGGAACTCCTCACCAACGTCTCGCTCAAGATGCAGGAGACACGGCTCTCCCGACTCCTTCAAGGTGCTCGGCCGCGGCGAACTCCAGCTCGGCATCCTCATCGAGATGATGCGTCGCGAAGGCTTCGAGATGATGGTCAGCCGTCCTGAGATCGTCACCAAGAAGATCGACGACCAGGTCATGGAGCCGGTCGAACACCTCTCCATCGACGTCCCGGAAAACTTCGTCGGCACCGTCATCGAGCGCCTCGGACCCAGAAAGGGCGAGATGACGAAGATGATCAACCACGGCTCAGGCCGCGTCCGCATGGAGTTCCGCATTCCAAGCCGAGGCCTCATCGGTCTCCGCTCACGAGATGCTGACCGAGACCCGCGGCACCATCATCATGAACTCCATCCTCGACGGCTACATCGCCTATCAGGGCGAGATCCCGCAGCGCGCCTCCGGTGCTCTTATCTCCGACCGTCAGGGCACCACGACTGCCTACGCGCTCGAAGGCCTGCAGGACCGCGGCATCCTCTTCGTCCCCGATGGCATTGAGGTCTACGAGGGCATGGTCATCGGCGAACACAGCCGCGACAACGATCTCGACGTCAACTGCGTCCGCGAGAAGAAGCTCTCCAACATGCGCGCCTCCGGTTCAGACGATGCCGTTCGCCTCGTCCCCTACAAGCAGCTAACCCTCGAGCAGTGCATCGAGTTCATCGCCGACGACGAACTCGTCGAGGTGACCCCGAAGTCCCTCCGCATGCGCAAGAAGGTCCTCCAGTCCAACCGCCGCCCACGCAAAGGCTCCGGCAACGAATAAGCCGCACCAAATTTCCCTGAACATCAACGGCTGGACACGCCCACGAGGCATTGTCCAGCTGTTGCTCCTTAGATAATCTTTGCTGCCGTTGTTATAAGTTCCGCTGTCATCCTGAACGCAGTGAAGGATCCCGAAGGGTTCCACCCGCCACAACTGCTCGAACCTTTCAGCCGTCCCGCTCCCGTCTTTGCTCTTAGTCGTTATTACTCTCACACCATCCAGGAACCGCCATTTCGACTGAAGCGGCCCACGGGTCTCATCGTGGGTCGCGCAGTGGAGAAATCCGCATTCTCTTTCATCATTTTCTGCCCAAAAAACGCATGTCAAGCCCCCAAACCAACTAACCCATTACCCACCAACAACATCCGCGTGGCACGTTAGTTAGCTTCCAACCGCTATACTAGATATAGAGGTCGAGAAAATCCCGGATAACTCAGGGATTTGGAGCTTAAGGGAAGGGAAGTCGCAGTAAGTCGTTTCACTGGACGAATTTAGACGTAACCCCATTCATTGCACGAATTTAGCGAGACGTTCCGCTCCTAAATCATTGCAAACATTGGATCTGCGTGCAGGCAAGGGGAGGGGGGTACACCCCCCGAAGAACTAAGTGCCCGGTTGCAGATAGGGGGCCTGCTCGATCAGCTTCCTCTCCTCGCCCCGCGGGTCGTCCTCCACACGCGACGGTAGGTCCCAGATCATCGTCGCGCGGTGTTCGAGGTCGAACCGAGGCCAGTGGGGGATGGACTTATTATTCGGGTCGCCGGTGCGGGCAAAGGCGATGAAGGTGTCGCTCATTTGGTCTGCGACCTTCTGTGCATCCGGCCCGCCGCCTGTCATCGGAGCAGCGATCCGGGTGTTGTCGAAGGCGAACGGAATGTCGATGGTGTGCGGTGCGCCCCATTTGCCCCCGTCCACCGGCGACTTCCAAGCGAAGTTGTACGCCCAGGTCGGCCCGTGCTGCTCCGCTCGCCGCTCGCTCTCGATGACCATGCCGTGCCAGCTGCGAAACGCAGTCGTAACGGCGAAGAAAACATCGCTGGGTGAGTAAGCGGGGTACCACTTGCGGTAGTCGGCGATGATGTCCTCGGTCTTGAGCGTCCCGAGAAACTGGCGATAGTGTTCGAGGTTCGCCGGAAGCTCCTCCCAAGTAAGCGAAAAAAGTTTGTTTGAACTCGCTCCGATAAGCAGCCGCGTCTCATCGTGGGCGTTGCCCAGAATCATCGGAACATTGGCGGAGATCGCAGGCGCGACTGGCGAGAAAGGATCGTTAGGTAGTGTATGGCCGTCGTGAACCGGGCCGAAGTACTTCCCCGCACGAATGGCCGCAACGAGCTTGTCCATCGAGATCTTGTTGGGGTCGCGAATGTCGGCGAGGTTGTCGCGAGTCAGGCCGAGCGCAGCAAGAACCGCCTCAGCGGTTTCGGTGGCATGTTCCGGGCCGTAGCCGTCAGCTGCTGGCCGCTCATGGTAATGACCCGGTTAAACAGGCCCTTCGCCGCCGGCATCGCCATCAGCGTGGCGCACTTCGCCCCGCCCCCGCTCTGACCGAAGATCAGCACGCGCGATGGATCGCCGCCGAACTCGGCAATATTGTCGCGTACCCATTCCAGGGCAAGCACGAGATCGAGCTGTCCGACATTACCGCTGTCCGCAAAGGTATCAGCGAGCGTGGAACCGGCAAGTCGGGCAAGGTAGAGATAGCCGAAGAGGTTTAGTCGGTGGTTCAGCGTGACAACGACAACATCGCCGCGATGGACGAGGTTGACGCCGTCGTAGACAGGCCCGTTGCTGCTGCTGGTGGAGTAGGCCCCGCCGTGAATGTAGACCATGACGGGACGCTTGCGGTTGTCGCGCAGTCCTGCAGTCCAGATATTGAGATGAAGACAGTCCTCGCTGTTGACGGGCTTTTCTTCATCGAGCGGAGAGAACGAAGAACGTCCGTCGCGGGCATGGATCGGCTGCGGGGCCTGCGGCCCAAAGGCCAGTGCATCACGAACACCTGTCCAGGCAACAGGCTTCACGGGCGGCTGGAAGCGACGCTTCGCGGTGTCGTCGCCATAGGGAACGCCCTTGAAGACGTTGACGCCGCTGTCCACGAAGCCGCGAACTTTGCCAGACGTGGTTGTGGCAACGGGGGCCGCAGCCTGTGCCCAAAGATCACGGGGAGCAGCGATAGGCCCCGCCGTGAGAATCGCGGAGGTTTGCAAAAGTTTGCGGCGCGGAGATCTGTGGTTGCGCTGGGTTCACGCGTGCTCCGGGAGGCGTTGGACGACACGAGAATGGTGAGTCATTTATTGATGCATTGCAAGTCGACAAGGGCCCGCCACGTAACAAAGCAAAAGGGCCGCGCGAAGCGACCCTTTTGCAACTGTTCAGGCGCGAGGCAGATTACTTTTTTGCGGCCCTGGCTGTCGCGAAGCGCTTGTTGATCTCGTCCCAGTTGACAGTGTTCCACCACGCGGCGAGGTAGTCGGGGCGTTTGTTCTGATACTTCAGGTAATAGGCATGCTCCCAGACGTCGTTGCCGAGTATCGGGTAATGACCCTGCGAGATGGGGTTGTCCTGGTTGGCGGTGGTGACTATCTTGAGTTTGCCGCCCTCGAAGATCAGCCAGCCCCAGCCGGAGCCGAACTGCTTGGCGGTGGTCTCGTTGAAGAGCTTCTTGAAGCTCTCGAAGTCGCCGAAATCGGCCTTGATCTGTGCCGCGATGTCGCCTGACGGCTCGCCGCCGCCCTTGGGCTTCATGATCTGCCAGAACATGGTGTGGTTGACGTGGCCGCCGCCGTTGTTCTGCACAACTTTGCGCACGTCCTCGGGGACGCTGGCGAGGTCCTTGATCAGCTCCTCTGGAGACTTATTGCCCAGCTCGGGGTGCTTTTCCACCGCGCCGTTGAGATTGGTGACGTAGGTCTGGTGGTGCTTGTCGTGGTGCAGTTTCATCGTCGCTTCGTCGATGTGGGGCTCAAGCGCCGCGTAATCGTAGGGCAAGGGGGGTAGTTCGTAGGCCACGGTGGTTCTCCTATCGTCGTTCGTTTGTGTCAGCCAGGAGCGTCCTGACCGTCAGTTCGTTGTCTTTGGTTCGATGCTGGGCCGGGTCTGCGCGATGCACCTTGGCAGACAGCGCAGCCTCGAAAATCATAACGCACCTGAGCGTTTATCGTTCATTCACGGAGGAATTGAAACCATTACCAAAAATTTGCGCTCTAATGTAGGTAATGACCGATTTGAGCGCTGCTTATCGCTGGCTGGACGATGACGGACCCGCGTTTGGGGCCCCCGGTGTGGAACCACGCTGGACCTCGAGCGAGAAGGACGCCGTGTCGACGGCGTATGCTGCCTCCAGCCGGGTCTGGTTTACGATCTCGCACGGAACGTTCAACGAGATCTACTACCCGACGATCGACCGTCCGCAGACCCGCGACATGGAGCTGCTGTTCAGCGACGGCGAGACCTTCTTCCACGAAGAGAAGCGAGACCTTGCCTATGACTTTCACTACATCGACAGCGGCGCGCCCGCGGTACGGGTCACGGCCAGTGACCTGAAGGGGCGGTACACCGTGACGAAGGAGTTCATCAGCGACCCGCACCATCCTGTGGTGTTGATGAACGTCAAGATCAGCGGGGACGAGGAGGTGCCTTTCGCGGCTGAAGTGCTATGCGCTTCTGGCGCCGCATTTGAACGGCGGTGGCGCGGGAAATTCGGCGCGGTCGATCGATGTGGCGGGAAGGCGCTGCATACTGGCATGGAAAGACGAGACCATGCTCGCGATGGGGGCGGACTGTGGGTTCAGCCGATCATCGTGCGGATATGTGGGAACCAGCGACGGCTATCAGGACCTGTGCTCCGATATGAAGATGACGTGGCAGTTCGGCCAGGCACTCGATGGCAATATCGCCGTAATGGGGGAGATCGATGTTGCGCTGCATCGTGAGTTCACGATCGCAATCTCGTTTGGCGACGGGAGTCATGCCGCGATTGCGCAGATGATGCAGACGCTGGCGACCCCGTATGACGAGCACCAGCGGCGTTTCCTGCTGCAGTGGGGACGGTCGATTTCGCCCCCGAGACTGTCTTCAGCATCGAAGGACGGCGGCAGGCTGATGCGAATCAGCCATAACGTGCTGCTGACCCATGAGGACAAGACCTATTCGGGCGCGTTTATAGCGTCGGCGTCGATTCCCTGGGGGGCCTCGAAGGGCGACACTGATCTGGGCGGCTACCACCTGGTGTGGACGCGCGACATGGTGCAGACGGCCACGGCAATGCTGGCAAGCGGGAGGAGCCGGACACCGCGATGCGGGCGCTGGTGTATCTGGCGTGTACGCAGCGGACGGACGGCAGCTTCGCACAGAACTTCTGGATCGACGGTACACCGTACTGGACGGGCATTCAGTTGGACGAGGTCGCGTTTCCAATTATGCTTGCCTGGCGACTGTGGAAGCTGGATGGCTTGGGTGACTTCGAAATCTTTCCGTTTGTCGAACGCGCTGCAGCGTTTCTCGTCCGCTATGCTCCGGTGACGCAGCAGGAGAGGTGGGAGGAGACAGCCGGGTACTCACCATCGACTCTGGCGGCGGTGATCTCGGCCCTGGTGTGTGCGGCGGACATCGCCCGGGCCCATCAGTCGTCGGAGCTGGGTGGCTATCTGGAGACGTATGCGGACTGGATCGAAGCGCACCTCGATGAGTGGACCACGACGACAGAAGGCGTGCTGCATCCCGAGGTCAAATACCATTACATGCGGATACGCCCACCCGCTCAGGGCGAGCCATTTTATAACCCTCAGCTCCCTCCCGGATGTATCCATATCAACAATCGCGAGCCCGGGGAAAAATGCGACTTCGAGGCCCGCGAGGTAATCGATGGAGGCTTTCTGGAGCTGGTGCGGTACGGCATTCGCCGCGCAGATGATCCGCTGATCGTCGATTCGTTGAAGGTGGTCGATCATTGCCTGAAGATCGAGACTCCGTTCGGCGACTGCTGGCGGCGTTACAACCACGACGGGTATGGGCAAAAGAAAAACGGCGACCCGTACAACGGCTCGGGCCAGGGTCGCGCGTGGCCCATCCTGACGGGCGAACGCGGGCACTACGAACTGTGCGCCGGACTTTCCTATGCGGCCCGTATCAAGGCGATCGAGCAGTTCAGTTCTGTGGGTGGGATGCTGCCTGAACAGATCTGGGACTACGCCGATATACCGTCCAGGGGGATGTATCGTGGCTGTTCGGCGGGTTCAGCGCAACCGTTGGTTTGGGCGCATGCGGAGTATCTCAAGCTGCTGCGGTCGGCCGCGGATGGGCGCGTGTTTGACCGTATCTCGGTCGTGGCGGAGCGCTATGCCGTCGAGTCGGGCAAACGCACCTTTACCAACCATATCGAGATATTCGAGATCACTCGGCCCGTGTCGACGATCTTCTCCGGATACACATTGCGCATCGTCGATCGGGAGCATTTTCGGCTCGTCTACACATTGGACAACTGGGTGACTACGCTCTCCAAGGACGCGCGTTCGGTCGGGTATCCGGGCTCATTTGTGGATATTCCTACTGCCGTTGATCAGGAAGGCCCCATCACCTTTACCCTGGCGTGGCCAGGACCGGACGGCAAGGAACGCTGGCTGGGAAGAAATATTGATGTCTCGGTTGTCCAGCTGCCGGCATCTACAAAAGTGTAGATATGCAGGCAGATTGTCGATTTGCAGCGTGCATGGTGCAGAGATGCACCCGGCCGCTCCGGCTAGTACACTGTCATAGATCGACCAAATCATCGAGATTCAGCGTCGCCAACCGCGCCGCTTGTCCTCACCGAGCAAAGGAAAAGCATGAGCGAACCGAACGACTCCAAGCAGAACGAAATCGACCAACTTTCCATCAACGCCCTCCGCTTTCTTGCCGTCGACGCCGTTGAAAAAGCAAAGTCCGGTCATCCCGGCGCCCCCCTTGGGTGCGCGCCCATCGCTTATCTGCTGTATCACAAGCTGATGAAGCACGATCCGTCCGACCCGAAGTGGATTGACCGGGACCGCTTCATCCTGTCGAACGGCCATGCGTCCGCTCTGCTCTATGGTGCGCTGCATCTTTCCGGTTATGGTCTGCCGATGTCGCAGCTCGAGCAGTTCCGTCAGTGGGGCTCGCATACGCCGGGCCATCCCGAGCGCGGCGAGGCGCCGGGGGTCGAGGTGACAACGGGCCCGCTTGGTCAGGGATTCGGTATGGCGGTGGGAATTGCGACTGCCGAAAAGCATCTGGCGGCGGTTTATAACCGCGATACGTACAACATCGTCGACCACTACACGTATGTATTGTGTGGAGACGGCGACATGATGGAAGGCATCTCGCATGAGACAGCTTCGCTGGCCGGCACACTGGGTCTCGGCAAGCTGATTGTGCTCTATGACGACAACCTGATCTCGCTTGACGGACCGACGGAGCTTTCCTTCACCGAAGATGTGGCGAAACGCTTCGAGGGATATCACTGGCATGTGCAGCATGTAGCCGATGGCAACGATCTGGTGGCGATTGAAAAAGCGATTCTAGCCGCCAAAGCGGAGACGGCGAGGCCCTCGCTGATCCGTGTCCGCACTGTGATCGGCTATGGCAGCCCGAGGGCCGGAACCAACAAGGTCCACGGCGAGGCGATGGGAGCAGAGAACGTCAAGGCGACCAAGAAGAACCTGGGCTGGCCCGAGGACAAGAGTTTCTATGTTCCCGACGAGGCACGCGCCAATTGGGACACAATCAAGTTGCGAGGTAAGGACTCTCATGCAGCCTGGACTGCAGAGTTCGAGGAGTACAGCAAGGCATATCCCGAGCCGGCGGCGGAGTTTGATCGAGTCGTCAACGGGAAGATGGCGGATGGGTGGGAGAAGAAGATTCCGACGTTCCCAACTGACAAGCCGATCGCGACGCGTAATGCCGGACAGGCAGTGATGCAGGCAATTGAGCAGGTTGTGCCCGAGTTGTTCGGTGGCGCGGCTGACCTCACTACTTCCACCAAGACAATATTCAAAGATTCACCAAGTTTTCATGTTGATCCAGTTGGCCGCAACGTCTTCTTCGGCGTCCGCGAGTTTGGCATGATGGCGATGGTGAACGGAATGGCCGCGCACGGGGGATTGATCCCGTATGGTTCGACGTTCTTTATCTTCTCGGATTACTGCCGCCCTGCCCTGCGATTGGCTGCGTTGATGGGAGTGCATTCGCTGTTCGTCTTTACGCATGACTCGGTTGGATTGGGTGAGGATGGGCCGACCCACCAGCCGATTGAGCAGCTGATGGGCCTGCGAATGATTCCGCATTTCACCGATTTTCGTCCCGCAGATGCGAACGAGACCGCCGCATGCTGGCAGTTGGCGCTCGAACGCAAGAGCCCAAGCTTCATGGCGCTTTCGCGGCAGGACCTGCCTGTGCTCGACGCCAAGATAGCCCAGGCTGGCGCTCGCAAGGGTGCTTACGAGCTGTCATCGGACGGCAAGGACATCATTCTGATCGCGACCGGCTCCGAGGTGTCGGTAATTGTGAAGGCCGCGTCGGAGCTGAAGGCCGCCGGCATCAACGCGACGGTGGTCTCTATGCCGAGCTTCAAGATCTACGACGAACAGACGGACGCCTATAAAGCGGGCCTGCTGCCAGAGGGTACGCCGAAGATTGCCATCGAAGCGGGCGCCACCCTGGGCTGGTACAAGTACATCGGCCACAATGGCGCCGTCATTGGGCTGGATCGCTTTGGCGCTTCCGCCCCGGGTGCGATTGCGCTCGACAAGCTTGGCATCAACGTGGCGAATGTGGTGGATCATGCGAAGAAGTTATTGAAGAAATAAATCAATGGGCGGGGCTTGATGGTCTCGCCCGTTCTCTTCGGGTGCAGCAAAAGTCTTCCTGCGGACTGTCTTCTGCGCCGAATCGCAATGCTGAGCATCCAAAGTCTGAGGGTTCTATGAAGATCGCCATCGCCTCTGATTACGCGGGTCATCCTCTGAGGGAAGAGGCCCGCGAGTACTCGTTGCTGCGAACATTAACCTCGGCCTAGTATCGGAGATCGTATGGCTCAGTCACCTCAACGCGTTTGGTTTATCACAGGAGCATCGACCGGCTTTGGCCGTTTGCTCGCACAAGAGGTCCTGAAGTCGGGTGGCAAGGTCATCGTCACAGCGCGGAAGCTCGACAAGGTGGCGGAGCTTGAGGCCCAATACCCGCAGGCAGCAAAGGCCCTCGCGCTCGATGTGACCGACGCAGATCAAGTGGATTTAGCTGCAGCTCAGGCGATCGAAAAGTTCGGACGAGTGGATGTTCTCGTGAACAACGCCGGCTATGGCGTAGCGGGTGCGATCGAAGAGGTCTCCGAAACGGAGTTTATGCCGATGTTCGAGACCAACGTCTTCGGATTGCTACGGGTAACGCGCGCATTTCTACCGCATCTTCGCAAGCAGCGAAGTGGCCACGTCCTCAATCTCTCGTCGATCGGCGGTCTGGTTGCGAGCCCGGGAATGGGCTACTACAACGCCACAAAATTTGCGGTCGAGGGAATATCGGAGGCGTTAGCCGGAGAGCTTGCGCCCCTGGGGATTCGGGTAACGATCATCGAACCTGGACCGTTCCGCACCGACTTTCTCGGCCGCTCTGGCGTGGTTGCAAAGACCCGCATCGCCGACTACGACAGCACCGCTGGCAACATGCGCAAATATTTTGCGGAAAATGACGGCAAGCAAAGAGGTGATCCGCTGCGCGCGGTGGAAGCGATGATGCAGGTCGTTGAGTCGCCCGCGCCCCCATTGCGACTGCTGCTTGGCGCAAGTGCACTGCAGCGGTCGCGTGCCAAGCTCGCTAATTGGGAGAAGGAGATTGCTGCGTGGGATAAGGTCACCGTCGGCGCAGATTTCCCTGAGGGGGAGTAACCTCTGCTCTCTGCGACGGAATCGAAAATTGTGAAGCTGCGGTTGCTCTTTGGATGCACCAACCCACTTCGAAACACGCTACGCAGCTCAGAGATGGGCTGGTTCAACCCGGCTTAGAGGCCGCACAAGGAAGGAAACACCTCATGGAATTAGGAATCATTGGACTCGGCAAGATGGGCTTCAACATGGCGGAACGATTGCGTCTTGCAGGTCATAAGGTCGTCGGCTTCGACTTCAACAAAGATGCGACCGCGAAGCTGACCACGACCGGATCGCTAGGCGTCAACTCGCTCGTCGATCTTGTGAAAAACCTTGCTGCGCCGCGCGCTATCTGGATCATGGTTCCTTCGGGCGATCCAGTCGACCAGACCATCGCAAGGCTCGAACCGCTGATGGAAAAGGGAGACACCTTCATCGATGGCGGCAACTCTAACTACAAAGACACGCAGCGCCGCCACGCCGAAGAGACCGCGAAGGGTTTCAATTTTGTGGACTGCGGTACCTCAGGCGGCGTATGGGGGCTCAAAGAGGGCTACAGCCTGATGATCGGCGGCGACAAGGAACCGGTCGAGCGCCTACGGCCAATCTTCGAAGCGTTGGCGCCGTCCAAGACCGAGGGATGGGGACATGTCGGGCCTTCGGGCGCCGGACACTTCGTCAAGATGGTGCATAACGGAATCGAATACGGCATGATGCAGGCGTATGCGGAGGGGTTCTCCATCATGAAGGCGAAGACCCCGCTCAACCTTGATCTGACGCAGATATCGAAGATCTGGCAGAAGGGCTCAGTCGTCCGTTCCTGGCTGCTCGACCTCACCGCAGATGCGCTGACGAAGAACCCGACGCTCGAAGGACTGGAGGCGTACGTTCCGGACTCCGGCGAGGGCCGCTGGACCGTCATGGAGGCGATCGACCTGAATATCTCCGCGCCCGTAATCACCGAGTCGCTGATTCGTCGCCTGCGCTCGCGTGAGGAGAACAACTTTACCGATCGCATGATCTCGATTATGCGCGGCGCATTCGGTGGACACGATGTGAAGAAATTGCAGGATTGATAACGTAGTCATGGCGAATTGCTAACAAAGCAAGAGAGGTGAAGGATATGCTGACCGTTGAAACCACCACCGCGCCCGTTACTCCGCAGGCCGAGCGAACACCCGATCCTTGCATTGTCGTCATATTCGGAGCATCGGGCGACCTTACCAAGCGCAAGCTGCTGCCGGCGCTCTATCATCTGGAGCAGTCCGGACTGTTGCCCAAGGACTTTGCGGTGGTCGGTGTTGCCCGGCGGCCGCTCGAGCAGACCTTTGCGGCAGACATGAAGGAGGGGATCGTCAGCGGGGGTGGCGTCGAGAAAGACGATGCCAAGCTCGACCCGTTTGTGGATCGCGTCCAGTATCACGCCATGAACTTCGATGACGCGGCTGGATACGATTCGCTCAAGACGATGCTGGCAGAGCTTGACACGAAGTTCGGCACCAGGGGAAATCGTCTCTTCTACCTTGCGACCGCGCCGGAGTACTTCTCCGACATCATCAAATTCCTCGGCGACCACTGCATGGCCCGCCCGGCGGACTGTGGCGATGGCCAGAACTGGGTGCGCGTCATCATTGAGAAGCCATTCGGCCACGACCTGGAGTCGGCCAAGGCGCTGAACGATGAGGTGAACAAGGTCTTCAACGAAGACCAGATCTTCCGCATCGACCACTACCTTGGCAAAGAGACGGTTCAGAACATCCTGGTGTTCCGCTTCGCCAACGGCATCTTTGAAAACGTGTGGAACCGGAACTACATCGACCACGTCGAGATCACGGCGGCGGAGAGCATCGGCATCGAAGGTCGCGGGCCGTTCTATGAGACGGCCGGGGCCCTGCGTGATGTGGTGCAGAACCACGTGATGGAGCTGCTCAGCTTCGTCGCAATGGAGCCGCCGGTTTCGTTTGCTGCCGATGCGGTCCGGGCCGAGAAGATAAAGGTCTGGAAGGCGGTCCAGCCGATCCATCCGGCCGATACTGTGCGTGGGCAGTACGGGCCGGGTGTAGTCGACGGCAAGCCTGTTGTCGGATACCGTCAGGAAGACCGCGTCCATCCTCGTTCGCAGACGGAGACCTATGCCGCGCTTCGCCTGGAGATCGAGAACTGGCGTTGGGCCGGCGTGCCCTTCTACATCCGCGCAGGCAAGCGTTTGGCGAAGCGCGTCACCGAGATCAGCATCCAGTTCAAGCTGCCGCCGCTGTTGCTCTTCAAGGACGCACACGGAAAGGGCGGCGAAGGCATCCGACCGAATGTGCTCTCCATGCGGATCCAGCCTGATGAGGGCATTACGCTGCAGTTTGGCGCCAAGGTTCCCGGGCCGACCATGACCATTAGTAAGGTGAACATGGACTTCAGCTACGCCGAGGCCTTCGGTAAGTCCTCGGCGAATGGATATGAGCGGCTTCTGCTCGACGCGATGTTTGGCGATGCAACGTTGTTCGCTCACCGCGACGGGGTCGAAGCGACATGGGCGCTGATGACTCCTATTCTTGAGGCCTGGGCGAAGGAGCCGATTCGCGACCTCCCCAACTACGCGGCCGGCACCTGGGGACCGGCAACGGCCGACGCTTTGATGAAGAGCGACGGACGCAAGTGGCGCAAACTCTAATCATCAATAGAGAGGACCCCTATGCCTCGGCCAGTCACTGTCACCTATCGCGTATTGGCAACACCGGCGGCCACAGCACGGGCCGCTGCGCAGTTCTTTCTTGACGCGGCGGTGAAGGCCGCAACGGCCCGCGGTCTTGCCCGCATCGCGATCTCCGGGGGGTCGACGCCGAAGTCGATGTTTGGGTTGCTGGCCGATCCAGCGGAGCCGTTTTTGAGACAGGTGCCGTGGGACAAGATCGACCTGTACTGGGTCGACGAGCGTTGCGTGCCGCCGGACAACATCGAGTCGAACTACCGCATGACCAGGGAGGCGCTGCTTTCGAAGGTGCCCTTGCCGGCGGAACGAGTCC
Organism: uncultured Acidobacteriaceae bacterium; assembly: GCA_963756685.1. Taxonomy (GTDB): domain Bacteria; phylum Acidobacteriota; class Terriglobia; order Terriglobales; family Acidobacteriaceae; genus Edaphobacter. Next base: position 2,528,396 of record CAVWON010000001.1, read on the forward strand.
ATCGGATGGAGGGTGAGCTGGAGCCCGAGGTCGCGGCGGCCCGCTATGAGTCCATCATTCGCAATGCGTTCAAGCTCGAAGGCGCGGAGACACCTACCTTCGACCTCGTTCTGCTTGGCATGGGCGACGACGGCCATACGGCGTCGCTGTTTCCGCATACTGACGCGCTGAACGAGATGAGTCACATCGTTGTGCCGAACCATGTGCCGCAGAAGGACGCCTGGCGCATCACTCTGACCTGGCCGGTGATCAACCAGGGCAGGCAGGTGGCGTTCCTGATCGAAGGCGAGGAGAAGACGCAGGTGCTCCACGATGTCCTTCTCGGCCCGTATCAACCGGACACCTACCCGTCGCAGCTCATCCGTCCTGCGAGCGGGCGGCTTACGCTCTTGCTCGATACGGCCGCAGCGGCTAAGCTGCCAGCACCGGCGAATTCCGATTTCACTGGTACTCTGGAGCTCAAATAGATGATCCTTGCAGGCGATGTTGGAGGAACGAAGGTTCACCTTGAGCTGTACAACTTTGCCAAAGGCAGATTGCAGCCGGTTCGCGACCAGAAGTTTCCGGCACACGAGTTTGCGAGCCTCGACGATGTGGTCAACAAGTTCCTCGCCGGCGGCGAGGAGAAGAAGGACGAGATCGTTGCGGCGTGCTTCGGTTGTCCAGGTCCGGTCCGCGATGGTCGCTTGAAACTGACGAACCTGCCGTGGACGCTGGATACACGCGACCTGGTCAAATCGCTTGGAATTCCACACATTTTTCTAATCAACGATCTCGAGGCGAATGGATACGGCATCTCCGAGCTCGCGCCGGAGAGCATCTTCACGCTGCACGCCGGCGACCCGAATGCGAGCGGCCATGCAGGGCTGATCGCAGCTGGCACAGGGCTCGGCGAGGCGCTATTGATCTGGGACGGGAAGCAACATCGGCCGATTCCATCCGAGGGCGGACACGGCGACTTTGCGGCGCGGAGCAATCGAGAGATCGCCCTTCTCCAGTATCTGCGCGATACGCTCAAAGGGCGCGTGAGCTGGGAGCGTGTCGTCTCCGGTCTCGGAATCAAGAACATCTACGCGTTTCTGCGCGACGTCGAAAAGATCAACGAGCCGGGGTGGCTCCATGACCGTATGAAGTGCGAAGACCCTAACGCAGTGATTGGTCAGTGCGCCGAAGACGGTTCGAGTTCGCTCTGCTTCGAGACGATGAAGGTCTTCGCCGGGGCCTATGGGGCCGAGGCGGGGAACATCGCCCTGAAGGTGCTGGCCACTGGCGGCATCTACCTCGGCGGCGGGATCGCCCCAAAGATTCTGAAGACACTGACGAACGGTACGTTCCTTCAGGCCTTTCTGGACAAGGGTCGCCTGTCGCCGCTGCTGCAGTCGATTCCTGTCCACGTCATTCTCGACGAGACTTGCGCGCTGCTGGGGGCCGCAGCCTATGCGGAGGCGCGAGCGTCGGAGGTCTCGGGCCACTCCGAACGGGCGGCTTCGTTTCAGGGCTGATTGTTCCTGCCACTGCAGTTGCTACCCTTCCGTTCCTTCCCCGCTGCATCGGGGATGTCTTGTGTATTCCCGGAAACGGCCTGGTTTCAGCCGCTATACTGATGGCGGCCCATCTTGCCTCCGACATCCATTCCGTCCCGTCCGATTCCGTCCCCGGAAAATCCTGACGCCTCTTCCCGAACCAGAGAGGCGCCATCGCCGCCTTCGGGACTCGATCTCTCGAGGCGTGCAGAGCTCGTGGAGATGATGGATCGACCATGCAGTTATGAAGAGCTTCGCGCCTGCCTGCGTGACATTGCGCGCGTAAATCGGCTGACCTTTGCCTATCGGCCCACGATTTCGTGGATGGAGAATATGATTGCGACCCATCCGTCGTCGGCAAGGCCATTGCGCGTGGTGGATGTGGGCTGCGGTGATGGCGATATGCTGCGCAGGATCGATGCCTGGGCGGCGAAGCTCGGGACCGCCGTCACGCTGACCGGCATTGATCTCAATCCGGACGCTATTCGCGCAGCAAAGGAGACGACGCTTCCAGCCAAGCGCATCGAATGGATCATCGGCGATGCGCTCTCCGATGCCGCGTCTGGGGAGGTCGATGTCATTATCTCTTCGCTGCTGACTCACCACCTGACGGACCCGCAGATCGTGCTGTTTCTTCGCTGGATGGAGAGGACAGCGCGGCGTGGATGGTTTATCAACGATCTTCATCGCCAACCGGTTCCCTACCATCTCTTTCGTCTTTGGGCGCGCTTCACAAACTGGCATCCGTTCGTCAAATACGATGGGCCCGTGTCGATCCGGCGCAGCTTTGTCGTTGGGGATTGGCAGAACCTGTGTGCGGCCTCCGGACTTGGCTCGGAGGCCGTCTCAATCAAGGAATACCGTCCTGCGCGTCTTTGTGTCGGCCGCGTCAAATAGAGCGACGCGCCACAGCGGCACGCGCTCGCACTCCCGCTACTATTAACCAGAGGCCTCTTCATGTCTTTTTGCAGTACCCTTCTTGCTCTCTCAGCCTTAGTTCTCACCACAAACTTTGCAGCACAGGCGCAACGGCTTCCTGGCGGCGTACATCCTGAGCGCTACAGGCTCACCCTGACTCCAGATCTTCATGCGGCGACCTTCAGCGGGGAGGAGACAATCGACTTGGTACTCGATGCGCCGAGCAGGACCATCACGCTGAACGCGGCCGAGATCAAGTTCGGCGAGGTGCAGGCGTATGTTCTGCCGGTGGCGGCCTACGCCTACGGTAAGCTGGGGTCGCAACCGACACCACTGAGTGCGCTCGAAGCCGACAAACATCCGCAGACCGCAACGCCGACGCTGGACGGAGCAAAGGAGCAGGTTACGTTTACCTTTGCGAACGAACTGCCCGCCGGAAGGGTGACGCTGGCGATACGATACACCGGCGTCCTGAACGATAAGCTCCGCGGGTTCTATCTCTCGAAGACGAAGACGCGCAACTACGCCGTAACGCAGTTCGAAGCGACCGACGCACGGCGCGCCTTTCCCAGCTTCGACGAGCCTGCGCTGAAGGCGACCTTCGATATCGCGCTGATCGTCGATGCAGGCGATACAGTGATCTCGAACACCAACATGATCTCGGACAAGCCAGGGCCGATCGCGGGCAAGCACACCCTGCACTTTGCGACCACGCCGAAGATGTCGACCTATCTCGTAGCGTTTCTGGTGGGCGACTTCCAGTGCACCGAAGGCAAATCGGACGGTGTTCCGATCCGTGCCTGCTCGACGCCCGACAAGGTGCAGCTAACTAAGTTCGCGCTCGAGTCGGCGAAGTACGTTCTCCACTACTACGACACATACTTCGGAATTAAATATCCGATGCCGAAGCTCGACATGGTGGCGCTGCCCGACTTTGAGGCGGGCGCGATGGAGAACTTCGGCTGCATCACGTATCGCGAGACCGACCTGTTGACTGACACGAAGACCGGCGATATTCCTTCAAAGAAGCGCGTAGCGGTGGTAGTGGCGCATGAGATGGCGCACCAGTGGTTTGGCGACATGGTGACAATGCAGTGGTGGGACAATCTGTGGCTGAACGAGGGCTTTGCGACTTGGATGGAGACCAAGCCGGTGGCCGAGTGGCACCCGGAGTGGAACTTCCCACAGGACGATGCGGATGACCTCGACCAGAGCCTGAACCTCGACGCGCAGAAGACGACCCGCACGATCCGCGCGACAGCAAATACGCCGGACGAGATCAACGAGATGTTCGACGGCATCGCGTATGGCAAGGCGGGCGCGGTCATCGGCATGGTGGAGAACTATCTCGGCAAGGAGGTCTTCCGGCAGGGTGTCCACAACTACCTGCAGGCGCACCTGTATGCGAACGCGACGGCGGAGGACTTCTGGAACGCACAGACGGCTACCTCACATCTGCCGGTAGACAAGATCATGTCGAGCTTTGTGACGCAACCGGGGGTGCCGCTGCTGACGTTTTCTGAACGGCAGGCGAGCAGCGTTCAGGCCGCGCAGGGCCGTTTCTTTTTGTCCGCGACCGCTACCGCAGGGAAGCGACGCAGCGGTGGACCGTGCCGGTGTGCCTGAAGACCAGCGGCCAGCCGATCTGCCGCGTGCTGACCCCGGAAGATTCGACGCTTCCCCTGCCAATGGATGTTGCGTCGCCGATGTTCTATGCCAACGCGGGGGCCAAGGGCTACTACCGGACCGCCTACACGCCGAAGCAGTACAGCGCGATCGTCGCGAAGGCAGAGACGGCGCTGTCGCCGCCGGAGAAGATCGGGCTGCTGGGCGACCGCTGGGCCCTGGTACGGTCGGGGCAGGGAAGTGTGGGGGACTACCTCGATCTGGTCCTGGCACTGAAGCAGGACGCCAACGCCGCCGTGTTGGACACCGCGCATCAACAGATTGAGAAGGTCGACTCTGACATCGCCACAGACGAAGACCGTGCCGAGTTTGCCGCGGTGTTGCGGCGGCAGTTCGGGCCGGTGTATGCGGCGCTGGGCAGTCCGGTGAAGGGCGAGTCGTTCGATCGCCAGCAGCTTCGCGGCACTTTGTTCGAGATGTTGGGTGACGCGCACGATCCTGCGGTGCTCGCGCAGGCGCAGCAGCTGACGCGGCGGGCCTTCGCCGTGGAGAACAAGAAGGACAAGACGCTGGATGCGACGCTCTCGGACGCTGCGGTGCTTGTGAGCGCGAGCAACGGTGATGCAGCGCTCTACGACAAGGTGCTTGCGATTAGCAAAAACTCCGGTGACCCGAGTGAGCAGGAGGACGGTCTGCACACTCTCGCCCGATTCCACGACCCTGCGCTGGTGAAGCGTACGCTCGACTACATCGCGTCAGGCGCGGTAAGGAACCAGGACAGCTGGACCCTGTTGGTGGCTCTGCTCCGGCACAGGGAGACCCGCGGCCAGACGTGGGATTACATCCAAAAGAACTGGGACAAGGTGCATGCACAGCTGACCGTTTCGTCAGGTGCAGACGTGGTGAGGGCCACGGGGTCCTTCTGTACAGTTCGACAGCGGGACGAGGTGGTCGACTTCTTCGCGACACATAAGGTGGAATCTTCTGAACGCACACTTGCCAAAGCAGTTGACAGCATCAACGACTGTATTCAACTGCGCTCCGCGCAAGACGCCGATTTCCACAGGTGGCTGGCGATCCAGGCGAAGTAAAGACCCTCGGCAGGTACAACGTAAGTTATAGAAGGTTATGACTTAGCCGGAGTAGCGTAAGGCGCAAGGAACACAACTCCGGGACGCTTCGGGAGTCCTTGTTGTCTTGGCGGGGGCTGTACCATAAGAGGCACATTGCGAGAAGACAGCGCTCAACTTCGTGGACGAACCATTAAAATCTCTATTGATACACAAAAGTGTTATGTAGTGAGGGTCATTCTGCGTTGACTTTCAACTTTCGTGACGGTACCTTCCCAAAAGAGGACACAAATGAAGAAAACCTGTCTCTTACTTGCCGGCATCGCCCTCCTCTCTTCCGTCGCCCTCCCGCTATACGCTCAGGGCGGTTGTGTGAACTCGCCTGAAAATCCAACAGCAATTCTTGCAGTTGTAGGCTCCGCAGGTGCATTTTTCGTATCCGCTCGTGCACGTATCAAGGCCCGTCGTAATTCGGCCAAGTAAACATAAATAGACTCCCCCACAAGGCTGGCCACTTTTCTCCCCAGTGCGTCGCCTGAAGCTAAATTTGTATGTCAACTTTCCCGGCTGCCGCTGAAGTCAGCCCACTCCGTGTTACTGGAGCGGTTCGACTCCGTGCGTACCGTGCCGCGGGGCTTGCTGCGCTTCTAGCACTCCTTGGTTTGTCCACAATCTGGTCCGACCATGAACGCTCTCTGGGCGATGTGGACGACTGACGCCCTTAAGTCAATCGGGATGTTTGTCCCGGTCGTCAGCTTCGTGCTCATTCTGCGCGTGTGGCGCGCTCTTGGATGGGAGATGCAAGGCAGCTGGTGGGGACTGATCATCCTCGTCGTTACAGCCGCCGTCGTACGTTTACGGGACCAGTCGATCATGGTCTTCGTTCTTTCGCCGAAATGGTCGATCTACGTTCCGCCGCACTCGCTCGTCGTCTTTGCATATGGCGCGGGAGTGGTTCTGCTCTTCGGCGGCAAGCGGCTGTTCCGAGCGGCCCTTTTCCCCCTCGTCCTTCTCTGGTTCGTCAACCCGATTCCCCATATTTTCAATGTGTTTGTGGACCTTCCCGTTGCAGCGCGCCTCTGCCCATGTCGCACGGGCCTTTGCGATTGCACTGGGCCAGCCGCTGAGCCCGGACCAGCTGCGCCTGATGTTCACGCCGGAGTTCGGCATGTTCATCGCCCCAGGGTGCAACGGCATTCGCGGCGCCGTCACCATGGGATTCATTGCATTGATCGCGGGCTACGTCTATCGTTTCCGCTGGTACGCGCACGCTGCGGTTGTGGCCGGGGCCGTGCTGCTGGGCTACGTCTTCAACTTCGCCCGGCTCTGCATTCTGGTGCTGTATTACCTGGTTGCGCTGCACTTCACCTCGCTGCAGGACAAAGCGGAGATGGGCGACTACATCATTGGGGCCAGCCTCTTTCTCCTTGGCACGTTTTTGCTCTTCTATGTTGTTCGTCGGTTGAGCGAGTCGCCGGGCCAGATCAAGCCGGCGGCGATCAGCTCTACGGGAGCACCATCTGCCACCGGAAGCAGAGGTGGTGATGGATCTGACGGTGGCGGAGGCGGTGGAGATTGGAGTTCGGGGAACAGTGGAGGCTCTGGCGGGCACTCTCCTTATCTTCGATTCGCAGCGATGCTCGTCATTGTTCTGTTTAGTTGTTACGGGGTCGCACGGGCCTATGTGCGCTCGCATAGTGACAGCTACGCGTCCCAGATGAAGTCGGACCAGAATGCACTCGGTCAGTTTCCTGCTCGTGTCGGCAGCTACACCCTGTCGCGTTCATGGAACGAGAACTTGTTCACCGGGCCGCTCATCTTTCACTGGGCCCAGTACGTACCGGCCGATGGCGGGACACCCGTCTCGATAGGCATATCTCCCGTGCTTGGTTCACATGACACGCTGGTCTGCCACTCGGCCCGCGGGGAGGACCACTCTGGCGCGATCAGATCACACTGCCGACCGCGGGCAACGTCTCCGTGAACTTCTCCGGATCGTTCTTCAACGACGGCGCAACCCAGTATCTGGAGGCGACCACCATCTGCAATGGCGGATCGTGCGGCGAGTACTCGAGCGACCGCACTCACTTTGGCCTCGTTTACAGTAAACCGACCTCTCAGGCCATGTTCACACAGGACCCGCAGCGCCCCATTCCGATTCTCATCAAGGCAGAGACGATCGATACGACGCTTCCGCAGGCAGTTGCCCGTCAACAGATGGTCGCTGCTGTCCGCTCCTTCCTGGCCTCCGTTGATCTGGACGGTCTTACGCAACCGTACCGTCACCAGTAGCGCAGTTCCTTGGTATCCTCAATCCCGATGAGATCATTTTTTCGCCGTGTTCCCGTATCTCTGGCGATGGCAGTAGCTGGGGCAATTTCTTTTTCTCTCGCGGGTTGCAGTGGCTCCAGCGCTCCAGCCCCCCGTCCTACCCTCACAGTCACCGCCGCCAACGCAAGTCGGGTCTACGGAACTGCTAACCCGGTCTTTACCGCCTCGGCGAGTGGAGCGCTTTCCGGTGACACTTTCACCTTGACCGCCTCCACCATTGCGACCCCTTCTTCCCCTGCCGGCACTTACTCGATAGTTCCCGCCGCCACAGGCGCCAATCTCGCGAACTATAACGTCATCTACGTCAACGGCACCCTGACCGTCGACAAGGCCACCCTCACGGTTACGCCCAACAACCAGAGCATCATGTCAGGGTCTGTACTCCCCTCTTTCACCGCGACGCTCACAGGCTTCGTCAACGGAGATACGCAAACCGCCGTCACCGGACTTCCCGCCCTGGCAACCACCGCAACCTCCTCGTCTCCTGCCGGATCTTACCCGATCACCGCCACGCTAGGAACTCTCGCGGCCGCCAATTACAGCTTTACCTTCGAGACCGGCACCCTGACCATCACTCCAGCGAGCAATCCTGGTGCCGCCTTCACCGGCAGGGCAATGGCCGGCCAAGGTCCGGTCGTCGGAGCTACAGTGTTGCTCTACGCCGCGGGCACAACAGGCAACGGTTCGGCTAGTACCTCTCTCCTCACCAGCACTCTGACCACCGACGCAGCCGGGGCCTTCAGCGTCCCCGCCGGATATGCCTGCCCGGCAGCCTCTTCGCAGCTCTACGTCGTCGTCCGCGGAGGACAGGTCGGCGCCGCCGCTGCCGCCAACCCGGCCACCGCCCTCGCCACGGCTGTCGGCGCCTGCAACCAGCTTGCATCGGGCTCACAATTCGAAATCAACGAGGTCACGACCGCCGCGACAGCATACGGACTCGCCCAGTTTCTGGGCCCTGGCGGCAACCTCGGAGCCACCGCGACCAACACTCAGGGTCTGGCCAACGCAGTCGCCACCGTAGCCAGCCTCGCCAATCCGACAACAGGCACATCTCCCGGGGCCTCTTTCCCCCAAAACGGAACATCGCCTGCCGCGAAGATTAACTCCGTCGCTAACCTGTTGAACACCTGCACGTCAGCGACCTCTTCGGCAGGCTGCGGCCCGCTCTTTTCTGCGACCACACCCACCGGCGGAACTGCTCCGACCAACACCCTCGATGCCGCACTCGATCTCGTCCGAAATCCCGGGACTAACGTAGCCACGCTCTACACACTTTCGACCACCAGCACTGCATTTACCCAGGTATTGACCGCAGCGCCCTCAGACTGGACGTTGTTTATTAATTACACCGGAGGTGGCATGCACGGGCCTTCCGGCGTCGGCGTCGACTCGACCGGCAACATCTGGGTCGCCAGCTACTACAGCGCCGCATCGGAGTTCTCGCCTACCGGAACTCCAGCCTTTCCGAACGGCATTACCGCCGGTGGCCTCTTCGAGTCCTACGGGCTCGCTATCGACGGTCAAAATAACGTCTGGATCCCCAACGAGGAGACCGCGACAAGCGTCAACAGTGGCCTGGGCAGCGTGACTGTTCTTAGCTCAGCCGGTCAAGTGATCTCTGGCGCCACAGGGTACAGCGCCGGAGGCATTGCCTACCCTATTGCTGTTGCTGTCGATACCAACGGAACCGTCTGGGTAGTTGATAACTACAACGCGACCGTCACCCTGCTTTCCAGCAGCGGTCAACCATTGTCGGGTGCGAATGGATACTCCTCCCCCCAGTTCGCCTTTGCCGACGCCGTCGCCATCGACGCGAACCACAACGGCTGGGTGGGGAACAGCGAAGCCAACCCCGGTACCGTCACCAAGGTCGCTCCGGACGGCAGTCAGTTCACCAGCTACCCTTGCTGCAACTGGCCGGCAGGCGTAGCCATCGATCAGCGCGGCTTCGTGTGGGTAACCAACTACATGGGCGACAGCATCAGTCAATTGGCCAGCGACGGCACAGTGATTTCAAGCGGTTACAGCGACAACAAGGCCAGCATCTGGCATCCGCAGGGCATAGCGATCGATGGGTCCGGCCACGTCTGGGTGACGAACTTCTTTGGGTCGTCGATTACGGAACTCGCGGGTTCAGCCGCAAACTCGCCTGGGCAGGTCCTCTCGCCAACGGCAGGGTGGGCCCTGGACGCAAAGATAGATCAAGGGTTCGCCATCGCGATCGACGCCAGCGGCAACCTGTGGATCACGAACTTCTACACCAACACGCTCACCGAGATCGTAGGGCTGGCGACGCCGGTGAAAACACCACAGTTAGGCCCGGTGCAGGCACCCTAGCGCGCCGTCTCTGGCATTGCGCCGCACTTCGCCCAATTCTAGAGCAACGTGCTTTGAGGTACAACCACCACGTCCTCGCCGATTCGACCCTGCCACGCCTGCGGGCCTCCATGCCACGATGGCCAAATTTCCCCGCTCTCACTGACTTCACGGCCTGTATTCGCCCTTGATTCACGATCAAAAAAAACTTCGAGTTAGGGCTTGACAGCTCTCAGTGTAAGAGCAGAAGCTTTCTAACGCATGCAAGGTGGTCTGACCTTAGACCACCAAAAAATAAGAAACAGGATTCACCAAGACAACTAAAAACCAGTTTTCGCCCCCGAAACACCCTAATTTGTGAGGTTAGATTATGACGTTCAGCAAGATTTCCAAACAGGCCGCAGTGCGGCGTGCAGCTTCCAATGTCCTTGGTTTCTCCGGGTTTCTCCTACTCCTTACCGCCATTGTGTTGTTATGGAGCGCCCCAGCGAGCGCCCAACTTGCCGGCAAAGGCGAAATCAAGGGCCAGATCACTGACACCAGCGGTGCCGTAGTTCCGGGTGCTACCGTAACAGCGACATCGACCACGCAAGGGACGAAGTTCGCCCGTACGACATCGAACGCCGGCGAATTCGATCTATCGCCACTCGATGCCGGTATCTACACCGTCACCGTAACCGGCAAGGGTTTTCAGACGCTGACCCAGGAAAACGTTCACGTCAATTCGTTGGAGGTTGAAGATCTTAAGCTCACCCTGACGGTCGGTTCGGAGACCCAGACCGTCAATGTCTCCACCGCTCCGCCTCAGTTGGAGACCAGCAATGCGACCCTGGGCGCGACCATGGAAAACGACCTCTACTCCGCGCTGCCGATCGAGATGGGCGCCTATGGCAACCCCGACCAGCGCCGCGCCACCGACTTCGCGTTCCTCATGCCCGGTGTGCAGGGCAATAACACCACTGGCAACGCCACCACCAACACCGGTATCGTCAACGGCTCGGGTAGCCGCGGCGCCGTCAGCGCAGTGTACGTCGACGGCCTTCCCTTCGTACGCGCCGGTGGCAATGGCGACCCGCGCTATGTGTGGACAGCGATCTCCGTCGATGCGGTGGACCAGTTCCAGGTGCAGACCAGTGGCTACTCTGCAATCTATGAGGGCCAGGGTATTCAGAACTACACCATCAAAGCTGGCGGTAACAAATATCATGGCTCGGTCTATGAGTTCTTCCGCAACACCGCACTGGACACCTGGGGCTTCTTCGGCCCGGCGAACATCAGTCCCGTCACCGGAAAGCCGGTCAAGCCGGTCGAGAACAGCAACGAGTACGGCATCAACCTAAGCGGCCCGCTGGTTCCTATCGGCAAGTGGAAAGACAAGGTCTTCTTCTACGGCAACTACAACGGCTTCCGCTACGCCAGTGCAAACCCGCAGTTCATCACCTTTCCCACGACGGCCCAGCAGAATGGCGACTTCAGCGCGACGGGCATCAACATTTATGACCCCTCCACCCAGACGGCTTGCACTGCAAATAGCACCAACGGCCCGTGTCGGTACCAGTACGGCTATACCGGAGGCAGCGGCGCAGGCCCTGCAGGCAATCCGGTGAAGAACGGCCTTCCTATCAATGTCATTCCAGCTAGCCAGTTCTCCACAGTTGCGAAGAACATGCAGCAATTCCTTCCCCCACTCTCGAACCAGAATCTGCAAAACAACTACCTTGCTCCGAACCACACAGGTCTCGTCAATTGGTCCACGACGGATCGCATCGACTACGTCATCGGCGCGAAGGACACTCTCACCTTGGTTGCGGCTATCGGCCGGCAGGCAAGCTCCGTCCCGGTAGGTCAAACCACCGCTGGCCGCAACGTCGGCCCCGTTCCCTATAACTTCGGTCAGGCATACGCCCCCAAGACTGCGGTGGGTGTAATCGAAGAGACACACGTCTTCACTCCGAACGTTGTCAATCAGTTCAAGTACGGATACGCGCGTTACAACGGTCCAACGTACAACGCCGACGAGGGGCCCGCCTATGCCGCTACCGCCATGGGCATCTCGGGTTTACCCGCAGGTCAGGCGCAGGAAGCCTTCCCGGCGGTCACCTGGGCAGGTACAGATGCCCCCACAAATTGGGCGGGCGAGCCGGCCTCGGTCACCCTTGCGGAAAACTATACGTTGCTGGACAACCTGCAGTGGGTCAAAGGCAAGCACACCTTCACCTTCGGCGGTCAGATTGCATGGCTGCTCTATAACGTGATCAATGACACGGGAGGGCACCTCGCCTGTCACACTCGCCACAGCCGTCACAGAGACGGCGGGCATCACACCGTCCAGTAACTCTGCTCCGAAGTACGCCACAGTGGCCAATACCGGCCTGTCTTACGCCAGCTTCCTCGTTGGCCAAATCGACAAGACCAGCTTCACACAGTACATCCAACAGGAGTTTGGCGCCCGCTTCCGTGCGATCTCACCCTATGCCCAGGACAATTGGAGGGTCACTTCGAAGTTGACTCTCGATCTGGGTCTCCGCTACGACTTCTTCCCGTCGGTCACTGAAGTGCATAACGCCGGAAGTTACTTCAGCCCCACCCTCGCCAATCCTGTGACTGGCCTCAATGGGGCCTTACAGTTCACGGGGCACGGCGCTGGCACCTGCAACTGCTCCACTCCAGTCAACAACTACTATAAGAACTTTGGACCGCGCCTCGGCCTCGCCTATCAGGTGGATCCGAAGACGGTCGTTCGCGCCAGCTACGGCGTCATGTTTACGCATGGCAACGCTGTAGGCGGATCTGCCACCAGCCTCGGAACACTCGGCTTCTCAGCCGCTCCGGCCTTCTCCTCAAGTGGCACCTTGCTGAGCACTGCCCCATTTACCGGCACCAATGGCGCGATTCCTGCCTACGCAAGCGCCTGCGGCGTAGCATCGGGCCCGGCGTTCGGCACCGGCTACACTTTGGTGAGCAGCTACACTACACCCGGTTGCGGTACCGCCAGCTATACGGGAACACCGTCCTCCATCGGATATGTCGATCCCTACCTGGGCGGTCGCGCTCCCGAGTACATCAACTACACCCTCGGCTTCCAGCACCAGTGGACCGATACTCTTGTCTCCAGCATCACCTATGTAGGTTCACAGGGCCACTTCCTTCCTGCAGATGGCACCAATGCTCGTGGCTACTGGGCCGATCAGCTCGACCCGCAGTACCTTTCCCTTAATTCCAACCTGAACCTCACCGGCACACCGCTTACGACCTATTGCGCTGCTCACTCTGGCCTGTGCCCAACCACCCCGGCTGGCTTTAGCACCACTCAGGCCCTCTCGCGGCTCCTCTCGCCCTTCCCTTACCAGACGGTCGGAGACTCCTTCGGCTATGTAGCCAACTCCAACTACAACGCCCTGCAGGCCACGCTGAATATGCGTGCTTCGCACGGGTTGACGTTCATGGCAAACTACACCTGGTCGCGTTCGATCGACGACGGTGGCACCTTCCGTACTGGTTACGCCATTCCGGCAGCTTACTCGAATAGCGGAAAGGCCTGGAAGCAGGACGCGATTGAACGTTCAGTTTCCACCTCGAACCAGCCCCAACACATTGTGATTACCGGCGTGTGGGACCTGCCGATCGGCAAGAGCTTTCTTGCCAACAACGCCTTTGAGCGGGCGGTCTTCGGGGGCTATAAGTTCTCCGAGATATTCCAGGCCTTCTCCGGCTCACCGCTGGCCATCACAGGGTCTTCATGCCAGACGAATCCCGCCCAAAGCACCTGCAACGCCAACATCAATCCGAACTTCGCCGGCCCCGCACGCGTGAACGGCAAGTGGGGACAGGGCATCACTGCAGCCAATCCTGGGGCCATCTCCTACATTGCAGCTAGCGGTGGCACACAGGCCGCACCCACCGGCCCGTTCATCGCCCCGTCGCAGCTGGCCGCGACGACAGCGTTCCCTAACGGTTCTCCTTTTGCTCCGCTGTACACCTTTGCGAACGGCGCGCGTACGGCACCGTACAACCTCTATGGTCCCGGCAACTACGATCTGGATATCGCTCTCGTTCGCTCCTTCCCGCTGCACCTCGGCGAATCGTCAAGGTTGAATCTTCGGGCCGAGATGTACAACGTTACCAACCACACGTGGTTCGCCGTAGCCAGCCCGCAAGTCGGCAACTCGAGCTTCGGAGAAGTCACCACCAACACGAACTATGCTCGCAGGGCCGTACAGCTCTCAGGCCGCATCGAGTTCTAAGACGTCCATGCGACGCTCGCTGCCTCGTTTTGCGGGCGTCCAACCCTCAACAATCCATTCAAATCAAAAGATCGCCGCCCATATCATTACAGGCGGCGATCTTTTTCGCGTCCAACTATCGTTCTTATAAGCTTCAAATTCGGTAATTTACTTCATACTTCAAGCAAAAATCCAATCACATAATGCGAAACCGCTCGCGCATGAGGCGTTGGAAACGTGGCCGCCAGATGAGGTCGTAAGCGAGTTCTTTCCCCGGAAACATAGCCAGCGCCGCCCTTCTGCTGTCAGCGATCATCTGCGCCGCGTCATCCACCGTCAGTGAGCCGTCCTGCGCGATCACCTGCATCACCATGTTCATCATCATCTGCAGACGGCGAATAAGTTTTTGTTCTTCCGCGCGTTCCTCTGCGTTGATTGCAACGACCTCTACGCTTGCTTCGTTCAACTCCATCGAAGACCTCCCCGGCCAACTCAACCGCTCACTAATTAGACGTTCCTACAATCTCATGGATTCCGCCGTCCCGCCCCAACAAGAACGTCGTCAAGCCGAATTCGTCCGTTCGGTATAGCTTAGTTCGGGCCTTTGCGATCCGTTCAATGACTTCGTACCGGGGGTGCCCGAATGTGTTCCCCCGGCCCACCGAGACCACCGCGTCCTTCGGGGCCGCGGTGCTGAAGAACTCCGGTGTCGTCGAGGTGCGGCTTCCGTGATGCCCGATCTTGAGCAGCGTCACGGCAGCCACTCGGCCGTGCGCCAACATCTCGCGCTCGCTGGGAGCCTCGGCGTCGCCCTCCAGCAGTATAGAAGACTCGCCATACTGCATTCGCATCACGAGAGAGTCGTTGTTCACCGGCTCGCCGAGGATTGCTGTAGCCAATCTCGGGTGCCAGTACAGTCACCTGTGTTCCGCCCCAGACGAACCGATCTCCCGCATGAAAATGACACACCTGCACTCCGAGATCTTTTGCCTCCATCAGCAGGGTTCGATAGGCATCGGAGTTGGGGTCGATGCTGACCCAGAGCTCCCGCGGCCTGAAGTTTCGCATTACCGCGGGCATTCCGCCCATGTGGTCGCTGTGCGCGTGACTCAAGGCAACCACATCGAGGCGGCGAAGTCTGCGCGACCAGAGATACGGCGACACAATCTCTTCTCCGACATCGAAACGGCTCGTGGCCTCCGCGGCCTCGGTCACTCCGCCCACGGGGCCGCCGGCGTCGACCAGCATAGTCGCTCCATCCGGGGCCACGATAAAGACGGAGTCTCCCTGACCCACATCGATCGCCGTTACTTCCATCAGGCCAGGCTTAATCACTGCTCTCTCCGGCCATAACACCATCAGAGCGACGAGCGGCAATACGATTACCGCAGGCCACGCCCACCCGCGCGACCTTCGTACTGCCCAGCAGCAGAAGGCCCAGGCTGCTACCGCCAACAGCGCCACCCACCAAACCGGCGCCGGTACCCGCAGGTTCGCGGCTCGCGCGGCGCTGACGCGGCCAATGATGCCGGTGACTCCATGTAGCAAAAGAGCGGTCGTGGCGCCGGGCAGCATCGCCACCCAGGGGCCAAGGAGCGACGCACAAAACGTGACGACGGCTATCGGGGCCAGCACAGCTACCAGCGGCACGCTCAACATATTTGTCGGCACTGCAAACATCGTGGCGCGATGAAAGTAGACGGCCATGGGCAGCACCATCACCATCTCAGCGACCGCGCCGATCAGCGCAAGTTCCAGTGCCCAGAGACTCCGGCCCACGACCACGTAAGGTAGGCCGCGTGTCCAACCGCCAACGATGCCACCCAGTGCCTCGCTCCAGAATCGCAGCATCAAACGAAACTCAGCTACGCTAGGCCGCAGTCCGCCGTCCTGCCACTTTTCCCAGAGGTGCTCGGTGGCGCGGGCATAGGGAAGAAAGCTCCGCTCGCCGAGCGGGACCGGCTATGCCGCCGATCGCTAAGATCGCCAGGAACGTCATTTGGAAGCTGGCCTCAAACAACGCCTCCGGCGACCATACCAGAACGCCTAGAGCAGCTGCGCCGAGCGCGTTCAGGACGTTACGCTCACGCGAAAGCAAGCGTGCCAACAGAAAGACTGTTGTCATAAACAGTGCCCGCTGGACGGGAGCCCCAAAACCAGTCAGCAGAGCGTACCCAAATGTGAGCACGATAGTCACGAAGGTCGCCCCCCACTCTTGTAGGTTTAATCTCCGTGCCAGCCAGAACACCAGACCAGCAAGCAGGCCTACATGCATACCGGAGACGACAAACAGATGAAACGATCCTGTCCGTTCGAAGCCGACCCGCTGCGCTTCATTCAATCCAGCGCGGTCACCAAACAACATCGCGTTCAACATTCCCACGTCGTCCTGGCTAAGCCGGAAGACCTTGGGTAGTTCTCGATTGGCCCTTGATCTCGCATAACCGAGCATCCGCCCCGCGGCCCAACTCTGTGCGGCGTAGATTCTGCACTGCGACCTCGCTGCGTAGTCACCTGGTGTTGCCAAGTTCGCGCTTGATCCGTTTAGCACCTTGATCTTCGAGACTCGTACGCTTGCATGCGCGCCAATGCCCTGTGTAAGAAGGTAGTCAGCATACTGCCATACTCCGGGATCGCGATAGCGTTCAGCGAGCTTGATCCGCATCGGGGCTTCCACGACATCGCCGCATTTCAGCGTTGGCAAGACTCCGATTGCAGCGTTCGTCGTGGCGCGGTTGGACGGCTTGTCTACAATCACATTCATTCGCACGCCGCCCGTCATGGGGACCATTCGCGAGGTATCGGGTGTTATCTCTTCGATTGAATCGACCTGGATATCCACGGAGAGCCCGCCTGCTGTTGTGGCCTCTTCGTCGGCCTCTCTCTCTGGCCACCAGCTGGTTTCTTTATCCTCATCGGAGTCTTCTGACTGAGGAGGCAAGTCGCGCACACGGATGACGCGACCGCGAAGCTGCCGGCTGAGACCGTCGGCATAACTTGCGAGGGCTTGTTGTGTCGGAGGAACAGGCTCGATCTCGGCGCACCAACAGCCGACGGCCATCCAGACCGCCGCAACCGGCACGATAGCGACTCGCAGCGACCATCTCAGCGCCGCCAACGTCAGGAGGGACAACAGAATCGTCGCGATAAGCAGGATAATCGCTAGCTGATGGTTCCGGGCGATCAACTCGCCCAGTGCGAACCAGCACACTGCCGCTAGCAGAGGAGCGTGCCGGAACTCGAGCACCGGGACGCGTGCGAACGCCTTCGGCCAAAGATCAGGGTTCGGCTCGTTCACTCTTCCGGTCTTCGAAGCTCTGCCTGCGACCGCACTCACCAACCATTTCACCACAACGCGACTACGCCCTGGTGCGCAAAACCGCCACTGTCTCCAGGTGAAACGTTTGAGGGAACATGTCTACCATGTCCAACTCGGCCACGTGATAACCGGCCTCGGCGAGAGACTTCAGATCTCGGCCGAGGGTCACGGGATCGCAAGAGACGTAGACGATCTCTGGCGCAGAAACCCTCGCCAGCAGCGCACAGACCTCCGCCCCAACACCTGCTCTGGGAGGGTCCATCACGATCAGTTCTGGCCGCTCCCGCTGTACTACAGCGCTTCGCAAAAACTCCAGCGTCGTGGCCTCCACGGCACGTCTTCCGCGCCCTCTGAAGGACCCGGAGAGATCGTTTGCGGCCGCTTCGACTGCAACGACTTGCTGAAATGCTCCCGCCAGCGCGCGAGAAAACAACCCCACACCAGCGTAGAGGTCCCAGGCGATTGCGCCCCGCCGTCCGGCTGTGACAATCCGGACAAGCTCATCGACGAGGAAACGATTTACCTGGAAGAAGCCGCCACGGCCCACCCAGTAATCTTCTCCGGCTACATGATAGCTCAAACCCTCCGCGCCCCAACCCTCCAATTGGCGAAGGCTTCGCGCTCGCCGCTGCGGCCCGGCCGATAGGAATTGAGAAGAATAAGCACTGGTCAACTCAGGCACGAGCGCCCGCATTCGTTCGCACAATGGGCTAAGGCCGGGCTGCTCTTTCCGGACAAAGACCGTCATCTGCAGCTTCCTTTCATTGCCTGTAGCGAAGAGCTCCACCTCGACAGCACTGCGAAGCCAGCGCGCCGTGGTGGAGTTCTCCGCCGCAACTCGCAGCAGTGCCTCAGCAGCGCGCAATAGCAGCGGAGCCAAGATGGGGCACTCGTGAATGGGAAGAAACTCATTGGAGCCTCGGAGGTTGTAACCGACCTTCGGCACGGAGTCCAGCTCTGCCACCCGCAACCGTGTTCGGTTCCTGTAGGCCCATGGCTCGCCGGTGTGCGTCTGTATAGCAGGTAACGCCGTTAGCCCCGCACGCTCGAGTGTCTCTAGCAGAATCGCAGCCTTTGTCTGCACCTGTGCAGGGTAAGCTGCATGCTGATAGTGGCATCCCCCGCACTTTCCGAAGTGTGCACACGCTGGCTGCACGCGATCTTCGGAAGCGCTTAGAATTTGGACCAGCGAAGCTTCGCCGAAGGAGCTCTTCCGTTCAAGAAGATGTGCCTCAACATGCTCTCCCGGTAACGTGAAGGGCACAAACACCGCCCTGCCCGCGCCTTCGCCCTCGGTCTGATGGGCCAGCCCTGCTCCACCGTACACCTCTTTTTCAATTTGTAACTTCATCCGTGGCCCATATAAAAGAGGCTGAGTCGGGGCAGTTTGCGCATCTCGAGCAGCCTTTTTTGGAGAAACTGATGCTGCACCTGCCTAGTCTGCACGGCCTGCATCTTGCCGCGATACGGTGCCAGCTCCCTCGCGGCCTGCTCGCGCAATGCCACCAGCTCCTCTTCAGGCACTGACGTCAGGAGCGCCGCGAACATCTTCTCTTCAAGCACTCCGAGCGTTTGGTCGAGTTCTTCAAGCGACCTAACCGGCTCGGCGTGCAGGCCCACTGCCAAGGCATGCAGCCGGCCAGCGACTTCGGCAGCCACTGCATCCGCTGGAGGCTTGAGTTTTGCCGACTCGATGATACCGGCGTTCTGTTCCAGGTACCGGCCAACGCGTTCGGTTTCGAAGCCGCTCTCTGTGGCGTTGGTCCCCGTCACAGGCACCGCGCCAATCGAAGCTTCCATCGCCTGTTCTGTGGCTTCCATCACGCTTTGCGCGCACCATGCAAGGCCGTTAATCTTGCGCGTTCTGCCCGCGGGACGCAGCGCCTTCGCATCGTGTTTGTCGAAGGCATTGTCGATGCCGCGCAACACGGCCTCTAGTGGAACACCGGCCTCGCGCCACGTTTCGATCAGCGCCCAGTCGAGCGTAGACAGCATCAGCAGCGAACCGCGCCGCTGCTGAAACCGCTCTTCGATCTCCGTAAAGTAGTTGAAGTAATTCTGCATCCGCTCTTCTACAGCCTAATCCCGCACGGCCTAGCGGGCTTGAACTAGGTTCCACGCTTCCTGTGCCTGTCGAGATTGCGCTCGTAGATGAGGCGCAGTCCGGTCAGGGTCAACATCTCATCCACTGCGCCGATGTGCTTCGAACCGCCGGCGATCAGCTTCGCAAGACCCCCGGTGGCCACAGTTTTGGTCTCGGGCCCATCTCGGCGATCATGCGTGCGAGGATCCCGTCAACCAACCCGATGTAGCCGTAATACAGGCCGATCTGGATGTTGTCGACGGTACCGGTACCGATGACCTTTGTGGGCTTCTTAATGTCGATGCGGGGAAGTCGTGCCGCTCGGGAGAACAGCGCATCGGCCGAGATGCCAAGGCCGGGAGCGATTGCGCCGCCGAGAAACTCGCCTTTCTTGGAGAGCACATCGAAGGTGGTCGCTGTGCCCATGTCGACGACAATGCAGGGGCCTCCAAAGCGCTCGAATGCGGCAACACAATTCACGATTCGATCGGCGCCTAGCTCGACTGGGTTGTCCGTCAGCACAGGTATTCCGGTCTTGACGCCGGGTTCGACGAACAGTGGCTTCACTTTGAAATAAAGCTCGCAAACCTGTCGCAAGGTCGAGTCCAACGGAGGCACGACCGACGAGATCGCAATCCCGTCGACGAGCCCAATCGCGAGCCCTTTCAATTCGAAGAGATTTCGCAACAGGACGCCAAACTCGTCGCTGGTCTGCACAGAGGACGGTGTGGTGATGCGCCAGTTCGCGACCATCTCAGACGCTGCCGTGGGTCCGGTCGTTTCGTTCGCCAGCCGGTAGAGCCCAAGGACCGTGTTGGTGTTGCCTACATCAAGTGCCAGTAGCATTGCTGCCTCTCCAATCGGTTACTGCGCGCGAACCCCGCCAGAGAGGACGGTATGCAGCACACCATCATCTCCGGCGACGCGCAGAAAGCCGCGTGCATCGAGCCCATCCGTCACGCCAGTATAGCCGCCAGCCTCATCAACGCTGACGTGTTTGCCGCGGACCAGCTTGAGGCTGCGGTGAATCGTTCGAGCAGACCGGTTTCGGTGGAGGCCCCACGCGACTCCACATCGAGCAGGGCAATCTCTTTCTCGAGTGCCACCAGAAGTTCGATAAGAATCGACTCGCGCGCCCATAGTTTGCCGGTTTCGCGTCGCAGGGAAGTAGCAAGTGTTTCCAATTCCCAAGGAAAACTTTGGTGATTCACATTGACGCCGACACCCACGACGGCATAACGCAGCATCGCCGGCGCGTTTGATTGCGAGGCTATGGCAGCGGTCTCCACCAGGATACCGCCGCACTTTCTGTTGCCGATCAGAAGGTCGTTCGGCCAACGAATGTCAGGTGTTAAGCCCGTAACAGTTTCGACAGCTGCCTGAACGGCAAGTCCGGTGGCGAGGGACAGCCACAACGCATCCACCAGCGCCATCCTAGGGCGCAGCAACACGCTGACGTAAAGGCCGTCGCTCGCCGTAGAGTGCCACTTATGATCGCTGCGTCCCCGGCCCGCGGTCTGCTCGTCTGCCACCCATACGCTGCCGTGCGCGGCACCCGCTTGTGCAGCCTCGAGAGCCAGCACGTTGGTTGATCCCACGGTAGTCTGATGCTCCAGCTGCGCTGCGAACATCGTGCCGGCAAGAGCTACTGCAACGCCGGATAGATCGAACGAATCGGCCAAGCTGTCCTCAGTAGATATCTGCGGTGATTCGCATGCTCAGGTCAGCGGCCGCGGCAGAATGCGTCAGGGCGCCGACGGAGACGAAGTCCACACCGGCCAGCGCGTATTTGCGCACTGTCTTCAGGTTCATGTTGCCTGAAGCCTCGATCGGGACCTTGGGGAGCGCAGCGCGAATCTGTTTTACCGCCTTCTTCACCTGGGACGGCGTCATGTTGTCGAGCAGGATCGACTCCGCACCACCGGCGATGGCTTGGCTCAGCTCTGTCTGCGTACGGACTTCAACCTGCACCCACTGGCCGGTTTTGCGGTTCGCCAAGGCGCGTTCCAGCACGGTTGGAATGCCGCCGCCGAGAGAGATGTGGTTGTTCTTGATCAGGATGCCGTCTTGTAGATCGAGGCGGTGGTTTACGCCGCCGCCGCAGCAGACAGCGTATTTATCGAGGGCGCGCAGGCCGGGGATGGTTTTGCGTGTGTCGAGGACCTTGGTTTTTGTGCCGGCGACCGCTTTTACAAATTCGTTGGTTAGGGTGGCGATGCCCGTCATGCGCTGCATGAGGTTGAGGATGACTCGTTCACAAGAGAGTAGGGCAGCGGCGTTGTGGCGGATAACGGCCAACGTCTGTCCCTTTTTGACTTTGACTCCGTCGAAGATTTCGGGGTGGCTGACTACCTCGAAGCGGCCTACGGGCGTAGAGGACATCTTCGCGAAGATCTCTAGAAACACGGGGATACAGCCGAGGCCGGCGACGACGCAGGCCTGCTTGGCGATGATGGTCCCGGAGGCGCGTAGGTTGGGGGGGATGGTTAATGCGGTGGTGATGTCGTTGGCGACTTTGTCTTCGGCGAGGGCCGCCTCAAGAATGGCGCCGACCCGTTTGCTCTTCCAGTCCATTTAGGTATCCTAAACCTGTTTTTTTCAGATTTTTTTTTGGCGGGCGGAAAAGGGGATTTTTGTTGTTTTATGGGCGTTTTTTGAAGGGGGTCTCGGGAAAAGTGATGATATCCGTGTGGTGTTTTTGTGGTGAAGTTGTGGTGGATTGCGTGGTAATCGTGGAGAGATTTTGGTCGTTGCGGTGCCGCTAAAAATATGCCAGGTTTTGAAAATATTTCTGTGGAAATCCCACATGCGGAAGACTGACCAGGGGCCCTCTGGATTGCGGATTGGGTAGGCGCGGGTTTGGCGAGAGCGTTCGACGGCGCACTTGCATTGCATGTCTGCTAAAGTTCTTCTCTATGAAAATTCACATAGATCACCTCGCGATCAAACGTTCCCGCCTGGCCTCGACGTTCGTGCTGCTGATGTGTGCCGCTCCTTACGGGCTTCACTCACAGACACCCGCCACACAGAGCGTGCCGGCCGTGCCGGACTGGGCCCAGCCGAGTTCCCCTACGCACAAACAGGTCCCTCCTCCGCCGGACTTCCGCAGGGCGAGCACGAACTTCGATACGCCGATCGGCATCTTTCAAGGACAGTCCGATATCGGCACCGCAGTGGTGCCGGGGAGTGCCAGTTATGACGCCGCCACGAAGCAGTACACCATCAACTCTGCCGGCTACAACATCTGGTACACGCGAGACGAGTTCCGTTATCTGTGGAAGAAGATGTCTGGGGACGTTTCTCTTGCAGCCGACGCAAGCTTTCCGATCCCCGCGCCACCGCATGACCGGAAGATCGTTCTGGTGATTCGCCAGGACCTTGATGACGACTCGAAGGAGATCATGACCGGCGAACACGGTACCGGCATGGTTCGACCTGGCCGAGCGTGATGCGAAGGGCGCTTCCATCAAGGACATGCAGTATCGGATCGGCGGCAGCCTGCTTCCGGCCGTTATGCCGAAGCGGATCGGAATTGAGAAACATGGCGATGAATTTGCGCTCTTCATCAGCGTGCAGGGAGAGCCCATGCATCAGTTTGGCCCGCCGATCACTCTGCACATTGACGGTTCCTTTTACGTCGGCATTGGCTTCTGTTCGCACTATCCGGACAAATCGGATATGGGCGTGCTGACTGACGTGCTGCTTGAGAACTCGGCCGGCAAGGTGCACTAGCTGGATCGAATTTCCATCTTATTTTCCGTTGGCCTGGTTTTGATTTTCGGATGTTTGTGGCGCTTGCAGTAGCGCGGTTCGCATCCTGCTCAGACGGGCCTGGCTTGCAGGCCGACCCGGAGTCGACTTTACGCATTTTTGAAAATCCCAAAGCAGGTTGCTAGTCTGTAGCCAATTCATCCACCAATAGAAACAGCGTGAGGAGGACCTCCAGCGTGTCAGAGAAAGTGGATCTCTATGACTCTGC
Organism: uncultured Acidobacteriaceae bacterium; assembly: GCA_963756685.1. GTDB lineage: Bacteria > Acidobacteriota > Terriglobia > Terriglobales > Acidobacteriaceae > Edaphobacter. The sequence continues at coordinate 2,551,784 of CAVWON010000001.1, forward strand.
GTATGGAAATTATGTGTCGGATACGTACCGACAGGTGCGCATCGAGACCTACGGCGAGGATTTTGGGCAAACAAGCTGGGTCACAACGGAAGAATCCAACGAAATCCCCCAACTGCTGGACCTGAGACCCAATTCGTTTGCGCTGGAAGTGGGGTGCGGTTCGGGTGGCTATGCGTTGCACCTTGCGGAGAAGGTGGGCTGCCGCCTCGTCGGGTTAGATATTAACGCACTGGGAGTTCGCAATGCGAACCAACTTGCGCTGGCAAGAGGCCTTGGTTCAATGGCCCGCTTTGAGCAGTGTGACGCTTCGAAAAATCTGCCTTTTGACGACGATAGCTTTGACGCTGTGTTCTCGAATGACGTTTTGTGCCATCTTCCACGACGTGCCGAGGTGCTGGGTGAGATGTTTCGCATACTGAAGCCCGGCGGCCGGATGCTGTTCAGTGACGCTCTGGTAGTTGGCGGATTGCTTTGCAACGAAGAGATCGCCACGCGCAGCTCGATCGGCTTTTATGTGTATAGTCCGCCCGGAGAGAATGAACGACTCATCGAGCGAGCAGGGTTTCGCCAGGTCCGCGTAACCGACACAACCGAGAGTGCTTCTCGGGTGGCGAAACAGTGGCATGATGCACGGGAGAAAAGGAAAGAGGAACTGGTCGCAGCGGAAGGCAATATCAACTTCGAGGGGCTGCAGCGGTTCCTGTCCTGCGTACATACCTTAACGGGCGAAAAGCGCCTACTGAGGTATCTGTACTTTGCGAATAAGGACCCGTGAGATTCGCCGGTACCAGCGAGGCGGCGGCAGGCGTCTTGTATTCTTGTTGCGCGTGAGTTCCGCCTGAGCTGGTGGCGGTCGAAAAGGGCATCCACATCAGTTCTAAGGCGAAATAGTCAGGCCGAGCGGTTTCAGTTCATCTAGGCATATTGGATGGAGGAACACTTATGAAACGCTTCACATTCTTCCTGGTTGCAGTTGCAACAATGGCCGGCCTTGTCGCCCTCATTGTCCCTGCGCCTGGACACGCGGCTGGGGAATCCGCCCCCGCCTTCGTTACCGAAATCCCTCACGGGTACCGCGACTGGAGATGGATCTCCTCGGCCCATGAAGCGGGCAAGCTCAACAGCTTAGGGGCCGTCCTGGGCAACGATGTAGCCATCAAAGCCTACCGGGATGGGAAGCTTCCGTTCCCGGACGGCACGATCATTGCTGCTTTGCATTACGGTTACGTGCCGTCGGAGGAAAACAACAAAGTCTTTGGCCAAGCCCAATCTTTCGTTCCCGGGGCCCCCACGAACATTCAGTTTATGATCAAGGACTCAAAAAAGTACGCCGCGACCGGCGGCTGGGGGTTCGGTCACTTCGCGGACGGCAAACATGGCGACGCGGCGTTTATGAAAAGCTGCTTCCCCTGCCACGAGAAGACCAAGGCGACCGACCTTGTCTTTACTCACTACGTCCCTTGATGCTGAAAGCCAGAGCAGAAAGGAATGAGGTGATGGCCAGACACACATCAAATCGAGTCGTGTGCCTGTAATGATTGGCGTGACATCGCCAACGTCCATCAAAGCTCGTTAGAATCGGCAGTTCAGGTTGGCGATTGGGTTTGCCGATAACCCGACTTCGCAGGAACCACGGGATTATTTCGGGTTTGCCAGTCACTCGGGAGTTATTAGATCGCTTCTCAGACGCTGACTACCCGGCACGACAAACAGCAACGGCAACAGGCGGGAAAATCAGATTGGCTCCTGGCCGTGATACTCAGCGTCAAAGAAGGGAACTCGACGCCAGGCAGGGATCGATCAAGAGTGAGGCGAGCGCCCCGTGAATCAGAAACCGCGGTTGTTCGAAGGCATTGACGTTCAATAGTCTTACTTCACCCCTGTAGCAGCAAACCGGGATTGGTGGTGGTTGGATGCATGATCTTTTAAAACAGGCTATTTCGCTTTCGTTCCTCGGGAAGTGCGTTGCCGCAGTTATCGGAATCCTCTGTATTCACGCTATATTTCGCGTGCTCGAACAAACACTGCCTCGGCGCTTTGGCCGAGCCGATGCGCGCTACAAGGTTCGCAAATTCGTCGTCTTTTCCGGATACCTCTCGATTCTCCTTTTCCTTGCCATCCTCTTTGAGGATCGTTTAGGCCGCCTCAGCTTTGCCTTCGGTGTCGCAGGTGCGGGTGTGGCAGTAGCCCTGCAGGACATGCTTGCCAGCATTGCTGGCGCTTTCTCGATCGGTTTTTCAAAACTGTACGCCATGGGAGACAGAGTTCAGATCGGCGATACTCGAGGTGACGTGATCGACATCGGGCTCCTGCGAACCACATTATTGGAAACGGGGAACTGGGTAGGCAGGGACTTGTACAACGGCCGGATCGTTCGCATCCCCAACAGCACCGTCTTGAAAGGATCGGTTTTCAACTACTCGCAAGGATTCCGGTTTATCTGGGACGAGATTAAGGTGCTGTTTACAACCACCAGCGATTGCCAGCTTGCCAGGGAAATGCTTTTGCGGGTAGCCAAAGAGGCGATCGGCGAGTATCTGCTCGAGGCGCAGACTTCCTGGAAAGCGATGAGTGACAACTATCGAAGCGCAAACCCTCCGTTGGAACCTACCGTCGCACTTGTTGTAAATGCCGGATCGTTGGAATTCACCGTCAGCTACGTCGTCGACTACACGAAACGAACCGCCATGCAAGATCAGTTGTTCACGAAAATCGTAGAGGAAATCGCGAATAGCAAGGGCCGGCTCCAATGGGCATCACCGCCAGGTACTACCGTAAGTCAGCCGGGAACTTCGGACGCGATCGACGAGCACCCGTCATCTTCGACCCACGGAGCGGGCCATGCGGCAGATTCCCGTTAATACCCCTCCACTCGCGCTTGCCACGGCATGATCCAGGGCCAAGTCCTGCCTGTGAGAACAGCCCACGCCCGACAATCGATGGCAAAAGACCAGGGAGCAAACCCCATGAGCAACAACCAAGCACAGGAACTAATCGCCTAGCCGTCACAGCTTCGATGGCCAACCCTTGTTTTGGTGGGGGCATGGAGGGCTACTCGCTGGTAGATGGCGTAGAAGCCGGTGCGCATGTTTTCGAAGGGGTCGTGGAGGCGCGACGCCAACCTTTGTACGAGTTCCGGACGAGTAGTCGACAAACCGGGCCCAATCCTGACGCTGGGGCTTGTCACTTTGTAGTGCACGAAAAATGGGGGATTTCGGCAACTTCTAATCCTGATCCGCACCTCTTGAGGGCAGTTATTGTGTCCGCGACGCAGGTATCTGGTTTGTCGATGGTGGCGGTTGGGCCCGAAGTGCCACCATTTTGCCATCCTAGGTTTTATCCAGGTACTTGATGAGGATGGCCTCGTTGCCGGTTTCGTTGTAGATCAACTCGTCTACCGTGCCGCTTGCGAGCAGGAGGCCGTATCCCCCGGCGCGCATTCCCTGCTCCTTGCGTAGCATGATATGGGCCGTAGGATCGGCGGGAGTATTTGCAACGGCCGCATGGGTGAGCGATTCCTTGCGGAAGCCAGTGCCCGGATCACGGACCCGGAAGACCATTGACCGGGCGGTGCGAATGGCGTTCACCTCGACGACCTGTTCGGGATTGAACTTCGCTCCGTGTTCCATGGCGTTCATCAGGATCTCCCGGAACGCCTGGATGATCTCCTGTTTCGCGTCATCGGGCAGTTGAGCGCTGAGCTCCCGGGCAAACGAAAGAAGGCGCTCGGCCGTGATGAGGCGGCAGTTGGCGCGGATGGAGACCCATCCGGGCCGGGCCGACATGATTTGGATGTCTTCTCGCGAGTGGTTATCGGAAGCTGCGCTAGCGGCCAGTGTGGCGATCTCGCCGGGGTCGAAGGGCGGTGTGAAACAGGCGAAGACCCGGGCGCGGAGCGCGGCGATGACCTTGTCGGGAGTGCTGTTTTGCGCCAGGACGATGCACTTGACGTCGGGTCTGATGGAACGCATCTCTTCAAGCAGCGCGAGGTTTTCATCGATATCGCAATCGGCGCTGGTGATGACGACGTCGAACGGCCGGGCGCGCAACCGCTTCAGGGCATCTGCAGGGCCGGCAGAATACTCCATGGGCAAGTTGGCGGTAGTGAGTGCGTCGCCGATCTCGCGGCTGACCGGGGTGTGGCTTCCGATAATGAGGGCTCGGCTCATCTTGCGCTCCGAGGTGCGGGGACGAGTTGATTCTAGACCATCGCCTCATGCCATCGCGGGAGACAGTTTATGGGGGTGCGAAGAAGCCTTTGCGTGCCTGCAGCCGTTAGCTTGTTGTTCTTCGACTTCAACTCCAGCTTGTGATAACTGTTCGGTTGCATGTCTGCGGGTGGCGTGTAGCCAAGGGCATACTGCAGCCGGAGGTCTTGTCCGATCTGGGCATAGATCTCGCGCAGACTGAGTGTGGGTGAGACCGTGAAGACGCGGCCGCCGGTCGCCTCCGAGAGGGACTGCAAAATTTTCATTCCTGGATCCGGAGTTCCTGCACCGACACCACCCGACCGACCCCGAATTTGGCGGCTTCGTTGCGCACGCTGTAGAGGATTGAGTAGACCTGAACGTCTGCGCGCTGTACCTGTTCGATTGCGTCGGCGAGCGAGCTGCGGCTTCCGTTGTCGCCGCCATCGGTGAGGATCACCATCGCCTTGCGACCGGTCTCTTTGGCTAGAACATCTTTCGCGACGGAGTAGACGGCGTCGTTCAACAGGTCCCGCCAACCGCGGAGGCATGGGAGCTGAGGCGCGTCAGTGCGAGATGCAGCACGTTGGGAGAGTTGGTCATGCCCTGGAGTTGCAGAACGGCGACGTCGAACTGCACGAGCATGGCGCAGGTCCTGCTTGCGGCCCATCATGGTTTCGAAGAAGACCTCACTTGCGAGGGCTTCGTCGTTGATGAAGGTGCGCTGGCTTCCGCTGGTGTCGACCATTAAGGCCAAGGTGAGGGGGAGATCGGAGCCTTGCGAAAAGTAACGGATTGGTTGCGGCTTGCCGTCCTGCTTGAGGATGAAGTCATCTTTGGTTAGGCCCCCTTCGGGTTCTCCGCTCTTGCTTTTTACTACGGCAGAGATCTCGACTACTCGTGTGGTGACTTTCAGCGTCGTCACGGGTTGGGTGTCCGGGGTCGGCTCCTGTGTTGAGGCAGGCGTCGCGGATTGCCCCCAACCTGCCGTTGACAGGAGGAGAAGACACGCAGCCGGGACCGGTTTCAACACAAGTTCATGCCTCCATCTGCAGCATAATGGAGGACTGGGCGGCTATGGTCACGATTCGATGGTGCGCCTTCGGGTGGATTGCCGAGGAAAGACCCTTAAATGCGGCAAGGGCAGCTCTCTTGTGGCCCTGAGAGCTGCCCCGCCGTAACCAGAGAACGACGCGTCTTATTAGAAGAGATGGCCGAATCGACTGTTCGGGATGCCGTCCCTGTTCAATTCTTTTCGCCCACCCCTGGGAACGTTTTCGCATCCAAGTGAACGAGGTGTTCAAATGAGAGCTAGCCGTTTGTTACTCACAGGAATCGGGGTAGGGGCCGCGCTTACGTATGCGCTGTTTTATGAGCCGACGTTACGGCAAGAGGCCGAATTTGATGGTGTGGAAGACACCGCGAACAGGATGCGGCGTTGGGGAACGGAGAAACGTTTCGGCGGGAGTGCGGACACTCTGGTGGGGCGCATGAAGGAGGGTATCGGACGAATCGCTGGGGATGACGACCTTGCCGGCGAAGGGCTTGGAGACCAGGTGTTTGGAGCTGTAAAGGACACGGTCGGCAGATGGGGTCAGGCGGCTGGCGAGACTGTTCACGACCTTAACCGCTGAGGTCAGAAGGCGGGCCCTGTAGGTTGAAGGGACGGCAGAATGGGTTATCGAATTATGCAGGTCGTCCTGTATGTAGTGGGTGCCCTGTTCGCACTGGGGGCCTGCCAAGCTGTTACTGAACCCTGGGCGCAGTTGGACTCTGACCATGCAGCAGGACGGGCCGCGGGCTATATGATCGCGGCGCTTCTGGCGATTATTTGTGTTGTCGTGGCACAGCAGTTTGGACAACGGGCGCGTCAGGCGAAAGATCAAGACTGAATTCCGGAAAATCGTTCGACCTTAATTCAATGCGGCGTTAGTTCAAAGCGTCCAGGGCGGCTTTGGTTTTGTCGTAGAGCATGCGCGTTTCGCTCGATTGCTTGCGGAGGCCGTCGACGATGTGCGCAGGGGCTTTGGCCATGAAGGACTCGTTGTTGAGTTGGCGTTCGGCTGCGGTGAGGCCCTTTTCGTATTTGGCGAGGTCTTTGGTGAGGCGTTCGCGTTCGGCGGGAATGTCGATCTGGCGCTCGTAGGTGATGGCGACGTCGAAGTCTGCTGTGCTGCGGGCATTGCTGCCGGACAGAGGCGCGCTGGCGAACTCGATGGATTGCACGCGGGCCATGCGGGAGAGCATGTCCTGATTTGCGTCGGCGAGGGCGAGGACGCGGTTGTCGGCGTGGAGGAGGACCGGGGTCGCCTCTTTTTCGGGGACGCCGAGTTCCTTGCGCAGAGCGCGGACGGTGACGATTAGGTCCTGCATGGTCTTCATGGCCCTGGCTGCGATTGGGTCGGCGTGGAAGTCCGCGGGCTGTGGGTAACGAGTGAGGGCGATGGACTTTGCCGGTGGGGCGTCGCTGTAGAGGGCGTGCCAGATCTCTTCAGTGATGAAGGGCATGAAGGGGCTGAGCAGGCGCAGGGCGCTCTCGAAGACGCCTGTGAGCGAGGCGAGAGTGACGGCGGTGGTTGGGTTGGGTGAAGCGCCTTCGGTGAAGTCGAGGCGCAGTTTGACGAGTTCGAGGTACCAGTCGCAGAGTTCGCCCCAGAAGAACTGGTAGATGGCATTGGCGGCTTCGTCGAAGCGGTAGTCGGCGAGGGCCCGGTCGACTTCGGTGGAGACAGCGTTGAGGCGGTCGAATATCCAGCGTGTTTCGAGCGGGGCGTCGGCGGGCAACTCGGTGACGATGCCGGTGGCGCGCATGGTCATTTTGTAGCCAGCCTCCTGGGCGCGGTCGATGTTCATGAAGAGGAAGCGGGCTGCGTTCCAGATCTTGTTGGCGAAGGCGCGGTAGCCCTCGGTGCGGGCTTCGCTAAAGGCGATGTCGGTGCCGGGAGAGGCCATCGATGCGAGGGTGAAGCGGACGGCGTCGGTGCCGAAGCGCTCGATGATGTCAATGGGATTGATGACGTTGCCCTTGGTCTTGGACATCTTCTGGCGGTCGGCGTCGCGGACGAGGCCGTGGATGTAGACCTCTTTGAAGGGGACGGCGTCGGCGAGGGTGCGCTTGCTGCCGTCGGGCATGGGGACGTCGAGGGTGAAGTGGCAGCCGAGCATGATCATGCGGGCTACCCAGAAGAAGAGGATGTCGAAGCCGGTGACGAGAAGGGTGGTGGGGTAGAAGGCGGCTAGATCGGGTGTGATCTGCGGCTTGCTCGGTTGTCCGTTCTGCGGTTGCGGGCCAGCCCAGGGTGGTGAAGGGAAGGAGGCCGGAGGAGAACCAGGTGTCGAGGACGTCTGTCTCCTGCACGATGTTGGTGGAGTTGCAGGTACCGCATGTTTTTGGTGTGTCGCGGGAGACGGTGATGGCGTTGCATTTTGGGTCCTTGCAGTGCCATGCGGGGATGCGGTGGCCCCACCAGAGCTGGCGGGAGATGCACCAGTCGTAGATGTTCGTCATCCACTCGAGGTAGATTTTTTTGTACATCTCGGGAGTGAAGTTGATGTGTTTTTCGGTGACGGCGTCGATGGCGTTTTTGGCGATGCTGTTGCCGCCGGTGTTCGGCGTTTTGTTGACGGCGAGGAACCACTGCATGGAGAGGCGCGGCTCGATGACGACGCCGGTACGCTGGCTGAGGCCAATGGAGTTGGTGTGATCTTTGACGGCGACGAGGAGACCACGGGCTTCGAGGTCGACGAGCATGAGGTCGCGTGCGGCGTAGCGGTCGAGGCCGTCGAATAGCGAACCGGGGAGTGCGACGTGGGCGGTCTCGTCGAGGATCGAGGGACTGGGCAGCTTGTGGCGCTGGCCGAGGGCGAAGTCGTTGGGATCGTGGGCGGGCGTGACCTTGACGGCTCCGGTGCCGAATTCGGGCTTGGCCCAGTCGTCGGCGAGGATGGGGACTTCCCTGTCTGGGCCGCCGTTGACGCCAGTGAGAGGGACGCGGACTTTTTTGCCGATGAGAGCGGTGTAGCGCTCGTCGGCGGGATTTACGGCTACGGCAGTGTCGCCGAGCATGGTCTCGGGGCGCGTGGTGGCAACGGTGATGGATCCGGTGCCGTCGGCGAGGGGGTATTTGATGTGGTAGAGCTTGCCGAGGCGCTCCTCGTGCTCGACTTCGAGGTCGGAGACGGCGGTCTGGATGCTCGGGTCCCAGTTGACGATGTAGGCGCCGCGGTAGATGAGACCCTGCTCGTAGAGGCGGACGAAGGCCTCCTTGACGGCGACGGAGAGGCGGTCGTCCATGGTGAAGTACTCGCGGGACCAATCGACGGAGGCGCCGAGGCGCTTCATCTGGTCGAGGATTGCCCCGCCGTAGAGCTTGCGCCAGCACCATACACGCTGGACGAAGGCTTCGCGGCCGAGTTCCTTGCGCCCAGTGCCTTCTGTGGCTAACTGACGCTCGACCATCATCTGGGTGGCGATGCCGGCGTGGTCGGTGCCGGGGACCCAGACGGCCAGATCGCCGAGCATGCGGTGCCAGCGGGTGAGGATGTCCATCTCGGTCTGGTTGAGCATGTGGCCCATGTGCAGGCGTCCAGTGACGTTGGGCGGGGGGAGGAGGATGGTGAACTTTGTGGTTCCGTCCTGCGTACTTTCGGGGGTTGGAACGTCAAATAAACGCTCCTTTACCCAGTACTCGGCCCAGCGTTCTTCTATGACAGACGGATCGTATGCTTTTGGCAGTTCGTGGCTCATCGGTGCTTTAAGGGTAGCATCCGCACGGCGTTGCGCGTTGCGTCTGTGGTCTTCCGAAGAGTCTTCCCCGGAAGTATCTATACACTAGCCCCACGAGGCATTTCGATGCGCAGACAGTTGCTCCATACTGCTCTTATTGTTTTTTCCTCTTTCGCTATGAGTATTCCGATGGTGGCGCAAGAAAACAGCGGCCCAGTTCCCGCGCAGCAGAGTCCAGATGCGTCACTGCACGGAGTCTATAAAGTTGGAGGCGATGTCTCAGCGCCGGTGCTGGTCCACTCCGTTGAGCCGGAGTATCCGGACAATGCCAGCGGCACCAGCGTTACGGGCACGGTCGCAAGTGACGATATGGGTAGATATACATGGAAATCCGACCCACGTTCATGTGACCCACGGGCCCGGCATGGGCCTGGACCAGAAGGCCGTCGAAGCGGTAAGGCAGTACAAATATAAGCCCGGTATGAAGGACGGCAAGCCGGTCATGGTTGAGTTGAATGTCGAGGTCAAGTTCCAGAGATCCGCAAACTAGCTCCACGAGGTTTTCTATGCGCAGAGTGTTTCTTGCTGTTGCCCTTCTTGTTACAACCCTTCCAGCCTTTGCCAAATCCGACAACGACCGGGTCAGTTTCGGCAGCGACATCACGGTTCACCGAAGGGGAGACCGTCGGCGACATAGCGTGCATGTTCTGCGATGTTCGCATCCATGGCGACGTGAAGGGCGACATTGCGGTGATGTTCGGAAAGGTGGAGGTCGATCCGGGTCACAGCATCTCGGGTGACGTGGCCGCGCTGGGCGCCGATCTTGTGCTTGGCGAAGGGGCCGTGGTTGGCGGCGATGTTGCGCTCGCTGCCGGAGACGCCAATGTGGGAGAGGGCGCGATGATTCACGGCTCGCGGATGGTGCTGCCCAGCCGCCTGTGGCTGCTGCTTCCGTTCGCTCCGTTTCTCATTCTTATCGGAGTGATCTGGCTGATTGTGTATATTGTCCAGCGCAACCGGTACCAGTTTCCCGCATATCCGCAAGGGCGAGGGTTTTAGCGCGTCTTCCTGGTCGATAGCGGCCCGCTCGCAAGGGGACTGACGGAACCTGTTCCCCGGATTCTGCGTATCTTTTCTACAGCCTGTTCGTCTTTTTGTTCATCTCTCTGCTGTCATTATGTTTATCTTCGGGGGAAAATTGCCGGTACACGCGCTCCGCAACATCATTTTGCCGCTTCTGCTTACCGCCGGCGCACTCGGCCAGGCGCCGGGCAACCGCACTTACGTCGGGCAGGACGTCTTCGTCGCTTCGGGCCAGCAGATCCATAACGCCACCTGTCTTTTCTGTTCGGTACAGGTGGAGGGAGACCTGACGGGCCACGTCTTCGTGCTGTTTGGAAGCGTCAATGTGAGCGGGCAGGTGGAGCGGAGCGCTACGGTCATCTGGGGGAATGCGGTCGTCGACTCGCAGGCCCGAATTGGCGGCAATACGGTGGTCCTGTGGGGCAACGCAGTATATGAGACCGACGAATCGCTCTCGGGCAGTGCGTATGTGCTGGGCGGACACATGTCGCATGTCTCGAAGGCCAGCGTAGAGGGTCGCAGTCCTCACCGCGTCTCCGTGGGCCCGCTGTTTTTTGGCTTGCTGGCCGTCCTTGTGCTTCTCCTGCTGTCGTTTCTTATCGTGCCCCGGCTCCGCCGGCACTCTGCGGTTTACCAGTCATCCTGACGAGGCCCCTCGAGCAGCGCAAACGGGCCCCACAATGGAAAAGGGACACACCCAATATGGCTGCGTCCCTTTTTTGTTGCAGGTTGGATGGTTCTAGAACGGATTCAGTTTAGCGAGTCCCTTCTTCTTCTTGTGCTTGCTGGAGGACTCGTCGCTCTTGTCGAACTCCGGCTTCGGGTCCTTTCCGTTGGCATTGGGGGCCTGTGCCGCGGGCTGTGTTCCGGGAGCTACATCATTCACAGTCTCCGGTGCGCCTGCGGGCTTTTCAGCAGCGGGCAAAGGCGTTGCGTTTTCGGGTCCCACGGCCTTCAGGCCACCGTTGTCGGCGGGGGAGACGGTCACTCCCGGCGTAATGATCGTGACGCCCATGCCGTTTCCACTGGCGGCGGGGGTGCTGGTCGCGCTGCCCTGGACGTTGGTGACGGCGGCCGATCCGGTTGCAGGAGCAGCGTCAGCGGCAGGGACGTCCTGGAGTTGGAGTGGTGCGGCCGGCGGGGCAGCGGCCGGAGGTGGTGCGGCAGCGGCGTCATCGGACGCTGCTGCAGGTGCGGCTGAGTTCGCCGGGGTTGGGTTCGCCCTGGCCGCGCCGGGATTCATCGACTCATTGAAGTCGTCGATGGACTTCTTCGTGATGTGCGGAGCGATTGTGGGGGTGGGGTCAACCAGCGTCGGTTCGCCGTCCCTTGCCGCCAGGACGACGTCGGGCGTGTGCATGATCAGGAGCGTCGCGCGGTCCTGCAGACGATACTGCCTGCGGCTGTTTTCGAGGGCGACACTGGCGGCGATCTGCTCCGGCGTTGGCGTTGGGATTGGCACGTTCATCGCGTCGAGGCGGTCACGGGCGTCCTCGACGTGCTGAGCAGCGGAGTGCTCGAGGACTACCTTGCTGTAGGCCGCAATAGCCTGGTCGTCATAGATCTTTTCAAGTCGCGCCTTGCCTGCTTCGGGGAGCTTCGTCGACCGGATGAAACGGGCCTCGGCTTCATATGCGTCGCCGAGCCCGATCAGCACATCGTCCATGTGGCTGTACTGCGGATAAGTGTCAACGACCGTCTGATAGCGCGCAATTGTGGCTGCCCAGTTGTTGTGGGTGGAGTAAAACGCGGCGACCGCTGCCTCACGTGTGGCCATGACCTCCTGCACCTCGCGGAGACGCTGCTTGGCCTGGGGTACCAGCGTCGACTCGGGGAACTGCTGCAGCATCAGGCGATACTCCTCCTCGGCGTGCACTGCCTTCGAGTAGTCGCGGTCGGGCTTGTCCATCTGACGGAAGTAGATGTCGCCGACACGCATCTGGGCCTCGGCGGCCTCGGGTGCGTTGGGGAAGAAGGTGATGAAGTCCTTGTACTCCTGCTCGGCCTGAGTGAGGGCCGCGGTGCCGCCCTCTTTGTACCAGCTATCGGCGATGGCCAGCTTGGCCTTCATTTGATACTGCGAGTCGGGATAGGTGTTGAGCAGGGTTTGCAGGTCGAGACGGGCGACGTCGAAGTGGCCGCGCTTGGTTGCGTCGAGGGCCTTGTCGTAGAGCACCTTGTCTGGAAGTCCCGCATCGACCGGCGTGATCTTCTTCTCCTTCTGCAGCTCTTTTTTGGTGTCCTTCGACTGAACGACCTTATCGGCCTTCTTGCTGTTCGGCGAAGCGGAGAGGCTCACGCTCTGTTGCTGCTGGCCGTTGGCATCGGTCGTGGTTTGGGAGGAACCGGTTACCTGGGCCATTGCGCCCATGGAAGAGACGATCAGACCGGCGATCGCAAGACTGGCCAGTGAGCTGGCCCTGTTGCTTGGAAACCTGCCGCTTGGGAAAAAGGAACGCTTGTTCATCCGCTATCAACCCCATCCGCCTCGCGCAAAGGGCGCTCAGGCTGCCTTCTATTCTATATTTCCCGTCAGATTTGTGCTGACGAAGCCGCCCGCGCGAGCTTGAGGAACTCCCGCGCATGGTGCTCCGCTTTGCCGTCGGCAAAGATCGCCGACCCGGCAACCAGCATGTCCGCTCCTGCTTCGACCACCAGAGCGACCGTATCGTGAGCAATGCCGCCGTCGACCTCGATGCGAAAGTTGAGTCCCATCTCCTCGCGGAGTTCGGCCAGATGGGCGATCTTGTCGAGCGCCAGGGGAAGAAACTCCTGGCCGCCGAAGCCGGGGTTTACGCTCATGACAAGCACATGGTGCACCATTGGAAGGACTTCGACGAGGGTCTCGACCGGGGTCGCCGGGTTGATGACGACGGCTGGCTTCATGCCGTGCTGGGCGATGTGCTGAAGGGTGCGGTGGAGGTGGCGGCAGACCTCCTGGTGGACGGACATCATATCGGCGCCCGCTTCGGCGAAGTCGGCAATAAAGTCGGCAGGGTCCTCGACCATCATGTGGCAGTCGAGGGGGAGCCTGGTGACCCTGCGGAGGGCCTTGACCATGGCCGGCCCGAAGGTGATGTTCGGGACGAAGTGGCCGTCCATGACGTCGACGTGGACGATGGTGCCGCCGCCGCGCTCGGCTGCTGCGACTTCGTCGGCCAGGTGGGCGAAGTCGGAGGCCAGGATGGAGAATGCCAGTTCGATCAATTGGGGTCGCTCCTGGGTGTAAGTCTATCAGCGGAGGATGACAGGTCTACCGGAGATCAACTCGCACTCTTTGTGCTTCTTCGCAGATGTACTCCTGCCACGACGCAGGCCACCAAATGCTACCGGTCTTTCGGGAGCACTGGCACTGTTCTTTCCACGTCGGGACGGCCTTCGTGGAGAATCTTGGTCTTCGCTGATTTGGCAGCGTCGCGCTGAGTTTCGGCCATGGGCTTTGGCTCGCCGATAACCATGCGCGCGGCGCCCCGGAGAATTTTTCGGACCGGCCATGTGCCATCTTCGTTGGCAAGGAAGATCTCGCCGATGCGTTGTTTCTCCGGACGGTAGTACCAGCGGCGCAGGAGAGAGAGGTGGTCGCTAAGGAGAGCGAGGTCGTTGCTCTTGCCCACTCGTTCTTCAAGCGACTTGATAGCGTGGGCAGCGCGGTCTTCGGGAGAGTTGGAGGCCGTGGCTTCGCCGTCGAGCGGGACGGCCTGGAGCATCAACGGCTGAGCGAAGAGCGAGCTGCCGACGCTGGTCTGCTCGCGTACGGAACGGACGCCGAGGGTGGAGAGACGTTCGGGGCCGACGAGACAGCCGCCTTCGAGCAGAAACAACGCCGCGTCTTCTTTGTGATCTTCCTCCGGCGCTGCGGATTGTACGATTACGGCGCGCAGCGTGGGGACGGGGCGCACGATCCAGTCGGCGAGCGCCTGTACCGTCTTTACCTTTTGCCATTGGGCGTGAAGCGCGGCCGCTTTTTCAAACTGCATACCTGACGAGGCCTCTTCGCGCTCCAGGCCGATGGCGATGACCACGTTCTCGCCGCGGGTGTCGAAGAATTTTTTCACAGCTGCGGCTTCGGCGGCGTACTGCTCCGGAGTGCAGGCCTGTTTGCAAGGCTTGATGCACTTTTCCATCTCGCCGTAGATGCAGCCGGGATGTTCGGGGTAGGGCTCGAGGTCTTCGGAGCATCGCCGCAGCTTGAAGAGGTCGAGGACGGCGTCGCAGTAGCGCTCGGCCGCGAGGCGCGAGGGGAATGGGCCGTACATCTGGGCGAGGCCGCGCTTGGAGAGCTTGTTGGTGGCGTAGACGCGGGGGAAGGCGTTCTCGATCGTCATGCGCAGGAAGTAGGGAGTGTGCAGCTTGAGGCGGCGGCGTGCCTCGGCGTGCCCGAAGAGGGCGGCGGTGGCGTCGTAGAGAACCAGTGAGGATTCGAAGGTCGAGCCGGTGACGCAGTACTCGATGCGCGCTACTTTTTCGCGGAGGTTGAGGCGCTTGGACTGTGACTCGGGTGGGTCGAGGAGACGCCGCATGCGTCGCCGGAGGTCGGTGGTCTGGGTGAGATAGGGTGAGTCTTCGGCGCGTGGGCCGCGGAGGGCAAAGACCCCGGGCTGCGCGGGGACGGTGCGAAGGATTTCGTCCGCCTGGCCCGGGTTGAAGTCTGCAACGTGATCGAAATGGAAGGTTGTTGCCACATCGTGAATTGTAGCCGTGGATTGTCGCTGACACACATGGCAGCGTCGATTGCATCTCTGCCAGCTGCATGGAGTTTGGCCAAAAGGTCCCATTTGAGATATACTTCGCTGAACCGGGTCCACCTCCCCAGCTAAGCAGAATCTAGTTCTGGAGGTCCTTGTGGGCAATTTCAGTGCTCTTAAAGAGTTGCGCATAAGACAGATTCGACTCACTGCCCGAGTATGTTCCAGGCTCTCCTCGGAGCCGGGCGTCGGAAAAGTTGCCTTCAAGCCATCGGCCGGAGCGATCTATGCTCCAGAGTTCTAGTGGGCTATAACAAAACATTTTCGAGTTTTGAAGAGGCCCAGCGCTATGCGGACCGGTATAGGCTTTCTTCACACGAACACCCCATGAACGTGAAATCTCATCTTTCTTTCAATCTGCGACTGAGCGATTACGCCGTTATCTTCCATTTGAAATGCCTGCGGGATGAAATAGGGTCCGTATTGGATATTGGGGGGAGCGCAGGCAACTTATTTTACTGCTATGACAAATATCTTCACTATGGCCCTGATTTTTCCTGGATTGTGAACGACGTGCCACAAAACAACGCGGCCGGCAGACGGATTGCGAATGAACGCGGCGAGCCAAGACTACGATTTGTTGATGACCTGGCAGAATGTCGACGGGTGGATGCAGTGCTCATCTCAGGAGCACTGCATTATTTCGATGTCCTTCCTCCGGAGCTGATGAGCAATCTCAACCCTCCACCACGCCACGTCTTTATCAATCGGACCCCGGTTATCGACGGACAGTCGGCCATAACGGTCCAAGATTCCGTTTGGTGGCCTGCGATAGCCCCTGCCAAGATTCTTTCGAGAGAGAAGCTGCTGAAGGTGATGGACGCGGCGAACTACGAATTGGTGGATGCCTGGGCGATCCCGGATCTGCGGTTTCGCATTCCACTTCATCCTGAAGCATCGGTCTCATCCTACTCGGGCTTCTACTTTAGAAGGCGAGAGTCACAAGTGATCGAGTTCGCAGCAACGGCTTGATGTCGCGACTCAGCTGGTCGAAGCACCCTATGCGCCAGCGATGGTCATTCCTTCGATACGGATAGTCGGGGCAGCGCTAGCGCCACGGAAGACGAGGTCGTTACCGATGGCGACGATGTTGCGGTACATGTCTTTGAGGTTGCCGGCGATGGTGATCTCTTCGACGGGGTAGGCGATCTCGCCGTTCTCGATCCACATGCCGCTGGCTCCCTGCGAGTAGTCGCCTGTAACGAGATTGATACCGTGCCCCATCGTCTCGGTGACGTAGAGGCCGTTCTTGATGTCGCCGATGATCTGCTCTGGCGTCAGCGTTCCCGCTTCGAGGTAGAAGTTGCCCGCGCCGATGCCCGGGTTTCCTGCGAGGCCGCGCGACGCATTGCCGGTGGAGTGCATCTTCAGCTTGCGCGCGGTGTAGGTGTTCATCACGTAGTTTCTTAGAATGCCTCGCTCGACCAGCACAGTGCGGCGCGTGGGAAGGCCCTCGCCGTCGAATGGGCGGGTACCGAAGCCGCCGATGTTGTCGAAGACAAGGGTGCCGTCGTCGATGACTGTGATATTTTCGCCGGCGACCCGTTCGCCCAGCATGCCGCTGAAGAAAGAGGCGTTGCGATAGATCGCGTCGCCGTTGGCTGCGTCGAAGATGTTGCCGATGATCGACTGTGCCATCTCTGCCGAGAAAACGACGGGGGCCTTCTGGGTCTTCACCTGGCGGGCGCCGAGGCGTTGCAGCGTGCGACGAGCTGCTTCGCGTCCGATCTCTTCGGGGTCCTCGAGTTTGGTGACCGTGCGCGCGTTCGAGAACCAATAGTTGCGCTGCATGCCGCCCTTGTCGTCCTGGGCGATGGGAGAGGTGGAGAAGCCGCAGTAGCTGCGCCGGTATTCGCCGGTGAAGCCCCGCGAGTTCATCATGATCTTGTGCGACGTCGCTGTATCGAAGTCACCGCCACGTGAGTTCTGGATACGCGTGTCGTAAGCAAACGCTGCGGCCTCGGTTCGTCGCGCGGTCTCGATGCGTTCGGCCGGAGGCATCTCGTTGACGTCATCGAAATAGAGGTGCAGGTCGCCGTCGAGCTGGCCGAACTCGTGCGCCTCCGGCAGTCCGGCGTAGGGATCTTCGCTTGTGATCTTCGCGAGAGTAATGGCGCCTTCGACCAGACGCGCGATGCTCTCGTCGGAAAAGTCGGAGGACGATGTGCTGGCCGTGCGTTGTCCGATAAAGACGCGCAGGCCAACGGCGCGGGAGCCCGACTCCTTCAGAGTTTCGACCTGTCCGAGGTGGACGAGCGCAGAGAACTCGTCGCCTTCGTAGACGACGGCTTCGGCATCGGTGGCGCCGGCTTTGAGGGCCTTCGAGAGGACTTCGGAGGCGAGTTGTTTCAAGTCGGACGCGACGACCGGTGCTGTCTGTGACAAGTTCAAGACCTCAACAAGCTTGGATTCAACCAACCAGTATTCAACCAACAAGGATTCAACGAACAGGAGACGTGGAGGGCCGCGCCTGGCGTCCATCCGTTGCCTTCAGAAAGTACATGCCTGCGGAGCAGTACTCGGAGTCGCTCTTGAGCTTGTGCTCGATGTGCGATGCCGGGCCGTCTTCTGAGCGGCGTTTGAAGAGCTTTACCGCGCCGCCGCAGTTCATGCAGCGGAACTCCGTGTCGTTGTCTTCGAGCGCTGCGGCGATTGCTTTCACCTTCCAGAATGGCTCGTAACCGCCAGTTGCGCGGACGCGACGGCGTTTCACTTCGCACTCGTAGAACCGTTCCCGTTCGACTGCCATGATGGACCTCGTTTGCATGATGCTGTTGAGTGGTGCCGTTGCGCGGAACTTTCCGTTGTCATGCGTAAGAGCAGGCCTGAAAAAGGGAGTGTCGTTACTCGACCGGATGCTCGGAGTGTTTGGGTTCACGGCCGTCGGTAGCTTTCTTGAACAACAGGCCGTTCGCGCAGTACTCAGAGTCGGCGATGGACTTGTGTTCGACGTAGGGCACGGTGCCTTCCTTACCGTTTCGGCCCAGCAGCTTTACGACCCCGTAGCAATCCTTGCAGCGAAACTCGGTATCGTTATCTGCCAGCGCGACGGCGACCGGCTTCACCTTCCAGAACGGCTCGTAGCCTCCGCCCTCTTTCACGCGACGGCGTTTTACTTCGCACTCGTAGATTTTTTCGCGTTCGACTGCCATTATTGCCCCGTTCCCCCGACCGTCATGCGGTCGAGCTTTACTGTGGGCATGCCCACGCCGACCGGCACGCTTTGCCCGGACTTGCCGCAGGTGCCGATTCCTTCGTCCAGGGCGAGGTCATTTCCAACCATGGAGACGTATTTCAATGCTTCGGGGCCGTTGCCGATCAGAGTTGCGCCTTTGACCGGCCTGGTTACTTTGCCGTCTTCGATCAGGTAGGCCTCGCTGGCCGAGAAGACGAACTTGCCGTTAGTGATGTCGACCTGTCCCCCGCCGAAGTTCACGGCGTAGAGGCCACGTTTGACGGACTTGATGATGTCCTCGGGCATGTCCTCGCCGTTGAGCATGTAGGTATTGGTCATGCGCGGCATGGGAATGTGATGGTAGCTCTCGCGGCGGCCGCTGCCTGTGTTGGGCATGCCCATAAGGCGCGCGTTGAGCTTGTCGGAGAGAAAGCCCTTCAGGACGCCGTTTTCGATGAGGACGGTCTCCTGCGTGGGCGTTCCTTCGTCGTCCACGTTCAGACTGCCGCGACGGCCCGGCATCAGGCCATTGTCGACGACTGTGACCTTCGAACTCGCCACTTGTTGTCCGATCAGACCAGCGAAGGCGGAGGTCTTTTTGCGGTTGAAGTCTGCTTCGAGTCCATGGCCGACGGCCTCGTGCAAAAGGACGCCCGGCCATCCAGGGCCGAGGACGACGGGCATCTCGCCTGCGGGCGCTTCGACTGCTCCGAGCTGCAGGATGGCAGTGCGTGCGGCTTCACGTGCATGGTGCTCCGGCGATTTGTCGCCTTCGAAGAAGTCCATGGTGACGCGACCACCACCGCCGCTGGTTCCGCGCGCGGTGTTAACGCCGTCCTTTGCGATGACGAAGACATTGAGGCGGGCGAGAGGCTGGGTGTCGCTGGCGAAGGTGCCGTCGGATGCGGCGATGAGGATGCGGCGGAGCTCGTCGTTGAAGCCGGCGCGGACCTGGGTGATGCGGGAGTCGTAGGCGCGGGCGGCCTTGTCGGCGCGTTGAATCAAGACGAGTTTTGCGGCGATCTCGGCATCGCTTGTGGCGCCGGCGACAGGGTAGAGCGAGGGCGTTTCGGTGTGGCGGAAGCCGCTCATCAGCTCTTTGGCGGGGCCGCTGGCGATCAGGGCGGCCGTTCGCGCTGCACGTAGCAAACGGTCGCTGGAGAGGTCGTCGGTGTAGGCGTAGCCGGTACGTTCACCGGAGACGACGCGGATGCCGCAGCCTACGCTGATTCCCTGGCTGGCGGACTTGACGAGAGACTCATCGATGCCTAGCGAGGTCGAGGTAACCGATTCAAAATAAAGGTCCGCGTACTCGCCTCCCGCTGAGAGGGCCTCTCCGAGGCAGCGTTCCATCAGGCGTTCGGAGATACCCAGCTTTTCGATGAAGTAGCGTTTATGGTCGGGAGCGGGTATTGTCATCTGCTTTGATTCTAGGCTTCGCGGAGGGCCGCGGCAAATGACCCGATCGTGGAGGGGCAGCTGGAGTGGGCTAATTTGCGGCCCTCGTCAGACGATTGAACGAGGTTAGGTCACCGGATTCAGCGTCCGTGTGAGGGATCGGAAGAGCTTGCGACGCTGAGATCGAGGGTGAACTTCGGCAGTCCGGGGGCGTAACAGTTGCCGTCGGAGGCGTAGGTCTTGCTGCAGGCCGCGGTGATCTCTTTGCGGCGTGGAGACTGCGCGTACTGCCATGCTGTGATGTCTGGCGTTCCGCTGGCAGCGAGAGGCGGAGGTTGCAGGGTGCAACCGTTCGCCGGGGGGCAGGCGTCCTGATAGACCCAAAAGGCAATCTCGTGAAGATGCTGGGCGGCGACCAGCTCGCGGATGTTTTGGATGGTAGTGATGGTCTTGCCAGGAGCATCGTCGACGGGCTGGCCGCTGGCATAGACTCCGGGAAGATAGCCGGATTGTGCGACCGCTTCGGTCCATGCGAGAAGATAGGTGGATTGGTTCGCGTTGAGGCGTCCGCCTTCCTCCTGGTCGAGGAAGATGATGGTGCTCGCGGGAAAGTGTTCTCGGTGTGCCGCTGCAACGGCCGCTGCGGCGTCCTTTGCTCCGAGTGCGGCAGGCGTGGCGCCGGCCCGTTTCGATCTGGTAATTTCCGCGTCGGTCTTGCCGTTTGCCAGCACGAGAAATCCAAAGCCGTTGCGCAACAGCGCGTCGCGTTTGCCCCGCCAGCCATTGCTGTGTGCGCCGGGTGGGTTGGTCAGCCAGTATCCGGCGAAGGCGAAGTGCTGCCGCAATGTGGGCAGTGAGTCGTCGCCGGGATAGTCGTTGCTGTCGAAGCCGATGTAGCCCTGCGTTCCCGACGGAGTGGGTTTCGCCGCAGCCGGCCCGCTTTGTTGCGCGCAGACTGTGGCGGCCAGGAGAAGGAGAGCTGGAAGAGGCGTCCTAAATCGTCGCATAGGGAATTCGATGGGCCTGGATACTGGCTAAAGGTTACACAATCCTCAATGACGTGTTGCATAGTAGAGATGTGGAGGAACGGCGTATGCCCATGCATGATGCGGATCCGAGGTTACCCTGTTGGACGCTTCGCTCCACCTGCGAGCGTCTCGCCCAATGACCGCAACGGGGCCATTGCCACGCTGGCTGAGCTGCCGGAGCAGCTGCGTAACGCGGTCGATGGGCTGGGCTCCGCGCAGTTAGGCACGCCATATCGCGAGGGCGGGTGGACGGTGCGACAGGTCGTGCACCACATCGCCGACAGTCACATGAACGCCCTTATACGCATTAAGCTGTCGCTGACCGAGGACTGGCCGACGGTCAAGCCCTACGATCCGGATACCTGGGCGAAGCTGCATGATATGGCGGCCCCGGTGGAGTGGTCGCTGGAACTGGTCGAAGCACTTCATGCCCGCTGGGTGATGCTACTGCAGTCGCTCAACGAAGAGCAGTGGAAGCGTGGGTGCAACCACCCGGAGAACGGTCCGATGACGGTGGAGCTTGCGACGCTCACCTATGCGTGGCATTCGCGCCATCATGTTGCCCACATCACTCATCTGCGTGCCAAAGAGAACTGGTAGAGAAGGCGCCGACGCATGGGGAAGATCCAGATCGCCACTACGCCAAACGAGATCGACCGCTGTTTTTCTGTGATGAACCAGCTCCGTCCTCTGTTGATTGCGGATGAGTTCGTCGGCCGCATCCAGACCCAGCAGGCAGAGGGCTACCAACTGGCCTTTCTTGAAGATGAAGGGGCGGTTGTCGCAGTCGCGGGCTTTCGGCTGCAGACCCTTTTATGGAGCGGGCGGACGCTCTATGTCGACGATCTGGTTACCGATTCAAACCGTCGCTCGCAAGGCCATGGAGGAGAGATGCTGGACTGGCTGATCGCGCTGGCGCGCGAGGCAGGCTGCACGACCTTCATGCTCGACTCTGGAACTCATCGCAACGAGGCCCATGCGTTTTACTTTCGCCACGGCCTCCGCATCTCAGACTTCCACTTCAAGCTTGCTCTGTAGATGACCGAGTCCATCGTCTGACGGTCGCGTGGCAGCAAATGTGTTAAGGTTCGGCTATGCCGCCAAGAGCAACCTCCGCGGAGTCCGCGCAACCCCTCGCCCAGACAACAGAACAGATAGCAGTTGCGCTCGAGCAATTTCTCGCAGAGCACGCGCGCGCCGTCGTGCTCGAAGACGGCAAGGCGCTCTTCGACATGCGCGAGGCGAAGTACAGGCTGGCGACTGAGCATGGAAGATGCACACTGCATCTGTGGGGAGAAGACCGCAATCTCGTCCGGCGCGTGAGTGCGACGACGATGCGAAACGGCGTGTTGCGACTAAGTACCTATCGCTTCGGACAGACCAAGCCGCAGACGCTGGAACTTGTGGCCGACCGCGACCGTCGCACACTGTCGACGCGCGAGGCGACGCGAGTGAAGTATCTGCGCGTCCTGGAGCGGGCGCTGTCGCGAAGCTTCCCTGAGTTCAAGACCGATGCGTTTCGCACCGCGATGGATCTCGAGAAGAGCTTTGGGCCGGCGTATGCACGTGGGTCCCTGGTGAGAGGCTCGCAGGCGTGGGCCGTGATCGGCGTGAACGAGGAGGAGACCCAGGCGACCGTCGACGGCATTCTGACTCTGGGGGTGTTGTGGCTGCACCATTGCCGCGAATCGGGTGATGGGCGAAGGCTTTACCAGGGATTGAAGGTGATTGTGCCGCGTGGAATGGCGATGCTGACGGTGTCGCGGATGGCGTGGCTCAACCCGAACGTCGCGAAGTGGGAGTTGTGGGAGCTGGAACAGAAGACCGAGGAGCTGGAACAGCGTGACGCTGCCGATCACGGCAATCTGACGACTCGCCTGATGCATGCGCCGAACGAACGTGCTGCGGAGGAGCGATTTGCGGAGTCCAGGGGGCGCGTGATGGCCCTGGTGCCGGAGACGATGCGCGAAGTCGTCGAGCAACGCATTCGCAGCGGCACGGAGATGGCCTTCTTGCTCCACGGTCTGGAATTTGCGCGGGTGCGCATGGGCTACGCGGGGAACTCGTTCAACAGCACGCAGGAGATCACGTTTGGCGCAGGTGCGAATGAAACTCCGCTATCCGATAAGAACGAAGCCGAGTTGCGCGAGCTGGTGGCGAGGCTGTTTGCGCGGCGCATCGCCGGCGGCGACAAGCGCGACCCGCTCTACCGGATGCAGCCGGAGCGGTGGCTGGAGAGTGTGCTGCGGCGGGACGTCGGGCCGCTCGATGCTCATCTTGATTCAGCGCATGTCTATACACAAGTCCCGGCGTTTGCCGCGGCCGATCGGGGTATGCTCGACCTGCTGGGCGTCACCGATGATGGGCGATTGGCAGTGATTGAGTTGAAAGCCGACGAAGATCTGCATCTTGCGTTGCAGGGGCTTGACTACTGGGTACGGGTGCGGTGGCACCACCTGCAGAACCCCGACAACGCCACCGGGCTTGGCGAGTTTCAGCGGCACGGATACTTTGGTGGGCTGCGGTTATCTCCGGATGCTCCGAGACTTTATTTAGTTGGGCCGGCGCTGCGCATTCATCCTGCGACAGAGGTGGTGCTTCGGTACCTATCGCCGCGTGTAGAGTGGATACTGGTGGCGTTGGACGAGCGTTGGCGCGTCAAGGTGAAGGCAGTTTGGCGGAAGCGAAGTGGGGCCTAGTTTCGCGGTTTGAGATATACGGACTAGGGGAGGCGCCGATGCATTTCCGAGGGCTTGCGACAATATTCGGGTCTGTGGCCATGCTGATCTTTACAACAACGTTGCAGGCCAAGACGGTGACGTTGGGTCTTCCGGACAATCGAACCGATGTTTTTCTGAATTTAGGCGACACCCTTGTGGTGGAGTTGTCTTCGGGTGACGTCAACGGCTTCCGTTGGGTGTCGCATCTGCCGAAGGTCTCGGGGTTGACAGCGCTGAATGAAGACGTCCTGCCTGTTGATAAGACCGGCAATGTGCCGGTGCAGATAAGACGATTTCGCTTCAACGCGGCAGCGGTTGGAGACACGGCATTGGTGTTTGGCTTTGAGACTGAAGTGAAGGCCCGGGTGCGGCGCCGCAGGACGCCTCTGCTTATTCGGTGCGTGTGCACATCGCTTCCGGTGCTCCGCGCGTGGGGACGGCGATCCTGCTTGGCGTTTATAAAGGGACGCTGCCTTGCGCGGATTGCGACGGTCTGGATACAGTGCTGCGGTTGTATGCGAAGGGAAAGTTCGATACGACGTACGCATATTATGTCCGCACGCAGACCTATCGCGGCACGCCGCATGGGGACGTTACGTTCTCTGATCGAGGCGATTGGACGGTGCTGCGTGGAGATGCGACGGACGAGAATGCGACGGTGTATCAACTCAATCCGGATGACGAGCAGCATTCCGAGTCGCTGCTATTGCAGGACAATGGCAGCACTCTGGTGCAGCTTGACCGCGACCAGAAGCCGATTGATTCTCAGCAGAACCTGGCCCTACGGAAGGTGCAGTGAAGGAGGGCCGTTGGTGAGGCCGCGGTTGCGATCGTGCGCGAGTAACCGGTTTGCCTGGGCGGTTGCGATGCTTGGGTGTACGGCGATGCTCGCGGCGCAGTCGTTGCCAGCTGTGCGGAACGCGAGCGGAGTGAGACTCGTCGTTGCGGAGGAAGATACACAACCGGCGCTCCATGTTGTGCTGCCGGACGATCCAAAGGTGGATGCAATTAAAGTCCTTCTTCCCGAGCACGTCACCGTCAGGGAGCGAGGCAGTAGCGAAGGCGAGCATTTGTATCTGTTTCGCCCGGGTGCGAATGGAGAGAGACCCTCGTGGCGGCAGGCTGGGCAGACGATCGAGTATGAGAGCGAACTGAAGGGAGGCGTCCACATGCTTGCGCGGGCGACTCTGGAAGAGGATGGCGTGCTCTTTCACTACGAGTTCCAGAACCGGTCGGGTGTGGACTACGAGATGATCACCGCGGTCACCGATCCCAGGATGACGTCGACTCTGCGTGATGTCCGTCTGGAGCGCACGTACGTGCATCATGCGAGTGGATTCGATCTGCTTGCTTCGGAGACGCCGGAGCGGCTGACCATGCCGCTGGGCCAGTGGCTTCCGTCGCGCTATCTGGCATCGTACACATGGCCGGTGCCCGCGAAGCTCGCGGAACATCGGGCGGACGGGATTACGTACTACAACAAGTCGCGAGCGGTGGATGAGCCGTTGATTGCGACGATTTCAAGCGACCGCAAGTGGGTGGTGGCGAGCTTTACTAAGACGACGGGCAATGTGTGGAGCAATCCGGAGCTTACGTGCCAGCATGTGGATCCGGAGAAACCGCTGCCACCGGGTGGGAAAGCGGTGGTGGAGGTGAAGATTCTGATCTTTGCAGGGACGCTCGATCAGGCTTTGCGGAAGGTGAGGTTGGAGCGACCATTACTTCAATAGGCGTTGCTGCTACCCACCCTCATCTTGGCGATTTGCCGAAGCGAACCGGCGCCTATTTCCAAAGAGAGCGCAATTCCCGCATTTGCTCTGATGAAAGAGGCTTCTCCGTGTTGGGCTGAACGATCGGCCCACCCAATTCTTCTCTCAGATAGCGGTATGAGATATATGCAATGTAGGCATGCGCTACAAGAAGGGGGGTAGGTTTCATCGAAAACCGATGTAGGTGAACCATTCCATAAAGGATTCCAACGAAAAAGACCGAGCCGTAGAAGACCCCGAAACTCCTGAGAGCAATCATCAGTCGTTTCTTCATTTAGACCCCTTTGAGCGACGGCGTGATTCTATCAGTCGCAGTAGGCGGCGGCCGACGCGAGCATCGTTTCGTCTACATCAGCGACAGCATCTTCGGTCTCAAGGGCCGTCGCGCGCGTGGCGAAGAAGCTCTCGATGGCATCTAGAACCGCGGGGCCATTCTTTGATTCGAAGATCTGCTTGCGGAGTGCGCCGCCGCCGGGGACGCCGTGGGTGAACCAGCTGGCAAATTGCTTCATCTTGCCAACGCAGTCGCGGTGGCGCTGCTCGCGGGCAATCTGACCAGAGGCCGTGATGGTTGCGGCGCGCGCCGCCTCAGCGGCTTCTTCGATGGCGATCTCATCGACCAGCATGCCGAAGTAGTCGCGGATCATACGGTAGCGGTCCTGGTCAGTGGGTTGATCGTAGGTGCCGACGCCCGTGGCTTCCTTTGACGCGGTGTACTGGGCGATCTGGCGAAAGATCCACGGATTCGACGGCGCGGTGCGGCCGATCATCACGGCGTCGCAGTGGGTTATGTCGACCATGGCAGCGGCGTCCTCAGGGGTGCGGACGTCGCCGTTACCGATGACGGGGATGTTGACTGCGTTCTTGCAGGCGGCGATGTACTCCCACCGGGCCTGACCCGTGTAACCGTCCTCGCGGGTGCGGGCGTGCAGAGCGACGGCGTTGAGGCCGCAGTCTTCGGCGAGCTTGGCGAGATCGACGCAGACAATGTGCTTGTCGTTCCATCCCATGCGGAACTTCACGGTGAAGGGAATCGTTACGGCCCCGCGGATTGCCTTGAAGATGGTCTCGATCAGCGGCAGATCGCGCAGCAGGCCGGAGCCGCCGTTGCAGGCGACGACGCGTTTCGCCGGGCAGCCGAGGTTCAGATCGACGAGGTCGAAGCCCGCGTCCTGCACGATGCGTGCGGAGTCAGCGAGGGTGATCGGGGTTCGAGCCGAAGAGTTGCGCGGAGATGGGGTGCTCGTCGTCGTAGTAGGTGAGGTAGCGCTTGCGCTTGGTCTCGCGCATGCGGGAGAGGCCGTCGGCGGAGGTGAACTCCGTCATGATGAGGCCGCAGCCTGATTGCTGGTTCGAGGTCTCCTCGGTAACGTCGGAGGTGCTGGTCGATGCCGTGAACTGACTGGCGTTCTTGATGAAGCGACGGAAGACCGTGTCAGTGACACCGGCCATCGGTGCGAGCACGGTTGCGGGCGCGATCTTTACATTGCCGATGGTGAAGCTGGCAGGGACGCGGGTGTGCTCGGGCATGGCGTGCTCGTGGGGTGAGTCCCAGCGTTTCTGCTCGAGTGTGTACCGCTTCTTCATAAAGAAAAACCAAAAGAGTGCAGTTGGATCTCAAAAAACAAACTAGCAAAACGAAGGCCCCCGCGATGGGCGGAGGCCTTCGGGTGATTTAGGCTCCGCTTACTTCGCGGCGGTCTCAGCGGTCTTGGCTTTGCCGGCGTCCGACTTGTCGAACTTGCGGCGGAAGCGCTCGACGCGGCCTGCGGTGTCGATCAGCTTCTGCTTGCCGGTGAAGTAGGGGTGGCAGGCGGAGCAGATTTCGACGACGATGTCGCCTTTATGCGTGGAGCGGGTCTCGAAGGTGGTTCCGCAGGCGCACTTGACGTGGATGCTTTCGTACTTCGGGTGAATTCCTTGTTTTGGCATGTAACTGTCCTTTTTCCTGATCTTTGTATGCCTGCCGGCGTGCGGATCGCTTGCAACGGTAGAGTTCACGTCACATCGAAGTGCCTGTCGCGCCGCCGCTTACGCCCCGGTTCACGGAGCGCTCAAGCAGTGTATTGATTTTATCTGATTATCCCAGATATATCCAAGATTCGCACAGGGCGCATTTGGATTCCGGTGCTGCGATACTGGGTGGACAGCTATGACTGAAGTTTGTTCGATTTGCGGTGGATCGGGTCTGCGGGTCGTCCAGGAGAACGGCAGGCAGTTTGCCCAGGATTGCGTCTGCCGAATCGAGCGCAGGGCGGCGCGGATGCTGGGACGCGCGCAAATCCCTCGGCGTTATGAACACTGTTCGCTCGAGAACTACGACACCGACCTTCCGTATTCGCACAGGACGCAGGGCGTGGCCCTTCTAACGGCCAAAAGGTTCATCGACAGCTATCCTCTGGAAACTGGGGGGCGGGGTTTGCTGCTCACCGGTTCGATCGGCGTAGGGAAAACGCATCTGGCGGTCGGCATCCTGCAGGCGCTTGTGGCCGAACGAGGTGCGACAGGGCTCTTCTACGACTACCGCGACCTGTTGAAGCAGGTCCAAAACAGCTACAACCGGCAGGTCTCGGCGACCGAGCTGGAGATCCTGGCGCCGGTCTTCGAAGCCGAGGTGCTGGTGCTCGACGAACTCGGCGCGTCCAAACCGACCGACTGGGTGTGGGACACGGTCGCGCATATTCTGAACACTCGCTACAACGACCGCCGCACCACGATCATCACGACGAACTACGCCAACGCAGGGCCGTTGGGGACTGAGTCCGGACCGCGGGCGTCAATGCGCGAGGAGACGCTGGGCGATCGCATCGGCGAGCGCATGCGCTCAAGGCTGCAGGAGATGTGTGTAGTGGTCGAGATGCAGGGAGAAGACTTCCGCCAGAAGGTCAAGCGCGCCAGTTTCGCCTGACGCTACTCGGCAATCGCGTTAGAGCAGGGTCGCCAGCAGAAAGATACCGGCAGTTAAGGCAGCAAACTGGTACAGGCGATCAGCTGCAGTCGGCTCCGCGGCCTCTTCCGCCACCGCCTTGGCGATTCCGTGCAGTGCGTAATGCGGCTCGAGTTGAGAGTGCGGTGTTGGTTCGCTCTGATGGCCCATGATTAGCCTCTGCTCACTTCAGCGTTGCTGCCCTACAAACGCTTAGATGTTCGTTAACGCGATATTGCTCCAACTAGTTCCGATCTTTTGTGAAAAACAGACTAAGTTTTCTCACAAGGGAGCTTCGTTGGTTCCTCTCCGAGCCTCCCCGCTGTGACCGATTGCAGCGGTCTATGATCTGGGGGGTATAAAATTTTGGCTTATGAGCGAACCGCATCCGCCAGGCGACACCACAGCAAACTCCCCATTGAAGGCCCCCGTCCCTGCAAAGATGGACGAGATATTCACCAGCAAGCCGCCGGAGGGTGGCGGAATCCCCGCGATGGCATGGGGCGTGGCCGGGTTGGCCGTTCTGGTGGTTGTCTTCGTCCTGGTGTTGGCAGGGAGGCACAAGGCCGCCGCTCCATCTACGATCCAGCCGCTTGCGGCCTATGCCGCCAGTCTGCCGCTGTCGCAGCTTGCCATGAGCGAATCGACCAGCCTCTCGGGCGGCAAGTCCACCTTTATTGATGGCCACATCAAGAACACGGGCAGTCAAACCGTCTCCGGGGTCACCGTGCAGGCGATCTTTCGCAATGATGAGGCGATGCCGCCGCAGATCGACACCCTCCCGCTTTCGCTGATCCGTACCCGCGAGCCTTACATCGACACTCAGTCAGTCCGCGCAGATCCGTTGAAGCCGGGCGACGAGCGGGACTTTCGGCTTATCTTCGAGTCCATTCCAGCGAACTGGAACACCCAAATGCCCGAGGTTCGCATCATCCAGGTCGAGACAAAGTGACCCTGCCGGGTGAATGGCGAATCAGTAATAGTTACCGGCCCACCCGGAAGATTTTGCGTGAGTCGACCCTAATCTCCCATCGTCCGATAATCAATGGTTCTCGCTAAAAATCTTATTTTCAGCAGTTTGTAGGGCATCGCAAGTTTGGCATGGTACCTGCTCTAGTGATTGCGTGTTGACGTCTGGAACACAGGCGCACAGTCGCACAGTTGATCTAGAGGAGAGAAACCTATGATGAAATCTGGAACCACTTTCGGCCTCCCAGTACTGGTGTTAGGAAGTGCGTTAGGTATCACCGCCTTCGCACAGACCAGCACCCCTCCGACGCAGACGACAGATCCTGCCGCGGCCAGCTCGACCAGCGCAATGAGCCCCAACGATCAGGCGACCTACGCTACCGGTAAGCCGCTGGAGGAGCAGTCGAAGGAAGGTTTCTGGGGCCATATGAACCCCTTCGCCCGCAAGAAGTGGGTCAATCGGCAGGTCGACCCCGTCAAGGACCGGGTCAACGAGCTTGACCAGCTGCAGGCCAAGAACGCCAACGATATCAAGGACGTAGACGCCCGCTCGCAGGCCGGCATCAAGAACGCAATGAACGCGGCAAATACGGCCGACCAGCATGCGCAAGACGCTGCGAACCGTGCTAACGCTGCGAACCAGAT
Organism: uncultured Acidobacteriaceae bacterium; assembly: GCA_963756685.1. Classification (GTDB taxonomy): domain Bacteria; phylum Acidobacteriota; class Terriglobia; order Terriglobales; family Acidobacteriaceae; genus Edaphobacter. The sequence continues at coordinate 2,581,155 of CAVWON010000001.1, forward strand.
TGCAAGCAACGCAAGCACCCGCACCGATTCTCTCGGCAACACGGTCGGCAATCTGGACCAGTACCAGACGGTCTCCTCGACTGCAGTCAAGTTCGCCGCTGGACGCACGACGCTTGGGCCCACGGGCAAGTCTGACCTCGATGCACTAGCCACGACCCTCACCGGCCAGAAGGGCTACATCATCGAAGTGCAGGGCTACAGCCGGGCCGGTGTGCAGACCTCGCAGGCGATGGCTGACGCAGTCGTCCGCTACCTTGTAACCGAGCATCAAGTCCCGATGTATCGAATCTACAAGTCAGGCCTCGGCAAGGACACCGCCACGCCGGCAGATGGAGAGCAGGCAATCGTGAACGGCGTTCGCGTGACTCTGTTGCACAACAGCCTGGCAACGATGAGTGCAAACTCAGCGTCCAATGGCTCGGCTCCCAAGACCTCCCCGACGGGAGTTAGCTCACCTCAAGAGGTGACGAACCAGTAGCCCTCCCCCAGGGCGGCGTAGCTTGTCTATGCCGCCCGCAAGTTTGCCGAGATAGCGGCTTAGATCGCACTCGCAAAAACCTCTCCTAACCAGAGAGAACCAAGGCAGATTGGCCCCTCAATGAGGGGCCGCTTTTTTAACCTGTCGATCCGGGCAATAACAGAGAAGCGCCTTTATTTCGGCGAACCAGTGACCGCCTCATGTACGGCCAGTAACTGCTCCAGCACGCCCTTCAGCTTCTTAAGATGAAGCGCATTGGCCCCGTCGGACTTCGCCTCCGCCGGATTGTCATGGATCTCAAGGAAGACCCCGTCAACACCTGCGGCGACAGCAGCTCGAGCGAGCACCGGGATGAACTCTGGCTGTCCGCCGCTGACGCCATCGCCGGCTGAGGGAGTCTGTACCGAATGCGTTCCATCGAAGACGACCGGAGCAAAGCTCCGCATGATCGGCAGCGAGCGCATGTCGACGACAAGATTGTTGTATCCGAAGCTCGCCCCACGTTCGGTCAGCGAGACCCGGGGGTTGCCGCTCTCGCGGACCTTCTCGACGGCATGACGCATGTCCCAGGGCGCGACGAATTGGCCCTTTTTCACATTGATCGCGCCGCCGGTCATCGCTGTCGCCTCAGCGGCAGCAATCAAAAGGTCGGTCTGGCGGCAGAGGAAGGCCGGAATCTGCAGTACATCGACCGCCTCGGCGACCGGCCCGCAGTCGGCGGCGGTGTGGACGTCGGTCAGGACGGGTAGCCCAGTGCTCTCGCCGATTGCGCGCAGGATACGGCAGCCCTCGACCAGGCCGGGGCCGCGAAAGCTCTTGATCGAGGTGCGGTTCGCCTTGTCATAACTGGCCTTGAAGATGTAGGGAACGCCGAGATCTGAGGCGATGCGCTGGATGGCGTCGGCCATGGTGCGGGCGTGTTGTTCGGACTCGATAACGCAGGGGCCGCCGATGAGGAAGAGTTTTCCGCGGCCTACGGGAACCTGATGGGGAGTGTCGCCGATGTCGAAGGGATGGTTCACAGATTTATTTGACCATACTCAGGAAAAAGCTGGACAAGCCGGAGAGATACTGTATCTGCAATCACATCGAAGTCTATGCAGCCTCTGGAGGTTCAAGATGGTTCTGCTCAGTCTTTCCGCTCTTGCGCTTGTCGTCGGGCTGCAGGTGCAGCCCCAGACTGCGCCCCCTCCAGCACCCACTCCCGCATCGGTAACCGAGGTCATAGCGATGACCAGGTTGAAGCCCGGAGTTGCACTTCCGGACGTGATGAGGCTGGTGCAGGAAGAGGTGCGCGTGGCCCTTCAGCTCTACCTCGATGGGAAGATCGATCAGTGGTTCACGAGGGGTGATGGTAGGGGAGCTGTCCTCATCCTGCGATGTAAGACCGCGGACGAAGCCAGGGCAGTCCTCGCAGACCTGCCGCTGGTCAAGGCGGGATATCTCGATGTGGAGTACATTCCGGTGGGGCCGTTTTCAGGATTGCGGAACCTAGTAAGGCCACAACCTGCGTCGGACGGCGCCGCGCCACACTAGCGTGCACCTCCGGTGGTGGCCTACCTCTTCAGCGAGCGCCCAAAGCTGGAGAGCATCAGCGTCACGAAGGAGAGACCACGCCTACTGTCTTCGCTAGTTGCGCGCTTCGCTAACTGGAAGAGGCTCGGCGGTGTTTGCTCACTCTTGTGCTCTTCCGTTGCGCTCGCCATTGCCTTCGAGACTTGATCGAGGACCTCGGGATCAAGCTCGGTCAGGATCTTCACAGCAGTCAGAAGATTGCGAATGCCAGCGATGCCCTCGGGCTGACCGGCATAACGCGAGAGGGTCGTAATGATCGTGTCCTTGGAGGCGATCACTCCATGCAAAATATCAAGCAGCCCCTGGTCATAGGCGGCCTCAAGCACGTCGTACGCAGCCAGCAAAGCTGCGGCGTGCTCGTCGGGGGCCTTTTCCAGACGCCTTTGCAGATCGGCCTTGAAGTCGACGGTAATGGGTTTGAACGCGATCGGTTTGGCCATGGAAGACTCCTTACAACGCGACGAGAAAACTAGACAGTAGTCGAGGCAATCTGAACGAGCTTGTCGCCAGGGGCGGTGCCGGGCAGATGATAGTCCGGACGCGCCCACTTGCGTTCGATCTCGAGGCCCGGCTGCGGAGTCCGCTTCCCGTAGCGGAAGTTTCTACGCGGCAGCGGATTGTCGCCTTGTTCCGGCAACAACGTCATGCTCACTGCCGTCTCCTTGAACGCAGGCGTGTGGGTATTGCGATCGGTGAAGCTGCTTGTCAGCCTGTTCACCGGCTCTTCGACCGAATTCAGCGGCATATAGAGTTGCTTGCCACGAACGCGCTCCGACACCAGCACCTGCACTCGCACTTTGCCGTGCGGCGAGGTGACCTGAACGTATCGACCTGTGGTCACTCCGCGTTCCGCAGCCAGCTCCGGCGAGATCTCCACCCAGTTCTTGGGCGTGATCTCCTTGATGCCGGCCGTGCGATAGGTCATGCTGCCCTGCTCGAAGTGTTCCAGCAGACGGCCGTTGTTCAGGTGAAGATCATAGACAGCGCTCGTCTCCTCCGACGGCGGAATGTACTCCACCGGGAAGAACCGTGCTTTGCCATCGGGGAAGGGGAACTTCTCGGTGAACAGCAGCGGCGAGTCGGTGCCGTCCGCATGCACCGGCCACTGCAGGCTGTTGAAGCCCTCCAGCCGTTTGTAGCTCACACCGGCGAACAGAGGAGTCAGCCGCGCCACTTCGTCCATGACCTCGGAGGGATGCGTGTAGTTCCAGTTGCCGCCCATGCGGTTAGCAATCAGTTGGATGATCTCCCAGTCGGCCTTCGACTCGCCCAGCGGCTCGATCGCCTTGTAGATGCGCTGAATGCGGCGCTCCGTGCTGGTGAAGGTGCCCTCTTTTTCGAGTGACGGGCAGGCAGGCAGTACCAGGTCAGCATAGGCCGCCGTCTCTGAGAAGTTGATGTCCTGCACAATCAGGAACTCGACCTTCTCCAGCGCCTCGGCCACGTAGTTTGCGTTCGAATCGGAGGTGATGGTGTCTTCGCCCTTGATGTATAGCGACTTGATCGGCCCTTCGAGAATGGCATCGATCATCTCGTGATTGTCTTTGCCCACGCTGGTGGGTAGCGTTACGCCCCAGTCCGCTTCGAACTTCGCGCGGACCTCGGGGTCGTCCACCTTCTGGTAGCCCGAGTAGACGTTCGGCATTGAACCAAAGTCGCTGGCGCCCTGCACATTGTTATGCCCGCGCAGAGGATACGCGCCCGCGCCGGGCCGCATGTAGTTGCCCGTGACCAGCAGCAGATTGGACAGTGACGTCGCCGTATCCGAGCCGCCGCAGTGCTGCGTAACCCCCATCGCGAACAGAATGCAGACGCCGTCGGCCGCCGCGATCTCATGCGCCACCTTCGTCAACGTGCTCGCCGGAACGCCCGTCACCTTTTCGGCATATTCGAGCGTGAAGGGCTCGAGCGATTTCTTGTATTCGTCGAAGTGATTGACCCACTGCTTGATGAAGTCCATCTTCGCAAGCCCGCTATCGATGATGTACTTCGCGATGGCGCACATCCAAACGGCATCGGTTGAAGGGTTCGGCTGAAAGAAGATGTCGGCGCGCTCGGCCATCTCGTTCTTGCGCAGGTCGGCGACGATCAGCCGCTGGCCGCGATGCTTGTGCGAACGCTTGATGCGCGTGCAGAGCACAGGATGGTTCTCCGCCGGGTTTGCCCCGACGATGATCACGAGGCCGGCCTTCTCGATGTCCGAGATCGACCCCGAGTCTCCGCCGTAGCCCACGGTGCGCTGCAGCCCCATCGTTGCGGGGTTCTGGCAGTAGCGGGCGCAGTTGTCGACATTGTTTGTCCCAATCACCGCGCGCGAAAGCTTCTGCATCAGGAAGCTCTCTTCATTCGTGCACTTCGAGGAGGCAATAAACGCCAGCGCATCGGGGCCGTGTTCGTTCCGAATGCGTCTTGAACGTCTGTCTCGATGATGTCGAGCGCCTCCTTCCATTCGATCTCGCGATAACCTTCGCCATCGCGCAGCAGCGGCTTCATCAGCCGGTCGTCGGAGTTGATGTGTCCCCACGCAAACTTCCCCTTCACGCACGTCGAAATGCCGTTGGCCGGCCCATGCATCGGCTCGATCTTCAGAATGTGCCGGTCGCGCGTCCACACCTCGAAGCTGCATCCGACGGCGCAGTAGGTGCAGACAGTCTTGGTCCGCTTGGTGCGCTGCGTTGCGCATCTCCGACTCCATCTCGGAGAGCGCGAGGATCGGCCCATAGCCAATCGGCGGCTCGATCCCCTTGACGACGTCGATCATGTCGTTCAGCGCGTCTGGCGGCGTGTCCGTAAGATAGCCCGCCTCTCCAAGCATCGACTTTTCCATCAGCGCATTGCACGGACACACCGTCACGCAATGCCCGCAGGAGACGCAGCTCGAACCGTCAATCTTCGTGCCGCCATCCCACAGCACGCGCGGATGGTCGCTCTCCCAATCGATGGACAGCGTCTCATTCACCTGCACGTTCTGGCACGACTCCACGCAGCGCCCGCACAGAATGCACTGGTCCGGATCGTAGCGGTAGAACGGGTTCGACATGTCCTTCTCATACGGCTTCGGCGTATAGGGGCGCGACTGGTGCTTTACATCCAGCTCCTTCGTCGTGTTGTGGATCGTGCAGTTCCCGTTGTTGTTGTCGCACACCGTGCAGTACAGCATATGGTTCTGCAGGATGCGGTCGAACGCCTCGCGCTGCGCAATGTCGACGGCCTCGCCAGCGGTCTCCACCTTCATGCCTGCGACGACCTTGGTCGCACACGCGCGCACAAGCTCGCCGTTGACCTTGACGATGCAGGTGTCGCAACTTTGGATCGGTCCCATCTGCGGCACATAGCAGACCTGCGGTACGGCCTTTTGCGCGTGCACCGCTGTCCGTTGGTTCAACAGATCGATCAGCAGCTCGCCCGCGTGGCCCGGCACCTCGAGTCCATCAATGGTCAGCTGTATATTTGGAGTGTGGTCGGCGGGAGTGTTCAGCAGCGATTTTGTAATGGCCATAAATTTGTCCAATTCAGAGACGCTTGGCAAGAGTTGGTGCTGTTCCACGCACTCTGCACCATCCACATTACACCCGATTTGCATTGACAAAATCTTCACAGGAAGATGCATCCGAAATGTGGTCCGGACGCATCCAATTCGATCCGTTCAGTGTGATTTCGGCTCGAAGATCCAAGCGCTTGGCTGCCGTGAAGTCACCGCTCGGCTCCGCGACGGCGGTCTCCTGCAAGAATCTGCTCCGCGGCCCTCAGCCCCGAACGCATCGCTGCGTGTACAGTCCCCCAGTGCCCTGTGATGTCGGTATGCTCACCGGCGAAGAAGAGCGTGTCTCCAACAGGTTTTGTCATCTCTCTTGGAGCGTCCAGGCCGCCCGCCGCCACGTAGCTATACGCGCCAAGCGTATGCCTGTCATGTTGCCAATCGTGCGAGTAGCAGCCTTGCAGCCATCGACGAATCTGGTCTTCGTCAATACTGAAGATCTTCGCCAGCGTAGAGCAAGCGCGTCGCCCAAGACCTTCCTCATCCAATCCCGCCAACGCAGCCGAACGCGGTCCTCCCACCCACCCGGTAATGGTGTGGCTCGGCTCTGGATGTGGCGTCCACCACACCGGCGGCATCTCCGAAAACGCAAAGAGGAAGCCCAGTTCGCGAAGCGCTGGCTGTGGCGGCAGCTTCTCCCAGAACCTCTCGGTAAATAGCAGCGTAAAGCGGCGGGCCTGGCCCATTCGCAAACGTCCTGCCGCTGCCAGAACAGGGCCTGGTCGCGGTGAGATCGTTACGCTGCCGGCTTGCAGTACACCCAACGGCAGAGTAATGACGACCTGTGCCGCACCAAAGCTGCCCGCATTGGTCACTACCTCTGCTCGACCCGGCTCCCATCGGATCTCCCTCACCGTCATTCCGGTCAGCACTCTGCCGCCATACTCGACGGTCCGTCGCGCAAGGTAGGCCGGAAGCTGGTCGTAGCCACCGCGCAGCCCGTAGTTGTGATCGCTTCCAATCGAATCCTCCGCCTTCTGCTGCGCGCCTAACGACGCAGCGCTCACCTCACGATGATCGGCGGCGTTGAAGCCTTCGACGTACCCGATCATCGGACCACGCTCCTCCATCGGCGTCTGTTCACGATCGAGGTACTCGGCGAAGCTCATATCCGGCCCGTCAAAGTTCTCCAGTTTTTCAAGCGGTTCGAAGACAGCACTCATCTCTCCTGCCACAATCACTCAGCGCGCCGCCCTCGAAGCAGAGTTGTCTCCCGCCGCGTTCATACGTCTCAAGCCCCGCCTCTTCGATCAGCGCCCATAGCTCCGGCGGTCTGCCGTGGATGAACTCCGCACCCAGCTCGATCGCCTCATCGCTCACATGCCGCGTCCAGATGCGACCACCGATGCGGTCCTGCGCCTCCACGACTAGTACCTTCAGCCCGGCCTCCGCCAGCGCCCGGGCCGCTGTCAGCCCGGCCATCCCTGCGCCAACTACGACAACATCGTGAGAGATCTCTGTCATCAGCGGTTAGATGCGCGCTCAGTGTGCTCCGCTGCCGCCATGGTCTTTGCTCCACGTCGCGTAGGCGTCGAGCGACTGCTGCGGCCCCGCGCTATACCACGCATATCCGTTGCGCCGCTCCAGCGATAGCTCGCTCACGTCGTCATGGATCGTCTTGTCGCGGTCGCCAAAGACTGGCAGCCCGGTGCTGATGCTGTAATAACGCGCCCAGATCGGCCCCGCTCCCGCCTTCGCTTCAAGGTGCCGTCCCCCGGGAGTGCCGCGCCCTCCGACCCACTCCTGCCCGTTGATCGCCGCGGCCTTCAGCCACGTCACGCCCGCATTGACTGCTGCAATCACCGCAGGCGACGGATGCGGCAGCTGCATCAGATAAAGCAATACGTCCGCGCTCTCTCCCGACGACAGGGCCGCCGGCTCATAGTTCCGTCCAGCGACTGGCGCCAGTGTCAGGGCATCATGCTGTTGCGCCCACACAGTGCGTCGTCCCTTCACCACCACCTGCGTCGCCAGAATGCACTCGAGCGCGTGGTCTGCACTCGCTGCCGCTTGCCGCCGCAGCTCTGCGGGGACAAATGGGTAGTTGCCCGCTCCCTCCGCAACCGCGGTCAGCGTCTCCGCCGACTCTGTCACGGCGTTGTCATTAAACGTGATCGCGTCGTGATACCCACCTTCCAGCGGCCACACCTGCGGCCACCCGCCGTTCGGAAACTGTGCCGCCAGCAGATACCGTATGCCGCGCAAAAAGCTGGCCCTGTAAGCCTCGCCGGCAGCGCCCGGCGTCGCGCCTGAGACCAGAGCAAGGAAATGCAGCTCCGTGTTGGTCGCGTCGTTGTCGAGCGTGCCCACATAGTTCCAGTGCGGGTCTTTCGGAGTATCGAAGTCATCTGCGCTGGGATACCTCGAGAGATTGTTCGTCGTATAACTCTGTCCTGGCAGACGCACGGAGCCGCTCATGTCGAGGTTCTTGCTCCATCCTCCAGCGGGCGTCTGAAAGCTGACGATCACGTCCGCGATATGCCGCGCCTCGGCCGACCCATACCAGGCAGCGTCGCGGTTCAGCGGCATCGTTCGCGCGCTGAAGCCTTCCTTCGGAATCGGAGGTTCAGGCGCTCCAGCCGTTCTCTCGGCAGCAAGCGTGGCCCGGTCGATCTGCATCTGTTTCTGCGACCGTTCGAGATAGGCCATCCACGCGGCGCGGTCCTTCGCGGGCAACGCCGCGATCCGCGCGGGCGTGATGGACTCGGCCGGCTTGCTCGTGCCGATCACTGCTGAACAAAGCGGTGAGGTGATGAAAAGGCCCAGCAGAAAAAATCGTGCGGAAAAACGAAGTGGCATAGATAGAGAGTCCCACATCGTTCGACGTATCGGAAGACCGCAAAGACGCACCGGGGAGCGCAGCACACCGGGCCCTTCTGCTCTCAATAAGACGGGCCGCCAAATCGTCCTCGCACGACTGCCAGACCGTCCTCCGTCGTCGTAATCCGGCCCTCAAGCTGCGCGTCCTCTGCGGCCTCCAGCATCGCCTTGAACTCCGGCCCCGGTCGATACCCCGCGGCGATCAGGTCCCTCCCAGTCACCAGCAGCTTCGGCCGCATCGTCTCCACCGGCGTCGCCTCTAGCCGCTCCTTCGCAAATTCATACAGACGCAGATCGCCATGCGCCGAGCTCACGTCCATCCAATGCAGCGCCAGGTGCTCGTCGAACTTCGGCAGCCGCAGAAATCGCTTCAGCGTCGACTCCCGCATCTGCAGAATGTCGCCGAAGCGCATGTGGTTCTTCACCAGCGCGACGATCTGCTCGGTATCTTCGTTCGAAAAGCGCAGCCGCCCAAGGATCGCCTCGGCCATGCGCACCCCAACCTCCACATGCCCGTCAAAGCGGATGCGGTCGCCCGGCTTCTTCGGATCAGGCGGTCGAAACGTCGCAGGCTTGCCGATATCGTGCAGCAGCGCGCCCCACGCAAGCGTAGCCGACACGCCCGGCTTGCAGCTTTTCCAGCAGCAGCATCGTATGCACCCACACATCGCCCTCAGGATGGAACTGCGGCGGCTGCTCCACTCCATGCATCTTCACTACCTCGGGCAGCACCTGCGCCAGCAGGCCTGTCGCATCGAGCAATTCAAACGCCCTTCGCGCGTGTCCCTCGGTCAACATCAGTGTCAGCTCATCGCGAATGCGCTCGCGAACTCACCTGCCCGATCTCCGGCGCCGCAGCGCGAATCGCCGCCATCGTCCGCGGCTCGATCTCAAACTCCAGCCGCGCCGCAAACCGCACCCCGCGCAGCATCCGCAGCTTGTCCTCGGCAAACCGCAGCGCCGGCTCGCCGATCGCGCGCACAATGCCGTTCGCCAGAGTCCTCGCGACCGCCCACATAATCAAGCGTCGCGGCAGCAGCATCGCCAGTCTCCTCGAAGACGATCGGATCGAGCAGCATCCCGTTGATGGTGAAGTCGCGCCGCAGCACGTCTTCGCGCGCATCGGTCGAAAACTGCACCGCATCCGGCCGGCGCCCGTCGCTATACGCTCCATCGTGCCGAAACGTGGCGACCTCGGTAGCAATCTCGCCACCATCTCCATCAGCAGTGCACACCAGCACGACGCCAAAGTGCGCTCCGACCGAATAAGTCTTCGCAAACATCGCCATCACGACATCCGGCGTCGCGCTCGTCGCCACATCGAAGTCCTTCGGCTCAACCCCGAGCAGCAGATCGCGCACACACCCACCCGCGAAGTAAGCCTGATGGCCCGCGGCCCGCAGCGCAATCGCGATCTCTCGCGCCGCGCTGTACCTCGGGTTGTCGATGTCATCCGATCCATGATCGCCTACCCTATGATAGAGAGATGCGCGAAAGCAGCGGAACCGGCCTGATTCTCGGCATCGAAAGCTCCTGCGACGAGACCGCCGCCGCCGTAGTCCGCTCCGGCACCACTGCGCTCTCCAACGTCGTCGCCTCGCAGATGGCCCTCCACGCCAACTACGGCGGCGTCGTCCCCGAACTCGCCTCCCGCGAACACCTTCGCAACATCGTCCCCGTCGTCCGCGAGGCAATGTCCCGCGCCAGCGCTGCGGCCGGCATCCAGTCACCTTCGCCGACCTCGACGCCATCGCCGTCACCGAAGGCCCGGGCCTCGCCGGTGCGCTGCTGGTCGGCATCACCTACGCCAAGGCCCTCAGCCTTCGGCCTCGACAAGCCGCTGATCTCCGTCAACCACCTCGAAGGCCACATCCACGCCGTCCTGATGGAGGCGCGCGAGCGCCCCGAAGCCCCGATGGAACTCCCGCTCCTGGCGCTCGTCGTCTCCGGCGGCCACACCCATCTTTATCTCGCGAAGCAGCAGGGAAGCGACAGCACCTGGATCTATCGCAACGTAGGCCGCACCGTCGACGACGCCGCCGGCGAAGCCTACGACAAGGTCGCCAAGCTCCTCGGCCTCGGCTACCCCGGCGGCCCCTGGATCGACGCCCTCGCCCCCCACGGCAATCCCCGCGCCGTCCCCTTCACCTTCGGCCAGATCAAACACCGCGCCCCCCGCGCAGGCATCACCAACAAAAAAGCCCCCACCAGCAGAGAAGGCCCGCACTTCGACTTCTCCTTCAGCGGCATCAAGACCGCCGTCCTCCGCTACGTCGAAACCCATCACATGCGCGCGAGCATCGAAGCCCGCCGCGCCGCACTCGCCGCCGATCCGACGCATCACACCGAAGAATGCGGCCGCACCTCTGCGATCAGCAGACCCTCGACCTCATCGCCTCCTTCCAATACGCCGTCGTCGGCAACCTGCTGCGCCAGACCTTCGCCGCCGCCGAAGCCCTCGGCGCCCACAGCATCGTCGTCTCCGGCGGAGTCGCCGCCAACAGCGAACTTCGCCGCCGCTTTCAGGCCGAAGCCGACCGCCGCGGCCTGCCCATCGCCTTTCCTTCGCTCGCCCTCTCGACCGACAACGCCGCCATGATCGCCGCCGCCGCCTGGCCCAAGTTCGTTGCCGCAGGACTTTGCCGCCGAAGACCTCGGCGCGACCCCGCAGCTCCGCCTCGGACAGCAGTAGTCCCACGCCGACAAATAGCGCCCAGTATATCAGCTAAAATCATCAGGGAATCTCAAGCGAGAGCAGTCTGCACCGCGCCACGCGCCCGGCTGCGGCAGGAACAGAAGACACGTGGCAACCATCGAACTCTTCAACACCCTCAGCGGAAAGATTGAAACCCTCGCCCCCGTCGGCGCGCCCGCGCTGCGCATGTACTGCTGCGGCCCCACCGTCTACGACTACGGCCACATCGGCAACTTCCGCACCTTCCTCCACGTCGACGTCCTCCGCCGCTTCGTCCGCCAGCAGGGAATCCCCGTCAATCACGTCATGAACATCACCGACGTCGACGACAAGATCATCCGCAACGCCGCCGCCGCCGGCGTCCCCATCGCCGAGTACACCGCCCGCTACGAGCGCGCCTTCTTCGAAGACCTCGACGCGCTCAACATCGAGCACCCCGAGCACATCTCCCGCGCCACCGGCTGCATTCCGGAGATGGTCGCGCTCATCGAGAAGCTCGCCGCCAAGGACATCGCCTACCAGACCGAGGACGGCAGCTGGTACTTCCGCATCGCGCGCTTTCCCGAGTACGGCAAGCTCTCCAAGAAGGACTTCGACGGCATCGAAGACGGCGCCCGCGTCGACGTCGACGAGTACGAGAAGGACGCCGCCCGCGACTTCGCCCTCTGGAAGGCCGTCAAGCCCGGCGAACAATTCTGGGACACGCCGCTCGGCACGGGCCGCCCCGGCTGGCACATCGAGTGCTCCGCCATGGCGACGAAACTCCTCGGCGACGACATCGACCTCCACGCCGGCGGCGAAGACCTCATGTTCCCGCACCACGAGAACGAGATCGCCCAGTCCGAATCCGCCAGCGGCAAGCACCTTCGTCCGCCACTGGATGCACGTCCGCTTCCTGCTCGTCGAAGGCAGGAAGATGTCGAAGTCCGAGGGCAACTTCTACACCCTCCGCGACCTGCTGCTCAAGGGCTACCGCGCCTCCGCCATTCGCTTCCTGCTCATCTCCGTGCCCTACCGCAACCAGATGAACTTCACCTTCGACAGCCTCACCGAGTCCACCAACGCCGTCGACCGCCTGCGCACCTTCCACCAGCGCATGTTGAAGGGCGGCTTCCCCGAAGGCCTCGACCCCGACATCGCCGCCGCGACCGCCAAGGCCGAGCACGACTACACCGCCGCGCTCGCCAACGACCTCAACACCGCCGAAGCCCGCGCCGCCATCTTCGATCTCGTCCGCGCCGCCAACTCCGCCGCCGATGCCGGCACGCTTCGCGCCGACAACGTCACCGAGATTCTCAAGCGTCCTCGCCCTCTTCGACGGAGTCTTCGCCGTCCTCGAAGATAACGACGCCGCCATCACCCGCGCCGCGCTCGCCTGGGCCGAAGCCGAAGGCCGCCTCGACGAGGCCGACCCCTCGCTCGTCGCAACTCTTGCGCTCTCCGACGCCGACATCGACGCTCTCGTCGCCGAACGCACCCAGGCCAAGAAGGCCCGCAACTTCGCCCGCGCCGACGCCATCCGCAACGACCTGCTCGCCAAAGGCATCCTCATCGAAGACTCCAAAGATGGCGTCCGCTGGAAGCGCAAGTAAATGACCCTGTCCCTCAGAACTCGCGCTCGTAATTGCATTCCTATTCACCGCCGCACTAACTCTCTCCGCCAAAGCCGCAAGCACCCCGCTCCCAATACCGCCGAGTGGGAGAACGAAGCCCTCAAGCTGCGCCTCTTCTATCCCTCCGACCTCATAAAAAGTGATGCAGCTCAAATCATGCAAGACGGCCACATCACCCTCTTCGGCATCTCCGGCGCGTCAGACCCCAAGCTCGCTGAAGCGACCAACTGCCTTCGCCCGACCTGCTCCTTCCTGACTGGAGGCGCCCAAGGCGACTCAGTCTGCCACCGCGACCATTCTTCTCGCCGAGCTCGACGTGGACTGCCTGACGCCCGAGCAGCAGAACAAAGCCACCAATCTTCTCTACTAACATGGCCGAGATCGTCAACAAGGTGCCCGGCATGAAGTCGAACGCCCAGCCCTCCACCTACACCATCGGCTGGCAAAAGGTCCACATGGCCGCTGCGCAGGGTCAACCACAGGGCCAGCCGCAAACGCCGAACGCCTCGCCGTCGCAGCTTTACACCATGGGCCTCTCCACCAACTGGAACAGCCATCTGCTCGTCTGGTACTTCTCGTCGAACAGCGTCGACACGCTCAATCGCATCACCAAGACCACGGTCCGCTTCGGACGCGACCAGGCCGCGCCGCTCTATCCTCTCACCATCGGCAACGCGACACCTTAGCCGCCCGAACCAGACGAGAGGCCTACAGCGTCGTAAGATGGACGCTGCCGTCGCTGGTGTGGATCGTCAACAAGGGGCCGCCGCCATTGAATTTGCCGCGAATATTGTGCCCGGAGTTGCCCTTCGAATTGAATCCCTCAACGACCAGCGGAAGCGTGCTCTGAATGCTTCCATCGCTTGTGCTGACGGCGAGCTCGGCCGGAAATCCCTTCGGCAATCGCAGCGTCACGCTTCCGTCGCTACTCTCAATTCGGGAGTCGGAGCTGAGGTGCGACCCGTCGGCGAGTTCAACCGTGATCGAACCGTCGCTGCTGTGCAACTGCAGCGTGGTGAAGGAACCGGCGATCTCCTGATTGCCATCGGAGCTCCGTGCCTCCAGGGCCCCACCGCCGTTTCGAACGCGGAGATGGCCGTCGCTCGTGTGCAGCTTCAAGTTCCCTGATACCCCGTCTAACTCCTGGCTGCCGTCGCTGGTATGGATGGCGAGGTCGCCGTGCAGGTCAGAGGCCGTCAGGTTTCCGTCAGCGCATCTCGCATCGAGAGTGAGGTTCGCCGGCGCTTCAACATCGACCCGCACGGAAGAGGAATGCAGATTAATATGGACGCCCATGTGCGGCTTCTCCTTAAGAGAGAAGTGGACGGTGTTGCCGCTCTGGCTCTCTTCAAGTGTGTATCGCGAAAGACTTGTGTTCTCCGCAGTGACATGGATATGGACCGCCTGGCAGCTGCCGCAGGAGTGAATGTTGAGATGGCTGTCGTCGGTGCTCAGGAACAGCGACGGCTGTTCAGTGACAGGGTAGCTCTTGTCCCAGGTTGTGTCGCTCTGCGCAAACGCTGAGGCCGCCGATACAAGGAGTGTCGAAACTGCCAGATTCAAGGCGATGGATCTCATGGGCATACCCTCTCGCAGCCATCTACGCGAGAAATGACAGGTTGGTTCCCATTATTTTGTGGGCCCCTTTGTGGCATCGGGAATCCAGTTCGGCCCAATAAACTCCCGCAGCCTCTCCGGCGTCGCCCACGGTGCTGCACCCGTAAACCGCTTCACCCACTCCGCGCCCTCGCCGATTTTCACGCGGTCCGGAGTAAACTCAGGCGAAAGTGTATTCACCATCAGCGCAAAACTTGCGCCTTGATGCAGCTTCAGCGCCTTCCAGCACCCACCGGGTACCGCGACCAAGGGCCTTTGCCCTGCGGCATAATCAAACCCCAGCGTCACCTTCTCCACCCGTCCATCCGGATGAAAGATGAAGTAGTCCACCGGCCCACCCTCCACCAGGATATGAGTATCGTCCGGCGCTAGCCAATGCAGATAGTTGATCGGCCGCTCGCGTGTCAGCATGTAGTAGTTCTGGCTCTGCACCGCCAGCATTCGCCCGCCGACGTCCACCTTCTGCGCTGAAACCCCAATGACCCCCAGATACCCCGACTCCTTCGGCAGCACCGTCAGCTTCAGCGTCCGGATCAGCTCCTTTGCCCGTGCTTCGGTCGCAGCCGGAGTCGCCGCATACAGCGAACCCAACGCAACCATCCCAACCATGGCGCTCAAGAGCCGTCTCATGCCCGCAGACTAGCAGAAGACCGCCGAGGCCCTAAGCCTGCTGCCTCTCCGCCAGGTCTTCGTCGACGACATTCAGGCCGCCGCTCTTCATCTTCGAACTCGTCACCAGAAACACCGCCAGCAGGGTCGCGCCCATTCCCAGATATTCCACCGCAACAAAGCGCTCGCCGAGGAAGATCGCGCCCAGAATCACTGCGATCACCGGGTTGACATACGCATACGTCGCCACCTTCGACACCGCCACGTTATCCAGCAGATAGATATACGCGGTGTAGGTCACCAGCGACCCGAAGACCACGAGGTAAAAGATCGACCCCCACGCCTTCGTCCCCCATTGCGCGCCATGATAGCCGCCCGACGCCATCATCAACCCAACGTTGAACAGACCTCCGAAGACCATCTGCCACCCAGCCGACGCGGCTCCGCTGATGCGAAATGTTGAGCGCCGCGAG
The DNA here is from genome assembly GCA_963756685.1 of uncultured Acidobacteriaceae bacterium. Taxonomy (GTDB): domain Bacteria; phylum Acidobacteriota; class Terriglobia; order Terriglobales; family Acidobacteriaceae; genus Edaphobacter. The sequence goes on from CAVWON010000001.1 coordinate 2,596,573, forward strand.
ATCACCGACGCTGCCGTCCAGCACAGCGTGCCTGCCAGGGTAACGGCCACCGCGACGATCTCTCGCGAGTCGCCCTGTGTCCCGTGGCGAAGCTCCGGCCAAACCAGAAACACCATTCCCGCAAACCCAATGACGATCCCGATCCATCCCTGCACCGCCAGCCCTTCGCCCCGCGGCAGGATCGCCTCGATCAGCGCCGCAAACACTGGAATCGATGCCACCAGCAGTGCCGCCAGGCCAATCGGAATGTACTGCTCGGCCCACAGCACTGCCGTGTTGCCGCAGCCCAGCATCAGGACTCCGATGATCGCGAGTCTGCCCATCTCAGGCCAGGTCGGCCAGATCTTCAGACCTAAGATAGCGCCTGCTCCCAGCAGGATCGGTGCAGCGATCAGATACCGCGCGCAGCCCAGCAGGAACGGCGGCATCACCTCCACGCCAAGGCGCATCGCAAGGTAGGTTCCTCCCCAGAAGAGATAAACACAACAAAAAGAAGGCAAAATCCACCTGCGGTTCGGGGAGGAAGACTGGGGCATACCCCCATGGTATCTCGCTTTCCAGCGGCGCCGTGGCTCCATTTCCTGGCCCTCGCGGTGCTACGATAAGGAGATGGTGCTTCGTCCCGCCGCCTCATTTCTCCTGGCTCTTGATCTGTGTTACAGCTCTGTCTCAAACTCCCGATCAACCCAACCCCGATGCCCCGAAGAGCTTCCACGATTCAGCTCTCAATGTCACCTACTTCTACCCCGGCCGCTTCGTTCCGGATCCCGCCAGCGTGGCCCCGAGGGCCAGCGCTGACGCCACCCCCAGGTGCGCCCACTCGACCCTCTTCGCCAACTCCGTCACACCGTCCAACACCTCTTCCTTCGTCCTGTCCACCATCGACAACACCTGCCCCAATGTCCTGCGCGGCGCGACCCTCCTCGGCCCCTTCGTCCGCGAGCAGATTCTCCGTCAGCTCAAGCAGTACGGCGAACCCACCGTTACCCAGGAACCCACGAACTACGCCATCGACGGCCACCCTGCCGCCATAGTCCTGGCCTCGGTTCCCATGCCTGAGGTCAAGGGCAAAATTCCTATGACTACCTACGCCGCTAAGGCCTGCGTCCTCGGTAACGTCCCGGTCAAGCCGAAGAAAAAGTCCGATTCCGTCGAGCCCACCCGCCACGTCCTCTGCTTCGACTTCACCACGGAGCACAGCGACCTCTATACCCTGATGTTTGCCTTCTCCATGCGGTTCGACAACGACCCACCCCTGCCCATGGTTCCGGGCAGCGTGATTCGGTAGCAGGTCGGCGCAGTCGGCCCCGTCGCGAGGTGATTGCGATGCACCCCGAAAATGGCACCACCTTGTCGACCGACCCAGCTCTGCGTGGTGTCCTTGAGGAGCTCAAGGCCCGCGAGCCAATCTTCCATCGGCCCGGGCTCGGCACCACAACGGTCGACTTCGAGAGCATGATGCACGCTGACTTCTGGGAGATCGGCGCTTCAGGCCGCCGCTACAGCCGGGAATATGTTCTGGCCGAACTCAAACGTCGCCACGAGCGTCTGGTCGAAGACGTCTGGGAGACCAGCGGGTTCCACTGTCGCCGGCTGGCGACCGATGTCTACCTCCTGACCTACACGCTGATTCAAAACAAGATGCGCAAGACCCGCCGCTCGACCATCTGGCAGCGAACGGAAGTGGGATGGAAGATCATGTTCCACCAGGGAACGATGGTCGAAGACTGGTGATTGATCGCATCACCGTAGGGTATACTCAGCGGCAAAGGCAAAGGGCACATGAATCTTCCCATGACCGCTACAGCCCGTCCGCATCGGATCGCCGGCCCGCAGTGCCGCTCCAAGAGGCACCAGATGCCGCGGCGGCATCTCCGCGTTCTCCCCAGCCTCACGCGACCTAGTCTCTTCGCCGGCGACTAGTCAAAGATCTCCCCCAGCCGGCGAAGTCCTGCCACCAGCGCAAACCGTTCCCTCCGCTAGCCGCGAGGCCGTACTCCCACATTCGGGCGCGGCACCAAGGAACGGCCCACCAACGCACCGCTGACCAAAGGAGAGACGCCCCATGAGCACCCTGACACAGGACTCCACCCAGAGCTACACCCGCACCGCGAACTACGCGCAATTCGGCCCAAAACTCAAGACCACCCTCCCCGGTCCGCTCGCCCAGCAGGTCGTCCCGCTGACGACCGTCTCGTCTCCCCCAGCTACACCCGCAGCTACCCCATGGTGGCCAAATCCGGCCGCGGCATCCGCGTCACCGACGTCGACGGCAACGAGTTCCTCGACTTCGCCGCCGGCATCGCTGTCAACTCTACCGGCCACTGTCATCCCGAAGTAGTCAAGGCGATCCAGGACCAGGCCGCCGAACTCATCCACATGTCCGGCACCGACTTCTACTACGAGCACATGATCAGTCTGGCCGATCGCCTCTCCGCAATCGCCCCCATGCCCGGCCCGCACCGCTTCTACTACGGCAACTCCGGCGCCGAGGCCGTCGAGTGCGCCATGAAGCTCGCCCGTTACCACACCGGCCGCCAGAACATCATCAGCTTCTTCGGCGGCTTCCACGGCCGCACCATGGGCGCACTCTCGCTCACCGGCTCGAAACCCCAGCAGAAGCGCCGCTTCGCCCCCTTCGTCCCCGGCGTCACGCATGTCCGTTATCCCTACACGTATCGCGGTACCACCGGCGGGCCCGCCGAGCAGGAGGCCTTCGCACTCGACTGCGCCCGCTACATCGAGGATCGCCTCTTCAAGACCATCCTCCCGCCCGAAGAGGTCGCCGCCATCATCCTCGAGCCCATCCAGGGAGAAGGCGGCTACGTCGTAGCACCCGACAACTTCCTTCAGGAGCTTCGCCGCATCTGCGACCGTCACGGCATCCTCCTCATCGCCGACGAGGTCCAGTCCGGCATGGGACGGACAGGGAAGTGGTGGGCCATCGAGCACTCCGGCGTCCAGCCCGACATGGTCTGCATCGCCAAAGGCATCGCGTCCGGCATGCCTCTGGGCATCTGCATGACGAAGGCGGACATTATGGACTGGGTCCCCGGCTCTCACGCCAGCACCTTCGGCGGCAACCCCATCTGTATCGCCGCTGCGCTGGCCACCATGGACGTTCTCGAGCGCGAAGGCCTCAGGAACGCCGCCACCGTAGGCGAAAAGACGCTCGAACGCCTGCGCCCCTGGGTCGCCAAATACCCCAACGTAGGCGAGGTTCGCGGCCGAGGCCTCATGATCGGCATCGAGATCGTGAAAGACCAGCAGTCCCGTAACCCCGCGGGCCCTATGCGCGACAAGATCGTCGAGCTGGCCTTCGAGCGCGGCCTGCTCATCCTGGGCTGCGGCGAAACCAGCGTCCGCCTCTGCCCACCCCTCATCGTCAACCTGCAAGAGGTCGATATAGCCCTCGACATCCTCGAAGAGTGCATCATCCTGGCAGCAAAATGACCTCGGTTCCACAAGAGTGCCGGCTTCGGCCTATACAGCCGAAGCCGGCTATTTGTCGATCGAGTTCGATACAACCACAGGCTCGGATCAGGGCGACAACAAACCGAAGACCGCCACCCCATTCTGGGTCCCGACATACACCTTGCCATTCACCACCATCGGGGTGATGAACTTGTTTCCATTACCGAAGCTGTCGCGCCCGTTCGCAGCCTGGCTGCTGTTGTAAAGTTCGTGCGCCAGATTGGTCGGGTCGTAGGCGTGCAGAACACCAAGGCTGCCCAGGTAGGAGTCTCAAGCGCCCACACGATTCCGTTCTGCGTGCCATTGGCTGAAACCGTCGGCGTCGGGCCAGGGTGTTGGAACTTTGTTGGCTGACACGCTGGATGGAGCTGGTCGCCATGCTGCGCGTTAGTCAGTGGGAAGGCTTTCAACGAGTCTCCGTCGGCTGCGTAGTAAAGGACACCATTGAAGTAGGCAGGCGAAGAGTAGACCAGGCCCGCCATCACCCCGGTAAGCTGCTGGTAGATGTTGCTGTCCATTGGTTCTGTGGCCGGATTGAATTTGCCAAGGTTGTCTCGGTCGGCAAGATAGATGTTCTTGTCCTTGCCCGCGCCTACGATCAGGTGATGGACCACTCCGTTCGCATCGGTCTGGTCCGGTAGCAGCAGCGGCCCGCCCGATCCAAGATCAAGGTCTTCGCCCGATTCTGATTCTCTGTTGTACATCTCGAAGTAATCCGCCACGGCCAACTTGCCGCTGGTCGACAACTTGACCATCGCATTGCCGTAGTCGCCCCTGGTGGGGAACCCGTTGATATCCAGAGTCGTGTCGAAGGTGCCGTTGGCATCGAGAAGATAGATGAATCCATTGCTGTCGGCTGCTATTCCGCCGCCGCTCATCCAGATCGAGCCCTCGTGACCGTTCGGTGTCAGGTTCAGCAACTGCGTCTGCTGCAGCGTCGACTCACTGTAACCAATCACCCAGCCTGTGTAGAGTCCCACATCGCAGTGCGACGTCCAGCCGGTGTAAATGTTCCCATTGAGGAGCAGCAGCGAAGCACGTTCGGCGTACTGCGCCGGATCGAAGACCACATTGCCGTTCTGGCTGTTGTCCCCCGTCCCGGGATAGGTTGCGGCGATCTCCGTCGGGCTGCCGCTGACCTCCGCGCCCGTAGTGACGTCGAGCGCGTGCAGACGCTGGTGATAATTTCCGCTCGCGTCCTTACTCATACCCACGGTAAAGATCGTGCCGTTCGCTCCCTGCTTGCGATCGATGACCGGTGTCGAGGTGATTCCTATCTCGGGCGTAATCTGCCCACAACCGTGGTCATCGCTCGTGGTCTCACCGCTGCCGAGAATCGAGTTCTTCCAGAGCTGAGTGCCGGTGTCCGCATCGAAGGCATAGACGCTGTCATGTTCGGTGGCGACATACAGCACGTTGTGGAACTGGCCTCCGATAATGACATTGGCGAGATAAAGTGGTTCGGCGTCGACCTTTCCATCGACCGTGTCGAAGCCAATCTTTCCGAACTGGGCCGAGTTCACATTGGCCGGGGTCAGAATTGTTTCATTCGCATTGAGCCCATCGCGCGAGATGTCGTAGTGGTACGTTGTCACATCGGGTGCATTGGTCATCGGCGCCGCTTGCACTGTCAGAGCGAGCGTCGCGGCATGAGACAGGGTGCCCGAGGTTCCCGTAAACGTGACCGTCGACGTCGCCGCAGGTGCCGTAAGCGCGGCCGCAAGTGTCGTGCTCTGCGCCACGCCGGGCGTCAGATTCAGCGTCGCCGGATTCGCCGTAACGCCTGCCGGCAGGCCGATCGCGACCGCAACCGTCCCGGTAAACGAATTAAGCGCCACAGCTGTAATGCTCACCTGCGAACCGGCCGCTCCCGCCATAACGGTCAGCGACGCTGGCGACAGCGTCAGCGTGAAATCCGGTAGCGAGCCGACCGCCACCGCAACCGCAATCGAGTGACTTAACGCTCCGGATGTTCCTGTGAAGGTTGCCGTGAATGTCCCTGGCGTGGCGCTTGTCGCAGCTGTTAAGGTGACGCTCTGCGCAACCCCTGGAGTCAGAGCCAACGTCGCCGGGTTTGCCGTCACTCCGGCAGGCAGATCGGTAATCGCGACCGTCACGGTGCCCGTAAACGAATTCAGCGCCGCTGTCGTAACACTTACCTGCGAACCGACAGCTCCGGGCGTGAGGGTCAACGACGTCGGCGATGCGGACAATGTAAAGTCCGGCGGTGGAACGGGCGCAGAGATGGTGGCTGTGATGGCAGCAGAATGACTAAGTGCTCCCGAAGTCCCCGTCAGCGCCAGTGTGGCGCCGCCGGCCGTGGCACTCGTGCCAGCGGTCACAGTCACATTTTGAGCAGTCCCCGGAGTCAGGGTGAGCATCGCCGGTTGCGCGGACACCCCCATAGGAAGGCCTGTAATCGCGACGGTCACTATCCCCATAAAGCCGTTGGTTGGCGTGGCAGTCACGCTGATCTGCTGCCCCGTTCCGCCCGGGACAAGGGTGATCGCAGCTGGCGTCGAGGTCAAAGTAAAGTCGCCCTCTGCTGAAGACTTGGAGCCTCCGCCGCAAGCTATCAACGTGAGGAGGAGGAAACTCGAACATCGGACCAGGGTCTTCAATAAAACACTCATATCACTTCCTAAGTCGGCTTGCGGAATGTACATTAGGCTGTTTGGACGCAGTTAGCTACATGGGATGAAGTTACAGCGCAAATCTTCCTCCAGTTGTCATGAAGTTGTCTCGAATGAGTCAAATGTATCGGCAGGTAGTACGGCATGTTTAGAACATCAATTTCCGCGTCTAAACTGTTGATCATCCGCTTATGACCACTTTGAAACACATCGTCCCGAGCAACATCCGCAGGCTCGCCGGAGCTGTCGCGCTCGCCATTGGAGTCAGCTGGGGTAGCTCCGTGGGCCACGCGGCCCAACAGCACACCACCGCAATCCAGCCCGACGCCACCACCCCCCATCGCACCCGCCTCATCTCAAGGACGGCAGCTACCAGATCGTCATGAGCTACCGCGTCGTCGGCAACATCGTCCGCTACATCAGCGCCGAACGCGGCGGCGCCGAAGAGGAGATCCCTCTGTCTCTCGTCGACCTCGATGCGACCCACCGCTGGGAGAAGCAACACGCCCAACCCGGCCCGGTCGACCCGAACAACCCACAGCCGCCCGCGATCGACCCCGAGCTCCTCAAAGAAGAGGCCGAGCGCGCCGCCCTCACCCCCGAGGTCGCCAAAGACCTCCGCCTCCCCGAAGAGGACAGCACCCTCGCCCTCGACACCTACCGCGGCACTCCCGAGCTCGTCCCCCTCGCCCAGACCGATAGCGATCTGAACCGCAACACCGGCCACAACCTCCTCAAGGCCGGCGTCAACCCACTCTCCGCCGCGCATCCCATCGTTACCCTCAAAGGCGAGGTCTCACCCATCCAGCTCCACGTCAAAGACCCCGTCCTCTACATCCGCATCGGCGACGAGAGCGTCGGCAATACTGCAGGGACGCCCCTTACCGTCGACACCCACGGCGCCACCAGCCGCATCCCGAACGATCCCGACGGCGGTTCACCCAAAAGCCGCTACGTCATCGTCCGCGCCGATGTCCGCGCCGGCGCCCGTGTCATCGACAGCTTCCGAATTCCTCTCCTCGGCACCGGCCAACGCCAGGAGGACGTCGTCGAAACCACCACCGAACTCCTCCCCGGCGGCCACTGGCTCAAGATCACACCCAAAGAGCCCCTCGACTTCGGCGAGTTCGCTCTCATGGAGGTCATCTCCGACAAGATGGTCAACCTCGGCGTCTGGGACTTCGGCGTCCACCCGGTCTCACCCGAAAATCGCGACGTCATCAAGCCCGAGCCTCGTCGCGGCACCTCACTCGAGCGCCATGGCCCCAGCTAACCATAAAAATAAGAACCAATAAAAAGTGGGAAGACCCTCAGCCGCGTGGCAACGAGTCGCGCTCGAGAAACAGCCCGCACCGTTTGCCGCGAACCGCTGTCGGAGCGCACTCTTCGCTGACTTTGAGACCGTCCCCTTGCCCGCGACGGCGACGTTGTCCCGCGTGATCTTGGCCTCGTACATCATCGTGTCGGCCGCCCGCAGAATCGTCGGCACCGTACTCCCGTCCTCCGGATAGGTCGCCAGCCCAAAGCTCCCCGAGACGCTCAGCGAAAGTCCCGCCCCCTCCAGAAAGCGCGCCGCCCGCAGATCCTCGCGCAGCGCCATCGTCGTTCCGCTCGCCGCTGACTTCCCCATCCCCGGCAGCAGCGCCACAAACTCGTCCCCGCCATACCGGAACGCCGAGTTGTTCGGCCCCAGGCACCGCTTCAGCAGTCCGCCAATCTCAGCCAGCAGCCGGCTCCCGATCAGGTGCCCATGCGTATCGTTCACCGACTTGAAGTGGTCCAAATCGACGAACATCAAACTAAATACCTGCCCCTGCGCTACCTGCTCATCCAGCATCGTGTAAAGATGCCGCGCATTGAACAGTCCCGTCACATCGTCCGTGATCGTCAGCTCCTGGATCAGCGTCATCGACCGCGCATTCTGAATCGCAATCGCCGCATAGTCGCACAGGATCCGCAGAAACGAGATCGAGTACTCCGACAGCAGGTCCAGCTTGCTGTTCAGCAGTTGGATCACGCCCAGCGTCTTGTTCCCGGACCGCACCGGCACGCAGGCGATCGACTGGATCTTCAGGTCCGGATGCTTAGTCGCAAACGCCGACCAGTGCGGATCCAGCGCCACATCCGGCACCACCAGCGGATTGCCCGTCGACGCCACCCACCCTGCGACGCCCTCGCCCATCGGTACCCGCAGCCCCTTCAGGCTCTCGGCATTCTCGCCCACCGCAATCGCATAATAGAGCTCGTTCGCGACTGTCATCGACCATCAGCATCGACCATCGCTCCGGCCCGAAGAACTGCGCCATCTTGTCCATGATGGCGCCCAGAATCTCCTCCAGCTCCAGGCTCGAAGTCAGCGCGCGTGCAACGTCATGGAACACCCGCAGGTGGTCCATCTGGCGGCTTTCGATCACCTCAAACTGCCGTCTGTCTTTCAATTGTTGACCTCAGCCCAATAACACATCAGATATCAGACAACCCTACCAGACGAACTTACCAGACGAATTCAATTCGTAAAGAGTTTCAATCGTGCCGGCGACTGCAAAGACAACATCGATCAGCCGCCAATATGGACCATGTTGCGCGACGGCTTTTGAAAACCCGGTTCGCCGATGTGGTGTCGCGCCTCTTTGCGCATAACGGTCTTGCGAATATACGCTGCAAGCTCCGCATCGGTTCCACCGCGCACCATCTCGCCATACAGATCGTGGTCGCTCTGCGAGAACAGACATGTCCGAATCTTTCCATCCGAGGTCAGCCGCACCCGGCTGCAGTGCCCACAGAAAGGCCGCGACACCGGCGCGATAATTCCGATCTCGCCCACGCCATCGTCGAACGTAAACCGCTTCGCCGTCTCGCTCGCCACGTGCGGCGCCAGCTCCACCAGCGGACGATACGCATTCAACCGCTCCACGATCTCATCCATCGAAATCACGGTCTCTCTCTTCCAGCTGCGGTCTTCTTCGAGCGGCATCCACTCGATAAATCGAACGATCACACCCTCGCTCCGCGAAAAATCCGCAAACTGTTCGATCTGCCCATCGTTGAACCCGCGCAGCAGCACGCAGTTCACTTTCACCGGCTCCAAGCCCCACCGCCTGTGCCTTGCGAATGCCAGCCAGCACCTTGTCGAAGCTCCGCGGCACTCGCGTGATCGCCGCAAAGGTCTCCGCATCCACCGCGTCCATACTGACGGTCACACGATTCAGCCCCGCGTCCTTCAACGGCCGCGCAAGTCCCTCCAGCAGATGTCCATTCGTGGTCAGAGCAAGATCGAGCGGCACTCCCGCATCGCCAACATAGCGTCCCATCCGGCAGATAGCAGTCCGCATCGACGACAGCTCGCGCACCATCTCCACCAGTCCCGACCGCAGCAACGGCTCGCCTCCGGTCAGCCGGATCTTCTCCACTCCCAGCGAGACGAACGACCGCACCATCCGCATGATAGTCTGCAATGGCCAACTCGGTATACTGCGCGCCCTCATTGCCCGTCCGGCAATAAACGCATTTGTAGTTGCAGCGGTCCGTCACCGACACGCGAAGGTCCGTAATGGCCCGGCCGAACTTGTCCCGCAGCCTGCCCGGCGCCCGCGAGGCCTCGTCTATCGGCTCAAGCACCGCCGTACTTCCATCGTCGAGGGTCAGGGAGGACATGGGCATCGTCGCCGCCATCTGCTTCATTTCCACACATATGAGATGAGATGCGTAGGCTCGAAAAGCGAATCAGGCCTGCAGGAATTCCAGGTATAGCTTTACTCGTTAGAAAGACATTATGTCGTCTACACCACATAAGCGGCAAAAAGATCAACACCAGTCCGTCGATTATAAGCAACCTGCGCGATCGGCCCAACCGCCGATGACACCAGAGAGGTGTCGCACAGATACATCGCAGCTACAACCCGCTACTTGGCTAGTAGCTGATGAACTCATTGCTGCCGCGCTTCAGCCGCACACCCAATATGCCGAACACCAGCGAAAGCGTAAACATCGTCGCGTCCCAATAAACCATCGGGTGCGTCCATCCCGGCGACAGCGTCCAGTCCTGCCCGGCCCAGAGGGTCACCAGGGTCCCAACAATCAGGGTCTGAAAGCAGAGCACCAGAAAGAGCTGGCCGCGACGCCGGCGCTTATCCAACAGCTCCACCTGGTCCGGTGTCAGGTTGCGTTCTTCGATGGGAAGCAGTGTATTCGCCATTGCGTTCTGGTCTCCGCGTATCTTTGGTTCAAACGGCAACCGACAGGGACATCGGCCGCACTCAGTGTACTAAATCACGACCGTCCCTGGCCAAACCACGACGGCAAAATACTATTCCACTCCTAAATAAACGCGACCGACTGAATACCAACCACATCAAAGCGTTTTCTGCACCGAACGTTCTTGCACCCCATCGGGTCATCGCGCCGCACCATGTAGCTCTGCGCCTTGGCAAAACGCGCCCGGTCGCGGTCATCGGCCCCTCGGGGCAACTGCGCCTTCTTCCTTCGCACGATCCAGTCGATCTGGTACTCCCCCTGCTGCCCACAGTGTGGACAAGTCATTACATGCGTCCGCTGCTCTGCTTTTTCATCAAAAAAATCCCGCTCTTCCATGCCACACCTCATCCGGTCGGCGGCCCGCTTATGCCAGCCGCGTCCCCCTCTGCAATCCTGCCTGACTTCACCCCTCGCAGGCAAGAGTAATGCATAATCACGCATGGGCCCCAAGCCCCTAAAAGGAACCCGATGAGCAAGCCGAAGAAACAGGTCTTCTCCAAGGTCAAAGCCGTCAAGGCCAACGCCCGCGATCGAGTCGGCACTCCGCCGCCCGAGCGTGTTCTGCCCGACCCCAAACAGAAGCTCGCCGCCAGGCCCAAACACAAACCCACCCTCGCCGAGCTCCTCGACTCCACAGGAGAAGACCAATGAAGATCTTCCAAGTCTCCGCCTTCGCACTAATCGCCGTTGTCTTCACGAGCATCGCCTCCGCCCAGACCATCCAGGTCAACAAGGACAACCGCACCATCGCCATCACTGCCACCGACAAGGTCATCGTCATGGCCGACACCGCCACCGTCCACATCGGCTTCATCACCTACGGCCCCGACAAGGACGCAGCCTACGCCTCCGGTTCCACCCTCTCCAACGCCATCATTAAAGCCCTCTCCGCGTCCGGCGTCCCCAGCGACGCAATCGAAAGCGAAAACCAAAACGTCTCCCCTGTGCAGGAGTATCAGGTCGACAAGCTGACCCCCGCCGAGAAGGCCCAGCGCAAGTTCCAGGTCACTCAAAGCTGGACAGTCCGTACCAACGCCGCCGATGCCGCCAAGATTCTCGACGTTGCCGTCAAAGCCGGAGCCAACCAGTCCGGCCAGATCGACTGGGGCCTGAAAGACGAGAACGCCCCGCAGGCCGAAGCCGCCGCCAAGGCCCTCCAGCGCGCCCGCACCGTAGCCGGTGAGATGGCCAAAGGCCTCAACGCAAAACTCGGCACCCTCCTCTACGCCAGCAATGAAACCCAGGCCGAGCCACCCCGTCCCCTCATGCGTGCCGTGGCCCCAGCACCGATGGCCGCCCAGGCCGTCGCAACCCCTCGCCATCAATCCCCGCCGCATCGAAAAATCCGCCACCGTCTACGCTGTATTCGCCATAGAATAGTCTGTTCTGAAAGAGGGACCCATGCCTGTACACGAGTACCGCGAACTAAAGCCCACCCCCGAAGCCGAAGCCATCTACCGTCGCTGGCTTGCCCGCCTCAACGACGACTTCACCCGCCATCAATCGGCCAACGTCCGTTCACAGATCGTGCGCGACGAACTCATCCAGCTCTACCTCGGCCATACCTACGCCGGCCCTCCCAAGGCGACCCTCAACCACGAGCTCGCCATGCACACGCTCATGGAGAGCCTCGATCCCCGCAACGCCACCCTCGAACCCGAGTACTACGGCGACGTCGACGCCGAGAAATACGCCGTCCGCAAACCCCTCATCTGGTTCTGGCAGATGTTCGACCGCTCCCCCGTCGGCCTTAACCATTGGCTCGGCTTCCGCTTCCGCTGCATGTTGGGCCGCCACATCTTCCGCCACCTCGGCAAGCACGTCAAAATCTTCCACAACGTCGAATTCACCTACGGCTACAACCTCACCATCGAGGACTCCTGCACCATCCACAAGAACGTCATGCTCGACGACCGCGGCGAGATCGTCCTCCACGAGGGCACCAGCGTCTCCGACTACGCCAACATCTACTCCCACACCCATAACATCAACCACCAGGCAGACGTCACCAACAAGGTCACCGAACTCGGCCCCCACGCCCGCGTCACCTATCACGCAACGGTCCTCGCCGGATCGAACGTCGGCGAAAACGCCATGCTCGGGGCCCTTGGCCTCGCCACCAAACCCGTCCCTCCCGGCACCGTCGCCGTAGGCATTCCCGCCCACGTCAAAATCCGCAAAGACCCGTCCCTCCATCATCCCAACAAACCCTGAGCGATCTTTACGGTCCCCTTACGCGAAATTCAGTAGACTTGAATACTTATGAGTCTGAACGTCGTCGTCATCTTCTTCGAGATCGTGGTCTTGATTCTCGCCTTCAGCATCCATGAGTGCGCCCACGCCTGGGCCGCCAACCGTCTCGGCGATCCCACCGCCATGATGCTCGGCCGCGTAACCCTCAATCCCCTCAAGCACCTCGACCCGGTCGGTTCCGTCCTCTTCCCGCTCATCTCTCTGGTCTACGGTGGCTTCCTCGTCGGCTGGGCCAAGCCCACGCCCGTCACCGCTCGCAACTTCAAGAACTACAAGCGCGATGACATCCTCGTCACCCTCGCCGGCCCCGCCAGCAACCTGCTCTCGGCAACAGTCGCGCTCATCCTGCTTATCGTCATCAAGCACATGCTTCCACCCGGAGACGTCTCCATCCTCACGGCCGTGGCCATCGCCCAGCATGTTCCCGGTGTCGCCACCGAAGGCCTGCCCGCACTCTTCCCCGTCGCGCTCTTTCTCTACTTCGTCATCTTCATCAACCTATTGCTCTTCGTCTTCAACCTCATCCCCCTACCGCCGCTAGACGGCAGCCACGTCCTCCGCCACTTTCTCCCCTACAAGGCCGCCCAGCTCTACGACCGCATGGGCATGTTCAGCCTCATCATTCTCTTCCTGATCGGCGGCAGGTTTATCTCCGCACTCTTCCTCCCGCTTTACAGCATCTTCAACCACATTCTCTTCTCCGTATAGGTCTCGCCACGGGACCGTCATTTCGACCGAAGCCGTTCGCGCCTTTGCGAACGGCGCAGTGGAGAAATCTGCTTCTCCGCCCCGTCTTGACCACTACCGAGCCTCCAGGTCACCAGATCCACTGAATTGACCCAGCAAGCCTCCACTGGATATCTCCGGCCTTCCAGTCCGCCCTCGAGAACCTTCACCGGCGTGCGCGGCACTCAAAGCGTATAATTCCCGCCCGAAGTCCAATCCCAAGGCCCCCGGCCTGAAAAATCCACAAAGGAGAACCCCAAATGAAGTCACAGCTACGTCTCAAAATCGCGGCGGGAGTTGTCGTCACACTGGGTGTGATGATCGTTCTCGTTGGAATGTTCAGAACTCCGTCACGCGTTCAAGCGCAGGCCTTCCAGGACGACGAGGCCACGCTTATCAAGATAGGTTTCCAGATCGCGCCTGTCCCGCTCAAACTGGCCGGAAAAGACCCGGGTTTGGTCGGATACGGGAGCTTTCTGGTCAACGCCGTTGGCGACTGCAATGGTTGTCACACCGGCGGCGGACCTCCAAACTTCAACTACGCCGCAGGCGGAAACCCCTACTTTGGACAGCCGACGAAGGTCGATCCGACGACCTACCTTGAAGGTGGCACCGACTTCGGTCCAGCGCTCCCCCCAGGTTTCTATGACCCAGGGTTTGGAGGCTATCTTGGGCCGGACATCATCTCTCGCAACCTGACGCCGGACAGGACAGGGCGCGCCGAAGGGGGCCGCACGCTTTCGGAGTTTAAGCAGATCATGAGGACCGGAATCGATCTCGATAAAATCCATCCAATCTGTACAGACATTTCGCCAACTCCCACCCCGGCCAACTGCATTCCGCCTCCCGTCGACGGAAGCCTTCTCCAGGTCATGCCATGGCCAGTGTTTCACAACATGACCGACCATCAACTCACTGCCATATACGAATACCTGAGCGCCATTCCCTGTCTCGAAAGCTCTCCGGATCCGAGCAACGTCCTGCACAACGACTGCGGCGGCAAATACTAACAACGGCCCTTAGTTTGAAAGAGAACTCCCGGTAGGTGTCAAAGAAGATGTCGCAGATTTGAACGACCGACATTGCCTATTCGGCTTTCGGTGCAGCGCAGAAGTGTGCATTTACCCGCGGTCCGCTGGCGAAATGGTTTTCAGGCCCTGCAGAAGACGGGTTAGGCCACCGTATCCAGCTGAAATGATCTGGTATACGCCTCCACGGGATACCCTCTGTCCTTCCACGCTGCGAGTCCGCCCTTAAGGATCTTCACCTGCGTAAAATTCAGCGCGCGCGCCTTCCGCAGGACGATCCGGCTCGTCTGATGGTCGCCGCCCGTGCAATAGATCACTGACTCCTGGTCGCGAGAAAACGAGGCCGTCTCCTCAGCGATGTCCTTCGGCGGAATCCTCATGGCTCCCGGAATGGTCTCCGGGTGCGCCAGAAAGTCCAGCGGCTGCCGCACATCGTACAGCAGGACTTGGTTCGCATTCAGAAGCTTCAACAACTCCTCAGGCTCAACGCTCTTCTCCAGGACCTCACGTCTCGCACGCACACGTATCGTGGCTCATCCCAGGATCAAAACGCAAAGTCCCGCCATACAGATCGCCATCACTATCATGTCAGCCCTCCCACTACCAGATTTAGATGCATTTCAGCAGCTAAGAAGGAGTGCGGCGGCATCTATCTGAGGGTCTTTTGCCGGCTGTCGGATCTTGACATCATGCCGACACTTTCTTGCGAAGACCCCAAATGACAAGGACAGACGATGCAATGATTGCGATGCCGACCGACATGAAGCCAATCGTGACAAAGCTCTCTTGCCAAGGCAGTCCACTGTGGCCGGCTCCTGTGATCGGTGAAAGCGCCGCAGTACCGAAGACCGCGGCCAGAATAGTCATCAGCCAATTCACATAAGTGCCGTAAAGCGCAGTCCAGTAGGCGACCCCCGTTGCCGATGTCGATAGCCTTACATGGGTCCAAATGGCCCCAAGCGCAACGAGGAAGGTCCCATTCATCAAACCCTCCAGGTGCGCGGCAAGCCCCATTCGGACATTGGCAAAATGCTGTTCGGCAAAACCGGTCAGCAGCCCAAGCAGGAACAGACACATGCCATGAAACATCAATCGTCGGTTAGCTTCTTCCATTCTTTGATTTCCTCTCAGTTGCAAAAGATAGTCTTGGGTGGTTCGATTCAGCTATTGCCAGACCAACATCGCGTCGGCCACTCATTGTGCACCAAGCCCAATAAAGCTACTTCCAAAGGACGCCGAAATTCATGGAACCAAGCGACTTACAAACCGCCATTTTTTCTTTTGCCATTTTTCGCCCAAAAAACGCATGTCAAGCCCCTGATTGATCTAACCCAATATAAAACAACAACATCCGAGTGGCACTTTAGTTATCCTCAACCCGCTATACTGAATATAGAGATCGAAACAAGCCAGCCCCGGCCATCCACCGGGGCTAACTCGTTTAGAAAGAAGATTTTGGACGCAACCCCTTTGTTATGAGGATTTTGCGGAACAATCCATGCCGTAAATATCTGATTACAAGGAATTTACGCGCGGACAATAGGGGGGTACCCCCCTCGAAAAGCCTCGCAAACTCCTCACAACCTGCATCTCCGCTCGAATCATTTACCCTTGCACTTGATCGCAAATGACTGAAAACACACTCCATCTCCCCACGCCCCCGCGTCCTCTCGGGCATGCGCCCCACAGGCCGCCTGCATCTCGGCAACTACATGGGCGCGCTCTACAACTGGGTCCGGCTTCAGGACCAGTACGACTGCTACTTCTTCATCGCCGACCTCCACGCCCTCACCACCGACTACGCCGATCCCACGACCCTCCGCCAGAACATCCGCGACGTCGCCCTCGACTTCCTCTCCGCCGGCCTCGACCCCGAGCGCTCGACCATCTTCATCCAGTCCCACGTCCCCCAGCACGCCGAACTCCACACCCTCTTCAGCATGTTCACCCCGCTCCCCTGGCTCGAGCGCGTCCCCACCTACAAGGACCAGCAGGAGCAGCTCCGCGAGAAGGACCTGAACACCTACGGCTTCCTCGGCTACCCGCTCCTCCAGTCCGCCGACATCCTCCTCTACCAGCCCGACTTCGTCCCCGTCGGCCAGGACCAGGTCGCCCACGTCGAGCTCACCCGCGAGGTCGCCCGCCGCTTCAACGCCCTCTACTGCTCCGCAACCCACACCGGCCATCGAAAAGGCCCGCGCAGACCACTCCGACAAGGAGATCATCGCCGCCGAGGTCGCCGCCAACAACGTCATCGAACGGAATCCTCCCCGAACCCAAAGTCCTCCTCACCCCATCGCCCAAACTCCCCGGCCTCGACGGCCGCAAGATGTCCAAGAGCTACGGCAACACCATCATGCTCGTCGGAGCCCGAGGCCGATCTCCGCGCCAAGCTCAAGACCATGGTCACCGACCCCGCGCGCATCCGCCGCACCGACGTTGGCAACCCCGACGTCTGCCCCGTCTTCGACCTCCACAAGGTCTTCTCCGCCGAACAGTCCAGGCCGAGGCCGCCGAGGGCTGCACCACCGCCGGCATCGGCTGCATCCAGTGCAAAGGCTGGCTCGCCGACTCCATCGTCCACGAGATCGCCCCCATTCAGGAGCGCCGCCGCGCCCTCGAAGCCGACCCCGAGCGACGTCGACGCCATCCTATGGGACGGCTCCGCCCGCGCCCGCCGCCGCGCCATCCAGACCCTCCAGCACGTCCGCCAGGCCATGGGCCTCGAGTAACCACCATGCCCGACAGAAAAATCTCCAACCCGACTCCTTGCTGACGCTGTCATCCCGACCCGAGCGAAAGTCGAATGGGAACTCCCGATTTCGCCTGAAGCACCACAAGTTTCGCCGGATGCCCCAGGTTCGGCGAATTCATCGCCCGACCTTGCGCCGTCGGAGATCGAAGAGTCGCCCTCCACCAGCTTCGCCCTCGAACCGAAGCCCGTACCCCGCTGCCCGAGCCGAAACGCGCCTCGCAAGGACAAGGAAAAAGAAGAAGCCTCGCAATCGCCCTTCTCCGTCACCGTAGGCCAGGTCTACGACGGCCCCCTCGACCTTCTGCTCGACCTCATCCGCAAGCAGAACATCGACATCTACGACATCCCCATCGCCCGCATCACCAGCCAGTTCCTCGAATACACCCACCAGCTGAAACAGGTCGACGTCGACGCCGCCGGCGAGTTCATCTACATGGCCTCGCTGCTGATCCACATCAAGTCGAAGACCCTGCTTCCGCGCGACCCCTCCGACGTCCTCGGTGGCGAATCCGAAGACCCTCGCCGCGAACTCGTCGAGCGTCTCCTCGAGCACGAGCGCTTCAAGGCCGCCGCTCAGATGCTCCTCCAGAAACAGCAGATCGAAGAGGCCACCTGGACCAATCCCGGCATGAGGAACTTCCGCCGCGACGCGCAGGAGGCCGGAGCCGACGAGTCGAGCCTCGATCAGGAGATCGCCGCCGACACCGTCGACCTCGTCCGCGTCTTCCAGGACATCCTCAACCGCCTTCGCGAGCGCCCCGTCCTCGATGTCGATGAGGATTCCGTCACCGTCGCGCAGATGATCGACTACGTCAAACGCCGCCTGATCATGGAAGACAAGCCCGTAAGCCTGCGCCGCCTGCTCCACAACACCCACACGGAACGCGCGCTCATCTGCATGTTTCTGGCCATGCTCGAACTGGTTCGGCTACAGGCCGTGCTGCTCCACCAACCCAGGCTGCAGGGCGACATCCTCATCAAGAAGACTGAAGCCTTCGATCAGGTCTTCGCCGACCAGGCCCAGACCCGCGACGACTGGCGCTAGACCCTCTCGATCGAATTCAGAAGGCCTAGCTACCGGTTTGCCTTACGTCGAATGGCAGCGGCGAACCCGAGAAGGCCAGTCCCCACCAGAAACCAGCTGGCCGGCTCAGGAGTCGCAACCGGATCAGAATCTTGCTGAACGGAAAAATCGAACGCCTCGAATTTTAGGTGCAGAGTCAAGGATTGCAACGTACATCTCTTCATCCTGCCCATCGGTCTCACGCAAAATCGCCGGCGGAGTTCAGGAAGACTTGGTCCGCCGAACCCCTGCCCAGGAAGTCGAAACTGGATCCGGAGCCTGAGATAAACGCCATTCCGATCGCCGTTCGGACTGTAGACGGAACCCAACCCAATCCATCCGTTGTTGCAAACTGCCTTCGACGCATTGAAGCCCGCAGGAGCCGAGCACGCACGTGTCCATCGTCATAGGCAAGAACAGGCAGCCGTCGAACCATCGCCGGTTGCAACGCCGTCGACGTAAGTCACGTAGCACATCGGCGACGAGATACCGCAGCCGTTGATTCCCCAGATCACAACGTCGCCCGCACTGTCGATTCCATAGATGCCATGGCCGTTATCATCGCCAAGATCATAGATGGTGTAAGCTGTCCCCAAACGCCGGTCGGGTCAAGCTGAACAAAATGATTACGACGGCGACGATCGCACTCACTGAGCCATTGTGCAGAGGTTTTCATAAAAACACCCTTCGAAAGCTCGAATCATAGCCTCACCCAAGGTTCAAGACAACGAACGATAGTTGTAGACGCTAACTGCCTCGAAGGCCGTGTTTTCATGACGATAGAGGCTTCGGGCTTGCAGGCCAACCAGCTTCGAACGCTTCACGTCCACAAATCTCGCGGCCATTCGATCGATCAAATAGAACCATCATCTTTCACACTCCCGTAACACTCCCGTTCGCAATTCTGGCCTATCGTCGGGTTCACGCAATCATCTTGAACTTTCAAGGCGATATCAACATGGCTACTCCTGTAGTTACCCCTCCCGGCTCCCTGCTTGACGAAAAACTCAAGAAGTCGTCCCCGGGCAAAATTGGCGGAATCATCTTCGGCATCATGCTGGTTGCCGGCCTCGTCTACATCGGAACAAAGCTGGCCGACGATCTCTCCATCGTCCACTCCGCTTCAGTCTTCCCGTTCATTCTGCTCGGCATCGCGCTGCTTATCGCGCTCGGCTTCGAGTTCGTCAACGGCTTCCACGACACCGCCAACGCCGTCGCCACCTGCATCTACACCCACTCACTTGAGCCGCACGTTGCCGTGGTCTACTCCGGCGTCATGAACTTCATCGGCGTGCTTCTCAGCTCCGGTGCAGTAGCGTTCTCCATCATCACTCTGTTGCCCGTGGAACTGATCCTCAAGGTCAGCAAGGGCGCCGGATTCTCGATGGTCTTCGCTCTGCTCGTCGCCGCCATCCTTTGGAACCTCGCGACCTGGTGGCGTGGTCTGCCAGCCTCAAGCTCGCACACCATGATCGGCTCCATCATCGGCGTCGGCATCGCCAACCAGCTGATGCAGGGCAACTCCGGCACTGCTGGCGTCGAGTGGGAGCAGGTCACCAAGGTCTTCAAAGCTCTTCTTATCTCGCCAATCATCGGCTTCGTCTGTGCCGCGCTGGTCTTCCTCCTCTTCAAACTCGTCGCCCGCGATCCGCGCCTCTATAAGGCCCCCGAGGGCAGCGCCCCGCCCCCGTTCTACATCCGTGCTTCTGCTGATCCTCACCTGCGGCGGCGTCAGCTACTGCGCACGGCTCCAACGACGGACAGAAGGGCATGGGTCTCATTATGCTCATCCTCGTCGGCACCGTCCCCACGGCCTACGCGCTCAACCACACTGTCAGTGCGACGAGGTGCAGACCTTCGCCGCCGTCTCCACGCAGGTTGCCGGTGCGCTCGAACAACTACGTCGAGCCCGGCGCCGTCATGCAGGACGCCACCCCCGAGCTTGAACATTTCATCAGCACCAAGAAGTACGAGCCCGGCGTCATGCTCGCCCTTCAGCAGCAGGTCACCGACATCCGCAACGAGGCCACCACCTACGGCTCGCTCGGCAACGTCCCGGCCGAGATGCAGGCCAACGTTCGCAACCAGATGTACCTGACCAGCGAATCGTTCCGGATACTGGCAAAGTCCGGCCCGAAGATAAGCGTCGGCGACACGAAGATCATCGCCAACTACAAGGCCTTCCTCGACAAGTCGACCCGCTTCATTCCCACCTGGGTCAAGGTCGCCGTCGCTCTGGCACTTGGCCTCGGCACCATGGTCGGCTGGAAGCGCATCGTCGTCACGGTCGGCGAAAAGATCGGCAAGACCCACCTCACCTACGCTCAGGGCGCCTCGGCCGAGCTCGTCGCCATGTGCACCATTCTCGCGGCCGACACGTACGGTCTTCCGGTCAGCACCACGCACGTTCTCTCGTCAGGCGTGGCTGGCACCATGGCGGCGAACAAGAGCGGTCTGCAGATGTCCACTATTCGCGACATCGCGATGGCCTGGGTCTTCACTCTCCCGGCTGCAGCGTTGCTCTCGGGCTGTCTCTTCTGGCTCTTCAATACCATCGCAAAATAGATGTACCGCCGAGTGAAAAGACGGCACGCGATTCCGCGGGCCGTCCTTTTGATCGAATCTCATCGCTACCTCTTCTTCGCTTGATCAAAGCTCTCTCGCATCGCGAAGAAGGCCGGGGTCGGCGCATAGTCCGGGTCGAACGGAAGCGGCCGCTGCAACCTTTCCGGATGCTGCTTGCGAAACTTCGTCCCCTTATTCAGCCACGTGTTCTTGTCGCTCGCGCCCCAGGTCAGCACGGCCTTGACTTCAGGCCCGGCGAGTGCCGTCGTCAGATAGCTGCGATAGACGTCGGCCACAATCTTGTCGCGCTCGGTCATATCCTCTGTGGCAACGGCATCGTCATTCACATCCAGCTCCGTCACAAAGACCTGCAACCCTAGCGCCTTCGCGCCGTCGAGCAGCTCTCGGACGCCTTTGCTGAAACCGTCTTTGCTTACTGCGCGAATGTGCGACTGGATCCCCAAAGCATCGAGCGGTACCTTGTCCGCCTTCATGCGTCGCAGCAGTGCAAGCACCGCAGTCCGCTTCTTTCCCTCTTCGTCGTTGTCATACTCGATGCTGTAGTCGTTGTAGGTCAGCAGCGCCGAGGGATCGGCTTCACGCGCAGTCCTGAAGGCGAGGTCGATGTATCCCGGCCCCAGCATCTCGAAACCACGGCGACGAGCTCCGCAACCCATCCGGCCTCCCATCCTGAATCCAGATCGCCTCGTTCACGACGTCCCACGAGTGGATCTTGCCCTTGTACCGCCCGCCAACCGTGTGAATGTGATCGACCAGAAACTTCTGCGCATTCTCCTTATTCACCGTTGCGGCAAACCAACTCGGGAGCGCCTCATGCCACACGAAGTTGTGCCCCCGCACCTTCATCCCATGCGCTTCGGCGAACGCAACCAGGCTGTCCGCGTCGGCAAAGTCGTAGGTATCGACCGTGGGGCGCAGGATGTTCCACTTCAGGCAGTTCTCCGGCACGACGATGTTGTATTGCTCGGCCAGCAGCTCCGGAAGCCCTCGTCCTGCCGAAACAGATCCGCATTCACCGCACATCCGGTCAGCAGCCCACGGGCGGCCGCATGGGCCTTCAGCGATCCCGCCCCGGTAATCGCCTGCGCGTTGTTTACGGCGTTCTGGCCAAACCTCGGCCGGTCAGAAATTCGGGCATTGCAACCGCAGCAGTTACACTCGCGGCCTGCCTCATCCACTCCCTGCGCGTCAGCATTTCTGCGTCTCCTCCGTGTGATGAGAGCAATCATACCCAGCATTGGTATGCTTAGAAGTACACCAACGAGACCATGAGCCTTAAAGCAAAGATCGAAGCAGTCATTTACGCATCCGAAGAGCCCGTAACCCTGGCCCAACTCGCCGGCCTCCTCGGCCACGAAGCCCAGGCCGAACTCGACCAACTCGACTCCGCCCAGCAGCCCTCGCACTCGAAGACGCTGCCCCCGACGAGGATGAGCTCAACAACGAGGTGCTCGCCGACGTCCTGAAGCGAGACGAAGCCCAGCACGCCGAAGCACTCAACCGCCATCTGCACGACGCCGCCGCTGAAGAAGCACCCACGCCAGGGCCGTCCGCCTGCCGCACCGCCGCGGCAACCGCCGCCATGAGCTCCGCCGACTCGGTCGAACCCACATGAGCCCGTCTTCGGAGTCATTCCGGCCACCGCAGAGCAGGGAAGCGAAGCCCCTGCTGAAGCCGACCCGTCACGAAGAAAAAGACGAAAAGAAGACTGCCCGCGAGGCAAAGGAGAAAGACCGCCGCCTCCGCGACTACTTCCGCACCATCCTCGACCAGCTCATCGCCGACTACGCCACCTCCGACCGCGGCCTCGAGATCCGCGAAGTCGCCGGCGGCTACCGCCTCGCCACCAAGCCCGAGTACCACGACGCCGTCCGCGGCTTCGTCAAATCCCTCAAGCCGCCCCTGAAGCTCTCCCTCCAGGCCCTCGAGACCCTCGCCGTCGTCGCCTACAAGCAGCCCGTCACTGCGCCCGAGATCTCCGAGATCCGCGGCGTCGACTCTGGCGGCGTTCTCGGCAGCCTGATGACGCGCAAGCTCATCACCACTGCCGGCCGCAAACAGGTCATCGGCCGCCCCATCCTCTACAAGACGACCAAGGACTTCCTCCTCCGCTTCGGCTTGAAAGACATCAACGAGCTTCCCAGCATCGAAGAGTTTGAGAAGATGGCTGGCGAACTGGCCGAGCAGGAGGAGATCCCCATGGAACACCACGCACCCGAAAGCCCGGAAGAGGTTGAGCGGGAAAAAGACCAGAGCGAGCCGCAGGCCGACGGCGACAGCAGCGATTCACGGCGAGACCGTAGCCGACGCGGTCATCGTCGACGGCCGTCTCTCCGGCCTGCCGCCCAACTACGACACCGACCAGTCAGTCGAATCGATCCCGCAGACTCATCCGCACTCGACGCCCAGATTCAAAGCGACCTGCACCGCGAGTCCGAGGAGGGCTAATGGCCGACTCAAACCTCGACCCTAAACCCGACCCGCGCGACTCCCCTGACACTCCCGAGGACAACGAGCCCGACACCGTAGCCACGCCCGAGGGTGACAACGAATACCCTCCTGACGTTCCGCTCACACCTGCTCCCGAAGGCCTTCAACGCACTCCTACTAATCGACACCAAAAGCTCTAAGCGGGCAATCGATCAGGGGCCGCCGTCGACATGAACGCTCCTCAATCCAGTCCGGACCTCTACCTTCACGTCAGAGTCGTTATCTCGATCATCGTCGGACTGTGCATCACGACGCTGCTCAACGGATTCGCCCGCTTCGTCCAGCATCCCACGACGCGCGAAGGTCTCCATCCTGCACCTCGGCTGGGCCGCCTCGCTTCTGCTTTGGATCATTCACTTCTGGTGGTGGGAGTTTCGTCTGACGCTGGTCCAGCAATGGACCTTCGCGATTTACTTCTTCGTCATTCTCTACGCGATCCTCTTCTACTTTCTCTGCACGCTGCTCTTTCCCTCTGACCTGTTGGACTACTCGGGCTACGAAGACTACTTCATCTCCCGTCGCAAATGGTTCTTCGGCTTCCTCGCCGCGACCTTCGTCGCCGATGTCATCGACACCAGCCTGAAAGGCTCCGCCTACCTTCATTCCTTCGGAGTCGAATACCCAATACGAATCGTGGCAAGCCTCGCCATCTGCTTTATCGCAATGTTCACCAGAAATCGCCGCATTCAACTCGTCCTTCTAGCCGTGTCCGTGCTCTACCAGATCTCCTTCATCCTCCGGCTCTACGGCACAGAGTGACGCACACTGCGCGCCCCATCACCTTCCACATGTAATTTCCGCGGCCGCACGCAAAACAGGCGATAATAGAGGTTCGACGTACCCGACCGCGATGAGCAGCTCCGCAGTCAGAAGGCCAACAACATGACGAAGTCCCCCTCCACCCCGAATCCTACCGACAACGACGAACCCAAAGGCGACCGCCTCCAGAAGATCCTCGCCCAGGCCGGCATCGCCAGCCGCCGCAAAGCCGAGGAGATCATCCTCGAAGGCCGCGTCCAGGTCAACGGAGTCATCGTCACCACCCTCGGCACCCGCCACGACGCCACCCGCGACCACATCCGCGTCGACGGCAAGCTCCTCCACGGCCCCGAGCAGCAGCGCTACTACATGCTCAACAAGCCGCGCGGCTACGTCACCACCCTCGACGACCCCGAGAAGCGCCCCACCGTCATGCAGCTCATGGCCAAGCAGAAGTCTGGCCCGCATGGCGACAACGTCCGCCTCTACCCCGTAGGCCGCCTCGACTACCTGAGCGAAGGCCTGCTCCTGATGACCAACGACGGCAACCTCGCCAACGCGCTCTCCAAGGCCGCCGCCGGCGTCGAAAAGACCTACCTCGTCAAAGTCAGCGGAGTCCCGCCCGCCTCCGGCCTCGAACAGATCCGCCGCGGCATCATGATCGACCGCGGCCGTCTCGACGAGGTCCGCAGCGGCCGTCGCGACCGCATCATCACCTCTCCCGCGAAGATCGAACTCGTCCGCGGCGGCGACAATCCCTGGTACGAGCTCACCCTCACCGAAGGCCGCAACCGCCAGATCCGCAAAATGTTCGAAGAGATCGGCCACCACGTCGAAAAGATCCGCCGCATCGGATACGGTGCACTCCGCCTCGACGTCCCTCCTGGCGAGTTCCGCGAGCTAACTCTGGGCGAGGTCATGGCCCTCGACCGCGCCGCAAAGGGCAAGAAGGTCGTCCCCAAAAAGAAGACTCCCGAGTTCGCCCAGCTCAAATCTCCGGCGAAGAAAAAATCCACAGGCGCGCGCCGTACCTTCGCTTCGAAGTCCAGCCCCAGCCGTCGCTCCAGCTAGCCTGCCTTGTGCACGTTACTAACTGGGTTCAGGGCTGCAACAATACCCCTCTTTTCATCACTTTCTGCGGGAATATGACAACTCGTTTACGCTCCCACAAAAGTTCTGTGAAGCCCATTGACACATCTCTCTCCATGCGCCCAAAATACTCCCGCTATTAACCTTTTGGCTGATGACAATCGCAGCCTGAGAGCATCCAATAGGAGCAGTAAGGAGCAACAGAGTGGCAATGGAAAAAGCAACATTTGGTGCAGGATGTTTTTGGGGAGTTGAAACCCGTTTTGGCGAGATTTCCGGTGTTATCGACACGGCCGTAGGATACGAAGGCGGCGACCTCGAACACCCAACCTATAAAGAAGTCTGTACCGACCGCACTGGCCATGCGGAGGTCGTCCAGGTCACCTTCGACCCGTCCCGTCTATCCTACGAAACGCTGCTGGACGCATTTTTCAGCATGCACGATCCCACCCAGGTCAACCGCCAGGGTCCGGATTGGGGTTCGCAGTACCGCAGCGTCATCTTCACCCAGAACGACGAGCAGTTCGCCCAGGCCCGAGCCAAGATCGCCGAGCTCAACGCCTCTGGCTCTTACCGCAAACCCATCGCGACCCAGGTCGTCCCAGCAACGACCTTCTGGAAGGCCGAAGAGTACCACCAGAAATACCTCGAAAAACGCGGCATGGTCAGCTGCCACATCTAAAACATACCCAAAGCGGCGACAACGAAAGCCAGCACGGTTCGTTGTCGCCGCTTTACCTATTGCTCAATTGGCGTGCCGACTACTCGTTGCGAAGTGCAGTGTTCGGATCGACCGTCGAGGCACGACGCGCGGGTACGATCGCGGCCACCAGAGCGACCGCGCTAATCAACAGCACGACCCCGCCCAGCGTAAACGGATCCGCTGCCGAGACCCCGAAGAGTTGACTCCGCAGGAACCTTCCCAGAGCCATCGAACAGGGAATGGCGACAACCACCCCGATCCCGGCGAGCCGCAGAACATCCATCAGCACCAGTCGCGACACTCCAAGCCGTGACGACCCAAGCGCGATGCGAATGCCGATCTCACGCGTTCGCTGTGCAGTCGAGTAGGCAAGCACACCATAGAGACCGACGCCGGCAAGCATCGTCGCCAGCAGACCAAACGAGATCGCCAGCAGTTCGATCATGCGCTCGTTCGAAAGCGTCGTTTCGATCTGGTCGTCCATCGTCCGCATCGCATCGACCGCCAGCCCCGGATCAATCTGCTTCATCGTCCGCCGCACCATCGCAAAGCTCTGCTCAGGCGGCGTCGATGTGCGCATATAAATGAAAAGCTGTCCCAGAACCTTCTGCTGTCGGAGCGGAGTGAACAGTGTCGGCGGCGCCGCTTCACGCAAGCTCATATGCTTCGCATCGCGTGAGACGCCAACGATCGTCATAAATTGCAGGTTCTTGCCGCCACCATGGGCCACGCGTTTGCCTACAGCGGCAGCCGGACTGCTGAAGTAGTGCTTCACGAATGTCTCGTTCACGATTCCAACCAGCGGATGAGTGCTGTCGTCATCTTCGGTGAAACTGCGCCCCGCCAGCAAGGGCACCTGCATTGCGTGGAAGAACCCCGGGTTGATCGCCGGGCACCTCCACGTCGTAGTCCTCATCAGGAGGCGCGCTATAGCCCTCTACTGTTACATTGCCACTGTGATTATTATCGGCCAGCTCTGGATCGTCAGTAGCGCCGACGGCCTGTACGCCCGGTTGCGTCGCCATGGCCTCCAGAACACTTTGCTGCACGATCGGTATCTTTTCCTGCGTATAGCCGGACAGCTGAGGATTGATATGAAACGTGATCAGGTGCGAAGGATTGAATCCTGTGTCGACCTGCCGCAGGTTCTGCATTGTGCGGACGAAGAGTCCTGAACCAACCAGCAACAATACGCTGAGTCCTACCTGCAGCGAAACAATGAGGCGTCGAAAGTTCAACGTGCCGCCTGACACCGTCGTAGTCTGTTGCTTCAATGCGTTTACGATGTCCGGCCTGATCAGTTGCAACGCAGGCGCCAGGCTGAATAGCACACTCACCGCCAACGCGATCGCGAAGTTGAAAGCCAGCAACCGGGCATCTAGCGTCGTCGAGAACGCAGTAGCAGTGTCCGGGTCCAGTCGATGCACCAGCACTTGGATGCAGACAGGCGCAATCAGCAGTCCCGCTGTCCCGCCGGCTATGCCAATCAGCACTCCCTCTAATAAAAGTTGCTGCACGACGCGACGCGCATTCGCCCCCAGCGCATACCGCAACGAGAACTCGCGCACCCGGGCCGCCGAACGGACCAGCAGCAGACTCGCCACATTCACGGCCGCAATCAAGAGCACGAGGAACGCCATCGCCATCACCGCCAGCAGTGGTGTTTGGAGGTCGTCCCTGTTATACGAAAGCCCTTTTGATCCGGGGAGCACCTGCAACTCACTCCGCGTCAGGAAATCATCCACAAAGCGTGGCGACTTGGTTCCAAGCGCCTTCAACTCCTCCGCGCGCAACGAATGCCACAGAGGGGCCATCGCCACCTGTGCCCGTTCCGGAGTCTCTCCCGCCTTCAGTCGCCCCACAATGTTCATCCAGCGCGCCCTGTGGTTCTGCAGATAGCTGCCTCTGCCGGGTCTCACCTGTTCCAACATCGACATCGGAACGAAGACATCGGGAACCTGCCCCCACACAGCACTCTGAAACGCCGGTGCAGACACGCCGATGATCTGGAACGGCTGGCCGTTGATCGAGAGCGTTTGTCCCACCACGCTCGCGTCACCACCCAGATGTGTCTTCCAGTAGTTGAAGCTCAGCACTGCCACGGGATTGCCTCCGGGCGTCGTATCGTCTGCCGGGCCAAGCAGCCGCCCCGTCATCGCCGAAACACCCAGCACGCCGAAATAGTTGCCGCTTACGATCTCTGCGTTCGCGAGGTTCGACGCGCCGTTTCGCGCAATCCCAACCTCAGCCGGAGCCGTAGCGATCAGCCCATCGAACGCTGTTCCGCGGTCGCGCAGGTCTCGGTACATCGGATACGAGAAGGACTTTTCAACTCCCGCACCATTGTTGCTGGCAGATCCCTCCCATGCTTTACCCGGAGCACTCAGAATTACCAATTGCTCAGGCGCGCGGACCGGCAGCGAGCGAAGCAGCGCCTGGTCCAGCAGCGAAAAAATCGCCGTGTTGGCGCCCACGCCAAGCGCAAGCGTCAACACCGCAGTCACCATGAAACCCGGCGACCGCCGAATCTGGCGAAGGGAGTAGCGAAGGTCCTGTATCAGAGATTGCATCGCTGCCTTTCTGTCTCCATCGTCAGCATGCCTTCCACCGGAATGCATGTTGCCACAAGTAGTCCTGCCTATTGCTGAGTTATCTGCTGCTTATTCGAGCGATGGATTTTGATCTGGATCGAGTCATTGGAAAAATCGCCTGACACTCTGAAGTCTTCTCAGCAACTTTGGAAGCCCAATCGAGACGTACCTTGCATGTTGCATGTAGAGGGCCAGCCTACCGACGGGCTAAGTGTTTGAAAAGAATTAGGCTTCCCCGGCAACACGCCCCGAAGGCTGTCCATCCATGGATTGTTCTGTCCGTTTGCGGACGCTCACAGCACCACAGCGTTCGCCGGCTTCACGGCCTCCAGCTTCATCTCGTCAGAAACAACACGCCTAAGCGCCTGCACATCGACATCGAAGTCATCGTCCTCTCCAACGTTTGAGTGCACCGCAAAGTGTTGGTGCCCCATGCCGCGGGCCAGCGTATAGAAATAAGCTCCAGGTCGCGCCTCCGGATATAGAACGCACATCTTCAGGTTGTCTGAAAACATAACGCCACCAAACGCCGCACCGTGCGGCGAGATGATCGCCTCAGCGTTGCGGAAGATCTCGACCTGCTCCTTCATGCTGAACCTCTCGATTAGGATCCATTCGAAGCCGAACTCCGTCAGCATCTGCATCACCTCGTCTTCGTTCCTGACGCGACGATGCGCCGCCCCATTCCGCGAAATGTAATAACGCCTCGAAGCCTTCACCGGCTTCTCCACGCCAAGCCGCCTGAAGGTGGACTCGCGAATAAATTGATAGTACTCAGGCGGAAGATAACCGTTGAATCGTCGCGAGACATGCGACGGCAGCACCAACTTATCCACGTGGATCCATTTCTTCGAAGAAACGTACTCCACCTTGAAGTTGTCAGGCAGCACAGAGTCCAGGCTCTCCCGATTGAAAGTGCTAAGAGAGTCAGGCATGAGCAGCGTAAGCTCTCTGCCATCCATCGCCCTCTCCAGAGAATGGAGTTGGGGCAGAAAATCAACCATCCAGTGCCAGTTGTTCCGCGGCCAGAGGTGCTGAATGGAAGAAAACGTCCCCGCGCGCCTGGTCCATCTCAAAGGCTTGAAGACCACCTGCGCGCCACTCAGGCGATCGTCATCGAGAATAGATTCGATCACCACGTTTCGATCGCGGTTGAGCACAACGCCCTCTTCCGGATAAAACAGGGCCGACTCAAGTTCGCACACAAAAATATTGCCCCGAGACATTCTCCCATCTTTGATCGACTGGCAACTGCGCAGGAAACTGTCCTCTGCCGGGTCACCAAAGACGATCGTTGCGGGCGGATGCAGCAACAAAAAATTTGAACTAAGACCGCGATCGTTCTCCGCGCTGACCGTTCCAGCCTTTAGCAACAAGAGACGTCCGGCACCGACCTTCTCTGCGATCGAAGCCGCCACCCTCTTCAGCTTCCATGAGACTTTGAACTTCCATTGGAGCAGGCTTCTCCGAAGGCCTGGCGGCGCCTGGGAAAAACTCTTGCCTGCATAAAGGGCCATCCACTCTCCGTTCGCTAGGGGTCGCCGCTGCGCGTTTAGCTGGAACAGAATACACGGTGCGATTTGTCCTTCAATCCCACGAATATGACGAGGTAGCAGCAAAGTATAACTAGGTTTCTGAAGTGCATGCCAGCCATACTCTCACACCTCTTTCAAACTTGACCACTACCCACACCAGTCAAAATTCCCTGACAATAGCCGGATGTGGTATGATTATTTTGTACTCTGGAAAAAAGGAGTACGGGCATCGCAGGCAAAGACTCCTCATGGACTTCGGAGTCTGGCCAGAGACTGCGATTCGCCTCTTCCCACCGCATACCTTCCCCCAACGATTCGGAAGCCGCGCTGGTTGCTCTGGCTGGAAGACACGTCATCGGACGAGTCTCGCCGTGCAGCAGCAGCGCTTCGATAACCGACAGCAATGCTGACTAATAGAAATCCATGGTGCCTGCGGCACCCCTGCATCCCTATACGCCCGCATTGCATAACCACACTTCAGACAGGAAAAATTTTGAACTCTGCAACTTTGGAACAGAACGAACAGCAAACACAGAACCATCAACATTCAGCAACAGTTAACCCTCCCCAGCCTACCACCAGACCGATCCGCGAACCGCCAATCCAGCCGGCCTCTCCCTCGTCAGGGACGTCCGCTTCACCGACTTCAACATCTCGGACTCGCTGAAGAACCGCCTCACCAACGCCGGCTTCACCACGCCGACGCCCGTCCAGGCCAAGGCCATCCCGCCCGCGCTCGAAGGCAACGACATTCTCGCCACCGCCTCCACCGGCACCGGCAAGACCCTCAGCTTCCTCATCCCGATGATCCAGCGCATGGACGCGACCTCGGCGCCCAGCACCAAGGGCAAACGCGGTCCCATCCGCGCGCTCATCCTGCTGCCCACGCGCGAACTCGCCATGCAGGTCCTCGACGCCTACTGGAAGCTCGTTCCCGGATCGAAGAACGATGCAGTCCTCGTCTGCGGCGGCCTCTCTGAGAACAACCAGCTCGACCAGCTCGACCGCGGCCCACGCCTCGTCGTCGCCACGCCCGGCCGTCTCGAAGACTTCCTCCGCCGCCGCGCGGTCAACATCGACTCCGTCGAAATGCTCGTCCTCGACGAAGTCGATCGCATGCTGGACATGGGCTTCCTTCCCGCCATCCGCCGCATCGTCGGCGCGGTGCCGAAGACCCGCCAGACCATGTGCTACTCCGCCACGCTCGACGCCAACATCCGCGAGATCGTCCGCGACTACGTCAACAAGCCAGTCCGCGTCGAGATCGGCCAGACCTCCAAGCCCTCCGACCAGGTCGAACTTCGCGTCTACACCGTCATGCAGGACCAGAAGCTCGGCCTGCTCGACCAGATGCTGCGCGAGGAGGAGGGAACCTTCCTCGTCTTCTCGCGCACCAAGCACGGCGCCGACCGCATCTCGAAGAAGCTCGAGCGGCTCGGCCACGACGCCGACGTCATCCACGGCGATCGCAGCCAGTCGCAGCGCACCGCCGCCCTCAAGGGCTTCCAGAACGGCAAGCACCGCGTTCTCGTCGCCACCGACGTAGCCGCCCGCGGCATCGACGTCCAGGACATCGCCCACGTCGTCAACTACGACCTGCCCAATGCCTCGGACGACTTCGTCCACCGCATCGGCCGCACCGGCCGCGCAGGCGCGAAGGGCGTTGCCACCACCTTCGTCATGCCGCAGGAGAAGTCACGACGCCCGCAAGCTCGAGCGCGAACTGAAGATAAAGTTCGAGTGGCGCGAGGCCGATAAGAACCTTGAGAAGGAAGTTCGCAACCAGCCCCTCGACATAACAGCTCCGGGGATGGACATCATGCAGCTCGAGACTCGTTCCTGGAAGGGCAACGATCCCGTCACACCGATGTCGGCGCCGAACGCCAACTATGGCGGCAACAAGAACGGCTTCCGCAGCCGCAATGGTGGCGGCGGCTTCTCCGGTGGACGCAACCCGGTGGCGTGGCCCCGGCGGTCGCAGCGGACAGCCCAGACAGCCGTCCCGGCAGCAGCCGCTCCGGCCCGGCTCGCCGCGGCCAATAACTGACTCGAACGCGCTCCGCTCTGCCGCGCCAACCAGCCGCAGAGCGGAGCAAGTGCGTTTCTGATAGCAGGCCAGTCAATCGGAACCGCCGCAAACGCCCTATGTCCGAGAACATTCCCAACCTGAGCGAGTTCAACAGGATCGTCGGCGACGACAAGAGCTTCGTCCTGCGCATCGTGCAGCCAGGCCTCGCCGGCCTGATGGACGGCTCCGTCTCCACCCTCGCGCCCATCTTCGCCACCGCCTTCGCTACGCACAACTCGCGCACGGTCTTTCTGATCGGTGCGGCGTCAGCGGTAGGCGCGGGCATCTCGATGGCATTCTCAGAGGGCCTCTCCGACGACGGTTCACTCACCGGTCGCGGCAATCCGGTCTTCCGCGGGCTGGTCACCGGCTTCATGACCTTCATCGGCGGCTTCCTCCACACGCTTCCGTTCCTCATCCCCAACGTCCACACCGCCCTCACCTGGGCCTACGCGGTCGTCGGATCGGAACTCGTCGTCATCGCCATGATTCGTCATCGCTACTTCAAAACCAGCTTCGCGCTCTCCTGCCTCCAGGTCATCGTAGGCGGAGGGCTAGTCTTCGCCGCAGGAGTTCTCATCGGCCAGTCCATCGACGAAACCCCGCGCCATTCACCGCGCCGCAACGGAACCACCTATAAAATAGAAAGAACCCATGATCTCAGTCTCCAATGTCACCATGCGCTACGGCTCGAAGCTCCTCTTCGAGGACGTCTCCGTCACCTTCACGACCGGCCGCCGCTACGGCCTCACCGGCCCCAACGGCGCCGGCAAGTCCACCTTCATGAAGGTCCTCACCGGCGAGATCGACGCCCAGAAGGGCACCGTCGTTCGCCCCAAGAAAGTCGGCGTCCTCAAGCAGGACCAGTACGAGTTCGACGCCTACCGCGTCATCGACACCGTCATCATGGGCAACAAGGCCCTCTGGGCCGCCCTCGAAGAGCGCGAGGTCATCTACGCCAAGCCCGAGATGACCGACGAAGACGGCTCACGCCTCGGCGAACTCGAAGGCATCGTCGGCGACGAGGACGGCTACGAGGCCGAGTCCAACGCCGCCGTCCTGCTGCAAGGCCTCGACATCCCCGACGAGCTCCACGAGCGCAAGATGTCCGAGCTGCAGGGCGGCCAGAAGGTCCGCGTCCTCCTCGCCCAGGCCCTCTTCGGCAACCCCGAAGCGCTGCTCCTCGACGAGCCCACCAACTACCTCGACCTCGAATCGATCCACTGGCTCGAGGACTTTCTCAATCGCTACAACGGCACCGTCATCACCATCTCGCACGACCGCCACTTCCTCAACAACGTCTGCACCCACATCGCCGACATCGACTACGAGACCATCATCACCTACACCGGCGGCTACGACGACATGGTCCTGCAGAAGACCAGCATCCGCACCCGCATCGAGAGCCAGAACGAGCAGCGCGAGAAGAAGATCGCCCAGCTGAACGACTTCATCGCCCGCTTCTCCGCCGGCACACGCTCCTCGCAGGTCAACTCCCGCAAGAAAGAAGTCGAGCGCCTCGCCACCAGCGAACTCGCCCGCTCCAACATCGCGCGCCCGTTCATCGCCTTCAAGATGGAGCGCCCCTCCGGCAAGCACGTCCTCGAGTTCGAGAACGTCAACAAGTCCTACACCCAGAAGGACGGCAAGATCGAGCACGTCATCAACAACTTCTCCGCCTCCGTCCAGCGCGGCGACAAAGTCGTCCTCATCGGTCGCAACGGGCAAGGGCAAGACCACGCTCCTCAAAGCCCTCCTCGCCAACGGCCCCGGCATCGAAGAGCTTGGGTTTGAAGACAAAGCAGTCTCCATCGATTCCGGCCAGGTCAAGTGGGGCCACGAGGTCTCCATCGGCTACTTCGCTCAGGACCACACCGGCTCCATCACCAAAGGCACGACCGTCGCCGAGTGGCTCCACACCTTCGACCCGGAGGCCACCAAGGAAGACATCCGCGGCATCCTCGGCCAGATGCTCTTCCGCGGCGAAGAGGGCCTCAAGAAGACCGATGCACTCTCCGGAGGCGAAGCCGCCCGTCTGCTCTTCTGCAAGATCATGCTGCAGAAGCCGAACGTCCTCGTCTTCGACGAACCGACGAACCACCTCGACCTCGAAAGCATCAACGCCCTCAACCAGGCGATCCAGAAGTACGAAGGCACCGTCTTCCTCGTCACCCACGACGAGGACCTGATCGAAGAGGCCGGCACCCGCATCTGGCACTTCGAAGGCGGCCCCACCGACTTCCACATCACCGACCACAAGGGCCCCTACGAGGAGTACCAGCAGCAGCTCACGATGTCCGCAAAATAGCGTATCGCTCCATGGCTGGCAGCACGTTATCGCCGGCCAACACACCATACCCAGCGCGAAAGTGGGATACTAGAGGAGAACAGGAGTTGTCATGCCTACCGTCGAGCCCATCAAGAACCGCGGCAGGAACGTCCTCGGCCAGCCCCTCGACATCTGCGGCTGCGAGCCCATGACCGGCTTCTACCGCACCGGCTGCTGCGAGACAGGCCCCGACGACCCTGGCGTCCACTCCATCTGCTGCATCGTCGACGCGCCCTTCCTCGAGGCCTCGAAGGCCCTCGGTAACGACCTCAGCACCCCCATGCCTCAGTTTGGTTTTGCCGGCCTCAAGCCCGGAGACCGCTGGTGCGTCTGTGCTGCCCGCTGGTTGCAGGTCCAACAAGCTGGGGCCGCCTGCCCTATCGTCCTCGAAGCGACCCACGAAAACACCCTCAAAATCGTCCCCTTCGAGCTCCTCATCCAGTACGCGGTCATTCCCAGCCAGCTTCACTAGTGCTTACGCCTGCCCGGACAAGAGGTCATCTCGGCCACCGGCAGCGTTAGCGCTACCTCCATTTCGCGCTTTTTTCGCCCAGGACGCCCACCAAAACGACCTCTTCCGTCACAAAATACACAAGAAATTCCATTTTTATACAGGGTTTTTACAAATGCCCTTGACAGTCCGCTCCTGAAGATTGACTGTTGAAGTATTACAACAATTCACTTTAGAGCTGTTCGCGAACGTCTTTGGGTCGGACATCACAAGCCAAATTCCAGCGATAGGCATTCCGTTCACACACCGTTTTTGTCATCGGTGTTTTTTAGGAGGCAATTTCAAATGAAACTTTTTACCGCATGTAAGCGTCTATCCGCATTCGCAGTGGCTGCTATCTTTGTCGTCTCCGCGGGGCTGCCGGTCGCGGCCCAGACCTCCGGCAACGGCGACATCAACGGCACCATCACTGACAAGTCCGGCGCTGCTGTCCCCAATGTTGCCGTAGTTGTGCTCAACACTGACACTGGTGTCTCCCGCAAGCTCACAACCAATAATGACGGCTCTTACACGGCCAACTTCCTCCTGCCCGGCCACTATGAAGTAACCGCAAGCGGAAGCGGCTTCGGTAAAGTCGACCGTAAAAACCTCGTCCTCACCGTAGGTCAGATTCTCACCGTCGATGTCACTCTTCCCCCCGCCTCAGTTACTACCGAGGTCATCGTCACCAGCGAGTCCCCGCTTGTCGACACCGATAAGACTGAGGTCGCCCAGACCATCGACCAGTCGTTCATCTCGAACATTCCGGTTTCGACCCGTAACTGGAGCGCCTTCGTCCTGAACACGCCCAATGTCACCCCAGACGGCGGCTCCGGCCTCGTCAGCTTCCACGGCATCAGCGGCCT
Source organism: uncultured Acidobacteriaceae bacterium (assembly GCA_963756685.1). Classification (GTDB taxonomy): domain Bacteria; phylum Acidobacteriota; class Terriglobia; order Terriglobales; family Acidobacteriaceae; genus Edaphobacter. Next base: position 2,632,265 of record CAVWON010000001.1, read on the forward strand.
TTACAACCAGAACTACGTCGACGGCTCGAACAACAATCAGATGCTCTTCTCCGAGGCCCGTGGTCGCGCCTCCGGAGCTCCCTATGTCTATTCCATCGACTCCATCAAGGAGTTCCAGGCCCAGGCGTCGAACTACTCGGTCGAGTTCGGTCAGGCCGCCGGTGGTCAGGTCAACGCCATCACCAAGTCCGGCACCAACCAGTTCCACGGCGACGCCTTCTACTATCTTCGCTATCCCAGCCTCAACGCACTCGATCCCTACAACAAGTACCAGGCCCTCCATAACAACGGAAACCCCTTCCTGCTGACCCAGCCGGTCCACCAGCAGCAGCAGTTCGGCGGCTCCATCGGCGGGCCCATCCTGCAATGACCGTCTGTTCTTCTTCTTCACCTACGATGGTTTCCGCAAGGTAGGTCGCGTCCTCTACGCCAACACCAACATCATCTCGTTGACGCCCTCGGGACCCACCTCAAGCTCGACCACAGTCACACCCACCCAGTGCCCCGCCACGATCACCTCTACCCAATGCGCCGCCGGCATCCAATTTCTGCTAAACACAGGTAACGTCGCAGTCGGGTCCGCGCCTCCGGCCCGCTTTCAGAAGCAAAACCTCTTCTTTCCCCGGCTCGACTGGCACATCAATAATCGCAACGACGCCTTCGTCGACTACAACTTCGCCGACTACGATTCGAGCTATGGCTACAGCCCTGCCAACACATTCACCAACAGTTCACCCTCGACCAACGGCCCCACCAGCTACCATGAGCGCTTCCTGGTCGCCGGTTTGACCACGCAGATCGGCAAAGCCTCCGTCAACCAGGTCCACTTCCAGTATGGTCAGCGACCTCGAGACGGCCGGCGCCAACGCCTCCGGCCCCAGCGTCGCTACCGGCGTCCTGACCTTCGGCATGCCCAACGCTCTGCCGCGCGTCGCTGAACCCAACGAGCACCGCATCCAGTTCACCGATGTCTTCTCCACCAGCAAGGGGCGTCATTCGCTCAAGTTCGGCGGCGACGTCAACCTCGTCCACGAGGTCATGATCAATCTCTTCCAGGGCGGCGGCGTCTACAGCTACGGTGACTCCACCACCCTGCTCAACTTCCAGGACTGGATTCAGGACGCATTCGCAGGCCAGCCAGGCGACACCGATCCGTACGCCGGCTATCACTACAACACCTTCGTCCAGACCATCGACAAGGTCAACACCACCCCCACCACCGAAGGCAAGGACGACTTCTGGATGAAGATGTTCGATGGCTTCGCCGAAGACGACTGGAAGATCAAGTCTAACTTGACCCTTAACCTCGGGCGTCCGCTATGACATTCAACTCACCCCTGCCCCCGGCCTCATCAACAACAACTATCCTCCCATCTCGACGGAGTACAGCCAGACCATCAAGAACGTCACCGATCGCGTCCAGCCTCGTGTCGGCTTCAGCTGGTCGCCGTATTCTGGAACTGTCGTTCGCGGTGGCTACGGCATGTTCTCCGCTCTCAACCAGGGCTCGACCTACTACGCCATGCGCGTGGAGAACGGTGTCGTCCAGGTCAACTACAACTACTCCGGTTGCGAGTCCTCGGTCGGCAGCGTCTCGAAAGCTCGTTGTCCGACCGTTCCGAGCGCAGCCAACAGCCTCCAGTACCCCTTCGTTCCATTCCCCGTCACCGGCCCGCCGCTCTCCGGAGCTCTCCACCCCACCGGCGGCACCGCGCCCTCTGTCAACGGCCCCTCAATCCTTGGCGCGCAGAGCTTCCACGGTCTGTCCCCCAACTTCGTTCCGCCTCTTGCCCAGGAGTTCGATTTCGGCGTCGAGCAGGCCCTCCTTGGCAATATGTCTCTCTCGGTCGGTTACGTCGGCACCCGCGCTCTGCGCCTGCCAATCTTCCTTGATGCCAACCTTATCGGCCAGACCCCGCACGGCATAGCCACCTACAACGTCCAGGACGCAGGTAACAACATCACCAGCCAGATCACTGTGCCGGTCTACCTGCAGTCGGACCGCCGCAACTCGGCAATTACCTCGCTCAACACCGGGTTCAGCGTAGCCAACACCTGGTATAACTCGCTTGCAGTGACCGTTCGCCGTCCGTTCAGCAACGGTCTCGAGGTGCTGGCCAACTACACCTGGGCCCGAGCCACCGATACCGGGCAGGTGGCCGGTACCTTTGGCACCTTCTACGGTGGTGACACCCCGCTCGATCCCAACAACCCACGTCGCGACAACGGGCCGTCCGACACCGACATCCGTAATCGCTTCGCTCTCAGCTTCGTCTACCAGCCGAACATTCTTGAAGGAAACAAGATCGTCAAGCATGCATTCGATGACTTCCTCTTCTCCGGCGGCTTCATCGCCTCCGGCGGCGAGCCAATCTCTCTCGCCATGAGCGGAACCGTCTACTCCGGTACCGGAACCAGCTACGGAGCTGACGGCAACATCTACGGCGGCGCAATGAGCTCCAGCTCCGGCGCACCCACCACCGGCCGTCCGCCGCAGATCGGCCGCAACAGCATCCCCATGCCGGGCTACAGCAACTTCGATTTCCGCATTGCTCGTAACATTCCCATCCACGAGAACTTCTACATGCAGATCTCCGCCGACGCCTTCAATCTTCTCAATCGCCAGATCATCACCGGAGTTAACGGGACCTACTCGCAGTATCTTGCGAGCGGCACCACCTCCGGATCGCTGAAGTGCAATGCCACCACGCCCGCACCCGGCGCCACCTTCCAGGGCTGCATCTCACCCTACAGCGGCACCGGCCTCTCCGCCTTCGGCGTAACCTCGGGCACCAACAACAGCCTCTACGGCGCACGCCAGATGCAGTTTGCCGCGAAGCTGTTCTTCTAACTCGGCAATCTCAACGCCTCAACCAAAAGCGGCCCCGGATTATCCGGGGCCGCTTAGTCTGTCAGCCACCACCGCCGGCTGTGTGTCTCGCTGTCGCTTTTGCTTTTGCCGTTGTTCTTGCTTTTGCGGTCGTCCTTGTCTTTCTTGTTGTCATCCCGAAGGGATCTGCGGTTGTTCTTGCCTTTGCCGTTGTTTTTTGCTTTTGCCGTTGGTCTTGCCTTTCTTGTTGTCATCCCGAAAGGGAATCTGCCGTTGGTTCTTGCTTTTGCCGTTTTCTTGGATTTCCGGTTGCCATCCCCGAAGGGCCTGTCCTGAGCGAAGTCGAATGGGGGATCTACCGCTGCCGTTGTTCCTGGTTCTTGGCACCCCCAAGGCTTTAGCCTTGGGTCTCTCAGCCCCGCCAAAGTTACGGGGCTTCAGCCCCTGGGGTACGCTCCTTCTTTGTCTACATTTATTTTTTCCTCATTTTCTGCCCAAAAATCGCATGTCAAGCCCCCAAACCACCTAACCCTTTACCCAGCAACAACATCCGCGTGGCATGTTAGTTCCACTCAAACCGCTATACTGGATATATAGATCAAAAACAAGCAAGCCCCGGACGCCCTCCGGGGCTAACTCGTTTAGAAAGACGATTTTAGCCGCAACCCTTTTATTATGACGATTTTGCAAAGCTCGCCATCCCGTAAATCATTGAAAAATAAGAAATTTATGTCCATCCGGGGGGAGGGGGTACCCCGAAACGTGGAGACAATTCCGCCATTTGCAATCGGATCCGCCGCTGGTTACGCGCCGTAGATATTCGTATTGATAAATTCGTTGCGGAACTTTCCTGTAGGGTCGTATTGCGCAAGAAGCGCCCGATAGTCGCGCATCTTCGCATACTGCGCCCTCAGATTTGCAGGCTGCATAGTGAACAGTTTGGCCCAATGAGGTCTTCCGCCAAACGGCGCAAGCTTCTCTTCAATCAGCGGAAGCACCTTCTTGACATCAGGCCATTCCGGCTTCCACGTAAAGTGGATCGTCATGGAAGGCCGCTGGTAGCAAGGGCTGGTCCAAAGATCGTCCGCAGCAACCGTACGAAACTCCGTGATGAAGAGATGCGGCGTGATCTGGTCGCGGAGCTGCTCGACAGCCAGTATGGCGGCATACCCTTTATCGCGAGGGACAAAGTACTCCGACTGCAGCTCCGCGCCGCTGCTCGGGGTGAAATTCATCTTGAAGTGGGGGAGCCGTTCGTACCACGGTCGAGGAACACCCATCTGTTCGGTGCAATTCTCCGCGGAGTGACCAGCAAGTGGATGCAGGTTTTGCGTGGCCGGCTTCGCTCCATAAAAATACGGATCACGCAATCGACCCGGGTTGACCCGACGCTTGACCCACACCTGCGTCGCGCGATGCTTCTGCCAGTCCGTAAAGATGCTGACGCTGTAGCCGCTCGCGAAGATGTCGTCCAAATGAGCTTCGAGTTGCGAGAACGGCAGATCTTCGTAGACAGTCTGGGCAATCTGGAAGGTCGGACGAACATCCAACGTGATTTTGGTAATGACGCCCAACGCTCCAAGCCCGACCACAGTGCCCGGATACTTGTCGCCCAGCTTCTCGCGAGAGAAGGTCACAACGTCGCCGTTGGCTGTAACGATCTCCATGGCGCGAACTGCGGTCGAAAGGTTGCCGTTCTTGCTGCCAGAGCCATGCGTGGCCGTCGCACACGCTCCAACCACGGAGATATGCGGCAGTGAAGCAAGGTTATGCACGGCAAACCCGCGGCTGTCGATGTAAGGAGCAAGTTGACCATAAGTGACACCGGCGCCGACCGTCACTGTCTTGGCCGTAACGTCAAGCTCGATCTGGTCGAAAGGCTTCAGCGATATCTGCTCTACCGTACTATCGGCAATGCCATTGAAGGAGTGACGTGCCCCAAGGGCCTTGAGATGAGACTGACTACGAACGTTCTGCCGGACATCTTCGACCGTCTTTGCAACGGCGAGGTTCTTAGTGCTGTAGGTGTAATTTCCAGCCCAGTTGGTGCGGGTGTCTCCAGTCGCCTGGGCCGAACTGAGCTTGGAAAACAGAGTGCTGGCAAGCATGGCCCCCGAGCTCTTGAGAAATTCCCGTTTATCCACGTCCGAATCTCCTTATCTTGCACCAACAAGTATCGATCTCCAGCTTTGTCTCACCCAGCCCAGCGTTATGCGCAGAAATCCGTGCAGACTCGCTCACCACTGCAGACGCATCAGCGATGTAGCCTGCCGCGGAACCGCTGTGGCGATTGTTACCTTCCCACCACTAACATCCAGCCATTCAGGAGAACTCAAGAGTTCCAGTTGTCCGGCGGCCTTCAGTCGAGCATACTGCTCGTCCGTCGGCGTCTGCGGAGATCCCATCTGCTTCCACACGGTGTACGAATTGCTGTGTGTGTTGTCGATCCGGTAATGCTGCAGCAGCACCCTGTTGACCCCTGCCGGAATTCCAGCAACCGTTACCCGCACAGATGCGCCCGTCGCCGGCAAGTCATCGTCATGATAGTTCCACAACATCACAGCGGCCTCATGGTCGGCCCTCGTAGCGAAGGCATCGACGTCCGGCGTCTGATGCACGCCTGCAGAGAGGATATCGTCCAGAGGGCCCTGCCCCGTGCTGCTCGTGCTCACACGTTGTCCGGACATCAAGCCCGCCATTCGAAAGACATTGATTATCGGCTTGTCCACTCCATTTGTCGCGAGTGTGCGAAACCCTTCAAAATATTCCTTGTCCTCAAACTCGAACGACCACGAAAGCATCGAGATCAAATTTACTTTGTACCGATCCTGCAGGGCGAACAGACCCTTGATGGCGGCGGCCGTGTAGGTTGGATAAAGTGGGCCATTCCGATAGGCGTTAGCTGGATTCACCTTCATCGAACACGCCGCGCATCCCTCCGGATCGGCTTCGCTCAAAATGATCGGCAGATGAATATACTTCGGATACTTCGCAATGATCCGAAAGCCCTCGCCGGCGGCCTTCAATTCGTTCGAAAGCCCCATCCGCACATGTCCTTCCACTACTGTCGGTCGGCCCTTTGGGTGAAACGAGATAAAGTCCAGTGCGATCGGCTTACCGTCCGCCGCACTCTTGTCATTCAAACAATGTTTCAGGAAGTTATCGAGAAATGTGCTCGCTTTTTCCGAGGCAGGCCCTGTGCTGGCAGGGCCGCCTACGATCGCATTTGGCAAAGCAGCGCGAACCCCGGCTACCGAGTAGTCATAAAGCTTGTAGTACTCCTCAGCAGTGCCATGCCAATATGCGATGTCCGGCTCGTTCCAAACCTCGAAGTACCACGTGCTCACCTGCTCCTTGCCGTAACGCTGCACCAGATGCTCCGTGTATCTCCTCACCAGCTCACCCCAGACGGCGTAGTTCTTCGGAGGATTATTGGAAGCCCCGGAAACGGTGTTCGCCGGGTAGTGGATTTGGTATTCGGTCACCCCCGTTACTGTGGCAGCCAGGTCCTTGGGCATGAAGCCCAATTCGACCATCGGCCGCACTCCTGCTTTTTGAAACTCATCGAAAGTCTGATCGGTAATGGTGAAGTCGTATACCGGCTTTCCATTTGCATCGATTGTGAACACGTTCGACGAGCTCCACTTCAACTCGGCCACACCATTGCCCGAAGTCAGCAAGTGATGCGCGCGAATGTTCACCGGTACCGGGCTCAAGTCGTGTAGCTCAGTTAGCAGCTGCTTGCCATACTTCATTGTTGTGTAGTTCGATTCGTCATAGCCAAACCAACTGTAGATCGGTGTATACGGCCCCTCCACCTTTGCAAGGTCGACTTGAATGGATACGGGGCTAGACTCTGAGATCTGGGCCGCTGCATGCATAGCGGCGGCACAGATCAACGTGATCATAAACTTGCGCATTGGTCGGGTCCCCGGGTTATGAGCTCCCATAAGGGATCCAAACCTGCATGGCTGCCTCTTCCCGATTCGCCCAAGCGTAATAGGGGATTAGCCTCAAAGTCGTCGGGCTGTCCACGGGCTTTGTTGCCGTTGCAGCAGAGAAATAAAGCCTTGCATCGGTTGCCGATTTGTTGATGGCCCCAGGATGAGCAAGCACCATTACTCCATCCAGAAGACTCGGATCGAACTGGGCCGTCGTAGTTCCATCGAGACGCACTGTATAGTCAGCAAGATTTATCCCCGGAGCATGGTCTTCCTGGTCGATGTGCTCCATACAGAAGACGATCGGGCCGCGCTGAAAAGCGACCCTTCCCCTGTCTTCCGTCACAGCAGGATTCGCCTTCAGCAAGTGCGTCGTCATGTCGAAATCCAGATCAATGGTGTCGTTTGCCGACCACCGCCTGCGAATTGCGAGATATTCGCCGGCCTTCGCTCCGCCAAACTCCCTCCCATCTACCTTCACCACGTTCTTCGTCGACCAGCCCGGGATACGGACGTACACGACAAACTCGCTCGGGGTCGCGGGATTCACTGTCATCTTGACCTCGCCGCTCCACGGATAATTTGTCTTCTGCTCAATCTTCAAACCCGTGCCATCGTGCAGATACCAGTTCATCTCCGAGTTGTCGTAGAGGTGAACATAAACGCCGTCGGCGTTGGTGCTGTAAAAATAGCCGGAAAGAGAAGCAAACGTTCGCTCCAGGTTAGGCGGGCAGCACGTCGTGTCGTACCAGGCATTTCGGATCTTGCCCTCCGGCGCATGCCGATCGCTCGAGTTACCCGACGGATCGAAAGCCAGCGGATTTCGATAACAGTAAGTCCTGCCATCGAGCGACATCCCAGAGTTGATGCCGTTATATAAGGCCCGTTCGATCACGTCCGTGAACTTGGCATCGCCCGAGGCCGCAAGCATTCGCCAATTCCACATCATGTTGCCGATCGCCGCACAGCTCTCGCCATATGCGCGCGCATTTGGCAGCTCATACGCATCGCCAAAAGCTTCCCCGCTCTCACGCGCGCCCACACCGCCATTCACGTACAGCTGATGCGCAGTCAGATCGTCCCACAGCGCATTCAGGGTGTCCCAGTAGGCCGGGTCGCCCGTCTCAAGGTAGTAGTCCGTGGCGCCGCAACATGCGTACATTGCCCGTACCGCGTGCCCTTCGAGCCTCGTCCGCGAGGTGAAGGGGACGCCGCAATACATATAAACGATCTGCGACGCCTTCAGTGGGACTCTCTTGTCCCCATGCAAAATATAACCCGCCAACTCAACATACTTTGGATTCCCCGTCGTGCGGGAAAGCTCAATCAGGGCCATCTCGATCTCAGGATGTCCGGAGACAATCGCCTTCTGGTTCGCTCCTGGGCCATAGTTCGGAATCAGAAAGTCATCGACAAAGCGAATGCCCGCATCAAGCAACGTCCGATCTCCCGTAGCTCGATAGTATGCAATCGCAGCCTGCAACATATGACCAATGCAATAGAGCTCGTGGCCCGTCGTCTGCGTGTCGTACTGCATGCGCAGCGGCTTTCTATCACCGTTGTAATAGGTGTTCAGATAGCCGCTCGGTTCCTGGATTGCCACAACATCGCGAATCATTGCATCTGTGGTCTTACGCAGCTCTGGTTGGTCTCCGGCCTGTAGTTGAAAACCAACCGCCTCCGCCCACTTATAGATATCGGAGTCCGAATAGACTGGCCCCTTCTGAGGCTCCGACGACTTGCCCTGTAATCGAAGAAAATTGTCCATCCGCCCATGTTCCAGCAACTCCTCATGCATGCTGGGAATGCTCGCCACCAGATTCGTCCTGCGACGTTGCGACCAGAACCCGTCGTGAATCACGACCGCCCCCACTGGCACGGTCTTAAGCTTGGCGTAGGGAGAGTTGGACAAATCGATCACCCCAGCGTCTTTCCAATCTGTCTTCGAAGACTTTGCTGGTTGTGGCTGGTTTGCGAGCAAGGAAAGTAATCCACCCTTTGGCTGTGCGCATGCAATGGCGGATGGGACGATCGAGGCCGTGGCGGAGGCAATAAACGCTCGACGTGACAACCGGTTCTTCATACCCACAAACTCCTTCTGGTCCTTGCCACCCTTTCTATTCCTCGTCAACACGACCCGTCAATAGAACGTTTTCTCGAGCCTGCCAATGGGTATACCCTTGCTATGCGAGGTTCGACGACCTACGATGAATGCTCTTCTTCTCTCCGAATACAAACATTTGGAGGTAACAACATTACCTGTTCCGGTCCCGGAACCATCGGATGTGCTGGTAGAGGTGGCGGCCTGCGGAATCTGTGGCAGCGACGTCCATGGCTATGACGGCACCTCGGGTCGACGCATTCCTCCCATAGTAATGGGCCACGAAGCTGCGGGAATTGTTGCTGCCGTCGGCTCGAACGTGGACGGATTCAAAGTGGGCGATCGCGTGACGTTTGATTCCACGGTCTACTGCGGCGTATGCGCATTCTGCCGCAAAGGCGAGAGGAATCTTTGCGATGACCGCCAGGTGGTTGGAGTTTCCTGCGGAGACTATAGCCGTGCCGGGGCCTTTGCAGAGTATGTCGCCGTGCCGGCGCGCATCGTTTACAAGCTGCCAGAAAATTTAGGATTTGCAGAGGCGGCGATGCTCGAAGCTGTCTCGGTGGCGCTTCATGCGGTGGCGGTCTCAAAGCTCGAAGGTGGCGAGACGGCCCTGGTGATTGGGGCGGGCATGATTGGACTGCTAACGCTGCAAGCGGCCCACGTCGCCGGCTGCTCCCGGGTCTTCATAGCCGACATCGATCCGACGCGCCTTAAGTCAGCAACGGAGTTAGGAGCGGACGAGACGATTTTGGCCTCGGGTGCAGAGCTGACTCACGAAGTCCTTCGACTGACCGGAGGGCGCGGCGTGGATGTTGTGCTGGAGGCGGTCGGACGTAATGAGACGATCGCTACGGCAATCGATTCGGTGCGAAAAGGAGGCACGGTGACTCTGATAGGCAACATCACTCCACAAGTGAATCTACCCTTGCAAAAGGTTGTCTCTCGACAGATAAGGTTACAAGGATCATGTGCCTCATGCGGTGAATATCCGGAGGCGATGGAATTAATGGCTTCGGGCAAGATTCGCGTTAGACCACTGATCACTGCGGTTGCGCCGCTAAGTGATGGGCCGGCCTGGTTCGATCGCCTTCACTCTGGTGAGCCAAATCTGATGAAGGTCGTGCTTGATCCACGGATCGGCTCGGGACATGGGCTATGAGCGAGAACCTATTCGACCTGACTGGTCAGGTCGCGTTGGTGACCGGGGCAAGCCGAGGTTTGGGACAATACTTCGGTCGGGCGCTCGCCAGGGCCGGCGCGGACTTGGTTCTCACAAGCCGTAAACGAGAAGACCTGAAATCATTTGTGGCTGAGATTGAAGCACTCGATCGCAGAGCACTACCACTCGAACTCGACGTCCGTAACCAGGGAAGTATCGAGCGAATGGCTGCCGCAGCGGAACAGGCCTGGGGGCAAGTGCACATTCTGGTCAATAACGCCGGATGCAATGCACGAAAACCAGCTCTCGACGTGACATGGGACGACTGGAACCTGGTGCTCGATACCAACCTGCGCGGGACGTTTTTCGTAGCGCAACAAATGGCTCGGCGAATGGTGCAGTATGGCTATGGCCGCATCATCAATATCGGCTCCGTAACCAGCGTCTTCGGCTATGCGGGGCTTGCGCCGTATGGGGCCAGCCGCGGTGGAGTGCGGCAACTGACAATGAGTCTGGCCGACGATTGGGGCAAGCACGGGATTACGGTCAACTGCCTTGCTCCTGGCTGGTTTCGCACCGAGCAGAACAAGATGCTCTATGAAGACAAGGAATGGGTCGAATACCTGGTCGATCGTATTCCGATGAAGCGCGCGGGTCAGCCACATGACCTCGACGGTGCCGTGGTATTCCTCGCCTCTGAAGCCAGCCGCTACATCACCGGACAGACGCTTCTGGTCGACGGCGGCATATCGACCGGTGCAATGCGCGCAACGGTAAGACCACCTTCGCCGCCGCCGCGACCCCGTTCTTAGGACGCGGTTCGCAGCTCAGTCTGCATGGGTTCGATTTTGCCTAACAGGAAAACATAGCCTGCGATGCCAACCACGAGGTAAGCCGCCGACACGCCGAATGCCCACGCAAACGATTGCCGGGCGGCGACCACGTAGCCAGTAACGACCGGCGCACAGATGCCCGACAGTTGGTTCGAGAAGTTGATGATTCCGCCCACTCGCCCCACACTGCTTCGAGGCGCAATTAAAGATGGAATAGACCAGCCGACAGGAGAGGCGGCCGAGAGCCCGCCTATCGAGATGCTAATCCAAATGAGTGCCGTGGTCGCACTATGCGTATTCGCCGCTCCCAGGATGCCGAGACCACAGGCGGTTCCACCTACAAGGACACACCTTCGGACAGAGCTCGCATTCCATCCACGTTGAATCAGTGCGTCCACTAGCCAGCCACCGATGGCCAAGTCCGCCACGGTCGCTACCAGCCACGGAATTCCCGTGTAAAGAAAAGAGTGCAGCAGATCAATGTGCAGCGCGGACGAGAGATAACTCGGCAGCCACGTGAGCAGCAGATAAAAGACGTAGTTGTACGACCCGAAGCCCAGGACCATTCCGATGACCTTGCGTTGCCGAATGAGATAACCGAGAGATGCTTGTCCAACCTCATTTGCAGCGAAGACCCGATCGTCCGTCGTAATGTAATCTCGTTCCACCTCCGTCAGTTCCGGATCGTCCTGCGGATCGCGATAGATTCGCCAGAAGACAAGAAAGTATAGAAAGCTGATGAGCCCGGTGACAGCAAAGCTCCACCGCCAGCCTACCTTGATCAGGAGTGCACCGATGAGCGGGACCCCGATTGCAGAAGAGAGCTTAGCAGCGCCGTCGAAGAGTGATGTCGCAAAACTGCGCTCTCGGGAAGGAAACCAATGTCCAATCGCCTTTGCATTGGCAGGAAAAGTGGGTGCCTCTCCTACTCCGAGCAGAAAGCGCGCTGCAAAGAATCCGCCAATAGTCGGAGTGACAGCTGCCGCAAAGGAGGCAATGCTCCACAAGAAGGTGCTGATGCGGCCGACCCGCCGAATCCCGAACTTGTCCAACAGGACCCCGATTGGCAGTTGGCACAGAGCATAAGTCCAGTTGTAGGCGCCAGACAGATAGCCGAAGGTAACAGTGGAGATGCCGAAGGTCGTGTAGAGGGCCGCGTGAGAGACCGACAGGTTCACTCGGTCAAAGTAGTTGACCAGAACACCTAGGCCCAGAAGCCATGCTATCCTCCATCGGCGCCTGGGGACCGAGCTTCTTCGAGTGGGACACATCATTCGGCCAGGTTCGATCCCGCGGGTTTCGGGTAGCAGCCACACACTGAGCGCCATCAACATGTAGGCCGTGACGGAAAAAACAGCAATTGCTTTGCCGAGCTGCATGTGCGCGCTGAAGTAGCCGACCAGTGTTGGAAACAGCGCTCCGACGCCGCGCCCCAGGTTGTATGCAAATCCTTGCCCAGATCCACGCAGTGTAGTCGGAAAGAGCTCAGAAAAAAATGCTCCCATCGGACTGAACGCGCCGGACGGGAAAAATCCGAGAGGAAATCCGAGAAACAACATCACCTCGTCACTGATCGGGAGCACCATGTACAGCAAGACCGTCGTAAATGACAGCACTGCGAAGACTGTCAGTGTCCACTTCCGGCCTATCTTGTCCGCCAAATGCGCCGCAGTCAGATATCCGCCGAACGACCCCGCAATCACCACCATCAGATATCCACTAGTGTGCATCACAGACAGGCCCCTGGCGTTCATATAAAGGGGCAGCCAAGTGGTAATCGCATAGTAGCCACCCTGCGCGCCCAACGCCACGAACGAAGCAAGCAATGTCGTCTTGAGCATGGCAGGTGAAAAGATCTGAAGAAAATGAGTAGAAGACCCCACCTTCTTCGCCGTCATGGTCCGTTCAAAGAGTGTTGATTCGGAGACATAACTTCGGATCCACACAACAAGCAGCGCCGGCAGCAGGCCGACCCAGAACATGGCACGCCACGCCAGCGCAGGCGGCAACAGGGCGAAGAAAAGAGTGTAGAACAAAGCCGAGATACCCCAGCCTATCGCCCACCCGCCCTGCACTGTTCCCACAGCTCGTCCGCGGTATTCGCTGCGTATCGTTTCGCCAATCAAAACCGAACCTACTGCCCACTCACCGCCAAATCCCAGGCCCTGCAAACCGCGAAAGATCAGGAGTTGTGTGAAGTCATTCGCGAATCCGCTGAGAAACGTAAAGAAAGCAAACCAGAGGATCGTAAATTGCAGGACCTTCACCCGGCCGTATCGGTCCGCAGCGAGTCCAGCGAGCCATCCGCCCAGCGACGACAGCAGAAGCGCAGAGGTCCCCAACAACCCCGCCTGGCTTTTGCTGATGTGCCATAGAACAATCAGGGTTGGCAGCACGAAGCTGTACACCATAACGTCCATCCCGTCGAGCATCCAACCTGCGAATGTCGCTGTCAGGGCCGATCGCTCATTGGCGTTGAGCTGAGTGAACCACACCTTGTTGGCCGCTTCTACCCCGTGCTGAAGCTGTGATTCACTCATCCTGCCCGCGACCTTTCATCGAACCATTGAGCTCCCCAGCCTGCGGACAAAGCTCTACTATGTCAAACCCTCGGCTTAATTGCTGCCATTCCCCATCCGCCACCGCCCGGCGTCTCCATACGGATAACGTCGTTCTTGCCGACGTACACTGTGCACTTGCCCGGTAATTCTGTTGTGTCTCCGCCTGTCGTGATCAGCTGCGCTTTGCCTCTCGCTCCATTCTCTCCACCTTCCAGGCCGTACGGCGAGAACTTCCTCCGATCGCAAAGCAGAGTCACTTGCGCAGGTGCCAGGAGCTCGATCTCGCGCACCAGTCCGTCCCCACCACGAAACTCTCCGGCACCGCCAGATCCCCGGCGATATCCATACGACCGCACACGAAATGGATAGGCATACTCCAGCGCCTCAATTGGAGTGTTGAGCGAGTTGGTCATGTGGCAGTGAATACCATCAATTCCATTCATGTTGGGACGTGCCCCCATGCCGCCTGCAGTAGTCTCATAGTAGGTAAACGGCGCGTTGGTGCGATGGTTCACGCCACCTACCGTCAGATTGCTCATCGTACCGTAGCTGGCCGCTGGAACGCGGTGCGGTGCGGCCTTTGCCAGCGCACGCAACAGCGTGTCCGTAATGCGCTGACTCGCCTCAACATTGCCCCCGGCAACAGGGGCTGGCAGCTTTGCATTCACGATGCTTCCCAGCGGCGCCGAAACTTTGACCGAGTTCATCAGTCCAGCCGTCGCTGGAGCGTCATCGTTCAAGAGACAACGCAGCATGTAGAAGCAGGCGGAATAGGTGATGGGGTAGACGGCATTCACACTTCCTCTCACCTGTGGCGACGATCCGCTGAAGTCGATCTCCGCCGAACCGTTTATGGGATCAAATTTGATCGCCACCGCAATGCGAATTGGATCGTCGGTGACTCCATCTCCATCAAGGAAGTCTTCGGCCGTGAAGACGCCCGCCGGCATCTTGCGAAGTTCGGCGCGCATAAGCCGCTCGGAGTAAGCAAGCAGTTCTTCCACCAGGTCGTTCACCTTCGCAAGCCCATACTTGGAAACGACCTCCTTGATCCGCCGCTCGCCCACGCGGCATGCGCCGATCTGCGCAGCGAGGTCGCCTTCCCGCTCCTCCGGAGTTCTCACATTCGCCAGAATCAGCGAAAATATGTCTTGGCTCATCACGCCCTTGCGGATCAGGCGGATCGGAGGGATGCGAATGCCCTCTTGATAGATCTCCTGCGCTGGCCCCATGGATCCCGCGTACATACCACCCACGTCGGCGTGATGCGCTCGCGACGCGGCATAAAAGGCAGGCTTGCCCGTATCTCCAATAAAGATAGGAAGGACCAGCGTGATGTCCGGCAGGTGCGTGCCACCCGCATACGGATCGTTCAAAATAGCAATGTCGCCTTCCTCCAGCTCCATACTATCGACGACCGCCTTGACCGACATCGGCATCGCGCCCAGGTGGACAGGCATGTGGTCGCCCATGGCAATCACCCGCTCCCGGCCGTCGAACAGAGCGCACGAATAGTCGCGTCGCTCCTTAATATTTGGCGAGATGGATGTGCGTCGCAGCGCTGCTCCCATCTCTTCCGCGATCGAGTGGACGCTGCTCTGAAAGATCGCGAGCTCAATCGGACTTCGAGTCTCGTTCATGCCCTTCATCCATGCACCTCGATTACCAGATTGCCCAGACCGTCCACGCGTAAAACATCGCCCAAAGGCAGAACAGTAGCGGAGCTGTACTCCGAAACAATTGCCGGGCCGGCAAACGTATCTCCTGGGCGCAGCAGCTCACGATCGTAGATGCGCGCCTCGTGAAAGCTGTTATCGAAGTACACTCGACGCGTGCCGATCAACGCATGCGATCCATCACCCTCCTGCAGATGCTGCATCACGGGCTCAAACGGCTCTGCTGCACTCACCATCCGCACACGTACATTCACAACTTCAACAGCTTTTAGCTCGTTCGCGAATCCATATCGGCGCTGATGCAAATCGTGAAACTGCGCTGCCATCTCGGGACCATGTGGCACATTCAACTCGTATCCCTGGCCCTGGTAGCGCACATCCACCGACCGAAATGATTGCCCCGTTAGGCCCTCCGCCCGGAAGTCTTCCGCTGCAAGTTTCTCCAATTCGGAGAACACCGTCTCAAACGACGCATTGATCAGCAGCATCACCGTACGCGAATATTCACGCATCGTATCGGCCAGCAGAATGCCGACTGCCGACAGGGCCCCAGGCTGAGCGGGCACCAGAACGCGCGGCACTCGCAAGGTGTGCGCCAGCGAACAAGCATGCACGGGGCCTCCGCCACCGAAGGCCACAAGCGTAAAGTCACGTGGATCGTACCCGCGCTCCACTGAAATCACGCGGATGGCCTTGGCCATGGAGGTCTCAATTACCCGCACGATACCTGCTGCGAAGTCTTCTACCGTCGCAATCGGTCCCTTTGCCTTCCCCATCCAGTGCAACATGCGCTGGCGATCGAGCTCCACCGAGCCGCCGAGGAATCGTTCCGTCCCCAGTCGTCCCAGTGCCAGGTTCGCGTCTGTCACAGTCGGTCGCTCGCCGCGACCAAAGCAGATTGGGCCAGGCACTGATCCCGCCGATTCCGGTCCGAACGCGCAACATGCCGCCTGCATCGAAGCGTGCAATCGATCCCCCACCTGCACCGGCCGTATGTATGTCCAGCATCGGAACGCCGATCGGTATTCCCGACACCACAGACTCGGTGCTGATGTGCAGCCCGCCCGCGTTCGCGTCCACCAGGCAAACATCCGTTGACGTGCCTCCCATGTCGAAGCCGATGATGCGATCAAAACCGGCAAGTGTCGCCAGCTTGTAAGCGCCAATCACGCCGCCCGCAGGCCCGGAGAGGACTGTCCTCACCGGTTCCGCCGCCGCCAGTCTGGCGGGGACAATTCCCCCCGAGGACTGCATTACTTCAAGCCGAGCCTGCTCATATTCTCTCTCCACGCTCGTCGCCAGGTTCGTTAGATACGCCCCCATCTTCGGAGCAAGATACGCATTTGCCACCACCGTCGATGCCCGCTCATATTCGCGAAACTCAGGCAGAATGCGGTGCGAGATCGACAGTGGTAACCCCAGCCGTTCCAGTGCCGAAGCCACCGTAATCTCGTTCTCTGAATTTGCAAACGAGAACAAGAGCGAGAGTGCCACCGCATCGACATTTGCGTCCTTGATAATGGATACCAATTCCTCCAGCTCCGCCGCATCGACCCCGCGAATGATCTCGCACTCCGCGCTGGTCCGCTCGGTTATCCCGAAGCGAAGTCCTTCCTGCACGAGACACTCCGGCGCCGGCTGGAACCAGTCGTACAGCTTCGGCCGGGCCTGTCGGCCGATCGCGATCGTGTCTTCAAAGCCCTTGGTAGTCACAAAGGCAACGCGCGCACCCTTGCGCTCTAACATTGCGTTTGTTCCAACCGTCGTTCCGTGCCGAACCACGACCTCCTGTCCCATTGCGATCTGCCGCAATCCATTCAGGACGGCCATGCCCGGGTCGTGCGGCGTGGAGAGGACCTTCAACACGGCAAACTTCCCGTCCCGCAGATACACGCAGTCCGTGAAAGTGCCGCCAGTATCAATTGCAACGCGCGTCATGTGTAGGCCCAATCAAGAAATCTCAATTCACGAACGATCATTCTTGTCGCTCAGTCACGTCTACTGACTTGTCAACTCTCTTTGACGTAAGGGAATCAATCTTTTACTTTCACTCTCGATTCCCACACTTTATATTCAGCGCCAAGCATCGCGCCACTCAAGGAGAAGTTTACGGTGCAAAGCAGTACCGACGACGTTCACGCTTACGAGAAAGATCTCTGGTGCGCACCGTACGCTGTGTTCCTGACTTGTGCTACACTTTTGCCCCTAGACCACTCTATCGGAACACATTTGTGGCGATTCTCCCGGTTCCCATTGCGAACCTGAACGTTTAGCCGTCCACGATAAGTAGCTGACCGGCGCTGTCTTCCTATTAAACCATCGGGCACGCGACCTGACACGTTTTCAGGCGCGTGATTTCCCTAAGGGAGAAGACGCACATGAACAGAGGACAAACTGCTGTCGTCGGCGCAATTCTTGTGACCGCCGCTATGTTCCGAGTGGGAGCCACCTCTCCTTCGAACCCATCGGCTGGTTCGAAGCCACCCCCAGCCAACGAGACAACACTCAAACCAACCGCCAGTGAAGGCCCCTGGCTCGCGTCGTGCAAATACTCGGACCGCGGCCCGGTGGAAGGCGCCTTTAAGCAAAGCAGTGGCTCCACAGGTCATCGAGTCCGAAGACGACCCTACAACTGACTGCGAAGACAGCGGCGACCGCTGGGGCATTCCGAAGATCTCATCCGATGGCGTGAACGCAACAAATTCAATTTCAGCTGATGACGTTCACCAACTAGAGATTCGCGCCATCATTGCGGCTGTCCCCGATCCGGTCCACAGCCATCTTGCGCTTGAGTTTGACCGGACCATTGACTCTCTCATGCAGGCCGCGGCCGACAACCGCTATCTTGGAAGCAACTATTGGCTTCCGTGGAAGGCTCCGCACACATCCTCTGCTCTGGCCGAACCCTCCACCACCGGGCAAACTGAGGACAGCCGCAGCCGCGAGCAGCAACCCGGCCTCATCATCCTGAAGTACACTCCCTGGCTGGGCGATGAGAACCCCACCTGGTCCAGCTACCACCGCGTCATCTATCTCTTTCTAGTAGGCGAGTCACCCGCCATCGGCATGAACAGCGTCCAGCTTCGCAACGCGCTTCGCTACGAAGCCATGCTATTGAAAAAATACAACGCCAGGCTTTCCATGAGCGACGACGACACTCAGCTTGCCGTCATCGGACCTGGTTCCTCAGGTTCGGCCGCCTCACTTCGCGAAGGAATCATGAACGCAGTATTTGACCAGAATACAGATGGAGGCAAAGACAACGCCAATGCTAACAGCAGGAACGTGGTCAAGAACAAAGATATAACCCAGATAATCGCGGCAGGCACCACCTCCACACGTATTGCCGAGGAGGAGCTCAACACCCCATCATCGGCTCGATCCATCACCTATTACTCATTCGGGGAGAACACCGGCTTTGAGGAAGACCGGCTTCTCGACGCGTTTCAGGGCTCTCGCTCCGAAGCGCGACATACCGCTATCCTCAGCGAAGACAACACCGTCTTTGGTGAAATGAATAGCCTGGGGACAGGTCTGTACCGACCGATATACATTCGTTTTCCTCGCGAGATATCTCTCTTGCGAAATGCGCAGGTTGAGCAAACCGGCAAGGCGACCTCATCTACCGGAGCTCCAAGTCCATATCTGAACCTGTCGCTCAAGGATTCAAGCGCGGACGATACCGTGCCCCAGTTCTCCAGCACCCAGACCCCGCTGTCTCAAGAGGCGCAGTTGATGTCGATAGCGCATCAGCTTCAGCGCGCTCGTGTCGACTACATCCTCATCACGGCATCCAATATTCTGGACGAGCTCTTTCTCGCGCAGTTCCTCCATCGTGCCTGCCCGGACGCCAGAATTGTCTTCTACAACGGCGGCGATCGACTCGTCGAACGAGATGTCGACAATGCACGCTACATTGGTTCCCTCACCATCACTCCATACAATCTCATCTCCCTCGACAATCCTGTCGCTGCCGGCCGGGCCTTTTCGGACTCGCAGGCCGAGGCGATCTACAACGCCGCAAGCTACATCTTCTGGAAGGGATCTGACGACTCGCGGTCGGGGCAGCAGCCAAAGCTCTCCGGCTACTTGCGTGCGAAGAACGAGAATCTGCAGGCCCCCTTATGGGTCACCGCCGTCGGTAGCGATGGATACTATCCCCTCGGCCTTCTAAGCGGGTGTGCAAGCAACCTGGCGCGGGTGCTCCCCAGCATCTATAAGGGTGAGCCGAGGAAGTGTGTTGAAGCTGACATCTCTTCGATGCAGCTATTCGCTCCGCACACTCCGAACGCCGCGCCATCGCTCTTTTGGTCTATCCTCTGCATCCTAATCGCTGGCCTCTGCGTCGGACACGCCGCCGTCATGCTTTCAGCAGAGTACTGGTCGCCCTTCACCCGCGATGTCGCTGTCCACCAGAACGACCAGCCTCGCCGCCGATCGGTCTACGTCAATATCGCCACCTCTGTGTTGTTTTGCATGTCGTTCGTCATCGCCACTCCAATGTTTCTGGTCTTGCACGTCTATCGCTGGGAGAGGGACAATCTCATTGTTGCTTCCGTTACTTTGTTAGCAGGCATAGCTGCCGTGTTCGCTGCTCTTCGCATGACTTGGCCCTACCTGAAGTACACGGCTCAAAAAAGTTCGAAATATCCCACAGACCTGTACTTCGTCTTTAATCTGATCGCGCTTGCTGCAGTCATCATTATCCCGATGCTGTGGGTCTGGATCTGCGTCCACGACCCCGCGAATGGCACACCCTCCCACGTTGGCCTCTTCTTCAGCTACCGTTGCCTTCACCCCGGCAGCGGAGTCTCTCCCGTCATTCCTGTCCTACTCATGCTCGTCGGCTGGTATCTCTGGTCCGTCTTCCAGACGGCGCGCCTCCGTTTCTCCACCATGAACCGTCCCAGACTTCCCGACCACGTCACCGCCACGTCAGCCTATCCTCTCTTCGTCTCTGACAGCCAGCTAAGTGCATGCAGAAGTCCCGTCCACTCCTGTCTCTTTGAAAACATTAGTTGTCTTCTCATCACCCGAGAGATCCTTCGCCGATTCACCCGCTGGTCGCATAACAAGCTGAACGCGATCTTCTTTCTCATCTACATGTGCCTGTTCGCGTTGTGCGTTTTCTGCGGACGAATTCAAAGCCTTGAGCGCTTTCTCATGAATCCAGGCCGTAGGCCAACCGCGTATGAATTCCTCATCGCCCTACTCTTCTTCCCGCTCATTATGGTCGCGCTCACCGGCTGGCTGCGCATGATATTCATATGGGGGTCGCTCAGCCGCGGACTTCTCGAGCCCCTCGAGCGAATGCCGATTCGCGTTGCCTTTACCCGGCTCAAAGAGGTCGGGTGGGTGACCATGCTCAGCCAGAGCAGTCTTCACGTACGTTGGCGAGACATGGGACGTTCTAACGAATCAGTCCGGCAGCTCATTAACAACGACGATCTCCGCAAAGCAATCAACGATGAAGCCAAATGGGACGCTCTGAAGAGGACCTATGACGATCTCACTCTGAAGATAAGAGAGCTCAGAGAACACATCCGCCTGCAAAAACGAAGCAGGAACGAGCCTGCTGTTGCGATGGAACACCCTGGAGACGACTTCGATCTCCCACTCCAGAAATACCGCCACGATCTGAGCTTCATCTATGCCATCGAGAAGCGCTACGCCGCATTCTGCGAGTTGATACTCTCTGACTTGCTCATCCCCTACTGGAACACGAAGCGTGTCGGCTTCGTCGAAGACGATACGGACGATCCAGGCGGCGAGCACTCGAAACCCGACGCGGACGCACCCCAGGACCCACTCTACGTCCGTTTAGCTGAAGAGCTTCTCGTCTTCCGTTACGTGGCGCTCATCCGTTCCGTGCTGGTGAACATCCACTACCTCATGCTCTTCGTCTCGTCCGCCTTTGTGCTCGCCATCATCGCGTGGAATTCGTACCCCTTCCAGCCCCACCAGCTCATCGACTGGTGCTTCACCCTTCTTCTCGTCTTCTTGGGTGCTGGATTTGTGTGGCTTCTCGCCCAGATGCATCGCAACGCAATCCTCAGCCGCATCACCGACACCACGCCCAACAAACTCGGCGTCGACTTCTACCTGCGACTTGTTACCTTTGGATCGGTCCCCGTCCTCACCTGGCTCGCCTATCAATTTCCTTCGATCGGCGGAGGACTCTTCAAAATTCTTCAACCGGGACTGCAGGTCATCAAGTAGGTTCGAAGCAAATCGATGAGTGCGTACCGCCCGCCAGCCCAGGCCGACTCTTTCTTTCACGGAAAAAATGAGTATTGTGCGCCTTGGGTGCCGATTTTCAGAACATGGATCAGCGGTACGACGGTCGGGAGCTGGTTATCTTCAGGAGGCATATATGGCAACAAGAATTCTCCGACTACCGTCGATACTTGATCTCACAGGACTGTCGCGATGCTCAATCTATTTGCAAATTTCACGAGGCACCTTCCCGAAACAGCTGTCGCTAGGTGCAAGGCCAGTTGGATGGCGGGAGAGCGCAATTACGGCCTGGCTCGACAATTTGCCTATCAAATCTTGATCTTTTGCGTTCGCGCCCGTCGCATACTAAACTTCAGAGAGGAAGAGTGGCCGAGTGGTTGATGGCTCCAGTCTTGAAAACTGGCGTACCTGAAAGGGTATCGGGGGTTCGAATCCCTCCTCTTCCGCCATTTCGTCTTTGGCATTGCTCCTCTCGCCAACTTCTTGGAAATTCGTCGTAATTCGGGCCAAAAGCAGGCCTTTTGTAAGGCCTCATACACGCGGAGAATTCAAGGTCGTCGCTGCTTCGGGATCTTGGTCCACATTCTCCGGTGAGTTCGAGACTCTTTCTCTGTCGCGGCATCCCCGACCCCCATCGCCCTCGAAGGGACTGAAGGGCTACCCCGCCGATATGAAGCACGGCCCGAACGCCCTCATCGATGAGTCCCTCCCGTCCTCTGCATCTCCACCAAGGACCCGACGACCCCGCCAGCGTCCTTAGCACGGAAAATCCTTCGATATCCAGGGGCCTTCGACTCCCTCTGCATAACCGATAACACTGCGATCGCCCGGCAATCCGCCGGGCGTTTGTTTTTTTTTGCGTCGCGATGCAGTTCGGATGAGACCGCCTCCCTAGCGAGTTAGAACCAAGACTGGCCGGATAGAATGGGAAATTGACTTATCAGTCTTTTCTTTGTTTTCTTGTTCGAGGATTCCAAACCCTGCTTTTCCCTACTCTCCTATCCGAAATCATTACCACTGGTCAAAACCATTACCACGGATTTCCCAATGATTTCGGCATATTTCCAAGAGCAAGAACCTCCTCTGCCTGGATGTGAGGCCCCTTACTCTCCACCATCGTGGTAATGTCCGTGGTAATGTTTGAGGCAAATGCCTCCGGGGACGATGAAAGTTGCTTGTGGGTTGAGCTCACAGAAGGAGCGCTCCATGAAGGTCGCTAGATCATTCCGAAGAATGACTTGGTATTCGTGATAAGAAAGTCCACTTGAAGTGATCATTTTGATTTCTTTCCCTTTGTTTCTGGGTCAGCAGATTTAACCTCGGCGCTGATATGTGCCATACGCTGCAGGAAATTTTGTATGACCTTTTGATCTATCTCGTGCAATGTCAGTGGCGATACACTCGGGCTAATTGCATCTTCTGACGTTCGCGCAAGTGAAATGAACTCACGCTGAGAAGGGAGATCTCCTTGCACTGCCTTGTTCCCTAGTTGCATCACTGTGGCCTCCAGCTTGGTAACTGAACGTGACCCTCCGGGCCCGTTCACCCGAACAGGTTGCCGACTCACTCGCAAGACAATGGTGGCGAGGTTTTGTGATCCCTTTGGCCGTCCTTTAGGATTTCCGGATTGCCCCTTCGTGAATCTCCCACTCGCGGGAGGCTTGCCATAGCCAACTTCGTAGGGTGATTCGTTCTTAAGCATGCTTCGTCGCTTTCGAGGTGGCAATTTCGTCAAACGGTCTGTCCGATCTGACATGCATGGCGCGTTCTCCGGTGTGGTTTTGCCATCTGCGTATGGCGATGTCGACATAAACAGGATCGATTTCGATTCCGCAGCAGACTCTGCCGACCCGTTGTGCGGCCATCAGCGTTGTCCCCGAGCCAAGGAAAGGATCGAGAACGATCTCGCCGCGTGCTGAGCAATCCAGCAAAGCATCTGCAACCATCGCAACCGGTTTCACCGTGGGGTGGAGGGCAAGCAAGTTTCCTTCCTCGCTCTGCTTTGAAAGTGTTTGAATGCCTGGGTACTCCCAGACGTTTGTCCTATTGCGGCCGAACTTGCCGAGTTGGATGTTGTTCCTGTGCGGGCCCTTTCCCTTGCGGAAAACGAATACAAGTTCATGCTGTGAACGATAAAAGCTGCCCATACCGCCGTTGTCCTTCACCCATACGCATAGGTTCAGGAGCTCGTCATAGTTCTGCTTGCCCGCCGCAATGAGGTTGCCGGCGTGCCGCCAGTCCATGAAAACAAAGTGGATAGAATTGTCAGCGCTATAGATTGCCATCAACCGCAAGCTGTTATTCAGGAATGACAGGAACTCAACCTCACTCATTTCCCCGGAAGCCATGGCAAACTCACGATGGTGGGTCGTCCCGTTTCCCGTGGCATGGCCATCGATCTTCACATTGAATGGCGGGTCTGTGAATACGGTCGTCGCTTTCCGGGCGCCCATCAACGTCTTATAGCTGTCTTCGCGGAGTGCATCCCCGCAGAAGATCTTGTGCTTTCCTAGAAGCCACAGATCACCGGATTGGGTAATAGCCACCTCGTCAAGGCTGGGTTCCGGAATTTGGCCCTGCATCGGGTCTTCTTGGTTGGCCTCTTCGAGGGCCAGATCGATCTCTGGGATTTCGAAACCAGTGACAGTAACGTCAAAGTCTGCGCAATCGAGCGAAAGCAAATGCTGGAGCTCGATAGCGAGAATCGACCTGTCCCAGCCCGAATTCTCCGAAAGCTTATTGTCGGCGATCACATAAGCCCGGATCTGCTCCTCGCTGAGGCTTTCAAGTCGGATCGTTGGAACCGAGTCCATGCCACGAAGCTTGGCCGCCTCGACCCTGCCGTGACCGGCAACGATGTGGTTTTCGCGGTCAATCAAGACCGGATTGGTGAACCCAAATACACGAATGCTCTCGGCAATCTGGCGAATCTGATGTTTGGAATGTGTGCGGGCGTTGAAGGAATACGGCTTCAGATCGGAAGGCGACTTGTATTCAACAGTTAGCGCCGTCCGGTTACGTGGAATAGAAACTGTGTCAGCAGAAATCACGATCGAGCACCTCTGCGCTGAGCATAAATCGAGGCTGAATAGGTGTACAAGAAAGTAGCGACAGTAGCTTATTTGCAGTTTCATACTTTCGCAAATAGGATTATTGACCAATGACGAAAACCAAACAGGAATCGATTCTCGCTTCCGCTCCAGGAATGGAGACGTTGAACCAATTCGTTCGACTGCTGAACACAACGGACTACTGGCGTGCGTCTCTGATCGAGAGTAAACAGAAGATCGGGGGGGATTATCGACTTATTCAGGCACAGATGCGACGGCTAGTTCAAGCCTGGGCTAGCTCCGGGCCAAATGTGAGCAAGTTGCTGGATGCCGACCCAATGGTGGCTCGAGCGACCCAAAACAGCCAATCATATTTCATTCCGACCAAGAGTGGAATTGGGCAGCTTGCTTATCTAACGCCACCAGAGTATTTACCCAGCGTTAAGCCTCTTGAGATTGCACTTGGGCATTTCATCCAGTTCCTGCTCAACCCATATAACGAAAAACTGGGTGGCCCCTGCAGACATTGCGGCAACTACTATGTGAAAAAGACCGAACGGAAGAAGACTGTTTACTGCTCCGAAAGATGTGGTCATCGTCTCACCTCGCGTTTGGCTAATAGCGGGAGGCGTGATCGCGAACATAAGAAACAGGTCAAACTCGCAAAGCAATGGACGGCGAAGTGGCTAACGACAAAAACTGCCGTGTCTTGGAAAAAATGGGTATCCAAGGAGGCCCGCATCACGAAGCATTGGCTAACGCGGGCTGTGCGAAACGGAGAGATCGTAGAACCGATTAAACCGATTTGACCGTCGAGCAGTCGATAATCTCGGGCAAAGAGTCAAGCGGAGTTTCGATCTCGCCTAGCAAGCGGATGTCGGAGCTGTCTGGTACCACTCTGGGCGACTAGCCGCCCCAATTCTGCTTCAGCACAGCGAGAAACTAGGTTGCGCGACCCAAATTTTCTAAGCAGATTAACAGAGGAATATTTGTAACCTAAATGCGTTTCGTCTATTAATCGGACTACGCTCCCAAGAATTTCCCAGGCCAGTCTGAATCGTTAGTCGATGAGTGACTCGGCGATTTGTCGTCAACTTTAGAATGGCCGGCTATGGATCATTTGTCCGGTAAGCCGGTTTTTCGGCAACTTGACTGCATTCAGAGGATTGCGCGAGGCGAAATTGCACGGAGCGACTCTATAGGCAGGCACGTGGGTGCATGAACTTCAGTGAGTACAGACAACTGCCATCGGGGTGGAAGAAGTGGTTTTCACGGGGATTTGCTAACTTCCGAGTTGCTGACCATCTTCCTCGAGCACGTTCCTATCCTTACCAGGAA
The DNA here is from genome assembly GCA_963756685.1 of uncultured Acidobacteriaceae bacterium. Lineage (GTDB taxonomy): Bacteria > Acidobacteriota > Terriglobia > Terriglobales > Acidobacteriaceae > Edaphobacter. Next base: position 2,657,994 of record CAVWON010000001.1, read on the forward strand.
CTGCATACACTATGGATAGCCATGCCGCGACCGAAGACCGGAGACAAGCGTGCTGCCATCCTCCGTGCAGCCACCAAGACGATTGCTGAAGATGGCATTGGCGCGTCCACTGCTCGTGTTGTGAGGGCTGCGGCCGTAGCGGAGGGATCGCCGTTCCGGTACTTCCCGGACAAGGATAAGCTGCTCAACGAGCTCTACCGCGAGCTAAAACTAGACATGCGAAGCGCTATGATCGCGGGCTTTCCCGTGACCGGCTCACTCCGAAAGCGAGTACAGCATGTCTGGAACGCTTACGTCAGCTGGGGTACCCTGCCGCTAAAGATCGAGAATTACGTCCGGACGTTCTCCATTTTGGTTTTCGCCCTGAGCCTTTCGAGGCACGGAGCAGCAGATGAGGATCTCCCGTTCGCCGCGGTCGGCCAGCGGCTCCTCCAGATAATCCACCGCGCCACTAATAATCCGGGTTTTGCACGTCCCGCAGATGCCCGAACGGCAGCCGAAAGCGGGGGCGAGCCCAGCCTCTTCCGCAACCTCGAGCAGAGTGCCGCCCTCACGGGACCATGCCGTCTCGATCCCTGACCGGGAAAATTTCACGTGGACCGCACTCGCACTCCGGTCCTCGGACGGTTTTCCAGGCAACTCCGGTTTCAGCACTGTTCCTGGACCGAAGGATTCGTAGTGAATTCGCTCGGGACGAACGCCAGTCCTTGTCAATCCGGAATATAGCGAATTCATAAAATCAGACGGACCGGCACAAGTAGAAATCGTAGTCGCCAGGAGGCAGAAGCGCAGTTAAAAGGCCCATCTCGACGCGGCCCTTGCTGTCATACGTAACGCCGATTTCGTCGTCGGGCAACGGACCGCTGAAGCAGACGTGCACGCTTAGCGCTGGGTGCTCAGCCGCGAGTTCCTTGATACACTTGCCAAATGCGCGGACCCGGCTGTTTTGCGCGCCGTGAATAAAGTGGATCGGACGGAACTTCCCGGTGCGGCGGCCCTCCTCGACGATGTGCTCGGCGATGGCCATCATGGGAGTGATTCCAACGCCGCCTGAAACAAGCACAACAGCCCGGTTGCTGGCCTGGTCAAGAACGAACTTGCCGCGTGGCATCAATGCGTGGAGGCGAAAGCTGGCCTTCGCATTGGCGTGCATGAACTGAGAGACGAGTGCGGCTCCCTCACCGCGCCTGATCGACAACCGGTAGAAGTCCGGGTTGTAACAGGTTGAGATTGTATAGGTCCGCAAAGCCGGCTCCGTGCGGCCGGGGATCGTCACCCGGATAGGCAGGAACTGACCTGGTTGCCAGCGATATAACGGCTCACCGTCGACGCGACGGAGATAAAAGGAGCTGATGATCTCGCTCTCCCTTTCAACTTTGGCAACCTCGAGTTCCACATAAGAGTTGCGCTCGCTCTCCGCAGCGACGGAAGGGGTTGGAGCTGCGCTGATCGTTGTCGAAACCGGAAGTGAGCTGGCCGCCGGCAATTCTTGCAGTACCCCTGAATTCTCAGACAAAGCCTGGACGACGAGCCTTTGGAAATGGATGCAGAGGTGCTCGCTGTTGATTAGGAACCTGCCCCGATCGGGAATGCCACCCAAGAGCCCGTTCTGCACGGAATTGGTGAGAATGTCGTCTTCGTAACCCACTTGTTTGTTGAAGGCGATCAGATCATGAGCGAACTGTTCCGACACGCCCGGCCCAAAATATTGCTCCGAGAATCCCTTGGCCTTGTTGGGCCCGTCAGGAACCCAAACATCAATGGAAAGGTTGGGAAATCCAGGATTGATGTTGATCGTGACATTAGGCCACAACAGATGATACTGAGCCTGCGCAATCTCGCCGCGCGCATCATAGATTTCGACAGCGGTTTCGCCTTCGAGTGCCGACTGACGCACCTGGCCCAGCTGACTGGCGAACCAGCCATGCGTGGTGAGGTTGTAGTTTTCCTGCTTAACATCAATTGCGGCGCTGAAACCGGGATGTGCCACGGCGCAGTGGTAACACTCAAGATAGTTCTCAAGCATCGTCTTCCAGTTTGCCTCGGCGGTCCAAGCATCCCGACTGTATAGCTCGAGACTTTCCACGTGGATGCCGCTTCCGGCGATGATTTTGAGCAGATCGCCGAAGTACGATGCAAGAGACTTTGCATGGGAGTCAAGATTGACAAAGACGAACGGGCCCAGGGCCTCCGCTCGAAGCGGCAGGAGCGGATAGTCTTCCAGCCGGAAGCTGGGCTCTGCAGCCGAGCGCGGCGCTCCCTTCAGGCAACCGGTGAGATCGTAGGTCCAAGCGTGATATCCGCATTGCATCATCTTCGAGTTTCCGCGGCCCTTCATCACTTCATGCCTGCGATGGCGGCAAACATTGACGAAGCCTGCCAACCCTGCTTCGTTGCGGATCACGACAACGGGTACTTGGCCCGCATAACCGGTGATGTAGTCACCCGGATTCGCCAGTTCCTTTGCCGGGCCTATGTAATTCCAGCTCTTCCTGAAAACCTTTTCGATTTCACGAGCCGTGATGGCAGGGTCCGTGTACCAGTGGGCGGGAAGCGATTCGCCGCGATCAAGCGCTGCGAGCAAATTAGCGGGAGTCTCGATGACTTGGCTTGGAATGGGCTGGATCATAGAATTTACCTCCTTGACTTACTCTTTTCAAGAATTCCCTTCGCCGTACGCGCACTGGAGCCCTCTGTGGTTATCCATCGGATGCCACGCTAACCACCCTTCGCGGCGGACCCGCCTTGATGAGAAAGGGGAGAGACAGCAGCAAGATTGCGCTGACGCACAGCAAAACACCCCAAAAATTGAGCAATCGGGCTGCAGCAGAAGCGAGCGTTGCAGTGGCTAACATTCCTATGGAATAAAAGATGTTGTACACCGCGTAGACTGCCGAATAGCAGGACATCCCTGATCGATCAACAACGTTGCCGAGTTCCGCCGACGCCGGGTTGAGCATGAATGCGTACGCGATATTGACCAGAGACAACGTGATGCCGACCAGGATTACTCCCTTGAAGAACGCTAGGAAAGGAAGCGTCGCCGCCATCGCGATCGTCCCCAGCACGATCACTCTTTGGATAGGAATCCGTTCTGACACGCGGCCTACAAGTGGTGCGCTCAAGCCGTACACCAAGGTCGAGACAGCAAAAATGATGCCGATTGCGATCGATGTTGCGCCATATCGCGCCAGCCGTACAGGCAAGAGCGGTTCGATGATTCCCACAGAAAGCGCGGCTAAAGCGATAGCCACAGCAGGGACCATCAGCGATTTGTTGAGCAAAGCACGAAAATCGACCGGCTCGTTCCGCTGTATGCCACCTGCTGGAACAACAAGAGCAATCAGGGCCGCGGCGATTGCAAACGCGATTCCGGTGATGAGAAAGGGCAGCCGGTAGCCGCCAGCGTGATGGAGGAGTCCGCCAGCGATCGGCCCGATCACTGAACCGAATGTGCCGCCAGTGAATGCATAACCCAGCATCTCCACCCGCTTTTCGACATAATTCGTCGCGATGAGTGCAAGGCCCGAGGTCCAGAGCGCGGCCGAAGCGGCGCCTTGGCAGAACTTCCCGAGCAACAACAGCGAGAGGCTCGGCGCCACACCCAAAAGCGATACTGCACTGACGGCCAATACCGCGCCACATAACATGGTCGATCGGCCGCCGATACGATCACCCAGGTACCCGAACACTGGAGTGACGAGCAGTACGCTGATCGCATATACACCGTAAAGTAACGCAAGGTGTCCTTCGCCTTTCAACCCGACGGGAGAATAAGCTACCAAAGGGAAAAGGAGGCCGTAAAGAAAATAGTCGAGGAACAGAGAAAATGCGATGACGGCGACCATAGCTCGAGAGTGACTGCTCAGGGCGCCCGTTGCACGGTCTTGAAGTATTTGAGCCACGACAGCCATCACTAGAAGAGAATTACGGCCAGAATCTCTTGCCTCTGCCCGACCTTGTTTGAAATCGCGCAGGACAAAGCACGAGTCGCCACGGATCGGTAAGTCAGGGAGCTAAAGGCCTATGCCAGACTCCGCGAGGTAACCATTCCGAAGTGTCACGGCGACGATCCGGGTCTCTCTCGCCGGCCCCGCTTGCAACGTAATCTATGGCTTCGAAGCGTCCTATGAAATGCTGTGCGAGAAATGCCGCCCCCGGGGGAGGACAGCAGTCTAATCCTTTCCACCATCAACCGCCAAGCCGTTGATCCGAGTGCGAATGACCAAGGGTCAACTCCTAAGTAGCCCTGCCGTGTGATTCGTGCTCAAACACTTAGCAGCCTTCCCCTTCTGCCGGTTCCGCAGATTTTCGGGGCGCCGCGTGCGCCCTTCTGATCCGTCATGGCCAAGCGCAACGAGCTGGGGAAAGCTGAAGCAACAGCTCAACGGAAATGTCCTCCAAGTTCAGTCTCCGCTACCTGTGGCTGAAGAGATAAGCTTCGCTAATCTCCGCGAGAGATACTCCCGCAAAACGGGGTTTTCGGAAACTACGCTTGACAGACCGGGGTCCGCTGCGTCCTCCGATTCGCGTGGGCCAACGTGGCGCGATTGTGGGCCAGAGCTAGCTTGGGCAGGTCAAACAGAAAAGGGGAGAGGACGTTGCGCCTTTCCCTCCTCGGTTGTTGAAACCCGGTCAGGTCTGGTTCAGGCCCCCAACCTAGCTCGGCGCCACCCAGAATGGCTCCTTGCTCGCCATAAACTCCACCGGAACCTCCGGCACCATCGGCTTCAGCCACTCCGCGCAGTACCGCATCCCTGACTGCTCCGACACCACATGGTTCACCACGATCAGTGCCTTCTTCGCGCCCGCAGCGATCTGATCCTGCACATACTCCACCAGTTCCCACTCCCGTGTCTCGCCGCAGATCACCACATCCACATCCGGCCGCGCCGCCGTCTTGATCACACTCGGCATCAGGCTTGCATAGCCCCAGTTCGCCACCACGCGCTTCACCGGCATCTTCGCATCCCCCACCACGCGCATCGAGTGCGCATTCAGCCGCTTCACCATCGTCTCTACTAGCCCGCCCAGCGTCGCCACATCGAAGACAAACTCGGGCGCGCCCTCGCTCACCGCATTCTTTTCCCACCCCAGCTCGCGCGTCATACCCGCGTTGATGCCATCCGGCTTCATCCTGTGCCAGTGATCGTGAAAGCGAAACACCGCAACATCATGCTCCGCGATAAACCTCCGCTTGAACTCATACGTTGGATCGCCCTCCAACTCCTTCGTCGTATCCAGCTGCGACCAGAACGTCGGCTCGTGCGTCACGATCATGTTTCTCCCCGCCGCGACTGCACGTTGTATCACCTCAAGCGTCGCCATCATCGTCGTCGCGATCCCCTTCACCCGCACCTCCGGCGACCCGGCAACAATCCGGGCCCACCGTCTCCGTCATCCACGGAATCCCCACCCTGCCCTGGATGCGCTCCACCACCTCGCCGGCCGTCAAAGGGCCCCGAGCCTGAGCGAAACCATGCACTCGTGAGGCCGCAGCCAGCGTAGCCCCTCCCACAACCAGCGAACGACGCGTCATCGACATGTACACCATTCTGCCAAAGAAGCAGCATCAACGAAGGTCATGAAAACGAGGTTATCGGCAAGTTTCAGGTCGAACTTGCCGCAAACCCGACTTTGCGGCAGGTTCAAAGTCAACTTCCGGTAAGCCGGTTTTACAGCCACTTGCCGGGAACACTGATCGACTTGAATAGCTCAATGAGCGCTTCGCCCTGTTGTCGCCAATCGAGGGTAAGCCTCCGGCTTGATAAACAATCGGCGACAGCAACACACGAGCTTGCGAGCGACTGTGCATTGTTAGAAATCATCTATTTAGTGAGTGATAGCGCCGCCCAACCGGCCTCATAATCGTTCACAAGACTCGCTTTGCCGAGGAGAAGACATGAACGCGTTCAAGACATTCATCGATCGGCGCACCTTTCTGAAGGGTACGGCCTGCGCAACTGCGGCGGCCGTTTCTGGACGAAGTTTTGCCATCGCCAAAAGGCATAATGACGATGCGCTCCTCGATGAGCTTTCTCACCGCTGCTTCCAGTACTTCTGGGACGCGATCGATCCCGAGACAGGAATATGCAAAGACCTCATCCACGGCGATCCGGCAGACAACGCAAGAAAAGGCGATGAGTCGCGCGGTAGCACCGGCGTCACCGGCTTTGCTCTCACAGCACTCTGCATCGGTGCGGAGCGCAAATGGATCGCTCGCGACCAGGCGAAGGACCGAGTCCGCCGCACGCTTCGCAGCTACACGAACGGCACGATCTTCGCCATCAACGGATGGTTCTATCACTTCAACGACGTCCACACCGGTCAGCGCTGGAAGGACGTAGAGGTTTCGACCAGCGATTGCATCTGGCTCCTCGCCGCTGCGCTGACCTGCCGACAGTACTTCCATGAAGATCATGAGATCTCCGACCTTGCGTCACTGCTTTACAGTCGCTACGACTTCCCCTGGATCACCAACGGAGATGGCAAACTGCTCTCGCATGGCTGGCGGCCCGAAGGCTTCATCAAATTCCGCTATGACAAATACTGCCAGCTTGCGGCGATGTACCTGCTCGGCATTGGCTCTCCGACGCACGCGCTCCCGTCCGATGCCTGGTACGCATGGGAGCGCGATCCGAACTCCTACTTGAACTACTCCTACATTGGAAAATCTCTTTTGTGAACCTATCAGTATCCCTTCGCCTGGTTCGACTTCCGCGGTCGCCGCGAGAACAGGGGCAGCAAAATCGACTGGTGGACAAATTGCCAGACCGCGACCCGCGCTCATCGCGAATGGTGTTACACCGACCTGGCAAAGGAGTTCCCCGACTACACTCCCACGATCTGGGGCATTACGAGTTCCTCAAGCCCGAAAGGTTACACCGCATGGGGCGGCTCGCCACCCCAATCCAGGATCGATGGAAGCGTCGTGCCGTGCGCTGCCGGCGGGTCCCTCATGATCGCTCCGGACATCTGCATTCCGGCGATGCACGCCCTGAAAGACAAGTACGGTGACAAGATTTGGGGCAAATACGGCTTAGCAGATGCCTTCAATCCGGAGACCGGATGGGTCTCCACCGACACCCTCGGTCTCGATGTCGGCATAACGCTGCTGAGCGCGGAGAATCTACGAAGCGGCAATGTTTGGAAGTGGTTTATGGCAAATCCAGAGCCAAAGAAGGCTATGCAACTTGCAGGGATTGATAAGGCTCAGCCTGCATGAACCGTCAAAGCTACTGCTAAATCGCCAATGCACTCATCGACTGCCACGGGTGGACGGAGTGCCTGCAAAGTCGGCTTTTCGGAAACTACGGCCCAGATAACGCGGAGGTTGCCGAAACCCCGGTTTTCGGAAAACTTCAAGGGAACGACGAGAAGAGTTCTGTCCAAATCAAATCATTCTCCGGCGGACTTTGACCGCCGCCGAAAGAACTTGAGCGCCAACAAATAGAAAAGAGTCGTCAAGGACGAGATGGCAAACGCCGCGAACAAGGAATAGCCGTCGCCTTTCCAATTAAAACGACCTCCGGTTGCTATGAGGGGCCCAGACCAGTATGAAGCTTGGCCCGATGGATACTCCCCCTAGCAGAATCACCCAACCTCGCCAACCCTCCGCATCTTTGAGAGCAACCACCAGCGGCAGAGCTAGCAACCAGACCGGAAGCGCGACAATCAAACCTATGAAACCAAACTGAACTAAAGAGCCAAGTTGTCCCGCGTGAGCAGAGGAGCGGACGCCTCTCAGGAAGAAGAGCAGCACCGAAAGCAACACACATCCAAATGACAATCCGATGCGCCCGAGCGTTCTCATATGAGCTGTCGGCCGGTAACACTCGGAGCTACTCTAGATAGCCTATAGACTGTTCGCATCCTTCTCACAGGATCTACAAAGGTGTAGGTCCTGTAAAGTCGCATTATCTGAAAGTTCGGTTCCGACACCATGCGATCATCTTGCAGAGCCTAAATTGCCTCCCTGTAATATGTACAGCTGTGCGGCCGCAACCGCTCAGGGCCACCCTTTGCTTCGAACTTGCGGCGCGTGGAGGAATGATGAGAATCACACAGAATATCGTTGCTGGTCTTTTGGTTCTAGCGGGCTCCATTTGGTTCTTGCAAGGTATCAATGTACTTCCGGGTAGTTTCATGACTGGACAGACCAAGTGGGCCGTTTACGGCGGTATAGCCCTTGCAGTGGGCATCGCATTATTGCTAAGAGCTAACCGGCCGCGAAGAGAGCGTTGATTCAGCGTGAAGTTTCCCAAAACCCCGTTTTCGTGCAGATCGCTACTGGGAGAATCCCCTCGCGGAGTTGGAAGCGGCAAATGCAGAGCTGTCCGGCAAGCTCACGGCTGCTAATGAAGCGCTCGATCGGGCGAAGGTCGTAGCACCTCTCAGGCGATGGCCGAATCAATCAATCCTGCGCCTGAGTTGTGGCTTGAGCAATTCGTTAAGGCCTATCGAGCCGAGCTAAGAGATGGGAAGCTGTACGATTGCGGGTGGAAACGCCGAAATGGGTGCCAAGGAGGTGCAGGGTGGCTCAACCGAAAAGACTGAACGTCAGACTCCTGTTGGCCGCAATTTGCGCATTGATGACGGCGACCCCGCTTGTATTTGCTCAGGAGCCGGGTACCTGCCCCGATGCAGGCGGCTTGTTTGCTGCGTATGACGTAGTATCCGTAAAGCCGGTACACCCGGACAGCATCATTTCCACGGCAGTGTTCCATCACCCGGATGGCATCGACGGCCAGAGTGTGACGGTGGAAATGGTGGTGCGGCCCTCATATGCGTATACGTTTGGGACTGGGATTGGGAATTTTGTTAACGAGGATGTCATCACCGGCCTACCGGGCTGGGCGAAGAACGATTACTTTTCCCTTCAGGCGAAGATGAGTCCTGAGCAGTTGGCGGTGTTTTCCAAGCTGAGACCAGGGCCAGCAGCGGGCATGCCAGGACAACATGGAGCGGGCTATGGTTGCAGACCGCTTCAAGCTGAAGATTCATCGCCAGCCTAGGCAGGTGCCAGCCTACGAGCTGGTGGTGGCGAAGGGCGGCCCGAGGTTGAAGGAGAGCACCGGGCCGGACCCCAACGCCCCAAACGGGACGGACACGAAGCCGCAGACCATGAGCCTCGCGACGCGTCCATCGAAGAACGGCTTCGAAGTGATCCTGCAGGCGTACTCCATGTCCATGGAGGAACTGTCAAATTTATTGGTGTATGCCAGTGTGCTGGGTGTGAACCACAGCGTTGTGGACAAGACCGGCCTGCCGGGAAGGTACAGCTTCACTCTCACCTTCGCCCCTCCGGCGGGCAGGCCGACTGATGCCGCGTCCGACCCAGAGTCGTCGATCTTCACAGCACTTGAGGACCAGCTTGGATTGCGGCTGCAACGGACAACCGCGACGTTCGATACGGTAGTGGTTGACCACGTGGAGCGGCCTGGGGCGAACTAAAAGCAACGAAGTGTGCCATCAAGCGCGCAAGTCAAGTGCACCACTGCCGAACCTCCAGCAAAGCCGCATTATCGGCAAGTTCACCCGGCGGCATCACCCCGTTTTAAGGGCCGTCTACCGGAAGCCAAGAACACAGGCTCCGTGACGCGTTCAGACATAGAAATTTCAATCTGGACGTCCGAGCCCTGTGGATCGAGCTAATAGGCGGTGAGAATTGTCCGGATGGTCTGGCGCTCTGATGGCGAAAACTTTGCAGCGAAGGCGGGCGAATCGATGACCTGTTGGCGCTGGCTAGGAGGCATCTCATGGAGTTCGATGATGGCGTGCGTCATGAGGCGTCGGCGCGGAACCGGAACCGCATTCAACTGCAGCACTGCAATGTCCCACTGCTGGCGTTGTTGCGGCGTCAGGCGCTCCAGTCCCTCGACGCCATCGAGCATCCGGCTGCGCTGCTGCGGGCTCATGTAATAGAGCCGGGCCAGAATGTTGAGCCGGTTTTCCTGCACCTGCGGAGGTAACTCGCGAAATCCCGGCTCATTCTGCAACGCTCGCTGCATCTCTGGCAGCGAGAGGTTCTTGTGGTCTTCCATCCACTGTGCGAGATGGCGCTGTTTCTCGGTGGCTCTGGTCTCACCCGGTCTGGCCGCCGTATTGGGACGTTCCTGGGCGCCCCTGGCTTCGGCGCGCTGAGCGGCGCGAACCTCCTGGCGGACTTCGGAGGGCTGCTTTTGTGCGCGACCGCGAGCGAACGCCGGCCCTGCAGCGCATAACAGTACCACTGCCGCGCCGACAGAGAGCCGGGATGGACGATGCACATTCACAATGAAAGCGACCTACTACAAGCCGCCATATCGTCCGTGACACCATCTTCGTCGTGAGGTTGCGCGGGATCGGGCGAGATTTATGGGTTTCTTTCGGCTGCAGTTTGGGTGACTTTCGCCCTCTGTGACGCTTACGCGCGCGGCGCACTTGCGAAAGGCTTACGCCGTTACGATGCAGGTGAGTTCTGCTGGAAGCACAGGAGGAGCGAGGAGCTGGTTTCCTGCTGCTCAGAAAGGAATTCATGATGCCTCAGAACAGCCATGAAAACAGCCGAAGGAACCGCGCCGCTCCACCAATTCTTTGAACCGCTGACTCAGAATGTTCGCCATGAGATGTGACAATGCCTTAAGGGCCCTGCCGATCCAAGAATGAGACATGCCTGAGATTCGAACTGCCGGAAAGTAGGGTTTCCGGCAAGTTCAACCCTGAACTTGCCTATAACCCCGTTTTCCGGCAGCTACCTGAGCCACTTGTCCGAGATGCCGACTATACAGACAAGTGCACTCCCCTCAACGAGCGGGTTGGCGATGTTTCGCCAATCCTAGGGATTTCCCTAATGGCAAAGTGCCGAGAATTGCCTTTGAATAAGAGCTAGGTTGGGGGACTGATTCCCATGTCGATTGCCGAATTATGCCGTCGATTTGACGTCTACAGCAAGTGCCTCTCTCACTACCATTGCTCGATGTCGCAGCCGCTGGTCGAGACCCGGATGACACCGCGAAAATAGCCCAGACTTTCTTCAGCGATTATGGACGCCCCAAAAGAATTTATCGTTGGCGGTAATTATTGCCCCTGGAACACAAGAAACATCCGGCTGAACACTCAGTTGATTAATGTGGGGCACTAGCCCGTCAGTAGTACGTTCGGCTTTTATGTGGGACAGCTAACCGGTGTTTAGCTTTGGCGTGACCGCCCTCTACTGAGGGAGGGAAATCCTAAATCGACTTGAAGGAGATCAAATATCGTGACCCAACTGATGGCAGCACAAACAGAGAACGATTGGGAAAGACCACAGGCAATGGCGATCCCGAAAGAGGGATATTTCAAATACGAGCACGGAAAGTATGGCCCGATCTTTCCGAGAACACCTGCCAGCTACGGGTTTTCGCTGGTCGCGAAGGTCAAACCTAACCGGGAGCAGGCGATTCGCGATTACGGGAAGAAGATAGAAGAGGCGGTGAAGGCCGACCCGTCGTTTCTCGCCTCACTCAAGCTCCATTACCTCCGCTGGGTGTTGTTCGACGTCGGCGGGGGATTGCACTTCATGTATCAAGGGATCTTCGACACCGATTTCGACAAATACGTCGATGACGCGGTAGCGGTCTTCAACAGGAGCGGCCTCAGCACCGTTTTCGAGAACCTCGAAGGGTTTCCGGAAGACTGGAGGAATCCTTCGGCCTTCGCTAAGTTCGCTCATGAACACCAGTGTCCGAGTTTCCTGGAATATGGGGAATATCCGTATGTAAGCGCCGATGAGATCAAGAAGGCTCTCAAGATAAAGAAGGCTCTGGGGCAAATGCTCGATCAGATGCAATAGGAGTTTGCCATGACGGATGCCTACGACCTTGTCGCCATCGGAGCGGGTCCGGCGGGGGAGAGTGCTACTGAGTTAGCGTCCTTCTTTGGCCACCGCTCCGCGGTCATCGAGAGGGCCCGACCGGGTGGAACGGTGACGACTACGGGCGGAGCGCCGACGAAGACGCTTCGCGAAGCGGCGCTTTATTTCTCCGGGTTATCGGAAGGCGATGTGTACGGCGTCCGGATCGCAACGCCGCCGGAGATCGCCATCGACATCATCCGCAAGCGAACGCGCAGCGTCTGCGATTTGCTTCAAAAAGTGACGACGGAAAACATCGCAAACAACAACGTCGATTACATCCAGGGCTCAGCCCGACTCGAACAAGGTGGTAGCGTCATGGTCACCGCGGATGATGGGCGCGAGCGCAAGCTGCGCGCGAAAGCGGTTCTGATCGCGGCGGGCTCTCGGCCGCTTCGCCCGGCAAATATCTCGTTCGACATACCAGGGGTCTGCGATACGGATACGATCCTGAATCGCGGCCGGGTGCCGAAGGACATTGTTATCGTTGGAGGTGGTCCGGTCGGTGTGGAATTTGCGACTATCTGTCATGCATTGGGAGTAAAAGTAACGCTGCTTGATCGCGGAACGCGCCTGATGAGCATGATGGATGGCGAACTCTCGGATCGGATGGAAGACCTCTTCAAGAAGTGGGGCATCACAATCCTGTTTGGTTCGACGTTGGAAAGCGTAGCCGCAAAGGGCGATGGCCTGGACGTGAAAGTCTCTAGCGGGGAGAGACTTTTCCCGGATACGGTACTGTTTGCCGCGGGCCGCGTTGCGAATACAGAGAACCTGGGGCTTGAGACGGTGGGCGTTGCAAGGGATTCGGGGGGACGAATCGTCGTGGACAGAAATTTTCGCACTTCCGTCGAGGGCATCTACGCTGCTGGCGATGTCTTGAAGCCCACACTCGCGTCGATCGCGATGGAGCAAGGGCGGATAGCGATCTGTCACGCCTTCGGGATTCCGTTCGAGGGAATTGTCGATCCGTGTCCGGTCTCCGCAGTCTACGGCATGCCGGAGGTCTCTGGAGCGGGGCTCACGGAGGAGGAGTGCCGTGAAAGAGGACTCGACTATGAGATTGGCCGTGCGAACCTTGATGTCACTCCTCGCGGCGCGATTGCCGGCCGCGGCGGACTCCTGAAGCTGATCTTTTTGAAAGGCGATCGCAAATTGCTCGGCGTTCATTGCATCGGTGATATTGCGTCGGAGATCGTCGGGATCGGCCAGATGGCTATTCGCTGCGGTGGGACGATAAACACCATCGCGAACATGTCCATGAACACTCCAACCTACAGCTATGCCTACAAGTATGCGGCGTTTGACGGGTTGCGCCGCCTGGTTTCCCGCGAAAGGGAAGCGCTTGTTTGATGAATCCTTTGACGAATCCAGGGAGATGACTCATGAGTGAAGTAACGCGTTTCGGTCGAACCTACAACCAACTCCACGTGCCGCGAAAGTACGTGCCAGGAAAGCGCCGGTTCAGCGTTTATTGGGCCTGGAGCTATCCCTGGGAGGCAAATCGCGACGTCACGGAACTGGATAATCGCTTCTCGACGATGACCGAAGTTCGCCGTGTAGTGTGGCCGAACTATGAGTCGATGGAGTACTCGGAGCAGATGTTCTTGCAGGGCATCGCAGGAACGCTGGAACTTTTTCACCTATCGTCTATGAGCTTCCTGAGCCTGGTCGGCGAAGTAACTGGTCAGCCCGTGGCTGTGTATCAGCGGATCGATCAGGCCGGGCAAAGATTGCCAATTGACGAACGTATTCTTGACGACACGGACACGCTCATGGTGTATGGTCTCGACCACATGGTGACCGAGCAAGAAGCCTCTCCGGACGAGATTGAGTCACTGCGGAGGTTTCTTACTCGCGAGGGCACCTGCCTGATACTCTGGTCCTCACCATGACGTCGGCGTCTCAGCGGATCTGAAGGAGCGGCAAATGGAGTATGCTCACCACGGTGATCCGCTTGTCCCGCGACAGCAGCGCTTTGGCAAGTACACACGATCCGTTATGAAGGGACTCGGTGTGCCCGTTGAAAATCGGTACGGTCTTCGGCCAGCCACCGTCCAGGGGACCACGCGACCGTTCCTCTCTCCATCACGAACGATTTGGACACGCGGGGTTGGCTTACCGATGTCAAGACTTTCGTTTTCCACATGCATCTTCCGCATTACGCCGTGACCACCCAAGATCCTGGCGCTATTCACGTGCTGGCACGGCAACCGATCGATATCTCGAAGCCTCATCCCTTTGTCGAAGCCGGAAACAGCGAGTTCAATATGTTCCTCTGGATGCCGCCGAACGGCGAACGCGCAGGTGATATTTTGCTGGCGGATTCCACAATCTTCATGACGTTGTTCGGCGGTGACGAAAGCCTGACTAACTTCTGGAAGAACCTCGCGAGCAAATGATGCAAATTGGCGGATTCCGGCCCGGGACTTTTAGTGTGGTCTGCGTGATGTTCCTCAGCATGAGCAGTCAAGCCCAAAATCGTGGTGTCTACCCACTCGGCATGACTGCAACGAACTCCGGTGTCACGCCGGCACCCGGCATTACCTACGTCAATCAGCTCCTGTTCTACTCCCGCGATCACGCCAAAGATGACAAGGGCGATACGCTAACGGTTACAGGAGAGAACTATGTCCTTATGGATATGAATACATTGGCCTGGGTGAGTAAGAAGAAGTTTCTTGGGGGAGCCAATTTCTCCGCGGTAGCGACTCTGCCATTCGCCAAGAACGATCTCACTGCGGACATTCAGGGAAAGATCAGTGGCGGCGGAGGATTTGCCGACTCATACTACATGCCGTTCATCCTGGGATGGAATCGCGAACGGGTTGCGATCCGCGCGATCTATGGTTTTCTTGCTCCCACCGGCCGCTTCGTCGCAGGAGGAAACGACAACGTTGGCTCAGGCTATTGGACGAACGCGGGGTCATCAGGGCAGACGTTTTATCTGAAGGAGAACAAGCGCCTCGTGTTGTCTACATTCGAAATGTATGAATTCCATGGTACGCAGCAAGGTACGGACACCAATCCGGGAGAGACGTTTGATCTCGACTACTCGTTCATTGGTTCGCTTCTGCGGACTAACTCTTTTCAACTCCAGGCCGGCTTGGCGGGTTATGAGGCGCGGCAGACGACGGCAACGACCGGGCCGGGGATTTCGCAAGCAGCATCGATGGATCGCTATGCGGTCAACGCGCTCGGGTTCGCTGTGAACTCGGCCTTTCCGAAGCATAAAGCGTCTGTCGGCCTGAAGTACTTCAAGGAATTTGCGGATCGCTCCACGTTTCAGGGATATTCGTTGCAGTTTACTGGTTCGATCAGTTTCTAATCGCTGGGGAGAGAAGAGCGCATGGCTTCGACAATTCTTGAACTCGATGACATTCAGAGCGGAGTGCTTCGTCCGCGGCCTACGCCGTATGCGGCGACTTATGTGTTGTTTCGTATCGACGAACGCAAGGCGGGTCGCGAACTGATGCTGAGATTGAGCAGCGTCGTAGCCTCAGCTGCTCACCCCACAAGCCCCAGCGGTGATACCTGGGTGAGCGTCGCGCTTAGTTTCCAGGGGCTCAAGGCTTTGGGTGTCCCGCAGGCTTCGCTTGACAGCTTTTCCCCGGAGTTTCAGCAGGGGATGGCGGCCCGCGCGAAAGTGCTGGGGGACAAGGGTGAGAGCGCTCCCGAGAATTGGGAAAAGCCGCTTGGGTCGCCAGAGGTCCATGTGGTGGTCACTGCCGTTGCGCCGGATACGGAACGTCTTGAGTCTGCCATGGAAGGCGCGCGGAAGACATATCGGGAGTTGCGAGGGGTTACTGCGATCTGGCGCCAGGACTGCCATGTTCGCGAGGGTGAGAGAGAAGCTTTCGGGTTCAGGGATGGAATCGGACATCCGGCAATCGAAGGCACTGGTGTTGCTGGCAGCAATCCCAGCGAGCGGCCGTTCAAGGCAGGGGAGTTTGTACTTGGGTATCCCGATGAGATGATAGATACGCCTTCGATACCACAGCCAGAGATCCTGGGGCGCAACGGAAGCTACATCGTCTTTCGCAAGCTTCATCAGCGTGTGGCCGCGTTTCGGCGATATCTGAAGGAGAATGCCTCCAGTGTCGAAGGGGAGGAGTTGCTGGCAGCAAAGATGATGGGGCGCTGGCGCAGCGGAGCTCCTCTGGCTTTGTGTCCAATGCATGACGATCCCGCACTCGGAGCCGACTCAGGACGCAACAACGCCTTCTTGTTCAAGCAGGATGACCCTATTGGCTACAAGACGCCTCCAGGCTCCCACATTCGCCGCATGAATCCGCGCGATGCGGATGTCGCAGGCGTCGTTCGCATTCATCGCATGATCCGGCGCGGGACTTCGTATGGCCCTTCGTTGCCGGAGGGTGTTATGGAAGATGACGGGCTGGACCGGGGACTGATGTTCGCGTTTGTTGGAGCCCACTTAGGTCGGCAGTTCGAATTCATCCAATCCGAGTGGATGAACGACAGCGCGTTTTTCGCAGGGGCTTCCGGAAGAGATCCAGTCGCGGGGGCTCAGGATGGAACCGGAGTCTTTGATATACCCAAGCGTCCTCTACGGATTCGATTGCAAGGTTTGCCTCAGTTTGTGGTCACACGAGGTGGTGAGTACTGCTTTCTTCCTGGACTCCGCGCTCTGCGTTGGCTGGCGGAACTCACGACATAGGAGCCCCGGCTTTGAGATAATCCGGCGCTCAAAAAGCACGAGCGATGGAGGTGGGTGCACCGCTCGGTCATCTTCAGGGTCTTGTGACCCGGCCAGCTTCCGAGATAGAGAGTGAAGACCTTTGCATCGTCTGGCAGGTTGAGGGCCATGTTCATTCCGGCGCAATTATGTTTTAACCCGCAACAATTCGTCTGGTTGGCGCACCACGACACTGCCTCGGCCCTTCCGCAGCCACCCTTTCCGCTCCCATTCCCGCATCAGGCGGCTCACGGTGAAGATCGTCACATGCGCCTCGTTCGCCAACTCCTCGTTCCTGATTCGCAGCTCGAAACCGCCCTCGACCTTGTGCCCCACCCCCTTCGCGAGTTCGGACCAGAATGTGCGCCACCCGCTGCGGAGCCGATTCACAGATCAAGGCGAGGTGTAGGACGCTGTACATAATCAAGTAATCATGCGCCAGCAGCAGCGCATTCTCCAGCAGCCTCGGGTACTTCACAGTCAGCGACCGCATCGTAGCCCGACCCCATATCAGCACCACACTATGCTTCACCGCCTCCGTGCTCACGATGTAGTTCATCTGCTGCGACATCAGACTCGACCAACCCATCGTCTCTCCCGGATGAACCCAGCGAATAATGATCTTCTCTCCGTTGGGGGCGATGATAAAACCGCGGACACCACCCTGCACCACCAAATACAAACGCTTGGCCAGATCATTCCCGTTGGTTATCACGGCCTTCTCGGGGAACAGCCGGATGGTGGCCATCGCCACTATCGCGTTGATCTCCTCCAGACTCAGCCCCTCCAGAAAGCGGGACTTCTCCCGCACCAGAATGACCGCCGCCTGAGTGTTCGTCATCCCTGTTTTTGCCTTCACGCGACCTCCTTGCCTACTGGATTGGAGTTGGTGGCGTCGTCAGCCGCTGTTTCGCGCATACCACGTCTGCCGAGTCGTGGGCGAACTCGGGTTAATTCTGGGGCAAGCTGACGAAGGTCGTCGAATGCGGCCCTCATGCTCCTTTCGGTAATCTACGCCACGGCAAGGGTTCAGCTCCTGCCGGATCCATCATCGCTCCCGCTTCAGGAAGCTGCCGGGCAGGGTTGACACGGTCACTCCATATCAGGGTTTGGCGCTCCTTGAGCTGCTCGAGCCACTTGTCTGTAAGACCGGCTATTCGGCCACGTGCCTGAAAAGTCGCGTTTGCGGCAAGTTCAGAATTCGTAGTTTCCGAAAACCCCGTTTTCCGGAAACTGGCCATCAGCAGGGTTGCCGATCACTTCCGAAAAGGCTACGTCTCCGTACTGATTGTCGCGAGTAAACCGAATCCCTCCGTTTTTCTGAGCCGGAAGGAACTACGTTATTTTGCGACTTGATTCAGCATGAAATCCGCCATGATGTGGGACGCTTCGATGGACTCGGGTAGGGATGCGTCGTACCAGAACGCGTGAGGAAGCGCGTCGAAGAGTACGAGGCGTGCATCGACACCAGCCCGCAGATAGGCTCGATGTAGATTTGCAGTTCCGCTGAGCAGTGCGTCTCGCCCGCTGGTGAGGAAGAGAGTAGGAGGCAGGCCGCGCAGGTCCGCATAGATAGGCGACAAGACCGGATCTTTCGGATCCGTTGATCCGACGTAATAGGGGTCGTGAATGCCGCCATCCGGCGGATCAAGATGGCCTGCGAATCCTTGCAGCGTGTAGATCGCCTGCGAGTCGGCCTCAGCGTCGAAGCGGTCCAGGGTAGTGAAGATGCCGAGTGCCGCTGGCATCGGCAGACCGAGCGCTTTGAGTTTTACAGCGACTTCAGCCGTGAGCACAGCTCCCGCAGAAGTTCCATAGATAACAATGTGGTTGGGTTTGTAAGTCTTCAACAGCTCCCGATAGACCGCAACGGCATCTTCTACTCCAGCTGGAAATGGATGCTCTGGAGCCAGGCGATACAGCACTGCGATGACTTTGATTCCCGTGTAGCCGGCGATCGGAATGCTCTCACCAAACGACCCCGAGTCGGCGTTAAAGCTTCCTCCATGCAGGTTGATAAAAATCTTGTCGCCGTGATTCCCTGACAAGTTCGATGGAGTGACGATCCGGACCGGAACACCGGCGATGGTGGATTCGGCGATCGTGTTGGGGCAGAGCTTACTCCAGGCAGCGTTCTGGCGTGCACCCGACGCCTCCATTCGAGCCCGACGATGTTCGAGAGACTCCGGAGGTGCCTTGATCCGGAATGATCCGGATTAGAGATTTGCGGGCCTCCGGACTGAGGTCAGGCGGAACCGGGACGACCCGTGTGACGTAGGCGGTACCCTGCGGGTCGACGTAGCTCGTGTCCCTCGTAGCGGCTGTGGAGGCGGAGGTGGGTTGCGGAATGGATTGGGCAGCTAGCGCGGTTGAGATCGCCAGAAGAACAGAGATGGAACGAAGCTTGAAGGGCACGAAGCGGGCTCCAGGAGTGGGGTGCACAATTCTAACGTCAAAAAGACACATGTGTTTGGCGGAGGCATGATTGATGGCGGGAGACACGCTTCCGTTCACCAATCCAGCCTAGCCTCTCAGCAGTGTCCCACAGTTCGCGCAAAGTCGGGTTTTCGGCAAGTTCGGTGAAGTTTCCCATAACCCCGTTTTAAGGAACGTCGATCTTCAAGACCACCGAGAACCCTGAATGAGTGCATTGGCCTGATATGGAGTGACCGTGTCAACTGGGCGAGATCTGTGGGAGTGTTTCGGTGTTTTCTTTTCCCGAAGACAGAGCGAGCAGCAGTCGGAGCAGTTTTCAGCGACGATTGATCAGTCTGATATTCGCGGGTCGGAACCGCATAATCATGATCCGTCGGGAGCTGCCTCTGACTGTTATCGCGAGTCCGGTCGAGCCTGTCGCATAGGCCAAGCGAGGATTCTCCTTCGTGCTTGCCCTGGCTGCTGCTGGCTCTGTGTTCGAGATGGATGTCACCGTTCATCGATTCAGTGTTCTTAGCTTTTCCTTCTTAGGTGTCGTCAGGCTGCAACTTGCTGCTTGGAAATAGTCTCGGCTCTGATCCCAATGGCCCAGATAAAACCCAGCAGCTCTCGGGCTACTGCTGTGACAATCTTCCTCTGGTCTTTGCCGGCTGCGCCCAGTTTCCTATAGCGCTTGTGCAACCGATGTTGTGCCTTCCACGCAATCTCTTTCGTCTCTTCGGAAATGCTCTCCTGTCGTCTGCGCAATCCATACCAGATGCATGGTGGACGACGATAGCTCCACGCTGCTTCGACGACGATTCGTCGCAAGTGCGCGTTGCCGGTTTTGGTGATGCTCCCGCGTCTTATTCGCTTTCCACTGGAGTCTTCGCTGGGAACAGCACCGCAATAACCCATCAGTTGCCGGGCGCTTTCGAAACGGGATACCTGCCCCAGCTCGGCCGCGATGGTCACAGCCGAAATATCCGCGATACCGCGCAGCGCCTGCAGATCGTTGATGACTTGTTGTAAAGCTGGCGAAGCTAGCTTGACCGCCTCCATGATGGCCTGCTCCAGACGAGCTACGCGTTCGCGCATGTGCTCAACCTCATGCAGATAATCCTGCCGTGTGGCCTCCCGAGCGATCTGCCCGAAACGTAGCTGCGCAACCCAGATCAGATAGGGCCGCGTCCACGGCCTCACTCCCGATGGTGGGCGCTGGCCTGAGCGCAGCAGGAACTTGCTCAACCGATGCCGCGCTCGCATCTGATCCTGCTTGGCCGCCTCGCGAGCACGCACCAGATCCCGCAAGGCCTCGGAACCTTCGTCCGGAACCCATACCGCGGTTAGATCTCCAGATCGATGGCAACGCGCCAGCTTTTCCGCGTCGCGCCGATCCGTCTTTACCCGATCACCTGCCTTAGTTGGTACCAGCGTGGGCGCAACCACGGTGCACTGCACACCCAGCTCCGCCAGTTGCCAGTACACGACGTAGCCCGTCGGTTCCTGCCTCATAGCAAACTCGCAGCTTCTCAGCTGAGCCAAGCTTCTTGATCATCTTGCGGATCGACTCGCCACGGTTCGGAATCGTACCCGGGCTCCGCACCTCGCCATCCGGCTCCGCAATCGCTACGGCGATCGTCTCGGCATGGACATCCAAACCCAAAAATCGTAACTTCTCCTTCATGACCGGCTCCTTCCGCTTGTGGCTCTGAACTGCGTGTCCTAATAAACACACAGCCTAACCCACGATCAGCGCATCGGCGCCGGTCACTCCATACTGACTGTTGGCGTCAATTGAGAATCGAAGTTACCGATAACCCGACTTCACGGGAGGTTCGAGGATTACTTCCGAGTTGGCGGTCACTCACCCGGAATCCACTTCCCAGATTCGATCTCGATCAATTCGTCTTCTGAATAGTCCGCTAAGAACTTTCCGTGCATTCGAAGACCCTTCTTGAGAGCAACTACGCTGAGCATGGAGCGAACATTTTCCGCGCCTTCGGCGTGAAATACCTCTTTCGCACCGAGTTTCGCCAGCTCATCAATGGCGCGAAAATATTCATTCGCCATCCATTGCGGCACGTCAGGGTTCGTGCCTTCCTTGCGCGCCAATTCAATAGTCGCGACAATTGCGTATGTGTTCCAGTCGATCACGCCCCGTTCTCGATAGATATTCACGAGAAACGGAACTGCCGCGAACGAAGCTTCGCCCACATCCCCCTGATGATGGAGTTCCCCCCAAAGCTCCCCCCAGACCTCCGTGGCATCGCCGTCTGTTTCAAGTCGCTTGAGCAATGGACGCGGATCGAAGGGCACTCGGTATCCTGCGGTCATATTCGACCAACGGGAGTCGTCAAGGCTAATCATGGGAATGGAATATAACATCACTGGTGCGTTTACCGAAATGCGGACTTTACGGGCCCGGGAATTACGATTCGCCTTGACGACGAGGATGGTATGCTGCCACAAACGGAGCCAAACGTGAACATGCTAGCCAAGCCATCAAACCTGTGCAGCAGTGCGGCGTCCCCCATCTCCAAGCTGCTGAAGTCCTTCGGAATGATGGCGTGTGTCGTATCCTTTGTGGCGCCCGCATTCGGTCAGGGCAAGTGCAGGGATGGCTACGGCACGCCGATATGCCCACTCACCGCAGAAGTAGCAACGGCCCCGATCCACCCGGCATTTGCACCCACAGGCTGGACAACAGTGGCGTTGGATCACATTACCTTCCGGGCTGCGGACTATCGGAAGGAGGCTGCGTTTTACATTGCGTTGATGGGCTGGAGGCTCCGCAGCGATGACGGGCAGCAGGCCATCCTGGACATCGGCTCCTGGGGTTCGGTCATCTTCAAACAGGCACCCGGCCAGCAGACCGCCGTAGTGGATAACCTCTGCTTTGTCATCGAGCCATGGAATGCGGTCACAGTGCAGGCCGAACTCCGTAACCGCGGCCTATCTCCCGTCAGTGACAACGATGGCAGAGGGTTCGAAAGCTTCCACGTGAAGGACCCCGACGGCCTGGATATTCAGATCGCTAACGGGAACGGTCTCGCGAAAGACCGCCAGACTTCCCCATCTGCAAAAACGTCCACGAAACCTGTTGAGGCCTCGCCCTTTGAATCCACGGGATGGAAAACCGTCTGGCTGGATCATCTTTCCTACCAGGTGCCTAACTACAAGGCGACCGCATCCTTCTACTCCAATCTCCTGGGGTGGAAGGAGACATACGACGAAGGGAGTCAGCAAGAACTCCTCATCGGAGACATCGGAGATATGATCATCCGCGGAGGCAACGCCAACGACCCAAACTTCGGGAAAGGCACCGCTGCGCCACACAACGCGCGCATCGATCACATCTCGTTTGGAATCTCGCCATGGGACACGGACGGGGTGAAGGCGGAGTTGGAGAAGCGCGGCCTCAAGGCTCGTGTCGACACATCCACCAGCGACGATATTCACGTGGCTGCGTTCAAGAGTTATCACACCACCACGCCCAATGGTTACAACCTGCAGATGAGCGATCTAACGCACGATACCCGGTTGACTCTGGTGAAGGCGGTCAAACCGAAATCCCTGGTTGGTCGCTGAACCGTGGCCGACTCCTGGGATCACGGAATATATCCGATGCGATCGTCAGTGAGTCGTGACTGCGAGCGTCCGGCGTGGGTGCAGCTCTGCCGGGGAGCTGAGACATAGCCGTTCAAAGTGAACTGCGCGAAATAGGGGATTTTCGGTAACTTCCGGATCAAGGAGCCAATCAGTTGACACATTATCGCCAATGCACTCAGCGACATTGGTAAAGCGGTCAGGCGAACCTCCTGCAAAGTCGCGTTATCGGCAACTTCGTTTCAAGTTGCCGATAATCCCGTTTTTCCGGGAAGGTCAAGGACCGATCTACAAGACCTCGAACGTTGAACACACACCAATCCCAATGACCATCTGGCGTAATTGTTACTAATTCAGACTTCGATGAGGCATTGGCGAGTTTGTATCAGCCGACGAGCCACGGCCGAGGTTGATTTGGCTTAGATTTGGCGAGAAGTTCGATGATGAAGAATGGGTATTGTTCTACTCTCCACCGTTAGAGGCCATCAGGACGTATCGCAAGAAAAAAAGTTTCAACTTTTTCGCAACTACCGAATATTATCCGCGTTACAAAAGATGGCCACGCTATCCGGCTAGCATCAGACGAGCCACAACGACTCTGCAAAGACCGGAGGCGTCATGCCTGCTTCACCTTTTCTCGCCCGCAGCTTGCATCAAGCGCCTCGTCTACTCCTGATCTCACCCATCACGGGCCTCCTGCTAACCTTCGGCTGCTCCGGCAACTCCAACACTCCAAACCCTGCGGTTGTCTCCGTTACAGGCGTCCCCCAAACCCGCATTGGCACCACCGCACAGTTCACCGCAACTATCACCGGATCCTCCAGTTTTGCAGTCACCTGGCAGGTCAACGGTGTCACTGGCGGCTCCTCCACCACAGGAACGATCTCGACTTCTGGGCTTTACACCGCTCCTTCCAGTCTGCCCTCCCCCAACACCGTCACCATCGCCGCGGTTAGCTCTGCGGTCTCCACCCCTGGCACCCTGACCGAGACCATCCTCAATCCCATCCCCACCGTCAACGCTGCCACAGCCACGCAGAGCGGCACTTCGACCACCTACGCGATCGACGTGATCGGTGCCGGCTTCCTCAATGGAGCCCAGATCCAGATCGCCGGCGCCCCCGTGACCACCACCTACGTCTCCCCCACCGAACTGACCGCCACCACTACCGTCGCCGCCGGAACGACCTCGCTCGCCGTCAACGTCGTCAACCCCACCTCCGGCAACACACCATCTGGCACAGCTAACGCCGCAGTTACCATGGTCCAGGCTACCGTCACTGCCGCCGCAAGGCTCCTCGACCAGGCCACCTTTGGCCCGACCCTCACCGACATCCAGCACGTCCAGCAGGTCGGCATCGATAGCTACATCACCGAGCAGTTCAGCACCGCACAGACCGTCCTGCCCGACATCGCTGCCTCCCCCACCGCCATCTGCACCTCTACGAACCTCGTCCCCTGCGAGCAATCCGAGTGGTGGCAGACCATGCTCACCGGCACCCGACCAGCTCCGTCAGCGCGTCGCCTTCGCGCTCGCAGAAATCTTTGTCGTCTCCACCAACTCCGTCAACGCCCGCTCCATCACGACGTACCAGAACATACTGGCCAAGGACGCCTTCACCAACTTCGCCATCATCATGAATGACGTTTCGCTCTCTCCTGCAATGGGCGGTTATCTCAACATGCTCAACAGCAACAAGCCTGCCACCGGCCAAATCGCCAACGAGAACTACCCCCGCGAGCTCATGCAGCTCTTCACCAGCGGCATCGACATGCTCAACCCCGACGGCAGCCTCCAGCTCGACTCCTCCGGCAACGCCATCCCCGTCTACACCGAAACCCAGGTCGAGGCCTTCGCCCGTGCCTACACTGGCTGGACCTACGCGACCTCCACAGGGGCCGCCTCCACTAAGTTCCCCAACGGCACCGCCAACTACGACTCTCCAATGGCCGCCGTCGAGAGCGCACATGACACGACCGCAAAGATTCTCCTCAACGGCACCACCCTCCCGGCAGGCCAGACCGCCGAACAGGACCTCGCCGGGGCCCTCGCCAACATCTTCGCTCACCCCAACGTCGGCCCCTTCGTCAGCCGCCAGCTCATCCAGCACCTCGTCTCCAGTAATCCCAGCCCGGCTTACGTCTCCCGCATCTCCGCCGTCTTCGCCAACAACGGCAGCAACGTCCGCGGAGACATGCAGGCCGTCATTCGCGCCATTCTCGAAGATCCGGAGGCCCGCGCCGGCGACACCAACTCCGCTGCCGACGGCGGCCATCTTCGCGAAGCCATGCTCTATATGACCAACGTCCTGCGCGGCCTCAGCTTCGCCAACACCTCCAGCGTCGGTGACTACTCGAGCCTGAGCAACTACACCACCGCCCTCGGAGAGAAGCCCTACACCTCCGGCAGCGTCTTCAACTTCTTCCCGCCCAACTACATCATCCCCGGCACCACCACGAACGCCCCCGAGTTCGGCCAGGAGAACACTGCCAGCGCCATCCTCCGCCTTACCCTTGCCGACAACCTCGTCAACAACAAGATCTCCAACTTCACGGCAGACCTCAGCGCCACCAGTGCTCTCGGCATGACGGCCTCCAAGACCGGCAACGCCTCCACTGACTCAGGCAATCTGGTCGATTCCCTCGGCCTCATCTTCATGCACGGCCAGATGCCGAGCCAGATGCGCACCGCCATTGTCAATCACGTCGCCACCCTCACCAACATTCCCGAGCGCGTTCGCGTCGCCACTTATCTCGTCATCACCGCGTCGCAGTACAAGATCGAAAACTAGTACGTCGTAGAAGGAGCAAGAACCATGGGGTTAACCGGCGTACCTTTATCCGATCCGCATCACTCGCCGCAGCAGGAAGTGCCGCTGGCCTGCGCCCCTTCGGTGCGCTCAACGCTCTGGCTCAAACCACCTCCCCGGCTACAAGGCGCTCGTCTGTGTCTTCCTCTTCGGCGGCAACGATGCCAATAACACTCTGATCCATTTCGACACCGCCGGTTACAACAACTACTCTGCTATCCGCGGCCCGCTTGCCCTCCCGCAGAACCAGCTCCTGCAGCTCGGCGGCAGCTACCCAACTTCGCCCTCAATCCAAACCTCCCCGACATCCAGTCGCTCTTCAACAGCAACGCCGCCGCCATCGTCGCCAACGTCGGTACCCTCATCCAGCCCACCACTGCGCGCCAGCTACCAAGCCGGCCAAAACCTGCCCACCAACCTCTTCTCCCACCCCGACCAGCAGCTCGAGTGGCAAAACGCCGCCCAAAGCGGGGCCACCCGACCGGCTGGGCCGGCCGCATCGCCGACGCCCTCAATCTCTACCTATAACCCCAACTCCACCATCCCCATGATCACCTCCGTCGCCGGCGACACTCTCTTCTGCAACGGAGCCAGCAGCACTCCCGTCTCCGTCAGCCCGGGCAACCTCGGCGCAGGCCAATGCTCCGAAGGCTCCGCTGAGTGTGCCGCGCAACAAGCGACCGCGCAGGCGCTGCTCGGCTTCAGCTCCGGCATCACTCTGGTCCAGGCCGACAACGCCATCACCACGAACGCCTACGCCTACTGCGAAAACTCTCGTCAACGCCGTCCAGTCCATCACTCAGCTCCAGACCGTCTTCCCGGCCAACAACGCGCTCGCCTCCCAGCTCAAACAGATCGCGCAGATCATCCAGGTCCGCGCCGCACTCGGCGTCAATCGCCAGATCTTCTTCGCCGGCATCGGCAACTTCGACACCCACGCCGACCAGCTCGTCTGACCAGACCGCTCTGCTCGCCCAGATCAGCCCCGCCCTCGCCGCCTTCTATCAGGCAACACAAGAACTCGGCGTCCAAAACAACGTCACCACATTCACTATGTCCGACTTCAGCCGCACCTTCCAACCCAACTCCAACACCGGTCAGCGACCACGCCTGGGGCTCCCACCACATCGTCATCGGCGGCGCGGTCAAAGGCGGCAAGATGTACGGCACCTTCCCCACGCTCGCTCTCGGCGGTCCCGATGACTCCGGCTCAAACGGCCGTTGGGTTCCCACCACCGGCAGCGTCCAATACGCCGCAACCCTCGCCCAATGGTTCGGCGTCACCTCCGCCCAACTCCCAACCATCTTCCCCAACATAGCCAGCTTCCCGACCGCCAGCCTGGGTTTTGTCTAAGCACCGACTTGAGAGCGTAGGGTTTTTGGGTTCTCCACGGTGTTCTTACTGGCCACAGGCTTGCTCCTGCCCGATGCGATGGAGCACGGATTGGCGAAGACGCAGGAAAGCGTTTCGCCTTCTCGCCCTCCAGAGGGGCAAGCACAACAAGCACCGCCACAACAGCCGCCGCCTCAGGCACCTCCCTCTCCCGTATCTAACTACGACAAGACCCTCTTTCAGAAGTCGATTCCGAGCGATCAGCTTGCTTTTTTGAATCAATTTTCAGGGGTCGCGGCAGAGGATGTCATTCGAGACAAGCAATTCCGCAAATTGATGAAGAGCTTTGTCCCCGATTGCATGTTCCATTATGGCCGCGACATGTCGCTCTCCGATGCGCTGGACATGGTGTTCAAGGGTTCGACGCTGCAGGCTCAAGTCCGCGATGGGCGATACATGACGATGTCCGGGTTGAACCGGACGATACCTCTCAGGCCGGGGATTTCTCTGGATTGATATGCAGGAGGGCATCGGACTTGGGGGATTCTACTTCCATCCGACCAACGGCGAACCTACGCCGTCGGTCAACGTCTTCTCCAGGCAGGTGGTGAAAGAAGACTACCTTAAGCTGAGCCAGCTTCCCCCGGTGTTTGCCGAGGCCTGGTCCAGTGGTCTGAGGAGTCCCGAGTACCGCAACTCACGACGCGCTATTTCATCACCGGTTCCAACAAAAAGATAATGCTGGAACATGATGAGGATTTCTGCGCGCCCCTGAGTGGAACGACTGCGCCTGCCGACAGCAGTTGTGTCCTGATGGATGCGGATGCCGCCGACATTGATATGAACGCTGCGTACTATATCTGACCAGACCCATCATGCGACCAACGCGACCGCGTGGATGATCACCGGTCAGGGCAGGTCGACTGGCTTCAGGGTCGGACCAACACGCGTGGACACGCCCGGACCCGTTGGGATGCCGGATCCGTATGACGCACGAACGCACGGCGGTAATTGTTAGGCGAGATCCAGGCGCGTCGCCGCCGCATCGATAGGCCCGAGTGTTTATCGCGAACCTCTCTACTGAATGACTGGCAAACCGGGGGTAGTCTCGTAGTGCCGCAAAGTCACGTTTTCGGCAAGTTCAATTCTCTCTGCCTCGTCCGCTATCCACTGCTAACACCATTATCGCTCACACTTGCCATGTATTTACCAATCCGACAGTAATTTCCTGCAAAGTCGCGTTATCGGCAACTTCGATCCGGTTGTTTCAGAAAACCCCGTTTATCGGGCCGATTCTCGACGCGCCAGCTCTGCGCAGTCATCGCCCACATGCACACCTCGATCTCGTTCGAGCCCCACAGAATGTTGTGTGTGTACTTGAATCCCACCCGCTCAAGCAGCTTTTGCGAGTTGTTGTGTGTGATCCCATGTCTGGCGACGATTACCGGCAGGCCCAGCGTATCGAAGCCATGCGCGAGTACAGCGAGCTAAGTTCCTCGCCCAGGCGCAGTCCCCAAGCAGACCGCATAAGATTCACGCCTGCATCCTTGATCGTCTTGTAATTGATCCACCATGGACGAAGAACGGCACACCCTGCAAATTCGCCTGTTTCATGTAAGAAGATTGGCCAGTACTGGACACCGAGACTACTCTCACGTTCACAT
Organism: uncultured Acidobacteriaceae bacterium; assembly: GCA_963756685.1. GTDB lineage: Bacteria > Acidobacteriota > Terriglobia > Terriglobales > Acidobacteriaceae > Edaphobacter. The sequence goes on from CAVWON010000001.1 coordinate 2,686,392, forward strand.
TCGGCATGAAGCCGATCACGCGCTTGTTCCCGGCTCATCGCGCCGCCGAAGAAGCGAGTCACTTCCGGATCGCACCACAACGCTTCGGCAAGCACGGTATCTTTGTCAGTCCGAGCGGCCAAATGTCAAACGAGCAGAAGACGGAGGAACTATGCGCAAACTCCAGTACCTCATACAACGTATCGCATTTGAGGGATTACTCCCCAGAGGTCAGGTTATCGGAAACTTGAACCCTAGGGAGCGCCGGAGGTTGGCTCGATACCGATCTTGTCATTGACGGCGGATGCGAGCCTTTGGCGGCAACCCAGATATCGTTCGGTGGTCTCGACTGAGCGGTGGCCCAGCAGGAACTGAATCTGCTCGAGTTCTCCCCCGGCAGCATGACACAATCGCGCACAGGTGCGTCGGAGATCATGAGGCGCTAAGTTCTCGATGCCTGCGGCTTTTGCCCTCTCCCTAACTACCCACCAGACAAGCTTTTCGCTTATCTTCTTAACTCATACAATTCCTGTTCGGCTGACACGCCGAAAGACGACTCCCTCCTCTATACGGGCAGCAGCGAGCCATTGATCCGGAACTGTCTTAACCCAGCTGGGAAAAGGTACCGTTCGAACATGGCCTCCCTTCCCGAACAGGTTGATAATGGCCCAGTGCTCGTCTCGCTGCTGGAGGTGGCTCACCGTCAATCCGTCAGCTCTGCACGTTTTAAACTGCAACCGATCAGCAGGGAGAGCATAGCGTGGTCGCGCTTATCTCTGACTGAACCCGAACCGGGTACCTCAAGCAGTTTTCTACCCCGGCCAGCAGTGAGCCAGTTGCCAATCCTCATTCCGGAGTGCTTCGCCCCTTTCACCCTGCGGATGCCTGCCGCTAGATCTGGATTGAGAAGGCCGTTGTCGGACGCTTCGTAAGCCAGTCGTCTGACCGCTGCGAGCTTCAAATTATTCGTCGCTGGGGCTAGTCGGCGGGACTCCAACTCGTACCTATATCTCAGCACCACGGTTCGTCCGAAGGCGAGACGCGGCTCTGAGCAATACCACGCTATGAAATCTCCGTAGCGGCCCCGTAGGCCCGCTTGGATGCCGCAGATCCAAGGCTCCGAAGAACAGAGTCTGGAATGATCGAGGTCAGGTAGGCGCAACGTTGTCCTAGTCGAACGGCTCTTAGCTTTTCGCTTCTGATGCATGGATGCGGCCTCCCAAACCGCGCATCCATGATCCAGCCATATTGGAGATGCCGAACTTGCCGATAATATGACTTCTGGGGAGTAACCCTCAAAATGCGATACGTTGTATGAGGTACTGGAGTTTGCGCGTGGTTCCTCCGTCTTCTGCTCGTTTGACATTTCGCAGCTGGACTGACAAAGATACCGCGCTTGCCGTAAGCGTTGTGGTGCGATCCGGAAGTGACTCGCTTCTTCGGCGGCGCGATGAGCCGGGAACAAGCGCGTGATC
>CAVWON010000002.1:0-439024 GCA_963756685.1 uncultured Acidobacteriaceae bacterium
ACGCGGCAACCTGCACTGTTGAGCGCGCAGGCTTGAGCGGCTGAGAGGCAATACCAAAGAAGTCTGCGTAGCCGGACTGGAAACCAGCAAAGTCCATCGCTCCCTCCTGTGCTGGGATTCCGACCAGGTAGACCCGCATGGATACAACATCTTTGAGGGAGAGGTCTTGGACTTAAGGATGGCGTCGATCTTATGGAAGATGTTTATCGTTTGAGTTTTCGTATCACCGTATACCGCTTCACTCTGTTTCGACCCATCGGCCTGTGCGAGAGGGGACGCTGTCTGCCCGCTTAAAAAGAGTAGGTTTCGCCCATACGGCTGTGGCAATAGGCGCAGCGTCATTTTGGAGGTGCTTTGTTTCCGAACTACCCTGCGCGTACATGGCGCAGTAGCTTGGGCCTAAGAGAAGTGCTGCCAAAAACGTTGTGGTCAATCTCACTGTCAATCCTTTCTTGAGTTGCGCGATATTGAAAACCAATTCATTCAGCGCGGACAAATTGAGATCACCGCACACGCCTCCAGGCTGAGATCGGAATCTTGCCATCGGGTGTGGCTGGTACATGCCACTCCAGGTCATCGCCTGCGAGGGTGAAGGGGCGCGTTTGTGCGGCGCCGTCCCAGTTGGGGAAGGAGGCCTGTTCGATCTGGAAGGTGATCGTGCCCTTTGCGGAATCGACGGTGTAGCGGCCAAAGTGGCAACTCATGCCCAGCGAAGCGTCTTTGTATTCCTCGGGCAGACCGTGGAGTTTGTCGCCGGAGGCAAACTTCATACGATCCGCACGGAAGATTTGTAGTGTGTATCGTCCGTCTGCTTCGAATACCAGGATGCCTTGCGGGCTGGGCCCGTAAGCGTGGACGCGCGAACCATCTGGCTGAAGATTGTCTGCCGCAGTGAGTGTCCAAGTCCCCACCAGCGAGGAGGCGGTCACCGCAGAAGCCGGCAAAGGAGACTGTGCCATCATTTCGCCGGTGGTTGTAATCAGCATCATGCAGAGAAAGCTGTTCAACACTCCCGCAAGCATTTTGGTCCGCTTTTTCATTGCTGTTCTCCTGGACTGTCGGTTGTTATTTGTCGATTCGAGGTTCATTGGAAAGGCCCTCCGGTCCCTCGTTGAAAGTCTCTGGATTTCTTGACGACCCGTTGCGGGACGAACTTTTCTTTTGTGCGCGCCAAACATGATGGGCTCAGGATATAGTTGAGTGATACTGTACACAAGTTCATAATATTTACATGAAAGGTGATAATTACAAAACAATGGATCTGACCAATCTAGACTTGGATACCGTACGAACGCTCATCGTCGCCAACGACCTGGGCGGCTACCGACAAGCGGCGAAACGCCTTAGTCGAACTCCCTCGGCCATTAGTTTGCAAATGAAACGGCTACAGGAAGACATTGGAGCAACTCTGTTTCGCAAAGACGGAAGAGGGACGGCGCTCACAGAGGCCGGAGAAATCGCCCTTCACTATGGACGGCGGATGCTCGCACTCAATGACGAGTTGCTGGACACCGTCCGTGGCGCAAGCCTGGCCGGCAGCGTGAAGCTGGGCTTCTCGCAAGACTTCGCTGAGACCGTTTTGCCTACCGTGTTGTCCAAGTTCACGAAGCTCTATCCCCTCGTTCTCATGGAAGTACGCATCGAGGGAAATGCGGCACTCGTTGAAGCGGTGCAGAAAGGCGAATTGGATATGGCTCTTGCCGTTGGACAAGAAGATCGTCCCACGGCCCAGCGTATCGGAGAGTTGGAGTTGGTTTGGATAGCCGGTCAGGATTTCACGGCACGATCTGGTCAACCGCTTCCGCTCGTGCTGCTCGGCCCCCAATGCGCCTTCCGCAAAAAAGCGATTGAAAAGCTCGATGAAGCGAGCATTCCCTGGCGCATTGCGGCAGTAAGTCCAAGCTTGGCCGGGTTGTGGGCCTCCGCCATCGGAGGATTGGGCATCACCGCTCGGACCGCGCTTGGATTACCCGCCAGACTGGCATCCGATAGGACGTTGTTGGGCCAGTTCCCACATTAGGTTCATTCCCTGTGACATTGCATACTCGACGGAAGGCAACAAGTGCAGGCGTCGAGCGACTTGGCGCCATCATCCATGAGGTATTAGTGCAGAACTTGCAGCGTTCACAGAATCGAAGACGCCCCCGGTTAGGTTAGCTTGGGCTTCATTCCTCAAGAGGGAATGAATGACTCGCAATCCCGCGATTCACTATTTCAACTGTCGCCAACAAGGCCGATTCACTCACTGAGGAGCAATGATTCAGAATTTGGGACGGATCGTCGGCAATACAGAAACGGATCCGCTTCCCTTGGAAGAGTCCCCTCGCCCTTCGTGCACTTTGCATGAAACAATACTTACTGTGCGCCATCCAGGCCGTGTCAGGGGTATAGCGTTTGCTGCGATCGTTATTTATTGCTCTTTCTCAAAATAGAAGTCTGCGGCGTTCTCGGAACGCTCTGCGATGGGACGAAAGATGTCGGGACGCTTCGTCGCCGGCATGTCGGTCGACGATGTAATTGCTGTGTGCCAGCGCGTCAATCAGGAAGGCATCGCCGCCACCCTCGACTCGCTCGGCGAGAGCGTAACCACAGAGGCAGAGGCGCAGAAGTCCGCCGACATCTACCACCAGCTCCTCGACGCGATCCAGGCGCGCAAGCTGAACGCCAATGTCAGCGTCAAACTCTCTCAGGTCGGCATGGACTTCGACCCTGCGCTGGCCGAGCGCATCGTCGGCGAGATGGTAGAACACGCCGCCGCAGCAAACTCCTTCGTAAGAATCGATATGGAGGGCTCGCCCTACACCGAGGCCACCATCGCCATGACCGAGCACCTGTCCGCAAAGTTTCCCGGCAGCGTCGGCACGGTCCTGCAGGCCTACCTCTTCCGCACCGACACCGACACCGACCGTCTCCTGGGGCAGGGGATTCGCATCCGCCTCTGCAAGGGCGCCTACAAGGAAGGCCCCGACGTCGCCTTTCCTGCAAAGGCGGACGTCGACGCCAACTACGTCAACCTGATGAAGCGCATGGTCACCTATTGCAATCCGCAAACGGGCAAGGGAGTCTTCTGCGGCATCGCCACCCACGATGAAGCCATCGTCGAACAGATGCGCAGGTTCGTCAACGACAACAAAATCGACAAACACGCCTTCGAATTTCAGATGCTCTACGGTGTCCGCCGCGATCTCCAGCGCCGCCTCGTCGCCGAGGGCTACGGCGTCCGTGTCTACATTCCCTTCGGCCCGGAGTGGTACCCCTACTTCATGCGCCGCCTCGCCGAGCGTCCCGCGAACGTCATCTTCCTCGCCAAGAACTTCTTCAAGAACTAGGCCCCTCTGTGAATCGTCATTTCGACCGGAGCTGCTCACGCTTTTGTGAGCAGCGCAGTGGAGAAATCTGCTTTTTTGCGTCCGCCAGCGTCCCATTTCGGGAATGCACAAAAATAAAGTTCAGAAAAGTGGCAAATTCTTAGCGTCCGCGCAAAGGCAGTTTTCTCACCACATTTACCATGCAATTCACCACGTTCTTACCATCAAAAAACCACCTTCAACCACCCACATTTTCCAAAACACCCCTCAAAAACCCAGCAAAATAACAAAAGCCCCGGAAATCTCCGGGGCCAATTTTTTTTGTGAAAATGACACCTACCGCGATGCCGTCTGACTCGGTACCGGCTCAGCAAGCAGCTGCTCGACCAGCGCGGTGACCTCGCGCATCAGGGCCTCATGGGCCGGAGGATTGGCCGGCCCCGCAAACCCCGCGTGGACCTCCCGCACTCGCCCGTCCCGCCCTAAAAAGAAAGAAGTAGGCCAGCAGTTCAGATTGACCGCCTGCGGCACCTTCTCATTCAACTGTTCCGTCTCACCTGCCACCAGAACGGTGTAAGTAAGCCCATATCGCGCAATGAAAGCCCGCAGCCTCGTCGGGTCTTTCAACTGGTCCGCCTCTTCAAATGACAGGTTCACAATCTCCAATCCACGGCCATGAAACTGCTTATAGAGGCTCTCCAGAAACGGCGCTTCATCATGGCAGTTCGGGCACCACGACCCACCAATCGCAACGATAACCACCTTGCCGTCGAACTGTGGATCGGTGTTCGAAACCAACTTGCCATTCAGGTCGGGAAAGCTGAATTTGAAACGCGCAGAGGGATCTTTGACGGTAGTCTGCTGCGTAGGATCGGTCGGCCCCACAAGCTTCGCCGCACGCGCCTGCGCAGGCCGTTGTGCAAGTAGATTTTGCTGATCGTTCACGTCCGCGCGAAGCAGGTTCGAAACCAGCAGAGTTCCATCTGCCTGCGGAGTCAGCGTGTAGAGCGCTGGACCAGCAGCAGTAAAGTGGCTAACTCGATAGTCTCGTCCCGTCCACGGCCCATAGAGAGAGCCGGTGTCACCATCGATGCGCTGAATCACCGCTTTGACATCCTGCGAGTGAGGTATGGGTTCTACACGAAGCTGCCATGCAGACTCGCCCTTGGCCGATTTGACGGCTATCTCCCAATCGCCATGAATGTCCTGGGCAAGCGGCCCCACGGAACCGACGACGTTGCGATGCGAACTCAAGCTGACAGGGTAGCGCGTCGAGGTGGTGCCGAAGGTACCGGTGAGTTGACCGCCGGCAAGCGTCGCGTCCAGCGTCCTGGCGTAGTAGTTGAAGGTGAGCAGAAGATGGTTGCCGCTGAAAACGGCGCTGGACGCAGGGCTACTCTCCGTCCCGTTGAGCAAGGCAGCGTGAAGGTCGTTGCCGCTACCGGTGATCTCAAGTCGGATCGGGACTGCTGTCCGTGCACGGTCGCTTTCCCTTCCCATGTTCCCGCGATAGTGCTTTGTGCGATGGCAGATGCGCTGAGCAGAAGAAGGCTGACGAAGAGCTTCATGAAATGGCTCGATTCCTTTTGTAATTGTGTAATTCGGGATTGCGAGTAGATACCGCTTCCTTAGCGGGTATGACACGCCTCTGTGTAGGCCTGCGGGGAGCGGCGACAACAACAGAAGGTATGCTGTGTAGGCATAGATTCAGGGTAGGCCAGGATAGAGTGCTCGGTCAAGGAGTTCAATCACCCGGCGAGAAGGGTGCGAGTGTCCATCGAAAGTTGTATAGGCAGCCGGGCCGCGGACGTGCACACTACAACCACTAAGGGGGAAGAAGACCGTTCAGGAGATTCACCGGATTGCCAAACTTTGCGATCATTTCGCCGCACCTCCGACTGGCTTGATCGTATCCGTCCGGAAGAAGTCTCTTGACGCTGGGCCAAAAAGCAAGCGGTGTTCTTCCTTCATAGCCCCATCCCCTCCCCGCAACAAAAATAGCCGCCTTCGGGCGGCTACCTCTCTTGGTACGAAGTGAGTTCTTACTTCCCGATGGCAGGCGCATCGTTCGGGTGCTGCACCGGAAGATAGGGTTCGACCGCGAGCAATCCGGAAAGTGTGTTGCGCTCCTGATCCGAGAACTCAGCGCGGAAACGGTCCTGGTTCATGATGGCCTGGCGCTGAGGTTGCGGCATCTCGCGCAGGTCGCGGAAGGCGCGGGCCACCATGCGGCGGCGGTCATCGGGCAGTCCGCGGTATTGCTCGAGCGCACTGCGGACCTGTTGCCGCTGCGGCGGAGTAAGGTGTTCCATCGCCTCGGTATGCTCAAGGATGCGTCGGCGCTGCTCCGGCGTCATGTTGTTCAACTGGGTGAGGCGGTCGCGCATGCGCTGCTGCGTCTGCGGTGGAAGATCGCGGAAGCCCGGTTCGTTCTCAAGCGCACGCTGCTGGTCCGCCAGTGGAAGGTTGCTGTGGCGATCCATCCACTGGGCCAGGTGTTCCTGGTTCTCCTTTTGGCCATTCTGCTTTGGCCCCTGACGTGGCGCGTTCATCGCTGGGTGCCCTCCTACCTGTCCCGCCCTGCGCATTGACGCAGGCTGGGCCGCAACCATTGCTGTTGCTGCCGATAGCAGCAGGGCAGCGAGAGCTGGTCGTAAGAAGCGCCGCAAGTGGAGTTGAAATGTCATGGTGTTCGGCCCGGGAAGGGCCCGTAAATTTCGGGTAAAGCTGTTCTGTTACAGCAGCTTACTGCGTTTTGCCCCCCTCCAAGATATTATTTGTCGATATATTACATATTTCTTCGAGAAACTAGCTGCTGGGGGGAGAGGTCGTGTCATCGGCCGGGGCATCGTCCTGCAGGAGCTGGTCCATCGTCTGCAGCGCCTGGTCGTTCTTATCGAGGATCTGCAGGTCCTGCACCGCGGCTGAGGTCTGCGGCTTCGGGTGAAGGAAGCCCGACACATCGGCAAACGTCCCACCCCCAACTACAAGCACCAGCGCGAGAACACCAGCCATCGCAGGCCGAAACTGCCTGCCGGTATTGAACATCAGCCTGCTCTTCAAACGCTCGAACCACCCCGCCGGCGCAAGTGCCTGCTCTTCTCGCAGACGCACCGCCAGCTTCTGATCAAAGTACGGCGACGGCTCCGGCGCCTTCCACGTGTCGAGCAGCGCGAACGTTGCTTCCAGCGACTTGAACTCCTGTTTGCACTCAAGGCAGGACTCGATGTGGCTTCGTGCGGCGGCATTCGCAGGCGCGCCCGGCTCCCGCAGCAGATCGAGGAAAACGGATTGGCAATCTTTGCAGTTCATAATGACCCTTCCCAGCTTCTTTGCTCTCCACGCGTCTCGTAAAAATATCGCGCGTGCATTCTAGTCGGCCTAAATAAACGCTTTCAATTTCTCGCGCAGTGTCTGGTAAGCGCGAAACAGCAGAGACTTCGTGGCGGACTCACTCAGCTTTAGCACGTCGCCGATTTGTTTGTAGTCCATTCCTTCGTATTTGTGCATTAGCACAGCCATTCGTTGCCGCTCTGGCAGCGCCATCACGTGCTCGCGAATTGCGTTCATTCGCTCCCGGCGCAGCAGATTCGCCTCGGCCCCCGGAGTCGTGTCCGCAACGTCCGGCGTCGTGCCCGTCTCGGAGTCGGCCTCATCCAGATAGACGGTCGAAGCCATCCGCTCGTGCCGGTTGTCCCGCGCATAGTTCACGCCGAGGTTGGTCGCGATCCGGTACAGCCATGTACTGAACCGGGCTTCCGCGCGGTACGTCTCACGCGACCGGTACACCCGGAGGAACACCTCCTGGGCCAGTTCTTCGGCCACCGCCTGGTTGTGCACCATCCGGTACATGAAGTGGATTATCGGCTTCCTGTACTTCTGGATCAGGTAGTCGAACCCCGCCATGTTGCCGCTGCTAAGCTCCAGCATGATGGTGGCGTCGTCCATCTGCCCGAAGTCGCCCGCGGCGTGGTGCATCTCGGCCGCCTGCAGGTTCTCGAGGAGTCGCGGGTTGATCGCCAGCGTAGCCATATCATCCATAACCCCGTCTTCGCCCTCGGGTTGCGCTCTTTCGTCGATTTCCGTCGGAAACTCGTCGCCTGCCACATGGATTGGGCCTTTGCGGCCTGTTCGGGGGTCAGGACGACCGGAATTGGGAGGGGGTGCGGACATCCTGCTGGCCCGATTGTAACGCCAACGAACGCCCGTACCAAGGGTGTCTTCAACGACTTGCGGTTACCTTCAACGACCCTGGCCCCGGCCCTCCATCGGTTTGATAGGCACCCGGCAGTGATGTTATTCTTGACCAACAGCTTAGAGCGCCGGGCCAATAGGGGCTTTCAGCGAACAGCTCAGGGGCGCATAACTCAGCGGTAGAGTGCCACCTTCACACGGTGGAAGTCGTAGGTTCGAATCCTGCTGTGCCCACCATAAAATCAACAACTTAGCGGCTTTAGAGACTTGATGGCATTTTATGCCAAACTTTACCGGCTGGCATCAATTGCGCCGGCTATACCGGCTCAAACCTACCTGCCTGCTGCTGCTTTCTTGCCGTCGACGTGAGCATCGCATAGATCGTTCCTACCATCTGCTGCACACTCTCAGGAAGCTCCTGCATGTACTCGTTTGCGGTGGTATCCGCTCGTGAGTGCCACAGGTGCGATTGAACATCCTTCACCGACCCCAGTTTTTGTACTCTGGTAGCGATCGTCCGCCGGAGCACCTGGAAGTTCAGCGCAGGAAGTTCCAACGCCTCCCGAAGGGGCTTTAGAACGCTGTACCGGAAGTTGGCCGGATCCAGGAACCCGCCGTCCGCATTCGGGAACATAGGTTCGTCCGGTGAAGATTTCTTGTGGGCCTCGCTCTTGCACTGGCTGCTCCCACAGGAAGGTTCCTTACATTTCAACTTCCACCGCCTGAGCTCGGCGGCAAGTCCATCGAGTAGATGTTGGGGGAGTGGCAGTTGCAAACGTTGGCGCGACAGCATGGCATTCGGAAAGACCGGGAACCCACGAGCAATCACGGCGAATGGAATGCAGCGAAACGCCGGAGAGACTCTAGCTCATTTGACAGGAGGTGAATTTTATAGATTTGGCACCGGACGGCAGTTCGAAGATCGCATTATGGAGATTGCGAATCATATCCGCAATCGATACAGTCTCACGTTTAGACCGAGTAATCCAATGCCGGGGTTCCATTGCCTCCAGATAGCAGTCAGCTCAGCCAAGGCGAATATTGTGGCAGGCAGAACAGCTTAGTGGATACTCCCAACAGATTCAGCGGTCGACGAAGGTGGCACCCAATGAGGGAGCGGTGTTAAATGCATACCGGCTCAGCACCCTGCGAGGCCTGTTACTCACGGGAGGGAGTCATGTACTTCATTTGGATTTTTATGGGCTTGCCTATCGCATCGCTCCTTTGTGCTGCCTTCATAGCGATGAGGGACGGGAAGGTAGCACCTGCCCGGGCAGCCGTTCGCCGCGCGCCATCTGCTTCCGGTATCACGCCTCTATCCAAAGTTGGCGAAGGGTGTGATTGGAGTTCCGGAGGGACGGTACGGGTTCTAATCGGAATTCTGAGTAAACCGAGTGACGACGGTTTCAGAGTAACGATTAGACAGTTTGGAAGGAGAGCAAGAGTCAAAATTGCTCGCGCAGAGCGTTGACAAGGCGTTGTCCCGTTTCAAATCGGAAGTCTGGACTCTAAAACGCTCTTATGGCAGCCGGGAAAGTGAGACGCCGCAACCCACTGTCGATCCAGGAACAAGTGTTCGGCCCACATAGGCCGGTCTTCCATCAGGAAGGAGGGTAAGATTATGAAAACCATAGCTTCATTACGGCTAATTGAGTCGTGTCTTTTGGCAGGCATGCTGCTACCTATGAATAGCGCATTGTCGGCTGAAATCCAGTCGAAATCGCGGGACCTTATAGTCGAGGGACCGTCTGATCTGCCAGAACAAGCGCGAACTCCAGGAAATTCGTGCTTTTTGTACGCCGACGGCGGCGGCTCGAGCTATCTTTATGTCGAGCAGCAACGTCGAGCAGCAACAAGGTGCACGGCTTTCCGTCTTCGATGTAACAGATCCGAGCAAAATCAAGCTGGTGTCCTCAATCTCGTTGAACGTTCCGGGCGTATTCGACTTTATCCGACCATTGGGTGGTCGGGCTGAGCTCGTTCGATTTCGCGAAAACCGAGGGGTTGCTGTCCTGGAGTTGCACAAGGCAAGGAAACCGTCAATGCGAATGATCGCCAACTTGTTCGAACCGGGTTCCACGGAGCCGCTCGGCGAGTCGGCATTCCTGATGGTCAGTGAACCCTACAACCCATTTGTTCGCGCGGTTGCTCGGGACTATCAGGTTATTGATATCTCCGCGCCCTCAGATCCTGTTCTACTGGCAACAGTCAAACAGGTGAAACACAAAGTTGTTAATGGCGACACTGGGACAACGTTTCTGCTCGGCAGCGAAGGACTGACCGTGATCCGTCGTACGTCCGTTGAAAATGATTACAAAGTCCACCTGATGCAGCAGGCTTCGAATTGACCGCATCAGGGGACTTCGAGATAAAGCGGGAATCTTTGTTCCGCAACACCGATTGCAAGGCTTGAGTCCACTCGAAACAATATCCGAAACAGTTTGATTCAAGCTCGACGCTATAGGTAGCACTTCGGCATCACTCGACAACGTAAGCGGAGGGCGTTGTCGAGTGGCTGTAGTGTGTCACAACTTATCGCAAGGCCTCAGGGCCAACTTGCGGCGGTAATGCTGCCAAGCTGGACGTGGGATTCTCGGAATCATCCTGTCTTTCAAGACAAACTGCCCACGTGTTGGGGGCTTTTCCTATTCAGCGTGCCACGGATGGACATTGAGGTTGCGTGACAGCATCAACTTAAGCGTCCATTTGTCGGAAGCCCCAGTCAACCCGTACCCGACACCGGTCTCAATGTTCAAACCGAGAAACTTGCTGCCTGAGTAATCCGTAGTCGCCCAGACCTCGTGAAATTGCTTCGAAAGTGGCAAGAACCCGTGCAGCGGGCCGAAACCGTCATACTCTTCCGCGGCAACGGCCCACCTGTCGTTGAAGTTGTACGCCACTCTCCCCGAGGGGTTGTACTGCAGGTTTCCAAGTCCCCCGGTATAGTCCGTGTCGAGAATCGGGTTGTAGATGAAATCCCATGGGTGCAAGTGCAGCCCCACGATCGGCCTGATTTCGGAGGTAATCGTCCTGGACTCCCAGTAGCTGTGATTGACGCTAAACTCAAAATTGGCCGCATAGAAAAACTTGCGATCGTGAGCGTTGGGTCGCGCGAATAGTTCGCGAATCTTGAAGCCGTCGATCGTCGAGCCATAGTTCGAAGAATAGGGCGAGGTTACGGGCATATAAAGTCCTTGCTCGAACCACGGCGTAACCCCATACGCCCATTCGGCAGTGACCTGATACGAATGATTGGCGATGATCGCCCCAGGATAGTCGGGCACGGTCCGTCCCTTGGGCGTGAAGTTGTTGTGGATCATCAGATTGAATATTCCCGGCGGCGCAATCTCTCCGTCGTAGACCTGGATCTCGTCGGTTTGCGCAAAAGCCAGCACAGGCATTGAGATGAGACAAAGAGTGGCCAATCCAATCGCACGCATATTCATTTCTTGGCGTCAATCTCCTCAGTTTGAGATCTGGCCGACGAGATTGAGATCAATCGCTACATCATTCTCTGCCTTCCAGATCAGGAAGCTCGGGTTCTTGAGACCCCACTGCACATAGGGAACGACGAATTGCGTTTTCGCCGTTGCCTTCATTCCATCCACATGAATCTGCATCGGAATCGTTAGATCGTGAGCAGTGCCGAGCAGCGTGAAAACTCCGCTCACCTGAATAGTCGAGTCGCCTGAAGCAGCAATCATTCCGTTGTACGTTTTAGGGGCGAAAGAGACGGTGGCGAACTGATCCACCTTGAGAATGTCTTTGTTCATCTTCTTATCGCGGCTATCGTTTCCCGTCTTGCCGCTGCCTGCTGCGACGATGACGATCCCCGATATATGAGAGGCGGTGCGGTCGAAATTGATTGATCCGGACTGTACGTGGAAAGTGCCGTTCACGACCTCGTGGGTCGTGTTGAGCTTCATCTTGACCTCGCTGGCATCGGGATTGACGGCGAAAGTCTGATGCTGGGCGAGTGCGGTTGGAGAGAGTGCGACTGCGAGAACAAAGACTGCGAAGGACTTCATTGCATCTCCCCTGGAAGGTCTTGACTGCCGAGAGTTGATTCGGGTGAAGCTTGATTTCAGTTTGCGAACGCCTGTGGAGCAACAGCGGCGGGCTGGGTGACGCGTGTCAGCCTGGCCGTCACGCGCATCGCTCCGGGCCACACTCTGAGACAGAACGGCAGTACCGCGCGCGCAAGTGAGTTGTTCAAGCCATTCGCTGCGAACTCGGCAAGGTGCATCTGGGGCAGCATTGCGGAGCGCAATTTTGTCTGAAAGATCGGCGCCGGCTCCGCCGCAAGATAGGCTGCGGCGGCACGGCGGGCAGTGTGCAGGGCGATGGAGATACCATCGCCGGTGAACGAAGGGATTACGGCGGCCTGATCTCCGACGCAGTAAAGCCCATCCTCGGTTGTGCGGCGGATGTAACCATACGGGATATGAGTGATGGCGATCGGTTTGTCGAGCAGTGGCTCAGCACCGTCGAGCCGCATCGCGAGGTGAGGACAGTCCTGCTGCATCTTCGCAATGAGGCTCTCCCAGCGAAGACCCGCCCGTGCGAAATACCGCTGTTTCACCACACAGCAGAAATTCGTAATGCCGTCTTCCACCGGTTGGATACCCCCGTAGCCTCCGGAATAGAGCGTCAACTCGGAGGCATCCCCCAGGTCAGCGGTCTGCGCGGGAGACAGCCGGTAATACATCTTGAAGGCGACCCATTGGTGAGGGTCTTTCGGACGCCCGTGTCCGCGCAGATCGTGCTTTCCCGTAGCGAGAAAGGCCGTTGGAGCTTCATAACTGGTACCGTCGTCAAGCGTAGCCCGCCAGAGGTTGGTGGTCGTGCGACTGAGCGACTGCACACTGCGACCACGCTCGACGCTGACTCCCGCAGCGATGGCCTCAGCGATGAGCGCTGTATCCAGTGCTTTGCGCGTGAGTGAGGCAGCGCGAAATGGTAAGGGAGCCTCCGCGGCCCGCCTAGCCGCGGCGAGGCGAACATAGTCGATAGGCACCGCGCCAAGAGCGGCCACGTCGATGCCAAGTGCATGAAGGTCCTCAAGAGCCTCTCCGCTTAGAAATTCTCCGCAGACTTTATGGCGCGGTGTCGGCTCGCGTTCGATCAGGGTGACGCTTCGTCCCTTTCGAGCGAGCGCGATCGAAACCGCACAGCCCGCCACTCCACCACCGACGATCAGTACTTCGTCTTGCAAAAGCATTCCCTCCGAACTCGATGCATATTCAATCAATTTGTAGAGGACTCCATAGTTCTAGTAGACGTCCAGAAAGCAGTTCGGCACGTCATTCTGTACAAATCGTCATTTTGGAGTTGGGGAACGCTGGCGGGATGGAGGCGTCTAAGGTGTTAGAACGAGGTATTCGATTGAGGAGAAACGATTTCCTAATAGCCGCTCTTTGCGCGATGACTTTGTGCATCGCAGCTCCGGCTGAACCAATTTCAGTGAGACATATCCAACGCCCAATGCATCGGTTTATGGTGGCGCGCTCCGAGGCTGGAAAAATCATCGCCAGTGGCGAGTTTTCGCAGGTCGTGCAGGGCGATGAAGTGACGATGCGCCTGACCTATAAATTTGTGGATGGGTCGATTGACGATGAGACGACAACGTACAGGCAGCAGGGCACGTTTCGATTAGTACGCAACCATCACATACAGACGGGGGCCGTTCTTTGTGAAGCCCGTCGACTTTACGGTGGAAGCCGCTACCGGCATAGCGACCAGCCGCACAATGGATAAGAATGGCAAAATACACGTCGAGAGCGACCACATGGACCTGCCGGACGATCTGGCGAATGGGTTCGTTGGGACGTTGCTGCTGAACGTGCCGCAAAATACGACGCCATTTCGGGTGGGGATGCTGGCGCCAGTCGGCGGCGGACGATTGATTCATCTACTGATCTCGCCGGAGGGCGAGCAGCCGTTTCACACCGACAGGACAGACCCTGAAGGCGACGGTGTTTCGCATCCATCCGGAGCTGGGTGGCATCGTGGGCGTGATTGCGCGGCTGATCGGCCTTCAGCCGAAAGATGTGATGGTGTGGGTACTGGAGGGTGAGGAGCCTGCGGTGGTGAGGATAGTTGGACAGTTAGGTGGCTACGGGCCTGTGGTCAGCTCGGAGTTGGAGGGAGCCAGCTTCGGGAGATAGGACATTTTGCAGACCCACATCTCAAAGGCGAGCGATGGATCAACCGCGTTTATGACGAGGCCCTGAAAAATCTCGTGGCCTTCTACGACGATCAGTCACGGCGAGTGGTGAGCTCGTGCCAGTTGAGGCCGAGGTCCACGATCAGCAGCGAGGCAAGTGTGAACGCAATCACGCCGACGGCCGATAAGACGTCGCCCAGGTGGCTCCAGTAACGCGGCCAGAGGTTGAGCACGCGGCTGGAGACGAAGGTAAAGGTAACAGCATAGGAGCGCGCCATCCATTGGCGGTGCTGTGTGATTTGGCGGTTGCGCGCGGTGATGAAGGCGGCAGTGGTGCAGACCATCCAGGCAGCGGCTTGCATGGAGGTTCCGGGAAGGCCGGGCCGGCCGGCCGCGAGAGCGATCCCCGTGAAGGAGCCCACAAAAACAGAGATGACGTAGATGCGGCCGAGGATGCGATGGAGTTTGAGGTGACGCTCGCGGATCCGCGAGGAGAAATTGATGGGGCCAATCAAGAGAGCGAAGATTCCGGCGAGTGTATGCGGGATGAGGAGATGACGGTCGGCAATAACCTGCAGACGGTAAGCATGGTACATCGGATAGTCGGTGATGAGGAGTAGCTCTGAGGTAATGAAGACGAAGAGTACGGTGAGACCAAGCGAGGCCCAGAGAATAGTCTTGAATCTGAAACCCGTGGAACTGGGCGCTAGCAGAGGTGGGATTTGGCATTATTCGTTTCTCAGACGGTTAGACGTGCCGAGGTGCCCCATGAGGGCGACGGGGACGAGAGCCTTCATATCTCTCAGTCTAACGGGACGCTTCAGAATCACCGACCTCATTTCCACCTCCCCACGCATAACCGTCCCGGCCGCCACTTCTCGATTGTCACAGCTTCACACGGAATCTCAGCCGCAGCCAGCAGGCGTACCCAATCCTCCTTCCGGAAGGCCCGCCGGAACGACACCGGCCCATCATGCCGCACAAGCCAGTGCCACCGCACCCACCCAAACATCCGACTACTCCACTCCGCCCGCTCCAAATCATTGATAAACCAACCTACCTGCACGGTCGCTTCCATCCACCTCAGCAGCGCGACGATCTCCTCGTCCTCCAGATGATGTGCCAGCAGCGAGCTCACGACGATATCGACCGGCTTCTTCGGTCGATACTCCAGAGCATCGCCGGTCACCCATTCGATTCCGAACTCCTTTGGCGTGGACTCCGCTGCTGCACGTGCCGCATAAGGATTCAAGTCGATCCCCGTTAACTGCACAGCAATGCTCCGTCTCCGTGCCCAGCCTGCAATCTGCCGCAGAAAATCACCACCGCCACTGCCCACATCGACGATGTGTATGGGATCACGCAATCCATGCGACAACCGCTCCAGCCAAGCCAGCGTCGGCCGATAACCCAGCAGCCAGCGATTGACTGTTTCCAGACTGCGCAGGCAGTCACGGAAATCCTCATAACTACAGTCACCATCCATCAGCTCCGGCAACTCACGCGGAGAGGCCCGCTGACTGAAGTCGATCTGTGCACTAGACCCCATGGAATCGCATCGTCTCCGCTGTTAGGCCCGGGCCAAACGACATCGCACACCCACGCTGCCCCGGGCGCGCTTGCTGCATTATTCGCTGCAACACAAACATCACCGTCGCCGACGACATGTTGCCGAAGCACGACAGCACTTCGCGCGACGCTGCCAGCGCATCCGCCGGCAGTTCCAGTCCCTTCTCCACCGCATCCAGAATCGACCGACCTCCGGGATGCACCGCCCACAGGTCAATGCCGTCGCGCTCCGCCATCAGTTCGCCCTCATGCAGCGCGCGGCCCAGCTCTCCCGGCACCTGTCCGGAGAGCAGCATGTCGAAACCAAGGTCGCGAATCTTCCAGGTAATCAGCCCACGTGTCTCCGGCACCATCACCGCCTTGAAGCTGTCCAGCGCCAAACCCTGCTCGCGCGCAGTAATTAGGCTCGCCGCCGCGCCATCGGCAAAGACCAGGAACGACAGCACCTGCTCCAGCTCCTGCGTTTCCTGGAAGTGCAGCGTACACAGCTCCAGGTTGACCATCAGAACACCCGCCTTCGGATCTGAGCGCACAATGTGCCGCGCCAGCTTCAGCGCATTGATCGCGGCATAGCATCCCATGAATCCAACCATCGTGCGCTCCACGTCCGCCGAAAGCCCGAGGTGGTCAACGATCTCAAAGTCCAGCCCAGGCGCATAGAGCCCCGTGCAGCAGGTCACCAGCACATGCGTAATACCGGAGCGTTCCTTCTCATTGAGCGCAAGCCGGTCCACGGCCTTCCGCATCAGCACCGGAGCACTCTGCTCAAACAGCTCCATACGCCGCGCCGTGTTGGGAAAGTTGCCTAGCCGATAAAACTCATGCGCGTCATGCGACGAAAATTGGCCGGAACCTTTCTGCGGATCGAGGAACGAATAGCGATGCGCGATGTCGGCGCGGCTCACCATGCGGCGGAAGACCGTGCGTAGCCGCGGGTCGGCGAGCATCTTCTCGGCGAAGACGACGAAGGTGTCATGCACATCGTGCTCTGGTACGGCAGTGGCGATGCGGTTCAGGTAAGCCGTAGTCATGCACAAGGGGCCCTCAGCCGGAATGGATTAGATGTCACGTGTGTTTTGAGGAAAGCTGGACCACGAAGAGACGACGATCCGGCGACAGTCGACTGCTTGAGAGAACAGGCTCCGTATTCTCGATACAACGGCTACTCGTTGAGACGAGACCTTTGTTCTTTTGATAGCACTTCGCAGGGAGGGAATAGGATGACGATTTGTTCATGGAGGACGCAATCGGCGCAGATGTTGGTTAACTCCAATAACCAACATGCTAAGTTACACATCAGTAAGCCAAGCATGCGGTGTGAAGAACGTGTGAGTTCAGATCAATGCACTCAGGCTTAGCTCTTGATGTTCCATGAAATCGATAGCCAAAAATGACATCCGCGGCTAGCCTCAAATTGATACGCCTAACACACCATTACATTGGAGTGTTCTTTGCGCCGACGATCCTCTTCTTCGCCATTACGGGAAGCCTTCAGATGTTCGGACTGCACGAGACGAGCCGTGGGAGTTCTTATGTTCCTCCCGCGATTCTCGTTCATCTTTCGCAGTTGCATAAGAATGGAACCCTGTACCTTCCTCCCCGCAAGGCGGCCCCCTCCGCGCCCGCAAGGCTGACGGGCCGAAGGTCGATGCTCCTAAGCCTGATGCTTCGAAGTCTCCAGCACCAATCCCAGCTTCGCCGGCTCCCCAGTCCACTTCCTACGAAGATATTCTTCGCTGCGGCTGCTCTGGCCCTCGTGATATCGACTTGCACAGGGCTCTTTATGTCGTGGAAGTATGCACGGCGCAAAGCCGTGGTTGTTGGCATGCTCCTGGCGGGAATCACCTGCCCACTGCTCTTACTGTTTCTATGATGGCAGGAATTGACGAATTTGGTACGAGCCATTTGTCGCCGAAAACCTCATCTTTTGAGGGAATCTACCCCGAGGATTGAAAATAAAGCCATCGGCGGTCGAGGCGCAATAGGATGGAATGATGCGACTCCTGTTGGTCGAGGATGAACTCGAGATTCAAAGCTTCGTCAAGCAATCGTTGATGGACGCTGGCTACGAAGTCCATGCGGCAGAAGATGGAAATACCGCTGCTCTTCTCGCGGCGAAGCATGTTTATCACGGCATGATCGTCGATCTTGGACTGCCCGACCGGGACGGTATTGACCTTATCCTCCAGTTGCGGAAGTCGGGTGTCACCAGTCCTGTACTCATTCTTTCGGCAAGGCGGTCAGTGGACGACCGCGTGAAGGGACTGGAATTAGGAGGGGACGATTACCTGACGAAGCCCTTCGCTATCGCCGAATTGCTCGCCAGAATGCGTAATCTCCTCCGACGCAACTCACCCCACACCGAAGACGCGAGCCGGCTGCGAGTTCGCGACCTGGAACTGGACATGCTCAAACGAAGAGCGACCCGAGGCGACGAAGTCCTTAACCTTAGTCCACAGGAGTTCGTCTTACTGGAGTACCTCTGCCGCCATGCTGGCAGAGTTGTAACCCGTTCCATGCTATTGACCGAGGTTTGGGGAATGCGGATTCAGCCCGACACGAATGTGGTTGATGTTCACATTTATCGTCTCCGCGGCAAGATTGACACCGAAGGGCGCGAGCCGCTGATCAAGACGTTGCGAGGTATCGGATATGTCCTCAAAGGCAGTTAATCCAATCATGCGAAGCGCTGCGTGGCGTATCTCGCTCTGGGCAAGCCTGGCGTTTGCCATCGGAACGATGCTGGTGTTCGCGATGCTTCACCGATTTGTTGCAAATGACATCCAGCGGCGAAGCGATGCATGGCTATCGGGCGAGGTCGGAGTTCTGGGTGACGTGGCTGCACGAACTCCAAAAGACCGCCTCTATCGCCGAGTCGTGGGAGAGGTGGCAGAACTGGCCAGTCGTGAGGTTCCAAACCGTCAGCGATCCAGCGGCAACGAGAACGACGCTGTTTTCTTTCTTCAGGCAGGGGACAGCGGACCGGCTAAACTTTGGGTCGGCTCTGGAGATGGCGTCGCGAACCTCGCTGCCATCCGCTCTACTCGGGTACTACCTGACGTACCCTTCGATTTGCGGGTCCAGGGTTTCAGCATCCCATTCAGAGTTGCATCAGTTCGAATCGAGGATGGCAGCAACATCTATCTCGGGTTATCTGAACGTGACGAACTTCATGTCTTGAGAAATCTTCGTGTACGGTTTCTCACTCTCTGGGTTGCCATTGTCTTGCTTGGTTTCGTGATCGTGTTTTACGCCACGCGGAAGATGTTAGGCCGCGTCAGCGAAATTACGGAAGCAGCGTCGCGCATTGGCCAATCCGATCTGAGTAGCCGGGTTCCCGACACGAGGGGGGACGATGAGATCGGCCATCTGGCTCGCACCCTGAATCACATGCTCGACAGGATCGAGAGCACAGTACATCAATTACACACCATTACAGACTCCCTCGCACACGACCTGAGAAGTCCCCTCACCGCAATCCGTGGCAAGTTGGAGACGGCTTTGGCCAGCGATGTCAGGGATCACGCCGAGTCAATCGTTTCCGCGATCGACGAACTCGACCGTCTGACTGAATTCCTGAACACTTCGCTCGACGTGGCAGAGGCGAAAGCGGATGCCCTCCGGCTCTCGCGGACCGAGGTGGATCTCGACGCGCTTGTGAGAGGCATGATCGACCTCTACGAGCCTTCCATGAGTGACAAGGGGCTGGGTGTTCAAATTCGAAGCTCGGGCTCAGTCAAAGTGTTCGCCGACCCGGCTCTCCTTCACCGCGTCATCGCCAACTTACTCGATAACGAACTCAAACATCTACCCGCTTCATGCTTGGTCTGTGTCTCGCTTCGAGCAGACGATCACATGGCCACGCTTACCGTGGAAGATAACGGCCCTGGTTTCGATGTGGAGATTGGTCGTCACCTCTTCGAGCGAAGAGTCAAAGGACGCGCATCTCGTGGCCATGGACTTGGACTTGCTTTCGTTGAAGCGGTTGTCCGTGTTCATGGAGGCAGCGTGACAGCGATAAATCGTCATGAAGGCGGAGCGCAACTCACGGTCACGCTCCCCCTGTGCGAGGCTCAGAAGCGAGAGGAGCCTCACGCCTTCGCGTTGCTGAATGGGTAGCACTAAAGGTCTGGTGTAACGCTTGCATTGGATCGAGGCGCGAGGGGAACCGCCGCGCCTCGCTTTGGCGGCGCAAGGTGTTTTCCGGTTGCATTGATGGGGCGTCGGGCATTCGTCGCACCCGAGTCATTTCGGGCCGGAAGACCGCTGCTTCACAAACAGTAGCTCAAAGAGTTAAGTTACTGATTCTAAATGGTAGGCGAACCGCTACCGGACTTTTCAGGGCCGTCGTACCAATGACGAAGTGCGTGTCTATCAAGCTAATCCGGCAAAGAAAAATGGCCTGAACCCCACGGTCAGCCCACGCCCACTGGTTAGAAGTTGATGTCAATTTGATGCCAAACAGAGCCCGGAATACCGGTTTTTGCGAGTCCTACCGGCTATTAACCCCTTTAGAATGTTCAGCCGTCCACCTTTCTTACACCTTCACATGGTGGAAGTCGTAGCTTCGAATCCTGCTGTGCCACAACCAAGATACTAAAAATAAATAACTTAGAGGCCGACGAAAAAACTAAAATCGGCGATTTTCGAGGGCACAGAAAGGGCACTTTTGGTTCTCCGCTCCGATCTCATGCCGGGCAACGATCCCTCACACTTCGCTAAGTAATCCCAAGAGCACTCATTGAAGACGATGACTCAATTGAGATTCCAAGTCTCCGAACCATAGCCTAACGAACCATAGCCTAAATTGTCCTATACCGTCCCAATGTGGGTATGCCAAGAGCTAATTGAATCAATCACGTAGATACCAGCCGTGTGATTGATGCGCTCGTGCTTGTAGTTCTTGCCCATCCAGCGCACGTTGTCATACGAAGAATACGAGTCGGTGTAGACGGTGCTCTTCGGCAGGACACGCTCCGCGATGATGGGCATGAGGGTCTTCTCTTTCACGTCATCAACCACGCGAGTGATGACGCGGCCCTTGCGCTCGACAATACCGAAGATGGGTTGCTTGTCCTTGTACTTGCCTTCAATCCGTTCGTTGAGCATGCTGATTCTTTTTCGGTGCGCCGTGGAACGTCTCATCCATCTCCACCGGGCCAGACAGCACGAGGTATTCCGCCATGAGAGTGAGAATCTGCTTGAACATGCGCCATGCCGTTTTGTAGGTTACGCCGCACTCCCGCTGAATTTGCTTTGCAGAGATACCGCAACGGGTTGCGGACATGAGGTACATGGCATAGAACCACAGCCGCAGAGACGTGCTGGACTTCTCAAATATCGTCCCGGCCATCGGAGAGATTTTCCGCTGATTCCAGACCATTTACTTCCATTGCCAGGAGGCCCTGCGGCGTTTCGATCCTGTCTCTGGTCGCCACATTCTAAAAGACTTAGCGGCAACCAGAAAGTCAGCGTCTTAATCGGGAACAATACGCGAACACCCGAGAGGCTTCTCCTTTGTTCCCCATCTCTTGCTCCAACAGCTTCCAGATTTCTCGTACCGCGCTGACGGTCTGAGCCAACTAGTGTCAAACATGTCTATAGCGAGTCATCGCATCCCCGGCGATAGATACGGAGGCGCAACTGACTATTGGATCAACCCGTTAGCTCGTAACTGTACCGCGTAGAGTGAACTGCGCGCTAGGATGAAAAGCGTTCGCCCGTCCTTGCCCCCAAACACCAGGTCAATGGGACGGTCTGGCACGTCGATTGTGTCGATCAGTTTGCCGGACGAATTGTAGACATAGATTTGACCGGCGGCGATGTAGACATTTCCTTCGGCATCCTGCGCGACACATTCGCCACCCTGTTCCGCAAAAAGCCGGGTGTTTGTGAGCGTACCGTCGGAGGCCACCGAAGCCACGTACGTCTTCTGCTCCGATTCATCGCTTACGTAAAAGGGCTTTCCGGGTATAGCTTGGGTAAGACCGAAACCGCGCAACAGGTCTGCCATCTTGGTGCCATAGTAGAGCGCTCCTGTGACAAAGTCCTCGCCAGCTGGAATGAACGTAGATCCGTCCGCCGATACGTATTGGTAAGGCTTTTTCGTCGAAATGGCCTCGAGGAAGTCGTTCTCGTTGCGCCAATAGTTGACTGGGAGAACGGCAGTCATGGCTGGCCTCGCTGTGGCGGGCTGCGGTTTGAGGAGAGCTATCTCGTCGTCAGGAGAGTCGGGCGAGAAAGTGTAGATAGTGCCATCGCCGTCGTACGAAACGACGATGAGGTTGCCTGCCTTGTCGAACGTTAGTTGAACCGGTGCCAGCGGACTATCGCGAACAATCGAGAGTTCGTGAGGTTCGGGAGCCCAGCGATAGATTCGCTGCCAGTGGGCATCGACGAAGTAGAGCCGCCCTGTCTGGTTCACCGCCGCGCCTGAGATGTTATAGAAGCCGTCGCGAAGTTTCTCTACCTTTACTCCGGTAGCGAGGACGGTGGAACGACGATGAGGCTGCTCGGGAATTGGAGTGGTCTCGATGGTAAGCGACGAAAATTCACGGTCGCGAACCTGCACAGGGGCCGATTGATTAATGATGACGGCATTGTCGAACGAGACCTTGTTGTCGCCATAGACATGAATGTTCCGAAAGCGAATATTCTTTGAGTTCGAAACCTGTATAGCAGTTAGGAACGGCTGGTAGCTGCTGACAACGCGATAGCTGTGATAGTTGGCGACAGTAATATTGCTGGAGTTGTCGATAGAAAGAGGCAAGGCAAAGGGGCCTTCGCCTCGTTCTTCCTCTGTCTGCAACGCATAGATTTGCCAGTTGGAGGCGTTCTTCAACTTGACCTCATTGCGGACGTGATGTTCGCTGGAGAGCTCGTAGACGCGGCCTTCAGTTGAAGTGTTCGATATATACATGCCCGCCTGTGCAAAGGTGCTTGGCGTCCAGATGTTGGCGAAGGTGCCACCACCACCATCTGTCACCCATAGGCTCGGGTACTGGCTGTCCCACCGGCGATTGATGTCTGTGTCTGCTGTATGGGTGTTGTTGTAGATTGTGTTGAACGATACTCCGGGCAACGTCGTTCCATGACCGCCGAGAAAACGTACATCGTCCATCAGTGAGTCCTTCCCAGCCATCCACTTCACGCCCACCGCCCTGCTGTTGATGCCGTTCGTGTACAGGCCGAGCCCGGTCACGATGTTCGTCCCGCCCTTCGGGGCCTCTAGCATGGCCTTCGGAGATCCTGGGCCTTGGAACGCCGGCGTAGAGTCCGGCAGATCGAACTGCGTCGTCGTCGGGTTCAGCCCAATCAGCACAGTATCCGGCTTTAATGTAATCGTATCGGTCACAACATAGCGTCCTGATGGAATGTAGATTGTCTTGTGGTCGGCAATCGCCTTCTGAATCGCAGCAGTATCGTCAGTCGTGCCGTCGCCCTTCGCTCCCAGCGTCTGCAGATTGACCCAGGTATCCTGTCCGGGAACGGTAGGGATATCCGACGTCATTGGCGTCGGCATCGTGCTCAACGGGCTTGAATCGTAGCTCGTCTTGATCTCAGGAGCGGCGCTGGCCGAAGCAAACGTAAGTCCATGGGTAAACGCCTTGACGCGATATATTTCGCCGTTGCCATCGACTTTCTTCGCGCTCTCGCGGAAGCTCGCGAATAACGGCACATGGCGGCAAACGATATTTTCGAGATTGATCTCGGTTCGTGCATTTTTTTCATTGCTGATGACTACTGCGGGGCCGCTGATGTCCT
The DNA here is from genome assembly GCA_963756685.1 of uncultured Acidobacteriaceae bacterium. GTDB lineage: Bacteria > Acidobacteriota > Terriglobia > Terriglobales > Acidobacteriaceae > Edaphobacter. The sequence continues at coordinate 23,002 of CAVWON010000002.1, forward strand.
CGAAGCGTGAGTCCTTTACCCATAGCTCCTCCGCATAGCCCGGATCGATCGAAATTGCCGTCGGCGTCTTGCTGATTTGTGCGCGAATCAGTGTGAGGCCGGCCTCGTGCTCCTTGATCGCGGCTTGACTTTGCCCCTCGAACGCCGCATCCAGCAGCGTAAACTGCCAGCCCGGCGAGGGCTTTCGCGTAATAATTCCGTATTGGCCGCCATAGAAGTGCAGGTCTTCAGCTTCATTACCTACATCGTGCAGCGCGGCAAGCCCCGTACCGATATGAAAGTCCATGTGGGCCAGATAGCAGTGTTGTGCGACGTGAAATCGAATCCCTACAGCGGCCGGATTTCCGTCTTCGATATCGAAGTCGATGTTGCTCATCGCTGAGTAGAACGTACCCGGATTGGCATCTGGAATTTTGTCGTTCGGCGGAACGATTCCCACCACAGGCTGCGCGGGGCGCCCAGGACGCCTCGGCATGGCTCCGCTGGTGGGGCGACCGCCGGCGAACATCACCATGTAGCCCATCCCCTCCTGGTAGCCGGGGGTGTTCTTGCCCAATACAAATACCGGCCGATGCGCGCCGTACCCGATCAGCCGAATGCCCGGCCACACGAACAGCGTCTTGCTCAGTCGGTAGCGTCCCTCGGGAATGAAGAGAATTCCCTGCCCAGTCGTTTCCTGGACTTTGTTGATTGCCTGCTGGATCACCTCCGAATCGTCGCCGACTCCATCGCCACGCACCGACGGATCGTTCCGCGTCAGATACACCGCTTTCGCGTCCTCAGGACGCAGTGTGTAGTACGACGATGAGGCTCCATGCAAAGGGACTGCCGTCCCTCCAAGGACAGCTCCCACTAACAACCAGACCGGCAGCGTACTCTTCATGCTTCGCCCTCGCAGCTTCACCTACCAGATGTATGTTCCTACCGAGCCCGGATCGTGCTGGAGCCCAAGATTGTCTTCACAGCGGTAAGCAACTCCAGCTGTAAGTTGAGATATCGTTCTGCCTGTCCGGATTCTGACGGAACCCCAAATAGAATCGGTGCGAGAACAGGAGACGGTCTACATCGGGAACGGCTGCTTGAGAGGGACCGACTCGGACGAGTCGCCCACGTAGATGACGAATTCGCCGGGATCCATGCGCCAGTTCTTTGCGTCCACGTCGTAGTAGCTGAAGGCGCGCTTGTTCAGGTGCAGGACGACGTGTTGTGTCTCACCGGCTTTGAGGCGGACTTTGCTGAACTGCTTGAGCTCCATTAAGGGCCGCTTCACCTTCGCACTGGGGTCCCCGACGTAGACCTGGGCAACGTCCGCACCTGCTCGCGAGCCTGTGTTCTGGACAGTGAACGAGACCTCCACATCGTCGTCGGAATTTTTCTTGACGTTCAGATGCGTAAACGCAAAGTTCGTATAGGACATCCCGAAGCCGAAGGGGAAGAGAGGTCTCTGGTTCATGGACGTGTAGAAGCGATAGCCCAGGAACAAGCCCTCTTCATAACGAACGATGCGCCCGTCGCCGGGTTCTTCTGCGTAGTGGGCGCTCGCTGGATTCTGGTCCAGGGTGCGCTCCCAACTGAAAGGCAGATGGCCTTCCGGCGAGTGGTCGCCGAACAGGATCTGGGCCAGTGCCGTCGATCCCTGCTGCCCCGGATACCAGTTGTGCAGCAGTGCGGGAACATTCGCAATCCAGGGCGCAGTTTCCACGGAACCGCCGGCGGTGACGGAGACGATTGTCTTCGGGTTGAGCGCCGTGACCTGCTGGATAAGTTCGTTCTGCGGCCAAGGCATCGTATACGTCCGATCGAAGCCCTCGCTCTCCGTGGATGCGTCGAAGCCGACAGTAACGAGCACTGCATCGGCATCGTGCAGAATCTTCTGCGCATCGGACGAGAGCATGTCCGCTGAAGCCACCAGACCGACGCCGAGACGAGGTGTTGTACCGTTTGTCTGGTAAACCACTTCGATAGAAACCGGTTTTTCTTCGGTCAGAGCAACGGAGACGTTCCTGACTGCCATGCGATTCGAATCCCTCTGCTGGGAGAGGACCTCTTTGCCGTCGACAAGCACGCGATAGGTATCCTGCTCGGGAGCCGATGCGATCAGAACATGTTCCCCCGGCGCCGTGGGAAGATACTCGCCTTTGTAGTCATAGGTCGTGAGACCGTCGCCGCGCGGGCCACCGCCTCCTCCGACGCCGTTCCAGGTATTGATTCGACTCAGACCGCGATCTGTATTTTCCGTACGCGGCGGTTCGCCCTTGCCGTTTACACCTACGGTCAGATTGCGGAACGAGGTGCGGCCAAAGATGGTTGCGAGGGGTGGAAGGCCTGGAGCATACATCACCTTAAAGCGAGTGCCGGCGACCTGCATGAGACCGGCCACGAAGCTGTCCGCGTGGAAAGGAGTCGTCTGCGAGCTTCCACCCCCGCCGACGACAGCGACGGCAGCTTCGGGTCCGATGACAGCGAGGGTCTTCACGCGCGTGGGATCCAGCGGAAGCAGTCCGCCTTCATTTTTCAGAAGGGTGATGCTCTCGAGCGATTCCTCAAGCGCTACCTTGTCCGCATTGGGGTTGTTGAGAGGAATCGAAGAGATCGTCTGCTCGCGGTCGAGCCAGCCGAACTGTATGGCTGTACCAAGGATGCGGCGACACTTTTCGTCCAGCACGGCCATGGTCAGTTTGCCGCTGGCAAGGCCTCCCTTCAGGGTCTCTGGCGTCATCAGCTTGGCGAAGGGCATCTCAAGGTCCAGTCCGCCGTTTGCGGCTGCGATACCATCGTAAGTTGCCGTCCAGTCGGACATCAGGACGCCTTGGAAGCCCCAGTCGTGGCGCAGAATGTCAATATTCAGGTGTGCGTTCTGCGTGGAATGCTCGCCGTTGACCAGGTTGTAGCTGTCCATGACGGCGCCGACGTGGGCCTCGGTTACGGCTGCTTCGAAGGCCGGCAGGTAGAGTTCGCGCAAGGTGCGCTCGTCGATGATGCTGTTGATGCGGTGACGGTCGTACTCCGAATTGTTGCCGGCGAAATGTTTTACGGTTGCAGAGACCCCCTTGCTTTGAACACCTTCGATGTATCCCACAGCGATGCGTGAGGCAAGGAAGGGATCTTCGCCGAAGTATTCCATGTTGCGGCCGTTCAGTGGAGAGCGATAGATGTTCACACCTGGGGCCAGCAGGAAGTTAACGCCACGTGCACGGGCGTCGTCACCAAGGGAGGCGCCGACGCGTTCGGCCAACGCCGGGTCCCAGGTAGCAGCCAACGCGACTCCAGCGGTATAGGCAGGTGCAGGCCCAAAGGTGCGCACACCGACGGGCCCGTCTGACATTTTCAGCCGCTTCAAAGCGATGGAAGGGATTGCCTGTGTGTAAAATCCGTCCACGCCGCCGATGAGTTTCAGCTTATCGTCCACGGACATCTTGGAAATCAGTGCGTCGACGCGCGCACGGATGGCCGGTGAGACAGGTACGGGAGATTGGGCCGGAAGCAAGACAACGCTGCAGAGCAGCGCGGCAGCGGTGAGAAGGCGAGAGAGAAACATGGGGGCGGTCCCTTGAACTGGAGTTAATCGTGGGTTCGGCATCACCTGACAGTCGAAACCCTACTATGCAAACAACCGATTGTCTCATGGCCGGCCACCCTGATCCTTGTGCCGCGTGACGGCTCCTTTCCAATACAAATGTGGCGGAGTGCCCTTCTGTAGCCGCGGCCGCGGCAACACGGCAGACCCCGTGGCTCGGCGTCAGTGGCACCATTGGAACCTGGCTCCGAAGTTCTTCAAGATTCGCCTTAGCCAACACCAAGGGGTTCGCCGGCGCACGCCGCGCCCGTGGAAGACCGGAGACCTCCTTAGTCTATTGTTGCCAGCGACTCTTCGGCCCGAACCGATCAGCGCCGGCCACCCGGAGACCACGGCGCTCCTGTACGGGCCTCTCGTTCTATTCGCGCTCACTAGCGCCTCCCCAACCGTGACGCGAACACGAGCTCTCGCCGCGGAGGGGATATTGCTACCGAATGGTTCATCGCTACCGATGGGTTTCCGTTCGCGATGAAAACGGTACTTAGCCACTTGAGTTGCCCATCCCGCAACGATTTTCAGAGGGCTGTCTACTCTGGAAGCAGCGGGTTCTAGCCGGAGAAAGCTATTTTGAGCCAATTAAGCGGATACGTGCAGTGAATGCTCTACCCAGAAATTCACTGAAGGCCCCGTAAGCAGGTGAATCGACGACATTATTCACGACGGCTGGATTCCCGCTGTTCGTGGCATTTTCGATCACGCCTCGCAGCCCAAAATAAGCGCCGCGGAAATGAAAACGCCATTCCAGTCCGGGACTGAAGGAAATATAGTCAGGAAACCGCGCGGAGCCTGCCGCGCCCACTACCTCGTGGTTCGCATCGATCGAAGTATACGGGAATCCCGATTGCCAGTTCATGGTGTAGACAAAGTCCCAGCTCTTCTTGAGCTTCGGCAAAAGAAGGGGCAGCCACCCCCACGAAATCAGCCGGTTTGGGGTGTCCCATGGGAGTGGCCCACTCTGCTGCGGCCCGAGCACCGAAACCGTGGGCCCGTAATCTAATGCCGCATTCGTCGTCGCGGAAGAACGTGTGTAGGAGGCAAACACTGTGTATCCATTCGCGAACGTACGGTGCGCGTCGATCTCGAACGAATCGTAGTGGTCCCGTCTGCCATTGGTCAGCAGGTATGGTCCTGAGAGTGCATTTGGGCCGCTCTGGTTCGCATACACAAATTCGTCTGAAATGCGCTTCTCGAGAAAATTCGCGCTGACATAAACATCACCTGGCAGTTTCCTCTCAACGCCGAGACTCCAGTTGATGGCGCGCGTCTGTTTGAGTGAAGCGTCGTTTGCTTCAAAGACGGTTTGCAGGGGCCCGTCCACTGGCATGGTTCCATCGACAGCGTAGTACGTGTCGTAGCGGACACCGGCAAGCGCCCGCGTCAGGTATTCAAGTTGCGTGTGCTCGTAGTACAGCCCGACCCCGGCCGACAACTTTGTCTTGGTCTCTGCGCCAGGCGGCGAATACACAACAGCAATGCGCGGCGAAAACAGCGGACGCCGAATAATTTCGTCCCAGTCGAAGCGCAGACCGGGTTCCACCAGCAACCCCGGGCGCGCAAGCCAACGGTCTTGGACGTAAGCGCCCGTCTCCAGATTGTGGCGCGTAAACGGCGCTATAGCGGGAAAAACACTTTGCCGCAGCAACGTGCCATTCTCGCGCAGATAATTCACCGGAGCGCGCGATATTTCTTCGTCGAAGCCGATGTGGTCCAATTCGATTCCTGTCTTCAGATCATGGCGTCCGGCCCAGTAATGTGGCGGCAGATACAGCGCAGCCGTCCATTCTTCGCGCTGTGAGTGCGAGACTTCATTCTCAAAATAGCTCCCCTGCGCGCTTTCAGGCGTCAGTTCGTAGGGACTGTTCCCATGCGGCTCATAGCCATCGCGAAACCGCAGGACTCCGAAGCCGGTATCGAGCAGTGCGCCGTTCTTGAAGCTGACCTGGTCGCGCACGTACGGTAGCCAGGCGATGGTGTCCCGCTTCGTTGTACTCTGCTGTGGCGTCAGCGACGAAATGCCATCATACGGAGAGTGGTAATCGTTAGCCAGCAACCCGCCAGAGAGGATGTTGGCCGGCGTGAGATTCATCTGGGCCTTGGTCAGATTGCTGCCGCGGACCAGATGGTCGGTATCGGCGCCTGCAGGAAGCTCCTGAATATAGATATTGTCGTATTCCACCTCCAGTCCGTCGAAGAACCACGCCCGGTTGCGAGCCAGCGGCCCGGAAAAGGTGAATCGGGGAACAAACTTATCGAAACGTAACCCATTGGCTTCGCGAAAGGAGGGGATAAAGTCGGTAGTATTAAAACGAAATCTGTTGTCGCCCATTCCGGTAGTGAGCGCCACAACGCCGCCCGTCGCCCTGCCAAATTCAACCGGATAACGGGTCGTCTCTACATTGGTCGAGCGTACGGCGTCCGCGCTGACCCTCGCGGCAAGTTCACCGCTTACCGGGGAGCGAATGTCGAATCCATCCAGCAGATCGAGCGTCGCATACGTCTCCGATCCCGCCACATGCAACTGTCCCGACGCGTCTTGAACCACCCCCGGATTGAAGGGCAGCAGGTTGCGAATATCGCGCGAAGTAGGATACGGCACGTTGACGATCTCCGGCGTATTCATCACGCTTCTGTCCGATGTCCGTTCCGGATCGATCCCGGTTGGCGAAGCGACAACACTTACCTCCTGTCGAACCACCTGCTCATATGCGAGCACCACTTCAATATTGGCAAGATGTGCGTCTGTCTGAGATTCGACGGTCTCATAGAAGCCAGGCTTCTCCACGCGAATCTGATACAAAGCGTCCCGATGCAGCGAGTAGGAACAGCGGCCGGCATAATCGGTTAGTAGTTGAACGGCTGAGCGTCCCTGCTCGGAAACTGTAACGTGGGCCTCTGAAACCGGCAGTCCATTTTCGTCTACAACAGTAAGGACGACCGGCGCGTGGAATGCCAACGTCTGGCCCCGCGCAATGCCAGCGCTGCAAAGCAGAAGCAGGCCAATAATCATTCCGCTCGCCAGTGGACGACGCAGCATGAGATTCAGTTTAGTATTTGCTGAAAATAACAGCATTTTTCCTTGGCCAATTATGAAGAGAGAGCAGTATAGTCAGCTAGACAAATAAAAAAAGACATCTTCAGATGAATGGGAGATTTGCATGGTTATTGGAATCGCGGAAAAAAGTTTAGCCGCGAATGTCGTGACTGATAAGAGAAGCTATTTCGTCCCATTGACACTGATGGTCTCTCTTTACTTTGGGATCGGCTTTATCACCGCACTGAACGATATATTGGTCCCACATTTCAAGGACCTCTTTCACCTCACAAACGTGACGGCCCTGTTGGTGCAGTTCTGTTTCTTCGGAGCGTACTTCGTCATGTCTGTTCCCTCCGGCTGGATCGTGGGTAAAATCGGCTACAAGTCAGGCATTGTTGTGTCTCTGTCCTTGATGGGGACCGGACTGCTCCTCTTTTTGCCGGCTTCCTTGATCATCTTTTATCCACTGTTTCTCTTCGCTCTGTTTGTGGTCGGAAGTGGACTGGCCCTTCTGCAGGTGGCCATTAATCCCTATGTGGGCGCACTTGTGACCTCCCGAAACAGCTTCGTCGCGTCTCAATCTCGCTGGCGGTTTCAATTCAATTGCGACTACGATCGCGCCAAAAGCGGGAGCGGCATTCATCTTCATCGCTGCTGGGGCATCAGCAGCACAACTGGCACACTCTGTGCGTGTCCCCTACGCCATCCTCGCGACCTGCGCCTTTGGAATGGCTGTCATCACCAGATTCGTCCATCTTCCAGAAGCCATAGAGGAGAGGGCTGCGAAGTCAGCTTCGGAGGGCAGTGCCTGGCAGTTCCGTCATCTTCGCCTGGGGGCCTTCGCGATCTTCTCTTACGTGGGCGCTGAAGTCGCCATCGGCAGCATCATGATCAGCTATCTCGGCCAGCCATCCATGGGCGCGCTCAGTCACGGCGCAGCTGCCCGATACGTCTCCCTCTATTGGGGAGGAGCAATGATTGGGCGATTCATCGGGTTTATCGCGTTACGCAAAATCAAGGCACAGAATGCTTTAGCGTTCGTCTCTCTGGCGGCACTTCTCCTCGTTGCGACAACCATCGTTACTTCTGGCCACGTTGCCTTATGGGCCATCGTCTCTTGTGGACTCTTCAACTCCGTCATGTGGCCGTGCATCTTCCCGCTGTCGACTAAAGGATTGGGTAGATTCACCAGCCAGGGCTCGGGAATCCTCATCACCATGGTCGTTGGCGGCGCGGTCATTCCATTGATCCAGGGATTCTTTGCAGATGCGTTCGGGTATCGGCCAAGCTTCGCGATTGTCGTGGTCTGCTATGCCTATATTCTGTATTTCTCCCTCAAGGGACACCGAAGCACCAGCGCAAGTTGATCAGGCGGACTTCTATTCGATCTCGGTGGTCGGGACGCGGATCGAGGCGCGATACCGGTCGCCACGATACCGGGAGCACGCGACTTCGATAGGCGTCTCCTCTGTCGTCATGATGGTCCGTGAAATAGACAGCACGCTGGCCCTCTTAGGAATGGTGAGTAGCTCTGACTCCTCGCGTGTGGCAGGGAGTGCCTCGATGACCTCGTCGGCCCACCCCACACGCACACCGTAGTTTTCCCGCAGAACACGGTAAAGAGACTGCTTTGCAAAGCTCATTCTGTCCAGGCCCGGAAAGAACTTGAGAGGAATATTTGATTCTTCGATCGCCATCGGAATGCCGTCAGCCAGCCGCAGACGTCGCAGTCGGATAACAGAGTCCTGCGGAGAAACCTTCAAGTTCTCGGCGAGTTCGTCTGTCGCCTTGATGACCGTCTGCTCAAGGACGCGGGAGCTTGGTACCATGCCACGCTGCTTCATATCTTCCGTGAAGCCAAGCAGATGCATGATGCTCTTTTCCATCTTCGGCCGGGTCACAAACGTTCCCCGGCCTCTTTGGCTGAATGCGTAGCCGCTTGTCTTCAAGCCCTGCAGGGCCTGCCGTGCCGTCATCCTGCTTACCCGATAGACCCGCGCCAACTCCTCTTCCGAGGAAAGCGCATCTCCTTCTTTCAACTCGCCGGAGTGGATCTTTTCCATCAAGCGTCGCTGAATTTGGTAGTACAGCGGGATAAATCCGTTTTTATCGAGTGCGTGAACGGTCGTGACAGATGAAATCTCAGCTTTCGGCACTTTGTCTCCTGATCTTCGTACGTTTGTTTTGTCTATTGTTGCCGAAGACTACGTATCGACTCTCGTCCTTTCTTGCCTTAGGTCAGGAAATGTCCTGTTGCAAGATTGGCAAGTATAAGTATAGTAGTACAGACAGGTCAACAATAAGCGTCTAATGTCTCAAGGATTCCCGTTCCGGTGAGCTGAAGCACGGCCCTGACTTGAAGCCGCACCACTGCAAATTCTTGCCTACATGCTCGCGATCAACCGCGGTATCGATGTCGATCGTCCCAGAAACCGGTTAAGGCCGTCGCTGTGGGATAAATTCCAGGACCGATCTATGAGGCGAGCACACAATTGCAGCGGGCCCTGACATTTTTTTTTGATTTTAGGTAGTTTTCCCATTGCTTATTTAGTCCAGTTGTCTATACAGTAGGTGCAATCTAACATCCGAGTCGCAACTGGAACACAGAAGCACACGGCATTCCACCTCATATTTGGTGCGAAGCCAGAGACAAAATTCATAAGGCAAGTCAGATCGAGAAATCCAATGGAGGTTCACATGAGAGTACGCATCGTGCTTTGCAGCTTTCTCGCGATTCTAGTAAGTTGTTCGGTCGCCGCCCTCGGGCAGGACATCAGCGCTAAAATCACCGGCACCGTAACCGACGCTTCGGGGGCCGTCATCTCTGGTGCGACCGTAACCGCTCGCGACACCTCCCGAGGTACCGCGTATCCAACGCAGACAAACTCCGCCGGTGTCTACTATCTGTCGCCGCTGCCCATTGGTGACTACACATTAACGGTAACGGCCTCCGGCTTCTCCACGGCCCAGCGTCCGTCCTTCTCTCTGGCGATGGACCAGACCGCCCGCGTCGACATCGCGATGACCGTCGGCCAGGCCTCGCAGACGGTCGAGGTCTCAAGTGCGCCACCCCTGCTGCAGACCGATCAGACCTTCATGAGCACAACGCTCGATGCCAGGGCGAACGTAACCTTGCCGCTCGCGACTCGAAACTATAACCAGCTGACACTGCTCTCGCCCGGCGCCGTGAGCCTCAACCCCGGCGCCTTCACCGGGGCGCAGGCGAGCTTTCAGGTTGGCCGTCCTTATATCAATGGCAACCGCGAGCAGGTCAACAACTACATCCTCGATGGCATGGATAACAACCAGATCGACAATAACGACGTGGCCTTTGCACCGAGTGTCGACGCCATCCAGGAGTTCAATCTCATCTCGCAAAACGCTCCTGCCTCCTACGGCAACTATCTGGGCGGTATCATCAGCGTCACCCTCAAGTCCGGAACCAATCAGTTTCACGGGGACGTCTTTGAGTTCATTCGCAACGACGCCTTCAACGCGAATCGATGGCAGAACGGCCTCACGAAGGGGCAACCCTATATTCCGGGTGTAAACAATCCAGATGGAACAGGCCTCAAGCCAATTCTGCGCTGGAATGAATTTGGGGCTTCAGTCGGGGGCCTGATCATCAAGGACAAACTCTTCTTCTTCGCCGACTATCAGGGGTCTCGTTTTGACCAGCCGGCAACCTCGACGCCGTACACGGTATTCACCACTGCAGAGCGGCAGGGCAACTTCGCCAGCGTCTGCACGGCCGGCTTCAACATCTCTGGAATCTGTAAGAATCTCGCGCAGCAACTCTACAACCCCTACTCTTCTTCAACACCTGGCGGTCGCACACCATTCCTGAACAATCAGATCAACATTCCATTTAGCTCTGCCGCTACGAAGATCCTGAACTCGACCCTTTATCCTGAGCCTATCAACAGTCTCGTGCAGGGCAATCAGGTCAATGTGGTGCATTCTTACACCAACAGTGACCAGGGCGACCTCAAGATCGACTGGGTTGCGAGTCAGAAAGATCACGTCTACGCTCGTTACTCCCAGCAGCACCTCACCAATCCCACCACCAACAGCCAGTTGCTGACCGGAAACTCTGACAATGAGTTCCCGCTCTACAACGGAGTGTTGGACTACACCCACACCTTTAGCCCATCCCTGCTCAACTCCGCACGTATCGGGACCAGCTACTTCCCGGTAACCGAAGGCTATACCAACCCGACTGGATTGAATCTACCAACGACCTTCGGCATCGCCGGAGCAGCAGCCAACCAGACGTTTCTCCCATTGGAGACCTTCTCCGGTCCCAGCTACGGCCCGCAACTTGGAAATAACAATCTCGTCTCACAGTTCCACGACACCGTCATTCAGGCCGAAGATACGGTGACGATAGTTCGAGGCAAGCACACAGTCAACGTCGGATTCGAGTTTTATAACTACCGCACGAACGTCCTTTATGTCGGCAACTCCGGACTTGCTGGTCAGTTCATCTACAACGGCTCCTTCACCGGCAATCCATCGGTCGGAAGTTCTGCTGCTGGCACAACTCCCCTCGGCTGGTCCGAAGCCGACTTCCTCCTGGGTCTACCTGAAAACGTGGGTCTTGGCTCTGGAGGCGGTCGCAGTCTGCGCAACAGCCTGTACTCGGCGTTCGTTCAGGACGACTGGCACCTTCGCTCAAACCTCACGCTTAATCTGGGCCTTCGCTACGAGGTTGTCACCCCACGCGCGGAAGCTCACAACCAGGCAACCAACTACGGGCTTTACACCGGAACTGTCGAGATCGCAGGGATGGACGGCAACTCCAAGGCACTCTACAACCAATACAACGGCCCTACCAACTTCCAGCCCCGCATAGGTTTTTCCTGGCAGCCTGAAATGATCAAGGCCACGGTCGTTCGTGGCGCCTACGGCATCTCGAACTTTACCGAAAGCACAGGCACCGGCAATCTTCTCATTCAGAATCCTCCATTCGCGATTCCGCTAAACGTAACGTACGCAGGCGGCACGCAGGCCCTCTCAACCACAACGCTCGACCAAGGCTTCTCCAGCTTCCCCACTTCGGGTTGCACGATCGCAACTGCCATCGCGCAGTCACCGCTCTGCTTCACGGGAGCGGGCATCCACGCCTTCAATCCCAACGAAATCCGCCCTGCGGTCTCGCAGCAATACAACCTCACTGTGCAGCATCAGTTCGGCAACTCGTCTACCTTCCAGATCAGCTACGTCGGTCAGGTGACAGACCATCTGATGACGATTGCCCTGATCAATCAGAAGGTTCTTCAGGCAAACGGCACCATCGCCGCCAGCCCGTACCTCAACCCGACTCTACAGTCGTTGATCGGCCAGGCCCGTCTCACCGCATCCACCGGCTATTCCAACTACAACGCGCTTCAAACCAGCTTCCAGAGGCGTCTCAGCCATGGTCTCGAGTTCCAGGCCAACTACACCTGGGCCAAGTGCATGGGCAACTCCTCCGGGTTCTATGCGCAGTACGGAGACACCAACGCCAACCTCACACAGGCAGGCAACAACCACTTCTTCTTCCAGAACACCTATAATCCAGCGGCCGACTATGGCCGATGCGATCAGAACATAACGAACTCCTTCAACGGATTCATCACCTATGACCTTCCATTCGGTCGTGGCCGCACCTTCGGATCGAACATGAATCGCGCGGCTGATCTGATCGCAGGCGGCTGGCAGGTCAACTCCATCATGCAATTCCACGATGGCTTCCCCATCACTGCCGAGGCCAACGACAATTCTGGAACGACCTCTGGCTTTCCCAGAGCTAACTGCAGTGGCCCACCGGTCGAAACCCCCAAGAAGGCATCGACCCTTGCAGGGAACCCCGGCTACCAGTGGTTCAACCCATCGTCTGTCTCGCAACCCACCAGCGGCTTTGGCAACTGCCAGGTCGGCAGCTTCACCGGTCCTGGTCTGCAAGCGATCGATTTCAGCGTCTCCAAGAACTTCGCGATCGTCGAGCAGCAGAGCCTGCAGTTCCGGGCCGAGGCCATCAATGTCCTGAACCACCCCATCCTGGTGGCTCCCAACTCCGCAATCGGCCAAACCTTCGGCCTCGTCAACAACGCACAGGGAGAACGTCAGCTTCAATTCGCATTGAAGTACATGTTCTGACGCTTTGATCTGAATCGCAAACGAAGGGAGCAGGCTGGCCACAAGCCATCTGCTCCCTTCGTACTTAACCGTCCGCCTTTACCGTTGTTGTTGCAGTTGGCCGGAGGCGATAGCTGGGGACCTTTGTCGCCACCGATTTTGAACTGCTTATTCCGAGTAGATATTTGCCTTTTTTGAAGGCCTCGTCCTTATTCCTGAACAGCGTTCACCAGGGAGGCGAGTGGGTCAATAAAGGTGAAGCGCACAATGCCCGCGGGCTTTCTCGCGGCCTCGATCTCAGCCAGCTTGCGGGCCTTCCACCCCAGAGGGGCCTTCGTCCCCGATGAAAGGAAGCTAATGGCTTCCAGTCCCGTTGTCGCGAGCCCAGGCAGTTGCTGGGCGCGGACCTCGACCTCAGCGAGCAGCGGAGAGTTCTTCATCTGCCGCTCGACCGTCGGGACAGACGCAGCCATGGCCTCGAACCAACGTTTAATGGCATCGCGATCGGTAGTATTGGTCTTCGGTCCCTTCAGGAAGTCGTGCGTAAGCCGCTCGATCTCGTAGCGCGAGGGCGGATCAGGACGGACTGCGTCGACGAAACGGTCGAGAACAGTGAGTTGTGAAGTCTTTTGCTGATCGTATCGCTCGTGGAAGCCAACGGGCTCCAGCCCAAAGGCGAAGACCCGAAGTTCATCGATATCCTCTGTTCCTGCAAGCTCATGCAGACCGGCATCTTCCTGACTGAGGTGACGGAGACCCAGCGCCTCAAGCTGCACGGAGACGACATCCAGACGCCTGTACATGTCATCGACGTCGGTGACCTTCTCCGGAGACCAGAAACGCTCGGCGATCGCCGCAGTTCGTGGCCAGACACGAGAGTCGATCGTTCGCGCATAAACATGCTCGCCGAACATACAGATTTCGCCGCCCAGGACGAGCTTGCGCTGCTCCGGAGTCAGCGGCGCACTCGAAGGTAAGGGGTCTGCAAGGTAGTATTCGCCAGCAGGCTTCATCGCGTCGAGGTAATACCCCGCGGAGAGCACACCCTGATAGCCCTGCTCTGCGCCCTTCACAAGCGAAGCCTCGCCTCGCCACGACTGAATGACGACGTCCTTGGGAAGCGCAGGGTTGAGGATCTCGTCCCAGCCGACCATATGCTTGTGAAGTCCGGTGAGGATCTTGAGGACTCGCTGGTTGAAGTAAGCCTGCAGCGCTTCAGAGTCCTTGAGCTGGTGCTCACGCATGAAGGCCTGGATTCTGGGACTCGTCTTCCATTCGGGAGATACGGTCTCATCGCCGCCGATGTGCACGTAGGGATCGGGGAAGAGACCCGCCATCTCGCGGAGAAAGCGGTCGATGAACTGGTAAGTCTCCTCGCGGGTCGGATCAAGCGCAAAGTCGGAGACGCCGAACTCGCGGCGAATCGACTCGGGGGCACGATCGCTCGCGAGCTCCGGGTAGGCGATGAGCCAGGCGGTGCTGTGGCCCGGCATCTCAAACTCAGGCACGACTCGAATGCCGCGTTCGCGAGCATAGCGGACAATCTCGGCGACGTCCTGCTGGGTGTAGAAGAGGCCATCCGACCCCATGGTGGTGAGCTTTGGGAAGAGCTTGCTCTCGATGCGGAAGCCCTGGTCCTCGGTAAGGTGCCAGTGGAAGACGTTGAGCTTGACTGCGGCCATGCCGTCGAGCGTGCGTTTGAGCACATCCACCGGCTCGAAGTGGCGTCCGCAGTCGATCATCAGGCCCCGCCACGGGAAGCGTGGCGAATCGTGGATCGAGACGACCGGCAGCTGGTATTCGCTCTCCGAGGATTGCACCAGTTGCACAAGCGTCTGCAGACCGCGCATGGCTCCGACGACGGTAGCGGCTTCGAGACGGACCCCCGTGGGCGTGACCGAAAGCGTATAGGACTCGTCCTCGTTGACGGACTGAATCTCTTCGCCCGCTCCTTGCACCCCGATCGTCAGTTGGCTGCCAGGCCCTCCCGAGGTGGACTTTTCTGCGAACGAAACTCCGGTCTTCTGCCTCAACTGATGCAAAGTCTCGCCAATCGCAGCGTCGAGTCGAGAGCTATGAAAAGCCGTTGTGCTCGCCGAAAACTGGGGCGTCAGCAGGAAACGACCTGGAGTGGTGGCCACGCTGGCGGGCTGCGGCATAAGGTTGTTAACGAAGGTGGCGCTGGATGGTGCCGTTTGCCCGAACGAGGTGGAAGGGACCAAAATTGCAATTGCAGTCGGCAGGAATAGTCCCGCCCAGGGGCTCATCTTCATATTGTTCCTTCTCTTCTAGTTAAGGTTCGAGCGTTGCGCAAAAACCAAGGTAGATCCACCCAAGACAAGCATGCTTCCGCGTGAACTGACGCCTCTCCTCGTAAAGTATCGAACGTCACGCCTTGGGGGACAAGTGATTTGGCTGGTTGACGCCGGTATTTAACAAATCTGACTGTCGGGGATCAAATCAGATCAGACTGCCATTCGGCGACGGCACGGCCCTCACTCGCCGGGCGCCAGATTCGTGGGCGAGCCGGAGATTGCGCCGTGGCCGTTTCGTGCAAGAAACGTCGGTGCGCTCACGGAGATATCCGTTCCCGACGAACTATTCCGAACGCAGTGCTTCCACCGCGTTCACCCGTGCCGCGCGCGCCGCAGGCACAGCTGATGCGATCACCGCTGCGGCCAAGATGACGAAGGCCGACACGACAAAAGACAGCACTCCGGGCAGATGCACCTCCGTCACGTACCTGCCAATAACGCGCGCGAAGGCAATGCCGAACACCACGCCTGTGCCCACGCCGATCCCGGCAATGGTCAGGCCCTGCAACAGAACGTCAGTCAGAATGTTCTTTGGCTGCGCCCCAAGCGCCATCCGAATGCCAAACTCGCGTGTGCGTCCGCTCACCGAAAACGTCAGCACACCCGCTACACCCACCACGGAGATCAGAAGGGCCACGGCGGCGAATCCACCGAACACAACCGCGTTCAGGCGGTCCGGCGTCAGTACTTCGGCGCGAATGTCCTTAAGCGTGCTCGCCCGCTCCACCGGCTGTTCCGCCGAAATCTCGTGAATCGTGCGAGTGATGGCCGGAGCCAGCGTGTACGGATCCTGCTCCGCGCGCACAAAGAGGCGTCCCTGCCATCCCTCCTGATCGGTCGGCTGATACACCATCATTGCCGGCGCCGGGACGATGTTCGCGTCGTCCAGGTCAGGCACCACCCCGACGATCCGACGCGGCTCCATGCTGATGCCGACAAACTTCATCACTCCGTCCGTCCACCGCAAATCGCGGTTCACCGCTTCCTGTCCGGGAAACAGCGACTGCGCCAGGCTCTGGCTCACGATGACCACTCGCTCCGAACCGTTTTTGTCCGTGTCCCTGAAATCGCGCCCCTGCAGGATCGGTAGGCCTAGCGTTTCGAAATATCCAGGCGATACCGACCGGAACTTCGCACGCCAGTCGTCCAGTCCGTTCTTGCGCGCCGCTCCCTGTGCCGCAAATGCGAAACTGAAATCCAACGCCTGATCGTCGCGCCAGGGGACGCTGAAGCCGGTCGATACGTGGGCCACTCCGGGCAGTGTGCTTACCCGGCGTTGCACCTCGTGATAAAAGTCCTGGATCTGCTCAGGTGTTCGCCCATACGACATCACCGGTAAATTCACGGCCAGCACGCGCGCCGTGTCAAACGGTGGCTGTGTCTTTTCGAGCACATACAGCGTCCGCATCAGTACGGCCGCTCCAGTCAGCAATAGGAACGAGGCCGTGATCTGCATGATGGCGAAAATTCGCAGCCGCCGACTGCCTCCAGTCATCCGCGTCCCGCCACTTGCGAGCACCGCGCCCAGCGGCCCGTTCCTCGAGGGTAATCGCGGAATGAGCGCCAGAAACACGGCCGCCGTCAGTGCCAGCGCAATGCCAAACCACACCATGCTAAGGTCGAGCTTCAGCCCTTCGGCACGCATCGAGAAACGCGCTGCATACCGGCCCAGCACGGTCACCATCGGCCATGCGAGGCCAGCGCCGCCAGCACTCCGCTTCCGCACATGACCAGGCTTTCCGCCAGCAGGGCGCGCCGCAGCGCCGCAGCGTTAGCTCCCAGCGCTGTGCGCACTGCCAACTCCGATTCGCGGCGAACCGTTCGCGCGAGCACTAAATTGGCTACATTCGAGCACGCAATCACAAACAGCAGCCCCGAGGCCGCAAACAGCACCCACAAAACCGTATTGGCGCGCGCGTTGATCTGGTCGTGGATCCGCGTCACACCGATCCTGTAATGGTCCGCGGGCTTGTAGACCTCGGGATGTGCGCCCACGATCGCCCCATACCGTGTGCTCAGCTCTGATCGTGCGCCGTCGAGAGTCGCCCCAGGGGCAAGCCGCGCGAAGACCTCGGTCATGCGGTGCTCACGGCCGGTCACCATTGTGGCTGATAAATGGTGCGGGCTCGTCACCACGTTCGCGATAATCTCTGTTGCTACCGGATACGGCACCGAGGGCTCCAGGACCCCTACGATCATCGCCGACCGCGCCCCGAGTCCGCTTTCCAGCCGCACTCTCTTTCCAATTACACTTGGGTCTGAGTGGAGCGAAGCGCTCCAGAATCGATACGTCAGCACGATTGCGCCCGCAGCATTAGGCCCATCGTCGGATGGCGTCAGCAGTCTACCCAACACGGGACGCAGTCCCATCACCTCGAAATAATGTCCGTCCACAACTCCCGCGGGAATCTCGCGCGGTGTGCCGAGCCCGACGACTGTGAAATCGATCGGTGAAAAGGCCCCCAGTTCCGTGATTGTCTTCAACCCCTTACCCAGGTCGTCGATCTCAGGGATTGAAAACGCGGCGTTTTCGACGCCAATCCCCGGAGCGCCCTGTCGAAGGTAGAGCAAGCGGGCTTCGTCCCGGTTTGCGAGCGGACGCAGCAGAACGGCGCGTACCACGCTGAAGATGGCAGCGTTGGCGCCAATACCTAGAGCTAACGTCAGGGCCACGGTGATCCACAGCGCAGGAACGCGCCACAGCGATCGCACAGCAATCCTTAAATCACGAAAGAATGACATGGCGGTCCTCCAGTGGCCATCCCTACGGGGCCTCTAATTGTTTGTCGAATCACGGGTCGCTAAATCGACAGACTTACACTTTTAATTTCGCCTAATCTTGGGAGCTACCGACCATCGCAACCAAATCTCACTGCATTTCCACCAACCAACTCGTCTTCTTGGAGGGTCTGCCCTGGCTCCTGGCCGCGGTTCGACAGCTTGACAATCTTCTTTGATATCAACGCAGTGGAGTCGATTTCAAGGGCGACCTCAGTTCCATTTGAGATCACTCTACGCGTTCGCGGCTGCGTTCTCTGTCTTCATGTGCAAATCACGGCGTGCGCCCTGGCACGTCGTTTCGATGAAGCGCTCCGCCCCATCGGCCTGCCAACGGCCAGTTTTCCCTCATGATGTCGCCTAATCGCCTCGAGCCACCGGCCATAGCAGAGGTCGCAACTCTCCTCGCCTGCAGCCAGAGAATCGTCATCGACCTAAGAGGCCAATCGTTGCTCGACGACTCCACGCACTCGACATACCACCCTCGTTAGCGCTTCTGGCCCTTTCAGCGCATGTTCCCAGAGACGAATGACATGGATCCCTTCAGCCCGGAGCGCGCGAGTTGTTCGAATGTCGCGCGCCTTGTTTCGATCAAACTTCGCACGCCAGAACTCGCTGCGCGTCTTCGGCACATGACCACATCGATCACACCCGTGCCAGAAACACCCATCCACGAAGACGGCGACTCGGGCTTCGTCGAAGTAAAAATCTGGCTTGCCCCTGATGTCGCACGCGTGTAGCCGCCAGCCTGCAATCCCCGCTCGAACCAGAGCATATCGCAGAACCACCTCGGTGCTCAGATTGCTTTTGCCCTTGACCGCCGCCATAATATTGGAGCGGGTCGCAGTCACCCCTGAGAAGGTCCCGTTTTCGAGCAACGACTTGAGGTGGCTCTCCATTGTCGAAGGTCAATTCAGCCCGTCGGCGGAAGGCTACCGCAGACGCGTCAGGCAGAAAAATCCTATCATTTTTTTCAGGTGCGCTCGGACTGGATATTGGACTGCATCAAGCTGGCCTTCACTGCATCTCGCTCAATGAGTTTGATAAGGCCGCTTGCCAGACCATCAGGAGAAATCTCGACCACCTCTATCCAGAGGGAACTCCGAAGCTCTACCAAAACGACGCAAGAGAGCTATCTGCTTCAATTCTGCGCGAGGACTTGGGGATCCAGACAGAGGAGCTCTTTGCAATCGTCGGTGGACCCCCTTGCCAGGCGTTCTCTACTGCAGGCAAGAGATTGGGTCTAAACGACGAACGTGGCAACGTGTTCCTGCACTTCATCGATTTGATTGCTGGACTCCGCCCCAAATACGCAATCTTCGAGAACGTACGAGGCATATTGTCAGCGCCGCTCGTGCATCGACCGCACAGCGAACGGGCCCGAATCGCGCCAGGGTGGTCCCCGATGAGCGACCGGGCGGAGCACTCCTGCATATTTTGTCCATTCTTGAAGCAAGCGGATATAAGGCCACTTTCAATCTCTACAACACAGCGAACTATGGCGTCCCGCAAGCGCGAGAGCGGGTCATTTTCTTTGCTTCCCGCGACGGAGCTTCGGTTCCTTATATCGACCCAACTCATGATGAAATGGGTCGGCACGGATTGCCGAAATGGCGCACGCTTCATGACGCCGTCTCAGGACTCGATACGTCGTCGCTGACTGCGGGCAAATTTCCCGAATCCAGGTTGCAATACTACCGGTTCCTCGGCCCAGGCCAGAATTGGCGAAATCTGCCGGTGGAGATCCAACGAGAGGCGATGGGTGCGAGCTTCCACGCGGGCGGCGGAAAAACTGGTTTCTTTCGCCGATTGGCATGGGACAAGCCTTCGCCTACGCTTGTTACATGTCCAACTATGCCGGCCACCGATCTTTGCCATCCGGTCGAACCCAGACCTCTATCTGTTGAGGAGTACGCTGCGGTCCAGACGTTTCCGAGCGATTATGTCTTTGAGGGCTCCCTGGCCGACAAATACAGGCAGATTGGCAATGCCGTGCCGTGCCGCTTTGGAAGGCTGATCGGGGAGCATATCATCGCGTTCGACGAAGGCAGACTCCAGGACGCCGGCCTCTCGAAGAAGCTCAGTCGCTACACCGGCACGGACCATGTGAGTTGGAAAGATATGACCTGCTTAAGCGCCAATCACTTTTGCAGTGATCTACATCGGACGATGGAGGTCGAACAGTACGGGCGCAGGGCCCGCAACGAGATTTCTGTCACTTCGCCGATAAATATACATTCAGTATTAGTCCTATGCCCTGTAGTTGGCTATTGTGACTCTTGCCAGTATTGTTTTGGTGTTCATAGTAAGGATTGAGTTCAAAGCGTCGTCTGATCGGGAACAAACAACCTGCGTAAATTTCTGTGGTGCTCCACTTTTGATACTGACTCTCGTAGTACACCTCGACGCTGGAGTATGGTGCGGGGTGATAGGAGTGGACTGTCAGAGGCCTTTCGATCTCGAGCTTGTTGCGATAACGCCACGTGAATGTTCCATTGCTCCAGTCGAGGTCTGAGCGATTTCTGTCGGACAACAACAGCGATGCGGGTTTGACTGGGAGGTGGGAGGTTGCAGTCAATTCCATTCGATTTGTAGAAGGTGAATTTGGTGCAGCCAGGTAGCGGTATCCAGCGGTCACCACTAAAGGTCGCGACTTCGCGTCGTCCAGATCGAATGCAGTGATCTCTTGGAGCCTGATGAGGGGCTTCACATAGAGTTCCAGGTCGGGACCGATGGTGACCTGTGTCGGATCGCCGCCATCTCTCGTGTCCTTCGCTTGAAAATCGAGCCGTATGTTCGCACTTAACTTTAGATAAACATCTACTTCTGGCAAGAACTGTGCTTCTTGTGCACTCGCAACCTTGCAGGACAATATGAGGAAGGCTAACGGCAGCCAGAGGTTTCGAAGGGCCATAGCGATTTTGGACCTGCCGCGAAGGCAGACGCCTCCAAAATCTATCGACACCGGGAATCGACGATTAGGGTGCTGGTGCAGGACCAACTTCCATTTCATAAGCCAGGGCTTCGTTCAAGTCCCACAAGTGAGGTAAAGACTGGTTCAAGCGTAAGGGCTATTCCATATTGCCGATGCTGGCATATCTACTAGTGGGCCATCCGAATAGTTGCTAGACATCATCTGCGACTCGATAGGCCCATGCAGTAGTTCGCTTTAGAAGCGGTGCCCAGGAGACGGGGGCCGCTAGAAAACTGAGTGAATTGACATCGCGCCTAAGCTGAAGTGTAGAATTCATCGCACGCAACCGCTTCTGTTATCTAGAGCAAAATATTCGAGATATCAACGAGCGTTGATAGTTGCAGCAATCCAAATTGCGTTGACACGGGCCATGTTGAAAACTGGACTTCAGGAGACCGACCGTGAGAGAGCAACGACCAGCAGCGCGAATTTTGATCGCCGATGATCACCAACTTCTGGCAGACGCATGCAAGAGCCTGCTGGAGCCAGAGTTTTCAGTGGTTGGCATCGTCACCGACGGTCGTCATCTGGCAGATGCAGTGGCCGAATTAAAACCGGATATCATCATCCTCGATATCTACATGCCACGCTTGAATGGACTGGATGCCGGCGAACAAGTTAAACAGAAAACGCCGGGAATCAAGTTAGTGTTCCTTACAATGACGCTGGCAGCGGACGTAGCGGCTGAGGCATTTCGGCGCGGCGCTTCAGGTTACGTTCTCAAGCAGTCAGCCGGCGACGAGTTATTGCTTGCCGTTCGCAAAGTCAACCGCGGAGAGTCTTATCTTTCACCACTCATTGCAAAGGAGACAGTAACATTTCTCCTCAACAAGAGAGAGCCCTTTACTGAAGAAAAGCGAATCACAAAAAGACAAAGTGAGATTCTACAGCTACTCGCCGAAGGTCTGTCGATGAAACAGGTTGCAAGCGTGATCGACGTGAAACCAGGCACGGTCGCCTTCCACAAGTATCGGATGATGGAGGCGCTCAATATCAGTACTAACGCAGAACTTCTGGGATACGCGATCAAACACCAAATGATCTCTTCGTAAGCCTCTTTTCTTGCTCGCCCACCCCAGCATTATGGTCACGCTTCGTGGCGCGACGAAGTGTCGTGGAAGCTCGCCACTAATACGGGAGAGGTTCGTATCTTTTACTCCTTCTCCGATCCCTTACTTCATTCCTAATCTATTTTGAGCGGCAAGCCCCGATGATGCCCGCTCCGAACTGAAGGTGTGCCACGGTTTACGCTGATGGCTGGAATCTTTTAGTGTCATGCCTGTTAGATTTGATAGTTACTCCAGCGGCAGGATGCCTGAATAATGTGAACGTTGTCGTCATTCGACGAACAAGGGATGTCTTGAACTCCTTAGTTTCGTCTAGCCGACAGCATGACACTGTCGCTTTAGCCGGCAAAGTGCGTTTCCGACCCAGTGGTTTATCAAACCATCGCATTTCGGCCGATTATTTCGTCGCTACTACATTGGCAAGCCGGGGTAGTACATCCACATCACTGACTTCACGTAATTTTCACAAACGATATGTGTAACTCACAGCGTGAAATTTACCGATGAGCTCGCTCCTGATGGATAGGGCCACGTTGAAGACGCAAGGACGAGGACAAGCATGAAGATCCGGACCGCGCAATCAATCTTTCTCCTTTGCGTTTTGGCAACCCCCAGTTACGGTCGATCGCAGGAGCCTCCTAAGCATGAAAAAAAAGGGCGCCCAACGCTTGGTCTTGTCCTTGAGGGCGGCGGCGCGTTGGGGCTCGCCCATATCGGCGTCATAACGTGGATGGAGGAGCATCGTATCCCCGTCAATTATGTCGCGGGAACCAGCATGGGCGGACTGGTCGGCGGTATGTACGCGACTGGACTCTCCCCGGCGGAGGTCAGACACCTCATCAACGGGATCGACTGGGACCAGGTGTTAAGCGGAGTGATACCGTTTCGAGACCTGTCCTTTCGACGCAAACAAGACGCACACGACTTCCCGGGCCAACTTGAATTTGGTTTGCGTGATGGGCTGCAGTTTCCTTCAGGGTTCAATACAGGTCAGGAAGTCAATCTGGTTCTCGATCGTGTTGCGCTTCCTTATTCGGAGATCGCAAGCTTTAATGATCTTCCGATTCCGTTTGCCTGTGTGGCCACCGATCTCGTCTCCGGCAAGCCACATGTCTTCCGCGACGGCTCCCTTGCACTGGCCATGAGATCGACCATGTCGTTACCGGGCATCTTCACACCGGTCCGATCTGGAAAACGCCTCTACGCAGATGGCTTCCTGCTGGACAATCTCCCAATAGACGTTGGCAAAGAGATGGGGGCCGACGTCGTGCTTGGAGTCCATCTCGAGACTGCACCGATGGATCCAAACACAAACCTGTCGAGTTTCGGTGTACTGGGCCAAGCCATCTCTGTTATGTCCGCTGTGAATGTAACGCGTTCGATGGAGCAGGCGGACCTGCTGATAGTGGTTCCGCTGCAGAAATATACCTCTCTGGACTACAACAAAGCGGATGCCATTATCAAGCTGGGCTACGATGCGGCTGCCGCAAAAGCCTCTGTATTGTCTGCCTTTTCTGTGAGCGAGGCCGAGTGGGAGGACTATCTTTCAAAGCGAAACGCCCGGCGAAGGACGACACCGATACCAAAGTTCGTCGAGGTCACGGGCACCTCTCCAGAGATGGCAAAGGCGATGGAGAAGCAGATGTCTGCCCTCGTAGGGCAGCCCGTTGAACCAAAGAAGATTGACCAGGACATGATGACCATCGTTGGCATGGGCCGGTTCTCAACGGCTACATATTCGATGACGGAGAAGAATGGCGAACAGGGTCTGCATGTCCAGGCTGAGCAGAAGTCCTACGCACCCCCCATCGTGCGCCCTCTGATCGTGATTGACGGTTCGGAATACAACAATGTCCTCTTCAGCATTGGGGCCAGAATCACATTCATGGATGTGGGTAGCTATCGGTCGGAGTTGCGCAACGACATAATCCTCGGATCGCAATACCAGTTGTCTAGCGAGTACTATCACCCATTCACGACCACCAGCAACTGGTTCATTGCGCCTAGACTTGGGGTCAACAGCGAGCAATTTAACATCTACTCCAGTAACACCCAGGTGGCCAGTTACCGTATACGCCAGGCCCTTGGCGGCCTCGATACCGGATATGCGTTCGGAAGAACCGGCGAGTTTCGACTGGGCTACGAAGGTGGCTATGAAAAGGCCACTCCAGTGATCGGGAACGTGCCTACACTCCCTACGACCTCCGGAACGACTGGCGATGTGAGGATCCAGTACCAGCTGAATACACTTGATGACCCCGTCATTCCTCGCTCTGGCACCAGCCTTCTGATGTATACGAAGGGGTTCAACACGAATCCTGCCGCCCCGGGAGCTTTTCCGCTGACTGAGATACAGGCTGAGAGCTTCTTCCGCCTTAATGCTCCGACATCTGTTTATGTTGCGGTAGCTGGCGGCAGCAGCTACGGCTACAAGACTGGAATACCGACGTTCTCTCTTGGTGGTTCGCGGCAGTTGGTTGCGTGGGGCACCAATGAATTACTTACAGACCAATATTTTCTGGGGCAATTAGGCTACATTCGGGAGTTGGCGAAGCTACCGCCATTCCTGGGCAGTTCGGTCAACGTTCTAGGGGTATTGGAGCTGGGGAAGACATACAAGCTTCCGACCGGCCCAAGCCCACCGAATCTCCCGATGGATGTTGCAGGTGGGCTTCTGGTGAACACGATATTTGGTCCCGTTTTGGTCGCCGGCGCGGTAGGTGACTATGGCCATGCACGTTTCTATTTCCAAATTGGGCATGTCTTCTAAAGGGTTGAGACATCACACACAAAGCACGCGATATGCGGTGTTTGAGTGGTGCACACGAATTATCTCGGCGGGAATGTCGCAAGCCAAAAGCCTCATGGGGTGCGGGCCCGTAATGAGCATTCGAGCCATCATCCTCGGCTCTGCACTTCTTTCTTCTCTGCCTCTCTTTGCACAGAAGAATAACGACGTCCTCGTGATGAAAAATGGCGATCGGTTTACATGCGAAATTAAAGGACTTAGTGCCGGAGTCCTTTCCGTCAAGCTGAGCTACGTGGACGGCGCAATCTCTGTGCAGTGGTCGCAGGTAGCTCGCCTGGAGAGCAATCGTTTGTTCCTGGTGAAAACCGAGAGTGGCAAAGTGTATACGGGAAAGTTGTCGACTACAGGAGTCTCCGACGATCCTCCTATAAAAATTCAAATCGCCGAAGCGCCAGGGCGGGAAGTGGAAGTCGCGCAGCGACAGATCGTGAAACTGAGCCAAACCTCTGAGGGCTTCTGGCATCGGTTCGATGGGGCCGTCAACACCGGATTTCTTTATTCGAAAGGTAATCAATCAGTCCAATACAACGTGAGCTCCCAGGTGGCATACAACAGAGAGCGCTGGTCGAGTACGGTCAACTTTAACTCCTCATTCTCGTCAAATAGCGGCGCCAGCATTAGCACCCGAAACCAGACAGATCTGGGCACCATGAGGCTATTGCGCTGGAATAACTGGTTTTACGCCGGTGCTGCATCTTTCCTGCAAAGTTCGGTGCAGGACATCAGCCTGCAAACGACTCTGGGCGGAGGCATTGGGCGCTATATAAAAAATACCAATCGAGCGAGTATCTCCGTGCTCGGAGGCCTCGGTTGGCAGAATGTCGGCTACGGACAAAACGCGGCTAATCAGGGGGCCCACAATAACGCGGTTGCCTACGTTGCTACCGAGATCAAAGCCTTCAAATTCAAGAAGACGAATCTGGATATCACGGCCTCTGTCGTTCCGTCGATCTCAGAGCCTGGGCGTGTCCATTTCAATACGAACGCGGCCTACTACATCAAGCTCTTTAGCGATCTATCGTGGAACTTTTCGTTTTACGGAAGCTGGGACAATCAACCTCCTCCAACCCTGCCGGGCAGCGACTACGGCACCAGCTCTGGCCTCAGTCTGGACCTTCGGCAATAGATAGGCGCATGGAAGAGTGGCTGCCATATTCGTTCCCCCCCACCACAACACGAGGGACGATAAGAATAAACAGGCAACCGGTCGCTGGCGTTCGCCCTACCGGGCAAGATATTTAAGGGCCTCTCGAATCGGGGCGCTGGACGCGTGTAATAGCCCACTAAATGGCGTGTTCAATTCTACGATCAAGAAGAACCCTCCCGAAACCGCTGCGGCACAGACACCGAGGCTCACTATGACCGTCGCATTGCGGGGGGCCAGCAGTCCGAAGCTGATAAAAATGATGGTCGCCCAGGCGATCTCGACGAACATCAAAGGCACCGCGGTGGAACTCCTGACCCTGGCTGCGCTGTTCCACCGCATCTGTCCCAAATCGACCGCCATGTTGAGTGCAAACGTTCTTTCTAACCGTTGCTCGTCATTCTGCGGTGACAATCTTTGAATCTTGTCGTAGACCCTGTTACCTTCTTCCGCTCGTGGTTCCCAGGTCGATACTTTCGATCGCTCCATCGGCCAAACCTCATTAAGCAGGTCGACGACACTTCCCCTCAGAGCTTCGCGTGCGTCCTGGGCCTCAGGCCCATAGTGGGCCAGCACACGATCAAGCATGACGGTCTTTGACGCAAATATCGACACGTTTTGTTCCTGTGTGTCAAAGGTGGTCTTGCCGGAAGACAGCTGCAAGCTGAGGAGAAGAGCAAACATTGAGGTGATCAAACCGACGGCCACCTGGACGTGAGCTCTGGTCTCGTCCTTGCGCTGATCGGCAGGCGGAAACGGGTCGAAATACATCGCCCACGCAGCGCCGCCGAACAGCAAAATGAAGACTGTAATACTCACTTCGACCGAAATCATGCGTCACCGGCTTTCGAAACCGTAGGAGATTGTCCAGTAGATTCAAGTGACAAAACAGCGGCCGCCGTAGCCTACGGCAGTGGACGTGCCGAAACAAAGGCATAGCTATCTATATTCCTACTTCAGCCATCGCGGGACTATCAAAAGTGCGAGTCCGCAAAACGAATACTCGCAGGGGGACTTCCAAACTCTCGATGAGCCGCGAAGTCCATTCGTGAAAAGCGCTGCAGTTCGTGGGTTCTAATTTGCGAAGAGAACGGACTGGCTCGATTTTTGTTCCCCTTGCTGTATGTAAGTTTCTCGTTATGCGACTATTACTTTTACCAGTAGCCCGCCTGGCATTAGGTCGCTATGGTCGAGAGATAGCTGTCATGTCGTTAATTAATATGCTTCGATCTCTTGAGTCGAAAGGCTACCGTGAATAAGTTTGTGTTTTCAGGCGTTTCTGGGTCACTTGAGGTCCTGGATGTGAGGCGGTGGTGCCACATGTTCCGCGGAGTCGCTGCCTTGGTATTGCTCGGCGCATTTGCCGCTTCGAACCTCTGGGGCCAGGACAATAACTCCGATCCCGAAGGCTATAAGGTCAGAATTGATGGTCAGTTCTGGTACGCGACTCCGACTGCCACTATCTCGGGATCCAGCGCGGAAGTCCCAATCTCCTTCGATAAGACTTTAGGCTTTGATACCTATTCGACCTTCAATGCCTATGTGGACTGGCACTTCAAAAGGAAGCACCATCTTTTTCTCGATATTTCACCGAACCAAACGACTCGCACCGAAGTGCTTGGCCAGACAATTACGTTCAAAGACGTAACCTTTGTAGAAGGTTCGTCGGTGACCGGACAGTTGAAGAATTACTCGTTTGCCCCCGGCTACCGATACGACATCATTCATCGTCCTCGGGGGCATCTTGGGATCCTTGTTCAGATCGACCTTATAGACATTCATGCAAGCATTACAGGCACTGTGATACAACCGGGTCAAACAACCGTGGCAACTGCGTCAGGGTCTGTCTTCGCGCCATTGCCCGTCGCTGGCCCCGATGTTCGATACTACTTCCTCAACAATCGGTTGTTTGTCGACGCAAATGTGAAAGGAATGTACTTCTTCGGGTATGGGAACTTCGTCTCCACCGCGGGAAAGGTTGGGTTCAACTTCAACCGCCATATCAGCGCCGTCGGAGGTTATGAATTGGGAAGCCACCTCGCGATCCACGGGACCAGCAGCCGCCTGGACGTCCGTCAAACGCAAAAGGGCCCTATCGCTGGACTGGAGTTTAACTTCTAACGGATCTTAGGAAGGTCATCCGATGAAAACCTTGCAATGTCACCCAAGGCAGCACATTCTGTGCCGCCCAAAGTGACTTCAGCGTACGCTTTTCTTTTATGCCTCAGGGCGGTCGCCCCATCTACTACGAAACCTAATACGTTCACACACAGCTTTAGTGTTTCGATGGCAGGGTGATCGACGCAAACTCGCCGCCTTTGAAAACAATATCGATCGCCTTTGTGAGGTCTGTAGTTATTCGAGACTTGAACACGTAACCGGACGCACCCAGGTCAAAGGCAGCATTCACAAAATCAATATCTTCATGGACAGAGAGGAAGATGATCTTGGCCCGGCAACCGGCCTCTCTTAGGCGCTTGGCGACTTCAAAGCCGGTAATGTCCCCTAACGAGACGTCCAAAATTATGAGGTCAGGGGCAAGCGCGCCAAACTTTTCCAGGACTGACGCGCCGTTAGGCAATGCCGCCGCAACGTTATAAGTCGGCTCGAGCATGTCGACAAGGGTTTCAAGAAGAGCCGAATTATCGTCTGCTAGCAATAGCGACGGAAGGGCAACAACGTCGGGTTCCATGGTTCGCAGCACCTGATTCCGCCTACCTGACTGATCGGTCGCCATACTATTTACGCGGTAACGAATGATCTGCTGGCAAAGGTATCTGTCTGTGGACTCGAAATTTAGATGAAGCTTTGTCTGGAGCATTTGAGAAGTTCCATGCTTCTGACACCTATTCAACAATCAACTTGGCGTCCCAGTAGCACGGCGGAGGTCGCTGGGGCCCGTGGCTCCGAATCTGACACGAGCCTAGCGGATGTTCGGCGACGTGGGCACTAGCAGAACTCGTAGTCGGTTCAGGAAAAACGATTAGCGTTGCTGTCCCGTGCGACGGGCCTACCGTAGAATCTTCAGGACGGATCATATCGACCAGTCAGTTTTCGAGCGTTAGTTTCAGCGGGTAAAGGGCCGCTACAAAGCAGTTACGTGTGCCCAGGAACCAGAATCCATGGCCGTTGATAGGCCTATTTGTGGCACAATGTGGTCACCTCTCGCAAATCCGGGATTGGCGAAACATGCGGACTGGAGAAAATTGCAGCTTCCGCTTCCGGTGTAATGGCGCGTGGGACTTCAAGTACGTTTATACCCAGGGCTGAGCTGCGTAGGTGGAGGTTTTGATCCCATACGATTCGACGAGAACGCCTGGAATACGCCCGAAATGGTGGCGCAGCATCGCCGTTTTTCTATTTTAATTGTTGCTTACTATGGCCTGTGGCTGCCGCTAGGGCGGAAAGCCCCCGCCGTGTCCTTGTTCTTTATGACCAGGGACGATCGACGACGGCTATCGCGCTCGCCGACAGCAAGATCCGCGAGGCCCTGCAAAAACAAAGGAGCTTTCCCATCGACTTGTACGTTGAGTACATGGAATCGAATTTGTTTGTCGACCCGGCTTCTCAACAGAAGATTCGTGAGTGGTATGTGCAGAAGTATCGAGATCGCCAGCCAGACGTGATTATTGCTGCCGGCGACACTCCTATCCGCTTCATGAATGACTCCCACGAGAGATACTTCCCGGGCGTTCCGGTCGTCATCTGTCGGGTCCTTAGACAATTGGACAAATCGTCCTGGGCTAGACCCACTGTTTACTGGTACCTGGATGGATCTTGTTCCGGCGAAGACCCTCGAAGCGGCCCTGCACCTTCGGCCTGATACCAGGCAAGTCTTTGTTGTGAACGGGGTTGCACCGGTGGACAAGGAGATAGAGGCGATAACCCGCAGGAGTCTCCATAGCTATGAAGACAAATTAAAATTTACCTACCTGAGCGGCCTGGCGATGTCCTCCTTACTGCCTCTGCTCAGAGATACCCCGCCCCACACGATCGTCCTCTTTGGAACCATCGGCCAGGATGGCGCGGGACAACGATTTATCTCTGCGACCCAGTCGCTTCCCGAGGTCGTCAGCGCCGCGAATGCGCCAGTCTTCACTATGGCCGACACCTTAGTGGGTGTACAGGGATCGGTGGGAGGTTACGTAATGAGCTATGCGGCTCAGGGCCACATTGCCGCAGAAGACGCTATGAGACTTCTCAATGGCGAAAAGGCACCGAACATCCCAATCGTCGAAGGCGCAAACGCTTACATGTTTGATTGGAAGGCCCTCAAACGCTGGGGCCTCAAGGAAGACAAGCTTCCACCTGGAAGTATTGTGCTGAATCGGCAGCCAACGCTCTTGGAAACTTATTGGCGATATGTCTCCGTCGCCTTGGTTCTCTTGTTCGCGCAACTGCTGCTGATCCTGGAACTTTTGAGGCAACGCACAAAAGAGAGAACCATCAGGCAGCATCTGCACGAAAGTGAAGCGCGCCTCCGCGAGGCGCAGAGCATTGCTCAATGCGGTAGTTGGGTGTGGGACATCACGAAAAATAAGATGCATTGGTCCGACGAGATGTATCGCATCCTGGGCCTGGTTCCGCAATCTGTTACGCCAACCGGCAGTCTGATTCATCCCGGCGACGATCGCTATTATGTCGCCAAAATGAAGGAGGCCTCCGATTCGCATCGGCCCTACATCGCGGAGCACCGCATCGTGCGGGTCCGAACGGTGAAGAACGTATCGTGTTGGAGTCAGGACAACCCAAGTACGACTCTCACCAAAAACCTGTTTCCATCGTAGGCACCCTGCTCGACGTCACCGAGCAGAGACAGGCAGAACGGATGTTGCGTGAAAGTGAGGAGCGCTTTCGCACTATGGCGGACGGCGCTCCAATCATGATGTGGATGGCGGGAACTGATAAGCTTTGCACCGATTTCAATCGGGGCTGGCTCATGTTTACCGGACGCTCGATCGAGCAGGAACTCGGCAACGGATGGGCGGAAGGCGTTCACCCGGACGACTTGCAGAGGTGCATGTCAATTTACTTCGAGGCTTTTGATAAACGGCAGCCCTTCTATATGGAATACCGTCTGCGCCGATACGACGGCGAATACCACTGGATCAATGATTCTGGCTCACCCCGGTTCCTTCTCGACGGCACATTTGCGGGGTACATTGGTGGCTGCGTTGACATCCACGATCGCAAGGCATTGGAACTGGCGAGACTGGACTTGGGACGCCGCCTGATGAGCGCCCAGGAGGCCGAGCGCACCCGTGTAGCCCGCGAGCTACACGACGGTATCGGCCAGGAGATAGCCCTGCTTGGCATCCAGATGCAAAGGGCCGCTGCATCGATCTCAACGGAGCCAGGGCCGGTATATCCCAGCATGCAGAAGCTCTGCACCAATCTGACGGCCATAGGACTTCACGTCAGCCGTCTGTCCCATCAGCTGCATTCATCGGAGTTGGAGTACCTCGGCCTGTCGGTTGCGATTACAAAACTTTGCAGGGAATTCTCCGAGCAGTACCCCATCAAGGTCTCCTGCGCCTGTGCAAATATTCCTGCAAGGTTGGACAATGATGTCGCGCTGACCTTCCTGAGGATCGTCCAGGAGTCGCTCCACAATATCGCCAAACACAGTGGTGCCAAGGACGTTCAGGTAGAAGTGGCTGGTGCCTCGGAGGAACTCAGCCTCATCGTGCGTGACAATGGCGCAGGTTTCGACATTCAGGAAGCGAAGGCCCTAAGTGGCCTGGGCCTGATAAGTATGCGGGAGAGGATGCATCTGATCGGGGGCGAATTTGAGATTGATTCCATGCCGGGAGCTGGAACGTGTATACGGGCCCATGTCCCCCTAATAGCGGCCAAACCCCCTGTTGCCAAGGCGTAAAGCGTTGTCTGCTGCCGTCCTGAAAATTCCGGAAGGCCTTGACCAGCTTCGCAGCGCTCCATTGGGAGACCATTCGCACCGAACCCTGCACTTCTCCCATCGCTGATACAAATAAAACTCTTGGTGCCGGACTGGTTGCCAGAAGGCCATGTCATCACCGGGAGATCGGTAGCGCCACGCTCCGCGTTCAGGATGCCGACGAAAACCTCTCAATTTCGCTCCTCTCCTAAGTCCCAAAGTCAGGCCATCATCCCGACCTTATTTTGCTTATCGAAAAATTAAAGTTACCGCCATTGGCAGCCGTGCGGCAAATTGACCAATTAGATTCCTGCACTCAGCCTAGGCGGAGCAAATACCTTGTTGAGCGCTTTTTTTCGCGTTTTCCATAGATTTCGCACACTATTATGTGACTTTCTGTAACTTCTCGTGCTGTTAGTCCCCGTCCCGAATTTCACCGGGTAACAGCGAAATTCTTCCCTTGACAGTTTCATTTCGAACCGTATAAAGTTCGCGACGCATAAAAAATAAGCTTTTGAGCTGAGCTGTGCCGCTGGGAGGCTTTAATCCTGGAAGGTAAAGCCGAATAACTAAGGCTGAAGATTTTGTAAACCTGGAGGGGTGTATGACGCAGATGAGCAACAAAGTTCTCCGTATGGTCGACGCAGTATCGATGGGGTGTGCTCTTGCAATCGCGTTGTGCCTGGGATTTGTCTTGGCGCCTAACGCCAGTGCGCAGGTAGTTTATGGTTCCATCACTGGAAACGTCCAGGACAAGACCGGCGCAATGGTCCCTAGTGCCACGGTCGTGGTAACGAGTCAGGCCACCCAGGAAACCCGCATTACCACGACGAACTCTTCTGGCGAGTACCGCATCGTGAACCTTGCACCCGGGTTGTATACGGTGTCCATCAAGGCGTCCAGCTCGTTCGCGGCTTTCTTAGAGAAGAACGTCCCCATTGAGGTCACCCGCGAGTCCCGCGTTGATGCTACGCTCCCAGCGTCTACTGTTGCGACCGAGGTGACGGTAGACACCGCTGCACCCATGCTCGAGACGGACTCTGCCGAGGTAAACCACGAGATATCGCAGGAGCAGATCTCCCAAATTCCAATCACCGGGTCGCAGGGCCGTAACTTTCAGTCTCTCTACACGCTGATCCCCGGCGCGGCGGCTGTTCAGGAGCAGAACTCGATCGGCGGCAACCCTGCGCGCGCCATGTCGGCCAATTTTAACGGCGTTAGCTACAACACCAACACCACACGCATCGACGGCGCAGTGAATGACTACGGCTGGCTGCCCTACCTGCTCGCCTATCTGCCTCCTGCGGACTCCATCCAGAGCGTCAACGTGGTTACAAACTCCTTCAATGCAGAACAAGGCGTAGCCGGGGGCGCCTCGATCGCCATTACGATAAAGGGTGGAACAAGCCAGTACCACGGTAGCGCGTGGGAGTACAACCAGGTATTCAACACCAACGCCCGGGCCTATACGGCGACCCAGGTATCCCTCATCTCCCCCACAAACCCTCTTGGGCGGGTTCCCAAGAACATCTTCAATGAGTTCGGAGCCAACTTCGGCGGCCCCGTCTATATCCCAAAGGTTTACAACGGCAAGAGCAAGTTGTTCTTCTTTGAAAACTTTGAGCGTACGTCCCGCAGCGCTCTGTCCACTCCACCGGAGACTGTACCGACCTCCGCAATGCTCAATGGCGACTTTTCGCAGGCAACTTCCGTCACCACTCTATACGATCCCCAGCCAGGCGGCGTAGGGCCCTACCTTGCGGTCGGCAAGCGTCCCACGTTCCTTTCGGAGTATGGATGCAACTGCATCCCCGTCTCGCGTCAGTCGGCTCCTGCCATGAAGATGCTGGCTTTGTGGCAGCCCAACGCAGCGGCGGTCGGAACTCCGAGCGCCGCGCAGATCGCGCAGCAGTTGGCCAACGACTACACGGCTGTCGGCTCGACCCTCTATGTCCGGATCACAAACGACGCGAAGATTACCTATAACCCAACTGACAGGACGAACATCTTCGGACGGTACAGCATTGAGCCGTACAACCTTACCGATCCACAGATATTTGGGAATGCTGCGGGCACTGGGGGCGCCGGCGGTTCTGCTATCGACGGCGGCCAGCCCGGTCAAAACGAGGGCCGCATCCAGAACGTTGGACTTGGCATCAGCCATGTCATCTCCTCTAGCATGGTTGTCGACTGGGACTTTGGTTACACACGTCAGGTCACGGGCGCGCAATCCTCCATCGATCTTGCGGTCGGTGACTTTGGCCTGAACACGCTCGGCATTCCCGGCACCAACGGAATCGGACCCAACTATGATGGCCAGCCATATTTTGCAATGACCGGCTTTTCGTCCATCGGCAACTCCGACGGTGCAAACCCGTTCCTCTTCCGCGACAACCAGTTCACTTCCGACGTCAACCTCAGCTGGACCAAGGGCAGGCATGCTACCAAGTATGGCGCCACCTACTACCACTTCGACCTCAACCACTTTCAGCCATCCGTCGGTTCTGGCGTCAGTAACCCTCGCGGAGGCTTTATGTTCCAGGGAAGCCTCACTAGCAACACCAGTACCGTCACCGCTTACAACGGACTTGCTGACTTCCTCCTGGGTATCCCCAATTTTGGCACGGGCATTGCCGTAGCCAAGAATGAACAGTTATACGACCCGAACTCCCTGCGCTGGACCGAACTCGCCGGTTATGCGCAGGACACATGGTCCGCGAGCTCCAAGCTCACAGTTAACTACGGCATCCGGTACGAGTTCTATCCGGCGCCCTACACTGACAAGCACGGTGTCTTCCGCCTCGATCCCACCCTGCCTCAGACGGCCAACATCGAAGTCGGCGGTGTCGGTGGTAACCCCAGAAACGCAGGGATCGATGTTGGATGGGGGCAGATCACTCCGCGGTTCGGTCTGGCCTATCGCGTAGACCCAATGACGGTCATCCGCGCCGGCTTCGGAATCACCACAGATCCTGAGAGTTATCGCTTCCTGCGCGATCAGTACCCAAGTGAAATCGCTCAGGCCTATGTCGGAACGGGAGCGGGAACGGTGTCATTAGACCCAAACGGGAATCCCATTACCCTGACGACAGGCATCCCCCTCGCAGTCCCTCCAACCATTACCAATGGCTTTACGTCGCTTCCCGTAACCATTGGAACCAATACCACCCCCTCAAACATACATCGCGGCTACATTGAAAGCTGGAACCTGTTTCTTCAACATGATTTCGGCCGCAACTACGTCGCCAACATCGGTTACGTCGGAACTCACGCGGTTCGCCAGTTCTCCGATATCACGCTCAATGCGGCTCCATTGCCCAGCGGCGCTACCACTTGCATGCCCAATGGCCAGTACAATCCGTCCACCGGCCTCACCGGAGCCTGCTCGTTCAACGCCAACCAGCTCATCAACCAGCAGCATTGCACCGCCCTCACCGGATATGTCTGCTACAACACAGGCGGCATCACCATGAACGAGCCACTCTTCAGCGCAAGCTACAACGGACTGCAGGCGCAGTTGACGCGCAATGCAGGTCGTGGGTATCAGTACGGCCTGAACTATACCTGGTCGCATGCATTTGACAATGCAGATAATGGTGCGGGTTCGGGTTCCACCGGCCCTGCCTATGCATATCCCGGCTACTTCAACTTGAACCGGGCCCAGTCCGGCTACGACCGCACCAACAACCTCCAGTTCTGGGGTATCTACCAACTGCCATTCGGCGCCAACCAGAAGTTCTTGACCCACGGCGTCGCCGGCGCGATCTTTGGTGGCTTCCAGTTGACAGGACAGATTAGCCACATCAGCGGAGCGCCCTTCACGGTGAGCCCGTCGTCCTCAACTATCAACACACCTGGCGCAACGGAGTATGCCCAGCTCATCGCTCCATACCACCAGCTCGGCGGCCACGCACGCTCGGCCGCGCTAAACGGAGTGCCACAAACTCCGGTTTCAGGCGGCATGCCTTGGTTCGATCCCACATCATTCGCCAGCCCCGTCGAGCCCCAATACACCAGCCCCGGCGCGCCTGGTTACGTAAATTGCTCTGTGCCCTCTTGCATGGTCTCGCCAAACTTTGGCAACACTCGCCGCAACGAATTCCGCGGACCGGGCGTTACCAACA
The DNA here is from genome assembly GCA_963756685.1 of uncultured Acidobacteriaceae bacterium. Taxonomy (GTDB): domain Bacteria; phylum Acidobacteriota; class Terriglobia; order Terriglobales; family Acidobacteriaceae; genus Edaphobacter. Next base: position 58,840 of record CAVWON010000002.1, read on the forward strand.
TAAACGCAGGCGTCACTCGCAGCTTCAAGGCGTGGCATGAAACCGAGTTTCTGTTTCGGGTCGAAGCGTTCAATCTGCTCAACCACGCGGAGCTCGTCAGCAATCCCAACGCAACTGTTGGCGGCGGAACATTCGGATACATCACCAGCTTCGCCCTTGGCAACAACGCCAGTCCCACTCGCACGATCCAGTACAGCGGTCGCTTCAACTTCTAACCGTACTAGCCGACACCAAGGGCTCCGCACATTCTCGTGTGTGGAGCCCTTGGCGCATCTACGAGAGGGAGCTCTCAGACCACGGGAATTTCTTCGGCGACCTTCCTCACTTTAGCCCAGCCACTCTTGACTTAACCACTCCTCCGAATCGCGCCAAATTGGGTCAGGTCTTCTCAAAAGGAGGCATCCCCAACCAATAACCCAATTGAATGGAATACTTTAGCGTAAGTCTCTTCGAATGAAGACTTTGCACTTAAAGTCCAGCCATAAATTATTTGGAATGAAGACTTTGCACGATTTCGGCAGTTGGGGGGGCATACTCACTCGGGAGCAGGTCATCGACATATCTGGAAGCACTCGATTTATTGAACCGACGCGTCAAACGCTCCCGTCTCGATCGTTGTTCCATGCTTCATCTGGACGAAGATCCGGTAGCGCCCCGAGGACGGGAACCCGTAGGGAAACTCAACGACGTTGGAGATCGGCCCAGCATGCTGGCCCATCTCCATCGGCATGTTCATATCCATACTCATGCCTGGATCCGCAGTCGTGCTGCCGTTGTTGTCGCCGTTGGCGAGCATCAGCGCAGCCATCGCGGCCGAACCTTCAGGATGGGTGTGAGCGAACACTGTCCCGTCCGTTTTGACGAACGCAGCGTGTCCTGCCATGCCCATATACGGCTGCACATCAGCCGCTGGCTTGCCGTTGGCATCCAGAAGTCGGAAGCGGAAGGTGTAAGCGGTGTTTGCAGTCAGGGTCGAAGGACGGTCCCACACCATGACATAGCCATCGGGCAGCGTAAACGAGTTGCCGAGCTCACCCGCGCTGAGAGGCTGCGGACGCGCGGCAGCATCATCAGGGCCAAGGGCGCCTCCCGGCATATTGGCCGGAACAACAATCTTGGAGACAAGCGTCTCGGGAAAGCCGGTGGCGTGGACAACATCACCGTACAACGTGTAGTCGCCGGCCGGCATAGCAGGCAGCGAAATCCGGAAGTCGCCGGCGCTGGCAAGCTCTGGATGCAAGTGAAAGACAGCATCCATCTCCGGTTCGCGGATCGCGTAGAGATGCATCAGGTGCCCGTGGTCGGGCAGGAAGTCATTGTTGGAGCGGGCCCGCCGTTCGCTGTCGGGATGAAACGCACGCACATTGAGATCAAGCACATTGCCGGATAGAACTGGGTCGACCCTTAAAGGGCGGTAAACGTCCAGCGAGTAACTCGCCGCCTCGACATTCCACCACTTCGCTCCGCCCCAAACCAGAACAGACATAAAGATGAGGCTACCGACAGTTGCCACTAGGGCTCGCCGGCGGCGGGCCGGCGATGGGGCCGCGCCCGGCTCGAGCCGAGCGTCGCGGACGGCCGCGGCAACGATGCCAGCCATGCTAACGACAAGGAACAGGCCAAGAACGCCAAGCGTAATTCCGAGCCCGCGCTGCATCTTCAGCGTCGAGAGAGCAACAGCGGGGACTGGAACTGAGACTGTTTGCTCACCAGCGTCTCCGGCAATCTCAAACCGAACCTCCCAGGAGCCGGAAGCCATCATCCACAGATTGCCGGTAAAGAAGCTAGGGTCGGCGGTGGAGCGCGTCATTGGGTCCGACGTTGGAGGATGCTTCGATGCCTCGCCCGTGATCGGCAGGGGAGTGATTTGGATGCCGCTGACGTTCGCTCCACTCGACCGGACTTCAACTGTCGCGACTCCGGGGATTACGGTCGGCATGCGGATGGTGACGTACAGCTTGTAGGGGCCGGCATTGACCGTCTCGAACACGTCCTTGCTGCCGACGTGTGCGCGCGCTGCTTGAGGTGCGATGAAGATGGAGAGCAGGGCAAGAAGCGTAAAGCGAAGAGGGCCAGACGAAAGCTTCACCGCTGCACGCTCCGCATCCAGCGCCCGAAGCTCAAGCCGATCCAGGTGCTGAACGAGGCGTAGATAGCAGCGCGCAACAGGCCCAGGTAGAGAGTGAGGCCGTAATCGGGGTGGAAGAAGTGGCGCAGACGATCATATCCGTCAGGCCTCGAGTTGTAGTCGAAATAGATGGTGCCGAAGAAGCGGTTCTCGGAAGCCTTTGAGAGAAGGAAGTTCGCGAAGGGCCATTCGACGACCGTCAGCACTGCTATAAACAGGAAGCCCGAAACGAGCGCGACCTTCCAGGGCTTCCACGCGCGAGTTCTTTGCCAAAGCAGATCGAGCGCGATTGCGGGCACGAAGATGAGAATGGGGAACTTGGCTGGCACCAGGTGCGTGACCGGATTGAAGACAGGTCCGAGCTTTGGTTGCGCTGGAAAAAGTGGAAAGATCAGGATCTCGGTGATTGCGAAGATCATGTAGACCGCAGCCGTCGAGGTCGCTGCCCACTTGTATCGCGAGGCCTGTGAGAGGATGGCGAAGGCGAGCGGCAGCGCGATTCCCATCGCGACATAGGCGCTCACGGAATGCAGTTGCACGTCCCAGGTGTACTCCAACAAGAAGAACATCTGGCCGGAGACGATGAGTCCGCCAACGTAGAGGAAGAGATGCTGCAGCCGTTTGTAGGTCCGTTTGCCGGCGGGCGAATCGTCTGCCATCGCGCGATTCATAGCGGCGAGGATTAAAAGAGGACGCCTACTGCAACAGCGCGGATGCCGAGGATAAGAAGCGTGTGGGGCGGACTGACGATCTTGACGTCGAGTCCGTAGGCAGCATGCCACCAGTTATCGAATGGCGCTGACGTGATCATCGCAATGCCACCCCATGCTGCGATGAACGCGCCGAGAGGAGCGCGGAAGCCTAGTACGTTGACCGACGCGGCCTTCTGTTCTTGGGAGCGTCCGAAGGTATTAATCAACATCAGATAGCCGCAGATGATGGCGGCAATTACGCCACAGGCCTGGATGGCCAGGTGTGCCGGCGTCCAGAAGGTGTCTCGTCCTATCGAACGATGCCAGGAGACGTCCCATGCGCCCCCGATAGATGACGACGTGACGGCGAGGGCACCCCACCACACGTACCAGGGAACGCCTGCAGTCTTCGTGGCGGCCTGCGTAGTTGGCTTGGCACTAACTAGATTGGTTGAGATGGGGAGAGTGGACATCGGAGCCTCACAGTTTCTGGCGATATTTTATAACGCAGCTACCCCCACCCCCCCCACCCCCCTGCCCGGGCCCAATATCCTTGTAAATCAATAGTTTACGACATGCAAGTGTCCGCAAAATCGTCATAACAAAGGAGTTGCGGTCAAATTCGTCCAAACAAACGAGTTAGCCAGGAAGGATGTCGAAAATCTCTCGGGCTTGCTTGTTTTTGATCTATATATCCAGTATAGCGGGTTGGAGGTAACTAACATGCCACGCAGATGTTGTTGGTTTGGAACGGGTTAGGTGGTTTGGGGGCTTGACATGTGTTTTTTGGGCCAAAAACGCAAAAAATAGTTGCAAGTGCAACGAAGGATGGCAGATTGTTTCGTTGTGGCGTGGATGGCTATGGATAGAGAAATCCGGGTAAAGGCTAGTCTGATGAGTCTCTTTTCCGAAGAGCTGGAGCCCTGCGCTTAATCCCGAAAACAAAAGCGAAATACGGGTCACGCCCCATCAACAGGCTTGGGGTCATGGACCATGACGGGAATCTCAGCAAACGGAGATTCTTGTGATGGGCTGCGGACTGACAAAGCAACGACAACCGCAACCGCAACAGCAACCGCAACCGCAACCGCAGATTCCTCCGCTTCGCTGCGGAATGACAACAAAGGCGGTGCGGATCGACAACAAAGGCGGTGCGGATCGACAACAAAGGCGGTGCGGAATGACAACAAAGGCGGTGCGGAATGACAACAAAGGCGGTGCGGAATGACAACAAAGGCGGTGCGGATCGACAACAAAGGCGCTGCGGAATGACAACAAAGGTGGTGCGGATCGACAACAAAGGCGGTGCGGAATGACAACAAAGGCGGTGCGGATCGACAACAAAGGCGGTGCGGAATGACAACAAAGGCGGTGCGGATCGACAACAAAGGCGCTGCGGAATGACAACAAAGGTGGTGCGGATCGACAACAAAGGCGCTGCGGAATGACAACAAAGGCGGTGCGGATCGACAACAAAGGCACTGCGGAATGACAACAAAGGAACGAGCAAAGACGAGGGCAACTGCAAGGGCAACTGCAAGGGCAACTGCAAACTCTCTCTCGGCTGTGCCGCGTGATGACAAGCAACGGAAAGGTGCGCCGACTGTGATCAGTGGGCGGCGGTGGATTTGCCGGCGGGTTTGAAGCTTTTGGTGAGGAGGACGAGGGGGGCCGCGATCAGGGTGATGATGCCAATGATGTGGAAGCAGTCCATGAAGGCGAGAAGTTGGGTCTGGGCGTGAAGCTGCTCGTAGACGCGGGCATAGGCGGCGGTGACGGCATCGGCCGGGGAGAAGCCGTGGGACTGCAGATAGGCCGCGGTCTGGTGGACGTTTTGTTGCAGCGCCGGTGACGAGGCCGCGATGTTGCTCCCTACGCGAGACTGGTGGAAGTTCTGGCGGCGTTCGGAGACGGTGGTGATGAAGGCTATGCCGAAGCTTCCTCCCCAGTTGCGGAAGAAGTTGGTGAGCGAAGAGGCTTTGTTGTTTTGATTGGGGTTCAGTTGCGAGTAAGAGATGACCGAAAGCGGAACGAAGAAGAAGGCGTAGCCGAGACCTTGCAGGGCGCGGGCGAGGGCGTAGTGGCGATAGTCGGTGTCGAGGCTGAAGTGGCTGTAGTGGATGAAGGAGATGCCAACGACCATGACGGCGCCGAAGAGGAGAACCTTTGGGCGAATGATGCTGCGTTGAACGAGTTGTGCGCCAACTGGCGCTAAGAAGGTGATGACGAGCGCTCCGGGCCCGAGAACCAGGCCGGCGTCGATGGCTCGGTAGCCGTAGAGGGACTGGAGAAGCTGGGGGATCATCGTTGTTGAGGCGAAGAGGCCGAAGCCGAAGACGAAGTAGAAGATGTTGGCGATGGCGAAGTTGCGGACCTTGAGGAGACGGAGGTCGATGATTGGGTCGGGGACGTGGAGCTCCCAGAAGATTGCGGCGGTGAGGCAGGTGACGCCGATGACGAACATCCAGGTGATGAAGGAGGAGCCGAACCAGTCGTCGATCTGGCCGCGGTCGAGGAGTACCTCGAGTGCAGCTGAGCCGAGGCCAATGAGGGCGATGCCAATGCCGTCGACGCTGAGCTTTCCATTCTTACGAACGGTCTTGCGCTCTTCGGCGTAGGACTCGGGGTCGTGGACGAAGCGATTGGTGAGGAACAAGGAGAGAAGGCCGATGGGGATGTTGATTAGGAAGACCCAGCGCCAGTTGTAGTTGTCGGTGATCCAGCCGCCGAGGACAGGACCGATGGCGGGCGCGGTGACGATGGCGACTGTGTAGAGGGCGAAGGCCGAGGCGCGTTTGGCGGGGGGGAATGTGTCGACGAGAATGGCTTGTTCGACTGGAGCGAGACCGCCGCCACCGATGCCCTGAAGGACGCGGGCGATGAGCATGATGCCGAGGGTGGGCGCGATGCCGCAGAAGAACGAAGTGATGGTGAAGAGGGCGACGCAGGCCATGTAATAGTTCTTGCGGCCGAAGACGCGGGAGAGCCACGCGGACATGGGGAGGACGACGGCGTTGGCGACGAGGTAGGTGGTCAGAATCCAGGTGACCTCATCGTAAGAGCGGCCGAGGCCTCCGGCGATGTAGGGGAGGGAGACGTTGGCGATGGAGGTGTCGAGCAGTTCCATGAAGGTCGCGAGGGTGACGGTGAGGGCGACGATCCAGGGGTTGATGATGGGGCGGGACTTTGGCTTGGGGACAGACCGTGCGTTCTTATGGATTGGGGGCGCAACCGCGGGAATTGTTGCTACGGGCGGTTCTAATACTGCCTGGCTCGCCAAGGTTGGCCGTCCCTTTCCCCTACCTCAATGGGCAGATGTGGGGGGCGATGTCACAGATTTATATATGACGATCGTCCTTTATCCTGAATCTGATGTTTTTGAAGTGACCGTGAGGTTCAGATATTTTTTGTTTTGGAACGGATCAGGACTTGGATTGCCGTTTGGGGCTGCGACCCTTCGATACTGGGGTGCGGGAACGTCCAGATGAGGATTTTGTTTGATTACGCTCAATAACTTCGTTGTGGTGCATGGTTGCGGCGACCGCGGAGAGAATTTCGTTGGAGAGGTCTGGATCGTCTACTGCGCGGGAGACGACGAGGGCACCGACGAGGCCGGCGTAGGCGGCGAGGGCCTTTTGACGGCGAAGATTGTTGGAATTGCCTTGCACGATGCGGGAGAGGTAGTCGAGGAAGGGCCGAAGTTCGTCGGTGAAGGCGCGGCGGACGGTCGGGCCCTGGCGTGCGATTTCGGGCCCGAGAGCGGCCATAGGACAGCCGCGACCGGCACCGTCGCGATGCTTTGGTGTGAGATAAGTGGCGGCGAGCGCTTCGAGTGGATCGCCGGTGGATTGGTCGACGACGTTAGTCCAATTTTGCCGCATCCTAGAAACGGCGCGAGCGCATGCCTGGGCGACGAGGTCTTCCTTTGATTCGAAGTGGCCGTAGAAGCCGCCGTGAGTGAGGCCGGCAGCTTGCATGAGATCGGCGACGCCGATGCCGTCGATGCCACGCTCTCTGAACAGCCTGGTCGCTACATCGAGAATTCGTTCGCGGTTTTCTGCTGCCTGTGCGCGGCTTACTTTCATCGAGTTCGCCCCGTGGAGCCCATTTCATCTCCAGATTCATTATATGACGAGCATCATGATTCCAGTTGAGTGGTGAATGTTTTCGGTGGGCCAAAAAAATTAGGCTGATTGTTCATCGGGTTTTGCGATAGAGTAAAACATAATTTCTAAATCCAGATTTCTTTGGCCTTCAGGCGCAGGTCTTCTCGCCTGGGGGTCTGAAGCGAAGCTGCAGTAGCTTTCAATGCCTTGAAGTTATTGCGCTTGTGCAGGCGCATTTGTTTTTCAATTTATTGAGTAAGAGAGGTTTTTCCATGGGTATCTCGCGGCGCAATTTTCTGATGCGTGTAGGGCAAGTCGGTGGCTATAGTGCAGCATTTGCAACGATGCAATCGCTTGGGTTGATGCCGATGAAGGGCGAACAGGTGGTGCCGATCCAGGCGGCGGCGGGGTCGGGCAAGGGCGTTAAGGTGGTGGTGCTGGGCGGAGGGATTGGGGGGCTGGTTTCAGCCTATGAGCTGAAGAAGCTGGGCTACGATGTGACGCTGCTGGAGGCGCGGGAGCGTCCGGGCGGGAGGAACTGGACGGGGCGCAATGGGACGACGGTGAAGTTTGTCGATGGGACGACACAGCCGATCAATTGGGAGGAGGGGAACTACCAGAACCTGGGGCCGGCGAGGCTGCCGAGTACTCACTGGACGATTCTGGGGTATTGTCGCGAGCTTGGGGTACCTCTTGAGGTGGAGATCAATACTTCGCGCTCGTCGCTGCTGCAGAGCGATACGGCGAATGGTGGGAAGGTGGTGCCGCAGAGGAAGGCGATCAACGACACGCGAGGGCATGTGTCGGAGCTGCTTTCGAAGTGTATTGCGAATGGAGCGCTCGATTCCGAATTGACCAAGGAAGATCGCGAGCGGATGACTACGTTTCTGAAGATCTATGGGCCGCTGAATGAAAAGAACGCGTATGTGGGGTCGGAGAGGGCGGGGTACAAGATTGCGCCGGGCGCAGGGGCGCAGGTCGGTGTGGACGATCCGCCAATGGACATGCGGGTTTTGCTGGACGAGGATTTCTGGGGTGCTCTGTTCATCGAAGAGGCCTGGGACTGGCAGGCGACGATGATGCAGCCGGTGGGTGGGATGGACGGATTCCGTATGCGTTTGCTCGTGCGCTGGGGTCGGTCGTGCAGTACAACTCGCCGGCGACGGAGATACGGAAGACGGCGAAGGGAGTTCGCGTGTCGTATACACAGGGCGGCGCGACGAAGCAGGTGGAGGCGGCGTACTGCATTATCGCGGTGCCGTTTTCGATGTTGAAGAAGATCCCGAATGATCTGTCGGCGCCGTTCAAGAAGGCGGTAGACGAGAGCACGATGGCAGGAGCGTACAAGATCGCCTGGGAGAGCAGGCGGTTCTGGGAGGAGGACTACAACATCTATGGAGGGATCTCGTATTTGATGCAGGGGCCGAGTCCGGTCTGGTATCCGTCGTCGCGACTGATGCATCCGACGGGGGTGGTGGTGTCGGGTTATACGGACGAATTGGATATACCGTCGTTTTATAAGCTTTCGCTGGCGGAGAAGTTTGAGGCTTCGCGGGGGTCGATTGAGAAGATCCATCCGGGGCATGGGAAGGAGTTGAAGAACCCTGTGTTCTGCGGATGGAGCCGCGTGCCGTGGAACGAGGGCTCGTGGATACGCAGCTATGGCGGCGGTCAGAGTGGATACGACACCATCATCCAGGCGGACGGGCCGATTTATTTTGCGGGCGATACGGCGAGTCATATTGTGGGGTGGCAGGAGGGTGCAGCGGACAGTGCACGCCGGGCCGTGGGGATGATTTCGGACAAAGTGAAGGCGGCGAGGTTGTCGGGCGTTGCGGCTGGCGTTGTGCAGGGCTAACTATTTTGATGAGGAGAGGGAGAGAACGATGAAGATCAAGTATGGTGTGATGGCGACGGCGCTGATGGCCGTTGCGTGTGCGATGCAGGGGCAGGTCGTGGTGAAGCATCTGCAGCCGAATGAGAAATCGCCGATCGCGAATGGAGTGTGGGCCGGGGACACGCTCTATTTGAGCGGGCAACTGGCTTCGCCGGTGACTCCTGCCGATCCGGCAAAGGGAACGGCCGCTGATTATGGAGACACAAAGACGCAGGCGTTGAGCGCGTTGAATAAGATCCAGGCGCTGTTGAAAGAGCAGGGGCTGGATATGAAGGACGTGGTGAAGATGACCGTGTTTCTTGCGGGCGATCCGGCCAATGGCGGCAAGTTGGATTTTGCCGGGCTGCAAGCTTCCTATACGCAGTTTTTCGGGACAAATGACCAGCCTAACAAACCGGCGAGGAGTGCGATGCAGGTAGCTGCGCTGGCCGCTCCGTGGGCACTGGTTGAGATTGAGGTGATTGCTGTGAAAGGCAAGTAAGTTTTTTCTGTGTTCCTGATGAGCAGGGCCATAATGAGGTGCTGCGAAGGGCCCCGGTGATTGCCGGGGCCTTTTGTTTTTGCGAAGACCCCGGCTGATCTTTATGAACCGGAATCGTAGGGCCACGAACTATCTTTCGGTTGGAGACGTGTGGTAGAAAAGGGTTCGTGAACTGACCACTTTCTGGACGTAGCTGGGTGAAAAGTCACGGTTTGGCGATACCTCTGAAGAGGTCGCTCTGGAGATTGAGATGGCAGAAGGAACTTGCGATATCGGCTTGATTGGTCTGGCGGTGATGGGCCAGAACCTCGTGCTTAACATGAACGACCATGGATACAAGGTCGCGGTGTTCAACCGGACTACTTCGAAGGTGGACGAGTTTCTTGCGGATGAGGCCAAGGGGACGCAGGTGGTGGGGACGCACTCGGCGAAGGAGCTTTGTGCTGCGCTGAAGCTGCCGCGCCGGGTGATGTTGATGGTGAAGGCGGGAGAGGTCGTCGACCAGACGATTGAGCATGTGCTGCCGTATCTGGAGAAGGGCGATATTTTGATTGATGGCGGGAACTCTTTGTTCACCGATACGAACCGGCGGACGAAGGACCTGGCGCAGAAGGGGATCCTGTTTATCGGTACCGGGGTTTCGGGTGGAGAGGAGGGTGCGCGGTTTGGTCCGTCGATTATGCCAGGGGGAAATCCGGCGGCCTGGCCGCATGTGAAGGAGATCTTCCAGGCGATTGCGGCGAAGGTGGAGGGTGGTATTCCTTGCTGTGACTGGGTGGGTGAGGGCGGGGCCGGGCACTACGTGAAGATGGTCCACAACGGGATCGAGTATGGCGATATTCAGCTGATCTGCGAGGCGTATCAGTTGTTGAAGGACGGGTTGGGGCTGACGCCTGACGAACTTCATGAGGTGTTTGCAGAGTGGAACAAGGGTGAGCTGGATAGCTACCTGATTGAGATTACGGCTACGATCTTCGCGAAGAAGGACGACGATGGAACGCCGATGGTGGACAAGATTCTCGACACGGCGGGGCAGAAGGGGACAGGGAAGTGGACGGCCATCTCTGCATTGGACCTTGGGATGCCGGTGACGTTGATTGGGGAGAGCGTGTTTGCACGCTGCCTGTCGGCGCTGAAGGAGGAGAGGGTCGCGGCTTCGAAGGTGTTGAAGGAGCCGAAGAAGCTGCCTGACGATTTCGGAGAAGAAGGAGTTCATCGAGGACGTTCGGCGGGCGTTGTATTGCTCGAAGATGATCAGCTATGCGCAGGGGTATATGCTGCTGCGGGCAGTGGAGAAAGAGGAGAAGTGGAACCTGAATATGGGTGGCATCGCACTGATGTGGCGCGGTGGGTGCATTATCCGTAGCGTGTTCCTGGGGAACATCAAGGCAGCGTTCGATAAAGATCCGAAGCTGCAGAACCTGCTGATGGACGACTTCTTCTCAAGTGCGTTGAACAAGTATCAAGCGTCGTGGCGGAAGGCGATCATCCATGCGATCGAGATTGGAGTGCCCATGCCTGCTTTTTCTACGGCGTTGGCCTTCTATGACGGCTATCGGTGCGAGCGGCTGCCGGCGAACCTTCTGCAGGCGCAGCGGGACTTCTTTGGCGCGCATACATATGAGCGGGTCGACAAGCCGCGGGGCGAGTTCTTCCACACTAACTGGACAGGACGCGGCGGGAAGGTGTCTTCTTCGACCTATAACGCCTAATATTGCGTGAAATGACAGAGAGCCAGAGGCCCTTGGTCTCTGGCTCTTTGCTTGCTGTCACTGGCTTGGCTCAGAAGAACTCTTCGCGGGGTCTACTTCAGGTGTTGCCAGGCATCGTAGGTGAAGATGCCGATGATCCCTGCGGTCATAACGGCCGAAGCGACGCCAAAGATGCGGACAAATGGCTGAATTTTCGTGACCTTGCGAACGATTTCGGATTGGAGTTGCTGCTCGTGGGTGACATTTTCGGTGAGGAAGAGCTGGTCCTCCTCATATCGGGTCAGCTGTCCCTTATAGGCAAGCAGGCCGAGAAAGCAGGCTGCAATTGCTGCCCAGATTACGAGCAGAACGGGTATAGCGTCCATAGCGGTCATAGCGGTCCCTCCGCCCTATGACAGGGCCGGCAATTTTCGGAATGTCCCGTACCTGGTGGGCCCTTGCATGTGCTCAGTAGGTAACGGGGACATCCGCCGCAATCATACGCCATTCAAGCAGGGGTGATACAGCCTTTTTCGGGGGGAGAGCGCAGGTCGTAACAGGGCGCAAATCTCAGTGCTGGGAGGCAAAGTGGATGGCCAGGACTGCAATCGTAGCGATGGCGGCGAGTACGGCCACGAGCATGATGAAGATGAACCATGCGGCCCGGTTTGCGGCCTGGGGCGAGGGCTGAGTTATCCCCATGGTGTTGATAAAGGCGTTCGAGATGAACAGGATAAACTTCATGGCTTTTCGATAACGGCCTGGGAGAGATGGTAGCAGGAATTGTTTCCGGAGGTGCTTTCGATGACTGAATCGGAAGGATGGGGTCCGCATCTAAGTTCAGAAGGGCTTGCCGGAGAGGTGGCAGGCGCATACACTTAAGAGTGTCTGAACGAGACGAGGAGATTAACGATGTCTACCGCCGCTGTTACCCCTGAGGTCGTTGTTGGCGCACCCGCTTCGACTACGCCTGTAACCCTAACGCCTGCTGCAATTAAGAAGGTCCGGGAGATCATGGCAACGCAGACTCCAGTTCCAGCAGGTTTGCGAATTGGTGTGGTTGGCGGTGGATGCTCGGGTTTCCAGTACTCGATGTCGTTCGAGAACCAGAGCGGCATGATGGACAAGGTCTATAAGTTCGAGTGACCTAAAGGTGTTTGTGGACGCGACCTCGGCGATGTACCTGCAGAACTGCACGGTAGACTACGTCGAGACGCTCGAAGCGGCCGGGTTCAAGTTTGAGAACGCCGCGGTGAAGAGCACCTGCGGTTGTGGATCGAGCTTCAGCGTCTAATTATTTTGAGGTTTTGTGTCGAAAAGCCCTGGCCGATGCCGGGGCTTTTTGTTGTTTTGGAGGCGCTTTTGAAGGGCTTGGGAAACCGGTTTTTCCGGCTAGTTTTTTGTGGTGAAAGTTGTGTTGGATTCGTGGTGAATAGTGGTCGTTTTGGAGCCCTTTAAAGGGGGGTGAAAAACATGCCACCGAGGTTGAAATTTATTTTTGGGCCGACTTTGGAGGTCTGGCGGAAGGTTTTGAGGGAGATTTCGTGAGGTCGAAGATGAAGTCGAGGAAGGCCCGGAGTTTGGCGGGTGGAAGGTGGCGGGAGGGGTAGAGGGCGTAGAGGGGGAACCTCTCGTCGGGCCAGTCGGGGAAGAGGTCGATGAGATCGCCGCGGTCGAGGAGGTCCTGGACGGCGAGGGCCAGAAGTTGGGCGACGCCGACGCCGGCGAGGCAGCTGGTGAGTAATGTGCGGGCGTCGGTAAGCAGGAGACGGCCTGTGGTGTCGACCGGGACGGTCTTGTTGCCGCGATGGAACTCCCACTCGAAGGGCTGGCCAGTCACCGGATTGCGGAACTGGAGGCAATGGTGGCTGCCGAGATCAGCGGGTTTTGCCGGGCGGCCGTGTTTTTTCAGATACGACGGAGCGGCGACTGTGACGACGCGGGTTTCAAGCAGCTTGCGCGCGACGAGGGGGGAGGAAGGGGACGGATCGATGAAGCGGACGGCGAGATCGAAGCCTTCGCGGGCCAGGTCGCCAAGTTCGGTGCGGGTGAGGAGTTCGAGAGAGACCTCTGGGTAGCGGTCGAGGAAGCGGCCAAGGTGAGGGGCGAGGAGGAGGCTTGAGAAGAGCGGATCCATGTTGACTCGCAGGCGGCCGCGGACGGTTGTGGAGGAGCCGGAGGCGATGGTGACGGCTTCGCCGATGCCGGAGAGCAAGGGGCTGATCTCTTCGTAGAGGCGACGGCCCTCGGCGGTGAGGACGAGGGAGCGTGTGGTGCGATCGAGGAGGCGGACTCCGATACGGGACTCGAGGCGGGCGATAGATCGGCTGACGGCGGGTTGGCTGACGCCAAGGGCAGTGGCCGCCCGGACAAAGCTGCCACCTTCGACGACGGCAGCGAGTACGCTGATTCCATTGAGAAGGCGGTCATCGAGGCTGGTGGGGTGACGATGAAGGATGGTCAATTCGTGCTCTGTGGTAATGAGTATATGTTTATTCATGTATGAATTGCATGAATAGTGGACGCATCCTATCTTCGGTCCTGAATTTGGTTTCATGAGGAGACGACGATGTTTGCGATTACTGGAATTACCGGGAATGTCGGGGGTGAGATGGCGCGCGCGCTGCTGGCGGCGAGGCGGCCGGTGCGGGCGGTGGTGCGCGATGCGCGGAAGGGTGCGGAGTGGGCAGGGTATGGCTGCGAGGTGGCGATCGCGGACATCGAGGACGTTGCGGCGTTGACTGCTGCGTTCGAGGGGGCGGAGGGCGTGTTTGTGCTGGTGCCACCAAGCTTTGATCCGATGCCAGGGTTTCCTGAAGCGCGGAGGACGGCGGCGACTCTGAAGGCGGCGCTTGATGCGGCGCGGCCGGGACGAGTCGTCTATCTGTCGACGATTGGCGCACAGGCGACACGGGAGAATTTGCTGTCGCAGCACACGATCATTGAAGGAGTGTTGCGCGAGTCGACGGCACCGATCACGTTTTTGCGACCGGGATGGTTTATGGAGAACGCAAGCTGGGACGTTGTTCCAGCGAAGACGAACGGCGTGGTGCCGAGCTTTCTGCAGCCGCTGGACAAACCGGTGCCGATGGTCTCTACAGTGGACATTGGGCGTGTGGCAGCGGGGCTGATTCAGGAGACCTGGATTGGGCACAGAGTGGTTGAGTTGGGGGGGCCTCGGCGGGTGACGCCGAATGAGGTTGCGGAGACCTTCGGTAAGCTGTTGGGCCGTCCGGTGCGGATGGAGGAGGTGCCGAGGGAGACTTGGGAGACGTTGTTTCGGTCGCAGGGGATGACGAATCCTGTGCCTCGGATTCAGATGCTCGATGGATTCAATGAAGGATGGATTGAGTTTGAGAATCGTGAGCGGGTTTTGAAAGGGACCGTTGAGGTGGAAGCGGTGTTGAAGGGTTTGCTGGAGCGGGATGGTAGGTAAGGTAGCTCCGCGCTAACCCGAAAAGCAACTGCGTAGACGGAGAGAAGGGCCAAAGCAGGTCCTCCGCCTTCGGCGAAGGATGACAACTAAAAGGCAAGGACAAGGGCAAAAGCAACGGCGAAAGCAACGGCGAAAGCAACCGCAGATTCCTGCGCTGCGCTGCGGAATGACAACCAGAAAAGCAACAACGAAGGGCTGCCAGGCGCTTGACGAGGGTCCAGAGAGTGAATTGCCAGCCCCTGTTCGGACGATGCGAAGGAAAATTGGACCTTGTTATGAACTAAATAGCGGTGACCGTAGTTGGTCGGGCGTATTGCTTTGGGGTGCATAAGGGACTACCCGGGAGTTGTAGCGGACGAATCTGAGAGGGAGAACGTCTAAGATGGACGGAGTTCCTTCAAGCTGATTGGTGGTGTGTTCGGGATGACTGAGTTTGTAATCAAGCTGGCGGACGAGCGGGGCAGGGTGCAGGAGCAGAGCCATGCGGCGGCGACTGCTGAGGAGCTGCGGGCGCGGTTTACGCAGGCGGGGTACTACGTCTACTCGGTGAAGGCGAAAGGTGTGATGGGTGGGAGTAAGAAGAAGGTCAAGCTGGAGACCTTCCTGATCTTCAATCAGCAGTTTTTGACTTTGATTAAAGCTGGATTACCGATTCTCGGGTCGCTGGAGCTGCTGGCGCGGCGGCAGAAGCTGCCACACTTTCGCGCGCAGTTGGAGGACGTTGCGGCGAGGGTGAAGACGGGTGAGTCGATCTCGCAGGCGTTCGAGGCCCAGGGTGGGTTTCCGATTGTGTATACGACGACGCTGCTGGCTGGAGAGCGGTCGGGAAACCTGGAAGAGGTGTTGCAGCGGTTTCTGGACTTTCAGCGGGTGTCGCTGACGTTTCGGAAGAAGTTGAAGGCGAGCTTGATCTACCCGGCGCTTCTGGTGGTGATGGTGATCGGGCTGTTCATCTTCTTGATCACGTTTGTAGTGCCGCGGTTTGCGGAGCTGTATGACCAGCTGGGGACGAAGCTGCCTGCGTTGACTACGTTTTTGCTGGATCTGGGCAGGGAGGCGCAGCACTACGGGATTTATGCGGCGGTGGTGGTGGGGATTGTCGGGTTTTTGCTTTATCGGTGGTCGAAGGCGGACGCCGGGGCGAATGTTATTGATAAGGTCCGGATTTCGCTGCCGATCTTTGGGCCGGTTTGGTTGAAGTATCAGGTTGGGTTGTTTTCGCGGACGCTGTCGACGCTGCTGACGGGTGGTTTGCCGCTGGTGCCGTCGCTGGAGACGGCGGCCCGGTCGATCGATTCGAGACAGATTGCGGGTGCGGTGTCCAAGTCGGTCGAGACTGTGCGGGAAGGGAAGGGGCTGTCGGCGAGTTTGGAGCAGACGAAGGTGTTTCCTGAGCTTGCGATCGAGATGATCGAGGTGGGTGAGTCGACGGGAGCGCTGCCGCAGATGCTGAATTCTGTTGCTGAGTTTTTTGAAGAGGACGTGCAGACGAACCTTACCGCGGCGATGAGTTTGATCGAGCCGCTGATCCTGATCTTCATGGGAATTGTGGTGGTGACGATTTTGATCGCGCTGTATCTGCCGATCTTCAGCTTGAGCGCGGGTGGGGCGGGCGGGCAGTAGGGGAACGGAGACGGAGTTCGCTGCGTATCAGGCTGTGCGGTATGACCCTCGAATGAGGAGGGGTCGTATGGATGTGAAGGCCCCGGTGCAAGGAATTGGGACAGAGAAAAAGGCTTATCCCGGCTGGCTGAAGGTGGGCTTTTGGATCTGCGTGGTGATTGCGATCGGTGTGGTGCTGCGTCGAGTGGTGGCACTTGCGCATCCGACGCCGGGCGGGCGTTCGCCCATGGCGGGGCTTGACGCTGCATTTGCTTCTCATGCTGCTTTGACGCTGGCGCATATTCTACCGGCGATGGTTTTCGTGTTGCTGGCCCCACTTGTTCTTTCGCGTCGATCAGGTGCGTTGTGGGCGAAACGGTTGTTCTTTCCGTTGGGGGCGCTGGTCGGGCTCACCGCGTACGCCATGAGCGTTTATTCGGTGGGCGGATGGGTGGAGCGTTCGGCAGTTCTCTTCTTCAATACTTTCTTTTTGATTTCACTGGCCAGGGCCTATGGGTTTATGCGAAGCGGCGAGGGAGTCGAGGAGATTCGATGGACGTTGCGGGCAGTGGCGATCCTTCTCGGGATCGCGACGACCCGTCCGGTGATGGGTGTGTTTTTTGCTACGAGCCGGTTGACGCACCTTGAGCCGAGACAGTTCTTTGGTATCGCATTCTGGATTGGCTTTTCGATCAACACGATCGCCATCGAGATTTGGCTGCGTTCCAAAGGACGCCAATCAACGGATGCACGGATGACGATGCATTCGGGGTCGTAGTTTCCAGTGACGATTTTGAAGCATAAGCTGAATGGGCGGCGATGCGTATGCGTTCTGCCGCGAGGGGTCATTGACTATGGATGCGCGGTTGCATTGGGAGCAGGTCTATGCGACGAAGGGCCGGGAGCAGGTGAGCTGGTTTCGCCCACATCTGGAGCGATCGGTGGAGTTGATTGAGCGGGCCGCGCCAGACCGGCTGGCATCGATTGTGGATGTCGGGGCTGGGCAGTCGACGCTGGTTGATGATCTGCTGGGGCTGGGTTACGAGAACATTACGGTGATGGAGATTTCAAAGAGGGCGCTTGACGCGTTGAAGAAACGTGCGGGGCAGCAGGGGGCAGCGATCCGATGGATCTGTGGAGACGTGACGGAGGCGGTGTTAGCGGATCGATCTTTCGACTTGTGGCACGACCGGGCCGTCTTTCACTTTCTCACTGAGGCCGGTCAGCGGCGCGACTATGTGGAGAGAGTCAAGCGGGCGTTGAAGCCGGGAGGTAGTCTGATCATGAGTACGTTCGGGCCGTCGGGGCCCGAGCGCTGTAGTGGGCTTGCAACGAAGCGGTATGACGTGGCCGCGCTTGGGAACGAGTTCGGCGATCGATTTCGTCTGATGGAGAGTTCGCTGGAACTGCATGAGACACCGTCTGGGACGGTGCAGCAGTTTCTCTCTTGCTGGTACCGAATGAGCTAGCGGCGCTGGTCAGACGATTTGATTGAGGACGCGTTTGGCGGCGAGGGAGAGCATGAGGCGGGAGACGCCGCTGAAGATCATGCTGATGCCGACGAGCGTGCCGATGACCCAGACAGAGCTGGCGGGCCAGGCACGCCAGATCATGACTGCGAGAATGAGGGTGATGATGCCGTCTAGTAGAAGCCAACCGGCGCCGTGGCGGGGACGGAGTTGGAAGAAATGAATGATCTCGACGATGCCTTCAAAGAAAAGATAGTAGGCGAGGACGAGGGTCAGGACGAACAGGCCATCGAGGGGATGCATGAGAAGGACGACCCCGGCGATGATGTAGACGACGCCGACGAGTATCTCCCAGATGCGGCCTCCAGTGCTGTGGGTCTTAAAGGCAAAGATAAAGTGGGTGATTCCGCTGAGAACCATGGCCCAGCCGAAGAACAGGGTGATGCCGATCCCGGAGACAGACGGGATCAGCATTGCGAAAAGACCGACCAGGATGAGGACAATGCTAAGGGCGATGGACCAGTTGATGGCTTTCGGGGCGAGACCGGCAAGAGTGACGGGTGTTGTGCTCATATTGTCCTCCAGAAGTCGTAGATACTGGGC
Source organism: uncultured Acidobacteriaceae bacterium (assembly GCA_963756685.1). GTDB lineage: Bacteria > Acidobacteriota > Terriglobia > Terriglobales > Acidobacteriaceae > Edaphobacter. The sequence goes on from CAVWON010000002.1 coordinate 76,945, forward strand.
CTAGAGATGGGCGGAGAATAGCATAGTGTGATGATAGTTGGGATGACGACCTTGGTGTGACTATGGTAATATGACCATGGTCGAGGTGTATTTTGTTATGAGGACGATGGCGGCTGGGAAGTTCAAGGCGACCTGCCTGGCGGTGATGGATGAGGTGCAGGCGAAGCGGGAGCCGGTGCTTTTGACGAAGAACGGCAAGCCTGTCGCGAAGCTGGTGCCGGTCGAGGTTGAGGAGGACCCGCTTGCGGTCTATCGTTTTCCTGGAAGGGTCGAGATTTTGGGTGACATCGTGTCGCCGGCAATGGACCTGGAAGAATGGGACGCTCTCAAATGATTGTGGCGGATACGCACACGGTCTTATGGCTGACGCAAGAGCATGGTGAGCTATCAGCAGCGGCAGATGCAGCGCTAATTTCCGCGCGAACGGATGGAGGAATCGCGATCTCTGGTATGACTTTGTGGGAGATCGCAATGCTGGCGACGCGCAAACGCATCAGCATCGACAGACCGATGGACGTGTACCTGCGGCATTTGGAATCAGTTTTTGTTGTTTTGCCCCTCAACGGTCGAATTGCAGAACGTGCGATGCAGTTCACGGCACGCTATCCGCGTGACCCGGCGGACCGAATCATTGGGGCGACCGTGCTGGTGCATGGTTTGCAACTAGTAACGAGTGACGATGGGATACGGGCTTCGGGAGAAGTTCCGGTGGTTTGGTAACGAGAGGAATTCGAGGGAGTCTCACGCATATGGCAATGGCACCGTTGGCAGTACCGATTGAAATGGGGATGGATGAGGTGGAGCGGGCGCAGTTGATTGCGCGGCGCTATCATGCGGAGTTTGTCGACCTGAAGAACTTCAAGATCTCGCATGAGCTGTTCAAGAGTGTGCCGGTGGACATGATGTTCCGGTACAACTTTGTTCCGCTGGAGCAGATGGAGGGGCGGCTGGCGATTGCGGTGTCCGATCCTTCGAAGTTGATGGTGTTGGATGAGATTTCGGGGCTGCTGGGGCAGCGGCTGGTGACTCGGGTGGCGACACTGAGCCAGATTACGGAGCTGCTGAAGAAGACGGAGCAGTCGCAGCGTGTTCTGGATGAGGCGAGCGAGGGGCTTGCGTTCGATGTGCTGCACGGCGATGAGAACCAGGACTCAAATATTTCGATTGAGCGGCTGACGAGCGAGGACGACATCTCGCCGATCATCCGGCTGGTGGATACGACGATCTTTACGGCGTTGGAACGGCGGGCCTCTGACATCCATTTGGAGACGTTTGATGATTCGCTGCTGGTGAAGTACAGAATCGACGGCGTGCTGCAGCAGGCGATGGCGCCGATTGCGCGGGAGCACCATCAGACGATCCTTTCGCGTATCAAGGTAATGTCGGAGCTGGATATTGCGGAGCGGCGCGTGCCGCAGGACGGACGGTTTCGCGTTCGGTACAAAGGGAGGCTGATCGACTTTCGTGTGTCGATTATGCCGACGGTGCATGGCGAGAACGCTGTGCTGCGTGTGCTGGACAAAGAGTCGATGTCGGAGAAGTTCAAGCAGCTGAGTTTGGATGTTGTGGGATTTGCTGAGAAAGACCTGACGCGGTTTCGGCGGTACATCAAAGAGCCGTACGGGATGGTGCTGGTGACAGGGCCGACGGGATCCGGTAAGACGACGACGTTGTATGCGGCACTGAATGAGATCAAGTCTGAGGAAGACAAGATCATCACGATTGAGGACCCGGTAGAGTATCAGATTCGAGGGATTACGCAGATCCCTGTGAATGAGAAGAAGGGGCTGACGTTTGCTCGCGGATTGCGGTCGATTTTGCGGCATGACCCGGACAAGATCCTGGTCGGCGAAATTCGCGATGCAGAGACGGCGCAGATTGCGATCAACTCGGCGCTGACAGGGCATCTTGTGTTTACGACGGTGCACGCGAATAACGTGGTCGACGTGCTGGGGCGGTTTTTGAATATGGGAGTTGAGCCGTACAACTTTGTTTCGGCGTTGAACTGTATTCTGGCGCAGCGGCTTGTGCGGCAGGTCTGCGAGTTTTGTGTGAAGGACGTGCACTACTCCGAGCGTGATTTGCTCGCGAGCGGGCTGGAGCCGGCGGAGTGGCTTAACTTCAACTTCCGCGAGGGCACCGGGTGTATCGAGTGCGGTGGGACGGGGTATCGTGGACGGTCGGCGATCCATGAATTGCTGGAGCTGGATGACGAGATCCGCGAGATGCTGCTGGCGAAGAAGCCGGGGAGCGAGATTAGGAAGAAGGCGAGAGATAAAGGAATGGCGTTCCTGCGCGACTCGGCTCTGGAGCGCGTGAGGGCAGGGATTACGACGCTGCGGGAGATTAATAAGGTCACGTTTATTGAAGCGGGGCGGTAGACGGGATGCGGCCAGGGGAATGTCTCCGATGTCGTCACTGATTCAGTTCTCGATCGGGACTTTGGCAGGCGTGGTGTTCTTCGACCAGAACTGGAACAAGATCGATCGTTTGCGTTCTGCGGGACAGTACGTGACCCCCTGGCGGTATATGTAGTCGGCCCTCTGGGTGTGTGTCGTGGTCTTTGGGTTTTGGAGCATATGGAAAAGCTGGCAGCGGTAGCATGCGGACAAAGGGTAAGCTAGGACGGAATGGAAATTTTACCGAAGACATTGGGGACGCGACCGCGGCTGGCTGTTGAGGTCCGGGCAGAGGGTGTGGTTGCTGCGCGGGCCGAGGACGCTGCGGCCCTGCTGACGTGCTGTGGCGCGTGGCGATGTTCCTGACGGCGCGGTGGTGCCAGGGTTGAAGGTCGGCAATGTTCTGGACAAGGCGGCCGTGACGGTCGCGGTGCGGAGGGCGCTCGATGCGGTCGCTGGTACTGGGCGCGAACGGTTGCGCGATGTGACGGTGGTGGTGCCGGATTCGGCGGTGCGGGTGTTGTTTGTCGATTTCGATCAACTGCCTTCGAAGGCGGCGGAGGCGTTGCCGGTGGTTCGGTTCCGGTTGAAGAAGCTACTGCCGTTCGATGCAGACGATGCAATGGTGAGCTATCAGGTGATGTCGAATGAGAAAGGTGCGGTGAAGTTGCTGGCAGTGGCGATGCCGAAGGCCGTGCTGGAGGAGTATGAGGCGGTGGTGCTTGCGGCGGGGTATCTGCCGGGAGCGGTGCTGCCGAGTACGCTGGCGGCGCTGGCGGGGTTGGAGGAGATCGAGGCACCAGTATTGATGGTGAATGCGGGGCTGGGCGCGGTGACTACGGCGATTGTGCAGGGAGAGACGCTGCTGCTGCATCGCTCGTTTGACATAAGTGTGAGTGCGCCGATGGTGACGACTGTCGTTCCGCTAGTGGATCGGGAGAGCACGGCGCAGGAGTGGGCGCAGCAGGAGGCCCTGGGGCCGGATGGATGGGACAGGTTCGAGGCAGAGACCGTGATGCAGGCGTCGGTCGTGGAGACTGCGGTGGTGCGGGAGACGGAGTTGAGGGCGGCCGCTCGCGAGGTGGCACAGGCGGTTAGCGTGGCAGTGGCTTATTTTGAGGATTCGCTGCAGCGTTCGCCGGACCAGTTGCTGGTGGCGGGAACGCTGGGAGCGGACGTGGTGGCGGCGGTGGTGGAAGAGAGCGGGGTGGAGGGTCTGCGGGTGAGGGAGATGGTGGACGCTGGGATGCTGGAGGTCGGGGCGGTGAGGGCAAGTGTGCCGCGGAGCTGGCTGGCCGGTGTCCGGGGAGCGCTGAGGAACTGATGCGAATCTCTGTCAATCTTGCGAACCGTCCTTTTGTTGAATTGCGACCGCTGTTTGCGCGGCTGCAGCTGGCGATGGGCGTCCTGGCGGTGCTGGCGGTGGGTTTGGGGTTCGCGCTGCACTCGCTGGAGGCGAAGGCGAGGGTGGCGCAGGCGGAGATGGATGCGCTGAAGTCGAAGACGCAACAGTATCAGCATGAGCGGATGGTGAATGAGGCGAGGATGCACCAGCCGCAGAACATGGCGGTGCTGGAGCGGTCGCAGTATTTGAATGCGGTGTTTGCCAGGAAGAGTTTTAGCTGGACCGCGGTGATGATGGACCTGGAGAAGGTGCTGCCGACCGGAGTGCAGGTGACGAGCATCGAGCCGGTGATTACGAAAGAAGGCGATGTGAATATCCGGCTGCGCGTGGGTGGCGACCGGGAGCGGGCGGTGCAGCTGGTGAGAAACCTGGAGACTTCGCAGCGGTTCCTGTCGCCTAGGCTGGCGTCGGAGCAGGCGCAGACGCAAGAGGGGGCACGTGGTGCGAATGCGGCGCAGGTGCTGGCGCCGGGGGCGGTGCAGTTCGACATATTGAGTGGGTATAACCCGCTGCCGGCGAAGCCGATTTCGGCGACGAAGGCTGAGGGTGATTCGCCGAAGGTCGGAGTGACGACGACGAAGACGACTCCGAAGAGTTCTTTGCCTACGGGTGCAGTGGTAAAGGCGCCTGCGCAGAAGGGTGCGCAGCGATGACGACTACGGCGACGGAAAAACGTACGGCGGCGATGGCGGCGAAGCAGTGGGCAGAGAAGGGGCGCAAACTGGCGACCCTTTTGAACCTGCACATCGCGGGTGTGGTGGTGCTGGGGCTGATGAATCTTTATCTGCTGGCGCATATGGCGTTCGCGTGGCGCGCGGCGAACAGCGAGAACGCACAGGCACTGGCGGACCAAACGGTGGTGTTGAAGACTGCGGAGATTGCGCGACAGCCGCTGGAGGGTCTGGACGAGAAACTGGCACAGGCGACCAAGGACGCGGACAAGTTCTATAAGCAGCGGCTGCCGTTTGCGAACTCGGAGGTGGTGGGAGAGCTTGGCGCGTTGGCCAAGAAGCAAGGAGTGAAGCTGACGCGGGTGCAGTATGCGTATTCGCCTGTGCTTGAGGGGACGACGGGCGAGTTGACGGAGGCCCGCATGGACGCGGGTTTGAGCGGGGACTATCGGCCGCTGGTGCAGTTCGTGAATGCGTTGGAGCGGGACAAGATGTTTTTCCTGATCACCGGAGTGACGTTGACGGGGCAGCAGAGTGGGACGGTGGGGTTACGCTTGCGGTTGACAACATATCTGCGTTCGCCTGTGGGGACGGAGAATACGGAGAAGAATCTGGCTGGAGCGGATGGAGACGCGGCGGGTACTTCGGCTGATGGCGCTGGTGCTCCTGTTGCGGGAGGCCGGCGATGATGCGGCTGACTCCAGACCAAACTAAGAAGGGTGCGGCGATCGCTGCGTTTGTGCTGATTGCAGCGGGGATTTTGTATCACTTTCTGTGGGACGATACTCCTCCGCCTCCTCCTGCGCCGGCAGTGACCGCGCCGGTGAAGGCCACCTCTTCTACTAAGGCCGCTGTGGTTGCTGTGCCTCCGGGAAATGTAGCGGGTGCGGCGGCGAAGAGTCTGGGGACGACGTCGGCGCAGCTCGATCCGACGCTGCGAATGGAGGCGATGCTGGTGACGGAGTCGCTGGTCTATTCGGGGAGCGGACGGAATATTTTTTCGGCGAGTTCGGTGCCGGTGGATATTCCCAAACCGATCGCGCCAGTGCGGACGAAACCTTTGCCACCGCCGCCGCCGATACAACCGACGGGGCCACCGCCGCCGCCGCCGATCGACCTGAAGTTCTTTGGAACAGCAACTGCGCCGAACGGGACGCGGAGGGCGTTTCTGCTGCACGGGGACGATGTGTTTCTGGCGTCGGATGGCGATATTGTGCAGCGGCGGTATAAGGTCGTATCGATACTGGCCAACTCCATTGTGGTTGAGGACATGACCAACAATAATCGGCAGACACTTCCGTTGCTGGCACGGTGAGGTGATGAGGATGAGGATAGATCACAGATCATCGGGCATGGAGATGGAGCAGAAGGGCGAGCAGGGCTTCATGCTGGTGGGTTTGATTGTTGCCATCTTTCTTATTCTGCTGGCGCTGAGTGTGGCCGCGCCAAAGGTGGCGCAGGAACTGCGGCGGGAGCGCGAGGTGGAGGCGATACACCGGGGGGACCAGTATGTTCGGGCGATTCGGCTGTATTACCGCAAGATGAACCACACGTATCCGGGGACGATGGAACAGTTGGAGAAGTCGAACAATGTACGGTTTTTGCGGCAGCAGTATGTGGATCCGATGACGGGGAAGGCGGACTGGCGGCTGATCCATGTGGGTGAGGCGAAGACGACGGTGAAGGGATTTTTTGGACAGCCGCTGGCGGGGCTGGCGCCGGGGTTGGGTTCACTGGCGGGGCAGGCATCGCCGGGGATTGGTGGGTCGTCGGCGACACCGGGTACGGGGGTGGGGAGTTCGTCTCCCGGGATTGGTGGGTTGGGGAGTTCGTTGCCGGGGACGGGTGGGTTGGGGTCTTCGTCGCCAGGGGGGATTGGTTCGCCGGGTTTGGGTGGGAGTACGACGGGTGGAGCCGCGTCTGGAGCGGGCGGGACGACGATTGGGACGGATAGCTCTACTCCCGGTTCGACGAGTTCGATTGGTTCGGCGGGTGGGATTGCGAGTCAGTCGGCTGGTAGCTTTACGGGTGGTGGTGCGCCGTTTGTTGGGGTCGGAGTGCCGAAGGAGGGTGAGTCGATCACCGTGCTGAATGAACAGACGACGTATAACACGTGGGAGTTCATTTATGACCCGCGGATCGAGCAGCTCTATGCGAAGGCGAATTTGTTTGGCGGGGCTTCGACGGCGAGTCCGGGGTTGGGGTCGGTTTCAGGGCAGAGTTCGGGGTATGGGGGTACGCCGACTACTCCGGGGACGGGAACGCTGCCGGGGAGTTCGAGTCCGACTAGTCCTGCTTCGCCGACAACTCCGACTACTCCTCCGCAACAGTGATTTTTATTTTGGATGGGCTTCCGGATTTTGGGTGATGTTGCGGAGTTTGCCTATGCGGCCGTGGGGGCCTACTACGAAGGGCAGGGAGAGGGCGTTCCAGTTTTTGTCGGCGTCGGGTGGGTCGTAGCCGGAGGGTGTGAGGGGGCGCCAGTTTTTGCCGTCGTCGGTGGAGATGTCGGTGCCGTTGGGGCCTACTGTGATCCAGAGTTTTTGGGTGGGGTCGTAGGCTACGGAGCTGCGGTAGCCATTAGGTGGGGTTTGGGCGGAGACGGTATGAGGCGAGTAAGCAAGACCCGATCCGGGAATAAAAACCGCCGTGCCTTGTGATTGGTTTGGGTTACTGTAATCGCCGCCAACGATCATTAGATCGGTAAAGGTAACCGGGAGGAAGGGGAGATCCGATGTCCTTCTTGCAAATATAGAAAAGGCTCCTGCGGTTTCGCCTTTTAGTAGAGGCAGCTTAGTCGCAGTTAGTGCCGCCCACCGTCCGCTGTCAAAGGCCTTGTTGTGAAGTTCTTCGACATAGAGATGTGACCCACCTTTTCCGCCCGTCACGAATACGAATGGGCCATTATTCCCAAGATTTGATAGTGTGCTGTTGCTCGCTGCGAAGAGCGATTCATCGGGCCTGGCCTTAGGTTGGTGTTTAGTGTCGTCGGCATTCCAACGCTGCCAAGTGTCTCCGGCATCTCTGGTGGTGTATATGACGAATTTTCCATCAACTGGGTCGCCGACCAGAACTCCCAGATGTCTGGTTGATCGCAGCTCCCTCCGAGAGTTGTAAAAGTTTTGAGGCGGGCCAAAATGAATCGCATCCCAGAAGCCTTCTTTGTCGGGGTTGGTGAAGAGGAGTTTCCAGGTTTGGCAGCCGTCGGTGGTTTTGTAGAGGCGGGATTGGTCGCCGGGGCCGGAGGACATGACGATGGCGGTGTTTTCGTCGAAGGCCTGGATGCCGCGGAAGTCTAGTTTTTCGGCTCCGGCTGGGACATTGCAGGTCTGCCAGAGGTAGCCTCCGTCTTCGGTGCGGAGGACGGTGCCGTTGGTGCCGCTGGCCCAGGCGATTCCGCCGCCTACGTTGTGGATGCCGCGGAGGCCGGCGGTGGTGTGGGACTCTTCGATGTCCCATTGGGCGTGAATTATTTTTGGGGCGAGGGTCGCGGTGAGGAGGAGAAGGGTCGTGGTGTAGCGATTTCGATTCGTCTTTCTGTACATCTCTGGCTGGCCCCCCGTCCCCGTCAAAATAGTGCTAAAGTCTTCGAAATAAAAGAGCTAAGTCTGGACTTCGGTTGTGATTATGGTACTAAAGTCGAAAGCCCGGCTTGTGCCGGGCTTGGTTTCTTCCTGGTTTTATTTTAGCAGGGGTGTCAAGGGGTTGGGGTGGGAAGCCCGGGGCTAAGTGGCCCTGTTGATTCTGAAACGACAAGGAAGAGCCAAGGCAGAGGCAACGAATCAGTCGCGTCGGCCTTTGGGCTTTGCTTTCGCCCTTCGACGCTGCTCAGGGCAGAGCGGTGGGCCTCTCGGCCCGGCTTTTTCGTGGGGCTGAAGCCCCACGCTTAAATCCCAAAAGCAGGTAAATGCGAAAGACAAAAGCTTGAACAAAAGACAAAAGCAGATCCTCCGCCTGCGGCGAAGGATGACAACTAAAAAGCAAAAGCAGATTCCTCCGCTGCGCTGCGGAATGACAACCAAAAAACAACGGCAAAGACCGAAAAGCAAGGGAAAAAGCAAAGGAAAAGGAAAAGGAAAAAGCAAAAGCAAACGCAAAGGCAAAGGCAAAGGCAAAGGCAAAACAAAAGAAAACGCAGATTCCTCCGCTACGCTGCGGAATGACAACAAAAAGGGCAAAAAGCAAAGGCAAAAAAGGCAAAGGCGAAAAGCAAAGGCGAGGGCAGAGGAAAGGCTACTCGTCGCGTATGACCGTAAGGGGGCTGATTCGAGTGGCACGGAGGGCCGGGACAAGGCTGGCCAGGAAGGCTACGACGACAAGAAGAGTGGTTACTGCGACGAAGGTGAGGGTGTCGCGGGCGCTTACGCCGTAGACCATGCTCTTGACCAGACGGCTGAGCGAGTAGGCTGTGACGAGTCCGATGACGATACCGATTGCCGTCGGCTTAATGGCCTGAGTGACGACGAACTGCATGACGTCGCTGCGCGTTGCTCCAAAGGCGATGCGTAGTCCGATGTCTTTCATGCCACGTTTGACCGAGTAGGCGAGAACGCTGTAGATGCCGACTGTGGAGAGGACGAGAGCGAGCAGGCCGAAGATGGAGAGAAGCTGCATGTTGGCGCTGTTCTGAGAGAGGGTTTCCTCGACGAACTCTTCGAGCGTGAGGACGTTGTCGACGGGGACGTCTTTGTTGACCTGATGCACCGCGTCTGTGATGGCAGTGGCGAGGGTGCGCGGAGCGACCGTGGTGCGGACGGCAAGAGCCAGAGGTATCGGACTCTCCAGGACTCTTGCGATGGGGTCGAGACCTGGGCCGCGGGCCAGTAAAGACTGGCGATGCCGGTAGAGTTGTTGAGGCCGGCCTGCTTGACGTCGCCGACGATTCCAACGATCTGACGGTCTTTGTCCGGAAAGAAGGACAACTTGAGGTGATGGCCTATGGCGTCGCCGTTGGGCCAGAACTGTTTGGACATGGACTGGCTGATAACGACGACGGGGGCGGAGGCGTCGCGGTCGTCGTCCGTGATGGCGCGGCCCTGAAGCAGCGGAATCCGCATGGCGCTGAAGTAGCCTGAGGTCACGACGCGGACGGAGACCTCGGGCTGTTCGGACAAGGCGACGACGGGACGACCTTCGACGGCGACAGGCTGGTTCGAGCCGCCGTTGAGGGGCAGATCGTCGATCGCTCCGGCGGATTCGACTCCGGGGAGGGTGCGAATGCGGCTGAGTACCTGATCGAAGAACTGGGACTCTTCGGTCGCGTTGGCGAAGAGTTTTTTGTTGACTTCGACGTTCATGGTGAGGACGTTGTGCTGATCGAAGCCAGGGTCGATGGTTTGGAGCTTCCAGAGGCTGCGGACCATCAGTCCGGCACCGATGAGCAGGACCAAAGACAATGCGACCTCGATGACGACCAGAGCGGAGCGGGTTGCGCTGCTTCCACTGACGGCGTCGGTGCGGCCGAGGCCCTGCTTGAGTGCGGTATTGACATCGCCTCTGGTCATGCTGAGAGCGGGCAGCAATCCTGCGAGGACGCCGGTTGCGATGGAGAGCACGAAGGTAAACGCGAGTACACGACCGCTGAGGCCGATGTCACCGAGCTGAGGCAACTGGTTGGCGAAGAGCTTGAGCAGAAGCTGAATCCCGAAGTGAGCGGCGAGCAGGCCGAGGGCCCCTCCGATGATTGAGATCAGGACCGACTCCCCGAGAAGCTGTTGGATGATACGAGGGCGCAGCGCTCCCATGGCGGTGCGGATGGCGATCTCTTTGCGGCGCGAGAAGGTGCGGGCGAGGAGAAGATTGGCGACGTTGGCGCAGGCGATGAGGAGGACGAACGCGACGGCGCCGAGCATCATAAGCAAGGCGGGACGAACATCGCCGACGGTCTCATCACGGAGAGGATGAATGACGGCGCCCCATCCTTTGTCGTCGGCGGGGTAGGCCTGTTCGAGGCGCTGGGAGATGGTGTTCATCTCGGCCTGCGCCTGCTCGACGGTGACTCCGGGTTTGAGGCGGCCGACGGAGAGGTAGTTATGGTTGTTGCGAACCGCTGCTGCGGCAGGGGTGAGAGCCACTGGAACCCATATTCGAGCGAAGTCGGGCTTGTTCATCGCCGGACCCATGATGCCGACGATAGTGTAGGGGTCGCCGTCGAGGTTGATGGTTTTGCCGACGGCTGTGGGATCGTTGGCGTAATGAGTCTGCCAGAACTTGTAGCTGAGGACGACCTCGCGGTTCTGGCCTGGGTTGTTTTCGTCCGGGCTGAAGACGCGGCCGTGGATGGGTTCGACTCCGAGGGCGGAGAAGAAGTCTGTGCTGACGGGACTGGCGGTGATGGATTCGGGTTTGCCTGCGCCGGTGATATCAAAGCCCGCTCCGGTGTAGATGGCCATCTTGTCGAAGAGGCGGGACTGCTTCTGCCAGTCGAGGAAGTTGGCGGGGGAGACGGCGAAGGTCGTCATGCCGGGAAAACTGGACTGGGGAGGGGTGTGCCATATCTGCACGACGCGGTCGGAGTCGCGATAGGGAAGGGGCTCGATGAGGACTTTGTTAACGATGCTGAAGATGGCGGTGTTTGCCCCGATGCCGAGGGCCATGATGAGGGCCGCGGTCAGAGCAAAGCCCGGGTTTTTTGTGAGAAGTCGAAGCGCGTATCGAAGGTCTTGCAGGAGTGATGACATGCACCTACCTCCACTTGCACTGGGCCCACTTGCACCTGGGCTTGCATCTGGGTGGAGCAATTCCGTCGCCATTGGGCCAAAGATGGAAGCTCAGGATTATCAGCGCTTTTGTGAGAGACGGAGGAGCGTCTGTGTCCGTTGATGAGAAGAGGCGTCCGTTTTCGAACAGGGGCTGGCGATTTCTGTTGGCCGATTGGTACAGGCCTGCAAGTGGACACACATCGCGATGAGGCTGCGTGGTGTGTCCACCTGGCTATGGTTTTCGGCGCTTATGGTCTTATGGTCTCGGGGCGGACGGGTTGGTTTGCCATAGGCCTAGTGGAGCGCCGGTGGGGTCGATGATGATGCTGAACCAGCCCAGGTGAGGGACCTCCTGGGTGTCTCGCATGATCTTTGCTCCGAGGCTTGCGGCTTTTTTGGTGGCGGCGTTGATGTCGTCGACGAGGACGTAGGGGAGCCATGCGGATGGGGCGCCGGGGACTGGATGTTGCATCATGCCGCCGCCGGGGCTGTCGGAGGATGGCTTGAAGGTGGAGTAGATCATGCCGCCGCCCATGTCGGTGTCGCTGATCTTCCAGTCGAAGAGGGTGGAGTAGAAGGTCTTGGATTTGGCGACGTCGGTTGAGGCGAGTTCGACATGACAGAAGGAGTTTGCCATAGGGTGGTTCCTTTCGGTTGTGAGATGGAGTTGCGGGCCGGGTACCAAGGCGAACGCGGGAATTGTATCCCAGTGAGATGAACGGGGTAGGGAGAGAGTTTTCTACAGAACGGAACCGTTTTGATGGAGGCAGCGTAGATAGGTCATACATCACGACGGCCGGAGAGAATATCCATGCACGATATCCTTGTCACTTTTCGCCAGTTTTTGAAGTCGCCCGGGTATGCGATCACGGTGGTGATTACGCTGGCGCTTGGTATTGGGGCGAACACTGCGATCTTTACGCTGGTGCATGCAGTGTTGATGAAGTCGTTGCCGGTGGCCGATCCTAAATCGCTCTATCGCGTGGGGGACCTCGACGATTGCTGCGTTAACGGCGGGTTCATAAACGACAATGGCGACTTCGACCTGTTTTCATGGCAGCTGTACAAACATCTTCAAGAGACGACGCCAGAGTTTGAACGGCTGGCGGCGATGCAGGCGGGCGGCAACTCGATGATCGTGCGGCGCGGGTCGGAGCCGGCGAAGTCGGAGGCCACGCAATTTGTCTCGGGGAACTTTTTTACGACGTTTGGAATTGGTCCCTATGCTGGACGGGTGTTGACGGACCAGGACGACACCGCGGGCGCGGCCCCGGTAGTGGTGATGAGTTACCAGGCGTGGCAGTCGGAGTATGGCGGCGACCCGGCGGTGGTGGGGTCGACGTTTTATCTGCAGGGGAAGCCTGCGACGGTGGTGGGGATCGCACCGCCGGGGTTCTTTGGGGACCGCATACGGAGCGGTCCGCCGGCGATATGGATCCCCCTGGCGAATGAGCCGGTGATCGAGGAGAAGAATACGCTTCTGCATGTGCCGGACAGCAACTGGTTATATGTGGTCGGGCGATTGAAGCCGGGCGTGAGTGTGGCCGCGCTGACGGACAAGATGTCGAGCCGACTGCGGGAGTGGCTGGCGCAGGAGCCGCGATATTCGCAAGACGGCGGGACCTCGATTATTCCGAAGCAACACGTTGTGATTGTGCCAGGGGGTGCGGGGATCCAGAACCTGCAGAGGGAGACAGGCAAGGGGCTTTATTTGCTGATGACAATTTCCGCACTGGTGCTGCTGGTTGCGTGCGCGAATATTGCGAACCTGATGCTGGCGCGAGGTGCGACGCGAAGGGCGGAGATTTCCGTGCGGATGGCGCTGGGAGCGGCGCGGACCAGAGTGATACGGCAGATGTTGACGGAGAGCTTGCTGCTGGCGTGCATGGGCGGGCTGGCGGGGTTGGCAGTGGCGTATGCGGGGACGCGTACGATCCTGGCGCTGGCGTTTCCTGATTCACCGCAGTTGCCGATTGCGGCGAGCCCTTCGCTGGCAGTGCTGGGGTTTGCGTTTGCGCTATCGCTGATGACGGGGATCGTATTTGGGATCGTTCCGGCGTGGATGACTTCGAATTCGGACCCGGCGGAGGCGCTGCGCGGAGTGAGCAGGACGACGCGGGACAGTACGTCGCTGCCGCAGCGGTCGCTGATTGTGGTGCAGGCGGCGCTGTCGCTGGTGATGCTGATGAGTGCCGGGCTGCTGACGAAGAGTCTGCGGAACATGGAGCACCAGGACTTTGGATTGCAGACGGAGAACAGGTATGTGCTGCATCTGGATCCGGCGGGCGCGGGTTATAAGCCGGAGACGTTGCCAGCGTTATACCGATCGCTGCAGCAGCAGTTTGGTGCGCTGCCGGGCGTGAAGAGCGTTGGACTGGCGCTTTACAGCACGCTCGAAGGCAACAACTGGGGTGAGAGTGTGTATGTGGATGGGAGGCCGGCGCCGGGGCCGAACGCTCATAAAGGATCGTCGTGGGACAGGGTGAATGCGCAGTTCTTTGAGACGGTGGGTCAGCCGGTGATTCGCGGGCGTGGGATTACGGAGCAGGACACGGCGACGACGCAGAAGATCGCGGTGGTGAACCAGGCGTTTGTGAAGAAGTTTTTCCCGAAGGAGTACCCGATTGGGAGGCACTTTGGAGTTTTTGATCAGAGGTACTCGTCCATGTTTGAGATTGTGGGCGTGGTGGCGGACGCGAAGTACAACAATCCTCGCGAACCGGTGAGGTCGATGTATTTTCGGCCGCTGAACCAGCAGATGGATGGATTGACGGTGCCCAATTTTGTGATGGCCGAGGGGAGATCGCTGTATATCAACTCGGTGACGCTGCGGTTTGATCGTGCTCCGCAGGGGCTGGATGCGATGGTGCGGCGGACGCTGGAGAGTATCAATCCAAACCTGACCGTGATTGATCTTAACTCGCTGGATTATCAGGTGGCGGGCAACTTTACGCAGGAGCGGCTGATTGCCCGGCTGACGACGCTGTTTGGCGTGCTGGCGCTGGTGCTGGCGTCGGTGGGGCTGTATGGGATTACGTCGTATCAGGTGGCGCGGAGGACGAGCGAGATTGGTCTGCGGATGGCGCTGGGTGCGGACAGGAGAGATGTGGTGAAGATGGTGTTGCGGGGAGCGTTGCTGCAGGCTGGCGTGGGGCTGGTGATCGGGATTCCGTTGGCGCTTGGTGCGGCGCGGTGGATGACAAGCCAGCTTTATCAGGTGCGATCGTATGATCCGTTGAGTTTGCTGACGGCGGTGGTGGTGCTGTTGCTTTCGGCTACGGTGGCTGGGTTTGTTCCGGCACGCAGGGCTTCGCTGATTGAGCCCATGGAGGCGTTGCGGATCGAGTGAGGGTCGGCAAAGGAGAGGTTGTTGTCACGACACGGGCCTAGGTCGGGCCTTCAGCCCTCGGAGAGGGACGCTTTACCTACCCAGGGCGTTGCCCTGGGCTGGTATATAACGCGCCCTTGGCGCTGAAATCGGGCCGCTGTGGATATCCCTACGGTGATACCGCTCTAGTGCGGGTTGAGGGTCAGGGTGTGGGTGGTGGTGGCGTCGACGGCGGCGTTGGTGAAGGGCAGGGGGAAGGTGGTGCCGTGGTACCAGGCGGGCCATTGGTCCATGAACCAGGGGCTGATGGGGTCGGCGGATTCGCCGAGGACGAGGTTGAGGGTGCTGTGGTCGAGGTTGGCGAGGTCGGCGGTGAAGCGCTCGGAGGGGCCGAAGGTGCGGCCTACTTGTTTGACGGTGATGTCGTCGCCGCTTTGGGGCTGGATGCCGGTGCCGGTGGGGGCGCCGATGAGGCGTTGGAGGAGTGCGGACTGACCGTAGATGGCGTGCTCGATGTCGATGGGATGGAACTGGCCGTAGCGCCATTGGCTGAGGTCGGAGGGGGCGCGGGCGATGCGGAGGCTGTCGACGACGGCGGTGGTGAGGAGGTCGTCCCATGTGGCGTAGTTTTTGGGAAGCCAGCGGGTGGGGGTGTGCATGATGAGCCACTCTTCGGCGTAGGCCTTGTTGCCCCAGGAGTAGAGGGCGGCGGCGGGGAGGGTTGGGTCTTGCCAGATTCAGATTGCGCTACCGGGCTGAGTTGAGGAGAGACCTGTGGATTGATGAGCAGGGGCCAGAGGGCTGCCCGGGCGGCGACGACGATGGCGGGGGCCGCGGCGTCGGCGTCTACGTCGCCGTTCCAGTCGCGGAGGAGGTCGGCGGCCTGGTGGAGGCGTTTGTCGCTGTTGAATTCGGGCTTGCTGGCGTGGTCGATGGCGTAGGCGAGGCGCTGGGCGATGACGTGGTCGAGGTCGGAGTAGATGTCGGTCTGGAGCGCGAGCATGTCGGCGGGGGTAAGTTGATTTTTGGTGGAGATGGTCTTTTCGGTGAGGACCTTCCAGATGCGCTGGTTGCGGTAGGGTGAGCGCCCAGTTGAGGGTGATGGGGTAGGGGTAGTCGTCGGGGGTGATGCGGGCGTTGGCGGTGGCGAGGATGCCGTTGGGCGGATCGATGGCCTGGGGGAGGCGGTCGTAGGGGATGGTGCCGACCCACTCCTGCGTGGTGTCGAGGGCGTCGGTTGGGACGGGGCTGATGGGGCTGGGGGTCATGACACTGCCGCGGAGTGGGGACGCGGCCAACGGCGTGGTAGCCGATGTGGCCCTGATCGTCGGCGTAGACGAGGTTTTGTGCGGGGCCGCCGAAGGTGGAGAAGGCGGCGACGAGGCTGGCGCCGTCGGTGGCGGAGTTGATGCCGAGGAAGGACGAGTTGACGGTGGCGGGATCGTAGATGGTCCAGCGGAGGGAGAGGGTTCGTTTTTCCGTAGGGGAAGATGCCGGAGATGATGGGGGTGATGGTGGTGCCGTGTTGGGTGGCGGGGACGTCGATGGCTACGTCTTTGCTGCCCTTGACGTGGATGGTCTCCTGCTGGTGGAGGACAGGGTGCCAGGTGCCGTCGGGGGATTCGTACTCGGCGGTTGGGCCGGTGCCGCGGGTGTGCTCGATGTAGAGGTCCTGGACCTCGGCGCCGAGGTTGGTGAAGCCCCAGGCGACGTGGGCGTTGTGGCCGACGATGATGAAGGGGACGCCGGGGAGGGAGACTCCGGTGACGTGAAGCTCGCCGGAGGGGGTGGGGGCCTCGAGGTCGGCCTGGTACCAGATGCCGGGGACGCTGTGGGCGAGGTGCATGTCGTTCGCGAGGAGCGGCTTGCCGGTGGCGGTGTGGGCGCCGGAGACGACCCAGTTATTGGAGCCGGCGAAGCAGCCTTCGCAGACGGGGTTGCGGAGGGTTTGCTGGAGGGCGAGGAGGTCTTCGGGCGAGGCGGTGGAATGGGTTGGGCTGGGATTGAAGGGTTTGAGGTTGCGTGGAAACCCATGTCCCAAAAGCGGGAAATGGGGCACCCGTTTTGTTGCCTGGATTGGAAGAGCTTGAGCACTCGATTCGGTGGAATGTGGTGTTTCGAGTTTGGTCTGGGATTCGTCGAGGGGGACGTCGGGGATGTCTTTTTGTGGGGCGGTTAGGTCGACGATGGGTTGGGCTGGTGGGTGGTCGCGCCAGGTGACGACGGGGTAGAGGTCGCCGATGAGGTGCTGGGGCAGGCGGGCGGTGAGGGCTTCGCGGTTGAGCTCGGAGGGGAAGCTGGTGGTGAGGTCCTGGAACATGACGAGGCCGATGAGGAGTGTATCGCGCGGAGTCCATGGGGCGGGCTCGTAGCGGAGGAGGCGGAACTCGAGCGGGAGGTGGGCGCGCTGGAGGGCCATGGAGGCGTTGACGCCGGCGGCGTAGTGCTCGAGGAGGTGAAGTTGATCGGGCGGGAGGGTGGCGATGGCGCGGTCGGCGGCGGCGCGGAGCTGGAGGGTGCGCTGGAGGCGGTCGTGGGCGAGGAGCGAGGGGCCGAGGACCTCGGCGAGGGTGCCGGAGGCGTGGCGGCGGAGGGCGTCCATCTGCCAGAGGCGGTCCTGCGCGGTGACGAAGCCCTGGGCGAGGAGAAGGTCGTCGAGCGAGGCGGCGCGGATGTGGGGGACGCCGTGGTGGTCGCGCTGGATGGTGACGGGGGCGGAGAGGCCGGGGATGGTGACGGCGCCGTCGAGCTGTGGAAGGGCGTCGTGCATGGCCTGGTTGACCCAGTGCCGGGCGGTGACGAAGGCGATGGCGCCGATGACGATGACGAGGGTGGTGAGGATGACGACGATGCGGAGGAAGATGCGGCGGCGTTGGGCGTGCAGCGCGGCCTCCTCGGGGGTGAGGGGCGCGTCGGGAACTACGTCGGTGTTGGTGAGATTGGGGAGATTCATCGCTTGATCGCAGTGTAAATGGTGCGGGCCACGGTGGAACGGTGAGGCGGTGTCGCGGTGTGGGCCCGAATTTGGTTTACTGAGTGTGTGGCACTCCCCCCGGCGCGACGGGGGCGTGATTCGTTTGACGTACTGCGCGGGACTTTGGACGGAGGTCGGTGCGATGGGTACGGGTGAGAGCTTGCATGCGGTCGAGACGGTGATTCTCCTGTTGCTGGTTCTGGTGGCCGGGTTTGCGGTCATAGCGCGGCAGCTGAGGGTGCCGTATCCGATTGTGCTGGTGCTGGCGGGGCTGGCGATCAGCTTTGTTCCGAGGATGCCCCATGTCCCGCTGGATCCAAATGTTGTTTTTGTGATTTTTCTGCCGCCGCTGCTGTATGCGTCGGCCTGGACATTGTCGTGGAGGGAGTTTCGACGGAACGGGGTGGTGATTGGGCTGCTGGCAGTGGGGTTGGTGGGCTTTACGGTTTGGGGGATCGCGGAGTTTTCGGACCGGTTCATTACCGCACTGGATTGGAAGGCGGGGTTTCTGCTGGGGGCGGTGATCTCGACGACGGACGCGATTGCGGCGACGTCGATTGCGAAGAGCATAGGACTGCCTCGGAGGATCGTCGACATTCTCGAGGGCGAGAGTCTGTTGAACGATGCTACGGGTTTGCTCGCGCTCGAGTTTGGAATTGCGATCATGGTGCGAGGAGAGATGCCGACGGTAGGCAGTGGAGTCGCGCGGTTGTTGTATCTCATCGTTGGCGGGTTAGTGATTGGGTTGTTGATTGGCGTTGTGGTGGGTTGGATGGAGCGCTTTATCGACGATGGGCCGGTGGAGCTGGTGGTGAGTCTGGTGGTGCCGTATGCGGCTTATCTTGCGGGAGAGCGGGCGGGGGTTTCGGGAGTGTTGGCGGTGGTGGCATGCGGGATTTATATGAGCCGGAAGAGTACGCAGTTCTTTTCGCCTACGGTGCGTCTGCAGGTGAATGGAGCGTGGGACGCGTTGGTATTTATGTTGAACGGCCTGGTGTTTGTGCTGATCGGGCTGCAGCTGCCGTATGTGCTGGCCGGGATCAGTGGACGTTACGGGACAGGGACGCTAATTTTTTATGGGGTGGTGTTCAGCGCGGTGTTGATTTTGCTGCGAATGGTTTGGGTGTTTCCGGCGGTGAAGATTGCGTCGTTTGTGGAGCGGCGGTTGCTGGGGCATGAGGACGAGGTGGAGCTGAAGCCGCGAGAGGTCTTTGTTGTCGGGTGGACGGGGATGCGGGGTGTGCTGGCGCTGGCGGCGGCGATATCGGTGCCGGAGGTACTGGGGAATGGGCAGCCGTTCGAGTCGAGGAACCTGATTGTGTTCTTGGCGTTCTGCGTAATTTTGGTGACTCTGGTGCTGCAGGGGCTGACGTTGCCGGCGCTGATTCGCGCTCTGGGGCTGGCGGGGACGACCGACATGGAGCCGGAGGAGAGGGAGGCGCGGAGGGCCGTGCTGAAGTCAGCGATCCGTTATCTGGAAGAGGGACGGAAGAGCAGCGCCGGGCCAGTCGTTCATTTGTACGACGATCTGGTGCACCGTTACCGACATAAGCTGGCGCATGTGAGTGCTGGTGCGGAGGAGAGCGTAGATGGTCTGGGTCGGGAGGCTTACTCACGGCTGCGAGCGATCGCAGAGGGGGCGCTGCAGGCGGAGCGGCGAACGCTGATTGGACTGCGGGACAGGGGCCGGATCAGCGATGATGTGTTGCGGACGCTGGAGAGGGAGCTCGATCTGGCGGAGAGCCAGTATCAGGGGATTCCGCTGTCCTGATACCGGCTTTCATCGAGCGATGAAGGCTTGGTTCAGGCTTCTATAGGGTGCTGTTGCATTGAAGGCGTTGAGAGTGGCCTGATTGGTGCGGGGCAGCGTGAACAGAATGATCACGGCGATCAGGGTCAGGATGGCAAGGACGAAGATGCTGCCTTCGGGGCCGGTGGCCCCGCCGCTTAGCAGTGATTTTCCCGCGGGATGGGTGGCGAGCAGGTGGTGTTGGGCGATGATGCCGCTGTCGGCGACGCCGTAAAGGAAGGACTGGGCCCAGTCCCATGAGGTGTGGAAGCCGATGGCCCACCAGAGCGAGCCCGTGCGCCAGAGGCTGAGGCAGAAGACCATGGAGGCGAGGCTGGCGGTGAGTTGACCGATGGGAGATTCGCCAGGGTTGCTGCCATGGACGGCGCCGAAGAGGACAGAGAGGATGACGGCCGAGGCTCCAGAAGCCGAGGGCAGTGCTGTGACGGGTCTTGAAGATCGATCGGTAGAGACCGGCGAGGCCGCGAGTGAGGGTGTACTGAAGATAGCCGCGGGTGAAGTACTCTTCGAGCAGAGCGACGATGAGGAAGCCGAGGAGCCAGCCAGCACCGTAGCGAAGGGCTTCGCTGCCGAAGAGAAGACGGCCGTCGAAGACGAGGAAGCCTGTCTTCCAGAGGACGAGTATGAGGAGCGTCAGACAGGTGACACCCCAGGCGAGACCGGCAAAGAGGTGAGATAGCTTTGGACTGCTTCCAAGGCCGTAGACAGCTTGGGGGCGGTGCTCAATCCTCGACATGATCCAGGTAATGAGGAGTAGTCCCAGCAAAGGGACGGATTCGTTGATCAACATGTAGCCGAGTGAAAAGGTATCGCTCGGAGAGGCATGATGGGTCGGCGGATGGACTATTTGGCCGACGGTGTGCGCTGTGAAGAGGAACGCGGCGAAGAGAGCTGCGAAGATAAGGACGCTCCAGCCGGCGCGGAGGCCTTCGGCGCCGAAAAAGACACGATGCAACGTCGACAGGGAGACGTTATGGGGCGGGGTGGTCGATCGGGGCGCCGGGTCGTTGGTCGGGGAGAGGTGTTGGTTTTGGGTTTGCAAGGATGCTCCTATCGTCTGGACTGTATACGCGGTGAGTAGTGCTAAGTTCCGTGATGCGCCGGGCCGATTGCTCAAGGAATACCGGTGGGTTGAGTTCGATGTGTGGTGAGCATTGTTTCGGGACTGCTCAAGACAAACGGTTGACTTATTGAGTCTGAACAGAAAGAATGATCCCACTTCACGACCGCTCTTTTTCCATGAGGGCAGCATAGGAACGGACTAATGATGGAAGCTCCAGGGAATTCCAAAGACGCTCAAAAACAGGCGCGGAAGAGTGGGCGACGCGATTTTTTGAAGGTGGGCGGGGTGTCGGTCGCTGCGACGCTGGCGCGTGCTGCCCTGCCCGCGAACGCTCGCGCTGATGTAGGCGGGGCGATGCCGTCGCTGGCGACTACCAAGGCGGTGCAGGAGATGATGCCGACACGGAACCTGGGTAAGACAGGATTTCGTGCGGGGATCTTTGGGCTTGGCGGGCAGGGTGCACTGGAGAAGACCAACAACGATGCCGTCGCGCTGCCGCTGATTGAACGGGCGCTGGAGCTTGGGGTGAATTACTACGATACCTCGGCGATCTACGGATGAGCCGGACCGCTGGAGTGAACAGTATCTGGGACGGGCACTGAAGGGACATCGCGATGAGGTCTTTATCGCGAGTAAGACGAAGGAACGGACGCGCGATGCTGCACTGCGCAATCTCGAGGTCTCGCTGAAGCTGCTGAACACTGACCATTTGGACACGTGGCAGCTTCATGATGTCGGTGTGAGTGAAGATGTGGAGGCGATCTTCGCCAAGGGCGGAGCCATTGAGGCGTTGGTGCAGGCGCGCGAGCAGAAGATGGTGCGGTTCCTTGGAGTGACGGGAAGATTCCGGCCTGAGGCGTTGATGGAGTGTATTCGGAGGTTCCCGTTTGACACGGTGCTGATGGGTCTGAACGCAGCCGATCAGTACCACTACAGCTTTGCCAAGGAGCTGCTGCCGATGGCAGTGGAGAAGCAGATGGGCATCATCGGAATGAAGGTGATGGCGCGGGGTCGGATTCTTTCGAGCTGGACGCCACCACCTGTTGAGGTGCAGAAGCGTTCGTGGGAGGGAACGGGCGCGATTGCGACGACTCCAGGAACGCTGACGAAGCAGGAGACGATGTTTTATACCCTCTCTTTGCCGATCAGCACGGCGATTATTGGTTGCGACTCGGTACAACAGGTTGAAGAGTGCGTGCAGCTCGCGCGGAGCTTTACGCCGTTGAGCGAGAGGCAGATGGAAGAGCTTGCAAAGAAGGTCGAGCCGATCGCGAACCAGGCACTCTTTTTCCGAATGATGCCACGCTGACGAGAGTGCGCTATTCTGAGAGCTTCGCGCGGGTGAGACCGGTGCGAAGTATGGGGGATAGCGGACTTGGAATGCAGGATTTTTTATCACGATAAGTGTTTTGACGGAGCCTGTTCGGCTTCGCTGTTTACGCGGTTTCACCGGGAGTGCGTGAAGACGGCGGACCGGTTTTCGTATCACGGGCTGGTGCATCGGGCAGGGGCGCTGTTCGATGAGGGGGCGTTCTGTGGAGTGGGGAGAATGCGATCGTGGATTTCAAGTATTCGGCTTCGCCGAAGGTGACGTGGTGGTTCGATCATCATCAGAGCGCGTTTCTTACTCCGGAGGATCAGAAGAATTTTGAGGCGGGGCAGGCGGATGGGTCGCAGCGGATGCGGAAGTTCTTCAATCCGAACTATATTTCGTGCACGAGTTTGATTGCCGATATTGCTCAGGTGAACTTCGGGTTCGATACGGCGCCGCTCCTGGAGCTGATCAAGTGGGCGGACATTGTGGATGGGGCGCGGTATAAGAGCGCGAAGGCCGCGGTGGAGATGGCCGAGCCGGCGATGAAGCTGACGATGGTGATTGAGAGTGCGGCGGACAATTCTCTGGTGCCGCGGTTGATTCCGTTGCTGACGGAGATGAGTTTGCAGCAGGTGCTGGACCAGGATTTTGTGCAGGAGCTGCTGGGGCCGTTGATGGAGCGGCACTGGGCGGCGCTGGAGTTGATCCGGCAGCGGGCCTCGGTGGAGCGCGGCGTGATTACGTTTGATATTACGGACCAACCGACGGAGGGGTACAACAAATTTATTCCGTACTACCTGCATCCGGAGGCGACGTATAACGTGGGGTTGAGCAAGTCGAGCTTTCAGGACGAAGGTGTCGGTGGGGACGAATCCGTGGACTGAAGTGGAGCCGTCAGGAGCTGGTGAATTTGGCGGCGATCTGTGAGCGGTATGGGGGTGGGGGGCACGCTCGGGTGGGGGCGATTAGTTTTCCTCCTGACCGGGAGGATGAGGCGCGGAAGGCGGCGGGGGAGATTGTGGAGGAGTTGCAGGGCGATCAGCAGGTTAGCGAGTTGCGCTGGATAGGCGGATAAGAGAAAGACGGGATTAATCGGCGAAGAGCAAGGTGAAGACCACGGATTTTTCGCATGCTTGACAATTGTTCTTATCTGGTTCGATCCGCTGAATCTTGGTCGATCTTACGGTTTGAGTTTGGTGAAGAGGTTGAGGCGGGTGAGGTCGTTGAAGATGACGAAGGCGAAGAAGGCCAGGATGCAGACGAAGGCGACCTGGTAGATGCGCTCTTTGACCTGCTGGTTGACGTCGCGGCGCATGATGGTCTCGATGAGCAGGAAGAGGATCATGCCGCCGTCGAGGATGGGGATCGGCAGGAGGTTGAAGATGCCGAGGTTGAGCGAGATGGCGGAGATGAGCTGGATGAGCGGCATCCAGCCGGGCATCTGCGCGGCCTGATGGATGTCCTGACCGATGCCGATGGGGCTCTGCAGGCTCTTGACTGA
This sequence comes from uncultured Acidobacteriaceae bacterium, assembly GCA_963756685.1. Classification (GTDB taxonomy): domain Bacteria; phylum Acidobacteriota; class Terriglobia; order Terriglobales; family Acidobacteriaceae; genus Edaphobacter. Next base: position 100,112 of record CAVWON010000002.1, read on the forward strand.
GACCTGGCGGGTGAAGAGACGCTTGAGGACCTCGACGATGAGGAGCGAGTTCTTTTTGTTGAACTGCCAGGAGGCGGCCATGGCTTTGCCGAGGGGGAGGCGCTCGACCTTGACGGGAGGAGGAACAGGTAGCGAAGCCAAGGCGATAGTCTTTCGGTGCCGCCCGGGGTGTCGGCCAGCTCGGGCGTGACCTGGATGGGAATTGCCTGGGTGGCGCCGTTGGTGCCGGCGCTGCACGATGAGGTTGGCGGGCTTGCCGGCCTGGTCCTGGAGGTAGCTCAGCAGGGCGGGGACGGAGTGAAGCTGGAGGCCGTCGATGCTGAGGATCTTGTCATTGGGTTGAAGGCCAGCGTGGGCGGCCGGCATGTTGGACTCGAGCGAGTTGACCTGGACCGGGGTGTCCTGCATCTTCGGGATGATGCCGAGTTGCTCGAGGGTGAAGTCGTCGGGGTGGCCTTTGTTCGCGATAAAGAGCTTGGTGTCGGTGCGCTGGCCGTCGTGGATGAAGGAGAAGGGGACGGTCTGGTTGAGATTCAGGATGGAGCGGTTGGCGACGTCGTCCCAGGTGGGACTTTCGACGGTGTCGTAGTGGACGATGCGGTCGCCGGAGCTGGATGCCGGTTTTGGCGGCAGGGGTCTTTGTGAGGATGTAGTCGGTGATGGCGGGGCCGTCAAAGAACTCCTGCACCTCGTTGTGGAGCATGTAGACGCCGGTCATGAGGCCGAGGGCGAGGAGGAAGTTGGCGAAGGGGCCGGCGAGGGCGACGAGGATGCGCTGCCAGCGGGGATGGGTGTTGAAGTTGCCAGGGTCGTCATGGCGGTTGTTGCTTCGCCTGGGGCGTCGCTGGGGAGGGTCATCTCGCCGGCCATCTTGACGTAGCCGCCGAGGGGGATGGCGGAGATCTGGTACTCGGTTTCGCCGCGACGGAAGCCGAAGAGGCGTTTGCCGAAGCCGATGGAGAAGACCTCGACGCGGATGCCGCAGAGCTTGGCGACGGCGAAGTGGCCGAACTCGTGGACCAGAACCATGATGCCAAGGACGATGAGAAGTTCAATGACTGTCGACATGAAGTTGGGGAAGACCTCGTTACCTGATTGGAGTTCTGTCTACCGTCCTACGCCGGTGAACTGGCGGGCAATCACTTCGCGCGCTTGTTGACGCGCGGCAAGATCTGCTTCGAGCACTTCGGAGATAGATGCCGGGGGTTGACCGGATGTTAGCTGAAGCACTGTCTCTATTGTACGTGGAATGCCCAGAAATGGGATACGACCTTCGAGGAAAGCGGCTACGGCGATCTCGTCGGCGGCGTTGAGGGCGATGCAGGCGCGGCCTCCGGTTTCAGCGGCTTCGTAGGCGAGGCGGAGGCAGGGGAAGCGGGTGAGGTCGGGGGTGGAGAAGTCCAGCTGGCTGAGCGTGGTGAGGTCGAAGGTAAGGTCGGACGGGGACGCGCTCAGGATAGGCGAGGGCATAGAGGATGGGCAGGCGCATGTCGGTGACGGAGATCTGGGCGAGGACGCTGCCGTCGACGAACTCGACGAGGGAGTGGACGGTGGATTGAGGGTGGATGGTGACGCGGACTTGCTTTGGCGGGAGGTTGAAGAGGCGGCAGGCTTCGATGACCTCGAAGCCTTTGTTCATCATGGTGGCGGAGTCGATGGTGATGCGCTGGCCCATGACCCAGGTGGGGTGTTTGAGGGCCTGCTGCGGGCGTGATGCGGTCGAAGTCGTCGAGGGGGGTGTTGCGGAAGGGGCCACCGGAGGCGGTGAGCCAGATCTGCTTGACTTCGGCGGGCGTGCCGCCGCGCATGCACTGGTGGACGGCGTTGTGTTCGGAGTCGATTGGCAGGAGAGCGACGTCTATGTTTCTTTGCGGCGGCGATGATGAGCTCGCCGGCGGCGACGAGGCACTCCTTGTTGGCGAGGCCGATAGTTTTGCCGGCGCAGACTGCGGCGTAGGTGGCTTCGAGACCGGCGACGCCGACGATTGCGGAGACGACGAAGTTGACTTCGGGGAGGGTGGCGACGCGGACGGTGCCGGCGGTGCCGTGGACGACTTCGATGTTGGTGATGCCAGCGGCCCTCAGGCGTGTGGTGAGGGTCGTCGGCGAGAGCTTCCGTGGCCAGGGAGATGCTTTGGGGCGCCAGCGGAGGCATTGGGCGAAGGCGACGTCGATGTTGCTGCCGGCGGCGAGAGAGACGACCTGGTAGCGGTCGGGAAAGGACTCGCAGATGGAGAGGGTGCTGTGGCCGATGGAGCCGGTGGAGCCGAGGATTGCTAGTTTCTTCACAGATGCTATTTTCGCAGACTCGAAGATGAAGGCGAGGGGAGGGACGCCTTTTCTTGAGTCTGCGAAGAGTTTTGGACTTCTAAGCCAACCCTCGAATGGTGCGATCGAGGGCTGGCTTGCGTCATGGAGCGTTGACGACGACGTAGGTGGTCGAGCTGCCTGACATTTGCGGCTGGTACCACGTGCCATTGCAGTTCTGGTAGGCCAATCCATTGACGATTTGCGTTGCGCAGCCAGCGGGCGGTTGGTTCACGACTGAACCGACGACGGCAGCAGTCACCGCTACCGCGGCTGTGACTGCAACAGCCGCGGCGACGGGATTCGAGTTATAGCAGCAGCCGCCGCCGTAGTAACCGCCGCCACCACCGTAGTAGCCGCCATTGGCGTTTACGTTGACGTTGCGATTGACGTTGACGTTGGTGCTGTTGTTGACGTTGGTGTTGCGATTGACGTTCTGATTGACGTTGGCGTTGCGATTGACGTTCTGGTTAGCGTTGGCGTTGCGATTGGCGCCTTGGTTGCCGCTGGCGGCGCGATTGGCACCCTGGTTGGTGCTCCGGGTCGGAGTCGAGTTGACGCTGGTTCGGGCGCTGCTGCGAGTACCGCCACCGGCTGCGGCGCCACCGCCACCACCACCACCGCCGCGGCCTCCGCGTTGAGCGAAAAGTGTCATTCCGGATGCCAGGACTGCGATGGCGAACAGGGCGAAGATCTGAGTTGATCGCTTCATAGCTGTCACCTTATTTCCCTTTCTTGATGTCGTCGGCGGTTTGCCCTTCGAAGAGGATGCGCTTGGCATCGGGCGGCGGATCGAAGACGAAGGCAGCGTCGTTGAAGGAGGGCGCGAGGTTCCAGGCCAGAGTCATGGTGTGCTGCGGCCTGGCCTCGTCGGTGAGGGTGGTGATGACCAGCCTGCGCGGGAGAGGATAGTCTCCGAGCTGAATCCAGACCTGCCAGTCGATGCCTTCCTGGTGGAAGACATACTGCTCGCAGGTGACGCCCTCGACGGTTGTGGGGCCGGCGTCAATGGCGGTCTTGATCTTATTGATGTCGTCTTCGTTGGTTCCCCATTTGAAGAGGTCGATGAGTGGCAGTTCGATGTCGAATTTTTCCTGGACTTGCTGAAATAGTTCGGGGATGGTTGGCGGTGCAGGGACGGTTGCGTAGTAGTTGGTCAGCTTTCCCCAGGCGGTGAAGGTTTTTCCGTCGTAGAGATAGAGTCTGTGTCTTGTCATCGCTGGTGACCTCGACGCGCATGCGATTGGGCTTGACGGCGAGCATGTCGATTTTGCTGCTGGATTGAATGATCAGCCCGTCCTCGAGGACATCATCGTGGGTGACGTCTCCCAGCACCTGGAAGACCTTGAGGGAGCGAAGATAGGCGCCCATTTTCTTGACGGCATCAACTGCGTCCGGATCGACCGCTGAGGCTGCGTCCTTCGCATCCGCAGTCTGACCTGTCTTTGCCAGGACGTGCCGTCCGGAGTAGCTGAAGAGGCAGACTCCCGCGATGGCAGCGAGTATTGCGAGCCGAGTCATTTGTTTTGCAGAGAGCCAGATTGTTTTTGGATGTAGCTGGTGGGCCGGTGAAGGTCCTTGAGCCGAATGGGTGGAAGATCTCTCTAGGAAGCTCATATCTCTTTACCTCGCGAATCATTTCCGGTGAAGCCCCTGATAGGTCAGTTCATGGCCAATCTACGGAGATAGGGAGATAGGCCTGCCAGGTTTAGATAACGGGCCAATCTGATGCTGGGGAGCGCCTCCCGAGTGAGCAATAAGGCCCTGGTCCTATACGGGGTAAGTGGCGGTGCTTCACAACGACAAAAACGTTCACAGCAGATCGGCTGCGATGCGTATAAAAGTAGCTCTTGGGTGTCTTTTGCGTAACTAGGAAAACCCCCAGCTTCGATCTGTGGGTCAGAAGCGGCCGAGGTTGAAGTGGTCCTGGAGGAGGAGGATGAACCAGAGGACGGGGGCGGCGAGGAGAAGGGCGTCGATGCGGTCGAGGATACCGCCGTGTCCGGGAAGCATGGTGCCGGAGTCTTTGACGCCAGCGCCACGTTTAACGGCGGATTCCAGGAGGTCTCCTAATTGCGCGGCGACGTTGAGGATTGCGGCCAGGATGAGGGACTGCCAAAGGGGCTCGGAGATGTGGAGCAGGGTATTGCCGCGGTCGGTGAGGGTGTTGGAGATGAAGATGACGAGACCAGCGGCGAGCATGCTGCCGGCGATTGAGGCGATGGAGCCTACCCAGGTTTTGCCGGGGCTGAGGCGGGGGGCGAGTTTGCGTTTGCCGAAGGCGCGGCCGATATAGAGGGCGGCAATGTCACCGGCCCAGACGCAGACCATGAGGAAGAGGACGAGGGCGGGGCCGTCCTCCTGTTTCCAGAGCAGTGGAATGAGGGTGAGGGGGTAGGCGATGTAGATGAGGCCGAAGAGTCCCTGGGCGGTGTCGGGAAGCACCTGGTTGAGGGGCAAGCGGAAGCCGTTCCATGCGAAGAGCGCGAGGGTGAGGGCGCTTAGGACGGGGAGCTGGGCCTCGACGGGGAAGCCGGGCAGGGTGACGACGAAGGCCAGGGCGGTGCCGAGGGCCATCCACCAGATCGGTATGCGGAGCTCGGCGCCATGGGCGTGGGCGCCGACGGCGGCGAGCTTGAGGTACTCGTATGCGGCCAGTTCGGCGACGATGCCGGAGAAGAGGGTAATCATCCAGAGCTGCCCGAAGAAGATGAGGGCGAAGACGGCGAGGATGAGGACTGTGGCGGTGAGGATTCGTTTCATCGGGCTTAGACAGGATATATGGGTTCGCGGTTAGGATGAAAACACTCTTGACATATCAAGATATATCTTGATACAGTTCTGGTATGAGAACACTACAAGAAACACTTCACGAACATTTCAGAGGTTTTCACGGCAGGGAAGAACGCCGTGGAGAGAGTCCCGGGCAAGACAGACATTGCGGCAGCCGCGGGGAGTTTGGCGGCGGGCGGCATGGATTTCGAGGCGGACGCGGCGGGCCGATGCGGTTCTTCGGCGCGGGGGATCTGCGTTACGTCATTTTGCAGCTGATCTCGGAGAAGCCAAGCCATGGCTACGAGATCATCAAGTCGATCCAGGAGCGGCTGGGCGGGACATATGCACCGAGTCCGGGGGTGGTTTATCCGATGCTGACCATGCTGGAGGAGATGGGGCATGTGACGGTGGTGACCGAGGGCGCACGGAAGCTTTATACGATCACGGAAGAGGGATCGAAGTCGCTGGCGGAGAACAAGGCGCTGGTGGATGCGCTGTTTGCGAGGATGAACCAGGTGCGCGGCGAGCATGGCGGAGAGCGTGCGCAGCAGATTGAGCGAGCGGTCGCAAACTTTCGCATGGCACTGCGGATGAAGAGCGGGCCGCTGACGACGGAACAAATCCATGCGATCACCGACATCATCGATGCTGCGGCGAAGCAGATCGAGAGGGCCTGAGATGAACTCCTATCGTTACAAAATTACAGTTCAGGCGTTGACTGGGGCGAAGGGAGAGCCGGTGGAAGCACGGAGTCTGTCTTTCGAAGCCGCGAACCATGACGACATTCTTGGAATCGTGGAACGGATGCGGACTCGCCTGCCGTTCGACGGGGACACGATCGCGTCGCTGGGAGTTGGGCTCAAATTGTTCTCCGAGGTTGCATTGATGCAGCGGAACGACCCGATGTTTGCAGCGATCGGGCCTGCGTTGAGCGAGTTTGTACGCGGGTTAAAGTAGAGGTCGGCCGCGGAGCCTGCTGCTGGTCCGGGCAGATTGCTGTAAGCGAGATGTTTATTCACCGCTCACTTTGAAGATCATGTGAGCGGTGGTCTTGTTTAAAGACTTGATGCCGGACAGAAGGGTGGATCCGGGCATGTGGGAATTGTTGGCAGGGTGGGAGTGGTTCTGTGGGTAGCTTTATAAACGCCGAAGATGGTGAGGCCAACGACGGCTCCGATGCCGACGCCAAGCAGGACCTTTGTTGATGTCGGCCACTGGGAGTTGGAGCGGACGGCTTTGACCTGAGCGGGATTGAGCTGCTCGCCGGTGAGTTGGCGGATGCGGTCGACGAGGACGGCGACGGATTCGTCGAAGCCCTTGTCGCGAGCACTCTGAGTGCCTGCGGCCTTGACGTTGGCGTTGGTGGTCCAGAGCAGGGCCTTGGTCTTGGGGTCGAGGATGCGGAGGATGAGTTGAGGGTTGTAGGCGATGGATCCGTCGGTTCCGGTGCTGATCGCTGGAGCGATGGCGTGGATCTCGAAGAGAAGATCGGCCTGCGAGGGTGAGTCGACGAGCTGGTAGCGGTTCCACTGCTGCAGCGCGGCGTAGAGCTGGCTGTAAGCGCGATCCGGACCGCCGGTGAATGCGTTGAAGAGGTTGGGGCCGCCACCGTTGGAGACAAAGATGGTGTGGGCGGCGTTAATTTGCGGAGGAATCGGTGCGGGAGCGGAGGTGCTGGTCTGTTGGGCCCGAGTTAGAGGCGTGGAGGCAAGAAGCAAGGCAAGAGTGAAGCAAAGTAATTTACGCAGTGTGACGTGCATATCGTCCTTCCTCTGATCTTTGAAGACGGAGGAAGAAGAGGGAAGTTGCGATAGGCCGCGGCAAAATACATGGGGTTGGGAAGGGTTGTCCGCGAGGGGAAAATTTAAGTGCGAGAACGCTAACTTCGATTGTTAGCGGCGGGTGAGGACGGGGTCGGATTTGGTTTCCGGCTTGGCCTCGGGCTTCAGTTCGGATTTGGGGATGAGGTGATCCTTGATCTCGGCGGCCACTTCTTCGGCGGGTTGGAGGTTGTCGAGGTCTTCGTCGGTGAAGGACTCGCCGAGGCCACCGAAGCGGCGTTCGCGGCGCTGGTAGGCGGCGATGGCTTCGAGAAGATGGAGGCCGTTGAAGTCGGGCCAGAGACGGTCGGTGACGAAGATCTCGGAGTAGGCGATCTGCCAGAGGAGGAAGTTGGAGATGCGCTGCTCGCCGGAGGTGCGGATGACAAGATCCGGGTCGGGCATGTGCGCGGTATAGAGCTTGCGGGACATGCTGGACTCGTCGAGGGCTTCGAGGGCCCCGGCGCCGAGGAGGTCTTCGACGGAGCAGCCGCGGGTGTGGGCCTCGGTCGTGAGGTCAGTCAGGATGCTGCGGACTGCGTCGACGATCTCCGAGCGGGCGCCGTAGTTGAGGGCGAGAGTGAGAGTGGTGCCGGTGTTCTTTGCGGTGGATTCGCTGGCCCACTGCATGGTGTCCTGGACCTCCTGCGGGAGGTCGTGGGTGCGGCCGATGTAGGCCATGCGAACGTTGTTGTCGTTCATGCGCTTGACGTTGCCGACGAGGTAGCTCTTGAGGAGCTTCATGAGGAAGCTGACCTCGGACTTGGGGCGGCGGAGGTTGTTTTCCAGCGAGAAGGCGTAGAGGGTGAGCCAGGGAAGGTTGATGCGGGAGGCAGTTTCGACGACGTACTGGACGGACTCGGCGCCCTTCTGGTGGCCGAGGAAGCGCTTAAGGGCGCGCTTGCCGGCCCAGCGGCCGTTGCCGTCCATGATGATGGCGACGTGCTGGGGAATTTTGGCGGGGTCGAGCGTTCGATAGAGGCTCAGTTCTTCGGGAGCGAGTTCGTGGCTGCGATTGGGAACGCGGCTGGGTACTGAGGGGGGAATCGATGGGGGTGTTGATCCGCGCAAAAGCGACCTCGCAGATATTGACGCTAGCACACCGATGTGGGGTGCGCAATGAACGTCTTTTGATCAGGCGTCGCATGGAGATGGGGAACCGGGCAGGGACATTGGCTAAGCTGTTTATTTTGCTGTCCGCTGACCAGCTTCGCGAGCTGGCGGTACGGAGGGGAGAGCGTCGCCGCGGACGGCGGCGCTCTCCCTGGAGAGGTGATCAGGCGTGCGGAGACGCGACTTATGCCGTACGACGACGGCCGGCAGCGAGCTCGCGAACGTGGTTGAGGAAGATGGAGCGCTGCAGATCGTCGAGCTGCGAGGTGTACATGGCAATCTCGGCGAGGAAGGGGTCGGTCATGAGGACCGCTGTCTCGTCGCGATGGCGCGTGTTGGAGTCGCGCAGCAAGGTGGATATGTCGACCTGAAGGGCCCGCGCCAGACGGTCGAGAGACGAGAGGGTCGGCATTGCTTTGCCGTTCTCGATCTTCGAGATGTAGGTGCGCGGGACGCCCATGCGGGTGGCGAGCTGCCGCTGCGATAGATTGCGCACGTGGCGCAGATCGCGAACGGCGGTGGCTACCTGCAAGCCGCCTTCTACTGCTACGGGTGTGGGGACGAGAGCCAAGGGGACGGGAGCCGGTTCAGGCTCTTCGACCTCGAGGCATTTGTGACAGCGGCGGCACAGGGCGTTCGCTGTACGAAATTGCACCAGGCTGCAGTGGTCACAACGCAAGACCTCACGTTGTTCTACGGGTGCCATCATAGTTGCCATAAGTTGTCTGTAGCGGGCGGACCCAGAGCATGGAAACCGCAGCGCACGTCCGATAACGGAGCGTTCGATGTGCCTAGATTGACACTGGTGTAATGGAGAGTCAAGCGGAAAACCTTTGATGGATGCACAAATGCCTAAAAAAACCGAAGAGGGAACCAAGTTGGTAACGTATAAGGGCGGTCGTTTGTGATTAGGGATTAAGAGCTTTATTTGGTTTGGAGGATTGAATGAGTGAGAGGTTAGGTCGGGCGCAGGCCTTGGCTACTTTGCAGGAGTGGACGATGAGCGAGAGTCTGCGGAAGCACGGGATGGCGGTTTCGGTTTGCACTGAGGCGTATGGGGTGATGGAGGCGGAGCGGTTGGGCTTGAGTGGGGCGGAGGCTGCGGAGTTCGTTGAGTTGTATGCCAGCGCGGGGCTGCTGCATGACATGGACTATGAACGGCACCCGACGCAGGAGGAGCATCCGTTTGTCGGGGTCAACCATCTGCGCGAGCAAGGGTGGCCGGAGAGTGTGCTGCAGGCGATTCTGGCGCATGCGGACTATTCGGGCGTGGCGCGGGAGTCGCATCTTCAGCGGGCGCTGTTTGCTTGCGACGAGTTGGCAGGATTTTTGACGGCCTGTGCGTTGGTGAAGCCGTCGAAGTCGATTCTTGAGGTCGAGGTGGCGGGGGTGAAGAAGAAGATGAAGGACAAGGCGTTTGCGCGGGCGGTGAAAAGGGAGGACATTACTGGGGGCGCGGAGTTGCTGGGATTGAGTGTGGAGGAGCATTTGGGGAATTGTTTAAGGGCGATGCAGGCGCGGGCGGAGGAGTTGGGATTGGGGGGATTGGCTGCTGTATAGTCTTGCGCATGAGTGACTTTGCGGTGCGAATCGCCATCTCCTTTTTAGTTGCGATTGCGCTCTGATACCTGCCTCGGATTGTGATCTCTGGCGGTGTGGAGTTCGGTTAACTTGTTACGGCAGCGACTATTGGGGTGGGATTCCAATAGGCGCGGACGGAGATGATTTTGCCGTCTGGATTGCATTCAATGACGTCGATGCCTTCGAAGATGACGTCTTTGCCGTTGCGACCGCGACCGAGGCCAGTCCACTTTACGGCGGCTGTGTCGCCTGCTACGAAGATGTGATCTTCGGTGAGTCCGATGGTTTCGAAGACAGAGAAGATTTCGGTGAGGAACTGACGAAGGGCGTCGTGTCCTAGGAGCGGAGGTGTGCCGACGGGGTCGTGGCTTTCGGCGTCGGGCGCGAAGGTGTTGACCCAGCGGTCGACGTCCATGGCACGCAGGGCCGAGAAGTATTCAGCGACGGCTTGCCTGCAGGTGGTGGTTGACATCTGAGGATTGTATGCGGTCCGTGTGTATTTGGCTGGGTGGCTATTTCCAGATGTCAGTTGATTGAATGCGGGGGACGTTCGCGGCGGCCAGAGCTTCGTTGGTTTCGGCGACGGTGTCCGAAAGGTTGACTGGGCGGGTAGCGTCTTCGATGACGATGGTTTCGAAGCCAAGAGCTTTGCCGTCAATGGCGGAGTAGCGGACGCAAAAGTCGTAGGCGAGGCCGCACAGGAAGAGGCGGGCGAGGTTGCGCTCGCGGAGGTAGCCGGCGAGGCCGGTGGGAGTTCGGTGGTCGTTTTCGAGGAAGGCGGAGTAGCTGTCGATGTGGCGGCGGAAGCCTTTGCGGAGGATGAGTTCGGCGTGAGGGATGTGCAGCGTGGGGTGGAAGGCTGCGCCTTCGGTGTGTTGGAGGACGTGTTCGGGCCAGAGGGTCTGGGGGCCGTATGCGGCTTCGATTGATTCGAAGGGCCGCTTATTAGTGTGGGTCGTGGCGAAGGAGATGTGTTGGGGTGGGTGCCAGTCCTGGGTCAGGATGACGTGGTCGAATTTTTTGGCGAGGGTGTTGATGAGGGGTACGATGGCGTCGCCGTCTTCGACTGCTAAGGCGCCGCCGGGCATGAAGTCGTTTTGGACGTCGATGACGAGGAGAGCGTCGGTGGGTTGGAGGTGCATGGTGAATTGATGGTAGTGCAACTGGTGAGGAGTGCGGTCGTGCTCCGCACGATGCCCACATCTCAAAATCGAGATATGGGGCACCCGGTTCTGTGGCTAAGGTTTTAGGTTTTTGGTGTCCTGAATGGTGCCGATTTTGATGTCGGATTGTTTGCAGGACTTGTCGCGGCAGAATCCGGTGATCCAGACCTCGCCGTCGCCGATCATGGCTCCCTGGGAGTTGACGAAGAGGTTTTCGTATTTCTGTTTGAGGATGGCGTCCTGAATGTCCTGGGTGATGATGCGGTCGTAGTCGTTGATGAAGGCCTTCTCGTTTTTGACGGTGAAGGGCTTTTTGCCAGGGTTGACCTTGATGGGGTAGTGGACAAGGTCAGCGACGGCGGCGGCATCGTGTTTGACGACGGCTTGCTGAAGTTTGGTGAGGAGTTGTTGGACCTTGACGTGATCTCCTACGGACAGATCAATGGATTTGTCGAGAGCGGTGGAGGCGGATTGAGCGGCGTGGAGGGTCGGCTGGAAGAGTAAGCCGGCGATGAGGACAAGGCTTGCGAGAAGGGTGCGGATGGTCATTCCGTCTCCATGAAGAGCGTCGAGGTTCGTGTCGAGATAGGCTACACGTGTCTGTGCGAGACGTTAAGCACAATGAATGACTAAGATGCTAAGCTGACGTGTTTTTGTTGGATGGTGCGATGGCGGAGGGTTTGAAGTTGGAGAATGCGTTGGGGTCGAAGCTGGATGTGAAGGCAGCGCGGTTTGGTGCGAACCGCGAGGCGCTGCGGGTTTTGATGGCGGCCTTGCGGGTGGAAGAGGACGAGATTCGGCTGGGTGGCGGGGCTAAGGCCGCGGAGGCGCAGCGGGCCAAGGGACGGCTGACGGTGCGGGAGCGGTTGAAGCTGCTGCTGGATGAGGGGTCGGAGCTCCTGGAGCTGGGGCTGTGGGCGGCGTATGGGATGTATGAGGAGTATGGCGGTGCGCCCGCGGCGGGGGTGGTGACCGGACTGGGAAGGGTGAGCGGGCGGCTTTGCATGATTATTGCCAACGACGCGACGGTGAAGGCGGGGGCGTTTTTTCCGATGACGGCGAAGAAGGTGCTGCGAGCGCAGACGATTGCGCTGGAGAACCGGATTCCGACGCTGTATCTGGTGGATTCGGCGGGGGTCTTTCTGCCGCTGCAGGAGGACGTGTTTCCCGATACCGACGATTTCGGCAGGGTATTTCGGAATAACGCGGTGATGAGCTCGATGGGAGTACCGCAGATTACGGCGATTATGGGGATGTGTGTGGCCGGGGGGGCCTATCTGCCCGTTATGACGGATACTGTGTTGATGACGGAGGGGTCGGGGTTGTTTCTGGCGGGGCCTTCGCTGGTGCAGGCGGCGATCGGACAGAAGACAGGGGCGGAGGAGTTGGGTGGGGCTTCGATGCATGCGGAGATCTCGGGGACCGTGGACTTCAAGGAGCCAAACGATCATTTGTGTTTGGCTCGGTTGCGGTCTTTGGTAGGGAAGATTGGGCAGCGGGCCGGGGCTCCGTTTTCGCGAGTGGCGTTTGATGCGAAGGTTGACGCTCCAAAGTATGCGGCGGAGGACCTGTATGGGTTGATCGATCCCGACCCGGCGAAGGCGGCGACGAACGTGTATGACATGCGGGAGGTGATTGCCCGGATCGTCGATCGCAGCGAGTTCGATGAGTATAAGGAGGAGTTTGGGCGAACGGTGTTGTGCGGGTATGCACGGATTGGCGGGCGGGCCGTGGGGATTGTGGCTAATCAGAAGACGCATCAGCAGCAGATAGCGCTCGATGGCAGCAAGCGGACGGAGTTCGGCGGGGTGATCTATACGGAGAGTGCGCAGAAGGCCGCGCGGTTCATTATGGACTGCAATCAGAGCTTGGTGCCGCTGATTTTTTTGCATGATGTGAATGGGTTCATGGTGGGGAAGGACGCGGAGTGGAGTGGGATTATTCGCGCCGGCGCGAAGATGGTTTCGGCGGTGAGCACGAGTGTGGTGCCGAAGATAACTGTGATAGTGGGTGGGAGTTTTGGGGCAGGGCACTATGCGATGTGCGGGAAGGCCTATGATCCGCGGTTTTTGTTCGCCTGGCCTACGGCCCGGTACGCGGTGATGAGTGGAGCTTCGGCGGCGAATACTCTCGCGGAGGTTCGGGCGAAGCAGATGGAGCGTGGGGGGAAGGTGCTGTCGGAGACGGAGAAGAAGGCGCTGTATGACGAGATCAAATCTTCTTATGACGCGCAGGCTGATCCTAGGTATGGGGCGGCTCGGCTTTGGATCGACGGGATTATTGATCCGGTGGAGACACGGGAGGTGCTGATGACGGCGTTAGAGGCGGCGGCTTTGAATCCGGATGTGCCGAAGTTTAATCCGGGGGTTCTGCAGACGTGAAGAATTGGCTTCGTAATAACCCATTTTTGTCGTTGGGTATCTTGTTAGCGCCAATCGCTCTTTGTATTGGATTTTACTCGGCGGGATTCGGACATGGGGATTACATCACTGCGCGATTGATACTTCCTTTTGCTTGTGCGCTTAAGGGTAACTATTTTGGAGCAAGTATGGTTGTTTTACTTGTGGCGCTTCTACAGTGGGCGCTTTATGGACTTCTAAGCGATAAGTTGTCGTATAAGGTTTCGGCCATAGGCGGAATCGTCGTTGCCCACTTCTCGCTTTGCTGGTGGCTGTTCACGAAAGGTTCTGAGAGTTTTCAATGAGCGAAATAGTAAAGATTATTGAGTGTCCGCGGGACGCGTGGCAGGGGTTGCCGAAGAACATGCCGGCGGAGGTGAAGGCGGATTATCTGCGGGTGTTGATTGCGGCGGGGTTCAAGCATATCGATGCTGTGAGTTTTGTTTCTCGAGCGGTGGTGCCGCAGATGGCGGACTCGGAGCTGGTGCTGGAGTATTTGGACCCTCCGGACGATGTGGAGATCATTGGGATCGTGGTAAATGAGAAGGGCGCCGAGCGAGCGGTGAAGACGGGGAGCGTGCAGACGCTGGGGTTTCCGTATTCGATCTCGCCTACGTTTTTGCAGCGGAACCAGAACCAGACGCCGGAGGAGTCGCTGGAGGAGCTGGAGAAGGTGGGGACGCTGGCGTATAAGGCGGGGATGGACGTGGTGGCGTATATCTCGATGGCGTTTGGGAACCCGTACGGGGACGCCTGGAGCATCGAAGAGGTGGTGGACGCTTGCGACCTGTTGGTGGACTGTGGTGTGAAGCAGATTTCGCTGGCGGACACGGTAGGTCTGGCGACGCCTAAGCAGGTGGCTGATGTGGTGAGCGATGTCATGGCCGTCCATGACAATGTGGAGATTGGCGTGCATCTGCATGCTCGGCCGGACAATGCAGCGGCTAAGGTGAAGGCGGCATATGAGGCGGGGTGCAGGCGGTTCGATGCGGCGATTGGCGGACTGGGGGGGTGTCCGTTCGCGCAGGATACGCTGGTGGGGAATATGGCGACGGAGACTTTGCTGGCTGAGTTGAAGGCCCTGGGCGCGGAGTTGCCTCCGCTGCGGCCGTTGGATGGTTTGATTGCGGCTAGTGCGGAGATTGAGCGGAAGTATGGAGCGAAGGTGCAATAGGGCAGGGAATAGGGGTTAGGGAATAGGGAGTAGAAAGCGAGTTGCGCTGATGATTAGTTTGATTGTGGTGGAAGAGGACGGGGTCCGGAGGATTACGCTGAATCGTCCCGAGCGGCGGAATGCGATGACGCCTGAGATGCAGGAAGAGTTGATGCTGGCGATGGAGGACGCCGCGGCGAGCGATTGTCGCGTGGTTGTGTTTGCAGGGGCGGGTGAAGCGTTTTGCGCGGGGCTGGATTTGAGTGCGCTGCAGGGGATGAATGATAAGTCCGCCGCGGAGCATACGGCGGACGCGGAGCGGATCGCGCGGCTGTTTCGTGCGCTGTATGAGCTGCCGAAGCCGACGATCGCGGTGGTACATGGGGCGGCGATCGCCGGGGGAACGGGGTTGGCGACGATGTGCGACTTTACGCTGGCGGCACCCGGGGCGAGGTTCGGGTATACGGAGGTAAGGATCGGATTTGTGCCGGCGGTGGTGTCGGCGTTTCTGGTGCTACAGATTGGAGAGAAGCAGGCGCGGGGCCTGTTGCTGACGGCGCGGCTGTTCACGAGCGAAGAGGCGTTGCAGCTGGGGCTGGTGAATGAAGTGGTGGAAGCGGAGCGGCTGGAGGCGCGGACGCTTGAGTTGGTGGCGGTGTTGAAGGGGAACAGTCCGGAGGCGCTGGTGGCGACGAAGCGGTTGTTGGCGGCGCAGAATAAAGCTTGGCTCGATTCCGCGATTACAGAGGCGCTGGCTGCGAACGCTGTGGCCAGGGGGACGCATGATTTTCGTGAGGGTGTGGCGGCCTTTCTGGAGAAAAGGAAGCCGGTTTGGGGGAAGGCTTGACACGGATTTTCAGCCGATGACACGGATTTGAATGCGGACCTTAATCGGTAGACTGTTTGGATGACTAACGTTCAAGGTGTGAGACCCGTGGGTGAGGCGCGGGTGCGGGTGCGGTATGCAGAGACCGATCAGATGGGGGTGGTGTATCACTCAAACTATTTGATCTGGTTTGAGGTGGGTCGAGTGGAGTTCATTCGGCAGCTGGGGCTGGATTACAAGCGGATGGAAGAGGAAGAGGGCTGTGGGATTACGGTCGTCGATGTGCACGTGCGGTATCGGACGCCGGCGCGGTACGACGATGAGCTGGTGATTGAGGCGCGGTTGCTGGCTGCGCGCGGTGCGGTGATCAAGTTTGGTTACAGGGCCCTCCGGGTCGCTGATGGCGTGCTGTTGTGCGAGGGGGAGACGATGCATGTGTGCGTGGGCATGGACATGAAGAAGCGGTCTTTGCCGCCAAAATATGCGGAACGTTTCGCCGCGTATCTCATCTCATAGATTAACTGCAGTTAGATTGGATGATGAGGTGACATTGATGAGTGAAGCGAAAAAGATTGCGCTGATTACAGGTGGGAACAAGGGAATTGGGTTGGAGACGGCACGGCAGCTGGGGAAGCTGGGAATTACAGTGCTGGTTGGGGCGCGTGACCTGGCCAAAGGCGAAGCGGCCGTGGCGGAGTTGAAGAAAGACGGCGTCGATGCGCGTGCGGTGAAGCTGGATGTGGATAATTCGGCGGACTATGCGGGCGTCGCTAAGCTGATCGAGAAGGACTATGGCAGGCTCGATATTCTGATCAACAATGCGGGCATCATGCTCGATGGCCGGAAGGGCAATGAGACGTCGAAGACTTCGCAGGACATTTTACGGAAGACATTCGATACAAATTTCTTTGCGGTGGTTGGATTGACGCAGGCTCTGCTTCCTCTGCTGCGGAAGAGTCTGGGCGGGCGGATAGTGAACCTGTCGAGCATTCTGGGGTCGAATACGCTGCATGCGACGCCGGGGTCTTTTATCTACGATGCGAAGACTTTTGCGTATGACGCTTCGAAGGCGGCACTCAACGCCTTCACGATTCATCTGGCGCATGAGTTGAAAGATACAAAGATCAAGGTGAATTCGGCGCATCCGGGATGGGTGAAGACGGAGATGGGCGGCGAAGGTGCGCAGCTTGATATCGAGACTGGCGCGAAGACGTCAGTGGAGCTGGCCACGCTGCAGGATAGCGGCCCGAACGGTGCGTACGTTCATTTGGGTAAGCCGCTGCCGTGGTAGTTTGCCCACGCTAAATGGTAAGAAGGCCGCGGGGTTTTACGTTCTTGCGGATGAAGTCGATGGTGGATTCGAGCGGCGTTCCCGGTCCGAAGATGGCCGCGACGCCGTTCTCTTTTAATTTTGGCTGATCTTCGTCGGGGATAGTGCCGCCGAGGACGAGGAGGATGTCTTCGGCCTTTTGTTCGCGGAGGAGTTGGACGATGCGGGGGACGATGACGTTGTGGGCGCCGGAGAGGATGGAGAGGCCGATGCAGTCGACGTCCTCCTGGATGGCGGCGGAGACGATCATCTCGGGGGTTTGGCGGAGACCGGTGTAAATGACCTCCATGCCGGCGTCGCGGAGGGCGCGGGCGATGATTTTGGCGCCGCGGTCGTGGCCGTCGAGGCCGGGTTTCGCAACCAGGACTCGGATTGGTGGTGTAGGAGTCATCGAGGATTGAGTATAGCTGTGGTCCAGGACGGCTGGCATCCTGAGTTGCACGACCTTTGTGCCTGACGGGGCATGGATAACGAGTATAGCTTTAGAGAATGACCACGGGCCGAATACAGGCGCACCGATTGTTCTTCGCGAAGTTGATAACTGCCAATGCGGGTATCGCTCCGGGAGGTGAACTCGAGGCCGCGCTGGCGTCAACTCCTCGCGAGCAGTTTGTGGGGACTCCGCCGTGGAAGATATTTACACGCTCGGGCTATGTCGACTCACCACCCGATGATCCCGCCGGTCCTGTATCAGGACGTGGTGGTCTCGCTTGGAGGCGACGGGCCCTTCAACAATGGGCAGCCTTCGTTGCATGTATTTTGTCTCGCTGCGTTGGACATCAAAAGAGGTGAACGGGTCGTCCATGTGGGGGCCGGCACCGGTTACTACACGACGTTGCTGGCGAAGCTGGTGGGAGAGGCCGGCGCGGTGGATGCCTATGAGATTGAACCGGAGTTTGCTCGGCGTGCGATGAACAACCTGGCTGAGTTTCCTTACGTGATTGTGCATCACAGGTCGGGGGCGGAGGGGCCGCTTCAACCGTGTGATGTCCTCTATGTAAATGCCGGAGCGACTGGCCCGCTGAACGTATGGCTTGACGCGTTGCGGCCGAAAGGGCGGCTTCTCTTTCCGATGACGCCCGCGGAAGGGGCTGGTGCAATGTTGCTGATCACGAAGCAAGACGATGGTGGGTTTGCGGCACGCTTTCTTCTGCAGGTACAGTTTGTTCCCTGTGTCGGAGCAAGAAGCGAGGCAAATGAGCAAAGGCTTACCGAAGCATTTCGTAACGGCGGATGGAACAAGGTGAAGACGTTGCAGCGAAATAATGGCCCGGATGAGAGTTGCTGGTTCGCTGGCGACGGATGGTGGCTGTCAACTCAGACGAGACCGCAGTCCATTTGAAGGCGAGAATGTACGAAGCACAGTCCATGATATCCTCCCGAATGCGCTTGGGACGAATCACTTTTTTTCGGAGAACGACCTGTGAATACCTGCCGCTTCTGCTCCTGTGCGATTGCAATTTCTTATTATCGAGTGGGAACCGTGATGGTTTGTCCGGCGTGCGTTGAGAAGGAACGTGCGAATGAGCTGGCGAACAGAGGCGAATTCTTTCGGCGTGGGCTGCTCTTCGCGATTCCGGCAGCGTTAGCAGGCTCTCTGATGATGTGGGGCGTCGATGAGTTTTCGACGATTAGTGGATCGTCCCTTTATTCGCCTGGGGCCTACCTTCGGGGTTTGGCGACGATGTTTTTGGGTGTACTTGTAGGGGCCGCCGCGTTATGGGGCGCGAAGAGGAGAGGCAGCCGCGCACTGCAGGTGAGCGCGGCGATCCTGACCTATCTCGCATACTCGATGGCCATCGTGCCGTATGTTCTGAGCCAGACGCCCTCCGCGAAGATCACGCCACTGTCGGTCGCGGCACTTTTTGCCGCCGCGCCGGCCTTTCCCTTTCTTGCCTTGAAGAAGTCCTGGCTGGCCATCACAGGGTTGAGCATCCTGTTGTGTGCCGTTTGGGTGGCGTGGAGGGGCACCGCGCCCGTAGTTCCGGTGATTGGGCCGTTTGACGCGACCGACAGGAACGCTGAAAAACCCCTGTTCAGAGGGATCGGAGCGTAGCGCCTTCCTTGTTAGAAGTCTTCGTCGTCGCCGATGGGCATGCCGGGCGGGGCTTCGATGGGTTTGGCGGGGACGAATTTCGCGGGGTCACGATCGAACTCGTTGATGCGGTCGATGAGGGCGGCGCGGTGAATGGCCTCGGCGGTGTCGGTGGGCGCGCGGAGTCGTTGTAAGTTCCTTCAGTACGTCGGCGATGTGCGAGCGGGCGATGGCGCGGGCCTGACTGGAGGTCGCCGGGTTGACTGCAAGCGCGAGCATCGCTTCGAGAGCGCGAAATTCGACGGCCCGCTCGACCTCGGACGACATGGTGTGACCCCCTTCGGGGCGTTCAGCTACTGTCTTCGAGACGGCTTCGAGGACGCCGCGTAGCGAGGGTGATTCGGGAACGCGCATGTGGTACTCGATGAGGCGCGAGGCGCGAGCGGGGTCGAGGAGAAGGGCGAGGGTGAGGTCGGCAGAGGACTCGGCAGTCGCGATGGGGTCGAAGGTGAGGCCAGTGTGTGAGGGGAAGGACTCGCGGGTGCGCGCGAGGCCTGGGGGGCGGGGTGGAAGGATTTGGAGGAGCGATTCGGGGAGAGTCAAGGTTTCGGGTGAGAGAGTTTTCAGGACGGCGGCGAGGGCCTTTTTCTGGTCATCAGGAGAGACGATTTTGGTGATGAGCTGGCCGTCGCCACGGAGCGCGTAGCGATAATCGAGGCCGCCGATCTCCTTTGATGCCGCTTCGGTCTGGTAGCGATCGAGGAGATAGAGGGGGACGAGCGTGTCTTCAAGCTGGGCAAATGGAGTGCCGTTGGTGATGGCGTTTTCGCCGAAGCGTTTGAGGGCGGCCGTGCGGATTGTCATGATGCGATCGAGTTCGTCGGCAGGATCGGTGCCGTTGTCCCAAAGATGGGAGTGTGGGTGCGCGCCGCCGAGCGGACGTGAGTCTTCGTCGGTGATGTAGATGAGGCCGGTCTTTTCACTTGCGGCGAGGATGGCGTTGAGCGCGTCCGGGTCTTCGGTGGGTTTGTTTGATTTGTCGAATTCGCGGTAGCCGTAGTTGATGGAGACCTTGTCCCAGATGCCGATGTTCACGGCGTAGCTTTGCGATAGGTTGGGGACGCCGTTTTTGTCGAGCGTGATCCAGGGGTGCGGGTAGTCCATGACGGAGACGGACTCTTCGGGGGTGTGGGGGAAGCTGCTTGCGGCGAAGTTGTGGGAGAGGCCGAGGGTGTGGCCAGTCTCATGCGCGGCGAGTTGGCGGGTGCGCTGAAGGACCATCGCGAGCATGGGATCGCTTGCCGACGGGAGCGGCTTGCCGTTGATGTAGGGGCTGAGGAGGGCCTCGTCGATGAGATAGTCCTGGCGGCTGCGGAGGGAGCCGAGGGTGACGTTGCCTTTGATGATTTCGCCGGTGCGGGGATCGACGACGGCGGCGCCGTAGCTCCAGCCACGGGTGTAACGGTGGACCCACTCGATCATGTTGTAGCGGATGTCCATGGGGTCGGCGCCGGCGGGGAGGATGTCAGCCTTGAAGGTGCCTTTGGCCCAGCCTGCGGCCTGGAAGGCCTGGTCCCACCAGCGTGCGCCTTCGAGGAGTGCGGTGCGGATCGGCTCGGCGGCTCCGCTGTCGACGTAGTACTGGATTGGCGCGACTGCTTCGCAATTGGTCTTGCAGGAGGGGTCTTTCTTGACGAGACGATGGCGGATGATGAACTGCTGGTCGAGCGATTCGCTGACGGGGACGTTGTAGTCGCGATAGGAGGTGGGGAAGTAGCCGGCGCGGGGGTCGAAGCGGCGTGGCGTGAAGCCGGGGCCCGGGAGTTCGACGAAGGACTGGTGCTCGCGGACGGTGAGGGCGTGGGGGTCGGGGGTGACGTCGCGGACGAACTCGCCGCGAGCTGGGCCGTCGGTGGTGAAGGTGAGGATGGCTTCGACTTCGGTGTTCTTGGGGAAGGCCTTGGTGGCGTCGAGGGCGATGGTGGAGCGGGTGGGGTCGAGTTTATAGGTGCCCTGTTGGGTGCGGGTGAGCGCGCCGGCTACTTCGTGGGCGTCGCGGAGGAAGAAGTCGGTGGCGTCGACGAGGACGGTACCGTTGGGGTCTTCGGCTTCGACTTTGAAGCCGAATAGTACGGACTCGGGGAAGGACTGGCGGACGGCGAGGACCTCGTTGGGGTCGGAGGAGGTCGAGCGGAAGCGCTGGTTGGGTTCGACGAGAAGAACCTTTGGCCCGGTGCGCTGGAAGTGGACGAGTTGGCCACGGGAGATCTGGCCGCGATCGAGGCCGAGGTCGTTTGAGCCGGTGCCGTATGGGAGGGAGTGGGTGTAGAGGATGTCGGTGTCGAGGTGGGTGACCTCAAGGTAGAGCTTGCCAGCCTTGGCGTCCCAGTCAAGGGGAAGGTAGCCGTCGATGTGCTTCATGGCGGCAGTTTTGCTGGAGATGGTTTGGGCGGGCAATGCGGCAGACACGAACGCAGCGGCGGCGAGGGCCAGGACCAGATGTTTGGGCATGCGTCTTTTGTAGCACAGGCCGTCGGCGCAGAGGCCCGTTTTTTTAGGCGTACGTCTGGTTTTCGATCAGGGCAAGGTGATGGTGGGGTCGTTGAGGTGATCGCGGAGGAGGCGCTGGGTGAGGGTCTTGAGGTCTTCGCCGGTCTTGGGGAGGGTGAAGGCGTGGGCGGACTCAGACCAGTCGAGTTTGAAGCTGGTGGCTTGCGCGGAGATCCAGACCTGACGGATGGGAGTGTTTGGAGTAATGACGAATTTGGAGGAGCCGTTCTCGAAGATGATGTTCATGACGCCGTTGTTGTCTTCGAACTCGAAGGTGCCGTCGTCGTCCTCGGCTGCGATGAGGGATTGCTTGAGGGATTCGAGAGCGCGGTCGGATTCGCGGCGGAAGGTGGCTTCGTCGATCATGGGTCTAGTTTAGCTGGTTGGATTTCGAAGCGTTTCGGCGTCGAGTGCGCCGATGACTCGGCGGGCTCGGGGCGGACGCGGAAGTCGGCGTGGGCCTCGGAGAAGGTGATGGTGTTCGTGCGATCGATGACGAAGACGGCGGGCAGGGGAAGGCGCCAGCTTGCCTCGGTGGCGTTGTGGTAGCTGAGGCCGGCGTTGTTGAAGGGAATGTTGATGAGGATGGACTGGAAGTAGCGGCGATGCTCCGGAGGGATGGTGTAGGCGATGCCGAATCTTTCGGCGATGGCCGCGCCGGGGTCGGAGAGCAGAGGGTAGCGGAGACCGTGCTGCTGGAGGGTGAAGTTGTTCTGGCGGGTGGTTTGGGGGGAGATGGCGACGAGGAGGGCGCCACGCTTGCGGAGATCGGTGTGCAGGTCGCGCCAGGCCTCGAGTTCGGTGACGCAGTAGGGGTCCCAACGGCCGCGGAAGAAGTTGATGACGAGGGGGCCGAGGGCGAGAAGGTCTGTGGAGTTGACGGGCTTGTGCGGTGACGGCGTCTTCAAGGGTGAAGGCCGGAGCTTGCGCTCCGACCTTCAGGACGCGGTCCTCGATGCCGGTGTTGAAGAGGTCTGCGGTCGCTTTTTCGGAGACGGCGAGACGCTCGGGTTGGACGAGGGCGCGGGTGTTCTGGGTGATGCGATCGAGTTGGTCTTGTAGTGAGGCAGCCACAGTTACATTATTGCAGCCATCTCCGTTGTGGTGCTGGTGGCGGCCTTTTCGTCATGGCACTGCATGGACGGGCCCGCTGATTTTTTTGCTGCAACGGTGTTGTTTCGGGTCGCGTTGTTTGCCAGGGGAGCGCTCTTCATCTCTTTGATGAGGGCGACGAGGCGCGTAAAGCCTTGCTCGCGAGCGGCTTTGTTGGCGGGGGACGCATCAGGGGGCTTCGCCGGCGCGCATGAAGCCGTGGCCAGCGCCGTCGTAGGTGACGGGATCAAACTTCTTGCCCGCGGCCTTCATGGCTTCGGTTGTGGCGGGGAGGGTGGCGCCGATGCGGGCGTCGTTGCCGGCGTAGAAGCCGTAGACGGGAGCGGTGATGGTGGTGACGTCTGTCGGGCCGGAGCCGTAGAAGACGAAGGCAGCGGAGAGGTCTTTGCGATGAGTTGCGAAGGCGAAGGACTTGCCACCGCCCCAGCAGAAGCCGACGGTGGCGATTTTGCCGTTGCCCGCGGGGATCTTTTTGCCGTAGTCGGCCGCAGCGTCGAGGTCGGCGGTGACGACTGCGGGGTCAAGGCCGGAGACGGCTTTGGTGGTGGCGTCCATGCTGGGGAAGGAGTCGGAGCCGCCGTTATTGGGGCCAAAGCCGGTGAGGAGATCAGGCGCGACGACGATGAAGCCTTGTCCGGCGAGTTCGTCGGCCATCTCCTTGGCCCAGTCGCTGAGGCCGAAGATCTCGTGGATGAGGACTATGACGGGAGCTTTGGTTTTGACCTCGGGGTAGACGACGAAGGCCTGGACGGTGCGGTCGCCGTGCTTGAGGGCGACGTACTCGTGGTGACGGGGCGAGGCGTCGAGGCGGGATTTGGCCCAGTCCTGCGCCTGGAGCGGAGCGGCGGTAAGCGTAAGGAGCAGAGCGGCGGCGAGGAGTTTGAGAGCGCTGGGCATGGTTATCATCATGGGGAGGAGTCTAGTACGAAGCGGATAGGACGGACAAGATCAAGCAGATGAATTTTGCACGGCGACGCGATTGAGCGTGGGACTTTTATACTCTGCGCATGGCGAGATTTGATCTGCGAGTCGCGACGACGGAGGACGTGACAGGGATTCGGAGGCTGATCGATGCTTCAGTGCGGGGTCTGCAAGCAGGGGATTATTCGGCGCCTCAGATTGAAGGTGCGCTCGCGACGGTGTTCACGGTGGATAGCCAGTTGATCGCAGACGGAACTTATTTTGTTGCGATAGCCGAAGGTGGGGAGTTGGCGGGGTGCGGTGGGTGGAGCTTCCGAAAGACCCTGTATGGCGGCGATCATCAGATCGAGAAGATCGCTCCGGAGGCGCTTGATCCGGAGGCGGATGCGGCGAAGGTTCGGGCGATCTTTGTGCATCCGAAGTTTGCGCGAATGGGTTTGGGGAGCTTGATTCTGGCGGCCGCGGAGAGTGCGGCGGAGGAGCGAGGATTTTCGCGGTTCGAGATGGGGAGTACGTTGACGGGCGTTGCACTTTATACGTTGAAGGGGTATCGGGAGGTTGGTCGGGTTCTTGTGCCGGTGGGCGGCGGGGAGGAGATTGAGGTGGTGAGGATGGTGAAGGATGGTCACCATCCTCAATGATGGTTGTGGTTATGCCGTTGTGAGTTTGAGGGTGATGCCGATGTCGGCGGTGGGTGGTCGGTTGGTGGGTAGCGTGACGTTGAGGGCAGTAGGGTTTTGTGAGAACTTCAGGGTTTCGTTGTGGCCCAGCATCGTGACGCTGATTACCTTGGCGGGGTTTTGCGGGCTGGTGGTACCGAGGGCGGGGAGGACGGCGTTTGCGGTGGGCCAGCCCTGCACGAAGGCGTAGATGGTGGAGCCTTTGGTGGTGAAGCGAATGTCGGAGGCGGTGAGGTCGGGCTTCTTGCCTTCGTTGGGGTCGAACTCCTTGCCGTTCGGCGCGATGACGATTTTGGTGGAGGGGCCTTCGCCGTAGATCTTCCAGGGGCGGGTGGCGTAGATGCCTTCGCTGTTGACCGCCATCCAGGCGGTGATGCCGGCGAGGACCTCGCGCTCTGCAAAGTCGAGTTCGCCGCTGTTTGGCAGAGGAAAGTTCAAAAGCAGGTTGCCGTTCTTGCTGACGATGTCGACGAGGAGGTCGATGACTTTCTTCGGTGACTTGTAGGCGACGCCGCGTTTGTAGTGCCAGTCGCCGATGCAGGTGTCTGTTTGCCACGGGGACGCGGAGATGCCATCGAGGACGCCACGTTCGCGGTCGAGTGCGCAGGTGCCGATGGCGCAATTGTCCGCCTGCTTGCTGAAGTACACGGCCTCGACCTTATCGTTGTGGCGTGCGGCGCTGACGTTGTAGATCTCGGCTACGGTGGAGTAGCCGTATTCGTCGAAGGGTATGCCGCCGTCGGTGTAGAGGAGGTCGGGCTGGTACTGGTCGATGAGGTCCTTGATGCGGCGGAAGTACTGGAGCTTCCAGCGGTCGGGTGCAACACGGCCCATGGCTTTTGCGTTTTTGGCGAAATCCGCGGGTTGGCCGGTGTAGTCGTGGTAGAGATCGGCGAAGGCGGGGTCGGAGCCGTCGTAGGTGACGCCGGCGAGCGGGCCTGTGCTGTCGCTCAGATGTGCGGGGGCGAGCCAGTCGTAGGAGTTCGAGAGGTGCTCGCTGACGCCGAAGCGGAGGCCGCGTTTGCGAGCTGCGGCGGCCCAGGCGCCGACAATGTCGCGTTTGGGGCCTGAAGCCACGGCGTTCCACCGAGGCTGGTATTTGGAGTTCCACATGTCGTAGTTGTCGTGATGGACGCCCATAGAGAAGAAGTATTTGGCGCCTGCTTTGACATAGAAATCCATGAGATTGTCGGGGTCCCAGCGCGCGGCTTTGAAGAGTGGGACGAGATCTTTGTAGCCGAACTTGGAGGGGTGGCCGTAGGTCTCGACGTGGTAGTTGTATTGGCCGGAGCCCTGGATATACATATTGCGGGCGTACCAATCACCGTATTCGACGCTGGACTGCGGCCCCCAGTGGGCCCAGATGCCGAACTTGGCGTCGTTGAACCAGGCGGGGAAGCGGTAGGCCTGCAGAGACGCCGGAGTTCCGGTGAATGGACCAGGCGTGACCGTGATTTGGTCCTGCTGGGAGTAGGCGGACCGGAGGGCGGGAGCTGCGGTGGCGAGGAGAGCGAGCGCTTGGCGACGAGTGATTCGCATGGTTGAGATTGGTGCTCCGAGGCAGATTGTTTTACCGGGCCAATGTAGTGACTGGATCAGGGAGATGCAAGTTGAGAGTTTGGCTGCTGTTGTTGGCACGAGGCTTGCGTGTAGTCTTCATTTTGACGGGGGTGATCGATGCTTGAGATGCCGATGATCGCGAAGGGTGCGGAGGAGCTGTATTTGCTGCCAGGGATGTCGAACCGACATGGATTGGTCGCGGGGGCGACGGGGACAGGGAAGACCGTGACGTTGCAGGTGATGGCGGAGGCGCTGAGCTCGATTGGGGTGGCGGTGTTTGCGGCGGACGTGAAGGGTGACCTGTCGGGGATATCGCAGGCGGGGACGAGTTCGCCGAAGTTTGACGCGCGGGTGAAGGCGCTGGGGTTGGATGAGTGGAGCTTTGCCGGATGTCCGGTGGTGTTCTGGGACGTGTTTGGGAAGCAGGGGCATCCGGTGCGGGCGACTGTGAGCGAGATGGGGCCGCTACTGCTGAGCAGGATCCTGAACCTGAACGATACGCAGGCCGGTGTGTTGACGCTGGTGTTCAAGATCGCCGATGACAGCGGGTTGCTGCTGCTGGACATGAAGGACCTGCAGGCAATGCTACAGCATGTGGGTGATAGCTCGAAGGAGTATCAAACGCTGTATGGGAATATTTCGGCCGCCAGTATTGGTGCGATTCAGCGCGGGTTGGTTGCGCTGGGACAGCAGGGTGGAGACCTGTTCTTCGGTGAGCCGGCGTTGAATATTGAGGACCTTTTGCAGACGGACGCGAGTGGTAAAGGTGTGGTGAATATTCTGGCGGCGGATCAGTTGATGAGGTCGCCGCAGCTTTATGCAACGTTTCTGCTTTGGCTGATGAGCGAGTTGTTTGAAAAGCTGCCGGAGGTTGGTGACCCGGAGAAGCCGAAGCTGGTCTTCTTCTTTGATGAGGCCCATCTTTTGTTTAATGATTTGCCTTCGGTATTGCAGAACCGGATTGAGCAGGTGGTGCGGTTGATTCGGTCGAAGGGAGTGGGGGTGTTCTTTGTGACTCAGAACCCGATTGATGTGCCGGATACCGTGCTGGGGCAGTTGGGCAATCGGGTGCAGCATGCGTTGCGCGCGTTTTCGCCGAAAGACCAGAAGGCTGTGAAGGCGGCGGCGCAGACCTTCAGGGCGAATCCGAAGGTGAATGTGGAGGCGGTGATTACCGAGTTGGGTGTTGGTGAGGCGCTGGTTTCGTTCTTGGATGAGAAGGGGATTCCGGGGATGGTGGAGCGGGCGATGATCATGCCTCCGCATAGCCAGATTGGGCCGATTACACCAGAGCAGAGGGCGGCGATCATCAAAAATTCAGTGGTCGCTGGTGTGTACGAGACGGCGGTAGATCGCGAGTCGGCTTACGAGAGGTTGAAGGGGAAGGTCGCGGTCTCGGCGACGACGGCCCCGGCCGGGGGTGCCGCGGGGAGTTCGGGTGGCGGGTGGATGGAGTCGCTTGGTGGAGTGCTGGGGTCGGGTGGCTCACATCGTGGCGATACGGTGCTGCAGGCCGCAGTGAAGAGTGCTGCGCGGACGATGGGAAGTACGGTGGGACGGCAGTTGATCCGGGGTGTCTTGGGCTCGTTGATGGGTGGGTCTTCGAAGCGATAGTGCTGGATGTCCCATTCTTCGCGGGCGCGAAGAATGGGACATCGATACTTAGATGACCTTGAGCAGGAGCAGAATGAGGACGATGGTGAGGACGAGGCTGATGCCTCCGCCGCCGTAATAGCCGAGCCCTGGTCCCATGCGATAACCACCGAAGCCGAACACAAGAATCAAGACGAGCAGAAGGATGAGCATGTTTATTTCTCCGTTCGGCGAAGATTCGCCAGTATGGAGGTGTGATGCGTGTTTTGTTACAAGCGCAAGAAAATCGTTCTTTGCGCAAGGTTGCCTGATTTCTCGGGATTTATGGAGACACCCCCTCCCTGCACCAAAAGTGTGCAAAGTCTTCAGAGAAGAGACTTTAGGTTTGGACTCGTCGTTTGACTAACGATCAGACTTCGCTATGAAGGCGGTTCGCAAGGGACGCTTTGTCAAGTTATCGATCGATGAGCTGGCCGGGGCGGTCGCCGGTGAAGTACTGCCACGACCACTCGACGATGGCTTCGAGCTTGGCGCGGACGACGGTCAGCAGCGCCAGGTGGATGCCGAGCCAGGCGGCGAAGGCGATTGGGCCGACGAGTTCGTGGTGACGCTTGCCGAGTTCGGCTATGGCTGCGTTGCGGCCGATCATGGCGAGGACGCCGCGGTTCGAGTAGACGAATGGCGTGACTGGTTCGCCGCTGATGGAGGCGAGGATATTTTTTGCGCAGTGCCGTCCGGCTTGTTGGGCCACGGCTGCGAGTTGCGGTAGCGGTTTCCCGTCGGGGCCGGCGGCGTTGGCCAGGTCGCCGATGGCGTAGACGTCCTCGAAGCCGGTGAGGCTGAGGTCTGGTTGCACCACGAGCCTTCCGTTTGGGTGCTGCTGTGCGGCGGGCTGCGTCGGAATGGCTTCAGCTTTCACGCCTGCGGCCCAGATTACAACTCCGGTCGGGACCCGCGAGCCGTCGGAGAGAAGGACTTCGTTGGCGGTGACCTCTTTTACGGCAGTGTTGAGACGAAGTTGGACGCCGTGTTGCTTGAGGGCCGAGGCGGCGTAGGTTTGCGAGGCGGGTGAGAAGGTGCCGAGGACTGCGGGGCCCATCTCGATGAGAGAGACCTGGGCGTGGGTGGGATCGACGTGGCGGAATTCTTGTTGGAGGACGCTGGTCAGCATGTCGCTGAGGGTCCCGGCCATCTCGACTCCGGTTGGGCCTCCGCCTACGACGACGAAGTTCAGGGCGCCGTCGGTCGCTTTGCCAGGACTGCGATCGGCTGCTTCGAAGGACTTCAGAATGGCGGAGCGGAGTTTTTCGGCGTCGGTGAGGGAGTAGAGCGGGAGGGTGAATTTGTCGGCTCCGGGAACGCCGAAGAAGTTCACGCGCGAGCCTGTTGCGAGGACGAGAAAGTCTCCGGGAAAGCTGTTGCCGCCGGCTGTGTGGACTGTGCGCTGCTCGAGGTCGATGGAGGTCACCTCGTCCATCTGGATATCGACGTTGTCGTGGTTGCGGAGAATGTCGCGCAGAGCGAAGGCCGCGTTGTCGGGCGAGAGAATGCTGGCCGCTACCTGATAGAGAAGAGGCTGGAACTGCTGGTAGTTGTTCTTGTCGAGGAGGGTGATGTGGATGTTGTCGTGAGGGGCGAGTTCGAGGGCGCATCGCAGGCCCGCGAAGCCTCCTCCGACGATGACCACTTTCCATGAAGATTGTTGATCGAGGGTTTCGGAATCCATCTCACTCCTCTGGTTGGTGTGTCCAGCCTATAGGATGTTCGAGCTTCGAGGATGGTGCATGAGAAAGCGGTCCGTTCATTCGCGCGAATGCCCATCTTGGCGACGATGAGCTGTCGCGAAGATGGGCAGCCGATGCCGGCTTGACCAGATCATAGCCAACCGTTCGTAGAGCGGCTGTAGACGTGTTTCATTTGGATCCGGCGCAGGTTAAAAGCGGTTAGAAGGCCGGTGCCGACGAGCAGGAGGGAGGCAGGTTCTGGGACAGAGGAAGGTGGGTCTGCCGTATAGCTGTAAGCAACGGTCCCTGTTTCTCCGATGGTGTAGCTGACCGAATCTGCCGTCTCTGCGTATGGAAGGATGGTTTGGAAGAGATTTCCGGTGAGAAGGAACGAAGCTCCTGGATAGGCGTAGTCAACGAACATCAAATCCAGAAAGAGTGGTTGACCGATGCCGCTGCGCTGAGCGAACTCCCATTTGAAATCCGAGAGAGAAGCTGGAGCGGATGGGAAGTTAAAGCCGTAGGAGGTCAGGGTTGGTGGATTTCCAGTGAAGTTCGGATCGATAGAGCCGTCATAGCTCGCGAAGCCGGTGAAGACCGTGCCGATTGGAATGTTGGAAAGGTTTTGCTGCTGTGTGATCGTGACGGTGAAGTTGATGGTGTCGGCTTTTGCGAGTGATGCGGCAGAAAAGGAAGCCAGGAGAACAAGGAAGAGTCGGTAAAACCGCATTAAGGGGCCCTTTCGAAGCTGGTAACGACGTAAGTTCTTCGCGATCTTAGCAGAGAGGCCCTATTTCTCTTCAAGAATTTCTGCGCATGGCGGGTGAACCGCTGCTGGCGAACCAGTCCCCCCTCCCCCGTCAAAAGTGTGCAAAGTCTTCGAAGGAGAGACTTTAGGTCTGGACTTTGGGCGTAGGTGCCACGGGCTTCGGTTGTTGAGGTTTGCGATGACCCCTGTTTTCTTGCGGTGGGTCCTGTCAAGTTTTTTGGAGTGGCTTGCCGATCTCCCAGTGGTGGCCGAAGGGGTCGAGGACGCGGCCTATGCGCCAGGCGTGTTCGGTGCGGATGGGGCAGACGATGGTGGCTCCGGCGGCCACGGCGCGGTCGAAGGCGGCGTCGGGGTCTTCGATGGTGATGGACCATGCGGACGGTGCCGCCATTGAGGGTCTCGGGGCTGAAGTTTTGGTGTTCGGGGGACTCATCGGCGACCCAGAAGCTGTGGCCGCTGATCGCTAGATTCGAGATTACGGCGCCGGTCGGGTCTTCGTGGCGGAAGAGTTCTTCGGCACCGAAGGCGAGCCTGTAGAAGTCGACGGCCCTGGCTGCGTTGCGGACGGAGAGGAATGGGGCGAGGGTGGTGGTGGGCAGCGCAGATGGGGACTCCTTTTGGATGGTGTGGGTCACCCGCCGTGTTAGAGTATCTCAACTTCTTCAGGCATCTTCATGCGCACTTCCTCCCCTCGACCTGAGGTAAGCATTTGGAGGCTCTCTGATGGCATCAGCCAGTCAGTCTGTGGTTGTGCGCCCGGTTTCACGGACCATCGGCCGAGGCGGCCTGGTGGACCGCTACTTCTACTTCTTCTTTTCGCTGGTCGTGGCGGGAATTGTGGTGACCGGTTTCAGCAGGTCGGTCGACCAGAACCTGTTTCATGCCGCTCCGCCGAGGCCTGTGCTTTTGTGGATCCACGGCGCGGCATTTTCCGGGTGGGTGGTTTTCTTTATCCTGCAATCGGCGCTGGTGCGCGTGCGGAAGGTGAGTGTGCACCGGACGCTGGGATGGTTTGGGGCAGTTCTCGGGGCCATGATGGTCACGCTGGGTGCGGTGGTTGCTGTGGTGATGGGGCGGTTCGATGCGGTGCAACTTCATCAGCCCGACCCCGCATTCCTCAGCGTGCCGTTTTTCGACATCACGTCATTCGGCACGCTGCTTGGACTGGCGATCATATGGCGCACCAAGCCGGAGTTGCACCGGCGCTTCCTGGTGCTGGCCACGTGCTGCCTGCTCGATGCACCTTTCGGCCGCTTCGACTATCTGTTCAATCACGCTCTCTTCTATGTTTGCGTGGATTCGGTGATGTTGCTTGGCGTCGCGCGCGACCTTCTTGTGGATAGGCGTGTGCAAAAGGTTTATTTGTACGGGATCGCGGCGTTGGTGATTGGGCAGAGCCTGACGATCTATCTCTGGCGTGGCTCGCCTGGGTGGTGGCTCTCGACTTGTAAAGAGATTCTTGGCATCTGATTGTTCACGCTTTGCGCGAATGTCCACTCGTGCGTGGGCTAGTCCGCATCGCCGCCCTGGGGCGAACCGGGTGTTTTGAATGTGTCACGAGCGTGATGGCGGACGTGGATGATTTCGACACGCTGCGCGGCTATATCGATCGAATAGATGATGCGATAGACGTGGGGCTTATTGCCGTAGAGCAGATGTCGTAGGGCCGGGTCTTCCGTGGTTACGGGATGGCGGTGCGGATGTTCGGCAAGGCCCTCGATGGCATCGATGAGACCCAGGAACCATTTTGTGGCGGGTGGGGAAGTGAGTCCACGGATGTATTCAAAGATTGCTTCCATGTCCCGTTCGGCACGGGGCAGAGTCCTAACGAGATAGGCCATGCTTCTTGCTCATCTCCTCGAAGAACTCTTTGGCCGGGCGGCCTTTGCCTTGACGAAGCTCTTCCAAGCCCTGGCGGATGCCTTCGTTGACGTCGGCTGCGGCGGCGAGGTCGAGGAGGCGCTGGTACGCGGCGGGGTCCTGGACGACGGCTTCGGGTTTGCCGTTGACGGTGAGGATGATGGGGCGGCGCGTCTTCTTGAGGCGCTTCATGAATTTGACGGAGTTGTTGCGAAAGGTGGTGAGGGGCTGGATGTCTTTGGTGATGTCGATCATTGTGGCCTCCGTCCTGGAGGTATTTTATCGTACCTTTGGGTTTGTGCCGGGATTTACGAAAGACGGTTCGCGCTTTGCGCGAATGCCCACATCTCAGAATCGAGATATGGGGCACCCGATTCTGTGGCTCAATTTAGATGTGGGCCACCCGCCCCATTTATAGAGTGGAATGTATTTGCTCATTTTCAAAAGCTATCTTCGCTGGTGGTTTGCGCGGCTTGTGAACCATCACTGAAACTTGAATAATCGACCGTAAGTTCTTCATCCACCCCAATGTCGCGGATGGCGTAGAAATCATAGTCTTCATCACAACGCAGATTTGGTGACTTAGAATCTTTGATAAACCATGCGGGAGTGATCCGATTGAACGAAGTGGGTGTGCCGTAGTTTCCGTCTTTTATTATCGCGAAATCATCGTACATATCTCTGATTTTCCCTGACGCGGGAAGAGCCCCTTTGCTAGTCCAGATAACTTCTTCGTTCTCCCCGTCAAAAACTTTTTGATCCTTTACGATTGCTGCGATGGCAAAAATACCAACTTCTCCCTGCTTCACGGCAGAAGGTTTAAGTCGAACGAAAACTCCATCGTGTGGCATTCGCGGTGTTCCGGCATACCACTTTTCTTCAAGTGCCTTACACAGACCCGCCAGGTCAGGGAAAATCATCGTCTCATCGATACCTTGCAGCGCTAAGCTTTTTCGGACATGTTGCACTGCTCGAGCTGGAATGATCATCTTGCCTAAGCAATTTTCTTTCTTCAGAAACGCGTCAAATCCCTTGGGTGATCGCCCATGAATGGTGAAACAGGAACGTTGGCTGCTTATCCTTCGGGCAAAGTGGGTCGGAAAAATAGCAACAGGAAATTCCGGCAAATCTAACTCATGATCAAATCGGTGAGTCAGCCAAGGTCCGATTAATTCTTTAGCGGCAACATCAATTCCCGGAGCATTCGGCGCAATAATGTCGGAACTTTTAACCGTTTCTGTTAATGCAGAGGGGTTTAACATCCAGATTGCGGCATCGTAATAACCGTAATTTTGCTTAAGCGCAAAATAAAGTGCCAGCAAGGGGCTCTCAGTCCAATCTAAAAGGCGAGTTGGAGCTCCATAATGTTGCATCATGAAATAGAAACTCCAGTCGTCCTGAGGGATAGACTCGCCTTGATGTAAAGCCGGCGATCGGAGCACAAACTCTTGCCTCATCTTGTCTTCGTTCTGTCGATAGAACGCGCCTCGACGGAAAGCAGTCGGTAATAGCTTCCAAACGCTTCGTTTCTGTCCCCTAAACCAAAGGCGAGATTCCGAGCCTTCTTTTGCCCATGAATTAGCGGTCTGTTCTACCACCTCAGAAAACTTGGTAAGTGTCTCGACGGTATGGAGGTGCTTTTGCATTCACGCTCTTGGAATTGTGAAGGTACTTACCGTCCGAATTTTTGGCGGCCTTGCATTTGGCTCATCATGCGTTGCTGGGCTTTGATGCCGCCGCCTGAGCCCATGGACTTGAACATCTTGCGCATCTGGGCGTATTGGCGGAGGAGGTTGTTGACGTCCTGGACGGTGGTGCCGGAGCCTCTGGCTATGCGCTTGCGGCGGTTGCCGTTGATGATCTCGTGGTCGAGGCGCTCTTTTTGCGTCATCGAGTTGATGATGGATTCGACGCGGGTGAACTGGCCTTCGTCTACGTTTTCGACGGCCTGCTGCATGCCGGCGAAGGGGCCTACGGAGGGGAGCATCTTGAGGATGGACTTCATGCTGCCCATCTTTTTGATCTGACGGAGCTGGTCGCGGAAGTCGTCGAGGGAGAAGCCGTCTCCGGAGAGGGCTTTTTTGGCGAACTGCTCGGCTTTGCCGCGGTCGAGGGTGGATTCGGCGCGCTCGAGGAGGGTGGCGATGTCGCCGTGGCCCATGATGCGGGAGACGATGCGGTCGGGGTGGAAGGGCTCGAAGGCGTCGGGCTTTTCGCCGGTGCCGAGGAACTTGATGGGTGCTCCGGTGACGTGGCGGATGGAGAGGGCAGCGCCGCCGCGGGCGTCGCCGTCCATCTTGGTGAGGATGGCGCCGGTGATGGTGAGGAGATCGTTGAAGGCCTTGGCGGAGTTGACGGCGTCCTGGCCGGTCATGGCGTCGGCGACGAAGAGGATCTCGGATGGGTTGAGGAGCTTTTTGAGCTGCGCCATCTCGTCCATGAGAGAGGCGTCGATCTGGTTGCGGCCGGCGGTGTCGACGATGAGCATGTCGCAGCCGTAGTTGGCGGCTTCGCGTTTGGCTTCTTTGGCGAGGCGGAGGACTTCCTGGGTTCCGTGCTGCTGTAAAGAAGAAGCAGGTCCTCCGCCTTCGGCGAAGGATGACAAGTCTGAAAGCTTGCCTTCGTAGATTTGGGCGCTGATGCATGGGGCGACGATTTTTAGCTGCTCGCGGGCGGCGGGGCGGTAGACGTCGACGGAGACGAGCATGGGGCGGTGGCCGGCTTTTTTTAGCCACTGGGCGAGCTTGCCGCTGGTGGTGGTTTTGCCGGAGCCTTGCAGGCCGGCCATGAGGATGACGGACTGGGGGTTGAGAGGTCTTCTGGAAGCGGGCGGTGTCGTTGCCGAGGACGTTGACGAGTTCGTCGTGGACGATTTTGACGATCTGCTCGGAGGGCGAGAGCGCGGTGGCGACTTTTTCGCCGATGGCGCGGGTGCGGATGTGCTCGATGAGCTCGGTGACGACGGCGAGGTTGACGTCGGACTCGAGGAGGGCGAGGCGGATCTCGCGGAGGGCGTCGGAGATGTTCTCGTCGGAGATGGTGCCCTGGCCGCGGAGGGTCTTGAAGGAACGCTGGAGTTTGTCGCTTAGGTTTTCAAACATGACTATAGCTAGTTTATCAGTGGTAGCGGAGGGTTTACCGAGTTGGCTAATCAGCGAGTTAGCGGCCTGTGGGTTGGCAAGTAGCGGGCTTGGTGCTGACCAGGTGGGTTCATTTTTGTGGTCGCGGGTTTTGGAGGTCAGTGGCGCGGGATAATCGACTTCTATGCAGGGAATGGGCCAGGTAAATGGGAATGCGCGGGTGGTGCGGGAGTTTGTGGCGTATCTGCGGGTGGAGAAGGGGCTGAGGCCGGCTAGTTGTGAGGCTTATCGGCGCGATCTGGAGCAGTTTGCCGAGCATGTGGAGGGGAGCAACGGGTTGCTGGTGGGGGCTTCGCAGGGCGATGTGAGCGGGTTTATGGAGGGGCTGCGAGGGCATGCGGTGGAGTCGCGGTCGATTGCGCGGAAGCTGAGTTGTCTGCGGGGGTTCTATCGGTGGCTGTTGATGGACAAGCGGATTGAGCATGATCCGACGGTGAATGTGGAGACGCCGTCGAGCTGGAAGGTGCTGCCGAAGTCGCTGGCTGAGGGCGAGGTGGCGGAGATGCTGGAGCGGGCGGGCTCGGCGGCCCGGAGTGCGGATGCCGATGGGTTGGCGTTGAGGGACCACGCGATTCTGGAGTTGCTGTATGCGGGTGGGTTGCGGGTGGGGGAGATTGTTGCGCTGCGGGTCGAGGATGTGCATCTTGATCAGGGGCGGGCGCAGGTGAGGGGTAAGGGCGATAAGGAGCGGATTGTGCCGCTGGGGCGGAGTGCGGTGGAGGCGTTGGAGAGGTATTTGAGTTTGGGACGGCCGGGGTTGGTTAAGGCCGGGGTGCAGCGGGCGCTGTTTTTGAGTGTGCGGGGGAATCCGCTGACGCGGCAGTGGGTTTGGGAGATGGTGCGAGGGGCGACGGCGTCGGGGAGCAAGGCTAGTCCGCATATGCTGCGGCATAGTTGCGCGACGCATATGGTGGAGCATGGGGCGGACTTGAGGAGTGTGCAGACTTTGCTGGGGCATGCGGATATTGCTACTACGCAGGTTTATACGCATGTGGCGCTGGGGCATTTGAAGAGGGTGCATCGGGAGCACCATCCGCGGGGAAAGCGGAGAGTGACGGCGTAACGGTGATCAAAAAGATAAAGGCTGATAAGAGCGGATTTGGTTTTTCAGTTTCAAGATGAGACGGTCGAGGAACTTTTGATGGGGAAGGCTGGCGAGATCGAGGGGTTGGCGGAGGGGTTTCTGGCGATGCTCGCGAATGAGCGCGGGGCGTCGGAGCATACGGTGCGGGCCTATGCACGGGAGGTGAGGAGCTTTGCGGCTTATCTGCGCGAGACGTTGGGTGCCGGCGCGCGGGTGGGGAAGGTGGAGCATCTGCATATCCGGGCTTATTTGGGCTTGCTGTATGAGCGCGGGTTGACGAAGGCCAGTGCGGCGAGGGCGCTGGCGGCGGTGAGGAGCTGGTTCAAGTGGCTGGCGAAGGAAGGGAAGGTGAAGCAGAATCCGGCGCTGCTGGTGAGTACGCCGAAGCTTCCGAAGCACCTGCCGCGGGTGCCGAGTATGGAGGAGGTGAATCGGGTTTTGAATTCGTTGGAGGGTGAGGGTGCTGTTGCGAAGGAGAAGCAGGACGCTGTGGCGTGGCCCGAGAGGGACCGGGTGATCTTTGAGTTGTTGTATGGATGCGGCATTCGGAACTCGGAGTTGGTGGGGCTGGATATGGGGAGCGTGAAGTGGCGGGACGATGCTGTGTTGGTGCGGGGCAAGGGACGGAAGGAACGGCTGGTTCCGCTGGGAGATGAGGCGGCGGTGGCGTTGCGGGCCTATCTGCCGCTGCGGGAGGCGAAGCTCCTGGCGGCTGGAAAAGGCGCGTTGGTGCATGATGGGCCGCTGATGATGAACCTCCGGATGCGAGGGGACTGCCGGTTGACGACGCGGAGCGTGGGTCGGATTGTGAAGGCGATTGCGTTGAGCCGGGGGCTGGCGGCGGACGTGCATCCGCATACGCTGAGGCATGCGTTTGGGACACATATGTTGGAGGAAGGCGCGGATCTTCGCGCGATCCAGGAGATGCTGGGGCATGAGCGGTTGTCGACGACGCAGCGGTATACACAGTTGACGGTGGGTCAGGTGCAGAAGGTGTATGACGAGACGCATCCCCGGGCAAAGTAGGTTGCGGAGTTGCGTGTGATATGGCCTGGGGGACTGACGTTGCGGTTGGGCACTGAGGTGGAATCGTGGCTTGGAATGAGGTGCTTCCCCAAAGGGAATGCGTTGAAGGAGCGCATGCTCAAAAGAACCTGAATTCGGACAGCTTAGTCGAAGGGGATGGCGGGAGTGTTGCCGTTGTGGTGGGGCAGGAACGTAGTGAAGATGGTGCCGCTTGTGCCGGGGCTGGTGTTGCTTCTGACCCGTATTGTGCCGCCGTGACGCGTGACGATGCCTTGGGTGATCCATAGGCCGAGGCCGTTGCCCACGTCCTGCTTGGTGGTGAAGAAGGGATCGAAGATCCTGGGTAGAGTTTCGTGCGAGATGCCGCAGCCGGTGTCGACGAGGCTGACGACGGTCCCCTTACATTGGCCGTTGCTCCAGTGCTTTGATTTTCTGATTCTTATCGTGAGACGACCGTGCTGCGGCAGGGCATAGATGGCATTGGCGATCTGATTGGCGAAGACCTGCCGGAGTTCGCCTTCGAGACCCCAGATCTCGAGTTCGCCTCGGTACTGTTTTGTGATCGAGATGTCCTTCACGTGAAACTTACCGTTGAATACGGAAAGGAGATCATCGAGAAGGGTCGATATTTTGACGATGCCAGGAGATGCGTTCTCGCGGTAGAAGCCGAGGGTCTGTTTGGTGATTTGGGCGACGCGCGCGAGCTGCTCATCTGCAATCTTCAGATACTCGGCGGCGTCTGAGGGGGACGAGCGAGCGAGATAGATTGCGTTGGAGACGGCTTCGAGGGGGTTGTTGATCTCGTGCGCGATGCCGGCGGCAAGCCGTCCTGTGGCGGCGAGTTTCTCGGAACGACGAAGGGCCTCTTCGGCGCGTAGACGACCAGCGGCTTCGGCCTCGGCGGCCAGGGCGCGCTGCTGAAGCAGGGAGATGTGGCGGAGGCGGTCGTTCTCACTGTCGAGGCCCGTGTAGTTTTCTGTGGGGACGACGTGGGAGTGCTCCGCGCAGATGTTGAGGAACGCCTGGCTGTGCCCCTCGCGATCGAAGCCCTTCATCGGATAGGCGCAATGAAGATGGAAGGAGTGGGTGTGTGCGAGATCGTTCCAGAGTCGTTCGAGTTTGAGAGCGGCGTCGAAGTTTCCATCTGCCCAGAGGAGGGCGACCATCTCTCCGAAGAGGACGAGGCGGGAGGGTTCGCCTTTGGTGGTGGATCGGACAGAGGAGAGGAGATGCTCCGTTGTGGCATTGAATAGCGCGGTATCGGGAGCGCCGTTGACCATGAAGGTGGACAAGGTTTCGGCAGCGTCCAAGGCGCAGTATGTGCCGAGCTTTGCGTTCACTTCAAGATCGAACCCTCTGGTCTTGAGACGTTTCTCAAGTCCGTCGCGATGGGCCGCGGTAGCTACGACGACGGCAGCGTCGCCAGCTACAAGTGCCGTGCCAATCAACTTTGTGAGGGAGTCAAGCAGGAAGGAGTCGTCTTCGTAGAATTGTACGGAATGAGCATTTGAGCGAAGTTCTGGCGCGGGGCGGGGCAGATGGACGGATGCATCGGCGGCCAGGCCAGTACTCGCACTCATAATTCAAACTCTCCCAGAAGGACCCCAAGGTAGAAAATGCATCAATAAATTCAAGCATAAACGGCAGATGCCTCAAAAACACCAGCAGAGATGTAGGATGCTGGATTTACTTGAGAGGTTCGATGCACTGCGCATTTTGCCGCAGATGGCGGTTAGTATCGGGGTACGCCGGGGTCGACGGTGCGGGACCAGGCGTCGATGCCGCCGGCGAGGGACTGGGCGTGGGTAAAGCCTTGTTCGCGTAACCATAAGGCCACGTTGAGGGAACGGGCGCCATGGTGGCACATGACGACGATGGGAGCGTCGGGGTCGAGTTCGGTATGGGCGCGGGAGGCGACCTCGCCCATGGGCATGAGGAGGGAGTTGGGGACGCTTGCGGTCTGGTACTCCCAGGGTTCGCGGACGTCTAACAGGAGGGGCGTGTCGGGCCGCTGGCGCTGCTGGGCAAAGGCTTCGGCGGTGATTTCAAGTTCTAGCATGAATTCAAGGATATCCTTAGAGAGCGATGAGTAGCGAGCGTTGAGCTGTGAATGCTTGGTTTGCATCTTATTTGGCACGCTTCGATCAGTGAAATGAATCAGTTGAAGAAGGACGGTGACTGTCTTGGAGAATGTTCTGGAAAAGGTACTGATTGTTGAAGATGAGGTTCATGCGCGAACCGGCTTGACGGAGCTGATCGAGAGCTGGGGTTACAGGGCGGAGTGCGCGGCCGACGGGATGGAGGGGTTGGAGAAGGCAATTGCGTGGGCGCCTGCGATTGTGGTCACCGACCTCAAAATGCCGCGGATGGATGGAATGGAGCTGCTGAACCGCATTGGCGAACTGCCGCAGCGGATCGCTGTGGTGATGCTGACGGCGCAGGGATCGATCGAGTCGGCCGTGGAAGCGATGCGGATGGGGGCGTACGACTACATTCCAAAGCCGGTGGACCCGATTCGGCTGAAGACGATCCTGCATAATGCGAGCCGGCAGCGAGAGGCCGATGTTGAGCTGGAGGCGACGCGGCGGCAGCTGCGAGATACGGGTGTGCTGGGCGAGCTGGTGGGGTCATCGCCGCAGATGA
The DNA here is from genome assembly GCA_963756685.1 of uncultured Acidobacteriaceae bacterium. Classification (GTDB taxonomy): domain Bacteria; phylum Acidobacteriota; class Terriglobia; order Terriglobales; family Acidobacteriaceae; genus Edaphobacter. The sequence continues at coordinate 139,277 of CAVWON010000002.1, forward strand.
AGGACATCTTCACGCTGATTGAACGGGTGGCGCCATCGAATGTGTCGGTGCTGGTGACGGGCGAGAGTGGGACGGGCAAGGAGCTGGTGGCACGGGCGCTGCATGATTTGAGTGCACGGCGGCTGAAGCCGTTTGTGGCGGTGAACTGCGCGGCGATTCCGGAGACGCTGATCGAGAGCGAGATCTTTGGGCATGAGAAGGGTGCGTTTACCGGGGCGCTGGAGCGGCGGGCTGGGTGTTTCGAGTTGGCGGAGGAGGGGACGCTGTTGCTGGACGAGATTGGCGAGATGCCGATGGCGACGCAGGCGAAGTTGCTTCGGGTGCTGGAGGACCGGCGGTTGCGGCGGCTGGGAAGCAAGATCGAGACGCCAGTGGACGTTCGGGTGGTGGCGGCGACGAATAAGGACCCTGAGAAGGCGGTGGCGAACGGAGATCTGCGCGGAGACCTCTACTATCGGTTGAATGTTTTTAATATTCAGATGCCGCCGCTGCGCGAGCATTTGATGGACGTGTCGGCGATCTCGGAGAAGATGATCGAGGACATGAATGAGCGGCACCATTGCACGGTGGCGGGGCTGAAAGACTCGTTGATGAGGCGGCTGGAGGAGTACAAGTGGCCGGGGAACGTGCGAGAGCTGCGCAATACGATCGAGCGGGCGGTGATTCTTGCGGGGTCGGGGATGCTGGGAGAGGAACATCTGCCGCCGCACTTTGGGGAGGCAGGGTTTGCTCCGGCGCCGTCGAGGCACGCGGAGTCGGGTGCGCGGGGCGTGGCGCAGTCAGATGAGGTGCAGCGGTATCTGGATGAGTCGAACTCGGTGCGGGTGGAGGTGGGAACGACTGTGGATGAGGCAGAACGGCAGTTGATTCTGAAGACGCTGTTGGCGACGCATAATAATAAGACGAGGGCCGCAGAGATATTGGGGATCAGTTCGAAGACGCTGCAGAATAAGTTGAAGGAATACTCCAATGCGGCTGCTGTGACGGAGTAAAGATGCGGCTGAAGACCAAGTTGGTGGCATCAGCGACGGCGTTGACGTTTGCGATCGTGCTGGTGCTGTCGGCGCTGTTTGTCAGCGAGCTGATGCGGCAGAGGATTGAGCAGACAGCGGCGGCGAACGACGTGCTGGCGCATGAGGTCTGGCTGGAGATGCGGAAGGCAGTTGAGACGGGGCTGCGGGCGAATCCGCCGGTCGGACCGGAGCGACGAGGCGCTGCAGGCGGCGGTAGTGGATGCGCTGAGGAGCCAGCCGGCGCTTTCGGACGTGATGAATACGATCGTGCGCTATTCGCCTGAGGTACAGGACGTGAGCGTGACGGACGCGCACGGGATGACGATTGTCAGCACGGACCCGGATGCGGTGAACCAGCAGGCGCCGTTCCGGTTCAGCCTGGCAAGCGTAAAGGACGGCGGCGTAACGCGGCAGATGGGGGTCGTGTTCGGCAAGCCACGAGTGCTAGATATCTCTCAGTCGCTGGATCGGAATGGGGCGCCGTTTCTGGTTGCGCATGTTGGGGTGCGGTCGACGTTTTTGAAGAACTCGTATGAACCATGGCTGCGGGCCGCGTTGTTTTTTGCTTTGCTGGCTACGTTGGCAGCGGTGCTGGCGGCGGGCCTGCTGGCCAATGTGGCGCTGCGGCCGTTGCAGGCGATCAGTGCTCGGCTGGAGCGCTTGACGCTGGCCGGGAGGGAGGCTGGGGGCGAGGACCAATTGGGCTGCTGGCGGGCGGCGTTGGGAGTGATGCTGTTGTGCGCGTGACGAAGACGATCGATCGGCTGGGCGAGCAGATGCGCACGCAGGAGGCGGGATACACGGCGCTGCAGGCAAACCTGAACCAGATGCTGGATACGCTGCGGGACGGGGTGCTACTGTTTACGGCAGACCGGCGCGCGGTGATGGTGTCGGACGCGGTGGCTTATTTTCTGGCCACGGCTGTCGACGAGGGCCATGAAGGGATGGTGGGGAAGCGGCTAGAGGAGATCTTTGCGCCCGAGACTGCGCTGGGGGCGGCGGTGCTGGAGGCGTTTGCCGAAGGCGGCCAGGTGAGCGCGCAGGGCGTGACGCTGGAGGACGGACGTCAGGTGCAGATTTCACTGGATCGGATCGACGATGGGTTGGGCGGTGGAGGAAACATGGGGACGCTGCTGACGTTACGCAATATGGAGTCGGCGGCGCAACTAGGGCAGGAGCTGGAGGTGGCAAGGCGGTTGGCCGCGATCGGAAAGCTGACGGCCGGCGTGGGGCATGAGGTGAAGAACCCGATCAATGCGATGGTGGTGCATCTGGAACTGCTGCGCGGGAAGCTGGCCCCCGGGGGGTTGGAAGCGTTTGGCGGGGCCCAGCGGCATGTGGACATTCTGGCGGGCGAGATGCAGCGATTGGATAGAGTGGTGCAGACGCTGGCGGACTTTTCGCGGCCGATGGAGTTGCATCTGCGGGAGCATGACTTGCGACAGGTAGTGGGCGTGGTGATGGAGTTGACGGCCGCGGAGATGGAGGAGCAAGGGGTGAGCGTGACGGTACAGGCGCCGCCGGAGCCGATGATGGTGCGGGCGGACGCGGAGCTGATGCAACAGGCGGTGCTGAACCTTCTGCTGAATGGAATGCAGGCCATGCCAGGGGGAGGCGCGCTGCGTGTGAAGATGCGGCGGGAGCAGCAGTTTGCCGTTGTGGAGGTCGTTGATGAAGGAGAAGGTATCCCGGTGGAGGTGTTACCGCGTATCTTCGAGTTGTACTTCACGACAAAGCCGAAGGGCAGCGGAATCGGACTGGCCATGACCTATCGAATTCTCCAACTTCATGGGGGAGCTATGGAGGTTCGGTCGAACGCGGACGCGAGTTCACCGGAGCGCGGGACAGTGTTTACGTTTCGATTGCCGATTGCCCCGGGAGTGGGAGCCGAGGGACGGAAGATCGTGGCGACAGTAGTCGCTCAGAAAGAGATAGGGGAGCGAGTTTGAAGGGAAGTGGCGACATTACGCGAAGGCTAGCAAGCACGGTGCTCTGCATGGGACTGGCGGCCGGGCTGGGCGGTTGCCGGCACAAGACGCAGGTCGCGACTTTGCCGCCGATCCTGACTCCGGTGCCGCTGGAGGACATTCCCGAGCCGGAGAACCTGCCGATGGTGGAGGCGCAACAGACCAAGCTGCCGCCGGTGCCCTATGCGTCGGACGCGGGGAAACCGAAACGGGTGAAGAAGAAGGCCGCGCCGAAAGCTCCTCCAGAGCCGACGCAGGTGGCGAACGCGACGCCACCGGCATCGGCGGAGGACACCGCAATCGGCGCGCTGACGGCGGGCGGAGAGGCCAGTCCGCAGATGAAACAGGAGGCGGCGGGCCTGATTGCGTCGAGCGAGAAGCGGCTGAATGCGCTGCCCGCGGCGAAGGCCGAGGAACAGAAGGCCCAGGTGAGCAAGGTGAAGAATTTTTTGAAGGACGCGCAGGACGCGTTGAAGTCAGGGGACGCCGAGGGGGCGAAGACGCTGGCCACGAAGGCGAAGTTGTTGCTGGACGACCTGGAGAAGTAGAGCCGAATTTACTCAGGCAGCATGGAACATGCAACGGCGCAGTGGCTGATGGAATGTTTGGGTAGAGAAGCGGACCTCTCCACCGCGCTGCTCACGATGAGACTGTGAGCAAGCTTCGGTCGAAATGACGGCTTTTTGGGTTGGGTGAAGGCAAGACAACGGCAACAAAGAAAAAAGTCAATGCGCGGCTGCGCTTTATGCGTCGACGCCGTGGCACTTTTTGTATTTTTTGCCGGAGCCACAGGGGCATAGGTCGTTGCGGCCTACTTTTTCGCCTGAGCGGCGGGGAGCGGCCCCGTTCGTGGCGGCAGAGGACGAACTGACGGAACGGGCCTGCTCCAGTTCGCGTTGCTTCTTCTTTTGGAACTCGCGCTCGAGGGCGTCGATTGTGGTGGAGGGAGCTCGGTTGGAGACCGGTGCGGGCTGGCGTGTGGGTGGAGTGTTGCTGTGCGCTGGAGCGGGGGCTGGCAGCGCGTTGGTGAGGCTGCCTGCGGCGAGTTCCTGCTGCGCTTGGATTGCAGCGGCGTGGGCCTGGGCGTTGGCCAGCTGGTCGGCTGACTCGATGGGGGTGCCGTCGGGGCCGATGATCTGCATGCGGAAGAGGTGGCGTGCGGTGTCCTCCTGGAAGCGGAGCATCATGCCCTCGAACATCTCGAAGGACTCGCGCTTGTAGGCGACCAACGGATCTTGTTGCGCGTAGCCGCGCAGGCCAATGCCTTCTTTGAGGTGGTCCATGGCGAGCAGGTGGTCTTTCCAGAGGCCGTCCAGGACGCTGAGCATGACGATGCGCTCGTGGTAGCGCATCTGCGGGGCGCCGAGGATCTGCTCCTTGACGTCGTAGCGGGCGCGGAGCTTTTCGAAGATGGCTTCGCCTAGCTCGTGGCGGTTGAGCTGCGTGACGTCGATCTCTTTTTCGAGATGCGCGCCGAAGAGGTCGTAGAGCTGGGCGAAGAGCGGCTCGAGCTTCCACTCATCGGCGTGGGCCTTCTCCGGGGCGTTCTCGTCGAGAACGTTGGAGAGGATGGTGGAGAGGTAGTCGTCGGTGATGAGCTGCTTCTGGTCTACTCCCTCCATCAACTGCCTTCGCAAACCATAGACGGCTTCGCGCTGCTTGTTCATGACGTCGTCGTACTCGAGGACGTGCTTGCGGGACTCGAAGTTCTGGCTTTCGACGGCCTTCTGTGCGGCCTCGATGCGGCGGGAGATCATCCCGGATTCGATGGGGACGCCTTCCTCCATGCCGAGGCGCTGGAGGAGTGTAGACACCCACTCGCGGGCGAAGATGCGCATGAGGTCGTCTTCGAGGGAGAGGAAGAAGCGGGAGGAGCCGGGGTCGCCCTGACGGCCGGCGCGACCGCGGAGCTGATTGTCGACGCGACGGGACTCGTGGCGCTCGGTGCCGAGGATGTGAAGGCCACCGGCTTCGATGACCTTCTCGTGCTCAGCTTTGGCTGCAGATTCGTGAGCGGCGATGGCGGCGTCCCAGCCGGCTTGCGTGGTTTCGAACTCCTGACCGGTGTAGTAGAAGCGGACCATGCCGGGGCCGGCGACGGGAGATATGGCGCCTTCGGCTGCGGAGACAGCGCGGGCCTGCTGCTTGCGGACGAGGTCCTGGCGGGCCATAAATTCGGAGTTGCCGCCGAGGAGGATATCGGTGCCGCGGCCTGCCATGTTGGTGGCGATGGTGACCATGCCGAGACGGCCGGCCTGGGCGACGATCTCTGCTTCTTTCTCGTGGAACTTGGCGTTGAGGACGACGTGGCGGACGCCTTTGCGCTTGAGGATTTCGGACAGGAGTTCGGATTTTTCGATGCTGGTGGTTCCGACCAGGACGGGCTGTTTCTCGGAGTGGAGACGGGAGATCTCGTCGGCTACGGCGAAGTATTTTTCCTGTGCGGTGCGGTAGACGACGTCGGAGTTTTCGATGCGCTGCATCTTGCGGTTGGTGGGGATGACGACGATGTCGAGCTTGTAGATCTTGTCGAACTCGGCGGCTTCGGTTTCGGCGGTGCCAGTCATTCCGCTTAATTTTTTGTACATGCGGAAGTAGTTCTGGAAGGTGATCGTCGCGAGGGTCTGGTCTTCCTTGCGGATGGCGACACCTTCCTTGGCCTCGACTGCTTGATGAAGGCCGTCGGACCATCGGCGGCCGGGCATGAGCCGGCCGGTGAACTCGTCGACGATGATGACCTCGCCGTCTTTGACGACGTACTCGACGTCGCGTTTGTAGAGGTTGTGGGCCTTGATGGCGGTCTCGACGTGGTGCTTGAGGTCCCAGTTTTCGGGGTCGGCGATGTTGCCGATGCCGAGGAGCTTTTCGATTTTTTCCCAGCCCTCGTCGGTGACGGTGATGGCGCGGGCCTTTTCGTCGATGACGAAGTCTCCGGTCCAGGTCTTGTTCTCGAGGGTCTCGACGAGTTCGCCCTCTTCGAGTTTGGGGATGATGATATTGACGCGGGCGTACTTGTCGGTGGTCTGGTCGGTAGGGCCGGAGATGATGAGAGGGTCCGGGCCTCGTCGATGAGGATGGAGTCGACTTCGTCGACGATGCAGTAGAAGTGTCCGCGCTGGACCTGGTCCTTGATCTCGAACTTCATGTTGTCGCGGAGGTAGTCGAAGCCGAACTCGTTGTTGGTGCCATAGGTGATGTCGGAGCCGTAGGCCTCGCGGCGCTGCTGGTCGTCGAGGTCGTGGACGATGACACCGACGGAGAGGCCGAGGAAGCCGTAGATCTTGCCCATCCACTCGGCGTCACGTTTGGCGAGATAGTCGTTGACGGTGACGACGTGGACGCCGTGACCGGCAAGTGCGTTGAGGTAGCAGGGGAGAGTGGCTACGAGGGTCTTGCCTTCGCCGGTCTTCATCTCGGCGATCTTGCCGGAGTGGAGGACGATGCCTCCGATCAGCTGGACGTCGAAGTGACGCATCTGGACGGCGCGCTTGCCGGCCTCGCGGACCACGGCGAAGGCTTCGGGCAGGATGGCGGTGAGGGCGGCCTTTTCAGCAGCAATGCGCTCGTCTGCGTCGTCGATGCCTTCGATGGCGGCGGCAATGCGGTGGCGGAACTCGGCGGTCTTGGCGCGGAGGGCCTCGTCGGAGAGTGCCTGAATGGCCGGCTCGAAGTCGTTGATCTGCTTCACGATCGGCATGAGGCGCTTGACGGCGCGTTCGTTGCTGGTACCAAAGACCTTAGCTAAGAGTTTGTTGAACAAAACTGGTGTCCTTCGTGGGCGTGCTTTAGGCCCAGTATCTAGTGTAAATGGTATGCAGGTGAGAGTGGAGTCCGGAGGGCCGCTGGGCCTCTCATTCCTTTGCGGCAGGCCACGAGGATGTGGTCGCCTCCTGGTCGGTTCGAAGCGGATTGTTATCGCGGTTTGAGGTACGCGACGAGTGGCGAGTGCGCGTTGCGGAGGGCGATGACCACGGCTTCGGCGTTGCGTTCGGCGCCCTCGGCGCTGGTGTGGGTGTGGTCGATGGGGAAGAGAAGGGCGGTCTTTTCGGGGCCGATGGCTTCGAGGCGGTCGGCTTCTACGGTAGCCATGTCGACGTAGGCTACCTCCCGGTCTTTTGCGATCTGCTTGATTTCGGCGTCGTAGCCCATGTCGCGTTCGATGTGGGGTTTTCCGTCGGGGCCCGGTGTCCAGATGTTGCGGATGGTAAGGGAGAGAAGAATCGGGGTAGCTTGTTTGCCGCGAATGTCTTCGATGTAGTGGCGGATGTACCAGCCGTAGGTGTGGACTAGCTCCTCGTGTCCGTTGGGCAAGGTGATCTGCTGGGTCTCGTCGCCGAGGCCTTTTAGGCTGCCGCGTGGCTTGGCTCCGCCAATGTCGCCGCCGTCGTTATGGCCCATCTGGATGAGGACGAAGTCGCCGAGCTTCATCTCGGCGAGGACCTTGTCCCATGAGCCCTCGTTGATGAAGGTGCGGCTGCTGCGGCCGGCGCGAGCCCGGTTGGCGATGTTGATTTTGGTGGTGTCGAAGTAGTGGGCGAAGTGGTCGCCCCAGCCGAGGTCGGCCTGGTTGCGCGCGGTGGAATCACCGACGATGAAGAGAGTTGGCAGTTTTGGGTCGAGGGGCGCGTTCTGGGCGACGCTGGTTTGAGGTGGAGCGTCGGGGGTGGCTGGCGTTTGCGGGAGACAAACTGCGTTGAGTAGAGCGAGGACAAGGAGGGTGCAAACAGAGTTGAGACGGGACAGGCCGAAGCTCATGGCCGATAGAGTAGCACTGATGTAGTCTGGCTAGTCGGCAGAATCCCTGGACGAGGTACGCCTATGTTGAGCTATGCCCAGAGCAGCTTTTTTGTCATTTCGGCGATGGTGATGTCGGTCGTAATTGTGGCGGTGCTGAATCGTGCGTGGCCGATTTCGAAGCGCAAGCTGGTCAACGATGTCACGGGATGGCAACTCGGGATTCTGGGGACCACGTATGGCGTGATTCTTGGGTTTATGCTCTTAACGGTTTGGAACGACTTTCGCGATGCGGAGGTCAATGCGAACAGGGAGGCTTCTTCGTTGCTCGCGGTGTCGCGGATCGGGGCGGGACTGCCTTCTCCGCAGCGGGAGACTATTCATGCGCTCGGATTGAAATATGCGCAGGCGACGATCAACGAGGATTGGCCGGCCATGCAGATGCAGCAGGACAGCAAGGCCAGCGAGCGGGTGGCGGGAGATATGTGGAGGGTCCTGGCTGAGTTGAAGTCTGATGGGCCTGGCGCCGGTAGCGCGGACCATTTGGAGAACGTGCTGAAGGACCTCTCGGAGCGGCGAAACTTAAGGGAGCAGGAGTTTCAGGGCCGTTTGCCGGGCATATTGTGGCTCTTGCTGGTGGCCGGGGCGGGAGCGACGGTGGGGTCGTCGTGTTTGCTTGGAAATGACAATAAGTGGCTGCATTATTGCCAGGTGCTAGCGCTGACGTTTGTGGTTGCGGTGACGCTGGCGGCGATTGCGGACCTGGCGAGGCCGTTTGAGGGCGCGGTCTCGGTGACGCCGGTGGCGTTCGAACGGGCGCTTGCATTGATGCAGTGAATTTTCAGGTGGACACGTGGCTACCGAGGGCTGCGGGACCTGGCTTGGCTGCTTTGGGTGGGTTTTAGGAGGCGGAATCGGTCCGGCGGAGGACGAGGAGGGTCATATCGTCGCCCTGAGGGGTGCCGCTGGTGAAGGCCTGAAGAGTGGCGAGGATGCCTTGAACACTGGAGACTGCTGTTGGGCAATCCTGCTGGAGGATGGTATCGACGAGGCCCTGTTCTCCCCACTCGAGGCCGCGGGGATTAACGGATTCGGTGATGCCGTCGGTGTAGGCGGTGAGGGTGTCGCAGATTTGGAAGGGGATGGTCTCCTGCTCGTAGGTCGAGTCCTGAAGCAGGCCGAGGACGGGCCCACCGCATTCGAGCTTGGTCACCTGGTTGTCGCGCAGCAGGAGAGGCGGGTTATGACCGGCGTTGACGTAGGTGAGGGTGCAGAGGACGGGATCATAGACGAGAAAGAAGAAAGTGGCATAGCGGCTGGCGGATGACGCGTCGTAGAGCAGGCGATTGAGGTGCTGAACGACGGCGGTGGCGCTTTCTCCGCGATGGTCGATCATGAGGCTGCGGAGGGAGGCGCGGAGTGTAGCCATGAGCAGGGCCGAAGAGACACCTTTGCCGCTGACGTCGGCGACGACGCAGCAGAGGAGGCCGCTGTCAGTGACGAAGAGGTCGTAGTAGTCGCCGCCCACTTGTTCTGCGCTCTTGTAGTTGGCTGCGGTGTCGATGCCGGCGACGGATGGAATTGCCTGGGGCAGCAGGCGCTCCTGGACCTCTCGGGCGAGCTCGAGCTCGCGGGTAACTTTGGCGCGGCGTACGGCGTCCTCGCTGAGGGACTGGACGAACTTTGCGGATTCCAGGCCGCGACCCATTTGGATGCCGAGCTCGCGGAGGAAGCGGAGCTCGTACTTGGGGAAGGTCTTGCCTTCGGGCTTGGCGAGGGTCGCGAAGCCGACGAGGCCGGTGCGTCCTTCTAGAGGGAGCAGAAACTGGGCTCCAAGCTGGGTGAGGGCCACGATCTCTTCCGGGGTGGCAAGGAGCTGCCAGGCGTCGGGGTGGTCCTTGCGAAAGGGAGATGGGCGGCGTTCCCGCTTCATGCGAAATACGGTCGAGCAACTTGCGGGGAAGGTTTTGCTGCCGGTGATCTTTGCGGCCTTGCCCTGGGGGACGTAGACCGAGCCTTCGCGTAGATAGATGTGGAATGAAGAGAGATGCAGAACCGAGCAGATGTCGCGTGGGAAGGCAACGAGAAGCTCGTCGAGTGAGAGGGAGCGGCCGGCCCGGACGAGGAGCTCCTCGAAGAGATCGCGGGAGGCGTAGCCCTTGGGAACCAGGTGCCCCTTCAGGTAGCGCACGATCTTCTTTTTCAGCATGAGAGGCTTGGAGGTCATATTCAAGTTTGCAGCGATGCAGGTGCGACGTCTGGCCCCTCCATTGAAAGATGGCCGAAGAGGAAGTGGAGAGAGCAGATGTAAATGCTCCAGCTGAATGGTGCAGGAAGACATCGAAGAGTCTACAACAGGCAGCTTCCAATCGGTTACTGCTGTCTTACGCAGGGAGAGCGATAAGAGTTCCGTGATGGGCCGCAGCGAGAGCTAGTGGCCGCCGAGGGCTTCGGGGTCGGGCTTGGCCGCTTTGCTGGGTAGTCGCATGATGAAGGGCAATGGAGACAGGCAGAAGATCGTGAAGGCGAGGATAGCGAAGGCGTTCTTGTAGCTGAGCATGGAGGCCTGGCGGAGCATCTGTTGATAGGCCTGACCCATGGCCATCTGCGAGGCGCTGGCCGCGGACATTCCCTGAGACATGAGCATCTCTTTCATGTGGTCCATGTAGATGCGGTAGGGAACGCTGTCTCGGACGACGTTGGCTGAGAGGGCCACCTGGTTGACCTGAGAGCTGCGGGCGAGGTACGTGGTGAGGAGCGCGGTGCCAGCGCTGCCGCCGAGGTTGCGGGCGAAGTTGGAGAGGCTGGAGATCTGGTTGGTCTTGCTGGGTGGGACGCCGACGTAGTTGAGTGTGCTGATGGGGATGAAGATGAAGGCGAGGCCGATGACCTGGAACATGCGCCAGAGGGTGACGGTGCCGTAGGCGGTGTTGAGGTCGAGTCGTGTGAGGTTGTAGATGCCGATGGCGGTGACGAGGTAGCCGAGGCAGACCATGATGCGCGGGTCGAATTTGCCGAGGGAACGGCCTGCGACAAACATCATCAACATCATGACGAACCCGGCGGGGGAGAGCACCATGCCGGCGCGTTCGGCGGTGTAGCCGAGGAGTCCCTGGAGATATTGCGGGATGAGGACGGTGCTGCCGAAGAGGACCATGCCGAGGATGAGTTGCAGGAAGACGGCGGTGCCGAAGTTGCGGTTTTTAATAGCTTGAGGTCGACGATGGGATCGGGGTGGTGCCACTCCCACCAGGTGAAGAAGAGCAGCGTGGCGGCGGCGAGGATGGCGAAGAAGCGGATCATCGGATCGCCGAACCAGTCTTTTTCCTGGCCCTTGTCGAGGGTGAATTCGAGACAGCCGACGCCGACAGCGACGAGGCCGAGGCCCATGAAGTCGATCTTGAGGTGCTTGGCCTGCTCTTTGCGGAGCTTGAGGTGCGGCGGGTCCTCGACCATGCGGTTGCTGAGGTAGAGCGAGATGAGGCCGATGGGGATGTTGATGAAGAAGATCCAGTGCCAGTTGAAGTTGTCGGTGATCCAGCCGCCGAGGGTGGGGCCGATGGCGGGGGCGACGACTACGGCCATTCCATAGACGGCAAAGGCCTGACCGCGCTTTTCGACGGGGAAGGTGTCGGCGAGGATGGCCTGTTCGCTGGGGGCGAGGCCTCCTCCGCCTGCGCCCTGGAGGATGCGGGCGACGATGAGCAGGGGGAGGGTGTTCGCGATGCCGCAGAGGAAGGAGCAGGCCGTGAAGAGCGCGACGCAGATCATGTAGAACTTCTTGCGGCCCATGCGGTTGGAGAGCCAGCCGGAGATGGGCAGGACGATGGCGCTGGAGACGAGGTAGCTGGTGAGGACCCAGGTGGCTTCTTCCTGAGCTGGCGCCGAGGGTGCCGGCGATGTGAGGCAGGGCAACGTTGGCAATGGAGGTGTCGAGGACCTCCATGAAGGTGGCGAGGGTGACAGTGAGTGCGACCGCCCACGGATTGTGGTGGGGCTTCCAGACGGCTGGTATCGCCGGTGCGGCCATGGTTGCGGTTGCCATATCAGTCTCCTGATATGATATCAGGAGACTGATATGGCTGGCGGAACAAAAAACGGTAAAGATCGACAGGCGGAGACGAGACACGCTGCGCAGATGATGAAGCGGATTCTGGTCCACTTCCGCGGTCAGATGGACGAGAAGCTGCGTCCACAGGGTGTGACGACGGCGCAGTTGCACGTGCTAAAGGTGATTCGTGACGAGCCGGGTGGTTCGGGGGCACAGTTGGCGCGGGCCTGTTATGTGACGCCGCAGTCGGCACAGGCACTATTGAAGGGCCTGGAGGACGGTGGGTGGATTGTTCGTACGAAGGACACAGTGAATGACCGGATCCTGATTGCAAAGCTGACCGCGAGTGGGGAAAATCTGCTGGAAACGGGCGAGAAGCTTGCACGGGCGATCGAGAAGAGGCTGTGGCAGGGCATTCCAGATAGCGCGGTTGAGGGGCTGAATCGGACGCTGGTACGGTGTCTGGAAAATCTTGATGGGGATGCGTAGGGGTTGAATTTTATGTGCGCCCGGAGACCTCTTCCTCCAAGATAGCGGCGACATTTTCAGTGTCCTGCCTTTGTAGTTAATGACATCGTCGCGATGGGTGGCGTCATTACTAGTTCATGCAGACACCAGATCCCTCCACTCCCCCTTCGACGCGCTTCGCTTGCTCAGGGTCCGGTCGGGATGACACAGTATCGGTGGGACGTTAGTTGTTGGCGGTGGCATGGAAGCGGAGGCGGACGTAGTCTGCGGTCCAGTTGCCGTCGGCGTCGCAGAGCATGGGCTTGAGTAGGGCGATGGTGTTGGTGACTGCTGTGGCGCGGTCGGCAGGGTCGAGTTGGTCGAGGACGCCGTTGCGGAAGGTGTTGAGCCAGGATTCCATGCCGTTGGGGAGTGGGGTGGGCCGGGGAACCAGATCGATTGATTGGATGGTGAAGCCGGCGGTTTCGAGGAGACGGCGGTAGATCGCGGGGGCGGGATAGAAGCTAGCTGCTGCTGCTTCGGCGTCGATGTGGAAGGGCGCGAGGGTGGCCTGGAGGGCGGTGCGGATGGCGGCGATGTTGCCTTGGCCGCCCATCTCGGCGACGAAACGTCCGCCTGGGCGAAGGGCGCGGTGGACTCCGGCGAGCATGGCCTGTTGGCCGGAGACGCCGGTGATCCAGTGGAGGGCAGCGTTGGAGAAGACGGCGTCGAACTGGTGATGGTAGGGAAGAGCTGTGGCGTCGTGTTGCTCGACGCGGAGATTGCGCTTGCGGGCGGCATCGAGCATGGCTGGTGAGTTGTCGACGCCGGTGACGACAGCACCCGTCGCGGCAATTTGCTCGGTGAGGGCGCCGTCCCCGCAGCCGAGGTCGAGGATATGTTCGCCTGGTTGCGGGGCCAGAAGGGCGACGACATCAGAGGCCAGGTTGGCGACGAAACGGCCGTTGGTTGCATAGGCTTCGGTGTTCCAGGTTTGGCCGGTCTTTTGGTTTGCTGTGGTGGAGTGCATGGAAGTATTGTCGCCTCGTCGGCGGTGAAGCGCGAGGATGATAAGAAATTTCGCAAGGCGGGATAAGTGGCGATAGTAAGATCGCTGCAGCATGAAAAAGCTTATTTGTCTGCTCTTCGTGATGGGTGTGTTTGCGAATTTTTCTACGGCGTGGGGGCTGGAGACGCCGGTTCGATATGAGTTTGTCATCAAGAACTTTAAGACCGAGAGCGGCGTGGTGCTGCCTGAGGCGCACGTGGTTTATGGGACGTATGGGCACCTGAATGCGGCGCATGACAATGCGATTTTGCTGCCGTCGCACTACATGGCAAAGCTGAATGGGTACGAGTGGTTGATGGGGCCGGGCAAGGCACTTGATCCCGAAAAGCTTTTTCTGGTGACGACGGAGTTATTTGGGAACGGGAGTTCGTCTTCGCCGAGCAATACGCCTGAGCCGTTCCATGGGCCGCGGTTTCCGGTGATGACGATTCGCGACAATGTGGAGGCGGTGCATCGACTGCTGACGGAAGATCTGAAGGTGACACATCTGAAGGCGGTGATTGGGTTTTCGATGGGGGCGCAGCAGGCGTTTCAGTGGGCGGTGAGCTACCCGGCGTTTGAGGACAGGGTGGTAGCGACTTCAGGGACGGCGAAGACCTATGGACATGGGATTGTGCGGTTGGAGGGGGAGATCGCGGCGATCACCGCGGACGAGAAATTTAAAGGCGGTGACTACACCGAGGAACCACAGGCGGGGATCAACGCCTTTGGGATGGTATGGGCGGCGTGGCTCTATTCGCCGCAGTGGTGGAGGGACGAGCTGTGGCGGACGAATACGAAGCCAGGGACTACGTTTGAGGACGTTGTGGAGCGGTTTCGGACGCGGTTTATTCCCGGCGCCGATGCGAATAATTTGATTTTGCAGATGCGGACCTGGGAGAAGCATGACGTCGGGACGACACCGGGGTTTGGTGGGGACGAGAAGAAAGCGCTGGAAGCGATCAGGGTGCCGTTTCTGTATATGCCTTCGATGACGGACCAGTATTTTCCGGTCGGTGATGCGCGGTATGAGGCGCAGTTCATGCATACGGTGTCGCTGCTGCCAATTCCTTCGCTTTGGGGGCATCCGGCGGGTGCGGCGGCCGATCCGGCGGACGCTAAGTTCCTCAATGAGAACATTGCGAAGTTTCTGGCGGGCGAGCCGGTGGCTGCGGAGAAGGTCGTTCCCGCTTTTTAGATCCAGAGTGGGCCGTCGGAGGTTTCAGCGGCCCAGAAGCTCCTGAAGGACGACAGCTTCGTTGTGCTCGGTGTCCCGGGCGCCATAGAGCAGAGTGGTGGGGCCTCTGGTGACGGCTTCTTTGAGGAGAGTCAGCAGCGCGCTGTTGTGTTTCAGTTCGGCCTTATATCGTGCTTTGAATTCGGGCCATTTGACTGGATCGTGAGCGAACCACTCCCGGAGTTCGGTGCTGGGGGCGATCTCTTTGAACCAGAGGTCGACATGGGCCCTCTCTTTGGTCAAACCACGCGGCCAGAGGCGGTCGACGAGCACGCGGGTGCCGTCCTCCTCGGATGGTTCTTCGTAGACACGCTTGAGTTTTAGTTTCATTAGATTCTTCTGCCTGTTGGAATGTTCCTGATCTTAAGTTCCTACCATTCTTAGATTCGACGCATGCGGGAATGGACTCGTTACACGAATTGAGAAGGAGAGGCGATATTTTCATATACTTGTGTTTCGCTTCGGGTGCAGGCGTTGCCCGACGCAAGAATGTTTTTTGAGGAGTGGCCAGTGACGATGACGGCGGCGGTTGCGTTTGCGCAGGGGAACAAAGGGCGGTTTATTGAAGAGCTGAAGGCGCTGCTGAGGATACCGTCGGTATCAACTGATCCGGAGCGTGTGGGAGACGTGCGGCGCGCCGCCGAGTTTGTGGCGGCTGAGCTGAAGCGGATTGGGATGGAGAACGTTCGGCTGATTGAGACTTCGACGGCAGAGCGGAAGGGGCATCCGCTGGTGTACGCGGATTGGCTGCACGCGGAGGGGAAGCCTACGGTGCTTTGCTATGGGCATTATGATGTTCAGCCGGCGGAGCCACTGGATGAGTGGAAGTCGCCGCCGTTTGAGCCGACGGAACGGGAGGGGAATCTGTATGCTCGCGGTGCCGTGGACGACAAGGGGCAGATGTGGATGCATGTGAAGGCGTTGGAGTCTCTGATGGCGGCTGGAGGTGGGAAGCTGCCGGTCAACGTTCGGGTGATTGTTGAGGGGGAGGAAGAGGTTGGCGGGGAGGGGATTGCAGCGTTTGTCCGGGAGCATGGGAACCAGTTGAAGGCCGACGTTGCACTGGTGTCGGATACGGAGATGTTTGCGCCGGAGCTGCCGACGCTCTGCGTGGGGCTGCGAGGGATGATCTATACCGAGATCGAGGCGCGAGGGGCGCGGACGGACCTGCACTCGGGAATGTACGGCGGGGCGGCGCCGAATCCGTTTGTGGCACTGGCGCAGGTGATTGCGAAGTTGAAGGACGAGAACGGGAAGATACTGATTCCCGGGTTTTATGACAAGGTGGAGAAGCCGACGGACGCCGAGTTGAAGGCCTGGAAGGCGTTGCCGTTTGACGAAGAGCACTACCGCGAGACTGAGGTGGGGAGCGTGTCGCTGACCGGGGAGCCTGGGTTGAGCGTGCTGGAGCGTACCTGGGCGCGGCCGACGCTTGATGTGCATGGGATGCCGGGTGGATTTATCGGGGCCGGGGCCAAGACGGTGATTCCGGCGAGGGCGGTGGCGAAGGTGAGCATGCGGCTGGTGCCGGACATGACGCCGGCGGAGAGCTTCGCGAAGTACAGGTCTTATGTGGAGTCGTTGACCCCGAACGGCATTGTGCTGGAGGTGCGTTTGCTTCATGCGGGCGATCCGATTGTGGTGAGCACGGACAACAAATATGTGAAGGCCGCGACTGAGGCCATGCGGGCGGTGTTCGGGAAGGAGACTGTGTTTGTGCGGGGGGGCGGGTCGATTCCGATTGTTGGAGATTTTGTGCGGGAGTTGAAGACGCCGACGGTGATGATGGGGTTTGGGTTGCCGGATGACAACCTTCATGCGCCGAACGAGAAGTTTCATCTGGCGAACTTTCATCGGGGGCACGAGTCGATCGTTCGGTTTCTGAGTGGTGTGGGTGCCTGATGGGCCGGCGGGTGCCTTCGGATGTTGGCGGATATGTGTTGGCGGGTGGAAAGAGCTCGCGGATGGGGCGGGACAAGGCCCTGCTGGAGTTGGCAGGGCGGCCGTTGGCACTGCACGCGGTTAACAAGCTGCAGAGGGTGTGTGCCGATGTTCAAATTTTGAGCGGCAATTTGGAGCTTGAGGGGTTTGCTCCGCTGGTGCGGGACATGCATGAAGGGTGTGGGCCGATGGGTGGCCTGGAGACGGCGCTTGGGCACTCGTGGCACGAGTGGAACTTGTTTTTGCCGGTGGATATGCCGTTTTTGCCATCGGCGTTTCTGGACAACTGGGTGAGGACAGTGGTCGCGCGGGAGAGCAGGGGGGCGCGGATAGCGATGTTTACCGTTGAGGGGGTACCTCAGCCCTTGTTCTGTTTGCTGCACAGGGACGTGACTTTGTTCGTCCATGAAGCGGTACAGCGAGGGGAGTACAAGGTCTTTCCTGTGCTGGAGGCAGCGGGGAAGAAGCTGGCTGCGAGGCAGGGAGTGCTTTTGGGGATGGCGTTTTTGAATCTGCCGTGGAATGAAAATACTGAGTTTTCGTGCACTAAGATCGGGGGTGAGCCATGGTGGTCGGTCACGGAGGCACAGCAGACGGCGAAACATCTATGGTTTGCGAATCTGAATACGCCGGAGGAGTTTGCCGAGGCCGAGAAGCATCTCAACGCACTGGATACATGATTGGGCTTGCACAGGTATGGTGATGGTTGGCAGCAGATGGGAGAATAGCGACAATGAGAACCACAATGACTGAGCCGAATGAAGCCGATAGCGAACGGAATCCGAAAAATAAAGATAAGCCCGGGTTTGTCGATAGGAATGACGCGGATGAGTCGTCTCATCTCTCCGACGGTGAGGTGAAGGCGCCGGAAGACATTCCGCTGCTTGAGAGTGTTTCGGAGGACGTATCTCCGATGGTGGGAGAGTTTATGGAGCAGGCGGCACAGCAGAACGAGGCCGCTGCGGACGCCGTTCCGGACATTAGAAATAAGCCAGGGCCTTATATTTCGTTCGAGCATGTTTATAAGTCATTTGGCAACTTTGTGGTGCTGGAGGACGTGAGTTTTTACGTGCTGCCGGGAGAGACGCTGTGCATCCTGGGGCGTAGCGGTGTGGGTAAGTCAGTTTCGTTGCAGATGCTGTTGGGTTTCTTGAAGCCGGACAAAGGGACCATCAAGGTAGCGGGGGAGAATATCTGCGGGTTCACAGAGCCGGAGTTGCAGGCGATCCGGCGGAAGGTGACGATGGTCTTCCAGAACGGAGCGTTGTTCGACTCGATCTCGGTGGGGGAGAATGTCGCGTTTCCGATGCGGGAGCGGGGGGAGATGGCTGAGGACCAGATCCTGCAGGTGGTTAAGGGGCTGTTGGAGATGGTGGGGGTGGCGGGGATGGAAAACCTGCTGCCATCGGATCTGTCGACGGGGATGAAACGGTCGGTGGCGATTGCACGGGCGCTGGCCGCACAGCCGGAGGCCGTACTGTACGACGAGCCGACGACAATGGTCGATCCGTTGATGGCGCATCTGCTTGGGAGCTTGATTGAGAGGCTGAAACAGCAGCTGCACCTGACGAACATTGTGGTGACCCACGACATGCGGCTGGCGAAGAAGCTGGCGGACCGGGTGGTGTTTTTGAATGCTGGAAAGGCGATATTCTTTGGAACCATGGACGAGATGGAGCGCAACCCAAACCCCATTTTGCAGGAGTTTTTGACACTCGATGAGCTTGTGACACCCGTGTAGGACCGACTTTGGCGACGTCGCAGTGTATATAGCTAAGAAAATGTATTTGAAATAGTTACAGGACGATAACAGAACAGAAATTGACTTATTGCCAACCCCGGGTCTGAGACGTATGCTGCAAGTAGCACCCGAATGCCTTTTCGACGATTTCGATTTGGTGAGCGAAATATAGAGTTCGAGCGAGCCAACTATTTCGGGTGGTGTCTTACCAGTAGCGATTTGATTTTTTTATTATCGGGGGCGTTCCTGAAATCTGATTCAGGCATCCTACCGACTTTGATGCCTAGGGACATTTGAGTTGAAAGGCGTTCGCTATGGCGACACCGGACTATCTGCAGCAGGCCATTGTTTCAGGAAGTAAGTATGCGGGGAGCGGACGGCGCACCTCTGTAGCCGATACCGGATTATTCCGCAGGCCTTCGGTTACGAGCTCGGTTTGGGCATCGCTGGACATGTTGACGGTCGTGGTGGCCGCGATGCTGGCGTTGCGGTTCCGGGTGATTACGCCGCCAGAAGTTTCTACTTTGCGCGTTCTACCCCATCTGATCCAATCGTCTCCGAACCTTCTGCCCTTTTATGTTGGCTGGTTTGGGGTGTGCCTTGTCTTCTTTACGCGGTCGTATGGGCTGTATGGACCGATCCAGAACCGCAGCGGATTGCATGAGCAGAGGATGACGGTGCAGGCATCGCTGACCTCTGGATTGCTTCTCTGCGGGACACTTTATCTGTCGAGCGGAGAGTCGATATCGCGGATTGTGGTGGCGCTGATGGTGGTGTTCTCGACCTCTCTACTGTGCCTGCGGCGCGCGTTGTGGCGGAAGATGGTCTATCGGAGGTTCCGGGCCGGGATCGAGACCCGCAATGTGCTGATTGTCGGCGCGGGACGGGTTGGGCATGCGCTGCGGAACCATATTGACACGCTGCAGCATCTGGGGTTCCGTTTCAAGGGATTTGTCGCGTTAAGTGAACGCGAGGCGGAGTCTGGCGATGCGGACGTGATCGGCGATGTACGGAACTGCCTGTCGCTGGCGCGGTCGTTGTTTGTGGATGAGATTTTTTTCTCGGTCCCGGCGGAGAAGAAGCTGGTGATCGGGATGGTGGAAGAGGCGCGGGTCGCCGGAATCGACGTCCGGGTGGTTCCGGATATGTATGACGGGCTGGCATGGAATGCAAAGGTCGAGTATATCGGCCAGTTCCCGACGATTCCGCTGCACCGCAAGGACTTCCCGATCGGCGGGACTCTGGTGAAGCGCCTGCTCGACATCACTGTTTCTTCGGTTGCGCTGGTGGCAGGGGCGCCGGTGATGCTCGCGATTGGGATTGCAATCCGAATGGACTCAGATGGCAAGGTCACTTTATAAGGCCCAGAGGATCGGACGCAAGGGGCGCGCATTCCCTTGCTATAAGTTCCGGACGATGGTGCATAACGCGGACCAGCTGAAGGCAGATCTGGAACATATGAATGAGCGGGACGGAGTTCTGTTCAAGATAGCGAACGACCCGCGGATTACACGAGTGGGGAGGGTTCTGCGGAAGTATTCTCTGGACGAGCTGCCGCAGTTTTATAACGTACTAAAGGGGGACATGAGCCTGGTGGGGCCGCGGCCACCGATGGCGGCCGAGGTGGAGCAGTATGACCTGGCACACCTGCGCCGACTGGATGTGCTGCCCGGAATTACGGGGTTGTGGCAGGTGGAGGCCAGGCAGGACCCGTCGTTCGACAGCTATATCTCGCTGGATACGGCGTATGTGGATAATTGGAGTCTGATGATGGACCTGAGGATCCTGGCGCGGACGGTGGGTGTGGTGTTAAGCGGGACGGGCTCCTAAGCGGTAGACTTAAAGGGTGAAGATAGCGCTTGCCCAGATCAACCCTACGGTGGGAGACTTCGCCGGGAACACGAAGAAGATCCTTGAATATGCGGCCCGGGCCGAAGATCTGGGCACCGGCCTGGTGGTCTTTCCTGAGTTGGCCGTGTGCGGATATCCGCCCGCGGACCTTCTGGAGAAGACGGTATTTATTGCCCGGGCCGAGCAGGCCGTCAGTGAGATTGCCGCATGGACTGCGAGCGCGGGGCGTCCGGCGATTTTGTGTGGGACGGTGATGGCGGCGGTCTCCAAGGTGGGTAAGCAGGTTAGGAACGTTGCGGTGTTGCTCGATGGGGGTAAGGTGAGATTCGTGCAGCAGAAGATGCTGTTGCCGTTCTACGATGTGTTCGATGAGCAGCGGTATTTTGAGGCAGGGACGGAGCAGGCGCTGACGTGTGTGGGTGATCAGCCGCTGGCGATTACGATTTGTGAGGACGCCTGGAACGATAAGGGCTTTTGGCGGCGGCAGATGTACCCGGTCGATCCCGTCGAGGGCTTGATGTCGCAATGGGGGGCTAGGCAGAAAGAGTTGGACGGGCGGTCACGGATCATCCTGAACATTTCCGCTTCGCCGTACTGGCAGGGAAAGCGGCAGGTGCGGCAGAATATGCTGGCGGCCATCGCGGTGCGACATGGCGCGTATGTTGCGATGGTGAACCAGGTGGGGGGTAATGACAGCCTGGTGTTTGATGGGTCTTCAGTGGTGATTCGGCCAGACGGTGAAGTGGCGGTGCGGGCGGCTTCGTTTGCCGAGGACCTGGTGATTTTCGATACGGAGGGGGACAGTGTTGCCGCGGACGCTGCGGTGGATGAGGTCGCGGCGCTGTGGGAGGCACTCGTACTGGGGACCCGTGACTATGTGAGGAAGTGCGGGTTCAGCAAGGTGCTGGTGGGACTGAGCGGGGGGATCGATTCGGCGTTGGTCGCGGCGATTGCGGTGGAGGCGCTAGGGGCGGAGAACGTTGTGGGGATTGGAATGCCGACAGAGTATTCGTCGCTGGGGTCGATTGAGGACGCGCGGAAGCTGGCGAAGAACCTTGGGACAAGGTTCGAACTGCTGCCGATCCATGATGTGTTCGCGCAGTTTCAGCATGTGTTGCAGCCGCTGTTTGCCGGGACGCCGTTTGGACTGGCGGAGGAGAACCTGCAGCCGAGGATCCGGGGGACGCTGTTGATGGCGTTGTCGAACAAGTTTGGCGCGCTGGTGCTGACGACCGGCAATAAGAGCGAGATGTCGACGGGCTATTGCACGCTGTATGGCGACATGGTCGGGGCGCTGGCGGTGATCGGCGACGTGATGAAGACGCGGGTGTACGCGTTGAGCCGGTATGTGAACCGGTCAAAGGAGATTAT
Source organism: uncultured Acidobacteriaceae bacterium (assembly GCA_963756685.1). GTDB lineage: Bacteria > Acidobacteriota > Terriglobia > Terriglobales > Acidobacteriaceae > Edaphobacter. Next base: position 160,678 of record CAVWON010000002.1, read on the forward strand.
TCCGTGGGCGACGATCGAGAAGCCTCCGTCGGCGGAGCTGCGGCCGGAGCAGCGGGACACGGACTCGTTGCCGCCGTATGAGGTGCTGGATCCGATACTGGAGGCATATGTGGAGCGGTATTGCTCGGCGGAGCAGATTGCGGAGGACCGAAGGGGTTGACGTTCGGCTGGTGAAGTCGGTCTTACAGCTGGTGGAACGGAGTGAGTACAAGCGTCAGCAGGCAGCTCCGGTGTTGAAAGTGACGAAAAAGTCGTTCGGAATGGGGCGACGGTTTCCCATTGCGGTCAAGGTTCAGGTGTAATAGAAGTGCTGCGCGCGGACAAGCGGCGGCGGAGGATGGTTTCTTTGAAGATTTCATATTTGATGTTGGCAGGATTGGCGGCGGCCCTCAGCGTTACGACAACGGCGGGAGCGCAAACAGGAGCGGGAGCTCCGGCGCAACCGGCCCAGGCCCCGGCGGCAGATGCACAGAAGCCCGCGGCCCCGCTGCAGTTGCAGACCCTTGGGCAGACGACCAAGGCGGACCCGTTTCCTCAAGCTAATCCGAAGTACTTTACGGCGCAGTCACCGACGGTGGCGACGGTCGATGCGTTTCTGAAGACGCTGTGGGGGTATGATTCGAACCGCATCTGGCGGGTCGAGGCGATCCAGAAGACCATGGCGCCGAACGTGAGTAAGGTGGTGGTGTTCGTGTCGGACAAGACGCCGGGGGCCAAGGTGCAGCCGACGGCGTTCTTTGTGACGGCGGACGGCAAGCACGCCGTTGCAGGAGATACGGTGATCCCGTTTGGCGCGACGCCGTTTGCGGACTTGCGCAAGGAGTTGATGACCCGCGCAGATGGTGCGGCGCGCGGTGCGACAGGAAAAGACTTGCTGCTGGTGGAGTTCGCCGACTTGCAGTGCCCGCATTGCAAAGAGGCGCAGGGCACGATGAACAACATTGTGAAGGACTTCCCGAACGCTCGCGTGGTGTTTCAAAGTTTTCCTATAGTGGATTTGCATCCCTATGCGTTCAAGGCGGCAGCGTACGGGTACTGCATCCAGAAGCAGAAGAACGACGCTTTCTTTGTCTATGCTGCGGCGGTGTTCGATACGCAGGACGCCCTGACGCCGGAGACGGGAGATGAGACGCTGAAGGCCGCGGTGACCAAGGCCGGCCTGGATGCGGCAGCGGTGGATGCTTGCGCGGCGACACAGGCGATCCAGGACCAGGTGAAGGCGTCGATCAAGTTGGCCGAGGACGTTGGGGTGGAGCAGACGCCGATGCTGGCTGTGAATGGACACCTGTTGCCGCTGACCGGCGTTCCCTACGAGACGCTGAAAAACATCGTTTCCTACCAGGCGATGCTGGACGGGGTGAGCACGGGCGCGACTGGAGCAGCGGTGGGGAGTTCCACTCCGCCTACTTTGGGTAAGCAATGACCAGAAGCCTCCCTTTTTGAGGCTATGCACGTCAGGCTGGTGATAGGGGGTACCCCCCTATCACTCTCGCGTAAAGCTTTTTTTTCAATAGCTTGCGCGATGTTGCTGTGTGCAAAATCGTCATAACAAAGGAGTTGCAGCCAAATTCGTCCAAACAAACGAGTTAGCCGGGAAAAATGTCGAAAGACTCCTCGGACTTGCTTGTTTTTCTGATCTATATATCCAGTATAGCGGTTTGGACATAACTAAAATGCCACTCGGATGTGATTGATTGCAAATGTCTTAGGTGATATTTGGACTTGACATGCGTTTTTGGGCGGAAAATGGCAAAAGAAAATAATGGTGCTGGTGAAAGCTCAGTGGAAGACGCGTTTTTCCATTGCTTCTCTCGCATGAGACTATGCGAGCGACTTATATCGAAATGACGATTTTCTGGATCGGTTAATTTCGGAAGGAATCGTCGATCAGAGGCTTATGCCGTAGCGAGTGACGTCCCGGCGTGTCGCGGGAGCAAGATGGAAAACGTCGTTCCTCGCCGCCGTCCTTCTGTCCTGGATCGGACTCTGATGGATCCGTGATTTTTTTCAACAAGCTGCTTACAGACCCAGAGCCCCAGACCGGTTCCGACCGTGCCCTTGGTTGTAAAGAAAGGATCGAAGATATTTTTCGTGATTGCCAGCGCCATGCCGCTCCCACCGTCGGCCACCGTGATTCGGACGCGCCGTGTCCCATCGATCGGATCAATGGAGGCGGAGGCGCGCAGTACAATCCTGCCGTCCTGGCCGATGGCATCCAGACTGTTTGAGAGCAGGTTCGCCAGCACCTGCCGCAGTTCCCCTGCGATCCCTATTACCTGTAGCGTCTCCTCACACTGTTGCTCAACGTTGGCCCTCTTGGCCTGATCTTTGCCTGTAGCAGATTGACGACTGAGCTGATCAAAGCGGACGCAGAGTTGCTGGTTGCCGCGGAAAACTCACGATAGAAACCCAATGTCTGTCGGGTGATATGAGCGATGCGCATCAGCTCCCCGTCTGCGATATCCAGATACTCGAGTGCCTCCGCGGGAAGGTCGGAGGTGGTTCGGACGAGATACAGTGTGTTCATCATGGCTTCGAGCGGATTGTTGATCTCATGCGCGATACTCGCCGCCATCCGTCCGGCGCTTGCCAGCATTTCGCTTCGCAGCAGTGCCTCTTCGGCCTGCTTGCGCGCGCTGTTGTCAGTGCCAATCAACAGATAGCCAATAATGGTGTCTTGCGCGTCGCGCAGTGCCGTGACCGACACCACTGCAGGAAACCGGCTATTGTCCTTGCGGCAGTATGTCAGCTCGTAGATGTCCTCGATTCCGCGCGAGGCTTTGAACACCAATGCTTCAAAGCCTGGAGTAATCGGGGCCCAAATTCCAGGCTCAACGCTTCGGCACGCGCTATCAGTTCCTGAGCATCGGAGATGTCGGCCGGTGTGACCTTGTTGATTACTTCGGCTGCTGTATATCCCAGCATCCGCTCGGCCCCGACGTTGAAGATTTGAATGACGCCATGCGCGTCCGTGGCGATGCTTGAGAAATTGGCGCTATTGAAGATCGCGCGCTGTAGAGCGCCCGCCTTGAGCAGTACCTCTTCCGCCCGCCTGCGTTCGTTTATCTCTACCAGCACATTCTGATCATCGTCTCGCTTCGACCTAATGAGCTGGCGCTTCCAGGCGAGTTCAGCTGACAAAGTCAGCCTCCGATCTACTGCCTAATCTTCTTCCTAAATCTGGCCACTGACTGTGCTGTATTGCACACTAAAGGCGGTTTTGCTATGAATCTGAGCAGATGGCAGCTGATGTTTCCGTCAAGAACACGTCTGATTGGTTCCGCGGCAGAGTGACGATTCTTAGTTTGAGATTACGAACGATTCAAGATGAGAGCCGTGGTAGTAGAACTGCTTCGCGGTCGAGGCGACCCTTTCGTAGACGAAGGAGTCTCGCGAGATCGAAGCTGTCGTTCCATCTACCCCGCCGTAATGGCCCGGGGGGAGCCTCCATACGACTGAGGGAGTCGTGACTTCGATTGGCGAGGCCACGACTTCGGTTATGGGCTGATTTTTTTTCATTGTGACGAGGAGTACTTTTTCGAGGGCCCTTTTTTCATCGATCTGTTGCAGGAGCGCTACGACGAAGGACGAGTCTGACTTCGGGTAGAAGTTTCCGACTGCGACTCCGGGGCATTGGCCTTGATGGGTATTCTTCCAGAGCTTCCAGTCGTCCATGGGGACGTCTCCTGGTTGCACGATCTTCCATTTGTCCTGCTCGACTGCCGATTTCAATGAGTCGGGCAGGCCGCTCAGGCAGTCTTGTGCCCAAAGGTGCATGGAGATTGAGAGGACGGTGGCGGTCAGGATCCATTTAATAGGGCGCATGGGTCTCACTTCCTGAGTCAAAGATATGTGATTTTCGCCTGAGCACCGCATTATTGCCTTGCAACCAATGGGTGATGAGTGAGGTGCCGTTTTCGCATTGACGTGCATTGCGGCTGAAGCTAACATAGCTGGCTCTTCTACCTGAATATGTTTTCCCGAAGTGACCCATGCCCTTGTCTGATCCTCTACGATCGCCCATACGGCTGAAGGGACATCTGCTTCGCATTCTCGGCGTGGGCTTTGGGATTGCCGTCATTGTTGGCGACACGATTGGAAGTAGCATCTTTCGTACGCCCGGCGAGGTCGCAGGGCACCTAGGGACCTCCACGTTGATTGTTGCAGCGTGAACCCTCGGCGGAGTGTTTGCTTTTTTCGGTACGCTGGCGGTGACGGAGCTGGGAACCATGCTGCCGCAGGCCGGGGGCTGGTATGTCTACTCTCGCAGGGCCTTCGGTGATTACGGTGGATTTGTCGTCGGGTGCTGCGATTCGGACCATGCAGGCGGTCGCCATCGGATACCTGGCGGTCGCGTTTGGCGAGTTCGCAGCAGGGCTTCAACCAGCGTTGCGAGGACACGTCAAGCTGGTAGCGGTCGCCTGTATATGCTTCCTGATGGTGCTGAACTGGATTGGTCTTCGGACAGGATGCCGGACACAGGAGTTTACAAGTCTGACGAAGGCGTTGGCGTTGATCGGATTCGTCGTCGCTTGTTTTGTCGTGGCACCGAGTGCGGCCACGACGGGCGTTTCCGAGCCTGCGGGTCTGCTGGTTCTACCGAAGGGAGGTCTGCTGCTGGCAATCGTTCTTTCCTTGCAGGCCGTTGTGGTCACGTACGACGGCTGGTATGCGGCGATCTACTTCGCTGAGGAGGACGAGGATCCAGTGAAGAACCTGCCGCGCTCCCTGATCGGTGGGGTGCTGGTCTGCGTCGCTATCTTCCTGCTGGTCAATGCGGCCCTGCTTCACGTTCTTCCGATGCATCAACTGACGACTTCTCAGTGCCCTGCTGCGGACGCGGCCATGTCGATCATTGGCGGCCGGGGCAAGGACGTGATTCTGGTTGTGTCGATGCTGGCTGCGATCAGTACTATCAATGCCTGTCTGATGATCTCGCCGCGGATCCTCTTCGGGATGGCGCGCGACGGCCTGATGCCGCGTTGGATGACGACGATCAATAAAGGTGGCACGCCGGCCTCGGCGCTGTTGCTTTGTACAGCGATGGCGTTGGCACTCGCTTAAGTGGCAGCTTCGAGACCCTTATTTCGATCGCTTCCTTTCTCTATGTGGCCGTTTATTTGTCGGGCTTCGCGGCGCTGTTTGCTCTGAGAGTGCGGGAGCCGGAGCTCGCGCGGCCATTCAAGATGTGGGGTTATCCATGGACCAACCTAGGCGTGTTTCTGGCCTCCGTTACATTTCTGGTGTTGACTGTGGTCGCTGATCCCAAGGACGCTTTTTTTACTCTCGTGATGATTGCGATTAGTTATCCGGTTTACTTTTTTGCGGTGGCGAAGAGCAAGCAGCTGCCTGAGAAGGTCGTCCGGTAAATCCAGCGGTCACCGCGGCTTTGCGGGTTCAAATCTGATTGGAGTTTTTTTGTGGCTATCGGGACCTTCCTGCATTTCCTGTAGGAGGAAGGCCCCGATTCCTGATGCAACACGAACTGGGATTGAAAGATTACCGAGGGAAGCGCACGGCGGCATCGGCTTCGGCAGCCATAGCGTTCAGTATGTTGAGGAACTGCCTGCTTTGGCCGACGAAGAGGCCATCCGCGGTGAAGCTTTGGATGGTGGCGACGGCGCCTCCAAATCTATCGGTCAGCGGGCGAATGATCGCGACGTGGGGGAGGTCGGGGCTGATGAATTCGCAAGGAACGGGAAAGATGAGGCTGGGTTGAACAAGGTTGGGGGGTTGCAGCGGTGGGTTGTTAAAAAATCAAGAAACGACAGGCCAGATATGGAGTCGGTGAATGGCGCCACAGGCTGTTGCACTCCATTGCCCGCGAAATCGACCCATTCGAGGAAGTGAGCGATCTCATCTCCACCGATGCCAAGGGTGACCTCAAGCACCTCCGGATCCGACACTTTTTGACTCATGGCTGCGTAAAGACTGGAGCCGCCTTGCTCAATGTATCCAAAGTGAAAGGCCGCTACATTGGCGATTGCCTGAATGTGGTTGTTGCCGAGAAAGTTGGGGTTGGTTGCGCCGTTGAAGTCGGCATCGTTTCTAGGAATGGCGGTGACTCCGCTGAGAGTGATCGCCTGGGGAAAGCTGGCGCCGAGGTCTGGATTGGTTGTGCTGCGGTAGCGAACGTACCAGCTGGTGTCGACGTTCAGATGCATGAGGTTCGTAAGACGCAATTTGCCTGACGATCCTGATGCGGTGCTTCCGGGCAAGGTTTCGAACTGGGCGAAGTTGACCGGCTCGGCCCCTCTGGACTCGAGGTATGCATTGAGGAAGGCAGCGTGGCTCACTTCATCGAGCGTGTTGCTGGTGATGTATTGCGGGCCATCGGAATCAAGGTTCGACAGGGCTATTTGATAGGTATTCATCGGCTGGCTCGGCGGGGCTACTTCAATGGGTGGATTATTGCCGATACCACCCAGCTCCGCATACTGTGTCCAAAGGTCCGCTTCGATCAGTTCTGCGGCCGCCAGAAACCGGAGGATGGCGGCATCGCCCGGGTTTAACCTGCCGCGTTCTTGTGCGCGGGCGGGAGTTCCATTTGCTAACAAACCGGCGCCGACTGCTGCTGCGCCTCCTGCCAGAAGACCGCTCTTCATAAAAGAACGACGGTCGACTGGACGCCTGGTGTTGCTCACTGGATTTTTCATCATTGCTCCACTTGTCGCAATTTCTGTGACGATGGGTCTCTCTTGGGGAGGTGACCCGAGGGTCACAATAGACGCGGGAGCTAATGATACTTGTCAGGGAATCGTCAAATTAATGTCTTCTTATTTACGTGGAGATCGGCAGGTTTATTTTGGAATAAATTGATTGCCTCTTAGTTGTCGCCTGGCAGGCTGGTGCGTCTAAGGCCACGCAAAATTGTTCTACCAGCGCGTTTGCCGGTGACTGATTTTTGTGTCGACAAAGCACAAAGGCCAGGCGCTGGATGCCCGGCCTTTGTGTGCAGCAGGGTCGAGCTATTTGCCGCCTTCTGTCGATTTGATGAAGGCGGCTACATCGGCGTGGAACTGCTTGAGGATGTCCTCTCTGACGTAGATCATGTGGCCCGCTTCGTAGTAGTGGTAGCTGATGTTGGACTGCAGGGAACGGGGCATGGGGAGATGGTGCATCTCATACATGCCCTCGAAGTATGGAGTGGCGAGGTCGTAGTAGCCGCCGGCCAGCATGACCTTCATCTTCGGGTTCATCTTCATGCGGTAGGCGAGATCGGGCATGACGTTTGCGCCGGTCTCGGAGGAGTTGTTGCCGCCCCCACCGCCGGGGAAGCCTCTTCCGGGGGGCTGGTGGTTCATGTTCCATGAGAACTCGCCGCCCTGACGCGCGGACATGAGGTAGGTGGCTTGCGTGGCGTACTTCAGGTCGTCGTGCAGGTACTGGTTGATGGCGGTGTTCCAAGCGGAGGTGATAGCGTCACTTTGGGGGTCGTAGCCGGAGGTGGCGCCCATGGGATCGACTTCTGGGCCCTCGTAGCGCGAGTCGAGACGGCCTGTGGTCGTGCCTTCGTTGAGCTTGAGTTCTTCGGAGAACTCGCCGCCGGTGACTCGGAGGTCAGCGCGGAGGAGGTAGTCGACGGGAAGGCCAGTGTAGCTGTGGAGTTTTTCTGCTACGGCCTGGCGCTGAGCGTCGGGTAGCTCGCTGCCCTGGAGCAGGGCCGTCATATAGTCGCCGAGGGCATACTTCTGCACTTCTTCGAGGAAGGGCTTGAGAGCAGGAGGTTGGTTGGGCAGCTTATGGTGATACCAGGCAGTGGCGGCGTAGGTGGGAAGCGCGAGGGCGTAGGCCTGATCGACACCGGGATTGGCCGTGGGGCCGTCGACGCTGTTGTCGAAGCTGAGGATCTGAGAGAGCAGGATTACGCCGTTGAGGTCGACGCTGCGGAGGTCTGCGGCGAGGACGGCGGAGCGTGGGGTGCCATAACTTTCGCCGAAGAGGTACTTGGGGGAGTTCCAGCGGTCATACTTCGAGAGGAAGCGGCGGATGAAGCGCTCGAAGGCGTGGCCATCGCCGTCGACGCCGTAGAAGGCTTCAGCTTTGTTCTTGCCGAAGGTGCGGCTGAGGCCAGTGCCGGGGGCGTCGATGAATACGACGTCGCTGACGTCGAGCAAGGAGTACTCGTTGTTGACGATGGTGTACGGAGCGCCTTCCTGATGCTGGGTGTCGGGGGTGACGATGCGTTTGGGACCGAAGGTGCCCATGTGAAGCCACATGGTGGGCGAGCCTGGGCCCCCGTTGTAGATGAAGGTGATGGGTCGCTGGGCGGCGGTTGCGTCCTTTTTGAAATAGGCGACGTAGAACATGCGCGCTGTGGGCGGGGCGTCCTCGGCCTTTTCAGGAAGCTTGATGTTGGCGTCTGGGAGCGGCTTGCCGTCGAAGCCGAGGGTGGCGTCCTGCGGGTCTGTTCCGCCGACGGTGATGGTGCCGGCGATGGCCTTATATGCGATGGACTGGCCGCCGACTGTGACGCTGCCTTCGGTGATGGAGTCAGGGGTGGTGGGGGTGTGAGGTGTGGCGGATGCTGGTGCGGCGGAGGGTTTTTCATCTGGCTTGTCCTGCGCGAAGCTAGCGGATGAGGCGGCTAACACGGTTGCGATGGCTAGACAGACAAAGGACGAGGGACGACTGGGCCGGGCGAGGAACATGTATTTCACCTCTGGAGGGTTGGATGAATCCGAGTATAGCGTCAGACGGCAGTTTCACTGCTGAGGTTTCTCTTGTTGGCGGCGCGACTATTTGCGGACGAGCAGGATGAAGCGGAGGAGGAAGAGGGTGGCGAGGAGGTAGAGCATCCAATCCTGACGGCGCGCGCGGCCGGTGAGGAGTTGGATGAGGGCGTAGCTGGTGAGGCCGAAGCTGAGACCGTCGGCGATGGACCAGGTGAGAGGGATGGTGGCGACGGTGAGGAAGGCAGGGATCGCGAACTGAGGGTCGTCCCACTCGATGTGGGCGAGGCCGGAGGCCATTAGCGCGCCGACGAGGATGAGTGCGGGCGCGGTGGCGAAGGTAGGGATGGGCCCGACGAGCGGGGCGAAGAAGAGGGCGAAGAAGAAGAGGATTCCGGTGACGATTGCGGTGACGCCGGTGCGTCCTCCGGCGGCGACTCCGGCGGAGGACTCGATGTAGCTGGTGACGGTGCTGGTGCCGAGGAGCGAGCCGAGAACGGTGGAGCTGGCGTCGGCGAAGAAGATGCGGTTGAGGCGGGGGATGGTGTGGTCTTCAGCGATGAGGCCCGCGCGCTGGGTGACGGCGACAAGGGTGCCGATGTTGTCGAAGAGGTCGACGAAGAGGAAGACGAAGACGATTTCGAAGAAGCCAATGTTGAGGGCCGCACGGACGTCTAGGTGGAATGCGGTGGCCCTGATGGCTGACAGATTGTAGGGGCTGGGCTGCCAGTGGACCTGATGGACGAGAAAGCCCAGGAGCGTGGTGGCGAGGACTCCGATGAGCATGGAGGCGCGGACGCGGAGGACTTGACAGGACCGCGATCAACAGGAGACCGAAGAGAGCGAGGACGGTTGCCGGGGCATGGAGATTGCCGAGGGTGACCGTGGTGGCGGGGCTGGGAACGATGATGCCGGCGTTGCGGAACCCGATGAAGGCGATGTAGAGACCGATGCCTCCGCCGACTGCGGCGTGGAGTTGGTGGGGGATGGCGGCGACGAGGCGTTGGCGGATGCCGGAGAAGGTGAGGGCCAGGAAGATGACGCCGGAGAGGAAGACGGCGCCGAGGGCGGTCTGCCAGGGGACGTGCATGCCTTTGACGACGGTGTAGGTGAAGTAGGCGTTGAGACCCATGCCGGGGGCGAGGGCGAGCGGGTAGTTGGCGGCCGCTCCCATCAGGATGCTGCCGAAGGCCGCACAGAGGCAGGTCGCGGCGGTGACGGCGGCGAGGGGCATGCCCGTTTCAGAGAGGATGGCCGGGTTCACGAAGATGATGTAGGCCATCGTGATGAAGGTGGTGAGTCCGGCGAGAACCTCGGTGCGCCAGTTAGTGTCGTGGGCGGCGAAGCCGAAGTAGTGCTCGAGACGGGTGCGGATGGGCATCAGGTCAGGCTCCTGTTCGGCTAGGTGGTGGCTAGAATGGGTGTGAGTTACCAGCATAGCTTGAGAGGGCCCCGATGACTGCGGAGGACGTGAAGAAATTGCTTGGGCTGCGGCCGCATCCGCGAGAGGGCGGATGGTTTGTGCGGACGTATGAGGCACCGGAGTTCGTAGGCGCCGAGACGTTTGTGGATGGGCGGTATGCTGGGGCGAGAAGGATGGGGACTGCGATTTATTATCTGCTGGAGCCGGAGAATTTCAGCGAGATGCATCGGCTTAAGTCAGACGAGGTGTTTCATTTTTATGCGGGCGATGCGGTGGAGATGCTGCAGTTGAGGGAGGACGGCGCTGGGGCGATGGTGGTGATTGGGAACGACCTTTTGAAGGGAGAGCGGCCGCAGGTGATGGTGGAGCGTGGGGTGTGGCAGGGGTCTCGTCTGCTGGAGGGGGGACGGTGGGCGTTGCTGGGATGCACGGTGAGCCCGGGGTTTGAGTTTGAGGATTATGAGTCAGGGGCGCGGGAGCGGTTGTGTGAGGAATGGCCAGAGTTTGTGGAGGAGATTACGGCGCTTACGCGGGCGGCTTCGTGAGGGTGGATGTTTTTGGCGCGATTACTCTGCGGGACGAGTTCGAGGCTCGGCAGCGACTAACTCTTTTCGAAGAACGGCTCCAATGGAGCCAAACAACGAACGTCAGGTGGGGATTGAGATGTAGCTGGCACAGGCAAATGTGACTTATCTAAAAACTCATTGATGTGCTTAAGTCGTTAGTGAACGATTGAATTTGGAGATTCAGTTTGTGATGCGATGGTCTTTTGCGCCTTGTCCTCGGCAAGGATAGCGAGGCCTACAAGGTAGTCCAGTATCTTTTTCTCATCAAGTTGTATCGCGAGGGCCAACGTGAGAATCCGGGCCCTCCCTCCGAAGGCTTCAGACTGCTGCTTAAGCGTTATGAGACAATCGGCAACAGTCTCGTGCAATGTATTCAGATCGTCATCAGACATCTGCGCCAATGTTGATGGAGTCACTGTCATATCTTCCTCGCATCCCGACGAGCCAAGATATCCGCCTCTTCCTGGTCCCCAATTGCCTTCATGTCTACTGTGCGCCCCAAGTAATCCAAAAGTTGTCCCTTATCGTGGACTCGGATTTGGTTTAACACAAGAGGCTGTGTTTACTCTGTTGAGTCCGACCCCTGGGATATCCTCTCGCCACATGCCCCACTGGTCGAAACTCCGCAACGAAATTGATGGACAGGAAGCGGCTAACCAGGTTTCTGACACGAGGAACCAACAGCTTTTCCTGTGTCCCTTCAGGTGTCCCTTAATTTTCCGAAGACCCCGTTTTCAGGGACTGGCCGCCGAATTCCTGGGCGCGCTCATGTAGCGCTGATACTCTGGCCTCAACGCGGCCCACGAAAAGCTTGCAATAAGGGGCTGCCCAGCTGCCTGTGAGGCGAACTAATCCTATGTGACAGTCGGGGGATAACGTTGAAACGAAAGATTACGATCGGTGCAGCCCTTGTCGCGCTGGTCTTCGCCCTAGGTGTTGGGGCCGTCGTGCTCCATAAGCGAGCCGCTGTACAGGCCGCCGGTATCCAAGCGCCAAGGTTTGAAGTGGACCCGATGTGGCCGAAGCCCTTGCCGAACCATTGGATTCTCGGAATGACCATCGGCGTGTCGGTCGATGCGCAGGACCATATCTGGATTATCCATCGCCAGGGTTCGCTCGACCTGAAAGAGACATACTCCCAACAGAATCCTGTTGCAGGTGATTGCTGCGCTGCAGCACCGCCTGTTCTCGAGTTTGATGAGGCTGGTAACCTCATTGGGCACTGGGGCGGGCCAGTGCCCAGGATATGACTGGCCGGTTTCGACGCACGGAATCACAGTGGATTATCAAGGTAACGTATGGATTGGTGGCAATGGCAATGGCAACGGCAAGGGCAGCTCTGGGCCTGTAGTAGACAAGGTGGATGGACATGTCGATCCGGGCGCCTACCATGACAGCATGATCTTGAAGTTTACTCAGGCCGGAAAGTTCCTGATGCAAATTGGCAAGGCGGGAGAGAGCAAAGGCAGCAACGACGTCGTGAATCTTAGATGACCGGCCAAAATGTGGGTGGATCCCAGAACCAATGAACTTTACGTCGCTGACGGGTACGGCAATAAGAGAGTGATCGTGTTCGACGCCGACACCGGGAAATACAAGCGGTATTGGGGTGCGTACGGTCATAAGCCAGACGACACCGATCCCGGCGCGTACAATCCTGATGCACCACACGACCAACAGTTCCGCAGCCCGGTTCACTGCGCAGTGCTCTCGGACGACAACCTGCTATACGTCTGTGACCGCTTAAATGATCGGATCCAGGTTTTCAAACCAGACGGTACATTTCTTCGGGAAAGCTTTTTCTATCCAAAAACTTTGGGCGACGGGTCGATCTGGGACTTGGCCTTCTCGAAGGATCCGCAGCAGAAGTACCTTTACGCGAGCGATGGAACCAACCAGAAGATTCACATCATCGACCGCGAAACGCTCGAGGTCTTAACAAGTTTCGGAGGTGGAGGACGCCAGCCCGGTGAATTCTACGCCGTACACAGCATTGCGACAGATTCGAAGGGAAACATTTTTACCACTGAGACCTATCATGGGCAGCGCGTGCAGAAGTTCGTTTACAAAGGTTTGGCGCCTGTCACCACACTAGATCAAGGCGTCGTGTGGCCTAAACCATCCGAATGAACACGATATGTCCAACGCTGTAGGGGTCTGAGTTTGTCTCTGTGATAGATGCACTCGTTGAGGGCTACCCGCAACGAACAGGTGCGAGTACGAGGAAGCCACCGAATACTAAGAAACACGCTGCCTTTGCGCTGTCCCTTCCAAAAATTCTCCTCGCCCGCGAATGAAAGGCAGGCCGTAAAGAGTCTAATCATCTGCCAAAAGATGGATGATTGGGCAGGACGCCCCCGCCGCCGATGCATCACAGGAACGCACAAGGCGAGCGAGTGATTTTCTCATTTTCGAAAGTTCGGCGATTTTCTGCGCGATCAGCTCCAGCTTGTGAGCGGCGATTTCCCGTGTTTCCATACAGGCTTTCCGTTCATCGAGGGCGAGCAAGCCCTGAATCTCCTCTAGTGTGAATCCCAGCCTCTGCGCCCTTTTGATGAAGAGGACTCGTTTCACCGCTTCTTCTGGATAGCGTCGAAAGCCTCCACTGGGCTTCGACGGCTCTTCCAAGAGAGCGCGTCGCTGATAATAGCGAATTGTCTCAACATTTACGCCGCCGCGTTTTGCCAGTATGCCGATTGCCAGGCTATTGCTCACGTGTCTCCCCTTGACTCCGTACCATGGTACGGAGTTTAGAGTGAAATGAGAAAGGTTGATCAAATGCAATCGTCATCCAACGCGAATACGAAACTGGCTCTTGCGGGCAGCGTGCTGGCAGGGATCGGTGCGTCCGCGTGTTGCGTTGGGCCGCTTCTTCTTTTGAGTCTCGGCATTGGCGGCGCTTGGATCGGCCATCTGACTGCCCTCGAAGCGTACCGGCCTATCTTCATTGGACTGACGCTCCTGTTCCTTGGCCTAGCCTTTCGGAAACTGTATCTGGTTCCTCAGAACTGCACTGCGGAGGACAACTGCGTTGCCGATCGCACGAGGCGTGCGCAGAGGGTCTTGTTTTGGATCTTTGTGCCGCTATCGCTCGGCCTTGTAGCAAGCCCCTGGATTTTGCCGACTTTCTATCGTTGAAAGGAATCTACAATGCATAAACTTCTTGCCGCACTACTCATCTGCTTGCCGATATCCGCGTTTGCCGGAACCCCGCAGACCGCGGTCCTCGACGTACAGAACATGACTTGCTCCATGTGCTCGATCACCATTCATAAGGCGCTCGAAAAAGTACCGGGGGTGATTGATACGAAGGTGGACTATGACCACAAAACGGCGACCGTGAAGTACGACTCGGACAAGACAAACCCGTCGGCCCTTGTAAAAGCGACGACGAATGCTGGTTTTCCTTCGACCCTTCATGGCGGAGAGAGGAAGTGATGACGACCACAACGGCCATTCTGGAATCGATGCTGACGTGTCCCCAATGTGGCCACGCGACATTAGAAGAGATGCCTCTCGACTTGTGCCGGTTCTTCCATGAGTGCCTTGAATGCCATGCTCTGATTCGCCCTCGGGCGGGAGATTGCTGCGTCTTCTGCTCTTACGGCTCCGTTAAGTGTCCGCCGATACAATTACAGGGTCGGTGTTGCCAATAGTTGGTCTCATCTGCACTCGGAGAGTTAGGAAGATTCGCCAACTTATGCAGTGGTCAGGATGCGTCACGCACACGCAATTCTCAGGAGGAGAAGAGTCCCCACAGTTCCTTGTGGGGGCTTCGTTCATGTATGAGCCATGTGATTGAAAATTTTGGAGGCGCGGGTCGGGATCGAACCGACGCATAAAGGTTTTGCAGACCTCTCCCTTACCACTTGGGTACCGCGCCTCGAGTGGGCCATCTTCTGCCCTGGTGAATTGTAGGAGAAGTGTACCGCAGGCAGGACTGTATTGGAGCGGGAGACCGGGGTCGAACCGGCGACATCTTCCTTGGCAAGGAAGCACTCTACCACTGAGCTACTCCCGCTCTTCCAAGATCAAGTATAACGGCCAAATTCTGTACGGTCAACGCGGGGATCCTAGCTTGACGGCTCGGGCAAATTGATCGCAATGCGCGGGCCAGCCGTGGGATTTGAGCGGCGGCGCGTGACGTGCGGGGTGATGAGGAGGATGAGGCTGCTGGAGTCGGTCATTGTGGTCTTGTCTGCTGTGGCCGTTTGAAATCCGGGTAATTCGGCAAGTCCGGGATATCCGCTGAGGCTGGCTGACTCGCTCTTGGTGAGACTGCTGACCATGAGTGCCGTGTCTCCGTCGTCGACCGTGACATCAGAGGCGAACTGCTGGTTGTTGAGGACCGGGACGTTGTTGATCGAGCCGCCGGTGAGCGCTTCAATCTTCAACTCGATCTTCATGTTGATGGCGCCGGACCGCTGCACGGTGGGGGTCGCCTTCAAGGTCAGGCCGAGATCTTCGTATTGAATCTGCGGGATGGTGATAGGGGAGCCGACTGCGGCGTTGAGCAGGCTGGACGCACTGACCCCGTTGATGGAGACTCCGGCGAGCGCGGAGGTGGCGGCTGGAGACGCGGTCGAGTAGGTCGCGGTCGTGATGGGGTATCGCTCGCCGACGCGGAAGGTGGCGGACTGCCGGTCGCCGACGCGAAGCTGGATATCGTCGAGCGCGTGGGTCTCGCTGGCGGTGAGCGAGAGGTTGAAGGTCGGGTTCTGGTTGGTTGTGATGCCGGTTTGGGTGAGGCCACCGCCGAAGAAGCCGATGGTGTTGGAGAGAAGCGTGCTCTGGACGAGGCCGGAGGCGATGAGCGCGAGGGCGATGGTGACGTTGCTTGCACCTGCGGGAATAAGACCCTGGGCGATTGCCTGATTGACGAGGCTTTGATTGGCGGCCACCAGACTTTGTGCCTGGCTGGCGACGTTATAGAGGCCGATTTGCTGAGGAAGCTGGGCGCCGATGTTGCGCTCGTTGGTCTTGTCGACGGCGTAAAGCTTGAGGTCGATCATGACCTCGCTGCCGCCGTCGATGAGATCAGCGAGGGTGAGATTGATGTAGGTCAGGGTCTCCTGCGGAGCGCGGATGACGAGCGTGCCCTGATTTTTGTTGACGGTGATCTGCTTGACGTCGAAGATGTTTTTTACAACGTTGCCGAACTCGTCCATCTGGTCATTGGTCATGCCGGGGATGAAGATGGTCTCCTGCAACTGACGCTCGAAACGCTGGCGATTGTCCGGATTGTCTTTGGCGATGAGTACGCTTTTGTCGTCGATGGGGACGGCGAAGAGGTGCGCCATGTTGAGCAGAATGGGCACGGCCTGTTGGTAGGGCGAGTCGTCCAGGTCGAAGCGAAGGGGTTGCCGCTGGACGGAGTCGTCGAAGACGGCACGCACACCGTAGCCAGACAGGACCTTGCGAATGACGTCCTGCTCATCGGAGTTGAGATGGAAGCTCTTCGGGCCGGGGTTGGGCAGGAGGGTGATGGGGCCGGCGAGGTTTGGGCCTTCGCTTATCCAGGGTTCTATCTCGGGGTGAAAGACCTTGGGGAGGGCGCCTGAGTCAACACGCTGACCGACGATGCTGTTCTGAGGATCAAGGAGACGGGCCTCGGCGAGGAGGGTCTCGGCCTTTTCGTTCTGGCCGAGGAGGCGGGCCTTGCCGGACTCATGCACAAGTTCGGTGACGTGGCGCTGATGGACGATGGCGTACGCGCTGGCGTAGTCGCCGTTTGACGGATTGAGCCTGGCCGCTTTGTCGAACTGAATCTCGGCACCGGTGAGATCGTTGTGGTCGAGGAGGCGGGCGCCGGCGAGATAAGCGTCTTCTGCGGCCTGGATCTGGTGTTTTGTGGGTGCGCCGACGGCAGGTTCTACGCTTTTATCCGCGGGAGCCTGGGCGAAGGTGGCGAGAGAGAGGCCGTAAACAGCGAGCGTCGCTGTGTACTTGGCGAATGCTGAGGCCCGTGGCTGAAGGATGGCTCTCATCTGCTACAGGTTAGACGGAGCAGACGCCTAACGGGCGCTGGCGATGCTTTGGATACGTGGGCGCTCGCTGCTGGGTGGGCGGCGCATGCCGTTGCGGATCTGCGCGGTGTCCATGTCGAGCTCGGCCAGAGTGCGGCTGAGAGTATTGCGGTGCATGCCGAGCTCTTCGGCGGCCTTGCACTGGTTGCCCTTGTGCTGCGCCAGCACTTCGAGGATGTAGCGCTTCTTGAATTGACGAACGGCCTCCGAATAGGGAATGCCGGCGCTGTGCATCTGCGTGATCAGACCGTCCATTTCGCGCTTCAAGGTTATTCCTCGCTTGCTGGTCCCTTGGTGGAACCACACTCTCATTGTGCCTCTACTGGAGCGGTTTGATCCAATCGGGCGCGTTGTGCTTGAGCTGCTCTGCGCCGTACAGGACAGCTTCTGCTGAAGATCGTGAGGTACAACGAAGGATACCGCATGAACCCCGGCAAGGAAATAGGGAGTTAACCGGGAATTTTCCACCCAGGCAGAATGCGGCCGAAAGGCGGTGACGGCCATCAGGACGGCGACTCCAAATAGACAACCCCTGGCTAAGCCGAAGGCCGCTCCTAGAAGGCGGTCAAAGAAGCCCAGGCCAATGGCGTGGGCGGTGCGGTTGAGGGCCCTTCCGAGGAGGGTACTGAGTACCATGACTCCAACGACTATTAGGAGGAACGCGACGATCTGGGCGGTAGCTGGAGTGGTGATGAGGCGCTGCAGATAGACGGCAACGTGGTTGTAGTTCCAGCCGGCGAGCAGGATTCCGGCGATGAGACCGCCAATGGAGAAGAACTCGAGGATGATGCCGCGCATGAAGGCCATGATGGTGGAGTAGGCGAGGACGGTGATCAGAAACCAGTCGAAGAGGGACATACGGTTAGCTATTGGATAGGTCTTTGCGGCCGGTGAGCAGGCGGAAGGCTTCGAGATATTTCTCGCGGGTGCGGGAGACGACCTCATCGGGGAGCGCGGGTGCAGGGGCCTGCTTGTTCCAGTGGATGGATTCGAGGTAGTCGCGGACGTACTGCTTGTCGAAGGAGGGCTGGGGGCCACCGGGGTCGTACGTTGCGGCTGGCCAGTAGCGGGAGGAGTCGGGGGTGAGAACCTCGTCGGCGAGGATGATTGTGTCGCCTAGCAGACCGAATTCAAATTTGGTGTCGGCGAGGATGAGACCCTTGCTGGTTGCGTGTTTTGCGGCCTTACCGTAGATGTCGAGGGTGAGGGTGCGAAGCGCGTCGGCGTGAGCTGCACCTATGGTTTGCTCGACGGCGCTGTAGGAGATGTTTTCGTCGTGGCCGCCGGTGTTAATCTTGGCGGCGGGAGTGAAGATCGGTTCGGGCAGGCGATCAGATTCGCGTAGGCCGGTGGGCAGTTTGATGCCGCAGATCGCGCCGGTCTGCTGGTAGTCCTTCCACCCGGAGCCAGAGAGATAGCCGCGCACGACGCACTCTACCGGGAACATCTTGGCGCATGTGACCAGCATGCTGCGGCCGTCCAGTTGGTCGAGATAAGGATGCAGGTCGCCGGGGAACTGCAAGGTGTCCGCGGTGATGAGATGGTTGGGGACGATATTTTTGAGGAAGTCGAACCAGAAGAGAGAGAGCTGGGTGAGGATCTTGCCTTTATCGGGGATTCCGCTGCCCAGGACGTGGTCGAAGGCGGAGATGCGGTCGGTCGCGACGAAGAGAAGACGCTCGCCGGAGAGAGCATAGATATCGCGGACTTTGCCGCGAGCGGTGAGGGGAAGGGTGCCGAGGTCAGTTTGGAGGAGAGCTGAAGACATCACGTTGACGGTACCACCTCTTGGATAGGACAGGGTTTGAATGGTGCTAGTGAAGCGGGAGAAGCTTGTCGAATGTTCCGGTAGATCCCAGGGGCCGGGAAGGGCAGCGGCCAAGGACGGTCCTCGGAGTGGGGCCGGGTTTGGCAAAGGCAGCGATTGAGTCGCACTCCTGATCGTTGAAAGGAATGGTTTGCAGCTTGTGACGGAGAAATGGAATGAATGGGGGTCGATAGTAGATGATGACGTCGACACCGGCGTTGCCGCCTCCGGAATATGTCCAGGGGTCGACGTTGTAGAAAAGATGATTGTCAAGCGGGCCCGACCTGACGGTGCCCGGGTAGAAGAGGTGAGTGAGAGGAATCACGATAATCGATGCAAAGAGTGGGACGAGCAGGACGGCCGCACTGGGGATGGTGAGCCATCGGGGTGACAGACGGGAGAATAATAAAATGAGGAGTTCATAGCCTACGATGGCCAGCCAGTTGATAAGGACGTTCAAGCGGTCAGAGGTGGTGCTCCACTTGGTTACAGCAAATATGGCATGGAGGACTATTACGGCGATCGACACGCGGACGAGGAACGTTCTGAGTCGCAGGGGAACGCGCAGCCAGAAGATCCGCAGGAGAATCATCGCTACCGTCAGGAGTGCGAGGGCGGCGGTGGTGATCGGAATGTACATGCCTATTTAGGTTAACCGTTTTCAAAGAAGAGCGAACAGCAATAGTGAACGCGAGTCCGGCTTTGATTCAGACAGCGGAACGCGTTAGGTTAGTCCGGTGTAATGGGGAAAAAACGCTGGAGCGAGTGTTGATCGCTCCAGCTGCGCAAAAGGACGTCGATTCGCAGATCCAGGTGCTAAGCCACGGCGCGGCGATTGTCTGCGGAGTCGCGGCGGTTCAGGTTGACGCTGACAATCTTCGAGACGCCGGGCTCCTGCATGGTGACGCCGTAGATGACGTCGGCCTGGGCCATGGTGCGTTTGCTGTGTGTGATGACGACGAACTGTGTGGAGGCACTCATCTCGTGGATGAGCTTGGCGAAGCGGCCTACGTTAGTTTCGTCGAGTGGAGCGTCGACTTCGTCGAGGATGCAGAAGGGTGCGGGCTGGAACTGGAAGATGCCGACCAGAAGGGAGAGGGCGGTGAGGGCCTTTTCTCCACCGGAGAGCAGAAGGATGTTCTGCAGCTTCTTGCCTGGGGGCGAGGCGACGATATCGATGCCGCTTTCATTGGAGTTTTCGGCGTCCGTGAGCTTCATGAAGGCCTGCCCGCCGCCGAAGAGCTTGCTGAAGGTGACGGAGAAGTTTTCATTGATGACCTTGAAGGCCTCGTCGAATTTCATGCGGGAGACATCGTCGATCTCCTTGATGGATGCCTGAGTGTTTTCGATGGAGTCGAGGAGGTCCTTGCGCTGGGTTTCGAGGAAGCTGTGGCGGGTGACGGTCTCGTTATACTCCTCGAGGGCCATCATGTTGACGGGGCCCATGGCCTCGAGGCGTTGCTTGAGGGCGCGTGCCTCCTCTTCTTCGGTGTGCAGAGCGTCACCTTCGATGCGGGCGATGGCGGGGTCTTCGCGGAGGGTGATGGCTTCGGTACCAAGGTCGTTGAGGCAGGTTGCGTCGATGTGCTCGATGTCGGAGGCGAGTTTGGCGGCGCGGGCGGTAAGTGCGGCGCGCTGCTCGCGGAGGGCTTCGGTTTCGTGACGGAGGGTGCGGAGACGCTGGTCGAGTTCGGCCATTGCGGTGCGGAGTTCGGCGGCTTCAGCGGTGAGGCGGGCCCCTTCGGCCACGGAGGCGGCGCGAAGTGCGGAGAGCTCGGTGTACTGGACGGCGAGCGCAGCGGTCTCCTCTTCGCGACGGAGTTTTTCGGCTGCTGAGGCGTTGAGTTGCTGTTCGAGCTGCTGGATGCGCTGGCTCTGGCCGCTGTAGATACGGTTGGTCTGCTCGAAGTTGGCGGCGGCGTTACGGCGGCGCTCTTCGAGACCGGCCAGGGCAGCAGAGGCCTCGGCCGCAGCTTGTTGGAGCTCTTCGCGGCGGCTGCGGAGTTGGTCCAGCTGTTCCTGAAGCGCAATAAGGTTGGCTTCGAGGATGACGCGCTCGTTCTCGAAGGCCGCGGCCTCTTGTTGACGGCGGGCGATGAGGTCCGCCTTCTGGTTGCGGGCGTCGCGATTGCGTTCACTGGTGAGGGCCCAGTCCTGCAGGCGGCGCTCTATGCGCGCGACCTCGGACTCCATCTGGCGGAGGGCCGCGCCGGAGTTGGCTGACTCGCGTTCGGCATCGCGGCGCTCGTGAGTCTTGCCTTCGATCGAGGTGTTGAGGGCCGCGATCTGATGCTGCAGGTCGGCGGTGTGAAGGTCGGTCTGGGCGAGGTCCTGTTCGGCCTTCTCTACCTTCTGTCTGGACCTCGGCGAGTTCGCGCTTGAGGGCCAACGGGCCCTGGGCGCGGGGACGGCCGCCAGTGACGGTGACGTTGTGGAAGGTCTCGCCGGAGGGGGAGAGGAAGAAGGCCTGTGGGTTCGAGAGGGCGAGGGAACGGGCGGTGTAGGAGTCGGGTGCGACGAAGCCTTCGCGGAGCTTGGGCAGGATGACTTCGAGGGACTTGCCGAAGCCGTCGAGGACGCGGACGCACTCCTTGAGAGGAACTACGCCTTCCAGGCCTTGGATGTTGGTCTGGGCGGCGCTCTGCATACCTTCGGCGAAGGCGAAGTTGGCCTGGGCGTCGTTGGGGTGGACGAGGAAGGTAGCGCGTCCGCTGACGTCGGTCTGGAGGAGATGCATACCGGCGTCGGCGGCGTCCCAGGACTTCACGACGATGTAGTTGAGTTCGTCGCGGAGGAACTCGTCGACTACGCTCTCGTACTTGCCGTCGACTTCGAGGAAGTCGGCCAGCGTGCCTACGGCCGCCATTCCGTTGGTGTTCTGCTTGTAGGTGTCGGTCTTGAAGATGTTGCGGACGGTGTCGGTTGAGTAGCTGTGCTCTTTGATGAGGGCTTCGAGGGAATTACGGCGGCCGTTGAGAGTCGCGACTTCGCCGCGCAGCTGGTCGCCTCGGCGTTTGGACTGGGACTCTTCGGCGCGGCTGGCTTCGATCTGGAGGCGAAGTTCGGTGATTTCGGCTTCGAGACGCTTCAGGCGCTCAGTGACGGACTCGAAGGAGAGTGCAACCTGTCCGCGTTGGAGGCCGAGGGTTTCCAACTCCTGCCTGGCGATGTCGGATTCGGAGACGAGTCGTTCGGCTTCGCGCTCAAGGCCGGCGAGAGCGGCGGCGGCCTGGGCTTCATCGTTGCGGGTCTGACCGATTCGCTGCATCAGTTGCATGGACGAGCGGCGATTTTGTTCGGCCTGCTGCTCGGCTGCTGCTACGGCGCGGACTGCTTCCTGGGCCTGGGCCTGATGGTTCTGCGCGGCTTCTCGAGAACCTGCGGATTCGGCGGTGGCGTTCTCGAGGAAGCTGCGGTGCTGTTCGAGTTCTCCGGCGAGGCTGGCCAGTTGTTCGCGTGCCTGGGCCAGATCGTCGTCGCCTGTGGTGAGGCGGTTGGATAGTTCGGCGATACGGTCCGCGTTGGCTGCGGTGCGGGCGGCGATGCGCTCAAGTTCGACGGCGGACTGGTTGGCCTTCGCTCCTGCTTCGCGGATCTGCTGGTCGAGGGTGTAGCCGGTGCGGACGCCTTCGGTGTGTTCAGCGTCCATGGCCTCAACTGTGGCGGCTTGTGCATCGATCTGGGTGCCGAGTGCGGTGGTTTTTTCAGTCGTGGCGGTCTGCTCAAGGTCGAGCTGCGACATGCGGCTGGCGAGGACAACGCGGAGACGGGTGCGGAGTTCGTCGCGAAGTGCTCCGTAACGCTCGGCCTTGGAGGCCTGGCGCTTGAGTGTGGTCATCTGGCGGGTGACTTCGTCGAAGATGTCGTTGACACGGGAGAGGTTGAGACGTGCGGCCTCGAGGCGGAGTTCGGCGAGACGCTTTTTGGTCTTGAAGCGGGTGATGCCGGCGGCCTCTTCGAGGATGGCGCGGCGGTCGAGGGGCTTGGAGCTGAGAAGCTGGCCGATCCGCTCCTGGCCGATGATGGCGTAAGACTCGCCACCGAGGCCGGTGCCCATGAAGATGTCCTGAATGTCGCGGAGGCGGCAGATCTTGCCGTTGAGGAGGTATTCGCTGTCGCCGGAGCGGAAGAGGCGGCGGGTGATGGTTAGTTCACCGGCACGGATTGGTGCGCGGCCGAACTTGCGGCGGCGGATCTTCAGGACGACATTGTTTGGGTTTGCGAGTTCGGCGGACGCGTTTGCTTCTGTTGAGAGCGGAACGATTTGCGGCCCCCTGGCTTCTCCTTCGATGATGGTGCCGGGCTGGGCTTCGGCGACGGCCTCTTCGGTTTCGGCAGCGTTTTGCTGGCGGAGGGTGGTCTCGTCCCAGTCGGTGGGGGTGGCTTCGTCGATGACGATCTCTGGTTCGCCGTCGAGACTGGCGCCGTCGTAGACCTCCGGGTCGATGAGGGTGAGGGAGACCTCGGCCATGCCGGTGGGCTTGCGCTCACGAGTGCCGGCGAAGATGACGTCTTCCATCTTGACGCCGCGGAGGGACTTGGCGGACTGCTCGCCGAGGACCCAGGTGATGGCGTCGGAGATGTTGGACTTGCCGCAGCCGTTGGGGCCGACAATGGCGGCGATTCCTTCGCCTGAGAGCTGGACCTCGGTGCGATCACAGAAGGACTTGAAGCCGAGTATCTGGACCTTCTTGAGCTTGAGCAAATGTGACCTCTGCGGGCGAAGGATTGGGGAGGCCTCGCCTCATTTATATGACTAGAACAACTCTAGCCGCGTTGTGGGCGAGAATCAACGGGAACAACACCACCAGTTGTGGATAAGAAGGATATAACACCATCAATGGGCAAGTGCTGCAATATGGCGCGGAACTTCCCCCGGTATTCCCGGCGAGTTTACCTTGTTGGGATGTTTATAAGACGGTGTAGTGGCCAAAACTCTGTGAAATTTTAACCATCGTGAGCTGTTTCCTCGCGTGGAGCCATAGTGGGGTCTGGGAGCAACAAATGATGGTTCACTGATGGGATCGCTAAGGCCCGCCGCGCGCGGTCGCGCACCATGCGAACACTCGGCCGACGCATATCATCATTCGACGGAGGCGCAGGAGAAATCGGTCTCTCACGATTGACAATTGCGGCTGGCCTGACACGCTGGCCGATATGAATTGGTCGGGTGTTGCTGGGTAAAAGTCGCTTCCTGCGACAAAACATAGGATCCGACTTGCCTTTGTGCAACGGCGTTTCTATAATCCGCATCATCATCCCGAGATGCCACGAACACTTCAATCGCTCGGCTGCAAGGCCAGGCATGGCGACGACTACAGCCGAATGCACTATGATCAGGCTGTGTTTCGTCAAAGGTACAAGTGACCCTGGAAGCATCGGTGACACATTTGAAAGAGAAGATTTATTGAGGAGTGTGGAATGAAGAAGGTAGTCGTTGCGTCTCTCCTGGCCTTTGCCGGCATGGCATGTGTTGCAGGTCGCTGCCGTAGCACAGACCCAGGTCAATCTTGGTTCCAACGCGCAGTCCACCAGTGGCGGCGTCCAGATGTCACCGGCGGAATATAACGCTTATAACAGCGCGATCACTCAGGCGACGCCGCAGACCAAGGCCCCGGCGCTGGAGGCGTATCTGACGGCCTATCCGCAGTCCGCGGTGAAGGAGGCGACGCTGGAGCAATTAATGCTGGCATATGCAGCGTTTGATCCGGTGAAGTGTTTGGATGCCGCGGACCGGCTCCTTCAGGTGAATCCTAATAACCTTCGGGCGCTGACCTTTGAGACTTACTTCCGTCTGGCGGGCGCGGACTCGATCACCGATCCGGCGGCGAAGCAGGCCGCTCTGGACAAGGCAGCCGATTATGCCACGAAGGGTCTTGCCGCGCCGAAACCGGCGGACATGAGCGCATCTGACTTCGCCACACTGCAAGGACAGGCAAAGCCAGTCTTCTACCGTGCGATTGCGACGGCGGCGCTGAACAAGAAGGACGGGGCGACCGCAGTGACTGATTTCAAACTGGATATCGCTAGTGTTCCGCCGGCCGATACCACCAAGCCGGGACCGACCCTGCAGGACATCTATGAGTTGGGTCAGGCGTACTACGAGGAGACGCCGCCTGACTACGTGGGCTGCACCTGGTATGCTTCACGCGCTGCGGCGTTTGCGCCAGAGCCGTACAAGAGCCAGATGTTGCCGTTGGCGAAGTTCTGCTACAAGAAGTACCACGGTGGCGACGACGGTTACGATGCTGTGACGGCCGCGGTACAGAAGAGCCTTGATCCTCCGGCCGACTTCAAGATCAAGCCGGCACCTTCGCCGGCGGACATTGTGGCGAACGTGATTGCGACTACGCCGGACCTGTCGACGCTGGCGGTCAGCGACAAAGAGTTCATTCTGACCAACGGTAAGCCGGAGGACGCTGCGAAGGTCTGGGACACGATCAAGGGTAAGTCGGTGCAGATTCCAGACGCGCTGGTGATCGAGTCCTCGCCAACGGTGATCAAGGTGGCGGTGTCGGACGATGCGGTGCAGTCGAAGACGGCTGACTTTACCTTCAACATGGCTCCTCTTGACGAAGGGAAGACTGCTGCCCAGCAGGCGGCTGCCAAGAAGCTGGCGGCTGATATTGCTGCGGCAACCGCTGTGGGCCAGAAGGTCACTCTGTCCGGGACGTATGCTTCGTATACCCCCAGTCCGATCATGATCGTCATGAGCGATGGAGCCGTGGTGTTGCCGAAGAAGACGCCGGCGAAGCCTACTGCAACACACCATCCTGCTGCGGCACATAAATAGACCGTAGTTGAATCGTGGAAAGAGGCGGCCCCTTGCGGGTCGCCTCTTCTGGTTTAAGTGCCAACCCCTGGGCCCCCCCCCTATTGCCCGTGCTCAAATTGCTTTTATTTCAATGACTTACAGGGAGCCACTGCCTGCAAAATCGTCATAATAAATGGGTTACAGCCAAATTAGCCTGTATCAATAACTTAGCCCCGGAGGGTGTCCTGGGCTGGTTTGTTTTCGATCTATATATCCAGTATAGCGGTTGGAGTGAAACTAAAATGCCACGTGGATGTTGTTGACTGGTGATGGGTTAGGTGATTTTGGGGCTTGACATGCGATTTTTGGGCGGAAAATGGGGAAAAATAATTCAGGACAACAGCAAAGGCGTGTCAGGGCTGGGAAACGGTAGGAGTAAGAAGCAGATTTCTCCACTGCGCTGTTCACGATAAGACCGTGAACAGCTTCGGTCGAAATGACGATTCGTTTGTTCGATCCTTTTATTGGACGATCCTTTGTTGGACGATCCCTTTATTTCGGTGAGGCACTTAGGTGGTGAGCCAGATGAGTGCGTTGGCGAGGAGGCGTTGCTGGAGGACGGGATGGAGTTCGGGGACGCGGTGGTAGATGACTTTTGTGGTGCCTAGTTTGGTGGTGAAGGTGCCGGCGCCGATGTTGCGGTCGTGGTCGCGGGAGTAGGCGGCGATGATTTCTACGTTGGGGCCGTCGACTAAGAGGCCGTTCGCCTGGCGGCCTTTGGTCTGGTAGTGGATGCCCATGACCTGGTTGATGGGGAGGCCGGCGTAGATGGGGTGTTCGCGGACGAAGTACCAGTTGCCCATCCAGGGGGCGCGATAGTCGCCGACGGTGCCGTTGTAGGTGAAGGCGCCGGCGACGGCGAGTTGTTTGGCGACGCCTTCGGAGAGGGTATCGGCTTGCGGTATGGCTAGTAGAGGCATGCCGAGGCGGACGACATCGAGTATGTATGGGTCGATGTGGCCGAGTTGGGTGATGTTCTGAACGGCCCCTGTCTCATGGCCGGGTTGGTTTTCGAGGCCAGTGGTGTCGCCTGCGTTTTGCGTTGAGGATGCGGTTGCAGTGAGACCGGAGGTGATGATGACCGCAAATTCCTCGTTGTGTTTGAAGTCAACGACTTCGAATTGGGTAAAGCTTGTCAGTTCCTCAAGCTGTTTCCGTAGCTGCGGGGTGATACCGGAGACTCCGATTCTTCTGCGGACCCCGCCGATGGGCATCACAGGGGGTACTGTTACCCAAATCTCTTTCGTTTGCGCGGAGAGCGGTGCGGAGGAGAGGGAGAATTTGAAACGATAGAGGCCCTCTTCGGTGAGGGGTGGGGTTTGGAAGGACTCTTTGATGAGGTAGCTGAACTGGTCGGTGATGTGTGCGGGCGCGGGGAATTGTGCGAGTTTGATCTGTTTGTTGGAGGGTGTGATGGCGGTGAAGGTTAATGTGCCAGTTGCGGGTTGGGGTGTGTCGTTGAGTAGGAAGAGATCGAAGGTGGCGGATTCGCCGCGCGTGGTGCAGGCGCTGCGTTGTTTGGCTATGGGGCGGATGGGTTGGAGTGTGCTGCCGATGGGTGTGGGGTCGGATTTGAAGTTGCGGAGGTTGTCGACGATGCCGGAGTGGTTTTCGATGGCGGTGGTCTCCCATCCGGAGATGACGGCGAAGTCGAGTTCGTCGGAGATGCGGGCGTTTTCGAGGTAGTTCTGCCAGGTGTCGTAGCACTTTTTGCCGAGGGCGTTGAAGAGATGCTCGGCGGTGGGGAAGGCGGTGCGGAACTTCCATTTGTCGAGGAAGTTGTCGTAGGCGGCGAGAATCTCCTTGTGGTCGGTGAGGTCGTAGCTGTTGCCGCCGTACATGAGGTAGGTCTCGGTGATCTGATGGACCATGAGGGCGTGGTTGTCGGGTGTGGCGCAGCCCTCCATCTCGCCGAACTCGGTGAGGACGTTTTTGAAAGGAGCTTTGTAGGTGAAGTCAGTGGGTGATTTGTAGAACTCGTCGTACCATTGGTCGCCTGCGCCCTGGTGTTGATTCCACCAGTCGCCCCATTCCTTCTCGTCGGAGCGATGGAGTTTGCCGGGTTTGAGACCGCCCAATGCTTGTTCATCCCAAGTCCAGGGCTCGTACCATGCCTGCGCGGCCTTTCGGGGTGGGGCGACGAAGCCGTCGTTGAGGACGACGCAGCGGCTGGGATCTTCGGCGTGCATGGCGGCCAGAATGGCGATTGTGTCGGGGTTTTTTAAGTCGGCGGCGATTTCGTTTTGCAGGCAGTACATGATGACGCTGGGGTGGGAGCGGTAGGCCCTCACCATCTCGACGCATTTGACGAACATGAAACGCTGGGCGAACTTGTCGGCGTCGGACTGCGGTTTGGCGAGCTTGACGCCGGGGTTGGCGATCGCGCCTTCGCCGGTCGGGGTTGGAGCTGGAGCGCCGATGGCCATCTTGCCCGCGCCGGGTTCCATGTAGCGGAGGAGGCCGAGACGGTCGTGGGCCCGGAGGACTTCTTCTTTGGCGAGGTTGCGGTGGAAGTTAAGGCAGTTGAGATTTAGTTTTTTGGCTTGGGTGACTTCTTTTTCGGCTAGCTCGGGAGTCGGGAAGAGGCCGTTGAGTCCCCAGAAGCCCCATGAGATGGAGCTGTAGAGTTTGATGCGGCGGTCGTTGAGGCGGAAGACGGCATTGGTGCCGATGCCGGAGGGGGCGAAGGAGCGGAAGCCGAAAATGGTGGTGCGCGTGTCTGTTTGGCCATCATCGGTTTCGAATGTGATCTTGAGGTTGTAGAGGTCTGGGGTTTCGAGATCCCAGAGTTTCGCGGATGGAAAAGTGAGCTTTGCTATGAGTTGATGAGCTCTTCCCATTTGCTCATACATGCTATTTGAGACTTTTATCTCTTTCAGGTCGCTTCCTGTCTGTGCGTCCGTTACAGACAGTGAGAATGCAAGGCCTTCGATGTTGCCGGGCTTGAAACGCCGACCTGATTCGACGCCTACAGCCAGTGAGATGGTTCGCGGGTCAGGTGTGTTGAGCGGACGGACTTCGCCGATCCGCATATCCATTGGATGAGTTGTGATCGTCATGCCGCGGTCGAGGCCGGCGAAGCCGTGGGAGCGGTAGAGTTTGACGGCCCCCCACTGGGCGTTGAGGCCGTCGACCCAGTCGTAGCGGCCGAAGGGGTTGGTGAGGCGGATGCCGAGAAGATTGAAGCCGCCGGGGTCTGCGGCGTTGGTTAGGTCGCACTCGAAGGGAAGCTCTTCCATGATGGAGTAGCCGACGAGTTTTCTGTTGAGGAAGACCTCGGCTCGGAGGCGGGCACCGCGGATGTGGAGGAAGATGCGTTTGCCCTTCCATTCGGCGGGGACGTTGATCTGCTTGCCCCACCATGAGACGCCGAGGTAGGCCCCGTTTTGCGGGATGGGATCTTCGGCGGCGTAGCGGTACTCTTCTGGGGTGTAGGGGCGCTGGCCGAATTTGGCCCAGTGGTGCTGCTCGACCGTGGTGGGGAGGGTGATGTTGATGCCGTTGTCGGCGCGGAGGGTCCCCCAGCCGCCGGTGGGTTCGTTGACGGGGAGGGGTTTGGACTTGCCGCAGAGGACGCCGTTCTGCCAGGAGATGTCTTCGGGGAGGAAGAGCTCGTCGTTCTTCCATTCGGCCCTTTCGTCGATCCAGAGGCGCCAGTCGTCGTCGGGGACGAGGGTGCCGTTTTCGGGGTAGGGAATGTTTTGGGTTTGTGTATGTGCTGATTTGAGCTGTGTGGCAACGGTCGCTGCGGCTGCCGTCTGGAGGAAGGTACGGCGGGATAGCGTTTGCTTGCTCATGGATGGGGGAATTTTAGCTTAGTGGGGTGTTCGATGAGGGAGGTGGATGGATTGCGGGGTCGCGCAAAGAGATAGTCCCCACGTTAGCGACGATGAGACCGTCGCGAACATGGGGCACCCGGCTGGCGATATGGCCCGTTTGGGGGAGTGCATGTTGTGTAACGCGGTATGCATCATTATGGGATGGACAAGACGCGCGAGTTCTGGCTGCGGCTGGGAGTGATTGGCGGTGCATTGATCCTGAGTACCGCTATGTTGGCGTTCTTCAGCTAACGACGACTTTAAGGACGGCGGTTCATTCGCCCAGCATGATGCGCTGGATGCGATGGGCGCGGCCGGTGGCTCCGTCACAGGAGATCAGGGCGGCGCACATCTTGGGGTTGCCCTTGGCGGGTTCGAACTTGCCGGGCATGCCGGTTAAGAAACGCGCCAGGACTAATTCTTTTTCTACTCCGATTACTGAGTCGTAGGGGCCGGACATGCCGACGTCGGTCTGGTAGGCGGTGCCTTGGGGAAGGACGCGCTCGTCGGCGGTGGGGACGTGGGTGTGGGTGCCGATGACGGCGGTGACGCGACCATCGAGGTACCAGCCGAGGGCAACTTTCTCACTGGTGGCTTCGCCGTGGAGGTCGAGGACGATGACCTTGGCGGTGATCTTGCTGAGGAGTTCGTCGGCTTTGCGGAAGGGGTCGTCGCAGCTGGACATGAAGACGCGGCACTGGAGGTTCATGACGGCGTAGGGCTGGCCGGTGGGGAGCTCGCCCTCGTAGACACCGAACCCGGGGGTGCCGACGGCGTAGTTTGCGGGGCGGAGGACGCGGCGGCCGCGGACGTGCGAGTCGACGGGGACGGTCATGTACTCGAAGATCTCTTTTTTGTCCCAGATGTGATTGCCGGTGGTGATGACGTGGGCGCCAAGGTCGAAGAGCTCTTCTGCGATGGAGGGCGTGATGCCGAAGCCGCCGGCGGCGTTTTCTCCGTTGATGATGAGGAGATCGACGGCGTTGGTTTCAAGGACGTGCGGGAGATGTTCGCGGACGATGTGGCGGCCGGCGGAGCCAAAGACGTCGCCGACGAAGAGGATATTCACTGAAAGAGTTTACATCGTGGGGTGTTGATAATGGCGAAAGCCAGAGGCGGGAGAAGGCCGGTTGAATATGGATTCCGCGTCTGGGTGTGGTAGCTTTTTGAGCATGGCACAGAGTGGACGGTTTCAACTGAGCGTGCGGGTGTTGGCGGTGCTGGCGACGGAGCCGGATGCGATGCATACGTCGGCGGCGATTGCAGAGACGCTGAAGGAGAGCGCTGTGATGGTGCGGCGGACGTTTCTGCTGCTGCAGAAGGCGGGATTGATCGTGCAGCGAAAGGGGCCGCATGGAGGCGCGAAGCTGAAGCTGCCGGCGAAGCAGATCGGGCTGGGGGACGTGTTCGAGGCTACGGCGGGGGACTGGTTGAGCATCGAGGACAAGGCGGTTAGCGGGTGGATGAGAAAAGTGCGGGGGGACGCGGTGAGCGCGATGAATGAACACTCGCTGGCTGGGGTGGTGAAGCGGTTGAGGAAGGCAAAGTAGTTCGCTGCGGACCTTTGTTTGGCGTGCGATTATTGGGGAAAAAATGAAACCCTGGCGGGGCCAGGGTCTCCTACTGCGTTTGCTGATGGGATTGTGTGGGGTGCTCTGGTTTATTTCGTGGAGCGGCGGCGGGCCTTTATGCGGGCGCGGGCCGTTGCAAGTAACGCTCCGGCCGAGCCTACTATGGCGAGCACGGCGGTGGGGTTTTCGGGGGAGCTCAGGCAGCCGGTCTGGGCATGCATCTGGAGGGTGACGGAAAGAAAGAGAGCGATGCCGAGAGATAAAAGCACGGATTTCTTCATTCAGGAGCTCCATTCGGGAAGGTAGCGCTGCAATAATCGATTCGTCAGTGCTGGAGATATTTTCGGTCCCATTTCCATGTGCGGCGATACTGCAGTAGAACAGCAAACGCGTGTTTCAGAAGAGAACAACAGCAGACCTGATGTGAAGCATCGATTCAATACAACCTTCGGGGAACTATTGACGAGTATATGGGTATGCCAATACAGGAAGCGCGTGGTCTTTTCCGAGCGCGTTTACCTTCTGACTTCCCCGCGGCTGGTGCCCGGGGTTAGGTACAAGGTTTCAGGGTTTGGGGCGGAGGTTTTTCAGGAGGGCTTCGGCGGTCGGTTCGGTGTTGAGGACGTCTGAGGGGGTGAGCCAGGCGCGGCGGAGCTGGGTGATGCCGTAACGCATCTGGTCGAGCTCTTCGGTGGAGTGGGCGTCGGTGTCGACGACGATCTTGCAGCCGTATTGTTTGGCGATTCGGAGATTTAGATCGTTGAGGTCGGCGCGGGCGGGGCTCGCGTTGTGCTCGACGGCCACGCCTAGTTCGGCGGCGCGTTTGAGGACTGTGTCGATGTAGATTGCATAGGCTTCGCGACCGAGGACTTTGCGGCCGGTGGGGTGGCCGAGGATGCGGACGTGAGGGTTTTCCATGGCGCGGAGTACACGCGCGGTCATCTCTTCTGCAGGCTGGTTGAAGTGGGAGTGGACGCTGGCTACGACGATGTCCATCTGGGCGAGGGTTTCGTCGTCGAGGTCGAGGGCGCCGTCGGCGAGGATGTCAACTTCGATGCCGGGGAGGACGCGGATACTGCCTTTCATCTCGGCGTCGACCTTGCGAATGGCTTTGACGTGGGCGAGGGCGCGCTTGTCGTCGAGGCCGTTTGTCATGGCGAGGTTCTTGCTGTGGTCGGTAATGGCGATGTATTTCAGACCGCGGGCGAGGGCGGCTTCGGCCATCTGTCGGATGGTGTCGCGGCCATCGGTGGCGTTGGTGTGCATGTGGAGGTCGCCGCGGATGTCGGCGAGGGTGATGAGGTGGGGGAGGGTGTGGTTTGCGGCGGCTTCGAGTTCGCCGGAGTTTTCGCGGAGCTCGGGCGGGACGTAGTCGAGGTCTAGAGCGTTGTAGATATCGGCCTCGGACGCGGCGGCGACGATGGTGTTGTCTTCGACGCGGAGCAGAGCGTATTCGTTCAGAGTGAGGCCGCGTTTGATGGCGCGCTGGCGGAGGGCGACGTTGTGCATCTTGCTGCCGGTGAAGTATTGCAGGGCCGCTCCGTAGCTTGCGCGGGGAAGGAGGCGGACGTCGACCTGGAGGTTGTTGCGGAGGGTGAAGCTGACTTTGTTCTGGCCTTTGGCGAGGAGCTTGTCGATTAGCGGGAGCGCGGCGACGTGTTCGACGGCTGCGCTGACGACATCGGGTTCACAGGCTGGGCCAGTGGCCAGGAGGTCGAGGTCGCCGACTGTCTCGCGGCCGCGGCGCAGGGAGCCTGCGGGGGTGATCTCGTCAATGCCGGGGAAGGCGCGGATGAGGTCGCTGATGGTGTCGGCGTGGGATAGCGCCTTGTCGATGCGGAAGCGACTGGAGTTTTTGCGGTAGTCCTCTATGCCCTTGAGGAGCTTAACGACGAATTTTTCGCCCATGCGGGGGAGTTTGGTGAGTTGGCCTGCCCTGGCGGCGGCTTCGAGGCCGTCGATATCGCAGACCTGGCAGGCGGACCAGACGAGGGCAACGGTCTTGGGGCCCATTCCGGGGAGACGCAGGAGCTCGAGCATGGTGGGTTTGTATTTTTGCAGGAGCTCTTCGCGGAGGGGGAGGGTGCCGGTGGAGAGAAGCGACTGGATGTTGGCGGCCATGCCTTTGCCGATGCCGGAGATGGCAAGGAGCTGTTTGGGGTCGTCGGCGAGGGTGGAGAGTTGGGTGGTTTGCTGCTCGACGGCCTCGGCGGCGCGGCGGTAGGAGCGGATGCGGAAGGGGTCGGCGGCGTCGATTTCGAGGAGGGCGGCGGTTTCGTCGAGGAGACGGGCGATCGAGATATTGTCCATGGGGGCGCGTTCAGAGTCCGCAGGGGGGTGCGGTCACTGTGCCAGTATGCAACAGGTGGGAGTGGGACTCAAGGCAGCAAATGGTGCAGGGTCGTGAGGGCGCGGATGTGCCGCGCCGTCGGGGAAGCGTTACTGACTCATTTGATTTGTCGCCTGATTGACTTCTTTGAGGCGGGAGACCTGGTCGGCCTGGGGGCCCTTTGTTCCCTGGATGATATCGAACTCCACCTCATCGCCTTCTTTCAGGCTCTTGTATCCCTCGCGCTGGATGGAGCTGTAGTGGACGAAGACGTCTGCCCCGCCCTCGCGGCCGAGGAAGCCGTAGCCCTTTGCGTTGTTGAACCACTTAACTGTGCCCTTGTATTGTGCCAATGGAGCGACTCCCTTGTTTTTCGCGTCTGTGCGATCGCATACCGGGAAGTGAAAGCCCTTCAACGGTAGCGACGCTCAACAGACTGTGACGCAAAAGTGGCGGAGGGAGTTTTCTGGAGATGTCTCCGGAGGTCTTTTTTTTGATACGGTCACTAATTTTTGGTTACTTGGGTGCATGGTGGTGTGACCAACATTGCCCGGGAAGACAACGTGCGGCCTGGGAGTGCCTTTTGGGTTAATTTGGTTAATGAAGTTAATAAATGACTAAAAGCGGCCTGAACGCCGGGCCGCGTCGTAGAGCATGAGCCCGATCAGGGTCTTGCCGTCGTGGATTTTGTTGGCGGCGACGAGGGCGAGGGCCTCGGAGAGGGTGAGGCGGAAGACTTCAATCTGCTCGTCGGGCTCAGGCTCGGAGGCGCCTGGGCGGATGTCGCGAGCGAGGTAGATCTGCATCCACTCGCCGAGGAAGCCGGGGCTGGCGAAGTACTTTGTGAGGAGGGTCCAGCGTTTGGCGCGGTAGCCGGTCTCTTCGATTAACTCTCGTTTGGCGGCAGCAAGAGGGGCTTCGTGGGGTTCGACGCGGCCGGCGGGGAGCTCGATAAGCGTGAGGCCGACGGCGTGACGGTACTGGCGCTCGAAGACTATCTCCGGATCGTTGGGGTTCTTCGATTCGTCTACGGCGAGGACGACGACGGAGCCGTTGTGGCGAATGACGTCGCGGGTGTTGATAAAGCCGTTGGGCTCCTCGACCTTATCGGTGACGACGGAGAAGACCTTGCCTTTGTAGGCGAGCTTGGAGGAGATGAGGCGGGGTTTGGACGGCCTTTTCCTGCCGGAGGATGACGGAGTGCTGGGCGTCTTTATTTGGGCAGCCATAGGGCTAAAGTATCATCCTGCATCTAGACTTAGATGGCGGGCATCCAAAGGGTGCGCGGAAAATTTTGCTTTGCGTAGCCGCAAGGTGCTGCGGTGAATGAGATTGAGGATAGGTCTTCGATGAGTTCTGAGTGTTTCCCGATCACGGTGTTGCCGCATGTGTCGAAGATCTATCGCGACTATCTTGCCATGGGCGAGAGCGCCCGAGATTCGGCGGTGAGGCGGTGGTACGGGGCTGAACCGTTTGCGGGGAAGTGGGTGGGCAAGGCCGTTCCAGTGAAGCATGCCGGGGCGCTGGCTGATTTGCTGGAGCAGCAGGCGGTTGAGTTTGGTGCGGGGGACGCCGCCAAGGCGAATATAGCTAAGCTGCGGGCTGGGGCCCGGGCGGTGGTGACGGGACAGCAGGTGGTGCTGTTTGGTGGGCCGCTGCTGACGATCCTGAAGGCGGCTACGGCAGTTGCACGGGCAAAAGAGGCGACGGCGGCGACTGGCGTCGAGCATGTGCCGGTTTTCTGGATGGCGACCGAAGACCATGATCTGGCGGAGGTGGACCAGGTTTCGCTGCTGACGAAGACTTCAGTGGAGACGCTGAAGGTCGGGCTGAAGGTCGCGCATTCTGTGCCGGTCGGTGGAGTGGTGCCGGGGGCGGAGCTGGAGGCCGTGCTGGAGCGGGCGAGTGAGTTGTTGGAGTTTGCTCCGGTGAGTGAGTGGCTGCGCGAGTGTTATCTGCCGAAAAACGGTGCGCGGCCTACTCTGGCGCTTGCTTTTGGGCGGTTGATCGCGCGGATATTTGCTGATCAGGGATTGATTGTGATGGATGCAGCTTCGCGGGGTTTTCATGCGCTCGGGGCTGGGACTCTGCGATATGCGATTGAGCATGCGGCTGAGTTGCAGACGGCCTTGATTGCTCGCGATGAGGAGTTAGTGAAGGCCGGGTATCATGCCCAGGTGTTGGTGACGGAGGGGGCTTCGCTGTTGTTTCTGTTGGATGAGGTAACAGGGGAGCGGGTGGCGCTGCGGCGGAGTGCGGATGGGCAGTGGAAGGCCGGGGGCAAGGCTTATTCGACTGCGGACCTGATTGCGATTCTGAAGACGGCGCCGGAGCGGCTGAGTCCGAATGCGCTGCTGCGACCGGTGTTTCAGGACACCTTACTGCCGACTGCGGCCTATGTCGGCGGGCCCGTCGGAGATCGCTTACTTTGCGCAGAGTGCAGTCTTGTATGAGGCGATTTTGGGACGGACGACACCCGTGCTGCCCAGGTTGAGCGCGACGCTGCTGGAGCCAGCGATTGCTGCCGTGATGGACAAGGACGAGGTGCAGTTGCCGGATGCGATGACGACGGCGGAGGAGTTGGCGCAGCGGCTGGGCGCGCGGGCGATGCCAATTGAGGGCAAGCGGAGGCTGGCTGCGGTGGGGAACGCTCTGGATAAGGAGCTTGAGGCGTTGACTGAGTATCTTCGTGGAATGGATGTCTCGCTGGGTAAGTCGGCGGAGGTGTCGGGTTCGAAGATGCGATATCAGATGAACCGGCTGCGGAGGATGGCGGCGACGTCTGAACTGCAGAAGGAGGCCAGCCTCCGGAAGCATGCCGAGGCGATCACGCTGAATGTGTTTCCAGGTGGGCATCCGCAGGAGCGCGTTGTGGCCGGGGTCTGGTTTATGGCGAAGTATGGGGACGGGTTGGTTGAGCGGCTGGTGGGGGTGGCGGGGAACCAGTGTCCGGGGCATGTGGTGGTGCGGCTGTAGCTTTAGGTCTGAGCTTTGAGTGGATACGCGCCGGTCTTAGAATGATGGTGTGAGGTGTGTTCCATGGGATTGAGCGATCAGCCGTTTGAAGTGATGTGTCCGGACTGTGGAGCGATGCTGAAGGTGGATCCGGTGACGCGGGCGATCATTGCGCATAAGTCTGCTCCGAAGAAGAAGATGTTTGAGGACTTTGGGGAGGCGGCGAAGGCGTTGCGTGAGGCAGACGCACGGCGGGACTCGATCTTTCAGCAGAGCGTGGACGCGCAGAAGAACAAGGACGATGTGATGGCGAAGAAGTTTGCCGAAGCGGTGAAGAAGGCGAAGGAGACTCCGCTGACGGATCGGCCGTTGCGAGACTTTGATCTCGATTAGGCCGAAGGTGTTCTATGCATGCGGTCTTGCGGGAGGACGAGCGGTTGACGCGTTTCACGAAGATCTGCCTTGGGTTTCCGCAGGCGCAGCGCCAGGTCCAGGGTTCGCATGCTGGTTTTACGGTGAAGAAAAAAACGTTCGCTTATTTTGTGAATGACCATCATGGCGACGGGATTGTGGGTGTGTGGTGCAAGGTCTTGCCGGGCGACAATGCTTCGTTGATTGCTGCGAGTCCGAAGCGGTTTTACATGCCGGCGTATGTGGGGCCGAGGGGGTGGGTGGGGCTTCGGCTGGATGGCAAGAGGATTGATTGGGACGAGGTGGAGGAGCTTGCCAGGGGGAGCTATCAATTGGTTGCGGGGAAGCGAAGAGCCAAAGCGAATACACGGTAGACTGAAGAGATGCCACCAATCTTAAATGCGCAGGGGTTGACCAAGGCTTTTGGCGCGTCTGCTTTGTTTCGTGAGATTTCGTTTACTGTTTCGGATGGGGACCGTATTGGGCTGATCGGGCCGAATGGGGCGGGGAAGAGCACGTTGCTGAAGGTACTTGCGGGGGGCGAGGACGCGGACGCCGGCGACGTTGCGGTGCGGAAGCGGGCACGTGTGGGATACGTGGAGCAGGAGTCGAATTTCGCGCCGGGGGTGACGGTTCGTGCTGTGCTGGAGGCGGCGCTGGTGCGGGCCAAAGTGGCGGAGGGTGAGCATGAGGGCAGGCTGCGGGAGACCTCGGGGCGGACTGGGTTTCCGGACCTGAGTGCGGAGGCAGCGACGCTCAGCGGCGGGTGGAGGAAGCGGCTGGCGATTGCCGAGGCGGTGGTGACGCATCCCGATGTGCTGCTGCTCGATGAGCCGACGAACCATCTGGACCTGGCTGGGATTGTGTGGCTGGAGGAGTTGCTGAATGAGGGTAGTTTTGCTTGCGTGCTTGTTAGCCATGATCGTTATTTTCTTGAGAATGTCGCGACGGAGATAGTCGAATTGAACCGCGTGTATGCGGAGGGGCTGCTGCGGGTGAAGGGGAGCTACTCGAAGTTTCTTGAGGGCAAGCAGGCTTTATATGGAGGCGCAATCGAAGTTGCAGGACGCGCTGAAGAACCGCGTGAAGATCGAGGTGGACTGGCTGCGGCGTGGGCCAAAGGCGCGGAGTACGAAGGCAAAGGCGCGGATCGACAATGCACAGGAGTTGATCGGACAGTTGAAGGAGGTCAACTCGCGGGTGCAGACGTCGAGCGCGGGAATTGATTTTTCGGCGACGGACCGGCAGACGAAGCGGCTGGTGGAGTTGGAGGACGTGAGCGTCGTGTTGGGCGACCGGAAGATCGTGGAGGGGTTGAATTTTCTGATTACCTCTGGCATGCGAGTGGGTTTGGTGGGGCCGAATGGTAGTGGGAAGACGACGCTGCTGCGGTTGTTGACCGGGGAGCTGGAGCCGACGACGGGGACGATCAAAAAGGCGGCTTCGTTGAAGATTGTTTACTTCAGCCAGATGCGCGAGTTGGAGGAGGGCGTGACGCTGCGGCGGGCGCTGGCTCCGGATTCGGACTCGGTGGTGTACCAGGGACGAGTGGTGCATGTTGCAAGTTATGCGACGAAGTTTTTGTTTACCAGCGAGCAGTTGAACCAGCCGGTGGAGAGGCTGAGTGGAGGTGAGCGGGCGCGGGTGTTGATCGCGAAGCTGATGCTGGAGCCGGCGGATCTGTTGCTGCTCGACGAGCCGACGAACGATCTGGATATTGCGACGCTGGAGATTCTTGAAGAGAGTTTGCTGGAGTATAAGGGCGCGTTGGTGCTGGTGACCCATGATCGCTACATGCTGGATCGTGTGTCGACGATTGTGCTGGGGCTGGATGGACGGGGTGGGGCGGAGACGTTTGCGGATTACTCGCAGTGGGAGCAGTGGCGAGGCGTCAAGGTGGAGGAGGCGATCGCTCCGGGTGCGACGGGGAAGGCGGTGGCTTCGGTTTCGGCTGCGACCTGCGTCGAACGCTGGGGGGAAGAAGAAGCTGTCTTATCTTGAGGCGCGGGAGTTTGCGGGGATCGAGGCCGCGGTGGAGGCGGCGGAGGAACGGTTGCAGAGCGGCGCGGCACATGATTGAAGATCCGGCGGTAGCGGTGGACGCGGTGAGGCTGACGGCGGCGTTGGCGGAGATGGAGGCGGCGCAGACGGAGGCGGATGGGCTCTACGCGCGGTGGGCCGAGTTGACGGAAAAGGCTGGGTAAGACAATGCGACAGTCCTAGAGGAGCAACGCAGACCGGCAATGTCGGCAGCGAACAAAGCGGTTCGATTTTGTGATGTCTTTGAGTTCGGAGCCACTTCTTCCTGCGGACTGGCTGGGTTCACGATATTCTCGTTGCATATGAAGACACTTATTGTTGGGGTGATAGCGGGTTTGTGTGCGCTGCCGGTTGCGGCGCAGGTGGCGGAAGGTTCGCATATTGTGGTGCTTCATGCAGCGCGGATGCTGGATGTGGCGGGTGGAAGGATTGTGACGCCGGGGGAGGTGCTGGTGGAGGGCGACCGGATTGTTGCGGTTGGGGCAAAGGTGGATCGACCGGCGGGGGCCGAGGTGATCGATCTGGGAGATATGACGCTGATGCCGGGGTTGATCGATGCGCATGTGCATCTTTTCTTGCATCCTGGGGCGGAGGATCTGCAGACTGTGCAGGAGAGTGTGCCTGAGCGGACATTGATTGCCGCAGGGGCGGCGAAGGCAGATTTGATGGCGGGTTTTACCGCCGAGCGGGACATGGGAAGCGAAGGAGCGGGTTGCGCGGACGTGGCGGTGCGCAATGCGATCAATAAAGGGTTGATTCCCGGGGCCGCGGATGCGCATGAGCTGCAATGCGATCGATTTGACGGGAGGGCATGAGGACGCGATTGGGTATAACCCGGCGCAAAAGGTGCTGTCGAATGCGGACTACGCCGATTCGAGTGAGGAGATCGTGAAGGTGATGCGGGAACAGCGCAAGATCGGAGCGGACTTTACTAAGATCTACGAGACGGGGAGGGATTCATTCAGGGACGGTGTGTTCAAGACGCCGTATCAATACACTGAGGCAGAGTTGGCGGCGGCGGTGAAGGAGGCGGAGAGGCTTGGTGGTGGAGTGGGCTCCGGGCGCGGGGTGGCGGTCCATGCTACGGGAGAGCCGGGAACGGGATATGCGGTGGCTGCGGGGGTGGCGTCGGTCGATCATGCGTATCAGTTGAGCGATGCGACGATGAACGCGATGAAGGAGAAGCAGATTTACGCGGTGCCGACGTTTGCGATCGCCGAGTACTTTGCCGATCATGCGGCGACTCCGGAGAGGGCCGCTCGAGGAAAGGCGGAGCAGGCTTATCATGCCGCCGAGTTCAAGAAACAGCTGGCCGCGGGGGTCCCGATGGCGGTGGGGAGCGATGTGGGGCCGTTTCCGCATGGAACGCAGGCGCGGGAGCTTGAGTTGATGGTGGAGTATGGGATGAAGCCGGCAGCGGTGCTGCAGGCGGACCTGCTGAATGGGGCGAAGCTGCTGGGTTGGGCGGGCAGATTGGGGAGTTGAAGGCCGGGTATTTTGCGGACGTCATTGCGGTACCCGGAAATCCATTGGAGGACATCTCCGTGACGACTAAGGTGGGGTTTGTGATGAAGGGCGGGATGGTTTATAAACGGCCGTGAGCTGCGAAACTCTGAGCTGTCAACTCACGGCGAGGATTCTTTACTTACCGGGAGACCACTGCTCATCGGCGGAGGGGCCGTAAAGGGCGGGGACTGGGATGTCGTTGAGTCTGAGATAGACGCCGAGTTGCGCGGTGTGGTGGATGAGGTGGTCGAAACATAAGCCGCGGAAGCTGAGCGAGCGGGGATTGTGGGAGATGAGCTGGTCCCCATAGCTGAACTTCCACGGAGCGGCGAGGTGCTCGTCGCTGGCAGTTGCCAGGGCGGCGCGGCATTTGGCGGAGCATTCGTCGAGCTGTTCGAGAGCGTTCCCGCGTGTGGTGAACTCCAATGACATATGTGGGCGTTTGGAGTTGGCCATGTCCATGCCGTCATCTACGAGGATGTAGTAGCCGAACATGGTGATGGTGGCGCAGTGCATGGCGAGTTTGCCGAGTGGCATGGATTTGTCGTGACACTTCCAGTCGTTCTTACCTTCGGGGACCCGCTCGAGGGTGCGGCGAGTGTTGGAGATCTCGATGTCATAGTCCTGGAGGAGAATTTCGGCGATTTTCATAAAGAAATCCTTTCGTTTTTGCCGGCCACTATAGGGTCTTGCGTGCCTGAAGATTTATCTTTCCAGCGCGTCAAAAACTGTAACGAAGCCCTACTGACAGCATCCTGTCAGCAGAGTTTGGCCGTATTCTGATTCTTTACAAATCGTACGGAAGCCACTCCTGATGTTCAGAGACCGGTGATGTTGAAGCCGCAGTCGACGTAGGTGATTTCGCCGGTGATGCCGCTGGCTAGGTCACTCGAGAGGAAGAGCGCAGCGCCGCCTACCTCGAGCTGGTCGACGTTGCGGTGGAGCGGGGCGCGTTCGGTGACGGCGTCGAGGATCTTGCTGAAATCGCCGATGCCGCGTGCGGCGAGGGTCTTGATGGGGCCGGCGGAGATGGCGTTGACGCGGATGTTTTTTGCGCCGAGGGATGCCGCCAGATAGCGCACTGT
Source organism: uncultured Acidobacteriaceae bacterium (assembly GCA_963756685.1). GTDB lineage: Bacteria > Acidobacteriota > Terriglobia > Terriglobales > Acidobacteriaceae > Edaphobacter. Next base: position 201,701 of record CAVWON010000002.1, read on the forward strand.
GGCTTCGAGTCCGGCTTTTGCGACGCCCATGACGTTGTAGTTGGGGAAGACCTTGGTTGAGCCGTAATAGGTGAGGGTGAGGATTGAGCCGCCCTGGTCCATGAGTGGAACAGCGGCGCGAGTGACGGCGATGAGCGAGTAGACGCTGACGTCGTGGGCAATGCGGAAGTCCTCGCGGGTGGTGAGGAGGAAGTCGTTCTTGATTGCGTCGGCGGGGGCGAAGGCGACGGCGTGCACGATGGTGTGGAGGGTGCCGTAGGTCTCTTTGAGGGTGGCGAAGAGGGCGTCGATCTCGGCGTCGACGGAGACGTCGCACTGGTACGCCTTGGCGTCCTTGAGCTCGGGGATGAGGGAGTCGGCTTCTTTCTTGAGGCGCTCGTTCTGGTAGCAGATGGCGAGGGTGGCGCCGGCTTCCGAGAGCTTCTGGGCGATGCCCCAGGCGATGCTGCGTTTATTGGCGAGGCCGAAGACGACCGCGACTTTGCCTTTGAGATCAATCATGGTGCAGCGAGTTCCTTTCAGATGCGGTTGCGACCTAAAGGATAGCAGTGAGGGTGGGCAAGTGCTATCGCGGGAGTAGATCGCTGCGGCTTGAGGGGAGGATGACGCGTCCCATGTCCGCTTCGGCGTCTTTCTCGTTGAGGAGGACACGGCAGCAGTTGCGGCCTGCGTTTTTGGCGTTGTAGAGGGCCTTGTCGGCGCGGGCGAGGAGCGGGCCGGCGATTTCGCCGGGGGCGGCCTGGGTGATCCCAATGCTGATGGTGAGAGGCATTCCTGCGCCCGGGATGGAGAGCTCCTGCACCGACTGCTCGATCCGAGTGGAGACGGCGAGGGCGTCTGAACAGGAGGCGTGGGGAAAGATAACGAGAAATTCGTCGCCACCGAATCGGCCGAGGAGATCGTGTGCGCGCAGACGACCGGAGATGGCGAAGACGACGTCACGGAGGGCGGTGTCGCCAGCCGCATGTCCCGCGTAGTCGTTGATGGCTTTGAAGTGGTCGATGTCGACGAGGGCGATTGAGAGACCGTGGACGCTGCGGCCGGCGCGCTTAAGTTCGGCATCGAGCTTCTGCTCGATACCGCGGCGGTTGAGGACGCCGCAGAGCAGGTCGCGCTCCGACTCGTCTTTGACGAGGGTGAGAAGGTCCCCGCAAAGCATGAGCAGGAAGGAGAGGCCAATGAGGAAGGCAAAGGAGACACTGAGGAGGAGCCGAGACGGTCTGGAGCACGGCACGCTGCTGAGCGTCTGGCATGACGCCATACACCAGCAGGAAGAAGACGCGGTTTAAAGCGAAGATGGCATAGCCAGCCATGAGGTAAGCGAAGATCTTTAGAAAGATCCTGTCCGCTGCCTGGAAGAAGATCTCGACTGCGATAACGCCGCGGACGAGAAAGAAGCTGATGGCGATGACGTAGGTGAGCGCCAGGGGGTGGTTGTGGGAAAGGACAAGGTATCCGGTCAGGGCAGACGCGACGGCTGTGAGGGCCCAGGCGTAGCGGATCCTGCGGGGACTTTTGAAGAAGTGAAGGACGCCCGTGTAAAAGAGCACAAAGGCGCAGAGCAAAAGGCAATGGGCAACAACAACCGAGAGGAAGGCTGGAATGGAGCCAGAGAGTAGCAGAAGGACGTTCGCGATGGTTGCCGCGAAGAACGCGAGAGTGACGGCGCCGGCGCCGCGAAGGTGGGGGTAGATGACCTTCATGCAGCAGAACACGATCGCATACACCAGCGTCAAAACAATCTGACAGCCGAGAAGGGTGCCGACATCAACCGAGGAAATAAAGGACATTCGGGGGGCCTGTGGGGATTGTATGCGCAGGGAGTTGAGAAACAAATGAACTTGAAGCTACAGAATCCAGTTAGATGCTGCAATTTTAGACAGAGGAGGTGAGCCAGTCATATTGGGCTTCGGTGATGGGCACCACCGATAGGCGAAACTGGCGGAATAGAATCGAGTCTTTGAAGACAGGTGCGTCGCGCATCTCGGCGAGAGTGTGTGGCTGCTTTACTGGCTTGCCGGCTTTGATCCTGACTTTGGGGTTCTTGAGGTCGGAGTCATCGACGGAGACGACTTTAGCTGTGCCGACGGCGACTTTGCCTTTGCCGGAGTGATAGATGACGAGTTTTTCGCCAGGCTTCATACTGCGAAGGTTTATGAGGGCCTGGGGGTTGGAGATGCCGTCCCAGATGGTCTCGCCGTCGCGGAGGAGGTCGTCGAAGGAATAGGTGTCGGGTTCTGTCTTCAGCAGGTAAGGCATCGCGTGTAAGCTCCGTTCCGGGAGGCTCCCCCTCCCTTGGTAAATCGTGCAAAGTCTTCGAAGAAAAGGACTTAAATTTGGACTGCGCGGACAAAGTCCCTGTTTTCAATGGGTACTTCTTGTAAAGTATTCGAAATAAATAGCTTAATCTTGACTGTTAATGCGCGTCGGTTTCGGGCACGGCCGTGTTCTTTTCGACGAGTATAGCCCGACGCACGCAGCGGTTCGCTAGATGGAAGACGATGGTTACGAGTTGGCGGACTGCGGGAGATTTGGGTGGTTGTTATCCGCCGAGGTCGATGAGATTGACCTCTGGCGACGGGTTGGCCGAGGAAGTTGGAGCCGAGACGTTGGAATTTTTCGATGGAGTCGGTTGCGTAGAAGGTGCAGTTTGGAGTTTTGTCTTCGGAGCGGTGAGTCGCTAATGCAGGATGAGCGGCTACGGCCCGGGCGGTGGCTTCGGCGGAGTCGATGACGGTGAGGGGATGGCCGAGGTTGCGAGGACGCGGCGGATGGCGGGCTCGATCAGCGGGTAGTGGGTGCAGCCGAGGAGGAGGGTCTGGGCTTCGGGGGCTTCGGTGAGGGCTTCGGTCAGGTAGATGCGAAGGACTTCGTCGGTGACGGGGTGGTTGATCCAGCCTTCTTCGACGAGGGGGACTAAGAGTGGGCAGGCTTTTTCGTGCGCTGCGAGGCCGAGGGCGTTGAGGGCGTGGGTGTAGGCGTGGGATTGGACGGTGGCTGCGGTGGCGAGGACGAGGATCTGGGAGTTCCGTGGTGGTTCGGGCGAAATGCGGGATTCTTCGCTTCGCTCAGAATGACGACTTCTTTTTGATGCTCCCTTTTCTGCTGGGTGGAGGTGGAATTGGCCGCGGTGGCGGCGGCTTGGGCGCCGGGTTGGACTACGCCGATGACGGGGATGGGCAGGGCCCGCTGGATGTCTTCGAGGGCGAGGGCGGTGGCGGTGTTGCAGGCGATGACGAGGAGGTCGGCGCCTTGCTCGTGGAGGAACTTTGCGCTGGAGACGGCGTAGCGGGCGATGGTCTCGCGGGATTTGGAGCCGTAGGGGAGGCGGGCGGTGTCGCCGAGGTAGATGTAGTGGGCGCCGGGGATGAGCGGCAGCAGGGCGCGGAGGACGGTGAGGCCGCCGAAGCCGGAGTCGAAGACGCCGATGGTGGGGGATTTTGTCTGGGTCTCTGTCATCTGGGTTTTTATTTGGGTCATGGTTACGGTGTGGCCGGGGTTTCAATTGGCGTGATGGGTTTGGCGGTGGTGTCGGTGGCGGGGTAGGTGCGGAGGAGGTCGGCGTGGCCGGCGAGGGTGTCGTGGGGTTGGCCGTCGACGAGGAAGCGGATGGCGGTGACTGCGGGAGGGCGGCGTGGAGGGTGCCGATGATGGATTGCACGGTGAGGGCTTCGACCTGGATGCCGGAGGGGTGGTTGTCGATGAAGGCGCCGTGGAGGTTGATGACGGCTAGCTGGCCGGGCTGTTCGCCGGTAGCTGGTTCCGGATCGGTGAGGAGGAAGACGTCGTCGACGGCAGGGCCGGCCTGGAGCGGGTGGGCGGAGTTGGGGAGGGAGTAGGTGGCGAGGAGGTGGTCGAGGAGGGCGCGGGCGCGGAGGCTGGGCTCCTGGGGGAGGGCGAGCTGATTCGGTGGCGGGGGTGATGGAGGCGTCGGCGTCGCTGGCGAGGTAGAGGGTGATGTCTTCGGTGCTGGCGGTGGTGGGGGCGGCGATGGGGGTGGCGTCGTAGGACGCGGAGAGGCGCTTGTGGGCCTGCTCGCAGCCGTGGAGGAGGAAGGCGGCCATGAGGAGGATGCCGGCGACGAGGCTCCAGAAGAGGATGCGCTGGTAGCGGGGGATCATTTTGCGGCCCCTGTGGCTTGGATCTGGTGGTTGCGCCAGGAGATGAGGGCGGCGGCGATGGCCCGGACGATGCTTTGCTGGTAGGCGGCGTCGGTGACGGGCGTGGGGTCGGAGTCGGCGGGGCGAGCGGGGCGATCTCGATGGCGACGGCGGGGCAGGTGAGGTTGTCGAGGGGGCGGATGGAGGCGCGGCTGAGGATGACGGGGAGCTTGGCGTGCTTGAGGGCGAGGCCGATCTCGTTGGCGAGGCTGAGGCTTTGGGGGATGGAGGCGGCCTGGGCGGTGTTCCAGGGGATGGTGGGGTGGGGCTTCGAAGTCGTTGGGTGGCGTGAGGTCGGAGGTGAAGACGTGGACGCCGTGCCGCTGGCGGTGGCGTGGAGGATGAGGCAGGCGGCGGGATGGGCGTGGTTGGCGATGTCGGCGCGCTGGTCGGTGGTGAAGGGAACGGTTGGGTCGGTGTCGCGGGTGGAGATGATGGTGAAGCCGGCGGTGGTGAGGAGGGCGCGGAGGCGGGTGGCGAAGGCGAGGGTGAGGTCTTTTTCGAGGAGATTGTTGGGGAGGTGGGCGCCGGGGTCGGGGCCGCCGTGGGCGGGGTCGAGGAGGACGATGGTGCGGGGTGTGGGTTGCTGGGCGGAGATGGTGATAGTGAGGAAGGTCGTCAGGATGGCGAGGGTGAGGTGCGTCGCGATTTGTCGATGGGGAGGGATCAAGGGAGTCTGGTTGATTGTAAACGTGGAGCGGGACGGTGATGGGAAGGGTGTCTCCGGTGGCGATTCATGGGAGTGAATAGGCGCGTGAGAAGAGCGGTCTCACCCGTTCGACTATGCTCAGGGTTCGATAACCCACCGCATTCGCCACTCTTCACGATGTGGCTGTGAAGGATGGCGGCCTGGATGGCATGTTGTCGGGTACTAGTCGAGGGCGTAGATGGCGAGGCCGCTGAGGAGTTTGGGGTAGAAGTCGGTGGATTTTTGCGGCATGACGTCGCCGGAGAGGGAGACGTCTTTGAGCTGGTCGAGGGTGATGGGCTTGATGAGGAAGGCGATGTTGGCTTCGCCGGATGTCGACGAGCGCGACGGCTTCGCTGGCTTCGCGGAGGTACTGGACGTTGCCGAGTTGCGCGGATGTTGTCTTCGGTGAGGCCGAGGAGGTGGTCGAGGACGACGCGTGTGGAGCTGGGCGACGCCGAGCTGGCGCTGTCTGGGAGGGAGGTCTTCAGGAGCTGGGGCGATGGCTTCGGGTTTGGGGGTGAGGAGGTAGTTGCCGTCGCCGGTGGCGGCGATGAAGGAGTGCCGGGTGATTGGTTGAGTGAGCGATGAGGTCAGATGCGGCGAGGTGGAGTTCGGTGATGTTGTAGAAGGCGCTGGCTTTGGTGATGAAGTCGGGCGAGGAGAAGTTTTCGAGCCGTGGACGACGCGGTGGGTGGGGAGGATGGTGATGCCGGGGGCGTCCATGTTGACGAAGGTCATCATCATGGCGGCTTCGGGGAAGGGCGGGTGGGACGGGAGGTGTGCCGTGGGATGAGGCTTTCGTCTTCGTCGCGCGGGCTGGTTGAGGGGGAGCTTGAGCTGGGCGGAGCGCTCTTTGGCGTAGGCGACGGAGGTCTCGTAGCGGTGGTGGCCGTCGGCGATGATGAGCTTCTTGTCGGCCATGGCGGTGAGCGAGGAGATTGATGAGGTGGGGGTCGGTGAGCTTCCAGACGCGGTGGACGACGCCGTACTCGTCGGTGATGGCGAGGTCGGCTGGGTTGTCGTCGAAGCCGTTTGGGGATGGGCCCTGGAAGATGAGTTTTTCGGCGGTGAAGGCGGGGTCGGAGTAGAGCATGTAGATCTGCTCGCAGTAGGCGCGGGTGGCTTTGAAGAGGGCGAGGCGGTCGGATTTGTGCTTGGGGAAGGTCTGCTCGTGGCGGTAGACGACCTTGTCGGCGTAGTCGTAGAGGTGGCCGAGGGCGATGAAGCCGCGGCGCTCGCGGACCTCGTTGGTGTCCGGGGACGGTGTAGGTCTGGGAGTAGCCGTAGAGGGCGGGCTCGGACTCTTCGGCGAGGATGTGCTCCTTGCGCCAGTCGTGGAGGTACTCGGCGGCGCGGGTGTAGACGTTGTTCTGATCGGTCTGTCGCCGGGCTCGTGTTTGCCGAGGATGATGCGGACGAGGTTGTAGGGGCTGGCTTCGTAGTAGCGCTGCTGCATGGCCGGGGTGATCTTGTCGTAGGGCTGGGTGACGACGTCCTCCATGTTGACGCGGGCGGGGTCGTAACGGAGGGCGCGGAAGGGGTAGAGGCGGGCCATGCTGTTTTGCTTCTCCAGACGTCTTAGATATATAGTGATTGTACGGGTTGGAGCGTAAAAGGAGCGTTAGGAGGCCCGGACGGAACCAGAGGGCCGTAAAGGACGTAGGGGACAGGTATTGGGAAAGTGGCCGCGAGACAAAACTCTGACAAAAGGGGGTATGCTCAGGGCTATTATTTCCATGCATGAAGCATCTGATGGGCTACAGCCGATGTGGGTTAGGGACATGAACGATTGGTGGAATGAGGTAATGGGTTCCGTTAGTAGTGCGACGGTGGCTGAAGAGGCAGACGGGGCGCGGAATGGCATAGGTGCCAGTATGGACATCGATATGCAAAGCAGGGACGGAAGACGGGGACGTTGGAAGGGGTCGCGACAGATCGTGTTGGGTGTCGCTTTGATCGTGGTGGGCGTGGGGTCTGGGGTATGGCGGGGAGTGTGGTTTGTCGTGCGCAGGAGAATCCGCTGGGGGAGGTGCATACCCAGCCGCCGCCGCCACCGCCGAAGACGCCTGAGAGCACGAAGCCGGTGATTGAAGGTGCGGAGAACGCTGCCGCGCTGGCGACCTCAAGACGGGATGCGCGGATCCGAGTGGACGTGAACCTGGTGCTGGTGCCGGCGACGGTGACCGATCCGATGAACCGGCTGGTGACCGGGCTGGAGAAGGAGAACTTCCAGGTCTACGACAACAATATCGGGCAGGTGATCAAGAGCTTTTCGACGGAAGATGCGCCGGTGACGATTGGGATCATCTTCGACCTGAGCGGGAGCATGACGTCGAAGTTTATGCGGGCGCGGAAGGCGCTGAGCGAGTTTTTGCGGACGTCGAATCCGCAGGACGAGTTTTTTGTGGTGGGGTTCAACGACCGGCCTGCGGTGATTGTGGACTACACGTCGGATGTGGACGACGTCGAGGCGCGGATGGTGATGCTGAAGCCGGAGAACCGGACGGCGCTGATCGACGCGGTCTATCTGGGGGTGGACAAGCTGAAGCAGGCGAAGTATGAGCGGAAGGCGCTGCTGATCATCTCGGACGGCGGAGACAACCGGAGCCGGTATACCGAGGGCGAACTGCGGCGGGTGGTGCGGGAGAGCGATGTGCAGATTTACTCGATCGGGATCTTCGATCAGTATGCGCCGACGACCGAAGAGCAGCTGGGGCCGGTGCTGCTGACGGACATCTGCGAGATGACGGGCGGGCGGCTGTTCCGGGTGCTGGATATGAGCGACCTGGGGGACATTGCGTCGCGGATCAGCGCGGAGCTGCGGAACGAATATGTGATCGGGTACAGGCCGTCGGAGGTGAAGCAGGACGGGAACTGGCGTAAATTGAAGATACGACTCGTGCCGCCGCCGGGGCTTCCGCACGCTGACGGTGCACAATCGCCAGGGGTACTATGCACCTTCGCAGTAAAAGTTTGTGGCCGCGAATGGCTGCGGCAGGATGGTTGCTGACGGTGGCTGGTACGGCGGGCGGATGGGCTCAGCAGCCGTCGGCTCCGCAGGTGCAACCGAAGCAACAACCAGCTGCTAAACAGCCTTCGCTGACGGTGGACCGCGATCCGGTGCCTTCGCCTGACGTCGACCCGCCTCCGCAGAGCAGACGGGAACGCCGCAGGGAATTGGGCTGGGGAAGATCGAACGCGAGGGTGGGAAGTACACGCTGCGGCAGGATGCGTATGAGGTCCGGCTGAATGCGACGGTGCTGGATGCAAGCGGCCGGTCGATCCAGACATTGGATAAGAGACGCGTTTCACGTGTATGAGGACGGCGTGCCGCAGACGATCGCTTCGTTTCGGCATGAAGACCTGCCGGTGTCGCTGGGGTTGCTGATCGATAGCTCGGGTTCGATGTATGACAAGCGGCAGGCGGTGGATAAGGCTTCGCTGGATTTTGTGAAGCTGTCGAATCCGGAGGATGAAGAGTTTCTGGTGGACTTCTCGTGGGAGGCGTTCATCGACCAGGACTTTACGAACAATATCGACAAGCTGCAGCAGGGGCTTGGGTTATATCAAGTCGAGCGGCGGGACGGCGATCTATGATGCGCTGGTGGCTTCGGCGGATTATCTGGCGAAGAACGCGAAGCATCCGAAGCAGGTGCTGCTGGTGGTCACGGACGGCGAGGACAATGCTTCGAGCGCGACGCTGGAGCAGACGATCCGGAGGATTCAGGATCTGGATGGGCCGGTGATCTATTGCGTTGGGCTGCTGTTTGGCGAGGATACGGACAAGCGGGAGTCGCGGCATGCGCGCCGGGTGCTGGAGACGCTGGCGGAGCAGACGGGCGGGGTGGCTTACTTTCCGAAGTCGGTGAAGGAGGTGGATGCGATTGCGGCGGAGGTGGCGCAGGACATCCGGACGCAGTACACGATCGCGTATCACTCGACGAAGTCGCCTACGCTGGGCGGGTACCGGGAGGTCCATGTGGAGGCGAAGGCGAAGGGTTTTGGGAGGTTGTCGGTGCGGACGCGGAGTGGATACTATCCGAGGGTGATCGCGGACGCGTCGAAGGGTGGGAATGCAGGCCCGTCCTCCGGACAGAAGCCCTGATGTAAGGTCGTTGTTGTGGCATAGTACGGCCCGATCGCGATGAATGGTTTTGCGGAACCGGGTCTCATCAGATTGATGTAAAAGCTGAGTGTGGACTACGCCGTCGGAGGGAGCTTCGACAGGCGGACGGATTTTGTGTGTGAGGTTTGAGTCGATGAGGGTTGTGGAGAACGTATTGGAGCTGGTAGGGCAGACGCCGATGTTGCGGCTGCGGCGGCTGGAGCAGGCGAGTGGTGGCGGACTTGCGCGGAGATATGGGCGAAGCTGGAGTATCTGAATCCGGGCGGGAGTGTCAAGGACCGTGCGGCGCTGGGCATTGTGCTGGATGCGGAGCGGCGCGGCGTGCTGCGGCCAGGAGGCACGATTGTTGAGGCGACGGCCGGAAATACAGGCGTGGGGCTGGCGCTGATCGGCGTGAATCGCGGGTATAAGGTGATGCTGTATGTGCCGGAACAGTTTGCCGAGGAGAAGTGCAAGCTGATGCGCGGGCTGGGTGCGACGGTGGTGCGGACTCCTGAGGCAGAAGGGATGGCGGGGGCGATTCAGCGGGCGTTGCAGTTTGAGATGGAGACGCCGGGGGCGTTTGCGGCGCTGCAGTTTGAGAATCCGGCGAATCCGGACTTTCATGAACAGACGACGGCGGTGGAGATATGGGAGCAGATGGAAGGGCGTGTGGATGCGTGGATCTCAGGCGTCGGATCGGCGGGGACGTTTACCGGGGTGGCGCGGTTTTTGAAGAAGAAGCGGGCGGACATTTTGACGGTTGCGGTTGAACCGCAGGGAAGCGTGCTGCAGGGTGGGGAGCCGGGGCCGCATAAGGTGGAGGGGATCGGCGTGTCGTTTATTCCGGCGACGTTCGATCGCAGCGTGTGCGACAGCGTGATGATGGTGATGGATGAGCCGGCGTTAGCGATGGTGAAGCGGCTGGCGGCTGAGGAGGGTGTGTTTGCGGGATCGAGCGCGGGGGCGATGTTGTGTGCGGCGGTGGATGTGGCGAAGGAGTTGGGCGTAGGGAAGAGGGTGGTGACGGTGATTCCGGATTCGGCGGAGCGGTATCTGAGCAAAGGGTTGCTCGACTGAAGAGGGAGTAGGGAGCAGGGAATAGAAAGCGACGTGAGTGTGATGGCAACGAAGAGGGCGGAGAGTGCAGAAGTTCAGCTTGAGCGTTTTCTTGATGCCTATACGCCTGAGATCGCCGCGTTCGCGCGTGTGGCGCTGGCGAAGATGCGCAAGCGCCTGCCACCTGCGGTCGAGATGGTCTACGACAATTACAACGCCCTGGTATGTGGATTTGGGCCGACGGAAAGAGCCTCTGAGGCCGTCTTTTCGATTGTGATGTTTCCGAAGTACGTTAGTCTTTGCTTCCTGCAGGGTGCTGTTCTTCCTGATCCGAAAGGCCTGTTGCAGGGGAAGGGGAACGTGGTGCGGCACATTCGGCTGGAAGATGAGGAGACGCTGGATCGTGCCGATGTGAAGGCGATGATGGCAACGGCGATGAAGATGGCTAAGGTGCCGTTCGACAAGAAGGCGGAGTACAAGTTGGTAATCAAATCAATTTCTGCCAAGCAGCGACCGAGACGACCGCCACCGGTCAAGGCGAAGAGAGAAAAGTAGCAAACTAGACGGAAGAGTGAGGAACGATGGAAACGAAGAAGAGATTAGGATTTGCGACGCGGGCGATCCATGATGGGCAGGCCCCGGATGAGTTGACCGGCGCGGTGAATGTGCCGATTTATCTGACGTCGACGTATCAGCAGGAGGCGATTGGGAAGAACAAAGGGCATGAGTATGCCCGGTTGACGAACCCTACTCGGGATGCGCTGGAGGAGAGTCTGTGCTCGCTCGAAGGCGGGACGAGTGCGCACGTGTTTGGCAGCGGTATGGCAGCGATAACGGCGATGTGCACGATGATGAAGTCTGGCGACCATGTGGTTTGCACGGACAATATGTATGGGGGAACGGGGCGGCTGTTCGACAAGGTACTTGGCAACTATGGGCTGACGTTCACGTATGTCGATACGAGTGTCGCTGAGAATGTGGCCGGGGCGATTACTCCAGCGACGAAGCTGGTGCATATCGAGACGCCGACGAATCCGATGATGTCGATTACTGATATTGCGGCGGTGGCGAGGATATGCCATGCGAAGGGCGTGGAGTTGAGCGTAGACAATACGTTTCTTTCACCGTATCTGCAGCAGCCGATCGCGCTGGGCGCGGACATTGTGATGCACTCGACGACGAAGTTTTTGAATGGGCATTCGGACGGACTGGGTGGCGTGCTGGTCTGCACGAAGCCGGAGCATGCGGAGCGGTTTCGGTTTGTGCAGAAGTGCACGGGTGGGATCCTTTCGCCGTTTGAGAGCTATCTGCTGTTGCGTGGGGTGAAGACGCTGGCGGTGCGGATGAAGCAGCATGATGCGAATGGCCGGGTGGTCGCCGATTTTCTGCGTGGCCATGCGAAGGTGCAGCAGGTGTTTTATCCGGGGCTTGTGGCGCATCCGCACCATGAGCTGGCGAAGCGTCAGCAGCGCGGGTTTGGGTCGATGATCTCGATGGAGCTGGGATCGCTGGAGAACGCGAACCGCTTTGCGAGCGCGCTGCGGCTGGGATTTCTTGCGGAGTCACTGGGCGGCGTGGAGACGCTGATCTGTCATCCGGCGACAATGACACATGCGGCCGTCGGGGCGGAGGGGCGAGCAAAGCTGGGGATTACCGATGGGTTGATGCGGGTGTCGGTGGGGATTGAGGATGTGGAGGACATTGTGGCGGACCTGGCGCAGGCGCTGGATAGAATTTAGAGGATTTGTCCTGCCGGACGGGCCTCCTGCGCGGAGGGCGGCCACTTCGTGGCGTGTATACCGGTCTTGGTGGGGACGATCTCGTGGGGGCCTCGCGTTGCTCGGCGAAGTCGGGGTGGCCAGGCGTGCAACGGCGCCCGTCTCTGCGAGCCAGAGTATGCGTGGATGTGATACATGTATAAGCATTGGTTATGAAGCTGAGGAGAGGGAAATGTTTGGATTGACCGACGATCAGAGGCAGTTGCAGAGCGCGGTACGTGCGTTCGCCGAGGGTGAGATTGCGCCGCACGTGAGCGAGTGGGACGAGAAGAGCGAGTTTCCGCATGAAGTGGTGAAGAAGCTGGGGGAGATGGGCTTGCTCGGGGTGATCTTTCCGGAGTCGCTTGGTGGCGCGGGCATGGGTTATGTCGAGTATGTGCTGGCGATTGAAGAGCTGTCGCGGGTGGATGGCAGCGTGGGGATCATTGTGGCCGCGCATAATTCGCTGTGCACGAACCACATTATGCTGGGCGGAAACGATGAGCAGAGGAAGCGGTGGATTCCGAAGCTGGCGAGCGGGGAGTGGCTGGGTGCGTGGGGGCTGACGGAGCCAGGGTCGGGCTCGGATGCAGGCGGTGCGCGGACTACGGCGGTGAGGAAGGGAGACAAGTGGGTGCTGAACGGGTCGAAAACGTTCATCACGAATGGAAGCTATGCGAACTGCGCGGTTGTGATGGCGGTGACGGATAAGGAAAAGGGGACGCGCGGTGGGATCTCGGGTTTTGTAGTGGAGAAGGGGACAAAGGGATTCCGTCCGGGACGCAAGGAGAACAAGCTTGGGCTACGGGCGAGCGATACGTCGGAGTTGATCTTTGAGGATTGTGAGATTCCGGCGGAGAACATGGTTGGCAAAGAAGGCGATGGGTTTAAGGATGCGATGCGGGTGCTTGACGGAGGAAGAATTTCGATTGCGGCATTGAGTTTGGGGATGGCGCGCGGTGCGCTCGATGCAGCGATGAAGTATGCGCAGGAGCGACGGCAGTTTGGTAAGACGATCAGCGAGTTTCAGGCGATCCAGTTCAAGCTGGCGAATATGGCGACCGAGTGGGACGCGGCGCAGTTGCTGACGATGCGCGCAGCGCAGATGAAGGACGCGGGCCAGAAGGTGACGCTGGAGTCGGCGATGGCGAAGCTGTATGCGAGCGAGGCAGCTTGCAGGATTTGCGATGAGGGCGTGCAGATCCATGGCGGGTACGGATTCATCAAAGATTATCCGGCGGAGAAGTTTTACCGCGATGTGCGGCTGTGCCCGATCGGTGAGGGGACGAGCGAGATCCAGCGGATGGTGATCGCGAGGGAGTTGCTGGGGAAGAGTCCTAGCCGCGGGTGAGATTGCGCGTGTTGATGGATTAGAGATCGAAGGGCCAGACCTGCTGGACCGTCTTCGAGAGAATCTGTTCGCGGTCACTTGATGGGGAGGAAGTCGAGGTGGTCGCGGTAGAGTGCGACGGCCTTGTTGTAGGGGAGTTGCTTCAGGGAGATGGGCCAGTCTGTTCCCCACATCAGACGGTTGGAGCCGAAGGTGTCGTTGAGGCGTTTTACCTGGGCATCTGCGTCGCGGTAGGGGTAGGGCTGCGTGGAGAGCGACCACATGTGCGAGATTTTCACGAAGACGTTTGGGTAGCGCGCGAGGGTCAGCAACAATTGGAGTTGGTCGGGACGGTCGAGCGGGCAGTCTGCCATGTGATCGATGACGACGGTGAGCTGTGGGTGCTGCTCGATGAGAGGTGCGAGGTCGGGTAGCCGGGTGACGGGCGTGAGGATGGTCATCGGAACTTTGAGTTCGGCACATCGACGCCAGAGCGGGGGCATGAGTGGGCCGCGGATCCAGTCGCCTTCGGCGCCGGCTGCTGGGCTAAGACGGACGCCGCGAAAGCCTTGGTCATGGGTAAGCTGCGTTAGTTGGTCCGGAGCGGCGGGATCTTCTGGGTTAGTTCTGCAGACGCCGCAAAACTTTTGTGGGTATCGCTTCAACACCGAGGCGAGGTAGCTGTTGTCCCAGCGGTAGTGGATGACCTGGATGAGGACGGTTCGGGAGACCTGGTTGGCTTGCATTAGATCGAGGAGGGTTTCGACAGATGCATCTTCTGCAGGCAGATGTGCGCCTTGAGCGAAAGGGAAGGTGGGATCGTGCTTCCAGACGTGGACGTGGGAGTCGATGAGCAGGGGACTGACGGCCGCTGCGGCGAACGGGCTGATTGTGGACGACGCTATGGAGGCTGCGATAAAACGGCGACGGTTCCACATAGGGCGCTCTTTCCGACGGGAGAGACGAAGTGAACTGTTGCTGAATTATCGCAGTCGTCTTGACGAGGCTCGAGTGCAATTGAAAAAGAACTTCTAGAAGCTGCGTTGGGTGATGGGCACTTTGTCAGGGACGGCTGTGATCTTGATTGCGGCGGGGGAGACACCCTCGGCGGTAGCAGTGAGGGTGATGGCACCGGAGGACGCTGTTGCGCGGAGGATGGCGATGGCATGGCCTTCGTAGAGCTTGCGTTCGTTGGTTTGGAAGGGGTCGTGGTCGAGGAGGTTGCCGTTGTCAACGGCGATTATCATTCCGGGGCCACTGGTGGCGAAGTGGATGATGGTCGTCGCGTCGGGGACGACGGTGCCGTTGGCATCGACGAGGGTGACGGTTGCATAGGCTACGTCGTTCCAGTCCGGGCCCAGGGTAGGGGTTTCGGTGGTGAGAATGAGGTGGTCGGGTTTGCCGGGCGAGCGGAGTTCGTCCGTGGCGACGATTTTATTGTTGGTACGGGCTACGGCCTTGATGGAGCCTGGTTCGAAGGGAACCTGGAAGGTGATGGGGCTGGCGTCGGGGTGTAGCTTCTGTGTGCCGAGAGATCTGTCGTTGAGGAAGAGCTCGACCTCTTCGGCGTTGGTGTAGATTTCGATGTTTTCGGTATGGGGCGATTCGTCCTTGGGGGACCAGTCGAGCAGCAGTGGCTGGCCGAAGCGGGTGGTGGGATCGAGTGGAGCGTTCGGGCTGGTTGTTGCCTGCTGATTGTTAGAGGTGGGTGAGGCGTAGCCGGGGTCGACCGGGCCGCGACGCGCGGCTTGCACGCGGCGGGCAATGCGGACCATCGGGACGGTGCTCCACCAGGATTGCCGCTCGAAGGCGCGGGCGCGAGGCAGGCTGGTGGTGAGGAGAAGGCCACTGCCGGCTCCGATGGAGGGCCATCGGCCGGCTTCACCGAGATAGTCGATGCCGGACCAGAGGAACTGGCCGGAGTACTCAGGGTGGTCGCGCATGGCGATCCATTGGTTGCGGTCGTGGGTGTTTTCAGTGCCGATGATTTTGCGGGTTGGCTTGTCGGCGTGGGCCTTAAGGATCTCCTGTTCGCGGTAGTTCTGGCCGACGACGTCGAGGAGGTCGGCGAGGCCGTTGTCGTAGTCGTGCGAGACGTTGGGGCGGAAGAGAGCTTGCGTGACCGGGCGGGTGGGGTCGTATTGGTGGAAGGTGTCGACGAGGGACTTGAGGATGGGGATGGCGATGTCGGGCTTGGGTGTGTCGTGGATCTCGTTGCCGGCGGACCAGAGAATGATGCTGGGATGGTTGCGGTCGCGGCGGACGGTGTCAGCGGTGTCGCGGATCGGACCACTCTTTGAAGTAGAGATGGTAGTCGTAGGGGTTCTTGGCGACGGTCCAGCAGTCGAACATCTCGTCCATGACGAGGAAGCCCATGCGGTCTGCGAGGTCGAGGAACTCGGGTGCGGGTGGGTTGTGGGCGGTGCGGACGGCGTTGACTCCGAGTGTGCGGAGAGCGGTGAGGCGGCGGGCCCATGCGGCGAGAGGGACGGCAGTGCCGAGTGCGCCGGCGTCGGTGTGGAGGGCGACGCCGTAGATCTTGTGGTGCTTGCCATTGAGGAAGAAGCCCTGGTCGGGATCGAAGTGAAACTCTCGGATGCCGAAGGGGACGACTTCATTGTCGATGGGTTTGCCATTCTCGAGGACGGTCGCCACAACTTTGTAGAGGGCAGGGTGGTCGAGGTCCCAGCGATCAGGACCGGCGATGGTGGCGTCAGCTTCAAGGTCGATGGTGGCGCCTGCTGCGAGGGTGACCGGCTCCGGGAGGGTGATAAACGAACCGGACAAGGTACCGTCGCCGGGAGTTCTGACATCGATGGTTAGCCTGACGGTGGCGCTGACGGCGGAGTCGTTGGTGATTGTGGTTCGAACGTGAACGATGGCGGATTGCGCGGAAACTTTTGGAGTGGTGACGAAGGTGCCCCATGGGGCGATGTGCACCGCGCTTGTGCTGATGAGGCGGACATGGCGGTTGATGCCAGCGCCCGGATACCAGCGGGAGGCGGGTTGTTGCGAGTCGTCTACGCGGACGGCGATCGTGTTGAGACCGGCGTGTAAGTGCGGGGTGAGGTCGTAGTTGAAGCTGACGTATCCGTAGGGGCGATGGCCGAGTAGTTCTCCATTGCAGTAGACGTCGGAGTTGGCCATGATGCCGTCAAAGGCGATGTAGGTGCGCTTGGCGGGGTCGAGATTGGGAAGGGTGAGCGTTTTGCGATACCAGGCGATGCCGGTGGGGAAGAAGCCTCCAGCGGCGCGGCTTGGTGCGTCTTCTTTGACGGGGCCGGCGATGCTCCAGTCGTGTGGGAGCGTGACGATCTGCCATTGGGTGTCGTCGAAGGTGGGGGATTGTGCGCTGGCAGGGTCGGACTGGGAGAAGCGCCAGTCGGAGTCGAGCGACTGGATGAGGCGGGGTTGTGCCAAATGCAGAGCGGCGAAGGCGTGGGTGGTGAGTATGGCGGTAGCGAGAAGAAGACTGCGACGCATGGGATCCATTAGTTATTGGCTCGGAGAGATTTTACGTTCTCGACTGTCGCGATGAGACTGCTCCGGCGACACTCGTTCTTGTGGCCTGATGAAGTCATTTTGGCGTGGTGGTTGGAGTTGGCTTCGACGGGTTGTAGGTCGCTGCCAGTTCGGGCGTGGATTGGATGTCGCTCGAGGTGGGGTTTTCGGTTTTGCGGACTTCGACTCCGAAGACATAGCTCGGGCCGAACATGTTGCTGGTGAAGAAGACGTACTTTTTATCCGGTGAAAAGCGCACGTTAGGCTCTTCGCGATAGTTGTGGTGCGACATGTTGACGAGGCGCTCGGATCGGAAGACGCCGGGCTGCCAGAAGGTGGGTTCGTTGAGGACGCCTTCGCCAATGGGAAGCATATGCGGGTAGAAGAGCTCGATCCATTCGCCGTCGGGGGCCTTGGCGACCTGGCCGGGATCTCCGCCGTCGCCGGTGAAGAGGTCGAGGTCTTTGGTGAGGTTGAAGTGAATCGACCACTCATTGCGCTGCATGTGATATGCGGTGCGTTTGCCGGTCTTCAGGTTGTAGCCGGCGAGGAAGAAGTCCTCGCCCTTGGGGTACTGCCAGTCGTACCAGATGGTCTCGCCATCGAGGCCCCAGAACTCGTGGCCGGCGATCTCCATGGCCATGGTGCGTTTGTGGATGAGGGTGTTGTGGGTGCCGTCGGTGTGAATCATCCAGATGCGGTCGACCTTCTGCCATGGGCCTTCGTGGCAGTACATGAGGAGTTCAGGGTCGGTGGGGGAAAAGAGGAGGTGGTTGACCCAGTCGGTTGAGTGGAGAAGGGTCTTCATCTCACCGGGTTTTTCGCCGCTGGGGCCTGGTTCGAGACGGATGGTGAAGAGGACGAGGGGAAGGCGGGCGGCGAGGCGGCGCTCCATCATCTGTCCTTTATTGTCTGGCTGGTAGTGAGGGCCCTGCGCGGCGCTGGCGATGCGATTGTCCGGCGCGGCGGCTGGAGCGGCCGGGGCATTGGAGCCGTACTCCTTGCCGGTGGCGTCGCCTTCGATGTAGGTGCCGGCGGCGAGGGTCTCGTCGGCGTTGACGCTGACGATGCTGATCTTCGGCGGCAGGTCGGTGAGCTTGCGGATTGCGCCAGTGTTGGTATCCGCCTTGTAGACGGCGGCTGTGTGGGTCGCGGGGTCTTGCTGGGTGAAGAAGACGCTGTTGGTCTTGCTGCCGGCGACGAGCGCGTGCGGGTTGCGTCCGGCGCCTGCTCCACGGACCGCGCTGGGATCAACTGCTTCGGCGGCGGGAGCGGCGGGAGGATTGGGAACGAGGAGACGGGTCTTGCGCGTGTCCAAATCTAGGACGTGGATGCCGTCCGGCGCGGTATAGATCATCTGCTTGTGGTCGGGTGTGTAAGCGTTGATGTTGAAGTAGAAGCCGCCCGAGTTGGGCTCGTCGCTGATTCGCCAGATGCGGTGGCCGGTGTCCTTGTCCACCCACGTCTTTGGCGGTTCCTGGGCGCGGACGAGGGGAGAGAGCGCGGTCAGGAGTGCGAGGGACGGTGCGACGTAACGAATCAGTGAGGGCATGGGTCGAACTCTCCTTCAAGGGCGGCGCAGAAGGCGCAAGCAGGGTGCGAAAGATTTATACACTGTGACGGATGCGAATGTGAAATAGTTTCTTACTGGGAACTTCGTGCTCGTTATGTCCGCGGAAGCAGGCGCACTACACTAAGGACATGAGCCATTCAGCCGCTTCGCTCGATATGACGATTGCCGGAATCGCCGCGAAGGTCGCCCGGCGCGCGCGGATCGGGCCGGACGAGGCGAAATGGCTTTGGGAGAACGCCTCGGACGCGGAGTTGCGGTCGATGGCCGCAGGTGTGCGGGACCGGTTTCATGCTCCGGGCTCATGCACGTATATGGTGATGCGGATCATCAACTACACCAATGTATGCGTGGCCCAATGCGACTACTGCGCGTTCTATAAACTGCCCACGCAGGACGGCGGCTATGTACTGAGCCATGACGAGGTGTTCGCGAAGCTCGATGAACTGCTCGCGCTGGGTGGGGACCTTGCGGCGTTCAATGGAGGGTTCAACCCGCATCTTCCGTTGAGTTACTACTGCGAGCTATTTGCGGCGATCCGTGAGCGGTATGGGGACGCGCTGGAGTTTTATGCGCTGACAATCGCGGAGTTCATGTACCTGGCCGACCATGCGAAGTTGGGCTATGCGGAGGCCGCGGCGCGGTTGAAGGCGTCCGGAGTGCGATGGATTACCGGTGGCGGATCGGAGATCCTGACGGAGGAGTTTCGGGCGCGGCATTCGAAGTTCAAGTACACGGTCGCGCAGTACTTCGATGCGCAGCGGGCCATCGTCGAAGCGGGACTCAAGACGACTGCGACGATGGTGATCGGGTTTGACGAGAGCATCGAGGAGCGGCTGGAACATCTGGAGCGCACGCGGCAGTTTCAGGACGAGACGGGTGGGTTGGCGAGCTTTCTCTGCTGGACCTTCAAGCCTTACTTCACGCAGATCGGCGGGATTGAGATCTCGACTGCGGAGTATCTGCGGCACCTCGCGCTGTGCCGGATTTACTTCGACAATATTCCGCGCATCCGCACCTCGGTGTTGACGCAGAACCAGCGGGCGCTGGAGGGGTTGAACTACGGGGCGGACGACTTCGACCTTCCGATTGAAGATGAAGTGACGCAGAAGGCCGGCGCGACGATCAGTCTGGACTTCGAACGGATATTGAACTACGCGCGAGAGCTCGGCTACGAGCCGGAGTATAGGCATGTGTCGCTGGGGCAACCCCCATGGACTGAGGTGTCGTAGAGGTCCGTGGAAGCGGCACGTAGCCAAAGCCTTCCCGATGCTGGATTGCGCTTCGACTTACTGCAGACTATCGGCCGTTCGGAAACATCTGCCGGCTGCGTGCAGTTGAACGGTGTGTGGCGGCCCGCTTGCCGTGGCGCATCAGCCATTCGGCGCCCGCTCGTGTGATGAAGAGGTTCTCGGAGATGTGGAGTTCGTTTCCCTGGCTGATCTGGACGGGCTTTCTTTCGATGAACCGTCTGCGCTTCAGGGCGTTCATGGCGTGGCTGGTGAGATGAGCGCAGTCGCGGGCCCGCATCTCCAGGCCGAGATCGCGAGGGCTTAAACCGACGTCGGAGGCCCTGAGGTCGATGATCGTCAGTGCCAGCACTTCATATGAGACCAGATCGTCGGAGGGAGCGGGAATCGGAGCAGGCGGCACGGAGGGAATGTGAAACTGTGGTTCCGGTTGTGCGGGCCCTGGCAGGGGCATGATCGCCGACAGTTGGGCCGAGATGTTCTGCTGGAGCTGGGTGTAATCGCTGGGGAACGGAATGGCAGGGTAGGGAACGAGAGGCAGATACTGGATGCCGAGAGGCAGGGTGGAGGCCAGTGTGGAAGAGACCAGGCATAGCGGTTTTCCAAGTGCGACAGCACAGCCTACGGCAAGCCAGATTTCAGCTGTGTTCTCCGAAACATCTGCCAATAGGGCTTCGGCCTGCTCGATCTCGTCGACGAAGACGTTGATTGGAGTTGGAGACCGTGACTCGGTCGGGAGGCGAGAGGGGGCCAGGCCGATCTCGACGATAGCGGGCCCCAGTATCTCGTCGAAGAGGCGTTCGAAGTGCGGGCCGGAGGGGAGCAGCACGATGCATTGCTTCTTGTTGCGTTCGCTCATGGGCGAAGGTCCTTGTCTTGTGTGCGTTTTGTGGCTAGTGGTTCAGGCCTGGGCCATTGAACTCAGGGCTGACATCGCGATGAGGTTCGTATTTGGCTTGCGGGGCGGAGTGCTGTCGCGGTTCGGATGTTCACGGAGATTTCGAAGAGAGAAGTTCTGCATGTCAACCAGTTTGAGTGGACGGGAGTAGAAATAACCCTGGGCCTGATCGCATGACATCTGGCGAAGCATCTGGACGTGTTCTTCCGACTCGACGCCCTCGGCGATGACCTCGATCTGAAGACTGTGAGCAAGCGCGATGATGGCAGCGGTGACGGCACGGCTGTTTTCGTCGACGTCGCAGCGGGAGATGAAGGAGCGGTCAATCTTGAGCCGGTCGACGGCGAAGCGCGTAATGTAACCCATGTTCGAGAAGCCGGTGCCGAAGTCATCGATCGCAAACCGGACGCCAAGTTTGCGGACGCGTTGCATGATCTCGAGTGACTCTTCGGAGTCGACCATGAGCAGGTTCTCGGTGATCTCCAACTCCAGTTGTTCGGGCTTGAGGCCGCTGGTGTTCAGGGCGTGCTCCACCGTGGCGGGGAAGTCTTTTTGCTGGAACTGGCGAGGCGAGATGTTGACTGCCACCGAACACTCTACGCCCAGCCGGCGCTGCAGAGCGGCGACCTCCTTGCAGGACTGAAGCAGGGCCCATTCCCCGATCGGCACGATGAGACCGGTCTCTTCGGCCAGTGGGATGAAGGTGTTTGGCCCGACCAGGCCGAATTCGGAGCTGTTCCAACGAAGCAGGGACTCCATTCCAAGCATTCGTCCGTCAGTGAAGGAGATCTGCGGCTGATAGAGGATCTCAAACTCCTCATCTTCAAGAGCGGTGCGCAGTGCGGATTCCATCTGCAACTGCTGCAGGCCCTGCATAGCAATTCCAGGAACGTAAACCTGAGAGCCGTTACGTCCGCTGTTCTTGACGCGATACATTGCGAAGTCGGCGTTTTTGAAGAGGCTGTCGACGTCGTCACATAGAGGGAACAGACCGATGCCAATGCTGGCGGTGACGATGATCTCGTGTTTGCCGATGCGAATGGGCTGGGCGACGGCGGCCAGTAGTTTCTGACAGACGTCCTCGGCGTCCTTGTCGGAGCGTAGATCGGGGAGCAGCACGACGAACTCGTCTCCGCCCATCCTGCCAACGGTATCGGACTTGCGAACGCAGGACTTCAGCCGTTTGGATATCTCGCAGAGCACGGTGTCTCCGGCCTGGTGTCCGAGAGAGTCGTTCACGCGCTTGAAGTTGTCGAGGTCGACCATCATCACGGCAAGATTGTCCTGAGTGCGCCTGGCCCGCTCGATTGATACCTCCAGGCGGTCGCGCAGCAGGGTGCGGGTTGGAAGGCCGGTAAGAGGGTCATGGTGCGCGACGTGATAGATGTACTCCTCGGCCCGCTTGCGCTCGGTCAGGTCGTAGGAGATTCCGACGAAACCCGTGATGCATTCGTCGCTGTCGCGAAGAGCGGTGACGACAAGCTGGACAGGGACGCGCGAGCCGTCCTTCCGAATGTACGTCCACTCTCTCTCGTCGATCAGGCCCTTCTCTGGTGCGAGACGAAAGACTTGATGATCGGGACGCACCTCGGTGTCGAATTGCGTTGAAAGATCGATGGCCCGCTGACGCAGCTCTTCGGGATCGTGCAGTTCGATGCTGTCGCGGCCGAGGAGATCGCTCTCCTCATACCAGAGCATTCTCTCAGCGGCGGGATTGATGGTAGTGATGGTTCCGGTCTTGTCGGTGACGATGATGCTGAAGGGGGAGCTGGCGATGATGGACTTGTTGAAGTTGAGCGCACGCTTCAGGTCTTCTTTGTGCTGATAGCGGGCGGTGACGTCGGTGATCGTCGTCGCAATACCGTTCGACAGCTTGACGACCTGAATTTGATAACGGCCGGGCTTGCCCGAGGGCTGGAAGGTAGAGCTGGTGACTTCGATCAGGGCCGGCTCTCCGGTCTCGGCGACCCGTTTATGACGTTCGAAGAGATCGGTGGTGCGTATGGTGGGGAAGACCTCGTAGAGATTTTTTCCGACGAACTGGCTTCGATCCAGGCCAATCGTTTGTGCGGCATTGCCGTTGAGAAAGATGAACTTAAAGTCGCGGATCTCGCCTGCGGCGTCGTGGACACTGTCATACAGGATGACGGAGTCGGCGCTGGATTCTGCTGCGGCTATGAGGCGGAGTTCGTTGTCCCGCGAGCGCGTCGTGTCTCGCACGATGAGGGTGAGTCGGCGTACGGAGATGGGCAGACCGGCAACGAAGACCGTCGCCGCAATCGAGCCTGTGCCAGCGAGGAGCCTGATGATCCAGGGGTAATCAACGGAGAAAGAGCTTAGAGCGAGTTCGCGATCGAGAAGGTCGGTGATGAGGAAGACAAGAAACGCCCCGGCCACCCAGCGAATAAAGATGTCTTTGCGGCATTCGTAGATAAGCAGCGCCAAGGCTACGCCGAGCGCAAACCATGCAAACCATATTACTTTCTCGAATGCCATGCTGGTTGTCAGTACCAGACTGGGATAATGCAGCGATCCCAGGCGGGACTGGAGAAACAGGGCGCCGCAGCCGACCAGGGTAATAAGGGTGGCCGAAGTCGCTACAATTCCCGAGCCCGCCTGTTTATACCGTTGAATCAATTCGGTCATGTGTGCCTCAAACCGCTCGCCAAAGCTTCGCGGCAGCACCAGGCGGTGGGCCCGGTAGATACCTCGCCATGCCTAACTGTAGAGTTACCATCGGTGTGGACCAATACAACCTATGTGGTAGCAAAGCCCATGGAAATGAAGCTTTTTCGCTGGTTCGGAAGGTCTTTAAGGGTTTGTGGAGGGTGTCGGGCAAATAGAATGGCAAGGCATGCCGCGATCGACACTTTCCGTAGCTATCATCACTTTGAATGAAGCAGACAACCTCAGGCGCACGCTGGACAGCGTCCGGTTTGCCGATGAGATTGTGGTGGTCGACTCCGGCTCGACCGATGGCACGATTGAGATTGCCAGGTCGTTCGGTGCAAAGGTCTTCTCTGAGGCTTGGAAGGGGTTTGCGCTGCAGAAAAACTCCG
Organism: uncultured Acidobacteriaceae bacterium; assembly: GCA_963756685.1. Taxonomy (GTDB): domain Bacteria; phylum Acidobacteriota; class Terriglobia; order Terriglobales; family Acidobacteriaceae; genus Edaphobacter. Next base: position 225,081 of record CAVWON010000002.1, read on the forward strand.
CGATCGATAAATGCGTGGGCACCTGGGTGCTGTCGCTGGACGCTGATGAAGAACTGACGGACGAGCTGCAGGCGGAGATTCGCAACATGCTAGAGGCGGACGCAACGACTACGCCGCAGGTGGACGGCTACCGGCTTCGGTTGCGCCACGTGTTTCTTGGACGGTGGATGCGCTACGGTGGCTACTATCCCGACATGAAGCTGAGGTTGTTTCGTCGAGTGACCAGCTCAGGTGTTACTCACTTCACGGAGCGGCCGGTGCATGAGTCGGTGCAGGTCGACGGCAGAGTCGAAGCGATGAAGAAGGATTTTCTTCACCATGGCTATCCAGATCTGGAGCTTTATCTCGAGCACATGAACCGGTACAGCACGCTGGGCGGGACGCATTGTTGCGGAGAAAGGGAAGACCAGCCGGTCGTGGCCGGCCTTTTACTGGAACGTCGCTCTCGTTCCACTGCTGACGTTTGTTTGGAACTATATCTTTCGTCTGGGGTTTCTCGATGGACGCGAGGGCCTGCTGCTGCACCTTTATCATTCGGCTTACATCAGTTGGAAGTATGCGAAGGCATGGCAGATCGGACGTAAGTGCGTAACTCACGAGAACCACTTGAGCATCCGGATGATGCCCATCGAGGTGGGACGCGAGTGGGCCGAGACGTCGGTGCGTGAGTGGATCTCGTCGCGGTTTTCTGAGTAGTACTTGTAGGCGCGGATCATCATCTCTTCGTTGGTGACCGTTGGGGTCCAGCCTAGTTGCGTGCGGATGCGGGTGGTGTCGAAGACGAAGCTTTCCGCGATCATGCGGTAGTGATAGGGCCCCAGGGGCGAAAGTTTCAGCTTGTGGGCGAGCTGCATCGCCGCGATAGTGGGCCCCTTCGGCAGCGAGGCGACGCGAGAGCGGCTCCCTGCGGCTTGGATGACTGCTTCATAGACGTTGCGGAGAGAGACGACGTTATCCGAGCCGATGTGGAAGAGATTGGAGCCGTTGTATGCGAGGGACTGCAGGCAGGCCGTGGCGAGGTCCTGCGCGTAGATGAACTGGTAGCGATTGCTGCCGTCGCCGACGACCCAGACCTTCTTGCCGTCGTCGATGAACTCGAAGAGGATGGCGAGCAGGCCAAGACGGCCGCTGTCGATGATGGTGGGGCAGCGGATGGTGACGATGTCGAGGTCGTGCGCGTAGTCGGCGAGGACCTGTTCTCCGGCGAGCTTGGAGCGGCCGTAGAGCTCGATTGGGTTTGGGGGTTCGTCTTCGGTGACGTCGTGGCCGAGGTTGCTGGCCCAGAGGCAGTTGCTGGAGATGAAGACGAATTTGCGGACACCGAACTGTTTTGCGGTCTCGGCAAGGTTGCGTGTGCCGTCGACGTTTGAGGTCCAGAGGAGGTTGTCGTCGATGGCGTCGTGCGCCAGTTGCGCGGCGCAATGAAAGACGGCGGCGAAGGTCTGCTCGGAAAAGACTTGCTGGAGCAGGGCGGTGTCGCGGATGTCGCCCTGGATGCTGGTGAGGTTGGGATGTGTGTCCGGATCGGCGACGAGGTCGATGTTGGTGCAGGCGTAGCCTTCCGCAAGTAGTCTGCGCTTTAGGACGCCGCCGAAGAAGCCAGATCCGCCGGTGATGAGAACGTGGGTCATGCTAGTTCGATAGTACGGGTTTTTGCCGCTTCGTCGCTGACTGGAAGAGGAAGACGGCGAGGATGGTCATGATGGGTTCGAGTGGATGGCGGAAGCGCGCCTGCACCGTGATGAAGTAATAGGTGAGAGGCACCAGCGCGAAGGCCCACGCGAACAGGACGGCGCCCGGGATACGTTGCTTGAGCGCGAGGCGCCAGGCCGAGAAGGGCCGCCAGACTGACGAAGAAGTAATTCATCTCGCGGACGGCCTCGATAAGGACACCCTTTTCAGCGGGTTTAGGCAAGCTGACCCAGAAGAAGTAGAACCGCTTCAGACTGTACTCGACGAAACGCAGTTTGTGGACGCCGATTTCCTGCTTGGCGAGTTCGCCCTCGCGACGGACATAAGCGGCCTCGCCCATCTGCCGGTATTGCTGGAAGACGGGGCAGACCTCGCAGACGGGAATCGTCGCGCCCCATGGGAAGCCCTGATGTTCTTCGAGGATGGATTGATGGAGCTCCGCGCCGAGGTTGCCGCGCATCGGAATGAAGGTGTGGAAGACGGCGTAGTTGCGGATCGTCCATGGTGCGAGGCAGGCGATGACGATTGCACAGGCGAGCGCCCCGCGACGAAGTGTCGGCAAGAGAGGAGCTTTGGCCTTGAGCGCGCCGAGCAGCATCCAGAGGCCGCAGACCGGGAGGAACAGAAGCAGGGTGGAGTTCAGCAGGATGACGAGTCCTGAGAGGAGGCCGAATGCGGCCCAACGCGATGTAGTCTGGGTTTCTTGCGCGGGCCGTCGGGTTGAGACTCTTCTCCTACGCCGCGGACGCGCAACGCGATAACGATGATCTTCGAGAAGAGATACGCCGTGATGCACATGTCCCAGATCCAGCGGACAGCGAACTGCATGGCGGCGGGATAGAGGGCCCATAGCCATCCTGACCAAAGGGCGATCTTTCTGCCGCGTCCGGTCTGGTGGAAGCAACGTGCGGCGATCTCGTAGATGACCGAGGAGGTAGCGGCGGAGAAGATGCTGTTGATGGTGAGCAGCACCCACGCGGACGCCGCGGTGTAGACGCCGAAGATCTTGAACACACCGGCGATCAGCAGCGGATAAAGCGGCGGAGACCAGGCGGTGGGGCCGGAGTGGCCGGTGAAGGGGTCGGCATACCCAAAGCCTGTAGCGAGTGCGCGCGCGATGCGTCCCATCTCCCATCCGAACTGGAGATGGTCTTCTTCCGGACGGATGCGATAGGTGTGGACGATGGTGATGTAGAGGACGCGAATGAGGAAGCCGACCCAGAACATGGAGGACGGCGCTCGGAAGAGCGAGGGCCTTTCCGTTGTCTGAGAGCTTTGCATGCGCTGGCCCTGCACTAACTGCGGCCGGCGCGGGGTTGGGCGACGGCGAGGCCGCGGGGCGTGGGCAGAAAGACGACGGAGAGCAGGCCCTCGGACTCCATGGAGCGGGCGGCGTCGCGGACGACCTTGTGGTGGGAGCTGGCGTCGTGCATCAGGATGATGCCATTCGGGTTGATCTGCGGGAGGAAGCGTTTGACCTCCTGCTCGCGGATGGGCATGTCGGAGTCGGAGAAGAAGAGGTCGATGGTGCCTTCGATCTTCATTTCGAGGCTGGATTGGTTGCGTAGTTCGATCCACGGACTGAGGGGCGACGCTTCGAGGCGCTCCTTTGCGCGTGCGTAGACGACGGGGTCGAACTCGCAGCTGATTATTTTGCCGAAGCCGTTGCGTTCGAGGCCTCGGGCGATCCATTCGGTGGAGACGCCGAGGAAGGAGCCGGTCTCGACGACGAGGCGGGGTTTGATGGTGGTGACCAGGGTAGCGATGAACTCGAGCACTTCGAGTTCGGCGGTCATGGAGTCGATCATGCTCCAGTTTTCTGGGTGCGGGCACTCCGGTGTGGGGCGATGCGTCTCCGGTTGGAGAGCTCCGGCGGCGCGGTCATGCTGCAGCATGATCTTGTGTTCCTGCTTTATTTTCTTACGGAATAGACCCATGAATACTCCCAGCTATCCATTATGCGGGATCGGGCCGGCTGGATTTTGCCACGCAGCCCCATACCCCCTGAAAATGCCATAAAGTCTTCTAAATAGGTGAGATATGGGTGGACTTGAGGCTTGGCAAGCGTCGAAGAAATAAAGAGATTTGATTGTTTTCTTTATATAGAGGTAGCAGCATGTCAAGTGATGCGTCCGAGAGAGTTGCAAACCAGCTCCGGTCTGGGCCTTCGGGATTGTCGCGTCTGAACGGGTTGGAGTAGGATTTCGGCCATGCTTGGTGGCCGGAGTTGGGAGAGCTGGATTGCGGAGTACTCGGAGAGCCATCAGCATCCGCTGAACCGGCTTACGCATACATTTGGGATTCCGATCATCATGTTGTCGCTTCCGGTGACTCTTGCGGGAGTCGTTTGGCACCGGCTTCTATGGGTGGGGTTGGGGTTGTTTTGTTTCGGGTGGTTGCTGCAGTTTGTGGGGCACGCAATTGAGGGAAAGCCGCCGGAGTTTCTGAAGGACTGGCGATTTCTGCTGGTGGGTTCGCGGTGGTGGGCGGCGAAGATGCGAGGGAAGGTCTAGGCATCAAGAAAATTATCGACAACGTGTATCTTGGGATGTCGCTGATAGTGCTCTGTCTGACGCAAGGAAGTTCCGCGGCCCGGCTGGACACCGCATCGAGGAACAGGGTCAGCTATCAAAGCGACAGAGGTTAGTCGATCAACTCAGGAGATCGTGGTCAATGACAAAGACGTATGTGGGGCAATTGATATCAGAGGTGATGGCGATGTTCATCATCATCGCATTCGGCGACTCGGTCGCGGCGATGTATACCCTTTACACTCCGAGCCCCTATCAGCAGGCGTACTGGGGAGTGTGCATTGCGTGGGGCCTGGCCGTCACGCTTGCGATCTATACGACAGGTTCGGTAAGCGGTTGCCACGGCAATCCTGCGGTTACGCTGGCGCTCGCGGTGTATCGAGGATTTTCCTGGCGCAAGGTGGTGCCCGTACTGGCTCGCACAGATTGTTGGCGCCTTTCTTGGTGCGGCTGTTGTCTATGTGCTCTTTTCGCCGGTGATCGATCACTTCAATATGGTCAATAATTTGACGCGGGCATCCGGAGGGGCAGCAGGTGTCTTCTTCACTCATCCTGGTCTCGCGATCACTCCAATGCATGCCTTCGGCGATGAGATTATTCTGACTGCGTTTTTGATCTTCGGAATCTTCGCTATTACGGAGCAGTACAACGAGATGGCCCCTGGTGCGAACGGAGGCGCGGTGATGATCGGCCTTCTGGTCGCGCTGATCGGCGCGTCGATGGGCTACCTGGAGGCGTGGGCGCTCAATCCGGCGCGCGACTTTGGCCCACGGCTCTTTTGTTTTTTTATGGGCTGGGGTCCGTCTGCGCTGCCTTCGCCGGATAGTTACTGGTGGATTCCCATCGTCGCTCCGCTGATAGGCGCGGTGGTGGGTGGTGGAGCTTACCAGCTTCTCATTCTCCCTTACCTGCCGGCGAGAGGGCGAGCACTGCTGGATGAGGCGAAGGTTTAACTACCCAATATCGCGTAGCCGGGAGGCGCTCCCTTCTAATACGCGCATCCAACTCGCATCTACTCGGATTTAAGGAGACAAGATGAAGTATGTACTTTCGCTCGACCAGGGAACGACAAGCTCTCGCGCGATTCTTTTCGATCACGATGGCAAGATTGCGGGGACAGCAGCGCACGAGTTTCGGCAGATCTATCCGAACAGCGGTTGGGTGGAGCATGATCCGTTCGACATTCTTACGTCGCAGCTAAGCTCTGCCGTCGATGTGATGGGCAAGACGGGAGTGCGGCCCCGGGACGTGGTCGGGCTAGGCATCACCAACCAGCGAGAGACGACAATCGTATGGGACCGCGAGACGGGCAAGCCGGTCTACAACGCCATTGTCTGGCAGGACAGTCGCACTGCACCGCTGACAAGGAGGCTGTTCGACGAAGGCGCGGAGCAGATGGTCCGCCAGAGGACTGGCCTGCTGTTGAGCCCCTACTTTTCTGCGAGCAAGATCGCGTGGATACTGGACAACGTCGATGGAGCGCGGGCACAAGCCGAGGCGGGCAAACTCGCCTTTGGCACGGTGGACAGCTGGCTGATATGGAACCTGACAAGCGGACGACGACACGTCACGGACCGTACGAACGCTTCGCGAACCCTGCTCTACAACATCGTCGAAGACAGATGGGACGACGATCAGCTGAAGCTCTTCAATGTCCCCGCGAGCATGCTGCCCGAGGTCGTCTGGTCGAGCGAAAGGGTGGGTCAGGTGACGACCACGCTGGGGCTTGGCGACGTTGAGATCGCAGGGATTGCAGGGGACCAGCAGTCGGCGTTATTCGGTCAGCTGTGTGTCTCGCCGGGTGAGGCGAAGAACACTTATGGAACGGGGTGCTTCCTGCTGCAGCACAACGGCGGCACGTTCACGCTGTCTGGAGAGCGGCTGATTACGACGTTGGCCTGCAGCACGGACAAGAAGCTCGCCTACGCTTTGGAAGGTAGTGTGTTTGTTGGCGGTGCCGTGGTGCAGTGGCTGCGCGACAACATGAAGTTCTTCCGCAAATCGTCCGAGGTGGAGGCGATTGCAGATTCCGTGAAGGACTCGGATGGCGTGGTCTTTGTGCCGGCGTTTACCGGTCTTGGCGCACCGTACTGGGACGCTCAGGCACGGGGATTGATCATCGGTCTGCAGCGCGGCACTCAGATAGGGCATATCGTGCGCGCTGCGATCGAGAGCATTGCCTTTCAGGTAGCGGACGTTCTCCGAGTCATGGACAAGGACACGAAGAGCCCATTTACGGAGCTACGTGTGGATGGCGGCGCTGCAGCGAACGATGGATTGATGCAGTTTCAGGCCGATTTACTTGGTGTTCCTGTTCATAGGCCTGCTGTGCTGGAGACTACGGCGCTCGGCGCGGCCTATCTTGCGGGACTTACGACTGGCTTCTGGGACAATATTGATGAGCTGAAGAAACATCGTGCGGCAGACACTGTCTTCACTCCGAAGGCCGATAAGAGACAGATGGAACGATTGCAGGACAACTGGAGAGAGGCCGTCCAGCGTTCTCGCAACTGGAACAAGGAGAGCTAGATGAAGCGCGACGAGATGGTGGCACGAGTTCGCAGCCGTAAAGAGCCGTGGGACATCGTGGTGATTGGCGGCGGAGCTACGGGAGCTGGAGTCGCCGTCGATGCGGCGACGCGCGGCTATGACGTTCTGCTGCTGGAGCGCGAGGACTTCGGTAAGGGTACTTCAAGCCGTGCGACGAAGCTTGTTCACGGCGGAGTCCGCTATCTGGAGCAGGGCAATCTTTCTCTGGTGATGGAGGCGCTGAAGGAGCGCGGGGTGCTTCTTCGAAACGCGCCGCACATCGTCCGTAATCTGCGGTTCGTGGTGCCGAACTATTCCTGGTGGGAGGCGCCGTTTTATGGCATTGGAATGAAGGTCTACGATCTTCTCGCCGGTAAGTACAGCTTCGGAAAATCAAAGACGCTCTCGCTCGAAGAGACACTGGAGCTCCTGCCCACGATCCGCCAGGACGGTCTGCGCGGAGGCGTGATGTATCACGATGGGCAGTTCGACGATACGCGATTGCTGGTGCACCTGATGATGACCGCAGCAGAGCACGGAGCTACGTTGCTGAACTACGCGGGTGTCGTTGAGCTGACGAAGGACGCGGACGGTTTTGTTAAAGGCGTAGTAGCTGTCGATGGCGAGAGCGGGGAACGTTACGAGATCGGGGCCCGCTCCGTGGTGAATGCGACGGGGATCTTTACCGATGAGACGCGGCGACTAGCGGAGCCTGGGGCCGAACCAATGATGGTGCCGAGCCAGGGGATTCATCTTGTCTTTGACCGCTCTTTTCTGACTGGCGATACGGCGCTTCTGGTGCCCCATACGGATGACGGGCGCGTCCTGTTTGCCGTTCCGTGGCACAATCGCACCCTGGTGGGAACGACCGACACACCGATCGAAGCAATCTCGTACGAGCCGCTGCCCTTTGAGGAAGAGATTGAGTTTGTCCTTGAAACTGCTGGCCGCTATCTGAGCCACAAGCCGACGCGCGAGGACATCCTGAGCGTGTTTGTTGGGATACGGCCGCTGGCGAAGGCCGTGGGGGCCACGGAGGGCAAGACCTCGGCGATTTCGCGCGACTACACGATCCATATCGACCACACTGGTCTGGTGACGATCGCCGGCGGGAAGTGGACGACCTATCGCCATATGGCAGAGGACTGCGTGGGCCATGCGGTGACGCTGGGTGGGCTCGACGAGAGGCCTTGTGTGACTGCGGGCACGCACATTCACGGTTACCATGAGCGCCCGGAGGAGCTTGGGAGTCTGGCGGTGTACGGATCGGATGCCGCGGCGATTCTTGCGTTGGCAAAGGAGAACCCGGAGCTCGCCAAGCAATTGCATCCTGATCTGCCCTACATCGGGGCGGAGATCGTGTGGGGCGGGCGAAATGAGATGTCCCGCACGGTGGACGATGCTCTGTCGCGGCGAACGCGTGCGCTTTTGCTGAATGCACGTGCGGCAGTCGAGGTCGCGCCAGCAGTTGCAGCGCTTCTTGGTAAGGAACTCGGTAAAGACGCTTCGTGGGTCGAGGCGCAGATCAACGCGTTTCGCGAACTGGCGGTCCAATACATCGCGCAGGGGAGCAAGTATCCGGCGTCGCCGCCGGGAGCTCTTGCTAAGCCCGTTGGTTAGCCCATTAGTCCCAGGTACGGGGTCGAGCCGAAGTGCGCTGCCGCGAAAGTTGTAGGGACGGCCTCGCCCACACAGGTATCGGCGATTGAATCCGGACGCGATACGTGAAGCAACCTGGCGGCAGGAAATTGCGATCGAAGTTGATGGGGCCAGCAGCGGCCCGCCCGGAAGCCATATGGAATTAGGCCCCTGTATAGTTGTAGAAGGAGCCATCGTCTAAGTGCGCCCTAACGAGCACAGCAGGGCCTATCTTCATAGCCTCGACGGTTGGCGTGCTATCGCCGTGGTCGCTGTCGTGCTCGATCACGTACACTCCTTTGGGCCTCTCGTTATCCAGCATCACCTGCAGAGAAGTGGTGTAACGGGAGTGTGGCTGTTTTTCGCCATCAGCGGCCTCCTGATCTGTTCACGGATGCTCGACGAAGAATCTGCCTACGGGCAGGCTTCTTTGAGAAACTTCTACGTCCGGAGAGCCTTCAGGATCCTTCCAGCGGCCCTGTCATATCTTTTGGTAGTTGCTCTCCTGGGTGCCCTGCATGTCATACCGTTCAATCTGTCCTCCTGGCTCGCGGCGCTTTTCTTCTACCGTAACTATTGGCACTACTTCTTTGGGGCGACCGCGCTCAGCGGGTTTACGGGCCACTTCTGGTCGCTGAGCGTCGAAGAGCACTTTTATTTCCTCCTGCCGTCAATTGTGATCTTCCTCCCGCGCTTTCGCCGGCAGGCCCTGCTGGTGTTGACATTTGTCTCCTGGGGGTGGCTTGCAATCTTCCTGCTCGTCCCGTCCGGGAAGATATTGCCCGCGTTCTGGGAACAGAGGACGGAGTTTTGCATCAGTGCGTTGCTGGTACCCGCGATCTACGCGATGTCGCTGCGGTTCGCCGCCACCAGGGACCGGGCGATACGATTTCTCTCGCCCTGGTTGCTATGCGTTGTCGCTGCGGTCATAACCTTCTATGACCACGAAGGCACTGCATCGCACTATCTCCGGATAGTGCTGGCCAAAGCGATCTTTTTCCCACTCCTCCTCCTAAGCACCGTCCTGCATCCGAAGAGTGTGATCACAAGATTTCTTGAGACTGCCCCTTTGAGGTTCGTCGGCCGCATCTCTTATAGTCTTTACCTCTGGCAAGTTCTGTTTCTTACGCGGAACTTTGTCTATCCTGGCGCCATTCATTTCCTGCAGCAGTCGAATATCGTTGCGGTGGTTTGCAGCTTCGCCTGCGCCGTCGCCAGCTATTACCTGATTGAGATGCCAATGATCCGCTTCGGTCGCCGTTTCGTCGTGACCCGGCAGACGACATCAGCTCGTGAGCAGCATCAACCGACCTAATGTCAGTTCTTGATGGCGCAGATTTCGTCTGGACACAGATGCGCGCCCACGCAGATCAAAGCCGCTAAACAGACCGCTAATCACCGATCACTTTGAACTTCTGTCCCGACCAGGTGGCGGACCGAACGAGGTAGTCATTCATTCGGTATCCGGGGTAAACCGTGCTCCAAAACGTCTGCATTTGCTGGTCGATCTGGGGCCGGAAAGGAGAATCCTTTCGAATGGCGAGTCCGTAGTTTGCCGCTCCGGCGTAAACGTCATACTTTGCCAAAAGTGCCGGGTCCGCGAACATCAACCCCCGTTGATAGGTGTAGCTGCTGTTCGGCAACCAGATAATGTCTGGCTTGCGAAGCATCAGCGCGCTCATGTCAAAGCCGTGCAAGGCAATGTCCGTATCGTTGAGGCCTGCCAGATCTATGATATTGATCTGGGCCGCACGGCTTCCAAGGTAACCGACCTCAGTCGAGGCCACCGTTAGTCCCTTGGGCAAGGGAGACACCAGCAGGTCGGTAATGTCCGTCATCATTACGTCCCAATTGTTCTCGGGTAGCGGTACGCTCGCTGCGATGTCAAAATGAACAGGCTCGTACTCGAAATGCCGCCTCGCCTCGAGGCGGCGGACCGCGGCCTGCACGCCCTCCGACGATAGCCCGAGGAAGCAAAGCATGAGAGCCGCAGTGATACAGGACCCGCACCAGGAGAGTGTTGCGCGGCCATCGTTCCTCAGCGGAGACATCTTCGCCCGTCAACCATCGATCCACGACCAGCAGCGCCGGAACGACGAAAAACGCGAAGTAGGGCGTGTAGTAGCGCGCGTTGAAACCCATGATCTGCGTGACGGTCCCCAGATAAGCGAAGACAGCGAGTGCGGGTGTCAGGCAGCAGACGATAAGGCGCCAGTCCTGTCTGCGGCCCAGAAAGATAAGCGCCGCCAAGTAGAGTTGGCATCCGGCCAGGAACGCCAGCATCAGCAACTCGGGGTGCCAGATCTCGCGGTACCCTTCATACGCGTGCCTGCTCTTCATATAGAAGCTGAGCGGAAACGCTGTGTGGAAGTACAACTTGCAAACAAAGAGTTCAAGCACGACTCCGGCAAGGAAGACACCAAGCAGAGTTGCGACGCTCCGTTTTGAAAGAGTTTGGCCGGGCAACAAAAGGAAAAGCAGCACCGGAAGCAACAGGACGGCGATTGCCGACTCAGGGCGCGTTAGAAAGAGTAGCAGTCCTGCCAGGGCCGCGACCTCCGGGCGTACAGCTCCTCGCCTCCACGCCAGCGTCAGTCCGACAAAGACCGCCGACAGCAAGGTCGCCAGCATCGTCTCCATGCCGGTCACCTCATTGGCGGAAAAGACAAGGGTGTCTGCCAACGGCAACGCGACCAGAGGCAGGACGCGCCACGTGCTGGACATAAACTCGTTCCGCGCATTCGTCGCAACCGCCCAGGCGAGGGCAATCACAGCTCCGATCGAGCACATCCATGAGCCCAGCGTGAGCATCTTCCATGTACCGACCGGCAGATAGCTGAGTACCAGGACGACCAACCCCCATAGCGGCGAGGTCTGTCCGTAGGTATGGACTCCGTCGAGGTTCCATGAGATGCCGAGCCCATGTCGCACATTCGCCGCATACCGAGCAAACATATATGCGTCGTCGAACAAGAGTGGCTTGCGCTGTGCCGCCCAAAGGTCCTGAAGCCACACACCGGCCACTTTAGCGAGAAGAACGGCCGCGGCTATGTTGTATAGGCGTTTGTAGTTCGCTGAGTTCAAGAGAAGTGCCTTTGGCGGGTGATCGACATTGTTTTGGCAGGATATCAGGCGTCAGATCTTCGCCACCGATGAGATCAACCACGATGACGCTGTTCGGTCGGGGGACGTGAGGATGCGGTGAGGATGCGGAAGGTTTCCCGGTAGAGTGGGTCGTTGCGATCAGTGGTCAGAGCAGAAAGCTGGAAATCGACGCAATCGGAATGCTTGTCTCAGTCAATCCTGCTGGCAATTACTTGAGAGTCAGTCGAATTCCAATTGATGCTCGTCGAACGGACCAATATCTCAAAGGACCGGATTGAGCCGTCGGGGCGGGTCGCGCGCTGGAGAATGGGAGCCATTGCAGCGGGATGAAATAGCGCCTCGGCAGCAGCCTGGGTCCCGGCTACGTCGAGCCCTTGTAGAAGCAGGAGGTGACCATTGCCGCTCAGGTTAGGCAGAAAGGCGATGAGGGCGAAGGTCTCGTGCGCAGGCTCGTTCCAGTGGCTCTCGTAGGACGCTTGCTCCCCTGTCTGTGGCTTCTCGTTGATAATTGTTGCGCCCCCCATGCCCTGGCGATAGACGATGTGGAAGTTTGCGTTATTGTCTGCAATGGAGGCCCAGGGGTTGCTGCCCACCGAGCCGATGAGGACAGCGTTGGCGTCCTTTAGATCGTCAAGCCGCAGGTCACGCGGAAAGCGAAGGAAGGTCCGTTGCCGGTTATACTCCGGAAGCCCGGCAAGAGTGGAGATAATCTGGGCGTCGACGAAGCTTGTCAGTCTTTGCGAACGCAGACCCTCGGCCCTGAGCGCATCCACTCCCGGAACCGGGAGTTCCAGGTATCCGCCCTTCATGTAATCTGCAAGCGCCATTGGACGGTGCGACAGATCTTCCAGGAGATTGAACCCTATATCGGCAGGTACGATGTAGGTGTTCCTTTTGCCATCGAAGAGAGCGGCCCAGATCGGATCAGCGGCCGTTGGAGTCCGGCGGGGGGACCCGAATCGAACTGCGGCGAACCACCCGAGAGAGATCAGGGCCGCAGTATACGCAGCCAGCAGTGATACGCGGAAGACCCAAGGCTTCCACCTCCATCGAGGGGCAATTGCCACGTCTTCACTGTGCACGCCTGTTGATTGTGTTTGAACGCTGACGGAGTCCAGGTGTGAGATCGCAGGTTCGGCGGGAGTAGACGGCGCCTCTACTGGCGCCCAGTGGAACTGTGGTGCATAGGAGCCGGTCGGGAGCTCGATTTGGACGGCCGGCGGAGTCGTTACGCTCTGATAGTACTGTGCCAACCTCCTGCGGACCTCCGAAGCCTTTACACGCACCACCGCGTCATTGCCGGTATCGTAGTCAATCGGACGGCCGAACATCTCCGCGCCAAGCATGCGCTCACGGAGGCAATCCGTCCTCCCGGCCAGCGCATGCTCTACGACCAATTGAAGGAAGCGCTGTGCGCGATGCCCCCCCATGAATGCTTCGCTGGAGAGCACCTCCTGGAGGTGGCTGCGCAGGGCAGCTAATTGTTCGGGAGGAAGTTCGGCCGGCTTCGTATCTTCCAGCGTCAACATTTTTGCTTGTCCATTGTTGGGCGGAAGTTTACCACCAAGAGACTCGGGCACGCTCTTCCCTGACCGGCAACAAACGTGACCATTGCATATGTATGAAAACAAATGATATTTGCAGCGAGCCTTGTAGCAAACTGTTTCGTGCGCCAATCAAACGCCAGCGACGCCGCCAACCCCTTAGCGCGTAAGCCTCTGAAGCCAAAAGGTAATACGTGACGGGGTCCTCAGCACACTGCTTAGAACGTTCCTTATTTGCTGGATTGGGTATTTCATGGCGAGTATTCGCAGGAGAGCCAAAGCAGACACCAAGGAGATTCCAAAAAATGAAGCAATCAATTTCGAGGCCGGCGGGCAGACGCGTACAAGGAACAAGTTTTTGGTTGCTGGCTTCTCTTATTCTCACATTTGGAACCTGCGGAGTGCGGCCAGGCAGTGCGCAGACTGCGAACGCCGCCATATCCGGACATATCACCGACTCCACGGGAGCGTTGGTCGCCGGCGCCACGGTCACGTTGACGGAGTCGGATACGCGTATCGCGACGAAGACGACCTCCAACGGGGAAGGACTGTATAACTTCCCTTCTGTCAAACCTGGCAATTACAGCATGAGCGTGAGCGGGAACGGTTTTCGCACCACTACGATTGCGGGCCTGACGGCCGGAGTGCAAGGCAGCATCTCACGCGATGTCGTTCTCCAGGTCGGCGCTGCCAACCAGACAGTCAACGTGACGGAGGAGGCGGCCGACGAGATGGTGGCACAAACGAGTTCCGAATTGGGTACCGAAATCGGACAGAAACAGATCCACGACCTGCCCTTGAACGGCCGCAACTTCACGGAACTCCTGACCCTCACTCCTGGCGCGTCTCCTATCAGTACGTCGCAGAGTAACAAGGTCGCCGTGAACGATCAGGGTGTGCTGGGCGTTCCTTCGGCGCAGTTTTCGCAGCCGGCGATTCAGGGGCAGATCAACCGGGAAAACCTCTACATGCTGGATGGTGTGGTGAACACAGACTTCACCAATGGCGTCTACGTCATTCCGCCGATCATCGACGACATGCAGGAGTTCAAGGTGCAGTCGCACGACGACAAAGCGGAGTACGGAAGCGTGCTGGGCGGTGTCGTCAACGTTGTCACCAAGAGTGGAACCAATAATTTCCACGGCGCAGCGTGGGAGTTTGTGCGGAACAACATCTTTGACGCTCGCGACTCCTTCGCTGACGAGTACAGGTCCAGTCCTTCCCCCTTCCGGCAGAACCAGTTCGGCGCGACGATAGGTGGGCCGGTCGTGCTGCCCCACATCTACAACGGTCACAATCGCACGTTCTTTCTGTTCGGATATGAAGGCTGGAGATACTCGCAGTCGAATGAGATCCTTTATAACGTGCCCACCAGCGCGGAGCTGGGAGGCGATTTTTCGCACTCTCTGCTCAGCCAACCTATATACGATCCTGCCACGACGCAGGAAACCGCGAACGGCTATACGCGCGCTCAGTTCAATTACAACGGGACCCCGAACGTGATCAATCCGGCCCGGCTGGATCCGAACATGATCAAGTTCATCAAGACCTATGACACCGGTTTACCGCTGACCGGTAATCCGAACTTCAACGCGTATGAGGCGAATCCACACACGGACGACTCGGACCACTATATCGTTCGAATCGACGAACAGCTTGGCAGCAAGGACACGTTGTTCTTCCGGTACGACCAGCTGAATGTCACTGATGTGTCACCGACCTCACTCACCCAGAGCCTTTCAAATTCAGTAGCGGCCAAGAGCCTCGCTGCTGGGTGGACCCGTATTTTCACCGCGAATATTCTCTTCGACTTCCGCTACGGCATCGCGACAAGGCCGTTCCTTCGCGGCACTCCCGATATCAACGGAATCGGCCCTGCGCAGGGGCTGGGCTTCTCCAGTTCGGGCGGAACATTCATTGGATTGGGTTCGCCGTACGCGATTCCCGGGATTGCAAGCGGCTTTGGCAGTCAAAATCCGAACACGATCACGAACCCGGTGATGAGTTACTCCCCGACCCTGACGTGGGTCCATGGCGTGCATAACTTCAAGTTTGGCATGCAGTATATCCGTCAAGGCAATAACTCCAGCAGCCCGCCTTACGGAAATTACGCCTTTACGAACGCCCTGACAGGCGATCCGAACAATGTGGGCACCACAGGCAATTCTCTGGCGGCCGCACTTCTTGGTTTGCCGTCGGCGAACAATAACACGGGGCTTATAGCCAGCGGCAACCGGGTCTCCTCTTATGGATTTTTTGCTCAGGATGTCTGGTCGGTGAGCCGGAGTGTCACTGTCACATATGGTTTGCGCTTTGACCACCGCCGTCCTTTCGCTCCCGACCCAGGTACCTTTGTCTCGGGCCCGAATACGGACGGCAGCTATTGGATTGGCATGAACGCGCTGCCGGCTGCGTGCAATGTAACAAACGCGGCGCCGTGCATTCCTTCGGCAAATGGCTCGCTGGCTGGTATTGACGGCGGCGTCGCCGCAAGCGATCCAACGACTGGTAAGCCGTACTACAACGCGGCAGCACCTCCCATTCAATTGTCACCCTATGGCACCACATGGGGAGCCAAAGGTGGTTGGGACGACTGGGGACCGCGCATTGGAATAGCATGGCGCATTGATCCCAAGACAACGCTGCGTGGCGGTTACGGCATTGTGTATGACACGACCATGGGCATGGAGCAGGACTGGAAGGGCAACTCCGGTAATTGGCCTGGTGCGGGATCCGTCGTGTCGAGCATCGCCATGAATCAGACGGGCAGCCCGCTTGCTACCGTTGAGTCTACCTTCGGCCAGGTAGGTACTGTTCTGCCGGCAGCCGATCCGTGGAGTCTGGGCAACTGGTACATGGACCCGCACATCCAGGACCCGCGTTCTCAGCAATACAACTTGACCGTCGAGCGCGAGTTAGGGTCGAATACGGCACTGTCGGTTGGATACGTGGGCAGCGTTAATGACAGGCTGGGCATAACCGGCCTGTGGAACACGGCGCAGACCCCAGGGACCGGCACAGTGGCCCAGGTTCGGGCCCGCACTCCCTTCCCGTGGTACAACACGTCTGCCTTTTACAGCACAAGCAACGGTACATCGAACTACAACGCGTTGCAGGTGAAGCTGGACCGGAGGTTCTCCAACGGCTTCCAATATCTGGTTGCCTATACCTGGTCCAAGGCCATTGGCACGGGAGGGAGCGGGTTGTTCGACGTGGAGAACGGGCCGGGGTCCGGCGGATTTTCCATTTGGCAAAACTACTATGACCTCAATGCATCGAGGGGCATCCTGGCCTTCAATATTCCGCAGTTTCTTTCGATGTCTGGAATGTATGTTTTACCTGTCGGCAAGGGCGAGCGTTACCTGAGCCATGGCGCCGCCGCTTATATTCTGGGGAACTGGCAGACGAATGCTACAGTCCAACTGCGGTCGGGACAGCCATACAACATGGCCATCAGCGGGGACATCGCCAACATCGAAGCGCCCGCCGGCGATAGTTGGTTTTCCTACATGAGACCGAATGTAGTCGGGAACCCCAAGCTTGCACATCCAACGAGGAACGAGTGGTTCAACACTGCCGCCTTCGTGTCGCCGGCCACGGGCACCTACGGAAACTTCGGAACAGACAATCTGTCGTCGTCGCATGTCGCGGAGATGGATATGTCTCTGTTCAAGAAGTTTCCGATCAAGGAGCTCTGGTCGCTCAGCTTCCGGGCAGAGTTCTTCAATATCTTCAATATCCAGAACTACGGTGTACCCGATAACAACATCTCCGATCCTACGGCAGGGGTCATCACCTCTAACGTCACGACGCCTAGAGAGATCCAGTTAGGCCTCCATCTGGATTTCTGATCTAGCTGCCGGAATCGAACTGCGGGGAGACTTTTTGCAGTTTTCCCGCAGTTTGTCTCATGACCATGGCCGCGCCTGCAGCCATGTATACGCTGGGCTTTGACCGTCGGATGATATGGGAATGCGTAAACAATGAAGAACATCAATCTGCCGAAGAGGCGCTCAATCTCTCGCCGATCGTTTGCGCAAGGGTCCCTGATTTGGATGTCATCGCTATGGTCAACGGGTCGCCTGCGAGGCCAGTCGCTGGGGGCTTCAGATCGGGCCTCGCGCTTCATCAATCCACTCATTGGAGCCAGCACGAGCCTGCTACTGGGCGAGGGCAAGACATTCCCTGGTCCTGCAACGCCGTTTGGCATGGTGCAGCTCAGCCCTGACACGATCACGGGAGGCGTCAAAGGCCCGGGCTACTCTTACGAAGGCGATAACGGCCCGGGCTACTCCTACGAGCAGACCACGATCGAGGGCTTCAGCTTTACGCACATGAGCGGAGTGGGCTATTACGGCGATTTCGGCAATCTGCAGGTGATGCCTTCCATCGGACCCATGAAGCTGGACAGCGGGCGGGTCGACCATCCGGGTGAAGGCTGGCGCTCGAACTATAGTCATGCGAACGAACACGCGGAGGCTAACTACTATGCTGTAACGCTGGAGAGCTATGGAATCCGGGCAGAACTCACGGCTACTCCTCGCGCGGGTATGCTCCGGTTCAGTTATCCGCAGACCGAGACTGCTCGCATTCAATTGAACCTGGCGCGCCGCATCGCGGGCACCTCCACACGTCAGTTTGTGAAGGTGGTAGGGGACCGAGCGATCGAGGGCTGGATGCGTTGTCCGGCGGCCGGCGGCGGCTGGGGTAACGGCGAGGGCAACGTAGGCTACACGGTTTACTTCCACATGGAGTTCTCCAGGCCGCTTGAGCGCTTCGGCGTATGGAAGATCGAGGTCCCGGACGATGCGTTTCCTGTGCGAGAGGGGCTGGCGACCTCGTATTTCCGCACAGAGCAGTATCAGGAACTTGTGCGACGAGGAGAGGTGCTGGACGGATGCAGGGAGATGGAAGGGAACCATATCGGCTTCTTCGCCGAGTTTCCCTCGCTTGCGACCGGCGAGAAGGTGGTGGTGAAAGCGGGTATCAGCTTTGCCAGCGTGAACGGCGCGCGCAAAAACCTGTCGCACGATATACCCGAATGGGACCTCGACGAAGTGCGGCGGAAGGGGCGGGCGCTATGGGACGATGCGTTGAGCTCCATTGCGATCGAAGGCGCATCGGACGATGAGAGGAAGATCTTCTACACCGCCATGTATCACGCCATGATCGATCCGCGAACCATTGCGGACGTGGACGGCAACTACACGGGCGCTGACGGCAAAATCCACACCGCCGATGGGTACACGCCACGGACCATCTTCAGCGGATGGGACGTCTTTCGCGGCGAGTTTCCGCTCATGACGCTGCTCAATGCCACGATGATCAACGACGAGATCAACTCACTGGTCACCCTGGCTTCGAAGAGCCGAAAAGGGTATCTCGAACGCTGGGAGATTATGAACTCCTACAGCGGATGCATGGATGGTGACCCGGCAACGTCGGTGATCCTGGACGCATATTCGAAGGGGATCAGGGGTTTCGATATAGAGAAGGCCTACGCCGCCTGCAGGCAGACAGCCGCGGGGAAAAATGGTTCGACAAACCGTCCAGAGAACGACTTCTATATGCAACATGGGTATGTTCCGGAACAAGTCTCCTGGACACTGGACAACGCCTACTTCGATTGGTGCGTGGGAAGACTAGCGGCATCGTTGGGTAAGACGGGAGACGCGCATCTATTTTCAGCCCGCGCGGAAAATTACAAAAAGATCTATGATCCGCATGTTGAAAGCATGCGAGCGAAAAATGCCAGCGGCGAATGGATTCCGTGGCAGGGCAAGACCGCGTTTGGCCAGGGGTGCACCGAGAGCAATCCGCTCCAGCAGACGTGGTTCGTTCCCCACGACGTTCCCGGACTGATCGACTTGATGGGCGGCGCGGAGGAGTTTTCCAGGCAACTGGAAGACTTCTTCGAAAAGACCCCCGCCTCGTTTGGATGGAACGACTATTACAACCATGCCAATGAACCGGTCCACCATGCTCCCTACTTGTTTGTCTATGCAGGCAAACCCTGGCTTACGCAGAAGTGGGTTCGCCGCATTCTGACCAATGCCTATCGAAATGACGTGAACGGTATCTGCGGGAACGACGATGTAGGCCAGATGTCCGCGTGGTATGTCCTAAGCGCAATGGGGTTTTATCCGGTGTGTCCTGGAGATGGAATCTACATCTTTGGAAGTCCGCTGTTTTCCGAGGCCACACTCAATTTGGATGAGAAGTGGTACAAGAGCGCGAAGTTTACGATTCGGGCCGCGAACCAGGCCCCTGATCATCCGTACGTCCAAAGCGCGAAGCTCAATGGCAAGCCGTTGTCGCGTGCATGGATTAGACACAGCGAGATCGCCGCGGGCGGCATTTTGGAATTCGTTATGGGCGCCGAACCGAACAAAGAACGGGCGACGCGGACGGAAGATCTGCCACCGTCTTGAAACTCGTAACCAGACCGGACATAGACTCAAACAGATGTTTCTGAACATCGAAACAGATGAGACATTAGGCACTTCCGAATGCCCGCCACCCGGACCCGGAATAAGGCGTTCACCCAAAGGACCGACAGGTCTTCCACTACAGGGCCCGGGTGAATGCCAGTGATGGGCCCCGACCATTCAGTGTTCAAACCAAAATCTTCGCTTCCCATAGAAGATCGAGTGGTATAGTATTGTCCTTGCATAGAACTTCTAGTGGAGAGTTGAGAATCGTGGCCAGAACAAAGCGTGACAGCAATGAGATGCTGAAGGGGACCCTGGACATGATGGTGCTCCGCACTCTCATCGGAGGCGATGCTCACGGGCATACCATCGCCAAAGTGATCGAGCGGACTTCGGAAGACGTGCTGGAGGTTGAACAAGGCTCTCTTTACCCGGCCCTGCATCGGCTGGAGGATCGGGGGTGGGTCTCGTCCTTCTGGGGAGCCAGTGAGAATAACCGTAAGGCAAAGTTCTACCGTTTGACTGCTGCAGGCAAGAGACAGCTTACTTCCGAGACCAGCCGCTGGCGTCAGATGGCGCGGGCGATTGCTCTGGTGATGGGTGAAGCAGCTGTCGATGGCGGTGAAGAATGAGCTGGCGCAGGTTTTTTCGACGCAGCTCGTCCGATGGCGAGTTGGTACAAGAGATCGACCTTCATCTCGCCGAGGAGATTGACGACAACATCGCTCAGGGAATGGGAGAGGACGAGGCCAGACGGCGGGCGTATCTGAAATTTGGAAATCCGACACGGGTGCGCGAGGAGACATGGAAGATGAACAGCATTGCTTCGTTCGAGAGTCTGCTTCGCAATGTGCGCTATGCGTGGCGGGTGTTGCGGCGTAATCCTGGATATGCGCTGCTGGCGATCTTGACGCTTGGTCTTGGCATCGGGGCCAACACCGCAATTTTCACGGTCATCAATGGAGTGCTGTTGCGGCCTCTGCCTTACGCGCATGCGGGACAGATCGTGCACCTGGATCAGACTGCGGCTAAGCTTGGGCCGGGCACCTCTGGGCCTCTCGGTTCAGGAGGTGCGGGATTTCAGGGACCAGAACCATGTTTTTTCGGATGTCGCCGAATATCACTCCATGACATTCACATTGCTGGGATCAAAGGACCCGGAGCGGGTAGTGACCGGCGTGGTCTCGGGTAATTACTTCGATGTGCTCGGAGTCAAGCCGCTGCTGGGGCGCCTGCTGATTCCTGCGGACGATAGTCTCACTGCGCCTCCAGTTTTAGTGCTGAGTTATGCCTACTGGATGAAAGAGTTTGCCGGCGACCGAAATATACTCGGACGCACATTCGAGATGAACGATCGAGTGCATACGGTCGTCGGTGTGCTTCCCCCCTTGCCTGACTATCCTGATGCAGACGATGTCTACATGCCGACGACGTCGTGTCCTTTTCGTTCCGCCCCGACGATGATTGCGAATCGCGAGGGGCGAATGCTGACTGGATACGCCAGGTTGAAGCCTGGCGTTACGCTCGCCCAGGCAAACGTCGACCTTGCCGCGGTCAGCCAGCGGCTTGCTCTTGAGTATCCCAAGTCGTATCCGGCTTCGGCAGGGTTCGCTCCGCAGACGGTCGCCGTCGAGCAGGAGCTTACCCATGCCGCACGACCAACCTTTTTGATTCTGCTCGGGGCATCGGGACTTGTTTTGCTGCTGGCCTGCGCCAATCTCGCCAACATTGCCTTATCGCGGCAGTTGCAGCGGTCGCGCGAGATGGCGATTCGCATGGCGACGGGGGCCAGCCGATGGAACCTATTCTCTCAGCTGCTCACGGAGAGCATGATGATTGCTCTGGCTGGCGGCGTCGTCGGCATAGGCATTGCAGCAATCGGTTCGAAGCTGTTGATTGACTATGCCGCGCAGATGACCACGCTGGCTGGCGGGATCCGTTTGGATGGAAGCGTATTGTTGTTTGGCCTTGGAGTGTCTCTGCTTGCAGGCCTGCTGTTTGGAGTGCTCCCGGGATATGTTGCGAGCCGGGTTCGTTTGACAAGCCTGGGCGATGCCGGGGAACGCACAGCAGGCAGTGGGAGTGGAACGCGTATGCGCAGCCTGCTGGTGATGACGCAGGTTACGATCTCGTTCGTGCTACTCATCTGTGCGGGTCTGATGGTGCGCAGCCTGTATAACCTGCTATCTGTCGATCCGGGATTTAAGAGCGCGAATGTGCTGTCCATGCAGATAAGTCTGAACTGGACAAAATATCAAAAGAGCGAGGCTTCCAGGAACTTCTTCCATCAAACACTTGAGCGTGTGCAGACGACGCCGGGAGTTCAGAGTGCTGCGTTGAGTATGGCCGTTCCGCTGAATAGCGCTATGGGCCCAATGAGTGCGGGAGTCGTCATTGAAGGACAGCCGCTGCACCCGAACGAACCTGCACCTCAGATCAACTTTGAACTTGCCAGTCCGGACTACTTCCGCGTGCTTGGAATTCCTTTGCTTGCGGGCCGTTCCTTTTTGCCCAGCGATGAGGCGGAGGCCCCGCCGGTTGTCATTGTGAATGACCGAATGGCCCGGCACTACTGGCCAAATGAGAACCGATCGGACACCGTGTCGCTGCAGGCGGCGGTGATAAGAAAACATGGGCGTCTGTGGTCGGCGTGGTAAGTGATGTTCATCAGTACGGGTTGGACAAAGAGCCTGCCGACACGATGTACTTTCCAGTCGACCAAACCGGACTGACAAGCGGACATCTTCTGGTTCGCACCCGAGGGAATCCGATGCGGATGGCCACTCAGGTCGCAGCGCTCATTCACCAGATCGATCCGCAGCAACCGGTTACGGAGGTTCGCACACTCGACCAGTTTCGCAGCGCACAGCTCGGTACTCCACGCGTGACCAGCATGCTTCTAAGCATGTTCGCCGTAGTCGCCTTGTTTATTACTCTTGTCGGTGTGAGCGGGACGCTGGCCCTTTCGGTGGCAAGACGGTCGAAGGAGATCGGCATCCGCATCGCTTTGGGGGCGACGAAACAGAACATTCTGAAAAACGTGTTGACGCGTGGCATGATTCCCGTGTTGACGGGCCTGGCACTGGGCTGTGTGGCCGCGGCCTTCGCAACACGTGCGTTGGCGAAGATGCTGTTTGGGATCAAACCAGATGACCCCGGCACATTTATCGCAATCGCCATAGCGTTCCTTGCCGTTGCTCTGGTCGGTTGCGTCATTCCGGCCCGACGCGCGGCCAAGGTGGATCCAATGATTGCGCTGCGGACTGAATAGACGATGAGGGCCTGGGAAGAGGCAGATTCCGATCGATATCTTCGTGTTAGTCGGGCCCTGCGATTGGCTCTAGATGAAGAGAAGCGTTTATGAGGACTAATCCGCCTGCTGTAGCGAGTGAGGGATTCGAATTCACCTGCAACTCATTTGTTAGAAATGCGTAAGCGATTGTCACGACACTGTCGGCTTCCCGACCAACACGTTCGAAGCTAAAAGTCGGATCAACTATCACTTTTGCCGATGAAGTAGCGCCCGGATTTGGCAAGATTCGATTCGTCGCGACAGCCGAGTTCAACGCCAACGGAACTCGTTACGGTCGCGGCAGGCGCGGCGCCGTCGGGAATTCTTCAGGCATCGCCCTTGGGGCCAAAGGTTCTGAGTAGGCAACAAGGCTCAGAGGATTCAAATGAGGAGGTCAGGCCATGAAGCTCTCAGTTTTCTGCGGAGTGAGCGTCGATGGCTTTCTTGCTCGACCGAACCACGCGCTCGATTTCTTGGGTACAGGTGAGCAGGAGCCGCACGGCTTCGAAGAATTCTATGAAAGCGTTGATGTCGTTGTTATTGGGCGCAAAACCTTCGAAGTCGTGCTGACGTTCGGCAAATGGTTTTACCGCGAGAAGCCGGTGGTCGTGCTGAGCAGTCGCCCGCTCGATCTCTCATCAGTCAAAGGCGCGGTGGTCGAGCAGATGTCGGGCGAACCGGCCGAGATAGTGACGCAGCTCAACGCACGCGGCTTCCAACACGCCTATATCGACGGCGGCATCACCATTCAGCGATTCCTGGGGGCCGGACTCATCGACCGATTGGTGATCACACGCGTGCCTATACTAATCGGAGCAGGCATCCCCTTGTTCGGCCCGGTGCCACGCGACATCAGGCTGCGTCATGCTGCGACGCGCTGCTATAACGGCGGCCTGGTGCAGAGTGAATACGAGGTTGGCGCTGCGCACTTGGGCTCGGAGGAAGGGCACGCTGGCCTCGCGAACGAACATTCTTGCTGAACTGATGCAGCGGTACCTGCGCAAATCCCGCCGCGGAGCAAAAACGCTGAGAGAACGGGAGGACTTTTCAGTAGTGGGCGACTGGACGGTGCGGCTCCAAAGATTAAAGCAGCGGAATCCTCGGGGTCTCGCCTCCGTGGGTCGAATGAAGTTCGACTAACTCTATTCGCGCGACCACCCAAAACTCCGGTCTCGCTTGTCGGTAACAAGGGCGAGTCACGCAATATAAAAGGCGCCCACTTTGCTGTAGGTTGTGGTTATTCGTATCACCACCTACCGAAAGGAGCGCCGTTATGAGCCAAGAGAAATATATCGGCATGGACGTCCACCAGGCAACGATCTCGGTTGCAGTCTTGGATTCCCGGGGGAAGTTAATCATGGAAAGTATTCTGGAGACGAAAGCGGCCACGATCCTGGAGTTCCTCCAGGGGCTGCACGGAAGTTTATCGGTGACCTTCGAAGAAGGGACCTCTGCGGCCTGGTTACATGACCTGCTGAAACCTCACGTCACCCGTCTCGTGGTCTGCGATCCGCGCAAGAACGCCCTATTGAAAGACGGCAGCAAGAGTGACCGGATCGATGCGCGAAAGCTGGCGGAGCTGCTGCGTGGCAACCAGCTCACGTCGGTTTACCACGGCGAGCACGGGATGCGCACCTTAAAGGAATTAGGTCGCAGCTACGTAACCATGACGCAGGATCTCGTCCGGGTCATGAGTCGAATCAAAGCACTCTACCGAAGCTGGGCCATTCCCTGCAGCGGTACCAGCGTCTATGCACCGCGGCATCGCGCAGAATGGTTAGGCAAGATCCCGGAACCCGGAGTTCGTCTCCGGGCCGAACGGCTCTATCAGCAACTGGATCTGCTGCAGCCGGTGCGTCAGCAAGCGCGACGCGATTTGCTGACCGAGAGCCGCAAGCATCATGCCGTGAAATTGCTTCGCCAGATTCCTTCGATCGGTCCGATTCGTGCAGCCTTGCTGGTTGCGCAGCTGCAGACGCCACACCGTTTCCGTACCAAGCGCCAGCTGTGGGCTTACAGTGGTTTCGCGCTGGAGACCCACGACAGCGGCGAGTACCGCTATGTCAGAGGGAAACTGCAACGAAACCGGGAGCGCATGACCGTGCGCGGCCTGAGTAACAACCACAATCCCGAGGTGAAGAATCTCTTCAAAGGGGCTGCGATCTCCGCTAGCACTCACCCTGGCCCTCTGTACGATTTCTATATTGCTCTTCTTGAGAAAGGGATGCGACCGACGATGGCGCGTCTCACCCTGGCACGAAAGATTGCCAGCATCACTCTAACGATTTGGAAGAAAGGAGCGGATTTCGACGCCACACAATTGCATCGGCAAGAAGCTTGAGCGTCTGTGATGAAGAGGCCTTTCCATCTCCGGCGATTCTCTCTGGTGGTGGTCGGTCGGGTTCTCGAGACGCTCGGTTCGAGGTGAGTATCAGTCAATGAGTTCGGCCCTGTGTGCTTCGGCACCGAGTCACTGAGTCACGCTATGCCTCCTCGGATAACCAGAAATAGCGATAGGCCACGAGCCTCTAATAGAACCATGGTTGACACCCAAATACCAAGGTCCGCTTGCCAAGTCTAAGACTCGATCGGCGTCGTCACCACTGGAAGATGAAAGCCACGGATATGCAAACAAGCCACAAAGGAACCTCTCGAGCGAATCGAGGGGCACACTCACAGGCAGTGGGCTGGATCTCGAGACAAAAATCTTCTCGGCGTCCGGTCGAGGGGGAACTTTTTTCTTGACATCCCTTTTTATAGAACTCATTGAGCCCTGACAGAGAGCCATGGGGTGTCCCGGGTGGTTTGTCGGCAATACGGAAGTGACCATTGTTCTCCTTGCAGTGCACGTAAAACAGCGTTTTAAGCAACAGCCGGATCGAACTTGCCGAAAACGCGACTTTTCAGGCACCACGAAAATTCCGAAGACCCGATCATTTCCAACAAGGTGACTCCTCGTACTAATCTCTGGAATAAAGAAAATTCACGGCCTTGCTGGTGAATGGGTATAGTGCGTGCAGTGGTGCTTGCCGAAGTCATGACCGATCGGAATGGCCTCGATACCCACGATGTTCGATATCGGGATTGGATGAACCGTATTATCGCAATAGGGACATCGCCTACCCGACGGCCCGATCTACAGCATCTTTGAGGTTCCTCTGATGACAAAACTGACCAGCTTTCAAGAAGACATCCGCCCGCTCTTCACGGAGCGAGACATTCATGCCATGAGCAAGGCCTTCAACCTAGCGAGTTATGAGGACGTGAAGGCACGAGCCACCATCATCTACGATCGCATTCGAGGAATCGGGGGCGCCGTGATGCCGCCTCCCCCTCCAAGGGGAGAAGGCCCCTGGTCTCAGGCTCGTATTGAAATATTTGCCAAGTGGATGGCGGACGGATACCAACCTTAGATTGCTCCAACCTGGGCAAACCTGCCTCGGCGCTCTTGATGTTCTGAAGAGGGCCGACGAATGGGACTCAGACGGGAGGCAAGTGTGTCGATTCGACCGGACGAAGAGAGGCGCCTGGCGTTGAATTTGAAGTTGCCGAAAACGCGACTTCACGGGCAGTTCAGCCAGTCGACCCCTTGGCTAGGTAAGCGAAGGTTCATCTGTCACTACTCCCGGAGGTTGAAAGCCATCGTGCATACACAGGGCCTGTCCCCAAACGGTCCACATCATCGGTGACGGCATAAGGAAATCGTGTTCATCCACGCGCTTCATCTCTGCATCAAATTCAGACCGAGAGATCAGACCTGAATCAACGATCGGATCGCGAAGTTCCTGACAGGTGAGTTTCAGCAGGTTTGTGCCTGCAGAACTTCCTCTCCAGATGGAAACGCTGGCCTCTGCGCCCACATTCACGAGTCCAAGCGCACGCAACTGTTGGGGTAGCAGGCGACCGTTGCGCAGTTCCACTCCCCGGGAGGCGAGCACATGCTGGAGAGCGCGTCTAACCTGGAGTTCTTCCTCAGCCGGATTGACGGAGGAGTCCGGCACAATCGACAGATCATCGAACTCCTCGATGACAATCCACCCACACGGGGTCAGCGTCTTAAGCATTCTGCGGAGCGCACGTTCCCGCTCAGGAAGATGCATCAACACCAGGCGCGCATGTGCGAGATGAAATTGATGTTTCGGCAGGCCTTTCGTCCGGATGTCGTGGCGGAGTACTTCCAGGTTCGGGCAGGACAGGGTGTCAAGGAGGTACGGATCAATGTCAGTGGCCAACACACGTCCGGTATTGCCTACACGTTCGCAAAGCCAGGACGTGATCGAACCGCCACCTCCCCCTACCTCCAGGCAAGACCATCCCTGGTCGACGCCCCGCTGTTCCAGGTGGCGGACAGTCTGCGCATCGTAGAGCGCCGACAATTCTCGATAATAACGAGCCTTTGCGCGTTCGTCCGCATTGCCAAAGACATAGGCGGCGGAAGGTGAGATCTGGATCTGTTTGTCGAGTACAGTTTGCAAATTTATCCTCTTTTGAGTGGTTTCATTGATGCTGTCTGGGGTTGGCTCGGTCGCCTCCTTCTGAACCTGCACCGTTGTTTATGATTTAAAGGACTACAATCGCAAGTGTCTTTGGGCCCCGCTTGGAATTTCTTAAGAGAGTTCTGAAAGTCTCCAATGTCGTTGATGGAAAAGGAGATATACGAATTCGGCCCTTTCCTCTTGGATCCGACCGAACGCACCCTGTCGTGCGATGGAGCCATTGTCTCGCTCACTCCGAAGGCCCTTGAAACCCTCCTTTGCCTCGTGCGCAACCAGGGACGCATGCTCACGAAGGACGAGCTCCTGAAACAAATATGGCCGGATACCTTCGTGGAAGAAGTCAACCTTGCCGTGAATATCTCCGCGGTCCGCAAGGCCCTTGGTGAAAATCCTCAAGAGTGCCGATTTATCGCAACTGTCCCGGGACGGGGTTACCGGTTCGTCGCCGAGGTGCGGAAGGTCGCCAATCCAGACGAAAACAATGGGACTGCGACGACGCAGTGCCATGCCGAATCCGTTGAAACGGCAACGGAGCCCGAGAGCAACGAAATCAAAGCCAACGATGACACATGGAAGAGTCCGAGCAGAATCAGACGGCTGCTGGACTCCGGAGCGAGAGGAGGCGCTCCCAAGCTGGCGATCGCTGCTGCGCTTGTGCTTTTGCTGGCTGCGCCAATAGCACTCCACTTCAGAAGCAGTTCACGGAACGGGAAGATGAGCACCCCGATAAGTAATCCTTCGATTGCGGTATTACCATTTGTCGACCTGAGCCCGGGTAGAGACCAGGAGTATTTCTCGGATGGTTTGGCTGACGAGCTGATCAACGACCTCGCCCAGGTGCGCGGCCTGAAAGTGGTTGCGCGTTCCTCCTCATTTCAATTCAAAGGCAGGAACGAGGACTTGCGCACCGTCGGAAGCAAGCTCGGCGTAGCTAACATTCTGGAAGGAAGTATCCGGCGGGAGGGCGACCGGGTTCGTATCACGGCAGAGCTGACGAAGGTTGATGACGGCTTTGAGCTGTGGTCAGAGACCTACGACCGCAAAATTGGCGACATCCTCGATGTCGAAGACGAAATTGGGCGCGCCGCGACCAGTGCTCTGCAGTTGAAGCTCCTGACCAGCGGCGCAGCAGTTTCGCCGCGCACGCAAGGTACCAACCCCGAAGCTTATCAAGCGTACTTGCAAGGGAAGTACTTCTTCGGCAGAAGTACGAGACAAGAGCAATCTTGAAAGCGCACTTGGCTATGCCGACCAATCGATCACGCGGGATGCGAACTATGCGCCTGCCTGGTGCCTGCGATCCAACGTGCTGAGCGTTATGGCGGCATTCGCGTTGACGGATGTAGCAGAAAGCTACCGACGGGCACGCGACGACGCAGAACATGCAATTGTGCTCAATCCCAATCTGGCCACGGGTTACTTGGCACTGGGGTGGATCCAGATGAATTATGACTGGGATTGGGAACGCGCTGCAGCCTCCTTGAAGAAGGCAGCCGAGTTGGAGCCGGGAAGCGTTGAGGTCTTGCGTTACCGTTCCGCCTTATATCGGATTTTAGGCCGTCAGGACGAGGCGATCGAACTTTACAGGCAGGTGGTCTCGCTTGACCCGCTGCGCGCCAGATCTTACTCCTCCCTGGGAGGTCGAACTGTACAGGCAGGCCAATACGACGAAGCTCAGGCTATGCTGCACAAAGCCCTGGAATTGAACCCACAAAAAGAAGGAGATCACGTCCTTTGCGGCCTGATTCTGCTCGCACTCGGTGACCCGCAGCAGGCCTTGACGGAAGTGGAGCGGGAGCCAGGTGAGGTTTGGAAGCTATTTGGTCGGGCGCTGGCTTATCAAGCTCTCGGGCGGTCCCAGGATTCGGTCACCGCTTTGAATCAGCTCATTATCAAACACCACCAAGATTCGGCGTATCAGATCGCCGAGGTCTACGCGTATCGCGGGGAAACAGACAAAGCATTCGAGTGGCTCCTCCGCGCCTATCACCAGCGTGACGGCGGCATGTTGTTCGTGAAGGCCGATCCGCTACTGAGAAGCCTGCTTCATGATCCGCGCTATGCCGATGTGCTGAGGAAGATGCGCCTGCAGACGTAGCGGCGCGGGCGAGTCGGTTGTCCTCATGCTTCCCGCGCTGCACTTGTGCGGCCCTCCGCTACGCTCCGCCCTTTCCACTCTCCCTGTGCTTTGTTGTTCCCTGAAAACCGGACTTTGCGGGAACTACAGTCTGATTGGTAAATACTAGAGCGTTTAGCATTACTGATACCGTATCCGGACGTCATAACAACCCGAACGACGACTCACGAAGAGGTTATCTATGGATCGGCGAATGCTGGCGATAGTAGCGGTCGTTGTAGTTTGTGTACTGACGTTGCTGATGACCCTGGCCAAACGAAAGGTGTCGCCGCGGAGTGGACCCGCGCTCTCAGACTCGGTTTACAACCCGTACCCGCCTGGCATCCTCCCGCCCGATTTGAATTCCGAGATAGACCGTGTTCTGCGGGAAGTAGACGTCATCGAAAGCCGAGCCCTCGCACGCTGGCACGGGTTGCAGCCCCCGATTCGGACAGGTCAGCCGCCCGTGCTTAGGGATATCGGAACTGAAGCAACGGAGACACTCGGCGAGCTCATGCTTTTCGACAAGAACATATCAACCAACAGAAACCAAGCGTGCGCGTCCTGCCACATGCCATACGTAGGCTTCGGCGGGCCAATCTCCTCGGTCAACCTGACGATCATCGCGTTTCCCGGATCGGTTCACACTCGGGCGGGCAAGCGGACACCGCAGCGACACCCTTATGCACCCTTCTTCCCTGTGCTCCAATACAACCAGGCACAGGGTCAATTCTTTGGCGGAAACTTCTTCGATTCACGCGCGACCGGGTATTTGCTAAGGATTCCCGACGCCGAGCAGGCACAGGGCCCGCCCGTCGATACGCAAGAGATGGGGCTTCCCGACACTGCCTGCATCGCGTTCCGGCTATCGCAGGCTGTGTACCGACCTCTCTTTGAGGAGGTGTGGGGCAAGGGGTCGTTCGAGATCAACTTTCCGCGTGAGACGGCGCAGATCTGCGCGACCCCGGGAGGGGCTGCGAGGTTTGGCGGGAGCACTACACCGATTCCTCTGAGTGCGGCCGACCGCACGCGCGCCAACACGGTTTACGACCGCTGGGCGCAGTCGATTGACGCATTCGAGCAGTCCGCGCAGGTGAGCGCCTTCTCGTCGAAGTTCGACGCGTTCCTGGCTGGTAAGTACAAGCTCACACCAGAGGAGATGGCAGGGTTCAAGCTCTTCAACGGCAAGGGCAATTGCAATTCCTGTCACCTCGACGGAAGAGGAACCACTCTGAAATCAAACCAGGCGGATACTAGCGCGGCCGCCTTGGTGAACCCTCTGTTCACGTGCTTTGGCTCGGCCAATGAGGGAGTGCCTCTGAATCCGCGAGATTCTTTCTATTACGAGACTACGCCGGATGCTTACGGATTCACCGCGAATCCTTACGGTTTCGGCTACAGAGATTTGGGAGTTGGGACTTTCCTGAGAAGCGGGTTCGGTTCCGGTCCCAACCCGAACATGAAGTGGAAGCAATACGCTCCTACCGCTGACGGCCAAATGCAAGTGTCTTCGGCGCGCGATGTGGCGATGACACCGCCACAGTGTCCCACCACGGAGGCTCCCGGGCCTTACTTCCAGAAGGCGTACTTTCACAACGGCTACATCAAGAGCCTGAAGCAGCTTGTGCATTTCTACAACACGCGCGATAAGTATGCGTATCCGGTCACCTCCGGACATTGCCCGAAGGGAACGACCGAAAAAGTTGACTGCTGGCCTATGCCCGAAGTTCGGAACAATATCGATATGACCAGCGGAAATCTAGGCCTCACGGAGAGGGAGGAAGATGAGATCGTTGCGTTTCTGGAAATATTGTCGGACGGTTTCACGAGGCCTTACCGCAACAGCGATACTTTTACGGGTGCTTGTATGAGGGGTGGTTTGGCTGCGACTCAAGGTAACGAGTTGCTGATCCCGACTCCGCCGCTACCGGCTTGCGCGTCGGCGATCTGCGGCGTCGCGCCTGTTCCCACCGCGCCTATTCCTTAGCGCCAAAGGTTAACTATGAACAAAGTCCTTGCGATATTAGCGATCTCGGTATTGAGCGGCGGCCTGTCTGCGCAGGAAAGTCCGACGACGCCAAGAGCTGTGCAGGTGCGGATCATCCAGGAACCTAAGATCGAGTTGGCCAAGGAGCATTTGACGATTATCAACTGGACGACGAACAATCCCGGTGGCTCGCCCGTGCATTACGGAATCGTGCACTATGGGACAGATCCGCATAGCCTGATCGAGACCGCAAAGTCTCCAATCAGGTTGAACCCGGATCACTCATCGACGGTTTTCCGCGTACGCCTCGATAATCTTGAGCCACAGACGACCTACTACTACACAGTCGACTCGATGGAGGCCACGGGCAGGAGCGATGGAGTGAAGAGCTCGGTCGACCACTTCACTACCCCGTAGCTAATGTAATCCACTTGTCCGAGAAGTCGGCTTTCCGGACAGATGACTTGGAGAGCTTACTCCCGAGTCACGGACAAACCGGAAGTTAGCCTCTCTTGGCGATTTACCACTCGTTGAGAAGCCGTAACGAGTCAATTCGCCGCAATCACTCGTCCGAATAGCCGGCTATTTACTCAAGTGGTTCTAGCCAAGAAGGGGTGGTGACCGGGCCGCTCAATGAGCGCTAAGGCCTGATAGCAACAACTGAGAATCATTGTGCCAGCCGACTACTCATGGGACGATATCAAATGATCAAACAGCGATTGAACCAGGTTGCGCGTGCTCTTCTGAGACAGCTCTGGGCCAAGGATTCTCTGGGTGACTGCCAGACCATGAGCGAGATTGATGATAACCGTGATGAAGTCATCCGGCTTCAATTTCGAAGTGACTTCAGGAGATCGCAAGAGATCCCTGACAAGCTCACTTCCGTCGCGAAGCTGCTGCCGATGCACTTCGACAAAGCTTTGCCGGATACGTTCGCTTCGAAGAGCTCCGACCTCGAATTCAGCACGGAGCACGATCCAATCATGGTCCGTCATCAGCTCTGCAATGGCGTCCCGCATCTTTTTCAACCGTTTCTTGCCTGAAGGCTCTTCCTTCAGTAGTGAGCGGAAGACATTCAAGTGACGCGCCTGTTCCTCATGGATTACAGCGACAAACAGATCTTCCTTGCCGTCGAAGTTGGAATACAGAGCGCCCCGAGAATAACCGGCATCCTCCGCGATCCTCTCCGCTACGGCTCCGCCAAGCCCGTAACGCAGAAAGTGCCTGCGTCCTACGGTGATCAAGGTGGCACGAGTCTGTGCTTGGCTCTCCTCGCGGGTGAGCCGCTTTCGTGGTTTTGTGCCATTCAAAGACATTTGAATCCTTAGCTTCTCCCGCTCGTTGGCCTAGCGATTCATTGACTACCTCTAAGAAACGTAAGAACACTCACAGATGGCGCGAACGTCAGGATCGAAGTTGTGCCAACACGATTCTGAATACAATGAACACTCTGTATCCTGATACGAGGATAGCTTATCCTCCGGGGGCCCCGACGCAAAGATATATATATCGAGAGTCACATGTCTCATATTGACGCAACCTGTGATAAATCTAATCGTTAGACTCGCAAACCTTTCGGGGCCTTTAAAACAATCGAAAGGACCACAGCAACCGCAGTGGCCACAATCGCCATGATTGCGAGAACGACATACCATAGGTATGCCATGGGGATGTCTTCCGGGTCGTCTTTCATTTTGGTTTTCATGGTGGCTCCTTAGCCATTACACGTGGAGACTACGACTGCCCGGCGAGCTGGGAGATACATCGGCATGACCAGCCGGTCCCTGCGAGAAGATCGCAGCAATCTTCAGGCAGCTGGAAATCGAAAGGCAATCAGAGATGCGCCCACCCCCGGCGTGCCAGCATTACGCCCAAGCCGATGCAAACCACTGCCGTTACCCGCAACGTCGGCATGTATAGCGATCCCAGCCAAGCAATGTGTGCAGAAAGAGCATCCTTTTCGGGACTCATACAAATCCCCCAGATCCCGAAGACGATGCAGACCAGGCCCAATACGAGACAGATCCACTGTTCGATAACGACAGTCATCTTGGGCTGAGCGCTTTCTTGTTCGCCTCCTCCCTTCTCCCTCACACCCTGTCCGACACTCAAAGTGCGATCGCGGCTGAGGTGTCCAGCATCTTCATGAAGACGGCGGGTGCCGCGATCGTAGCTTTGAATCGAGGATCTGACTTTGATCGCCAATATTTGGCCTGTCCGTGTGTCAGCCATAATCGGTCCCCTTCACAAACCTCTCCTTTACATACAATACGCTTTCAGATACAGTATGTATATCAAATTTGTCACCAATGCTCAGCTTTGCAGAAAGAGCGTTGAGTGGAAGCGGCTCGCAAGTATTGGATGTAACCGCGGTTGGTTGGGCCCACGTTATTGAATCTGACAACGCCCAATTCGCCGAAATAGGAAAGCGGATGTCAGACGAAGTCGGGAGCAGCGGGCGATGGAAGCCTAATGTCAACCCCTGGCTGATCGCGGCCACAGTTGCCCTCGCTGCCTTCATGGAGGTTCTCGATACCTCCATTGCCAATGTCGCCCTTCCCCACATTGCCGGTGACCTCGGCGCCAGCACCGATCAGGGAACCTGGGTTCTCACCAGCTATTTGGTCTCCAACGCGATTATTCTGCCGGTGGGTGCCTGGGCGTCGAGCGTCATCGGCCGCAAGAATTTCTTTTTGCTATGCATCACCATCTTCACCGCGGCAAGTTTTCTTTGCGGAATCGCCCCAACGCTCCCGATCTTGCTCATTTCGCGTGTACTTCAGGGCGTCGGAGGTGGCGGCCTCCAGCCTATGGCGCAGGCCATCATGGCGGATTCCTTCGAAGAAAAGAAACGTGGCCAGGCTTTCGCACTGTATGGTCTTGTGGCGGTGCTTGCGCCATCCCTCGGGCCAACGATCGGTGGGTGGATCACCGACAACTACTCCTGGCGATGGATCTTCTATATCAATCTGCCTGTAGGCATACTCGCGTTCTTTTTGGTCAGCCGCCTGGTCCAGGATCCTCCATGGATCAAAGCAGATCGTGCCAATCTCAGGAAACTGGACTACATCGGCCTCGGGTTGCTGACGGTCGCCATGGGCGGCATGCAGATCATGCTCGATAAGGGTGAAGAGAACGACTGGTTTGCCTCCAACTTCATCCGCATCTTTTGCCTTCTATTCGTCGCGGGGATGACCGGCCTGATCTGGTGGCAGTGGCGGGCTAAGAATCCCATCATGAATCTGCGGCTATTCAAGTACAAGAATTTCGCTATCTGTTGTTTCCTCATGATTCTGGTCGGCGGCGTCCTGAATGCTGCAACCGTACTGGAGCCCCAGTTTCTGCAGCAGCTGATGGGCTACACGGCCACTCGCGCCGGAGAGGCGCTCGCGGGCGGAGGAGTCGCCCTGCTCGTTGTTATGCCCCTGGCAGGAATAGCTACCGGCAAGTTTCCGGCGAGAAACATGGCTGCATTCGGTTTCGTCTGCTTCGCCGGCGCGTTCTATTACACCTCCACGCATTTCACGCTCACTATGACCTTCGGCTTTGCCTCCTGGCTGCGAATTCTTCAGATGTTCGCGATTCCTTTCGCCTTCATCGCCATTACCACTGCGGCTTATGTCGGACTTCCGAAAGAGGCGAGCAATCAGGTCTCCGGGATCATCAACTTCGTTCGTAACGTTGGCGGCAGTATCTTCATTGCCATTACTGGAGCGATCGTCACCAACCGCTCTCTCTTCCATCAGGCGCGTCTGCAGGAGTCCATGCAGCCCGGCAATCCCGCCTACGTCAACCAGGTCAACGCGCTTACCTCCTACTTTGGCGGCAGTGGCAAAGGGCCCGGACCCGGCTTCATGGCAAGAGCTGCTATTTATCAGCAACTCAATCAGCAGGCTGCTGCGCAGGCTTATCAGGACATCTACCGGCTGCTCTGTTGGATGGCGATTGGCATGGTGGTATGCGCCTTCATTCTAAGCAAGAACAAGCCCGGACAGGGCGCTCCTGCGGGAGAAGCTATGCACTAGCAACAGACTCACCCTCAGGCCAGTATCGTCGGATGAAATTGCACTTCTAAAGGCTCCCAATGGTGTGCGAGGCCATAAATCTGACGGACGTTATTTCAATCAGGAGATGAGGTTCATGTGCGATAAGAAAACCAGCTCGATTGTTCACGCTCAGCAGGCGCCTGTCGAACGAGTTGCCGAGCTTATGACGACAGCGGAAACGGAGTTAGCCGCCTTTTACGAGGTAGTGTTCAGGCAATACGGCCTGAAGGAAGCGAGGAACGCCGCGCAGGACTGGATCGATGAATTGGGAACGATGGATTGGCCCGCCGACTGGGCCCTCCCGAACTGGCGTCATGTGACAATCGCCGCTGCCGATTGCCTTGCCCTCAGAATCATCGACCATTCTCCGGGCCGATGAGGGCAACCGACCTCCCATCCGACTGATGGTCAATGCGGAAAGTCCTGGAGTGACTGAGGGTTGGTACTGACAAGCGCTCATGTCGTCAGGAGCGATTCTCGGTTAATGACAAATCCCCAATGCACTCATTGAGGAAAGATAAGTCCGCGATAAGTCGGCTTGTGTTTACCGGCTATATTTGACTTGACTGTGTGCCCGAGCAGAGCGTCACTGTCCACACGGCTGAACCTTCGCTGAGAAGCAGGGCGGAATGCTCGCTCGGAGGCTGCGTCCAGGGCGTTGACTGACGGGATAAATCCCCTCGGAGGCCCCTCTGCCAACAATTACCTTCTCTCCACAGAGGAGAGAACCGTGCCCAAAGAACGTCTTCCCGTGTTTGAACGGTCTTCCCCAGATATCTCTCCGGGGGGGAATTAACAAATTCACTCCGGAAAATCGCACTATCTGGAGCAATCGCTGCCCAGCGTGAGAAAGGCGGCGACTAAATGGCGGAGTGAGGGATTCATATCCACAAGTAAATATATTATTATCAACATATTATTCGCAAGAGCGTACGAAATACCCCCAAATGTACCCCCTGCGGACTATGGCTAGGATATAGCACCCGCATTTTGACTCGTTCGGCTCTCGGTGCTGCTCAATGAGCGCGTCGGCGATTTCGCAATAATTGAGTGGGCCAATCTAGCCTTTCCTGTTTGCGCGCCTCTTATGAGAGCAGCCCGCAAGGTTCAGGAGCAAAGAATGGGTTCCACCCCACCTTCAGCAGCGATTCAACCTCGGCTTCGTTCACTCCACGAGGCCAAGACTGCGGCCGCTGGCGAAAGCCGCGCAGAACCCGATCGCCGACCTTATCCGCCTTCCACTCCCGTCAGATTCCGGCTTGCCCTGGTCGAGTGATGCCGGTTTATCCTGCGTGCATGCTGGCACGCAAGGCAAGAAGATAACGGAAAAACGACAATAGCAGGATTCGCCTAGGCTTTTTGAGTCCTTTCCATCCCGGTGAAAAGAGCAGTCGCCTTCCTCCTTCCAATGAGTCGCTATATTCTTTAGTCGGGTTGGACAAAATCGTTTTTTTGCTTGGCACAGTTTGGTGTTCAGTCCGGCATACGTAGATAGAAGTCACCTCATAATCCGATCCGCCAATAACAGTTGCTCAGTCCGTGTAAGGCGATACAAGAGATTTTCGGAGCGATACCTCGGAGCCGTTCGCACTGGAGACCAGAACCCATTCACCGTGGTAAGCCGGTTGCTCAGTAAGCTCGGTCATTTAGCCGATCGGGGGCACGCGCGCAATGTACGGCTGATCGAGGAGAGATGTGGTGAAGACGGATGACGGCAATCGGAGCCCACCCGTTACATTTTTGCCACTGCCAATAATGGTAGTTTCCTGTTTTGAAGTGGCTGACTAACATTCACGCTACTTGCATGATCCTATCTGTATCAATAGTTGAGGCCTCCCTAAGCAATCAGCCGTTTAGCTGACGATTGGCTTATTCGGCGACTTTCCTTTCAAAATAACCTGGGCGCGAAATGCCGGACACCTCGTTCATACTCGGCCGGGTCATCTCTCATTACCGCATCGTTGAGACGATCGGGGGTGGCGGGATGGGTGTGGTCTACAAGGCCGAAGATATGACTCTTCGCCGCTTTGTGGCCCTGAAGTTTCTCCCGGCTGATTTGACGAGAAATCCGCAGATGCTGGAACGGCTTCGACGAGAGGCGCAAGCCGCTTCCGCGCTGAATCATCCAGGCATCTGCACAATCTATGAGATCGGCGAGCACGAGGAAGAGCCATTCATCGCAATGGAGTACTTGGATGGCGTGACTCTGAAATATCTGATCTCTGCCCATACGCTTGATCTGGAACGCATAATAGCCCTTGCCATCGACATCGCGGACGCGCTCGATGCCGCCCATGCCGAAGGCATCATCCATCGCGACATCAAGCCCGCGAACTTGTTCGTAACCTGGCGCGGCCACGTGAAAATATTGGACTTCGGGCTGGCGAAAGCCTCGTCGTTTTCTAGCCGGAGAATCCTTGCAGTCGGCGATGACATAGAGACTGCTCTGAACGTAGACGAAGTTGACCTGACGAGCCCGGGTACCACAGTCGGCACTGTTCCCTACATGTCGCCGGAGCAGGTGCGAGCGAGAGAACTGGACGCACGGACCGACCTCTTTTCTTTCGGGGTGGTCCTGTACGAAATGGTGACAGGCACAATGCCGTTTCGTGGGGAAAGCTCGGGAGTGATTTGCAATGCCATCCTGGAACGGAGGCCAGTTCCGGCATTGAGGCTGAATCCCGATGTTCCAGAAGAATTAGAAAGGATTCTTTGCAAGTGCTTGGAAAAAGATCGAGAGCTGCGCTACCAGAACGCGTCGGAGATCCGCAGTGACCTGAAGCGGCTGCGGCGGGACACCTCTTCGGGCAAGGCGGCGGTGGTGGAGGAGGTAGAGGAAGAGGAACCATCCATCGCGACACCTGCAAGCCGTCCATCCTCGACAGGCAAGCATCGCAGTCGTAAACTTCTGACCTGGCTTGCGGCTGGCCTGGCTGCTGTGCTTCTCCTCGCATCGTTGGTCTGGATCATGGCCCATCGGCAGAAAAAAGCTCCCGCAGCCGCGGCGGTTCATTTCCAGATACCTGTACCGGATAAACTGAATTTCTTCCCCAACCTGCAACCTGCGGTGTCGCCGGACGGCGAGCGTATCGCCTTTACTGCATCAGTCACGGCAGTCGATGACGCGAGACTCTTCATTCGACCCCTGAATGCAGCCACTGCGACGGAGATACCGGCCCCAGGGTCTGACGTCCGTTTTCCTTTCTGGTCGCCCGACGGACGGCAGATCGCATTCTCTTCCCGAGGGACTCTGGAGAAAGTGGATGTCTCCGGAGGGCCGCCCGTCATTATCTGCAGCCGCTGCGACGCCGGTTTTGGCGGGACGTGGAATCGTGACGGCGTAATCATCGGCACAAGCAGGTCCGGCGCACTATTTCGAGTCTCTGCGACTGGGGGTCACCTCAAACCACTTCGGCCATTAGCTGAAGGCGAAGTCATTCAGATTTGGCCGGAGTTTCTCCCCGATGGAAAGCACTACCTCTATCAATCTATGAGTGATCGGCCTGATCAGCAGGGTATCTACGTCGCTTCGCTTGACTCCAGTAAGCGAAAGTTCATCGTAGCCACTAATGCCAACGCTGCATATCTCCAATCGGGCCAACTGCTGTTCATGAGAGAAGACGTGCTCATGGCGCAGGCATTCGATCTCCACAATCTGACCCTACGGGGCGAACCGCGTGCAGTCGCAGACCACATTGAGGAGCCTGCGGCAGGGGGTAATACACTCCCGCTCGCAACCTTCGCCGCCTCTCCCAGTGGTGTTCTGGTGTGGCGCCGCGGCAGCCAGTCCTCCCAGTCCTCACTGCAGTGGTTCGATCGCAACGGCAAGAGACTCGGCGTCGTTGACGAGGCCGCAGACTACTCGAACCCGGCCCTCTCACCGGACGATACCAAACTGGCCGTTGACGTCCGCGATCCGAGGACAAGGCGCCGTGACATCTGGATATTCGATCTAGTGCGCGGTACGAAGATCCGACTGACCTTCGATCCCGCCGACGATGTGAATCCCATATGGTCGCCGGACGGAACGCGGATAGCGTTCACCTCCGACCGCACGGGTCAAAGAAACATCTATTGGAAGTCTGCCGACGGTTCTGGTTCGGAGGAGCTATTGCTGGGTGGAAAGGAAGGACAGGAAAACGTAGAAGACTGGTCACGGGACGGCAAATATCTTATGTATAACGTTCTGGTTCCTGGTGGGGCCCATTTGTATGTGCTGCCTCTCGTCGATCGCAAGCCCATCCCGTTCTTGAATTCAGAATTCCGCACCGAGGAGGGTCAATTCTCTCCAAACAACCGGTGGGCTGCCTATCGCTCCACGGAATCCGGGAGGCCGGAAGTCTATGTGCAGGGGCTCCCGGTGGATCCGTCGAAGCCGCGCGGCAAATGGCAGGTCTCGGTAGCGGGAGGGGAGGTACCCAGATGGCGTCGCGACGGCAAAGAACTGTTCTTCGAGTTCAACAACGGCTATTTCGCAGTGGATGTTAAGACCGAAGGCTCGTCCTTCGAAGCCGGGGTTCCCAAACCCCTTTTCAGAGCTCCCACAGCAAGTACCAGCGTGGGCGGCGGCAGCCCATTTGTAGTCACCAGGGACGGCCAGCGGCTCCTGGTCATAACAACGATTGAAAAGCCGAGCAATCAGCCCCTCGAGGTCCTCGTCAACTTGCGATAGCGGCGAGAATCTTCCGGCAGCCTCCGCGCCTTGGCCCGTTGCGAGATATGCCTAGCCTCGCACGAACTGCCTATTAGGACTTCCTTGTCCTGTGGAAGGAAGCCGATCCTGACCTTCCGCCCTCATCTCCGCTAAATCGAAATACGCAAAGCCCCGTGACCCGGACGGCTCTCCCACAGTCGGGCGTTTCAAGATACTCAGTGGCCATGACGCAAGGACCGGACGTAGGTCAATTGGGTCGCCCCAGCCAGGAGTACTGCCATGCCAGGGAGACGGTTTGAAAGGTCCCTCCGATCCTGGCGAGTTCTCCGTCACTGTAACTGAATTTCACAGACTGGTGTTTGGAAAGCGGAATAGAAAGCGTTCCACCTATACGAGAATTCGATTGCAGGGTGTCGTTCTTAAGGACGTTATTGACGGTTGTTTCGCCCCCGTACCAGTAGTTGCCATCGACCGAAACCCAAAGCCTTGGCTTTACGTCGTAGCTCAAGTGCATTTCGATCGAACCTATGGGGGCCTGCGTTAGAGTATTTTGGTGGTTTGAGAATTCGCTGCCCGTCAGGTAGTTGCTATTTGTGGTGAACAGCCATACACCTCCATAAGCGTCCAGTATCCAATTTCGCCACCGCCCTGAATACCCAATTTCCGGTTTAAAAGCCCACCGATTGCTGCCTGGGTTGATCAGGTGACTGGAGTAGTACTGACCGGTCGGGGCGACGACTTCGATGCTTGCTCCCAAGAGTGTCTTCTGCTTCCACTTCATGAAGTTTTTGGGGGGCAGGCCGGCCCTCCCAAAAGATTCACTGAGCATCGAAAGATCGAATCAGCCATCCCGGATCGATAAATCTGCTGTTCGCTTTCATTCACTTCTCCCTTAAAGGTTCCAACCACGTAA
Organism: uncultured Acidobacteriaceae bacterium; assembly: GCA_963756685.1. GTDB lineage: Bacteria > Acidobacteriota > Terriglobia > Terriglobales > Acidobacteriaceae > Edaphobacter. The sequence continues at coordinate 266,055 of CAVWON010000002.1, forward strand.
GGCAACGTTGCCGTAACGTTGGCTGACCGCTTGAAGAAACTCAAGGAGTGATAATAGGTGAGATTGGGCACGCTGTATCGTCCCGAGGCGTCTGTTATGGGCAGAACGGTGCCAAAGAAAATGCTACCGTCGTTGAACGCGTAGCCCAAGATAACAGCATTCGAGTGGACGGGCGTGATCACGTAGGCCCGCGGTCTCAGTCCTGTGCACTAAGAACTTGCAGCGAACAAAGTCCGATTGCTGCGGATAGCGCGAGCTTGGAAAAATGCCGCACCCTCGATTACCCCCCCTTACTCCGCTGAGCAATGGAGCCAAATTCTTCGCTATAAAAGGAACTCCAGACCAGCACCCTTTTCCGCCTCCGTCGAAAGGCGCCCAGAACGAATCGCTGCTCGAAAGGTTTCGAAGTCACGTTCCGCCTGGTCGGCGTAGGCTTCCGCATATTGTGCTAAGGCGTTATCGAACTGATCAGTAGATCCCAGGTATCCAGCGATCATTGCGGCATCACCAGATTTTGCGTGGGCCCGGGCCAGTGCCCAGCCGCACATAGTGGCGTATGAAACCAGGGTGGCAGGCCCGAATGTTTCGATCTCAGCGGAGACCTTCATGTCACGGAACTGACGAAGGTAATAGTCGTGCTGCTTGGTTCGCGCCCAACCGAGAAAGATGTCGCTAGCACCTTGCATCAGACGCTGGCCCTCCACGACCCGGAGACCCTGATGCGCATAGCGGCTCTTTCCGCGAGGCGATTCCAGCACAGACCTGCGCGCTTCCTTGACTTGAAGAAAGAGTGGATCATCTTCGCCGGCGAGAAATAGTGCGAGATAGCAGCGTGTGCCGACGCTTCCTACTCCAACAACTTTGATTGCCGCGTCCTGAAACCGATAGCGTTCGAACAACTCTTGTCTATCCGTCTGCAGCGACTTCTTGTACTCCTCGATGAATCTGGCGTGGCCCTTTTCGAGATTTTGAACATATTCCTGGAAATGGTAGATGACCGGTGGGCTATCCTTAATCGTCCGATGCCCGTTCACGACCTCAGTGAGCTTGGGAATGACAGCCTCAGAGTTCTGTGAGCGGGCCTGCTTCTGCTTCTTGGACAACCTGGCTGACATGTCTTGATTGTTCCGGAAATGCTCTCTCAGGGCGTCGATGCTGACCTTTGCATACCACGCGTCAAGCACTTTCATTTCGGCAAACTCAGCCATCCGTTCGCGATAGGACGCAGCAGCCGCGCACGCCGCCTGCCTTGCCACTGTTTTGGAAAAACTCGCGGTCTCTGGCCGCTAGTATCAGGCTGGCCCCGAGCCGTTTTATGTCCCATTCCCATGGGCCGGGGAAGGTTTCGTCGAAGTCATTTATGTCGAAGACCAAAACTCGTTCGGGCGAGGCGAAGCCGCCGAAGTTGGCCAGGTGACAATCGCCGCATGCATGAACCGTGATCCCCGATACGGGGGCATTCGCGAGGTCACGCGCCTGGACGATGGCCGCGCCACGGAAGAAAGTGAAGGGCGACACGGCCATCCTCTGATATTTGACCGGGATCAGACCTGGGATTCGATCGGCGTCCGATTCCTCGAGCAGTTTGACGATGTCTTGCGACTTCGAACGAGGTTTCCATTCGGCGTGGGAAGTACGTGGAAACTTTTCGCGAAGCGCTTTTCCTTGCTTGCGTCTTTCAATCTTGGAGGAAGCGATAGCAGATTCCATTTTGATTCTCCTTGCCGAAGTACATCTTGCGTCTGGATTAGGACGAGGGCTTAACCGAGCATCTTGAGCATGCGGATCAGCTCAGGAGCGGGTGTCGCATAAAGGACAACCGGCAGCATGGGCAGCGCGGCTGATACAGCCAAAGCGATGAGCGTTGGCTTGTCGATCGGCACAATTCGCATTTGTCTTACAATGGTGAAGCTGCTTCCTAGATCAGCCAAAGACGACGGGTCGGGGCTTCCCAGGAGTGTCTCGTCTGGTTGTTTTTCCTGAATCCACTTCTGCTCGAATAACTGATTGTGGATCGTCACTTGTGCACCGTATTCGAGCAGCCCCTTCCTCTTGATTTTGAGGAGGACGGGCGCGACGACCAGAAGAGGAAGGACAAGGAAGATGATCGCCAGAACTCCATAGGCGATCATTGGAAATTTCATGGAGGAAAGCACAGCTCCCTGATAGGCAATGGCGTTACCTACTTCAGCAGCAATGACGGCCCCTCCCGCGAAGACGATTGGGCTAAATGCCTTTTGACCTTCGGATAGGAAGCCAAGTCCGGCTGCCAGGTCAGTATGCGTGGCAACGAGAAACAGCCCTATTCTCGAGACCCTCCATAGGAAAGAAGCCCAGAGGAACATCCTCCAGAACCATCTCAGTAGAAGAAACCGGAAGATTGGAGTGCTAACGAGATTGAACCACCAACCCGCAGCACTAAGTGCGCCCGACGGCAGGTTATGCCAATTGGAGATGCCAGTCATCAACAATTCGGTTTTAACGAAGAGGATTGACGGCAATAATGCGGCAATGGCCAGCAGTGCTTCGGGTAGAACACGGTCACGCCAACGTGTGGTTCTTTCTAGCACGGCCTCAAAGGAAGGAAGTGTCTTTTCATTCACCAATTCAGACCTGACAAATTCGAGAACAAGAACGCGCCACCTCCGGTCAATTCTTGATTCAGCCAAAATCAGGATTGGAACGGCAACCAAAAGACGTACATTCACAGCGAAATCACAAAGAAACGGAATTCTGATCCGTGCGCTCCATGCCAGGCCTTGCATGAATGACAAGAGAAGCAGAGGTAGCCATGTAATAAGGATCGCCCCCAGAGCTCTCCGGAAGACTAATCTGCGTTCGTCCCCCGCATGTCCGAGGCGAACCAAGAGCCAATGCAGTGGGCCGCCTTTGGTGATCGAGAAATTTTCCGCCACTGAGGACTTTACCTGAGCCATGCTGGATACCTGATTTGTCCGGAGATCTGACAACCTTCCCGCTCGATAATTGCTCTCGCCAGGGCAAGCCTTGTAACCTCGAGCTTGTGGTTGCTGGAACGAAACACATTGTGCGGATCCGTCTTCATGAAATACATAAGAAAGGTCTCCTTGGCCAAAGCTGAATTTCTGGCTGAGTTATCCTCGAGCATCGGACGCTGACAAATCGTTATCGTGGCCCGGGCCGAATTGGAGGCGATTCCGTTGCCGTTCGGACTTCGCCTGGATATCGGAAAGCGTCGCTGGCCCGGAGTTCGGTCACGTGATGCACAAGATCATTCGCCTTTTCTAGGGCAATGCCCGCGTCTGTCGATAGATATGTCAATTGTGTCGGCGCCGCAAACCGAGTACCGGCGGCCTCGACAATTTCAGCGATCTTTAGAATGACGTCCTGGCGAATGACAGTAAACGCTGCCCAGTCGGCCGTCGTAGCGTAAGCCCACAATTCCAATTCGAAGGCGGCACCGGCGAAATTCGCAACGCGAATTCGCGAAGTTCCCGTTTCGATCGCAGGTTGTTGGCCCAACATCATCTGCACCTGATCGAGCACTAACCGTAACTGTTGCACTTGCGTCTCAATTCGCAGTGTAAAGTGCTGATTGATGAGGCATTTTCGCCGAGGCCCAAAATTCTCGAACTGCATCTGTGCCAGTGATCCATTCGGAACCACCAGCAGGCTTTGATCGAGCGTTCGTAGCTTAATAGAGCGCAGTCCGATATCTTCGACTGTTCCAACTTGATTGCCGATCTTGCAAAAGTTGCCAACGTGTAGGGCCTTGTCCATCAGCAATGAGACCCCGCCCATCAGGTTCTCCAGCGATTTTTGTGCGCCCAACGCTAGCGCCAGTCCGCCGATGCCGAGGCCAGCGAGCGTAGTCCTCACGTTCAACCCTAATACGGCCAATACGCCGATAAGGCCAATTAGCAATATTAGGACGCGGGTGAGCCGCTGCAAGACGATCAGGATCGACTCTCCGCCTGCGAGTTGCGTCCGCGTCCGGATAACTGCATGGTCAAAACCTCGGTCCGATATCCTGCTCACGAGCCACGCGAAACATCCCACCAGGAGGGCCGCTAAAAAACGAGCGTAGTAGACGCGATACAAAAGCGGCAGATCAAGCAGGTAGACGAAAAGGCCATGCACCAAGATCGCAACGATACACCGGAGTGGCATGCCCAGCGGCGTCTTCCAGATCGAACTAAAAGAAAGTCTTCGGAGTTTGCACCAGATTCGGCGGGGTGCACTCAGCAGAATCTCCAGTAGCAAGGCCAGGAACCAGGAGATCGGGATCGAGAGCAGCCACCCAAGCCATTGCGCAAGTGACATGTCCAGCAGGCGCCGATTGGTCAGTGCGGCCGGCACCATTCGTTCGACGACGGTTGGCCCTTGGCTTTCCATTTGGGCGTAGAGCTGCGGGATACTCGCAACAGTCTCTTTGGAAAGGAGCCAGATTTTCCCCGAATCCGGATCATCCACCCGCACCAGGATCACGTCTACTGTCGTGGCACCTACTTTCAACACGCCAGCACGAACCTCGCCAGGAGGCAGTCCAGCTTCGACCGTGCCGTTGGGTTCATCGCTCAACAGGTCAATGTTGCCTTTGAACTTTGTGTGCAATGCTTGAAGTTCCTTGGCTAGCTGCACTAAGTCCGTTCCTGGCCAGGATCCTGTTGGAAGTAACGAGCAGCGGTCGCAAAGTCTCGGCGTTCTGCATACTTCAGAAGACCCAACAATGCGCTACGCGGAGTTTCACGTCCGAGCGGATCAATCGGCGCCTTAGTTTGGGTTGGCGGAGGTGCCCCAGAATTCGGAAGTTGGGCTGGCGAATGCGCAGTTGAGCCTAAGAGCAAGAAGATGCAGACGGGCTACGGCGAGAGCAGTCAGTGAAGCGACTTGCTGATCGCTTGTCGATTCTCTCTTAGCAAAGGCATTTGTCTTGTCCGGTCACTCGAAACGATTACCCGTCAGTTCGCGCAGAGTTCGGTCACTCCGGGCGGAGATCATTCGACTCTTCCCATACATCCCGAGTATCTCGATACTGATTGCGCCCCAAATCAGGCGGCGGACACTTTTTCTACCTCTTGAATTCGCCCCTTCCGCAAAGGCACCTGATTTACCGGCTTCCAAGAAGCTGTTGTCCGTCGATGCGGCCAAAAAGCTCGATCAGTTTTGCGACCACGCCGGTCCATCCAGTCTGGTGGCTGGCCCCGAGGCCCGCTCCGTTATCACCGTGGAAGTACTCGAAGAACAGGATGTAGTCCCTCCACTGGGGATCGGTCTGGAACTTCTCCGTACCTCCGTACACTGGTCGCCGGCCGGATTTATCCTTCAGGAAGATCCGGGTCAGACGGTTGGCGATCTCCTTGGCGACCTCGAACAGGTTCATCAACTTGCCCGAGCCGGTCGGACACTCGATTTTGAAGTTGTCGCCGTAATAGAGATAGAACGACAACAAGGCGCGGATCAGCAATCGCATTCACCGGCATCCATATCGGACCGCGCCAGTTGGAGTTACCTCCGAACATGCCCGTGTCTGACTCCGCCGGAAGATAGTTCACCCGGTATTCCTGTCCCTCCACATTGAACAACAAAGGGATGCTCCTCGTGATAACGGGAGAGCGCTCGGATGCCATAAGGGCTGAGGAATTCGTTCTCATCGAGCATGCGCGTGAGAATCCGGCGTAACCTGCTCCTCATTCACCAGCGCAGCGATGCCGCGCTCGCCATATCCGAAATGGTCGACCCCGGTTGGATGAATGCTCTCACGTAGTTCGGGCATCCGTTGCAGGCGTTCCCGCAAGATCTTTGCGACTCGCGGTACACGTTCGCGCTGCCACGGCTCGATCACCGTGGTGGCACACAAGGGCAGCAGGCCCACCATGGAGCGAACCTTGAGCCGCCTGGCGCTACCGTCGGGGAGGCGCAGTACATCGTAGTAGAAGCCATCCTCCTCGTCCCACATTCCCTCTGGCCCCGTCTGATTCATGGCCTGTGCAATCCAAATGAAATGTTCAGCGAACTTCAGCGCCATGTCTTCGTACATAGGGTCGTGGGCAGCCAACTCAATGGCGATCTCCGACATGTTCTGTGCGAACATCGAAACCCACGCGGTGCCGTCCGCCTGCTCAAGGTGGCCACCGGTAGGCAGCGGCGAGCTGCGATCGAAGACGCCGATGTTGTCCAGTCCAAGGAACCCGCCTTCAAACAGGTTCTTACCAAACCGGTCTTTGCGGTTTACCCACCAACTGAAATTCAGCATTAGCTTGGCAAACGACCGCTTGAGGAACTCGAGGTCGCCTTTGCCGCTTGCAGGGCCTGTTCCGTCCGGTACAAAAAAATGGAGGCCCAGGCGTGTACCGGCGGATTGACGTCGCTGAAGTTCCACTCGTAGGCAGGGATTTGACCCGTCGGATGCAGGAAGAACTCCTGCAGCATCAAGTCGAGCTGCTCTTTGGCGAAATCCGGATCGACCGTGGACAGAGCAATGGTATGGAATGCCAGGTCCCACGCCGCATACCACGGATACTCCCATTTGTCGGGCATCGAGATAATGTGCTGATTCACCATGTGGAACCATTCGGTGTTCCGCCCGAAGCGGCCGCCCGGCTTCATCGGATCCTCACCGTGTTCCGTCGAGCCATAAGTCCACGTCGAAGAAGAAAAACTGCTTGGACCAGAGCATCCCGGCCAGCGCCTGGCGCATGACGAGGGCTTCATCTTCGCTGACGCGAGTTGGGGTTATGGATTTGTAGAACTCATCTGCCTCGTGCTGGCGAGTCTGCATGAGTGCGGCGAAAGCTCTTGAACGGATCGCCCATGGCAGCAGGCGCCAGCATCGCTTAGCCGCAGACGGACGGTGGCTGTCTTTCCTGCACCCACGTTCAACTGATAGTTTGCCGCAGACTTGGTTCCCGTTTTCTCGGGGTTGACGGCGTCGATGATTCCCGTTGACGACGTAGTTATTGATTCCGTCTTTGACGTAACGAGAAGCATTGGCGCGTGCCGAATATCCGCTCGTTGTTCGTCTCATTTTCCGTGAACAGCAGCGGGACATCTCCCTCGCAGTACAGATAGCGCTCACCCAGATCGGCATGTGACACTGAAACGGCCTGTACGCCTTTCCGGCTAAGGATCTGCTTCAGGGATGGCTTTGGCGAACCTGGCAACCATGTCCAGGTGTTGCGGAACCACAGCGTCGGCAGCACATGCAATGTGGCGGCCTCAGGCCCGCGATTGCTTATGCTGATCTGGATGAGGAGGTCTTCCGGCGACTGCTTGGCATATTCCACAAAGACGTCGAAGTAGCGATCTCCGTTGAAGACTCCCGTGTCCAGCAATTCATACTCCATGTCGCCGCGGTTGCGTCCCTTGTTCGTCTCGATCAGATTCGTTATAGGGGTACGCGGCCTGCGGATACTTGTACAGGTACTTCATATAGGAATGGGTCGGCGTGCTGTCGAGGTAGAAATAGTATTCTTTGACGTCTTCGCCGTGGTTGGCTTCGCTGTTCGTAAGCCCGAATGCACGTTCTTTGAGGATGGGGTCTTTGCCATTCCACAGGGCCACGCTAAAGCACAGCAACTGCTTGTCATCGCTGATGCCGGCAAGACCATCCTCGCCCCAGTGATACGCACGAGATCGGGCCTGGTCATGCGTGAAGTAATCCCAGGCATTTCCATCCTGGCTGTAATCTTCGCGAACCGTACCCCACTGCCGCTCGCTCAAGTAGGGCCCCCATTTTCTCCACGGTGTCTTAGCGGTTCGCGCTTCCTCAAGTCTGGCTGATTCCGGATTTTCGTACATTTGTTCCTCCTCTTTTGGCCGCTCTAGCAGCCGTGCCCCGAGCTTCTTTGGCTTGCGCAGCATGTCATTTCTTCTGCGGTGACGACGTCTGCTGATCCAACTGCTGCAGCTTTTTCTCCAGCATCACCTTTTCCTCCTGCTTGCTTAATTTGGGAAAGAGTAGTGCGATTTGTAGCCGCATGCCCCAGGGAGAACCCCCCGTGGGATACTTGGCATTGCCAAAAAACTGCGACTGGATGTTCACCGGCTGATTTCCGATCTTCATGATTCTTCCCACCCCGCCACCGAAGGGCACCGTCCAGACGTTTCCACTGCTTGCCTCCCAGTCGGCGGTGATGATCGGCGAGGTAGTGACATACCAGCCCTTCTTGAAGTTGTAGTTGACGAAATACTGCAGCAACATCTGGTTCACATTCGCTCGTTCGTGCGAACCTTCAACCGAAAATATGTTGTTCACCAGAACCCCAATGACCCAGTGACCTGGCATCGTCAGTGCCACAACCGCCTGTCCGATGCTGAACTTCCCCTGACCGAGTTGCTCGGCTGTGGCCCAAGGAAGAACAAATGTCGGCCCCGCGCCCCAGGTCAATTTGTGGGGCGCGGACGGAGACAGAAAGAAGCTGGGGTTCAAGTCTCCGAAGCCAGTCCAGCCCTTCGTTGGCTCCGTAGTGTCCGGCTGCACAATCTGCGGCCAGATGGTGCGGGTGATCAGGTTCCAGCTTTTCGTAATGTGCAGTGGAATGACCGGCTCAATGAGCAACTCGTTTTGGGCACGCTCATACGGGCCAATGCCGAACGCGGTGTTGTTCTGGAGTGGGAAGCTGATAAGGTCGGCGATCGGGTTCTGTGCGGCTTTTGCCAGCGCCGCCGTCTTGGCCTCGTCGGATTCCGCATCTGCTGGCTGCGCAGTAGCCGGCTTCGCCTGCGCTGCGGGATCGGGTTTCTCCTGCGCGAATGTCGGTTCACATGGCAACAACGCAAGGAGAGAGAAAACTAGCAGATTTCGTTTGGGCATTTCCCCTCCTTTATAGGGTGCAGGCACCCGCAATCATTTCATTCAATCGACTTCTCGATTTCCGGCAAGCTCAGCGCCCGTCTAGAAGGGCCTTTTCTGGGCCGTATCGCCGAAAGTCCCAAGGTGCCATTGTGTGCTGGTTAAGGAGGCGGAGGGCGGTTCTCGCGAACCGCCCTTCTGGCACCAGCTACTCTAGAGACATCAATCCGCTGCGCCTATGGTTTGCACGAGCTTCTTGATATCCATCAAAGGCAACGGGTTGCCTGGATGCTGCAGATCCGGATTCATATCGTTCGATGCTCCGCCGGGGAAACGCTTGATGTTCGGAAAATCAACGATGGATTTGTCAAACTCCATGACCGGAACCGAGATCAGCGAAAGAACCCAGCCATTGTCGTAACCGGCATAGCGTCCCGGCGAGGTGGTCGGGGTGCGCGTGCTCACCGCACCGTTGAACGTCATGTCGTATTTCTCGAACGGATCCATCGTGAGGTTGTAGGCCGAACCAATGGCACCGAGATTCTGCTGTGGACCGAGCCACGTGTCCTTGGAGGTATACAAATATTTCCAGGCGATTTTGAGATCGGGGTTCGTGGGATCGCCGCCGATGTCAGCACGAGCACCAGCGTAGGTTTCGCCGTCGATATAGATCCATCCGTTGCGAGCGGAATGCTTTTCTTTGCCCAGGATGTAGGCGCTGTTGTCAATGCTGTCGAAGTAGATCGGCTTGCCATCATTGTCCTTCCACGCACCGTGAGGCGGCGGAGTGATACCGGCCATCGTTGCCAGCGTTGACCAGCAATCAATGTGCGACATCATTTCGCCATAGCGTGCGCCGGCAGGAATGTGACTGGGCCACCACATGATGCCTGGCACGCGGAAACCGCCCTCAAACGGCGAGCCCTTTTCCCCACGGAACGGCACTGTACCGGCATCCGGCCACGCGTCCTGCCATGCGCCATTGTCGGCGGTGATGATGACGATGGTGTTGGGGGCATCTGCGCGGATTTCGTCCATAATTTGGCCGATGTTGGAGTCGAGTTCCATCATGGCATCTGAATAATTGCCTAGGTGCGATTTGCCGATGAACGCTTTGGCGGGAATATTCGGGTTGTGCATCTTCATGAAGTTGACGTCCATGAAGAAAGGCTTGCCACCTTTGGCGTGCGCCTTAATGTATTCGACCGCTGAGCCAGCCTGACGGACGTCGAACTCATGCAGGTAGTCGTAGTCGATACGCGCAACCTTAGTCGCGGGTTTGCCGGCAACGCCTTCCCATTCGTCCAGGTTGACGATCTTTTGATATTCCGCCCAGTAAGCAGGGTTATATTTCGGGAACAAGGGATGCGCGAAGCTATCCGTGTCGTCATAGGTATAGACGCCCGGATAGTAGGCGGCGAACTCCTTCATTTCGTCGAAGCCATGCTCGATCGGGTAGAACTTGGGTTGGTCCCCCAGATGCCATTTGCCCGAGAAATATGTCGAATAGCCGTTCTTGTTGAAGAACTCGGCGATTGTCGGAGTGCTCTTCGTGAGGCCGTTCGGGTCGCCAGGCACAACCACGACCGAAAGCGCCGAGCGGATGGGGATGCGCCCGGTCATGAACGAGGCTCGGCCCGCGGTGCAACTTGCCTGGCCGTACCAACTGGTGAAGACGGCGCCTTCCTTGGCGACCTGATCGACGTTGGGGGTCGGATGGCCGAGGTTCTCGCCACCTCCATAAGCCCCGAAGTCGTTCCAACCGGTATCGTCAGTCATCAGGATGACAATGTTAGGTTTCTGGTTTTGCGCTAAGAGGGACGTGACGCCCAGCGCCGTAGTCATCAAAAATGTTGCCACAATTAGATCCATCTTTCCGTTGCGTCGCATATACGTCCTCCTCGTTCCATCTGCTAACTCAATAAAAAATCACTGTGTTCGGAATTGCGTTGCAAAGCAAGCACCACTCCTACTTCTCGATCGCTTGTGAAGACGCCGCGACTGAAAGAGTGAAAACATGACCACCCCGACAGTGCGATGTATAGCTCTCGCGACGCGTCATTAACTACGCCCCCTCGAGATCGGTCGGGTCGATTTCTAGGAGGGCCCGACATCAAGTCGTCCAACTGGAAAACTAATGAAAAGAGACCGAATGAGTCGCTATATTCCGACACTTATCTGACAATCGGCGACTTATGAGCGCACCTTTCCTTAACAAGGCCCCAAGCAACTGTTTGCGATAGATCGGATTTATGTCGAGGTGGCTTCTATTTACGTATGCCGGGCGGAAGGCCAAGCTGTGCCAAGCAAAAAAACTATTTCGTCCAACCCAATGAAAGAATTGCCGGCGACCTCGAAATTTCGCCTGCGCTAGTCATGTTCATAGAAGAAGTGTTCGAACGCAGAACTCGAAGATCCTTTCGCGTGCCGCTGACACGAGGATCAGAACAGAAGTTTGATTGTGAGCTGGCCGGAGCGCGGGCCGCCGACCTGATAGACGGGTTCAATGCGCCGAGCCCCTCGTTGCGTTTGTATGGGCGGGCCAAAGATAGAAGGGCACCTCCGGCACGATATCGGGACGTCGGTTGGAGAACGACTCTTAGGCGCCCTCTACCTTTTGCAGGTCTTTCACCTCTCACTCTCAGCCAGTCCGCACGGGCTTGCATCAGGCGGCGGAAAGGCCAGGAGAGAAGATTTGCATCACAGCAGGAGCGACTTCGTGCACTACGAGCCGTTCTATGGTGAGCACCGTAATGTCGTCTTCCTGGCCGAATGTGCGAGCCGCCTCCACAATCGACTCGGCATCGGGAAGACCTGCGAGGAGCGCCGTCAGTCGGCCGAATCCGTAGAGTTCGCCACTTCCCGAACGCGCTTCGAGTACGCCGTCCGTATGCAACGTCAGGCGATCGCCGTAACTTAGCGTAAGATGCTGGTCGCTGTATTCGGCTTCGGGATCAATGCCCAGCGGAAGGGACGGATCAAGAGTCATTTCGCTTTTGTTAAGAAACGGCGGCAGGTGACCAGCGTTGGCAAACGTGCAATGACCGAATCGCTCAATCTTGAACGCGAGCGCAGTGGTGAAGCCGCCCTGCATGCGTCCGACCAGGCGACGGTTCAGTCCCATGAGCACGTCGGCGGGATCGCTGTGGAACTCAGCCAGTGTGCGTACCGTGCCGACCACAAGAGCTACGTTCATCGCCGCCTTCAGTCCCTTGCCGCTGACGTCCCCGACGATAATCAGCGTAGCGCCATCCTGCATCGGGATGATCTGGAAGAAGTCACCCCCGACCTTTTGCGCGGGGTGATAGACGCTGGCGATCGCGTATCCGGGAACCTCCGGAACCGCTGCGGGAATAAGTACCTGCTGGAGTTCGCGCGCCGACTTCAGCTCCTGCTCGATGACCATCTGACTCTGCCTCGCGCGTGCCGCATAGCGCAGCAGAGCGTACGCCACCGTTACGAGAAACAATGTGTCGAGCATCTGGAGAGCGGTGATGCCAGCGCCGGCCACATAGAACAGGGGCGTGCTAAGCCAGGTTGTCAGCCCCCAATGGGTGAAGCGAACCCCCTGGCGACTTGAAAGCCGCAAGATCTCCATCAGATTATCGAGAAAGGCGACGATGGCCACCAGCCTGAGCTCCAGGTTGACTTTGCGCCTGATTCCCTCGTATGCCAACAGAAAGCCGAACGTTCGGCAGAGCATGATGACAAGTGATACGAAAGCGTCCATCCACTGCATCCCAGGCCCGGCATCTGCCCAGAACAGCATCAGAAGGCCGTCTGCACAAGCGGCGCTTAGTTGGATTCCAACTGCCAACCATGTCCAGCGGAACAAACGAGGGTTCTCTTGAAGATCGAAGAGGTAGAGCAGCAGCAATAACGCAGCGCAGTTATGCGTGGAAAAAATAATCTGCAATACGCAGTTGATCTCCGCATGGGAGAATGCCCAGTTAATACTGGGCATCGTGGTAAGGAACTGACCCATGCGGCCCAGTGACCAAAAGCCAAACCAGAGAAAGACCCACTGGTTACGATCCCGGGCCCATGTAAACAGCGCGACCATTCCCATCAGCGCAAACACTATGTTGATCGTTCGGAAGTAGAGGTTTCGACGCATTGACGCGAAGTCTTCCGAGCCGACCCGCTGGGCAATGCTCTCCCCATCTCCCAATACGGGTGCCCCCCTCAGTCCACCGAGGGTGCTGTAATCAAACGATGCAAGGTTCGCCTTCCACACGCGAACTGCCAGCAGACCATCCTTCACGCCTTCTGGAGACACTGGAAAGGCGAACGACTGACGATGCGGTTGATACCAGACGGCGTGCGGAGGCAAAGTTCCCTGACCGCCGATCTCCTCACCGTTCCAATAAACTTCGTAGTCGTCCTCTATCGCCGGCATCAAAATCGCTAGCTTCAGGTTAGCGACCCGTAGGGGTGGCATGTCGAGGCGGCGCCGGTACCAGGCAAAGCCGGCATAAGACGGATGGGTCTGCGCTCCCCAGCTATTGTCAGCCTTGATCTGCTCCCACTGCGAGTCGTCATAGGAGGGCGAAGCCCAACGCATGTCATCCCCAAGATGAAATTGCCATTCGCCATCAACCGGCACGGTTCCCCTGCCGATGTCCCCGATAGCCAGCGTGGACGAAGGATGGTTATCCGCTCCTTTGGTTGGCTGCGAGGCTCCAACGAGGGGAGAGGTAATAGACAACAGCAACGCGAACAAAATGCGCTGGGGGCTCATCGTGCGGCCGCGGATACTAGCGCCCTCGATTTCAAACTCCATAAACATGCGGCCATCCTGCAGAACCTTTGTGATTGGCAACGGCTCCTGTCATCCCTTATGTTCATCGCGATTTCAGAGCACCGGCCACCCCGACTAGTCGGCTTGATCTCCAGCGGCGACCTCCGCCGTCTGCTCGAACGCGAGGGCCCCCGGTGTTCTCGACCGCGCTGCCGGCGAGATCATGGGCCTCTACCTTCTCCCCATCGACGGCAGCACTTTCGCTGCCGCCGTGTCGCTCATCGAAGTGAGGAGAATCACTTCGATCATTGTTACCGGTGTTGATGCACTGGGTGTCGTACATATTCACGACCTCCGGATCCTTGAACAGATCTAATGAGTAGAAAGGAAGTATGGCCGACCACCCAGCTTTATGGCACCAATACCCGAGCGAACAGGTCAGAACGATTGGCCATTCCCTTATCCTCATGTCAGTTCGATGGGTTGGCATTCTTGCTCTCCTCTGAGAGCTGGGTATTTCGAGGCGCACTCTTCCTTTGCAAATTCTCGTTGTCGTTCTCGCCTGAACATGGAAGACCGTAGCGCGCTCTGGTCTCCCAAATTAGTACCGGCGGCCCAATCTGGCTAACTCGAGCATCCCTGTATTCAAGAATGCCGCAGGCTGGATCGATTTGTGCCAAGCTCTCACCGCTTTTCTTTGCCTCCCTGTTGCGGCCCCTAAGCTGTGGCACAACTTGTCTCTCCAGCTGGCATATCTACATCAGAAGACTTCCTCAGCAGGAATCGGTTTAGTTCGAAAGTGTTGTCGGCGGATCCGGACAACGCTACAACACAACGCAGAATCAGGGCTTGTCCGCTCGAACGTTGTTGAAGGGAGGCAGACCATGTCTGCGACCGCTGGTTTGGCATCAATCATCATTGCAGCGGAATTCTTGCTGGGCTCTTTTGTGGGCTTAGCGGTGGCTGCAGTGATTTTTAGATCACGTCTCAGAATCAGGCTTGCGATTATCGCGATGTTCTGCGCAGGCGCAGTTTTCGTATATGCTTCATGGGTAGCAGTTTGGGCCGATCTTTCCACTTCGTTTGTCGAAGGTCATGTCATAGCCGCTGCTCCCTGGTCAAATTGTCCGCAGTTGGCAAACTGTATAGCCGACAACAGACTCGCGCTCTGTATAACCAGTAGCGCTGTCACGGCCGCCATCGCCAGCTTGTATTTGAGAGGTCGGGTGATCAAGGCAAGGCAGCACTCTTGGCCAAGAGCCTGGAGGTCGTCCTGCGCGCGCCGACTTTGATTGTTCCGCCATCGAGACGCCCGCCACCCAGCAGAGTTGATGGTTCTCTCTCAGGAGTTAGCACCATACCCTTCAGATGAGGTCGACCAGCTGTTTGCTTCCCACGAGCAATTTCTCCTATTTGATCAGACATACAGCAAAGGCAAGGTGATTGCGGCGTACTTTGCCGCTTGCGACTCAATGAGTTCTCGTCCGGTTCGTTTGGGCCCCACGAACCTTTAAGTGCGTAAGCGGTAACTTGGGTGATTGCCTCAGATCGATCAATTCCAAATATCGGAACTCACGAGGCGCACTGTAAAAAGAACTCGTGAGACTGCTAGTTCTGTTAGTAGCCTAGCTGAGGCCTCGTGGCTAGAATCTTTGTCGCCACGAAGGAATTCCTTCGGATCGCACTCTCTTTGGGATTAAGGGTGGAGGCTCAGTGCTGAATCCGGAAAATTATTCGAGATCTGGCGCAGCACAGCCGACCCTTGCTGAGCTGAAACTATTGACTGACGACCAGTTGATGGTCCAGTTAAAGGACGGCGTTAACGACGCTCTTGCGGTGTTATTTGAGCGATACCAACGTCTGGTCTTCAGTATCGCGCTCAAAGTTGTTCGGGACCGCGGCGAGGCTGAGGACGTGACCCAAAATGTTTTCCTGGAAATTTATCGCTCGGTGGCACAATTTGACCCTGCGAAAGGCACTACTAAAGTATGGATGCTGCAATATGCTTATCATCGTGCTTTCAATCGCAAGCGGTCGCTGAATACAAAGAACTTCTATGATCAGGAGAACATAGAAGACATAGATTCTTTCTCGTCTGGTGAATCTTTCACACTGGGCAGGTATGCACCTCCGGAGTTGCAACGATTGCTGCAAGAAGGGTTAGCCTCATTGGGCGAACCTCAGAAACGGGTAATCGAGTTGGCCAGCTTTGACGGACTTTCGATGAAGGAAATCGCTGATAAAACGGGAAACTCTCTTTCGAACGTGCGGCATCACTATTATCGAGGCCTTCAGAAGCTGCGCTCTTTCGTGACTCGACCTGCTGATCCGGGCAAAATGGTTGGCACCGATGAGTGACCATTCACACTATGAGGAGTTAGCTGCGCTCGCCCCAGGCGGCCACCTCAGCGACGAGGAACTGACGGACTTCCAGCGGCACGCTGAGACCTGCGCGGAATGCAAAGACGCAGTGGCGGAATTCCGCGACGTCGTCTATTTTGGTCTGCCGCTAGCGCAGAGCCGCTTCCGCCGGTACATCAACATGATCACGAGTCGCCCCGATTCCGGTGCAAGAGAACGGTTTATCAGGAGAGCTTCGCTCGAAGGAATAGCCTTCTCGCCAGAGGTAAAAAAGCCGGTGCTCTCCCGAGAACCACGTCTGAGTTTTGCTGCCGCGGGTGCTGGTGTGCTTGCCGCCATCGTCACCGCAGTCTTTTTTATTTCGCATCATCTGGGCCTGCCTTCCCGTCAGTTTGATCTACGGGACCCATCTCAAGCACGCCAACAGCTTGACCAACTCACCCAGCAGAATTCCGCCCTTAACGCCACGATCTCTCAGCTGGAACAGACGCGCGCCGCACAGCAGAACGAAACCGAGAGTCTGCGCACACAAGTGGCGACGCTAACCGCTACAGCCAGTCACGACAACGAGCAGACACGAACAAGCGCAATGCAATCAGCGTCAAACGGCGCCCAATCGCTCGCAGAAGTCGAGGCCCAGCAGAAGATCCAGGAAAAACTTTTGGCGGATACAAAGGCGGAGCTGGCGCGCGTGAACAAGGCACACGCTTCAGACCAGGCGTCAGTCGTGGCGGACCAAATCCGCATCAATGAACTGTCTGAGCAGCTAAAGACTGCCAAGGCGAATATGAGCAATGCGCAGAGACAATTTATGACGGCAAGCGGAGACGTTCCCAATTTGATGGGTGCCCGTCAGTTGCATGTCGTGGACGTCCGGGACACAGGGCCTGATGGAAAGCCCGGGAAGGCGTTCGGACGTGTTTTTTTGACGGAAGGCAAGTCGCTTGTTTTCTATGCGTTTGATCTGAATGATCCGGCGAAGAATGGGGCGAAGAAGACCTTCCAGGTGTGGGGACAGCAGGAGGGCAAAGCGGGTTCGTTGCGTAGTCTTGGATTTTTGAACGTTGATAACAAGGCGCAAGGACGATGGGTGCTGAAGACAAATGATGCGGCGGCCTTTAAGGAGATTAACTCCTTATTTGTCACTGTGGAGCCACCGGGTGGGGCCAAAACGCCCAACGGTCAACGCCTCTTATTTGCCTATCTTGGGGAAGCCAATCATCCGTAACTTCGTTCCAGCTGGTTGCGCATTTTGGTATTTTTTTTGTGTTGAAGATTTGGTGTTATTGCAGGGGTCTTTGGGAAAAACGGGTCGCAGAACGTGGTTTCTTGATGGTGAATTTGTGGTGGAATGCTGGTGAAAGGTGGTGCTCTGACGGTCGCTTTCTGGTTGCGAAAAACATGCCACCGATTCTGGATTTATTTTTGGGCGATTCCCGTTTTGGGAATGTCTGGGGGAACGCGGTCACGATTTTTGGCGAGACGGCTCTCAGAACTGTAGCTTGATCGTGAACTGGGCGGAGCGGGGACCACCTAATGCATACAGTGGACTTTGTCCTCCCAAGGCTGCGCCGGCGCCCAGTTCGAGGTTCGTTGTGGAGCCGGGGCCTATTTTGCCAAAAGAAGGATCAAATAAATTGCCTGGTTCGCTGCTCCCCGGGGGCACCGAACATCGGATGGTTGAAGACATTGAAGTACTCTGCGCGCACATTGAGTTTGAGGCGGTCGGTGAGGTTGAAACGCCGCCGCAACGCAAGGTCGGTCTGGTTTATGGAATATGGACTACGCAGGCCGTTGCGAGGGAAGTCTCCCATCTGCCCGACGGGTGGGGACGTGAAGGCAGCGGGATTTAATGCTGTGCCTGCCGGCTGTGTCGAATCAGGTATCCAGAAGGGCTGGCCCGGAACAACCTCGGCTTGGGTCTGGTAGCGTCCCAACACTGGCGAGGTCACGAATACGGTGATGTTAATCGGCGGCGCCGAACTTACGCGTACCAGACCATCGATTGCCCAGCCTTTCAGGATTGCGTTGCTTACGCGCCCCCATGGGGGTGCCGGCACCTCGTACGAGACGGCCGCGGCGATGGAATTTCGTATGTCGAAGTCTGAGGGGGTCAGCGGGGGCAGCACCACCTGGCCTACGCTCGCCGCGACTAGGCCGGACTCATCATCCGAACCGAGATCGCTCGACTTTGCGAGGTTATAGGAGATCAGCGCCTGCAAACCGTGCGACATGTGGCGCTGGAACTGGATCTGTAAAGCGTTGAAGTGGGCGTATCCGGCGTTCCTTGTGGCGTCGACCGACCCGCCACTACCGAGGTCGAAAAGCAGTGGCGGAATGATGACGTCCTGCCGAATGAGGTTTCTGGCGTCGGCGCCCACATAGGTTGCAGTCAACGTCTGATTCGCACCAAGCCGCCGCTCTATCGCCGCGTTCCACTGCAGGGTAAGCGGAAGGCCAAGATGAGGATCGATAGCGGTTATATAAAGCACGTTCGCATTGATAGTGGTTGAGAAAGGTGGAGGCTGAAAGACCGGGTTGGTCAGATCGAAGGGGACGGGAGGGGAAAAAGACATTAAAATTGAATCGATAGTACGGGAAGTCGGAATTAGAGAGAAAGCCACCGTAGCCCAGATCATAGAAGAGGCCGAACGCTCCCCGCACCACCGTCTTGGGCGTGATCTGGTACGCAGCGCCGAGCCGCGGGGCGAAGTTGTTGAACCTGGTGTGCCAGAGGGCACCGGGCACCACCGCAAGCGGATTCGAGTCGAAGATCCCCTGCACCACGTAAAGCGGCTGACCTGGCTTCGCCGAGACCGGTGGGGTGTTGATCTCCCACCGCAACCCATAGGTGAGGGTCAGTTGATTCGTGGCCTTCAAGGTGTCCTGGGCAAACAGCGAGTAGTTATTCACGTTCACGGAAAAAGGATTGTTAGCCGTCAACAGAACCGTGTCTACGGTGCCCGCCACTAGCAGCGGGAAGCCGGACGGGAAAATACCATACCCCGGCAATCTCCGAAGACGTAGGGCTTAGATGACGATAATCGATGCCAAACTTGAACTGGTGCCTGACCAACGGCCCAGGAGACGGTGTCCACGAAGTTGAGTTGCCGCATGTGAGAGCCGAATGGTGCATTTTCGCTGACGACCATGTCACCGTGAAAAATCGACGAGGCCCTGATCTGAGTCAGGGCTATAGGGGGACGATGACGGGAAACAGAGCCGAGGCGGACGGCACGACGGCACCATGAAAGTCAGTAAGGGATGTACTGCCGATGGAGGTATTTCGGCTCCAGTTGGCGCGGAAGTCGTTCAGCGTGGTGGGCGCCATCAAGATGGTCACGCCCGCGGTCAGCGTGTCCACATCTTCGTTGACATAGTGAACTTCCTGCCAGTACCGGGTCGCGCCAGACGATGGGGCGTGGTTGTAGCGTGCAAACAGCGTGATCTTTGGGTTCAGGTTGTGGTCGATGCGGATGCTGGTTGCGTTGAGGCTGGAGGGATCGGAGTAGGCGGCGTTGATAGTCGCTTCGCATGGATTGGTGATGTTGTCGCAGGTAGGGTCAATGAGGGGTGCGTTGGGATCGGGGAGCGGAAGCGCATTGACCAGTGGCTGATAGACCGGTGCAACCACCGCTCGTGCGGACGCCGTAAAGAAACTGATCTGAGGCCGTCTGGGGCAGTCGCAACCGCAGCCCCTCGTAGGAGAAGAAGAAAAAAGTCTTGTTTTTGACGATAGGCCCGCCAAAGGTCCCGCCAAAGTCATTCTGGCGGAGCGGCGGCTTGGAAAGCGGAGGCGCGTCAAAGTAGTTGCGCGCATCGAAGAAATCGTTGCGTAAGTAATCGAATACCGAGCCGTGGAACTGGTTGGTGCCGGATTTGGTGACGATGGAGATCTGCGCCCCGGGAGTACGTCCAAATTCGGCTTCATACGACGAGGTCTGGATACGAAACTCCTGCATGTCATCGACCGAGACCAATCCGTTGGTGCCGCCTTGCGAGGTAAATGCCGGGTATCGCACCGCCCAACGCCTGACCGAAGTTACCAAATTGCACGCCGAAGTTCGCGCTTACGCCATCAACCATGAAGTAATTCGCGTCGCTTCGCTGGCCGTTTACGCTTATCTGGCCCGGGCCCAGGTTTGTCGAGGTGAAGCACTACACCCGGCGCTGCCGAGATGAGCGACTGGAAGCTGCGCCCATTGAGCGGCATGTTGTCCACAAACTGCTGGTCCACGACAGTACTGACGGCCGCTGATTGGGTTTGTAGCCCGAAGACGTTGCTCTCCACGGTAACGCTTTCTGACCTGGGGCCGATCGCGAGCGTGAAGTTCTCGTTGACTGCATCCTGCGCGTACAGTTGCAGGCTGGGCTGGATGACGGTGCGAAAGCCATCCTTTTCGATGGTCAGCCGATAGGTGGCCGGATGCAGCCCGGGGATGACGTAGATCCCGTCCTCGTTGGTAGTGGTGGTGGTCGAGACATTGGTCTCGATGTTGGTGATCGTGCATTCGGAGCCGGCGATCACCGCACCGCTGACGTCCGTGACCCTGCCGGAGACGCGGGCGCCTTCTGTTTGTGCAATCAAGGCGGCATTGCTCATAAAAAGAATCGCGATGAAGAATAGGCACTTCATCAAATCTCTCCGCTTGTGCTCGCACGCAAACGTCCCTCAGTTTGGTGCTGAGGCGTTTAGGAAAGTGTCCTGTTTGTGTGCTGAGCCGATTGCGGTCTGGACTTGATGGACGGATCGTCTACAGCAGCTCGTGGGTGTGGTGTGCGCAAGCATCGCACCCGATGATTTCGTCTTCACTTACAGCGTGTTTGTCTAGATGCGCGGAGACCCGATAGACCCGGACGGAAGGTTGGGGGACAAGTACGAGGTCATAGTTGCACCTTCAGATCGCAATACGTACCTGCAAAATTGCTAGATGGCAATTAAAAATGCTAGATGGAACCCCATAATTCTATGGAATTGTGTAGAAGAGTCCAGCAGTAGCTGCAATTCTTCTGGGCGCTTTTCATAGTCAGGATTTTTTAAGAAAAAGCTTTGGGACAATTCAGTCTCGCACACTGCATACCCAATCACATGACCCGATAGAGGGAAGAAAAAGTATCGACGTGAGCTATGCCTCTCTAATCCGTGCGAATCGCAGTAAGGAGATTCATCATGAGAGAACCCGAATGCCCATACTTGCATGCTCTCGCCTTGCAGTTACAGGTAGCGTATCGCGTGAAGGGCGAGATACTCGCCGGCCATTGCAGTGGTTTAGCACTAACGGCGCCCGAGGCCGCTATCTCTCGATTCGAGAAGCTGATCATGCATCACCGTGCGGCCTGCCCTCAGTGCAAGTTGGAGGATGTGCAAGAAGAGGTATCACCGCGACTAAAGCCGCTGGCTCCCGATCAGCACTGGCAAATTCCAGAATGGACGGAGACACATTACAAGGTGAAATAGCGTTGTTCGGTTGTGCCAGCAAGCCAGCGACGACGATTGAGTTTGTGCCTTCGGGATCGCCAAAGGTAACCAGCGAATTGCTAGCGGGGAGAAAAAGTGCCATATATTTCCTTCCCATTACATTTGGATCCAATCAGTATTTGCATCTTTCAGGGCGGCTGTAATCGTCAGGGATTTTTGAGAAAGGCTTGGGACAGTTCAAGCCGGTGCGCTGCATACCTGATCACGGGACTTCCTTAAGCTGAGTCGGATCCACCTACAAATTCTCTCTGTGGCTAAGAATGATGCCGTCAAGCACTGCGAAAGAAAGGTCGTGCTCATGCGTTGCCAGCTTCCAATATCGAAGTGACCCGACGGAGACCAGCGGTGCTTACGGACCCACTCATCCGACCCATATAGGAGATAAGACTTTCAGGTACCCTAACGATCTACCCAAGCGGCCCTCCGCGATACATCTTATTAACCCCGCCGATTGGAAGATCACAAGAACGACGCCTCTGGGGGCCCCGTAGTCTTCCAGACGACATTCTGGGGGAACGATTCGCTCCCGTTTCGCGCGAAAGCGCCTTGACGGACCTACATGAAGAAGTAGATCGTGAGCTCCGTGAGGCCCAGGACAACTTCGCGACAGTGTTCAACCTGAGCCCGGCCATTCTTTGTATCATTCAGCTCGACGGATTACGATACCGGGAAATCAATCCGGCCTACGAAGAGCGTACGGGTTACAGCCGGAGCGAAGTCCTTGGTAAATCCAGTCTCAAACTTGGTCTTTGGAACAATGCACGCGACCGCGACCGGATAATTCGGAAGCTCTTCACCGAAGGCCGTGTCCTCGACCGCCAGGCAGTCTTCCGGACGAAGATGGGTGGGCGTCTAACTACGTTTCTGTCGGCCGAGATCATAGCGTTCGGTGGGAAGCAGTGTGCCTTGGTGATTGCAGAAGACGTCACCATGCGCCGGCAATCGGAAGAGGCGCGTGTGGATTTGGCACAGCGCCTGATCGACGCCCAAGAGGCGGAGCGCAGGCGTATCGCGCAGGAGCTGCACGACAACATCGGCCACTCCATAGCTATATGCGGCCTGGAACTCGACAAAGCATGCCGAGCGTTTGTTGATCTCGGCGTTGACGGTAATTCACAATTAAATCACCTACGCGGCAAACTCACTGATCTCGGGCGGGTCGTTGGCAACCTCTCCTACCAACTCCACTCAGCCCACCTAGAGCTGCTTGGCTTCGTCGTGGCCGTCAAACGCCTATGCCGAGAGTTCGCGGAACAATATCTCATACCGACCCAGTGCAATTGCTCAGGCGACCTCAATAACTTGTCCGGTGACATCGCGCTTTGCCTGTTTCGAGTCACGCAGGAGGCGCTGCATAACATCGCCAAGCATGGTCACGCCAAAAACGTTGAGGTCGAGGTCATTGGCACTCCCGACAAAATTTATCTCAAGATCGCGGACGACGGAGTCGGCTTCACTCCGAATATCAAGAAATACATGCATGGACTGGGATTGATCAGTATGCGGGAGAGACTCTACCTGATCGGTGGGAAATTTTCCATCGTCGCTAAACCTGGCTCCGGCACGCTAGTCGAAGCGACGGCCCCTCTTCATCGGTAGCCCAAGCTATAGCGGGCAAGAAGATACATTGCTGCAATATCCTCATTACAAGAGATTTGTGCAGATAGATCTTTAGCTCGGCCTTGAGTAGCTCTCGGACCTGGGAAGCAAGGAAGGACATTGCTCCTTCCTCACTTTGCCGTCGATCCTATACGAATGGTTCTCTCTGGAACATGGCCAGAGCAAGCGAATTTTCGAGGTCGCCGGAAATACTTTCATTGGGTTTGACAAAATAGTTTTTTTGTTTGGCACAGTTTGGTCTTCCGCCCGGCATACGCAAATAGAAGCCACCTCGACATAATCCGATCTACTTTGAGTTCACACCTGGCCGTTAACAGCAGCAGCAATCGATGCCAGGTCACTGGGTCATTGGGGTTCTGGTAACAGCATATTCTCGGTTGAAGGCCTCACGAACGGGCAGATGTGAACCAAATGCTGCTGCAGTATTTCGTTAACACAACTTCAAGAAGGGTTGGTATGTCACCACCTTGCCGATCATCACCGCCGACTGGGAGGCAAACAGCGGAAACGTCTGGACAGGCCTTTCGGCGGCGTCGTGGAAAGGTCATGAAGATCGGAAATCAACCGGTGAACATCCAGCCGCAGTTTTTTTGCAACGCCAAGTACCCTACGGGAGGATCATCCGTGGGGCATGCGGCTACAAATCGCACTACTCTTTCCCAAAATAAGCAGGCAGGAGGAAAAGGTGATGCTGGAGAGAAAGCTGCAGCGGTGGGATCCACAGACACCGCCGCAGAAGAAGTGATCCGAGGAACTTGTCTTGCGGCCAATATCAGCCAAAGCGATTTCCAACGTAGATATTAATGGGTTAAGAAAAAATATTTCGTTGTTCTAGCACTTTTGTTAGGTGTTTCAACTCTAGAAAGCGCCTATGCTTCCTGTCATTCGCTCTTAGGGAGGGGTCTCATGCAGCGAGCGAAGAAGGTTGTTTTGACTGTAGCACTATCGGCTTTGGCACTATTCGGCGGATGCAAATCCTCGCCCTCCGGCGGCTCGCCTGTGGCAGAGTCTTCTCCCATGGCACCGTCTTCTCCCATAGCGGCGGCCCAGACTTCAAAGGAACAAGTCGTTTATCTCGATCAAGGATGGTCGCAAGCTATTCGGGAGGACTATTACCAGATTTCGCAGGGCTCGGCCATCATTTCGTACGACATCTTCCTGAATCTCGAGGTCGCCAATAGTCAGGAACTTTTTCGGTCAGATACGAATAACGATCGCTATGGCCTGACTAGCCAGTCAGCCAACCCGCGGACCAACCCTGACGGTCTGCCGATAGGCTTGACTAAGACGGTGGTTACGGAAGGGCGATGGAAGGGCGAACAAATCGGGATGAATTGTGCGGCCTGTCACGATACAGAGCTGGCATACAAAGGAAAGAAAATTCGGGTTGACGGTGCTTCTGCCAACAAGTTCGACATGATGGGATATATCTATGCTTTTGATGACGCGATGCAGGCGACCTTGTCCGACACATCGAAGTTTGATCGCTTGGCCAGCCGATTGGGCGCATCGGGTTCAGAGGCTAAGATTGCACTGCATAAGCGCTTTGAGACCCAAGCCGCGCGCGTTCATGAGTTTCGTACCCGTAGCGTCGTGACCCCTTCAGCCTGGGGGCCGGCGCGCATGGACGCTATCGCTTTGATAGTCAACCGCCTGACGTCCACGGAAACTGGGATCCCCGAGAATTGGTCTACCGCCCTCGCTCCGACTAAGCCCCCTTTCCTCTGGAACGCTCCACAGGGGTCGTGGGCCCAATGGCGCGGTGTGCAGCAGGGCCCCTATCCAACGTAATCTGACCGAAACCATGGGCGTATTCATGCCTCTAGATTTAATGTCGAAAACACCTGAAGACGGCCTATTCGATTCGAATGCCTTTCTCCTCAATCTAGAGAAGATCGAGGATTGGTTGACTCACCTGGCCCCACCCAAATGGCCGGAAGAAGTGTTGGGAAAGATCGATCGCCAAAAGGCCGCGCAGGGCAAAGTGCTATTCGTGGCTAACTGCGCCCGGTGCCACAACTCTTATCCCTATACATGGACGCCAGCAAACAAGTACGGCAAGCGCTTCGTCGAAGTTGGCATCATACCCCAGAAATATGTGGGAACCGATCCCATGCAATTCGAGGATCTGAGACCGTACGCGATCACTGGACAGTTGAGCTCCTATCTACCGCCTCCATTCAAGGGCAAGGACATAATGCCGACAGGTGTTCTCTATAACACTTTGCAGAAGGAGATTCTCGACAAAGCGTTGGGGAAACTTACACAGACCGAAGCGGAGACCGTCAAACTGCACGGTTATCGGGAATTGCCGATACCTCCTCCTCAACAGGGCGCGTACAAGGCAGCGCCGCGCGATGGAGTATGGGCTACGCCGCCATTCCTGCATAACGGATCGGTGCCTAATCTCTACGAGATGCTCATCCCCGCCAAGGAGCGCACAAAGAAATTTTACCTGGGGCGAGAGTTCGATCCGGTCAAGGTGGGATTGGACACGTCCGGAAACTCCGGGAAGTTCCTCGTGGACACGACACTGGTTGGAAATTCGAACGCCGGCCATTCCTTCGAAAACGCTCCTCTCGGGAACGGAGTCATTGGCCGATTGCTTACCGATCAAGAGCGCTGGGCGATTGTCGAATATTTGAAATCAATTCCCGAGCAGGCAGGCCAAGTCACGCCGTTTGGCGGAACACCGAATGCGCCCAGCGGGCACGGGGACTGGACAAAACATTAAGTATCGCAACTGAACAGGAGCTCGTCGGAGGTGCAATATGTCACTGATCAAGGGCAGCTTCTCGAAAAGCCTCCTAATTTGTCCACGGCGTCAAAGTACACAGTCATGAATGGCTTCCTCTACCTTGGGACCGGAGCGTTGTTCATCGTTTGGCCTGGCGTGGTTCAAACGCTTTTTATGGATGCACCCTTCGCTGGGCACGAAGGAGCGCTCTTCCGTGTCGTTGGCCTAATGCTTGTGGTTATCGGCTGGCTCTATCTGTTCGGTGGCCGAACCGGAGCGCGGCAACCAGTCGCGGCTTCAGTGATCGACCGATTGGTCTTCGTCCCTGCGGTACTTTTGCCCTTGGCTATTGCGGGGGTGTTCCCTCATTTGCTGGTCGCGTTATCGATTCTCGACCCATCGCTCGCCATTGGTGCCTGGATTCTTCTCGGCCGAAAAACGTGATGCGCTAATCTCGACGGCACCCTCCCGAGGAACTTCATTTTCACCGGCGCTGACATCGGAACTTGTGCAGTTCATCTGATCAACGGTTATTGTTCATCTACCAAGGAGGGCCTCATGCCGCCAGCTAACAACATCGTTCTGACCGGAGCGTTATCGGTTTTGGTGTTATCCGTCGGTTGTAAATCATCGCCGCCTCCGAGTTCGACGGTGGCGACTGAATCTTCTCAGGTAGCGGCTCAGCCCACAAAGGAAGACGTAGTCTATCTCGATCAGGGATGGTCGAAGGAGACCCGCGAGGGGTATTACCACATATCGCAAGGATCAACTGTGATGCCATATGACATCTTCCTGAACCTGGAGGTTGCAGGCGGCCAGGAACTGTTCCGGTCGAATGCGAACAGCGAACGCTATGGCCTGACGCCTGATCCGGCGAATCCGCAGGCCAATCCCGATGGCTTGCCGATAGGGCTAAGTAAGACCGTGACGACGGAAGGCCCATGGAAGGGCGAGGACGTTGGCTTGACCTGCGCCGCTTGCCATAACACGGAGCTGTTCTACCAAGGAAAACGGATTCGCATTGATGGCGGGGTCGGGAATCATTTCGACATCCAGGCATACTTGTTTGCTCTCGATGACGCGGTACAGGAAACGCTGAAAGATTCAGCAAAGTTTGATCGTCTGGCGGCTCGACTGGGAGCATCGAGTTCAGACGCCAAGAGCGAACTGCGCAAACGTTTTGAGAGCGCGGCCGATCGGATTCATAACTATCGCACCCGCGCCCTCGTTACTCCTTACCCCTGGGGGCCATCGCGGATGGACGCCATCGCTCTGATAGTCAACCGCTTGACCTACATAGCACCTGACATTCCCCAAAATGCTTTACTCCCCTTGCGCCGACCAAACCTCCCTTCCTTTGGAATGCTCCGCAAGGATCGTGGACACAATGGCGCGGCGTGCAACAGGATCCGATCAATCGCAATTTGACCGAGACCATGGGCGTGTACATGTCCATGAACCTGACCGCCAAGCTCGCCTGAAGAAGGCCTCTTTGATTCGAACGCCCGCTTGAAAAATCTTGAAGAGATTGAGGATTGGCTGACTCACCTGGCGCCTCCCAAATGGCCGGAAGAGGTGTTTGGAAAGATTGACCGTGCGAAAGCGGCGGAGGGCAAGAAGCTATTCGCCACCCACTGTGCGGAGTGCCACAACTCCTATCCCTATACCTGGACCGAACCCAACAAGTACGGCAAGCGCTTCCTTGAAGTTGGACTGGTGCCGGAAAAATATGTGGGCACCGATCGGATGCAGTTCGAAGATATAAGGCCGTTCGCTTTGACCGCTCAACTGGCTCCAAATCTGCCGGGCCCCTCAAGGACAAGACTCTCGTGCCGGCTGGCGATCTCTACTATGGATTGACGGCAAGCATTCTGCAGATGGCATTGGCAAAGATCAAGCAGACCCCAGAGGAGGCCGTCAAGATGCACGGCTACCGGGAACTTCCGCTTCCACGTCCCTCGGCGGTGCCTCACTACAAGGCAGCGCCCCGCGAAGGCGTGTGGGCCACGCCACCTTTCATGCACAACGGCTCGGTGCCTAATCTTTACGAAATGCTGGTTCCGGCAGCGCAGCGCACCAAGAAGTTCTACCTGGGACGAGAGTTCGATCCGGTCAAGGTCGGCGTGGATACCTCAGGAAAATCCGGAACCTACCTCGTGGACACAGCACTGATCGGGAGTTCGAACAGTGGCCACTCGTTCGAAAACGGTCCTCTGGGGTAACGGCATCATTGGCCCTCTGCTAACTGATGCAGAGCGCTGGGCGATTGTCGAGTATCTGAAATCCATCCCCGAGAACGCGGGCCAGGTCACACCATTCGGCGGCCCGCAGAACGCGGTCACCGGGCACGCTAAATGGGCACAGCAGCCTCAGGCTCCATCAAACTAAATCACTATAGAAGCCATGGAGAGGTAGCAATGTCAGACCACGTTGATGGGCCGCAGGTCAATCGGCGATCCGTCGATCGACCTCACTGATCTGTTCGCGTTTACGAGCCCGGAAGATCCTAGCCGAACGGTGCTTGCCGCGGATGTCTTTCCTTCGGCAGGAGTTAGCGCGATGTTCTCCAATGTGGTCAATCACGCGATTGTGGTTCGCCGTATGTCCGTGGCGGGCCTCGGCAACGCTGCGAAATTCACCCCGGGCGACCAGGAGTATCGCTTCAACTGTAAGTTCAGCGCACTTGAGCGCGGATCCAACGGAGCGACACCCGATTCAACGCGGCACTTGCACGCTCCCCGATGGCCAGGAACTCAGTTTTGTTGTGAATGACGAAAAAGGTGCGTCAACTCCAGACGGAATGTTTCGCGTGTTTGCGGGCCTGCGCTCTGATCCCTTCTATCTTGCGTGGTTGGTTGCAGTGCTAAAGGTATTTCCCAATCTGCTGGAACACGATAATGTGCTTTCGATCGTCATTGAATTCGACACTCGCCGCGTGCTCGATCCCGACAAGGGTTCGCTCTTCGGGGTCATAGCGGAGACAAGTGCGATACCCCAGCCACGTAGTCTCATCGGACATGAACCTCCCCGTTTCGATTGGGTCGGCCGCCCGGAACAGACCAATATGCGTCTGAACAATCCAGCTATGGCAGGGACGGACGACTTGCGCGATTTGTGGAACCAGCAGACTCCATTTGCGATTGCTGAAGAATTCCAGCCCGTGTTCCGTAAGCGGCTGGTGGATAGTCTGACCAATTGGGACATGCGCGATGGCAGGGCGGACTGGACGCCTTCGGATCTGGGGGCTGCAGCTAACGTTTATCTCGATGACTTCTTATTGTTAGACGTGTCGAAGCCAATGAGCGACACGAGCTTTCTCGAGATCGAGAAAAGCACGCTCCATGGGCAGCCCTATAAGACAGGAGGAGGCCGTACGGTCAACGCGAATGTCATCGACATCATGATTACCTGGATGGTGAACAACGACCGGGAATTTCTGCAAGGCGGCGCGACCGGCGCTACAAAGCCGGGCACTAAGGCATTTCCTTATCTTGCTTCGCCCAACACTCAATTGCAGACGGTGGTCGACAATGTAGATTTGGCCGCGCCTGCAGATCAGGTCTGGACTCTCATCGGGCCGTTTGGGGGCGTGTGGCATCCACTGATCGCAAAACTTCAGATTACCGGAGTGGGTATTGGGCAGTTGCGCACGATCGAAACGATCGACGGCAAGCAGATCATCGAACGCCTCGAGGCAAGCGACAATTCGCAAAGATCTTATCGCTACACGATGATCAGTGGAATTCCCGCCGTAGATTACACGGGAACCTTGGACGTAAGGCCGAAGGGAGGCGGCAGCTCCGTTGAGTGGCGCGTGCAGTATTGGGCGGACGGCCAACCCACCATCACGGTGAAAACCATAGTATCCACCCTGCTAAAGACCGGCCTCGAAAGCCTCCAAACTCGATTTGGAGTTCCGAAATGATCGCGACTGGGTCTGGAATTGTGAAAGAGCTCGTGACTACATCCTCATACAAATTTGGCCGCTGGGCCCAGATCCTTATGGTTGCCATCTTCCTCTCACTGACTAGCGTCCTCGGGGAATCAAGTATGCAGCAGACAGCGTCAACGGCGGCCGTGCAGGAGGGCCTGGTCAAGCTCACCGATTCCGACATACAGTACTTCAGCCAAGGTCAAGGCGAACCGATAGTTTTGTTGCCCTTCGGTGGTCTTACGGTCGGGTATATGGAGGATCTGTCACGGGATCTGGCTGATGCTGGGTATCGGGTAGTTCGAATAAATTTCAGAGGTTCGGGAAAGAGTACGGGTTCTGGAGAAGGCATCACCCTCCACACATTGGCGAATGATGTTGCCGGCGTGATCCAAGCACTCAAGATCGAGCCAGCTAATATCGCGGGACATGCTTTTGGAAATCGCGTGGCACGTACGCTGGCCGCCGACCATCCCGAGCTAGTTCATACGGTCATCCTCTTTGCGGCCGGTGGAAAGGTCCCACCCAAGCCACCCGGTGAGCACGCGCTAAAGGTAATCTTCGATCCCGCATCGACGAACGCCGAGGTTCTGAAGGAAATGAAATATATGGTGGGTGATCCCGCCGAAATCCCGATGGCGTGGAAGATGATCGAGCCTAGTCGGGCACCGGAAGTGGCAGGGCTGCAGAGAACTGCAATGGAGAACACTCCGCTCAAAGATTGGTGGGCGCCACCGGGACAGATGCAATACCTCGTAATACAGGGGACCGACGACCAGATTGCACCACCGGAAAATGGTGAACTGTTGAAGAAAGAACTAGGCGCACGGGTCACTTTAGTTTCATTTCCTGGCGCAGGCCATTTGCTGCTTGTAACGGAGCCTAAGAAAGCTGCTGCCGCCGTT
The DNA here is from genome assembly GCA_963756685.1 of uncultured Acidobacteriaceae bacterium. Taxonomy (GTDB): domain Bacteria; phylum Acidobacteriota; class Terriglobia; order Terriglobales; family Acidobacteriaceae; genus Edaphobacter. The sequence goes on from CAVWON010000002.1 coordinate 296,602, forward strand.
GTCTCATTTCTTCATTAGGTAGGAGCTCTGATAGACGGGTCTCGAAACCCCAGAAGAGGTCTTTGGAGACGTCAAATGATTGAATCGCTAACTCTTGGAACGGATTTCCCACTGGCGACGGATGGCGATATCGCTATCATTAACCTCGAGAGCGCGCGCCAGCAATCCTGGAGCCGGTTCTGGCAATTGCCGCAGCGGGAAGGAATTGCGGAGTACATCGTCGAGCAAGAACAAATGACGTTGCAGTTCCTGAGCGACGTCAATGCGCTCGACCGCCTCGACGATCTGGTCCAACAACTCGTTCGCGCGGGTGCGGAACCGATGCGAACCACGCTCATTCAAGCGCAGGTTGCAGCGACGACACATCGATTTGCTGAGGCAAGAGGCTTTCTACAGATGGCCGAGATCCGTGGAGAGCCTTCAGAATCAGCAAAACGCCTGTTGCTGAGCATCGACCAGGCTTGCGGGAACAGACTTGATGAGGTGCTGGAGACTCGACGCAGAATGGCCGTCGAGTCGAGACGTCTGGAAGACCTCGTACCGCTGGGCGCTTTGCTCGCCGATTTGGGCGAGTTCGATGAGGCCGACCACATCTATCAGCGAGCTTTGAAGGAGTATCAGGATGTCTCCCCGTTCGCCTTAGCGTGGGTCTGCTTTCAGCTGGGTGTCTTGTGGGGCGAATTCGTGCCCGAGACACAATCGAGCCGGGCCGCGGAGTGGTATCGAAAAGCCATCGCATATGTGCCGTGCTATGTCAAAGCACGCGTTCACTTGGCAGAGATCTATTTACGTGACGAGAGGACGGAATATGCAGAAGTCCTGCTGATTCCGGTGGTTTCAAGCGGCGACCCTGAAGTAAGTTGGCGTCTTGCTGACCTAATGGTCGCGAAGGAGAAATTCGCGGAGGGGAAAGCGCATTTGGAGGCCGCACGAACTGGTTTCGAGACTCTACTGGAAAAGCATTTACTTGCTTTCGCGGACCATGGCGCAGAGTTCTATTCGGGCAGCGGCAAGGACGCCGGACGAGCTTTTGAACTGGCGAAGATCAACCTCGAAAACCGTCCCACACTGAGGGCTTTCGAACAGGCTTACGAGACTGCAGTCGGCGCTGGTCACATGAAGGCCGCGTCCGAAATCCTCACTGCTGCGGAAAAGCGCTGGGGAACAACGGCCGCCTTCGGGCTGTCGCCATTAGAAGTTCGTTTTCGAGGATTTACCTCGTCCAGCCGAAGTGGAACGGAGCAGTCACATGACTTTCAATCGTAGGAATTTTGTACAGAGCGCAGCATGTGTCGCCGCAGCGCCGGTTTTTGCAAACTTCTTGTCTCTCTCGTCAGTCGTGCAATTGAAGACGCTATTTGTTGCTGAGCCGACATCGGTGCAAAACTCTCCACCCCATCTGATAGAAAATGGCGACCTGTTCAAAATTTCTGGCTGGGATTGTTGTCACGATATCGGATTCGGTCATGGGGGAACGTTGTCTTTAGATCGCACTTCGAAAACCTTCAATGACGACAGGACATTAATCCGGATGACTCAATCATGGCGAACTGCGTGGCGATGACTCAGAAAGCGTCAACTTTGGAAGCAAGATGAAAGCCTGAGGACTATCACGATGCGCGGAGGAGACCATCAGATATTTACTAAATACCGGCTCCCCGACGTATATGCGAGCCCTTCGCACTATCGGCCCGTTAATGGCCATCATTGGTATAGTCACGCCGTTCGCCACCATACCATCGATCGTCAAATTGTATGTCACTCATACCCAGCACGCATCCGGTCAATCACTCGTTACGTGGTCCGATCTTTGCCTGCGCGAGTCTGCTTTGGGTGGTGTACGGATTACTGAACAGAAAGCCCGCGATCTATGTCGGCAATCTGATATCACTAGCGATGAACTCACTGATGGTTATCGGGATCCTGATGCATGCTGGATGGACTTATTGAAGTTTTCAGTGTGTGCTCCAAACCCAGCTGTCTCGTCACTTTGTGCCGCGAAGGGGAACCAAAACAATGTGTCGCTGGCGAGCACAAAATTGGGTCGGCTCCACTGGAATAATGATCGGATTGTCATTGGCGGTTCTCGGCTTCGACTCCGCGGGGGAGGCGCAGACGACGTCTACAGAGACCCAAGTCTGGCCGGAGGCAGACGCGCATATCCAACTTCCTTCGCATTTGCGCGTACTCGCGTTTGGTGGCCTGGAACAAGGAATAGGGTTCCCCTATCAGCAGTGGTATTCGGCGGCCGCGCTCGGATACCAATTCAAGCCCATTTTGAAGCCCCACATAATAAACATTGACCCAGATAAGGAACACCACTTGTTATTCGGCGGAGGCTATGAATTTCTTCGAACTGTTCAATCGGGGGTATTGAAGGACGAGAATCGGATTACATTCGATGGGACACCCGGGTTTCGTCTTCCCGCGGGATTCTTGGTGAGGGACAGGAGCTGGCTCGAACTCCGCTGGATAGACGGGAAGTACTCGACGACCTATCGGAACATGCTAACTGTCGAACGCGACTCTCTTGTTCACGGCTTCCGTTTTGATCCCTATGGTTCTGCCGAGGTCTTCTATGACGGGCCGAAGCATTCCTGGGACCAAGAATGGTATACGGCGGGTGTCCAGTGGCCAACCAAGCGACTTCTCATGGTCGACACATATTACCGCCGAGAGCATTGCGTTACGTGTACCCCAACAAACTGGAACGTTGCAGGAATGACGTTGAATCTTTACTTCGGGAGCTCGAGGTAAGCAGGTAAGTGATAGGTTACACAGCATGGAAGCGATCATATGGATGCATCTTTGGAAGTTAAAGTTACGGTGATCTCGTGCGCCGTCCTGGAAAGTCGCATGGTTTTGATTACGACCAGGATGCCCCGGCGGTTTTGGTAGCTGTGCTGTCCCTGCTGGCGGATTTGATCCAAAACTATTTCCTCCAGGAGGGAGGGAAGAGGCAAGAACTGCGTGGTTGAACTCCCTCCGCAGTGGCGAAACGGACTACTTCTTTGCCTACCCGGAAGATTATTCGCCACAAAGCATTGAGCGGGTGGATGGAGAGTTTGGCCGCCGACCGCACAATCCTTACCCAATCGCTCTCCTTGCCTGCCGGGGCCTTTGGCCCGAGGTAAATTTTCCCTAAATCACTTGTACTGTGAATCTTGCCGCAAGGTGCAGTAAGAGCCAGTAGCATCCAATATCACACCGCCGCCACCTTTGCGGACCTGGATTTCACCAACCATGACCGACGCCCAGCCGGACGGACGTACTCCGGAACGACTCAAATACGAAAACTCCGGACCATGGGACAAAGACGTCCCGGCCGACCTCATTCCAGCAATCAAATATCTCCGGAAATCATTCGATGACGCCCACTGGGGATGTGGGCAGACAACCCGCGTTTTCTGCTATTCGCTGCTTCATCACGAGCCCGTAGACGATCCTCGTTAAGGAGTACATCAACTACTTCATGCATATGAAAGCGATGGTCGGTCAGGCGGCAACCCACCGCCTTCACGACCTGATCAAAGATGCCAGACCATCGGCAATATTCAAAGGATTCTACGACCTCTACCTCGAAGGCACCTGCGTTCAGGCTCTCTCTATATTCAAAAACTTGTCGGAAATAGGTCGCGCCAATGCAGACCGATTCGCGATCCCACATCTCGAATGGGCTGAAGAACAGACAAGGCACATGATTCGTTCCCATGTCCACCGAATCATCATTTGGGTCCGCGCTGCGTGCGACACGCATGTCTATGATCCGAATGAAGATACAGAGGAGAAGATTTTCTGGAGAAAGTGGCAAGCACCATTGTTCTTATTAATGACGCCTTCCCTTCACACACCTTACGATGCCGCGGCGGTATGGGATCGAGAAGACGCAGAGAGCAGTTCGAAACTGCTCCAGCACTTTGCGGAACACTATGTCCTGCATCTCGAAAACAAGGTAAAGAGAGCGGCAGGGGAAGCCGCTTTGGAATTGGCAAAAAGGCCGAAACCGATCGAGTCTGTGCACGCTGAGGGCGACACGACCCAGCAAGACCTGCCAAATCCGGAAGCTATGATCCGGCAGCAGACAGATAAGGCGCCCGCGGGAAACAACCGCCTCATCCCAAACAACGCGAGACGTGAAGTGCGCAAATTGCACACGCGAGATATGCACGATAGCTGGCAAAGGGAATATCGGAAGCTGAAAAAGGGCCGTCCGAATATGTCCGATGTTTGGTACTCGCAGCAGATCGCAAAGATGGCAGTCGCAGATGGCCGAAGCGCCGAAACCGTCCGAAAACACATGACGAAATAAGAAAGTTGGGCGATTTTTTTTGCCCAACTCAGCCATGCTCCATCTTGCTGTTTTCAGATGGATTCTGAAGACGCGCGCCCTCGATGATCGCCACTGTGCGAAATTATCCGTCGTCCAAGTGATTGATTCTTAGGCATTTGTTACGCAGCTGCTCGCGTGTTCTCGTTGTTTCATCGCCCAAACAGCCCAGCTACGGTGTGGCTTGAGCGTTCCTAAATTGCTCAGCGAGGTTTGAAGATGACGCATAGCATACTGAGGCTTCCGGCCATCAAGACGAGTACCGGGTTATCCCGCAGCACTATCTATCTCCGCATCGCGGAGGGCGTATTTCCTAAGCCGGTGAGCTTGGGCGGGCGCGCCGTAGGCTGGCCTGCCAACGAAGTGGCGACATTAAACGCCGCCCGCATCTCAGGGAAATCCGACTCAGAGATTCGCGATCTGGTGGTGAAGCTGGAAGCCGCTCGTAAGACGGTTGAGTAGGCGAGGCATGCCCAAACGCCACCCCAACCACCGCCAGGTGAAAACTCACCGCAATTACACGGTCGAAGAGATTGCCAGTCTGTTTGGCGCTCACAAAAATACCGTTCGCGAATGGATCAAGGCCGGTCTACCGGTTCTAGACGACAAGCGTCCGATGCTTATCCTTGGCCAGGAGCTTGCAGCTTTTCTTCAAGCTCGCCGGTTCAAGAATAAGCAGACTTGCCAGCCGGGACAGATGTACTGCTTCCGTTGTCGCGCTCCAAAAATCGCTGCCGGCGACATGGCGGATTATCTACCCCAAACTGAAAAGTTGGGGATGCTCAAGGCGATCTGCCCAGATTGTCATTGCATGATGAACCGCCGCGTCAGCATAGCCAAATTGGAGCAGGTTCGAGGGCAACTTGCCATCACTTTTCCGCTGGGACTGGACCAAGTAAGCAATAGTATCCAACCCTCTGTAAACAGTGACTTGAAATCGGGAGATGAACCATGAGCAAAAACAACCCCAATAATGAACGAATCAAGCGGCAGTATTTCGCCTATCTGAAGGAGGCCAAACGGCACAGCGAGCCCACCGTGGACGCGGCCGCGAAGGCCCTCAATCGGTTCGAGGTCTATACCAAGTATCGGGACTTCAAGGCATTCCACAGCGAACAGGCGGTCGCCTTCAAGAGGCACCTGGCCGCACAGAAGGGCCTCAAGTCGGGCGAGACACTGAGCAAAGCGACCTTGTATGCCACCCTGACACAGCTCAAGCGCTTCTTCCAATGGCTCGCCTGGCTGCCGGGCTACAGGTCGCGCTTTCAATATTCGGATGCTGAGTATTTCAATCTTTCCGACAAGGACACTCGGATTGCTACCGCCCAGCGCGAGCAGCGGTCGGCGACCTTGGAGCAAATCAAACACGTCATCCAAGCCATGCCGGCGAAGACCGAAATCGAGCGCCGCAACCGTGCTCTGGTGGCATTCACGCTCCTCACGGGAGCAAGGGATAGCGCCATTGCCTCGATGAAGCTGAAACATGTGGACTTAATCACAGGATGCGTCCATCAGGACGCGCGGGATGTAAAGACAAAATTCAGTAAGACGTTCAGCACCTACTTCTTTCCCGTAGGGAACGAAGCTCCTCAGATTCTGAGGGAATGGGTGTCCTTTCTCAGAGAAGAACAACTCTGGGGCAATGACGATCCGCTTTTCCCGGCGACACGCACTACCCAGGGGGTGACTCGCCAGTTTGAAACTTCAGGCTTGGCGCGGACGCATTGGAGCAGCGCTTCGCCTATACGTAGGATCTTTCGCGACGCGTTTGTGGGGGCAGGCCTGCCTTATTTCAACCCGCACAGCTTCCGAAACACACTTGTCCGCCTTGGCCAGGATCTGTGTAAATCACCCGAGGAATTCAAGGCGTGGAGCCAAAATCTTGGACACGAGAAAGTCCTGACGACGTTTATGAGCTACGGTGCAGTGGCACGTGATCGGCAGGGAGAGATATTGCGAGGTCTGACAACACCACAGCAAGCGCCGAAGCCCGATACCAATGGACTTTTGCAGGAACTGTTGGCAAGGCTTCGTGACGCGGAAGTGGATATGCAAGCCAAAAGAAGCTAACCGATAAAACGGTACTTCAATCGACGCCGCCTACGCCAATCGTCCACGTATAGGCAAAACCTTAACGGAACGTTGCGTCAGTTCTAAGAAGTTCGCCCAATCCCGCATCATCTTGGCGCGAGCCTCCAGGTGTAGAGCGTGGTTGTAAGCGGCGCTCACGGCATTTCGGGGCGTGTGCGCGAGTTGCAATTCAATGTGCTCGTGTTGGTATCCCTGCTCATGCAGGATGGTGGAGGCAAGTCCTCGGAATCCATGCCCAGTCATTGCGCCTTTGTAACCCATACGTTCCAAAGCTTTCAGAATCGTGTTGTTGCTCATCGGTTTAGACGGATTGCGATCACCGGGAAAGACCAAGTTGTTACTTCCAGTGAGTTGGCGCAGCATTTCCAATACCTCAAGCGATTGCTGCGCTAGAGGCACAATATGTGGTGTCCGCATCTTCATTCGCTCCGCTGGGATGTCCCAACGGCGAGAATCAAAGTCAAATTCGCCCCAACGTGCCCCAATTAGTTCGCTAGTGCGCACGAAGGTTAGGGCCATCAGCTTCATTGCGAGACGTGTTAACTGTCTCCCTTGATAGATTTCTATTTGTTTCAGTAGCTTTGGAAGTTCTTTGGCATCAATCCGCGCATAATTGATCTTGCGGGTGGCCTTCAGAATGTCCCTTGGACGAATCGCGGTTGCCGGATTGCGCTCCGCAAGTCCGTGGGCAATGGCATACCGAAAGACTTGCCCCGCCGTTTCCAAGGCGCGCTTTGCAATATCACGGGCACCTCGCTTCTCTATGGCTTTGGCCAAGGCGACGATTTCTGGAGCCTCAATCTCGGCGATTGGACGAGCACCCAGGCAAGGCAAAATATCAGCGGCCATGCGCCGCTTGACTGAATCCACATGGCGCGGACTTTTTCCGTCCTGCCAATGCTCCAGCCACTGCGCTGCAACGCTGGCGAATGAGTTTTCACTGGCGACCCGCTTCGCAGTCTTCACTGCCTTTCGTTGCGCCATGGGGTCTACGCCAGTTGCTAGCAATCTACGCCCCTCGCTGTGGCGCTCCCGGGCCACTGCCAAGGGGACTTGGGGATATTTTCCCAGAGCCATCAGCTTCTCTTTGCCATCAAAGCGGTACTTCCAACGCCAAAGCTTGCCACCCGCCGGCGAAACCACTAAGTGCAATCCTCCCGAATCGCTCATGCTGTAAGGCTTTTTCTCGGGTTTCGCCCGCTTGATCTCCGTGTCCGTAATTGCCATGCTTGCCCTCCAAAGTTCACCTTGGGGAAAGTACCCCCAATCAACAATGAGGTACCCCCAAAAGTACCCCCACCGCGGCGTGGCTTCCATCGTACCCCATTGGACGGTAAAAACACGAAACCCCAGCAATTGCTGAGGTTTTGAATAAATCGCCGGATGTGCTCGGATGTCCTAAAACGAGAAAATGGCGGAGAGTGAGGGATTCGAACCCCCGATAGACTTGCGCCTATGTCTGATTTCGAGTCAGGTGCATTCAACCGGGCTCTGCCAACTCTCCGCGCTCTTCTATTTTATCTCAGGTCTTCGAGTTGCGGCTTCTGCGTCGACGGCAACGCCGCTTTCACCCTCCGCTCGGCTTGTCGATTTATCCTTGAAGACGTCTGCGCAAATCTCTCGGCAATGGGGTGAAGTAAGTGGCGACCGAAGCATGGACTCCAGAGCTTGCATTGTGGCTGCAAAAGCAGGCCCAGCATGCCGGCTTCGACTCCTCAGGCGTAGCGGCGGTCGATGTTGCAGAATCGTGCGCTGGCGACCAGGTCGATGCCGAGCGGTTTGCCGCGTGGGTCGCCGCAGGCAGGGCAGGGGAGATGGACTATCTAAAGCGCCGCGACGAACAGGGCGTGCTCCTGCGAAGTGCGGTGCAGGTGGCGATGCCATGGGCGCGGTCCGTCATCGTCTGCGCGCTGAACTACAACGCATCCGGCCCACTCTCGATCGACAGTGCGCCGCCCGACGCTGGATGGATCGCCCGATACGCATGGAGCGGGAGCGCTGCGGGAACAGAGAACAACGCGGCCGCGGAACCAGACGAACTCGTCCCCACCGACTATCACGATCAGCTTCTTGGCCGTCTACGCCAGATCGAGTCCGCATTGCACGAACGCTTCGTCTGCGAGACTCGCTGCTACGTCGACACCGGTCCGCTGGTCGAGCGCGCCATCGCCGCGAAGGCCGGCATTGGCTGGATCGGAAAAAATACCTGTGTTATCAGTCAGGAGCTGGGTTCGTGGCTATTGCTCGGCGTCATTGTCACGTCGTTGCCCGTAGCGGCGGGCGCCGAGTTGCCGATTGCGGCGGACCGTTGTGGAAGCTGCACGCGCTGCATTGACGCCTGCCCGACCGACGCAATCGTCGCGCCGCACGAGATGGACGCTTCGCGGTGCATCGCCTATCTGACGATCGAGAAGAAAGGCCCAATCCCTGTGGAACTCCGCGGGCCCATGGGCCGTCAGGTCTTCGGTTGCGACATCTGCCAGGACGTCTGCCCCTGGAATCGGCGCGCTCCCGTGTCGGCGAACGAGGGCATGCTCGCGCGGCCGCAGATGGTCAATCCGGCGCTCGATTGGCTTGCCGCCATGGATGCGGCGGAGTTCAAGCGATGGTTTGCGGGCTCGCCGGTCGAGCGCACTCGGCGCAAACGCTTTCACCGCAACGTCGCCATCGCCATGGGAAACAGTGGCGAACCGAGGTTTAGCGCCCAACTGGATGTCTGGGCCAAAGCAGATGATCCGGTGCTCGCCGAGGCCGCGAAGTGGGCGACCATGCGAATAAACAGCCTCGACGCAGGAGACGCTCAGGCTGCGATTGACGAAGACAGAGCGGCCAAACATGAGGCTTAGTGTCTGCCGAAGACGCGGGCCGCTCTGCTAGCATCGGAGTAAGCAACGGCGGTTCTGCGCGCCGTGCCCATTCCACCTATGTCTTTCATCGTTCCCGATCAAGCCGAAGAGCCACAGTCTAACGAGCCGGAGCTGCCCCCGAAGCCAATGGGCGACGTCAAACCCGTCTTCCAGGGGTACGGTCTGGGGGCCCAGATCGCCGCGCTCGTAAGGTACATGGCGCGGACAGAGGTCCATACCTACGCGTTCAGTGTTGCGGCCAATACCATCCTCTCGCTCTTTCCCTTCATCGTGCTGTTATTGACGATCAGCCGCAACGTCTTCCATTCGCGTGAGATGGAGGAGGTCGTCGGCGACATGATGAAGAACCTTCTGCCCGTGGGGCAGGAGTTCGTCATGCGCAACATGCAACTTCTGACCCATCCGCACAAAGGCACTCAGTTCTTCTCGGTGGTCATGCTGCTCATCACTTCTACCGGCGTGTTTCTGCCGTTGGAGGTGGCGCTGAACGCCGTCTGGGGAGTCCGAAAGAACCGCAGTTACCTGCATAATCAGGCGATATCGTTGGGGCTCGCATTTGCAGTAGGCGTACTGGCAATGGCGTCGGTAGCGTCGACAGCGGGTCAGCAGACGATCCTCTCGTGGATATTCATCGGTCACACCGACAATGTCGTGTTTCACTTCATCTCGTATGGCTTCTTGCGGCTATGTGCCGGTCTTGCGAGCGTCCTGATGTTCTTCCTTATCTACTGGGTGCTGCCCTATAGAAAGGTTCCCGCCCGGGCGGTGTTGCCCACGGCGGTCGTGATCGGCCTGCTGTGGCAACTAGCGAAGGCCCTCTATATCAGGGCGTTGCCATGGCTCGACTTTCAGGCCGTATACGGGCCGTTTTATATTTCGGTAGGGTTGATGATGTGGGCGTTTCTCTCCGGCCTTTTACTGTTGGCGGGAGCGCATTTTTCGGCAACGCGCCATACGTTGAAACTGGCGCGGGAGGCGGAGGGAAAGGAGGCGGCCAGCGATGCAAAGTCTTAGTGGCCCAGCTGTATCACAAGCTCCCTCAGGGCCGTGGCGACGGCTGCCGACAGGACTCGCCGGGGCGGCCTTCTGGCTCGGCGTGTGGTTCTGCGCCCTCTTTCTCAGACGTTGGGTGCCAGGTGGCTTCGGCACATTTCTCGGTGTCATGCAGTTCTTTGTGGGGGTCGCGCTGGTCGCCGTTGCGCTGCCGCTGATCTGGCAGCTCGTGCGAAAGTACATGCTTTGGAGCCTGCGCAACAAGCTGGTGCTGACGTATCTATTGATAGGTCTCGCGCCCGTAGTGTTGTTCGTGACGCTGGTATCGGTGATGGCATACATCGCCGCCGGACAGTTTGCTATCCATCTCGCTGATTCGCGGCTCCTGACTGAGCTAAGCCAGATGAGCGGAGAGAACGAACACCGCGCAGACTTTGTCGAGCGGTCCTGGAGCGTCGGCTGCCCGGAGTGACGGAGACCTCGGCAGCTCAGTTAGCCGCGCTGGGAGAGCCGGAGCGGTCGGGAGGCGTAGACCTTCCACGGATGAAGCTTCGGCGCGAGACCCAGGCGTTCATCAATGGCGCTCCGGTCGCGCTTGGTTCGGGCCAGCACGCCAGGACTCCCTTTGGATTGCCACCCTGGGCGACCGAGCTGCCTGGAGGACACTTCTCCGGACTGGTCCTCGACGGAAATGATCTGTACCTTGTCGCTGTCCATCAGCAGAGGATGAACGATGGGCGCATGTTCAGCCTGATGACCAGCCTCCCCGTTGATGGCGCTGTCCTGAACCTGATTGCAGAGGGACTCGGTCACGCCAGCCTGCTGCCGGAGCGCGCAGGCAGTACCTCGAACACCGCAAAGGCAGATTCGTCAGGTAGTGAGCGAGACCCCGACCTCTCAAAGTGGCGCTTCAGCAACGCAAGGCCCCGCCGCGACAAATTCGCAGCCTGCGGGCGCCAGGGCCAGCGATGCTAAGGCCGCCGATACCAGGCCTGCGGCGAAAGAGTCTGCCCTTTCCATTGGGCCTGCTGCTTCTGGACGATCATGGGTGGTAGGGGGCACAGAGCCTCCGCCAATCAATGTGGCCGACGTGCCCGTGCGCTTCACCTCCACCGAGACGATCACGGACTGGGACACCGGCGAGCGGGACAATATTCTGATCGCGGTCGAATCGCGGCCGTCCCTGCTATACAACCAGCTCTTCGGCGCCTCCTTGAGCGGAATCATCACCAGCGTACTGCGCATCGCAATCTTCCTGCTCTGCCTGGTCTTCCTGATCATCGAATTGCTGGCCCTGTGGATGGCGATTCGTTTGAGCCGGACGATTACGACCTCCGTGGCCGACTTGTACAGGGCAACTCAGCATATTGACAGCGGCGATCTGGACTACCGTATCGGCGTCAAACGCAACGACCAGCTCGCCGAGTTGAGCCGGTCGTTCAACAAGATGGCCGGATCGCTGAAGCGTCTGCTCGTGGAGCAAAAAGAAAAGGAGCGCCTGCAGAACGAGATCTCCATCGCCCAGGAGGTGCCAGGCCAACCTGTTTCCGCTTTCGGCCCACGGTATTGCAAATCTCGATCTGCACGGCGTCTGCCGTCCCGCCCGTTCGGTCAGCGGCGACTACTACGACTTCCTCGTCTTCCATGAGCAGGCCCACGACGGGATGGTTAGCCGCAAGGAGACAGGGGTCGGCATTGCCATCGGAGACATCAGCGGCAAGGGGATCTCAGCGGCATTGCTGATGGCGACGCTGCATTCGGCCGTGCGCGCCTACCGCTTTGCCAGCGAGGAGCTCGTCTACAGCGAGTCCACGGTGGCCGGGCTGATGGCCAGCCGCGACGAGCGCGGGGGAGACTGCGACGAGCTCTTTCAATCGCCGGGGCGCATTCTCTCGCTGCTCAACCGGCATCTCTTCCGCAGTACGCAGCCGGAGAAGTACGCGACGTTGTTCCTGGCCCACTACGACGCGGCCTCGGCGAAGCTGACCTACTCGAACGCGGGGCAGTTGCCGCCGCTGGTGCTCGGACAGGATGGCAGTATTCGCAGGCTCGACCAGGGAGGAACCGTCGTAGGCCTGATGGACGGCATGCACTACGACGAAGACAGCTTCCACATGCAGCCGGGCGACATCCTCGTGGCATATTCCGACGGCGTGACGGAGCCGGAGAACGACTTCGGCGAGTTCGGCGAAGAGCGCATGATGGAGGTGGTGGGCCGCTACCGCGACCAGCCGCTGCATGTGATCTCCACCCAGGTAATGCTGGCCCTCGACGCCTGGATCGGTGCCGACGAGCAGCCCGACGACATCACCCTTGTCCTGGCGCGTCAGTCCTGAGAACCACCGCCTGTGCAAAAATAAAGTTCAAAAAAGTGGCATGTTTTTCGAGGCCGTTTTAGTGCCGTTAACTCACCACGTTTTACCACGCATTTCACCACGTTTTTACCATCAAAAACCACGCTCAAACACGCGTTTTTCGCAGACCCCCCTCAAAAAGCTCAGTAAAACACCAAAAAGCGCTCGCCGCCAGCCATCCAGCTTTTTAAGTAAATTATGGCTTCTTCTGAATCGCCTTTACGGCGATCGAATTGGGGGAACTGCCGGCCGGAAGCATGGTAAACAACTCAGGCAAGCCGCTTGCCGGCCGTCCGGATGACCGCAACGTCCCCGGAATGAGCGTCAGCAGCCAGCAAAAGGTGCTCGTCTTCAGAGAACGCAAGCGCATCTGGCGCGGAACCGGTGTGAATTCCGATAGGCAGTACGCGTCCGTCGTCAATGCTGTAAAGCGCGATCGAGTCCGCGCCGAAGTTCGCGACCCACAGCGTGCTGTTGTCGCCGCTGACGATTCCGTGAACAGGCTTGTTGCCAATGGCGTAAGTTCCACCAACCTCATTGGTCGGAGTAGATATCTCCGAGATGCTATCGGAGGCGAAGTTGGAGACAAATATCTCGCCGCCATCAGGCTTCAACGCCAGATGTACAGGCGTCTTGCCCACATCGAGCAGCGCAAGCATGTGGTCAGTCGTAAGCGCGGGGTTCTGCCTCGCCGGCCACGATCCTGGCGCCGCCGCAAGGCCGATGGCCATCACCTGATGACCCGCAGAGCAGGCGACAAAAGCCTTGGAGGAATCAGGCAGAATCACGGCATCAGTGGCTCCAGGGCAGCCGGGAAAGACAGCGCGGAGATGCGGCGGAGGTTCAGAGGTCGCGGCCGCGTTGTAAGGGTGCACATCGAAGATGGAGACGCTGTTGCTGCCACGATTGGTGACGACCAGGCTGCGGCCGTCGGGGGAGATGCGGGCGACGCCAGGCTGTTCGCCGGTGCCGGCCACGGCGATCTCCCGGCGGCGGTCGAGGTCGAGAACACTGACTGTGTTGGAGCCGGAGTTGGCGACGTAAGCGCGATGGCCCGTGGGGTCGATGGCGATGAACTAGGGCAGGCGATGGACAGGGATGGTGGCGACGATGCGGTTGGCCTCGGCGTCGATGACCGAGACAGTGCCGGACTGTGTGTTGACGACATAGATCTCATTGCGCACAGGGTTCGCGGCCAGGTTGGTGGGGTTGGTGCCGACCTGCAGGGTCCGGTCCTGGCGGAGATAGACGAGATCGAGCACGGTGACGGTGTTGGAGCCGCCGTTGCTGACGTAGGCGAACTCCCGGTAGCCGTCGGGGACGTCGGGAAAGCCGCTGCGACGGCAGCCCGAGATGCCGAGAAGTGCGCAGAAAGCGACGGTAACGGATCGCACAAGAAAAGGTCGGAGGGGCGTTGGCACTATTCGGAGTCTATCGAGGTGGCGAGGGGGCGGCAAGGGGAGCGGCAGCCGCAGAGAATTTTGAGGGGCCTGCGAAACTTTCCTGGCGGTTAGCGTGTCTATGTGATCGATGCGGAACGTCCACCTTCGGATCGATCGCGTCATTTGCAATTTCTTCTCGGACAACGAAGCCGCAGTTATTCTGTGGCTTCGTTGATTTTCTAACGGCGTGGGTCTTTAGTGCGGAACCAGTTCCAGGCGATCCATCCGCAGTAGCCCCCCTGAATGGCCAGGACGGCAGCGTAGGCAAACAATAGGTGCCTGTGCTGCCATGGTGCTGATGTCGAAGAACGACTGCCAGGTCATTTTGTGGTCTCCAGAGAGGCTTCGATGGCCTGAAGTGCAGCTTCCTGTTCGGCGATCTGACGCCGGCGTTCCAAGGCGAAGCGGAAGAGCAGGATGAAGATACCCCAGATGGCCCAGCCGGCGAGGTTCCAGAAGAAAGCAGGAAGCATGGATTTGTCCATGCCGGAGTTGGGGCCGCCGCCAAAGACCGGGGCGGGGTGCTGGGTGCGCCACCAGCGGATGGACATGTAGACGATAGGGACATCGAGCCGCGGCGAAGATGGAGAGTACCGCGGCGAGGGTCTGGCTCTGGCCGGTGGAGGAGAAGTGGCGCAGCATGAGGTAGCTGACGTAGAGGAGCCAGAGGAGAAGCATGCTGGTAAGGCGGGCGTCCCAAGCCCACCAGATGCCCCAGGCTGCGCGTCCCCAGATCGGATGCCGGTGATGAGGCTGATGCTGGCGTAGACGACGGCGACCTCTGCTGAGGCAAGGGCAAAGGCATCGGCGGTGAGCGCCTTCAGCGGATCGCGCTTGCGCCAGAAGAGATATGCGAGTGAGGCGGCGAAGTTGAGGTAGGGAAAGAGCAGGCTCAACATCGCGATTGGAACGTGGTAGTAGAAGATGCGCCCAACATCGCCCTGGGCCGCGTCGGTCGGCGTGAGGAAGATGGCCTGGCGGAAGCCGACTACGAGGACGGCAATAGCGATTCCGAACCAGAGCCAAGCGACGTTGCGGAGAGTGGGGGTGCGCTGCTCCATAGAGATAGTTTATCGCGAATGCGGTCATTCGGCGTTGAGGACGGTTTCGAAGAGCAGGATGCAGATGGTGGTGAAGATGATGTCGTAGCCGGCCAATTGCTTGATCCAGGTAGCGATCTGGATGGGGTCGAGGTCGCCGTTGAGGACGCCGGTGGTTGCCTGGCACCATCGCGAGAAGGGCGGGTAGCGAGATCGGAAGAAGGAGCAGAGGGTAGAAGAAGTTCGCGGTTGCGGGCGCGAAGGCCGAGGGCGGCGAAGAAGGTTCCGTTGACGACCAGGGCCCAGGTGCCGAGCGGCAGGATGAGGGCGAGCAAGCCAGACGTTGCCGAGGACGTGGAGGTTGAAGAAGATGATGAAGATGGGGGCGAGGACGGCTTCGACGACGAGGACGAAGAGCATGTTGGCGAGGGCTTTGCCAAGGAAGAGCGCGGAGGCAGGGGAGGGGGCCATGCGCTGGGCTTCGAGGACCTGGTTGCGCAGCTCGCGGGTCCAGGACTGGTTGAGGGCGGTGATGGAGGCGAAGAGGAGAGCGACCCAGAGGATGCCGCCGGAGATCTGGCGGGTCGGGTGGGGTAGCTGGTGGGGTCGAAGGCGAGGCCGAAGACGACGACGACCAGGAGGGCGAAGAAGAGCATTCCGTTGATGGAGTCGCGGGAGCGCCACTCCAGGCGGAGGTCTTTGCGGAGATGGTCGAGGACGTGGCGGAGATAGGTCATGCGGGCCCTTTGGTGAGGTCGGCGAGGGTGGCGTTGGCGGCACGAAGGTAGTCGGCGGGGGCGAGGAGGAGTTGGAGGCCGCGCTGGCCGGCGGAGACGGAGATGATGTCGAAGAGTTCGATGGTCTCGTCGGCGTAGGCGGGAAAGGGTTTCTTTGCGCCCATGACGGTGACTCCGCCGCGGATGTATCCGGTGAGGGGCTCGACTTCTTTGAGGGAGGCGAGTTCGACTTTCTTTGCATCCGCCGCCTGGGCTAGTTTTTTCAGGTCGAGTTCGGCGTCGCCGGGGATGACGGCGAAGAGGTGTTCGCCGGTGTTGGTGTGGGTGAGGAGGGTCTTGAAGACCTGCTCGGGCGGAAGGCCGATCTTGCGGGCGACGGAGATGGCGGTGAGGTCTTCGGGGTCGACTTCGTAGGCGCGGAGTTCGTAGGAGATGCCGAGGGAGTCGAGCAGGCGGGCGGCGTTGGTTTTGGTTGGGTGCGTGGTCTTCACCTGCGCCCTCAGGCTTCGAGTGATCTGGCCGTTGCGCATGGTGAGGATGTTGTCGGCCAGTGGTTTGGCGAGGGCCGCCTGGTGGGTGGTGATGAGGATGGTGCGGCTGCCGCCACCTACGACGGGCCAGGTGCGGAAGTCGGCGAGGAGCTCGACCATGTGCTGTGTGGAGGCGGCGTCGAGGTTGGAGAAGGGCTCGTCGAGGAGGAGGAGTTCGGGATCGGTCTGGAGGACACGGGCAAGGGAGGTGCGCTGGCGCATGCCTTGGGAGTATTGGCCGACGGGACGGTTGAGGTCGGGGTCGAGGCCGACGGCGCGGAGGGCCATCTCGGGACTGCCGACGCAGGCGCAGCCGCCATCACCGCGGTGGAGGCCGGCGAAGTAGGTGAGGTTCTCCATGGCGGTGAGCTCGTCGTAGAGCATGGGCGAGTGGCTCATGTAGGCCATGCGGCGGCGCTGGTGATGCGGGGTCTCGGAGAAGACTGTGACGGTGCCGCGAGTGGGGTTGATGAGGCCGGCGATGACGCGGAGGAGGGTGGATTTGCCGGCGCCGTTTTCGCCGAGGATGACGGTGCAGGAGCCGGCGGCGAAGGTCGTCGAGACGTTGCGGAGAGCGGCGAAGCTGCCGTAGATCTTGGAGACGGAGTCGAGTTGGGCTGCGGTGGCGAGCGTGACGGGGCGGATTGTGGTTGCGGTCGACATTTCTTAAGGTTATCGGTACGGCGAATTCTTTGTCCTCATGCGAGTATATGGCTAGCGGCTGCCGGATTGGCAGCGCGAGACCATCTTGAGGAGATTCCATACTTTGAAACTATTACCTGCTGTTGCTGTGCTGCAGGACTTTTTGCTACGACTGTCCATGCTCAACAGGTGCCCGCGCTGGATGCGGCTTCGCGGCAGTTGGCGCATGAAATCTTCAAGCAGTTGATTGAGATCAATACGACGGATTCGGTGGGGAGTACGACAGTTGCGGCGGAGGCGATGCGGAAGCGGTTGCTGGATGCGGGGTTTCCGGCGGAGGACGTTGTGGTGCTGGGGCCGAATGAGCGCAAAGGCAATATGGTGGCGCGGTATCGCGGCAGGGCCGGGAGCACGAAGAAGCCGGTGCTGATCATCGGGCATCTCGATGTTGTGGAGGCGAAGCGGGAGGATTGGACGACGGATCCCTTTGTGTTTACGGAGAAGGAAGGGTACTTCTACGGGCGGGGGACGCAGGATATGAAGGAGTCGGATGCGGCTTCGGTGACGACATTTATCCGGCTGAAGCGGGAGGGGTTTGTGCCGGATCGCGATGTCATTCTGGCGCTTACCGCGGACGAGGAGGGTGGCAAGTCGAATGGGGTGGATTGGCTGGTGAAGAACCATCGGGAGCTGGTGGATGCAGGGTTTGTGCTGAATGCGGATGCGGGTGGGTTGAATACGGAGAAGGGTAAGCCCGTGAATCATTGGCGTGGAGGCGACGGAGAAACTGTATGCGGACTATCAGTTGACGGTGACGAATCCGGGCGGACATAGTTCGCTGCCGAAGAAGGACAATGCGATCTATCATCTGGCGGATGCTCTGGGACGGCTGGGGGCCTACCAGTTTCCGTTCGAGCTGAATGCCGTGACGCGCGGGTATTTTGAGGCGATGGCGAAGATTGAGACAGGGCAGGTGGCGGCGGATATGCGGGCGGTGTTGAAGACGCCGCCGGATGCGGCCGCTGTGGCCCGGCTGTCGGAGAGTCCGCTGTACAACTCCACGATGCGGACGACTTGTGTGGCGACGATGGTGCAGGCGGGGCACGCGCGCAATGCGCTGCCGCAGCGGGCCGAGGCGAATGTGAATTGCAGGATTCTGCCGGGACATACTCCAGCCGAGGTGAGGGCGGAGCTGACGAAGGTGTTTGCGGATCCGAAGGTCGAGGTGAAGTTGGTGAACGATGCTGGGGCGTTGAGCGATCGGGATGAGAACGAGGTGTCGGTCACTCCTCCGCCTTTGAATGAAGAGGTTTTTGCGGCGCTGCGTTCGGTGGTGGGGCAGATGTGGCCCGGGTTGCCGATTGTGCCGGAGATGGAGACGGGGGCTTCGGACAGCAAAATTACGATGGCGGCGGGGATGCCGAGCTATGGGTTTTCAGGAATGGGGATCGATGGGGACGATGTGCGCGCCCATGGGAGAGACGAACGCATTGGAGTGGAGTCTTTTTATACCGGCGTGAACTTTGATTACCGATATCTGAAGGCGCTGACTGGAAAATAGCTAGCGGGCGGCGGGCAGAGTGGTCGCGGCGGTGGTGGGAGTTGTGGGGGCGGCCGGGGCGTACTTGGAGGCGCACTTGGCCTGGAGTTCGGTGGCGTGGAAGACGCCGTCGTGGCCGTAGGTGCCTACGGCGAGGGCCTGGGCGTCGTCTTTGAAGGTGTCGGGTGGGGGTTCGGAGCCCTGGTAGACGACGGAGAGCTTGCGGCCCTGCTCGAGGAGATCGAAGGTGGCGTTGGTGCCTGCGCGATGGATGCTGCCGGGGGCCACGTTTCCGGCGACGCGGAGGTGGCGGACGTATGCCTTGTTGCCCATGCCCTGGAGTTCGCCGATGGTGACGTAGTAGCTCTTGTTGTCGCGGCCGCCAGTGAAGGCGAGATAGGCTACTGTGGCCAGGATGATCACGGTGGCGACGATGATTTTGATCGAACCTTTGCGGGTTTCGTTTGGCATACTTCTCCGTCTCCTCCAGTTTACTTCGAACGGAGGACAGGTACCCCCCCACTCCGTCACTTTTTGCGCAAAGTCTTCAAAAAATTAGACTTAGGCTTGGACTTCGAGCGTTCCGCGGTGCATTCGATTTGGGCTGTCCCTGGGTGAAAGCGATTTGCGCCCGATTCTGGCGGGGCTTCTTGTCAAGTCCACGCCCTTTCTATTTTAGTTGAACTGGTCGGGTCATTTTGAGTTCTGAACCGCGATATACAACGGTGTTGTCTGCTTGTTGTTCAGCGCCACCAACCCCATTGGCGGGTCTGACCCAGACGATGTTGAAGGTGATTTCGTTCGGCATGCCGACGTAGGTTCCGGTGCGGGCGCCTATGGTCAGTGTGCCTTCGGAGTCCGACCATGTGATGGGGACGGTCGCGTGTTGTCCTTTTTCGTAGTTGTAGTTGTCGCCTTCGTCCTGATAGAGCGTGAAGCTGCCGTCCTTGCCGGAATAGATGCGCAGCTCGATGGGGCCGTTGACCTTTTCGTTGGCGTATTGCTCCGGCGGTCCGAGGGGCAGGATCGAACCGGCGCGTACGTAGAGTGGAATTCGATCGAGGGGCGCTGCTGCCTGGATGTGCGCGCCGCCTTGAATCTTCTGCCCGCTCCAGAAGTCGTACCAGGTGGTGTCCTTTGGAAGATAGATGCGACGTTCTGTTGCTTTTGCTTCTGTGACGGGGCTGACGAGAAGAGCTGGTCCAAACATGAACTGGTCGCCTATGTTCCAGGTTAGTGGATCGTCTTTGAAGTCCATGACGAGAGGCCGCTGGATGGTGTAGTCGTCGCTTGAGACCTTCCAGGCGAGCGAGTAGATGTAGGGCATCATGCGATAGCGGAGATTGTCGTAGGCGATGAGAGAGGGCTCGATTTCGGGGTAGCTCCACATCTCGTTGTGTGGGCGGTGGCCGTGCGTGCGGAAGATGGGGCAGAAGACACCGAACTGGAACCAGCGAAGGTAAAGCTCCTGATAGGCCGGATCGGTTGGCTGGCCGGGATAGGTTGGCCAGTAGCCTCCGATGTCTGTGGTCCAGTAGGGCAGGCCGGAGATTGCGTAGTTGAGGCCACCGGCGATTTGATGGGAGAGTCCCCAGAAGCTGCTGAAGACGTCTCCAGACCATACGGTTGCGCCTACTCGCTGTTGGCCGAGGAAGGCAGAGCGTGTGAGGAGGAACGTGCGCTTCTGGTCTGTCGTCTTGCGCCAGTTTCGTTGAATTCCTTCGTTGTGCAGGAGCGGGTAGATGTTGGTGTACATGGCTCCGTTGCCGATGGCGATTTTTTTGCTGCGAAGGATGGCGTCTCCAACGTGTGGCCAGTATTCTTCGGGCTCTGCAGAGTCGAGCCAGAAGGAGTCCCAGCCCTGGGCGAAGAGTTTGCCTGGCAGGCTGTCCCAGTAGATGTCCTGCGCCTTTGGGTTTGAGGCGTCGTAGACGTGCGCGTTGGGGATGAGGAGACCTTCGCTGTCGAGTTTTTTGTAGGTGTCGGCGGCGGGATCGATGAGGCCCCAGGTGGAGATCATGGTGTGGACGTGTTCATCGTGCAGTTTTTTGAGGTCGGCGGGGACGTCGTGGTAGTTGTCGTTGAAGATGGGGTCGCCCTCGTGCTTCCACCAGAACCAGTCCTGCACCATGACATCGAGGGGGATGTGTTCGGTTCGGTAGCGGTTGGCGATGGAGATGATTTCATCGAGTGAGATGTAGCGGTCTTTGGATTGGATGAAGCCGTAGGCCCAGCGGGGCAGCATGGGCGCGTGACCGGTGAGGTTGCGGTATTGATGGATGATGTCGTCCATCTGGGGGCCGTAGAGGAGGAAGTAGTCGACGCCGTCGCCGGCCATGGAGTCGAAGGAGAGCTCGAGTGGGAAGCGGTTGTCGACGTATGTGAACGCTGCGGTGTTCCAGATGATGCCGTAGCCCTTGGTAGAGACGAGAAATGGGACCGCGATGTCGGTGTTGTTCTGACCTAATTCGACGGTAGAGCCGCGATAGTTGAACATGCCGCTCTGATGCTGGCCCAGACCGTAGAGGGCTTCGGAGAAGTCGGGGGAGAAGCGGTCGACGACGTGATAGGTCGGGTCGCCGTTGATGGTGACTGGGTCATAGGTGCGAGGGACACTGTCCCGTTCGCGTGTGAGGGACTTGCCGTCGGAGGTGGTGAAGGTGAGGTTGCCGCGAGCGAGCGAGATGGAGACGGCTAGGTTGGTGGTCTTGAGGGTCGCTGCTTTGTCGTCTTTGCTGAACTGAAATGGTGCCCCTTTGCATGATTGACCGGCGGGGAGGAGCCAGGGCTGCGGATGATTTGCGGCGACATCGTTGGGGCGGGTGATTACATGGAGGATGGAGTCGGAACAGACGATGAGGTGCAGGGTCTCTTTGCCGATTGTGGCGTCGAAGCCTTGTGGCGACTGGGCGACGATGGCGGTGGGAGGTGCGGGAACCGATTGGCCGGGAATTTGAGCGTGTGCGATGGAAGCGGCGGTGAGGCTGAGGACCAGGGAGATGCCGATGCGCGTGCGACGAAACAAAGGACTGCCGGTCGTCATATGGTTATGATGTTCTTTCCTGAGTTGTCTAGTCGTGTCCCGGTTCGGCTTTGCAAACCATATTACTTCTGCTGTGGTGTAGGCGGACTTAAAGTTGAAGGGCGAAGACCTCAGTGTGAGGTCTTCGCCGTTTCGTTTGGTTTATTTGGGTCTAGACGGTTGCGTGGGAGCGGTTTCTGATATCGGCAGGGTTGGCGGTGGTGTTGACGCTATCGGAGATGGTGGAGAGGAGCTCGTCGGCTTTCTTTTCTTGTTCGAGGATGCCTTCCAGGGTGTCGGCCGCTCCGTCCTGGCCGAGGAGTTCGGCCCAGGTGCGGAGAGTGCCGTAGACGGCGATCTCATGATGCTCGACCTGCTGGGCGGAGGCGATGAGGGTGATGTCGCGGACGCTAGGGTCGCTGGCGTCCTTGATGTTGTCCTCGGCTTCGGTGATGAGGGCAGAGATAGCTTTGCAGGTTGAGGCATCGGCTTCACCGGTGACGTCGCGGAGGAGGTTCTGAACCTTGGCGACGTGACCGCGGGTCTCTTCGAGGTGGTTGCGGAAGGCGGTGGCGAGTTGAGGGTCGGTGGATTTCTCGATCATGGTGGGGAGGGCCTTGGTGATCTTCTGCTCCATGTCGAGCGCCTTCTTCAGGTTGGCGACGTAGAGGGTGCGGAGGTCTTCGATATTTTCCGAAAAGAGTTTCATGGCTGTGGTTCTCCTTGTAGACGCGGTCTCTCGTGGGCGCGAGATCCGCCGGGTGGTCTTGCATGGATGTGGGTGAGAGCGGCGAACGTTCCAGCCGGGGTGCTCACGGTCGTTCTTCGTTCTGCTGGGTTGGATGCGAGGTTTAGGGGAGGGTTGGCTATTCGTGAAGCAGAAAGACACATGTCCGGACGGGAATGAGATCGAAGCTCAGGAAGATGCGTGTTCCGCCAGCAACAATTGGCGCTCAAATTCGTCTTCAAAATTTATAAGCGCACGATTGACGGCCGATGTTTGTTCCTGCATGACCGGCATTAGTCCTTTGAAGTTGGGCGATTGTTTGTAAATCGCTGCGTGCTCTACCTCCCAGAAAAGACCTATGAGTGTTGATACGATTTGGTACTCACACCCGAAGGTCTCGTTTGATTCTCCGTATCTTCCCTGGTACTTGAATGCGAGACGTTGATCTCCATCAAAAAGGGGATCGGCGAGCCAATCGCCGAATTCCAGCCGCAATAGAGAGTCCGCCTCAATGGCCCGTTTCGACGGGAACACTAATACACGTACGCCGACCATATCTCGCAGAGTCAATAGAGAATATTGTTCGGGACGATCGCGATCGAATACTCCGCCTGGGTTGCGGCGACCCTGCGGATCATTTGGGTTATATTTGCGCAATTTATCAATTGCGCTTCCACACTCCTTTACGCGGGCCTTTACGACTAGGTTTTCATGTGATTCTAGCTGACGGGAGATAGGAAGGAGACTGTATTCAATTCGCGTTTTCAGGTATTCAGCGGCACGCGTCATCCCCGGCAGAAAGGTGAAATATTGTTCCCGCAACCTATCTTCAATAGTTCGAGGAGTCACTATTGAAGTATCCTCTTGAGTTCCTTTTCGGTGCCTTTCGACATAGGGAGGCTGGTGTAGAACAACCAATCTTGCTCCGAGTTGGGCTCGTGGATACGTGTTGCGATCTCTTCTTTTGCGTGGTCATCGATAAATTCGATACTGAAGGCCTTCTTCGCTTGACGATTGATATACATCATTCGGTCGAAGTTGTAAGAATAGCCCGCGTCGTCCAATAGATGGATCTTTTCAGTCTGTCTAGGCATCGATTCCTTCTCCGTATGTCTATGATTATAAGCTTACAAGCTTTGATCGCGGCTCCTATGGCATCTGAGGAGAGCTCGTGCGAAGTATCTTTGCTGTCCATGCTGCGCCCGGCAAGCCGCAGGAGGAAAGGGCCTTCAGCTCCTTCTCGACGTTGTACTCGACCCTCCGGATGGAAGGCTTACCTCCTTCGAGAAGCAGATAGGACGCGCGGGGATCACCGTCGTAGGGAAGTCCAACACTTCCTGTGTTTATGAGGAGATTTGGGTGTCCGGCGATGTTGCGAATGGAAGGACGATGAGTATGTCCATAGGCGACGATCGGCGGGCCGAGTGGTCCATAAATCGCTTCCAGCTCTGCGTCGGTCGCTTCTGCTGCAGGAGCTCGCCAGCAACTCTGAGGAGTGGCATGGACCAGTGCTAAGGTCTCTTCGATCTGCACGCGTGGCAGTTCGCGCAACCACGTCAGTCTTTCGTCTCCGAGTTTGGAGCGAGTCGCTGACGCTATCTCGCGGATCGCTGCCCAGAGAGCGGGTGGGGCCGAAGACTGGGCCGCAAAATTCTCCAGCGAATCGGGTTGGACAAGCATTTCATCGGTGTTGCCCATTACGCCTTGCCAGCCCAGAGCGCGGATTCGGTCGATGATGTCGATTGGGCTGGATCCGGAATCGGCTAAATCTCCTCCGTGGAGTACGAGGTCTGGAGAGGTTTGTCGGATATCCGCTAATACCGCCTCGAATGCGGTGAGGTTTCCGTGAATGTCCGATACGACTGCGACGCGCATTCATCGCTCCTTCCAGCCGTAGTTGCATGTTGGCTCTGACATCAGAGTCGTGCGTCAGGCTTTCCTTGTGCTGCTGCGAGGCGTCTTCAGGCCGGTCGTGAGTTTGTTGTTCACTTCTCTTATGACGCGAGCAGCGAGAGCATGTTTGTGCGCCGTAAGGAACGCGCGGGCTTCCTTCGGGTGCTTCTTGGCAACTTCGCGGAGGGCCCAGGAGAGAGCTTTCACCACCATGTCGTCCGGGTCTGCTGCAAGCAAGGCACAGATTTTTTCCACTTTGAGGAGGTCGTCTGGGCTTCCGCGCCGACCCAGAGCAACTGTGCTGACAAGCGCGGTACGTCTCCACCAGCGGTCTTCGCTGCGGGCCCATGTGGCGATGGTTTTGTCGGAGAGTCTGCCGTTGGCCCACATCGGGCCAGAGAGGTACATTGCGAAACAGTCGACCGAAGACCAGCTATTGAGTGCTCTGCCGAGCTTCAGGAGGTCATCCATCGTAAGCTGTTCGAAGGCGAGCTTGTGATGACTGACTAATTCATAGGAGAAGAAGCGTAGAAGGTCAGAGTCTTCGTCGAGCAGATGCAGGGCAAGTTGAATAACGCTTTCAGGCGCCGCACTCGCGATTCGGCGGGAGAACTCCCTGCGAGTTGCGCGCACTACCGCAGTGTTGGGCGCGCTCAGTTGGTCTAACCGGGAGTGGATCTCTCTGGCGAGACGGACGATTTCGGGCGATTGCTTCATTTCGGTTGAGCAATATTACTGTTCCGTGGCTTCGACCTTCCAAATCCACTAAAGATTTCGTCATTTTCGATGGCCTCTTGCTCTGAGGCTGATCTGTTGGGATCTTTGCGGGAGCGGCTCGCGGAGACGCTTCGAGTCGTATACTTTTACTCGATAGCATAGTTATCAAAGCAGGGGGCAATATGAGTGGAAACGGAAATGGGGCAGGTTCGAACGGCAACGGCACGGGCACATGTGCATGGCAACGACTACAAGGTGCCGACGGGGCGGGCGGAGTGGATCGTCAAGCGGAAGGCCGAGGCGGAGCGGACAGGCGACTGGAATATGTCGCAGATGCACTTTGCGCGCAAGGGGATGATTACCGAGGAGATGGCTTACGTTGCCGAGCGGGAGAAGATTTCGGCGGAGCTGGTGCGGAGCGAGGTCGCCAAGGGGACGATGATTATTCCGGCGAACATCAACCACCCGGAGCTGGAGCCGATGGCGATTGGGGTGGAGTCGCTGTGCAAGATCAATGCGAATATCGGGAACTCGGCGATTGTGTCAAATGTGGATGAGGAGCTGCGGAAGCTGCATACAGCGGTGCACTTTGGCGCCGATACTGTAATGGATCTCTCGACTGGCGGGGATATTCCGATGATTCGGGAGCAGATTTTGCGCCACTCGCCGGTGCCGATCGGGACGGTGCCGCTGTATGAGGCGCTTTCGCGGGTGAAGCGGGTCGAGGACCTGAATATCGATATGTATCTCGAGGTGATCGAGGAGCAGGCGCAGCAGGGGGTGGACTACTTTACGATCCATGCCGGCGTGCTGATCCAATATGTGCCCATGGTGGCGAAGCGGATTACCGGGATTGTGAGCCGCGGCGGCGCGATTATGGCGCAGTGGATGACCGCGAACCATAAGCAGAATTTTCTGTATGAGAACTTTGATCGCATTACGAAGGTGATGGCGAAGTATGACGTGAGCTATTCGCTGGGCGATGGGCTGCGGCCGGGTTGTTTGGCCGATGCGAGCGATGAGGCGCAGTTCGCGGAGTTGAAGACGCTGGGCGAGCTGGCGCGGCAGGCGTGGAAGTCCGACGTGCAGGTGATGATCGAAGGGCCGGGGCATATTCCGATGGACCAGATCAAGCTGCAGGTGGATAAGGAGGTCGAGCTGTGTGATGGGGCGCCGTTCTATGTGCTGGGGCCGCTGGTGACGGACATCGCTCCGGGGTATGACCACATTACGAGTGCGATTGGCGCGGCGATGATCGGATGGCATGGGGCGGCGATGCTTTGCTATGTGACTCCGAAGGAGCACCTCGGGCTGCCGAATGAGAAGGACGTGAAGGACGGGATTATCGCGTACAAGATTGCTGCGCATGCGGCGGACGTGGCGCGGCATAGGCCGGGCGCGAGGGACAGGGACGATGCGATCTCATACGCCCGGTACACGTTTGATTGGGACAAGCAGTTTGCGCTGTCGCTGGATCCGGAGACGGCACGCGGGATGCACGACGAGACGCTGCCGGACGACTACTACAAGGAAGCGGCGTTTTGCAGTATGTGCGGGCCGAAGTTCTGCAGCATGAACTGGTCGAGCAAGGTGGATGAGTTCAATGCGAGGGAGCATGGACTGACGAAGCCGGACCTGACGCAGATCGTTACAGAGCAGATGGCGTTGCGGGGGTAGGGCATAGGCCAATTAAGCAAAGATGCCGCATCCGTGGACGGGTGCGGCATCTTTTTTCAGCAGACTATTCTTGTTTCTGCTGACTCGGAGTGGAGGCTACGAGTGTGTTTTGCGGAAGCGGGGGTAAAGCACGCCGGCGTCCGCAGAGGTCTTACCCGAGGAAATCTTCCTCTTCTTTCTCGGAGCGCATGGCTAACAGTGCAGGAGCGATGATCATAGCGAGAAATACCAATGCAAGGACAAGATCGTGGACCATTGGGGGAGTCTCCTTTTGGCGGCTTTGGCCGTCTTTGAGTAATAATGTGCCGGGTTGCGCGAACGAGACATCCCACTTCAGAGTGGGGGAATGCAACTAAAGTTGTATGAACACTAGTTAGTACAGAGCTATGGAAAAACGGAGGTGCGGACGCTGGCGAACCATTGTCCTGCGCGGCTTGATGATGCTGATTAGCGGTTACTTAGCGGCGGCTTCGAGGATGGATGCGGAGCGGTTGAGGGCCTCGGCGAGGGGGGCGAGCTGGGACTGGGCGCGGGGGGCGTCGGCGGCTTCGATGGCTTCGTTGACGCCGGGGATGACGACGGCGGCGTAGCCGGTGAACTCGCCGGGGGCGTAGATGGTGTGTCGATACCAGGAGCGTTTAGGCAGACCGGCGGGATTCAGCAGGGCCTCTTCGGCGGCGCGCAAGGACTGGTTGAGGGACGTGGGGTCGGAGGGTGGCGCGGTCTGGGTCGCTCGGATAGCGGTGCCGGCGGCAGCAAAACGTTTGGCGGCGGCGAGGGACGCAGTGAAGTCGAGGGTCAGCTTCTGCTCGGTGGCGCGCTTCTGGGCGGCGTCGAGGTAACCGAGGGCCTCTTTGCCGTAGAGTTCGTAGTCGTAGGGGAGGACGTCGGTGTCGGCCATGTGCAGGACCTCGAGTCCGAAGACTCGGGCCTGCTGTTGCTCGTAGACGAAGGTGGGGTCGGCGAACTTAGTGAACCAGGCATAGTCGTCGAAGGTGGAGTGGTAGACGCCGTAGGGGCCGTCGGAGCCGATGTCGGTCGAGGGAACACCGAGGTGCTGGATGAAGGGGGTGTAGTCGGAGCCTGAGCCGAGCGTGCCGATGCGTACGTCGGTGTCTCCTGCGGGACGTTTGCTGCGGCGGTTGGTGTTGCTGTTTGCTGCGGCCTGGTCGGCCTTCCATTGGTCGTAGACTGTGCCGCCCCTTGGGCTGGGGACCTCTTTGGCGACTTCGCGAACGAATTGTTTGAGGGAGGGGACGGCGGCGGCGTTGAAGTTGGGGCCGCTGACTCCGACGTCGGTGTTGAAGTAGGCTACGGCGTGGGCGAGAATTTTTTCGTGTTGTTCGGCCCACTCGGTGGAGCCCATGAGGCCTTCTTCTTCGGCGTCCCAGCTGCCGATGACGATGGTGCGCTCGGGCTTCCAGCCCTGTTTGAGGAGTTCGCCAAGGCCGTGAACGGTTTCGAGCATGGCAGCGGTGCCGGAGTTGGGGTCGACTGCGCCGTAGACCCAGGCGTCACGGTGATTGCCGGCGACGACCCAGTCGTCTTTTTGTGTGGGGCTCGCGCCGGGGATGGTGCCGATGACGTCCCAGATGGTGCGGAGGGCGATGTCCTGCTCGAGGTGCATGTGGACGGTGACTCGGGCGAGGTTTGCGTTCTTTGCGCTGGCGCCGAGGTGGTAGGTGAAGGGAAGTGCGCCCTGCCACTCGCGGGGAGACTCGTCGCCGCCGAGGGCCTTGAGGATCGGAGCGGCGTCTTTATAGGAGAGCGGGTTGGTGGGAATGCTTGGCTGGTTGGCCTGGAGTTTGTCGGCGGGGATTCGCTTGGCTGAGGGGAGATCGGGCGTGGCGGCGATGCCGGGGGTGGTGGGGTCGCCAGGATAGATGGGTAGGAACTGGATGGAGCCGCGCTGGACGGCGGAGTCAGGACGCCAGGGGCCCTTGGGGTAGACGTCGCCGCGGAAGTAGCCGTCGTCGGCGGGGTCGGAGTAGATGAGGACGCCCTTGGCGCCGTACTGCTGGGCGATGTAGGTCTTGATGCCGCGGAAGTTTTCGCCGTAGCGGACGATGACGATCTTGTCTTTGACGCTGATGCCGAGTTTGGCGAGCTGCTGGAAGTCAGCGAGGGTGCCGTAGTTGGCGTAGATGACCTCGGCGGTGATGTCGCCGGAGGGGGAGGAGCCGTTGAATGCGGGGAGGATGCGGGGATCGTCCTGGTAGGGGTCGCCGCCGTTTTTTGTGGGGTCGACGTGCTCGGGTGTGGGGCCGGACATTAATTTGGCGCCCGTTGAGTCGAAGGCTTCGATGAGAATTTTGACGGGTTTGTTGAGGAGGACTTTGTAGGGGACGATCTCGGTTTGCAGGCCCGCCTCCTTGAATTTGTCGGCGACGTAGACGGCCGTGGCGTAGTCCTCGGGCGAACTTGCCCAGTGGGGCGCGGAGGTGAGGGTCTTGAGGTGCTGGCCGGCGAGTTTGGCGTCCGGGACGGCCATGAAGACCGCGTCCCATTTAGCCTGCTGGGTGAAGTCGCGGTAGCCGAAGACCTCTACGGTGGGGGATTGGGCCGAGGTGGTGAGGACTGCTAGAGGAAGCAGGCAAAGCAGGGAACGGAGGTGGGTCAATCTGGGCCTCGATGCAGGGTTTTGAAGTAGGGTATCGCAGATGGTTGGGGTAGAGCGAATTACGGACGACATATGGCTTTGCAGTGACGGAGAACTGCGTCGTAAGGAAGTGGTTCCTCACGGTGGCGATACTGACTGTTTCCGGACGCTACGGAGATCAGGGAAGTGTTGCGAGAAAAGCGTTCATTTCGCGCAGTACATCGGCCTCGTTCGAGTTGAAGACGAAGTGGTCAGCGTTTGGCAGGCGGACGACGCGGGCGGAGGGAACGCCGGCTTCGAATGCATTGGCCTGGGCCGATGTGGAGGCGAGGTCGTTGGCCTTCATCGCAGCTTGTGCGGTGGGATTGTCCTTGAGCATTGGGCCGTTCAACATTGTGCCGAGATTGTGTGGAACTGCGTAAATTGCGAGAACAGGGACATGGACCGCCGTGTACTTTTGTTCTCCGGCTATGATCGCCATCGGAATTGCAGGCGGAGGGCCTTGTCTTGGCGGTGGAGCGGGCATAGAGGCCATTTGCTTCTGTGCTTCGTGAAGGTCTTTTTCCAGTTGCGACATACTGATCTGCAGGTCATGCAGGAATTGCTTCTGGTCCTTGACGTCACCGGACAGGAATTGGTCCAGCTTCTTCTTCATGTCGATGGAGTCGATCTGCATGTTGCCATGAGACTGGTCATAAAAAGCATAAGGATAGCCAGCATCAAGGTATATGAGGCCCGCAACCTTTTCTGGATGACGGCTGCCGATGGAGCTTAGTTCTTCGCCAGCGATGGAGTGGCCAACCAACACGGGGAGATTGATCTTGAGTGCGTCGAGAACGGCGAGTACGTCATCGCCGAGGCGATCGGCGGAGTAGTTGTTGTTTGCGGGCGTTGGAGCACTGGAAAGTCCAAAGCCTCGGCGAGTGATGCCATATACGTGATACTTAGCCGTCAGCTCAGGTGCGAATTTGTCGAACGCGTGGGCGGTGTTGCCCAGGCCAGCCAGAAAGACCACTGGGCGTCCGGTTCCACCCCAATCAAGGGCACCTCCAGTTTGATGTTGGTATCAACCACGACGAACTGCACGGAGTGTGGGGACGAGTCAGCTTTCCACTCGGTCTCCTTTGTCGCTCGCTGGAGGTCCAGAGGATGTGACGAGTTGTTTTGGTCCAGGTACCGGTGATAGAAGCTCCGTCTGAGCTGAGCCTTCCCTCGTAGCTGCCGTTGATTGCTGGCATCGAAAATTTGACGGTCGATTCGTGCAGGGTGATGGAGGGTATTGTCATGCCGTCCGGTCCCTGGTCGATGCTGTAGAACATGGCGCTCCATCCGCCATCGTTTGTCTTCGTGATCTTCAGAACGGTGCGGAGTCCCTTGCCTGCCTGAAGTGTCCCCTGCCAGGTTCCAGCAATGTCCTGGGCTTGTGCGAAGGCCCCAGCCAAGATCGTAAGGGTGACGACCAACAACGTCAGTTTCTTCATGTGCGGTCTCCTGAAGGCGTCCTATTCTGCGTTAGCCGGCTACCCGAATGGAAGGGCATATCTTGTGTAGCAGTCCGATTTTCAAAGTGTCAAGTAGTTTTCTACATAGGGCGCACATTTTCACTTCCTCCAATGTCTGCGTTTTGCAGGATTGCAGGAGTCTAGTCAAGCCTTTAACCACAGCTGCACGTCTCCGAGGAAGCGGAGCTTCGGTTGGGATGACGATTTGAGGAGGAGGCCTATGCGTTTACGGGTTGGGTGCAGAACTTGCACCGGGTGGCTGCCACCGGGATGTCGCTGAGGCACTGCGGGCAGGCCTTTGTGGCGGGCGGGGCTTCGGCGGGATGGAACTTCTTCAATAGATACTGCGTGGGCAGCACGAGGAAGAAGTAGACGACGGCCGCGATGAGGAGGAAGTTGATGATCGCAGTGAAGAAGTCGCCGTAGCGGATCTCTCCTCCGTTTATGTGGGCGATCAGATAACCGAAGTTTGGCTTGCCGATAATGGCGCCCAGTAGCGGATTAATGATTTTCTCGGTCAGTGCCGTGACTATCCCCGTAAATGCAGCTCCAATGATGACGGCGACGGCGAGATCCATTACGTTGCCACGCAGAATGAAGTCGCGGAATCCTTTGAGCATGAGTAAGTCTCCCTGGAAGATCTGATCGTGCACGGAAGGCGGCGATCGCTGCTTGTTCCGGTGCGGCGAGTATAACGCAATGGGGTGAGGCTACTGCTGAGCTCTTTGATGGGGTGAATAGGGGCTGGAGGGAAGCCACTGCGGACGAGTTGGAGAGTTGGCGATGGCGAGGGTGAGGGCGGTGTAGAAGCGGTTGAATTTGCCGGCGGCGTCCCAGTCGATGGGGGTTTTGATGTCGTCCTGGGGCTTGTGATAACGGCGGGCGTACCAGTCGCGGTAGACGATTTCTTCGGGGGAGCCTTTGTCGTAGCCGAAGATGAAGCTGGCGATGGGGACGCCGATGCGGACGAAGTTGTAGTTGTCGGCGCGGCGGAAGAGGCTGCGCTCGGGTTCGAGGTCGGGGCGGACCTCGATTTTGAATTGTGAGGCTACGGTGCGGACGGTGTCGCCGAGGGTGGAGTCGGTGAGGCCTTCCATGGTGAGGATGTTGAGGGGGAAGATGGGACGGAGTTGGTCGAGATTGAGATTGGCGACGATATTTTCTTTGGGAACGGTCAGGTGTGTGGTGAAGTATGCGGAGCCGAGGAGGCCTTTCTCTTCGCCAGTGAAGATGCAGAAGAGGAGAGAGCGTGCGGGGGCCTTGTGTTGAAGGTCTTTGGCGAGTTCGATGAGGAGGGCGACGTAGGCCGCGTCGTCGAGGGTGCCGTTGTAGAGGTTGTCGCCGAGGACCGGTGTGCCGTAGCCGTAGCCGTCGAGATGGGCGGAGAGGGCGACGTACTCGGGGGCCAGTTTGGGATCGGAGCCGGGGAGGACGGCGAGGACGTTGGGAGAGGAGATGTCTTTGCTGGTTGAGGCGAGTTGGATGCGGGCGGAGAGGTTGAGAGGAAAGGTCGTGAGTGGCTCGCCCTTGCCTCCGGCGGTGACGATTTCGGCGGGACTGTGGCCGGATGCGCTGAAGAGAGCGTCGAGGGAGGCGGAGTTGATGCGGATGAGGACGGGGGTGTTGGCGTTGGGTGCTGTTGTTCCGGCGATGGTGACGCTGCGCGCGTAGGCGGCGGGCCAGTGGAAGGGCTCGATGTCGGCCGGGTCGTCGATGGAGAGTATTGCTGCGACGCCGGCTTGGGTGAGTGCGCGAAGACGGGTGCCGGCGTAGATCGTGCGATCTGCGGCCGCGACACCGGGTGGGACCCTGTTGAAGAAGACGGCGATCTTGCCCTTGATGTCGAGGTCGGCTGGAGGCACGCCATAACCGACGAAGACGAGCGGCGCTTCAATGAGTGAGGGTCGTTCGCGAGGGACCGTGGTGACTTCGGTGGTGAAGTGGAGGGTGACGGGATTGCCTGGGGCAACGAGAATTTCTACGGAAGATTTGTCTTTGTCCAGGGCGATCTGGTGCATTGGGACGCGCTGGAAGAAGGTGCCGTTGTCGCCTGCGGGCTTGAGGCCAGCGGCGGTGAACTGGGCGGCGACGTACTTTGCGGCGCGCTCGTAGGCTTCGGTGCCGGTGTCGCGGCCTTCCATGGAGTCGTCGGAGAGCGCGACGGTCTGGGCCCACCAGGCAGCTGTGGCGGCATCGGGCTTTAGTGGGGATTGGGCCGGCGCGGCGACGGAGAACGCGATGACGAGGGCGATTTGGGCGTAAGAGTAGCGGGGCGTGCGCATGGTCTTCGGGTGTCTCCGGATGAATGAGGTGATTTTAGTGTGTTTTTTCCCAGACGTGCGCCTTTATTGCGAGGAGACGAGCCAATGGGCGTAGGGGTAAAGGAGGAGGAAGAGAATCATGCAGAGTGCCATGAGATCCATGTAGATCAGGAGAAGGACCCCGCCGTGGTAGAGGCTCCAGCGGCGTTGCATGCAGCGGACTGGTGTCGGCGGTGCCGGCGATGGCGGCGAGTGTGGGGAAGACGAGGAGCGGAGTGGCGTGGTTGTTGGGGAAATCAGAGAGCAAGATGGCGGTGCCCAGACTGGTCAGCACGAGAAGACAGCCGCGTAAGAGAGAACGCTTGCGCGGATTGAAGATGGAGGGTTTCACACGGGCCGTCTACCGATAAGGATAAGACCGCAGCGGCGCGGGTGCGAGTTCGCAATTTTTCATCGCAAGGTCACGGCGGGAGCTGCGGCTATTTCTTTGCTTCCGCGAGTGAGGGTAGATTTTTGACCGAGGCGATAGGAACTTCGACGGCAGCCACGCGATCGCCGGTGAGGTCGTGGAGGCCGATGCGGAGGTAGAAGTTGCCTTTGACTGGGACGCTGATCTCCTGGTGCCAGGGGATGCCGCGGTGTAACAGGTCGGTGTAGGCGGCGGCAGTGAGGTTGGCGTGGGTCTTGTCGTCGACGAGGTTGATGAGGTTTCCATCCTGGTCGTAGAGGTAGACGAGAAATCTGAGGGCGCCCTGGTAAGAGTCTTCGGGGGACCTGGTGAAGAGGACGTCGTGGGCGTCGGCGGCGTAGTCGATGACGTAGCGGCGGTAGGGCCCCTTGGTCTTGAGGTCAGGGTTGAGTGCGTTGTGGGTGGCGAGTTGGTCTTCTGGGGCTGAGGCGGCGGGGAGAACGCGGACCTTGATCAGTATCTGGGTCGGATCCGGGCCACCGTGCATCATGGCGGCGCGCATCGGGTCAAGAGGTGGTGGAGCGTTGGCAGGAGTTGTGACGGCGACGGCGCTTCTTTTAGAGGGTGCATTGGGGTTGTCGGCGTAGTAGCCGCGGCGGTAGGCGAGAGTGTAGCCCTGTTGCTCGAGTTTGACCTGGATCTTGCGGAAGCTGCCGTTCCAGTTTGTATCGGTGGGAGAGTAGGCGAGGGTGTAGAAGTTTGAACCGGCTTCGATGGACTTCGCGACGGCCTGGGTGAGGTCGTTGGTGTTGATGAAGGCGTGTCCGCCTGTCTGCTCGGCCATCTGGAGCATGGTGCTGTGCTCGTCGGCGGTCTGCTGGAAGAACTTCGATTGGTCTTTGCCGAAGGTGGTTGGGTTGCCCGCATATTTGCTGCCGGAGTTGGCGGCGTTCAAGCTGGGCGACACCATCAGGCCACGGGCGTCGATGGGGTAGACCGCGACCTGGCTGGCGGTGAGCATGTTGGTGGTCTCGCGGAACTCCTCTTCCGAACTGGCCACGACCGCGAAGGGGTTCTGCAGGTCGCCGTCGGGCAGAATGTTGATGGGGAAGGAGCCGGAGAACCAGATGAGATTTTTGCGTCCGGGAATGCCGCTGAGGCCACGGGCGATTTGATTGAGCGCGTCAAGAGTGTATTTGGCGCGCAACTGTAGCTGGAAGGATTGCTCCTGGGCTTCGAACTGTTGGAGGTTGGCGACGAGTTCAGCCATTTCGGGGGAGTTGTCCAGGTCGCTTAAGGTCTCAGATACGGGTTCGGCGCCGCCCCCGCCAACCGCATCGTCGAGTAGTGGGGAGGCCCTCGGGTTTTTGTGGTCGATTGCGGCCCTGAGGAGAGCAGGGTCTGAGGTGAATCCCTGCAGAAGGATGAGGCGGCTGGTGAGGCCGAAGATAGCGATGCGGTCTGTGGGGCCAGCGTTCTTGAGGTACTTGCGAAGCTGGTCGCGGACGTATGCCTGGTCTCTCATTGGGGTGTTGAGCGTGTCGAGAAGGAGGACGTTAAGTGCTCCGTTACGGGGAGCCGGGGAGTAGTTGGTGAAGATGCCCGGAGGCATCACGGGCATGGGTGGAAGTTTCGCGGCTTCGGCTGGAGGGAGGGCCTTGTGTTCTTCGAAGTTTTTGATCTGCTGCGGGACGTTTTTTTCGAGGAGGGTGAAGTCGGAGGCCTTGAGGTTGTGGACCGGCTCCTGATGGCTGTCGGTGACGACTACGTCGACGATGACGAGCTGTGTGCCGGCGTGGAGGGTGATGCCGGAGCTGGGCGGTTGCTGTGAGGCGCTCTGGGTGGGTCGCTGGGTTTGTGCGGCGGCCACCGCGGTGAAGGTGAGGGTAGAGAAGACAGGGCAGAGAAGGCACTTCGAGAAGCGCAGCATGGTGTCTCCAGTGGGAACGAGCTTAGTCGAACACAAGGGAGCGGGCCGTGTCTCGATTTTTTTTTGCTTCGATGTTTTTTCGTGCGGCCTAACGGATCAGGTGGCTGCCAGCTCAGGTTCAGGGAGGGGTTGCTTCGCCATGGCCTGGATGGATCGTTCGTAGGGGGCGCGGAGGACGCCGCGTTCAGTGATGATGGCGGTGATGTATTTTGCGGGGGTGACGTCGAAGGCGGGATTCTCGATGGCGACGCCGTGCGGGGTCATCTGCTTGCCGTTGGAGTGAGTGACCTCGGTTGCTGCGCGCTGCTCTATGGGGATCAGGTCTCCGTCCGCGGTGGCGAGGTCGAGGGTGGACCAGGGTGCGGCTACGTAGAAAGGGATGCCGTGCTCTTTCGCGAGGATCGAGACGCCGTAGGTGCCGATCTTGTTGGCGACGTCGCCGTTTGCGGCGATGCGGTCGGCGCCGACGATGACGGCCTGGATGCGGCCCTGACGCATGAGCGCGGCGGCCATGTTGTCGCAGAGGACGGTGGTTGGGATGTTGTCCTTCATGAGCTCCCAAGCGGTGAGGCGGGCGCCTTGCAGGAAGGGGCGGGTCTCGTCGGCGAAGACGTCGATCTTGTGGCCGCGTTCGATGGCGGCGCGGATGACGCCGAGGGCAGAGCCATAGCCGCAGGTTGCGAGGGCCCCCGCGTTGCAGTGGGTGAGGACTGTGCCTTCTTTCGGTAGGAGTGATGCTCCGTGTGCGCCCATCTGTTTGCAGGCGGCGATGTCCTCGTCGTACATGCGGCGGGCCTTGGCGACGACGGCGGTTTTGATCTCGGGGATGGGGGTTTTTTGGGCGGCGAGTTCGTTGTAGAGGTTGCGGACCTCGTCGATGCCCCAGAAGAGGTTGACGGCGGTGGGGCGGGTGTCGGCGAGGGTCTTCGCGATGACGGCGACCTCTTCGGTTAGGGCCGGAAGCGTGGCGGCGGTGCTGCGGTCGATACCGAGGGCCATGCCCATTGCGGCAGAGACGCCGATAGCGGGTGCTCCGCGGACGATCATGTCGCGGATGACGGTGGCGACCTGCTTGTAGTCGGTCGCAAGGACGTAGGTCTCTTCGAGGGGGAGCTTGGTTTGGTCGAGGAAGTTAACGCCGGTCGGGAGCCATTCGAGGGTGGGAATCATCTCCTTACTAGTTTAGACGATGTCGGCCGATGTTGGGGCCATAAGCTGCTCGAGGGGCGAGGAAGCGCTGGTAGCAACAGAGGCAACGAACGGAACGCAAGCGCAGGATACGGAAGAACCAGTCCCTGACCGGGCGGTGGGAGTGGTAGAGGGATTCAGTGAGACAGTCAGGACAGATCTTTCCGTTCGAGAACAAAAGTCACCTCATCGGTTGTGATGTGTCCTAAGTTTAGGTTTGGAGTGAATTATTCTGACGATGTTTGCGGCTTTTGTTTTTTGATTGGGCCCAAAATGGGAATGAGATCTCTAATTGGTTGGAGCAAGGTTGCGGTGTGAGATGAGTTACAGTTTGACGAGTTGAATTTCACTACCTCTGATTGAGGGCCTATTTCGGCTCTTCAATCTTTTTCAGGGTGTCCAATGAGAAAAAATGCGGTAACAAACCTACTGCTGTTCGTCATTGCCGTTGCGTTGATCGGGATTGCTATCAGGCCTTACCTCGATCCCCGCCCCGCTGAAGCGCAGTCCTCGACCGCGCATCCGTTCTACATCGAACCCGGAGTGCAGATGCTTCGCTATCCAAATGGCAGTGGGCAGGTTTATGGGAAGGTGGTGGTGGACTTGCGTAACGGGAAAATCTGGGGCTTTCCGACGGGATCGCTTGATCCGTATCCGTCCAGTCCTATGGGCAACAAGGCGCCGATCTCGCGCCCGATTGCGTTGGGCAAGTTTGCTTTTGAGGACACCGATAAGTAGTTAGACGCCCGGCAGCGTTATCCGCGACCGCTGTGTTGGGCGGCAAACGAGGACGGTGCTCGAGAGCTGTTATTGGGCGATGGTGGTCGTGGGAGTCTCGTTGGCCTTGAGGTAGTTGCCGTAGCCGACGACCACAGTTGAGCTGACGAGCAGAAACAGGCCGGTGGCGACCAGTATTTTTGTGCGCCGGCTGGTGCCTCTCCACTCTTTGCAGGAAGAGGCCCCAGAGGGTGGCGAAGATGATGATGCTGGCCATGTGGAGGGTCCAGCTGGAGAAGTCGTACTTGCCCATCTTGGTCTGGCCCATGGAGTAGAAGAAGAACTGAAAGTACCAGATGACGCCGGCCATGGCGGCGAAGATATAGTTGGCGACGAGAGTCTTGGGGGCGAGGCGGTCGTAGGTGGAGGGATCAAGGGGGTCGAAGTCTACGAGGGTGTCGCCCGAGGCGTGAGTCGCACGCATGGGGTTCGTGCCGGGTTCGCCGAGGAACTGCTTTGCGGAGCGGTTCTTGATGATGAGGATGACGGACCAGATGAAGTTGGTGAGGAAGCCTCCCCAGAGGACGACGATGAGGACGGGGAGATTTTGCCAAAGGTCGAGGCGGTGGTTGGCGAGGAGCTGAGTTTTGGCGAGAGCGCCGATGGGTTTGCCGGCGTCGAGGCCGAAGGCGAAGAAGCTGCTCATGATGCCCGCGAAGATGGCGACGGCAAGGCCCTTGCCGAAGTTGTAATCAGTCTCTCCGGCTTCGGCTTTTTCTTCGGGGGTTATTTCATGCTCCTTGGAGATGCCGGCGGCCCCGTTGACGGCGACGCCGATGATACAGACGAGGACGCCGGCGAGGATGATCTGGCCGGAGGTCTGGTGCATGATGGTGAGAATCTGACCGTGGAAGATGGGCGGGACGATGGTGCCGAAGGCGGCGCAGAGGCCGAGGGCGATGGCATATCCGAGGGCGATGCCGAGATAGCGAATGGCCAGGCCGAAGGTGAGGCCTCCAGCGCCCCAGAGGACGCCCCAGAGGACGGGGTAATAGATGCTGCTCGGGTCCTGAGCATAAGCGGCGTGCAGAATGGCGAAGACGTTGGGGACGAGCAACCATGCAAGGACGACTGGCGCGACGATCCATGCGGCGAAGCCCTGGATTAGCCAGTAAATCTCCCATGACCAGCGCTTGATAGCGCGAAAGGGGATGAAGTTGGTGGCGGAGGCGAAACCTCCAATCCAGTGAAAGATAACGCCGATAAACGGATTCGGTCCCACGAAGCCTCGTTATGTTGAAGGATAATGGTTCTCTGGTGAAGCGCTACTATCGTACCTGACGTGAGTTGCGTTGGGGAAATATACTCTCTATTGAATTTTGTTTCTGAATCGCGGTTTTCTCCGGAGGTCGGTCTGCGAGTCTCGCTGTTTATCACCTGCTATAACGATACGTTGTTTCCTGAGACGGGTAAGGCAGTGGTGCGGGTGCTGGAGCGGCTGGGGCATACGGTGGAGTTTCCCGCGGGGCAGACCTGTTGCGGGCAGATGCATTACAACACTGGGTATCAGGCGGAGGCGATGCCTTTGCTGGAGCGCTTTG
The DNA here is from genome assembly GCA_963756685.1 of uncultured Acidobacteriaceae bacterium. Taxonomy (GTDB): domain Bacteria; phylum Acidobacteriota; class Terriglobia; order Terriglobales; family Acidobacteriaceae; genus Edaphobacter. The sequence goes on from CAVWON010000002.1 coordinate 335,408, forward strand.
TGACGCAGTTCAGAGGAGCGGAGGCTGTCGTGGTGCCTTCTTCTTCGTGCGTGGCGATGATGCGAGACCACTATCCGAAGATGGCTTTGGCGATCGGCGGGAAGGAGTTGATTGCTGATGTTGAAGAGTTGCTGCCGAAGGTGTTTGAGTTTTCGGAGTTTCTGACGAAGCGGCTGGGGCTGGAGGACGTGGGAGCTTTTTATCCGCATCGAGTGACTTACCACGCGAGCTGTCATGGGTTGCGAAACCTGGAGCTGGGGGACGGGCCGGTCCGGTTGCTGAAGGCTGTGCAGGGGATCGACCTGGTGGAGTTACAGGGGCTGGAGCAGTGTTGCGGGTTTGGCGGGACGTTCGCGGTGAAGAATGCTGACGTATCGGCTGCGATGCTCGCCGACAAGATGGCGGCGGTCCTTGAGACGAAGGCCGAGGCTTGTACAGCGTGCGACAACAGCTGTCTGATGCATATCCAGGGCGGGCTGCACCGGCAGAAGACTGGAGTCCGGACGGTGCACCTGGCGGAGATTCTAGCGGGGGACGAGAGAGTGGCACGGTGAGCGGGGTCGCGTTAGATCCAAAGACGGCGCCGACGTTTCCGATGGCGGCGAAGGCGGCGATGGGTGATGCGCAGCTGCGGAAGAACGTGCGGCATGCAACGGACGTGATTCAGGCGAAGCGGGCCCGCGTGGTGGCGGAGATGCCGGACTGGCAGGACCTGCGCGAGGCCGGGAAGCAGATTCGCCAGCACACGATGGAGAACCTGGATTTATATCTGGAGGAGTTTGAGGCGAACTGCACGCGGGCCGGTGGCGTGGTGCATTGGGCACGGGATGCGGAGGAGGCGCGGCGAACCATTGTCTCGCTGGTGAAGGTGAGCGGGTCGGATGAGGTCATCAAAATCAAGTCGATGACGACTGAGGAGATTCAGCTCAACTCTGCGCTGGAGGCAGCGGGAATTCATCCAATTGAGACTGACCTGGCGGAGTTGATTATTCAGTTGGGAGAAGATCGGCCGTCTCATATTGTGGTGCCGGCGCTGCATAAGAACCGGCAGCAGATTCGGGAGATCTTTCAGCGGACGATGAATCTTCCCGAGTTGGGAGACAAGCCACACGACCTTGCGGACGCCGCGCGGGTGTTTCTGCGGGAGAAGTTTCTCCGCGTGAAGACGGGGGTGAGCGGGGCGAATTTTTTGATCGCGGAGACGGGCGGGGTTTGCATAGTCGAGAGCGAGGGCAACGGAAGGATGTGTTTGACGCTGCCGGAGACTCTGATTGCGGTGGCCGGGATCGATAAGGTGATTCCGCGGTATCAGGACCTTGAGGTGTTGCTGCAATTGTTGCCGCGGTCAGCGACGGGTGAGCGGATGAACCCGTACACCTCTGTGTGGACTGGAGTTGATGCCGCTGATGGGCCGCGGGTGTTTCATGTGGTGTTGATGGACAATGCGCGGACGGAGATCCTTGCTGACGCAGAGGCACGGCAGACCCTGAACTGCATTCGCTGCGCGGCTTGCCAGAACGCTTGTCCGGTCTACCGGCAGACGGGTGGGCACGCGTATGGATCGGTGTATGCAGGGCCGATTGGGGCGATCCTGACGCCGCAGTTGCAGGAGATGCATCATGCGCAGTCGCTGCCTTATGCATCGTCGCTGTGTGGGGCTTGCTACGAGGTGTGTCCGGTGAAGATAAATATTCCGGAGGTGCTGATTCATCTGCGAAATAAGGTGGTGAAGCAGAAAGGCCTAAGTGCCGAGGCGCTCGCGATGCGCACGATGGGTCTGATCTTTCGAAGTGAGCGGAGATTTCGTGCAGCGCAGCGGTTAGGGCGTGTGGCGGAGTCGCCATTGGCCGGGAAAGATGGCTGGATTGGATGGTTGCCGGGGCAGCTTGGTGGCTGGACGCAGGCCAGGGACCTGCAGGAGATGCCGAAGGAGACGTTTCGTGACTGGTGGGAGAAGCGGGGAAAGAATGGCAACTGATATGGTTACAAATTCGGCCCGCGAGGAGGTACTGCGCAGGATTCGTGCGGCAAAGGGCGGGGTGGCGAACGCGGAGGTGGCGCTGGCCGGGTGGGATGCAGTGGAGCGGAAGTATAAGCGGGAGGCGACACGGCCGCGCGAGGCGATTCTGGAGCTGCTCGTGGACCGTCTGCAGGACTATGATGCGCGAGTGGTGCGGGTGATGCATGTCGATGTGAGTTCGGCTGCATTGAGAATGCTTGCGGAGCGCGACGCGAAGCGCATGGTCGTGCCACGAGGGTTGCCGGCAGAGTGGTTGCCGGGTGGGTTCGAGTTTGTTGTTGATGATGGATTGTCCGCTGCGGAGCTGGATCGAGTCGATGGCGTGATCACGGGAGCGACTTTGGCGATCGCGGAGACGGGTACCGTGGTTCTGCAGAACGTTGCGGGACAGGGACGGCGCGCGGCGACGCTGGTCCCGGACTATCATCTTTGCGTGGTGCGGGTCGAGGACGTGGTGGAGACGGTGCCGGAGGCCTTCGGCCGGCTGCAGGCCACGGCCGGATTGGCGACTACGTTTGTTTCGGGGCCTTCGGCGACGGCCGACATTGAGATGACGCGGATCAAGGGCGTCCATGGGCCACGGTTTCTGGATGTGATTCTGGTTGGATGAAGCTGGGCGGAGAATATCTTTGACAATTGGGCGGGAAAGGTAGATTCTGCTCAATGTTTCAATAGAGAGTATATTTCTATTCGGTAGAATTTGACACCAACGAAGGGGTGAGCGATGACGACCAACGGTGCAGGTGCGGCGGAGCGTGAGGCACAGAAGGTCTGGAGTGCTCTTGACGGGTTCCGGATCGAGGTCCCGTCGTGGGGCTTCGCCAATACCGGCACGCGTTTCGGGAAGTTCGTGCAGGGCGGGGCCGCGACGACGATTGAGGAGAAGTTTAGCGATGCCTCGCAGGTGAATGCTTTGACGGGGGCCAGTCCTACGGTCGCGCTGCATGTGCTGTGGGACCTGCCGGGGGGGAAGGCAGATGTTCCAGCGATCCAGGGGCTGGAGAAGAAGTATGGAGTGAAGGCGGGGTCGATCAATCCGAACTTGTTCCAGGACGCCGAGTATAAGTACGGGTCGATTGCGAACCCTAGCGCGGAGGTCCGCGGGAATGCGTTGGCGCATCTGCTGGACTCGGTGGAGATTGGGCGGGAGCTGGGATCGAAGGACGTTTCGCTGTGGATTGCGGATGGGTCGAATTATCCGGGGACGCAGAGTATTCGCAAGCGGATCGGATTTATGGAAGAGGTCTTGGCCGCGACCCATGCGGCGTTGGGAGATGGTCAGCGGATGCTGGTGGAGTACAAGCCGTTTGAGCCGGCTTTTTATCATACGGACATCGCGGATTGGGGAATGGCGCTGGAGTTGGCGCGGCGGGCGGGGCCTAAGGCGAAGGTGCTGGTGGATACGGGGCACCATTACCAGGGAACCAATATTGAGCAGATCGTCGCCTGGCTGTTGCGTTTGGGACAGCTGGGTGGATTTCATTTCAATGACCGGAAGTACGCGGATGACGACCTGACGCTGGGGTCGATCGACCCGTACCAGGTGTTCCGGATATTCCATGAGATTTTGAGTGTGACGGATGAGGAGCGGGCGGGGGTCGCGTTCATGATCGACCAGAGCCACAACCTGAAGGGCAAGATGGAGGCGATGGTGCAGACCGTGGTGGTGGCGCAGGAGCTTTTTGCGAAGGCGGCGCTGGTTGATCAGGCGCGGCTTGCGGAGTTGCAGCAGGAGTGCCGGCTGGTGGAGGCGGAGGAGTGCTTCCGTGGGGCGTTCTGGCAGGACGTTCGGCCGGTGGTGCGGGAGTGGCGGGTGGCTCGCGGGCTGCCGACGGAGCCTTTGAAGGCCCTGGCGGAGAGCGGGTATGTGGAGAGGATTACGCGGGAGCGCGGAAGTAAGAATGCCCGCAATGTTTCGAGTTATGCGTAGGTAGTGCATTCTGCGTTTCCTTTTCGGGGGTACCCCCTCCCCTCAATCCGCATGAATCCAATCTTTTCAGTCACTTACAGGCAGTGATGATCGGCAAAATCGTCATTCCAGAGGCTTTACGGCCAAATTCGTCCAAATAAAAGGGTTATGGGTTGAAAACTCCTGTACATGGGAAAGCCCCGGTCGGTGATCGGGGCTTTTTATTCCACTGTTTTAATTGTACCGGATGGGGTCTAACTAACATGCCACGCGGATGTTGTTGTTGTGTAATGGGTTAGGTGGTTTTGGGGCTTGACATGCGATTTTGCTGGTGTTTTTGCGAATTAATTTTTTGGAGGTGGTTGAAACCTCGAATTAAGGTCGAGGCGAGAGCAAAAAGGCAAAGACGAATGCGGGGATTCTTCGCTGCTCAGAATGACAAAACACAATTGGGGCTGTTTATTCGTAGCGGAGGGCGACGATGGGGTCGACTTTGGTGGCGCGGTGGGCGGGGAACCACGCGGCGATCAGAGTGACGAGGGTGATCGTCAGGATGGCTGCGATGAAGGTCAGTGGGTCTGTGGGGCTGAGGCCGAAGAGTTGCGACTGGATGGCGCGGGTCGCGATTAGCGTGGCTGGAACGGCGATTGCGATGCCAATGGCGAGTAGGACGAGCGACTCTCTGAGGAGCATCCAGAGGACCGAGTTCGATTGCGCGCCGAGGGCGATGCGGATGCCGATCTCGTTGGTGCGGCGGACTACGTTGTAGGTCATGACGCCGTAGAGGCCGATGCAGGCAAGCGACAGGGCGAGGAGTGAGAAGAAGGTCGATAGCTGAGAGATGAGTGTTTCGCGGGCAATGAGATGGTCTATCTGAGTTGCGATCGTTCTTACTCCGAGGACTGGAAGGTTGGGGTCGACCTCGGCGAGTGCTGCGCGGACTGCGGTGGCCGCTTTGGTTGGTTCGCCGGTGGTGCGGAGTTGGATCCAGTAGGCGTAGCTGTCGTCGCCGGTGAGTTGGGTGACGGGGAGGTAGATCATGCGGCGGGCGTCGTCGCGGGGGCTGGCGTATTTGGTGTTGCCGACGACGCCGGCTATCTCCCACTCGCCTTTTACGCTGGGGTCGGCGACGGTGAAGCGATGGCCGATAGCGTCGCCGTGGGGGAAGAAGTGATTGGCGAGGGCCTGATTGACGATGACGATTTTGGGAGAGGTCGCGGTGTCGCGTGACTCGATGGGGCGGCCTTGCATGACGGGGATGCCGAGCGTTTTGAAGTAGTCGGTACTGACGCGGTTGAGGAGGGTGCTGACGTCTTCGCCGGGGGCGGGGGTGTAGCCCTTGATGTCGATGGGCGAGTTCCAGTTGCCGGCGTTGATTGCGGGCGTTCCTGAGAGAGTCGCGGACTTGATCGCGGGGAGGGCGTCGAGGCGAGTGAGAATTCTGTCGTAAAGGTCGTTGAGCTGTTCGGGCTTATAGCCGGCGAACTTGGCATTGAACTGGACGAGGAGGACGTTGGTGCGATTGAAGCCGTAGTCCTGGTTCTGCAGGTTGTGGAGTGTGCGGAGGAAGAGGCCTGCACCCGCAAGCAGGACGACGGAGAGCATGACCTGAGCGGTGACGAGGAGGTTGGGGAGCAGGCGGCTGGCGCGTCCGCCGGAGCTTGCGGCGGTGCGTGCGTTCGAGGTGAGCGCAGGTGCCGCGCTGATGCTTGAGATGCGGAGAGCAGGAGCGATGCCGAAGAGCAGGGCCGTGATGATGGAGAGGCCGAAGGTGAAGGCCAGGACGTGCAGGTCGGGTGTGGCGGAGAGCGCAGTGTGGTTTTCTCCGCCGATGACAAAGCCGATGAGGAGACGGGTCCCCCAAAAGGCGAGCAGCAGGCCGAGCGCGGCGCCGATGAAGGAAAGGAGCAGGGTTTCAGTGAGTATTTGGCGAACGATGCGGGCGCGGCTGGAGCCGAGGGCGAGGCGGGTGGAGAACTCGCGTTCGCGGGAGGCGGCCTTGGCGAGGAGGAAGTTGGCGAGGTTGGCGCAGGCGATGAGCAGGACGAGTACGACGACGCCCATGAGGACGTGCAGTGGCTGTTGGTAGTAGATTCGCAGGTTGGAGACGCCGCTTTCGCCGGGCAACAGTTCGACGAAGGACTTTTGGATGTCCTGGATCGATTCGGCGCTGAGCGGATGGGCTTCGTGGTCGCTGAGGTATTGCTGGGCCTGTGTGGTGACCCATGCCTGGGCCTGCTTGATGTCAGTGCCGGGCCCGCGTCTGCCCATGAGATGAAGCCACTGGAGGCCATTGGGTGCAATGAGCGTGGGTTGGAGGCTGACCTCCGGTTGCATGGTGACAGGAAGCCACATGTCGGGCGACTCGGCGTTGAGGTCGACACCGTAGAAATTTGGCGGCATGACGCCGATGACGGTGAAGGGCGTTCCGTTTATGGTGAGGGCGCTGCCGACTACGGACGGGTCGGCTGACAAGGACTGCTGCCAGTAGCGGTAGCTGACGACCGCGACGGGATTGCGACCTGGGGCGTCGGCGTCGGAGGGCTGGATGGAGCGACCGAGGAGGGGTTCGGCGCCGAGGACGGTGAAGAAGTTTCCGGAGACGAGGTGGCCGATGGCCTGCGTGGCTGCGGCGCTGGACGAGGCGTTGGAGCGGACGCTGATTTGTGTGGGGAAGCTGGCGTAGGCGGCGATGCCCTTGAAGAAACTTTGGCGCTGTTCTAGCTGTTGGTAGAAGTCGTAGGGGAAGATGTCCCAGGGGCCGGCGGGGATGCCGGCGACGCGGCCGCCGCCAAACTCCTGACCGAAGGCGACAAGTTCCTGTGGGTTGCTGACGGGGAGCGATTTGAGCATGAGGCTGTTGATGAGGGTGAAGATGGCGGTATTGCCGCCGATGCCGAGAGCGAGGGAGAGGATGGCGACGGCGGTGAAGGTGGGACTCTTAGCAAGCGAACGGAAGGTGTAGCGGACGTCTTGCCAGATAGCTTCGGCGGTGGACTCCCATGTGGAGGAGCGGACCTTTTCTTTTACGGTTTCGATACTGCCCATCTCGATGCGCGCGGCGCGTTGGGCTTCATGAGGGCTGATGCCCTGGCGGACTTTTTCTTCGGCAGAGGCTTCCTGGAAGGAGCGGAGCTCTTCGTCCATGTCGCGGCTTCGCTGTTCTTTGTTGAAGAGCGCTTTGGTTCCGCTGATGAGATTTTGCAGGAGGGGCATGGTGGCTCCGTTGGCTTCGAGATGCTCAGGCTTCCAGGATGCTGGTGATGGCGGCGAGTTGGCGGCCCCATTGCTGGGTCTCTTCCTTGAGGGCCTTGCGGCCGCGTTCGGTGAGGAGGTAGTACTTGGCGCGGCGATTGTTTTCCGAGGCGCGCCACTCGGCCTTGATGCGGCCGGTGCGCTCGAGGCGGGTGAGGGCGGGGAAGAGGGAGCCGGGGTTTACACGGAAGACGCCGTTGCTGGTTTGCTCGATGCGCAAGGCGATGCCGTAGCCGTGCATGGGCTCGAGGGCGAGGGTTTTGAGGACGAACATCTCGAGTGTTCCCTGGATGAGGTCGCTGGGCTTGTCGGGCATGGTGTTCTCCTCTTGGTGGTCTAGAGGTACATGGTCTTCATCTAGATTGTCAAGAGGAGTTGTGATTGGAAGCGATGGTTTGGTGGTGCGGAGTTTCGGCTGATTCTTTACAGAACTTGAATTTCATTAACGAAACATGGCAGGTTTGCTTCATAATGGAGCGGCTGAGTGAGTGGTCCTCGATAGGAGATTATGGCGGTTCGTAAAACGACGAAGAGACTGTATTTGATTCCTGTGCTGTCGAAGGCGCTGGACATTCTTGAACTGCTGCAGGCGGAGAACCAGCCGTTGACGCTGGAGGCGATCCATCGGCAGACGCGGATTTCGAAGACGACGGTGTACCGGGTGCTGAAGACGTTTGTGCATCGCGGGTATCTGTCGCAGTCGCCGGATGGGCTTTACCGGCAGGTGACCCGGCCAAAGAAGCTGCGGTTCGGCTTTGGCGGGCAGAGCGCGGACATGCCATTCTCCGTGGAGGTGACGGAGAGCTTGAAGGACGCGGCGTCGTCGGTGGGTGTGGATCTGCTGATTCTGGATAATTGTTACGACTCGGCGACGGCGCTGAAGAACGCGGAGGAGTTTGTCCGGAGCAAGGTGGACCTGGTGATCGAGTTTCAAGTCGAGCATGGGGTCGCGCCGATGATCGGCGACAAGATCGCGGGGGCGGGGATTCCATTGATCGCGATCGATATTCCGCATCCGCATGCGACGTATTTTGGAGTGGACAACTACAGGGTCGGCATTGAAGCAGGAGAGGCGCTGGCGGCGCATGCGACTGCGAACTGGGACGGTCAGGTGGATTGGGTGATCGGGCTCGACCTTCCGGAGGCGGGGCAGTTGGTGCAGAGCCGAATTACCGGTGCGTTTGAGGGTGTGAGGGCGGGGCATCCGGAGTTGCCGGTGGAGGCGTTTGTGCGGATCGATGGGCGCGGGATGCGAGACCGGAGCAAGAAGCTGGTCTCGGATTTCCTGCAACGACACCCCAAGGACAAACACATTTTGATTGCGGCAGCGACCGACTCGAGCGGGTTGGGTGCGGTGGATGCGGTGCGGGAGCAGAAGCGCGAGCGGCACGTGGCGATTGTGGGGCAGGATTGCATCGCTGAGGCGATCCAGGAGATGCGGAAGGACAAGTCGCCGCTGATTGGGTCGGTTTCGCATGAGACGAGTTCGTATGGGCCGAGTCTGATCCATCTTGGGCTTTCGCTGCTGAAGGGGCAGACTGTGCCGCCGTATAACTATGTGGCGCATCGGATGGTGACGCGGGCGTCGTTGCTTAGTTAGGGTGTGCGGGCCGATTGTTCCTGCGGGGAGCTATTTTCACATTGGAAATAGTTGCCGTATTGGTGTTGCCTGTGGAATGATAGTCGGGGCTTGATTTGGGCGACGACAGAGGTAGACACATGACGGCACAGAAGAGTGGCCTTCGGTTTCTGGAAGATCGTTGGGACGACGCGGTTGCGGCGAAGCTGGATGCACCGGAGTTGCTGAGGTACCGGTCGAACCTGCTGGGGTCGGACCTGCGGATTACGAACTTTGGTGGGGGAAATACCAGCTCGAAGCTGGAGCAGGTCGATCCGCTGGATGGAAGGACGAAGCAGGTCCTTTGGGTGAAGGGGAGCGGGGGCGACCTGGGTAGCATCAAGCGGGCTGGCTTTGCGACGCTTTATTTGGAGAAGCTGCTGGCGCTGGAGAAGGCGTATCGCGGTGTCGACCTGGAAGACGAGATGGTTGATATGTATCCGCTGTGTACGTTTGGGAACAATCCTGTTGCGGCTTCGATCGATACACCGTTGCATGGGTTTCTGCCGTTTCCGCATGTGGACCATTTGCACCCGGACTGGGGGATCGCGCTGGCGGCCTCGGCGAACGGGAAGATCAAGATGGACGAGTTCAATAAGGAGTTCGGTCATAAGCTGGCTTGGTTGCCATGGCAGCGGCCCGGGTTTGAGCTGGGGATGATGCTGAAGAAGATCGTTGCGGAGACGCCGGGGTGCGATGGCGTGGTGCTGGGCGGGCATGGGCTGTTTACATGGGGGAATACGCAGCGTGAGAGCTATCTGAATACGATTACGATCATCGACCAGCTGGGGCAGTTTATCGAGCGGCATGCGTCGACGGCGGGGCATACCCATTTTGGCGGTGGGAAGGTGAAGGCACGGGAGGACCGGGAGGCGATTGCACTGCAGATCATGCCTTATCTGCGTGGTGCAGTTTCGAGGAAGCAGCGTTGGATTGGGAGTTTTTCGGATTCGAAGCAGGTGCTGGAGTTTGTGAACTCGGCGCAGGCGGAGAAGCTGGCGCATCTGGGGACGAGCTGCCCGGACCACTTTATCCGGACGAAGATCCGGCCGATGTTCATCAAATGGAACCCCGCTGGCGAGCCTGCGGAGTTGAAGGAGTTGATCGAGACGGCGCTTGAGACTTACAGGGCCGAGTATGCGGGGTATTACAAGAAACACGCGGTGAAGGATTCGCCTGCGGTACGCGATGCTAGTCCGACGGTAGTGCTTCTGCCGGGTGTGGGGATGTTCAGCTTCGGGAAGAACAAGACCGAGTCGCGAATTACAGGGGAGTTTTATATCAACGCGATCGGTGTGATGCAGGGCGCGGGTGCGCTGGGTGCTGGAGTGGACTGCAAGGAGATTCCGCAGGCTGGGCCAGCAGCTTCAGCGGGCCAGTTTACGGTGCATGCAAACTATGTGGCATTGCCTCCGAGTGAGGCGTTTCGGATTGAGTACTGGAAGCTGGAGGAGGCGAAGATCCGCCGGCAGCCTCCGGAGAAGGAGCTGAGCCGGCGGGTCGCGCTGATCGTTGGTGGAGGGAGCGGGATTGGGCGCGAGGTCGCTCTGCTGGCGGCGGAGCGGGGAGCGCACGTGATGGTCGCGGACCGCGATGTGAAGGGCGCGGAGGCCGTGGCTGAAGAGACGAAGACGATTGCCGGGAAAGAGGCGGTGGGCTGGACGAGTATCGACATTCGTGATCGGAAGGTGATCAAGGCGGCGCTGGATGCGACGATCAAACAGTTTGGCGGGATCGATATTCTGATCAATACGGCAGCGCTGTTTCCTTCTTCGCCAGACGGCGTGATCAGCGATGCGCAGTGGGCGTTGACGCTGGAGGTCAATGTTACGGCGAACTATTTGTTGACGGACGAGGCGGCGAAGATCTTTGCCGAGCAGGGGATTGACGCAAGCATTGTGCTGACGAGTTCGGCGAATGCGGTCGTCGCCAAGCGCGGGAGTGAGGCTTACGACGTGAGCAAGGCGGCCCTGAGTCATCTTGTTCGTGAGCTGGCGGTCACGCTTTCGCCGAAGGTAAGGGTGAACGGGATTTCGCCGGCGACCGTGGTCAAGGGTTCGACAATGTTCCCGCGAGACCGCGTGATTGCTTCGCTGAAGAAGTACAAGCTACCGTTCGACGAGAAAGACACGGACGATGGGCTGCGGAACGAACTGGCGAAGTTTTATGCGACGCGAACTTTGACGCATCAGCCGATCGATCCGAAGGATTGTGCGCAGGCGATCATGTTTCTGGCCGGCCCGCTGGCCCGATGCACTACGGGGCATTTAATTCCTGTCGATGGTGGATTGACGGAGGCATATCTGCGATGAAGAGAGATGTCAGATGAAGAGGCGAACGCCTGAGATGGCGTTGCTGCCTGCAGATGCGCGGGCTTCGATCGCGGTGGACCTGGGAGCGGAGAGCTGCCGGGTGTCTCTGTTGCGCTGGGTGGCGGGCAAGGCGGTGATTACGCTGGTGCATCGGTTTGCGAACGCGCCGCGCGAGGTGAATGGCGGGCTGCATTGGGACCTCAAGATGATCGAGGCGGGGCTGGAACACGGGCTTCGACAGTGTGCGGCGATCGCGAGAGAAGGGGTCCGCTCGATTGCGGTGGATGGATGGGCGGTGGACTATGTCCGGGTGGATGCGGAGGGGAAGGCGTTGGCCGATCCGTTCTGTTACCGCGATGAACGCACCATCAAGGCGGAACGGGCACTGCATCGCAAGATAAGCCCGGAGAGGCTGCGTGAACTGACGGGAATCCAGCTCATACGGATCAACACGCTATATCAACTTTATGCAGACCATCTGCAGGGACTGCCGGAGGGCCGGCAGTGGCTGAATCTGCCGGAGTATATTCTTTCGCGTTGGGGTGGGGCGCGGGTGGCCGAGCATACGAATGCGACCCATTCGCAGATGGTGGAGCTGTATCAGCGGCAGTGGTGCAGAGAGATTTTCAGTGCAGCGCATCTTGATCTGGCTGGTGCGCCGAAGCTGGTTCCGCCGGGGACTGAGATAGGAAAACTGCGCGGGCCGTTGGCGGAGTTGCCGGCACTGCGCGATGCGGTGTTGATTGCGCCAGCCTGTCACGATACTGCTTCGGCGATTGCGGGCATTCCGGCGACGGGACATGATTGGGCTTACATCAGCTCGGGCACCTGGCCCCTGGTGGGAACTCTGCTGGAGCAGCCGAGGAACGGCGAGGCTGCGGCGGAGGAGAACTTTACTAATCTTGGCGCTGTTGGGGGCAGGATCTGCTTTCACAAAAATGTGAATGGGATGTGGTTGGTTCGACAATGTATCGACAAATGGGCGGCGGATGGGCGGGTGTGGACAGTGCCGGAGTTGGTGGCAGCGGCGGAGAGGGTCGAGAAACCGCACGGGACGCTGGATGTGGACGATCCGGACCTGCTGCTGGCTGGTCGGATGACGCAGCGGATCAATGCGCAACGCGTGCGTAAGGGATTCGATGCATTGGATGAGAGTCCGGAGAACGCTCCGGCGTTTGCGAGCCTGATCTTTCATAGCCTGGCGGCACGGTATGCGAAGGTACTGGACCGCGTGGCGTTTCATAGCGGGAAGAAGTTAAAGCGGCTGTTTGTTGTGGGTGGGGCGAGCCAGAATAACTATCTGAACCAGCTGACGAAAGAGGCGACGGGGTTGGAGTTGTTTCGTGGGGCCGCGGAGAGTTCGACGGTGGGGAACTTTGCTGTGCAGTTGGCGGTGCTGGAGGGTGGTCGCGACGCGGTTACGGGAGCGTATGCGGAGCAGGTGTCGCGATGGGCCGGGTTGCTGGGCGAAGCGATGGGGAGAGCGGCAAACTAAGATGAATGCATTCGGCACCCTTGACTTTTTTGAGATGCTGCTGGGGCGATGGAACTTTGCGCGGGAGATCCCAGGGCATGGTTCGATGACTGGAACCGCAGTATTTGAGTCGGCGGGTCAGGGCCGCGCGGAGTACTTCGAATTCGGTGAGTTGGCCCTGAGGAATGGCGAGCGGTTGCGAGCTGAGCGGCGTTATGTTTATGAGGTGATGGAAGGTGGCTTCAAGGTGCTCTTCCATGAGACGGGCGAGATATTTGAGCGTGTCGTATTTGTCGAGCAGGAGTGCGGAGGGTGGAAGGCAAGTGCGAACCATCTTTGCGATAAAGATCTGTATGAGTCCGAGTACTGCTTTCCCATGGATGGAACCTTTGCTGTGAGACATGCGGTTCGCGGCCCGAAGAAGGACTATCTGATCCAGACCATATATCGCCGCGACTGAATGGCCCAGCAGATGGTACGCTTGCGGTGCATGTCTGCCCATCCTTTTGATCTTGTTGCTTCTGCCTCTGCGGAGATGGTTCGCGAGGGCTTTCGTCCTGATTTCCCCGATGGCACTGAGGCCCAGGTCGCGCAGATTCGCGCTTCGCTGAGAGCTTTGAATGATAAGGGCGCGCAGGACATGCGCGGGCTGGTGTGGTCTTCGATCGACAACGACACGTCGCGTGATCTGGACCAGATTGAAGTGGCAGAGAGGGTGGACGGCGGAATTCGCGTGAGCGTGGGGATTGCGGACGTTTCGGCTGCCGTGTTGAAAGACACTCCGATTGATCAGCACGCCGCGAGTCAGACGGAGACGATCTATACGGCGGTGCGTAATTTTTCGATGCTGCCGACGGAGTTGTCGACCGATATGACGTCGCTAAATGAGAGTGAAGATCGCGCGGCGCATGTTGTCGAGTTTGTTGTGGACGCTCAAGGGGTGGTGGGGCAGACGAGCATCTACAGGGCCGTGGTTCGAAACAAGGCGCAGCTTGCGTACAGCCATGTCGGGCCGTGGCTGGAGGGGAAGGCCGGACCGGACGCGAAGGTCGCCGCTTCGGCAGAACTGCAGGCCCAGTTGAGGCTACAGGACGAGGCGGCGGTGGCGCTGCGGGCGCAACGGGTGAGGCAGGGGGCGTTGGAGTTCAGCAGGGCCGAGGCCGATCCGGTTGTGGTCGATGGAAAGGTGCAGTCGATTGCGGCGGCTTTTCATAACCGTGCAACGGACTTGATTGAGGAGTTGATGATCGCTTCGAATGAGACGATGGCGAAGACGCTGCGGGCGGCGAAGCGGTCTTGCATTCGCAGGGTGGTACGGTCACCGGAGAGGTGGGCGAGGATCGTTGAGTTGGTTGGGAGGCATGGGACGGTGCTTCCGGCGGAGCCTGACTCGGGTGCGCTGAGTGCTTTCTTGCGGGCGCAGCAGGCGGCGGACGCTGTGCACTATCCGGACTTGTCGCTGGCGATTATTAAGTTGATGGGGGCGGGGGAGTATGTGTTGTCCAAGGGGGACGAGGACGAGCCGCCGGGTCACTTTGGGCTGGCGGTGCAGGACTACGCGCACTCGACCGCGCCGAACCGGCGGTTTCCGGACCTGGTGACGCAGCGGGTGGTGTCGGCGATGTTGGCGAACGAGCCGCCGCCATACACCGATGAGGAGTTGGCGGCGATTGCGGCGCATTGCACTGAGCGGGAGTCGGCCGCGAGGAAGGTGGAGCGGGCGATGGTGAAGCGGGTCGCTGCGGTCGCACTGGCGGGGAGCATCGGGAAGACCTTCCATGGCGTGATTACAGGGGCGAACGATAGGGGGACGTATGTTCGGGTTTTCGATCCTCCGGTTGAGGGCAAGATTGTTAAGGGAGCGAACGGGTTGGATGTCGGGGACACTGTGGATGTGACGCTCTTGCATACTGATCCGCAGCATGCGTTTATTGATTTCGGGCACGGATGATTTTTGGGGGGTGGCGGCGGAGTGCGGTCGCGCTACCGCGCGATGCCCACATCTCAGAATCGAGATACGGGGCACCCAATTTTGTGGCTTGTTGAGTGTGGCGCTCATCATTTCGGCTCGCCGTAGGGGACGTCTTTGGGGTTGGCTTCGCCGGTGGAGTTGGTGAAGGTGACCTTGCTGCCGTCGGCCGTGGTGATGGTGTTGTCGGTCATGGTCCAGTCTTTTGCGTTGGCAATGGTGCCGGCGGTGGCGGCTTCTATGTTGAGGTGGTCGAGTTTGAAGTTGTCTAGCGTGGCGTTGGGGTAGGCGGCGACGTTGAAGGCCTGTTTGGCGCCGGTGGCCTTGATGTTCCAGATGTGAACGTCGGAGAAGTGGGGCAGGCCTTTGTCTTCGCGGGACCTTGGTGGTGAGGGTGATGTAGTAGGGGGGTGGTTTTTTTAGGTCTGGTGGAAGCGTGGCGTAGCTGTAGGTGGGGTTCCAGTTCATGGTGATGTGGATGGGGATGGCAACGCCTTGCAGATCGAGGTCGTGGATGCGGATGTCTTTGGCGTAGCCGCCGCGGGTGTGGGCGGATTTGAAGAGGACGCCGGAGGGGACGCCGGAGAGCGCTGTGATGTTGTAGGCCTCGATGTTGCGGAAGCCCCCGGAGGTCTCGCTGCCGATGGTGATGGCGGCGGCTCCGTGGCGGATGATGGAGTCGCGGATGACGATGTCTTCGGTGGGGCGGTTGACGCGGAGGCCGTCGGAGTCGCGGCCGGATTTGAGGCAGAGGGCGTCGTCGTTGACGTCGATGTCGGCGTGGGCGACGAGGACTTCCGTGGAGGAGTCGATGTCGATGCCGTCGGTGGAGGGGCCTTTGCCGCCTTCGTTGTTGCGGATGATGACGCCGTCGATAGTGACGTCGTGCGAGTAGAGGATCTGGACGGTCCAGAAGCCGGAGCGCTTGAGGGTGATGCCGCCGCCGAGGTGAATGTTGGACGAGTTTTGGAAGAGCATGAGGCGGGGGCGGCGGGCGTCGTAGTCGGAGGCCCAGCGGAGGCCCCTGGGCTCGTATTGCGCGCGCAGGGCCCAGTAGGACTTCCACCAGACGGGGCCGTCGCCGTCGATGGTGCCTTTGCCGGTGATGGTGACGTCTTTCTGATCGCGCACGTTGATGAGGGCGGCGGGCCAGGTCATTTCTATGCCGGCGATGCGCGTGGGGAGCTCGGGGTAGTCTTCGAGTCTTTCGGAGCCGATGAGGGTGACGCCTTCGGGGACGTCGAGGGTGACGCCGGATTTTAGGAAGAGGGAGCCGGTTAAGTAGGTGCCGGGTTTGAGGGTGATCGTGCTGCCGCCTTTTGCTGCTGCGTCGATGGCTTTTTGGATGGCGGCCGTGTTGAGGGTGGTGCCGTCGCCTTTGGCTCCGTAGTCGTTGGCGAAAAATATTTTTGGTGCGGCGTGCAGCGTGGCGGGAATTAGGGTGAGGAGGAGAGCGAAGGTTAGCTTTGGGGTGAGTTTCGTGGTCGCGGTCATTGGGCCTCCCCCCTCCCGGGGTTTATTGCGCAAAGTCTTCGAACGAGAGACTTTAGGTTTGGACTTCGGTTGGTTGAAGTGGCGCGTTAAATGGTGCAGTCCGGCTTGCGCCGGACTGTTTTGTCTGGTTCCATTTTATCTTGGGCGTCAAGGGTGTCGATTGTGGATTGGAATTTGAATTGCGTTTTGCGAGGGGACTTGAATTTGCGAACCAGGTTCGAATCCGTGCGGCCCCGGACGAAATGCGGGGATTCTTCGCTGCACTCAGAATGACGACTTCCAACTGTCTCGGCGACGAGGTGGGTTTGGCTAAGGCGACCGAAGGGGATGGGCATGGATTTGAAGCTGGATTGCGCGTTGAGGCACACGAGTTCGTCATCGACAAGAAGGCATACCCCAAGGGCTAAAGCCTCATTTCGTTCGGAGTGAGAGGCCCAAGGCTGAAGCCTTGGGGTACCTAGATGCGAATGCTTGGTCTGCTCATGTCGCGATGAGCCCGCGCCATGAATGGGGCAAGCGCATGACGGGCGACCGGGGGTAGAATTGCTCAGCGAAGCCTGAGTTGAGGTGAGCTTATGTTCGTCTACAAGCGCGTATTTTCCGGCCTGGCGGCGATGGTGCTTTGCATTACGACGAACTCTGCGCAGCAAGCTTCTGCTAGAGGTGGTGATGCTTCTCGAAGCGTTCGTCTCAATGTCGTAGTTATGACGGCGTCCGGACAGTGTGTTGCCGACCTTCAGGAACGGGATTTCAAGGTATTCGACAATAACGTCACTCTGCGGCCTATCGTGTTTTTCAGGGCCGGTCCCTATAAGTCCTGAAGGGGTGGGGATCCCTCATCTGGTTTATGCGGCTGGTGCTCGGATCGATGGGTGCATTGGAGAAAGCGGGCCCTTCCAGTATGAGATCGTCTTCGACGTTCCTAGTAATGCCCGAGTGGGCGAGTACCGCAGCGTTGGTATCTTGGTGGACAGAGGGAATCTTATTGTTCAAGCGCCCCAGGGATATTACGTGCAGTTCTGAGAGTATTTTTGCTCCTTGATGGTCGTCGGTTTTAGCAACCCATCTCCCAGAGGCGGGACTTGAGGCACCCGTCGTTGGGGCCCGGAGCTTGCGTCCCAGGTTCGAATCCGTGCGGCCCCGGACGAAATGCGGGGATTCTTCGCTGCGCTCAGAATGACGGCTTCTGGAGATCATTGGGCTGCCACGGTTACCAGGTGGATGGTTCCCAGGATGCCGGAGGAGATCGGGTGGACCTTGTCGAGATCCTGCATCTGGAAGCGGTCGCCGTATTTTTCGATGAGTGGTCCGTAGTCGTGGGGCGGGAGTGCGGACCAGGCGTTGAGGGCGGTGTTGTAGACGTGGATCTCGATGTGGTTCTGGCCGGGCTTGAGGAGTTTGGTGACGTCGAGCCGGTAGGGCGGGTGCCAGAGAGAGCCGGCGCGCTGGCCGTTGATGAAGACGATGGCCGCTTCGTGGATGGGTGGGTCGTAGTAGGCGTGCATGCCGGGGCCGGGGCGGGTGACTTGCGGGTCGGGGAGGCCGTTGGGGCCGAGGGCGGGGTGTTCGGGTGGGGAGTTGGGGGAGCCGGGGAGGGGTTTGCCTCCGTCGACTTCGAGGAAGACGGGGTCTTTGGGGTCGTGGCGAGGCTGAAGTCGCGGGAGTAGACGGCTTCGCCGGAGTAGTAGAGGGTGGCTGGGTTGGTGATCCAGTCGGTGAGGGTGGGTTCGGTCTCTGTCTCTTTGGTGGAGGTGAAGGTGACTTTCCAGTCGGTGGAGAGGTCGGCGAGAGGCGTCATCGAGGCCGAATCGCTTGGAGACCTGTGGGGTGGCTGTGATGCACTGTAGTGGGCAAAGATGAAGACCCGCGATTCGTAGGGGGCAAGATTTAAGGGCAGGTTGCTTGCGGTGACATGGGCCGCTCTTCCGGTTTCGGGGTCCCACTGTTCGCCGTCGCGATGCGTTGTGTCAAAGGTGGCGGTTGCCTGAACGGGTTGGTTGGAGGTGTTGACGACGAAGTAGATGTCGGCGGTGGGGAGTTTGCGGCGGATGAAGCCTACGACTTCTTTGGTGTGATCGTCCGAGGTGGTGAGTTTGAAGTCGGGGTCTGCTTCGCTGTCGAGGGCTTCGGCCAGGTGGGCATTCGGTGGCGGCGACTGAGCATGATGGCTTTGACGAGCTCGGTGAGTTCGGGTGAGCGGTTTGCCTTCGGGAGTCGAGCGATGGCGCGTGGCCGATGACGATGACTTTGCCGCCGGTTGCGGTGACCAGGCGACGATTTTGTTGAGCGTGTCGACGGGGATGCGGTCGGTGGGTGGGATGACGAGGATCTGGTGGGTGCCGAGGCCGACGGAGTTGATGGCGTCGGCGTCGATGTAGTCGACGTTGTAGCCGGCGGAGAGGATGGCGGACATGAGCGCTGGGGTGATGAGGCGCTGCATGGCTCCGGTGACGGTGACGTGGGCTGGAGAGAAGCTGGCCCAGGCGTCGTCGGTGGGCAGGAGGATGGCGACCTGGTTGGCGGGTTCGCCCTGGCGGAGGAGCTAGCTGATGCGCTGGATGTAGCGGGTGACGTCGGGCATGACAGGGTGCCAGGGGTTGTGGTCGTTGAAGGAGGCGGCGGCGTAGAGGGACCAGCCTGGTTCAGGGACTTTTTGGTCGGGCGGCGAGTAGGGCCAGCCGTGGCCGATGATCTGGTTTTCGCCCATGATGAAGTCGATGTCGGCTTCGGCCTTCATGTCGAGCGGCGTGGCGCGGAAGACGGGCGAGTGGAGCCAGGTGAAGGTCTCGCCGGAGGTGACGTTGTTGCCGAAGACGTGGTTGGCGGAGGTGGCCCAGCGGAGTGTGGAAAACGCACGCCATTGTGGGCCCTCGCCCTCGGGGAGCGCGGCGAGGCGTTGGCTTGAGAAGGTAACTGCTGGCTCTCCATAGGTTTGGGAGCGAAACTTCGTGTGGTGGGCGATGGCCCAGTTGTTGATTTGAGTCAGGTAGTTTTCGTTGACGAGTTCGGTGAGGGTCTGGCCCCAGTCGTGCCTTACCTTCTCGGCGGAGGGGGCGCCACCGGCTACTAGTTCGGGGAGGTGCGGGAGGAGATCGTAGCCGCGACGCTTCTGGAACTCGGCGGGGAGGTTGGGGGTCCAGTCGGCCCCGTAGGCTTCGAGTGAGTCGGAGAAGATGGCGTAGGGTGGGGTGTCGCCGAAGGCTTTGACCAGGGGTTCGCCTACCTTTTGGAGGTGGGTGGCTACGGCTTGATGGCTGAAGGGGTCGAGGACCCAACCTTCGGCTCCGACCGCGGCTCGCTTGACTTGCTGGCCTGTGTGCGACGAATAGAAGAGCAAGATCGTGGCAGGGTCGCGATTTGAACTGCGGTGGATAGAGTGTATTGACACCGGGCTTTAATGCGAGCTGGGTTGCGTACGGGAACCACTTTTGCGGGGTGCCGTGTGCCACGAAGGCTGCGATGAGGGTATCTCCGGGGGCAGGCGTGGGTATGGCAAAGGCGTCGGAGGATGGCAAAGCAACAAGCTTGAGGCGAGAGGCAGCCTCTTCAAGAGTTGTGGCGGGGCCACCGTAGGGCCAGCCGCTGCAGAGGGTGACGTCGATGCGTAGGCCTAGCTTGCGGCCTTCGGCCTGGGCGTAGTGGACTGCGTCGAGCATTCCGGGTGAGAGGAAGGGAAGGTTCTTGAGGCCTTTGGCTGGATCGTCGAGGACCTCGGGGTAGACGAAGGCGAGTTCGGCGCCGCCGATGCCGTCGGCTTTCATCTGCTGGAGTTCGCGTAGGGCCTCGGGTTTTTCCACAGCCGCGCCGAACCACCACCAGCGCATCATGGGTCTCGCGTCGGCTGGCGGGTCTTTGAAGTCGGACTTGAGTGATTCTATTGAAGGTTGTGCAAACAAGAAGGATGGCAGGAGAGCTAATGCTGCAGCGGCGAACAGGAGAGTCTGTGGAAATCTTGAGGATAAAGGGGCCATGTTGTGGATTACTCCTGTGCGCGCCTGCAAATCGAAATGGCTGTTTTGATGTGGGTCGAGGCGGATGAAGCTGGCGGGTCGAGAACGGTGGCGAGGGTCGGGGTGTTGAGGATGCGGAATCTGCGGGTTGGCTTCATGGCAGGTGGATTTTTTGCGACGGAGCCACGTTAGTTCATTTGAGAGAATGTTTCAAGGGAAGAATACCGAACAGGCTCGTGTGTTTTTTGCGGATGTAGCAGGGCCCTGCGAATGAGGCGCGGGGCCGGAGTCATTTTTTCCCACGACTATTGATTATGGCAGCGATGATTCCTCCGATGGTTGTGATGACGGCAGCGATGATGCCTACGATCATGCCGGAGCCTCCAGAGCCGCCATGTGAATGCTGCAGAGCAGTCGCCAGAGCGGTGGGCCGGGGATACGTCGCTGCCGAGATGGCTGCGTGGGAGAAAAGAGTAGACACAAGCAGGAGAAGACAGAGCTTCGCAGGGACGCGGTTGGGGAGAGATGGGAAGGTCATAGGCGCCTCAAATTCCAAGGATTTGAATGCTGCGAGGATGCCGCGGCAGGGGCCGGTTGATTGGAGGAGATTATAGGTAGTGTTTGAGCAATTCAAGCCATTTGTTGATGGAGCGATAAGATTCGACGCGCCGGCGTTGTAGTGACGTCAAAGGGCGATGCTGGGCAAAGGATGTCGTCGGACGCTTCGTTTGAATCGGTCTATGCTGTGTCGTGGGTTGTGGAGCGAGTGGTATAGTCGCTGTCGGTTTTGAATTCAGGCAAGGTGGGTGGGGAAGGAACACGCTTATGAGTTGGATCAGGTTGCGGACGTTCGTGCTTGCGATGTTCATGGTGGCTACGGGTCTGGCCGCGCAGACGACGGTAGTGGCTGGAGCTTCGACACCGACCATCGACAATACCTGGTGGAAGCATGCGGTGATCTATGAGATCTATCCGCGGAGCTTTCAGGATTCGAATGGCGATGGGGTTGGCGACCTGAACGGGATAACGGAGCGTTTGGGCTATCTGCAGGCGCTGGGGGTGGACGCGATCTGGATCTCGCCGATGTATCCGTCGCCGCAGGTGGACTTTGGGTATGACATTTCGGACTATGAGAATGTTGATCCGCAGTATGGAACGCTGAAGGACTTTGACCGGCTGGTGGACGAGGCGGGGAAGCGGAACATTCGCGTGATTCTGGACATGGTGCTGAACCATACGTCGGACAAGAATAAGTGGTTTATTGAGTCGGCGAGCTCGCGGAAGAACTCGAAGCGGGACTGGTATGTGTGGAACGATGGCAAGCCGGGGCCGAATGGGACGCGGCTGCCGCCGAATAACTGGGAGAGTTTGTTTGGCGGGTCGGCGTGGGAGTATATGCCGCAGACGCAGTCGTTTTACTATCACAAGTTTTATAAGCAGCAGCCGGACCTGAACTGGCGGACGCCTGCGGTGGAGAAGGCGATGTTTGGGGCAATGCAGTTCTGGCTGGATCGCGGGGTGGCGGGGTATCGGCTGGACGCGATTCCTACGCTTTTTGAGGACCCGCAGCTGCGAGACGAGCCCGCGACGGGAGGGACGAATGCTTACGGCGATCCGAACCTGAACCATATTTATACGGACAATCTGCCGGAGGTGCATGGGGTAATTCGGCGGATGCGGGCGATGGTGGCGAAGTATCCGGGGGACCGGGTGCTGATTGGGGAGACGTATCTGCCGAACACGGCTGAGCTGGACAAGTGGTACGGGGGAGAGAAGAAGGACGAGCTGCAGCTGCCGATGGACATGATCGTCGGGTTTGCGAACAAACTGGATGCGAATACGTTTCGAGCCAGGATTTCGGAGGTGGAGACGCAGGTGCATGGGTCGCAGCCTCTGCTGGTGTTCGATAACCACGACAATATTCGGAGCTGGGAGCGATATGGGGACGGCGTACACAATGTGGCGATTGCGAAGTTGATTGCGGCGATGTTGTTGACGACGCGGGCGACGGCGTTGATGTACTACGGTGAGGAGCTGGGAATGGTGACGAGTACTCCGACCCGGGTGGAGGACGTGAAGGACCCGATCGGCAGAACGGGGTGGCCGAACGAGAAGGGGCGGGACGGGGAACGGACGCCGATGCAGTGGGACGCTACGCCTCCGCAGGCGGGGTTCAGCACAAGCGCCACGACGTGGCTTCCGGTCGCGTCGAACTACAAGACGGTCAATGTGCAGACGGAGCTGGCTGACCCGAACTCACTGTTGAACTGGTATAAAAAGCTGATCGCGATGCGACGGGGGATGTCCGCGTTGCATGATGGCGGAATGGTGATGGTGGATACGATGAATCCGAGTGTGCTGTCGTATGTGCGGACTCCGCTGATGGGGCAGAATGCTGTGGTCGTTTCGCTTAATATGACGGCGCAGCCACAGAAGATTTCACTGGACCTGTCTCCGGCGGGGATTTCGCAGAGGGGCGTGCGTACTCTGTTGACCAATGAGGCTTCGTTGCAGGGAGTGACGACGACTTCGATGACGCTGCCACCGTTTGCGAGTTGGGTTGGAGAGGTGCAGTAAGGGCTATTAGAAGCCGGGTGGGGCCTCGTTAGCTACGTTGAAGTGGCCTTCAAGGGCGAGGCCTGCGCGGGCGATGGTGCCTTCGTCGAAGAGACGGCCGATGAGGGTGACGCCGTGAGGGACGCGGCGGGGTGGGCTGAACTTTGGCAAAGGATTGTTGGGGTCAGGGGCCCAGTCGCTACGGGCCTCGGAGACCTCGACGAATCCGGCGCGGAGGGTGAGGGAGGGGTGGCCGGTGAAGTTGGTGATGGTGAGCATCTCGTCACGCAGGGAGGGGACGAGGAGGAGATCGACCTGATTCATGATGCGGGCCATCTCGAGGGCGACCATGCGGCGGAGGCGGTCGGCCTGGACGAAGTCGACGGCGGAGAGGAAGTAGGACTGGCGGAAGGTGTTGGGCCAGGCGTCGGGAACCTGGGCCTTGAGCTGGTCGAGCTGGTGGTTGAGGACGATCTCTTCGAAGGCGGCGGTGCCTTCGGCGAAGAGGATGAGGTCGAGGTCGTCGTAGGGCCAATCGGGGAGGGTGACTTCGACCGGGGTCATGCCGAGTTTGGGGATGGCGGCGAGGGCGGCGCGGTCTACGTCGGTGGCGGGAGCTTCTTTCATCCAGTCGGGGAAGTAGCCGACTTTGAGGCCGGTGACTGGGGCCGCGGCGTCGAAGGCTAGTTTGCTGGGGACGGAGGAGACGTCTTTGCCGTCGGGGCCGGTGATGGCGTTGAGGACGAGCATGGTGTCTTCGACGCTGCGGGCCATGGGGCCTAGTTTGTCGAGGGACCAGCAGAGGGTCATGGCGCCGGTTCGAGGGACGCGGCCGAAGGTGGGGCGAAGGCCAGTGACACCGCAGCGCATCGATGGGGAGACGATGCTGCCGCCGGTTTCGCTGCCGATGGCGAAGGCGACTAAGCCAGCGGCGGTGGCCGCGCCTGGGCCGGCGCTGCTGCCGGAGGAGCCTTCCTCGAGGAGCCAGGGGTTCATGGTCTGGCCGCCGAACCAGATGTCGTTGAGGGCGAGGGCGCCGAGGGAGAGCTTGGCGATGAGGACGGCCCCGGCGGCGTTGAGGCGAGCGGTGACGGTGGCGTCGGTGGTGGGGACCCGGTGCTCGAAGGGTTCGGCGCCCCAGGTGGTGGGGATGTTGGCGGTGTCGAGGAGGTCTTTTGCTCCCCAGGGAATGCCGTGGAGGGGGCCGCGGTAGTGGCCCGCAGCGATTTCGGCGTCGGCGGCTTGGCTTGCGTGAGAGCGTGGTCGCGGGTGAGGGTGATGATGCAGTTGATCTTTGGATTCAGGCGCTCGATGCGTTTCAGGTAGATGTTGGTGAGGCGCTCGCTGGTGAGCTTGCGGGTTTCGATCCAGCGGGAGAGATGATGGACAGGGGCGAAGGCGATGGCTTCGTCGGTGGTGGGGAGTGGGGCGTCGAATTTGGTGCGGATGAACTCGTTTTCGGCAGGGCCTGGGGTGGTGCCGGGAAGGGCGCAGTCCCAGCGAGACCATGGGGCGGTGTTGGCGGGGATCGCGACTTTGCGTGGGCCGACGCGGCGCTCGTAGAGAGGGGCCATGGCAGAGCGCCAGTTGCCGGCGGCTTGTGCACGGTCTTTTTCGGTGAGAGGAAACTGGACCAGTTTTTCGGCTTCGGCGAAGGTGTTGGGGGTGACTTCAGGGCCAACGGCAGGGGCGGTGCCGAAGGCGGGTGGAGCGCCGGGGGTGGTTGGAGTGGCGGGGTTCTGGGCGAGGCTGGTGGTTGCGGCTGCGGCCCGAGCAAGGTGAGCGTGCTTTGGGTAAGGAATTCTCGACGCGATTTCGACATTTGTCCCTCTGGTGGGGATTGTAGCGGGAGCTTGTGGGGGAGTTGTCAGAGAGGTGTTGGAGGGGCCGTTTCTGGCGACACAGCTTGAGATGCCGCTGCGGACAAACAGCAGGCCCTTCGACTCCGTAGTTCGCAAAATACGCGAACTACTCCGCTCAGGATGACATCTCTTCATAAATTGGAGCTTCAGTTGCCGATGCGTGAACCGGGCCGGCTATTTCTTTGTTTTAGGCTTCCGCTTGTTGGCAATGGCGCTGCGGGGGAAGCCGGTCGACTCTCGCACGATCAGCTCGGTCTCGATGTTGTACTCGCGTTTGGGTGAGGAACCCTCGGTCTGCTCTACATGGGCGCGCAGGGCGGTCACGGCGGCACGTGCGATGTCGAAGCGCGACATTTCGACCGTGGTCAGGGGCGGAATCGTCACCCCGGCGATGCCGATGTCGTCGAAGCCGATGACGGAGAGATCGTCGGGGACGCGGAGGCCGGCGCGGTAGAGCTTGTGAAGGACACCAATGGCGGTCATGTCGTTCGAACACATGACGGCGGTCGGCAATTTCTTTGCGGCAAGCAGGCGATCCATGGCGGCGACTCCGCCTTCCATAGTGTGATCGCCTTCAATGACCCAGGCCGGATCGGAGGCGATGCCGCACTCTTTCATGGAAGCGGAAAAAGCGGTCTGGCGCGATTGCGCGGAGTGCAGTTTGATGGGGCCGCTGATGAATGAGATATCTTTGTGTCCCAGCGCGGCCAGATGCTGCACGCCCTGGCGTATGCCATGGTGATAGTCGACCTTGAGCAGGCTGATGCCCGGGCGCTTTGGCCCTATGTCGATAAAGACGAGCGGGACTTTGCGCCTGGCGAGCTGGTCGAGGAGCGGTTCCTCGATGCCGAAGGTCATGACGGCGACGCCCTCGACTTTGCGCTCCAGCATGCGGCGAATGCAGTGGGACATGCGTTTTGGGTCGTAGTTGGTGGAGCTGACGAGGATCTCGTAGCCGCTTGCTACGGCTATATCTTCAAATCCCTGGATCAGCTCGGGGAAGAAGGGGTTGGTGATCTCGGAGACGATGAGGCCAAAGATCCGGCTGCGGCCGGAGACGAGCGAGCGTGCCTGGGTGTTGGGAAAGTAGTCGAGCTCGTCTATTACCTTCCAGACGCGCTGGGCTATTTCGGGGTTGACGGTGGGAATGTTGTTCATTACGCGGGAGACGGTCGCGATGGAAACGTCAGCCGCATGGGCGATGGTTCGGATATCCATGCGTTCCGTTGCCTTGACTCTAACGTTCAGGCGTTTCGCTCTTTTTACGGCCATTGGGTCCCTGTGAGTTTGCGTTTACAGCATAGCGTAGTCAGTCGGGCAACGATGAGGCCGCGGCGATAGCCAACGATCCATGCGGAGAAGACCGTGGGCCGTCTTATCGTGTTGCTTCGCTGCCGTTCTGGTCGAGATGCGGCACTATCTGGTCTCGTAGAGTCCTGGGAACGCCCTGAAGAGTCACTGGTCCTTTGATCGCTTCCTTCTGTTTGGCGACCATTGCGGCGACGTCGGCGAGGAGTTGCTTATTGTCAAAGACGATGCCGTCTTTGATGGTGTACTTGATGCCGCCGACGCGTTCTACTTTGCCGGTCTCGTCGTTGAGTCTCATCCATCCGGTTGGATAGAGCACCTTTAGATTGGCGAGTGGGTTCTGGTCGACGATGACCATGTCGGCGCGCTTGCCTGGGCGGATGATGCCGAAGTCTACGTCGGTTTGCTTTGGACTCTGCAACTCTTCTGCGCCGTAGAGCGTTGCTGAGCGGATGACTTCGAGAGGCGTGAAGCCGGCTTCGCGGAGGAGCTCGAGCTCTTGAATGTAGGCGAATCCGTAGGTTTGATAGATGAAGCCGGCGTCCGTTCCGGTGGTTACGTGGCCGCCTGCGTTTTTGAAGTCTTCGAGGAAGTCCTCCCAGACGCGGTAGTACATTTTGTAGGCGTACTCGTCTTCGGAGGTCCAGTTGTACCAGAACGATCCGTGGTTTTCGCGGTTGGGCTGGTAGTACTGCATGAGCGATGGCAGAGTGTATTTGTCGTGCCACTCGTAGGTGTAGGCGCGCTCGAGGTCGCGCCCCGCGGAGTAGATGACCATGGTGGGATTGAGGACGGTGCCGCCCTTGACCCACTCTGCGATGAGGGCGTTCCATTGCTCGCTGCCGCGGGGATAGATCTTGTTCCAGTTTCTTGCGACCTGGCCGAAGCGCATCTGCTCGTCGTTGTAGTTCTGGTCGGCGGGGTAGTCCTGAATGGTCGTGTCTGTTCAACAACGATTCAAAGAGGCCGTAGCTGTGGGTCACGGTGCGGAGGCCGAGGCGGGTCGCGTCTCTGGCTGTGAGGCGCGGCTCGCTCTCCTGTCCGAGGTGGGCGAGTGAACCGAGTTTGTACTTCTTCGCTTCGTCGAGAATGGCAGCGACGACGTCGGGATCACCGCCGAAGAATTTGACGCCGTCGACGCCTTTTCCGGCGACGAAGCGTACCCATTCGCCGACCGAGCTCTGGGGTGAGGACCGCCTGAGGTTTCCAGCCGTCTCCGGTGAATGTCGGCTGGTAGACGTAGATGTGGGGCGCGGTAATTTCATTTTTCGCGCTGCGCTCGCGCTCGCGGAGGGCCCAGTCGAGCGGCCCCGCGGGAACGCCGCGGACGGTGGTGACGCCGCTGGCGAGCCATAGTTTGTTGACGTACTCCGCGTCGGGGGCCTTCTTCGCGTCGCCGTAGTGGACGTGAGTGTCGACGAAGCCGGGCATCAGATACATGCCCGTTCCGTCGATCTCGCGGGTCCCCTTTGCCGGGCGGCCCTTTTCTTTGATGGGAACGTGAGGTGCGCCGACGGAGACCACATCGACGATTCGGTCATGCTCAACGACGACGTCCATGGGGCCGGCTGGTGCTGCTCCTGTGCCGTCGATGACGGTGATACCGCGGATGACCAGGCGGTCGTAGGGGCCGCCGCCGTCTTTGGGCGTCCGGTTGGGTGCCGGAGTGGGGCCGGCCTGGGCCAGCATCTGCCCGGCGCCGGCGAGCAGGAGGCCGAACAGCGAAATTTTGAGTTTGCTTTGAAGAAGATTGAATGGCAACGGCGTTTTCCTTCCAGGCATTCTTATCTGTGTAGAATTTGCTGAGTTCAAGATTCAAAATAGTTGAGCGAGGGTCCTGAAGCAGCTTTGTGCTGTGCCGCAACCTGTTCCACCTTCGAAGTGCTTTTCAACGGCAATTTATCTAGAGACGGCGAGAGGGCTTCGTAACTGGACACAAGGCAGCACCGAAGTATCTCATGGAAGAAACCGGGTCGAAGTAGAAAATGTCCAAAAGGGGACTGGATGAAACTGCTGCGTGTTGGAGATGTTGGAGAAGAGCGTCCGGCGATGGTCGATGCCGAAGGGGTGCTGCGTAGTCTTTCGGGAGTTGTCAGCGACGTCGCGGGAGCAAATCTGTTGCCCGCGTCGCTTGAGAGGCTGCGGAAGATCGACCCGAAGGAGCTTGCCGCTGGTTGTGGGGACGCCGCGCATTGCAGCTTGCGTTGGTGAGCGTCGGGAAGTTTATTTGTATCGGGTTGAACTACTCGGACCACGCGGCCGAGTCGGGGATGGCCGTTCCTGCGGAGCCGGTGGTCTTTATGAAGGCGACGTCTGCCATCTGTGGGCCTTATGACGATGTGATGATTCCGAGAGGCAGCGAGAAGACGGACTGGGAGGTGGAGCTCGGGGTGGTCATTGGCAAAGAGGCACGGTATGTGACGGAGCAGGAGGCCCTGTCGCATGTTGCCGGTTATTGCGTGGTGAATGACGTCTCGGAGCGCGCTTTTCAGTTGGAGGGAACGGGGCAATGGGTGAAGGGCAAGAGCGCGGACACGTTTGGGCCGATCGGGCCGTGGCTGGTGACGGCGGAGGAGGTGCCGGACCCGCAGGCGCTGGATCTCTGGCTGGAGGTGGATGGGCACAGGTATCAGAACGGCTCGACTGCGACGATGGTGTTTGGGGTGGCCCACCTGGTCAGCTACCTCAGCCGGTTCATGAGCCTGCAGCCGGGGGACATTATTTCGACAGGGACGCCTCCCGGGGTGGGGCTTGGGCAGAAGCCGCCTGTTTATCTGCGTCCGGGCAATATTATTCGGCTTGGGGTTGCAGGGGCTTGGCGAACAGCGGCAGACGGTCGTACCCTGCAGGTTCTGCTAGTTCGAAATCTTTCTGCCGTCTGATACTTTTTTATTGCCGCGCGAATCGAGTTATGACGAATCAGCGTCAAAGAACTGTCTTAGGACGAAACAGAACGGTGTTGAGGTAGACTGCTCCGAAGCCATGGATTGGAATGGTCGCAGATGGTCTCGGGTAACTACGATTAGCAATTAGGGTTTTCAGGTAACTTGCGGAAATAAGCGTCACGCAATTTCTTGCCATTGGCTTTAGCCCCAGCGAGGTGACCGTATTTCGGACCTTACTGTCCTTGCGCTAGCGCACCACTCGTTACGGCTTGCGAGCCAGGGGTTTGCCCGTTCTCCTACGAGCATCTTCGATCCGGCGGCGACTCCGGCCCATTGGGCGTTCGGGCTGTCGATGCTGGTGTTGTCGATCACGCTGGGCATTTTTCTTATGGTCGGTGGCCTGATGCTGTATGCCGTGATTCGTTTCCGGCAGAGGCCTTCTGATCCTCAAAGAGAACCGGCGCAGATCTACGGCAGCAATCAGATCGAGCTTTCGTGGACGGTCATCCCGATTCTGATTGTTGTGATGCTGTTCCTTACGACGACGCGGGTGATCTGGCAGACGGAGGCTGCTCCGAAGCCCCCGGCTGCGGTCGATGTAACTGTGATCGGCCATCAGTTCTGGTGGGAGTATCGCTATCCCAAGCTTGGAGTAGTTACGGCGAACGAACTGCACGTTCCCGTGAGCGATCCAGCGATGCCCACGCCGACTTATCTTGCGATGTCATCGGCCGATACGGACCATAGCTTCTGGGTGCCGCGGCTTGCGGGCAAGATGGACGTGATTCCGAATCGGCGCAATACGATGTGGATCGATCCGCAGGCGCCGGGACTTTATCTTGGTCAGTGTGCGCAGTATTGCGGGACGCAGCATGCGAAGATGTTGCTGCGCGTCTATGCCCAGTCGCCGGAGGACTTCGCTGCGTGGATCAAGCAGCAGCAGAGGCCGGCAGAACACGGATCTTTCGGGAAACCCTGCGGCGGCGGAGGGGCAGACCGTTTTTATGCGCAGCGCTTGCATTAATTGCCACACGATCGCGGGGACGGTGGCGACGGGACGCTATGGGCCTGATCTGACGCATCTGGCAAGCCGAGACACGATTGCGTCCGGACCGGTTCAGAACACGCCGGAGAACCTGAGGAAGTGGATTGCGGATCCGAACTCGATGAAGCCCGGCGTGCTGATGCCATCGATGCATTTGAACGATCACGATCTGGATGTGATTACGGCTTATCTCACAACGCTTCACTAACGCACTGTCAGGCGGAAAGAAGCGCAGTATGGCGATCACAACTCCTGTACTGGAAGCCATCGACCAGACGTTGACCAAGCGGCGGCCGCCGTCGACGTGGTGTACGAGTGGGTGTCGACGGTCGATCACAAGAAGATCGGCCTGATGTATATCGCGTATGCGTTGATCTTTCTTGTGATCGCGTGGACTGCAGGCGATGCTGATGCGGATTCAGCTTGCGGTTCCGAACAATCATTTTGTCTCTCCGCAGGTCTTCAACCGGTTGTTTACGATGCACGGCACGACGATGGTGTTCTTCGTCGGTATGCCGATCCTGTTTGGATTTGGCAATTATCTTGTCCCGCTGATGATTGGGGCGCGGGACATGGCGTTTCCGCGACTGAATGCGTTCAGCTTCTGGATATCCGCGTTCGGCGGTGTACTGCTTTACTTCAGCTACCTTGCGGGGCGATGGGCTATATGGCATGGGTTCCGCGCCGGACGTAGGCTGGTTCGCCTATGCGCCTCTGACCGCGAAGGTCTTTTCGCCAGGCCACAGCACGGACTACTGGACGCTGTCGATTCTGCTGAGCGGCATTGGAACCACCGGTACGGCGTTGAACATCGTGACAACGACGATCTGCATGCGCTGCAAGGGGATGAAGATGATCGCGCCTGCCTTTGTTCGTGTGGCTGATGCTGGTGACCAGTTTCTTAGTGTTCGTCGCAGTAAGTCCGTTGACGGCGGCGCAGATTATGCTGATCATCGATCGCTATCTTGGCGCGCATTTCTTCGACACGCAGGCTGGCGGCTCGGCTGTGCTGTGGATGCATTTCTTCTGGATCTTCGGGCATCCGGAGGTCTACATTCTTGTGCTGCCCGCGTTCGGGTTTGTCAGCGAGATCATCCCGGTCTTCTCGCGCAAGGCGATCTTCGGGTATCCGGCGATGGTGGCGGCAACGGTCGCGATTGGCTTTATCAGTCTGAGCGTGTGGGCGCACCATATGTTCACGGTCGGGATGGGGCCGGCGGGGAATACGTTCTTCGTCTTTTCGACGATGGTGATCTCTGTGCCAACGGGGATCAAGATCTTCAACTGGCTGGGGACGCTGTGGGGCGGAAAGATCATCTTCAAGGTGCCGATGATGTTCTGCATTGCTTTTCTGTTCCAGTTTCTTGTCGCGGGACTGACTGGGATCATGCTTTCGGCCGCTCCGTTCAACTGGCAGTTGAGCGGTTCTTACTTTGTGATCGCGCACTTCCACTATGTTCTGGTCGGTGCGATCATCACTGCGCTGTTTGGGGCCTTCTACTACTGGTATCCGAAGGTGACGGGCCGGTTGATGAGCGAGACGCTGGGCAAGTGGCACTTCTGGCTCTTCATCATTGGATTCCACCTTACCTTTGACTTGATGCATGTGCCGGGACTGCTGGGCATGCCACGAAGGATCTATACGTATGAGGCGGGCCGCGGTTGGGGGTGGTTGAACCTGCTCGTTGGAATTGGGGCGCTGTTTCAGGCAGCGGGGACTCTGGTCTTCGTCTACAACCTGGTGCGGTCGTACTACCGGGGCAAGATTGCCGGGCCTGATCCGTGGGACGCGTGGACGCTGGAGTGGGCGACGCCCTCTCCGCCACCGGCGTACAACTTTGCAGTTGAGCCAACCGTCTACAGCCGCCGGCCGCTGTGGGACCTCAAACATCCAGAAGACCAGGACACGGAATACGAATGATGCAGACGACCAGTACGATTCCTATCAGTGCGCAGGTTGAGCCGCCGTGGGTGCTGCCGAGTCGCGGCGTCGTCGGGATGGCGTGCCTGATTATTGCCGAGTCCGCCATCTTCATCATCTTTGTCGTTGCGTACATCTACTACATCGGCAGGAGCCTGAGCGGTCCGATGCCGGCACAGGTGCTGGAGTTGCCGATCTTCAGCACGATCTGTCTGCTTTCGAGCAGCTTTACGGTTCATTATGCCGTAAGCGCATTGCGCAAAGATAACGTTCGCGGTTGCACGCTGGGTCTGGCAGGGACGGTCCTGCTGGGCGCGATTTTCCTGATGATGACAGCGCGGGAGTGGTATCACCTGATCCATGATTTTGGATTGACGATTCGCACCAATCTTTTTGGCACGACGTTTTACTCGCTGGTCGGCCTGCACGCGACCCACGTGGTGATCGGACTCATCATGTTGACGATCGCGCTGACGCTGTCGGTGACCGGGCACGTGAAGGAGACGCACGCTGAGCGGCTGGAGGTGCTGTCGATTTACTGGCACTTTGTCGATGGCGTGTGGGTCGTTGTGTTTCTGGTTGTGTACGTTCTGGGTAGATAGGGCCTGGATGTCCGAGGAGGGAGGAGTCTGATGGCAAACGTTGGCGCGACACACGACCAGGGACCGATCGACGATCACACGCAACCGACGGACACCATCCACCTTCCTGCGCCGACGGCGTGGCCGATGGTGTTTGCCCTGGGGATCCGCACTGATGCTGGCTGGAATGGTGACCCACTGGGTGATCAGCCTGCTGGGGTTGATGATGGTCGTGCCGGCGAATCGTGGGGTGGTTCTTCGAGGTGTTGCCGCACGAGCATCACGTGAATGTGGATGTGCATGCCGATGTAGTTGAGATCAAGAGCACGCGCGAGACGCTCGCGCAGCTGCCGCTTGATGAACGTCACCGCAAGCTGCTGCCGCTCGAAACGTTCAGTGTTATGGCCGGCGTCAAAGGCGGGATTGCAGGTGGCCTGGCGATGATTGTGCCGGCAGCGCTGTACGGGCTTATCCGTTATCACAGCGTGTGGTATGCGGCGAATCTGCTGGCGGCCGGCGGCTTTGTCAGCTGGGCAGGAGCGAGCAATGAGTTCCTGGCGCAGTTTCATCTGCAGGGTTTGCTGGCCGCTATGGCGATCCACGGGCTTACCTCCGTGCTGATCGGCTTGCTCTATGGGGCGATGCTGCCGATGTATCCCAGAAAGCCGATCCTGACGTTCGGTCTTATCGCGCCGTTTTTGTGGACGGGGATGTCTGCGCTCGGCGCTTGGGATCATCAGTCCGATTCTGAACCAGCGAATCGACTGGTGGTGGTTTATCGCATCGCAGATCGCCTTCGGACTGGTTGCCGGGTTCGTCGTGAATCTTCAGGTGAAGGTGCGGACGCCGCAGTTTCGGGCACTGCCATTTTCCGTTCGTGCGGGAATCCAATCGTTGGGAGATGAAGAGGACAAGGCCCCATGAGATCCAGTTTCCCACGCTTCACTTCGTTCAGTGTTCTGACGGTGGCGCTTGCGCTGGCTGGATGCAGCCGCATTCCTGGACGCCCTGGGCCGGGCCCTGAGGTGGTGCGGCCCGAGCGAGGTGCTCGACTTTGCGACTTTGTATAAGGCGAACTGCGCGGCCTGCCATGGAGAGAATGGCAGAAACGGGCCGGCGATCTCGCTGGCGAATCCGGCCTACCTCGCTGTCGCCGGAGAAGATAATCTGCTCGAGATTACTGCGAAGGGTGTCCCGGGTAAGCTGATGCCGCCCTTTGCGAAGAGTGCCGGCGGCATGTTGACCGATCAGCAGATCAAGGTGCTGGCGCATGGGATGATGCAGCATTGGAGCAAGCCGGATCTTTTTGCGGGGCAGAACGTTCCGCCGTATAGGGCCACGGTGTCGGGCGATGCCGTTCGGGGACAGCAGGCCTTCGGCAGCGTTCTGCGCGCGATGCCACGGAGTTGCCGGTGAAGGGACGGCCGGTGATGCGAAGAGCGCAGCGGAAAAGGTCGGCTCTATTGTTGATGGATCTTATCTTGCGCTGATCAGCGACCAGGGTCTGCGCAGTATTACGATTGCCGGGCGACCGGACGAGGGCATGCCGGATTGGCGCTCCGATGGTGCGCAGGCGCTGACAGACCAGCAGATCACCGATATTGTCGCGTGGCTGGCGTCGAAGCGCACGGCCAACCCAGGTCAGCCGTATCCCACAGTTCCGTGAGCCTATCTGATTTACAAGGCCGAGAGGCCGCAGGAGCAAACGCGATGGACACGATCGAACAACCTACTCAGGATGGACAACCCGTACGGAGCGAGCCAGAGAGTGTGCGGAGCGCCAAACATTCTCGCCGTGCTTTTCTGTTCAAGCTCTCTCTGCTGGTGAACGGAGCAGTTGGAGCGGTACTGGCGGTGCCCGATTGTTGGCTATCTTCTGGGCCCTGCGTTGAAGAAGGGCTCCAGCTATAACTCGTGGGTCACGCTTGGGCCGCTTAGTGATTTTCCAGAGGGCGAGACGCGACTGGTGAACTACCGCAATCCGGTGACGACCTTGTGGGACGGGCAGACGGGAGACATTCCGTGCTGGGTCCGGCGGGATTCCGGCACGACGTTCCAGGTGTTTGCGATCAACTGTGCGCATCTGGGCTGTCCGGTGCGTTGGTTTGCGCAGTCCAAGCTCTTCCTGTGCCCGTGCCATGGGGGGGCCTACTACGCTGACGGCTCGCGCGCGTCCGGCCCGCCCGAGCGCGGGTTGTTTGAGTATGAACACAAGATCGTTGGAGACGCGCTGATGATCAGCGCGGGCAAGATGCCGACGCTGGCCAACGAGGCACGCGTCGAGCCGCCGTTGACGCAGATCACAGGAGCTGATTCTGCGAAGCGGTTGGCGGCGCTCGAGCAACCGAAACCGAGGTGTGGATCATGCCAGGACTAAAACAAAAGGGCATTGAGCTATACAACTGGTTCGAGCGGCGCCTTGGTCTGGGTGCACCGCTGATCGAGGCCGCAGAGCATGAGGTCCCGGAGAACACCTCTAGCTGGTGGTATGTGTTCGGCAGTGCGGCGACGGTGCTTCTCGTACTGCAGGTGATGACGGGGATCCTGCTTGCGCTGGTCTATACGCCTTCGGCCAGCCACGCATGGAACAGTCTGGAGTTCCTCGACCACAACGTGAAGCTCGGGTGGTTCCTGCGGGCGATGCATGGCTGGGGCTCGGATTTCATGATCGCCGTCGTGCTGATCCACCTGGCGCAGGTCTTTATCTTCGGCGCCTTTAAATTTCCGCGCGAGCTGACGTGGATTATTGGCGTCTTTCTGCTTCTATTGACGCTGGGAATGGCGTTCACAGGACAGGTGTTGCGCTTCGATCAGGACGCCTATTGGGGGCTCGGCATTGGTGCTTCGATTGTCAGCCGCGTGCCGTTGATCGGCGGCTGGCTGGTCGACATGATGCTGGGTGGGCCGATCATCGCGGGGCCTACGCTGACTCGTTTCTTTGCGCTGCATGTGTTCGTCATTCCGGGAATCCTGCTTGGGCTGGTGGGCCTGCATCTTTGGATGGTGCTGCGGCTTGGGATCAATGACTGGCCGATGCCGGGGCGGGTCGTGCGGAAGAGCACCTACGTTGCCGAATATCACGAGCTCACGAAGAAGACTGGCATGCCTTTCGTTCCCGACGCCGCCTGGAAGGACGCTATCTTTGCGGCGGCGATCATACTGTCCGTTATTGCGTGCGCTCTCATCTTTGGCCCCTTCGGCCCGACAGGGCAGCCGGACCCGACGATCATCCAGACTGCGCCCAAGCCCGATTTTGCGTTTCTCTGGATCTACGCTGTCCTCGCGTATCTTCCGCCAAGTCTGGAGACGCCAGTCCTGTTTATCGCGCCTGTTCTCGGCATCGGTGCGATGTTGCTTCTTCCGCTCGTCGCCGGCGAGGGAGAGAAGCATTGGTCGCGGCGGCCGGTTGCGGTGCTGATGCTTGCGGTCATCGCTGTCACACTTGGGGTCTTCACGCGGCTTGGCACGTATACGCCTTGGAGCCCGATCATGGACGCCTGGACACGCGACCCGATTCCTGCTGCCTACCTGCATGGTCGCACGCCGCTGGAGAGGCAGGGGGCGATCGTCCTGCAAGATAAGCAGTGCCGCAACTGCCATTCGATTGGCGGGGCCGGGGGGCTTCGCGGGCCGGCGCTTGATGCTATTGCGGCCCGCATGACCGAGGACCAGATGATTCGCCAGGTCCTGCAGGGTGGTGGCAACATGCCCGCCTACGGCAACGCGCTGGACCCGTCGGAGACGACTGCGCTGGTGCGATTCCTCACTACTTTGCGGGGCAATGATCTGCCGTCTGCGGTTGACGCATCGAGACACCTGGCCGTTTCGAGTGAGATGCCAGCAGCGCCAGTCGGGGAGCATTAGCGCTCGAGTACTCTGAACCCATGCCTGCCGCGTATCGAGCCATCTTTGTTGAGTGGTCTCCTCCGATTGTCCTGAGCGGAACATTGATCGTCCTCGGCCTGGTTTATTTGCGGGGCTGGTTTGCCATCCGCAAGACACGGCCGATCCAATTTCCACTATGGAGGTTGGGGGCCTTTCTGCTTGGGCTTGCCGTTATCTGGCTCGCTATCGCTTCACCGCTTGATGGATTTGCGGATGTTCTGCTGAGCGCGCATATGGTGGAGCATCTTCTGCTGATGTCCTTCGTTCCACCGCTTCTTCTTCTGGGCTGTCCGGTGGTTCCGCTGCTTCGCGGCCTTCCGCGTCTCATTACTGTTCAGGTTCTTGGGCCGCTAATTCGTACGAAGGCGCTTCGGCAGCTGGGGCATGTACTGATTACTCCGCTGGTGGCGTGGCTGGCGATGAACCTGGCCTTCCTTGGCTGGCATGTGCCGGCCGCATATGACTTTGCGCTTGAACATGAACGCTGGCACGAGTTTGAGCACTTATGTTTTCTCGGTACCTCGATACTGTTCTGGTGGCCGATCATCCGTCCGTGGCCGACCCGGGAGAGTTACACCGGATGGCTGCTGCTGGGGTACCTGGTGATGGCAGATATCGTGAATACGCTGCTGTCTGCGTTCCTCGCATTCTGCGACCGGCCGGTCTACCCGTACTATCTGAGAGAGCCGAATGCTTTCGACATCTCGCCCCTATCCGACCAGCGGGCTGGCGCAGTCGTGATGTGGGTGATCGGTTCGGTGGTCTTTCTGGTCCCTGCTGTCGTCCTTACTGTCCGGCTTGTGCAGCGCGGCTCGAGCCCAGGGGGAACAGGAACCTGCTGATACGGGACTTCGAGGACTCCAGCGCAAGCGCTGCCACTGCTTTGTCTCCCAGATCCAGATCGGTGACGAAATAGACCTTACTCTTGGCGTCAGAGGTTTCGTTCACTCGTACGGGTTGCGCGTCCATTGATTCGAACGACACGTCGAATGAAGCCAGCGGCAATAAAAGACCTCGACCGTCCGCTTTGACGACGGCCTCTTTTCGAGTCCAATAGCAGTAGAAGGTCCTGAGGCGCGTCTCTGGGTCTGAGATTGTCGCCAGGATATTGCTTTCGTTTTCCGTAAAGTTGGCCCGGGCGACCTCCATGATGTCGGTCAACCGGTCAAGGTACTCTACGTCGACTCCGACGGTGCCTTGCCGGCCTAACGCTATGAGGACAGTGTCTTTGGAGTGGGCGATATTGAATGAGACGCTGCGTCCACCGACGGATGGGGTCTCCAGCTTTCCGTGATTGCCCTTAGTGATGCTTACGTCGCGGGGAGCAATCCCCAATGCGTTCCCGAGAACGACCCTCAAACATGCTCTTCCAATCGTGAAGTGATCGCGCACGAGACCGGCCCTATGACGGCGGGCCTGTGCCTGCTCGGCGGCGCTAAGGAGCGAAGTGTAACGGTCGATGAGACTTTCGGCACCGTCGAGCTCAATTCGCCAGAGATGCAATTCTTCGTCTTCCAATGATGGAAGAGCGTCAACTACGCTCCATTTACTTGACATGCGACGTCATCTCAGTTTGGCACGATAATATCTCAACTCTAGACTGGGTACCGAAAAGTACTTTTGGTGGTTACCGAATGGTGACAGGTTGGGCTTGAGGTGTACAACTTTCAGGTATTTTGCGTGTGTGATTGTGCTCGTAGATCGCTGTATGTGCGTACAATCAATCAACACGAACGGGTTGATGTCAAGGGTGGTTTGGCAGCATCTTGAGCCTCCGGTTGGACTACTGGCGTAGTTAAAGATGGCTCCCGAACTCGTACTCCCTTAAATCAGCTCCGGTAGAGCACTCTGAGTCGATTTGTTTCAGCTGCTTCTTTGATCTGCATGGGCCTCGATGGAGAACAACAAGGTTATTGAGAATCCGGTTAATGAGGCGGAACGACTACTCAGCCGTTCGCATCGCTCTGCAGGGCCCGAGAAAGATGGATCGATTGAGGCCCCTAGCGATTCGATTGTCAGTCTCTTCGAGAGAGTGGCGGCGACGCAACCCGACAAGATCGCCAGCGTTTGTGGGAACACGAGCCAGACTTACCGCGTCCTGAACTCTCGAGCAAATCATATCGCCAGGCATTTGCGCGAACTGGGAGTTCGGGCCGATTCATTTGTTGCGGTCTACCTTGATCGATCTTCTGAAGTGTTGATAGCGATGCTTGGCGTTCTGAAGGCCGGCGGCGCCTATCTTCCAATTGACTCGATGTATCCGGCGGCCCGCGTTGTAGAGATGCTTGAGGACGCGAGGCCAGTCGCTGTCTTGACTAGTGCGTCTCTTGCAGCAGGTCTTTCGGACC
Organism: uncultured Acidobacteriaceae bacterium; assembly: GCA_963756685.1. GTDB lineage: Bacteria > Acidobacteriota > Terriglobia > Terriglobales > Acidobacteriaceae > Edaphobacter. The sequence continues at coordinate 373,800 of CAVWON010000002.1, forward strand.
AGATCTCCGGGTCGCCGGTGTCGATCCTCAAGGTGGACGATATGTTGGCTGAGGCGCCGACTGACTTGGAAAATCCTGCGCTTGCCGCCGCGGAGGACGATCTTGCCTACATGATTTACACCTCCGGCTCGACTGGAAAGCCGAAGGGCGTAATGGTGACGCACAGGAATGTGGTCCGTCTTCTGGCCCAAACGGAGCGCTGGTTTCATTTCGATTCAAACGATGTGTGGACAATGGTTCACTCCATTGCGTTTGATTTTTCTGTCTGGGAGATATGGGGTTGTCTGCTGACCGGGGGGCGGTTAGTGATTGTGCCGTTCGCCGTGAGCCGCTCGCCTGGGGATCTCTATGGTCTTCTCTCCGCGGAGAAGGTCACCGTGCTGAATCAGACTCCGTCGGCGTTTTCAATGCTGATGCTGGTCGAACAAAATGGCGTGCTTTTGCCGCTGCATCTGCGACTCGTAATCTTTGGTGGCGAGGCGTTGCAGTATCGCAAGCTTGCTCCGTGGTTCCAGCGTCACGGTGATGCGGCACCTCAACTTGTAAATATGTACGGAATTACCGAGACGACCGTGCATGTCACCTACCGTGCCATTGCAGCAGGAGATGCGCAGTCGGTGCATGAGAGCCTGATCGGTGAGCCGATTCCCGATATGCAGCTCCATTTGCTGGATGCGTCCGGCGACCCCGTGACGAAGGGCGAGGTGGGTGAGATTTATGTGGGAGGGGGCGGCGTCGCGCGGGGTTACCACAATCGTCCCCAGCTGAACGAGGAGCGTTTTATTCCGGACCGGTTTGTGCAGTCGCCTGGCGCCCGGCTCTATCGCACGGGTGACCTCGCGCGTGTTCGGGCTGATGGTGAGCTGGTGTATCTCGGCCGCAATGACAGCCAGGTCAAGATCAACGGATTTCGCATTGAACTTGGGGAGGTCGAGGCCGCAATGGCTGCGGCGCCAGGCGTGAAACAGTCGTGCGTGGTTGCCCATACAGACGGAGATGGAACCCAGCGGCTGGCGGCTTACTTTGTCGAAGCTCCCGGGGCCGAGCTGACTGCAAGCTTCCTTGGGAGGTTCTTTGCCGGAAGAGTGCCAGCGCATATGAGGCCTTCGTCTTATACACGCCTGAAGGAGTTGCCTTTGACGGTGAATGGCAAGCTCGACGCCTCCGCGCTACCTCCACCTTCGATGGGCGAAGGCGTGAATGCTCAGGCCGAGGAGATGGGGCAAACGTTGTCTGAGATCGAGCAGCAGGTTGCCCGGGTGTTCTTAGACACATTGGATATCCGAAGAATCGGACTGGACGATAATTTTTTCGATTGCGGCGGGACCTCGCTGCTCCTGATCAGGGCCCACCTGCGGCTCCAGGCACAATTCGCAAGGCCTATTCCGGTAACGCTGATGTTTGAATGTCCTACGGTGCGTTCACTTGCCAAGCGACTGGCAACCGACAGGGCTTCCTCGACGGGGATGAATGCCGTCCAGCAGCAGGCGCGAAGGGCGAGAGATGCGTTCGCCCGAGCGCGGGCAGCGAAGAGCGAGGCATTATGAGCGAGCGACCGAATGAAGCAATGCGCCAGGCGGACGACGGAGCTAATGCCCAGCTGCCGGAGGGCGTTGCCATCATCGGCATGGCTGGGCGGTTTCCCGGGGCTTCGAATGTGGAGACGTTCTGGCAGAATGTCGTCGCCGGGAGGGTCTCGATCTCCCGCTTCGACGCCTCAGAGATCGAGGCGAGAAGCAGCGCGGGTGTCGAGAACGGGCCCGACTACGTTGCGGCGCGCGGAGTGCTGGAGGATCCCGGCATGTTCGACGCTGAGTTTTTTGGCGTCTCGCCTCGCGACGCGGAGAGCATGGATCCACAGCATCGCATCTTTCTGGAGACCTGTTGGAACGCTCTGGAAGATGCAGGTTATGATGCGTCTTCCTATGCTGGACAGGTTGGCCTCTTCGCAGGTTGCAGCCTCAACACTTATCTTCTGGCGAACTTGTGCCACGACCGAGCGTTCATTGATGAACTGACCGGAAACTACCAAGTCGGTGAATTTCGGTCGTTTATGGGAAACGATAAGGACTTCCTGACGACGCGCGTCGCGTACAAGCTGAACCTGCGCGAACCGTGCATCAGTGTGGCGTCTGCGTGTGCTACATCGCTTGTCGCCATCTGTCAGGCTAGCCAGAGTCTGCTGAACTATCAGTGCGATATGGCGTTGGCCGGTGGGGTATCGGTCACTTTTCCGCAGAGACGCGGACATGTCTACTCTGAGGGGAGTATCGGATCGAAGGACGGTGTGTGCCGGCCGTTTGATGCAGCTGCGTCCGGGACGGTCTTCAGCCATGGCGCAGGTGTGGTGTTGCTGAAGCGACTGGAAGATGCTATCGCGGACCGTGACCACATCACGGCGGTGATCCGCGGATTCGGTGTGAATAACGATGGATCCATGAAGGCGGGCTACATGGCTCCGGGTGTCGATGGCCAGGCCGGCGTGATCGCTGCTGCGCAGGCGATGGCGGGGGTCAACGCACGATCCATCAGTTACATTGAAGCCCATGGAACGGCGACGCCGCTGGGTGACCCGATTGAGGTCACTGCGTTGACGAAGGCCTTTCGCTTGAGCACGGACGACTCCGGCTTCTGCGCGATAGGAACGGCGAAGGCAAACGTGGGGCATCTTGACGCGGCGGCAGGTGTGGCAGGCGTGATCAAGACTGCGATGTCGTTGAACAAAGCGACACTGCCTCCCCTGGCGCAATTCAACTCGCCCAACCCGAACATCGACTTCGCAAATTCGCCCTTCTATATCAATCGTGAGGCGGGGCCCTGGCGATCGGACGGCCCACGACGTGCGGGAGTCAGTGCGTTTGGAGTTGGCGGCGTTAACGCGCATATCGTGATGGAAGAAGCGCCTGTGCAGCGGGCCTCGACTCCTTCTCTTCGCTCAACGCAATTACTATGTCTCTCGGCTCGCTCCGAAGCTGCGCTACGTGCGGCGATTGAAAACCTCGCTCGATTCGTGCAAGCGCACCCTGAAGTTCCGCCTGAGGACATTGCTTATACCCTGGCTGTCGGAAGAAAGGCGTTTGATCAGCGTGCTGTTTTCGTTTGCTCGAGTGCTGAGGGCGCCGCTGCCAAATTGCTATCAGCTAACGTGCCGACGAAACGAGTGGCGCCTACCGGGAAGCCTGAGGTGCTGTTCCTTTTTCCCGGGCAGGGAGCGCAGTTTGCAGGCATGGGGGGTGCGCTCTATGCTGTTGAGCCGTTGTTCCGCAGGCAGGTGGACGAGTGTGCTGAGATATTGCGGCCGCAGCTTGGTTGCGACATCCGGGACGTCCTTTACCCCGTCGATGTTGCGTCTCCTGAGGCCGCGGAGAGGATCCAACAGACCCAGTTCGCTCAGACGGGGCTCTTCGTGACGGAGTTCGCGATGGCGAAGCTCTGGCAGGAGTGGGGCATTGAGCCGGTGGCGATGGCAGGCCACAGCATCGGCGAATACGTGGCCGCTGTTCTTGCCGGAGTGATGAGTCGAGAGGACGCGTTGCGGCTGGTGAACGTCCGCGGGCGAATGATGCAGGCGATGCCGCGTGGTGGAATGGTCGGGGTACGGCTTGGCGAAGCGGAGCTTCAACCGTATCTCTCAGCGGAGATATCGCTGGCTGCTTTGAATGCCCCGAAGCTGAGCGTTCTGGCGGGGCCGCTGGATGCAATTGAAAGGCTGGAGCAGAGGCTGACGTTGGACGGTGCCCTGTACCGCAGGCTGCGCACCTCGCACGCCTTTCATTCGTCGATGATGGACCCAATGCTTGCGTCGTTTGAGGCGGAGGTCGCCAAAGTTTCGCTGCATCGACCGTCTCGCCCCTATGTTTCGAGCTTCACGGGCACGTGGATCCAGCCGGAGCAGGCGACGAGTCCTCGCTTCTGGTCGGAGCAGGCCCGCAATCCTGTGCGGTTTGGCGACGCGTTGCAAACATTGATGGCCGATCCCCGGATACTGCTGGAGGTGGGGCCCGGAAGCACGTTGACTACGTTGGCGCGTCAGCAACCGAATAGTAATGAGGCAACGATCATTTCTTCGCTCTCCCAACGAGATGAAGGGTCTCCGGTTGAAGCGGGTCTGATCCAGGAAGCGCTTGGACAGCTTTGGATGGCAGGTGCTGCGCCCGATTGGGTCAAGGTTTATGCGCAGGAAAAGAGACGTCGTGTCTCTCTGCCGACATATCCTTTTGAGCGCAAGCTGCATTGGGTGGAGCCTCCATCATGGTCTCCAGCCTCCACCATCAATGAGCGCCCAACTTTTGCCAAGACTGAAACGCTGGATACAAAGCGCGAAGAGGCTGCTGCCTCCGTCGCGATTGAACCACTGAAAGAGACACAGATGCCGGAACGAAGGTTACGACTGCAACCGATTGTCGCTGAGGTCTTCACAGAGCTGAGCGGGATCGACATCACTTCCGATCAGATGGACCATCAGTTTCTGGAGCTGGGACTCGACTCGTTGTTTCTCACGCAGGCTACCCAGGGCCTTCAGAAGAAGTTTGGCGTCAAACTGACCTTTCGTCAGATTATGGAGCAGTACTCGACGATCGCGGGCCTTGCGACTTATCTGGACAGCGTACTTCCGCCCGACGCGTTTCCGGCAGCCGTACAGGTGCAAGCTGTTGTTGCACAATCGGCCGTGCCTCCGAGTGTTTCGGATCGAGCCACGCCTTCTGTGAGCGGGACTTCCGCGCTCGCGGGCGGCGGCTCTGCTATGGAGAGGCTCTTCAGCGAACAGCTTGCGACGATGACGAAGATGTTCGAGCAGCAGATGGCGACTTTGCGGGCCGCTGCGGGCTTGTCTGCGTTTGCGACCAGTTCTGCGACGCCAGGGACTACGGTAGTCTCTGCGCCGATGCCACTAGCCACGTCGAGTCGGACGCCAACGGCTGACGAAGCCACCGATGTCAAACATGGTTCCTACAGGCCTCTCCAGGCGCGGGTCCAACAGGACTTTGATAGTGATCAGCAGCGTTATCTCGACGCGCTTATCGCGAAATACGAGCGACGGACGCCGGGATCGAAGCGATTGACAGCGAAGGCGCGCCCCCATCTTGCCGACCCGCGCGCCGTCGCGGGATTCCGCCCGCAGTGGAAGGAGATGGTCTACCCGCTTGTAACTGAGAGAGCAAAGGGCCCGAGGATTTGGGACGTCGATGGCAATGAATATATCGACATCGTGAATGGATACGGCGCAATCATGTTCGGGCACTCACCCGACTTCGTGCTGGAAGCTGCGCGTCAGCAGATGGAACGGGGAGTCGCGATTGGTCCACAGTCTCCACTGGCAGGCGAGGTGGCTGAACTGATTTGTGAGTTGACTGGAAATGAACGCGTTACGTTCTGCAACACAGGATCCGAGGCCGTCATGGCCGCTATTCGCGTTGCCCGCACTGTTACCGGCCGCGACCGCATTATCTACTTCACCGGGGACTATCACGGCACCTTCGACGAGGTGCTGGTGCGCAATACGCCGCGGGGCACGGTGCCGTTAGCGCCTGGAATTCCGATCGGAAACACTAAGAACGTCGTCGTGCTTGAGTACGGGGCCGATGCGTCGCTGGAATACATACGCAAGAATGCGAATGAGATCGCGGCCGTTTTGATAGAGCCGGTGCAGACCCGGCATCCAGACGTTCAGCCGATCGCGTTCATTCGAACGGTCAGGGAGATTACGGAGCAGGCGGGGATTGCGTTCATCATCGACGAAGTGGTGACCGGCTTCCGACTAGCTCCCGGCGGAGTGCAGGAGGCATTCGGAGTTCGTGCGGGACCTGGCGACGTATGGCAAGGTCATCGGCGGCGGCTATCCGATCGGCGTTCTCTCTGGCAAGGCAGCTTTCATGGATGCGCTTGACGGCGGCGCCTGGCAGTATGGCGATACGTCGATACCGGAGGTGGGAGTCACCTTCTTTGCAGGCACCTTCGTCCGACATCCGCTTGCTCTGGCGGTCGCTCGTTCGGTCTTGAATCACCTGAAGACCGCCGGGCCGCAATTGCAGATTGAACTTAATAAGAAGACGGCGAAGTTAGCTACCTCGCTCGATAGTTTCTTTGTTGAACGTGGTATCCCGAGCAGGATCCATCACTTCGCGTCCTGGTTTTACTTTACGTTCCATAGTGATGCACGGCTGGGCAGTTTGCTTTACTACGCGATGCGCGAAAAAGGCATTCATATTCAAGAAGGATATCCCTGCTTTCTTACGACGGCCCATTCTGAGAAAGACCTGGAGACCGTCGAGTCAGTGTTCCGCGAGGCCATTGAGGACATGCAGCAAAGTAATGCGCTCCCACGCAACGCATCACATGGTGTCGATACTCCGACTGCTTCAGCGCCTGTAATGCATTCTGCTGCACTCAAGGAGATTCCTTCCCATGTGCCTATAACGGAGGCGCAACGGGAGATTTACTTCGCCGCTGCACTGGGCGATGAAGCGAATTGCGCTTTCAATGAATCGGTAACGCTACGTCTGCGCGGAGATGTGCATGAGAATGAGTTGTCGCGGGCGCTCGAATTGGCTTTTGCACGCCACGATGCTCTGCGCAGCAGTATCAGCGAGGATGGCGAGTCGCTCATCATAGCGCCGAGGTTCACGGGCGTCATCGAACACGTGGACCTGTGTTCCTCGATAGGAACCACAGCGGAGTCTCGGGAGGAGACACTGCGGGCCGCGATCGAACGGGAAGGGAAGACCCCCTTTTCACTCACCCGGGGACCTCTTGCGCGTGCAACAATTTTCAGGACCGCTGCCGACGAGGTGGTCTTGCTGTTTACTGCGCACCACATCGTGATGGATGGGTGGTCAGTCAATCAACTCTTCGAGGAGATCGGCAAACTCTACAGCGATAAGAGTGGTACATCTGCCAATCTGCTTCCTCTTTTGCCGTTCAGCAGTTATGCCGTCCTGGAAGAGACGCGCAGCAAGGCGGGTGAGTTCGCTGACAATGAAGCGTACTGGGTCAAGCGGTTCTCCGGACTTGCGCCTGTGCTGGATCTACCTACGGACCGACCTCGTCCTGCGCATAAGACATATAACGGTTCGACCCTGAAAGGCAGTCTCGGGACCTGCGCTTTATGCGGACCTGAAGGGTGCAAGCGCGCGGCTGGGGTGCACGCTGTATGTAACGCTGCTCTCAGGCTTTCAGCTTTTGCTGCATCGCCTGACCCGCCAACAGGAGGTAGTTGTTGGGATCTCCACCGCTGGACAGGCGCTCTTTCAGAATGCCAGTCTCGTTGGCCATTGCGTGCACTTCCTGCCCATGTTGAGTCGGCTTATGGAAGCAGAGACGATCAAGAGCCATTTGGCGGCAACACGCAACCAGTTATTCGATGCGTTCGACCATCAGGAGTTCACGTATGGCAGTCTGCTCAGCAAACTATCAATTCCGCGAGACTCGAGTCGACTTCCGCTGATCGAAGTTCAGTTCAATCTGGAAAGGATTGGAAGCCGCGTTGGTTTTGAGGGACTGTCTGCGGTCATTCGAGCGAATCCCAAGCAATTCGTTAACACCGACATCTTTCTCAATGTAATCGAAACTGAGAGCGACCTTGAGTATGATTGCGACTTCAATACGGACCTCTTCGACCAAGAGACTATTCGCCGCTGGATGCATCTCTATGCAAACCTGCTCTCCAATGTAGTACGAGACGGATTGACGCCCGTGGATGAACTGGAGTTGCTGGACAGGGATGATCTTTCAGAGATGGTGGAGGGTTGGAACCGGACCGGAGTGCATTTTAGTGCCGAGTTTTTGCCGATTCACAGGGTGGTGTCGAGTCGCGCGCGGATGGAGCCGGACCGGGTGGCGGTTGAGAGCGGTGGTGTGCGATGGACGGCTGGCGAATTGGATCGCTACGCAAACCGGGTGGCGCAACGACTTGTTCGCGAAGGGTTGGAGACGGGAGGGCTGGTAGGGATTTGCGTGGAGCGTTCGGTGGAGATGCTGGGCGCGCTGCTGGGGGTGCTGAAGGCCGGTGGGGCGTATGTTCCTTTGGACCCTCGCCATCCTCGCGAGCGGCTGCAGATGGTGCTGGAGGACGCCGGGGCGAAGTTGCTGGTGGTGGGCAGGTCGTTCGCGTCGGCACGGCCTGGGCTAAAGACGACGGCGAAGCTTGTGGTGCTTGACGAGTCAGTGGAGAAAGAGAGTGGAACTTCGCTGGAAGGTGTGGGAGTGGCCGATGGGTTGGCGTATGTGATCTATACGTCGGGATCGACAGGCAGGCCGAAGGGGGTTGCGATTGAACACGGCGCGTTGATGAACCTGTTGCGTTCAATGGAGCGAGAGCCTGGCCTTGGCCGGGAGGACGTTCTGGTCGCAGTGACGACCCTGGCTTTCGATATTGCTGGTCTGGAGCTGTTGCTGCCGTTGCTGACAGGAGCGCGGCTTGTGATTGCAAGTGAAGAACAGGTCGTTGACGGCCACCAGCTATTGAAGCTGCTAAAAGAAAGCCGCGCGACGGTACTGCAGGCCACGCCGGGGACCTGGATGATGCTCATGGACGCTGGATGGAGCCGCGAACTGCCGCTGAAGGTGCTCTGTGGCGGAGAGGCGTTGCCACGTGCGCTGGCAGATCAGCTGCTGGCGCGAAGCGAACAGGTCTGGAACGTCTATGGCCCTACCGAGACCACGATTTGGTCCTCTGCTACACGCGTCGTGGCTGGAGCGGGCCCTATGCTGGTTGGTCCGCCTATTGCGAACACGCAGTTCTATTTGCTTGACCAACGATTGCGTCCGGTCCCTATCGGAGTGGCTGGTGAGTTGTATATCGGAGGCGCGGGGCTGGCGCGCGGCTATTGGAGACGGCCTGAACTGACCGCAGAGCGCTTCCTGCCTAATCCCTTCGCTCCAGGCCGAATCTACATGACTGGAGATTTGGGACGCTGGCGTGTGGACGCAGCGGGGCGGGGACGCGTCGAATTGCTTGGCCGGACCGACTTCCAGGTGAAGGTCCGCGGCTACCGGATTGAGTTAGGCGAGATTGAGGCGGCGCTGAACCGGCACCCCGCGGTGCGCGAATCGGTAGTCGTGGCCCACACAAGTAAGAATGCAGGCGCGGCTATTACGCGGTTGGTGGCGTATGTCGATGCAGGCAGCTCTGCCGGACACGCCACCGCTCTCACGGCGGATCTGCTTGCGATGCTAACGGAGACGCTGCCCGAGTACATGGTTCCAGCCGCCATCTTCCCACTACCGCAACTTCCTCGGTCTCCGAACGGGAAGATCGATCGTAAGAACCTGCCGGATGCAGAGGCATTTCTAAAGTCGGGGCTTCACGATTCGCAACGATTGTTCACCCCGGCCGGCACCGAAGAGCAGAAGAAGCTCGCGCAGATATGGGCCGACGTGCTCATGCTTGATAGCGTCAGTATCACGGACAGCATCTTCGAACTTGGCGCTGACTCTTTGCTTATATTCCGGATCGCTGCGCGTTCTCAGCGGGAAGGCCTGCCTCTGACGGCCGCCCAGATATTCAAGCACCGAACGATTTTGGCCTTATCGAATGCGTTAGGCGACGGCGCGACGGCGCTCACCTCAAAGACCAAAGCTGCACCTCGAATTGCTGTAGCCCCGCGAAAGACCTATCACGGCGAAAGCAGGACACGTGAATGAAGGAACAATTCCAATCGACGACCGGTGTGACAATTAAGACGCCGGCAGAGCTGCCTGTCGAAGACCCAATGCTTCCTGCAGACGAAGTGTATGCCATGCCCGCAACGCAGGGTCAGATCCGCTTCTGGTCTCTTGACCAGATGCGTCCCGGCAATCCCGCATTGAATATGCCGCTGATGTGGCAATGCCGTGGTGAGCTGGACATCGATCTGCTGGCAATGGCGTTCACCCACGCAGTGCGCCGTCACGAGATGTTGCGGACGACGTTTGCGATGGTCGACGGGAGCCTTGCGCAGATCATTGGCAAGTCATACAGCGTCGCGCTGCCGGTGAAGGACTTGCAACACCTCCCCAACGCGGCCACATCGCCGGAAGCAGGAAAGCTCATTCGCGAACATGCGGCCTATCGCATGGACTTACGTAACGGCCCGCTGTTAGTTCTCAAGCTGCTGAAGTTTGCCCCACAACATCATCTGCTGCTTGTGACCATGCACCACATCATCTGCGATGGCATTTCGCTTGGCATTCTGCTACGTGATATTGCGGTCTTCTACGAGGCGCTGGTCGAAGGACGACTGCCCCAGCTGCCGGAGCTGCCTATCCAGTTTGCCGACTTTGCCGTCTGGCAGGAGGAGTGGCGGAAGAGCGAGGAGGCCAAGACGTCACTCAACTTCTGGCGCGAGACGCTGGGGCAGGACTTCAGCCAGATCGTGCTTCCTCACGATGCTTCTCCTCTGGGAGTGCGGGACGATCGTACAGACTCCGAGTCGGGGGACATCGAAACGCTACTTATCTCACCAGAACTAACGGCGTCGGCCCACGAGCTTTGCAAGAACCAAAATGTAACGTTGAATATCCTTCTGTTCAGCATCTTCTGTGCGCTGCTTTACCGGGCGACCGGTCAGCGGGACATCGTCGTTGGCTCTCCGTGCGCGAACCGTAACGAGGAGACAGAAGAGCTGATCGGTCTCTTCATGAATATCCAGGTATTGCGCGTTCAAGTAGAGCAGGGCGAAACGTTTCGTGCCTTGCTTACGAAGGTCCAGGACTGGACGTTGGGTGCGTACGAAAATCAGGAGCTACCGTTTGAAGAGCTGATTTACGACTCGCATTTTTCTCGCCGCAATACTTCATTCGAGATCCCAATTTTCTTTCTCTATCAAAAGTCCTTTATGGTGACTCAACAGGTCGCTGGACTCGAGATTGTTCCTCTGCGATCGATGAGTCCTGGCGCCGTTTTCGAATGGATGTTCGCTATTGTGAACCGGCCCGAAGAGGGACCGAGGCTGCAACTCGAATACAACCCCAACTACTACCGCTCGACGACCATTCAACGGTATCTGGGGAGTTTTATTGCATTGCTTGAGTCCGCTGTGCAAGACCCGTCCGCTCGAGTTGATGAGATGGCCCCTGCGGACCACTTTTTGCTCTCGAGGAGAGCGGACAATTCGGGAAGAGCTGCCGATCGGGGGAAGGGCAACGACGGTGAAGCACTCGTACAGTTCTCGGACCGTCCGTATACGACGAACGATCCAATTGAGCTTCACCTTCTTGACCTTTGGCGGTCGGTGCTCGGCGTAGAAAAGATCAATGGAGATACGAATGTCTTTTCGCTGGGGGTAAGTTCGCTTTCCATTCTTCGGCTCGTCACCCGAATGAACAGCTACTACTCGATGGGCTTTGGTCTTGCCAGCCTAATCTCCGCTCCCACGATTAAATCGGTCGCAGAGCTGGTGCGCAGACGTTACGCGCCAAATACTGCGACGTCACTGGTGCCGATTCAACCTGTGGGTACAAGACCGCCTCTCTACATCGTCCATGGCGCTGGTGGCAATGTGGTCAATTTCTATGGACTGACGACCAGGATCGGCCCGGACCAGCCCGTATATGGAGTGCAGGCCCAGGCGCTTGAGGCAAACCGACCAGCGCTAACCACTATCGAAGACATGGCGGCCCATTACCTGAAGGAGATTCGACGAGTTCAACCTCAAGGGCCATATCACTTTCTAGGCTATTCCTTTGGCGGCATTGTTGTCCTTGAGATGGCCCACCAACTTCGTGCAGTGGGCGAACAGGTTGGTTTACTTGGCATGCTGGATACGAGAGCAAGGGACTATATCGGAGGAACAGCTGGCCAAACACCCACTGGCAATTCGACCAAACGTGGCCGCCTCAGCGGATATTTTCATAGGAACCGGGGCCACGAGAGCCGAAAGGCGTGGTGGGGATATTTCACAAATGACCTCAAAGAGCGCCGAGTGCGATACGTCACCAGGCTTGCTGCCGGCATATTTCCTGCAATACCAGCATTTCTGAAGAATACGCACGAGATCAATTCTTTCGCTGCGCGTAACTATCGCGTGAGGTCGATCTCGGATAAGCTGACCCTCTTCCGGGCCTCGAAGCAGGCAGGTGACGGCGTGCCGCACGATAATGGCTGGGGAGCCATTTTCGAGAAGGGAATTGAAATTCACGAGATTCCCGGAGATCACTGGCAAGTCTTATCGGAACCAGGTATCGACGTGCTCGCGCAGTCCATTCACGATTGCCTCAGTCACTTTGACAGATCGCTCGTGTAAGGGTCAGGGACTTCGGATGAACTACAGAAGAACCCGGCTGTAGAGATGAAATCGTACCGCGGTGAGGTCTTTGTACGTCAGGCTATTGACGGGAGGCTGAGCCAGCGGACGTGGCCCCTGATTCCGGGGAAAATTCTTCTATCTGCACTTCGTGAAATGGGCTTGAATTTCCGGATTGGAGAAGACCAGGTTTCCCTCCCCGAAGTGTCTCATCGAAAAAAGCAAGTACGTACGCGCGGACAATCGTTTGTATACGGGCCGGCGAAATATGACCGGGTTCGGTCCAATTTCGCCATGGGGACACAAGAGAGTGATCGGTGAAGTCCATATGAGAGGCAGTGTCCACGTATAGCCGGTAGCCGCCGTACTGCTTGAGACTGGCATCGATCTGCTTGGCATCCGACACATCAAGCTCTGCTTCAGTTCGCACAGCAGGATCTTTGGAACTTAAGTCTTGCGGCCGGAGACCGTGTTTCGTTCCGTAGAGGAACATTATCTGTTGATTGGATGCCCGATGATGAATGTCTCCAAAGGTCCATCCGTCCAGGTTCAATGCTGATCGGACGCGAGAGTCCACGCTACAAAGCTGCACCGAGGCGGCGCCGCCGAACGAGTGACCGAAGGCACCGGCCCGGTCCGTATCGAGCCGGCCGTACCAAGGACTTTTCTTATCAAGATTATCGTTCTGCAGCGTGTTGAGAACAAAGACCTCGTCGGCGACCCATTTAGTGAGCTCTTTGTTCCAAATGTCCCTGATTTGTCTGGATGTACGCTGGGCAACATCGATGGGGCTGTACCCGAAGGCGTCCTTGATGACGCGACCATCCGGCATTTCGACCTGTCCGGCGTTGTATGGATGATCGATTGCGACTACGACGTAACCATGGCTTGCGAGGTCTTCTGTGAGAAACGTGTCCTGTGTGCGGAGCCCTCCCCACCGATGGTTGAATAGCAGGACGACGAATGGCCCTGCATTCGTTGCGATAGGTGCATCGATTCTGGAATTGGTCCACAGGACACTGCGGTAGGAGGTCGCGAGCGTCGTCTCGGACATTCTCTGATATGCGGCCAGACGATTGTTAGAAGAGGCCGCTGGATACCATATCTGGACTATGAGTTCTCGGGGGCCTCCCGGATGCGGCCCCTGGCCTTCTGTACGACTCGAGTCCTTTAAGTAGAGGATACGAGTCCCTACTGGATAGGGGCCCGTTGGCTTCGGAAGAGAAAACATGGGCACCAACAGAAGTAACCCCAAACTTGTTGCGGAGAGAATTGCAATCGATGGTGCGAGGAAATTCTTAATTGCGACGCCGCGCGACGATCGAAAGGACATTGGAGTCAGCTGCCAAATAATAAGTAGAACGAGACCCGCCAAAGCGGGAAACATTTGCCAGTGGATGACCTCTCGAATGTGCCAAGCGCTGATTAGAACACCCAGAAGGGTAAGAGACAGCGACCAGCGAGCGGCGAGTTTCGTCATTTGTGCAATGGCGGCAGCAATCACAACAAGGACCAAGATGACTTCGAATGACCGCATACGGTATCAAGAGAACGAAGGTGTCGAACTTATTGGGTATGGATGGCCCTGAATGGCTCGCGAAATGTTATGGCCGACCACCGAGACACATTACAGGCCTGCTTTCGTTCCGAGAACAGATTCTGCCGCGACGTGCCCGTATTTCTAGTGAGATTTTCTAAGAGAAGACAGCTTGTGCAACGCAGATTTCGCCGCCATCACGGGGCCATTGAACGGGACTTGAGATAATCGACCGCAGGGGACTGGCCCGGCGGTCTTGGAGTCAGGCCAAGTGTTCGAAGGGCGTGGTTTGCACGGTATGTGTTTGCGCGAAGGGTGTCTTTGAATTGGACGTTGACGTTCAGAGAGACCGATACGTTGTCGTCATTTTCGACCCAATGGGGGCAATTTACGGGAATATGGACGCCATTCCCGGCGTGTAACTTATAAGAGGTCGCGCGGCCCTGAAATTGAGGCTTGTAAACCGGCGCATTGTTGTCGATCGTCCAGAACCTCTCGATCTCTTCTTCGGGAAGTGACCTCTCGATCTGCGCGATCAAAGATGTGGATGGTCTTCGTCCCCTTGATCTGAAGCAAGAAACTGCACTCACGATCGATATGGTAGGTTGCGATGCGCTTTGGAGAGGTGACGAAGATGAGGGCGTCTTCACGCAGGATCTGAGAGTCCAGCTGGTCACTAATCCTGGATTTGATCTTCCTCCATCCCTTGCCAAGGAAGTCCTTGTAAACAGGGTCATTCTGGACGTCTTTGAACAAAAGCCATGCTCCACAGGTCTCTATACGTTGCATGCTTTCGACGGCGGAAAATTGCTTCTTCGGCATCTGGTCCCATCGTTGATCGACCTTGATATCGCCTGCGTCGTAGTAGATGTCGGCTGGCCTGGTCTTTATTGTCCGCTCTGCTAACTGCATCAGCTCGGGAATTTGAAGGAGAGGATGTTCCGCCAGTGTGTGAGAGATCTCGAAATGCTCACGATCAAAGCGGCCGCTCAATTCTTTCCGGTCTGTCGTGATCCAGCATTCTTCCAGCAGATCGGTCGAGGTGGTATCGGTCAACATGGTTAACGCTCCCTCCAGCCAGCTATTTCTCTTGCAAAGTCTATTCGTTGAACTTATGCCCTACAACTGAGAAATCCCGGCGGTAGTCCAAGTAATGACTAAAGTAACTGGCAGGTTATCTATCTGGATTTGAAGAGATATCTTCCAAGTTACTGAGCTTATAGGTTATAGCCTTTAGCGCCGGGATCTATCCAGAATTAGTGATCTAGAAGTTGTAGGTTGGATTTACCCCTCAAACTGTTACAATCACCGCTATTCCATTGGCTTCCTTCTTATTCAAGGAGCATCTTGTATGTCGGTTAATCTGACCCCTGCTGCCACCTCAAACATCACCTCATCGCCGCGCGTTGGGCTGGAACACGCGCATCTCCAGATAGATCAAGTGACACTTACCAGACGTCGTACAACAGGACGCCATTCGGGTTTACACATAACCTGCACCAACTCGACATATTCCAGTTCGACTCGATATTGGAGGTGCTGGATCGGTACACCGGGGCAAGCAATGATTACTATGTGGCCGGAAGCGCGGCCGCGGCGGGAAGCGCCTTTTTTGATGCTCCGCACATCAAGCTGACACCCAGGGAAGCGGTCAACCGACTCGATGAACGGCCCACGCGAATCCTACTGAAGCGCCTGGAGAACCATGACGACCGGTTTCGCGCGCTGGTTGACGTGCTGATCAAGCAAATCCGGAGTATTCCGGGTGGTCTCGGTTCTCAGCCTATCTTACGGATGCAGTCAAGCCTGTTCATTACATCGGCGGCTTCGACGACCCCTCTTCACTTTGATCCTGAAGTCGGGTTTTTCACGCAGATCGAGGGAGGCAAGACCTACCATGTCTACACTCCTGATGATGTCAGTGAACAGGACCTCGAGAGTTTTTATGTTCGAGGGAAGGTCAGCATTGGTCAGCTCGATCTGGCGGAACGAGATCCTGGAAAGGAGCAGGTCTTCAATCTCAGCGCGGGGCTTGGATTTCATCAACCTCAGAATGCACCGCACTGGGTGGAGACTTGTGGCACGAGATCAATCTCCTACAGCCTGGTCTATGAGACGAGCGCTGACCGAGCGCTTGGTCGAACGCGCGCGTTCAATTTCTATGAGCGCAAGTTAGGCATCAAGCCGTCGCCTCCTGGAGAACGCTCCCGTCTGGACGGCATGAAGGCTGAAGCGATTATTCCCGATCGCTTGGCTCGCAAGGTCATGGACAGGATCCGCCACCGCTAAAACTGTCACGGGAGTACGCGAACTCCCTGGCCGCTCGAGTTCCTACGCTACGACGGATTGCTGAAGTAAGCGCCGGACGCCACGTGGCCTAGTCCGTCGAGTTTCTCTGCGGACGCGAGCTGAACGCACAGAGCTACTGCTTTGGCGGCTTCTCTGACTTCAGCGAGATTTGGAAACGAGGGTGCTATGCGGATCGTGCGGTCTTCAGGATCATTGCCGTGCGGGTGGGTCGCTCCTGCAGGAGTCAGGACAACACCGGCCTCCTTAGCCAATGTGACGACACGCTTCGCACACCCTTGTGGAACTTCCAGGCTGATGAAGTAACCGCCCTTAGGCCTGGTCCAGGTGACGTCCGAAATCGCTGACAATTCAGCTTCGAATATGTCGAGGACGGCATTGAACTTTGGAGCAAGTAATTGCCGGTGCTTGTCCATCAGCGCGGCAATGCCTTCCTTGTTCTTCAAGAAGCGAACATGGCGAAGTTGATTGATCTTGTCGGGTCCGATCGTCTGCGGCGTCATACGGGCGAGCAACCATTGCACGTTCGGTTGTGAAGCAGCCATGGCAGCGAGGCCAGCACCGCCAAAGGTGATTTTGGACGTGGAGGCGAACACGAAGGCCCTGTTCGCGTGTCCATGTGCCGCGCTCCGTTCCAGGAGGTTTGCGATGGAGACCTGCTCCTCGGTGAGGTGATGCACGGCATATGCGTTGTCCCAAAAGATGCGGAAATCGCCAGCGGCGGTCTTCATCGCTGCAAGCCGCTCCACCACAGAATTGGAATAGATCGTGCCGGTGGGATTACTGTATTTTGGGACGCACCACATCCCTTTGATGGATGGGGTCCGCAGTGACGAGCTCTTCCACTTCATCCATGTCCGGGCCGTCCTCACGAAGACCGACCGGAACCATGCGGATGCCGTAGTCTTCGCAGATTTTGAAGTGGCGATCATATCCAGGCACCGGGCAGAGGAATGCGATATTGCCTTGCTTCGACCACGATCCGGAGCTATCGCAGGTCCCTTTGAGCAAGGCGAAGGCGACGATGTCATGCATCAAGGCGAGGCTGGCATTGTTTGCCACGACGATTTGCTCGGGGGGAGCCTCCAGCAGAGTGGAGAAGAGACGGCGTGCCTCGATCAATCCCTGCAATCCGCCGTAGTTACGCGTGTCGATGGCATTTTCGGCTACGAAATCCGTTGCGCCAGGAAGACGCAAAAGTTCTGCGCTCAGGTCGAGTTGCTCGGGAGATGGCTTTCCCCGCGTCAGATCGAGCTTAAGTCCGCGCTCTTGAAGAGCGTAGTAGTTCACCTGAAGCTGCTTCAAAGACATACCTTTTCCTCTCATGTATAGGAACTATAGGAACGCGCAAACGGAGTCCAAGCGAGCTGCAAAGGAGCGACTGTCCGTGGCGATCCAGGCGCCTATGGGAGACTCCTGATAGCAAGAATATGCGGCGGATAGGAATTTCCGCAATGATAGCTGCGTAAATTAGGACGCGAATTTTGACACTCTGGCGGACAGGTGGCGAGTTCACGAGGGATGCCCTGTTGGTGGCAACTGAGGGCCCATTTTGAGGCATGCTCCGCCCGCGGCAACGTCCCAGGGTCATCTCCTTCAACCTCTTGATCTATCTGAAATCCGGCGGAACCGTAGGGCTTTCACTTTTCGGTGTTCCAGGATGAAGGGTTGGAGCAGCCGGTGCTGAGGGCTTCGTCTAGAATCTTTGGGCTACCTGTAGTCATCGAATCACTGTTGCAATTGTGGAGACGATGAGTGGCCGCTTTTTGTGCATGCTGTGGAGCAGAGATTACCCTGAAACCCGAGGCGTGTCCGGTATGTGGCACCCCTCGCCACGGAATGTCGCCGTCGCCTGATTCACTGCTTGCGTTAGAGGCTCAGGCCGATCCTCAAGAGACATCGAAGCCTTCGGAAGCTGACTAAGCCGAAATCACGTAAGTGTCAATAATTCCATGGTGCGTGTGAGGTAAGCGCCTTAAGGCACGTCCCTACGAGAGTTCCCAAGAATGACGTCAACTGCTGTGCAAGCCAATCGCTCGAGTTCGGCATCGTTTTCATGTTTACCGACTCCTGCCAGCAGGCGGTATAGGACGTCGCCTGTCAATGAGTCGTGAAGCATCACCGCCATGCGTTCAATCGGAACCGTTGTTCTTCGTAGTTCATCTCGATGACTTTCCAATACAGAGTGTATGAACGAAGCCGTTCTGGCGGGGCCGTGCGTGTACCATGCCTCGCCTACTTCTGGACAGTTCACGGCTTCACCGATGGCGAGCCGATGAAGCTCCACGGACCGTTTTGCAGTGATGAGCTTCAGAATGTGAAAAGAGAGCTTCTTTAGGCTCTCTTCCAGATCCAATCCCGTGTAATCGATCTTCGCGAGCGGCTCGTTCGACTCGCGGCACAGGTTCTCGATACTGCTGATGAACAGTCCACATTTCCCACCGAATTTACTGTAGACCGTGCTCTTCGAACCGCCAGCCAACTCGACGATCTTGTCGATGGTGACGCCTTCATAGCCGCGCTTGAGAAACAAGTCTGCTGCAACTTTTTGAAGTTTGCCGTTTCGAACCTCTCCTCGCGACTGCTTGTTAGGCATTCATCTCTCCCATCCCGTCCCGAATTCGCCAAAGAAATATTTGATGCGGTCCACGGCTTCACTTCTCCTGTAATAACAGCATTTTATGCGACTTCTTTCTTCCGGCCAGTCTGGATTTGCCGGCCTGGAGGTTGCGTTAGGTGTCTTCTTAGTGTACTGTACTGTACAGTACAGTACTTTCGTTGAATAGTCGATAGCGAAGCATACGGAGAGTGCAATGGGAAACATATCCAATGGTTCGCTCGTCCACCCGGTAGCTGACAGGTCGAAAAACACGAATTCCAAATTCTTAACACGAAAAGGAGCAGTCTAATGAATAACCAACAGACCCTTTCAGCAGCAGCTGCCGGCACGTTCACCATCGGTGGTGATCTTAGAGTCAACCGGATGGGCTATGGCGCGATGCGCATCACAGGCCCAGGAGTGTGGGGGCCTCCCGCGGACAAGGCCGCTGCGCTTGCGACCCTGCGGCGTGCGATTGAACTCGGTGTGAATCTGATCGATACAGCAGACTCCTACGGTCCTGGTACTTCTGAAGAGCTGATCGCGGAAGCACTCTACCCATATTCAGCAGGATTAGTGATCGCAACCAAGGGTGGATGGGAGCGCCCGGGCCCAGGGCAATGGACGCACAATGCCAGCCCGAAACATCTCACCGAAGCGCTTGAGGGGAGTCTGAAGCGACTGCGACTGGACCGTGTCGACATCTATCAACTGCACGCTCCCGATAATGCTGTGTCCTTCGAGGCGTCGGTAGAAGCCCTGGCCAGGCTGCGCGAACGGGGTAAGATTCGCCATATCGCGCTCTCGAATGTTACTCGCGAACACGTGGAGAGGGCCCGTATCATCGTGCCGATTGTTTCTGTACAGAACCGCTACAGCTTCGCTGATCGGGAATCGGACTTCATCGTCGATTACTGCGAACAGAACAACATCGCCTTCCTTCCGTGGGCACCGCTCGGTCAAGCGAAGGAGGCACATGACGCCATCCAGAGACTTGCCAACGATCTTGATGCAACTCCTTTGCAGGTCGCCTTGGCCTGGCTACTCAAACGTTCCAGAGTGATCCTACCTATTCCCGGAACGTCCTCGGTCAAGCACCTGGAGGAGAATCTGGCTTCTGCGGGTCTTGAACTCCCTCAGGCCGCTTACGACCGGTTGTCCTCCATAAGCCATCCTCCGGCGAGCCTACGTAGTTGAGCAGGCGCCAGACTTCGCGTCATTGCTTCTTACGCAACCCCAGGCATGATCAACTTTCCCCCAATTAGGGATCCCCGGAGATCAGAATTATGAGACTTTCAACCCTCGCAAAGTTCCAGGCATTGGCCACTCTCGCCCCTACCGTCTTTCTTCCAACTATGCTCCAGGCCCAGCAGACGATCACCGGTCAGGCCGCCTTCGCGGACTACACGCAGCAGAAGCCTGGCGTCCGGCGAAAGATCACGGTGGCTGACCTGCCGGAGCCGAATCCCTCTGAGTCTGTAGACAACGGTCCGACTCTCGTTCAAAGGCCTGAGGGGGCGTGGCCAATCGCCCCTGCGGGCTTTACGGTGCAGCTCTACGCGGGCGGGGATGCAGCCACTCCTATGCAACGATCCGAAAACAAGAAAGAGACGCACCCGCCCGCCTCTGGAACCTTTGTGATGCCTCGCATCATCCACACTGCACCCAATGGGGATCTCTTCGTAGCGGACTCTCAGGCCGGCTCCATATTTGTGCTGCGCGGCGTCACCGATGCTGGTAAGGCAGCTACGATCAGCACCTACGCTACGGGCCTCGATCACCCCTTTGGCATTGCGTTTTACCCCGCTGGTGCGAATCCTCAATGGATCTACGTCGGAAACGCCACGACCGTCGTTCGATTCGCCTACAAGTCCGGAGATTTAAAGGCTCCGCGCGCGCCAGAGACAATTGTGCCCGATCTCCCCGGCTATGCTCAACTGCGTGGCGGTGGCCACTGGACGCGAGATGTCGTCTTCTCTGCCGACGGCAAGCACATGCTGGTGTCGGTTGGGAGTGGATCAAATGCGGACGATCCCGACACCCATCCTCGGGAATTCCATCGGGCAGATGTGCTGGAGTACACCCCTGAGGGTAAGTTCGTCGAAGTGTACGCTTACGGTATTCGTAACTGCGTCGGCGAGGCTATCAACTCGGTTACGGGTCAGCTCTGGTGCTCAACGAACGAGCGTGACGCCCTGGGGAATAATCTTGTTCCGGATTATGTGACTTCCGTAACGGAAGGCGGCTTCTATGGTTGGCCCTGGTTCTATATGGGAGGTCATCAAGACCCGCGACTGATGGGCACCCATCCTGAACTCAAGTCCAAGGTCATTACTCCCGATGTCCTGGTTCAACCCCATATGGCCTCGCTCGGAATGACGTTTTACCCTACCAGTAATTCTGACTTCCCGTCCCAATACGACGGCGACGGCTTCGCAGCCGAGCATGGGTCATGGAACCGCGCGAATCGCGGAGGTTACGAGGTCATCCGGATTCCCATGAAGGACGGCAAAGCCACCGGCGAGTACGAGGACTTTCTCACGGGATTTGTTACCGCAGATGGACAGGTCTGGGGCCGACCGGTAGGAGTAGCCATAGGTCACGATGGCGCTCTCTACGTTACAGACGACGGTTCTCGCAGTGTTTGGCGGGTGAGCTACACCGGAAAATAGAGAGACTGTCATATATAGACGCGGGCCCGTTGCTATCTTCTTGAGCACGAGATGGTAGCTTCTCCGCAAAGCTCCCGTTCCGAGGTACATATCGAGAGCATTTTGAGCGAAGGCGTTCGTTGCGCTTGATACGCTGGGTAGAGCGGGCAGCGAGATGAGGAGCTCAGTGGAGCTAAAGCATTTGACATCTTTTATTGCCGTCGCGAACCGATTGGGCTTGTGCGCGGCCACTCAGCTTCCCATCTCTCAATCGCACCGACCGGCCAAATCCAGAAACTAGGGGAAGAAAGCGTTCAATATAGAACCCGTCTCCGCAGACTACACGTACTAGGCGACAGATGTGATTCAGCTCGGCTTCCTCTCAATCCCATCGATCAAAGATCTCAACCGCGCACATTCTCCAGCTGTCGCCGCAGAAATCGCCTCTCCGGCTCCGCGCAATCACATCGCAGCGCAGCAGAAAATGCCGCCTCGGCTTCGCGAAACCGTCCCAGCTCCGACAGCACGCGTCCGCGCACCGCTGGCAGCAGATGGTATCCCCGCATGGCCGTATGGCTCTCGAGCGGCGCCAGTGCAGCCAGCGCTGCCTCCGCGCCATGCACCTTCAGCAACGCCACCGCGCGATTGAGCGCCACCACCGGTGACCCGGTCATCGTCAGCAATTGATCGTAGTGCTCAAGAATCGCCGCCCAATCAATTGCCTCCACACTCTCCGCATTGGCGTAGGTCGCCGCAATCGCAGCCTGCACATGCCACTCCGATATCTCCTCACCCGCAATCGACCGATCGAAGTAGGAGAACCCCAGCGCAATCAACTCATTGTCCCAGAGGCTGCGATCCTGCTCCTCCAATAGCGACCAGGTCTCCGGCCGAATCTGTACGCGCGGGCAGGCGCGCCGCCTGGAGCGCCATCAGCGCGACCAGAGCATCGACTCGCGGAGCTGCCATCGACGACGCAGCTACGAGCTGGCCTAAGCGCAGTGCCTCCAGACAGACGTCGCGTCTAATCAGCTCCTCTCCGGTATGTGCCGCGTAGCCACCGCTGAACATGAGGTAGATCACCTCCAAAACGGAGTTGAGCCGCTCCTGCAGCCCCGCTTTGTAAGGCATGAGCAGAGGCAAACTTCGCTCACGGATCAACCGCTTCGCGCGCACCAGCCGTTGCGCAATCGTATTCTCTTCTGCCATGAAGATCCGCGCGATCTCGTCGACACTGAAGCCACTCACCAACTTCAGGCTCAAGGCAACGCGTGCATCCTGGGCCAACTCCAGATGACAGCACATAAAGATCATGCGCAGCTCGTCGTCGCGCAGGTTCTGCTCTATATCGACATTCTCAACAGACTGCGTCCTGGCTTCGAGCGCGGCGATCAGCTCGCCGGTCTTGCTCTCAAAGCGCGTACTGCGCCGCAGTACGGAGATCGCATGGTTATGCGCCACGCGAAAAAGCCATGCCTCCGGTTTTTCCGGAACGCCCTGAAACGGCCACGTCTGCACTGCGCGTAACATGGCCTCCTGCACTGCATCTTCCGCCAGTTGCAGATGCTGCGAGCCGAGCAGCCCGGCCAGGCAGGAAATGATTCTTCCTGCCTGCCTGCGAAACAGGTGCTCCAGCAGTACCGGACTGTTCAACTCATTCATGGGCGGACCATCCGTTACGCGGACCGTTGGTGCACTTCGCGGATTTCAATGGTGCCGAAGTCCACGTGGGGGTTGTCGGACGAGAGCTTGACCGCCTCCTCGAAGTTCGCTGCTTGAATCGTGTAGTAGCCGCCCATTACCTCTGTCGATTCGCTGTATGGCCCCGCCGTCACACTCACGCTGCCGTTTTTCTTCTGCAGCACACGCCCCGTCTTCTCTACCAACCCAGCGCCGTCCACTACAAAAGGTCTGTTCCGCCAGGCAAAATACTTCTCAATGGTCTTCTGCATCTCTTCCGGAACCGAGCTTCCCGAACAACTCCCGGTCATCGCGTAACAAAAGCATGTATTGTGGCATCGAACTCTCCTCTTTCCCTTGTTGGGAATCTTTCTACGCCAATAACGAACAAGGACACAAATAATCGACATCATAGCGAACTTTTTTGAAATAGCTCGATTCCCGGTCACGCCGACTCGTCCAGCGCGCATGCGAAGGTGAGATGGAGGTTACACCATATCTGTGGCGTCATTTTCACCTAATATGCCGCAAGTTGTGCCATTTATGGTGATTTGAGCGGGACTAAACTGCGGGACTCCCCGGTACGATTTCCGGTGCGAGTGCTCGGGCGGCTGAAAAAATCCGTTGGACACCGATGAGTTTGAGCCACTACGCAGGTTTTACACAGTAGAGGGGCAAGATCGGGTAGGCCAGTGTCAGCCCCGATAGGAGAACACTATGAATATTGAGAATAAGACAGTTTTGATCACTGGAGCTAACCGCGGGATCGGTCAGGCGCTCGTCAACGAGGCGCTTCGACGCGGGGCGAAGAGAGTGTATGCGGGAACACGGGGCGCACCCACAATCACCGATGAACGTGTGACGCCACTGACACTCGATGTGACCAGCGCCGAGCAGATCGAGAGGGCAGTTGAAAAAGTCGACACGCTCGACGTCCTTATCAACAATGCCGGCATCGCTCTCTACGACGATCTGAGCAATTCAGGCGCAATCGAGCAGAGCCTGGCCGTCAACCTCTTCGGATCGTTCAATCTAACGCGTGCATTCCTGCCGCTGCTCAGGCGCTCCAAAGGGGCCATCATTAACAACCTGTCCCTGCTGGCGCTCGCCCCCTTGCCGGTTATCCCCTCCTATTCCATTTCAAAGGCTGCCGCTTTCAACATGACGCAATCCCAGAGAGCGCTGCTGGCGCGCGAGGGTGTGACGGTCCACGGAGTCTTTCTTGGCCCTGTTGACACCGACATGAACCGAGGCTTCGATATACCGAAGGCCTCACCTGAATCAGCTGCGGCGGGCATCTTCGATGGATTGGCGAATGGTGAAGAGGATATCTTCCCCGATCCGGCGTCTCAGTCCATTGCGGAGGGCTGGCGCACTGGAGTAGCTAAGGCATTCGAGCGCCAGTATGCAGGTTTCCTGCCACCGCCTGCGGCATAACGCTATTCATTTCGTGACAAGCCGATATCGAGACGAGCAACTGGAACAAACCCCAACCCAGCGCAAGCGCCCGATGACCAAAGTGAAAGAAAAAATGAGCGATCAAAATTTTACCGCCACAATTACGGTTGACCAAACTCCGGAAGAAGCTATCGAAGCCATCAAGAACATTCGTGGTTGGTGGTCACAACAGCTTGAAGGAAGTACCGACAAGCTTGGCGATGAGTTTACTTACCGTTTTGAAGACGTCCACTCCTGCAAGATGAAGCTGGTCGAAGTCATTCCTCAAAAGAAAGTTGCGTGGATAGTTTTGGACAATTATTTCAAGTTCACTAAGGACAAGACCGAGTGGCTGGGAACGAAGATCGTTTTCGATGTCTCCAGGAAAGACAATAAGACGGAGATCCGCTTCACTCACGAGGGCCTGGTTCCTGAATATGAGTGCTTCAATATCTGTTCCAGCGCGTGGGGATCGTATATCAACGGTAGTTTGCGTAGCTTGATTGCTACGGGGGAAGGGCAACCCAACCCGAAGGAGTAGGGAAGACGATTGGTGGTCAGCGGTTCCGAGCGACTCATGGAGCGACCGAAAGAACAGGAGGAGAGTTGTTATGCGGAAGTTGATCGCGGCAATGAAGGTTTCGCTGGATGAGAATGTGCTGGGGGAACTGCGGATTGGGTCAATGCCTGATGGGCGAGTCAGCCTGATCTACGCAATCGGCTAATAGAGCGTGGAGGACAAGATGCTTTCACTGCGAGATAAGAACATGGTCGTCATCGGTGGGAGCCGAGGGGTGGGACGACGGATCGTGGAGGCTGGCGTCCGCGAAGGCGCACGTGTGCTTGCAGTAGCGCGACAGGAAGAGTCCCTGCGGCAATTGGCCCGGGAGGTCCCGGCACTGAAGTTTTGCCGCTCGACGCAAAGGAGGAGGGAACCCCCGCGAAGGTATTCGACGCCCTCCTGCCCGATATCCTGGTTGTGGGCGGGGGCGCGTCTCCTCCTTTTGCGCCGCTACACGAGCAGAGTTGGCAGGAGTTCGCCGTCAACTGGGAGAACGACGTCAAAATCGCGTTTCATTTCTGCACGGCGGCGTTGTCGCGTCCGTTGCCCGCGGGCGCCTCGGTTGTTCTCCTCTCCAGCGGTGCCGCTCTCGCGGGCTCACCGCTTACAGGAGGGTATGCCGGAGCCAAGCGCACGCAGATTTTTATGGCAAACTACAGTCAGAAGGAATCGGATCGTCTTGGGCTCGGCCTGCGATTCATGACGGTCGCGCCGCGCATCATTCCGGAAACCGAGCTCGGAAGACGCGCAGTCGCAGGCTATTCCCGCTTTCTTGGTATATCCGAGGCTGATTTCATTCAGGGCATGGCTTCGCCGCCGACCGCATGCAATGTCGCGACCGCGGTCATCGAGTTGCTTCTGAACTCGGACCGCTCGCTTGGCGACGTGTTCATCGTCTCTGGGAAGGGACTCGAAGCCGTGACCCGATGATAGGGCCCTTGGAAGAGCCGGAGGTATAAAGAATCGCAATGGAAGCGCCAGAGTCATCCCATCACGAGCAAACTTCGGAGCGTGCAAACCAGTCGTTTGAACGGCTTGCCGAACCGTTTCGCCGCGAGATCAAATTGCATTGTTACCGGATGCTTGGCTCCGTGCACGAAGCGGATGATCTTGTGCAGGAGACCTATTTGCGTGCCTGGCGCAGCTTCGACAGCTTTGGGGGAGGGTCCCTTCGCGCGTGGCTCTACCGGATTGCCACCAATGCTTGCCTGAATGCGCTCGCCGGCCGCAAGAACATGCGGAGGTTCCTGCCTGACCAGCAGACGCCTCCTGCGATGCATATGCCGGATGGCGGCCCGGCGGTCGACGTTCCCTGGCTTGAACCTTACCCGGATTCATATCTGCAAGAAATCGCTGACGACGCACCAGGCCCGGGTGTACGCTTTGCCTCCCGCGAGGCGGTGCAATTGGCTTTTGTCGCCGTCATCCAGCAGTTGCCTCCGCGTCAACGTGCGGCGCTTCTGCTCTGCGACGTGCTCGGTTGGGCTGCAGCTGAAGCCGCATCGCTGCTGGGTGGCTCGACAGCCTCGATCAACAGCGCTCTCCAGCGAGCGCGCGAAACGCTTGCTAAACGCTATCCCGACGGCCGACGGCCGGCAGCGTCCCGGCCCAATCCCGCGCAACAAGAGCTTCTCGGCCGCTACCTGCAGGCGTGGGAAGGACACGATCTGGACGGCTTTGTGGCCCTCCTCAAAGAGGACGCGACCGTCACCATGCCGCCGTGGCTCGAATGGTATGCGGGGCGGGAGGCCATTGGGCCCTTCTTTGCGACAGCTTGGAAGACCTGTGGTGGCCTTCGCTTGGTCCCAACGGCGGCCAATGGGCAGCCCGCCTTTGGCATCTACGAAAGCGTCGGCGCCCACGCGCAATGGTTTGCGCATTCCATCCATGTGCTCACGCTCGACGATGACACGATTTCCACACTGACCCTATTTGTGCCACCCACCGGATCGCAATTGTTTCCAGCCTTTGGTCTTCCACTTGTCCTCCCGGACGCTCCGAGCGCCGAATCGCCTCTTCAGGTGCGATGACATGGCCCAAGTCAAGATATTCGCTCTCCGACATTCCTTGGAAAATGCCCGCGCCGCGATATCGCAAGCTATCCATTCATCCGTCATGGAAGCTCTTGAATATCCACCGGAAAAGAAATTCCACCGTTTCATAGCCCTGGGCGAGGAAGACTTCATTTATCCGCAGGACCGCTCGGAACGCTACATGATCATCGAGATCAGTATCTTTGAGGGGCGTTCTATCGAAGCGAAGAAAATGATTATTCGGTTGCTGTATGAACGCATACCTCAGCTCTCCGGAGTTTCTACTCAGGACATCGAGATCACTATCTTTGAGACGCCCCGTCATTGCTGGGGCATCAGAGGAATGCCCGGTGATGAGATTGGGTTGAACTACAAGGTCGAGGTCTGAGCTGATTGAGGCACCCCGGTATGCAATACAGACGACGGAGGAATATGGTCGGCGGTTCGAGTGCGCCGTGTCCTCTCTGCCTCACCAACGATTGCTTACCGTGGTTAGTGAAGGTATCTCAGCCTAAATCGAGAAAAGGAAATCGCCGAACACAATCTCAATTAGCGCTAAGCTCCGTTATCCCGGAGGTTTTGTGGCGGGCGGAGGATAGGCAACGGTAGCAACAAAGGCAACCCACCCTTCACGATGCGGTGTAGGATGGGCCACCAGCTTTGGCAAAAGGCAACAGCGACAGTGAGTGCGTGAGATTTTAGAAGATGATCTTTGCGCCGAACTGCAGTTCCCGGGGGGTGGTGCCCTGGGTGGTGGCGAGGCCGGCGGAGGAGTTGCCTATGGTTGTGCCGGGCGCGCCCGGGAGGACGACGTTGTAGACGTTGAAGGCCTCGGCGCGGAATTCGAAGCTCACGCTTTCGTGGATTGGCGTTACCTTGACCACGGAGAAGTCGAGGTTGTTGAAGTTGGGCTGGCGGAGGATCATCTTGCCCATGTTGCCGTAGTTGGCGACGGGGACGGAGAAGACGGTGGGGTTGAAGAGGCAGGAGCCGGAGGCACCTCGGTACCCGACTGAGACGCTTCCGCAGGCTCCCTGAAGGGGATTGCCGTTGATGTTGGGGCGGGAGTAGCTGGCGAGCGAGCCGTTGTCGCCGGAGATGTTGGCGGGGTCGCCGCCTACGTTGAGGTTGTAGGGCTGGCCGGTGCGAATCTGGAAGAGGTAATTGGCCTTCCATCCGCCGGCGAGGTAGGAGACCCATCCGGTTTGGAGCCAGTGCTGGTTGGGGCCGAAGGGGAGGGAGTAGACGGTGCTCCACGTGAAGTAGTGGCGGATGTCGTAGGAGGAGTTGCCGTAGGCGTTGCGGGGAAGGAAGAAGCTTTGCACGACGGAACCTCCGCCGGTGCCGTTCTCTGCAGCGAACCAGCCGCTTGAGTTGTCGAGCGATTTGGCCCAGGTGTACGAGGCGATGGTGTTCCAGTTGTTGGAGAATCGCTTTTGAAAGCTGACGAGGAGGCCGTTGTAGTTGCCGTAGCCGTTGTCGGTGGAGTAGTGCCAGCCAGGTGTTACCCAGGACATGTACTTGTAGGTGTCGATGGTGGCGAGGGGGGTGCCGGTGGGTGAAGGTTGCTGAGCGGCGTTGGCGAATCCGGTGAAGTTGAGCCGAGTGCTCTTGGAGCCTGCGTAGCCGAGGGAGAAGAGGGTGGTGGCAGAGAGCTGCTGCTGGACCTGGAGGTTCCATTCGACAGAGCGCTGGTCTTTGTAGCCAGGCGCTGCAACATATCCTCCGCCGGTGGTGAGCCATGGGCTGGCGGCGACTACGGGGTTGGGGAAGTTGCCTTCGAGGCTGGTGATGGCGACGAGGGGATTCTGCTGGGCCCCGGGCCAGAAGCCCCCGGTGGCGACGTTGGTGGTCTGGCCGGAGATGCCGGTGGTCCATGGCCAGGTGGGCCCTTCGATGTTGTTTTGAACCCATTGGCTGCGGGCCGTGATGGTGTCATAGAACATGCCGATGCCGCCGTTGACGACGGTTTGGCTGTGGGGTTGATAGGCAAATCCGAAGCGCGGGCCGATGTTGTCGTCGATGGAGGGTCCGTACTTTCTGGCCGGGCGAGAAGGTGATGTGGTTGTTGAAAGGGACGGCGGAGATGCCGCCGGGGATGCATGGGTCGACGAAGGGGGTGGTGCAGGCGGCTACGCTGGAGGCGGCGATGATGTAGTTCTGATGGGGGATGTCGAAGCCGTTGGCGAGGCGGTTGTTGAGCATGCCGATGCCGGGGAGGTACTCATAGCGGATGCCGAAGTTTAGGGTGAGATTCGGAAGGGCCTTCCAAGAGTCGTTGATGTATCCGCCCCAAAGCTGCATGTTGAAGTAGTCTTCGCCCAGGTCAGGCTGCTGTGCGGTGAAGGTGGCCGGGAAGCCGAGGAGAGAGGAGACGAGGGAGTTGCCGGTGTTGGTCGCGTTGATGTTGCTGGTGACGGAGTCCGAGAAGGTGAATTGTTGATAGAGATTTCGCTGGAGACGGTTCTGGTAGATGTAGTCGACGCCGGCTTTGAGGGAGTGGCGGCCGAGGAGGTAGGAGATGCTGCCGCCTCCGTTGACGACGGGATTGCCTCGGTAGAGATCTGACTCGCTGCCGGCGTTGCTGGTGTTGTAGGGGCTGGCGAGGTTGATGTACATGCCCCCGTATTGTCCGACGTTCTGGAAGCCGGCTGCGGTTGCGGCGGTGTATCCGCCGGGGGCGTAGGCCTGGGTGAAGACGTAGGGTTTAAGCATGGCTCCGCCGCGAATGTCGAGAAGGAGGTTGGGGGTGAAGACGTGGGTGTAGCCTCCGCCGAAGTTGTAGGCGTGATAGTTGGAGATGTTGGAGCCGATGGTACCGGCGATGGGGGTTGAGTCGTAGACCCACATCTGACTGATGCGGCCGAAGCCGAAGTTCTTCTCGCTCTTGTGATAGTCGACGCGGAACGTGTAGGCGTTGCTGTTGTCGATCTGCGGGCGGCCTTCGACGAAGTTGAAGCCGGAGGCCTCGTTGGCGACGGAGTTGGCGGGCTGGTAGTAAGCCTTTTCGTAGGCGAGCATCACCGGGTTGATCATGGACGACGGAATCTTAAGGCAAGGAGTTCCGGTGGTCTGGAGGTTGTTGACGGGAACGATGGGATTGCCGTTGGCGTCGCATTTGAACTGCTGGACGGTGCAGGTCCTCTCCGCTGCAGGCGGTGGAGTAGGGGTTGTAGAACTTGTGCTGATAGTAAGAGTAGGAGGCGCTGGAGAAGTCCCCGCCGAGTTCCTGAGTGGTGGGCACGAGGGTTTGAGAGAGGCCGGGTTTGGAGTAGCGCCAGCCTTCGTAGCCTCCGTAGAAGAAGAGCTTGTCGCGAAAGATCGGCTCACCGACGGCGCCGCCGAACTGGTTCTGCGTGTAGTGGAGCGGGGGAGCGGGGGTGGTTGAGGTGCTTCCAGGACCGCAGCGGATGGTGGTGCAGAAGTCGCTGTAGCTGTTGCGGGCGTCGAAATCATTGTTGCGGATGAACTCCCAGACAGAGCCGTGGAAGCTGTTGGTGCCGGATTTGGAGAGCATATTGACGACGCCGCCGGTGACGACGCCGAACTCGGCGCTATCGATGTGGGACTGGACCTTGAACTCCTGCATGGTGTCGATGATGGGGAGGAAGCCGTAGATGGCGCCTCGAAGATCGGTGTTGACGATGCCGTCCATGTAGTAGAGGGTTTCGCGGTTCTGTTGTCCGAAGAAGGAGACTTTGAAGAAGGAGGTTCCGGGAATGGCGGTGATGCCGGCATCGGTGGTGCTGATACCGGAGCCCTGGGCGGTCGAGACGGGATTGACGCCGGGAGAGAGGATGAGCAGGGAGGTGAAGTTTCGGCCGTTGAGGGGGAGCTGCTGAATTTCTTTTGTCTGGATGACGTTGCCCAGGTCGGAGGAAGAGTTCTGGAGCATGACTCCCTCCTGCTCGGCAGAGACTTTGACGGTTTCAGTGACCGCTCCTACGGAGAGGGTCTGGTTTTCGGTTAGGGTCTGGTTGACGAGGAGGCTGAGGCCAGCCAGCTGGTTGGTTCGGAAGCCGGTCTTGGAGATGGTGAGGTTGTAGGAACCGGGCGTGATGTCGAGGAAAACGAAGTAGCCGGCGGCGTTAGTGGTGGTGTGGCGGGTGATGCCGGTGTCCTGGTTAGTGAGGGTGACTGTGGCGACGGTGATGACTTCGCCTTGTGGGTCTGTGATGGTCCCGTTGACAGTGGCGGAGGCGCTCTGTGCGACGAGATGGCCGGTTGAGACGGTTAGCAAAGCCCCCAAAAGGTACGACAGGATGATTCGAGAGGAACGCATAATACTTGCACCTCTTATTGAATTTGATCGTATGGAGAACGGTCGGCAGATACGTCTCCAAATTGACGAAGACGGTAGTTGAATGCGTATGCAAGTGTCAAGGGTGAAATATTCTTTTTACAGAGTGAAATTGATGGAGGAGGAAGGGTTTGAGGGATTGGGGCGGGACGAGGTGGATTTATATCCGATTTGAGGGAACGCCAGGCGCTCTGAGAAACTGAACGGTCCTTCGACTGCGCCTCTCGCATGAGACTGCGAGAGGCTCCGCTCAGATGGACACTTCCTAGACAAATGAACCGCGAGCTCACTCGAGATCGCTTAGCCCTAGAGCCCCGGGGCGATAGTCTTGTTGCGGTAGACGATGATGGGTTGCTGGGCGGTGGTGGAGACTTCGATGGTACCGTTGGCGACGTGGATGGCGGTGGAGGTTCGGGTTTCGACGGCGAGGGTCACGGCGGCGATTTCGTTGGGATCCCAGTTGGCGGGAAGCGGGGCTCGGAGTGTTTTTGCGGTTAGGGAGTAGAAGGCTAGCTTGTCGGCGTTGATGGGGCAGGAGACGGAGTCCTGGGTGGCGATTTCGGCGCCGTTGAGGACGACGGAGTAGGTTTTAGCGGCCCAGTCGATGGTGATTTGCGCGTTGGAGGTCATACCGATGTGGACGGTGTCGCCTTCGCGGTGGAAGGATTCGATGGGGAGGGCGTGAAGGTGAAACCAGGGAAGGAGGCCGAGGTACCAGGTGTCGGTGATCTGAGTGCGGTCGATGTCTCCACGGAGGATGCTGTGCGGGCAGGCCCCGTAGAAGAGCTGATGGTGACGCTCGAGGGAGTGGTCGGCGCGTGAGCCACCGGAGTAGCCCCAGGTGGCGCTGTTGCGATAGATGATGGGGAGAAGTGGTATCGCGTTCCCGCCGAAGGGGCAGGAGCCGGGAGTCTGGGCGTACCAGAAGCTACTGATGCGGCCGATCATGGGATAGCGGAGGGCTTCAGAGCTGACGTCGATACCGCGCTTGCGGTACTCGTCGAGGACACGGTAACGGCCGGCTTCAAGGTTGCGAATGCCGCTGGCGGGATGGACAGGGTCCCAGTCGTTGCGGATGGCGTAGTAGGAGAGAACGTCGACGTGAGTCGTCTGGCGGAGCTTGTAGCGATCGCAGGTGTAGCGAACGCGCTCGAGGCCGGGGCCTTCCATATATTTTGCGAGGCCGAGGATGTAGGACTCTTCGCCGGTCCACGCGCGGCTCTTCCAGAGTTGGCCGTCGGGGCGGCGGGCGATGAGCGCGTCGTTCCAGGCGGGACTGCTGCGGTAGGCGTCGTCGTAGTTGTCGGAGAGCGTAACGATGGCGTTGAGTGATGGGCCGGTTTCGAAGAGGCGCATCATGCGGTCATAGCCACCGATACGCTCGTTGACTACATCGACGGCAGGGTAGCCGGTGTCTTTGCCTTTAAACTGCCAGCCCCAGAGGTGGACGATCTGGGGAGCGCCGTCGGTGAGGTTGTGGACGTCGCGGATGAGCTTTTCGCAGTCGTCGAAGGTCGCGGTGGGTTTGGGAAAGAGCGGTTCGTCGCAGCGGATGCCGTAGGTGTATTTGTTGTTATAGAGGTTGGCGGGGATATT
This sequence comes from uncultured Acidobacteriaceae bacterium, assembly GCA_963756685.1. GTDB lineage: Bacteria > Acidobacteriota > Terriglobia > Terriglobales > Acidobacteriaceae > Edaphobacter. The sequence continues at coordinate 406,723 of CAVWON010000002.1, forward strand.
GGGCATGCGGTCGCGGACGAGTTTTGCTCCGGCGAGCCAGGGCTCGGCGGTGTTGGCGGCAACGGGGAGAAAGTCGAGGCGGCAGGAGGATTTCTGTTCAACGAAGAGGTTAGGGGTCTTTGCGGTTCCGCAGTTGCGGGGCTGGTCTTTGGGGAGGTTAAGGTCGTAGCAGGCCTCGCCGTTGACGCGATGGACTTTGGAGGAGCCGATGGAGGCGCGACGACTGCCATTGGGGCCGATGACGGAGAGGAATCCGCCGTCCATGTATGCGGTGGTTTCCTGGACGCACATTGCGGAGCTGGTGCCGACCATCAGGACAGGAAGGGTGCCGAGGGCAGGGCCCCAGAATTGGTTGGGTGGGAGTGCGCCGGGTTTCGCGTTTTTCAGAAGGACGAAGCTGCCGCCGGTGTCTCCGTGAGCGAGCCAGGAGGTGGGATCGGTCTCATGTACGGAGACGAGGCGCGGGATTTCCACGGAGATGAGTTCGTAGCCATCGGCTTCGGTGATGTCTTCGAGTGTTATGACGACGGTTGCGCCACTTAGTTCGTAGCGGAGGGTGAAGGAGGTTGTGCGATTGTCGTTGGCGGAGGTCTGGAAGTTGAACGCGGCGGAGGTCTGGGTTGAGGTGGTGTGAGTGGCTTTCAAGGGTAGGAGAGAGAATTGCCAGGGGGATTTCCGGCAGACGATTGCGCCGAGTTGCTTGCCGAGGTCTTCTCCGTGAAGGATGGCTGCGTTGGAAGTGAGTCGGTAGGAGAAAGGCAAGCCGTCTTCGCGGTCGAGGGTAAACTCGAGCTGCGGGGAACGCAGGACGAGGGGATTTTGAGGACTCGACCGGGTGGTCAGGGGGGTGTCGTCCTGTTGTGCAAAGAGGGGATGGGGGAAGAGGGAGGAGGCGGCTGCGGCTGCAGTGCTTGCGCCTGTCAGCTTAAGGAAACCGCGCCGATTGAGATGCTCGAAATCGTTTCGCATGGAGAACCCCTTGTGAGGAGTAATAGGACCACAGAGAGCAATACTTGTGTCAATTATTTTATTATTGACGAACGTTGCTAATTACCTATAAAAATACCTACCGGGCGGAAGAACGCGGCTTCTGCTGCGTCTGAAGAGTAGATTTCGGATGCCGGTTGGATATATCGGGAGCGGTTTGTCTCGTCTTCCGCAGGCCCGCAAAGAAGCATGACGCAGGCGGAGAACGCGGTTTGAAGAAAGTGCTCTTCATGCCCGTATACGTATTCATTGTGGTAATTGACAAGTGAGATTTCGCAGTGGATCGCGCGGTTTTTGAGATTTGGTCGATTCTAATTAGAGGTTTGCGCGATGCGGTTTTCTATGATGCGGTTGATTTGTTTCCTGGGGGCGTTGCTGTTGCTGGTCTCGCCATACTCTGTGTTGGCACAGAAAGATGTGCTCGCTGCGCTCCCTCCGATGGGGTGGAACAGCTGGAACCACTTCAAGGACAAGGTTGACGATGCTTCGGTGAGGGCGGCGGCAGAGGCGATGGTTTCGAACGGGATGCGCGACGCGGGCTACGTGTATGTGAACATCGACGACACGTGGGAGGGCGACCGGGATGCGCAGGGAAGGATCCAGGCGAACAGCAAGTTTCCGGACATGAAGGCGCTTGCGGACTTTGTGCATAGCAAGGGGCTGAAGCTGGGGATCTATTCTTCGCCGGGAGCTTTGACGTGCGCAAAGTATGCGGGCAGTTTGGGACATGAGGTACAGGACGCTCAGACGTATGCTGCCTGGGGGATCGATTATCTGAAGTATGATCTTTGCGGATTGAGGGTGGAGATGAAGGCGGCGCCCACGCCTGAAGCGGCGCACAAGATGATGGTGGACGCTTATGTGAAGATGCGGGACGCGCTGCGGGGTACGGGACGCCCGATTGTGTATAGCCTCTGCCAGTATGGGGAGGATGCCGTTTGGGAGTGGGGGCCGGAGGTTGGTGGAAATCTTTGGCGGACCACGGGCGACATCAACGACCACTATGCGCGGATGGCAGAGATCGGGTTCAGCCAGGCTGGCTTGGCGAAGTTTGCCGGGCCGGGGCACTGGAACGATCCGGACATGCTGGAGGTCGGGAACGGTGGGATGAATACGGAGGAGTACAGGACGCACATGAGTTTGTGGGCAATTCTTGCGGCTCCACTGCTGGCGGGGAATGATCTGTCGAAGATGACCCCGGAGACCGTTGCGCTGCTGATGAACAAGGACGTCATCGCGGTGGATCAGGACCCGGCGGGAAAGCAAGGCGACAGAGTGTGGGCGGAAGGGCCGATCGAGGTTTGGAGCCGGACGCTGGCGGATGGATCGAAGGCTGTGGGGGTGTTCAATCGGCATCCTTCGGTGATGACCGCGACGGTAGATTTCAAAAAGCTCGGGTTTGCAGGGGCGGTAAAGGCGAAGGATCTGTGGCAGGGGAATGACCTCGGGGTCATTGCGGCTCCTATGACGGTGAAGGTTCCCGGGCATGGAGTGCTTTTCCTGCGGGTGCGTTAGAAATACCGTTATTTGTAACTCATTCTTGGGCATATATAAGGCAAAGCAAAGCATGGATATGATTCGACGGGATTTTCTCAAGTTCGCACGGTGCGATTGCTAGTCACCCAATCTAGAATCACGTCCAGTCGAACCGCCGACCACAAGCCGACTTTTACCGACTCTGATCGATGAGCTGAGCCGGTACGCGATTGACAACGACCTGGACGGAAGAGTAATCAGGCTTACCTTCACCGCGCGAAGACGCGTGTGCCTCGTCCGCCTCGGAAAAGGGCAATCGTAATTGTCATCTTGCAACGCGGAGCTGGACTGGAGGTCGTCGAACTCGTGGACTTCGACAACTAGTTCGTCAGGGACGAGCTTCACAAACCGGCCGTGATAGGTATCAGTGCGAGCCGTCGTTTTCTGGAGCGGGTCGGATTACACCGCAAGCGATGGCTTCGACCATCCACTAGGCGATAAGATTGCAAACCAGAATCCCATTTTTGGGAAAGATCATGACCGATCTAAATTCACTTATCGTGTTCGCACATGTGGTCGATGCAAACAGCTTCTCAGGGGCAGCCCGCATTCTCAAAATGCCGACCTCGACCTTGAGCCGACGCATCGCCGAGCTGGAAGATCAACTTGGAATACGTCTGATCGAGCGTTCTACCCGGAAACTGCGGCTGACCGACGCTGGATCAGAGGTCCTCGAACACGCGCGGCGCATAGTTGAACTCAGCGATACCGTCGAAAATGCAGCCTCTAATCTCTTGTCGCATGTTTCCGGCACGTTACGGCTTGCGTCTCCACCCAGCATCTCCGACACTTTGTTGGCACCGATAATAGGGGCCTTTCAGAAAACCTATCCCGATGTTCGCGTTCAAATTTTCATCACCGATCGAATCGTGGACCATGTTTCCGAGGGGGTCGACCTAACCTTCAGAGTGGGGGACCTTGAAGATTCCTCCCTTGTCGCCCGGAGGATCCTGAAATATCGGCATCAGCTTGTCGCGAGTCCGGCATACATGAAGAAACAGAAAGCACCAGGGAATCCCAGGGACCTCCTGCATCACAGGCTGCTGGCATTCTCCTTCTGGAAGCCGAAATGCCATTGGAACTTCGTTCATGTAAACGGAAAAGACAAAGAAATGCTGACGTTTCAGCCCTATCTTTCAATGAACGATTACGCCGGACTCGCGACGGCACTCCTTGAGGGCGTCGGCATCGGCGATCTTCCGCCGCTGGTGCAACCAGAGTTGCTCCACGACGGCCGGCTGGTGGAGATCATGCCAAGGTGGAAATTTCGGAACTTTGATCTTTCACTGGTCCATGCGGGGAATCGCCATGTACCGCGAGTGGTGCGAGTGTTCAAGGAATTTGCAGCAAGCATGGCACCCCAGCTTTTTCCGGAGCTACCGGCCTAGTGGTTATAGTGAATTAATCTATCCCATATTTGGAAAATACATTTTCATTAATTCGCCTAGTTGAAGCATGCGTGGAAAGCTATATTCGTTTCGAACGAAGTCACAGGAATTGAGGACACACGGATGAGTGCTGCGAAGGAAGCAGTTACCACTCTGCTCGCGAAGTACAACGACGCGTTGAACGCGTCGAGCAGCGATGCAGTGATGCTCCTCTATGCTGAAGACGGCGTGTTCATGCCTCCATATAGTCCGTCTGCCGTTGGTTCAGCGGCTGTCAGGAAAGCCTACGATGCGGTTTTCAAGGCGATTACGCTGAATGTGAAGTTCGCGATCGCTGAAATCGTTGAGTTAGCGCCAGACTGGGCTTTTGCGCGCACTAACTCTGCGGGAACAACGCTGCAGCACGCGACGGGAACCAAAAGTGCTGAGGCGAATCAGGAACTCTTCCTTCTCAGGAAGGACAGGGATGGTTCCTGGAAAATCGCGCGATACAGTTTTTCTCCTACGAATCCGCCGCGACATTAGTCCTGGAGGAGCCGACTCATGGCCGAAATGAAGGCAGTCGTGATCTACGAGGCGGGTGGGCCAGAGGTCCTGAAGGTGGAAAGCCGTCCAATACCGAACCCGAACACTGGAGAGGTGTTGATTCGTGTCAAGGCATTCGGGCTGAACCGTTCCGAGGTCTTCACTCGGCAGGGCCATTCGCCAGGGGTGAAATTCCCGCGAGTACTCGGGATAGAGGCTGTCGGCGTGGTGGAGGAGGCGCCCGGTGGCGAGTTCCAGAGGGGCGATGTGGTAGCGAGCGCCATGGGTGGCCTGGGGCGCCAGTTCGACGGAGGGTATGCGGAGTACACGTGCCCGCCGGCGAGCCAAGTGCAGAAGATTGAGGTGAAGTTGCCATGGGAGACGCTGGGCGCGATGCCGGAGATGCTGGAGACCGCATGGGGTTCGCTGTTCCGGGCGCTGCGGCTGACAAAGAATGAACGGCTTCTGATCCGCGGCGGCACGACCTCGGTCGGGCTTGCCGCAGCGGCCATCGCCAAAAACTGCGGGGCCTTCGTCGCATCCACTTCGCGCAATCCCGACCGCGCCCAGCTGCTTCACTCGAGCGGCGCCGACGATGTCATCGTGGACACCGGTTCCATCGTCAGCGAAATTCAACGCAAATACCCCGGAGGCTTTGACAAAGTACTTGAAATGATCGGCACGTCGACCCTTGAGGACTCGCTGCACTGTGCCAAAGAGGGTGGGATTGTCTGCATGACCGGCATCGTCGGAAACAAGTGGTCCTTCGATCAGTTCGCTCCTATGGACGTTATCCCCACAGCGGTTTATTTCACGGTCTACACCGGCGAGTCGAAAGACTTCATGCGGACGCCTCTCAATGATCTCGCCAAGCAGATTGATGCGGGCACGCTGCACATTCAGGTAGGCAAGACTTTCCACATAGACGAAATCGTAGAGGCCCATCGCTTGATGGAGGAAAACAAAGCTGGCGGAAAAATTGTAGTCCTTACTTGAAATCGGCCTGAAATCCTCACCGCACCATTTGGATCGGAGCAGGGGAGCCCCAACCATGAAACGCGGACATAACGGAGAATCGACCACACAGGCAGGCATTGCCGGGAATGATTTGACGCGACGCAGGGACTTCTTCAAGCTCAGGATTGCCGTTACTTGTGCGGTGGGTGTTGGATTCAATCCGATTGGTGCTGCCGCCCAGCCGGCAGAAAGGGCTTCGGGTCCTCTTGATGCGGCGAGTGAAGCAAAAAAAATTGCGTTCACCTTACCCAGACTTAGGCTCGTTTGCGTTCGGTCCGGACGCAGATTCTTTGGCTTTCGCTTCGTGTGCACAAAAGTGGTGAAGCACCCACGATCCGCCAAGAATGCCGAATCATGGTAGATCACGCATTCATGGGTCTCCGGATTGGTTTTGTGTTTATGAGGATGGGGAGTAACGGTGCCCTTAGCCATAATGCACTTCCGTAAAGATGTGAGTTGGCAGGAAATCAGAACAGTTGAACATCGAGACTATCCCGTAGATTTCTCCTGAAATTACAGAATGTCAAGTGGATAACTTTTGACAACAGACAACGGGACTTAGTCGGCCATTCCCGTATCGTCCCTGGTTAAGAATGTTTTGAGGAATTGCGTCGCCCAGGCTCGGAGTGTCGTTCGGCAGGATTGTTCACAACCGGCAGCCGATAGGGTGGGTTGACACTAACTCTTATCTGCCCATCCTGGCACATTCTGAAGACCGCATAACCTTTGATGTCGCTGCCGTCGACCCATGAGTATTGAAGACCGCATATCGGGGCTCGTTTCTGTAGCCATCAAGTTCAAGAGCCGTCGGTCAGCGAGGGCCCTTGAACTTGTGTCTAAGCGTGCCTCTCAGGTAAGCCAACGGAGGTGGGCAGGTGGATGATCGCACGATCAGTTCAGGACGAACACGAAAGGTTTGCACACTCTCATCGTTCGCCAGTTTCCGGAGAAGAAGTTCTGCCGCCTGCCCACCCATCTCCTGCAGTGGCTGGCGAATGGTCGTCAGCGGAGGGTATGCGATGCTTGCGAACTCGATGTCGTCAAAACCCATGATCGAAACGTCTTCAGGCACTTTGCGGCCACTTTCCCGTAACGCGGTCATAGCACCCAGCGCAGAGACGTCATTGAACGCAACGAGCGCGGTGAAGGGCTTGCCGCGACGGAGTAAGTCCTGGGCAGCGATGCGACCCTCTTCGGCATGTCGAGTACCAAGAGGTTCGAGCCGCTTCAACTGAACCGTAAGACGAGGATCCACACGAAGCCCAAGAGTTTTGCATGTTGCGAGTACTGCCTTCCAGCGTTCTTCCGTGTCACCGCCCCCCTCAGGGCCTTTGATGAACGCAATCTCTCTGTGGCCCAGGCTAACGAGGTGATTAACGGCTTTGCCAATGCCAAAAGCGTTGTCGATGGCAACGCGTGTGCTCCATATGGGCGAGCGGTCGGTGCATATCGTCACGGCGGGAATTCCCGGCGATTCGTTCGGGGTGGAGTTGATCAGCAGCAGGCCTTCGGCGCCGCGGTCGCAGAGAGTTTCAACATGCCGCTGGAGAAGTGATGGGGACCAGAGGTGGGTGGATACTAAGGATGTGTACCCTGTATTCAAAAGACAGCGTTGGAATCCGCTAAGTATCGCGGCCTCGTAACCATTGCCGAAATCGGGCGCGATGACCCCGATCAGATAGGTACGCTTTTTGCCGAGCGAACGGGCGAAATAGTTGGGACGATATCCAAGTCTCTTCGCAGATTCGACAACACGATGCCGTGTCTCGTCAGGAAAGCGCACCTCGGGGACGTCGTTGAGAATCATCGAGATCGTCGTTGGCGACAGACCGAGGTGTTTGGCCAAATCTCTCAATGTGATTCGGTGGCCTGAATCGACCTGAGACCTGCGTTTGGGCGCGTTGGAATTCATAGGCTCCGATTGCATTCGGGGCCAGCGTATCACGTCTGCATCTTCAGCCTTGACAAACGTCTTCGGTATCAGCTTGAATCACTGGTAAAACGGTTCACCAAGCCTAGTGGCACGGTTTACCAAACGCTCTGTTTACCCCGATCGCTTGTACCGTGCGGCTTGAAACGTCTCGAGCCCTTCACAACCGCAGACGAAACGCACGATTTATAGCCGGAGGAGTAGCCAAAAATGGAAATGACGCGTCGGCAATTCGCCCTGTCTATTGCAGCTGCTAGCACCATGCGTTCCGCCTTATTCGAACCCACGCTTTCCCCACTGGGCGTTCCCCGCGGCGTAGTTCCCGGCCGAGTTACCTGGGCACACGATCCGGCGGCCGTGACCTGGGATGGAACAGGTTCCTGGTGGACGGACGCCAACAACAACCAGGCTGTGATTGACCGGATGGTCTCCCGCTCCATACGCGGCCTCACAGATCAAAAGAGCGATGCCCTGGCATGGAGCGCCATCTTCCACTATTTCAATCGCACTCATGATCGTGGCAACACTGGATACAAGGCCGGCGAGAAGATCGCAATCAAGGCGAACCTGAACAACACAACGGATCATGGCACGATCGACCGTCTCAACTCGTCGCCCCATTTGATCCTTTCGCTCGTCCGACAATTGACCGGTCCGGGAAAAGTGCCGCAGTCGTCGATCACCGTCTTCGATTCCAGCCGGTTCATCCCGGGCAATCTCTACGACAAGATTCACCGCGAGTTTCCCGGCGTCGCGTTCGTGGATCATATCGGTGGCGACGGGCGCGCGATGGCCGAGTTCAAACCTAATGCGATCCCGTTCTCGATTACTAGCCGCAATGCCTCGGGACTTGATACAACCGTTATGGAGGCTGCCTACCTGATCGATGCGGCCTTATTGAAAGGACATGTCAGCTCAGGTGTGACGCTCTGCGCGAAGAATCTGTTCGGGGCTACAAGCATCAATCCCGACTGGCACAAGAATGCGCACGATGGTTTTCGCCATAACCTTGACGGCTCGGCAAGTTACGCCGCATTCGTAGATTATTTAGGTCATAAGGATCTCGGCGAGAAAACCATCCTATTTCTCATCGACGGGCTCTATGGAAGCGACAATGCGGATGGCCCGCCTCGTCGAAAGTGGAAGATGGCGCCGTTCAACGACGCCTGGCCGAGCAGCATTTTTATGTCGCTTGATGGCGTGGCCATCGATTCAGTGGGCTTCGATTTTCTAACTTCGGAATGGCCCGATCTCGTGGATATCGCGAATGCAGATAACTACTTGCGCGAAGCCGCTCTTGCAAACGATCCACCTTCTAAGACGTTCTATGATCCGGAACGCGATGGCATCCGATGCCGCAGCCTCGGGGTATTCGAGCATTGGAACAATGGGACGGAGAAGAAGTACTCGGGCAATCTCGGAAAAGCGAACGGGATCGAACTTTTAAAGGTCAGTTGATTGGTACTGAGGGGAGTTGGAGAATGAACCGGAGAGTCCTTTCCTCATGTTTTCTCACCGCGTCGATGTTAGCGATGACTGCGTTTTCCCAGTCATTTCTGAGCCAGTATAAGGGCGTGCCCTTTCACGACGGCCGTTATCAAGGCGGCCCACAGAAAGTACCGGGTTGGGTGTTGTGCGCCTACTATGATCTGGGCGGCGAAGGAGTGGCGTATCACGATACCGACCCGAAGAATCATGGTAGTGGAGAGTTGAATCCGGCCGATGGGACCTACCTCAATGAATTTCGTATTCACGAGGGAATGGATACTTCATATACGAAGTTCGACCGAAAGCCAGATCCGATCGACGACAACCCCTTTGATAAGGTCGTTCCTCCTCGGGACTTGCCCTATATTGGCTGAGCCGAGCCCGGGGAGTGGATCAACATTTCGGTCGATGTGGCGCACGCAGGGGACTATGCTGCCGATTTTCTTTACACATCGAATCGCGGAGGAACAATATCAGTCGATGTGAATGGAAAAGACGCCACGGGCCTGTGCAGATCGCTTCTACATACGATCCGGCAGATCCGTTGGCCTGGCGCCAATGGCATCACTGGAATCTGGCTTCGCAACTTTTCAAAGTCCGTCTGAGCAAAGGGAAAAATGTTCTCACCGTACACATATTGACGGAGGGAAACATGAATCTGGCTTATTTCGACTTCAAACAAGTCCCCGGATGAAATGGAGTTGGCAGGGCCGTGATGACAGTCCTTTGGGCGAACGGCAACGTGCAAGTCTTCATCTAGCCCAAAGTGCAAACGCAGGTCATTCTGCGACAGATAACCACCACCGCTTCTGACTTCTCCAACTGCTGCACGTAATGAGACAGACGCGCGCATTAAGCGGCGAGCCGATTCGCAGGTAGCCTCAAAGAGCGAACCCCATATTTGCCTGCTCCACACATTGTTCGCTTACGGAGATACCTGCATCTATGCAAGCTCAGGTTTCCTCTGGCTTATCAGCTCAAGCGCTTTCTGTTCATGCATCTGAACTTTCTGACCCTTAGAAGCCAGCATCCAATTGTGCTGTGACGGAACTAGCCGCGCCTAGCAACAACAGGGCGACAAGAGAATATAACCTCATTCAAACACCGACCCGAATCGCTACCTCTTAATAAAAATGGGGACAGCGATCGACCGCCATCCCCACGGAGTTTATCAGAACGAGAACCGCGCCATGAGCTGCATATTTCGCATCGGAACAGAAGTGTTTGAGATATTCGACGTTCCGGTCGAAATTGCTGATCCTGTGAGGCTCAGGTTAGCATTGGGCAATGCATAGTTCGGATGGTTGAATACATTGTCCGCATCAGCACGAATCTGCAGGCCCATCCCCTCCCGGATGTTGAATGTCTTGGCAAGTGACAGGTTAACCGTGCTCAACGCAGGGCCGGTTAATTGACCGCGTCTTTCGTTGCCAAATGTCCCGGAAGCGGGAACAGCAAAGGCGGCCTCATTGAACCATTGCTTGATTCCGCGATTCGCAAGGTTTGGACTGCCTATGACGTTCGGATACCAGGCGAAGCCGCCGCCCCCAGAGGCGTACGAGGCGGTACCGTTGCTCATAACCGGAGTAAAGGGTTGACCGCTTTGGACAATGAGCCCTGTAGAAACCTGCCAACCACCGATAACTGCATCGAGGATTCGGCTGTTGTTTAAGAACTGCCTGCCCTGACCAAAGGGCAGTTGATAGAGAGCAAAACCCTTGAAGGCATTTCTCACATCAAAGTTCGAGTTGCCATAGTTGGCGGATGGATTGTAGGCATTTTGCCAACCTTGATTGCCAGCGCGGCTCCCCCAGCCCGAAGTGTCCATGTCGTCGAGGAAGTGTGACCAGACGTAACTGAAGTTGTAGGTGAGTCCATGGCTCATCCGCTGCTGGATAGTGGCCTGCAGCGAGTTGTAGTTCGAGATGGCATTCTCGTTAGGCGCCGTCCCAGAGACATTAATCGATCCATACTGCGGGTAAGGCCGGAACTGCTGATCGACTACTGCCAGCTTACCCTGAGGGACCTGGTTGACATCGACCACAAAGGGCAGGTCATGGCCGTGAGTTCCTACGTAGGCCAGCGACGCCACCAGGTTCGAATTGATTTGACGCTGCGCCTGGACGTTCCACTGATAGGATCCTCCAACCGGCTGATGGTATTGAGCATAGTTGATGTTGTTTCCTGCGCCGTTTTTGTAGGCTGGATTGGTAGACGCGGGGATATAGGGAAGATTTGCTCCTGAGCCCGAAAGGATCACGACAGGGGTAACTCCGTTCGTACTATCCGTCACATTGCCCTGCGAACCGAACGCTGCACCCATCACACCACCGTTGTAGGTGTCGTTACTCCAATTGTAGGCGTAAATGCCAAACCCACCACGAATCACCGTTTTTGGGTCGAGCTGATAGGCGAAACCAAATCGGGGAAGAAACGTGCTGTAGACGCTGTCTTGAATGCGACCGCGGCCATTCGCTTTGGTTGATCCGAACCACAGGGCACCAAGAGTGCCGGTTCCCGGGTTCGGAACTGTCGGGTCAAACGATTGCTCATTTCCCTTGACCTCGCTCCAGCCAGTCTGGATTTGGTAGCGCAATCCGAGGTTCAACGTAAGGTTGGGCCTGACTTTGTAATCGTCCTGAATAAAGAGCTGGGGTAGCTTCTGTCTGCCGCCATACTCCGGCGTGACGCTTGCAGTCCATTTCTGTGTCTGCCCGAGCAGGAAGTCAGCATATGCAAGTCCGCTTGAGGTGGCTGCTGGGCCTGCCTGTGTATATTGGCCAGTGTATGTGAACGATCCTGCATCCTCATTACCCCAAGCCGTGGAGTTATTTTGGTAGATGAGAAGCTCGCCCCCGAAATGCAGAATATGCCTTCCGACGACCATTGTCACAACATCGGAGGGATTATAGACGTGCTCTTTGTAGACCGCATTGGATTGGGGCGACAAGATCCCGGCATATGTATTGATGTTGAATGTTGGAAAGGTGTCTGCCTTGGCAAACTTCAATCCAATTTTGCCAGGATAGCCCAGGCCCGCCGACAAAGGTGAGAAGAAGTTGAGCTGATTGGTATAGCCCATTCTGACTTCGTTGGTGACTTTCTGAGTGATCTGACCAACACATCTGATATCTGAGCGTTTTGTTTGCTCACATCCTGACTCTGGCAGTTAATGGGGCAGATACCGGCGCCGAAGCCCTCACCAGGGTTGTCTCCTTCACTTTCAGAGATCACGATGTGATTGTTGGGCTTGACTTGGTAGTCGAGCCGTCCGAAGTATCGAATGAAGGGTGAAGACTGCGGAGCGGTGTAAGTGTAGTTGTTTTGAACCAGACCACTAGAATTGAGAACACCCGATGTGTTGGGTTTAGGCCAATACCCCTGAGTGGCGGCCGCGACGGGATCGAGGCGGGAGCTCGGAATCCTGTTGCCATTGTGATATTCATCCGCAAACGAAGTACGAATGACGCAGGGGCATGTGGTCGGGGTTGTCTGGCCGGGGTAGAGGTATGTCCCGGTCTGTTGGGTAGTCTGGGTCGCTGGATCATAGATGAGATTTGTGAACCCTGAGAAATCACCAGCCATGACTGCCGCGGTTGGAATTGTATAAGACGAGGCGCTGGTGCTTCCGTGTGAAATGATGTGATCGTAGTTGAAGTAGAAGAAGAGCTTCTCTTTGAGAATTGGGCCACCTACGGAACCGCCAAAGTTGTTATAGCGATAGTACTTGCTCGTCGGGCCGCTAAATGCGTAGGGAAGAGCATTCAGGTCCTCATTCTGAAAATACTCATATAACGATCCGTGGAAGCGGTTCGTGCCTCCCTTACTGATCTGGTTGTACATGATGCCGCCGACGCCGTACTGCGCAGAGAACGCTGAGGTGCTGAACTGAAGTTCCTGGATCGTCTCCTGGGTGAGGATGTCAGAGTTAGCGCTGGCGGGGAGGGTTGTCTCTGCCCCGTCTGACAGTACCGTGCTGAACGGCAGATTTCCATTGACTGCGACCGTGATTCCTGGCGCGGTGCTGCCGGCTGCTGCAATAACGCCCTGTGCGCCGCCGGGAGCCCCTGCTGCTCCTGGAAGGAGAATACTGAATTGGGTCCAGTCCTGCCCCACTTCTGGAAGTAATTGCAGGTCTTCCGCGGAAAGCGTGGTGCTCTGCTCGCCGTTTTCTGTTTTCAAGAGCGGTATGTCGGTATTGACCACGACCTCTTGCGTTACCGACCCGACTGAGAGCTGCGCGTCGACTTTTGTAACTCCGACGATGAGGGTAATGATGGGCCGAACCAGAGTTGAAAACCCCGGTTTCGAAAAGGTGAGCTTGTATGTTCCGGCAACAATCGAAGACGTATCGTAGACACCGGAGTCATTCGTCACGTAGGTCTTGGAGACTCCGGTTTCGACGTTCAGAACCGTCACAGTCGCACCCGGTATTGCCGCACCGGTGTGGTCGGTAACGATACCGTTAATGTCGCCGGAATTAGTGCTCTGTGCGGTTGAAACTCCTACAAAACCTGAGCACAGAAGAGTCATGAACAGTGCAGCCAGCCACTTGGATCTCATCGAATTGCCTCCTAGAATTGGTCCGCCCACTTTTACTGGATTTTCGCTTTGAGTGATTTACTCTTTTGGAATCACTAAAGCGCTTTACCTTTGAATACAAACGCTTGTCTCGAAGCAGATAGAATTGCGTCGACAATATGCGCCTGAAGAAATAGTTTTGTCAAGCCTTTTACTCAACCAAAAGTCTTTGGTTCCATTCCACCAAACGATCGAGAACAACTAGGTGCTCAAGCCAATTAAAGCGAGCGCCTGACCATGATTATTCTTTTTTGGGAGATATTGGGAGTCTATCGGAGCAGCTGATCAAATCTAAATCATTGATTTGATTGGTTGCGGGGGCAGGATTTGAACCTGCGACCTTTGGGTTATGAGTGGCCGGGCGCTCACGTATGTTGCTGATTTTACGGCACGGATGGCACCCCGGAAGTACGGTAAAGTACCCTCTGGACACCCTATTGGGAGTCTATTGGGAGTCTGTTTTGCGTGTTGGGTTTTGAACCCAACGGGCGTTGGTTCTTCTGGAAGTCAAGATCATTTTCTCTATTTCGTTTGCTTCGATTATTTGCGTATGATTCGACTAATTGCGTCTGCTTCGAATGGATGGCATAATGATCCTGAGGTGATGCCATGTCTCAGGCTCTCTTAGATCCCACTCTGCCGACCGAAACCGATGCCACTCTGGCAAGAGAAACCAGCCGTCTGCTCGCCCCACGCATGGGTTCCAAGACCCCGCTGAGCTTTCGCGTAGGGGATGCCTCCAAAGAGGAGACATTGCAGCTTCCTGCGTCCGCTGTGAAGATGTTGGTTCGCATCCTGGAGGAGATGGCGCGAGGAAACGCCGTCACCTTGATTCCGGTCCACGCGGAACTCACCACGCAGGAAGCGGCAGACCTGCTGAACATTTCCCGCCCGTCCCTGATTCAACTTCTGGATGAAGGAAAGATTGAGTATCGCAGGGTTGGAACCCATCGCCGTGTTCGGTTTGAGGCGCTGATGCAATACAAGCGTCGGGCCGATGCGGAACGTCGCGCCGCCTTGGACGAACTGGCTGCCTACGACCAGGAACTCGGGATCTGATCGTGGCCGCGTTCACTGTCTTCTATGACGCGAACGTTCTCTACCCTGCGGAGTTGCGGAACTTTCTGATGCACCTGGCGCTGACTGGGGTGTTCCGAGCGAAATGGTCTGCTGATGTGCATGAGGAGTGGATGCGAAATCTCGTGAAGAATAGGCCTGACCTGACCAGAGAAAAGCTCGAGCGCACACGGCAGTTAATGGACAAAGCGGCCCCGGATGCGCTGGTTAGAGGGTATGAACACCTCATTCCTGGACTTGTCATTGCCCGACGAAGACGATCGACACGTATTGGCGGCCGCGATTCGCTGCGGAGCCAGTTTGATCGTTACGTGTAATTTGGATGATTTCCCAGCCTGAAGCGCTCAGCCCATTCGATATTGAGGTGCAGCATCCGGATGAGTTCATCCTCCATCTCCTCGACCTTACGCCAGGTCTTGTGATCGAAGCGGCGCACAACCATCGAACAAGCCTGAAGAACCCTCCCAAGACGGTAGAAGAATATCTCGATTCACTGGAATCGCAGGGGCTGACGCAAACTGCCTCCGCACTTCGGGAATATATGTTTTGAGTTGACTACCCATGCATGGGTAGCTTGAACAGCACTCACTAATCGGCTGAAAGGAAATACTGTGGCGACTTTCCGTAAAGCTGCGCCAATTGGATGAGCTCCAGCACGTCGACACGCCGGTCGCCCGTCTCGCATTTAGAAAGGAAGGAATGGGCCACGCCCAAATGGGCTGAGACCTCACGTTGCGTCAGGCCGGCTTCTTCCCGAGCAGAGATCAGCTTCTGCAGAAATGCGTTGTAGAGGGCCTGATGCGGAGTCGTTCGCGCTTTGCGCGATCTTCGAGTCTCGCTTTTTACGGGCCTGCTCACCCTTCAAGTGTCATGACCGCTTGCGCAATCCCCTAATAAGGGACAAACTCTCTAGAGCCGCGTTGGAGGCCAACCGTGTCGAAACCATTTATCGAATGCTCCGAGATAGCAGGGAAGACCGTTCGATCTCTCAGACTGTATGAAGATCCGGAGGAGGGTTGCGAAATGGTTATCGACTTCACTGACGGAACGACATTCTCATGCTCTATGGAACACAAGTCGTCGATGAAATCGGTTCTATTCCGGGGCGGTATCGGTACTCCCGAGATCCTTCGAGACTTCAATCCATAGCTCGTTATTCCAAAAGTGAATAACGGACTTCCAAAAAGCTATTGGACGGCCTGCAGCATCCCGACATAGCGTTGCGCCATTAGCTGACAAATTCAGGTCAGCGGAGGTGCAATATGGTCATAGTCCGCCGTCCGCGCCGATTGGAAAAGGCTCCCATTCGGCTGTCCGTTCAGTCTGCCAACAGGTGGACACAACTCTTCTCTAAACGAAAACTTTCTCATGCTCTGCGCGTGATAGGGCCAACCCTCATCGCGCTTACATTCGCGGGCGTTGCCCATGCCCAAGGAACGATGGACTTCTCAGGAGCACAGACCCTCATGGGAACGTTCAAAACCTTCGCTATCTATGCGGGCGCTGTCATTTGTTTCGGCGGACTCATCTTCGCCGGCATCCGGATGATGAGCGGTCGCTTTCAGGACGCTATTCCTGGTCTCTTCGGTGCGTTGTTTGGTGCTGGGGTGCTCGGTTGGGGTGCCGGTTGGATCAGCTCACTTACCGGGCAGTCCTTTTGAGGGCGAACGACCATGACCAAGCGAGGAGAACCGTTACCAATCAATCAAGCGCTGAACAGACCGAGGGCCAAGCTTGGGCTCGACCTTTCGGCATGGATGGCGATCGTATTCGTCACGGTAACGGTTTTCCTCGTTGGGTTCCGAATGCTGGCGATCCTCAGCTTCCCCATGATGGCGGGCGGCGCGTGGCTCGTCGTCCGCAAACACCCAAAGATGTTTCAACTCTGGGGCCTCAGCCTCAGCCAGAGGTCTTACTATGACCCTCGCAAACACTGAACAGCGAAGACAGACACCGTGGTTCGCGAAGGCAGGGGCTGCGTGCAGCATCGTTCCGATCTCACGCTTCGTCGGGCCGAACATCTTCGCGCTCAAAGGCGGCGGCTATGGATGCCTGTTTTCGCTGACGGGTATGGACGAAGAGGGCCTGACCGACCGTGAACTTGATGCGCGGGTGCGATCCATTGAGGGAGCATTGCGGGGACTGCCCGAAGGATCATGCCTCTATCAGTACGCCCGTGTCATGTCGGGGTTTGACCTTCCTCGGCAACGTGGATATGGGAATGCGATCACCCAGGTTTTCGCGAACGATCGCCTCGCATTCCTGGAGAAGACAGCCGGTTTCCGTCGGATCGACCTGCACTGGTGCCTCACGCTTGAGCCGTCGAGGGTTAAGGCACTTGATCGGAAGCCGCAAGAGAACGCCGCTCGACACATCAAGGATGCTGGCTGACCTTCAGAAGACGAGCGACGATCCTTCAGAGCCATCTTGGCAGTTCGATTGGCCTGCGATTGCTGGGCAAGAACGAGGTCTTTCAGTTCTTCAGCTACCTCTTCAATCTGGAAGAGTGGGCCGGCCAGGAGCAGCTTCGCGGCGATACCGGCGTGGATCGACAGATCGTGAAGCAGTCCGGTCAGCTGGCACAGCGACCATCTTCGAATTGGCAAGCGCCATGTCCAGATGTTCTCTCTGAAGACGACGCCCGAAGCTTCGAGGCCATGCCTCTTCTCCGCCCTGTTGACGCTCGACTGCGATAGCGTCCTATGTTCAACATGGCGCGTAAAGTCCACATCAGCGGCGCGGAGCGAGATCGACGCGCAGGAGAAGTTCATCTCGTTCTTCAAAGTAGGCGTCCTGCAGCGTGTGATGAGTGGACGCGACACAGCCTCACTCGAAACCGGAGCAGGCGCAAAGGCCGCGAACAACAGCGTCGATGACTTGAGCGAAGTCATCCGCTCGCTCGACAAAAGAGCTCAGGGGGAATACTCGCTCCGGCTACTGCTCGCGGCTCGCAGCCCCGAGCAGCTTCGCGACACGATCCAGCCGTGCACCGAATATTCGTCGATGCACGAGCGCAGGTCATGGAAGAGACCCTTGGCAACCTATCGGCGTTCTATGCCATGTTCCCCGGCAATCATAAGTTCAACGTCTTCCCGCTGTGGCTGGCCGAAGACCATCACGCGCGACTCTCCTCTGTGTTCGCTCCCCATCTCGGACACCCGCATTCGGATGACCTCGACGCCGAATACTTGAACATCTTCGAGACACGCACACGGACGCCGTTCTTTCAGGACGTGTATGTGGATGGCGTTCGCGTCATGCTCATCATCGGCCCCACGGGAACCGGTAAGTCCGTCCATGGGAACCAGATGATTGCGCTGGAGCAGAAGTACGGCGGCTTTACCTACATCTTCGATATCGGCGGCAGCTATGAGAGTGTTGTGGAGCTGTACGGCGGACGCGTAGACCGGGTGGGCAAAGACGGCCCGCGCGTGAATCCGTTTGCCCTGGAGCCGACCGAGAGCAATATCAAGTTTCTGTACTCCTTCATCAAGCTCCTGCTCACCAACGGCGGTGCCGAGCTTGAGCCGGAGGACGATGATGTGATCCACAAAGCCGTGCGGGATATGTACCTGCTTGATCCAGAGAATCGTCGGCTATCCAATCTCTTCCTGCCCAAGAAGCTCGATCGCTATCTCTCGAAGTGGGTTGGCAAGGGCATCTATAACGCGATCTTTGACAACGTGGAGGACAGCCTCTCGTTATCACGGCTCCAGTGCTTCGACTTCCAGGGAGTGAACAACGAACAGTATGCCGATCTTATCGAGCCGCTTATGGTGTGGTTGCTCCGGCGTATCAACGACGTTCTCTATGACCCTGCGAATCTCGGTGTGCCGAAGCACATATTGATCGAAGAGATCTTCTCCTCGATGAAGAATAAGCAGCTGCTGGAAGGGGCGTTGGCTTCGATCAAGACTGTCCGCAAGAATCTGGGAGGGGTAACCATGATCGGCCAGTCTGCCGACGACCTGGGCACGAATGCCGATAGCATCGTCAACTCCTGCACCTCGTTTCTCTTCCTGAAGGATGCCACTTTCAACCGGAAGCGGTATGCAGAGCTTTTCAAGTTGAATGAGCAACAGGTCGGTCTCTTTGAGAGCTTGCAGGACCGCGAAGCACTGTACATGCGGCGCGACGGCATCACCAAGGTCGTCACGCTGAATCTCGACGGCCGCAGCTATGCAACGTTTTCGACAAAGCCAAAGGACCGGGTGCGGCGGTCGAAGCTGATTGCCAAGTATGGACTCGCCGAGGGCATTGAACGATTTGCCCAGGGTGAAACTGTGTAACCAATCTCTCAACCGAAAGGGCCAGTGCCATGAGACTACCGATCCCCATCATTCTGACCGCCGGACTTTCGTTATTCTTTCCGACTGTGGCTGCGCACGCCGTCGCTGGTAGCCATCCCCTCCAGCCGAACGCGCCGCGAACGGTCACAGTATCCGAGGCGGCCACACCTCCGGTGGTTCGCGCCGGCCTTCTGCAATCGACCCTGATCGTGCTGCCCGCGGAGGAGAAGGTCGCCAATGTCTTTGCCGGGGATACGGTGGATTGGGTGTTCGATGGCGGCCATGTCGCCAGCCGCTTCATCAGTGTCAAGCCCAAGACTGCGGGCGGTTCGACAGACATTCACATCGTCTCTGACCACGGCAATGAGTACACGCTTCAGCTGAAGGAAGTCTCTAACGATGAAGATCCCCACTTCGATTCCAAGGTCTTCATCGCTCCCAGTGACAAAGCTGCGAAGGATCGCCTGACAGAGTTGCCGGTCTTCGTGCCCGCGGCTGATCTGGAAAAGGCGAAGCAGGAGGCGGCAGCCGCGAAGGCGGCGCAAGCGGCGGAACTCAAAGCCGAAGAGACAAAGAGCGAGCAGTATCGCAGCCAGTATCCCGGCTCGCTCCACTTCGATTATTCCTGGGATCAATCGAAAGGTAAGGCTCTTGGCCTTCAACAGATATGGCGGGACGACAAGTTCACCTACCTCCGCGGCCAGTTCCAGGAAACACCCGCCCTCTACGAGCTGAAGGACGGAAAGGGTTCGCTTATCAACTTCGATTTCAATGCTGGGCTCTATACCGTGCCGAAGCAGTTGGAGAACGGCTATCTCGCAATCGGCAAGCAGAAAGTTGAGTTCCATCGCACCGGGGGGAGGAACTAGCCATGCTGGAACCGAATCAAAATCAGCCCGCGACCGTACCGGAACAGCCCGAGGCAAAGCCGCCCCTAAGAAAGGGATGCCGGTCGTCATTGCCCTGGTTGCGATCATTGCCCTGATCGGTATTGCCAACCTCTCAAGTCTGGTGAGTGGCAACAAGAAAGCCGCGCCGGCCAGCGCGCTACCGATGCGCCCTGCGACGGCAAATCCGCAGCAGGTGTCCAGCTTCGAAACCCAGCAGCAGATGCAGGCGCGCCGCGATGCGGAGGAGCGACAGCATCAACTGGAGTTGGCCGCGGCGATGCAGCAGCTTCAGGCGGCGCAGAGCGTCCCCGGCCCGGAGGCGGACGGGACGCCCGCCATGACGGCTGCGCAGCGTGCCGCAATCTATGGTGATAGCCCAAACGCGCCGAAGCAGACCTCCAACGCCTCTCAGGCGCAGGCTGAGGCAAAACAAAAAGCGCTCGCGCGTGAGAAGCAGAAGCAGGACGCAATCAACAGCGACACGGTGGCTATCGACTTCTCGCATTCTGGCGGTACAGCGTCCCCCGCCAACGCTCCGCAGGTCGCGCTCGCAAATCCAGATTCGGCGACATCCGATGTCGCATCGGCGCCCGACAACGGCGATAACGGTGAAAGGCCGGGAAGCGTGCAGGTCACGACCGCGCAACAGCCGAAGTCTGATAGCAAAAGCAATCCGATGGCTGGATACGACTTTGACTCCTATCAGGGACAGCTCTATCGCATCTTCGAGGGGACGGTCTTTGAAGGCGTCGTCACTAACCGTATTGACGGTGGCCTGAGCGGTCCCATCCTGGTCATGCTGACGACCGACTATTACTCCCACGACCACCAGCAACTTCTTATGCCGCAAGGGACGCGGCTGATCGGAACAGTCCAGAGCGTTGGCAACGCCCAGCAGCGCAAGATGTTCGTCACCTTCCACCGCGCCGTGTGCCCAGATGGCTTCTCGCTTGACTTCGATAAGTACATGGGCCTCGACCCGCTCGGCACGACGGGGCTCGCGACGAAGGTGGACCACGGCTACCTCATGGCCTTTGGCGCGGCTGCTGCCGTGGGTGGTCTTGGCGGCCTGGCACAGATCGGTAATAACGGCGGCGCATTTACGCCTTCGACCGAGATCCGCAACGGGATCTCTGCGCAAACGGCCCAGGAGGGCGAGCAAATCCTCAATCACTTCCTCAATCGTCTGCCTGTGATCACGCTAAAAGAGGGCTCTCGTGCCCGTGTCTATGTCGGCAGGGACATTCTCATCCCGTCCTATGACGAGCATCGTGTCGATCCCACACTCTAGGAGGTCCGATGAACAGGAACTCTAAGCATCGCCCGCTGGTTGTCATCGCAACCGTATTGTTTGCTGTTCCGGTCGTCGCTCTGGGCGCGCCGGTGGGATTTCAAGAGTTCGTCCGACTCGGCGACAGCGCGCTCGGACTTCCATGCAGGATCGCGACAGAGTCTCAGGAGTCTACCGGAGCGGATGGACCCGACCTGCTCTGAATGCAACTAACCCTCAACCCATGTCAGGAGCCCTTATGAAGATCGATTTGAAGAAGCACAGGAAGTACCTCATCGCAGGTGGCCTAGTGTTGGCGACGGCGACACCCAGCTTCGCCCTCTTCGGTATCGGCGACATCGTCTTCGATCCCACGAGCTACGCGAGCCTTGTTTCACAAGCCACGACGGCTCTCAACCAGCTGAAGATGATCCAGAGCAATGTGGAGCATTTCTCCGTCAAGCAGCAGTGGCAGACCGCGCTCACCAAGCTCGAGAACGTGAATGTCCCCAATCTCTTCGGTGAAACCGCTGGAATCGGCATTGCGCTCAACACGAACTCGCCTTCGGCATCGTTGACGGGCTGGAAGACCGCGACGGTTCCGATGAACAGCGGCACCACCGCTTATCTCCAGGCCCAGAATGCCGGGAGCGCCCAGCGAGCGCAACTCGCCATGATCGAGACCTCCGACGCCATCTCGCCTGATTGTCTGACAGCCATTGGACAGTATCGGGACGGGAGGAACCAGAGCGTTGCGGCGAACACCTCACTCGCCGATCAACAGCTCGACATTACATCGGCCACGAACAGCGAGGTCGAGCAACTAAACCTCCTGAACGCGGCTGAAGCTCAGAAGATGTCCGAGATGCAGTCGCAAGGTGCGCTGCAGGCGTGCCTTGCTTCCCAGATGACGATCGCGAATATGCAGCAGCGAAACGCCGCCGCCCAAGACCTAAACACAGCTGCCCTGGTTCAACAGCAACGGGCCACGAACGACGCCAGCGCCGCGAACGAAGGGAACACCTGGAAGACCTATCTTCCCTAATTGGAGCCGGAATGCTCAAGGCAATTAATACAAAGATTCTCCTGGCCATTCTTGCGGCGCTGGCCGCCATCGGCAGCGCCGTGATTTACCAGCGGCATGAGGCACAGAAAGCTGCAGCCGCTGCAGCAAAGGCGGCAGCCATCCTCCAACAGCAGCAACGCGAGGACGAAGAGCAGAAGAAGCGAGATGAGGAATTCAGACAGCGGGTAGAGCAGAACAAGAAGCGTCACAACTCCGCAGCCGCGCATGAAGGTAAGACCTGGAAGTCGTATATCCCCTAATCCCCTGTGAGAGAGAGCGCCAGTATGGTTCCTATAGCGATTTTGGCACAGACTCTACCAAGCCCAAGTTCCGGCGTCGATTGGCTATATCAGTTCACCAACAATCTGACCAACCTTACGACGCAGAACGGTGGGGCGCTGACGCAGCTTGGACTTACGGAGTTGAGCTGCATCTCTCTCTTCACGCTGATCAGCATGGTCGTCAACTGGAATACCAGCGGCATGACACTCCGGTTCCACACGCACCCGGTACGGGCGGGCGACCTGACCAACTTTCTGATGAGGCTTATCATTTGCTGCCTGCTTGAGAACTATTGGGTCAATCCGTTTCCGGGTGCGAGCTTCGGCATCAATCACTTCTTTTCCTACATCGCCCAGGCGATGGTGGCGGCGTTCGATCAGAATTCGCTCGATTCCCTGCTGCAGCTCCTCAAGACCGCCGGCGACAACACAGCAATGCCGTCCTTTATGGCCCCGGTTCAGATCCTCTGCTACTTCCTTGTGCAGATACTTCTGGGGCTTGCATCCGCCATTCTCTTCCTCATCAATTGCAGTGCCTTCATTCTGTACGGTGTGACGGCGTTGTTTGGTCCGATCTTCGTGCCACTGCTGATGACCAAATCCTTCAGTGCGAAGTTCTTCCAGTTCCTCGATGTGCTCATCAGCTTCGCCATGATTCGGGCGGTAGCGGCAGCCTTCATCTTTGTGTGGTCTGGGTTCATGAACGCCTTCATTCAACAGACATTCAATGGTAACTATTCGATGGAAATGTGGCTGGCGAATTTAATCCCTTGCACGATGGTGTTTATAGCTTTCATCGTTAACATGCTCTTCATTCCGAGCATGACCCAGGCTATCTTCGGTGGGGCTGCTGGGCTGGCTCGGCCGCAACTAAAACTGCAGGAGCTGCAATTGCCGCCTACAAGGCAGGCGGGAGCGGGAGCGTAGCGATATGTGGGAGTTTTTTGGTTGCTTTTCTTCTTTCGCGGTCGTCGTTTACCGAAGATCGTACGTGTCGTATTCGCGGGCCTCGCTATAGGCCTTTTGATCGTCGTTGTGCTGATTATACCGCCAATATCTTCCTCACTTTCGACGAAAGGACGGGTGTCCATCATGTCCACTCAAACAGCGCACATTGAAGCACCCTTGACGCCCCAGCAAGCGCTCCTAGCCGACCACATCGGGAACGAGGTCTATTCTTCACATTACGCCGAGCGGAAGCTGAGCCGCTTCGTGATCGGAGTTGGGACAACTTTGCTCATCGGTTCGATGGGGCTTATCTTCTCGCTCGCGCACCGTCCAGTCACCAATCGTTATATCCGCATCGACGAAATGGGCCGGGCCCAAGCCATCGCATACTCCGACCTGAATTACAGCCCGCGGGAAGGCGAAGTCCGCACCTATCTCACAGACTGGGCGAACTACCGCTACACCATCAGCCGCGATACCATCGCCAAGAAGTATCCACTCAATTACTACTTCCTCTCGCAGACGCTCGCCTCGCAGTTGATGACCGAAGACAATGCGAATCACCTTGTCTCCCAAGTCGTCGGCGGCCAGATCGAGCAGAGCGATGTGGAGGTGAAGAACGTCACGATCACGTCGATGTCGGAGGAGACGGTTCAGGGAGCCAGAATCGCCCGTGGCACGGCCCTGATAGCCCTCGACAAGCTCTATTCCCCCCGCAACTCCCGCGAGCCCAGAACCGAGCATTGGGTAATGACGCGTGACCTACTACCTGAATCCCGAAGCAGGTCAGCGATCAGGCGAAGATCTTCCCGCAGTTCGAGACGATCAATCCCCTGGGTTTGACCGTCACCGAGTTCCACGAAAATCGTCTCTCTGTCGATCCAATCGCGCCGGGAACCAACGCACCGAATCCGCAGTCGCTCGCCAGCCAAGTCCCGGGAGGTTCCCGATGAGCTACCACCTCATTCTGCCGTTCTTCCCCGAGGAGCTGCGTGAGCTCTTGCTCGACCCTTCCATCTCCGACCTGATGATTAACGGCACCACAGGAGTCTTCGCAGATCGGAACGGCGTGGTTGAGCATATTCCGCTGGCAACGCCTTACACGAATGATCGGCTGCAGGCGGCGATCGAGCGTGTAGCCCGCATACTGGGCCAGGATCTAACCACCCAGAATCCCATCCTGAATACGCGAATGCCGGACGGCTCTCGTGTTGCCGTCGTGGGTGCCCCGTCTTCGATCAATGGCCCGACGCTGACCATCCGCAAATTCAACCGCTGGTATACGTCGGATGAATTGATTGCATCGGGCAGCTTGCCGGCTCATGTTCGGGAACGAAGTCGTGAGCTTGATCAACGAGAAGAAGAACGGCATCATCAGCGGCGGAACCGGTTCCGGGAAGACCACTTTGATGAAAGCGTTGCTTGACCATGTTCCAGCAACACGAACGATTGGTCGTCATCGAGCAACCCGCTGAGTTGAAGGTGTCCCATCCCAATGCCGTTCGCTGGGAGGCTGTCGAAGCGATTCCGGGTCAAGTTGCCATCACTCCGAGCCAGCTCTTAGCCGCCGCACTCCGCCATCGTCCCGACCGCATCATCATGGGAGAGATTCGCGATGAATGCGGCTACGACCTGCTGCAGGCCATGAATACAGGCCACGGCGGAACGCTATCCACCATCCACGCAAAATCGGCATGGGATGCTCTCAACCGCCTGTCGGATTTGGCCCTGAGTGCAAGAGCCAAATTTGAACCACGCTTTCGTTCGTTCTGAGACAGCAGAGGCGATCGACTTCGTTCTGTATTGCGAACGCGACCATACAGGCCGGCGTCGAGTGCGCGAACTGGTGAAAGTCAACGGATACACCCACGCAGACCAGAGCTTCCAGACGGAGGACATCTATCGTGCTTCCGCCGCCTGAACGTCGGCAATCCAGCTAGAGAACTCCAACCCGAATCCGAGGTCACTTCGATGTCCGATCAAGCTGCCAATGCGGCTGCACAGCCCAACTCGTCTCTGAATACGCCTCAGCGTGCTGATTCCGAGCTGCGCGAAGACGCAACGAGCAGTGGCTCGATGCCGTCCTCTCGGCGGAGCCTTGACCAGACGAGTATCGGCTGCGGTTGGGACGAATTTCTGCAGCCGGGAAGCGGAAGAGTGACTTCGGTGCATTGGGAGTTCTTCCGCCTCGTATCCCGTCCTCTGCTCGGGGTCACGCTTCGGGGCCTATCCGGCGCCCTGCGGCACGGCGCTCTTCTGCTTCGGCTTCGCCGCCCTCCGGGTTACGGTTTCCGTCTACGACGGCCCCTCCGCAAATGCAGAGCTTGGCACTTGGGAGCCGGGCCCACTCGCTAGGCTTTGCCAAGTGTGACCCGAGCAGGATACGGGAAATTCAACGAAACGGAGAACACCACCATGTACCAGAACAAAGTCACCCTCATCGGCTTCCTCGGCAACGACGCAGAGGTTCGCACCAACAACAACCGCAGCTTGACCACACTCTCGCTGGCAACCAAGAGCTCCTACAAGAAGGACGGCAAGTACATCGAGCACACCGAATGGCACCGTTGCGTTGTCTTCGGCAAGCTCGGCAGAGTTTGCCAGCCACGCTCAAGAAGGGCGCTCACATCCAGATCGAGGGCGAGCTGCGCAGCCGGAAGTACGACAGCAAGAAGACGAACTCGGAGCAGACCGTCTGGGAGATCCGGGTCAACTCGATTCTCAAGCTGGATCGCGCCGCCAAATCGACCGCAGAGGAGCAGGAAGACGACGAGGATTCCGCGGGAGGAAGCGGCCGCATAGGCCGCTTCCTTATCAACTCCGCGGAAGCTCGGCTAACGCCGGGCTTCCACCACTGTGAGGCTTCGCAATGAACTTGACGAACCAGCCGCAAGAGTTCCTCACTCGTTGCTTCGCCCCGGGAGAAACGATCGCGCTCCTGTTGCGCTCGGAAGAGCCCGCCGCGGTCACGCAGCGGATCGTGACGTGGAACAAGCGATTGCGCCTCGCTATCTCGCGATGGCTCGCCCACGAGAATGCCAACGGCGCAAACATTTATGTTGCTGCCAATCCGCTTCGCTCTGGCAGCCGGAAGCGCACGAAGGAGAGCATCGCATCGGTCCGCCATATCTATATAGATATCGACACGGACGGCGAGACCCGACTCGCTGCGCTCCGGGCGTCCGATGCTGTTCCTGCGCCGACTGCGATCCTCTCCACATCGCCCGGCAAATATCAGGCGCTTTGGCGCGTCGACGGCTTCGACTTCGAGCGTCAGGAAGAAACGCTCAAGCAGCTCGCCATTGCCTTCGGTGGCGATCCCGCTTGCACCGACTGCAACCGTGTGCTTCGCATCCCCGGTTTCCTGAATTGCAAGTACGATCCCGCTCACCTTGTCACGGTCGAATATCCTTGCGATTCGGTCTGGAACCCGAACGACTTCCGGCTGCCCATAGCTGCCGTGGATGCCGCGCTCTTGAGCGCATTCGCCTGACTCACGAAGCAACCCGGAAAGCACAGCACATTCGGAGAACGATTGGGCTTGGGTCTCGCAGGGACTTGCTCACGGCAGAGGATGCTGCGAAGCTGACGCAGGAGCTCGCTTCCCGCCGCTCCGATAAGCCCAATCCTCTCTACTACGCCCAACGCACAGTCGACGTCGCTTCCGCTCGCCTTTGGCTGCTCGAGGGAATCCCCATCGACGACATCATCACCATGCTCGAATGCCGCCGACGCTTCGAGATTCCCGCCGCACTTTGCTCCGCTCGTGCGCGGGAGATTGCTGCACACCGCGCAGCGCATGATTGCCCGCAAAAGATCGCCTGAATTCACACCCAAAGGAGAACCACAATGCCATTACTTGAAGTCATCCAAACCCGTCAGATCAGCGCCTCTATTCGGCTCACTGATACGACCGCAATGCAGGTCGATCAGTACGCCGCATTCATCCATGCTTGCGCAGACGATGTGGTCGAGCAGGCGCTCGCCTATGTCTTCTCCAAAGATCGCGACTTCCAGGAGTTCCTGAAGACCCCAGAAGCGCAGCAGGTCGCGTCGACGCTTCGCATCCGCAAAGGCGCCTGCTCCAGAAGCAGCGGAGCCGGCTGCAAAGAAGCCTGCATTCCGCGGTCAATCCGTAGCCATTCCCCGGCAGTAGCGGCGGGATCGAAGGCATGATCCTCCATCTAAATCCGTGGCAGACCACAACGGTGCTTCGCACCGGAAGAATCTTGACACTCCATCCCTCGTAGGGTTGCGTTTGGAACCAATTTGGTTCCATGCGGGAAACATACAGAAAACAACCGGTTGCTGCCGAGGCAAATTACGCGGTTCCATTAGGAACCGCGCCGAAGTTGGCTGAGAAGGATCAGCGATGCTTTCACAGACCTCTGAAATCGAAGGCCGCCTCCAGCGGCTGAAGAGGACGGGAGACCCGCACGCAGAGCATCGCCACGCGGTTTACCCGCAGTGAAGAAAGAGCGTTATTGCGGGTTGCCGCAAGCGCGGAAAGAACCTCCGCGAATGGGCGCGCGAAGTCCTGTTGGATGCCGCGAACGGACAGCAACACGGCGATGGTGCGGCGTTGTTTGCCGAAGTGCAGGCACTCCGTCTCCTGCTCATCAACACACTGGAGCCGTTGCTGCGCGGCGAAAAGATGACGCCGGAGCAGTTCAAAGAAATGCTCCGGTACGTGAAAACCAATAAGCGCAAAGCGGCGGCAGACATGCTCGCCAGCTATGCGGAAGGGACCACAGAACAGCCATGACCGACACACAATGGGGACGCAAAGAAACCATCGTCCGTCCGCCGCACTATCCCGTCTACAGCTTCGGAGCCGTGTTCATTGCGCTCGTTGTGACCGTGCTCTGCGTCTACCTCCATATCGCTTTTGTCATGACGCCGCTGCAACGCTATTACCTCTCCTGCTATGCCGAAACGGGCTTTCTCGGCACCATGCGCCAGAGCAGCGAGTACCAGCTTGTTACGGTAGCCGACCGCCAGCTCACGCCCGGCCTGTCACCGAAGCCGATGTGCAACCAGGCTCCACGCCACAGCCAATCGGCAAGCCGATACCATTGGCGCTTTCCCCAGCGGCCCATGCCTCCGGCATCGCTTTTCTGTATCGGGGAGCGAAGGTCGGCTACATGAATCGCCCGCTTCATGACTATCTTCGCCGCTTCGTTTATGACGGCGATTCGCTCTTGGGCATCTTCCGCCTACCGCTCTGGTCAGGGCTTGCCGTGTTTCTTCTCCAGCTCCCGTTCGCCGTCCGCAAAGATGTTCGACGGCTCAAAGAGATGAAGTATGGACGGCTGCTCAAAGGCCCGGTTCTGGTCTCCCCGGAAGGTTTCAACAAAGCCATCAAAGGCGATGGCATCGGATTCAAAACCACCGAATCCAAGCACCTCATGCGCATCCCGCAACACGCCGAAGGGCAGCACATCGAGATGATGGGCGATACCGGCGCGGGCAAGTCTCGGCTGATCATGCAGCTCCTCGTGCAGATCAAGGAGCGCGGCCATTCCGCCATCGTGTACGACCCTGCCTGCGAGTTCGTGCAGCGGTTCTACGATCCCAACCGCGGCGACATCATTTTGAATCCGCTGGATGCCCGCTGCCCCTATTGGGGACCATCCGAGGAGCTGCGCCGCCGCGCCGAAGCAAGGGCCATTGCCGCGTCCCTGTACCAACCGACCACGGATAAGAAGGGCGAGTTTTTCACCGAGACGCCGCAGAAAATCTTCGCCCATCTGCTGACCTTCGGCCCAACGCCGCAGGAGTTGGTGGAGTGGATGGCGAACCCCGACGAGATCGACCGCCGCGTCCAGAACACGGAGATGGCGATGATGATTGCGAAGGGCGCGCAGCAGCAGCGCAACGGCGTCCTGGCCTCGCTCGGTTTGATCGCCGATAGCCTGCGAATGCTTCCACGGAAAGAGAAAACAGCGAATCATTGGAGCGCGACCGAATGGGCGGAACATCGCAAAGGATGGATCTTCCTTACGTCGAAACCCAGCGAGCGCGAGGCGCTGCGTCCGCTGCACAGTCTATGGATTGACCTGCTCGTATTGCGTCTCTTGAACGAACCGAAAGAAAGCCAGCATCCCGTCTGGTTCGTGCTGGACGAGTTGGCGAGTCTGCAACGTCTGCCGCAGCTCCATACCGCGATCACCGAGAACAGGAAGGCGAAAAACCCGCTGATGCTTGGTTTCCAGGGCAAGGCCCAGCTTGAGATGATCTACGGTCATCTGGCCGAGGTGATGCTATCGCAGCCGGCCACCAAGATATTCCTGAAAATCACGGAGCCGAAGGCCGCCGAGTGGGTGTCGAACGCCATCGGCAAAGTTGAGATCGAGCGGCTGCGGGAGACGCACTCCACGGGCTGCGGGCAGGCAACAATTTCAGCGTGGAGCGCCAGGTCGAGCCCTTGGTGCTGGACTCGGAAATCTCCGGCCTGCCCGACCGGCACGCTTTCCTAAAGCTGGGAAATCACGTTGCCAGATTCTCATTTGCGTATCACGACATCCCCGCCACCCAGCCCGCGTTCGTGCCACGTCCGCTGGACGACGATGACCTTACCTTCGATCCAAAGACGCTGACGAAGAAGCCGCCGAAGTCTGCTGACATAACGGCAACACCGTTCCCGGCGAAAGCGAAGACGAGCCGGTCGAGACAGGATTCTCGTTGGGAGATTAGCCATGTTGACGATCTCAAAACCGCTCTCCGCAACGCAGGCGCAGACCTACCACGCCAAGGAGTTCACGTCTGCCGAACAGAGTTATTGGAAGCAAGACGACCGGACTTTGGGCGAGTGGCATGGCAAGCTGGCTGAAAAGTTCGGTCTTGCCGGAGCCGTGAGCGAGGAGCATTTTGCGCGGCTCGCGGACGGCCAGCACCCTCATACCGCCGAGCAGCTTGTACGTCATCGCGTCGTCCAGGAGTACGAAGGCGCGGACGGGAAGACAATCGCGCCGGTAGAACATCGCGCCGGTTGGGACGCCACATTCTCCGCGCCCAAGTCGGTTTCACTCACCGCGCTCGTCGGTGGGGATGACCGGGTGCGGGACGCGCACCGGGAAGCGGTGAACGTCGCTTTGAGCGAACTGGAAAGGTACACGCAAGCCCGCATCGGCGGCAACCATGCCGCCGAAACCACCGGCGAGTTCATCGCCGCGAAGTTCGAGCATGACACCGCGCGCCCCGTGGATGGCTACGCCGCGCCGCAGCTCCATACACACGCCGTCATCTTCAATGTCACCGAGCGCGACAACGGACAGACGCGGGCCTTGCAGGAGCGCGGCCTATTCGAGTCACAGCAGTTTGCCACTGCCGTCTATCAATCGGAACTGACCTATCGGCTCCGCAATCTCGGCTACGAAATTGAGCCGGGACGCAGCGGCGCACCGGAGATCAAGGGATACTCGCAGGAGTATCTTGACGCTTCCAGCCCCCGCAGCCAGCAGATACGCGAGCATCTGGAAAAGACGGCTATCAGGGGCCGGAGGCCGCGCAGATCGCCGCGCACTCCACCCGCGACCGCAAGGAAATTCACTCGCCCGCCGAGGTGCTGGCCGCTCACCGGCAGATCGCCGCCGAGTTCGGCAACCAGGCCGACAAAGTTGTGACGGAAGCACGGAGGCGGGTCAGGAACATGCGCCCGAGCATGACCGGGAGAGTTCGCAGCAGGTCGCACGGCAGGCTGTCACCTATGCCCGCGACCGCAGCTTTGAGCGCGAAGCCGTCACCGACGAACGCGACCTTTACCGCGATGCGTTGCGACGCGGCATGAGTGAAACGACATACTCGGAAGTTCGCGCCGGGTTTGAGGCTCGTATTGCCGCAGGGGAGTTTCAGCTTGTGCCCGGACAGAAGCACGATTCAGGCCGGAGTTCACGACCGCCGAAACGATCCGCGCCGAGAAAGAAATCCTGCGCCAGATGCAACAGGGGCAGGGTCGCGCCGAGCAGATCATGCCCATACAAGCGGCCGTCGCCCATACCGAAAAGCAGCAGCATCTCAATGCCGGACAGCGGTCTGCCGCCGAGGAGATTCTGACCTCGCGCGATGTCGTGCAAGGGCTGGAGGGACGGGCTGGTGTCGGGAAAACGACCCTTTTGAAATCGGTTCGTGAAGCAGCCGAAAAACGCGGCTATGTCGTCGAAGGCTTCGCCCCGACATCCCGCGCCGCCAACCAGCTCCGCGATGCCGGTATCTCCGCCGACACCCTACAGGGTTTCCTCGTCCGTCCCGGCCAGCCGAACCCCGACCGTCATCTTTACATGGTGGATGAATCCAGTCTTGCCAGCACGAAACAGGTGCGTGACTTCCTCGCCAAACTCGAATCCAACGACCGCGTATTGCTCATCGGAGACACCCGTCAGCATCAGGGCGTCGAAGCGGGCAAACCTTTCGAGCAGTTGGTCAATGCCGGGATGAAGACCACCCAGCTCGACCAGATCGTGCGTCAACGAGAAGCCCCGGAACTGCTTAAAGCGGTCGAGCATCTGTCGCGCGGCGAAGTCGCAGAGGGCGTCGCCCTGTTGGAACAACAGGGGCGCGTTACGGAGATTGCCGATGCACAGCAGCGTATCGCGGCGATTGCTCGAAGCTACGCTGCCAACCCGGACAACACCATCGTCGTCTCGCCCGACAACGCCTCGCGCCGTCAGATCAATCAGGCCGTGCGTTCCGAATTGCAAGCCCTCGGCACAGTCGCCGCAGAAGATCATCCGATGCGCGTGCTCGCGCCGCGTTCCGATATGACCGGAGCCGACCGTACCTGGGCAGCTCGCTATGCCGTGGATGACGTACTCCACTATCCGCGCGGCAGTCAGGACATCGGCATCGAAAAGCAAAGCTATACGAAGGTCATCGCCACCCAACCCAAAGACAACCTGCTGACCGTTCAGAAAGAGGACGGAAAAACGGCCACATACAATCCTGCCCGGTTATACGGCGTGACCGTCTACCGCGAGTGGAACGGGAGTTTGCTGTTGGCGACCGTTTGAGCTTCACCGCGCCCTCCAAGG
>CAVWON010000003.1:0-55000 GCA_963756685.1 uncultured Acidobacteriaceae bacterium
AGCAGCGAAGTCTCCCGGCCGCTGAGCTTGCGCGCATAGCGGTTGGCGACGAAGAGCAGGCCGTGGACCTTGTTCTCCCAGAGAATGGGAAAGCCGGCGAGAGTCCGGATTTTCTCGGTCTCGAAGATGCGGTCGAGATGGGGCGCGTGCGGGAACCTGTGGTCGCCCAGATAATCCGGCGTCTCGAAGAAGCTTTTGGAGTTCATCACCAGGCTGACCGCGCCGCGGTCGATCCGGCTGGTCATCAGCCCGGTCTCGGGAGACAAGTGCCCGTCCGCGGTCACCACGCGGAAAATCTCCGTTTCTGCGTCCAGAACGGTCACCCATGCGACGTCGGCGCCGACGAGATTGCGCGCCCGGACGACGATCGTGCGCAACAGATCCTGCAGGCTCAAGGTGCTCGAAAGGTCGTGGGTCGTGTCGATCAGGACGTTCAGGCCGCGCTCGGAAAGCGCATTGTCCTGCATCGCCTGCCGGATCCCGCTGACCTGGAGGTGGAACTTCTCGAACCCCGCGGCGTCGTCGCGGCTTTTCGACGCCTCTCTCAGGGTCTCGACAAGCCGGTCGACTTCGGCATCGTCCACGCCGAACGCAACTTTCTCCAGAAGCTCGGCGGCCGCCGTCAGAACGCTCTGAGACACCAGTACTCCTCCCGGAAGGCGTCGTCGAGGCTCAGGCAGGCGAGCTTTTCGAACGACGCCGCTCGGAATGTGGCGCGGCGGAGAGGCTGGAGCAATATTCTCGTCCAAGAGCCTTCCTCAGTGGATCGCCGCCTGCAGAATCTTCTCCGGGCTCGCCTCCGCTCGCGAAAACTCGGCGGCGATCGTACCGCTCTTGGCGACCAGGATGCGATCGGACACGTCGAGGATTTCCGGCAGGTAGGACGAGATCACCACCACGCCGGCCCCAGAGGCGGCGAGATCCCTGATGATCTTGTGAATCTCGGCCACCGCGCCGACGTCCACCCCTCGCGTCGGCTCGTCGAAAATTATAAGCTGCGGCTCCTGCGCCAGCGACTTCGCGATCACCACCTTCTGCTGGTTGCCGCCGGAAAGATGCAGCGCCGGCTGGTCGGGCCCGGCCGTTCGGATCGACAGCCGCTCTTCCCAATGGCCCGCCAGGCTCCGCATCTTGCGCAAGGGGGCGATCAACCGCCTGCGGCCGAACTTGGCGAGCCAGCCCAGTCCGATGTTCTCGGAGACGCCGAGCGTCTCGAAGAAGCCGTCGAGCTTGCGATCCTCGCTGACATAGGCGACGCCATTCGCCACCGCCTGCGCCGGCGAGCCATATCGCACTTCGCGGCCGTTGAGCCAGATCCGGCCGCCGCCGAAGTTGCGCTTGGTGTGGCCGATGATGACCCTGGCGACCTCGCTGCGTCCCGAGCCGATGAGGCCGGCGATGCCCGTGACCTCGCCCGGAAAGACGGAGAACGACATGTTGTTGACCATCGCGCCCATGCGGAGGTTCTCGACCTTGAGCACCGGCGCGGCGGAAGGCGCGGCGCGTCCCGCGGCGAACGCGGGCGCCCGTTTCTCAAGCTCCTCCCCGATCATGTGGCGAATGAGGCTTACGCGGTCGAAATCCGAGGCGGGGCCGGTGACCATCAGCCGTCCGTTGCGCAGCACGGTGATGCGATCGGCGTAGCTCAGCGCCTCCTCCAGCGCATGCGAGATGAAGATCATCGCGACGCCGCGCTTGCGCAGGGCCTTCATGAGGTCGAAGAGATGCTCCGTCTCCTCCGGCGTCAGCGCCGCCGTCGGCTCGTCGAAGATGATCACGCGCGCGTCGTTGAGCACCGCGCGGGCGATCTCGACCATCTGCCGCTTGGCGGTCGACAGCGCGCCCGCGAGCTGCGAGGGGTCGACGTTGAAATTGAGGCGCTGGAGCGCCTGGCGGGCGGTGTTTCGCACCCCTCGCACGGAGTTGAAGGCGCGCTCCCGGCCGAGCACCATGTTCTGCGCCACCGTGAGCTGGGGCACGAGGCTCGTTTCCTGGAAGACCATCGCAATGCCGAGCCGGCTTGCGTCTTTCGGCGCGGAGAAGGCGACCGGGCGGCCGTCGACGCTCAACCGGCCCTCCGTCGGCGAGATCACGCCCGCGACCAGCTTGCACAATGTCGACTTTCCTGCGCCGTTCTCGCCGACAAGCGCATGGATCTCCCCTGGATAGAGCTCGAAATTCGCGCTTTCGAGCGCGGTCACGCCGCTATAGCGCTTGGTCACGTTCTCGAGCGTGACGGTCGGGGGATTGTTCATGCGGCGCCTCGCGCGGAGCCCAGGTTCAGGAGTTCCGCGCTCGCCTTGCTGACGGCGACAAGGTCGCCGTTCCAGACGAGGGCGTCGGAGATCGCGTGCCGGCGCCCGTCGGCGCGCGAATGCGCCGAGCCGACCGGCATGAGCGCGTCGTTGAGCTCGATCAAAAGTCCGTAGGAGAAGGACGGCGCCCACGGCTTGATTTCGCCGAACAGCCGCGTCGCGCCGAGCTCGATCGGGAAGTCATGGGCGAATTCCGGGCTGACGCGCGGCGCGATCCAGTGCCGCGGCGCGATCGTCGTCTTCATCGCGTCGACGAACGCTGGCTCCGTCTTCAGGAATTCGATCAGCGGGTCCCGCCGGGAGAGGCAGGCCAGCAGGTAGCCGTTTCCGGCCTTGCGGAGCCTCCCGAGATAGCCGGGATAGCCGGCCTGGCGGACGGCTCCGGAGACATCGACGATCCGCGCGCGCTCGAATTCGGTGACGATCGGCGCTCCGCGGCCGTCCAGGCTCACGCCCATCGGACAGTTGAGGCCGCTTGCGAGAATGCGCGGCTCACCGTCGCGCCGCGCCACGATCAGCCTCCCGCGCCCGACATCGTCCCAGGGCGCGACCGAGAGCAAAGGCTCGTCAGGCTTGTAGCCGTGATCCACCACCGCCAATTCGTTCTCGGAGAGGAAAATTGCGTCCGCCGCGGCCTTGAGGTCGGCGGGCGGCCTCCAGCCGCTCAAGGCGCGGCCTGAACCGTCGCAAACCTGTAGGTCGCCGCCCAGCGTTCCAACGGCCAGCATGCCGCTCTTGCTGCTGGCGAGGGCGGTCACCGGGCGCTCGAATTCAGCATAGCCTTGCGGCGGTTCGCCCCATTTGCGTAAGTAGAGCACCGAGCGGCCGGCGGAGACGAACAGCCTGCCGTCGGCGCCGACGCAGAGCGCGTCAGGCGATGCGATGGGGATTCCTCTCGCCTCTTCGAGCCGATTGTTCGGCCCGAGCACGCCCTCAAGCGTCATCGACGGCGCCGTCCGCCTCTTCCGCCACAGAGGCGCCACTCAGCCTTTCCCCCAGTAGCTATCCGGTCCGCTCCAGCCCCGATCGGCGCCCGCCAGCCGGAGGCGGCCGATCTTATTGTTGGTCACGCCGCCGAGATAGAGCGCCCCTTTGTGTTCGCGCATCGAGGTGATCATGTAGAGCGGCCCGCTCGGCGTGTCCCAGTAGGCGTCGACGATCTTGCCTGCGCGGTCGAGCTTGAGAACGCCGCCGATATTCAGATTGCCGAACAGCCAATGGGTCGGCGCCACCGCGCGCGTCATCCGGCGCCTGAGCCCCGGATAGCGCATCACGAGATCCATTACGGGATTGCGCATGCCCGCGAGCGCGACCCAATATCCGCCGTCGGAGGCCCGGTTGACGTTATCGGGATAGCCCGGCAGGGAGCCGACGAACGTGCGCGGGCCGGCGGACAGGTTCTTGAGATCGAAGATCAAAAGCGAGCAGGTCCAGGTGCTCGCGACCAGGATGTGCTCGCCGTCATGGGTCAGGCAGACGCCGTTCGGGAACACGAGATTGTCGCATATCGTGCGGGTCTTGCGGGTTTTCGGATCGTAGCTCAGGAGGCGCCCGTTCGGCCGGCCCTCGAGCAGATCGAGCCCCCAGTTTTCGATGTCGTAGCGCTTCGTCGCGTCGGAAAAATAGATCATGCCGTCAGGCGCGATGTCGACGTCGTCCGCCATCCGGATGGTCGTGTCGTCCTGGATGGTGAACAGGCTGCGCTGAGTCTGGTCGGTCAGGAGCTCCACCTCCCGCTCCCGGTTGACGCGCACAAGGCCCATCCCGGCGACGCAGACGACGATGCGTCCCTCCCGATCCAGCGCAAGGCCGAGCGGCCGGCCGCCGATTTGTGCGAAGGTCTCGACATGCGTGTAGTCGGGCCCGGAGATCCGGACGAGGCGCCCGTCGCGGGTGCCGCAGAAGAGATTGTCGTTCGCATCGAGGATCACGTCCTCCGGGCCGTCGATCAAGCCGGAGGCGAGAAGGTCGGCGCCGGCGAGCTTCGGGGCGATCTCATCGGGCATGAGCCCGGTCGCTCCGGCCGGCTCGCCAACCCTGGAGGCGATCGGATCGACATAGGTGGAAGCCAGGAGCCGATGCTTGTGCTTGCGGAACTTGGTGTCGATGGAAAGGATGAAGAGGATGATCGCGCCCATCGCAAGCTGGACGAAATCGCTGCGCAGGCCCGCGTTGAGGAGCGCGTTGTTGAGAATGTAGATCGTGGCGAAGCCGATCATCACCGCGACAGTCGAACCCCGCCCGGGCACGAAACCGCCGAGGCCCACGACCAGAGCGGTCAGGGCGAAGAACTCCATCCCGACGCCGGTGTCGGAGGCGACGGCGTTCTCGCGCGTCGCGTAAAGGAAGCCCGAAAGGCCGACGATCAAGCCCGCGAGAACATAGGCGAGGAAAATCGTCCCCTTCACCCGGATGCCGCCATGCCGCGCCGCCTTGCGGTTCCCCCCGGCGGCCAGCACGTGCCAGCCGAAGCGCGACTGGCGAAACATCACGAGAACGCCAGCCGCCACGATGAGGAGGGCCCAGAAGCTGATGGGAACGGTCAGGAACCGCTCGGATCCGATCCAGTCCCAGACGTCGTCGCTCCTGGCGCTCGTGGAGATCGCCACGAGCTCGCCTTGCGACGCGAGCGTGTAGATCCCGCGGACCGCGATCGCCGTTCCGAGCGTGGTCAAGAGCGCCCCGCAGCCGGCGAGCCCGGCCAGCGCCCCGTTGACGACGCCGATCGCCGCGCCGGTCACGAGGCTCGCGCCGAGCACCGCGGCCACCGGCAGGTTCAGGATGTGGAAGCAATAGAGCGCGATGAACGCCGACATGGCGAAATTGGACCCGACCGAGAGGTCGATGCCTCCGGCCGCGACAACGATGAACAACGCCAGGACGACAAGGCCGCCGTCGGACGCGTAGGCCGCGAGATTGCGCAGGTTGTCGACGCTGAAGTAGCCCTTGGCGGTCAAGAGCACGCCGACGATCACGCAGACGAACGCCAGGAAGGGCACCGTGCTCTCGACCCATCCCTTGGAGAGGATTTCCGAGAGCACGCGGCGCGGGGAAACGACCAGCAACGGGACCCGCGCCTTCGGCAGCGCCGTGAAGTCGAACTCAGCTGACAAAGGCGCCAATCTCCGCTTGGTCTTTGGCGCAGAGCTCCTTAAGGCGCCCTGCGCAAGGCTACGCTATTTCTTTGGCGGCATCTTCCAGCACAGCGACGGATCGTAGGTGGGTCCGGCCTTGATGACCTTCAGCGGCGACTCGACGGTCAGCATCGAGCCGTTCGGCGACGCGGCGCCCTGCAGCAGGAGATCGATCATCGTGCCGGCGTCGCGGCCCTGGCCGTCGGCGTCATAGCTCCATTCGGCCGTGAGCGTCCCGTTCTCGATCGCCTTGCAGGCCTCGCCGTACTCTCCCCCTCCGGTCGCATAGACGAGGACCTTGCCGGAAAGCCCGGCGTCCTTGACGGCGTTGCCGGCGCCGATCGTGTGGACGTCCCAGTGGCCGAAGATGGCGCACAAGTCCGGATTCTGCTGCAGCACCGTGACGGTGATCTGTCGCGCTTTCTCGGGCTCCCAGTCCGACGCCTGGTTGGAGACGACCTTGATCTCCGGGTGCTCCTTGAACACCTTGAACGCGGCCTCGTTCATCATCACGCTGTCGGCCGCGGTGAGCTGCCCGGGAATGATCGCCACCTTGCCGGATTTGCCGCTGCCGGCGCCGCACTCCTTGACGATGTCCTGCGCGATCTCCGTGCCGATGCGCGTCCAGTTGGCGCCGACGAAGGCGGCGGACGGCTGGTTGGACTGCAGGTTGATCTGCAGAACCTTGATGCCGGCGGCCTGCGCCTGCTTGATCTGCCGCGCGAGCAACTGGACGGTCGGATTGTGGACGACCAGGACGTCCGGCTTATCGCTGATCGCCTTGGCGAGCAGCTCGGACATCGCTCCCGTATTGAAGGCGGCGTCGCGGATCTCGAAGCTGTAGCCGTGCATCGCTGCGTGCTCTCTCATCCGCCGGGCCCAGCCCTCGGTGAGCGTGATGCCCATTGAGATGGGGACGAAGATCACCTTCTTCCCGGCCATCTCGGAGGCCGGATCAGCGTAAGCGCCGGCGCTGAGCGCGACGCAGGCGCCAAGCGCCAGTCCGGCGATCGCCGCGTGCAGCTTGCCTCTAATCTTCAACATCAGTTCCTCCCACGGTTGCACAGGTTTTCACAGATCACCGACCGTGTCGGTCTCCGCGTCTCTCGGGTTGAGATAGTTGTCGACGAAAATCGCCGCGATGAGGACGACGCCCC
Source organism: uncultured Acidobacteriaceae bacterium (assembly GCA_963756685.1). Lineage (GTDB taxonomy): Bacteria > Acidobacteriota > Terriglobia > Terriglobales > Acidobacteriaceae > Edaphobacter. The sequence goes on from CAVWON010000003.1 coordinate 6,607, forward strand.
TCAGCATGTCCTGGATCTGAGTGCTGAAGTCGTAAAGCGTCATGCCGTTGCGCAGGACCGCGATCAGGGCGGCGCCGACCAGAAGATTGCGCACGCCGCCGCGTCCGCCTCTCAGCGGGATGCCGCCAAGCACCACCACGAGGATGACTTCGAATAGCAGGCTGCCGTTCGTGACGATGCGGAAATCGACCGTCCCGCTCGCCGCGGCGATCACGAGGCCGGCGAGTAGCGCAGTCAGCGCGGAGTAGATGTAGACAAAGATCGTCGTTGTGCGCACCGGCAGGCCGGCGAGGCGGGCGGCCAGGAAATTGTCGCCCATGGCGTAGACGATGCGCCCTGTCGTGGTGAAGCGCAGCAAGAGCCAGGTGAAGATCAGCGTCGCGATCATGAGCGCGACGGGAGCGGCCAGGCCGGGCAGAATGTCGGACTTGAAAAAGAGGATCGCGGGGTTCGATTTCGGCAGGATCAAGAGAAACTCGCCGCGCAGGACGGCGAAGCGAAAGAAGCCCGTGATCAGCATGGCGGAGGCCAAAGTCGCGAGCAGGGCAGGGATCTCGACAAAGGCGATGAGCCAGCCGTTCACGAACCCGACCGCCGCCATCGCGAGGACGGCGAGGATGATCGCGAGCGGTCCCGGAAGGCCTGCGTTGATCAGCGTGCAGTACGTCGTCGCGCCAGCCACCATCGCCGCGACCTGCGACAGGTCGAGGCCACGGGAAATGACCACGACCGCCATGCCGCAGCTCAGAAGGATGAGGGACGTCGAGTTGGACAGAATGACGGAGAGATTCCCAAGCGTCGCGAAACCCGGGATGGTCAACGCGAAGAGAACGATCAACGCCAGCGTGACGGCGAGGACGATCGGCTCGAGCAGGCTGCCTCGCGGTCTCCGCGCCAGTTGGACAGGCGCGGTCGCTGTCGCCTCAGACATGGAATCTCACCTTGTCGGCGCCCTTGGTCTGAAGGATCTCCCGGGCTTCGGCGGGGCTTGCGATGTCGAGCGAAAGCTCCTCCAGGATCCTGCGGATCTTGAGCACCTGAGCGGCGCATGAGGTCGCGAGCAATCCCCGGCTGAGGAACAGGCTGTCCTCGAGGCCGACCCGAACGTGGCCGCCCATGATGGCGCCCATCGCGACCAGCGATATCTGATGGCGCCCGGCGCCAAGCACCGAGAACTCGTAGTTGCGGCGGCCAAACAGGCGATCGGCGGTGCTGCGCATGACGAGCAGGCTTTCCGGCTCCGGCCCGAGCCCGCCGAGGACGCCAAGAGCGCATTGAATGAAGAGCGGACCCTTGACGAGGCCCTCCTCGACGCAATGCGCGAGATTGTGCAATTGCCCGACGTCGTAACATTCGAACTCGAAGCGCGCGCCGTGCTGGTCGCCGAGCTCGCCGAGAATGGTTCTTATGTCGCCGAAAGTGCTGCGGAACACCCTGTCTTCGGAACCCTCGACATAAGGCTTCTCCCACGGATGCTTCCAGCCGACGACGCCGCGCGCCGCCTTGTGGAAGGCGAAATTCATCGTGCCCATGTTGATGGAGCACAGCTCCGGCCTTGTCCTCAGCGCATAGGCGAGCCGTTCCTTGAGCGTCATCCGCGCAGCGCCGGCGGTCGTGATGCTGATGATCGCATCGGTCTCGGCGGCGATGACGGGAACGAATTCGTCATACGCCTCAGGATCGGTCGTCGGGCTCCCGTCGGGATTTCTGGCGTGCAGGTGCAGGATCGCGGCCCCCGCGCGCGCGGCTTCGACCGCCTGCTCGGCGATCTGAACAGGGGTTACGGGCAGATATTCCGACATGGACGGCGTGTGGACAGATCCGGTTACGGCGCAGGTGATGATGACCTTGCGCCGGCCCGACGCCGGCATGGCCTCCCGCTCCACCATCTCAAAGACGTTCGACATGCCCGTCCATGACTATTGTTGGGCCGGCGATCCGGCGCGCCAGGTCGAAGCCGGGGAAACCGGCGGTTTGGCGAGATTTTCGGAGCCGAGGTTGACGGCGGGCGCTTGAGAAAGGGCCACGGGCGCTTGGAAAAGCGGGGCGATCGGATCGGGGCCGCTGGGCGCACGCCCGCCGCGCACAACGATCACGCGCGACCGCCCGTCGGACATTGACGTTTCTCCCCGATGCGTGCGACTGGCCGCGCCTAGTGGCAAATTTCTACTGGAAGGCGCCGGGCACTTGAATGTTTTAAAACGCCATCGCGACGCCCCAAATGTGTCTGGCTTTAACATTCGCGCCCTGCCGGCGCGAGATTTGCGCCCCGCCAGGCGTTCAAGCCGCGCCAACCGCCTTGGCCACGCCATGCCCCGTCCCCTCTGAGGCGCCCCCACCCTCTGCAGGCCGCCGGCGCTTGCGCTGACGACGCCGTTCGGTGTTGTATCAGAAGCTTATCGCGGGCGACGGGAATTCAGGCGTCGACTCGCTCGAAACGGGCGGAGCATCGACCTTTATGCGCGGCGACCAGCAAGTCCTCGAATATCTCAACCGGGCCCTCCGTCACGAGCTTGCCGCGGTCAATCAATATTGGCTTCACTATCGAATTCTCGACAATTGGGGCTACAAGGAATTCGCCAAGACTTGGCGCAGCGAATCCATCGAGGAGATGCAGCATGCGGACATGCTTGTGGCCCGCATTTTGTTTCTGGACGGACAGCCGAACATGCAGTCGCTCGACCAGTTGCGGATCGGCAAGGACATCAAGGAAATCATCGAGTGCGATCTGACCGCCGAGACCCATGCGCGGGCGCTCTATCTCGAAGCCGCGCAACATTGCGTTTCGGTCAATGATCGCGTGACAAAGAACCTCTTCGAGAAGCTGACCTCCGACGAGGAGGAACACATCGATTTCCTTGAGGCGCAACTGACGCTGATCGGCCATCTCGGCGTCCAGCTCTATGCGCAAAAACACGTCGGCCACCTGCACGCGGAATAAGCCGGACATGGGTCTGAACCGGGCGGCGCAGCGACGAGCCGCCGGGAATTTTGCTCAGCTCAGCATGGGGCAAAGCGGCATGGCGACGCGCGATAGACGGCGTCACCATTTCAGCACGTCCGACAGGTCCAGGGCCAAGAGCGCCGCCACGATGAACCCGGCGACGAGGATCGCGATCAAGACGAATTCGATCGCCGCCGCCTTGAGGCGATCGAGCACGCGACGCGATGACCTGATGAGGTAGCCGATCTTGCCAAGAGGGCGCGCGTCGGGCGCCAGAGATCGTATTGGCGAACTGAGCTCGTGGTTTGGAAATTGGGTCGAGGCGGTCAAAAGCGTGCGCTCCTTCAGACGGAATGGCCGCGGCGGTTTTAGTTTTCCTTGATATAAATTACCAATTGTTTTCGAAGTTACTTCAAGTTTGCGCGGGTCTATCGGTCGGATATCGAACTTCCCGGCCAAGTCTCGGGATAACGTGAGCAGCGGAAGAGATCGCGATACCAGCCCTCGCGGTCCCTGGCGTTTGCCCGCGCGAAAAGCCCGGACACTACCGGGTTGACAGCGTTAATGCGTAGGGCCATTGTGATACAACCTCTGCGTTGTAAGCCCTTCGGCCTTGCTTTGAACGGCGAAAGCCGTTGAATCCCCCTGCGGCGTGCGTCCGTTCTCAGTGGGCTGGGGAGGGGGCGGCTTTCGGGCCGCCCTTTTTTATTTGTGGCTATCGGCGCCAGGCAATTGACAGCACGAGCGCGTGGAGTATTGTTACGTATCCGGCGCGTTGTAATGGTGCCCCCTTGGTTCGCGCGCGCCCGGCTTGCCCCGCGCCTGACCGCATTCAGGTGCGGGGTTCTTTTTTCGAACGCGCGGTTGAGACATGGATCTCGGATCGGCCGCCGGCTCACGATCTCGGCGCACATTGGCGACGCGGTTAGCAGGCGCTGGCGTTCCGGCCGAGGATATATCTGCGTGTTTGAACCACAAACGGGCCGGGGTGACCGCCAGGCACTATGATGTTTACGGCCGCGCGGGAGAAGCGAAGAGCGTTTGGGCTTTGGGGTCAGCAGGTCGCGAAGATCATTGAAGCTGGGCACGTAGGGCAGGGGACCAAGGGAGAGACGCCAGCGTCGATTGCAAGCGATAGTTGATTTGTCGCAATCTATACTATCGGCCGTCCTCCGCAAGGTCGACGGCGGACCGAGCCCCATCAGACAACCATTCCGGAGGCTCTCATCGTTGTCGCCGTGGCTTCGCTGCGGATTTCAGAGGTCATCGCGAGAGATGACGGTTGGGCGAGCCCGTCAGTGACGCGCGTTCCCAACATGTCCGGTGAGGCAATTATCGGACATCCCTGCCCCACGACAAGCGGGGCGGATCGGGCGGCAAAGGAGGTGACAAAGCGCCGCCGACAATTCACCATGCCCTGGTGATTCGGGCCGACCTCGACCCTCATTTCTCAGCCAGTCTTCGACCCCGGCGAGGCCGTTCCCGCGCCGCCCTCGAAGCGCGCGCGAGCGAAGGCGAAAGCCTCCAACCCATTGGATCGGCGACCCTTTCCGCGCCCGGCGGCGCTGCCGTCGTGGGCGCGGGCGAGCGGCAGGGCAGGGGAGGGCGATCCTTTGTTCGCCGCCGGCGCTGCGCTTGCGCTCCTCGACGCGGCCCTGCGCGCCGACCCGCCCGCCGCCGGGGCGCTGCGCGCCCGCCTTGCGCTTCAGAGCGCCGCCGCCTCTGCCAAGATGCTGCGCCTCAATACCGACGCGGCGGCTTTGCGCGACCTGCGCTTCGCCGTTGGCGACTCGCTTGGGCCCGCCGCGAACCTTGTGTCGCTGTGGCGCGATTGCGCCGGCCGGCCGCCCAGCCTCGACGCCGACCGGCTCGCCGCCGCGGCGGGGCGGCTCGACCTGGCTCTGCCGGACCCGAACGGCCTCGCATCCAACCTGAAGGCTTGCGCCGGGGAGGGCGATCCGGTTTCGGCCGCCGCGTCGGCCTTCTCCGTCTTCCCGGACGCTCCGGCGGCCGACGCCGAAATCCTCGCCTTATCGCTGTTCGACCTCGCCATCGCCATCCGGCTGCGCTGGCCGCGGCCCGTGCCGCTGATCGCCGTGAAAATTCTGGATCCGACCCTCCGATCCCCGAGCGCCGGACGACGGCCAAGGCCGGGGACCCAGCCTGGCCGAACGCCGCCGCAGGCGCGATCGCGCTGGCCGCCGCCTCGGCTCGCCGATCATGTCGTGCGGTGGCATGACGCAGGGAACAGCGAAATGGCTCAGGTCGACGCCGAGGTCCGATCGTTGAAGTGGAAGCTCCGGCAAGGACAGACCGATTGGGCGCTCGATCAGCTCGAGACGATGACGAGCGAATTCGTGAAACTGCGAGAGAGAGGCAATCTTTCAGCGACGCGCCTGCTGCATCTGGCACACCCCTTGCTAACCTGTGTCCGTTCAAACAAGAGCGCGATTATCAACTACGGCGCCCGCTATCGATCAGGCCGGCGCATCGCGACCGCGCTGGCTGACTCCGCCGTGAATTCGCTGGTCGCACGGCGGATGGTCAAAAAGCAGCAGATGCAATGGTCAAAACGGGCGCGCCTCTTCTGCTTCAGGTTCGGGCCGCCGTTTTCAACGGCGATCTTCCGGAGCGCCTCGCGTACAAGCCGCCGAACCCATCGATCGAGGATCGCGTGGATGTTCGAACCGACGCCGCCGCTGCTCAAGACCGCATGACACCCCGGCTAATTTAACGGTCTCTTCCAATGTGGTCACAACGTCGGCGCCTCGGCAGCTCTGGCGCAGGTGGATCGCCGGCGACAGGCCTGTGAACCAAGCGGCCTATCGGTTCGCCGCGTCTCGTTCGGCGGCGCTCAGCAGAGACTTCAGCTCCGCGCCGCCGGCCATCAGTTCGATTACCTCGCCAATTGTTCGCTCATCCCTGTTGAACTCTGCAAGCGCCTCGCCGCGGCGCAAAATCATGAAACGATCTCCGGCCGCATAGGCGTGATAGGCGTTGTGGGTGATGAAGAGGACGGCGACGCCGCGCGCACGCACCTTGTCGATCAGCTTCAAGACCGTCGCAGATTCTCGAACGCCGAGTGCGGCCGTCGGCTCGTCAAGCACGAGGACGCGAGCTCCAAAATAGATGGCCCGCCCAATCGCCAGCGCCTGCCTTTCGCCTCCTGATAATGTGCCAACAAGCTCATTCCCATCGGAGACGCGATTAATGCCGAGATCGCGCAGGCTTTGTAGGGCAGTGCGCGACGCTTCTTCGAGATCCAGCCTGGCGAAGAGCCCGCGCCCCTTTCGCGGTTCGGCGGCGAGCACGAAATTGCGCGCGACGCTCATCATGGGGAGCGTGCCGACTTCCTGATAGACGGTCGCGATGCCTTTTTCGCGCGCGTCACGCGGGCTGGAGAAGCGGACCGGTTCGCCATCGACCAGCACTTCGCCCGCGGTGGGCGTCTCGACGCCGGTCAGGATCTTGATGACGGTCGATTTGCCCGCGCCATTCTCGCCGAGCAGGCAGAGGACTTCGCCTGCATGAAGCCGAAGCGAGAGCCCCGCGACCGCGGTCACGCCGACATATTGCTTGGAGATATCGCGAAGCTCGACGATCGGCGCGGCCATTTCAGCCTCTTCCCATCGCGAGCTCGCGCAGGCGATGGTTCGCCAGCACCGCGAGAAGGAGCAGAAGCCCGATGAAGAAGTTCGCCAGTTCGGAGTTCCAGCCGAGATAGAAGACGCCGAGCGACACGATGCCATAGGTCACGGCGCCGAACATGGTGCCGACCGGCGAACCGTAACCTCCGGTCAGGAGGACGCCGCCGATCACTGCGGCGGCGATGCCGGTGAAGACGTATTGGGCGCCGAGCGTGATGTTGCCGTTTTGAAAGCTCAGCGTCTCGTTCACGCCGGACAGGACAGCGGCGAGCGAAGCGCAGATGAAGAGGATGATCTTGACCCGCGCGACCGGCACGCCGGCGAGACGCGCGGTCTGCGCGTTGCCGCCGGTGGCATAGACCCAGTTTCCGAACACGGTGCGGTGCATGACATAGGTCGCGATCGCGCAGAGCAGGATCCAGTGAAGGATCGACACGTGGAACTCGGAAAGTTTTGAGGCGAACACGATCTCGGCCGATCCGGTCGAAGTCGCGGAGAGGCTCGATGAGCCGGTGAGCCCGATCGCGACGCCAAGCATGCCGCCCATCACCATCAGCATCGTGGCGAGCGTCACGATGAAGGACGGCAATCGGGTGCGGATGACGAGAAGGCCGTTGGCCGCGCCGACAAGGCCGCCGAACAGGAAGGCCAGGATCACGCCGATCCACGGATTGAGAGAGAAATAGCCAGTGCAGATCGCCACGATCATCGAGGCGGCGCCGACCACGGAGCCTACGGACAGATCGAATTCTCCGCCGATCATCAGCATGCCGATCGCGAGAGCGACGATGCCGAGATCGGCGGCCGTGTCGAGCCAGTTCGCGGTGCCGAGCGGGGACACAAAGCCGTTTTGTCCCGCCATGATCGCGAAGAAGGCGAAGACGAGCGCCGCGGAGACGACGCCGCCCGCCTCGGGACGCAGGAGCGCGCGCAAGGCCACGCTGCGCATCGGGCTCGAGGATGGCGACGGGTGGGCTTTTTGGCCGCCTTTCGCCTGCACGCCGCTCAAACCCGCCTCCCGCGAGCCGTTGTCCGTCCGGTCTATTTGGATCCGATCACATTGGGATAGGTGTCGAAGACCTTGAGGATCTTGTCGATGTTGGTCTTGTCGACGACGCTGGGGCCGGTCGCGACCGGCCCGACTGGCGCAAGTCCGAACTTGGCGTAGAGGGCTGCGAACACCACCCCGAAATATCCGTCGAGATAGGGCTGCTCATTCATGAGAAATTCGATCTTGCCATTCTTGATCTGCTCGAGCGCGATGCGCGAGATCTCCATGGTCCCGACATGGACCGTGCCCGTGAGGCCCGCCGCATCGACCGCGGCGGTCGCCGCCGTCCCGACCGCCGCGTTCTCGGTAAACACGCCGTCGATGCCCTTGTGCGACTGCAGATAGGCGCCGATGTCGCGGCTGACCTTGGCCTGATCGGTGGAGTCGGCGGTCGGCAGTTCGAGATTGCTCGACATGACGCCGAGCTCCTTCGACCGCTCGGTGAGGCCCTTACAAATCGCCTGAAGGTAGGGATTGCCGGGCACGTTGATGACGCAGAGGATGTTCTTGGCGCCCGCCTGCTTCAGGCGCTCGGCCGCGATCCGGCCAACTTCCGGACCCTGCTGCCCGACGAAGCCGAACGCTCCATCCGCCTTCCATTGATCCTGTCCGGACTGGTTGACATAGACGGGAATGCCCGCGGCGACCGCCTTCTTGATATAAGGATCGACGACGCTGGTCACGAAATCGCCAACGACGATGGCGTCCGGCTTCTGCGCGATCGCCGTCTGCATCGTGCGCGCCGATGTCGCCTCGATGTCGGCCTCGTCGATCGGGATGTAGTTCAGCTTGACGCCGAGCGCCTTCGCCGCGTCCTGCGCGCCTTGGTAGAGGGGCGGAAAGAAGGAGTCGTTGAGCGGCCCGGAGACGAAGGCGATCGAGATCGGCTTTTCCTCAGCGGCCGCCGGGAGCGACGCCAAGGCCGACAATCCGAGCGCCGCCGCGGCGGCGCTTGCGAGCAGTCCCTGTCCCATCGCGAGTCTCAGGCTCATTGCTTTCCTCCCTCAATGCGCCGCCCCATGTCTCGGCGTATCCTTTCGGCCGTTGCAGGCGCGCGCGAGTTTTGTTAGGTCATTTGTCAGACATCGTCAATCTCTTCCCCGACGTTGTCTGCTTTATCTTTGGGACGCCCATGGCCCTTTTGATCGACCGCGCGACACTTGGCCGCGACGACGGGGTAATTGCCCCTGATTTGTCAGACAAGATGAACGACATGAAGGCGGAGCAAATCTACGGCGAGCCTGATCTGTCGTTCGACCTCGAGCAGATCCGCCATTGGATCCAGGAATATTCGGCGCTCGCGGCGCGCGGGGTGGAGATCGAAGGGGTGGCGACCTCCGATGGGACGCTTCCCGGCTCAGGACCGCGTATTTTTGCCCGCTTCTACAATCCCGAGGCGCGCGGCGCGACATTGCTGTTCGTTCATGGCGGCGGCTGGGTGATGGGCGGGGTCAAGAGCCACGACCATATCGCCCGCTGGCTCGCCGCCGAGATCGGGGCGCGCGTCATTCAGATCGACTACAGCCTTGCGCCCGAGCATCCCTATCCGGCCGCGCTGAACGAAATCATTGCGGCGCTGTCATCCGTCCTCGCGGAGGCGGCCGGAGCGCCCGTGTTTGTCGCGGGCGATTCCGCCGGCGCCAACCTCGCGGCCTGCGCCATTTTGCGCCTGTCGAAGGATGAGCGAAGCGAGCTCGCCGGGTTCATCTCGATCTACGGCGCCTATGCGCCGGAGATAAATCTCTCGTCCCACCGGCTTTACGGCGATGGCCGCTTCGGGCTGTCGGAGCCGCAAATGCGATGGTTCTGGAACCTCTACGCGCCGCAGTTGCCGCCCGAGACACGCGCGCGCGCACTGAGCCCGCTGACCGCCGACCTCTCCGATTTTCCCCCGACGCTCTGCATCGGCGCGGAATGCGATCTCCTGCTCGACGATACGCTCGCCTTCTATGGCGAACTGACGAAGGTCGGAGTCGACGTCTCGCTGTCGCTTTGGTCGGGCCTGCCGCATGGCTGCCTGCATTTCGTCGCGGCGGTCCGGAGCGTGACGGAGGCAGCAGGGTCGATCGTCCAGTTCGTGCGCAGTCGCACGATCGCTCATCCTTCAAAGCCGTTGCGGACGGATCGCCCGCCGGCTGCGCCGCCCGCGCCCGAAATCGCCCGCCCCGAATTGATTGACGTCGAGCCGGTCGTCGCCTCGGGGCGGTCACGGCTGCACGGAACACTCGCCCATCGCATCGCAGGCGACATCATCCGCGACGTGTTGCCGCCGGGCGTGCTTCTCCCGCGTGAGGAAAGCGCCGGCGAAGCGTTCGGCGTCTCGCGCAGCGTCTATCGCGAAGCCTTGCGCACCCTCGCGGCCAAGGGCCTCGTGACGTCTCAACCCAAGGTCGGCTCGAGGGTCGCGCCGCGCTCAAGCTGGCACGTCCTCGACCCGAGCCTTCTCGAGTGGCGATTCGAGATCGCGCCAACGGAGCCTTTCATTCGCGATCTGTTCGAGCTTCGCAAGATCGTGGAGCCGAGCGCCGCCGCGCTGGCGGCGATGCGCCGGCAGGACCAGGACGTCTCGCGGCTGGCGGACGCGCTTTCGCGCATGGCGAGCACCAATCCACGCGCCGGCGCATGGCTGAACGCCATTGTCGCCTTTCATCACGAACTCCTCGTCTCGGGGCGCAACGAGGCGCTTTATGCGTTGTGGCCTGCCATCCAGACCACGCTGCGCTGGTCGATCAGGCTGCAAACGATGCTGCCGACGCTCACCCTCGCCCACGACCCCGTCGCCGATCATGCGCGTGTGTTTGAAAAAATCACATCCCAGAACGCGTCAGGCGCGCTCACCGAGACCGCGCTGCTCATCGACGCCGCGCTGAGCGACACGCTTACGAACATGCAGCGTCTCGGAGCATCGGAGGGAGCCGAGGGCGCCGCCAGCTTAACGCAGTAGTGATTTCCGACCACACCGCCAGTGAATAGAAGGACGAACCTGTGGCGCGCGGCGTCCTTCGCACCGCGCGCCTCGAACGGCGGTCGGTCTTTAATTAGGCGGCGTGCAGGCCCTTTTGCGCTGCGATGACTCTGTCGATTAGCCGGTCCTCATCGGATTCGGGCGGCGCCGAAGCCTTCAGCCGTTCTTTCGCGTGCGCGACCGAGTCGCGAAGAATCTCGTCAATGTCCTGCGAGGCGTCGAACGAACCGGCGACGCGCTTCACCTTGGAGTTGTCGAACAGGGCCGACCAGCTCTTGTCCCCGAGCAGCGGGCCTTCCCACTCCTTGTTGAACCGAACGAGCGTCTCGGTTGGAACAGGCGCATGGATGGCGCCAACCCCAAAGCCGCGGGCGATCGCCTCGTGGATCTGCCTCCAGGTGAAGCCGCGATCCGTGGTGATGTGGAAGTCGTCATTGAGCGCCGCCGAATTTCCGAACAGACGCACGAGCGGCGTCGCGACGTCGGCGGAACGGGTGAGCGTCCACAGCGACGAGCCGTCGCCGGCGACGATCACCGCCTTTCCGGCGATCATCCTCCGGATCGCGGCGTCGGGGTCGCCGACCTGGATCGGCATGTGGGTGCGCACCGTATGGCTCGGGCGCACGATCGTGTAGGCGAGCTTGTCCTGATCGCGCAGCAACGCCTCGCAGGCGATCTTGTCGCGGCTGTACTGCCAGTACCTGTTCTCGAGCTTCGTCCGCTCCGTCATCATGTAGTGACGGACCGGCTTCTCATAGACCGAGGCGGACGAGATGAACACATATTGCCCGGTCTTGCCGGTGAAGGTCGCGATGTCACGCTTCATCTGGTCGGCGGTGTAGACGCGGAACTGGGCGACGACGTCGAAACGCCTTTCGCCAAGCTGGCCATAGGCGCTGTCGTTCATGTCGCCCACCAGCGTCTTGACCCCCTTGGGCAGTGGGACGGAGGTCCTGCTGCGGTTCAGGATCGTTATATCGTGACCGGCGGCGACGGAGAGTTCGAGGCAGGGCCAAGAAATCTGCCCGGTGCCGCCGATATAAAGCACGCTGAGGGCCATGAGTGCGAATTCCTCTCTGGAGACGATGGCGAAAGGATCAAGTTCGGACCTATGACGTGCGCCCGCTCTTGAAGCTCTCGAGTTAGGGAGCAGAGTCCGCCGTGGCCCTGCCCGCTCCATGCGCCGAGGGCGCGGTTGGTCTTGCGTCGCGAACTCCGACCATTCGCGCCTGCCGCATAAGATTGAGCAGGTCCTCCCCTGCGCCTCTGACATGTTCGATCGCGGCCCGCGCGGCCCTATTGGCGTCGCCGGCGGCAATCGCATCAACGATTTCGCGGTGCTGGGCGGCTCGTTGGCGCAGGCGTGACAGCGTGATCGGCAGTTTTGCGCGGGTGGCGTTGATGATGCCGGCGTAACGCTCCATCGTCTCAATCGCCGGAATGTTGAATTCACCCTCAAGAATGATGGCGTGAAAATCTCGGTTGGCGGCTTCGAGCGCCTCGAAATCGCTTGGCTGGCGCGCGGCGACGTCGGCGAAGGCGGCGGCGGCGTCGCGCAGACCGTCGAGATTCCTCGGCGTCGCACGCTGACAGAACCGGCGCACGAAGATTGGCTCGATCGCCTCGCGAATCTCGAAAATATTGCGAATAAAATCGTCATCGACAGTGCGCACCCGGGCGCCCTGGTTGGGATTGGCGACAACGAACCCCTCGCCTTGAAGCCGCCACAGGGCCTCCCGGACGGGATTGGCGCTCACCGCATAGCGCGCGGCAAGCTCGTCGGTCTTGAGCCACGCGCCAGGCGCAATGGCCCCGGCGACGATGTCCCGTCGAAGGTCGTTCGTGACGCGGTGAGAAAGACTGGAGTTCTTGGCCATCTGGTTCACCAAGCAGCAAGCTACAGCCGGGCGATTCTGTCAAGTGGTGGCAGAATTCTATAGACTGCGATTACAAGATTATGTATTTTTGCCTGCCGGCGCCGACGCGCCGCTCCGAGGTGGCGCGTGAAAGTGAGCCGCATTGAAGTGTTCCTGGTGGGCCATGGTTGGAACAATCTCGTTCTGACCCGGGCGCACACCGATACCGGGCTATCCGGTCTCGGCGAGGGCACGATGCAGTGGCAGGCCCGCACCGTCGCCTCCGCCATCGAGCACATGAGCACCCGTTATGTGCTCGGCGCTTCGCCTTTTGAGGTCGAACGCCTCGTTCAGGCGATGTATCGCAATGAATATGCGCGCGGCGGCCCGGTGCTGAACAGCGCGATAGCCGCGATCGAATTTGCCTTGTGGGACATCTGCGGCAAGGCCCTGGGGCAGCCCGTCTACAATTTGCTGGGCGGGCGCGTGCACTCGGAAATTCCCGCCTACGCCAATGGCTGGTATGACCCGAAGACCGGCGCGGGCGACATCGCCGCGGCCGCCCGAACCGTGGTCAGCGCGGGCTACCGCGGTCTGAAATTTGATCCGTTCTGGGGTTTGGGGCGCGATCCCGATCGCGTCGACCTTCGACACGGAATAGAGGATGTTGCAGCCGTGCGCGCGGCGGTTGGTCCCGACGTTCAGGTATTCGTCGACGGCCACGGACGCTTCAGCGTCGGGACGGCGAGCCAGCTCGCTTATCAGCTCGCCGAAGCTGGCGCGGACTGGTTCGAGGAGCCGGTCGACCCGGAAAACTTCATTGCGCTCGGCCAGGTAGCACGGCCGCCGGGACTTCAGATCGCGGTCGGGGAGCGCTGCTACTCGCGCTACCAGATTCCACAGCTCCTCGCGCAGGGACGTCCGCACATCATCCAGCCTGATCCCATCCAGGTCGGGGGCCTGCTCGAAGCCAAGAAAATCTCGGTGCTAGCCGACACGGCTTACCTGCCGGTGTCCTTCCATTGCCCGTTTGGCCCGATCGCAACCGCCGCGATCCTTCAGCTCTATGCCGCGACAACCAATGTCGTCCGTCAGGAATCCTTTTCGGCGTTCGACGCCGCCTGGCGCCGCGAGCTTATCACAAACTGTCCCATGCCTGTCGGCGGCGCCTACCCGGTGAGCACGCTCCCAGGCCTGGGCGGCATCGAACTCAACGAGACGATTGTGCGCGACCACCCGTACCAGGAATGGGCGGTGCAATCGATGTGGGCGGTCAACGGCTCCCTGCGCGCCAGCGAGGGGATGTCGTCGCCGGACGACAGCGCCGCGTCTGGCCAGTCGGGAAACTCAACCTCAGGGGCGGAAGAAACGGAACCAGCCGCCGAAGGGGACTGACAAGAAAAGCGTTCCGCAATTCGAGCATCCCGGGGGGTCGGGAAAACTGGCCTGGGAGCGACATTCAGGGAGAAGATGTCATGAAAAAACTCGTCGCCGCCGCCGCCGCCGCCGCGGCCGCCTTATCCGCCGTTACTTTTCACTCCGCGCTGGCCGACACCACGCTGCACGTGATGAGCTGGCAGCCCGCCTATGTCGCCGGCACCCCCTATTGGGACAAGACGGTCGCCGGATTCGAGGCCGAGAATCCCGGCGTCAAGGTCGAGAGCAATTTCGTCGCTTTCAGCCAGTACCTTCCGACCCTGACCGCGATGATCGCCGGGGGTTCGCTGCCCGACGTGTTCAACGGCGGCACCAAGACGGGCGAGCTCGGCCGCGCGGGTCTCCTGGTGAACTTCAAAGACAAGTTCGACGCGGCGTTCTTCGACCAGTTCTTCAAGGGACCGCTTCGGCAGTATACCTTCGACGGCAAGCCGTACGGCCTCGCAGACATGGCCCAGGACTTCGGCGTCTTCGCAAACGATCGCATCATGAAGCAGGTCGGCCTGACCGTGCCCAACACCTGGGACGAGCTGATCGCCGACGCGCCCAAGTTCAAGGCCGCGGGCTTTATCCCGCTCGCGTGGGGCAACCTCACGCGCAACACCTGCCCGGACTTCTTTCTGCCGCTTGTCGCCCAGTACGGCGGCGACGTCTACGCGCTTGATGATCACACCGCCCCTGGAATCAGCTGGGATTCGAAGCCGGTCATCGATGCGCTCGGACTGCTGGAGCGCCTTGCCAAGGCGGGCGTGTTCCCGCCCGGAATCAATGGCATAGATGACCCTCAAAGCTATCAGCTGGCTTATCAGGGCCGCGCCGCCATGTTCTTTGGCGGATCGTGGACCCCAGGCATCTTCGCCCATGACGGCAGCAAGGACTGGCTGGACAACTACTCCGTCCACAAGGTCCCGGCGGTGACGCCGGACGGGATCCACTACACCGGCGACGGCGCGGGCGAGGCCTGGTCGGTGAACGCCAACAGCCCGAACAAGGATCTCGCGGTCAAGTTCATCGCCTACATCTTCCGCCCGGACGTCTACAAATGGCGCGCCAAGGGTCTGCAGTCGTTCCCGGCCCTCAAGAGCGCCGTGGATGAGATCGACAATCCGAAGGTTCGCACCATGATCCCGTGGATTGCGACCGACGCTGCGGATCACATCCTGTTCGGGCCCGGCAGCTGGGATTCGGTCTCCAACGTCTGCCAGAGCGCGCTCGACGGCTCGATTTCGCCGGCAGACGGCGCCAAGAAAATCGAGGCGGACGTGATGGCCGCGCGCGGCAAGTAACCAGGCGGCGCCCGCTCGCATCTCCTGCCGGCTGCGTCGCCGCCCCTGTGCGGCGACGGGGCGAAGCTGGAAGAAACCGCAAATGGCCACAGCCGTCCGCACGCCGCATTTGTCGTTGCGCCTGAAGCGCTTGATCCCGCCGGCGTTGTTCATCGCCCCGGCCGCTCTGGCGTTGATTCTGACGATGGCGGCCCCGATGGCGGCCGCCATCCTGCTCAGTCTTCAGCACTGGAACGGCATGGCGCCGCCAAGATGGGCCGGCTTCAGCAACTACCTGAACCTGATGCAGGACGAGACATTCTTCAGGGCGCTCTGGCACACCGCATATTTCACCTTGTGCACCGTGGTCCTGCAAACCGTCCTGCCGCTGCTGATCGCGAGCCTGCTCAATTCCGGCATCCGTGGAAGCACGGTGTTTCGGACTCTCTACTTCATGCCCGTCATCATTTCGCTGGCGATCAGCGGCCTGCTCTGGGCCATGCTGTTCGAGCCCAATTTTGGAGCCATCAACAGCTTCCTGCGGGCGATCGGATTGGGCGCCTTCGCCCAGCTGTGGCTCGCCGACCCCAACACGGTCATGCCGAGCGTCATCATCGTTTCGGTGTGGCAGTCGCTCGGCTTCTATCTCGTCATCTTCTTCGCGGCGTTGCAGAGCGTCCCCAACGAACTTTATGAGGCGGCCGAACTGGACGGCGCCAACGCATGGTCGCGCTTCCTGCATGTCACCGTTCCGACCATCCGGCCGGTCATCCTCATCGTGATCGTCCTCAACACCATCAACGGCATCAAGGTCTTCGACCAGATCTGGGTCATGACTGCGGGCGGCCCCGATTACGCCAGCGCGACGCTCGGCACCTACCTCTACTCGATCGCCTTCGGCGCCATGGGCGCCTCCAATTCGCGGCTCGGATATGCGACCGCGATTTCTGTCGTCATCCTGCTGCTCAGCATCGTGGTTTCAGTCATCCAGATTCGTCTTGGACGGCGCCCGGACCTCAACTCCCAGATCGAAATGTGAGGGGCGAGGAAATGACCGACAGCGCGACCATGTCATCGACCCGCAGCGCTCGCCGCGCAGTCGCGCAGGCGCGCTGGGGGCTGACATTCACTCGCACGCTCATCTACGTCATCCTCGTGACGATCGCGATCATGCAGGCGTTCCCGCTGATCTGGATGATCGTCACATCGGTGAAGGACTCGCACGAGGTCTTCAACACGGTCCTGCCCACAGAGATCAAGTGGCAGAACTTCCCGCGCGTATGGTTCGCGATGAACTTTCCGGTCCATCTCGGCAACTCTCTTTACGTCACGAGCCTGACGGTCGCGCTGGTGGTCGCATTCGCGACTCCGGCGGCGTACGCCTTCGCACGCTACAGGTTTCCCGGACGCGAGGTGGTCTTCTACACCTTCATCGGCGCGATGATGATCCCGCCGCAGGCGATTCTCATCCCGATGTTTCAATTCCTGAAGACGCTGCATCTGCTCAATTCGCTCACCGGGCTCGCGCTGTCTTATGTCGGCGGCGGCGTCGCTTTCGCCGTCTTCCTGATGCGGACGTTCTTCCTCAGCCTGCCTGGCGAACTCGGCAACTCGGCGCGGATCGATGGCTGCAACGACTTTCAGGTGTTCTGGCACATCTACCTGCCGCTGGCGCGTCCCGGCATGGCTACGGTTGTGATCATTCAATCGCTGTATACGTGGAACGAGTTCATGTTCGCCAACACGCTGATCACCTCTCCCGGCAAGAAGACGGTGCAGTCAGCGGTGTTTCAGGCGGTCGGGCAATACGGAACCGATTACACCGCGCTGTGCTCCGGGTTGATCATCGCGCTTGTCCCGGTCGTCATCATCTATCTCGCCTTGCAGCGGCAGTTTATCAGCGGCCTGACCGCTGGCGCGCTGAAAGGCTGAGTCCACGGCTTGCCGCCGCCGTAGGCCTGGCGCTTCCCTTCCCCGGCGCGCCGCGGCCTGAACGGCGTGGCGTTCACAGATGACCTCTGACGAACACCGGCATGGCGACATGTCGAGCGTCGCAGCCGGGCCTAGCCTTTTTCTTTTGGAGCTGCCGCTTTCGGGGGCGGCGTCGGCACGTTTACAGACAGCATTGTTGTCGCCATCAGTCGGTAGCAAGAAGCGGTTTCAGTGACCTCTCGCAGGATTTGACGATCCTCTCTCTACTCACAGTGGCTTGTGCGACGTAAGGCTAAGCATTGTGTTCGCGCCCGAGAGCGGTGGCGTGTCCACCGTCAGGTGGTGTGCTTCCGGTTCCCGCTCCCGCGCAGATGAACGGCGATGCGCTCGCCCTTGTGGAAAATCTCGACGCCGCGGGCGGTCAGCCGCGCCTCA
The DNA here is from genome assembly GCA_963756685.1 of uncultured Acidobacteriaceae bacterium. Classification (GTDB taxonomy): domain Bacteria; phylum Acidobacteriota; class Terriglobia; order Terriglobales; family Acidobacteriaceae; genus Edaphobacter. The sequence continues at coordinate 24,139 of CAVWON010000003.1, forward strand.
ACCTCGGCGCGGGCGAAGCGGTAGGGGACAGAATAATAGTGGGCGTCGATGTCGACGCGATAGTCGACGCCGACCCGGCGCACGCGCCACTCGCTGTATTCGTAAGGCTCGCTGGGCAGCGCGTTGAGCGCGGGGCGATCGATCTCCTCGAGGAGTTGGCGGCGGGTGACGCCGAGCCTGCGAAGGCTCTGCTTGTCATTGAGCTGCGCCATGAGCTCGCCGAGCGCGGCGTCGACGTCGGCGAGGCTGATGAAGGTCCGTCGCCTGAGCCGGCCGAGCAGCCATCGCTCGACGATCAGCACGGCCTGCTCGACCTTCGCCTTGTCGCGCGGCTTTCTCGGCCTCGCCGGCAGAATGGCGGTTCGGTAATGGGCCGCCATGTCGGCGTAGGTCCGGTTGACCACAGGATCGTAGAAGCTGGCCTTGACGATGGCGGTCTTGACGTTGTCCGGCACGACGAGCTCGGGAACGCCGCCGATCGCCTCGAAGGCGCGGACGTGGGCATCGATCCAGTCCGGCAGCGCCTGCGTCCATGTCGCCTTGGCGAAGGTGAAGATCGAGGCGCCCAGCACCGCGATGAACATCTGCGCCACGCGGATTTCGCCGGTGAGCCGATCGATGACGACCGGGACGCCGTCGCCGGCGTAAGCGACGAACAGCCGCTCGCCGGCGGGGTGCGTCTGGCGCATGCCACCGACAGCGTCCTCTCGAAGGATCGATAAAGTTCGCAGAACCGCGAGTAGCTGTAGCCGCCCGGGTTCGCGGCGATGTATTCGTCCCAGAGGATCATCAGGGTGACGTGCTTGCGCTTCAGTTCGCGATGCACGCCGGCCCAGTCCGGTTCCTCGATCCGCCGATGGCCGCGTTTGCTGCGCCTGTTGGCGTAGAGCGCCGCCTCCAGCGCCTCGTCGTTCATGTCGTCCGGCAAGGGCCAGGACAGCCGCGGCGAAATCGGCGCCGTCGAGGCCATCGACGCCTTGCTCACCGAAGAGATCCGATATTACTGCCGGTTCGCGCTGCTCATCGTCGACGAGATCGGCTACCGCCCGGTCACGCCCGGCGGCGGCAATCTCTTCTTCGAGCTCGTCAACGCCCGGTACGAAAAGGGCGCGATGATCCTCACCTCAAACCGCGGCTTTGGCGAATGGGGCGACATCTTCGGCGATTCCGTCGTCGCGACGGCCCTCCTCGACAGATTGCTTCACCACGCCGTCGTCATCCAGATCGAAGGATCAAGTTATCGGTTGCGCGAGCACGCCGATCTTCTGCCCGAAAACGTCCGCTTCAAGCCAAATGCCGCCACCAATCCCATTCCACCGACCCCGAAGCGTCGCGGCCGGCGGCCAAAGAATGGAGGCGCCGATCACGCACACGGCTGATCGCCAACCCGCCAGACTGGGGAATTTTCCGGTGCCCATTTTGAGGAAAATCGCGGCGCCATTGACAAATTGCCGAGCAATTTGCTGACGTATGCGCTGGCGCCCGGCTGTGTTTCGAGAATCAGCGCCACAGTCCAGCACCGCTGGGTTAGATTCAAGAAACTACCTGTTCGACCTGATCCTTCGCGATACCGAGATGACTGCAATTCAGGCCTGGACTAGCCTTTTGCCGTGACAGAGCGTCATGGGCGACGTCGCTCTCCCGATCCGACCAATCGCAGCGCATGATTGCAGTCGATGCCGCGATTGCGATGCCGAGACCGAAGACCACGATTCACACTTCTTAGATAACTCTCCGAGTATCTTTCGAGTATCGACCGCGATTCCCCAATGATGAGTTTCCTGATTCTGGAACTGATCGCTTAACTAGAAATATCGGTCGATTTTTGATTGCAAAGAGGCTGTAGGACATTGAGCACCGATGGACCCATCGAAGGACTACTATGCCACCTTTGGCGTGTTACCATCGATCGATTCTGTCGCAATTAGAGCAGTGTACCTAGCTCTTCTCAAGAAATACCATCCTGACGTCCACAATGGCACAAAGGACGAAGCGCTCAGAATAACAAAAGAGTTTAACGAAGCATATAATATTTTGAGCGACGTAAAACGGCGAGAGAAATACGATAAACTACGCGCCAAGCTCGTGTATCGGAGGCAACACTCCGATTCGCGCCGCCATAAAACAAAAGCCACCGAGTGTTGTCGCAAACCCTTGACCGCAAAGCAGCACGATGGTCGGCAGAAGACTCATCAACTGCGAGCACTTGTAGTGGGAATTATAGGAATTGTTGCCCTAGTGCTGATTCTTACAGCGTTTGCGGGATCGGATTAAGAATCTCAAAACTCTATAGGCGCAAGTAACATGGCACATAGCCGAATTTGGAAGGCGGAGGATTCCGCGGTGCAGGTTTGCGTTGCCTGTCCGTCGCCTATGTGGCGAATAGGCAACGTGCGATGCGTTGTAGCCCTTTCTCACACGGCGGTCCGGGGCGCCAAGGATCAGATGCGTAGGCGCTCGCCGCAGAACGACCTTCATCCCTCCTCGCAATCGCGTCCATGACCCCAAAAGAGCCTGCCTGAAGGGTTGTGTTCCCTTCGCCAATCGAGCCCTTTTCTTGATGGTAAGTGGCGCTTACGTCCCACGGCTTTGGTGAGTTGACGCTGCGGGTCAGGCGGCGAGGCGATCGGGTGCGGACGCCTTCGCCCATGCCCACGGCATGAGCTCGTCGTTGCGCGATGCGGGCCAGAGATTGACGAGCTTGTCGAGGACGTAGGCGATCAGGGCGTGCTTGCCAACCCGCGCGTAGGACTGGCGCAGGCGCACGCTGTGTGTCATGGCGAGCCGCACCAGCCGCTCGCGCGCCCGATGCATGAGCTTGCGAGATCGCCGGGCAGGTCGTAGTGCTCGAGCAGGATGCGGTTCTTGAGCGTTTGATGCCAGCGCTCGATCTTGCCTTGGATCTGCGGATGGAAAGGGGAGCCGCGGACATGCTCGATGCTCCGCTCGTCCAGCCAATCGGCAAGGTCGCTCGCGACGTAGAATGAGCCATTATCCGACAAGAGCCGCGGTCGGTGAACGACGGTCATCTGATCGAGCCCTGAAGCCGCCAGCGCCAGATCGAGCGTGGCGGTGACGTCCAGCGCTTTCATCGTCGCGCAGAGCTTCCAGGCGACAATGAAGCGCGAGAAGTCGTCCAGCACGGTGGAGAGATAGCCCCAGCCCCAGCCCCAGCCCGTAACCTTGAGATAGGTGAAGTCGGTTTGCCAAAGCTGGTTGGGCGCCGTGGTCCTGTCCCTGAATTCCTCGGCCGCTTTGATGACGATGTAGGCCGGGCTGGTGATAAGATCGTGCGCTTTCAGAAGCCGATAGACCGACGCCTCTGAGACAAAATATTCTGCCTCGTCCGTGAAGCGCACCGCCAGTTCCCGCGGGCTGAGCTCGGGATGCGGTTCCAGACCCGATCCGGCCGTGAGGGGCGATCCGCGAGGGCCTCCGGTCCGCCGCGCTGATGGCGATCATACCAGCGGTAGAAAGACGATCTGGGAATGCCGAGCTTTTCCAATGTCCGCCGAGCCGGCAAGTGCGATTGCTCGACCAGCCGGATAATCTCTGTCTTGTCGGATGCGTGGTATCTCATGCCTCGTCTCCCTATCCCCGATCATGCTTTTTTTGAGCAGGCGGTTTTCAAGGGTGAGATCGGCCACGACCTCTTTCAGCGCCTGCGCCTCCCGGCGAAGGTCGTTCATCTCGTCCGAGGTCGCAGCGCGCGCCGTGTCGCCCGCGAGCCGCTGTTTGCCGGCTTCCAGGAACTCTTTCGACCAGCCATAGGACATCGACGAGGCGATGCCCTCGCGGCGACAGGGTTCGGCGATGCTCTCCTCCCCGCGAAGCCCTTCCAGCACGACGCGGATCTTCTCCTCAGCTGAAACATGTCGACGCGTCGCGCGCCGAATGTCCCTGATCGCATCTTCCGCCGGCTGCTTTTCCGGCCCGGATTTCTGTCTCATCTTCGCTCCTTGCGGCTACGATGATCCAGAAATCCTCCCTAGGTGGAAAACCCCGCGCTGTCTCATAGGCGCTGACGGTGGACAGGTGTCCGGTAAATAGCCCACCGTTATAGTCGCGGGGAGGCTCGGACTGTTCGGCTGCGGGGTCAGACCGAAGAAGTTCTTCATTCACGAACCAGCCGATTCGGAGTGGAACGTGCAGCGGTTCCTGTGGCGGCGCCTCCTTCGTATAGCGGCGCGTCGTCCGACCTGCGATCTTGAGCAGGCAGAGAATCGCGAGCGCCGGCGCACCGTTTTTCTGCGCCGCCCACGATTGTCTGGTAGGGGGTTTTCGGGAGCATCGTTGGTGACAACCATGACGGCTTACCTGAAAAATGGAACCGTCGAGACGATCCCTTGGTTCGAGAAGGGCAGCTATTGGCGCTCTCTTCGCGTACCAAGCGGGACGAGGAACGGGCGGCAAAGGTCGGAGAGCGGTCGTTCACAGAGCCGCCGACGAGCGCCCACTTGTCGCGCGCATCCGCCCGTTCATAAGACCGGTCAGGAACGGCAGCGATGGGTCGAGGGCGGTCGGTAGCCGAGCAAATAGCGATCGTCTCAAAAGGGCGGAAAGCGCACCTACAGCGGTCGCCTCGGGAACGACCGAAGTCCCCGCCAAAACCCGTCATTCCATTGCGGGCGCGTGACTGCACGAAGCGGAAGTTTCAGCCTCGAATTTGGATCCGCCTGCAACGATCCGCGACCGCTATTGAATGAAACACCTGCAAGAGCCGAGTGATCGACTTGGCCAGCCGGCGCCGGCCGCTGTTCCGGACGATGCCGAGACCGAAGACCGCGATTCACACTTCTTAGATAACTCTCCGAGTATCTTTCGAATATCGACCGCGATTCCCCAATGATGAGTTTCCTGATTCTGGAAATGATCGCTTAACTAGAAATATCGGTCGAGTTTTGATTGCAAAGAGGCTGTAGGACATTGAGCACTGATGGACCCATCGAAGGACTACTATGCCACCTTTGGCGTGTTACCATCGATCGATTCTGTCGCAGTTAGAGCAGTGTACCTAGCTCTTCTCAAGAAATACCATCCTGACGTCCACGATGGCACAAAAGACGAAGCGCTAAAAATAACAAAAGAGTTTAACGAAGCATATAATATTTTTGGCGACGTAAAACGGCGAGAGAAATACGATAAGCTACGCGCCAAGTCCGTGTATCGTAGGCAACACTCCGATTCGCGCCGCCATAAAACAAAAGCCACCGAGTGTTGTCGCAAACCCTTGACCGCAAAGCAGCACGATGGTCGGCAGAAGACTTTTCAACTGCGAGCACTTGTAGTGGGAATTATAGGAATTGTTGCCCTAGTGCTGATTCTTACAGCGTTTGCGGGATCGGATTAAGAATCTCAAAACTCTATAGACGCAAGTAACATGGCACATAGCCGAATTTGGAAGGCAGAAGGCAGAGGATTCCGCGTTGCAGGTTTGCGTTGCCTCTCCGTCGCCTATATGGCGAATAGGCAACGTGCGATGCGTTGTAGCCTTTTCTCACAGGGCGGTCCGGGGCGCCAAGGATCGGATGCGTAGGCGCTCGCCGCAGAACGACCTTCATCCCTCCTCGCAATCGCGTCCATGACCCCAAAAGAGCCTGCCTGAAGGGTTGTGTTCCCTTCGCCAATCGAGCCCTTTTTCTTGATGGTAAGCGGTCTTCACGTCCCACGGCGTTAGGAGGTTGACTTTGAGCGGGCGCGTCAGGCCGCGAGTTGATGGGCGGCGTGAGCTTTGGGCCATGCCCACGGCATGAGCTCGTCGATGCGCGATGCGGGCCAGAGATTGACGAGCTTGTCGAGGACGTCGGCGATGTAGGCTTGCGGCTCGACGTCGTTGAGCTTGCACGTTTCGATGAGCGAGGCGACGCAGGCCCAGTTTTCCGCTCCCTCGTCATGTATGGACGGCCCCCGTTGCGCAAGGGGTTTTGAGAGGCTTGACGGCTGGACGGGAGCGGTCATGTATTCGGCCTTTCGGTGCGGTTCATGACCGCCGGCCACGATGGGCGTCGCGGATCGGGTTCCCAAGCATGGCCACGCGCTCGGACGGCGCGATGACGAAGCGGATTGTCCCGACCCAGGTCCTGACCATTTTGCCGTCGCTTGCCTCTCGGCTCCTTGCGCAGCTTCCCTTCGATCGCTCGAAGGAAACCGAAAACTCGCTGGAAGTACGGGTTCTCGACCCAGCGCGCGCAGAGGTGTCCGTCGTCAGATGATTTGAGACATTTTGCCGGCTTTCGGAAGGGAGGCTCTGGATCATCTGTGATTGAGATTATGCGGCATGCAGTTGATGCTGCAAGCGACGATTTGCGATTGTCTGGCGTTTGATCCTTTCGCGTTCGAGGAGGACGGCCTCGGCCCGCCCGAAGTAGACGTCAGCCGGAGTGAGATTGTCGAGGCTCTCGTGATAGCGGGCATGGTTGTAGTGCTCGACGAAGGCGGCGACCTGGCGTTCGAGATCGCCGGGCAGGTAGTAGTGCTCAAGCAGGATGCGGTTCTTGAGCGTCTGATGCCAGCGCTCGATCTTGCCCTGGGTCTGCGGATGGTAAGGGGCTCCGCGGACATGCTCGATGTTCTGCTCGTCCAGCCACTCCGCGAGATCGTCGCGACGTATGATGAGCCATTATCCGACAACAGCCGCGGTCGGTGAACGACGGTCATCTGATCGAGCCCTGAAGCCGCCAGCGCCAGATGATCGAGCGTGGCGGTGACGTCCAGCGCTTTCATCGTCGCGCAGAGCTTCCAGGCGACAATGAAGCGCGAGAAGTCGCCCAGCACGGTGGAGAGGTAGCACCAGCCCCAGCCCGTGATCTTGAGATAGGTGAAGTCGGTCTGCCAGAGCTGGTTGGGCGCCGTGGTCTTGTCCTTGAATTCCTCGGCCGCTTTGATGACGATGTAGGCCGGACTGGCGATAAGATCGTGCGCTTTCAAGAGCCGATAGACCGACGCCTCCGAGACAAAATATTCTGCCTCGTCGGTGAAGCGCACCGCCAGTTCCCGCGGGCTGAGCTCGGGTTGATCCAGCGCCAGGTCGACAATCTGGCGGCGGATAGCCTCTGGGATGCGGTTCCGGACCCGATCCGGCCGTGAGGGGCGATCGGCGAGAGCTTCCGGTCCGCCGCGCTGATGGCGATCATACCAGCGGTAGAAAGACGATCTGGGAATGCCGAGTTTTTCCAGCGTCCGTCGAGCCGGCAAGTGCGATTGCTCGACAAGTCGGATGAGCTCTGTCTTGTCGGATGCGGAATATCTCATGCCTCGTCTCCCCCATCCCCGATCATGCTTTATGGAATGGCCCGCCCCTCCTTCCGGCGATGTACGCTCGCCGGCATTTTCAGGAGGAGGAATGGGAATGAGAATGAGAATCTCTGTCCTTGGCGTCGATCTTGGCAAGAATGTTTGCAGCCTCGTCGGTTTCGATGCGTCAGGCGCGGTCGTTTTGCGCCGGCGCGCGAAGCGCGAGACGGTGATCGCGCTGGCGGCGAAGCTTCCGCCTTGCGTGGTGGCGATGGAGGCCTGCTGCGGCGCCCATCATCTCGGCCGCGTGTTCGCCGCTCACGGTCACGACGTGCGGTTGATGTCGCCCGAGTATGTCCGGCCATACGTCAAGGCGCAGAAGAACGACGATCGTGACGCCGAAGGGATCGCCGAAGCGGCGACGCGTCCGACGATGCGGTTTGTCGAGCTGAAGAGCCAGGAGCAGCTCGACATGCAGACGCTCCACAGATCAAGAGACCGATTGGTCGGTGAACGGACCGCTCTGATCAACCAGTTGCGCGCCATTCTCCTGGAGCGCGGAATCGTCGCCCCTCAGGGCAAGCGGAAGCTGGAGCAATTCCTTGTCAACCTGATGGACGAACAAGGCGGAGTGGGATTGAGCCCTCGGATGATCATGTTGGTCACCGACGCGTGCATCCAATGGGCCGAGCTCGATCGAAGGATCGCCGCTTTTGATGCGGAGTTCGTTCGCTGGACGAAAGAGAATGAGGACGCCCGTCGCCTGGCGACGATCCCAGGGGTCGGCGCGACAATCGCCTCGGCTTTGATCGCGGCGGTGGGAAAGGCCGAGACCTTCGAGCGCGGCCGCGATCTGGCGGCGTGGCTGGGGCTGGTTCCACGCCAGTTCACGACCGGAGGAAAGACGAAGCTGCTGGGCATCAGCAAGCGCGGCAACAAGTATCTACGCAAGCTCCTGATCCACGGCGCGCGAGCGGCGCTGCCCTATGTGTCCGAGCGGGACACGCCGCTCGGCCGGTGGGCCAAAGCGCTACTGAGCCGGGCCCACCCAAATGTCGTCGTGGTGGCGTTCGCCAACAAGCTGGCCCGGATTGCCTGGGCGGTGCTACGGCGAGGGGAGCCTTTTGCCGCGAAGGGCGCGCCCTTGGCGGCGTAGCGGTTGGTCGATCAGAGCTTGAGGGCGCTGTTCGATCGATGAGGTTTGCGAGTGGCGATATCGAGATGGCCTGACAGTCGAACGACGTTTCGGAAGCCTAGTCAAAAAAGCGGCGCTAGACGCCGAACGCTTTATGAGGACCGGAGCGCGCGTATCTCCATCTTGGCCGGGAGACACCCTCCGAGGCCGGATACGTTGAAGCAGACTGATCTTTCGGCGCTCTCGATCAAACCCCTTGCAAACGGGGCGGGCCATACGTTTTTTGAGCAGCCGGTTTTCGAGGGTGAGATCGGCCACGACCTCTTTCAGCGCCTGCGCCTCCCGGCGAAGGTCCTTCACCTCGTCGGAGGTCGCGGCGCGCCAAACAAGGCAGGCAGAACATACTTCACCAAGGAACTAAGGTGGTTGACCTAGGCATGCCGTTCCTGAGCCGCATTTTGCGGTAATCAGTTCCTTTCTGAACTCCTGGAGGGAACAGAAATTGCTGTGGCGCACGCTTGTAGTTTGCCAATCTCACCCGTTACAAGGCGACCGAGATCCTCTTGCGTTTTTCCAGCAGCTCTTACGGCTTCGGGCATCGCTTCGGCTATCCGTGCAGCGGCCGCTGCTATGGTCGGTGATGTGACGGTAATGGATCGAGAAGACAAGTTGTCGGCCGCCTCTGCTACGAGAACTCCCGCTTCCGTCTGCGTAGCTCGACGAAGCGAATCGACGTAGGTCGCTTGCAGCGAAACGCCGGTCCATCTCTTCAGCAACGCAACTCCAAATGTTACAGCGACGCCCACTATCGCCGTGACGACAGCGGATATCATGGGACGCAAGGCGTCAAAGATCGGGCCAATTGCGATTGCGGGCGCGGAATTGGTCATAGAAGGCTCCTAACGGGGTGTCGGAGAAGTCTCTCGTTTGGCTCTGAGGACGGCTTCGCCTCCGTTGATAGGCGAACTCGATCTCGATGGAGTGGTCAACCAGCTCTGGCAGACTGACTTCACCTATCTCAAGATCACGGACTGGGGCTGGTGCTACCTCTCCACCGTGCTGGACGACTTCTCGCGCTTCATTGTCGCCTGGAAGCTCTGCGCAACGATGAAGGCGAAGGACGTCGCCGCCACGCTCGATCATCTGGCGTTGGCGGCTTCAGGGCTCGATCAGATGACCGTCGTTCACCGGCCACGGCTCTTGTCAGACAACGGCTCGTCATATGTCGCGAGCGACCTTGCCGATTTGCTGGACGAGCAGAACATCGAGCATGTCCGCGGAGCGCCTTTCCATCCGCAGACCCAGGGCAAGATCGAGCGCTGGCATCAGACGCTCAAGAACCGCATCCTGCTCGAGCATTACGACCTGCCCGGCGATCTCGAACGCCAGGTCGCGGCCTTCGTCGAGCACTGCAACCATGCCCGCTATCACGAGAGCCTCGGCAATCTCACTCCGGCTGACGTCTACTTCGGGCGGGCCGAGGCCGTCCTCCTCGAACGCGAAAGGATCAAACGCCAGACCATCGCCAATCGTCGCTTGCAGCACCACCTGCGCGCCGCATAATCTCAATCACAGATGATCCAGAGCCTCCCCTCCGAAAGCAAGCAAACTGCCTCAAATCATCTGACGACGGACAAATACGGGATCCCGATTACGTCAGGGTGTTGACGTCTTCCTCGCGCGCGCGGAGGTAACGATCGAACGCGCGCTCGAGGTTAGGTTTAGCACCTGAGAATTCGAGGACGCCGTAGGTGTTGCGTTTGAGGTCTATCGCAGGGTCGAAGCCGCTGTCGAGAAACATCTGCCAGCGAACCTGATACCCGCGGTCGCTCTTGCGGCCGTGGAACGGATGCTCGACCGTGCCGTGGACGAATCCAAGCTTGCCGTTGACCTCGAATGCGGCACGGGTTGCCCATGAGGCGATTGAATTCTTGTAGCCCTCGCTTACACCTATAGGAACGGAGCTCTCATACCTTCCGACTATGCCAAGCGCCATGTGATAGTCGCCGGAGCCCATGGCGCCGATTTCGAGCAGGCCGCCGATTCGGTCGAGCACGCGCCGCCGCCAGCCCCATGCGTAGCCAGGATGTGGATAGACGTTATATCCGCCATTGAAGGTCCAGAACGGCCCGCTGCTCGCCACAACCGGCTTGCCGGCGTGCCAGACAGAGGCGAAGCTCTTGTGCGTTTGAATGTGCTCGTCATGAGGTCCGAGGTCGTAAGCCGTGTCCCAAGGCTGAACGACAGGATAGAGGTCGAGCGCCGCCAGCGCCTCGGTTGCCCATCCGGCGCGGCGGAAGGTAACGTCGGCGTCCAGGGCGACGATTTTCTCAGCCGTGGAAGGTAAGTGCGCTATGGCGATATTGAGCAGGCACTCCTTCGACCAGACCATGGTGGTGGCGCGAAGTGGGACGTGGGTGACCCGGTCTGACGCTAGGTCTGCCAGGTCATAGCCGCGCGAACCATAGGCGCACTCGGTCAACGTAATATGGACATTTGACTCTTTTAGCCAGTCAGTGACCGCGCAGCGCGCAAGCGCAACGCGGGAACGCCAGCGAAGGGGATTCGCCACGCAGGCGACTATAAAGAGCGTTTCCATAAGATCTTCCGTTGGCCGACACACGACCTATCAGGTAAAGTGTGCCCGGCCGCGAACCTGTCGGTCGAAGCGGGGTTCCTGTCCGTCGTGCCTACTGCGAGTTTGAAGAGCCACCGCAGAAACTAGTTGGCAGGCTGTTGAAAAAGTCCATCCTGCGTGTTTCAAACGGTGAACACAGCGGAATCCAATAGAGTCCGAAACGGAATCGAACTGGGGCGGAAATCACTTCTTCAACAGCCTGCTCTCATGTTCGCCGTCAAGGGCTTTGATCAAGCGTCCGTGTTCTGGTTCAGCCCAGGCGCTGTGCTGCTGGACGACGTCCACGGCAGGGGACAGGGCTGAAAGACGACGGTTGAGCAAGCGCTCATGCGCGGGTTGGTTACCGCATGACCGTGGTTTCGTCTTGGAGCTGCCTCTGTCTAGAAGGCGAGCGTCGGCATGAGCCGGCTCATAACAGGCACGAGGATTCTTCACCGCGCCCTGGCCCCCAACAGTGGACGCCGATCTGTTTCCCGACGCAAAATCAGGCGGGGGAACCGATCGGCGTCTGGCGTGCAATCGCCCAGAGAAGCAATACGTACTCGCTCAAGGCATACAACATGGCCATCGGCTATCCGCGCCCACGACCTCAAGCTCGAGTTCGTCTACCAGGGCCAGGCCCACAAGATGGACGCCATCCGCGACATCCTCGCCAAAACCGGCATCACCATCGACCAGCTCTGCCTACGTCGGCGACGACATCATCGACCTCCCCGTCATGCGCCAGTGCGGCCTCGCCATCGCCACCGCCAACGCCCGCACAGCAGGTCAAAGCCGTGGCCCACTACATCACCCCCAACCCCGGCGGCTACGGTGCAGGCCGCGACGCCATCGACTTCATCCTCACCGCCCAGGGCACCCTCGAAAAAGTCATCGAGCAGTACCTCGACGAATCCAGCACACCGCCGCCGCCTCCGACGTAGGCCAGGCAACATGTAGAAAGCCAGCGATCACGGGCAAACACTCGTGAGACAAGCAAACGTCCGACGCACTACGCATGCATCACAGACAGCGAACAAACAGCGAAAAATCCGCGCTACAATCACCGAATGCCGCTCGAAATCCCCGACATCCCTCGCCTGGGCGCACCCCGTCACGGCCGAGTGGTTCCTCACCAAATTCGGCACCCCCACCGAGCCGCAGAGAGCACGGCTGGCCCGCATCCTCGCCGGCGAACGCCACGCTCATCTCCGCCCCCACCGGCTCCGGCAAAACCCTCGCCGCATTCCTAGTCTGCATCGACCAACTCCTCCGCGCACGCCATCGCCGGCAACCTCGCGCCCTGCACGCAAGTCGTCTACGTCTCGCCCGCTCAAAGCCCTCTCCAACGACATCCAGAAAAACCTCGACGGCCCGCTCGCCGAGATCCAGCAACTCGCCCTGACGCGCGGCTATCTCTGCCCCGAGATCCGCACCGGCGTCCGCACCGGCGACACCCTCCCCAAAGAGCGCGCCGCCATGCTCCGCAACCCGCCGCACATCCTCGTCACCACGCCCGAATCCCTCTACATCCTCCTCACCGCAGGCAAATCGCGCGAACACCTCCGCCGCGTCCGCACCGTCATCGTCGACGAAATCCACGCCATCGCCGACGACAAGCGCGGCGCCCACCTCGCCCTCTCGCTCGAACGCCTCGACGCCCTCGTCTCCGGCGAAAACCGCCTCTCCCCCGGCCCTTCCTCACCGGCCTCGCCACGCCGCCGCAACGCATCGGCCTCTCCGCCACGCAGAATCCCATCGAACTCGTCGCCAGACTTCCTCACCGGCGATCCATCCCGACCGCAAGCCCGCCACCATCATCCAGGTCGGCCAGCGCCGCCAGCTCGACCTCGCCATCGAAGTCCCCAGCGACGAACTCAGCTCCGTCACCACCAACGGCATGTGGGACGAGATCTTCGACAAGCTCGCCGCCCACGCCCAGAACCACCGCTCCACGCTGGTCTTCGTCAACACCCGCCGCCTCGTCGAAAAGATCGCCTTCGAACTCGCGCACACGCATCGGCCCCGAGCACGTCGCCGCCCACCACGGCTCGCTCTCCCGCACCCTCCGCCTCGACGCCGAGCAGCGCCTCAAGAACGGCGAGATCAAGATCCTCATCGCCACCGCCTCGCTCGAACTCGGCATCGACATCGGCGACATCGACCTCGTCTGCCAGATCGCCACCACCCGCGCCGTCGCCGTCGCCATGCAGCGCGTCGGCCGCGCCGGCCACTGGCGCGGAGCCATCCCCAAAGGCCGCCTCTTCGCCACCACCCGCGACGACCTCATGGAGCAGGCCGCCCTCATCCGCAAGATGCGCGCCGGCGAACTCGATCAGTTACGAAATTCCCGCCGCAACCCACCGACGTCCTCATGCAGCAGATCGTCGCCGCCTGCGGAGCCGAGCCCTGGGAAGAAGACGCCCTCTTCAACGTCCTCCGCCGCGCCTATCCCTACCGCAACCTCACCCGCGAAGCACTTCGACGAACTCCTCGCCCTGCTCACCGAAGGCATCGAATCCACCCGCGGCCGCTACGGCGCCTACCTCCTCCGCGACGGCGTCCACGGCCACCTCCACCCGCGCCGCGGCGCGCGCATGCATCGCCATCTCCAACGGCGGAGCCATCCCCGACACCGCCCTCTTCAACGTCATCCTCCAACCCGAAGGCGTGCAGATCGCCACCCTCGACGAGCACTTCGCCGTCGACTCCTGCCCCGGCGACGTCGTCCTCCTCGGCAACACCAGCTGGCGCATCCAGCGCATCGAAGCCGCCGGCCGCGTCCTCGTCGAAGACGCCCACGGCGCCCCGCCCAGCCTGCCCTTCTGGGAAGGCGAAGCCCCGCAACGCACCGCCGTCCTCTCCGACGGAGTCGGCGAACTCCGCGAACAGATCTCCGCCCGCACCGCCAACGTCAGCCCCGGCTACATCTCCCCCGCGCAACCCGAGGTCGCCGCCGCCATCGCCTGGCTCATCGACGAACTGCGGCGTCTGCGCCATCCGGCGCCCACCAACTCATCGCCTACATCGTCACCGGCCGCGCCGTCCTCGGAGCCGTCCCCTCCAAAACCACCATCATCGCCGAGCGCTTCTTCGACGAAGGCGGCGGCATGCAGCTCATCCTCCACGCTCCCTTCGGCGGCCGCATCAACAAGGCCTGGGGCCTCGCCCTGCGCAAGCGCTTCTGCCGCGGCTTCAACTTCGAACTGCAGGCCGCCGCCACCGACAACGGCATCAACATCTCCCTCGCCGAGCAGCACAGCTTCCCCCTCGCCGACGTCTTCCAGTTCCTCACCGAACACACCGCCAAAGAACTCCTCGAACAAGCCGCCATCGCCTCGCCCGATCTTCAAAAACCGCTGGCGCTGGGCCGCCAGCCGCAGCCTGCAACTCCTGCGCATGTCCAAAGGCAAGCGCATCGCCCCGCAGATCCAGCGCACCCGCTCCGAAGACCTCATGGCCAGCGTCTTCCCCCAGGCCGCCGCCTGCTTCGAGACCATCGTCGGCGACATCCAGATCCCCGACCACCCCCTCGTCAACGAGGTCATGCAGGACGTCCTTCAGGAAGCGATGGACCTCGAAGGCCTCATCGAAGTCCTCCGCGGCATCAAAGACGGCACCATCCGCTGCCTCGCCGTCGACACCCCGACCCCTCGCAGTTCGCCCACGAACTCCTCAACGCCAACCCCTACGCCTACCTCGACGAAGCCGGCCTCGAAGAGCGCCGCGCCCGCGCCGTCACCTCGCCGCGACCTGCCCGACAGCTCCCCGAAGAAGCCGGCAAGCCTCGACCAGGCCGCCATCGACGCCGTCCGCCGCGAGATCTGGCCCGACATCCGCGACGAACACGAACTCCACGACCTCCTCCACTCCCTCATCGCCCTCCCGCTCGCACGTCATCGACAGGGAAGAGGCGCGCCACTGGCCCACCTTCTACGAGCGCCTCACGCAAACCGGCCGCGCCCAGACCCTCGACCTCAACGGCATCCCCTGCTGGGTCGCCACCGAACGCCTCCCCCACATCGCCGCTCTATGGCCTCTCCACCTGCCCCAACCCTCATCACACGGCCGTCATTCTGAGCGAAGCGAAGAATCTCAGTATTTCGCCTCGAGCCTGAAATTCATGAGCGGCAACGCAAAGTAACCAATACAGTTACAAAAGAAGCCGCCACTCAAACAATTTGTTCAAGGATGGTTACAAATCCTCGGCCCCACCACAGCCAACGCCTTCGCCGACCGCCTCAACCTCGACCCAGCCGCCATCTTCCAGGCCTTCCTCGCCATGGAGATGCAAGGCCTCCTCATGCGCGGCGCCTTCGAACACCCCAGCCACAGAAGAACCGACCACGAAATCGAGTGGTGCGAACGCCGCATCCTGCAGCGCATCCACCGCCTCACCCTCGCCACCCTCCGCAAGCAGATCGAGCCCGTCACCCCCGCCGTCTACATGCGCTGGCTCCTCAACTGGCAGCACCTCGCCCCGCAGACCCAGCTCGTCCGGCGAAGAAGGCGTCCTCGAAGCCCTCCACCAACTCGAAGGCTTCGAAGCCCCCGCCATCGAGTGGGAGCGCACCCTCCTCCCCGCCCGCGTCGCCAACTACGATCCCCGCTGGCTCGACGCCCTCTGCCTCTCCGGAGCCGTAGGCTGGGGCCGCATCTCCCCGCACCCCGCCTGGTCTGCAGCGGCGACGGCGCCGCCGCCCCGCCGCGTCATCCCCACCAACGCCGCCCCCATCACCTTCTACATCCGCGAAACCGCCGACTGGCTCCCCCACGCCCTCGCCCAGCAATCCGTCGAAGAAGCAAAACTCGCCGCCGCCCTCAGCCCCGAAGCCCTGCAACTCCGCGCCCTCCTCCAGCAGCGCGGAGCCTGCTTCGCCAACGACATCCAGCGCATCGCCAACCTCACCCGCCAACAGACCCAGCACGCCCTCTGGGAGCTCGCCACCGCCGGCCTCGCCGCCGCCGACGGCTTCGACCAACTCCGCGCCATGATGGATCCCCGCCGCAAATCCACCACCACCGAAACCCCAGGCAAACGCCCCACCCGCAGCTCCGCCGGCCGCTGGTCCCTCCTCAACGAAGCCGACAACCACAAATCCGGGTGCCCCAGGTCTCGCTGAGTCAGCCTCTCGTCGGACCGGTGGAGTCCGCATCCAGCTGCCAGCCCAACTCACCAACCGCCATCGAACAAGCCCGCCGCACCGACGCCGCCCTCGAATCCGTCGCCCGCATGCTCCTCGCCCGCTACGGCAGTCCTCTTCCGCGACCTCCTCGCCCGCGAATCCAACGCCCCCAAATGGCGCGATCTCCTCGGCATCCTCCGCCGCCTCGAAGCCCGCGGCGAGATCCGCGGCGGCCGCTTCGTCTCCGGCTTCGGCGGCGAGCAGTACGCCCTCCCCGAAGCCGTCGAATCCCTCCGCGCCGCCCGCAGCCGCGACTGCTCCGCCATCATCCCCGTATCCGCCGCCGACCCCATCAACCTCGCCGGCATCGTCATCCCCGGCGACCGCGTCCCCGCCGTCCCCGGCAAACAAGTCCTCTACCGCAACGGCACCCTCCACTCCGAACCCGAACCCGACGGCGACTCGCAAGAAAAAATACCAGTCGCCCTTCCTCTAGCGCACCTCCCCGAGCCCGCACCCGCGCCCCTCGGTTTGTTCTAGCTATAAATAAATGATTCTATTGCGTTTGCGATTCCGCTAAATTATTTTTCGCGTTTTTGGCCCAGAAATCGCATGTCAAGTCCCAAAACCACCTAAATCATTCCCCACCAACGACATCCATTTGGCATTTTAGTTACACTCAACCCGCTATAATTAAATTAGAGATCAAGAAAAGCCCCGGCCCAAACCGGGGCCTTTCTATTCAGAAAGGCAATGGCACCCTAACCCCTTTGTTTGGATGATTTTGGCCGTAACCCGTTTGTTATGACGATTTTGCAGGGAGTGACGAGCCTTAAGTCATTTAATATGAGAAACTTACGCGATTGGGGGGGGGGGGGGGTACCCCTGGGAGGATCAGCTGGAAAGAGAAAAAGAGTAAAAGCTAAGAGACGGAGCTTTCACACCGATCGGCCATGACGAAGCCAGAAAATTTCGATGAAAAACCACCTTCAGAACAGAAGGTGGAAACCCTTGGCGAAGAGCTTCGCCCCGAAGACTTCTATTACGAAGGCCCTTACCTCGTCTTCACCGCGGCTTACCACCTCACCGCGGCTACTGCTGCAACTCCGATTGCCGTCACTGCCCCTACAAATAGTCTGCGTTCAATTCGGTTTACATCGGCGGCAACGCCGGAACCGCGCCGGCCGTATCTTCGATCGAGGCGCGACCCGTTCGCAGTGCATGCGCATTCTTCACCAGCAGGATATACGCGCGGATCCTTGCGATACGGTGCCAACATGTTGTCGCCACGCATCTCGCTCATCACGTCGAACCCGCCCTCACTCGCCATCTACAGGTAGTGCAGCATATTGGTCTCGTCGCCGAGTCTCCGCGTACAGCCGGGCCATCTCGAAGCAGTACCGCGCATGGTCTTCCGGCGAAATCATATGTGCCGTCAGACCACCCACCGCCATCGTGGTGAATCATCTCCGGATCGAGCTTCAGCGCTATCTTGAACTGTTCGCGCGCATCCTTGTACTTCTTCTCCTCGAATAAGCCGTCGCCAGATTCGAGTGATAAATAGCAGAATTCTTATTCAGCTTGATCGCGCGATTATAGTCGGAGATCGCCGTTGCAAAGCGCCCATCGATGTACTCCACAGCGCCCAGGTTGTTCCACGCCACCGCATCCTTCTGCTTCAGCTTAATCGCCCGCTGGAAATAGGCTCGCGCCGCAGCTGTATGGCGAAGATCAAGCTGCGTGATGCCCAGCTTGTTCATCAGCGTGACTTCATTTCCGCCCTTGCTGCAGCGCATAGGTGTAGTAATCAAGCGCATCCTCAGGAAAGCGTCGCGCCCGCAGGACATCCGCAACCATCTCCAGTTGCTCCGCCGTCGCCGTCGCCGGATCAGGAAGATGCGGCTTGAACGTTCGCCCACGACGGATCCTGATGTCGCAATCTCGCGCATGGCATCTGTGCTTTGTGCATTCTGCTGCAGCTAAGGCAACTCAGCTCGCGAGTTGGAACGAAATACTCGACAGCACCGAAGAGAAGGAGAAGACCGGAAGTACGAAGGCGGGAACTCATGGCGAACCTCACGAGATGATGCCAATATCATCCTCTCCGCTTCAGCCCCTGTCAAGCGTCAGATCCCTAAGGAGTTGGACCCACCGGAGCAGGAGCCGCCACTGCCGCCGGAGCAACAATCGCCGGGGCTGTTCCAGGTGCCTGCACCATCATCGCCATCCGCGGAAAGCTGAAGCTGCCGCCCGCATCGTCGATCACGTTCACCTGGCAAACGTAAGTCCCGGGCTTCAACTGCGTCAGCGGCACATCGAACTGGAACGCCACCGCGCCGCGCTCCGGGATATTGATCGCCTTCGCCTCCACCAGCGGCGTCTCATACACCTTCACCCCGCCGCTCAGGAACTCGATGCTGGTCAGCACGCGCACCGCGCCCGCTTCCCGCCGCGTCAACCCGGGCGAAGCTCGCCGGCGCCGCCGCGCCCTTCTGCTTCGCCGGGTCATACACCTCGTACAGGAAATAGAGATGCTGGTCCTGCCGAAACACATGCGGCACATTCGGAATCCACTCCACTCCATCCCGCACCAGCGGATTCACCGTCTTCTTCTCCGTGTTCGGCACTCGCTGGCTCGACAGCACGATCGAACTCAGCTTCAACGGAGCTCTTCTTCAAATCCGGCACCTGCAGGTCCGTCTCGAAGCTGCCCATCGCGCCCGTCTGGTTCTCCCGCACCACAAACTTCAGGTGATACTTGCCCGGAGCCAGCGTAAATCCCGTCGAATACTGAATGTTCTTCCGCTGCACCTGCTGCGCCGCATCCAGCGCCAGCTTCACCGTTGTCGCGAACATTTCCGACCACGATTCCCTGAGCATTCTTCACCTGCCCGATGATGTCGATGTTCGCCTTGTCGTCGTCGCCGTTCTTCACAGTATGAATCTGCGATCCCGGCACGATCAGCGAGACCGGGACGAAGAACTTGTTGTCCTCCAGCCGGAAGTACAGCGCCTGCAGATAGACCGCGACGTCGGTCGCCGGCAGATCGCTCCGCATTTGCTCCGTCAGCGCCAGCTCGCGGTCTTCGGTCTTCTGCGTGCTGGAAGTCCGCCGGCGCATAGTATCCGGGCCGGTAGTCGATCTTCGCGTCGTTGCGGTTCAGCTTCACCGTCAGATGGCGATAGCTTCCATCCCGCGCCGTATTGGTCGAGTGGAACCCGAGGATGTAGTACGCCTCGGTGTCGTGCTGGACCTGCTGGAACGCCGGAGCAAAGTCGTTCGAGTCGAAGAACAGTTTGCCGCCCGTATCCGACGCGAGAGTGTCGCCAGCGTCTCCTGCGAGCTGAAGTTCGCAGTTCAACTGGCTCTGCATCGCCCCGCCGCTGTAGGCCGCGGTTCCGCGCAGACTGCCCTGTCGAAGCATCGCCCACCGGAGGCAGCGCCTGCAGCCCGCGCGAATCGACGCTGTAGATCGCCATGTTCGCCTTCACCGCTTCGTTGGTCGCCGCGCGCATGCTCGCCTGATTTTCGATGCCCTGCCGCGTCAGGCCGCCGCTGAAGTACAGCATGCTCTTGCGCTGATCCACTCGCTCGAGGCTCTTCGCAATCGTGCGAATCGCATACAGCTCGCGATCGGTGTTCAGCGCGTTGTACTCGCTGTCGTCGGCGGTGAAGCTCGACGCATCGTCCGCAGTCCCACCCGAGTTGCCGCCTTCGTTGCCGTTCGCAAAGCCGGTGCCTTCGGTGCCGTTGTACTTGCCGACGCCCTTCAGCAGGGCAGCCTTGTCCGAGGTGAAGTCCTGGTCCATGCTCAGACCCGGTGTCCATGCTCACCAGCGCGACCAGGTCGGCCGGCTGCATCTTCTTGTTGATGTAGTCCTGCGCCGCTTCCACCGCGCGGTCGATGTCTTCCGGCTGCATGCTGCTCAGGTCGAAGAACATCACGATCAGCCGATGATCCTTCAGCTCTGCCGGGTCCGCCGCAAAGTCGTTGTTCAACAAGTCGGCAATCGTAGCCTTGCCCGTCACCGTCGACTTCTCCGCAGCACCGCGGCCTCGTCCACGTTCTGATAGTCGAAGCTGGCGATCTTCTGCGGCTTCCCATTCTCCAGAATCGGTAAAGTCGCTCGGCCTTCAGCCCCTTCACCACCTCGCCGGTCTTCTTGTCGCGCACCACCACATTCGTCAGCACAATATCGGTCTGCACCTTCAGCGTGAAGGTCGCCGACGCACCGGGCTGCTGGCTGGCTGCTGCGCTCTTCCCGACAGGCGACCCCGCCAGCACCCCGACCATAATCGCGGCAACGCCATGGCGTATCACGTTACTTCCGCATTCTTGCGGTTTCAATGGTCAGACTTCGGTTGCCTTTCGCCATCGCTCTCACTCTCTCCAAATCCATCGACAGTCGCCGGCCTCTCAAAACCGATACCGCGCAAGCACCGTCAAGCGTCCGCATCGCCGCCGCCGAAGTCACCTGTCCAAACGTCTGCGAGTTCAGCGTCGTATCAATCCCCGAGTACTGCACCGTATTGAACACATTGTTCGCCGTCACCCGCGCCTCAAACGACCGCGTCTCTCCCAGCGCTACCGTCCGCGACAGCGAGGCATCCACTGCCACGATCCCCGGCCCCTCAATCGACCCTCGCGAAGCCGTGCCAAATCCGTTCGCCGGAGTGACAAACGCCGCCGTATTGAACCAATCCAATATCGTCCCCGTTGCCGGGAATCGGCGTTGCGAGAAAACTCTGTCGGCCGCAGCGAATTGTTACGTTCCCGTAGCCGTCTCCGCCACAGTCGCCGAATAGTGCGGCGTGTAATAGGTCCCGGTCGCAAACGTAAAGTCACCCGACAACGAAAATCCATCCAGCGCCTTCGACCAGAATCCGCCCTTGGTAAGGAAGGCCCGGTTCGGCCCAAACGGCAGCTCCAGCACCCAGTTGCCCGTCACCTTGTGACGCACATCGAAGGAGCTGTTGCCCTCTTCTGCGTTCAGGTCCTGATCGTTCTGCGCTACCGTTGGCTGAGTGCCACCGATCGAAGACGCATTATCGATCGAGTGCCCATAGTGATACGTCGCCTGCAGCGAAACGCCCTTCTGCAGCCGCTTCCGCACATTCACGCTCAACGCTCGAACCGCGAGTACCCGAGCGAATCCTCATAGTTAAACGGCTGCGCCCCTGGATTCAATACGCCCTCGCCGTCCGGTTCGGCGCTCGCAGAATATCCAGTTCGCCGCCCTTCGCTCCGTTATAGCCAATGTTCGCGACGATGCCCATCGGAAGCGTCCGCTGAATATCCAGGTTCCAACCTGCACATATCCCAGCCGGTAGTACGGATTCACCGCATAGTTATTCTGCACCGGCGTCGTCGAGCAGTCGAACCCATTCGCCAGCGTCATAGCGTCGCACGTCGCACAGTCCCAGGCTGTCCGACGATAGTTCGTCTGCGTCAATCGCAAACGGCGACCTGAGCTGCCAGCTGCTTCGCAAAACGTCGCATACTGTCCCGTGTTGTAGTTGATGCCGTAGCCACCGCGAATCACCGTCTCCTTGAAGAACTTCAGCTTCGGCCGATACGCAAACCCCAGCCGCGGCGAATACATAGCTGCGGTCCGGATTCACCAGCGACCGCGGAGAGCCAGCCGCTGCAAGCTCCCGGACCGCACCGGGCAGCACCGGCACGACCTGCGTAAAGTTCGCGTTGTGATCCAGGTTCACCAGCCGGTTGTATTTCTCCACATAGGGAGAAAAATACTCATACCGCAACCCATAGTTCAGCGTCAGATTCGCCTGCACCCGCCAGTCATCCTGCGCATACCAGTCAAAGACATTCGCCCGCAGATACGTCTTTTCCGTCCCCGCCTGAATCGCCGACTGCTGCGGCAACCCGAACAGAAAATCCGCAAACCCCGACCCGCTCGGCGGAACGACGGGCAGGTCGTCGTCGAAGACGGAGTGCACGAACCCGCGGTCGCAGGATTCTGTGTCGCATATCCCGTAAATGTAAACGCACCCACCACATTGGTCCCGCCAATCGTATCTCGCATGCACCCGCCGAATATCGAAGCCCATACCGCATATTGTGCTTCTTATGGCTGTAGCTCACAAAGTCGGAAAACGAGATCGTCTGATTGATCGCGTCGCTCGCAGCCGTCTGATTCAATCCCGTGAAGTTCGCGATTGCTCAGCACTCGGGAACCCATAGTAGATTCCCGGCTCCGCTCCTATCACCGGCTTCGGAATCTAGATGCCCGTCCCTACCAGCGGATCGCTCGTGCCATCCGTGAAGTAGTTCCGCAGTGCGCGTGCGACCGGTTCCAGTTGAGTCGAAGCATTGTTCGTGAGCCGTCCATAGCCGATCGTGTAGCCAGCCGTCACGCCATATCCATTGGACTCGGTCGCTCCACCCAGCGGCAGAAAGATATTCCGGATGTCGCTCGCCGCATGCGAATAGCTCCCGTTGAAATTGATATTCTGCCGCAGCGTCTTTGGCGCATTCGCGCTGTCTGCCGCCGCCCGCCGCCAAATCCGCTGCTCTGCCCGAAGTTCCTCACAAACCGCAACGCACGCCGAGCCGCGTTTTGCCCCGCCGTCGTAACCGTCTGATAGTTATTCCTGCTGTCCCGTCCGGAATATTCGGCGCAGGATAGTAAGTTCAGCAACGCCAGTGCCTGCGGCGACACAGGCATCCTTCAGTTGTTATTCACAATCGGCAGACCCGTTGCCGGGTCATATAACTGTCCCGGATTCGTAACTCCATCTACCGTCTGAGTCAGTCCTGAAGAAGTCTCCGCCCCGCTCCGCCAGCGTCGGCACCGTCCCATTAAGACTTCGCGGATTAATATTCCGCTGCCCCGTCACATTCAAAAACACGAACTGCTTTGTGCTCGCCTTTACCAACCCCGGAATCGACGGCGACCCCGTAAAGCTCACTCCAAACCGATTCTGCATCACGCAGGCTTCACCACCTGCGCGCCTCTCCCAGAGCCTAGACGAGAAGGGCGCAGCATTCAGCGCCCCATTTCCTCCCTGATAGAAGATCGCTCCATGCGGCTGCGTCGGATTGAATCCGCTGAATCCGCCACCGCCACCACCACCGCCACCTCGTCCTCCCGTCCGCCGCCACCTCCCGGCACCCGCCTCCCGGTCCGCCAAATCCTGCCACCCATCATCCCGCCCAGCATCCCTACCACGGCATTCGCCATATCGCCCGCCGCGCCACCCTGACGCTGCGCCTGCGCGATCGCGTCCTGCACCCGCTGTCGAATGTCGTCCTCGCTGTAAATTCGCCAGCCCGTTCGTCTGTCCCATCTGCGCCATTCACGGTGACCGAATCGGTCGCCGCCGCATCCCACCACCCAAACCCGCCAGCGTAGGCATCTGCGCTCCTGTATTGCCGCCGCCGGCACTCGCGTCGGCCGCCTCCGCTCCATCGCCCGTCACGCTCAGCGACTGCGCTGCCCCGCGCAACTCCCGAACTCGTCCGCGTTGCTGCCGTCTGGCCTGTTGGCCTCCTGCTGCTGCCGCCCGCGAAGCCAGTTGCAATCCAAACTCCGCCACCTGCTCCGGCTTCCCGCCATTCTGTCCGGCGGCGTTGATCAGGACTCTTTCGTCTCCGTCGCAAACGCCGCCAGCTCCGCCTTCACCACATACCGCCCGTTGCGAGGAATCGCCATCGCAAACGCGCCAGTTACATCGGTCGTCGTCGCATACTTCTTTCCGGTCAAGCGTATTGGTCGCCGTCACACTCACACCCGGCAGCGGACCGCTCCGGCCTTCACGGTTCCCTTAATCGTCCCGCCGGCCGGCGTCACGTCACAGCCGCAATCTGCATGGCAGGCTGGCGCAACGAGCTGTCCCGCTGGTGAACAGCCTGGCCCCAGACAGTCCCGGTCATGGCCAGGCCCATCACCATCCATCGAATCGGTCCCTGCACTTTTTCTTGCCTCGCTAAACCAAGGAAGAATAGTTCAAGATGTATTCGCTATTGAGGCACACAGCCGGAGCAATCGACCCCGTTAGTTGCTGGCCCCTTCGGGGCCACCGAACCCGCTGGAGCAGCAGTGCCTGCCGGAGCTGTGCCAGGACCGCCGCCTCTGTCCGCGTCGCCGTCTCTGCCCCATCGCCGCCGCATCCATCACACCCAGCTCAGTCGGCACAAACACGCCATTCTTCAAGGCTCCCCGCCCCACCACCGAGTCCCCCACCTTCACATCCGCCAACGTAATGCTCTCCCCGCCACCGCTCCCAGCTACCCATGCTAGTGCCACCCGCACCAGCTCCGTTGCCGCGTCCTCCACCGGCTCCGACCGCCCATTCAATCACACCGCCTCCGCTCGCAATCGCCGCCATGCCGCGTCCACCCCGCTTGAACGACGTCTGTTCATCCACCGCTGATCACCTGGCTCACACTGTCCGGCCGCATCACGGTCAGCTTCAGCGCATCCATATCGATCGCCGTCACCTTCCCGGTGATGTACGTCTTGCCCATGTTCTCCCGTGCCTTCTTCACCTGCTCGGCATCGATGACGCCGACAAACACCGCATGCACCGTCTTCGTAGCAGGATCCAAGACGCCCATCGCGCCCACGCCATCGCCGACTTTGATATCGGCTACCTTCACTGGCTGCCGCTCCTTGGTCAGCCGGGTATTCGCGGATAATGCCACCTGATAAACCTCACCTGCATCTGTCTTTACTGTCAATTGGTCGGAGGCGACGCGCCGTCACTGTTCCCGCGAACCATCTGTCCCCCGGCAAACGCCGCTCCGCCCTCGCGCGAACCGTCCTGTCCATCCTGTGCCAAGCCGCGTCCTGGCAGCGCAACCGCAGCCCAGCCATCACGAATCACTTTGCCGTCCAAGCTCGAATCGATCTTTGTCTCATCCTGTACCGTCCAACATCACATTTCACCGGGCGGCAACCCGTGCTCATACAGACGTGCCTACTTTACGAAAGACTCCCTCGCGCCTGATAAATCTTGCAGTCGCCCTAGCAGGCTCTCTTGATGAAGACTGGGATGTGCCGCCTGCACTACACTACCGCCATGCAGGATGTAGCCCAAGCCCCTCACACCCATGGCCCCACATCGAAGGACACTTCGAGTCCACCGAGACCGTCCGCGACATCGTCATCGGCCTCTCCGACGGTCTAACGGTTCCCTTCGCCCTCGCCGCCGGACTCTCCGGAGCCGTCGCCTCATCCCACATCGTCGTCCTCGCCGGCCTTGCCGAGATCGCCGCCGGTTCCATCGCCATGGGCCTCGGCGGCTATCTCGCTGCCCGCGGCGACGCCGAGCACTACGTCTCCGAACGACAACGCGAAGAGCGCGAGATCGTCGAACGCACCCACGACGAAGAGGAAGAGATCTACGAGATCTTCGAGCAGTACTCCGTCGACCGCACAAGCGCCGCGCCCGTGCTTGCACGCGCTCAAACGAAATCCCACCGCCTGGGTCGATTTCATGATGCGCTTCGAACTGGGCCTCGAAGAGCCTGCCAGCAATCGCGCCCACCGCTCCGCCCTCACGATCGCAGCGTCCTACATCGCCGGCGGCCTCATCCCGCTGCTGCCCTATATGCTCGTCGAGGACAACTTCACCGCACTCAAACTCTCCATCGTCATCACCCTGTTAGCGCTGGCCATCTTCGGGGCCTTGAAGGGAAAACTGGTGGGTACCGGCTGGCTCCGCAGCGCCCTCCAGACCATCACGATTGGCGGGGCCGCCGCTGCTGCCGCCTACACACTTGCCCGGCTCCTTAACACTCACCCGAGCTAAAGCGGGTTCAGAGAGGTCCAGCCCACTCCCCTACCTATTGCGCAAAGTCTTCGAACGATTATGGTTAGGTCTGGACTTAGGCCGCCGCAGTGAGAGATCGGCTGGCTGGCAAGCCCAAAAATAAGAGTCGTGAGCGTCTCTTCGCTGTAGTTTTGTCAAGCGTGGAAGGTTATTTCAGGAGGGCAGGAAACTGCTCAGGACGCATAACGGCTCGAACCTCAAGAGACGAGGAGTGCAGAGAATGCAACCACGATGCCTGCTGCTCCAAGCGCCAGACCGAGAAGAAAATAGGCGTGATTCCGGGTAAAAAGCGTGATCGAGCATAAGACTACCGCGATCTGCAGAAGAGCTTCACCGAGGTCGTAGTGGGCGGCCTGGGCCTCCGCATGGGTCACCTCACGCTCAAAATCGCGCGCTTTTTCCTGTTCTTCAGCCAGTTCCGCCTTCCATTTCTCAATGTGTGCCTGATATTCCTTTGTTTTAGCAGCGACAGCAGCGTTGTCATTACTGGGCTGCAAAGCAAGCAGATCGACATCAACCGAGAGATTGTCCATACGGATCTTCTTGGCCTGGTACTCGTTCCACTGGTCGCCGGCGCGTGACTGCATCAGCACGGCTTCGGTGTGGCTCCGGTGCCCAAGAACCGTTACCATGGCGACGAAAACGGCAAGGATGGAGATTCCGAGCGAGATGCGTCGGAGCGACTCTCCGCCGCCTTCGCCGGATTCCTTCATCTGATTGGCAAATTCCTGAACTTCATCGGCTTCCATAGTGGAGACGATTCTAACCTGTCGGATTTTCGCCGTGTTTTTGACAGGAATCGTCAGTTATCAACAGGGCGGGGGTTGCACGGAGAGATACCCCCTGATACTCTCAGAGAGTTGCAAAGATAAGTGACTTGCACGGAAGTGAAAAGCACGATATTCTGAGTGAGTTGCAAGGAAACACTGCTTCTCACCTTGGCCTTGGCAGTATAGGGCGGAAGTAAAGGGATGACGGAGCGCAGTCCAAGCGTTTGATCGCGGTTGAGAGCCTAAGGGCCGACCAGCAATCCAAACCCAAGCCACTGCAATTGATTTGAGTAGCACCAGGAGCTAAGGCTCCGCGCTCGTTTTCGAGCGTCACGATATTTTGAGATTTTGTGCTGTGCGAATGAGTCGGTTTGAAGCTGGTTGAGATTGAGAAAAAATCTCAACGAAAAGCCAAAAAACAATTTGACAACGAGATTGAAGTTGATAACCTCGAAAAGTTCGCTAAAACGTCACTCGTTGCTGAAGTGATCCTCGACAGGCCGAAGTTGGCCGACAAGAAGTGGACGAGAGATCCGAGCAGGCAGCAAATACAGACGACAACAGCGCATCAAGTTCGAGGACACAAATCTGGCTTATGCCGATTTCGTCCTTGATCCAAAGCTGCCCGCTTAGGTGGATGCAGTCCGGATCTTTGACAACATAGTTGAACGTGCCAGTCGTGAGATGATACGAAATTTGGTTTAGTCATTCTCACTAGTTATATCCTTCGCTCCTTTCGAGCGAGCGGAGGCGCTCGATCCATCCCGACCCCTGTCGTTGGATGGCGAGCAAACCAAGATTAAACGAGAGTTTGATCCTGGCTCAGAATCAACGCTGGCGGCGTGCCTAACACATGCAAGTCGCACGAGAAAGGGTAGCAATACCTGAGTAAAGTGGCGCACGGGTGAGTAACACGTGAATTATCTACCTCCGAGTGGGGAATAACTGAGAGAAATCTTAGCTAATACCGCATAACACTTACGAGTCAAAGCAGCAATGCGCTTGGAGAGGAGTTCGCGGCCGATTAGTTAGTTGGCGGGGTAATGGCCCACCAAGACGATGATCGGTATCCGGCCTGAGAGGGCGCACGGACACACTGGAACTGAAACACGGTCCAGACTCCTACGGGAGGCAGCAGTGGGGAATTTTGCGCAATGGGGGAAACCCTGACGCAGCAACGCCGCGTGGAGGATGAAATATCTTGGTATGTAAACTCCTTTCGATGGGGAAGATTATGACGGTACCCATAGAAGAAGCCCCGGCTAACTTCGTGCCAGCAGCCGCGGTAATACGAGGGGGGCAAGCGTTGTTCGGATTTATTGGGCGTAAAGGGTGCGTAGGCGGTTTGGCAAGTCTTATGTGAAATCTTCGGGCTCAACCCGAAGCCTGCATAAGAAACTGCCGGGCTTGAGTATGGGAGAGGTGAGTGGAATTTCCGGTGTAGCGGTGAAATGCGTAGATATCGGAAGGAACACCTGTGGCGAAAGCGGCTCACTGGACCATAACTGACGCTGATGCACGAAAGCTAGGGGAGCAAACAGGATTAGATACCCTGGTAGTCCTAGCCCTAAACGATGATTGCTTGGTGTGGCAGGTACCCAATCCTGCCGTGCCGAAGCTAACGCGATAAGCAATCCGCCTGGGGAGTACGGTCGCAAGGCTGAAACTCAAAGGAATTGACGGGGGCCCGCACAAGCGGTGGAGCATGTGGTTTAATTCGACGCAACGCGAAGAACCTTACCTGGGCTCGAAATGTAGTGGAATCCGGCAGAAACGTCGGCGTCTAGCAATAGACCGCTATATAGGTGCTGCATGGCTGTCGTCAGCTCGTGTCGTGAGATGTTGGGTTAAGTCCCGCAACGAGCGCAACCCTTATCTTCAGTTGCTACCATTTAGTTGAGCACTCTGACGAAACCGCCTCGGATAACGGGGAGGAAGGTGGGGATGACGTCAAGTCCTCATGGCCTTTATGTCCAGGGCTACACACGTGCTACAATGGCCGGTACAAACCGCTGCAAACCCGCGAGGGGGAGCTAATCGGAAAAAGCCGGCCTCAGTTCGGATTGGAGTCTGCAACTCGACTCCATGAAGCTGGAATCGCTAGTAATCGTGGATCAGCATGCCACGGTGAATACGTTCCCGGGCCTTGTACACACCGCCCGTCACATCACGAAAGTGGGTTGCACTAGAAGTCGGTGCGCTAACCGCAAGGGAGCAGCCGCCCAAGGTGTAATTCATGATTGGGGTGAAGTCGTAACAAGGTAGCCGTAGGAGAACCTGCGGCTGGATCACCTCCTTTCTAAGAGAGAACGTCTTGGCACACTTCAGCGTCCTGCGATTGCAGGCAGCTCTGGTTTCGCGATCTGAGCTTGATAGTGATGTTGCCAAGTACCATCTGCATGCACTTCGGTGACTGCAGATGAGCCTGAACTAAACCTTCTCTTTTTCGTTGCAATGGACGCAAGTCTTGTTCATCTTTCAACACCGATGGTCAATAGCGGCGTAGCTGCTATGCACGTTCAACTGTGTCCTCGAAACCTTTCGAGAGAAACCAGCTAGTAGCTTCTAGCCGTTAGCTTTTAGCTAAATGCTAGAAGCTGCGCGCAGGGCTGCTACTTCGGGCCTGTAGCTCAGTTGGTTAGAGCGCACCCCTGATAAGGGTGAGGTCGGTAGTTCGAATCTACCCAGGCCCACCATTATCCCGACGGTTAGTTATACTAATCTTCAAGGGGCTGTAGCTCAGTTGGGAGAGCACCTGCTTTGCAAGCAGGGGGTCAACGGTTCGATCCCGTTCAGCTCCACCATACTTCTCGATTGGCATGGTCGATATGTGAGTCAAGCGATGTCTGCTTGAGGTTGAGTCTCTGCGCTGCGGAGATTGAACCTTGAGCAGGAATGCTCGAGCCGCCTGAGGGCGCGAAGTGGTTACGCAGTGATGCGAGTCGCTCAACGATTTTTGACAACTGAATAGATTGGGTAAATATAACTACAAGGCTGAGCAGCATGTCTTCGGGTAGTTTCCGGAGAAAGCTGTCAGTTATTGAGTGTCTTTAGAATAATTTTCGTGTTACCGACCTGATTCTCGCACGTTGAGATGAAGGTTGTAGAACACAGGCGTGGACTATATCAAACGTAGATGACTCTATGTTGCAGAGGTTGTCACTCTGCTGCGTGCGAGTAAATTCTATGGTCAAGCTACTAAGGGCGCACGGTGGATGCCTTGGCAGAAACAGGCGATGAAGGACGCGGCAAGCTGCGATAAGCTTCGGGGAGCGGCACACACGCTTTGATCCGGAGATTTCCGAATGGGGAAACCCACCTAGGCAAAACCTAGGTATGTCCCACTGAATTCATAGGTGGGAACAGGCGAACGGAGGGAAGTGAACCATCTCAGTACCTCCAGGAGGAGAAAGAAACCTCGATTCCGATAGTAGTGGCGAGCGAAATCGGAACAGCCCAAACCCGTTGCATCAAGGTGTATCGGGGGTTGTAGGGCCTGCAAAAGTAGAGTTACCAATCTGGTTGTTAGCTGAATCTTCTGGAAAGGAGATCCAAAGAGGGTGACAGACCCGTAGGCGAAAACGATCCAGACTCGAAGCAGGTACCTGAGTAAGGCGGGGCACGAGAAACCCTGCTTGAATCCACGGGGACCATCCCGTAAGGCTAAATACTCGTTTCTGACCGATAGTGAACCAGTACCGTGAGGGAAAGGCGAAAAGCACCCCATTGAGGGGAGTGAAAAGTACCTGAAACCGTGTGCCTACAAGCAGTGGGAGGACTATGCCCGTAAGGGAATGTCTGACCGCGTGCCTATTGCATAATGAGCCGGCTAGTTATTCTTGTCAGCAAGGTTAAGCGTGAGCGAGCCGCAGCGAAAGCGAGTCTGAATAGGGCGATAAGTTGGCAGGAATAGACGCGAAGCGAGATGATCTACCCTTGGCCAGGTTGAAGGTGGGGTAACACCCACTGGAGGACCGAACCGGTGTTTGTTGAAAAAAGCTCGGATGAGCTGAGGGTAGGGGTGAAAGGCTAATCAAATTTCGTTATAGCTCGTTCTCTCCGAAATAGCTTTAGGGCTAGCGTCAGGTGATTTGGATCGGTGGTAGAGACATGGATGGACTAGGGGGCTTTCCGGCTTACTGAATCCAATCAAACTTCGAATGCCGATTACAACCAGCCTGG
>CAVWON010000003.1:60000-675806 GCA_963756685.1 uncultured Acidobacteriaceae bacterium
CGCGGCCGCCTTCGGCGATCATGCGGTAGGTGCGGGCAAGATCGGGGTTGCGTCGTACATCGCCTTCGTTCGGTGCGGTGCCGCTGGGCGCGTATGTATGCATCGCGTTGGCGGTCTCTTCGACGCCTGATCCGGAGCGCGTGAAGGAGGCGAGGTTGCGCTTGATGTAGTAGCCGATGATCTGGGGTGTCGGAGAGCCTGTCTCACAGTAGTGGATCGCGGGTTCGAAGAGCTCGGCCCATTTCAGTTTTCCGTAACGCTGGTGGAGGGTCCACCAGGCGTCGAGGGCGCCGGGGACGGAGATGCTGATGGCTCCGTAGGGGGGAAGGACGCCGTCTTTTGCGCGGGAGCGGGCGATTTCGAGGGTCAGGGCCTTGGGTGAGCGGCCGGAGCCGGCAAGGCCGACGACCTTCGACAGCTTGGGGTCCCAGATCATGGCGTAGCAGTCGCCGCCGATTCCGGAACTGGTTGGCTCGACGAACCCCAAGACCGCGTTGGTGGCGATGGCGGCGTCGGCCGCGGAGCCACCTTTCTTCAATATCTCGATCGCGGTCAGAGTCGCGAGGGGGTGGGCCGTGCCAGCGGCGCCGGAGCAGCCCATGGCGGCGGAGCGGCTGGCGAAGCTGGCCCCCGAGATTCGGTCGCCGGCGTGGACGTCGGGCCGCTCAAACCGCTCGACGCCTGCGGGCTGGAACTTTGGCAGTTCTTTTGGTGCGGCGGTGCTTTGGCTGAAGGCGTTCGAGGGGCCGACTGAGGCGATGGATCCGGCGGCGGCGAGCGGCAGTGCGGCAATAAAGGAGCGACGGCGCAAGGTGTTCTCCTGGGTGGGTGAGAGAGGCTCTTGATATTCAATATACCAAGCCGGATAAAATTTGGGCCGGTTCAAAGGCGGCTCTGTCCGGTGCGGGGTTGGTTTCTGATGTGTCTCAGCTTGCGGGATTCAATGCGTTGGAGAGCCGATCTAGAAGAGGTATCTGGGTCGGCTTGATACGCTCCCGGGCTTCTGCCATTGAAAACCAGGCGCCACGATCGACTTCGGGGACCTCGATCAGATGACCGGAGCGAGGGGGCCACTCAATTTCACAGTGATTGCTGACCAATCTGTCTGGGTCGCAATCGCCCTCAAAGGCCCATGCTGAGACAATTTTTCCACCTGCCTGTTTTATCGAACCAAGATCGAGAAAGGTCTCGGGTACGGCAAAGCCCGTTTCCTCTTGAAATTCGCGTTTGGCAGCTTGCAAGGGAAGCTCGTCATCTGAGTATTCGCCTTTGGGGACCGTCCGATGCTCCCAGATCCTTGTTGACAAAAAATGGGCCTCCCGGGTGAACGAGGAAGACTTCGAGTTCGCGGTGTTTGTGGCGGTACATCATCAAACCTGCACTGCGTCTTGGCACGATGGACCCCGTTTTTCAGTATAGGTACCGAGAACTACTTTGTGGTTGGGGAAGGGCGGAGGTGGAGAAGCAGATTTCTCCACTGCGCTGCTCACGATGAAACTGTGAGCAGCTTCGGTCGAAATGACAATTCGCGCAACAATTAATTTGAGCAGGTCGCTTGCGGGGTGTCGGAGAACAGGACGTCGACTCAGTGGCTCGGGGTGGCTGCAGTTGGATCTTTCAGGTAGTCGCGAATGAGGGCTACGGTGTAAGTCGGGCTCTCTTCCATGAGCCAGTGGCCGGAGTTAGGTACTACGGCTTCGCGGACGTTGACGGCGACGTTGCGCATGACGACGGCCTGGGTCGCGCCGAAGGACTTCCCTCCGCCTACGGCGAGGACAGGCATGGTCAGTTTGGTGCGCTGGAAGACCTGGTTGTCTTCTACGTCCTGAGAGAAGGCCTTGAAGTGGGCGAAGCCGGCCCGCATTGCACCGGGTTTGGCGTACTGGACCGGCGTAGAACTTACGCGTTGCTTCGTCTGGTTCGGTGGGGCTGGCGCTGAAGTCGTTCCAGATGCGATCGAGGTAGATGCGCTCGCGGCCTTGCACGAGACGCTCTTCGTCGGGGCCCCAGAAGGAGAAGTGCCAGAGCTTGTGGTCCTTGATGATGTCGTCCCAGGGGGCGATGCCAGGGAGGGGAGCGTCCATGACGACTAGGCGTTCGACTTTGTCGGGGTAGAGAGAGGCATAGGCGTAGGCGACCATGATGCCGATGTCGTGCGAGACGACGAAGGTCCGGTCAAAGCCCAGGGTCGTGATGACGGCGCGGATGTCAGCGGCCTGCGTTTTTTTGTCGTAGCCACCGGCGGGGCGGGACGACCGGCCGATGCCGCGCAGGTCGGGTACGATGACGGTGTAATTTTTTTCAAGTTCGGTTGCAAGAGGGGCCCAGGAGTCGCTGGTTTCGGCATAGCCATGAATGAGGACGACTACGGGGCCTGTTCCTCCCCAACGGACGAAGATGTCGGCACCGGCAGGGCTGTGGACCATCTGCTCTTTGAAGGTGGAGGGTAATGCGGGCTGGGCGGCTGCGAACTGTGCGGAGGTTAATGCGAGCAAGATTGCGATCAGCGTGCGACCTGCGATTTTTGAGCGAAGACCCATGCACTGCTCCTTTGCGGACCGTGGAGTTTTTTATCAATATACGTGTACCCCGGGTCGAAGAATCAGGTCGGCCGGTGAGGGAGTTGTTGCCTTAGCGGAAAGGCCTTTTTTTGCGGTGGCATTTTTCTGTTGACATTCGGGTATAGGTAAGTGATAGCTTACCGTTAGTGGACGCTTACCTACAGGCCGGACTGGACGCGCTGGGAGATGGGACCCGCATGGCCATCTTTCAGCGGTTGGCCAATGGCCCTATGGCGGTCAATGAATTGGCGGGAACGTTGCCGGTCAGCCGTCCGGCGGTGTCGCAGCATCTGCGCGTGCTGAAGGACGCGGGGCTGGTGACCGATAGCAGGGCCGGGACGAGGCGGATGTATCAGTTAGACCCTGAGGGTGTCGCTCGGTTGCGCGCGCACTTCGATCAGGTTTGGGAGAAGGCCCTGGGCGCGTTTCAGAGTACCGTTGCAACGTCGGTCATACCACCGAAGAAAGGAGAGAAACATGACAAAGACATTAGAGGAAGCCGTCGTCCGAAAAAGCATTCGAGTCCACGTGCCCATTGAGCGAGCGTTCTCGGTGTTTGTGGAACAGATGGAGACGTGGTGGCCGGCGGCACACCATATCGGCGCGAATCCGTTTCAGTCAATTTTTGTCGAGCCGCGCGTTGGAGGGCGGTGGTACGAGCGGGATGCGCAGGGAAACGAGTGCCACTGGGGCCAGGTGCTGGCGTGGGACCCGCCGCGGCTGGTGGCGTTTTCGTGGCATCTGGGGCCGGACTGGAAGGTCGATCCGGACCTTGCGAAGGCCAGTCATGTTGCTGTTCGCTTTACGAGCGAGGGCCCTTCGGCGACGCTGGTCGAGCTGGAGCATAGTGGGATTGAGCGGCATGGCGAGGGTCATCAGCAGATGCGCGCGTTGCTGGACGGGCCGGACGCCTGGAGCCTGACGCTGGCGGAGTTTGCGAAGGTGGTTGATCGTGAGGTGGGGCGATGAGGACGACGTTGTTTTTGCGGATTGCGTCGGTGCTGACGTTCATCCATGCTGCGCTGCATACGATTGGAGGCATGTTTGGCGGCGTGGCTCCGGGCGCCATGCAGACGGCGGTGTCGGCGATGAAGGGGAATGAGTTTGTGGCGATGGGAGTGACACGGACGCTTCTGGGACTTTTATATGGGATTCGGTCTTGCGGTCACGGTCTTCATGACGGTGGAGGCGGTTGTCTTCTGGCAGCTTGGTTCGCTGGCGAAGACGGACGCATTGCGGCTGAGGCCCATCCTTGCTGCGTTTCTTGTTGGTTTTCTGGGCATGGCCGTGGTTTCGTACCGGTACTTCTTTGCCGGGCCCGTGATCACGGAGATATTGATCGCAGTGTGCCTTGGACTGGCGATTGTCACTGCAAAGCAGCCGGCTAGAGACGTCGTTGACAGGCGCGCGGTTGCATAGCTACAGCACAGTGGTGTCAGGGCTACTGGTCTGGATGTTTGCTTTGCTGCTCGGCCTCTTTCGCGGCTTGTTTGGCTTCGGCAGCGGCTTCTTTTGCTGCTGCTTTGGCCTCTGCGGCCGCCTCACGAGCGGCTTGCCTGGCGTCCTCGACCGAGTCGCGGGGCCCTGAGGGCATTGGAGGGAGAGCGGTGAGCTTCGGCGGGGCGGGCGGCATTGGCGGGAGCGGCATGAGGCTGCCCTTCTTCACGGAGATGTCGCCCTGGCTGGTGGTGATGCGGAGGAGCGGGCCGCCTTTGCCTACGGTGCCGCTGATGGTCTTCTTTTGCATGCCGCCGTCAGGGACCTTGATCTCAGAGAAGTCGCTTTCGATGTCGCCGTTGGTGGCGTCGAACTGGTAGGCGAAGCTGGCCTGCTCGGGAGCGGTGACGGTGACCGAGCCGTTGCGATTTTCGACGGTGACGTTGCTGAGGGGTGGTGCGCTGGTGACGTCGACGGAGCCGTTGCGGTTGGTGACGGAGACGTCGCCGGCGATGCGGTCGAGGGTGATGTTGCGGTTGCGGGTGGTGAGGGTGACGGGGCCGACGGCGTCGGTGGTGGAGAGGTCGGCGTTGGCGCTGATCTCGATGTCTCCGTCGAGGCGTGCGAGCTGGAAGTCGGTGCGGCTGGTGTGGAACTTGATGGGGCCGCGGATGTGCTCGAAGTGGGTGTCGCCGAAGAACTCGCCGGTCATGGTGACGGGGCCGCTGAGGTCGGAGAGGGTGGTGTCGCGGCCGTGGCCCTCGAGGGTGAGCTGGCCGGTGACGCTGTGGGCGGAGAAGGAGGCGTCTGCCGTTGTTAATGCGCGTCGATGATGGGGCCGGTGATGGCGCTGAGTTCGACGTCGCCGTGGTTGGCGGTGACGATTACGGAGCCTTTGATGGCGTTGATCTTTACGTCGCCGTGGTTGGCGTTGACGGTGGGTGAGGCGGCGGCGGGCACGGTGATGATGAGGTCGGCGCGGGCACCGTCCATGGCCGGGACGGAGAGGGTGACGTTGTTGCCGCTGACGTTGAGGCTGGGGCTGAGGCGCTGGGCCTTGGAGTCGGCTTCGGAGTCGGAGCGGGTGTAGACCTCTTTGTGGACGGCGACGTGGATCTGATTGTCGTCGCTGGTGCCGGAGATGGTGATGTCGCCGCGGGGATTGTCGACGGAGAGGCTGGCGCCGGCGGGGAAGGACTGGGCGATGGTCTGGTCACTCTCGTGCTTGTCGCCGAGGAACTCGTCGAGGTTGTCCTGGTTGATGCTCAGGCCGTTGAAGAGTTTGCTGCGGCCGCCCTCGCGTATGCCGCTGAAGATGACGCCGGTGACGCCGAGGAGGATGAGGAGGGTGAAGACGCCTCCGCCGACGCGGCGGCGGTAGCGAGGTTGGGTGGAGTCGGACTGCATGTACTGGTCGAAGGCCCACTCGAGGAGCATGATGACGCCGGCACCGACGAGGAGCATGGGCCAGAAGCGGGCGTACCAGTCCCAGAGACGGTGGGCCCTGGAGGTGGCCAGTCTGAACGAGGAGGAAGATGATGCCGATGGTGATGAGAACCAGGGGGCCGAGGATGGAGCTGCGGCGAAGGCTGCGGGTCTGGTAGCGGTAGGCCTCTCGCTGGGCGCGGAGCATGTCGCGCTGGGCACGGGCCTGCTCTTTGAGCATGCGACGCTGATACTTCCAGTCGTTTCCGTATGGAGGGCCGCTGGGCGCACCGGGAGGGGGGTAGGGTGGAGGATAGTTTGCCATGGCCTTATCTCCCTTCCTGATCGTGCTGGGTGGAAGGAGACGATGGAGGTGCCGGGATCAGGCGGTGGGGCGGAAGGTGGTGGCGGAGGATACGGATATGGAGCGGCCACGGCGGTGCTGTAGGAGATGCGCTGGAAGATGGCCATCAGGCCGGCGACGATGATGATGACCGGCCAGCTTCGGCCCCAGGAGAGGATGCTGAAGGAGTCGAGCAGGAACAGGACGCCGATGAGAATGACCCAG
Organism: uncultured Acidobacteriaceae bacterium; assembly: GCA_963756685.1. Lineage (GTDB taxonomy): Bacteria > Acidobacteriota > Terriglobia > Terriglobales > Acidobacteriaceae > Edaphobacter. The sequence continues at coordinate 65,992 of CAVWON010000003.1, forward strand.
ACGGAGCCGCGAAGGGCGCGGAAGAGCCGGAACTGGTAGCCGGGGGTGCCGTCGTCGGCGAGGCCGGCTGCCGGAGTCGGTCATCTTGCGGACGAAGAGCCAGACGCCGAGGCCGATGAGGAAGAAGGGAACGATGCCGGTGGATGGGGAAGGCGTGGAACAGGCCGGCGTTGCCGATGAGGAAGAGGCAGCCGAGTCCGATGAGCCAGATGGCGCCGGCGGGGAAACGGTTACGCGTGAGGGGCACCATGGCCGGATCGACCGGGTAGCCCGGTGTTCCATAAGGCGGAACGGAGGGACAGGCGGGGGGTAGTTGTAGCTGTCCCAAGGGGTGCTCCAACTGGCGGCGCTGAGGCGGATAGCCGGGAGTGGGTGAGGTGTAGGCACTTGCTGGGGGCGGGGTCGTGGAGGAAGCGGGATTTTGTTGGGCGGCAGCGTCAGACGGATGAGTGGCGCCGGGCCACGCTTTGCCGAAGCCGAGGCGTTCGCCGAGATCGTTCAGGCCGAAAGGGTTGGGTAGCGGGGTGCCGTCGCGGCGGGCGCGGGCGGTGTGGTGTGCCTCGATGACCTGATAGCAGACCCAGCCGGCGATGAAGAGGCCGAAGATACCGTTCTCGTTGGCGAGGCTGACGAGGATGGCGAAGACGATGAGGTGGACGACGCCTTTGGCGTACTGGCCGTTGTACATGGCGCCGACGCCGGGGATGAAGCCGAGGAGGGCGGCGAGGCCAGGGTTGGGTTCGCCGGGGACGGTGGGGGTGGGACGGCGCCAGAGACGGTGTAGTTTACGTTGCTGTCGCTTCCGGCGTAGGTGTAGGAGCCTGCCGGCAGGAGGCGGCGTACCGGTTCCGGCGAGCTTGGCGGCGAGGCAGGGTTCGCAGAAGACAGCAGAGCCGACGACGCGGGTGCACTCCTGGCAGAGAGGTTTGCCGCAGTTCTGGCAAAAGGCAGCATTTTCACGATCAGGATGGTTTGCGCAAGTCATACCAATCCCCCTTCTTGCTTAAAAACGCTGGGAGTAAAGACAACAAAAGCTTGTGTGGCGAAGGGGGGAAGGGCCTGATTGCGGACAGACTCGACCAGCCGGATATTGCCGCCGGGGGTCTCGCGGCGGCTGGAGCCCGGGTTGGGCTTGGTCTGTTTCTGGTCTGGCTTCTGGGGGCCGGGGTTCTGATCGTTCGGTTGCTGGCTGCCGGCTGGCTTGGTCAGCGGGGTCGTTCTGCGGGGCCGGGTTGCTGGTGGATCCGTTCGAGCCATCGTCGTCCGAGGAGCGTTGCAGGTCGCGGACGCGGGATTCGAGTTCGTAGACGACGCGAAGGTTGTCGGAGTAGCGGACGACCTTTGCCTTGGCCTCGTAGGCACTCCGCATGATGCTGGAGGGCTTGAAGTCGCTGGCGCGAAGGTCACTGAGACGAACGCCGGTGAGATTCAGGGTAAGGGCGATGGAGAAGAAGGCCATGGCAGCGGTCATCGCGAGGCGCGGCTGCAGCATGGTATGGCCGAGGGAGCGGAAGCTGTGGGTGAGGCGGGTGCGGAAGGGAAGGACATTGGTAGAGGCAAAGGCTGGCTGGACCGAGGATGGAACCAGGGAAGGGCCGCCAAGGAGGGTATTCGGGGTGCGGAGTCGATCGGTGCTGCCGAGGACGATGGGTGGGCGGGCCAGGCTGGCGGCCTTGCCGCTGGTTTCTGCGAGGATGCGCTCGAGGAGGGCCATGGGCGGCTCGGGCCGGGGGGACTTCAGCATCTCCATCCAGGCGGCTCCGCGCTGGGCGTCGGCGAGCATAGTGGCGCAATTGGGGCAACCGACCATGTGGAGGTCGAAGGTGGCCTGGTCAGCGGCCGAGAGAGTGCCGTCGAGCGCGTCGGAGAGCATCGCTTCACACTGTGCGCAGTGCTGAGGATTGCTGCCCTTACCGGGCTCCACGCTGCCGAATTGGTTGAAGTCTGCCACCTTACATCACCTGCCCTTCTATACGTTGCAAAAGCCTTGCAAGTTCCCCCCGGCCGCGGCTGATGCGGCTTTTTACCGTGCCTTCGGGGATGCGGAGAACCTGGCGATATCTCTTTGTAATCCATATCCTCCAGATCGCGAAGAATAACAGCTTCGCGAAGCTCAGGGGAGAGTTGTTTTAGGGCGCCCTGGACGCGAGCCTTGAGTTCGAGGCCGGCGACGTGGTGCTCCTGGGAGGGCCGGGGATCGGCGAGGCGGTCGGCCATGGTGGGGCCGTCCTCTTCGCCGTCGAAGGTGGCGTCGAGGGAGTCGGAGGCGCGGTCGAGGCGGGTGCGGCGGAAGTGGTCGACGAGGAGGTTGCGGGCCAGGGTGGTGATCCAGGTCTGGAAGCTGCCCTTCTGGGTGTCGAAGCTGGCGAGGTTTTTGTAGAGCTTGAGGAAGACGTCCTGGGTGAGGTCTTCGGCGTCGGTGCCGGAGCCGGTGAAGCGGTAGCAGATGGCGTAGATGCGCCGGTGCTGGGAGACGACAAGCTGCTGCCAGGCCTGCGAGTCTCCTGCCATGCACTGGCGTACCAGCTTGGCGAGTGCTTCGTTTGCTGCTTCCTGTTCTGGGGTACGCTCCAACTTCGCCTCTAGTGGTTTTACCGGTAGGGGCAGTGTACCGCGTGGGGCGGGTACAGGATTGATTTGTTGGAGGACTTGCGGGCCGGGTTCGGCGTGAGAGAGGGTGCGAGGCAGGCGCCGCGGAGCGGATGTGCGGCCCGAAGGCCTGCTCCTCGCCGAGATCGGAATCGCCATGTGCAGAACGCCCATGTTTGCTAGTACGCATGGGCGTTCCGGTTGGTTCAATGGTTATGAAAACGGGTGACTTTTAGGGGGTGGGTGCGGTGATGACGCCGCAGGCGATACGGTTGCCGGAGTTGCCGCTGGGGTCAGTCTTCATGTCGTCCTGCTTCTCGTGGACGACGATGGAGGTGCCTCCGTTGGCGATAATGCTAATGGGCGAGGTGGGGTCGAGGGAGAGGTAGTCGAGCTTGAAGGTGGCGTGGCCGACGTGGCCTTCACCGATCATGACGTTCTGGGGAAGGTCGCCGGCGTGGTGGCCCATGGGATTTTGGAAGCCGTGCTGCTTGTTTTCGGGGTTGAAGTGGCCGGCCGGCGGTCTTGAAGTCGGGCGGATCGCAGAGGGGCTTGGCGTGGATGTGGACGCCGTGCTCGCCGACGGGGAGGTTCTTGAGCTCGACCTTGATGGAGAGCTTGCCCTTTTCCTGCTGGAAGGTGGCGGTGCCGGCGTCTTCGCCGGTGCTGGTCTTGAGGGGAACGATGATCTCGTTCTTCGGTTTGGCGAAGGCCGGAACGGCGAGGAGGCAGAGGGTGAGTGCGGCGAGCGTGTGGCGCATGGTCTGATCTCCAATGAACGTCTTCTTGTGAGAATACAGAAGTATTTGTTCGGGTTGCGTGACGCGAGGAGATATGTATGTAAAATTTGGACATGATTTCAACCCAACTCTTCTCCTTTTCGAGGTTCGTCGCATTTTTGTGCCTTCTTGCCGTACTTCCAACGATGGTTTCTTCTCGCAGCCCTGGCCCAGCGGGCGAGGGGTGGTGCGCCGCCGGAGGCGCAGGCTGCTCCCGATGCGAAGCCTGCTGAGCAGATGCAAAGCCAGCTGCCGCCGGACGCGAAGTCCGCTGCTACGCCTGGAATGCCAGTCGCGGAGCCGCCGCTGCCGCCTGACGCGCATGTGGAGCAGAGCATTCAGATGGAGGGAAAGACGCTGCATTACACCGTGACAGTGGGAACGCTGCCGGTGCGGGACAGCAAGGGCGCGTTGAGCGGCGAGGTGGTTTACACCGCGTACATCGATGGAGGGTAAGGACAGGCCGGTGACGTTTGCGTTCAACGGCGGGCCGGGTGCGGCGTCGGTATATCTGAACCTTGGCGCGATCGGGCCGAAGAAGGTGGCGTTCGGCGCTGAGGGGCAGAGCCCTTCGGACCCGGCGACGCTGACGGACAATCCCGGGACGTGGCTGGACTTTACGGACCTGGTGTTTATCGACCCGATCGGGACTGGATTTTCGCGGTCGCTGGTGCCGATGGATGAGGCGAAGAAACAGTTCTATGGGCCGGACCAGGACATCGAATATCTTTCGAAGTGCGTCTACGACTGGCTGGTGAAGAACGGGCGGCTGCAGTCTCGCGAAGTACATTGTCGGCGAGAGCTATGGCGGGTATCGCGGGCCGCGGCTGACGGCTTATCTGCAGTCGCAGATCGGCGTGGCGATGAATGGGCTGGTGCTGGTGTCGCCGGCGCTGGCGCCGCAGGCGGGGTCGCCGGATCTTTCGCCGGTTCCGTGGATGCTGACGCTGCCGTCGATTGTTGCGGCGAACTATGAGCGGCAGGGCAAGCTGACGAACGAGAATATGCAGCCGGTGATCGACTACACGCGTGGGCAGTATGCAGTGGATCTGATGACGGGGAATAGCGATCCGACGGCGACTCCGCGGCTGGTGCGAAGGTGACGGAGTTGACGGGGCTCGATCCGAAGTTTGTGAAGGAGTCGGGCGGACGGCTGGAGACGCAGGCGTTTCTGCGCGAGGAGTTTCGCGAGACGGGCAAGCTGGGTAGCCGGTATGACCCGAATGTGACGGCTTACGATCCTTTTCCGTATAACCCGACGCAGGAGACGAATGACCCGATTCTGTTGAGCATTATTGCTCCGACGACGACGGCGATGGTGGACTTTGTGACGCGGACGGTGGGGTGGAAGACGGATGCACGGTACAACGCGCTGTCGAGCGAAGTGGCTCGGGCGTGGGACCGGACTTCACGCAACGGTGCGTTTTCGGGGTCGGCTTCGGCGACGGATCTGCGTGTCGCCGTGGCGACAGACCCTAAGCTGCGCGTGGTGATTGCGCATGGATGGGCGGATCTTTCGTGCCCGTTCATGGGATCGGTGTTGACGGTGAGCCAGATTCCGATTATGGGCGATCCGACGCGGGTGCAGGTGCATGAGTATCCGGGCGGGCATATGTACTATGCGCGGACGGCGAGCTCGCTGGCGCTGCGCAAGGACGTGATGGAGATGGTGCGAAGCACTAGGCTCCTGCCGGACGGGCCGCCTGCGCGGCGGGCGGCCACTTCTGGCGGGTATACCTTGTTTCGGCGCGACGAAGACTCTGGGCCTCGCGTTGCTCGGCGCTTATTGTTGGGTTGAGAGAAGCTCGAGCTGCTCGGAGTGGTGTTCGTCGGTGAAGGGCTCGAAGTGGGTGCGGCAGCGGGCTTCGTAGAGGCCGGCGGCGCCGACGACTACGAGCTCCTGGCTTTGGCCGAGGCGTTGGGTGTGGATGGCGGGGGCGCCGCAGACCATGCAGACGGCGGAGAGTTTGGTGACTTCGTCGGCGAGGGCCATGAGGTCGGGGACTGGGCCGAAGGGCTCGTTGGCGAAGGTGGTGTCGAGGCCGGCGAGGATGACGCGCTTGCCGAGGTGGACGAGTTCCATGGCGAGGTGGGTGATGCCGGCGTCGAAGAACTGGACTTCGTCGAGGCCGATGACGTCGACTTCGTGGACGTGGCCGGAATCGAAGAGCTCGACTTTAAGGCTGTCGGATGTTGGAGTTACGACGGCGGCGTCGTGGGTCTGGGAGCTGTGGCTGGCGATGGCGGTGCGGTGGTAGCGGAGGTCGATGTCGGGTTTGAAGCAGGCGACGCGCTGGCGGGCGATGCGGGCGCGTTTGAGGCGGCGGATGAGCTCTTCGGATTTGCCGGAGAACATGGGGCCGGTGATGACTTCGATCCTGCCGGGGGTGGGGTGTTGGTCATTCGGCAATGGTAATGGGGTTTGTGGTGGATTTTTGGGTGTTATTTTTTTTGGCGTGGTGGAGGGGCGTTTTTGCTGGGGGTTTTGCGAAAAATGGGGTGCAGAACGTGGTTTTTTGTGGTGAGATTGTGGTGGATCGTTGGTGAATTGTGGCTGGTTGACGGACGTATTTTGGGTGGCGAAAATTTTCCACGTTTTTCGGATTTATTTTTGGGTGGGTGTGGATAACTCCATGTCGTCGGAGTAGACGGTCTCTTCGGGGACGTCGGTGGGGCTTTCGAAGTCGAGTTTGTAGCCGTCGGGGTCGTTGAGGACGGTGACCCACATGGCGTTGCCGACGAAGGGGCGCTGGGGCTGGAGGCCGCGGGCGAGGGCTTCGTGGTAGATGGCGAGGGCGTCTTTGCATTGGAAGCAGACGGAGACGCCTTCGCCTAGCTTGCCGGTGGGGACGTGGTCGGGGCGGTACTCCTGCAGCATGAGGGCGGCGTCGCCGATCTCGAGCCAGCACCAGCGGAGTTTGCCGTCGACGATCCATTGTTTGGTGTGCTTGAAGCCGAGGCCGTCGACGTAGAAGCGGAGGGAGGCTTCGATGTTGGAGACCATGAAGAAGGGGACGGCTTGTTCTGACGTTGGGTCGGGGGTTCGGTTTCAGGGGTCATTGGTCGCTCCTGAGGGCTTTTTCAGAGTCTGAACTTTCTGCGATGTGGAAGGGAAGGACAATTTGAGTACTGGGTCAGGAGGCTTCTTCTGGGACGGGTTGCCGACGTCGTTTCTTTTCAAAGGCTGCGGGATGGCAGGCGTTTTGGATGTCCCTGCAATTTTGGGGATTCGGTTGTACGAAGCTAAGGAGCGCATTTGCATTTTTTTGCACTCATTGAGCCTCCGACACGCAGGCTATTGGCTAACGGCGAGGTCAGCCTCAGCTTTTTCAATGGCTTTTTGGTCGGCCGCTGAGATCTTTTCGTCTCCGAGCAGGATGACGACCTTCCCTATCGTGCCGGTGAACTTAAACGGAACATGGTAGTCCTCGCTGACCGGCGTGCCAGTGTCCTCGCCGATATCGAGCGTTTCGTCCGCAGAAATGCGGAACGGAATCGTCCGAGCGAACTGCTCCTGGGTTACCTTCTTTCCATCCACGGAGAGTGTCGCCATCCCGCCTTTGCCAACGCCGCCGCCGTCGTATTTGAAATCAACCACCACCGTGTGCGTGCCGGGAGAAAGCTTATCGGGGCCGGCCACGTTGTAGCGCTGCACGCCCACCAGGTTGTAATGGAAAACCGGCTTACCATCCAGAAGATAGAGTCCCCATCCGTTGAACCGTCCACCTTGCGTGATGATTACCCCTTCGGCGCCGCCTGAGGGGATATTCACATTCGCAGTCACGCGAAACGATTTATTCAAGATGCTTGGTGCAGTTCCTTCCGGGATACGATTCATCCCGGGATAAAACGTGAACTCGCTGCGCCCGCGTGTGAGGCTGGGACGGTTATCGACATTCATGCGTTCCAGCTTGCTGTTGTCCAGCGGAAGCACGTTATACTTGGCGGCTTCAATCCAGAACAGCTCTTGCAACTCTCGCAGTTTCTTCGGATTCTGCGCCGCCAGGTTGTTCGCTTCACTAAAGTCCTTGGTCACGTCGTACAGTTCCCACTTATAGTCGTCGATGCGGAATTGTCTTCCGCTCGCCCACGGCGGCAGCGGAGGCGTTGTGGCGGCCACCCATCCGTCGTTATAAATGGCGCGGTTCCCGAACATCTCGAAATATTGCGTGCGATGCGTGGAAGGTGCTGTTGCTGAGTCGAAGGTGTACACCATACTCACCCCTTCGATGGGTTTCTGGGGCACGCCGTTGAGTACGGACGGAGCTTGAACGCCAACCGCTTCATAGATGGTCGGGGCGATGTCAATGACGCTGTGAAATTGCGGACGGATGCCGCCCTTCTCTTTTATGCGGGCGGGCCATGAGATCACCATGCCGTTGCGCGTGCCGCCGAAGTGCGATGCGATCTGCTTGGTCCACTGGAAAGGTGTGTCCATGGCATGCGCCCAGCCGATCGGGTAATGATTGAACGTGGTGGGACCGCCCAGATCGTCCATGTGTCTCATGACTTCGTTGAAGTCTTCGGGAGTGGCGTTGAAGAACGCCATCTCATTCAGCAACCCCTGCTGGCCACCTTCGGCGCTGGCTCCGTTGTCTCCCTGGATGTAGATCACCAGAGTGTTGTCCAGCTCACCCATTTGCTCGATAGCATCCAGCACGCGGCCGATTTCTCTGTCGCAGTTGGTGAGCGCAGCAGCGTAGACTTCCATCATGTGCGCGTACACTTTTTTGTGATCCGCATCGAGTGAATCCCACGCCGGAATTCCCTCCGAGCGCACAGTTAACTGGGTGTCGGCTGGAATGATTCCCATGGCCTTCTGTCGGGCAATGGTTTCTTCGCGAACTTTGTCCCAGCCCTGGTCGAACTGTCCTTTGAAACTTGCGATCACTTCCTTGGGAGCATGGTGAGGGGCGTGCGCTGTTCCCGGGGCGAAATAAGTCAGCCAAGGCTTGTCGGGAGCGACGGCATGAAGCATTTGAATCCGGGCGATAGCGTGGTCGGCCATGTCGTGATCGAAGAAATAATCCTTTTGGTCGTGCGGAGGCTCGATAGGCTTGATGCCTTCGAAGATGGCGGGCGCCCATTGACTGGTATCGCCGCCGATGAACCCATAGAAGTATTCGAATCCCAGGCCAGTGGGCCAAAGGTCAAAAGGCCCGGCTTGGCTGTTCTGCCAGTCCGGGCACATTGTGGTTCTTGCCGTACCACGCCGTGTTGTAGCCGTTCTGCCTCAGCACCTCGGCAAACGAGCCGACACTCTTCGACATGAGGGAGTTGTAGCCGGGGAAGCCGGTGGCTCCCTCCATGATGATTCCGGTATTCGCAGAGTGATGATTGCGTCCCGTCAGCAACGCTGCGCGAGTCGGGGAACAAAGTGCCGTCGTGTGAAATTGGGTGTAGCGCAGGCCGTTCTTGGCAAGCCGGTCGAAGGTCGGCGTGGGTATCGGACCGCCGAACGTGCTGCTGGCTCCAAACCCCACATCGTCAGTCAGAATAACCAGGATGTTAGGCGCTCCCTTGGGAGCTTTTACCTCTGGAGGAAAGTCCTTCGTAGATTCTTCCACCGTGCGCCCGATGTGGCCTTTGAAGGGTGGCTCGGGTCTTGGCAAGACTCTCCTGTGCGCTCGAAACGGAAACGCCGACGATGGCATAAAGAATTGCCAGGATACGATCGACCTGCCACAAAGCTTCATTAGGGCGCTCTCCATTCAGGTCTATTCAAATATTTTGGTCAAAGCAAGAGTCCGTTTCGAGCGTCAGGAGACTAACGTGACTGAGTGCTTGTCTGTGCCACTTTTATCAGCACCGTCGCGCCCCCGGTAATGAGTACGAACCAGAGCGGACATCTGCTCCCGATTTTGGGCAAAGGTAGAGGTTATCTTACGGGTGCCAACAGCAAATGAGCAGATCGAGAGGGACTTACTATTGCGGTTGGGCTGACGAGGGGCTGCCAGAGTTCGATGCGGTTGCCTTCGGGGTCGGTGATCCAGGCGAAGCGGCCGTAGTCGGCGTCTTCGCGTTTGGGGTCGATGGTGACGCCGGCGGCGGCTAGTTGGGTGAGGAGGGCGTCGAGGTCGTCTACGCGGTAGTTGACCATGGCTTGTTGAGGGCCTTTTTCGTTGCCGTTGCCGAAGTAGGTGGTGTCTTCGGGGAAGAGAGACCAGGTGGTCATGCCGGTGGTGGCGGGGACCTCGTCGGTCCAGAGAAAGGTGGCGCCGCCATAGTCGCTGAGCTGGATGCCGAGGTGCTTGGCGTACCAGGCGCTGAGGGATTTTGGGTCGCGGGCGCGAAGGAAGATGCCGCCGATGCCGGTTACTCGGCCATGATTGTCTCCTTGAATTTGATGACGAGTATATCAGTGGGCGGTGGGGTCGCGACTCTCGTTGGAGATATCGAGGCGATGATCCGAGTTCGATTGTCGGAAGGATTTTCGAATATTGGTAGGATCTGCTATGGAAGCCAAAACCCATCGCCCGGCGTGGAAGACCCTGTTGGCTTTCGCGATTATCTATTTCGTGTGGGGATCCACGTTTCTCGCAATTCGCGTGGGCGTCCGCGAAGTTCCGCCGTTTCTTCTCGCGGCGATGCGTTTCCTGGTTGCGGGACTCGTTCTTTATGGCTGGATGATCGCGCGGGGCGAGCGCTCACCGAGCGGGCGCCAATGGGTGTCGGCATTCTTGCTTGCGCTTCTGATCTTCGTCCTCGACTACGGACTGTTGTTCTGGGCCGAGCAGCGCGTGCCTTCGGGCATCGCCGCGGTCATGATGGCCACGATCCCGGCGTTCATGGCGCTGTCGGAAATCGTTTTCCTGCGAACGCAGAGGCTCACCGTGCGCCTGGCATTGGCGCTCTTGATCGGGATTGGCGGAGTGGCCGTGCTGATGAGCCACTCGCTGAACCTCGGCGGGGCGCCGATCGACAGGGCGGGCGCCGTGGCGCTGATCGTTGCAGCGATGAGCTGGTCGGTCGCGTCCGTGCTTACGCGCAAGCTGCCGCTTCCGTCTTCCAAAGTGATGAGCTCGGGGGCGCAGATGCTCGCCGGCGGAGTGTTGCTGGCTCTCACGGCGGCCGCGCTGGGCGAATTTCGCGATTTTCATCCGTGGGCCGTCTCGCGCGGAGCGTGGCTCGCGTTGCTCTATCTGATCGTCGCCGGCTCGATCATCGCGTTTACCGCCTACGTGTGGCTGATTCATCATGAATCGCCAACAAAGGTCGGGACCTATGCGTACGTGAATCCGGTCGTGGCCGTGCTGATTGGATATTTCCTGGGCGGCGAAGCGCTTGGCCTGCGAACGATTCTGGGGACTCTGTTTGTTCTGATCAGCGTGGTGGTGATCACGACGACGCGAGCGAAGAAACCGGTAGCGAACCTGAATGTGCTGATGCCCTCGGGTTCGCGCGTAGCGCGAATGCCCACCTTAGCCGCAAAAAGCGCGGCGAAGATGGGGACCCGGTCGAGGTGATGCAGAGATCTGATCGCGACAAAAGCGAAGGGGCGATTTCTCTTTCGAGATCTCGCCCCCTCGTTCCGATTTTTCGAAGATCCGGTTCGGCGCCCGGATCACAACTACTCGTCAATTCAGAGTTCGTTCGGAACCTGCGAGCGGAGCCCGCCGTTTCCCGTACTCTTCCGTCATCACATTCGCTGTAAGAGCTTTCTCGTGTCATCCCGCTGCGGCCAGTCACCTGAGCGCTTCGTGAGTTCCGTTGCCGGGCCTCTTTCGAGTTCCGTTCCTGGTACTCTTGCGAGTTCCGTTCCCGGTTCCTCTCTCGAGAACTGTTCCTGGTTCCCTTGCGAGTTCCATTTCCATGATTAGCCGACAGTGCTCGTGATGACTCTCGTCTACTCTCTCCTACTGGAGAATTTCTCCTCCGTTGATTCGTAAGATACTCGCGCTGGCGATGAATACAAGGGGGTCTGAAGGCTATATTTTTGTGGAAATACGGCGTGTTTTGTGGAAATGCGACTTAGGTGAAGGTGCTGCACAGGATAGGGTGGACCGTTATTTTCGTGTGTCTTCGGAAAGTGCACAAGAGATGGTGCGGTGAACGACTAGGCCCACGTTTAGCGGTTGACGATGGCTACGCGGAAGGGTGGCTTGGTGGCTTCGGCGGGGTCCTGCGTGTAGGTCTCGGAGGTCTTTGCGGGGTCGTAGCCGCGCCAGAGCCAGATGAGCTCTCGGGGAACTCGGCGGCGCCTTCGGCCTGGGAATGCGGGCCTTTGCCGAAGGTGAACTGGAAGTCGTAGTTCTTGAGCTTGAGGGCGTTGGCCATGCGGATGTTGGCCATGGGCCATGAGCCGTACTTCGGGTTCTCCTGGTCGTTGCTGCCGTCCTGGATCCAGACGCGGAGGTTGCGGTGGTCTTCGCGCAGAATTTTGTCGGGGTAGTCCTGGCCGCCGTCGGGGACTGCGGGGTCTTCGTGCCACTGGATGGAGGTGAAGGAGCCGATCCAGGAGATGACGCGGCTGAAGTCGTCGGGGCGCTGCCAGGCCACGTTGAAGGAGCAGATGCCGCCGGAGCTTGAGCCGGTGATGGCGCGCGAGTAGGCGTCGGTGCGGAGGTTGTAGCGTTTGGCGACGTCGGCGAGGAGCTCGTTGTGGAGGAAGCGGGCGTAGCGGTCGGAGACGGTGTCGTATTCGGTGGAGCGCATGGAGTCTTTGAGGGTGCGGGCCCATTTTTTGCCGTAGGCGGCGACGAAGTTGTAGGTGGGGGTTCCGGGTGAGGCGGAGATGTCGCCGGGGTTGGTGAAGACGGCGATGATGACGGGGATTTTTCCCTGCGCGATGAGGTTGTCGAGTGCGTTGAGGGCGGGGTGATTGCCCTTGCGGTTCAGGTAGCCTTCGCCGTCCTGAAAGACCATGAGGGCGGCGGGCTTTTTGGGGTCGTACTGGGCGGGGACGTAGATCCAGTAGTCGCTGACCATGCCGTCGTAGATCTGGCTGCGCAGGGTGAGTTTTTCAGAGAGTGTGCCGGTGGGCACGCCTGGTTGCTGGAGGGCATCGCCGGTTAGTGGCGGCGGTGCGGGCGCGGGGCCGGAGTTCGGGCCGCCGGGCCGCTGTGCGGCGGGGTCGCGGGTTGTTGCGCGGTCAGAGGAAGTGAGATTGCGAGGAGTGCGGAGTATAGAACGCGGCGAATCGGCAAGGACGTTCTCCTTTGGCTTGGGCTGCGGTATTGACGCTTGATTTGTGTGAAGAAGGTTGCAGTGGGACTGCGATGATTTTTGTGCTTTCAGCGTCAGTGGCAGCATACACGTTTCGGCTTGTCCTTCCGTTGCGCGGCGCGTTGCGAATCTGCAAATTGGTGCGTAATTTCTGCCGCGGCGGATTGGGGCTGTCTGTACTTCTTCGGGAGTACAATTGCGCACTCCCCGGGATGACAATTCAAAACTTACTGAAAGAAGAGGTGTAACTATGCTTGGAGATTTGATCAGCGAAATTAAAGGCAAGAGACTTGTGAGACGGGTGATTTCCGTTAACCCCCCAACAGCGGAGGTGTCGTTCGAAGACACCGGCCATATCTTAGGTGTGCCTACGACAGGCATCGGCAGCTATACCTCGATCGTTGGTGCGGATGGCATTATCCATGGCGAAGGCCAAGGGCTGGTCACGACGCAGGATGGCGAGAGCATCACGTGGACGGGAACGGGGGTGGGCAAATTCGGGCCAGGCGGCTCTGTTAGCTACCGGGGCATGCTGTTCTTCCGGACGGCTTCGCAGAAGCTTGCGCGGCTGAACGGAGCTTGCGGGGCCTTTGAATATGAAGTGGATGCGTCCGGTGGTACAACCTCCAAAGTCTGGGAGTGGAAGTAGGGCCGAGTGAGTTTGCGGGTGACTTAAGATTGAGGGACGACCGGTGAAAAACGGCCCTCGTTGACGGTGGGGAAATCCGGCGCGTATGCTCTGGCGTGTTGACGGGCCCCGGGGACCTGCGCGATGCCGGCCTGTGCGCCTGCTGTTACTCCTGCTCAAAGCACACAACTGGTAGACGTCGATGCAGTCCCGGACAATTTTTTTCCGAGGAGATGCGAAATGGCTACAGCACAGCAAGTACCAGCACCGGCACGGCCGGTGAATCCGGATGCGTTGAATGCGTTGTTGGGGCGGGCGGTGCAGGACATGGGTGCGGCACTGCAGGCACCGCTGATTTTGATTGGCGACAAACTAGGGCTTTACCGGGCGATGGGCGATGGAGGGCCGGTGACTCCGGCTGAACTGGCGAAGCGGACGGGGACTTCGGAGCGATATGTTCGCGAGTGGTTGAATGCGAATGCGGCGGGGCAACTGGTGCAGTATGACGCGGTGAACGGCACCTATTTCATGACTCCGGAGCAGGCGCTGGTGCTGGCGCTGGACGATACGCCGGTGCATCTGCCGGGGTTTTATCATCTGCTGGCTTCGCTGATGAAGGACGAGGAGAAGCTGACGGAGATCTATCGTACGGGCAAAGGGATGGGTTGGCACGAGCATGAGAAGGGGTTGTTTGAAGGGACGGAGCGCTTCTTTCGGCCAACTTACTTAGCGAACCTGGTTTCGAACTGGATCCCGGCGCTGGAGGGAGTGGAGGCGAAGCTGAAGGCGGGCGCGAGAGTGGCAGACATCGGCTGCGGTCATGGGGCGTCGACGCTGTTGATGGCGAAGGCTTATCCGAAGTCGAAGTTTATCGGGTTTGACTATCATCGGCCGTCGATTGATAAGGCGCGGGAGAAGGCGAAGGCCGCGGGCGTTGCGGACAGGGTGACGTTTGAGGTCGCGTCTGCGAAGGACTTCCCGGGGAAGGACTATGATCTGGTCGCGTTCTTCGACTGCCTGCATGATATGGGCGATCCGGTAGGCGCGGCTGGGCATGTGAAGACGACGCTGGCGCCGGGCGGGACGTGGATGTTGGTAGAGCCGTTTGCGAACGACGATACGGCGGCGAACCATAATCCGGTCGGGAGGATCTTTTATTCGGCTTCGGCTACGATCTGCGTGCCTTGCTCATTGGCGCAGGAGGTTGGATTGGGGCTGGGAGCGCAGGCTGGACCGGCGAGGCTGGAGAAGGTCGTGCGAGGCGGGGGATTTACGCACTTCCGCAAGGCCGCGGAGACGCCGTTCAATCTGGTGTTTGAGGCCCGGTAGGAGAGAACGGCTTAACACCGATTGCCACCGATGACACCGATTTTGGGGATCCGACGGATCGGTTTTCAGGCCTTCTCGGTGGCATCGGTGTTAGGTTTTTGTTTTTTGAGATGGCTAGTTCTTGATGGGCTCGACGACGACGGCGGTGCCGTAGGCGAGGACCTCGGTGACGCCGCGGATGACCTCGTTTGCGTCGTAGCGGACGGCGATAACGGCGTTGGCGCCGAGTTGGGCGGCGTGGAGGGTCATCATGGCGTAGGAGTCCTGGCGGGTCTTTTCGCAGAGCTCGGTGAAGAGGGTGATGTCGCCACCGACCAGGGTTTGCAGGCCGGCGCCGATGGTGGCGAAGATATTGCGCGAGCGGACGACGATGCCGCGGACGACGCCGATGTTGCGGACGATGCGGTGGCCTGGGACCTCAAAGGCCGTAGTGACGAGGGCCGGGTCGAGCGACGGGGTTGGCGGAGGGTAGGTCGACATTTGGGTACTGCTCCTAAGAGTTGCTAAGAGATAGTACGCGATGGAGTGCTTCCGGGTTCCGTGGAGTTCGGTCGGGCGAGCGCGGCCACGAGCTTTGTGACGGCGCCGGAGTCGATGGTCCGGGCGGCGAGGGCGATGCCGGTGCGGAGGTCGGGGGCGAGGTCGGCGGTGACGAGGACAGCGGCGGCGTTGAGGAGGACGATGTCGCGGCGGGGGCCCGTTTCGCCGGAGAAGATGGCGGTGAGGATGTGGGCGTTGGTGCTGGCGTCGCCGCCCAGGAGGGTTTCGATGGGGGCGCGCTGGAGACCGACGTCTTCGGGGGTGATGGTGGAGAGGGTGACTATGCCCTTGTGGACCTCGGCGAATTGGCTGGGGCCGGAGATGGAGAACTCGTCTAGCCCCCCAATGCCGGCGGCGCCTCCACTGTTGCCGCTGGCGCTGCCGCCCCTTCCTGTGTCGCCGTGGACGACGAAGGCGTGGCGGGTGTTCAGGAGGAGCATTGCGTTGGCGACGAGCGGGACGAGGTGCGGGGCGTAGACGCCCATGATCTGCGCGGAGGCCCCTGCGGGGTTAGAGAGTGGACCGACGAGGTGGAAGATGGTGCGGATTCCGAGCGCCCGCCGGACGGGCATGACGGTCTTCATCGCCGGGTGCAGGGCGGGGGCGTGGAAGAAGGCGAAGTGATGTTTGCGGAGGGAGGCTGCGCCTTCGTCGGGCGAGAGAGCGACGGGGACGCCGAGGGCCTCGAGGACGTCGGCGGAGCCGCACTGCGAGGTGACGGCGCGGTTGCCGTGTTTGGCGACTGTGGCTCCCGCGGCGGCGGCGACGAGAGCTGCTGCGGTGGAGATGTTGAAGGTGCCGCTCGAGTCGGCCCCGGTGCCGCAGGTGTCGACGAGGGTGCTGCGCTCTGCGTCGGTCAGTGGGATCGTGGTCGCGGCGGCGCGCATGGTGTCGACGAAGCCGGCGATTTCGTTGGGGGTTTCGCCGCGGGTCGCGAGAGAGCTGAGGAGGGCGGCGAGTTCGAGCTCTGTGGCTTCTCCGCGGAGAACCAGGTGGAGGAGTTCAGCGGCGTCGGCGCGGGAGAGGGCCTCGTGGCCTTCGATGATTCGTTTGAGGTGAGGCTGGAGGGGCATCGGTTAAAGCGTAGCAGGTGAGAGAAGATGCGTCGCGGAGGCGCTGTGTCATCGCCCGAGTGTGGTGACTGGCCCAGGCCTGTTTCATTTTGGGACTTAGAAGCAGATTGAGATAGTTATCTTCTATCAATATTCAGCTCGCAGTCGATAGCGTGGAAAGCAGAGGTTTGCTACTCCACCGTATTTCCCTGGGCCCATGAAAGTTCGAGCTGCATTTTCAATCTTTGTCTATATAGTCGCTGCCAATATTCCCTTCTGGGTCGCGAGTCATTCGCTAGGACTCCTCTTGACGGGCTGGTTCAATGTTGAGTGTGTGCTCATTGGAATCCTGTCTCTCTTTGTGCGCCGCACTGTGACGGGTACGCTTTTGTTCCTCGCGATGCTGATGGACATATTGAGAGGCGTAAATTCGACCTACCTGCTTGGCCCATTTGAGATGGCCCGCAACGCTCGCTATGTGTTCGAGTACGCACCTTCTCACCTTGGCGGCTTCGCGGCGATCGCGATCTGTATGGTCGTAATTTGTTTTCTGACGGCGCTCATGCAAGACAATCGGTCGACTGGCAGGGAGCGGGCCTATTTAGCCTCGGTGCTCGTGGCCTTCGCTGTCCTCTGTCGGACCGTCGATGTGAACAGAGGACTCACTTCCGCGTTTCAAGGCGATTTTCGACAGGACACACTGCGTCTGACCCGATTTCCGGCACACTCGCTGGTGATGAGTGAACTGCAATACGAGGGCTTCCGTCGCAGGCACACTGCGGGGGAGGACACTTTTGTGCCCTCGGCGTCAAAGACGATGGTGGGGTTCGACAATGCCTCTCTTTCGGCACGCAAGAATGCGGTGGTTCCAAATGTGGTCCTGATTTTGGTTGAATCATGGGGAGAGGCCATTACCGCTGACCTGGAACAGTCTTTAGTTAGACCCTACTCGGACGAGAAACTTTCGGAGAAGTACACACTTCACGAAGGGACTGTCCCCTTCTATGGGCCCACTGTAGCAGGGGAGGCGCGTGAACTGTGCGGAAGCGCTATGGGATTCGGCCTGTTGACCGCATCTGCTCCTGAGCTGAAGAGATGTCTACCCGAAACAATGAAGGCGCTGGGCTATTACAGCATGGCAGTGCATGGGTACAGCGCGCGAATGTTTGACCGGGTCGATTGGTATGGCAGGATCGGATTTGATGAGACGTGGTTCCGCGATCAACTGCAGGGGCAGGGTCTGCCTATGTGTCCCGGGCCATTTCCGGGGACATGCGACGCGGCCACTTCGGTATGGATAGGCGATCGGCTTGAAAAGAATTCAGATTCGCCGCAGTTTATTTATTGGGTGACACTGAATTCGCATTTGCCGGTGCCGATTCCGAACCTTGTTAAGACCCTCCCTCGTGCTCGGACAGCTCGATTACGGCCGAGAATGGGGCGATCTGTTCCTGGTATCAACTGGTGTTCAATGTCCATCGGTCGGTGTCCGAGGTTGCTTTGAGAGCGACGACGCGTCCGACGATCTTTTTGATTGTGGGAGACCATGCACCGCCGTTCTCGTCGGCTCGATTGAGGGGTCAGTTCTCGAACCGAGTCGTCCCGTACGTTCTGCTTGTGCCGAAGAGGGAGGGAGGTAGGGAGGGTCCAGGGACAACACGCTCCCTTGCGGTGGTGGCGCGTCCGGCTGCCGGGTCACGAAGAGCTCATTTGAAGAAGGAGACGAAGCTTCCTCGTCTGTAGTTGGTGGCTGATTTCTGGCCCTCAAATACTTGTTCATTGTGTCTCAAGGCGAATTTGTATCTCCTGGCCGGGGTGCATGGTGATCGTGAGTGGGACGCACTCGAAGCCAGGGACGAGGTTGAAGGTTCGCTCTTTTGGGGCGGCTTCGAAGCCTTGTGAGGCGTTGGTGCGGATAGTGAGGGTGCCCTTCGGTTTTGTGATTTGGATGGTTCTGGGGTCGGGTTGCGCGACTGCTTCGTTGGAGCGTGAGATGACGGGGAGGATGAACTGGAGCGGGGTTTGAGCGAGGGCGTCGGCGGTGGCCCGGATTTCTACGGCGGATTGGGTGAGGCTGTAGGCGAGTTGGTAGTGGGCTTCGCCGGTAGGTGGGGGTTGGTGGGAGGCGGTGAGAAGGCGGCCTTTTGCAACGAAGGCGATTTCCCGGGCGGCGCCCATTTGTTCGTCGAGCGCGATGAGGGTGGCTTCGAAGTCGCTTAGGCTCGTGTAGGTTTGTTTGCCGGCGGACTCGATGCGCGGGGTGAGGGGCATGTGGGGCTTGTCGAGGAAGGCTTGCTGGTTGGAGATTTCGATCATCTGGTATTCGGTCATGCTGGCGGTAAGGATGGGGCCGAGGGTTGCTGGTGGTAGAGCAGGGACAAGGCGCCGCCTGAGGCGTGGCCTCCGCCGCCTGCGCCTCCGCCTCCGGACTGGACTCGCTCGATGTATTCGAAGTCGTAGCCGGTGACGGTGGCCCGCCATGGGCCGATGGCGGCGAGGTGTGTGGCGATTTCGGGATAGGACTTGAGGCCGTAGGGTTCGTCTCGGGGGATGGAGAGGCGGGGTGAAGGAGTTAGAGGTAGAGAAGCGGATTTCTCCACTGCGGCGGCAAGTGCGCCGCCTTCGGTCGAAATGACATCTGTTGAAAGTGTGTTGGCGGTTGTGCTGTCGAGGACGGTGGCGAGGGACTTGGCGTGGGTGAAGGTGTGGTGGATGCAGGGTTGGTCGCCGTGCGCGAAGTAGTCGGGGCCGCCGTAGAGGAGGCCGTTGTGGGTGCAGGAGGCCATGAGTTCGAGGTTGCGGTAGGCGACTTCGAGGAACTTTGGGTCGTGTTGGGCGAGGAGGACGTAGGCGGGGTGGCAGCCATCGCTGGTGCGACTGCCCCACCAGGTCCACTTGTAGTTGCGGGAGCCCCAACTGTTGTCCCAGGCGCCGTCGGGGAGCATGAACTCCATGTGGGTGCGGAGCGCGGCAACAATTTGGTCGAGGACGGGCCCGTCGTTGGTGAGGAGAGCGTATTGAGCGAGAGCGGGGAGGGACTCTTCAACGTTGTAGCCGAGGTCGACGGGGCGGCAGTGTTTTGCGGTGATTGCGGTTTGGGGGTGGCCTTCGCCGAAGAGGAGGTTGTTTGGGGTGAAGTAGTCGAGGGAGGCGTGCGCGAGAGCGTGGGCGCGGTCGAGGTAGTGGTGGTCGCCGAGGACCAGGGCGCAGAGGGCGAAGCAGTGGGACGCAGTGACGGGATAGTTGATGTTGCCGGTGTCGATGGTGATGAAGCCGTCGAGGAACTTTGCGGCGCGGGCGAGACGATCGATCCAGCGTTGGCGTGTTGTGGCGTCGAGGAGCTCGCCGTGGTGGTGGAGGGCTTCGGCGAGTGCGATGGAGTGGAAGACGGTGATGCCCTTCCACGAGCTGAGCGTGACGTCGTTGATCCAACTGCCGTCGGCGCGGCTGACTTGCTGCTGGGACCATTCGTGGACGAGGACGGCGGCTTCGACGTATTTGGACTTGCCGGTGGTGTGGGCCGTGCGGAGGAGCGGGTAGACGGCATCGCCACAGCGTCCGTGGATGATGGCGCAGGCGGGGCAGAGAAGAGCGCCGCGGAGGGCGGGGTCAGGGATGGCTGTCTCCTGGTGGGCAAGGAGGCCGTCGCACCAGGTTTGCAGGAGTTGGGCGTAGAGATTGGTGTTTGGTGTGGCTTGATGATGGGACGTGGTTGATTGCTGCTGCTCGGCGACGGCGGTGAGATTGGGGAACGCCAGCTTTGCGCCTAGAGCTGTTGCGCCTACCGAGGATAGCTTCAGGAGTTGGCGCCGGGTGAGAGGGCCGGTGAAGGTTGGTTTGGTCATCGAGGGAATCTTAGACGACTTGTTCGGATTTCGAACCATCGAGGCCGTGGTCGGGTTTGTTGGGTACGGAGAGTATGGGCGATAAGCGCACGGTTGTTCGCGTTCTGCGTTGCTGGGAGTTCTTTGCGTCCGATACACTTCTGGAGCAGGCAGTTGGCGAAAACACCCTATGAAAATTCACGAGTATCAGGCAAAAGAGATTCTGCGGAAGTATGGTGTGCCGGTCCCGGCGGCGAGATGGCGACCACGTTAGAACAGGCTGACGTTGCGGCGAAGAGCTTGTTTGGCGCGGGGAACAAGGTCGTCGTGGTGAAGGCGCAGATCCATGCCGGTGGGCGTGGCAAGGGCGGCGGGGTGAAACTGGCGAGGACGCTCGAAGAGGCCGACGCTGCGGCGAAGGCGATCCTGGGGATGCAGTTGGTGACGCACCAGACCGGGCCGCAGGGGCAGAAGGTGCAGCGGTTGCTGATCGAAGAAGGGTCGGCGATTGAGCGCGAGCTTTATCTGGGGCTGGTGCTGGACCGTGCCTCGGCGAAGGTCGTGTTTATGGCTTCGCAGTCGGGGGGGATGGAGATTGAAGAGGTCGCGCATAAGACCCCGGAGCTGATTTACAAGGAGTACATCGATCCGGCGGTGGGGTTTGCGCCGTATCAGGCGAGGAAGCTGGCGTTCAAGCTGGGGTTGAAGCCGACGCAGATCAACGATGCCGTGAAGTTTATGACGGGGCTGTATAAGGCGTTTGTTGAGACGGATTCGACGCTGATGGAGATCAATCCGTTTATTACTACGAAGGATGACAAGCTTCTCGCGTTGGATTGCAAGATTAATTTTGATGACAACGCGATGTTCAGACATAAGGACCTGAAGGAGCTGCGTGATCTGGCGGAGGAGGGCCGCTGGAGGTCGAGGCGTCGAAGTTTGCGCTGAACTATATCAAGCTGGATGGCACGATTGCCTGCATGGTGAATGGCGCCGGGCTGGCGATGGCGACGATGGACATCATTCAGTATGCCGGTGGATTGGCGGCGAACTTTCTGGATGTGGGTGGTGGAGCTAACCAGGAGCAGATTGAGAATGCATTTGGGATTTTGTTGAGTGATCCGCATGTGAAGGCGATCTTTATTAATATTTTTGGCGGGATCCTGCGAGTGGATGTGCTGGCCACTGCTGTGGTCGCTGCGGCGAAGAAGCTGAATGTGAAGGTGCCGATCATTTTGCGGCTGGAAGGCACGAATGTTGAGGAAGGAAGAAAAATACTCAAAGAATCGGGCTTGAAATTTGAAGTTGGCGCGACGATGAAGGAAGCGGCGGATTTGGCCGTGAAGGCGGCTGGCGGCAGTAGTGCGGGGAACGGATAGCAAAACATACCCAGGGCTAAAGGCCCCGATTTTGGGAGTGCCCGAGAGGCCCGAGGGTGAAGCCTCGGGTCACCTAGAAGCAAGGCCTGCAAGCCAGGGAAGCGAAGTTTCGAAGTGCCAAAGGTTGTGAGGAGATCGAAATGGCGGTTTTGGTTGATAAGAATACTCGGTTGATTGTGCAGGGGATTACGGGGCGTGAGGGGACTTTTCATGCGAAGGCTTGCGCGGAGTATGGCACGAATGTCGTTGGTGGCGTGACGCCGGGTAAGGGTGGGACGATCCATGAGGGATGGCCGGTCTTCAATACGGTTGAAGAGGCAGTGAGGGAGACGGGGGCGAATGTGTCGGTGATCTTTGTGCCGCCGCCGTTTGCTGCGGACGGCATTTTGGAGGCCGCGGCCGCTAATGTTCCTCTGGTTATTTGTATTACTGAGGGGATTCCGGTGTTGGATATGGTGAAGACTTGGGAGTTTGTAAAGAACACCAAGTCGCGGCTGATCGGGCCTAATTGTCCGGGCGTGATTTCTCCGGGGAAGGCCAAGGTCGGGATCATGCCGGGGCGGATCCATAAGGAAGGCTCGGTTGGGATCGTGTCGAAGTCGGGAACGCTGACCTATGAGGCGGTGTACCAGCTGACGACGCGTGGGATCGGGCAGTCGACGGCGATTGGGATTGGTGGCGACCCGATCATTGGGACGACGCATATCGATGCGCTGAAGCTGCTGAATGATGATGCGGAGACCGAGGCGATCATCATGATCGGGGAGATCGGCGGATCGGCAGAAGAGGCGGCGGCGAAGTTTATCAAGGAGCATGTGAAGAAGCCGGTGGTTGGGTTTATCGCCGGGCAGACTGCGCCTGCGGGACGACGGATGGGTCATGCTGGCGCGATCATTTCCGGCGGTGAAGGTACGGCTGCGGAGAAGATGAAGGCGATGACCGAGGCTGGGATTACGGTGGTGAAGTCGCCGGCAGAGATCGGTGAGGCCATGGCCCGGGTGCTGGGGAAGGCTTAGGTTGCGCCTTGGTGTGATTTTGGCGCTTCGAACAAAATGCGGGGATTCTTCGCTGCGCTCAGAATGACGGCAAGAACGGCCGGAGAGTTTGTGCTCTCCGGCCTTGTTGTTTGTGCTGTGGTTATTTGATGGGGTTGCCGGAGGGGTCGACGAGCTCGATGGGGGCCAGGTTCAGTTCCTTGAGGGAGGGTTCGATCTTGGTGCGGTCGCCTACGGCTACGATGATGAGGTGGTCGGGGTGGATGTCGGTTTTGGCGACGCGCTCGACTGCATCGGGGGTGACTGCACGGTAGGCGTCGGGCAGGTTGGCGTAGTAGTTGAGGGGGCGCTTGTATAGGAAGATCGAGCCCATTGCGCCTGCGGTCGCGCTGGTGGTCTCGAACTGGCCTGGGATGGATTGGACGCGGGCCTCACGGGCCTGCTTCAGCTCCGCTTCGGTTGGGGGTTCGGTCTGGATGCGCTTGATTTCGAGCATCAACTGCTGCATTGCCGGGGCGGTGACGTCGGTCTTGATGAGGCCACCTGCGAGGAAAGGGCCGCCGTCGCGATAGAGAGAGAAGAGAGTCTGCGCGCCGTAGGTGAAGCCGTGAACCTCGCGCAGGTTCATGTTGATGCGGCTGGCGAATGCGCCGCCGAGGGTGTAGTTCATGATCTGGACGGCCTGGAGGTCGGGGGTGGTGACGGGTACGCCGAGGCCGAACGCTATGAGTGCGGTTTGAGGTGCGCCGGGCTTGTCGACTAGCGCGATGCGAAGGGTCGGCGGCGTAGGCGCTGGCGGAAGGGTGACTTCTGCTGCGGCGTTTCCTGTCCATGAACCAAAGTATTGTTCGGCGAGGCGTTTTGCCTCTTCGAGCGATACATCGCCGGCGAGGACGAGCGCGGAGTCTGCGGAGCCGTAGTGGGCGCCGTAGAAGCTGGTGATGTCGTCGCGCGTCAGGGCGCGAACGCTGTCGAGCGTGCCTATGGGTGCCTCGCCGTAGGGTTGGTCTCCGTAGAGGAGGCGGGGGCCGACGCGCCGTGCGATTGCGAGGGCCGAGTCGCTCTCCTGCGCGATGGCGACGAGGCGCTGCTTGCGGATGCGCTCGATGTCATCGGGGTTGAAGGCGGGGTGCAGGACGACGTCGGAGAGGAGATCGAGGGCAGCGCCGGTGTTGTTGGAGAGGAGGGTGATGGTCGCCGTGGCCGAGTCCATGGTCGCGACTGTGGCCAGGCGAGCACCGACGCTCTCTGTGTCATCTGCGAGCCGGGTCGCGTTGCGGGTCTTGGTGCCTTCATTGAGCAGAGCAGCAGTTATGGTGGCGAGACCGGCCTGGCTTGCGGTATTGTTCTCGCTGCCCGCGCGGGTGACGATGCCTGCCGAGAGTACGGGGAGTTGCTTGTCCTCGATGACATAGACCTGCAGGCCGTTCTTCAGCGCAAAGGTCTTGGGGACAGGGAGATGGAAGGCGACGGCGGGGCCGGGCGCGGGTACTGTCTTGCGCCAGCTCTGCTCCTCTTCAAAGGCCGCGGTATAGGGTGGGGTGAGCTTGACGTCGGCGTCAGTGTTGTCTGGGCTGCGGGGGACGTCGTCGACGACCTTTTTGCCCGGTATGCAGGAGACGACGACGGCCTGGTTTTTGTTGAGGTATTTGTTTGCGGCCTGCTTGACGCTGGCAACGGTAGCAGATTGATAGCGCGCGAGTGTCCTTGCTGAGATAGCCGGGGTCGCCGGTGTATTGGTTGTAGTGGTCGAGCGTGTCGGCGACACCACCGAAGCCGCCGAGTCGTTCGAGGCCGATGATCTTCTGCGTGAGGTTGACGACGCGGGCGGAGTCGAGCTCCCCCTTGGTGGGGCCTTCGGTCTGGAGTCTGGCGACCTCCTGCCAGAAGGTGGCTTCGAGGTGCCTCGAGCTTGACGTTGGGTTTGGCGGTGATGGAGCATTCGGTGATTGAGGTCAGCTTGAGGGAGTTGTTGGAGCAGCGCACGGATTGTGCTACCTGCTGTTTGTAGACGAGGACCTGATTGAGCCGGCTGGCTTTTCCGCCGCCGAGGATATCAATGAGGAGGTCTGTATCGGCGTCGCCCGGGGTGTAGGCGGGCGGCGTGAGGAAGGCGACGCGGAGCTGCGGCAGCTTGACGGTGTCGGTGACGGTGGCGCGCTTCTGTTCTGTAATGGGCGGGGTGGTGACGGTGACTGGATCGACCTTGGGGCCCTGGGGGATGGGGCCGAAGTATTTCGTGAGGAGCACTTTTAGCTTGGCGGAGTCGAAGTCGCCGGCGATGGCGAGGCTGGCGTTGTTGGGAGTGTAGAACTGCTGGTGGAAGTCGCGAATATCGTTGATGCGCGCGGCTTCGATGTCGGCGTGAGAGCCGATGACGTCGCCGTAGTAGGGATGCTGTTGAGGGAAGAGGAGCTGGTAGATTTTTTCACTGGCGAGATTATAGGGAGTGCCTTCGCCCTGGCGACGCTCGTTGCGGACGACGTCGCGCTGGTTGGTGAGCTTGGTGCGGTCGAGGCCTTCGAGGAGGAAGCCCATGCGATCGCTCTCAAGCCAGAGGGCGAGTTCGAGCTGGTTGCTGGGGACGGTTTCGAAGTAGTTGGTGCGGTCGAAGTCGGTAGTGCCGTTGACGTCGGTGGCGCCTGCGCCTTCGACGAATTTGATGTGGGCCTTTTCGCCGACGTGCTCGGAGCCTTCGAACATCATGTGTTCGAAGAGGTGGGCGAAGCCGGTGCGGCCCGCGCGCTCGTTGAGCGGCCCGACGTGGTACCAGAGGTCGACGGCGACGAGCGGGAGACGGTGGTCTTCGTGCATGATGACGACGAGACCGTTGGGCATGACGAATTTCTCGTACTTGAGTTCGGGGACCTTCAGGGGCCCGGCGGGAGGCAGAGTGTCGGCGGCGTTGGCTATGGGCGCAACGGCGAGGCCGCATAGGAGCGCGAAGGCCGCCACAGATCTGTTTATGGACACGGGTGCATTCATTTCTTCTCCAGGGAAGCTGGCGAGGTCTTGGAAGAGCGCCTCGTACTCTAGTAGGGGCCGGTGTGAGGATGATACCAATTGGGAGCAGTCGTGGGCCGGTGAGTTTCTGTTTTCAAGTCGGCCTGGGCGGGCCCGGGTTTGTATACTCCCAGCATGCGTACACTTGCTTTGCCGTTTGTGCTGGCGTTGGCTGCCGGCTTTTCTGTGAACGTTGCGACGATGAGTGCCCAGACGGGTGTTCAGTCTGTTTCAGTTTCGTTTCCCGCTGCCCGGTCGGCTAAGACGCTGGATGGACGGTTGCTGTTGCTGCTGTCGAACGATCCGTCTGAGGAGCCAAGGATGCAGATCGACGACACGCCACGGAGTCAGATGGTGTTTGGCGTGACCGTCGATGGGATGAAGCCGGGGCAGAGTATTGTGGTGGGCGATTCGGCGGCGGGGTATCCGATCAAGAGCTTGAAGGACGTGCCGCCGGGGGAGTATACCGGTCCAGGCGGTGCTGGATGTCTATGAGACCTTTCATCGTGCGGATGGGAAGACGATCAAGCTGTCGCCGGATCGCGGTGAGGGGAAGCACTGGAATGTTGCTCCGGGAAATCTGTACAGCAAGCCGCAGAAGGTGCACGTCGGGCCGGACAGGGCGCCTATTGTGATTTCGATGGACCAGGTGATTCCACCAATTGTGCCTGAAGCGGATACAAAATATGTGCGGCATATCCGGATACAGAGTGCTCTGCTGACGAAGTTCTGGGGCACGCCGATGTATCTGAGTGCGATTGTGCTGGTGCCGGAGGGGTTTGATGAGCATCCGGAGGCGCGGTTTCCGCTGATGATCTTTCATGACCATTTTGTGACGGGGTTTGATGACTTTCGGACGACGCCGCCGGACCCGAACCTGAAGCCGAATTATTCGGAGCGGTTTCATCTTGCGGGGTACAACCGGATCCAGCAGGAGGAGGCTTACAAGGAGTACCAGCAGTGGATAAGCCCGAAGTTTCCACGGGTGCTGGTGATGAAGATCCAGCATGCGAATCCGTATTATGACGATTCGTATGCGGTGAACTCGGCGAACCTGGGGCCGTATGGAGATGCGATTGAGACGGAGCTGGTTCCGGCGGCGGAGAAGCAGTTTCGCGGGATTGGGCAGAGCTGGGCGCGGTTTATATATGGCGGGTCGACGGGTGGGTGGGAGTCGCTGGCGGTGCAGATTTTCTATCCGGACCACTACAACGGGGCGTTTGTGGCTTGTCCGGACCCGGTGGACTTCCACGCTTATATGACTCGTGACCTGTATAAGGACGACAACATGTTTTATATGCAGGGGGCGACTAAGCGGGTGGAGCAGCCGGCGATGCGGGACTATCTGGGGCACACGCTAATATCGATGCGGGACAATATCGCGTATGAGGCGGCGCTGGGGGACCATGGGCGGTCGGGGGAGCAGTTTGATATCTGGCAGGCGGTGTATTCGCCGGAGGGGGCGGATGGGTATCCGCAGCCGATCTTCGATAAGGAGACCGGGGAGATCGATCACAAGGTCGCTGAGTATTGGAAGGAGCACTACGATCTCGATGCGAAGCTGCAGCGGGATTGGGAGACGCTGGGGCCGAAGCTGCAGGGAAAGATCCATTTGTATGTGGGGAGTGACGATACTTACTTTTTGAATGACGCGGTTTATTTGATGGAGGATTTTTTGAAGACGACGGGGACCCCGGGGCATGGGGTGCCTTATGAGGGCGAGGTGAAGTATGGGCCTCGGGCGGAGCATTGCTGGAATGGGGACCCTACGCTGCCAAATGCGTACTCACGGCTGCACTACAACACGATGTATCTGCCACAGATTATGGAGCGGATTGCGAAGACGGCGCCGGCTGGGGCGGATCTGGCGAGTTGGAAGTATTAGCCCTGCCATCTTTTAGGCACGATCATTGTCATCATTTGATGATAGAATTGATGAATGCGAACGACTCTTGCATTAGACGATGCGTTGCTTGAGAAGGCGGTTTCCTACACGGGGGTGCACGAAAAGTCGGCACTCGTGCGTGAGGCGCTGAAGGCCCTAATCGAGCGTGAGGCCGCACGCAGGCTCGCCGACCTGGGGGGCACAGAGCCGGGAGCCAAGCATATTCCACGACGGCGTCCGGCGAAGTGATTCTTGTCGATACTTCAGTGTGGATCGATCATCTGCGGAAGACCGAGACCGGGATGCGACGATTGCTTGGGATGGGCCAGGTGCTTTCCCATCCCCTAGTAATCGGTGAACTCGCTATGGGCAGCTTCAAGCGGCGGGACCTGCTGTTGAGCGAGTTGGGTGATTTGCCCAAAGCAAAGATCGCTGAGCATGACGAGATGCTTCAGTTTATTTCCAGGCATGCGCTCTTCGGATTGGGAATTGGATACATCGACGCTCATCTGCTCGCTGCTGTCCGGCTTGTGCCCGGCACTTTGCTTTGGACACGAGACAAGCGACTGCTGGAGATTGCTTCTAAGCTTCGTTTGGCTGCTGCGGAGTCATAACTTCAGGTCTGACGGCGGTAGAAGAGGCCGGCTGTGAAGAAGACGATGGCGACCACGAAGGCGAGGCGTGCGTGGAGCATGTTGCGTACGCGGAGGCTTAGAAGGGCGTCGGTCAGCCACGCTGCGAAGCCTACGAACCATATCCATGCTGTCTTTCGCATCATCGCTCATGCTCCGGAGAGAAGTTGCAGCCAGGGTGAACAGGCGCGGTTTGCTGGCCTTGTTCTACACTAAGTAATAGAGACTCACCTAGGAGAAATACGTTGTCACAACGCACATTCAGCATCATCAAACCGGACGCAGTTCGCAAGGGCCATGCCGGGGCCATCCTGGCCGAGATTGAAAAGGCAGGGTTTAAGATCATTTCGATCAAGCGGATGTCAATTTCCAGGGCGCAGGCCGAGGGATTCTATTACGTTCATGCGGCGCGGCCGTTTTTTGGCGAGCTGACGGAGTTTATGTCGAGCGGGCCCATCTTTCCGATGGTGCTTGAGAAGGACAACGCCATTGCGGACCTGCGGAAGCTGATGGGCGCGACCAACCCGGCGCAGGCCGAGGAAGGGACGATCCGCAAGAAGTTTGCCGCGTCGATCGGAGAGAACGCAATCCATGGGTCGGACGCAGAGGACACGGCGGCGTTTGAGATTGGGTACTTCTTTGCCGGAATTGAACTGAGGTAGTTTTTCTTAGAGCGACTTATAACTCCGAGGCGGTGGGTGTGTTGGGGATCGGAAGATCTTTCTGCCTGCCGCCTCGGGTGTTGATGCGGAGAGCTTGCAAGGACAACAGCAGATTTCTCCGCTGCGCTGCGTAATGACAAAAAGGACAAGCGCCGGCAGGAGAGGAGATAGAGAGTGGAGAGGAAACTGAAGCTGCCGGACGGGGCTTTCAAGGCCTATTTGTTTGATTGCGATGGGACGATTGTGGATTCGATGCCGCTGCACTATGTGGCGTGGAAGACCGTGTTAGCGGAGTGGGGATGTAAGTTCGACGAAGAGTTGTTTTATTCGTGGGGTGGAATGCCGGTCGCGGAGATCATTGCAGCGCTCAATGTGCGGGAGGGGCTGGCGATGCCGGCGGACGAGGTGGAGCGGCGCAAGGAGGGGATGTACTACAACATTCTTCCGGAGTTGAAGGCGGTGCCGGAGGTGCTGGAGCATATTCACATAAGCCATGGGAAGATCCCGTTTGCGGTGGTTTCAGGGAGTACTCGTGATTCGGTGACGAAGTCGCTGGAGACGCTGGGGATCCGGGACAAGTTTGAGACGCTGGTTTGCGCGGGAGACTATACGAAGAGCAAGCCGGACCCGGAGCCGTTTTTGATTGCTGCCGAGCGGCTTGGGGTCGCGCCGGAGGACTGTTTGGTGTTCGAAGATACGGAGATGGGGATCCAGGCGGCGACGGCGGCGGGGATGGCTTCGGTGAAGGTGCTGCAGCCGTGGGAGCGGGTGGCGGCGAGTAAGTGATGGGCTGGCCACCGACAAAGAGGACGTAACGGTGCCGGATGACCGAATTGGCCCGTCCGGCCTGCGATGGACACGTTATCCTGCCCGTGATGCAAACGATCGAACATATCTACGGATATCTATTCGATCCTGCGCGTGGATCCAGGGAGCACTTCCTTGCGCGCTGGCTCTTCCTGCGTGCGCTCGGCCTGATCTACTTTTCGGCGTTCTACGCGCTTCTGTTCCAGGTGCCGTGGTCTGATTCGGACCGCGAGGCATACTTCCCGCCGCCGAATACCTGCAGGCCGTAAGTCAGTTGGGTGTTGTGCGGTTCTGGTACGCGCCTACGCTGCTCTGGTTTTCGGCGAACGACTCTATGTTGATGACGGTGTGCTGGACGGGTCTGATCGCCTCAGTGGTTCTGGTCGTTAACATCTGGCCGCGCATGATGCTTCTGGTCTGCTTTTGTTGTTTCCTCTCGTTTGTTGGCGCGGCTCAGGACTTCTCCGGCTACCAGTCGGACGGCATGCTGTTGGAGGCGGGATTTCTTTCGCTGTTTCTTGCGCCGTCGGGTTTTTTACCCGGGCTTGGAAGAAAGCAGCCGGCGGTGCGGGCGGCCATGTTCCTGCTGCTGTGGGAGTGGTTCCGGATCTACTTTGAGTCGGGGGTCGTGAAGCTGGAGAGCGGTGACCCTACGTGGCGAAACCTGACCGCGCTGTACGAGTACTACCAGAATGGGCCTTTGCCGACGTGGATTGGCTGGTACTTAGCGCATCTGCCGAATTGGTTCCACGTCGCGACGGCGGGGGCCACGCTTGCGATGGAACTCGGGCTGGTGTGGCTGTCGTTTCTGCCACGGCGCTGGAAGATCGTGTGCTTCTTCGTGGTTACGGCGTGGCAGGTCGGAGTGATTGCGACCGCGAACTATGCTTTTCTCAATTACCTTGTGCTTGCGCTCGCGGTCCTGTTGCTGGACGACCGGTTTCTGCGGCGGTGCTTTCCGCGCCGATGGCATGTGGACGTCGTTCGTGGGGCCTCCGTTCCGGGGCCTGAGGGAGACCCATCTGATAATGAAGCATCGGCGAGACTACCCAGGTGGAACCCTCTTCGCTCCGCTGCATTCGCCTTTGTGCTGACGTGGATCTTCTATGCGACGGCAGTTCCCCTGGTGCAGATGTTCTGGCGCGGGTCGCCGCTTCCTACGGCGCCTGTTGCTGCACTGGATCCCCTTCGTATTGCGAACCAGTACGGACTGTTTGCGGTGATGACTCCACATCGCTATGAGATTGAGTTTCAGGGGTCGGACGATGGAGAGCATTGGGTCGCATATCCGTTCCGGTACAAGCCGCAGGAACCGAAGGAGCGACCGGGTATCTATGCTCCCTATCAGCCTCGCTTCGACTGGAACCTCTGGTTCGCGTCGCTTGGGGAGTGGCGGCAGTATCCGTTCGTTCCTCGGACGGAAGAGCTTCTTCTTGAAAACGATCCTGTGGTGCTTCGGCTCTTCAAAGACAATCCCTTTCCCAATGCGCCGCCGCGCCAGGTTCGGGCCGTGCTTTGGCAGTATTGGTTCAGTACGATGGAGGAACGACGTACCGAGGGTGTCTGGTGGAGGCGGCAGGTGGTTGCTGCCTATACTCCGACGATTGCCCGGCTACCGGATGGGAGCTTCGGAGTCGTGGATGGAGGAGCCGGTCTTCACGATTCTCTTTCGCCCTGATATTCGTTGCGATCGTCACCGTCTTGTTGTGGATTGCTCCTATTTCGTGAAGAGTTTGAGGTCGATGGATTCGCCCATGGCTTTGTAACCGTCATCGCCGGGGTGCAGGTGGTCGCCTGAGTCGTCGAGGACGAGGAACATGCCGGGATGCGTGGGGTCGGTGGTGACCTTGTCGAAGTCGATGACGCCGTCGAGCTGGTTGGTGGTGCGGATCCATTTGTTGACGGCCTGGCGCATCTCTTCTCCGGCCGGGGACTGGTATTTTGCGCCGACGAAAGGTGTGAGCGTGGCTCCGTAGACCTTGATGCCGTGAGTGTGGGCGCGTATGGCGAGTTGGCTGAGGCCGACGATGAGGTCTTCGGCGGTGACGACGTCGTAGGGTTTGGCAGGGTCGGTGGCGTGGCCGATGTCGTTGATGCTCTCCATGATGATGAGGTACTTGACGCCGGCCTGGGCGAGGACGTCGCGGTCGAAGCGGGCGAGGGCGGAGGGGCCGGTGGTGTCATGGAGGACGCGATTGCCGCCGATGCCTTCGTTGAGGACGCCGAGGTTCGCGGTCTTCTTGTCGGCCTGAAGGCGGCGGGCGAGGACGTCGGGCCAGCGGGCGTTGGCGTCGCGAGTGCTGTGAGCGCCGTCGGTGATGCTGTCGCCGAAGGTGACGATGGATGCGGCTTTGTCGTCGGCGCTGACGTCGACTCCTTTGAGGAAGTCCCAGCTGAAGAAGGTCGGTGGGGGTGTCGAGCGAGGGGGCGCTGACGACGTTGCCGGGGACGAGGTAGTTGGTCTGATCGGCGAAGCTATGGAGGGTGAGTTGGTTGACTGGCTGATCGGGAAGGAAGATGCTGACGGCGAGATTGGACAAGGGAGCGACTTTGAGGGCGGCGGGATCGCTGACGACCAGCGCGCCGGGGGGAATGATGATGGAGGGTGCCCCGCCGAAGGTGAGTGGAGTTGCGGTGCCTGCGGTGATGGCGCTGCCGCTGGTGCTGAGGGCGATCTGTGCAGCGCCGATGGTGAGCGGGTCGAGGCCGAATTCGTTGGTGAGGATACGCGGACGGAAGGGCCGCCGATGGAGATATGGACGATCTCGCGAAGGGTGGTGCCGTCGGTCCCGGGGCCCCGAATTTGGCGCTGGGATTCTTGGCGGCCATGGGTGATGCGGCCCAGGTGCCGACCCAGTGATCGGAGGGTGTTGCCGCAGTGGCGGAGATCGGACTGAAGCAGCAGAGGGCGAGCAAGGGGAGCAGGAGAGAGAATGCTTCTGGAGTTGGTCATGGCCGTCCTTTTCGCGATTGGTTGACGCACCATCTTATCGCTGTTTCGTGGAGAAGCGGTCATTCACGTATAGTGGCGAGGGCCGCCGTAGTATCGGCGATTCCGTAATGAAATTTGCCGTAGGTTGGCTGGCGGCGATGGCGAGGGCCGGGGAAATATGACGATGAGATGGCTAAGGGTTATGCTGCTTAGCATGACAACTGCGATGGCGGCACATGGTTCGGTAACGCAGGAGATCTATGGGAAGACACCGGATGGCACGGCAGTCGACCTGTACACATTGAAGAGCGAAGGGATTGAGGCGAAGATCATGACGTATGGTGCCCGCGTCGTCTCGATCAAGACGGCAGACCGCGATGGCACGATAGCCAACGTTGTGCTGGGCTATAGCGCTCTGGATGGTTATCTTGGCCGATACGACTTACTTTGGGGCGATCGTCGGACGTTACGGGAACCGGATCGCGCTGGGGAAATTTTCGATCGATGGGCATCAGTACCAGGTGCCGGTGAATAACAATGCGAACTCGCTGCATGGCGGGACGGTGGGATTCGACAAGCTGGTGTGGCAGGCACGCGCAATTGCGGACGGCGTGGAGATGACGCTGGTGAGCAAGGACGGCGACCAGGGCTATCCTGGGACGCTGACGGCGCATGTGCGGTATACCGTGCATCACAATGCGTTGCGCATCGACTATAACGTGTCGACGGACAAGGCTACGGTCGTGAATCTGACGAACCACTCGTACTTCAATCTGGCAGGGGACGGGCGAGGAACGATTCTGGGCGACGAGTTGATGATTCCCGCGGACAAGTACACGCCGGTCGATGCGGGGTTGATTCCGACAGGGGTGCTTGCTCCTGTGGAGGGGACGCCGTTTGATTTTCGCAAGGCGACGGTGATTGGGGCGCGGATCCATGACGACAATGAGCAGTTGAAGATCGCGGGTGGATATGACCATAACTGGGTGCTTCGCGGCAGAAATGGCGAGGTGAAGACTGCGGCGCGGGTCTACGATCCGGTGAGCGGCCGCGTGCTGACGGTGACGACGACGGAGCCGGGGGTGCAGTTCTATTCCGGGAATTTTCTGGATGGAACGAAGTTCGGCAAGGGCAGGTGAAGGGCATGCGAAGAACTCCGGGTTGTGCCTGGAGACGCAGCACTTTCCCGACTCGCCGAACCATCCTGCGCTTTCCGACGACGGAGTTGAAGCCGGGCGAGACGCGGCACAGCACGACGACGTTCACCTTCTCGACGCAGGCGAAGTAGGAGAAACCTATCAGGGCGCGGCGCGGTTTCGTTCGCCGCGCAGAGAATTGCGACATGAATAAAGTTGTTTCCTCTGCAGATGAAGCGGTTGCGGATATCGCTTCCGGCTCGACGATTATGCTTGGGGGCTTTGGGCTCTGCGGGATTCCGGAGAACCTGATTGCCGCGCTGGTGCAGCGTCGCGATTACGGGGCTGCATACGATCAGCAACAACATGGGGGTGGATGGGTTTGGCATGGGGTTGATGCTCGAGGCCGGGATGATTGCTTCGCATGTAGGCAGCTATGTGGGAGAGAACCGCCGGCTTGAGACAGCTGGTGTTGAAGGGTGAGCTGGACCTGACGCTGATTCCGCAGGGGACGCTGGCGGAACGGATTCGCGCTGGTGGCGCGGGGATTCCGGCGTTCTATGTGCCGACGGGGCTGGGCACAATTGTGGCCGAGGGCAAGGAGACGCGCAAGATTGGCGACAGGACTTATGTTCTGGAGCAGGCGCTGCATGCGGATGTTGCGCTGATCAAGGCGTGGAAGGGAGATCGGCTGGGGAACCTTGTTTATCGCAAGACGGCGAGGAACTTTAATCCGGCGATGGCTACCGCTGCCGACTTGACGATCGCGGAGGTGGAGGAGTTGGTTGAGCCGGGAGAGCTGGATCCGGACCACATTATTACGCCGGGGATTTATGTGAATCGCATTCTGGTGGGGGCGGCGTATCGCAAGCCGATTGAGTCGAAGTTCATCCAGTCGGGAGGTGCGGCGTGACCGGGAAGGAGCGGATTGCGCGACGGATTGCGCGGGAGTTCAAGGACGGATTTTATGTGAACCTTGGCATTGGGTTGCCGACGATGATTGCGGGCTATATTCCTGCGGGGATCGACGTGATGTTTCAGTCGGAGAACGGGATGCTGGGGGTCGGGGCGCCGCCGACGGACGAGCAGGCTGATCCGGATCTGATCAATGCCGGGAAGCAGCCGGTGACGGAGTTGCCGGGGTGCTCGTTCTTTGGGAGCGAGGAGTCGTTTGCGATGATTCGCGGCGGGCATATGGATATGAGCATCCTGGGCGCGATGCAGGTGGATGAGCATGGCAACCTTGCGAACTGGACGATTCCGGGCAAGATGGTGAAGGGTATGGGGGGCGCGATGGACCTGGTGGCGGGGGCGCGGCGGGTGATTGTTGCGATGGAACACCAGACGAAGGAGGGTGCTTCGCGGATTTTGAAGGAATGTACGCTGCCGCTGACGGGACAGAGCGTTGTGCATGACATCGTGACGGAGCTTTGCTGGATCCATGTGACGCCTGAGGGACTCGTACTGACCGAGATCGCTGAGGGCCTGGACGCGGCGGCGGTGCAGGCGCGGACGGAGGCGCAGTTGATCGTCTCTCCTGAGCTGCGAGTGATGACCGTTACGGCAAGTTAAGGATGGGGCGTCATGAATCTTGCCCGGGAAGACGCGCTCGATATTTTTCGGTATGCGTTGGAAGCTTCGCGGGTCGAAGCGGCGATGGAGCGGCGGGTCCGATTCGACGGGGCGTCGCTTCAGATCGATGGATACAGCTATTCGCTGAGTGGGTATGGCCGTCTTGTGCTGGTGGCGCTGGGAAAGGCCGGGAGTACGATGGCGGACGCTTTTCTCTGGCGGGTCGGGCATGCGGCGGAACGGTTTGAGGGAGTGGTTGTAGCCCCCGAGGGGACTGGATCGTCGCTGCCGTCGCGGTTTCGCTTGTATGGCGGAGGGCATCCCAGTCCTAACGAGGCTTCTGTCGCGGCGGCGGCCGATATTTTGGAGACGCTGCGGTCTTTGACGGAGCGCGATCTGGTTATCTTTCTGGTGAGCGGTGGCGGCTCGGCGATGGTGGAGCAGTTTCTGCGGCCGGGAGTTTCGCTAGAAGTAGTGGCAGCGACGCATAAAGCGTTGGTCGAGAGTGGGGCGCCGATTGCTGCGATTAATGCAGTGAGGAAGCATCTGTCCGCCGTGAAGGGAGGGCGGCTTGCCGAGGCCGCTGCGCCTGCGGAACAGATGACTATTTTTGTTTCTGACGTGCCGGAGGGTGAGCTGGATGCGCTTTCGTCGGGGCCGACGCTGCCTGACCGCAGTACGGCGGAGGACGTCTACCGGATTGCGGAGGAGTTTGGTTTGGCGGCGAGAGTTCCGGGCGTGGTTTCGGATATGCTCACTAGCCGGACGCTTGCCGAGACGCCGAAGCCGGCAGATAGAATTTTTGCGCGGTCGCGATGGGTCGTGTTGTTGGATAGTGGCACGCTTGAAGCGGCGGCGGCGGCGCGGGCGAGGGAGCTGGGATGGCACGTGGAGATTGACAATCGCTGCGACGACTGGAGTGCGGAGCGGGCGGCGACTTATTTGCTGGACCGCGTGCGTGAGTTGCGACAGGAGCACGAGCGGGTGTGTCTGCTCTCTGCCGGCGAGGTGACGGTGCAGGTGCCGTCGGGTTCGACGGGCAGAGGCGGGAGGAACCAGCACTTTGCGTTGCTGTGCAGTGAGTGCATCGCAGGTGAAGAAATCACTGTCTTGAGTGCGGGCAGCGATGGGATCGATGGCAACAGTCCGGCTGCGGGTGCGTTGGTTGATGGCTCAACGGCTGCGAGGGCCACTAATACGGGCCATCGTGTGGATCGGGCGCTTGCGGCGTTCGACTCGTACTCGCTGCTTGCCTTGTTGGGCGACACGATTACGACAGGGCCGACGGGGAACAACCTGCGCGACCTGCGGATACTGCTTGCGCCTTAGGGTTAGTGCAGTATCAACCTGGTCAGGGCAGGTGAGTACGCAACTATCGAGACCAGAACACCGACCAGGCAGGCGAGCGCGAGACTGTGCAGGAAGACGAAGCGAAGGATGGTGCCTTCGCTGCCGTAGCTCTCCGTGGCTGTTGTGGCGACGACGATGCTTTGGGGGGCGACCATCTTGCCCATTACGCCTCCGGATGGAGTTGGCCGAGGCCATCAGATAGGGCGAGATGTTGAGTTGCTGCGCGGTGAGCTTTTGCAGGCTGCCGAAGAGGACGTTGGACGAGGTGTCGGAGCCGGTGGAGGCAGTGCCGATCCAGCCGATGAGGGTGCCGAAGAAGGGATAGAAGGCGCCGGTGCGGGCGAAGGCGAGGCCGAGGGTCGCGTCCATGCCGCAGTAGCGTGTGATGAAGCCGATGGCCATCAGTGCAGCGATGGTGACGAGGGTGAAGCGGACGGTCACCAGGGTTTCGAGGAAGACATGGGCGATGGCTCGAGGCCGCATTCCCATGAGCAGGCCGGCGAGGACAGCGGCGATGAAGATGCCGGTGCCGGTGGCGGAGAGCCAGTTGAAGTTGAAGACTGCGGCTTCGGCTGTTGGCGCGGGGACGGCGGGCGGCATTCGCAGCACTATCTGGTGCAGGCCGTTGATTGGGACGCTTCATGCTGGTGGCTGCGTCAATCGACTGCGAAAAGCGCGGCATGCCCCATAGGACGACGCATAGACGTGAGAACGATCCATGGCAGCGCGGCCCTGAGTACATCTTTGCTGTTGGTTGTGCAGTTTGCAGGCGGTTCGTGGGTGACGTCTTTGCAAGCGGCGTCGAGTACGCGCTTTGGCTTCCAAACGCGGAAGAAGGCGATGAGGACGACCATGCTGATGACCGAAGCGGCGATGTCGACCAGCCACGGGCCATGGTAAGTGGCGATGAGGAGTTGGGTCGCGCCGAAGGTCGCGCCGGCGACGAGGACGGCGGGCCAGACCTCCAGCATTGCGCCGAAGCCCGCGAAGGCCCAGATGAGCCAGAAGGGAACGATGACGCAGAACGGAGTGAGGATGCGGCCGATGACTCGTGCGAGTAAGAGCGTATCGAGATTGGTGACGCCGTGGAGCGCAACGATGGGAGTGCCCAAGGCCCCAAAGGCAACGGGAGCGGTGTTGGCCAGGAGGGCGAGGCCTGCGGCTTGAAGCGGCGGAAAGCCGAGTCCGATGAGGATGGTTCCGCAGACGGCCACGGGGGTCCCGAAGCCTGCCGCGCCTTCGAAGAATGCACCAAACGCGAATGCGATCAGGAGAAGTTGTAAGCGGCCATCCGGCGTAACGCCTACGAGGCATTCCTGCAGCTGTGCGAACCTGCCTGAGCGCACGGTGAGTTGATACAGGAAGAGGACGGGAACGACGATCCAGCAGATGGGGAAGAGTCCGTAGCCGACGCCGAGGCCAGTTGCGAGCAAAGCCAGTCGCGCGGGCATATGAAAGACGACGAGAGCGACTGCGAGCGCGGTCGCTAAGCCGGCTAAAGCGGCGATGTGTCCCTTGATACGGAGGCCGGCCATCGCTACCAGGAGCACCAGGAGGGGTAGAGCGGCCAATGCGGCGGAAAGAAGCCAGAAATGTGCAGGATCATAGCTTTGCGGCCAGGGAGCGGTGAGTTGCGGAGTTCGGTTGAAGACGACAACCACGATGGCGAGAAGACACGCGGCAACGATTGCCGGGAGGGAGGGAGTTCTGCGTTTTGCGGGCCCCGGAGCGTGATGCTGCTCTGGTGGCGTGAACGCGGGCCCTTCGGTCAGGACGGGAGCGGCGGTCGCTGACTCGATGGAGTGGCCGGTCGCGGGGTCTTCGGCCCGGTCAGAGTTGTCTGGAGGGGAGACAAAGTCTTCGATGCTTACCTCGCCAATTACTTTGAATGCCTAATAGTATGAGCGGCGGTCGTTCTTCTGTAAATGAACGGGTGGCTTCGTGCGGGCTGGGTCCTGCTTGAGGTGTCGATGGTTATTTCGTTGTAGGGACACTCTCTGTGGGGGCGTAGGCATTTTGGCGGGGGGCGTTCTACCATAGAGAGATGATTGAGGTCGAGGAGCAGGAAGCTAAGGGTACGGCCGGGCATAGATCGAAGTACACGCAGAAATGACCCGTTTTTATCCACAGTTCGAGTGAATGAACTGCAGACGGCCGAAGAGTCGGAGAAAGAGACGCGGCATATTGAACTGACGCTGGATGAGGGGATGACCTATACCCCGGGTGATGCAGTGGGGATCAATCCGGAGAACCGGGCCGCGGCGGTGGCAGAGATGATGGCGGCGCTGAAGTTCAAAGGCGACGAACGGGTGCTGGACCACTACAAGGTCGAGATCAGCCTGGAGGAGGCGCTGCGGACGCGGTTGAGCATTGGCAAGCTGGTGCGAGGCAGCGTGAAGCAGTATGCGAAGCTGGCGCCGGGGCTCGAAGGCCTGCAGGCGATGGTGGGTCCGGAGCATAAGGCGCAGGCGGAGGAGTACTGCTGGGGTCGCGAGTTTATTGATCTGGTGATGGATTTTCCGGGCGTGGTGACGGAGCCGCAGCAGTTGTTCCACGTGCTGCAGCGGCTGGTGCCGAGGATGTATTCGATTGCGTCGAGCCAGAAGGTGCATAAGGACAATGTGCAGATCACTGTGCGGATAATCCGGTATGAGTCGCATGAGCGCAGCCGGCAGGGTGTTGCGAGTGGACAACTTGGCGAACGTGCTCTGGTAGGGACGACGTTACCGATCTTTCTGCATTCGAATGGGAACTTCCGCCTGCCGGAGGACACGTCAGCGCCGGTGATCATGATCGGGCCAGGGACGGGCGTCGCACCGTTTCGCGCGTTTTTGGAGGAGAGGCAGGTCACGGGGCAGACGGGGGACAACTGGTTATTCTTCGGAGATCAGCGAGAGAAGCTGGACTATCTGTACCGGGACCAGTTCCACGCGATGCAGAGGGACGGCGTGCTGACGCGACTGGATACGGCGTTTTCGCGGGACCAGGCGCGAAAGGTGTATGTGCAGGACCGGATGCAGGAGCATGCTGCGGACCTGTTCAAGTGGCTGGAACGGGGAGCTTACTTTTACGTCTGCGGCGATGTGACGCGGATGGCCAAGGACGTGGAGGCGGCGCTGCTGGACGTGATCGCGAAGGGTTCGCAGGGAACTCTTGACCACGCGGCGGAGTACCTGGCCAAGATGAAGAAGCAGAATCGGTATCAGAGGGACGTGTACTAGATAGCTTTGAGCTTTGAGTTTAGCGGTGCAGCCGGTTGCAGGTTGCACCACCGCTTTTTGTTTGGCTAGACGCGATGATAGTCGGCGCGCCAGTTGACGATGCTTTGCTTGATCGCCTTCGGCTCCAGATTTTGAGTGAGGGTTTTGCGGACGAGGGCTGGGATTTCGCCGTCGGAGGCGAAGCGGAGGGCGACGAGTTGGTTGATCGTGAGCTCGTCGATGTGTGCGCGGTCTTCGGCGGGGAGTAGCGCGGCGAGGCGGAGGCGTTCTTCGAGGCGGATGACGCGGTCCTGCACACTGATGGCGCCGCCGCGAGCAATGCCTGCCATAACGAAGAAGACAATGGCCATGACAATCCACCACAGATGCGTGTGCTCGTAACGTGGCCAATCGTGAATGGTGATGTAGATGGAGAAGATGAAGTTAAGCAGGAGCATGGGCAGAACGAAGAAGTGGAAGAGCGGGTACCAGCGCGTGTGGTTCTTGAGATTTTGTGGAGTAGGCATTGAGGTCCTCTCAGGATGGTCGTGGCGATGCGCCTCAGCATACCATCTGGGGTAGGCTTGAGAGATGGCGATTGCGGTGAAGAGGCGGATTGGCGTACATGTGGGGACGGCGGGGGGAACGTGGACCGCCGTGGAGCGGGCAGTGGCGGCAGGGGCGAATACGTTTCAGATATTCTCTTCGAGCCCGCGAACGTGGAGGGCGGCCGCGGTGAAGCCCGAAGACGCCGCGAAGATGCGGGAGCTGCGGACGAAGCATGATGTGGGGCCGGTCGCTGTGCATGCGAGTTACCTGATTAATCTTTGCAGCCAGACGGAGAGTGTGCGGGTGAATGGTGTGTCGGCGTTTCGCGGCGAGGTGGAACGTGCGCTGGCGCTGGGAGCGGAGTATCTGGTGCTGCATCCGGGGAGCTGGAAGGGGTTGGCTCGCGAGGAGGGACTAAGGCTGGCGGCGGAGTCGATTGAGAGGGCTATCGATGGGCTGGCGTGGCAAGGGAAGGATTTCAAGATCTTGATTGAGAATACGGCCGGGGCGGAGTTTTCACTGGGAGGAAAGCTGGAGCAGGTGGCGGAGCTGGTGGAGCGGTTGAAGACGTGTGCGCCGGTGGGAGTGTGTCTGGATACATGCCATGTGCATGTGGCGGGGTATGACCTGGTGTCGCCGGATGGGTACATCGAGACGATGATGGTGGTGGGAGACACGGTGGGTTTCGATGCAGTGAAGGTGTGGCACTGCAATGATGCGAAGGCGGCGATGGGGTCGAAGCTGGATCGGCATGAGCATATCGGGGAGGGGACGATTGGGGCCGAGGTGTTTCGGCGATTGCTGCATGATGGGCGGTTTGGGCACGCGGCGTTTATTGCGGAGACGCCGGTGGACGCTCCCGGGGACGAGGCGCGAAATGTTGGGGTGCTGCGGGCGTTGTCGGCGGGTTGATGGATCTGGCCGTAGGCTCGGGGCCCTTTGAGGGCGCTGACCAGCTACAGGAAAGGCCCCTTGGGGCCGATAGAAGGTGCAGCGGATGGTCGATGGTCCGTGGATTGACCTGCGCATCGTCACGAGTGCCGGTTGAGCC
Source organism: uncultured Acidobacteriaceae bacterium (assembly GCA_963756685.1). GTDB lineage: Bacteria > Acidobacteriota > Terriglobia > Terriglobales > Acidobacteriaceae > Edaphobacter. Next base: position 107,051 of record CAVWON010000003.1, read on the forward strand.
AGCCGATGCGCGAAAGGACGAAGTTCCATGTCTCTGATCCAGACCTGCAAGTGCGAAGAATGCGACATGCAGAAATCGTTTGCGAACCATTGGGTGATGTTGTACGAGCGGAACGGGAACCTGGTGATTCTACCGAAGTGGGACGACAAGATGGTTCGGCGCACCCGACATTTCTGCGGTCGGGCCCATGCGAGCCGGTATGTTGAGCGGTGGATAGCGAACCCGATGGTTGCGGCGTTGCCGGATGGCAGCGGTGAGCACGAGCTGAAGAGAGTCGCGCAGCCCCAGTCGCTGCTGGAGAGCGTTCTGGATGCGGAAGACGAGGCGATGGCGGCCGAGTTCGCTGCGAGGTATGGTTGAAGCGGGTGGCCACATTCTCCCCCTTGGCACGTATTTTTTACGTCAACCTTGTGGAGAATTTCGTTGCGGATTTAAAGTCGGGGGCGTCTTCCGCCGATAAGTGGCGCTATAGATAGCCGCTGGCCGACCGGGAACGCGGAGCCTTGTGGAGGAGGGCTGATTTGACTCGCTATAGGATCTTTCGCAATTCGGCTGAGGAGACGACGTACATCTGCGCTCATGAAGGGAGCCAGTTCCGAGACCCGCACGAGTTTGCCAATCTGGACACTGCATTGGCTGTTCTCCGGCAGGGCGGCATCCCAGAATATGAGATCCGGCGAGTGACCAAAGAGCTGGCCGACATCAATGGAGCCATCGTTCAGGTGCCGGAGGTAATCGTCTTCGGTTGATCGGGCTTGTGCGCTGCGAACGCTGGCGGCGAGTTGATGGGCGTGATGATTGGCGAAGGAATTGCTTCTCTGGAGTTGGCTTGTTAGTCTGGCAGCACTTCAGCAGCTTGGGCTTGATTGAAGGACGATTAGGCGACGCATTACTGTCTTATTGGAGTTTCACCTGGCGTGTTATCTAGCTTGTGGGGCCTTGAAGGACAAGGACGGGCGGCGAGATGAAGACTAAGTCAGGTGCCAGACGAGTGATGACGAACTCGGAGATCGTCGGCCGAGTGAACCAGCTCGCCCCAGGTTTTCTCGAAGGGTTGGCTAAGACTGACCTCGCGATAGTTCTAGGGGCCGCAACGCCGCGGCGGTTTCATGCACGTTCGTTAATCGCAAACGAAGGGCATAGAGCGGACAAGCTGTATTTGATGATCGAAGGACTAGCTCGCACCTTTAGTACGACTCGCGAGGGAGAGAAGACAGTCATCCTCTGGGTCCCACCGGCGGCGGTCGCTGGCGGAAGAGCGTTGTTGTCCGAGCCTATGAATTATCTGGTGAGTACGGAGTCAGTGACGGATAGCGTTGCCTTGGCGTGGGAGCGTAGCGCAATTCTGCCCCTCTCCAGGCGATATCCAAGATTGCTCGAAAATGCGTTGCTGATTGCGTCGGATTATGTGGAGACTTACCGCGATTTGCACGTTGCAACGACTTTCGATAGCGCCAGCCTGAGGGTCGCGCGGGTGCTGGGCAATCTGGCCAAAGGAATCGGGCAGGCAGGTTTTGAGGGCACCGTACTCAACATCAGCAATGAGGAACTGGCCGACGAGGCTAACGTCACGATATTCACAGTCAGCCGCCTGTTGAGCGAGTGGCAACGGAAGGGCCTTCTTGTAAAGAGTCGCGGGAGCGTCGTGATCCGCTCGCCGGAAGAGTTGGTTCGGAGAGCCAGCTGACCCGCGTTCCATGGTCCCGGAATTGTCGTGCGTGGGATTGCGCGAGAGCAATGATGGAATGAGTTGCAAAAGGCATCCTAATACTTGATCGGTTCAGTATCGTCCGCAGTGGCGTTCGACTTGAACGGCGATTTAGCGGGAGGGTATTGGGTAAGTGGCAGCAGTAACTATTTTGATTGTTGACGATTTTGCGCCCTGGCGAAGTGCTGTTCGTTCGATGCTCGCGGAAGACGCAGATCTGCAGGTGGTTGGCGAGAGCGCCGACGGGCTGGATGCTGTTCTTAAGAGCGCAGCGATTCGACCACATCTGGTTTTACTGGATATTCATTTGCCTAAGTTGAATGGCCTCGACGCCGCCCGGCGGATCCGGGAGGTTTCTCCGAGCACGAAGATATTGTTCGTGAGCTCATACCATAATGTCGACGTGATGCGGGAGGCCCTGAAGGTCGGAGCTGGATTCGTGGTGAAGGCGGATGCCGCGCGGGACCTGCTGCCCATCGTCAGGGCGGCAGTTCGGAACGAACCGTTCGTCCGATTCAGGTTTTTAGGTGACGGCCCGGTAGATCCTGACGAGGTGTAGTTGTCCTGTTACTGGAGACTGGCAGAAGTGGATGGTCGGCTGCGGCATGATGGCTCACGGACGTGGCGCGGGGCACCCGAATGTTGTGGCCTCGGGCGTGCAGTAATGCGCTGTATCGTTCAGACTCGATAAGGATTCAAGCGCTTTTGACTTGACCGGGTGGTGAGGCTAGGCAATACTTGGCACTGATTTGGACAGGAGCGACGATGATGCGTGCGCGTATTGCTGTCGGAGTGGCAGGTTTGACTCTGGTTACTGCCTTCGCCGGGGCGCAGAGTGCGGCGACCGGTGGTGAGAAGAAAGAGGTCATTGCAACCGGGGGAGTTATTAGTTCGCTGGTTGCAGCGCCGGTGATTGGACAGCCGTATTCGGCACTTCAGGTACACCAAACGATCCGAAAGCTGGCCGACGGGACGACAATTTCGCAAAAAGGGCACCACTTTGTGGCGCGGGACGCTCAAGGGCGCGTCCGCGTGGAGATGCGGATGGCGAAGGGCCAGAATGGCGAGCCAGATACAGTGATGGTGTTCGTGTCGGACCCGGTTGCGCATACGATTACGACCTGGGTGTCGGGGCCGAAGATCGCGAACAAGGCGGCGGCGGTGGTAAAAATTCCCGCGGACCGGAAGCAGGAGACGGCCGTGCAGCCGCAGGTGACGAGCGCTTCGACGCTCCCGCAGCCGGTGGTTACGACGGAGGACCTGGGTACGGTTATGCTTCAGGGACTGCCGGTGACAGACGTTCGGACAACGACGATTGTCCCGGTGGGACGGGCGGGAAACGATGCGCCGATTACGAAGACGCGCGAGGTGTGGACTTCGCCGGACTTGAAGCTGGTGATGAAGCAACAGATGATAGACCCGCGAACGGGTGAGACGACGGTCGAGCTGGAGCAGTTTTCGCGAGCCGAGCCCGATCCGGCGTTGTTTCGCGTGCCGCCGGGATATACGGTGAAGACCGTTCTCCAGAGCCTGAAGGAGTTGGAAGAGAAGATGAGCGCTGCGCAGAATTAGGCGGTGAGGGTGCTTCACGCGGCGAGCGTTCGGGGTGGGCCTGGGCGTTGACGGGCGGACGGTTACAATCGAAGTAGTATGCCTGAGACACCTTTGACCGAAAAAGGCGGGAAAACCGCGAATGTTAGTGAAAATTCCTCCGCTGCCGAATTGAATCAACCTCAACGGTATAACCCGGCTGAGATTGAGCCGAAGTGGCAGGCGGTATGGGACGCGGACCCTTCGCTGTATGCGGCGGAGGGACACCATTCGGGAAAGCCGAAGTATTACTGCCTGGAGATGCTGCCGTATCCGAGCGGCGCACTGCACATGGGGCACGTGCGGAACTATGCAATTGGCGATGCGCTGGCACGGCATATGTGGATGCGCGGGTATAACGTGCTGCATCCGATGGGGTGGGACGCGTTTGGTTTGCCAGCGGAGAATGCTGCGCTGAAGAACGGAGTTCCGCCGCGGGAGTGGACGTTCCGGAATATTGCCGCGATGAAGAAGCAGTTCCGGCGGCTGGGCATGGCTTTTGACTGGTCGAATGAGGTGACGACCTGTTTGCCGGATTACTACCGTTGGAACCAGTGGTTCTTTTTAAAGATGTTTGAGAGGGGCCTGGCTTACCGGAAGAAGAGCAAGGTGAATTGGTGTCCGGATTGTCAGACTGTGCTGGCGAATGAGCAGGTAATTGGTGGGCGCTGCTGGCGGCATGAGGACACCGTTGTCGAGCTGCGGGACCTTACGCAATGGTTCTTGCGGATCACGAAGTATGCAGATGAGTTGCTGGAGGGTCTGGACAAGCTGGAGGGTTGGCCGGAGAAGGTCCGAACCATGCAGCGGAACTGGATCGGGCGGAGCGAAGGGGCGCTGGTTGATTTTTCTGTCGACGGTTCGGCCGAGACGGTGACGGTATTTACGACGCGGGTAGATACGATCTTTGGCGCCACGTCGGTGCAGTTGGCCCCTGAACATGCTGTGGCGAAGGCGTTTGCGCTGGAGGACGAGACTCTCCGAGGGAAGATTGAAGGGTTGCTTGCGGAGCAGCAGAAGGCGCGGGAGAGCGATGCGCTGGGAGCGATCGAGAAGCATGGTGTGAATACGGGCCGGCTTGCGGTGAATCCGTTCAATGGCGAGCGGGTGCCGATCTGGGTGGCGAACTACATTCTGGCGGACTATGGGACGGGCGCGATTATGAGCGTGCCGGCGCATGATGAGCGGGACTTTGAGTTTGCACAGAAGTATGGGCTGCCGGTGCGGAGGGTGATTGCTGTTGCTGGCGGAGAGGCGCCTGCGCTGCCGTATACCGCGGAGGAGGGTGCGGTGGTGGTCGCCTCGGGTGAGTGGAGTGGGCTGGGATGCGTAGCGGCGCAGGAGAAGATGGCCGCGTTTGCCAAGGCAAATGGATTTGGCACGCCTACAGTTACATATAGGCTGAAGGACTGGGGGGTGAGCCGGCAGAGGTATTGGGGGACGCCGATACCGATGGTCTATTGCGACAAGTGCTCGCCGGATGAGCCGCTGCCAGTGGCGGAGAGCGAGTTGCCGATTCTGTTGCCGGAGCAGATAGACATTACCCAGACGAATGGGTCACCGCTGGGTCGGGTGGCGGAGTTTGTGAACACGACTTGTCCGAAGTGCGGAGGGAAGGCAAGGCGAGAGACAGACACGATGGACACGTTTGTTGATTCGAGCTGGTACTTCTACCGATATACGGATGCGAAGAATGCGCGCGCGCCGTTTGATTCTGATAAGGCGAACTACTGGTTTCCAATCGATCAATATATCGGTGGGGTGGAGCATGCGATTCTGCATCTGATCTATTCGCGGTTCTGGACAAAGGTGATGCGGGACCTGGGGTTGGTCAATAATGATGAACCTGCGGAGCGGTTGTTTACGCAGGGGATGGTGATCAAAGACGGCGCGAAGATGTCGAAGTCAAAGGGCAATGTGGTGTCGCCCGACGATATGATTGCGCGGTATGGTGCGGACGCGACGAGGATGTATGCGCTGTTTGCGGCCCCGCCCGACCGTGATTTGGAGTGGCAGGAGGAAGGCGTTGCAGGCATCAGCCGGTTTTTGAGCAGGGTGTATCGGTTGGTCATGAAGTACAAGCACGTGAGTGCAGCGAAAGCTGGGGCGACCAACTTCTCTTCTGATGAAGGGCGGCTTCTATTGAGAAAGTTGCATCAGACGGTCGCAAAGATCACTGACGACTTCAGTGGGCGCTGGCATTTCAACACGTCAATCGCTTCTATCATGATTTTGGTCAACGAGATTTCCGCGCAGGAAGCAGCGATCGATGCTGGCAAAATCGCTGACAACGTGGTTTCTCAGGTGTTCTGTTTCCTGACTTTGCTGCTTGCTCCGTTTGCCCCGTTTCTTGCTGCGGAGCTTTGGGAGCAGGCGGAGTATGCAGGCGATCCGTTCCGCGTAACTTGGCCGGTCTACGACCCTGATTTGGCGCGGGAGGATGAGGTTGAGATTCCAGTGCAGGTGAATGGCAAGCTGGCGAGTGTAGTGAGGGTAGCAGCGGGTAGCGATGAAGCTACGGTAAAGGCTGCGGCGTTAGCGGACGAGAAGGTAAAGACGCGGATTGAAGGAAAAGCTGTGATGAAGGTAATTGTGGTGCCGGGTAAGCTTGTGAATCTTGTGGTGAAGTAGTGGAGCCGTTATCTGAAACCCGGGTGCCGCGGGATGGGGTGGTTATTGCCGCTGGAACGGTGCGAGGAACACAGTCGTTTGTGCATACGCTTTCGGAGTGCTGGCGGCGGCCTTCGCTGACGGTGCTGGAGGTGCTGTGGCGGTGGGCGTATGGGATTCCGGCGCTGCTGGTGTTGCGATACGAGGGGCTGAAAATTTTGCAGGCGACGCCGTTGGATTATGGAGCACTACGAGGTATGACGGTGCTGGATCCGATGGGGTCCGCAGAGACGCTGGCGAAGGCAATGGAGGTGCTGCTGCCACCGGTGTTGCAGGTGGCGCTGTGGCTGGCGCCGGTGATGGTGGTGGCCTGGGTGGTGGTGTCGTCAATCGGACGGACGGTGGTATTGCGGCGAGCGGATGCGCGGTTGCACAGACAGGTGGGGACACTGATTGTGCTGCAGGCGATGCGGGTGTTGGCGCTGCTGGGAAGCTTCGCGGTGTGGTTCTGGTGCGTGGAACGCGTCGCGGAACTGACGGTGACGGGGCCAGCTGCGGCGGGAGGTGAGCCAAACCTTGTGGGGTATTTTGCGCTCGTGATTGTGGCGACGCTGGGACTGTTTACGATGTGGGCGGTGGTGAGCTGGGCGCTGTCCGTGGCCCCCCTGCTGGCGATGCTGCGGGGGTTGGGAGTGAGGGGAAGTCTCGCTGCGGCGTTTCGGCTGGGGCCGTTGAGGTCGAAGCTGGTGGAGATCAACCTGGTGATGGGGATCGTGAAGATCGCGCTGATCGTGTTGGCGATGGTGTTTTCGGCGACTCCACTGCCGTTTGAGAGTGTGACGACGCCGGAGTTTCTGTTCTGGTGGTGGATGGGAGTGACTGTGCTTTATTTTTTGGGGTCGGACTTCTTTCATGTAACGCGACAGGTGGCTTATCTGCAGCTTTGGCGAGCTTATGAGACTCAGCATTCTTCATTTAGCGGGTAGCCTGGAATTTTGCATCTCACTCAGAGGCAGGCCCTAAATTCCTGTTCGGAGGGTGACCATGTCTTTTGGACTTTATGCGGTTGGCTATCTGATCTTGATTGCGGGTGTGGCGTATCTGGCCCACCTGATGCATATACCGGAGCATTACATCGTCGCGATAGCATTGATTATGCTGGGCATCGGCGTGGTGACCGGAGTGCAGAGCACGCGGCAGAAAGACCCAAACTAGGGACCGTCGGGCGATCAAGAGTGAGCGGAATTATTGTTTGATTTTTCCGCTATTCGTTGATACTGGTACGGATGCGAGACGGAGACCAGCAACGGTTTGGTACTGAGGGTCCGTACGAGGTCGTTGCGGTGCCCTCGGAGCAGGCCACTGAGGGAATTCGGTGGCGAGAGCTGGCGGTGACGTTTCCTGTGCTGCTGCTCTTCTCCTGGCTGGGAATCGTGCTTTCGCGGCAGTCCGAAGGGGTCGCCACGATTTGGCTGACCAACGGGATGCTATTCGCAGTGGTGATCACGCGACCGCGGAGGGTTTGGCTGCAATTTTTTGCGGTAGGCCTCCTGGCGGATACGCTAGCCGATGTTCTGTATGGGGACCCTCTGGCCCTTGCTCTGGGTGTGTCGGTGGCGAACTCGGTAGAGGTGATCCTGTCGAGTTTTGCACTGACCTACTGGTTTGGGAACCCGTTCAACCTATCGAAGCGCAGGCCGCTGCTGGGCTTTTTGGGTGTGGCAGTGGTGGGGGCGACTGCTGTGACGAGCGCGATCGGGGCGTCGTGGACGCTGCTGTTTGTGTCTGCGGGGCCGTGGTGGACGCTTTTTCGGACGTGGTATCTGGGCGATATTCTGGGCATGGCGATTGTCGCGCCGTTGGTGTTCATCCTCCTACGTCCGGGTTTTTTTGCGGTCTTCCAAGGGAAGCAGCTTCCCGACACCCTGCTGCTGTTGACGGTCCCGGCGATTGCGACGCTGCTGGTGTTTACGGACGATAAAGACCCGTTGATCTTCTTCATCTTTCCGGCGCTGCTGCTTGTGGTCTTCCGGTTGGGTTTTCCCGGGACTGTGCTGGCAGTTTTTGTGATCGCGGTAATCTCGATCAGCCTGACGGTGGAGGGCCATGGGCCACTAATGCTGATAGTGGACTCGCATATGCTGCACCGGATCGTGGTAGTGCAGATTTTTCTGGCGGTGGCGTTGTTTACGGCGTTTCCGGTGGCGGCGCTGCTGGAGGAGCGCAAGGAGCTCGAGACTTCACTGCAGAAGAGCGAGACGCGGTATCGGCAGCTGGCGAACGCTGACGGTTTGACGGGGTTGGCGAACCGACGATGGTTCGATGAACGGTTCGAGGAGGAGTGGCAGCGGGCGTTGAAGGAAGGGCAGTCACTGGCGCTGCTGTTGATCGATGTGGACCTGTTCAAGTCATACAACGACCTGTTCGGGCATATGGGCGGTGATGCTTGTCTGCGCCAGATTGCGACGGTGATTGCGAACACTCTGCCGCAGAGCTTAGGAGTGGTCTCTCGCTTCGGAGGAGAGGAGTTTGCTGTCATTCTGCCGAATTTGGAGCGGGATGGAGCGCTGGCCGTGGCTGAGGGTCTGCGGGCGGCCGTGGCAGCGATGAATCTGCCGCATGTTGGAAGTCCGTGGGGGATCCAGACGATTAGTATCGGTGTGGCGGCGGGCGTGCCGGAACGAACGGAGTCCGCGCTGTGGCTGCTGAACGCCTCCGATAGCGCACTGTACTGCGCGAAGCGTTTGGGGCGCAACCGCGTAGAGTCGAATCTGACGCGAAGCGAACTTCTGAATTGACTGGGTGCGGAAGACGCCGGCGGCTCCGATTTACACTGGGTGTGTGGACAGCTCAACGATCGTCATTCTGGATTTTGGTTCGCAGTATACGCAGCTGATTGCGCGGCGTATTCGGGAGTTCAATGTTTTCTCGGTAGTCTTGCCTTGTACTGCTCCGCTGGAGCAGGTGAAGGCGCTGGATCCGAAGGGTGTGATTCTTTCCGGGGGGCCGTGCTCGGTATATGACGCGGAGGCGCCGGCTGCGGACGCTGGGGTGCTGGGGTTGGGCGTGCCTGTGTTGGGGATTTGTTATGGGTTGCAGTTTATCGTGCATCATCTGGGTGGGAAGGTCGTTGGGGCGGCGGCGCGGGAGTATGGGCACGCCGAGGTGACGCTTGTGGCGGAGACGCCTCTGTTCCGTGGATTGCCGGGGACGCTGAATGTGTGGATGTCGCACGGAGACCATGCGGAGGCGCTGCCTGCGGGGTTTGAGCTGACGGCGAAGACGTCCAATGCCGTGGCGGGGATTGCGGACGAGGCGCGGAGGATCTGGGCGGTGCAGTTTCATCCGGAGGTCGCTCATACGCCGCAGGGAATGGAGTTGCTGCGGAACTTCTGCCTGGATATCTGCGGGGCGAGGCAGAATTGGACGCCGGAGCACTTTATCCAGTCGACTGTGGAGCGTGTGCGAACGCAGGTTGGAAGCGGACATGCAATCTGCGGGTTGAGCGGAGGCGTTGATTCGTCGGTTGCTGCGGTTCTTGTCGCGAGGGCGATTGGGGACCGGTTGACTTGCATCTTCGTGAACAATGGCGTGCTGCGAAAGGACGAGTTTCGCAAGGTGCAGACGACGATGCGCGAGCAACTTGGGCTGAATGTTGTTGCTGTCGATGCGAGTGACAGGTTTCTAGCAAAGCTTGCTGGAGTGACCGATCCGGAGACGAAGCGGAAGGTGATTGGGAACGAGTTTATTGCTGTCTTTGATGATGAGGCGAAGAAGATTTTTCAGGCGGAGAAGAGTGCGGGGGAGGAGGTCGCCTGGCTCGTGCAGGGCACCCTCTACCCGGACGTGATTGAGTCTTCGAGTGTGCATGGGCCGAGTCATACGATCAAGAGTCACCACAACGTGGGGGGGCTGCCGGCGGATATGAAGTTGAAGTTGATTGAGCCACTGCGGGACCTGTTCAAGGACGAGGTGCGTCGGATTGGGCGGGACCTTGGGATGCCGGAGGAGATCATCGAGCGGCAGCCGTTCCCGGGGCCGGGGCTTGCGGTGAGGATCCTGGGTGAGGTGACGGCGGAGCGGGTGGCGATCCTTCAGGAGGCCGACGCAGATTGTGGTGGATGAGATCAAGAAGGCTGGATTGTATCGGAAGGTTTGGCAGAGCTTTGCGGTGCTGCTCCCGGTGAAGTCCGTGGGGGTGATGGGGGACCAGAGGACTTACGCGAATACCTGCGCGATAAGGGCCGTCGAGAGCGAGGACGGAATGACGGCGGACTGGGCCGCTCTACCGTTTGAGGTGCTTCGGACGATCTCGAGCCGGATCGTGAGTGAGGTTCGTGGAATTAATCGCGTGGTGTATGACATTACGTCGAAGCCTCCGGGGACGATTGAGTGGGAGTAGAGGGGACTCTGATAGGTCAGAGTCGCGGATCAGACTTCATGGGGGCGGAGTTTCGAGGGGTGGTTTCGACGACGATGCGGGTGTTTCTGGCGAAGTCGATCTTCTGGCCGTGGGCGATCCAGCGGTAGTAGAAGGCGCGTGCCGCGCCGTAGTAGCCAATGCCGGCGGCGACATTGGGTGAGACTCCGGTGAGGCCGATCACCGTGCCGACGAGGCCCAGGCCAGCGGCTCCGCCGACAGCGTTCTTGCCCAGTGTGTTGCCGCCTCCGACACCGTCGTGCCGGTCCTGATCGAGCGGACGGCTGGCCATGAGGGCGAGGAGAATGGGCAGGGTGATCTTGTCCTGCGGCTTGGATTTGGCCTGGCCTTCGGAGTTGAGAGCGATGTCGCGGGGGGAGTCGGCGCCCGCCAGGCGGGTTTCGACGGTGCGGGTCTCCTCGTGGGGAATTTGAAGCTGGCGAAAGTTGAAGGTGAGGACACCGGTGCGCCCGAATTTTCGGGAGGGTCTGGCACGAGTGACGGCGCCGATGAGGGTGGAACCCTGTGGGATGGCAATGGTGTGGTCGGGATTGAAGATGGGCTCGGCGACGGTGGCTTTGATGGACTGGCCGTCTTTCGAGGTCTCGGAGCTGATGGGCTCATCGAGATTGGCCTGAACGATCCAACTGCCGGTATCGTTCTTTGCGGGGTCAGCGGCGGGGAGAGGCTCCTCCCAGAAGTGGGGCTTCCGCGTGGGCACGACGGCGACGGCGAGAGGTGCGGGCTCGGCGGGAAGCTCAACGGAGTGCGCGATCTCGATGGTCCAAGCGGTGTTTTTATCGATGCGCTGGGGGTGATAGGGGATCTGGCTGTAGATGAACTGAACGAAGCGGTCAGCCTTTTCGGGGCCGGTAATGATGGCAACATCGCTCCGTGCGACGGTGAGGAGGCCATCGAACTGGCGGCGGAGGAAGCCTCCTTTGGCGGGTGGTGTGGCGACAGCGCGAAAGATAGGAGCGCCGTCGATGGCATCGCCCGACGTGAAGGGGACGGAGGTGCCGTCGCTCAGGATGAAGGTGTTGAAGCGGACGACTGGTTTACGGAAGGGAGTGAAATCGCCTCCTAAGGAGGCGTTGATGCGACGGGAGCGGTCGTTGCGGAGTTCCACGACACTGCCGGTGACGATGGTGTCTTTGGGGAGGAGGAGTTTGTCGTTGCCGTAGATGGGGTAGAGAAGGTGAGCGCGAACCGGCTGCCCGTTGCGCATGGGAAGGTGCTGATCGATTTGCAGGGCGAGTGGAGTTTCGGCGGGCAGAGTGCCGCCTTCGGTTTGGCAGAGGATCGCGCAGGGAAAGAGGGAAAGGGCGATGACCAGGGCCGATTTACATATCATTGAGATCAATTTCAGGGGTTCAACCTTTAGCGAATCTAAGAGAGCCATGGCCCTTGTGGGTTAGACGCAGATTTCAACCGAGGGTTCGCGGACGGCGAGCGGAGTTCCGGGGAGGAGGGTGATGCTTTGCGCTGCGCAACTGGCGGTAACGAACGCCAGTTGCCAGAAGACAGAGGCGCAGATTTCTCGTGACCCATGACAAAATTATCGATCATATCGCCTCAAGCGAACATGAAGAGTTGTTCATGAACGGTGTGTTTTCCATGATCCGGTGCGATGATGCATGGGCGTTGGAGTCGTAGTCGTCTTGATGTTGGTTAAAAGAAGAGGCGCTGCACGGATGCAGCGCCTTTGTTGTTGCTTGAGTGCAGGGCTTATTTTGTCTGGACTTTTTCGTGCCATGAGTGCGCCTGCTTGAGGGCGTTGTTGACGTTGGTGATGTTTTCGACGCCGGTGGTGTTGAGCCAGTCTTCGAAGGCCTTGGCGCCCTGCTTGGCGTAGATGGCGATGCCGTCCTTCCAGGTGGCGCGGCCGCAGAGGACGCCGTTGAAGCTGGTGCCGGACTCGACGGCCAGTTCGAGGGTCTCGATGAAGACGGGGTTGGAGACGCCGGCCGAGAGATAGATGAAGGGCTTGTGGGTCATGGTGGCGGCGTCGCGGAAGTGCTGCAGGGCTTCCTTCGCGGGTGTAGGCCTTTTCGCCCTTGAAGGCCCGGGTGCCTTCGACGAAGGACATCTCGACGGGGACTTCGACTTTGAGGACGTCGACGTTGTAGCGGGCCTTGCCGAACTCGGCCATGGAGCCGGAGACGACCTCGGGCTTCTTCATCGCGTAGGCGAGGGACTTTTCATCGCCGCCGTCGGCGTCGTAGCCGACGAACTCGAGGAAGAAGGGGATGTCGTGGGCGACGCACTCGTCGCCGATGCGCTCGATCCAGGCGTGCTTGAGATCGTTGACTGCGGACTTTTCGAAGGGGGTGTAGTAGAGGAGGATCTTGATGCAGTCGGCGCCGGCTTCCTTGAGGCGGCGGACGCTCCAGAGGTCGAGGAGGTCAGGCAGGCGGCCGGGGGTGGTGGCGTCGTAGCCGGTCTTCTCGTAGGCGAGGAGAAGGCCCTTGCCGTTGCGGTGCTTGGAGGCGGGTAGGCCATACTCGGGGTCGAGGAGAATGGCTGAGGCGTGTTTGGTGAGGACTGCGGTGACGAGGGTCTTGAAGACTTCGAGATCGTGTGCGTCAGCTGCGGCGCCGCGCTCCTTGGCGAGGGACTTCTGGAGGGAGCCTCGCTGGTCCATGGCGGCGGCGGCGATAACGCCGCGGTGGTCGGAGACGGATTTCAGTCCTGCTAGTTTTCCTGGTGTCAGCTTTTCCATTGGTGCATGTCTCCTAAGGTCTTAATTTTTTTGTGTCTGCCGAGGGTCATTTTACACAGTAAGGTGCGAGTCCTGCTTGGGTGACGGGCGCAGAACAGAGAGGCCTAACACCGATCTTCACCGATGACACCGATTCTTCGTTTCCTTTTGCCTTGGGGCTGTTCCCGTCTTAGTTTTCTTGCTCTTCTTTTCTTTCTTCTTCTTCTTCTTCTTCTTCTTCATCGTTGAAGTTGATGAGCTCGTCGCTTTTCCAGGATTCCTGATCGTCCGAGATCGAGGCCGTCGGCCGATGGTTCGACGGAGCGGACGACGCTGGTGGCGCAGGGTTCAGTGTGGAGGCGCCCGCGTAACTGGAGAGTCCGTCGGTCAGGGGCCCTGCCGTGCCGTCCCCTTGGTCTTGGGGTGCCGGCAAAGTGTGTGAGCTGCGTGGCCATCCTCTTGGGGTACCCCCCTATCGCCTGCATGTAAATCGAATGATTGCATTGGTTTAGCGGTAGTCGATCGCGCTAAATTCGTGCAGTCATTGGGGTTACGCCCAAATTCGTGTCAGTAAAGGACTTAGCAGGTTAAATGCGAAGCCCCGGCTTTCGCTCGGGGCCTTTCCTAATCTCTATATCCAGTATAGCGGGTTGAGCGGAACTAAAATGCCAAGCGTAAGTTGATGATGAACAATGGGTTAGATGGTTTTGGGGCTTGACATGCGATTTTTGGGCTGAAAACACGAAAAAAATAATTGGAAGGCCACAAACAACAGCAAATCCCCCTTGCACGACAAGGGCGGGAAGAACAAAAGAGCAACTGCAACTGCAAAAGGCAAAATGCGGGGATTCTTCGCTGCGCTCAGAATGACCGAATGAAGAAGGAGGCGGTTGGTGACCGAATGAAGAAGGAGGCGGTTGGTGACCGAGTGAAGAGGAGGCGGTTGGTGACCGAGTGAAGAGGAGGCGGTTGATGACCGAGTGAAGAGGAGGCGGTTGATGACCGAGTGAAGGAGGAGGCGGTTGATGACCGAGTGAAGGAGGAGGCGGTTGCAAAGTGAAAGGAAATCACAGAGTCAAGCGGGTGGGTTGAGGCGTTGCGGGGTTTGGAGTTCTTTCTGCGTGTACCGGTGGCAGAGGAGGAGGAAGAGGGCGCCAGCTGCGTAGGCGAGGGTGAATTGGGGGGCGACCCACCAGCCGATGCGACCAGTTACTCCGGCGGGGGTGAGGGTGTAGGCGTGGATGAGGCCGAAGGAGGACAGGGCGGCAGCGGTGGTCATCCATGCAGCGGCGGGGCGGAAGCGGCGGTCGATGGTGAGGGCGAGGGCCGCGGCCCAGATGAGGGAGGTGAGTAGAGCGCCTTGACCGAGGGCGACAAGGCCGGTGAGGGCGAGGTCGCTGCCGAGGCGCGGAGCTACTTCGACGAGGCTGCTGCCTGCTTTGCGCAGGACAGTGTCGAGCAGACCGGTGACCCACTGGGCGAGCATGGGGATGAGGCCGAGGGCGACGGCGACGGCGTGGGCGGGCGGGGCACCTCGGTGAACGCCTGGCCGATGGTGACGAGGCCGAACCAGACGATGACAGGGCCGGCGACTTCAAGGGGGATGAAACGGAGGACGAAGGGAAGGACTCCGGTGAGGCAGATGGCGAAGGTGACGAGGCCGTTGAGGATTGAGTAGCCTGCGCGGGCCCCGTTGGCCTTGTGGGCGGCGTGGCCGATGTAGAGGGTGGTGGGGAAGGGGCTGCCGAGGCAGGCGGCGACGAGGGTGCCGATACCGTTCATGAGAAGAGAGGGTGTGGTGGCGAAGTCATCTCCGGCGACTTTGACGGACTCGAGGATCATGAGCGAGGCGATGGTGTCGAGGATGGCGAGAGGGAGGACGATGGGGAGGTAGCTCCACCACTCGCGCTGTCCCAGCAGAGCGAAGACGTTGACGGCGTGTGGCAGGAATAGGCCCGGTGTTGGTAACGCGGGTAGAGGAGCGTTGTAGAGGTGCATCCAGCGAAGGAGGGCGACGAGGAGGGCCCCAAGGGTGATGGCGAAGAGTCCGGGCGGGATGCGGAGGGGGAGTTTGATACGCGAGGCGTAGAGGGTGAAGAGGACGATCATGGGGAAGAGGGCGATGGCGGCCTGATCGAAGACTCCGAAGACGAAGCCGAGGCAGAGATAGGCGAGGGCCAGTCCTGCCATGGGGCAAAGCAGGGCCGCGCGGGGGGTGTGGCGGCGAAGCCAGTCGGTGCCGAAGGCACTAGTGGTTTGGATGATGCCGGAGAGGAAGCTGGCGAAGACGCCGGCGTGCCAGGCAAGTGTGGCGTCGTGGGTGCGGGCGTAGATGGGGCCCATGATGAGGAAGACATAGGCAAAGATGGTGGGGGTGTTGATGCCGAAGGGAATGGCGGTGACGTCGTTGCGACTGGTGCGGCGGGCGAGGGCGCGGGCCTGCAGGGCGTAGAAGAGGTTTCCGGCGAGGACGGAGATGGCGGCGCCGGGGAGGATCCGGCTGACGACGAATTCGGGAGGAAAGCCGCAGACAGGGGCGAGGCCGACGATGAGAAGGAGGTCGGGGAAGCCGGAGAAGAAGAGGCCGAAGAAGCCGTCGATGTCTCCGGGGGTGAACCATCGCAGGTGTTGGCGATTTGTGACCGTGGCGGTTACGTTCATGCGGTGCCGTAGGTGAAGCCGATCTCACGAAGCCACTTGCGATAGGCGATCGCCATGCGGTCGGAGCGGAGATGGAGCTCGGCCTGGAGATCGAGGGGGAGGAGTTCGGGGCGTTGGGACTCGACGACGATCTTGTCCTGGGCGGTGACGGCGTCCTGGAAGCGGAGCAGGTCTTGTTCGGGGCACCTCGTGGCCGTAGTCGAAGGCCATGATGAGGCGGGACTCGCAGGTGTCTTCGTCGATAGGGACGACCTGGGAGAGGATGCCGAAGCGTTGGTCGCTGTGCTGCTTCATGAGGCCGGCGGTGAGAGGACCGGAGGCCCAGTAGATGTAGTCGACGAGGGCGGAGTTGCCGGTGCCGTCGGGGTCGGGTTGCCAGATGCGAATGTTGCTCGCTTCGGGCACCGCGGGGGCCAAGGGTGACTTCGTAGTCTTCGATCTCGAGGTGCTGGGGGTCGCCAAGCATGCCGGCATGGACGTAGCCGAGGTGGGCGATGTCGAAGAGATTTTCGATGACGCGAGGGCCGCTGGCGTGGAAGGGGTAGGGCTCGGCGAGGACGACGCGGAAGGAGGGGTCTTCGGCGTAGGGGAAGTCGGGGACGCCGGCGAGGGGTTCGCCGAGGCAGACCCAGACGACGCCATAACGCTCGCGGACGCGGTAGGTCTCGGCTTGAGCTTTGGATGGTGGAGGCTGGGTAGGATGGGCAGGGATGAGGACGCATTGGCCGGCGGGATCGTAATGCCAGGCGTGGTAGGGGCAGATGAGGCAATCGCCTTTCGGGCCCGCCAGCTCGACAGTGCCCAGAGACAGCTTTGCTCCGCGATGGATGCAGAGGTCGCGCCAGCAGTGCAGCGCTTCGGAGGAACGCCAGAGGACGACGTCGCGTCCCATGAAGCGGCGGGCGTGTGGTTTGCCGGGGGTGATCTCGCGGGACCAGGCGATGGCGAACCATTCCTGCAGGAGGCGGGGGTCGTTGAGGCCGGTGGACTGGTTCCCAGAGTTTCCGACCAGAGGGAGGGCGGGTGTCATGCGTTCTGTGCCTCCAATGAATTTGGATTGCAGAGGACTGGATGATCTATGGAGGTGTGACCGCCAGTGTACATGAGGGCTTGCGGAGGATCGGGACGGGGCGGAGCTATCGGTGCGATGATCTCTGGTCAGGCAGCGGCAAGTGCGGCTTGCTGGGCGGCGAGGAGTTCGTGGATCCCTTTTTCGGCGAAGTCGAGCATTTCGCTCAGCTGCTTGCGCGAGTAGGAGTCTTTTTCAGCGGTGGCCTGGGTCTCGATGAGGCCTCCGTCGGCGAGCATGACTACGTTCATGTCGACTGCGGCGCGGGAGTCCTCCTCGTAGCAGAGGTCGAGGAGGGTGTTGCCGTCGACGATGCCGACGGAGGTCGCGGCGACCATCTGGCGGAGGGGCGAGGTCTTTAGGGTGCCTGCTGCTACTAATTTTCCGAGGGCCAGGGCCAAGGCTACGCAGGCGCCGGTGATCGCGGCGGTGCGAGTGCCTCCGTCGGCCTGGAGGACGTCGCAGTCGAGGATGACGGTGCGCTCGCCGAGGGCCTTCATGTCGACGACGCTGCGGAGGGAGCGACCGATGAGGCGCTGGATCTCGTGGGTGCGGCCACCGATCTTGCCGCGCTCGGCTTCGCGGGCGGTGCGGGTGAGGGTGGCGCGGGGGAGCATGCCGTATTCGGCGGTGACCCAGCCGCGGCCTGAGTTGCGGAGCCAGCCGGGGACGCCCTGCTCGATGGTGGCGTTGCAGAGGACGCGGGTATTGCCGGACTCGATGAGGACGGAGCCTTCGGCCATGGCGACATAGTGCGGGGTGATGCGGATGGGACGGAGAGCGTCTGCTGCGCGGTGGTCGGGACGGAAGAGCTGCGGGGTTGGGGCGGTTACGGACATTAGGGAATTATAGTTGTGAGATTCTTCTCATGATTTTTGCGGGCGGTGGTGTGCGGATGAGGAATGAGGTGGTTGTTCCAAAACGGGATTGTCCCAGAATGGGAAAGGGTAATTGTATTGGGGTGGAGTGAAGATTTCGTGGGGCTTAGGCGGGAGCGTAGTTCTATATTGGGAATTACTGATTTTATGTAATGCGAGACGGTTACGTTTTCGCTTGATGTGCTGTTACTTAGAGAAGGAGTTCCAGTTTGGCACTTGACGTGATTACGTAAGTGCATCTGCTGTCAGGAAACGTTGAGCAGGGATTGGCGGACGGACGAATGCAGGCAATGCAGAGCGGTACTGCCTCAGGGTCAGGGAGTTATTCAGGGAAGTTTGCGGCGCTTCGGCATGTGACGCGCGAGATGGGTCTGCACAGGGCAGCGATGCCGGTGGTGCGGCGGGCGGTCGCGACGGCGGGTGATGCGGCCACTGCGATTGCCGGAGTTGCCGAGGGTGCGGGGCTGGCGCATGACGCGGGCAATCTGCTGGGCGCGTTGAGTCTTTATTCTGATCTGCTGGCGATGCCGGGTGTGCTGTATGAAGAGCATCGCGAGTTTGCGGCGGAGCTGCGGATGTTGAGCGATCGCAGCTGGGCGATGATCAATCGGTTGGTGAACCATGCGCGGGCGGGGCTGCCGGTGAGGATGCAGCCGGAGATTTCTGTGCTGCCCGATGTGGTGGACCGATGCAAAGGGCTGTTGGGCCGGGTGGCTGGCCGGACGGTAGAGGTCTCGTATGGAGTGGGGGCGTTTCAGCCAGTCCGGGTGCCGGTGGAGGCGGTGGAGCGGATACTCACCAACCTGGTGAAGAACGCGGCGGAGGCGACGCCCTGGGTGGGCGCGATTTCGATCCATGTTGAGGGTGTTATGGACAGGCCGGAGAACGACTGCGATGACGCACGGCGGCGGGTGGTGATGACGGTGCGGGACCGGGGCTGCGGGATGGACCAGACGGCGGTACGGCGGTTGATGCAGATGGGCGGGGCCTCGAGCGCGAATGGGCGGGGGCTGGGCTTTCGCGTGGTGCGGGAGCTGGTTGCGATCTCGGGTGGGTGCCTGACTGTGGAGAGCCAGCCGGAGGTGGGAACGAGTATTTCTGTGGAGTGGTATGCGGTGAAACGGACGGAGGTCGATTTGCGGCGAGATGAGGCAAGGGCGATGGAGGCGGGAGTGACGACGGTGTTGAAGGGAGAGGCTGGATGGATTGCATGCTAGGTGCTTTGGATGTGGGAGCGAAGAAGACGGGAGAGGCCGGGACGTTGGAGGAACGAGTGGACGGTGCGCTGGTGGTTGGTAATCGGTTTGCGGCGGAGATGCCGTCGGGAGTGCTGGTGGGTGTGTCGCCGGTGAATGTTCAGGTGGCGGACAAGGGCGCGAAAAAGAGGGGAGCGGAGAACTTTGGTCTGCTGCATGTGCTGGTGGTCGATGACGATGAAGCGGTGCTAAAGGCCTGCTGCCAGATCGCAAGGGGGATGGGGTTTGCGTTGGTGTTGGGGGCGGAGAGTGCGACGTCGGCGCGGGGGATATTGAAGCACCAGCGGATCGATCTGCTGCTGCTGGATTTGAAGCTGCCGGGTGGGGGCGGGCTGGCCCTGCTGGAGCAGGTGAAGGCGCTGCATCCGGACACGGCGGTGATTGTAATGACGGCGTTTGCGACGGTGTCGTCGGCGGTGGAGGCGATGCGGATCGGGGCGGGGGACTATCTGACCAAGCCGTTTGCGCTGGAGGAGTTGACGACGGTATTGGAGCGGACGGCACGGCAGTTTGAGCTGGACGTGGAAAGCCGGTTGCTGCGGGAGAGGTTGAGGACGCAGCAGGGAATGGGCGGGCTGGTGGGGCGGTCACCGGAGATGGAGAAGCTGTACCGGATTTTGTCGAAGGTGGCTTATTCGACGCATCCGGTCCTGATTCTGGGCGAGAGCGGGACGGGGAAGGAGCTGGTGGCGCGGTCGATCCACTTCAATGGGCCGAATGCGTCGAAGCCGTTTGTGACGGTGGACTGCGGATCGCTGGTGCCGACGCTGATTGAGAGTGAGTTGTTTGGGCATGTGAAGGGGGCGTTTACCGGGGCAGATCGCGCGAAGGAGGGTCTGCTTGCCTCGGCCGATGGTGGGACGGTGTTTCTGGACGAGATTGGCGAACTACCGCTGGACCTTCAGGCGAAGCTGCTGCGGGCGCTGCAGGCGAAGGAGGTGCGTCCAGTGGGGTCGACGGTGGCGAAGCCGATTTCGGCGCGGGTGCTGGCGGCGACCAACCGCGACCTCGCAGGGATGGTGGAGCAGGGGCGGTTTCGCAAGGACCTTTACTTCCGGCTGAATGTGGTGAATCTGCGGATTCCGCCGCTGAGGAACCGGCGTGAGGACATTGCGCCGCTGGCGATGCATTTTCTGGAGCGGATGGAGAAGGAGACGGGGGTGGAGAGGACTTTTTCCGACCTTACGTTGCGGGTGATGACGGAGTACGACTGGCCGGGAAACGTTCGGGAGCTGGAGAACGCGATCGAGCGGGCGTGTGCGTTGTCGTCGGGGCCGGTGCTGCATATGGGCGATCTGCCTACGCAGTTGCAGAACTTTCGGCTGCAGCGGGGGCCGGTGGTTCGCGAGAGTGACGATGGCCCGGAGAGGAGTGAGGGTATAGGCGGCGGTGAAGGGGAGATCGTGTCGATTGCGGAGATGGAGAAGCATGCCATTCTCGGGACGATCCGGCAGTTGAAGGGCGACAAGCTAATGGCAGCGAAGCTGCTGGGGATCGGGAAGACGACGCTGTACCGGAAGCTGAAGGAGTATGGGATTACGGAGGGGTCGGGGGAGTAGGTCGACGTGTTTGTTGACTGAGCTGGCCCGATTGTCTCTACGAAAACCCATGTCCGAGAATCCGGACATGGGGCACCCGGCTTGCTGCGGGCGGGATAGAATCGTGGCGAGGAAGGTGCTGCTATGGAATGTACCCATCTGGACCAGATACGGAAGGTCAAGCCGTCGGCAAAGGGATGTGAGGATTGTCTGAAGATCGGCGGCTGGTGGGTGCATCTTCGGATGTGCATGGAGTGCGGGCATGTGGGGTGCTGCGACTCTTCGCCGAACAAACACGCGACGAAGCATTTTCATGCGTCGAAGCACCCGATTATGCGGTCGATCGAACCTGGTGAGAGTTGGGGCTGGTGCTACATCGATGAGATAGAGCTGGACGAGGTGTGGCCTTCGTGAGGTGGACGCCCTGGTTTGCTATTCTGGCTCAATCTAAAGAAGCCTTCTGATTTGCGAAGGCCAAGGGAGTTTTATGTCTGACGAAGTATTGAATGTTGTGCCGGCAGAGCCGGCTCCGGCCCCTACTGTAAAGATCACGGTTCGTCCGAATGGGCCGTTTCGTGTGGAGGGGCCCATCTCTCTTGTGGATGTGAATGGGAACGAGTGGGACCTGACGGGGAAGCCGGCGATCTCGCTTTGCCGTTGCGGCATGTCGTCGAAGCGGCCGTTCTGTGATGGGACGCATGGCAGAGAAGGATGGAAGTGCGAAGCGAGTCCGATTCCGACGGAGCCGATCGCGCTGGGGTAGCCAGCGAAAGAGCCTGACTTTAAATTTCGAATTCACCTACGAGGTATGCGATCCATGAAGGTCCTTCGCCGCTGCTGGATAGTTCTTTCTTTAGGGTCGCTGATTTCGGTCGTTGCGATGAGAGCGCAGGAGGACGCGCCGCAGAAGGCCGAGTCGAGGGAGTACACGCGCAGTGAGGCGATGGTGCCGATGAGGGACGGCGTGAAGCTGCATGTAGTGATTCTGCGGCCGGTGGGGTCAGAGAGCGCGGGAGGGCCGCTGCCGTTTTTGATGGAGCGGACACCGTATGGCGTGGATAACAACTCGTCGAAGAGCGTGAATGTGAGCAAGCCGGAGCTGGCGGCGAGTGGATACATCTTTGTGTTCTGCGATATTCGCGGGCGGTATGCGTCGGAAGGACAGTTTGTGATGAACCGTCCGATTGTGGCGCATACGACGAAGAACGATGTGGACGAGACGACGGACACGCGAGACACGATCGACTGGCTGCTGAAGAACGTTCCGAACAACAGCGGGAAGGTGGGGGTGCTGGGAGTTTCGTATCCGGGATTTCTGGCGATGTCGGCGGGGATCGAGGCGCATCCGGCGGTGAAGGCGATCTCGCCGCAGGCCCCGATGACGAATGTCTGGCTGGGTGATGATTTTTTTCATAACGGCGCGTTCCGCGAGACGTATGGCTTTGACTATGTGCAACAGTTGGAGGGACAGAAGACCGACGCGCGGGTGCAGAGCAAGGAAGATATGTTCGATTTCTTTCTGCGAAACGTGAACTTCGCTGGCGCGGCAGAGGCGGCGAAGATGGAGAACCTGCCGACGGCGAAGGTGTTTCTGACGCAGCCGGCGTATACGAAGTTCTGGCAGGACATGGCGGTGGAGAGGCACCTGACAAAGGTGGAGGTGCCGACGCTGGAGGTGGGTGGATGGTGGGACCAGGAGGACATGTGGGGGACGCAGGCGGAGTATGCCGCGTTGGAGCCTCATGATAAGGACCACGATGTGTTTCTGGTGCTGGGGCCCTGGAACCATGGGGGGTGGAACAGAAGGACGTTGAGTTTGGGGGCGATCAACTTTGGGGTGGATGCGGGGGAACAGTATCGCAAGACGATTGAGGCGCCGTTCTTTGAGAAGTATCTGAACGGGCAGCCGGGTTTTGAGCTAAAAGATACGGCGAGTTTTCGTACCGGCGTGAACCAGTGGGAGCGGTATGATGCCTGGCCGCCGAAGAGTGGCTTTCATGAAGAGAAGATTTATCTGACGAAGGACGAGGGGTTGAGCTTTAGCGCGCCGAAGGAGGGTGGAGTTGCGGGTTCGTATGTGGCCGATCCGGCGAACCCGGTGCCCTACCGGAACAGGCCGATCCAGCCGACGTATGGAGACGGATCGAAGTGGCGGACGTGGCTGGTGGAGGACCAGAGGTTTGTTAGTTCGCGGAAGGACCTGGCTAACTTTGAGACGCCGGTGCTGGATAAGGACGTCACGGTGACGGGCGATGTGATGGCCGACATCTTTGCTGCAACGACGGGCTCGGATGCGGATTGGGTGGTGAAGCTGATCGATGTGTATCCGGACGATGCGCCTGCGCCGATGGCGGGGTATCAGCTGATGATTGTGGACGAGATATTTCGCGGGCGATATGTGAAGAGCTTCGAGAAGCCGGAGGCGTTGACGCCGGGGAAGGTGACGGAGTTCAAGTGGAGTCTGCATGGTGCGGACCATACTTTTTTGAAGGGGCACAGGATCATGGTGGAGGTGCAGTCGAGCTGGTTTCCGTTGTATGACCGGAATCCGCAGACGTTTGTGCCGAATATCATGACGGCGCCGGCGAGTGCGTACAAGGCGGCGACGCAGACGATCTATGGATCGGAGAAGTATCCGTCGCACCTGGAGTTTTCGGTCCCAGAAGACCAGGGAGCAGGGAATAGGGAGTAGGGTGTAGCGAACTGGATTTGGGTGAGAGGCCGCGTGACGATCAAGACGATCAGTAGCCGGGAGGTGTATCGGAATCCCTGGACGAGCGTTCGGGAAGATGTGATCGAGCGGGCGAATGGTGTGCGCGGGATCTATGGGGTGGTCGATAAAGATCCGGCTTCGATCATTATTCCGCTGGAGGTTACGGCGGAGGGGGAGTTTGTCTATCTGATCGAGCAGTTCCGGTATACCGTGGGCGCGCGACATTGGGAGCTTCCGCAGGGTGGGTGGGAGACGGCAGAGGTGGTGCCGGAGGAGATGGCCCGCGGGGAGCTGAAGGAAGAGACTGGATTGACGGCGGAGCGGATGACGCTTCTGTCGACGCTGCAGATTGCGTATGGGGTGATGAACCAGAGGCACTATGTGTTTCTGGCCGAGGGGCTGACGATGGGTGAGCCCGATCGGGACGCAGAGGAGACCGACCTGGTGGTGCGGCGGGTGAGCGTGGGGGATTTTGAAGAGATGATTGTGGATGGGACGATTGTCGATAACTGCTCGGTGGCGGCGTGGGGGCTGTATCGGCTTTGGCGTGAGCGGCGGGACGCTCGGGGCCCGCAGCACCCTCTAAAGGCGTAACGGTGATCAAGGTGATAAAGGCTGATAAGAATTTAGGCTGATGCTGCACTTGTTCGAGAGGACGCATCCTAATGATGGGAGTATGCGTATGATTTCGCGAGTGTTTCTAGGGGTGGTTGCTATGGCGGCGACGTTTTCGGGGTCCGGCGCAGCGGCCGTCAACGGCGCCAACGGTGTTGTTGCGGGACGTGCGGTTGATCGATGGGACTGGAGCGCCGGTGCGGGAGCATGTTTCGCTGCTTCTGCAAAATGGGCGGATTGAAAAGATCGGCGAGACGATGATTGTGCCGAAGGGTGTGCCGGTGAGGGAGCTGTCGGGGAAGACGGTGATGCCGGGGTTGATTAGCGCGCATTCGCATCTTGGTTTGATTGTGGATGACGCGGAGTCGTCGGCGACAGGGTATACGCAGGAGAATGTGACGGCACAGCTGAAGCAGTTCGAGCGGTATGGCGTGACGACGATCATGTCGCTCGGGGTGAATCGCGATCTGGTTTATGAGCTGAGAGAGGAACAGAGGCAAGGTAAGTTGGGTGGGGCTACGATCTTTACGGCCGGGCGGGGGATTGGGGTGCCGGGAGGTGCGCCGGGGCTGCCGGCGGCGGCGGACCAGATCTACCGGCCAGCTACGCTGGATGAAGCGCGGAAGGACGTCGATGAACTGGCAGGGCACCATGCGGACATTGTGAAGATCTGGGTGGACAAAGGGCATGGAACGATTCCGGAGATGACGCCGGAGATTTACAAGGCCGTGATTGAGGAGGCGCATCGGGAACATTTGCGCGTGGCTGCGCATGAGTATGCTTTGGAGGACGCGAAGCAACTCGTGGCGGATGGCGTAGATGTGCTGGCTCATTCGGTGAGGGACCAGATGGTGGACGATGCTTTTGTTCAGTCGATGAAGCAGCATAAGGTTTGGTATGTGCCGACCTTTACTGTGGATGAGTCCTTTTTTGTCTATGCTGAGCGACCGGAGTTTATGCAGACTGCTTTCTTTCAGGAGGCGGCTGGGCCGACACTGACGGCGAAGTTCGACGCGCCGGGGTATGTGGAGAAGGTGAATCAAGACCCACAGACCCCGCAGCATCGAAAAGACTTCACGATTGGGCAACAGAACCTGAAGAAGTTGTTCGATGCAGGCGTGAATGTTGGGTTTGGTACGGACTCGGGTGCGTTGCCGGGTAGGATTCCGGGGTTTGCGGAACATCGAGAGCTGGAGTTGATGGTGCAGGCA
Organism: uncultured Acidobacteriaceae bacterium; assembly: GCA_963756685.1. Lineage (GTDB taxonomy): Bacteria > Acidobacteriota > Terriglobia > Terriglobales > Acidobacteriaceae > Edaphobacter. Next base: position 132,021 of record CAVWON010000003.1, read on the forward strand.
GGGCTGACGCCGATGCAGGCGATTACTGCGGCGACGGGAGAGAATGCGAAGCTGTTGCATGTGACTGATCGTGGCACGATTGCGGTGGGCAAGCGCGCTGATCTGCTGGTCTGGATGCTGATCCGCTGAGCGATATTCACAATACGCGGAAGATATTTGCGGTCTATCACGATGGGCGCAGTGTTGCCGATTTACCGGGACGATGAGGGAAACGGGAGACCCCGTTCTCGCATCCAAAATAGCCGGTGAAGAGTTTTGATTGAACAGCAAAATGAACGGGTCGAAGTCCAAGGTGTTTCGAAGCACCGCCGGGTGTGGACATGGACCTTAGCTTCTTTGCTGATTGTGGTTGTAGCTCTGGGCGTGATTGGCGAGGTGATAGTGCGTCGCGCGGCCCCGATTTTGAAGGGGCGCGTGATCGAGACGCTGAGCTACCGTTTCAATAGCTGGGTGGAACTGGATGGGTTTGACGTTTCGCTGGTGAAGGGGCTTGAGGTCTCGGGTAACGGGCTGCGGATCTTTCCGCAGGACGAGGTGGTGGCGGCCGGGGCGACGGAGCCGCTGATTGCATTGGGTCATTTTTCGTTTCATGTGGACTGGGCGGGATTGTTTGCGGACCCGATGCATGTGGGGGCGGTGCATGTGACGGGGATGGCGATCCATATTCCGCCACGGGAGATGCGGGCGCAGGCGCCGAAGGGACAACGGCATATCGGCAAGATCAAGATTGTGGTCGACGAGATTGTGTTCGACGATTCGAAGCTGGTGATAGGGACATTGAAGCCGAACAAGGACCCGGAAGACTTTGAGTTGAGCCATATCGTGATGCGGGACGTGGGGCCGAACGCGCCGTGGAACTATAACGCGACGCTGGTGAATGCGATTCCGAAGGGCGATATTCGTGCGAAGGGAACGTTTGGGCCGTGGAACAATGACAGTCCGGGCGACTCGACGGTGACGGGACATTACACGTTCGATCATGCGGACCTGAATACGATCAAGGGGATTGGTGGAATGTTGTCTTCGGTGGGGGAGTTCACGGGGCAGCTCGACAATATTGTGGTGGATGGGACGACGGAGACGCCGGATTTTTCGCTGGACACGGCGAACCATGCGATGCCGCTGCATACGAAGTTCCACGCTATTGTGGATGGGACGAATGGGGACACTTATCTGCAACCGGTGGATGCGCGGCTGGGTGAGTCGGATTTCTCGTGTAAAGGCGCGGTGATTAATGTGAAGGGGAAGGGGCACATTATCGATCTGGACGTGAATGTGCCGAATGGACGGATACAGGATTTTCTGCAGCTGGGGGTGAAGACGACTCCCGTGGTGATGACGGGGTGGCTGACGATGAAGACGAAGCTGCATATTCCGCCGGGGAAGGAGAGTGTGACGCGGAAGCTTGGACTGAAAGGCGGGTTTACGCTGCGGCAGATCCACTTTACGAATCCCGATGTGGAGGACAAGGTGGACATGCTGAGTCTTCGGGCGCAGGGTGATCCGAAGGACGCGAAGCCGGGTGCGGAGGACGTGCACTCGGAGATGGTGGGACAGTTTGTATTGGTGGGCGGCAAACTGAGTTTCAGCAAACTGGACTACTCACTGCCGGGGGCGACGGTGGCGCTGACTGGTGAGTATTCGCTCGATGGAGATCGGTTCGAGTTTGAGGGGAAGATGCGGACGGACGCGAAGGTGTCGCAGATGGTGGCTTCGAAGTGGAAGTCGATCCTGCTGAAGCCGGTGGACCCTTTCTTCAAGAAGGACGGTGCGGGAGCGGAGATTCCGGTGAAGATTAGTGGGACGAAGTCTGCGCCGAAGTTTGGGCTGGACTTGCATCACAAGGACAAGAACTAGATCGTCGAGTGGACGCAGTGTTGGTAGAAGAGCGGATTTCTTCACTGCGCTGTTCACGATGTGTGAACAGCTTCGGTCGAAATGACGCCTCCGGGGGCGATCGAAAGAACAGACGACCAAGTAGAGATCGCTGGCCTTTCAAATTTCAGTGGATGGTTCTCATTGACGCGAGCGCGGTGCTAATTGTCCGCTCGATTCTAGTGGATCGTTTTCATGCGGCGGGACATGAAGTCCATGAGCAGATAGTTGCCGAGGTTTTGCGGGGTGGTGAAGTAGGCTTTGCCGCGGCACATGGCGCTGACCTGCTGGACGAACTGCATGAGAGAGAAGTCGCTGGCGAGCATGAAGGTGTTGATCATGATGTTGGAGCGCTTGCAGCGGGCGACCTCTTCGAGGGTCTCGGAGATGACGAGTGGGTCGAGGCCGAAGGCGTTCTTGTAGATGCGGCCGTCAGGGAGGGTGAGCGCGGAGGGCTTGCCGTCGGTGATCATGACGATCTGCTTCATGTCTTTGTTCTGACGGGCGAGGATGCGCTGGGCGAGACGAAGGCCTTCGCGGGTGTTGGTGTAGTGCGGGCCGACCTTGACGCGGGAGAGCTGAGAGACGGGGATCTCTTCGGCGGTGTCGTGGAAGAGGACGAGGTTGAGGGTGTCGCCGGGGAACTGGGTGCGGATGAGGTGCGAGAGCGCCATGGCGACGCGTTTGGCGGGCGTGAAGCGGTCTTCGCCGTAGAGGATCATCGAGTGCGAGCAGTCGAGCAGGACGACGGTGGCGCAGGAGGACTGGTAGTCGGACTGGTGGACGTGGAGGTCGGAGTACTCGATGTTGAGGGGCGAGTTTTCTTCGCCGGCTCGATGGAGTGCGAGGCCTTCGCGGGCGAAGACGCTGGAGAGCGTTGCGGTGATGTCGAGGTTGAGGGTGTCGCCGAACTCGTAGAGTTTGGAGGAGCCGTTGGTTTCGACGCCGGCGGCTTCGTGGCGGGTGTCGTGGCGGCCGAGGTTGGATTTGCCGAGCGGGCCGAGGAGTTCGCGGAGGGCCTTGTAGCCGAGGAAGTCCATGCCCTTGTCGGTGACCTCGAAGCGGGCCTCGCCGTTGCCGTCGCCTTGCTGGCCCTGGCCTTCTTCGGGCTGTTCGGCGTTGATGAAGTTTTGCTCCTGCATCTTCTGGATGATCTGGTCGATGAGTTCTTCGACCTGGTCTTCGGAGAGGGCTTCGAATTTCTCCTGGGCCTCTTCGTCGAAGAGTTCGCCGGACTCGAGGGCCTGGCGGATGGCTTCGCGGAGGTTCTCCATGGTCTGGTCGCCGTTGAACTCCTGGAAGCGGGAGTAGGGGTCGTTGAAGCCGGAGTCGAGGAGGAAGTCGGAGAGGGCCTGCATGAGGTCTTCGAGACCGAAGGAGGAGGAGAGGTCGCCGGTGAATTTTGTGTAGCGGACGCGCTTCATGGGTGCTCCTGCTTCTGACTACTTCAGATTAGACGGTCTGGGTGGTGAGTGCGACTCGGGGCGGGCATTTATTGGATCCAGCGAGTGCTGACGACGGTGAGTTTGGGGCAGCCGACTTTGGCGGCGAGTTGTGCGTCGGTGAGCGGTGAGGCGTGCGATTGTGCGCGGACGGTTTGTTCGAAGTGCTCGAGGTCTTTGAAGCGGAAGACCTGGCAGCCGCGCATGAAGTCGACGATCTGGCCGGTGGCGCGGTCGATGGAGTACATGCGGACGAGGTGGGCCTTTTTGTAGAGGCCAATGGAGTCGAAGCCGTCGTCGACGTCGGGCTTCATGGGGTCAAAGGTGTAGGCAGGGTCGCCGAGGGGCCATCCTTCGTCGTGGGCGAGGATGGTGGCGATGTCGTTGAGTTGGTTGGCGGGGAGGTGTGGGCGCGAAGTCGCGGCTTGTGCGGCGAAGGTGAGGAGTGCGAGGGCCGTTGTCAGGAACATGGATTCGCGCAGTAAGTGCTAGTTGAAGCCGCGCCGGGTGCGGTTTTTGGCGTAGTCGTCGCGTTCAATCTCGCGTTCACGTAGCTTTTCGGCGTATCGGCTGGCTTCGTCGTTGCGGGATTTTTTCTCGGCGGCGGAGAAGATGCGCTCTTCGGCGCGGCTTAAGCGCTTATGGGCGTACATGCCTTCGAGGAGGAACTCGGCGGCGCTGACGGCAGTCTCGGGTTTGGATTTTGCATTGATTTGGAGAGGCGAGAGTTTTTCGAAGAGACCCTGGATTTGCTGGAGTTCTTCGAGAGAACCGGCGGAGGGTTGCGCGTCGTTGAGTTGTACGGTGCCGCCGAGGTTGAACCATTGCTCGATCTGTTGGGTGTTGGTGTCGCTGAAGTACTGGTCGAAGACGCTGGCCACGCTGGTGCGAATGATCTCGCGGATGACGGTGTCCGCGCCGCGCATCTCGCCTTCGTATTCGAGCTCGATCTTTCCGCTGATGCCGGGGAGGGCGGTGTAGATGTCGCCGACGCGGGGGACGACGAGTGTCTCTTCATGCATGAGGGCGCGGCGCTCCGCGTTCGAGATGACGAGTTCCATGGTGCTGATGGGGAGGCGCTGGGAGACGCCGCTGCGCTTGTCGACTTTCTTGTCTTCGCGGGCGGAGAAGGCGATCTGCTCGACGATCTGACGGATGTAGTGGGGAATTTCAATCTTGGATGAGGGGCGCGCGGACCATGCTTCCTGTGCGGTGATGGTTAGGCCTTCTTCGATGTTTTCGGGGTAGTGGGTGCGGATTTCGCTGCCGATGCGGTCCTTGAGTGGGGTGACGATCTTGCCTCGGGCGGTGTAGTCCTCTGGGTTGGCGGAGAAGACGATGGCGACGTCGAGGGCAAGGCGGACGGGGTAGCCCTTAATCTGCACGTCGCCTTCCTGCATGATGTTGAAGAGGGCCACCTGGATCTTTCCGGCGAGGTCGGGGAGCTCGTTGATGGCAAAGATGCCGCGGTTGGCGCGGGGGAGCAGCCCGTAGTGCATGGTGAGCTCGGAGCCGAGGTCCTGGTTGCTGCGTGCGGCTTTGATGGGATCGATGTCGCCTACGAGGTCGGCAACTGTGACGTCGGGGGTGGCTAGTTTTTCTACGAAGCGGTCATTTGGGCTGAGCCACGCTATTGGCGTGTCTTCTCCGAGGCGCGCGATGAGATCGCGACTGAATTTGGAGATGGGGGCGTAGGGGTTGTCGCGAACCTCGGAGCCGGCGACGTAGGGGCAGGCGGGATCCAGGAGAGTGGTGAGGGCGCGAAGGATGCGCGACTTGGCCTGGCCACGGAGGCCGAGGAGGATGAAGTTATGACGCGAGAGGACCGGCGTTGACGAGTTGAGGAATGACAGTGTCTTCGTATCCGACGATGCCGGGGAAGAGCGGCGCCTTTGTTTTTGCGGAGTCGCGGAGTTTGGCGATCAGGTTTTCGCGAAGCTCGTCTTTGACGCTACGGGCAACGCGGGCGGGGGTGAATTCACTGGCGCGAAGGGCGCCTAAGGTCTGCGGAAGAGGGGTCGCCATGTCTAAGTATAGATGTTTGGCGAGGGCGAAGGGTCCATCGCACGGGAAGGGCGTGATTTGTGCGATTTGAGAACAGCGCGCAGTGAGCTTGCTCTCCGCGCATGCTGTTAGACCTGGGCCATGCCGCCGTCGACGAAGAGCTCGATGCCGGTGACGTAGCTGCTGTCGTCGGAGGCGAGGAATAGGACTGCTTTGGCGATCTCGTCGGGTGCACCGAGCCTTCCCATGGGGACGGCGTTTTTGAGGCCATCGAGGCGCTGTTTGCCGGCGTCGCTGCTGCCGATCAGTTCGCGAAAACCCTCGGTATCGATGGGGCCTGGGCTTACTACGTTGACTCGGATGTGGCGCCCTTTCAGGTCTGTTGTCCAGGTGCGGGCAAAGGAGCGGATCGCGGCCTTGGTTGCGGAGTAGACGCTGTTATTGGCGAAACCTTTACTGGCGACGATTGAGGCATTGAGGACGACCGAGGCGCCATCGGGAAGCAGCGGCAGAGCTTTTTGGACCGTGAAGAGGAGGCCTTTTACGTTGCTGTTGAAGATGCTGTCGAAGTGCTCCTCATCAATCGCGCCAAGGGCAGCGTAGGTCGCGATACCGGCGTTGGCGAAGACGATATCGAGTTTTCCTTTTTCTTTCCTGATCTGCGCGAAGAGGCGATCGAGGTCTTTAAGATTGGCTACATCGCCTTGAACGGCGGTGACGTTGGAGCCGATTTCTTTGACCGCCGCGTCAAGTTTGGACTGGGTGCGGCCGGTGATGAAGACGTAGGCGCCTTCGCTGACAAACCGTTTGGCGGTGGCGCGGCCGATGCCGCTATTGCCGCCTGTGACGAGTGCGATTTTGCCGTCGAGCTTGCCCATGTGTCTCTCCGAGTTCATTTTGTATGTCACGCAGTACACGCAGTAGATGCTGTGTGTTTTCTCGGGATGCATTTCTGCGGCAATCGCGTGGCGGGGCCGAAGAGTTTATGCGCGCAGGTCGTCGAGGAGGGCCTGCATCTCGCTGGCGGCGTGGGCGTTGTTGGTGCGCTTCGCGGCGGCAAGGCCGTCGTTCAGGCGCGTGACGGCTTCCTGGGTACGGCCTAGTTTGGCGAGGGTCTGGGCGGACATCTGGTAGGCGGGGACGTAGTCGGGGTTGTGATGGATGAGGGCGGTGAACTCGGTGAGAGCTAGGTCGGTGTTGCCCTGGGTGTTGTGCTCCATCGCGAGGCCGTAGCGCGCGAAGGCGTTGGTGGGGTCGGCGGTGAGGATTTCGGAGAGGGCTACGATCTTGTCCATGAGTTGATGGTGCGGTGTGGCGAGGGTGGTTGGCAAGTTTTGGGAAGGCCCAACATGGACCCGCACCGATGACGCGGATTTTGGGACTGGCAATTGCAGCTACTTGTTTCTTCGAGGTGCGGAGGACGGCGGCTTCAGTGTGAACGTGGCCTGGGATTTAGACTTGTAGGTATGAGTGATGAGGGTTTGGTACGGACCGTGGCGGAGTCGCAGTCGGAGCGGAGTGAGATTGTCTTGCCGGCTGACTCGAATGCGATAGGGAGTTTGTTTGGCGGGCGGTTGATGCAGTACATCGACCTGGTAGGGGCCATGGCGGCTTCGCGGCATGCGCGGGCGTTTACCGTGACGGCTTCGATGGACCATCTGGACTTTGTGGCGCCGGTGCGGGTAGGGGAGTTGCTGATTCTGAAGGCGAGTGTGAACCGGGCGTTTCGGACGTCGATGGAGGTCGGAGTTCGAGTGATGGTGGAAGACGTTAGGGAGCAGCGGTTGCGGCATGTTTCTTCGGCTTATCTGACGTTTGTTGCGGTAGATCGCGAGGGGAACCGATTAGTGGTGCCGCAGGTGGTGCCGGAGACGGAGCATCAGAAGAGGCGATTTGAAGATGCAGGGCGACGGCGCGAGATGCGGGCGGGAGAGACGCTGAGAAAGAAAGAGATGCGGGCGGCGCTGGGTGTCGGGTGGCATGTTTGAGGTTCGCGATTGAGCGAATGTTGCGGCGCTCAGGACAAAATGCGGGGATTCTTCCCCTTCGACAAGCTCAGGGTCAGAATGACAACGTCAAAAGTTTAGATAGGAGAAGGTTATGGGACACATAGGAGCAGGAGCGCCGCAGGGGCCGCAGCCGTTGCCGGGAGTTGCACATGTGGTGGCGATTGGCAGTGGCAAGGGTGGGGTAGGCAAAACGACCGTGGCGGTGAATCTGGCGGTTGCGTTGGGGAAGCTGGGGTACAGAGTCGGGCTGATCGATGCCGATATTTATGGGCCGAATGTGCCGATGATGCTGGGGGTTTCGCGTCAGCCGAATATTGTCGGCGAGAACCGGATCGAGCCGATCCTGGCACATGGAGTGAAGTTCATTTCGGTGGGGTTGATCTCGCCTGGCGACAAGCCGATGGTGATGCGTGGGCCGATGTTACACCAGATCATCCGGCAGTTTCTGCAGCAGGTGGAGTGGGGGGAGGTGGATTTCCTGATCGTCGACCTGCCTCCGGGGACGGGCGATGTGGTGATCTCCCTGGTGCAGACGGTGCCGCTTACCGGGGCCGTCGTGGTTTCGACGGGGTCAGGCGTGGCGTTGCAAGACGCGCGGAAGGCGCTGGAGATGTTTCATCAGGTGAAGGTGGAGGTGATTGGCCTGGTGGAGAACATGTCGCAGATGACGCTGCCGAGTGGCGAGGTGATCGACGTGTTTGGCGCGGGTGGGACGGAGCGGACGGCGGCGCAGTTTGGGCTGGAGTTTCTGGGTGCCGTGGAGCTTGATCCGCAGATTCGCGAGGGTGGGGACAAGGGGCTGCCGGTATCGCTGGCGGGGCCGGAGTCGAAGCTGGCTAAGGGTTTTTATGAGGTCGCGAAGAAGGTCGCGGAGAGGGCGAAGGAGATCGCGTCTAAGAGTGAGGACGTGCTGGAGATCAGTTAAGTGATTTGCTTGGCGCAGTCCTTTTGTTCTGGCCTCCGGCGCTTGACGGCTGGCGTAGAGTTAAGAGATGGGAGGGACGAATGGCGGATGCGGAGCGGGTCACGGCGCGGCAGCGGGCCATTCTGACGGCCATTATTGAGAGCTATATCGAGACGGGTGAGCCCGTGGGGTCGGGAACCATTGCGCGGCTGCAGACTGGGGAAGGCTCGGGGCTGAGTTCGGCTACGGTGCGGAATGAGATGGCGGAGCTCGCGGACGAGGGATTGCTGGAGCAGCCGCATACTTCGGCCGGTCGGGTGCCTACGGCGCGGGCCTTCAGAATGTATGTGGAGCAGTTGAGCGGGGGGGCCAATCCGAGGATCGATGCGACGCGGTTGTCGGCGCTGTCGCGGTCGCAGATAGATCTTAGTTTTCAGGGGGTTGCGGGGACGCAGGCGGTGCTGGAGCGGACGTCGCATGTGTTGGCGACGCTGTCGAGCGGAGTGGGTGTGGCGATTGCTGCGGCAGCGGATGGAGACATGTTGGAGCATGTGCATTTTTCGCGGCTGGCTCCGGCGCGGGTGCTGGCGGTGGTGGTGACGCGAAGTGGCTTGGTGCGGGACCGGGTGCTGGCGCTTGATAAAGATTTGACTGTGAGGGAGCTGGAGGTCGCGGCGAACTTTTTGAATGAGCACTTCCGCGGGTGGAGCGTGGAGCGTGTGCGGGCGGAGATTGCGAGGCTGGTGGAGCGGGAGCGGAGTGAGTACCAGAGGATGCTGAATTCTGTTCAGCAGCTTTGGGCGAAGGCCGTGCCGGACGCACCGGTACAGACGGTGTACGTCGATGGGGTTGCGAACCTGGTTGGGAGCCAGGAAGATAGTGAGCGGCTGCGGGAGGTGTTGACGGCGCTTGAAGCGAAACAGCGGCTGGTGGAGCTGCTGAATGCTTATATCGATGCCCGGCAAGAGAGTGTGCGGGTGGTGTTTGATCTGGAGGAGCATGCTCCGGAGATGTCGGGGCTGGTGTTGATTGCGGCGCCGGCGCGGATGGGTGGGGAGAGCCGCGGGACGGTGGGTGTGATTGGGCCGAAGAGGATGCACTACGAGAACACGATGAACGCGGTGAGCTATATTGCTCAGGTCTTTAACCGCATGCTGGAGCCGGGAGAGTGATTTTTCTTTGGAATGTGACAACCCAAAAGGCCACGGCAACGACAGAAGCAGATGCCCTTCGGGGATGACAACAAAAAAGCAACGAAAAGATAACGGCAACGGTCGGAGTAGATTTTCTTTGTGACGGGTTTCGCGGAGTTTGAGATGAATAGCAGGGAGCGATTCGCGCGATGGGCCGGGATGGCCGACAATAGAAGAGGTACCACCATGAGGAGTAATAAGCACATGCAGGACGAGATGGCCGGACGGGAGACCCTGGAGCCGGAGACGATTGGCCCAGAGGTTGAATCGGGCCGCGAGATAAGTGAGACGGGCCCCACACACGCGGAGCTGGAGCAGGTGAAGGGCGAGCGGGACCAGTTGCTGGATCGGCTGGCGCGACTGCAGGCGGAGTTCGACAATGCGCGGAAGCGTGAGGTCAAGGAACGGGCAGATTCGCGGGACTATACGATCTCAAACACAGTCGAGCCATTTCTGAGTGTCATGGACAACTTTCAACTTGCGTTGAAGGCGGATGGCACGAAGGAACAGCTTCGCGCAGGCGTTGAGTTGATTCTGAAGCAGATGGAGGACGCTCTGAAGGGGTTGAATGTGGTGCCGGTGGAGACGGTGGGGGCACAGTTCGACCCTCGAATCCATGAGGCGCTGGGGAGCATCGAAACAAAGGAGTTTCCGGACCATCAGGTGCTGGAGGAGATTCGTGCAGGGTACAAGATCCGCGACAAGCTGCTGCGGCCGGCGCTGGTGAGGATCGCGGCGAATTCGGACCAGGTGGTTGATTAGGGCCGGGTATACTTGTAGAGGGGACGTCATGAGCGAAAACAGCTTGTCAAAGACCGGGCTAAAGGGAAACTACACCCGCGATACGGGATATAGGCCTTCCGCTCCACCGAATTATCGGACTCCGACTCCGGTGAAGGTTCCTCCGCCAACGAAGGGGAAATAGCAATCTGTGCCGCAGGGACTACAGACGCTCGTTGCGCTCCTTGTTCTTCTTCCCGGCTTCGTGAGTGCGCGCATAGCGCGGTCTCTCAGTGCGCAGGGGAAACAATCTGAGCTCGAACGTGTGACTGAAGCGTTGATCTTCAGCTTTTTCACATATGTGGTTTATATAGTTTTTTTTGGCACGAGCTTGCCCATCGAAGTATTGCCGCCGTTCCAGATCCATCGATGGCGGGTGGTTTTTCTGGCGGCAGTGGCTTGCGGGCTGGGAGTGGTTTGGGGGTATGTTCATTCGAAGGACATTCCTCTGGGATTGCTCAGGCGGTGGAGATTGACTGAGCGAACGAGTCGAGAGTCGGTATGGAACGATGTTTTTTCGAACGTGGAGGGTACGGCCCAGGTCGGTCTTCATGATGGACGCAACCTGATTGGCTGGATTCGCAGATATTCGGATTTAGAGGGTGAGCGGTCTTTATTCCTGGAGAAAGCTTCGTGGGTGCAAGAGGACGGATCGACTGTAGAAATTGATGGGAAGGGAATTCTTCTGACTGATAAAGCTGAGATCGAGTATGTGATGTTTTTGAATAGCGGTTCCAGTGAACGATAAGCGCAACTTTGCGTGACGTATTTTTAGCGATCTCGCAGGGTCATTTGATCTAATTGAAGTGGCCGGGACGGGAAGACTCGCAGTGAGGGGCAAGGCAGGAGATGGCGACAGCAAACGTGACTAAGGTTGATTACTACGAGGTATTGAAGTGTTTCGCGAGATGCGAGCGACCAGGAGCTGAAGGCCTCCTATCGGAAGCTTGCGATGCAGTATCATCCGGACCGCAACCCGGACGATCCTTCTGCTGAGGCGAAGTTCAAAGAGTGCAGCGAGGCGTATTCGGTGCTGAGCGACCCGGAGAAGCGGGCGGCGTATGACCGGTATGGACATGCTGCGTTCCAGAATGGGGGCGGTGGCAATCCGTTTACGGGCGGCGGGTTCAGCGGAAACGTGGACTTGGGGGACATCTTCGGCGATTTATTTGGCGAGATGTTCAATATGGGTGGGAATGGCGGACGCAGGGCCACGCGGGTGCAGCGCGGGCGCGACCTTCAGTACGACCTGACGCTGGAGTTTGAGCAAGCAGTCTTCGGGGTCGAGAAAGAGATTACGATCCGGCGGATGGAGACGTGTACGGATTGCAAGGGGTCTGGTGCCGCGAGAGGCAAGGCCGCGGTGACTTGTACGCAGTGCGGCGGACGCGGGCAGCAGAGGTTCCAGCAGGGTTTCTTTTCAGTGGCGCGGACCTGCTCGGCATGCGGCGGAACGGGGACGCTCATTGTTGATCCGTGCACGACGTGCAGGGGCGAGACGCGGGTGCAGACGGAGCACAAGATCCTGGTGAAGGTGCCGGCGGGTGTCGAGCAGGACACTCGGATCCGCTACTCGGGCGAGGGCGAGGCAGGGAAGTTTGCCGGACCGGCGGGTGATCTGTACGTTGTGCTGAACGTCAAGGCGCATAAGTTCTTTGAGCGCGATGGAGACGATTTGCATTGTGTGATGCCGATCTCGTTTCCGCAAGCGGCGCTGGGGACGGAGCTGGAGCTTCAGACACTGGATGGGCCGGCGACAATCAAGGTGCCGGAGGGGACGCAGAGCGGGAAGGCGTTTAAGCTGAAGGGCAAGGGCGTGCCGCACCTGAACTCGCATGGGAAGGGCGATCTGATAGTGGAGATCCGGGTGCAAACGCCGAACAAGCTGAACAAGGCGCAGAAGGAGTTGCTGAGGCAGCTGAGCGAGACGATGGTGGTGGAGAATACGCCGACTTCGCGGGGGTTATTTGAGAAGGTGAAGGAGATGTTTAGTTAGTTGTCTTAGTGCGGAAGTGCCCGGGCTTTGGCTCGGGCATTTTTGTTTGTGAGGCAGGGACGGTCGGTGTAGGAAGACGTGGAGAGTGACAAGCTTCCTTGTTGAGGGGCCCGCCTTAAGGCGGGCAGACACCAAAGTCCTTGGCGACCTTGGTTGCTTCCCATTGATATGTGTTGCCGGGGTCACTCGACTTTACCTTCTTGCCTTCTAATCTCATTCGATCGCCGGGCGTAATGCCCACCGTGTTGCCCGACAACGCGTAAATCCGGTTGTCTTTTTCGTCCGTGACAGTCATCCCACTTCCTTGCGAGTTGACACATCCGGTAATCGACCGCTTCTTCGAATAGTGAATGGCCACGATAACGACAACTGTCACTCCGACGGCTACTCCCACCACTGCGCCGACGATTACTCCGGTGGTGACACCGCCGATCGTTCCTGATGAAGTCTGAGCATTTGCAGGGGCGCCGAGGATGAAACTGAGCGTGAAGATCAAAGCCGCCGAGAGATATCTCTGGGTCATGTTGTTTTCCTCGGTGCAACCTGGGCCCAGGTTTTCTACAGTGCGTGAGCGCGAACGGATTGGCTCAGCCGGAGAGGATGCTACGCCTGAGAAACTGGCGAGTCAAAGATGACCGTGCAGCCACGTCCGCGTGCAGGCGAGCACCAAAGGCCCAGGCCAACGCCGATCATGGGCCAGCTTCTCCGTGCCATTGTTGATGCCGCCATTCGCAAGGTCGGGACGCGACCGGCTGCCGCCACTTATGGAGTCAAGTGAGGTGGGTTGAGGCGATCGCGATAGCGGCGATGGCGGCGGTTTCTGCGCGGAGGATGCGCGGGCCGAGGGTGACGGGTTGCCATGCGTGTTGGTTGAAGAGGGACATTTCTTCAGCTGTCCAGCCACCCTCGGGGCCAATGGCGACGGCTACATTCTGACCTGCACCTTCGGAGGCTGTTGTTCCAATGAGGGTCTGCAAGGCGGCGGTGAGGGTGGTGGCTTGTTCTGTTTCGCTCAGTAGGATGCGTGTGGCGGAGTTTTCCTGTTCGAGGGCTTGCTTGAGGGGGAGGGGGTCGGCGATCTCGGGGACGTCGGTGCGGCGGGATTGCTTGGAGGCTTCGAGGGCGATGCGGCGCCAGCGTTCGGCACGCTTGAGAGCGGATTGGGCGAGGTGTTTTTCGGTGCGGCGGGCGAGGACCGGTGTGATGCGGGCGATGCCTAGTTCAGTGGCCTTTTCGATGGCCCACTCCATGTGGTCGAACTTGAATACGGCCAGGAGGAGATGGACGGGAAGGGCAGCGTCGGAGGTGAGCTCTTCGTGGAGGAGGAAGTTGACTTTTTGTTCGCTGACGCTAGTGATCTCGCCGCGGTGGAGGAAACCGTTGGAGACGATGTCGAATATTTGGCCGGGCGCGGCGCGGAGGACACGAGCGAGATGGACGGCCTGATCGCCGGTGAGGGTCGCGGTGGTGGCGGTCCAGGAGTCGGCGATGAAGCGGCGACGGGTCATGCCTTTGAGTTTAGTTGGTGGGCGAGGACACTGGGCTCGGTGTGGGTGTAGCGCTGGGGACAGCTTCGCTGGCGCGGCCGATAAGCACCTCCTGCTGGCCCTGATGATAGAGGTCGACGTTGAGGACGGCGGTGCGGCGGTGGGCCCAGATTTCTTTGGTGACGGGGAAGTGGAGGAGAACCATGCCTTCGGCAGATTGGCCTGGACTGATCATGGTCTCCCGGAGGAGGGGTTCGGATGCGAGGGGCTTGAGCGCGGGGAAGGAGGTGTAGACGTTGTCGAGGTCCTGCTTTTCGACGGCGCTTGTGGTGATCTCTTCGCCTTCGGCGGTGGTGAGGGTGGCGGTGAAGTCCTTGAGGAAGAGCGGGAGATGGAGGCGGTCGTCGATGCGGAGAGTGGTGAGGACGTAGAGATCGTCCTCGGTGTGCTGGTTGGCTACGATGATGGAGTCGGACCTGAAGACGGTGTGGGCGGGATAGATGGCGGTGCGGGTAATGGTGAGGTCTGCAGTCTTATGCGGAGTGAACTTGAGAACGAGAGCGAGAACGATTCCGAGAATGAGGAACGCCAGGAGAACCGGCACCAGCAGGTTGCGTCGGGCGGGTTGGGCGAACTTGAGATCGGACACTTGCATGAGCATAGCAAGGTAGAAGTGTTTTCAGGAAGGTTAAAACAGGGAAAACTTCAATTAATATCTGTAAGTGTTTGGTTTGTAAGCGCTGATCTACGTCGTGATACGGCTGTGAGCGGGGTACTGGACCATTGTGGAAGAGGACGGGACAGTGGTTAGTCCTTCTGGACGGCGTAGTCCTCCAAAAAGACGGTAATGAGGGCGGCGGTGGGGACGGAGACTAGCGCGCCGACGATGCCGGCAAGGGCAGTCCCCAGGAGCAGGGCGACGAGGATGGTGAGACCCATGAGGTTGACGCTGGAACGCATAATGCGGGGGATAAGGACGGCGTTCTCCAGGTTGACGTAGATGAGGTAGAAGATGAGAACGCCGATCATCTTGGTCCGAGGAGTCAAGGGCGGCGACGAGCGCGGCGATGACGATTGTGATCACGCCGCCGGCGATAGGAATGATGTTGAACAGACCCATGAGGAAGCCAAGGAGCACGAAGTAACGGACGTGGAGGAGACCAAAGACGATGGTGCTCGTGACGCCGAGGATGAGCATCAGGGTGCCCTGGCCGACGAGCCATTTGCTGACCTTGCTTTCGGCGCGCTTGAGGGTGTTGTTGAGGCGGTGGCGCTGTGTGGTGGGGAAGAGGGAGAGGAAGAAGCAGTAGGCGTATTCGCCTTCGAGCATGAAGTAGACGCAGAGGAAGGTGGCGGTCAGGATGTCGAAGAGGTGGGAGAGCCAGAGTGGCAGCGAAGTGAAGAGGTAGCCGGCAGTGGTGTCGAAGGCCCCTATGGCGCGCTGGGCGATGGCGTCAACGCCGAACCTGTTGGCGAAGGGGACCCTTTTGAGCTTGGCGACGATGTCGGGAATACGCTGAGGCAACTCGTCGGAGAAGCTGCGGAGGTCGCGCAGGACCGGAGGGAGGCCGGTGGTGAAGAAGAACGCGAGGACCCGCCGCGACAGCGATGATCAGGAGGACGATCGCTATGGCGCGCGAGGGGTGGTAGCCGCGAAGGTTGAACTGAGTGATGCGTGTGACGGCGGGCATGAGAACGACAGCGAAGAGCGCGCTGACGTAAATGATCATCAGCTCATTCTGAAGGTGCCCAGGCGAGTGCGAGGAGGAGAAGGACGGCGATGCAGAAGAGGATGGAGCCGCGGACTTCTGCGCGGGACCGCTTCTCGTAAGGGGTGAGGTCTTCGGGCAATGAGTTGGTCAGCCGAGTTCTCCTTGGATGCTGCCTTCGGGGTGCTGACTGTTGGATGCAGACAGTGTGCTCTTTTGCAGCTGGGGTGCGGGAGTGCGCAGTTTGAGTCAGGCCCTTGTTTGTGGCAAGCCAAGCAGGAGCGCGTCGATGGTCTGGGCGGCAGTGAGATTTGCGGTGTCGATGGTTAGGTTGGCGAGGCGGCGGTAGAGGGGATGGCGTTTGTTGAAGCGGAGCTGGGCGGCGGCGGGGTCGGCGAGGACAGGGCGGGCTATGTCCTGCAGCATGCAGCGGTCGAAGAGGGTTGGGAAGGGGGCGTCGAGGAAGATTGTGAAGGTGGCGGGGGTCTGTTCGAGGAGGAGGCGGTTGGTGAGTTCCTCAGGGGTACCGCCGCCGAGGGCCAGGACGGTGTGGTCGCGGCCGAGAGCGGAGGCGAGGGCGGAGGATTCGAGGCGGCGGAAGTGGGCCTCGCCGTGCTGTGCGAAGAGTTGGGGGATGGTGGCGCCGGTGCGGGATTCGAGGTGGGCGTCGAGGTCGAGGAAGCTCCAGTTGAGGCGGGCGGCGAGGAGGCGGCCTACGGTGGACTTGCCCGCTCCCATGAAGCCGGTGAGGACGAGGCGGCGGAGATGCGCGGGGGCGAGGTTGGTGCCGGGCTCGTTGTTTGGCATGTTCTGTGTTTGGCCCCCGTTTTGGGCTTCGGAATGGGTTTGGGTCTGCGCTTCGGACTCGGTGGACGTCATTGCCTCTCCTTGGTGATGGTGCGGGAAAAATGAAAGGGCCGCAACCTTTATTGGCTGCGGCCCGGGAAGATCGATGACTCTGAGGTGTTTCAGGTGTTTTCAGAGATGCATGCGAGGACTCCGCTGGCCGCTGGGATGCGCCAATAGGAGGTAAAGCTCGTAAATCGGAGTGCGGTCGACATGCTGGAGACAAGGTTATCGCCGGGTCGTGGATATTGCAAGCGTCTTCGGCGGCCTGGAGGGTGGGGAGGGTGCCCGGTTCGGAGGCGGGGGACTGTTCATTCTCGCTTTGCATCATGCGTTCCAGCAGTAGGCCGACGACGCTTTTGCGTTCTTCGGGTTTGTCGACTTCGGCCGGCGGGGCGAGGGTGCCTAGCTCGGGGTGGGTGGTGGTCTCTTCGACCAGTTCGGGTCCGTGTTCGGTGCTTTGTTGTTTGGGGAGGTTTAGGCTGGCGATCTGGAGGCCGTAGAGGAGGAGGCCGGCGCGGCGGGGGTCGATGTCGTTGGCGGCGATGCGCTGGATGAACCTGGCCGATGATGTGCTGGATGGCGGAGCGGTCTTCAGGGAGTGGCGACCTCGAAGTTGGAGCGACGGCTGCGGCGGGTGCGCGGGTCTTGTGCCGGTTTG
The DNA here is from genome assembly GCA_963756685.1 of uncultured Acidobacteriaceae bacterium. Lineage (GTDB taxonomy): Bacteria > Acidobacteriota > Terriglobia > Terriglobales > Acidobacteriaceae > Edaphobacter. Next base: position 148,927 of record CAVWON010000003.1, read on the forward strand.
CGGGTGTTGTGGTGGTAGTAGCAGAGGTCTTCACCGCGGAGGCATGGGCTGCCGCAGCGGTGGCCGTCGGTGAAGATGTGGCGGCACTGGTAGCGTTTGGGTGTTTCGGTTTGTGGTGACTGGATCTGTTCGATGGCGGTGGTGTGCATTGGTCCCTCCCCACGGGGTACTTTCTGGTACAAAGTCTTTGAAAGAAAAGGGATAGGTCTGGACTTTGGTTCCGGGTCTCTCCCTTTTCGCAGTTAAAGGCGAAGGCCCGGCTTTTGGCCGGGCCTTTTTTCTTCTCTAGTTCTATTTTATCGAATTGAGTGAAACTAAAATGCCAGTTTTGGCTGGTTTATTTTTGGGCTGCAGGTCATTTATTTTGAGTTGTTTAGGGATTTTTGGGTGATGATTTTTGGGCGCGAGGGGCTTGACATGCGACTTTGGCGGATTTTTGAGGGTTTGGATTGGCTTGGACATCGGGTATGGATCTCTAAATAAATAAAGTTATTTATTGACATAATCGCTCTATCGACTTACTATTTCTTCAAGAAAGCGCGGAGGAATCGATGAAACACTTCAATGAATGCCTTTATTGCGGAAAACATCGGGCAATTTTTACTCGACAAGATAGACGGGTACACAGAGATCGAAAGCATGATGTTTGCTTGCGGTGCTATCAGTCGTTACGGAGTGCATTCATTGCACAAAATCTGATGAGCAGGTGGAGCTGAACATGGAGACAGTTTCTATAAATTCGACGGAATCTCGCGCGCAAGCAGCGAGCGATGAAGGTCTTAAGGTGGCTGATGCAGTCTGGGTGGGGACAGCGCTTCTTCAGGAGAAAGACGAAGACGCAGTGTTTTCAACCGAGGATATTGTGTCGTCTGTTCAAAGACATCACCTTACGAGGGGCACCTTCAAAAGTGTTTGGCAGCATGTGAATCAGCATTGCGTTTCGAATCGCCCACCACAACCAAACCGAATCTGTATGCTGACTGCGACTGGAAAGGGATACCGAAGATTGTTTCGCCCCGGCGACAAGGTTAATGAAGAGCGAAAAGGCGCGCCTACTCACCCCGAGTGGGATGTCCTGCCGAAACAATATCAATATCTGCGGAATTGGTACGAAGAATGGGCCCAGTTGAGTGCGGGAGAGACCCAGGCCTCTTCTTGAGTTGGTGGGTACATGGAAAGACGAAGCAGCAGATGATTATGTGGCACATTTACGGGAGAACTGGAGTGACTCTCGGTGAGCCGAATATTCTGGGATACGAATTTGTTTATTTACCTTTTCGAGAAGAATATCCAGTTCTATTCGCCTACCGCTGCACTCAGAAAGCGAATGATCGAGCGGAAGGATGAACTGATGACTTCGGCGATGACGCTCGGTGAAATTCAGGTAGGCTCGCGGCGGACAAAAGACGTCTCCCGCGCCGAGAGATATCGAGATGCCATTCGTCAGACATCGGCGGTGATTCCCTTTGACGAACGAGCTGCGGATATCTACGCTCAGCTTCGTGAAAACGTCGCCATAAGGCCACCCGACGCGATCCAGTTAAGCTGTGCGGCGGCGGTTGGTGTCGAGCTGTTCATTACCAATGATGCGAGTCTTCAAAAACTGACGATTCCGGGAATTCACTTTATTACTTCCCTTGACCGGGTACCTATTTGAGGCGGCTAGTTAGGCGTCGGTTGGATGTGTGCGGCCCCGGGCGAAAGGCAACATTTAATCCCCCTCGGCTCCGCTCGGGGCTTCGGACTTCGCTCCGCCCTTCGACGATGCTCAGGGCAGAGCGGGGGCCGCTTCGCGACGGCTGTTTTTGGCCCGACTGAAGTCGGGCCCTTCCGGTTCGTGGTTCGCCACGGAATGAGTGGTGCGTCGTTGAGGACAACGGATCGCGGTTTGCGCGATGGCCCACCTTAGCGACGATGAAGCCGTCGCGAAGATGGGGCACCCAAATTTAGATGTGGGCCATCCGGCCATCCCCCAATAGTGTTACTGCCATGACCCGTAACCATTGATATTCTCCGTCATGTTCCTTCGCACGCTACATCGAGAGGTAACCCATATGAAGTTGAATCACCTCATTGCTCTATCTGCTGTTGGATTTTCCCTGCTTATAACCCCTTCATCGGCCTTTGCCTCTGGGCCTGATAGTTCCTCGCCGTGTTTGTTGTTCTGCGTGGGCAACCATGCGGATACCATCAATGCCCCCAATCGCCAGAGCGACATGAACGGCCAGAACACTGGTATCGGCCGTAACTGCGATCACGGGAAAGGCAACGGTGGAGGCTACTGCCCCGCCACCAGCCCGCAGAACCCGCCGCCTCCTCCACCGCCACCACCAGGCCCAAAGGGCTAACCCACCGGAAGGCGGCATAACCCTGGAGAAACCAGGAAGGACATCTTGGAACGAGAGCGCTCGCCAGAGCTAAGCCAATGACCCTCTTCGGAGGGTCATTTCCATCTCAGGGAAAGAGAGTGTCCTGGCTTCGAACCAGACTCCTCAATTTTCGCCAGACGAAGATCGCCCCTCCACCGGACGGCATGGAGGGGCGATGACCTTGATGGGTTGTCTCTTCTTGCTAAGCGAGACGCCTTCTCTTGATGGCTCCTGCGATACCAAGTGCGCCGGTACCGAGAAGCACGAGCGTGGACGGCTCAGGTATGGGTGAACCTGGCTGGAGAGTGATATCTTCGGAGGTAATTCCTGCATTGCCACCTTTGGGGGTCACAAAACTGGCCTTGATGGAAGCTTCGTCAGATCCAGTAAAGAGATCGCCCGGTGAGGCAAGTGTGATTGCCCATTCCCAGGTGTAGACGTCGCCGCTTCCAATCGCCAGACCTGTGCCGCCGGAACAGAAGAATCCGGAGCCGGAACCGTCGCAGCCTCCAGAAGCGATGCCGCCATCTTCGACGGTGCCGAATGGGCCAGAGACGTATGTAATGGTGACGAATGACGAACTGACCTTCGGGGCCACGGCATTCAGGAAGTCACCGGGGAGCGTCGTAGCAGAGGTGTCGACGGTTAGAAAGATATCGAAGATGTCGGGGTTGGATGTTGCTGTGTAGTTGAGGGTGTAGCTCGACCCCAGACAGCTACCGCAGTTAGTGGGGCCCAATCGTGTCCGCCTTCGCAGAGGCTACGAAGCCGAATAAACATAGGCAAGAGAGGAAGAGAAGTTTTTTGAACATTAGGTGCCTCACTGAACGGAATTTTCCGAGAACAGTCATCCATCTACCTACGCAGAAGACACGGAATCAAGGTTCTATATTGCACGTTAAGGGCCAAATTACACCTTCTTTAGGGTCAATCTTAGATTGTCCAATGTGTGACCTAGACGAAACGCACACGTCGGACAGGATCGTCTCGGCGGTCTGTGCGCAACTTCTTGCAGGTTTTCGGACAGAAGATTCCACTATAGGGCGCCCGCACATGCCCGTGTTGGTGCGAACCCATGATGATGGTGGTGCCGGAGCGGATCGCGCTTTGCGCGATGGCCCACCGAAGCTAACCCGACCAGCAAAGCTGGCGGGGACCCCGATTAGCGACGATGAAACCGCCGCGAAGATGGGGCGCTAAATTTAGATGTGGGCCCACCCGGCCTCGGTGTGACTGTTGACGTTTGCCAGCCAAAACTACGGAGAACCTATGATTAACGAAACTACATCTCACGATCAGTACGGACCGACGCTACGTGGCCAAACCGTTGTTGTGATCGGCGGTAGCGCCGGCATTGGTCTTGAAACTGCCCGACGAGCACGTGCTGAGGGCGCCAAGGTGATTCTCACAGCGCGAAATGCTGAACCGCTCGAGCGTGCTGCGAGAGAGGTCGATGCAATCAGTACCGCCGCGTTCGATGCTACCGACTTCAAGCTACTCGACAGGTTTTTCGATGATCTGCCCTCGCCGGTGAACCATGTGCTGGTGACTGGCCCGGGACCTTATTATGCGCCGCTGGCAGAGTTCGATTTCGAGAGGGCCCGCCAGGACATTGAGTCCCATCTATTGCTCCCTATTCGACTGGCGCGGAACGCTCGAAATAAAGTCCGACCGGGCGGGACCCTTCTTTTCATGGGTGGCACAGGCGGCCGCAGCACGGCAACGGGGATGGTCCTCATCTCGGCGCTAACGGCCGCTCTTCCGGCGATGGCGAGGAACCTTGCGCTCGAGCTGGCGCCTATTCGGGTCAATGTCATTGCTGCCGGTTTTGTCGATACACCTTTGTCCGCGAAGCTACTTGGAGAGAAGATCGAAGACCGCCGCAATCAGCTACGGACTATGCTTCCCATCCGGCGCGTGGTTGGGCCTGCTGATGTAGCGGCGCTTGCAATACACCTCATGACCAATACGGCCCTCACAGGCGGAACCTACGACATCGACGGCGGGCAGCAGCTGGTGACTATGTAGTTCGTGCTTTCGCGCGAATGCCCACATCTCAAAATCGAGATATGGGGCGCGCGATTTGATGGCGGCTGTTAGATGTGGGCCACCCGCCTAAGTAAGTTTGTCGGTGAGATGGGTGGCCCGGGCGAAAGGCAATGATTCAGTCGCTTCGTCCTCCGGACTTCGCTCCGGCCTTCGGCAGAGCGGTGGCCGCTTCGCGGCGGCTGTTTTTGGCCCGACTGAAGTCGGGCCCTTCCGGTTCGGAAACTCAGACTGGGAGCTTCGATCGGGGCGGCTTTTTTGAGGTTATTCTATTTCGATTCCGCGGTCAGTCCTCGTAACCGCGCTTGTAATTACTGATTGTTCGGCTGATAAAGCTGATAAATATGAGGGGTGATTTTTCAAGCGCCCCAGGACGGGACGGTGCGGACTATGTTCCACATCATTTGGTCTAGGGCGGTGTTGATCTGGTCGGCGGGTTCGGTGCGGGTGTTGCATAGGGCGGCCCAGCACATGCCGGTGTTAGTGCGGACCATGATGGAGGTGGTGCCGGGGAGGCTGCCGTTGTGCCACCAGGGGCCGGCGCCGTTGTTGCGGACCATCCATCCACGGGCGTAGCGGGCGTCGCCGGGTGGATAGGCGGGGGCGGGGGTGGTCATGATTTTTATGGTGTCGGGTTTGAGGAGCGCGGGGATGCCTGGGCCGCCGGCGACGTGGTTGAGGAACTGGACGAGCTCGGTGGAGGAGGCGATCCATCCGTCGTCGGAGTCCATGCGGGTGATGTTGAGCTTGTAGGGGTCTTCGTCGTACTGGCCGTAGTAGACGACCTCGTCCTGGGCGCTGTCGCTCTCTTTGTTGCGGGCGATCTTCATGGTGGAGATGCCGCAGGGGCCGAGGACGTTGTTCTCGACGTAGGAGTCGTAGGGCTCGCCGGTGATTTGTTCGATGACGCGGCCGAGGACGCAGTAGCCGAAGTTGGAGTAGGCCCAGTGGGTGCCGGGTGGGTTGGTGAGAGGGACTTTGGCGATGGTCTGGGTGATGAGCTTGGTCTGGTTCCAGGAGAGGTTGAGCATCATGGGGTCGTTGGCGTCGTTGGGCCAGCCGCCGCAGGTGTGGGTGAGGAGATGGTCGACGGTGATGTCGATGATGTAGGGCTGGTAGGGGGGCTTGCCGTATTTGACGCCGAGGATGGCGCCCGGGCCGAAGACCTTGTCGGTGAGCTTGAGCTTGCCCTGCTCGATGAGGGAGAAGATGGTGACGGAGGTGATGGGCTTGGTGACGGAGGCGATGCGGAAGAGGGAGTTCTGCTGGGCTTGATTGAGACGGGCTTTGTCGGCCATGCCGGTGGCCTGGTCGTAGACGAAGCGGCCGTTGCGGGAGATGGCGATGGAGGTGGCAGGGACGGAGAATTGGCGGCGGAATTCGGCGGCGAGGCGACCCATCTCGCCGCGCTGCTGGCCGGTAGAGCCTCCGTATTGGGGCTGCGCGAGGGCTTCGAGGGTGGGGAGGCCTACGGTGGTTGCGGCGGCTGTCGTGAGGAGATTTCGAATGAGTGAGCGGCGGTCGAGCGCTTGGCGGAGAGGACCTTGATTGGACGAATTGGACTTGGGCATAAGTTTTTCGGTTGGGCGGTGTGAGGAGCGCTTGGTGAGAGAGGATTTTATCTTGCTGGCGGCAGGTGGGAAAGGCTTTGAGATTTTGGGAGTCTGCGTTGATACTGCTGGAGTGCATGGGGAGGGTCGATGAAAAAAGCTGGCTTCAGTTTGCTTTCGCTTTGTTTTGTTTTAGGCGCGTTCGCGGTGGGTCAACAGCCGCCGCCACAACAGCTACCGGCGAACGCTGCGGGGAACTGGACGTTGTACTGCAAGGACCCGAACGGATCGACTTCGACGAAGTATCTTGACCTTAAACAGAACGGGACGGTGATATCAGGCCATTTCAAGGGGCCGAACCAATCGGGTGGCGTGGAGGGCACGATCGATGAACAGCATCTTGTTGTTCGGACGAAGACGCGCGATGTGCTGGTGTTTCGAGGGCGGGTCAATGGGCCGCGGGTTGAAGGGGTGGTGCAAGGCAACTCGTATAACGGTACGTTTCACGATAGGGGTGGAACGGGATCGTTCCAGGGGGTGCGCTCAAACTGATGGGGCCGATCTTTGCGATAGGTGTTTTGGCCCGACTGAAGTCGGGCCCTTCCGGTTCGTGGTTCTCCAGGGAATTAGTGGTGCGTCGTTGAGGACAACGGATCGCGCTTTGCGCGATGGCCCACCTTAGCGACGATAAAACTGTCGCGAAGATGGGGCACCCAAATTTAGATGCGGGCCACCCAGCCAACTCGTATAACGGCACGTTTCACGATCGGGGTGGCACGGGATCGTTTCAAGGAGTGCGGTCAAACTGATGGGGCCGATTTTTGCGATAGTGTTTTGGCCCGACTGAAGTCGGGCCCTTCCGGTTCGTGGTTCTCCAGGGAATTAGTGGTGCGTCGTTGAGGACAACGGATCGCGCTTTGCGCGATGGCCCACCTTAGCGACGATAAAACTGTCGCGAAGATGGGGCACCCAAATTTAGATGCGGGCCACCCAGCCATGTGCCGCTTCTATGCATCGCGGGGCGTATCGGAGTTGGTGGGTCTTTAGAACGCTTGTTGGCTTGAGTGGAACTTCCCCGGGTACGTCAACGTAAGGCAGATAGTATCTCCTCAGAGAGGTCCCTGCTATTTCGACAGGAGAATCGCCGATGGACGCTTTAGGACAAAACCTTAGATTTGCGGCGCGTCAGTTGTGGCGTAATCCTGGATTTACCTTGACGGTAGTCCTTACGCTGGCGCTTTCCATCGGAGCGAACACCGCGATCTTTTCTATTGTGAATGCGCTGATGCTGAAGAGCCTGCCCTATTCGCGTCCGGAGCGGATGGGCACGATTTATACGCGGGTCACTGGCACGAGGGCGTCCGATGAGCGTCACCACCTGAATGGTGAGCAATGGGAGTTGCTGCGCGACAATGTTCCGGCGCTGATTTCGGCGGTGTCGAGTGGAGGAACCTCTGGTGTCAATCTCGCAGGCGGGCGCTCATGCGCAGTACCTTCAAGCGGGGCGCATCTCGGCGCATTACCTCGATGTGCTGGGCGTCCGTCCTGTTGCCGGACGCAATTTCACGGACGTAGATGACCGTGCCCATGGGCCAAAGGCCGCCATTCTGAGCTACAGCTTATGGCGAAATACCTTCGGCTCTGATCCGAACCTTGTTGGGCAGGCCATTCTGCTGAAGGGCGAGCCGTATACTGTCATCGGAGTGCTGTCTGAGGGCGCAACCACTCCATTAAACGCTGACCTGTATACAGCACTTCAGGCGAGCCGCGAGGGTGAAGGGAGCGGAACGAACTTTACGGCCATTACCCGGCTGCGCGATGGCGCGACCTGGCAGGAGGCGGACGCTGAGATCAACCGCGCATGGTCGCACCGTTCCAATCGTTTTGAACTGCAGAACAACCCCGGCGCGCAGGTGACCTACTATTCCGTACCGCTGCAGCAGGGTGAGACAGCTACGTTGCGTCCGCAGGTCCTGACGTTGATGATGGCGGCGGGACTTATTCTGCTGATTGCGTGCGCGAACCTTGCTGGTCTTACGCTGGTGCGCATGCTGCGGCGCACGCCTGAGGTCGCAACGCGGATGGCGCTGGGTGCTTCGAGCTGGCAGATCCAGAGGCAGTTGTGGGTGGAGAATCTACTGTTGGCGCTTGTCGGTGGAGCGGCCGGCGTTGCGGTGGGCTTTGTTGCTTTGCGTGGATTGCTGCTGCTTCTGCCTGAACATTTTCTGCCTGATAGCCAGCGTGCCGCTCGATGGCCGCGTATTGGGATTTACACTTTTCGTCTCGCTGTTGACCAGCGTGCTCTTCGGTATGGTCCCTGCACTTGCGACGCGACGGTTCGACCTGCGCTCCGCGATTGCCAGTCGATACGCAACCAGCGGCGATCGTTTGCGGTTACGGCAGGCGTTGATTGTCAGTGAGGTCGCCCTGACCGTGGTATTGCTGGCCGCCTCGGGACTGCTTATTCGCAGCCTGGTCCACCTTCAGAATTTGCCTGCTGGATTTAATCCGACTGGGGTGATGACAGGGAGGGCTTCTTTGGATGATGCCCGATATCACGACCCGGCGGCCTTTCGAAAGCTGCTGGATGAAAGCACGTTGGCGATGGGGCAGATTCCTGGCGTGCAACATGCCGCTGTCGGCTTGAGTTTGCCGTATGAACGCGCTTTGAACACCGGATTGAAGATCGTCGATGGCAAAGAAGCGGGACAGACGATCATGACGAGTGAGGTGTATGTTACGCCTGACTACTTCGGAGCATTGCAGATTCCGGTCCTGATGGGACGCACCTTTACTGACGCAGACGGCCCAGATTCGCAACATGTGGCCATCGTCAACCAGACCTTCGCGCGCAAATTTTTCCATGGGACAAGTCCGATCGGGCGCTACGTGGATAAAGACACGATGATTGTGGGGATGGTACAGGACGTGGCCATTGCGCCGGGGTTGGAGGTCACCGCGCCTCTTTCCGGCGAAGAGGGGATGTATGTTCCAGCGGCGCAGATGGACCCCAAGATGCTTTCGCTTGTCCACGTCTGGTTCCAGCCGAGCTGGATCGTCCGTACGGCCGGTCCGGTGGATGGGTTGACTGCGCAGATGCAGCGCGCGCTGGGGAGTGTTGATCCTAATCTGCCCTTTTCGGGTTTCTATAGTATGCGCGACCTGCTTGCAAAGACCCTGGCGACACAGCGTGTCGAAGTAGCGCTGCTGAGTGCCATGGCGGGCCTGGCGCTGTTACTGAGTGCGGTAGGGATCTTTTCGCTTGTAGCAAATATTGTGGCGCAGAAGACGCGGGAGATCGGCATCCGCATCGCTCTGGGTTCGACCATACGCCAAGCCATGGTGCATGTCGGAGCGCCGGGAGTGCGAGCTTCTGTGCTTGGACTCATCATCGGTTTGGTCTTGTGCGCGGGGGCCTTGCGGGCCATGCACAGTGTGCTCTATGGAGTCGGGGTCTATGACCTGTCCACAATCTTCACGGTCGTCGTAATGCTCGCTGGTGTAGCGCTCATCGCAACGGTAGTGCCGACGCTGCGAATCGCAGGAATCGATCCTGCAAAGACGCTGCGGGATGAATAAGGCATCGACGCGGCCCGCTGAGACGAATGGCCCATCCTTCGCGGGAGACTGCGGAAGATGGGCCATCTCTAACTTGCTTCTGTGCTAGACGGTTTGGGCGACGGGGAGTTCGTCGTCTTCGGGGCCTTGCAGCTTTAGCTTGTCCTGGATGCCGCTCCAGACGGCGTCGCTGGGTTCGGTGGGTTCGAAGAGGCTCTTGGCGTGTTCGGCGATGGCTTCGAGGTCGCGGACGAGGGCGGCGCAGTCAGGGTTGTTTTTGAGGAAGGTCTGGAGGCGCGGATCGGTGCTGACGTGGCCGTCGCCGTTGGCGAAGAAGTCAGGCAGATATTTTTCAAAGTCCGCAGGGGTCATCTTGTCGAAGTCGGGAAAGTTATCGCCGCTCATACTGCTACCTCGTTGAAGCCGGCCGGCTGGGCAGACTGTTCCGGCTGGCGGAGGAGTTCGCGGAGCTTGAGGCGGGCCTTGTGAAGCTGGGACTTGCTGTTGCCGGTTGAGCATTCGAGCATGGTGGCGATTTCGTTGTGCTCGAAGCCTTCTACGTCGTGGAGCACAAAGACCATGCGGTAGCCCGGAGGGAGCGAGGCCACGGCACGCTCGAGGGCGACCCGGTCGACGGAGCCGGTGAGCTGGAGGTCGCGGCTGCCAAAGTCGCGTTTTGGCGCGTCCTCTTCGGATGGGTTGATGGTCTCTTCGAGCGAGACGAGGTTGAGACCCTTTTTGCGCAGATGCATTAGCACCAAATTTACCGTAAGTCTATGAAGCCATGTAGAAAAGGCTGACTCTCCGCGAAAGCTGCCAATCTTGCGGAAGAGGTGGAGGAACGCCTCCTGTGTCATGTCTTCGGCTTCGGAGACGTTGCCCAGCATGCGGAGGCAGAGGGTGTAGACGCGGCGTTTATGGAGGGCATAGAGCCTGGAGAATGCCTCAGCGTCGCCGTTCTTGGCTGCTTCGATCGCTTCTGCTTCGCCGGCGATTGGCGGATTGCGTTTAAAAACGCCGGGAGCGGGGGTGTTTTGGGTCATTTGTAGGCCTTGGACGTCCATAGCTAGACTCCGGACTCGTTCGTCGTACACCGTTTAGTTTTCGCCTGCTCTTAGCCTACCGCAAACGCAGGGGGAGGAATTTTGCTGCATCTGGGGTTGGATGGATGACGGGCGGGAAGGGTTGTAAGGGAGGGCCGAATAACTGAGCTTTGTGAGCTGAATTATCAGATACTTAGGAGCCGATGAATCGAGCGTAGAGGGAGCGGGCCAGGGCGATGTCGGTTGTGCCCTGGATGAGGGCGCGGCCATCGGGAAAGAGTGTGATTGTGTGTGGGGCGCGTTCGAAGCGCAGGAGGAGCTCGTTGAAGCGGACGGTGCCGTGGGGTTCGAGGCGGGTGCGCATGGCGGCGAAGTCGACGGGGCGGTGGTGCTCGTGGATCTGGACGGAGTTGCGGCCGCAGAGGGTGATGTGAGGGCGGCCCTCTCCGGCGAGATGGGTGAAGATGCGCTGGCCGCAGACGGTGCAGTCGGGGTCAGGTGTGCTGGTGTTGATCTCGCTGCGCTCGTTTGACCAGAGGTCGTAGGAGAAGAGGGTGCGGCGCATGAGATGGGGCTGGTTGGTGAGGAGCTTGATGGCTTCGGTGGCCTGGATGGAGGCGGCTAGGTTAACGGCGGTGGAGAGGATGCCGGCGGTGTCGCAGGTCTCGACTGGGCCGGTGGGGGGCTTGGGGAAGATGCAGGCGAGGCAGGGAGTAGGGAGTAGGGAGCAGGGAGTAGAAGGCGAGTCCGCGGCAGGCTTGGGGAGGACGTTCATGGTGGCGGCGTAGGCGCCGATGGCGGCGGCGTAGATCCAGGGTTTGGATTGCTGGACGGCGTAGTCGTTGATGAGGTAGCGGGTCTCGAAGTTGTCGGTGGCGTCGAGGACCAGTTGTGCGGGGCCTAAGAGTTCGTGGATGTTGGCTGGAACGAGGTCGGCGATTTTGGGGTGAACGGTGATCGTGGAGTTGAAGAGGGCGATCTTGCGGCGGGCGGCTTCGGCTTTGGGGAGGGACTCGAGGGCGTCGGCCTCGTCGAAGAGGACCTGGCGTTGGAGGTTGGAGGGTTCGACGAAGTCGCGGTCGATGAGGGTGAGCGCGCCGACACCAGCGCGGGCGAGAAGTGAGGCGGTGGCCGCGCCGGTGGCCCCGACTCCTACGATGGCGACGTGGGAGGAGCGAAGGAGACGCTGGCCGGCGGCCCCGATGCCGGGAAAGAGGACCTGGCGGGAGTAGCGGTCGTGGTCGGAGATGGGCGGAGCGCCGGTGGGGGTGTTTATTATCTGGGTGCCGACTTGTGGCTCCTGGACGGATTGTGGGAGGGACGGGGTGGGGTGGTTTGACATGATGGACGCAGTTCTGCAAAAAGGCGGTGCTCTTTCGTAGTATAGGGACGGGACGGATGTGCAGGAAACCCGCCGACATATCAGCGGCTTCCGGCATCTTACGGATAAAAACGGTCTGCCAGGTCTGCGCAGGCTTTGGATGTGCGGTTGTTCGGTTGCGCATCCTGCGGAACTTGCAGGGCTCCTCTATCACAGTAGAAATAAACGACAGAACAGGAATAATGGGTGGTTTTTTGGGTCAGGTGCAACGAGGTCGCGCGCAGAGATCACTGAAGTTGAGGTGCGGGCTTGTTGTGGCGGCGGTGTGGCTCGGGTCGCTGGTAGTGGGAAGCGTGGCCGGGGCACAGCAGGCGTCGCCTTCTCCGTCTGTGGCGGCGCAGCAGCAGGTCCGAACCGGTGGGTGCCAAGGCCGGTGATTCGCAGACGACGGGAGATGCGGCGGGGCTGACGACGACGGTGTGGGATTGGAAGGGGCTGCGTGTCGACAAGATCCTGTTTGAAGGCGTGACGTTCGATGCGACGGACACGCTGCCGCAGGAGTTGGCGCAGAAGGTGGGGACGCCGCTCGATCCGCAAGAGGTGCGGGCGAGTCTGCGGAGGTTGTTTGCCAGTGGGCGTTATCGGGACATCTCGGTCCGCGGGGTGCGGGAGGGCGATGCGGTAACGCTGATCTTTAGCGGAGCGGCGCGGTACTACGTGGGACGGGTGACGATCGATGGGGTGAAGAGCGACAGGCTTTCGTCGCTGCTGGAGTTTGCGACAAAGCTTTCGCCGGGAACGGCGTTCAGCGAACCGCAGATCGCTGCGGGGGCCGAGGGGGTCAAGGAGATGCTGCAGCAGCAGGGGTACTACGAGCCCACTGTGACAGCGGCCTCGCAGATCGACGTTGCAGGCGACCAGGTAAATGTAACTTACACGGTTGCAATTGGTCCGCAGGCGCGGGTGGGAAGGATAACGCTGGCCGGCACGGACACAGGTCTGACGCTGGAGGAGTTCCGCAAGAAGGCAAAGCTGAAGGAAGGCAACCGGGTGACACGGGACACGGCGAGCAATGCGATGGAGAGGCTGCGGAAGTTGTACCAGAAGAAGGACCGTCTGGAGGCGACAGTGACGCTGCAGCAACAGACCTATGACGCACCGCAGAAGCAGGTGAACTATGAGTTCCACGCGAACCAGGGGCCGGAGGTGAAGGTGGCAGTGGAGGGCGCGAAGATATCGAAGGGCCGGCTGCATCTGCTGGTGCCGATCTACCAGGAAGGGACGATCGACAACGACCTGCTGAACGAAGGGGTGTTCAATATTCGAGACTATGTGCAGCAGCAGGGGTACTTCGATTGCAAGGTCGAGGTGAGGGTGGTGGGGGCCACTACGGTCGCAGAGAGCGTGGTGTTCACTGTAGAGCGCGGGGTGAAACACAAAGTGACGGCGGTGAACCTGAAGGGCAATAAATATTTCACGGACGATCTGCTGATGGAGCGGATGCGGGTGCAGAAGGCGAACGCCTATCAGCGGAGTGGAAAGTACAGCCCTGCGCTGGTGTCGGCCGACGTGTCGGCGATCCAGGCGCTGTACCGGGCGAATGGGTTCGATCAGGCGACGGTGACGACGGACGTGAAGGACTTCTCCACGTCGTCTGACGGAAAGCCGTTGAAGGTGGGGGAGATTGTGGTGACTTACACGATTGTCGAGGGGCCGCAGCAGAAGTTTGGCACGGTAGCGCTGAATGGGGTTGACGCGAGCCGGATGAAGGACGTGAGAGGGTTGATGAATTCGCAGGCGGGGCAGCCGTTTTCGCTGGTGACGCTTGCTGGCGACCGGGACACGGTGCTGCAGTACTACCTGAGCCACGGGTTCGACCAGGTGAAGGTAGATATCAAGCAGGCCAAGGAGACCAAGGACGCGGACAAGACGGACGTGTCGCTGAATGTGAGCGAGGGCCAGCAGGTGTTCGTCAACCGGGTGCTGCTGTCGGGAATGGAGAAGACGAAGCCGAAGGTGGTGGAGTCTCAAATCCTGGTGCATGCGGGTGATCCGCTGGACCAGACGGCGCTGCTGCAGACGCAACGGAACCTGTACAACATCGCGCTATTCAATGAAGTTGTCGCTGCGGTGCAGAACCCGGCGGGCGATGCTCCGGACAAGAACGTGCTGTTGCAATTGACGGAGGCGAAACGTTGGAACGTGACGTACGGGTTCGGTATTGAGGCCGAGACGGGAACGCCGCAGTCGGGCATGATCTCGGAGGCATCGTGCATACAGTTGATGCTCAACCCGTGCAACCAGCTTACGCAGGAGGGCAGAGCGGGAGTGAGTCCGCGAGTGTCGCTGGACGTGTCGCGGATCAACCTGTTTGGGACGGACGACTCGTTGACGCTGCATTCGTCGTATGGATTGCTGGAGCAGGTGGCTATTCTGACGTTTCAGAACCCGCACTTTTACGGGAGCAAGAATTTTGCGGCATCGGTCTCGGGTGGGTATTCGAATATTCAGGACATCACGACATTTGCGGCTTCGACGCTGCAGGGAGATTTTCGAATTACTCAAAAGTGGATTCGGCGGGACACGTTTATCTATGACTTTCTGTACCGAAGAGTCGCGGTGGATCCGAACAGTCTGCAGGTTTCGGCGGACCTCATTCCATTGCTGTCGCAGCCGGTGCGCGTGGGTGGACCGGGAGTGACCTGGTTTCACGATTCGCGATCTCCGGGGCCGCTGGATGCGTCAAAGGGTGTCTACACCACTGTGCAGATGTTTCTGGCGTCGTCAAAGTTCGGTTCGCAGACGGACTTCTGGAAGATTGATGGAACGAACGCGACGTATTACCAGTTCGGTAAGGAGAAATATGTGATTGCACGGAGCACTCGGATTGGATATGAGCAGTCGCAAGGACCGAATCCGAATGCAGGGAACGAAGCCTGCGCAAATCCAGATCCAGAAGGTAACGATCTGTTGAACACGAATGCCAGCTGCGCCGCGGTGCCGCTGCCGGAGCGTTTGTATGCCGGGGGCGCCAACTCGCTGCGCGGATTTCCGATTAATGGAGCGGGCCCGAGGGACTTGCAGACCGGGTTTCCCGTGGGTGGGACGGCAGCGTTTGTGAATACGTTTGAGTTTCGGATGCCGGCGCCCACGCTACCGCTGGTAGGCAGTAGCCTGAACTTTGTCCTCTTTCACGATATGGGGAACGTGTTTCAGTTGGCGTCGCAGATGTTTCCCAGCTTTCTGCGCTTCAACCAGCCGAATCGGGCGACGTGCAGCAATGTGTCTGGAGTCATCGGGACCTGCAATTTTAATTATTTTTCGCATGATGTGGGACTCGGCGCGCGCTATAAGACTCCGGTTGGGCCAGTCCGTCTGGACTTCAGCTACAACCTGAATCCGCCGGTGTATCCGGTGATCTACGACTTCAACAACAACCCTCCACATGAGGGCCACGCGGCGCATTTCAACTTCTTCTTCAGTATCGGCGAGAGCTTCTAGATGAGACCGAGCGCACAGACAACGACGGGACGGTGGCTGATGGGCGGGGCCGCGTTCGTGGCGATTTCTGTGCTGGCGACGGGACGGTCATTCGCTGTAGAGACCGCAGCTGAAGACTGCGGCGGGACAGATTGCGACGGGACAGACTGCGACGGGACAGACTGCGGCAACACAGACGGGGACGTCTGAGACGAGCGCCGCCGCGGTGAAGCAGGGGGTGTTACTGGATCGGCTGGTTGCGGTGGTGAATGGCGAGGTGATTCTGGAGAGCGACGTGGACGAGGAGCGGCGGTTTGAGGAGGTCCAGCCATACCGTACGCTCACCGAGGTCACGCGGGACAAGATCATTGAGAGGCTGGTTGACCGGAACCTGATCCTGCAGCAGGCGGCGCTGGAGCCCGAAGACGTGGTGCCAGACAAAGACCTCGATGCACAGCTGGTGACGCTGCGGAAGGACATACCGGCGTGCAAACAGTACCACTGCGAGACAGACGACGGATGGAAGAGATATCTGAGCGACCACGGGTTTACGGAGGAGGAGTTCAGGGCGCGGTGGCGACAGCGGATGCAGTTGCTGAAGTTTATCGAGGTGCGTTTTCGGAGCGGGATCAAGATTTCGGACGACGAGATCAAAACGTATTACGAGAAGACGATGCTGCCGGAGTATGCGAAGCGGAACGTGACGCCGCCGAACCTTGAGACGATCAGGGCACGGATTGAAGAGGTGTTGCTGCAGCAGCAGGTGGGTGCGCTGCTGGACGACTGGCTGAAGTCTTTGCGGGCACAGGGAAGCGTGCGGATATTGACGCCGGGCGAGGTGGCTCCGTGAGCGATCTCGAGAAAAAATTGACGGAGAAGAAGGAGCACCTTGAGGCGAAGGTCGCCGGAGAGATCGCGAAGGTGAAGCGTTCTCTGGCGACCCGGATGGGACGGGCGGTGGCGTGGTGCGTGATTGGGCTTGTGGTCCTGGTGATGGTGTTGTTTGGGACGTTTGCGTGGTACTCGACCACAGACGACTTTAATCGCCGGGTGAGCAGGGCGGTCGTGAAGGTATTGGAGGACGCAACAGGCGGGCGGGTGGAGCTGGGGAAGATTAGCTTCGACCTGCGGCACCTGGCGATCGAGGCCGACGGGCTGGTGATTCATGGGCTGGAGGGTCCGGGCGAGGCCCCGTATCTGTCGGTGGACAAGATTGACCTTCGCCTGGAGCTGTTGAACCTCTTTTCGTATATGGCGGGGGCGGGAGTTGAGGCGCATGTCCGGTTGAGTTACCTGGGCGTTGAACATCCGCAGTTCCACTTGATCGTAGATAAGGACGGGAAGACGAACCAACCTGAGCCGAAGCATCCGAACACGAGCAAGGCCTCGGTTACGGATACGCTGCTGGACCTGAAGGCCGGTGAGGTCGTGATTACGAATGGGGTCGCGCTTTTGAACAATCGCGCGATTCCGTTCGATATGACGGCGCGGGGCCTGGCCGCCGAGGTGCATTACATCGTTTTGACAGACCGCTATGGCATGACAGTGGACCTGAAGGAGCCTGAGGACGAAGATCGCGAAACAGGTGGAGGCGAGTTCGACGCTGCATCTGGCTGGGGAGCTGGGACGGGACGCGGCGGAACTGAAGCAGTTTGAGTTCACGAGTGGGAAGAGTTCGAAGCTGGAGGGAACGGCTGGCATCAAGGACTTCGCCAAGCCGCAGTGGCAGATGACCGTGAAGGGGTCGTTGGAGTTGAAGCAGCTTTCGATACTTGCCGACGTGGATGGGTTGAATGCGGGAGCGGTCGATCTGGATTTGAAGGCGCATAACTGCGCGACTCCGGCAGCGGTGGCACAGAAGCATCCACCGTTCTGGCAACGAAGCCATCCCCAGGAGACGACGAAGCCCCCGCGTCCACTGCCGCCGGACCCCGATTGCGTTGCGGGATATCTGCTGGTGGGGACGGCGAAGATCCATAAAGCTTCGTATCGGAACCAAGATGTGCGTCTGCACGATGTGGACGGGAGCGCGACGTTGCATGTGACGCCGACGGAGCTTTTACTGACGGCGCTTACGGGATATTTGCCGGGTGGCGGGAGTGCGGCGGGCGAGTTGCGGATCGCGAACTGGCTGGGTGAGGTGCCTCCGACGGACGTTGCTGCGAGTTCGACAACGACGAAAGCCGCAGTGACGACGACGAATACGACGGCGAAGTCGATCGGGGCGAAGCCGCCCATCACGGAGACGGTGAAGGTGCCGCAGGTGCAGACGGCGCATGCTTATTTGACCGCGACAGTGACGAGGATTCCGCTGCGGACGATCATGGACGTGACTGCGCCGGAGCACTATGGCGATCTGGGATTTGACACGGCCGTGAGTGGGCCAGTGAAGGTACAGTGGGGTGGGCCTGCGAAGTATGTCGCCGATACGGTGGAGGTGGATGGCAATCTGACGTTCGCGCCGACAGGGGTGAAGAGGCCGGGTGCGTTGAATGATGTTCCGGTGACGGGGCAGACGGTGGCGCACTACTCAGGGAAGAATGAGACGGTCGTTATTCAGAAGGTCACGTTGCAGATGCCGGAGACGAACTTTGAGGCTTCGGGGGTGTTGGGGGTGAATGAAGGCGACCGGTTGACGGACCTGCGGGTGGACATGACGGTGCGTGACCTGTCGGAGTACAACCAGTTGCTGACGACGCTGGACCTGGAGGGGAATGGAAAGAGAGGTACGGCGGCGATACCGGTGACGCTGCATGGTGCGATGCAGTTCGATGGGACGGCGAAGGGAAGGATCGCGGACCTGGATGTGAAGGGGCATATTCAGGCTACGAATGCGGAGTTCGCGTTGGGGACGACGGACGTGCTGATCGATTCAGTCGTGGCGGACGCGGAGTATTCGCCGAACTCAGGCGTGTTGGTGGCGAGTTCGACGATCAAACGCGGGAGCGCGGTGCTGAATGTAGAGGGGAAGATCGAGCCACGGAAGGTGGTGTCGCCACGCGGGGTGGTTACGTATGAGTGGGACGAGGGGATGGCCCTGGACGCGAAGGCGCAACTGGCCAACGCGGAGGTGGTGGACGTGCTCCAGATTGCCGGGCAGCAGGAGAACATTCCGTTGACGGGAGCTGTTGCGATGAATGCTCAGGCTTCGGGGACGCTGCGGAGTTTGAGCGGAGGAGGGCACCTTTCGCTGATGAACGGCGTGGCGTATGGGGAGCCGTATGAGTCCGCTGTGGCGGAGTTGACTGTGCAGGGGAAGGACATTGAGGCGAGCCACGTCGTGCTGAAGCTGCATGGGATCCAGATCGTCGGCAATGGCGGATATGACGTGGGGAGCGAGCACCTGCACGCGCATGTGGAGGGGCACGATATCTTGCTGTCGAAGTTTGTAACGGTGCAGAACGCGAAGACCAATTTGGATGGTGTCGTCAGCGTCGTGGCGGACGCGAATGGAACGATGACGCAGCCGGGGCTAAAGGCAAATGTGAAGCTCACTGGTGTGACGTATCAGGGGCAGCGTATCGGCGAGGCGGCGGTGGAGGCGCATAGTGACAAAGAGACTGTCTACTTCACCGCCAACTCGACGCTGGTGAGTGCGAAGGTGGAGGCGACGGGACAGGCGGGGTTGACGGGGGACTACCCGATGCAGGCGAAGGTGACGGTGGCGGGGCTCGATATTGGCAAGCCGTTGGCGATGTTTGGGCCGGGGAACATGAAGGCGGAGTCGCTGATCAATGGTACGGCAACGATAAGTCGAGCCGCTGAAGACACCGAAGGCGCTGAGTGGAGAGGCAGAGTTCAGCCAGGTCGATGTGAAGCTGCAAGGAATTGAGTTGAAGGCGGCTGAGCCGCTGCGGGTGGGGCTACGCGACGGCCTTGCAACGCTGGACCAAGTGCACATTACAGGACAGGACACGGACATGCGAGCCAGCGGGACGGCGCAACTGTTCGGGGTGACAGACCCGAAGGGCGGCAGGCTGGATGTAAAGGCCACCGGGACTGTGAGCATGACACTGCTGCATACCTTTGATTCAGACATCATTTCGACGGGGAAGGTGGAGTTTACGGTGGCGGCGGGTGGACGAGTGGCGAACCCGGAGCTGACGGGCAAGGTGCAGTTCGACAAGGTGAACATTGCGATGGATGGGGTGCCGAATGGGTTGAGCAATATGAACGGGACGCTCGTCTTCAACGATGACCGGCTGCAGGTCCAGAGCCTGACCGCGACGACGGGCGGGGGCACGCTGAAGATCGGCGGGTCGATTCGTTACAGGAACGGTATCTATGCGGGACCTGACTGCGACGGGCGATGTGGTGCGGGTACGGCTGTATGGATTGAGCGCGACGGCGAACGCGAACCTGAGGTTGCAGGGTGGGACACGAGAGCGCACTGTTGAGTGGAACGATCCTGATGACGCGGTTTGGGATTGGCCAGGACGTGGATTTTGCGGCGTTCGGTTCGCCCGGGGGAATAAGTGCCCCGGCTGATCCGAACTCTCCTGCAAACAAGATCAGGTTGGATGTGCATGTGACGAGCGCGCCGCAACTGGATTTTCAGAATTCGTATGCGAAGCTGGCAGGGACGGTAGACCTGACGATTCGAGGGACGGCCGCAGTGCCATCGGTGCTGGGACGGATCGAGATCAACGATGGAAGCGCGACGTTTGCAGGGCAGAAGTATCAGCTGCAGCGCGGAGAGATTTACTTTACGAACCCGGTACGGATCGATCCGATCATCGATCTGGACGCGACGGCCCAGGTGGAGAACTACGACATCACGGTGGGGCTGCATGGGACGGCGACCAATCTGAAGCCGACGTATCGGTCTGAGCCTCCACTGAGCGAGTCAGACGTGTTTGCGCTGTTGGCGCTGGGCCGGACGCAGGAGGAGGCGCAACTATACCAGGAGCGGCAGGCGCAGCAGGGCACCGATCCGACGACGAGCGCGCTGCTGGGCGGGGCACTGAATGCGACGGTGAGCAACCGGGTGGAGAAGTTGTTTGGCGTGGGCAGCGTGAAGATCGATCCGGCGTTCGTGGGGACGCTGGGGCAATCGTCGGCGAGGATCACGGTGCAGCAGCAGATCTCGCGGCAGGTCACGGCGACGTTTGCGACGAACGTGAACACATCGGCGCAGCAGTTGATCCAGGTGCAGTATGACTTGAATCACGATAACGCGATTGTGGTGACGCGCGATGAGTCGGGCGTGTTCAGCGTGGTTTATAAGCTGCGGAAGCGGTATCGGTAGGCCGCTCCGACGCCGGAGATTGCATCCTATTCTTGTGATTCATGACGGGCCAGGCTGTGAAGTTGCGACAACTTCAGGAGGAACGATGGACCGGATGGCGAGTGTGAGACGTGGGGGCCTGCTGGGTCTGGTTGCACTGCTGCTGGTTGTTGGAATGGGCCGGGGGGTGGCCCAGGGCGGGGGAAATGATGCACAGATCCAGGCGGACGTTATGAAGTCGCTGGACAGCAAGCGATTCAAAGATGTGAAGGCTTCGGTGCAGAACGGCGTGGTGATTTTGACCGGGACGGTGAGCCTATACAGCGCGAAGCTGGACGCGGACAACCGGGCACATCACCGCAAGAACGTGAAGGGTGTCGAAAACCAGATTGAAGTTGCGGGGCCGATGGTCGACGATTTGACGCTGCGGAACAAACTGGCGGAGAAGCTGGCGTATGACCGGGTGGGCTATGGGACGACGGCGTTCAATGCATTCACAATCGGCGTTGAGAACGGCGCGGTTACGCTTGGGGGAACGGCGTATGGCCCGTCGGACAAGGATTCGGCGCTCAGCCTGGTGGCGAATTATCCCGGCGTGAAGGACGTAATCGACAACATTGAAGTGGCGCCGGTGTCGCCGATGGACGATAAGATCCGCCTGGCAGAGGCGCGGGCGATCTATGGATTTCCGCAGTTGAACAAGTATGCGATCGATCCGGCGAAGCCGATTCGGATCACGGTGGTGAATGGAAATGTGACACTGTCGGGTGTGGTGGATTCGCAGGCGGACAAGGACGTTGCCAATATACGGGCGAATAGTGTGCCGGGGGTGTTTAAAGTGGTGAACAATCTGGAGGTGGTTGGTGGAACGGCGGAGAAATCTGAAAAATAGGTCGTGTTTCGTGGATTTGGGCCGTGCCGGCGATGTCGGCGCGGCCTAATCCTTTTAGGATGGAGATATGGCATCGTTTTGGAGGAGTACGGCTGTAACGCTTGAGATGATCAAGTGGGAGCACTCGGTGTTTGCGCTGCCGTTTGCGTTGACGGGAGCTGTGCTGGCGGCGGGGGGCTGGCCGACGCTGCGGGTGCTGGGCTGGATCGTGGTTTGCATGGTTGCGGCGCGGTCGGCGGCGATGGCGTTCAACCGGCTGGTGGACGCGAGGCTGGATGCAGCGAACCCGCGGACGGCGATGCGGGCGCTGCCGGCGGGGACGTTGAGCAACAGGTTTGTCGGCGGATTTGTGGTGGTGTCGGCGGCAGTGTTTGTGCTGGGTGCGGCGATGCTCAATCGGTTGACGCTGGAGCTGGCCCCGGTGGCGTTGGGCGTGGTGCTGGCGTACAGCTATATGAAACGGGTGACGCGGTGGTCGCATGTGGTGCTCGGCCTTGCGCTGGGGATTGCGCCGACGGCTGCATGGATTGCGGTGCGAGGATCGCTCGACTGGCGGATCGTGGTCTTAACGGCGGCGGTGCTGTTATGGGTGGGCGGGTTCGATGTGCTGTATGCGTGCCAGGACTTTGAACACGATCGCAAGGTGGGTTTGAACAGCGTGCCGCAGGCGTTTGGACTGGCGCCTGCGTTCTGGATCGCTCGCGCGATGCATGTGGGGATGCTGCTGCTGCTCTGCTGGCTGATCGCTCTGTTTGGACTGGGGAAGGTGGCGATGCTGGGCGTGGCCATCGTGGCGGTGCTGTTGTTGTATGAGCACTCGATTATTTCGCCCAAGGACCTGCGTCGCATGAATGCGGCGTTCTTTACCTTGAATGGCGTGATTTCGGTGGTGTTCTTTGGATTTGTTGCGGTGGACGTTCTGATGCGGCGATAAAAAGGGCCCGCCGAGCGGCGGGCCCTTCGGGGAGAGCATCTGATTAGGTCAGCTGCGATGTTCGCGTTTGATGTTGTCTAACTTTTCGTTCACTTTGTCTTTTGCATTCTGTGCCGTCGAGGTGATCTTTTCACGCATCTCATGGGCCTTCTCTTCTGTGCGGGCCCTTAGACCTTCGCCTTCGACGCGCGCCCTGGTCTGCGTGTCGTCATTCACCGCGTTTGCTGTGTCTTTGGCGTGTCCCCACGTCTCTTTCGCAGCGCCCTTTATCTGCTCCGCGGCGCCAGCGTTGGCTAGTTTCTGATTGCCGACGGCTTCGCCGACGCGCTGTTTGATCTTGCCTGCTACCTGGTCGAATTTTCCTTCTACTTTGTCGGTGTTCATTGCAATACTCCTTCGCATTTCACGTGAACCGGGGGGGCCGCTGTTTGGGTCGCAGGGACGGTCAAACCGCCCGTCTACCGGACATGAGGTTAAAGATGAGGACGATGATGGCGAGAACCAGAAGGATGTGTATCCATCCGCCTAGTGTGTAACTGCTGACGAGTCCTACGACCCAGAGGATGAAGAGAATAATTGTGATTGTCCAAAGCATTTTTCGTTCTCCTAGACGATGCCGGTCGTTGTTTTCTCCGGTTCGTAAGTGATGCGCGCAGTGATGGCCGCTACTTGTGGTAAGGTGCCGGGTACGCAGGGGAGGTTGCCAGCGAGAATAAAATAGGAGGCTATTGTGTACGCAGAATCGGGGTATCTGGTTTGAAGGCAGCGATTCAAGGTGAGTTAGGCTCAAACAGCCACATGGCGACGGTCGAGATGCTGGGCAACCAGAAGGACCTGGAGATCATCGCGTGCGCCGTGTCCGCGCAGGTGTTGTCGAAGGTAGTTGCGGGTGAGGTCGACTGCGCAGTGCTGCCGATTGAAAACAGCCTGCATGGATCGGTCGCCGAGCACTACGATCTGCTGCTGCAGTTGCCCGTGCGAATCGAACGGGAGAGTCTGCTGCGGATCCGGCATAACGTGATTGCGATGCCAGGTGTGAAGCTGGAAGAGGTGCGGCGGGTGATGTCGCATCCGGTGGCGCTCTCGCAATGCCGGAGGTTTGTAGCGGCACATCCCGAGTTTGAGGTGGTGCCTTTTTATGACACGGCCGGGAGCGTGAAGCATCTGATGACGGCAGGTTTGCGGGACGTGGCGGGGATCGCTCCGGAGCTTGCGGCGAGGGTCTATGGTGCGGAGGTGCTCGTCGCAGGTGTTGAGGACCACGTGGAGAATTACACTCGGTTTCATTTGTTGCGGCGGGAGGGTGAGGGTGGCAATGAGAATGTCGCCGGCGTGGACAAGATGAGCGTGGCTTTTGCCATCGAGCATCGCCCCGGGACGCTGGTGGCTGCGCTCGAGCGGCTGGCCAGGGCGGGAGTCAATCTGACGAAGATCGAGTCACGACCGGTGCCGGGAAGTCCGTGGGAGTATGTGTTTTATGTGGACGTAAGGTTCGATACGGCGGAGAAGGCCGAGACTGCGCTGGCTGCGCTGCGCGAACATTGCCGGATGGTGAAGGTGTTGGGGCGATACCGGGCGGCCTAGGCTTCGAGCATGGGCGGCGGGGGAATGGGTGATTTGAAGGCCGCGCGGTGGCGGTGGAGCAGCCAGAGGACGAACCCGTAGACGATGATAAACGGGACGCAGGAGATTATGATGAACGTCCGACTGTAGTTGAAGAAGGTCTCGGGTTGGCCTGGCATGGTTGGAATTGCAGACATCAATTGCGCTATATAAAGACGAAACTGTGCCTGATACGACGGAAGGGCCGCCACGAAGATATTGCAGCAGCCAAGAATGAGGATGGCGATCGTCACTTGGCGAGCGGATTCGCTGAGGCGCAGCAGACCGTAGCCGGTCCACGCCATGAGGACGGCGAAACCGAGATACATGATGTGAGACCCAGTGGGCGAAAGGATGAAGCCAAGGATGAAGGCGGGGAAGGGTAGGACGGCACCGAGCAAAGTGCAGAATGCCGAGAAGAGAAGGAAGCAGCCGATGATCTTGATGGCGGTGGGAGTGCGGCTGAATCTGCCCGGGAAGGCTGGAGCCTGAAGGAGATGATCCTGGTCTGAGAAGAGCTCGCGGGTAGAGCGGAGGTTGAAGTAGATAAGCCACCAGATTCCGACAGCGGCGAATAGGAGATTGATTCCAATCATGAATGCGGTGACCAGAAATGTGATGTGAGGGTCAACCGTTGGCTGTTGGGGTGTGAGTCCGGAGAGTACGGTTCGGCTGAGAATGGTGAAGAATGCGGTAAAGAGATTGAAGGCGGCGAGTCCGCCGCCGATGATGAGGATAGAGTAGCGGCCCCATTGGCGGAGGCGTAGGATGCCGATTACTGTCAGAATTGCCCAGACGGTGAGGACGGCGTAGAAGGCGCCGATTGCCAGCATCAGATAAAGGATGAAGTGGCGCGAAGCGGCGAACGCGGGCTGATGCGCGGCGAAGGTGCCTGAGAACGCCATGAGAGCGGCAATCAAGAGAAGAAATAGCGCGATCAGACCCAGGACAATCGCCGAGAGAATGAGTCCAATAGGTCGTTTCATGGCGGGGCCAGTGTATATGCCGGCTAGGGTCAATGGGACAGAGTTATTCGCCGAGCCTATTTCGTGGGGTATGGGACCGCGGGGTGAAGGGTCAGGGCTTTGATTGATGAACAAGGAGTTATGGCCGATGACTGAGATGCCGGGGAAGGTTGAGTGCCAGAGGGGATTGGGTTTGCGACCAAAGGAAGATTTGCTGCATCGAATAGTGGATAATCTGATAGAGGTACACTCAATGCCAAGTGATTTCGTAAGTGTGATCCAGCCTACAGCAGCAAAAAATAGCGAGGAAGCGGGCGCAGAGGTCTCCGGGAGAAGGCCAGCTCCGGTACTGCCGGTGCGGGACACCGTGTTATTTCCCCATGCAGTGCTGCCGCTAACGGTAGGGCGGGAGAGCTCGATTCAGCTAATTCAGTCGCTGGGCGAGGAGAAGACGATTTTGGTGGTGGCGCAGCGGGACGCCCGGCTGGACTCGCCCCAGGCTGCGGACCTGTATGCGGTGGGCACGCGGGCGACCGTGCATAAGGTCGTCAAGATGCCGAACCAGAGCCTTTTTGTGTTTACCGAGGGCAACGAACGAGTGCATCTGGGAGAGTTTGCGCAGCTTACGCCGTTTATGACGGCCGAGTATGAGTCGATCCCGGACGTGGAGCCACAGCCGTCACCAGAGGCCGAGGCCCTGCAGCGCAACGTGGTGAGCCAGTTCCAGCAGATTGTGACCTCGTCTCCGACGTTGAGCGACGACCTGCAGACGATTGCGATCAATATTGATGAGCCGGGCAGGCTGGCGGACTTTATTGCTTCGTCGCTGCCGTTTTTGACTACGACCGACAAGCAGGAGCTGCTGGAGACGCCGGACGTTTCGGCGCGGCTGGAGCGCATCAATAAACACCTGGCCAAGGAGCTAGAGGTACAGCAGCTGCGGAACAAGATCCAGACCGAGGTGCAGGATTCGGTGCAGTCTTCGCAGCGGGACTACTATCTGCGCGAGCAGTTGAAGGCGATCCAGAAGGAGCTTGGCGACCAGGACGATACCCAGAAGGACATTGCCGATCTGAGAGAGAAGATCGAGACTGCGGGGATGCCGGAGGAGGTGAAGAAGGACGCGCTGAAGGAGCTGGGGCGTCTGAGCCGGATGAATCCTGCTGCTGCGGATTACTCGCTGACGCGGAACTATGTGGAGTGGCTGGCGGTGTTGCCGTGGTCGAAGACCTCTGCGGGTGAAGTAGACATTTTGAAGGCGAAGGAAATTCTGGATGCGGACCACTATGGTTTGAAGAAGGTGAAGGACCGCATTCTCGATTACCTTTCGGTGCGGCGTTTGAAGCCGGACATGAAGGGGCCGATACTTTGCTTTGTCGGGACCTCCGGGCGTGGGTAAGACCTCGCTGGGGCGGTCGATTGCGCGGGCGTTGGGCCGGAAGTTTTCGCGGATTTCGCTTGGCGGTATGCATGATGAGGCGGAGATTCGTGGGCATCGGCGGACGTATATCGGAGCGCTGCCAGGACAGATTATTCAGCACCTGAAGAGGGTTGAAGTGAAAGACCCGGTGTTCATGCTGGATGAGATCGACAAGCTGGGCCGCGACTTCAGAGGCGATCCAGCGAGTGCGCTGCTCGAGACGCTCGATCCGGAACAGAACAATACGTTCCGCGACAACTATCTGGACCAGCCGTTCGATCTGAGCAAGGTGTTGTTTATCTGCACGGCGAACCAGCTGGACACGATTCCTGGGCCCTTGCTGGACCGTATGGAGATCATTGAGCTGACTGGCTACACGGAAGAGGAGAAGGTGAATATCGCCATCAAATACCTTATTCCGCGGCAGACGAAGGAGAACGGTGTTACTGCTGAGCAGGTCGAGTTTCCGAAGGACAGCGTGCATCTGATCGCGCGGCATTACACGCGGGAGGCGGGTGTTCGTAAGCTGGAGCAGCAGATCGGAACCGTGTGCAGGAAGGTCGCGCGGCGCATCGCGGAGGGTCACACAGAGAAGATCGTGATTACGCCGGAGATTGTGCATGAGTTCCTTGGCGGCATCAAAGTGCGCGTGGATACCGAGATCGCGGAGCGGACGAAGCGAGCAGGAGTTGCTGTCGGGCTTGCATGGACGCCGGCGGGCGGCGATGTTTTGTTCATCGAAGCGAACCGGATGAAGGGCAAGGGCGGGTTCACGATCACGGGGCAGATTGGCGATGTGATGAAGGAGAGCATGCAGGCGGCGTTGACCTGGGTGCGCTCGAATGCCGCGTCGTTGGGGCTCGATGAGGACTTTACGAAGGACACGGACCTGCATATTCATGTGCCTGCGGGAGCGATCCCTAAGGACGGACCGTCGGCTGGCGTGACGATGGCGACTGCGCTGGTAAGTTTGTTGACGAATACGCCGGTGCATCCTCTGACTGCGATGACGGGCGAGATTACTCTGAGCGGCAATGTACTGCCGGTTGGCGGAATCAAGGAGAAGTTTCTGGCGGCGAAGCGGGCCGGCGTGCGGGACGTGATTTTGCCGACGGACTGTAAACAGCAGGTAGATGAGGACTTATCGCCGGACCAGACTGAGGGCGTGACGATCCACTATGCCTCCCGGATCGAGGAGGTGCTGGCTGTGGCGCTGCCAACGTCTCTGATGGAAAAGGTGAAGGACGAGGTCGTGCGGGAAGAAGTCATCCACGCCGGCGTGTAAGGCGATTTGATTTCGGATGCTAATTGATGCGGTCCGGTTTTTTGCCGGGCCGCCTATTTTTTGCCCGTTTCAGAGTTTTTTAGTTCTTGTGGGTGGAGGGGACGTTTTGCAGGGGTTTTGGCGAAAAATGCTGTTTTGTCGTGGTGTTTTTGTGGTGAAGTTGTGGTGAGTTGCTGGTGAATCGTGGTGTTTTGACGGTCGAATTTTGTGTCTAAGAATCTGCCACTGTTTTTAGTCTTTTTTTGGTTTTTTTGCGTGAGGCTATGCGGATGATGACGATCGGGCACTCGACGCTGAAGAAGGACGTTTTTCTGCGGACGCTGCGGGAGAACGGGTGCACGACGCTGGTGGATGTGAGGCGGTTTCCGGGGTCGCGGCGGAACCCGCATTTTGCGCAGGACCGGCTGTTTGCTTCGCTGCATGATTTGGGGATTCGGGCGGTGTGGCGGGAGGGGCTGGGAGGACGAAGAGAGGCCAGGAAGGACAGTGTGAATACGGGGTGGCGGGAGGAGAGCTTTCGAGGGTATGCGGACTATATGCAGACTCGAGCGTTTGATGGCGAGGTGGACTGGCTGATGAAGCTGGCGGACTTCGACACGGCGGTGGTGATGTGTGCGGAGGCGGTGCCGTGGAGGTGCCACCGGTCGCTGATTGCGGACGCAGTGCTGGCGAGAGGCGGGGTGGTGGAGGACATTTTTGTCGAGGCGAATGGGAGGAGTTCGCGGAGGCCGCATGCGATGACGGAGTTTGCGCGGGTGGAGGGGACGAAGATCTGGTATCCGGGTGAGGTTGGGTTGTTTGGCTAGGTGTTATGCGGATTTTGGATCGCTTGCCTGGTTTTGTGCTCTCGAGCGACCCGGGTAACTTCCCACAAGCTGACTTATGAGGACTAAACCAATCCTCGACGCTTTCTGTTCAACACAGCTCGCGCGCCACCACCGCCAGAATCGGCGGGTTGGGTTGGCTATAATTCTCCCCGAACTTCTTTAGCCCATATCGCGTACCCTCCCCCAACGCTGGAGGTCCAAATGACGTCGCGGAAGAGGATGGCCCGTATCGCTGGCCTGTGGTATC
Organism: uncultured Acidobacteriaceae bacterium; assembly: GCA_963756685.1. GTDB lineage: Bacteria > Acidobacteriota > Terriglobia > Terriglobales > Acidobacteriaceae > Edaphobacter. The sequence continues at coordinate 177,693 of CAVWON010000003.1, forward strand.
TGGGCTTTACCCTGGGCCGTTCTACCTGCTATATGTTCCCTCGAAGACGGTCGTAAACAACGACGCTGCCACGACCGCAACCCGAGTCCTCAGCCACGAGACGCTCTACCGTTGGGGCATGCTTGCCGAGACGCTAGGCGTGGTCATCTTCATCGGCTTGAGCCTGACGCTCTATCGACTCTTTGAAGAAGTGGACCGGCACCGCGCGCAACAACTGGTCGCTCTGGTGCTGGTTTCGTCGGCCCTCAGCCTGGTGGGCGTGGTCTTCAGCGGGGCCGGGCTCCTCGTCTTTCGCGGCGGCGCTGACTTCGTCGCCTTCGACGATCACACGCGCGATGCGATCGGCATGCTTCTCATTAGGATGCATGGGCAGGCTGTCGGCATCAACCAGACGTTTTGGGGATTGTGGCTGCTGCCTTTTGGGTGGTTGGTCGTGCGCTCGCGCTTCTTACCGCGCTGGCTGGGGTATTGGGCCCTGCTTGACGGCATCGCCTGGGTCGTCGTGGGCATGACCTGGTTCCTCGCTCCGGATTATACTGACGCTCTCTTCCGCTACTTCCAGCCGCTATTTTTTGCCGAGCTTGCCGCCATGCTATGGCTGCTGATCATGGGAGCGAAGGAGCAGCCGCTCGTTGCGGCGCCGACTACGTAGTCCCCCGCGCCGTGCTGTTGCTAGGACCTGTATCCGTGGCGGAACCGTGAAGGTGCCTGTCCAGCACGAGAAGAAATGACGAGTGATAACAGGGCAACGCACTCATTGAGCTGCCCCGATCGTGCACGTCCTTGAGCGAACCACCACTTAACTGCAAAAACCGGCATCTCGCTCAAGTGGTTTTCCGCTGCCGAGTGACGCCCACCTCTAGTCGGACAGGTGAGCGACCTTCGTTTGTCAATGAGTGATTTGGCGATTTAGCGTGAAGCCAGAATTCCTCCCGGCTACATCGGCGTTTTTGGGGACTAATCCTCTGGAACTCGCTGTGGGGTGAATTCATCAGCATCCCGAAGGAGGTCATTAGGATGGCAACAACTTGTAAAGACAAGTCTCGAGCACTGCCAAAGGTCATTCGGCGTGGAGTGTAGTGATCGGATCGAGGCGCATGGCGCGCAGCGCAGGGACGTAACTGGCGGCGATGGCGACGGCGGTCAGCACGGCGGTTACGCCGGCGAAGGTGGAGAGGTCGTAGGGCGAGACACCGTATAGCAGGCCGGCCATGAGATGAGAAACAATGAGAGCGCCAGCCAAGCCTACGCCGGCGCCGGCGGCGGCCAGAGTGAGGCCCTGGCGCAAAACCATCTTGAGGATATCGCGCCTTTGCGCGCCCAGCGCGAGGCGAATGGCGATCTCGCGCGATTGCTCATTGACCAGGAAGGAGATGGTTCCATAGATTCCCAGGCCCGCGAGGAGCAGGGCTGCGCCAGCAAACAGCGCCACCATTTCCATGGAGAACCGCCGCACAGAAAGCGAAGAGGAGAGAACGTCGTCCAAGGTCTCCGCGCGGAAGATGGGAAGCTCCGGATCGACGGCCTGGATTTGTGTGCGCACCTGCTCGGAGATGGCGGCGGGATCGACCTGTCCACGCAGGTAGAACGCAAGAAACTTGAAAGGGCGCTGGTAGATGTCGAGGTACATCTGCGGAATGCCGGCGTCCGCGAGCGATTCTGTGCGTGCATTGGCAATGACGCCGACGATGGTGGTCCAGTCCGGCCTGGCACCGCCCAAAAGGCCCAACAAATGGACTCGCTTGCCGACCGGATCCTGGTTGGGCCAGTAGGTGCGGGCCGCGGCCTGGTTGATGACCGCGATCAAGGGCGTAGCTTCAAGGTCCTGGTCGACGAAGAGGCGTCCACGCAGGAGAGTCATGTCCAGCAGGTGGAAGTATTCGGGCGAGACGATCAATGTGTCGATCAGCGGAGGCTGGCTGCTCTGCACTTCCTGGCCTTCGCGAACCAATGGGATCATCCTGCGATCGCTCTGGCCATGGCCAAGGGGAATGGCCGCCTGATCACTGACGGCGGTTTCTTCCACGCCCGGAATCGTCCGGTTGCGGCGCAGAACTTCGCGCAGCAACACGGCTTCCTGCGTTGCGGTGCGGTAAATGTCGGTTTTGGGATCGTTAGGATTCGGCAGCGAGGTCTCGACTGCCACGACTCGAGTGGGATTGAAGCCGAGTTGCACCTTGAACAAGTCCCAGAAGCTACGCAGCAGAAGGCCGGCGGCGACCATCAGCACCAGGGAAAGGGCTAATTCACCAATCACCAGAACATGGCGGAGGCGCGAGCGCTGCCGGGAACCGTTGGAGCCACGACCTTCCTGCCGGAGCGTCGGCGTCAAATTAAGGCGGCTTGTGAGCCACGCGGGGGCAAGCCCGAAGATGGTTCCGGCGGCGACGGAGACGACGATGGCAAACGCCAGCACGCCCCAGCTGATGGATATGTCATTGAGGCGCGGCAGGCTTTCGGGAACAAATTGCAGCAGGAATTTCCGGGCGCAGAAGAGAACCGCGAAACCGGTGATGCCGCCAAGCACGAAGAGTAACAAGCTCTCGGTGAGGAGCTGACGAATTAGGCGCATTCTTGCGGCTCCCAATGCGTGGCGAACCGCCATCTCGCGTCCTCGCGCGCTGGCGCGAGCAAGCAGCAGATTGGCGACGTTGACGGAGCTGATCAGCAGGACCAGGCCCACCGCGCCGAACAGCAGAATGAGCGACTGGCGAACGTTGCCGACAAGAGTCTCGGCCAGGGGAGTGAGGTGGAGAGTCCACGCGCCTTGCGACGGATAATCCGCCGGATATTGCTTCTTCAACGATGCAGCCAGGGCATCGAGGCGCCCCTGCGCGGCCTCAGGCGAGAGGCCAGGCTGAAGGCGCGCGATGGTCTCGAAGGGGAAACGCGTGCCGCGCATCGGCGGCGGGGCGGGGGGGCCGAAAAATCCGCATGCCGCCCACAAGTCGGTACTGCGCTCCTCACTGGTTTGGCCCTGGTCGCGAAAGCTGGCGGGCATGACGCCGACAACATGAGCGGGATCGTTGTCAAGGCGCAGAGTCTTGCCGAGAATGTGCGGGTCGGCGCCAAATGCGCGCTTCCAGAGCCCATCGCTGATGACGACTTCGTTGTTGAAGCCGGGTGTGGCGTCGTGCGGATCGAAGGTGCGGCCCAACTGCGCGTCGACGCCGAGCACCGCGAAGTAGCCCGGTGAGACCGACTTTGAGGCGATGCTCGTGGGCTGGGTGCTGCCGGTGAGATTGTTGGTGCCGAAAAAGGATAGGGACACATTTTGGAAGACTCCTGAGTTTTGAAGGTCTCTCAACTCAGGGACGGAGAGGCCGACGTCGTGCGCGCCCACGCCGGGAAGGTTGGCTTCAATCCGCACCAGTTCGCTGGGGTGGGGGTAGGGCAAAGGATGCAGCAGGGTTGCGTCGATGACGCTGTAGATGGCGGTGGTGGCCCCGACGCCGAGGGCCATGGTGGCGATGGCAATCAGGGAAAATCCGGGAGACCGGTGCAGCATTCGAAAAGCGTAGCGGAGATCGAAGAGAAAATTCTCAGCAAGCGGAAGACCCTGCTCGGCGTGGTGTTGCTCGCGTATGGCCTGGGCCGCGCCAAGCTTCAGTGCGGCCTGCCGCCGCGCCTCGGCTGGTGGCAAACCGGCGCGCAGGTTCTCTTCAGTTTGAAGGGCAAGATGCTCGGCCATCTCTTCCTGGAGGCGTTGGTCGGCGCGCCTTCCGGCGGTGAAGTTCGAGAGGCGAATGAAGAAGCGGCGCAGGAATTTCATGGCAGGTCCTCCGCTTTCACTTCAAAGAAGCGCGCGATGATGGCCGCGGTCTGATTCCAATCGCGGGTCTCGGCGTGCAGCTGCATTCGGCCGGTTGCGGTAAGGCGATAGAAGCGGGCGCGGCGGTTGTTTTCCGATGCGCCCCATTGCGAAACGATGGAGCCCTCGTGCTCAAGCTTGAGCAGCAGGGGATAGAGCGTGCCCTGGTTTAGGGCCAGAATGTCTCCGCTGATCTGCTCAATGCGGCGGGCGATGCCGTAGCCGTGCTGCGGGCCCAGAACATCGAGGGTTTTGAGGGCACGATCAGCGCAAGCGTACCTTGCAAAACGTCGGGCTTTTCCTTCATGGAGGAGCCAACCTTTAGGTTTCCTACAGGAATGATGGCATGGTTCCTTTTGGAAAGCAACAGGAAATTTGCGCGATCTTTCGAGGTCAAGTCCAGAAGAGCTGTCAGGAAACTGCCGGGAGACTGTTTATGAGGACGGCCGAGTTGTGATTACTAATGAAAAGTTGGCTTGTGTTTACCCATCGTCAACTGCATGCTTCTTGATTGGCGACACAGGCCAATGCGCTCATTGAACTTGTTGGGAGCCTCCTACAGATTAGGTCCTGACAAACGCACTTGTGATGAGTTGAGTGCTGATGGGTCCTGCTCCCACGCATTGGTATCAGCTGGTAGGGTGGTGCTATGGAAGTGCACCTGATTGATGGGACCTACGAACTCTTCAGGCATTTTTATGCCCTCCCACCAGCTAAAGACAGCGAAGGTCGCGACGTGGCTGCGGTGCGCGGCGTCCTCGGTTCACTTTTGGGCATGATGCAGGCAGGTACGACGTACATCGGGGTGGCGACCGACCATGTGATTGAGTCCTTCCGGAACCGAATGTGGCCTGGATATAAGACCGGACAGGGTGTGGAACCCGATCTTCTAGCCCAGTTTCCGTTGCTGGAAGAGACGCTGTGCGCGCTCGGAGTGGTGGTGTGGGCGATGGAAGAGTACGAGGCAGATGATGCGCTGGCGTCGGCGGCCTTTCTTGCAGGAGAAGACATTCGAGTCAAGCGCGTGGTCATCAGTACCCCGGACAAGGACCTTGCTCAGTGCGTTCAGGGAACGCGCGTTGTGCAACTTGACCGACGCAGACGTCTCGAACGCGATGAGCAGGGAGTCATCCAGAAGTTCGGAGTCAAACCAAGCTCCATCCCGGATTACCTCGCCCTGGTTGGTGACACGGCAGACGGCTATCCGGGGCTGCCAGGATGGGGCGCCAAGTCTGCTTCGGCCGTTCTGTCGCGTTTTGGCAGACTGGAGGCGATCCCACCCGACGCACGGGATTGGCAGGTGAACGTCTCCAATCCGAAAGGCCTCTCGGAGGCTCCTCAACAGCCAGCGCGATCTGGCCTTTCTCTTCCGGGAGATTGCTACGCTTCGAACTGATCTTCCGCTTTTTGAAACCGTCGATGATCTGCTCTGGAAGGGCCGTACACCCGCCTTTCCTCCCATGGCTGATCGCCTGGACAAGGCTAAGTTTGCGAAGAAGAGCGTCCCGCGTTCCCGTGGAGATGGCAAGACTTCATCCCACAACTAGCGTGTGTGACTCAGCCTGTCTTCGTCCAAACAGCAGTTGCTGACGAGAAGCAGGCTTATCGTTGCTAATGTCTCATCGTCGAGAGTGCATCGGCGATTTATCACCAGCTGAGATGTTGCCGACAGCAGGAGATCTTGGCGACTGGGGATGAAGAACAGGCCACGCGGCAGTTTTGACAAAACGTTGATAAAAGCGTACAGAGTGGTCTACTCATTTCTTCTCATCTTCTTAAGGGATCAACTCGGCCGGGCTCCTACCACACAAGGAGGTCATCATATGCCAGGTCCTATTGCGCCAAAGTACTTCCACGCCGACCTAGCCGACAAGCAGGGGATGGGCGTCTTTAGGGAGGCGGACATGAGTGCTTTTCTCAAGCTCACTGGCATTGTTGCCGCGTTACTTATCGCGTTCCTCTTGACGCCCCGCGCGGTATTGGCGCAAGGATATGCCACCATCAGGGGCACCGTGACGGACTCGACCGGCGCTGTCATTCCAGGCGCCGAGGTCACGGCAACCCGAGCCAGCACTGGCCTGATGCTCAAAACGACGACAAATGCTGAAGGCACATACGTCTTTCCCTCGTTGGCGCCGACAGTCTACGACATATCAGTCAGCCACGTTGGCTTTGCGGCATACACGGAGAAGGGCGTGCAGGCCAACGCGGACGCCGCGGTGACGGCCAACGTCACCCTCAAGACGGGAAGTACGACCGAGACCGTTACGGTGAGCAGCCAATCCGCCCAGGTGGACGTCACGACCGGGACGCTCTCGCAGGTGATTGGAACGGCGCAGGTGAACGATCTGCCACTGAATGGCCGCAATGCAGCCACACTGACTGCCCTGGTCGCGGGAGTCACGGTTGCGCCGTCTGCCCAGGCTGACCAGGGTAACAGCAAGACTTTTCCAGTGGTTTTTACGATTTCGGCCAACGGCACGCTGGTCGGGCAGACAAACTATTTGCTCGATGGTGGCAACAACGTGGATGAATACACGAACGTCAATGGCCCCTTTCCGATGCCTGATTCGCTGCAGGAGTTCAGCGTGCAGACCAGCAACTACAGCGCGGAATATGGCCAGAACGCCGGGGGCGTCGTCAACATCATCACCAAGAGCGGCACATCCAAATATCACGGTGACCTGTTTGAATTTCTCCGCAACAGGGCCTTCAACGCGGCGAATTATTTCAGCTACGTCAACGGCGTAAAGACGGTCGACCCGCTGAAGCGGAACCAGTTTGGGGGCACTATCGGCGGTCCGGTCGCAATACCCCACCTGTTTCACAGCGACAAGGCGTTCTTCTTTGTCGGATACCAGAAGACGATTAACCACGAGGTGGCTACAACCGCAACCGCCGCGACGTTGCCGACACCGGCGCAGCTCAATGGCACCTTCGCCAATGAGAAATCCTGTATTGTTAACCCGCTTCAACCGACACATGTCTATCCATGCACGGCGGTCGGCAACACCTTCACCACACAGGTGGCCACCAGCGATTACAGTTCCGCATCCACGAAGCTTTTGACCTACCTTCCGCTTTCGCAGGAGAACTCCAGCGGCACCGTATCGTTCCAAGCCCCTTCTTTTTACGATCTAGGCGAGACGACGGCGCGGTACGATCAGCAGATCGGCGACAAAGATCGGCTGACGGTCCGGTACTTCCAGGACAACTATGGGCTGGACGGTGTTCTCAATCTCCAGAACCTGTTGACCTATGCAGATTATGCAAAAAACAACTATTACAACTCTTTGATCTCGGAGAACCACACCTTCAACGATCACATTCTGAATAACTTCATCATCACTTATCAGCTTGAGAACGACAGCCGCGGCCCACTTCCGGGTAGCATCGACGTGGCCGATCTGGGCGTTAATATCTGGCAGCCCCCGTTCAAGCAGATCAATTCGATCGCGGCGACGGGTTACTTCAGTATTGGCGCCAATCCGCAGGCCTTTTTCCGCAGGGCCAATTACACCCTGATTGACGACGTCCATATTGTGCACGGCAACCACAATATCGCGTTCGGTTTTCACGGCGAGGTAAGCAAGATCGATGTGAACAACTTGTATCGGCAGCCCGGTAACTTTACGTTCAATGCAAACAACACAGGCGATGCGATTGCCAGTTTCCTGTTGGGATACACTTATGAATTTTCGCAGGCGTCGGGCCAGTTCTTCAACGCCCGCGCGAACTTCTATGGTGTCTATGCCCAGGACAGCTGGAAGGCCACTCGGAACTTGACTCTTGATGTCGGCTTGCGTTACGAGCCGTTCGTTCCCTGGCATGAGGCGCAGGGGCGCATGGGTAGTTTCTTCCCGACGCTCTGGTCGTCCGGCACGCACTCCACAGTCTATCCTCTGGCGCCTGCCGGTCTCCGGTTCGCGGGTGATCCCGGGTTCAATTCGAATGGAGTCAATTCCGCCTACGATCACTTTATGCCGAGACTCGGCTTTGCCTGGGACATCTTCGGCACAGGGAGGACCAGTCTCCGCGGCGGCGCCGGCATGTTCTGGGATTCCCGCATCAACAGCACGCTCTTCAACATTTACACCAACACTTCGCCGTTCATCACGAACGTAGACGTCACAAATGCGGGTGGCGCGAAGATTACCTTCCTTGATCCCTACGGAAGCTATGGAACACCGAACCCGTTCCCCGCGCCGCAGCCGCCTCCGCCAACCTCTCCGATTCCGCCTCAGGCGTTTCTGACGTTTGATCCGTTCAGAGGCTTCCAGGACCCGCTTACTTACGCATGGAACCTTGCCGTGGAGCAGCAAATGACCACGAGCCTTTCCACGCGTATCGCATATGTGGGCGAGCAGACCAACCACGCATGGGTGCCAATTGAGCTCAACCCATTCGTAAGCGGCACGCGCATCTACAATCAACCTGGATGCGCGGTGAACAATAGCTGCTACAGCCAGACCATTACGGAAGCCAATACCGGCGCCAACACGAACTATAACTCGTTACAGTTCTCGGCCCAGCAGCGTGCCCGCAACGGCCTGTCGCTGCTCTTCAATTACACCTGGTCGAAGGCGCTGAACAATATGCCGTATAACGCCGCCGCAACTTCGATTGGAGCGGGTAACTCCTACGTTTATCCGATCACTGTTTCGAACTTCAAGAGGCTTGATTATGGGCCGTCGGATTTCGATCACAGGAACGTCATTTCGGGGTCCTATGTCTACACCGTTCCGAAGGTCCTGGATGGAGCGTCGGCGGTGACGCGCTATTTAGTCAATGGATGGCAGACAACGGGGCTGGTCAGGTTCAGTAGTGGAGATCCGTTGACCATCTTCTCCAGCACTGCCAACAACTCCGGATCAGGGCAGCAGCGCGACCGTGCCGTGGTCATAGGCCCCGGGTATGGCGGCTCTGCCTGCGCCGCAGGAACAATTTGCAAGTCGTATCTGAATCCCGCAAGCTTCACCAACAATCCGGTTGGGACCAGTACGGAAACGCGCAGAAAGGTGCTTACGTCGGCCCGCAGTACATGGACTGGGACGTAAGTGCGGCGCGCTTCTTTCCATTCAACGAACGGACTTCCCTGCAGTTCCGCGTCGAGTACTTCAACGTGCTGAACCATACGAATTTCGGCGACCCGAACACAACAACCAACTCGACGTTCGGCCGGATCACGAGTACGTCTCCGCAGAACTCCAACTTCACGAACGATCCGCGCATCGCTCAGCTTTCATTAAAGCTGCTGTTTTAGAAGTTGCAGGCAGCCTGGTGGGGCTGCGCCGATCTGGCATTGCAGATCGCGGTTGGATGCTTGTGTCTCCGGAGTTTGAGGAACGATCGTTGTCTTTTGTATGTTGTATCGCCGGCCGAAGTCTGGCCGTGGAAAGGATGTGCGGCCACCGCATGAGCGGTAATGGGAGCATGGGTGTCGGTCGGAGTGGTGACCATCCAGAGAGTCCTGCATCTTTACGAATTGTTTATGCGTTTTTAGCTAACCTTTGTTCGATGTTGGCCCCACTCTCGCATCCGACCGAAAGAGTACTTCATGTCGTTCTTCGACCTTGTCGTCGGTAAACCGCTCGCGACCTCTGAAGAACGCGCTGAGCACATCGGTCCCATCGCCGGTATTCCGGTCTTCGGGCTTGACGCCCTGAGTTCGGCGGCCTATGGCCCTGAAGCCGCTCTAACGCTGCTCATTCCGCTTGGCCTGCTGGGCATTCAGCACATCGTGCCGATTAGTCTCGCCATTATTGGCCTGCTGGCGATTGTTTACGTCTCCTACCTGCAGACGATTGATGCGTATCCCCACGGGGGCGGTAGCTACACGGTCGCGTCTGAGAACCTTGGCGCTAACGCCGGTTTGTTTGCTGCTGCTGCGCTGATGATCGACTACATCCTCAATGCTGCGGTCGGCATATCCGCTGGGGTGGGAGCGCTGGTGTCCGCCTTTCCGGTGCTCCAGCCCCACACGCTGGCGCTGTGCCTCGGGATCCTGCTGATTCTGACGTTGATCAACGTACGTGGAGTCAAGGACACGGGGACCGCATTCCTGGTCCCGACTTATCTCTTCGTCGGTACGCTGCTGCTCGTGATCCTTGTGGGAGCGGTGCGTGCCTTTGCCGCCGGGGGCCATCCTGTCCCTATCGTCGAGCCCCCGCACCTGCCTGTCAGTGCGTCGATGCTCTCTCTGTGGCTTCTGGCCAAGGTCTTCGCCAGTGGATGCACGGCCATGACCGGCGTCGAGGCCGTTTCGAACGGCGTCAATGCCTTTCGCGAGCCGACGCAGAAGAACGCCAAGCGGACACTTAGCATCATCATCGCTTTGCTCATGGTCTTCCTTGCCGGCATTGCGTTGCTTTGCCGCGCATACTCGATCGGCGCGACTGATCCTGGCGCTGCGGGCTATCAGAGCATCCTCTCGCAACTCACCGCTGCCGTCATGGGCCGCGGATGGTTCTACTACGTGACCATCGGCTCGATCCTCGCGGTGCTGGCGCTCTCGGCGAACACATCGTATGCCGACTTTCCGCGGCTGACGCGCGCTATTGCGATGCACGACTATCTGCCTCACGTCTTCATGATCCGCGGCAGGCGTTTGCTCTATTCGCACGGGGTGTACGCACTGGTGGGTTTTACTGCTCTGTTGCTGATCGTCTTCGGGGGCGTGACGGACCGCCTGATCCCGCTGTTTGCCATCGGGGCCTTTCTTGCTTTCACTCTGTCCCAGGCGGGCATGGTCATGCACTGGAAGCGACAGGGCGGCCAAGGCTCACTCCAACGCATGGTGATTAACGGCGTGGGGGCGTTTGCGACGGGGACCACTCTTCTGGTCGTGCTGGTTGCGAAGTTTAAGGACGGCGCATGGATCACGGCCCTTCTTATACCCGCGTTGATCGTGACGATGGGCGCAGTGAAGCGCCACTACGCCCGCGTCAGCCGTGAGATCGCTGTGGACTGCCCCATGCGCATTGACAACCTCGCTCAGCCGCTCGTCATTCTTCCGCTGGACCGATGACCCGGATCACGGAAAAGGGCCTGCGCTTCGCACTGAAGATCAGCGACCAGGTCCAGGCTGTGCACGTCGACGCGGAGGAGTGCTGCGACGAGGTCCGAGATATGTGGCAACGAAATGTTGTCGGGCCGATGCGGGAGTCGGGGAAGAACTGCCCTGAGCTCGTTCTTTTGTCGTCACCGTATCGGTTCGTTATAACGCCGCTGGTCGAGTACATCCTCAAGATCGAACGCGACCATCCTGATCGTCAGATTGCCGTCCTCGTTCCTGAGTTGGTCGTTAAACACTGGTGGCAGACCCCGCTTCATAATCAGCGGGCGCAATTGCTGAAGCTGCTTCTGCTTGTTCGGGGGAACCAGCGCATTATGGTGATCAATATTCCGTGGTACCTGTAGCGCTGCGCGATTCTCTATCGTAGAGCGTCACCTGGATCGAATCGCCTGGAAGCGGACAGAGTAGCCAAGGCCTATCGAGTGGTCGGGAACTGCGGCTGAAAGGCCGAAGGTGCAATGAAAGTCCAGCTGCTGATGCGGCGTGGGTTTGTAGGACGTGCCGAAGTCGATGACGTTTTGCGGACCGCCGCGTTGGGGAAAGGCGCCGGAGTATTCGACGTAGGCGTCCCAGGGTGAGGTGAGCTGACGATCAAAGTACACACTTGCCTGGCCGGTCAGATTTCGCCGCGATCCCTGGGTCGGCCACATGACGGAGAACATTCCAGCGACTGTCCAGCTCTTTGGCAGGGAGTGGGACCAGGGCAGTTGAACGGTCGGATCATAGCCATGACTGGATATCAGGTTTGCTCCTGTGGGAAGGCTGACGGACGGTACGAGTGAGACGTCAAATCCGCCGAGTGTGGGCCCGAGCTGCTGTTTGAAGCCAATGCTCACGTCGGCAAATCCGCTGGTGAACCCGGAGGCGGTGTCGTCATTGAAGAAGTAGTCCGGGGCGGTGAAGCGAAGCTCGGTCTTCCTGGCGATTCCGAATCGCACCGCTGTCTCGGGGAGATCATAGGTGCGCTGGCCTTCATTGCTGGTCTCCTGAAACCCGTTTTCGAACTGCAGGCTTCCACAGGGAACGACGATACTCGAACTTGTGATCTGCGGCCGGTCTGTAGCGATCGGGTCCTTCGCATTGGCGCCGCAGGTCTGGGCGTTTGCCGGGAGCGCGAGGGCACCTGCCACGACGGGAAGGAAGAGCACAACGGTGGATCGCGGCATGCAGAAGATCATAGCCGTAGGCCTCCCGTCTCAAGCTCGAATAACAAGTAATTGCCGCCTTTGGCTCGGCCGGTTGGCGCTCGCGATTCGCATTTTGCCGGATATTTGCGGAGACAGTGCTCATAGAATACGGATGGTCGCGCAGCTAGCTGGTCGGATATGCTCTTGGGATGCGTATTCGGGTGCTTCACTTCGGAGTGTTGCGGGATAAGCTGGATGGTGGCCAGGAATTCCTTGATATCGCAGAGAAGGCTATCGTTGCAGACGTTCTGAACGTCTACAGAGAGCGTGTGCCCGGGTTTGCCTGGGACGCGATTGCTGTGGCGGTTAATCAGGAGTATGCGCAGGCAGGCGATGTGTTGAAGGATGGCGACGAGGTGGCGCTGTTGCCGCCGGTGAGTGGCGGGTGTGGCAAAACAAGGGCAAAAGCGAAATACGGGGGCTCTTCCCTATTCGACTTCGCTCAGTGTCAGGACGACAAGGCTTTGGAGGTAGATCGAGGTAAGAGGCGGAATGCGAGTTGAGATTATTGACGGAGTGATTCCGGCGGCGGAGATTGCTGCGGAGATCAAGGCGGGGCCGGATGGCGCGGTGTGCGTCTTTGACGGGATTGTGCGGGACAATACGCGGGGACGGAAGACGCTGCATCTGGATTACGAGGCATATAGGGAGATGGCGCTGGAGCAGATGCGCGGGCTGGCGGCGGAGGCGGTGACGAAGTTTGGGGTGCGGGACGTGGCGCTGGTGCATCGGCTGGGACGGCTGCATGGTGGGGGAGACGAGTGTGCTGATTGCGGTGGCTTCGGCGCATCGCGGGTCGGCGTTTGAGGCGTGCAGATGGCTGATCGATACGCTGAAGAAGACGGTGCCGATCTGGAAGAAGGAACAGTTTGTGGATGGGGCGATCTGGGCGGATGGGGAGCCGTTTCCTGAAGAGCAGCGAGTTAGCGGGTCAGCAGGTCAGCGAGTTGTTGGGTCGCCGGTCGATTCAGGAGGGCTTCGGTGAGGTTGCTGGCATGGGCCTGTGGCTCTGGCGGGATTGGTTGTGATCCAAGGCGATGCTTTTTCGCAGGCGCCGATTGAGCGGAAGCCGCCACCGCCGCCGGTGGGAACTCAGGCCCCGCAGGGCGCGGACGATGTGCAGGAGGCGCCGTCAGGGAAGGCCCCGCAGAGCGGATTCCCGACGATTAAGGTGGAGACTCGGCTGGTGAACGTGGCGTTGAACGTCATGGATGCGAAGGGTGCGCCGGTGGCTGGGCTGGTGCGGGACGACTTTGAGATTCTGGAGGACGGGAAGCCGCAGAAGATCGCAATCTTTGAAAAGGAGGCGACGACGCCGCTGTCGATTGTGCTGGCGATCGATACGAGCGAGAGCGTGATGACGAGTGAGCGGCTGGAGAAGTCGGCGGCGAAGCACTTTGTGAATGCGCTGCTGCGGGAGCAGGATGAGCTGGACCTGATGGAGTTCTCCGAAGTGGTGCGGGAGATCGTGCCGTTTACGAACGAGAAGAAGCGGATTGAGACTGGAATTGGGCAGCTGCAGCAGGGGGCCGCGACGGCGTTGTATGACGCGATTTATCTGGCGTCGGAGCGGCTGGCGGAGACGTCGGCTGCGAATGGGCGGCGGCGGGTGGTGGTGCTGATTACCGATGGTGGAGATACGGTGAAGGGGTCGAGGTATACGCAGGCGATGGAGCAGGCGCAGCGGGCAGGGGCGATGGTGTACGCGATCATTATTGTGCCGATCTATGCGGACGCGGGGAGAAATACTGCAGGGGAGCATGCGCTGATCCAGATGGCGCAGGACACGGGGGGGAAGTACTACTACGTGGTGGATCCGAAGGATCTGGAGCCGGCGTTTGCGCATGTGTCGGATGATCTGACGGACGCAGTATCTGCTGGGGTACTATGCGCCGAAGCGGGGGACGGACGATTCGTACAGGACTATCAAGGTGCGGATGACGGACGCGGCGCTCCAGAGCTACGACCTGAGGTACAGGACTGGGTATTACGCTGACGCAAAGTAAAAGACCGTTTTCGTTTTGAGCAAAGAACGATCGACCGCGGATTTTGCGGTGGGGCTCGGATTGGGAGGCACAATACCGATTTGCATCGATGACACCGATTTCGAAGCTTGTGGTGTACTTGTTTTAGCTCGGTCGAGGAGACGGTGGCATGGGGATGGTAAAGAAGTTTGAGTTTGCGCATGTGGCCGAAGGGATTGCGCGGCAGGCTGGGGCGTTGCTGCGAGGGTTTTATGCGAAGGGTGTGGCGACAGAGTACAAGGGTGATGTTGATCTGGTCACGGAGGCCGATCGGGCCAGTGAGCAGTTGATTGTGGAGAAGCTGAAGGCGGCGTTTCCGACGCATGGGGTGTATGGCGAGGAGGGGACGCGGGCAGGGTTGGAGAGCGAGTATCGGTGGTATGTCGATCCGCTGGATGGGACGACGAACTTTGCGCATGGGTTTCCGGCGTTCTGCGTGATTCTGGGGCTTGAGCGGAGGGCGAAGGGGCTGGCGGCGGACGCTGACGGGGAGATGGTCGCGGGGGTGATCTACGATCCGCTGCGGGACGAGATGTTTTCGGTTGAGACGGGGCAAAGGGGCGTGGCTGAATCGGAAGAGGATTTCGTGTGTCGAAGATCGCCACGGTGCAGGAGTCGCTGACGGCGACGGGGTTTCCGAGCCAGAAGCGGCATGGCAGCCCGAATATTCATTTTTATCAGCAGATGACGCTGCGGTCGCATGGGGTGAGGCGGGCGGGGAGTGCGGGGTTGGATCTGGCGTATGTGGCTTGCGGGCGGCTGGATGGGTTCTGGGAGTTCAATCTGAATCCGTGGGACACTTCGGCAGGGGTGTTGCTGGTGGAGGAGGCTGGGGGGACGGTGACGCATTTCGATGGGGGGAGGTTCACGCTGGATAGCCGCGAGGTGCTGGCGACGAATGGGCTGATTCACGGGGAGATGGTGCATCTGTTTACGGAGATGTTTGCGGGGAGGGGGCTGGAGGCGATTCCGACGCCGGCGGAGTTTGCGGCGCGGAGGACGGCGGCGAAGTAAGGTGCGGAAGCGGACGGACGGCGCGGGTGATGCTGTTCGACGAGGGTGGCGATATTCTGCTGATTCGGTTTGTGGTGCCGCGGAAGGAGGGGAGTTTGTCTTCTGGGCGCTGCCGGGTGGGGAGATTGAGGCTGGGGAGACCGAGGCCGAGGCGGCGGTGCGCGAGGTCAGGGAGGAACTGGGGTTGGAGTTGAAGGTTCAGGGCCGGTCTATCGGGACACGAATCAGTTTCTTGCATCAGGGGGAGATGCAGGACAATATGGATTTTCTGTTTCGGGCCGAGTGTGGGCGCGAGGAGCCTCGGTTAATTGGAGTTACCGCCGATGAGCGGGAGATCATGAAGGAGATTCGCTGGTGGAGTGAGGCGGAGATCGAGGCTTCGCGGGAGAGGATTTTTCCGGAGGGCCTGGCTGAGCGAATGAGGGAGCTTCGGGGCGAGGCAAGGTGATCGAGGTCGCTAGAGATTTTGGAATGATGCAAACAGTTGAAAAACATCAGATCCCTCCACTCCCCCTTCGGCGCGCTTCGCTTGCTCAGGGCCGGTCGGGATGACAACCTCATGTGGGACAGACTTTAGACTCAGGAGACTAAAGAGGTCGCGGATGGAAATTTGTGGGTTGCAGTGGGGAGCGGTTGTGCTGCTAGAATCGAGACGAAAGCTTAGGAATAAGCGGCGGCGTAGATACGAGTAAGGGAGATTTTTCGAGATGGCTTATGTGATTGCGGAACCGTGTATCGGGACGAAGGATTCGGCTTGCGTGGATGCCTGCCCGGTGGATTGTATTCATCCGAAGAAGGACGAGGCTGGATATGGCGAGTCGGATACAGCTGTTCATCGATCCGGTGGAGTGCATCGACTGCGGCGCGTGCGTGCCGGTGTGTCCGGTGTCGGCGATCTATGCCGGAGACGATCTGCCGGAGAAGTGGGCGGAGTATCAGACGAAGAATGCTTCGCACTTTGGGCGTTAGTTTCATTTTTGGCTTCGGAGTGTTCGAGACGCGCGGCCTGGTGGCTGCGCGTTTTGCTTTTGTGGAGAGATCGGGATGAAGAGCCTGGCCTCTGCGGAGGTGTTGTCGGAGACGAGAGCGAGGTTGCGGACGGTCAGGGTCAGACGACCATCCGCGGTGGGGGAAGATGACGGCGAAGCAGATGGTGCGGCATCTGGGCTGCGCTTACGAGGTGGCGCTGGGAGAGCGTGCGGCTGCGCCGGTCGAAGGGTATGCCGCCGGTGCTGGTGAAGTGGGTGGCGCTGCGGTCGGGTCTGCGCTGGCCGAAGAACGTTTCAGACGATGCCTGAGCTGAAACGGGCGATGATGGGGCATTCGGACGACAAGTTTGATGAGCTGGTGTGTGAGGCGATCGAGGGGATGGAGAGGTTGGCGAGCGGGACACGGTTCGCGCCGTCGCATCCGATGTTTGGGCCGATGACGGCGGCGGACTGGATGCGTTGGGGGTATCTGCATGCGGACCATCATCTGCGGCAGTTTGGCCGTAGGATGATTCAGCGGGTGGGAGAGGCGATTGTGTTGCGGGTGTGGCCGTTCCATGAGGCGGACCTGCTGGTGAGCCTGTTTACGCGGGAGCAGGGCAGGGTGAAGGGCGTGGCGCGGCATGCGATGCGGTCACGGCGGCGGTTTGGCGGGGCGCTGGAGCCGATGACGTATGTGCGGGCCTCGTATGCGGAGAGGCCGAAGCAGGAGCTGGTGCGGCTGGATGCGTTTGAGATTCTGAGTTCGCCGCTTTCCGGCCGGTGGACTATGCGCGGACGGCGGCGCTGCAGTTTGTGGCGGAGGTGGTGGAGGAGGCGTTGCCGGAGGGGGCGGCGGAGGATGCGGTGTTTCGGCTGGTGCTGGCGGTGCTCGACGAGATGCAGGTGGGGCGGGTGTGGCTGCCGGTGACGTACTTTGCGCTGTGGATGAGCCGGTTGATGGGATGGATGCCGGAGTTGGGGCATTGTGTGGTGTGTGGGCTGGACCTGCGTGGGGGGACGGTGTGGTATTCGGCGACGAGCGATGGGGTGACTTGTGCGGATGATCG
This sequence comes from uncultured Acidobacteriaceae bacterium, assembly GCA_963756685.1. Lineage (GTDB taxonomy): Bacteria > Acidobacteriota > Terriglobia > Terriglobales > Acidobacteriaceae > Edaphobacter. The sequence goes on from CAVWON010000003.1 coordinate 194,842, forward strand.
GCGGGCAGGGAGTGTGGCGTTGTCGGCGGAGTCGGTGAAGGACGCGCAGAGGATCTTTCGGGGAACGGTGAACGGGCTGGCGGAGGAGGATTGGCCGAAGACGCGGGGGGCGGAGCTGCGGCGGTTTGCGGTGGAGATGCTGGAGCGGCATCTGGAGCGGAGATTGGTGAGCGCTCGGGCGCTGGGGCGGGCCTAGAGAGCAGTCGTGTTTTGCGCGATGTCAACTTAGCGGCGATGAGGGCCTAGTAAGGATCGGCGCTCCGCTGGGCTGCTAAGCTTGCGGGCGAAGAGATTTCCATTTTTGGTGGGCGAATGAGGTGCTGGATGGGTTTTGCCTCGATGAGGATGTTGCTTTGTTTGTCGATGGTGTTGGTTGCGACGGGGCAGATGAAGGCGCAGGCGACGTTGCATTGGGTTGGGTCGTGGGCGGCTTCGCAGCAGGTGCCGGAGAAGCAGAATTCGGTTGATCCCGAGTTGTTGCGTGACGCTACGTTGCGGCAAATTGTGCATTTGACGGTGGGCGGGAGTCTGCTGCGGGTGCGGGTGTCGAATGCGTTTGGGACAGAGCCGTTGCATCTGACGGGGGTGCATGTGGCGCGGCCGGTGTCGGCGGGGAGTGCGGCGATTGATGCGGCGACCGATACGGCGGTGACGTTTAGTGGAGCGCGCGATGTGACGGTCCCGGCGGGGGCGGAGTATCTGTCGGACGCGGTGGCGTTTCCGGTGGCGGCGCTTTCCAATCTCGCGATTTCGATTCATTTCGACCAGCCGCCGACGGGAGAGACGGGACATCCGGGTTCTCGGACTACGTCGTATTTAGCGCATGGCGACATGGTTTCAGCGGCGAGTTTGCCGGATGCGACGACGGTGGAGCATTGGTACCAGATCTCGGGGGTCGATGTGACTTCGCCTAAGCAAGCTGGCTCAGTTGTGATTCTGGGTGATTCGATTACGGACGGGCATGGAGCGACGACGAATGGGAACGATCGCTGGCCGGACGTATTGGCGGCGCGTATGCAGGGTGATAAGTCGACGCGAACCATGGGTCTGTTGAACGAGGGGATTGGGGGAAACCGGCTGCTGCTGGATGGGTTGGGGCCGAATGCGCTGGCGCGGTTCGATCGCGATGTGCTGGCGCAGACGGGAGTTCGCGCGGTGATTGTGCTGGAGGGCGTGAACGATCTGGGGACGCTGACTCGGGACCGCGACGTTTCGGCGGAGGAGCATGTGGCGCTGGTGAGACGGATTGAAGCAGCGTATGGGCAGATGATTGAACGGGCGCATGCGCATGGCGTTCGCGTGATTGGATCGACGATTCTGCCGTACGGCGGATCGAAGTACTATCATCCGGGGCCGGAGAATGAGGTAGACCGGCAGGCGATCAACGCATGGATTCGCGAGCCGAGGCACTTCGACGGCGTCGTGGACTTCGACGCGATGATGAGGGACCCGGCGCACCTAAATCTGATGTTGCCGGCTTATGACTCGGGGGACGGGCTGCATCCGGGGCCGGCAGGTTATAAGGCGATGGGGGAGGCGGTTCCGCTGACACTGCTCAAGAATTAATCCAGCCAGGCTTCGGAAAAGGAAGACGGTTCGCTGACGCGAATATCCCACCCTTCACGAGGAGACGGTGAAGGACGGGCCGCCGCATCTTTTCTGCGCGAGCACTTTTTAGTGAGGGGCCATCATGGCGTCATTGAATTGCTGGAAGAAGGCGTCGTACTTTTCTTTGCCGTTGGCGGCGGCGAAGCGGAGGGGTTTGACGCGTTCGACGTGGATCTCGGTGGCGTTGGGTTGGGTCTTGATGATCTCGATGGTCTCAGCGATGTAGTCCTTGAGCGGCATGGCGCGTGGGTCGGCGGCCTGCTGGCTGCCCATGAGTTCGGTCTGGACGTAAGGAGGGGCGAGTTCGACGACCTCGATGTTGGTTGATTTGAGCTGGTAGCGGAGGGATTCGCTCCAGGAGTGGATGGCGGCCTTGGTGGCGCAGTAGGTGGGGGTGAGGGCCAACGGAACGAAGGCGAGGCCTGAGGAGACGGTCATGATGGTGGCGTGGGGCTGCTTCTGCAGGTGAGGCAAGAGCGCTGTGGTGAGGCGGATGGGGCCGAGGAGGTTGGTGGTGACGATTGCTTCGGCGTCGGCAGCGTCGGGTTTGTTGAGGAAGTCTTCGGGGCGCATGATGCCGGCGTTGTGGATGACGACGTTGAGCGCAGGGTAGTCGGTGGTGAGTTTTGCGGCGAAGGCGCGAATGCTGGTGGCGTCTTCGATGTTGAGGACGGCGGAGGCCATGCCGGGGTTGGCGGCGGTGGTCTCGTCGAGTACCTGCTGGCGGCGGCCGGCGATGATGACCTTGTTGCCGAGCTTGTGGAATGCTTCAGCGAGGCCGCGGCCGATGCCGGAGCCGCCGCCGGTGATGAGGATGGTGTTTCCAGTGGTTTTCATGGCGGTAAATTTCTCCCGAGATGATCGTAGGATGGTTTGTAACCGTTGGGAAGTAGGCACCCAATATGTCGGGGGAATCAGCCAGAAGATGCTGACCAAGACATTGCGGCAGATGGAGCGGGACGGACTCGTGACGAGGACGGTGCATCCGGTGATTCCGCCGAGGGTGGAATATCAGTTGACGGAGCTCGGGCGCGGTCTGGGTGAGGCGTTTTGCGGGGTTTGGATTTGGGTGGAGAGGCATGGTCAGGAGATTGCGCGGGCGCGGGAGACGTTTGAGGGAGGTCGGCGACCTGGGTAGGGGGCGCGTGGTCGCTCGAGCTTGCGTTCTGGCATACTTTCGGGATGGCACGCTTCGGCGGTCCCGGATCCCGGTGCAGATCGATGGGGCGAGGTGGAAGATTTTTGTTGTTTGGTGTTGGATTCGTTGCCGGATGGGGCGGCGCGGTGCTTGCGGCGCAGGACGCGGGGACACAACAGGACGAGCCAATCCACACGCTGCATGTCTACGCGAACCTTGTGCAGATACCGACGCTGGTACTGGGGCCGAATCGTGAGCGGTTGGAGAAGTCGATTGCGGAGAGCAGATTTTCGGTCAGTATCGATAATGGGCCATGGTTTCGCGCGACCCATGTTCGTCGGGAGGGGGACGATCCGATTTCGCTTTCGATTCTGCTGGACGTGAGTGGGGGTTCTTCGGCGTTGATGCCGAAGATCGCTGATACGATCTCTAGCCTTGCGCCACTTTCCTTGCAGGAGCGGGGCCGTGTCTCGATCTACGTGTTGGACTGCTCTTTTCACCCGACTCTGGAGGACGCACCGGCCGGGCAGGACGACCTGAAGCGAGCGGTGGATTCTGCGCTCCAAATGTGGAGCGATCGCAGACAGAAGAAGCACGAGAGTGATTGCAAACCGTCCTCGCGGTTATGGGACGCTTTGACGTCCATCATTCTGGACCCGGTTTATCACCTTCCGGGCCGCCGAGTGGTTCTGGCTATAACGGACGGGAGTGACAAGGGCAGTACGAGCACATGGAACTATGTGAGAGTCCTTGCCCAATCTGCGGGGGTGGCGATCTTCGGTGTGGTTGACGTGCCAGCTCACGTTACAGAAACCTGGACCAGGGGCCTTGAAGACCCTTTTAACTCGGTCTGCCAACTGAGTGGAGGGACGATTTTTATGACGAACGAGACAGATTTAGCGGAAACGCTAAAGAGGTTTATTCAAACAGTTCGCGAACGCTACATTGTGGAATTTCCGCGACCGCTCAACTCAACACCCGGGGAGCATGGGCTGCGCGTGAAGATTGCGAAGAGCGAGGACAACTTTGTCAGGTCTGCGGGTGTTTCTGTGCCGATGCCGGATCCGGCAGTGTTGGCCGACCCGACGACGGTCCCATCGGATCCGACTCGGACGCCGGAGTTGGGCACGCGCAAGGTCATGACCAAACCACAGTGAGTGTGGGGACGCAGCCGGCCACATTCTGTCATACTTTCCGGATGGCTGGCTTCGGCGGTCTCGGGTCCCGGTGTGGGTCTGTGGTTCGGGGTAAGATTTTTTTGTTGTTTTGTGTGGGGTTGGCTGCCGGATTGGACGGAGCGGCGCTTGCCGCACAGGACGAGGCGATACCGACACTGCATGTTTATGCGAACCTGATTCAGATTCCGGTGGTTGTACTGAGCCCTTTCCACATGCCGCTCGCTCCGATCGCTCCCAGCAGGTTCTCGATCAGCCTCGATTCGGGGCCGCAGTTTCGGCCGACGCATGTCCGGACGGAAGGGGACGATCCGATTTCACTATCGATACTGCTGGACGCCAGGGGGCTCAGGACGACCTGCTGCCGAAGATCGATGCTGCGATCGCGGACCTTGCTCCGCTCTCGCTGCAGGCGCGGGACCATGTCTCGATTTATGCGTTGGATTGTTCTCTTATCGAGACCATGAAGGACGCTTCGGCGGAACAGGAGGGGCTGAAGCGAGCGGTAGATTCGGCGTTGCAAACGTGGAGGTATTTCAAGCAGAACAAGCGCAGAGAAGAGTGCAAGTCGAACCTGCATCTTTGGGACGCATTGATGTTCGTCATCGAGGGGTTTCATCGGCTCCCGGGCCGGCGCGTGATTTTGGCGATAACGAATGGGAATGACAAAGGCAGTAGATATACGTGGAACGAGGCGAGGACCCATGCTACGGCCATGGGAGTGGCGGTGTTTGGTGTGATGTACCGTCCTTATTCTGGCCAGTTTGGGACAACGAGCTACGAAGACGCTTTCAACTCAGTGTGCGAATTGAGTGGGGGAATGGTATTTCCGACGAACGGGATGGGCCTGGCGGAGACGCTGAAGCGGTTTGTTAAGACGGTCCGCGAGCGTTATATCGTGGAGTTTCCGCGTCCGTATCACTCGACGCCGGGGCAACACGTTCTTGTGGTCACGATCGATAAGATGGACGCGTTCATTCGACCGGCGGGGCTCTCGGTGCCGATTGCGGACCCGGCTGTGATGGCTGATCCATCGACGGTGCCGGCAGACCCGTCGCGGACGCCGGTGGAGGGGACTCGTCGGGTGTTGCCTGCACCACATTGAGGGCGGAGGTCCGTTCGGACGATCTTCGCCGGTGCGGCTTCAAGGTCGATAGAGGCGAGGGTGCGCCCAGCGGTTAGAATCGAGGGATTGCCGGATATTGAAGAGAGAGATATGAGTGGATTGGTTTCTGGGGAGAAGAAGGGCGCTGACGTTTCAGGAGCTGCTGTTTACGCTGCAGAGGTTCTGGGCGGACCGCGGATGCGTGTTGCAGCAGCCGTATGACGTTGAGGTGGGCGCGGGGACGATGTCTCCGGATACGTTTTTGCGTGTGCTGGGGCCGAAGCCGGTGAGGATCGCTTATGCGCAGCCTTCGCGGAGGCCGGCGGATGGGCGGTATGGGGAGAATCCGAACCGGCTGTTTCGGCATACGCAGTTGCAGGTGATTTTGAAGCCGCCACCGGTGAATATTCAGGAGATGTATCTTGAGTCGCTGGTGGCGATTGGGATCGATCTGAAGGAACACGACATTAAGTTTGAAGAGGACAACTGGGAGTGGCCGGTGGGCGGCGCGTGGGGCGTTGGGTGGCAGGTGATGCTGGATGGGCTGGAGATTACGCAGTTCACTTATTTTCAGCAGTGCGGGGGGATGGATCTCGATCCGATCAGCGGTGAGATTACGTATGGGCTGGAGCGGATCGCGGGGTTCTTGCAGGACGTGGATTCGATCTATGACATTGTGTGGGCGGTGGAACCCGATACTGGCCGCAAGGTGACGTATGGCGAGATGCGGCTGGCCGAGGAGGAGCAGTTTTCGGCTTACAGCTTCGACTATGCGGATGTGGGGTCTTTGTGGAAACACCTTGAATTTGTATGAGGCGGAGTGTCTGGCGCTGCTGGAGAAGGCGAAGGGGTTCGACACGATGGATGAGCTGACGCTGAAGCGGTTTCCGGTGCTGGGGGCTTATGAGCTGGCGCTGAAGTGCTCGCATGTTTTCAATCTGCTGGATGCGCGCGGGGCGATTTCGGTGACGGAGCGGGTGGGTGTGATGGCGCGGATTCGGACGCTGGTGGTGGGGGTGGCGAAGGCCTATGCGGCGCAGGGTGAGGCGTTGCAGAGTTTGGAGATTGGAGCTACGGCGGGTTGAGAGATTCGTCCCACGCTTAAAGGGCGATGGATGGGCACCCGGAGACGGTTTAGCAAGTCAGCAGGTCAGCGAGTTAGCAATTAGAGAGTAAGGAACAAAGATGGCGGAGTTTTTGTTTGAGATTGGGTTGGAAGAGGTTCCGGCGCGGATGATCGCAGGAGCGCAGGCGGAGCTCGAGCGGCGTGTGGTGAAGATGCTGGAGCGCGAGCGGCTGGTGCAATCGGGCGTGGTGACGAAGAGCTTTGCTACGCCGCGGCGGCTGGCGGTTTGGGTGAAGGATGTTGCCGGGCGGCAGGAGGATCTGGCCGAGGAGTTGGTGGGGCCTTCGGTGAAGATGGCTTACAAGGACGGTGTGGCGACGCCGGCGGCGATGGCGTTTGCGAAGAAGGCCGGCGTGGAGGTTGCGGCGTTGAAGACGGTTACGAACGCCAAGGGAGAGTATCTGGCGGCGACAACGGTGAAGGCGGGCGGGGTGCTGCGGAGGTGATTGCGGCAGAGCTGCCGAAGGAGCTGGCGGGGATCTATTGGGCGAAGAATATGTACTGGCGGCCGGGCAAGCCGGAGCGGTTTGTGAGGCCGGTGCGGTGGATGGTGGCGCTGCTGGGGAGCGAGGTTGTGCCGGTGAGTTTTGGCGGATATGAGGCGGGGGTGGTGACGTATGGGCATCGGGTGTTGTTTGGAGACGTGCCGATTGCTTTAGGAGCTCCGAGTGAGTATGAGGACGCGCTGCTGTCGGGATTTGTGATTGCGGATGTTGAGGTGCGGCGGCAGAGGATTCGGAAGGCACTGGATAAGGTGACGCGGACGGTGGAGGGGCTGCGGTGGCGGGAGGACCATGGGTTGGTGGATAAGCTGACGCATTTGACAGAGTGGCCTTCGGTGGTGATGGGTGGGTTTGAGCCGGAGTATCTGGCGCTGCCGGAGGAGGTGCTGGTGACGGTGATGCGGGACCATCAGAGCTACTTCGCAGTGGAGGACAAGTGACGGGAAGCTGGCTCCGTATTTTCTGGCGGTGTTGAATACCGAGACGGACGCAGCGGGGAGGCGTGATTCGGCATGGGAATGAGCGGGTGCTGCGGGCGCGGTTCAATGATGCGCGGTTCTTCTGGGAGTTCGATCAGCGGGTGCCGCTGGTGGAGCGGGTGAAGCTGCTGGAGAATGTGACGTTTCAGAAGGACCTGGGGAGCTATGCGGCGAAGACGGAGCGGGTGCGCGAACTCTGCCACCGATTGGCAGACCTGGCTACCGGGCGTGGGTTTGTAGTGGACCGCAATGCGCTGATCGACGCTGCGAAGCTAGCGAAGACCGATCTGACTGCGGAGCTGGTGAAGGAGTTTACCGAGCTGCAGGGTGTGGTCGGTGGGCTGTATGCGCGGGCGCAAGGGTCTGCGGCTGAAGACGCGATGCGATCTACGACCAGTATCGGCCGGAGTCGATGGAGGATCCGTCCGCGCACGGTCGAGGGCGCGCTGCTGGCGATTGCGGACAAGGCGGATACGATTGCGGGGATGTTTGGGTTGGGCCTGGAGCCTACGGGGTCGAAGGACCCATTTGCGTTGCGCCGGGCGGCGAATGGGATTGTGAAGATGTTGGCGGAGAGTGCGGTGCTGCCGCTGACGCTCAGCGAGATTTCGAAGGCCGCCGAGTCCTTCGACGGCAAGATGATCGCGTTCTTTGCGGAGCGGCTGGAGTTCTATCTGCGCGAGGCGAAGGGGCAGGCTTACGACGTGGTGAAGGCAGTGCTGGCGGCGGGAGCGACGATGTTCGCGATGCGGTGGCGCGGGCGGAGGCGGTGACTGCGGTTCGTGGTTCGGAGGATTTTGCGGCGGTGTCTGCGGCGTTCAAGCGGATGAAGAATATTCTGGCGCAGGCGAAGGAGAAGGGGATTGCTGCGGCCCCGAGTGTGGATGCTGCGCTGCTGACAGAGTCGACAGAGAAGGCGTTGGCGGAGCGATCCGCGGAGTTGGCTGGGAGAGTGAAGGCGTTGCGGGTCAGAGAAGAATTATAAGGCGGCGCTGGAGCAGATCGCAACGCTGCGGCCGCAGGTGGACGCGTTCTTTGATGCTGTGATGGTGATGGCGCCGGATGCGGCGGTGCGGGCGAACCGGTTGGCACTGCTGGAGAGGGTGTTGGGGGACTTCTCCGGGATTGCAGACTTCTCGGAGATTGTGGTGGCGGGGTAAGAAGGCATACCCCAAGGGCTAAAGCCCCATCTTGCGGGTTCGAGAGCGCCAAGGCTAAAGCCTTGGCCTACCTAGAAGCCTACGCTGGCGTACCAGCCTTGGTCTACCTGGAAGCAAAGCTCCGGTTCGTCGGACTACCTAGTGGGTGAGCACCATTGCGCCGACCATGAAGAGGAAGACGGCGAAGAGTGAGACCAAGGGGAACCACTACGCCTTCGTACAGAGCGTTCGAGCGGCCGTCGGGAAGGCCGTCTTCGGCTCGGAAGTTGGATTGGTAGATTGAAACTTGATCGTTATGCTGGGTGTATTCCATGTTCGTTTCCTGAATGACTCTCGTGTATTTTGACGTGCGCGAGAGAGAGATGAGGCGGAGCCCGCCTGTTTTTTTTGCGTTGAGTCGATTCATTCGCGTCTGGATTGCGAATGGAGGCCCCTAGCGGCAATCATCCATGATGGAAATTGCTGTCTGCAAGAGCCATGTGGCGGATGGTATATGCCGTGACAACGGTGGTGAATGCAACTTTTGGGTCATGATTCTGCTAGGAGGGGTTCAGAACTGCAGTTGCACCAAGTCGGCGTGGTGCAGGGAATGGAAGAAGCGACTTGTCGGCATGGTATGAAGCGCGGGTAGCTCTCCGATGGCCATGGCGATTTCGTCGCAGGCGTTGCGGCGGGCACAATGCATGCAGTCCTTCACTACCTTGTCGCGCAGGGCGCGATGGTCGACGACGCGGAAGTTGAAGTGCTCGAAGAAGGCCGGAATGCGGGTGAAGAGGCAGACGCACTTGATGCCGCTGGATTCGGCTTGGTCGAGGAGGGCGCGGACGAGGAGGCCGCCGGCCCCGCGTCCCTTGGTGTCAGGATGGACAACGATGGAGCGTACCTCGGCGAGGTGTGGGCCGTAGACGTGGAGAGCAGCACAGCCGATGAATTGGCGTGAGCCGGTTTCGACGACGGTGAAGGTGTGGATGTTTTCGCAGATCTCCGCGTAGGAGCGGTGCAGGAGGGTGCCGTCGCAGGTGAAGCTTTCGATCAGTTGATGGATGGCGTGGGCGTCATGCAGTTGTGCTCTACGCGTGACCATGGATGTTGACGTGAGCTCGTCTTCCGTTGTGATGAAGGGGACTGTGAGCGAGGGCGAGAACGAGGAGGCCGGAGGTTCTTGTACCAGGGACAATGCCATTGGACACTGCACTTTTCTGTCCGGCGTTGTGAGGGGCCGGAGTAATTCTGGTTTAGGTTGAAGTCTGAACGGGAGTGGAGTGCCTAGCTGCCGTAGTGGCGGCCTTCGTTGGATGGCTCCCAGGGAATTGGGGCAAAGGTGCGCTGGAAGAAGGTGTTGTCGACGATGTAGCGCTCGTGGTTCTCGCCTTCAATGATCCAGTCGCCGGGATAGGCCCTGCGCTGTCCGGAGTCGGTGTGGATGAGGGTGGGGTGGAGGCATTGGGTGGCGTTGACTAGAAGGGGCCGGCGGGTACGAAACGTGTTCATTGAAAACTCTCTCCTGACGGCATTGTTCCGCCGCCGAAGAGTATTTCAACACTACATCCGTAAGAAAGGCGTAAGGGGTTTCGTAAATTTTCGTAAAGGTTTTGCGTCTTTCGTTTGCTGTGCTTGCGGGTGAGGAGGGCCGCTTTTATAGCTAGCGTGTTGCTATTTCTTTGGTGATTAATTGACACGCTGGAGGCGGTCGATGAGTTTCTGGGCGAGGGGTTCGCCGGATTCGGTCCAGAGCAGGCGGCTGCTGATGCCGCAGTTTTTTTCGACGGAGAGGGTGAAGGCCAGGAGCATCTCGACGTTTTGCTGGATGTGTTTGGTGGCGGCCGCGTCGAGTTCTTCGTCTTCGAGGGTTTCGGCAAGCCACGGGGTGTCGAGGCCGAAGTCGACGCGGATGTGGCCGTTCTGTTCGAAGCTGGCGTCGTCGAACTGGGGGCCGAAGCCGATGATGCGGACGGTGGAGGGCTTGAGCTTCCAGGCGGTGTCGAGGCGGACGGACTCGAAGTCAGGGTAAATGTCGATGCCGGTGTCGCCGGGTTGTGCGTCGACAGTTTCGGGCAACCAGAGCTTCCAGCGCATCTCGAACTCGTAGGCAGTGTCGTCATGAAGTTGCTCGGTCGCTTCGGCGACGGCGTTTTCGATGATGGAGGCCGAGGTGTCTTCGGAGCGGTCGTCGTTGACGTAGATGCGCTGGTAGGTGGGGGGTTCGGTGAAGCTGATGGGATAGGCGGAGGCGGCGGCGACGCGGGTGTCCTTGCTGATGAGGGCGAACTGACGCATGACCGAGACCATGGTCGCGGGGAGGGTGTCGAAGCGGAAGTTGGGGAACCAGAGGCTTAGGTAGAGCTGATCGGCCATAGGGACAGTTTAGTCCTGCTGACGCGGCTTGCGTGAATGAGCAAAGGCACGACGGCAACTGCAACCGCTTTGTGGTTAGGAGGGTGTATGGGTAGGAAGCGGGTTTCTCCACTACACGGCCCACGATGAGACTGTGGGCCGCTCCGGTCGAAATGACGATATGTTTTTGGTTAGCCGAAGAAGCGCTGAGGGAGGCGACGTGCGGCTGTCGGTGAGAAGATAGAGAGGGATGAACGTTTCAGTAGAGCGGCTGCGGGTCTGGTTGCTGGTGGGTGCGGGCCTGCTGGTGATGGTGGTCGCTGCATTTCTGGGGTATGCGCATTACCGGGCGCACCGGTTTCTGACGAATTTGCCGCAAAAGCTGGGTATCGACGTTCGGCGGGAGACCAATAACGTCACGTATTCGCAATCGGTCGAAGGGAGGACAGTCTATACGATCCATGCGGCCAAGGCAGTGGAGCGGTCGGATGGGAAGATGACGCTGCATGATGTTGGGATTGTGCTGTACGGACGCAAGCAGGACAGGGCCGACCGGATCTATGGGAATGAGTTTGAGTATGACCAGACGGCGGGGGTGGTGCGGGCCGTCGGTGAGGTGCATATCGACCTGCAGGCGCCGGAGGCCGCGGACGCGAACGCGAAGATGGACTACGCAGCAGGGAAGGACCTGAAGGGGGCCAAGGCTGGCGCGGGCGGCACTGGAAGCGTCGCAGGGGAGAACGAGAGCAAGGACGAGCGGCTGATCCATGTGACGACAAGCGGGCTGGTGTTCCTGCAGAAGCTGGGTGTGGCGGCGACGGAAAAGGACATTGAGTTTGCTTCGGGTGGGGTGACGGGGCATGCCATTGGGGCGGACTATAACTCGGATACGGGTGTGGTGGTGCTGCATTCGGCAGTGAGGGTGAATGGACTGCAGCATGACCGGCCTGTGGTGCTGACGGCGTCGCATGCAGTGCTTGACCGTCCTGGGCAGACGATGGTGCTGCTGCAGGCTAAGTATGTGTCGGTGGGTGGGAAGGCAGGTGGCGCTGAGGGGCAGACGGCGCAGGCGCAGCATGTGGTGGTGCATTTGAGGAAGGATGGATCGGCGGAGCGGGTGGAGGGAGAAGGTGAGGTGACGCTGACCAATGGAGCGGGTGGAAGATTAGTTGCTCCGCGGGGCGAGATGGTGTTGAATGCGCAGAACCAGCCCCAGTCGGCGGTGATGACGGGTGGAGTGAAGTATGGGTCGGATGATCCGCTGCGGCAGGCGCAGGGTGAGGCGGCGGAGGGGCGGGCGACGTTCGATAAGAAGGGGCATCCGGAGCACGTGGTGATGACCGGGACGGTGCATTTGAAGGAGCGAGTACGGTCTTCGGATGTGGCGTAGCGAACCTTGGAACGAGCGGGAGTTGAATGCGGGCACCGTGGAGTTGGCGTTGGGGACGGATCCGGCGGGAAAGACGCAGTTGCATGACGCGAAGGCAATCGGGGACGCCCGGTTGAAGGTCCTGAATGCGGCCGCGAAGGGCGGGCCGACCAGCAGTGCCATGAGCGGGGACGTTTTGACCGCGCATTTTGTGCGGGTGGGGGACGCGGACCACATTTCAGAGGTGCATGGGGACGGGCATACAGGGTTGCGGAAGGTGAGTGCGACAGGTGTGGTGAATACAAGCTCGGCGGATTCGCTGGTGGCGCATTTCCGGCCAGTGACGGCTGGTGCCGGGCGCGGGGCCGGTGTGGCGAGCAAGGGCCGGCAAGGGAAGACAGATGGGCCTGGTGGTCAGGGCGCGGACGAGGTTTCCGACGCGAGCGAGCAGGGTCATGTGGTGATGACCGAGTTGCCGGTGCGGAAGCCGGGGGATGCGACTGCTCCGGCGGAGGAGCGGGTGACGGCGGAACGGGCCGTCTATGACGGCGAGTTGGAGCGGACGACGCTCACGGGCAATGTGCAGTTGAGCGATGGGACGAGCGTGTTGTGGGCCGACAGGGTAGTGACAGAGCAGCAGACGGGGGACGCTACGGCGGACGGCTCTGTAAAGGCGAGTTATGGGCAGATCGGGAGTGCGGACGAGCCGGCTGCACGTTTTGGCCTCGAGGGCAGAGCTGAAACATGATTCGCAGATCGCGACCTTTCATGGAGTGGCGGGCAGGCCGGCCCGGCTGTGGCAAGGGGCTTCGCAGGTGGACGCGCCCGTGCTTGTGTTTGAGCAGAGACAGAAGCGGCTGCTGGCGCATGGGGAGGGTACCGGGGCGCCAATGGCGGTGCATACGGTGCTGGTGAGTGGCGGTTCGTCTGGGTCGACCGCGAAAGCGGAGGTGGCAAAGCCCAGGGCTTCGGCGGGGAAGGTGCCGGCAGAGGGTGGGAAGACAGACGTGGTTCGCGTGGCGAGCCGGGAGCTGGTTTACTCGGACGAGGCAAGGAAGGCGGAGTTTACCGGTGGAGTCGATGTACAAAGCCGGGACGGCAGCATGCGGGCGCAGCAGGTCGTGGTCTATCTGCAGTCGACGCAAAAGGACGGGGTGGCGAAGACGTCAGTGAATGGTGGCGCTGGCGATGGAAGAAAGACGAACGTGCCGCCTGTGGCTGGCGGAATTGGGTCGATTGGCGGTAGCGTCGAGCGAATGGTGGCGACGGGGCATATTGATATGCAGCAGCCTGGGCGGCGTGCGACTGGCGAGCAGTTGGTGTATACCGCGAGCGATGGGACGTATGTTTTGACGGGGACGACGGCCGCGTTGCCGAAGGTGATAGACGACCAGAGAGGCACCGTTACAGGTACGTCCCTGCGATTCCATTCGGGCGATGACAACGTCGTGGTTTCTAATGGAGGAGAGAGTGGCGCGGGACAGAGAGTGCGCACGGAGACGCGGGTGAAGAACAAGCAATGAAGACACTTTCGACGGAGGAGATTGGCAAGTCTTACGGCGGACGCCAGGTGGTGAAGGGGGTCAGCCTCCAGATTGAGCAGGGCGAGGTGGTGGGGCTGCTGGGGCCGAACGGCGCGGGGAAGACGACGAGCTTCTACATGATTGTGGGGCTGGTGCGGCCGGATTCCGGGCGGGTGCTGGCGGATGGACACGATATCAGCCGGCTGCCGATGTATCTGCGGGCGAGGAACTATGGGATCAGCTATCTGCCGCAGGAGCCTTCGGTTTTTCGCAAACTGACGGTGCAGGACAATATTCTGGCGGTGCTGGAGGCGCAGCAGTTGAGCTGGGAGAGCCGGCGGACGCGGACGGAGAGGCTGATTGAACAGCTGAACCTGGGGCATGTGCGCAAGACGCGGGGGTATGCGCTGAGCGGAGGGGAACGCAGGCGGGTGGAGATCGCGCGTTGCCTGGCGATCGAGCCGGCGTTTATTCTGCTGGATGAGCCGTTTTCAGGGATCGATCCGATTGCGGTGCTGGACCTTCAGGAGATCATCTTCGGGCTGAAGAGGAGCGGGATCGGGGTGCTGATTACGGACCATAATGTGCGGGAGACGTTGTCGGTGACGGACCGTGCGTACATCATTACGGAAGGCAAGATTTTTGCTACGGGGACGCCAGGAGAGCTGGGGCGCAATCCTGAGGTCCGCCGGATCTATCTAGGAGAAAACTTTTCGATGGATTGAGAGTGTAAATGCCTGCAACTTTTGTTGTAAGGCTACGTTGCTATAGGTGGAGTTCGTCCAGCCATTGCCACGGTTAGACTTACAGCCAGAATGAGCTAGAGGCGTGTAGACTGTGGCCAAGCCAAAAGATGGTGCTCGATGTGCAGACGATTGCACAGTAGATACCATAAGCACGACAATCGCCAAACGGCACATCTACACAAAAGAAGAACCAACGGGTCAAAGAGGTTAACGTGCTGCTGCAACCGAAGCTGAACTTGAAGGTCTCACAACGGCAGGTGCTGACGCCTGGTCTGGTGCAGATGGTCAGCGTGCTGGCGCTGAACAAGCTCGAGCTGAAGGAGATGATCAACACCGAGATGGTGGAGAATCCGGTGCTGGAGGAGTTGGAGGAGTCGGCCGTTTCGCTTGAGGAGAGGGCCGGGCTCGAAGGGGACCGGGAGCGTTCGGCGGAGGAGGTGGCGGCCGAGAGCGAGAGGGTGGAGAAGGACCCGTTCGATGAGATCGATTTCGGGAGCTATTTTCAGGACTATCTTGATCCCGGCTTCCGCACGGCGTCGAACTTTGAAGAGTATGACAAGCCTTCGTTTGAGAATTTTCTGTCGCAGCCGAGTACCTTGAGCGACCATCTGGCGTGGCAGTTGGGGTCGTTGTCGCTTGAGCCCGGAGGTCGAGACGGCGACGGAGCTGGTGGTGGGAAATCTGAACGAGGACGGCTATCTGACCGCGAGCGACGAGGAGTTGGTCGAGGCGCTGCTGCAGTCCCGGGAGCCGGAGCGACCAGAGCCGATTCCATTTGAACGGGGAAACAAAGGCAGGCTGTCGCATCTGTGGGACGAGGCCGAGAAGTGTGAGACTGGACCTGGAACCCCACAGGACGAGGCGCTGGAGATAGCGGCCGCTGCAGACGAAGAAGTGGCGTTTTTGCTTGCTGCCGTCCGTGAGGCGCGGGCTCTGGTTAATTATCTTGATCCCGTTGGCGTGGGGGCACGCGACCTGCGGGAGTGCCTGCTGATTCAGATTTGTGCGCAGCAGGGCGAAGCGGCTATCGTACTGCGCCGACGGCAGATGGCCTCTGCTGATGCCACTGCAAGGAACGGGGCGGCCGACGATGGGGAATATCGTGCGGCGGAGCAGGTTGCCGCTGAGAGCGGTGCCGAGCGTGTTGACGTCTTCAGCATTGCGACGCACATCGTGACAAATTGCCTGTCGTTGCTGCAGAAGAAGGACATGCGCGAGCTGACCCGGAGCTGTGGGCGTACGGCGGAGGAAGTGCATGCGGCAGTGGAGTTTATCCGCACGCTGGATCCCAGGCCAGGGCAGCGCTACAACCAGAGCGAGACGCGGCTGATTGAGCCGGACGTTGCGTTTGTGAAGCGCGACGACGTCTACATCGTGGTGATGAACGAAGAGGACATGCCTACGCTGCGGTTGAACCAGGGTTATCGCAAGATGCTGCAGCAGAAGCAGACGGAGAAGGACGTCAAGGAGTATGTGAAGGAGCGGTACAAGTCGGCGATCCAGCTGCTGCGGAACATCGAACAGAGGAAGAACACGATTGTGCGGACCTGCGAGGTGATCGTGCGGCGGCAGACAGGAGTTTCTGGAGCATGGCGTCAACGCGCTGAAGCCGATGATGATCAAAGAGGTCGCCGAGGAGATCGGGGTGCATCCTTCTACCGTCAGCCGCGCGGTGGCGAATAAGTATGTGCATACCTCGCAGGGCGTGTTTGAGCTGCGCTTTTTCTTCTCCGAAGGAGTGAATGGGCCGGAGGGCGGGGACTTGCCGCTGGTGCTGCTGAAACGCAAGGTGAAGAAGCTGATTGAAGAAGAGGACGAACGGAAGCCGCTGACGGACGATCAGCTGGCGGCCGAGCTGCAGCGGCAGGGAATCCAGGTGACCCGAAGAACGGTGGCGAAGTATCGGGAAGATATGCAGATTCCAAGTACGCACCAACGTCGTGTACGCTAGTCGTCTGCGATAGATCGCATTCGATTCGCAGGGACGAGGTGAGCGTATGGACGTGGAGTACACCGGCAGACAAACAACCATCACAAAAAAGCTGAAACTGCAGGCTGAAGCGGGACTGGCGCGGATCGTGAAGATCGTGGGCAACTCGGGCAGCGTGCATGTGATTCTATCCACGGACAAGTACCGGCAGATCGCAGACCTTACAGTGCAGACCAGGCACCAGAAGCTGGTGGCGCGCTGCGAGGCGACGGAGATGGAGATTGCGCTGCGCGATGCGCTGGTGAAGATCGAGCAGCAGGCGATCCGGCACAAGAAGAAGTTTGGGACAATCAAGCGGCACCCGAAGGCCGATGTGAAGGGCGCGAAGCCGGAGGTGGCATCGAATGGGACACGGAAGGCGAATGTCGCGGTGAAGGTGGCGACGAAGAGCAGCGTAGGCCGCAAGGCAGTGCCGATGCTGGTGCACTCCTTTCCCTCGCATTCGCCGCTGTCGGAGCCGCATGTTGTGCGCTCGACCGATGGGATTGCGCTGCGGCCGATGTCGCTGGAAGAGGCGGTGAAGGAGGCCGCGTTTCGGGACCGTGACGTTTTTGTGTTTCGCGACCACGGCGGACAGGCGATGGTGCTGCATCGCAAGCGTGATGGAAAGATGGAGCTGATCGAGGTTCCCTAGGCCGGGGTGCTAGGATTTCTAGCATGTCGAGCAAGAAGGACACGAAGCGGTCGCAAAAGACGGGCACGAAGAGAGACAAGAAGAAGAAGAAATCGACCGTTCCTGTTGCGGAGTATCGGGGCGAGTTGGTTATTCTGACTGGGCTCTCGGGGTCGGGGAAGCTTTCTGCGCTGAAGGCGTTTGAGGACCTCGGGTACTACTCGGTCGACAATCTGCCGCTGGAGCTGGTGCCGCGATTTGCGGACCTGGTGCGGCAGTCGGCGGAGATTGAACGGGCCGCGCTGGTCGTCGATGTGCGCGAAGGGATGCGGCTGGATGAGTTTCCGGCGATCCTGAAGGAGGTTCGCAAGGTGCTGCCGACGCGCGTGGTGTTTCTGGAGGCGAGCGAAGAGGCGCTGATGCGGCGGTTTTCGGAGACGCGGCGGCCGCATCCGATGGGACGCAGCGATACGGTGGTCAAGTCGATCCGGGCGGAGCGGAAGCGGCTGGACCCGATCCGCAATGTCGCCGATATTGTGCTGGATACGACGAAGTTCAACGTGCATGATCTTCGAGCGCACATCAATTCGCAGTTTGAGCGTGAGGAGAGCGATCAAAGTTTGATGATCTCCTCGAATAGCTTTGGGTTCAAGAATGGCGTGCCGACCGAGGCGGACCTGGTGTTCGACGTGCGCTTTCTGCCGAATCCTCATTTTGTGCCGGAGTTTCGCAAAGCTGACGGGAAAGGCATCCGAAGGTGGCCAAGTATGTCCGTCAGTTTCCGCAGACGAAGGAGTTTCTGGACAAGACGGCGGACATGCTGAAGTTTCTTTTGCCGCATTACATCAAGGAGGGGAAGAGCTATCTGACGGTGGCGTTTGGATGTACCGGAGGACAGCATCGGTCGGTCTTTATTGCGGAAGAGATGAAGAAGCGGCTGGCGGATGAGGGCTACCGGGTGAAGACTGCGCACCGGGACATGCCGAGGTAGATGTGCACGAACAGTCTGGGTGCAATATGTTTGAGCGCAATAGAATGGTGAGATGCTCAGCACGATGATGATGATCGGGAGAGTGACGGCTTGAGGCGCATCTGGCGATTGCTGCTCTATGTTCGGCCGTATGCGCTGTACTCGCTGGCGTCGGTCGTGCTGATGGCGGTCGTGGGCGCGATGGCGGCGTTCCGCATCCTGCTGGTGAAGCCGATCTTCGACAATGTGTTGAGTCCGGAGGCGCCGCCGGGGTTGGTGCTTGTTTTCCGGATTCCGCATACGGACGACGTCATCAATCTGCAGCGACTTGTGCCCAGCTACTTTCATAATGCATGGACGGTGGTCGCGGTAGCGCTGGTCGGATCGGCATTGCTGAAGTCGGTCTGCGATTATTTGGGCACATATCTGGTGAACCGCGCCGGCTTCGGCATGATAACGGACCTGCGGAACGATCTTGTACGACGCTGTTCTGCGGCGCTCGGTGGCTTTTTTTCAGAAGCACACGACGGGGACGCTGCTGTCGACACTGATCAACGATATCGAGAGGGTGCAGTTCGCGATGTCGACCGTGCTGAGCGATTTTCTGCAGCAGTTCTTTACGCTGATCTTCACGGCCATCGCGGTGGTGATTGTCGGCGGCAAGCTGGCGTGGGTGCTGCTGCTGTTTTTGCCGGTAGTAGTCCTTTCGGCCCGGCGCATTGGGCGAGGCGTGCGAGTGACGACGCGCAAGGGGCAGGACAAGCTGGCGGAGATCCAGAACATTCTGCACGAAACGATTACGGGTAATCGCATCGTGAAGGCGTTCGGCATGGAGATGTGGGAGATGAACCGCTTTCGCCGGGCGGCGCGAAGACTGTTCGACGCGAATCTGAAGTCGGTGAAGGTGCAGGCGATCAGTTCGCCGCTGATGGACGCTTATTGCTTCGATCGCGATTGCGCTGCTGCTGTATCTCGGGCGAATCAGTATTCAGCATCAGCAGATGACAGCGGGGTCGTTCATCACCTTCCTGATCGCGGTGTTTACGCTGTATGACCCGGTGCGGAAGTTTGCTGCGTTTTACAACAGCTTTCAGCAGGCGCTGGGCGCGAGCGAAGAGATCTTCAAGTTTATGGATGCGCGGACGATGTGCAGGAGAAGAAGCGCGCCTTTGTGCTGAAGGGGTTCAAGGAAGGGATTCGATTTGAGAACGTGGGCTTCGCGTATGAGAGCGACGGCGAGACGAAGCAGGTGCTGCATGACATCAATCTGACGGTGCAGCCGGGTGAGGTGATTGCGTTTGTCGGGCCGAGTGGGGCGGGGAAGTCGTCGCTGGTGAATCTGATTCCGCGGTTCTTCGATGTGAACGAGGGAAGGATTCTGATTGATGGCCATGATCTGCGGGACGTGACGATCGCTTCGCTGCGGGAGCAGATCGGGAAGGTGACGCAGGAGACGGTGCTGTTCAACGATACGGTGCGGAACAACATTGCGTATGGGCAGCCGGACGTTCCGATGAGCAAGGTGGAGGAGGCGGCGCGGATGGCGCTGGCGCATGACTTCATCCTGAACATGCCGGAGGGGTACAACACGAAGATTGGCGAGAAGGGTACGCGGCTGAGCGGTGGAGAGCGGCAGCGGCTGGCGATTGCGCGGGCGATCCTGAAGAATGCGCCGATACTGATTCTGGATGAGGCGACGTCGGCGCTGGACATGGAGAGCGAGCAGTATGTGCAGGCGGCGTTGGCGAACCTGATGCAAGGGCGGACGGTGTTTGTGATTGCGCATCGACTTTCGACGGTGCGGCGTGCCACTCGGATTGCGGTGATTGAGGGTGGGCGGATTACCGAGATCGGGACGCATGAAGAGCTGATGCAGCATTCGGGGACCTATCAGCGGCTTTACAACATGCAGTTCAGTGGAGATGACGCAGGGCACTGCCGGCACTGGGGAGGTTGCGTTGACGGTGGATCTGGAGGGGATTGCGTGAGCGAGGTCTACTCGATGACTGGATATGCCAGTCTGCGCGGGTCTGTGCGGGACAGTGTTGCCTTTACGCTGGCGATGAAGAGCGTGAACCACCGCTTTCTGGATCTCAATCTTCGGTTGCCGTCGTATTGCGATGGCCTGGAGGTGCAGATGCGGAGGACGTTGAAGGAGCGTCTGCGGCGCGGGCATGTTGAGGTGACGTTGCAGCTCGAGCGCAGGGCGACCGCTGAGATCCAGTTGAATGCTGGGTTGCTGAGCGCTTATATGCAGGCTTATCGGGAGGCTTCGGAGGCGAATGGTCTGGCGTATGAGCCGGACCTGAATGCGATGTTGCGGATCCCCGGCATGATGACTGCGGAGAGCGGCGTTGGCGCGGAGGACTTGGCGGGACTTGATGCGGCGGTGCTGGCGCAGATTGGGCCGCTGGTGGAGAAGCTGAATGAGGTCCGGGCGCAGGAAGGGGCCTCGCTGGCTGCGGAGTTGAGGGCTTCGATGGTGCGGCTGCGAGGGTTTGCGGAGGAGATGGCGGGGCTGAGGAACGGAGTGCGAGAGGCGCAGTTTGAGAGGCTGCGGGGCCGATTGGTCGAGCTGACTGAGGGCGCTGCGGTGAGTGAGGAGCGGTTGCTGACCGAGGCCGCTGTGCTGGCAGAGAAGAGCGATATTGAGGAGGAGATCGTTCGGCTGCGGACGCATGTGGAGCGCTTCGTGGCGATGCTGGATGAGGGTGGAGAGCTGGGCAAGCGGTTGGACTTTCTGCTGCAGGAGTTGAATCGCGAGGCAAACACGATGTTGTCGAAGACCAGCGGAGCTACGGGTGAGAACAGTCTGCGGATTACGGAGCTTGGTCTGGAGATGAAGGCGGAGATCGAGCGGTCTCGCGAGCAGGTTCAGAACCTGGAGTAGCGCGAATGCGGTTGTTACACTGACATCAGTGATGACATTTTCAGGTGATTGAGGCGCATGGCAGGCATACTTTTTATTATTTCGGCGCCGTCGGGTTCGGGAAAGTCGACGCTGGTGAGCCAGCTGCGGACACTGGTGGAGGGGTTGGATTTTTCGATTTCGTATACGACGCGGGCGCCACGGGGGTCGGAGGAGGACGGGCGCGAGTATCACTTCACGACACGGGCGGAGTTTGAGCGGATGATTGCGGCGGGGGACTTTCTGGAGTGGGCGGAGGTCTTCGGCAACTACTATGGGACGGCGGTCTCGGCGCTGGAGCATGCGAAGGAGGTGGGGAAGGACCTGTTGCTGGACATCGATGTGCAAGGGGCGGTGCAGGTGATGAAGAAGCTGCCGGAGGCCGTGTCGATCTTCATCATGCCGCCGAGCCCGGAGATGCTGGAGATGCGGTTGCGTAACCGGAGCGAGGCAGAGGAGGTGGCTTCCAAGGCAGCGGTCCCGAGGAGGTGATTCAGCAAAGGCTGGCCGAGGCGCGGCGCGAGTTGAAGCAGATGAGGGATTACAAGTATGCTTTGGTGAACGATGTTCTGGAGCAGGCCGTGACGGAGCTGCGCGCGATCGTGTTGTGCGAGCGCGGGGTGAGAGACGGCGTCCAGGCACTCGCTTCGAGTTGCAGGACTGATGCTGCTTCGCTGCAGTTGAAGGCGGCGATGAATACGTTCGAGAGATAAGGACCGACTTATCCACTACGAATTGTCTAGAGCTATTGGCTGGGCTGAGATATAACTTCAGACTATGGGGGTGAGTTGCATGACGATCGAAAATGCTTTCCACAATAAGTACAGTTTGGTTAAGGGTGCGGCGCGCAGGGCACGGCAGTTGCAGTCGGGCGCCTCTCCACTGATCGTCGCCAAGTCGATGAAGGCCTGCCGGGTGGCGCAGGACGAAATCAAGCAGGGGCATGTGAAGTTTGTTCTGCCGGAGCGCGTGGCAGAGCCGGTGCTTGACCTTCCGTTGCACTAAACCGTCCACTGGATCACATCTCCCATTGCGCTGGTGGGCAGGGATACCATAGAGCCATGTCAGGAGATGCTGAGCAGCAGCTGCGGGCTTATGTGGAGTACCTTCGCGACATTGGCGTCCATGACTTTTATCGTCAGGGCGAGCCGGTGATCGCCGAGGTGAGTGAAGCGCCGCCTGTGACGGTTGCGGCGGCTGCGGTGGTTGAGGAGTTAGAGGCGCCTCCTGTTCCAGGTAGACCTGTCTTTCTGGAGCCTCCGATTGCGAAGCTGGTGAGTTTCGATGATCTTGCGCCTTTGCCTGAGGTGCGTGTTACCCCTGCGCACAAGGCCGACGCGCTGGTTGCGATTCAAGAAGAGATTGGCGACTGTACTCGATGCCCGCTGGCGTATGCGGGGCGGCGCAAGATCGTGTTTGGCGATGGCGATGCCAATGCGCGGCTGATGTTTGTCGGCGAGGGGCCGGGGGCGGATGAAGATACCTCGGGCGTTCCGTTTGTCGGTAAGGCGGGGCAGCTGCTGAACAACATGATCCAGGCGATGGGGCTGAAGCGCGAGGAGGTCTACATCGCGAATATTGTGAAGTGCAGGCCGCCGGCGAACCGCGTTCCGGAGCCGGTGGAGGCGAATACGTGCGACCAGTTTCTGCTGCGGCAGATCGATGTGGTGCAGCCGCAGGTGGTGGTGGCGCTGGGATCTACGGCGGCGATGTATCTGCTGGGGGTGAAGCAGTCGCTTAGCTCGCTGCGGGGCAGGTGGCATACCTGCCGTGGGGCGAAGCTGGCGGTGACGTATCATCCGGCGTTTCTGCTGCGTGATCCGCGGCAGAAGGCCGAGGCGTGGAAGGACCTGCAGATGGTGATGGCGGAGATGGGGTTGAAGGCACCGGCCAAAGGGTAGGGCTTTCCTTTCGATGGGGTACCCCCCTATTGCCCGCGCTTAAAACTACTTAGATTCAGTAATTTACTGGGTAATGTACGGCAGATTGCTCAAGAGCAACGACGTTAGTGGATCCCGCGGCTAGTTTGGGCAGAGCAACAAAAATAAATCATTCGAGCGGCCCTCTTCGGAGGGCCTATTTTTCGCTTTTAATTCGCTTATGATCTGGAGATGCGTAAGCTCCCCATCTTCGATCTTAGTACGCCGTGCTCTGAGTGTGGCTATCGAATCCCGCCTAACGAATTGATGCGGACAGGATGGGACACTGTGTTGTGTCCGCAGTGCAAGCGGGAGTCTAAGCTGCCGGAGCCAAAGAAGGGACATTCGACCTCGTAGCGTACACGGAGCATTGGTCTCTACAAAAGGCACGCGGATCTCAGGGTCCGGAAGGTCTGCCCTTGACCTTCGTAGTGTGAGCGGAGGTAGTTCTCCCTCGCCCGGCCAGTAAAATGCATTTATGGAGATCAAGCGCATTGGTTCGCAGCCCTCAGGCAAAGGCCCGGCAGACTGGTTTACCGGTACTGTGCGCATTGACCCGCTCTTTCAAGCGCCGGATCCGGCCCATGTAGCCGGTGCCAGCGTCACGTTTGAGCCGGGAGCGCGAACGGCCTGGCACACGCATCCCCTTGGGCAGACTTTAATTGTGACGGCAGGCTGCGGATGGGCCCAGCGGGAAGGCGGAGCCATCGAGGAGATCCACCCCGGCGATGTGGTCTGGTTCGCTCCGGGCGAGAAACATTGGCACGGGGCAACCCCGACCACGGGCATGACTCATATCGCCATTCAGGAACGATTAGACGGCAAGGTCGTCGATTGGATGGAGCATGTGACCGACGAGCAATACCAGCGGTGAATCTTCGCAGCTTTTTGTCACGCCGTGCTGCTACCCATCTTTTCTTAGCGGTTTGCGGCGTCGACTGAGCAGAGGAGCGCGTCAGACCAGGTGTCGATGGGGCCCAGGGGCGTGGAGGCCCAGTCGTGCGCGCGGGTGAGGCTCGCCATTGCTCCTGTGCCGCTGACTTGCCTTCGGGAGTGCGACTGCGGACTTGTTTCCCTGACTGGAGATGGCGACGAAGTATTCGTTGCGGACATCGTTCCTAAAAACGGCCGAATGTGGGGACGTTGGCAAATTGGCAGATTCTTGAATGGCGGGCCCGGCTGCTGGTTAGTTGGCTGAGGCGCCTTGCGGTGGGACGATGCGGACGGTGTTAGCCCGGCAGGAACGGATGGGGCCGCAGGCGACGGGTTGGAGGGTCTTGCTCATGCAGACTTCGATCGCAGTGAGGTAGTTGTTGCCGCAGCTGAGGGCGAAGCTGTCGCTGGGGAAGGACGGGTTGGCCCTGGTGAAGAGTCCGATGATCTCGCGGGGCGGCATGGAGATCTGGTGGTCGAGGGAGGTCAGCTCGGTTGGGATGGCTACTGCGTGGACGGCCTCGCGGGCCGCGGTGAAGAACGCATCAGGCGCGAGGCCCGAGCAGGTGCCGTGGGTCTGCCACTCGTGGCGGAGGAGGCTGGCGTCGGGGTAGAGGTCGCTGAAGGCGGAGGGGTCACGTGGGCCGGCGGCGTTGGAGCAGTGCTGGGGGAAGGGGCCGGTGGCGTTCTGGGGCCAGAGGCCGTGGAGGACGAAGGCGGGGTGCTGGGCACACTCGGTGGCGTTGGGGTGCGAGTAGCAGAACTCGGGGGACCAGGAGAGATTGAGGAGGTAGAAGTCGAAGGGCTGCGAGGCGGTGGGTTCGAGGGCAAGTGCTGCGGGGCGAGGACGCGGGACGGGTTCGGGTGTGGGCTGGGGGTTCGGGTTACAGCCAGAGAGCGGGAGAAGAAGGGCGAGGAGGACGATGACGGTTCTCTTCTTCATGGTGGGAGCATATCAGGGCCATTGATGGGTGGGCGGGAAGGGGCGATTGGAGATTTGTCGTAAATTGTCCGCCTCAGTCTTTTGGTGGATGTTCAAATAGGAAGCTGGGCCTAACATGTTGGCTCAACGGATCGTTGTTGCTCTTCACCCCCGGTGTCGAGCAGTACGGATCCGGTAGCGATGTGCGGAGCCGTCTGCTGCCTGGTAAAACTTCTGCTCCGGAGGCCGCAAAATGACTGACGTACGCCGCAGGATCGTTATCGCAACATTCATTGCTCTTACCAGTTTCGCTATGGCTGCAAGTCCTGGCAGTGACATCACGGTTTCAGGCTGGGTCATCGACTCGGCGTGTGCCTACACGAAAGGTCTTGATAAACCGATCGGCCCCGCTTGCGCGAAGGCCTGCGCAAAGAACGGCTCGCCACTGGTCATTCTGCGGGACGATGGCACCATCTTTCTGCCCATTGATGCAAATACGCCCTCCGCATCCCAGAACGCCAAGCTGATGCCCTTTGCGGGTGAACGAGTCACAGTCACTGGAAAAGACTATGTTCGCAATGGGTCGCATGCTTTGGTGATCGACAAAATCTCCAAATAGTTTCAGTACCAGTTTGCTTCGGGTCGACTCTCTCAGGGGGTATTGTAGAGTCGCGTGTTGCGGGAGAGGTTAAGCTGGAAGGATGGCTTTGTTTTGCGATGTTGCTCTGCCGGTGCCGCTGGACCAGACATTTACCTATGCGGTGAATGGTGTGGTGCCCTGTGGTGGGGGCGCGGGTGCTGGTGCCGTTCAGCGGGCAGAGGCTGATGGGCGTGGTGGTGCGGGTGCACGAGGACGCGCCCGCCGATGATTTTGAGATCAAGCCAGTACAGCAGGTGCTGGATGACGCTGCGGTGTTGCCGGACGAGTTGATGGAGCTGGCGCGGTGGATCGCGCAGTATTATGTTGCGCCGCTGGGTGAGGTGCTGCGCGGGATGTTGCCGTTGGCGGCGGAGGTGAAGCGGCACTTTTTTTACCGGATTGCAGAGGCGGGGCGGAGGGTTTTGTATGAGGGCGCCGCGAAGGGGTCTTCGCGGCGGTCGAAGCTGAGCGCGGAGGAGCAGAACCGCGAGTATGCGGTGCTGAATTATCTGGAGGGTGGAGAGCAGGCGAAGATGTCGGCGCTGCGGTCGGCTACTGGGGCGAATAAAAGCTTGCTGGAGGGGATGGTGCGGAAGAAGTGGCTGGTGCGGGAGGCGGTGGCGGAGGAGCGTGATGCTCGGCGGCTGGAGAAGGTCGCGGTGCTGGTCGCTGAAGCGCGGCTGCCGAAGCTGAATGAGAATCAGACGGCGATCCTGGCGGAGATTGCGGCGGTGGGTGGGCGGATGCGGGTGCGCGAACTGCAGCTAGGCCTGGCGCGGCTTGGGGTGCCGGTGTCGACGCTGGGGACGCTGGTGAAGCGCGGGTTGGTGACGGTTGAAGAGGTCGCGGAGGAGTTTCATGTCGGAGGCGTGTCAGCGCAGGGGAAGAAACATGCGCATGAACATGATTTGAATGAGGCGCAGATGGAGGCGCTGGGGACGATTGCAGCGGCGATGGAGAAGGGCGGTTTCAGGCCGCATCTTTTGTATGGGATTACCGGGTCGGGGAAGACTACGGTTTATTTCGCTGCGATGCAGCGGGCATTGGATGCGGGGAAGTCGGCGCTGCTGCTGGTGCCGGAGATTGGGTTGACGCCGGCGATGGCGGGGCAGATGGTGGCGGCGTTTGCGGGCGAGGTGGCGTTGCTGCATTCGCAGTTGACTCCGGACGAGCGGGCGGAGCAGTGGCACAGGATTCGGCGGGGCGAGGCGAGGATCGTGGTGGGGACGCGGTCTGCGGTGTTCGCGCCGATGGTCGATTTGGGACTGATCATCGTCGATGAGGAGCATGACTCGAGCTACAAGCAGGAGGAGACGCCGCGGTATCACGGGCGCGACGTTGCGGTGATGCGCGCGAAGCTTAATGACGCGGTGGTGGTGCTGGGGTCGGCGACGCCGTCGCTGGAGAGCTGGGCGAATGCAGAGAAGGGCCGATACGCGCTGGTGGAGTTGCGCGAGCGCGTGATGGAACGGCCGCTGCCGGTGGTGGAGCTGGTGGACATGCGGGCGGAGTTTCGTGAGACGGGGCAGGAGCAGATTTTTTCGCGGAGGCTGGTTGAAGAGACGCAGGCCACGCTCGACCGTGGGGAGCAGGTGATTCTTCTGCTGAATCGGCGTGGATATTCGTCGGTGGTGATGTGCCGGAGTTGCGGAGAGAAGATTGAGTGTGAGAACTGCTCGATCTCGATGACTTACCACAAGAGGGTGAATGAGAATGAAGCGATCGCCCAGCCGGGGCAGAGGCTGGAGTGTCATTATTGCGGGTCGCGGCGAGCGGTGCCTAAGGTCTGTCCGAAGTGCGAGAGCGAACACCTTTATTTTCTGGGGGCAGGGTCGCAGCAGGGTGAGGAGAGGCTGCAGGAGCTGTTTCCGGCGGCGCGGATTGGGCGGATGGACCGCGATACGGTGCGCGGGCGCAGCGACATGGAGCGGCTGCTGGCGCGTCTGCATGGCGGAGAGATCAATCTGCTGGTGGGGACGCAGATGATTGCGAAGGGGCATGACATTCATGGCGTGACGCTGGTTGGGGTGGTGGGGGCGGACTTTCAACTGGGGCTGCCGGATTTTCGTGCGGCGGAGCGGGTGTTTCAGCTGCTGACGCAGGTGTCAGGGCGCGCAGGGCGGGGTGAATTGCCGGGGAAGGTGCTGGTGCAGACGTATCATCCGGACCATTACGCGATCCAGTTTGCGGCGAAGCATGATTATCCTGGGTTTGTGGCGAAGGAGATGCAGTATCGGCGATGGATGCACTATCCGCCGTTCGCAGTGCTGGCGAATGTTGTGATTCAAAGCGAGAAGCTGGAGGAGGCTGCAGCGTGGGCGGGGACGCTGGGGCGGTGGTTTCAGCAGGCGCGGCTGGACAAGGTGAGGGTGCTCGGGCCGGCCGCCGCGCCGATCGTGCGGCTGAAGCGGATCTATCGCTACCACTTTGTGCTGAAAGCGGAGAAGAGACAGGCGCTGGGGGCGACGCTGCGGGCGATGCTCGCCTACGCAGAGACACAGGGTATTGCACGACGTAACCTGGTGGTTGACGTGGACGCAGTGCATTTGATGTGAGACGGCGACGGCCAACTAGTCCGGAATGAGACTCGAACTAATCTGGAGATTAGTCCAGGAGATGAAGTTCTTTGCCGGGCTTGAAACGAACTGCCTTGCCTGGAGCAATGGTGACTTCAGCACCTGTTCTGGGGTTGCGGCCAATGCCGGTTTTACGCGGCTTGACGGTGAAGACGCCGAAGCCTCGCAACTCGATGCGGTCGCCCGCGATGAGGGTTTGCTTCATGCTGTCGAAGATGGCGTCAACCGCAGACTCTGCTTTGGTTCGTGGCAGTCCGGTACGCTCAACAACCCTTTGTATAAGATCCTGCTTAATCATCTGGGCCGCCGTCCTTGGGCTGTAATTTTTGGAAAAATGCTACTGACCGGGTTTAGTAACGTGATGGTAGAAAGTCGCAACGAGATTGTCAACGATAGAACACTGCCGTAAGATGAAGAATCTAATGAGGCAAGAGTATGGGGTTTCCGGTCGCCCTTAAATCTACACCCTTCTGCCCAAATTGGAGACGTGAAATGCAATTTGAAGAGAAAAGAGACCAGAGTGGCCATTAAAAGCGACCGTTGGATCCGCCGGCAGGCGATGGACCACGGGATGATTTCCCCTTTCAGCGAAAAACAGGTCCGGGAGGGCGTTATCTCCTATGGGCTTTCCTCCTACGGGTACGACCTGCGGGTTTCGGACGAGTTCAAGATCTTTACTAACGTCAACAGCGCCATTATTGACCCTAAAGCCTTCGATGAGCGATCGTTCGTAACGGTTGTGGCGGAGAGCGTGATTGTTCCTCCGAACTCGTTTGCGCTGGCGCGGTCGATCGAATACTTCAAGATTCCGCGTGATGTGCTGACGATATGTGTCGGCAAATCCACTTATGCGCGGTGCGGCATTATTGTGAACGTGACGCCGTTCGAGCCGGAGTGGGAGGGGTTTGTGACGCTGGAGATCTCGAACACGACTCCGCTGCCTGCGCGCATTTATGCGAACGAAGGGCTTTGTCAGATACTCTTCTTCCAGTCCGACGAGATGTGCGAGGTCAGCTATGCCGACCGCAAGGGCAAGTACCAGAACCAGCAGGGAATCGTTCTGCCGAAGCTGTAGCGACGGCGCGGGTAGCGGTTCCCGGAATCGCGAAGACGGCCTACTAATGCAGACGCTGAGTAAGAGGCTGCGAAGGCGATGAATGAGCAAGAGTCTCGGGGACCTCTGAAACTGGGTCTGGTGGCGACGGATCCCTTGCGGATCCTTGGGTTGCAGACGATCTTTGCCGAGGGCGGCGTGAAGGGCCGGCCGGTGGAGATCGTGCCTCTGTCGGTGCCGGGGGCGCTGGACGCCTCGGGAGTGTCGCTGATCCTGATCGATGCGGCTTGCACGGAACACATCTTTGAGTTGCTGGCTGCGTTTCGACGGGCGCGTCCGCATCTGCGGCTGATCGTGCTGGGGCTGGAGGAAGACCACGAGTACATCCAGCGGATCATCGGGGCCGGAGCGAAGGGGTACCTGGCGCATACGGCGAAGGGGAGCGAGGTGCGGCTGGCGATCGAGATCGTGGAGGACGGGTCGGCGTGGGCGCCTCGGAAGGTGCTGGCCCATTTGCTGGAGCTGTCGTCGGCGGAGGAGATGCGGGCGGGTACGGAGAGCGAGCCGAAGTTTACCAGGCGCGAGGCGCAGGTGCTGAGGCTGTTGGTCGACGGGCACCCGAACCGGGTGATCGCTGAAGAGCTTGGCATCGACCTGGCTACGGTGAAGAAGCATGTGGGCGCGCTGATGCGGAAGGTTGGGGTGAAAAACCGAATTGCGCTCTCGGTGCAGGCAGTGAATCGGAACCTGCTTTCGAAGTGATTTTTGTGATGGGAAGAAGACGTTAGTCGCATGAACATGCTGGGAAAGTCTATGTACTCTCTAGTTAACAAGAAGCGCTCAAAGGTCTACCTACCTTCGTACCGTTGTGGGGTCGGGTAATGTCAGGCAGATTAGTACCAGCAACACAGACCTGGGAGAGGGGTTGTAGAGAGAGCGTCGGGTGATACCGGCACTATCTCTACAACCCCCATTTTTTTTGATTTGGCCAGGTCGTTGTCGAAGGAGGTACAACTTCCTGCGCCGTTCGTCCATCTCATATATTGTTGGAAATAGGCCGCTTTGTTGGCGCTTTTCAATTGGGCCCAATTTCAGAAGCGAAAGGTGTAACGAACAATGATGAAGAAACTATCAGCGGTTTTGTGCGGATTGGCCCTGGCGGCCATCTCCCTGACTGCGCAGGCGGCACAGGACGACAAGGCCAAGATTGCGGAGCGGATGACGGCGGCAAGCCAGGTGATTGACGAGGTCATGGCGACTCCGGACAAGTCGATACCGGGCGGTATTCTTGCCGGCGCGTCCTGTGTTGTTGTGATTCCCAGTTACAAGAAGGGTGCATTTGTAGTCGGTGCGCAGTATGGGCAGGGAGTTGCGACGTGCCGCACCGAGAGCGGCAAGTGGAGTGCGCCGGTATGTGTCCAACTGGCAGGCGGAAGCTTTGGGTTTCAGGCCGGCGGACAGGCGACGGATCTGGTGCTGATCGCAATGAACCAGAACGGGCTGCAGGCGATGCTGAAGAACAAGGTCAAGCTCGGTGCGGACGCTGCGGCTTCTGCTGGCCCTGTGGGGCGTAACGCCCAGGCCGGAACGGACTGGAAGCTGAATGCCGAGTTCCTCAGCTATTCGCGGAGCAAGGGTCTGTTTGCCGGCATTGACCTGGATGGGACGGTGTTGTCTCAGAACCAGACTGACACGCGCACGCTGTATGGGGCGGACATTCCTTTCAAGACGATTCTCGACGGGAACCAGGTGACTCCGGAGGACGCGCGTCCGTTTGTGCGGACTGTGGCGAAATATTTTGTGGTCGCGAAGAACCAGTAAGTGAAAGCGGTTGATGTAATTGAGGGGTGGCCTGAGCGGTCGCCCCTTTTTGTTTTTGGAGCGGCGACGGCCGGAATCGGTAGACTAGAGACTTGAACGAAGATGCACAGAAATCGTTGCCGAAGGCCAGGGCCAGCGTCCGTGAAACTGCGGAGTTTGCCGTGGTCTGGGTCTTCGTTTACGGTATTCGGCTGCTTCCGCGGGGCTTGGCGCGGGCGATTGGGGCGGTGATTGGGGCCATTGCCTATCGGGTGTTGGGGCGGTTGCGGCGGGTGGGGCTGCGCAATCTGGAGATGGCGTTTCCGGAGATGACGGCGAAGGAGCGGGAGGCGATTCTGCGTTCGGAGTATCGCAACCTGGGACTGCTGATGGCAGAGTTCTGCAAGATGCCGGACTATACGGCGGCGACGGCGAGCCGGTTTATCCGCTATGAGGGGCTGGAGAACTATTTGCAGGCGCGGGAGCGAGGGAAGGGCGTGCTGGTGCTGACGGGGCATCTGGGGGCGTGGGAGCTGTCGAGTTTTTACCACTCGCTGATGGGAATGCCGATGGGGATGGTGATACGGCGGCTGGACAATCCGCTGGTGGACGAGTTTGTGAACCGGATCCGCTGTCTGCAAGGGAACCGGGTGATCCACAAGGACGACTTTGCGCGGGGGTTGATCGCTTCGATGCGGGCGGGAGAGACGGTGGGGATTCTGATGGACACGAACATGACTCCGCCTCAGGGAGTGTTTGTGCCGTTCTTTGGGGTGCAGGCGTGTACTGCATCGGGGATGGCGAGGATTGCGGCGAAGACGGGAGCGGCGGTGGTGCCGGGGTTTCTGCTGTGGGAGGAGAGTGAGCGGAGATACGTGCTGCACTTTGGCGAGGAGCTGGAGGTAGTCCATACTGGGGATGCGGAGCAGGACGCGCTGATCAATACAGCGACGTTTACCGCGGCGATTGAAGGATATGTGCGGCGGTATCCGGAGCAGTGGCTCTGGGTGCACCGGCGGTGGAAGACTCGGCCTGCAGGCGAAGAGGGGATCTACTGATGGCCAGGGGAAGGCAGCATGAGCAAGGTCGCGGACTGGATCGGAGTAGGTGCGCCGCTGCTTGATGTGGAGATCACAGAGGTTTCGAGTATCGAAGCGGCGGGCGCGCAGTCGGTCGTGTTTGCGATGGACAAGGAGACGTTGACGAAGGCGCTGGAGTCGAAGGCGGGGCGATCCTGGCGAACAAGAATTTGGAAGACGCTGAATTGCCGCTCGATCCGCGGGTGTTGTGGGTGGGCGACGCGCGGTATGCGTTTGCGGTGGTTGGGGGACGCCTGAAGGGGCGCGGGTTTGAGGCGGGGGTGCATCCTTCGGCGGTGGTCGGCGAGGGCGTGACGATTGGAGTGGGGACCAGGATTGGGCCGGGGGTAGTGCTGGAGGATGGTGTGGTGGTGGGGAACGATTGCAACCTGATGGCGCGTGTTGTGGTGCATGCTGGGACTGTGCTCGGAGACCGCGTGGTGGTGCAGGCCGGGGCGGTGCTGGGGTCGACGGGATTCGGTTATGCGCGGAGCAGGGAGACGGGGGAGTATCTGATCTTTCCTCAGCAGGGGCGGCTGGTCGTGGAGGACGATGTTGAGATTGGAGCGAATACTACGATCGATCGCGGAGCGCTGGGAGAGACGCGGATTGGGCGGGGAACGAAGATCGATAATCTGGTGCATATCGGACATAACTGCGTGATCGGAAAGAACGTGGTGATTGCGGCGCAGACGGGGATCTCGGGGTCGAGCGTGGTGGAGGATGGGGCGATTCTCGGGGGGCAGGTGGGGATTGGGGAGCACGCAACGGTGGGTGCGGGCGTGATTTTGGGCGGTGGCGCAGGGGTTTTGAGCGGGAAGAAGATGCGAGGGCCGGGTGAGGTGTTTTGGGGCAGGCCGGCGCGGCCTTTGAAGGAGTATCTGCGAGACCTTGCACGGTTGAGGCGCGGTTGAAGCAGGGGTTAGACCTCACGGGAATCCAGTATGCGCATCTGGTTCTGCGAAAAAGGCGTAACGGTGATCAAAAAGGATAAAAGAAGATAAAAGGCGGCCATCATCTTTCGTTCATCACTCTTATCCGTTTTTATCCTTTTGATCATCGTTACGCCGTTCGTCACACTCTGCACGACTGCTCTAGAATTTCGATAGCAGTTGATCTGCGGTGAACAATGGCGATTGTGGTGGTCGGCGGACACACTAGAAATATCGGGAAGACGAGCGTTGTGGCGGGGCTGATTGCCGCGATGCCGGAGATGCACTGGACGGCGTTCAAGGTGACGCAGTTTGGGCATGGGATGTGTTCTGCGAATGGGGAGCCTTGTGACTGCGAGACGGCGGAGCATACCGTTGCGGTGAGCGAGGAGCGCGTTGGTGGGGACAGTACGACAGATTCGGGGCGATATCTGGCGGCGGGAGCGGTGCGGTCGTTTTGGGTGAGGACTCGGCAGGGGGATTTGTCGGAGGCGATGCCGAGGATCCGCAAGGAGATCGCGCAGGCGGAGAACGTGGTGATCGAGTCGAACAGTATTTTGCGTTTTCTGCGGCCGGACATTTATTTGAGCGTGCTGGATCCGGAGACGGCGGACTTCAAGGAGTCGGCGAAGTATTTTCTTGATCGCGCGGACGCGGTGCTGGTAGCCGAGGGTGAGTTGGGAAGGCCGGAGTGGAAGGGTGTTTCGCTGAAGCTGGTGGAGGGCACGCCGGTCCTGGCAATGCGGCCTCCGGTTTATGTGACCGACGAGCTGGTGAAGTTTGTGCGCGAGCGGTTGCGCGTCGGGACCGTGGCTTAAGGGTCCAGCGTAGCTGTGCTCAGATTGATTGGACTGGAAGAAGCGTGATGTCATCAACAAGACCGACCTCTTTTTGAACAAAGGGTTCGGCGTATCGGACCCCTGCGAGCAACCCGTAGTGTCGCGCTTCGGCAAGGGTCCGTTCGCGGATTTCTTCTTCGGGGACGAAGAGATTGCCGCCCTGAGGCTGAAAGGCGTATTGCGAGCGGTAGGCGAGGAGAGATTGCAGACGCTGCTCGACGTAGGGTGTGATGTCGACGACGAAGGTGGGGCGGACGTCGGCGTAGAGGCTGGCGTAGAGAATCTTGAAGGGACGATGCGGTGGGTTGGGGCCGCCAGGAGTTTCGACCTTGGCGAGGCCGCTGACGAAACAGGCTTCGTAGCCAAGCGTGGCGGAGGTGTAGTGGTCAGGGTGGCGGCCCTGCCAGTAAGGGAGGATGACGACGCGGGGACGCAGGCGGCGGAGGACTGCGGCGATCTTGAGTCGATTTTCGTGGGTGTTCTGGACGTTGCCGTCGGGGAGATCGAGCGCTTCGCGGTGGGCGACGTTGAGGATGCGCGCTGCGGCAGAGGCTTCGGCTGCACGATCGGCCGCTGTACCGCGTGTGCCGGACTCGCCTTGCGTGAGGTCGAGGATGCCGGTGCGCCAGCCGCGGGCGTGCATGGCGAGGAGTGTGCCGCCGCAGGTCTGTTCGACGTCGTCGCGGTGTGCGGCGATGGCGAGGATGTCGAGATGGGCGGTTGGCGCCATTGGGCGTGGGTTCAGAATCCAGGGCTCAACGAACAAAACTTTCGATTTTGCGTGCTGGGCCCTGAACCCTAGGCCCTACACCCTGCTTTTAGTTGTCGGCGTCGGTGACTGCGTCCATGTAAGCGACGTCGAGGGCCGTGCCCTGGACGATGACGTTCTTGTTGTCGATCTCAGAGTTGTCAACGGTGCTGAAGATGTGGACCTGGCCGCCGTATGCGGTATAGACCTTGTTGAAACCCTGGACCCAGCAGAGGCCGGTGAGGTCCCCGTAGTAGTACTGGTTCTGATTGGTGTTGGGGTAGGGAACAGGGACGGTGGTGGAGCACTCTGCGTGACGGCTGGAACGATCGCTACAGCCGACGTACCGAGGTTGAAGCTGGTGAGGCAGTTGTAGTTCGCGCTCTGGTCGGTGGGCTGACCCGCTGCGATCTGCGCTGCTGCACGGGCGGCGCGCTCGCCGGTGGCGCAGAGCTGGGAGCCGATCCAGAGGGTGTTGTTGTCGGCGAAGAGCATCTTGGAGTGGTTGCCGTCGGAGATGGAGTACTGGCCGGTGACGGTGTTGGTCGCTAGATTGATGATGGAGAGGTTGCCGGCGAAGAGACCGTCGGGTTGAAGTTGCTGGCCCGAGACGTAGAGCGTGGTTCCGTTGGAGACGGCCGCGGTGACGCCGCCCGGGACGAGCACCTGGGTCGTGAAGGCGGAGGCGTCGGGCACAGTGGTGGGGATGTTGTTGTACTCGAGCACGCCCTGCTGAAGGTAGGTGACGCTGGAGGTATTTCCACCGCACTCCTGACCGCAGTTGAATACGTATGCGGTGTTTCCATCGAGCGAGAAGTAGGCCCCGGTCGGGCGATCAAAGGTATTGGTGTGGCTTCCAGTATTGACCGGGACGATGCAGTAGACGGGAAGATTGAAGGGCTCGCAGTCGGCGGCACCGATCGCGACGTCGGCGGCCGTGGAGGTGGGGAACTGGTTCTGGTTCAGCTTGACGAGGCGGTAGACCGTGTTGGAGTTGCGCACCATGGCGAGCACGACGGTGTCACCCTGGTTGACTACGACTTGGAAGACATTCGGGAGAACCAGTCCGTAGCTCTTGCCGGTGCTGTTGTCGATGACGCCGAGTTGACCGATGCTCTCTTCTGCCGAGTAGATATGACCGAAGTTGGAGGGGATGGCGAGGCCGGTGGATCTGGCCGGGAAGGTGCCCGCGGCGCCGGTGACGGACTCCTTGCCGTAGTTGACGATCTGGACGTCGCCCTGCGCGTTGGAGTAGACGAAGCCCGTGATCTCAGCCGGGAAGTTGATGATGAGGTTGGGGTAGCCGGACGCGTAGCCGGAGACGGAAAACGAAGTCTTGGTGTTCTGGATGTTGCTGCGAAGGTCGCGCTTGGCGTCGACGATCTGCAAGCTGCCCGAGGAGATGCCGTTGGTCGTGACCGCAATCATGACGCGGTTGGCGAGCAGGCTTGGCGGGATGGGACGATTGGCGAAGGTGTAGGTGGGAAACTTGTAGGCCAGATAGGTGTCGCTGTGGCAGGAGGTGAGACCGACGGTCGCAAAGGCGAGCAGGACGCCGCAGAGTATCTGGGCGCAGAGGGACTTGATAAGGAGACTTCGATTCTTCAACGGTAACCAACTCCAACCTGAGCGCTGCGGCGTGTTTTGGCGGCCACTGCTCTAACCCTGAGTATAACAAACGAAACACGATGAAATGCGGCAGCGGCCCTTGGAATCGTGCAGTTGCGACGAGACGTTTGGAGCGCGTCCGGGTGGTGGCTTAGGATGAAAGGAGCAGTTGGAGACGATCATGGCAGATGGTTTGGGCGAGGCACAGGGGAGTTCCGTCACGAGGTATGCTGCAGTCCACAGACTGTTTGCGGGCGGGACTGTGCTCTGCGATGGGGCGATGGGCACGATGTTGTATGCGCGAGGCGTGTTCATCAACCGCTGCTATGACGAGCTGAATCTGTCGCAGCCCGATCTGGTACGCGAGATCCATGCAGAGTATCTGCAGGCAGGGGCGGAGGTCATTGAGACCAACACCTTTGGCGGGAACGCGTTCCGGCTGGAGGAGCACGGGCTGAAGGACAAGGTGCGTGAGATCAATCTGGCCGGGGTGCGGCTGGCGCGGGAGTGCGTGGAGCAGATTCGCGAGAAGCAGGCCAGCGAGGCGTTTGTCGCGGGGTCGATTGGGCCGCTGGGGGTGAGGCTGGAGCCGCTGGGCAAGGTAGGGCTGGATGAGGCGCGGGCGGCGTTTGAGGAGCAGATTCGAGCGCTGGTGGAGGGCGGGCCGGGGGTAGGGGCGGACCTGCTGATTATTGAGACGATGACTTCGCTGGCGGAGTCGGAGCAGGCGATACGGGCGGCGAGAAATGTGGCTCCGGATGTGCCTGTGGTTGTGATGATGACCGTCGATGAGGAAGGGAATTGCCTGGATGGGTCTTCGGCGGAGACTGCAGCGGAGAAGCTGACGGAGTGGGGCGCGGATGCGATTGGGTGCAATTGCAGCGCGGGGCCGGTGACGGTGCTGAGCGTGATTGAGCGGATGAAGCTGGTGACGGCGAAGCCGCTGGCGGCGATGCCGAATGCAGGGATTCCGCGGGCGGTGGACGGACGGACGATTTATCTGACTTCGCCGGAGTATATGGCGAGCTTTGCGAAGAAGGCGGTGAAGGCGGGGGCGACGTTTGTGGGCGGGTGTTGCGGGACGACTCCGAGCTATACGCGGGCGATGAAGAGTTCGCTGCGCGCGCTGGATGCGATGGAGGGCGGCGTACAGGTGATGGAGCACGCCGGTGCGGACAAGGCCGCCGCAAAGGCCGCGAGTAAGGTGGAGCCGCCGACGCTGGCGGAGCGGTCGAAGATCGGTTCGATGGTGGCGGCGGGTGAGTTCATCACGATGGTGGAGATTGTGCCGCCGAAGGGGATCGACTGCAGCAAGGAGATCGACGGCGCGGCCCTGTTGCACCGGCTTGGAGTAGACGCGATCAATGTGCCGGACTCACCGCGGGCCAGTGCGCGGATGAGCGCGCAGAGCCTGTGTGTGCAGATCCAGCAGCATGTGGGGATCGAGACGATTCTGCACTACACCTGCCGCGACCGGAATGTGCTGAGTATTCAGAGCGATCTGCTCGGGCGCGTCGTCGATTGGGCTGAAGAATATTCTTTGCCTGACGGGCGATCCGCCGAAGCTGGGGAACTATCCGAATGCGACGGCGGTGTTCGATGTGGACGCGATTGGGTTGGTGAACGTCGTCCACAATTTGAACTATGGGTTGGACATCGGGAAGTAACTCGATTGGAGGGTCTACCGGGTTCACGATCGCGGTGGCGGCCAATCCCGGCGTGCAGGACATGGACCAGGAGGTGCGGCGGTTCGCGTTCAAGGTGGAGGCGGGTGCGGAGTTTGCGATTACGCAGCCGGTCTTCGACCTGCGAGTGCTGGAGGAGTTTTTGCGGCGGATTGAAGGGTTCAGGATCCCGGTGATCGCAGGGATCTGGCCGCTGACGAGTCTGCGGAATGCGGAGTTTATGAAGAACGATCTGCGGGTGAGCATGCCGGATGGCATCATGGCGCGGATGGCGGCGGTGACAAATCCGGAGGCCGCGCGCGCGGAGGGCGTGAAGATCGCGCAGGAGATGCTGGCGGAGGCGAGGCCGATGGTGCAGGGAGTGCAGGTTAGCGCGCCGTTCGGGCGCTATGGTGTTGCGGCGGATGTTCTAGGACTCCCGGCGAAGACGATGAGGGATTGGTAGAGGTCGCCTAATGGCTAGCTTTGAAGAGCAGTTGACGGCGCTGGAGAGCGTGGTGGAGCGGCTGGAGCGAGGGGAGCTTTCGCTGGAGGATTCGGTGCGGCTGTTCGAGGAAGGGATGAAGCTTTCGGACGCTTGCAAGAAGGAGCTGGAGGCCGCGGAGGGAAAGATTCAGCTGCTGGTGGAGCGGGGAAGCGGTAGGATGAAGGCCGTGGATCTGGATTGGAAGAGGACGTTGAAGAGGCCGAAGACGGCGAATAGCTAGCGGTCGCGGGTGGTGACGAAGCCGGGGACCCAGAGTAGGGCTCGCTTGGCTTCGGAGTCGGGCAGGTCGGCAATGGTGAGGCGGGCGGCTTCGGCGTAGGCGCAGGCGGTGTCCATGGCGTAGTCGATCGAGCCATGGCGCTGCAGGATCTCCAATATCTGTGGATGGGAGACGTTTTCGAAGCTGCGGTCGGCGAGGACGGTGCGGATGGCTTCGCGATCGGCCCCGGTGCCGCGTTCGAGGGCATGGATGACGGCCAGCGTGGCCTTGCCTTCGCGGAGGTCGCTGGCGACAGGCTTTGCCGAGGACGTCTTCGGCGGCGGTGAGGTCGAGGACGTCGTCGACGATCTGGAAGGCGAGGCCGAGGTTGCGGCCGTATTCTCCGAGCTGCGCCTCGATCTCCTCATGGTCGCCGAAGCCGTGCGCGGGCGTGATCGCAGCGCCGAGCTGCATGGAGACCTTGAAGAGACAGGCGGTCTTGCGGAAGATGAGGTCGAAGTACTCCTCTTCGTTGATGAGATGGCCGAGCTTCTGCATCTGCAGCAACTCGCCTTCGACCATCTGCTGGGTGAGCGAGATCAGCAACTCGAGCACGCGGAAGTTGCGCTCTTCCAGCGCCGAACTGAAGGCCTGCATGTAGAGCCAGTCGCCGGCGAGGACGCACTTGGAGTTGCCCCAGGTCGTGTTCGAAGACGGGCGGCCGCGGCGGGTGTCGGCCTCGTCGATGATGTCGTCGTGGACGAGCGTCGCGGTGTGCAGCATCTCGACGACGGCGCCGAGGCGGATGCGGCTTGGGCTGGTGCAGCCGAGGGCTTTGGCAGAGAGCAGGAGCAGCAACGGGCGGATGCGTTTGCCGCCGCCTGCGATGAGATACCGCGCGATGTCGGTGATGACCTCGACGTCGGAGGCGGATTGGCGGTCGAAGTCCTGCTCGATGGCCGCGAGGTCGTCGCGGAGGAGGTCGAAGACTTCGGCTGCGGTCGCGATGGAGAGGGTGCTCACTTGATAGTCAGAGTATCAGGATGACGACTTGGCTTCAGAGATGGACGCGAAAATCAGAAAAAATGTTGATGATGACAACTAAGTCAACGCCCCGAGGCCGTCTTGGCCGCTGCGAAGGCGTCAGTTGGAGCGGAAGTTGGTGAACTGAAGGTCGACGCCGATGTCTTTGCCGCGGAGCAGGGCCATGATCTCCTGCAGGGTGTCGCGGTCCTTGCTGACGACGCGGACGGTGTCGCCCTGAATGCTGGCCTGGGCCTTCTTCTTGGAGTCCTTGATGGCGGCGACGATGATCTTGGCGTTCTCGGACGGGATGCCCTGCACGAGCTTGATCTTCTGGCGGACGGTGGAGTTGGCGGCGGGCTCGAGCTTCTCGAACTCGAGGTTCTTGAGCGAGATGCCGCGCTTGACGAGCTTCTGGGAGAGGATCTCGATGACGGCCTTGAGCTTGTACTCGTCCTGGCTGGCAAGCTGGATGGTGTCGGTGCCTTCGAGCTCGATCTTGGACTTGGAGTCCTTGAGGTCGAAGCGGGCGTGGACCTCTTTGGAGGCCTGGTCGATGGCGTTTTTGACTTCCTGAAGCTCTACTTTGCTGACTACGTCGAAGCTGTTATCGGATGCCATATGTGTTTTCCTTCTCTGTACTTTGTCGATCTCTATTATGTCAGCGGTTGGGCCGGCTCAGCGCGCCGTTGGGAAGAGATTTTTGAAGTTCGCGGTGGTGAGGGTCGCCAGCTCTTCTGATGAGATGCCGCGGAGGTCGGCCAGGGCTGCGGCCGTGTGGACAACCATGGCGGGTTCGCTGCGCTGGCCGCGGAGGGGGATCGGGGCGAGGAATGGGGCGTCGGTTTCGACCAGGATGCGGTGGGACGGGGCGAGCTCGGCGGCGTCGCGGATGGCCTGGGACTTCGGGTAGGTGAGGTTGCCGGCGAAGGAGAGGTAGAAGCCGGCGGCGAGGGAGCGTTCGGCCTGTTCAACCGACCCCGGAGAAGCAGTGCATGATGCCGCCGAGGCCGGTTGGTGTCCAGTGTTCGGCGATGAGGGCCAGGAGGTCCTCCCAGGCGTCGGCCGTGCCGAACTTTTCTTTGGCCTGCGGGGTGGCCAGCTCGCTGGTGCGGCAGTGGATGATGATGGGCTTGCGAGCCTCGGCGGCGAGCTTCATCTGGGCGATGAAGGCTGCTGCTGGATGGGGACTCGGGGTTTTCGAAGTGGTAGTAGTCGAGGCCGATCTCGCCGATGGCGATGCAGCGTTCGTGGGCGGCCAGAGTGGCCAGCTTTGGCAAGGGCTTCGGGGGTGGCGCTGGCGGCCTCCTGAGGATGGATGCCGGCGCTGGCGTAGATGGCGGGCAGGCGGGGCCGGTGGTGGCGGTGGCGATTTCGAGGGCCTGATGCATCGTGGCGGGGCCTTCGCCGATGCCGATGGCGAGGATGGTGTGGACGCCCGCGGCGTAGGCACGGCGAAGGACTTCGTCGCGGTCGTTCGGTGTAGAAGTCGAGGTGGGCGTGGGTGTCGGTTAGCGGCATCTTGTTATCTTAAGGTTACTTCACATTAAACTGGATTTCTCTCAGTTACGATTGTTCGCATGAGAGAGATAACGCGGCGTGAGATGTGCGTGGGTCTGTCGGCCCTTGCGGCGACAGGCGGCGGAGCGGAGCCGCAGACGGCGGCAGCGCCTGCTGCGGCGGGGACACTTTCCCAGGCGAAGGTGTATCCATTCGAGCAGATGCCCGTGCGCAAGATGGCCAACGGAGGCGAGAGCCGCGATGTGCTGCGCG
This sequence comes from uncultured Acidobacteriaceae bacterium, assembly GCA_963756685.1. Taxonomy (GTDB): domain Bacteria; phylum Acidobacteriota; class Terriglobia; order Terriglobales; family Acidobacteriaceae; genus Edaphobacter. The sequence goes on from CAVWON010000003.1 coordinate 235,806, forward strand.
GGACGCTGACCACAGGCGAGGTGATCGCAATGCATGAGTCTCAGCAACCTGCAGGAATGGCGCCCAATACGCCGCATACGATCCAACACTCAGAGGTGATGGTGGTGATTCAGGGAACACTGCTCTTCGAGCACGATGGCAAGTCGGACAAAGTGGGCCCGGGAGGCGTGATCTTTGTTGCGCCTGGTACGGTACATACAGTAAGGAACGTGGGAGACGGCCCGGCGCAGTATTGCGTGATGCAGATCGGCGGAGACACGAAGCCGTAGCAGCGCGACCCGGGTAGTGCCAGGTTGGTGGCTGCTCAGCCAAAGCAAGTATTAACCTGATGCGACCGCCAAAGGCGCAATCCATACCAGCCTGGGGCATCGCCCCAGGTAATCGGCCGGATGAAAGACCAAGGGCCGATGGCTCAGACCCATCCTTTCGCCAAACTGACCAACGCGTGCGGAGATAGAGCGTGACCGAGATAGTTCGCGCCGCGTAATATGTCCGCATGAAAAATATCAATCGTCGTGAACTCTGTGTTGCTCTCTCGGCCCTCGCGGCCATGGGCAATGTCTCGGTCGAAGCGCAGTCAGGCACAGCATCTACGAACGACCCGGTCTTGGCGCACTCGGAGATCTTTCCCTACGACAAGCTGCCAGTAAAGTCGTCGGCCAACGGCGGAGCGAGTCGCGCCGTCATTCATGGCGTCCTCCCTACGGGAGAGTATGTGGAGTCTCACGAGACCACGCTTCCGGCCGGGCAGATGCCGCATCCGCCGCATCGCCACCCCCACTCGGAGTTCGTCATGATTCGCGAAGGCAAGGTCGAGGTGACGACCGAAGGCAAGACTGCAGTGATCGGACCCGGCTCCGTGATCTTTACCGCGTCGAATGTGATGCACGGGCTGAAGAACATCGGCGACACGCCGGCGAACTACTTCGTGGTCGCCGTCGGCCGTCAGGCCCCGGCACAGTTCTCGTAGGGCGCTCAAAGCATCCAGGAAAATGCCATCGTGACCTTCTAACAATCTGTCATTTGAGCTTCCAATTTGGAACCCTGAGGCCCTAACAATCTGTTACTCGAGCTTACAATTTGTCACCCCGAGCTCCCAATAAATTTGTCATCCTGAGCGGAGCCTCTCGCGGTCTCATCGCGAGAGGCGTAGTCGAAGGACCTGCTGTTTGCTCGCAGCGCGGATGCTTCCGAACTATTTCAGCCTCGAACCTAGCGCGATGTCTTCCCCCAAAAGTAGCAAGTTTGTCACCCTGAGCTCCCAATAAATTTGTCATCCTGAGCGGAGCCTCTCGCAGTCTCATCGCGAGAGGCGTAGTCGAAGAGCTGCTGTTTGCTCGCAGCGCAGACGCCTCCGAACTATTTCAGCCTCGAACCCAGAGCGATCTCTTCCCCCAAACGTAGCAAGTTTGTCATCCTGAGCTCCCAATAATTTGTCATCCTGAGCGGAGCCTCTCGCGGTTTCATCGCGAGAGGCGTAGTCGAAGGAGCCTGCTGTTTGCTCGCAGCGCCGATGCCTCCGAACTATTTCAGCCTCGAACCTAGCGCGATGTCTTCCCCCAAACGTAGCAAGTTTGTCACCCTGAGCTCCCAATAATTTGTCATCCTGAGCGGAGCCTCTCGCGGTCTGATCGCGAGAGGCGTAGTCGAAGGACCTGCTGTTTGCTCGCAGCGCAGACGCCTCCGAACTATTTCAGCCTCGAACCTAGCGCGATGTCTTCCCCCAAACGTAGCAAGTTTGTCACCCTGAGCTCCCAATAATTTGTCATCCTGAGCGGAGCCTTTCGCGGTCTGATCGCGAGAGGCGTAGTCAAGGGCACTGCTGTTTGCTCGCAGCGCCGATGCCTCCGAACTATTTCAGCCTCGAACCTAGCGCGATGTCTTCCCCCAAACGTAGCAAGTTTGTCACCCTGAGCTCCCAATAATTTGTCATCCTGAGCGAAGCCTCTCGCAGTTTCATCGCGAGAGGCGTAGTCGAAGGGCCTGCTGTTTGCTCGCAGCGCAGACGCCTCCGAACTATTTCAGCCTCGAACCCAGAGCGATCTCTTCCCCCAAACGTAGCAAGTTTGTCATCCTGAGCTCCCAATAATTTGTCATCCTGAGCGAAGCCTCTCGCAGTTTCATCGCGAGAGGCGTAGTCGAAGGGCCTGCTGTTTGCTCGCAGCGCAGACGCCTCCGAACTATTTCAGCCTCGAACCCAGCGCGATCTCTTCGCCAAATGTAGCAAGGACAGGTTTACCGTTCTCGCCGTGACTTGCGGCAAGAAGCATACCGTGAGACTCGAGCCCACGCATCTTGCGGGGCGCTAGATTTGCGATCACGACGATCCGCCGCCCAATCAGCTCTTCAGGCGTGTACCACTCGGCGATGCCGGAGAGGATCTGCCGTCTCTCGTAACCCAGGTCGACCTCGAGACGCAGCAACTTGTCGGCCTTGGGGATACGCTCGGCAACGACGATCTGCGCCACACGAAGGTCGACCTTCACAAAGTCGTCGATGGCAATCTGCGGCGTGTCAGGAGTGGCAGAGGCCGCAGCAGAGGTCGCGAAGACGCCGGAAGCAGGCGCTTCCGTGTGAGGTGGAGTGCCAGTGCGCTCGGTGGAGAGGGCATGGCTACCGGCGACGGAGGCCCCGGGGTTCTCTTCGACAAAGGTGGAGGTGCGCGGCGCGGCGCCGGGATGCGTCGGATCGGTCGGGACGGCCGCAGTGTGAGTAGTCTTCTCGTCAACGAGCTTGGAGGGTTCGGGTTTGGGCGAGGTGTTCGTGTTGTTTTCCATGTCGGTCATGAGTTGAATCAGTTCCTTGGGGGCGCGCGGAAAGATGGGGCCTAATTCACCCAATTTCGTTCCGGGTTTCAGGCCTCCCCATTCTAGATTTTTCAGTTCGTTTTTGTGGGCGGCCCCTTCGATGCTTCCCAGACCTAGTTGGATCCACACTTGAGCCGTAGCGTATGGAAGAAACGGATAGAGGACAGCAGTAAGAACGCGGATGAACTCTGCAGCGTTATAGAGAATCGCCTCAAGCTCTAATTTGTCCTCGACATTTCCTTCAGCCACTTTGCTGGCTAATTTCCACGGAGCCCTTGAAGTGAGAGTCGAATCGAGTACAGCTGCCTCTCGAGAGATTTCTTCAAGTATTTTGGTAAAACTTATGCCCTTTGAATATGGGAATTTTGCCAACCCTGCAACCCAATTACCTGTCATCACCGAAATTTCATGATCATGTTTTGTACTTGGAATTACTCCATCAAAATATTTCTGAATCATTGCGAGGACGCGGCTAACTAAGTTTCCATAGCCATTTACTAAGTCGCTGTTATACCGCTGCACAAGCGCATCGAAGCTGAAGCTACCGTCCTGCCCAAACGGAATCTCGCGCAGCAAGAAGTAGCGAAGCACATCGGAGGCGAAGAGATCTTGCTCGTGCTTCCAGTACTCGTCGCTGAGGACTGCGCCGGGTTGGTCTTCGGGCTTCGGTTTAAGGGTGCCGAAGGCGTCGAGAATGGTCTCGGTGCGGACGATGTTGCCGCGGGACTTTGACATCTTCGAGTCTTCGAAGAGCAGCCAGCCGTGCGCGGTAATGGCTTTGGGTGGTGGCAGCTCGGCGGCGAGGAGGAACGCCGGCCAATAGACGCAGTGGAAGCGGATGATCTCCTTGCCAACGAGGTGAAGGTCGGCAGGCCAGTACCTTTTGAACTTCTCCTGCTCGATCGGATCATCGCTGCCATAGCCGACGGCGGTCATATAGTTGGCCAGCGCGTCGAGCCAGACGTAGATAACATGCTTCTCGTCGGCGGGGACAGGGATGCCCCACTTGAAACTCGAGCGGGAGATGCTGAGGTCTTTGAGGGCTCCGGGGACGTAAGGATTGCCTTGCTTGGAATACTCCCAAAGACTGGCGTCCGGAATCGTCAATTTTCCATCAACCATCTTTGGTTGACCTCCGCGCAGGAAGCTGAGTACCTCGTTCTTGCGGACCGTCGGGCTGGATCGCCAGTTCGCCGCTCTCGATAAGGTCGATCAGCCGAAGCTGATACTCGGAGAGCTTGAAGAAGTAGTTCTCCTCGGTAACGGTCTCGGTGGGCTTGCCGTCGGGGCCGATGGTGCCAGGAGGGCCGTCGACGAACATCTCTTCGCCGACCGAGTACTGGCCGGTATAGGTGCTCAGATAGATGGCCTCGCGGTCGACGAGGTGCTGAAAGAGCTTCTGGACGCCCTTGGTGTGGCGCGGCTCTGTGGTGCGGATGTAGTCGTCGTAGGTGATGCCCATGCGGTCCCAGAGGGCCTTGAAGGAGGCCGAGACCTGGTCCGCGAACTGCTGAGGGGAGAGCCCGGCGGCGGCGGCGGAGCGCTCGACCTTCTGGCCGTGCTCATCGGTACCAGTGAGTAAGAAGGTATCGTCGCCGAGCAGACGATGGCGTCGGGCGATGACGTCGGCCGCGATCGTTGTGTAGGCGTGGCCGATGTGTGGGCGCGCGTTGACGTAATAGATCGGGGTGGTGAGATAGAACTTTTGCTTGGACATGAGCTAAGGGCCAGTTTAGCAGGGTAGGCAGGGGTGGCCGGACAGGTAGATCGGCGCGGCAAAAAATAAAGTTCAGAAAGGAGGAAAATTTTCCGACGCCTAAAAGTGTGCGTTAACTCACCACGTTTACCACGCAATTCACCACAAAATTACCATCAAGAAACCACGTTCTACACCCGCTTTTTCGCAAAAACCCCTGCAAAAACACCACTCCGCCCGGGGCAAGAAAAATTAGCTCGATGAAGAGGGTGGTTCACTCGACGTGGACTTGGGTTCTGCGGCTCGTGGCGCTTGTGCTGCCGCGGCGGAGGCTTCGGCTTCGGAGGCCTGGGCGATGCGGGCAAGGTTGAGGTGCTGCTCCATGGAGAGGCGCGCCTGAGCAGGGTTATGAGAGCGAATGGCGCGGTAGATCTCGCGGTGCATCTCGGCCGATTCCTTGAGGTCAACAGCGATTAACAACGGTCTTGCTGCGGTAGTCGTAGAGGTTGGCGGTGATGGTCTCCATCAGCGCGCCAAGGATGGGGTTTCCGGAGGCCCGCGCGATAGTGCGGTGGAAGCGGACATCGTGGATGAGGTACTCCTGCGGGTCGGTAAGGGCCGCGTACATCTCGGCGACCTCCTCCGCCAGCTCCGCAATATGCTCGTCAGTAGCACGCTCGGCGGCAAGGGCGGCTACGTTGGACTCGAGGACAAGGCGGGCCTCGAACATCTGCCATGGAAGGAAGCCGTGCAGCGCGCCGAGCACGGAGAGCGAGCTGGAATCGAGCGCGGGAGGGCCGGAGGAGACGAAGGTGCCGGCGCCGTGGCGGCTCTTAAGGACGCCCATGGCGGAGAGGAAGCCAATGCCGGCGCGAAGGCTGGAACGGCTGATCTTGAGTTTCCGGGCGAGTTCACGCTCGGGCGGGAGCCGGTCGCCGGGGTGGAGCTCACCGCTGCTGATGAGGGAGCGAACGTGCTCAACGACCTGCATGGTGAGTTGGCTGTGGCCGGTGACCTCGTCGTGAAGCTCTTTGACGTCTTTTTTCACTCTGGGTGAAGCTCCTTGCGCCTAAGTTCGAGAAGAGTAACACGATGGAAACAGATAGTTAAGTTCCCGGTCGCTAAATGAGGCGGAGATCAAACAAAAGTTCTGTGTCTTCACTTCGATGCAGAAGGTGGTGGTTAGGTCGTCTGAATTACGCCGAGCCTTGGCACGAGGAGCTGGAAGATGAGGAGTGCCACGAGATAAACACAGGCGGCAAGGACAAAGATCGGCATCGGGTGGAGGGAGAAGTAATGGGAGACGAGCCAGGTAAAGCATGCTCCCCCGGCCGCTCCGGCGGCACCTCCGATGCCCACGACAGTGGAGATCGCAGTGGAGGGGAACATGTCGGTGGGGGTGGAGAAGAGGTTGGCGGACCAGCCCTGGTGGGCGGCGGTGGCGAGGCAGAAGAGCCCGATGGCAGGCCAGGCGTTGCTGGGAAAGAGCGTGTGCATGTGGGGCACGAGCATGATCGGCGTAACACAGATGGCGCAGATGAGGAGAGCGAATTTGCGGCCTGAGTTGACGCTGTGGCCATGCTTCATACGGAAGCCGGAGAGCCATCCGCCGGCGATGGAGCCGAAGCTGGCGGCGGTGTAGATGACGATCAGCGGGTACTTGACGTGGCTGAGATTTAGGCCGTAGTTGTCGTTGAGGAACTTGGGGAGATAGAAGAGGTAGAACCACCAGACCGGATCGGTAATGCCTTTGGCGATGCAAAAGGCCCAGAAGCCGCGGTGGCGAAGAAGGATGGAGTAAATCGAACCGCCCTGAGTGACAGGGGCGAGGTTGACCTGGGTCTGAGTGGAGCCGCGGCGAAGCTTGTTGTAGGGGAAGATGAGCCAGATGACGGCCCAGACGAGCCCCATGGAGCCGGTGCAGATAAAGGCGGCGTGCCACCCCCAGCGAAGGGTAACGGCGGCAATCAGGACTGGAGCGATGAAGGCGGAGGCGTTGGAGCCGGAGTTGAAGAGGCCTGTCGCCAAGGCGCGCTCTTCAGAGGGGAACCACTCTGTCGTGGCCTTGATCGCTGCGGGGAAGTTGCCTGACTCGCCTAATCCGAGGAAGACTCGGGCAACGCAGAAGCCCATGACGCTCGAGACCAGGGAGTGGCTGATGGAGGCGCATCCCCAGACCAAGATGGCGAGGGCGTAGCCGGTCTTGGTGCCGAGCTTGTCGATGATGCGGCCAGCGAAGAGGAAGCCGACGCCGTAGGCGATCTGGAAACAGATGAGGACGCGGCCGTAGTTGATGTTGTAAGCGGTTTGATGGGCGGCGTCGAGGCCGGGAATCCAGCCCATAAAGTCGAGGTGGAGGAGCGGCTCGATGAGCGAGAAGACCGAGCGGTCCATGTAATTGATGGTCGTTGCGAGGAAGAGCAGAAAACAGACGACCCAGCGGACGTTGGATTTTTCCGGGGCGGTGGTGGTGAAGCCAGAGTCGGACAGGCTGGCGGCTTGGATCGACATTAAGGTGAAGGCTCCCGCTAGAATGTTGGTCAGACCAGTGTTCGGATGGGGTTTGGGCCCCGGCGGAATTGGTGTAATTGTGTCGAGGTTGAGGATAGTCTTTGTTGGGCCGTGTGTGTCAAGAAGATCGTGCGGGTGCCCTGAAAGAGGTGTTATGAGGCTTGGAGGCAGGTTGCTGGGTTTGTTTTTGATGGCGGCCGGGGTTTCGTGGGCGCAGGGGACGAAGACGATTACGGTGGGGGCGACTGGCGCGGACTTCGCGACGATCCAGGCGGCAGTGAATGCTGCGCCGGACGCTGGTGCCGTGATCAGGATTCGGCCCGGGGTCTATCGCGAGGTGGTGCATGTGGACAAGCCGAGGATCCAGTTGCGCGGGGACACGGACGACTGGACGAAGGTGGAGCTGGTGTATGGCAACAGCGCGGCTTCTACCTGCGGAACCGGATGTTCGCCGACGCTTTTCGTGACGGGAAGCGATTTCTTTGCCGGAAACATGACCATTGCGAACGACTACAGCAAGACGAGCGATGTGCCGTCGCAAGCGGTGGCGTTATCGGTGAGGGCGAACCGGGCGGTGTTGCGGCATGTGCGGCTGTTGGGGGCGCAGGACACGCTGTATGCGTCGAGCATGGGCTGCATGAAGGAGGGAGGCGAGTGCGTGACGGGGCGGCAGTATTACGCCGACTGCTATATCGAAGGGCATGTCGACTTTATCTTTGGGGACGCGAAGGCGGTGTTCGATGGGTGCGAGATCCGCAGCATTGCGCACGCGGCTGGAGGGTATTTGACGGCGCAGAGCAACACGCGGCCGGGCCAGGACGCAGGGTATGTTTTCAACCATTGCAAGATAACTGCGGACGCGGGCGCGGGCGAGGTGTATCTGGGGCGGCCGTGGCGGGACTATTCGACGGTGATTTTTTTGAATACGGACATCGAGGCGCCGATTATGGCGGAGGGATGGTCGGATTGGAAGAGCGCGCCGCAGCCGCGACTGCCGATGGCGACGTATGCAGAGTTCAATTCGACCGGGCCAGGGGCGAATGTTAAGGCGAGGGAGCCTTATTCGAAGCAACTGACGGCTACGGAGGCGAAGAAGTACGAGACGAGGGCCTATCTGGCCGGGACGGATGGATGGGACCCTACGACGGTGAAATAGCGTGGTCCTCAAGGGTCGGCGTCAACCTGAAAGGCGACCGGGGTTTCTGGGCTAGATTGAAGTCAATAGCTGAGGACGAACCAATTGATTGTGGATAAAATGGGTCTTCGGTCTTTGTGGTGAGTTGTGGTGAGTTTTTGGTTATTCGGGGACTGGCTCCGGTTTTCTTGACGGATTCTTGCGGGATTCGGACGCCGGGGACGCGCTTTTTTGTCGAAAAAACGTGGACAAAACGTGGTTGAAGTGTGGTGGTTGTGGTCGTTTCGCCGGTTGTTTTCGGTTGGAGTTTGGGCTGGTCGGGCGGGAGACGATTAGGAGGCTGTCACGAAACTCATCGGACGGAGGAACAGGCCGAGCTATGGCACTCCTTCCGAGTTGCTGACCCGTAGTTCAGAGGAAGGCGTTGAAGGGGCGACTTATTGAGTGACTCGTCCCCCTTGCGCCACCGAGATCCAACTTTCGGATTGCCCGTGACTGGGCCGGAACACCGAAGTCGGGTCAGTTGGGAGTCCAGGATTGTTCGGCGCCTCGGCGATTTTGTGTCAACGGACTGGGCCCCATCGGGGAGCCGCTATGGTCACAAACTCTTTGTAGTTACCCAGATCGCGGTCCTCCGGATGTTTGCGAGTGTTGGCGGGAAGTGATTTACTTCCTCCGAGTCCGCTTCCTCCGTTCTCTAGAGCGGGATCGATGCTGCACGAGAGTTCATAGGCCAATATAAGCGCCAGGGAGCGATTCGCAACGAACTCCGTGGATCGAATTTGGGCCAAAGCAACAACGAATAGCGGTGATCGAATATGACGCCTGAGCTCTGGCAGCGCCTGAAACCGCTCTTCCACGCAGCCCTGAAGAAGGATCCGCAGGACCGTGCGGCATTCATTGAGGGGGCCTGCGGCGATGATCTGGAACTGAGGACGCATCTCAAACAACTGATCGAGGCCGAAGAGCAAGGAACTCGAACGATCGACGCGCCGCTGGTGGATCTGAAAGACCCTGTGGCGCTGGAGCTCCTTGGTGTGGCTGGCCCCATGATCGGCCAGACGATCTCGCGCTACCGAATCGTCGCAAAGCTGGGCGGCGGCGGCATGGGGATTGTGTACAAGGCGGAGGACGCTTCGCTCGGCCGTTTTGTCGCGCTCAAGTTTCTTCCCAGCCACATGGCCGAGGACCCGCAGGCCCTCGAACGTTTTCGCCGAGAGGCACGTGCGGCGTCCGCGCTGAACCATCCCAACATCTGCACCATCTACGAGATCGACGCGCAGGACGGCCAGACGTTTATTGCGATGGAGTTTTTGGATGGAGCGACGCTTAAGCATCGCATCGGCGGCAAGGCACTCCCACTCGAAGAGGTGATTGAGTGGGCGACGGAGATAGCGGATGCACTATCCGCGGCCCACAGCAAGGGAATCATCCACCGCGACGTCAAGCCCGCGAACATCTTTGTGACCGAGCGGGGCCACGTCAAGGTCCTGGACTTCGGTTTGGCAAAGCTGATGCCCGCAGGCCAAGTCGCGAATCCGTCGGAGATGTCAACAGCCACACCGCCAGACCGCCTCACACAACCGGGCACGGCGATGGGCACGATGGTGTACATGTCGCCTGAGCAGGTGCGGTGTGAAGAGATGGATGCGCGCACCGACCTGTTCTCCTTTGGCGTGGTGCTGTACGAGATGGTGACCGGGGTGTTGCCGTTCCGTGGCGAAAGTAGTGGCGTGGTGGCCGAGGCCATCTTGAATCGTGCGCCAGTGGCACCGGTGCGGCTCAATCCCGACGTTCCGCCAAAGCTTGAAGAGATCATCAGCAAGGCGTTGGAGAAGAACCGGAAGTTGCGCTACCAGAGCGCGGCCGATATCCGTACCGACTTGCAGCGGTTGCGGCGGGATTCAGAGTCAGTCCGCGCGGCCGCCGAGACACCACACGTTGTGTCGAAGCCTGCGAGCAAATCCGTTCGATGGGGCCTGGTCGCTGTCGCGGCAATTGTCCTGATCGGACTGGCAATGGCGGCACGTCTGTTTTATCCCCACAAAGTCCACGCCCTGACGGACAAGGACACCGTCGTCCTTGCTGACTTCACGAATTCGACCGGCGATCCGGTCTTCGATGGCACATTGCGGCAGGGCATGATGGTCCAGTTGGAGCAGTCGCCGTTCCTGAGCCTGGTCTCAGATGAGCGAATCCAGAAGACGCTGAAATTGATGGGCCAGCCTGGCGATGCAAAGCTGACACCGGCGATTGCGCGGGAGGTCTGCCAGCGGACGGCGAGCGCTGCGGTGCTCGATGGCTCGATCGCCAGTCTAGGGAGCCAATACGTCCTCGGACTGCGCGCGGTGGACTGCCGAACCGGGGAGTCAATCGATGCGGAGCAGGCGCAGGCGGCGCGTAAGGAGGACGTGCTGAATGCTCTCAGTCAGGTATCGAGCAGGCTAAGGGGGCGGCTGGGGGAATCGCTGGCGACTGTTAAGGAGCACGATATGCCACTCGTCGAGGCTGCTACTCCGTCGCTCGAAGCGTTGAAGGCGTACAGCGCGGCATTCAAGCTTCATTTCTCGAGTAATTCTGCCGCCCCTCAACCGCTTTACAAGCGAGCCATTGAGATCGACCCAAACTTCGCGATGGCATATGCCATGCTGGGGCATACCTATGGCGAACTGGGAGAGTCTGACCTCTCGGCAGAGTACCTGGGAAAGGCCTACGCGCTGCGCGACCACGCCAGCGACGCAGAGAAGTTCTTCATCGCCGTGTCCTACGCTCTCCGCACGACGGGCAACCTCGAAGACGCACGTCAGACCGCTGAAGCCTGGGCGCAAGCATATCCTCGTTCGGCAATGGCCCCTGGCCTCCTGGGCGGGATGGTCTCCCCTGTCTTCGGCAAATTCGAAAAGTCAATTGAGGAAAACAAGAGATCGATCGAGCTCGATCCCGATCTTTCCTTCGCGTATTTCAATCTCGCCGGAAGCTACATGTACCTCGAGCGCCTCGGGGACGCCGAGAAAGCTTTGCAGCGGGCCTCCGAGCGCAAACTGGATATTTCCGAGTCTTCGGCCATTTTCTACCAGATTGCTTTTCTAAAGTCCGACGAGGCGGCGATGCAACGGGTAGTGGCCCAGGCCCATGCAAAATCAGAACCAGATAGCGGACTGCTCAACCAGGAAGCCTTTGTGATGGCCTATTCCGGTCACTTGCAGGGGGCGCGGGCCACGTCGCAGCGTGCGGTGGACGTCGCGCAACAGTCGGGCCAGCGGGAGAGGGCGGCTGGCTTCGAGGCTGGTGCGGCCCTGCGCGAGGCATTTTTCCAGAACGCGCCCGCGGCCAGGCGAAGCGCGGCTGCAGCTCTGGAGCTTTCCAAAGACCGCGAGGCGGAGTATGGCGCCGCCTTTGCGCTGGCCCTTACCGGGGATTCTAAGAGGGCGCAAACCCTTACGGACGATCTGGAAAAGCGCTTCCCGGAGGACACGTGCGTCAAATTCGAATATGTCCCGGAGATTCGCGCTGTTCTCGCTCTAAATCACAACGACCCGGCAAAGGCCATCGAACTCCTGCAGATCGCCGCTCCGTATGAGCTGGGCGCACCGCGCAGCAGTTTTCATGCGTTCTACGGGGTACTGTATCCAATCTATGTGCGCGGCGAGGCGTATCTTGCCCTCCACCAGGGTGCCCAGGCCGCCGCCGAGTTCCAGAAGATCCTCGACCACCGCGGGATCGTTTCCAGCGACCCAGTCGGAGCAATGGCGCGACTACAGATCGGAAGGGCCTATACGATGTCGGGTGAGCAGACAAAGGCAAAGACCGCCTATCAGGATTTTCTCGGGCTATGGAGAGAGGCAGACCCAGATATTCCAATCCTGCAACAGGCGAAGGCGGAGTACGCGAGTAGCGGGCGATAACAGGGTAATGCGCTCATTCAGCTGAGATGGTCAAATTGCGTGTCCAGGGCGGATTGTCGGCAAACAGGAAGTTAGCCAGCCAGCCGATCAAGGAGGAGAGGAACTTCCGTATAGCCCGTCATCTGGAAGTTTGGGTTTGTCGGCCTAGATGGAGCGTTCAAGGAGTGACTGGGCGATTTCTCACCAGCTGAGACTGGCTCGAATGGCCGGGTTGGCAAGATGCCATTCCAAATTGATTCGAGGTGGCTGGTTTGCTAGAGTCGTCGTCATGTCTGAGCGTTCCACGGAGCAGATACGCGAATTGCTCGACTCCCTTTATCGCGTGGATTCGAGACGGATCCTGGCGACCCTGGTCCGCTTGCTCGGTGATTTTGATCTTGCCGAGGAGGCGATGCACGAAGCCTTTGCGGCCGCGCTGGGCCTGTGGCCGAAGAATGGAGTGCCCGATAATCCGCGACCATGGATGATTTCAACTGCGCGATTCAAAGCCATTGATACTCTGCGCCGACGGGCCCGATTTGATGCGTCTCAAGATGAGCTCGCGCGATATCTCGAAGCGGAAGGTGGTTCGGCGGAGAGGTCCGAGGAAGAGGAGAGCGTTGAGGACGATCGGCTGCGCTTGATTTTTACCTGCTGTCATCCATCTCTACCACCGGAGGCGCGGGTTGCACTCACCCTGCGCGAGGTGTGCGGGCTGACGACGGAGGAGATTGCGAAGGCCTTCCTCACCACTCCGAGTACGCTGGCGCAGCGCATTGTGCGCGCGAAGGCAAAGATTCGAGACACACCGATTCGGTACGAGGTGCCGTCGCCACAGGAGTTGCCAGAGCGACTGGACGCGGTGCTCCAGGTCATCTATCTCGTCTTTAACGAGGGTTATTCGGCTGCGGCGGGAGCGGAGGTAACGCGGGCCGAGCTAACCGCCGAAGCGATTCGACTGGGCCGGTTGGTGAGCGAACTGCTGCCGGAGCCGGAGGTCCTTGGGCTGCTTTCCCTGATGTTGCTTCATGAATCCCGTCGCGTCGCGAGAACATCGCCGACCGGAGAGCTGATTTTGCTGGAGAACCAAGACCGCTCACTCTGGAACCGCGAGCAGATCGCGGAGGGAAAGGCATTGCTGGAGAGGGCCCTGAAGTCTCGCCGCTTCGGATCGTACACACTGCAGGCTGCGATTGCGGCCGTTCATGCGGAGGCGGAATCGGTCGCTGTGACCGACTGGCGGCAGATTGTTGCGCTTTACGACCGACTGGTACGGATTCAGCCTTCGCCGGTTGTAGAGCTAAATCGTGCGGTAGCAATTGCAATGCGCGATGGCCCAGAGGACGGCCTGGCGCTTATCGACGCGGTGTTGGAACAGGGTGAATTGGCGAATTATTACCTGGCGCACTCGGTCCGTGCCGATATGTACCGCAGGCTCGGCAGGACCGCTGAGGCCCGGTCGTCTTATGAGAAAGCTCTGGCGCTGACCCAACAGGAACCAGAGCGGCAATTCCTGCAGGAGCGGATTCGGCAGCTGAGATAAAAGAAGCACAGAAGAAGCAAAATTTCCTGGACGCTTTGTCGAATTCCGGTCCGCCGTTCGACTATATCGTGAAGGCAGGGCAATTGGCCCACCCGAAGATCGCTCAACCCAAAGGAGATTCCGCAATGCGATTCATGGTCATCGTCAAATCAACCCCAGAGTCAGAAAAAAAAGGCGCGGGCGCTGATCCACAGTTCCTCGCCGACATGGGCAAGTACAACGAAGAGCTCATCAAGGCCGGCATCGTGCTCGCCATGGATGGCCTCCATCCCAGCTCCAAAGGCGCACGCGTCAAATTCTCCGGCAAGTCTCGTACCGTCACCGACGGCCCGTTCACCGAGGCCAAGGAGCTCGTCGCCGGCTTCTGGATCTGGCAGGTCAAGTCTCTGGAAGAGGCCATCGAGTGGGTCAAGCGTGGCCCCAACAGCAGCGCTGGCGACTACGAAGTCGAAATCCGCCAGGTCTTTGAGATGGAAGACTTCGCACCCATCCTGTCCGCAGAGGAGATCCAGTACAAAATAGCGAAACGGGCTGAGCTGCCAAATCAGACCGCCAACAAATAGCCGTTCTTGCATCCACGGATTGAAGCCGTGAGGCGCATCGAGTCCGCGCGCCATCGCCGGCCTCACCCGAATCGCGCGAAGACCATTACACGATAAAGGAGAAATCATGCCGCAATATTTGCTTGCGAATTACCTTCCCGACAACTTCGACCCGTCCACCATGACCGAAGCGACGGTACGCGCTATCAATGATCTCAACGACGAGTTGGAAGCTGCTGGTGCGAGGCTCATGGCTTGCGGCCTCAGCCCAGCCAGCCAGGCGAAGTCGCTGCGGGGGCAGCGCAATGGCGAGGCGCTCGTCACCGACGGCCCGTATCTGGAAGCCAAGGAGCACATTGGCGGCTTCTGGATACTGGAAGCCGCTGACATGGACGAGGCGCTGGCGTGGGCCCGCAAGGCTGCCTTCGACCCCCAGTCGCGTGGCGAGGTGCGCGAGATCCCATTCAGCAGCCTGCCGGGCGGCACACCTCACCCATCGCGGGTAAAGCCGTAAGCAGCCCTACCGGCGAAACTGGCTCCTCCTCCGACCTCGACAACGCTGCTCGCAATGAGCCGGCTGTCACGGATAGCCCATTCTCAAGAGGGAAAACAATGCGAAACAACAAGGTTCACGCAATCGCAATCAAGAGCTTCGCTCTGCTGCTCGCGCTCGGGACGGTGTATCAAGCGGTGGCACAGGCCGCCACAACGCCGCCTCTCGCAACACCATATTCCAAGATGGCCCCGGTCGACCAGTACCTCATGGCCGACCGAGCCGCGGAAATCGCCCTGGCGCGCAGTGCGGCACCCGCGTCCATTTCACGCGATGCAGAGGTGCTAATTCTCGGGCGTCATGGCTTCGAAACAGCGGTCAAAGGCACGAACGGTTTCGTGTGCATCGTGGGACGTGGGTGGACATCCGCTGCCGATTCTGACTTTTGGAATCCGAAGGTGCGGGGCCCCATCTGTGTTAACGCGGCAGCCGCGCGTTCCTACCTTCTGCGCCTCACCAAAGAGACCGAATGGGGAATGGCGGGACTCACGCCGGCTCAGATGACCGAGGCCATCACCGCCGCACTCGCCAAGAAAGAACTGCCGCCGATGGAACCGGGAGCGATGTGCTACATGATGGGGAAGCAAGGATACGGCGGCGACGCCAGCCCCCACTGGCCTTCCCACCTCATGTTTTTCTACTCTGACACCGACGCCGCAATCTGGGGAGCGAATCTGCCGGGTTCACCCATCATTGCCGTCGCCGACCCCACGGAGCACTTGACGCAGTTCGTGATTCCAGTTCAAAAATGGTCGGACGGGACGGAATATCACGAAGACAGCATCGCCGAGCATCATCATTAGCGCCTGCACGCCCAAAGGGCTCGCCCGAAAACTGTCACACGATAAAGGAGAAGCTATGCCGCAATATTTGGTCGCTATTCACCACCCCGACAACTACGACCCGTCCATGGAGGGCGAAGCGATGGTTCGCGATATCGACGTGCTCAACGAAGAGATGGAGGCTGCTGGTGCCAGGTTCTTTGCTGGAGGCCTATCCTCGGCCAGCAACGCGAAGTCGCTGCGAAAGCAGCCCAATGGTGAGGTGCTCGTTACTGACGGGCCTTACCTGGAGACCAAGGAGCACGTAGGCGGTTTTTGGATACTGGAAGCTGCTGACCTGGACGAGGCATTGGCGTGGGGGCGCAAGGCCGTCATCGCGTGCCGGGCCCCGGTCGAGGTGCGCGCTTTTTTGGCGACGCCGGCCTGATCGCCGTCGTCACCAACACAGGGAGTGCGCATCCCTAGCCTTCTTACCGACGGGTGGGTACCACGAATGCAAGGCCCTTTGAGCTACAAGAAACGAGGAGGAATGGATGAAATACCTCTGTTTGGGATACCTCGAGCCAGGAAAATTTGAAGGGATGACCGAGGACGAGCGAAACACTGTGTTCGATGATTGCTTTGAGTACAACGACCATCTGCGCGCCAACGGACATCTTGTTGCCGAAATGGCCCTTCAACCTCCGGAGGCCGCGGTGACCGTGTACTGGAAAAACGGCAAAGTCGCGACGACCGACGGCCCCTATGCGGAGACCAAGGAACAGCTCGGCGGCCTTCAAATCCTTGAGGCGCGAGACCTCAATCACGCCATTCAGCTTGTTTCGCAGCTTCCAGGATTCAAGTATGGACTTGGACCGGTTGAGATACGGCCGGTCGCGGACCTGAACGAGATGATGAAGGAGAGCGAGCAGCGACGGCGAAAGGCCATCAGCACAACATGAAGTCTTTGCGGAGAGAGGAGCACACATGCCATAGGTCTGCCTCGCGTACCCCAGGGGCTGAAGCCCGCTTGCTGAGCATACTTGTACGGCACGGCTGAAGCCGTGCCCTTAACAAAGCGAATGTCATCACCAACTCTCGGCGGCTAGAAGCCGCGCAAAAAAATGAGTATCCGTCGATCTTCGGTATCTCGAACGACTATCTGATAAGAGACGACGGGTCACGGCCCACTGAGTCAGAGGAAATAAGGAGCAATTTATGAAATACATCGTTTTGGGATATTACCCGGAAAAGTTCGAAAACATGTCTGAGAGCGAACGCAACACCATGTTTGATGAGTGCTTTACCTATGACGACGAGCTGCGGAAGAACGGACATTTTGCCGCTGGCGAAGCTCTTCAACCCCCCAACACGGCGATGACTGTGTCCTGGAAGAACGGAAAGGTCGCAGTGACAGACGGCCCGTACGCGGAGACGAAGGAGCAATTGGGTGGAATTCTAGTGCTTGAAGCGCGAGATCTGAATCACGCAATTCAACTCATGTCCCAACATCCTGGAGTGAAGTATGGGACACCGTTCGAGATACGTCCAGCTGCGGACCTGAACGAAATGATTAAGGAGAGCGAGCAGCGACGGCAAAAAGTCATAGTGTGAGCGAACGAATGATTTCCTCAGGGCGACGTCCGCTCAAACCTGACGGCGTCGCCACTGACTAGAACCGATCAGATTTTTCGAAAGCAAGGAGCATACATGCCAAAGGTCCGTGTCGCGGGATTTGGTATTTCGTTAGACGGTTTTAGCGCAGGTACCGAGCAGAGCCTGGACAATCCGCTGGGCAAGCGCGGTACGGAGCTCTTTCAGTGGTTCTTTCTTACCAGGTCATTCCGCACCATGCACGGGCAGGAGGGCGGCTCCGTTGGTGTGGACGACGGGTTCGCATATCGGGCGATGGACAACTTTGGCGCCTTTATCCTTGGCCGCAATATGTTTGGTCCGGTGCGTGGGCCGTGGCAGGACGATTCGTGGAGGGGATGGTGGGGGCCCAATCCGCCGTACCACGCTCCGACCTTCGTTCTGACACACTACGAGCGCGAGCCGCTGGTGATGGAAGGCGGGACGACCTTCTACTTTGTCAGCGGCGGAATCGAAGAGGCGCTGAGGCTGGCGAAACAGGCGGCGGGTGACAAGGACGTCAAGATCGGAGGGGGTGTTTCGACCGTGCGGCAGTATCTGCAGGCTGGGCTGGTCGATTTCCTCCACTTTGCACTTGCACCTGTTGTCCTCGGTCAAGGTGAGGCCCTGCTTACCGGGATTGATCTGCCGGCCCTGGGATTTTCTGTGACGGAGCACGAGGCCACGGAGCACGCGACGCATGTTGTGCTCACGAGAGAGGCCACGCAGGGATAAGATTGGAGGCGGGAGGCAATGAGATGCTATACAAAAAGATCAATTTCGAACTGATCGTTGTCGCCGATGAGGCGGACGCAGTTACGGCGGAGTTGAACGCCGCGCTCGATGGCCTGGAAGAGAGGCACACACTTTTCGGTGGTGGAATCGAGACCACCGCTTTCGAGCACCCGGGAAGACGGAAGAGGTCGGCGCTCGGGCATGCGCTGGCCGCAGGTGAGACAGTCGGTGCTGCTGTCAGGGCCGCACGTGAGAGCGTGACTGTTGCCCTCCGGGCTGTCATCTGATTTAGATCCGTCCTGATTTAGGCTCCGTCCTGGCATAGGTCAATTCTGGCGAAGGAACCAGCGATTCGGCCGGTTGACGTTGCATTCAACAAATCTGATTATGACTTAGGGACTTTTCGACTTAGGGGACGCCCAAAAAGGAGGAAAGAACATGGCAAATGTGAAGGATGAAGTTGTTAATAACGAGGCGACCAGCGTTGCGAGAGTCGACACGAAGCTCGAGATCGTCGTCATCCCTGTCTCGGATGTGGACCGGCGCGAAGGAGTTTTACGGGAGGCTCGGGTGGCGGCTTGATGCCGACTACGACAACGGTAGCGACTACCGCGTGACCCAGTTCACGCCGCCGGGCTCCGGGTGCTCGGTCATCTTCGGCAAGAACGTGACCGGGGCAGTACCCGGCTCTGCCCAGGGCCTGTATCTGATCGTCTCCGACATTGCCGCTGCCCGTAAGGAATTGCTCGGTCGCGGCGTTGCGGTTAGTGAGGTGTTCCATGGCGCCGATGGCGTGTACTCTGGGCCGGACGAGCCCTACATCTTCGGGCGGATCCGCGTTAACGGCCCGGACTCCGAACATCGCAGCTACCGCTCGTTCGCCTCGTTCCGTGATCCGGACGGCAACGGCTGGCTGTTTCAGGAGATTACGACACGGCTTCCTGGGCGTGTCGCCGGCGACACGACGTACGCGTCGGCGAGCGACCTGTCGCAGGCGTTGCGGCGCGCTGCGGCCGCGCACGGGCAGCACGAGGCGCGGATCGGCCATGCCGACCCGAACTGGCCGGACTGGTACGCCGCGTACATGGTGGCGGAGCAGGCCGGGACGGGGCTGCCGCAATGAGAGACGATGACGGAACCGTCTTGCGCTGATTGTCGGGACGGTGGGCCTTTGGCGCTGAAAGCGCTAGTTGGTGTTGAGGACGACTACGGTGGCGATGGGGTCCAGGGGTTGAGTGGGTAGGGCTATGTCGAGGCCTTCGCCGGTTGGTGTGATCTTTAAGGGCTTGTGGGTCTTGTCGGCGAGCAGGTAGGCGCCGGTGACTTTGCGTGGGAGCTTGGCAATGTTGTCCAGGTGGAAGGTGCCGTTAGTGGGCCAGGCGAAGATTTCGATGTAGATCTTGTTGGGGCCGGTGGTGGAGCGCCAGTTCCAGGTGGGGATGAATTTGTCGCGGCCGTGGCTGTCTTTTTCTCCGGTGAAGGTCCCGGTGGGAACGTCGAAGAGGGTGGCTTTGGTGTTGTAGATCGCTTCGCCGTTGACCTTTAGCCACTGGCCCATCTGCTGGAGGCGCTCGACTTCGGGAGCGGGAACGATGCCGTGAGAGTCGGGGCCGATGTTGAGGAGATAGTTGCCGCCCTTGCTGGCGATGTCGATGAGGTTGCGGAGGAGGGTTTCCGTGGACTTGAAGTTGGTGTCGTAGGACTTGTAGCCCCAGGTGTCGTTGATGGTCATGCAGGCCTCCCAGTCGCGGTCGGGGAAGCCTTGCGGCGGGATGAACTGCTCGGGGGTTTCGGTGTCGCCTTTGTAGCCACCGCCGAGACGGTTGTTCCAGATGAGATTGGGGTATTTGTTGAGGAGCTTGACGACCTCGGCTGCGCGCTCGGGCGTCATGGTCTTACCGGGGGTGTCGAACCAGACGACGACTGGGTACTCCTTGTAGTTTTCGAGGAGCTCTTTGATCTGGGGGATGGACTTTTTGTGGAGGTAGTCATCGAAGGAGCCATCCTGTGCGGGGTCCCAGTGACCGGTGTCCTTGTTGTGGTCGCCGCGGACGGCTGCTGCTCCGCCGGGGGCGGTCCAATCCTGCGACTGCGAGTAGTAGAAGCCGAGTTTGACGCCTTGTTTGCGGCACTCTTCGGCGAGTTCTTTGAGCGGGTCGCGTTTGAAGGGGGTGGCGGCGACGATGTTGAAGGGGTCGACCTTGGAGTCGAACATGGCGAAGCCGTCGTGGTGTTTGGCGGTGATGACGATGTACTTCATACCGGCCGACTTGGCGAGGGCGACGATGTCGTGGGCGCTGAAGCCGGTGGGGTTGAAGTCTTTGGCGAAGGCCTTGTAGTCGGCGACGGGGATGGAGAGATCGTTCATGATCCACTCGCCGATGTGGGTGGTGCGCTGACCGTGCCATTCACCGGCGGGGATGGAGTAGAGGCCCCAGTGGATGAACATGCCGAAGCGTGCCTCGCGCCACCACTGCATGCGGGCGTCGCGCTGGGCAGGGGTCTCGGTGTCCTGGATGGCAGGGACGGGGTGGTTGGCAGACTCGGGAATAGGTGCGCTGCCTTGGAGCTGGGCGTAGCTGAAGGAGGCGGCGACGAAGAGGAGCGCGGTGCCGATGCTGCGGAGGGCGATTTTCAAGGGACTTCCTCGGGGTTAATCGATGGCATCGGAATTATAGGTGAAAATAATCGTTTGCTGGTGCAAGTTAAGAAAACCGGTCGTCGGGTCAGCTTGACAAGAGGATAGGCCGGGCCCTCAGCCCTTGGTCATTTGGTTTTCTATTTCCTGGGGCGTTCCACCCCAGCGGGCACAGAGCGCCCGCCGGGGACCCCGGGTTGCCCCAGGCTGGTATGGAGCGCGCCTTTGGCGCTGAAGCTTGTGGCTTGAGTCTCGTGCGGCTGTGAAAGGCCTGCATGGGGAATGATATGCGGACGCGCGCGGTATCATCGCTGACGTGAGCAAAGAGTTGAAGGTGGACGGGTTTGAGGTCGCGCAGATGATGGAGCGGCTGCGTGCGGGGGACGTTCGGGCGCTGGCGAGGGCGGTTTCTGTGGTGGAGGACGGCGGGGTGGTTGCCGGGGAGTTGATTGCGGCTTGTCGCGAGACTGCCGGGAGAGCTTTGCGTGTGGGGGTGACCGGGCCTCCGGGGGCGGGGAAGAGCACGCTGGTGGACCAAATGGCGCGGTGGGTGCGTTCGGAGGGTCAAAGCGTTGGAGTGGTGGCGGTGGGCCCTTCGAGTCCGTATACGGGTGGGGCGCTGCTGGGAGACCGGATCCGGATGCAGGGGTTTGCCGGAGACGATGGAGTGTTTATCCGGAGCATGGCTTCGCGGGGGGCGATGGGTGGAGTGGCGCGGGCGGCCGCGGACGTTTGCATGGTGATGGAGGCGGCGGGGCGGCAGACGATTCTGATAGAGACGGTGGGGGTGGGGCAGGACGAGGTGGAGGTGATTGGGCTGGCCGATGTGACGGTGCTGGTGTTGGTGCCGGGGATGGGGGACGAGGTGCAGAGCCTGAAGGCCGGGGTGATGGAGGTGGCGGATATTTTTGTGGTGAATAAGAGTGATCGCGGGGGCGCGGAGCTGGTGGAGCAGGAGATCGTTGCGATGCAGGGGTTGGTGACGGAGCGGGGTGGGTGGGTGCCTCCGGTGGTAAGGACTGTGGCGACGACGGGTGAGGGCGTGCAGGAGTTGATGGAGGCGGTGCGGCGGTGTGCGGCGGAGAAGGTCGGGCGGCGGGTGAGGGTGGGAGATGCTGTTCGGACGGGTGGGTTGCGGCTTGATCATCTGGGCGTTGCTGTGAAGAGTATTGCGGCGGCGCGTGGGTTTTATGAGGCGCTTGGATTGGTGGTGAGTCATGAGGAGACGGTGGAGTTTGAGAGGGTGAAGACGGCGATGTTGCCGCTGGGGGAGAGCCGGATTGAGTTGCTGGAGGCGACTGAGGAGGATTCGACAATTGGAAGATTCTTGGCGAAGAGAGGGGAGGGGTTGCACCATGTCGCGGTGCATGTGGATGGGATTGATGCGATGTTTGCACGGTTGATGGCGCGGGGGGTGAGGCTGGCGAGCGATTCGGTACGAGTGGGTGCCGGGGGGCACAGGTATTTTTTTGTGCATCCGGCGAGTACGGGGGGAGTGTTGCTGGAGATTGTTGGCGATGCTGCGTATGAGGGTGGGGATTGATGCGGCTGCTGCTGATCAATACGGCTGGGGGTGAGGGGAGCGTGGCGCTGGCGGATACGGAGATTGCGCCCGCGATTGTTGCTGAGGAGGTGTTGCCGGGGAGGACTTCGTCGGAGCGTCTGGTACCGGCGGTGCGGCGGTTAATGGAGGGGCTTGGGTGGAGGTTGAAGGAACTGGCTGCGGTGGTTGTGGTCCATGGGCCGGGGTCATTTACAGGGGTGCGAGTGGGTTTGAGTGCGGCGAAAGGGTTCAGCGAGGCGGGTGGTGTGGGGTTGATTGCGGTGTCGCGGCTGGCGTTGCTGGCTGCTGAGGTCGATGGAGGGGGAGGGCCGGTGCATGCGGTGCTGGACGCCGGGCGGGGGGAGTTTTATTACGGGGAGTATGTTGGGCGGCGGCGTCTGCGCGAGATGTTGATGAGTGCGGACGACCTGCAGGCGTCGGTTGAGGGTGGGGTCGTGGTGGTTTGCGAGATGAAGGTGTCGGACGCTTTGGTTGGGGTGCGGCCGAGGATGGTAGATGAGCCGACGGCCGGGGACGCTTTGCCGTTTGCGTTGGAGCGGATTGTGGCAGGGGAGTTTGATGATGCGGCTACGATCGATGCGAACTATCTGAGGCGG
This sequence comes from uncultured Acidobacteriaceae bacterium, assembly GCA_963756685.1. Taxonomy (GTDB): domain Bacteria; phylum Acidobacteriota; class Terriglobia; order Terriglobales; family Acidobacteriaceae; genus Edaphobacter. The sequence continues at coordinate 258,403 of CAVWON010000003.1, forward strand.
GCGGATGCGGAGATCTTTGCGAAGCCCGCGGCGCCTAGAGCGGGGAAGTGAGTGTTGCCGGGTTTCGCGTTCGGGTCGCTGCGGCGGGGACCTGGCTCGGGTGGTGGAGTTGGAACGGGCCATCGCGGAGGCTCCGCATTGGGGGGATGGCGAGTATGCTGCGATAGCTAATGCTGATAGGGACTCTGATGGCGCGGTCAGGCGTTGTCTCTTTGTTACTGAGGCGGATGGCCGGGTGGTGGGCTTTGCTGTGGGGAAGGTGATCGGTTCGGGCGAAGGGAGTCTGGCTGAGCTGGAAAGCGTGGCGGTCGAAGCGGCTGCGCGTCGGGGAGGGGTGGGCAGGGCATTGTGCCAGGCGGTAGTTGATTGGAGCAGGGACCAGGGTGCAGGGGCGGTGGAGTTGGAGGTTCGGGCTGGTAGCGTGGGAGGTATCGCACTCTATAGCGGGCTCGGATTCGTTGTTGTTGGGAGGCGCGCGGGGTACTACCGGGGGCCGCTCGAGGACGCAGTGCTGATGCGGCTGGAGTTAGAAAAAACCAAGTAATCCACATTGCCGCTTTTGCCAAGGGTGTGATAGCGTTTCGCAAGTCGGTGAGTGTTGTTTGTTGCTGGAGGTACACCCCACGTGCAAACTGCAAAGTTCACGGAGCTTCCTGAGTCTGCTTCAATTCCTTCCATTCAACAACTTATGCAGGAACATAGCTTGTACGCACGCAGGCTGGATACACTGCGTTCGAAGCTTTTCCTGACTGACGCAGAACAACTGGAAGAGGTGCGGCTGAAGAAGCTGAAACTCAGCCTGAAGGACGAGATGGAGCGGCTCAGGCGGCTGGGAGCGTCTTAACCGCAGGCCGGGTGGGGCTGGGTGGCGGGTGAGTGGGCCGGTGGCGGGCTCTCAGTGAAGGTGTGCATGGCCTTATAATCGAGTACTTATGGTGCGAGACGGGATTTTCTATGCCTTAGGGCTTGGGGCGGTGGCGGCGGCGCTCTGGTATTTGAATATGCCGGTGTGGCTGGTGGCGATGCCTGTAGTGCTTGCAGCGTTTTTTCTGTGGTTTTTTCGCGACCCGAACCGGACTGTTCCGCAGGGGCCGGGACAGATTGTTTCGCCCGGCGATGGTCTGGTTACTGAGGCGGAGTGGATCGAGACTATTAGCGGCAGCCGGTTGCGGCTCAGCATCTTTCTGAATGTCTTCGATGTGCATGTGAACCGCGCGCCTGTGGGTGGCGTGGTGAAGGTATGCGAGTTTCGTAAGGGCGAGTTCATGAATGCGATGAAGCCCGAGTCCGTGCTGAATAATGAGCAAACGCTGATCACGATTGACGCTGGTGGCTATGAGGTCAGTTTCAAACAGATTGCGGGGCTGCTGGCGCGGCGTATCGTGTGCAATTTGAAGGTCGGCGACCGGGTGGAACGAGGGCAGCGGATTGGGCTGATAAAGTTCGGCTCGCGCGTGGATGTGCTGATACCGGCGGAGGCAAATCTGAAGGTGAAGACAGGCTCCCGTGTGAAGGGCGGCTCAACTGTGCTGGCTGTGCTTCCGGAGCTTGCGGGGCACGCGAAGAGCGCCACAGCGGTCATGGTGGCCTGATGACAGACGAGGCGCAGATTGGTGCCGGTGAGAGGGGAAGGCGCCAGCCGAGCCGCGGGATGTATGTTCTGCCTTCGTTGTTTACGGCAGGCAATATGGCCGCCGGATACTACGCGATTACGCAGAGCATCCAGGGGTCGGCAGCGGACCAGGGTTACTTTGATCGGGCGGCGCTGGCGTTGGGCATAGCTGTTTTGTTCGACGGACTCGACGGCATGATCGCGCGGATGACGAATACGGCGAGCGACTTCGGCAAAGAGCTGGATTCGCTGGCGGACGTGATTACGTTTGGAGTGGCGCCGAGCCTGCTGGCTTATATCTGGGGGTTTCGCATGCTGCCTGTGATGGAGCATCCGCAACTGCGGGAACAGCTGATGCACATCGGGATCTTCGTCTGCTTTATCTTTCTTATTTGCGGGGCGAGCCGGCTGGCGCGGTTCAACATCAGCATCAATCCACAGCCGCGCAACCCGGGGCGGCCGGGGAAGAAATATTTCGTTGGGATGCCAATACCTGCGGGTGCGGGCGTGATCAGTTCGGTGATCCATTTTCAGAGAGGTTCGCCGATCGATAACCCGTGGATCGCGCTGGTGTGGCTGTGCCTGTTGCTGTTTACGAGCTTTCTGATGGTGAGCAACTGGCGGTTCTGGAGCGCGAAGGAGATCACGGTCGGGTCGCGTCATCCTTTCCGGCTGTTCACGATAATCGGGGTCGTCGGTGCGCTGATTGCTTTGTATCACCAGTACATGTTGATCATTATTGCTATGGCGTATCTGGTGTCTGGGGTGGTTGCGCGACTGGCGTATTCGTGGGGCAGAGAGCGGCGGCACTCCACTGTTGCGAATCAGGAATAACGGGCCGGGCCTACAGTAGCAACCTGGCGCTGCGGCGCCCTAAAACTACAGACGAGTTTCAGGAGACCATGACGAACAGGGTGTATCGAATCGGAATCGTCGGGGCGTCGTCGCTGGCCGGGAAAGAGTTGAGCGAGGAGCTTGCGGCGTCGTCGCTTGCGGCATCGGACTTTGTGCTGCTCGACCTGGAGGACGCCGCAGGGCAGGTGACGACGGCGGCGGACGAGGTCTCGTTTATCCAGCGGCTGGAGACCTCGTCGTTTGAGCGGATGGATTTCGTCTTCTTTGCAGGCGGTGCCGCGATGACGAAGAAGTATTGGCAGGACGCGCGGCGGGCCGGCGCCAGCATTGTCGATCTTACGTATGCGCTGGAGGGGGAGAAGGACGTTCTGGTACGGGCGCCTTGGGTGGCGGAGGTGCTCGCGGTTAACGCAGCGGGCATCCTGCCGGACCTGAAGACGCCTGCAGTGGTGACGGCGCATCCTGTTGCGGTCATGCTTGCTCTGGTTGCAGGAAGATTGCAGGCGAAGCTGGCATTGACGAGCGTTGCTGCGACCGTGATGGAGCCGGCGTCGGAGTATGGCAGGGCGGCGATGGACGAACTGCATCAGCAGACGGTGAACCTGCTGTCGTTCCAGACGCTGCCGCGGGAGCAGTATGACGCGCAGGTTTCGTTCAACCTGTTGCCGGAACTGGGCGAGGCAGCAAAGGTAAAGCTGGGGGCGACGGAGCGGCGCATTCGCAATCACTATGCCGGACTGGCGGCGGGACGGTTGCCGTTGCTGGCCCTGCAGATGGTGCAGGCACCTGTGTTTCACGGGTATGTGACGTCGCTGCTGGTGGAGCTTGGCAGGGCCGCTACGGTGGATGAGGTCGAAGCGGCGTTGTCTGGCGATCATATTGACGTGGTGAGTGGAGAGTCCGATCCACCGAGCAATCTGAGTGCGGCGGGACAGGAAGACATCATGGTGCGGGTGCGGAAGGACTCCGGTGAAGGAGAGAAGGGGACGCGTTTCTGGATCTGGCTGGCTGCGGACAATCTGAAGCTCGCGGCGTTGAATGCGATCGCGTGTGCGACCGAGTTGCGCAAGCTCCGTCCGCTGGGAAAGGTGCCAGTAGGTCGGGTCAGCGGCCCAGCGGTGCTGTTTTGGAGGCGCGGTGGTCTGTTTTCTGTTGTGAGTGCTCGATGTGTGCCGTCTGGCTTACACTCGAAACGCAACACTTTTACGGTATGACGAAGGTCCGATGAAAAACACAGAGATGCGCATTGGGATCGATCTTGGCGGGACGAAGATTGAGGCGCTTGCAATCGACAACCAGGGCGTTGAGTTAGCCCGGCATCGTATTGACACGCCGCGAGACGACTATGACGCGACGATTAAGGCGATGGTGGGATTGGTTAGACGCCTGGAAGAGGAGACCGGAGACACCGGCACCGTGGGGGCGGGAATTCCGGGGTGCATCTCGGGGATCACCGGGCTGGTGAAGAATGCGAACTCAACGTGGCTGAACGGCCGTCCACTCAATACGGGACTTAAACGCGGCACTGGGTCGTGAGGTGCGCATAGCCAACGACGCAAATTGCTTTGCTGTGTCCGAGGCCACGGATGGCGCGGCCGCGGGCAAGCATGTGGTCTTTGGCGTGATTCTTGGGACTGGATGCGGGGGCGGAGTGGCCATTGCCGGGCGTGTTCATGACGGGCCGAACGGAGTCGCGGGCGAATGGGGCCACAATCCTTTGCCGTGGCCGAGGCCGGAGGAGTATCCGGGGCCGGCGTGTTACTGCGGGAAACGGGGATGTATGGAGATGTGGGTCTCGGGCACGGGAATCGCACTGGACTACAAGACTGTGACGGGCAAGACGAAGACGACTCGACAGATTGTTTCGGAGTTCGAGGCGGGTGACGGGGACGCGTCGGCCACAATAGAGCGGTTCGAAGATCGGCTTGCGCGGGGATTGGCGCAGGTGATCAACGTCCTTGACCCGGATGCCATTGTGATTGGTGGCGGCGTGTCGAGGGTGGAGCATCTTTATCGGGTGCTTCCCACGAAGCTGCCAGCATATGTGTTTGGCGGGGAGGTTTCCACACCGGTTTTGCGGGCCATGTATGGAGATTCGAGCGGGGTTCGGGGTGCGGCGTGGCTCTGGCCTAATAAAAGCTGAGGGATGACGGGAGCCGGGCTATGCGATACTAGAAGTCGGATGAGGCCGCTCTATGGGGCCGAATTCAAGACTTGCTGATGTGGTTGAGGTTGCCAAAAGACCATGACAAGGGCCCGGAAGACCGGATCCATTGAGCGAGCTAATTGGTAGAGCCGGGATGGCGGAACTGGCAGACGCAGCGGACTCAAAATCCGCCGATCGCAAGGTCGTGGGGGTTCGACCCCCCCTCCCGGCACCAAGAAAATAAAGGGCTTCTCTCTCAGTTGATCACCTCGCCAGATGTTTTGACAGCTTCGCTGACAGTAGTTGAGAGAATTTCGTCCATACGATTTGCCACCTCGTTGCGCAAAGCTGGAATCATGTGCGAGTACGTGTCCATCGTCAGTTGATAGGACGAGTGGCCCAGTGTCTCCTGGACGAGCTTCGCGTGAACGCCGAGAGACAGCAATAGAGTTGCGCAAGAATGACGTAGGTCATGAAACCGAACTTTGGGAAGTTTGGCCGCCTTGAGCACGGTGGGGAACAGTCGCGAGATGTCATCTGGGTGCATCGGCGTTCCTAATCCGGTAGTAAAGACAAAGCCGCCATCCTGCCATTTGCTTCCAGCCCACTCTCGTTCTTTGTTTTGAGTTGCACGATGGTTATGCAAAGCCATCAGGCACAGTTGTGGTATGCGGAGTTCTCGCTTTGCGCGTTCACTCTTTGGCTCCGACAAGCGAAGGCCTTCACCTTTGACGCGTTCGAGCGAATGGCGAACTTTGAGAACACCTTCCTCGAGGTCGACGTCGCATCAGCGAAGACCGAGTGTTTCGCCGCGGCGCAGTCCAAGTGTGAGTGCGACGGTGAACAGAGCTTCATAGCGCTGACCTCGAACGAAGGTAAGCAAAACTTTTGCTTGTGCCGGGCTGAGGATCGTCGGCTGATATCGAACGCTGCGGGGTAATGCGATAAGTTTGGCCGCGTTCTGATGAACAAGCTGCCAGCGATGAGCTTGCGATAGGGCGGCTCGTAGGGTGGCATTGATATCTTTCACGGTCGCCGCGCTCAGGCCCGCCGCGCTGCGTTCATTGATGAACGCCTGCAGTTTCTGAGGAGTCACATGAACGAGCTGAAGTTTGCCAAGTCCCGGAATTAGGTGAATTCGGATGATCCATTCGTAAGATCTGTAGGTCAGCTGTTTATTCTTTGGCTTGACTGTGTTTTCGAGCCAGTCCGTAAGGAATTGTTTCAGCGTCTGACGTTCTGAAGCGATAGTAAGGCCGAGTTGCTGATCGCGTAGCACTCGCTTCATTGCTTCGCTCACTTCGGCCCGCGTCTTGCCGTAGAGCAATTTGCGGTGAGGCTTTCCGCCTGGCTTGAAGCCAAGCGAAACTTGAGCGCACCAGCGACCGTCTTTACGCTGGTAGATTGAGCCTTCTCCGGATCCGCGGCGACCAGCCATTGGTTTTCCTCCTATGCTTTCTTGTGCTTTTAGGAGCTGAACTGGCTGCCAGCTCTTTCTCTCTTTTCCTTCGATCACGCGTTTTTGTTTGTGTCCACACGTGATGGAACAGAACCTTAGATCATGATTCGAGCGTTTGTCGAAAATGTTGTCGCAGCCTTCGCAAGCGCACTTTTCTGTCTTAATACCAACGGCCCCGTTAAAGTAGATCGTTGCAAGAATCGCATCCACCACCGAAATAACTGTGACGGTGCACAACGCGGATGAGTCATCGGGGTGTCGCAGCATGTGGATTTCTTCATGCTTCTTTATGTCGATATGGTTTGCGGTACCTCGAAGCCAGCTCTGGGTTGCTTCCGGAAAGTCCTTCCTAAAAAAAGACGTCAGTCGTCTAAAAGAGATGAGACGCAATTCCTAGGTAATTAGGTCTATTGCCTGCCTTAGCTTGATTGATCTACTGTGGATCCACCACCACTGAACCCTTTTTATTCGGATTGCGCTTCGGTTATCTTAACCGACAACTATAGCACTGTAACTCCTCCCCCATCTTTCCATAAAACCTAACCGTGTATATCTCGATTCAGCTGTGAGTTGGAGTTCCATTCGGTTATTCGACTTCTTGTTGAGAGGTGAGTCCATGCAAGTTTTGATAACCGGAGGAGCTGGTTTTCTTGGCTCCCACCTGTGTGATGCCCTATTAGATCGTGGTGACTCCGTCGTTTGTGTCGACAATCTGATAACCGGGTGCGAAAAGAATATTGAGCATCATATGGATAATCTAAGGTTCAGGTTTATCCAACATGACATCTGTATTCCTTTCGATCCTGGCCCCTTCGACTACGTATTTCATTTCGCGTCGCCCGCGAGTCCGTTTGATTATCTGAAGTATGGTCTAGAGACCTTAGATGTAGGTTCGACGGGGACTCGCAATATTCTGGCTCTAGCTCGCCGCTATGAGGCAAAGTATCTGGTGGCCTCGACTTCGGAGTGCTATGGAGATCCAATGGTACATCCCCAGGTGGAGACCTATTGGGGCAACGTAAATCCTATCGGGCCACGTTCGGTGTATGACGAGTCGAAGCGCTTCACTGAGGCGCTGACGATGGCTTACCACCGTTACTGCGGTTTAGATACGCGCATTCTAAGAATCTTCAATACCTACGGTCCCAGGCTGCAATCAAATGATGGCCGCGTCATCTCAACATTGGTTCGGCAGGCGATCCGCGACGAAGATATGACGATTTTTGGGGATGGATCACAGACTCGCAGCTTCTGCTATGTAAGCGATGAGATAGCAGGGATACTTCGGCTTGCAGATTCCGATGAGCGTGAACCTGTGAACATAGGGAATCCGGACGAGTTCACCATTCTCGAATGCGCATCTCTGATAAAGGAGCTGACGCAGAGCAAGAGCCGAATAGTCTTTCGACCTCTGCCGCAAGATGATCCGAAACAACGCAAACCCGACATATCAAAGGCTGAGCGCTTGCTGGGCTGGAGACCGATTGTACCGCTCCGAGACGGTCTTCTGAAGACGATTGAATTCATGTCGAAAGAAGCCGAGGCAGAAGAGCTTTTTCCGATAACTACACTGGCAAGCTGAACCTACTTTATACCTTATAAGGCGGAGTTGGCGGGACCAAGTGGCGCGATGTGAAGGCGTGCATATGTTTACCTGCCCATCTGGTAAGCGTTGGGGGAGATATGAAAATCGCAGTTATCGGTGCTGGATATGTCGGCTTAGTTTCGGCAGCCTGCTTCGCGGAGCTGGGCCATAATGTGATTGCGGTCGATAACGATCCGGCGAAAGTGGAGATGCTTCGAGCTGGTCAAGTCCCGATCCATGAGGAACATTTGCCGGAGCTAATTGGTCGTCACCGAAATGGACGGCTTCAGTTCTCGAGCGATACGCGTTCTGCGTGCCAGCAGTGTGACACTATCTTCATCTGTGTGGGTACACCGCCGTCGGTTACAGGCGAGGCTGACCTCTCGTATGTGGAAGGCGTGGCGCGCGAACTCGCCGGAGTCCTGGATCGCCACAAGGTGATTGTTGAAAAGAGCACAGTTCCAGTGGGAACGTGTGAGGCAGTCTATCGAACCCTGCTGCTCCACGGAGCGTCACCCGAGGACTTCAGCGTCGCCTCCAATCCGGAGTTCCTCCGTGAGGGAACTGCGGTCATGGACTTTCTCCATCCGGATCGTATATTGATGGGTGTCTCAGATGAAATCAGCCTGAACGCGCTGATCGAGATCTACGGTCCCATCTTCGAGGGAACATATCAAAGGCAACAAGGTGCTCTTCTGATGGATGGAGCACCTAAGAAAGCACAGAAGATCGTCACTAGCGTGAAAAGCGCGGAGATGATCAAACACGCTTCCAATGCGTTCTTAGCCCTGAAGATTTCTTTCATCAACTCAGTTGCAAATGTGTGTGAGCGAGTTGGCGCAGATGTTCGCGAGGTGGCGCTTGGCATGGGTACGGATTCGCGCATTGGGCCGCGCTTCCTGAACCCTGGGATCGGTTACGGGGGCTCCTGCTTTCCGAAAGATGTACTAGCGTTCCGTTCGGTAGCTGCCTCGGTTGGTTACGACTTCACTCTTCTTACTGGGGTGATGGAAGTCAACGAAGATCAGAAACGTCGTTTTCTGACTAAAGTGCGTGAAGCGCTCTGGACACTTCGTGGAAAGAAACTAGCCGTGCTCGGCCTAGCGTTTAAGGGCGGCACGGACGACTGTCGCGATTCACCTGCCATCGACTTGGTCAAGAGACTGCACGCGGAGGGCGCGGAGGTAGTCGCGTTTGATCCGGCAGCAATGAAGCGCGCGAGATTCTTTTTACCAGAAGAAACGGTAACGTTTGCAGAGAGTGCGTACGAGGCTTGCACGGGCGCCGATGCGTTGCTCCTGTTAACAGAGTGGCCAGAGTTTAAGAGGCTGGATTGGACTCGCATTCGTGAGCTGCTGAACCTTCCTATCGTTCTCGACGGTAAAAATCTTCTTGATCCTGCTGTGGTCCGGGCTGCCGGGCTGCGTTACTTCGGGGTTGGATCAGTCCCAGAAGCTCTCGGCATTCCAGAGAAGAAGCTCACCGGTATAACGGCTCTCGAACATCACTCTCCTCAGCCAATGCCAGTGGACGATATTTCATACGTAATCGTTCCTGCGTAGAGGCAATAGGGATCCTACGGCGGCTTTGTCTCCCCTCTGAAACGATAGATTGAGTTCATCAAATTAGTTACTACTGAAGCGGAGTCCGACCTAATAAACCACTGAGTAAGAATTCCACAATCGAGTTACATGCGAGGGGCAATGTACTCACTTACAACAGCGTTACAGCCAGTCGATCAAAAACCTGGTGCCTCTCACTCCGGAGATCCAACGAAGGCAAACACCGAAACGATGCATTCGGCATCGTGGCTATGGACGAATCGCCTTTCGGCGCTGATCTCCGATTTGGTGTGCTTCAGCGCTGCTCTGCTTATAATTGTCTTCCATACACCAATTACTTCTCATCGATACGCCCTGGCAGATGTTCTTGAGATGCGGATCTCGCTCGTGAACCTGCTTATGGCAGCGGCTTGCATTGGGCTGTGGAGTGTTTTGCTTCACCTCACAGCGCATAATGGTCGAACACAATTGACCGCGATGAGGCTTTTCCTCGGATTGAACCTACGCGTGGGGGCATGCACTGCTCTGCTTGCAGTTCTACTTAGGGTACGTCATCCAGACATGGCTAACGCCAAGAATCTCGGGGAATTCTGTGCGATCAGTTTCACTCTACTCTTCTGCAGCCGGCTGCTCGCCGGTGGCTATCGAATCCTGATTCTGCCGGTGATCCGCAAAAATAGAAACGTAATCATAGTAGGCTGCGGGTCGCGCGGGCAACGAGTGGCGCAGCAGTTGCTGCTTCATCCGAAGTCCAGCTATCACTTATTTGGATTTGTGGATACAGATCCTCCATGCAGCTCGGATCGCTTGATTGGAACGAACGAGATGCTTGAATCGATCCTGATGAATAATCCGATCGACGAAGTTATTATTACTCTCCCGGTGAAGTCGAAGTATGACGAAATTCAGAAAGTAATTGCGATCTGCGAACGCGCAGGTATTCAGTCGCGGTATTCGACGGACTTCTTCGCTACGCACATGACCAAGCGGCGCACAATAGACAGGCACGATCCCTCGTCGATTTCGCTTCACATGGTGCACGATGACAAGCAAAGAGCGGTTAAGCGGATCACAGATATCGCTATTGCAACGACTGCTCTCATTCTATTGGCACCGATCATGGTTTTGATTGCGCTTTGTATTAAGCTCACCAGCTCGGGGCCCTGCATCTTCCGCCAGGCACGTTACGGCCTGAACAAGCGGCTCTTCACAATGTATAAGTTCAGAAGCATGGTGGTCGATGCGGAGCAGCAACAAAGCAAGCTGGAACATCTGAACGAGTTGGCTGGGCCGGCCTTCAAGATGAAACAGGATCCGCGGATCACCGGTATTGGTAGCTTCATCCGCAAGACCTCGCTCGATGAACTACCGCAACTGTGGAACGTGCTGATCGGGGATATGTCGATAGTGGGCCCGCGCCCACTTCCGCCGAGGGACGTCAGCCGTTTTTCAGAGGCATGGCTTATGCGGCGCTTCAGCGTTCCACCTGGAATCACAGGACTCTGGCAGGTAAGCGGACGCAGCAATACCACCTTCGCACATTGGATCAGTCTCGATCTCGACTACATTGATCGGTGGACTTTGCTCCTTGATCTCCAGATCATTGCAAAAACCTTTCCCGCGGTTCTAAAGAGAGAGGGTGCAGTATGAGTGTCTCCATCCACTTCGGGATAAGAAGGCACGATCAAATGCCGGGACTAAATACCTGACAACTGACGCAAGGGCGCGATGATGCTTCTGTTGGCAAGTACGACAGCAGTTCGTGGAACGACCTGTCTCTGAATTTTCTTTCGCCGGTTAGGTCAAGGTAATATCACGAGATCTTGCCGCAGTACTTAGGTAAGCAGCCGGCTGGCTGAGTTATTGCAAATTATTAAGGACAAGCACCGATCGCGTATGGTATAAAGAGAGACCAGCAAATTTTTACATCAGATGCTGTCCTGAACGTGAGAAGAACTTCTCCATAGCGGCTAGGGCTGTTGTTTAGGTGGTTGATTATGCATCGATTAGCTGAGACTAAAACCTCTTCTTTTAGGATTAGGCTGGCATGTGCCAATTTGCCGGTAATGCTCTGCGATCTGTTGAAGGGCGCATTCGAGCCCATTCCAGATATCTACCTTCTCGAACCGACCAACGATGTGCGTCATCTCTTGGACACTTCGAAGGCAGATTCGGCAGACGTCATTTTATTGGGCTCGCCAAGGCAAGAAAATATTGCCAGCGTGATCAGTATTATAGGGTCACTACCTGCTCGCTACGCGGAATCAAAGGTAATTGTTCTTACCCAGAACTCTGATTACGCTGAAGTTATAGCGTTATTCCGGTCGGGGGCTAAAGGACTTCTGAGCAACGAAGATTTGAACTTCGATCTCCTATGTAAATCTATTCGTTGTGTACATCAAGGCCAGATATGGGCAAGCAATGAGCAGTTGGTATACCTCGTGTCGTCTTTGGCACACCCCAGATCCAGAGAGGTGACCGATAGTTACGGCAGGCGGCTATTAACAACGCGAGAACAACAAGTATTGCATCTGTTAGCCGAAGGCCTGAGCAATTATGAACTGGCAGAAGAATTAAAACTAAGTGAACATACAATTAAGAACCATCTTTTCCGGATTTATGACAAGCTTGGTGTTTCCACCAGAATGGAAGCGGTATTATACGCTCTCACCCCGCGGGAAACACATCGAGTCTCTTCAATACAGGAGCAATCGAGCAAAATTCGTGTAGTTAAAGCGTCTTAGAAAAGTAGATTGAAGTAAGTGTCTATTGAAAAACGCCCTCCCATTCTATTTCTATCGGAGTCGTACCAATCTAAATAGAGATATAGCTTACACACATAAGTTCCTAAGACTTATTAGCACTACCTCCCGTAATGAGTAGTTATTTACTAATTATCGCGAGGCGTGTGTCTATCTACCGGAAAGACGTCGCCAAAGCTGCTTTTTCACAGCAAGATACTACTCGGCTGTAGTCGGATGCGACACGTTATCTAAAGTGATGAAGCAGGTCGCGAGACGTTTCGCTTAAATCGACGAAGTTGTTTCGGGTCGAGTGGCCGCATAGATTTCTCGTTCGAGCACTATGCAAGCGAAGTAGAGTCCATCGAGAGGTTGTCAGCAGACAAACAGGTGAGGCTTAAGTGGATCAGCTAAAAGGAAATGAACTGACGTTACGGGATATCGCGCAAGCGTGGCACCGTAGGCGGTGGATCATCCTCTGTTCAACAACCATTTGCTTTCTATTGGCTGTTGTGGCGTGCATCGTTAGTACCAGACGTTATGTTGCAGTGGCTACGCTTCAGTTGCAGAACCAAAGCTTGAATGGGCTGGATCGCGAGACGCTCCTTGGAGCAGCTCCTTTGAGTACGGATTCCCTCGCGGAGACGATGGCCATTCAGACGCAGGCCAGGGTACTGGAATCAGATACGTTGGCCTTTCGCACGATGGCCGCCCTGAAGATGACTGATGGCCGAGGGTCACTGGTCAATGCAAGTTTCCCTTCGGTTTCCCGCGACAACATCAATGAGCTTACGGACGCTTCTGCGGAGAATTCGGACTCAACCGCGCCATACCAAGAGAAGGCAATCAAACTCTTCCACAAGAATTTGACCGTGAAGCCAGTTGGCGGAACACATCTGCTTGAGGTGAGCTATACGGACACGGAGCCTGAACGAGCAGCCGCGGTGGCGAACGAATTGGTGCGTCAACTTGTGGAATATAACGAGGAGACCCAGAACAGCGCGACTATGCAGGCATCGAAGGAGTTGAGCAAAGAGCTAGAGGGCCTTCGAATGCAAAGCGAAACGTTAGAAAAGCGCGTGGTTGCAATTCAGCAGCAAACTGGGACCTACATCATCGGAGCGGCTGATGATCAAGGGCGGCAGCAAGCTTATTCGGCCGTTCTATCTCAGTTTCAACGAGCAGCGGATGTGCTCAGCGACGCCACCCAGAACAGAATTCTGAAAGAGGCTGTCTACCACGTCGCGAAGACCGGCGATGCAGAACTCATCTCCGGCTTAATGGGAAATGGAATCTCAGGCAGCGTCCCTTCAGGGGTATCAAACTCATTGGGAATGATACAGAACCTGCGAATTCAAGAGAGTACCGCACAAGCGCAGCTGGACCAGTTGAAGGTTAAGTTTGGTCCGGGGTATCCCAAAGTGGCCGAGTTGGAAGCAGGCATAGCTGCGACGGGACGAGCTATTCATGATGAGGTACAGCGGATCGCCAAACGGGCCGAGAATGACTTCGCGGTGGCAGATAGAACCTGGGATGAAGCCAACAAAAATTACGAAGCCCTTAAGAGCCAAGCCGATAACTTAAATGCAAAAAACATCCAGTACATGATGGCGCGTCAGGAAGCTGACGAGAGCCGAATCGTATATGCGGATCTTACGAAGCGCCTTACGGCGGCTGGCATCCTGCAAGGACTTCGCTCAAGCACGATTACGGTAGTGGATGTGGCGCGTCCTCCGCATTTACCGTCGAAACCCGCTATCCCTATGTACCTTGCGGCAGGGCTTGCAGCAGGGCTGGTCTGCGGGTTCGTGGTCGCACTCGTTCGGGAAGCAACGGATGACACGATCCTGGATACGTCTGTCATCGAGCTTGCAGGTCTGTCTTTGTTGGGTTTGGTTCCGGCTGCCAGGAAGGGCGACTCTCAAAATCGAATTGATGCGAATCGGGGATCTCAGTACAGCAATGCAATTAGGACGATACGGTCGTCGCTTGTTCTCGGCCCGATAGACCAATGTCGAAACTGATTCTTATCTCTACCGTCACGCCATCCGAGAGTGCTTGCCGACTATCAATCAACCTCGTCGCTAACGCAACTCAAGCGGGCAGGAAGGTGCTGCTTGTAGAAGCCGATGCGGAGGCCCCTGCCGCGGACGATGGCAACTTCTCTGGCGAGGGTGGTCCGGTGGCCTACGATCTTGCTACAACCTTTGTTCCGCATACGGAAATTCCAGGTCTTTTTGTTCTACCTCTGAGCGCACCAGTGAACGGCGCACCAGAATTCTTCGAATCAGGTGGCCTGAAAGCTGTTATGTCGAAGTGGCAAGAACAGTTTGACCTTGTTGTAATTTGCGCACAGTCTCCGCTGGTTGCAGCAGATGCCGGTCTGACTGCGCGCCATGCGGATGCGGTGATTCTTGTCGCCACGTATGGTGTCACGACTAAGAACAGCTTGAGGCGTGCATGCGCCATGCTCCTGAAGCACTCATCGAGCGTCGGAGTCGTATTGGATCAGGGCCCTGTCAATTCAAGCGCCTACCGGGATTATTACGGCTTCACTGTCGCCGATTACAAGAAAGGAGCGTTGGCATGAAGATATTTGTCGCCGTACTTGTGAGTCTTCTATGTCTAGGGGCTTCAGTACTGGCTCAGGTCGAAAGTCTTCGCATTGGCCCGGGCGACCAGATCGAAATTCAAGTCTTCGATACGCCAGACCTGAACGAGATCACACGAGTTAACGATCGCGGAGAAGTGACTCTGAGGCTCGGGGGAAGCTTGCGCATAGCTTCGCTGACGCCGAACCAAGCAGCCCATGCCGTGGAAGCAGCGCTTGTGAACAAGCGGATCATGTATGCACCCAGCGTCTTGGTCGTCGTAAGCAAATATGCGACACAGAACGTGACGGTGTTCGGGGAAGTCTCAAAACCTGCCTCTTACCAGATTGATACACCGCGACCGGTGGTGGATGTGCTAGCGCTCGCGGGAGGTTTCACTGATCTCGCAGATCGCCATGTGACGATTGAACACCCCGACGGCACTACGGCCGAGACGCTTCTGATCTCCAATCACCCAGAGACTAGCGAAGCTGGGAAAACGTTTGTCTACCCGGGTGATAAGGTCATCGTCCCGAAGGCACCGCTGATTTATGTCCTGGGCGACGTTGGTAGGCCTGGAGGCTATCGCATGAATAGTAATGAAAGCAGCTTAACCGTGCTGCAGGCCGTTTCAAATGCAGGTGGCGTGCAGCCTTCCGCGTCGCCGAACCATGCCCGCCTAATTCGACGCCAGACGGACGGATCTCATAAGGAAGTGCAATTGGCATTAGGCACCCTGCAAAATGGCAAAGAGCCGGATATTCCTCTGCAGGCCGACGACATCATTTACGTTCCGTTCAGTTATATGAGGAATGCATTGCTGAGCATAACAGGAGTTTTTGCAGCTGCGACAACCGCAATCATCTATACGAAATAACCCGAATTTAGGCCAGATGCCAAAGACTATTTCTTGATAGCCCTCGCCACAGCACCGTTTCGGAATTGAGTAATGGTGGAGGCTCCAACTTACGCAAACGCTTGTTGCCCATCACGTAGCCGTTTGTGATGGTCTGGAAATCGACTCTAAAGAGTATTGCAAATTACATGGGAGCCGCATGAGCGCGATCTATCATTTGCTGGACGAAGCAGAGGTTTTCTCGGAACGGGACGGAGGCGCCATCTCTAGGTGGGCAGCTAACGTTCTGAGAGAGGGGGAAGAAGTCATCATCTGCCCCGCCTCAGACGGCACCTGGAATTTTGATGTTCGAAGAGTGTACGTCATGCCTAGGTGGAAAGATACTGACCCAATCCATCCCGTGCTGTACCGACTTCCGTGGCTCCTTCAGAAGAAAGCTTATATCAGGATTTTCCGGGTACTTCTGTGGAAGTTGCGGCCGGGGGATTTGGTGTACGTGCATAACCGTCCGGCGTGTGCCTCGGCACTCGCAACCGTTGCGAAGCAGTATCGATTTAACGTAGTGCTACACATGCATAACTCCCTCTTGCTTCGCGCGAATCACGGTCAACTGAAAGCGTTGAGTGACACACCGATTGTATTCTGCAGCGAATTTCTGCGAGAGGAGGTTCATTCAACTCTTCCAGGTTATTTCACAAAGACATTCGTGGTTCGAAACGGTGCAGACCCGGCTAAGTTTCATGAGGCAGGTCGGGCTCAGACAGATGTGCCGAGAATAATCTTCACCGGTAGGCTTGTGCCATACAAAGGAGTTCACATACTTGTTGAAGCGATGCGTATTCTGAAGAAACGGGGCATTGCTGCCACATGCCAGATAGTGGGAGGCGCCGGCTTCGGATCCACGCCGGCCACAAGGTACGTGAGAAGGTTGCACCGTTCCTGTCCCTCAAATACCGAATTGGTGGGTTACAAGGCTGGCGAGGAACTTGCAGCATTGCTTAGACGAGCAGATATCTTCTGCTGTCCATCAATCTGGAGCGATCCATTTCCCTTGGCGCCTCTTGAAGCCATGGCGTCCGGTTTGCCAGTCGTTGCTTCGAGAACCGGCGGACTGCCCGAGACGCTCGCGTACGGTGGAGGTGTGCTGGTGCCGCCCGCAGATGCCGAAAGCCTGGCGACCGCGCTTCAAGATCTCATTGAAGATCCAGAACGTCGTAAACAATTGAGCGATCAAGCCGTTCGTGCTTTTAAGGAACATTTTCTGTGGAATAACGTGCGTGATCAGTACAGAAATGTGATTGCCGAGGTTGCTTCATGCGCTTAGCCGCGTTACCTGTTGACTTCTCGACTTGGCAATAGTGACTTCATCAATGCATTTGGAGACGACGACGATGGATGCATATCTCAAACTTATTGGGGCGCCGCCCAGATCGAAATCTGTGGCGCAACTTCCCGTTGCCTGGGTGTTGGTACTCCTATTTATTTTCTTTGCTGTCCGGGGGCGCTTTTCCTTTGAGGTAGGGGCCGGATATGACCTTACCGCGTTGACTGCCGACTCCTCCTCGCCGATCGGAGCCATAGGTGGGGCATTGGCATACCTTATGGTTGCAGTTTTGATAATGCTAAATCTGAAGAGAGTCTTCAAGTTTGCTCTGCGGATGAAGTGGCTTACTCTTTTGGCGTTACTCACGATTGTGTCGACAATTTGGTCTCAGAATCCGTTTCGCTCGTTTTCGTACGGTATCTGCTATCTACTGAGTACGCTTTTCGGATATTACCTCGTCCTTCGATTCGATTTTGAGCAACTAATCAAGCTTTTGGCACTTGCAGGCATCATGATATGCGTTGTCTCGGCAGCATTCGTAGTTGGTCTTCCTCAGTACGGAATCTCATATGACGACCCACGGAACCCAGGAGCATGGGTCGGCATATTCTCGACCAGAACGGGGGCAGCCCAGGTTCTAACATTCTTCATGGGCCCTGGCCTGGTCGTTGGAACCAACGGGTCTAACTGGAGACAATTTGCATACGTTTTGACGATCGCGTTCTTTATCGTGATGAGTCGGCCTGTAACTGGCCTGATCCTAATGTTCTTCTATGTAGTATGTATGGCGGTCTTATACCTGTCACGAAGGGTCGAGCGCAGAACGGCGCTCACGCTTGGATTAAATCTTGGTCTCTTCTGTAGTTTTGGTGTTCATCATCGGAATTCCGCAGATTGCTTTAGTTCTCGGGTTCCTTGGTCGCGACACCACACTTACGGGGAGAACCGAGATCTGGCAGGGCCTGATGGAATCTGTGGCGAAGCACCCTCTTCTTGGGTTTGGATATGCCGCGTTTTGGCAAGGGCTGAACGGAGAGTCTGCAAACGCGATTCTTTCATCCCACTGGATCTTTGCATACGCGCACAACGGATACCTGGAGATATTGCTTCAAGTGGGCGTCGTCGGCCTTGTCGTTTTCTTGGTGACGATTGCGAAGGCTTTCAAGGACGGGTGGTTTTGCCTCACACATAGGCAAACTCCAGGAGTCGAATGGTGTGTTGGGTTATTGTTGCTGACTTGCATGTATAACATCGATGAGGAGACACTGCTCTTTTCGAAAGAGATTCTTTCGATTCTTTATATAGTCGCGTGCTCGTGTTTGGCCTTGCAGGCCGCAAAGATAAGGCAGGATAATTCCAAGCAAAACCAAGGGTGGGATATCCCAGGTGAGTCACCACACACTCCACTCATAGAACAGCGGGCTGCCTAATTGTTGAGTATTTTGGATTCGTGCGCGGAATGATGAGTTACAAATCCTGCTGGCATCAGAGCCTAGCAAATCAGTAACAGTCGTCTAGGCCAAGTCGCATTGAAATGTGGCCCGCAATAAGTGAGTCAGCAATCAAGACGTTCAACGGTGATCTGATGAAGATGACACACAAACATTCCCTGAGGAGAAACGTAGGCTGGATGTTTGTGGGTCAAGGAGTGGGATACGCTCTGCGAGCCGGGTATTTTGTTCTAATGGCCCGACTGCTGGGCGTCGTGCAGTATGGCATTTTGGTTGGCGCATTTGCGCTAGTGAACCTGACGGCAAACTACAGCAGACTCGGATCCGGAACTGTGATGCTGCGATACGTGTCCGCGGATATCAAACGGTTTGCGGTGTACTGGGGGCATGTGCTGTTTGTACTGATGATCGGCGGTAGCCTTGTAGTTGTGCTTCTCAAGATGATTGCGCCTTATGCTCTAGTCCGTGCATCCTCGCAGATTGTAGTGGTACTTGCTGTGGGCGTGTGCGTTTTTGAGCAGCTAACGATTAGCTCGACGCAGGTATTTCAGGCGTTCCAGCAGATGCGAATCACAGCGTTTTTGAATTTGTTGACATCGCTCGTCCGGTTTTTGGCGGCGGGTGCGATGCTGATGTTGCTACGGCACGCGACAGCCATCCAGTGGGCATGGGCTTCGATGATTGCGTCTTCTATTGCCGCGCTAATTGCCGTCGGATTTGTGACTGTGCGTTTCGGACGGCCCAAGTTCATGCCCAGACTGACCAAGATAAGGAGCATAGAGGGCATTGAATACGCATTCTCCGATTCAACGACGAATGCCTATGATGATTTGGACAAAGCGATGCTGGGCCACTACGGCATGAATGCGGCTAATGGGATTTATACAATGGCCTATCGCATTATCGAGATGGCAACAATGCCGATTGTCTCGCTGAAGATGGCAGCCGAGCCGCGACTGTTTGAATTGAATGAGAGTGGAACCAGACATGCGATCGATCTGGGAGGGCGGCTCCTGAAGCGTGCCGTGATACTTGGTTTGGGGGTCTCAACCTTACTATTTGTCTTTGCGCCGTTGGTGCCGTTGTTGGTGGGTAAGAGCTTCGCAGAAGGTGTGCTGGCTTTGCGATGGCTATGTCTGATTCCGGTTTTCCGAAGTGTGCATTACATCACCGGGATTACATTGACTGGCATTGGACTGCAGCGCTATCGAACAATCACGCAGGTGGTTGCCGTGCTCATGAATATAGGTTTGAACCTATGGCTGATACCACGATTTAGCTGGCATGGCGCCGCGTGGTCCAGCTTGGCAACCGATGCCAGCTTATGCCTGATGAATTGGACTGTGCTGCGGAGAGCGGTACGCAAGACCGTTTCGATTTCGCAGGTTTCACCCTCTCTTATGCTAGGGAGCGTTGAAATTGCGGATCGAGTGGGATGATATCGATTGGCGAGATGAAGGGGTGGCACGGGATGGATGCATTAAGAGGAGAGGCACATACGGCCGCCGTTCCGCGCAACAGTGAGCCGCGCTCAGGCGCTTCACTAGCGCTTGACCAATGGCGAGGCCTGGCTCTACTGCTTGTATTGATCTCACACGGGTTTTATTTTACAGATCACACTGCTGGTGCTGGTCGAATGGGCGTTAACCTGTTCTTTTTCATCTCTGGCATTCTTGTGTTCCGTTCGTTGAATTCTGCGAAGGTTGGAGGATGGAGACTGCTGCTTACGTTCTGGGGGCGTAGGCTTAGGCGCCTCTATCCCGCGCTTGTGGCCTATCTTCTGCTTATGCTGCTGTTGTTGCCGCTGTTGCAAAACATACCAACGGGTTTAGCGGATGCCGATTTCAAAAGCTTTGTTCATGAGCTGCCGATGGCTCTTAGCTACTCGATTGACTATGCGCAACATGTACCTCCAACGATGGGCCATTTGTGGAGTTTATCAGTGGAAGTGCAGTTCTACTTCCTGGCTCCTCTGATCTACATGCTTGGGAAGGGTAGCCATAGTCGCCAAAGTTGGACGTTCGGTGTCATTCTGCTCATCGCGATCGTGTACGGCTTCGTCTATCCGTTGTGTATCACCAGCGGCCGCCTGGAGACAGTGAGATATCAGTTTGAGATAGCGGTTTGGCCAATGATGTTCGGATTCTACTGCGAGTGTGCGAGGGCACGTCTTATACGGTTCAGGCTTGCGATTGTTAAGCCAATTTTCTATCTTGGGCTGATTGCACTGCCATTAGCACTCTCGGTGATGATTGCCTTCCCCGGTGCCAAACTTTTGGTAATTTGTCTTGGCACTTTTCTGATCGCTCCATGCCTTATTGCCTATATGTTTGAGATGCCGTTTTCCGGCTTCACAGGCGAGGCGTTAACCTGGCTGGGTGAACGAACTTACTCTATCTATCTGCTGCAGCAACCACTGACGATCGCCAGGTTTCTTCCATCTATACTGCACCCGGTTGGTGCGGTGGTCTCTCTGTTCTTTGGCTCGATGTGGTTTAGGTGTTTTGAGAAACCTTTCCTCAGCAAGAGCAGAGAGAAACAGATTCTCAATATTCCTATCGCCTCGGAAGGCGTAACGGGGCAGTTACAGCCTGTAACTACTGAAAGCGGGACGGCTGGAGTGGCATAGCTCGACTGGCGGCGTGATGTGGTGCCGTCGGAAAGTTATGTGGTGTCGGATTTATGACGGGTATGGTGAAAATGACTGGAACGACTCGGCAATGAATATTGTCATCATAAATGATCATGGGTACGTAACCGGAGGGGCGGCGAAGATAGCGCTCGGAGAGGCGCGGTCGCTGGCGAATGCGGGGCATCAAGTTCATTTGGTCTGTGGTGTGGGCCCGGTCATGCCTGAACTCCGGGACCAGCCGAATCTGCTGGTGCATTGCTTGGATGTGCATGATATCAACGACGACAAGAATCGTCTCCGGTCGATGACATTTGGCTGGTGGAATCCGCGCACAAAGAAGTATATGGCGAACCTATTGGATTCTCTTGATCCTCGCGAGACGGTGGTGCATGTTCATAGTTGGACAAGAGCGCTCTCCGCAAGTGTCATTTGGGCAGCGATCGATCAAAGATTCGAAATTGTCACGACGCTTCACGACTTTCTACTTGCCTGCCCAAATGGAACGCTTTTTCTGCAGGATGATCGGAAGAAATGCACCCTTGAGCCGATGAGTGTAGCCTGCCTATGCAGGAACTGTGATGCACACAGCTATGGGCATAAACTGTGGCGTGCGGGCCGCAAAGCGGTTCAGACGCATGTTGGCCAGATGCCCACCGGCGTGAATCATTTTATCTATTACTCACAGCTTTCGCTGGAACTGCTTCAGCCGTATTTACCTGGCACAGCCAGCTTTCATTGGCTGCCTAATGCTATTGAAATTCAGCAAGCTCCTCCGGCTGATGTCGCGGCGAACGAGACTTTCGTGTTCATTGGTAGATTGGTTCCGGAGAAGGGCGTGGAGCTTTTTGCAAGAGCTGCCGCGGCTGACGGCTTGAAATCTCGTTTTATCGGCTCCGGCCCGTCTTCGGAGGCCGTTCGAGTTGCCAACGCGTCCGCAATTCTCTCTGGTTGGATGTCACAGGGCGATACGCAGAAAGCGTTGCACGAAAGTCGAGCACTCGTGTTTCCATCGCTTTGGTACGAAACACTTGGCTTGGTGGTGCTGGAAGCCGCGGCGGCTGGCGTGCCGGCCATTGTTCCTGATGACTGTGCCGCGCGCGAATCGGTGGTGGACGGAGTGACCGGCCTGCATTTTCGGGGCGGAGATGAACTCGACCTGCGACGAAAGTTAGTGATGCTGAATGCCCCGAAACTGGCCGAGTGTATGGGCAGAGCAGCCTACGAGCGCTTCTGGAAGCCGCCCGGACAGGGTGCCGCGCTACATTGCAGCAGGCTAGAGGCGATCTACCAAAAGATACTGTGCAAGCGCTATGCCGGCGAGCATGTGGCAATGCAACGGTGAAGCCTCAGCGCTGCCCGAAAGGTCAAGGTTGCGGCCATTTGACTTCGGTTTGCGGAAGAGCGGCGGATCCGACTTGCTGGGTGGATTCTGGCACACGTGCGCTGTCTCTAAAAAGCATCTGCTTCAGCAAGAGATATCCAAAGAGAGAGTTGCCGATGAGATATCGCTTCCAAAGCCTCCCCGGCTCCATGCACAGGCGCCAGAGCCACTCACAGCCTATCTTCTGGAGTAGCAGCGGAGCTCTTTTCTTATAGCCTGCCACCAATTCAAAGCTGCCGCCGATGCCTATCATGACTTTCGCGGGGAGCTTGGGGTGATCCTGAATCCAATACTCGGCTTTGGGCGTGCCAAGAGCCACTAAAACAAGATCAGGTTGGGCCTGTTCGATCCTTGCGCAAACCTCTTCGTCCAGCGCGGGCACTTCGTTGAAACCGAAAGGAGGGCAATCTATCCCAGCTATCGATATACCGGGAAATTGCTGTTGCAATACGCTCGCTGCTGCGGCTGCAGCCCCCGGAAGGCCTCCCAAGAAGTAGACAGTGTTGCCTTGGGTGGCCGCGACCTGGCACAAGCGAACCATAAGGTCCGTTCCATTTACACGTCCGGGCAACGGTTGGCGCAGAAGGCGAGAAGCCCATACGAGCGGCACGCCATCAGCAACGCTGAGATCCGCTTGGCGAATGACGTTTGCGAAGCGGGGTTCGTCATGTGCGGTTTGCACGAACTGAGCGTTGACGGTGACGATATGATGAGTGTGCGACCTAGGCAGACACATTACGCGAGACACGTGAGAGACGGTTTCGTCAATGCTGATGGCGTCGACTTGCAGCTGGTCGAAGTAGAACCGCCTCATTAGGCCTCCGTGGATCCAGATCCAGATACCCTAGGCTGCGCAAAGGCTCTCACGTTTGTTCCAGGAAAAATCTCTGACGCTTCAACCCGGTCAAAATCTATGGCAGGTTAGAAAGAGTACTTACCCTAGGTGTCCGTAGGGCGTAGGGAGCGCGATCCAAATAAAGGTATTTGGCTCTGCGCCAATCGGTTACTCGCCAAATGTAAGTGATTAGTGTAGTAGTGCTGTTACTACAGTAGTTCGACCGGGCTGAGACAGGCAATAGACCTAATTACTCAGGAAATGCATCTCGTGTCCCCTTGGTCGGTTTTGTTCTTGGTTCAAAGGTATAGAGTCGCGGATCGACGGCTTGCGGGATGCCTTCCAGTCGTCTCCTTAGTCTTCTATTTGTTCGCGCCCAAAGTACTGACCCCCGCTTGGCGGGTTACTGATGCGCCTCCGACCATCTGATTCGATCTCAAAAACTTCCGTCTGATCAATTGCTGAAGACCAATACGTTTACGCTCCATGGGGGTAGCGTTGCTTGGAATGTCCCCGTCCATGCCCCCTGTGATTGCTTCACCGGTTCTGCGCTCCAGTCGCCAAAGTAACTCTGATCGTATTGCGCCCGCCCATAGGTCGCATTGCTGCACGGTGCCACCCGAGGTCGCTCCGGGCAACGTCACTGGCACAACGTGCGTCGTATCACGGTCACGGTTTACAAGGATCAACGCGTACGAAGCACCGTGAGTGGCTCCATATGCAGCCAGCCATGGCGCGTTGGTTTCATCCACGTAGGTCTTCAGCATGTGCTCGCCTTCGCTTACAAATCCACTCTGCGAGAACAGCTGGAAGCTTCTCCCTGCTGGATAAAGATCGCCCGCGTTCAGACCTACATTTACTTCACCGACGCTACCCGGATATGGCCCCGGGTACATCAGTGCCGCGCTTGAGCAACTCGTCCACCACGTATAAACCGCGGAACTCTGGTAGTCGATGTTGTACGGATTGCAATAAGAATCCCCCATTTGCGCGAAGTACGTCGCATATTGCACACCTGCATTCAGATACTCCGCCAGCCGCATCGCCACAAACATTGGCGTCGCTGCGCCGATCGACTGCAGGGACCACATGCTACCGCCATGTGTCATGCCGCCCCATTCGGTAATCCAGATTGAATCCGGCGACTTGCCCGCGTTTAAGAGCATAGTCTGGAGCGAACGCAGGTCGCCAAGCGACCGATCCAAGCCACTCGCTATCCGTTCCGGATAAAGCGTGCCCCCATCCGTCACCGGATCAGTGATCGGATAGTCGTGGTACACCGCGGCATCGTAACTAGCTGACGCCAGCGCTGGCAACGACCAAGTCTGAATCCATGAATAAATGTTGTTGATCCCGATCGGAATACCGATCTTGATCGTAGGGTCCACAGCCTTCATCGAGGAGTAGAAGGCGGGTTCATACATCGCGTACGTCGCCCCGCTGGCTGCCGCGGGAGCCGGGTTCACATGAAAATCCGGTTCGAGACCACCCGCATTCGAGTCATACAACTCGTTACCTATCTCGAAATACTTGAACCCGTACCGCTTTGTCACATTCAGGTACTGCACCAAATTGGCGCCGTTGGTGATTGGATCGCCTCCTGCGTTACACAACGGTGGGTTGGTGCCATAGTTCACTGTATAACCCAGAGACAGACTCAACGGCTTCGCGACTTGCGGTACGAACGTATCCGTTGTGTCCAGCGAGGTCGCATTCACGGAGGGTTGTGTCTGCCCAAGCGTAGCCTGCGTGCTTAGATTGGCTCCGCAAGCCAGTCCTGTCGTTCCGCCGTTCCAGTTCGTCAGGTCCGCCCAGATACCGCTGGCCCCATTCGCATACCTCACCGACGTAATCCCGGCCGCGGCATAACCGCTCTCGAGCCCATTGATCAGCGGAGTGGACGTCATCATCGAACGTAGATCGACCACCCCGAGTACATCGTGATGAATCGTCCCCAACTGTGTCGAAGTCACTAACACGCCACCGACGGGAGTGGTCGGAAACACTGGCGCGTAATCAGCCGTAACCTGCGCGCTGCTCCACGCTTGGTTCGACAGCGTCACCTTGGCCAGAGTCATCTGCTTGCCATTGTCGTAAGACTGCGGAAACAATGAGTAGTAGAACGCGCTGTTGTCCAACGTTCCCGTATAGCTTTCGGTACCTTTCTCCATGCCATCGACATAGAGAGTCAAGTTGCCGGCGCTCCAGGTCATTGCCAGGCGATGCCAGGTATTCGCCGGATACCCGCACGCTTGGGGCGTAGATACATCCGTTCCCTCTGAGTTCGTCCACCGTCCAACAAAGCATTCCGTCGTTCCTGAAGTCAGCACACCCAGCCAGACCTTGGAACCACCGCTTATAGCCTCCAATCTCACGATCCCTTGCAAATTTGTGTCGGAATCAGTATTGACCCATGTCGCCAGGCTCCCTCCATTCGTATTCAGCACCAGATCTTGGTTCGCGATAAACGAGGATTGGGTTTCTACCTGCGCGGCCGTTTCTCCATCCACGACAGGCCCCGTCGCCCCTCCCGCAATCGTTGCGCCTCCTGAAGTCCACGCTCCGGTCGCTACATTCCAGTCATACCGATTCACATAGTCGTAAAACGCCGGAATTCCGGTAGCTGCCGTCTCACAAAGTCCCCAATACGCATAAACCCCTGGCTCTGCTTTGTAGAAACGGTCGTAACTTGAGTTGCACGCGTTGGCCGTCGGCACCGTGAAGGTCGCCCCAGTCATCACTGGAGTAATG
This sequence comes from uncultured Acidobacteriaceae bacterium, assembly GCA_963756685.1. Lineage (GTDB taxonomy): Bacteria > Acidobacteriota > Terriglobia > Terriglobales > Acidobacteriaceae > Edaphobacter. The sequence goes on from CAVWON010000003.1 coordinate 284,184, forward strand.
GAGAACGCTGTTGAAGTTGCCGAACTCAGGCCCGGGCTCGTGGCTACTAACTGATAGTTCTCACCAACTGTTGCCACACTCAGATCACTAAAGAACGCTTGGCCTTGGACTGTGGTCTGGGTTCTCGTTCCGCTGAACGTCGCCCCTGAAGTGCTGCCAGTCAGGGTCACCGTGATCGGACTCGTTGCGCTCGTGATCGCGTTTCCACTCGCGTCCTCCACCACCACAGATACTGCCGGAGTGAGTGTCAATCCTTGCGGGACCGTTGTAGGCTCTCCCACGAATGCGAGTTGCGCTGGTACCGATGACGCGGACGTGAAGGTCGCGCTGGACACTGGGCTGCTAAGCGCGCCGGAGTAGGCAATTGCCTGTAATGTCGCAGACGAAGACAGCGTCAGCGGCCCGGAGTACATCGTCGAAATTGCGCTCGGCATGCTGCCGTCGGTTGTGTAGAAAATGTTCGCGGTCGGAGGTGTCGCAGAAAGCGTAACGATCTGTGTTCCTGAGAAAACGCCGCCAGCCGGCGAAATCGTGGGGGCATTGACCGCAGGGATAATCGGTAACGTCCAGTCCATGGGTGCCTCCCCCAATTTAGGTTGCCAGGGAGCTGTACCCGAAACGAGGTTAAAAAGCGACGACACATCCTGAGTCGGATTTCTCGCGATCTGAAGGGATGCGTCGAGTACATTGGAGGGTGCTGCGCCTGTGATGGGCTGTGTGTAAGAGAACAGACGACCGCATGATGTCTGGTCCCCAGCAGATCCTCCACTTGAGCTAATACAGGAGGCGAGAATATCGCCCAGGGTGTCGAACTTAGCAATCGGAACACTCCAGCCGCTCGGTAACGAAGGTCCCGGAACTGCCCCTGACACAATATCGATGAAGTCACTTACCTGCGAGAATGCTGTTGTTAGCGCCGCCTGGTGCGCCTGATCCGCACCCACGCTGGCCCCCGACGACATGAAAGGTGCGAGCGACCAGATAGATGCCACGGTCGTCAGTTCGCTGATGTTGATGTTGTTCGAACTGTTGATGCGAGAACATGGACCAATAGCGGCCATCAACCCCGCCGCATTGTTCGTTCCGGCCGTCAGACCAGGGTTGCCTCCGGTCGACACAACGTATACGAGGTCTGCATTTGAGGGGCAGTTGGGCTGTCCTGGAGGCAAGCTGAAATGACCGTTGGCATCGGTCTGCACGGGCTGGCTCAGAAGAGGCACCGCGCCCGTCCCCATGGAATTCGACCCCGCGGCAAAAAACTGGATGGACGCCCCGGAAATCGGTTGCTCGCCGCCATGCACGTATCCCGCCAAAGCGGAAAACGACCCTGCTACGTTCCTGTTCGAACTGCCGCATGCCGTCATGGCGAGAATGCACAGGCTTATCAGCATAGGCTGAAGAACCTCTGGAGGCGCCTTACGTTTGGACCACCTAGGATGTGGCTTTCTTAGGGCATGCTCTAAAGAGCCGAAGACTTGATAAAGGGCCGCAACAGTACGAAGTGCGACGATCGAACACGATGGAAGAACGAAAAAGAAACCGCGTGTTTCAATTACTTTCTTTCTGATTATACCTCGTACAATTGGGCCCATTAGGGAGAGTCTAAACCGGGTGCCCTTCGGTCACTATGGCACCAAATTGGTTTCATCTAACACCTCTGTTGCCGACAATCCCATCAAGGTGTTATGCGCTGTTAATGCAGCATTGGCGGATAGGTGATACCAGTTCAACAGTTGCTGCAACGGCTTCGTGGATGGCTGAAATCTCTGTACGACAAAATCAGGTTTCTCAACCATCGTGAAGTTCTCCATTTGCTATTGAATTCAGTAGCCGGAACCGATCACACGGCAGTAACCCGCGGCTCGGAAGAGAAGAGTTTCTCATGGTCTGATCGGTACAGCTTGTGGCAGACTATGGGTACTACCCGTTTGAAGGCGGCGATCGCGGGAGTTTTGATCTACTCCCTCTCTAACCCGCACTGCTGTATCAAACTTACGGCGATCTCCGTTGTGGGTCGACAATATCCAAACTCGTCCTCATGAGTTCGTCAGTCCAATAGTTTGGGGATACAAGATCGATCGGGCTGTCTCTTGGGGATTGCCGGTCTACATCCACGGCGTGGCTTGCACTGACATAGAAGCAATCGAACTCCTGTAATTGTCACCGCTCGCGGCATCCCCAGCAGCTTAACCGCAACTAGGAGAAAAGCACCCACGCCATGCGATCCCTCCGATCACGGACATTCAGACATTTTGACAAAATGATCGACTCTTTGCGTGGGGAAGTTCCTGGAGCACCGTTTACGACGTTGTCTTTTGATGTGTTCGACACATTAATTCTTCGGCGCTGTCATCCACAAGTTGTCGTGGACGCGGTAGGTAGTTGGCTCACTAGGGAGTGTGCGCAGGCGGGCATTGAGATGCAGTGCGATGCACTCATAGGCCGTCAGCGGGCCTATGAACATATGACTTCTTTGAAGGAAGCTCAGGGGCTTGATCCGGACTGCAATCTCAAGGAACTATGTGAGACTTGGATCGCGGAAATTACAAAGGGGCAGAACGTATGCCGCTGCGACCTCGCGAATCGTCTTGAAGCGTACGAGATCGAATTGGAGAAGGCTGTTTGCTTTCCCAATGCGCCCTTTATCGAGCTAATCGGTCACCTAAAGCAAAAAGGATTCCGTCTTCTCTACATCTCAGATATGTATCTTGGCCGTCACGTTGGCGATATTCTGGATGCTTGCGGATTTGCCGGACTCTTCGATCAGGGTTACGTCTCTGGCGAGGTGGCGCAGCTCAAGCGTACAGGCGCACTATTTCGCTATGTATTGAACAGCGAGGCCATCTCAGCTTCCGAACTGCTACATATCGGGGATAACCCGATTAACGATGGTGTGCGCGCAGGCGACCAGGGAGTTTCCTCCTATGTGATTAGGGATGGGCAAGAACTCCGCCGATATCATGCCCTGGAATTCGATTGGCGATATGTAAAGAGAAACCGCGAGTATGCCGGATTTGCCGCTGCGGCATTTGCAACATCGGCTGTCGGCGAAAACGGCTCTTTTGCGGAATCTGTTGGTATTCGGCTGTTGGGGCCCATCTACACCACGTTCCTCCACGGCGTCGCCGATCATTGCGCAGATGAGAACATCCGCAACGTCTTTTTTGTGGCACGCGAAGGCTCGGTACTGAAGGACATGTTTTTGGAACTTGCACCTTTGGTTTCTCGAAGTTGCTCGATACCTAATGCGACATACATCGGCTTGTCGCGCCAGACTGCATTTTTATATGCCATGAACGATTTTGGGATTAGGGAACTCACCAAGATTGGCATGAACACCACTCACCATTCACTTCGAAACGTCTTAGCGCCGCTACGATTACCTGTGGACCTCATCTCATGGGTCGCTTCGACTTGCGGGATCAATGATATCGATGCAGCATTACCGAGCGATTATTTGCAATGGGGGCCATTCCATCAGGCCCTGCGCCACCCGGCTATCTGTCTGCACATCGACGAATTGGTGGAAAGATCCCGTCGACTGATTGGAACCTATCTCGAGCAACGAGGACTCTTTCGTCAGCATCGTGCAGCAATCATCGATGTCGGATGGAATGCTCAGATCCAAGAAAATCTGTATTTCGGCATGCTAAATCGAGTGGATCGTCCTCAACTATTTGGTTTTTATCTGGGAACTTTGCTGCGAGCAGAGTGGACGAAAAGTGCTCACAATTGCGTGACAGGAATTTTGGCGTCAGAAGAAAAGGCAAATTGGCACGGTCATGCGGCTTTCGAGTTCGTCTCTGTTCTTGAGGCCTGCGTCCGTGCACCGCACGGGACCGTCATAGATCACACGGAGTCGCTCGACGGCGAAGTGACGCCGACGTTCAGGCCCGATAGTGAAAAAAGCCGGCAAGTTGAGCTTGAAAATGAATTGACAATCGCTCAATTGCAATCCGGCATGCGCACTTTCACATCTAGATATCGGCAAGCGGCTGAACTGTTCGGTTTTGATCCAACACAGACTGCCCCCTATGCACGATTGGTTCTCGATCGTCTCGTACGATTCCCTACGAAAGAGGAAGCGTCTGTCTTCTTGCCTATTAACAACGTGAGTGACCTGGGATCCAGTGATGTCTGGTCGCTCTCTCCCGGATTGATCGGTACGCCTCTGTGGAAAGCCTGGTCCAACCTATTTTCAATCCTTAAAAAGAGTAAGTGGCGTTATGGCTCATTTGCGGTGCTGAAGCTGCGATTTCTCCAGCCCCTTTACGCAATTGCCATGAGGTTTCATCTGACGCAACGCGTCCAACCGCTTTCGCAAAGGAGGTTAATCGCGCCTGAACCAATGTCCTCAAGCCAATACCGTGAACAGGTATGGCATGGCATGGAGAACAATTCGCCACTGTCCCCGCAAGTGTACGAATTGGAACTCAAGGCACACGAGCGGGCATTGGCGGATCTTGGGAGGAAGGCAGCTGAATCTGTTCTCTTGTGTGAGCTGACGCAACCCTTGAGCTTCCAGGAAGCCCTTCTGCCGTGGGTGACCTCTCAAATAGCGCGATTTGCATGGCGAGTCGTGAAGAGAGACCGTTTGGAGCAGGATGCGATGAAGATCAGGCCAATATTTTTTCGAGCGATCTATAGTCGTTATCCACGCCTGGTACGTGGAACAGCGCGCACATTTGGAGTTTCCCCATAAGCAGACTTGGATATCGGACAAAAAGACACTGCCGTCGTAGCAATAGATTTGTAGGGGGGCAAAGGAGCCAATCATTCCTATAGCCAAAGAGTATTCGAGATATAACAGCCATAATCGTTTCGCTCGATGCCGCTCTTGATGTGTCGCGAAATGAAAGAAGCGGGCAGAACCAGGAAGCGGATTTTGTTTTTGGTGGACAGCTTTGCTGACAGCAACCGGGACGGATTTTGGCGTATCTCTACGGAATATGTGGACGTCGAACTTACGTAAGTTGAACAAAAAAAACCCAGCGTCACAGCATGGAAGGTGCGGCTCAGAACTCAAAATCCGCCGAGGGGCAACCTCGTGGGGTTCGACCCCCCTCCCGGCACCAACTTCATTCACAGTGGGTCATTTTAATTGAATGATTTGTGACACTTGTGAACCTTCCACATTTTGAGGCCGTCGGAGAATCCGGTTACAAATTCGGGTACAGTGCGCATCCTCTTTATTTTCATCAGGAAGGGTACTGGATGTTCTTTCGTAGCGCGTGACCCTCGATTATCTTCATATTGTTTACGTTAGTAGGTTGCGGAAGAGCGCAGCGGACTCCGCGCGTGAGTCGGCGCAAACATCGCTTTGTCCAAATTCCTTCCGGTGGTCTGCAACCAAGGTGCAACCCCAAGCAACAGCAAAGGCAAAACCTACTTGAAGGGGCTGGTCGTTCCATTAGAGATTGCGAAGGGCTTTCATAAAGTTTTCGATCTTGCGAGTCGACGAGGCTTTACCGGATTTGAGGTTGCGCTCAATGCATAATCCGGAGAAGAAGGACAGCACCATCTCTGCAATTGCGGAAGGAGCCATCCTGGGCTTTTCGGCTTCGATGTTCATGGCGAGAAGGCGCTGCAATAGTGCTCGATTCTCCGTCACGACCCCATAAGCCTCATCTGGAAGGATCGCGAACTCCCGCATAGAATTGACGGAAAAACACCCCTGCTGTTCCCCCTTGTTAAGAGGACCATTCTTAAGAAACGTCTCGACGTTCTTCCAGCCAAGAGGCTCTCTGGTAAGAAATCCTCTCTTCTCCTGGCTTTCAAGATAGTGACGAAGGCAAGCAACAAAAAGATCTTCCTTGTCTCGGAACTCAGCGTACAGCCCTGATTTGTTCACGCCTGTGGCTCGTTCCAGTTCCTGGAGGCTCGTGTCCGCGAACCCGTGCTTCCAGAAGACGGGCATCGCCCTCTCCAGCACTTCCTCTCGGCTAAAGTTCTTTGGACGCCCCATAGACATATTATCCGATAAAGAACTAAATAGTTCAATATCTCTGCATCCTCGCCGCATCTTCATCATCGTATAGAACTGAATGGTTCAGAACCGTCCGACGCGATCGGGCAAGATCGCTAGCGAATTGGCTTCGTGAATTGTTCCGAGAATAACAAAGGAGATTTTATGTCTAAGTTGGCGAAGAAAGTGGCACTCGTTACCGGCGGTTCCCGGGGTATCGGCGCAGCGATTGCGAAGCGTCTGGCCGCCGATGGAGCAAGTGTAGCCATCACGTATGCAAAGGACGCGAGCGCAGCCTCGGCCGTAATCAAAGCGATTGAACTCGGTGGCGGAAAGGCCATCGCGATCCAGGCGGACGCTGCCAACGTCGAAGCAGTCAAGGGTGCGGTCGAAAAGGCCTTCTCTACCTTCGGGCGACTTGATGTGCTGGTGAACAATGCCGGCACGGCAATTCCGAAACCGTTCGAGGAGTCGACGCTGGAGGAGATGGATCGAGTGCTCGACATCAACGTCCGCGGTGTATTCGCCACCACCCAGGCGGCGCTGAAGCATATGAAGGACGGTGGTCGCATCATCATGGTCGGTTCGGCCGTGGGCGAGCGTGCCGTCGCGCCCGGGCTTGTACCCTACGCGGTCACAAAGGGAGCCGTCAAGATGTTTACCCAGGCGCTATCCAGAGAGGTCGGGGGGCGGGGCATTACGGTCAACAACGTCCAGCCGGGTCCGATCGACACGGATTTGAATCCCGCCTCGGGTGATTGGGCGGTACCGCAGAAGGCCGCCACAGCGCTCGACCGCTATGGGCGCGTAGATGAGATCGCCGCAATGGTGGCGTTCGTCGCCGGTCCGGAGTCCTCGTACATTACAGGGGCGAATCTTACCGTGGATGGCGGGATGAACGCTTGAACCAATGCGCACTCAGCCAATGGGTTTTACGGCAGATATGTCGTTGTTCGTCCGGACTGAGAATTCCACTTATTGTCCGTACAAGGGCGACTGCGCGTACTACAGCATTCCTATCGGCGGAGTGAACGCGGAAAATGCAGTTTGGACGTACGAAAAACCTTATGAGGCAGTCGCCGACATTAAGGAATACCTGGCGTTTTATCCCACGCGGGTCGTTGGAATCGAAGTGATCTCTTAAGCACGTTCAGTCGATTATTCAGGAGTTCATGTGATGTCAAATCAACCGCTTTTCATGCCATATCGGATGGGAGACCTCGACCTTGCTAACCGCATCGTCATGGCGCCTCTCACTCGGATGCGCGCGCAATCGGACGATCATGTGCCCACGGCCTTGCAAGCGGAGTATTACGCGCAGCGTGCATCGGCCGGACTGATCATCGCCGAGGCCACGGCGATTAGCCCGGAAGGATTTGGCTGGGCCGATACGCCGGGACTGTGGACGGAGCAGCAGGCCCGCGGGTGGCGACGCGTCACTGATGCCGTCCATGCGGCAGGCGGCCGCATCATTGCACAACTCTGGCACACCGGCGCAATCTCACATCCTGAACTACGGGGCGGCGCGCGGCCCGTGTCCGCATCGAACGTCGATCCAGGCCAGCTGTCGTTCACGCGAACGGGACGAAAGCCAACGGTAATACCGCGGCCTCTGACGAAGCTGGAGATTCGTGTTACGGTAGCAGACTTCGCGCGAGCTGCGCGAAACGCGATGGAAGCCGGCTTCGATGGCGTCCAGGTCCTCGCCAACTATCTCTATTTGATCTCGCAGTTTCTGAATGCCACCACCAATCTGCGCAAAGACGACTACGGCGGGAGTCTGGAAAATCGCTCGCGTTTTCTTTTCGAGGTAGTCGAGTCGCTCCTTGGCGAGGTCGATGCACAACGGGTTGGAGTCAAGATCAGCCCGATGCATGAGGGCGGTGCGTTCGTAGCCAACGACGAAACCCTGCCCATCACCGAATACGCAATTCGAAAGCTAAGTACCTACAACCTTTCGCACTTGTTGCTCATGGGCAATACCACCGACTTCTCCGGTACTCCACTCGCGAAATTGGCCGATGATGGCATGTTCCGGCATTTCCGTCCTCTCTACAAAGGAACTCTCATCGCGAATGTGAAGATGGGTCGGGATCGCGGCAATCGCCTTATCGCAGAAGGTCTGGCAGATCTGGTGGCGTTCGGTCGCCCTTATATCGCAAATCCCGACCTGGTCCAGAGGTTTGCCGAGGATGCCCCTCTTGCTGAGGTTGATTGGGACACCGTGTATGCCTCGGGGCAACGGCTATTCCGATTACCCAACCTACCAATCATCGCAAGAGAGTCTCAGGAGCTGAAGATGCCAAGCGCTTGCTTACGCTGCCACCTCGAAAACCTCCCCCATAGCGCCGATCACCATCTCTCGCCGCGAGCCTCCTTCGAATGATGTCAACATCGAGACTCTGTATTGCGGAGTCTGTCATACCGAAATTCACACGGCACATGGCGAGTGGGATGGCCTGATTTATCCGAACGGCACCATCTATCCCCGTGTTCCCGGACATGAAATCGTGGGGCGCGTGAGGCTATAAGTATCGCGAAGGGAATCTTGATCGCTGCCGGCGATGGGCAGCGCTTATGTCGTAATGTTACGCATTGAAAGTGCTCGCGATGTCGATAAGGATCTTACCGCCTTTGAGCAGATGAGTGACGGCTTCCTTGATTTGCGTCATCGGATAAACCGCGGCGACGGGGACGCGCAGCGCACCGGAGGCAACGAGAGGAGCGGCTTCGATCTGCGCCGGCAGGGCCTTTAACAGATGATCGAAATCGCCCAGGAAGAAGCCTTTGACTGTCAGGTGTTTGCCGATGAGGAAAAGGGCATTGACCGCGAGCGGACGGCCGCTCGCCGCTGAGTAGGTGACGAGCACACCACGGTCCGACAGCAATTGAACGAGCGTCGCCGTTGCATCACCACCCACTGAATCAACTGCCAACCGAACCGACCCTTTGCCGATAATGCGCCCCGCCTCCTCGAGTGCTGCCGGTTCGTCCATGAGCACCGCGTCCGCTCCCGCCGCCTTGAGTTCGTCGATCAGTTCGGGTCGCCGCACGAGGCTGATCGTTCGAATGCCACGCAGCTTCGCAATGGCGATCAAAGACCGGCCAACGCCGGAATTTCCTGCATTTTGAACGACCCAATCACCGGGCTTGAGTTCCGTGTATTCACTGAGGATCAGCGCAGCAGTGGGTGGGTTGCTGCCGAGTTGCGCGAGTTGCAGCCGATCACCGCCGGGTAGCGGGAACAGCCCTTGCGCCGGAGCGATCAGGCGCTCCCTCCAGGTCAGGCCGAGATTGGGCGCCAGGACGTGGTCGCCGACCTTGACGTTGGTAACACCAGGACCCACCGCTGCAACCCGACCGAAACCTTCGTTGCCAACGACTGTTGGTGCCGGCGGGCCTCCGAAGTGGCCGCGCATGAAGAGGAGGTCATGCAAATTTAAGGGTGCCAGTTCGACATCGATTAGGGTCTCACCCGTTCCCGGCGTGCCCGGCTCCGGGATATCAACGAGTTCCAAGACATTGAGTGGGTCACCATAGGCTGAGATTTGAAGCGCGCGCATTGTTCGGTCTCCTTTTTCATACCGCTCATGACCTGCGCATTAGGGCGCAGCCGGAAATTGTCAGGTCGATCCGCGTTTTTTCGGCTGTCACTTGGGGAATGTGTCGCCAAACATAGGAAGGCCGCTGACAGATTCGGCCTTGGTCGCCTCGTCCTGCAAAACGTCCCAATGCTCTTTAAGAAGGCCGTCTTCGAATCGGACAACGTCGGCGGCGATCCAGGCTGCGGGCCTTCCAATCCCGGTGAAGCGGCCATGGGCTATGACGTAATCACCTTCTGCAACGATGAGCTGGTTCTCATAGTGCATCGTTTCCGGCACTGAGCGGACGAGATTAAACAGGCCTTCGCGACCTGGTGCTATGTGCGCGCTGTGCTGAATGTAGTTCGGCGACCAGAAGCGTTCCGCCGCCGTGTAGTCGCGCTTGTTGAACAGTGTCTCGAATGCTTCGAGCACGATTGCCTTGTTCCGTTCTGGGGACGAGTTGCTCATTGTTTCTCCTGTGCATGTGAGAGATTGATTTGCCCTCTCACTGCATGAGAGTATTAACATAATCCAGAAGTCGCAAAAGTATTTTACGGAAAATCGTTTTGGAATATCTATGATGCTTCATCTAAAATATTTTGTTGCCACTAAATATAGAGGTAACGATTTTGTTGCACCAGACAAAGCGGCTTGCATCCAAGTAATGTAGAGTATGATAGTACTCTAAAAGTCATTACCACCCTTGGGCAGGAGCGATCACGAGGAAGCTCACCTCGGCACCGAATTCCCGAAAAAGCGGCCTCACTTGGGAGGATTGCCTTTGGGCGTGGCAAGTCCTATCCGGCGAGCCCGCGTTCGACAATGGCGTGATTATTCGATTTCCGGACAATGAGTCGGCACTGTCAGTGAACGTCGGCGGCCGGAAGACCCTCACGAGAGGATTCCTCTGGAAGGTAGTTGAAAACCCGATATAAGCCCGTACATTGCTGAGGGTGCCGATTGGAGCGATCCATGCAGAATTCGGGAAGAAATGGCGATGGCAGATGGGTCATTCGAAGCGAGATAAGGCGGAGACACACAATCGGATCGTGAACGTTGCGGCCAAGAGGTTTCGCGAACTCGGTCTCGAAGGCATCGGCGTTGCCGATGTCATGAAGGAGGCCGGGGTTACTGTCGGTGGTTTCTACAAACATTTCGATTCGCGCGATGAACTGGTGGTTGAGGCGCTGGTCACAGCGTTCCAGGACCTCGACCGCTGGGAGGAACACACTGACACGTTAACGAAATTTCTGGAGAACTATTTGTCGGAAGAACACCGGGACGCTCCGGGAACAGGCTGCGCTCTGGGTGCTTTACTCGGTGACATGTCTCGGGCGAGTCGATCGGCGAAAGCCATTTATACCGCACGACTCAAGCGCAGCTTGGCATACTCGATGGGCCTTGTTCCGCCAAATGGAACCTCTGACGGGCGCGCCCGTGCAATTCTCACGATTAGTGCAATGCTAGGAGCGATCAACCTCTCCCGTGCCGTGTCAGACCCAAACCTTTCACGTGAGATTCTCGAACGGACTCGTGATCAGTTAATGAGTTTGAAAAAACCCGCGAAAGCGCATTAGACGGCAGATGCATCTCGGACTAACGTTCTGAACAGCGGTCAGGAATTCAACCGGACCGCCAATTCAGTCGCTGTCTTCCCGCGAGTACGGAACGAGCCCATGATTCTGCAACTACGCTCACCTCTTCGCGATCGGTTGAACCCACGGACAATACCGAGATACAACCTGGAGACTTATCGGTACAAATCTAACCTCGAAATGTTCTCGATCTCTTAGAGGGGTACTTTCTTTGAGATTGGCGTTTGCGTACTGCTCTGCTGCCTGCAGAACCAACCTAGCTCAGACGCATGTGCGAAATACCCTTGGATTCTGGCGGCTTGCTCCTCTGCGGAGAAGTGGCTGTTACGGAAAGCATTCTCCAGAGCGTCCCCTAAGAGGACACCTTTTTCCAGCGCGGAGAGCAGCCGGAAATTCTCCCGGTCGATGTGCCTGTAATACACGGAATTTTCGTGACGGTGGACGACCAGGAAAACTGCCGATCGGAGCATCTTCGGCAGTCGAGCTCGCTTGACATGCCTGCGTTCCGACACGGCATTGCTCATGATGTCGCTCGGGCCGGTCTCCTGATGCACGGCCAAGACCAGTTCATCGACGGGATAGCTAAGATCGAGCAGCTGTATGTGGGGTTGCAGGAACAATCTGGATCCAACTGCAAGATCAGCCAAGTCCAAGGCGGTCAAAGGGGCGACCTCCGCCCCGTCGAAGGCCTCAACGTAGGCCCACTCGAGCCTTGCTACGTCCAACAGAAGTTTATGCCGGCGGGGAGCAAACTCAGAGTGCTCCTCGAGCCACTGCGGCAGCTTAGAGCCAAGGTTTCTCAGAGTAAACGAGGTCGATGGGTTCTCCCGAAGATAGGCGAGGACCAAGCGGTTAAATACCTTCTCTCCCAGTACTGCGTTCAATGCTGGGAAATCTTCTGCTACAGCTCCAATGACTCGAAACCAGTACTGCCGGTTATAGATCTCAAGGCGGTGGAAGGAAGATAGCAGTTCGTTCGGCTTGATGTAGCTGTCGGCTAGTTCCTGCGTTGAGCGTCCGTCGGTCGTTACAGGCTGCATCCGAGAATCGGAGGTGAGCGGCCGCATCACATCTTCAGCCATCCGTCGTTGCAGCTCGAGAAGATTCATCTATAAACGCCCTCTCCGGCGTGCTCTATCAAAGCGCCTGCAATATTGGAGACTTCTGCGGGCCCCAGATACTGGGTCGCCTTCAGCGCCTCGGCGTGCACTTCGTCAAAGGAGGGAATATTGTCGTCCCACTCGAGTAGAGTCGCTGTTGGCCCAATTCGTTCTATCGCTCGCGCGTACAAACGCCAAACCGGGTCCAGCACCGGATGATCGTGAGTATCGAGGATGTACTTTTCGAACTTCGAATGGCCGGCGATGTGAATCTGCGCGACACGCTCGGCGGGAACGCTGTTGACGTATTCCAGCGCGTTGAAGCCATGGTTCTGCGACGAAACATAGATATTGTTCACGTCGAGTAAAATCCCGCAGTCCGCCGCTTCGGCTACCTCATTCAGGAACTCCCACTCGGTCATCTGGGACTGGTGGAACTCCGCATAACTGCTCACATTTTCGACCGCAATTGGAATTTCGAGGAAGTCCTGCACCTCACGGATCCGCGCAGCTGTAGTTCTCGCGGCTTCAAAAGTGTAGGGCATCGGCAGGAGATCATGCGTGTAACGGCCATCCACGCTTCCCCAGCAGAGGTGGTCGGAGAGCCAGGGGGTTTTCGTTCGCCGCGTGAGCGTCTTTAGGCGCTTTAGGTGCTCGCGATTCAATGGCTGTGCCGAACCAAAGTACATTGACACGCCATGCTGAACTACCCTGTATCGTTCGAGTATCTGGTCGAGTGTCTGTAACGCCCGGCCGCCATCGACCATGTAGTTCTCGGATATGATCTCAAACCAGTCGACGACTGGTTTCTCAGCAAAAATATGGTCGTAGTGAGGCATTCGCAGCCCGATTCCTACGCCATAGTTGCTGAATCCATTGAAACGATTGGCTGGCATGACTCACTCCCAAATGGGGCAACAATTCTCTGCACGCTGGAGGCTTGAAAGCGGCTCAAGCCTCCAGGCTAAGTACGCGCTCATGCCTTTTTGGGAGGTTTGGAGCCGTCGGTTGCGCAGCCACCCTTACCCTTACAGTCGTTCTTGCCGGCATTCTTGCCGCCGCCTTGTCCCTTGCAGTCATTCTTGCCCTTGCAGGAGTGCTTGGCAACGGGAGTGTCCTGTACGAGCATAACTCCGGCGTGCGCGCTGGGGACGCCGTCTGACTGGCTCGTCTGAGCATTCAGACGGACCGAGGTGCCACCCATCAAGCCTGCGACAGCGGCGGCCAATGCGAGCGATTGTATGGAATTCTTCATAGGAATACGCCTTTCTTTCAGTTGGGCCAACCGCGAAGCGTGTTGGACGTTGATGATTGCTACGTTGATCGTAGCGAGCGGAAGAGACACGCAGGGGTTACCTGGTTCTGCGTCCTTTTTGTGCCGCACGTTTGAGCGCAACGAATCGCAAAGGTTACACGGAAATGTATACGAACGATTAATTGTCGAAAGCGTCCTGCCAGCTGCAGGAAGACCACTGAAACAGGATTAAGAATCTGTCATTCGCCCAATCGCTTCAGGCAGCCGTCACTCGCGTCGGATATTCTCTGTAACCTTCTCAGGCAACTCGACTCAAACTGAGACCGAACAGGAAAAACGTCGTCAAAGTGCGGCTTCGTTCGCTTGGCGGTGGCGGTTTAGTTGAGGAGCGTCTGAAATGTCTAACAAAACAACCTGGGCGTCGGTTGCATTGGCGCTGTTCTTCGGCGTCTCACTCTTCGCCGCAGCCGAAACACCCGATATCGGCGAAAAGGCCCCTGATTTCACGTTGACTACGCCAGAGGGCCACACTCTGAGCCTCTCCGGTCTTACGTCGAAGGGGACGGTCGTCCTGATCGTTCTTCGTGGATTCCCGGGCTACCAATGCCCGTACTGTCAGCGGCAGGTACATGACTTTGTGACGAACTCCGACAGGTTTGCCGCGTTCGGCGTGCAAGTGCTTCTGGTGTACCCGGGCCCGCCCGCCGATCTCGATCAGCGAGCCAAAGAGTTCCTTGCGAAGCAGAACGAGCTACCCGCAAACCTGCATCTAGTGATCGATCCGGACTACAAATTTACGAATCAGTATGGCCTCCGCTGGGACGCGCCGAAGGAGACCGCTTACCCAACCACTTTCCTAATCGATCGGCACGACGTGGTGTTTTTTCGCAAGATCAGCCGGGCCCATGGAGATCGAGCCACTGCGGACGACGTACTGGCGGAGTTGGAGCACACAAAAGCGGGCCATTGATGCTGTCGCATCTTCGTTGAAGATTCGACGATGCACAGAATGCGCCTCATCGGCGCGCATCCCTTCGCTTCCCAGCGTCTGTGCCACAATCATTCCCGGCAGCACCTAGATTCGGGCACCCTCCTCCGAATTTCTCGTAACCAATTGAATGGTCCGGGTTCTAACTTGATGCAGACCGGAAGAAACTCGCGTCCGTAGGCTGCATTTGTCCTGGTATCGATTGGCCCTCCACGCTCTTGGATACCCGTCGAGATAGAGGTGTGATGAAAAGTTTTCTGCGGTTATATGCCCGTTTTGCGGCATTGGTTTTTTATCTTCAATCACCATTCCTACTGGCAATGCGGCTCTACTGGGGATGGCAGTTCGCCCAATCGGGCTGGGGCAAGCTGCATCATCTGGACAAGATCACCAGCTTCTTCACGACTTTGAACATCCCCTTTCCTGCTCTGAACGCGCATTTTATCTCCGGTCTTGAGTTCATTGGTGGGATCCTCATGATTGTGGGGTTCGGTGCAAGACTCACGGCGCTGCTTCTCACAGGGAATATGCTGGTGGCATACTGGACCGCGGACCGCGAAGCGCTCTTCTCGGTCTTTTCCGATCCAGGTAAGTTTTACGTAGCTGATCCGTACACATTTCTGTTCGCATCCGCCATCGTCTTAGTATTCGGCGCGGGGCTGTTCTCCGTGGATGCCTTGTTAGTAACACGCTGTCGAGCATGGATCGAAAGGCAATGACCGAAACCACCGACAACAGGAACGAGGCGCAGATCATTGCCTCCATTCTTGCTGGCAACACCCACGAGTTTCACGATCTGATTCGCCCTCACGAGCGAAGCGTCTACGTCATGGCCCTGTCTTTGCTCCACAACGAGGCCGATGCTGAGGACGCCGCGCAGGAAGCCTTCCTGAAGGCTTTCCGCAACCTCGCAAACTTCCGCGGAGAATCAAAGTTCAGTACATGGCTGATCAGCATCACCCTGAACGAAGCGCGCAGCCGTCTTCGCAGTAAAAAGACGATGAAGATGGAGTCTCTGGACGAACCCCCCGAAGGGCAAGGTCACGTCTCCCCGGCGCTCTTGCGGGACTGGCGCGAGATTCCGTCGGAGGTATTGGAGCGACAGGAGATCCGCATGCTATTGCAGCAAGCGGTCACCGATCTACCATTGATCTACCGCGAGATATTCATACTGCGGGATGTCGAGGAGTTGAGCGTAGATGAATCTGCTGAGATGCTTGGCATCACCGTCGCATCGGTAAAGGTACGGTTGCATCGAGCGCGCATCATGCTACAGAAGAAGCTGGTTCCACAGTTGAAGCGGGACAATCCGAAACGGAGGTGGTTCTCATGGTTATAGAGTGCAAGCACGTTTGGGCCATATCTCCGGCTATCTTGATGGAACACTACCTGCCGAAGTGCTGGAACAGGTGCAAACGCATTTAGAGCATTGCGAAATCTGCTCGGCCATTTTGGACTCTACGCGAAACATCCTGATCCTCACGGCGGACGAGCGCGTGTTTGAGCTGCCGCTGGGCTTTAGCGATCGTCTCCATGCAAGGCTCGAGGCAGAGATCCGGGCCATTGCGCCCGCACCGTCCGTTAGCGAAGAAAAAGATCCTATGGAGAAGGCAAGTCTCAAGGAACCCGATGAACCATCGGGTGAGTGATCCACTCCGCAGCCACCAGAGCCAAAGTGATGATGGCAAGCGCAATTTGCAAGAGTTCTGATCGCCGCTGCTTCGGAGTGGCAGCCTGCACGCGCCACTGCGAAGAAGGCCTGGCGCGCAGTGTACGAATACGCCAGATAACGTAGAGGTTGATCAGGGAACCGATCGTCGCCGCTATCATCATCGGAATCCGAATCGCGTCTCGATGGAAGCCACCCGCCGGTGCGTGGATGCCAATCGTGGCCTCCGCCAGGGCACTCAGACCAATGGCGACACGAACTCCGCTGATCGCAATGACGGCCGTACAGGCACTCTGCAAAACGATAAATACGAGACTCGTCATGCTGACAAGCCATGTCCGCTTGCCCGCAGGGTCTTCAGACAAAGCTGGTTTCGGATTCCGTGAACTACCTGTTTGAAGAGCCATCTTGATACCAAGTTATAGACGCAAAGAGCCCCTGTCGAGTAACTCGGAATCAGCAGTAGCTTTAGAGCTCCCCGAGCGCGAGGCGTGCATTGCTTCCGATTACTCATCCAGGAGCGTCGTCAGAATCAGATCTGTGAAGAACTGATCCATCAGTGGTTCTCACGACCCAGAAAATCAGCCACATTTGGCGTAAATCTGTCGGCCGGGCGCATTTCTGGCGACAAGATGCCCATTGAACAAGCCGTCCTCCGTTCATGTCTCCGATGCTGGGGCAAGATAGGATTTTGTGATCGTCGCGGAGCAATTGAATCTCAATCATTTCGACCGACGTTATTTCCGCGCAGCTCCGCTAGGACGGCCAAGTCAAGTTATGAGAGACCGGCACAACTGTCAGATCCCTAGGTGCGATCAAAACAACCGCAAGTTCGGTTGCTTATGCCGCATCCCAAAGACAATCCCATTTCCCGTGTAACCTTTCTATCTCAAGATGCTCCAACAGTTGCGCAATCCCTGAGGTGTGTCCGCCAGGGTGATTCCATCGAATCACTCAACGCCCCTCCTCGGTCTCGCGCGATCTGTCTTCCCAAGGAGCTGCAAATGTTGATGGTAACTCGAAGTCTCTTGATGTTCGCCGTCGGAGTTGGCGCCGCATTCCCAATTCTTGCCTCTGCACAACCCAACAACGCCACCGGCGCTGTCTTCGTCATGTCCAACGACGCGAGCAAAAACGAAGTCATCGCCTTCGAGCGTGCCGCCAACGGCTCCCTCGGCCAAAGCGCTTCCTACGAGACCCACGGTCGTGGCAGCGGAGGCATCACCGACCCACTTGAGTCGCAAGGCTCGCTCACACTCAGCCAGGACCAGTCCCTTCTCTTCGCCGTCAACGCCGGCAGCGGCGACATCACCGTCTTCAACGTCCACAAAGCTGCGCTGAACTTCCTCAGCAAAACTCCCTCCGGCGGCGCACAACCCTCCGCCATCGCCGAATCCCGCGGCCTCGTCTACGTCCTCAACAGCGGAGGTGCGGGCAGCCTCGTCGGCTTTCATCTCGACAACGGTGGCCGACTTGACCCGATTGAAAGCTCCACCGCCTTCCTCACCGGCACCACCACCGGGGGCGCCTCGCTCGCCTTCAGCCCCGACGGCCAGTTCCTCGTCGTCACCGAGCGCGTCGCCAACAACATCGACGTCTTCCACATCCAGCCCGACGGCACCCTCTCGCCCATTGTCGTCAACGCCAACCCCGCTCCCGGTACCTTCTCTGTAGCCTTCGCACCCGAAGGCGTCGCCATCGTCTCCGAGACCGGCCCAGCCGGCGCGACCAATGGCTCCGCCATCTCCTCCTACAAAATCAACCCCAATGGCACCGTCACTGCGATCACCCAGAGCCTTCCAACCTTCGCGGCCGGAAACTGCTGGGACGCAATTACTCCTGATGGCAGATGGGTCTACACCTCGAACTCCGGCAGCGACAACATCTCGGGCTTCAATATCGGTAAAGACGGCTCCCTCACCCCCATCGGCGGAACAGTCCTCGGCAACAACCCCTCCGGCAGCCACAATGTGGACATAGCCGTCAGCGCCGACGGAAAATTCGTCTACACCATCAACTCGCAGTCCGGAAACATCGGGGTCTTCTCCATCAACCAACAGAACGGCTCCCTCACCAGCCTCGGCCAGGCGGGTGACCTTCCAAAGTCGGTCGGCTTCAACGGAATCGCGGCACTCTAAACAGCCGAACTCGCGAGTTGCGGAAAGCTGTTTCGCAACTCGCGGTCTCGCTCATCCCGAAGTACCGCATTTGGAACCAAATGGGCAGAATTTCATCTGGATGTTCGGAGCCGGAATTTGAAAGGAGGCATGCTATGATGTTCGACCTAGGCTATTCAAGAGCACGCAGTGTCACGTCCATAGTCGCGACGCCACTGCATTTTCCCGTTTCAATCTCACACGCTCAGAACAGTGTGCCGATCACACCGGACACCGACGGCCGGAGCGGTCGAGGGGCCCAAACCTTATAAAGTGATCTACGAAAGATCAGGACATCCGCGTATGGTGATGCTGGACGCGAGAGATAGTGCCCGAGGAGCCATGATCGGACCTTCTGATTTTCGGTTTAGGAGAATACCGCTCAACCGCGGAGCCGGCCACATGCCCGTGCTCGGGTTTGGCACCCTGATTCCCGATGGGGCCGCGACGATAAGTGCTACGAGAGACGCGCTGGAAGCTGGATTTCGACACTTCGATTGTGCGGAACGATACCGAAACGAGAGCGAGGTGGGCGAGGCGTTGCAGGCAGGACTTGCCGCAGGAGGTATTGCGCGCGAAGACATATTTGTTACCACGAAGTTGTGGAACTCCAATCATCGGCCCGAGCGTGTCGAGCCGGCATTCGAGGCGAGTGTGAGCAGACTCCGGCTCAATTATCTGGATCTCTATCTCATTCACACCCCGTTTGCATTCCAACCGGGGGACGAGCAGCACCCGCGGGATCAAAACGGCAATGTCATCTACGACAACGGAGTAACTTTGCTCGATACCTGGAGAGCAATGGAAAGCCTTGTGGACAAGGGTAGATGCCGGGCCATCGGACTGTCGGACATCAGCTTGAACGAATTGTTGCCCATCTACGAATCAGCAAGGATCAAACCAGCCGCGGTCCAGGTCGAAGCCCATCCGCATCTGCCGGAGACGGAGCTTCTGCAATTCTGCAAGGACAAGGGAGTTGTGTTTCTGGCCTTCGCGCCATTGGGTCACGGAATGAGGCCGGGGGCACTCGAAGATCCAGTCATTTCGGCAATCGCCGCACAAGTCGGAAAGACGCCGGCGCAGGTGCTGCTGGCATGGGCGGTACAGCGCGGCACGGCGTTGCTTACGACGCCTAAAACTGCGGCTCGCGCGCGAGAGAATTTCGATATCTCCGCTCTCCCAGAAGACGCGTTCGATGAAATCAATCGCATTGAGAGTAGACAGAGGCTCAACCAGGTGGTGGATTCAGGCGTCCCGGGTTTCATCGCGCGAGGTAAATAACTTGGCGCGCTCCTGTCAGACCCGGGCTTCGAAAGCAACAGGCTTGGAAAGATGCGCGCAAGGGATATGCACTAACTCTGAGCCATCGGCGCCAGCAGGATGAGTACGATTAAGGTGAGATCGCGATACCACAGGAACCTAAGGCTAGATCGCAATGCTGCACTCGCACATGTGACACAACCAGAGGTGTTGATCGCTCTGTTTTGTGCCGGTGCTCCTACTGCCGGCACCGCTTGCATTGGAGGAGCCAATGCCGAAACTTCTGTCAGTTAACGTCGGCCTGCCCCGTGAGATTGCATGGCAAGGCAAAGTCGTGCGCACCGCGATCTGGAAACGCCCTGTCTCGGGGCGTGTCTTTGCTCGACGGCTTAATCTGGACGGCGATGCCCAGGGCGATCTCGAAGGCCATGGTGGCGAATACCGTGCCGTAATGGTTTATCAACTCGAAGCCTACCGGTATTGGGAGCGCGAACTCGGCCGAAATGACTTCGAGTATGGACAGTTTGGAGAGAATTTCACCGTTGAGGGTCTCCCCGACGATGAGGTTTGCATTGGGGGCCGATACAGGATCGGGACCGCAGTCTTTGAAGTGACGCAACCCCGCGTCACCTGCTATCGGCTTGGAATTCGAATGAACAATCCTCAAATGGCGGCCCTGCTTGTTTCGCATCGGAGGCCAGGGTTCTATTTTCGTGTCATCACGGAAGGCGAAGTTGGTGCTGGAGACGAAATTCGGAAGATCGCGGATGGGCCCGATAGGATCTCAGTCGCGGAGATTGATTCTCTCCTCTACACGGCAAACCATCATCTCAACCGCATAGCGATCGCAGCCCGTATCCCTGCTCTGAGTCCGGGATGGAAGGGCTCATTGGAAGCCTTCCTCCAGGCCGATAAGAAGGGAATCCACAACGGCAACCCAGGACTCACATCGTCTACCTCGTCTTTGCCGGCATGGGACGGTTTCCGGTGGGTGAGGGTAGCTGAAGTGCATCGGGAAACGAGCGAGGTGGCTTCAGTTGTTTTGGCAGACGTGGGAGGATCGCCGCTACCGCCTTCGCTTCCCGGTCAATATCTAGTGCTGCGCTGCCTCCCCGATAAGAATTCACCGCCTGTGGTGCGCAGCTATTCCATTTCAGGGGCAACGGACGCGGGCACCTATCGTATTAGCGTGAAGCGTGGGACAGGTCCAGGCAGCCAACATCTTGTCGAGGCAACGCGGGTCGGTGATAAGTTGGAGATCAGTGCGCCGCGCGGCGAATTCATTTTGCGGGCTGGTGGGCGGCCAGTTGTTCTATTGAGCGCCGGAATTGGCATCACCCCGGTTCTTTCGATGCTTCACGCTCTTGCGTCCGGTAGCGCAAGATCTGCTCGGGAGGTGTGGTGGATCCATGCTGCGCGCAATGCGACGGAGCACGTCTTTGCCCAGGAAGCCCGGCAACTACTGGCCGCTATTCCCGGAAGTCATTCGGCCATAGCGTACAGCAGACCGGATCCAACCGACCGGGCCGGCAACGACTTCGACATTCAAGGACGCTGGAGCCGCGCGAGTCTGGGTGAACTGGCTATTCCCGTTGGAGCCGACTTTTACGTGTGTGCAGACCATCCACCTTTCTCAGAGATATGAACCGTGATCTCATCTCTTTGGGCGTGCCGCAAAATGCAATACATCAAGAGGTATTTGGACCCGGCGACAGCATAGAACCAGGTGTGACGAAGAGAGAACTGAAGCCCCCTCATTCTCCGGTTCCTCTTGGGCCAGAACTGATCGTGTCGTTTACGCGAAGCGGCCTAGCTGTGCCATGGGACACCCGGTTCAAAAGCATACTCGAATTGGCTGAGGCGTGCGATGTCCCCGTCCGATGGTCTTGCAGGACGGGCGTGTGTCACACGTGCGAGTGCGGCATTCTGGGCGGCCGGCTGCGGTACGCGCCAGAGCCACTTGATCGACCAGCCTCGGGCAACGCTTTGATTTGTTGCTCGACACCGCAAACACCAATAGAGTTAGACCTTTAGTCCCATAGTTTCCACGGTGCCCGACGTGATGGCAGGAAGTCACAGCTTCCCAGCGAAACTTCATCCCGGCTACTGGGAATGGGCTGTCATCATTTGCCATCTTCGTTGAAGGAGTACAGATATGCGTTCTGAAATCGTTCCGGCGCGAGGTGACAATATTTTTGAATCGTCTGCGAATCAGGCTTCCAGATTGGCACACTGGTTCGCTGATAGGCGCGATACGAAAGGCTACTTTGATGAGTGATCGCACAGGACCTGAGGTGACCGCTAAGGTGCGTGCCAATCGCAGGAGGATGGGAAGGGCTTTCCTTGACCGCTCTCCGGAGGTGGTCGCTCGTCAGCTCTTAGGAAAAGTACTGAGGCACAATTACAAGGGCGAATGGCTAAGCGGCCGAATCGTTGAGGTCGAGGCTTACCTCGGCCTGGATGATCCCGCCTCCCACGCCTTCATCGGCCAGACCGAGCGGAATAGGGTCTTGTTCGGACCTCCCGGGGTCGCCTATGTGTACCTGGTGTACGGCATGTACTACTGCCTGAATGTTTCCTGTTTGCCGGTGGGCGAGCCCGGTGGCGTGCTCTTTCGCGCGATCGAGCCTCTAGAAGGGGTGAAGACGATGGCCAGGCTGAGAGGTGTACCCCAAGCGTCGGGGGCATCTCGAATCAGCGGTGGTCCAGGTCGACTGTGCCAGGCGTTGGGGATCACCCGTGAGCTTCACAACGGAGTCGACGTCACCCGGCAGGGCTCGACACTACAGGTGGTAGACGACGGCTATCATGTATCGCGCGTCGTTGTGACGCCAAGGATTGGAATTCAGAAGGCGGCGGATCTTCCATTGCGATTTCTGATCACCAGCGATCATCGAGCTGCAGATGTCAAGGCCGAGCCAGAACGAACGCGGCCACTTGAAATGTAACGATTGGTTCCGCTGCGATAGCGGACCGTTCCGAATGCAGATACGAGGAGACGACGGTCAACGAAGCGCAGACGAGCGTTCCTTGAGCCGATTCGAGCACTAACTCGACGTGTTCAGTACCGCTGAGTTCAGTCGGTAATCTGAAAAGGACACGAAAACGATCGATACAGAGCATTCAATTTGGCCCGATACCTGCGGCAAATCCTCTAAATTGAAGGAATTTTAGGCGTCATTCTCTGTGTCCGCTACGGCAGACCCAGGCGCATTGCTGACAGAGGTTTCGCGCAGGATGCAGCTCATGGTGCGCTGAAGGTACCTGCAATTTTTCCATTCAGGTCGCGGAAAAAGGTGTTGATCGATTTAAACGAAGTCGAATGCAACAGAAGAAGACGATTGTTAGCCCACGTGCGTGCAGCTGGCGGCTACAAGGAAGATGTAATTGTTTGCCGAGGTGGTGATTGCTAGCATCTCGCTATTGGATGGCTAGATGGATTGAGCACTGCGTCGGACTTTCAAATCGACCTCGAGCTTAAACGATGTTGATGGCGCGCGACCAAGGCTGGGCTATGCGTCGCTCTATCACGCGGCGCCGACAAGTATCGAATACCTTTGATCCGGCCTATAGCAGAAATATGTAATGCGATTCAATGTGTCTTCCGTTGGGTCGGCTGAATCTCAATCGAATGTTGCCGTTCTTGGCGGAGGCGCATCCAGGAACTTGCAAAGCAGGTGCGACCAACCCTTCCGTGGCAAATCTGCCGAACATTCATCACTTTGGTGAGGATGCGGCTGGAATCCCAAATTGCAGGCTGCCTGCATATATAGCTGCCACATGCACCTGGAGGGACAAACACATGACACGTACAGAGCTTGAAATCAATCAGCAAGACATGTGGAGAACATTAGTCTTCGAACAGCGAACCACCCTCACACTCGCGGTTGAGATGCTATCGCGTTGCCAATTGTCTCCCGAGCAGATCCTGACAAAGACGGCGACGGCACTGGAAGGCTCACAGTACGATTCGTGAGGTTAGCAAAGGCTGATTACTAAGAGCCCGCCGCACGACATAAATCAAAAGAGGCGCGATGGCAACTGACAACGTCACGGGAGCAACATTGCAAACGGCCCTGTTCGAATGGGAAAGGCATTCTCATGACAACTACGGAACCTAGCACGGAACAAGAAGGGGCGTGGAGAACATTTTTCGACGACGATCACGCAGATCTAGTTATCGTTGCCGTCGAGATCGTCGGCGGCGAAAAGACTTCGGCTGCCGCAATCGAGCGTTCGATCCCGTGGCAACCATAGCGACTGCCCGAACGATAGGAGGAGTCCATGATGTGGATCGATATTGGGGTGACCGTGTTGCTGACTCTCCGCATGGCCCTGTTTAGGCCGGCACTGCCACAGCTGGCGGATCCGGATAATGATGACTGGTTACCGAAAGGAAGAGATGAACAGCAGGAGTGCTCTTCGTTGTGATGGAGAAGTGAACGAACATTCTCCTCGAAAGTCCTCATCAGGGACAATAGGGTTTTTGCAATTACATATTCATGTAATGCCTGATTCGAAGGTACGTCGGTGACTTCGTCATGCCGTCGCAATATAATCTCTCACAAAGGTGCGCTTCCGTGAATGTAGAAGCGGTGCGCCGAGCATTTCGAGGCTTGTGGACAATGACGTCGAACGAAATGGTCTACATCGTCGATGATGATGCCAGTGTTGTAGACGCTCTCTCGTCGCTCTTGCGGGCCAATGGCAAGCAGGTTCAAATGTTCACTTCAGGAAGAGACTTCCTCGACTTCGAGCGCCAGGACTCGTGTGCGTGTCTGATTCTCGATTTGAGAATGCCGGGATTGGATGGACTGCAAGTGCAAGAGTCGATAGCCGCCCAAACGACAATCCCAGTCATTTTCATTACTGGCCGCGGCGACGTTCCGTCGACTGTCACGGCGATGAAGGGAGGAGCGATGGACTTCCTCACCAAGCCTATTGACGAGACGGAACTACTTGCCTGTATCGAAAAGGCACTCGAGCAGGATCGGAAATTTCGGTTGGCCGCATTCGAAAAAGAAAACTTGCTCACGCGTTACCGATCACTGACCCCACGGGAGCAGCAGGTGTTGCCGCTGTTGGTACGTGGCCTTTTGAACAAACAGGCGGCCTGGGAATTAGGAATCACGGAGTATACGGTGCAGATACACCGGGGGCATATCATGCGGAAAATGGAAGCCGATTCTTTCGCAACTCTGGTTAAGCTCGCCAGCAAACTAAATCTTGAGTCTTCCGAAGCATCCTAGGTTGCACGGAATAATTTTCTATGGCTCGTACGAGAGGGGCGGAGGTTTCAATGGGCATGCAGGCCCGCACGATCGCGGTCATTGATGATGATCTCCGAGTTCTCGAGTCGCTGTTGAACTTACTGGCCTCCTGCGGATATCAAGCAGAAGGCTATTGTTCGGCGGAGGAGTTTCTCGAGTCAGGCGGTCTGCAAAAGAGCTCTTGCGTCATCACTGATGTGGAGATGCGGCAGATGAGTGGCCTGGGCTTGCTTCACCACATTAACAGTACTGCTAATTCATTGCCAGTCGTTATCATTACTGGAAAGCCTTCTGAGAAGTCGGAATCGTTCTACCTCGAAAAGGGAGCAGTCGGCTTCTTCCGCAAACCGGTTGACGGTGATGCTCTGGTGGAACTTCTAAAGGGAGTTTGTAAAGGATGAACCTCGGGATTTATCTGCGTCGCCAAGCCCCTCGTTCGTAGATCTCGCGAAGTTCCGCCCTGCACTTTAGCGCGAAATCGTTCAGGGGATCTGCATGCTGCTCCAGAGCCACTGATTTGATTTGGTCGATGCTCAAATTTTTTTCACCGTATTTCTCCACAAGTGTCTTTACAAACGTTTCTGCTGCCTCAAGGACGCTGCCAGATGCGAATAGCCTGATCCGATTCACCAGGGCGTACATTGTAACAATCTCGTCAATGTTTTCCAGACTCTGCGACAGCGCCTTTGCGTAGCAAGCCGTTCCCTGACGTATGAACTCCGAGTATAGGTCTTCGCGCTGAGCTATTTCGCGATTGGTCAGCTCTCGCTGCGTCTGGCTTCGTTGGAGAACGAAATTGCTAAGGACCGGAGTTGTAGCGCCGATTACGGAACCGCCCAGCGCAGCCAAAACACTGGTTAGGGTGTTATCCATGAGTTCATACCTGCTTTCGTGAGGAGCCGTTCCATGCACGAAATTCTCTCTATTGCGGCATCTGGCCGATCGCTCTCTTCAAATCTGCCTCCGCCAATGAGAGGCTGCAATTTGCTTCCAGCAAGGATGCGGTTGCGCTTGCCAAGTCAGCGTGACTTTGGCTACGAGCGGAACTGAGCGCCGAAGTCTGCTCAAACTGTCGATCGGTAAGCCTGGCCGCTTCTGTTCGGAACCCTCACAACCTGTCCGGCGACATCAACCATCTGCCTAAGTTCCTCAACTTTGTCGTAAATGCCTTGTACCTGGACTTCAATGTCAGACTGCAGCTTATCTACAGTAACTTCCGCAGAGTGCACTTCGCTCCGCGCCTCCCGAACCTTAGCTTCGCGCCGTCCGCCGTCGAAGAGGTCGTAGCTGAGTGAAAACCCAAATGTTCCGAAATTATGAACGAGAAACGGCACTCCACTCTGGTAACTGTACAGGGAGAGCGCTGTCACATCGGGGATGTAGGCGTCTTTGGCCGCGGCCAGGCCAGCTTGGGCCTTAACAAGAGTCTGTCGAGCCGCTCTGAGGTCCTGGTTCTGGTCGAGTGCGATCCGAATTGCGTCAGCCCGTGTTGGAACGTCAAGCGCAACCGCGGCCGCTCCAGGGTCAAGATCAAGGGGGGTCTCGACTGGGAGTCCAAGAACGTCCGCCAGCTGACGCCGAAGATCGTTTCCTTGCAGACGTAAAGTCAGGCTCTCCTGCTGTGTCTGCAGGATGGTTGCTTTGCTCTGAAGAGCCGATATTTCAAGGGCGTTCCCTCTCGCCACCTCGTTACGGCTCTCCTCATCCTTGATCTGGGCTGAGGTCAACTGGTCTTGGGACGCCTTCAGCTTTTGTTGGTTGATCAATATGTTGTAGTAGAGCTGGCGGACTTGCAGTGCAATCGTGTCCTGGGTTTGATCAAGCTGCGTTTTCGCGACGAGAACATCTTCCCTGGCCTCAACATTCGCCTGGTGGATGCGGAAGAGCTGAGTGAGAGGCTGCTGTAAACCCACTCCCCCTATGTACCAGGTAGCAGAGCCTTGATCGATAAAGAGCGACTTCGATGGTACCGGCCCGGTTGATGGATAGTTACCAAATGTCCCTGCTGGTACTGCAACGCCTTCGAGTTCAGTCACGTGGAGCACGCTGCCACTCGCCTTGATTTGAGGCAGGTAGCTGGATCTTGCTTCGTCTTTCTTGCTTTGCATCTGATCGACAGAAAGACTGCGGAGGCGAATAGAGTGATTTTGCTTCAGGGCAAGATTGATCGCCTGATCGAGTGTTAATTGCATCGGCTTCGCAGAGGATTGTTGTGCCAGCGAAGTCGTGATGAATATCGAACCCAGGAGTGCCAAGGGCAGGCACAGCGTGGCAGCTGCCCGAAGTTCTCGCCGTACTGCGGAGGCTGATGTCATAATCGTCCCCTTTTCATGGAGCGTGCTTCTCATTTAGCCTCCACTGGTGCAGCAGTGACCTGTTGATACTGAGTTGGCACTTTGGACATGAAGGAAACCACCACAAGGCACGCCACGCAGCATGTAGCCACGAGAAGAAAGCTGTCGGAGATTGCTAACGTATAGGCCTGCTGGCGAATCTGCAGCCCCAGAACCTCCGCGGCGCGGCCCATCGCTGTAATGCCAGTTGAGTGTGGAGCGAATGCATGTTGAAGGCCGAGGAGCCTCGAGTCGGTAAGTCTATTTCCAAGCAGCACATTCAGCCCAAGCATGTTCGAATGGAACTCCTCTCGAATGGCAATGAAATGTCCCATAAATGTGGATCCCATTTCGCCGCCAAACAAACGGATGACCTGGAAGAAGCCCGCAAAGGTCAACACGTCAATGGGTCGTTTCAACGCACCAGTGTCCAAAAGTTCGAGCACGATAGAGCCGACCATCGAGTTGAAGGCCAGAGCCAGCCCGACGGCCATTACGGCCTGGGAGATTCCAAAGTTGGGCCCCGCCCACACGGAAGTGACACGCGCATTGAGCAAACATGCGACCCCTACCAGGCCAAAGCCAGCGGTGAGGATCAGCCGGGGGTCAATTCTGCGCATCAAAGCCATTGCAGCTATGCCGAGCACGAATTGCGGGAGCGCCACCCAAGCCAGGACGGATGCTTCTTGCAGAGGAAGGAACCCTCGGACCGAGCCAAGAAAGCTCGGAATGCTCACAACTGTAGCAAGCATGATGAAGCGGAAGCTGATTAAGACCAGCGCCAGCAAGATAGTGTTCCTGTGCATGAGGAACTGAAAATTGACGAGAGGATTGGGTACCAGGAAGTGTCGAACTATCGCCGCTAGTATGAGAACCGTTCCTGCGGCCATCAGTCCAATGATGAGCGACGAGTGAAACCAATCTAGTCGTTGCCCCTGGTCAAGCGCAGTGTAAAGGAGCGCTGCCCCGAGGCTGGCATATAGAAAGCCCCTCCAATTAGGGGCGGGATGCCCCGGCTGCGGTTTTGGAAGCGGCTGCCAGGGAATACCAAAGTGAACCAGCGCAATCATGATTGGAGTCAAAATGGTTCCGTTCCAGAAAATCCAATGCCAGGAGAGGTGTTCGATGAGGAATGATTCCCAGGCCTGCGCCATATCGGTTGTGAAGATGATGTCCGTCGCATACATCGCAATACCGAGCAATACAAAGCGCATCGGAAGGTTTCTGAGCACGAAGGATAACGTTAACGGATAGAACGTCCCGGCGCTAAGGCCGGCAATGATAAGCAGAGCGATCACTACTTCGAGCGAATGGCAAAAAGGGATCAAGAAACTTACTGCTGTGAAGATCCATGCGCAGGCCAATAGCACTCGCCTTGGGCCAAGGAGACCTCCCAGGTACACGGAAAAAGGCCCGATAAACATCATGGAGGCGTTGAACGCGGTATTGATCCAAGCCCCCTCATCGACTCCAAGATGCAACGCACCTCGAATGTCCGCCAGACCCACGCTCATCAAGCGACCTGTACATGTCGCAATGAGTGCGCCAAGGAGCACGCCGGCGACTCCCAGCAACGGGTGTGTTGTTACTGTCGGGTGAGTATCTTGCGTGTTGGCATCAGGGCCTGTCATTGATCACTGCCCGATTGTCCGCCAGCCTTGCCGGTATGAACGGTGACGACTGCCGAGAATCCGGGCCGCAGCCGATCGAGATAAGGCTGTCCAGGAGAAAATACAATCTTGACGGGCACCCGCTGAACGACCTTGGTGAAGTTGCCAGTCGCATTGTCAGGCGGCAAAAGGGCGAACTGAGAACCGCTGGCGGGCGAGAGTTGCTCGACCTTCCCGTGAAACACCCGGTTTGGGAAGGTGTCGATCCGAACATCTGCTGCGTCGCCGACTCGCATGTTGGTTAGTTGAGTCTCTTTGAAATTCGCCTGCACCCAGACGTCGCTCTGAACCAAATCGATCACTTGGGTTCCAGGGGCGACCAACTGGCCGGCAAGGGCGTGACGTTCTCCGACCGTTCCATCGGTCGGTGCCGCGATTCGCGTGTAGGCCAAATTCACTTGGGCGACCACAATAGATGCCTTCTTCGCCTCAATATCAGCTTTGTAAACATCATCCCTTGTGTTCAGCGCCTCCCGTTGGCGCTTTGCCGCCTCGAGTTGACTCTGGCTGGTGGCCAGGGCGCCCTCGGCATGCGCAAGATCCGCTTTACGCCCTTCAACCACGCCGCTGAGCTGGCCCTGTTGAGCGGTGGCCGTTTCCAATTGCTGGTGAGTTGCCGCCTTCGAGTCGAACAGGGCCTGCTGACGATGCAACTCGGTCACAGCGCGATCAAGTTCGGGGGAGGCCGATGCGATGCCTGCTTTGGCAGCGTTAATTGCGGCCTCTGCCTGGACGACCCCCGCCTTGGCTGCATCGATTTGAGCATCCTGTATACTCTTTGCCGCCTGGTTGTCCGCTAGCGAGGCTTCCGATGCGGCCAAGGCGGCTTGGGCCTGATTCAAGGTCGCTCGATAGTCCTCGTCATCAAGCTCGATCAGAATCTGGCCCGCGTTGACACTCTGATAGTCATTAACGTTCACCTTGCGGACCGTTCCCGAGATTCGCGTGCTCAGTGGTGTCATGTCCGCTCTCAGGTAGGCGTCATCCGTTACCTGGTCAGGACGGTTTCCTTGCCATCCCGTCAAGTGCCCGGCAATGCCGAAGAGTAGACCTGCAGCGACGAGCACGACGATCAACGGTATGATCAACGATTTTTTACTCATGCCGTAAAGCCTCCGAAGCCTAGATCAATTTCGACTGAAAATACCTCGTTGGTCTTGCCCGGCCGCTCAGTGTACGCCAAGCACGCTGCAGGGAGCTTCCTGGGCGAGGTCGTAAACGGAACTCCAAAGACGGGATAAATAAAAGTCATGCTGATGAAGGCCAATAACAAGCAGATCGGCACGTTCCTCTTTAAGGAAATGAAGAATCGCCTGTACCTCCCGCCCCTCTACGATCGAGCCTTTCGCGCGAACTCCATGCTGCTGGGCCAACAGTGATGCTTTCTCATGCAATTCACCCTGGGCCCGCCGCCGGTCTTCCATCATCGCGTTGGGAGCGGTTGGGTCGACAACAATGGTAAACGAGCTGTAGGCGGGAAGATCTCCCAGGATGGACACCGTTGCGAGCTCCGCGTTGGAGGCGCGCGCGAGTTCAATCGCCGTGCGAAGCGCGCGCTGCGACTCAGGTAAATCATTCAAGGCGACAACGATCTTGGAAAACATAGAGCGACTCGAGAGGGAAACTGACACGGATTCTATCGTATGAGTCCGACTCGAACAGCCGCTATTACATATTTCTGGTAGCTTGCGGTCTTGAAAGATGGGGTAGAGTGGCAGGCTGGGGAATGGCGATTCATCTCGTGGCCTGAACGTCCATTACAAGGAATATGTAATATACCGAGCTTCGATGGATTGCTACGATCACGCAGTTCACATGCTGGAGTGTTTCATTCCGGTTGCGTGTAACTCGAAATTCGTGACGAGGCATGCCGCGAGATGCGGTGTGGTCAGGAGCTAGCGAAACTAACGTTTTGAGGATACGGGCAAGGCGACATTGAAAGTGGCGCCGCCGCGGTCAGGGTTGTTCTCCGCCCAGAGCCGCCCGCCGTGGCCTTCGACGATAGATCTTGAGACGGCCAGTCCAATGCCCATGCCATTTTCCTTCGTTGTCATAAAGGCATCGAATATCTTTTCGGTATCTACTAGTCCCGTGCCATTATCGATGACCTGAACAATGACCTCGTGCTCCTGTGTAACAAAGGCTCTCAGCAGAATCTTGGCTGTATTTGCACTCGCGTCGGTCGCTTCAATCGCATTCGAAATTAGGTTGATAAATACCTGCTGGGCTTGAATACGGTCGACACAAATTGGTGGCAGGTTGTCTTCGATGAACCAATCAATTCGAACCTCGCGCTTGCTGGGGCCTTCATGGACGAAACGTAAGGACTCTCGAATGATGTCCAGAACATTCTCGTCCCTCTTCTCACACGGTTCGCTCTTAAAAAGAGCCCGAATGCGCTGCATGGTCTCATCGGCTGAGCGAATATCTCTCAATATTCGCTCAATCGAAGTGTTTGTTTCGATCAGATCGGGCGGATTGGCTGCCAACCAACGCTTGGCGGCTTGAGCATTTCCAAGCAAAGCCATAAGCGGCTGATTGAGTTCGTGAGCGATCGATGCCGACAACTCAGCTACGGTCGCGATCTTCGACGCGGTGCTGAGCTTGATGCGCGTATCCCGAAGATGGTCTTCTGCTCGTTTCCGCTCATCGATGTCACTCAAAAGACCATACCACTGAATGATTTTCCCATGGGGATCACGCAACGGTTCGCCCACCGCTTGATGCCATCGGTACTCTCCATCTGCACGTCGCACGCGGTGTATTGCGCTGAAGGATTCTCCAGTTTCGATTGCCCGGAAGAATGCCTTCGTGGTCTCCTCTCGATCATCTGGATGAATAAACCTCTCCCAGCCGCGATTAACTAATTCTTTGAAGGGAGCCCCATAATATTCAAGCAATCTTTGTGAGAGATGAGTTGGTTCTCCGGTCGGCGACGTTGACCAAAGCATTGAAGGAATGGTTTCGATGATGCCAAGGAGTTCATGCTCTCGCATCTGAAGAGCGTGTTCAGTCTCCTTCAATGAATTGACGTCGAAGAGAATCCCGTACCATTTGAGGATCTTCCCTTCGTCATCACGGAGAGGGAGGCTGCGATTCAGGAACCAGTGATAGGTCCCATCCGCACGCCGGCAACGTAGCTCCTGCTCAACAGGTTCTCCTGAGGCCAACCCCGCCTGCCAGTTTGCCAATGCTCGATCGATGTCGTCGGGATGGAGCACACCAGCCCAGCCCCACCCCATCGCTTCTTCTCTGGTCTGGCCGGAGTAGTCCAACCAACTCGGGCTCAGAAAATCAACTGTTCCGTCAGGCAAAGAGGTCCCCACGTAGGCCGGCATGATCTCAATGATGGTCCGAAGCTCTCTCTCGCGGAATCGGATTTTCTCTTCTGCCCGTTTTCCCTCAGTAATATCGATGACCGCCCCAGCGAACTCGAGGTCATCGGAAGCGGTTCCCAACGGCCTCGCCAAGACGTGAACGTACTTGATGCGATCGTCGGGAAAGAGCAAACGATACTCGCAATCGATGGCGCCGCAGCCGGTAGAAGCTCGTTCTATCTGCTCGAGCACCAGATTACGATCCTCGGGGTGAACGCGTTCCACGATCATGTCAAGCGTGACCTCGGTCGTCGGATCGTATTCGAAGATACGGTAGGTTTCATCCGACCAGACATTCTCTCCGCTGCCGGGTCTCCAACCGAAGCTGCCTGTGTGACTCAACCTTTGGGCTTCGGCCAAATAGGCTTCGCGGCGCCGGAGTTCCTGCGTCAGGAGTTCGTGCTCGGTAACGTCTATGGCGCTGCCTATGATTCTCTTCAGAGTCCCATTTTCTACAACAGGGGCACCGACGCAACGAATATGCCTGAGTTCGCCGTCGGGCCGCACAATACGCTTGGTGACATCGCATCCCAAACCTTCCGCAACCATTCGCTCGATCAGCGATGCCATGAATTCACGATCGTGCGGATGGACGCGTGCCAGGTATTCCTCAAGGGTAGGGGCGTGTTTTTCCGGATCAAGACCGTATATATGAAAAAGCTCACGCGACCAATAGTCGAAGCCTCCTGCAGCCTTAAAAACCCAACTGCCCATATGGCCAAGGCGTTGCGCTTCGGCCAGATAGAACTCATTTCTTCGCAGCAACTGGGCGCTCGTCTGATGGTTTTCTTCGGCTCGCTTGCGTTCCTCAATATCGACGCTCGATCCAAACCACTTGATGACATTTCCGTCTAGGTTCCGTCGTGGCACCTTGCGATGGAGCATCCAGCGATATTCCCCATCAGCCCGCCGCACTCGTGCGGCCCGCTCGAAGCGCTCTCCCGCAGCGATCGACTCTCGCCACTTCTGCACAAAACTCTCGACATCTTCAGGATGAATCCAGGAAATCCATTCCCATCCCAGTAAACTTTTCAGCGGCTGCCCAACGAAATCCAGCCACGTCTGATTGAAGAAATCAAGGTAGCCATCCGGTCGTGCGGTGTGGATCAACGCAGGGGCCGAGTCGATAACCTGACGTAGATTCAAGTCGCGATTTACGACGGAACTATGCTCAGCCGCTCTCATGGTGCAGATGGTACACCCAGAAGGAGTCAGCCATAAAGGCACAAAGCGAGCCTGCACAGATCGAGGCACCGAGCTGAACGGCGCCCATAAAAACCGTGCGGGATACGGTGGTGTCCAGCGGCGGCCGCAGCGATTCTGATTGCGTTGAGGGTGAGCGACATTGCTTTTTGCTGGCGAACAGACCCTTGGATACTAGAAAGATGTAATGGACGTTGAGTTAATGGCCCACTACATTGAATTGCAGGCGAGGTAAATGCAATTGTGCTCAAGAAGGCTTTCACAGTTTTGGAAATCTGCGGATTCGTCGCAATTCGCATCCTGAGTCCTTCTTTGAACATATCTGGATGGTCGAGCGAGCTCGCTTTGGACCAGCTGAACTCCGCAGGCTTTCAACCAGGGACACCGGGGAGAGAATCGTGATGGGAGGATCTCAACATTGGAAATTTAGAATGTTGGCTTTGGCCTTGGCACCGGCGATTCTCGCCGCACCAGGCACCGCGCAAGTCTCGGTCCCGAGGGCCGATTTTCCACCGGCCGGCTCCGCCGGTGGGAAGGTGATCATTATCGGGTTTGTTGGAGGCTTTGTCAGCCAGGACGATGCGAAGCACCCCGAGGTACAGTTTGCCGCATACCTTCGCCATCGCTACCCGCTGAGCGAAGCTGTAGTGTTTGGGAACCACCATGGAAGGAAGGCCCTTCATGAGGTGGTGCGGATGCTCGACTCTCACGGTGATGGGCTCCTCACGCCAGACGAAAAGAGGGAATCGACGATCATTATCTACGGGCACAGCTGGGGGGCAGCGGAGACAGTCACATTCGCCCACGCACTCGGGCAAATGGGAATTCCCGTGGCACTCACAATCCAAATAGATACGATTGCGAAGCCTGGCAGCAACGGGGTGATCATCCCAGCGAACGTAGGCAGCGCTATCAACTTCTATCAGGCTCGAGGTTCCACTTCATGGACTTCCGAAGATCGTCGCGGCAGATCCGAAACAGACGACAATCCTTGGGAACATCTTGATGACCTATGAGTGACCGTCCTATAGACTGTGCGAATTACAGTTGGTATGCTCGCGTCTTCAACCGGCCGCACCACGAGATTGAGAACGACTTCCGCGTATGGGACAGGGCCGCATCGCTAATCGATTCGAACTTATCCGAAACGACTCTAAGAGTTCAAACGCCATCACCTTCTGGATCGCCTATGTTCGGATATCTTAGGCGCGGCTTCCAGGGACAAATTGTCGCGAGCGATCACGGAGCAGTTGGCAACGAGCAGTGACCACAGGCTGACCTCTGATCGGGAAGGGGAGACCTCCCCCCGGGGTTGAAGGTGGCTAAAGTCTTCTAAATACAAGGCTTATGTCCGGACTAGGAGTCCGGCGAACCTGAAAAGTCTTGTCAACATTGAGTGACTAACTGCAAAGTCTTGAAAAAAATTGGGTTACGACGGGCGCCTGGCGCGATTTCTGTTCTAATCCCTCTGTTGTAGCCAATCTGGAGGGGCGGGTTTGTCAAGGAGGGAAGAATCTGGAGTGATAACAAGGGCCGACAGACCGTATCAGTGAGTGACTCGTCTGTACTCGCTTACTCAAGCGTTGCATGCAACTGCGACTATTGGTTCCAGTTTTCTCGCAGCGATCGCTGCTGCTGGTTTTCTGCATTTCGCTGACCAGTTGCCGGTCGCATAAAGCCAATTCCGGACCTCGATCGAGTTCACCCATATTCCGCCGGCGGCGCAACGTGGACAAGAAAGAGTCGACACGATCTCTGGACGGGTAAGAAACGCTCGACCAAAGCGTCAGATTGTTATTTATGCGCACCAGCGGGCAATGGTGGGTGCAGCCCGGGCCTGATCATCCCTTCATTCCCATCAAAGCAGACTCGACGTGGAGCACGGGAACTGATCTGGGTTTTAAGTATGCCGCGTTATTGATGGAGCTGGATTATCATCCGCTGCCCCAGATGGATATAGCTCGACCCAAGCACTTTCGCGAGATGGAGTAGAGGTCGGTGGCTGGGTTGACGCTGCGAATGAAACAATTGCACAATATGTGATTCAACCGTTCTACAATAGGTCGGACGTCACCAAGCGCGGACGGGCACGACGCGTTTTCGTGTTGGTGAGCTTGCTGCTCGTAGCGCCGCTTACCTCGGATCGTGACGGAGATCGATGATGTCGCGCCCGCACATAGTCGGATATTCCGCAACATTGTCAGTGCTGCTGGTGTACTTTGTGCTGACCGGATGTCACTCTTCATCGAGAAATTCGGCAACGACAGTTGCTTTCAGCAAGGTCCCCGCCGCATATCAGGAGAGTCCCTACAAGACAGACATAACCGAACGCGACTACAAGACAGATACAATCGATGGTCGTGTCACAGGGGCCCGACCCGGGCAGCGAATCGTGTTGTACGCAAAGACAGATGGGCGATGGGGCCTGTGCCAGCCATCAGGTCAGCCGTTTACCAGTATCGAAAGTGACGGCCGGTGGAAAAATTCAGTCCACCTGGGACTGCAATATGCAGCTCTGTTGGTTGATCCGACCTACAATCCGAGTGAACAAACTGAATCGTTACCGATCGTCGGCAACGGCGTGGTGGCGCTGGCAGTCGTTAACGGGGAAGGCCCAGCGCCGGCACTCCCGTCGCCCAAGACACTGAACTTTAGCGGTTACGAGTGGACAACGAGCGCCGGGCCAATTTTTCGCGCTGGGTCAAGACACTTCTTCGATCCTGCGAACGCTTGGACGGACGAGAGAGGTGCACTGCATCTTCGCATTTCGGGAAGCCCGGGAACGTGGGCTGCGGCGGAGGTGAAGCTCACGCGCAGCCTGGGATACGGGACCTACAGGTTCCAGCTGCGCGATGTCTCTCATCTCGAACCTTCTGCCCTTCTAACGCTAATCACCTGGGACGGCGTTGGCACAGAGAGCACCCGGCGCGAGTTGGACGTTGAGCTTGGTCGTTGGGGAGAGCTTGAAAATACCAACGTGAATTATGTCGTCCAGCCTTACTACGTTCCAGCTAACTTTGTTGCCTTTCGGACGCCCCCCGGTGCCTACACACATTCCTTCCGCTGGGAACTGGGGAAAGTAACGTTTTCGACGGTGGCAGGATCGGGCAATGCCACCGGCGGTCGTGTCATTAACCAGCACGTGTTTACCTCTGGTGTGCCTTCCCCGGAGGGCGGGTCAGTGCGCATCGCCTTGTATGTATTTCATCAAGGCAAAATACCCGTGAAAAACGAAAATGAGGTCATAATCGACAAATTCGAGTACCTCCCGTGATCTGTTGGTTGAAGCAAACTCGATGGACTCTTATTGGAATCGTGCTAGCGGGCCTTGCCACCGATGCACGTGCACTCGACCCCAATCGTCTGCCTTCGCAGTACGTCCGCGAACAATGGACGATCGAAACCAGATTTCCCGGCGGCGCGGTCAACGGCATCGCGCAAACCGCGGATGGATACCTCTGGATTGGAACGGACAGAGGCTTGCTACGTTTTGACGGCTTTGATTTCAGGCCTGTCTCTTTTACTCCCATTACCACCTCTTCGAACGTTTCGATATTGCAACTGCTTACGGACGCTGGCGGAAAACTGTGGATCCGTCCACAGGGGGCCTATCTCGTACGCCAAAAAGATCGGGGGTTTGAGAGCGTCAGATACGGCTTACCCGCAATCACTGCCATGTCAAAAGATAACCACGGCGGAGTGCTGGTTTCGGACATCGAGCAGGGCACTTTCCGTTTCAGGGCAGACGACGTTCAGAAATTGGGACCCTCTTCACCCCCAGTAATCTCCATGGCCGAAACAGCCGATGGTAAGGTTTGGCTGGGGACACTCGGCGATGGCCTCTTTTTTCTTACGGGCGGGCGAGCTACCCAGGTCAACGCAGGATTGCCCGACCGAAAGATCAATTGTCTGCTGGCGATCGGTAGTGACGAGTTGTGGGTCGGCACCGGCACGGGCTTGTATCGCGGAAACGGCAAAGACTTTCGTCGGATCGAATTGCCGCCGTTCCTCGGTATTGTCCAGGTTTTGAGCCTCCTGCGCGATCGTGACTCGAATATCTGGGTAGGTACGACGCGTGGGCTACTGCGCATCAACGCGAAAGGCATTTCGTTCTCCGAAGAGAATGAGCTTCGCGGAGACGGCGGGATTAACGTTCTGTTCGAGGACCGCGAAGGGAACGTCTGGATCGGAGGTGGGCGAGGGCTAGGCCGCATTCGGGACAGTGCGTTCGTAACTTATTCATCTGTTAGCGATCGTCGCTTCGAACACAATGGCCCCGTATATGTCGACCCGGAGGGCCGCACCTGGTTGGCTCCCGCTCAAGGTGGGCTGTATGTTCTCCAGAATGGACGGGTTCAACCCGTTCCATCGATACCACCAAATGAGGTCGTCTATTCCATCAGTGGACGGGCAGATGTGGTGTGGGCCGGACGTCAACGCGGGGGGCTGACCCGACTACGATTTCGCAACGGTGCGATAGCGAGCCAGAGTTATACAGAGGCGAACGGACTGGCCCAAAACAGTGTCTATGCTGTTTATGAGAGCCGCGATGGCTCTGTGTGGGCCGGCACACTAAACGGCGGCGTCAGCAAATTCAAAGATGGACACTTCACCACTTACACGACGACAAACGGCCTCGCTTCGAATACCGTCTCGTCCATCCTTGAAACCCGTGATGGTGCAATGTGGTTTGCCACGCCTACCGGGCTGAGTTCTTTTTCAAACGGCCAATGGAGAACCTATACAACGGTAGAGGGTTTGCCTTCCCCAGAGGTGAACTGCCTTTTAGAGGATTCATCAGGAACTCTCTGGATTGGAACGTCTGCTGGTCTTGCCTTTTTTGCCTCTAACCGCTTTCAAGTTCCTCATGAATCGCCCGAGGTTTTGCGCGAACAAGTCCTCGGAATGGCGGACGACAAGAGCGGAAGGTTTTGGATCGCGACCTCACATCATGTTTTGCGCGTTCCGCGTGACGAACTGCTGAGCGGTGTTGTGAAGGCAGTCGATGTTCACCAGTATGACCAGGCGGATGGTCTCGAGAGCACTGAAGGAGTGAAGCGGAGCCGATCGGTGGTCTCGGATCCAACGGGCAGGATCTGGTTTTCGCTTAGCAGCGGCTTGTCGGTTGTTAATCCATCCCAGATCAATGACAATTCAGCCCCTGCGCTGCCTCACATCGAGGCGATCACCGCCGATAACATCACAGCAGACCTCGCCGCCCTCGTTCAAATTCCTCCATCTCCCAGGCGAATCACATTTGAGTACACGGGGCTGAGCCTCGTGGCGCCCGGGCGGATTCGCTTTCGATATTTTCTCGAAGGTTTCGACAGCAGCTGGAGCCGGCCGGTTGCAGCGCGAGAGGCAGTTTACACGAACCTTGGGCCGGGCCCCTATCGATTCCGGCTAGTCGCCAGCAACAGCGAGGGGCTGTGGAACGGGCCAGAAACTGCGATCGCTTTGAACGTCGCCCCGGCCTACTATCAAACCTATTGGTTCCGCTTGTTATGCGTGGCTGGGTTTCTGGCACTCTTTTGGGGGCTATATCAACTCCGAGTGCAACAATTGCGGCAGGAGGAAGGAAAACTTCGCGAAGCCATTGAGACCATTCCGGCGATGGCGTGGATCGCTGGACCCGACGGGGCCGTTCAATTTAGGAATCGACGCTGGGTCGAGTATACCGGCCTGTCGCAGTTGGGAAAAGCGGAGGAAGCCGGGAGAATTGCTGTTCATCCCGAAGATCTGGATCGAACTGCACGACGAATGAACGCGAGCTTCGCCAGTGGTGAGCCGTTTGAGGATGAGATGCGCATCCGCCGCACCGACGGGGAGTATCGTTGGTTTTTGACCCGCGCCGTGCCGGTGCGGGACAAGCGAGGAAAGGTCGTGAAATGGTACGGTGCTGCGACCGACATTCAAGATCGCAAGCGTGCGGAACAGCTACAGGCAGACCTTGCACACACCAATCGAGTCAGTATACTCGGAGAACTCGTCGCCTCCATCTCGCACGAACTCGCACAGCCCATCACGGCCACAACCAATAATGCCAAGGCATCGTTGCGATGGCTTCAGCGCGACCCGCCCGATCTGACGCAAGTTCGCAAAGGGACAGAAAGTATCATCGAGGCGGGCACCTTTGCCTCGGAAATCATCAACCGTCTGCGATCGTTGTACAAGAAGGCCCCTCCCAAACGGGAGTTGGTCACGATAAATGAGGTCATCGGCGAGATGGTCCTGCTGCTGCGGGGCGAAGCCAACGAGTATGCCGTTTCTATTCGGACGGACCTTGCCGCCGATCTTCCCAAAATCACCGCGGACCGGGTGCAACTGCAGCAGGTACTGATGAACCTCATGCTCAATGGTATCGAGGCGATGAAGGAGACCGGCGGAGTGCTCACGGTCAAGACGGGACGAGGGGAGGGCGGTGAAGTGCTGATCTCAGTCAGCGACACCGGAGTAGGGTTGCCGGCCGGAAGAGCGGACGAGATCTTCAATGCCTTCGTCACCACTAAACCTCAAGGCAGCGGCATGGGGCTGGCGATCAGCCGTTCAATCGTGGAATCGCATGGTGGCCGTTTGTGGGCCACATCCCACGACGGACGAGGCGCGACGTTTCATTTCACTCTGCCAACCGCAGTCGTGGAAGTGTCTGCGGCAATATGATTCCGAGTTCTTACGCGCGTGCGAGGGCCGCATCGGAACTCTTCCTCAGTACCGTAGTTTCAATTGCAGCCTTTCTTCTCGCAAATTAGGGGAACCGGCGGGCAGATGTTCTCGTACTGCATAGCAGGATTCCCAGTCACAGGCAGGACAGGAGGGACGAATGCTGGCGGATTTGCGCGACGCGCTTCGACAACTACGAAAGGCACCGGGGTTCACAACGACGGCGGTGATCACGCTGGCGCTGGGAATCGGAGCAACCACGGCGATCTTTACGCTCGTGCACCAAGTAATGCTGAAGTCCCTGCCGGTATCGAAGCCAGATGAGCTGTGGCGGATCGGAGATAAGATTCGCTGTTGCAACTGGGGTGGGTATAACCAGGGTGACGACCAGAATTTTTCGCTGTTCTCGTGGGAGGCGTACAAAAACTTTCGCGCGCGAACGCCGGAGTTCACGGACCTGGCGGCACTGCAGGCCGGCAATGCGCCGCTCGGCGTCCGCAGGGCGGGGTCACAGGCGCAGGTGGATACCCGCAACGGGGAGTACGTGTCTGGAAATTTCTTCCAGACCTTTGGCGTGCAGCCGTGGATCGGCCGCCTGATGACTGACGCGGACGATCAGGAGAGCGCCACGCCGGTGGCGGTGATGAGCTACCACATTTGGAAGGAGAAGTACGGCTCAGACCCCTCGGTAGTCGGAGCCAGCTATCAGATCAACGGGCATCCGTTTACGGTGATCGGCGTGGCTCCCCCGGGATTCTATGGAGCGAAACTGGCTGGGTGGGGCATGCCGGACTTGTGGCTGCCATTGGTCTCGGAGCTAGTGATCGATGGAACGACCTCGCGGCTGAAGCGACCGAATGGCAACTTCCTGGACCTGATCGGGAGAGTGCGTCCAGGAGTTAATCCGAAGGTGCTCGAAGCAAAGTTGAAGGTGGAATTCCACGACTGGCTGGCTAGCCACGTGCCTGACATGGAGCCAGGCGAGAAGCAGCTCTGGCAACAGCAGACGCTGCATCTGACTCCCGGCGGGGCGGGGGTGGCTGCCATGAGGGACCAGTATCAGGATGGGTTGAAGCTCCTGCTGCTGGCGGCAGGGTGTGTTCTGCTGGTGGCCTGCGGGAACCTTGCGAATCTGCTGCTGGCGCGTGGGTTGAAGGACCGGGCGCAGACGTCGATACGAGTGGCGCTGGGCGCTTCGCGGCAGCGTCTGGTGCGCAAGGCGCTGGTGGAGTCGGTGATACTGGCCGTGATTGGCGGAGTGCTCGGCATCGGAGTGGCCTATGCCGGGACGAGGCTGATTTTGTTTCTGGCCTTCCAGATCGGCGGCCCGAATAACTACGTACCGATTGACGCGGCACCGTCATGGCTCGCGCTGCTCTTCACCCTGGGCGTGTCACTGCTGACGGGAATCATCTTCGGGATCGCGCCGGCGTGGATAACTTCCCATGCCGACCCAGTGGAGGCGCTACGAGGGGGAAATCGTTCGGTTAGCGGGCGGCGTTCATGGGCGCAGAAATCGCTGGTGATCGCGCAGACAGCGGTGTCGCTCGTGCTGCTGTCTGCGGCTGTCCTGCTGGGTAAGAGCCTGCGGAACCTGGAGCACCAGAACTTCGGATTCGAGACGCAGGGCCGGTACATCGCGTGGATCAATCCCATGCTGGGCAACTACAAGCCGGAACAACTGGAGCCGATGTTCCAGAAGATTGACGACCGTCTGCGTCAGATTCCCGGTGTGCGGATGGCGGCGCCAGCGCTTTATGCGCCAATGACCGGCGACAGCTGGAATGACGGTATTCGGGTGGCAGGCAGACCAGAGCCTGGAGCGAAAGAAGATACTGGTGCGTCATGGGCCCGAGTGATGCCGGGGTTCTTCGAGACCTTAGGCGCAACGATGGCGCTGGGCCGGCCGATTACGGAGGACGACACCGCGACGACGCGGAAGGTAGCGGTGATCAACGAGGCCTTTGCGAAGAGGTTCTTTAAGGGCCAAAACCCGATTGGGCAGCACTTCGGACCCGACAAGATCAAGTATGCGGGAACTTACGAAATCGTCGGAGTCACGAAGGACATGCGGTATCTGACCTACGACTACAAAGATCCGGTGCGGCCGATGTTCTGGCTTTCTGAGGCGCAAACTGTGCAGTACGACGATCCGGCTTATGTGAGCGGCGAAGTCTGGTCGCACTACCTGTACAACATCGTGATCTGGGCGCCAGGCGACCCGCCGGGTATGGAAGAGCGTGTGCGCAAGGCGTTGGCCGATGTCGATCCAACCCTGGTGCTCTATGGGGTCGATCCTTACACCAAAGTCGTGAGCGCGGATTTTCAGCAGGAAAACATGATTGCGACACTGACGACGCTCTTCGGTGTGCTCGGACTGGTGCTGGCGGCGCTGGGGCTATACGGCGTGATGGCGTATATGGTGGAACAGCGGACGGGCGAGATTGGCGTGCGGATGGCGCTGGGGGCAGATCGCGGGCACGTGGTGACGATGGTGTTGCGCGGTGCTTTCTCGCAGGTCGGTATCGGACTGGGGCTTGGCATACCGGCAGCGATCGGGGCAGGCAAGCTGATGACCGGTCAGCTATTCGGGGTTAAGCCATGGGACCCAATTATGCTGGCGCTGGCTACGCTGCTGCTCGCCCTGGCGGCGCTGCTGGCATCGTTTATTCCCGCGCGACGCGCGGCAGGCGTGGAACCGATGGTGGCACTGCGGAACGAGTAATCAGTGCTCTAGTTGCCTCGAGTCCGCAGCTCTGAGCCGTGATGTCGTCGACTGATAATCGTTGTCGCTGAAAACCTGGCTTTGCGAGCTATGGGAATATCTCCTTGACTCCAAGCGCAACGCACGTATATTTGCTCTACACCACTAGATTGACAGGCATTGCGCCTAAGCAACAAGTGTGTCCGCGGCCATACTCCCCATCTCGCGGGACGGAGTTTAAATGAGCAGCAGGCGACCACGACTCTTCTACGGATGGCTAATTGTTTTCGTCAGTGCCCTTGGACTCTTTCTCGGCGCTCCGCTCCTTGTCTTCTCCTTCAGCGTGTTTTTCAAGTCGCTTGTAGTGGACTTTCACGCCAGCCGCGCAGCGGTTTCATTTGCCTTTTCCCTCTCTAATTTTGTGGGTGCACTTTGGCTTCCCGGAACCGGTGTGTTAATCGATCGTTTCGGGGCGAAGCGGGTCATCCTTGGGTCCACCCTGCTCTACGGACTGGTCTTATGTTGTGCCTTGTGGGTGGGCAGCGGCCTGTGGCAGCTTTACCTCTTCTTCATCATCCTGGGAGTTGCAATGGCCAGCGGCCCGGCTCCTGTTCCTTATGGAGTTGTGATTTCGCACTGGTTCAACCGCCATCGTGGACTTGCGCTGGGGCTTTCGATGATGGGAATTGGAATCGGCTCCATTGTGGTCCCGATGCTCGCCCAGCGGCTCATCGACCTGTTCGCGTGGCGCATGGCGTTTGCTATCTTCGGGGCCGCTGTCCTGCTGCTTCCGCTTCCGGTCATAGCTCTCTTGCTTCGAAACGATCCCCGGGAACGGGGCCTCTTACCCGATGGAGACGGGAGAGATCGGGACTCACCACTGCCGCCACAGGACAAACAGGGTTTGAGCTGGCGCGAGATCTGGCATAGCCCGACATTCTGGATCCTGATCTGCACCTTCTCATTGGCTGGCGCGAGCGTACATGGCGCTGTCCTTCATATGTCCGCAATATTTACTGATCGAGGCGTCACCGCGGAGCGTGCCGCGGTGGCAACTTCGCTAGTGGGCGCCGCTGTCACTATCGGCCGACTTGGCTCCGGATACCTGCTCGATCGGCTCTTTGCCCCTCGTGTTGCCGTTCTCTTTTACAGCGCAACTGCCGTGGGCATTGCAATGTTGTGCGCGGGAATCAGCGGAAACCTCGCACTCGTTGCTTCGTTTCTTGTCGGACTCGGCATGGGCGCAGAAGTTGAGAGCATGGGTTACATGATCACCCGATACTTCGGCCTGCACGCCTTTGGCACCGCATATGGCTTTGCATTTGCCGCATTTATGATCTCGGGATCGGCGGGCGTCCTGCTCATGGGCGCCGGATACGATCGTTTTCACTCCTATACTGTCCCGCTGGCGGCCTTCGGTGTGGCAATTGTGCTTGCGCTGATTCTGCTCACCCGCCTTGGACAGTACAGGTATGGAGTCGAACCAACGACGACTCAATCGATGAAACCTCTGGAAGAACAAATCCGCGCATGAACCGCAGACCCCACGACTCTGTTCGCTAAATCGCTCCTGCGCTTCGCAGAAACCAAGGAGAATCCATGACGCAGCAAGCCCCTTCCAATCCTCTTCCGCCAATTCTGTTGCGTGCGAGAGACGGACTCATCCTTCACCAGACCTTGTACGTCGCCGCCAAGTTGGGCTTGGCAGAC
This sequence comes from uncultured Acidobacteriaceae bacterium, assembly GCA_963756685.1. Lineage (GTDB taxonomy): Bacteria > Acidobacteriota > Terriglobia > Terriglobales > Acidobacteriaceae > Edaphobacter. The sequence continues at coordinate 328,683 of CAVWON010000003.1, forward strand.
CGCCTCGATGAGGGTTGGCGCTCCGCCGCCGAACTGGCCCGGGAATTAGAGGTGAATGAAGACGCGCTCTACCGCACCCTGCGCCTTCTGGCGAGCCAGGGGATCTTCGAAGAAAACGATACTCGTTGCTTCAGGAATAATCAGGTCTCCAGCTTCCTTCGAACCGGCGTGCCCGGCTCCGTTCGCTCTCTCTTCATCTTCTGGGGGAGCGATTTCCACTACCCAAGTTTTGGCCACATCATGCACAGCATTAAAACGGGAGAGTCGTCGCGGACCTTACTTTCCGGCACCGACGGCTTTGAACATCTCCGTCGCGACCCCGAACAGGCCCGCATCTTCGACGACGCCATGACCAACATGTCCCAGCTCGTTGGTCCCGCGATCGCCGCAGCTTACGACTTCGGATCATGGGGGAGCCTCATGGATGTAGGTGGCGGCAACGGCATCCTGCTCTCGCATATTCTCCGCGCACACCCCACGTTGCGCGGCGTACTCGCAGACCAGGAGCATGTGCTTGACCGCGCTCGCGAACATGGGTACCTCGGTGGCGATTTGGAGGCGCGCACCACCATGGTGCCCTGCAACTTCTTTGAGCGTATCCCGCCGGGCAGCAGGGCCTACCTCATGAAGAGCGTCATTCACGACTGGGACGATGCTCAGGCGCGAACCATTCTCGCCAACTGCAGGAAGGCAATCCCCGACGATGGTGTACTGCTCCTGGTGGAGTGGGACCTGTTTGCCGAAAATATTCCCTCGAATGGCAAATTCATCGACATCGTCATGCTTATCTTGACGGGAGGGCGCGAGCGCTCAGTGGACGAGTATCGCGAGCTACTAGCCAGCACGGGTTTTCGACTCAACAGGGTCGTCCCCACGGTCTCTCAATTCGCAGTGATTGAAGCGCTTCCCGTCTAGCGGGCACCTCTGATGGCGCGGTCAGAGGTTGGGCACAATCGCTACAGAACGATCCATCTGTGTGCCCCGAACGTACCTACGGTATGCGTCAGTTGTGTTGCTGTGGCTCTAGGCGTCTTTCTGGTGAACCTTCTTCGAGTTTTTTTGCGCCTTTTTTTGCGCTTTTCTCTCGCTCTTTTGTAGCTTCTTCTGGTGCTTCAGGTATGCTTTCCTCGATTTTGTCGAGTCGTGTTCCGTCGGGTGCTGCGTGGAATTCGTGTCTGCGTGGGCAACAGGCGGGAGGGAGAGCGCCAGACCGATAGGGACGAACAGGACATAGGCCATGAATTTCGTCATAGATCACCACGAAAGTAACTCTTGCGGGATTGTATAACGAGGGTCACCGGTGATTGAGAGTCTTTTCCGGCCCTTCGCGTTGCTCCATCGAGATGAGTCTTCTCTCGCGACGGGGCCAAGAGCGCTTCAGGTCCAGTGGCGGCCCCTCCCGCCACTGGCCTAAGCGATGACGCGGCCATGGTTCACGGCCCTCGGGTGTAGGGTCGATCGATCAAATTGGAGGCCGAGAGCGTTCGAATCAGGTTCGAGAGAGGCCGTGCTACTGATTCCTTGAAGATGAGGTCCCAGCCTGGCCGTTCTGCCACACCCTCTGATGAATCTCTTTGTAGCGGGAGATGATTTCTTCCTGGTGCGCATGCTTCTGATCGTGAAGGACGAACTTTCCATTCACGACAACGTCTCGAATGGCTGAACGGCCCAGCGAGAAGACGATGATCGGCAACAAATCTTCGGCTGAGTGGCCGGCGATGGACACGTCGTTCAAATCGACGGTGAAAAAATCGGCAGATGAGCCCGGGGTCAATCCTTTGCCGGGCAGTGCGAGAGCGCATGCGCCGTGAATTGTTGCGCAGTCAAAGAGTCGTGAGCCCAGCGTCTTCGTCGCTATCTGATCAAGAATGGCGCGCTCCTGTCGTTCAAGCCGCAGGTGATAGTCGAGCTCTCGCGCATCTTCGAGTGGATCAATCTGCGCCTGGCTGTCTGATCCAAGCGCCACGCGAATACCAGCGGCCATGACATCGTCCGCGGCGAGGATGCCGTCTCCCAGATTGCGCTCGGTCGTCGGGCAGGAACATATTGTTGCACCAGCGTCGGCAAGCATCGCGATTTCATCCGAGCTAATGTGGATCGCATGTACGGCGGTGAAGTCAGGACCGAGGAGGCGCTCCTTGTTGAACAGTGCAGCCGGAGTAAAGCCGTATTCGCGTAAACATGCTGCGTTTTCTGCGACCTGCTCCGCGACGTGCATGTGCAGGGGGAGTTTGTTCTGTCTGGCCCACGCCGCAATCTCTTTGAGATCGGGGAGCGGAACAGCACGAATGCTGTGGGGCGCAACGCCAAACTGTACTTCAGATTGATTGGCCGAATAGGCACCGATTAGTGCGTCCATGTTTTCGAGAAAAGCGGTCGTCGATTCGAAGAAGCGCGTCTGGCCTGGGTCAGGCGGCAGTTCGTGCCCTGACCGGAGGTAGGCCGTTCGCAGGAGAACAATTCGGATGCCGACAGATTGGGCAGCGGCAATCACTTGCTTGCTCAATAGGTTCGGGTCATCGTAGGGTCGACCGTTCGGATCGTTGTGCAGATAGTGAAATTCGCCTACCGTAGTAGTTCCGGCGAGAACCATCTCAAGAAATGCCATGCGCGCGACGTCGTACACGTCCCGTGAAGTAAGTTGGCTAGCGGCGTGGTACATTGTTCGACGCCACGACCAGAAGTCTTTGCCACTGACGATCCTTGATTCTGATTTGCCACGAATGAGCCGTTGGAAGGAATGAGAATGAGTGTTCACGAAGCCGGGAAGAAGTGCCTTCCCAGGAAGGTCCACGATCTTTGTCGAAGAGGGAGAAAATTTGTCAGAGGTCTCTAAGAACTGACCGCTTTCGCTTACCAGGACTTTGCCATCGGCAATAAATCTGCCATTTGAGTAGAGCAGTTCGGGCCGGTAAAGAGTATTCATCTGTTCACTCTCTTCCCGCCAATCCAGATGTCCCTGACGGGATTGGCTCCCAGTCCGTAGACAAGCTCGCGCCAGTCGCTGCCGTGCAGCACGAGCAGATCAGCAATGCATCCTACTTCGAGGCGGCCCGCATTCTTGATACCCACCGCATGTGCGGCATTTGTCGTTCCAGCTACCAATGCCTCCTGCGCAGTGAGGCCGTTAAGTCGAACTGACAGAGCGAGTGCTTCAGAGATCGAGAATAAGGGGCTTGAGCCGGGGTTAAGGTCCGTTCCAACGGCAACAGCGGCGCCTGCGTCGATCAGTTTGCGACCGGGTGCGGCAGATATTCCCAAATGAAGTGAGACGCCGGGAAGAAGTGTTGCGATTGTCGGACTCGCTGCGATCTTCTTGATTTGTTCCGGGCCGGACGCTTCCAGATGATCAATACTCAACGCGCCGACGCGTATCCCAAGCTCTACTCCACCAATGCAATGAAACTGATCGGTGTGTAGTTTGATTGCAAGATGATGCTGCTTCGCGCAATCGAATAACTGCTCTGCCTCCGCCGCATTCCAGGCTTCCTTTTCGATAAAGATGTCTACTGCGGTGGCCAACTTGCGGTTGGCCACCTCGGGAACCAGTTCCTCGCAAACCTCCTTCACATAGCTGGAACGATCTGTGGTGATCGCAGGCGGGACGTGGATGAGGAGGGTCGGTATGATTCGGGCCGGCGAGATCGTTGAAAGAGACTGAATCGCTTCGAGCATTGCAAGCTCAGCCGTTGGAGTGAAACCGTAGCCGGACTTCACTTCGATAGTGGTCGCTCCAGAGGCAACGAGAGAATCGATCCGGGGCTTCGCCAGTGTGACGAGGTCATCCTGCGAAGCGGCTGTGGTGGCACGAATTGTGCTTCGTATGCCGCCACCTGCGGCGAGAATTTGTTCATAGGTTGACCCAGATGTTCGCGCTTCAAAGTCGGCCAGGCGATCTCCAGCCCATACGGCGTGGGTGTGAGGATCGATCAGGCCGGGAACAACCGCTCGATGGCCTGCATCAACTGTAGCCTCTGCCTTACCTACCCATTCAGACTCTCTTCCCGTCCAGACGATGAGGCCGGAGGACATGGCAATTGCAGCAGACTCCACGATCCTCAACTCGCGCATTGCCAGACCATGTTTTGGCCCGACGCCTGTGGCGGTCACGAGCTGCGAGATGCCCGTGATGAGAGTGTCTGCCTTCATTTGATGCTCGGCATATCGAGGCCTCGTTTTGCGGCGGTGGCCCTGGCCAACTCGTATCCGGCGTCGGCGTGACGAACCACACCCATCGCGGGATCGTTGGTCAGGCACATCCGCAGGCGTTGGTCGGCCTCATCGCTGCCGTCGGCAACTGCGACGAGCCCCGCGTGTTGACTGTACCCCATCCCCACGCCGCCGCCGTGATGAAAGCTCATCCAACCCGCTCCACTGGCGATGCCCGTTGCGAAGTTGAGCAGTGCCCAATCGGAGACTGCATCCGAACCATCGAGCATTCCTTCCGTCTCGCGGAAGGGGCTCGCCACAGAACCTGCATCGAGGTGGTCTCTGCCGATTACGATTGGCGCACTGAGCTGGCCATCTCGCACCATCTGGTTGAAGAGGAGACCCGCGCGGTCGCGCTCACGATAGCCGAGCCAACAGATGCGGGCCGGGAGTCCCTGAAAGGCTATCTGTTTGCCTGCGAAGCTGAGCCACTCCCTCAGTCGCTTGTCCTCCGGAAAAAGCTTCAGTATCGCTTGATCGGTTTTGGCGATGTCAGCAGGATCTCCCGATAAGGCGACCCAGCGAAAAGGCCCGCGTCCTTCGCAGAACGAGTCGCGGATAAATGCGGGGACGAAGCCGGGATAAGAAAAGGCGTCGGTGACACCGGCCTGCTTAGCCTGCGTACGCAGGTTGTTGCCATAGTCGAAGGCGATGGCGCCACGACGCTGCATCTCTAGAATCGCCTGCACATGTTGCGCGATTGAGGCCTGTACGCGCTCGATGTAGCCTTGCGGCTGTAGTGAACGCAGAGCGTTGAGATCTTCGTCGGCGTGTGCGATTGGAGCGTATCCCCACATAGGATCGTGCGAGCTGGTCTGGTCGGTGACGAGATCGGGAGTGAAACCGAGAGTCACCATCTTTGGCAGCAACTCGGCTGCGTTGCCCGTTAGTGCAATCGAGACGGCCTTACGTTGCACCTTCGCGGCCTGGGCCAACTGGATCGCCTCATGAAGCGAGTTTGTCGCCGTGTCCAGGTAGCGTGTCTGAAGACGGCGTTGAATTCGCCTGGGGTCTACCTCGATACATATGCTTGTGCCGCCTGCCAGTTTGATTGCAAGTGGCTGGGCCCCGCCCATGCCTCCGAGACCTGCGGTTACGGTAATAGTGCCGGCGAGCGTGTCATTGAAATACTTTTTTGCAGCCCCGCGAAAGGTCTCGTACGTGCCTTGCAAGATTCCCTGCGTGCCGATGTAAATCCAGGATCCGGCAGTCATCTGGCCGTACATCATCAATCCTGCCGCATCGAGCTTGTCGAACTCCTCCCAGGTTGCCCAACGCGGCACCAGGTTGGAGTTGGCGATCAACACTCTTGGGGCCAATCGATGGGTCTCGAGGACCGCGACCGCCTTGCCAGACTGCACAAGGAGAGTTTGGTCATTCTCGAGGCGCTCCAGCGTTTCGACGATCGTGTGGTAGCACTCCCAGTTGCGCGCCGCCTTGCCTCGTCCGCCATAGACGATGAGTTCTTCAGGCTTTTCGGCCACGTCGGGATCAAGATTGTTCATCAGCATCCGCTTGGCGGCTTCCTGGATCCATCCTTTTGCGGTCCTTGTGCTGCCGCGTGGCGCTCGAACTGGAAAATACGGCTGGCTCATCGAAGGACTTCCTCCAGCTCGGCGGCCCTCATATTTTTCCCCAAAGCTCCCTCCGCTAAAAAGCTGGAGGCCGCTTCCATCCATATAGACAGGACGCAATCTTCGCGCCATGCCGGGATGCGCACACGGAAGCGGGCCCTCACGTCTTCAAGCGAGGCCGTGCTTGTGTCCCCGCGAAGATCAAGTGCTCGGCTGGCGGCCAGCAGTTCAATTGCAAGCACCATTCTGGCGAGTGTGACAGCTTGCTCGAGCTTGAGGGCCGAGGTCATACCCATGCTGACAAAATCTTCCTGATTGCCGCTGGTGGGGATTGAGCCCGTTGACGCTGGAGTGGCCAAGACCCTTAGCTCTGCAACGAGCGCTGCAGCCGTCACCTGCGCCATCATCAGACCGGATTCAAGGCCTGGCTTGGACGCAAGAAAGGCAGGCAGGCCTTCGTTCAGACTGGGATTCAGGAGCCGCTCGGTCCGGCGCTCCGAGATTCCAGCGAGCTGACAGAGGGCAATCGACAGATAGTCGAGCGCGAGCGCCAGGGGGGCGCCGTGAAAATTGCCTCCCGAAACGATGGCGTCTTCAAAGATGAGTGGATTGTCTGTGGCGCTATTCAGTTCGATCTCGAAGACCCGTCGTGCGTGAGTAAGCGTGTCCCAGACGGCACCATGTACCTGGGGGACACAGCGCAGGCAATAGGCGTCCTGTATGCGACTACCCTCGCCGTGAGTTCTTGGGATGCGAGTCCCTTCCAGGAGGCTGGTGAGGTGGCTTGCACTCAGCACTTGTCCAGGATGTGGCCGGGCCGAATGCAAACGAGGGTCAAAGGCCGCAGCGGCTCCCCGTAGAGCTTCGAGGCTCAAAGCCGCGATGGTCTGCGCGGAATAAAAGAGGTCTTCCAGCTCTCTCAATTGCAGACAGCCCATGGACAACATCGCCTGGGTCCCGTTCAAGAGCGATATGCCTTCTTTGCCGAGGAGAATGAGCGGCTTCAGTCCTTCACGTTCGAGACAAACCGCTGCGGGAAGTACGCTGCCCTGATACTCCGCGTGTCCCTCACCGATCAATACAAGCGCCATGTGAGCAAGAGGAGCGAGATCGCCGCTCGCTCCGACGCTGCCGCGAGAAGGGATGACAGGGGTGATCCGGTGGTTCAGCAGGTCGCAGATACGTTCTGCAACGACAGGGCGTATGCCGGAGAGACCTTTCGCGAGGACGTTGGCTCGGATCAACATCATGCCGCGCACAACGGAGGCAGACAGTGGAGCAGCCAACTCCGCAGCAGTGAGATCGAATCAGGTTGACCTGCATCGCTTCGATCTCGGATTCGTCGAGACGGATGTTAGCGAGAAGACCTACTCCGGTATTGAGAGCGTAGACCGGTGTCGTGCCGCTCATCGCAGCGTCTACCCTGACGCGTGATGCCTGCATGCGAAGGAGAGCTGCCGGAGCAATCTGCACAGACTCAGATCCTTGAGCCACTGCTGCAACATCTTCGAGCGCAAGGAACCTGCCATCGAGATTAATCATGGGTCTTATGCTAAGCATATTGGCGTCATAGCAAAATAAGGTTTCAACGGTAAACAGGGCTATTTTCCGTTGATTCATCGTCAATTGGTGCTAAAATACCACAAATGCACCGAGACCATTCGAAATGGCAGTGGTTCCTGGATTCCACCGAATTTAGAGTTGCGAGAAGGTAAGCAATGCTTCAGCACAATGGGACCGACCCGATCGACAGAAAGATATTGCAGGAGCTCAGCGCCGATGCGCGCCTTTCCGTAGCAGAACTTGGCCGGAGAATTAGACTTTCTCCCTCCGCGACGGCAGAGCGGGTGCCGCCGGTTGGAGGGCCTTGAATTGATCAGGGGGTATCGAGCGGAGATCAATCTTCAAGCGCTGGGGTACTCGATCACCGCATTTGTGCGGCTCACCTGCGATGGGAACAGGTACAGACCATTCCTGAAATTTCTACCCACGCTGGACGCCGTTCAGGAGTGTCATCACCTCACCGGAGGCGACGCATTTCTGTTGAAGGTCGTACTTTCTTCCGTGGCGGAACTGGAAGACTTGATCGAGAAGCTGCTACCGTACGGGAGCCCCACTACCAGTATGGTGCTGTCTACGCCGCTCGAGAGGAAGCAAATATCGCTTCTCACAACAAGTGGCTAGGCGATTTCTCATGTGCGCCATCCAGATCGCGCAGGACTGCCATCGCGGCGTTGCGCCCATTTATTCCGATGACGCTACCGCCCGGATGCGTGCACGCACCGCACAGATAGACACCCTTCATCGGTGTTCTCGCCGCGAGGCGATTGCTCCACATGTAGGCGGGGAGGCACTCTCCCTGGAATATGTGCCCACCGGTGAGACCGACCTTTTGCTCAATGTCCGGTGGTCCCAGCACCTGCGCATCGATAACGGACTCTTCCAGATGGCTGCAAAAGCGGCCAATCGAACGCAGAGTAAGCGATTTCGCGGCGTTCCGGTGTTCGTCCCAACTGCCGGACGCAAACGAATACGGCACGTACTGCGCGAAGACGCTCATGGTGTGAAGGCCTGCAGGAGCTACACTCGCGTCGTGCGCGCTCTGAAAGTAAAGCTCGCACCAGAGTTGCTCTGGAAGGTGTCCCGCGCGGGCCGCGGCGTAGCTTGCCTTCCACTCAGTTTTCGTCAGTGGAGCGTTGATCTGGCCATAGTGATGCGCCTCATTGATTCCCGGCCGGGCCCTGAAATTAGGCAGCTCGCGCAGCAATACGTTGAGCTTAACCGTGCATCCTTCGATTGGTATGGAGCGAACTCTATCCGCCCAGATTGGATCTGCAGAGGCATCCAACATGCGCAGCGTGCGCACCGGGTCTGCATTCGAGACGACAATCGGGGCGATGATGCGCTCCCCACCCTCCAGCAATACGCCTTCGCCGGGAAGGATCCGCGCCACGCTTACGCCCGAAGCTACGACAGCCCCTGCCTCGCGGGCAGCATCGCAAAAGTAGAAAGACACCATGCCGATGCCACCCTTCACATAACCCCACATGCCTGGCATACCGCCGAGCCGGCCTGAAGAATGATGGAAGCGAATGGAAGCGGTCCCAGCGTCAAAGGGACTTGCGTTTGTGCCGATCACACCCTGGCCGAGATAGGCAGACTGCAAGCGTTCGTCGATGAGATAGCGCTCAACGAACTCTGCCATCGACCAGTTGAAAAGAAGACTGTAAGCTTCGGGGTCGCCGGCGAGAAGTTCCTCAAGTCGCTCATGTGTGGGTGCATCGCCAATCCATAAATCTCGTGGGCCCTTATGTGGACCGTCACTCAAGAGACCGTTCGCGGGACGAAGCGCATCTCGCAGTCTGCGAATTACATCGTTCATCGCGCGCCAGCCTTCGACGTCTCTGGGTGAAAAACGGCGAACCTCCTCTTCGCATCGAACATCATCGTCCCAGAGCTGGATGCTGCTGTCGTCCAGGAAGGGCACAAAGAGGCCATTGACTGCCGGAGTCCAGACGAAGCCACGGCTTGGCAAATTGAGTTCTTCGATCACCAGCGGATGCAACAGTCCGGCAAGATATGCGCATGGTGACATCCGGACGTTGGGAAAGGGCTCTTCGACGGTGCAGGCCCCCCCGACGCGTTCACGGCCCTCGAGCACGAGAACACTTTGGCCCGCGCGTGCAAGATAGGTAGCGCACGCCAATCCGTTGTGTCCGGCCCCGATCACGATCACGTCCCACGGGCGCGCGGCAATTTCCTTGAGAGGCGCTGGAAGGCCGACCTTTCCCAGGACTGCTGCTGTCGCGGACATACAGGCAGTATCTGCTCCAGGCGCACGATAGCAAAGGAGAAACTTAGGCTCCGGAGTTCGCGCCGGTTCGTAAGATCTTGTCGTTTCGTTTCCGCTTGGGCCCAGCGACCGGATACAATCTTTCCACATTGAAAGCAGTTGAATTTACCGCCGGCCGGCAGTAGACGGTCGCGGAAACGGCGAACTAAACATGGCGTTTGTGACCGGGACGGACTCGGGAATCGACCGGGAGATGAAGGGTTGGAAGTTCGCCGTCGGCTCGGGGATTCTGGGTTGGGTGCTCGACGCGTTCGACTTCTTTGTCGTGGTGTTTTTGTTCGACACGCTGGCGGAGCACTTCCATGTGTCGAAGGCGTCAGTGGTGTACACACTGACTCTGACGCTTGCGATGCGACCGCTTGGCGCCTTGTTCTTCGGCGCTCTTGCGGACAGGTTCGGGCGCAAGCGTCCGCTCATCTTTTGTGTGCTGTATTTCTCCTTTCTCACGGTGTTGACGGGGCTTGCGCCTAACTATGTGACCTTTGTGGTCTGCCGCGCGCTGTATGGCATCGGCATGGGCGGATACTGGGGCATCGGCGCTTCGTATGCGATGGAGAGTTCGCCGCGGCGGTTCCGGGGCGTGCTCTCCGGGATGATGCAATCCGGTTACCCGATGGGCTACCTGCTGGCGGCTGTGGCGATGCAGATGCTGGCGCCGGCCCTCGGCTGGAGGTCGGTCTTTTTTGTGGGCGCGCCGGTGGCGGTGTTGATCGTGATACTGACGCTGTTCGCACCGGAGTCCGAGGCATGGAAACAACATCGACCGGCTTCCATGGGACAGGTCTTCAGCTCACTGCTCCAGCACAAAGGGATGTTCTTTTACCTGTTGCTGATGATGAGCGTGATGCTCTGCCTTTCGCACGGCACACAAGATCTGTATCCCGATTTCCTGAAGTCGATCCCGGGGATCGCGGCGAAGACCGTCTTCGGAATGAAGACGTTGTATGGAATACCGATTTTGTACAACATCGGCGCTATCGTCGGGGCGCTTGTTTTCGGGCAGCTATCGCAGAAGATAGGCAGACGAAATGCAATCATGCTGGCACTCGTGATCTCGCTGGTGTCGATTCCGGCGTGGGCGTTTGGCACGTCGCTCGGTGTGCTGGTCGTGGGATCGTATCTGATGCAGACTGGCGTGCAGGGCGCGTTTGGCGTTATTCCGGCGCACTTGAATGAACTTTCACCCGACGCGGTCAGGAGTTTGTTCCCGGGGTTTGTGTATCAGCTCGGAGTGCTCGTTGCCTCGCCCGCTACGGCAATCGAATTCGTTTTGCGCGACCACTTTGGATATCCCTGGGCGTTGACGATGTTCGAGGCCAGCGTGATCGTTCTTATGATTATCATCTTCTGGTTTGGCCCGGAGGCCCGCGATCGCAGCTTCCTTCGAGAGTCCCAGCAGCAGCCTGTCGCCGTCGAATAACCACATTATGGAGAAGCTATGAGCGAGCGGCGGATCGGCATTATCATGAACGGCGTCACGGGACGCATGGGGCTGAACCAGCACCTTGTCCGTTCCGTTCTGGCGATTCGGAGGCAGGGCGGGATCGTGCTGACGGATGGGTCGCGCCTGGTCCCCGATCCGATCCTGGTAGGGCGAAACGCCGCCAAGCTGGAGCAGATCGCCAAGGAAAATGATGTGGCTCGCTGGACTACAGACCTGCGCGGCGCGCTCGCCAACCCGGACGACGCGCTTTACTTCGACGCACAGTTAACCACGCTGCGCGCACCTAGCGTAGAGGCTGCGATTGCTGCAGGTAAGCATGTTTATTGTGAGAAGCCGCTTGCCGTCGATTCAGCGACGGCGCTGAGGTTGGCGGCCCTTGCCAAGGCGGCAGGTGTGAAGCACGGTGTCGTGCAAGACAAGCTCTTTCTGCCAGGCATGCGCAAGCTGAAGCGGCTGGTGGACAGTGGCTTCTTCGGTAAAATTCATTCCGTTCGCGGCGAGTTCGGCTACTGGGTCTTTGAGGGTGACTGGCAGCCCGCGCAACGGCCCTCCTGGAACTACCGCAAGGAAGACGACGGCGGCATCATCATGGATATGTTCTGCCACTGGCGTTATGTTCTGGACCACACCTTCGGCCGGGTGCGGGCGGTACAGTGTCGTGGCGGCACGGCTATTCCTGAACGGGTCGACGAACAGGGAAAGCGCTACCAATCCACGGCGGAAGACACCGCCTACGGGACATTTGAACTCGACGGTGGAATTGTCGCGCAGATCAACTCGTCCTGGTCTTTTCGGGTCTATCGGGATGAGCTCTTCAGCTTGCAGGTGGACGGCACGCTTGGCAGCGCGGTGGCTGGCCTTCGTGAATGTCGGACCCAACACCGCGTCAATACGCCGCGTCCTGTCTGGAACCCTGATATCGAAAATCCCTTCCAATTTCGCGAGCACTGGCAAGATGTGCCGGACAACCAAATCTTCGACAACGGGTTCAAGGTCCAGTGGGAGTTGTTCCTGAGGCATCTTGCGGAGGACGCGCCGTTTTCTCATGACTTTCTGGAAGGGGCCCGTGGCGTGCAGTTGGCGGAGCTTGGTCTCAGGTCCTGGCAAGAGCGACGCTGGATCGATGTGCCGGAGCTGGAGGCGTGACATTCGTGAAGTTGGTGCGGGCCGATGGATCGATCTACAACTACACGCCTGCTTATGAACCGCTCGTGCTGCAACAGCGAACTCAGTTTGAGACTCGTGTCGCCCTTGCGGCGGCCCACGTCGTGGTAGATCCCTTGCGCACGGAAGAGCCGCTCACTCATCCCGTGATCGACTGGGGCGCAACACTAGCCTACCGCGAGCACCTCTGGTCGCTCGGCTTTGGCGTGGCTGAGGCGATGGACACGGCGCAACGTGGAATGGGCCTGGACTGGCAGCTGGCCTTGGAGCTTATCAAGCGCACTACTGCGGCCGCTAAAGCTCGGGGAGCTATGGTCGCCAGTGGCGCAGGCACTGATCATCTACCGGCTGGTAAAACGTTCACCTTGCAAGATGTGACAGATGCCTACCTGGAGCAATGTGAAGCCATTGAATCTGTGGATGGGCGCATCATCCTGATGGCAAGCCGTGCTTTGGCCGCTGTTGCTCGCGGTCCTGATGATTACGCTTCAGTCTATGCCAGTGTGCTTTCACAGGTGCGGCTGCCGGTGATTTTGCACTGGCTTGGGCCGATGTTTGACCCAGCACTGGAGGGTTATTGGGGCGGAGATACCGTTTCGGCGGCGACGGACAACTGCCTCAGCATTATCCGTGCTAATAAGGAAAAGGTCGACGGCATAAAAATCTCTTTGCTCGACGCGGACCTCGAAGTGTCCATGCGCCGGCGTCTTCCGCCTGGTGTCCGTATGTATACCGGTGATGACTTCAACTATGACCGTCTGATTCTTGGCGATCGACAAGGTCATAGCGACGCTTTGCTGGGGACCTTCGACGCGATTGCTCCAGCCGCGTCGCTGGCGTTGGTTGCACTCGATGCCGGGGAAATTTCATGCTATCAGGAGTTGCTCGCGCCCACCGTGCCGCTCTCCCGTCATATCTTCGCGTCGCCAACGCAGCACTATAAGACGGGAGTTGTCTTTCTGGCGTTCCTGAATGGATTTCAGTCTCACTTCCGCATGGTTCGCGGTTTGGAGTGTGCACGGTCAACGGTACATTTGTGCGAGTTGTTTGTGCTCGCAGACCAGGCGCGTGTGCTGCGCGATCCCGAATTGGCGATGCAGAGGATGCGAAACTTTCTGCTGCTGGCAGGTGTCGTATGAGCCTCCTGCAACGCCTAAGCTTCAATCAAATGACTGCCAATCCCTGGTCTCTCGAACAGACGGTGCGCGGTTGCTCCAGGAGCGGCATTCCTTACATTGGTGTGTGGCGCCATAAACTTGGCGGCGACGCGGCGAAGGCATCTGCAATGATTCGCAACGAAGGCCTGCGCGTCTCCAGCCTGTGTCGTGGAGGGTGGTTCTCGGCGCCCACTGCCGAGGAGCGCCGCAAACGGGTTGCCGACAATCGCCTCGCTATTGAGGAGGCCGCAATGCTAGGCGCGCCTGTACTTGTGATCGTGTCCGGTCCAGCGAATGGGCAGACTTTGAATGACGCGCGGGCCACCGTGCTGGATGGCTTGCTGGAAGTGCTGCCGGATGCCGAGAGAGCCGGGGTCGTTCTGGGAATTGAACCTTTGCATCCGATGTATGCCGCAGAACGTTCTGTCGTCGTAACGTTGAAGCAAGCCAACGACATTGCTAACCAGCTTGAGAGTCCGGCCGCTGGCGTCGTCGTCGATGCCTTCCATATATGGTGGGACCCGGATGTGATGCATCAAATAGATCGTGCTCGCGGGAGAATCGTGGGCTTTCATGTGTCGGACTGGCCCGTGCCTCTGCCTGGCATCCTCATGGGCCGCGCCATGATGGGCGATGGGGTCATCGAGTTGCGGCAACTGCGGCAGGCCGTAGACGCCACCGGCTACGACGGGCCGATCGAGGTCGAGATCTTCAACGATGAGATATGGAAGAACGCGAATAACGGGCTGCTGGAACTCATCCAGCGGCGTTTTATCGAACACGTTTAACGTCCTTTCGAGTGTGTTTACGCTACTCACGTAGGAATGACCATGGAAAACGAAACGAGTCATTTGAGCCGAAGGGAGTTCGTTAGGCTCGCAGGAATTACAGCTGGCTGGTACTCGCTTGCGGGAGTCGCCGTCGCGGAGATGGAGTCGGGGACGGCAGGCGCTCTTTTTGATGGCAAGACGCTCAACGGATGGCTTCAAATCGAGAATAACGCCACATCACTATCTGTTGGCCAGATTGCTGATCAGACCGCCTTTGTCGACAAGCTGATAAGCGGATCGGACGCAGTAACTGCATTTCTGCGCGGACAATTGGAAGATACCGTGAAAGCCAGTATGGCCGCATATTCCGCGTCGAATGCGGATTCCAAAGTTGTGATGTCAGCACTGGTCAAGGACCTGAATCGAGTCATCTCCGGACCGTCGATCTATGACAAGGCACGTTTCAGCAGTGTCGCCTTGCGACCTGAAACCGAGGAGCTGCTGAAACAGAATCCGCGCGGTCAACAGCTCGCGCGGTTGAACAAGCTGCTGCTCGAAGATGCTTATACGGCGAATCTGGCGAGGCCGGTGCAACTGGCTGGGTCGTCCAGGATGGCGCTATGGCGAGCACGGGCAGCGGCCGAGGAGTGATCTACACGGCGAAGGACTACAGCCGCTATCGCCTGATGTTCACGATGAGGCATGTCTCGGGCAAACCGGACCATCAAGCGTGCGTTCTTGTCTTCTGCTCTCGTCCGCAAGTCGAGGAAAAGCCACCCGACGCTCTCGGGGGGATCCAGTTTCAGGTACCCAACGGCGGCCATTGGGACTATCGGCCCGGGATGAACAACGCTGGCGGTCAGGAGTTTACGACCGTGACGAAGACCCAATTCGACCCTCGCGCATGGAGTCGGGTCGAGATCCTGGTCGACGCCGCAAATGGAACGGCCCGGATGGCCGTTGCTCAACCGCCCGGAGGCAAGGCCCTCGAGGTGCTCGACTTCAAGGACCCAACTGCGGGCAAGGTCGGCCCGATTGCGTGGCAGATGCACAACGCCGGGCTATTTGACGAGTACAAAGACGTCACCATAGAGCTTGATCCGAAGGGCAACTCAGTTTGATCACGGTGGGGTGAGCTCTTTTACGCCAGCTGGACGGCGCAATACATGGTATGGCCTGACTATAGGGCCTAAACTTTGATGCGGCAGCTTACATTCCACCAAGGTACCGGATCTCCAGCAACGTGCAGTCGTCCTGGGCCAAATTCGGCGCCTGAAAATTCTTGACATCCTCGATAATCGCGTCAAGATTTCCATATTGCGCGACTGCATTCAATCTCGGTTCCCCAAATTGATTACCGGCAATGTCCTCCGCCTCAGTGATGCCATCGGTTGTAAGCAGAAGGCGATCTCCTGGTTCCAGCACGCAGTGGGCGGAGGTATAACTTGCCCCGGCCACGAGTCCGACAACGAGGTCGCCTTCCTCCAGACGTCTTATTTGAGTACCCTGAACTGCAAGCGGTTGGATGTGTCCGCAATTCACGTACTCAACACGGCCGTCCGGAAAGAGTTTGAGCAGGACCATGGTCGCGTATTTGCCGACATTTCGAGTACAAAGGAACTGATTTACCACAGTAGCAATCTCCGGCAGGCGTTGGCCGGAAAGAAACTGGGCGTGGATGATTCCTTGCAGCGTGGCGGCCACGATGGCGGCCGAGACACCCTTGCCGGAAACGTCCGCAATCGTGACGCACAAACAGTCTTCAAGTGCCACCGCGTCGTAGAAGTCACCGCCAATGGCAAGGCAAGGAACGCTTTTCGCGTTGATCTGCGCATAGGGAAGCGATGGTAACGTCATGGACATCAGGTTGCTGTGAATCTTCGCCGCAATCGCAAGCTCCTCGCGCGCCTGCCGTGCCTTGTACTCGGCTTCGGCAAGCAACGCATTGTGTAAGAGCGTTGCTGCCTCCGCAGCGATCGTATCGAGCAGCTGGTGGTCGATCTTAGTCAGGTCCCTCAGTCCAATTTGGCTATCAAGATAGAGCAGTCCAAGCAGCTGGCTAGGCTCGATCGCTGATACCCGCTTTCGCAAGGGTATGCAATAGATACTGCGAATCTTGTTCACCATCACGCTCGACCATCCCGACGCCTTGTCGTCAGCCGATGTGTCACTGATCGTAAACTTCGACTCGCCTTCGATTGCCCTGTGAATGGCCCGGCGCGAGACAGTTGAATCTTCCTCCAGGATCTTGCCGTCGGCACCTAGTCCCCGGGCAAGCCGCATCCCACTTTCTTCTTGAAGAAACACGAAACCACGTTCCAGTCGGGTAAGCTGCAGCGTCAGATGGAGAAATGCGCTGAGAATGTCTTCGATCGCATTGCCTTCGTTAAGTTGACGCGCGGCACGGAGAAGCCAGTTCAGTTTCTCCATCTCGCGCGCCGAAGGACAAGTTCATCGGCTGGGTGTCGAAATTCGCTCAACGACGAGAGGAGACCACTGACCCGCGATTCCAACGGGTAATTTGTCTCCTGGTCTTGCTGAAGATGAAAGCGCAGTTCGGGGCCCTTGAGAGAGCCCATCTGCAGTACGTCTCCGAACCCCAGCACGGCCCGCTCAATGCGCGTGGCGTTCAGGAAGGTCCCCATGGGTGCTGTTTTGATCTACCACCGTATAGGTGTTGCCGTTCCGGACGATGATGGCGTGAAGACGCGAGACGCACGGATCGTTCAACACAATGTCTTGATTTGGCGAACGGCCAATCGATGTGGAGTCGCGGTCAAGGTTGACACTGTGCGATCCATCGGCGTCGACGTAGTTTAGCTTGATGATGCCCATTGAAAGGCCTGTCTCGGATGACAGTACACCATGTTTCAATGTTCAGGGTAACGTGGGTCCCTTTGGCGCGACACCGGTCGCCGGGAAAACGAAGCAGCTGGCCGAGTTTGCGCTCGGCCAGCTGCTTTGAATCAGTGTTGAGGTATAGAGTTGAATGCAAGTTCGGTCGAGCTTGGAGCTTCGTTGTTTTTCGCTTGCAGGCTTTCCTTTTCGGCGCGGCTCTTTGGGCATTCGAGGCCGCCGGTCTCTCCCGCAGTCCAGATCTGTCGCAGGAAGTATTTGTCGCCGTAGCGATCGAAGACGAGGCTTCCGTGGTCGGCAGCGTGGGACTTGATCGCAACATGCATCATTACAAACCCTCCAGCATTACTAGGCCCTTGCAACCGAACCAGATAGGGCGATTCACGGTCGATTCGATATGTGCCAGCGGGCAATGTCTGGGTCGTGGTCTGGAAAGCGAAAGGAATAGTCACTTCGGCCAGGGTCGTGCTCTGGGCTGAAGCGGATTGTGTGGAGGCGAGCGTACCGATCATCAGGGCGCAAGCAACAAGACTGGAATTGAGAATGGAAGTAAGCCGTGTGTTTTTCATGACTCGAACTCCTTCTGGAGGACAGTGTTCATAACTGCCTTCACTTGTTAAAGCGGAGATCGGTAGTCATTAGTGACAAAAAATCTAACAAAACTTCTTTTTGCCTTCACCTGATCGTGGAAGCCTGATTTATCAATCCCTTGAGCGCTCCGGGTCGTTCTACAACGTCTCCGGCTGCCATCGGATGGCAATAACACGGTCCTATTCCGACAGAGAGTGTGCCGGATGCACCGGGGGCTTCTCCTCATCTTTCCGTCACATTGGGTCTGTAGACAGCGACGAGTCCCTGGGTCTGGGCTTCTTGCAGCAACTTCACAAAAGCATAGCTTTTGACTTCATCCTTGACCTCTGGAATGTCGAACGACAGTCGCGTCACAACTTCTTCAATTGTTCGCGTTCCGTCACAAGCGCGAATGAGAGCGGCCAACCAGTCTGAGACCTTCGTAAGGTTTCGGTCGCCATCCGAGAGTTCGCGAAGGCGTAGAAGGCCCTGTCGCGCTGCAGTGGCAGACTGCTCCGCGACTTCAACGACTCAACAATTTGCTGAAGATTGCATTGCAGTTCGACGACATCAGTGAACTTAGTGGTTGATGGCACATCGCTCCAGCATATCGGCTGATCTGGGGAGATTTGCTGACCGGATCGCACCCTCGGCTGCGTGCCTCGTACCAGGGCGTCTTCGACGGCAAGCAATGCGGAGATCATCTGTTCCTTGCCCACTGCGTGTTCTCGCACAAAGGTCAGGAAATCCAAACGGAAATCTCTCCCAACGTAATAACGTCGAAGCACTGAACCTACTAAGTTCGGGCGAACTGAGACTCGGTATGCCCTCCATTGAAGGTAGAAACCCAGCATATCAACTACAGTCTGGTCGATGGCGGACAAGAGCCATCGAAACCACTCAACGGTGATGGTCAAGAATTCCCGTAACTCAAGAAGGGCCTCTCGATCCAGATGTGGCATGGGCAGGAGATAGAAGTTGGGGAATATTTCGAGGTTCTCTCGAATTAGATTTAGATCGGCTTCATTTTGGCTCAAGCCTTGATGTGACATGTCCGAACAAAGTTCTTCCAACACTAGTTGCTGCTTGTAAAGCGAATAGATTGGAGTACCGGCTAGCGGAGCAAGAATGTTCAGTTGTGGGCCGGAATGAGGGCAACGCGCCGAATGCATGAATATTCGTAGTGTCTCCCGAACATCGTCCCACCCCTCTTCAGGGAACCCGGTGATCAATGAGATGGTGGTGCTCAAGCCCAATTTTTCGGCTATGTCGATAATCTCTTCGGCGCGTTGAGGATCAAGATGCTTATCGATGATCTTCTGCATTCTTCGAGAGCCCGCCTCTACACCAAAAAACACGCTACGGCATCCACTTCGCACCATCAACTCGAGGAGAGGCTCGTCGACGCAATCTGTCCGCGCACTACAGGACCACGTGAACCCCTCGCCCGAAGCGGCCATCGCCTCGCAAAACGCGGCCACTCGCCGTTTGTCTACGGTGAACATATCGTGTACGAGATCGAAATGCTTGATTGAGTATTTTTCTGCTATAGCTCGCATGTCCCGGAGGACGCGCGCCGGCGAACGAAGTCTAAAATTGCGCCTGAAGAAATCGTTGGTCGAACAAAACGTGCAGGAAAACGGACAGCCTCGGCCCAATTCAAGAGAAGCAATCTTCACATCCTCTAGGTACTGTGAAAGGTGATAAGCAGGTGAAGGCAGGGCATCGAGGTCGTCGATTACGGGCGCGTTCCCGTTGCGCCTGACCTCCGAGGCGTCCCGGTAGGTGAGCCCGGCGACCTGATGGAGGCGAACTTTGGTCGCAAGTTCGGCGATCAGAGCTGGCAATGAGATTTCTGCTTCCCCGCGCAGGACAAGGTCGACGAAGGGGAACGCTTTCAGCGTTGCCACATCCACTACCGAGGCCTGCGGTTCACCGAACACGATCGTTGCATTCGGGCGCAGTTTTTTGACTGATTCGGCGATGCGAACGGTCAAAGGATAGGTGCTACAGATTGAACTGAAGCCGTAGAGGTTCGCGGCGTTCTCGACGATCTCCGAAGCCAGGAAGTTTGCAAAGTCAGCGGAAGATCCGACTCTTTCGACGAAACGCAGGTAGGCACTGTTCGCGTCAATGATGCTGGGACAGTCTCCGATGCTCTCTAGGACAGCAGCCAGATTGAGAATTCCAAGTTGCGGCTGCAACGCGGCGAAACGGACCTCTTCACTGCTCCACTCATTGACGCTGTTGTATTCGGTAATCGTGGGAGCACTGACAAGGCACACATGCATTGCTCGCCTCGCCTCTAAGAAGGCTTCTTCGGATGAGTGCCTTCATGCTGGATCACGATGACCATTTCTCTGGATTTTCGATCTTTGAAGATGTCCTGCGGCTGCTCAGCCAGCGCATCGTGGATTTGCTTCTCTATTTCTCGCTTCAGAGTACCGGATGGTACCGGTATGACTATGCAGTTTTCTTCAAAATGAGAAGGAAGAGGAGCAAGAGGAGGAAACTGTTTTCTTTCTTCATCAGACATAGCGAAACTCCAATCTGGCTGTGAATTAGGATGCAATTGTGCACGACAACATTCAGGTTATGCAAGCCTAAAACAAGTTGCCCAAGGGGTTATTTTCGCCTCTCAGCTTTCCGATCCAGATGCTTGAGCTGGATTCTCCGAGGTTGAAGTAGATCGAATCGCCAGCTACAGATAGATTAAAGGACCGAGGCGCCACGACATCGATCGAACTGCGACGGTTGTGATAATGCATCACGGCGAAAGGGGGTCCACTCGTCTCTCCTGCTTCGGGATTAAAGGGCTGGCCCCAAAGGCAAGAGAATCCATCGCGCGTAGAGAGGTAGAAGATGGTCTTTCCGTCGCCTGACCACCGTGGCCTATCGCTTGATTCAGATGCCTCGGTAATCGGAATCCGTTTCCCTTCAACAGAAGCCGCTGATTTGGGAAAACGCACTGCAAAGATTTGCTTATTGCCTGCATCTTCGTTTTGTCTTGTAAAGAGCAAGTATTCAGTTTTGGGAGACCAACTTGGCTCGCTCAGTGATACACCATCCTGCTTTAGCACCAATCGGTGCTTGCCTGTTTGTGGATCGATCATGTTAAGGGTAGATGGCGAGCCTTCCCGGTAAAGTATCTCTCGATTTGAATCAAACCAACTCGTGGGGAGACTGCATCCGACGCAGAGTCGTTTTGGCGGCTCACCTTCTACGCTTGCGAAGATTGAGGGGACGTTTTTCTCGCGGGCCTCGAATACCAGAAGCTTCCCTGAATCATCGATGATTGGCGACATTATCTCGAGTCCCGACGCCAGAAGTGGCGCTTCGGTCGTTGAATTAGTGTCTTTGATCCAGACGTCACGATGATCGCCCCATCCCCTTGAGAAGACGAGCCAGCGACCGTTTGGGGAGATAAAAGGGGATATGTCTACAGAAGGGTCCTGGGTGAGCTTCGACTGTACGGCCGCTCCCGGCTGAGAGGCATGGTCGATCCGCCAGAGGTGCAAAGCCCCCACAAGCTGTGTGTACGCGAGAGTCCCGCTTGCTGCGAGCGTTGGATCTATGTCCCTGGCCTCTCCTAAGGTCAGCTGTTGCGGATTTCCGGTTGCTTTGAAGGTATGGGGATTCAGCGAGACCTCCCATAGGCTCGTCTGTCCACCCTTCCTTCCGCTAAGCAAAAGGTGGCCGTCATACCACGCATTAATGGCCCCTTCCCAGGGCACGATTTGGTGGTCCGAAAGAAGCGCTAGCGCATGGGTATTTTGGAAGACCGTTCCGTCGATGCTCATTACCCACCAGTCCGAGCAGGCCGGCATTGGCGTGTCGGGCTGGCGGCATGCAGAGAACAGGATTAGATGCCCGTCGTTGCTCCACAGAGGTAGGCGCGCGTCCCTGAAAGATCCAGCGATCCGCACGGGCGGTCCCTCGCCGAGATGGAGTAAATACAACTTGCCGGATGGGACAGTTGGATCAATATCTCCGATCCAAAAAAGAATGCTACTGCCGTCTGGCGAAAACTGGGGGTTCCGGCCATATGGTACGAGGAGATGCTCCGGTCCTCCATCTACACTCGACATGTAAATCCCCCCCCCATTTCTTTCTGAACGAAACACCACAGACGTCCCATCAGGAGATACGGTGGGACTGTCATCCTGCGCCTCGTCTGTTGTTATCCGGATGGGGTGGCCGCCCGGAAGACGTTGGGTAAAGATATCTATGTTGCCTGTCTCCGCCCGGTCGGATGAATATGCGACCACCTTGCCGTCGCGCGACAAACTGGGGCCCCCGGAAAGGTTCCGTTTCGGGTGTAAGTTGCCTAAGTCCGATTACACGATTTCTAGCGTTACCTCTTAGGAAAATTCCTCCGGCCGTGACGAGGAGAATGAATGCGACCGCAATTGGAATTTGCCACCGCCGCCAAAAGCTTTCAGGAGGCTTCAGGGTGTGGATCACCTCTCTTGCGGATTGGAACCGTTTCTCGGGTTCGTACTCCAGACAGCGCTCGACGACGCGATCACACTGCCTTGGAATGTTGGGGCGGAGCGAAGAGGCGGGGATGGCGTGTTTGGCTCGGCGAATCGCAGCGGCGACGGGAGTATCCGCAGCATAGGGATGCAGACCTGTGACTAGCTCGTACAGTATGATGCCGAGCGCATAGATGTCCGTAGCTGGAGACACCGGTTTTCCCTCAAACTGCTCAGGAGCCATGTACTCTGGCGTACCCACGATCAACTGCGAAAGGGTCTTTCCCGGCTTCTCCTCAGGGGATGAGCTGTCACTCTTAGAAGTGTCTGCACTAAAGTCACGCGCGAGGCCAAAGTCCATCAATACGACCCGCGTGGCGCCGGCTTGTTTGCACAACATAATATTGCCGGTCTTAAGGTCGCGATGAATGATTCCCTTTTCGTGGATTAATCGGAGGCCCTCGCATATTTCAAGCGTGATGTTCAGTGCCTCCTTCCACAGCAGCGGCCCATCGGTCTGTATCTTTTCGTAGAGTGTGATTCCCTCCAGATATTCCATGGTCAGAAAGGCCGTCGCCTCGAATCTGCCGGACGCGGGGAGAAGGTAGAGCTCGTGAATGCGGCAGACCTGGGGCCCGCTTACTCTTCTCGCCAGTTGTACCTCCTGGCGAAATCGCTCGAACGCGTCCGAGGAAGACGCGATGCCATGGCGGATTGTCTTGAGCGCAATGGCGCCGAGTTGCAGGTCTTCCGCTTCGTATACCTCGCCCATCCCGCCTCTGCCGATTGGCCGGACGATGCGAAAACGCCCAAGAACAAGCTCGCCTGGCTGAAAGCGTGCGCACTTGTCATCCAGGAAACCGTTTAGATGGGCGAGTGGAACGTCTAGCGAACCGGTGACTTGCTGGTTGGCATCGAGAAGCTGTTTGAGCTGTGTCTTCAGCTCGAGGTCGCCACCACATGCAGACTCAATGAATGCAGCACGGTCTTGTGTGCCCTCTTCCAGGGCGGCATGGAACAACGGTTTCAGTCGTTGCCAGAGTTCAGGAGTCATTTGGGATTCGAGGCGATAGCGCCTGGCGCAACCACGCTCGGGCCATAGTCCAGTCGCGCTTTACAGTACGCGTCGACACATCAAGTTGCAGTGCGATCTCTTCGAATGTCAGGCCTGCGAAGAAATGCATCTCAAGGATCTTGGCCTGCCTTGAATCAAACTCAGCGAGGCGAGTGAGCGCTTCATCGACAGCTAATACATCGGCGGTTGAGCTATTTGCAGTCGCGACCATGTTGTCGACAAGCGTCACCTGAAGCTGTCCATCTCCCCGTTTCCCAGCGCTATGGGCCCGAGCGTAGTCCACGAGGATATGACGCATCACATTGGCAGCCAGGCCCAGCACGCGGGTCCGGTCCTGCCACATGGAATCGGAGCAATTGCCGAGTCGCAAATAGGCTTCATTCACGAGTGCTGTAGGTTGGAGAGTGTGGTTTCCACGCTCGAAGCGCATCTTGCCCGCTGCCAGGCGATGCAACTCCTGATACAGGCTCGAGGCAAGGTCATGCCCGCCTTCGGGCATCAACGGGGATGACGGCAACCCCGGCGGGTCTTCCTGTCGTCTCGTAGCCATACTTCCTCGTTTATGTAGATGGCCAGTATAGCTCTAAAGTGGCTCCTTTCATCAGGGCGTCCTTAAGCCGCTTCCGAATCCCCCTGTCCCGACCCTTTATCGGCGGAAGCTCAAGCCCTGCGAGCCCGTTTGTCGAGACTGATTTTCCAACACGACCCATCTCGTCACGTCAGTGCGAGTCCTTTAGCCGCGCATAGACACCAGCAGGATCTAATTGCGAGATTTGTGACGAACGGACGAATTGTCTCCACGAACGGCATAGCGACGGGTCAAACCCGCCAATTCTCGGGGTGAATGTCCCGGAATGGCGGAACTATCTCGATTACGCTTGCGTAGCGGCTCTCGTCTAGGTGACACCAGTGACGTTAACTGCCTTACTAGCAGGCCACCAGTAAATTCCTAAAGTCCGCATTGAGATCGTGGAGGTAATCATGATGCCTACCGTGTGGAAGTACAGTTATCGCTTTGGGGCCGCCGTTTTTCTGTTTATGTCCACGTTCTGGGTCCCCGCGTCTGCTCACGCTGATGCTGGAACGACCGAGGGACCTGACGCAAGTTCGTACGCTTGCGGAGCGAGGGTCAATTCGTGACGAGATCGTGCTGGCGGGAGATTACTTCATGGGAAAGGGCGTCAAGCAGGACCCGAAGATGGCAGCTTATTGGTACGAGAAAGCTGCCGGACATGGAAATCCCGAAGCACAGAACCAGATTGGCTACTTCTACCAGGCTGGAATCGGGGTGCCCCAGGACCCAAGCGTGCGCTCCATTGGTATCAACTCTCAGCGTCGGCGGGCTTTGCCAAAGCCAAGGTCAATTTGGCGATCGTCTATCTGCACGGGACGGGTGTTTCCAAGAACGGCGATCTTGCAGTGCAGTTGCTTACCCAGGCCTTTCAGGAAGGCAATGGCACCGCGGCTACCTATCTTGGAGATTTCTATTACTTCGGTGTCGCCGTGAAAGAGGACAAGATTGTCGCGGAGAGGTGGTTCGAATCAGCGTTGAAGCTGCATGATCCTCTGGCCGCTTACAATCTTGGCTCCCTCTATTCGGTGAATGCGGAACATCCGCACGATATACCTAAAGCGGCAGAGCTACTGCGTCAGGCGGCCGATGCCGGTTACGTGCCGGCGATGCATTCGCTTGGGCTCCTACTGGTAAATCACCCCGAACTCAAGCAGGACCCTCAACAAAGTCGCACCCTTCTGGATATGGCTGCGAACGCGGGGAGCTGGAAATCCTCCATCGTGCTTGGCATATTGGCCCGGGACGGGCGCGGCGTACCTGCCGACAATAAAGCCGCATACCTTCACTTCCGCGTGGCTGTCCTGCAAGGCGGAGCAGAAGCTAACCGTATAGCGAAGCGGGACATAGATATCCTCGCGGCGAAGATAGGGGCTGAGGAGTGCAAAACGGAAGACTCCGCTGCGAATGAATGGTTTGAGCATCACCCTCTTGCGCTTGCTTTCGTCTATAAGGATGGTACAAAGAGAGATTTCCCGGCGGCCGCGTTGACGTATTCCACGGACGGATCGTTTGCAGGCCAATTGGTTCCTCTCGCCAGCTCCTGAAGAGATTTGCGGATTTGGTTTGCACAGAAAGCGCAGGGTCTGCCACTGAACCCATCTCCAAAGGTCACAGACCGTACAGTACTTCCTTTCCTTAACCCGGTCGCCTTCGTGGGAGCATTCACACTGTTAGGGGTGTTGTTTGCTTTGCAGGAGTGGGTCAGCCTGCACTCCTGGAACAACCACATTAACATCACTTTGCGGCTTCTGATGGCAGCGTGGTGCGTGCACTATTTTCTTTGGGGGGTCATCAGCTGGCTACTTTGGTGGCGGCTGAGACGGCATATCCAAGAGGCGACCTTTCTCTCAATTATGACCCGCTTCCTGCCTTTGGGCCTGGCCGTAAGTGTGCTTGAAGAGATGACTTGGGTCGCGTTCTTCCCCCAGTTGCCACTGGGCCTGCCACGTATGACCTACTGGCACCGCGTTGTGTTCCACCTGGACGCAGAACTGGTGGATAACCTGGTCATCTTCGGGTCGGTTTTTCTCCTGGTTCGTGGCATCGGCTACTACCTGCTCTATCGCGAGACTCAATATGCGGCCGTTCAGTTGGAGACCCAGTTTGCCAACGCACAGCTACGCGCCCTGCGCATGCAGTTGAATCCGCACTTTCTTTTCAACACGATGAACAGCATCTCCAGTCTCATGCAGACGGACATTTCGGCCGCCGATAAGATGCTGGAACAACTCAGCAGCCTTCTGCGTATAACGTTGGAGCGCGGCGAGGTGCAGTTGGTCCCTCTCAGCGATGAAATGGAATTTATAGAGATGTATCTGGCAATGCAGGACCGCAGATTCGCCGGCCGGGTGCTTCAGGAAATCTCCGTCGAATCAGGCCTGTACGATGCACTGGTTCCAGCTATGCTTCTGCAGCCGGTCATTGAAAATGCCTACACTCACGGCCTCTCGAGGCTGGATAGGGACGGTCTGATCGTTGTGGACGTGCGGCGCCAGAACGCAACGCTGATGATTAGCGTGATCAACAATGGGCCCGGCCTTCATCCGGACTCCCTGAATAACGGCGTTCGACGGGGTGTCGGACTTGCCAATGTAAAAGACCGTTTGCGGCTGCATTACGGGAGCGAGCAGGCATTCACCATCGAGGAAGTTGCGCAGGGTAAGGTCCGGGTGACCATCGCTCTCCCCCTGCAATTCTCAGAACGTCCAACCGGAAAGCTCACAGGGTATGGTGTGTGATGATTCGTACTGTTTTGGCAGATGATGAGGTGCTCGCTCGACAAAAACTGCGCCAGCTTCTACGAGACGAGCCCGGAATAGAAATTGTTGGCGAAGGGACCGACGGCGAGTGAGACGATCGATCTGGTGCTTGCCACTAAACCGCAGCTGCTGTTTCTTGATATCCAGATGCCTGGCATGGATGGCTTTGATATCGCCTCAGAACTCTGTTCCAACAAAGTTGTGCCGGCGCCGCACATCATCTTCACGACAGCGCATGATCAGTACGCACTGCGCGCCTTTGAAATTCATGCGGTGGATTATCTGCTCAAACCGTTTACTCGCGAGCGGCTCTCTTCAGCAGTAGAACGCGCCCGCAAAGAGGTGCTCGTCAATCAGCGCCCTGCGGGAAATAGCGCGATCGGTCAGAACGGGGGTCGCTATACGACCCGTATCGTCTTCAAGTCGCGCGGAAGGATTGTCTTCCTTCCCGTATCAGACATTCGCTGGATCAGTGCCGAGGAAAACTACGTCCGCATATGTACGCAGGCCGAAACGCATCTGCTACGCGAGACGATGGCACACCTGGAAGAGAAGCTTGACCCTGAGATGTTTTTGCGCGTGCATCGTTCCTCCATCGTCAACCTGCAGCATGTAAAGGAAGTGCGCACTGAAGGTGACGGCGACTATGCAGTTGTTCTGGTAAACGGCGAAAAGCTTTCGATGAGTCGCGGCTATCGTTCCCGCATCAACGGATGGCTCACTCATAGTTGAACGGACATACGGATTTCTCCATCCAGGGAGCAGCTGGCGTCGAAAAATTGTGATTGCGACGAATTCAAGTATCTCGTAGCCCAAGGCGTTGAGGGAAGTCGTCGGATTCGTCGGGTGGTGTATCGACGGTGTATTGCAGCAGTGATCGAGCTTGAGCTCTCTGCAAGACGAGATGTGCCGCCACGAGAACGGCCAGCATTCTAATTAGATGCGAGATGCTCACCTCGATCGAGGCTTCGTTGTGGACGACAATTGCAACGAAGAAGGGAAAGAGAATGAAGTAGCGAACGACCGCGACCGGCAGGTCAGTGATAGCGCCTTTGCGAAGGTGGGTAAAAGGAATGGTGCGGACAGAGAATAGAAAGAGATCGGCGAGCAGGAAAGATACGCCGACGGCTACAACCAACTGACCTGCTGTGATACGGGGAGTCTTCAGGCTGGCGGGTGAGAGGGCGTGAAAACACAGTGCCGTCCCCAGGCTGACCAGTAGGGCCCAGAGGGTGATCCAAACTCGAGTGCCGGCGAGATGGCCGGGGTCGGGCGCGCCCGATGATGACTCTGAAGAGCCAGGAACCACGACGGTCGACAGGCGCGGATAGTACGGAGCGAAGCCCAATTACCGTCCAAAACGCCATGATTGGGACAGCGGAGCGAATACCGTATGGCAAAAGAGCTGGGCGGATGTGGCCGTTCCCGACCCGCAAGATGACCATTTCCGCCAGGGTCAGGGCGATCCCAAGACCGCCGAACATCGCCAGTATGACCCGCTGGCGCTGCGAACGAAGCACGCTCTGACTGATGAAGTGAAAGATCGCCCTCTGGGACGGGTGCCGAAGGATTGTGGCGTGGAGGAGGCGGTGTATGGGTACGGCAGCACGGCTTGATGTGGCAACAGCAGTAGCTCCCTCAATGAGCTGACGGACCCTTCTACGATAGGCAAGCGGATAAGTAAGGAGAGTAAAGGCAAGCACGACGAGGAGAGCGTAGCAGCCAGTGCGGGCGAGTTCATGGAAGACAGGCAGTGCGGATGGCCCGGCGAGAAGGCGCTCATAGATGCCAAGGAACCAGAATGGAGGAAAGTATCTTACCGCCGGGCTTTCTGAAAGGAGGATAGGTCGGAGAGATTGAGAGAGAGTTGGAAAGAGAAGCAGGACGGTAAGGAGCAACATGATAGATCCGCCTTGAAGCAGAGGCGTGATTCTGCCGGAAGAGGTTCTCGCCAACGGTATTGAGAAGAACGCCCTGGAGTGCGAGGAAAGCGGCCGCTGCGAAGGCCCCGCTGAAGATCACAGCGACAGCATGCGAAAAAAGATGATTGACAAAATTGTGCTGTTCGGCAACCAGGGGAAGAAAGATTGTGCCCAGACCGCTGGTGCCGAGCAATACCAACATGAGAAAGATAGTGAGGGCAAGGACTCGAGCAAAGAACAGGTGACGGTAAGCGATGGGAAGAGGTGATAGGACGAATATGTCGAGGAGATCGGGGAAGAGGAGGTCCCACTCGTAGACTGTTGCGGCGCCCATGACGATGAAAGAGTACATAACGTAGAAGTAGTGATCGGCCGCCTGCGCCCAGAATGGGCGGTGCAAGGGGTACGGCGGAAAGCCGTGGTAGGCGGGAAAAAGGAAGAGCGCGACCAGTACCCCGGGTAAAGCGACGGCATAGCTGATTTGCATGACGCGTTTCGTCTCATCGTCCGAAGTCAGGAGTTCGTTGTGAAAGAAGCGGTCAAGAAGGTGCCGGACGAGTACCTCGAACTGAGTTTGTTCACGCTTTGCAGCGACGGGCTCGGCCTGGGCACCCAGCGAGAGTACAGGATGTTTGGGCGGCCGGAAGAGACCAAGTCGATCAGACATGGTGAACCGCCATGACATCGACTAACTCACAGGCGATGCTTTGTGTGTCCTGCTGCTGGACGAGCTGGGCGAAGACGCTTTCCAAATTTGCGAGCGCGAGCGATTGTTTGAGTTCGGAGGGTGGTGCGTCGGCAAGGATCTTCCCTTTCGCGATGACGATGACGCGGTGGCAGACCAGCTCGACGACCTCGAGCACGTGCGAGATGTAGAGGATCGCCTTGCCCTGAGCGGCGAGCTGCTGCAGCAGGTCCTTGAAGAGCCTGGCGGAGACGACGTCGAGTCCTGAGAGCGGTTCGTCGAAGATCAGCAGCTTCGGATCGTGAAGCAGGGCAGCGGCGATGAGGATGCGCTGTTTCATGCCCTTCGAGTAAAGAGAGATAGGCGAGTAGCGCCAGGACTCCAAGCCGAGAAGAGAGAGGAACCTGTTGGCTTTCAGGTCGATGAGGGCCTCCGGCATGTTGCGTAAGCGGCCGACTAACTGAAGGTATTCAAGCCCCGAGAGGTGAGTGTAGACATGGGCCTCTTCGGGAACGTAGCCGAAGGCGGCGCGGTAGCCCTGGAGGTCATTACGAATGCTTTCGCCCTCGAAGAGCACCTGACCCTCGTTCGATTCGAGCAAGCCGGTGACGATCTTAACCGTGGTGGACTTGCCGGATCCGTTTGGGCCGACGTAGCCAACGATCTCGCCGGCACCGACGCGGAAGCTGACATCTTCGATCGCCGGAAGGCCTCGATAACGCTTGGTTAGACCTTTTACCTCGAGCATGGTGACTGACCTCGCTCTACCCTATGTAGCATTCGGGATAGGGACTAGTCAAGTAGCTTGCTACATAGGTATAGTTTCGGCATGGCAGCGGAGACGAAGCTCTCACATACGGCGGCGATGATACTTCAGGCGGTGAACGCCGGATATATCTACGGGTTCAGCGTGATGGAGATGACAGGGCTCCCGAGTGGTACGGTTTACCCGGCGATGCGGCGGCTTGAGCGCGACGAGCTGATCCGCTCGAATTGGGAGCAGCAATCCATCGCCGATGCTGAGCAGCGACCGCCGAGGAAGTATTACAAGCTGACGCGGGCCGGGAGGATGACCCTGGAGTCGTCCCGGAAGCGCTATCCACTGCTGGCAAAGCTGATTCCCTCAGAACAGGTGGAGTCGATATGACACGGGGATTTGCATCGATCTTCAGCAAATTCGACCTCTGCGTGCTGTACATCTCTTCTTTGCTTGTGCCTCGTCGGCAGCGCTCTGAATGGGAGATGGAGTGGCGATCAGAGCTATGGCACGTACGAAAGATCTGCACCCCAGACCACTCTCTCTCATGGAGAGGTGAGCGAGAGGTGACGGCATTCTGCCTGGGAGCGTTTCAAGACGCATTTTGCCTCTCGCGGGAATCCGGACAGAAGAGAGTCCCTCTTGCAACAACTAAGGGGTCGGCCCTGCAATGTCTGCGTTTCCTGATCACCCTGATCGCGGTGAGCTACGGCGTCGGGTTGTTGTTGCCTGGGGGTCCGCACGGCGCTTCAGCCATCGCGTTATCGGATTGCGCCAAGCCTGGTCCTGATCCGGAATGCACGATGCACGCAGGATTCAGTGCCCACGATCTCTGCCGAACAGTTCGAAGTCTGGAAGCTTCGAAAGCAGCATCTCTTCGACGGGTTCGCGTTCTACAGGGTCGAACGCGAGCCTTTGTCGAATGCATCGCATCACCAAACCACGGTGGGCGTCGCTCACGCAAGCCTGAATCTCTTTCAACTGCTCGGTCTGTCATTACGTCTTCCGTTATCCGGTGGTGAAACTCTCGATGAGCGGCCAAGAGTAATTCTGAGCGATGAGGTTTGGAGAAAGAAATTCGGTGAAGACCCTAATATCGCAGGGCGTGTGGTGACGGTGGGTCTTCGAGAAGCCGTAGTGGCCGGGATTGCGACCGCTGGGAGTTGGAGGCTCCCGGGGAAGGTGGATGTCTGGCTGCTTGAGCCTGACACTGAGATGGTTCCAGATCGCGTTGGATTCGTTGTAGCGCATCTGACGTCGTCGGGCGCCCGCGATTTGTGGAGCGAGAATGGCCACATGACAGCACGGACACCAGATGGAACAATGGATGATTTTTTATGTGGAGCCTTTAGCGGAGCGAATCCAGGGACCGCGGGACATCTTCCTCTTCGCGGTCTTTCTCGCCTGCCTCGCGTTGCCGGCTACAACATCGCTTCCCCTGGGAGAGTACCGGTTAAGCTCCCGGAAGCTTTCCTGGTCGACGAGACTTCGTCGCTGGAGCTTTTTGACCGGCAAGATCGCTCTGCTCTTGCCCATTGTTTATCTCGTGTCGCTCGATCTGGCCTATCTGCGTCCAACGCTCGAGACGTCTTCATCGGAGTATATCCAGCTGGTGTTTTCCTTTTCGATCTGCCTCTTCGGCCTCCGTTGGGCGCTGCGGGACCAGCGGCAACGGTGCCCTGTGTGTCTTGGAAAGCTCTCCCATCCTGCACAGGTCGGTCAGCCGTCGAGAACATTTCTGGCTTGGAATGGAACGGAGCTAATCTGCGTGGGCGGGCACGGTTTGCTGCACGTTCCCGAAATGCCCACTAGCTGGTTCAGCACTCAGCGGTGGCTGTATCTCGATCCTTCGTGGGAAGTTCTATTTGCAGAGCCGAGCTTGGTCTCTACTGGCTACTTTTAGGGGGCGAATGGCTCCCCGTCGATCACTACATGCATGCCTTGATGCGCCAGCAAGGGCGGCCCTTCAAGGGCGGTCGCTGCCGAGAAACCTGCGATGTAGCGCAAAGTTAGCCTCTAGCCAAAATTGCCTTAAACAGTTGGTTCTCTTGGAGCACCGGATGGGATTTGAACCCATGAATACTGGTTTTGCAGACCAGCGCGTTAGCCACTTCGCCACCGGTGCTCATGCCCGCGACACAACTAAAGCTACGGCTCGGGGCTTTGGTAAGAGGTTGTTGCCTCTAGTCCAAAACTTCACTAAACCTACTGCGGTTGCGCCGTCGTGCGCAGATACGGCTTTACCGTCTTATATCCGGGGAAGATCTTGGCCGCGTCCTCATTGGAGACTGCGCCAGTGATGATCACGTCCTCGCCCTGCTTCCAGTTCGCCGGCGTCGCTACCTTGTGCTTGGCCGTCAGCTGCATGGAGTCCAGCACGCGGATGATCTCGTCGAAGTTGCGGCCAGTCGTCATCGGATATGCAAGCGTCAGCTTGATGCTTTTGTCGGGGCCAATCACAAACACCGTTCGCACAGGCGCATTGTCAGCTGGAGTGCGTCCCTCGCAGCTATCACCCGCATCGCCAGCCAGCATGTCATATAGCTTGGCGACCTTCAGTTCGGTGTCGCCGATGATCGGATAGTTGACGGCCGCGCCGCTGACGTCCTGAATGTCCTTGGCCCACTTGCCGTGGTTTTCGACAGGATCCACGCTAAGTCCAATTACCTTCGCTCCACGCTTCGCAAAATCAGCTTCCAAACCAGCGACAGCGCCCAGTTCCGTCGTGCATACCGGCGTGAAGTCCTTCGGGTGGGAGAACAGCACGGCCCAGTTATCGCCAATCCATTCGTGGAAGTGGATTGTGCCATGGGTGGTCTCGGCAGTGAAATCAGGAGCAGTATCGTTGATGCGAAGTGACATAATCGGATCGCCTTTCGGTAGTCTATGCAGTGCTTGCGGTTCGAGTTAGTCGATGGTTCCGATTCTACCTAAACGTAGAAAACCCACCCGGCTCGTTGGCTCTGGGTGGGTTCTGTGCTGCTCGAAGATGGTTACTTCGATTCGCTCATCCGCACACCCACACCGGGCTACAGCAACAGCAGCAGCAGAGTGTGGTGGTCGAGTTGGGCATCATCGTCATAGCTGATCTTTTGTACCGCTGCCAGCTAAGCTAGCATGAAGCAGGTTTGCCTCATTGCGGTCTGTCCAAACCATACGTCCGAGGAGCCTTCATGTCAACTGATACCCGCTACACAGCGCCTGCAACTTTAGCCGCAGTCTCAGAGACGGCCCACTGCGCATACGACTTCGCGCAGGTCGATGTCTTCGCCGAGGCGCCCCTTGAAGGCAACGCCCTCGCCATCTTCGCCGATGCGCGCGGCCTCTCCACCGATGAGATGCAGGCGCTCGCCCGCGAGACCAACCTCAGCGAGACGACCTTCATCCTTCCCCGCGCTCCGGAGATCGAACGAGAACATGGCGTGCAGGTCCGCATCTTCCTCACCACAGGAGAGAGCTCCCTTCGCCGGCCACCCTACGCTCGGCACCGCAAGCTGGCTGTACTGGAACCACCCAGTCCTTCGCGGCGCCGAGCAGATCACACTCGACCTCGGCATCGGCCCCATTCCGGTGCGCTTCACACCAGCCGCGGCCCGGCGAACAAGGCGTCTTTGGCACCATGAAGCAGAACGACCCGATCTTCGGTGACGTCCGCAATAGCAGAGACGACCGCGAAGCTGTGGCAGCGGCCTTCAACCTCTCCGCGGACGACCTCGATCCCGAGCTTCCCGCGCAGGTCGTCTCCACTGGCTTGGCCTTCTGCATCGTGCCGCTTCGATCGTTGGAGGTCGCCGCGCGTCTGCGCATCAATCCCCAAATCGCCCGCGCTTATCTCGACCGAATCGGCGCAAAATTCTTCTACTGCATCACTCGCGCCGATGCCAACTCAGTAGCAGACTGGCATGCCCGCATGCAGTTCGACACCGGCGAAGACCCCGCCACCGGATCGGCCTCCGGATGTGCTATCGCCTACCTCGTGCGTCACGGTCTCGTGGCAAGCGGTCAAACCATCGTCATCGAGCAGGGAATCGAGATGCTACGTCCCAGCCGCATTCACGTCAGCGCGACGATCGAGAATGACGTCGTGAAGAAAGTGTTCGTCGGTGGCCGCACAATTCCTGTTGCAAGCGGACGCTTTTTCCTGCCGTGATGCACTTGATTTCAACAGGCGCGGATCGTGAATCTCCAATGAATTCGCGCCGTTGTCACACGGCGGTGGATGTGCAAGCTCTAATATCGGGCATCTTCGCTCATAACTTCGCCATTGCCAAGCTCGCCAACCATTCGTACTGTTGGAAAGCGTTGACGACGACCCTGCATGCAACCTGCAGCGTCGTTCGAGATGAAAAGTGCTTTCGCCTGTTTTCCGACAATTTGAGTTGAGAGAAGCTTGACTGCCCCGCAGTCGCGACTCCCCGAGCGCAACCTCGCTGCCTGCACACGCATTGAGGCCGATGCCAGTTTTTATGCACCGGTACTCACTGTACTCGCAGCAGAATGGTTCTTTGCCTCCCGGAGCCGCGTGGCAACCTGCATCGGCACAAGGCCTCTCTCGCACCCCGCGGTTCGGCAGCATAGCTCGCCGGGCAGATGGCGCTGGTCCCAAGGGAGCAGACAGGAGAGCCTCGCTCTTTTGTCTGCCCGCTCCCCGGAGCAGAAGACCCATCACGCGCCGAAGGGCCGTATCCGGCCGGGCCACGGGGCAATTTTGAACGCCACCAGACCGGCGTGCCTGCAAACCAGCAGACGCGCCAGACTGGCCCATCGGCCGCGAGCCACCACAAGGTGGCGTCCGGCAGAAGAGAGACTGCATGCGCCCCAAGAAAACGATCCTCTGCGTAGATGACAACGAGCAAGTTCTCTCTGTCCGCACCTTCCTTCTCGAAACCCGTGGCTACCGCATCATTGCAGTCAATACTGCGCAGGAGGCCCTTGAGGTCCTCGAGCGAACTCTTCCCGGTTCGCTCGATCTTGTCCTCTGCGATCTTCTGATGCCGCAGATGGACGGCAACGAACTGGTTCGCCGCGCCAAGCAGATCCACCCGGGTCTTCCCGCCATGATTGTCTCGGGTACTGTCAATGCCTTCGACCGCGCTCTCCACGCCGACGTCTTCCTGCCCAAGGGCGCCAGCTCGCCTGCCGAAATGATTGAACGCATCCGCGTCCTTGTGGCCCGCAAGCGTGGCCCCAAAAAGTCCATTGCCCCCACGGTTTCAGCGACCATCAGGCGCTGGCTCCTACGTCCACGCCACTGCCTCCTAAGACGGCCCTCCTAAGCTTCGACCAAACCATACTTCCGCTGCCATTGCTGCTTCAATCTCGCCCACAGAGCATCTCTCTCTTCGCGCGAAACAGCTGGATCGGGCGAGTCGGCGAATTTAGCTGCCTCGACCTTTGCCAGCTCCAGCACGGCACGATCACGAATCAAATTGGCCACGCGAAACTCGGGCAGTCCCGCCTGTCGCGTGCCAAAGAACTCTCCTGGCCCCCGCTGCTGAAGGTCCAGCTCCGCCAACTCAAAGCCATTCTGCGTCCGCACCATCGCATCCAGCCGGGCGTCCGCTTGCTCGCTCACCTTCCCCCCGGTCATCAGGATGCAGTAACTCTTCGCCGCTCCGCGCCCAACGCGTCCGCGCAATTGATGCATCTGCGCCAGCCCAAATCGCTCCGCATGTTCGATCACCATCACCGAAGCGTTCGCCACATCCACACCCACTTCGATCACCGTCGTTGCAATAAGCACATCGATGTCGCCCCGTTGAAACCGCCGCATCGTGACCTCTTTATCGTCCGCGCTCAACCGCCCATGCAACAACCCCAGCCGCAACCCGGCGAGGGGCCCCATTCTCAGCTCCTCATACATGTCCGCCGCCGCTCGAAGCACCCTCTTTGGCTCAAACAGCTTCTCTGCCTTCGCTGCCTTGACCTTCACCTTGGCACCTGCGGTTGTCTTTCCCTTCCTGCTCCCTTTACCGATGTGTCATTCCGACCGAAGCGGAGCGCAGTGGAGGAATCTGCTGTTTTCTTCCCAGCCGCAGCATTCAATTCCTCCGCCTCCTCATCGTGCGGAAAGTCCAACTCCGGCTGATCGTCCTTCGCTCCTTCAATCACCGGATAGACAATGTAAGCCTGCCGTCCCTGCCTCTATCTGCTTTCTGACGAACCCCCAAACGTCCTCGGCCCGTTCCTCCGTCGTACGGCGCGTCACGATTGGAGTCCGCCCCGGCGGCAATTCGTCGATCACGCTTGCATCGAGATCTCCATACAACGTCAGCGCAAGCGTACGTGGAATCGGAGTGGCCGTCATCACCAGCACGTCCGGATCGAGCGCACCCGGTTTCTTCATCAGCCGAAACCGCTGCTGCACCCCAAACCTGTGCTGCTCATCCACGATCACCAGGCCAAGATTCGCAAAGTCCACCTTGTCCTCAATCAACGCATGGGTCCCGATCGCGAGGTCCGTCTCGCCGCGAAAGATCCTCCCTCTCGCCTCGCGCTTCGTCGTTTCATCCAGCGACCCTGTCAGCAGAGTCACGCGATACGGCTTGCCCGTCCGAGGCGAAAGCACGTCCCCCAGCAGCTTCCGCGCGGAAAGATAATGCTGCGTCGCCAGTATCTCAGTAGGAGCCATCAACGCGGCCTGATAACCGTTCTCAATCGCGACCAGCGCCGCCTGCATGGCGACGATTGTCTTCCCCGAACCGACGTCTCCCTGCAGCAGACGCCGCATCGGCTGTGGCCTGCGCATGTCGCTGGCAATCTCCCCAAGCACTCGCTTCTGCGCCGCTGTCGGATGGAAGGGAAGCACCTGCTTGATCGCCTCCCGCACCTTCACGTTCGTCGCGAACGCGGTTCCTTCACGTTCCCGCATCCGCCGCCGCTTCAACTCCAGCCCCAGCTCCAGATAAAACAGCTCCTCAAAGATCAGCCGCCGATGCGCTGGAGTCGCCGCCGACATCAACTCCGTCATCGGCGTCCCTGCCTCAGGAAAATGCACCGCCTTCAACGCCTCAAGCCGTCCCGGCAACTTCAGCCTCTCGAGCAGCGCCGCTGGCAAAGTCTCCTCAGACGACGCCAACAGTGTGCTGACTCGCCGACTCACCGGCTTCCTGCTTCTCCAACTCCTCAAACAAGCCCCAGACCACCCGCCGCAGCCACTTCGACCCCAGCTTGGCCCCCCAGGCCGTAGTCCCTCCCAGCGACTCATACACCGGCACGATCCGTCCCACCTCCAGCATCGAAAACTCAGCGTCCGCGTCGCCATGCCCCGGCAGAATCTCGAACTGCGGCTGCATCATCTTGAACTTCCCCGCACTCGACCGCGAAGCCTCGAGCTTCCCATACAGCGCCACCATCTGCCCCACATGAAACTTGTCCCGCAGATAACCCCCACGAAACCACATCGCCTTCACCGTATTTAGTCCCTGCCCCACGGTCATCTCGAACAGCGGCATGTGCCGCGTCTGCAGCAGCACGCTCCCCCGCACC
Organism: uncultured Acidobacteriaceae bacterium; assembly: GCA_963756685.1. GTDB lineage: Bacteria > Acidobacteriota > Terriglobia > Terriglobales > Acidobacteriaceae > Edaphobacter. The sequence goes on from CAVWON010000003.1 coordinate 366,015, forward strand.
TCGCCAATCACCGACGCCATCGTCCCCGCCTGCAGCGCACTCATCGGCACCGGATTCAACCGGTCTTCATACCGAAACGGCAGGTGATACAGCAAGTCCTCCACCGTCTCGACGCCGCGCTTGGCCAGTTCGACAGCAACGCGCTCCCCCACGCGCTTCACAAACTTCATCGGTGTAGAAAGTTCCAGCACACACCGATGCTATCAACATTGAACTCCCGGTTTTCCTTCGAGTCACCACAGTTGATTGGCCTAACAATCAACGGCACTCTTTCCCCTGATAAACTGGCATTAACCTCACTTACGAGAACCTATGCCCATCGTAGAAATGCAACGTGTCCGCAAGGTATACGACACCAAGATCGCAGTCGCTGACCTCAGTTTCACCATCGAGCCTGGCACCATGTTCGGCCTTCTCGGCCCCAACGGCTCTGGCAAGACCTCCTCCATCCGCATGATGATCGGCATGACGGTCCCCGACTCCGGCGCCGTCAGCCTCTTCGGCCAGCCCTTCAGCCGTGAACAGCTCACGCGCGTCGGCTATCTCCCCGAAGAGCGCGGCCTCTACAAGAAGATGAAGGTCATGGACCAGCTCATCTTCCTCGGCGAACTCCACGGCCTCGATGCAACAACCGCATCCAAGCGCGCCCATGTCTGGTGCGAAAAAATGGAGATCACCGAAGCCATCCCCAAGAAGACCGAGGAGCTCTCCAAGGGCATGCAGCAGAAGATCCAGTTCATCGCCGCGCTGCTTCACGAGCCCGACCTCGTCATCATGGACGAACCCTTCAGCGGCCTCGACCCCGTCAACGCCGCCCTCCTCATGGACACACTCGTCGACCTCCGCAAGCAGGGAAAGACCATCCTCTTCAGCACCCACCGCATGGACCAGGTCGAAAAAATCTGCGACGCCATCGCCCTTATCTCTCGCGGCCATCTCGTTCTCTCCGGCGGCATGCGCGAGGTCAAGAGTCGTTACCCGCGAAATCGCATCCAGGTCACCTTCGAGGGAGACGATTCGTTCCTCAAGCACCCCAGCATCGAAAGCGCGAAGAACTATGGCGGCCAGGCCGAGATCAAACTCCACGGGCTCAACGGCGCAAGTCCCGACGCTCAACCACTCCTCGCCGCGGCCATCCAGCGCGGCACCCGAATCACCCGCTTCGAAGTGATGGAGCCGACCCTCGAGGAGATCTTCATCGAAACCGTAGGAGAAAATGTCGATGCTTAATATATGGCTCATCGCAAAGCGCGAATACCTCGAGCGCGTCCGCGCAAAAAGTTTTCTCCTCATGACCATTCTCATTCCGCTCCTCATGGGAGGCCTTGTCTATGGCGCGGCCCTGGCCAACGGGCGCTCCGGATCCAATCTGCACATCGCCGTCGTCTCACAGGACCGCCAATTCGGCGTCGACCTCAAGTCCGAACTTGAGAGCGCGAAGCGTTTCGACTCCGACGGTGAGAGCGGAAAGCAGGGAATCACGAGGGTGGACATCATCTCTCCCCCGGCCTCCGACACTCGCGCCACTCTCGACACCCAACTCCAGGACCGCAAGCTCGACGGCTACATCTGGGTCACCCCACCCGCGACCCCGCATACTCGCCCCACCTTCGAATGGGTCTCCAACTCCAGGGCCGACATCCTCACGCCGTCCCTGCTCGGTTCGGGTATTCGAACCACCCTCACTCGCGAAGGTCTAGGCAACTTAGGCATGCCCATCCCGGAGATCGATTCTCTACTCAAGCCAGTCGATCTCGTCAGCAAAGACAAGGACGCGGCCTTTGCCAGCGTCTACGCCCTCTTCTTCCTTATGTACTTCGTCATCCTCTTCTACGGTATGAACGTGGCCCGTTCCATCATTGAAGAAAAGACCTCCCGCATCTTCGAGGTCTTGCTCGCTACCATCCGCCCTGAAGAGCTGATGGCTGGCAAGGTCATGGGAGTTGGCGCTGTCGGCCTCACACAAATAGGCATTTGGATCGTCGCCGGCCTCATCGTAGCGAAGCTGGGCCTCCTCGCCGCGGGCGTCTCGTTCTCCATCACACCAGTGCAGGTAGGCTTCTTCATCCTCTTCTTCCTTCTGGGTTACGTCCTATACTCCAGCGTCGCTGCCGCACTGGGCGCGATGACCAGCTCTGAGCAAGAGCTTCAGCAGATGAACATGTTTCTCATGCTTCCGCTCATCGCCTGCTCGCTCGTCATCCTGCGCGTCGTCCGCGACTCAGACGGCATCATCGCCAAGGCCTTCTCATTCTTTCCCTTTTGCACGCCTCTCATCATGTACGTGCGCATCGCCGTCCGCCAACCGCCAGCCTGGCAGATCGCACTCTCGGTCGCTGGCCTCGTTCTCACGATCCTTGCCGTTCTATGGTTCGCCAGCCGCATCTATCGCGTCGGCATCCTGATGTACGGCAAGAAACCGAACCTGCCCGAGATTCTCCGCTGGCTCAAATACAGCTAGCCGCGCGTCGTTCTGTCGAATGGCAGGGGAGCAACTACCACGGCCCCTGCTTTCCCCCGGCCCACCAAACCACTCCCACCGTAAACGTAGGCTGAGCCGACGACAGCACCCCGGGCTTATTCGTCAGGAAGAACGGCACATTGCTCCAGTCCCTCCGGTACTCGAACCGCGTCAGAAACCCTCGCCAAACTTGTAGTCGTAGGTCCCCGTAAACTCCTTCAGCGCCTGGTCCGTTCCGCTGTACAGCCCGTTGCGGTCGTTAAAGTACTCGAACCGCCCCCCAACTGCCATCTTGGGTTTGAACTGATATCGCGCATAAGCTGCTCCGCCATCCACAAGCGACGGCGCCGAAGACTCACCCGGTGCCGCATTGGCCCACTCTCGCGAGATCACATAGTCGCCCTCCGCCGAAAGGTCAGCTTCGGCGTAGCGTTCCACGTCACATAGCTGTCGAAGATACTTGCCTTCCCGTCCGGAGCGGGATCGATCGGCTGCAAGCACAAACCTGGCTGCAGTGGCACCGTGCAGTTGGTCGCCGGAGCAACATCGGGATGGTCCTGTCCAAGGTAGTAGTTCATGTTCCACGTAATGTTCTTCGTTGGTTGGGCCGTAAATCCAAACAGCTCGTCCTTATACGAGTTGGTCGGCTCCGTCTGGTTCGTCCCATTCACGATCCAGTAGTTCAGCGCCAGCTTATCGTTCACCTTGTAACTCGCCCGAACACCCATGTGGTAAAACGGCAGATAGTCGAAGAAGAACGACCGCGAATAGTTCACCTGGTCCTTCGTATAGTTCCCTTCGATCCCCAGAGAGCTGGCCCACTTGCCGAAGTCCACAGTAAGTCCCTTCCCAAAAGGAAACACATAGGTTCCATACGCTTGAAAGATGTTCCTGTAGATATCGGGCCTCGCCTCGTTCGAAGGGTTCCCCTGCAGCGTGTCCGTCGCCTGCCCGAACTGCAGGTCGACCCGCACTCCATACCTTCGCCCTGCGGCGACGTCCGGATCAAGGTCGAAGACAACATCAGCCTGATTGATGCTGAAGGCGTTGCTCAACACATCGTAGGCCCGCAGGTACTGTATCCGACCGATCGGATGGTCGAAGTCATACTCGTAGTACCCGTCGAACATATAGCTCAGCGTGGCGCCTCCGGGCAAAAACGCCGGCAGCACCGAAGTCGCGGACGTCTTTTGCGCCGTCGCTGCCTGTGTTCCTGCCTCGGCAACTGGCGCCGTCTGCGCCACGCCGCTGCTCGACACGCTCTCCACACTGCTGCGAACATCCACCGCGGGCAATACCAGCGCCGCCGGCTTCAGTGAAGCGGACTCCATCGGCGCTACAGCTCGCTGCTTATGCAACTCCTCCTCCAGGGCACTCACCCGAAGCGCCAGCTCGCGGACCGTCTGCCGCAGGCCCTCGTCTTCGCTGTGGGAAGCCGTCGTGGTTGTCATCTGTGCCCGCGCAGTACTGACCGGAGAGCGTCGCGACGAAAAGAGGGAAGAGGACAAGGAGTCGATTTATGGACCGCATAGGGAGACCTCTCATAAATGTCATTAAGCAAAGCACATCTGGCGTCAAAAGATCGTAACTTTTCATGCTCGATGGGTCACCGCATTCCTTGGTTGGTGTATATCTACAGGAGAAATGCTCTGATCGAGCGAGGGTCCCTTAGTGGCGGCGGAAGCGGCATCGGCGGGGTTCACGGGGACAAATCGGGCCCCGTCTGCCCAGCGGGACCTGCTTGAACTTGCACTGGGCTATGCTCTGATCATTGCAACCGTTTGGACGGCAAACCCCACCCAGCGGGGTCCTCTACTGGCTTGCCTTCGCGTGGATCGTCGCGACCTCCTGGGCGGGCCGTGAAGGCTGGACGGCGTTAGGCCTGGGTCGCAAAGGTCTGCTCCAGTCGCTCTGGATCGTCGGAGCAGCTCTTCTCTTCTCGGCGATTGCGATCTTCCTCGCATGGCAAACACACAGATTGCACCGCCTGCACGGACCCACGCCCGCCCTGTTGCATGGATGGGCCTACATCGTATGGTCCCTGATGCAACAGTTCATACTGCAGAGCTACTTCCTCCTACGGTTGCTGCGCTTGCTGCCCGGCAAGACGCTGCCCGTCATCGTGGCCAGCGTCATATTCGCGCTGGCGCACCTGCCCAATCCAATTCTGACGCCCATCACCCTGGTGTGGGGAGCGATCGCATGCGTGCTCTTTCTCCGCTATCGGAACATCTATGCCCTCGGGATCGCCCACGGCATCATGGGGCTCTGCGTGGCATTGACAGTGCCAAACTCGCTGCATCACCACATGCGAGTCGGCCTCGGCTACCTCCGATACCATCCGCGTCGGCAGGACGGCGGCCCGGTCAATCGTCAGGGCCCTCCGTATCATCGCAACCAAAGCGACCAGAGCGTATCGACCGAAGCATGGGTGATCGCGGACGCACCCACCCGTCGCTCCTGACGCCACGCGCGCCCATAGAAGACTCCAGCCAGGGCCGCGAGCACGACGTATCGCCAGTTGAAGTGCGCTGCGCGCTTGTTAAAGTGCGAGAGACCGAAGAGAACGGCCGTCGTCAACAGTGCCCAGCGCCGCCCAATCCGCCGCTCCAGCAGGTTCTGCATCCAGCCGCGAAAGAAGAGCTCTTCGGGTACCGCAATAAAGAAAAATGTGAAGACCCAGCCCAGCACAACGTGAGACGCCGGCGGAACATAGGCGTGGAAGTGGAGGAATCCAAGCCCCAGTCCGAGTGCGATTGCGATGGGAGCATAGTACCCAAGCTCGCGGAGTCCAATCCGCAGGTCGGCCAGGCGAAGCCGTAGATCGAAGCCAACCCCCTCCAGCCTGCGGACCGCAAGAAACCCGTAGATGCCCGCATCCAGCAGGAGCATCTTGTTAAACACTGCAAAACGAGGCGGCCACGCCGGCTCAAACCAGCGCAAGTCCACAGCAAGACCCAGAGCAACAAGGACTAGAAAGTCGCGCCAGTCCCCACGCTGTGTCGGGTCAACAACAACAGCGCGATAAAGTAGGAAACTGATCGCCACAGGCAGCAGCAGGTAAAGCGCAAACCATCCCCACCGAAACGACCCAAAAGAAACCGACACCAGCAAGTAGGGGACACACAACACCGCCGGTCGCACAATCCGAACAACAACCGGCACCCGCGATGCAGCTTGATCGCTCAGCGGCCAGAACGCCGCAAACAAAAACGGCAAAAGCGTCAGCAGCGCAGCAACAACGACCGCCGTAGAAAGAGGGATTCCCAGCATCAACTTCGAGAATAGCTCCAAAGACTCAGCTCTCAGTTGCCAGCAAACAAATCCCGCTTGCCGGCCATGCCTTCTACTCCCTACTCCCCTACTCCCTGGTCCCCAAAAGGTAAACTCAATGGGTGGCCTCCACCTACACTCTGAAGCAGCGCATAGCCCTCGCCATCGTCCCGCGCCTGGCGAGCATGGTCATCTGCTGTCTCGGCGTCACTCTCCGTTACCGCGACGTCTGCGAGCCCGGAGCCACTCGCGGCTACGACGTCCCACCCCCAGGGGTCTACGCCTTCTGGCACCGCTGCCTGCTAGCCGGCGCCTGGCGCTTTCGCAGCTACAACCTCAACATCCTCATAAGCCGCAGCTTCGATGGAGAGCTCATCGCCCGTACCGTCGAACGGCTAGGCTTCGTCGCCATCCGCGGCTCCAGCTCCCGCGACGGCGCCCCCGGCCTGCGCAACATGCAGCGCGCCTACCTCGCCGGCCACTACTGCGCCATCACCGCTGACGGCCCCCGCGGCCCCGCCATGGTCGCCAAGCCCGGCGCCGCCCAGCTCGCCCAGCTCGTCAATACGACCGTCAGCACCTGCTACGTCCACCCGCACAGCGCCTGGCAGCTCCGCTCCTGGGACCGCTTCCTGGTTCCCAAACCTTTCTCCCGGGTCACAGTCGCTTGGACGCGTCCGGCTCCTGCCGACACACCTTCGGTCCAGGCCGCTCTTGACCGCTCCGTCGAACTGGCCCAGTCGATGAAAAAATAGTTGAGAAAAGAGGAAAATTTTCGACCAAAGAAATCGACCACAAAATCACCACGATCTCACCACAAATTCACCATCCAAAACACCACAAATTACCATCCAGAATTGACCTGATTTGCGCGTATCCGAGTTCAATTTCGACCTCCCCGAAGAGCTGATTGCCCAATCCCCACCGGCGATTCGCGGCTCCAGCCGCATGTTGCTCCTCGACCGGGCCACCGGCACCTACCACGACAATTTTTTTCGCAATTTGCCCGAAATCCTACGTCCCGGCGACCTCCTGGTCCTCAACGACAGCCGCGTCATCCCCGCCCGCCTCTACGCCACCCGCGCCGGCCTGCACACCCAGCACAACTCGCCCGACCCCACCGGCCGCATAGAAGTACTGCTAACGCAACAGCTTGCAGCAAACGATTGGAGCGCCTTAGTCCGCCCCGGCCGCAAAGTCCAGCCCGGTGAACGCCTCCTCTTCCACGCGCCCGACGTCCCCGCGCCACTGCTCGAAGCCGAGATGCCTAACCGCCGGAGACTTCGGTGAACGCACCCTCCGCTTCTCTCCCACGCCCGACTTTGACGCTATCCTAAACAAAATAGGCCACATGCCGCTCCCGCCCTACATCCACCGTGACGATAGCGCTGAAGATCGCGACCGCTACCAGACCGTCTACTCCCAACAACCTGGCAGTGCCGCCGCCCCCACTGCCGGCCTTCACTTCACGCCCGAAATCCTCGCCCAACTCCAACAAAACGGCGTGCAGATCGAAACCCTCACCCTCCACGTCGGCTTAGGCACCTTCCAGCCTGTTCGAGCAGAAAATCTGGAAGACATCCGCCTCCACGCCGAGCAGTACACTCTTCCGGAAGCCACCGCCACAGCGATCAACACCGCGCTAAAAGCGGGAAATCGCATCATCGCCGCCGGAACCACCACAACTCGAACACTCGAGCACTGTGCCGAAATCGCTCAAGGCAAACCTCTGACCCCACACTCCGGCCGAACCAGTATCTTCATCAAGCCAGGACATGAATTTCATATTGTCAGTGGCCTCCTCACCAACTTTCACCTACCGCAATCCACTCTGCTGATGTTGGTGAGCGCCTTTGCTGGAAGGGAATTGGGCAGAGAGAAAGTGCTGGCAGCGTATGTTCACGCTGCGCAGCAAAGGTATCGATTTTTCAGCTATGGCGACTGCATGCTCCTTCTCTAACTCAGTCGTTCCGCCTGCACAATTGTGGAACGTCCGCTCACTCTTAACGCGTTACCATCAAACAGCCATGGCACAAGCATCCAACTTACCCGCAACCTCCGACGCAAAGCCTCCGATTTACCTGCTCGACAGCATGGCTTTCATTTACCGCGCTTATCACGCGATGCAGCGTCAACGGCCCATGTCCACCCGCACTGGAATTCCGACGGCTGCGACCTACGTCTTCGTCAACATGATCAACAAGCTTCGCAAAGACTTCTCCCCGCAGTATCTCGCTGCGGTCTACGACGTTGGTGCGCCGGTGCATCGCAACGAACTAGCCACGCAGCTCAAGGACGTGCGCAAGTTCAACATCAAGACCCAATCTTTCGAAACAGTCGAATACGGTGGCTACAAGGCGAACCGTACCGAGACACCGCCGGACCTCATCCAGCAGCAGCCTTACATCCGTCGTGCCCTGGAGGCATTTCGCATTCCAATCCTTTATTACGAGGGCTTCGAAGCCGACGACGTCATCGGCACTCTCTCCTGCAAGCTCTCCGCACTTGGCCACAAGGTCTTCGTCGTCTCCTCCGACAAGGACATGATGCAGCTCGTCAACGACGACGTTGTTATCCTGAATCCCACCAAAGACAATCTCATCCTCGACCGCGCCGGTGTTGAACAAACCCTTGGCGTCCCTCCCGAGCGCGTCGTCGACGTAATGGCTCTGCGCGGCGACTCAATCGACAATATTCCTGGCGCTCCCGGTATCGGCGACAAAGGTTCCGTCGAACTCATTCAGCAGTTCGGCTCGGTTGAGGCCGCGCTCGACCACGCCGACGAGGTCAAAAAGAAGACCTACCGCGAGTCGCTCCAGAACAACCGTGAAAACATTCTGCTTTCTAAAGAACTCGTCACCATTCACACAAGTGTTCCCATCGAGTATTCGCTTGACGACATGCGCACCCAGGCTCCTGATAACGCTGCCTGTCGCGAACTTTTCAAAGAGCTCGAGTTCACAACGCTCCTCAAAGGCCTTGCTCCCGCAGCCGACAACACCGAGATCACGTACAACCTTAAGCCCACTTCGACGGAACTCGCCGCGCTCATTGCCGAGGCACGCAGCACAAATCCCGACACCGGGCTCTCCCGCGGGCTGGCTATCTCGCTCACCGAAGACGCGCGTGCCGTCTCCGAGGAGATCGCTGTCGAATCTGATCTCGAAGCCGCTGAAGCCGAACCTCCGGCCGCCGAAAATATGGGTCTCTTTGAGGTGCAACCTGAGCCCAGGACTCCGCTTGCTGTAGCGCCGCCGGCTGACGCGGCCTGCAGCCTCGGGCTCGCCGTCACCGAGAACGCGGCCTTCGAAGCCAACACTCGACCAGCCCGGTCTTCGCGAAGCCCTCGCCGATCCAACGCTGTCCAAAGACATCCACGACTTAAAGGCCGTCCTGCGCGCGCTCGAACCCCACCACGTCACACTGGCCGGTGTGCGTGATGATGTCATGCTGCTCAGCTACCTTGTCAATCCGACCCACGGCTCCCATACCCTTCCGGACATCGCCGCACGCACTACCAGCCGGGCGCTCACCCACCAGCCCACAAAGGACAACCCAGCCGACCCCCGGAGATTGGCTGAGGCCGCCACAGCGATCGTGCGGCTCGCTTCTGCCATCGGAAAGCAGCTCCTCGAGGCAGGTTCCTTCGAACATCACATTCTCAAAGACGATCCAAGCCTCGGCGGCGCGATGACCAGGGAGATGCTCTTCGCCACACCGGTGACTGCCAATTTTGCAGGTGCTTCGCCTCTTCTCGATGTATACAACACGATCGATAAGCCGCTTGTTCCCGTCCTGCTCCGGATGGAACAGGCCGGTGTTCGCATCGATTCAACTGTCCTCGGTGAGATGTCGAATCGCCTCGCGATCGAAATAGATAATCTTGCCGAACGCATTTACACCGATTCCGGACACCGTTTCAATATCAACTCCCCGAAACAGCTCGGCGACGTCCTCTTCAACAAGATGCTACTTCCGAAGCCGATGAAGTATGGCAAAGGCAAGGTCGTTTCAACCGCGCAGGACGTCCTCGAGGAGCTGGCCGAGCAACATCCCGTGCCCGCGCTCGTTCTCGAGTATCGTCAGCTTGCAAAGCTCAAGTCCACCTACCTCGACTCGCTTCCTCAACTCACCGACGCGCAAGGTCGCGTCCATACCACCTTCAACCAGGTTGGGACCGCGACTGGACGTCTGTCATCAACCAACCCAAACCTGCAGAACATTCCCGTTCGCACGACACTTGGTCGTGAGATTCGGGCCGCTTTCATTCCTGCTCCAGGCAATGTGCTAATGTCTGCTGACTACTCACAGATTGAACTGCGACTGATGGCCCATTTTTCGCAGGACCCACTGCTGCTGGACGCTTATCGGACGGGTAAGGACATTCACACTCTTACTGCGAGCGAGGTATTTGGCGTCGATGCCGCAACTATGGACAAAGAGACACGCGCGCGTGCCAAGGCAGTCAACTTCGGTATTGTCTACGGTATCAGCCCGTTTGGACTGGCTGCGCAGCTCAACATCGATCAAAAGACCGCGAAGCAGTACATCGAGACTTACTTCGATCGCTACAAGGGCGTCCAGCGTTTCATAGAGGAGACGCTTGAGACTGTGCGTCGCGACCAATCCGTCAAGACGTACTTTGGTCGCATTCGTCCGATTCCCGACATCCAGTCACGCAATCCGAACATGCGCGGTTTTGCAGAGCGTACTGCGATCAACACTCCTCTACAAGGAACCGCGGCGGATCTCATCAAGCTGGCAATGTTGAAGATCGATCAGCTTATCCGCAAACGTAAGCTCAAATCGCAGATGACGCTCCAGGTTCACGACGAGCTGCTCTTCGACGTTGTCCCAGAGGAGGCGGAGGAACTTCAGGAACTCGTCAAGCACCAGATGGAGCATGTTGCTGAGTTCTCAATCCCAATTGTTGCTGATGTGGGAGTGGGCAAGAACTGGCGTGATATCAAGTAGCCATTTATTTTTTTTCGCCGATCTGAACTACCATGCTCCCATGCGAACGTCTGCCTTTCTCGTCGTTCTTGTTCTAGCCGGACCGGCCCTGACCCAGCAGCATACCCTGCCGCTCTGGCCCAACGGCAACCCCGAACCTTCAAAGGTCGTTGGGCCTGAGATTGATCCAACCACGGATGCCAACCGCATCGTGTCGGGCAAGCTCACCATCCGCGTTACGAATGTGAGCAAGCCCAACCTTGCGGTCTACTCGCCCGACCCGGCGAAGAACAAAGGTGCTGCTGCACTTGTGTTCCCAGGTGGATCGTATATCCGTCTTGCCTACAACATTGAAGGAACGGAGGTTTGTGACTGGCTTAATTCGCTTGGCATGACATGCGTGCTCGTCAAGTACCGTGTCCCGGAAGATGGTCATTATCCCGAAAATGTTGAAGATCTTGAAGATGCGCAACAAGCCATGCGCCTCACTCGCGCTCATGCTTCCGAGTGGCACATCGACCCCAATCGCATTGGCGTTATTGGCTTCTCGGCTGGAGCGCATCTTGCTGTTGTTCTCAGCACCCATCCCGATTTTCAAGGCAAGAACGTTCCCTCCTCTACGATTGACGCCCGCCCCGACTTCCAGATGATCATCTATCCTGGCTGGCTTAGCGGTCCAGACGGGAAGGTGAACCCGTCACTCCGGCCTACGGCGCAGATTCCGCCGACGTTTCTGCTCCAGGCCGAGAACGACTATACGGCGCATGTCGAAAACTCTCTCGTGTACTTTCAGGCCCTCAAAGACGCGAAGGTACCGGCTGAACTTCACGTGTTCACTCAAGGGGGGCACGGCTTCGGTCTCCGGCCTACGGAGCTGCCCATCTCGCACTGGCCTGCGCTGGCAGAGACGTGGCTGCATACGATCCATATTCTTGGGCCGCCGGGGCCTGTGGGTCGGCCCTGATCAGGGCGGCGAGGGTTGGTGTGAGGTGCGGGTGTGCCAGATGTCGAGGAGGGTGGTCGTGATGGTGAATAGGACGGGGCCGAGGACGATGCCAATAGGGCCGAAGAGCGCAATGCCTCCCAGGACGGAGAGCAGGATCGTGGCCGTGTGGGCCCGCAGATGGGAGCCGACGAGAACCGGGTAGAGGATGTTGTCGATGGTGCTGACGATGAGGCCTCCCCAGATGGCGAGGAGGGCGGCCTTGCCCCAGTGGCCGGTGAGGCCGAGGTAGATCGCGACGGGGCCCCAGACGAGGAAGGAGCCGAAGGCGGGAACCATGGCGCAGACGGCGAGAGTGAACGCCCAGAGGACGACGCCGGGAACTCCGAGGGCCCAGAAGGCGAGGCCCGCAAGGAGACCTTGAACTGCAGCGATGGTGAGTCGGCCGAGCGCGGTAGCGAGGATGGTGTCGCGGACGCGTTGGAGGAGTTCGCTGGTCTCGTCGTCGCGGAGGGGAAGGAGCGAACGCAGGGAGGTGAGTGCGAGTGCGCGGTCGCGGAGAAGAAAGAAGAGGAGGAAGAGCATGACGACGAGCTGGGTGATAATGCGGACGGAGTTGCCGAGGAATCCAGCGAGATTGCCACCGAGATAGGCCGCAGTCCCGCGGGCGGCGTTGTTTATGTCGATTGAGTTGGTGAACTCTTCGATGCGGGCGGCGAGCGCGGGACGATTGGCGATGAAGCCGGCGATCTTTTCCTGATGGGCACCGTTGCGGAAGGCGTTGATTGTGGTGAACGCCTGTTTACCAAGCTCCTGCGCGAGGAAGAAGGTGGGAACGATGACGGCAAGGACGACAAGGACAAGCGCGATTGCGGCGGAGGTGGAGCGATTTTTGATTCTTGAGGCGAGCCAGTCGTAGGGGCGCCGGGTAACGACGGCGAGGACGATGGCTCCGATGATGGCGGCGAAGAATGGGCGGAGGATGAGAGCAGTTAGGATGAGGACGCCGACGGTGAGGAGGAAGAGGGTGATCTGCTTCCATGGTGTTTCCTTGCGGCTGTCCTGCATCAGCTTGTCGCTCCGTTCGTTGGTTTAGATGCGACGTTCGTCCGGGGCCAGAAATTTTGGTTAGATTCCTCGCTGATTTCGGTGCGGTTGATCTGGAGTACCCCTCCCCCCGGTATTCTGGATGTAAGTCTAATGATTACATATGGATAGCGACACTAAGTGTCGCTAAAATCGTGCAAACAAATGAGTTATTTGCAAAATTGTGTAAAGAAACGAGTTATTGAGCGAGGTGCTCCTCGAAACGATGAAAGCCCAGGCTAGTGGCCAGGACTTTCTGGGAATTTTTCATTTCTATATACCATTATAGCGGGCTGAGTGAAACTAACATGCCACTCGGATCTCTATGATTCGCGGGGCGATATTGTGTTTTGGGACTTGACCTGCGATTTTGTTGAGGAAATTGAAGGAAAATTTTTGGAGTGGCCGGTCGTTGTCGACGGTTGGGAGACAAGGAAGCCTGCGCACGCTGTCAGTACAATTCCCCCCATGACCATGATCCTGGTTCGCAGATTTCTTCATGCGTATGTCGAGACCGGGCCGAAGGGGATTTTTGCCGCGATCTATCGCAGGCTGGCGCAGCCTCTGCGGCGCTGGAACAGGAGTGTGGCTTACAGTGGCGCGGCGGTTGGCGTCGATGCTGCCGAGGTGGTTCGGGACACTGCGATTACCTCGGTACATCCTTTCGATCTGGAGTATGGAACCGAGACGAGCGGGTTGATCACAGGGGAAGATCTGTCTTCGGGTAGGTGGAATGATCTCTGGAACACTGCTTATTACGGTATTTCGCCTTCAGGCTTCAACCAACTATTTCAGGCTCTCAATCTTGACTGGGGGCGGTTCACGTTTATCGATCTGGGTTCGGGGAAGGGACGCGCGCTGTTGCTGGCTTCGCGGTTTCCTTTTCGGCGGATCGTGGGAGTGGAGATCGTGCCAGAGCTGAGCGAGACTGCTGCGGCGAATATTGAGGGGTTCTGTGCGCCGTGGCAGGCCTGCCGTGAGATTGAGGCATACACCGGAGACGCGGCCGAGTTTGGTTATCCCGCGGGGCCTTTTGTTCTGTTTCTCTACCAGCCCTTTCTTCCTCCTGTCCTGAAGCGATGCCTAAAGAACCTTGCGCACAGTCTGGCGGAGGGGCCTCGCGAGGTCTATGTCGTGTATGTGAATCCGGTTTTTGAGCGGCTGGTGAAACGCGTCCCTCGGCTGGTGCGGCAGTGGGAGCGAAGTTTTGCTTACTCTGACGAGGGCACTGAGGGCAGATAGAGTAGGGGCCAAGGCCGATAACGTTGTGGTCTATCGCTATCTGCCCTAGTTTTTTGACGCAGGTTGCTCCGTGCTTTAAGTTGGCGGTTCAACGCAGTTATACGGAGTTAATTCCTCGCACGGCTGCGTCTGACTCTCGACAGGACAATCGCGATCAGGCCGGATGCGGCTCCGAAGATTGTTGCGGGTTCTGGTACTTCGGTGATCTCTCCGAAGAGGCCACCCTGCTGATTGTCGATGCCGGCGGTGAAGTAGAGCGCGTCTGTGTTGTCATTGGCCCCCCCGGTGCGGGTCTCGAGGGCCCAGAGGAAAGGGTTGACGAGTGGCGTACCGTTTGTGCCGTCGAGCGTGCCGAGGTATGCGTCCGTTGTCGGGTCATAGATGAGAATCTCGCCGTCGCCGAAGTTGCCGACGAGCAGATCGTCACTGTACGAGCCGAAGCCGGTGGGGGCCAGAGTGATTCCCCAAGGCGCGTCGAGAGCGCCACTGCTTGCGATCCTCTGGATGAGGTTGCCGTTCGCGCCGTATTCGTCAATGTAGCCGCCGGGCATTGGGGAGCCACCGGGGCCTAGCATCGCGTAAGTGACATAGAGGTTGCCTCCGATGTTCTGGATGTTGAACGGGGCGAAGCCTGCGGGCAGGCTTGGGTCGACGAACTTACCGGCGAAGGTGGTACCGGTGACGTTATTCCAAGAGGCGTCAAATACCTGGATATTGCCGGTTGAATTCGCGGCATAAAGGTAGGTGGAACCTCCAGTAGCATCTTGTGCGAGCCCGGTGTAGATAGCGCCGGCGGTCGTGGCCACCACGGCCGCAGTGGTGCCTGATGCTCCATTCCACGCAGCGATTGTGCCGTTTAGAGTGTCAAAGATGAAGCTCGCCTTGGAGCCATTTACGACAAAGGCGGTGGCGGTGGCGTCCGTGTTGAACACCTGGCCTGTGGGTCCGCTTGGTGGAGCGGCGCCTGGCGGGATTGTGACAACCAATGAAACGGGATTTCCGGCGCCGTCGTACAGAGTGGCTGTCCCGCTCCCTTGATTTGAGACCCAGAAGGGCGAAGTCGCTGAAAACGAGACGCCCCATGGATTCAGGAGGTTGGGATCGGTGGTCTTGGCCAGGCCAGGCTCGTTGGAGACAAGGTTGGTTTGGGCGAAGGAATCAGCAAGCAGGTGGGTTGGGGTAAAGGCGAAAGCGATCGCGCACGCCGCTTTGATAAGACGGCCGGTAGAGAGATTTTTCAACATGGAGTGGCCTCCTCAGGTTGGCGTAATTGCCGGATTGCGGTTTCGTTGCGGGCCCTGGTAGAAGGAGGGAGGAGTTTGCATCCAGATAATTTCGGCTGGCGAGCCTCCCGGAGCGTGAATTTTTGATTACGTTTCTCGTACGATTCGGCCAGTGCGGTAGACGGGCCGGAGCTGGTTTGTCGGTAAGCTGTTGAAGACGCTAAGGGCCCCGAAGTGATGGGGCCCTCGGTCGGCCTGTAAGATGCAGCCTCCGGTTCGGGGTTGCCTGAAAGTAGCCGGTCCCTGGGCGGGGATTGCGATCGTCGTCTGGCTACGGGACATTTTGAGTGGCGTTGGCGGAGATTGAGCGTGGTTGAAGATCTGGCCGTCCCTATCACAAAGAAACGAGGAGGAATGGATTATGACGCACCTTGATCCTTTGCTGGCGTTCGGTGTGTTGTTCTCCACTGCCGCTACGGACGCAGTGTATGTGATGTTCAATTCGGCGGTGTCTTCGCGACGGCGTGTGTCGGCAGCTACGTGGAGCAGCGTCTGGTATCTTCTTTCGGCGTTCGCTGTGATCAGTTATACGAAGAACTGGGTCTATGTTTGTTTTGCTGCAGTTGGCTCGTGGATTGGGGCCTATGTTTCGATGACACTGTTGAACAGGGCCAAAGGGAGGGGTGCTCCGAGAACGGTCTAGCGCCGTTTCAACATCTCCAACTCATCGAGGGTGCGGGGCCAGTCTTTGCCGAGGAGGCGGGAGAGGCTTCTGTCGGCGAGCACTTTGCCGTTGGTCTGACATTGCGCGCAATAGTTGGTCTCGTTGTCTGCGTAGCGGATGCGCTGTATGGGCTGACCACACACCGGGCATGGCTGTGAGTAACGACCGTGTACGGCCATGTCCTTGCGAAAGGCCGTCACTTTTTCGGGGAAGGTTTCACTGGCTTCGGCGTTGAGGCGGTCGATCCAGAGTTGGAGCGTGCTGCGGGTGGCGTTGAATAGGCGCTCCCATTCTTCGCTTGTGAGTTTTTGTGTGAGTTGGATGGGCGAGAGGCGGGCGGCGTGGAGGACCTCGTCGGAGTAGGCGTTGCCGATGCCGGAGAGGATGCGTGGGTCGGTGAGGGCCCGCTTGAGTGTGCGGTTTTCGGCGGTGAGCGCGGCGCGGAAGTCTTCGAGGGACGCGGCGAAGACGTCGATACCTCCGGGGTCGATGTCTTTAGCGGCGGCTTCGTTGGCAAAGAGGTGGAGGGAGGCACGGCGTTTGGAGCCGGCTTCGGTGAGGACGAGGGAGCCGTTGGGGAAGTCGAATGCGGCGAGGTTGTTGCGGCCGCCGAGTCTGGCCCCGAGCGGGCGCCAGTGTAGGCGACCCGCGATCATGAGGTGCAGGACGAGCCAGAGGCCGTTGTCGAATTCGATGGCGATGCGTTTGCCGATGCGATGGAGGGAACGGACGGTGTGGCCTTCGACGTCCTCGATTCGAGGCTGGACGGTGCGGAGGAGGAATGGGCTGGCTATGCGGACCTGGGTGAGGGGCTGGCGTACGATGCGCGGCTCGAGGGCGGAGAGGTAGGCGGAGATGTCAGGAAGTTCGGGCATTGAGAGCGGTTTGCGGGAATCATAACCGATGGCTGGAATGGAGGAGCGGTTTGCTCAGTACATATCGGGATCGATGTGTCGGGTAACCGTTTTGGTGGTTGGTGTTGCAGTGCCTAGCCCCACTCCATACTTTAAGTCCTAAAGTCTTCTAATGAAAAGGATTAAGTCTGGACTTAGGCGGGTTGGGTTAGGTTAAAAATGCGCGTCTGTGGCGATTTTTCCTCTACTCCCTGGTTTAGAAGCGTCAGGTTTGTCAAGCGAGGCCGTCATTATCAGAATCGAGAGAGCATCCAGATGTAGGATTCTTCCATCAAGGAGGACCCCATGGTGCGTCGAATGTTCCTGTCACGATCTGCGCAATTGGCGGCGTTGCCTTTCGCATTGGCTGGTAGTTCTCTGGGGGGACAAGCTGCGCACAAGCCGCTCAAGATCGTGATGAAGAGCGCGTGGGGGTCGGACGATCCAACGAAAGCGGCGTTTCCGTTCCTGCATGGATTGGCACTCGCGGAGGCAGGACATGAGGTGCAGATTTTTCTGCTGGGAGAGGCGGTTGGGTTGATGCGAAAGACACTCGCCAACGCGGTTACACCGGTAGGATGGCCACCAGTCGGCGAGACCATGGACAAGGTCGCGGCGAGGCATATTCAGATCTATGCTTGCGGCGCGTGTTCTCGTGCCAGAGGTGTGACGGAGGCGAACCTGAATAATTATGGAGCGAAGTTTGGTAACCCGACGATATTTGTGTCGTTGATTGAGTGGGCGGACCGGGTGATCACGGAATAGGTTGCGGCGGTTGGAGTGTGCGGTCGTCCTTCGGACAGCGCACCACATCTCAAAATCCCAGATATGGCACCCCGGTGGCATTTGGATGTGTGCGCTCAGTTGGCTGAGGGGCGTTCTGCTGTATCGACGATCATCGCGTCGACCAGTCCCCTGGTTGGGACGAGTCTTAAGCCTAGTTGTTGCTGGACGGCTGAAAAGAGCGGGGTGCTGGGGGCGTCGGCAGAGGCCGCGGGCACGTCTCCGCCGAATTGAGTTTCGTCGGGAGCCCACTCCAGATCAAAGTCATATCGTGCGGAAAGGCCGGTCTTGTCTACTACTGGCCGGTCTAAAATCGCCCGTTGCAACAGAGAGGCGAAGTCCGCCATGGTCGCGTTGCGGGCCGGCAACACGATTCGTTGCGGGTAGACCACTCCCGGGCCGACTGTAGGAGGAGCATCCGGCGTCGCGCTCTCTTTGAGTTTTGGCCCGCCTTTGGTGATCTCCAACTGATAGATGGAAAACTCCCGGGGTTCACGATGGAATGTGAGTTGGAACCTGTCGGTCAAGAGGCTGCGAAGCATCGACATCTGCTCCTGGCGGGTTGGCCGGACGTCGCCAGGAGTTACGGCGACGATGTCGTAGTGGTCGGATTCGATCCAGGAGGGCCCGCCGGAGATGGTTCGCGGATTGAGATCGTATGCGGCCGCGATGAGCAGCTTGAGGGTGTACGCCTTTTCGATGAAGCGATTGTTGCCCTGCATGGTGATGTAGCGGCCGGATTTCCAATCAGGATCCATCGGCTTGATGGTTGCTACTTCAAATTTCTCGAATTTAGGGCGGGTAGTTGCGGGGCTTGGAGCCGTTGACTGCGCGAAGATTCCAGAAGCCGAGATAAGAAGAGCCAGAGCCGCAATTCTTCGGACCATAGTTTTGCACCTTTCACGGGCACATTCTAATACGCGCGGTCTGGTTCGATCAGGTCGAGCGAGTTGTCAAAGCTCCATGGCGAACTGGTGGGAGGGTTCGTAGGTGGTTGGTTTGGGTTCGGTGGAGAGGTCAAGGACCAGGCGCTCGAGGACGAGGAGTTTGTTGGCGGGGCTGCTGCGGAGTTCGAGGTCGGCTCGGGCCACCAGGCGGATGGCGCGGGTGAGTTCGCGGCGCGATTTGTAGCGGCGGGCTTGTTTGATGAGGTCTTCGGCGGCGAAGGGGGGCATGCGGAAGCCCTGCCAGAGGACCTGCCAGATGGCGCGGGGGTCGCGCACGTTTTTCTCGGAGATGATGAGCATCTGGCGGAAGGTGCGGGCGAGCATGTAGAGATGGCCGATGGCGGCGTCTTCGCCACCGTCGGAGGCGTTGAGGAGGCCGTGGAGGAGGAGGAGGGCGCGGGGGCGGTCTTTTGAGCTGATGGCGTCGGTGAGCTCGTAGAGGCTGCGCTGCTTGGCGGCCAAGACCATGGTTTCTACGTCGCCCAGGGTGACTCGGTTGCGGGTGAGGGAGGTCTCCGAAGAAATCGTCTCCGCTGCGGAGGAAATACGGGGATCCTTCGCTGCGCTCAGGATGACGGCATCTTTTGTGGTGGTGGTGTATTTGGTGGTGGTGTCTTTCGTTAGAGCGGGTAGGGGAGCGGAGACGTAGAGTAGGAGTTTTTCGAACTCGCTGGCGATGAGCATCATGTCGGCGCCGAGAGCGTCGACTAGTTCGCGGGCGGCGTCGGGGTCGAACTTTACGTTGCGGGATTCGGCGGCGGCGGTGACCCACTTGATGGCGTCGTTTTCGTCTACGCGGGCGAGTTCGACGAAGCCGCACCAGTCGCCGAGGGTCTCGCGGATGCGTTCGTAGCGTTCTTTGTCCTGGTAGTCCATCTTGCGGAGGTCGGTGGGGATGCGGAGATGGTCGGCTACGAAGAGGACGAGGGCTTGAGGGTTGGGGGAGCGGAAGTAGGCGTCGATGGCGGCGAACTCTTCTTTTTTGCTGCCACGGCCATAGAGGGTCCTGAGGTTGCGGACGAAGAGGACCTGGAAGGGCGCCATGAGGGAGGGGGTCTGGGCGCGGTCGAGGACCTCGAAGATGCTGGTTTCGGCGAGGTCGAGGTCGTGGAGGGAGAAGTCGCGGGTGTCTTCGGGGGCGAGGGTGGCGAGGACGGCCTTGCGGCAGCGGTCGTAGAGGAAGACCTCGTCGCCGATGAGGACGTATCCGGGGCGGAGGGTCGCGGGAGAGGCGATTTCGGTGATGAAGCGATCGGTGGAAGCGAAGCTGCGGAGTGGGTTCGTGGTGGACTTGAGGTCGGCCATTAGAAGGACTCCAGCATATCGCTTACGACGGTCTGGGCGAATTCGCGGGCGACGCGATGGACGGCGTACCCGTCCTCCTGGATGAAGCCGTTGAGGTCTTCGGTGGATTGGTACTGCTCGCGGAAGATGATGGAGTCGTTGCGGTAGAGGACGCGGCCGTCGTGGGCGGTGAGGAGGACCTTGGCGTTGATGATGACGAGATAGCTAGAGGTCTGGCCGGTGGAGGCGTCGTAGGTGAGAGGAGTGACGACCTGAGAGAGGATGGTGCCCTTGAGGGTGGCGTCGGCGTCTTCGCTGTCGGTGTTAAGGACGTGGTATTTGGTGCGGAGGTTGAGCTCGCGGATGGTGGCCTGGGTGAAGGCCATCTCGGTGTGATAGGCCTGGGCGTTGGTGGCGAAGATGGGGACAGCGAGGGTGTGGACGTTAGGGGGGACGTGGGTCGCAGAGCCAGCCTGGTGGTAGCCGCAGCCGGACAGGGTGGTGACGAGGAGCAGCGTGAGAAGACGAAGGCGCATGCGTGCTGGATCTATTGTCGCATCGGCGGCGGGTGTTGATGGTGGGTTTTGTTGGTGATGGCGGTGGTTCAGGCGGCCGCGTTGCTGCGGGAGGGAATGTGCCGGATGTGGGTGTCCTTGAAGAAGGTCGGATATTTGAGGCCGTAGCCTAGAAGGCGGTCGAAGGCTATGTGGGCCGTCCAGATTAAGGCGATTGCGGTGGGAAGGTACCAGTGTTGGACGTAGCTTGCGAGCAGGAGGGTGAGAGGAACGGTGAGGGTGTGGGCGAGGTTGTACGTGGCGGCGCCGACACGGGCGTTGAGGAGGTAGCCGAGCATAAAGAGGTCCGGGGTGAGGAAGAGGGCCGCGAAGAGGAGCCAGCTAAGGTGTAGGTGTTGGTAGGCGAAGAGAGTGGCGGTGAGGAGGAGGGCTTCTTCCAGGCGGAGGAGAATGGAGGGGTGAGTGAGCATGAGTGTTTTATACGGGATTATGAGGAGGTCGTTCGCGGATGCGACAAAGGCAAAAGCAGATTCCTCCGCTGCGCTGCGGAATGACAACCAGAAAAGCAACGGCAAAAGCAGAAGCAGAAGCAATAGGACAACGCAACCGCAGGTCCTTCGACTCGCTGCGCTTGTTCAGGATGACAATATTCATTTCGGATTGATAGTGGTTACAAAAAGTAAAGGCAGCCACGAGGGCCGCCTTTACTTCGATGCTGGGTTAGATCTTATGCCGGGGAGGTTTGGCCTTCGCCGAAGCCAGGCTTGCGGCCTGTGTCGGGCTTGAGGATCTTCTGGGTTTCGCCGTTGCCGGGGTCTACGCCGGAGAGAGCCGACTTAGCTGCGGGGAGTTCCTTGCCTTCTATGATCAGCTTGATCTCGTTGGCGTCCAGGGTCTCGCGCTCGAGCAGGGCGGCCGCCATGCGGTGCATGATGTCCTGGTTGGACTCGAGGATGGTATAGGCGGATTTGTAGGCGGTGTCCACGAAGTTGCGGACCTCGGCGTCGATCTGCTTGGCGGTGTCGTCGGAGAAGTCGCGGTGTTGCGCGATCTCGCGGCCGAGGAAGATCTGCTCCTCCTTCTTGCCGAAGGTCATCGGACCGAGCTTCGACATGCCGAACTCGCAAACCATCTTGCGGGCGAGCTCGGTGGAGCGCTCGATGTCGCTGCCGGCGCCGGTGGTCATCTGCTTGAGGAAGATCTCCTCGGCGCAGCGACCGCCCATGAGGGTGGCGAGGCGGGTCTCGAGGTAGTCCTTGGTGACGGTGTGCTGGTCTTCCTCGGGGAGGTAGACGGTGACGCCAAGGGCCATGCCGCGGGGGATGATGGTGACCTTGTGGAGTGGGTCAGAGTGCTCGCGCAGCGCCGAGACGAGGGTGTGACCGGCCTCGTGGTAGGCGGTGACGCGCTTCTCTTCGTCGGTGAGGAGCATGGACTTGCGCTCGGCACCCATCATGACCTTGTCCTTGGCCACTTCGAAGTCGTACATGTGGACCGACTTGCGGTTGTAGCGGGCGGCGGTGAGGGCGGCCTCGTTGACCATGTTCGCGAGGTCGGCCCCGGAGAAGCCCGGTGTGCCACGAGCGAGGACGTTGAGGTTGACGTCTTCGGCCATGGGCACCTTGCGGGAGTGGACCTTGAGGACCTCTTCGCGGCCACGGATATCAGGACGATCGACGATGACGCGGCGATCGAAGCGGCCGGGGCGGAGAAGGGCGGGGTCGAGGACGTCGGGGCGGTTGGTTGCGGCGACGAGGATGACACCATCGTTGGACTCGAAGCCGTCCATCTCGACGAGGAGCTGGTTGAGGGTCTGCTCGCGCTCGTCGTGTCCGCCGCCGAGGCCTGCGCCACGGTGACGACCGACTGCGTCGATTTCGTCGATGAAGATGATGCAGGGGGCGTTCTTCTTGCCCTGCTCGAAGAGGTCGCGGACGCGGGACGCGCCGACGCCTACGAACATTTCAACGAAGTCAGAGCCGGAGATCGAGAAGAAGGGAACGTTTGCTTCGCCGGCTACTGCGCGGGCGAGGAGGGTCTTGCCGGTGCCTGGAGGTCCGACGAGGAGGACGCCCTTGGGGATGCGGCCGCCGAGGCGCTGGAACTTCTGGGCCTCGCGGAGGAACTCGATGATTTCCTTGAGCTCTTCCTTGGCTTCGTCAACGCCGGCGACGTCCTTGAAGGTGATCTTCTTCTGCTGCATCGACAGGAGGCGTGCACGGGACTTGCCGAAGCTCATGGCTTTGTTGCCGCCGGACTGCATTTGGCGGAGGAGGAAGAACCAGAGGCCGAAGAGGAGGGCGAAGGGCGCGATGGAGATCAGGATGTTGAGCCACTGGTTGGGGCTCTGGTCCTTAATGGTGATGTTGACGCCATGGTCGCGGAGCGTCTTGTACATGTCGGGGTAGTTGCCCGGGATGGTGGTCTCGAACTGGTTCTTCGGATCGTCGCGATAGTGGCCAGTGACCTCAGCTCCGTTGACGACGACGTCGTTGATCTTGCCCTGATCGGCGTCGTTGAGGAGTTGGGTGAGGCTAATCTTCTTTTCCTGAGTGCCACCGGTTGTTTTGACGACGACCTGCCAGAGGAAGACAAGGCAGGTAAACATGAAGACCCAGATCAGGATTTGTTTGACGGTCGAGTTCAAAGCTAATTTCCTCATTTTCCGGTCTGCAGCTGCCCTAAATGCCCACTGGCGCTTGTCAGACCCGACCACCGGACGCCGGAGCGCACGGGAGCCACAACTGTTAGACGATAGCCACGGAGGAAGGGTTCCCGGTGTTGATGGGCCACTTGGCCCCAGACAACAGGCCTGCCTCAGTCAAGTAATTAGATTCTACTCTTTGGGTAGGGGATTCGGGGTGGCAAAAAAGGACAGTCGATGTGACTTTAGGGTCACGGGGTGGAAATTGGTGGGAAAAAGGCTATTCCTCACGAAACAGACGGATTTCGCGGGCGGACCGGTTGGCACGGAGGTTGTTGGAGAGGTGGAGGGAGGCGCCGGTGCGGGCGGCGACGGTGGGGCCTGGACGAAATCCACAAAGGGAGAGCAGCCGAGAGGTCTCGTCGAAGCTGAGGCGGGCCCCTAGCTGGCGGGCGGCGGCACGGAGGACCCGGCGGCGGAGGGCAGGGTCGAGGGCACGGAGGCGGTCGAGTTCGATGGAGATGCTGGACTGGCCGGGGGCGGTGCTGACGGCACGGCCTCCGCCACGGACGGGTTTGCCAGGGAGGAGGAGCTGGGGGAGGACGCGGGCGAGCTCGGTTTGCCAGCGGGACTCTTCTTCGCGAGCGAGTTCGGCGAGATTGGCGAGGGTCTGGTCGAGGTTCGGGTTGAAGGTGCGGAGCTGGGGGAGGAGTTCGTGGCGGATCCTGTTACGGGTGAAGGCGGTGTCGGTGTTGGTGGAGTCTTCGCGCCAGGGTTGGTTGATGGAGCTGCAGGAAGGCTTCGATGTCGGCGCGGCGGGTGTTGAGGAAGGGGCGTAAAATTTTGCCCTTTTGTAAAGCTACGACGGGGTGGATGGCGCTGAGGCCTTCCGTCCAGGCTCCACGGAGGAGTTTCATGAGGACGGTTTCGGCCTGGTCGTCGAGTGTGTGGGCGGTGAGTACGCTGTCGGCGTGGCCAGAGGCCAGGAGGGTGGTGAAGAATTCGTAGCGTGCGTTGCGGGCGGCCTCTTCGATGGTCTCGCGGGTCTGGGCCACGCGCGCTGGAACGTCGGCTTGGTGCAAGTGGAGCGGGATGTCGAGGCCGATGCAGAGGTCTTCGACGAACTGCTGGTCGGCGTTGGATTCTTCGCCGCGGAGATTGTGGTTGATGTGGACGGCGGAGAGACCTACTCCGAGGGATTCGCGTGAGGTGGTGTTGGCGGCGTGGAGGGTGAGGAGGAGAGCTACGGAATCAGCACCGCCGGAGATGGCGACGCAGATGCGGTCTCCGGGTTTGACGTTGGTGCGGTCGAGGGCGAGGGTGGGGGGCATTGCACCTATGGTAGTTGGTTGGGGAAGATGTAACGGCGAGCAAAATGCTTACATTCTCACGAACAGATAAGCGATTGCGAAGATCACACAGGCAAGCCCGAACCCTAGTGCAGCAAGCTTGAGGAGGCCGACGCCAGGGCCGCCTGGTGATCCGCCGGCGGCGATCAGGACGAGGACATAGTGATCCTCGGAATGGATCGCGTCGACTGCATCTTTCCATGCGTCAAGATCTTGCCGATTATTTTTTCGGGCATCGTCACAGAAGTTGCGGACAAGTTTTCCGATTTTCTCCTCGTAGGCTGCTTGGTCGTAATCGCGGTCAAAAGCGTCATTTGCTTCCGCGATGTCCGGGAGGGCCCATGCGGTTTCGGAGAAGTACAACATCTTCCGCTCTACCTCGGACAGCGAAATGCCCTCGCGCTGTGCTTCTGTGATGATCCTACTAACAAGGAATTCCTTGGCATCCTGGGTAGTGACAAATCTTCGCACGCTCCGATCTTAGCGTGGTTCGTAAATGCTGGGTTGAAGATTAGTTGGTGCAACGGATTCGAATCACGAGCGAGATGATCCTGAGACTGGATCGCGAGCAGGTTGGGTGATGTAGAGCGCGTATCTTGTATACTTCGCTGGTTATGCGAGTCTTTGTGATTCTTCCAGCAGCGGGGATTGGTACGCGGATGGCCGCGGGTGGAGCGTCGACGGCGGCGCCGAAGCAGTTTCTTGAGATTGGCGGCGTGCCGGTGCTGGTGCGTTCGGTGCGGGCGTTTCTTGCGGTGCCGCGGGTGGATGCGGTCTGTGTTGCCGTGCGGGCGCAGGAGCGGGAGCGGGTGGAGGCGCAGATGCTCGAGTACAAGCTTGGGCGCGCGGGTGCATATGGTGGAGGGTGGGGACAATCGGCAGGAGTCGGTGGGGAATGCGCTGGCCGCGCTGGAGTGCGATGAGGACGATGTGGTGCTGGTGCACGATGCGGTGCGGCCGCTGATCGATCCGGCGACGATTGAACGGACGATCGATGCGGTGGTGAAGCATGGGGCGGCGATTGTGGGGCTGCCGGCGGTGGATACGATCAAGCAGGTGGAGCGGACGGCGGACGGGGCGATCGTGACGGCGACGATTCCGCGGGAGAGGATCGTGCAGGCGCAGACTCCGCAGGGGGCGCTGTTCGGGTTACTGCGACGGGCGTTTATTGAGGCGGAGACGGACGGATTTGCCGGGACCGATGAGGCGAGTCTGCTGGAGCGGGCGGGGATCGAGGTGGCGGTGGTGTCGGGGTCGGCGAGGAACTTCAAGATTACGCAGCCGGGGGATATTGAGCTGGCGGAGTTTTATCTGGGTAAGGCGTAACGGTGATCAAGAGGATAAAGACTGATAAGAGAAGACGATGCCAGGACGATGGATGCGAGATTGATGGATCGAGTGCTGAGTTTTCTGGTCGCAATGATCTTTTGACAGAAAAGATTATTGGCGTGTTTTATGAGGTCTATAACGAACTTGGGTTTGGATTTCTTGGAATCGGTTTACCGCGAGGCTATGCGGATTGCGCTTGAGGCAGGCTGGGCTGCGGGTTGAAGCTGAGGTGCCGGTCCCAGTAAGTTTTCGCGGGAAATCTCGTTGGGGTGTTTCGCGCCGACCTTGTTGTGGAAGGACGAGTTATCCTCGAGTTGAAGACCGCGGAGTCGATCAGCAAGGCGCATGAGGCCAGGTATTGCATTATTTGCGGGCATCGGAGATGGAAGTTGGGTTGGTCATGAATTTGGGCCGAGTGCGCAGATTCCGACGGGTCGAGATGCGGAATGAGCGCAAGAAGAGAATGTTTTCCGAACCTCTCGAATCGCCTCGAAGGCGTGGGAAGATAACGATATGGGAATGAGGATTGGTTACGGGTTTGATTCGCATGCGTTCAAGGCCGGCGTGCCGCTGGTGATTGGCGGGCTTGCGATTGAACATCCGGAGGGGCTGGCCGGGCACTCGGATGGCGATGTGCTGCTGCATGCGATTACGGATGCTTTGCTGGGAGCGGTGACGGCGGGAGATATTGGGACGTTCTTTCCGCCTAGCGATCCGCGGTGGAAGGGTGCGGCTTCGAGTGTGTTTCTGAAGACGGCGCTGGAAGAGATGGCGACGGCGGGGTACAAGATCGTCAATATCGATACGGTGCTGGTGATGGCGAAGCCGAAGATCGTGCCGATTGCCGGGGAGTTGCGCGAGAGTGTGGCGGAGCTGCTGGGGGTGAAGCCGGGCGAGGTCGGGATCAAGGCGAAGACGCCGGAGGGGTTGAACCAGGACCATGTTGCGGTGGCGCATGCGACGGTGCTGCTGGAGAGTCTGGGGATTGCCGGAGTCGGTCGGCGCGTTGGTCGCTGCGGCCGATGTCGAGGACGAGATCGATGTGGTGGTGAAGAGGCTGGTGGGCGGAGCGACGGGATGTGTCGGCGCTGGGACGGAAGGTGCCTGCCTTCGATACGGATGATCTGACGTAGCCGGTGCCTATCTCCCTGATTGACGCGTGGCTGGCTCGGGGTAGACTGCGAGTACTGCAATTTTTGTCTTTTGAGGGGGTCAATGAAGATCAGGCTTGGGCTGGTGGCAGTGTGTCTGTTCGTGGTGGCAGGGTATGGGGTGCGGGCGCAGGCTCCGGGGCCGAGTCAAGAGGAGTTCATCAAGACCCACTATGCGAAGTATGAGTATCGGATCCCGATGCGGGATGGGGTGAAGCTGTTTGTGTCGGTGTATACGCCGCAGGCCGGGGCGTTCAAGGATCCGGGGCCTTATCCGTTTTTGATGACGCGGACGCCTTATAGCTGCGCGCCGTATGGCGAGGACAAGATGCCTGCGCGGCTGGGGCCGAGCCAGGAGTTGCTGGAGTCGGCTACATCTTTGTCTGCGGCGATGCGCGCGGGCGGTATGAGAGCGAGGGGTGTTTCAGGAGATGAATCCGCATATCGACGATAAGAAGTCGAACTAAGGATGTGGATGAGTCGACCGATATGTATGACACGGTGGAGTTCCTGCTGAAGCATGTGGAGAACAACAACGGCAAGGTAGGGATTTCGGGGATCAGCTATCCGGGGTTCTATACGTCGGCGAGCATTATCGATTCGCATCCGGCGATCAAGGCGGCGAGTCCGCAGGCGCCGATGACGAATTTGTTTTTCAATGACGATGGGTACCATGGCGGGGCGTTTATGTTGTCGGCGAATTATGGGTTCTATGTGAGTTTCAGGCCGCAGAAGAATCCGACGCTACCGGAGAAGCGTGTTCCGTATGATTTTGGTACGCCTGACAGTTACAAGTATCTACTTGCAGTGCGGGGCCGACGGAGAATCTGGACAGGGCGTTCTGATGGATCGAACTTCTTGTTTCATGATCAGCTGGTGCACACGACCTACGACGAGTACTGGAAGAAGCGTGATCTGTCGCAGCATATGAAGAACATTCATGCGGCGGTGATGACGGTGGGCGGGTGGTTCGATGCGGAGGATCTGTCGGGGCCGTTCAAGACGTTTCATGCGATCGATGAGTTCAATCCCGGAGCGGTGAATACGCTGGTGGTCGGGCCGTGGACGCATGGTGGGTGGTCGACTGGACGGATGGGATCAACTGGGGGACGTGAACTTTGGTTCGAAGACCGGCGTGTTCTTTCGGGCGCAGATCCAGTTTCCGTTCTTTGAGTACTACCTGAAGGGTCGGAATGGGGCGCCGCTGCCGAAGGCGTATGTGTTTGAGACGGGAGTCAATGTCTGGAAGAGGTATGATGCCTGGCCACCGAAGTCGGCGGTGGCGAAGACGCTTTACTTTCATGCGGGCGGGAAGCTGAGCTTCGATGCTCCTACTGAGAAGGCGGGCGTGGACGAGTATGTGAGCGATCCGGCGCATCCGGTGCCGTTTGTAAATTACACGACGGACACTGTTCCGCAGCGTTATATGGATGATGATCAGCGGTTTGCTTCGGAGCGGCCGGACGTTTTGGCCTATGAGACGGAGCCGCTGACCGAGGATGTGACGATTGCCGGGCCGGTGCGGCCGAAGTTGAAGATGGCTTCGAGCGGGACGGACTCGGACTTTGTGGTGAAGCTGATCGATGTGTATCCGGAGGACTATCCGAATCCGCCGTCGGACGCGGTTGGAAAGAGGATGCTTGGAGCTCCACCGATTTTGATGGGCGGGTATGAGCAGCTGGTGCGGGGCGAACCGATGCGGGCGAAGTTTCGCGATAGCTGGGAGAAGCCGACGGCGCTGACGCCGGGGAAGATGGTGTCAGTGAATGCGGAGATGCCGGACATCAACCATACATTTCGCGCGGGACACCGGATTATGGTGCAGGTGCAGAGCTCGTGGTTTCCGCTGGTGGACCGGAATCCGCAGACGTTTGTGGATATTCCGTTTGCCAAGCCGGAGCAGTTTGTGAAGGCGACGGAGAGTGTTTACCGGAGTGCTGATGCGGCGAGTGGAGTCGAGGTGCTGGTGGTGCCGCAGCATTGAGACCGGAGAATCGTTGAAGTCTTCGAGATCCAGGCGCGAAGATGGCAAGAACATTCCCCCTCGCAGAGTAGATCGGATGCGGGGGATGTTCTTGAGTTCAGTAATTCTTTGCGTTACCAGATGCGGACGCGGTCTTTGGGGGCGAGGTAGAGCTTGTCGGTGGGTTGGATGTCGAAGGCCGTGTACCAGCCGTCTTGTTGCGGACGGTGAGGGCGCGGTACTCGCCTGGGGCGTGAGGGTCGGTCGAGGACTTGCTGGCGCAGTGCGGCGTCGCGGGTGACACAGCCCCAGTTCTGACCGAAGGCGATGAAGAACTGCTGGTCGCCGGTGAAGTTGCCGACCTTGGGCGCTGTCCTGCCTTTGAGCGAGGCGTGGAAGGCGTCGTAGGCGGCGGCGAGGCCGGCTACGTCGGCGATGTTTTCGCCGAGGGTCTGCTTGCCGTTGACGTGGAGGTCGGGGAAGGGTGTGTAGGTGTCGTACTGGGCGGCGAGGGCGGCGGTGACGGCGTTGAAGTGGGCCAGGTCTTCGGGCGTCCACCAGTTGCGGACGCGGCCCATGGAGTCGAAGGCGGCGCCCTCGGAGTCGAAGGTGTGGCTGATCTCGTGGCCGATGATGGTGCCGATGGCTCCGTAGTTGTGCGGCGGCGGGGGCCTTGGGATCGAAGAAGGGTGGCTGCAGGATGGCGGCGGGGAAGTTGAGGCCGTTGTCGAGCGGGAGGTTGACGGCGTTGACGGTCTGCGGGGTCATGCACCACTCTTTGCGGTCGACGGGTTTGCCGATGCGGTCGAGGGAGTAGTGATAGTCGAAGAGACTGGCGTTCCAGAGGTTGGCGAAGAGGTTGTCTGGCTTGACTTCGTAGCCGGCGTAGCTGCGCCAGTGGTCGGGATAGCCGACGCCGACCTGGAGGGTGCCGAGTTTGGCGAGCGCTTCCTTCTTGGTGGCGGGCGCCATCCAGGTGATGTTCTCGAGGCGGACGCGGAAGGCGGCGATGAGGTTCGCGACGAGGGCTTCGGCCTGGGCTTTGGCTTCGGGGGAGAAGAAGCGCTTGGCGTAGATCTGGCCGACGGCGTCGCCGAGGGTGGCGGAGACGAGGACATCGCCACGGAAGTCGCGGGGACGCTGCTGGGTGGCTCCGGAGAGCGTGGTGCCGAAGAAGGCGAAGCGCTCGTCGGCGAGGGCCTTGGAGGTGGCGGACGGCGTAGGCCTCGATGAGGTGGTAGGCGAGGAGGTCTTTCCAGGCATCGATGGGCTGGGAGGCGACGAGGGCGGCTTCGCCGGTGAAGGCGTCGGGCTGCCAGACGATGAAGGTGTCCTGCTTGTCGAGGCCGGCGGCGCGGAAGAACTCGGGCCAGTCGAGGCCGGGGGCGTTGGTGGTGAAGTCGGCGGGGTGCCAGGGGTTGTTGGCTTTGTGGATGTCTTCGCTGTCGGCGAGGGAGAGCTGTTGCTTTGGCGATGGCGGTCTCGAGGGCGAGGACGCGAGCGGCGCGGGCGTCAGGCATCGGTGAGGCCGGCGAGGCGGAACATGGCGGCGATGTGGGTCTGGTACTTGGCGCGGATGTCCTTCATGCTGTCGGAGTCGGAGAGGTAGTAGTCGCGGTTGGGGAGTTCGATGCCGCCTTGAAGGAGGTAGGGGGCGTAGTGGTCGGGGTCGTTGAAGCTGGGGGCGACCCAGAGGCCGAAGATGTTGGCGGTGTGGAAGTTGGTGTTGTTGAGGGCGTCGACGTCGGCGCGGAGGGTGAGGCCGAGGGCGTGGGCGAGTTCGCGGGGGGTGTGGATGGCGGCGATCTCGGCGAGGTGGGGCTTGAGAGTGGCGAGGCCGTTCGATTCGATGGCCGCTTCGTCCATGTAGGAGTGGTAGAGGTCGGCGATCTTGCGCTCGTTGGAGCCGGCGGGGGCGTTGGCTTTGGCGGCGTCCTGGATGATGCTTGCGACTTGCTTGAAGCTGAGGTCGGAGAGGACGGTGAAGACACCGATGGAGGCGCGGTCTGCGGGGAGTTTCGTGCGGGCGATGAAGCCGCCGTTGGCGTAGAGGTAGAAGTTGTCGCCGGGGCGGACGGAGGGATCCATGTTGGGGATGGAGATGCCGGAGTCTGGGGTCTGGGTGGAAGCTGAGATTGTGGCGGCGCAGAGGAGGAGGGGGAGGATGCGGCGGGTGAGGCTGATCATTAGGCTGGATACTCCGGTTAGGTGGTTCGGATCGACGCCGTCGATTTGCGTCACGGCTGCCGACCCGGATAATTATCGCTCAAGCGATGGCGAAGGGGTGTTCGAGGGAGGGGCTTTGCGGGGTGAACATCTTGCCGCCGTCTTCGGTGACGTGCCAGTCGTCCTCGAGACGGACGCCGAACTCGCCGGTGATGTAGATGCCGGGTTCGTCGGAGAAGCACATGCCCGGAGCGAGCGGCGTGGTGTTGCCGCGGACGAGATAGGGCCACTCGTGGCCGTCCATGCCGATGCCGTGGCCGACGCGGTGGGTAAAGTGTTTGTAGTCGGGGCCGTAGCCTGCGGCTGTGATGACATTGCGTGCGGCTGCGTCGATGGCCTGGCACTGCACGCCGGGGCGGGCGGCGGCGAGTGCGGCGGACTGCGCCTGATGGACGATGTCGAAGACCTTGCGCTGCTTGTCGAGTTTG
Source organism: uncultured Acidobacteriaceae bacterium (assembly GCA_963756685.1). Classification (GTDB taxonomy): domain Bacteria; phylum Acidobacteriota; class Terriglobia; order Terriglobales; family Acidobacteriaceae; genus Edaphobacter. The sequence goes on from CAVWON010000003.1 coordinate 397,432, forward strand.
GGCGAGGTGGCGTCGCCGAGGACGAAGGTGCGGGAGATATCGGATTGATAGCCTTCGACGAGGCAGCCGTCGTCGATAAGGATGATCTCGCCTTCGCGGATGACTTGCGGTTGCAAGGAGCCGTGGGGGAGGGCGGAGTATTCGCCTACCTGGCAGCTCGCGTCGCCGGTGACTCCGCAGCGGGCGTAGGCGACGTCGACGAGCTGGCTGAACTGGCGGTTGGTCATGCCGGGTTGGGCGGATTCGTAGGCAGCTTTGTAGACGGAGAGGGTGATGTTATTGGCGAGTTGCATGAGGGCGAGTTCAGCGGGAGTTTTGATGCCGCGGCAGCCGAAGGTGACAGGGGTCGCGCTGACGGCGGTGAGGGTGGGGCTGGCATGGGCGATGCCGTCGGCGAAGACGAACTGGGTGCGCTCCTCGATGCCGATCTTGCCGGTGGCGATGCCGGATTCCTTGAGAGCTTTGGCGAGGAGCTTGTAGGGGTCTTCGTCTTCGTTCCAGGTGTAGACGCGGGTCGTGGAGGCTGACGGGAGCGTGGCAGGCTTGGCTTCCATGCGTTCGCGGACACGGCCCTCTTCGAAGACGGGGCAGACGATGAAGGGTCTCCCTTTGCGGGAAGGGCCCAGCAAAAGAAGCGCTCGGATTGTCCCCAGCGGAGGCCGGTGAAGTAGGTGAGGGACGTGCCGGTGGCGATGACGATGGCGTCGATGTTGTTCTGATGCATGAGGGCGCGGGCGCGGTCGAGACGTTGCTCGCGTTCGGCGAGGGTGATGGGAACGGCCTCGGTGCGGCGGTTGGTGAGGGCGGCGATGCCGGGAGGGAGATTGTCGCTCTGGTGCGATTGTGCGGCGAGTGCGAGGGCGGGCGTGGCCGTGGCTGCTGCGGCAGAGGTCAGGAGGAATCGGCGGCGGTCGAACATGGATTTGTTCATGGGTTGTCGTGATTGTAATGGGTCGCGTGCGCGGTAATCGATTGAAATTGGCGATTTTTGGGCGAAGGATTTGTGGCGGCTTCTTTCGCGATGCTACAGTTTGCTTCTGCCCTCCGCTCGGGCACGAGATCGATATAAAGGTCCGCGGATGGCGATGATTACGACGGTGCAGCAGCGAGGCGGCGGGGAAGTGAACGAATTTTCGGGCGTGGTGACGGACATTCGTGAGGAGTCGCGCGTGGCGGGCAAGCAGCGCTGGCAGATGGCGCTGGACCGGACGGATTTTGTTGCCGGGGACGTTGGGGTACTGGAGGCCGTTGCGCGGAGTGGGGTGAGATTAGTGGTGCCGGTGCTTGGAGTAGTGGTGGATGGGGGCGAGGTGTGGCATGTGGTGGAGAAGCCGCTTGCCGCAGGAACGACGGTGACGGGACGTGTGGGGGAGTTTGCGGAGTGATGCTATGGGCGCAGAGCCTGTGGACGGCAGTTTGAGCCGGACGATGCTTACTGGTACACTCGGAGAGGTCGTTCGACGGCGTTGTGCCTGCGAAAGCAGTGCGCGAGGCGCGTCTGGTGGGGGGCTGTAGCTCAGCTGGGAGAGCGCCTCGTTCGCAACGAGGAGGTCAGCGGTTCGATCCCGCTCAGCTCCACCAAAGAATGAACCATCAGGTCCAGCCAGCGTCGATAACGAAACTCTGATTGGTGATGCTCGAGCTGTCTTCTGCAGCCAGGAAGAGTATGAGACGGGCGACCTCTTCGGGCATGATTGTCCTTTTCAACGCTTGTCTAGCCAGGACTTCGGCCTTGTACTCCTCTGTAAACCACAGCTGCTCCTGTCGCTGCGTGAGAATGGCGCCCGGCATGACGCAATTGACTCTGATATTGTGAACGCCCAACTCGTGGGCAAGCGTGCGGGTCAAGCCGACGACAGCAGCTTTCGCTGCGACATACACCGGTAAGCCGGTCGATGGGATGGCCCAACTGATCGAACTCATGTTGATGATCGATCCCCGTGCGGCCTTCTTCATGGACGGAATGACGGCCTGGGCCATAAAGAACTGATGCTTGAGGTTAACGGCCATCGCCTGGTCCCAATAATCGGAGGTCACCTCTTCTATCGAGTGCCGAGAGTCGTTCCCGGCATTGTTGACGAGCACGTCGACTGTATTGAATCGGTTAAGAATGTTCTCAACTGATGCCTTGATTGCGGCGACGTCCGTCAAGTCGCAGTGGATGTAGGCAGGCGGAAGGAAGCCGGCCGATTCAATTTTTCGGACAAGCAGGTTCGCGGCCGCATCCTGAATGTCCAGAAACGCGACCTGTGCATTTTGCATTGCGAAGGCTTCGACGATCGCTTCACCAATACCGCTCGCGCCACCCGACACGACAACTATGCGATCGCGGAGACTGGGGTAGGACGCCATCTTTTTGATAATCAATTTTTGTTGCCCTCGGCTTTATTGTCCTTTTCCGCGGGCGGTCATAGACGAAATTAGTATGTTGCGCGGCCGCCGCTCAAATCATAGACGGAGTGGCGACCTGCGCTGTGGACAATCGACTCTTCCAAAAGCCGTCCGTTCGCTATTTTGTAGGGCTGGATGCGGTGAATTCGGAGCAGCATGGCTTTGCGGCTGGTTGAAATTCCATGATTTCGGCACGAGTGCCGTCGGGGGCGAAGAGGTTGTACTGCCACTTACCATCGCGGCCAATCTTGGGCCCGGACGTCCTCTCGGGAATGCGGTCTTCTGAGTACAGAAGTTCGGCCGTCTTCTTCATGTCGTGCACGCCCAGCGAGAAGTGGTCCATGGCTCCGAGCGCATCTGCGGTCACAGTTGCAGGAATGCCGGTGGTCTCGGGGCCGCTCACCATCATGTACTCCAGCCAGTCCGTTCCGTCCGGCACCTGCTGCGAGATCCAACTGATGTCCTTGTCTGAGCGGCCTCCGTACCAATAAGGACGGAAGCCCAGCACTGTGCGATAGAACGCATCTTCTGCGGACCGGCTGTGCACCATATATCCCACATGGATGATGCGATTGCTGAGTGGGTTCGGCGGGACGGGAGTGGGTTTTGCTGGAGGCTGCACGAACTGGACTTTGTTGCCCTCCGGGTCGGTGACATCGAACCATCGGCTGCCGTCGTCTCCACTTTGGACCGCCTGCGGCACAGCGATGCCGTGTGCGCCCAGATACTGCCGCAGGCCGTCGGCGTTCGTTGTGATGAAGGCCACGTGGTCCAGCCGGTTAATGGAGGTGTAGCCCGTTGGCAGAGGAAGTGACCTCGACGAACTGTACGGCGCTGAAGTAGTAGCGCACTCCGTTGGGATTTTCCGGGTCAGGTCTCTTGACTCCCCCCAGGTCGTGGACATAGAACGCCTCGGTCTTGGCACTGTCAGTGCTATAGACGCTCAAGTGCGAGATGCCGGTAATTGGCGGCCGAGAGTTCGCTGCTTGCCCATATGCGGCCCAGGCGGTTGAAAGAGCAAGAGCGGAAAATGCAACGAATTGCGAAATCTTCATCAGACCGTTCCCCTTTGAAAACATAGGTTTAGCCGTAAATTGCCGATTGGCGTCAGGCGCAGGCGTGGGTATTATTGAGACATTTTCTCGAACAACGGTATACATGTGGAGATGTCCTTTGGTCAAGCATTTTCGCGCAGTATTAGTTAAGTATTGAATTATATCAACCCGACACTCATCTTTTTGGGCACGATCATTGGGTGGAAGCCCGGTAAAATGGGTTTCTTTGCGGAGCTAAATGAACAAATGGCAGTTAACTCCGGCTATTTTGCTTGCAGCTATTTAATTATTTAATTTATTTCACTTGACACTCGTTCGGCCGTCAATGTTCAATTACGAACTATCTCTAAGGAAGCAGTGCGCATGGAGGCGATGAATGAACTGTAATTTAAATAAGTGGAAAGATCTTCTGAACCCGGGCCTGATGACAGGACGACGGACGGTAATTTCTCTTCTGCTCGCAGTGCTCGTGTTTTCTTGCGTTTTTGTTCGGGCGGGTTCAGCGCAGACGACCACCGGTACGATCTCAGGGACTGTGACGGATTCGACCGGCAGCGTCATTCCGAATGCCGCCATCACCGTGACTGCATTGCAGACCGGCATCTCTCAAGCGACACAAAGCAACGCCTCCGGAAACTATATCTTTCCGGCCCTTGCGACGGGCGACTACACGCTCTCTGCGAAGGCCCCGGGGTTTGGCACGCAGACGTTGAGCGGTCTTCATCTGGATGTGAGCCAAAACCTGAATGCGAGCGTTCAACTTAAACTCGGCACCGAGAACCAGAGCGTGACTGTGACGTCCTCAGCCGCATTGGTAGAGCTGCGAGGGTCGCAATTAAGCACAACGGTTGACCAGCAGCAGATAGCGGAGCTTCCTCTGAATGGAAGAGCAGCTTACAGTCTGGTCCGAACTTGTGCCAGGAGTTACGACTTTTACCCCATCAGCCACCATAGGGGACTCTGCCGGCACCAAATTCAGCCTCAACGGAAATCGCACGAATGAGAATTCGTACTACCTCGATGGCTCGTTCGATACGTCCTTTATGAGTCAGGGCGGAAACATCATTCCGAATCCGGACGCTCTGCAAGAGTTTCGAGTGCTGACAAATAACTTCGACGCTGAATATGGGCGTTATCCGGGTGGAGTCGTGAATACGATTACTCGTTCCGGCTCGAACCAATTTCATGGCCTGGCGTATGACTACTTGAGAAACAGCGATCTGAACCTCAAGAACTACTTTGCCACTTACGTAACTCCTCTGGTTCAGAACCAATTTGGTGGAAATCTCGGTGGCCCGATCTTTCGTAACAAGGCGTTCTTTTTTGGCGCCTATGAGGGGTTGCGCATTTCGACGCCCACGATTATCACCTCAGGCAGCGTCAACCTCCCGACTCCCGCGGAAGCGATGGGAGATTTCTCGGCACTCCCGCTCGCGAAGCAGCCAAACGTAAGCTGCAATGGGGCCCACGGGGTTATTTGCCCCAGCTTGCTCGATCCGGTCGCGCAGAATCTTCTGAAGTTTGTTCCGCTCGCAACTCCGGCCGGCGTGTCTCCTCAACAGGAGGCACATGGCAGCACTACTGCGAACCAGTATCTGGCCCGTGTGGACTATCAACTCAATAGCAAACACCAGTTATCAGGTGAGATTTTTCAGTCTATTGGTTCGGTCATCAATCCGGGTCTCGACGGAAACCAGGTCCTGATCTACAGCACAGCAAAGCAGCTGGACACGACGACGAACGTAATAGCGAGCGATGTCTGGACAGTCTCGGCGAACAAGTTGAATACTTTCCGTGCGTTCTACACTCTGGACCACCCTCAAACGCAGCAGGTCGTCCCTCCTGCTTCATGGTCTAGTTTGGGAAGTACGATTGGGTACGGTATTTTACCTGCTACCTCTCCCGTCATAGCGATCACTGGCTATTATCAGCAGGGATTGGCCGCGGCGGGCATAACGGACGTTGCCATGCAGACCAGCGGAATCGAGGACACCTTCAACTGGACCAAGGGAAACCATGAGATCAAGTTTGGCGGATCGTACTTTTATAACCAGTACCGCGAAGACGGAATCTACTATGGGGCGGGTCTGGTTACGTTCTCGGCACCTTCACCGGGAACGCTTTGGCGGATTTTGATGAGGGCCGTGCGGCTTCTCTGCGTCAGAATACTGGCGTCCATCATAGATTTCATCAGCCAGACCCCTCTCTCTTCGCACAGGACAGCTGGAGAGTCACACACAAACTTACTTTGAATCTTGGCGTGCGTTGGGAGGCGTTTATTCCTTTTACGGGGGGGAACACTGTCGGAACATTCGTGCCGAATGTGCAATCCACCCGCTTTCCGACAGCCCCACTTGGTTTGCTTACCGCGGGAGACCCGGGGGTGCCGGACGGCATTGTCAACACAAATTGGCATAACTTTGTACCTCGTGTGGGATTTGCTTATGACGTGTTTGGCAATGGCACAACCGCGCTTCGCGGAGGCTATGGCATCTTCTATGCGACCAGAGGCGCCAGCCAAATTGACAACACGGAGCAGCAGCCGTTTGTTCTGGACAATACGATTTCGGGGACTCCGAATCTGGTCGCACCGTACGCTCCGAATCTGGATCCTTTTCCGTATCTTTCTACAACTACTAACCCGATCTTTTATTCTGGCGCCACGATCAGTGGCGTGGCTCCAAATGCTGGATTTCCTTATGTGCAGGAGTACAACCTTACGGTCGAACAGCAGTTGGGTGGAAGTTGGGGTGCGCGAATTGCCTATGTTGGCAGCGTCTCACGCAAATTCTTCATTTCGCGCGATGAGAATGAACCTGCCTACGTACCTGGCGCCCCCGTTACAACGGCTGGATTGAATGCTCGTCGTCCATATGAACCATCACCGTCGACGTATGTCTTTGGTCAGATCGTACAAAACGATGACGCGAACAACGCTTCTTACAACGCTCTCCAAGCGACCTTGACTCGCAGGTTTTCGCGTGGGTTCTCGCTCCTGGCAAGCTATGTCTGGTCGAAGTCGATGGATATCAGTTCGATCGATCCGGCGAATATCACCCTCACGCTTTCGAACCAGAATTATCTTAAGGCGGACTACGCGAGATCTGACTACGACATTCCCAACGACTTTTTTGCTTCGTACATCTGGGCGATTCCTGGAACCAAACGGTATGGTTTTTTTGGCACGCAGATCCTTAGCGGTTGGCAGCTTAATGGGATCACAACCTTCCGCACTGGAGTTCCGTTTACTGTGACCTCCGGAGTGGACTCGAATCGTGACGGCATTGCTACAGACAGGCCAAACGTTACGGGCAATCCGATCCTGCCGGGAGGCGCCAGCAGAACGTCGAAGATCAACGGCTTCTTCAACACCGCGGCCTTCTCGCAACTTCCGGCGGGAGTGCCATATGGCAATGCTTCGAGAAATATAATGATCGGTCCGGGATTCATCAATACGGACTTCTCTGCCTTCAAGGATTTTGCGATGTGGAGGGAATCCCGGCTGCAGTTCCGCGCGGAGTTCTTCAATTTATTCAACAACGTGAACCTGGCCAATCCGAATGGTGTGATGACAAGTCCGTCGTACGGGAAGATCAGCGCGCTGTATGCGAATTCTTCTCCACGCGTCATTCAATTTGCGTTGAAGTATCAGTTCTGAAATGGCGAAGGCGGGAGGCCACTCTGTGCGGCTACTCGCTTTCTCGCACTGACGTGGACGAATACATCAAGGTTGGAGGAGTGAATAGGTGAATTGGCGGATCGCTCCGAAGAGCACAGTGGTTCTTTTTTTGCTAGGCGGTTGCTTGAACGCGCAGGACTTGCCTCTTCTTGGCTTGAACCACGTGGGTATAGCCGTGAGCGACATCGACCGAGCCAGGTTGTTCTACCATGACGTGATTGGTCTGGACATGGGTTTCGATCTTATAAAACCAGATCTAACGCTCTTTTTGCAGTATTACAAGGTAAATGATCACGAGTATATTGAGGTTTATCCAACGCTCAAACCGGACAGCATTGTGCGCGAAACCCATATAGCGTTTTACACCGATGACATTGAAAAGCTGCATCAAGCACTGGATGCACGCGGTCTTCATCCGACACCAGTGAAGACGAGTCATTGGGACGGTAATCAGAGCTTTGATCTAAGGCCCGCTCCGGCCCAGGACATCGTTTTTATGGAGTTCGTTCAATATATGCCGGGATCGCTGCATACCAACAACTTCGGAAGGGCCCTTTCAGCGAAGAGAATTTCGACTCACATGAGAGGCGTGGGCGTTCTGGTCACTGACCCGGTTGCCGCCGAAGCCCTGTACAAAGCGATGGACTTCAAGGAAGTGTGGCGAGGTACCACGGGTGAAGGACAGACAAAGCTGATTGACATGCAATTGCCGGGTCCCAGCGGTGACTACGTCGAACTTGTGGAACGATCAACAAAAGCCAATGCCGAGCAAGCTGGCCGGGCTGGCCGCGTCATTTTGGAGGTAAGCGACATAAAAGCCGCGTACAACGAGGCCAAGCAGCGAAATGCGAAGGGGCTTACACCCCCTGCACGGATTGCAGGTAAAGGCTGGAGCTTCGACGTGTTTGACCCTGATGGCACGATGGTATCTTTCGTACAACCTTCGGCGGGGACGCAGAAGACCGCTGGACCGTAACAAGACGAGCGTAGCCTAATCCATGTGATTTGATGACCTCCGAAGCTGCCAGTCCACACGATCTGATTTGAGTAGAGGAAAATGTCCAAAGTCGTCTCAGTCGAAGCGCGCACAGTGCGTATCACGCTGAAGCAGGTTACGGCTTTTGCTCGCCGGCAAGTGACGGCACGTGACTATACGTTAGTGAAGGTCCGCACTGATGATGGGCTGGAAGGCATTGGCCACTGTTATGCCGGGCATTCGGGTGGAAATGTGGTGACGATGGCGGTTCGCCAGATGTTGGCACCCATGATGATTGGTGCAGACCCAACATCGACGGAATTGCTCTGGAAAGACATGTATCAGGAGGTGTTGCTGCATGGGCGAGTCGGTTCCGTCATGCGGGCACTCAGCATTATTGATATCGCTTTGTGGGGCCGGAACGCGAGAGCGGCCAATCTGCCGCTTTATAAGTATCTCGGGGCGGCTTATGAGGGTACGGCCCGGCTTATGGAAGCGGTGGTTATTATCTGGAGGGCAAGACGCCCGAGATGCTGGGCGCGGAGATGGCTAGCTATGTCGCGCTGGGTCTGAATGCCGTCAAGATGAAGGTGGGACGCGGCGACTTGAGATCCGAGGAGGCAAGGATCGCGGCGGCGCGAATGGCGATTGGACCGGATATCTTGCTGATGCTGGACGCCAACAACGCATGGTCTGATGTGCCAACTGCGTTGCGATATATAGAGCGTTTCGCGCCTTACGACCCATATTGGATTGAAGAGCCGTTCGGCCCCGATCAAATCGACAACCATGCCAAACTGGCATCGGCGATCAGCATTCCCGTTGCGACCGGCGAAATCGAAGCTGGACGGTGGAGATTTAAGGAGTTGCTCGACAAACAGGCTGCGTCGATCCTGCAAGCTGACGCCGCGGTTTGCGGTGGAGTAAGCGAATTTCGCAGGATAGCAGCACTGGCCGATTGCTATGGCGTGACCATGTGCCCGCACTGGTTCCATGACCTTCACGTGCACCTGGTGGCTGCTTCCCCAAATGGTCAGTTCGTCGAATATTTTCCCGACACAAAGGTATTCAATTTTGGCGAAATCATTGACCGGCAGTTGGAAGTGCGTGATGGAGGGTTGGTGTTGCCCACTGAACCGGGCCTCGGTTATCAGTTCGACGAGAAGGCGATCGCGCGATTGCAATCGGAACAGTGGCAGTAAACGTCTAGGCCGCATTAACAGAGTTTGAAGGGGTGAAGTGTGATGGACACGTGGCTATGACCTGGACGTCGGGGCTTTCTCAAGCGAGCGTCTTCAGCGGGCCTTTTACTGTCTCTCCCACGACTGCGCGGACTGGCTGCTGTAGCTTCGCAGGCCACTACAACAATTGTTCCGGCCCGGCGCGAAGATGGGTTCAGGCCGCTCTTTGATGGCCACTCGCTTACGGGCTGGAAGCCGCAGCCGCGCGAGCTGGCGAACCCCAGCCTGGGGATTTGGACTGTGGCGAACGGAATGATTATCGGAGGCCAAGCCAAACCGAAGGTCGGGTCCTATCTTACAACTGAAGAGACATTCGCCGACTTTGAACTTGAGATAGAGTCTCGGACTGACTACCCGACCGACACCGGTGTCCTTGTGCGAACCAACCAACAGGGCAACGTGGGCTTTCAGATTTTGATCGACTACCGTCCACATGGAGCACTGAACGGCTATTACGGGAACAATATTGGAGCCTTTCACGCGTGTGATTATTGCTTTTCGGCACAGCGCGATCCCGAGGGACGTCTTATCCGCCTCATCCCCGAAACGCCTTCCGAGCCCATGGACAGCACTCATAATGTGCGGTTGGATTACGCTCCGCCTGCCGAGCGCTTCCTTCAAGCCTGGAGCCTGAATGGGTGGAACCGATATCGCATACAGTCCGTTGGCGCAGTGCCCCATCTCACAACCTGGCTGAACGGTGTGAAGATCGCGGAGCTAGAGACGGCCAAGATGAATGCGCAGGGTTGGGGCCCGAGCAAGGTCGATGCGCTGGTTGGGCGAGCTGGTCATATCGCTCTCGAAGTGCATAGCAATGGACCGACGGATTGGCTTGGGAATGACCGCTGGAAACCGGGCGCGGTGTGCCGATGGCGAAACATCCAGATCAAGACACTCTGAGAGGTCACTCGATCCACTTTTTCACTTCTTTTGCCGATGTCTTCCGGGAGAAATAGACGAGCCAGTATGATGCCGCGAAGGGGAATGATCTATGGATTTTGGTCTCAAGATGTTTCGGCGGAGAGTACGAGCAGCACCCCATTGGGCCGTTACGGTAAACCGGAAGAGTACGGGGACGTGGTGACGGTTCTGGCCAGCGAGCGTGCTGCGTATATCAACGGATCCGTAATTCGCGTAGTCGGCGGCCTGATCGCGAGCATTTAGAAATTGTGAACCATTAATTACAAGAGACCTTGGGACGGGAAACCTAAAGATGGGACTAGACGAAAAATCAATTGAAGCGTTGTCAGGCATTACGACCGCGACGCTCACTACAGTGTTGCTGAAGAAAGGCCTTCGCAATGTCTGGCTGCGCGGCACGAAACCGCTCCGCCCTGGTCAGAAGCGCGTTGTTGGCCCCGCGTTCACGCTGAGGTTCGTCCCGGCGCGCGAAGATCTGGCTACGCCGGAGTCGTGGAGTTCGCCGATTTCAACGCGCGCAGCGATCGAAGCGATGCCGCCCGGCTGCGTCGCCGTCGTCGACGCCATGGGAATTACCCATGCCGGCATCTTCGGCGATATTCTCTGCCAGCGCATGAAGGTACGTGGCGTTGCGGGTCTGGTCACAGATGGTGTTGTGCGCGATGTTGAGGGCGTCCTGAATACCGATTTGCCGGTATGGTGCATGGGAGTTGCGGCACCACCGTCCGTCGCTGGGCTCACCTTCGTTAGCTGGCAGGAGCCCATTGGATGCGGTGGAGTCGCGGTATTTCCAAATGATGTGATCGTTGTTGATGAAGATGGTGCCGTCGTGGTCCCTAGCGCGGTATTAACCGATGTTGTGAAAGAAGCGGCCGAGCAGGAGAAGCTGGAAGCGTGGATCCTTGCTGAGGTGCGAGCGGGGGCCAGCCTCCCGGGTCTATATCCCACGAACGCGGAAAACAAAGCTCGGTACGAGGCTTTTCGCCGCGACAAAACAAAAGGTGGGGACTAAGAGGAAAGACTCTCTGTTGGCGGAGTTGAGGGACTTGCGAAGGAAGCGGCATGAGGGGGAGAAAGAATGTCACAAGCTGGTTATGCCGCGCCAAACGTCTCCTCTATCAATGCCCGCGATTCACTCTATGGCAAAATCGCGTGGCGGATCATGCCGATCGTGCTCCTTAGCTACATCATCGCTTACCTGGACCGGGTGAATGTCGGTTTTGCCAAATTGCAGATGATGGGCGACCTGAAATTCAGCGATGGCGTATACGGATTCGGCGCCGGTATCTTTTTTCTAGGGTATTTCTTTTTCGAGATTCCGAGTAATCTCATCCTTCACAAGGTGGGCGCGAGGGTATGGATCTGCCGCGTGCTTGTTACGTGGGGTATAGTTTCTGGCTGCACTGCCTTTGTGCGCACTCCCTGGGAGTTTTACACGGTCCGTTTCTTGCTTGGGCTCGCGGAGGCCGGTTTTTTCCCGGGTATGATCCTTTATCTGACCTACTGGTTTCCATCGCATCGCCGGGCGAAGATGATGTCGTTGTTAATGGCCGGAAACCCGGTTTCAGGGATCATCGGTGGGCCGCTCTCTGGCTATATCCTGCACCACTTTTCAGGTAGCCGGACTGTTGCGGGATGGCAATGGCTATTCATTATCGAGGCCATGCCTGCAGTCGTTCTCGGCGTGGTTATCCTTTTCTATCTCGATGACCGTGTGGTCAATGCAAAATGGTTGTCTGAGAAAGAAAAAGGAGTTGTCGCTGCCGAAATCGCTGAGGAGGCAAGCTCGAAGACGCATCGTACCGTCTCTTCGGTTTTTGCAAGTCCGCGTGTATGGCTGATGGGTGCGATCTATTTCTGTATTACCAGCGGCTCCTATGCGATCGGGTTCTGGCAGCCGACCATCATCCGCCAGACTGGCGTCAAAGACGCTTTCGACATTGGCCTGCTGACTATAGTGCCTTACACACTCGCGTTGATTTCCATGGTCCTTGTTGGCCGCCACTCCGATAAGATGCGTGAGCGCCGCTGGCACGTGGTTTTACCGAGCATCGTTGCGGCCCTTGGGTTCGTCTTGTGCACCCAGGCCGGCAACAGCACAATGGTTGCGATGTTTGGCCTGACAATGGCAGTCGTCGGAGTGGTGACGGCGTTGCCGATGTTCTGGGCGTTGCCGACGTCTTTCCTTGGAGGTACAGCGGCCGCAGCTGGAATAGCCCTGGTGAACTGCACAGGCAATCTTGGTGGTTTCTTCAGCCCCACGATCATCGGGGTCCTGAAGACCTATACTGGCACGCTGAACTCCGGGTTGTTTCTGGTCTCCGGATGCATGCTGGCCGCGTCGATTTTGATCGTTGCGCTGGTTCCAGCAAAATTGGTAAATCGTTGATGGCGGTATTAATGGTTCGAGGGAATGAGAGATGACAAAGGGTCTACGCAAGGGGCTAACCAGCTACGGTGACGCCGGTTTCTCGTTGTTCCTCCGCAAAGCTTTCATCAAGGCCATGGGCTATTCGGACGATGCGCTCGAGCGGCCCATCGTCGGTATAACGAATACGTTCAGTGACTACAACCCGTGTCATGGCAATGTGCCGGACCTGATAGAAAGCGTGAAGCGGGGCGTCATGCTCGCAGGTGGTCTGCCGATGGTGTTCCCCACGATTTCGATCGGCGAGAGTTTTGCTTATCCCACTTCGATGTTCCTGCGCAACCTGATGGCAATGGACACTGAAGAGATGGTCCGTGCGCAGCCGATGGATTCTGTGGTGGTGATTGGAGGCTGCGACAAGACGCTTCCGGCACAGGTCATGGCGGCCGCAAGCGTAGACCTGCCGACTGTCGTGGTCCAGACGGGGCCGATGGTTGTTGGCCATCACAGAGGTGAGGTGCTGGGCGCCTGCACGGATTGCCGCAGGTTCTGGGGTCAGCATCGCGCCGGAACGATCGATGTAGCAGAGATCGAGTTGATCAGCGGCCGCCTCTGTCCTTCCGTCGGAACCTGTATGGTGATGGGAACGGCGAGCACAATGGCCTGCATCGTTGAGGCGCTGGGTCTGGCGCTGCCAATGAGCGCCGCTGCACCCGCCACCCATGCAGACCGCCGCCGCATTGCAGAAGCAAGCGGCAAGCGCGCGGCCGAGATTGCGGTCACCGGCGCGCCGAAGCCAAGCGAGCTGATCACTGACGCCTCTGTTCGCAATGCAATGATCGTTTTACAGGCGATTGGTGGATCCACTAACGGACTAATTCATCTGATAGCGATGGCTGGCCGCGCAAGCGTGAAGGTCGACCTCGAGGCCTTCGACCAACTGGGGCGGAAGGTGCCGTTGTTGCTCAACCTCAAGCCGTCGGGGGCGCATTACATGGAACATTTTCACCATGCAGGCGGCCTGCCTGCTCTTATGCGCGAACTCTCTTCTTTTCTTGAGCTCGATGCGCTCAGTATCTCCGGCGGAACCATCGGTGATGCGATTGCAAACGCCGAGGAGATACCGGGCCAGGATGTGATTCGCAGCCTCGCCTCGCCACTGAAGAAAGAAGGGGCGATGGCAGTACTGCATGGCAATTTGGCCCCGCATAGCGCCGTTATCAAACAATCGGCAGCCTCCCCGAAGCTGATGCGCCATACCGGTCGTGCTGTGGTCTTCGACTCCGTCGAAGATATGACCACGCGCATCGACCTTCCGGACCTTGATGTCAATGCCGATGACGTTCTGGTGTTACGCAACGCCGGGCCAAAGGGAGCACCAGGCATGCCGGAGGCGGGGTATCTTCCGATTCCGATCAAGTTGGCCCGCGAGGGTGTGAAGGATATGGTGCGCATCTCAGATGCGCGGATGAGCGGCACCGCGTTTGGAACGATCGTATTGCATATCTCACCGGAATCGGCAGTTGGCGGGCCGCTGGCGGTGGTGCAAAGCGGTGATCAGATCATGCTCGACGTTGAGGCACGCCGAATTGAACTTCTGATTGATGACGCGGAGATGCAAAGCCGGCTTTCGGCGTGGAAAGATGCGCCGCCGCATCGTGAAAAGCCCACCCGAGGCTATGCCAGGCTGTTCGAAGAGACTGTGTTGCAGGCCGATCAGGGTTGCGATTTCGATTTTCTTTTGCGCGAGGGAAGCACGAAGGAAGGTTCCTGAGCGTTAGTTGAATGTTGTCTGACATGTTGTCCGGAGGAAGAAGCTGTGCGAGTTCGTACCCGAAGGGACTTTATTAAGTTTTGCCGCGATGCAGGTACAGTGGCCACGGTCTGCGGCCTGTTTCCACGTCTTGCAACGGCTGACGCGATGGGCCTTCCGCCCGGCATCCAGCTCTACTCGGTGCGTGAGCGACCTTGCGAAAGACGTTCCGGGAACGTTCAAGCAACTCTACGAGATCGGGTTTCGAGAGGTCGAAACCGCGGGATTTGGCGCTTACTCGGCCAAGGACTTTCGAAGGATGCTGGACGATGCTGGTCTAAAGGCCCCAAGCGCGCATCTTCGATTTGCCGGAACGGATTTTGGACCACTGTTTGAGACGGCGAATACGCTCGGTGCGCACTTTGCGACCAGCTCGAGTCAGGCAACAGCGAACACGCCACCACCGCCTTCATCCGGATCACGGCCAACCATGGCGGCTTTGGGACTCGATGGCTTCACTAAACTTGCGGCGAAGATGAACGATATTGGAACTCAAGCCAAGGCCGCGGGCCTTCAGTACGCCTATCACAATCACAATTACGAGTTTGAGAAGATGCCCGATGGGGCCCTTTGGTTACGACGTCCTGATCAACAACACTGACCACGAACTGGTGAAGTTTGAGATCGATTGCGGCTGGATGTGCGCTGGAGGTGCAGACCCCGTCGTGTACTTCGCCAAGTATCCGGGACGTTTCAAGATGGTCCACATCAAGGAGTTCCAAGCGATGAATAGCCCGTCAATCAGTTTGAGCGGGTCGACTCGGCCGAAAGGCACGGATCTCGGACAAGGATTTATCGACTATAAGAGGATATTTGCGGCCGGTAAGAAGGCGGGGATCGAGCACGCTTTCTCTGAGCAGGAAGAACCCTTTCCGGTTTCGCAGATGGCTTCGGCCAGGGTCGCCTATGAGTTCCTGCGCGCGTCCTCTTAGCTACGCGAAGTTTCGTTGGGGATATGCACCGCGCAGTAGTGGCTTTGCTGGGTCTTATTGAGGGGGAGGCGCTGTTGAGGGTGGCGTGGGTTTGCCGTCGATTGTATTCGGCTCCATTAGTTCTGTTCGAGTCCCATCGGGATCGAAGAGATTCGCCTGGCGCTTACGATTGATTCCTACGTGCTCCACGATCGGCTGGTTGTAGGTCTTGAAATATGGTTTCGCCTTCAAGGTTTCTACGCTGGCCGCAACATCGGGAACTTGCAGGCAGAGATGGTGTGCTGAGCCTCTATGGGTCGGATCCGGCTCGTCTGCAGAAAGCATAAATTCGAGGTAATCGTCTCCGTCCGGGGCCTTAAGATTCACCCAGGAAAGAACTTTTCCTGTTGAGCTGCCCCGCCATGTCTCCTTGAAACCAAGTATCTCAGTGTAGAACTTGTACTCAGGATCCAGCTTGGTGACGATGATTCCCACATGCGTCATGCGTTTGGAGATTTGCGAATCACTCGTGTACTTGCCATAAGCGGCCACTGTCTTGCCATCGGGCATGTACTGCACCATCTCCACCTTGTGGCCTGCCGGATCGATAATGTCAAAGCTGAGATTTCCAATCCTTGCTTTGTGCGCCTTATCCGGAACCGCAACGCCCTTCGATGCGAGGTAGAGCCTGAGCGCTTCGATGTCGTCCGTTTCGAGAGAGATGTGGCTTAGTCTGTCGGAGTTCGCTTGTTGCTCAGGGTACAGCTCAATGTACTGGTGATCATTGACTTTGAAGAATGTCATGAGGGTCGAACCGTTTGCGTTCTTCAGCGAATAGGGCTCCTGAAAACCGAGGAAGTCACCATAAAATGCGCGGGACTTTTCGTAGTCGTGAGCAAAGAGAGCGTAGTGCGATATTCCGACGATGCGCGGTCTTTGCGGCGTCTGTGCGCAAAGGACATTTGCCGAAACCAGCAGGGCCGCGACGTACCTGCTCGCATTGCGCGCAGGACGATTGAATAGGAGCTGAGTAAATCTGCCAAATATAGTCACTATCTCTCCGTTTGTGAAGCTGTGGAGTATCGATCTTCCTTCACGTCAGACCTATCGTGAACATTGCTTCTGCGCACGCACAGACACGCGAATACCTTCTTTGAAGGGGTGGTCGATGGTGTTGCCGATGCTGATTGTCGAGTCAGAATGTGCTATTCCAGTAGGCTTGCTGGCCGAGGTATCGATCGTCCGGCAGGTTCTTTAGCAAAGCGCGGCGAACCTCCAGGGGGTTCATTCCTCCTTGGGTCGAGTAAAGTAACTTTCCGTCAATGCCAATCAGCGCGGTGTAGGGAACGCCGCCTTTCCAATCTGTACCGCCGAAGGCGGCGACTGCCTCCGCTGAGTCGTTGCTGTCGAAGAGCAGGTTCCGATTGATTGCGTGTTGCTTTTGCAGGAACCCCAGCACGAGTTTCTTCTCGTCGGGGCTGTTGATGCTAACGGTCACGATCTGTACGCGGCGGTCGGCATACATGCGGACCATCTTCTGCAACTCTGGAAACTCCTCCAGGCAAGGGCCGCACCAGGTGGCCCAGAAATTGACCAGAAGCAGTTTGTCCGTGCCGCGATTTTTGATCAGAGTCGTAAGCTCAGCAGGAGTGACCATACTGACAGTCACTGGCCTTTCGTCGTCCGCGGCGGATTGCGCCTTGGCGGTCTCCTCTTTGAACGCCCACTTTGTAGAGCAACCCATTGCCGGCGTGTCTTTCACTGCGACTGGCTTTCCGGCAAGCAGAGCTTCGATTGCATCTCTGGTTTCGTGTTTGGTCGCGAGTTGCTCCCGGGGATTGCTATCGATACGGCCTTCGTAGCGCAGGATCCGCTGCTGATCAAAGACGAAGACGTGCGGAGTCGCCGTAGGGCCGTACTTATGTGCAGCGGCCTGTGTTTCGCCGTCGTATAGATATGGGTAATTCAGCCCCCTGTACGCTGCTCGTTGCTTCATGTCCGCGAACGAGTCTCCGAGGTCAGTGAAACCCAGCTCGCTGTATTTTTCCGCGTTCGGGTCGTTGCCCATGATCACGACCACGGCGACATCGCGATTTTTATAATCGTTGTAGAGCTGCTTAATTCGCTTCTCATACATTTGTGCGACCGGGCAGTGATTACACGTGAAGATGACAACTAAGACCTTACTGGAGGCGTAGTCCTTAAGGCTGTGCGTTTTCCCATCGATTCCCGGTAGAGAGAAATCCGGCGCCGGCGAGCCGATTGGGAGGATCGGTATGCCAGGAACCGCGGGAGGGGCCTTGTCGCCGTCCCCCTGTTGCGCACGCGCAGTCGGGCCGGCGATGAAGGCAAGGCCGAGAATTGCCATGGATACGACCGATAAAAGTTTGGAAAGATTCAATGTGAGATACGAGGGTCCTGGGCGATTGGTTGGCATTCGCTGCTCCTTCGAAGAGTTTCGCTGCTGGGTGTCTGGCGCCGGGAAAACACATTCAGCCGCCATCTTGTGAGCCACAAAGGAGGGATCCAGAATTACCCTGCTGCATGACTCGTCGAGTCGCCGGATAGCGCCGGGTGCCCTCTGATTCAAAAGCAGGGCTGACCGTCCTTATTTTGCGTCTATCAACTTAATTCGAAATGCGTCAAATTAGCAAGGAAAATATTCAAATCAACTACAATACATTTCATTACTGAATAAATAATACCGCCATTCTGGCCGATTGAGCGTCAATATTTTCATGTTCACACCCACCATGCTGCTGTGGGTTGTTCCTTGATTACGATCTCATTGAGGAACTGCGCCGCCTTTCTCAGACCCTCTTCGGGCGAGAGCAGGCTGTCCTCGTGTTCGATCGAGAGGACATTGTCGTAGCCCAGCATGCGCAACGTGGAGACGAGCTCCTTCCACCACTCTGCGCCGTGGCCGTAGCCGCAGGTGCGAAAGATCCAACTCCGGTTCCTCTCGTCGGTGTAGGGCTTGGTGTCGAGCACGCCGGTCTTGGGCAGGTTTGCCGAGTACATCTGCGTGTCTTTCGCGTGGACGTGAAAGATCGCATCTCCCAGCACACGGACCGCTGCGATTGGGTCGATGCCCTGCCAGAACATGTGGCTCGGGTCGTAGTTGCAGCCCACCACTGGGCCAGTAATCGATCGTAGCCGCAGCATCGTTTCAGGACTATAGACGACGAACCCAGGGTGCATCTCTACTGCGATCTTCACACCATGGTTTCGCGCAAACGTTGCGTGCTCGAACCAGTACGGTGCGACGACCTCGTTCCACTGCCATTCCAGGACCTCAAGATAGTCCGGAGGCCACGGGCAAGTCACCCAATTGGGAGCGGTTGCATTCGGCGAGTCCCCAGGACAGCCGGAGAAGTCGACGACCACCGGCACGCCCAGCTTCTCTGCTGAGCAGGACCGTATTTCGGCTGACCTGTCTGGCGGCCCGTGCGCGGTCTTTGTCCGGATGCAAGGGGTTTCCGTGGCAGCTCAGCGCACTGATCGTTGCGCCATGATCGGCCACCACACTCCTGAACTCGGCCAGCGACGCGCTGTTCTCGAGCATTGACAGCTTGCAGTGTGCATCGCCCGGATAGTTGCCTGTGCCTAGCTCTACGGTGTTGATGTCGAAAGCTTTCAATTTTTCCAGCACTTGTTGCAGCGGTAACTGCGACAGTAGGGCCGTAAACACACCGACTTTCATAAGAGTCTCCCTCTGATGCCAAATCGATTCGTCATTTCGGAGCCGGTTGTGCTGCGGTCGTTGCCGGAGGACGCGATACGGCGTTGGTCTGTCCCTTACGGAATTCCGGATCCATCTCTGCAATGTCGACGCGGTAGCTGACAGTGTTTGCAGTTGGGAAGCCCGGAGGTACCATTTGGGTCACTTTTCCGGTTGCGGCCCACTCGGCCCCTCGCTGAAACGTTGTAATGAAGCCGACTCCGCTGAGCGCGACTGCGTCGTGGCCAAGGGTGGTGTGGAAGATCCTTCCTTTTCCGAATTTAACGACCATAAGCATGGGCTCGTCGTTGCCAGTGCCTTTGTTCTGCGGGTCGGAGTGGGCCGTTGCCAGAACGGTCATGTTTTCGCCCGGCCCTCGAAGCGTGCCATAGAGCTCGTCGGGCGCGTGCATCCATACGGGCGGGAGGCCTTTCATAATCGGGTGTTCCGGGTCGCGAACGGTAATCTGGAAGGGTAGACGAGCCCCGTGGGCCCCGGCTTTTCCTGGAGTCGTGTCGGAGACTAATTTGCCGTCCTTCATGTACCAGCGCGGGCCGGCAGTTTCGGTGCGGCCTCTCCAGCCACCTATGCCGGTCATCTGGTTATAAGCGGGCCAGTTGGGAAAGGCATTGTCCGCTGCATGGACAACGACAAAGCCTCCTCCGTTCTGGACATATTGCTCGAACTCGGAGCGCAACTCGCTCGGCCAATCTGCCGAATCCAGATTCGAGACGACGACCTGATAGCTGCTGAACTGCGGCTTGAAGTGGCTGAAGTCACCGTCAGCATGAGGAGCGGTTGCGACGGTGACGTCGAAGAGGCCGGTCTCCTCGAGCTCCCCTTTCAGAATCGGTGTGGTGAGCTCCCAATTGTGATAAGGGCCACCGCTCTCACCATCGAGTAACAGGACTCGGATACGGTCAGTGGCCGCATGGGCGACGGTGGCCGAAAGCAGGATACCGACGATGAGCCGCCCAGATTATGGCGGAAAGCTGCTTCATAGTCACTTCTCCCTGTCTCTACTAAAACGCTCGGCGATGAATATTGCCAGCGTCGATTATTCCCGGACTAATTGGGTACCTTTATGCAAGCGGAACTTCAAGGGGAACGCTCTCTTCAGTATTCAGGCGCAACACTGACTCAGTTTTCTTGTCTGAAAAGGTAAAGAGGAAGAGGAGTAGAACTACTCCTGAGAAGACCGATGCGAAGAGCCAGATTGCGCGCCAGTCGTGTCCGGTCGTTCCCAATGCTGTGGTGTATGCGTATCGACCGACTACCAGGCCAGATAGCCAGGAGCCTATAAACATTCCAAGGCCATAGGTGATTAGCGTAATAAGACCTTGCGCGGCTGCGCGCAGGCCTACCGGAGCTTTGCGATCAATATAGATCTGTCCCGTCACGAAGAAGAAATCGTAGCAGATGCCATGAAGCAGAATGCCGACCCACAACATCCACACATACCGGCCAGTCCCGCCATAGGCAAAGAGGACGTAGCGAACCGACCATGCCAGCATGCCTGCGACGAGCATGTACTTTACGCCAAGCCTCCGGAAAAACCACGGGATGAGCAGCATGAAGAAGAGTTCCGACATTTGACCGCCGGTCATTTTCCCTGCAGCGTTCTGAACCCCGGACTCGTTGAGAAAGAGATTGGTGAATGCGTAATAGAACTGCAACGGGATACATATGAGAAGCGACGCGATGGCAAAGATGGCCATAGGGCGGGCCGCAAGAAGTTGCAATGCTTCGCGCGGAAAGATACTGGCCAAGCTGAAAGTTGCACCCTTGGCAAGTGCGGGTGTGTCAGGCAGTGTCAGACAATACAGCCCCATGAGTAGCGATGAGGTGGCCGCCAATTGCATGGGAACGGCTGTGGATTCGAGTTTCAGGAAGCCCACAAATAGGCCAGCAACAATCCATCCTGCTGTTCCCAGGACCCGGATGGAACCGAACTCTTCCTTTGGGTCGTTCATCTGTCTGAATGCCAATGAATTTGTGAGCGCCATCGTCGGCATGAAGCAGAGGCAATAGAGCAGCAGAAGAACGTAGACAGGAACGAAGGTCGTCTGTCGAGAGGCGAGGTAGAGGAGAACAGCACCGATCAGATGCAGTACGGCGAGGACTCGCTGCGTCGCAAATAGCTTGTCCGCGATAAGCCCAACGAAGAACGGAGCGACGATTGCACCGACTGCGGTCGTGCCTGCCGCCCATCCAATCTGCTGTCCGGAGAAGCGCAGTGAACTGGCCAGCCAGGTCCCCAATGTAACGTACCAAGCGGCCCAGATAAAGTACTCCAGGAACATCATGATGCTGAGCCTTGCCTTGATCTGTCGCTTCATTCGGGTCTCAACTACCAGCTTTCGTTGCTATGTATTCAGACAGCATCCCTCTCTCGGGCACCGTTGAACGTAAATTTAGACTCGGTGACTCTTCATTGGCCACCATCTCCCATACGCCGCCTGCTTGATGGCTGCGTAACATTGCTTCGACCACGGCGCAGATCTGAGAGGCGTCCGCAAACGTGCAGATCGTGGCTGGTCTGGCATCACTGTGTCCGTCCGCCCGAATCCATGCGTAAGCGTCTTCGATCACGTTCCGAAAAGCATCGGACCAGCCCTCATTGTGTCCAGCTGGTAATTGAGCGTACCCCCGGGCGCCGTTCTGTAACAGTGAAGGATCTCTCGCCAGGGCCGAGTTAGACCTGTCGTAACGGCCAATCCACAGCTCGTTCTGGTTCTCCTGGTTCCAACGCAGGGACCCCGTGCGTCCGTTGAGTTCAATCTCGAGGTCGTTCTTATGTCCGGCCGTGATCTGTCCCACTGACAGACAGCCCGTCGCGCCACTGTTGAAGCGTAGCAGTACGCTTGCAAGGTCTTCTGATCCAATCTCGACGGGATCCATCATTTTCCCGTCTTTACCACTGAAGGCTTCTCGTGGGGCGTCCGGGGCGTAGCGCGTCTTTACTACGGTCGTCATCTCTGCCAGAACAGCAACGATCTTCAACCCGGATATATGTTGCGCGAGATCACACCAGTGAGAGCCAATGTCGGCCAGAGCAGAGCTTGAGCCACCTTTTTTTTTGTCCAGTCTCCAGGAGTAAACGTGGTCATCTGCCATCCAATCCTGCAGATATCGTCCGTGAAGAAAGAAGAGTTGACCGATATCGTTCTCCGCAGCCATCCGACGAGCATGCTGCACCAGGGGATTGCCACGGTAGTTGAATGTCACCACGTTAACTACGCCTGCAGCCTGGGCGGCGTCATCCAACATGCGGCACTCGGCGTAGGTCATCGCCAGAGGCTTGTCAGAGATGACATGCTTACCTGCCTTTATTGCCGCCATGCTGACTTCAAGGTGCAGATAGTTAGGCGTGGTGTTGTGCACCACTTCGATGTCGGGATTGGCGACTAAGTCCTGGTAGGAGCCGTAGGCCCTATCGACATGCAACTCTGCGGCCTTTCGGTCTGCGGCGGCCTGACTAGACCCCGCAATGGCGATCACGTCGACGTCACCCAGGCGGCGGACCGCGTCCAGGTGGTGTGCGGCGACGAAGCCGGGCCCAACCAAGCCCATACCGATTCTCCGCTTGCGTTCGCCCATCGATACATCTCCTGTCCCTGCTGACGCTTCGGGGCCCCGTATTCAGGCCAAAGGTGACCCGGCGCCCTCAATCCTGTAGATAGTGAGCGAGTCATTCTTTCATACATAAATGAAATAAAGATAGGAGAAAATTCGATAAATGCCACTTATTTTCAGAATAAATAAACTAACGGGAACCTGGAATTGTCACGCAACACTCGACTTCAGGGTCTTCACGGGTGCTAAGGTACTCGCGCTAGATCAAGCTCAGTGCATCCTGAAAGGCTTCAATTACCTGATCTTCGTCTCGTTTGGTCAAGCAAGAAGGAACCGTAAGCAGCTGACTCCGTTCGAACAGGTCGTCAGCCACCGGGCAGGATCCGCGCCCGTAGTCGTACAAGGAGTTTCGATTCTTTTCGAGAGTCCACGGGGTGCCAGAGGAGTCTGTTCCCACCTTTTTGCGCAATGCTGCGATATTGAAATAGATATGCAAACCGTAGTCTGCAAGAACCACGTTGCTGGTCTCTGGCGAAGAGCACACAATCGAGTGAAAGCGCAATCGCTCGTTGACTGTTCTGGCCGCGGCGGCCGTTTTGTAGATGGTAATGAGAAAGCAGCCGGTGTCGCCGTCCGGGTCGACGAGCCGGCGCAGAGAGACCTTCTCCTGATCTTCAAGGAACTGCCTCACCCTCAACTTACTGTGACGCATTCGGTTGATGGTTGCGTCCATTTTTCGAAGCTGTACCCGGAGAACAGCGGCGCGAAGTTCGTCAAGGCGACATCCCCTGCCCCAAGCCAACGACGCTTCATCCTCAAGAAGAAGCGAACCGGAAAAATCCCGGGCACATCCGCAATCATGGCAAGCGATCGCGCGTCGGTAGAGTTGTTCGTTATTGGTGGCAACTGCTCCGGCCTCACCAGAGCTCATGTTCTTATTCACCTGGAAACTGAAGATGGCAATGTCTCCGAAGCTGCCTACTTTTTTGCCGCCCACCGAACCGCCTGCGCACTGAGCACAGTCCTCAAGAAGAAAGATTCCGTGTTCCCGGGCGATGCCCAGGATTGGGATCACATCGGCCTGCGCCCCGCTCATATGTACCGCGATGATTCCCGCGGTACGGGGTGTAATCTTGCGCCGGACATCGGCTGGGTCAAGGCAGAAGGTCTGATCTATCTCAGCCAGTACGGGTATCGCTCCCAGATTGACGACTGCGGCCACGACCGAGACCCACATATACGCCGGCACGATAACTTCCTGACCGGGCCCGACCTTTAGCGCTGAAAGCGCCGTATGAAGAGCAGACGTTCCGCTGCTTACCGCGAGAACATGGTTGATTTGAAGGTAATTTGCAAATTCGGCTTCAAAGAGGTCGACTTCATTTTGCGGATTGATGCCGTAGTACCGGAAGAGCGACCTGCTGCGCAGGCCCGCACCGCCGCCTCGATCTCCTCCTCGTCCATGGCGTGGGCGCCCGGAAACTCCTCCGGTAGAGGGCAATCTCGAATCGGACGCAGCTGTCCGACGTCGTATCGAACGGTTTCAAGAAGATTCGTCGATGCTCTTTGGTGCACTCCGCGCAAGGAGCCGCCCTCCTGCCGGTCATCTCGGCAGCACTGTCTTTGTAGAACCTTTCCCACGTGATCGTCAACTCTATAGGCGGCTGACAAGAGGCCGACTGTAAGCCGGTGAGCAAATTTAGCTTGTTTGCGTCTATTATGGGACTCGATTCCTATGTATCGATCAGCCAAATCTCCGACGCAGACAGGGCCAGGCCGAAAGTCATCGCAGACAGAGCTGGGCATTTTGAAGCTAATTCAGGCAGCGCCGTCTATATCGCGCGTGGAGCTGTCCGAAAGATCGGGGCTGAGCACGGCCGCGATCACTGGCATCGTCAACTCACTTCTGGCCCGCAATCTCCTCGTCGAAGGTGTGGCCTCGGCGACATCAATTGGCCGTAAGCGGATCGGACTCAGTCTCCGTCCTGACCTTGGTTATGTCGTCGGCATCGACCTGGGCAGCTATAACCTTCGAATCGTGGTCGCAGATCTGAACGGCAACGTTCTTGCGAGCAGCGAAGTGGATACGCTGATGTCAAAAGGAAGAGAATTTGTTCTCGACCGCTGCTTCTCCGTTGTCAGGAAGACGGTCGTGGCCGCGAATATCTCCCAGGAGGAGGTGCTGGGTATTGGGATTGCCTTTTCTGGAGTGATCGACGTCGATCGCGGGCTCATTCTTTCCTATCCGAGACCTGGATGGATGCACCAATGGAAGAACGTTCCACTCAAGACGATATTTGAGGATGAATTTGGCGTGAGCTGTCTGCTCGATGACAGCGTACGAGCAATTGCCACGAATGAAAAATACGCCGGAGCCGGGCGCGGTCTCAAAGATTTTGTTTATGTCGACATTGGAATGGGTATTGGCGCAGCTATTTTTATCGACGGTCAAATCTATCGCGGATTTAATGGCAGCGCCGGAGAATTTGGCCATATGACTGTCGACGAAGACGGTCCGCTATGCTGCTGCGGAAGCAACGGCTGTCTGGAAGCACTTGCGTCCTGCGCGACCGTTATCCAGTCGGTTCGGATGGCCATCGAGAAGGGCGTTGCCTCGAAGGTGATCGACATGGTCGATCGAGACATCACCAAAATTACTGTTGAGATGATAGCCGCGGCAGCAGAACAGAATGACAGTCTTGCCTACCGAGCGCTTCATGAAGCGGCTTCCCACATCGGTGCTGCGTGCTCCGATTTGGTCAACCTTTTAAATCCGCAGGCGATCGTCTTTGGCGGTGCACTGTTTCGCGCGTCGCCAAAGCTCATGCTCGACGAGATCCGCCACCTCATCCGGCGTCGGGCACTGGAGAAATCTGCCAACGATGTTTCCTTGTTGCTTTCCCCGACGGCCAGCGATTCCGGAGCAAAAGGGATGGCCCGTCTCATAGCGGGCAACTTGATTTCACCTCTTTTCCTGGGTGAGCTCGAACGTAAAGGCGACAAAGAATCGGTTCGGCTGGCGAAGGCTATCTAGCATCTGTCATCAGCGGAGGCCGATTGCTGCGGAACGAATTGCCTTCGATCTTCAGTTGCGAGATACTTCTCCATAGGGCGGGAGTAGTTCAGTGGCAGAACGTCAGCTTCCCAAGCTGAATGTCGCCGGTTCGATCCCGGTCTCCCGCTCCAAACTTTTGCCGGCAAGATAGTAAAACGGCGCTCAAGCAAATAGCTTGAGCGCCGTTTCTTTGTACCTGTGATCTGTTTAGCGGCTTGCGGTGTTGGTCTTCTGGGCCAGCCTGGAGTGGTCCTCGAGGGTCTGGGCCTCGGGCAGGTAGGTGATGGCCTTGGCGATCTGAGGGTCCCACTGGGCGCGCACCTTGAGGCCTTCGAGCTGACCGAACTGCGAGGTAAAGAGTTCGCTCTTGATGCTCTCCTTGACCCAGTCGTTGACACCGGCGATGTCCGAGTCAGTGTAGTCGATCTGGTTGTCTTTCAGGAACGCTTTGAACTGCTGCATGACCGCATCGTCGACCTCAAAGTCCTTGGTCACGGTGTGGTTGGCGAGGTAGTGTTTGCTGAAGTTGAAGAAGGCGTAGTGGATGAGAAGGTTGTCCTGGAAGTGGTTGGACTTCATGTTGTCGATCTTCTCGTCGGGGGTGATGCCGCCGCCGCCGTAGACAGTGCGGCCGGAGTCAGTGAGCTTGACCTCGAGGTTGCTCTTGTCCTTGGGCTTTGCGTCGTCGTTGTCGCGGACATAGTAGTAGTCGTAGAGGGAGACGTGGTCGTAGTTACGCTGGATGAGACGGCCGGACGGCGTGTAGTAGTGGTAGGTGGTGAGGGCGAGACCGGTGTTCTCGGTGATCTGGAAGACGGTCTGGACAAGACCCTTGCCGAAGGTGGTTTCGCCCACGATGAGCGCGCGGTCGTGGTCCTGGAGGGCGCCGGAGACGATCTCAGCTGCCGAGGCGGTGTTGCGATTGACGAGGACGACGATGGGGAACTTCGGACCCTCTTCGCCGCGGGTGGCGCGGTAGACCTGGTCGGGGAAGGCGCGTCCGCGTTGGGAGACGACGATCTGGCCCTTCTGGAGGAACTTGTCGGACATGTTGACGGCTTCATTGAGGAGACCGCCGGGGTTGCCGCGCAGATCGAGGACGAGGCCGTGGATGTCGCCGAAGCTGTCGAGCGCGTCGCCTACTTCGTGGCTGGTCGTCTCAATAAAGCTGGAGACATGGATGTAGCCAACGCCCGGACGGATGAGGAAGGCAAGATCGACCGAGGGACGGGGAATCTCATCGCGGACAAGGTCGAAGACCAGGGGGCGGGACGCGCCTTCACGACTCATCGTGACAGAGACATGGGTGCCGCGTGCGCCTTTGAGGAGACCGGCGACGGCTGCGGAGTCCATGCCTTCGGTGGATTTGCCGTCGACGGTGAGGATCTCGTCGCCGGGCCGGATACCGGCCTTGTAGGAGGGGGTGCCTTCAAAGGGATAGAGGACGACGATCTTGGTCTTGCCGTTGGCGGTGGGCTGAGGCTGGATGGTCATGCCGACGCCGTAGTACTTGCCGTGCTGGTCCTCACGCATCTGGGCGTAAGCTTTTGGGTCGTAAAAATTGGAGTGCGGATCGAGGACGTGGAGCATGCCGGGGATGGCGCCGTCGTAGATGGCCTTATCGGTCTTGTCGGTGTTCATGGGCTCGGCGTAGTTCTGCTCGACGAGCGAATAGACGTTGGTGAAGGAGTGGAGCGAGTCGCGGAGGGTGGACTCGTCGCTGGCGGACTGGGCGGCGACCTTCTGGTTGATCAGCGAACCGAGGATCGCGCAGGTGGCGAGGAAAAGTGAGGCGGAGAAGAATGCGCGGCGGGTGCGGGGAGCCATAGGCTGGTTACCTCAAAAAATGGTGAGAGCGGCGCATACTTCAGCGCAAAGATAGTCGTCCTATCTTTGACGAAGTATAACATCTGGGGGTGAGCGGGGGGCTTGTTCTAAAAGGGGATTCGCATGTTCGGTCGGGGGCAGTTAGAATTGGTTACGGATACCGTCCAATGCCAGGGTGAGTCCAACTAGCCAGGGCGGCAATCGCCGGGCGATCGATGTTAAATCGCGGATGTTGACCAGATACGAGTGACGATGACCTTGAGAATTTCGCAGTTTGCGGCGGTGTGCGGGCTGGGCCTGCTGGCACTGCCGGGAGTGGTGCAAGCACAGGCGCCGCGGTACCAGAGCCCGTTGAGCGTACCGAACGCGCCACAACCGCAAGTGACGCTTCCGCTGACGCCTGCAATTACGCCGAATGGCATGGTCGTCGAGGACGTGATCGTCCATGTCAATGACCTGATCATCACTCGGAGCGACGTCGAGCGGGCGGAACTGGCGCTTGCCGAAGAGAACCGCCAGTCGGGTGCGAGTGCTGCTGACTCCGCGCAGAGGCAGAAGGACTTACTGCGGGACATGATCGACAAGGAGTTGCTGTTGTCGCGAGGCAAGGAGCTGGGCATCGACGTCTCCGCCGAGGTGGTTCGACAGCTGGACGAGATCCGAAAACAGAACAAGATGGCGACGATGGAGGACCTGGAAGCAGCGGCGCGGCAGCAGGGCGTGTCGTTTGAGGACTTTAAGGCAGGAATCCGCGACCGGTTGATCCAACAACAGGTGGTGCGGGACGAGGTGGGCCGGCGGCTGCAGATAACACAGGGCCAGGAGCAGGCGTACTACGACGCGCATAAACAGGATTTTGCCCAGCCGGAACAGATCAAGCTCAGCGAGATACTGGTTCCGACGGCCGCCGATGCAGACGACGCTGCGATTGCACAGGCACAGGCGAAAGCAGACGGGATCGAAGCGAAGCTGAAGGCGGGAGGGAGCTTTGAGGAAATCGCAAAGGCGAACTCGGGTGGACCGACGGCGGCGCAGGGTGGCGACCTCGGGATGTATAAGCGTGGCGCGCTGGCCAAGGTCCTGGAAGACCAGACATTCAATCTGAAGGCAGGAGAGTGGACTGCGCCAATCCGAACCAGGCAGGGATTCGTAATCCTGAAGGTGACCGACCACGTGGCCGCAGGCGTGGCCCCGCTGAAGGAAGTTGAGCCGCAGATCCAGGAAGCGATGTATACGGAGGCGATGCAGCCTGCGTTGCGTACGTACCTGACGAAGCTGCGGGAAGACGCGTACATCGATATCCGTTCGGGGTATGTCGACTCCGGGGCGAGCCCGAGGGAGACGAAGCCGGTGTTCACGGCGTATGCGCCTCCGGTCGCGAAGAAGAAGACGGCCCAACAGAAGAAGCGATTTGACCGGGGCACGAAGTATTCAACCGCGAAGACTACGGCCCCAGTGGCTACGCCTGTCGCGGTCGTGACGACTAGTGCAGCGCCTGCAACGACCCCAACGACAACCAAGGCCACAGCTGCTGCAAAGCCTGCCAAGCCAGCGAAGGTGAAGCGGGAGAAGATTCGGTATGGACAAGCCCCGCGCAACTCGTTGCCGGCAGGTCCGCAGGAGACGGCTACGGGCAGTGATGTTGGCGAGGGAGCGGCGTCCGCAGCGGTAACACCGGGAGGAACGATGGCTTCGGCCGCTTCTCCTTCCGCTGCGGCCCCAGGGACGGCAATTGCGCCTTTGGAGAGTTCCAGCTCGGACACAGGGCCGAACCCTCTGGATGCGAAGGCTCCGCCGGCAGGGAAGACTCGCTATAGCGATCGCGCGAAGGAAGTGAGTGAGAACAAGAAGGCCACGAAGGTAAAGAAGGCGAAGGAGAAGGCGGTCGCTGAGCCAGTCGCCGTGACTCCTGAGGAGAAGGCGGCCGAGGCGACCCAGGCCGCGCCGCTGGGCTTGAATGGCGATACTTCGAAGAAGAAGAAAAAGAAACAGCCGAAGGACAAGAGCGTCCCGAAGGAGCGGTTGCAGAACCAGGCACCGAAGCCGCCAGCGCCAAAGCCCGAAGAAACTCCGTCAAAGGCCCCTGATCGGGGGACGCCGCAGGAAGGGACACTTCCACCAGCTTCGAAGACCCCCGATACGCCTCCCCCCCCTGCGACGCCGCAGGGAACGCCACCAACAACAACTCCGCAACCTTAGGTGGGGACAGGATTTTAGATGAGCGCGAGGGCCACGGTTCGTCGCGGTTCTGTTTGCGGCAGGTGTCTTCTTGCGTGCTGCGGGGTATTCTGGTGGAGATGAAAGATTTTTTCGTTGAAGATGCGGCGCGGGTTGAAAACGGTACGGTTACGACCTATTTTGTTTTGTCGTCGTTGCAGGTGCGGGACAAGAAACAGGGGGGACAGTATCTTGCTTTGACGTTGAGCGACAAGACGGGTTCGTTCGAAGGGCGGATGTGGGACGACGTTGGGGAGGCGCTTGTTAGCTGCTCCGAGGGTTGCTACGTCAAGGTGCAGGGCGACGTCTCGAAGTACCAGGGGAAGTTTCAGATCACGCTGAAGAAGCTGCGGCTGGCTGCAGATTCGGAGATTGATCCAAAAGACTTTCAGGCTTCGACGAAGTTCGATGTTGAAGAGATGTGGGCGGAGCTGCGCGGATACGTTGCGGCATTCAAAAATCAGGATTTGCAACGGCTGGTGTTTGCGTTTCTGGATGATGATCAGATTGGGCCGGCGTTTAAGGCAGCTCCTGCGGCTAAGCGGTTGCATCATGCGTGGTTAGGTGGGTTGCTGGAGCATGTGTTGACGCTGGTGCGGGTGTGTTTGGCTGCGGTGCCGTTTTATCCCGAGGTCGATCCTGATTTGCTGGTGACGGGGGCGATTCTGCATGACATCGGGAAGGTGCGGGAGTTGGAGTGGAAGTCCAGCTTTAGCTACAGTTTAGAAGGTCAGATGATCGGGCATATCAGTATTGCCCAGGGGATGTTGAGGGAGAAGGTGCAGGCGCTGGCGCCGTTTCCGGAGAAGCTGCGGGTGCTGGTGGAGCATATGATTTTGAGCCATCACGGGAAGTATGAGTTTGGTTCGCCGAAGCTGCCGATGACGCCGGAGGCGATTCTTTTGAGCGCTTTGGATGATCTTGAGGCGAAGATGCAGGCAGTGCGGAATGAGTTTGCGGCGGCAGAGATAGCGGGGAAGGACCCTGACGAGGTGACGGAATGGGTCCGGAGTATGGACAGGTCGCTTTTTAATTCAAAGAAATATTTGAAGGGCGAGTAGGCCCGTCTTTGTTGAGTAATTGGGCGTTCTCCACATGGTTTTTGCGTGGTTTTTTGTGGTCGTAAGGTGGTGGTTAGGTGCAAAAACGTGGTCCTTAGCAGGCAGGTCACTTCGGGTCTAAAAATTTTCCTCACTTTCGATATTTATTTTTCAGTCGGCGACGAACCAAAGCCCTGACCGTCCCGGAACGAAAATAAAGTTAAGAAACAACAAAAATAAATCAAAATGGCGGCATGTTTAGGGGGAGCTGAGACGCATGGCCGAGGGCACTTGTAAGAGCGAATCGATAGGTGTGTTGCAGCGGGTTTTGATGGTTCTGCTGGGTGCATCGGGGTTTTCGCTTGCACAGAGTCCACCATCGATCGATCCGGCGAAGGCCCAGGCGGCGTTTGTCGAGGCGCAGGAGTTGTCCGCGAAGGACAATGGGCGACTTTGGGGCAAGCCGCTTTATGGGCCGATGCTTTTTGTGGATCCGGCGACGAGGGCCGCAGTCGCGAATGGGCCGGATGTGGGCGGGGTGCTCCACCCGGATGGAGGCGTCTATGTAGGAGTGTTGCCCAAGGACGTCGTCGTCGCGAATACGGCCGTTGAGTGGCAGGGGAAGCGCTGGACGATGGTGATGTGGCCTCTGCCGCAGAACTCGCAGCCGCGTGATCGATTGCTGGCGCATGAGCTGTTCCATCGGCTTCAACCTGATCTGTCGATTCCGTTAGCGAATCCGGAGAACGCACAGCTCGATACGCTTGAGGGGAGAGTTTGGCTGCAGCTCGAGTGGCGGGCGCTTGCTGTTGCGCTAGTTGAGAGCGGTGCGGCCCAGACGCAGGCAATTCGCGATGCGTTGGCATTTGCGACGCATCGTCATGAGTTGTTTCCCGGCTCGGCGGAGACGGAGCGCTCCTTGACCCTGAATGAGGGGTTGGCGGAGTACACGGGAGTTGCTGCTTCTGCGCCGGACGCTGCCTCGGGGCGGTGGAGAGCCATTACCCGGCTGACGAGTCCGGAGGCCGATACGTTTGTGCGTTCGTTCGCTTATGCTTCAGGGCCCGCGTATGGATTGTTGCTGGACGAACGGTTGCCGGGCTGGCGTTCGCAGATCAAGTCGACGTCAGATCTTACGGTTCGTGCTCGGAGGGACTGTTCCTTCTTCGCCGGTCGTTCCAGTGGAACAACGTGCGCTTGTTTATGGCGCAGCGGCGTTGCGCATTACAGAGACAGAACGCGATGTGCGCACGCAGGCGGAGAGAACGCGGTATCGCAAACTGCTGGCGGATGGTTCGGCGCTTACACTACCGGACTCCGGCAAGTTCCTCTACACCTTCAACCCAAACGAGGTGGTTACGTTGCCCGGCTTCGGTATGGTCTTTCCGACGACGACGGTTTCGGATGAATGGGGAACGGTGGATGTTCCGGAGGGCGGTGCTTTGCTTGCGACGGATCGACATAGTGTTCGGCTTGCTGCGCCTGCGAGTGCGGGTGGGACGCACGTGAAGGGGCCGAATTGGACGCTCGATCTGGCGCCCGGATGGCAGATGGTCCCGACGGAGAAGGCAGGCAGCTTTACTTTGCAGAAGAAGCAGTAGCCGGCAGGGAGTAGAGGGCTTCGGCGTTGCCTCGGAGGACGATGCGGGCCAGTTTTTCGGCCTGGGTTGCGGTGATTTGTTTGTCGTTCATCATGCCGGTGAGGGCCATGCCTAGTGAGGTGCGGATGTTCTGGTTGGCGATCCAGGCGGCTTCTTCCCAGCCCATGGATTGGGAGTAGGGGTAGGCGTCGGTGGCGTAGAGGGCCTTTTCGGGGTAGAGTTCGAGCCACTCGCGCAGCCAACTGGACATGGTGCGCGGGCTGATCATGAGGGACTGTTGCGAGACGTCGAGGTAGACGTTCGGTTTTTGGAGGATTGCGCCGATCTCGTGGACGAAGGGCCAGCCGCCGTGGAGGAGAACGAAGTTGGTCCTGCGGAGGCGGGGGTCGTTGAAGAGGGGTTCGAGGAGGAGCGGGTTGTCGCCGGCGATGTCGAAGTAGCCTCCGCCGCCTGCGGTGGTGTGGATGTGAACGGGCATCCCGAGGCGGCCGCACTCCTGCGCGATGTAGCGGAAGAGGAAGTCCTGCAGGCGTTTGTATTGGGCTGGGTTTGGGTGCGGCGTGTGCAGCAGCGTGGCGTAGATGCGGGCCGCTTCGGCTTGTGGGACGTCGTCGAAGCCGAAGGAGCGGAGGTAGGCGATCTCGAATTTTTCGGCGACAGCGCCTTGTGATTTGTGTTGTTCGAGAATCGGTGTGACTAGTTGTTTGAGATAGAGGTCTAGTGTTGGTGGGAGGGTCTTCAGGTTTGCTTGTTCGAGATATTTAGCGCGGAGCTTGTCTTCGAGGGGGAAGAACTGTTTGCGATCGGGGGTGGCGGCGGCGAGGGCAGAGTTGTCGAGGGGGAAGAGAAGCGCGTCGACGTAGGGGACCCACAGGAAGCGCGGGGGCTGGATGCCTGTACCTAGTTTCACTCGGTTGGCCAACTCGGTGCCGATGTTGGCGCGGTCGAGGACGTAGGTGGCATAGGCTTCGCCTTGCTCGCGGCGGGTGGCTTCGCGGGCGGCTTCGAGTTGTTTGAGGCCGGCGGCGTCGAGCGGGGGCTGACCGTTAAAGCGGAAGAGTGCGAGCCATGCGTCGTGGAGGGCGGGAAGTTCGGGGCGCATGCCGGCGGGGTCGGTGTCGGGCTCCATGTTGTCGACAGGAAGAGCGTCGAAGTTGCGGTCGGTGGCGTAGGCGGGCGGGGAGAGGACTGGGTGAGCGTGGTTGTCGATGGCAGGGATGGCGGCGATTTGGGCGGCGAGGGTGGGGTCGATGGAGGGAGCCGATTGGGCTTGAGTGATGGCAGCTACTGAGAAGAGGGCGGCTGCGACGGCGTACCGCATCGCTGTCATGGACATGCGATCGATTCTACGAGCAGAACGACGACTTCGGTATAGCCAACAATCTGCAAGCTGCTGACGAGTAGCGCGTTGATGGTCACCAACCCAAGCAAGTCGCCGAAAAATCGGATGAGCGGGTCTCTTAGATCGGAGAGACTATTGCCATGAAAAATCCTGCGCATCGCGGAAGTTCCCATGCAGCATCACCAAGGTTGGGATGACGATCGAGATGCCGACTTTGCAGGAGGTTTTGCAGCGGGACTTACTGGCACCAACGGAGGAGCATCCGGACCACAATCCCCAGCGCCCGAGCCATGTGACAGCTGGCTACTGCTTATAGATGCGCGATTCCCACGGCGCCAGGTTAAGAGTAGAGACGTTGGCTTCATGCGAACCAGGGATGTCGGAGAGGAGGAGGTTTGCCGCTTTGAGGCCGTTCGGCAGCGTGTACGCAACCGGACTTGAGCTAAAGTTTTCAACTATGAGGTACTTCTCGCTGCCGAGGGTGCGGGTGTAGGCGAAGACGTGGGGGTGCTGGGGATCGAGGTCTTCGAAGTCGCCGTAGACGAAGGCGAGGGTGTGAGCACGCAGAGCGATCAGGGCGCGCATGTAGTTGAGGACGGAGGCGGGGTCGGACTCCTCCTGGGCGGCGTTGATCTGCTTGTAGTTGGGGTTGACGGCAAGCCACGGGTGGTTCCCGGTGGTGAAGCCGGCCTGGGGTGAGCTGTCCCACTGCATGGGGGTGCGGGCGTTGTCGCGGGAGACCTTCGCCTGGGAGGCGAGGAAGGCGGAGGCGGAGATCTTGCCGGTGTCGACCAGCGCCTTGTAGGCGTTCTTCACGGCGATGTCATCGTAGTCGGCAAGCGTCTTGAAGGGGAAATCGGTCATGCCGAGCTCGTCGCCTTCATAGAGGAAGGGGGTGCCGCGGAGGGTGAGGAGCCATGGTCTCAAAGAGCTTGGCGGAGGGGACGCGCATGGTGGGGGAGTCGTCACCGAATGTGGAGACGATGCGCGGGTTGTCGTGGTTGGAGAGGAAGACGGTGTCCCAGTCGTGCTTAGTGAGGACGGTGGCGTGAGCGTCGTAGATGCCTTTAAGCTCGGGCAGGGACCAGGCGCCAAGCTGGCTGAGGCCAAAGTCGGAGCGGCCGAGCTTGATGGCGTCAAAGTTGAAGATCATGTTGAGCTCATGGCGGCGGTCGTCGACGAGGTTGTTGGTCTGGGCGAGGGTGGTACCGGTGGCTTCGCCGACGGACATGTCGTCGTACCTGGAAAGGACCTCGCGATTCATCTCGCGGAGGTACTCGGCGAGGTGAGGGCCGTTGGCGTAGGCGTTGGGCGGCGTTTTGAGCTGTTCAGGGGTGAGGTCGGGCATGCCGGTGGGCTTCGAGATGAGTGGGATGACGTCCATGCGGAAGCCGGAGACACCTTTATCGAGCCAGAAGCGCATTAGCGAGAAGACCTCTTCGCGAACCTTGGGATTGGCCCAGTTGAGGTCGGGCTGCTTGGCGGCGAAATAGTGGAGGTAGTATTCGTTGCTGCTGGGGTCGAGAGTCCACGCAGAGCCGGAAAAGTAGGAAGGGTAGTTGTTAGGCGGGGTGCGGGTGCCGTCGGGAGCGGTGTGGCCAGGCTGCCAGATATAGAAGTCGCGGTAAGGATTGTCTTTTGATTTGCGGGACTCGACGAACCACTTGTGCTCGTCTGAAGTGTGGTTGACGACGAGGTCGATGATAAGGCGCATATGGCGCTGCTTGATACCGGCGAGGAGTGTGTCGAAGTCGGCCATGTCGCCGAACTCCTTCATGACTTTGCGGTAGTCGCGGATGTCATACCCGTTGTCCGCATTTGGTGAGTCAAAATGGGGACTGAGCCAGATAACGTTAACACCAAGCTTCTGGAGGTAGTCGAGCTTCGAGGTGATGCCGGGCAGGTCCCCGATACCGTCGCCATTCGAGTCTTTGAAGGAGCGCGGATAGATTTGGTAGACGACAGCTTCCTTCCACCACTTGGGTTCGTAACCGTTGATGAGCCTGGGTTCCTGACCGGAAGCGGCGGCAAGCGATAGCAGGGCAGTGACGACGGCTGTGCGGAATAGGGTGCCGAAGAACATGATTAGAAGTGTACTGGACGATGCGTGGCCTCTCATCTTGCTGCCAATATATCGACCCCCACAACGTCATAGCTCTGCTCTCGTGAACAAAGTCGTTCAAGCCCATAGCAGGACGATGACGTAAGTTCACTTCGACAGAATGTCGAGATCGTTCTGCGAAACCATCGCCAGTTGGCAGCGATGAGCGGCTGCCTATGCAAATTCCATTGAATTTGTGAGTGTATGATGGTCCTCCGGGAGGACAAACGTGTATCGGATACCAGTGTTGCGGCGCGGTTTTGATTTAGAAGCCACAACGAATGGCACTGGGCTTGGCCTCACGAGCATGCAGGAGCGGTTGAGGCTAGGGGGTGGAGAGCTCTCAATCAATTCGCAACCAAAGCGCGGCACTACCATCCACGCTCGTGTCCGTCTCAATTCGAGAGGATCATGAGGAAACGATTCTTGTCTAATCCGGGAACGGGGCTAAGATTTTCATTTTGGCCGACGGCATTGATCGGAATTGTAGTCATCAAAGCCGTACTTTCACTCGACGTAAAGCCCGGATCATTTCTGGTTTCGTATAGCGGGATCAGTTATTTCCTGCTACTGCTTTTGGCAACCAGTTTCGCTATCCGCAACGGAGTAGAGAACACGCTGGGGCGGCGGCCATTCTGGGTGTTCCTCTCGATTGCCTACGGCCTCTGGTCGCTAGACCAGTGCCTTGTTCTGTACTACGAGCTTGGTCAGCACATCGAGGCGCCCGACAATTCGATTGCGGATCCGATGCTGTTTCTGCACATCGTACCGATGATGGCAGCAGTGGCAACCCTCCGACATCAGAACGTATCCGACCGCAAGCTATACAGGCCGATATTGAACTCTCTTCTCCTATTGTTTTTCTGGAGCTTTCTTTATGGTTACCTTGTTTTTCCATACCAGTACTTCCCTAACGCCACCAGCTACGCACTGCGCTTTGACATTCTTTACCTGTTAGAAAATTTGGCGTTGGTGCTCGTTGTGGGTATTTTGACCCTTCGCGCGCAGGCCCCTTGGAAGTCAATCTATCTTCATCTTTTGGGCGCGTCCACCCTGTACGCGTTAAGTTCCATCGTCGCCAACCTTGCAATTGACTCGGGAGGCTACGTCAACGGCAAGCTGTATGGTCTGGGTCTGACCGCCGCTGTTTGCTGGTTTGTATGGATACCGCTGCGAGCACGGCAGGTAAAGGGAGAAGCAACGGCCATTCGGCCCGATAGAAGCCAAGGCCCACGAGGATCAGTCTGGGCGATGCTCGTTGTTGTGATGGTCTCTATCCCGATTATCTGGGAACTGTTCCAACGGAATGAGAACACCGGTCTGCGCACTCTTCGCCTGCTGGTCGCAATTGTCGCGATTCTGTGTCTGGCGAGTGCCGCCTTTATAAAGGAGTACCTCGCCGGACGTGAACAGGATTTCCATTTTGGTTTAGCCAACGACAGGCTACGTCTGGCAATGGAAGCGAGCAAATCGGTAGCGTGGGACTTTGAGGTCAAGAGCGGACAGAATGTTTGGTTCGGCGACCTGCAAACCATCTTTGGAATACCTTCCGATGTTTACGCAACAACCAGGGAAGAGTTCATTCGTTACGTCCATCCGGATGACCGGACGAAAGTCTCGGAAGCGATCGCGGATGCAAGGCAAAACCAGAAGCTGTACACGGCAGAATTCCGTGTCGTACAGTCCGACGGGACAGTTCGCTGGCTGGCAGCGCGAGGCAAGTTCTACTATGCAAGGAACGGTAACCCCGAGCGAATGCTCGGCGTGTCGCTGGATATCACTGAGCGCAAGTTGGCCGAAGAGGCCCTTTCCTGCACGAACCGCAGAGTGATTGAGGCAGAAGAACGGGAACGTGACCGGATCGCAAGGGACCTTCACGAAAACGTCGGTCAGCGTCTTGCATTATTGGCAATTGCGATCGAACAACTCAAGAATGACTTCCCCCATCAGGCCGTTGAACTCCTCGAGCGCATGGACGCAGTGTGGAAGAAGACCTTGGAGATATTGACCGATGTCAAAGCTTCGGCACACGAATTGTACTCGCCGAGACTACAGTATCTCGGCATTGCTGCGGTTATCAGAACTTTCTGCGATGAGTTCGGGGAGAGGAAGGGAGTGGAGATTGACTTCAGGAGCCATGGTTTCCCCAGCGTCGTACTACCGGACGTTTCCATTTGCCTTTTCCGGGTTCTACAGGAAGCGTTGCACAACGGGGTGATGCACAGCGGGGTACAGAAGTTCAGCGTGCAATTGTGGGGTGAGTCGGATGAAATTAACCTTAGAGTAAGCGACTCGGGTGTTGGCTTTGACCTCAGAGCGGCAAGGAGAGGCCGAGGGCTTGGTCTGATCAGAATAGAGCAGCGAGTAAATCTAGCGGAGGGAACGTTTTCGATCGATTCGCAACCCGAAAAAGGCACTACCATCCACGTTAGCCTGCCTTTGCGTTCTGGAAACGATTCCAAGCGTGCGGCTGGCTAAATGCTCCAGAAATTTCGCCCGCTCACCGGGAAGAAACGGCGGAGTGCTCCGCACAGATTCTCTCGTAGATGTGGCTTTCCTGTTCACGCTGAAAGCTGTTCAATACATACCCGCAAAAAATATCGACGTTGCAGCTCTTGGCGATCTCGTCAAATAAGTGTTCGGCCTCAACCGCTGCATCCGCCTTCCCTTGCTTCCACAAGGTAGGGGCACATTCACCACAAGCTGCAACACGGGGGCGGTCACCGCTCGATGCTTTGGCCGTGGCGGCGACCAGGTCGCCCACGATCTTCTGAAATCGAGCCGGGTCAGGCAGATCATTCACCATGAAAGTGGAGAGCGTGTCGGCAACATCCAAAGAGACATATCGCCCCTGTTCAACAGCGGCGACAATATCCAC
The DNA here is from genome assembly GCA_963756685.1 of uncultured Acidobacteriaceae bacterium. Taxonomy (GTDB): domain Bacteria; phylum Acidobacteriota; class Terriglobia; order Terriglobales; family Acidobacteriaceae; genus Edaphobacter. The sequence goes on from CAVWON010000003.1 coordinate 436,145, forward strand.
TCCATTTTCTCGCAATTTCTCAAGAAGACTCCTTCGATGTGGTTCGGTCGCGACCACGATAACGGCAGTCCCGGACTCCAGAGCGGCTTCGATGAAACGAGTGAAGCCAACTACGAATGCTGCATCGTCAGAATAGAATTCAACCTCGTGGCTGCGCGTGATCTCCGTTCCCAACGCAAGTGGTGGGATAGGCTCATTGGGGTAGTCGAGAGTTTTCGAATCGGACGCAGGGGTGAAAAAGTGACCCGATAACCCGCTGCTGACAAACTGCCTGCCTTGAAGAACCGCTTCCACAGCCTCTGGCAGTTCGCGTCCGGCGTGCGCCTTGACCACATAACCCAATGCCCCCAAGACGAGAGCTTCCTGCACCACATCGGCAGAAGATTCCTGGCTCATGAAGAGTATTTTGCTTTTCGGAGACAGCTTGCGGATTCGCCGAGCCGCATCCATTCCATTCAGCGAAGGAAGCCCAATATCGAGAATAATCAAGTCAGGTTGAAGTTCTTCGGCCTTCTTAACGGCCTCTAATCCGTCTGCGACCTCTTCGACGATCTGAAATTCTGGTCTTTCTCTCAGCGTCGAACAAATCAAGCGCCGAAACGGTTCAAAATCTTCGACCACGAGGACCCGGCTTGATAGTGTCTCCAATTTGCCTCCCTTACAGGGTCCAACCCGACTCTGCGAGTCTAGTTGCTAGTTGTATTCATAATCCGTTGTTCCGCAATTCAGATGGTTGCGCACTCGCATGGACAAACCAGCGCCAATTCTGGCTGAGGGGACCAGTACGAAAAGAGTGGTTTAATACTACAACCGCCATGCTCGCTGTGCCTGTGCATTCTCGCTCTCACAAAGGGCAGGCTCTGCTTCCCTCCTTGTCTTTTAAGACCGCCGACCTCTCCTGCCTCCAATCCGATCAGATCAGTTGCTATCTACATTCGCCGACGAACTGACAGCGGAGACATAAGAGCATCGCCTTTGGTTGATTTGAAGGAAGTCCGGTCGAGGAATCGTGACCGAAGGCATTCCGTATGGGTGGACAACAACCGTCGCAGCATCAGCCTTTGGCATAGTTCCCCCACAACGGGGTTTTCGGAAAGTTCATCGCCGAGCCACGCATCCAGAGAATCGATTAGTCCCGATAAGGTCGATGAAGCGAGCTGATTGGGCTTTGGTGATGGTGGCGACTGGAGAAGAGAGCGGCTGAGACGGCATGCTCACGAAGAGAGCGTTTCCCAGTACTGATCCTCTGATTGGTAACAGTGCTGTGCTGAGTCTGAAAATGTTCCGCAGCAGGGAGACACTGGGCCTCCCTGCCACGAAGCAAACTATTCCTGCACGACAGGCTTTGCGGCTAGAACGCCATTGAAGCTGTTGCGGTGCTGCAGGAAGACGAGGCCCCACAACACACAGGCCACCAGCGCCGGAGCAATGCTCGCCGGCGCAAGCGTGAGGTGGAAGGCAAGGATGTTGTACAACTCCGCCGCAAGCACCGTGAGCGCGAGTGGCACAAAGAAGCCCGAAAGCAACAGCAGCCCGCCAATCAACTGCGCTGCGAAAAAGAACGTGGCAAAATGCGACGCGCTCACGGCGACAAAGAACTGTATCGCAAGCGGATTCGCCGGCGGTGGCTGGTGGATGAAGTTGAGAAATCCGTTCAGGCCAAAGACTACAAAAATCAGCCCCAGCAGATAGCGCGCAATGAGGGAGACAATCTTCATGTGTCGCCTCCCTTAGATTGCCTGCGCGTGCGTTTGCACGGCCTGAAGGTGGGGCGCTAGAAACGCGTCGCGGTCCTGCCCATAGTTGAGTGCCGCAGTTCCGCCTGTCGTGAGGAAGGTCGCATCTGTCACGCCGAGGAAGCCAAAGACCGACCGCAGATAGGGCTCGACAAAGTTGAAAGAGGCCATCTGCGTCTGCGCATCATAGATCCCGCCGGTCGCGATGATGAACGTCGCCTTCTTGCCCGTGAGCAGTCCTTTTGGCGTTCCATCCGCATAGGAAAAGGCCCTGCCGACGCGCGCGATCTGGTCGATCCAGAGCTTCAGCACCGAGGGCACACCGAAGTTATGCATCGGCACGCCGATCACGTACTCATCGGCCTGCTCCAGTTCGGCGAGCAGCGTGTCCGAAAGCGCCAGCTGCTCCTTCTGTTGTGGAGTGCGCGCCTCCTCCGGCGTGTAAGCAGCACCCACCCATTCGGCGGTGACAGGCGGGATCGGGGTCGCGTTAAGGTCGCGGTCGACGACCGTTCCATTCGGGTGCGAGGACTTCCATTGAGTAACGAACGCATCGGTAAGCTGACGCGAGACGGATCGCCCATACAGCGGGCTCGAGTTGATGTGAAGAATCGTGGGCATGACGGCAAAACCTCCTATACGACAATTGATGTGTAATAGACATTTGTCGATTCAATAAATCGACAAGTGTCGCTTATGCATCTATTGCTATAGAAGGGGCTATGCTTAGGGTCAATGGCAGACGCAACTCAATCCGGCAATCCAACGGAAAATACGGCCCCCGAGTCCTCCGCAGCCGTCAGATGCTGATGGAGTCTTTACTTAGGTTATTGAACCGCAAGGAGTTCGACGACATCTCCATCCAGGAGATTGCCGATGAAGCCACCCTGAACCGGGCCACCTTTTACCTCCATTACCCGGACAAGAACGCCCTGCTGCAGGCGATGACAGCCGCCCGCTTCCGTGACCTGATCTCGCGACGCGGCCTTTCCTTCACAAACTGCGATGGTGCGCTGCGAGCCATTGCGCTGGGCGTCTGTGATTATCTCGCCGAGACTACTGGCTGCCCTAGCCAGTTGGCCAAGATGCCGCTTGAGGGGTCCATCATCCCGGTCGTGGAGGGCATGTTTCAGGAAGGTGCCGAGAAGCACGCAATGGTACCCGGTACCGATCCCAACCTGCTTGCAACCACGGCTGCCTGGGCCATCTTCGGCGCCGCCCGACTGTGGTACCAGACTCCCGATCGCATTCCTGCTGAAGAAATGGCTGCCAAGATTGAACTGATAGTGAAGCCGATCTTCCTTACCGCTTCCGTATAGGTTCGTATGTGTATTTAACGAAACCTCTATGAAAAGTTCTCGGGCCAGAGAGCCTTATCGGGCCGCGGACGGATCCATCTGGTGGTTGAAGCTGGCTTCATTGGCCGCTAGAGAACGCGGCGTGGGGCCCCTGCCGTGGCTGTATTGTCTCGGGGAACAGCCCATGACCCTTCTAAAAGCTTTACCGAATGCGCTTTCAGATTCGTAGCCGAGCGATGAGGCGATTACGGAGATAGAATCGTCTGAATTCTTCAGCCTGTCGCCGGCCAGCAGCATTCGCCAACGTGTCAGGTACTCCATGGGGGTCGCCTCAACCGTTTCTTTAAATTTTTGAGCGAAGATCGATCGCGACATACCGACGCGCTCCGCCAGTTTCTGTAGCGTCCATGGATGCCCTGGATCGTGGTGCATGCATGTGATCGCTGCGCTCATCTGTTTATCAGCCAGCGCGAAGAGCCAGCCGACACCACCTCTCGCGCCATCCGCTGCCCCATCTGCCAGGTGCAGCCGAAGAGCTTGAACGAGCATCATGTAAGCGAGTTGTTGCGTGATCAAAGAGCCACCTGGCTGCGGGTCGCGCACTTCCTCCCTCATGCGTTCCAGCGACCAACGCATCGCCGCTTTATCTGACTCTTTCCGGATATGCACAATGGGGGGCAGAGAGCTCAGCAGGATGTCGGCGTGGCTGCCGGTAAGGATGAAGTGGCCGCCGACAATATAGTGTTCTCCACCTTCTTTGTGATGGTGTCCCTCACCTTCTTTATGCGAGACCGTACTACCGGCGTTTCGCGCTGCGAGAAATTCGTGGAAGTCGACAGGCGTGAGTGACAGATCGGTCGCGAGGCAGAAGGGCAGTCCACGGGGCAAGAGGAAACAGTCACCGGCCGTGAGGAGCACGGCATCGGGAACGCCTTCCACGGATAGCCAGCATTGGCCAGAGACCATGGCGTAACACTTGATGCCCCGATGTTTCGGCCATCGGATAGCCATGTCGTCACCTACCTCGTAGCCCCCCGCTCTATAACTCTGTGGTTTCAGCAGCGACAGCACATCTGAGAGTGGGTCCACACGGCCTCCGGACGATTGAGCCAATAATGCGGACTATCAGTATAGATCGTACGCTCGATGTGCCTCATCTAGCCAAGGACAGGCCGCCAATGCGGCCTCTCATCAGCAAGCAGGCGACTATGCAGCGAATCGAGGACGACAAGTGGCGTCTTCAACCGAAGTAAAGGAGAAATCATCATGCGTATTTTTCTTACCGGCGCTACCGGCTTTATCGGTTCAGCCATTGTTCCGGAACTCATCAAGGCTGGCCATCAGGTGCTTGGACTAACGCGGTCGGATGCGGGCGCCCAGTCTCTCGTTGCCGCCGGAGCCGAGGTGCATCGAGGGAACCTTGAAGATCTGGAAAGCCTGCGCAGTGGGGCGGCCAGGTCGGACGGAGTCATCCACTGTGCCTTCGATCACGACTTCTCGAACTTCATGGCAAATTGTGAGAAGGACAGGCGCGCTATTGAGGCCCTCGGTGATGGGCTCGCCGGCTCTGACCGCCCCCTGCTCATCACTTCTGGAACTGGAATGGGGGGTGCTGTTCCAGGTCAACCGGCGACCGAAGACCATTTCGATCCCAACCATCCGAATCCTCGTAAAGCTTCGGAGGTAACAGGGGCTTCGGTGGCGGAGCGTGGTGTGAACGTGTCGGTGGTGCGTCTTCCTCAGGTGCACAACACGGTCAAGCAGGGACTCGTCACGTATGCGGTCCAGCTGGCTCGTGAGAAGGGAGTCTCGGCGTACATCGGTGACGGACTCAATCGCTGGCCGGCGGCGCATGTTCTCGATGTTGCCCGTCTCTACAGGCTTGCGCTGGAGAAGCACGAAGCAGGCAGCAGATACAACGCGGTCGCTGAAGAGGGAGTATCGATGAGGGAGATCGCTGAAGTCATTGGCCGAGGCTTGAAGGTGCCCGTGGTCAGCCTCCCTCCGGAGGAAGCGTCAGCTCATTTCGGATGGCTCGCGATGTTCGCGGGCTTGGATATGCCGGCCTCAAGCACGCAAACACAGCAACGGCTGGGATGGCACCCAACCGGCCCTAAGCTGATTGCCGATCTCGAACAAATGCGTTATTCCTGAGCCTGAACCGACGACCGTATGATGTTCCCGAAGATATTGGAGGAGCACTTCTTCGGCACCGACTTTTCTGCGGGTTTTGCGTTTGGGAAGGGGTCTTATGCCTACTCAACTCCACCGTAGTGGAGGGGAGTGGAGGAGATCGGCGACCGGTGTGCGGTATGAGCGACTACGTGTAAGGTTACGAAGGAACACCTCCAGCACTAGACCCGCGAGGTATAGATGATGAGAATCGAAGGACCAAGACCTGTTGCACGGATGATGCTCTTCAACTTGCTGGCGGTGGTAGTTTTGCCTCGTGTAGCGACAGCTCAGGCCACCCTCAATCCGCAGACGATGGTTAAGGTGGGCGATGTCGATCCCCGATTCGTTTCCTACAACGTTGAGACTGTTGAGGTCACCGGTGGGCGCTTCTGGAAGCCGTACAACGCGGAGGTCGAGGCGCGGCTTGCCGGTGCGTCCCAGGCGAAGCCCGGACAAAATCAGCCCGTGGGGATGGAACCGAAATCTTTTTCAATATCGCCCGCCGATCGACCTGAGCAATACCCGGCTGCGAAAGCTCACGAAGGCCCTGGAACCTGCATACCTTCGGGTGAGTGGAACGTGGCGCAACAGCACCTACTTCCAGGACGATGACCAGCCTGCGATGCAGACGCCTCCCAAGGGCTTCAACGGGGTGCTCACTCGCGCGCAGTGGAAAGGGGTCGTCGACTTCTCGCATGCGGTTGGAGCGGAGATCATGACGTCTGTTGCGACCAGTGGTGGGACGAGGGACGCCAGCGGTGTGTGGACACCGGAGCAGGCGAAGGCGATCTTTGACTACAGCAAGCAGCTCGGGGGGCGTATCGCTGCAACGGAGTTTATGAATGAGCCGACGTTTGCGGTGATTGGAGGGGCGCCAACCGGCTATAACGCAGAGGCCTTTGCGAAGGATGTGAAGGTGTTTCGTGGCTTCCTTAAGAATGAATCGCCGACGACAATTTTCCTTGGCCCGGGCAGTATCGGCGAAGGAGTTTCGCTTTTGCCTGCGGGCTCCAGCATGCCGTTCATCCACACCGAAGACATGCTGAAGGCCACTGGGCCTGCGTTCGATGTGTTCTCTTATCATTTCTACGGGACGGTCTCGCGCCGCTGCACTGCGAGTCTTGGCCCAAATGCTGGGATGTCGTCGGAGAACGCGCTGACGCCAGAGTGGTTTGAGCGAAACAACACTGTTGAAGAGTTCTACGCCAAGCTGAGAGACAAGTATGTTCCGGGCAAAGACATCTGGCTGACGGAGACAGGCGAGGCGGGGTGCGGCGGCGACAAGTGGGCGGCCGACTTCGTCGACAGCTTCCGCTATCTCGACCAACTTGGCACGCTGGCCCGGAAGAGCGTGAAGGTCGTGGCGTACAACACTCTCGCATCGAGCGATTACGGATTGCTGGATGAGGAGACGCTTGAACCTCGGCCGAATTACTGGGCGGCGCTGCTGTGGAAGAGGACGATGGGGACACGCGTTCTTAATCCAGGGGTCGCAACGACTCCAAATGTGCGGGTGTATGCGCAATGCATGAAGGGCCCTCGGGGTGGTGTCTCGTTGCTTGTGCTCAATACAGATGCGAAGGCGGAGTATTCCTTGCAGTTGCCTATGCCCGGAGAACGTTACACGTTGTCAGCACCCGATCTGCTGGGGAATATTGTGCTGCTCAATGGCTCCGGGCTCAAAGTGACAGCTGACGGAGACGGTCCCGATGGTCAAAGGAGAGCCGGTGAAGCGAGGTGTACTCCGCTTCGCGCCCCTGACGATAAACTTCGTCACGTTTTCCGGGGCCAAGAACGCTAGCTGCATGTGAGGTGCATGGGAAGGAGCGCATGTTGTGACGAGCCCAACACCACCGTTTGTCGAATGCGAGAAGTTGAATGCCAGTTTGCCGGTTAGTGATCTTTCTGCGGCGATCGAGTTTTATGTGAAGAAGCTTGGGTTTCAGTTTGGGTTTACGTTTGGGGAGCCGGCGGTGTTTGCGGGTGTGAATCTGGGGAAGGTGGCGATTTTTTTGCAGAAGGGTACGCCTGCTCCGCATGGTGGTGCGGTGCTTTTTACGGTGGGCGATGCCGATGCGTTGTATGAGTTTCATCGGGCGAATGGGGTGGAGGTGGTGGAGGAGATCGGCGACCGGGAGTTCGGTATGCGCGACTATGTGGTGAAGGACCTGTATGGGTACCGGCTGATCTTTGGACATAACATCTACAACGAGGGTCCGCCGATCAGGATTGAGCGGGTCGACGTGCCGGTGCGGTTGGAGGTGCGGTGGAGAAGCGACTGGTGGGGCTGCTGAAAGATCTGGCGGAGCATAAGCGGATGAGTGTGGATAGCTATCTGGAGGAGATGCTGCTGCATACGAATGAGGGCGTGGGGCCGCATACGAAGTCGACGCTGAGGTATATCGAGGAGCTGAAGAAGAAGCATGGGATCGATTACGACAGCCATGGGAGCTATCGGTTTGTTGAAGAGTGAGCGGGTGGAGTTGTAAGGCTGGCTTGGGTATTATCTCGGGGACGAGGTAAGTGCATGCAGTGGAGATGGTGGGTCAGGGGAGTTGTGTTTCTCCTGCTGGTGGCGATGGTCGTTGAGGTCGGGCTGTCGACTCGGCAGGAGTCGCCCAGCTGGGACGAGGGCGATCACATCTATTCCGGCTACATGAACTGGAAGCACGGCGAATACAGCCTGAACCCGGAGCACCCTCCGCTAGTGAAGCTGGTAGCGACGCTGCCGCTGTTGCCACTCGATCTGAAGGTCGCGCCACGGCAGGGCAGGTACTTCAAGTCCGAGGCGTACTACGGCGGCAGGGAGCTGCTGTTTCGCAACGATCCGAAGTTCGGAGGGCATTACAGCGCGGACACCCTGCTGTTCCGTATTCATATGGCTGCTTGTGTCTTTGCGCTGGCGCTGGCGTTGGTGCTTTTTGTGGCGGGGAGGGAGATGTTTGGCACCGCTGCGGGATTGATCGCGATGACGCTGTATGTCTTCGATCCGACCGTGGTGGCCAATGCGCCGTTCGTCGCCACGGACACGGGCGCGGCGTGTGGCTTATTTGCTGCGGTGTACACCTTCTATCGTTTTGTGAAAGCGATGCAGTGGCGGCGAGCCGTGTTGTGCGGGCTTGTGACCGGTCTGGCGCTTACGGCCAAGCACTCTGCGGTTCTGCTTTTACCGATATTTGTTTTACTGGCCGCGGGAGAGGTGGCGGGCAGATGGAGAGATGACCGGCTGTGGCCTGGTCGTTATGTTGCGCGAATGCTGTCTGGAATGGGGGCGATTGCGGCGACCGCGCTGTTTGTTGTTTGGGGTGTGTACGGCTTTCGTTATGCGATGCGACCGACGGGTGTGGTGTTACCGCCGCTTGCAGGCCAGGTGGGTACGCTTTCTCCTCTGATGAGGGGCCTGGTGGCTTTTTGTGCGCAACATCATCTCTTGCCGGAGAGCTACCTCTACGGTCTGGTAGATGTGCAGCGGGTTGGGCTCGACACGACAGCGTACATCTTTGGAAAGGTATATGAGCACGGACAGTGGTTCTACTTTCCTGCGCTGCTCTCGTTGAAGTGGACTGTGGGTTTGCTGGGGATCTTGGCGCTGGCAATCTATGCGTTCGCCACGGGCAGGGTACGCCGGCCGCGCGAGGTGTTCTTTTTGACGCTCCCTGCCGTGTTCTATCTTGCAGTCTCGATGGCGTCGCCGCTCAACATCGGCGTACGCCACGTGCTTCCGCTGTTTCCATTTGTGTTTGCGCTGGCGGCCGGTGGTGCTGCATGGCTGGTTCGGCAACGGAGAGTGTGGGGGTATGTGGTCGGGGCGTTGCTCCTGTGGCATGTCGTGGATTCGGTGCGGGTGTTCCCGAACTATCTGCCGTATGCCAACGTGCTGTGGGGCGGGCCGGCGAAGACGAACCTTTATTTTTCGGATTCCGCGGTCGACTGGGCGCAACAATTGAAGCAGACGAAGCAGTGGCTGGATGCACACAACGTCAAAGAGTGCTGGTTCGCCTACTTCGCCGAGCCGTTTCTTCTGCAGAGTGACTACGGGATTCCCTGTAAGCCTCTGCCGACGTTTGACTCCATGTCGGAGGAGGGCATCTATGTGCCGCCGATTGTGCATGGCCCGGTGTTGATCAGTTATGGCGACCTGAACGGGTTTGAGTTTGGGACTAAGGTGCGGAACCCCTATCCGAGACTCTTCGAACGCAAGCCGGACGATGTCATCGCGAACGGCGTGGCGGTTTTTTATGGGGACTTCGCATTGCCTGAAGCTGCGGCGCTGCAATATGTGCAGAAGGCGCGCGTCAATCTGACAAAAGATCCGCAGGCGGCGCTCAGCGCAGCACAGAGTGCCGTTGCACTGGTGCCGGATGGCTTCGACGCGAATGTATCGCTGGGCGATGCTTTTGAGGCTACGGGGAACTACGCAGCTGCGCGCGGGGCTTATTCGGTGGCGATGCGCCGCGTACAGGACATGGAGCCGACGGCGCAGGAGTACTGGAGGCCGATTTTGGATGAGAAGGTGGCGAAGGTGGCCTCAGACGAGCGTCGCTAGGGAAGACTTTGCCGCGTCTTCTCCTGGCATCGCCATGTCCGGGGAGGCGACATGGGTTGTTACAATTTAAGTTTGCGACCTGTGTTTTGAGAGGAACCGGTACGAGATGTTGCGATTTTCGACAGCGGGAGAGAGCCACGGGGAGAGTCTGGTGGCGACGGTCAGCGGAATGCCGGCAGGGGTGACTGTTGAGCAGGAGTTTATCGACCGCGAGCTGTGGCGGCGGCAGAAGGGGTATGGGCGCGGCGGGCGCATGCGGATTGAGCGGGACACGGCCCATATTTTGAGTGGGGTAAGACATGGGAAGACGATCGGGTCGCCGATTGCCATGGTCCTGGCGAATAACGATTGGAAGAACTGGACGGACATCCTGCCGATCGAGGTTGGAGACGCGACGAAGCATAAGGCCGTTGCGTCGCCTCGGCCTGGGCATGCTGATTTGGCGGGTAGTTTGAAGTATGACTTTCCCGATGCGCGGTATGTGCTGGAGCGGGCGAGTGCGAGGGAGAGCGCGGCACGAGTGGCTGCGGGTGCGGTGGCGAAGCTTTTGCTGCGGGCGCTGGGGGTCGAGGTCGCGTCTCATGTGATTCGGGTGGGGAAGGCGGAGCTTTCCCGGGCGGCGACCTGGGACGAGATTGTGGCGTTACAGGCGAAGGAGGAGGTGCTGCTGAACTGTGTTGACGCGGAGAGCGAAGCGGCGATGAAGGCCGAGGTTGATGCCGTGCTGCGGACTGGGGACACGGTCGGCGGGGTGTTTGAGGTGGTTGTGCATGGGCTGCCGCCGGGGGTGGGGACGCATGCGAACTGGGACGAGCGCATGGATGGGTTGCTGGCGCAGGCGGTGATGAGTCTGCAGGCGGTGAAGGCGGTGGAGTTGGGACGCGGGGTGACGGCGGCAGAGTCGGTGGGGTCGGCGGTGCATGATGCGATTGGGTATGAGGGTGAGGGGTTCACGAAGTTTTCGCGGGAACACAACAATGCTGGGGGGATTGAAGGCGGCATCTCAAATGGTGAGGACGTTGTGGTGCGCGGGTATCTGAAGCCGATCTCGACGTTGCGGAGGCCGCTGGCCTCTGTGAGTTTTGCGACAAGGGAGCCGGTGAAGGCCGCGTATGAACGAAGCGACGTCTGTGTAGTGCCGGCGGCCGGTGTGGCGGCGGAGGCGATGGTCGCGTTGACCATTGCGCGGTTGATGGTGGAGAAGTTTGGCGGTGACTCGCTGCGTGAGATGCAGCGAAATTTCAAAGGCTATTGCGAGCAGATTCGAGCGTATTGAGTGAGCGGAAATAACAAGATCCATGAGGTGGTGAAGTGGCCGGACCCAGTGCTGCAGAAGCCGGGCGAGAAGGTGACGGTGTTCGACGCGAAGCTGAAGAAGCTGGTCGAGGAGATGTTCGATTCGATGTACGCGGCGCAGGGGATTGGGCTGGCGGCGCCGCAGATCGCGATCTCGAAGCGGATTACGGTGATCGATGTGAGCTTCAAGAAGAATCCGGAGGAACGGATCGCGCTGATCAATCCGGAGATCATTGAACGCGAGGGCAAGCAAGTGGAAGAGGAGGGGTGCCTCAGTCTGCCGGAGATCCGAGAGAAGGTGACGCGCGCGGCGAAGGTGAAGGTGAAGGCACAGGACGTGTCGGGGGAGTGGTTCGAGGTGGAGGGGGACGAGTTGCTGGCGCGGGCGTTGCAGCATGAGATCGATCACCTGGATGGAGTGCTGTTTATCGACCGGCTGAGCCGACTGAAGCGTGACCTGGTGATTCGGAAGATCAAGAAGCTTATCAAGAACGGCGAATGGTAGTGTCCTGCCGGACGGGCCTCCTACGCGGAGGGCGGCCACTTCGTGGCGTGTATACCTTCTCTTGGCGGGTCGGACTGCGTGGGCCCTCGCGATGCTCAGGAGTGATGTTCTTTGCGGAGGGATAGGCGATGAAGCTGGTGTTTTGTGGGACGCCTGAGTTTGCGGTGCCGACGCTGGAGGCGGTGATTGCTGCCGGGCATGAGGTCGCGTTGGTAGTGACGCAGCCTGATCGTGCGGCGGGGCGTGGGTTGGAAGTGCAGGCCCCTCCGGTCAAGAGGACGGCCCTGGCGCGTGGGTTGCCATTGACGCAGCCGGAGAAGATTAAGAACAACGCGGTGTTTCAGGCGCTGCTGGAGGGGACCCAGCCGGACGCGATTCTTGTAGTGGCGTATGGACGGATTATTCCGCAGTGGATGCTGGCGCTGCCGCGGTTTGGAAACATCAATCTGCATGGGTCGCTGCTGCCGAAGTATCGCGGCGCTGCTCCGATTCAATGGGCGGTGGCGAACGGTGAATTGGTGACGGGCGTTACGACGATGCGGCTCGATGCCGGGCTCGATACAGGTGATATGTTGCTGGCGCAGGTGTGTCCGATTGGGCGGGACGAGACGGCGGTCGATGTGTACGAGTGTCTTGCGCCGCTGGGAGCAAAGTTGATGGTGAAGACATTGCATCATCTGGAGGCGGGTCTTATCTATCCAGAGGGGCAGGACCATTCGGCCGCTACGCTTGCGCCGATTCTGACACGGGAAGACGGGTGGATCGATTTTTCGCGTACTGCGCAGCAGATCTACGACCGGTGGAGAGGATTTCAACCCTGGCCGGGGGCGCATACGCTTTTGCGAGGAAAGAAGCTGATTGTGCAGAAGATGCATGTTGCGGGTGCGGGCGACGGTGAGGTCGGGGTGGTGAAGGTACATGGCGATTCGCTGTGCGTTGTGTGTGGGGGCGGGAGTTCGGTTGGGTTCGATGTGGTGCAGTTGGAAGGGAAGCGGGGGATGAGTGCAGCTGAATTTCTGCGAGGCAATCAGGTGAGAAGCGGCGAGCGGTTGGGGTTATGAAGGAGAAGGCGAAGCCGGGGGCCGGGCAATCGAAGGCGGGTGGGGCCGCATCGGGCAAGACGGCCGCAGGTAGGCCGGTGAGGAAGCGTCCGATGTCGGCGGGGCCAACGGCTGGTGTGGAGACGGCGATTGCGAAGATCACTCCTGCGCGGTTGGCGGCGTTTGAGATTTTGAAGCTGGTAGGCGAAGGTAAAGGGCATAGCGATGAGCTGTTGCACTCGGCTCGGGTGGATGCGCTGTCGCCCGAGGACCGGAACCTGACGACGGCGTTAGTGATGGGTGTGCTGCGGTGGCAGATTGCGCTGGATGCGAGGGTGCGTGGATTGCTGCAGCGGCCGGAGCAGAAGCTGGCCGAGCCGGTGGCGATTGCGCTGCGCATGGGGGCGTTTCAGTTGTTGCACCTGGAACGGATTCCAGCGCACGCGGCGTTGAGTGAGAGCGTGGAGTTGTGCAGGGCCGCGGGTGAGCCGCATGCGACCGGGATGGTGAATGCGGTGTTGCGCAAGCTGGCCGCGGCGCAGAGGCCGGGTGTGCGCGTGTTTGAATCGACAGCTGCGTTTGCGGAGAGGTTGGGGCATCCGCAATGGATGGTAGAGCGCTGGGTTGCGGAGTATGGGCGGGAGATCGCGTTGAAGATCTGCGAGGCCGACCAGAAGGAGCCGGCGCAGGGTGGCATGTTCTCGGAAAACGGTGGGGGACTGCCGCATATGGACGATGGATCGCGGCTGGTGGCGGAGCTTGCCGCGGCCGCGATGCCGGGGGCGAGGCGAGTGTGGGATTGTTGTGCGGCGCCGGGAGGGAAGACGTTGATTCTGGCGCGCCGGCTGGGGGCTGTGGAGATTGTTGCGAGTGATGTGAGTGCGAAGCGGCTTGCCCAGACCGAGGCGCGTCTGCAGCGGTATTCGTATGCGGAGCGTGTTCGGTTTGCAATGGCAGACGCGGCGGACGCAAAGGCGGTTGAGGGGAGCTTCGATCTGATTTTGTGCGATGCGCCTTGCTCGGGGACGGGGACGCTGGCGGGGAACCCTGAGATTCGGCACAGGTTGAAGGTGGAGGAGTTCGCGCGGCAGTCGCAACGGCAGTTGGCGATCCTCAACGGGGCGTTGAAGCGGCTCGCGCCGGGTGGACGGCTGGTTTATTCGACTTGCTCTTTAGAGCCGGAGGAGTGCGAGCGAGTTGTAGAGGCCGTTATGGGCGCGGGTGGAGTGAGAATGGTCCCCGTCGAGGGGTTGATGATGGAACTTGCAGAACAGGGGATTTTGCTGGGCGGAGTGGAATTGGGTTCGGCGGTGCGCGAGGGGGCGCTTAGTGCACTTGCCCGGTGTGCATGGGTGTGATGGGTTTTATGCGGTTGTGCTGGAGCGGGATTGATGTTAGTTCGTCAGAGTGATGTGGACTGCGTCGCCTTTGACTACGCGATGGCCCGCTAGCGGAGTTTGCGCTACGACGGTGCCGACGGAGAAGGATTGGGAGGCGGGAGTGGGTGTTGCAGCATCTGTTGCCGCGGGGGTGGGTGTAGGGGGCAGATTGAGGTCTTCGGCGCTGACGATGTGGAGACCAATAGCGGTCGCGCGTGCTGCTGCACCGGCGAGAGTGAGACCGGCGAGTGAGGGCATGACGAAGGCGTCAGGAGATTCGGTCTCTTCCGGTTCGCTTAGCAGGAGGCTGACGCGGGGACGGTCAACGCCTGCGGCATTCGGGCTGGGCGTCTGGGCGATGACCACGCCGGGATCGCCGGGCGCGGCGACGTGGGCCACGGCACCAAGTTCGAGACCGAGACGGCGGACGTTGATGGAGGCGGTGCGTTCGCTTTGACCGAGGAGGTCGGGGATGGCGACCTGTTGTGCGCCGAGGCTCTCGGTAATGCGGACGGCCCACTCGCGGCGGACGGTGACGCCGGGCGCGGGAGACTGGGCGAGGACGTGTCCGGGCTGAGTGTTGGGGGAGTAGAAGCGGTTTTCGAGTGTGAGGCGGAGGCCGAGGGAGCGGGTCTGCTTGCTGGCGTCGGCGAGGGTGAGGCCGGTGAGGTTGGGGACCTTGACCTCGCGGCCGTGGATGGCCAGGCGCATGGTGATGAAGGCGGAAAGGAGCGCGACGATCAGCATCGCCAGGGCGCCGAGGACGATGTTGAAGAAGCGGTTGATGCGGCGTGTCTTCAGCTTCATAGGTCAGCTCAAGGATACAGGGTGAGGGGGACGCGGATTATTTGGTTGTTGCACAGACGCGGAATTTTGCCATTAGACTTGCTTCTGGACCCGGAGGACATTGGATGCGGAAGTGGACGCGGCGAGATTTGGTGAAGGCCGGAGCGGCGGTGGGTGCGGCTTCAATTACTGCGAATGGATTGGCGGCGGAGGGGGTCGCGTCTGAACGGGAGGCGGCCGCGCAGGCGAAGGCTCACCAGGACGAGGTGCGCGTCGATGTTGTGAAGAATACGCTGCGGGAGCAGCTTTCGCTGGATTTTGGGTGGAGGTTTGCGCTGGGGAACGCGTGCGATCCGATGCGGGACTTCGGGTTTGGCAAGCTGGCAGGTACGGGGACGTATGCGAAGTCAGGTGATGCAGGTGGTGCGACGGGTGTTCACTTTGACGATTCGAAGTGGGAGGCGGTGCAGGTTCCGCATGACTGGGCAGTGGCGTTGCCATTCGTGATTGAGCCAATTCTGGTTGGCCATGGCGGCAAGCCGGTGGGAAGGGACTTCCCGGAGAGCAGCATTGGTTGGTACCGGAGGGAGATTGAGGTCAAGCCGGAGGACGAAGGCAAGCGGATGGTGCTGGAGTTCGATGGGGTGTACCGGAACGCGACGGTATTCGTGAACGGGCATTGGGTGGGGGAGAACCTGAGTGGCTATGTGCCGTTCGAGATCGATGTGACGGACTTTCTGGACTATTCGCCGCGAGAGGTGAGAGGGCCGGATGGAAAGACGCGTCCGGAGAGCGGGCCGGTGAAGAACGTGGTGACGCTGCGCGTGGATGCGACGCTGAGCGACGGCTGGTTCTATGAAGGGGCGGGAGTTTATCGGCATGTCTGGCTGCGCAAGACGGGAGCGCTGCATCTGGTGAAGGACGGAGTGTTTGTGCAGACGAGCCCGAGTGCAGGTGGGGACGCGGGACTGGCGATTACGAGCGAGGTGAAGAACGCGGGAGGCTGCAGCTGTACGTTGTTCTGTGATTGGGGTCGTGGTGGAGGCCGCGAGTGGGAAGGAGGTCGCGCGGTGCCGGTCGGCGGTGGTGACGGTGGAGCCGGGAGAGATGGTCGTCGTGCCGATGACGGGGAAGATTGCGGCGGCGAAGATGTGGAGTCTGGAGGAACGGAACCTCTACCGGCTGGTGACGGTGGTGGAGTCGGAGGGGAAGGCGGTCGACCAGGACGAGACACGGTTCGGCGTGCGTACGATTGCGTGGGACGACCAGCGCGGGTTTCTGCTGAATGGGCGAGTGGTGAAGATCAAAGGGATGTGCAATCACCAGGACCATGCGGGTGTCGGCGTGGCGGTGCCGGACGCGATCCAGCGATACAGAATCGAGCGGTTGAAGGACATGAACTGCAATGGATTGCGAACGACGCACAACACGCCCGCTGCAGAGGTGCTGGACGCTTGCGATGAGCTGGGCGTGCTGGTGATGGACGAGACGACGGATGTTTTCGTCGAGCGTGGAGGGGTTGAGCGAACTGGCGAGGATGATTCGGCGGGACAGGAACCGGCCGAGCGTGGTGATCTGGTCGCTGGGGAACGAGGAGCCGGAGCAGGTGTCGGCGCGTGGCGCGGCGATGATGACGACGATGAAGCGGGAGGCGAAGCGGCTCGATCCGACACGGATGGTGACGGCGGCGATGAATGGCGGCTGGGGGCAGGGGTTCACGCAGGTGTTGGATGTGATGGGGCTCAATTATGGCGGGGCGCATGTCGGTACGACGAGAAGCATAACGGATTTTCGTGCGAAGTTTCCGACGAAGCCGGCGGTCGGGACGGAGACGGCGAGTACAGTCTCGACGCGGGGTGTGTATGAGAACGATCCGTTGCGCGGGTATGTGAGTGCTTATGACGTGAACTTTCCGAGTTGGGCCAGCACAGCGGAGACCTGGTGGAGTTTTTACGACGAGAACGCGTGGCTTGCCGGTGGGTTTTGCTGGACGGGGCTTGATTATCGAGGAGAGCCGACGCCGTATGGGGTCCCCTGCATCAGCTCGCACTTCGGCGTGATGGATACGTGCGGGTTTGCGAAGGACAACTTTCACTACTACCGTGTGTGGTGGGGTAGCGAGCCGGCGATGCATCTTTTTCCGCACTGGAACTGGGAGGGCAAGGAAGGCCAGGAGATTTCAGTGTGGTGCTATGCGAACTGTGAGTCGGTGGAGCTGCTTGTGAATGGGGCGAGTGTGGGGTCACAGACGGTGAAGAAGAATGGGCATCTGGAGTGGAAGGTGAAGTATGCTCCGGGAGCGATTGAGGCGAGAGGGTCGTCGGGCGGCAAAGTGGTTTTGACGGAGCGGCGGGAGACGGCGGGGGCAGCTGCGCGGCTGGTGGTCGAGACGAGCAAGGCTACGTTGCGGGCCGATGGGGAGGATTGCGCTCAGGTGAATGTGCGTGTCGTTGATGCGCAGGGGCTGACCGTGCCGATGGCCGGAAATATGCTGACGTTTTCGATCGAAGGGCCAGGAAAGGTGATTGGCGTGGGGAACGGCGATCCGAGTTGCCATGAGCCGGACAAGGCGAGCCAGAGGAGCGCATTCATGGGGCTGTGCGCGGCGTTTGTGCAGGCCGGCACGACCGTGGGCGAGGTGCGGGTGAAGGTGGCTTCGCGAGGGCTTGAGGCGGGCGAGGTGACGCTGCGTTGCGTCGCTGTGTGAGAGCCCTCGAACGATTGCTTGGGGTTCAGTTCGGTTTGAGAGTGGTTTGCGACTCGATCTTTGCGGGATCTAGTTGGACGTTGAAGCCGGGGCCTGTGGGTAGTGCAATGTGCGCCTTCTCGGGGACAAGTGGATTGCTTTCGAAGTGATAGTAGTGGCGCATCTTGTTGATGAGGTATTCGCCGAGCGGGAAAGTCATGGGCGACTGGCTTGCAATGATGTGCACGGCAGCGCGCAGGCTGTGACCGTGTGGGATGACGGGGACGTCGTGGAGTGAGGCGACGGTGCCGATGCGGAGGAGTTCGGAGGTTCCACCGCACCACTCGGGATCAGCTTGAACTACTGAGAGGCCTCCGGCTTCGAGGTAGCGCTCGACCTCCCAACGACCGTAGAAGTGTTCGCCTGAGGCGATGGGGATGGTTGTGCTGCGATGCATGACGGCGAAGCTGTCGATCTTTTCAGGGTGAGTGGCTTCTTCGATCCAGTAAGGGCGGTACTGCTCGACCTGATGGGCCCACTCGAGCGCGTAGTCCTGGTTCCATCCGCTGTAGGCGTCGAACATGAGTTCGGTGTCGTCGCCGACGGTTTCGCGCAGGACGCGGACGAGCTCGACGTTCTTGCGCATGCCTTCGGGGCCGGAGCCGGGGCCGTAGCCCATGAACCACTTCTGATAGCGGTAGCCTTCGTTCTTGATCGCGAGTGCGCGAGTGCGAACGGCCGCGGGTTCGAGCGAGAAGCCGAGGCAGCTGGCGTACATCTCCACGGAGGAGCGCGTGGGGCCGCCGAGCAGACGGTAGACGGGGACGCCGAAGTGCCGGCCGCGGATGTCCCATAGGGTGTTGTCGACGGCGCTGATGGCCATCATGAAGAACCCGTCGCGCGAGTGGCGGTTGGAGCGATACATCTGGTCCCAGAGCGCTTCACCGGCCAGTGCGTCCTTGCCGATCAGGAAGGGCCGAAGCTCGTCGTTCACTACGACTGCCGCACTTTTTTCGATGGGGCCGTAGAGACCGTCGATACCGCCGGAGGTTCGGATGCGAAGGTAGACCGCGGTGTAGAGCACCTCTCTCGTTCCTGAGGGTTTGTCTGCGTAGGGGGCAGGGCGCAGATCGTCGTAGATGTCTAACGGATTGACCTGTTGTTGCCGGTTGATCCCCGCCTCGTCGGTGTAACGTCCGTGAAGTTCGACGAGTTCCATTGCTTCGATCTTTAGCGGACCATCCGTGTGATCGGGAAAAGGCGTGAAAGCTTTGGCGAGGAGATTTGTCCGGCTTGCTGTGAATAGAGTTGCGGCGCCCCCGAGCAGAAAGTGGCGACGATTCGGGTTTGCTGTTGCCGCGGATTTTTCGGGTCGTATGGATCAAGGAGTGAAGCGAGTGTCTCATCGTTTTCTCGTTGAGCTGTCCGTTCCTTTGTGAGGGAATTGAATTCGGCCCGATCAGCGGCGGTTGTCGGTGGCGGGTTCGGGGTGGATGAGGAGGCGGCTGACCTCGGGGTCGTCGAGTTTGAAGGCGCCTTCGAAGGCGGTGATGATCTCGTGGACCTTGGACATCGGGAGGTCGTCGGGCAGGGTGCAGTGGCAGTTGACCTGGATGCGGTCGTTGATGCGGGTGACGAAGACCTCGTGGATGTCGAGGATCTCTGGGAACGCCTGCGCGGTGCGGCGAAGGCGGACTTCGATCTGGCGGTCGCGCTCGAGTGACTCGGGGCGCTCGATGGTGGCGGGCTCGCTTTCGATGTGGGTGAGGATAGAGGAGATCTCGGGGACCTCGCGGCGCATCTCGGACTCGAGTTGGGTGACGAGGCTATGGGCGGCGCGGAGGGACATGGTTTCGTCGACCTCGAGGTGCTGCTCGACGTGGAGCTGGTGGTGGTACTCCTGGACGCTGACGTCGTGGATGTTCAGGTTGGAGCGGGCGGCGACGGCGCGGATGCGGTCGTGGACGCTTTCGGCGCGCGATGCGGTGGGGATGGAGTGGACGACGACGTCGGCACCGGGGAGGTGGCGTTGGACGGCGGCGGTGGCGGCCATGGTGATCTGCTCGGAGCGCTGGAAGGTGAGGTTGCGGGGCATGCCGAGGGTGACGTCGGCGAAGTAGCTGGGGCCGGAGCGGCGGGTACGGACGCGATCGACGGACAGGACGCCGTCGATGGCGGCAAGTTCGCGGATGAGCTGGCGATTCTGGGCGCGGGCCTCGGGAGGGGTGGCGTCGGTGAGGGTGTCGATGGTGCGACGGGCGAGCTTCCACGTGACATGGAGGATGATGCCGGCGACGAGGACGGCGGCGATGGGGTCGGCGAGTTCGAGCGCGGGGACGTTCCAGTGCTGGCCGGCGTAGGACGCTGTCAGGCCGAAGAGGACGGCAAGTGACGACCAGATATCGGTGCGGAAGTGGATGGCGTCGGCTTCGAGGGCCTCGCTCTTGGTCTCGCTGGCGATGCGGTGGAGCTTGCGGGAGCGGGTGAAGTCGACGGCGATGGAAAGGAATAGGGCGACGAAGGGCCAGATGGAGAACTTGAGGGAGAGGTGTTCGCGGAAGAGGATGCGGCGGACGGCCTCGGTGAGGATCCAGATGCAGGAGCCGAGCATGAGGAAGGTCTCGACCCCGGCGGAGAGGCTCTCGATCTTGCCGTGTCCGTAGGTGTGGTCGGCATCGGCAGGGCGGTCGGAGACCTGGACGGAGAAGAGGGTGATGCCGGCGGCGATGAGGTCGATGCCGGAGTGTGCGGCCTCGGAGAGCATACCGAGAGAACCGGTGAGGAGGCCGGTGAGGAGTTTGAGGAGAGTGACGCCAAGGGCGGCGAGGACGGAGAAGAGCGCAGCAGAACGCTTGGCGTTGTGGGGGGCAGCGGCTTGCTCGGGCGTGGCCGTTTGGTTCATGGGAAAGATGCTACATGGTACAGACATGAGAAGCACAGGGCCACTCATGCGAGTTGACGGCGGAGCGCATCGCGACGAAGGTAGAGCATTATTCCGGCGCCGAGGAGCATTGGGATGGCCATGAGACGGAGGCCGCTCTGGTAGTCGCCGGTGAGGTCTTTGGCGAAGCCGATGAAGTAGGGGCCGAGGAAGCCGCCGGTGATGCCGATCATGTTGATCGCGGCGATGCCGGCCGCGCCAGAGCGGCCTGTGAGGAAATTAGCAGGTAACGACCAGAGCGGGCCCTGCATGGAGTTGTAGGCGAGGATGAGAAGGCCGAGTGCTGGGACCGCGATCAAGGCCCTGGTGGAGACGCTGCAGACCAGGAAGCCAAGGGAGATGAAGAGGCACCAGGGGACGATGTGCCAGTACCTTTCCCGGGTGCGGTCGGAGTGAGCGGCGTTGAGCAGCATGCCAAGCGCGCCGAGCAGACTGAGCCCAGCGATTACGAAGCCGACAATGGTTGTGCTGAGATGGGTCGAGCGCTGGACGATGTCCGGCGCAACGAAGGTATAGGCGTAGAGGCTGGCAAGCATAACGAGCATGAAGATGCCGAGCTGCCACACACGGGGGTCGAGGAGTGCCTGGCTGAGGGACTCGCCGTGGTGCGTCGCTTTTGATGAGGCCTGGCCGACTTGCCGGACGACCCAGAGGCGCTCGTCTTCAGTGAGCCACTTGGCGTGGGCCGGCGTGTCGGGGAGAAAGATGAAGAAGGCAATGCCGAGAAGTACTGCGGGCAGGCCTTCGACGAGGAAGAGCCACTGCCAGCCGCGAAGGCCGAGGTGCCCATCCAGGTTAAGAAGCGCGCCGGCGATGAGTCCCATGAAGACGGAGCTGAGTGGCAGGGAGATGTAGAAGCGGCTGATGGCGCGGGCGCGCAGCTCCGGCGGGAACCACTGCATCAGATAGAAGATGACTCCTGGAAAGAAGCCGGCTTCGGACATGCCCAGCAGAAAACGCATGGTGTAAAACTGCGCCGGTGTGCGGACGAAGAGCATGGCAATGGCGACGACACCCCAGGTGATCATGATGCGGGCGAGCCAGCGGCGGGCTCCGAAGCGGTAGAGCAGGAGGTTTGAGGGGACCTCGCAGGCAGCGTAGCTCAGGAAGAAGAGACCGGCGCCAAAGCCGTAGGTGGTGGCGCTGAAGTGAAGGTCGCGGTTCATCTGGAGCGAGGCGAAGCTGATGTTGACGCGGTCCATGTAGGCCGCGCCGTATCCGAGGGCAATGAGGGGAATAAGGCGCAATGTGGCTTTGCGCATTGCCGACGCGCCGATGGTGTCGGATGAGGCGAGTGTAGCGTCGAGGACAGGGGTTGGGCGCGCGGCCATCTGGATACCACCCAATCGAGCGAAGTTGGAACAGGTTGAGATCTGATGGTACAGGAGCTATGGGGCGTGAGCCATTGGTTTTGAGTCAGGGCTTGGTGGCGTGGTAGAGGCCGGCGGTGCCGAGGGTGTAGCTGGTCCAGGTGGCGTCCGTGAAGCCCGCGTTTTTGATGAGTTGCAGCATGCGGGGTGGGCGGGGGAAGCGTTCGACCGAGGCGGGAAGATAAGTGTAGGCGCGGACGTTTCCGGAGATGAGGCCGCCTACTTTGGGCAGGATGGTTTTGAAGTAAACGTCGTAGAGTGTGCCCACGAGGCCATCGGGCTGGTTGCATTCGAGGATTCCGATCTGGCCGCCCGGGCGGAGGACGCGGTGGAGTTCGGTGAGGCCTTCCTCGTAGTTGGCGAGGTTGCGGAAGCCGAAGGCGGTGGTGACGAGGTCGACGGACGCGTCGGCGATGGGGAGATGAAGGGCGTCGGCTTCGATGGGAACGATGTTGTGCGGGGCGAATTTTTCTGCGCCGCGGGAGAGCATCTGGTGGGAGAAGTCGACAGCGAGGATGGGGGCGGCGCTGGACGTGGTCGCGGGCGGTGTTTGAGGAGGGCCATGGTCATGTCGCCGGTGCCGCAGCAGAGGTCGAGCGCGACGGTCTCGGGGTGCTGGAGGATTGGGCGGAAGACGCGGGCGGTGCGGCTCCACATCCAGCGATCGAGGCCGGCGGAGAGGACGTGGTTAGCGCGGTCGTAGGTTGGGGCGATCGTGTCGAACATCTGCTGGATGTTCGCCGCGGCGGCCTGCTCGGTGGCGGTGCCTTCGGGGCGGGCCCCGGTGGTGAGTTCGTGCTCGGGTGTGCGTTCGATTGTCACAGGACTATGTTAGTCGGCGGAGCGGGATTCGGTTTGATTCAATGACGCTAGTTGTCCGAGGGCCTGTCGATGTGGTCGATGACGTAATAGTCGATCGGCCCCTTTTGCGGAACGAGTTTCAAGCCAAGCTGCTGCTTCACGGCGTCGAAGAGGGACGGTCGATCTCGGACTTCGGCCGGAAGGACGTCTTTCGAGACATCGGGTGGAAGCTCGGGCAAATAGGACAGGGTGAAATCGTAGTTCTTGTCGAGGCCGGTGAGGTCGATTACAGGCCGGTTGGTGTTCTGAAGCTGCTGGCCAAGAAACCAGCAGAGGTAAGGCATCGGGACCCGGGTGCCGATGGCGCCTTCTGGGCCAAAGGTTAGTGGGATTTTGAAATCCTGAGGGCCCGTGTTGATCTTCATCTTCGATCCCGGCGTGTCCAGCATAAGCGCGTAGACGTTTCCATCTTTCGTCTCGATGTGGAACTTCAGGTTGAACCTGTCAGCTAGCAGGTGCTGATACATGAGGTGAAGGTCGTCGAGGCTATAGGTGCCGTCGACTCTGGCTTCGACGTCGTAGCGGTCGGCATTCATCCATTCAGGGCCGCCGGAGATCTGGCGCATGGGCACCTTATACATCAGAGCAAACATGAGCTTTACCGAAACGTTTTGAGCCGAATATCCATTGCCGCCGGGCAGGGCTTTGATGCCACCGCCGCGTCCGCCGGAAGGAACGCCATTAAGCATTCTGACTGGCTCAGGATCGGAGAGCCTTATGGTGGCAACATCGAAGGTCAGTCGGGCCGGCTTCCCCTGGCTGTGCGCAAGAGAGGGAGAGATCAGGCTGATTGCTGACACAAACATGCATAGTAGTCGCCTTATCATTTGAGACTCCGAGCGATCGAGAGTTGCATGGAAACAATTCGCTTACTTTAAAGACTCGCAGCGATTCTCTTTTGACGCATGAGGGTGAGCATGGCTTCGGTGGCGCTGAGGAGTTCGGGTTCTGTGACGTTGCGCACAATCTCGGTCCTGACCGATAGCGGTGGCGAGGACGAAGGATCTAGTCCCGCTGCGGTTTTTCTTGTCACGCGAGGTGAGCGCGACAAGTTTGGCGGAGGCGG
Source organism: uncultured Acidobacteriaceae bacterium (assembly GCA_963756685.1). Lineage (GTDB taxonomy): Bacteria > Acidobacteriota > Terriglobia > Terriglobales > Acidobacteriaceae > Edaphobacter. The sequence continues at coordinate 459,830 of CAVWON010000003.1, forward strand.
CTTTGAATCGCGGCAGAGGGCCATAGAGGAGGATGAGTTCCGTGATGCGGTCGGCGTCCTTTTCGGTAATGGTCTTGCGCGCTTTGGCTACGTTGAGCGCGGCGATGCTGCCCCAGCCGACAGCTTCGCCGTGCAGGAGTTGCTTGTAGTTGGTTGCGGCTTCGATGGCGTGGCCGATGGTATGACCGAAGTTCAGGATCATGCGGAGGCCCGACTCTTTTTCGTCTTTGCTGACGACGTCGGCCTTGACGCGGACCGAGGCGGCGACGACGTGGGTCAGCGCTTTGAGGTCGCGAGAGAGGATGGCTTCGGCGTTCTGTTCCATGTAGCGGAAGAGCTTTGCGTCGTAGATGATGCCGGCTTTGATGGACTCCTGCAGGCCGGCGCGGAGTTGGGCGGGTGGAAGGGTGCCGAGGAGGTCGGTGTCGGCGAAGACGGCCTGCGGATGATGAAAGCTTCCGATGAGATTTTTTCCGGCCACGAGGTTCACGCCTGTTTTGCCACCGATGGAGGAGTCGACTTGCGCTAAGAGTGTCGTCGGGACCTGGACGTAGCGGATGCCGCGCATATAGATGGCGGCGAGGAAGCCGGTCATGTCGCCGAGGACGCCACCACCGAAGGCGAGGAGGAGCGAGTCGCGGTCGGCTCCAGTCGTGGCGAGTTGCTGGGCGAGGGATTCGACGCTCGCGAGGCGCTTGTGCGATTCGCCGCTTGGTACGAAGAGGACCGTCGGAGGTTCTTTGAAGCTGGCGAGGAAGGGCCTCGACCAGAGGGCCCAGATGTCGGGTGATGTGATGACAAACGGGCGGAAGGGTTTGTCTTGATTCAGCTTGCGGAGGCGCGGATGGAGCGTGCGCAAGAGCTTCGAGCTAATAGTGACGTCGTAACTTGCGGAGGGCGTATTGACAGGGATGACAGGCACGATGTCTCCATCGTATCGCACGCATTTTAGAGGAGTTTCGGAGTAGTAGCATCGAAGTATGGAACGGGTCGAGTTTTTGGTGATCGGGGCGGGAATTGCGGGACTGAGTGCGGCGATTCGGTTAGCGCATGCGGGTACGGTGCTGGTAGTGACGAAGGAAGAGTTAGCCGAGTCGAATACGGCCTATGCGCAGGGTGGGATCGCGGTGGCGATGGGGGGCGAGGAGGACGTTGCGCTGCATCTGAAGGACACGATGGCTGCGGGCGATGGGCTGGTGAATCGCGAGGCGGCGTCGGTGTTGGTCACCGAGGGGCCGCGGCGGGTGGAGGAGTTGCTCGGGTGGGGGACGGCGTTCGATCGGGAGGGTGGCGAGTTGCTGCGGACGCGCGAGGGCGCGCATAGTCTGTCGCGGATACTGCATGCGAATGGAGACGCTACGGGACGGGAGATCGCGGTGTCACTGTTGCGGCATGTGCGCGAGATTCCGCAGATTGAGTTGATGGAGTGGACGACGAGTGTGGACCTGATCGTCGAAGATGGGCGCGTGGTGGGGGCGACGCTGCTGGACGGGGAGGGCGGCCTGCGAGTGGTGCAGGCGGGAGCCGTGCTGCTGGCGAGCGGTGGTGCGGGGCAGGTGTATAGCGATACGACGAATCCCCCGGTAGCTACGGGCGATGGGATCGCGATGGCTTACCGCGCTGGCGCCGCCGTGAGCGATATGGAGTTTTACCAGTTTCATCCGACGGCCTTCACTGCGCCGGGTGCTCCACGATTTTTATTGAGCGAGGCGCTGCGGGGCGAGGGCGCGTTTCTCGTCGATGCGAAGGGCGAGCGGTTTATGGAGCGGTATCATCCCCTGCTGGAGCTGGCCCCGCGTGACGTGGTGGCGCGGGCGATTACGCGCGAAGGAATGGATGGGCCCGTGTATCTGGATATGCGACATGTGAAGAAGGACCTGGTTGCCCGGTTTCCTGGAATATCGAAGTTTCTGACGGGGTATGGACTGGATTTGGGGAGGGACCTGGTGCCTGTGCGGCCGGCGGCGCATTACCTGATGGGCGGGGTGAGGACGGACGTGCATGGGCGGACCTCGCTGCCGGGGCTGTATGCGGCGGGCGAGGTGGCTTGTACGGGAGTGCATGGAGCGAACCGGCTGGCGAGTAATTCGCTGCTGGAGGGGCTGGTGTTTGGTGCGCTCGTGGCGGAGACGATGGTGGCAGAGCAGGACCCCGGGCTGACGATGCGGGAGCCATTAGGGGTTGTGCCGGCCGCTGCGCCGGGTGGAGTGACCAGCGAGGCGGCGACCGAGAGGTGGATCGCGGAGCTACGAGGACTCATGTGGAAGCACGCCGGGCTGTTGCGCGATGGGGCCGGATTGCGCGAGGCGCAGCGAGAGTTGGATGTGCTTGAAGGGACTATGCCTGGAGGGACGTTTCGGCGAGCGATTGAGGCCAGGAACCTGCATGTGGTGGCCGGGCTTATCGTGTCTTCGGCGCTGGGACGCGAGGAGAGCCGTGGAGCGCACTACAGGAACGATTTTCCGCTGCGGGACGGGGTCGCGAGGCACTCAGTGATGCAGCGGGGCACGCTGGAGTTTGTGGCTTAGATGCTAAGGAAAGAGGCCCCTCTGTATGGAGCCTGACCGAAGTCTTCGGCGCGTGATCGTTGCCGTGATGGGCGCGGTGGCCACGTTTTGCCTGGTTGGCATAGCCATTTATTACAGGATGGGTGATGTCGGAAGGAATGGATTTGTGCAGAGCGGCCCGACGGCGCTAGCGGACGCGATGGCTGGCTTGTTTGGCGGCGGAGTGGCCGCGGTGGTGGCGCTGGTGCTCCTGTTGCGGTGGCGCTAGAAGATCGTCAGCACTACCGGAACGATGATCCCCGCGAGAAGAATTGTGGTGATCAGCCTCCTGTTGCGAATGTATTTGTACGACATGTAAAGGCCCGACAGGGTGGAGACGAAGAGGCCAACGTGGAGGCTGAAGGTTTGGGGGGCCCCGGTGAAAGCGAAGAACAGCAATGCGGGAGCGATGAAACGCCGATGTAGAGATGGGTCAGGTGGAGATATCTCAAAACGGTATGAGACGAGGACATGATTATTCCTTTTTACACAAAGAGATGAAATACGAGAAATTTAGTCTGATATAAGTCCGGGGGACTCTTGCGCGGGCCTGCAAAGCAGGAAGTTGCTGTGTTTAGGTGGATTGAGGAGAGGGTTTGGCCAGGAGAGAGAGCACGATCGTGATGGAGAGAACGGTGAGGATCACGGCGAGCGAGGTGAGGGGGTCGATGTCGAGCCAGTGGGCGGAGAGCATCTTGAAGGCGGCGAAGGCGAGGACCGTGGCGAGGCCGTAGTGAAGGAACCGGAGCTTGACTAGCAGGTGGGCGAGGAGGAAGTAGAGCGACCGCAGGCCCATCACTGCCATGATGTTTGAGGTGTAGGCCAGAAAGGGATTGCGGGTGATGGAGAGGACGGCGGGAATGGAGTCGAGCGCGAAGACAACGTCAGTGAGTTCGATGGCGAGAAGGGCGACGAAGAGGACTGTGATCATGGGCCGCCCGTTCTCGCGGACGAAGAACTTGTCCTGACGCAGGCTGACGGGATGAACGCGAGTGAGCCACACGATCCACCTGGGCGTCGTGTCGGCCTTCTGGGCAGAGGGCAAGACGAGGCGGACAGCGGCGATGAGCAGGATGCCAGCGAAGAGAAAGCTGATCCACTTGAAGCGAGCGAGGAGGCCGAGGCCAGCGGCGATGAAGGCCCCACGCATGAGGATGGCGCCGGCGACCCCCCAGAAGAGGACCTTGGGCTGACGGTTGGGCTCGATGTTGAAGACGCGGAAAAGGACAAGAAAGACGAAGAGGTTGTCGATGGAAAGCGACTCTTCGATCGCGTAGCCGGCAAGATATTGCGTTGTGAGCCGGCTGCCCATGGTGTGGTAGATGAAGAGGGCGAAGGCGAGCGCGGCGGCGACCCAGAGGACGGTCGCGGCGACCGCAGTGGAGTGAATTTTTGCAGGGCCCTGGCGGCGTACGTAGATCAGTTCGGTCCCCAGGAGGATGAGGATGAACAGGTGGAAGCCTATCCAGTGGCTAATGGGGGTGGCGCCGGGCATCTCTAATGGATGCTACAGCGCGGGCGGGCGGGATGCACGGTCGCTGGCGGGGTCAGGTAGAGGGCACCTGGGAGGGTACCTGGCCGCAGAGGCTCCGCGATGCGCGGCTACAGCGTGCGGGAGGGCAGCGGGTCTAGAGTGACCCAACGACCATGGAGTAGACCGCGTAGAGAATGATTGCGAGCAGCATCCATAGGATAGAGGAGAAGAAAAGGCTGCGGACGACCTCGCCTACGGGATGGGTCTCGAAGAAACCGTTTGGGGAGGCTCGATTAGACCCCCGGTTAGTGAAGCTTTTGTATCTCGACTGTAAGGATGGGAACGCTGGCGTTTGCATTGTTCTACCTCCATCGGCAAGGATGAGAGTAGGGCGAGGTGTCCCTTCGCAGCCATCCCTCAAAGGAGCCAGTTTGTGACTCGTTCGGGTCACGAACGTGGCAAGTTTCTTGATCGCACCAAACAAGCAGGGCCAAGGTCGGGCATGACAGAGAGTGCGAGATAGCGTAGGATTTGGCGGTGTTCGGGACATGTAATCGGGCTGCGTAAGGTCCAATTCTTATCGGGAGAGCTTATGAAGACAGCGATTCGTTTGATGGCCGTTGCGACAGGGCTTTTGGTAGCGCAAGTTGCGGTGGCCCAGGCGCCTGCCGGATCTACAGGTCAATGTAAAGACGGGACTTACTCGACGGCCGCCAGCAAACAGGGGGCGTGCCATGGACACCAGGGTGTGAAGGAGTGGTACGCGGCGGCTCCGGCTGCGGCCCCTGCTGCTGCGACCCCGGCTGCTGCTCCAGCGGCCGCTACTCCTAAGGCTACGGCCCCCACTCCAGCGGCCGCTCCAGCACCGGCGGCTGCACCAGCGGCGAAGGCCTCCTCGGCGTCGAAGGCGGCTAAGACTGTCGCGCCGGGCGGTGGTCCGGGTCTGGTGTGGCTGAATACGTCGAGCAGCGTCTATCACTGCTACGGGGGCGAAGACTACGGCACGACCAAGGCCGGAGCGTACATGTCCGAGGCCGATGCGAAGGCCAAAGGCGGCCATCCGGACCATGGGAAGGCTTGCACCAAGTAGCTGGTTAGGGAAAGTAACTTGAAGACCGCGCCTCCGAGGCCTGTGAGAGGGCTTCAGGGGCGCTGGTTGATTAAGCGAATCATCTCCAGAAAGATGTCGCCGGAGATCTGGAGCGACTTGGCGCTGATCTTGTCGAGTGTGTCCTGCGCGGTGTGGTGGTAGCCGTCGGGGGTCGCGTCGGTGGACGGGCCGTAGTGGGCGTCGATCACGTCGAGCACGGGTACGCCGCGCTGCGCGAACGGAAGATGGTCGTCCTCTTCGGCCTCACTGTATTTGAAGATGTTGGCGGAATGGCCGGTATTCTTCGCGGCGACCTTCAGTAGATCATTCAGCCACGGTGCGGAATTGTCACTATGGTCGATGTTGAGGTCTTTGTCGGCAATCATGTCGGCGACAAGGAGTGCCTTGATCTTCGTGATCGTGCCATCCTGCGACCATTTGGCGGCGAGGTGGCGCGTGCCGTAGAGGGAGTCGGAGTTAGACCAGCATTGGAGGCATTTGACGGCCTCTTCGCCGTCATCGAACACCAGCCAGACGGAGTAGCCCTCGGGCGGATGAGCGCGGAGGACGTTGCTGATCTCGATCAGCAGGGCGGTGGTGGCGGCGCCGTCGTTGGCTCCGTAGAATTCGATGTCTCGCAGCGGGTAGTTGGTCTCGTAGTGAGTGACGAGGACGATAATACCGTCTTTCTTGCCGGGGTATTTGGCGATGTAGTTATGCATCGTCTGGAAACCGGCGGGAGTGCTGGCGGTGAAGGTATCGGTCTCGAAGTTTCCCTTGGCCGCCTCTGCGGCGAAGTGTTGCTTGATGAACTCCTCGGCTTTCAGGTGGCCGGGGGAGCCGTTGAACCGCTTGGGAGCGATCTGGAGGAGCTGTGCCGTAAGCGTATAAGCGGCCTGTCCGTTGAAGCGCGTTGTTGGTGCGGCCTTCTGCGCCGGCGAACTTGTCGCGGCCAACAGAAGAACAAGCAACGGCAACAACAACCGCAGGCCCTTCGACTGGGTGGTCCGCTCAGGATGACAACGTCTCGAGGTGGCGGGAATTGTTGTGGTGTCGAGGAAGGTCATGCAGACATCTTTGCCTCTCTGGCTTTACGCCGGTCAGGATGGACGAGGAACGCTGTGCCTACTCCAACTAAATAGAGGGCCAGCATCGGACTGGCAAAGAGGCACATGCTGAAGGGGTCCTGCAAGGGGCAGATGATCGCCGAGACCAGGAAGATGATGAGAACGGCGTAGCGCCATTGTCGGAGGAAGAATTTGCCGTCGGCCACGCCGAAGAGGGCGAGAAAGAACATTAGGATAGGCAGCTCAAAGCAGATGCCGAGGCCGAGGATGACCGACAGGAAGAACTGGGTGTAGTCCTCGATGGTGATCATGTGCGAGAAGTTCTTGCCGATGTCCTGGATCAGGAACGTCATGGCGCCGGGCAGCACCCAGCGATAACCGAACCAGGCTCCCGCCAGAAACAGTCCCACAGTCGCACCCATGAAGGGAACGACGTACCTCTTCTCGTGCGCGTACATGCCGGGCGAGATAAAGAGCCAGATCTGATAGAGGACGAATGGGCTGGCGATGATAATCCCGACGACGACCGAGGTCTTGATGAGGAAGTTGAGTGCGTCTGTCGGGTGGGTCATGGTCATCTTGAGACCGATATTGACCAAGGGACGCTGGATGTACTCGATGAGACGCACGTGGAAGATGTAGGCGACGACGACACCGACAGCCACCCAGGCCACGGAGTGAATGAGTCGCTTGCGGAGCTCGGTGAGATGCTCCATGAGGCTCATGCCGGGGAGTTCGGCGCGGTCGGTGACAGCTTTGCGGGCCCGGTCTATGGGGTCGAGATCATCCACGATGAGTTGCCTCGGTGGTCGCGACTTCCGCCGCCGCTACTACGGGACCTTGATCGTGTGGGATGGAGTCGAGCACAGGGGAGAGCGCGGAGTTGCTGACAGGAAGACCGGTGGAAGGTGGCATGAGATTGAGATCACCGGAGGTGGCGATGGGGAGTGGCTCGGAGGCCAATTCGGTGGCCTGCGGTTGCTCGTGCGGGTGACCAACGAGGAACTCTTCGGCGACGGGAGGGGCGATGGTGTTCTCAGAGCCGTCGGCGATGGCAGGCGTGACGGGAGCGGCGGCCTCCATGGCGGCGATCTTCTTCCGCTGCTCCTCCTGGTCGGCGATGCGGAGCTCCTCTTCCATCTGCATGCGGAACTCGTTGGAGGCGCGCCGGAACTCGGCCATAAGTTTGCCAAGCTGACGCGCGAGTTCAGGCAGCTTCTTGGGCCCGAAGAGAAGCAGGGCGAGGAAGATGAGGATGGCGCTGTCCTGAAAGCTAGGCATAAGTCAGTCCCATGATACGGCTTACGTGTTGACGGAACAAATGGATGCATGCGGAGATTGATTCGACAGCGAGTGCTACGCTGATCGCGATGCGTTTTGTCATTCGAGAGGCGACGCTGGAGGACTCGACGGAGATTGCCCGGGTTCAAGTGGATACGTGGCGAACGACGTATCGCGGAATTGTGCCGCAGGGTTTTCTGGACCGAATGGACTATGACGTAGGCGCAGAGAACTGGCGAAACCAGCTTGCCGGAGGGAGTTCGCGGATTTATGTCTCCGAGTTGGATGGAACGATCTGCGGATTTATCAGCGGTGGTCGATTGCGCGAGCCTTTGTCCGATTTCGATGGAGAAATTTACGCGATTTATCTCGCAGTGGACGCCCAGCAACGTGGCTGCGGTAGGACGATGATGCAACAACTGGCCGGGAAACTGTTGCAGGATGGGCTGACGGGCGCGGTCGTATGGGTGCTCGAAAGAAATCCCGCCTGCGCCTTCTATGAGCGCTTGGGCGGAGAACTCCTCGGGCGAAAGGCGATCTCGATTGGGGGCGCCGACCTGGTCGAAGTGGCCTATGGATGGAAGGACTTGGGTCGTTTGGCCGAGGATGCGCGAGCCTGACAATGTTGTAAAATGGTTCCTGTTGGAGCAGGACGAATCCAGCATCGTTTCGTCGCAAACTGCGTCTAACAAAACACGAGCGGCAATCGCTGCCGGTCGCGAGAGAAACGGTTGCAACACCCCCGTGGGTTGGGTGAAGGCTCAACAAAGCCAACACAGCGAATCCACTGCAACTTGAGCAGTGCATGCTTTCAACATCCCCGTCTCAGAGGTGAAAAGTCGGTTCCGGCCTTGTCCGGCGCCAGACGACCTTTGTGAGACTGAAGGCGGAGTACTTTGAACGGACTAATGGAGATTACCCCGGCTGCGGCCGTGGCGGAGAATGTTGCAGCGACGTGTTCGCTCGATAACTATCTTGCGCAACCTGACCATACGATGGACGCCCGCATTGCCGGGGCGCGCGCTACTTTGGGCACCGATGTTGTTTTGCTGGGGCATCACTATCAGCGCGACGAGGTGATCCGGTTTGCGGACTTCACCGGCGACAGCTACAAGCTGTCGAAGGTCGCCTCGGAGACCGATGCGAAGTACATGCTGTTTTGCGGCGTGCACTTTATGGCCGAGACCGCCGACGTGCTGGGGCGGCCATGGCAGCAGGTGATTCTGCCTGACTTGAACGCCGGGTGCTCGATGGCGGATATGGCGGAGATCGGGCAGGTGGAAGACTGCTGGGATTCGCTGGTGCGTGCCGGTCTGACGGATGAGGTCGCGGGCGGGTTGATTCCGTTGACGTACATGAACTCGGCTGCGGCGATTAAGGGCTTTTGCGGCAGGCACGGCGGACTCGTCTGCACATCGTCGAACGCTCGCAGAGCGTTTGAGTGGGCGTTTGCGCGCGGGGAGAAGATATCTGTTTCTGCCGGACCAGCATCTGGGGCGGAACACCGCGTTTGCGATGGGGATTCCGTTGAGCGAGATGGTCGTGTGGGACCCGTACCAGATCAATGGTGGCCTGAGTCCGGAGCGGTTGAAGGCGGCAAGAGTGGTTCTGTGGAAGGGGCATTGCTCGCGTGCATCAGCGATTTCTTCCCGGAGCACGTCGATCGTGTGCGCCGCGAGCATCCGGAGATGCAGGTGATCGTGCATCCTGAGTGCCGCTGGGAGGTGTGCCAGAAGGCCGACGCGATCGGCTCGACGGAACGGATTATCGAGGTAATCGAAAGGGCCCCAGAGGGGTCGAGCTTTGCCGTGGGCACGGAGATCCATCTGGTGAACCGGCTGGCAAAGCGGTTCGCGCCGCTGGGCAAGCGTGTGATGACGCTGGACGATTCGGGCTGCCTGTGCACGACGATGTACCGCATCTCTCCGCAGCACCTGGCCTGGGCGCTGGAAAATCTGGTGGAAGGCCGAGTGGTCAATCGCATCAAGGTGGAGGATGATGTGAAGCAGTGGGCGCGCGTGGCGCTCGACCGGATGCTGGAGATCAGGATTTGAGCAAGACGTTTACTTTGGGCGAAGCACAGACGCTGCTGCCGGTGGTGGAGGCACTGCTGCGCAAGGCCCAGGCGGCGGCGGCGAGCGCGGGCGAGCTGGAGGCAGAGATGCAGGTCATTGAGCCACCGGATATTTCTCTCCGGGGGCATGCACGTCGATGTGAGCGTGGCCGCACGACGCCGGGCAGAGCACGATAAGGCCGTGCAGGAGGCCAAGGACACACTTGCCGAGATCGACTCGATCGGCGTGCAGGTGAAGGACCTCGAGCAGGGGCTGCTCGACTTTCCTTCCATGATGGACGGCAAGCCGGTGCTTCTGTGCTGGAAACTGGGCGAGCCGGCGATCGCCTACTGGCACACCGAGGAAGAGGGTTTTGCCGGGCGGAAGCCGCTGGATCCGCAGGTTCGGCAAGACGGAACGGTTGAACTGACGGCAACTTAGAACGGGTGCAAGGTGGCGCTCCCCTGTGGATAACTAAATTTATCGAACGATAATATTTATCGTTTATACTTTCCTGTGCTGGTGAATCGAGTCCAAGTCGTTTCGTGAGCTTTGTCCGCGAGAACGGCATTGCGGTGACCCACCAGCGGCAGGTGCTCTACGAAGTGATGAAGACGATGCATGGCCATCCGAGTCCGGAAGAGGTCTATGCGCGGGTGAAGAAGAAGGTGCCGGCGATCTCGCTGGCCACCGTTTACAAAAACATACATTTATTTGTTGAAAGCGGCGTCTTCCGCAAGGTGAGCATGCATCACGGCTCGCTGCGCGTGGAGATGAATGATGAGGCGCACCATCACATGGTGTGCTCGAAGTGCAAAGCAATTACCGACATCGGAGAGAAGGAGCTTGGGCTGGTCTCGAAAGAAGACAAACTGCCCGGCGGATTTCTGGTGGAGCGGTATGCAGTCGATGTGATTGGCATCTGTGCCAAGTGCCAGCAAGCTTAGGTTAAACCGCAACAGAAATTTTCGAGGTGAACGATGTCAAACGAAGCAAAATGCCCGGTCCGCGCATGGCACAGCAGCATGGCGCAGTCACGACCTCACACGGCGCAGGCCGAAAGAATCCCGATTGGTGGCCTAATCAACTGAATCTGACGCCCTTGAACCAACACTCCCCGCTGAACAATCCCATGGGCGAGGAGTTTAACTACGCTGAGGAGTTCAAGAGCCTGGACCTGAATGCGGTGATCAAGGATCTGCATGCCTTGATGACGACCTCGCAGGACTGGTGGCCAGCGGACTACGGCCACTATGGGCCTTTGTTCATCCGTATGGCGTGGCACAGTGCCGGCACCTACCGTATTGCCGATGGACGCGGTGGCGCGGGCGCAGGCATGCAGCGATTTGCTCCGCTGAACAGCTGGCCGGACAACGTGAGCCTGGATAAGGCGCGGCGGCTACTCTGGCCGATCAAGCAGAAGTACGGCCGGAAGATTTCCTGGGCCGACCTGATGATCCTCACAGGCAACGTGGCGCTGGAGTCGATGGGATTCAAGACGTACGGCTTCGCTGGCGGACGCGCGGATGTATGGGAGCCGGACGAGACGTATTGGGGACCGGAGACGACGTGGCTCGGCGACAAGCGATACAGTGGCGATCGCCAGCTGGAAAACCCGCTTGGTGCTGTGCAGATGGGTTTGATTTACGTCAATCCGGAGGGGCCGAACGGCAATCCGGATCCCATCGCTTCGGCGCGGGACATTCGCGAGACGTTTGCGCGGATGGCGATGAACGACGAGGAAACGGTCGCGCTGATCGCTGGCGGACACGCCTTCGGCAAAACGCATGGCGCTGGCAATCCTGATCAGTATGTTGGTCGCGAGCCCGAGGGTGCGCCGATTGAGGAGCAGGGGCTTGGCTGGAAGAACAGCCTCGGCAATGGCGTGGGCGTAAATACGATCTCCAGCGGCCTGGAAGGCGCATGGACGACGAATCCAGCGAGGTGGGACATTGAATACCTGGAGAATCTGTTCAACTACGACTGGGAGCTGACGAAGAGTCCGGCAGGCGCGCAGCAATGGAAGCCCAAGAATGGAGCTGCTGCGGGCACGGTGCCGGATGCGCACGATCCATCGAGAGAAGCACGCGCCAACGATGTTGACGTCGGACCTTGCGCTGCGATTTGATGCGAGCTACGAGAAGATTTCGCGGGACTACCTGGCGAATCCGGAGAAGTTTGCGGACGCGTTCGCGAAGGCCTGGTACAAGCTGACGCATCGCGACATGGGGCCCATTGCGCGATATCTTGGCCCGCTGGTTCCCAAGGAGCAGCTGATCTGGCAGGATCCTGTCCCGGCGGTTGATCACGAACTGATCGGCGAGGCGGAGATCAAAGCCCTCAAGGCCAAGATTCTTGCATCCGGGCTCTCCATCTCTCAACTCGTCACGACCGCCTGGGCGTCGGCTTCGAGCTTCCGTGGCAGCGACAAGCGGGGCGGGGCCAACGGAGCGCGCATTCGTCTTGCACCGCAGAAGTTCTGGCAGGTGAACCAGCCGACCGAGCTTGCGAAGGTCCTCGATACGCTGGAGGCGATTCAGAAGGAGTTCAATGCAGGGTCTGGTGCGAAGAAGGTTTCGCTCGCCGACCTGATCGTCCTGGGCGGTTGTGCCGCGGTCGAAGAGGCTGCGAAGAAGGCGGGCCACGAAGTGAAGGTTCCTTTCTCGCCGGGGCGCACGGACGCGTCGCAGGAGCAGACCGATATCCACTCGTTCGCCGTGCTCGAGCCTATCGCAGACGGCTTCCGCAACTACCTGCGTCCCGGGACACGAGGCGTTTGCGGCCGAGTTGCTGGTAGACAAGGCAAACCTGCTGACGCTGACCGCTCCGGAGATGACCGTTCTGATCGGTGGCCTTCGCGTGCTGGGTGCAAACTTCGAACAGTCCTCAAACGGTGTTTTCACCAAGCAGCCGGGCACGCTGACCAATGACTACTTCGTGAATCTTCTCGACATGTCACACGAAATGGCAAAAGTCCGCTACAGAGGGCGTGTTGGAGGGACTCGATCGGGCCACTGGCGATCCAAAGTGGACGGGCAAGCATTGTTGATCTCGTCTTCGGATCTAACTCTCAACTACGAGCGCTGGCCGAAGTGTATGCGTGCAGCGACTCGCAGCCGATCTTCGTGCGTGACTTTGTGGCGGCCTGGAACAAGGTGATGAATCTCGATCGCTTTGACCTCGCGTGACTTCAAAGGAAGGCAAGAGCGGCCCAGCGATGGGCCGCTCTTTTACATTTGCGGAGATCTAATTTGATGGCGGACTGACATCGGGTCTGCCGCCGGGATTCCACTGCGGCTTCCAGTCGTGTTGGCGAGCCAGCGAATGGGGTTGACCATCGAGGCGATGGCGTTGCGTCATGTGGGTGAAGTCGATCGTGCTGAGTCTCGTCGCTGGGCTGGTGGTAGTCCTTGTGCAGTCCGTAGCTGGAGACGGATTGGGCGACGATACCCTGCTGTGCCAGCGCATAGTTGTCAGAGCGCTGGAAGAAATGCTGCGAAGGGTGAGGGTCGTTGACCAGGTGGGCGCCGTGTTTGGCGAGCTCGGGGCCGAGGTTGGAGCGGTCGAAGCCGGTGAGCCAGAGCGTTCCGGCGGGGACGGCAGGGTCGGGACGGCCGATCATCTCGAACTCGAGGTTGGCGACGATGCTGGTGAGTGGGACCGGCGGATGCGCGAGAAAGGCGCGGTTGCCGAAGCCGCCAAGCTCCTCCGAGCCGAAGAGGGCGAAGACGATGGTGCGGCGCGGGCGCGGGCCGGAGGCGAGGATGTGGGCCAGCGTAAGGACGGCGGTGGTGCCGGAGGCGTCGTCGTCGGCGCCGTTGTAGTTGGTGTCGCCGGCTGCGTTTGGCGGGCCCGATGCCGAGGTGGTCGAGATGCGCGGTGAGCAGGATGACCTCGTTCGGCGACGTGCTGCCGCGCAGGATGCCGATGGCGTTCCAGGTCTCTTTGCGGGGCACGTCCTGGAACTTCGAGAGACGCTGCTGGACCCTTGCGGGCAATGGATCGGGGAGCGCAGTCTTCTGCAGGAAGGTGCCGTTGTCGCCGCCGGGCTCGAGGCCGAGGGACTGAAGCTGTGCGGCGACGAAGAGAGCGGCGATGTGTTCGTCGCGTGTTGCCGAGCCGCGGCCGTGGAGTTCGTCGTCGGCCAGAAAATTCATGTCCGCGTGAACTTCACGTTCGAGTGAAGACGATGCCGTTTGTCCGGCCGCTGCGTCGAATGAGTGGGATTGCTGTCCGTTTACTGTGGAGGCGAAGGTGAGAGAGCATGCAAGCGCGGCCATGCTGAGGCGGCGCAGGTGTTTCGACGGATACATTGCGCAAATTATAGAGGAAGGCCGGTTGAATTAGTCTTGAATCATATCAACTGCTGCGAAGATGGGAACAAGAGGCTTGACTTGATGCAACGACGGCGAAGCGTGCAACGGTGGATGGCGGTTTCGGTCGCTATCGTGGCTCTCCTCTTTACGGGTTGTGCCGGATTTTTTCCCCCGATCAATGGAGGGGGCTCTGGCGGAGGGAGCACTGGGAACCAGGTCTACATTGCGAACCAGGCTGCGAGTTCGATCGGCGGGTTCGCGATTGGCACGGCAATTCTAACCGCGGTGAACGGACTCTCCGCTGGCTGCCGGATATAAGCCGTTGTCGATGGTGGTGACTCCGAGTAATGCGCTTCTCTATGTAGGAGCGGCCAATGGCATCTTCGTCTACTTCATCAACTCCAACGGATCGTTGGCGACGCCTACGCACCGGTTCGCAGCCGGCAGGCGTGAATGCGCAGTCCCTGGCGGTATCGCCCGACGGACAGTGGCTGATTGCGCTGGATGGCACCACCCAGCAACTCGACATCTTTCAGATCAACGCGACCACGGGAGCGTTGACGTCAGTGACCGCCCCGGCGACTTACTCGATAACTTCGGGGACGTGGCAGCCGACCTAGGTGCGCGTGTCGCCCGACGGAACGCTGATCTTCGCCGCGCTCGGCACCGCCGGCGATGTCGTCTTCACGTTCAATACGACGACCGGGGTGGCGGCGAGCAGCCAGTATCTGCCGACGGGAAACGCAGCGACTGGCGACTATGGGCTGGCTATCAATGCGACTACGACCTACCTCTACATTGCCAGAAGTGGAACCAATGGCGGAGTCGCGGTCTACAGCATCGCATCTGGCGGAGTGCTAACCGCGGTCACCGGATCGCCGTTTGCGGCGGGCAACGGGACTTTCTCTGTAGTGTTGGACAACACGGGGACCTACGTTTATGCGGCAAACCGGACCGACGGGACGATCTCCGGCTACACGATCGTGCCCTCGACGACCACGCTTGGGTTATCTCTCACGCCATTGAAGGGATCGCCGTTTTCGAGCGGAACGGGCGTTCAATCTATTGGGATTGATTCTACGGGCAAGTACTTACTCGCGGCCGCAGTCGGTGGCGATCCTGACCTGACCATGTACACCTTCGACATCACCGTTCCGGGCAAGCTCGATCCGGCGACCAGCGTCGCGACTGGTGTCGATCCCGCAGGTGCCGTTGCAATCGCTCTAACGCACTGAGGGAGATACTCCTTTGAGTAGCGCGGCGAATTGGTCGGCGGTTTAACAGGATTTCTCCTCATCGCCAGTAATATGGATGAAGTGGTGTGTTTGTGCTGGGGAGTTTTTCGGTCATCGTTTCTTCTTCTCGACAATTCGGTCTACCGCGCATGGTGTCGCGGCTCGCAGGTTTGGCGGCGTTGTCTGTGTGTCTAATGATCGGACTTGGCGGCTGCTCCAGGCTGCGTCCAAAGCCTCCTGCGCAGTATGTGTATGTCACGGCGAAGCAGACCTTTCTGCGGGACCGGGTGGCGGCGGTGTCGAACCGCACGGCGACGGTCGAGAACGGCGACAAACTGGAGGTGCTCGAGCACGGCCGGCGCTTCGTGCGTGTGCAGACGGCCAAGGGCGAGCAAGGGTGGATCGACGAGAAAGTGGTCGCCACCCAGGAGATATTCGATCAGTTCGAGACGCTCAAGCAGCAGCATAAGGCCGATCCGACCGTCGCCTCCGCCGTAGTGCGGGACGAGGTGTACATGCACGCCAAACCGGGCCGCGACACGGAGCGGTTCTACCGCCTGGCCGAGGGCGAGAAGCTGCAGCTGCTCATGCGCGCGACGCTGCAGAAGCCCCTTCCGCCGGGGACGCGGGTCGCAAAAACCCCTCCGGCGGTTTCTGCTTCGGGTAAAGGCGCTAAGGCCAGTGCGGCCGCGCCCGTGGACGTGCCAGCGCCTCCGGTGATGGAGGACTGGTGGCTCGTGCGGGACACGAAGGGCGATACTGGCTGGCTCTATAGCCGAATGATGGACGTGGACGTTCCCGATGTGATTGCGCGTTACGCCGAAGGGCAACGGATCGTCGGCGCTTACGTTCTCACGACGGTGAACGACCCCGAAGCGGAGCAGGCGGACAAGAATGTCCCGATTTATCTCACGGTGCTGGAGCCCGTACAAGGCGGGATTGACGTACGACTTCGATCAGGTGCGCGTGTTTACCTGGAACGTGAAAAAGCACCGCTACGAGACGGGCTTTCGGGACAAGAACATCGAAGGCTATCTACCCGTTACGGTGAAGACGGCGACTGACCCGTACGGCAAATCCGTGGTCGCGACCACGCCCGCACCGACCTTCACCTACCGCGTCCTCTCCGACGAGGCGGGCCCGGTGGTTCCCGATCCGGTGACGGGGGCCATCGTGCCGGGGAAGACGATTCTGAAGACATACCGGCTTGAGGGAAATTTGGTGCGGCGCGTCATTCAGCCGGGCACGCCGACCGGTGGCGAGGCCCGTCCGGAGCCAGCAGCGGAGAAGAAGGTCGCTGCCAAGGCGAAAAAGAAGCGGTAGCTAATCCCGGTCTACGTTAGGCGTAGAAGCTCGCGATCGTCTCCACCACCGTCTGCTGCTCATCTTCGCGCAACTCCGGATACATGGGCAAAGCGAGCACTTCATCGGCTGCGGTTTCGCTGACAGGGAAGTCGCCTCGCTTGTAGCCGAGGCCCGCGAGACTCGTCTGCTGATGCAGCGGAAGAGGATAGTAGATCTCGCTGCCGATCTGCCGGTCGGTGAGGTACTGGCGGAGCTCGTCCCGTCGAGGCGCGCGGATGACGTACTGGTGGAAGATGTGGCCGGCGCGTGGGTCGGTGAAAGGAAGCACGACGCCCTCCTTCACATTGGAGGCAGTAAGGCCGGCGTCGCGGAAGAGCCGATCGTAGCGGACGGCGTGGTCGCGGCGCCTCTGGTTCCATTTCGGCAGGTAGCGCAGCTTCACCTCGAGAATGGCGGCCTGCAAACTGTCGAGCCGGGAGTTCCAGCCAATCTCGTCGTGATAGTAGCGGCGTCGCATGCCGTGGGCGCGAAGCACGCGGGCGTGGTCGTCGATCTCGGCTGAGACGGTGGTCACGAGCCCTGCGTCGCCCATCGCGCTGAGGTTCTTTGTGGGGTAAAAGCTGAAGGCGGCGGCATCACCCAGCGCACCGGCAGGAGTCCCGTTCCAGGTGGCCCCAAAAGCCTGGGCAGCGTCTTCGACCAGCAGCAGATCGTGACGCTCTTTGAGCGCGGTGAAGGCGTCCCAGTCGGCACACTGGCCGTACAGATGAACTGGAAGGATGGCCTTGATCTTCATGCCTTTGTGCGAGCGAATCACCTCTTCGGCCGCCGCAGCGGAGAGGTTGAAGGTGGCTGGGTCGATATCAGCCAGCAGAGGTTGCGCGCCGCAACGAAGAATCGCGCTCACGCTGGCGAAGAAGCTGAACGGCGTCGTGATGACGGCGTCGCCGGGACCGATATTGGCAGCGGCCAGGGCAAGCCAGATGGCGTCCGTTCCACTCGCGCAGCCAATTGCGTGAGGCACGCCGCAGGCCTGGGCCGCGGCCTGCTCGAAGCTGGTGACCTGGGGGCCAAGGATGAATCGCTGCGAGGCGCAGACGGACTCAATGGCATCGAGCAATTCCTGCCGGATACTGGCAAACTGGCGGGAAAAATCAAGCATCTGAACGGGTTGCGGGTCGCGTATAGGCACGTCTGTCATGGTATATCGCGCTGGGGCTGCATGCAGACTCCCGTTACGTCCCGCGGTTCGTCTAATAATCCTGGAACCTGCGTGTAGTGCACTGTCGGAGACGTGTGTGGGTTTCCAGGTTGATAATTGCCGTGGATGCTCGTATTGTTGACAGTCTTGGCTTCGGACTCAGTAAGTCAGCGGGCTGAGCTTTCATCTGAAGTTGATGGACCACGGCTGAGACCTTATGGCACGGTAACGAATATTAGACAAGGAGATCGGCACCATGGAATCAAAGCCGGCACAGAACATTCAGGACACTTTTCTCAACACAGTGCGAAAAGACAAGAGTCCGATCACGATCTACCTGGTAAGCGGCGTCAAGCTGACGGGAAAGATTCGCTCATTCGATAAATACTCGGTGTTACTGGAGAACAACAGCCAGGAGCAGCTGATCTTCAAACATGCGATCTCGACCGTCGTGAGCGGGCGAGCGGGCGTGCATGGAGAGATGCGGCCAGACGGCAAACCAGAGATACGGGCAGCGGTAAGCTCCGCGCCTGCTGTCGCGACGGTGCAAGAGGCAAACGGGACGCAAGGCCGTTAGCTGTTGACAACTGAAGATTCGAAGGCAAAGACGGTGAGGCGAAGTCTGGTCGCAGCGCGGCGGGAGTCCGTGCGACCTGTGCGCAGCAGTCTACCTCAGGCAGAGCGCGCCGTTCTGGTCGCGGTGGAGTTTACAGGCGAGCGACGGAAGCTGACGGCGGCGGCGCGTCTGGCGCGGAATGCAGCGGCGGTCTCCGCTGGGACTGCGCTTGACGAAGACGACGAACGTTCTTCAGCAGGAACTAAGCGGGCACTGCGGATCTTGACTTCGAAGCGTCGCTGGCTGAGTTTGAAGAGCTTGCCCGCAGCGCCGGAGCAGAGGTTGCAGCGACGCTAATTCAGCGTCGACCGCGGCCCGATCCGGCGACCCTGGTAGGGGGCGGCAAGCTGGAGGAGATTGAAGGCGTGGTCGCCTCGACCGGGGCCGATCTCGTCCTCTTCGACCACGACCTGTCGCCGTCCCAGCTGCGAAATCTCGAGGCAAAGCTGCCCTGCCGGGTCATCGACCGAACGCAATTGATCCTGGATATCTTTGCGCGCCATGCGCGGACCCGCGAGGGCCAGTTGCAGGTGGAACTCGCCCAGCTGGAGTATCAGCTGCCGCGGCTGGCTGGACGCGGAAAGGCGATGTCCCAACTCGGCGGCGGCATCGGGACCCGCGGACCCGGCGAAACGCAACTGGAGACCGACCGCCGCAAGATCAACCTGCGCATCGACCACGTGAAGGAGCAGCTGGAGTCAGTGCGCCGGATTCGCCGGCAGCAGCGGCAGCGCCGCGAGGCCGTGCCAGTGCCGGTCGTCGCGCTGGTAGGCTACACAAACGCAGGCAAGAGCACACTGTTCAACGCTCTCACCGAGGCCGGTGTGCTCGAGTCGTCGCGGATGTTTGCCACGCTTGATCCCAAGCTGCGGCAGTTGCAGCTGCCTTCGCGCAGAAAGATACTTCTGTCGGACACGGTGGGATTCATTCGCAATCTGCCGCACACCCTCGTGACCAGCTTTCGCGCGACGCTCGAAGAGGTGGAGCGCGCCGAACTCCTGCTGCACGTGCGCGATGCCTCGAGCCCGATGCTCGACGAACAGAAGGCGCAGGTGCAGAAGGTGCTCGCCGAGCTGCGATGTTTCGAAGAAGCCGGTCATCGAGGTGCTGAACAAGATCGACCTCGTATCCGGCCACGAGGCGACGCCGATGGGAGTGCCGGGGAGCGTCGCGGTCTCCAGCCTGAAAAAGCTGGGGCTGGACCATCTGCTGGCGGCCATCGACGCCGCGCTGGTGGTGGATCCCGTCATTGAGATGCGGTTCCGCTTGCCGCAGTCGGAGGGCGCGGTGCTGGCGGCGCTGGAGGCTGGGGCCATCGTAGAAGGGAAGCGGTTCGAGGGAAATCTCGCGTATGTCACGGCACGCGGCCCGGCCTCGCTTCTGAACCGGTACAAAAGATTTCGGGAGCGGGCCTGAAATGGCCCTTAACTAGCATAGGCCGCCTGAAGGGGAGCGGAGGTGGTGTCCCCAATCACGCGACCTATGTGACCCAGATAGTAGGGTCCAGGTAGTACCTAACAGTTTAGTCCTTTCGCAGGGGAAGTCAAAGGTTAATTCCGGTCATAAACGCCTGAAATCCACATAGACAACGGTGGTGCGAAGATCGACCAGAATGGGCGATTATCGACTAACTCTCGGTTGACACTCCAGTAAGCGCTTTGCTAAAACTAGGTGTACCTCGCACCATCGCGCGCCGTCTACACCAGCGCCTTCGGCAACACAATCTAGCTGTGTGAGACAGCTGACGACAGGACTTCCAAGCGGCCCAAGCCGACCCCATTCATGGACCAGATACTGAATCAACTCGGTGGACTTGTGCTCGGCTCTGTGCCGACGATGGTCCTGTTCATTTTGTTGGTGGCGGCCTACGGATTTCTCGTGCGTCGCCCGCTCGACCGTGTTCTCGCAGAGCGGCGCGCGCGTACCTCCGGAGCAGTGGAACGGGCACGTGGCGCGATCTCCAAGGCCGAATCCGAGACGAGTGCCTACGAAGACAAGTTGCGAGCGGCCAAGGCAGAAATATTCAAGGCACGCGACCAGAAATTGAAGCAGTGGAACACCGAGCGCGAGGCGGCCCTTGCTCAGGTGCGGCAGCACATGCAGGAGCGCGTCCGCGGGGCCCGGCAGGAGATCGACCAAAGCGCCCAGGAGGCACGGCTCCAGATCGTAGGGTCGAGCGACGATCTAAGCACGCAGGTCCTGAAGGCTGTACTCCCGGCTGGCGTCCGTCCGACAGAGGTGGCCCGGTGAGCCCCTCCAAAATGAAGCGCCTTCTGCTCGGGTCAGTGATGGCCGCGCTGCTGTTTGCACCAGTCTCCCACCTGAGGGCGCAGGAGGCTGCCCCAGCGGGTGGCGGACGTCTCACCACGCCAGAGGCGCAATCGCCCGAGAAGAACAAGCAGGAGGCGGACGAGAACGACGAGTACCTCCACTCGCCCGCGGTCCGTAAGCTGGGAGCGATGATTGGCTTGAACGCCGACCAGGCGGCCACGGCGTTTACGGTGGCGAACTTTCTCGTTCTCGCCGTGCTCGTGGGTTGGTTCCTGCTGAAGACCTTGCCGAAGACCTTCCGCGACCGCACCTCAGCGATCCAAAAAGATCTGGTGGACGCTCGCACAGCCACCGAAGAGGCGAGCGCGCGGCTGAGCAGCGTTGAAGATCGTCTGAGCAAGCTCGACGAACAGATCGCCGCCATGCGCGCCCAGGCCGAGAAAGACTCCCTGCTCGACGAGCAGCGCATCAAGGCCAGCGTCGAAGAGGACAAGCAGAAGGTCCTCGCTGCAGCGGAACAGGAGATCGTTGCCGCGACCGCTCTGGCGCAGCGTCAACTTCAACAGTATGCGGCCGAACTTGCAATCGACCAGGCCGCTCGCAAGCTGGTCGTCACGGCCGAGACCGATCGTCTGCTGGTGCAGGACTTCGCCCGCCGGCTCATGGGCGACGACTCGAAGGAAGGACACAACTAATGTCTGTCCTCTCGCTCCGCTACGCCCACGCCTTTGCGTCCGTTGCTGCCTCCTCCCATCTGGACGCGGCAGCCGCCCAGCAGCAATTGAAAGACTTCAGCGGAACGTTCGCCGGCAGCCGCGAACTGCGCGAGGTCCTGATGAACCCCTCCATCGCAAACGAGCAGAAGTTGAACAGTCCTCGACGCAATCGCCGGACGCATCGGCATGTTCCCGCAGGTGCGGAACTTTCTCGCGGTCATTATGGAGCACCAGCGCCTCGCCGAACTGGACGAGGTCCTCACCGAGTATCACGCCATCGCCGACGAGCAATCCAACCTGACCGAGGCGGACATCACCAGCGCCCGTCCTTTGAACGACCAGGACCGCGCCGAACTGGAAGCCCAGGTCGCCAAACTCGCAGGTGGGCGTGTACGCGCCACCTACCATCAGGACGCGACACTCCTGGGCGGTGCAGTCGTCCGCATCGGATCAACGGTATACGATGGCTCCATCCGGGCGCAGTTGCAGCAGTTGAAGCAGAAGCTTGTGAGCGCGTAGAGTTCTTCGCGTGGAACGGCGCTTAGATTTTTCAGAATTTGATACGAACCGAGTAAAAGGAAGACATGGCACAGATCAGGGCGGATGAGATAACAGAGCTGCTACGCCAGCAGATCCAGAACTTCGAGCAGCGCATCCAGGTCGACGAGGTCGGCACCGTCATCTCCCTTGGTGATGGTATCGCGCGCGTCCACGGCCTCGACAAGGTCATGGCCGGCGAGCTCATTGAATTTCCCCACGGCGTGGCCGGCCTTGCCATGAACCTCGATGAAGACCAGGTCGGCGCGGTCCTCCTCGGCGACTACACCGAGATCAAGGAAGGCGATACCGTCAAGCGCACCGGCAAGATCATGTCTGTGCCCGTCGGCGAAGCCATGATCGGCCGTGTCGTCAACGCGCTCGGCCAGCCCATCGACGACAAGGGCCCCATCAACACCGACAAGTTTCTGCCCGTCGAGCGCCTTGCCCCCGGCGTCATCGACCGTCAATCCGTCCGCGAGCCTATGGCCACAGGCATCAAGGCCATCGACACCATGATTCCCATCGGCCGCGGCCAGCGCGAACTCCTCATCGGCGACCGCCAGACCGGCAAGACCGCCATCGCGCTCGACACCATCATCAACTCGGCGAAGAACAACCTGATCTGCATCTACTGCGCCGTCGGCCAAAAACGTTCGTCCGTCGCGCAGGTCGTCCAGACGCTCGAAGAGCATGGCGCCATGGCCTACACCATCGTCGTTGCCGCCACCGCGTCAGAGCCCGCGCCAATGCAGTACCTCGCTCCCTTCGCCGCGACCGCGATGGGCGAGTACTTCCGCGACTCCGGCAAACATGCGCTGGTGATCTACGACGACCTCTCCAAGCACGCCGCCTCTTACCGCGAAATCTCGCTCCTGCTCCGCCGTCCGCCAGGCCGCGAGGCGTACCCCGGCGACGTCTTCTATCTCCATTCCAGACTCCTGGAGCGAAGCTCCAAGGTCTCCGACAAGCTCGGCGGAGGCTCTCTCACCGCGCTGCCGATCATCGAGACCCAGGCCGGCGACGTCTCGGCCTACATTCCGACCAACGTCATCTCCATCACCGACGGCCAGATCTTCCTCGAGACAGACCTCTTCAACTCAGGCGTCCGTCCCGCCGTCAACGTCGGCCTGTCGGTCTCGCGCGTCGGCTTCTCCGCGGCAATCAAGGCGACCAAGCAGGTCGGCGCGACACTGAAGCTCGACCTCGCACAGTACCGCGAACTCGCTGCGTTCTCGCAGTTCGGCTCAGACCTCGACAAGGTGACACAGCAGCAGCTCAACCGCGGCCAGCGCCTCACCGAGCTGCTCAAGCAGCCGCAGTTTCAGCCGCTCACCGCAGAGAAGCAGGTAGCCATCCTCTTCGCCGGGGTCAACGGTCTTCTCGATGACGTCGAAGTCAAAGACCTGCGCGCCTTCGAGGACGGCTATTATCCGTACCTTGAGTCGGCCCACCCAGCGGTCCTGACCGACATCGCCACCAAGAAGGCGCTCGACGACGACATCAAGAAGCGCCTGACCGACGCAATCAAGGAGTACAAGGCAAACTTTCTGGCCGATCGTGCGGAGAAGAACAAGCAGGAGAAAGAGACGGCCGCGGCTAAGTAAATGGCAAACGTACTCGATCTACGGCGGCGCATCCGCAGTGTCAAGAACACGCGGCAGATCACCAAAGCCATGAAGATGGTTTCGGCGGCCAAGCTTCGCCGTGCGCAGGAGCGTGCGATGCTTGCCCGGCCCTACGCGCGAATGATCTCCAACGTGCTCGAATCGCTCGTCCGCCGCATGGGTGACTCCAGCGACATCATGCATCCGCTCCTGGTCGAGCGCGAGGAGAAGAACGTTCTCGTCATCGTCGTGGCTGGCGACAAAGGCTTCGCAGGCGCCTTCAACTCGAACATCATCAAGGCCGCGCAGGGCTTCATCAACGGGCGCCGTGCGCTCGGACAGAACATCGACGTTGAGCCGGTCGGCCGCAAGGCGCGCGACACCTTCCGCAAGCGCTACCCCGCCGCTGTCTACGAGAAGAGAGAAGAGCACTACGACAACGATCTGGCGACGCACTACGAGACCATCCGTCACCGCGCCCAGCCGATCGAGATCGCAGGCGACCATCCGACGATTTTGCTCAAGATCGGCATCGACGAGGTCAGCGATATGGCCCGCTCCATCGTCGAGCGCTACACCCGCGCCGAGATCGACTCCGTATACGTCGTCTACAACGAGTTCAAGTCCGTCATCTCGCAGCGCGTCGTAGTCGAAAAGCTCTTGCCCATCCGCAAACTCGGCTCGCAGGAGATCACCGTCGCCGAAGAGATGACCGAAGAGCAGATTGAGGCCGCCGGCCACGCTGCCAGGACCGTCCGGCGTCAGCTTGCAGGCACCCGAAGAATCGGTCATCGAATCAGAAGCGAAGAAGTTCGGCACCGCTGAGGTCGACTACATCTTCGATCAGTCGCCGGAGCGTCTATTCCGCCACCTGATGCCGCGTTATGTCACGACGCAGATCTTCCACGCGATGCTCGAATCCGTCGCGGCGGAGCACGCAGCGCGCATGACGGCAATGGATTCGGCGACAAACAATGCTGGAGAGATGATCGACGCACTCTCGCTCACGATGAACCGTGTGCGGCAGGCAGCGATCACCAAGGAAATCATCGAAATCGTAAGCGGAGCAGCAGCTTTGTAGTCTCAAACGGAGTCGCTTTATATGCTGTTTGCGCCTCTAAGTCGTCATCCTGAACGAAGTGAAGGATCCCCGTATTTCGTTTTTGTTTGTTTTACGTTGTTTTGTTTGGAAGCTTTCTTGAAATATCACTTTTGAGGCTCAATGAACGTTCGTGACCTTTTGCAGATCGAGATCTGGAGCAAAAGAACATCACAAGAAACAGAAAGAATTTATGGCAGAGAACATTGGAAAAGTAATTTCAATCAGCGGCCCGGCCGTTGACATTCAATTTGAAGAAGCGCATATGCCGGCCATCTTCCAGGCCATCCGCATCGTGAGCGAAGGCTTCAACGTCCCTACCCCGCTCGACGTCATCGTCGAGGTACAGCAACACCTCGGCGAAGGCCGCGTGCGCTGCATCGCCATGGTCGCGACGGAAGGTATGGTCCGCGGTATGAAGGCGATCGACACAGGCGCGGGCATTACGGTTCCCGTAGGCCGCGAGACGCTGGGTCGCGTGCTCAACGTGCTCGGACAGCCCGTGGACGAGCTCGGCCCGGTCAACGCCAAGGTGCACCTGCCCATCCACCGCCAGGCCCCCGCCTTCGATGAGCAGTCAACGAGCGAAGAGATGTTCGAGACCGGCATCAAGGTCATCGACCTCATCCAGCCCTTCTTGAAGGGCGGCAAGATCGGCCTCTTCGGCGGAGCCGGCGTCGGCAAAACTGTCATCATTCAGGAGCTCATCAACAACGTCGCCAGCCAGCACGGCGGCTTCTCGGTCTTCGCTGGCGTCGGCGAGCGCACCCGCGAAGGCAACGACCTCTGGATGGAGTTCCAGGAGTCCGGCGTTATCGACCTCAAGGACCTGCCGAAGAGCAAAGCCACGCTCGTCTACGGTCAAATGACCGAGCCGCCAGGGGCCCGTCTCCGCGTCGCCCTCACCGGCCTCACCGTCGCCGAACACTTCCGTGACGAAGAGGGCGCCGATACTCTGCTCTTCATCGACAATATCTTCCGCTTCACCCAGGCCGGCTCCGAGGTATCCACGCTCCTCGGACGTATGCCGTCGGCCGTAGGCTACCAGCCGAACCTCGCCACAGAAATGGGCGAACTGCAGGAGCGCATCACCTCCACCAAGAAGGGCTCCATCACCTCCGTGCAGGCCGTCTACGTCCCAGCCGACGACCTCACCGACCCCGCGCCAGCGACCACCTTTGCTCACCTCGACGCAACCACCGTGCTGTCGCGTCCCCTCTCCGAACTCGGAATCTACCCCGCTGTAGACCCGCTTGCTTCGACCTCGCGCATTCTCGCCCCTCGCGTCGTGGGTCAGGAGCACTACGACGTGGCCCAGGGCGTGAAGAAGATCCTGCAGCGCTACAAAGACCTGCAGGACATCATCGCCATCCTCGGCATCGACGAGCTCTCGGAAGAGGACAAGATCACCGTCGCCCGCGCCCGCAAGGTCCAGCGCTTCCTCTCCCAGCCCTTCCACGTAGCCGAGATCTTCACCGGCATCCCGGGGGCCTACGTCAAGGTCGCGGACACAGTGCGCAGCTTCAAGGAGATCATCGAAGGCAAGCACGACGACATCCCCGAGCAGGCCTTCTACCTGAAGGGCGGAATCGAGGACGTTCTCGCTGCCGCGGAGAAGATGAAGCAGACGGTTTGAAACATTTAGTTTTTGCTTCTAGGTAGGCCAAGGCTCTAGCCTTGGCACTCTCGAGGCGAGCAAAAAATTGGGCTTTAGCCCCTGGGGTATGCTTTAGTTTCAAAGTAACGACTCGACGCACCACGCGGCGAAAAGATAAGAAGCAGGTTTTCAAATGGCTGAACAAAACCAATCCGGCCAACTCGCTGTTCGCCTCGTAACGCCCGACCGCATCCTGCTGGACGCGACGGCAGAGGCGGTCGAACTGCCGGCCATGTCCGGCTACCTGGAGGCGCTCTACGGCGCCGCACCGCTGCTCGCAGAGCTCGGCGCAGGCGAGGTGCGGCTGCACGGCGGCACATCAGGCGACCAGAAGTTCTTCGTCGCCTGGGGCTTCGTAGAGGTGCTGCCGGAGCGCGTCACGATCCTGGCCGAGACCGCGCTTCATCCCAACGAGATCGATCGCGCTGAGGCCCAACAGGAGCTTCAGGAGGGCGAGAAACTCTGGCAGGAGGCCGGCGACGACGGCGAGAAGTACGACGAAGCCAATGCCGTAATGCGGCAGGCCGAAGAAAAGATCGCCTCAGCAGAAGGCAAGAGCACCTAACGCCTCTTCAAAAACCAAAGAAGCCGTCCCAAAAGGGGGCGGCTTCTTCATCTCTGTGGAAAAGTCAAAAAATAAAGTCAAAGAAAGTGGCATGTTTTTCGTCTCTGAAAAACGTCCGTCAACTCACCACGTTTCACCACGCATTTCACCACGAAACCACCACAAAAACACCACGATCTGCACCCACTTTTTCCAAAACACCCCTCAAAATCCCAGCAAAAACAACGAAACCCCGGTTCGCACCGGGGCCCCATTTTTTTTCCAAAAATAATTCGATTTAAGACGCTTTTTTCGCCTTCGTAGCGGGTGCCTTCTTTGCCTTGGATGCGGGTGCTTTCGCGGCAGTGGCCTCCGGGGCGGCCTCGGCCTGCTGACGCAGGGAGTGGATCACAACGCGCAGCATCTCCTCTTCAGGAGCAGGTTTGCCGGTGAAGATCTCGAACTGCCGCGCGCCCTGCTGCACAAACATCTCAATGCCCGTGATGATGGGAATACCTTTCTGGCGGGCCATACGAAGCAGCGGCGTTTCGAGCGGGTTATAGACCAGATCGAAGACCAGCTTGGTGTTGAGGTCCTTAGCTTCAAGAAGCTGATTGGCCTTTATTCCAGCCATTCCGACAGGCGTCGCGTTGATGATGACGTCGAAGGGTGTCTTCGCGACGGCGTCCTTCTTGATCGTCTTTGAGCCGGACTGGCGCGCAAGTTTCTGTGCGGTCTCCGCGGTGCGATTGAGGATGAAGACCTCGGCACCCTTGTCGCGCAGACCAAAGACCGCCGCGCGTGCGGCCCCGCCAGCACCGAGAACGAGTGCCTTGGCCCCGCGAAGGGACATGCGCTTCTCGAGCGGGCCAGTGATGCCAGCGACGTCGGTGTTGAAGCCGTAGAGCTTACCGTCCTGCGCACGAAGGACAGTGTTGCAGGCGCCGATCTTGGCCGAGAGCGGGTCGGTCTTTTCGAGGTGCGCCATGATCTCCTCCTTCAGCGGCATTGTCACGCTGAGGCCCTGGATGGGGATCTCATGGACGAGCTTGAGGAGGTCAGAGAGCTTGTTGGCCTGGAGTGCGAGGTAGACGGCGTTGACTGTCTCGCGACGGAAGGCCGTGTTCATCATGATGGGCGAGAGCGAACTGCGGATTGGGTTTCCGGCGACGCCGTAGACCTTGGTGGCCGCGTCGACCTGGTCGATGCGATAGGTCTCGATCAAAGTGCGCGCGGCGATCTGGCCGGGGCCGGTCTCTTCGCCGGTGGTCGCGGCGGCGAACGTGAAGGCGCTGCCGGCGCGGACACCGAGGACGCGGGAGATGATGCCTGCATCGCCCATGCAGATGCCGATGATATTGGAGTGGTCCTCCATGCGCTCGATGAAGCGCATGAGAGTGACGTTGTCGGAGAGAGTCTTCGCCGTGGGCACGATCTTGATGAAGTCAGGATGGAAGGGAATGATGCGCTTGTAGATTCCTTCGAGGTCCTTTGTGGCGTTGAAATCGTGGTGGCTGACGATCAGGGCGACACCCGTCTCGCGGAGCTTCTGGAGCTCGCCCTTCTTCATGGCTTCGACTGACTCGAGCTCGACGTCGACGATGTGGAACCCCGCGGCCGCGGCTTTGGAGAGGACTTCGATCTCTGCCGCTACGTTGGCGGAGAACTTGCCGCCGTTGACGGTGCGGCGACAGGTGGCGATGCCCGTGGCCGCTGTGTTGTCCTGAAAGAAATGTTTGAACTTGGGCAGCGCGAGAAGAGGTTTGTCGAGATAGTCGAGTCGGAATTCGAGAAAGGGCGTCTCTTTGACTACGGCGCTGGCTTTTTCAAGCATCTCGGCGGCTGTGGAGCCGATGATGGCGACACAGACTTTACCGATACGGGAACGAAGAAATTGCGGGGCTACGCTGGGCACATTCACTCTCATGTCTACAATCGCGGTATATTACAGACCCGCGCGCAAGGATGCAAATTTTTGTTGAAATCAAAGGGACTTAGGGAAATCCCTGATCGGGGCCTGATATCTGCTACTTGTATGCCGGAATGAGCGCTGTAGCATCAGAGGTAGACGCTAACAATCGAGGATTGTTAGAGGTTGCGAGGAATCGGACTGGTTGCGTCAGAATAAGACGGGAGGCGGCGGTTGAGTGCTAAAAATAAAGGGGTTAGCGGTGGGTTGGAGATTGTGAGGGTGGCGGGGTGGGGGTGTTATGGGTGGCTGCGGCATGGGTTTAGTACTCGAATGGCCGGGGTTTCGACGGTTTATGGGGGAAATTCGCTGAATCTTGGGTGGACGAAGGAGGACAAGGCGGCTTTGGTGGCGGAAAACCGGCGGCGTTTTTTGGTGGCGGTTTGTGGCCAGGACGCTGGTGTTTCGCTGGTGGGAGTGCGGCAGATCCATTCGGGGGTGGTGCGGGTTGTGAAGGAGGGGGACGGGGCGCTCGACGGGAGGCTCCAGACCGCGGAGGCTAAGGCAGTGCTGGAGGGGGATGGGCTGATCACCGACGTGCCTGGTGTGTTGTTGGGGGTGGGTACGGCGGATTGTGTTCCGGTGTTGGTGGTCGATGTAGAGAAGAGAGTAGTGGGAGCGTTCCATGCCGGGTGGCGCGGGACGGTGGCCCGGATCGTTGAACAGGGTGTCGCGAAGATGGAAGCGGAGTACGGGTCGCGCGTCGAGGATTTAGTGGCGGCGGTAGGGCCGAGCATCGGGGCTTGTTGCTATTCGGTCGGCGAGGAGGTGCGTTCGGAGTTTGCGGCGAAGTTTGAGTATGCGGAAGGGCTTTTTAGCGACGGGACGGCTGGCGGGGCGATGCGGTTGAATCTGTGGGAGGCGAATCGGCTGCAGTTGCTGGGCGCTGGTGTTGCGGAGTCACGGATTTCGGTGGTTGGTGAGTGTACGGCTTGTGCTCGGGACGAGGATGGGGCGTTGCGATATTTTTCGCATCGCGGGGAGAAGGGTGTTGCGGGGAGGATGTTGAATGTCGTGGGAGTGGTGGCTTAGATTTCTCATCGGGCTGAGAAAGAAATCGAGGATGGAGAGGATGGTCGCGCTTCGAATAAAATGCGAGGATTCTTCGCAGCGCTCAGAATGACAACTTTCTTCCTACTTCAAAATGGCTTTTTTCATTTGAGTGCATGCTCGCGGAACTTAACGCCAGAATCGCCTCGGGTGTAGGCGATTCTGACGTTTCTTGTGTTGGGTGTTTGCGAGATTAATCCATTAGCTTGCGGGTGAGGTAGGTGTACTGCTCGGCCCAGGTCTTTGCCTGTTCCTTCAGGTTGGCTCCGGCTGCGTGGCCGCCTTCGATGATTTCGTCGTAATAGAAAGGCTTGTGGTACTCCTCCATCTTTGCGGCGAACTTGCGCGCGTGGACTGGGCCGACGCGGTCGTCTTTGGTGGTGGTGAAGATGAGGGGCTCGGGGTAGTTGCCGTCGGGCTTGAGCTGGTTGTAGGGCGAGATGGAGGCGAGGAACTGGCGTTCGTCGGGTTTGGTGACGGTGCCGTACTCGCCGACCCAGGAGGCCCCTGCGGCGATGTGTTCGAAGCGGAGCATGTCGAGGAGCGGGACTTGGATGACGACGGCGTTCCACATCTCGGGATGCTGAGTGAACTCAACGCCGACGAGAAGGCCGCCGTTGGAGCCACCCTGGATGCCGAGACGGCGGGGTGAGGTGATCTTGCGAGCGAACATGTCTTTGGCTACTGAGGCGAAGTCGTCGTAGATGACCTGGCGGTGGGTCTTGAGGCCGGCTTCGTGCCAGGCAGGGCCAAACTCGCCGCCACCGCGGATGTTGGCCAGGACGTAGACGCCGCCTCGCTCGAGCCAGAGCTTGCCGACGATGCCGGAGTAGCGCGGGGTCTCGGAGACCTGGAAGCCACCGTAGGCGGTCATGAGCGTGGGGTTGGAGCCGTCATACTTGATGTCTTTGCGGTGGACGATGAAGTAGGGGACCTTGGTCCCGTCGGTGGACGTGGCCTGGAGCTGTTCGACGACGAGATTGGTGGCGTCGAATTGCGCGGGCAGGGTTTTTGCTGGGTTTAGCGTCGTTGTGGCTGCGTCGCCCAGGAGAAGCGATGTGGGCGTGAGGAAGCCGGTGGTTTCGAGGAAGAAGTGATCGTCGGAGGTGTTGGTGCTCTCAATGCTGACGCTGAGATTGTCCGGGATGTCGAGCTTCTTTGAGGCCCAGACGTTTTTTGGGCTGCGCGTGTACACGTAGGCGCGGCCTTGTACATGGTCGAGGGTGGTGAGGACGAGGTGGCTCTTGGTTACTGCAGCTTCCTGGGCGAACTCCTGCGCGGTTGGCGCGAAGATAACGGTGGGTTTGAGATGGACAGGATCTTTTTTGACGGCTTCGAGATCGAGAGCTACGAAGGAACCTTGTTTGAAGGTTGTCGCGTGGCCTTCGGGCTTCCAGTCTTCGTTGAGTTCAAGGATGATCTGGCCGTCGAGCATGCCGTGGATATCGGATTTGCCGGGGATGGAGATTTTCTTAGGGCCTTCGGGAGTGTAGAGGGCAACTTCGCGATGGAAGAAGTCGACGCCGCGCTCGAGCAGAATGACGGTGTGTCCCTGGCTGTCGTGGAGGGCCCCGGGGCCTGCACTAACGTCGGTGGGTGTGCCGCGAAAGACTTCTTTGGCAGAGTCGAGCGGAGTGCCGCGCTTCCAGAGTTTGACGACGAAGGGGTATCCGGACTGGGTCATGGTGTCGGGGCCCCAGTTGCGCGCGACGAGGAGGGTGTCTTTATCGAGCCACGCTACGTTCTGCTTGGAGTGCGGGAGGACGAAGCCGCCTTCGACGAACTTGCCGGTGCGGAGGTCGAACTCGCGGAGAGTGTCGGCGTCTTCACCGCCGGCGGAGAGAACGACGAGGCAGAGGCTGTCGCCGGGGTAGATGCAGTTGAGGCCGTGGGCGACCCACTTCTCGTTGTCCTGGATCGCGAGCGCGTCGTAGTCGATCACGGTGTGCCAATCGGGCTTGTCAGTGATGTAGCTTTCGAGCGTGGTGCGGCGGAGGATGCCGCGGACGTGCTGGGCGTCCTGCCATGTGTTGTAAATGGTGCCGACGCGGAAGCCAGGACTGGGCAGGCGGGTTGGGGATTCGAGTACTTTGAGGGCGGTTTCGGCGAGGGCGTCGTAGTGCGGGTCGGCCTGGAGAACTTTGGCGGAGCGAGCGTTTTCGGCGTTGACCCAGGCCATGGAGCGCTCGCCGTTGACGTCTTCGAGCCATTGGTATTTGTCAGGCTGGTCGGTGGTGTTCTGGGCGTGGATGGAGCCAAGGGCGATTCCAAGAGACAAGGTGAGCAGGAGTGCGGTGCTGCGGCTTCGAAGCGGCATTTCTTCTTTCCCCTTTGATTGAAGACGACGGTTGTTCGGAGGGTGTCAGTTTAGCGCAGACGAATATGGGCTGACTTTCTCTGCGGCAGGGAAGGTACCCCCTCCCTCCCCTGATATGTTGCAAAGTCTTCGAATGAGGGACTTTAGGTTCGGACTTGCCGGTGCCAGGTGTGTCCTAGATTTTCTAGAGGAGCTTTCTGCGGTGCCTTGTTGTCAAGCTCAGGCCTTGCAGAGCTCTTCGGAGAGGGCTTCGCGGTGCTCGAGGGCGATCTCGTCCAAGCGGTTGAGGACGGTGAGGTAGAAGATGAGACCGATGATGGCGAGGCCGAGAAAGATGGGAACCATGAGCCACGGCCGGCCAAAATTGTTGGCCAGGATGACGACGCCGTACCCGATCCCCAAGCATACTGCGAGGACGCCGAGGGCGATGAGGACGCTGAGCTGGGAGGCCTGCTTGCGGCTGACCTTGGAGAGGTCGATCTTTTTCGGAGCGGATAGGGACCGAAGATTGCCGACGGCCCCGTTGATGAATGCCGTGAAGAGAAGCCAGCAGATTGTTGCGAGGGCGATGACTAATGAGGGCGGGTGGGTGACGAAGGCGATGACGACGAAGATCAGGACGAGTTCGACGAAGGTGAGGAGGAAGCCGGTGAGGTTTTTTGCGAGGAAGACATCGCGCAGGCGGGTGGGGCTGAGGAAGTAGAACTGGACTCCGGTGCCGTCCATGCCGAGTGCGTTGTAGGAGAGGACGGAGACCCCAAGTACGGAGTAGGCGACGGCCACAGGGAAGACGAAGTTGCCGAATCGCCCGTTGGCGCTTACGCGACCGGCGAAGAGGAAGACCATGAAGAGGGGGGCGACGAAGCCATATAGCTGGTTAATGTTTCGCCGGAGGTAGATGGATTCCTTTTGCAGGCAGGCGATGACTGTAGGGTTGAGGCCGAAGGTGCTGACGCGGGTCGGGACAATGGCGGTGGAGAGTGGGGCGAGTGCGGGGCGGGTCGCTTGGCTGGAGGCGCGCTGCCTGGTGGGTTGTGTAGTGAAGTCGCTGAGATACTCGCCGAGGAACTCGCGGTGCATGCGCCAGGCGTAGACGCTCAGGAAGAGAGCGCCGAAGACGATGAGGCCAAGGAACGCGGCGATGGCGCTAAGGAAATGACTCTTGCTTGCGCTGACGATGGAGGAGGCGGTGAGTCCCGGTGGAAGGACGGCAGCAATGGGCTGAATGTGGTGATAGATGTTGCGCAGAAGCGGCAGACGGTTCGGCGCATGATGATGCCGGCCTTGCAGGCCTGGGTTGAAGTTGAGGTTGAGGTACTGGAAGCCGAGGGAGGCGAAGAGGATGAAGGCGGTGAAGACCTCGCGGGCGCGGCGGGTGGAGAGCCAGCGCTCGACCCAGACGAGCATCATGCGTGTCATGAAGATGTTGGCGAGGGCGAAGGTGGCGAGGAGTACTGTGGACCATGGCGCCAACGACGGCCTGGCGATTGCAATGCCGATGTCGGCGGCGATGAGCGCGAGGGTGCCGATGACGTTTGCCGCGCTGAGCAGGCCGAAGAAGAGTCGTGCGGTGAGGTAACGGGGGAAGCTTAGGGGGAAGCGGATGATGGTGTTGATGTCGAAGCTGAGGCCGGGCGGAGAGATGTTGAGGATGACCAGGAGCCAGAGGGCGAAGATGCCCCAGGTGAGGAGGGGGAACATCGCGAGCCGGTCGGAGGAGACGAGGAAGTACGCAGCGAAGCCGGAGCCCAAGATGGGCCCGATGGCGAAGACGGCCATGATAGGAAAGAGGACGACACGGGCGGCGAGTTCGCCTGCGCCTCCCTTGCGACGGAAGGCGTTGCGAAAGATGCACCAGCGGAGTTGAGCAAGAGCGGCGAACTGGCCACGACTTTGCGTGGGGGTCCAGCTTTGTGGGCCATTTGCGGCAGGGTCGAGTTGAGGAACCGTGTCCATATTGTCTTGATCTTCGAAGTAAAGAAAGATTGACTCAGAGGCTAAAGGCGTGTTGGGTTTTGCTGTGGCGACAGGGCTGCGGAGAGGGTGTGGCTGCCGAAGAGAGACCTAACCTAACCACGAGAGCTCCTGCTCGGGCTGCTGCGCGCCTGCTTCGTTGCCGACGATGTTGAGGAAGATCTGCTCGAGGGTGAGGGTCTGGCCGCCGGTGTCAGTGTTGCGGGCCAGTACGCCGGCGCGGAGCTCTTCGAGGGAGCCATTGGCGATGAGCCGACCGCGGTCGATGATGGCGATGTGAGAACAGAGTCGCTCGACGATTTCGAGGACGTGAGAGGTGAGGAAGATTGTTGCCCCGCGGGCGATCATGCCCTGGAGCATCGCTTTGAGAGTGCCGGAGGCGATGGCGTCGACACCTTCGAATGGTTCGTCGAGGAAGAGAACTTTGGGGCCGTGGATGACTGCGGCGGCGAGGGCAAGCTTTTTCTGCATGCCGTGGGAGAAGTCCGTTACGAGTTTTTTGGTTTCGTTGGCGAGTCCCATGAACTCGAGGAGCTCGGTGGTTCGGGCGGTGGTGGTGGCGGGGTCGAGGCCGTACATGCGGCCGACGAAGCGGAGGTATTCGGCTGCGGTGAGGCGGCCGAAGAGGGCGAGGCCTTCGGGGACGACGCCGATTTGACGCTTGACCTCGATGGGGTGAGTAGCTGCGTCGAGGCCGAGGATCTGGATGCTGCCTGAGGTTGGAGCGAGGAGGCCGGTGAGCATCTTGATGGTAGTGGACTTGCCGGCGCCGTTGGGACCGAGGAAGCCGAAGAACTGGCCGGGCGCGACAGTGAGGTTGACGTCCTGAACGGCGGTGAAGTCGCCGAAACGACGGGTGAGGCCTGTGGTGGTGACGGCAGGAACCATGTGGGTGAAGCATATCTTACGTGGCGGCTTGGTGATGCGGGAAGAGATCGATAGAGTGGGCAATTTTTCCAGGGAAATCGTCTTGGAGATCGTCTAATGAAGTGGACCCCAGAGCAACACAGAGAGATACCGCGGGTTGGTATACTTAAGAGCTGACCCCCTTCGTTGAATTGAGCGCGCGGTGTGGGCTTTGGGCAGGACGCAACCTGCAGGACGGATTGCAGAGACAGGGTTTAATGAGCAACATTCTTAGGACGATCAATTCTCCAGCCGATGTGAAGAAGCTGACAATTCCTGAACTGACGGAGCTGGCGGAGGAGATACGGGCGCGGCTGATCGTCGGGGTTTCCAAGACGGGCGGCCATATTGGGCCGAACCTGGGCGTGGTGGAGCTGACGCTGGCGATGCATTATGTCTTCGATACGCCGAAGGACAGTTTTGTATTCGATGTAAGCCACCAGGCCTATGTGCACAAGCTGCTGACCGGGCGGGAGAAGCTGTTCGATACGATTCGACAGCCGGGTGGGTTGAATGGCTTCATGCTGCGCACGGAGAGCGAGCATGACAGCTACGGCGCGGGGCATGCCGGGACTGCGCTGAGTGCGGCGCTGGGGATGGCAGTGGCGCGTGACATGTCTGGGGGCAAAGAGCATATTGTTGCGCTGGTGGGGGACGCCGCGTTTACGAATGGGATTTCGTTTGAGGCGCTGAACAATATTGCGGCGCAGACGAGGCGCTTGATCGTGGTGTTGAACGACAATGCCTGGTCGATCGATAAGAATGTTGGCGCGATTGCGGAGTACTTCCACAAGATCGTGACGAACCCGACGATCTCGAGTTTGCATGGCAAGGCCGCAGAGCTGGTGGAGAGGTTTGGCGGCAAGACGGTCGCGCATGTGGCGCGCAAGGCGGAAGAGGCGGCGAAGGGGTTGATCGGGCCGGGCATGCTGTTTGAAGAGTTCGGGCTGAATTACTTTGGGCCGATCGATGGGCATAATCTGCCGCTGCTGATTGAGACGTTTAAATTCTTGAAGACGCAGAACCGGCCCGTAGTGCTGCATGCGATTACGCAGAAGGGACGAGGGTTTCAGCCGGCGATCGAGAAGCAGAAGAAGTTTCATGGGCTGGGGCCGTATGACGCGGAGACGGGTGAGACGAAGTCTGCGGGGCAGAAGACTTACTCGGAGATCTTCGCCGAGTCGCTGACGAAGCTGGCGGACGGGAACGACAAGGTGGTTGCGATTACTGCTGCGATGCCGAATGGAACGGCGCTCGATCTGTTCAGGCCGCACCATCCGAAGCGGTATTTTGATGTGGGGATTGCGGAGGAGCATGCCGTGATCTTTGCTGCGGGCATGGCGACGAAGGGGTACAAGCCTTTTTGCGCGATCTACTCGACGTTTTTGCAGCGGGCGTTCGATCAGGTGGTGCATGATGTTTGCCTGCAGAACCTGCCGGTGGTGTTTTGCATGGACCGCGGCGGGTTGAGCGGAGACGATGGGCCGACGCATCATGGGCTGTTCGACATCAGCTATCTGCGGAGCGTGCCGAACCTTGTGCACATGGTGCCGAAGGACGAGGACGAGCTTGCGGACATGATGTATACGGCGATGCTGCATGAGGGGCCGAGTGCGATCCGGTATCCGCGCGGGACCGGGCCGGGGGTTGCGGTGAAGGAGCAGCCAATTGCGCTCGAGATTGGCAAGGCCGAGGTGATTCAGAACGGGGCGGACGTTGCGATCTTCGGGCTGGGAGCGATGCTGCCGGAGGCGGAGCGGCTGGCGGAGATGATGAGGCTGGAGGGATTTTCAGCGGCAGTGATCAATCCGCGGTTCGCGAAGCCGGTCGATCGCGAGTGTGTTGCAGAGTTCGGCGGACGGTGCGGGCTGGTGGTGACGCTGGAGGACCATGTGCTGGCGGGTGGATTTGGTTCGGCGGTGATGGAGACGCTGAACGAGCTTGAACTGCAGGTGCCGGTGGTGCGGGTGGGCTGGCCGGACGCGTTTATCGAGCACGGCAAGGTGGACTCGTTGCGGGAGAAGTATGGGCTGACAGCGGAGGCGGCGCTGGAGAAGGCGAGGCCGCATCTGAGCACGATGATGGACCATGTGCTGTCGAAACACTAGAGGGAAGGGACGAAAGAGCGCCGAACTAATGGCCGGCGGAGATGCGGGACAGGAGGTCGCTTGCGCTAGCGTGGCGATAGGCGAAGGACTTGCGGAGTTGGCGAGTGAGGACGAGGTGTTGGGCCAGTTCGCCGAATTTGCCGAAGGGCATCTCGTACTCGATGTCGTCGCTGAGGAGGGTCCCCGGGCCGTCGGCTCGATGCTCCGATCGTACTCTGTGGCAGTGGTTCCAGTAGGCGAACGGGCCGCGCACCTGGCGGTCGCAGAAGCGATGGTTCCAGATGAAGTCGGTGATCTCCGCTTCCCACGGGACGCGAACGGGAGAGAAGGGGACGGGCCTGAAGGTGAGGGTCATGCGAGTTCCTACGCCGGCGGCGATACCTCGGCGAGGTGGGTCAGTGGAGCGGCGGGGCGGTGGAGGAGCGAAGGCGGCATCTTCGATGCGGGCCTTCTGCCAGGGGGGCATCAGGGAAGGTAGATTTTCAGGGTTGGCGAAGAAGTCGAAGACAAGCTCGACGGGGTAGGGAAGCCATTGCTCAGAGTGAAAGATGTGGCGCATGTGGGATGGGAGCGTTATAGCGTATTGGGGATGAGAATCCTAACGAAATCGATTGATGCTACCGACGTGACCCGTAAGGACTGGGACTCGTAAGGTTACGAAAATCTGGGCCCTCAAAAAAGAGGTGCCTCTTGAGGAGGCACCTCAGGCTTGGTAAGTGGTGGAACACTTAATTTGGCATCAGGACGGTGTCGATGACATGGATGACGCCGTTCGACTGGAAGACGTCGGCCGTGATGACGGTGGCCATGCCGCCCTTGGTGTCTGTCAGCATGATTTTGCCGCCGGACGTGGTAGCGATGAGATCTTCACCCTGGACGGTCTTGAGCGTGGCCTTGCCGCCGCCCTTCTTGATCATGCCTTCGAGCTGTTTGGCACTGACTTTGCCGGCGACGACGTGGTAGGTGAGGACCTTGACCAGCGTGTCTTTGTTCTCAGGCTTGATGAGCATCTCGACGGTGCCGGCAGGGAGCTTGGCGAAGGCGTCATCGGTGGGTGCGAAGACGGTGAAGGGCCCGGGGCTGTTGAGGGTGTCGACCAGGCCCGCGGCTTTGACAGCCGTGACGAGGGTCTTGTGGATCGGCGAGTTGGCTGCGTTCTCGACGATGGTCTTGGTGGGGTACATGGTGGCGCCGCCGACGGTTGGGTCCTTCTGTGCGTGAGCGCTGAGAGAGGTGATGGCCAGAGCGGCTGCAGCTAGCGTGGCGAGAAGAGTCTTCTTCATTGTCGTTGTCCTTTATCGTTCTTGATTTCTGAAAGCTCGTCCCTACTTCGGGGGACTCATAAGCATCTACGTCGCCCTGCAGAGACTGGATTGCTTTAACTCGTACGACAGGGTTGAAATTTGTTCCGCTGAAGGGGGCATCGCACGCTCATAGTCGCGCGAACACAAACCGGTAGGGGGTTGTTGATGCTGTGAAGACGAGCTGCTACGGTCGGGAGATTGACAATTCCATCGGGCCACCGTCAACTGAAAGTCACAGCCAATGCCAAACGAATCGGACAGCAGTCGCGAATTGATGCAAGCGGAGAAAGACGGGGAACACGCCGGCGGCTCGCATGATCGTGGCCTATTGCTGATTGGGTTGTTCAAGCTGGCGAAGGCGATTTTTTTCTTCTGCATTGGTGTGGGTGCGATCCATCTGCTGCATAAGGACCTTGAAGATGAGGTGATGAGGCTGGCCGTGAGGTTCAAGTTCGACCCGGAGAGCCGATTCGTTTCGCTGCTGCTGGACAAGGTGGATCTGATCGACGCCCATCGGCTGCGAGAGATCAGCTTAGCGACGTTTGCTTACTCTGCACTGGCGCTGACGGAAGGGGTTGGCTTGCTGTTGGAAAAGGTGTGGGCGGAGTATCTGACGCTGATTCTGACGGTCTCGTTTTTGCCGTGGGAGCTGTATGAGTTGGCGCGGCGGCCTGACTGGTTCCGGTTGAGCCTGCTGCTGATCAATCTTGCGGTGCTGGGCTATCTGGTGTGGCTGCTACGTCGGAAGAAGACCTAGCTTTCCCCAGGCCATTTTCGCCTTTATTTCGCTTTATCAGATGGATTCGGAAGTCGCAAGGGCTGAAGGACGTGTGAACCACGGGAGGAAACACTACATCTTGTGGGTACCTGTCTAGATTCCGCAATCGGGTGAGTTTTCCACAATTCAATCTGGGAATTCCAGAGTTTGGCACTAAATAACTCTTTACAGGGTAGGGTCTCTCGGCGATGCTGGTGGAGCGAAGTAGAGAGTTTTGGAGTTTAGTGGGCCAGATTGAACTTCTGATGGACAGATTTTACGACGCGGAGATGGTTTTGAACCAAGGTTGGTTCGGACAGGTATCGAGGAAGCCATGTTTCGGGGAAATCACCCAACTCGCGTTGATGAAAAGGGCAGGTTGAAGCTCCCTGCCGAGTTCAAGCGCCGGGTGGATGAGTTGTATGGGCCCCAGTTCTACATAACGAGCATGGATGGAAGGCGGGCGCAGGTTTACCCGCTGAAGGAGTGGGAGCTGATCGAGGCGTCGATGGCGAAGATGTCCCCGATGGATCCGGTAAGAAGGAAGTTTCTGGACGTGACGAACTTTTACGGACAGATGGCAGAGATGGACGCGCAGGGGCGGGTGCTGATTCCGCAGAAGCTGCGAGAGCTGGCGAAGGTTGCTGGTGATGTGAATGTGATGGGCGCGCAGACCTGGCTGGATGTTGTGAATGCGGAGCTGTTCGACGCAGAGATGAAGAAGGCAAGTGGTGCAGTGGAGTTGACGGACGCCGATCTGATGGCATTCGCAGAGAAGACGAAGGACAGGGAGTAGGGAATAGGAAGTAGGGAGTAGAAAGCGATTTTGACCCTCAGGGGTAGCACTGAAAGCGGGGGAGATGAAGAGTCCGCGACATGTGCCGGTTCTTTTAGAAGAAGTTCTGGAGTATTTGAATGTGCGGCCGGGCGGCGTGATTTGTGATGCGACGCTGGGGTTTGCCGGGCACTCTTCGGAGATTGCGAAGAGGCTGGGCGGCAGAGGCAAGTTGATTGGTTTTGACCGCGACCCGGAGGCTATGGAGGCGGCCAAGCTTCAGCTGGAGGAAGTGAGAGCTGAACTTGGGAGCGAGATGCCGGAGGTGGTGTATATCGCCAAGGCGTTTTCGGAGGCGGCCAGCGAGATCGAGCCGGGAAGCCTAGATGGTTTGCTTGCTGATTTTGGCGTGAGCAGCCTGCAGCTGGACGAGGCGCACAGAGGATTTAGTTTTCGGCAAGAAGGTCCACTAGATATGCGGATGGATACGCGCAGTGGAGAGACGGCCGAGCAAGTGGTAAATCAGGAAGACGAAAACGAACTCGCCGACCTGATTTACGAATTCGGAGAGGAAAGGAGGTCGCGGAGAATCGCCAGAGCCATTGTTAGGGCCCGGCCGATACGATCGACAGCGGAATTGGCCCAGATCGTATCGGCCGCGGCCCCATCAATGAAAGGCGATAAGATCCATCCGGCGACACGGACCTTTCAGGCACTTCGGATTCGAGTGAATAACGAGTTGGGAGAGATCCAATCGCTGCTGAAGAGCGCGGGGTCTTTGTTGAAGCCGGGAGGAAGGCTGGTGTTGATCAGCTTCCACTCTTTGGAAGACCGGCTGGTGAAAGACGCGTTCCGCGAGGCCGGGCAAGCCAAGATTTTGAAGGTCCTGACGAAGAAGCCGGTAGTGGCTGAGGAGCAGGAGCAGATGCGTAACCCGCGGTCGCGAAGTGCAAAGATGCGGGCGGCTGAGAAGCAGGGAATAGGGAATAGGGAATAGGGAATAGGGAATAGGGAATAGGGAACGACGCCACAGCGAAGTATTGGTTAGCGTAAGAATTTTTGTAGCGGGTTTAGTCACATATTTAGTCGAGTGGTTGCAAGACATGTGACAGCAAAGTGATCGGGCCGGGGTTGTCCCACCTTCTTTCAGGCGAAAGACAACTCTGCAATACCAATCCCACCTCCAATAGCGATCCCGGCCCGGTTCGTACTTTTGGAGAGGGTACAAGGTTTCGCCCAGGTAGAGTCCCTGGGCAGGTAAAGGCAAGTGAGGTGCGCTATGGCAGCTTCGGCGATCGCAGGACAACAGATGGAGATGATGGGGTCGCGGGGACGAACGCAGGGTCGCGCCGAGTCGCTGACAGCGCGCAACCGTGAACTGTTTGAGACGCAACGGCGCGCGCGGCGCGGACCGACGCCTGAGGTCTTTTTCACCAAGCACATCGACAACAGCCGCATTGTGAAGGCGGACGATCCGGAGCGGCGGCGCGAGATGCGCACGTTCAGCGGGGTGATGAGTGTGCTGTTTGTGCTTGTGATGGTGTATGTGTGGCAGCACTTTTCGGCGATCGAGATTGGGTATCACGTTGAGGCGCAGAAGATACAAGTGGAGCAGCTGCAGGAGGAGAACCGGCAGCTGCGTTTGTCGGAGGCCCAGCTGACCGATCCGGGGCGGATCGACAGAGTGGCCAGACAACTTGGATTGAACGAACCTCAGCCTGGGCAGGTGGTGCGGCCCGAGGGTGGAGATCCGAATGCTGCTGTGCTGGCGCAGGCAAATGTCCCGGGAACGCAGATGGTCCAGTAGCAGCACCACACAGTTAGACGATGAAGCAGGGATGGAATGGATAAGGCGCCACGGCAGACGTTGACCGCTCCGATACGGAGAATCCGGTTTGCTTACGTGGCGCTGTTTTTTTGTGCGTGGACGGGGGCGATCGCGGCGCGACTGGGGTGGTTGCAGGTGGTGCGGCACTCGGACTTCGTTAAGCGCGCGGCGCTGCAGCAGCAGAGGACGTTTGAGGTGGCCCCACGGCGCGGAATGATGTATGACCGCAACCTGCGCGAGCTGGCGGTGACGGTGCAGGCAGACAGCGTCTTTGCGGTGCCGTCGGAGCTTGGGGACAATCGTGCGAGTGCCGCGGAGATACTGGCCGAGATCGTGCATGCCGATCCGCAGGACAACTTTACTTCGCAGCAGCAGATGCTGGCGCGGTTCAATGCGTCGAAGAACTTTGCGTGGGTCGCGCGACGGCTCGACCCGGGTACGGCGCAGCGAGTGCGTGAGCTTAATTTGAAAGGCGTTTATTTCCAAAAGGAGTTCAAGCGGTTTTATCCGAATAGTGACCTGGCGGCGCAGGTGCTGGGATATGTCGGGATGGACGATTCAGGATTGGGCGGACTGGAACAGAAGTTCGACGAGGAGATGCATGGGGAGCCTGGACACATGTCGACGGCGGTCGATGCAAAGCGACATGTGCTGGGCAGCGAAGAGAGCCAGCCGATGCCGGGTGAGAACCTTGTGCTGTCGATCGACGCGAACATCCAGTACATGGCAGAGCGGGCGCTGGATGCGCAGGTGGACAGGGTGAAGGCGCTGCACGGGACGGTTGTGGTGCAGGACCCGCATACCGGGCAGATTCTTGCGCTGGCGGTATCGCCGCGATTCAATCCCAACGATTCGAAACATATGGATGCCAGCGTGTTGACGAACCTGGCTGTGAGCGATGTCTATGAGCCCGGGTCGACGTTTAAGTTGGTGGCGTATTCGGCGGCGCTGGACTCTGCCGGCGTGCGGCCGGACGATATTGTGGATTGCCAGAACGGCGCGATGACGATGTATGGCCGTACGCTGCATGATGACAAGACCGACCACTTCGGGCGCGTGACGGTGCAGTATGCGTTGGAGCACTCAAGCGATGTGGGCGCGGCAAAGATGGCGTTGAAGGTGGGAAACCAGAAGTTCTACGACTACATGCGGGGCTTTGGCTTCGGTGACCGGTCAGGGATCGAATTGCCGAGCGAGACGCGTGGGCTGTTGCGTAGTCCAAAGAAGTGGGGCGCGACCAGCATCCTGTCGATGGCGATCGGCCAGGAGATTGGAGTGACCCCGGTGCAACTTGTGACGATGGTGAGCACAATTGCGAATGGCGGAGTGTATATGCCGCCCCATGTGCTGTTGCAGTCGACCGACGAGATTAAGGGGGACGCTCGGCTGAAGCCGGCGGCGTTCCGGCCTTCGAACCAGTTGCCGGCTACGCTCCCGGACGGGGCGCATCGCGTGATCTCGGAGATGACTTCGGCAAAGATGCGGATGATGATGCAGGGGATCGTGGTGGAGGGGACGGGTAAGGAGGCCGCGCTGAACGGGTACAGCTCGGCCGGGAAGACGGGGACGGCGCAGAAGATCGATGTGGCGACTCATACGTATTCGCACACGAAGCTGGTGGCGAGCTTTGCGGGATTTGCGCCGGTGAGCAGCCCGGCGATCTCGGTGACGGTGGTGATCGACACGCCGACGGTGGGTGCGAGCAAGTATGGAGGTGCCGTGAGCGCGCCGGTGTTCGCCAATGTGGCGCAACAGGTGCTTGAGTACCTCGGGGTGCCGCATGATCAGCCGCTGAAGACGAAGAAAGAGATTATGGTCGCGCAGAGGGAGACCGCGGACGATGCTCCATCTGAGAGCGCCGCGGACCTGACTGCGATGTTCGATGATGTGAATAGCCTGCCCGCGGACGATCCGCTGCGGACGTCGGCAAATTCTGCGGCTTCATCTGTGGCTCCCAAAAACGTGGTCACGGCACAGGGGACGCAGGCAGCTTCTGCCGGCGAAGGTCGTGGCTGATTTCCACGCGAGTGGCGGAACCAACTCGGTGATTGCAGATGCCGACGATACGTCTGAGCATGCGTCGCTGCCAAAGCCGGCACCTGCAGGGCAGGTGAAGGAGAAGGGTGCGGTCGTTGTGAATGCTGGGCTTCAGGTGCCGGTGCCTTCGTTTGAGGGTGCGGCTCTGCGGAATGTGGTGGAGCGGGCGGACTCGATGGGGTTGCGGGTGCAGGTCGTCGGGAGCGGGTTGGCCCGTGAGCAGGTTCCGGCGGCAGGAACGATGGTGCCTGCGGGGACTGAGGTCGTCGTGCGGTTTACTCGATAGAGGCCCTTTCTGCAACGGGAGCA
This sequence comes from uncultured Acidobacteriaceae bacterium, assembly GCA_963756685.1. GTDB lineage: Bacteria > Acidobacteriota > Terriglobia > Terriglobales > Acidobacteriaceae > Edaphobacter. The sequence goes on from CAVWON010000003.1 coordinate 503,780, forward strand.
CCGTCTCAGCTAGCATCACATTTATATGAATTGGGAGAAGGTGTGCGCGGGGCTTAGTGCGATTGAGTGTGGGGGCCCTTCGGTCGCGGTCGACGGCGTTGAGTATGACTCGCGGCGTGTGGTGCGGGGAGACGTGTTCGTTGCAATGCGTGGTGAGGCGACGGACGGCAACCGATTCATAGAAGTGGCTGTCGCGCAGGGTGCGGCAGCAGTGGTGACGGACTCGCCTGAGGTGTTTCGAAAGCTTCGACGAGAGCACGCTGATATTGCGGCGGCATTGGTGGAGCGTGGCCGAAGAGCGCTGGCGGAGGTGAGCGCGACGGTGATGGGGCATCCGGAGCGGAGGCTGGCCCTTAGCGCGGTGACTGGGACGAATGGGAAGACAACGACTGCGTTTTTGTTGGAGGCGATGCTGCGTAGCGTGGGCCGTACGTGTGTACTGATCGGGACGATTGAGACACATGTTGGGGACGAGATGCGGGTTTCGCCGCATACGACTCCGGAGGCGTCCGATACACTGCGCGTTTTTGCTGATGGAGTGAAGGTGGGGGCGACTGAGGCGGTGATGGAGATGTCGTCGCATGCGCTGGAGCAGGAGCGAGTGTGGGGGCTTCCGGTAGACGTGGCGATATTCACGAATCTGACGCAGGACCATCTGGATTATCACGGGACGATGGAGCGGTATTTCGCCGCGAAGGCGAGATTGTTTGAAGGAGTTGGGGCCCCACCGCCGCGGGTAGCTGTGGTGAATGGGGACGATTCTTATGGGAGCCGTCTCGTTCGCGAAGTCCAGGGACCACAGATTATGACTTACGGAACGGAACAGGGGACTGGAGAGTATCGAGCTCAGAATGTCTCGCTATTGGCTGGAGAGACCCGGTTCTTGTTTAAGACACCGAACGGAGATGCAGCAGTGCGGTCACCGCTGACTGGGCGGGTGAATGTGTACAACCTGCTTGCTGCTTCTTGTGGTGCGCTGGCGCGTGGGTTGACACTGGAGGAGGTTGTTGCAGGCGCAGCTGCTGGGGCCCAGGTGCCTGGGCGGTTTGAGGTCGTGCCGTCGTCAAATGGAGTGACAGTGGTCGTGGATTATGCGCACACGGATGATGCTCTGCGGAACTTGATCGCGCTGGCGCGGGAGTTAGTGAATTATCGTGGGGGCAAGGTGATCACTCTGTTTGGATGTGGGGGTGATCGGGACCGGACGAAGCGTCCGAGGATGGGCCGGGCCGCGGGTGAGGGGAGTGATCTGGTCGTGCTGACCAGCGATAATCCTCGGAGTGAGGAGCCAATGGCGATTATTGAAGAGGCACTAGTGGGGGTGCGGGAGACGGGGACGACCTGCATTGTGGAAGAGGACCGAGCGGGAGCGATCAGGCTTGCGATCCGTTCGGCGAGGGCTGGGGATATCGTTCTGATCGCCGGGAAAGGACACGAGAAGGTGCAAATATCGAAGGACGGGACTGTGCCGTTCGATGACGTGGCGGTGGCTTCTGGCGTATTGAAGGAGATTGCGTGAAGCTGACATTGGGGCAGGTCGCGGATTGGATCCATGCGGACGGTGAGTTCGATACGTTGGGGGAGGCGGTGGGGTACGGGATCGACTCGCGGACGATTGGGGCGGGTGAGTTGTTCTTTGCAGTGCGCGGCGAACGGTTGGATGGGCATGACTATGTGGAGGCGGCGCTTGCGAACGGCGCGATTGCTGCGGTCGTGAGTAATCGGTGGGTGGTGCCTGCAGAGGTGGATGAAAAGCGATTGCTGCAGGTAGCGGATTGTGATGATTGTGTGCTGCGGGCGCTGCAGCAACTTGCTCACGCAGTGCGACGTCAGTGGGGTGGGCGCGTGATTGGAGTGACGGGGTCGGCGGGGAAGACGACCACTAAGGAGGCGGTGGCGCAGGTGCTTGGGGCGAAGTTCAAGGTGCTGAAGTCGGCGGGGAACTTGAATAATGCTTTTGGGCTGCCGTTGCAGTTGCTGAAGCTGGAACGGGAGCATGAGGTCGCTGTGATCGAGATGGGGATGAACCACTCGGGGGAGATCGCCGCGCTGGCGAAGATCGCAGAGCCGGATTGGGCCGTGGTTTCGAACGTTGCGCCGGTGCATCTGGAGTTTTTTCCCGATGGGATTGCGGGGATCGCTCGGGCGAAGTATGAGTTAATTGAAGCGCTGCCGAAGGACGGGGTGGCGGTGTTGAACTTCGACGATCCGCATGTGGCTTCGTTCGGCAGGGGGATGGGTGCGCGCGCGGTCTTCTATGGGATGGGCGATGGGGCCGATGTGCGGGCCGTCCATGTGGCCGAGATGGGGGCCGAGGGTGTCGTATTCACCGTTGAGGCGAAGGGTGAACGTGCCAGCGTGCAGTTGAAGATGCTGGGGAGGCATAACGTTCCGAATGCGCTGGCTGCGATCGCGGTAGGGCTGCGGAGTGGGATGGGGCTCGACGAGTGTGCGGCGGCAGTGGGCGAGATGCAGGCGGGAGACAAGCGCGGCGAGGTGCTGGAGTGGCGAGGGGCGATTCTGATTAATGATTGCTACAACTCAAATCCGGCGGCGCTGAACGCGATGGTGGATGCGCTGGTGGCGATTCCGGGGCAACGGCATATTGTTGTCGCCGGCGAGATGCTGGAGCTTGGGCCGGAGGCGGAGGCGCTCCATGCTGCATGCGGATTGCGAATGGTCGAGCGTGGGGTGGAGTTTGTTCTGGGGGTGCGCGGGGCGGCTGAGGCGTCGGTTACCGCAGCTGAGAGGGCGGGGGCGGAGGGGTTGTTTGTTATAGATCCGGAAGAGGCCGGAGAGTGGCTGGTTGCGAATGTGCGCGCGGGAGACGTAGTGTTGTTGAAGGCCTCTCGGGGCGTACGGCTGGAGAAGGCCTTGACTGTCATCGCGGAGGGCCCTCAGTAGCATATTTCAGTGGGAGCATCCTAATTGACTATGGCAAACGAGATCATACGTCGCAGCAAGAAAGAGATGTCAGCCAGGAGCAGGGCAATCACCAAGACCGGGGCCACTGCTCCTGAAAAGCATGCAAAGAAGGCGACGAAACGTGCGAAGAAGGACGCCGCCAAGAAACATGCGAAGAAGGCAGCCAAGCGTGATGTTCACAGGGTCGCGAAGTCGAGACTGGCCTACGCGACCGATCACGGATTGATGACGGCTTTTCATCATATGCAGCGGGCGTCTGTGGTGATGTCGTTGATGGAAGAGGGTACGGGTGAAGACCTGCGCGACCTGTTGCAGCGGGGAGTGAAGCTTTACCGCAAGGCCTTGGAAGACGGCGCTGGAAATAAGTTCGTACTGAGGGCGATTGGAGTCCTGAGGGCGGCGGAGCATCTATCGATGGGTGGTCTGTATGCGGCGCGAGACAAGCATCGACAAAAGGTAGCGTCGCCCACGCCGGAGTGGCTGGCAAAGGTCATCGCGGAGACAGACCATCGGCTGGAGCAGATTGAGCATGAAGAGCGCGGGAAAGGGACGAACCTATTTCCCGTGACCGTGGAGTTGTTACGGCAGGCGGAGGACGCGGAAATCGATGCTCATCTGGCGTTCGAGCTTGCCATGGCGGCGGATGCGCTTTGCTTTGCGCTGGAGAATGGGCTGTGATCTGAGGGGCCGCGGGTGGCAGGCATTCGAATTGGTTCATGGACTTGGTTCATCGTTGAGATAAGCACAGGAGTTCTGACGGCAGGGCTGTTAAGATAGCCGTGACCTGCAGCGCAAGGCCGGCATAAGTTGCAGGTCATAAGCTGGGAGTCAAAGGCGGAACATTTTGCTCTATTGGCTGCTGTATCAGAAGCTGTTTCCTTACTTCCGACTGTTTCGTATCTTTCGCTATCTCACGTTTCGCACAGTGTTTGCGAGCTTGACAGCGTTGCTGATCGGCCTGCTGATAGGGCCATACGTGATTGAGAAGCTGCGTGAGTTTCAGATTGGGCAGTATATTCGCGAAGAGGGGCCGCAGTCGCACCAGAAGAAGAGTGGAACGCCGACGATGGGCGGAGTGCTGATCTGTATTTCGATTCTGGTGCCTACGCTGCTGTGGTCTGATCTGTCGAATCCGTATGTTTGGCTGGTGATGTTGTCGACGCTGGTGTTTGGGTCGATTGGATTCGCGGATGACTACATCAAGGTGGTGCACCGAAGGAACCAGGGGCTGACGGCGCGGGCCGAAATTGGGCTTGCAGTTTTTGGTCAGTGCTGGAGTTGCTGCGACGCTAGTGGTGATGGAGACGCGGGGGGCGTATTCGACTCGTCTGATGGTGCCGTTTGCGAAGCGGTTTCGGCCAGACCTGGTGTGGGAGTGGATGGGGCATATTCCGCATATGCATTGGCTGGTTTACGTGCCGTTTGTGGTCTTTGTGATGATCGTGATCTCGGGGGCGAGCAATGCGGTGAATCTGACCGATGGGCTGGATGGGCTGGCGATCGGATGCACGATCATCGCGGCGGGTGCTTTGACGGTACTGACTTACGTCAGTGGTCATGTTGTGTTCTCGGATTATCTGGAGCTGCAGCGGATGCCGATGGTGAGCGAGTTGACGGTGTTCTGCGGGTCGATGGTGGGGGCGAGCATTGGGTTTCTTTGGTACAACGCGCATCCGGCAGAGGTCTTCATGGGCGATGTGGGGAGTCTTGCTCTGGGCGGGGCGATTGGGACAGTAGCGGTCGTGATCAAGCAGGAGCTTCTGCTGCCGTTTATTGGTGGGGTGTTTATTCTGGAGGCGGTCAGCGTGATGTTGCAGGTGGGGAGCTACAAGCTAAGGAACGGCAAACGCATCTTCAAGATGGCTCCGCTGCACCATCACTTTGAGTTGATGGGGTGGTCGGAGTCGAAGGTGATTGTGCGTTTCTGGATCGTGGCGCTGGTGTTTGCGCTGTTTGCGTTGACTACGTTGAAGCTCCGGTGAGACTGTGGATGCATGATGGATTTGAAGAACAAGCGGGTGTTGGTGGTGGGGCTGGGTAAGTCTGGCTTGTCAGCGGCGATGTTTCTGCGTGGGCAGGGTGCCAGGGTGACGGTGAGCGATACGCGGAGCGCGGTAGCGCTGGAGAAGGAGATCCCGGCGTTGCTGGAGGCTGGGATTATGGTCGAGTCCGGCGGACATGGGCTGCTGACGTTTCGGCGGCAGGACTTGATCGTGGTCTCGCCAGGCGTGCCGATGGATACGCCTGAGGTGAAGCAGGTGATTGCGTTTGGGTTGCCAGTGATTGGTGAGCTGGAGCTGGCGAGCCGGTATCTGCAGGGGCAGGTGGTGGCGATTACGGGGTCGAATGGGAAGACGACGACTACGACGCTGGTCGGGAAGATCTTCGCTGACGCTGGCGTGCCGACGTTGGTGGGTGGGAACATCGGGTTGCCGGTGATTGACCTGGTGGCGAAGAGTACGCCGAAGACGGTGAGTGTGCTGGAGGTGTCGAGCTTCCAGTTGGAGACGGTGGAGGAATTTCATCCGTGGATTGCGGTGATCCTGAACATTACGCCGGACCACCTGGATCGGCATGGGAGCTTTGAGAGCTATGTGGCGGCGAAGGAGCGGATCTTCGCACGGCAGGGAGCCAACGACTTCCTGGTGTTGAATGCGGACGATCGCGTGACCCAGATCTGTGCGGCGCGGGCGAAGAGTGAGGTGTTCTGGTTCAGTGCGACCAAGGCCGTTCGGCGCGGTGCGTTTGTGCGCGATGGCGTGATTGTGTGGGTAGAGAAGGAGGGTGGAGTGACGGAGCCGGTGATGCCGGTTTCTGAGATCCATCTGAAGGGCGCGCATAACGTCGAGAACGTTCTGGCTGCGGTTTGTGCGGCGCGGCTGGCGGAGGTTCCGGCGGAGAGCGTTCGGGCTTCGGTGGCAGGATTCAGGGCGGTGGAACATCGGCTGGAGTTGGTGAGGAAGTTCAATGATGTCGAGTACTACAACGACTCGAAGGCGACCAATGTGGACGCGGCGATGAAGGCGGTGGCTTCGTTTCCGGGAGGAATTCACTTGATCCTGGGGGGGAAGGACAAGGACTCGGACTATAGCGTGATGGCGGACCTGCTGAAGAAACGGGTGAAGGTTGTTTATACCGTTGGTTCGGCCGCAGAAAAGATTGAGCGTCAACTGCGTGGAGTCGTGAAGATGGTTTCAGCGCAGACGATCGAGGCGGCCGTTGCCAAGGCGGCGAAGGCCGCGTTGCCGGGCGATGTGGTGCTGTTGTCACCGGCGTGTTCGAGCTTCGACCAGTTTGAAAATTATGAGCACCGGGGCCGGGTGTTTCGGCAGTCGGTGAGTGAACTTGATTAGGCACAGAGCATTAAGCACACGGCAGGGGAAGTGATGGCATGGCGAAGAGAGTTGGGGTGGACAAGTGGCTCTTCGGAGTTGTGCTGCTGCTGGTGCTGTTTGGGCTGGTGACGGTGTTTTCGGCCTCGGCCGTGATGGCGCAGGCCAGTCTGGGTTCTCCGTATTCTTATGTCATGAGGCAGGCACTGTGGGCGGTGCTTGGCTTGCTTGCGATGGTCGGTTTGATGCGGGTGGACTATCGCAACTACAACAACCCCAGGGTGGTGTTTCCGGCAGTCGCGGTGACGGCGCTGATGCTGATCGGCGTGTTTGCGATGAGCGGGATGAATGGCGCGCATCGTTGGATACGCGTTGCGGGTGTGACGCTGCAGCCATCTGAGCTGGCAAAGCCCGTGTTGGTGCTTTTTCTGGCTTACTTTCTGCAGACGCGAATTCATCTGATGGACGATGTTAAGGGGACAATTCTGCGTGCGGTCGCAGTGCCGCTTACGTTTACAGCGCTGATTTTGAAGGAGCCGGACCTGGGTACGGGCCTGGTGTGTATGGCGGTGACGGCATTGATGCTGTATCTGGCGGGGGCGCGAAAGCGGTACTTTGCGATCGGTGCGGCGCTGGCTTCTCCGGTGATGTACTACATGCTGTTTCATGTGAAGTTCCGGCATGACCGCATGCTGGCGTTTCTGAATCCTGAGGCCGATCCGCGAGGGACGGGTTTCCACATTCTGCAGTCGCTGATCGCGGTGGGGACAGGCGGGATTCGTGGGCTGGGTTTGATGGAGGGGCGGCAGAAGCTGTTCTATCTGCCGGAGGTGCAGACGGACTTTATCTTCGCCAATATCTGTGAAGAGCTGGGGCTGATTGGGGCGCTGCTGGTGGTCGGCTTGTTTGTGGCGCTGGGTTATCGCGGGCTGCGGGCGGCGTTTCTGTCGACTGATCCGTTTGCGCGGTTTCTTGCGTTTGGGCTGACGACTGCGATCCTGATCCAGGCGTTCTTCAATATGAGCGTGGTGCTGGCGCTGCTGCCGACGAAGGGGATTCCGCTGCCGTTTATTTCTTCGGGCGGGACTTCGATCTTTATTACGCTGGCCGGCATGGGTGTGCTGCTGAATATTACGCGCGAGATCGATTGAGTTCCAGGGAGTAGGGTGTAGGGAACAGGGAGTAGAAAGCCAAACGACGATGAGGGTCCTGATTGCGGGTGGGGGAACAGGGGGGCACGTCATTCCGGCGCTGGCGATTGCGCGGGAGCTGCGGGATTCGCACGGTGCCGAGGTGCGGTTTGTGGGGACGGCGCGGGGGCTGGAGACGAAGCTGGTACCGGAGGCTGGGTTTCCGCTGGAGCTGGTGCGGTCCGGACAGTTGAAAAATGTGAGTGCCGCGACGCGGGTGCGGACGATGCTGGATGTTCCGCTCGGCGTGCTGCGATGCATCGGTTTGGTGCGGAGTTTCAAGCCGGACGTTGTGGTTGGCGTTGGCGGGTATGCCTCGGGGCCGGCGATGATGGCGGCGATTATGTTGCGCGTTCCGACGTTGGCGTATGAGCCGAATGCTGTCCCGGGGATGGCAAACCGGCTGGTGGGCAAGTATGTGAGCGCTGCTGCGGTCAACTTTCCTGAGACGACGAAGTATTTTCGGAACGCGACGGCCACCGGTGTGCCTGTGCGAGACGAGATCTTCGCTGTGCCCGACAGATTGCTGGGGCCGGCGCGTCGACTGCTGATTACGGCGGGAAGCAATGGAGCGAAGATCTTCAACGAGACGCTGCCGGGAATTGCGGCGCGGCTGCTGGAGCGAGTGCCTGGGTTGACGATCGTGCATCAGACGGGCGAGAGGGCCCTGGCCGCTACGCGAGAGGCTTACAGGAACGCCCGGGTGAGCCAGGCCAGAGTTGTGGTTGACGCGTTTCTTCCTGACATGGCGAAGGAGTATGCCGCTGCCGATCTGGTGCTGGCCCGGGCCGGGAGTACGGTTGCGGAGCTGGCGGCCGCAGGAAAGCCCTCGTTGCTTGTGCCGTTGCCTACGGCCGCGGACGACCACCAGCGTAAGAATGCGGAGTTGGTGGTTCGCGGCGGAGCTGCTGAGATGTTGCTGCAGGGAGAGCTGACCCCCGAGGTGCTCTTGGATCGGCTGGCCGGATTGCTGACTGACGGCGAGCGGCTGCGAACCATGGGCCTGGCGGCTCGGGCGATGGGAAAGCCCGGAGCGTTGCAAAAGATTGGAGATATGGTGGCTGGGCTGGGGGGTACCCCCCCCATTGCCCGCGCGTAATTCTCCTATTTTCATATGTTTACGGGATAATATGGCCTGCAAAATCCTCATAACAAAAGGGTTACGTCCAAAATCGTCTATCTAAATGAGTTAGCCCCGGCTGTTGGCCGGGGCTTGCGTTGTTTTTCGATCTATATATTCAGTATAGCGGGTTGGATCTAACTAAAATGCCACGCGGATGTTGTTGTTTTGTATAAGGTTAGGCTGTTTTTGGACTTGACATGCGATTTTTGGGCGGAAATCGGGAAATAAAAAATATGACAGTAGCAACGGCAATAGAATTAGCAGCTTACCGCTCGTCGCTGTTGAAGTGTCCGTGTGTGGTTGCGTCGCAGAGCGCGCGATGGATGGTTGGCTTGGAGATTGGTTGATCGTGGAGAAGAGTCAAAGGCGGTGCGGTGGCGAGGAGATAGTCGAGGTGGGAGAAGCGGGTTTCTCCACTACGCAGCTCGCAAAGTACGCGAGCTGCTTCGGTCGAAATGACGATTTTGTTCGATGGTGAACGAAGTGGAGGACGCATGGCGAAAAAGAAAAGGGCCGAGAGTGGTTCTCTCAGCCCCGTCAGTGTGAAAGCTAATCGTTAGCGATGACCGCCGCCACCGTGTCCACCACCACCGCCGCCACCGCCGTGGAACCCGCCGCCACCGCCGCCGCTGCTCATGCTGGCGCCGTGATAGCCGCCGTAGTTGCTGGCCACGGGTGCGGAGTAGCTGCGCGCCGCGCCGCTGTAGCTTTGGCTGGGGGCGTAGCTGCGTGCTGCGCCGCTGTAGCTTTGGCTGGGGGTGTAGCTGCGCGCTGCGCCGCTGTAGCTTTGGCTGGGGGTGTAGCTGCGCGCTGCGCTGCTGTAGTTGGCCGCTCCAGTGTAGGAACGGGCGCCGCTATAGGCCGAGCTGGTGTAGTTGGAGCGGCTTGCGCCTTGAGCATAGCTCGCGGTGTGGCCGTTGACTGCGGAACCACGATAGGCCGTTGAACCCGCTCCGCGATTAGCGGCTATTGCCGTGCTGTGAACGAAGCTTGCGCCGCCGGGGTGGCCGGAGTAGCCGTTGTAGGAGCGGCTATAGGCGTATCCGCCGTGGTAGTTGCAGTATGCGTGGTTGTACCAGAAGTGGCCGCCGCCCCAGTATCCACCGTAAAAGCCGATGCCGAAGTAGCCGAAGCCGTAGTTGATTCCGCCGTAGTAGCCGACATATGGGCCCCAGTAGCCGACGTTCCAGAAGTAGCCGCCGTAGCCGTAGCCCCAGTAGCCGGGTGTCCAGAGAGCGCCGGTGTAGGGAGCAGCGACCCATGCGCCCTGGACCCCACTCGTAGCCATCACCTGTCCACGCCCAGTAGCCGGGCGTCCATATATAGCCGTCGCCGGGAGCGGGGGGTTGCTCGTAGTCGGGGATTGCGGGAGGCGCCTGCTGTATACCCTGAGGCGCGCCGTTCTGTATGGCTGCGTCCTGCTGCATTCCCGCCTGCGGGCCATATTGATTGCCGTACTGGTCGGGAGGCGGAGGAGCGGTGTCCTGCGCCTGGGCGGCGATTGGGACGACGGCGAGCGCTGCCGCCAGCGTTGCGGTTGTGAGCGAATTTCTGAAGAGACGAGTGGACGTCATGGTTTTACCTGCCTGCTCGGCCTTCGTTTGTCCGGGAACTGCGTCGTTCGTCCGGACTTCGCGGCGAGCAAGGATGAGTTCCAGCCGGGTAGGTTCGCCTCGGTCAAGTGCTCAGTTGATTAGACACGAATTTGCCGCATTTGTTGCAGGAATGCAAGGGCGTTCTTTCTGAATAAGATCGCTAGTGGGAGGCCGCAGGTTGGGTGAAGAGGATTTTGGAGCACATGACGTGGACACCGCTCTTGGTATCAACGAGTTGGGTGATGTCTACGTCGCAGGCAACGGAGATGAGGGCGTAGGCATCGTCGCGGGAGATGTGGGGGTGGTCGGGATTCTGCTCGGAGAGGAAGGTGATCATGTTACGGATGGCCATTTCAGTGGCGATTTTGAGATCTTCGTCGAAGCCCATGGCGATGTATTGAGTCGGGGTTTCTGCGCGGGGCCAGAGGAGGCGCTGGGCGTTCTCACCTGGCGGAGCTTTGTGAACGATGAACTGGAATGTGCCGGTGAGCTGGGTCTCCAGGGCGGTGATGTCAACCTCGCCGTTGCCCTGTCCGGCGTGCCCGTCGCCAACCTCGAAGAGCGCGCCTTTGGCGTTGACGGGGAGAAATAAGGTGGTGCCGGCGACTAGTTCTTTGTTGTCCATGTTGCCACCGTGCATCCAGGGTGGGGCGGAGTTGTAGCGGCCAGCGGATTCGGGTGGTGCGATGCCCATACTGCCGAAGAAGGGACGGAGGGGAATATCGATGCCGGGGGCGAAGTGGCCGACCATGGCAGTGCGGTCGAGTGGGATGAGGCGGGAGTGGCTGTAGGGGAAGTCGTTGGGGAGGAAGCCGCGGCCTACGCCGAAGGAGTTGCAGGCCCAGGGGACGTCGATGTCGATTTTCTGTATGCGAAGTTCGAGGACGTCGCCGGGTTCGGCTTCGGCGATGGCGACGGGGCCGGTGAGGATGTGGCCGCCGGGGCCTTTTTCGCTCGCTGGGACTTTGGTGTAGATGTCGGTGACGTAGGGTGGAATGTCGGCTTCTGCGATACCGAGGGTCTTGAGGCGCTCGGGTGGGCCGCAGGTGGAGAGGGTCTGGATGGTGACGGTGTCGCCGGATTTGACGGTAAGGACCGGTTTGGCGCGCGCTGAGTAGTAGCCCCAGGCGACGGTAGTGGGAGTCGCGAGGAGGGTCTGGGTGGTTTGCTGCGCGGGAACTGCAGAGACTGCGAGAAATGCAGCGGCGCTGAGAGCGGCTGTGCGGGCGAGCTTGGTGGGCATGGACTTTTATATATCACACCACTGAGGGCCGATCCGCTTGGCGGTTTTGCTAACTGCGAACTCCTACACTATTTGGCCTGAACTGTTCGGATTTTCTTGTTAGCACGACCGTCGGATAGAGACTTACCAGCAGAGGAAGTGTGAGGAAGAGAATAGCGAGGGTACGGCCCGGCGGTGACAGATGGAGTAGATATAGGCTTCCCGAAAGCGCAATTAAAACCAGTACAAGCAAGTGACCGAAAGAACCGAATGCAACGATCCAGCGAAGAATCTCTTCAGGTAATCGCCTCAGGATCAGCCTAATTACAAACGCTGCCGCAAATGAAGAGATGACGCCACCGGCAAGGAATGAGGCTGCAAACCAAAAATTTGCAGGATGCTTGGCATGAATGACCCAATCGGTGATGAAGATCATGAATAAAAATCCGATGAGAGCGCCCAGGGCAAAGGCGAGCACTCCTTCCGAGATGGGAAATGCGTACTTTCTTCCTTTGGGAACTGACACGCAAATCGTAAATGCGAGCAGTGCAAGAGCAATGAAGGGAGCTGCATAAAGTATTTGCATGCCTTGCAATGATATAGAGCTGGCGCTGCTAAAGTGGATGGATATGTTTGTGCCTGGGCACTTTTTATTTGGGCCGTCGCAGCGGATCCATTTCATTGGAATCGGTGGGATTGGGATGAGCGGGATCGCGGAGATCCTGCTGACGATGGGGTATTCGGTGTCGGGTTCGGATTTGAAGCGGTCGGCGGTGACGGACCGTTTGCTGGGTATGGGGGCGCGGATCTTTGAAGGGCACGCTGCGAGCAATGCAGCGGCGAGCGATGTGGTGGTGACGAGCTCGGCGGTGGCGAAGAACAATCCTGAGGCAATGGAGGCGAGGGAGCGGAAGATTCCGGTGATTCAGCGGGCGGAGATGCTGGCGGAGTTGATGCGGCTGAAGTACGGGATTGCAGTGGCCGGGATGCATGGGAAGACGACGACGACTTCTATGGTCGCGGCGGTGCTGGCTGGGGGAGGGTTGGATCCTACTGTGGTGGTTGGTGGCCGGGTGAATGCGCTGGGGTCGAATGCGCGGCTGGGGAGTTCGCAGTATCTGGTGGCGGAGGCGGACGAGAGTGACCGGAGTTTTTTGAAGTTGTCGCCGGTGTTGGCGGTGGTGACGAACCTTGATCGTGAGCATATGGATTGCTATCGCGATATGGAGGACGTTGAAGGGGCGTTTGTGGAGTTTATGGACCGGCTGCCGTTTTATGGGGCGACTACGGCTTGTGTCGACAATGCGCTGCTGAGGGCCGTGCTGCCGCGGGTGAGGCGTCGCGTTTATACGTATGGCGAGAGTGCGGACGCGGACTTTCGGCTGGAGATGCTGCCGAAGGAGGAGGACTGCCACTCTTGCTTTGAGGTGAACTATAAGGGGCTGGTGCTGGGAAGGTTTCGGCTGCATGTTCCGGGGCGGCACAATGTTCTGAATGCTACGGCGGCGGTGGCGGTTGGGGTGCAGCTTGGAGTCGCGCCGGACCAGATTGCTGTGGGGCTGGAGAGTTTTCGGGGAGTGGACCGGACGGTTTCAGGTGAAGGGCGTGGTGCGGGGGGTGACGGTGGTGGATGATTATGGGCACCATCCGACGGAGATTGTGGCTACGCTGCGGGCCGCGCGGGAGTGTGGGTATGGGCGGGTGCATGTGTTGTTTCAGCCGCACCGGTTTACGCGGACGCGTGACCTGATGACGGAGTTTGCGGCGGCGTTCAAGGACGCGGACACGGTGGAGGTGCTGGATATTTATGCTGCGAGTGAGGAGCCGATTGAGGGGGTGAATGCTCGGGCGCTTGTGACGGCGATGCGCGGGGGGAGTGGCTGTGTGGTGGAGTATGCGGCTTCGGCGGCGGAGGCGGTGAAGGTGCTGGTGAATGGGGCGAAGGCGGGGGACGTGATTTTGACGCTGGGTGCGGGGAGCGTGTCGCAGGCGGGGGCGTTGTTGCTGGAGGGTCTGGCGGCGAGTGCTTAACGCCGATTTTAATGACGTGAGGCCCATATGGGCATGGCGACGGTCGCGGTAGAGAAGCGGATTTCTCCACTACGCTGCGCTCCGGTCGAAATGACGAAGTTTGGATAGGGAACGGGAGGGGGAGGTTGGGTGAGTTCCTGAAAGGGTACATTCGGAAGAAGTTGGGCGGGTATGGGTGTGGGGCGGGTTATTCTCAGGATGGCGATTCTCGCGGCCTTGCTCAGGCTTGCGACAAAGCGACGTGGTATCGAAGCGCGGGACAGCGGTGCTAGAGGCGCCTGAGGAGAGGTATGCCTCGGGGTCTGGAGGCCCACGGCGGGTATCGGCCGCGCCGAACAGGAAGCTGCGCCGCGACCTGAGCGAAGATTTTGCGGACGATTGGGATGAGGACGATGATGCGCCGGTGGCGCGACGGAAGGCCGGGGTTCGGGTCAGGTTTCGTGGGTTGCCGGCGACAAAGTGGGGCAGGATATTTGCGGGTTGTGCGCTGCTGGGTTGCCTTGGTGTAGGCGCCGCGGTGTTCCTGATGGCGAAGAGTTATTTGTTGCATGATGAGCGGTTTGTGATTCCGTCGTCTTCTTCGATTGAGTTTGAAGGGAACGCTCATGTGACGCGGGCGCAGCTGCTGGGCATCTTTGGCGAGGACGTGGAGCGGAACATCTTTACGGTTTCGCTGGAGCAGCGGCGGGCAGAGCTGGAGAGGCTGCCGTGGGTGGCGCATGCGACGGTGATGCGGCTGCTGCCGAACCGAATGAGGGTGTCGATTGCGGAGCGGACGCCGGTGGCGTTTGTGCGGCAAGGGAGCCATATCGGGCTGGTGGACGTGAATGGCGTGCTGCTGGATATGCCGGTGGATGCAAAGGTCAATGAGCACTATTCGTTTCCGGTGGTGACGGGGATTTCGGCGGGAGATCCGCTGTCGACGCGGGCGGCGCGGATGAAGATCTTTGAGCGGTTTACGGCGGAGCTGGATGGATCGGGCGAGAAGATTTCGCAGGAGTTGAGTGAGGTGGATCTTTCGAACCCGGAGGACGTGAAGGCGTCGATTCCGGATCGACTCGACGGAGATCCTGGTGCACTTTGGTGAGGACGATTTTCTGGAACGGTATCGAAGGTACAAGGAGCATCTGCCGGAGTGGCGGGCGCAGTATCCGAAGCTGTCGTCGGTGGATATGCGGTATGAGCGGCAGGTGGTGTTGGAGATGCAGCCCGGAGCGGGTGTTCCTGCGGCGTCCTCTTCGAATGCGTCGGGTGTCGATTCGCATGCTGCCTCTACGCCGGCCCCGGTCGGAGCAGGTGATGTGGCAACGCCGGTGGTGAGACCTGGCGCCAATGCGATCGGGAAGACCAACGCCAAACCCAGCATCAACGCTGCGGCAAAGACGCCGACCGTGGTTGCGTCGAATCCCGGAACAACGAAGACCGTTGCGAAGCCTGCGGCGCATGTGGTTGCGCAAAATAATGTGGCTTTCGATGTTCCGGCGAAGAAGAGTGCACCGAAGGCCAAGACCCATGTCGCGGCCGCGAAGCACCCACCGGCGGCGACCAAGCCTCCGGCAAGCACGACGCAATATCATCCTCCACAGGTGGTCCAGCCATGAATCAGAAGCAGGACAATCTGATCACCGTGCTTGACGCGGGCAGCACCAAGAGCTGTGTGCTGGTGGCGGAGCTGCAGGACGGTGTGCTGCGGTATCGCGGGCATGGTATTGAGCCGTCGCGCGGGATGCGCAAGGGCTTGATTGCGGAGCTGGGGCCGGCGGCGGAGGCGATCAATCGCGCGGCGCTGACGGCGGAGCGCGTGGCGAAGGCCGGGATTGAGACGGCGGTGGTGGGGATCGGCGGGACGCATGTGCGCGGGATGAATTCGCGCGGCGGCATCAGCATGGGCAGCCGGATGAGGGAGATTACGCGCGAGGAGGTGCGGGCGGCGGTGGATCGGGCGCGGTCGGTGGCGCTGCCTCCGGACCGCGAGGTGCTGCACCTGCTGCCGCAGGAGTTCATTCTGGATGATCAGGCGGGGATCCACGATCCGGTGGGGATGGTGGGGAACAAGCTGGAGGTGAATCTGCATCTTTCGACTTGCTCGGGTGGCGTGGCGCAGAGCGTGATTACGTGCGCGAACCGGGCGGGGCTGGAGGTGCAGGACACGGTGTTCGAGGGGATCGCTGCGGCGGAGGCGGTGCTGAGCGCGGACGAGCGCGAGCTGGGCGTTTGCATGGCGGATATCGGCTCGAGTACGACGGAGCTGGCGGTGTTCTTTGAGGGGTCGATTGCGCATACGGCGGTGCTGCCGATTGGCGGAGACCACTTTACGAATGATCTGGCGGTTGGGCTGCATGTGACGGTGGAAGAGGCCGAGTATCTGAAGAAGATCTATGGGCACTGCGTGGTGACGGCGGTGCCGCAGTTGAATGAGATTGAGGTGGGCGGGAATCTTGCGATCTCTGGCGGGCAGCCGGCGCGGATGGTGCGGCAGCGGTTTCTTGCGGAGATTCTGGAGCCTCGGGCGCGCGAGTTGTTTACGATGCTGCGGGACAATCTGCGGCAGGGCGGTGTGCTGGAGGCCCTGGGCGCGGGCTGTGTGTTGACGGGTGGCGGCGCGACTATGGCTGGGCTGCTGGATAATGCGGAGAGTCTGCTGCGGGTGCCGGCGCGGGTTGGGTATCCGGTGCCGTTGTCGCGGATGCCTGCGGAGCTGGCTACGCCGGAGTTTTCCGTGGCGATTGGGATGCTGCTGTATACGCATCGGACGCAGGTGCGGCGGGCGAGCGAGGAGCAGGGGCTGCGGGCGAAGTTGAAGGCGATCTTTGCTGGGAGTTTTTAGTCGTTTTTGTGTGGTTAAAGGCGTTGGGATATGGCCTGAACCTGGGCCGATGGCCCAGGCTGGTATAGAGGCGCGCCGTTGGCGCTTTGCTTCCACAGGCGGCTTTAATGGACGGCGAGTTCGGGTGGAGGTTGACGCGGCGTGTAAAGGAGGCCCTCTACGAGAGGGTTTTCGTCTCGCTGGATGTGCCTCCTGCAGCGGGGACGTAGCACTTCAGGGTATAGTCCATGACCATGCGGTCGGCGTTGAAGCGCCAGCCTAGTGTGCGGATCGTACGCTTCATGCGTTTGATCCATCCTCTGGGCAGGCCGTCCTGGTCGCGTTGATAGTAGAGCGGGATGAGTTCTTCGCGGAGGACGCGGTAGAGGTCTTCGCCGTCGCGGCTGTCGTGGACGTCCATGTTGGAGTGGGTGCGGCCGGTGCCGATGGCGAAGCCGTTGAGTCCGTCGTAGGCTTCGGCCCACCAGCCGTCGAGGACTGAGAGGTTGAGGCCGCCATTGAGGACGACCTTTTGTCCGCTGGTGCCGGAGGCTTCGAGCGGGCGGCGAGGGTTGTTGAGCCAGACATCGACGCCCTGGACGAGGTGGCGGCCAACGTTGATGTCGTAGTCCTCGATGAAGACGAACTTGTCGGCGAACTCGGTGTCGCGCATCATTTGGGCGATCTGCTGGAGGACTCGCTTGCCGGGCTCGTCGAGGGGATGGGCCTTGCCGGCGAAGACGAACTGCACGGGACGCTTAGGGTCGTTGACCATGGAGGCGAGACGCTGGATGTCGGCGAGCAGGAGATTCGCCCGCTTGTAGGTGGCGAAGCGGCGGGCGAAGCCGATGGTCAGGGCGTCCGGGGTGAAGAGTTTGCTGAGGTGCTGGAGGGTGGCATGGGATTCGTCGCGACGTTCGGCCTGCTCGACGGCGCGGCGACGAACGAACTCGAGGAGGTTCGATTTGAGGCTGAGGTGGGTCTCCCAGAGTTCGCCGTCGTCGACGGTTTCGATGGCCTCCCAGGTTTTGGCAGAGCCACTGTTGCTTTGCCATCCGACGCCGAGGTGACGGTCGTAGACGCGACACATTTGTGGGGCGAGCCATGACGGGACGTGGACGCCGTTGGTGACGTGGCCGATGGGGACGGCGTCCTCGGGCTTGCCGGGATAGAGATTGGTCCACATGGCGCGCGAGACTTCGCCATGCAGGGAGGAGACGGCGTTGGCCCGACGGGAGAGTTTGAGGCCGAGGACGGTCATGCAGAACTGCTCTGCGCGGTCGGAAGGATGGACGCGGCCGAAGGAGAGGAGCGTGTCCGGCGAGAGGCCGAGTTGCTCGCGGAGAGGGCCGAGGTGCTCTTCGATGAGCTCGGGGCTGAAGCGGTCGTGGCCGGCGGGTACGGGTGTGTGGGTGGTGAAGATGACCTCGCGGGGGACCTGGCTGGCGGCCTGGTCGAAGGTGATGCCCTCTTCGACCATGCGATTGCGAATGGCCTCGAAGACTGCGAAGCCGCTGTGGCCTTCGTTGAGGTGAAGGACTCCCGGGGTGATGCCCAAGGCCTTGAGTGCGCGGAAACCACCTACTCCGAGGAGGAGCTCCTGGCGGATGCGAGTGCGGCCATCGCCGCCGTAGAGGCGCGAGGTGAGCTCGAGATCTTCGGGGGCGTTGCCGGGGACGTTGGAGTCCAGGAGCAGGAGATCGCAACGGCCGACTTTGACTCGCCAGACCTTGGCGCGGATGATGCCGCCGCGGGTTTGGATTTCGATGACGACCCGTTCGCCGTTTGCACCGATGGCAGGTTCCATGGGCAGCTGGTTGACGTCGGTCTGGAGGTAGTCTTCGCGCTGCCAGCCTTTGTCGTCGAGACGTTGAAGGAAGTATCCCTGGCCGTAGAAAAGGCCGATCCCGACGAGCGGAATGTCGAGGTCGGACGCGCTCTTGATGTGGTCTCCGGCGAGGACGCCGAGGCCTCCGGAGTAGATGGGGAGGGACTCGTGGAGGCCGAACTCGGCTGAGAAGTAGGCCACGGGGCGAGGACGCAGGACGCCGGCGTTGGTTGCACCCCAGGTGCGATCGGCGTTGAGGTATTCCTGCTGGCGACGGTAGGCGTAGTTGATACGCCCGTGAAGCATCTGCTCGGCGGCGCGGTGCTCGATCTCTTCGAGAGGCATCTCGTTGAGCAGGGAGATTGGATTCTGGTTGGTTTCACGCCAACGAGTGGGGTTTAAGGCGTGAAAGAGGCCCACGCAATCGTGGTCCCAGCTCCACCAGAGGTTCCGGGCGAGAGACCAGAGGCGTTCCTGCGAGGGTGCGATGAAACGGTCGAGGGTGCGGGCCGCGCTGACGACGGGCGCGACCTGGTTGGCCGCTTCGAGGAGCATTCGGATCTCTGCTTCGGTGAATACGCGCGGCTTTTTGGTCTGCACGACGAGGACGCCCTGCAGGATGCCGCGGTCGATGAGGGGTACGCCGAGGAAGGAGTGGTAGGCCTCTTCGCCGGATTCCTTGAAGTATTTGAAGCGGGGATGGTTTGTGGCGTCTTCGACAGCGACAGGTTTCACCTGTTCAGCGACGAGACCGGCGAGGCCCTCATTGAGCGCAAGGCGCAAGGTGCCGATGCAGCGCGGATGAAGGCCCAGGGTCGCGGCGAGGACCAGGTTCGATCGATCCGGCTCGAGCAGGTAAGCCGAGCAGACGTCCGTTTTGAAGCGCGTCGCGATGAGGGCGACTACGTTCATCAAAGTGTCGATGGGTTTGCCGCCCTCCTCGGTGAGGTTGGTGATTTCTTCGAGGGTCAAGACATAACTGGCGTCGAGTTCTTCGTAAGACTGGCTCATCGGCATGGCCTCACTTTTCGATCTGGTCTAGAAGATGGGGTGTCGACACCTGTGCCTGCCTGCAATGAACAGATGCAGCGTAGTTGGGACTCAAAGAGCTGACGTTTGAAGCTACTGATCGTACAGCGACTCGATGACGGTCTAACTGTGGGGGCCCGGGGGGAAGAGTTTGATGATATCGCCAAATCAGCTTGAAGGCGGGAAAATTTTGTCTGCTGACGCTGGCGCCCTGAGGTTTCGACAGACGGCGTTAGCTGGTGAATGGGTGGAAGCCCGATCGCGAAGAACTTAACCGTTGGTTTTTCCAAAGCACAGAATGTGGGTTGCGTCCGGGTTGTTAATGGTGGAAAAGCCGATTCTTTCGTATAGGCGTGCCGCATCGTCGTTCGCGGTGCGCAGGCGTATGCAATGGAAGTTCATGCGGGCATGGTTCACAAGGGCGGTTAGGAGCGCTCTGCCAATGCCTTTGTTTCGCCAGGCACACCGCACGTAGACACGTCGGATGCGACCGGTGTCGGGTTCGTTGACATAAGGGTCGTGGGCGAGTCCGCCCACGGCGACCAGAAGACCTTGTTCGAGATGTCCGCAGAGGATCTCTCCAGGCGCGTCAAAGCGGTTCCTGGCGCTTGCCCAATCGTCCAGCAGTTTATCGATGAAGCGATAGCCATGGTTGCGCGCCTCCGCGCTCAAGGCGTCCATTCCAGGGATGGGCAGCTTGATCTTCTGTATCGAGATCATGGTTTCTATTTTAGTTATTTTGTCCGATTGCCTTGCGAAAGTAAGCGCTGCGCCAAACGTGTCACATTTTCAAAAAAATCTTGGGTTTGGGCTTTACAGATTTTGTATTTAACGTTATGGTTATGTAACCAAGAGGTTAATTGCAACATGGACGATCAAATCAGTTCGACGTTTTCAGCACTGGCAGATCCCACGCGGCGGGCGATACTTGCTCGGCTGTCGCTTGGAGAGACCTCTGTGACGGAGCTTGCTTCGCCGTTTGAGATGAGCATGCCTGCGATTTCGAGGCACCTCAAAGTGCTTGAAAAGGCGGGACTGATTGCTCGCGGGCGGGAGGCGCAGTGGCGGCCTTGCAAGTTGAAGGCCGAGCCGCTGAAGCAGGCGGCGGATTGGTTGGACGAGTATCGCCGGTTCTGGGACGAGAGCTTCGATCGGTTAGGCGAGTATTTGCAGGAGTTACAAGCGAAGGAGAAGAAGCGTGGCAGAAAGAAGAATTGAAGTGAACGAACGGCTGCAAGACACGGCTTACGAGGCGAATGGTCTTTGTGTCGGCGGAGGCGCAGGAGCAGAATGTGCGGGAGTGTCGCCCGATTGAGGGCGGAGAACAGACTCTCGAGCGATTGGCGAACTACTATCGGCTCGCTTAACTGCGAGAACAAATGGAGGATTGCAATGAGTACAGCGACTGTGTCTTCTACTGCGGTAGCGCAACATGAGCTTCTTATTACGCGTGTGTTTGATGCACCTCGGCAGCTGGTTTGGAATGTGATGACCGATCCGGAGCATATCAAGCATTGGAGTGGGCCACGCCAGTTTGAGGCGAGGCATATTGCAAATGATCGGCGACCGGGTGGGAAGTGGCGGCTTAGTCTTCATACCGATGGATTCGACACGGGTGACGGCCAGTTGCGGAAGTTCGACTTGTGGCAAGGTGGTGAAAACCTTGAGGTAGCTGAGCCGGCGCGATTGGTCTACACGTTCAAATGGGACGACAATCCCGGTCTTTCGGCGAATGTTGAGACGGTGATTACGATCACGTTGGAGGAGCATGACGGAAAGACGACTATGAACTTTCGCCAGGCGTTTTTCGTAACTTCTGGAGACCGCGATGGGCATATGCGGGGGTGGAACAGCAGCTTCGACAGACTGGATGATTATCTGGGCGAGATAAAGAGGAGGTCGCATGGGGAACGGTAGGGGCGTAGTTGAGAACGGACTTCTGGAGATGTGCCTTACGCGCAGGTTCTCGGCGCCGCCGGAGGTCGTGTTTCGGGCGTGGACTGATGCGAAGCAATTGGGGGAGTGGTGGGGCCCCAAGGGGTTCACGAATCAGGTGTTCCAGGTAGATGCGCGTCTGGGCGGGGCGATCTACATTCATATGCGCGCGCCCGATGGTGTGGTGTATCCAATGACGGGACGATTCATGGAGATCGATCGGCCGCACCGTCTGGTGTTTGTAACAGCGGCGATCGATAGCGAGGGCAGGCCGATGTTCAAGGTGCTTAACACGGTCATTTTCACCAGAGTCGATGGTGGAACGGAGATATCCCTGGTTGCGCGGGTGACAAGTACGACTCCGGCGGCACCGCAGTACCTTGCAGGCATGTCGCAGGGCTGGAGCCAGAGTCTGGATCGGTTAGCTGCGCTTGTTGTAGAGCTTTCGATGCCTGCGATAGTGAGCTAAGAAGCCAGCGCAGCTTCGAGAGTCGGGTCGATGGGCAGTATCGAGTCGGTGTGGGTCAGTTTGAGGACGTCGAGCACTTTGGCGCCGGGAGCGACGATGCGGAGCTGGCCTCCGTGAGCCTTCATATTGCCGTAAAGGATCATGAGGACGCCGAGGCCGGCGCTGTCGAGGAATTCGATGCCGGAGAGGTCGAGGATAAGCTTCTCGACGCCGTTGTCGGCGACATCACTGATCTTTGATTCAACCTCTCGCAGACGCATGCCGAGGGTCATGCGACCGGACAAACGAAAGACAGCAGTGATGGGATCGACGCGTTCCAGTTCCGCTTCGAGAATCATGGGGCAGGGTTCTCCTATGTGCCTGCAAGCATATCCCAGATTCTGTTTTGGACCGTCATGCTTTGCTCCTGGGCGTTGTGGGTTAGCTCTGTCGCTGTCAAAGTGATCGCGCCAGGGCCGCGCTGAACCATTGATGGTACGGGGAGTGGAAAACGAGGGTCGTGCGTTGCGTCCTTAGATGGGAGAATTAAAAAACCTTAAGGAGTAACTGCTGCCATGTCTAATCTGCCGAATGACGACCTTCGTATCCATTACCACGATGAGATTCCGCATGGGGCGCGAATCAAAGTGATTGGTGTAGGTGGCGGCGGAAACAATGCCGTGAATCGTATGATTGCGGCGAATGTCGTAGGGGTCGAGTTCATTGCGGCGAATACGGACGTGCAGGCGCTGCAGGTGTCGAACGCTCCGGTGAAGCTTCAGTTGGGCGTGAAGCTGACGAGTGGGCTGGGTGCGGGGGCCAATCCTGATGTGGGGCGCAGGGCGGCGCTGGAGGATTCGGACAAGATCATTGAGGCGCTTGAGGGCGCGGACATGGTGTTTGTGACTGCGGGGCTGGGCGGTGGGACGGGGACTGGCGCTGCTCCGGTGATTGCGAGCCTGGCGAGTGAGATGGGCGCGCTGACGGTGGCGGTGGTGACACGGCCGTTTGCGTTTGAAGGCAAGCGGCGGATGATGCAGGCCGAGCGCGGGATGCAGGAGTTGCTCGAATCGGTCGATACGGTGATCGTGATTCCGAATGAGAAGCTGCTGGCGGTGGCGAAGGACGCCGGGTTCTTTGAGAGCTTCCGGATTGCGGACGATGTGCTGCGGCAGGGCGTGCAGGGGATCTCGGACATCATTACGATTCCTGGTGTGATCAACCGCGACTTTGCCGACGTGAAGACGACGATGGCGGGGATGGGCTATGCGGTGATGGGGACAGCGATGCGTTCGGGAGCTAACCGTGCAGTGGAGGCCGCGATGGCCGCGATGGCTTCGCCGCTGCTGGAGGCGGGCGCGATCGACGGGGCGCGCGGGATCCTGATCAATATCACTGGGTCGAGCAGCCTGAAGTTGAGCGAGGTGAATGAGGCCTCGGGGATCATTCAGAACGCGGCGCATGAGGACGCAAACATTATTTTTGGCGCGGTGCAGGACGAGACGATGGGCGATGAGGTGAAGATCACCGTGATCGCAACGGGATTCAAGCAGCAGGAGATGCCACAGCGGCGGGAGCGGATGCTGGCGGAGTCGACGCTGCCGACGATGCGGTATGACGTGCCGATTCAGCCGCGAGTGACGACGCCGCGACCGAGTCCGCGATTCGCGAGTGAGACCGAGGCTGAGTCGATGAGTACGCGTGCAGGCGACGGGAGGGAGAAGAGCGCGAGTACCGGGCCGGGCGCTCCGCCGGAGTTGGTTCCGGTGAAGGCCTCGGTGTTTGACGACGACTTCTTTCGAGCTTCGACGTCGCGGGGTGAGCTTGCGCCTGCGGCCGAGCCGACGCACTTTTCCGCGCCGGTGCGCGTCCAACAGGAAGAGGTTAGCAGTGTAACGGAAGAGGTTTTCCCACTGGAGGCCTCCGTACGGGTGCCGTCCTACGGGGGAGGGACGTCCGCGGTGGCCCATCCTGAACCAGACGAATTGGACATTCCGGCCTTTCTGCGGCGTGGAAATTGATGGATCTATTGCTCTTTAAGTGACGTTGGCACGAAAGTGGGACGGCACTATTGTGCTTTATAGTGTTAAATAAAGCTCTACTAAGGTAGATTTTGGATCAATGGCAATTCGATTGCACTCATATCAACAAGTGGGAAGACCCGGGTTGGGGATAAGTGGGCGGATTTTGAGGCGATGGCAATTCGATTGCAGGGTATCAATAAGAGGGAACGCCTAATGTCGGGACAAATGAAGATTTGCGGCGCGGTCCTCTTCGGCCTTGTGTTTTGTGCTGGAGCGGGTGCAAGCGGAACAACGACTACAAGCGGAACGACGACGACCGGGAGGATCAAACACCACTCCTCCGGGACGGCGCATGTTTCGACGAAGTTGGCTGCGCGCAGCAGTGTTTCGCATTCGAGCGTGAGCTCTGCTACGGCGAGGCACACCGTCGTGACGAGCAAGGTGGTGACGCACGGGAGCGGCCATGGGGCCCGTCCTACGCTTGCGGTGCGACGGACGCGTTATCACGAGCATTTTTCTGCGAGTTCTTATGCTGACAATCTGACGTTGGGTGATGTAGTCGAGGGCGAAGATCCCGTAGTCCGCGAGGCGGCGATCGAGGCGCTGGGAAATATGAATGGGACGGCGATCGCCATCGATCCGTCGACGGGGCGCATTCTGGCGATGGTGAACCAGAAGCTGGCGCTGTCGCGGGGAGCTGAGCCCTGCTCGACCATCAAGCTGACGGTTGCGCTGGCTGCACTCGAAGAGGGGATCGTCCAGCGAGATACTCCGGTGAACCTGGGTGGGCATTATCACCTGACTATGACCGAGGCGCTGGCTCACTCGAACAATCTATATTTCGAGACGCTGGGACGACAGTTGGGGTTTGAGCGGGTGAAGCACTATGCGAATGAGTTCGGCCTCGGGGAGCTGGCGGGGTATCACATCCAGGGAGAGCAGTTGGGGACGTATCCTGATGAGGAACTGCCGGCTTCGCTGGGTGGCGTGGGCCGGATGTGTTCGTTCGGAGAGAGCGTGTCGATGACTCCGCTGCAGCTGGGTGCGCTGGTAGCGGCGATTGCGAATGGAGGCACACTCTACTATCTGCAGCATCCAGAGACCGCGATGGATGTGGCTGCGTTTGAGCCGAAGGTGAAGCGGACGCTGGATATCGCTCCTTTGATTCCGGAGATCTCTGTGGGTATGGAAGGCGCGGTGGAGTATGGGACAGCGCGGTCGTTGCGGGCAAACTTCAGCCAATTTCCTGTGATGGGAAAGACGGGGACCTGCTCGAATAATGGGACACGGTTTGGTTGGTTTGGGTCGTATGCGGACACGCCGAACGGACGGATTGTTACGGTGTTCTTCCTCGAAGGCGGACGGCCCACATTTCGGACCGAAGGCGGCTGAGTTGACGGGAGAGTTTTACCGGGCGCTATGGGACAAGAGCTATTTCCTGCAGAAGACGACGGTTGCTGCCGATGGTGCTGTAGGCGCCAACGATTGAAGGGCCCCGTTGGGCTGGTGGCTTCAGTAGCTGGGCAGCGCGCTTGAATCGGGTGAAGAAAGTTCGCATTAACCTTAAATTCTAAAGATTTGTTTTCTTCCAGCGTGTGAATGACGGCGGCTTGGTGCCATTCCCAGGCCGCGGTTGTGTGTGTCGCCTGGAGCGCCATTTCTTGGCTTACGCAGCGGATTCGGGTAGAAGGGAATGATGCAGATTTTGACGGCAGAAGAGATGGCAGTTACGGACCGGCGCACAGCGGAGGAGTTTGGGGTGCCCCTGGAATCACTGATGGAGCGTGCCGGGACCGCTGTTGCGGCGTTCTGTTTGCGACGGTATGGCGGGGCGTCGCAGGTAGTTGTGCTTTGCGGTAAAGGGAACAACGGGGGTGATGGATTTGTCGCTGCACGTGCGTTGACGCAGGCAGGGCTGACGGTGCGTGTGGTGCTGCTGGGGCGGATCGATGAGGTGAAGGGCGAGGCTGTGACGGCCCTGAAGCGGCTTCGACGCGAGGCTTCGACTGTGATTGTGGATGAGGCTGCGGATGAAGCGAGCTTGACGGCATGCGCGCCGGTGATTGAGGACGCAGGGTTATTGATCGATGCTGTGGTGGGAACAGGGTTCAAGCCGCCGCTGCGCGGGCTTGCGGCTTCGTTGCGGGAGATGGTGGAGAGGCTCGATGTGCCTGTGGTGGCGGTGGATCTGCCGTCGGGGTGGGACGCGAATTCGATGGAGCAGTCGACTGATGGGGCGTTTCGCGCAGATGCAGTGGTGACGTTTACCGCGCCCAAGATGGCGCATGTGTTTGGCCACCTTACCCGCAATGAAAAGACCGGAGGGACGTTTGGGCCAGTGGTGGTGGCAGAGATTGGATCACCGGCACAGGCGGTTGTTTCGGGTGGCGGGTTGACGTGGACGGGGACTTCGAAGGTGGTGGCAGAGAAGGCCCGGGACGTGAACTCAAATAAAGGCAAGTATGGCCACGTACTGGTAATTGGCGGGAGTTACGGGAAGGCCGGGGCACCCGCGATGGCGTCGCTTGCCTGCCTGCGGACGGGAGCAGGGCTGGTGACGGCGGCCGTTCCAAACAGCATTGTGGACACAGTCGCGGCGATTACGCCGGAGTTGATGATGGTGCCGATGGCCGAAGGGCCGAAAGGTGCGGTGTCGTTCAAGAACCTTGATGGGGCGAAGCTGGACGCGCTGGTGAAGCAGATCAGCGTGGTGGCGGTGGGGCCGGGACTGTCGACGGAGGGGGACGCTCCTGCGTTTGCGCGGCAGGTGGTGGAGAAGACGACAGTGCCGGTCGTGATTGATGCGGATGCGTTGAATGCGTTTGCCGGTAGGTCGCAGGAACTGAAGGGAAGAGGCAGGGTGATGGTGTTGACGCCGCATCCGGGGGAGATGGCTCGACTCGCAGGGTTGACGGTGAAGGAGGTCGAGGCGGACCGGTTGGGGTTGGCGCGCCGATTTGCAACGGAGCACAAACTGACGCTCGTACTGAAGGGCTGGCGCACGCTGATTGCGCATCCGGACGGGTCGATCGCGGTGAATACGAGTGGGAACCCGGCGATGGCGAAGGGTGGAAGCGGAGATATTCTGACGGGAATTGTGGCGGCGATGCTGGCGCAGTTTCCCGGCGATGTCGCGCGGGCAGTGGAGACGGCTGTGTATCTGCACGGACTGGCTGGGGACTTTGCCGCGAAGGCGATGGACGAGCATACCGTACTTGCAACCGATACGGTTACACATCTTTCGGACGCGTTCCGATACCGAGTCAAGGACGAGGACGGGTTGACCTGGATCTGCGGGCTGCGGGGATGAAGGAGAAGCGGTTCAAGACGCGGAGTGAGGCAGGCACACTGGCGATGGGTGAGAGGGTAGCGGAGATGCTGCTGCCTGCTCCGAAGCTGATCGTGCTGCGGGGAGATTTGGGTGCGGGGAAGACGACGCTGGTGAAGGGGATTGCCGCATCGTTGGGCGCTGCGGAGACTGAGGACGTGACGAGTCCCACGTTTACGCTAGTGCATGAGTATGTGGGGGCCAAGGTGCGGTTGCATCATCTTGATCTTTACCGGTTGGAGACGGAGCGGGAGTTGTTGACGCTGGGTCTGGAGGAGATGGCGGACGCGCCGGACGCTTTGGTGCTGGTGGAGTGGGGCGAGAAGTTTCCGAGCGTGGTGGAACGGGCGGATGGCGAGATCTTCATCGAGCACGCGGGTGGTGATGAGCGGATGTTTTATGTGCGGGTCAGAACGTAGACTCGAAGCTGCGACCGGCTGTGTCGGCCGCATGGAGGTCGAGGATGAAAAACGGGGTCAAGATTGGTCTTGCGGTCTGTCTTTTGCTCAGCCCGAGGCTGAAACCTCTCTCCGCACTCCAGCCACAGAATGGGCCGACTGCCGAACGGATAGCGATACGGTCGAGCCAGGACTGGGTGGCTCAGGTGGACTCCGGACAGTATGCCGAGAGCTGGAAGAGCGCAGCTGCGGCGTTTCGCTCGGCGGTATCCCAGGAGACATGGGAGAGTTCGATGAAGGCAACGCGGGAGCCGCCGCTGGGAAAGCTGCAGACGCGGAGACTCGATACCGCAAAGTACACAACGATACTGCCTGGTGTACCAGCCGGCGATTATGTCGTTTTGCTTTTTGAGAGCAGTTTTGAACATAAGGCCGTGGCGCAGGAGACAGTCATCGTGAGCCGGGAGAAGGACAAAGTGTGGCGGGTGGCCGGGTACTATATCAAATGACGATGCTGATGGTGGACGGTCAGGGCCTGGAGGAGCGGCCGGTGTATCGGTAGATGGCGCACTCTTCGTCGCCGGTGGAGCCGTAGTCTTTTTGCTGGGCGATGGCGGCGAGATCGGCGGCGTGGTCTTCGGGGGACATGGCTACTGGGCCGAGGAAGAGACGGGTGAAGGCGGGGTGCTGGTCGAGAACCTTGCGACACTCGGAGTTGACGTAGAGGAGGTCGAATGGGGGCGGGGGAGTGCCGGGTTTTTTTGCGAAGCGAGCTTCGATGCGGCGCAGGAGGAGCTTGAGGACAGGAGCTTCGAAGGGATGGAAGAGAAAGGCGAGGGTGGGGGTGCGAGGGAGATCGAAGGTGAGGGCGTCCTGCTCGTAGAGGCGGATGGGGGCGAGGGGCGGGGCGGTCGTGTCGGCAGCGTGAGTGGCGAGCCAATGGTCCAGGTTGAGTTGCGCGGTGTCGGCGAGCGTGGGGTTGAGCTCGATGCCTATGACCTGGTGGAAGGGGAGTTCGCTGGCGACGAGCATTGCCCGGCCTTTGCCGGCGCCGATGTCGAGGAAGGTGTAGTGCGAGATGGGATGGGGCGGGTCGGTGGCGCGCCAGAGGTCGATGAGGGTGCGGAGGATGCTGGGGGCGACACCGTAGTAGGCGGTGACGTGGGAGTCGTTAGGGTGGCCGGTGATGAGGTTGCCGGCGGCGATGAGGCCGCTGGTCTCGACGCCGTGGATTTGGTCGAAGGGGTGCTGTGCCGACATGGCCAATGGGGCTTTGGTTTTTTTGGCTGGTTTTGGGGTGGGCATGGGGTCAGCGGATCTGGACCAGGTGCGGGTTGCCGTCGAGGCCGAGCGTCCTGCGGCCGGTGGGGGTGATGTTGAGGGGGGTCCAGATGGGTTCGTCGAGGAGGGTGATGGTGGTTTGGCTTATGGTCTCGAGGCCGGCGAGACGGTTCGCTATCTGAGCGGTGAGATGGGCGTTGGCGGCCTCGTCGGTCTGTGCGGGGGTCAGATCGACCTGGATTTTGTGACGTTGAGGGACACCGGGGACGTTTGAGCCGGGAGCTTCGAGGTCGGGGGTGATGGCGATGGAGCGCACGAGGCCGAGGTCAACTATGTTGCAGGGGAGGACGGGGTCGTAGCAGTCGCGGAGGGCGAGGAGGATGTCGGACTCGGTTAGCATCTGTGCGTTGATGATATCGCTCTGGGACCCCCTCCCCGTCAAATGTGTGCAAAGTATTCCATTCAGATACTTTAGGTTTGGACTTCGGGTGGCGGGCAGTGGCGCGGAGGGCGTCTCCCGGGCCCCACGTTGTCAAGCTTTGGATGAAGAACCGGCAGAGGCGACAGCAACCACATATCTCGCTCGGATATGGAACTAGTTCTTGCGTTCGACGAGATAGTGGGCCAGGGACTTAAGGGGGCCGGCGGCTGGGCCGAATGGTTCGAGGGCGGCAAACGCATCGGCGATGAGCTCTTTGGCGTCTCGGAGGGACTTTTCAATGCCGTAGACGGCGGGCCATGTGGCTTTGATCGTGGCGGTGTCCTTGCCGGCGGTCTTGCCTAGTTCGGCGGAGCTTTGGGTCATGTCGAGGACGTCGTCGACTATCTGGAAGGCCAGGCCGGCCTTTTCGCCGAAGGTGCGGAGGCGGGTTATGGTGTTTTCGTTCGCGTGGCGATGCGCGTTTGCATTTCTCTGAAGTTCTTCGAAGCGGGCCCGCCCTACTGCTGTGTCTCCGCCAGTGCCAATTTCTCCACGAATTGGCTGTTGAACGAGCAGCCCCCCACTGACGATGCTGGTGGTGATGAGGGCTCCGGTTTTGGCGCGGTGGATGGCTTCGACAAGTTCGGCTGTGGGAGGAGTGCCTTCGGATTCGACATCAACGACCTGGCCGCCGATCATGCCCGGAGGGAGGGTGGTTTCGAGATCTCCCACGCGCCCGAGACCGGTGCCTACGGCTGCGGTGACTTCGCGGAGAATGCGAACGGTGGTGAAGTCGTTGCAAGGGAGGTTGGCGATGGTCTGGAAGGCGAGGGTCTGGAGGGCGTCGCCGGCGAGGATGGCGGTGGCTTCGCCGAAGACGACGTGGCAGGTGGGTTTGCCGCGGCGGAGGTCGTCGTTGTCGAGGGCGGGGAGGTCGTCGTGGATGAGGGAGTAGGTGTGGAGCATCTCCAATGCTGCGCCGAGATCGGCTGCGCCCTGGGGTAGCTCGCCTGCGACGTAGAGCGTTGGTAGCGTGGTGGCGACCATGCGGGCGGCTTCCATGCAGAGGATGGGACGGAGGCGTTTGCCGCCGGCGAAGACGCTGTGGCGCATGGCGCGGTGGATGGAGTGGGGCAGGGTGTCGGGTGAGGGCAGGAGGCGTTCGAGGGCGGCATCGGTGAGCTGCGCGCCGGAGAGGAGCAGGGTTTTTACTGAGGGATCCATCTGATGTTGATGATAAATGCAGGGAGTAGGGTGTAGGGAGTAGGGAGTGGCAGACGGCTATGCCGTGATTAAATGGTTTTTTTTCTGCGGCTGGCCAAGAGGATGGCCAGGATGATGAGTGCGATGGCAGTGATGAGGTTGCCGAAGGTTTGGTCTGGCATGTGGGCGTAGTTGATGTCGATGGTTGAGGGGCCGGCAGAGATTGGGAGGGCGATGAGGCCGTCGTCTCGCTGAATGTGAGTGGTGACGGTAGTTCCGTTGACTGTGATGCGCCACGCGGGATAGTTGCGGAGGTTGAGGATGATGTCTTCGGGTACCGGGGAGTTCAGCGTCAGGTGCGTTGGCGCGGGGCCTGGAGCGGCGTTGGATGTAGCTTTGGCGTTGGGGTCCGAGGAGAGCCAGTAGGGTGGATCCGTGTGGGCTAGAGAGTCGTTGTCGGCGGGGACGGGGGTGTATTCGTCGGTGGGGTCGGCGCCCTGGTTGGAGTGGAAGAGGGCGAGGCGGGCCTGGACGGTGTCCTCTGCGTCGCAGGTCTGGTGGAAGACGGTGTAGGCGGGGTAGGTGAGGGCGGCGGCCAGTGCGAGGGTGATGGCTGTGATGGAAGCGCGTTTCAGGTTGAGTGGGGTGAGTGCGAGAGCGATGGTGAGGCCCAGGACTGCTGCGAGGACCGGCCAGGACGCGCCAGGGGAATTGGAGGAAGGCGAGTTCGGGGACGTGGTTCCAGATGAATGCTGTGAGGGGGGTGAGGAGGAGGATGATGGCTATGGTGAGGATGACTAATGATGCGAGCAGGTGCGCGATATTGGATGAAGTGCGTGCGCTAACAAGATGCGGGGGTCTCTCCACTGCCCCTTCGACTCGCGATGCTCGCTCAGGGTCCGGTCGAGATGACGCATCTTCTCTTGATTGATCCCTTGTTGTCAGATTGGATTTTGAGATTGAAGTGTGGCGAATGTATGCGGCTGTCAGGGCGAGCACCATCGCGGCTACGAGGACCACCGAGATGAGGGAGGCGGTGTGGAGGACTTGGTCGTGGAGAGCGTCGGTAGTGTGGTGGAAGAGAAAGTTGTCCTGGATGCGCATGTTCGGGATGATGGCCATGGCGATCTGGACGTAGCGGCGCTCGTAGGCGGCGGGGAGGACGTAGAAGGCTGCGAGACCGAGGCCGAGGGCTGTGCCGGCGATTATGTTGAGGGCCATGCGGAGCGGAGTTTGGGTGTTGCTTGTTTGGGAGTGGGCGGGAGCGGTCGCGCTGGCGCGCGATGCCCACATCTCAGAATCGAGATATGGGGCACCCGAGTTGGTGGTCAATCGAATTACGGTGAGGAGGGCAAGGGCGTAGCAGCTCATGACGGCGGCGGGGGCATTGGTTAGCCATAGGAGAGCGACTGGGACCGCGATTCGCGGAATGGTGACTTGTTGGCGGAGGATGGCGTGGAGCAGGAGGGGAACCCATGCGGCGGCGAGAAGTTCGGCGTAGGCGGTGCGTTCGTAGGCGGTGAAGAGCATGTAGGGATTCACCGTGTAGAAGATCGCGGCTAGAGTGGCGGCTGTGGACGTGGCGAAGTCGCGGGCGAGGTAGTAGAGGCAGAGGCCGGAGGCGGTCAGGGCGAGCCAGGTGAAGATAATTGGCGTCCAAGTCCACGGAAAGATGAGGCCCAGGAGCGCGCCGATGCTCCAGGAGAGAGGCGGGTAGAAGATGAAGCGGGGTTCTCCGGCGTTCCAGCCGGGGGTGTAGGCCCAGTGCGGGTGCAGGTCGCCCTGGGCGAACTGGCGGGCGGCTTCCAGCCAGTTGAGGACGTGGAAGTCGAAGTCGTGGCCGCAGGAGCAGCCGTAGATGAGGAGTGGGACGATGGCGACGAACGCGGCTAGTGGGATCAGGAGATAGGGAAGCCGGTCGCGTTGCATGGAGTGAGGTTATCGCAGATGCGATTTGGCGTGGTTACGCAGGCGAAGTTCAGGGCCCATCGCTTCGGTTGAGATAACGACGAAGAACAAGCAACCGCAGAGGCAAAATGCGGGGATTCTTCGCTTCGCTCAGAATGACAAGGCTGTTTTTGGCGCGACAATAAAAACTGCTCGTTTGACGCACGATATACAGATCGCTGAGCTAACCGGTGAGTCTTACTACAGCTAGTGGGCGCCGGCTGGGGGTTTGCCGGGCTTTACCTTTTTGAAGAGCCAGACGATGCCTACGCAGAAGAAGCAGAGGAGCGACAGCCAGCGGAAGACGTCGACGAAGGCCCAGAGGGAGGCCTGGCGACCGAGCTGCTGGTAGAGCGTGGCCTGGGCGGGATCGGCGGCGTTCGCCTGTCCGTAGGGGATGGTCAGGAACTGGGTCACGCTGCCGAGGGAGTTTTGAAACTGCTGGCCGGTGCGCGGGACATAGTTGATGATCTCATTCTGATGGACGTCGGCGCGGCGGGTGAGCAAGGTGGAGGCGATGGAGATGCCAATGGAGCCTCCGACGTTGCGCATTAGGTTGAAGAGACCGCTGGCGTTGCCGATTTGTTTCGCGTCAAGGGTGCCCGTAGGCGGCGGTGCTGATGGGGACGAAGACGAAGCTGAGGCCGAATCCGGTGATGAGGATAGGGAGAAGAAGGGTGGTGGGGGATATGTCGAGGGTGACGTTGCCGAAGTAGAGGGTGGTGAGGCCGAAGGTGAAGAAGCCGAAGGTGAGCAGGTAGCGCGGGTCGATCTTGTTGGAGAGGTAACCGATGATGGGCATGCCGCAGATGGCGCCGATGCCTCGCGGAGCGACGACGAGACCGGCGGTGAAGGCGGTGTAGCCGAGGAGCTCCTGATAGAAGAGCGGCAGGACGGTGACGGTGGAGTAGATGCCGACGCCGAACATGAAGATGAGGATGGAGCCGAGGAGGAAGTTTCGGTCTTTGAGGACTTTTAGATCGACGATGGTGTCTTTGTCGCGCCAGCAGTGCCAGCAGAAATAGATAAAGGAGATAACGAGGAAGAAGACGGCCCAGCGGATCCAGGTGGCTCCGAACCAGTCGTCTTCCTGACCTTTGTCGAGGACGACCTGGAGACAACCGGTCCAGATGACGAGGGCGGCGAAACCGTAGCGGTCGAAGCGCGGGAACCCGGGCCTTGCTGATGTAGGGCGGGTCGTGGACGAAGCGGCTAATCATGAGGATGGCGAGGACGCCGATGGGGATGTTGATGTAGAAGGCGTAGCGCCAGGAGTAGGTGTCGGTGAGCCAGCCGCCGAGGGTGGGGCCGAGGACGGGGGCCACGACGACTCCGAAGGCGAAGACGGCCATGGCGGCCCCGCGTTTGGCGGGTGGGAAGGATTCGAGGAGGATGGCCTGGGAGAGAGGTTGGAGAGCTCCGCCGCCTGCGCCTTGCACGACGCGGGCCAACAGCAAGATGGCCAGGGTAGGGGCGGCTCCACAGGCGAAGCTGGCGATGGTGAAGATGACGATGCAGGAGAGAAGAAAGCGTTTGCGGCCGAATTTGAGGGAGAACCAGTTGCTGGCAGGGAGAACGATGGCGTTGGCGACGAGGTAGCTGGTGAGGACCCAGGTGGCTTCGTCGTTCGAGGCAGAGAGGGAGCCTGCGATGTAGGGGAGGGCGACGGATGCGATGGCGGTGTCGAGCACCTCCATGAAGGTCGCGAGCATGACGGAGGCGGCGATCAGCCAGGGGTTGACGCCGTGACGGGCTTCAGCGGATTGGTCTGGAGGTGCGACTGCGGCTGATGCCATGGCTCGGTAGCAGTTCCCTCAATTGAGAGTGATTGTCTCTCATGTAGAGGCAAAAAAGGAGGTAAGGGATGCCTTTTCACCAAGGATTCGCCCGCATGAGGAAAAGCGGCGACCCGATTTCGCGGGCCGCCGCGTTGTTGAGTTATTGAGTTGGTGGTTTGTGGTATTACCAGGCGTCGATGGTGCCGTCGCTAAGAACGATTGCGACCGTTCGGAACCATGACCTGGGATGTGGTGCGCACCGACCCGTACTGGAGGCTGCGGGTCGAGGGCGGATGCCGGAGGGCGGGGCACCTGCGTCGCTTCGATGCTCTTGGGAAGGGGCGAGGGTTGAGCTTCAGCGGAGGCGTTGGGATTATAGGAGTCGCTGGCGACGTGAGTGTAGGGGGCGCTGACGGAGGTGTCAGGGGAGTCGTTGCAGCCGGAGAGTAGACCGGCGAGGAGGCCAGCGAGGCCAAGGGAGGCAATTTTGAAGAGGTTGCGTTTGGTGCGTGAGGCGGGCAGAAAGGACATGAGCCAAGCTCCAAGGTGTTGCATCGGTGAAGCACAATTGAGGCAAGCGTACTCGGGGGGAATCCGGGGCGACAATTACCCGTTCGGGGGATTCAGGGTTTGGATTGTGGGGCCGGTTTGGAGGGGGATGTGCTTGGGCTGGGGCTGATAATAAAGGGCTAAGCGGATTTGGTTGGCCTTGGCTTTAGTGGCGAGGCCGTAAGTTGAGCGGCGTCAGGGGTTAGAAGAGGATGGATTCTGGAGAAATTTGCGAATCGCTTTGGGGAGAAAGAGCATCAGAATATTTGACAGTAAGTGACTCAAGGTGAGATTCTTGAGCAGTCAACAACTTGATGGTGGGCCTGTGTGCCCGGAATGGGGTTAGGGATGGCAAAAATTATTGGAATTGACTTGGGAACGACGAACTCCTGCGTGGCCGTGATGGAAGGCGGCGAGGCGAAGGTTATTCCGAACGAAGAGGGCGGGCGGACTACGCCTTCCGTCGTGGCGTTTACGAAGAGCGGTGAGCGGCTGGTGGGGCAGGTGGCCAAACGGCAGGCGATTACGAACCCTGAGAACACGATTTATTCGATTAAGCGGTTTATGGGTCGCCGTTTGAATGAGGTTGGCGACGAGATGAAGATGGTGCCGTACAAGGTGGTTGCGAAGGGCGACAACATTGTCGTCGTGGCGCAGGGCAAGGAGTACACGCCACCTGAGATCTCGGCGATGATTCTGCAGAAGTTGAAGAAGGCGGCCGAGGACTATCTTGGGCACCTCGGTGACCGAAGCGGTGATTACGGTCCCTGCTTACTTCAATGATGCTCAGCGGCAGGCGACAAAAGACGCCGGCAAGATCGCCGGGCTTGATGTGAAGCGCATTGTGAACGAGCCGACTGCTGCTGCGCTTGCGTACGGCCTGGATAAGAAGAAGGACGAGACGATTGCGGTCTATGACTTCGGTGGCGGTACCTTCGATATCTCGATCCTTGAGGTCGGTGAAGGCGTGATTGAGGTGAAGTCGACCAATGGAGATACGCACCTTGGCGGCGACAATCTTGACCAGCGCATTGTGGATTGGTTGATTGCTGAGTTCAAGAGCGAGACTGGCCTGGACCTGCATTCGAAGGGTAATGAGATGGCGCTGCAACGGCTGAAGGACGCAGCCGAGCGCGCGAAGATCGAGCTGTCGACGGCGCAGGAGACGGAGATCAATTTGCCGTTTATTACTGCCGATGCAAGTGGGCCGAAACACCTGGTGCGGAAGCTGACCCGCGCGAAGCTGGAGTCGCTGGTGGATGATCTGCTGCAGCGGTCGATTGGGCCGTCGAAGCAGGCGATGAAGGACGCTGGTGTCGATGCAAGCAAGATCGATGAGGTCGTGCTGGTCGGTGGTCAGACGCGTATGCCGAAGATCCAGCAGTTGGTGAAGGAGCTGTTCGGCAAAGAGCCGCATAAGGGTGTGAACCCGGATGAGGTCGTTGCGATCGGCGCTGCGGTGCAGGCTGGCGTGCTCGCCGGTGAGGTGAAGGACCTGTTGCTGCTCGATGTAACTCCGCTGACGTTGTCGATTGAGACGATGGGTGGGGTGGCGACAGCAATGATCAACCGGAACACGACGATTCCGACGAAGAAGACGGAGACGTTTTCTACGGCGGCAGACTCGCAGACCGAGGTCGAGGTGCATGTGCTCCAGGGCGAACGGCCGATGGCCGCGCAGAACCGGACGCTGGGCAAGTTCAAGCTGGCTGGAATTCCTCCGGCGCCGCGTGGCGTGCCGCAGATCGAGGTGACGTTTGACATTGATGCGAACGGCATTCTGAATGTGACGGCGAAGGACAACGCGACTGGAAAAGACCAGAAAATTACAATTACGAGTTCTTCGGGCCTGAGCAAGGAAGAGGTCGATCGGATGGCCAAGGACGCTGAGGCCCATGCTGCTGAGGACAAGGAGCAGCGCGAGGCGGTCGAGGCACGAAATGGGCTGGATTCAATGGTGTACAACGTCGAGAAGATGTTGAAGGACGCCGGCGATAAGGTCGCAGCGTCGGACAAGACCGAGGTCGAGAGTGCTCTTGCTGAGGCGAAGACGACGTTGGCTGGAACTCCGAACGCGAGTGAGCTGAATTCAGCCAAGGACCGTCTAACTACGGTGAGCCACAAGCTCGCCGAGGCGATGTACAAGGCGACCGCGGCTTCAGCAACGGCAGAGGGCGCGCCGGGAGGGACCGAGGCGCATGAAGAGCCGAAGAAGGACGAAGGCGTAATTGATGCAGAGTATGTCGACGTGGACGAGAAGAAATAAGTGTAATTCCGTAGCGGCTTCGTCGACGAATTAAAGATGAGGGGCGTTCCTGATCGGGTGCCCCTCATTTTTATCAAGTTGAGTTGGGTGGATTGACGTGTAGAGTGCGACATATCACCCGGAAAGGTGTTTGAAGTGAGTAGCAGTGAAAGGGAAGACAAGTACGCGGACTTACTTTGGCTGGAGAACCTGGAACTCAATCGATTGCTTGGAGGTAAGGCGATGACCGAGACAATGTGGAGATGTGACCAGGTGCGCGCGGGACGGTTGTATAACCGGATGATGTTCGACACACGCGAAGAGGCTGAACAGTTTATGCAGCGAATGCAGCAGATGGAGCCGGACCAGATGTTTTCGATTGAGGCGATTGAGGCGAGGCAGGTCTGGAACTGATGCTTAACACCGATTCACACCGATGACACCGATTTAGGGATGGACGGTCGTGATTCGTCCGGGTTTTCTCTGATAGCGAAAATGTTGTTGAAGTTTTCGATAGTGGATTGAGTTGATTTAGAGACGGTGGCGACGGCGAGTTCAGTGCCGTCGCCATTGTTTTCTGTTTCGGGAGAGGCGATGCCGGAGGGCAATGAGATCCATCGATGGGCGGAGCGGCATTTTGCTGCGTTCGGCGGCAGGGCGGTGCGCGTGGATGGGCCGCAGGGACGGTTTACGGATGCTGCAGTGATTGATGGACGGAAGCTGCAGCGAGTGATGGCTGTGGGGAAGCATCTGGGGTATGACTTTGGGAAGGACCGGATTCTGCATGTGCATTTGGGGCTGCAGGGGGACTTTACTGAGGGCTCGGGGCCGCTGCCTGCAGTGCGTGGAGCGTTGCGGTTGAGGATGTGGAACGCGGCGGCGGTGAAGAGGCCAGCTGGGCCGGATGCGAGTAAGCCGCATCGTTGGTACTCGGAGGACGACGGCTCGGACAATCTCGCGCCGGAGAAGGTGGCGTGGGTCGAGTTGCGCGGGCCGATGGATTGCACGATTTATTCACAGGAGATGTGGGAGAAGCTGCTGATGCGGCTGGGGCCTGATCCCCTGAATGGAGACGGGCCGGAGAGGTTTTTTGAGAGGGTGAGGAAGAGCAGGAAGACGATTGGTGAGTTGTTGATGGACCAGTCGGTGGCGGCGGGCGTTGGGAACATCTTTCGTGCGGAGCTGCTGTATCGAGCGCGGTTGAGTCCGTTTACGTCGGGCAGCAAGATAGAGGAGAGGACACTGCGGTCGATATGGAAGGATGCGGGTGTGCTGATGAAGGCGGCGATGGTCGATCGGCGGATCGTGACGACGATGCCGAAGGATCGGCCGCATACGAAGGGACAGGCGCTGAAGGAAGAGGCGCACTACGTGTACCGGCGACAGGGACGACCTTGTTTTGTGTGCGGGACTAAGATTTTGACCGAGGTGATGGCTGGGCGAAACCTGTTCTGGTGTCCGGTCTGTCAGGCGGCCGCTTAGAGATTCAAAGGTTTAGGAACGGTTTAAAGGTGCGGACGGACCGCGCTGGCTGCAGAATGGAAGAAGACTATGGCGACAAAGACGAAGGACTACTACAGCACGTTGGGCATAAAGAAGACAGCGACGGCGGACGAGATCCGCAAGGCGTTTCGCAAGGCCGCGCGAAAGTATCACCCGGACGTGAATCCGAATGACAAGAAGGCCGAGGAGAAGTTCAAGGAGATCTCTGAAGCGAACGATGTTTTGAGTGACGACAAGAAGCGGAAGATCTATGACCAGCTTGGCTTCTACTCGGACAACATCGATCCGGCTGCGGCGGAGGCGGCGGCGCGGGGTGGATATGGCGGGGGTGCGGCTGGTGGTTCGCGTGGTTATAGCGCGCAGACGGGCGGGCGTGCGGGCCAGGAGGTGCCGTTCGACTTTGGAGGGTTTGATTTCTCGGACTTTCAAGGTGGGCGCGCGGAAGAGCAGTCGGGCGGCGGCTTTAGTGGGAGCTTCAAAGATATCTTCAGCGGGATGTTCAATGGCGGGAAGCAGGCCTGCACGTGGGCCGCAGCCGGGGACCGATCTTGAGTACCAGGTTAGCGTGGATTTCTGGACAGCGGTGCGGGGCGGCGTGACGCGGCTGGAGATCCAACGGCAGGAGATCTGTCCGACCTGCAAAGGGAAGTCGACGACGGGCGGAAGCGTGGAATGCCCGGAGTGCCACGGCTCGGGACAGGTGACGCAGATGGGCGGGAGGATGAAGTTCAATATCCAGTGCCCCCGTTGCGGCGGTACGGGGAAGGTGCAGAACGCTTGTCCGACGTGCGATGGCGAAGGCGTGGTGATCAAGCGAGAGCCGCTGGAGTTTCGGATCAAGCCAGGGACGCGCGATGGGCAGAGGATCCGGCTGGCAGGGAAGGGCAATGCCGGGACCAATGGCGGCCCTGCGGGAGACTTGTTTTTGATTATTAAGACAGGAACGCATCCGGTGTTTACTCGCACCGGTGAC
Source organism: uncultured Acidobacteriaceae bacterium (assembly GCA_963756685.1). Lineage (GTDB taxonomy): Bacteria > Acidobacteriota > Terriglobia > Terriglobales > Acidobacteriaceae > Edaphobacter. The sequence continues at coordinate 542,894 of CAVWON010000003.1, forward strand.
GATATTTATGTAACCGTTCCGGTTACGATGACGGAGGCCGCGCTGGGTGCGAAGATCGACGTTCCGACGATCGATACGCATGAGGGTGGAGGACGGACGCAGTTGAAGATTCCACCGGGGACGCAGACGGGACAGAAGCTGAGACTGCGGGAGAAGGGTGTGCCTTCGGCGACGCACGAGGGTAAGCGTGGCGACCAGATCGTTGAGATGAAGATCGTGGTGCCGAAGGTGCAGGACGAGCGTTCGAAAGAGATACTGCAGGGAGTTGGCTAAGTTGAATCCTGAGGAGCCGCGGGAGGGGTTGTTTGCGGCTGTTTGAGATCTGACGAATGAATTCGTAAAAACAAGGGTTCCGGATGCAAGCACTTATTGCGAGATATACGAAACCCATGTCCCAAAACGGGACATGGGGCACTCAATATCTTTGAGTGATCAGCTCTGCTCTGGGTTGATTTCCTGTTCGAATATCGCGTTGTCGCCGTAGGCAGAGACTTTCAGTGTGAAGCCGAGGGTGAACTGGTCTGTGGTGGAGGGGGCCGGCAGGAGAAGGTGGTTGGCGAGGCTGGCGAGATATTGGGTGGTTTCGGGGGCGATGCCGGCTGACGCGGGCAGCCAGCCAGGCTTGCGGGGTGATGGTGATTTCGGCGCGGCCGGCGGCTACGGCGTTGTAGATTTTGTTGGCGGCGTGGTTGACGGACGCCGTGAGGACGGGGGTCCTGGCGGCGAGGGTGAACCAGCGTTGCTCTTTTTTGGTTTGGCCGGTGTAGTCGGCGTGGGCTTCGCCGCCGGTGCGCATGAGGCCGGGGCAGACGGTGGTGACGCGGACGCCTTTGTGGCGGAGCTCGGCGTGGAGGCCTTCGGAGAAGCCGACGAGGGCGAACTTGCTGGCGACGTAGGGGAGCATGTGGGGCATGGCGAACTTGCCGCCGATGCTGGCGATGTTGACGATGGCAGCGTCTTCGGCGACCAGGTGCGCGGCCGAGCAGGTGGGGGAGCGCGGCGTGGGTGGTGTGGAGGGCGGCGAAGAAGTTGGTGGCCATGGCGCGGCGGTAGGCGGCGATGGGCTGGTTTTCGACGGGGCCGACCTCGATGATGCCGGCGTTGTTGATGAGAACGTCGATGCGGCCGAAGTGGCCGACGGCGTGGTCGATGAGCATGACGGCCTGGGTGGCGTCGGTGAGGTCGGCGGGGATGAGGAGGACGTCGTCGGGGGACTGGACGGCGCCGCGATCGAGGAGGGTATGGCGGGCGGTGATGAGCTCTTCGACGTCGCGGGCGGCGAGGACGAGTTTGGCTCCGGCGCGGCCGTAGCGTTCGGCGAGGGCGAGGCCGAGGCCGCGGGAGCCGCCGGTGATGAGGACGACCTGGCCGGGGCGGCGCTTCGGGGGGCGTGACGTCAGGGTGTAGGCTGCTGGCTGCTGCTGCGGCGACGATTCCGGTGAGGAGCTGTGCGGTGTGAAGTGCGGCTCTGGACTTCTTCATGGGCCACCCCGTGAGATGCTGATTTGAGGATAGCCGAGTTTGTTTGACGAGCGTATGAGCAGAAGAGCTAGACTTGCGTAAAAGTGTTCGGCAAAGAGGTCGGGAGATGGCGACAAAGAGGAAGAACAAGGGCGCGTACATGATTTCGTCGGTGGCGGAGATGTATGAGATCCATCCGCAGACACTGCGTCTGTATGAGCGGGAGGGCCTGCTGCGGCCCTCGCGGAGTGAAGGAAATACACGCCTTTATACCGATGAGGACCTGGAGCGGCTGGAGTTTATCCTGAATCTGGCGCGGGACCTTGGGGTGAATATTGCGGGGATTGGCATTGTGCTGCAGATGCGGGAGCGGATGGAGGAGATGAACCGGCAGATGCAGGGGTTCGTCGATTACGTTCGGACGGAGATGCTGACGCGGATACAACAGCAGCAGGCCCGGGGGCGGGGTTGGTTCCGATGCGTCGGCCGATGGTGATGCCGATGAAGGCGGTTTCTGTGAAGACGGTAAAGAAAAGGTAGAACGGCGCGTGCCGCAACTGCATGCGACTTGGAACATCGGGGACAGCGGCCGGATGAGGCCCGTTGGATGAACGGGCTGCGATAAACTGGAGTACTGCGGACCGACATAGGATCCCGGTTCAAGCTGGTGTTCGCAAGGGTGAGATGAGCCTGTTGCTTCAGATATTGTTTTGGGTCGCTCTGTGCGGCACGGTAACCTCCACGATCTATTGCCTGATGGCGATAGCGGCAGCGGTGCGCTTTGGGTTGCGCAAACGGCGGGAGGACCGTGCGGTGGCGACGTTTTTGCCGGCGCTGAGCGTGTTGAAGCCACTGCATGGGACGGAGCCGGGTCTGGAGCGGAACATCGAATCGTTTTTTGAGCAGGACTATCCGGAGTTTGAGCTGCTGTTTTGCGCGCGTCAGGAAACCGATGAGGGGTTGCAACTGGCTCGGCGGGTGGGGGCACGGTATCCGGAGGTGGATGCGCAATATTTCACGTGTGGCGAGCCTACGCCGAAGTTTCACAATGCGAAGGTCTACTCGCTGGCGAAGCTGGATTCGGTGGCGAAGAATGAGTTGTTTATTACCAGCGATGCGGACGTTCGAGTGACGAAGGACTATCTGCGGCGGATGGTGCAGAACCTGAAGGACCCGCAGATAGGGCTGGCTTCGTGTGTGTATCTGGGGACGACGGACAAGGGACGAAGGCGGGGTTTTCTTCGCAACTGGATGCGGTGGGCAAGAGCGTGGAGATGACGTCCGGTGTGCTGGTGGCGGACATGCTGGAGGGGACGAAGTTTGCGCTGGGCGCAACGATGGCGGTGCGGAAGCAGTCGTTTCAGAAGGCCGGCGGGTTTGACTATCTGGGGCAGTTTTATGCCGATGACTTTGTTCTTGGCAACCGGCTGGCAGTGCAGGGAGTCGGAGTGCGGATGGCGACGCATGTTATCAGGTTGATGGTGCAGGACACGCCGTTCGCCCTGTCGTTCCGGAACCAACTGCGTTGGATGCAGAGCACAAGACGGTCGCGGCCAAGGGGGCATCTGGGATCGGGGCTTACGTTTGCTATGCCGTTTGGGCTGCTGGGACTGGTGTGGGGATTGCTAAGCGGCCATCCACTGCTGGGCGTGGCGTGGCTGGCGGTGACGGTCCTGAACCGATGGTTGCAGGCGGGGACGATCCTGCGTGTGATGGGGGACGAGGGCTGGGTGCGGGGTATGTTGCTGTATCCATTGCGGGACATGCTGGGAAGCCTTTTGTGGCTGGGCAGTTATGGGGGAGACAAGTTTTATTACCGGGGGAAGATCTATACGCTCAAAGGCGGGGGGAGAGTGGAGGAGCCGCAATAATGCGTGTGAATTTAAATCTGAACTTGTTTGCCCGGAAAGGCGTCAAAGTAAGGTGCCAAGGGTTATCTAATCGTAGAGAGCCATAAGATGAGTCATCGCCTGGCGACTGGAAGCGGGCGATCACGCAGGCTGGCATGCTGCCAGTCAGTTGGAGGCGGTTGATGTCCGCAGTGCATTGGAGTCTGTTGCTGGTCGGACTGTTTGGCCTGATTACGTCGAGTGTCTACCTGGGAATGGTCCTGGTGGGAGCCTGGCGATTCCGGCGCGAGTCCGTGCGGGAGGACGCACGCCTGGCAGAGCGACCGGAGTTTCTGCCGGCGATCAGCCTGTTCAAACCTCTGCATGGGGGCGAGGTGGGGTTGGAGGCGAACCTCAGGACGTTCTTCGAACAGGACTATCTGAAACACGTTGCGGCCGAGGGGGGCGCGACGGTTGAGAACGGTGTGTCGCGGGTGGAACTGCTCTTTTGTGCGCGCAGCGATGAGGACGAGGGGCTGGAGATCGCCAGACGGGTGGCTGCAGAGTATCCGGAGATTACGACGAGGTTTTTGACCAGCGGAGCGCCGTGGGCTGCGAATGCGAAGGTCTGCTCGCTGGCGGCGATGGCGAAGGTGGCGACCCACGATCTTTGGGCGATCAGCGACAGCGATGTGCGTGTGACGCCAGACTACTTGCGCCGGATCGTGATGCCGTTTGCGGACGAACAGGTTGGCTGCGCGACTTGCCTGTACCGAGGCGTGGTGATCAAGGGTGGTCTCTGGTCGCAGTTGGAGGCCGTGGGGATGACGATCGAGATGAGTGCGGGCATCTGCGCCGACAGCCTGGTCGAGCCTGTTCAGTTTGCGCTGGGACCGACGATGGTCGCGAGGCGGGCGCGGGTCGAGGAGATGGGTGGATTCGAGAGCATGGCGGAGTACTGTGCCGATGACTTTGTGCTGGGAAACTGGATCGCGAAGAACGGGCACAAGGTGGTGCTGAGCGGGCACGCGATCGACCACATGGTGTTGCAGGCGGACTTCGTGGACTCGATGAAGCACCAGGTGCGCTGGATGAAGAGCACGCGATTTTCGCGGCCGAAGGGGCATTTGGGAACGGGCCTGACGTTCGGGGTGCCGTTTGGAGTGATGGCGTGGGCAGGGGCGTTGATGTTGGGAATGCCGGGGCTTGGCTGGTGCGCGTTGCTGGGCAGTGTGCTGGCGAGAAGCGTCCAGGCCTGGGTGGTGGGCAGGTATGTGGTGCGGGAGAGGCGAATTTGGCTGACGATGGCCCTGTTTCCGCTGCGCGACCTTATCGGACCGTTGATCTGGGCGCTGAGTTATGCGAGTAACCGAATCCAGTGGCGGGGCGAGATCTACGAGTTGGTGGATGGCGGCCGGATGAGGCCTGCGGTCGGGGGTAGGGCCAGTTTTGCAACAAACCGATTCGCTTCAGACCACGAGCCACGTTAGTAGATTTCTAGCGGTTGGTCAGGACCGTTTTGCCGCCGGCGCTGGCGAGGGTGTGGACAGGGCCGTAGGTGGCTAGATCTTTTGCGCGCGTCGTGGGGTCATAGGTGAAGAGGAAGATTCGGCGGGAACCGGCCCAGAGCTGACGGAGGGAGTCTTCTGTCTCGAAGATGTGTGGGGCGTCTGGCCAGAAGCTGCCGTACCAGAGGCCGTTGACGCGGCCGTTGATCAGGTGGACCTGCTGACCGGTGTAGAAGATCAGCGTGGAGCCGGAGGTGAGTTCGCCGTCGATGATGATGAGGTCATCGGGACGTGGTTGATCGTACTGAGCCTGGTTGATGGCTAGAGCAAGGCCCTTCGAACCGAGTATGGGGTAGAAGCGGGCGAGACCTTCGTGTGCGGCGAGTAGCGTGATGGTCATGGCGGCGGCAAGAGCGAGGTTTGCCGCGTAGGTGCGGCCCCTTCGACGCAGGAGGAAGCTGCCGAGGCCAATGCCCAGCATGCCGAGGGCGGTCGCGGCGAGAGGGCCGCGGAAGAAGCCCATGGCGGCGCCGGTGAGGTCGGTGATGTGGCTGAGAGAGAGGTTGTAGACCTCGGGGCCTCCTGCGATGGCGAGCAGGGAGACGATATCGGTGCCGGGTGCTGGGTGCGGGGCGGTCAGCGCGAAGTATCCGCAGATGATGGCGACGAGAGTGGTGATGGGGACGAGTGCGTAGAGGTGCCAGTTCAGGGCGCTGCCGCTGGTAGCTGCGGTTTCGCCGCGGTCTGCCCGGGCGAGGCCCCCGCCGACCATTAAGGCCAGGGCCGGCAGGGCTGGGAGGCTGTAGTACTCCTGCCGGTTCGAGAGGGTAAAGAAGCCGAGGACGAGGACGGTCCAGAGAAGGAGGGACAGAGATGCTTCGTGTTCGCGAGCGGTGGCAAGGGCGCGGCTACGAAGGGTGTGAATTTGGCCGGCAATTGCGGTGGGCAGGAAGATGGCCCAGGGCATGATCCAGATGACGAGGTAGAGCCAGAAGAGCCAGACGGGTGTGAGGCCGTAGTCGTGCGGGATGCGTTTGGAGAGGAAGCGGGCGATGTGCTCGTTGTAGAGATAGAACCAGGCCCAGCCTGCGGTTGCGGGGAGGCCGAGGCCGGCAGGCAGGGCGATTGGTGGATTGCGGAGCGCGGCGAGGATGTGCCATGGCGCGGCGATTACAAGGAAGACTGCCGTACTTGCGAGGAGGTGGAGTCTGAGGAGGAGGTGGAGTCGTTTTGTGATTGCGAGGTAGAGCAGGACGAAGCCTATAGGGAAGACGAGGCCGATGAGTCCTTTGGTGAGAACGTTGAGGGCCATGACTGCGGCGAAGGCGAGGCAGGGAAGGAGAGCTGACTTCTTTGGCTGTTCGGAGGAGAGCGTATCGCTGTCGCGATTGCCCACCTTAGCGACGATGAAACCGTCGCGAAGATGGGGCACCCGGTTTTGTGGTGCTTCTTGAATTCGGTCTAAGGCTATGAGGAAGAGATGGACGGCGAGGGTCATCCACAGGGCGAGGAGGATGTCGGGGATGTAGAAGCGGGTGTAGAGGTATGGGCCAATGCTGGTGGCCATCGCGAGCGCGGCGTAGAAGCCTCCTCGGTCGGGACTTTCCGTGGGCGAGATTGGGGCGAAGAGGCGGACGCCCAGGGCGTAAACGGCGAGGAGGAGCGCGAGGACCGCGAGGGCGAGGGGAAGACGCGCGGCCCAGTCGTGGATGCCGAAGAGGTGCATGGAGCCGGCGGCCATCCAGTAGAGGAGGGGCGGCTTGTCGAAGAAGCGGACGCCGTTGATGTAAGGGGTGATGTAGTCGTGGCGTCGGAGCATCTCGCGAGCGATCTCGATGTAGATGGAGTCGACGTCGTCGAGCAGGCCAGGTGTGAAGAGACCGCCGATCTGGAGGACGAGCCAGGCGAGGACGAGGATGACGATGGAGCGTAGGCTCCAGCGGCGTGAGGCGGATTGGCGATCAGTTCTCAGTTATCCAGTTCTCAGTTTTCAGTTGTTGTAACGGTGATTTGTCTATTTTTCTATGGGGCGGTCGGTGTATAGCGCTTTTCCGGAGCTTTCTTTGAGAAGGACCTTGTGGTCGCCGAGGAGACGGTCGACTTCATTGTGTTTGTCGATGGGGACGAAGAGAATTTTTCGCTCGCCTTTGCCCCAGATGTTGAGGAGATCTTGCGGGGTGAGGAAGATCGGCGGGGCGTCGGGGAAGGTGCCGCCGAAGAGCATGGAGGTGGAGCGCCCGTCGACCAGCGAGACGTCGCGGCCAAGATAGAACGGAATGGAGGAGCCGTAGGCCTGGTCGCCGTAGAGGAGAACTTTGTTCTGGCGCGAGATGATTTGGTTGGCTTCGAGGTCTTGAATGGTTTCGGCGAAGTTCTTTGAGGAGAGCATTGGGGCGAAGCGGGTGAAGGCGATCTGCGCCGCGATAAGGAAGACGGCTGAGGTAAGCGCGATCGCGGTGGTGGCCGCAAGGTGGCGACGCTGCGAGCGTAGGAGCCATGCTGTGGCGGGGCCAAAGGAGAAGGCGAGAGCAGCGAGGACAGCAGGGAGGCGAAGCGCGGCGAAGCTCGGGCCAGTGAGGTCGAAGAGGGCGGACATGGAGAGGGTGTAGTCGCCTACGCCGCGATGGGCGAGGAGGTCGCCGATGTCAGGGACGAAAGGGACGTTGCGCGAGATCCAGAGGCCGTAGGCAAGGGTGAGAGCGATGGCAATGCCAAGGACAGTGAAGGTTGCGTGGGCGGCCGTGATCCAGCGTCGGGCGGCAAGGTCTTCTGAGTAGATGTTTTCGGCGCGGGCGAGGGCGGCGGCAATGAGTACCAGGAGCGGGAGGTATGCCGGGAAGGTGTAGTACTCCTGGTTGGTGGAGAGGGAGAAGAAGACGAGAACGAGAGTGGCGAAGAGGGCGAGAAGGAGCGTGGTGCGCTCGGTGAAGGTGGAGGTGAGAAGGAGTGGTGTGCCGTAAGGTGAGTTGAACTGGCGGTGTGCTAGTTCGTAGACGATCAGGATGAGTATTGCGACGAAGACCGTGAATGGGTAAGGGACATGGACGGTGTCGCGCAGGGCGATACCGACGATGACGACAGCGAAGGGCTGCCAGTAGGAGAGCCGGTTGGCGACTGGGTTGGCTGTGTTGAAGCGGCCGAAGCTGACAGCGGCCTGCCGGATGAGGACTCCGCAGAAGAGCGACCAAGGGAAGAGCCAGACGAGGTGGAGGGTCCGAGTAGAGGGAGGTGGGGAGCTTGTTATAGTCCATCGGGTAACGGCGGCCGAGGAAGCGGAGGAAGTGCTCGTTGACGAAGTAGAACCAGAAGAAGCCGTGGCCGTTCATGCCTCCGGTGTTGCGGAGGCCGGCGAGGACGTGCCAGGGAGCGGCGATTAGAAGAAAAAGAAGAACGCCGGTGAACGGCTTTAGTTTGCGCCACTGTTTGTAATCGCCGGTGAGCGCGAGATAGACGATAGCGGTGCCGAAGAAGAAGACCAGGGCCACGAGGCCTTTAGTTAAGACAGCGAGGGCAAGGGACGTCCACATTATGTACGCGTGGGTGGCGGGGGAAAGGCGAGAAGCAGATTTCTCCACTGCGGCGGCAAGTGGGCCGCCTCCGATCGAGATCACAGACTTTTTTTCGTTCAGGGACCGCAGGAGGCAGTAAAGGGCGGTCGAGAGGAAAAAGGAGAGCAGAATCTCGGGGATGAAGTATCGGGTGAAGAGGAAGATGCCGGCAGAGGTAAGGATTGCCAGGCCGGTGTAGAAAGCGGTGCGGGCGTTGAAGGCACGGTCGGCCCAAAGATAGCCGAGGAACGCGAGGAGGAGGACTCCGATGGCCTGTGGGAGATGGGCGGCGAAGGTGTTGAAGCCGAAGAGGCGGAAGCTGAGAGCGACGATCCAGTAAGGGAGCGGGGCTTTTTCGAGGTAGCGGACGCCGTCGACCTTGAGGGTAACGAGGTCGCCGGTGAGGGCCATGTGGCGGGCGGCGCTGGCGTGGGTGCCGTCGGCGTCGTCGAGCAGCGGCGGAGCGAAGAGGGCGGCGAAGAAGATGATCAGCCAGAGACCGCTGAGGATGGCCAGAGCGGTAGAGCGGCGAGGGGTGCCGGTGTTGAGCGTTGCCGGACGTTCTGTGGGGGTTTCAAGGAGGATTTGGTTGATCATGAGTTTCTGGTGCTGTCTTAGGATAAATGGGTCGTGCGATAGATCGCTTGTATGAGGAATTGGATGCATGGCGTTGGGTGGCTGGGGATGTAATCTGCTGGTGGCGGGATTTTTCGAGCTTGAGGTGATGCAAAGACGATGCCTACGTTTGCGGCGGTGGATATCGGGTCGAATTCGTGCCGGTTGAAGATCGCTTCGGTGCACATGCACCGACTGAAGACGCTGCACGAAGACCGCGAGGTAACGCGGCTGGGGCAGAGTGTCTTTCAGACGGGCGTGATCTCGCCTGAGGCGATGGCTGCGACGATCCGAGCGCTGAAGCGGTTTCATAAGGCGGTGCAGCTGCATGTGGTGGACAAGATCCGGGTGGTGGCGACGAGCGCGATGCGCGACGCAAGGAACGCTGCGGCGTTTACGGAGTGGGTGAAAGCGACGACAGGATGGAACGTCGAAGTGATCTCGGGGCTGGAAGAGGGCAGGCTGATTCATCTTGGCGTGGTGACGCATGAGGTGGGAGCGCGGGGGAAATGCCTGCTGATCGACCTGGGTGGCGGGAGCTGCGAGGTCACGATGTCCGACGGCGGGCGCCTGAAGACGATGGTGACGATGCCGCTTGGGGCGGTGCGGCTGCAGGAGGAGTTTCTACGGACTGATCCGCCAGCGAAGGAGGACGTTGCTCGGTTGAAGCAGTTTATCGACCGGGAGCTTCGACGCGCGGAGAAGAAGCTGGGAACTCCGCGAGTGGGGCTGGTGATTGCAACGTCGGGCACTGCCGCGGCGCTGGCAGAGGCGAGTGGGCACGTGCGCAAGGGGAGGGCGGCGAAGAAGACGCTGGCGAAGAAACGATTGGAACGCGTTGGGGCGATGACTGCGGATACGGCCGATGTCCGCAAGCTGGCGGATCGGCTGGCGAAGATGAATAATGCGCAACGGGAGGCAGTGCCGGGGATTGGGCCGCGACGGTCGGAGATTATCGTTGGCGGGTCGCTGGTTTATGCGAGTTTGCTGGAGCGGATGGGGCTGAAGGGGTTTCGCTACTCGCCGCTGGGGCTAAGAGATGGGGTGTTGGCGCAGATGCTGGCGGAGGTGGACCTTCGAACCTCGGTGCACCAGAAGATTGAGAACGAGCGGTGGGCGGGTGTGCTGGAGGTGTGCGAACGATACGGCATCGAGCAGCGAAGGGTCGAGCCGGTGCGACAGCATGTGGTGGAGCTGTTCGATTCGCTGGCGAGGGTGCATGAGCTGCCGGAGGAGTACAAGCTATGGCTTGAAGCGGCAGCGATGATGCAGGACGTGGGCAAGTTCATGAACCATCAGGGTCACTACCGGCATACGCAGTACATCATTGCGAACTCGGAGATCTTTGGATTTTCGCCGGAACAGCGACTGATTGTGAGTGCGCTCGCGCGGTACATGGGGAAGAGCCGTCCGGAGCCGATCGAGCCGTCCAATGCGGTGGATTCCGGTGGAAGAGCATGCGCATGTGACGCGGGCCGTGGTGCTGCTAAGGCTGGCTGTCGCGTTGAACCAGGACCGTGCGAGTGCGGTGTTGCAGATGCGGACGCACGTGTATCCGAAGCGAGTGCTGCTGGAGCTGGTTCCGGGGCGCGGTGGCGCGGAGTTGGAGGCCTGGTCGCTGCGGAAAGAGGCCGCTTACTTCCGCGAGGTCTTTCGGCGGGAGCTCTTTGTTGAGGTAGCGTAGAGAGCGCGGACGGTGCGGGGGTCGAGCAGGGCTTGCAGAGTGGCCGGGCCACGGGTGAGGACGACGCGGGCGAGGGGCCCTTTGCGGAGACGGACCTTGGCTTCGGGCCCGGAGGCGGGCACGAGGAGAGAACCCAGGAAGTTGGTAAGGTTGGGATTGTGGCCGACGACGAGTAGATTTTCCCGCTTGGAGCACTCGCGAAGGAGCTTCTGAAAGTCTTTGAGTGTCGCCTCAGGAGCGAGAGCAGTGGAGTGCAGGATCTGGGCTTCGTAACCGGTTTCGGTGCCGACGAGAGAGGCGGTCTGAAGGCAGCGTTTGAGTGGGCTTGACACGATCAGGTCGAACTGGATGTTCAGGGCGTTCAGCACATGAGCAAGTTGGAGACAGTGCTTTTTGCCTTCTTTATCGAGGGGACGCTTGGAGTCGAGCAGTGGATTCGGACGTCGTAGACCGGCGCTGGCGTGTCGAAGAATATATAAATTCATAATCTATTCATATTTTAGCGTAGGCGTCGTTTCTGGAGCATGTGTGGTGAGGACGCTGGTCATTGTGGTGGCCTGGTGGGCTCGTGGTGGAACACCCCGGGATCGGGCCCGTCGAGCGACGGAGACGCGGGTTCCGGGTCGGAGATAGGTTCGTGAGTGGGCGAGGCGGCGCGCTGCTCGGGGCTTAGCTGGATGCGACGGCTCGGATGAAGTGGGTCGATGGGGTCAACTGTGCTGGCGATGGGAAGAATAGGCGGTAGTGACGGCGCGGCGATGGGGTTCTGGAGTGCAAGGGAGGTTTCGGCTCCGCGCTGCCAGAAGCGGGTGAGAAGCATCAGGAAGAGACCGATCTGGGCGAGCACAAAGGTGGGCCAGACGCGAGGTTGCGCGAGCATGTGCATCGAGGTCCGGGCGGTCAGGACAACGGCGGCGAATCCGAGAAGGGTGAGGAAGAGGAAGATCGGCCACGCCTGAGAGAAGTTAGCGCAGAGAGTTCGCCAGGCAGGTGTGAGGGCACGACGAACGCGGCGGTCGGGTTTGCCATTGGCGCGAAGGTGGAGGCCAAGCTGGACGGTGTAGACCTCGACCAGATCGAAGTAGAGACGGAGGACAGAGGCGACGAGGAAGATAACGATGTTGCCAGCGAGGACGTGGAGGAAGGCGGAACGTCCAACGATCTGCTCGTCGACGTGCTCGGCCCATAGACCATTGAGAAAGAAGAGCGGGCCCAGAACCAGGCCGGAGACGATGACGGTGAGAATTGTAATTCGGACGAAGCGCCAGAAATGGATCAGGCCTTGTTGGAGCAGAGTGCTGAGGCGAGCGGGAGCGCTGGTCTGGTAGCAGAAGAGAGTCCCGGGGACGAGGAGGAAGTAGACGAGGAGATAAAGGAGGATGGAGGTGTGGCCGAAGCCGGTCCCGGCGTGTCCGATGGGGCCTTCGTGGATGTCGACGTAGGTTTCGCTGAGGGCGCCGAGGTCGAAGCCGCTTGAGAGGCGCTGGGCAGCTAGGGAGTGGCTAAGGAGGGTGGAAAGCTGGAGGTTGAGGCTGATGGAGAAGAGGAACGCAAGGGCGAGGTTGAAGGCGTAGGTCCAGAGAAGCGCGGGGAGGCGACGCAGTGTAAGGGACAGGCCGTGGAGGAAGATGTCGCGACGTTCGTGCATAATGCAGGACCTCTCCAGAGATGCGACAGCAAGAGCTACTGTAACTGCAACACGAACAAACAGAGCAGTGATTGGAACGAGTGGTTACACGATCCAGGCGAGGAGTTGTGCTGCGATTTGGTTGAAGCTTAGCCAAATGTTGCTTAGTTTACGTGCTGGCACAGGATTGGCGGTGGTGGTGTAGCTGTTGTTGAAGAGATTTTTATCGAGAGGAATGACGTGGTCGGGGTCGATCTCCGCGGAGACTACTTTGGCGTTGCGTGTGTAGGTGAACTTTGTCCAACGATCGATGCCATTCCAGTATTCGCGGACGCGGGTACCGTCATCGAAGACGATCTCTGCGGTGACGGGGAGGATGAAGTCGCCCTTGCGGCGGAGGTAGACCGTGGAGAGGTACTGGATTTTCTTCTTGTCGCTGGGTCCGGGCAGCCACCATTGCAGGGGAGCGGAGGAGATGCTGTCGACGGTGTAGTCGAGTACCTGCGTTCCGTAGACGGCCTGATTGAAGAATCCGCGGAGGCTGGAGTTGGTGGCTGGTGCCGAAGCGTAGTCGGGATCGCCAGTAACGGTGAAGGGCGGCGATGAGGGGAAGGTGATTTTGGGCGGCGCGAAGTCGCCTTGTGTGGCGGATGCCACCTGGGACGCGATGAGGGCGGTTTGTGGGGTCGTCGCAATCGCCTTGCCGTGGGCAATGGCGACCTCCTCGATGGTGCGGAGGAAGTCTTCGGTGGTGGGGTGGGTGAAACGATAGCGTTGGAAGTAGGTGCGCATGGCCTCGTCCATGGTGTCGCTACCTATAAGGTTCTCTAGGGTGGCGAGGAGAGTGGTGGATTTGCCGTAGGTGACTCCTCCGTAGGAATCGGAGTTGCGGAACTTGAAGGCCCAGCGGACGACGGGATCGTAGTCGGGCATGAACAGATACTCGAAGCGTTGCAGTTCGTAGTCGCTGGCGTTTGCGTAGGGACGATCGAATAAGGAGGTGTTGCGGCCGAGGATGGCGCCGAGAGATTCGGCCTCGGTGTAGGAGTTGATGCCTTCGTCGAGCCAGGCGTCTTCGAACTCGTTGGTCGCGACCATGCCGTACCAGTACTGATGGCCGAACTCGTGTTCGATAGTTTGCTCGGTGATGTAGGTTGGGTCGTACCAGGAGGTTTCACCGGTGAAGAGGGTTGGATACTCCATGCCGCCGATCTCGGAGTCTGGTTCGGGGTCGATGACGGTGAGGACCTTGTAGGGGTAGGGACCGTAGTGTTGCTCGAAGTAGGCGAGGCATTTCCGGGCGATGTCCAGGTAGCGAGGGCCGGCCCTGGGGTGCGCGGCGAGGGCAAGGACATGGACCTTCACAGGGCCGAGGCTCGATAGATAGATGCTGTCGGTGACGGTGAAGTTGGGGCTTGCGGCCCAGGCGAAGTCACCGATGTCTTCTCCGACGAAGCTGAGGGTCTTGGTTCCGTTGGTGTTGACGAGTTCGTTGATGGGGACCCCGGTGGCTCCGACGACGTAGCGGCGAGGGAGGGTGAGGCTGATGTTGAAGGTGGCGAAGTCGGAGAAGAACTCGGTGGTGGAGTGGTATTGGTGGCAGTTCCAGGCACCATGCCAGAAGACGCCGGGCTTGGGGTACCACTGGCCTCCCATGATGAAGTCGCGCTTGTAGCCGTTGCGGGCGACGGAGAGCGGGAACAGGTCGTGGAACGCGAGGTGGAAGGTGATGGAGTCGTTGGGTGCGAGTGGGTGCGGGAGGGTGATCTCGGCTACGGTGTGGTCCTGCTGGTTGCCGTCGTCAGGCGCGATAAAGTGCATAGCCGCGGTGAGGTCACCGTAGCCGTCGGCGTCGATGTGGGAGATGGTGATGCTGCCTTGCTTTTCGGCGGGGTAGTCGTCCCCGGTTTCGGTGTCGCGGACGCCGCCGTTGAAAGTGGGTCTCGCGAGTGAAGGTGGATTCGGGACGGAAGGCGTTGAGGTAAAGATGGAAGGGAACAGAAGTGAGCGACTGGCCGGTCAGATTCTTGTAGGTGATGGTCTCTGTTGCGTCGAGGGACTTCTTGTCGGTGTTGAGATTGGCGTCGATGGTGTAGGCGACGACGCGGGTGGAGAGAGGTTGTCCGCCGGGAGAGTTGGTGGCGACGCTGGGTTGGGCTTGCAAGACGAGAGAAGTGAGGAGCATTGCGGCGGCGGTGAGGAGATGGGTGCGCAGCATAGAGGGATTGTAGGGTGCTTCCGGTTTTGATGCGAAAAGTTTGCCGGGTGGCTAGGTCTGCCAGAGTTCGGTGGTGAGAAGGCCGGCGAGGCGATGCTGGTGGGCGATTCGGGTGAGCCCGGCCTGGGTGAGGGGCGTCGCGTAGTCGGGGAGGTGGGTGGTGAGGAGGCCGGTGAGGAGGCGGAAGGCGAGGTAGAGGGTGCGGACGAGGACTCTTGCGGGGAGGCGCATGAGGCCGTTCGGGACCCGGAAGTCCGAGATGAGCCAAAGGGCGCCGGGAGTGAGGGTGGGATTGATGTGGGTGATGAGGGTGTCGAGGTCGGGTTGGGTGAGGCAGTCGAGGAAGAAGTGGGTGACGACGAGATCGTACGAGTCTTCGAGGGGAATCGTTAGTGCGTTGGCGTGATGGGTGCGGAGGCGCGTGGCTGCGTTGGGTGTTGCTGCTTCGCAGCGCTGGCGCAGGAGTTGGAGCATGGTGGTGCTGGTGTCGATGGCGTCGGCGTGGAGGCCCGGATTGCTTGCGAGGAGTTCGGCGAGAAAGCGGCCGTCTCCGTCGCCCAGGACGAGGGCGTGGCGGCGGTCGAGGAGTTGCGGGAGGTAGTGAGTGCGGCAGTTTTCGAGGGCGCTGCCGAGACTGAGGTACTCGAGCCAGCGATAGGGTCTCGCTATGCGGTTGAAGTTGGGTTGGGTGGGGCTCATCGGTGGAGGAACGGGACTAGAAGTATTGGGGTGGTGAGGGCGAGATCTGCGGCGGCGCGGAGGGTGATCGGGGCGATAGAGTGTCGACGATTGTGCAGGAGGAGCAGGATTGTTGCGGCGAGGGCGGTGGCGCATGGCATGGGCCATGGGGCGTTGTGGTCGAGTAGGGCGAGAGCGGCGCTGGAGAGGGTAAGAAGGACTGTCAGGGAGGGAAGGTTGCGGATGGCCAGGCGGGTGATGGGGTGGGCGCGGTGGTTGGTGTCGGTACGGGTGTGTTCCCAGGCGTAGATGAAGAGGCAGTTGAGGCTGCAGAGTGTGGCGAAGAGGAGTGCGGAGGGGAACAGAGGTGAGCGCAGGTCGGGACGGCGGGCGACGGTGGGAATGAAGGTGGCGGCGGCGAAGAAGAGGCCGACGGCGATCTCTTTGGGGAGTCGGTGGGCGCTGCGTGTGGCGTGGATGAGGATGAAGTAGCCGGAGATGAGGACTCCGAGGACGACGTAGAGGCGGATGGCTTCGGGTTCGAGGTGAGGGAGGAGCAGGGCGAGGGCGATGGAGGCGACTAAGATCCCTGTGAGGAAGGCGGTGCGGTGGCGGTGGTGGAAGTAGTGGCGGGCTTCGAGGTCTTCGTGGAGGGTCGACGCAGGAGGCGTGCGTCCATCAGACGGGCATCCATCAGACGGGCGTCCATCAGCCGATCGGCGGCGTAGAGCATCCATACGGCGAGGGCCATTGACAGAGTGGATGAGAGTGGGAGATGGATGTGGTTGGCGGAGGCTATGAACCATGTCCAGAGAGCGGCGATGGTGGGAGCGTCGAGGGAGAGAAGATGCCAGAGCGCGAGAGGGCGGGTTGGATGCCAGATGGCTTTGAGAGGCGGCTTGGTTGAGGTCGAGGTGGCCACTGCATCCAGTTTATTCCTGCTCGGCTCTATTGCCTCGTCACAGACCCAGGTCCGAAAGGCCGGGGTGATCGTCTGGACGTCGACCCAGCGGCCAGTGGAACTTACGGTCTGACTCTTTGATTGGCAGATCGTTGATGCAGGCATAACGGTGATGCATGATTCCGTTTTCGTCGAACTCCCAGTTTTCGTTTCCGTAGGAGCGGTACCAGTTGCCGGAGTCGTCGTGACACTCGTAGGCGAAGCGTACGGCGATGCGGGCGCCGTCGAAGGCCCAGAGTTCCTTGATAAGGCGGTAGTCGAGTTCGCGGCGCCACTTTCTTGTCAGGAACGCAACGATCTCTTGCCGCCCGTTGACGAACTCTGCACGATTTCGCCATTTGCTATCGACGGTGTAGCCGAGTGAGACCTTTTCGGGGTCGCGCGTGTTCCAGTTGTCTTCGGCTTTTCGTACCTTTGCTGCTGCGGTCTCACGAGTAAATGGGGGTACTAAGTTCGGTAGCGGCTGTGTGCTCATTTTTCTTGCTCCTTACTTTGCGCAAATTGTTCCATGCGCGTTTGGATATCTCGAGGCCCAACCTGGGCTGCATGATTTTTTATTACCTTCGCGCCTCGTCATTCATCATGGGCGTGGTCGGCTTGAATGTTTTTTCCGGACCAGATGGTTTGTGATGTCCAGGGTGCCGGGGGTTGCGACCAGAATGGGTCGGTTGGTGGAAGGCCGAGGGGCAGCCAGGCTGCGCTGCAGAGGTAGAGGCTTCCGGTGGAGATGTAGGTCTCGCCGAGGCCGGGTTGATGGCCGGCGAGGCCGATCTGCAGCCAGCCGTTGTTGGAGAATGTGCCAGCGGCTCCGAGGGTGCGCTTCATGACTGCGGACAGGGCGCAGCGGGCCTGTGGTGCGGTCAGGTTCGTCGGGGAGCATCTTTCGGCGGGACGCATCGGCGAGGAGATGGAAGGCTCCGCAACGGTAGGTGATGGAGCGGCCGATTGCGGGATAGGAGCCGTCGGGGGCGATGAGTCGCTCCTGGATTGCGGCGTAGCGTTGGGCGCGCCCATGGATTGACGCGCGCATTGAGGACCAGGATGGGGATTGGTCGCCGAGGGTGTCCATGAGTTGCAGGAGGTAGGGCTGGATGACGAAGCTGTTGTAGAAGTCCCAGTGGAAGTGAGGGCCGTCGCCGTAGGTGCCGTCGCCGAGGTACCAGCTTTGGAGCTCGCGGAGTGCGTAGTCGACCCGCATGCGGTCCCATGGTTGGTGCAGCGTCATGAGGAGCGCTTCGTTCATGGCGGCGAAGAGGAGCCAGTTGTTGAAGGGGGGTTGAACTTTGCGTTGGGTGACGAGTGCTTCGGCGAGGCGTTGCTGGGTCCTGGCGTCGAGTTTATTGAGAAGTTGCCTGGGTGCCCGGAGCAGGGCGAGCGCGAGGAATGACGAGTCGACGAGGGTCTGGGAGGATTCTCCGAAGTGCATGTAGTCGGGGGAGGACGGGTCGAGGGCCGAGTTGATGCCGGCGAGGGCGCAGTCTCGATAATGGTTGCGCAAGGCCGTTTCTTTTTGGGTCTCTTCGGCGGTTGGTTCGAGTTCGAGCCAGGGCGCCAGGCCCGAGAGGAGGCGGCCAAGGGCTTCGAGGTGCGTTCCTACTGCGCGCGCCTGCTCTTGGCCAGGCACCGCTTCGACTGGCATCTTGCGGCGGAGAGTGCCCTCCTTGAGGGCCTTGAGGACGGGTTCGGAGACGAGTTCTACCTGTTGGATCCAGTAGGTGCGGTCTTGTTGCGTTGCTGGGGCGTTATTGGCGGCAAGGATCTCCGCCGGGAGGGCCGCCGTTGCTCCTGCGGCGAGGCTGCCGAGAAGGAAGCTGCGGCGATTGGGAGTTGCTGCTTTACTTGTCGGCATGGGGCTCCAGTTACTGTTCGGTTTTTCATGCGGCACGATTTTAGGCCGTTCGAATCATTTGCCCGAGTGTAATTGCGCTTATCGCTCGCGGGGTACCCCCCTATTACCCGCGCGTAGATTCTTTGTATTTATAGGTTTACGAGGTGGAGGCGACTGTAAAATAGTCATAATAAATGGTTTATGGCTAAAATCGTCTTTCTAAATGAGTTAGCCCCGGAGAGTGTCCGGGGCTTGTTTGTTTTTAGTCTATATATCCAGTATAGCGGGTTGAGCGGAACTAACATGCCACCCGGATGCTGCTCATTGGTAAAGGTTTAGGTGCTTTTGGGGCTTGACACGCGATTTTTGGGCGGAAAACGCAGAAAAATAAATACAAAGGCAAAATCAAGAGCAAAACGGCAATAATTCTGTCGTTTCGCCCTTTGGGCTTCACTCAGGCCTCCGGCAGGGTGGTTGGCGCTGCGCGGCCACGCTAGACGCTGGGCTGAAGCCCAGCTTTACCCAGAAACAACGGCAAGTGCGTGGGGCCCCCTGCGAATGCGTCTTCGACAAAAGCAAAATGCGGGGATTCTTCGCTTCGCTCAGAATGACGGTTGAGTGGTTGGGAGGTCTAGGACTTGTGATGACTTGAAATGCGGTGGTGTCTGAAATGTGCATTTCAGACACCACCGAAATAACAGCAACGGCGTCTGCGATTGGTCGGCTTTGGTAGAGTGGAGGGCGCCTGCAACTCTGCTGCAGGGCAACTTCTCAGGAGACATGATGGCCAATCCCGCACCGCTGAGCTATGTCATCTACATCGCCGCCCCGCCAGAAAAGGTCTGGGAAGGGTTTGTATCGAAGGAGTCCAACCGAACTCTCTTCATGGGAGCGGAGCTTGAGGCTGAATGGAAGGCCGGCGGCTCGATGGCGTGGGTGGGGCCGGGACCTGACGGTAAGCCTATGAAATATGTTCATGGAAAGGTGCTTCGATACGACCCGCCGAAGGTGCTGCAGTATACCTTTGCGATGGGGCAAAGTGACGCATCTTCTCGCGTGACTCTGGAACTGGTTCCAGAGACCGAGGCCACCAAAGTGATGGTGTCGCATGACGAGTGGGCCGAGACTGATTCCGCTTACGCTGGGACGGCTGACGGCTGGCCTCGGATCCTTTCGCGGCTGAAGACCCTGATCGAGACTGGCAAGACGTTCAAACCACATTGAAGTGGTGTGGTGGCAATGCAGAGATTCCGCTGTCTAAGGCCCGTCGCCGAGCTCGTGAGCGTAGAGGGTTTGGTATGCGAGCTATGGTTTCTTGGTGGCGTGAGCGACGCTTCGTTCGATTGGGACGCCGTCGAATTTAGTACTGTCGGCGGCCACCCTCTTGGCGGCTTCGTCGGAGGCCGTGCGCGACATAGCGGCGCCGGCGCTGGCGCCCTTTGCAGATGACTCGGTCATCTGGGGCACGTCGCTGGAAGGGGCGGCGTCGGAGCGGGTCTGTTTGGCTCCGGCGACCCACAGGCCGGGATCGATGTCGGGGAAGACGCCGTCGCGGTGTTGGATCTCGGCGAGGCGGTCTTCCTGCGCCTTGGTCAGCGCGCCGTTGGACTCGAAGCTCTGCCAGATGGCCTTGATCTCGTTGAACTGGTCGTTGTGGGTGAGGAAACGGATCTCTGCGTAGTCGCGAGCGGCGCCGGTAGTGATGAGGAACTGCCAGTCGGAGGATTCGAGGAGCAGAAGCTCGCGGCAGAGCTGTTGCATGATGCGCTTGCCAAGGGCGGAGTTGCGCCAGTGGCCTGCGGTGCAGACCTCGCGGGTGTAGAGCTCGGCGGGGTAGATGTGGGTGTAGGTCCAGCTGGTTTCAGGGTTCATCCAGACCTGATTGTTGCCCTCGGCGCCCCAGGAGCCTTCGTGCATGGCGATGAAGCCGGCGCGCGGATATTTGTCGAGGTACTCGGCGCAGGAGATGAGTTGGATGCCGGTGGCACTCCTCCCTCTGCGTCGTGCAGGTTGCGGGCGATGGCTTCGAGCCAGAGGACGCCTTCGAACCACCAGTGGCCGAAGAGCTCGGCGTCGAAGGGAGAGCAGAGAATCGGCGGGATCTCGTCGTTGAAGCCTGACTTGAGCGCCTCGTAGACAAGATGAACGAAGTTGGAGGCGTGGCCTTTGACGCGCTCTGCGGCTTGCTGGGGGTAGTAGGGCAGCTTGTCGCCCATGTCGACCTTGGGGCCGGTGACGCGCCAGTAGCGATGACCGCCGGGCCAGCGCTTCTTGTGGAAGTCGAGGTAGACACCGTCGCCGGGGTAGCCGGTTTCGCCGGACCAGACCTGGACGCCGGTGCGGGGGTCGCGAGGGAAGATGGTGGTGGCGTAACGCTTGTCGTAGGGGCCGTCGACGTAGTAGGGCTGGTAGAGGGAGCGATGATTGCCGTGGGTCATGCGCTCGGTCTGCTCGTCGGTGGGAACGGCGCCGTTGAGGAGCTCGTATGGGGACGGGACACGGTGGCCTTCTTCGACGAGGTGAGTATCGACGAAGAAGAAGTCGATTTCAGACTCGGAGAGGGCCTGCTCGACGCCGATGCGATCGAAGCCGGGAGGCGTGGGTGAGCCGTCTGCGTTAGGGACGGGGTAGTTCCAGAAGCCGGCGGGACGGTAGCCGCACTCGGGCGCCCAGATGCCTTTGGGGTGCTTGCCGATGTGGCGGATGTGCGTGTCGACGGCGGTGCGGACCTGGGCGCGGACGCTTTCGTCGGTGCCGAGGAGCGGCATGTAGCCGTGAGTGGCGCCGCAGGTGATGATGTCGATGAGGCCCGTCTCGTTGAAGTGGCGGAAGCCGGCGATGATGTTGTGGTCGAAGTGGTTGAAGTCTTCGAGGGCGTGCGAGAAGAAGCGATGCCAGAAGCGAGCGGTCTCGGCGAGGTGAGTTTCGCCTGACTGAATGAAGAAGGCCTCGTCTTCGCGGGCGGCGACGATCTTGCGGTTGAGGTAGTTGGGGAACTCGGCGATGAAGACGGGATGAGAGAGCTGCTCGAGAAGGATGGGCGAGAGATTGAGATTGCAGTTGAAGCGGACATTATCGCGCTCGAGATTTTTGAGCATGCGGAGGAACGGGAGGTAGGTTTCGGCGGCAGCTTCGTGGAGCCACTCCATGCCGTGAGGCCAGGTGCCGTGGTTGACGACATAGGGCAGATGCGCATGCAGGGTGAAGGTGAGAAATCCTGCTGGGCGGTTGGCCGATGCCTTCGTCAAGACGAACACCTCAGATGGAGATTTTCGGTAGGGGCAGCGTCCGCGATGGGAGATCCATCCGGCTTGCTGCATTGAGTTTACACCAGCCTGGGAGCTCCGCTCTCTTACTGAGTTATGAAATTCTCCGGGTATGGGTTGGATGCGGGCTTCTGGCTACTGCGGCTGTGGGGTTGACGGCCGAGGGTGCAGGTCGGGGCTAGTGGTCGTGCTGTCGGTGTCTTTGGTGGGGACCTGATGGATAGCGTGCTGGTGAGGTTGAAGCGGACGAGAGATTCGGAGGGGATCTGGACTTGCTCGCCGCGGGTGATGGTGTTGGCTCCGGCACCGACACCGCCTCCGGCAGCAGCGCCGATGGCCGCGCCTTTGCCTCCGCCGATGATGCCGCCGAGGATGGCACCTACGGCCGCTCCGCCGCCGACTTTTTCGGCTGTGTTTGCGCCGCGACCCTTGCCTTTGACGCTGTAGGGGTCGGTGGTGACGGTGAGTCTTTCACCGCGGCGGCTGATGCTGGTGAGTTCGATGGTGAGCAGGGAGCTGCCTTTGTAGTGGGCGGCCTCCTGGACGGCGGAGACGCGGCCGGAGACCGGCGTGCCCTGACGGATGACGACGAGGCCGTCGATGATGACGTCGGCGGCGACGGTGCCGGTGAAGAGATCGCCTTGCTGGGTGGTGGCGCTGTCGAGGGTCTCGGTGATGCGGATGGGAATGGTGGTGCCGGGTGGGACGGTGATGTTACGGAACTCGGGGACTGGTGGGGGCGGTGGAGGCGCGGGAGGGAGGTCCTGCGCGGGCGGCGGCGGTGGAGGCGGCGGAGCTACGGCGACCTGAGGTGCGGGAGGTTCGGCTGGTGGGGCGTCGCGGACGACCGGTGCGGTTTTCGTCCTGGTTGCGGGGGCCGGCTTTGGCTTGGGTGCGACGGGCATGGGAGCTGGAGGCGGCGTGGCCGCGGCGGTGACGACAGGTGGCGGAGCTTGCACGGTCAGGTTGTTGACCACGGTCTTGATGCCAGCGACTTGGGCGGCGTCTGCTGCGGCCAGAGAGCGGGCGGCGTCGCTGCTGACCGCGCCGCTGAGGGTGGCGACGCGGTCCTGGACTGCGGACTGGATGGGCTCGTTGCTGAGGGCACCGTCGCCGGCGATGCGGCTTTGGAGGGAGGCGGTCAGGCTGGCGTCATCGGTGGGAGTGGTGGGTGGGGCGCTTTTGCAGGCGGTGAGGCCGATAATCAAGGTGAGAGCGGTGATGGCCAAGACGGCGCGCGGAGTGGAGAGGCTTTTGGTGGCGTACATTGGTCCCCTTTTCCTGTGGCGAATACTTTCACTGCAACACTGTAAATCACTTCACTGGTATTCGATGCGAGACGCCAGTCCGAGCCCCCCTCGTTGGAGGGGCGGCGCCTTCCGCTCTTCCTATTATGACGAAGGCGCCGGTGGAAGGTATACGTGTGCGGCGGACGGTTAGAAGGACGTGGCCTGGCGAATATCTCAGGGTGATTTATCTGAGGGTCATTGGGAAGAGGTCAAAGTGGAGCATGTGACTGCAACCTAATCTTTCGGCGGGGCATCCACCTAAATACGGGTTAGACTACCTGTCGAGTGAGTGTAGGCTGGTGACGCCGCCGGCCGGTCTTAGGTAGGTCCTGGATCGCATGAACCGCACAGAATTGGAAGTTGAGTTATAAATGCGGAAGAAGCAGATTCCGCAATTGAAACCGGAACAGGAGAGAGAGCATGTCAGATAACGACAACGAGAGTGGAGTTAGCGGATTGGGATGGTTTCTTGCGGGTCTGGGTGTCGGCGCGCTGGTTGGCGTGCTGTATGCACCCAAGGCAGGCAAGGAGACACGCGAGGACCTGGTAGCGAGCGCTCTGGACGCAAGAGACCGGGCGGCGGTGCTTGCACAGCAGGCCCAGGACAAGGCTGCGGTTCTGGCCGCACAGGGTAAACAGCAGGTGGGCGAATATGTGGACCGTGGCAAGGAGTACTATGACCGCGGACGGACACAGTGGGCCCAGTATGTGGAGAAGGGCAAGGGACTGATTCAGGAGCACCAGGACAAGGTCTCTGCCGCAATTGATGCGGGCAAGGAAGCATACGCCAGCACGACGAGCGAACAGAGTTCGTAGAAATAAGTTGAGTAAGACAGGGCCCGGTCAGCCTTTTCTGGTGGCCGGGCCTTATGATTGTGCTCATACTTTTTAAGAGAGCGAGAGACGATATGGAAGGTCTGCGAATCGTGATGTCAGGAATGTGGCTGCAAGACGCGGGCCCGCTTTCTTCTGGGAACTCACGACTGCTTGAGTGGTTTGTCGGCATGGTAGCAATTGCGATGATCGTGCAGGCGGTCGCTGTGGTCGTGATGGCAGTGGGCGCGGCCAAGGCCAGCAAGAAGGGGCTCGAGATCGCAGAAGAGCTGCGGACGAAGATGGGGCCGATTCTGGACACGACGCATGGCATGATTCATGATTCGGCGCCTAAGGTGAAGATCATAACGGAGAACCTGGTGGAGACGAGCCACGTCGTGCGCAGCAAGGCCGCGGAGTTCGATGCGACCGCCAGCGAATTGAATGCGAGGACGCGCGCGCAGGCGGCACGGGTGGATGGAATGGTGACTTCGGTGCTGAATACAACGGCCGATGTCTCGGAGACGCTACAGCGAGCGGTCAAGGTACCGGTGCGTGAGTTTGCGGGCCTGGTGAATGGATTTAAGGCTGGGCTCGACGTTCTGGTAGGACGGGCGAAGGAGTTTGGACGCGGCAAGGCGAACGGTCAGAGGCGAGACTCGTAAGGGCCGCGGCTTCATGTTTTTTCGGTCTATCGTTCGCGACGGCCGCTAGATGATCCAACCACCCCCGACTACCTCGTCTTCCTGATAAAAGACGGCGGACTGGCCGGGGGTGATTGCACGTTGGGGCTCGTCGAAGAGGGCGTGGACGATGTTTTCGTCGACAGGGGTTAGTGTGGCCATCGCGGGAGTGTGGCGGTGGCGGACCTTTGCGCTGACGCGGATGGGTTCCGTGAGCTCGGAGATGGAGATCCAGTTGAGGCGGTTGGCGTAGAGGTCGCGGGAGCGGAGATCGTCGTCAGGGCCTACGGTGACCTGGTGCGAGTCGGGGTGGATGGAGAGGACGTAGAGCGGGTTGACCGATGTGAGGCCGAGGCCCTTGCGCTGGCCGACGGTGAAGCTCTGGATGCCTTCGTGGTGGCCGATGACCTCGCCGGAGGTGGTGACGAGTTCGCCTGATGTGTCTGGCATTTCTTCGTTCTGTTCGTCGAGGTAGGCCTTCAAGAATGTGTTGTAGTCGCCGCCGGGGATGAAACAAATCTCCTGCGAGTCGGACTTGCTGGCGACTTCGAGGCCTGCATCGGCAGCCATCTGTCGGACGGCGGGCTTCTGCATCTCGCCTAGTGGGAAGAGGGTGCGGCTGAGCTGTTCCTGTGTGAGGCCAAAGAGGAAGTAGGTTTGGTCCTTGGACTTGTCCTCGGGACGGGAGAGGATCCAGCGCTGCCGGGTCTCGTCGAAGTGGTTGCGGGCGTAGTGGCCGGTGGCGATGCGGTCGGCGCCGATCTGGCGGGCGGTGATGAGAAGCTGGTCGAACTTGAGGTGGTTGTTGCAGAGGGTGCAGGGGATGGGGGTGCGGCCGGCAAGATACTCGCTGACGAAGGGCTTGACGACCTCGGCTTCGAAGCGGTCCTGCTGGTTAACGACGTAGTAAGGGATGTCGAGCTGCTCGGCGACGTGGCGCGCGTCGTAGACGTCGTCAATGCTGCAGCAGCGGCCCTGGACGGCCTCGGGCATGCCTTCATGTCCTGCTAGGCGGCGCTGGTTCCAGAGCTGGAGGGTGAGGCCGACGAGGTTGTGGCCCTGGGCGCGCAGGAGTGCGGCGACAGCGGAGGAGTCGACTCCTCCGGACATGGCGACGGCGATGGTCTCGGGCGTGTTGGGCATGGTGTGCGGCATGGCTTCTGCTGCTTCTATTTTCGCATTTTTGGTGGTTTTCAGTTGCCCGAGAGAGTTGAGGGGTTATCCGCTGTCCGCAAATGAACGCGGGGTTCTGAAACTGGACATATTTTCTGATCGGCATTCGGCAAGCTGCTGAAAATCAGGCGGTTTGATCAGTTGATTTTGGTGAACAACGTGCAATGAGGATCCGTATGAACTCGTCAGCGAGGAGAAAAAACTATGCTTGAAAATCTGCGGTATGCGGTGAGGCAACTTTTCCGAGCGCCCACCTTCACGATTGTGACCGTTTTGACGCTTGCTTTGGGCGTTGGCGCGAATACGGCGATCTTCAGCGTGATCCAGGCGGTGTTGCTGCATCCGTCGGGTGTGCAGGACCCGGAGCGGGTGGCTTCATTTCATGCGAAGTATACGCAGCTGAATCTGCCGAGCATCGGGGTTTCGGCGCCTGATTTTCAGGACGCACAGTCGATGAAGGGGCTGGTGGATACGGCGGCGATGGTGCAGGCGGCCAGCTTCAACGCGACGTTTGATGGGCGGACGCAGCATCTGCGGGCAGGGAAGGTGACGTGGCAGTGGTTCCAGGTGTTTGGCGCGCAGCCGATTCTGGGGCGCACGTTTTTATCGGAGGATGAGCCAGAAGGGCGCCGAGCGCGTGATTGTGCTGAGTTATGCGGCGTGGCAAAGGATGTTTGGTGGGCAGCACGACGTGATCGACAAGAAGGTGTTGCTGGATGATCAGTCATATCGCGTGATCGGGGTAATGCGAAGCGACTTTGCGTGGCCGAAGGGCGTGGAGCTGTGGACTCCGCTGCGATTGGCTCCGACGGAGTATGCGGCGAACAACCGGTTTAACGAGTCGTATAACAGCGTAGTGCGGCTGAAGCCTGGCATGACAGTGGCACAGTTCAACGCGGCGATGGAGCAGAAGCGGGTGGAGGAGATTCGGCGGGAGGGAACGAGCGGCTTTAACTTTGGACAGACCTCGGGATGGGGGATGTTTGCTCAACCATCGGACCGAGGACGCTGCGGGAGACCTTCGCAAGCCGCTGTTTGCGTTGTTTGCAGTGGTGGCGATGATTCTGCTGATCGCTTGCACGAATATTTCGGGGCTGATGCTGGCGAGGGCCTCGATGCGAATGAAGGAGATGGCGATACGGAGTGCCTTGGGCGCTTCGCTGCGACAGCTTGCGATGCAGTTTGTTGTGGAGACGGCGTTGCTAGCAGGGACGGCGACGGTGATCGGGATTGTGGCCGGGCCATTGCTTGGCAAGCTGCTTTTGCTTGCGATTCCTCATGATCTGGCGACGGGTTTTGCCGTCCATACGGACCTGAGGGTGGTGGCAGTGGCTGCGGGCTTTGGTTTGCTTGCTGCGCTCTTAGCAGGGCTGGCACCGGTGGTGCAACTTGCGCGGACGCACAAGTCGCTGCGTCTGAGCGAGTACAGCAAGGGCGCGACGGCCGGGGCGGGAAAGCAACGGTTCCGCAACGTGCTGGTGTGCACGGAGATTGCGTTAGCTTTTCTGCTTGTGGCTGGATGCGGGTTGTTTCTGGCGAGCCTGAGACAGTTGCAGACGGTGAACCCTGGGTTCAAGAGCGACGCGGTGTTGACGGGTAAGGTGACTCTGGATGCAACTAACTATAAGAACCAGGACCTGAAGCAGGCGAATTTTATCCATGATGTGACGGAGCGGCTGCGTGCACAACCGGGCGTTGTTGCTGCCGGTGCGGTCTTTCCGATGCCGTTTGCCAGTGGGATGTATCCATCGGGAAGCTTTGCGATTAAGGAACGGCCTCCCGCCTCGCCGGACGATCCGGGACCGCATGGCGACCACGCGTGGGCGACGCCTGGGTATCTTTCAACGATACAGATTCCGTTACAGCTGGGGCGGTGGTTCAGTGAGGAAGACCGGAGTGACGGGCCGCAAGTCGCTGTGATTGACGACACATTGGCGAAGGCCTACTGGCCGGGGCGGAGTCCCGTTGGACAGCATGTGCGATTTGGCGGATCGAGCTCACCATGGGTGGAGATCGTGGGTGTTGTGGGTCACGTGCGTAAGGATTCGCTGGAGGTAGAAGAGAACAAGGGAGTGGTTTATCGGCCAATGGCACAACAACCCGTTGGCGAAGCGGTCTTTGTAGTGCGGACGAAGATGGATCCGGACACGATGCGAACGCCGCTGGTGGAGGCTGTGCGGGCCGTGGACTCGACCGAAGCTGTTTACGACGTTGCGACGCTTAGCAGTTTTGTTGGGGATTCGCTGGCAACCCGGCACCTGCTGGTGTGGCTGTTGACGATGTTTGGCGGGCTCGCGCTGTTGCTGGCGGCGATTGGGATCTATGGGTTGTTGAGCTTTACGGCTTCGCAACGGACGACGGAGATTGGGATTCGTATGGCGCTGGGTGCGCAACGGTGGCAGGTGGTTTCGCTGATGCTGCGAGATTCGATGATGATGATTGGCGCAGGGATTGTGGCAGGACTGGTGCTGACGTTCATTGCGCAGCGAGTGCTGGCGCACGCGTTTGCGGCGATGGAGACCGGGCTGTGGATTTCGCTGTTGTTCGCGGCGGTCAGTTTGGTGGTGGCTGCGGCGGTGGCTTCGATTGTTCCGGCGCGGCGGTCGGCTAGCGTGGATCCGGTGATCGCTTTGCGGAATGAGTAGCCGCGGGCGATCACGTCAAAGTCAGGATTCGTGGTAGAAAAAGCAATGAAGGCATGGGTGCTCGAGCGGTCTCGGGGTCCTTCGACTTCGGGCTACGCCCTTTGCTCAGGATGACGATTTTTAGAGACTCAATGCAGCGGCGATTACTTCGCCGCTACGTTGTGGGGATAGGTTGCCTGGATGGTCAGGATTTCGTAGGGTTTGATGGGGACGGTGATGGTGTCGCCGGTCAGGTTGAGTGCTACGCCTTCGGGTTTCTCCATGAGATTGGTTTCGGTGGCGCCGGTCGCTCCGGGCGGGACGTGAAGCTTGACCTGGGTTGCTTCGCCGGCCCACTCGTACATGCGGAAGATGAGGGCGTCGGAGTCTTCGGCTTTTTTGATGGCGGTGAGGGTGACGTTGGGGTTTTCGACGCTGGCGAAGGAGTGTTCGGCGGGGAGAGTGCCGGTGTGGGAGAAGACTTGTTCGGCCCTGAGGGGGTAGTTGAGCTCATAGCCGCGATGGACGGTCTGGGCCTGCTTCCAGGTTCCGGTGTGGGGGTAGAGGGAGTAGACGAAGTGCTGGTGGCCGCGGTCGGCTTCGGCGTCAGGCCAGGTGGGGGAGCGGAGGAGCGTGATGCGGAGGGTGTTGCCGACCGCATCGTAGCCGTATTTTGAGTCGTTGAGGATGGAGAGGCCCTGGTTGGCGTCGCCGAGGTCGGCCCAGCGCATGGCTGGGACTTCGAACTGGGCCTTCTCCCAGGAGTTGTTTCGGGTGGTGGGGCGCTCGATGGAGCCGTAGGGAATCTCGTAGGTGGCTTTCCCGGACGTTGCGGCTAGTGGGAAAGCGGCTTTGAGGAGGACGTGGGATTCGTGCCAGTCGATGTCGTTGGTGATGTCGACGTGGTCGGCCCCGGCATCGAGGGAGATGGTTTGAGTGAATTTGGAATTTTGCCAGTGGCGAGAGATGAGGATGGACTTGCGGAGGGGGCTGTATCTGATGACATGGATTGAGTCGACTTGATCGATGATGGACGGGGCCCTATCGAGGGTGCCGGGGTCGATGTTCCAGGCGTCGTACTGCTTCGGAGTGTCGACGAAGGCCTGAAGCTGGTTGCCGCAGGAGTTTGGGGCCAGATATTTACGTGTCATTCCGGGATCGGAGATCTGAATAATGCATCCAGTCTTAGGATCGATGGAGACAGTGAGTTTGTCGTTGGCGAGAGTGAGATCGGCGGGAGTGGTTTCGTAGCCGCGGGGCTGCCTGGCTAACGACGAAGCGGTTGCGTGGAGAACGGTATACCCGAGCGCAGGGACATCGACCGTGGCGAGCACGGTGTGATCTCGAATATTCAATCCTTCGTTCAGGTCTTCGTAGGGAAGCTTGCGTCCGGCGTCATCGGTGAGAGTGAGTTCTCCGACCTCTGGCGTTTGCACATTGATTTGGATTGTCTCTTTGCGCGGCCATGCAAGAGTGTTGGTGACGAGTATCGCTTCACCGGGTTGGTTCGCCGTGTTGATTTGGTCTGCCAGGATTTTGAGAGAGGCGTCGGTCATGAGCTTGTCGGAGTTGAAGACTTCGGTGTAGTCCTTTTGGGCGTCTTTGTAGATGACGCCGATGCCGGAGCCGGCGGCGAGGTCGTGGAACTGGTTGAAGGTGATTTTCTTCCAGTTTTCGGTGAGTTGATCAGCGGGGTAGGGGCGGCCGTTGAGCCATGCGAGAGAGGCTAGTTTTTCGGCGTCGAGGGTCGCGACTTCGCTGGTGCGCATGCTGCGCTTGTGTTGGGCTTGCGTGGTGAAGACGCCGCGGTGGTACTCGAAGTAGAGCTCGTCCTTCCAGGTGGGAAGGCCCATCGCTCCGGCGGATGAGGCCGGTGGTGCGGTGTAGCCCTTGGCGATCGAGTCGTAGTCCCAAGTGGGAGAGTCTGGGTTGAGGTTTTTTTCTACATTGGTGAAGTAGCCTTGCGCGGTGTGGTAGCGCATGGTGGGGACGGCGTCGTTGTTCTTTCCGGCGGTGATCCATTGGTCGGCCTGATCGAGCATGGCGCGGGTGGGGCCGCCGCCGTGGTCGCCGATGCCGTAGAGGTCGAGCATCTCGGCGGTGCCGGGGTTGCGTTGCGCGGATTCGGCGAAGTCGGCGGAGATGCGGGTGGGGTTGACGTTGTCATGGACGTAGTCGGTGGGGAAGTAGGTCAGGACTTTGCTGCCGTCGGGCGATTCCCACCAGAAGAGGCGGAAGGGAAGCTGGTTGGTGTCGTTCCAGTGCATTTTTTGCGTGACGAAGTAGTCCATGCCGGAGCGTTTGTAGATCTGGGGGAGCTGCCAGTTGTAGCCGAAGGAGTCGGGGTTCCAGCCGATGCGCGCGGTGACGCCGTACTGCTTGTTGGAAGTAGCGCTGGCCGACGAGGAGCTGGCGGACGAGGGATTCGCCGT
The DNA here is from genome assembly GCA_963756685.1 of uncultured Acidobacteriaceae bacterium. Taxonomy (GTDB): domain Bacteria; phylum Acidobacteriota; class Terriglobia; order Terriglobales; family Acidobacteriaceae; genus Edaphobacter. The sequence continues at coordinate 573,131 of CAVWON010000003.1, forward strand.
CGGGGAGGTTGAGGTCAGGCTCGACCCACATGCCGCCGACGATCTCCCAGCGGCCCTCTTTGACGCGCTGGCGGATCTGGTCGTTCATCTGGGGATATTTTTCGGCGATCCAGGCGGTGTACTGCGCGGCGGACTGGCTGTAGGTGTAGCTGGGGTACTCGTCCATGAGCTGGAGCGCGGTGGTGAAGGTGCGCTTGACGACGTCGATGGTTTCGCTGCGCGGCCAGAGCCAGGCAGCGTCGATGTGGGCGTTGCCGGCGAGGTCGATTGTGGCCTGGGAGAGGACTGGGTGGAGGGTGGTGAGGATGTCCTGTGCCTTGCGGAGGGAGGCGTCGAAGGCAGATTGATTGCTGGCTTCGAGAGCTTTGAGGTCGATGGCGGCGACTGCTTCCTCTACTTTGGGGAGGAGGTCTTTGCGCGGGGTTGGGAGTGCGGGGAGGATGTTTGCTGCGGTGATGCACTGGATGCGGATGTCTTCGGGGTTAGGACGCGCGCTGGGGCCAGTTGCTGACGGGTTGGGTTCGATCTTCAGGCTCACGCCGGCGAAGGTCTTCTCGTCGACGGTGTGGAGGAGTTTGACGGCGACGAGGACCTTGTCGCCGGGCTTTGCCGGGTCGAAGAGGACGATGGGCTCGAGGTCGTCGCCTAGCGCGACGCGGCGACCGTTGAAGTAGATGATCTGGGGCATGGGGCCGTTGGCGTTGGCGTGGAACTGGAACCAGATACGGGCGCCGGTGATGTCATAGCCGTTGAGGGTCTTAGGGACCTCGATGACGCGGCGGTACCAGACGGCGTCCTGCGGGGCCTTAGCGCGGGGCTTGACGAGGGGCCAAGCGGAGTCGTCGAGGGACGGGGACTCGCCGTGGGGGACGTCGCCCGCGTGGAAATGCCATTCGCCGACAGGGAGAGAGTTGAGCATCTCCAGGGTGTGCAGCTTCGCGATGGCGGCGGGGGAGAGGTTCTTCTGTTCCCGGATCGGAGTGAAGGACTGGGCTAAAACAGTCGAACAGGTCAGGACTACGGCGAGCGAGAGATGACGGAGACGCATGGGCGCAAGGGTAGCAAATTTGAGGGCGTTCGAGAAATCTGCCGGTGGCGGGGGCCGAAGTGAAGGCTGACTTAGTGGCAGGTCGCTGATAGTCTTTCGTGCATGACGAATCTCCAGGTACGAGTGACGGGGGTTTTGGGGTTGGGCTGGGTGATGGCTGTGGCGTTGCCACTGGTCGCGCAGAATTCTCTACCCGCTGCCACGGCGAGGCAAATTGATGCGGCGGCGGCCGATGTATTGAAGGCGACCGACGTTCCGAGCGCATCGGTGGCTGTCGTACAGGATGGGAAAGTCGCGTTTGTGAGGGCGTATGGAATGGCACGGTTGGAACCGGCGATGTCGGCCAGGCCGGGGATGCATTATTCGATCGGGTCGATCAGCAAACAGTTCACGGCGGCGATATTGTTGCTGCTGATGCAGGACGGTAAGTTGAAGCTGGACGATCCGGTGGGAAAGTATCTGCCGGAGTTGACGCGGGCGAATGAGGTGACGATCCGGCAGGTGTTGTCGATGACGTCGGGGTATCAGGACTTCTGGCCCGAGGACTACGTGATGACGTCGATGATGAAGCCGACGAATCCTCAGCAGATCCTGGATGTGTGGGCAAAGAAGCCGCTCGACTTCGAGCCGGGGACCCAGTGGCAGTACTCGAATACGAACTATGTGATTGCGGGACGGATTGCGGAGATTGTAGGTGGCAAGCTGCTGATCGAACAGCTGCAAGAGCGGATCTTTCAGCCGTTGAAGATGACTGATGTGTTCAATTCTGACACGAGCAGGCTGCCAGCGAGCGACCCTTTGGGCTACTACCAACATGCTTTGGGGCCGTTGCGTCCAGCGCCGCAGGAGGGTCAGGGGTGGATGTTTGCCGCGGGAGAGCTGGCGATGCCGGCGAGTGATCTTGCGTTGTGGAACATCAGTTTGATGTACCGATCGCTGCTGGCGCCTGCATCGTACGACGCGATGTTTACCGAGGTGAAGCTGAAGGACGGTAAAGGCACTGGGTATGGGTTGGGCGTGCAGGTGGGAGTTCGGGACGGGCATCGCTATGTGGGGCACAGCGGGGAGGTTTCGGGGTTTGTGTCGGAGAATATTGTGTTCCCGGACGACAAAGCTGCGGTGACTGTTCTTACAAATGAGGACGCTTCGAGTGCGGCGGCAACGTTGGCGCTGAAGATTGCGCCGCTAGTACTGGCTGGGGCTTCGTGGAAGAACGTTGAGAACACGACTACGGCGCCAGAAAAGCGGGCGCTGGATATTTTGACCGGTTTGCAGGAGGGGAAGCTGGACCGCTCGCAGCTGACGCCGTTGTGCGATGCGTACTTTACAGACGAGGCGATGGAGGACTTTGCTGAGAGCCTGGGGCCGCTGGGGGCGCCGAGCAGCTTCAAACAGGTGGCCGAGGAGAAGCGCGGCGGGATGACGTTCAGGGTGTTCAACGTTAGTTTTCCAGGTAAGCAGGTGCGCGTGACGGTGTATGAGGAGCCGGATGGCAAGATCGAGCAGTACCTGGTGACTGCGACTGGAAGTTAGTGCTGTGGTTCGACAAAGCCGCTTTGCGTTGAGTGTAGAGGCGCAATGAAGGATAATGGCACCTGGTAGAGCGGCGCCTGGTTTTGCTGATGCCCCTGTTACGTCCTCTGTTCCATTTGCCGCGAGCGGCCTTTCTTCTTCCTTGGTTCGATACCCCCAGGAAGGGAAGCGAACAATGAATCTTTGGACGGAATATGAAGGTCGAACGATCGATGGGGTCTACCCACTTACAAAACTGATACGGCCAGAGGGGCGGAGTGCTTTTTTCTCCACTTCGAATGGCACGGGCATGCCGACAGTGATACGACTGATCGAGTCGCACTTCGATGGTGACGAGATACTGACGCGATGGCGCGGAATTGCGGCGCTGAACCATCCGAACCTTGTTAAGCTGAAGAGTTTTGGGCATGTTGTAGTGGACGAGACCTCGCTTGTTTATGCGGTGATGGAACCGGTTGAGGCCAATCTTGGCGAAATACTGAAGGAACGGCGGCTGACAGAGCTGGAGACGAGACAGGTCGCGACGAGTCTGCTGGCTGCGATTGAAGCGCTTCATTCCAATGGGTTCGTCCATGAGCATGTGGAGCCGGCGAACGTTCTGGCCGTTGGCGAGGTGATCAAGCTGCGGAGTGACTGCATCCGGGAGACGCTCGAGGGCGAAGAGGGGCTGGCGTTGAAGCAGAAGGACGTGCGTGATTATGCTGCAGTGCTGCTGGAGGCGCTGACACAGCAGAGGACGCCGGAAGACGCGACGCGCGATCTTCCACTGCCTGCGCCTTTTGAGGAGATCGTCCGTAAGGGGACGAGCGGGGAGTGGGGGTTTGCGCAGATCGGCGTGGCGTTGGAGCCGGCGGGGGTTGCGAAGCCTGTTGCTCGTCCGGCGGTCGTGGCGGAGGCTCGGGTTGAGAAACCACGTGAAGTCGCGCCTGCGGTGCCTCCGTTGGTGGCTGCACGCATCCGTGTGCCTGTCGGCGATAAGCCGCATCGATTCGGGGCGCGAGGGATCGCCTATGGCGTAGGGACGCTCCTGATTCTCGTAGCGGGATGGTATTTCGTGCATAGCCGGTCGGCGGGGCCTGGCGGCGCGGCGCAGGAAGCGACGGCTCCGCTCGTCCAGGAGAGTGCGCCGACGGATGCAACGCGGGCTCCGACTGCGAGGCAGGCTGCCGAGAATTCTCGGCCGAGCGCAGTTGGGGTATCGAAGGGCACTCCCGCCACTGCTCAACAGAGTGATTCAACCAAAGGACGTGGGAATTGGAGGGTGGTCGCGTTTACTTACAACCGCGAAGACCAGGCCCGGCAGAGAGCTGCGGAGATTGCGCAGAGCCATCCAGACCTAAATCCCGGGGTGTTTACTCCGAGTGGGCACGCTCCATTTCTCGTGACACTGGGCGATCCGATGAGCAGGGAGAGCGCGTTTGCGCTTTCGGGCAAGGCGAAACGAGAAGGATTGCCCAGAGACGTGTATGCGCAGAACTACAGGGGAAGCGGCGGTAGGGCGGATTGACCGTTGGTGTGCAGCCCATCAATTCGGATTTGTCGGGCTTGCCTTCTCACAGATCAATCTGGTTATGCCGACTTGATCGTGGACGGCGACCTTGACCTCGTGCACATAGTAATTCGAGTTCCTGCTCAGCGGGATGTCGTGCACATAGTGGTTGTAGCTAAGGGCCAGCGGAATGGGACGGACGGTATTTTTTGGCGTGGGGCCTTTTGCTGTGTTGAAAACGTTAGGTGTTGCAGGCGGAGCGGGTGACGGTCGCTGGCTGAGGCCATTTTCCTGCGCTGACATGTGAACGAAAGAAGCACACAGAAGCAGAACCAACGAAGCATGGCGCACGATAAGCCTCCACACAAACCGAATGGCAGTCGCAAGACTTCAAAGTTGCAGATTTCGCGTGACTGACTGGCCCTTCGGATTTGACGGAGCCCTAGCGTTTTCGTTATTTCCTTTCGGTCTGGGCGAGGAAGTCGATGAGGTATTGCTTCCAGACGGCGGCCTGGGTATGGGTGCCGTGGCCGCGGGTAGCGTCGGAGATGGGAATGAGGACGAACTTGGCGTGGGGCATCTTCGTCACCATTTTTTCGGCGATGCCTAGCTCAGGCGGGTTGATAAAGTCGTCGGCGGAGTTGATCCAGAGGACGGGGGCGGTGATGTTACCGAGTCGGGGCGCGGGGTTGTAGTTGCGCGAGGCGTTGATGTAGTAGAGGAAGTCGTTGGCGTCGGTGTGGGCGATGTCGGTGGCGATGATTTTGTCGACATAGGCTTCGACCTCGGCGCGGGTGGGGTAGTTTTTCTGGAGCTGGAGTGGGGCGCCGCCGGCGATGACTAACAGGTCGCTTGCTCCTCGGAGGCCTTCGACGGGCGGGGTGGTGTAGTCACCGTTCTTCCAGGCGGGATCGTTCTTGATGTCCTGCATGGCCATATAGCGCCACATGCGGTTGCGGCCGGCGAGTTCGACGGGGAGGCAGGCGAAGGGGGCGAGGGCATCTGAGAAATCAGGAAAGGTCTCGCCCCAGACGAAGGACTGCATGCAGCCCATGGAGGTGCCGAGGATGAGGCGGAGGTGGTCGACGTGGAGGCCTTCGACGAGCATGGTGTGCTGGGAGGCGACCATGTCGTCGTAGTCGTACTGGGGGAAGTGCATGCGGAGGCCATCGGAGGGTTTGCTGGACTGGCCGTGACCGATGTCGTCGGGGAGGACGATGTAGTACTTGGTGATATCGAGGGGTTGGCCGGGGCCGAAGAGGACGTCGGAGAAGACGGGGTTGAGCAGGGAGTGAGCGTTGCCCCCGGTGCCGTGGAGGAGGAGGACGACGTTGTCGGTGTGGCCGGCGGCGTCGCGATGGGGTTTGCCGAGGGTCAGGTAGTGGAGCTTGAGCTCGGGGAGCGACTCGCCGGTGCCGAAGCGGAAGCTTTTGATGATGTAGGTGCCGTCCTGGGTGGGCCACTTAGTGGGGGTGGTCTGCGCGCTGGCGGCGACCGTTGCTGTGGAGAGGAGCGCGAGGAGAACGAGGCGGGCGATCATGATGTGGGTGTCTCCGTGGAGGCTTGAGTTCAGGTGGTGAATGCGAGACGTATAGCCGCTGAGTTAAGTTGTCAGTTTTGCATGTTTTCCTGCGCCCTGATGAACGCGTAGTTGCTGACGTGAACCCAGCCTCGGAATGGAAGATTAACATCGGCGATGGCGAGCAGCACAAGCGTGATGAGGAGAGTAAAGGAAAAGACCTGAAGGGAGTGGAGCGTGGTATTTGCCGAGCCGAACATGGAGGCCGAGGCGATGGTCAGAAATCCTCCGATGAGAAGAACGCCCCAAAAGATGGTGGGAAGATGGTACGCGCTTTGGAGCAAACGGGTGCGGCGGTGTTCGGTGAGTGTGCTCAGCTCGGAGAGGGCATGGTCTTCCGCAGTGATCTCGGAGGGCGTTGCTAATTTAACCGACATTAACGTCTTCCACATGGCTTGATTGATGTCGTGACTTTCTTCCGGTATCTGGTCGCGGGCCATCTCCGGCCAGTCTCGGTTGATGACCGCATCGGCGTAAGAACGGGCCTGCAACTGAAGCTGCATACGTTGCTGTTCGGGCAGGCCTTCAGCAAGTCGATAGACATTCCTGAGAGCGCTGGCTTCAAGGTTCACGTTGAAAATTGCTGAGCCGAAGTCCGTCCATACGGTGTAGAGCATGAATCCAAGAATGACTGCGTAGGTGGTTCCGAGGATATTGAGTTGCCAGCCGATCAGGTCGTTATGGATCTGACGTTTTTCCCGTGGCCAGATGCGGTTCAATGCGGCCATGAAGAGCATCGAGCCGGTTATCATGACGATCAGGATGGTGATGTTCTGGGTAAGGGTCAGCATGGGTTCGACGTTCTCCGGGCGATTCCCAAGCTTATCGAATTTTTGATATGTGTTCGACTAATTCTGCATGCTGTATGCCCGAGGTCGAGTCGCCGCTGAAGAGTTACGCTACGGCCGTAGATTTATTGGTCGCTGGGGCGCGTGGAGATTTTCGTAGGTCGATCCGGGTCAATCCATGTAGATTGCACCCATGCACAAATCCGAAGCGCCAGATCTAGCCTATTCGGCAGAACGTGGCTTGAAACTTCTGCTGTTCCTGTTTGGTCTGGGGGCCATTGGGCTGTTTTATTTCATTGCTTTTCGTCGACTCACGTATCCTTTTCCGCTTGAGTGGGCTGAGGGTGGCGTGCTCGACATGATGCGCCGAGTCGCCTACCATCAGCCGCTTTACGTTGCGCCTTCGAAGGACTTCGTGCCGTTTTTGTACACGCCGGTTTACTTCTATCTTGGGGCAGCGTTGGGTCATCTTACGGGAGTCAATGTTGTGACTCTGAGGTCGATCAGTGTTCTGGCGACGACGGGATGTCTGGTGCTGATCTTTGGCCTGGTGCGGCGAAATACAGGGGCCCGGTTCTCAGCGTGGATGGCCTGCGGCCTGTTTGCCGCGTTGTATGGCCAGTCGACTGGATGGTTCGATCTTGCCCGCGTGGACATGCTGTACTTGTTTTTTCTGCTGCTGGCGATCGACCTTGCACAAAGAGGTTTTTCCGTCTGGTCAGCGATTGCGTTTGTTGTTGCGTTTCAGACGAAACAGAGTGCTGCGGCGGTCGCGGTGTTCGTGCTTATGCATGAGATACGCCGTCCCCGGAGATTGATTGAAGGGCTGTGTGTATTTGGATTGGGAGTGGCGCTTTCTTCCTGGATGATCGACCGCGAGAGCCACGGGTGGTACCGGTACTACACTGTGTTTTTGCCAGCGCATCAGGCCTGGAACGGCCATAAGTTGGTCACATTTTTGTTGAGAGACATCGTCGACCCGCTTGGAGTGGCGATCGTTTTCTTGCTGGTGGGCGCCGGGCTGTATATGTCGGAGGTCTCCATAGATCGAGGAAAGACTTATTTCCTGGTGTTTACGACGATCGGAGTTACGCTTTCTTCACTAACGGCCCGCTTGCATATGGGCGGTTCGATCAACGTGACTTTGCCGCTGTACGCGTGGATATGCATTCTGTTTGGACTATGCCTTCATCTGGTCCTATCGCAGGTGAAGCGCGTTCCGGGGACGCTCTTGCCCTGGTTGGGTGTGGCGACGCTCGCCGCGTGCTTCGTTCAGTTTGTGCACCTGATGTATCTGCCCGGAGAATATGTGCCGACCGCATCACAGAGGGCGGACGCAGCACGGGTCCTGGACAAGGTCTCTGCCTTGCCGGGAAAAATCTTTGTGCTGCACCATGTGATCGATGCGGGTGCTGCGGGTAAGCAGGGATTTGCGGGAGGCATGGAACTTTGGGACGTCTTGCGAGCCGACCAGGGCGAGGCCGGACAGAGGCTAAAGGCAGACCTCATCCGGTCGTTTCAGAGCCATGAGTATGCCGGCGTTCTTTCTGAAGGCGCTCTTGACGGTATGCTTCCGGAGGAGGAGCAGTTCCTGAAAGATGTCACTGCAGCTGCCGCATCGGCTTATCCGAGGCAAGAGCGGCTGTTAAGTCCGTCTGAAGCGAAGGATTTTTTTGCGAACTCGATTACTTCGAAGATCAAGCCGCAGTTTCTGTATTTGCCGCGCTAGAGGTGTCCCAAGCAAACGGGCGAGCGACGAAAAGGCGCGAGCCCAGAGCTCACGCCTTTTCTTTAGAGCATGCCGGCGACTACGGTTTCGCAGGCTCTGCGGGCGCCACTTCGGGTTTGGTGAGGGGTTTGGTGATGTCGTCGAGGTAGTCGGGGGTTCCGTCTACGCGGACGAGCGAGGGGTAGCGTTCGCCGTCGTGGTAGTCGAGGTCGGCGGTGGTGACGAAGGTTTCGGACTGGAGGACGAGGTGGATGGGTTCGGTGGCTCCCTTGGCTTGCTTGATGGCGGCCTTGAGGGCGTCGCCAGAGAAGACGTTGCCGTTGACGGCGATGATCTTCTGTCCCGGGAAGAGCTTCGCTTTGTCGGCGGGGCCGTTCCAGCGGACGTCGGAGATGACGCCTTCACCGTTGATGCGGAGGCCGGCGGAGTACCAGACATCGGTGCCACCGCCACGACGGCCACCAGCGGAGGCCATGGTGCGGGAGGACTTGGTCGGCTTGTCGGTAAAGACGAGCTTGTAGCCTCCCTGCTCGATGCCGGCGAGGTCGGCGTGGGGGGTGATGGCGTCGATGCGGTCACGCATGAAGGTGGCCCAGTCGTACTTGACGACCTGGTTGAGGTCGGCGATGAGCTCGTCGCGGTTGTAGGTGACGATGAGTGGGCCGGTGTTTCCGCCTTTGGCGAGGAAGATGTGGAGGAAGTCGGTGAGGGACTTCTTGTTGTCGGTGAGCTTGCGGATGGTGGTGTCGGCGTCAAGCCAGAAGAGCTCTCCCTCCGGGTAGTAATCCTGTCCGCGCTTCCAGTTGGACCAGGCGGGGTTGCCGCCGCGGAGGATACTGGCGGAGATGGCGGTGTCTTCTGTGCTGCGCCACTCGCGGCCGGGCTTGTAGTCGAGGTTGGCGGCGGACGAGGCGAGGAGGTCGCGGTACTGTTCCTGCGATTTGAGGCCGGAGCGGGCGGCGAGGACGTTGCCGAGGTATTGAGTCATGCCTTCGTAGACCCAGAGGAGCGAGCCTTCCTGCATCTTGGCGAAGTCGGTCTGGTAGAGGTTGTAGGGGCGGCGATACTTGCCGTTCCATGAGTGGGTGAACTCGTGAGAGAGGAGGTCGGATTCCGCGAGCTGATGGGCGTCGTCAGAGAAGCCCTTTTCGCCTACGCCGTTGTCGGAGGACTGACCATGCTCGAGGCCTTCGCCGCCTGCTTCGTCAGAGAGCGTGAGGAGGAAGTGATAGACGTTGTAGTGGCGCGAGTTGTAGGCGGCGCCAGTCTCGCGGACGAGGTTGTTGAGCTCGACGAGGAGAGCGGGGCGGAGCTTTGAGTCTTCGGGGCTGTCGGACACCACGTCGATGTAGTGTTTCGGCGTGACCTCGGGGGCGAGGGCGAACTCGTGGAAGTACTCGCCGGTGATAACGGGAGAGTCTTCGAGTTGTTCGACTGTTGTTGCCGCGTAGTGAGTGGTGCCGCCCTTAGGATTTTGTGCGTCGTAGCCGTCGGTTGGGGTGAGGGCGGTGCCAATGCCCCAGCCTTGCGGAACTGTTACGGTGGGCTGGATCGGGATTTCTTTCACCGGCGTGTTGGCGGGGTAGAGGAGGAGCTTCTCCCATTCGAGGACGGCGAGCTTCTGGCTGATGCGTGCGATAACGATGCAGTCGAGGTGGGCGTGGAGTGTGGTGACTCCGGCGGGGACCGTGACATGGAACTCGTACAGGTCTTCATCGTCGCGACGCCAGGGAAGGACCTTGCCGTTGGCTGTGAAGACGACGCCTGTGATCTCGTCGACGGGGCCAGTGGGACGATGATTGCCGGGGATCCACTTAGGTGTGGTGAGGGAGACGGGGCCGGGCTGGACGGGGATGTCGACCTCGGCGTGGTACAGCTTACGGGGGGCATCGGAGAGGTCTGCGGTGATCTGAATGGGGACTTTCTGTGCGAAGGCCGCTGTACTGAGGAACAGGGCTGATGTAGAGAGAAGGCGGGAAAGACTGCTGGGCATTCCGGGTGGATCCTTTCTTGGGTGAGGCTTCGGTGTGTTGATGATACGTAAATGCTTGCCAGATAGACGCAGCGGCCGGACCCGCGACTATGGGTACGGCGTGCTATTTCTGCGGAGGAGCGAAGGTCGGGGCCAGAGGAGGGACATCGGAGGCGTCGCCTAGGAGTTCCCAGCGCTGAAGGGAAAATGGGACGTTGCCGTTGAGCCAGACGAAGTCGTGGAAGTGCTGGAGGGTGAAGGCATCGCCCTGCTTGCGGCGGGCGTCGGACATGAGGCGGATGATGTCGTGCTTGCCGATCTGGTAGGTGATGGCCTGGCCGGGGTGGAGGCGAACGAGGCGGCTTCGTCGCGCGCGGTGCCGGGATCCATGGGTACGGTGGAGGCTAGGTAGTTGGCGGCTTGCTCGAGTGTGAACTCTCCGAGCGCGAGGCGGACGTCGACCTCGACGCGGAGGGCGCGAAGGCGCATGAAGCTGTAGATGATTTCCTTGGCGCGGGGTGTTGCGTCGAAGAGGCCGGCCTGGAGCATCATCTCTTCGGCGTAGAAGCCGATGCCCTCGTTGGATTCGGAGTCGTAGTAGTGGCGGCGGACGGGATCCGGATGGTGCCAGCTCCAGGCGAGTTGGAAGTAGTGTCCGGGGACGCCTTCGTGGATGATGATAGGGCGCGGATCGTGCGCGGTGGCGAGGGCGAAGAAGCCGAGGTTGGGGCTGGGCGGGTCTTTGTAGCTGGTGCCGTCTTGATTGAGGCGAGAGGGGCCGGTGAGATCGTCGGTGACGCCGAGGAAGGAGAGTGGAGCTACGTAGGGAGGAATGGCGATGCTGTTGTAGTGCTGAATGTCCGAGGGGACGGACATGATGTTGTGGCTGACTAGGTAGGCGCGAATGGCGAGTTCCTGCTTGGCTGAGTCGACCTCCTGGGCCTTGAGGCTGGGGAAGATGGGCAGAGGAGGAAGGCCAGTGTCGGCGGCGAGCTGGAGCGATTCGAAGGCTACGGAACGCTCCCACTCCTGACGGCCGATCCGGAGCATGTCTTCGGGTGAGTAAGGGAGGAGTGCGACGTTGCGCAGGAAGTATAGGTAGCCTTCGCGGCCTACGGCGGTCTGTTCGGGGAGGCCGAGCTGTTTTGATTTCACCCAGTCGCGGTAGCTGACGATGGCGGTCTGGACGGTGGCGAGGTCCGTTCTGGAAACGGGCCCGATTGCTCTCGGCGAGTTGGGGGAGGAGCGCGGTCTGAAACTGCTGCAGATGTTCTTCAATGCCGTCGAGGGCGGCGAGGGTGGTGCGAACATAGGGGCCGCGCATGTCGTTGAGGTTCTCGCGGGCCGCGGCGAGTGTGGCGGGGACGCGCTCCAAGCGGGCGAGGGCCTCGTCCTGTCGCAGTGCGGAGACGGGAGGCGGAGGGAGAAGAAGAACGTAGACGCTGCCGAGAGTCTGCTCGACGTAGAAGAAGGGGTTCTGACGCCAGTCGGGGGCCACTTCGAGCTCCCAGCGAACACGGGCGATGGCGGAACCGAGGAGACGGTAGTCGACCTGATCTGGAACCGGAGCGGAGGAGAAGTCGAGGGCGCGGTATTGCCTTTCGAAGTCGACTATCTGGGCCTGGTAACGCCTGGCGGCCGCGGGAGACCAGTCGACGACGAAGGTGGCGGGGCGCTCGATGCGCGGGATGTCGTCGTCGGTGAAGGGCTGCTCTGTGGCGCGCCACTGCCAGAAGGCTTCGCTGAGGGCGTCGAGTTGAGCGCGCGAAGAGACGGCGTGTGCGAAGGGCGCGACGAGCAGCGTGACGAGGAGGACGCGGATCGACTGGCGGCGTCGTGAGGAAGGGAATGAAGGGGGCATACTCAGCACAGTAAATGAATCGCGCCCGGTAGCGGAGTCATTTCTGGGAGCGGACTGTGCCGAGTGGCTGATCAAATCAGGCTGCGAGGGCGGTTTCGATGGCGACGACGACGGTGGGGTCGTCCGGGAGGACTTCAGGGGAGAAGCGGGCGGCCACGTTGCCGTTGCGATCGATGAGGAATTTTTCGAAGTTCCAGAGGATGCCGGGCTCGGGGTTGGTGGTGGCGTTGTGGTTGTTCTTGAGGAAGTTGTTGAGGTTCTCGCGGAAGCTGTCGCGAGTGGGGCCGATGGCCCTGGGCTGGGCGGCGATGAGGGCCTGGTACAGGGGATGAGTGTCGGGGCCGGTGACGGGAACCTTGGAGAACATCGGGAAGTCGACGCCGAAGGTGGAGCGGCAGAAGGTCTGGATGTCCTCGTTGGAGCCGGGCTCCTGTGCGCCGAAGTCATTGGCGGGGAAGCCACAGACGACAAAACCCGAGTCCTTGAAGCGCGAATAGAGCTTCTCGAGGGCGTCGTACTGGGGGGTGAGGCCACATTTGGAGGCTACGTTGACGAGGAGGAGGACTTTGCCGCGGTAATCGGCGAGGGAGGTGCCTTCGCCAGTGATTTTGTTGACTGGAATGTCGTAGATGCGGCGGGTGGACATGGATTCTCCTGATACGTATTTTTAGTCAATTAAATCATAGGTGGGACGTACTGTTGGGGCGGTACCGGCCGATGGACATGGGGGCGTTGATTATTCGGATGGTGTGAAATCATTCGGTCTTTTTCAAGCGCCTCAAGATTAAATGAAGAGAATGGATGAGTTGAGTTGACAGAGGCGGTACGATCTAAATCGTATGTCTTTAACAGATTCGATTATTGGAAGACCTTTAGCAACGAGCGAGGAGCGGGCCGAGCATATCGGCGTCGCTGCTGGAATACCGATCTTTGGCCTGGATGGGCTGACGAGCGCGGCGTACGGGCCAGAGGCGGCGATGACGCTGCTGATTCCGCTGGGGATCGGCGGGGTTGAGTACGGATGGCGGATTATCGCGGCGATCCTGGTCCTGCTGACGATCGTTTACTTCAGTTACCGGCAGACGATTGCGGCGTATCCGGGCGGCGGCGGAAGCTATACGGTCGCGACGGAGAACCTGGGTGAGAAGCCGGGGCTGCTGGCGGCGGCGGCGCTGATGATCGACTACATTCTGACTGCTGCGGTGGGGATCTCGGCCGGCGTGACGGCGTTGACCTCGGCTGTGCCGACTCTGCAACCGCATACATTGCTGATATGTCTGGTGATTCTTGCGCTTCTGGCAATTGTGAATCTGCGTGGCGTAAAGGACACGGGGACGGCGTTCATTCTGCCAACGTTTCTGTTTGTGAGCACGCTGCTGACTTTGATTGGGGTCGGGATGTGGAAGGCGGTGCTGGCGGGTGGGCATCCGATGCCGGTGGCTCCAATTCCTCCGGCCCTCCCGCAGACTGTGGGAGCGCTGGGAACGTGGATGCTGCTGAAGGCGTTTGCGAGCGGATGCGCGGCGATGACGGGCGTCGAGGCGGTCTCGAATGGGGTGATGGCGTTCGGCGAGCCGAGGGTGAAGCGGGCACAACGGACGCTGACGGTGATTATCGGGATCCTCATGGTGTTACTGTTCGGGATCGCGTATCTGGCGAAGTTGTACAGGGTGATGCCGATGGATCCTGATGGCTCGGGCTATCAGAGCTTGGTCAGCTTGCTGGTTACGGTGGTGTTTGGGCGCGGCTGGTTTTATTACCTGACGATGGGCAGCGTTTTGCTGGCGCTGGCGTTGAGCGCGAACACAGCGTTTGCGGATTTTCCGCGGCTGACGCGCGCGATTGCGATGCACGACTATCTGCCGCATGTGTTCATTCTGCGCGGGCGACGGCTGCTTTATTCGCATGGGATCTATGCGCTGACAGGATTTACAGCGGTGATCCTGATCCTGTTCGGCGGCGTCACGGACAGGTTGATTCCGCTGTATGCGATTGGAGCGTTTCTCGCGTTTACGCTTTCGCAGGCCGGGATGGTCGTGCACTGGATGAAGTGGCGAAGACCACAAGCTGCGCGGATGGCACATGTTCGTCAATGGCTTTGGGGCGGTGTCGACAGGCATCACGACGATTGTGGTGTTGGTGGCGAAGTTCCGTGCGGGCGCCTGGGTCACTGCGCTGTTGGTGCCAGTGCTGATCGGAACCATGCTGATGGTGAAGCGGCACTACTCCAGGGTGAAGCGGGAGATGGCGGACATGACGCCGCTGAACGTTGCAAACCTGGAGGAGCCGATTGTTGTGATTCCGATGGCGCGGTGGGACCGGATCACGGAGAAGGCGATGCGGTTCGGTCTGCTGCTGTCGAAGGAGATTAAGGTCGTGCATGTGCACTCGGAGGACGAGGAGGGCTGCCTGGATGAGATATGGGATGATCATGTGATGGCGTCGATCAAACGTGCGGGGTTGCAGGAGCCGGAGCTGGTGGTCATTCAATCTAGTTACCGGTTGGTCATCAATCCGCTTATGGATTACATTCTGGAGCTTGAGGAGAAGAACCCTGGACGAAAGGTCGCGGTGTTGCTGCCGGAGCTCGTGGTGCGGCACTGGTGGGAGAATGCGCTGCATAACCAGCGGGTGCAGTTGCTGAAGCTGCTGCTGCTGCTGAAGGGGAACCAGAGGATTGTGGTGGTTAATATTCCCTGGTATTTGTGAGCGTGGTGGAGGCCGCGTAAATACAGGGGGGTCTTGGTGATTTGGGTGTTTTTGGATGGTTTTTTTGTGGTGAATTTGTGGTGTTTTGATGGTGAATTGTGGTGTTTCAACGGTCGCTTTTTGGCACTCGAAGATTTTCCACTTTTTGAGAATTTATTTTGGGTGATTCGGGTCCTTAGACGGCCTGGGGCTCTCTGCGGCGGTAGGCGGGGGAGAGTTCGCGGAGTCGGGCCACTGCGGCGGGGATGATTTTCAGGGCTTCGTCGACCTCTTCCTGGGTGGTCAGGCGGGAGAGGGAGAAGCGGACGCTGGCGCGGGCGCGGGCGGGGGGAAGGCCCATGGCGGTGAGGACGTGGGAGGGTTCGGCCGCGCCGGATTGACAGGCGGAGCCTCCGCTGACGGAGAGGCCCTTGAGGTCAAGGGCGATGACGAGGGCTTCGGCTTCGAGGTGGTCGAAGTAGAGGTTGCTGGTGTTGGAGACCCGCGGCGCGCCGCCGCCGTTGACGCCGGTGTCTTCGATCTGCGAGAGGACGCCTTGTTCGAAGCGGTCGCGGAGGGCGGTGAGTTGGGCGGAGGGGCTGACTTGGGCAGCAGCGGTCGGGCGTTCGCCCGATGCCCACATCTCAGAATCGAGATATGGGGCACCCGTTTCTGTGGCTGCTGGTGAACCGAGCCAGGCCTGGGCGAGTTCTGCGGCCTTGCCGAGACCGACGATGCCGGCTACGTTTTCGGTTCCGGCGCGACGCTGGCGCTCGTGTGTGCCGCCGTGGAGCATTGGGGCGAGCCGGACGTTGCGGCGGACGAAGAGGGCGCCGATGCCCTTGGGGGCGTAGATCTTGTGGCCGGAGAGGGTGAGGAGGTCGACGTGCTTGAGCGGGCCCTTCGGCGCTGAGATCGAGAGGGAGCTTGCCGGAGGCCTGGACGGCGTCGGTGTGGAAGAGAGCGCCGGCGGCGTGGGCGATGGCGGCGAGTTCGGCGATGGGCTGGATGACGCCGGTCTCGTTGTTCGCGAACATGATGCTGACGAGTTTGGTGTTGGGACGGAGGGCGGCTTGTAGGGCGGCGGGCTCGATGATGCCTTGTGGCGTGCACTCGAGGAAGGTGACTTCTACTTTGTTTTTTGCGAGGGACTCGGCGGCGTGGAGGACGGCGTGGTGCTCGATGGTGGTGGTGATGAGGTGGGCGGGTTCGCTGCGGTTTCGGTGGAGAGGACGCCGAAGAGGGCGAGATTGTCGCTCTCGGTGCCGCCGGAGGTGAAGACGATCTCGGAGTTGAGGCAGTGGAGGAAGCGGGCGACGGCGCCGCGGGCTTGCTCGACGGCTCCTCGGGCTTGCTGGCCTTGCTGGTGGATGGAGCTGGCGTTGCCGTAGTGCTCCATCCAGTAGGGGCGCATGGCTTCGAAGACTTCGGGGAGCAGAGGAGTGGTCGCGTTTGCGTCCATGTAGATTCGGCGCATGGTTTTATTTTAGCTGGCTTTGCTGTTGGGGAGCGGATAAGAGGGTATTCCTCAGGGGCTAAAGCCCCCTTTTGTGGAGAAGTTTGAGAGGGCCAAGCGTGAAGGCTTGGCGTACCTAGAAGCAACTGCAACTGCAGCTGGCAAATGCAAACGCAACTTCAAATGCAACTGCAGTCAAATGCAAATGCAACTCCAACTGCAACCGCGACCGCAACCGCAACTGCAACCGCAACCGCAACCGCAAATGCAATTGCAACTGCAAATCCTCCGCCTTCGGCGAAGGATGACAACTAAAGGCAAAGAGCAAAATGCGGGGATTCTTCGCTGCGCTCAGAATGACGGGGGTGGGAGATTGGTCACAAGAGAATGGCCACCCGGTTGGGTGGCCATTTGGTTGATTGGTGGTGGATGTTATTTCAGGATGGCGGAGCTTATTTCAGGGTGGTTGGGGTTGAGGGGCCGTAGAGGATTCCGTTGAAGAGGAATTTGAAGGTGGCGTGGGGTTGGCCTCGGAAGGTGATTTCGGGGCCGTAGAGGACGACCTGGCCCTTGCCGAGCGGAGCGGCGGCGACGGCCGTGGTGTGGTTGATGTACTTCTGGCCCCAGGCCCAGCCGCTGGCGAGGAGGTTGTCGTCGTCGTACCAGGCGATCGCGTGCAGGCCGGAGAGCGAGGCCTGCGGGTCGAGGGTGAACGCCGGGCTGCGAGTCGAAGTCCACGATGACGTTGGGTGCGACGCCATAGGCGATGGGGTCGGTGTCGTCAACGTGCGCCTTGAGCAGCGAGCCGGGGATGTAGAAGCGCTCGGGCGGGACGGGCTGGAGCTCGCCTTTGACCATCTCCATGGGCGCGTTGACCAGCGGCAGCTTGAGGAACGATGCGATGGAGGTGGAGCGTGCCGATGGCGAGCAGCGTGCCGCCGTTCGAGACGAAGCTCTGGAGCTGCGGATAGGTCTTGGCCGGGGTGATGCTGCCTAGCCAGGGCCGGAACTCCGCTGGGATCTCTTCAGGCTTCATCTCGCGTGGGGTGAAGCCCCACCGCCGCGGCCGCCGGGGCGAGGGGTGCGGATGATGCCGTCGGCGGCGACGATCACGTCATACTTCGCGTTCAGGTTGCCGGCGTCGAGTTCCTGCGGGTAGACGACGGTGAAGGGGAACTCGAACTGGTCGAAGAGCCAGCGGATCCAGCCCGAGGGCATGGAGCCTCCGTAGACGTCGAGGAGCGCGATGCGGGTGGGGTGAAGCTGGATGGCGGCTCCGGTGGGGGCTGCGGAGACGGCGGTGGCGTTGATGCCCAGCGTTTTGGTCGCCGTTTGCAGCAACTGCGCTGTCGTCGTGGAATAAGGCAGCCAGAGAGCGCCTGGCGGGAGCTGCTTGCCGTTGGCCGTCACCGGGTCCTTCAGCCAGTAGACCGGCTGGCCGGCTTTCAGGAGACGGTTGGTGAGGGTGTAGGTGTCGTTGTACTCGTGGCTGACGAGGTATCCGGCCGGAGTGCCGCTGACGCCGGCGATGGTGCCAGGGAGTGGCACGGCGAGATCGGTCTTGACCGGCGCGAAGGGACCGGTGAAGGGCTCGGTGTAGCGGTCGAAGTGGACGCCCATCTGGAAGGCGAGGGTCCAGCCGGTTGTGTCATAGGGCCGGTTGGGCGGGCCGCCGGGGTAAGGGAAGTCGTTGGGGTGGTCCTGCGGCTCGAACATGTCGAGCACCTGGGGGCGGAAGGCCTGCGCGGCGAAGACGATGTAGCTGCCGGCGGGGTAGTGCTTGCCGGAGACTTCAAAGTCCGTGCTGGCCTGCTGGACTTCGACGCCGGTCTTCATCAGGCTGTTGATGAATTTGGTCGCGGTGGGGAAGTCGGGCTGGTCGGCTGGGACGATGTAGCCGCGCGCGTCCTTCAGCTTGGGATCGTGGAGCACCTTGTCGTAGAGATCGGCTGGAATGCCCTGGGTGCGGGGGCCTGCGGCGTTGCTGGCGTCCGGCGAGAGCACGCCGGCGCGGTTGACGTGTGCGCCGCTCTTTTCGGCTTCGGCCTCGAGGGCTTCGATGCGCTTGGGTGTGACGGTCCAGTGGTCGGAGCTGCCGTTCTGAACGGAGTCCTTGCCCATCAGGTAGAAGTTGTAGAGCAGGTGGGTGCGCTCGCGGGAGGCATAGTCGAGGACGGCGCGGTTGTTGGTCTGCTCGTAGGCGATGGACGAGGCGTAGTGCCAGAGCTGCGGCTTGATGGGCTCGACAAGGTCGTTGCGCGGGAGCTGCTGACTGGCGAGCAGCGGGCAGCGGCTCCGGCGTGGGATTGCCGATGATCTCGGTCAGGAGGCCGATCTCGTTGTGGAAGTAGGAGACGGTGCGGAGGCTGCCGTTGAACCACGTGGAGTAAGGAGCACCGCTGCGCGAGGTGGAACCGGGCTTGCCCTCTTCGACGAGGCGCTGGTGCATCGAGGTGCCTACGGCTTCTATGCCGAGCACGACGAGCGGGTCATAGAAGTAGCTGTTCGGGTCGCGGAAGGGCGGCATGAAGATGACTGTGCCTGCGGGGCCTGCCTGGTGATGGTTGTAGACGATCTGCGGATACCAGACGCGGGAGAGGATGCGGTTGACGTTGGTGGTCTCGGGCTGGTTGCTGGCGAAGAAGTCGCGATTGTCATCGTGGCCGATGTACTTCTGCCAGAGACGAGGCACGCCGTCGAGCAAGCGCTTGGTCGGGTCCGGGTTGCGCATGTACCAGCTGGAGACGAGCTCCATGCCGTCGGGATTGGCAAAGGTGCAGAGCACGATGTCGTCATGCAGGAAGCGCATCGTCTCGGGATCGGTCTTGGCGTTGAGCTCGTAGATGGTCTCGACGAGCTGCTGGGCGCCGACGGTCTCTGAGGCGTGGAGGCCGCCGTCGATCCAGACGATCGCCTTGCCCTCTTCGGAGAGCGCCTTGGCCTGGTCGTCGGTGAGGCCCTTGGCCATCGCGAGCTTCTGGCTGATCTCGCGGTAGTGGTCGAGGTTCTTCATGTTTTCCGGGCGAAGAGATGATGGCCATGTACTGGTGGCGGCCCTCGGCGGTGAGGCCGATGTCGACCAGCTTCATGCGGTCTGACTCCTTGGCGAGCTTCTGCAGGTACTCGGTCTCCTGGGTGTAGGTGGCGAGCATGTAGTCGTCGCCGATGTTGAAGCCGAATTGCTGCTTGGGAGTGGTGATGTTGCTGCGTGGTGCCCCGTTCTGAGCGAGCAGTGGAGAGATAGCGAGGACGGACAGAGCGGAGAACAGAGACAGGGTACGCAGTCATGGGGGCGGCGAGCTCCTTGGAATTGGGGTTGTGGCTGTTATAGCAGGAGACGAGTGATGGGGCGAAAGAGTTTAGGGATAAACGAGGTTTTTTCTGTGACGAGGCGTAGTGCGCAGAGGTGTTGAAATCTGTTAGGCTTAGCGGCATTCGGGCCCAATTTTTCTGGAGGATGTGACGATGATGAAGCGAATGCTCGTGGTTTTGGCGCTGGCGGCTTGTTCGGCGACGGCTGGGATGGCACAGATGGGCGGGACAGCGCCGAAGGTTCCGGCGGGAACGATTATCGAGCCCGGAAAGTCGATTGAAGCGCTTCTGAATATCTACGAAGAAGAGATTGTGGGCGCGGCGAAAGCGATGCCGGCGGACAAGTACAGTTTTGCACCGAGCCAGGCGATCTTTGCGGCATCGCAAAAGGTGGACTTCGTGTCACCAAAGAACGTGAACACGTTTGGGCAGACGGTGGCGCATATCGCGCAGGCGAACTACTCCTTCTTTAGCAGCCTGGGCGGAGCGAAACCGGATGTGGATATGAAGGCGATGGGAGGTCTGACGTCGAAGGAAGATACAGTGAAGGCACTGGAGGGGTCGTTCGCTTATGCGCATAAGCAACTGGCTACCTTGACGGCGGCGGACGCGTTCGCTTCGGTGAGGGGCGATATGACGAAGACGAGCGTGGCGGCTTTTGCGATTGCGCATATGTGCGACCACTATGGGCAGATGGTGGAGTATCTGCGGATGAATGGGATTGTGCCGCCGGCCAGCCAGAAGTAGGGCGCAGATTAGCAGGTCAATGTGTTTACGGAAGGGAGCGGCCTTAGGCTGCTCCCTTTTAGTTTTGCCGTTGATCAACGGCAAAAAGCAACTGCAAACGCCGAGACAAATGCGGGGGTTCTTTCGCTGCGCTCAGAATGACAAGCGTTTTTGGTGGGTTGAGATGACAGGCAACGACCCCACGGCAACTACAACTGCGCGGGGGAGGGGCAAGATATTTAGCGGAAGAGGTCGTCGATGGCGCTGTCTTCGGTGGTGGGGGCCGAGCGCAGGACGTAGCTGAGGCCGACGGCCGTGGTGTCGGTGTGGAGGCGGAGACTGCGGCTGTAGTAGCCGGAGAGGGTGAAGTGGCGGTTGAGGGGGACGTCGAGGGAGTTGGTGAAGCCGTTGTCTTCGGTGACGTTGTGGCCGGTGACGACGGTGGCCTTGCCGTTGCGGGAGGGGCCGTAGATCTTCTGGTCGCCGATGGGGAGCTGCTCGTAGGCGTCGGTCTCAAACGACATGCCGCGGAAGAGATCGAAGCCGAGGCCGAGCTGGAAGTGGGCGAGTGGGCCGAGCGAGGTGTAGTTTTTGGTGACGATGCGGTTGACGAGGGTGGAGGAGTCGCCGCCGCCGATCTCGAGGTTTGGCGTGATGCGGCCGAAGCTGCGCTGGAAGATGATTGCTGATGTCGAAGGTGACGCGGCCGGTGGTGAGACCGTAGGCCTCGTCGCCTGTGGGTGCGGTAACGAGGCCGGTGAGTTGGTACTGGAACTGACGTGGGACGAACTGGGCATGGAGGCCGAAGACGATGTCGCCGGGTTCGCCGCGCTGGTTGACGAGTTGCGCGTTGGGCTTGGGGTGGGTGGAGAGGCTCTCGGCGAGGCGGTACATGTAGATGGGGATGGTGGCGTCGATGGAGAAGGTGTCGTTGAAGCTGTAGCCGATGGCGGGAGTGAAGAGGGTCGCCCAGCCGGTGACGGAGTCGTGGACGCCGGAGAAGGTGGCGCCGGCGTTCCAGCCATGCAGCGAATCAGAGATGCCGGGAACGTCGGGGACCTCTCGCGCATCGCGGCGGCGGTAGGCTGGCTGGTGGATGGTCTGCGGTTCTGGCGGTCTCTTCGCTGGGGAGTTGAGCGCAGGCCGGGAGCGCGAGCAGCAGAAGGATGCAGGAGGCATCCGGCGGTGAAGTTTTAGCGGCAAGCATCACCCCTGAGTTGAGCCCTGCGGTGAGCATGACATCTTCGGGGACGTTCGCCAAGCTCTTTTGCGTTGGGCCCATCGACGCAGTCAGCGCGTTGATTCGGGAGACACTGTGTGTATGAAGCAGGCTAGCGTTCTCCGAGTGGGACGTATGGCGCGGGATAGGCAGGGCCGGTGTAGTCGGCGCGGGGACGGATGAGGCGGTTGTCGTCGTGCTGCTCGATGACGTGGGCGGCCCAGCCGGAGATGCGGCTGACGGCGAAGATGGGAGTGAAGAGGTCGATGTCGATGCCGAGGGTGGTGTAGGTGGAGGCGGAGTAGAAGTCGACGTTGGCGTTGAGCTTCTTCTCCTGCTTGACGAAGAGCTCGATCTTGCGGGACATGTCGAACCACTTGGTGTTGCCGGCGGCTTTGCCGAGCTCCTCGGACATGCGGCGGAGGTGGGTCGCGCGGGGGTCTTCGGTGTGGTAGACGCGGTGGCCGAAGCCGGAGATTTTTTTCTTCTCGGCGAACATCTGGTTGACGTACTCGACGGGGTCGGCGCCGGCTTTGTCGATGGCGTAGAGGAGGCGCATGGTGGCCTCGTTGGCTCCGCCGTGGAGCGGGCCTTTGAGAGCGCCGATGGCTCCGGTGATGGCGGAGTGGATGTCGGCGAGGGTGGCGGCGATGACGCGCGCGGCGAAGGTGCTGGCGTTGAGCTCGTGGTCGGCGTGGAGGATGAGCGCGATGTCGAAGGCGCGGGTGGCGGTGTCGGAGGGCTTTTCGCCGTTGAGCATCCAGAGGAAGTTGGCGGCGTGGGAGAGAGCTGGGTCGGCTTCGACGATGGACTTGCCCTTGCGGATGCGATCGAAGATGGCGACGATCATGGCGATCTGCGCGGTGAGGCGGTAGGACTTGCGGACGTTGGCGTCGTGGGAGCTGTCGGCTTCGTCGGCGTCGTAGATGCTGAGCAGGGAGACGGCGGTGCGGAGGACCTCCATGGGCGTGGCGTCTGTGGGGACGCTGCGGAGGAGGTCGATGATTTTGGGGTCGAGCTTGCGGGCTGCGGCGAGGTGTTTCGGTGAAGTCGGCGAGTTCGGCGGCGTTGGGGAGCTTGCCGAACCAGAGGAGGTAGGTGGTCTCCTCGAAGGTGGAGCGCTGGGCGAGCTCGTGGATGTCGATGCCGCGGTAGGAGAGAACGCCGGCGTCTCCGTCGATCCAGCAGATGGAAGAGCGTGGTGGCGACGATGCCTTCCAGGCCTTTCGGTGCGACAGCGGTGGACATAAGACGCTTCTCCAAGGGGAAACTTAGTACATCTGGTTATAGCGCAGCGGAGAAACGGTTGTCACGGCGGGATGCGCGAATATCGGCGTCTCTTGTGCGACGAAGGTGTTATGGGCGTTCGCGCCAAATGCGTGCAGGGGAGAAGGCGTGAGATCGATGGAAGGGGTTCGTCGGAGAGGAGCTGCGCCATGACGCGGGCAGTGGCGGGTGCGAGCAGAATACCGTCGCGGTAGTGGCCGGTGGCGAGGAGATGGTTGGGTTGGTTGGGTAGAGTGCCGAGGAGGGGAAGACCGTCGGGAGTTGCTGGGCGAAGGCCTGCCCAGGCTTCGAGTTGAGGGGCGTCTGCGAACGGGGGAAGCAAGGCGGCGGCAAGCGAGCGTAGACGGGCAATGTCGGAGGGGTGGACGGTTTTGTCGAAGCCGGCGTCTTCTATTGTTGCGCCGATGATGGCGCGGCCGGCGTTGGGGCCGGAGGTGCGGGGAACAATATAGATGTTCGGTGTGCGGACGACGAGGTTAGCGGAAGGACGGCCGGCAGGGAGACGGAGAGCATTTGGCCTTTTTTCGGGGCGACCTGGATGTTTGGCAGATGAGATGTGGCGGAGGCCCAGGCGCCGGTGCAGTCGATGAATCTTGCAGCGTGGAGAACTTCCGGTGGGAGTGTGGATCTCGATGGCGTTGTCTATGGTGCGAGTGGAGAGGACGGGCGTGTTGGGGCGCAGGTCGATGGAGGCTGCGCGGACGGCGGCGAGTAGGGCAGGGGCGAGTTGGCGAGGGTCGAGGCTGTGCTCGTCGAGGAGGATGAAATGCTGGTCTGCGGGAACAAGTGCGGGGAGGATGTTGGCGAGTTCTCTGGGGGTGAGTTCGGGACTTGTGCCTGGGCCGCCGGACGTGACCGCTTGCAGGGTGGTATGGGTCTGGAAGGGAACGCGGATGCCGGAGAGGACATGGAGGCGGTCAGGAAGTCGGGGTAGAGCGAGAGGCTGAGTTCGGCGAGCGCGCGGAGCTGCAGCGGGGTTGTGCGGGATCGTCTGCAGCGAGCATTCCGGCGGCGGCGGTGGAGGCTTCGGCGAGTGGCGCGCCCTGGTCGAGCACGGTGACGCGGGCGCCACGGTGCTGGAGTTCGAGGGCGAGGGAGAGGCCGATGATGCCGGCGCCGGCGATGCAGATGTCGGGGTGGTGCATGGAATAAGTCTAGTTGGCTGCGGAGAGGTTATAGTTTTGGTGTATCAGTTTTGCGGGCCGAAGAGCGGTCGGTGGTCGGCATGACAGCTGTGCGGGAACGAATAACAGGAACGAGGAGAGTGGAATGAGCGAAGAAGAGTATGTAGAACAGAGGTCGATCTCGGGAGCATTGCTTGGAGTGGTTGCGGCAGCATTGCTGGCCGCTCTGGGCGGACTGGCGTGGTCTTACGGTCTGCAGAACCATATATCGGACGTGGAGAAGAAGGTCGCGGCGGCAGACCAGAAGAACGCGGAGCTGACGCAGCAACTGGAGGCGACCAATGCCAGGCTGCGCGCGACGAGCGAGACGCTGGGGCAGAGCGTGGGGATGACTCAGAAGCAGATTGAGCTTCGGACGCAGAGCATCATCGCGTCGCAGAGGGCGGCGTCGGCCAGGCTGGAGCAGCAGGAGGCGCGACTTCGAAGCAGATTGGTGCGGTGTCGACCGACGTTGCCGGCGTGAAGACCGATGTTGGCGGCGTGAAGACGGACGTTGCGACGACCAAGTCCGACCTGGAGGCGACAAAGACGCAGCTGAACCGCGTGATGGGTGATGCCGGCGTGATGAGCGGGCTGATCGCTACCAACCACGATGAGCTTGAGGTCCTGAAGCATAAGGGGGACCGTAACTATCTTGAGTTCACCCTGCAGAAGGGCGCCAAGCCGACGCTGCTGTCGACGGTCAAGCTGCAGTTGAAGAAGGCGGACGAGAAGCATTCGAAGTACACGCTGGTTGTGAGCTCGGACGATCGCAACATCGAAAAGAAGGACAAGGGGCTGGATGAGCCGGTGCAGTTCTACAACGGCAAGGACCCTGTGCTGTATGAGCTGGTGGTGAATGTGATCGAGAAGAACAAGGTGTCGGGGTATCTGTCGACTCCGAAGAGCGGCGCGAAGGCAGGCGGGGCGCAGTAACGCCAGACGATTGCGAAGACTGCAGACGCAGAAAGGGGGACGCTCATCGCGTCCCCCTTTCTGGTTGCCTTAGTTGGATTACTTCTTTTTTGCTGCCTTCTTCGCTGGTTTCTTGGCTGCTTTCTTTGCTGCTTTTTTAGTTGCCATTTTGCCTATTCTCCCTAGTGATTAGACATCGTCTTTACAACACGCTGCATAGCAGCTAACGAAGGTATAGATTTACGTAAATTCACTGTCAAGAAAAAAATGAACAAAAGACAAAAATCTTTTTGCGTTGAAGAGAGGGAACGGACGGGTTTTGACTCTCCGTCGCCACGATTTGGAGTCGTTCACGACGACTGCGCGAAGAAAAAAACTGAACCGCAAAGTCTGTGCTCGAATGCGTAGAGCAGTGGGCTATAGTCATGGAAAGCAAAAAAATGACTGTCGTTTGTCTACGACTGATTTGATTTCGGTACCACGGGAGAGCGCTTGATGCGTGCAAAAAACGTGATCGCTGCAGTTGTTTGTCTTCTTCTTACGAGCGCGATGGTGGCGCAGAAACGAAACATCACCGAGAAAGATATCTTTAGCTTTACCTGGATCGGCGATACGCAGCTATCGCCGGATGGGGGTCGCGCCGTCTTCGTGCAGACGACAGTGAATGCGAAGCGCGATGGCTACGATACGGCGCTTTACCTTCTGGATACGGCCCAGCCGACGACGACACCACGCCGGCTGACAAACGGGCCGCATGACGCTCAGCCTCGATGGTCGCCTGATGGGACGCAGATCGCATTTACTCGCGCCGTGGAGAAGGACGGCAAGCCGCAACCGCCGCAGCTCTACCTGCTTTCACTGGCCGGGGGCGAGCCGGTGCAGGTTTCGGCGATGGAGAAGGGAGTTGGTTCGCCGCAGTGGGCGCCGAATGGGACTTGCATCGCCGTGTTGAGCGAGACCCCGATTGTGCCAGAGCCAAAGGCCGACAAGGACAAGAAGGACGAGGCGAAGACGGAGGAGCACAAGAGCGATGTGCGCATCATCACGAAGGCCGTGTACCGGAGCAACGGGACGGGGTACATCGATACGAAGGACGCAGCACAGCTTTATCTGTTCTATACGGCGAAGGTAGGGTCGAAGCCGGTAACTCCCTGGCAGGTTACTGCTGGACGGTTTTCAGTGGTCGAGTTTGCCTGGTATCCGTCGTCGAGCAACATTTACTACACATCAGAGCATGTCGACGAGCCTTACTATGATCTGCCGCATAACGAGATCTATGTGCTGGGTGCTCCTGCGGACGGCGCGACGAAGGACGAAAAATCACCCCCGCCATTGAGCGTCTTAGTTGCGAAGCTGACGTTTGCTGCCTCGGGTATGGCGATTTCACCGGACGGTAAGCAGATTGCGTTCCATGGGGACGAGCAGCCGCTGGCAAAGCCACGGTCGCATCAGCAGGCGGACATGTTCGTTATGGCTATCGATCCGACGCAGCCGGCGCCGACGACTCCCCCTCTTCATAACCTGACGGCGAACTATGACTATGAGGTGGGTGGAGGAGTCGGCGGCGACAATACGGCTCCGCGCGGTGGCGGAAGGGGTGAGGTGGTGTGGTCTGCCGACAGTAAGTCGCTGATCGACGTCGTGGGTAAGCAGGGAAGCGCGCTGCTGGTGTCCATCGATGCCACGACAGGAACGGTAAAGGAGCTGACGGCGGAGAAGCAGGCGGTCGTGGGCTTTGCAGTGAAGCCGGACGCGACAAAGATGTTGGCGCTGATCTCGACGCCGGTGAGTATAGGTGATTTGTTTTCGGTGGCGACGGACGGCTCGAAGCAACAGACGCGGTTGACGGACGTGAACAAAGCGTTGTTTTCGCAGCTGAACCTGACGATGCCCGAGGACATGCAAGTCACGCCTACTGTAAATCCGAAGGACATTGCGGGGAGCAAGATTGAGTCGTTTGTGCAGCTGCCCCCGGACTTCGACAAGACGAAGAAGTATCCGCTGATCTTGAATATCCATGGAGGGCCTCATTCGGCGTATGGGTGGGTGTTCGACCATGAGATGCAGTGGATGGCGGCGAAGGGTTATGTGGTGGTGTATCCCAACCCGCGCGGGTCGACGACGTACGGGCAACAGTTTGCTAATGTGATTCAACATAACTACCCGGGCGACGACTTTCACGACCTGATGGATTGCGTGGACGCGGTGGTGAAGCTGGGCTATGTGGACCCGGTGAAGATGGGCGTGACCGGCGGGAGCGGTGGCGGGTTGCTGACGGACTGGACGGTAACGCAGACGACGCGGTTCAAGGCGGCGGTGGCGCAGCGGGACATCGCGGACTGGTCGAACTGGTGGTACACGGCGGACTTTACGCTGTTCCAGCCGACGTGGTTTGAAGGCGCTCCGTTCGACAAGGTGGAGGAGTTCAGGAAGTACTCGCCGATTACGTACATCACGAAGGTGCAGACGCCGATGCTGTTCATTCTGGGCGATGCGGACTATCGCACACCACCGACGGGCGGTGGGGAGGACTTCTTTCGAGCGCTGAAATACAGGCATATCGATACGGTGATGGTGCGGTTTCCTGGTGAAAGCCACGAGCTGTCGCGGAGTGGACAGCCTTGGCATCGCGTGGAGAGGTTGGAGAATATCGTGAACTGGTTCGACAAGTATCTGATGGGGACGCCTGAGCCGCAGTTCGATATCGTACCGGAGGGTGCGACGCCAGCTAGTGTGAAGATGAACTAGAGGAGTAGAGTTTTCATCGAGGTACTTTGATCGATGAAGGAAGTTGTGATTGTTGCTGCAGTACGGACGCCGGTGGGTAAGTTTCAAGGGGCGTTCGCGGAGATGACGGCTGTTCAGTTGGGTGCGATTGCGGTCCGCGAGGCGGTGAAGCGGGCAGGGATCGATGCAGCGACTGTGGATGAGTGCCTGATGGGTTGCGTGCTGCCGGCGGGGTTGGGGCAAAACCCTGCGCGGCAGGCGGCGTTACAGGGTGGGCTGCCGGATACCGTGTCGGCGATGACGATCAATATGGTTTGCGGATCGGGGCTGAAGGCTGTGGCGCTGGCGGCGCAGGCGGTGATGGCGGGGGATGCGGAGGTCGTTGTTGCCGGGGGGATGGAGTCGATGACGAATGCGCCTTATCTGCTGCCGCAGGGGCGCAAAGGGTTTCGCATGGGCGATTCGGTGGTGGTGGATTCGATGGTGAAGGACGGGCTGTGGTGTGCGTGTGAGGACTATCACATGGGCATAACGGGGGAGAACGTTGCGGAGAAGCATTCGATTACGCGGGAGGAGCAGGATGCCTATGCGCTGGCGTCGCACGGAAGGCGAGTGCGGCGTGGAGGGAAGGGCGGTTCGACGCGGAGGTCGTGCCGGTTATGTGCCGGGGAAGAAGGGTGCGGTGACGGTGGTTGCGCGCGATGAGAGTGTGCGGGACGACGCTTCGCTGGAGGCGTTGGCTGGCGTTGAAGCCGGCGTTCAAGAAGGACGGGAACGGTGACGGCGGGGAACGCTCCGGGGGTGAATGATGCGGCGGCTGCGGTGGTGGTGATGTCGGCGGAGCGGGCGAAGGAGCTGGGGTTGAAGGCGCTGGTGACGATCAAGGCGCAGGCGACTAGTGGCGTGGCGCCGAAGTGGGTGATGCTGGCTCCGGTGACAGGCGTGCAGTTGGTGCTGAAGCGGGCTGGGTGGAAGCGGGACGAGGTGGACCTGTATGAGTTGAATGAGGCGTTCAGCGTGCAGGCGCTGGGAGTGATGAAGGAGTTGGGGCTGGATGCTGCGAAGGTGAATGTGAATGGTGGGGCGGTGGCGATTGGGCATCCGATTGGAGCGAGCGGGGCGCGCGTGCTGGTGACGCTGATTTACGAGATGATGCGGCGGGACGTGAAGAAGGGTGTGGCGGCGCTTTGTCTGGGTGGAGGGAATTCGGTGGCGCTGGCGGTGGAGCGGTAGAGGCTTCATGAAAGATTGATGGCGAATGATGTGAAAATTTCCGGGGCTGGTCTCCTGAAACCAGAGCTGGCCGTCGCCAATCATGAATCCCTGGTAGTTGCCGAACAGACACGAAATGGCGGTTGGGTTGAGGACTGCGGATTTTACGTTTTCGGTGAAGAGCAACGGTCATGAGGCAGCGATGAATTGCTGTGGGCGACCTGATCAGATGCCTCATGCGATAGGTTTGCCGTTTGCAGTTTCGATCTGACGCGAAGCGGATCAGGAAATCTCGGAAGGCAATTGCCTTCTTATCGCCGATGCGAACCAGTTCCTGCAACATGGACAACGAGAGGTACGGGTTTCTTTCGCCGTGTCTTGCGTCGAACTTATCGTACGGTGTCAGCTGCCTCCGTCATGGAGGTGCCTTGAGTATTCTTGCGCGCGGCATGTTGTTGATCCGATAGAGCAGACCGAATCAGGACAGTGATGAATGGCATGGGCTCCTCTTAGCGACGGAAGTGTAATCAGCACTCGATGATGTTTAGGGCGAGGCCGGCGAGGCTGGTTTCTTTGTAGCGGGACTGCATGTCGAGGCCGGTTTGGTACATGGTGGCGATGACCTGGTCGAGGGAGAGTTTGTGGTCGCCGGTCTCGTGCATGGCCATGCGGCAGGCGTTGATGGCTTTGACTGCGCCCATGCCGTTGCGCTCGATGCAGGGGATCTGGACGAGGCCGCCGATGGGGTCGCAGGTCATGCCGAGGTTGTGTTCCATGGCGATCTCGGCGGCGTGTTCGACCTGGGCGTTGGTGCCGTTGAGTGCGGCGACTAATCCTCCGGCGGCCATGCTGCAGGCCACTCCGACCTCGCCCTGACAGCCGACTTCGGCGCCGGAGATGCTGGCGTTTTCCTTGTAGAGGATGCCGATGGCGGCGGCGGTGAGGAAGTAGCGGATGATGCCTTCCTGTTTTTCTTCCGGTGTCCCTTCGATGAAGTGTGTGTAGTAGTGGGCGATGGCGGGGATGACGCCGGCGGCTCCGTTGGTTGGGGCGGTGACGACTCGGCCTCCGGCGGCGTTCTCTTCGTTGACGGCCATGGCGTAGACGGTGACCCAATCGATGGGCGCGAGAGGGTCTTTGGAGCCGATGGTGTTGAGGCGTTCGGCGAGGCGGTGGGCGCGGCGGCGGACGTTGAGGCCGCCGGGGAGGATGCCTTCGGTGGCGATGCCGCGCTCGGTGCACTGCTGCATGACCTGCCAGAGAGCGAGGATGCTCTTTTTGATCTGCTCGTGAAGCGGGAGATCCATGTCGGCGTCGGTAGGAAGGCCGGGGCGCCGTATGCGTGTGGAGGTCTGGTGCCGAAGCTCCGCCGAGTAGAGCTCGCATTCATTGGCGAGGATGAGTTCCGCGATAGTTACACGGTTAGAACTGGCAGTGGCCAGGAGCTCGGCGGAGCTGCGGAAGGGATAAGGGACTTTCCGGGCGCTGGTTGTGCTTTCGGCGGTGCGTTCGGCTTCGGAGACGATGAAGCCGCCGCCGACGGAGTAGAAGACCTCATCGGCAAAGGTGACGCCGTTCTCGTCGAAGGCGGTGAAGCGCATGCCGTTGGGGTGCGAGACGACTGCAGTGTCGGGGTACATCTGGCTGCGGCGGAAGTGCAGGTGCCTCGGCTTCGATGAAGAGGACGGTCTTGCTCCCGTTGAGTGAGAGTGAGCCGGTGGAGCGGACGGCGGCGATCCTGGCTTCGACTGTGGCTGGATCGACGGTGTCGGGCGCTTCACCGAGAAGGCCGAGGAGGATGGCGCGGTCGGTGCCGTGGCCGATGCCGGTGAGGGCGAGCGAACCGTAGAGGTCGATGTTGATGCGCTCGGTCTTTTCGAGGAGATCTCTGGCGGCGAGTTCGCGCGCGAAGCGGAGGGCAGCGCGCATGGGGCCGACGGTGTGGGAGCTGGAGGGGCCGATGCCGATTTTGAAGAGTTCGAAGAGGCTGGTGTTCACGGGGCTATTGTAGGGGGTGACGGTTGGCTTTGGCCTGTTTTGCAGGCGGGGTCGGTTTCTTGCTGGCTGGGTTTGCCTTAATCGCTTGCTTCTCCTTTACATTTTGATATGCGGTCTTCAGGGCGCCCGCCATGATGGACTCGTCGGCTTCGGTGAGATGGAGGTAGGTCATGCCGTTGCGGCCCCAGCCTCCCTGGACAGGGGAGAAGATGCGGGGCTGGTCGGTGACGAAGGAGTTCTGCTGCTCCAGAGTGAGTTTGAGGACGCCACAACCCTTCTCCTGGCCGGAGAGCGTTGCGAAGATGCGGTTGTTGAGGCGGAAGTCCGGGTGGCCCATGTGGGCACTCTCGATGGCTTGGGGAAGCTGGAGGGCGAGGCGGCGGAAGAGAGCTATACGCGAGTTCAGGGTCATCTTCGCCTCCTCTCTGCTGCCGTCATGAGGGACACCCCCCCTCCCCCTCTTTCGGCTGTGAACCTTTTGTTTCAATAGTTTACAGCCAGTTACTCTCTGCAAATTCGTCCAAATAAAGGGTTTATGGGCAAATTCCTACAAACAAACGGGTTATGCTGCGGAGCTGGCCGAAGTCGTTCCTGTTTTTCTTCTACTGTTTTAAGTATAGCGGTTTGAAGGTAACTAACATGCCAAATGGATCTCGTTGCTGATCAATGGTTTATGCGGTTTTTGGACTTGACATGCGATTTTTGGGCTGAAAACGCAAAAAAAAACAACGGCAACGGCAAAGGCAATTAAATCAGTCGCTTCGCCTGCGGCTTCAGTCCGGCCTTCCGCAGAGCAGTTCGGGTCTTGCGACCCGGATTTGACGCCGGGCTAAAGCCCGGCTCTACCTACAAGCATGGCAAGAGAAGCAACGGTAAGGAGGACTTGGCTGGGACATGTGGAGGTAGGGAGAAGCGGATTTCTCCGCCAGGCTGCTCACGATGGTGTTGCGAGCGGTTTCGGTTGAAATGACCGTTGTTTGTTGGTGTGGAGCGGTAGGGAGGCAACGGTGTCAGGGCTGGTCGAACGGTATTCATCCCACCCATTGCCGGTGCGCGATGGGTGAGGCGCCCGGCTTTTTTCATTTATGGAAATTTTGAGGAACTCGCATGGCAAAGCCTCCGTATTATCCATCAAGGGGGTCATCCCATGAGCCGCTTTGCTCTGTTCACAGTCGCCCTGTTTGTCATCGTTGCCATCGGTTCCCAGTCCCGGCACAGCGAGAGCTCGCTTAAGTCCATGTGCGTTTGCGTCCCAGCTCGGGCGAAATTAATGCTGAAGTCGGGGATAGTGAAGGCGGAGGCGCGGTCTGCGGAGCTATTTGCCGTTGGCCAGTAACAGGAACTGCTGACGCGTTGCTGATGGATGGGCGGGTGGATCGCTTTCGCGAATGCCCATATCTTGAGAATCGAGATATGGGGCACCTGATTTTGTCGAGGGTGCAGGTGTGGGCCACTCCTCCGGGCAGGCTTCTGCGATTCGGGTGGGTTTCAGACAGTCTCTTGATGAGAGCGTGGCACGCTGTCCTCATAGTTCCCGGAACCAAAGCCCGTCGGTCTCGACAGCGACAGAAGCAGATTCCGCCGCTTCGCTGCGGAATGACAAACAAATGGGCGAAGGCAACTGCAACAGCAACAGCAGCTTCCCAGATTGCGGTGTTATCCTTGTGCGATTGTTTTTGACGCGATAGACATAGGAGCTGCTCAACCCGATGCTCATGACGGAAGCATTTCAGTCTCAGCGGGATAGCGGCCTTCATGATGATCTGCCTTTGCCCTCGCATATTAAACAGATTGATGGGCTGCAGATACTGCGGGCCGTGGCAGTCTTGATTGTCTCGTGGGGGCATGCGGGCCTTGTTCTTGTCTGGTCGGCCCACGAACAACTTCCAGACCTAGGAGTGTTCGGCATTGACATTTTTTTTGTCATCAGCGGCTTCATTTTAGCTTCTGTCGTGCCTGCGAACACACCAAAGTGCCGAACCGAAAGCTGCATGGTATTTTCTTGAGCGGCGGCTGATTCGAATATTTCCGATTTATTGGATATTTGCTGCGATCGGTATCGCTGTTCTTTTGCACCGCCAACAATTTCACGTCGTTTCTTTCCTGCCAATTTTTTTCCTATTGCCATTTCCGAACTACCCCGAGATGCACTTCATTGTGGATTTCAGTTGGACCCTTGTCTTTGAGATGTTCTTCTATTATCTGCTTTCCACTGTTCAGCTTTTCACGGTGAAGCGCGCAGTTCTTACTTCAATTGGACTTCTCTGCGCCGCCGTGGCGTTGGGATCGGTCATTTCGATCAAACGGCCGTTTCTTATTGTGGCGGCAAACCCTATCTTGCTGGAGTTTGCGTATGGTGCATGCGTCGCACTCGCTCTGCGGGCATGGGGAAGGCGACGAGCGTTGGGAGTCTCTTTGACAGTGCTCGGTATTGTGACTGCATTGAGCTTAGAGAGGTGGTTTAGGGGCGGCTCAGCCGGGATGCAAATGATCCTGGCCAATGATCATGCGATGCTTCGTGCGGTGACGTGGGGTCTTGCAGCGACATTGCTGGTTGCCGGTGTCGTCTTCTGGTCACCTAATCCGTCGAGCTGGCTCGGCAAGGGCTCGGTCATTCTCGGGAACGCATCCTACTCGATCTATCTGGCTTCAGGATTTGTGATCCCTTACTTCGCACGGGGAGTATTGAGATTGTTTAGAACACCATTACCACTGCCTATTGGATTGCACCTCGTTTACCAATTACTAGATGTCGTTCTGGTGTTTGTTGTGGGATGGCTGTTTTATCAGTTAGTCGAATGGCCGATGTTGCGGCGGTTGCAAGGATTGCTGAAGGCGAAGTTGTAGCGGGCTGGTTGCATTGGGTCGCGGTCGGAGCTTGAGGCGCTCGGGTCTTGAGAACAAGGTCCTGGGAACAAGATGGTAGACTGCGTTTGGGTTTGCAACGGAAGCTGATGCTCGGACGAGTTCGGCTAATTTACTGAATTTTTCTGGGCGGTCGAGTTTCATGCTCTTTAAAACGCGCAGTGCTGCGGTGTATGGAATTGACGCCCATATCATCGATGTCGAAGTCGATTTTTCGAACATCAAGTTAGACCAGGAACAGTTCCACACGGTGGGGTTGCCGGACGCGGCGGTGCGGGAGAGCCGCGACCGGGTGCGGTCGGCGATCAAGAACTCTGGTTTTGAGATTCCGCCTACTCGGATCACGATCAATCTGGCTCCAGCGGACCTGAAGAAAGAGGGTTCGGGGTTCGATTTGCCGATTGCGATCGGGATATTGGGTGCGTATGGCGCACTGCATATCAAAGACGTGAGCGACTATCTGCTGGTAGGAGAGTTGGGGCTCGATGGCAGTCTACGAGCGGTGCAGGGAATGTTGCCCATTGCGGTGGCGGCCCGGGCGAAGGGGATTCCGAACCTGATCATTCCGGCCAGCAATGCGCGCGAGGCGGCGGTGGTGGAGGGCGTGAATGTCTACCCGGTGCAGTCGCTGCTGGAGGTGCGGGAGCTGCTGAACTCGGCGGTACTGGGTGGGACCACGGCTGCCCCACTGAAGGTGGCGACGAACGATCTGCTGAACGAGATGCAGCACTTTCCGTTCGACTTCAAGGACGTTCGCGGGCAGCAGGTGGCCAAGCGAGCACTGGAGGTGGCGGCCGCGGGTGGGCACAATATTTTGATGATTGGGCCTCCGGGGTCGGGGAAGACGATGCTGGCCAAGCGGCTGCCGTCGATTCTCGCTCCGCTGCGGTTTGAGGAGGCGCTGGAGACGACGAAGATCCACTCGGTGGCTGGCGTTCTGGATGCGGAGCAGGGTTTGGTGGCGCATCGGCCGTTCCGGTCGCCACACCATACGATCTCGGACGCGGGGCTGATTGGTGGAGGTATGATGCCGCGGCCCGGGGAGGTTTCGCTGGCGCACAATGGGCTGCTTTTTCTCGATGAACTGCCGGAGTTTCCGCGGAACGTGCTGGAGGTGCTGCGGCAGCCGCTTGAGGACGGCCACGTGACGATCGCCCGGGCGGCGATGAGTTTGAGCTTTCCGGCGCGATTTATGCTGGCGGCCGCTATGAACCCTTGTCCATGCGGGTACTTTAATGACCAGTCGCGGGAGTGCATGTGTACGCCGCCGATGATTCAGAGATACGTTTCGAAGGTTTCGGGACCGCTGCTGGATCGGATCGACATTCACATTGAGGTTCCCGCGGTGCAATATAAGGAGTTGCGGGGTGGGGCGGCGGCGGAAGGGTCGGAGCAGATACGGGAGCGGGTGTTGGCGGCGAGGGAACGTCAGCATGCGCGTTTCGGGCAGGCGGGGGAGCGGACTGGACGCAATGGTGGGGGGTCGGCGAAGGCGGCTTCGCGGCAGATATTTGCCAACTCACAGATGAATACACAGCAGATCCGGGCGCACTGCGAGTTGTCATCGGACGCGGAGCGGTTGCTGGAGCGGGCGATGCAGCAGCAGGGTTTGAGTGCCCGTGCGCATGACCGTATCTTGAAGGTAGCAAGGACGATAGCTGATCTGGGAGGGGAGCGGGACATCGCGGTAAAACACATCGCGGAGGCGATTCAGTACCGCACGTTGGATCGCAGTTACTGGTCTTGATATTGGTTTGCATTGGCGATAACTATCTTGGGTCATTTTGGTTGGAATAATCCTGTTTCTGGAATATCCTTGTTAATAGGTTCCTAAAAAAAGTATTGACCTTGGGTGCCAGACAGTTTACTTTCCATGAGTGTCGTAAATGCGCCTGACCGGCAGAATATCTCGGAAGAGAGTCAGGTGGAGTTGCGGCCGAAGTTTTGGCTCGCCAGGAGACTGGCTGACTTTCTGTTTCACGCCTGGGCGCGGTGAGCGCTGAATCTTACGGAAGAGACAGTTTTGCAAAATCTGCTGGTCATTGGCCAGCTATGGTTTGGTTCGTCTGTTCAGGCTGACGGCCATCAAACTGAATGAAATAGAAGACAGATTGTAGGAGTCCCCTTAGGGGTTTTCTGCGTCTAATACTTGAAACGCAAGACGGGGCAGCAGTTTATCGATTCGGTTGCCATTCTTAAGGAACTTCAGGCGAGTGAGCGCTAGAAAGACGCTTACGCCTCAAAGATGAAAAGGAGAAAGACTATGCGCTCAGATCTTATTTTTGGAGCTCTCACGCACGTGAACAACCGTTATGAACTGTGTCAACTGGCGTCGAAGGCGACTCGTAAGCTGCACAAGCCCAACACCCGTCTACAGGACACGACGAATGAAGTGTTAGACCGCTTCAAGGACACCATTCCAATGAATGAGTCCGAAGCCGTTGTCGAGAAGGTACAATTACAGGAACGCCGCGCAGCTTAACGCGCGGCAGTTTCACCCACCCCCTCCTTAGTCTCAACATTTACCCGCATTACAACCCATCCGCCGTACAGGTTTTCGCTCTACACTGGCCTTCCGCACGACCCCCTCGTCACGCAGATCCCGCCTGAAGTTTCAAACACCCCTCCTAAAAATCAAATCCCAGGTAAAAACATGACTATTTCTGAATTAAAGGAACACAATATCGCGGAGCTGAGTAAGCTTGCGCGTGGCCTCGACATCGCCGGCACCAGCGGACTGCGGAAGCAGGACCTGATCTTCAAAATTCTGCAGGCGCAGAGTGAGAAGGAAGGACACATCTTCGCGGAAGGCGTGCTCGAGATCCTGCCGGATGGCTACGGCTTTCTTCGGTCTCCGGACTACAACTACCTGCCCGGCCCGGACGACATTTACGTCTCGCCTTCGCAGATCCGCAAGTTCGACCTGAAGACGGGCGATACGATCAGCGGCAATGTGCGGCCTCCGCATGAGGGCGAGAAGTACTTCGCCCTGGTGAAGATTGAGGCGATCAACTTTGAGTCGCCGGAAGAGACGCGGAACAAGATCCTGTTCGACAACCTGACGCCTCTGTATGCGCAGGAGCGGGTGAAGATGGAGACGGTGCGTGAGCACATCTCTGGACGCGTGATGGACCTGCTGACTCCGGTGGGCAAG
Organism: uncultured Acidobacteriaceae bacterium; assembly: GCA_963756685.1. GTDB lineage: Bacteria > Acidobacteriota > Terriglobia > Terriglobales > Acidobacteriaceae > Edaphobacter. The sequence goes on from CAVWON010000003.1 coordinate 609,852, forward strand.
GGGCAGCGCGGTTTGATTGTGGCTCCGCCACGGACCGGCAAGACGATGCTGCTGCAGTCGATTGCTAACAGCATTACGGCGAACCATCCAGAGGTGGTGCTGATTGTGCTGCTGATCGATGAGCGGCCGGAAGAGGTCACGGACATGCAGCGTTCGGTGAAGGGCGAGGTGATCTCTTCAACCTTCGACGAACCGGCGGCGCGTCACGTGCAGGTCGCCGAGATGGTGATCGAGAAGGCCAAGCGGCTGGTCGAGCATAAGCGCGATGTGGTGATTCTGCTGGACTCGATCACTCGTCTGGCACGTGCGTACAACACGATCGTTCCGCCGTCGGGCAAGGTGCTCTCGGGCGGCGTGGACTCGAATGCGCTGCAGAGGCCGAAGCGGTTCTTCGGCGCGGCACGCAATATCGAGGAGGGTGGTTCGCTGACGATCATTGCCACTGCTCTTGTCGACACGGGTTCGCGCATGGACGAGGTCATCTTCGAGGAGTTCAAGGGAACGGGCAACATGGAGGTGATTCTCGATCGCAAGCTGGTCGATAAGCGCGTGTTTCCGGCGATCGATATCCAGCGCTCCGGTACGCGTAAGGAAGAGCTGCTGATTCCGAAGGAAGACCTGCAACGGACGTGGATCCTGCGCAAGGTGCTGAATCCGCTGTCTCCGGTCGAGGCGATGGAGTTGTTGACGGACAAGCTGGCAAAGACCCGGAACAATCAGGAGTTTCTGCATAACATGAGCTCGATTTAGCCGAGTCTTCAAGCTAGTGAAAGCGCAGCCTTCGGGCTGCGCTTTTTTTTGGCAAGCCGTGCTTTGGGAGAGACAGGTCGTTCGAGTTCACTTAAGTTTGAAGGCAAGAACCGGAGTGTTATGGCGGCGGACGATCGTTAGATTGCTTGTAGCGAGGACAGAAAGAGAGGAGTCGAAATGATCAGCACTGTCACAGAAGCGATTTATGAAGCGGGGTATAACTCAAACGGGCAATTTTGCGCAGCGCCAGATGAGGTTTTCGATATGACACGCGATAATTTTCGTGCCGGCGGAGTTGAAGCACGGATCCGCTTTGCAATAGGAGAATCCTCTTTGGGGCCGATCCTTGTTGCGAGAAGCGACCTTGGAGTCTGCGCCATTCTTATGGGCGACGAGCCAGAGCAGTTGATAAGCGATTTGCAGTCCCGATTTCCACAGGCAAATCTTATTGAAGGAGATGAAGAGTTCGAGCAGCTCCTTACTAAGGTGGTGGGCTTTGTAGAGTCGCCTGCTGCTGGTCTCGATCTGCCTCTTGATGTAAGGGGAACGGCATTCCAGCGGCGGGTCTGGCAAGCGCTGCGCGAGATTCCCGCGGGCTCGACGGCCAGCTATACCGATATTGCCAGTCGAATTGGTTCTCCGAGGTCGGTCCGGGCCGTTGCGCAGGCATGCAGCGCGAACTCGTTGGCGGTGATAGTTCCGTGCCATCGTGTTCTGAGAAACGATGGGGCCCTGTCGGGTTACCGCTGGGGTATCGAACGGAAGCGCGCGCTCCTTGATCGGGAGGCAAGGGCGTGAATACATTAGCAAACAGCGCAGTGTCTTCTACGAGCGCCGTGGAGCGCATAAAGGAACTCGATTGGGAGTATATCTCGCAGGAGCTTGATGCTCGGGGGTGCGCGATCTTAGAAGACATTCTCAATCGAGAGGAGTGCAGGGCCCTGTCCGAACTCTATCGGAAGGACGGGCACTTTCGAAGCCGTGTCGTGATGGGGCGGCATGGCTTTGGGCGTGGAGAGTATAAGTACTTCAGTTATCCGCTGCCCGCTATTGTTGAAGGGCTCCGTACCGTGATCTATCCCCGGCTGGCGCCGATCGCGAATCGTTGGAACACGGCCATGGGGACCGATGTGCGTTATCCGGAGATGCATGCCGATTTTGTCAGACGATGCCATGATTCGGGACAGGTCAGGCCGACTCCTCTGTTGTTGCAGTATGGCGAAGGCGATTACAACTGTCTGCATCAGGACCTCTATGGTGAGCATGTGTTCCCAATACAGGTGGCCGTTCTGCTCTCTGAACCCGGAGAGGAGTTTATGGGCGGCGAGTTTGTGCTGACGGAACAGCGTCCGCGAATGCAGTCGCGGCCGGAGGTCGTTCCGCTGCATCGGGGCGATGCTGTGGCTTTTGCAGTGCATCATCGTCCGGTGCGGGGGACACGAGGGACGTATCGGGTGAATCTGCGACATGGTGTCAGCCGGTTGCGTTCCGGGCATCGATATACGCTGGGAATCATCTTCCATGATGCGCAGTGAGGGTGAGGCGATGACGCCGGGTTTGTTCGATGACATGAGGAGCACTCAACCTCGCAGAGAGGAGTTGGCCGCAGGTGCGGTAGTTTTGCGCGGCTTCGCGTTGCGGAATGAGGTCGTGCTTCTAAAAGCGCTGCAGGACGTGATTACGATGGCCCCGTTTCGTCATATGGTTACGCCGGGCGGCTTCCGGATGTCTGTTGGAATGACGAACTGCGGACCGCTGGGATGGGTCACGGATAGAACAGGGTACCGCTACGACGCGGTCGATCCGGAGAGCGCCAAAGACTGGCCGCTAATGCCGATTTGCTTTCTGGAGCTTGCGAAGGAGGCGGCTGAAGAGGCAGGGTACGCCGGCTTTCTTCCAGATGCGTGTCTTATCAATCGTTACGAACCAGGAGCACGGCTATCGCTTCATCAGGACAAGAACGAAAGAGACTTTGGTCAGCCGATCGTCTCGGTTTCGCTGGGGCTTCCGGCCGTGTTTTTATTTGGAGGGACGGAGCGCGCCGACACGACGCGTCGTGTTCCCGTGGTGCATGGTGATGTGGTGGTGTGGGGAGGAGCTGCCCGGCTGCGATATCACGGAGTGTTGCAGTTGAAGGCAGGGGAGCATCCGCTATTAGGAGGGTGCCGGGTGAATCTCACGTTCCGTAAAGCTGGATAGCTGCTAGTAGCTGTTGGTTGAGGAGAGATATTCGCGGGGTCATTGTCCTGTCGGACATGCCTCTCCAAACATGACCGGAAGCGCGACCCTATCAATCATCAATCATCAAAACTTCATGCGAGACATCCGGATGCCGCAGGGATTCACGCATATTTGCGCTATCTTGAGAGTCTTCCGCGGCCTCCGGCGTTCTACGCCTCCCGGAGGAGAGAGTAACTCGTAGAAGCACCATGTGAGTGCGTTTGGGATCCAAGTCTTGGGCGGATGGGGATTATGCCGCTTTTTGCTCGCTGAGGTGTTGGGTGAGGACTTCGAGGAATCTGGCGAGCCACTCGGGGTGTGCAGGCCATGCAGGACCGGTGACGAGGTTGCCGTCTGCGGTGGCGCCGGTGATGGCGAGGGGGACGAAGATGCCACCGGCGAGTTCGACGTCGGGTTGGCAGGCTGGGTAGGCGTTGAGCTTCTTGCCTTTGATGACTCCGGCGGCGGCGAGTAGCTGTGGGCCATGGCAGAGGGCGGCGATTGGTTTGTCGGCTTTGGCGAAGTAGCGGACAATCTCGACGAGCCTTTGGGTTGAGGCGGAGGTACTCGGGTGCGCGTCCGCCGGGGATGACGAGGGCGTCGTAGTCCTGGGGCTTGACGTCGGCGAAGGTGGCGTTGAGGACGAAGTTGTGGCCACGCTTTTCGGAGTAGGTCTGGTCGCCTTCGAAGTCATGGATGGCGGTGCGAACGAACTCGCCGGACTTCTTGTCGGGGCAGATGGCGTGGACGGTGTGGCCGACCATCTGAAGGGCCTGGAAGGGAACCATGACTTCGTAGTCTTCGACGTAGTCGCCTACGAGCATGAGGAGCTTTGCAGTCTTTGCTGGGGTCATTGTGGGTCCTTTCGTGAGGATAGGTTGTTACCCTGTCTCTACAATTAGTGAGATACTCGCGACGCGTGGCATGATTGCTACCGCCTACGCAAACAGCAGATCCCTCCACTCCGCTGCGCTCCGGTCGGGATGACGATTATGTCGGACACAGGTCACTAGTAGCCGTTGGCGATGAGGTACTCGTCGGTGAGGGTGAATTCTTCCTGCGACTGTTGCTGGCGCTCGGCGTATTTGCTGAGGACGTCGACCTCGATGTTCAGGGGGGCGCCTGGAGTGAGGGTGTGGAGGCTGGTGGCGGCGTAGGTGTGGGGGATGATGGCTACCTCGACCTCGTTGCCGAGGATGGAGGCGACGGTGAGGCTGATGCCTTCGATGGTGATGGAGCCCTGGGGGACGACGTAGCGGGTGAGGGCTTCGGGGAGTTGGATGCGGAGGCGCCAGTCGGTGTCGAGTGCGTTCGGGGTGATGGGGGCGAGGGCGAGGAGGGTGGCGGTGCCGTCGACGTGGCCCTGGACAACGTGGCCTCCGAGGGGCGAACCGGCGGGAGTCGGTAGTTCGAGGTTGAGGACGGCGTCGGGGCGCAGGTGAGAGAGCGTGGTGCGGGCGATGGTCTCAGCGGCCAGGTCGGCGGAGAAGCGCGGGGGAAAGGCGTTGGGCTCGATGCTGAGGGCGGTGAGGCAGACGCCGTTGACCGCGACGCTGTCGCCGGTGTTGAGGCGCGCGGTGAGCGTGGGGGCGGCGATGGTGATACGGGTGGCGCCTTCGGTGGGCGTGACGGCGAGAAGTGTGCCTGTGGTTTCAATCAGTCCGGTGAACATAGTCCTAGCCTATCGGATTCGCGGGAAGGCTGGAGGTTGCACATTGCGGGGCAAAAGTGAACGATTTGTGAGGAACCGGTCTAATTGCTCTACCAACTGCAGATAACGCCATCGTTGCCTGCGCCGGCACCGAGGTCGCAACTCCAGGGATTGGGCGGCGTGCGTGCGATGCCGAAGATCGCGCCGTCTTTGATGGGAATGCTGCAGAGCGGGAAGGCGCTGGCGTAGTCGTATATGGTGGGCAGGTTTTTGCAGGCGGGAATGCTACCCGCGGGTGTGATGGGAACCGTTGTGCCGCCGGGGGCGAAGATGATTCGGTAGAGCGGCGCGTCGTCCGCGTAAACCTGGGGATCATTGGGCCAGGTGTACGCGTGGGGGAAGACGACGTGAATTGTATCGTCTCCGATGCAGAGAGAGTCGGTGTTGTTGGGGTCGACGTGTTTGCATGTGCCGAAGGGAGGCTGCGTCGATTTATCCATAATGTTGGTGTAGGGATTTACATAGTCGTAGGGGAAGGTGCAGACATCGGCGTTGCATTTGCCCTGATCGTTGCGGACGAAACCTCGGAGCACGCATCGATGATCGGTTTCGCTTCCGGGGTTGATCCAACACGCTCCGTTGACAGGGCAGTCGGAGTCTTTCGAACACACGGTTGGGTTGGTTGGGTAGTACTGGCTGGGATCGCCGGCGCAGAAGGTCTTCCAGTTGTAGCAGGTGGAACCGGAGATGTCGCAGTCCATCGCGGGTTCGGTGGGGAACTTGTACTTTCCGCAGTTTGAGAAGCAGGCGACGGTGCCGTCGCCGCCTTGCGGCTGGCCGTTATCGTCGAGGATGACGAAACCATAGTTTTTCGCGAATGCTCCGCGTGTGGTGAGGTCGGCCCGCTTGAGGCGGAAGGCTGCGGGACAGCTACTGTCGGCACGGAGATCTTCTCCGTGAACCGACATCGGAGAGTTGGGAGGGTTGACTCTGTTGTTGGTCAGCCAGAAGACGTTCTGGGGGGCGCCGGGGTCTTCGGCGCTGCCGCCGACCTCCTGGATGTCTACTGTGAGGCTGACGCCATTCACGGCGCTGATGTCGAAGTTGTCCTTGTAGTACGTGGCGCCGGTTGTCGATTTTGAAGGTTGATAGAAGGTGCCACTCGGTGATGGTGGTGCCTCCGGGCGGTCCGAGGTGGGCCTTGCTGACGTCGTATACTCCGCCAGCTCCGCCGGTCTCGCACTGTGCTTTATTGGCGGCGATGTCGTAACGGCAACCGGTTCGCGCCCAGATGTTGGGAGCGATGCTACCTTTCTCGACGTTGTTCGCCCAGCCCGGCGGAATGTCGATGGTGAGGACGTTCGTGTGGTTGGGCGAACCTGCAGGAGCCATGACCCAGGTCCCTTCTCGTGGGAAGACCGAGGTGAGCGGCTGACCGGCTGAGCCGGCGGCGTTGGTTGCGCCCAGCAGCGTCTGGTTGGAGCAGTTGATTAATTGCACAACTCGAACTGCGGGTGGTATTGGCGTGGGCGCCGGGAGATTTTCGAGGCATGGATCCGGGGCCGGATCTCGAGGGCCGCGAAGCCTTTGCGCGTGAGCGTCGGCGGTCGCAAGCAGCTGGAAGACAATGCTGCAAGCGAGAGCGATATGTGTGATTGTGAGGGAAGACTTAGTTGGCTGAGGTCGACGGTCGCGTTCAGTGAGTCGCGGAGGGAGTGCGGAGGTCATGCGGAACTCCTAGGCACGAGATTTTGGCTTTAGGATCCGACTGCTTCTGAATCGTTAACGTTCGGGGAGGTTCTGTAACGTTCGGGGAGTTTCTGCAAGATATTCCCGAGGCGCGTTCGCTGTCAAACGGGTGGCCAGGGATCGTGGAGGTAGCCGGTGACGCAGGCGTCTGGGCCATAGGTGGCGTGGGTGACGCGAGTGAGAGATTCCTCTAAGAGGTAGGGGGAGGGGACGCCCTGCGCGAAGGGAATGGCCTGGTCGCCGAGTTCCGTCTCGGCGTAGATCAGGACGGCTTTGTCGACGAGGTTCTGGCGAAGGAAGGCGCCGTTGAGGTGAGAGCCGCACTCGAGCAGGAGGCCGAGGATGTCGCGCTCGGCGAGGACGGCGAGGACGGCGGGGAGGCTGAGTCGCCCGGCGTGGTCGGGGACCTGATCGACCTCGACGCCGAGAGAGCCGAGGGCGGCGGCCTTTGTGGAAGAGGCGAGGGACCCGCAGAGGACTAGGAGGTCTGACGAAGGGCCGATGACGCTGGCGGAGCGGACGAGCTGCGAGGTGAGGGGAATTCGGAGGTTTGTGTCGAGGACGACACGCAGGATTGGGCGGCGTCGAGGGAGGCCGTTGGGGCCGAAGAGTCCGCTGCGGTCGGTGAGCAGGGGATCGTCGGCGAGGACGGTGCCGATGCCGGTCAGGACGGCGTCGTTGGAGTGGCGGAGGAGTTGCACTTCGTGGCGCGCGGCGGGACCGGTGAGCCAGTGAGGCTGGTTGGGATAGCGTGAGGCGGGCGGTGGAGCGAGTTTGCCGTCGACGGAGAGCGCTGCCTTCAGGGTGACGAAGGGAGTTTGATGACGGATGAAGTGGGCGAAGGCTTCGTTCAGGTCGCGTGCAGGCCGTTCGAGGACTCCGAGGGTCACTTCGATGTTTGCAGCGCGAAGTTTCTGAATGCCCTGGCCGCTGACCCGGGGGTTGGGGTCCTGAGTGGCGATGACGCAGCGAGTGATGCCGGCGGCGATGAGGGCGTCGGCGCATGGGCCGGTGCGACCGTGGTAGCTGCACGGCTCGAGGGTCACGTATGCCGTCGCGCCTTTGGTGGAGATGCCTCGAGCGCCGGCTTGTTTCAGGGCAACAATCTCGGCGTGGTCGCGGTCGTCGTAGAGGTGTGCGCCTTCGCCGATGATTTTGGTTGCATCTCCGTTTGGAGTTGCGCGGACGAGGACGCAGCCTACCTGTGGGTTCGGCGAGGCGAGGCCGATGGTCTCGGCGGCGAGCTTGAGGGCGCGCTGCATGAAGACTTCGTCCTGTGCGTATTGCAACGCGTTGTCCGGCATGGCTTCGAGGATATCGAGTTTTCTGTTTTTAGTGCTCAACAGTGTCTTCTGGTCAGAAAAGGAGCAAATGTACGGAGATTAGTCGAGGAGGGAGTCGACGAAGGCGCCGCTGTCGAAGGGGATGATGTCTTCAAGTTTTTCGCCAATGCCGGCGTAGATTACGGGGAGCTTGAGCTCGGTCGCGATGGCGAGGACGATGCCGCCCTTGGCGGTGCCGTCGAGTTTGGTGAGGACGATGCCGGTGACGTGGGCGGCTTCGGTGAAGAGGCGGGCTTGCTGGAGGCCGTTCTGGCCCGTTGTTGCGTCCATGACTAGGAGGGTCTGGTGCGGGGAGCCGAGGACGAGTTTTTCCGCGGTGCGGCGCATCTTGTCCAGCTCCTTCATGAGGTCGGTCTTGGTGTGGAGGCGGCCTGCGGTGTCGACGATCAATATTTGAGTGCCACGGGCCTTGGCGGCGGCGCAGGCGTCGTAGAGGGCGGCGGAGGGGTCGCCTCCTTGTTTGGTTTTGATGATCTGGACGTCGGAGCGCTGGGCCCAGACTTCGAGTTGCTCGATGGCGGCGGCGCGGAAGGTGTCGGCGGCGCAGAGCAGGACGGTGCGGCCTTGCGCTGTGAAGTAAGCGGCGAGCTTGCCGGTGGTGGTGGTCTTGCCGGTGCCGTTTACGCCGACCATCATGATGACTTCGGGCGGAGTGGCGGGGTGGCGGATGGGACGGGCCACGCCGTCGAGGATGGCTTTGAGTTCGGATTTTAGGAGCTGTTTGAGTTCGTCGCCGCCCTGGATGCCGGTGCGGAGGGCGCGCTGACGGAGGTTCTCCATGACGAGGGCCGTGGTGGGGGCGCCGAGGTCCGCTGCGAGGAGGAGGGGCTCGAGATTGACCAGGGTGGTCTCGTCGACCTCGCGGGTGAGGGCGATGACGGAGCTGATGGACTCGGTGAAGGACTCGCGGGTACGGGTGACCGCCTGCTTCATGCGGTCGAAGAGGCCGCGCTTCGGCTCCGGGGTCTCCGGGGCTTGGGGTTCGTCTGGTTCTGTGGGGCGTTTGCCGAAGATGGAGAAGGCCATGCTCGTTCTAGTTTAGCAATGCGGCGTCGCTTGTCGGGCGCGACGCCGCATGGATCGACGATTGTTTTGGTTGAGGGCCTTCGAAGTGCTTGCTTCTAAATCATCCAAAAGTGATGGGTGTGGAAGTCCAGCGTCACAACGTGACCTGTGAGAAGCTCGTGGCCCACCGTCCCATCAAACATGCCGTCCGGCGTATGGACTTTTGGTGTCGCGAAGTAGAGAGTTGCATTTTCTTTCAGGCCCTTCGTGCCAAAGCTCTCTTTGAGAGCGGTGCCTTCGATCATTTCGACGCCGCCGTCGGTGAAAGGAAAGAGGCGAGTTTTGGTCGAGCTCTGCTGAGCGGTCAAGCCGAACTTTTCAACGGACGTTGGGTAGATCAGCATGGTTCCGGTGTACAGCGTGTCGATCTGCACGGTAAGCGGCTGTCCGTTTATTTGAAAGCCTGTTGCGACCACGATGGGCGGACCCTGTTTCCCGAAGGTTGGGTGCGTGATGGTTCCGCAGAATCCAGGACATGGTACGTCTGTGGTCAACACATCGGAGACGCTGACCTGCTGGGCCTTGTAGTCCAATTTGAGGATGCGGTCTTTGAACACTCTGTAGGAGAGCAGGCCATCTGCTGAGGGTAAGCCACCCTTTTGAATCTCGGGCTGTAGCTTCACGACCAGCATTTTGAGATCGCCGAGGTTCTCCTCGCCCAGACTGGCACCTTCGATCTTTGCGGTTAAATAATCAGGGTAAGGTTTGCCATCCGGATCCATCAACGGCTTCAGATCGAGACCAAGCTCCCTGGCTTTCGTAATGTCTAACAAGGAACTCGCATTCCCTGTGTCAACAAGCATCTTCAGATGCTTCCCGTTGGCTGTAGTTATGTCCACGCAGGGCAGACCGGAGCAGTCAAGCATGGGCACACTCTTCAGGGCAGGCATCTGTGCCATGGAAGAGACGCCGATGGCGGCGAGCAGGATCAGAATGGGCAAGAAGTTTCGGGGTGTTTTTTTTAGAAGACGGTTGACGTGCGTTAGTGCGTTTATAAAGTTTCCTGATCGTGTTGCGTTTACTGGCATAAAAGTTATCTCCAATTATTTTGTCTTTTGTGCAGCCAAACGGCACCGTCTTGAACGAAGGTTTTGCAGGACAGTGAGTTCGATGTCTGCTTAGACGGATTCAGAATGAGAGAGTTAGGTACGATGAAGCGATCTTTGCCGCTTCATTTAGACGCTGTGACGAGCTAACAAAAAAAGATGGACGAGAAGGATGTTCTGCCGGAGGGGACGCACTGCGCTTACCACCCCAGAAGCGAGGACCTGTTTGTTGGACCCCGATTGGGCCCGGCCGCTTCGTGGCGTGTATACCTTGTCATGGCCGTACGAGCTAAACGGCCACCGCGATGCTCGGAAGCAAAGAGGACAGGATTTAGGTGAGTTGGGCGTTCTGATTGACGCGGAGGCGGACGGTGCCGGCCTGCAGGAACGGGGTGGTTAGTTGATGCTCGTGGGCGTGTTGGAGGAGGTCGCCGAGGATGGTTTCGACCTCGGTGGGTACGCCTTTTTGCAGGTCGCGGTACATAGACGAGGTGAGCTTCGAGTCTTTGGCGGTGACTGACCGGTGCAGGAAGGCGGCGATGGGCTGCGGGAGCGGGAATCCACAGGCGGCACCTACGGCTGCACACTCGTCGATCGCCTGGAGTATGGTCTTTTCTCCGTCGGGCACTGCGTTGATTTCGCCGATAGGGCCGTCGAGCAGGCAGGTGACAAGACCGAGTGAGGCGATCATGACCCACTTATGCCACATTGCCGGAACGATGCTGGTGGAGAGTTCGGTCTCAAAGCCGGCATCGCTGATTGTTTCGTCGAAGGAGCGGATGCGCGGGGTGATCTCCCCACTGAGCTCGCCGTAGATAAGCTTCTGCATGGGAGTGATCTGCACGATGCGTCCTTGTTCGTCGAGGTCGGTGGAGACCATGCAAACGCCACCGAGGATGGCGTGGTTGCCGAAGCTACTAGCGAGGGCGTACATATGGCGCATGCCGTTGAGGATGGGATAGATCATTGTGTCGGGGCCGACGGCGGGCTTCATGTCCTTGATCGTCTGAGCGAGGGCCTGGGCCTTTACGCTGAGAAAGACGATATCGAAGGGGCTTCGAAGCTCGTCAGCGGTGATGGTCTGTGGCCGGAGGGTGAGGTCTCCGTGGGGGCTGAGGATGCGAAGGCCTTCGCTGCGGAGCAGCTGCGCGCGGGCGGGCCTGACGAGAAAGGTGACATCGCGTCCGGCCTGTGCGAGACGTGCTCCGAAGTAGCCGCCGACGGCGCCGGCACCAACGACAAGGATCTTCATAGGGTTTTTGATGCTCGGGCCTGGGCCCTGGATGCGGTTGCGGCCAGCGTACTTCGCTGCGGTCAGTGTGCGGGTGCGGGTGTCGAAGTGGATGTTGGAGCGGGCTGCGGCGCCGGGGAGTAGATTCCGGGACGCACCAGCAGGAGTAGGTAAATGAGCAGGATTGCGATGAGGACGAGGCCGCCGATGAAGATGTGGGGTTTGAATCCGAGCACGGTCCTGTGTTTTGGGAGGTCCGGGGGTGGGATGTGCTCGTGCTGGTGGTCGCGTTCGTGGTTGTGTTCGTGCATGCAGACAAGCTTAGCTGCAAAGTACGGTGCGCGGTGGGCGGGTTGGGAACTTTATGAGGGCAAAGATGAGAGGCTACTCGTCGCGGCCGGGGCGGGACATGAGTTCGCGGATGGCCTCTTTCGGGCTCTTACTGTGGTGGAGGATGGCGTCCATCTGCTCGGTGATGGGCATCTCGACGGCGTAGCGGGCGGCGAGGCCGAGGGCGGCGTGGGTGCTGCGGACGCCTTCGGCGACCTTGCCGTTGAGGCCGGCGAGGATCTCGGGGAGCTGGCGGCCACAGCCGAGTTCGATGCCGACGGAGCGGTTGCGTGAGAGGGAACCGGTGCAGGTGAGGACGAGGTCGCCGATGCCGGAGAGGCCGGCGAGGGTCTGGCGGCGGCCACCGCAGGCGACGGCGAGACGGGTCATCTCGGCGATGCCGCGGGTGATGAGGGCGGCGGAGGAGTTGTGGCCGAGGTTGAGGCCGGTGGCGACGCCGGCGGCGAGGGCAATGACGTTCTTGAGGGCGCCGCCGAGCTCGACGCCGGCGACGTCGTCGTTGGTGTAGACGCGGAAGGTGGGGGAGGTGAAATCGCGCTGGATGGTTTGGGCGATTTGCGGCGTGGCCGAGGCGACGACAACGGCGGTGGGCATGCCGGCTGCGACCTCCTGCGCGAAGGAGGGGCCGCTGAGCACGGCGAAGGGATTGTTTGTGACTGAGGCGACGACCTGCGACATGCGGAGGAAGGTGGTCTCTTCGAGGCCCTTGCTGGCGCTGAGGATGATCTGGTTGCGTGGTAAGCAGAGGGGCGATTTGGGTGATGACGCCGCGGAGATGTTGCGAGGGTGTGACGCAGAGGAGGATGTCGGCTTCGAAGATGGCGCGGGGCAGATCGGCGGTGATGTCGATGTCGACGGGGAGGGTGAAGCCGGGGAGGTACGGGAGGTTTTCGCCGGCGTCGGTGAGCTGGTCGGCGAGTTCGGCGGAGTGCGACCAGAGGCAGAGCTCGTGGCCGCCGCGGCGCGCGAGCGAGAGGGCGAGTGCGGTGCCCCAGGCTCCAGCGCCCAGGATGGCGATGCGGCTCATGCCTCCGCCTTTTTTTTGCCGAAGCGACTTTCAGTTCCGGTGAGGAGGCGGCGGATGTTTTCGTGGTGCTTGACGATGATGAGAAGAGGGATGAAGAGGAGGCCGGCGATGACGATGGGTGTGCGTACCGGCAGGAAGTAGAGGCCGAAGAGCGGGAAGAAGGCCGAGCCGACGATGGAGGCGAGCGAGACGTAGCGGGTGATGAGGAAGATGACGAGGAAGAGGGCGAAGGTGCATCCGGCGGCCGCGGGCGAGAGGGCGAGGAAGACGCCGAGGGCGCTGGCGACTCCTTTGCCGCCACGAAAGCCGAGCCAGATGGGGAAGACGTGGCCGAGGATGGCGGCGACGGCGGCGGCGACGGCGAGGTCGTAGTTGCCGGGGGCGAGGTGTTGGGCGATTTTGACGGCGAGGAAGGCTTTGCCGCAGATCGAGGAGGAGCGTGGCGATGCCGAGGCCTTTGGCTCCGGAGCGGGCGACGTTGGTGGCGCCGATGTTGCCGCTGCCGGTGGTGCGGATGTCCTGCTTGCGGAAGATTTTGACGAGGAGGTAGCCGAAGGGGATGGAGCCCAGAAGATAGGCGAGCGGAATGGAGATGAGCCAGGGGTTCATTGTCGTCTGGATGAGTTTAGCAAGGACAGCGAGTCAGCGAGTTAGCAGGTCGGCGTGAGGCGCTTCTCGATGTAGCGTTGCCGCTAGAGCAGGTGGTGGCGGATGAGTTCGAGGGCGTGTTGGCTGGCCCAGAAGCGGATGCGGTCGCGGTCGCCGGGGAGGTTGAGCTCTTTGACCTGGGTATGTTGGCCGTCGGCGAGCGCGATGTAGACGAGGCCGATGGGCTTGTTGGCGTCGGGGCCCGGGGCGCCGGGGCCAGGGCCGGCGATGCCGGTGATCGAGATGCCGAGCGACGCGCCGGTGCGGGTGCGAATGCCTTCGGCGAGGGAGCGCGCTACTTCGGGGGAGACGGGGCCTTTGGTTGCGACGAGTTCCGCGGGGACTTCGGCGAAGGTGGTTTTGAGGGCGTCGCTGTAGACGACTGCGCCGCCGAGAAAGTAGCGCGAGCTGCCGGGGATTGCGGTGAGGCGCTGGGCGAGCAGGCCGCCGGTGCAGCTTTCGGCGGTGGCGAGGGTGAGGTCGCGGAGGCCGAGGTTGAGCAGGACGACCTCTTCGAGGGATTCGCCGTGCGAGGAGAAGATAGTGTCTTCCATCTCGGCTTCGATTTTTTCGGTGAGCTCGTCGACGCGGGCCTGGGCCTCGGCCAAGGTGGGTTTGGCGCAGAGGAAGTGAAGCTGGATCTCGGCGGAGGCCGGCGAGGATGGTGGTCTCGACGTCGGTGTATTGCTTGTAGATGGGGGCGGTGCGGGCGTCGACGTGCGATTCGGGGATGAGGGCCATGCGGAGGGTGCGTTTGGCGAGGTGACGTGCGGGAAGGGAGGCGGCGAGGCGCGGCTTCACCTCGTTGTCGAAGAGCGGCTTGAGTTCTTTGGGCGGGCCGGGAAGGAGGATGACGATCTTGCGGATTGGCTTGTTGTTGGCGTCAGGTACTGTCGTGTCGAAATATTGGCCGGGGGCGCTGCCGTTCTTGTTGTCGAGGACGATCGCGCCGTCGAGGACGTCGGCTTGCTTGGCGTTGTTGGGTGGCATGACCATCTGGCGGGCGGCGAAGCGTTTGTAGAGGGCGGTGAGGACGGCGTTGTCGGCGTGGATGTCGATGCCGAGCGCGGCGGCGACGGCCTCGCGGGTGAGGTCGTCTTCGGTGGGGCCGAGGCCGCCGGAGAAGATGACGATGTCGGCGCGGGAGATGGCGATGATGGCGGCGCTGGTGAGGTGGGCGAGGTTGTCGCCGACGATGGTCTTGAAGGCGACCTGGACGCCGAGGTCGTTGAGGCCTTCGGTGAGGTAGAGGGAGTTGGTGTCCTGGCGGAAGGGCGTGAGCATCTCGGAGCCCGCGGCGATGATTTCAGCGATCATGTGTGGTGGTGGCTTCTCCGCTGGCTGGAATGGCCCGCATCACGATGATAACGGTCGCGCGGCCATCTTGCTGAGAGACGAACGAAGCTCAGTACAGGCCCTTGCTCTGGATGAAGGTGTCGGGGGTGCCGTCGGCGGGATTGACGAAGATGATGTCCTGCGGATCGCGCCGGGGAGTGTCGACCGCCAGGACGACGAAGGGCTCCTCAAGGACGCTCTGGTGTGCCGTGAACGGTGTTCTGCTTGAAGAAGATAAGTTGCCCGGGGCCGACTTCAAACGGCTCGGCATTGCCGAGAAAAAACGTGGCGCGGCCGGAGATCACGAAGAGGTATTCGTCGCAGGTGGCGTGATAGTGCGCTGGAGTCGGTCGGTACACGCGAAAGACGCGAGAACTAGCGTGGTGCTCGTCGGTCAGACGTGTATCAATCAGCATGGTGTCGGCGGTGGCGGGGAAATTTCCAGCGATTTCCTTGATGTCAAACAGTGCGGTCCTGTCGGACGAAGCCTGTTGTTTCTGTTCGCTCATGAGTCGATCCTCTCCATGATTAGATGATGCACGGAGGGCCAGAGCACCGATAAATCAATTTGTCGCGACTCCGTTTTGCGCCGGCGTTGCGTTTTCTTCTGCGACATAGGAAGGGACAGTTCGGGCCCCTCCCTGGGCTAGCAGGAAGATGGAGAATACGGTACCGCATAACGGATCGGAGGTGCGAGAGCGGACGCGCAGGCTGCCACCGTGCTTTGTGACAAGTTCGCGGGAGACCCAGAGGCCCAGACCGGTGCCAGTGTCCTTTTTCGTCGTGAAGAACGGTTCGAAGATGCTTTCGAGATGCTCGGGAGGAATGCCCGGGCCTGTATCGGCGATCGTGATGCGCACGCCGGGTCGCGATGGATCGCGTGGGTCTATCGCGGAGTTGGCCTCGATGCGGACCGTGGATCCGCGATCGCAGGCGTCGAGGCTGTTCGCCAGGAGGTTGGAGAGGACTTGACGAAGCTCTCCGGCCGAGCCCAACACCTCTCTTTCTGTGTGGGCGTTGACGATGAGAGAGACCCCGTGCCTGGCGGCGCGGGAGGCGTAGAAGGCGGCGACCTCGCGGACGATCGCGGCCGGCAAGAAGTGTGCGTAGGTCGAAGTTTCGCGATAAAAGCCCAGGGACTGGCGGGTGATGTGGGCGATACGGCCGAGCTCGTTCTCGGCCTGCGAGAGGAGTTGGCGGATCTCATCGAAGTCATTGGAGCGGCGGGCGATGTAGACGAGGTTGGTCAGGCCCTCCAGCGGATTGTTGACTTCGTGCGCGACAGATGCGGCGAGTCGCCCGGCCGCGGCGAGTTTTTCGGCCCGCATCAGTGCGCCTTCGGACATGCGGCGTTCGGTGATGTCGCGGAAGACGAGGACGACGCCGATCATGTTGCCAGCACCGTCGCGGATGGGGGCGCCGCTGTCGTCAATGCAGATTTCTTTGCCGCTTTTGGAGAGGAGGAAGGTGTGGTTGGCAAGACCGACGACATTACCGAGACGGCGCACCTTGTCGACAGGGTTTTCAACAGCTGCTCGCGTGTCCTCGTTGAAGATGGGGAAGACATCGGGGAGGGTCATGCCTCGGGCGTCGTCTTCTTTCCAGCCGGTGAGCTGTTCGGCGATGAGGTTCATGAAGACGACCTTGCCACCGGAGTCGCAGGCGATGACCGCATCGCCGATACTGCGGATGGTGGTGTTCAGCCATTGCTCGCGAGCGTAGGACTCCTCGCTACGCAGCTTGATCTCCTGGATCTGACGGTTATAGGTGACAGTGAGCTTATGGAACACCCTCCGTGTCTCCCATACGAGCAGGGCGGCGACCAAAACGACGAGGCCAATCAGACCGAGCCTGGCGTTCCGATTGACCTGGGCAACTTCCGCAGAGTGCTCGGCACGGCGGCCGGCAATGATACCGACAAACTCATCCATCAGGGAGCGCATTTCGTCCATCTCCTGCTTGCGCTGGAGCATATGTTGCTCCAGGGTGGATGGATCGGGAGAGTGGATCTCCTGATAAGCCTGCTGCTCCCATTGTTGCTGGGCGGCCTGGAGTCGCTTAAGCCGTGCGACTTGATCTGGGCGGTGGACCAGATCGTAAACAACGTGGCGAACTCGGAATCAATCTGAGGCTCTGCCTCGTGCAGAGGCTGGAGGAAAACCGGATTCTGGACGATAAGATAGCCGCGGAGGCCGGTCTCTTCATCAACTATCAGTTTGATCAATCGATTTGCATGGAGGATGACGACGTCGGCACGGTCGACAGTGTCTGCGCTTTCCTGAACACGTTGCAGACCGTAACCAAGGACGATAGCAAGGACCGTGAGTGCTGCAACAGGGAGTGCCAGGAGACGAAATAAAAGCCTGCTATAGAGCCGCGAATCCACAGTGTCCTCCCTCGCGCCGAGTGGAGCTGAGTTTTGGGTCGTGTCCAGACTAGAAGTTAACCGGCGCAGATGATTTTACGTAAACGTCGTTCTCCAGACCATCTGAACCAGGAATTCTTCAGTTTTCTTGCCTAACCAGGGGAGAAATCCGTTGTCTAATCGCCAAACTGCAAGGGCCCGAAGGCGAGGCGGTTGAATCAGCCTTGCGAGAGACAATTTGCGTTTGTGGAGAAGCATCAAGACTGGAGGGCTGTGGTTAACCAAGGGCCGCCTTGGTCCGTTGTGTGAATAGGGCCGCTTCAATGATCTTCCGTTTAGGGGAATGTCAGGATAGGTAGCCATTCCGGGCCTTCTCCCGCTTTACCCGATTGATCGTGGTGCTTAGGACGTTGTCGCGCGTTATACCGCTTCGCGGATGTTACAGACCATCCGGCTGCAGAACGCGAACGGGGACCCTTGTCTTCAACGCGCCCGTTTATTGCGCGTTCCAACGAGAAACTCAGGAGGTCGTGATGAACGTGCGTCTTGTCGTCAGTCCCATCCTCACTTTACTGCTCTCAACGTGTGTTTCCGGTCAACAGGTGTCGCAGGGGGGCGATGTGATTGGGCCGCCTGTGAACACTGCCGCAATGGTTGGAGGTGAATATAAGCAGGACCTACTGCATCGGGTCGCACTTCAGGAAGCGGCCGTGCGACAAGCGGAAGATGCCCATGCATCCAGCGTTACACTCAGCCGGACTTACGTGCAGCTCGGTCTGTTGTACCAGGACGTGGCGCGGTGGGAGAGATCAGAGCAGGCGCTGCAGCACGCAGTTTCCTTGCTTCAACAAAGTTCAGGGCCGACCGATGACCTTGCCGCGGCGCTGGGCCATCTGGGCAGCCTGCACGTAGAGATGGGAAAGTTGCGAGACTCCGAAAAGGAGGAACTGGAGGCACTGAAGATCAGGCTGGAGCTCGGCGACCGGTTGCAGATTGCGCGGAGTCAAAGCGATCTCGCGACCCTATACCTGGTCAAACAAAAGTTTGTGAAGGCGAGAGACCTTGCGGGGCTGGCTTTGGCTGAATTCGATGCCAATGAGCAGGCCGAGACCCTTGACAAAATATCGATACGGTTCGCGCTCTCTGAAGCACTTTGCTCGCTCAAGGATTGTCCATCGGCCATTCCGGTGCTGAAGGTGGCCATGGCTGATGCGAAGGCGACACTGCGGCCGGATGACTTCCCGGTTGGCTTGAGTGAGTTTCTCCTGGGCTATGCCTATTGGAAATCGGGCAAGATGGTCGAGGCGAGCGAGTATCTGGAGCGCGGAACGGCCCTGATGAGCGTGCAGCTCGGTTGGGGACATCCGGCTTATTTGAGAGCTCTGAGGTGCTACGCGAAGTTCCTTCACGAGAACCAAAATGTCGAGGCAGCCAATGTCGTGGAACGGCGCATCCGGCAGGCAGAGTCTGTGATTGATGTTCATTCAATGCAGACGAGTCAGGGGACGACCGGCTTCGCAGGATTGCGGTAGTGCCTAGACGAGTTTGCGGCCTTCAATGTCGAGGGACACGTGGTACAAAGCGTCTCGGGTGGCGAGGGCGGCGTTGCCGTCTTCGAGGAAGGCGAGGCCGACGAGATTGTTGCCGGAGATGGTGAGGGAGGCCTCGTGGCGTGGCGTGATGCGGATGATGCCGCGCTGGCCGCGGAGGCTGGCGGCGACGTAGAGGTTGTCTTCGACATCGAAGGCCATGCCCTGGGCGCGGCCGAGACCCTGGTAGAAGACAGTGGTGTTGCCGTCGCGGTCGATGGCGTGGATCGCCTGGTTCGACGAGGTGGTGGGGCCGGTGACGAAGAGAGTGCCGGCGTCGTTGAAGGCGAGATGGTAGGCGGCGATGCTCGGTTCGAGCGTGGCGTAGACGAAGATTTCGCCGCTGCCGCTGGGGGTTTGGCCTCGGGCGATCTTGAAGATGGTGCCGGAGCGGTCGCCGACGAAGAGGTTGCCGTCGCGGTCGAAGGCGATTCCGGTGGCGATGCCCATGCCCTCGGCGTATGTGGAGATGGCTCCGTCGGGGGAGATGCGGTAGACGGTGCCTTCGGCGCGGGAGCTGGCGTAGAGGTAGCCGTCGGGGTCGAAGGCGAGGCCGGTGGCGTTGAGGAGGTCGCGGACGAAGGGGCGGACCTGGAAGTCGCGCTGGATTTGAAAGATTGAGATGGGGACGGTCTGGCCACGAGGGCCGGAGACGGTGGCATAGACGTTGCCGTCGGCGTCGACTGCGGGGTTGGCGACGGGGTGGAGGTTTTCCGCCATGGGAACGGCGACGCGCAGGTTGAGCGGATTGCTCTCGGTGGCGCTGCGGCGGAGGACAAGGTCTCCGGAGATGGTGCCCTCGGGGACACGGATGGTGGCGCGGGTGGGACGGCTGAGGGTGACGGGGGCGGTGATGTCGCCGATCGTGGCGCGGGGGACGTGGGGGCCGCTCGTGTCAAGGTGCTGGCCGTGGATGTCGACCTCGCCACCGGGCATGGCGGCGATGGGCGTGACGCGGTCGAGATGCGGGGCCGGGGTGTCGGTCTTGTCGGGCGTCAGGAAGGAGCGGAGGGTGGTCATGGCTGGGACTAGCGTAGACCGGTGTGCAGGGGAGTGCAACTAAGGACGGCGTTGCGCTAGAACCAGAGATGAATGATTTGGGCGACGGCGAGGGCGAAGAGGCCGGCGGCTACGTCGTCGAGCATGATGCCGGTGCCACCGGGGAGGCGTTCGAGCTGGCGGATGGGCGGGGGCTTGAGGATGTCGAAGGCGCGGAAGAGAAGGAGCGAGAGGGCGGCGTGTTGCCAGTCGGCGGGGATGGCGATAAGGGCGATGAGCTGTCCGGCGACCTCGTCGATGACGACGTGGCCGGGGTCTTCGCGGCCGGATTCGCGGGCGACTATGGTGGCGGCAGGGATGCCTATTAGTGTGGCTAGGATTGCTGCGATGGCTGTGCCAATTGCGAGTGCGATGTGGGATGGGTGCAGGATGTGGGCGGCGGCGTACCAGAGCAGGACGGCGGAGATGCTGCCATAGGTGCCCGGGCCCGGTTTTAGCAGGCCTGCTCCGAAGAAGGTGCCGATCGACCAGGCCCAGAGGGTCTTCTTTTCGGAGGGAGGGTGAAGCTGGACGTTGGAGTTGGGCATGCTCTCTTCAGTTTAGTCCCCACCCCCTTAGAAAGTGTGCCAAAGTCTTCGATCGAAAGGGGTTAAGTCTGAACCTCCGGGTCGGAATGGTCGGTTTTGCGGGTAAAGTCTTCGATTCAGAGGGGTTATCTTTGCAGGGGAACGGACTTTATTTTGGCTGGAACTCAGTCTTCGTCGGGGTTGGGGTTGTTTTTGCGGGAGCGGGCCAGTTCTTCGAGGAGGTCGGGATCCTGGACGGGTGTGGAGATTTTGTAGTCACCGCTGGCCCATTTGCCGAGGTCGATGCGGCGGCAGCGGTCGGAGCAGAAGGGGAAGTCTTCGTTCTGTTCGAGGACCAAGGCGCGGCAGGTGGGGCAGCGTAGCGCTTTGACTTTCGTGTTGGACGCATTCGACATGACACCTCTAGTTTAATACTTTTTCGTTGTGCGACAAGGTGTGATCGAGGGTCACGAAACGCATGCGTCTAATGAGTGCGAGGTGTCGTATGTGTGGGACATGGGCCTTCTGCAAAATGAGATGTGCGATGTGTTGCATCGGTTTTTTGCTTGCGTTTCAATCTGTCTCGGCGAAGGGAGCAGAGATTGAATTGCGGAGTCGGGCGATAACTGAGTTACAGCCGTTGCCGGCGGGTATCACCTTGCCTGTGCAGATGGGGCGGGCGCTTCGCGCCGGGAAGGTGAAGCCGGGGACGGTCTTTCAGGTGAAGACGACGCAACGGGTGCCGGTCTCCACAAACGGCCACCTGAATCGAGGTGCGGCCGTTCGGGGAGAGGTAGTGACGTCCGATGCGGGAGATGGAACGACGGCGCACCCCTCCAGGCTGACGGTACGGTTTACGCAGTTCAGCTATCGAGGCATGACTGTGCCGTTGGAGACGCGTGCGGTTGCGATGGCCAACCTGATGGACGTCGACGATACGTTTCTGTCGATGCAGGGGGGCGCGAGCGGGGAAATTCGAGCGAGGCGAGTTGGACGACGCGGCAAGTTGGAGGGGACGAGGTCGTCCGGTCGGGCTGGGTGGGCCCTGTTGTCGGCAGCGGGACGCGAACGGTAGGGAGCGCGGACTACTACGGGGTCTATAGTCTGCCGGCGAAGCTGGAGGGGTCCGATAGCGCGATGGTGCCGCGGGCGATGGGTGTGTTTTCGACGACTGCCGTGGGGCTTTATGGATATGACGAGGGAACTCAACTGGAGTCGTCGGGCGGGTTGATTACGATTACGAACGCCAAGGTGCGTGCTGTGATTCGGGCCGGAGATGATCTTTTGCTCGAAGTGGTGGATGGGCGGTAGGGTGTGTTTGGAGAGGCTATTTCCGGTTCGCGGCTGCCGACATGATTAATCGAACGACGGCCAGTATGGCGGCGAGGAGCATCAGGAGTATGACCGGAACGGCAGAACCATGAAAATTCATCCCATCGATCAGATATCCGGGGAAGAGTAACAGCCAAGGAGCAAAGAAGACCGTTGCTGCCATCTGTTAACGCGCTCTTTTTTGCCTAGCTGCTTTGCCCAGCCGATGAGACCGATGAAAGCTATGGGTACGCCTAGAATGGCCCCCATTCCAAAGATGTCGAGAAGGCCACTACTGCCGAACCAATCTGTAGTGGCTTCATCGAAGAAAAAATACGCCGCGCCTATTGTTATCAGAAAAACGCCACAGAGGGCCGTGACTCTCCAGAAGCCGAGTGATCGTGCGGACATTCGGGGATTAGAACCGCGGCCAGATTTGGCGACGTCAAGTGCAAAAACAACGGCAAGTACAAAAGCAACAGCAGAAGCAGGTCCTCCGCCTGCGGCGAAGGATGACAGTTTAGAAGGTGGTGACCAAAGTGGCGATGTGTTTTGCTGCGGTGAGGGGATGTAAACTTCTTCACAGAGCGGCTTTACTTACTCCTGGGCCCGCAGCAAAACGCACATTGAATTGTGGAGAGGAACTCACATGCTGAAGGTCGCTTTCAAGCGTGGGGCCGTAGGCATGGCTAACGGAGCCGTTCTCCTGTTGGGTGGCGTTTTTTTGTGTGTTGCAGCTGCGGTCGCACAACGAGAAGCCGCAGTCTCGGAGTTGGAGGCGCTACCTCCGGGTGTAACTCTGCCCGTAAAGTTGGGGCGATCACTTCGTGCCGGCAAGGTACAGGTTGGAACACCGATCGTGGTAACGACCACTCAGAGGGTCCCAGTGAGTGAGGAGACTTATCTCAAAGCAGGTGCCGAGCTGGATGGCGAGGTTGTGGCATCCATCGCCGGCCATGGCAATGGCTCGACACCAGCCACTCTGTCGATTCGGTTCACCCGGCTGCGGTATGGCAAGCAGTCTATTCCGCTCAGGACGAAGGCAATTGCGATTGCCAACTTCATGCAGGTCGGCTACACGCACCTGCCTACTAACGGGGGGTCTGATATGGGCATTGCCAGCGAGGCGAACTGGACCACGAAGCAGGTCGGCGGCGATTCGGTCTTCCGAACAGGCTGGGTGGGCCCGGTCTTCAGCGCCGACCGTGGGAAAGTAGGGCGCGCAGATTATTACGGCGTCTATAGCTTGCCGACAGCTTCACCGGATGATGGGCCACCATTTCCCCGCGCGTTGGGGGTATTCTCTACGACCGCTGACGGCTTGTATGGTTTTGATTCTCGGACTGAACTGCAGTCGGCTGACGGGACGATCACGTTGACCAGTCCCAAAAAAAGTGTTGAGCTGCGGAATGGGGACAATCTGTTGCTTGAGGTAGTTGGTGGTCGGTAAGGGTGTGCGTCACGATCCCCATCGGATATGTCCCCCCTTTGCGGGAGGATGACAAGGTTTTTAGCCTATTGGTCTTGGTTGATGGGTGGTGGAGGATTCGGTGGTCAAATCTTCCCAGGTGGGGTTGGTGGCTTCGATGAGTGCGATCTTTTCCTGACGGGTGAAGTGCTTCAGGTATTTCTCGCGTGCGATGGCGTTGTTGATGTATTGGAATCGCTCAAAGTAGACGAGACGGTGGATTTTGTATCTTGAGGTGAAGCTGTCGGCTTTACCTGTGCGGTGTTGGGCGATGCGGCGCCAGAGATTATTGGTGACTCCTATGTAGAGTGTGCGAGAGCGGCTGGAAAGAATGTAAACGTAATACTCGTGGTCATCGAAACGCATGGGGTGAGGGTAGCATCAGCGATTATAGGAACAAGCGAAAGCAAGAAGCGATAACAAAAGCAAACGCAAAAAGAAAAAAAAGCGAAGGCAAAGGCGAAGGCGAGAGTAAAAAGCAAAAGCAGATCCTCCGCCTGCGGCGAAGGATGACAACTAAAAGGGCAAGGGCAAGGGCAAGGGCAAAGGCAAAGGCAAAGGCAAAGGCAAGGGCAAAGGCAAAGGCAAGGGCAAGGGCAAGGGCAAAGGCAAAGGCAAGGACAAGGACAAAGGCAAAGGCAAGGACAATGGCAAAGGCAACGAAAAGGCAAAGGCAAAGGCAAAGGAAGGGTCAAGAGCAAAGGCAAGATTAATTTCCGGCGTGCCATGAGGCCGGGCTGAAATTTTAGAAACGATCTCGTCATCTAAGGCGGCGTTTTCGCGGGCTATGATAGCTATGTGAGTCTGCCACTGAGTGCGCCGATACTGCCGATGCTTGCGAAACGGGTCGCGGAGATTCCTGCGGGTGACGACTGGATCTTTGAGCCCAAGTGGGACGGGTTTCGATGTCTGGTGTTTCGGGACGGGGACGAGATTTTCCTGCAGAGCCGGGACGGCAAGCCTCTGAACCGGTACTTTCCGGAGGTGGTTGAGGTGCTGTTGGCGCAGTTGCCGCTGCGTTGCGTGCTCGATGGTGAGCTTGTGATTGCTACAGACGCGGGATTGGATTTTGATGCGCTGCAGTTGCGGCTTCATCCGGCGGCTTCGAGAGTGAAGATGCTGGCTGTGGAGAGTCCGGCTTCCGTGGTGTTTTTTGATTTGCTTTGGGTGGGGGATGAAGACCTGCGGGAGGTTCGGTTTGATGTGCGGCGAAAGAAGCTGGAGGAGACGCTTCGACACGCGACCGCGCCGGTGCATGTTACGCCAGCGACCCAGGACAAGGGTATTGCGGTGGATTGGTTTAAGAGATTCGAGGGGGCCGGGCTGGATGGGGTGATGGCGAAGCCCGTGGATGGAACGTATCAGCCGGATAAGCGGGTGATGCTGAAGGTGAAGCATGAACGGGACTGCGACTGTGTGGTTGCGGGATTTCGGTGGCATAAGAATGGCGAGGGTGTGGCGGTGGGGTCGCTGCTGCTGGGGCTCTACGATGCGAATGGTGCGCTGCAACATGTGGGAGTGTGTGCGAGTTTTGCGATGCCGAAGCGAAAGGAGCTGGTGGAGTTTCTTGCACCGTACCGTATCGACGCGTTGAAGGGGCATCCTTGGGCGGGATGGGCGGAGGCTGTGGCGAATGGACGGATGCCGGGCGGGCAGAGTCGGTGGTCTGTGGGGAAGGATTTCGTGGGAGGCGTTGCGGCCGGAGTTGGTAGTCGAGGTTGCGTATGAGCATATGCAGGGCGATAGATTTCGGCATATGGCGCAGTTTCGGAGATGGCGGATGGATAAAGCGCCGCGGGAGTGTTCGTACGCGCAGTTGGAGGTGGTGGCGGCGCAGGAGTTGATGGAGATCTTTGCGGAGAGGAAGAGTTAGGTGGAGGCTTCGCGCCAGGCGCGGGTGGGGTCATCGTCAGGGTCTGGTGTTTGCTGTGTGGGGCGGATCTCTTCGGGGACATGGCGGAGATTAACGCGGATACGGTACCAGATCGAGCTGGAGCCGCGCATGCGGTCGATGAGGATGTCGTCGACGGCGAGATGTTGGGCGGCTTCAGGGTGGGCAGCCTTCCAGCGGTCGAGGCCGGCTTCAGCTGCGGATTTATCGGTGCTTTGGGCGACGATGATGAGGGGGTGTTTGGGTGTGCGTTTTGTGGGGGCCCTGCGGGTTTTGGCGGATGGCTTATGGAGATCGGATTCATGGCCGAGTGGGTTGGAAGTACGAGGTGAGTCTGAAGGTATGGCGGGTCATTCGACTCCAGCGGCTTCGCCGCTTTCGCTCAGGATGACGGAATCTGGGGTGGCTTTGGAGCGCTTTTTGAAGCGATGGGCCCCGAAGCCTTCGGCGCTTTGCGCGGAGAAGGGATCTTGCTTTGGAGGGTTGGACGCGTTTGGCTTCGCCTTCCTGCTTGACGAAGTGTGGGGGCCATGGGGCGTCGCCGAGGCCTTCGGCTTCGTCGCGGGCTGCGAGGGCAAGGAGCTGATCGAGTGAGCCGGGAGTGGTGTCCATCGCTTCGTGGGGGTTGCCGACGTCGGCGAAGCGCTGCGGCATGGTGAGGACGGTGAAGTCGGCGGGATTGGCGTCGGGGACTTCGTGCCAGTTGAGGGGTGCGGAGACGCGGGCGTCGGGAAGCGGGCGGACGGAGTAGGCGCTGGCGGTGGTGCGGTCTTTGGCGTTCTGGTTGTAGTCGAGGAAGACGCCGTGACGCTCTTCCTTCCACCATTTTGAGCTGGCGAGGGTGGGGGCCCGTCGCTCGACGGCTCGCGCGAGGGCAAGGGCGGCGCGGCGGACTTCGGTGAAGGTCCAGCGGGGATGAATGCGAACGTTGACGTGCATGCCGCGGGAGCCGCTGGTTTTTGGCCAGCCGGTGAGGCCGTTCTCTTCGAGGATGGCTTTGACTTCGAGGGCGACGGCGCGGACATCGGGCCAGTCGATGCCGGGGCCGGGGTCGAGGTCGATGCGGAGCTCGTCGGGGTGGGCCATGTTCTGCTCCAGTGGGTCGACAGCGCGGACGGGATGCGGGTGGAACTCGATGCAGCCGAGGTTGACGATCCAGGCGAGGCCGGCAGGATTGTCGACGACGACCTCTTCGGCGGTGCGGCCGGAGGGGAAGGAGAGAGTGACGGTGCGGAGGAAGGAGGGCAGATCAGAGGGGGCGCGCTTTTGGTAGAAGGGCTCGGGCTGGCCGCTCTCAAGGCAGGCTCCGTTGACGAAACGCTTGAGGACGATGGGGCGATCCCTAATGCCTTGCAGTGCCCCTGGAGCGACGGCGAGGGCGTAGCGGACTAGATCGAGTTTGGTGAGTTGGACCTCGCGGGAGAAGTAGAGTTTTTCCGGATGGGTGATGCGGACGGTGCGATCGTCGATGCTGAGGAGTTCAGCGGTGTCGTCTTTTGGGGTGGTCTTCACGGGCATAGGGTATACCTATCATGAGAGTTCCGCGATGGCTGGCATCATCATTGTGGGATTCTCTTGTCACTCTATTTAGAGAGGGTATACATGACTCGAAGGCAACAGCCTGCTTTGATACTTTTTGCAGTTGGGATGATTGGTCTTGGCGTTCTCGCGTTAATTTGCGGCGATTTTGCGCTGGTTTGGCAGCCTGTAGCCACATGGGTTCCTGGGCGAACCGCTCTCGCGTACCTGTCGGGGCTCATCATGCTGTTGGGTGGGGCCGGGTTGCTTTTCGATGCTACGGTGACGTGGTCGGTGCGGATTCTGTTTCCTTATCTCATCGTGTGGACGCTGTTGAAGGTGCCCTCTCTTGTGGCTGCGCCTCAGATAGAGGGTGTGTGGCTGGGGTTTGGGGAGCTTGCAGTGTTGTTGGCTGGAGGCTGGACCCTGTTTGCTGTGCTTGCGAAGTTGCCGGAGAGATCATTTTTGGGATTCGCTACCGGGGAACGCGGCGTTCGTCTCGCGCGGATATTTTTTGCGGTCTGGGTCTTTCCGATTGGGCTTGCACACATTATGTATGCGAAGGAGACCGCGGCCATGGTGCCGGCTTGGCTTCATTTTCAAAGGGGCTGGGCCTACCTGACCGGGTATGGGCAGATTGCCTGCAGTCTTGGCGTGTTGTTTTCGGTCTTTCCGCGTGTGGCCGCTGCGGCGGAGGCGGGAATGATCAGCCTGTTTGCGCTTCTCGTGTGGGGGCCTGCCGTTTTGGCGGCGCCGAAGACGCGGTTTCCGTGGACGGCGTTCCTCATCTCATGGGCGATCGCGGCCGGGGCGTGGGTGGTGGCCCAGAATATTGGGACGAGGAGATCTGCCGCACGCGATGTGTAACCGAATTTGCTACACATCGCGACGGGGCCATTCAAGACCACTGCAACGTATGTACAGAATCTGCCGGCAGATCGAAGCTCAGGGAGCTTGAACCGAGCACAAGCTGGACCTGTTTTTCCGGGCCGCGGTTGGCGAGCACTACTACGTGGCTTCCATCAGGGTTGCGGAATCCGACATGGGAGACACGATTGCTGGAAGCCTGCGCGGCGCTATTTGAAACTCCATCCGTGCGAAAGACCTTTGCTCCGCGGCGGACGTGTTTCGAATAGTGCGCCATCGCCCAGAAGCGTCCGCTGCGGCCCACCTTGCGCGTCGTGCTATCGATGGTGATGAAACCGCGACCCGTGGTGGGTGCTCCGGGTACGATATCGCCTTCCTCATGGACGCCGATGTAAGGAGTCCCCTTCTCGTCGAGTGCAAGGTTCCAGACCGTGATTGAGCGCGACCAGTTTCTGATGACGCCATTGGCCCACTCAGACCAGCGCGACCATGCAGTCATCGGATCAGGGAAGGGAGTTCCGGGCACGTGAGGCTCGCGTTGGGGTCCGCCCTCGGTAAAGTAGGCGTGCTTTTGAGGAAAGGCGTTGTGCACTTGCGTCATCGCGGAAGGCTCGCCTGCGTATCCATGCCATGCAATGCCGTCGATAAACTCGCTGGCCTTCGGATCGCTCAACTCGGCGATTGCGCGGCCCCATAGAGTGAAGTTGTGGTCCAAAACCCAGATCTTTGTTGGACTACCGGTTTTGCGGAGCAATGGCCCGAGGTATTTGGTTACAAACAAAATCTCATCTTCCTGGGCAAGAAGGCAGGCTGCATACCGTCCGTCTACGGTGGTGTCGACTTCGTTCTGGACGGTGACCGCGTTGATCTCCACTCCTTCGGCCCTGTAGGCATCGAGGAACTTTTGGAAATAACGTGAATACGGTTCAAGGTTGCTTTTGCGTATCGTGCCACCCAGCATGGAACGGTTGAACTTCATCCACGCCGGTGGGCTCCATGGCGTCGAGAAGAGGAACAGATCCGGATTGAGCTTGCGGGCTTCTCTGAGTGCGGGGAGGATGTAGGCCTTGTCGTGGTCGATGGAAAACTTCGTAAGCTCTGGATCATCCTGTTCGCTGTCGTCGAAGCTGTAGAGAGATTTGGAGTAGTCACTGGCACCGATGCAGGTTCGGCAGACGTTGATGGCCATTTCGTCGGGAGCGAAAAGCTCGTGCATCAAGGCTGCCCGCTCGTCGCTATGAAGCTGGTTCAGCATGTAGCAGGCCGCGTCTGTGAATGCCGCGCCGAAGCCGAGCATCTCCTGTTGCGTCGATGTTGGGTCTAGAACAATTGCGTCGGACGCTACGGTGGTGACAGGTTTCCACGTTAGTGCATCGCCCTGGGCGTGACGGCGGTCCCGGAAGGTGCTCCAAACCTGGACAGACCCAGTGGCGCCCGTGGCGTCTGCCCAAGCCGGAATCCAATTTGATGTTGCCAATCCTGCGACTGTGAC
Organism: uncultured Acidobacteriaceae bacterium; assembly: GCA_963756685.1. Taxonomy (GTDB): domain Bacteria; phylum Acidobacteriota; class Terriglobia; order Terriglobales; family Acidobacteriaceae; genus Edaphobacter. The sequence goes on from CAVWON010000003.1 coordinate 638,334, forward strand.
CGACGCTGCCTTCAGGAATCCTCTGCGCGAACCGCTCGCCATCGATACTTTTCTCCTATTCAAGACTGGCTGAAGGCCTCTTTGAAGGCCAAGCAAACTCTATAGACGTCACTCTCTTGGGTCAATTGGTAATCGCGGGTGCGGAGTCAGAGAAGCTATTCGAGGATCCGGACCCATCTCAGAGCAACAGCAACTGCAAAGCATTATCGGTTGAACCGGTTCGATCCGTTTCGGTTGGTAGGGTGTATCGGGGTCCTTCGACTCCCCCTTCGACAAGCTCAGGGCCCGCTCAGGATCACGGGTTTTGGGGAGTTAGAAAAGGACAACAACAGCAGGTTTGCTGCTACCTGTTCACCCTATTCGAGGATTCTTGCGACTACGTCGTAGTCGTGGGACTCGGTGATTTCGGCGCGGTAGAAGGTGCCGGGGACGAGTTCGTCGTGGGGGCCGAAGTCGTTGATGAGGACTTTGCCGTCGATCTCGGGGGCGTGGAGTGAGGTGCGGCCCTCCCAGAGGAGTTCGGTCTCTTCGGATTCGCCTTCGACGAGGAGGTCGATCTCGCGGCCTACCCAGTCGGCTTTGGATTTGGTGCTGATTTTTTGTTGCAGCTTCATCAGTTTGCGGCGGCGAGACTGGATGGTGCGCTTGGGGACCTTGAGTTCGTCGGCTAGTTCGAAGGCCTTGGCGCCCTCTTCGTCGGAGTAGGTGAAGACGCCTAGCCAGTCGATCTTTGCGGCTTTGATGAAGGACTCGAGCTCGAGGTAGTCGGCTTCGGTTTCGCCGGGGAAGCCGACGATGAAGCTAGTGCGGATGACGATGCCGGGGACGATGCGGCGGGCCTTGGCGATGAGGTCGAGGAAGATTTGAGCGTTGCCGCCGCGCTTCATGCGTTTGAGGACGCTGGGGCTGGCGTGCTGGAGGGGGACGTCCAAGTATTTTGCGATGGTGTCGTGTTTGGCCATCGTCTCGAGCAGGCGCGTGGTGACCTTGTTGGGGTAGGTGTAGAGGAAGCGCAGCCAGCGGAGGCCGGGGAGGACGGCGAGGGCGTCGAGGAGGGTGGCGAGGCCGTCGGTGAAGCCGAGGTCTTCGCCGTAGCAGGTGGTGTCCTGGCCGATGAGGGTGATCTCGCGGACGCCCTGTGCGATGAGGTTCTCGGCCTCGGCGATGATCGACGACATGCGGCGGGAGCGGAACTTGCCGCGAAGCTGCGGGATGATGCAGAAGGAGCAGGGGTGGTCGCAGCCTTCGGCGATCTTGATGTAGGCGGAGGCGCGTGGGGTGGTGAGGATCCGCGGAGTGGCGTCGTTGTAGAGGTACTCGGGGAGGGCGGCGGTGGCTCCGTCCCATGAGGCGCGGGAGAAGCGGCCTTGCTGCTGGCGGAGGTCACCTTCGGGGCGTGAGGTTTGCGGCGTGGTGGAAACCCAGATCCCAGAATCGGGGCCCTTCGACAGGCTCGGGCAGGCTCTGGGGCACCCGGATTTGTGGCTTGTTCGATCTTGAGTTGCGTCCCGGATTCGGTGGGGTGGGAGTGCTGGTGGACGGCGCTGGGTGCGCGTGCGGCGAGGGAGCTCTGCGGGAGGATGTTGAAAGGGCTGTCGTTTTGCGCGTGTCCAGTGGGGGTCAGGCCGGCGGCGGCGAGGATGGCTTCCAGTTCGCCGGTGCCGACTACTGCGTCAACTTCGGGGATGTTCTTCTGGATCTCGTCGCGGTAGCGCTCGACGAGGCAGCCGGCGACGACGATGCGCTGGGCCTTTCCGCCGTTCTGCTGCTTGTGCTGGACCATCTCGAGGATGGTGTTGACGGACTCCTGCTTGGCGGAGTCGATGAAACTGCAGGTGTTGATGACGATGATCTCGGCGTCTTCGGCGCGGGGGGTGAGCTCGGCCCCGTTGTGGTGGAGCAGGCCCATCATGACCTCGGAGTCGACGAGGTTTTTGGGGCAGCCGAGGGAGACGAATCCTACTTTGGGGCGGGTGGACGGCAGGAGCGTCAAGAACAGCCGCGTCTTCGGTTGTTGTTGGGGGAGTCACAGACTTCTATTTTAGCATTTTTGTTGGGTTTTTTGAGGGTGCGAGGGGGATTCTTTACTGGTCGGGAGGGTTCTCGTCGACGATCTTATATGTAGGGGGAACGGCGAAGACGGAGGCTTCTGGCTCCTGCCGTTTGACGTCGGTAACGGCGACGATCTGTTCGCCAGTGCGAGGGTCATTGTGTTTGATGATCATGTAGACGGAAAGGTCGGGAGAGTACCAGTATTCGTCAACGATGACGACATCTTTGCCCGTTCCGCTGATTGCGGCAGGGATGGTGTGAATTTTGCGAATGCCTGTGAGAGTGAGGCCGCTGAGAGGCTGTGTGCCGATTTCCTCTTGCTTGAAGTAGGGATTATTGGCTGGAGTGCGACCGGGAACGGTGTTGGGAGGGGCCACGGGAGGTTTCGGCAGGACGCTTTCCCGGGCGATGCGCTGGAAGGGGTTGTAGAAGATGTTGAGGCGGCTGGAGGGATCGTAGATGTGCGCGGAGAGAAGCGGGGGTTCGCCACGGAAGTTCGTCGGGACGAGTTGGCGACGCTCGTTATAGATGCGGCCTGAGGAAGACCGGGCGATGTGAGCTGTTGTGGTAAGGGTGTTGACGGATCCGTCAGGAAGGTTCTCGTGGGAGAGGATCTCGACCACTGCCGAAAAGGGAGCATTGGGGACAGGGGTGACGAAGATTCCGGGGACGATTGTTTGCACACCGCGGTAGTCGCGGGGCATCTGCTGCTGGTTCTGGGCGGTGCCGACGGCGATGGTGAAAAGCGAGATGGCGGGAAGGAATGAAAGTGCAGATCGGCAACGGAGGAAACGCATGAGGTACCTCCCAATCACCACGAGGATAACGCAGATCATGAGAGAAGCGATGCAATTTTTTGAAAGGGACGACCCCGTCTTTGGCCTTGATCTTTTCTTCACAGGGAAGCTGAATCGGGAAGCCATCTCAGGCATCTACTTTGATGATTGTCGAAATGTTCTACGAATAGGAAAGTGAGGTAAGTGCATGGGAAAGCTGACAGGTAAGGTTGCTGTAGTGACGGGTGCGTCGAAGGGTATTGGCGCGGCCATTGCCAAAGAGCTTGCGGCGCAGGGCGCGAAGGTCGTTGTGAACTACGCTTCCAGTAAGGAAGGCGCGGAGAAGGTGGTCGCTGAGATCAAGAAGGCCGGTGGGGACGCGGTTGCGATCGGCGGCAGCGTGGCGAAGGCGGCGGAGATCGATCGCCTGTTTGCCGAGACGAAGAAGGCGTATGGCAGGGTCGATATTTTGGTGAACAACGCAGGTGTGTATCAGTTTGCGCCGCTGGAGGCGATTACCGAGGAGAGCATCGCGCAGATGTATCGGGCCGAATGTCACGGGTTTGCTGCTGGCGACGAAGGCGGCCGTTGCGCTGTTTCCTGCCGAGGGTGGCAGCGTGATCAACATTGGCTCGGTGGCGAGCGATCAGACGCCACCGATGTCGGTGATCTATAGCGGCACCAAGGGCGCGGTGGACGCGATTACGCGGGTCCTGGCGAAGGAACTTGGACCGAGGAAGATTCGCGTGAATGCGGTGAACCCCGGACCGGTTGTGACTGAGGGCTTCAAAACCTCGGGGGTGGAGGGAAGCGAGTTCGAGAAACAGATGCTGCAGAGTACGCCGCTTGGCCGTCTCGGAGCTCCCGATGATATTGCCGGAGTCGTGGCTTTCCTCGCGTCGGACGATGCGCGCTGGGTCTCTGGCTCGTTGATTCAGGTGGCGGGTGGAATGCGGTAAGGCCCTATTGAGGAAGCTCTTTGGAGGGCAGTCAGTGATTGCGCGCTGACTGCCCTTTGTTTTATGCGAGGGCGTTGCGGGCGATGACTTCGCTGTAGAAGTGGGCGCTTAGCTTTGGGGTGCGCTTCTGGGTGGTGAAGTCGACGTAGTGGATGCCGAAGCGGTAGGCGTAGCCGTCGGCCCACTCGTAGTTGTCGATGCAGGCTCCAGCAGAAGTAGCCGCGGACGGGGACGCCCTCGGAGACGGCGCGGTGGAGCTGGGTGAGGTAGTTGCGGAGGTACATGACGCGGTCGGAGTCGTAGACGTGGCCGTCGGGGGTGAGGACGTCGGCGGAGGAGGCTCCGTTTTCGGTGATGTAGATCTCTTTGATGTTCCAGAGTTGCGGCGGCGAGCTTTGGGCCCCAGTAGAGGGCCTCGGGGCCGACGTGGAGCCAGTTGCTCATCATGTGCGGGTAAGGAGGCGGGAGCGGGGACGATGGCGAACCCGCGGGGTGAGTCGTCGGCGCGGACGTATGAGGGGTGTAGACGTTGAGGCCGACGAAGTCGACGGGTGAGCCGATGGCCTTCATGTCGGCGTCGGTGAATTTGGGTGCGTCGGCTCCGTCGCGGGCGAGGTAGGCGTCGGTGTAGCGGCCTTCCATGACTGCGGTGAGGTAGCCGGCGTTGACCTCGCGATAGGCCTTGGCGTGCGGCGGCGATGTGCTCTGGAGTTTCGATGACGGGGACGCAGGCGGTGGCGTTTTCGGCGAGGCCGACTTTGGTGCCGGGTTTGGCGTTGGCGCGGATGGCCTGGACGCCGAGGCCGTGGGCGAGGACGGCGTGATGGCGAACCTGATTGACGCCGGCGGGTGGAAGCTTGAGGCCGGGGGCGTGGCGGCCGTCTTTGTAGCCGATGTCGACGAAGGAACGCATCTCGTTCAGGGTCATGAAGTGCTTGACGCGGTCGGAGAGATGTTCGGCGACGTAGCCGGCGTAGTTGGCGAAGGCTTCGGAGGTGTCGCGGGACTGCCAGCCGCCTTTGTCTTCGAGGGCCTGGGGGAGGTCCCAGTGGAAGAGCGTGCAGTAGGGCTGGATGTTGGCGGCGAGGAGCTCGTCGACGAGGCGGTTGTAGAAGTCGAGGCCCTTGGGGTTGGGCGTGCCGGTGCCTTGCGGGAAGACGCGCGGCCAGGCGACGGAGAAGCGGTAGGTCTTGAGGCCGAGGGCCTTCATGAGCTGGACGTCTTCTTTGTAGCGGTGGTAGTGGTCGTCGGCGACGTCGCCGGTGTCTCCGTTGTTGGTCTTGCCGGGCAGTGTGGGAGAAGGTGTCCCAGATGGAGGGGCCGCGGCCGTCTTCGTTGACGGCGCCTTCGACCTGATAGGAGGCGGTGGCGGAGCCCCAGAGGAATCCCTGTGGGAAGCTGCGCGCGGTGGGTGCGGATGGGCGGCGTCTCGGCCTGAGGCTGAGGTGGCCAGGTTCGAAAGGGCGGCTGGGGCGAGGGCTGCGGCTCCGAAGAGGCGGGCGAAGGTGCGGCGGGAAAAACGATTTAAGCACTGAAGTATTCCCCTCGTTCGAAATGTCAGGGAAGTTTAGCTGCTTCTGCCGTCTGGTTGCCAGTAATCTTTGAGGTGCCGAACGAAGGGAAATGTTTGCCGCGTAAATACTGAGGTTCTCTGTGACGGGGAGGGGAGAGTTGGTGCGAAGATGGACGTACGCGGGTCATTTTGCTAGGAGGTGGCGGGTAGTTTTTGAGGAGTTTGGCGACGGCTTTATTGAGATTCTTCTGCTGCTTGTCGGGTTTGGCCTTGGGGTCGAGGGTTTTGCTGACGGTGCCTCGCCAGACGAGATCTTTGCCGGCGGAGTTGTACATATCGAGGTCGAGCTGGCCGACGTAGATGGTTGTGGTTGGCCGGTGGTCGTGCTCATTCCGCCTCCGCCGTACCATCCTCCTCCGTACCAGCCCCCACCATAGCCCCAGCCTGGACCCATTCCGCTGCTGAAGGAGCTGAATTGCTTCTCTGATCCGACGGCGGTCTGATAGCCGATGAAGAGATCGGCGTTGTCGGTATCGACTGCGGTCAAGCCCTTGATCAGAAGTTGAGAATCGATGGTGGACTTGATCTGTTTATCGACGATATCGTTCGGCCTCTGGGCGTCTTTGATGAGGACCCATTTGTAGGTTTTGAACTTCGAAAAATCAGTGCCCTTGTCGTAGTTGTAACGGACATCCTGGCAGAGAGCGCTGGTCGCGATCATCAGAGAAAGCGCCAGGCCGAGGAACGAAAACTTTTTCATGTTCAGCCTCCAATTTGTGGGCGTCGTTCGGCCTCGTTGCGCTGGAGCTTGTCGAAGATGACGGCTCCGAGTGAATGCTAGGAGGCTGAAAGCTGGAGGAAACTGTTAGTTCTGACAGGCGGCGTCAGGGGAGTTTTGCGGCTTCGGCTTCCGGGTTCCAGTGGTCTGGGCCGGCGAGGAAAGTCGGCAGGGAGATATTGCTTGGCTTCGGCGGGGGTGAGTTGGTGGGACCAGGGGACGCGGGCGGTGGGGTTGGCGCCGGGGCCGGTGGAGTTCGGATTCGGCGTAGTAGGCGGTGTTTTCGTTGGCGGGATTGTTCCAGTTGTTCCAGCCGGCGGGGTTGAGGTCGGCGGGGAGCTCGGTGTTGATGTAGATGACGCGGGAGTAGGGGCGCCAGGGGCGGCCGAGGCCGGTGGTGTTGTGAGCGGAGGCGGAGCTCTGTGGCGCCGGGAGTGGCGGGGTCCATGGGCGGCGGCGTCGTGGTCGATGCTGCTGGTGACTTTGCTGTTGAGGATGACGTAGCCGGTGGTCTGGTCGGGGGCGGTGCGGGACTGCGCGGTGAGGTAGCCGGGGCCGTTGGCGTGGAGTTCGGAGTGGTCGAAGACGGCGGCGGCGTTGCCGAAGATGAAGTCGACGCCGCCTTCGATGTAGGAGTCGACGTAGTACTGGCGGCCGTAGTCGGCGAAGAGGGTGTCCTGATGGCCGAGGAAGCGGCAGTGTTTGAAGATGCTGCGGTCGCCGCGGTCGGCTACGGCGACGGCCTGGCCGGTGTTGCCGGCGGCGTTCTCGAAGGTGATGTTGTCGGCCTCGAAGCCGGTGCCGTTGATCTCGACGGTTTCGGTGAAGAAGGTGCCGCCGGCGGTTTTGGCGTTGAGGGAGTTGGTGATGACGACGTCTTCGGGGGATTTGCCCATGCCGATGAGGGTGATGTTGGTGTGGTTCTGGGTGACGATGACGCGCTCGTGATAGGTGCCGGGGGCGATCTCGATGTAGACGCGGCCGCCGGGGCCGGGCCAGGGGTGGTGGTCGAGGGCGTTCTGGATGGTGGGGAAGACGGTGAGGTTCTTCGTTGCCGGGGTTGGCGTGCGGTGCGGAGGGGTCGACGCGGACGTGGACGTCCTGGGCGCAGGCGAGAGTGGCGAGGAGGACTGCAGCGAGCAGCAGGCTGGTGCGCATAGGAGCTAGGTTAGTGCCAAGGGATGGAGTGGGCAAGTTTTGCACTGAGGCAGGTTGCTGCGAAGCGAGCGAAGGCGGGTTTGGAGTGGTAAAATGGTTCCTGTGCCGGGTCCTACGCGACGTAATCCCGCCAACCCCGCCAGGTCCGGAAGGAAGCAACGGTAACGGGTAATTATGGGCGCAGTAGGTCGCCCGGTGCACTATATTTCACTCCCATCAACTGCAGTGTGGCGATCCGCGCAATGGCGCAGTAGGTCGCCCGGTGCACTTATTTCAATTCCCTTCAACTGCAGTGGGGTATCGCGCAATGGCGCAGTAGGTCGCCCGGTGCACTATAGTTTCGCCCTTCCTGTCTAGTTTCCCCACATAAGAGATGATTGCCGGGTGCGGACATTGCGCCATAAGGTGAGGTGTGCCATTTTTGGATGGAGACCCGGACTGGGCAGGTAGGTGACATGCGTGCGCTTCTCGGAGAGAATGAACTGCGACAGGTGAACGAAGGTTCATTTGTAATGGTCTTTGTTTTTATTGCAGTGCAACCAGGTGAGGTGAGAGTTTGAGTTTGACGTTGAAGCCGCGGACGCAGGTGCGCGCGAAGATCAGTTCGGTTGGGACGTATGTTCCGCCGCGGTTGTTGACCAATGCCGACCTCGAAAAGATGGTCGCGACCAACGACCAGTGGATTACGGAGCGGACGGGAATTCGCGAACGGCACATCGTCGACGAAGGAGTGGCGACGAGCGACCTGGCGGTGGAGGCGGCGAAGCTGTGCCTGGCGAAGCGCGTGGCATCGAGGCGAGCGAGGTTGAGGTGATCATCGTCGCGACGGTGACTCCGGACATGTTCTTTCCGGCGACGGCGTGCCTGGTGCAGGACAAGCTGGGGGCGAAGGGGGCGTGGGGGTTCGATCTGTCGGCGGCGTGCTCGGGGTTTCCGTATGCGCTGCAGGTGGGGGCGAAGCTGGTGGAGAGCGGAGTGCATAAGAAGGTGATGGTGATTGGAGCGGATGTGATGAGCTCGATCATCGACTATACGGACCGGGCGACGTGCGTGATCTTTGGCGATGGCGCGGGCGCGGTGCTGCTGGAGCCTTGCGCAGACGATGAGATTGGGTTGATCGACTATTTCCACGAGATCGATGGGTCGGGTGCGGCGGCGTTGAATATGCCGGGCGGCGGGAGTCTGCATCCGCCGACTGCGGAGACGGTGGAGAAGAAGATGCACTATGTCCATCAGGATGGGCAGGCGGTGTACAAGTTTGCGGTGCGCAAGATGGCGGAGGCGGCGGAGACTGGTGTTGACGCGCAATGGCGTGGAGGGCAAGGACCTGGGCTGCTTTATTCCGCACCAGGCGAACAAGCGGATTATTCTTTCGACGGCGGAGCGGCTGGGGATGCCGGAGGAGGCGGTGATCATCAATATCGACCGATATGGGAATACGACGGCGGCGACGATTCCGCTGGCGATGCAGACGGCGCTGGAGGAGGGGCGGCTGAAGAAGGGTGATCTGGTGCTGCTGGCCAGTGTCGGGGCGGGATTTACGGTTGGGGCGACTTTGCTGCGGTGGGAGTTTTGAAAGGCAGGGAGCGGGGAATAGGGCATAGGGAGTAGCTGAACGAGGGCCCCTTCAGCGGTGGAGTTCTCTCTCTCCCCTCGAATCCTACCTATGCCGGCCAAGGCCGGGTTCCAACTGACCTACTGGATTCGATGACAATTGACATGGCCATGTATATCTAGTAGATATATCTGGTAGCTATGACGAAACGCTCACAATCCCGCAAGACGACCACCTTCGAGGCGCTCCTCGGAATTCTCAGCATGGGGCCGATGACAGGGTATGAGATCCGCCAAAGGATCGAGATTTCGATTGGAAACTTCTGGAGCGAGAGCTTTGGCCAGATCTACCCAGCGCTTAACAAACTTCGGCAGCTGGGCTTTGTGGAGGCGGTGGAGACGGGAAAGAAGGGTCGGCGGGTCTACTCGTTGACGGCGAGCGGGCGGGAAAAGCTCAAGGCGTGGCTGGCTGTGATGCCACCGCCGCGCAAACCTCGCAATGAGTTGCTGCTGAAGGTTTTTTTTGGAGGTCAGAGCCAGGTTGAGATCGTCCGCGCTCATGTGCTTGAGACGCGCGCCCGGTTTGCCGCTGACCTTGAACGCTATGTCGCTCTTGAACCGCAGATCAAAGAACGTCACTGCGACAAGCCGGGCCTTTCTTATTACCTGATGGCGCTCAATTACGGCTGCATTGAAGCTCGGGCCATCATGGCGTGGGCTGACGAGACACTTGCGTCGCTCGACCTCATCGCTTCCACTGTGCTCAAAACGCGAAAGGAGAAACAATGACTCACACAGACCCTCTCTGGATGAAGGTGTTTCTTGGTATTCACGTGACGGCCGGGATATCGTCATTTTTGCTGGCTCCTGTCGCGCTGTCCACGGCCAAGGGCGGGAAGCAGCATAAGCGGTGGGGCATGGTGTATTTGTGCTCGATGGGCGTGGTGGCAGCCACCGCGTTGCCGATGGCGCTCTATCGGCCGGTGCTGTTTCTTGCGCTGGTGGCGGTGTTCAGTTTTTATCTCGCGTTTTCGGGATTTCGAGTGCTTCGGCTGAAAGACCTGACGCGTGGCGGCAGCGCGAAGCCGATTGACTGGATCGCGGCGCTGATCTGTTTTGGGGCGAGCGCCTGCCTGGCTGGGTTTGGAGCGATTCGTCCGGTGTGGGTGCAGGGATTCGGGATTGTGGCAGTTGTCTTTGGATTGATCGGAATGCGGGCTTCGGGCGCGGAGATGTGGTCTTTTGTGCGGAAGCCGAAGGAGAAGATGTTCTGGTGGTACACGCACCTGGGAGGCTTTATTGGCAGCTATATTGCCGCGTGGACGGCCTTCTCGGCGGTGACGCTGTCGCAGTTTTTCGGCAGCGCCTGGTATGTGTGGTTGTGGCCGACGATCATCGGCGTTCCGGCGATTGCGCTGACCACGGCCTATTACAAGCGGAAGTTTGCACTACGAGCGAAGGCGGCGGCGTAGGCTAAGCCGTCGGATTGGGCGTGTCGACGAGGTTTGGATGACGCACGCGGACCGTGCGCGAGGTCCTGTAGAGCTGCCAGAAGGCGATGGCGCAGCTCACGCCGATGAGCGTCCACAAGACGATGAGGAAGGGAGTGGCGTACTTTGCCGACAGGCCGTTCCAGAGCCGGACGATGTGCCGGCCGTAGTGGATGCCGAGCCATGCTGCGGTGGAGTGACGCAAACACCGGCTGATGGTGAAGGTGGTGAGGAACTTCCTGCGCGACATCCTGAGCGCGCCCGCGGCGAGCACGAAGGGACTGAGCGGCATGGGCGGCGGAAGGATGGCAGGAAGGGCGACGGAGAGGATGGCGTGGTTTTCCATCCACTCGCAGACACGTTTGAAGATGCGGGCGGGGACGCGCTTTTCGACGAAGGCAATGCCGCCGGACTGGCCCACCTGGTAGCTGAAATATCCGCCGAGTGCGGAGCCTGCCGTGGCGAACAAGATGAGCAGGAGCCAGCTGTGGTGTTGGGCGGCGAGCACGATGACCATGATGTCGGTGATGCCGGGAAGGGGCAGCGGAACGAAGGAGCTGTCGACGATTGAGACCAGGAAGACGCCGAAGATGCCGAAGCTGAAGGCGAGGCGAAGGAGTGGATTGCGGGCCCTGCGATGCACGACCGCGGCCTTGGGTGCAGCAGCTGCGAGGTACCTGGCCGTGGCGATGGCCGCCGCATAGAACTTCATACCTGATTATGACGTGGTTTGGTGCTGGGAAGTCGCACGAAGTTTGCAGATTGATGAATTAGAGGAAGCGAAGCCTGGGAAGGGGCGGGAGGACGTCGACTTCGGCGGCGTATTGGCGGAAGAGTTCGATGGCGCGGACGCAGTCGGTGTTGAGGACGTAGTGGATGTTATGCGACAGGTAATGGCGGATTGTGGCGGGAGGGATGGCGATGCGGGGGGTCCATTGTTCGACGAGTTTTTCGATGTTGAGGAGACCGTGATTGCGTGAGGCTTCGAGGTCTTCGGTGAGTTGAGCGGGGGTGAGGCTGGGTGGGCCGAGGGCTTCGGGGCGGACGGCCCAGACGGCGGCGACCCAGGGGAGGTTGGTGCGGGTGCGCCACTCGTGGGCGAGGTCGAACCATTGACAGGGGCCTACGGTGTCTTCGATCTGCTCGCGGGACTCAAGGGCGAGGAGCGCGGGGTCGCCGATAAGGATGGCGGCGTCTGCTGATTGCAGCATGGCGACGGGATCGGCTGCGGCAGGGGCCAACGTGGGTCGAGTGTTGAGGAATTTGCGGAAGAGGATCTCGGCGTAGGCGAGGGAGCTGCGGGAGGCCGTGTCGGCGGCGATCGTCCTTACTGTGGTGAGGTCGTGAGGAGATTTGACGATGAGCTGGATGGAGCGAACTTCGTTCAGCGAGGCGATGGTGCAGCCGGGGACGATTGCGAGGTCGGGCGTGAGAGACGCAATGGGGATGAGGCCAAGGTCGGCGCGGGCGTTGAGGAGCTCGTCGGCGCAGAGCGAGGGCTGGGTGTAGTGGAGGGTGTAGTGCTGGGCGAGTTCGGCGGCGCGGGGTGGGTGCTCGAAGTCCCACATGAGGGGAGCGGGATTGAGGAAGTTGATGGCGGCGACACGGAGCATGTTGGGTGACGATGAGGTAATCAAAGGACTAGTTTATTGGATGTTGGGCGAGGGTGCGCGATGCAGAGGGCGGTGGTGAGTTTTTATCAGGACGAGCAAGGGCATTGGGCGGCGCGGCTGGAGTGTGGGCATGGGCAGCATGTGCGGCATGATCCGCCATGGATAGTGAGGGAGTGGGTGGTGAGCGAAGAGGGCAGAGCGGCGCGGATTGGACGCTTGATGGAGTGTAAAAAATGCGATGAAGAGAAGGTTTGATAGTAGGATTCTCGCGATAGGCGTCTCTGTCTGGGGGAGCTGCAGGGTATGGATTGGTTGCTCAGGGTTGGCCGTAGTCTGTTTGCGATTGCGATCGCGTTTTTTGGTTTCCAGTTCGTGATCTTTGCTGCCTCGCTGACGGGCCCGGTGCCAGGGCCTCCGTGGACGCATGGAAGCGTGGTTGTGGCGTGGCTGGTCGCTGCTGGGTTTCTTGCGGCGGCTTTGAGTATCGCTGTTGGGACGATGGCGCGATGGGTTTCGCTCATTCTGGGATGTGCGATTTTGTTGTTTGGGCTTGTTCAGTATCTGCCGTTACTCGTGGCACGCCTCCACGATCCCGGGCCGTGGACGGTACTGTTTGAACTACTGGCGCTGGGCGGCGGCGCGTTCGCAGCGGCTGCGAGCTTTCCTGCTCCTCCGGCTGGCGGATTTGTCGTTACGCTCGGCCGGGCAGGGCGGTTTCTGTTTGCAGTCTCGCTAGTGGTTTTCGCGGTACAGCACTTTATGTATGCGCGGTTTGTGGCGACGTTGGTGCCGGCATTGATTCCGGCGCGGCTGTTTTGGGCCTACTTTACGGGCATTGCATTTGTTGCTGCGGCGTTGGCCCTTGCTGCTAACAAGATGGTGCGGTTGGCGGCGACGCTGTTGGGAACGATGTTTTTTCTTTGGGTCGTGATTCTTCATGTGCCTCGCGTGGCAGGCGCGCCACGTAATGGCGATGAGGTCACGAGTTTGTTTGTGGCGCTGGTGATGAGTGGCGCGTCTTTTATTTTGGCTGGCGCGTCAGAGAAGAGGTTGAAGGGCATGGGGTCCAGGAATTCTATGAATAGACGGGAATTTATCTCATCCTCTGGTGTGGCGGCGCTTGCGCTTGGCAACGGAGCAACAGTGTCAGCTGCCTCTGCTGCGCCTACGGCAAAGCCAGTGCTGATGAAGCTCGGGTGCCAGAGCCCGCCGACGACTGATACGCATTTGAAGTATCTGGCGCGGTATGGGGTGAGGAACATCTGCGGGTATCCGGAGATCGCAGACGGACGTATTTATGCGACGGTGGATGAGTTGAGTCGCATGAAGGACCTTGCTACGAAGAACGGCATCGAAGTCGACTGCGTTGGGCCGCCAGTGTTGACGTCGAGCTATATCGACAATGAGAAACACCCTGCAATCATGCTGGCGCAGAGTCCTGAGCGCGACCGCGACATCGAATCGATCCAAACGCTGATCAAGAACTGTGCACAGGCGGGTTTGCCATCCATCAAATACAACATGAGCATTACTGGGTGTGCTGCGTACGGGCAGGACGCCGGGGCGAGGAGATGCGAGCTATAGCCAGTGGAGGCTTGTGGACGCGCATCCTAAGACTCCGCTGACCATTGCAGGTCACGTTGATGCGGACATGTTCTGGGAGCGAATTACGTATTTTCTCGATCGTGTTATTCCGGTTGCGAATGAGTACAAGATTCGAATGGCGTGTCATCCACAGGACCCGGGGGTGCCTCCGGAGGGCTACCAGGGTGTGGATCGGGTGCTTGGGACCGTTGAAGGATTGAAGAGGTTCGTTGCGATCCAGGAGAGCGAGTATCACGGGTTGAACTTCTGCCAGGGGACGGTGTCGGAGATGCTTGCCGATCCCGGGACGCAGATTTATGACGTGATTCGATACTTCGGATCGCGCAAGAAGATCTTCAATGTCCACTTTCGCAATATTCGCGGGCATAGGAACGATTTTGTGGAGGTATATCCGGACGAAGGGGACGTGGATCTGGTGAAGGCCATCCGCGTCTATCGGGAGGTTGGCTACCCGTATATGTTGATGCCAGACCATGTGCCGGTTGCGGAGAACGATCCGAACGGGCTGCAGTCGTTCGCGTTTTGTTATGGGTATATTCGGGCGTTGATCCAGTCTTTGGAGAGTGACGCGTAGATGCGCCCAATGTGGGATTGACTTGCTGGAAGAGCCGTGATAGTCTCCATCGGATGCAGGGCCCAGGGCGAAAAATTCGAAATTAGAGAGAGCACATGACGACGAGCAGCGTGGCGGGGAAGGAGACGGGAAAAGAGGACCTTGGTTCGAGCGAAGTATCTGGGAATGTCCGGATCAGGACCTTGCCTCACGAACTCGTTGTGACTATTCCTGCAACGCGCAAGGCTTCATCCGTTGTCTTGCCAGGACTTCTATGTGCCTTCCTTTTGTATATGTCGGGAGGACTCGTCCACGAACTGTTGGACAATCTGAGTGGAAGCAAGGCTACAGTGCTTCCTGCGCTGGTCACTTCTCATTTTTTCGTGGATGATCTTTCAATTGTCTCGTCTGCTGTTTGGGCGTAGAGAGGTCATGAGATGTACAAACGACGATCTGGATATTATTAATCTCGATTTTGGATATGCGTGGCGCCGCCGAAGCTTTCTCAGGCAGGACATCAAGGGAATTGAATTTGTCGCAGTAGGATTTTCAAAGTACGGTTCGGTGACAGGTTTGAGGTTCAATGCGGCCGGTAAAGAGATCAAATTATTGCGGGGTTTGCGGTCGGCGGAGGCCGAAAAGATTTTGGCAAAATTGAGCGAACTCGGCTTCGATGCCGGGACAAGGTCCGGCGATCTCGATGTTGAGGGAGATCGAACAATCTCGCCATAAAATCAATTTGGGGACTGTTCGGGTGGCGCATGATTTCAGATATAAGCTAGGCGTAATGAGTGTGAGTTCAGACAGCAATAGAACGAGAAGGTGACGACGAAGTGAAGACGAGCAGCGACGCGGAGCAGTATGCGCTGAACAGAGTGGATGCAGCGAAGATGGCATGGATGGCGTTGATGTTGACGCCGGGTATGGGGCCGACACGGATTTGGAAGGCGATGGGGCGGCTGGGGGCGGCGGAGCGGCTGTTTGAGGCTTCGTTGACGGAGTTGGAGGGGTTGGGGATGCCGGCCGCGGCCGCGCAGTTTGTCTTTGAGGGTAAGGCCAAGGTAGCTGCCGAGGACGAGATTAAGCGCGACCACGGAGGCTGGCGCGAGTGTGTTGACGCCCGAGGATGCATCCTATCCGGAGAGGCTACGAGAGATCTATGATCCGCCGGCGGTGCTTTGGATTCGAGGTGATGTGACGCAGCTGGCGCGTCCTGCGATTGCCGTGGTGGGGACGCGGCAGCCTTCGCCGTATGGTGCAGGGATGGCGGAGCTATTGTCGCGAGACCTGGCGAACCGGCGGCTGGTGATCTTGAGCGGGATGGCCCGTGGTGTGGATACGGCGGCGCATAAAGGGGCGATTGAGGCTGGCGGGAAGACGGTAGCGGTGTGGGGGACTGGGATCGATGTGGTCTATCCAAAGGAGAACAAGAAGCTGGCGGAGAGCATTATCGCGACGGGAGGGGCGATTGTGAGCGAGTATCCGCTGGGGACGTTTCCGGCGCCGCAGAACTTCCCGATTCGCAACCGGATTTTGAGTGGGATGAGCGTCGGGGTGCTGGTTATTGAGGCTGCGGAGTACAGCGGGACGCGGATTACGGCGCGGTGTGCGATGGAGCAAAACCGGGACGTTTATGCGGTCCCGGGCAACGTCACAAACAAGAACGCCTGGGGGCCTAACACGTTGATAAAGCAGGGGGCTAAGCTGACTGCTACGTGGGAGGACGTTTGGGAAGACCTTCCTTCAGAGATTCGGCTGGCACTTGAGGACGAACTTGCGGTGGCGGGGGGGCGGGGTGAATCGAAAGCGGCAGGGACTGCATCTCTATTTAATGACGCGCCACTTCCGAAGCATGAGCGACGGTCTTCGACAGGCTGAAGCATGACGAATCGATGCAGTTGGATGAGTTGATCGAGCAGTTGGAGCCGGAGTTGGGGTCGGCAGAGATCTTCACTGCGCTGTTCGAACTGGAGCTCGCAGGACGCGTTCGACAGCTTCCCGGAAAAAATTATGTGCGGGCGTTTTGATCTTTATCGACGCAGTACGGCTTCCGGGGTGACGGAAGATCGACAAAAGTAAATGTAAGTGTAGGCTGTCGTTTGATTTGACAGTTGATTCCATGTGCGGGTTTTCCGCCGAAAGATGTTGTATGGTTATGACCTTCTGGAGGAATTTTCGTCAGTTGAGGAATTGTGGTGAGATGACGCGTTTGCAGAAAGCGTGTTAGGTTCGCAAGGGAACAAGGAAGACCTGGAACGTTTCGCCTCGGCGATGCGTTCTGATGAATGAAGGGAAATAATGGCTAGATCACTTGTGATCGTGGAGTCGCCGGCGAAGGCGAAGACGATCGGGAAATATCTCGGCAACGACTATATGGTGGAGGCCTCGATTGGCCACATCATGGACCTGCCGAAGAACGACATCGGCGTGGAGCTGAAGAACCGGACGTTTGAGCCGACGCTGATCGTGTCTCCGGGAAAGGAAAAAGTTGTTGAGAAGTTGAAGAAGCTGGCGGCGAAGGCGGACATGGTCTACCTTGCGCCGGACCCGGACCGCGAAGGAGAGGCGATCGCCGCGCATCTGTCGATACAGCTGCTGCCGATGGTGAAGGACAAGGCGAAGGTGCGGCGGGTCACGTTCAACGAGATCACAAAGAAGGCGGTGCAGGCTGCGTTCCAGCACGCCCGCGATATTGATGAGAACCTGGTGGACGCGCAGCAGACACGCCGGGTGCTGGACCGGTTGGTGGGGTATCAGGTTTCTCCGCTGCTATGGGACAAGGTGCGGCGAGGACTGTCGGCTGGGCGAGTGCAGACGGTGGCGTTGCGGCTGATTGTGGAGCGCGAGCAGGAGATCAACGCGTTCAATCCGGTGGAATACTGGACAATCGACGCTGTTCTGGAGCCGACTGCCGGTAAGCAGAGCTTCACCGCTCGTTTTGTCGGTGTGAATGGGACGCCCTCGCGGGTCGCGAATGGGAAGGACGAAGAGGGCAAGGAGCTCTTTCTGGCGAATGCCCTGCCGGATAAAGAGGCGGTCGATGAGGCGGTCGGCGAGCTTGAGCATGCGAAGTGGAGCGTGCGTTCGGTCGAGAAGAAGGAACGCAGAAGCAATCCAAGGGCGCCTTATACCACGAGTAAACTCCAACAGGACGCGTCCGGACGACTTGGCTTTAATGTGCGACGCACGATGGGTGTGGCGCAGCGGCTGTATGAGGGCGTTGAGATTGGAAGTGAAGGCACCGTCGGTCTGATTACGTATATGCGTACCGACTCGACGCGGGTGAGCCCGGATGCGATTGCGGAGGCGCGCGAATTTATCGGCAAACTCGGTAAGCAGTATCTGCCGGCGACGCCGAACGAGTATGCGGGGAAGAAACAGGAGCAGGCACAGGACGCGCACGAAGCGATTCGGCCAACAAACGTCGAGTTCACACCGGATTCGATACGGAAGTACCTTTCGGATGAGCAGTTCCGGTTGTACAAGCTGATCTGGCAGCGGTTTGTGTCGAGTCAGATGACGCCGGCGGTCTTCGACCAGACGACGGTGGACATTGTGGCGCAGGCGAAGCAGGCCTATGACTTCCGCGTGACGGGCAGCGTGCTGAAGTTCGACGGGCACCTGAAATTTGATGAGGAAGACAAGCGGGCACGGCAGGCAGCGAAGGACAAGGCAGCTAAAGAAGAAGCTGCGGCGACGCCTGCCGATCAGACCGGCCAGGAGGCACAGGCAGACGGCGAAGAGGAGGCCGAGCGCAGGTTGCCGGAGTTGAGCGAGGGCGAGGCGCTGCGTTTGGAGAAGCTGGACCCGCAGCAGAAGTTTACCCAGCCGCCGCCGCGCTACAACGAAGCGAGTCTGGTGAAGACTCTCGAGGAGAAGGGGATTGGGCGGCCTTCAACGTACGCGTCCATCATTAATACGATCCAGGACCGCGACTACGTGAAGAAGATCCAGGCGAAGTTTGTTCCGACGGAGATTGGGACGGTCGTCACGAAGCTGCTGGTGAAGAACTTCCCTTACATCTTTGACACGGCGTACACGGCTACGCTCGAGGGCGAACTGGACGCTGTTGAGGACGGTCAGGAGCGGTGGACAGATCTGTTGAATGGCTTCTACGACCACTTCGAGAAGGAGCTGAGCGTCGCAGGTAAGAACATGGAAGACATCAAGCGGATGGAGGAGCCGACGAAGGAGATTTGCGACAACTGCGGCGCTCCGCTGATTCTGAAATGGGGCAAGTTCGGGAGCTTCTACTCGTGCAGCAACTTCACGAAGGTGAAGCCGATGACGATCGCGGCAGGGCCATGGAAGAAGGACGCCAAGGCAGTGACGAAGAAGGTCGCGAAGGCGTTCCAGTTTCCCTTGATCGTGAAGGCGACGACGGAGGACGTGACCGAGTATTCGAAGGAGGTTGGCGACGCGAAGGAGATGGCAGCGGCGATAGGTGAGGCGGCGGAGCAAGGCAAGAAGGTGACCGTCGAGCCGGTGAGCTGCGACTTCACCAAGGAGAACTTTGCTGCGAAGCCTGACCTGAGCGCGCCGGGTGCGGACGAGGTCGCCGAGGAGGAGTTCTGCGACAACTGTGGCCGCGTGATGGTGTTGCGGAATGGGCCGTGGGGGCCGTTCATGGCGTGTCCCGGGTACAACGAAGATCCGCCATGCAAGACGATTCGCAAGCTGAACCAGAAGGTGCAGCAGAAGCCTCCAGTGCAGTTGGACGAGGCATGCCCGAAGTGCGGGAAGCCATTGCTGCTGAGGAACGGGCAGTATGGCGAGTTCATCAGTTGTAGCGGATATCCGAAGTGCAAGTACATCAAGCAGGAGCTCTTGGATGTGAAGTGCCCGAAGGACGGCGGCGACATTGCCGTGCGTAAAACGAAGCGGGGCGATGTGTTCTATGGCTGTGTGAACTATCCGAAGTGCGACTTTGCGTCGAACTTGAAGCTGGTGAACCAGGTCTGTCCGAAGTGCGATAGTGCTTATGTTCTGGAAATGAAAAACGACAAGGGGACGTACCTGGTGTGCCCGAATAATCGCGAGGCGCTGCCTAAGAGACGCAAGAAGAAGGGTGCACCGGAGGAGGAGCCAACGACTCCGCCTTGCACATACCAGAAGAAGATCGCGGGCCGGAGCCGGTGCCGGTGATCGAACGGCCTGATCCGGAGAAGACCCGGGCAGTTGTTGAGAGCGTAGCTTAACCGATGGTAAGGGAGTAGGAATGGCGACTGCAGCGGACGCGGAGTTGGTATTGAGGTTGTACGAGCTTCGAAGGGAAGAGACGTTACGCAAGGCGAGGCGGTTTCTCGTATTCGACTTCAATCCAAAGACCCTGGAAGAGCTGCGTGCGGTGACACGGGACACCAAGTCGCAGTACAACCCGTATTGGCGACAGGCGATGAGCTTCTGGGAGATGGCGCATTCGATGGTGTTGCGCGGCGCTGTCGACCCAGACCTGTTTCTGGACTCGAATGTTGAGGGGATCCTTATCTACGCCAAGTTTCACCACTTCCACGCGGAGACAGAGAAGCAGAGCGGCAACCCGTTTATGGGGAAGACGGCCGAGCTGATTGCGAAGTATCCGGCGGCGAAGGCGCGGTATGAGGCGTTCCTGAAGACATTTGGCGTGGCGAATTAGCCCTCATTGCGACCAGCTTAGGGGGAATCGACAGGACGTTTCATTTTTGCATCATTTCTGTTACAAATGTGATAAGGACTCAGGGATCCGGACTTCACGGTGACGGCCCGCTAACGCGATGTGCCCGCTGTAAATTGTTGAAAAGAATGCAGGTAGTGGATTATGGCAAAGGCAGTTTGGAATGGCCAGACGCTGGCCGAGAGTGAAAAAACAGAGATGGTTGAGGGAAATATTTATTTCCCGGAAGAGTCGGTGAAGCGGGAGTTTCTCAAGGCGAGTTCAACGACCTCCAGTTGCCCATGGAAGGGGCAGGCGCGGTACTACACGATCGTCGTGGACGGGCAGGAGAACCCCGATGCGGCGTGGTACTACCCGGATCCGAAGCCGGCGGCACGCAATGTGAAGCATCATGTGGCGTTCTGGCGTGGCGTCGAAATTATCAAGTAGCTGTCAAAATGAGTGTTTGAACGGGAGGGGCCCTGGCCTCTCCCGTTCGCCTTAGTAGGCCTCTGCCCGGTCGAGGGGAAGGCGGACCTGGAAGCAGGTGGCCCCGGGCTTGGACTCGACGGTGACGAAGCCGGAGTGCTTGTTGACGATGCGTTGGACGGCGTCCAGGCCGAGCCCTAGGCCGCGGCCGGGGGCCTTGGTGGTGAAGAACGGCTCGAAGATGCGTGAGCGGATTGCGGGGTCGATGCCGGGGCCGGAGTCCCAGACCTCGACGAGCGCGAGCTGGCCGCTGAGATGGGTGGTAAGGCGAAGGTTGCCCATGTCGTTCATGCTCTCGAGAGCATTTTCAATAAGGGCAGTCCAGACCTGATTGAGCTCGCTGCCATAGGCGCTGACGGGCGGGAGATTCGGATCGAATTCGAGTTCGACGGTGACGTTCTTGAGCCTTGAGTTGAACATGACGAGCGTATTTTCGAGCGATTGGGCAAGATCGACGTCCTGAATGGGCGCCTGGTCCATGTAGGAGTAGTCCTTGATGGCGCTGATGAGGTCGAAGATGCGGACCGTTGAGTCGACGACGGTTTCGGCCATACGTTCAACACGCAGGGAGCTGGCGACCGTGGCGACGGCGACGGGAAGGACCTCGGGTCGGGTAATTGCGGCAAGCTCGTCGAGCAGGTCGATGGGGAGGTTAGTCTCAGACAGAGCAGGGGCTATTGTCCACGGTTCGGGAACATTATGGGCCTCGAGCCAGCGGACGATGGCCGCCTCGCGGTCGGTGGTGGCGAGAGGGCTTACCGGGCCCTGCGCGTGGCCGCAGAAGGCAGACATGCGGGAACGGGCGTACTGCACCCAATTGCGGTAGCCCTCGATCTCCTGTTCGGAGAGACAGAGGTTACCTAGGCGATACTTCTGGTCTCCATATGCACGGAGTTCGCCGAACAGGCTAGCTGCACTGCGCTGGGCGGCGGAGGCGGGGTTGTTGAGTTCGTGGCTGAGATTAGCGGCAAGCTTGCCGAGGGCGTTGAGCTTCTCGGACTGCTGTTCCAGGCGGGTGACCTCGCGGACCCGGTCAAGCAAGGCGGAGACGCAGCGCTGGCCCATCGACGGAATGGCGATCAGCATCTCGGGGAAGAGAGACTGGTCGATGTCGAGCGCCCATGTGGAGCCTACCGAGTAACCGTCGCCGCCGTAGGTCTTCATGCGGGAGTAGGGGAGTTTGCCGGTCATCTGGCCGGCGCGGCCGATGAAGAGCGCGATGGGGCCGGACCGGAAGCGCCTTACCTGGACCTCGCCACGGAGGATGAAATTCAGGCTGACGGCGGGTTCGCCTTCGCGGAAGATGAGAGAACGGTCTTCGCCCTTTCGCTCTTTGCCATGAGTGGCAAGCCACGCGTACTCCTGTTCGGTGAGACCGTCGAGCGGAGCCACCGTGCGGAGGGCGGCAATGATCTCCGGGAGTGGCGTTGGTTCGGCGGGGGGGCCGGCGAGGACGCGGCTGCTCGGCCTGCGGCTGTGTGGAAAGCAGGCTTTCGTAGCTGTTCAGAGTGGCCATCTGGGGAGCTCCTTCTGCTGCTTATGGTTCGAATCGTTTCTGTTAGTCTACGTCTCCATTGTTACAGGAGTTCCGAATCGTAGTGTTTCGCCATCAACATCGGGAATGATGGGAGCGGTGTGGAAGTGAAGAGGCCACATCTGATTTAGATGCCGCCTGTTTGACTTCGATTTGTGAAATTTGTACTTGTCTTTCAATCCTGGTTGGGGTTAGGCTTTCTGGACCTGGCCGTCTTTCACGACGACGGGGTCGAGGAAGGGCATGGACTTGCGAAGTTCGGCGCCGACCTTTTCGATCTGGAGCTGCAGCTTCTGCTTTGCGGATGCGGGCGAACTCTTTGCGGCCGGTCTCGTTTTCAGCGATGAACTTCTTGGCGAAGCTGCCGTCCTGGATGTCGTTGAGGAGGGACTTCATCGCTTTCTTGACCTCGGGCGTGACGATGCGGGGGCCGGCTACGTAGTCGCCCCACTCGGCGGTGTCGGAGATGGAGTGGCGCATGTAGGCGAGGCCGCCGCGGTACATGAGGTCGACGATGAGCTTGAGCTCGTGGAGGACCTCGAAGTAGGCGAGCTCAGGCTGATAGCCGGCCTCGACGAGGGTCTCGAAGCCTGCCTTGACGAGGGCGCTGGTGCCTCCGCAGAGGACGGCCTGCTCGCCGAAGAGGTCGGTCTCGGTCTCTTCGGTGAAGGTGGTTTCGAGGACTCCGGCGCGGGTGCAGCCGATGCCTTTGGCGTAGCTGAGGGCGAGCGCGAGCGCGATGCCGCTGGCGTCCTGCTCGACGGCGACGAGGCCGGGGATGCCGCCGCCTTCGGTGAAGACCTCGCGGACGCGGTGGCCGGGGCCTTTCGGGGCGACGAGCGAGACATCGACTGTGGGCGGCGGCGTAATGGTGCGGAAGCGGATGTTGAAGCCGTGCGCGAACATGAGGGTGACGTTGGGCTTCATGTTGGGGGCGATCTCGGCGTGGTAGACCTTGGCTGCGGTCTGGTCGGGCGTCAGGTTCATGATGACGTCGGCCCACTTGCTGACGTTGGCGACGGTGTCGACGACGAGGCCGGCCTTGCGGGCGCGGTCGGCGTTGGGCGAGTCGGGGCGGAGGCCTACGCGGACGTCGACGCCGGAGTCCTTGAGGTTGAGGGCGTGGGCGTGGCCCTGCGAGCCGTAGCCGATGATGGCGACTTTCTTTGCCTGGATGAGAGAGAGGTCTGCGTCTGCGTCGTGGTATGCCTTTGCCATTTTCTGTTCAATCCTTTGCGGGAGACGTACTCCCCTGTTTTTGGTCTAAAGTCTTCGAATCATTGTGCTTAAGTCCGGACTAAGGCCGGGTGCGATTTTCGGGGGTCACTTTTTTTTGAGCTGCTCTGATTTTATTCTCGTTTCACTACATGTTCCTTATTCCTCTTCCTTTTCGTCGACGTCGGGGAGTTCGTTGGCGTCTGCGCCGTGCCTCTCGGAAAAGTTGGATTGGTTGGGGTCGGTGTGGTCGGGGGTGCCGAGGGCCTTGAGGACGCGGCTGGTGTGGTGGCCACGGCGCATGGCCATGCGGCCGGTGCGGGAGACCTCGAGGATGGTGTAGCCGCTCTCGGTGATGACCTGGATGAGGCCTTCGATCTTGGAGGAGCTGCCGGTGAGCTCGAGCATGATGGACTCGGGGGCGAGGTCGACGACGCGGGCGCGGAAGACGGTGGCGAGCTCGAAGATCTGCGAGCGGGAGTGCTGGGCTTTCTCTGGGGAGGCGGGGTGCGAGGGGCCTGCGCCGACCTTGAGGAGGCAGAGCTCGCGGATGACGGCGTCGGCGCGGCCGACCTCGTCGACGTCGACGGTGATTTCGAGTTTGTAGAGCGAGGCGCGGATGCGGTGAGCGGCGTGGTCGGGCGCCTCGCAGACGATGGTCATGCGGGAGACGTCTTCGCGTTCCGATTCTCCGACCGTCAACGACACGATGTTGATGTTGAGACGGCGGAAGAGCGAGGCGACTCGAGTGAGGACGCCGGGTTTGTCCTGGACCAAGGCTACGAAGGTGTGGAGCATAAGACCTCAGGGAGAATAGGGTGTAGGGAGTAGAAAGCGACCTGGTGTCAGTTTTGCGGTTGGTGAGGGTTCTCGTCGGAGTGGGGCAGCGTGCTGTTGGGTGGGGCGGGGAACACGGGTATATATGTTTTGGGAATCTCGAAGAGGATCAGTTGGCCGGGGTGGGCCTTTGGCTGGGCCGAGCTGCAGAGGTTGCCGGTGGTGATGCCGGTTTTGAGGATGGTGGCAATGGGGTAGTTGGTGTAGAGTTCGCTGCGCGGGCGGCAGTCGGCGTACATGTTCGCGAGGATGCGGATGATGGTCGCGTTGCCGTAGTCCACAGCGATAATGCCGTTTTTGTCGGTGGCCATCGCGACGGAGCCGATCTGGTCTGTTTTGAGGGCTACATTTAATCTTTCATCGTGGATTGGTTGGTTGGTCTTTGCGTTGATCACTTTGATGTGGAGTGATGGTGATTGAGAGTTAGCGATTGACGGAAGAAGCAAGAAGAAAACGAATATGGCGGAAGATGAAAGCGCCAACGGCGCGCCTTTATACCAGCATGGGGCGAAGCCCCATGTAGTCTTGCCGGTTGCGCATGGGATTGAGTTGTGGATAGATCGGGCTTTCAGCCCTTGTACATGGGGGCGCGAACATGGGGCTTCGCCCCATGCTGGTGTGGCGCGCGCCTTTGGCGCTTTTAAGACTGTGCCGAGACCGGGTTGATCGTGCTCTTGAGCAGGCTCTTGCTGCATTATTCGTCCTCCGCAGTTTCAAGTAGCGGGTCTTTTGTTGGCCTGCGGCACGATCTCGTGCAATGCGGCGCCGGGGGCGATCATGGGGTAAACGCCGTCTTCTTTTTCTACCTGGAAGTTGATGAGGAACGGCTTGCCGCTGGTGCGTGCTTTTGTGACTGTTGGGGTCACATTCTGGCGTTTGTTTACTGTGGCGCCGTCGATGCCGTGAGCAGCGGCGAGCAGGACGAAGTCGGGTGAGAGGATGGGCGAGGCGGCGTAGTTCTTGTCGTAGAAGGCCTCCTGCCACTGGCGGACCATGCCGAGGAAGCCGTTGTTGATGACGGCGATATTGATGGCGAGTTTTTCCTGCACGATGGTGGAGAGCTCGGCGGCGGTCATCTGGAAGCCGCCATCACCGGCGATGACCCAGACGTCTTTCTCCGGGCATGCGACCTTTGCGCCGATGGCTGCGGGCAGCGCGAAGCCCATGGTGCCGAGGCCGCCCGAGGTGATGAGCGAGCGCGGCGTGTCGTGCTTGTAGTACTGGGCCTCCCACATCTGGTGCTGGCCGACGTCGGTGACGATGATGGTCTGGTCGGCGCGGCCGGCGGCGTGGGCCTCGCGCCAGATGTCGTTGATGACGTGTGCGGCGTAGAGGTGGCCGTTGTCGGGGAGGTTGATGATGTCGCGGACGGCGGCATCGCCCTTCTTAGCGTTGATCTCGCGGAGCCAGCTGGTGTCGGATTTCTTCGGCAGCAGCGGGAGGAGCAGTTCGAGGACCTCTTTCAGGTCGCCGATGAGGGCGACGTCGGCGCGGACGTTCTTGTTGATCTCGGAGGGGTCGATCTCGATGTGGATCTTCTTCGCGTTGGGGGCGTAGTGAGCGAGGTTGCCGGTGACGCGGTCGTCGAAGCGCATCCCGAAGGCGAGGAGGAGGTCTGCCTGCTGGATGGCGTTGTTGACCCAGGACTCGCCGTGCATGCCCATCATGCCGAGCGAGAGCGGGTGATGTGTGGGGACTCCGCCGAGGCCGAGGAGCGTGCTGGCGACGGGGATCTGCTGGCGTTCGGCGAAGGCGAGGACCTGGGCTTCGGCGCCGGAATGCGTGATGCCGTGGCCGGCGAGGATGACGGGCTTCTTTGCGGCCTTGATGAGCTCGATGGCTTGCTGGATAGAAGAGGATTCGGCGCGCAGCATGGGGTGCGGGCGGTAGGGTTTGGGTGCGGCGGCTTCGAAGCTGAATGGTGCGGTGGCTTGTTGCGCGTCCTTCGTTATATCCACAAGTACCGGGCCTGGACGCCCGGACTTCGCGATCTGGAGCGCTTCGCGGATGGCGGGGGCGATGTCTTCGGCGCGGGTGACGAGGTAGTTGTGCTTGGTGATGGGCAGGGTGATGCCGGTGATGTCGATCTCTTGAAACGCGTCGGAGCCGAGGACTTTGCTGCCGACCTGGCCGGTGATGGCGACGATGGGAATGGAGTCGAGCATGGCGGTGGCGATGCCGGTGACGAGGTTGGTGGCGCCGGGGCCGCTAGGTGGCGATGCAGACGCCGACCTTGCCCGAGGCGCGGGCGTAGCCGTCGGCCATGTGCGCGGCGCCCTGCTCGTGGCGGACGAGGATGTGGTGGATGGGGAACTTGCGCAGGGCATCGTAGGCGGGGAGGATGGCTCCGCCAGGGTAGCCGAAGACTTTGTCTACGCCTTCGCCGGCGAGGGTGGCCCAGATGATTTCGGCTCCGGTGAGTTGGGGGTGTTGATTTTTGTTAGTTGACATTATTCCTGCCTCCCGTTTGCGCTTCTGCTCGCTCTGTTCCATGTGCCTCGATAGCTCCAAGTTGCGCTCTTGGCTTAATCATTTCTTGAATGTCTTGTTCGCTGACGTCTTCTTGCTCTTCCCACATGATTTCCGCGCCATCTTCAAGCTTTTCGTAAATCAGAAGCAGGTCACGAAGTCCTCTAAATCGTGAGACGACTTGCTCGCCATCGCTATTGGTCCAAGAATCTTCGTAGATTTTTCCTAGATTCAACGCCTTCTCGAGAGCTTCATCTGGCGAACCTGCTCTGATGAGATGTGTATTGATCCAAACGGTGGAGTCTTCCGCATCGGCGACCTTCAATTCTTGAACCATGTCGGCGAGGAACCACTCCATGTCCTTCGGAATCCATTTCGGTTTTGACATGTCCTGTCACCTCATGGCTAAAGTACGTTTTGTGTGGCAACCTCAAAATCGAGAAGCAGATCCTCCGCCTTCGGCGAAGGATGACAACTAAAAAGTTACGTGGTCACCGCTCCTTCGCTGGCGCTGCTGACGGAGTTGGCGTACTTGGCGAAGACGCCGCGTTTGAAGCGGGGTTCGGGGGCCTTCCATGCGGCTAGGCGTTTGGCGATCTCGGCTTCGGGGACGTTGAGAGTGAGTTTGCGATTGGGAATGTCGAAGGTGATGGTGTCGCCTTCGTGGACGGCGGCGATCGGGCCGCCGAGCTGGGCTTCGGGAGCGACGTGGCCGGCCATTAACCCACGCGTTGCACCAGAGAAACGCCCGTCGGTGAGGAGGGCCACGGTTTCCGAGAGCGCCGGGATGCCTTTGATGGCTGCGGTGACGGCGAGCATCTCGCGCATGCCGGGGCCTCCGCGTGGGCCTTCGTAGCGGATGACGAGGACGTCGTTGGGATTGATCTTTCCGGCTTCGACGGCGGCGTGGCAGTCGTCTTCGGATTCGAAGACGCGCGCGGTGCCGGTGTGATGGATGCGCTCGTGGCCGGCGACCTTGATGACGGCGCCTTCGGGTGCGAGGTTGCCGCGCATGATGACAAGGCCGCCGGTGGGCTTGAGGGCCTTGTCCCAGGTGTGAATGACGGGCTGGCCCGGGGTTTCGACAGCGAGCGCGGCTTCTTCGGCGAGGGTCTTGCCGGAGACGGTGATGCTGTCTCCTTTGAGGAGACCCTTTTCGAGGAGACGTTGGGCGAGGAGACGGCTGCCGCCTGCGTCCTGGTAGTCCTTGGCTGCGTATTTGCCGCCGGGAGAGAGGTCGCAGATGAAGGGCGTGCGCTCGGAGATGCGATCGAAGTCTTCCATGGTTAGCGGGATGTCGAGCTCGCGGGCAATGGCAATGAGGTGAAGGACGGCGTTGGTGCTGCCGCCTGAGGCGGCGACGGCGGCGATGGCGTTGTCGATGGCCTGGCGGTTGATGATCTTGCGTGGGGTGAGGCCGGCGCGGGCGAGGTCGCATGACGAGGCGGCCAGCCTGGCGAGAGGCTTCGTGTTTTTCCGGCGACATGGCGGGGACACCGGTGAGCTGCATGGGCGAGATGCCGAGAAACTCGCCGGCCATGGCCATGGTGTTGGCGGTGAATTGTCCGCCGCAGGCTCCGGGGCCGGGACAGGCGGAGGCTTCGAGCGCTTCGAGTTCGGCGTCGTTGATCTTTCCGGCAGCGTGCGCGCCCATGCCTTCGAAGACCTGAAGGATGGTGATCTCCTTGGTGGTGCCGTCGGGCTGCTTGAGTGAGCCGGGGGCGATGCTGCCACCGTAGAGCATGAGGCCGGGGATATCGAGGCGGGCGAGGGCCATGATGGCGGCGGGCATGTTCTTGTCGCAGCCGGCGATGCAGACGATGCCGTCAAAACTGTTTCCCCGCGTTACCAGCTCGATGGAATCCGCGATAACTTCGCGGGAGATCAGCGAAGCTTTCATGCCTTGGGTTCCCATCGTGATGCCGTCGTGGATGGTGATGGTGTTGAACTCCATCGGCGTGCCGCCGGCCTCGCGAACGCCTTGCTTGACGGCCTCGGCGACCTGGCGCAGATGGAAGTTGCAGGGGCCGATCTCGGTCCAGGTGTTGGCGATACCGATGATCGGTTTGTGCAGGTCTTCCTTGCTGAAGCCGACGCTGCGGAAGTACGAGCGGGCAGCCGCGCGTGACGGGCCTTCGGTGAGGACGATGGAATTTCTCTTCGGATTGATTTCGTTGGACAAAGTCTCTTTCCTCTTCTGGCTAAGGCTTAACACCGATTTACACAGTGACACGGATCAAAGGCGTAACGGTGATCACGGTGATAAAGACTGATAAGAGTCGATTGCAATAAAACTAGTTTGTAGCTAACGCGCGAGGCCTCAACCAGAATTCGGTGTCATGTTTTGCTTCGTACTTATCCAGTTCGGATTCGTGGCGGAGGGTGAGGCCGATGTCGTCGAGGCCGTTTAATAGGCAGTACTTGCGGAAGGGGTCGATGTCGAAGTGTGCGCTGAATCCTTCGTCGTCGGTGATGGTCTGGGCTTCGAGGTTGATGGTGATCTTGTGCGCGGGATTTTTTTCGGAGCGGTGCATCAGGGTTTCTACGTCGGACTCGGGGAGGCGGACAAGGACCATGCCGTTCTTGCCGGCGTTGGAGAAGAAGATATCGGCGAAGCTGGGAGCGATGACAGCTAGGAAGCCGAAGTCGGTGAGCGCCCAGGCGGCGTGCTCGCGGGAGCTTCCGCAGCCGAAGTTTTTTCCGGCAATGAGGATCCTCGCACCCTTGTGATGGTGTTTGTTGAGGACGAAGTCGGGGTGAGGTTCGCCCGCGTTGGGGCCCTCCTGGATGCGACGCCAGTCGTAGAAGAGAAAGTCGCCGTAACCGGTGCGCTCGATTCGCTTCAGGAACTGCTTGGGAATGATCTGGTCGGTGTCGACGTTGGGTCGGTCGAGAGGGACGGCGTGGCTGGTGAGAACGTTGATGGGATGCATTACTTTTCTCCCTTGAACTGCCAGTTGCGGATGTCGGTGAAGTGGCCGGTGATGGCGGCGGCGGCGGCCATCTGTGGGCTGACGAGGTGCGTGCGTCCGCCGCGGCCCTGGCGGCCTTCGAAGTTGCGGTTGCTGGTTGAGGCGCAGCGCTCGCCGGGGGCGAGG
Source organism: uncultured Acidobacteriaceae bacterium (assembly GCA_963756685.1). Classification (GTDB taxonomy): domain Bacteria; phylum Acidobacteriota; class Terriglobia; order Terriglobales; family Acidobacteriaceae; genus Edaphobacter. The sequence continues at coordinate 667,659 of CAVWON010000003.1, forward strand.
ATGTCGGGGTTCATGCCGAGGCACATGCTGCAGCCGGGTTCGCGCCAGTCGAAGCCTGCTTCGGTGAAGACCTTGTCGAGGCCTTCTTTCTCGGCCTGCGCTTTAACGTGCTGTGAGCCTGGAACAACCATTGCGCGAACCGTGGTGGCGACGTGATAGCCGCGAACGACCGAGGCGGCGGCACGGAGGTCTTCGATGCGGGCATTGGTGCAGGAGCCGATGAAGGCGCGGTCGATCTTGATCTGTTCGATGGGTTCGCCGGCGTGAAGACCCATGTATTCGAGTGCCCGCTCGAAGGCCTTTTGGTCGGCTTCGGATGCTTCAGGATCGGGGAGGGGAACCGTCGATTTGACACCGGTGACCATACCGGGGGAGGTGCCCCAGCTTACTGTGGGGGTGATGTCGATGGCGGCGATGGTGAGTTCGCGGTCGAATTTTGCTCCTTTGTCGGTTACAAGTTCGGACCAGTGTTGGACGGCCTCGTCCCAGAGGGTGAGTTCGGTGAATCCCACCCTTGACGATGAAGCTGTCAAGGATGGGGCACCCGAGCTTTCGAGGGTATCCGAAGGGGAGAAGCGGCGGCCTTTGAGGTAGGCGAAGGTGGTGGCGTCGGGGGCGATCATGCCCGCGCGGGCCCCGGCCTCGATGCTCATGTTGCAGATGGTCATGCGGCCTTCCATCGAGAGGCCGCGGACCGCGGACCCGGCGTATTCGATGACGTGGCCGGTGGCGCCTGCAGTGCCGATCTGGCCGATGATGTGAAGGACGATGTCCTTGGCGGTGACGCCGATGGGGAGCGTGCCTTCGACGTTGATCCGGAAGGTCTTTGGCTTGTCCTGCGGGAGGGTTTGTGTGGCCATGACGTGCTCGACCTCGCTGGTGCCGATGCCGAAGGCCAGAGCGCCAAACGCGCCGTGAGTGCTGGTGTGCGAGTCGCCGCAGACGATGGTCATGCCGGGTTTGGTGAGGCCGAGTTCGGGACCGATGATGTGGACGATGCCCTGGTTGGGCGACTGGACGTCGTAGAGTTCGACGCCAAAGTCGGCGCAGTTCCTGCGCAGCGCCTCGATTTGCTTAGAGGCGATCTGGTCGACGATGTGGAGGCGGTCTTCGATGCTGCTGGTCGGGACGTTGTGGTCGACCGTAGCGACGGTGCGGTCCGGACGGCGTAGCTTGCGGCCGGTCATGCGGAGGCCGTCGAAGGCCTGCGGGCTGGTGACCTCGTGGATGAGGTGCAGGTCGATGTAGAGAATGCTGGGTTCGCCTGCGGGTTCGGCGACGAGGTGTTGATGCCAGACTTTTTCAAAGAGCGTCTTTGGTGCCTTTTCGAGGGGTGCTTTTTCGGGTGTGCTCATGGTTGTGCCTTTTGCTCGGTTGGTGGGAGGGTGAAGGTGTTTGCGCCGATGGCGGCTGGTTTGATCTGATGCGGTGTGCCGTCAGGATCGACGAGAATGGCGTTGGCGATCTGCTGGATTTGTGTGTTGCCCTGCGGCGGATGGGCGGTCCAGCGTGCGACGCTGTGAATCAGCGCGGCGGGAATGTGGTCGGGGTCGATGGGGTGGTTGCTGAAGGTCCACAACGTGTACTCGGCGCCGGGCTGGTCGGGGGTCTTGCTGTCCTTGATCCAATCGATGGCACTAAAGACGACGAGAGGGTGAGGCCCGTTGAGGTCGACCCAGAGCATGCCGCGCGATGGGCAGAAGCGGAAGACGCAGCCGGTGACGGTGAGGTAGCGGTTGTCGTCGGTTAGGACCTTGTCTGGGACCGACAGGAAGTCGAGGGCGGTCTCGGCGAGGGTCTTGTAGCCGGTCTTGGGATTGCCCCAGAACGTTTGGGGCGCGGTGAAGTATTGTTCGAGGAAGGGGCGGAAGCGGTTGTCTAAGACTAGTTGGGTCTCGCGGCCATCAGCTGGCGGCGGCCCGTATTGCCAGAGCCACTCGACATTTTCCTTCGGCTGTTTTTTGTTCTTTTGTATCTGGGGCGATGAGATTTGCGCATGTGTGGCCGGCGCTGCGAAGAGCAATAGAGTGGCGGCGAGTTGGATGGCGTGGCGCATCTTCATTTTTGGTCTAGCGATATCGTCGGGGTTGATTGAACTGCCTTTGACTGAGCCACAGCAGACCATTGACCAGAGGAAACATGATGATCGCCGTGATGAGGAGCGCCATCGGTGGTGCTCCATGAAGCCAGCGATAGATCAACGCTGCGGTGACTGCAAGGTTTGCCAGAGCTGATTTGAATCTTGGACTCATGTCGTTTAGACGGCGTGCATTGCCTGGCGGCGGTCGATGGATTCGGCCAGGGCCTGGTGGACGAGCTTGCCCATCTCCTGCGTGCTGACCGGGGTCTGACCGGGTTGTTGGCCGCGCGCGATGTCGGCGGTACGGTAGCCGGCGTCGAGGGCCTTTTGGACGGCTTGTTCGACGGCCCTGGCGTCCTGGTCCAGGTTGGCGGAGTGACGAAGGACGATCGCAGCGGTGAGGATTGCGCCGAGTGGGTTGGCTTTTCCCGTGCCTGCGATGTCAGGCGCGCTGCCGTGCACGGGTTCGTAGAGATTGACCGCGCCGCCTATCGTTGCTGAGGGCAACATGCCGAGTGAGCCGGTGATGACACCGGCCTCGTCGGAGAGGATGTCGCCGAAGAGGTTCTCGGTGAGGACGACGTCGAAGTTGCGAGGGATGTTCATGATGTGCATCGCCATCGAGTCGACGAGCTGGTGTTCGAGCGTGACGTTCGGGTAGTCCTTGGCGACTTCGGTGACGGTGGCGCGCCAGAGCTGCGAGACCTCGAGGACGTTGGCCTTGTCAACCGAGGTGACTTTGTTGCGGCGCTTGGACGCGAGTTCGAAGGCGATGCGGGCCACACGAACCACTTCGGCCTTCGTGTAACGCATTGTGTTGATGGCTTCGTCGGTCTCCTTGTTCCACCACCGCGGCGCGCCGAAGTAGAGGCCGCCAAGAAGCTCGCGGACGAAGAGGATGTCGGCGTCTTTGATGACCTCGGGGCGAAGCGGTGAGCTTTCCGCGAGCGCGGCGTAGGCGATCGAGGGGCGAAGGTTGGCGAAGCCTCCGAGGGCCTGGCGGATCTGCAGGAGGCCGGCTTCGGGGCGCTTGTCTGGTGGGAGGGCGTTGAATTTGTTATCGCCGACTGCACCGAGAAGGACTGCGTCACACTCGAGCGCGGCGTCGAGCGTCGCCGTGGGGAGCGGGGAGCCGGTCTCCGTGATTGCGATGCCGCCAATGAGGCCCGGGACGAAGATGAATTCGTGGCCGCCAAGTTCAGCCACAGCGCGCAGGATGTTCGTGGCCTGCTGGGTGACTTCGGGGCCGATGCCGTCGCCGGCTAGGACTGCAATTTTGAGCTTCATACTTTCCTCGAAATTTCTAAAAGCGAAAGACCGTTTGCAAAGCTGGTCGATCGCCGCGCTTCTACTCTAGAGGTCGAAAGGTCGAAAGCGACAAACTTTCAAGACCTTCGCCATGTCTGGGAAGGTCACACGACTTGCATCTTTCACCCAATCCAAATCTCTCGTGGCAGCTTGGACACTTGAACGAAAAGATCAGGTAGAAGGCATAGCCAGCAACTCCGGCTGCCCACATGAGCGTTGCTAAGCCAAGAATGACCCAGGGCCAACCATTCGCATTTGGGAAAAAACGGAATACCACGATTAGCATCAAAACGAAAGGTGCCAAGGCTACGGGCCGATACCATTTGTTGAGAAACTGTTGTCTTGTTCCTAAGCGAGCAGCCTCAGGAACGTCATCGACACATTTAATCTGATTCTCTGGAGTTCCAAAATTTGTTTCGTGTGTCATAGGTTCGTTCAATATGTTACGTTGACGACGGATTTCTCTGGTTGCAGCAAGCCAAGTAGATCCTGGTCGTAGATGTTTTTCTTGCGGTCGGCAAGCTCGGTGAAGCGGTGGTAGACGTCGTCAAGCTGCTGGCGAGTGAGTGGGTGGCCCAGCTTTTCGAGGCGGTCTGCCAGGGCCCGGCGGCCAGAGTGTTTGCCCAGGACGAGGTTGGTGTTGGCTACGCCGACGGAGGCCGGCGTCATGATCTCGTAGGTGAGGGGGTTCGCCATCATGCCGTGCTGGTGGATGCCGGACTCATGCGCGAAGGCGTTGGCTCCGACGACGGCCTTGTTGGGGGCCGCACCGAAGCTGATGAACTCGGCGAGGAGCTGGCTGGTGGGGTAGAGCTGGTCCATCTTGATGTTGTTAGTGTAGGGGAACTGGTCGCGGCGGACCATGAGGGCGGCGGCGATCTCTTCGAGCGCAGCGTTGCCGGCGCGTTCGCCGATACCGTTCATGGCGCACTCTACCTGTCGGGCACCGCCCTGGATGCCGGCGAGGGAGTTGGCGACGGCCATGCCGAGGTCGTCGTGACAATGGGTGGAGAGGATGACATCTTCAATGCCGGGGACACGGGCCTTGACGGTGCGGAAGATGGCCTCGTACTCGGCTGGGGTGCTGTAGCCGACGGTGTCCGGGATATTGATGGTGCAGGCGCCGGCCTGGACGGCTACGGTGATCATCTTTAGAAGGAACTCGGGGTCGGTACGGGTGCCGTCTTCGGTGGAGAACTCAACGTCGTCGACGAAGGTGCGGGCGAGACGGACTGATTCGGCTGTCTGGTCGAGCGCCTGCTCGCGGGTGATCTTCAGCTTGGCTTCGAGGTGAAGGTCAGAGGAGGCGAGGAAGACGTGAATGCGGTTGCTGGCGGCGGGTTCGACGGCGCGGGCGGCGGCTTCGATGTCCTCGCGCTTGCAGCGGGCAAGGGAGGCGATGCGTGTGCCTTTGACCTCGCGGGCTATGGCCCGGACGGCGTTGAAGTCGCCGTCGGAGGCGATGGCGAAGCCGGCTTCGAGGACGTCGACGCCGAGGGTGGCGAGCTGGTGGGCCATGCGGAGCTTTTCCTCGTGGTGCATGGTGCAGCCGGGGGACTGCTCGCCGTCGCGAAGGGTTGTGTCGAAGAAGACGATCTGGTTAGAGGACATAAGGCCTGGGTCTCTCGATCTGGACTTGATCATAATGCATGCTTATGATGGTCGGAAGGTTTATCATAAATTCTAATTGCGGTATTCGGTAAGAACATCGTATGTCGCGCGAGGTGATGATTGGACTTAGTCCAGATGGAGACGTTTCTGGCGGTGGCAGAGGAGCGCAGTTTTTCGCGAGCAGCGGCACGCCTCCATCGTACTCAGCCAGCGGTAAGTCAGGCAATCGCAAAACTTGAGGGCGAACTGGGTGAGGTGTTGTTTGAGCGCTCATCGCGGGACGGGACTCTGACTGACGCGGGCGAGGTGTTGCGGGAGTATGCGGCTAAGTTGCTGAATCTTCGTAACGAGGCGTCCGGGGCGTTGACCGAGCTGCGGGAACTGCATCGCGGCAGGCTGAATCTGGCGGCGAACGAGTACACCTGCCTCTATCTGTTGCCGCTGCTCGACGAGTTCCGGCGGCAGAATCCGCGGATCAAACTGGCGGTGCAGCGGACGCTGGCGAGCCGGATCTCGGACGAGGTGCTGATGCATTCGGTTGAGCTTGGGGTGCTGTCGTTTCGGCCGGACGATGCACAAGTTAAGTCGATGGTTGTGTACCGGGACGAGCTGGCGTTTGTGGTGAATCCGCGGCACCCGCTGGCTGGGGCGGGGAAGCTGTCGATCCGGCAGCTGGGCGCGCAGAATTTTATCGCGCACAATATCCCGTCGCCGCAGCGCCAGAAGGTGATCCAGGCGTTCAAACGGCACAAGACCCCACTACAGATGGGTGTGGAGCTGCCTTCGCTGGAGGCGATCAAGCGGTTTGTGCAGATGGGCAACGGCGTGGCGCTGGTGCCGGGGCTGACGGTGCGGCCGGAGCTCGAGAGCGGCGCGCTGGTGCGGGTGCAGGTGCCGGAACTGCAGATCGAGCGCAAGTTGAGGCTGGTTTACAGAAGGCAGGCGAGCCTGTCGCATGCGGCGCTGGCGTTTCTAAAGGTGGTAGAGGCATATGCCGCGGCGCATGGCGACCCGTATTGTTTTCAGCCGGAGCGGGGAGCGTAACAACGGCGACAATTTATTTTGAGGCGCGAAGTCCTTTACAAAAAAGGTGCGTCTGTAGCAGTAGACTTTGAAAACCGGAGAAGCTCTCTCCGGCTAGACGATGTAGGAGGGTGAGAAATCCGATGAAGATGACGATGTTTCGTAGTTTCGTGCTGCGAGTAGCTGTTTTGGCGTTAGGCGCGACCGCGCTGATTGCACTGCCTGCGATGGCACAGGACACTACACCGGCGCCGCAGGGGCAGGGCGGCCCACGTTACGGGCATGGTGACCGGGCGGCATGGGAGGGCACCAGCTCGAGTTTCTGACAAAGAAGCTGAGCCTCACGCCGGACCAGGTGACCCAGGTGAAGGCAATTGACGAGGACACGTGGAAGCAGACGAAGGCCCTCCACGACGACACCTCGATTGCCGGGCCGGACAAACGGGCAAAGATGATGGACATCCACAAGGCATCGCAGGAAAAGATCCGCGCCCTCTTAACGGCCGATCAGCAGACGAAGTTTGACGCGCTCCAGGCGGAGATGCGGGAACATCGGGAGAACCATGGTGGTGGACAAGGTGGACCTCCACCTCCTCCACCGCAAGAGTAATGCGTTTCTCGCGGTAACAATGTGCCGAAAGGGCCGGAGGGAGACCTATCCTCCGGCCTTCTTGCGTGGCTGGCACTCCTTCAGGCACCAGTGCGGTTACAATGAAGAACAGTGACTACGGCGCTCCGTAACTCTTGCCATTGCTTTGCCTGCGGGACAGCGATAGGGTTGCGGACGAATTTGAAGGGATCCAGCGAAGAATGAAGAAGACGATGTTGTTGTTGGGCGCGCTGATGGTATCTGCGGCGGCCGGTTATGCGCAGGAGAGCCGGCAGGACGTGAGCGTAAGCGGTACAGCCGCCTTTGCTCCCCAGATAACCGGGAACAGCGTGCAAAAGAATACAAGCATGACTCTGGGCCTTCTGGCGAGCTACCGATACATGCTGACACCGCGCAGCGCGCTCGAACTGAACTACGGTTATCAGCAAAATACGCAGTATTACGTGGTCTTCGGGAAGAAAAATGGCGGCATCCACACTCTGCAGCAGGAGTTCAGCGGGGCGTACGTCTTCAATCTTAACTTCAAGAATTTCAACCCTTTCCTGGAGGGCGGTCCCGGCGCGATGATCTTCACCCCCTTAAAGGACGCGGGAACGTCTGACCTCGACGCGAAGCAGAATACCAACATTGGCGCGCTCTTTGGCGGCGGTGTGGCGTATGAGTTGAGCCCGAGCTTCGATATACGGGTGGAATATCGCGGTTTTCTGGTAAAGACCCCGAACTTCAGCCTTCCGGGCAACACCTTCAATACCAACCGCTACGAGGTCATCTCGACGCCGGCGCTCGGCATTGCGTATCACTTCTAACCTCTAACCGGGAACAGGTTAAACTCAAAGGCCCCGGTGCTGACCGGGGCCTTGTCTTTGCGGCGAATCGATATCTATCGAAAGCGGTAAGCAGCGCCCACGGTAAGGATGCTTGGCGAAAGACTGGAGTTTTCGAAGCCGAACCAGCTCTGGTACTCCCAGTCCGCGCGGACGTAGAGCCACGGCTTCATCCTGTAGTCGGTGCCAATGCCGACAGCGACGAGGTTGTAGCCGAGGTTCGGCCGGAAGCCGTCGCCCAGGGGAGGGAAGTTGAAGACGCCGCGCCCGTACATGACCTTGGCGTAGGGCACGAATTTACGGTAAACGCGGAAGTAGCGGCCACCGGCTTCATAGGTCTTCTCGTAAAGGTCATTGGGGTTCTTCACGAAGTGAAACTCCCCCTCTACACCGATGTGGGGGAGGAAGTCGAAGTTAACATAGGCGGCGCCACCGTTATAAGTCCCGCCGTAATCCGAATTGGCGGTTGAGAAACCGCCTCCGATCTTGAGTTCCCCCGCGCGCTCGGCGGTGGCAGCGGACTGCGCATGCAACATATGCGCTGTGCCCAGAAGACCGATGAAGATAATGACCCGTGTTAGCACGTACACTCCCTAAAAAGTTAGATCGGTTGCAGCAAGACAACTTGGGTCAGTAGAACAATGGAACATTTACACCATGGTGCGGGCGGATCAGTGGAAGACATAGGCCGC
>CAVWON010000004.1:0-539666 GCA_963756685.1 uncultured Acidobacteriaceae bacterium
GGGGGTGGCGGTGGCTGGTATTGTGGATCCGCTTGTTGTTGGTCGGGCGCCGGCGGCTGGCGGACGATGGGGGCCTGGGCGAAGGCGGTGCCGATGAAAGCGGTCAACGCAATGGTGCAAAAGGCTTTAGTGATTCTGGTCATTTGTACGAATCTTCTCCTACTGCTGATTATATAAACGTGAATTCGGCTGGGAAGTTGTGGTTTTGGAGCGTTGTAGGCTGGAGGATTCTGGCGATCGGAGGTGGCGGTTAAATTGTTGCGGCTACGACTCAATTGTATGGGCAGGGGTTTTGGGTTTAGTGATTTCGCCGATGAGAAAGCGGAGGGGGCGATCGGCGGCTTTTGAGATGCCGATGCGTGGGGTGGTTTGGATGTTGGTGGGATGGTGGCCGTCGTCGGCGATCTGGATCGCGGAGGTGGGTGAGGTTACGTCGAGGCCGTTGGAGTTTTTGCGGGTGATGTCGAGGGCCTGGCAGAGTCGGCCGGGGCCTCCGGTGAGGAGTTTGGGTTTGGCGTTGTGGGGAAGTCCGCGGAGACCGGCCATGGTTTCGAGTCCGTCGATTGGATCGAGAGCTCGGATGAGGACTCCGCCTGCATCGCCGGGAAGATGCGAGGCGACGTTGAGACAGTAGTACATGCCGTAGATGAAGTAGACATATACGTGTCCGGATGGGCCGAAGAGTATTGCGTTGCTGGCAGTGAGACCGTGGGCTGCGTGGGACGCTGGGTCGATGAGGCCGAGGTAGGCTTCGACTTCGGTGATGCGGGCGGTGAGGCGTTTGCCGTGGAGGTCGCGGAGGAGGAGCTTGCCGAGGAGGGCTCGCGCGACGATATCGGGAGAGCGGGAGTAGAAGCGTCGTGGGAGGAGTTTTGGGGGTTGGTGGGTTTGTGGAGCTGGGCTCATATTTTTCAGGAGGGGAGATCCCTTTCGGCAACGTTTCTGAAGACTGAGCCTGTTTTGCGTGGCTCGAAGTTGAAGTGAACTTAACCTGACGTTCGTGGCCAGTTGTTCTCGCGGGCTTCCTCTAGCTCGGTGGTGGTGAGTGTAGTGTAGCGCCTGGGTTTCTGGGGTGGAAAGGTTCGAGCGGTTTGGTTGGTATATGCGGTCTCGGGGCCCTTCGACTGCGCTGCTCGCAAACTACGCGAGCAGCTTCGCTCAGGATGACGGAGCTTTGGGGCGGGGTTGGAAGGAAGTCAAAGGCGGGTGCGTGGGTGACGGGGTTTTTAGGGGTTCATTTTTTCGTGGGCGGTGATGAGCTTCCAGCCCCAGGTTTCGGCGAGGTCTTTGAAGTCTGGGTTTTGGGTACGGACCAGGTTTAGCTTCTTTTCGCGGCGCCAGCCTTTTAGTTGTTTTTCCCGGGCTATGGATTTGCTTGATGTCTTCGTGCTGCTCGTAGTAGAGGAGGCGCGTGCAGTTGTATTGCTTGGAGAAGCCTTCGAAGGTGCCGTTTTTGTGTTGTTGGACGCGGGTGTGGATGTCGCTGGTGACGCCTACGTAGAGAGTTCCGGTGGGGCTTCCCATGATATAGGTGTAGCCAGATTTCATTCTGATTTCCTTCTAAGCTCTGAGTGGAAAAGGTTTGATATTTCCTGGTGAGTTTAGTCCTTCGGGGTCCTTCGACTTCGCTGCGCTTCGCTCAGGATGACGGCTTTAGGGTAGGTTGAAAGGGAACAACAGCAAAGACAACGGCAATAGCGATAGCGACGATGTTAGCTGAAGAGGAATTCTTTGGTGCGGAGTTCTTTTATTGTGTCGCGTAGTTTGGCGGCTTTTTCGAATTCGAATTTTTTGGCGGCTTCGCGCATGTCGGATTCGAGTTTGGCGATGTAGGTGTCGAGTTCCTGCTGGGTGGCGAAGTCGGGCATGCCTTCGGCTTCGTCGGTGAGGTCGGCGTAGTCGGCTTTGAGGATGCCGGCGAGGCCCATCTCGAGTGGGCGGATGATGGATTGGGGGTGATGCCGTTTTCTTCGTTGTAGGCTTCCTGCTTTTCGCGGCGGCGGTTGGTTTCGTCGATGGCGCGCTGCATGGAGTCGGTCATCTTGTCGGCGTAGAGGATGGCGCGGCCTTCGAGGTGGCGGGCGGCGCGGCCGATGGTCTGGATGAGGGAGCCCTGGGAGCGGAGGAAGCCTTCTTTGTCGGCGTCGAGGATGGCGACGAGCGAGACTTCGGGGAGGTCGAGGCCTTCGCGGAGGAGGTTGATGCCGATGAGGACGTCGTACTCGCCTTTGCGGAGGTCGCGGAGGAGGTTGATGCGCTCGAGGGTTTCGATCTCGGAGTGCATGTAGCGGCAGCGGACGCCTACTTCGGTGTAGTAGTTGGCGAGGTCTTCGGACATGCGCTTGGTGAGGGTGGTGACGAGGACGCGCTGGTTTTTTGCGGCGCGGTCGCGGATCTCGGCGAGGAGGTCGTCGATCTGGCCTTTGACGGGGCGGATTTCTACTTGCGGGTCGATGAGGCCGGTGGGGCGGATGATTTGTTCGACGACTACTCCGGCGGATTTGGTGAGTTCGTAGGGGCCGGGGGTGGCGGAGACGTAGATGATCTGGCCGGTGCGGGACTCGAACTCTTCGAAGCGGAGGGGGCGGTTGTCCATGGCGGAGGGGAGGCGGAAGCCGTAGTCGACGAGGTTTTGTTTGCGGCTGCGGTCGCCGTGCCACATGCCGTGGAGCTGCGGGACGGTGACGTGGGACTCGTCGATGAAGAGGAGGAAGTCGCGGGGGAAGTAGTCGAGGAGGGTGGGTGGGGGCTCGCCGGGGAGACGGCCGGAGAAGTGGCGGGAGTAGTTTTCGATGCCGTGGCAGTAGCCGACGGATTTGATCATCTCGAGGTCGAAGCGGGTGCGCTGGTGGATGCGCTGGGACTCGACGAGGCGGCCTTCTTTTTCGAGCTGGGCTTCCCACTCGACTGAGCTCGGCGAGGATGGAGTCGATGGCGGTGGTTTTGCGCTCGGGCTGGACGACGTAGTGGGACTTGGGGTAGATGGGGAGGCGGGAGTATTTCTGGCGGACGGTGCCGAAGAGCGGGTCGATCTGCGAGAGGGAGTCGATCTCGTCGCCGAAGAGCTCGATGCGGTAGGCGTTTTCGTCGTAGGTGGGGTAGACCTCGATGATGTCGCCGCGGACGCGGAAGGTGCCGCGGCGGAAGTCGACGTCGTTGCGGTCGTAGAGGATTTCGACGAGGCGGCGGGTGATGTCTTCGCGCTTGATGCTTCTGGCCTTTTTCGAGGAGCAGGAGCATGCCGTAGTAGGCTTCGGGCGAGCCGAGGCCGTAGATGCAGGAGACGGAGGAGACGATGATGGCGTCGCGGCGTTCGAAGAGGGAGCGGGTGGCGGAGAGGCGGAGCTTGTCGAGCTCTTCGTTGATGGTGGCTTCTTTTTCGATGAAGAGGTCGCCGGCGGGGATGTAGGCTTCGGGCTGGTAGTAGTCGTAGTAGGAGACGAAGTACTCGACGGCGTTGTTGGGGAAGAAGGTCTTGAACTCGTGGTAGAGCTGGGCGGCGAGGGTCTTGTTGTGCGCGAGGATGAGGGCGGGGCGCTGGAGCTCCTCGATGACCTTGGCCATGGTGAAGGTCTTGCCGGAGCCGGTGACGCCGAGGAGGACCTGATCTTTTTCGCCGGCGTCGAGGCCGGAGACGAGCTCGGCGATGGCGCGGGGTTGGTCGCCCTGGGGCTTGTAGGTGGTGGTGAGCTGGAAGTCCATCTTTATAGGATAAAGGCAGGGAATAGGGAGTAGGGAATAGGGAATAGAAAACGGAGGAACGGATGGCTTTCGGAACGAAGCTTTGGCTGGTGCGGCATGGAGAGACGGAGTGGAGTTTGAGCGGGGAGCATACGAGCCGGACGGATATTCCGCTGACGGAGCATGGGAGGAAACGGGCGGAGGAGCTGCGGGATTATTTGAAGGGGACGAAGTTTGAGGCGGTGTTTGTGAGTCCGATGCAGCGGGCGCGGGAGACTTGCGCGATTGCGGGGTTTGGCGATGTCGCGGTGGTCGATGACGGGTTGAAGGAGTGGGACTACGGGGTCTATGAGGGGAAGACGACGAAGGAGATTCAGGCGGAGATTCCGGGGTGGTCGGTTTGGAAGAACGAGATTGTTGGTGGGGAGACGGTGGAGCATGTGGGGGAGCGGGCGGATGGGGTGATTGCGCAGGCGCTGGCGGCCGCTCCTGGCGGAGGGAAACGTGGCGCTGTTTGCTCATGCGCATATTTTGAGGATTCTGGCGGCGCGGTGGATTGGGTTGGCGGCGACGGGTGGAGCTTTGCTTGCGCTGGGGACCGGAAGTGTTAGCGTGTTGGGGTGGGAGCGGGAGACTCGGGTGATCGAGAGCTGGAATCGAGGGTTTGAGTAGAGCGCTAGATTATCTTGATGTGTTGCGGCTGAAGACCCATGCCGATGAAGCGTCCGGTGAGGTGCTGGAAGCCGGGGATACTGGTGAAGATGCGCAGGGCTAGTGGCGGGGTGAACGGGGCCGGTGCTCTGGAGGGCGCGAGAGAGGACGCGGTGGGCGAGGACCTGCACGCGCTGGGTATTGCGAACGGCGCCTTCACGGTAGTGTCTGGACGCTTCGCAGATCGTGCACGGTGGGGTCGCCGCTGAGCAAGGATTCCGTGAGGAGGTTGGCGGTGGCGACTGCGTCCTGCAGGGCGATGTTGATGCCGATGCCGCCGACGGGGGACATGGCGTGGGCGGCGTCGCCGATGCAGAGCAGGCCGGGCGAGCACCACTCCTGAAGATGGTTGATCTGGATGGTCAGGAGCTTGACCTTGTCCCAGGAGTTGATCTCGGCGGTGCGGCCGGCGAGGAAGGGGACGATCCGCTCGATGCTTTGCTGGAAGGCGGGGAGGCCGTCCTGCTGGATCTGCGGAAAGGCGCCTTTGGGGATGAGATAGCCGACCTGAAAGTAGTCGTTGCGATTGATGAGGATGATGAAGCGGCCGTAGTTGAAGTAGCCGAGCGCGTTTTCGGGGTCGGTGGGCCGACGCGCGATGCGGAGCCAGAGGACGTCGACTGGGGACGCCTTCATCGATCAGAGGGAGGTGGCCGGCGACGCGAGAGATTGGCGTGACGGCCGTCGCAGCCGACGGTAAGTGTCGCTGGAATTTCGGTGGGGCCGTCCGGGGTCTTGGCAAGGACGCCGGTGGTGCGTACCGTCCGTTGTCTGGATGAGACCTGTGGCCTCCCAGCCCATGCGTATGGTGAAGGTGGGGAAAGTGGCGGCTTCTGCGGCGAGGAAGTTGAGGAAGTCCCACTGCGGCATAAGCGCGATGAATTTGGCGTGGGTGGGAAGGTGGGAGAAGTCGGCCATCTGAAAACGGCGACCGCCGATGATGGCGGAGAGGCCTGTGATCTGTGAATGCGGCAGGGTGAGGAATTTTTCGAGGAGGCCGAGCTCGTAGAGGAGTTCGAGGGTGGAGGGATGGATGGTGTCGCCGCGGAAGTCGCGGAAGAAGTCATTGTGTTTTTCGAGGACAGTGACTGCGATCCCCTGGCGGGCGAGGAGGAAGCCGAGCATGATGCCCGCGGGGCCTCCGCCGATGATGCAGCAGGTGGTGGCGGACGAGTTGGCGGAGGGCGGCATCTGTGGAGATGAGCGTAGCAAGGAGGTGGTGGTGCGTCAAAGGCCTCGGTGGCGACTGAGCATTCAGGATATCGATCGTGCTAGATTCAACGCATCCCTTTTGCTTTGGAGAACAACAATGCGTGTGCGCCGGTCAGCTTTAGCTGTAGCTTTTGCTTGTGTTGTTAGCGGGATTTTGGTGTGGGGCCAGGCTGGGTCGACGGCCCTGAGCGATGAGGCGCGGGGAAAGGTGTGGTGGGCGCATGTGCAGTATCTGGCTGACCCTTCGATGAATGGACGACTTACCGGCAGTGAAGAGTATTTGAAGGCCGCGGCCTATGTGGTGGACCAGTTCAAATCGTATGGGTTGACGCCGGCAGGGGTGGATGGAAGCTACTACCAGCCGGTGCATTTTGATGTGCAGAGGGTGATTGCGGGTAAGTCGTCGATGAGTCTGGTGGTGGATGGGAAGGTGACGCCGCTGGTGTTGGGTGAGGATGCGATTCTGGGATCGCGGTCGGCGCAGATGGGTAAGGTCGATGCGCCGCTGGTGTTTATCGGCTATGGACTGCATCTGCCGGAGTCGAAGTATGACGACTTCAACTCGGCCGAGGTGCCGATGGCGGAGTTGAAGGGTAAGGTAGTCGTTTACATCAACGGTGGGCCTGGGGACATCTCGGGGGCGCTGAAGTCGTTTGCGCGGACGTCGCCGCTCGCGAAGGCGCTGCGTGATGCTGGGGCGGTGGGGACGATCTCGATTCCGACGCCGAAGTCGATGGACTTTGGATGGCAGAGGGTGGCGAGTGGAGCTTCGCAGCCGGGAATGCGGCTGTCGGTCGCTCCCGATGCTGAGGCGGTGGCGGCGAGACATCCGGCGCTGGCGGATGATCATGGAGCTATGTTTTCGGCTACGTTCAATCCTGCGCAGGCGGAGAAGCTGTTTGCGGGGACAGGGCACACGTTTGCGGAGATGCTGGCGCTGGCGGATGCTCAGAAGCCGCTGCCGCACTTTGCGCTGGGTAAGAGCGTGACGGCGACGGTGGTGGGGGAGACGTCGCATGTGGTGTCGCCGAACATTGTTGGAGAGTTGAAGGGATCGGACCGAAGCTGGCTGGGGAGTACGTGCTGGTGTCGGCACACCTGGATCATCTTGGTGTGGGTGCGCCGATCAACGGGAAGACGATCTATAGCGGAGCGATGGATGATGCTTCGGGTGTGGCGACTGTGTTGGAGACGGCGAAGAAGCTGAGTCAGGCAAAGACGCGGCCGAAACGGTCGATGCTGTTCGTGATTTTTACGGCGGAGGAGAAAGGGTTGCTGGGATCGCGGTATTTCGCCGGGCATCCGACGGTGCCGGAGAAGGCGATCGCGGCGGATCTGAATCTGGATATGTTTATGCCGATCTTTCCGTTGAAGAAGCTGCATGTGCAGGGGCTGGCGGAGTCGACGCTGGGAGTGGACGCGGAGAAGGTGGGAGAGGCGCACCATATTGTGATTGCGGCCGATCCGGAGCCGGACAGGAACTCGTTTATCCGGACGGATCAGTACAGCTTTGTGCAGGCGGGGGTGCCGGCGTTGGCGATGAAGTTCGGATGGACGATGGGTTCGCCGGAGTATAAGGCGTGGAGGGCGTGGCTGGCGCAGCGGTATCACTCGACCGATGATGATCTGACTCAGCCGGTGGATCTTGCGGCGGCGGCCCAGTTCAATGACTTCTTTGCTGATCTGGCGTGGACTGTGGCGGACGATCCGGCCAGGCCGCATTATCTGGATACGAGCTTCTTCAAACGGTTCGAGACGGGAAACTGAAACTCGGGCGACGGGTGTGATGCGCGGCTGATTGGTTAGTGCTTGCGATCGATGCCGAGTATCTGGAGCCAATCGGTGGGGCTGTGGGCGAGGTGATCGGGTGGGGCGTCGACGAGGGAGTGGGGCTTGAGGCCGAAGGCGCAGCCGATGCTGCGAGCTCCACAGCTGCGGGCGGTGAGTACGTCGACGTCGGTGTCGCCGATCATGATCGTTTCGGCAGAGGAGATGGAGTTGCCCGCGAGGGCGCTGGCTTCGGCGATGAGGCTCTCGAGACCGTGAGGGTCGGGCTTCTTGGTGTGGAAGCTGTTGCCGCCGTAGTTCTGGAAGAAGAAACGTGAGAGGCCGAAGTGGTCGCAGATGTCGCGGGAGGGTTTGACGGGTTTGTTGGTCAGGACGGCCATGAGGACATTGGGGCGCGCGGTGTGGATGGCTTCGAGCGATTCGAGGACGCCGGGGTAGAGGTAGGTGTAATCGAGCTTGTGGATGCGGTAATAGTCGAGGAAGAATGTAAGGGCTTCCGTTACGTATTCTTCGTCGTGGATGTCGCCTTCGGGGTCGCCGAAGGCCCGGCGGACGAGTAGCGAGGCGCCGTCGCCGATGTAGCTGGAGATGACGGCTTCGGGGAGCTCGGGCTTGCCGAAGTGGGCGAGGGTGGCGTTGACGGAGTTGCAGAGATCGATGCGGGAGTCGATGAGGGTGCCGTCAAGATCGAAGACAAGGAGACGAGGAGGCGGTACGGAGAACATTGATTAAGCGTAATTGATTCGGCTGGTGTAAGCTTCTCGGCGACAGGAGGGCGTTATGTGCGAAGGAATGGCTGGGGATTGGACGCGGCGGCAGTTTGTTGCAGGGCTGGCGGCGGCAGGTGTCTTGGCCGGGCGCGGCACGCCTGCACTGGGACAGTCGGTGTTGACTGGCGAAGCAGCGATGCGCGAGTTGATGGACGGGAATGAGCGGTATGTGGCCGGAAAGATCACATCGTTTGCTGAGGACTTGAAAATTTTGAAGGAGAAGACAGTGCTCAAACAGGAGCCGTTTGCCGCGGTGCTGTCCTGCGCTGATTCGCGGGTGCCGGTGGAGATTCTGTTCGATCAGAGCATAGGACACGTGTTTGTGGCGCGGGTGGCGGGCAATATTGTGACGCCGGAGATCATGGCGAGCCTGGAGTATGGGGTGGCGGTGTTGGGGATCAAGGCGATCCTGGTGATGGGACACACGAACTGTGGTGCGGTCAGCGGCGGCGGTTGCAGCCAAGGACGTGCCGGGGCAGATCAGCGTTCTGTACCAGCACCTGATGCCGGGGATTTATGGAGCAAAGGGGGACGTCCCGTTGGCGGTAAAGATGAATGCGGCTTATCAGGCGCGAATTTTGAGTGAGAGTTCGACAGTCATCGCGAAGGCGATCAAGGATAATGGGGTGAAGGTCGCGAGTGGGAGCTACGATCTCGGGACTGGCAGGGTGGTACTGGCGGATTAAAGAGTTCGCGGCGGCCCATGGCCGCCGCGAAGTATCCATGCTGCTACTTGATTTGAATGTCGCCGGAGCCGGTGCCGACACGGATGGTGGGGCCTCCGCCGTTGACGACGCCGCTGACGTGGTGGCGGTTGAGGCTGCCCTGCATGGTGATGGGCTGCGAGACGTTGATGCTGCCGGAGCCGGTGTCGGCGTCGAGGTTGAAGTGGGCGTTGCCGACGATGAGGCGAACGGAACCGCTGCCGGTGGAGAGCTTCCAGTCGGAGGTGGGTTGCCCTGGGCTTCGATGTCGCCGCTGCCGGTGCTGGCTTTGAGGGCGCCGGCAGAGTCCTTGAAGGCGGATGCTGCCGCTGCCGGTCTCGGCTTTGACGTCGCCGGGGCCGGTCTTGCTCGAGTTCGATGTCGCCGGAGCCGGTGCCTAGTGTGGTCGGGCCCTGGACGCCGTGGACGTGGACGGAGCCGGAGCCGCTCTGGGCCTTGACGGTGGCGCCGACGTCCTGGATCGATACGTCACCGGAGCCGGTGGAGGCGTTGATGGCCGAGGTCTTGGGGAGGGTGATCTCGTAGTCGATGGTGATATTGCGGTAGAGGTCGTTGTTGTGGCGTTCGCCGATGGTGATGTCGTTGCCGTTCTGGACGATGGGCGGGTTGGTGACGATCTGCTGGATGCGGCTGTCGACGTCGCCGCCTCCGCTCATCCAGCCATGGCTGGAGCGGACGTGGGCGACGATGTGGACCTGGTTCCCCGATCCGGGATTGAGATGGATGTAGCCGGAGCCGGTGGAGACGGAGACGTTTGGAGAGCCGCTGACGTTGAGGGTGCGGTCGAAGTTGCTGTCCGCGGCGAAGGCGGTCGCGGCGGCGAGCGTGAGGGTGGCTGCGGCGGTGGCGAGGACTTTGATGGTCATGGCGTCCTATGACGGGATTCTCTCGTATTAGTCGACTGACTGAAGTTATCGGCTATTGCTGAAGGATGACGGTGTCGCCGGATTTGAGGCCGGCGAGGACTTCAGTTTTGGTGCCGTTGGAGATGCCGGCCTTGATGTCGACTCTTGCGGCGGCCATTTTTTTGCTTGGGGTCGGGGACTTCGACGGAGGCGTTGCGGTCCTTGTCGTAGAGGACGGCCTGTTCGGGGACGGTGAGGACGTTCTTGTGCTCTTCGAGGAGGATTTCGGCGTTGGCGGTCATGTTGGCTTTGAGCTCGCCGCCGGGGTTGTCGATGGAGACGCGGACCTCGAAGGTGGTGACGTTGTCCTTTTCGACGCCGAGGGGGGCGATCTTGGTGACCTTGCCCTGGAAGGTCTTGTCCTTGAAGGATTCGACCTTGATGCGGGCGGCCTGGCCGAGGTAGACCTTGCCGATGTCGGATTCGTCGACCTTGCCCTGGACGTAGACCTGGGTGGTGTCGCCGATGGTCATGACGAGGGTGGCGGTGGAGCCGAGGACGAGGATGGAGCTGACGGCGTCGCCGATCTCGACGTCGCGGGAGAGGATGATGCCGTCCATTGGCGAGGTGACGGTGGTGTAGCTGAGCTGCTCTTCGAGCTGCTTGAGAGAGGCCTGGGCCTGGGCGACCTGCGCCTCGGCCTGGCGGAGCTTGGAGTTGTCGACGCTGATCTGCGAGACGGCTTTGTCGCGGGTGTTGGCGGCGGCGAGGTACTTTTGCTGCGCGTCGTCGAGAGACTGCTGGGAGACGACGCCCTCTTTGGACATCTTGAGGTTGCGCTCGTAGGTGTTCTTGTACATGGGAAGGTCGGGGGCTTCGGCGTTGACCTTGTCGTACTGGATGGAGGCGGCGGCGGCGCGGGCGTTGGACTCGGCGGCGGCGAGCGTGGGCCTTCTGGGCGGCCACCTGGTCGAGGATCTCCTGCTGGTCGAGCTGGGCGAGAACCTGGCCCTGCTTGACTTGGTCGTTGATGTCGACGTCGAGGCGGGTGACGATGCCGGAGGCCTTGGATTTGACCTCTACCTTGGTGATGGGCTGGACCTTGCCGGTGGCGACGACGGAGCGGGCGATGTCGCCGAGTTCGGCCTTGCCGAGTTGGGAGGGCTCAAATTTGGTGGTGTTGCCGCGGGCGGCGACGGCGATGCCGAGGGCCACGGCTGCGACGAGGACGATGAGGCCAGTCCAGAGCCAGATTTTTCGTTTGTTTTTGCGCTGTGTAGCCAAGGGATGCTCCCGTGAGTTCTGGTTAGTGAGGCGTCTCGGAGTGTGGTTACGCAAGATGATGCTGCGCAGTTCCGTAGACGGGGGAGAAAGTTGCCGCGAGTACGCGGAGATACTGCCGGATCCTATTTTGGACGACTGGGCAGGCGAAAGGGAATACCAAGTTTGGGGAGTGTCCGGGGTTGAATTTTATGCGTATTTGCGGAGGACGCCGAGAACCTTGCCCTGAATGCTGACGTTGGCGGCCGGGGCGTAGATCGGGGACATCTCCGTATTGGAGGGTTGCAGACGAACCATGCTGCCTTCGCGGTAGAAGCGTTTGAGGGTGGCATCGGCGCCGTCGATGAGGGCGACGATGATCTCGCCTTCGCGGGCGGTGCGGGTGCGCTCGACCAGAACGTAGTCGCCAGAGACGATGTGCTCGTCGCGCATGGAGTCGCCGCGTACCTCAAGGGCGAAGACCTCGCGGTTGCCGATGATGTCCGAGAGGGAGATGCTCTCGGCGGTTTCTATGGCCTCAACAGGCTGGCCGGCGGCGATTCGGCCCATGAGGGGCAGGCGATCAGAGCCCTTCTTGCCGCTACGGACGGGGAGGACGTCGATGGAACGGCTGCGGTTGTGGGCGCGCTGAAGGAGACCCTTGTTCTGCAGATTGGTGACATGTTTGTGAACAGTGGCGAGGGAGCTGAGGCCCAGACCGCTGGCGATCTCCTCGTACGAAGGGGAGTAGCCGTTCTTCTGGGTGAAGCCGGAGAGGAAGTCGATGACCTCTTTTTGCCGTCGCGTAATTGCCATGCGCATGATTGTAGCGAATAAAAAGCGAATTGCAAGTTTTTTATGCAAGCCGGTCGACCGGTGATGACTTACTTGATTCATCAGTGGAGGGGACGTCTGCTTGGGCGCCCCTTCGGACATGTGAATTGCTGCCTGTGGTGACAACAACAGTCTGAGGTTGACATCGTCTGGAGCAATTCCCATTTTGAAATCGACACTGCAAAATTTTGCAAAGAGTTCTTGTCTTGAGGTGGCCGATGAACCAAGGTAATTACACACAACCGAATTGGTAACGTGACCTGCTGTGCTGAAGAGCTTTTGGTTCTGGAGAGATGAAGAATGCGAGTTTTGATTGTTGAAGATGATGCTGCACTTGGATTGTTTCTGAAAAAAGGGCTGAAGCTCGAAGGCCATGAGGTGACCTGGGTCGGGGACGGGGAGGCGGCGCTGATCCATGCTGCGGAGCATCATCCGGACCTTATTGTGCTTGATTTGAGTCTTCCCAAGAAGGACGGAACCGAAGTGCTGGAGGAGTTGCGCGGCCGGTTCGATGAGACCGCAGTGCTGGTGCTGACGGGGCGGAGCCAGGTCGAGGAGCGCGTGAAGTGTTTGAACCTGGGGGCTGACGATTGCCTGTTGAAGCCTTTCAGCTTTCATGAGCTGACGGCGCGGTGCCGCGCTCTGTTGCGGCGGCGGGAGCAGTTTGCGGATCCGGTACTGCGTCACGGCGATGTTGAGCTGAACCGGATGGAGCGCCGGGTGGTGCGGAATGGACGGCACATAGAGCTGACCGGCAAAGAGTTTGCGTTACTCGAGTTTTTGCTGATGCGGCGTGGCCGGTGTTGCAGTCGAAGCGAACTGTTGCAGGAGGTCTGGCAGATGTCTCCCGATGCGGGGACGAACGTGGTGGATGTGTATGTGAACTATCTGCGGCGGAAGCTGGGAGCGGCGAGTGTGGACGGAGATGAGGGCGGCCCCGTGATCCAGACGGTCCGGGGCGAGGGCTACCGGATGGGTGTCGGCAAGGTGGCAGCGCGGGCGAGTGAATATCCCGCGAGTGCGGCGCTTGCCGGTGCGTGAGGCCGCGCAACAGGAAGGTCGAATGGAGCTGGTTGAGCGGATCGATGTGGCGCTGCATGGTCTTTGTCAGCCGCTGACGGTGCTGCAGTGCCGGCTTGCGATGGGAGAGCTGATCGGCGAGCCAGAGGCGATGCGCGAGGCGATTCGTGAAGGGTTGCAGGAGTGCAGGCGGTTGAACCAGACAGTTGGGACGATGCGGGCGATATTGCAGCAGGTAGTAGCGGACGGGGAAGACGAGAGGATGCGGTGAACGCGATGAACGTGGGACGGGGAGCGGCGTTGAACGAAGATGCGATCGAAGTGGCGGCGATGCGAACGGTCGTGCTCGCGAGCGCGGATGCGGGGTTGCGGCAGAGGTTGCGTGCCTCGTTGATCGGGCTACGGTGGCAGGTTCGCGAGGCGTCGGGTGGCGCGGAGGCGATGGCGCAGCTGGAGGACTCTCGGTCGGAGGCGCTGCTTGTGGATAGCTGGCTGCCAGATCTCGAGGTGGGTGAGTTTGCAACTGTGATTCGAATGCTGTATCCGACGATGGAGTTGTTGCGCGTGGATGGTGGTGTGGATGGAGGGGCGCGTAGTCCGCGGCGGAATGAATTGCTGCATGCTCTGCGGGAGGCGCAGAACGTTTCGTTGAACGATACGGCTGCGTGGGCGGCTGCTCCGGATGTGGTTCCGACGGCCGGGAGCGGAGCGGGGGGCGGGGCGCCAGTGCGCGTCTCCGCAGACATGCGGAAGGACGTTGGCCTGGACGAGGCGCGCAAGAGGGACGAGGCGGCCCGTGCGGATTCGGCGCGGCAGGCATTGTCGGTCCTGATGGGACGTCCAGAGGTGTCGCGGCCGGTGGTGCAGCGGGAGATGATGCTGCCGGAGATGGTTGGGGCGAGCGAGCCGATGCGGGAGTTGGCGCGGTTGGTTCGGTTGGTGGCACCGCGGTCGACGACTGTATTGATTGAAGGAGAGACGGGGTCGGGAAAAGAGGTCGTTGCGCGTGCGCTGCATCGGTTGAGTGAGCGGGCCGGTAAACCGTTTGCTGTGTTGAATTGCGCGGCGATTCCTGAGGCCCTGCTTGAAGCTGAACTATTTGGCCACACTCGCGGAGCGTTTACCGGAGCGGTGCAGTCGCGCACAGGGCGGATCGAGGCGGCACATGGTGGGACGCTGTTTCTCGATGAGATTGGAGAGATGCCGATGGCGCTGCAGGCAAAGATGCTGCGGTTTCTGGAGTGCGGCGAACTGCAACGGGTGGGTGATAACGAGACGATGCGAGTGGATGTGAGGGTGATTGCGGCGACGCATCAGCCGTTGGAGAAGCTGGCTTCGAGTGTCGGAGCAGAGCGGACGTTCCGATTAGATCTTTATCATCGGCTGGCGGTGTTTCCAGTGGAGGTGCCTGCGCTGCGAGAGAGAATGGAGGACCTGGGACTGCTGGCTGAACATTTTCTGGAACAGATGGGGCAGGAGATGCCGAGGAAACGGTTGACGACTGAGGCGCTCGCAAAGCTCCACGAGCACAATTGGCCGGGAAACGTGCGGGAGCTGATGCATGTGCTGGAGCGTGGCGCGATTCTTGCCGGAGACAGGATGGAGATTGGAGTGAATGAGATTCGGCTTCGGCGGGCGGCCCAGGGGTGAGCTTACCGAAGTACGGATTTCGATGTTGATAAGAGCGCTCTCATAGGAGGGCGCTTTTCTTTGGCTGCTGGACTGCATAAGTCATCGCGTAGAGGTGACGGGATGCAGACGACGACGGCAATGAGCGACGCGCTGGGACAGTATCTGGATCTGACCAGCCGACAGATGCAATTGACGGCCAGCAATATGGCCAATGTGGACACCCCCGGGTACAAGACGCAGGGGTTCGATTTTGAACAGGAGTTTGCGCGGCAGTTGAATAACACTGCAGGGGTGGCCGGGCTCGAGGGTGTGCAGGTTTCGGCGCAGGACGTCGATGGCCTGGTGGCGCGACCGGACGGGAACAACGTGTCGATAGACCGCGAGGGGCTGCAGCTGGCGAAGTCGCAGCTGCAATTCAAGCTCGGAGTGCAGCTTTTGAAGCATGAGTTTGCGGGCGTGATGAGTGCAATCCACATGGATGCGAAATAACGATGAACCTTTTTGGCGTAATGGATGTGAGCGCTTCGGCGTTGCGGGCGGAGCGGGTGCGGGCCGAGGTAGTGGCTTCGAATATGGCCAACGCGGAGACAACGCGGACGCCGGAGGGAGGGCCGTATCAGCGTCACCATGTGGTGTTCGAGGCCGAAGGAGGCGGGAGTTTTCAGGAGTCGCTGGTGACCCAGATGAATATCGGCTCGAGCGGTACGTTTGGAGGGCGATTCAAGAGCGCGCTTGGCCCTGGCATCAGCATGAGCTTGGGTGATGGCTTAACAGCAGCGAATGGAGCTCCTGGTGGCGTCGCCGTTACCGGAGTGATTAGTGATGCGAGTGCGCCGCTCGAACGGTATGACCCGCAGCACCCGGACGCCGGGGCGGATGGGTTTGTGGCTTATCCGGACATCAATCCGCTGACGGAGATGGTGGACCTGATGGGGGCGACACGGCCATATGGAATGAATGCTTCGGCGATACAGGCGGAGAAGGGCATGGTTTCGTCGTCGCTCGATCTCTTGAAGTAGGGCGATGGGTACGACGCGCAACATGAATGAGGTTGAGGAGGGATTGTGATCGGATTACCTGGTGCTTCAGCAGTGTTGAATGGGTCCAATTTGGGGGCCATAGATGATGGTTTCCTGAGTGATGCGGGTGTGGCTGCCTCAAACACGGGGGCTTCTGCGGGCGTGCCGTTCGCCGGGATGTTGCAATCGATGGTTCAGCAGACGAGCGCGCTTGATCAGAAGGCGTCGCAGGCGGTAACGGGACTCTTGAATGGTTCGGGCGTGGAGATCCACGACGCGATGATCGCGACGCAGAAGGCGGACATGGCGTTTGAGCTGGCGCTACAGGTGCGTAATAAAGCTGTTGGCGCTTATCAGCAGATGATGGGCATGCAGCTTTAAGAGTTTGGATTTTGAAGAGACGCTGAGGCGAGATGGCAGAGACAGAACAGGTTGGCGCGGCCGGGATGCAGAGAGCAAGGCAGACCGGTGCAGATGTGACAGCCGGCGGCCCGATGGAAAAGGCGTTTGCGATGGCTTCGACGCTCCGCGAGAGGCTGATGGCCATGCCGGCGGGGAAGCGGACTTCATTGATCGCGTCCGCGGTGTTTCTGGCCGCGATGTGCGTGGGAACGGTGTGGTTTGTGGGACGACCGGACTGGCGGGTCTTGTTTAGCGGTCTCGACGGGAAAGATGTGCAGCAGGTGTCTCAGGAGTTGGCGGCCGCTGAAATTCCGTATGAGACGACGGCCGATGGTGCGGGGGTGCAGGTGCCGGCGGAGATGCTGGATAAAGCGCGCATGGAGGTGGCGGCGAAGGGCATGCCTCAGACAGGGCGGTTGGGGTTTGAGTTGTTCGACAAGCCGAATTGGGTGGGGAGTGAGTTTGATGAGCGCGTGAACTATCAGCGGGCAATGGAGGGAGAGCTCGAGCACACGATTGGGACGTTGGGGGTCGTGAAGTCGGCGAGGGTGCATCTGGTTTTGCCGCAGGCTTCGCTGTTCGCGGCGGAGGAGAAGGTAGCGAAGGCTTCCGTGGTGCTGAAGCTGAAGCGAGCGTCGGTGGATCCGGAGCAGGCTGATGCGATTCGGAGTCTGGTGGCAGGGTCAGTTGAAAACCTGAGCGCAGACCAGGTGACGCTGGTCGACGCCGATGGACGAGTGAACTTCAAACAACGATCGAGTAATGTTGTCGAGGCCGATGCTGAGCAGGCCATGGAGGCAAAGCTGGTGGCGATGCTGGAGCCTCTGGCCGGGCGGGACAATGTGCGGGCCACAGTGAATGTGAGCTATGACGAAGGCAGGGAAGAGCGGACCGATGAGGTCTACGACCCGAACCAGGTGGCAACGCTGACCATGCAGAAGAGCGAACAGACGTCAGCGTCGCGGGGGCAGGCTTCGGGAGTTCCGGGGACGGCGAGCAACTCTCCCGCAGGTTCTCCCGAGGGGGCGGTGGCGGGTTCGCAGGCTGCGGCGGCACCGGGGACGCCGCCGTTGCTGCAAAAGCAGGCGCTGCCTGTCTATCCGCAGCAGGGGGCAGGGCAAGGACAGAGCATGCACGAAGAGAGTGAGACGTACGGAATTACAAAACATCTTTTACATACCGAACAAGGGCCCGGCCGGGTGCGACGCGTGTCTGCCGCAGTTGTGGTGAACGATCGCAGCGTGACCGAAGGCGTGGGCAAGCTGGAGCATGCGGTGTGGAAGCCGCGGAGCGCGGAGGAGATGCATAGGCTGGAGGAGTTGGCGCAGGCTGCGGTCGGCTTTGATGCGCGACGCGGAGACCAGGTGGTGATGCAGAACGTGAGCTTCAGCACCAATGTCCCGGAGTTGAAGCCGCCGGTGATGGACAAGCTGATGGAGGAGTTGCGCGGGTCGCTGCATACGCAACCGGGGTTGATGCGGACGGCGGTGATTGGAATATGCGGTGTGCTGCTGGTGTTGTTTGTGCTGCGACCCGTGGCGAGCCAGATGACTGCAACGCTGCGTGAACCGATGCTGTTGGCACCGAGAAGTGCTGCCGGTGCGTTCGAAGAGCGTGAAGAGGTGGCGGCTGAGCAGAAAGATCGGGACGAGGAGGCGCTTCTGCCCCGGTCGAAGAACAAGACGTACCAATTGCAACAGGGGATCTTCGAGCACGTGTCGGAGCATATTCGGCGGGAGCCTGCGCAGAGTACGCGATTGCTGGAAGCCTGGATCGGGTCGACTGAGGAGAGAAGCTAATGGGAACGGCGATGCAGTTTTCCGGAGCAGAGACGATGCGGCAGAACCCGTTGCTGTTGACGCCCGAAGCAGGATTTACGCCAGCGGGGATTCCGGGACTGCGAAAGGCCGCAATTCTTATGGTGGCAATTGGTGATGAACTGGCGAAGACCTTGTTTCAGAGCCTGTCGGAGGTCGATGTACAGCGGGTGACTGATGAGATTACGCGGCTAGGCGACGTTCCGGCGGCGCAGTTGACGCAGGTGTTGACGGAGTTCTACGGGCTGTTGGAGACGCAGCAGTACATGGTGCGCGGCGGCCCAGATTATGCGATGAGGCTTCTGACGGAGGCCTTCGGTGCTTCGCGGGCCGAAGAGCTACTCCTGCAGGTCAAGAAGATTCGCGAGCGCAGCGTTGGAAATATGGCGAAGCTGCAGGACATCGATCCGCAGCATTTGAGCAAATTTCTGGAGAACGAACACTCGCAGACGGTCGCCCTGGTGCTGGCGCATCTGGATGCGAAGCGCGCCTCAATGGTGCTGATGAATTTGCAGGGCGCGATGCGAGTGGACGTTGTGCGGAGGCTGGCGGAGATGCGGCAGTTCTCCCCGGAGATGGCGCAGACGGTCGCGCTGGCGTTGCACAAGCGGATGGAGAAGATGGGATCGAGTGGAAGGAAGTCATACTCAGGCTTCAAGGCGGTGGCGGACTTGCTGAATCGGCTGAACCAGACCGAGAGCCGCGGGATCCTGGAAGAGATCGAACAGAGCGAACCTAAGGTCGCGATCGGGATACGCGAGCTGATGTTTGTGTTTGAAGACCTGGTGACGGTGCCGGCGGAGAGCATCCGTGAGTTTGTTAGTGCTGCGGACAAGAAGGTGTTGGCGATGGCGCTGAAGGGTGGGAAGGACAACGTGAAGGCCCACTTGTTCAAGGCGATGAGTTCGCGCGCAGTGGAGATGTTGAAGGAGGACATGGAGGTAATGGGGCCGGTGCGGATGAGAGATGTCGGACTGGCACAGCAGGAACTACTGGCGTTAGCACGGCAGCTCGAGAGTGAAGGAAAGATGATTCTGAAGATGGAGGTCGATGATGATCTCGCCGTCTGAGAGTGCAGAGGTGAAGACCAAGGGCCGCGGTGCGGTGACCGGAATGCCCGTGAGGTTGTTAGTGGACGAAGGACGAGGGGTATCGCGGCTTGAATTTCACCCACTGGAACGACCCGAGTTTGTAGCGAAGGTCGAAACGAACGGGGCGGAGGTACTTCTGAAGGAGGAGGTGGCGGCACTTGATGGGCAGCTGCGGGCGCAGGTGGAACAGATGTCAGTCAGGATGGAGATGACGCGGGCCGAAGCGCAGGCCGAGGCACGCCTTGAATGGGAGAGCAGGCTGCAGGAGAGAGTCGCTGAGGAGCGTGCGGCCGTCCTGAAGGCTTGCGAAGACTTTCGTCGAGACCGTGCGAGGTATTTTGCAGGAGTAGAAACTGAGGTAGTGAAGCTTGCGTTGGCGATTGCCGCACGTGTGCTGCATCGTGAGGCCAATCTGGATCCTTTGTTGCTGACTGGAGTCGTGAGGATCGCACTGGAGAAGGTGGCAGAGGACAGTACGACGGTGTTGCGGGTGCCCGGCAAGCGCAATCGAGATGTGGCGAGAAGTGTTTTTGGACGGCCCGGAGTCGTCATTGAAGATTGTGGGCGATGAGCGGTTGGACGCGGGAGAGTGCGTGCTGGATACGAATATTGGCAGAGTGGAACTGGGTGTCAGCGCGCAGTTGGCGGAGATTGAACGCGGGTTTTTCGATCTGATGCAGCAGAGGCCGGCGTGATGGGCGAGGTACAGGACGTGGTGCAGCCCGGTGGAGTGGGCCTCGGTCCTTATTTGATGCAACTTGCAACCAGGCCTGCGTGGCGTTGGAGCGGGCGGGTAGTCGAGGCGAATGGGCAGACGGTGGAGGCGGAGGGGCCGCTCTGTTCGGTGGGTGAGTGCTGCGAGATCGTCGATGGAGAGGGCGAAAGACATCTGGCCGAGGTGATCGGGTTTCGCGGACGGCACGTCTTGGCGATGCCGCTGAAGGCGACACAGGGGATCCGCTATGGCGATGCAGTGCTGGCGATGGGAGTGACGCCGGGGATCGCGGTCGGGACAGAGATGGAGGGAAGGATTGTCGACGCGCTGGGGTCGCCGCTGGATGGTCTCCCGGCACCGCGAGTGGCTGAGATGTGGCCGCTTGACGGGACGGTGCCACACCCGATGGATCGCGAGGCGATCAGAGAGCCGTTACAGACAGGGCTTCGCGTGCTGGATGGAATGTTGACGGTGGGACGCGGACAGCGCGTGGGTATCTTCGGCGGGTCGGGTGTGGGAAAGAGCACGTTGATCGGAATGATGACGCGGAATACAGCGGCAGACCTGACGGTCGTCGGGTTGGTTGGAGAGCGCGGGCGAGAGGTGCGGGAGTTTGTGGAGGACTCACTGGGCGAGGAGGGACGGAAGAGGTCGGTGGTGATAGTGTCGACTTCGGACCAGAGCCCCTTGTTACGAATGCGGGCGGCGATGGCGGCGACGTCAGTCGCGGAGTTTTACGCGGCGCGCGGAAAGCATGTTTTGCTGGTGCTCGATTCACTTACGCGATACGCGATGGCGGCGCGCGAGATCGGATTGGCAGCGGGTGAGCCTCCGGCGAGTAAGGGATATACACCATCGGTGTTTGCGCGGTTGGCGAAGTTGGTGGAGCGCGCGGGACATTTTCGTACTGGGAGCATCACGGCCTTCTATACAGTGCTGATGGAAGGTGACGATCAACAGGACCCTGTGGTGGATGCGGCGCGTTCGCTGTTGGATGGGCACGTGATGTTGTCGCGATCGATGGCAGCCGGAGGATGGTACCCGCCGGTGAATGTGCTGGATTCTCTGAGCCGCTTGATGCCTTTGGTGACGACGCCGGAACACAGAGGGCAGGCGGCCACGGTGCGAAGGTTGCTGGCGGCCCATGCGCGGTCGGAGGACCTGATTCGCATTGGCGCGTATAAGGCCGGCACGGATGAGGACCTGGATCGAGCGATGCGGGCGATGCCTTTACTGCGAGAGTTTCTTGAACAACGAAGCGACGAGCGCATGACGATGCACGAGACGGTCCTGCGCTTAAATGCGATGGAGTTATAGACAATGCAGCCGCGATTGGAGACGTTGGTACGGCTGGTGGCTCTGTATGCCGCTGTGGAGGAGATGCATTTAGCCGAGCTGCAACGAATGACTGCCGCGGTCCGTGAAACGCAACAGGCCATTAGGATCGAGCGGGAGGTGGCACGGTCGGCCCGCGTGAATATCCGCGAAGCCCTATTCGTGGGAGACCGTGTGAGTTGGACGATGGCAGAGACCCAGCAGGAGGCCGCTGAGTCACGACGACGCGCTCTGGAACAGATTCGCGTGGGACGCGAGGAATTAAGCGGTGCGGCCAGGGAACAGTATGTGGCGAGCCGGCTCAGGAGAGAGCAGATAAAGCGTGTCTTCGACGATCTTGCCGAACGGACGGTGATCGAGGAGGGACGGCGATTGCAAGCCGCTTCGGATGACCGCTTCCTGGCGCGGAGACGATGGACCGACGCACGAGAGAAAACGCGAGACGAGAGTAGATGAACCTCTCCTAATGGTCGCGATGTTGGGTTTGGCTTGTGGAATGCACGCACTAGTTGCGACAGATGGGCGAGGAATGAAGATGATGAGTACGGCGATCATAGTAGCGACGGGTACAGAGCGGACGAACGCGCGGCCTGGGTCTGCGGGCCTGTCTGTCGATAAAAGCGGACGGAGGCCCTCCTTCGCAAAAAATTTTAGTGAGCGTGTTGTGGGCCCGGCCCTGTTGCAAGAAAAGAGTTCCGCAGATGAGGCGACGACTACATTGCAGAACTCGAAGACTGCGGTAGCCGCGAACGCAAAGGGGATTAGCGAGCGAGTTGTGGGCCCCGTTTTGTTGCTAGAAAAGACCCCCGCAGACGAGGCGATGACTACACTGCAGAACTCGAAGACTGCGGTAGTCGCGAAAAGCGGAATTGAAGTTGCTGGGACGCCGATTGGAGTGGAGGGAAAAGCGGCTGCAACCCTCCAGACATCTCGACGCAACGAATTGAAGAGCACTGTCGCGGAGAAGATCGTTCGACACGAGGCAACAGCTACGGTTGAGTCGCAAGCGAAGACAACGGCGGGGCCTTCCGGGACGGACGATGTTGAGTCGCCAGCGCTGGTGAAAGAGGTAGGCGACGATACTTCCGTTGCTTCTCGTATTTCCTATGCTGCGTCGGGTGCTGGGCTGACAGATGAAGGCCTTAAGGCGTCCGTCAGGAGAGCCGAGGGAGAACGGCCTTCAGCATCGAGTGCCCGCGACCTCTTGGCTCCAAGAAGAAACAGAGATTGGCGGAAAGACTAAAGATGTTGCGTCCGAGAAGAAGACCGCTAAGCAGCAGGAGAGTGCGGCCACAATTAAGGTGGCACAGAACTCTGTCGGAGCGGCCGTGAAGACAAGTGCGATTGAGACGCCCGCCGCAGCGAGTTCTGTGGATGGTGCAGTCCCTGCGGTGGGGCCAGCGGTCGCAACGGGTTTTGCGCCGCGGAGTGAAATCAGTAACACAACGGGAGGTTTCAGCAAGGCGATCTCAGGGGTGGCGAAGCCTTCAGCGGGAATTGGCCCCGCGACTGCAGATGGTTTGGTTCGCAAAGATGTTGCACCTGGTGCAAAAACCGGCGCTATCGATACTGAAACGACGATGACTCCCGCGGACGATCAGACTACACCGCCAAAGCCCTTTGTGGGCATGGAGAAGATGGCTGCAATTGCAATACCGCGAGGAGGCGACGAGAACCAAACTCAAAGCACGCCTATGTCTGCTGCAGTCACCGCTCATTCGATAGCCGGAGTCAGCTGGGTCCCGGGTGTTGCTCCAACAGCTGTTATGTCTGGCGCTCCTCCGGGAGAGTTGACCGCAGCGAAATTACCTGTTGGAGAGGCGAGTACCCACTCGGCAGGCCTTCCGAATGGGTCGAATGGACAGGATGTGGGTGGCGTAGCTGTGGTGCCGATGGAGGGTACGCCTCGAATGCTAACGGCTACACCTACTGCGCTCGAGGTCGGTATTCAAGATGGGACGCACGGATGGTTGAAGGTGCGCGCGGAGATGGTGGAGGGCGGCGGGGTGGTGAATGCATCGGTCTCGTCCGCGTCGTCTGCAGGGCAGGAGATGTTGCACCGTGAGTTGCCTGCTCTGACTGCTTACCTGCAGGAAGAGAAGGTCTCGGTGAACACAGTTGTCGTTCATGTCCAGTCGACCGTCGCGGCCGAGTCGCGAAGATCAGCAGGGATGGACGGTGCCGGTGGACAGACACCCCAAAGAAACAATCAAGGGGAAGACCAACAGCAGAACATTAGAAAGACAAATATGAGCGGCGCTGACGAAGCGACGACGTATTGGAGTTTGCATGGAGTTGATCAGGATGGATCGGTACCGCTTGCATCATATGCAAGCGGCGGAGGCTGGCTGAACGTGCGAGCTTGAAGCAGATGTGTGGACTGAAATTAAAAAAGGATGACGAGCGATGGACTTTTCACAATTCAATTCGATTGCAACATCAGGAACATCGGCAGCAACCACGGTGGCCTCTTCATTGGCTCCTCGACGGGCAGTGCAGGCGACTCCGAAGGACGCAACCACGTCGGCCAGTGGGTCGTCATCCAGCAACAGCGGTGCAGCGAGCGATTCGTCCGACATTACGGCGAATGACTTTCTCACACTGCTGGTGAGTGAGCTGCAAAATCAGTGCCCGACCCAGCCAACGGACCCAAATCAATACATTACCCAACTGGCACAAGTTAACAGCCTCCAGCAATTGATTTCGATCAACCAGGGGATCGGAACGCTCGACGGTGCCGTAGCCACGCCTGGCTCTGGCTCCTCGTCGAACTCCGGTCCTGGCTCAAGTCCGAATGCAGTGGCCGCAGTTGCGAGCGCAAACGCTGCCTCAGACTTGCAGTCAGTTCCGAGCCAGAATTCCGTATGGGGCGGCTCGACGGCAAGCTAACGGACCATTGGCACCGGCTTGCAGGCCCAAGGGCCTGTTGGAATTGGGGCCGGAAGATCAACAGAAGTGTAACCGCAAAGACCAAGGAGAAAGACGATGGGAAATTTTTCGATAGCGCTGTCCGGATTGGAAGCGGATTCGACCGCATTGAACACGATCGGCAATAATCTGGCGAACCTAAACACGACGGCATACAAAGGGCAGACCACCTCGTTTGAGGACCTGTTTTATCAGCAGATTGGCCAGTCCGGATCGGGTGATGCAATCCAGGTAGGCGCTGGAACAAAGGTTTCAGGAACGACTACCGATTTCAGCGACGGAACAATCCTGCCGGACGCTGACACCAATACGACGGATATGGCTCTAGATGGCAACGGATTTTTCATGGTGGAACAGAACGGCCAGGTGTCGCTGACGCGGGCAGGTAACTTTCAGGTGGCCAATAATGGTGATTTGACTACTCAGGACGGCCAACAGGTGCTGGGCTATCCGGCCGTAAATCAGGCAGCGAAGGCGACGCAGAACTTCTCGGTGCCGGCAAACCTCGACTCGACAGCGGCCCCTGGCGTGACATTCTCATCTCAAGTGCAGGTCTTCGATTCGCTTGGCAACAGCCACCAGGCGACGATCACCTACACCAATACTGCAGCGAATACGTGGAACTACTCAGTGGCATTGCCGGCTGCAGACACAACCGGAGCGCCGGCGCCGGTTACGGGAACACTCACGTTCGCTGGTGGCGTTGCGAGCTTATCTAATCCCGCGATTAGTTTCTCGGGGTTGGCGGATGGAGCAAACACGCTGAACATGACATGGAACCCGAGTGGGATAACAAATCTGGCATCCGCATCTGCCAACGTCTCTTCAACGCAAGACGGAAATGCGGCGGTGAACGGTGTAGTGAACACGAATACAAATCCGCAGTCAATCACGTTACCGGTTGGCTCGACTGAGGGAGCACAGGCGACACAGACCATTTCGGCGACCGTGAACCTAAACGAAGGAGCGGCGGTAGGTACCGCGTTTACGACGCCGATCCAGGTTTATGATTCGCTTGGTCAGAGCCATCAGGTAACAATTACCTATGACAAAACCGCTACGAATACGTGGAGCTATGCGGTAACGCTGCCGGCGGGCGATGCAACCGGAGCACCCGTGAATAACACAGGAACCCTGACATTCGATTCGAACGGAAACCTGACCTCGCCGACGGGGAGCGTGACCGGAATCAGCTTTCCTGGTATGGCGGACGGAGCGAGCGATCTTACGTTCAACTGGAACCTGAATGGAAGCGGCTCAACTCCTACTGTTACGCAATTGGCGTCTGCAAACACCAATGGCACCGTAAATCAGGACGGGTTTGCAAGTGGGAACTATACAGGGATCAAGGTAGACTCCAGTGGGGTGATAACGGCCCAGTTCAGCAATGGTCAGGAACAGACGATCGGCCAGATCGCAGTAGCGAATGTGGCCAATGTGCAGGGGTTGGTCGCAACGGGGGGCAACAACTTTCAGACGACGGCGGCCTCCGGTCAGGCGGTTGCAGGAGTGGCCGGCACTGGGGGGCGGGGCGTTGTGGATGATGGTGAGTTGGAACAGTCGAACGTCAATATTTCGACAGAGTTCTCTGATCTAATTGTCGCGCAGCGGGCGTTCGAGGCTAACTCAAAGACGGTGACCACCTTCGATACGATCTCGCAGGACGTAATCGCTATGGTTCGGTAGAACAATTTGTAGCGGGCCCAGGCGGCATGGCGGGTGCGAGACCAGAGGGTGGTCTCACCGGCTGGCCGCCTTCGCTCCCTGTACGACAGGCGGCGAGCATTGAGGCCGATCTTGGGCGCCAGCCTTCCATTCTGAAGATTCACTAATGTTTGAACCGCGTGACTGGTCACCGACCTGCACTCTGTCTGACCACTATGGCCACGTCTCCTACAGTTCTGGCTGATGCATCTACTTCATCTTCGGCATCTGCTCCGGCCCCTGCACCAGCCAAGGTCCCCGTTGTTCCAGTGTTGATTGCGGTGGTGGTGGGGGTAGTGATTGCGGCCCTGGGCGTTGGGGGTATTGTGTATTACCTTGCGCGCTCCGGCCGGCTACCGATGCAGGAGGGGGCGATTCAGAGAACAGAGACCGTTGTTCCTATCGCGACCCATGCCATGACGCTGGAGCCCCTGCTCGTGAACCTTGCGGATGCTGGCGGCAACTCTTACCTTCGGCTGGCTTTGACCCTGCGTGTAGCGGACGAGACCGAAAAAAAGGGCGGCAAGACGAAGGACGAAAAGAGCAATGCCAATAAGGACACCGATGAAGCTGTAGCTGCTGTGCGGGACACGGTGCTGACCGTACTGGGCCGGCAGACTGCAGACGGACTGTTGGCGGCCGATGGCAAAGAGCATTTAAAGGCTGAGCTGAAGGCGGCCCTGGTTGAACACAACACCGATTTGAAGGTGACGGACGTGTTCTTCACCGATTTTCTTGTGCAGCGTTAACACGCAGATCTGAGAGATGACAGTGAGAGATGACAGGTGAGAGATGGAGACGACGATGACGGGAACTGAGCTGGCAACGGTCAGTGCGAATGTCGTAAGGGGCACGGATTTGGATTTGATGCGGATGGCCCCAGAGGTGCCGTGGATGATGCGGATTGAGGAACACCCGTCATGGGAGACGTTGTCACAACTGCGAATAACGATACGGGCCGGTGTGCTGCTGAACCGCTTCAGAGTTCGGGACTTACTGGCAATGAAAGAGGGGCAGGTGTTTGAGAGCCTTTCGCCAGCCACGGAGGACGTATCGGTGAGAGTCGGTCGGGTGCAGCTGGGATGGAGCGAGTTTGAGGTGGTGGAACAACGAATGGCCCTGCGGTTGACGCGACTCGGGTGAGTTTGACGGGACAGCGCAAGTGAGCAGCGATGGAATGGACAAGAGCACGTGGATCGGAGTGATGGAATGCGGACTTTACAAAGATCGTGGCAAAACGAATTGCACAAGGCCGTGGCAATTCCTCGTCCGAAGATATGGGGGCTTGCAGGATGGGCCCTGGGTTTGCTGCGTGGCTTGCGATGCCGACCTGAGATCCAACAGAGACAGCTGCGGTTGGTGGAGACGCTTCCACTCGGCGGAAAAAGGCAGCTGATGCTTGTGACCTGCGCCGGAGAGAGGTTTCTCGTAGGAGGCGGCCTGGAAAGCGTGGAGGCGATCGTGCGGTTGCAGGCCCAGGTTTTGGCGGCGGATGTGGCGGCGAAGAGTCTGGATGAGTCATGTCGATAGCGTTCGGATTGCGCTGGTTGGGATGGGCGATGGCAGGGCTGATGATGCCTCTGCCTTTGGTCTATGCCCGGACTAATGGAGCCTCAGATGGTCTCGGCCATGACGACACCGGAGTCATTCTGGGTGAAGAGGCCGGTTTCGGCCCTGGGCAAGAATGGCACAAAGGGGCATGCTCCAGGGACGAGCACGGGTGCTGCGGCGAATTCAGGCGGAGCGAAGAGAGACGATTCGATCGCTTCGGAGCTTGAGGGAAGCAAGAGCGTCCCGTGGTCGATCGTGGTGGGACTGACACTGCTGACGCTACTGCCGGCATTGCTGTTATCAATGACTCCACTGGTGCGGCTGTTGGTGGTGTTTCACTTTCTGCGGCAGGCGCTGGGGACCCAGACCGCTCCGTCGAACCAGGTTCTGATGGGGTTGGCCCTGATGATGACATGGTTTCTGATTCAACCCGTGTTGTTGGAGGTGGAACAGACCGCGGTCGCTCCCTACAGTGCCGGGACGATCACCGGAGCGCAAGCTATGGACCTTGGTGTCGCGCCTGTGAAGCGTTACATGTTGCGTTATGCGCGGGAGAAAGACCTGGCAGTTTTCGCGTCGGCGGGAATGGCGGTACGTCCGGAGCGTAAGGAGGACTTGCCGATTCAAGTGGTGGTGCCAGCCTACATCCTGAGCGAGTTGAAGGCCGGATTTCAGATTGGTGCTGTGTTGTTCTTGCCGTTCCTTTTAGTGGATCTGGTGGTGGCGAGTGTGACGACCTCGATCGGCATGATGCAGCTGCCGCCGGTGGTTATCTCGACGCCTTTGAAGATTCTTTTGTTTGTGATGGTCGATGGATGGAACCTGCTGGCGGACCAGCTGATCAAGAGCTTTTAGGGCGAAGGGTAGTGGTTAGAGATGGGAGGGGCGATGGGGCCGGACCAGACGGTGGAGATTATGCGGAGGGTATTGATCGAGGCGATGATGCTGAGCGCTCCGCTACTGGTGACGGCTTGCCTGGTGAGTCTGGTGGTGAGTCTGGTGCAGACACTGACCAGTGTGCAGGAGCAGACGTTGACGGCGGTGCCGAGGTTGGTAGTGGTGTTTGTTGTCACCGTTGCGGTGCTGCCGTGGATGGTGCACCGTCTGGTGGCGTTCACGGTGCACTTGCTTACCGGCTTCCACAAGTATTTGGGATAGAGGCTGCATGAAGGGCGAACTGAGTGGATTAATCGAAGATTGGCCGCAGTACCTGACAGCAGCGGTACTGGTGATGGTGCGACTGAGCGGGCTGATGGTGTTCGCGCCGGTGTTCTCCTCGTCTGCCATTGCCCCGCGGATCAAGGCTGGATTTGTGTTTGCCATGACGATTCTGCTGGCTCCGGCGATAGCGTCGGTTCCAGGTGCACGGGCTGTGCTCGACACGCGGGCGGTGCTTGGCGAACTTGGCGTGGGACTTGTGTTTGGACTTTCTCTGATGCTGTTGAATGAGGCGTTGACGTTTGCCGGGACGTTGCTGGGGCTGCAGTTCAGTTTTTCGCTGGTGAACCTGCTGGACCAAATTCGATGATTGAGACGGCGGTGCTGGGACAGATGTTGAACTGGCTCGTAGTGCTCGTCATCATCGGGTCGGGATTGGATAGGACTCTCCTGGCTGCGGTGGTACGTAGCTTTTCTGCGGTTCCAGTGGGGCAGGCCGTGATGCAGGCGAAGACCGGTGTGGCACTGGCAATGATGGCGAGTGGAATATTTCTCGCAGGGTTGCAACTGGCAGCTCCTGTGATGGCCGCAGCGCTGGCAGTAGAGGTGACGATTGCGCTGGTGGCGCGGTTGTCGCCACAGCTGCCGGCGATGGTGGTGAGCATACCGCTGAAGACGATGGCGTCGTATGTGGTCTTGATCGGAAGCCTGGCGGTGTGGCCGGGGTGGATCGAGAGGCACTTTACAGCGCTGCTTGACGCCGCAGCGAAGATGTTGGTGCGTGCATGAGCGTTGCCGCGGAGAAGAACTTGAGAGAACTGCGGTCTTTCTGGATCCTGTGTATAGAGAACCCATTGCGAATGACGTGGGTCGACGAATCTCTTCTAAGAGGGATCGAAGTGAGCGGTGAGCGCCATGGCCGATAAGGGGACAGAGCACGCAACTCCGTTACGGAAAAAGAAGGCGCGAGAGCGAGGCGACAGCGTTCACAGTCGCGAACTGCTGTCGGCGATGGCGATGCTCGGCGGCGTGATGACGCTTGGGTTCCTGTCAAACGGATTTGTTTCGAGCTGGAGCAACCTGTATTCCGCAAGTTTGCGCTCGGCCACGACGGGTATCCGCGGTGTGGATGGACAGAGCGGAGAGCGGCTTTTCACCGGCGCGGTGCGGCATATCCTCTTGCCGGCGCTGCTGCCTCTGGGGTTGATTCTTGCGGCAAGCTTTGCCGGGGCACTCGTGTCAGGGATAGCCCAGAGCGGGGGAGTGCGGATCCATCCGACTGCACTGGAGTTGAAGTTTACGAAGTTGAACCCGGCGACGAACCTGGGAAGTTTGTTCAGTCTGAGATCAGCTACCCGGACAACCAAATCGCTGGTGCCGGCGGCTGTGATGGTGGTGCTGGGATGGGGCGCTCTGAAGGCGTTGATGGTCCCGATGCCTGTGATGGGCCTGATGCGGCTGCCAGCCACATTTTCGACCTCGTATGGACTGGCTCTCGATGCGGCGTGGGTGACCCTGGCGTGGTCGGGCCTGGACTATGCGATCGAGTGGAGGAGCTGGAATCAGCGGCTGAAGATGAGCAAGCAGGAGATGCGCGAAGAGATACGCGATTCAATGGGGAACCCGCAGATCAAAGCGAAGGTCCGGCAGATCCAGCGCGCGATGCGCAAGCGCAAGGTGAAGGCGGACATGTCGCGGGCGAGTGTAGTGATTACGAACCCGACGCACTATGCTGTGGCGCTGGAGTTCAGCTTTGAGACGATGTCGGCGCCGACGGTGCTGGCGAAGGGGCGCGATCATCTGGCGGCGGACATTCGCGAAGAGGCGCGGTGGGCGGGGGTCCCGATCATCGAAAACCCTCCGTTAGCGCGGAGTTTGTACAAGATCGTTGAGCCAGGGCAATCGATTCCGTTTGAGTTGTATGCGGCAGTGGCCGGGATACTGGCTTACCTTTACCGGCAAAAGGTGGAGGAAAGCGTTCGGCGGAACCGTCAGGTGAAGGAGAGAGAACAGAAGGCCCGCCAGGTTGCTGGACGTGCTGATTGGAGAGGCAATGCCGGAGTGATGGAGACCATTGCAATGCGTGGATTTGGAGGTGGGATGTGAGCGAGATGGCGATGAAGAAGATTGATGGGTTTCAGATGGCAAAGCTGCAGACGCTGATGTTGCCGGTGGCTGCGATCAGCATGGTGTTCGTGATGATTATTCCGGTGCCCAGCGTGGTGCTGGATATTTTGCTGGCTGCTTCGATCACGGCCTCGGTGATTGTATTTCTGACTGCGGTGCAGGTGCGGCGGCCGGTTGACTTTTCAGTGTTTCCTACGCTTCTGCTTTTGCTGACGCTGTTTCGGTTGTCGTTGAACCTGGCTTCCAGCAGGCGCATCCTGCTGCATGGCCAGGAGGGGACGCACGCTGCAGGCGCAGTGATCGAGGCATTCGGTCAGTTTGTAGTGGGTGGGAACTATGTGGTGGGACTGGTGCTCTTTCTTGCGCTGATCGCGATCCAGTTTCTGGTGGTTAGCCATGGAGCGGTGCGGACGGCTGAAGTAACGGCGAGATTTACGCTCGATGCGCTGCCGGGCAAGCAGATGGCGATCGACGCGGACATGAATGCGGGGTTGATCGATGAGCTGGGTGCGAGGAAGCGGCGGCAGGCAATTGCGCGGGAGGCCGAGTTCTACGGCGCGATGGACGGTGCGGCGAAGTTCAATCAGCGGGATTCTCTCGCAACAATTCTGATTACGGCGATCAACATCGTGGCGGGACTGTTGATCGGTGTGCTGCAGCATGGTACCGACCTGGCCACTGCCGTGAAGACCTATACGATTTTGACGGTGGGCGACGGACTGGTGACGATGATTCCCAGCCTGCTTGTGTCGATCGCCGGTGGCATGGTGTTGACGCGCGCTGCGTCTGCGGGATCACTGGATGACGACCTAGGGGCGCAGCTTCTGCGTGGACGAAATACGCTTTGGATCGCGTGCGGTGTGCTACTTGGGTTGGCGCTGATTCCGGGTCTGCCTAAGCTGTCGTTTGTGCTGATGGCGGTTGGCATCGGGTTGATTGCGCGCAGATTGCCTGCAGGGAACGGCGCCTCGCAGGCGTTGGTGGAGGAGTCTGTCGAAGTTGCAGCGACGGGTAATAAGGCGAAGGCGGCCGATACAGCGAAGGGCGAAAATCTGGCTTCGCTGTTGAAGATGGATGAGCTCTCGCTGGAGATCGGATTCCAGTTGATTCCGATCGTGGATGAGAAGCAGGGTGGGCAGATGCTCAACCGGGCCCGTGCGTTACGCAGGCATCTGGCAACCGAGCTCGGATTTATCGTCCCGCCGGTCCACATTACTGACAACCTGCGATTGAAGCCGCGAGAGTATGTCGTGAGCTTGCGGGGGCTCGAGATTGCGCGCTGGCAGACGGAACAGAACTGCCTGTTGGCGGTTAACGCGGACCCGAAGGCGCGGGTGTTGCCCGGCGTCGAGACGAAGGAGCCGGCTTTCGGCGTACAGGCCCGGTGGATCCAACCCGGGATGGAGGAGCAGGCGTTGGCGGCGGGTTACTCAGTGGTAGACCAGACGACGGTGATTGGAACGCATCTTGGCGAGCTGATTCGCAGACATGCGCATGAGTTGCTAGGACGCCAGGAGGTAAAGCGTCTGCTTG
Organism: uncultured Acidobacteriaceae bacterium; assembly: GCA_963756685.1. Lineage (GTDB taxonomy): Bacteria > Acidobacteriota > Terriglobia > Terriglobales > Acidobacteriaceae > Edaphobacter. The sequence continues at coordinate 31,859 of CAVWON010000004.1, forward strand.
ACAGCATGAATGAGTCCCATCCAAAGCTGGTCGAAGAGCTTGTGCCGAAGTTGATGACGCTTGGGGAGGTACAGCGCGTGTTGCAGCAGTTGCTACGGGAGCAGGTCTCGATTCGTGATCTCGGCGCGATCCTCGAAGTCCTTGTGGAGACAGCGCAGCATTCGAAGAACGTCGTGCATCTGGTGGAGGGTGTGCGGCAGTCGCTGGGACGAGGGCTTGTGCATCCGCTGCTCGATGGCGAAGGAGGCCTGAAGGTGTTGGTGCTGGAGCAGAGTCTCGAGAGTGAGCTGCTCCATACCTTTGATCCGCAGGGAGCGGGACTGCTACTGGGGGACGGGGCGCGGCCTGCAGGGATGCCGTCGGACTTTTTGAAGCGGCTGGTGGAATCTGTGAAACGCCTAACCGGAGGGGCCACAACCTCGGCACTCCCCGTGCTTCTATGCCCGAGTCCGGCCCGCTATCACGTGCGGCGATGGCTCGAACCGTTTCTGCCGAAGGTGACGGTGCTGGCGCCGGCGGAGATCCCTCCGGAGATTCGAGTCCGAAGTATCGGAACGATCGGTTGAAGCAGGTTGGTTAGCGAAGGAGGACGTTAGTGCAGACGAAGACAGGGGAAAAGGTCATGGGCACAGGGAGTTCGGCTTCAGTACAAATGTTGCCGTTGTCGAAGGACAAGGTCCTCAGCGAAGGCCACGCATCGTTGGAAGCTGCAGCTTTTGCGAATGCTGGAGCGTTCGCTCCGTTTACCGGGAATGGCCTTGGAGCGACCGCGACGGTAGAAGGCGACAGCGCGACGGAGCGCGACCTGCTGCTGGTAGAGCACCTGCCCGCGGTGCGTTATCTTGCGCGCAGGGCCCATGAACGGCTCCCGCAGCATGTTGAGCTGGACGACCTGGTTTCGGCCGGTGTTGTTGGCCTGATTGATGCCTTCTCGAAGTTTGACCACACCAAGAAAGTACAGTTCAAGAGTTACGCGCAGTTCAGGATTCGTGGAGCGATTCTTGACTCGTTGCGAACGCTGGACTGGAGTCCCCGAGAGCTGCGGCGCAAGGGCAGGGCGGTCGAGGAGGCGATCCGTTCGGTGACACAGCGAGTGGGGCGGGCGCCGTCGGAGCAGGAGATTGCCAAGGAGATGGAGTTGACCCTGGCGGAGTATCAACTGTTGCTTGGGGACCTGAAGGGGCTCGAGATTGGCAGCCTGCATATGGAGCGGTCCGAGGATTCGGGGGACGAGGAACTGGCGTATGTTCCGGGTTCCACTGACGAGGACCCTCTATTTCGCTGTTTGAAGGGCGAAATGAAGCAGCGGCTTGCCGACGCTATCGATGAACTGCCGGAGAAGGAGCGGATGGTGCTGACGCTCTACTACTACGAAGAGCTGACGATGAAGGAGATTGGGCTGACATTGGGTGTGGTCGAGTCGAGGATTTCGCAGATCCATTCCTCGGCAGTATTGCGGCTGCGGACGGCGCTTGCCAATCTGCGCGATGACGATTCGGCCGAGGCGAACAAGCGGCGTAATTTGAAGCTGCAGAGCGCTGCGCGCTGAAGCGATTGATGAGAGACCTCTAACCGGAGAAGGGATGGCATGGCAAAGCAGCTTGGGCAGGGAGATATTGATGCACTGTTTGCTGCTGCGGGGGGTAACGCCTCTGTGCAAACAGCAGGATCGGCAAGTGAGGTCGTTCAGGAGCGGTATGACTTCAGCCGGGCAGGCCAGATCAGTAACGACAAGATGCGGGCAATCAGTTCGGTAAACGATCTGTTTGCACGCAACCTAATGCACGCGTTAGGAGCGTGGTTGCGAACTCCGTTCAAGATGAAGCTGGTCTCTGGTGAACAACTTCCGTTCGCCGAGTTTCTGGAACGAATCTCTTCGCCGAGTTATATCTGCTCGATCCGGTTGGAGCCTCTGGGGGCGGTGGGGTTGCTGGAGCTTGAGTTGGCGCTGGCCGCGCCGATCGTGGATGTTCTGCTGGGCGGAGTGGGGAAAGCGTGGCCCACGCGTGAGCTGACGGACATTGAGGAGGCCATTCTCACGTCGGTGGTGCAGATGGCGGTGCGAGAGTTGAATCTGGCCTGGCAGTCCGTTGGGCTGGAGTTTGTCTTTGAGAAACGGGAGTCAGAGCCTGCAATAGCGCGGATGCTGACCGCCGGGGAGAAGACATTGTGCGTGAGTTTTGAGGGGCGGATGCCGGAGGCGCAGGGAACGATGAATCTTTGCCTGCCGGCGGTCGTTTTGAATGCAATTCTACGGCGGCTGATCTCAGAGGGTGATCGCCCGAAGAGAAGGTCGAAGGAGGCCCGGGCAAGAATACGCGAGCTGATGGGAGAGACGAAGATCGGAGCGGTGCTGCAGTTTCCTGTGATGCGGCTGCGCGGAAGTGAGCTGGCAGCGCTGGTGCCGGGAGCGGTCTTACGTCTCCCACTGGCAAAACATGCGGTCTCTGAGCTGCGCGTAGGCGGGTTGCAGTTTGGAGGGGCGCATCCGGTTCGGACGGGAGAGCATCGCGGTGCGCAGCTTGAGGGTGGCGATGACAAAGACGACCTGAACGACACGCTTAGAGACCAGCGCGTTGCCGATATGACGAGTGTGAATTGAGAGAGGACGACGCAATGGAGAAAGTGATGGGTTCAGGTGAGACTGCTGGTCTCGATCCGGGAATAGGTCCGGGCTTCGGTTTGCTCTGTGACATAGAACTGGATGCGACGTTGCAGTTCGGATCGCGGGAGATGCCGCTGCGAGAGGTCCTGGAGCTGGGCCCTGGCGACGTGGTTGAGCTGGATCGACATGTGTCGGAGCCGGTAGACCTGGTGGTTGGAGACAGGATTGTTGCGCGGGGCGAGGTGGTCGTGGTGAATGGCAACTTTGCTCTGCGAATTACGGAGGTGGCAACACCCCAATTAAGACTGGAGAGCATACGATGCCTTTTCTAACGAAGAAGACTGGAGACACAGAAGTCGGTGGGATTATGCAGGGCGCATTGGGAGCCGGCCCGGCTTGGCAGGACGATAAATACAAACCGTCGAAGGAAGCTGCTGGGCTGGATGGCATAGGGCTGCCTGCGTCGCCGGCACGAGTACAACAACGGAGAGTTTGCGGCAATGCGGAGTGCTCGAGTGGATGGACGATGCCCTGGCGAAACCGGAGACGGCCGATCTTTGAAGGGCAATGGGGTTGCAGCGGGCGCTGTGTGCTGGCGTTGGTAGAATCAGCGGTGCGGCGCGAACTAGGAGATGGCATATTATCTGCCTCGGCGGCTCCGCATCGGCATCGGGTCCCCCTTGGTCTGGTGATGCTTGCGCAGGGATGGATTACGCATCCGCAACTTCAAAAAGCGCTGGCAGCACAGCGAGAGAACGGCACGGGACGGATCGGTGACTGGCTTATGAGTGAGTGCGGCCTGGAGGCCGATCAGATAGCGCGTGGACTAAGCATGCAGTGGGGATGTCCGGTGCTGACGACGGAGGGATTTTCTCCGGAGCTCATGGCCCTGGCGATGCCGAAGCTGTTTGCAGAGAGGTTTGGATTGCTGCCCCTGCGAGTGGCGGGTTCCCGGATTCTGTATCTCGGTTTTGCAGACCGGCTGGACGCCTCCGCTGCGTTTGCCGCGGAGCAGATGTCGGAGTTGAAGGTAGAGTGCGGAGTCGTGGCAGGCACCCAGTTCGAGACCGCGCGGACCAGGTTGCTCGCCTGCGATGGGGTAGAGATGAAGCTGGAGGTGGCCGAAGACAGGGACGCGATGGCGGCAAGGATCACCGCGATCCTCGAGCAGAAGCAGCCGATCGCTTCGCGTGTGATCAGGCTGCACCAATTCTATTGGCTGAGAACTTGGTTGGAGAGTGGTGCGATGGGAAGAGCGGGGACTCTGCCCACGACAAACGAAGATGTCATGGACCATGTTTTTACTGTGGGAACACAGGCGTAACTCAGGCGAATTGTGAGCAAAGAAAAGAGGGCCTATTGGCCCTCCCTCTGGTGCGCCATACAAATTCACTATCTCGGCATGAAGCCAGATGCAGGGGTTTCAGACCCAGCTATGGCAGCGGGGCTCGGAGCAGTGTCCTGGGCGGGGCCGAGACCGAGCTTGATGATCGCCCGGGAGTCGGGGATCAGTTTCGTCTGCCAGCCGTTGTCGCCTTGGAACTTCTGCATTGCGGCTTCGGTCTGAGCGTCCCAGTGGCCTGAGGCTTCGCCGGAGAGATAGCCCGACTTGATCAAAGAGGTCTGGATCTGGGTGGCACGGGCGTCGTCGATGCCACGCTGACCTGCAGGCTTTGTTGTTGATTTAGAGTGCTTATGGAACAGCTTGGGCGATGTGGGGCCGCGGCGGGCATGGATCAATGCCGCGCATGGCAAAGCGGCTGAAAGAACCAGAACCGAACTCAGAAGTGCTTTAACAAACTGCATGGCTGGGCATTACCTTGGGTCGAGCATCGAACAGAAATCGTCAACACAGCATCGCTGATGTGGGTAGAGTATCCGAGAGTAAGGATTATGGCAACAAAAGGTTGACCAATTTGAGTGCATCTTTTGTGGGGCACGTTTTGGGCCATTCCACAAGGAATTCTAGAGGACAAGGAGGGGCGCAAGTTGAAGCAGCGCCACTCCTTGCTCCGTGGCGGAAGTTTACGGAAGCGTGCCGCCTACGTAGGAGTTCGTGTTTTTCTGGTTGGGAGACTGGATCACAAAGACGACATCGTCTTTGGACTTGAGGGTGGAGACGATGGCGCGATAACTGGCCTCGTCGGTGACAGGTTTACGGTTGATCGCAGTAATGATCGCGGTCTTGCCGAGGCCGATCTCGTCGGCAAAGGGCCCGGGACGAACGCTGGTGATGATCACGCCGCCCTTGATGCCTGTCTTTGCCGCGATGGACGGCGGGATGCCCGAGACAGTAATGCCAAGCTTACCTTCACCTGCATCCGCTTCTTGCGGGGTAGAGGGTTCGTCCTGCTGGCCGGTGATGTCGGCGTAGGTCTTGGCACGATCACCAATCACGACATTGGCGGTGTTCTGTTTGCCGTCGCGCAGATAGCCTATCTTGACGGTCGAACCTACATGGCGTGCAGAGATATCGTTCACAAGATCGTCGCCATCCTTGATGTTGCGGCCATCGATGGAGACCAGGACGTCGCCGGCCTGAATGCCCGCCTTGGCCGCGCCGCCGTTGGGAGTGACTACGCCAACTATCACACCGTTTGTGAACCCATAGACCCGCCCGACGGCAGAGGACTGCGCGGTTTGAAACTGAATGCCGATTGAGCCGCGGACGACCTTATGTTCGGGTCCGATGAGCATGTTGTAGACGTTCGCGATGATATTGGACGGCATGGCGAAGCCGACACCTTGTGAGCCCATAGACTGGGTATAGATTGCGGTGTTCATGCCGACGACCTGACCTGCCATGTCGACAAGCGGACCGCCTGAGTTGCCGGGGTTGATTGCTGCGTCGGTCTGGATGAAGCGCTGGAACTGCGTCTGCGAGACGCCGCTGGAACTAACTTCATCGATCGTTCGGTTCTTGGCGGAGATAATGCCTGCTGTTACGGTCTTTGATAGAGAGAAGGGGCTGCCAATGGCAAGGACCCAGTCACCGACCTGTGCGCCGTCTGAGTTGCCGAGCTTGATGGTGGGGAGCGGCTCTTTGGTATCGATCTTGATGACTGCTATATCAGTGTCTTTATCGACACCGATTACAGTTGCGGCACGGCCTGGATCACCGGCGTCGTCGGGATCGCTTGATAGCTTGACGTAGATTTTGTCGGCTTTATCGACGACGTGGTTGTTGGTGATGATGTATCCGCGGGGATCAACGATAAAGCCTGAACCGAGAGCGCGACGTTCTCCGCCAGCACCGTCACCATCGTCGCCACCCTGGCCGCCGAAGAAGCGGTTGAAGAAATCCTGCATGTCGCCGGGGGACTGCTGGCCGTCGTCATCTCCGTCCGGATTGTTTGGCTGGGCGCGCTGCCCCCCGCGTTTGCGCTTGCTGGTTGACGGCTTTGGCAGCTCTTCGGTGTTGATGTTCACGACGGCCGGTCCGACCTGTTTGACAATCTGAGAGAAGCCGTTGGAGAGCACCACGGGCGAAGGGATAACCAGAGGCTTGGCATCGGACGAGTTGATACCGGACTGCTCTTTGCCGCTGACGTTGCGCGTGAGAACCGAGCCTGCGAGGATGCCAACCGAAAGGGTCGCGAGGAGAGTAAACGTCGTGGTCAGGCGGTGTCTGCGGATGCGATCGAGCAGTGTCTGGGAAGTGTTATTCGGTGTGTCCATTAGTCAGTCGTAACCTCATTGTTCGGTGTTGCTGTGCGCCGGACGGTATTCGCGGCATGAGCTTTAAGTATAGTCGCAGTTCGCTGGTGCCGTTTCATAGGGGGTGGCAGCGACTCTACAAGCTGTTTAGACGCGAAATGATGGCAAAAGTCTTGGGTGCGTTCAGTCTGGGTGGATGGGGAGAGGAGCAGCGGCAGAAAGCAATTCGGTGAGGGCGATTCCGGCAAGGATCAGGGTGGCCCCCAGGAGGGCGCGGCGGCCCAGATGCTCGTGCAGTACGAGGAAAGAGGTGAGGCAGGCGAAGACTGGTTCGAGGGTCAGGAGGAACCGCAGTGTGGGTGGGGGGAAGATGCTGCTGGGCCCAGCTTTGGATGGTAAAGGCGGCAGCGGTCGCCAAAAGGCTAGTAACGGCGAGGGCTATGACCAGGCGGAGAGTGATTGACAGGTGAGGTCTTCCGCCTAAGGGCAACGTGATGGCCATGAGGAGCGCGGCTACACCGATCTGGAGGGTCGCAAGTTGGCCGGTGGGGACGCGGTGCGACGTGTGGGCGAGGGCGAGAAGGTGGCCCGCGAAGGCCATAGCGCATGCCAGCGTCAGGAGGTCTCCTCGGCCGATGCTACCGAAGAGATTGTGGAAGGACGTTCCCGCAGGTGTCGTGAGAAGCAGCAGGCCGGAGAAGGCCAGGAGAGCTCCGATGGCGGTGGTCCAGCGCGGAGGCGGCGTATTGGTGGATCGAAGGGCGGGCACGATGGTGAAGAGGGGAACGAAGACGACTACCAGGCCGGTGATGAAGGCGGACTTAGCAGGTGTTGTTCGCGCGAGGCCAGCGGTCTGGAATTGATAGCCGGCGGCGAGGAAGGTTCCGACGACCAGTCCGGAGAAGAGGGCGTGAAGGCTGATGTGACGGAGTTGGCGATGGTTCACGATGGCAAGGGCCAGGAAGGCGAGCGCCATGCGAAGCAAATTGAAGAGAAGCGGCGAGGCGTCGGCCAGAGCGTCTTTTACGAGAACAAAGGTTGTGCCCCAGACGAAGACGACCGCCAGCAGCAGAATGTGGGCGAGGGTGGTGGGACTGAATCGCTTGAACAACTACTTTGCCGCTCCCGCCTTGGCTGGCGATGAAGAGTACACCGTCTCGCCGTTGACTACGGTGCGAAGGACTTTGGTGTGGAGCAGTTGCTGGGGTGTCGCGGTGGTGATGTCGCGGTCGAGGACGATGAGATCGGCTAGGAAGCCCGGTTCGAGGCGGCCCTTTTGGTGTTCGCGGAATTCACCGAAGGCAGAGGCTTGGGTGTAGGCGTAGATCGCTTCGTTGAGCGAGATCTTTTCCTGCGGCTGGAAGGTCATGGTGCCGGCTTCGTTCTGGCGCGTGATGGCGGAGTAGAGGCCGCGGAAGGGATTGATGAGTTCGACCGGGTAGTCGGTGCCGAAGGCAAGGACGACGTTGTGGTCGAGGAAGCTCTTCCAGGCGTATGCGTATTTGGCGCGCTCGGGGCCCAGGCGGTCGGTGGCCCACTTCATGTCGGTGAGGAGGTGGGATGGCTGCATTGACGCTATGACGCCTTCTTTTTCGAAGCGGTCGAAGTCGCCGGGGAGCAGAACCTGGGCGTGTTCGATGCGGAAGCGCAGGGCCGCAGGGGGTGGAGTGTCCGGACTCTGGCTTGGTGACGATGTGGGCGTCCGGGCCATGTTCGGGTGGTGATGGCGGGAGGTTGGCGACCTGGTCGGCGACTCCGAAGGAGTTCAGGGCCATTGTGTTGGCGCGATCGCCGATAGCGTGGAAGCCTAGCTGGAAGCCGGCCGCGGCGCGTTCGGCGGCCATGTGGTTGAGCTTGTCCTGCTCATAGCGGGCGAGGCCGGAGTTGCCGGGGTCGTCGGAGTAGGGTGCGTCCATGGCGGCGGTGCGGGAGCCGAGGGAGCCGTCCATGAAGCCCTTGAGCTGGGTGAGGTGGAGCAAGAGGTCATCGGTGGGATGGCTGGCTCGGCGTTGCTCGAGGACCGCGACAGGCTGGTTGAACTCGAGCCATTCGGCGATGCGGAGGGGGAGTTTGCCGGAGTGTTCGAGTTCTTCCATGGCGAGGAAGTCGTCCCAGTCGGAGTAGTCCTGCACGCTGGTGACGCCGTTGGCGATGACCTCTGCGATGGCGACCATGAGGGACTTGCGGCGCTGCTCGAGGGTAGGCGGCGGAATTTTGCTGACGACCAGGGCGTGGGCACCGGCCTCGCGGAGGATGCCGGTCGGATTGCCGGAGTCGTCGCGGTCGATTTTGGATCCGGAGGGGTCGGGGGTGGCAGAGGTGATGCCAGCGGCGGCGAGAGCGGCGGAGTTGGCCACGGCCATGTGGCCGTCTACGCGAACGAGGAAGGCGGGATGTCCTGCGGTGACCTGGTCGAGATCGGTCCGGGTGGGCAGTTTGTTGTCAGCCCAGAGGGTGTGGTCCCATCCTCCGCCTAAGATCCATGTTCCGGATCCGGCGGTGGCGACGTAGATGCGGATGCGCTGCTGCATCTCGGCGAGAGAGTGAACGCCTACCAGGTTGACGGAGAGTTTCTGACGGCCGGCTTCGGCGATGTGGGTGTGGGCGTCGTTGAAGCCGGGCATAGCGAAGGCGCCGTGGAGGTCGATGACCTGGGTCTTTGGGCCTTTTAGTTTGAGTAGGTCTGCATCTGCGCCTGCGGCCAGAATTTTTCCGTTGGCGATGGCGATGGCGGTGACCTTGGCCGGGGTCGGCGAGCTGTCGTTGGGGCGGAGGTGAGCGCCGGTGAGGACGTTGCCGTTGATATATATGGTCTCGGGCGGGGCCTGGGCCGCAGCCACCGAAGCAACGAAGAGGAGCACGCTGAAGGCGAGGGTTTTCACCATCGGAGTGTAGCAGGCCTTATTACTGCTTATGTGGCTTTCTCCCCTGCTGCCGAATTTGTGCAAAGTCCTCCATTCACAGGGGTTAGGTTCGGACTTGGGCTGCAAACTCTTCATTCTAAGAGGCTGTACCTCTAAAGTCTTGATTTGAAATGAGAAAGAACGTGGTGTTGAGGTCCGGCTCGATTTTGGAGCCTGATTTAATTGTAGCTGGTTGGAGGGGGTAAACATGCCACGCGGAAGTCGTTTGGTTCCAGGGACTTAGGTGGTTTGGGGGCTTGACATGCGATTTTTGGGCGTAATTTGAGGAGAAATATTTTGCGGGGCGAGAAGGGTGGAGGAAAACTGCGAGTGCAAAATACAGTGGTCCTTCGCAACGCTCAATAACAAGCAAAAAAAATGCAATGGCAGTAGCAGGTTCCCTTCGGGGATGACAACCGGAAAGGCAACGGCAAAACCAGAAAGGCAACTGCAAGAACAACAGCCAGGACCCAGGGCGCGGAGGACGAGAGGTTAGCCCTGGCATTGGCTACCGCAGTAAAATCCACCCAACACAGATGAAGCGCCGCGTCCTCAGCCACGTCCTCATCCTCGGCCTCGTCGGCGGCGTCCTCATCGCCATTCTCCGCTGGTCCGAGTACCAGTTCCTCGTCATCGAGCACTCCTTCGAAATCTATGGCGCCATCGTCGCTATCATCTTTGTCGTCTTCGGCATCTGGCTCGGCATCAAGCTCACCAAACCCCGCGAGAAGATCGTGCTCCGCGAAGTCCTCGTCCCCACCGATGCGCCAGCCCCCTTCACCCTCAATCAGCCCCAGCTCGACGCCCTCGGCATCACGCCCCGCGAGCTCGAAATCCTCAGCCTCATCGCTCAGGGCCTCAGCAACCGCGAGATCGCCGGCCGCCTCTTCGTCAGCGAGAACACCGTCAAAACCCACTGCAGCCGGGCCTTCGACAAGCTGGGCGCCCGCCGCCGCACCCAGGCCGTCCAGCTAGGCAAACAACTAGGCCTCCTCCCCTAGAGCCGTTTAACTGTTGGTGTACCCGAGGCTTCAGGTGCTATGGCCGTTTTTCGGCACCAATCCGGAAGGCGCGTGGATTACTTCCGGATTGAATCTGGGCGCCCCTCTTATTTTCAGGCGCCAAACCGGGTTAAACAACGGGCGACTTACCGCGCACATTATTCCGCCGGACAGTCTCTCCCCGCGAGCCCGCAAGCATCCCCTGCGACGACTTATGGCGCTTATGGCGCACATATTCCCCGGGCCATCTCTCGTTATGGATCCGCCAGATATGGTCTACTTACTTTTTCAACCGATGTACCTCCACGCGCGGCGCTACCGGTCGCACCCATGGATGCGCGTATGGCTGAACGTATCCAGCTCGGTTGATCCATACTCGAGTCCATGGACGGCGATCGATTAGGATGGTGTGTGAAGGCCAGAGAAATCCTGAGCCAAGCCACCATCCCCATCCACCGAATGCCGCACCAATGGTGATTCCCGGGCCGAAGTGGATTGCGCCCGCAATCGCGAAGCCAGGCCGCGGTGGCGCGAAGACCACGAGAGGGTCGTAATAGGGAACGTAAACCACATTTGGATTGACGGGAAGGATCTGGATATACCCTCCGGTCGCGATGACATTGATATAGCTATTCGGTGCCAGATAACCGTAGCTCCTGGCACGCTGGCGCATCCGCTGCACGGCATCCATAACCTCCGCATCCTGCGTCAGGACCGCATTACCGAGTTGCTCCGTCCATGCCGGGTCCCGTGCCATCATGTCCAGAACCGAAGGGAAGGGCAACAAGGCCAGGATGCTGGGGTCCCACTGCAAATGGTCCGCCTGCATGGCCTGAGCCAGCGCATCCCCTTTCAGATAGTTGTGCTGATCTGCCCAGGATGCAGCTTCAGGAATCTCGGTCCAGTAGGTCGAAGCGGTGAGTATATTTGCCAGGAGGGGATCAGGATACAGTGCGATGCGCTCCACGAGTTGATCCAGCTGGGTCGGACTCAGTGCGACTGGCTGTGCAAACGATACCAGGGGCTGCCCCCCAAGTATCAGGATCAGGCACACCAGGAGCAGCAGGCGGATTGAACCCCATCTCTCGATCCATGGTTCGAGATGACCAGAGCAATGTGGGAGAGATGCATAAGATGCATGCGCTTCATCTGGACGCCCATGGTGGGACCCGCCCCGGCTCTTGCGGAGAAGCATGCTGACAAATTGTTGAGGTGTTCGAGTCCGTACCTGTACCTTAGCGTTGTTCATGGTCTCTCCCTTCGTTGAAGCCTGAATTCGTGGGAACAAATCATGCGGTTGAGCCCGGTTTTTGCCCGCCAGGTATCGCGATGGTCACTCCTGCAACACATCCTCCTCCAACGGGGGTGCGCAATTGGCGACGAGCCAAAATACAATTCCGAGCGCCAGGGCGGATCCGGCCAGGGCTGCGACTACACTCGGAGTGGTCTGATAGAGATCGAGGATGATGAACCTGCGAACCAGTGCGAGCAGAGCGATCAACACTACGGCGCGTACCTGGACGATGGCGCGGCGATGATGCCTGACGACCAGCAGCGTGTGCTTGAATTCGAGAGCGATCAGCACCGTGAGCACCATGCCAAAGAGACCCTGAAATGCCTGGGAATCGGCAGCGTTTACCGCATGGGTTTCGACCAGGCTTAGTGTGTGCAGCAGCAATTGCCAGGCGGCGAGCGCTACGATGACGGCTATCACCAGCGTGAGTACCGAGACGACCGTCTGCTCAAATCGCTCATAGAGCGACAGGGTTTTCCATTTTGAGCGCAGGTCCATGAACTCAGATGTCAGAGTAAGTATTTTGTTCGTCACCGATCCTCCGCCTTTCAACGACACTGGATTAGTACCGATATGTCTCAGTGCATGTCTTAGTGCTGTATCTGGATCGCCCATTGATGGACGCGCAATTCTTCCTCCTGTATTCACATAAGAAGGCCCACGTGCGTACCAGAGCTGTCCGACGAATTCTATACTCTTCCCGGAGAGCAATCCCAGCAGCAGGAAGCAGTTACCATCTCAGGAGTATGTGTATTGAATGATGCGCTCGTTTTCTTTGTCTTCATGACATCGAGTGGTAGCCAGGGTCCGTGCGAAAAGCGAAATGCGGGGATTCTTCGCTTCGCTCAGAATGACGGCGGGAACTTGCAGCTTGCTGGCGGGCTAATTGAAAGATTAGGTCGTCTCAACTCCGGAGCCCCAGATGACGCTCAGTTTTCTTGCTGAGCGCTGTACCTGACTGATAGTCGGCTCTTCGGCAAGTTGAGTCATTCACATCAACAGACCCACTATCGGTTTTTCACGTCAAAAACGGCACTCGCACCGTAGGATTGAGCGCAGCAACAGTGAAACTGCTCTAAACCCTCATCCCAAAGCATGATTTCCCCCACCCACCCCTAAAATCACCCAAAAGCATGACGACAAACACCGCCTCCGCCCCGCAAAGTGTCTCCAAGTCACCCCACAGGAGCCTCCCAATGAAGAAGACCATCCTCACCTTCGGCCTCATCTCCGGCGTTCTTTCCTCCGTCATGATGTGCGGCACCGTCCCCTTTCTCCGCGACCTCAACCACGGCAACAAAGGCTATTACATTGGCTACACCGCCATCGTCCTCTCGTTCCTCCTTGTCTTCTTCGGGATCCGCTCCTACCGGGACAACCTCGCCGGCGGCGCCATCACCTTCGGCCGCGCCTTCACCATCGGTATTAGCATCACCCTCATCTCCTGCGTCTTCTACGTCGTCACGTGGGAGATCATCTACTTCAACTTCCTCCACGGCTTCATGGACAGCTACTTCGCTCACCAAATCCAGAAGGTTCGAATCCACACCCGGCACCCCCGAAGCCATCCAGGCCAAAGTCGCCGCCATCCGCCACTCCCAGCAGCTCTACGAGAACCCCTTCGTCAACGCCCTCTACACCTTCATAGAACCCTTCCCCGTCGGACTCGTCATCACCCTGATCTCCGCCGCGACCCTCCGCAAAAAGCCCCAATCCCAACCCAATTCACTTCCGGCGACAGCTTAAAGAGCTTTGCGTTGGGTGGTACGAGCTTCAGGGCTACATAAATTCGCAAAGTGCCGATGGGGCTTCAGCGGTTGGGGGACGGGGGCGTGATATCGAGGGTGTCGAGGAGGGTAAGGAGAATGCGGCGTAGTGCGGTTTCGCGGCCGGTGGGGTCGTACCACTCCTGGAGGGTGTGGATGCCGCCGCCCTGACCTCCGGCGCCGATGGCGATGGCGGGGACGCCACGCGAGAGAGGAATGTTGGCGTCGGTGGAGCCGAGGCGGGGTTCGGTGCGGAGGGTGAGATGGCGGTCTACGGCTCGGAGGGTGTGGAGGATGGGCGAGTTGTCGGGAAGAGACGCGGCCGGGCGATTTCCGATGGTTTCAATGTGGAGTTTTAGTGGTGGGCTCGTGGCTTTTTGTCTGGTGGAAGGGGTGATGAGGTCGTCGAAGATCTGATGGACTGCTGTGGCCGTGGAGACGAGTTGGGTGGAGTCGGTGGAGCGGATGTCGAGGAGCGCGGTGGCCGACTCGGGGATGGAGTTGATGGATGTGCCGCCGGAGATGTGGCCGACGTTGATGGTTGTCTGAGGGTCGGTGGGGAGTTGGAGTGCGGCGATTTGCGTGAGGGCGTGGCTGAGCAGGAGGATTGGGTTGGGGAACCCGGCGTCTGTCCAGGAGTGGCCGCCTGGGCCGGTGATCGTGACGCGGAAGCGGAGGCTGCCGATGGCGCGGGTCACGACTGCTGAGCTACCGCTGCCTTCGAGGGCGATGGCTGCGGCGATGCGATTGCGATAGGGGCCGCGTTCGAAGAGATGGCGCATGCCGCGTAGGTCTCCCTCGCCCTCTTCGCCAACGTTGGCGGCGAAGAGGGCCGTGACGGGCGGGGTGATGTTGGCGTAGCGGAGCGCCGCGGCCAGTGCGAGAAGGCCCGTGAGTCCGGCGGCGTTATCGCAGATGCCTGGGGCGTGGATGCGGGCGCTTTCTTTTTCTTCGATGGGTTCGATGACGGTGTCGGCGGGGAAGACCGTGTCGAGATGTGCGGAGAGGAGGACGCAGGGGGAGTTGTTGGCCTCGACTTTGGAGGGATTGTCGGCCCCGGTAGAGTGCGGGGGGTCGTCCACTCCGCTGCGGACGGTGAGACCGTTCTTCGCTTCGGTCGGGATTACGTCCTCGTTGGAGTTGCGAATGGATTCGGGGCCGAGTTCCGCCAGGACGTTGCCCGCATCGTCGAGGTGGACATTGGTCAGGCCGAGTTGTTGGAAGCGGTCGAGGAACCAGGCGGCGCGAACGGATTCGCCGAAGGGTGGGGCGGGGACGCGCACGATCTCGAGTTGCCACTGGCGGAGTTGGGGCTGGTGGAGGTGCAGCCAGTGGAAGGCGCGGTGGACCGCGGTGAGGGTGGCGAGGCGTGCTATGCGGCGCTGGGCCGAGGAGGTGGCGGGCATTTAGGGTTCCACCTCCATTTTTAAATTTGAGAGGTCGGCACCGTCGAAATGGGCGGGAGTGGACTCGCTTCGCTCGATACTCACCTTAGCAGCGATGAGACCGTGGCGAAGATGGGGCACCCGAGGTTGTGGTGGTGCGTTCATTTGTACTCGACCTCGACGAGGAAGAGGCCGCTTGCAGGGGCGGTGGGGCCGGCGGCGCTGCGATCTCTGGCGGAGAGGATTGTGGGGATTCGTCGGCTGAGATTCGGTGGGCGGCCGCTTCGACGAAGGTGCCGACGAGGTTGCGAACCATGTGGTGGAGGAACCCGTTGCCTGTGACTCTGTAGATGAGGAGGTCTTCTTGCTGGTGCCAGGTGGAGTGGTGGATGGTGCGGACGTTGTCGATGGGCTGGTCGAGGGCGGAGGTAGGGAAGCGGATTTCTCCACTGCGGCGGCAAGTGCGCCTCCTCCGCTCGAAATGGCATCTTTTGGGTTGGTTCGAGAAGAACGAGCGATGTTGCGAGGCGTGTCTTCAAGTGGTCTTTGGTTTGCGGCGTCGCGTGTGGTTTGGTCCGGGTCGTTGGCGGCGAATGAGGTGAAGTCGTGGGTGCCAAGGACATGGGCGGCGGCTTGCTGCAGGACGGCGAGGTCGAGTGAATAGCGGCAGGCCCATACGTAGGGGGCGAGCATGGGAGAGCAGATACGATCACCCGGAAGGATGCGGTACTCGTAGGTTTTGCGGAGGGCGTTGTGGCGGGCGTGGAAGTCTTGGGGGACGGCTTCGACCGAGAGAACGCGAATGCTTGGGGGAAGGGCGCGGTTGAGGGCGCGATGAAGGTTGGGGGAGGGGATGGGTACGGTGAGCGAGAAGGTGGCGACCTGGGCGAGGGCGTGGACGCCGGCGTCGGTGCGGCCCGAGCCTTGAGGCAGGACGGTCTCTCCGGTGACGTGGTGGATTGCCTGAGCGAGAGTGCCCTGGACGGTGGGGAGATTGGGCTGGATCTGCCAACCGTTGTATGGGGTCCCGTCGTAGGCGAGGATGAGCTTCCAGTGCGGCATGGGGATGATTTGGACGGTATCACGATGGACTGCTTAACACCGAGTTGCTCGGATGACACGAATTGAAAGACAGACAACGGCAAATTCGGGCCCTTCGTCTGTGTGATTGCAAGCGAGATTTCGGTGGAACCTAGCTTGATGCTGAGGCGACGCTGGCATTAGGTAACAGAAGAGCATTGATATACTTACTTCGTTACAGCCATTCGACAATTTTGATGGATTGTTGGGAACGAAGCAACGAATGGGTGCGTATATCTGCTCAACCAAAGCATTTCTGCGCGACAGGGGTGTGTAGGCCAGGAGCATTCTTTAAGAGTCGTCGGAAAGGTGCTGCGCGTCTTATCAAGCATTACATAAATGGATTGCGGGCCAGACCTCTGCGCTATGGCGGGGGCGAGGCAGGACGATGAATTCAGATGTCCGGCAGAGATAACCGAGATAACCAGGCCGAAGCGGGGCACCTGCCGGCAAAAGCGTAGAGAGGTTTGGAGAGCGCATCGTGAGATTAAAAGATTTGCAGGCGGCAGCGAGCGTTGCCTTGTTGTTGATGAGCGCAGGTACGCAGAACGGAATAGCGCAACAGCCCACTCCTCCGACACCGAACCAGACGGCGCCAAGTGCGACACAGCCGGCGCCGTCGCAGGCGGTGCAGAACGATACGACGGGGCAGCCAGGTTTGCCACAGGCCCCGCCGCCGAAGCTGACCGAGCCGTTGTACCTGCGGGGCACTGATGTCGACTACACGAAGCCGAAGAGCCACTTCTGGAATCCGATTGCTCCGTACACGCAGCTGAACTATCCGGCTCCGAGTCTGGGAAATACTCCGAAGCTGGAGCAACTGCTGCACGACGGGAAGATTTATTTGAGCCTGTCGGATGCAGTGATGCTGACTATTGAGAATAACTACGACATCGCGATTGCGCGGATCAATCTGGATATTGCGGACACGGACATTCTTCGCGCAAAGGCGGGGTCATTCCTGCGCGGCGTTTCGAGTGGCCTGGTGCAAAATACGCTGGGCGGAACGACAAGTACGATTTTGACCGGCGGCGGACCGGGGGCGACCTCGGCCGGAACAGGCGGCGCGGGCGCAGGCGCGGGCGGACTGGTGACGAGCACGAATGGCGGAGGGCCCACGCCTGAGCCACGGGATCCGGTGGTGACAGGACAACTGTCGTATGAGGCGTCGAGCGCGCCGCAGCTTAACACGCTGTTCAGCGGCGGCTTGACGGTGTTGAATACCGATACTTCGACCTACAACTTCAATTACAGCCAGGGATTTGTGACGGGCACGTCGCTTACGGTTGGTTTCAACAACACGCGCGTGACGACGAACAACCCCTTCAGTAATTACAGTCCGTCTTACACGACTGGCTTCCGAGCGACTGTGACACAGCAACTGCTTCAGGGTTTTGGGCCAGGGCTCAATGGCCGGTTTATTCTGCAGGCCAAGAATGACCGGCGGATCACGGACTCGTCGTTCCGCCAGCAACTGCTGTACACGGTGAATCAGGTAGAGGCCATCTACTGGGCGCTGGTGAGCGCGTACGAGGACGAGCAGGCGAAGGAACGTGCGCTGGCGCAGTCGACGCAGTTGACTGCGGATAACCGGAGGCAACTGGAGATTGGAACGCTGGCTCCGCTGGATGTGGTGAACTCCGACAGCGCGGTGGCGACCGACAAGCAGGCGCTGGTAGCGTCGAAGACGAACCTGGAGTATCAACAACTGATCATGAAGCAGGCGATTGCGCGCAACCTGAACGAGCCGCTGCTTGCGAATGCTCCGGTGATTCCGACCGATCGCATAAGCCTGGAGCGGTTGGCGGAGGAGGACATGCCGACCGAGGACCTGGTGAAGGAAGCGTACGTGAATAATCCTCAGATTGAGCAGGCAGTTCTGGCTCTCAAGAATAACGAGATTACGATCAAGGCTTTCAAAAACGGATTGTTGCCGATCGTCAATGCGTATGCGTTTTACGGAGCGAATGCGCTAGGTGGCCACCAGAATCCGACCGCTATCAATTTCGAGACCAACGCCCCTTATCCTCCGGGAACTTTTCCGACGGTGGATTACGGTACGGCGTTCGGCAATTTGTTTAACAGCAGCGCCCCGGATAAGGGCGTTGGCGTGAACATCAACGTCACGCTGCGGAACAGAACGGCGCAGGCGGACCAGGCGCGGTCGCAGATGGAGTACCGGCAGACGGAGATGCGAATACAGCAGCTTTACGATCAGATTCGCATCCAGGTAACCAACCAGCAGTACGCGCTGACGAACGACAGGGCCCAGGTGGAGGCGGCACAGGCAGCGCGGGACTATGCTGCGCAGAGTCTGGATGCCGAGCAGAAGAAGTACAAGCTGGGTGCGTCGACGACATCAAACGTACTGCAACAGGGGAGGAACCTGGCGGTTGCGGAGAATACGCTGATTTCGGACACAGCTGCGTATGCGAAAGACCGATCGCTGCTGCGTCAGTTGCTGGCGACCACTCTGGAGGTTTACGGGATCAGCATTCAGAGCGCGGCGGTAGGGAGTCTTGGTCAGCCTCCGGTGATTCCGGGACTGACCGCTCCGAAGCCACCGGAGGCGCCGAAGCCGATTTCGGCGACTCCGAATACTCCTCCGCAGCAGTAGGTGGAGATGGTTTTGCGAGAGGGTCCGGGCTTCGGCTCGGGCCCTTTTTTCTTTCCGGCTGTTGATGCGGGGAAGCTTTGGTGACGAGAGTAATTACGCCGCAGGGTTTCGAAGCGATGGTTGTGAGCCGCGTGGACTAAACTGAAGGTCTATGAGTAATGAACAGAGCAAGGAGCTGGGTGGGGAACATTTGAACTCTCTGGCTAAGGCGGCTTCGGCCTATTTGCGGTCTGCGATGCATCAGCCAGTGCAGTGGCAGGAGTGGGGCGAAGAGGCGTTTGCAAAGGCAAAGGCCGAGGACAAGCCGATCCTGCTGGATATCGGAGCGGTGTGGTGTCATTGGTGCCATGTGATGGACCGCGAGTCGTATGAGAGCGCGGAGACGGCGAAGATCATCAATGACCAGTTTATTGCGGTGAAGGTGGACCGGGACGAGCGGCCTGACGTGGATACGCGGTATCAGGCCGCGGTGTCGGCGATCAGTGGACAGGGTGGGTGGCCGCTTACGGCGTTTCTTACTCCGGAAGGGAAGCCCTATTTTGGTGGCACGTATTTTCCGCCGACGGACCAGCATGGACGACCGGGGTTTCCGCGGGTGTTGTTGACGATGGCGGAGGCGTTTCAGAAGCGGAGGGACGAGGTGAACGATTCGGCCGGCAGCGTGATGGCGGCGATCGAGCACAACGAGTCGTTCATGGGCAGGGCGGGGAATCCGGGGCCGGAGCTGGTGGCGAAGCTGGTGGATTCGGCGCTGAAGCAGTTCGATGCGCGGTCGGGTGGGTTTGGCTCGCAGCCGAAGTTTCCGCATTCGGGGGCGATCGATCTGTTGCTGGATGCAGCTTCGCGGGTGTCGGTGGGTGGAGCGGAGGGTGTTGGCGAGGCGGCGAAGAACGCGGCGATGGTAACGCTTGCACAAGATGTCGAAGGGTGGGATCTACGACCATCTGGCGGGTGGGTTTCATCGCTACTCGGTCGATGACCGGTGGGTGGTGCCGCACTTCGAGAAGATGGCGTATGACAACAGCGAGCTGCTGAAGAATTATGTCCATGCGTTCCAGACGTTCGTCGAGCCGGAGGCCGCGCGGGTGGCGAGGGAGATGGTCCGGTGGATGGATGAGTGGCTGAGTGATCGCGAACGCGGCGGGTTTTATGCATCGCAGGACGCGGACTTTTCGCTGGACGATGACGGCGACTACTTTACCTGGACGATGGACGAGGCGGCCGCGGTGTTGACGGCCGAAGAGATGGCGGTGGCGAGCGCGTACTACGACATTGGCGAAATCGGCGACATGCATCACAATCCCGGAAAGAACGTGCTGCATGTGCGAGGGACGCTGGACGGAGTTGCGAAGGCGAACAAGATCTCGCTGGATGAGGCGAAGGAGCGGCTCGATTCCGCGAAGAGGAAGCTGTACGATGCGCGGCTGAAGCGGCCTACACCGTATGTCGATAAGACGATCTATGTGGGCTGGAACGGGATGTGCATCTCGGCTTACCTGGAGGCGGGACGTGTGCTGGATTTGCCGGAGGTGCGGGCATTTGCGTTGAAGTCACTTGACCGGGTGCTGGCGGAGGCGAGGGACTCGAAGACCGGACTGGCGCATGTGGTGGCGTACGGAGAGCAGGGCGGAGTTGAAGGACAGGTGGCTGGGGTGCTGGATGACTATGTGTTTCTTGGTCACGCGGCGCTCGACGCCTGGGAGATGACTGGAGAGATGCGGTACTACATCGCGGCCGAGTCGATCATGGAGAGTGCGCTCGAGCGATTCTATGACGCAACGGGGAGCGCTTTCTTTGATACGGAGAAGGCGGCCAAGGGTGAGGTACGGTTGGGAGCGCTGGTGACGCGGAGGAAGCCACTGCAGGACTCGCCTACACCTGCTGCAAACCCGGTTGGGGCGGCCCTGCTGTTGCGGCTCGAGGCCCTGAATGGACGCGAAGACTATGCAGTGAAGGCGCTGGAGACGCTGGAGACCTTTGCCGGCGTTGTCGAACACTTTGGTTTGTATGCGGCGAGCTATGGGCTGGCGTTGCAGCGGATGGTGCAGCGTGCGGTGCAGATCTGCGTGATTGGCGACGATGCAGCGGCGCGGCGGCTGGAGGCGGTGGCGCTGGCACGGTATGCAGTGAATAAGAGCGTCATACGGTTGCGTAGAGACCAGTTGGGGGCGTTGCCTCGTGCGCTGGCGGAGACGCTTCCGCATTTGCCGGGGCTCAAGGAGGAGGGGAGCTTTGCGGTGGTTTGCAATGGGAAGGGCTGTCTGCCACCGGTTTCGACGGTGGATGAGTTGATTGAGGCGATGAACAAATCGTTGTAACGGCCGTGAGGTTGGAAGATCACGGAATACCGATCAACAGACCGGCGCTCATGCCTATGGATTGCTGGTGGCCTCTCGCAAAGCTGTAGTCGTATGCGGGTTCGAGGAACCAGCCGAAGCGGTGCTTGTGGGTTGGCCAGAACATAAAGTCTCCGGCCACCTCTCCTGCAATGGAGTTGGTCACTTTCCCATTTTGCCTGAGGTGGATCCACTCTGGACCGACGCCCAGCATGAACTCCGCCTTCCGCGATATGGTTCAGGGTTTCTTGAAGAGCAGGTCAGTGTCCCACTCGGTTGAGTTACGGGTGTAGAAGGGCGAGACGCCTGCTTCAAGCTCCAGCCAGTTCTCAATAGGTGTCACCTCTGCTGCAAGATTGGGCGCGAATGTAGCTCCGCCTCCGCTGAGATTCCAGCTTGTGGCTGCGCCAACTTCAAGGATGGCTATTGGGTCTTTGTCCTCGCTGACCTCTTGCGGATGGCCGGAGGACGTCTTTGGTGGAGTTTGCCCCCGACCAGGCAGACACAGAAATAGAAACAGGCACGCTCCAGCGAGCGTGAGCACGTATATGTGCGCATAGATGTCTCCAGAGCGAGTTTGTGCGTTCCTGCGGCCGTGCCAAAGTTACGGAATGGCCAAGCTAAGAGGAGACAACTGTGCGGGGAGGTCGAAATATTGGCGAGTGGAACGTGCGAGCAGGTGAAGGCGAACCAGGCCAAACACCGGTTGTCACTCTGTTTGTCGAAGCCAGAACAGGTGCTGCATTCGGAAGCCCGTGAAAACCACAGCACCAGCAAATGCCATTACAGGTGTCTGGCACAGCTGGTATTTGATGGTTAACAGAGGGTCCTTGCAACGGAGAAAAGGTGACAGACGGTCCATCACAGTGATCGCAGTGGGGCGAATGAACTGCCAGGCTGGTCAACACCACGCACAAGAGCCATGCAATAACGCAAGCTCTCCTTGTGATGGAACGATCCATGATTCTAACGATAAAACTTTGCGGGTGAGATTACCAACAGCTTAAGCGTTAAGGAATTCCGGGGGGCCGTTGCCTATCGCTATTCCGTGACTCTGTCGCCGTGACTTGGGGGCTGGCTAGTGACGAGTATCCGCACAGATTTTGCGCCGCGGTTCATTGCCTGATGCCGTTGGCCCGGAGAGATTTCCAGCCCTTCACCGGTTTGAAGGACAAAATCATGATGCTCGACTTCGAGGGTCAGTTCTCCTTCGAGGACGAAGAAGAACTGGCGCGCGCGGACGTGAGAATGACGGGCCTCACTGGCGCCGGGAGGCATGAGTTCTTCGATAATGCTGAGTTCGGGCGTTTTGACGAGGTGCCAGCCGTCACAGTCCGTCCTTTGCGGCCCTCCCCATTTGTAATGCTCTGCAGATTTTGTGCTGATGATTTGTGTTGGCACCAGGGGTCCCTTTATGGATGAAATTTGTTGGTTGGTTGTGGGCTAACTGCCGATGATGGGTTGCTGGGCGGGTGGGGCGGTGGGGTTGGGGCCGGGTGCGCGCAGGATGAGCATGTTGGCGGGGTCGTTGCCGAGGGGGACGCCGTTTTTCTCGAAGGCCATGATGATGCGGCGGCGGAGTTCGCGCAGGACGACATCGCGCTTGTTGGTGCGGACACGGATTTGTACGGGATAGGTGACCGAGCGGCCTTCGATCTTGTCGACACCGAGGATGACGGGATCGGCGACTGCGATGTCTTTGAAGGCGGGCTCGTTGCGGACCAGGCTGGCCACCTCGGCGAGCAGGGCGATGACCTTGTCGGGGTTGGCGCTGGCGTCGACGCTGACGTTGAGGGTGGCGACGGCGTAGTCGCGGGAGAGGTTGGAGACGGTGGCGATCTGGCTGTTGGGGATGATGTAGAGGGTGCCGTCAGCGTCGCGGAGGGTGGTGCGGCGGAGGGAGAGGTCTTCGACGGTTCCCTTGAGGCCGGCGATGTTGACGACCTCGCCGACGTTGTACTGGTCTTCAATGAGGATCAAGACGCCGTTGAGCATGTCCTTGAAGATGCTTTGTGCGCCAAGACCGACAGCGATGCCCAGGATGCCGGCTGACGCGAGAAGGGGCTGGTAGGGGATGTTCAGGAGGTTGAGGACCTGGAGAAAGATGATGAAGCCGAAGACGGAGTAGGAGGTGGCGCGCACGATGGCGGCCATGGTGCGGAGCTGGGCCGCACGGTGGAAGTTGCCTACCTGATGGTCCGCGCTCCGTCGCATGCGCCTGACGAAGAAGAGCACGATGCGGTGGAGCACGAAGACGATAAGGAGAACGGCTAGAAATTTGGGGAGTTTGGTCTGAATGGTGAGAAGAATGCCGTTGTACCAGTCACGTTCGATGACCTTGACGATGCCAGTAGGTTGATCTTGCGTGGCCAGGGCCAGAAGGTGCATGATTACGGCGTCTCGCTTTCGGGGATGCTGTAGAACAGAATGCGTCAACGACTTGATAAGATGCAATTCTGGCAGGGAAGCGAGATAGGGCGCTGCCTGCGGGCGGTAACCGGGGGACGATATGAGGATACTTCGAGTTGCAATGATTGGAATGGTTTTGGTGACGGCGGGCTCTGTGAGGGTAAGCGGAGGACAGATGTCTGCGCAGCAGCCGTTGCCGGGGCGCCAGACGCCTGGGACGTCCCAGAAGCCGGGGTTGGGCAATACACCCGACGACTCGAGTCCGCTGGATGCGGGCCGGGCGGAGAAGCAGGAGAAGCTGCGGAACGACGATCGGCAGAAGCGGCTGGTGGCAGACACTGACAAGTTGCTGGCGTTGGCTACGGACCTGAAGCAGCAGGTCGATAAGACGGACAAAGAGATCCTGTCGGTGGACGTGATCAAGAAGGCCGATGAGATCGAGAAGCTGGCCCATAGCGTGAAGGAACGGATGAAGGGGTAACTTTTGGATTGAAGAATAGACTCGAAATATCTTTGCTATTGCATTGGTGGGGATTGGGTTAAGGCGGTGGTGGCGTTGACCTGAGGGACGGGTAAGCCCGGGGTGGCGATGGCTGAGTTGCGCATGGCGGTGACGACGTCGGCGGCGCTCCAATTTGGGTGGGCTGCGCGAAGCAGGGCGGCGACACCGGCGGCCAGAGGGGCCGAGGCGCTGGTTCCCATGGCCTGGACGTAAGGGGTGTGGCCGAGGTTGAAGCAGCCGTAGCTGTGGGCGGAGTCGGAGGGCAGGCCGTCGAGGGTGTTGGGGTTGCCGGAGCTGCAGGCGCCGCGGACCCAGCCGCTGACGCGTGGCGTCGCCGCCGTCGGGGTAGCTGCCGCCGGGTGCGGCAAGGGCGTTGAGCGGGGCACCGTAGTTGCTGTAGTAGGCGAGGGTGACGGGGCCGGGGGTGCAGGTGGCTCCGGGATTGACGTTCTGGGCACAGGCAGGGTTGGTGGAGGCGACGATGGCGAGGACGCCGCGGGACTGCGCGGGGAGTTCGACGTAGCGGGGGTTGGAGAGGTCGAAGCCGTCGTTTCCTGCGGAGGCGACGAGGACGATGTTGGCCTGGGCGGCGGCGTAGGTGATCTGGTTGAAGGCGGCGAGGAGGCCGGCGCCGTCTCCCGTGGATGAGGTCGGCGGTGGCTCCAATGGAGAGCGAGATGACGTCGGCGCGGTTGGTGATGGCGTCCTCGATGCCTTGCATGACCCAGCTGAGGAGACCGCTGGCCTCGCCGGCTTCGCACTGGTCGGCGGGGCTGCTGTCGCCGATGATGGCGGCGGGCATGCGTTGGAGGACTTTGATGTTGAGGATGGTCGCGGCCGGGGCGACTCCGATGACCTGTCCGGTGCCGGGGCCCATGGCGGCGGCGGCGAGCGAGGCTGTCCAGGTGCCGTGGCCTTCCTGGTCCTGCGGGGTGCCGTCGTCGCAGGGGGTAGGGAAGGCGGTCCGGTTCGATCTCGGAGAGGTTGAGGGCGAGGTTGGGGGCGATGTCGGGGTGGGACTGGTCGACGCCGCTGTCGATGATGGCGATGCGGACGCCTTTGCCCATGGTGGTGTCCCACGGGCCATGCGCGGGGCCGCCGGGGACGTTGTTGCCGTAGCCGCCGACCTGCTGGACGGCCCAGCTTTGGGGGGTGGTGTAGTAGGTGTCGTAGGGTGGGATGGTGGGGATGGAAGCGGGGCTGGAATGGCCGGCGGTGTGGTATGGATGGGGCCGTGGGTGGGGAGTCTGCCGATGGTGGTGGGGCCGGTTGATTGTCCGGTTCCGTCTTTGCCGATAGAAGCGGGGCGATGGAGGCGGGGTCGGTGGAGGCGGGGTCGACGGCCTGAAGGCGAAGGTGGTGGGCGGAGACGATGCGGTCGTGGAGGACGTAGGCGACGTTGGGTTGGGCGGCGAGGCGGCGAAGGGTGGTGGCGTCGTCCTGCCGGGCGATTGACTCGACGGCGGCGATGCCGAGGTGCTCGTTGCGCTGGGTGAGACGGGCGCCGGTGGCGGTGATGTGGGCCTCGGCGTCGCCGGGAATGGTGGCGTTGCGGTAGAGGACGAGGTAGCGATGGGGAGCCACGCTGGTGGTGTCGATCTGGGCGCCGGCGAGACGGGTGAGGAAGAAGATCAGGACGATGGCGCGCTTATAGATGGTGTGTCCGAACAGACGCGCGGCGGGGACTCGAAGAGTTTGGGCACGACGAATCAAGTTGCTGCGAAGGGACACGGCTGCACCTCGGTATTGCGCTGAGGTGTACATCGGCTGGGAAGGAGTTTGCGTGAGGAGGTGGCGAGTTGTGCTATTACTTTGGTTTGCCTCTTTCATGAAATTGATTAATTCGCGCTGCAAGAGAATGAGCACCGAAGCCTGTGTGCTGGATCCATCGAAGGACGCATCAAGGGACGCATTGACCCTCTTCGATTGCGCATGCTCTAATTGCGGCCTTTGTGAAGCTGAAAGAAATTCTGCGTTCTAAGGAGACCTTTGCATGTATGTAGTGAGCTTTTTGGCTATGGCCGTACAGGAGCAGGCTGCGACTCCGCCTGCCTATGTTGGGAACGACGGCCGGATGTATCTGTGGGTTGCACTCGGGGTTGGCGTGCTGGCCCTGGTGGCGGCGTTGATGCTGGCGCGTGCGGTAATCGCCTCGGACACGGGAACGGCGGAGATGCGGGCGATCTCGGATGCGATTCGGGAAGGGGCCGAGGCGTTTCTGCGACGGCAGTACACGACGATCGGCGAGATTGCGGTGGCGTTGGCGGTTTTGGTGTTTGTTGGATACCACATGTCGGCGAGGACGGAGCCGTTTGCGCTGAAGACGGTGATCAGCTTTCTGGTGGGTGCGGTGTGCTCCGGGCTGGCTGGGTATACGGGGATGTATTGCTCGATCCGGGCGAATATCCGGACGGCTTCGGCGGCGCGGACGAGCTTGAACAAAGCGCTGCAGATGGCGCTGCGGGGTGGGGCGGTGACGGGGTTGGTGGTGGTGGCGCTGTCGCTGCTGGGCGTGGGTTCGCTGTTCCTGTTCTTCGGCGGGTTGGAGCATCCGGAGGCGGTGCCGTATCAGTTGGTCGGGTTTGGGTTTGGAGCTTCGCTGGTGGCGCTGTTTGCCCAGCTTGGCGGGGGAATCTATACGAAGGCGGCGGACGTGGGAGCGGACCTGGTGGGTAAGGTCGAGGCGGGAATTCCTGAGGACGATCCGCGGAACCCGGCCGTGATTGCGGACCTGGTTGGGGACAATGTCGGCGACTGCGCCGGCCGTGGGGCGGACATCTTTGAGTCGACCGCGGCGGAGAATGTGGGCGCGATGATCCTGGGCGCGGCGCTATATCCGGTGTTTGGAGTGAAGGGGATACTGTTTCCGCTGATTGTGCTGGCGATCAATCTGATTGCGAGTGTCGTGGGCGTCTTTGTGGTGAGTACGACCGAAGACGAAGACCCGATGCATGCGTTGAATCGCGGGTTCTATGTGACCTCGGGGCTCGCGTTGCTCGGGTTTGCTGGTGCGGTGTATCTGATGTTGAACGGGCCGCAGGTGCAGTGGTTGTGGCTGCTGGGGTGCGGCGTGGTCGGGTTGATTACGTCGTTCCTGTTTGTGTGGATCACGGAGTACTACACGGAGTCGATCTACCGGCCGGTGCAGTCGATCGCGGAGGCTTCGCTGACGGGCCCGGCGACGAACATTATCAGCGGACTGGCCGTGGGGATGGAGACGCCGGCGATGCCGGTGATTGCGATCTCGGCGGCGCTGCTGCTGAGCTACTACTTCGGTGTGCAGGGACTGGCTGGAGTTGCCGGGATCTCCGATTATGCGAAGGGAATTTATGGCACGGCGATCGCCACGATGGGAATGCTGAGTTGCGCGGCCTACATTCTGGCGATGGATACGTTCGGGCCGATTACGGACAATGCTGGCGGCATCATCGAGATGTCGAACCAGCCGGACTCGATTCGTCAGCGGACGGACAAGCTGGATTCGGCGGGTAATACGACGAAGGCGCTGACCAAGGGCTATGCGGTGGGATCGGCTTCGCTGGCGGCGTTCCTGCTGTTCTCGGCTTATCTGGAGGAGATCAAAGTCATCGTGACGGCGAAGGTCGCGGCGGCCGGTGGGTTTATGCCGGCGGGCTGGAGCTTCACGAATATTAACCTGGCACAGGTGCCGGTTTTTGTTGGGGCGCTGCTGGGGGCGATGCTGACGTTTCTGTTCAGCTCGATGGCGATCAAGGCCGTGGGCCGCACCGCGCAGATGGTGGTGCAGGACGTTCGAGACCAGTTCAGGGAAAACCCAGGGATCATGGCCGGCACTTCGAAGCCGGACTATGGGCGGTGCGTTCATATCGTGACGGGTGCGGCGCTGAAGGAGATGGTGTTGCCGGGCGCGCTGGTGGTTGGTATGCCCGTGGTGGTCGGGCTGATCTTCCGGCACTTGAGTTCGAGCTACCAGGCGAACACGGCGATCTATGCTCCGGGTACGATTCTGCCGGTGCCGGCGATTGCTGGAGTGGCGGTGAATCTGGCCGGGGCCGAAGCTGTTGCTGGACTGCTAATGGTCGGGACGATCTCGGGCGTGCTGCTGGCGATGCTGATGAACAATGGCGGCGGCGCGTGGGACAACGCGAAGAAGTTTATCGAGACGGGACAGTATGGCGGGAAGAAGTCAGAGGCGCATAAGGCGGCGGTCGTGGGCGATACGGTCGGCGATCCGTTCAAGGACACGGCGGGCCCGAGTCTGCATGTGCTGATCAAGCTGCTGGCTACGATTACGCTGGTGCTTGCTCCGTTGTTTGTTTAGGTTGAATATTTTTCTGGATGGGCGGCCTTAGCGCCGCCCATTTTCAGGGCCTTCTGTAAATTGAACAGTGAGTCAAAAAGATGTTTTTGGGAGAGTCAAGTCTGGTGGCTTCCCGGTACAATCTTGTGGGCGGCTTGAGAAGGCCGCGGCTTCGAGGTAAAGGACAGGTGCATGGCGAGACAGTCTGGATCCAGCGTGCAGGAGAACAAGAAGACGGCGGTCGACGTGGCGGAGAGTCTGCTGACGCGTGACCAGCTGGTGGAGTTCTATCGCCTGATGTATCTGTCGCGGCGAACGGACGATCGCGAGATCGTTTTGAAGCGGCAGCAGAAGATCTTCTTCCAGGTCTCGTGCGCGGGACATGAGGCGCTGCTGGTCGCTGCAGGGATGGCGATGAAGCCGGGGTATGACTGGTTCTTTCCTTACTATCGCGACCGGGCGATATGCCTGGCGCTGGGGAATACGGTTGAGGAGCAGTTGCTGCAGGCGGTGGGTGCGGCGGACGATATTGCGAGCGGCGGGCGGCAGATGCCTTCGCACTGGTCGAGCAAGAGGCTGAATATCGTGACGCCTTCTTCGTCGACGGCGACGCAGTGTCTGCATGCAGTCGGGTGCGCGGAGGCGGGAAGGTTCTTTACGCGGCATCCGGAGGCGGGCGGAGAAACATGAGGGCGACTACCGCGAGTTCAAAGATGTGACGTTTCATGGCGACGAGGTGGTTTATGTTTCGATCGGCGAGGGGTCGACGAGCCAGGGAGAGTTCTGGGAGTCGTTGAATACGGCTTCGAATGGGAAGCTGCCGGTGCTGTATGTGGTCGAGGACAATGGGTATGCGATCTCGACGCCGGTAGAGGTGAATACGCCGGGGGGAAATATCTCGAAGCTGGTGGCGAATTTTCCGAACTTCCACTTCGCGGAGGTCGATGGGACTGATCCGATTGAGAGCTACAAGGCGATGGTGGAGGCGGTGGCGTATTGCCGTGCGGGGAAGGGGCCGGCGCTGGTGCATGGGCATGTGATCCGGCCGTATTCGCATTCGCTGAGCGATGATGAGCGGCTGTACCGGTCGGCGGAGGAGCTTGCCGCCGATGCGGCCAGGGACCCGATATCGCGGATGCAGATGTGGCTGTTGCGTGAGGGGATTCTCGATGCGGACGCGATCAATAAGCTCGAGCAGCAGGTGGATGAAGAGGTGCAGCGGGCGGCGGACCGCGCGGTGATGGCGACGCTGCCGACGGTGGCTTCGATTACAAAGCATTTGTATTCGGAGGACTTGAGTCCGATGGATGCGCGGTTTGCGACGGAGCCGGCTGCGACAGCCGATCCGACGGAACGCACGATGGCAGACCTGATCAACTGCTGCCTGAAGGACGAGATGCGGCGGGATGAGCGGGTAGTGGTGTTCGGCGAGGACGTTGCCGATGCCAGTCGCGATGAGGCCCTGCTTGCGGGCAAGGTGAAGGGCAAGGGCGGTGTGTTCAAGTTGACGGCCGGATTGCAGACGGAATTTGGCAGCGAGCGTTGCTTCAATTCTCCACTGGCTGAGGCGAATATTACGGGCCGCGCAATTGGGATGGCGATTCGGGGAATGAAGCCTGTTGTGGAGATCCAGTTTTTCGATTACA
The DNA here is from genome assembly GCA_963756685.1 of uncultured Acidobacteriaceae bacterium. GTDB lineage: Bacteria > Acidobacteriota > Terriglobia > Terriglobales > Acidobacteriaceae > Edaphobacter. Next base: position 61,339 of record CAVWON010000004.1, read on the forward strand.
TCTGGCCGGCGATGCACCAGATGCGCAATGAACTGCCGCTGGTGCGGTGGCGATCGAATGGGGAGTTCAGCTGCCCGCTGGTGATGCGGGTGCCGATTGGCGGGTATCTGACGGGCGGGTCGATCTATCATTCGCAGTCGGGCGAGAGTATTTTTACGCATACGCCTGGTGTGCGGATCGTGATGCCGTCGAATGCTCTGGACGCGCTGGGGTTATTGCGGACGGCGATTCGGTGCGATGATCCGGTGATCTTTCTCGAGCACAAGCGGCTGTATCGCGAGACGTTTGGACGGGCGGCTTATCCGGGGCCGGAGTACTGCATTCCTTTTGGGAAGGCGAAGATTGTGCGGCCGGGGAAGGACTTGACCGTGGTGACGTATGGCGCTGTGGTGCCGCGGGCGCTGCAGGCGGCGCAGAAGCTGCATCGCGAGACTGGTATCGATGTGGAGTTGATCGACCTGCGGAGTCTGACTCCTTATGACTGGGACGCGATTGCGGAGAGTGTGAAGAAGACGAATCGCGTGATCGTCGCGCATGAGGACATGCTGAGCTGGGGGTATGGTGCGGAGATTGCGGCGCGGATCGGGGACGAGCTGTTTCATGATCTCGACGCTCCGGTTCGCCGGGTGGCGGCGATGGATACGTTTGTGGCGTATCAGCCGGTGCTGGAGGACGCGATTTTGCCGCAGCCGGAGGACTTATACCGGGCAATGCATGAGCTTGCGGCGTTTTAGCTGGGTCGGCGTGGGTGAATTTGTCCGCAACTGCTGCGGTGTTACCGGGTCTGAGATGGCAGAGGCAATTCTCTGGCTGTTTTGGCTGAGCAAGATCAGGCTGGAGCGCAAGAAGGAGTGCTATGCGATTCAGACAAGGCTCTGCTGAAGTGCTGATGGGTTCGGTGCGGGCCTTGATGGCCGGCGTTCTGTGCGTGTTGATGGTCGAGCAGCCGATGGTCGCGGCCGCTGCGGTGAACAAGCCGGTGGGGAGCTTCCGCGAAACAGGGGCAGATTCAAGGGCAGGAGCGGGTGCTGCATGCTCTGAATCGATTTACGTTTGGGCCACGGCCTGGGGACGTTGCGGCGGTACAGGCGATGGGGTTGCAGCGGTGGTTTGAGTTGCAGTTGAACCCGTCGAGGATCGACGATTCGGCGCTGGATGCGCGGCTGGCGATGTTTCCTGCGATGAGGATGCAACAGGCGGAGCTGGTGCGGCGGTATCCGAGTCCGCAGGTGCTGCGGCAGATGATTGCGAAGAATTCTCCGCTGCCATCCGACCCGGTGGAACATGCGATCTATGCTGATGAGATTGCCTTCTATAAGGCTGCAAAGGCGAAGCAGGAGGCGCAGCAGGTCGCTGCAAAACAGGACGCTGACAAGGGTGATGGGGAGATGATGTCGCCCACGATGGCGAAGGACGGTGACGGGCCGAAGGACAAGACTGCGCTGCCGGGCGACGGCGTGGATCCAGGTGTTCCGGCGATGGCGACGCATGAGGAGCAGTTCTACTCGGGGCTGGAGGCGGTGAAGATCATCAATCTGCCGCCGGACGAGAGGATGCGGCGGATCCTGGCGATGCCGCCGAAGGAGTTGATCGCGTTCCGCAGGAGTCTGAGTCAGGCCGAGTTGGCCGAGGCGGCCGAGGGGTTGACGCCGATGCAGCGGGAGACGCTGGCTGCGCTGCAGGGTTCGCCCAAGATGATTGGGGCGGAGCTGCTGCAGACGCGGATGCTGCGGGACATCTACAGCGAACGGCAGCTGGAAGCGGTGATGACGGACTTCTGGCTGAACCACTTCAATGTGTACATCAAGAAGAACCAGAATGAGCCGTATATGCTGCCGGCTTATGAGCGGGACGTAATCAGGCCGCGTGCTCTGGGAAGGTTTGAAGACCTGCTGGTGGCGACGGCGAAGAGTCCGGCGATGCTGATGTATCTGGATAACTGGCAGAGTATCGGGCCGGATTCGCTGGCTGCTAGAAACGCCCCCCGCGCGGCGCAGTTTGCGAAAGATCCGCAGGTGAAACAGGCCCTCAAGGACCGTGGATTGAATGAGAACTATGCGCGTGAGTTGATGGAGTTGCACACACTGGGAGTGCAGTGCGAGGTGAGCCAGGACCATCCTGTGGGCTCGCTCGATCCGGCCTGCGGCAAAGGTTACACGCAGCAGGACGTGACACAAGTGGCTAAGGTGCTGACCGGGTGGTCGATTGAGCAGCCGGTTTGCGGCGGCAATTTTCAGTTTGTCGCACGGAGGCATGAACCCGGAGATAAGACGGTGATGGGAGTGGTGATTCCGGGAACCAGTTTTGTTGAGCCGCGAGTGTGGGAAGCCGGGATTGGCGGGGTCGGGGGCCGGCGCGAAGACCCTTGTCGTGTGATGTATCAAGGCGACCAACTGGGCATGGAGGAAGGACTACAGGTGCTGCACATGCTGGCGACCAGTCCGGCGACGGCAAAGTTCATTTCGACCAAGCTCGCCGCGCGGTTTGTGAGTGATACGCCTCCACCGGTGCTGGTAGACCGGATGGCAAAGGCTTTTTTGGCCAGCGGTGGCGACATCAAGACGGTGCTGCGGACGTTGTTCGATTCGCCGGAGTTCTGGTCGCCGGAGGTTTACCGGGCGAAGGTGAAGACGCCGGAGGAGTTTGTAGTTTCGGCAGTGCGGGCCAGTGGTGCGGAGGTGAGGAACGCGGTTCCGCTGGTGCAGGCGCTGGATAAGCTGGGGATGCCGCTGTACGGGATGCAGACGCCGAATGGGTATAGCTGGATGGCAGAGTCATGGGTGAATACCGGCGACCTTGTGAGCCGGATGAACTTTGCCCTGGGACTCAGCAGCGATCGTATTCCAGGGGTGCAGACAGACTGGGGCCGATTGCTGGGAGATACTGATGCCGGAATGGAGCCGGTGGCGATGAGTACGGACGCAGCGGACGAGGCGGCGGCCAAGGAACAGAAGCTTGAGATGGCGCTGTTGGGGCAGGCGGTGAGCGACCGGACGAGATCGACGGTGCTGCAGCAGTTTCAGGACCAGGGTATGCAACAGCAGGCGTTGAAGGACTTTCCGATCCGGCCGAACGACTTCGAGCCGATGGCCCAGGTACTGAATCCAGCTGCGCTAAACCAGCAGGCACGGCCACCTCTGGATCGTGAGGCGGCGATGATGGCTGGGTTGCTGCTGGGTTCACCGGAGTTTCAGCGGCGATAGTGGTGGACTTGGGTCGTTCTGCGCATCACCGCTGGAATTGGAGTAGTCTGCGCGAAGTGATTGAAACGGTTTGAGTAATGGTCTGAGACTCCCCGCAATTGCCAATTTTCGGGCCTGCGCGAGAATCTGATGGAGCCGGCAACTTCTGAGCTGTAACCGCGTTAGTACAAGCAGGCGAGAACACACCGTGACTTCGACCGGACGCCGAGACAGGAGCATGGACATGGCGAATATGAAATGTCTGGCGGACCATAGCGACTGGGGATGCGACATTCACGGACGCGATGCGGCGCAGCGCGGGGTGACGCGACGCGGGTTTATGAAGGGCGGGGCCCTGGCGCTGATCGGCACCTCGACGATTCCGGCGTTTCTGTCGCGGAGCGTTCTGGCTGAGGTGACTACGGCGGCGGCGACCAAGAAGAAGCTGGTGGTGCTGTTCCAGCGAGGCGCGGCCGATGGGTTGAATGTCGTGGTGCCCTACAAGGAGAAGAACTACTACGCGATGCGTCCCTCGATTGCGATCCAGGAGAAGGACGTTCTGGATCTGAATGGATTTTTTGGACTGCATCCTTCGATGGCCTCGTTCAAGCCGCTGTATGACCAGGGACATCTGGCGATCATTCATGCGGCGGGTTCGCCGGACACGACGCGGTCGCACTTTGACGCACAGGACTACATGGAGAGCGGGACGCCCGGGGTGAAGTCGACTCCGGATGGATGGCTGAATCGCGCGTTGCAGGCCGAGGTGACGACAGGGAAGCCCTCGGCGTTTCGTGCGGTGGCATTGGGGACACAGGTTCCGCGGACGCTCCAGGGTAAACTGCCGGCGATTGCGGTGAATAATCTCGCAGATTTTTCGGTTGGCGGAAAGGGGCCGCAGACCTCGCCGATCAGCAATGCGTTTCAGGCGATGTATGACGAGAGCACGGACGCTGTGCTGCATGGCACCGGGCAGGAGACATTTGAAGCGGTGAAGATGCTGAAGGCGGCGGACCCTCACACTATCAGCCAGCGGCTGGTGTGGTGTATCCGAACACGCCGTTTGGGAACAGTCTGAAGCAGATCGCACAACTGCTAAAGGCGAACCTTGGGGTGGAGGCGGCATTCTCCGACATCGGTGGGTGGGACACGCACCAGAACCAGGGGAACATCAATGGTCAACTGGCGAACCGGTTGAAGGAGTTCTCGGAGACGATTGCGGCTTTCTGGAAGGACATGGGAGACGACGCTGAGAATGTGACACTGGTGACGATGTCGGAGTTTGGACGGACCGCCCGGCAGAACGGAACCGGCGGAACGGACCACGGTCACGCCAATGTAATGTTCGTATTGGGCGGACAGGTGAAGGGTGGCAAGGTCTATGGCAAGTGGCCTGGGCTGGCGAATGAGCAGTTGAATGAAGGGCGTGACCTTACTGTGACGACGGATTTTCGCAGGGTGCTTGGCGAGGCGGCCTACAAGACGTTGGGAGCAAAGAACCTAGAAGTGGTATTTCCGGGAGCACAGGTCAATCCGAGCGAATTCCTGAACTTCAGTTAAGTGAAAAGATCTGCGCAGTCCGGCGAAATGTAAGGGAATAATCTTTCTTCTGTTTATAGAATGTAAAAAAGTCATATCTACAGAATAGTGGAAAATAGCGAGACAACTTTTCCTTCAGACTCGCGTCTTATTGGGTGTAGTCAGCAATCGCCGGGCTCGCAGTTCCCACGGTTCCGGTTTCCAATATCCGCAACAAAAACTCCCCACCAAACGTAAGGCCCCCACAGTATCGGGGGCCTTCACTCCTTTTGGCGATGGTCTTTCCGGATCAGGCAAAGCCGATCTTGCGATCGAGTGAGACGGGCCCAGCTCCGTAGAACGTCAACATAATGCCCAACGCGGCGAGGGCGAGTATGTAGTCGTAGATTCCGAAGCCCTGATGGATGCCGACGAAGAAGAATGCGACAAGCATGTTGATAGCGACCAGTGCAGCTGCGAAGCGCGTGAGCAGACCGATGATGAGGAGAATGCCGCCGACGAACTCGGTGTAGGCCGAGACGTAGCCGAGCCAGTAGGGCATGCCGAGAGACACGATGTAGTGGGCATGGTGAGCGAGTGCGCCATGCGGTACAACCTTGCCGTAGCCGTGTACGGCCATCGAGATGCCGAGTGCGAGGCGCATGAGCAACGCGCCAAAGGGTTGCAGGCCGTTAAGCCATTTCGTCATAAGAGTGTCCCTGGATCAAGAATAATCGTGTGTCGGGCTTGGCTGAGGCGAATCTAGCGAACGGGTGCCGGGGAAGGCACGAGTTGCGGAACGGGCGCTTGAGGAAGGTATTGGGCTAATGTTGGGCTAAATACTGGGCTAGATATTGATCAAGGAAGCGGGTGATGGCCTGGTTGTAGAGGAGCGCGGATGGGGAGGCCAGTTCGATGGTGAGTTTGGGGTCGGCGGCGGTGCGGAAGGCCGGGTCGGGCGTGGCGCTGCGCGAGAGGAGAAGCTTGGGTGTGTGCAGAATGGAGAGAGGTTCGGCGAGGGGAAAGCGCTCGTTGAAGAGGAGACGGACGGGGACGAGTTTGGCCCGCGGGTCGCGCATGGCTGTGTCGAGGAGGTCGGCGCGAGGCGAATCGAGGATCAGGGCCGGGACGGTGCTGTGAGTGGCGGCGAGTGGGTCGCGAGGGAGGCGCCGGTACCGGTTCCGTAGGGGACGATCTGTTGCGTTGGGATGGCGCGCGAGGTCGTGAGGTATTGAAAGGCGGAGTCGGCGTCTCGGGTCATGCTTTGCTGGCTGGGGTGAGCGGCTGCGCTCTGGCCGTAGCCGCGGTAGTCAAACGCGAAGACGTTGATGCCTAGGTTGTGGAGGCTGGCGAGAGCGGGGATGGAGTCCGCGAGGGAGCCGTTGCCGTCGCCGAGGAAGAGGACGGTGAGGTGGGCGTAGCGGCCGCCGGGGTCGGAGGGTATCCACCAGCCGGTGAGCTGCGGGGTGGCGGACTCGTCGGGGCCGAAGCGGATGAGTTCGTAGGGCACGCCGGCGATGGATATGGGACTGGAGGCGGTGCGGGTCGGGTGCAAGACGAGCTGCCACTGGCCCTGGTAGAAGAGCAGACAGAAGGTGAGATAGCCGCAGAGAAGGGCCACGACAATGGTCAGTGCAATGGCTTTAGCCAGCCAGACGGGGCTGACGACTTCCGGTGGAGCGGGTTGAGGGGTGCGTTCGGTTGGCTTGGAAGTGGGGCGGGGCATGAGGGTTCTGTGACGACTTTAGCATCTGGACTTGAGTTGCTGGGAGTCGTTCGGGCGCCCGAGAGGCTCTAACATGGGTATAGCGGAGGACATTGAGTGGCGAAGTGGGTGAGGTTGTGTGGGTTGGCGGAGGCGCCGGCGGTGGGGCAGGTTGCGGAGGCCGAGGTCGAGGGGGTCGCGGTGTGTCTGGCGAATGTGAATGGGGAGTTGTCGGCGCTGGACAATGTGTGTCCGCATCGGCAGGGACCGCTGGGACAGGGATGGCTGGAGGGTGAGGCGGTGGTTTGTCCGTGGCATTCGTGGACGTTCCATGTGAAGACGGGGTTGGCGGAGTATCCGGTGCATGAACGGGTGGATGTGTTTCCGCGTGCGGGTGGAGGGAGAGGATGTTCTGGTGGACATTGAGTGACCGGGCGAAGTAGAACCAAACTTGGGACATGATGAAAAAAATCTGGCAAAAGACACGTGACCGGGATACGCTGCATCTAACTTACTCACTCGAAAGAGTGGCTGCCTGAGAGGAATTCTTTATGAAGTTACGCACGTTGTTTCTTGCTGCCATTGCATTCGTCGTTCTAGCTGGTGCGGTCATTCCGGCGAACGCCAAGTCCCACCATCATCGCCATCACCACCATCATCACAGTCGCTAAATCTTAACAATTGATGAGAAGGCCCGGTCATTGTGCCGGGTCTTTTTATTGGCGGAAGGTTTTGCCTGCGATCAGCGCTTTCCAGCGTAAATGCTGATAGAATCTATTAAATCCACTCCTTCGGAGAGGCAATGCAGGCAATACTGGCGCTGGAAGACGGGCGCATTTTTCGCGGCAAGAGTTTTGGCGCACGGGCGGAATGCTCTGGCGAGGTGGTCTTCAATACATCACTGACCGGCTATCAGGAGATCTTTACCGATCCTTCGTACGCGGGCCAGATTGTGGTTCTGACAAATCCCCACATTGGAAACTATGGAACGACGCCGAGTGATGCGGAGTCGAAGAAGCCTTATATCGAAGGGCTGGTGACGCGCGAGTTTTCGCCGATGAGCTCGAACTGGCGTTCGACGCAGGTGGCGGACGAGTATCTGGAGCGCAATGGCGTGCCGGTGATCGCGGAGATGGATACGCGGGCGGTGGTGCGGCATCTGCGGGCGAATGGCGTGATGCGTGGCGTGATTGCTTCGGGTGAGAATCTTGGATGTGGATGCGCTGGTGGCGAAGGCGCGGGCGATCGAGAAGATGGAAGGCACCGACCTGGCCAGCGTGGTGACGCACGAAGGTCGCTTACGAGTGGGACGCGAACGAGCCGAAGAACCAGACGGGCGATGCGCTGCTGACACCGGCGCTTGCTGATGGCACCGGAGCAGATGCATGTGGTGGCGTATGACTTCGGCATCAAGGAAAATATTCTGCGGATGCTGACGCGCGAGGACTGCCGCGTGACGGTGGTTCCGGCGACGACCTCGGCCGAAGGACGTGCTGGCGATGAATCCGGATGGAGTGTTCTTCTCGAATGGGCCGGGCGATCCGGAGCCGCTGGAGTATGCGGTCGAGAATGTGCAAGAAGCTGCAGGGGAAGAAGCCGATCTTTGGGATATGCCTGGGGCACCAGATCTTCGGGACTGGCGCTGGGCGGCAAGACCTACAAGCTGAAGTTTGGGCACCACGGCGGGAATCATCCGATCATGAACCATCAGACAGGCAAGGTGGAGATTACGGCGCAGAACCATAACTTCAATGTCGATCCGGATTCGCTGCCGGATGATGTGGAGAAGACGCATACGAATTTGAACGATCAGACGCTGGCGGGGTTGAGGCATAAGACCGACCCGATGTTCAGCGTGCAGTACCATCCGGAGGCTAGTCCGGGGCCGCATGATTCGCATTATCTCTTCAAGGATTTTCGGAAGATGATGGAAGAGTGGAAGAAATAGATGCTTTCACGCGGCGGCACTTTTTTTCTTGTGCTGCTGATGTTTTCCTCCTTTGCATTTGCAACCAAGAGAAAGACCAGGGCTGTGTACTGCACACAAGCGATTGATGGAACGTGGAATTTGCAACGGTTCGAGCCTCTGATCAACCTGAGGGCGGATACAGTTTTCACCGAGCTTTCTTTTGCTGGGACTATGCTGGAGGCGGCTCGGCTCCGGCGGTTTCATCCGGACTACGAAGTAGTTTTTGATTACAAGTTCGACAGTGCGGGCCGTCTAACGGCGCTGCTTGGAAGTGTTGAAATATGGGGCCAGTGGCTGGGCGAGGCGAATCTCTACCCGGACTCGGATGGAAAGGTTGGCAACGTGGTTGTGACGTATTACCGAGGAACGTCGCGAGACCTCATCAGCCGCCCAGAGGACGCCGACGACTACACGGAGGAGCTAAGCAAGGTGCCCATTTACAGAACGAATCGAATCGCTGCCGTGCGGCGGTTCGTTGCAGGAACGGAGAAGATGAATGCCACGCAGGAATGACATTGCGAAGATTCTGGTGATCGGCTCGGGGCCGATTGTGATTGGGCAGTCGGCGGAGTTCGACTACTCCGGTACGCAGGCGTGTAAGGCGCTGAAGGCCGAGGGGTATGAGGTGGTGCTGGTGAACTCGAACCCGGCGTCGATCATGACCGATCCTGAGGTGGCGGACCGGACTTATATTGAGCCGTTGAACTGCGGCTTATCTGGAAGAGATTCTTCGCGTTGAGACGGAGATGCTTGATCCTGACGGGCTGGGTGGCAAGGGAAAGTTTGCTCTGTTGCCTACGGTGGGTGGGCAGACGGCGTTGAATCTTGCGGTGGATCTTGCGGACTCGGGTGTGCTGGAGAAGCTGGGCGATCGAGTTGATCGGCGCGAAGCTGGAGGCGATCAAGAAGGCCGAGGACCGGCTGTTGTTCAAGGATGCGATGACGAAGATCGGGCTGGATATGCCGCGGTCTGCGCTGATCAATAACATTCGCGATGGGTTGGAGTTTGCGGCGAAGATCGGATTTCCGGTGGTGATTCGGCCTTCGTTCACGCTGGGTGGATCGGGTGGCGGAATCGCTTACAACCGCGAGGAGTTGATGGAGATTCTTGCGCGTGGGCTCGATCTTTCGCCGGTGCATGAGTGCCTGCTGGAAGAGAGCGTGCTGGGTTGGAAGGAGTATGAGCTGGAGGTGGTGCGTGACCTGAAGGACAACGTCATCATCATCTGCTCGATTGAGAACTTTGACCCGATGGGTGTGCATACGGGCGACTCGATTACGGTGGCTCCGGCGCAGACGCTGACCGATCGCGAGTATCAGGTGATGCGCGATGCGGCGATTGCGGTGATTCGCGAGATTGGCGTTGAGACCGGTGGAAGCAATGTGCAGTTCGCGGTGAATCCGCTGAACGGGCGCATGACGGTGATTGAGATGAATCCGCGGGTGTCGCGGTCGTCTGCGCTGGCTTCAAAGGCGACTGGGTTTCCGATTGCGAAGATTGCGGCGCGGCTGGCGGTTGGTTACACGCTGGATGAGATTCAGAACGACATTACGAAGGCGACGCCTGCTTGCTTTGAGCCGACGATCGATTATGTCGTCGTGAAGATTCCGAAGTGGCAGTTTGAGAAGTTTCCTGGGGCGGATGAGGGTCTGGGGCCGCAGATGAAGTCGGTCGGCGAGGTGATGGCGATCGGCAGGACCTTCAAGGAAGCGATGATGAAGGCGGTGCGGTCGCTGGAGACGGGCAAGAAGGCGACGGCGGACGATATTGAACCGCGACGGCTGACGCAGCGGCTGGTGACGCCGCATCCTGACCGGCTGTCGTATATTCGCTATGCGTTTGAGCGCGGGATGACGGTGCGCGAGGTTGCGCGCATGACGTCGATGGACCCGTGGTTCCTGTACCAGATCAAGCAGATTACCGATGAGATCAAGGCGGTTGGCGGCGTGCCGATGGCGGAGGTGACGGCGGAGCAACTGCGGACGGCGAAGCGGATGGGCATCTCCGATGAGCGGCTGGCGGCCTTGTGGGGGCTGACTGGCGCGGAGGGTACAGCTGCGGTCCGCGCACTGCGGAAGAAACTGAACGTGATGCCGGTGTACAAGCTGGTGGATACGTGCGCGGCGGAGTTTGAGAGCTATACGCCTTATCTGTACAGCTGCTACGACGAAGAGGATGAGGCGGCGCCGACGACAAAGAAGAAGATCCTGATTCTGGGCAGCGGGCCGAACCGGATTGGGCAGGGAATTGAGTTCGATTACTGCTGCTGCCATGCGGCGTTTGCGCTGCGCGAGGACGGGTACGAGACGATCATGGTGAATTGCAATCCGGAGACGGTGTCGACGGACTATGACACGAGCGACCGGTTGTACTTCGAGCCGTTGACGCTGGAGGACGTGCTTGGAGTGTATGAGCATGAGGCTTCTTCGGGCGCGGAGATTGGGATGATCGTGCAGTTCGGCGGCCAGACTCCGCTGAATCTTTCGCTGCCGCTGAAGAAGGCCGGCGTGCCGATCATTGGGACTTCGCCGGAGTCGATCGATCTGGCGGAAGACCGCAAGCGGTTTGGGAAGCTGATTGAAGAGTTGAAGATTCCGCAGCCCGAGGGCGCGATGGCGACCAGCGTGGAAGAGGCCGTGGCCGGGGCGAATCGCGTGGGGTATCCGGTGCTGGTGCGGCCTTCGTATGTGCTGGGCGGACGTGCGATGGTGATTGCGTATGACGATGCGGCGGTCGTGCAGTATATGACGACGGCGATTGAGTACTCGCAGGAGCGGCCGGTGCTGATCGACCACTTTCTCGAGGATGCGATTGAGTGCGATGTGGATGCGCTGTGCGATGGCGACGATGTAGTGATCGCGGGGATCATGCAGCATATCGAAGAGGCCGGGATTCACTCGGGCGATTCTTCGTGTGTGCTTCCGGCGGTCGATCTGAGTGACGATGTGCTGCAGACGATTCGGGAGTACACGCGCAAGCTGGCGATGGCGCTGAGCGTGCGGGGGCTGGTGAATATTCAGTTCGCGATTCAGCGTGGGACGGTTTTTGTGATTGAGGTGAATCCGCGGGCTTCGCGCACGGTGCCTTATGTTTCGAAGGCGACGGGAATTCCGCTGGCCAAGGTCGCTTCGCGCATTATGGTTGGACGAAAGCTGAAGGAGCTGCTGCCGGAGCAGGTTGCGAGCGGCAAGGACCTGGAGACAGGGTCGCACTACTATGTGAAGTCGCCGGTGTTTCCGTGGGGCAAGTTTCCGGGGGTCGATACGGTGCTTGGTCCGGAGATGAAGTCGACAGGCGAGGTGATGGGTGTGGCGGACAACTTTGGCGAGGCGTTTGCCAAGGCGCAGATTGCTGCTGGACAGGTGCTTCCGCTGCAGGGGACAGTCTTCCTGAGCGTGAACGATCACGACAAGGAACGTGCGGTCTCGCTGGCGCGGCAGTTTGTGGAGATGGGGTTCCATCTTGTGGCGACGCATGGGACGGCGATTGTCCTGGAGCAGGCCGGGTTGCAGCCGGAGCGCGTGCACAAGGTGAAGGAGGGGCGGCCGAACGTCGTCGATCTGATCAAGGGCGACCGGATTCAACTGATCGTCAATACTCCGCGTGGGCAGGACACGTTCTTCGACGAGAAGGCGATTCGCCGGGCGGCGGTGCTGGCGCGGATTCCGACGATCACGACCCTGGCTGCGGCCCGTGCGGCGGCGGAGGGGATCGCTGCACTGCAGAGGGGTACGTTGAGCGTGGTTGCGCTGCAGACGCTGCACGCGGACCGGATTGCAAGTGAGCTGAAGGCTGTCGCCGGCGTCTAGTAATCGACGCTGGCTCAGGGTTCGAGGGCGAATTTTGCGCCGATAGCGTAGCCGATCATGGAGAGCGGTATCCAGGAGCCTACGAGCAGACCGTCGCCGCCCATGAGGCCGCTGCCGTGGGTGAAGGTGAAGAAGGTGCGCCAGAGTTTCTCGCCGGCCCCGCAGTTCTCGCAGAGGCCGTTGCCGGTGGGCAGGTCGAGTACCCAGACGCAGACGATGGAGAAGATGACCAGGCCGGAGATCCAGATGTAGCCTGCGATGTCGTTCCGATGGATGCGGGCGAGAAGGAAGCCGCCGACCATCGGGACGAGGAAGGCGAGGAGCGTGCAGAGCATCTTGGGTGAGGGGGAATCGGGGTCGGGGTGGTTCAGCGACATGACGCCGATGACGATGGCGAGCAGGACGAAGGCAATGAGGGTGTGGGTGAGGAACCAGACGGCCTCGCGACCCAGGTCGCCCATGGTTTTGTCGTGCGAGATGTCTCGTTGGTTCGGCATGGATGTTCTAGCAGAGATTACTCCAAATAAATGTTGGTTAGAGCCGTTTCTATTACGCCTTTCGTGGAATGTGTGCTTTGATTAACACCCGTGATTGCTCATGGTTGGGGTATTGGCTTTTAGAATAGATAGATGCTGCTTGAAGGGCTTCAACTTCCTCTGACCACGCCGTTTTATCCTGACGGGCGCCTCAATCTTCTTAAGCTGGAACACAATGCGGCACGTTACTCGAAGACTCCGGTTGCGGGCCTGGTAGCGTTAAGCGAATTTGGCGAGGCGACAATGTTGTCGGACGAGGAGACACGACAGGCGCTGCGAAGTGTGGCCGATGCGACTGCGGCCGAGAAGGTGCTGATGGCGGGGGTGTCGCGGGACAGCGTGGTCGGAACACTTGAGCTGGCAGAGTCTGCGGCGAAGATTGGCTATGATGCGGTGCTGGTGAAGCGGCCTTCCTTGTTTCGGAGTGGTGCTGATGGGGAGCATGCTAAGGAGCTGCTGACGTATTTTCAGGCGGTCGCGGATCGCTCGGCATTGCCTGTGGTGCTCTATAGTCCGGCTTCGGAGCAGGGTGGATTGTTGCCGGCTGAGATAGTGATCGGGCTTGCCGGACATCCGCGGATTATTGGATTGGTGGATGGTGTCGGCGGGCGGGAACGGTTCGAGGCGTTACGAGATGGGACGGCGGGGGTGAAGCGCGACGTTCTCGTAACGGCGGTGTTCGCCGCGGCGACCGGGAGGATGCAGGCCCGGAATGAGAGGATTGATCTCGACGGATACGTTGACGGGTGGAGGAGCTGCGTTGGCAGTTGCGACAGCGAAGGTGGGCGCCAAGACGCGGACGAAGGTGGTCGGGTTTCAGATGCTGGCAGGAAGAACTGCCGGGATGCTGGAGGGCCTGTGGGCAGGAGCGGTGGGGGCGATGCCGGGATTTGCGGCGTCGGCCCCGCAGGCGTGCTACGAGGTACTTGCTGCGTGGAAGGATGGAGACGAGGGGCTGGCGCAAGAGAAGCAGGTGCGCCTGGAGGGCGTCGCAGAGCGGGTGGAACGAGCGCTAGGCGTCGCCGGAATCAAATTCGGGTGTGACTTGAATGGATACTTCGGGGGCAGGCCGCGTCTGCCACTGCTGCCGCTGACGGGCGAACAGCGGGCGGAGATCGAAGTGCTGATGCGGGGGCTGCGTAACTAGAGGCCTTGCGGTGGCTGCGAAGATGCGTCGTGTTGTTTGGGGGTCACAGTGACGCCCATGCCACTGAGTTTGCTGCGCGCCTGCATGGCCTCGGGTGAGTTGGGGAAGCGCTGGATGAGAGTGCGAAATTCGCGCACGGCGGCGTCTTTCTGATTGAGAGCGACCAGCGCCATGCCTTTGTGAAGATGCGCGACGGGGACCTTGTTGCTGTCGGGATATTGTTCGAGGACGCTGTCGTAGGCCTTGATTGCGGCAGCGTAGCGGCCACCACGATAGTCGATCTCCGCTTGGTAGTAGTAGGAGTTTCCGGCGAGAGGGTTGTCGGGATAGTTCTTGACGACGTCGCCGAACTCGGCGTCCGCGAGGGCGTATTTGGCTGCCATGTAATCGCCGAGGGCGGTCTTGTAGAGCTCGTCGGCAGGAGGAGCACCCGTGCCTCCAGATGCTGGCGTTGTGGGTGCTGGGGCCAGAGGAACGTCCGCGGAGGGTTTGCCCCTTCTACCGCTGGGGGCTGGTGTTGACGGGCCATCGGGGGCTGAAGTCGCGGGAGCGGACGAGGTCAAGCCGCCCGGCTGCGGCTGGTTCTGCATGTTGGCGCTGATGGATTGCTGCTGGCCCTGTATGTCCTGCACGAGCTTCTGGAGCGTACCGATGCGCGCCTTGATCTCGTCGATAGAGTCGTTCAGAGACTGGATCTGCCCGGAGACCTGGTCGATCTTGCCGTTCTGGGCCTCCTGCTGGGAGGCCACCTGTTTCTGCAGGGTTTCCAGGGTGACGGACATTCTGTTGACTGAGTCGGCGCTCTGCTGAATGAGGTCTTTCATGACGCCCATGCGCTCGTCGTTGGATTGTTGAAGGCGGGCGACGGCGTCCTGGAGCTGCTGGATCTGGGTCTGCAACTGCACCATGTCTTTGTTGACGGCGAAGGCGGGAGTGCAGTTGATGAGGACGGCAGCGAGCAGGGCCGTTGAAGCAAGACGAATCGGCTTGCGGGTGAGACTGATGTTCGCGGGCTGATTGGGCTGATTTGTCATGGGCGTAGCACGCTCGCCTTTCTGTCTTCCTGTCAGCCCCGCGAGAGACGCCGCATTAGGGCCGAGCTGGAGGGAACTGCAATCACCAGCGGCCAGATTAGCAGAAACCCCATGTCCAAAATACCGAACATGGGGTTCCAATGTGCTGGTGCCGGCTGATAGTTGGGTTAGCGATCGAGCGAGAACTGGGCGCGTCGGTTCTGCTGCCAGCAGCTCTCATTCTCTTCTGTGCAGAACTGCTTCTCTTTGCCGTAGCTGATGACACGAAGCCGGCTCGCGGGCACGCCCGCTGATACCAGCGCGGTGCGGGCGGCGTTGGCACGGTTCTCGCCGAGCGCCAGGTTGTACTCTGCCGAGCCGCGGTCGTCGCAGTAGCCGCCGATGACGACTTTAATTGATGGATGTGCGGCGAGATAAGCGGCGGCTCCGGCAACCGACGTTGCCGCATCGGGTCGCAGATCGTAGCTGTCGTAGTCGAAGAAGATGTCTTGCACGTTCTGGTGGAAGGCCGCTTCGCTTCCCATGTCCGCAACCACTGCCGCGGGAGCGGTAGGTGCGACGGGGACACGGACGGTGACGCGGACGTTGGCTTCGGTGGTGCCGCCGTCACCCTTGGCGGTGAGGTGGAAGTTGGTGGAGTTGGAGGGCGAGACGGTCTGGGTGCCGTTGAGGTTGACATCGCCGATGCCGTCGATGGTGACAGAGGTCGCGTTCTGGCTGCGCCAGTTGAGGACGACGGACTGACCCAGGTCAATGGCGAGAGGGTCGGCAGTGATGGTGGCGGTGGGAGCGGCTGCGGGTGGGGCGGGCGTGGGCCCGAGAGTGCTGGGGTTAACGCCGCTGGCCTTCTTGTGGCACCCGGTGACTGCGCCGAGTGAGACAAAGGTCGCGACAAGAACCAAGGCCCTGGGAAATTTGAATTGAACAGCGCTCATCGAATATCTCCTGCTAATCGTTAGTATTCAAAAAATCAACGTTTTCTGCGAAGCAATCTCGCAGGGAATACAAAGCGCTACTTCCAACTCCAGTTCGGCATGTCGGCGCCGGGGCCGGTCAGCGCACGTTTTTGCGTACCGTCGGCAAGCATCGTCAAGATCTTCATGTGGCCCGCCTTGCCGTCGGCGGTGTTGGCGTAGACGATATGCCGGCCGTCTGGCGACCAGGAGGGGAAGTCGCAGCGGCCGCCATCGTGAGTGAGCTGGATCCAGCGTTTGGTGGCGATCTCCATAACGTAGATGTCCTGTCCGCCGGGTGCGCCGGGGCCGTACTTGCGGTCCCAGGCGAAGGCGAGGAACTGGCCGTTGGGCGACCATGAAGACAGAGGTCGCGTAACCGCCGTCGGTCATCCGCTGGATCGCTGGAGCCGTCGGTGTCCATGATGTAGAGCTGAGGCAGGCCGGTGCGTCCGCTGATCCAGGCGATCTGCGAGCCGGTCCGCGGGTTGTAGACGGGCGAGACATCAGGGCCGCGGAAGCTGGTGATGCGGCGCGCCAGGGCGCCGTTGGCGTCCGAGATCCAGATCTCGGGATCGCCCGAGCGCGAGGAGGAGTAGGCGATCTCCTTGCCGTTCGGGGCCCAGGCTGGAGAGAGGTTCGTACCGCCGACGCCCTGAAAGTTGACCATGCGGCCGAGGAGGAGCGAGTACATGCGAATCTGGAAGCCGTCTTTGCCGAGCGAAGAGAAGGCGAGGCGGGTGTTGTCGGGCGAGATGCGCGGAGAGAGCGAGACGGTGCCGAGATGCGTGAGCGGCTGCTGGTTGGCGCCGTCGTAGTCCATCTGCCAGATCTCTTTGTCGGCGCCGGTGATTTTGACGTAGTAGATCTTGGATTCGGCGATGCCCTGACTGCCGCCGCTCGAGGCGGAAGATGATCTCGTCGGCGAAGCGGTGGGCGATCTGGCGGGCGGAGTCTTCGCTGGCGTCCTCGTTGTATTGCTTGGCGAGGACCTGAGGGTACTGGAGGTTCTTCGCGTCGAAGAGGAAGCCGTTGCAGACGATCTTGCCGCCCTGGACGCCGAAGCTGCCGAAGGCGACCATGGCGGCGGAGGCGGGCGCGACGGACCATTGCTGGACGTTGATCTCAGCCGGCGCGCCCGGGATGGACTGCGGTAGCAGGCTCTTGGAGACGATGTCGAAGATGCCGGCGTTGGCGAGGTCGGCGTAAAGGGTCGTGTCGAAGGTGCGCTTGAATCCGTCGGTCTGCGCGTCGGACGAGGAGGGTTTGAAGTCGGCGACGGCGATGCGAATGTTGGTGACGCCGCTGGAGGTCTCGGTCTTGAATGTAGTCCTGAGCGTGCAGAACGGAGACGGAGGCGAACAGGAAGAGGAACGCTGCCAGACAATAAAGCTGAGCGTGCCGAAGGGGGGGCTTTCGTTGCGGACTAAGCATTCTGTCTAATGTTAGACGCAAAAATGGCGGGTGCGGGTGCCTGAACGCGCGGGACGGCGGTAATCAAAGGAATACTCCAAGATTACCAGTGCGCGTCGGAATTTATTGTGGCTGAAAGTGAAAGGTGTACTCGACGGTAATGTGGTCGCCCGCGGGCAGGGGCCGAAGCCGTCGACACGCTGCACGGCGCGCAGGGCGGATAGGTCGAGCGTGGGAGAGCCGCTGCGGGCCTCGACGCGGACATTGGAAGGAACACCTTCGCGGTTGATGTCGAAGACGATGGTGGTGCTCTTGCCGAGGGAGGTGCGGGGATCGGCCTCGCCCGTGTACCAGTTCTGCGCGACCTTGCTGTTGACGATATTCACGTAGTAGGCGAAGCGCGCTCCGAAGGTGCGGTCCTCTACCGAAACGCTGGCGGTGCCGTTCTTGACCTCCAGCGTGGCTTGCGCGATGCGGATGCCTGCAGTCTCTCCGGTGACCGCCTTGGTAGGTGGTGGCGTGACCGGCTGGATGTGTTTCGGCGGGGCAGGGGTGGGCTTCTCCGCTGTCTTGATGGGTTTCGTGATCTTATCCGGGATGGCGACTTCTTTAGGGTCGGGCGGTGCCTCGGTACGCTCTTTGGTCACGACTGGGGCAGGGCTTGGCGCCTCGGAGGTGAGGACGCCGGTGTCCAGAGTGCGCTGCGTCGGAGGCAGTGGGATGGATGCGACCATCGTGGCCTGGATGGCCCCGACGTTTGAGGCACTTTCGCCCCAGTTAGCTGCCTCGGTGATGGAAGAGGATCGCCGAACCAACGATGGCCGCGGCGACCAGGCAGTGCAGCACGAGCGAGCCGGCGAAGTTCGCGCCGAGCCTGTCGCCGTCACTGTAATCGTCGCTGCCGAATTGGAGGTAAGAGGCTATGGCACCCTCCCTACTGCTTCAACGGCTGGGTGACGATGCTGATGTTGGTGATGCCGGCCTGCTTGACGGCATCCATGACCGAGGCGAAGGCGCCGAAGGGCACGCGCTCGTCGGCCCGCAGGTAGATGATGCGCTTGGTGGCGTCGGCGCCGTGCGGTGACCTTCAGCAGTGCAGGAAGTTCATTGACGTTGACGGGCTTGTCCTGCAGGAAGACATTCTGTTCGCGGTCGATGGTGACGACCATGCGCTCTTCGGTGAGCTGATTGACGGTGCGCGTCTTTGGAATGGCTACTTCGACGCCGGATTGAAGCACCGGCGCGGTGAGCATGAAGATGAGCAGAAGCACGAGAACGACGTCGACCAGCGGCGTGATGTTGATCTCGGCAAGAGCAGTTTGTGTGTGTCCTTTTGAGGAGAAGGCCATGGCTAGAATGTCCTCCGTCTTGCCTCTTCCGTTTGCGGCGGTGTGGGTGGCGTCATCATCGCAGCGTTTTCGATGGCGTTGAGGAGTTCGCGGCCGAAGTCGTCCATGCGCGCAGCAAACTCGCGCAGGCGGGCCGTGAGCTGGTTGTAGCCGACGACCGCAGGGATGGCTACGATGAGGCCGGCGGCGGTAGTGATGAGCGCCTCAGAGATGCCGGGCGCGACTGCGCGGAGGGTCGCGGCGCCTGCGGTGCCGAGGCCGTGGAAGGCGTCGATGATGCCCATGACCGTGCCGAAGAGCCCGATGAACGGCGCGATGGCTGCGATGGTGGCGAGCCACGTCATGCGGCTTTCCATTGCGGTGAGGGCCTCGCTGGACGCTGTGTGGGCGGCACGTTCGAGCGCGATGGGGTTGCGGGGTAGACCGCGTCCGCCGTTCTGCCGCTGGTACTCGTCGTGGATCTCGTTGAAGACGGCGACGAGGGGGCTGGGCTTGAACTGGTCGGCAACTGCGGCGATCTCGCTGAGACGCGTCGATTTACGAAAGGCGCGGATGAAGCGCTGGCTTTGTGTCTGGGCCCGGCCGAAGCGTGACCACTTGGAGATCATGATGGCCCACGAAAAAATGCTCGCGATGAGAAGAATGACGAGGACCGCGAAGGCAACGGGGCCGCTGTTGTGAATCATCTCCAGGAGGGCGCTGCCGTTGGCTGCCGCAGGGGCCGCGGCGGTAGGGTCTTCCTGAAAGAGGTAGAGAGCGAGGATCCAGACCATAGTTGTTGTCCACCAGTGTTTAGTGTAAATCGTGATTGTGGGATATCAGACCGGGGGCATCTGCCGTGGTGCATGCCCGAGGGTGACTGATGGTTCCCGACGGCCCACAACGAGGTTTGCTATCCTCGCGATACGTCGTTGCCTGAGGACCCTATGCTGCTGGAGTTGCGCGCGGAAAACTATGCTGTGATCGACCGTGCGGTCGCTACGTTCGGGCTGGGCCTCAACCTTTTGACGGGCGAGACCGGCGCGGGGAAGTCCATTTTGATCGACGCGCTGGCGCTGCTGCTTGGCGGCAAGGCTTCGGCGGACGTGGTTCGTCATGGGGAAGAGAAGGCGGTCGTAAGTTGTGTGTTTGAGCTGACGCCCGGGGCGGCAGCCGTGCTCGATGCAAACGGGATCGACTCGGAGTCGGACCACATTTTGCTGCGGCGGGAGATCGTCGCGAACGGCAAGGGGCGAGTGTTCGTCAATAATCAGCCGGCGACGGTCGGGGTCCTGCGGCAGCTTGCGCCGGAGCTTGCGCTGGTGCATTCGCAAGGGGAGACGTTGGGATCGTTCGACCAGGCGCAGCAGAGAGGTCTGCTGGATCGTTTTGGCGGATTGAATACAGATGGTGTTGCGGAGGCGTTTGCAGCCTGGCGAGCGACGACAGATAAATTGGAGGAGTTGCAGTCGGCGGAGCAGGACCGGTCTGCGGATGGCCGATCTCTGGCGGTTTCAGAGCAAGGAGATCGATCAGGCGGGGTTGGTTGCCGAGGACGAGGACGTTCAGCTTGAGGCGGAGAAGCGCGTGCTGGGCAACGCTGAGAAGCTCTATACCGCAGCGATGAGCGCACATGAGCTGTCTGTATGAGTCGGAGGGCTCTGCCGAGGGCGCGCTGGGTGCGGCGCTGAAGCATTTGGAAGAGTTGGCGCGGTATGACACGCGTTTCCAGGAGCCAGCGCAGCAGTTGGCCGCAGCGAAGGCGATCGTGGAGGACGTCGATGCAGAGGTGCGTGACTTTGCCGATAATATCAACGCCGCTCCGGGGCGCCTGGAGGAGATTGAAGACCGGCTGGCGGCGCTCGACCGGCTGAAGCGGAAGTATGGGCAGACGCTGAAAGAGGTGATCGCCTTTGGCGCCGAAGCGGCGCGCCAGCTGGCCGAGGTGGAGAACCGAGACGCGCTGCTCGTGGAACTGAAAGCGAAAGCGGAGCATGACGCAGCGGCGTATCGTACGGTCGCGGCGCAACTCACTGCCAGCCGTGTCGATGCGGCGAAACGTCTGGAGAAGCTGGCCGAAGCGCAGATCAATGACCTGGCAATGAATACGCGCTTTCATGTTCAAGTGACGGCGGAGAGATCTCCTGCGAGCTGGACGGCCCATGGCTGGGACCAGGTTGAGTGCCTGATCGCCACGAATGCGGGAGAGCCATTAAAGCCGCTGCACGAGATCGCCTCGGGCGGCGAGATGTCTCGGGTGATGCTGGCCCTGAAGGTAACCGTTGAGGAGGCCGCGTCCGGAGGCCCGGGGCGGAAGAAGAAGACTGTCCTGCCGCGGACCCTGGTCTTTGACGAGATCGACATCGGGATCGGCGGGCGGGCGGCAGAGGCGGTGGGCCGCAAGCTGAAGACATTGTCGAAGGGCCAGCAAGTGCTGTGTATTACGCACCTTCCGCAGATTGCGGCCTTCGGAGACCAGCACTTCCTGATCGAGAAGACCGAGAAGCGCGGGCGGACCCAGACCGAAGTCCGTCGCATGGAGGACTCAGAGCGGACGCAGGAGATCGCCCGCATGCTGAGTGGGGCGAAGCTGACTGAGACCAGCCTGAAGCATGCGGCCCATCTGCTGGAGAGTAGCCGATAGCGCCAGTGGCCGGCATCTCGCTTTCATGCGTCTGCATCCCAAAGGGAAGTACGGTTCCCGGCAGATAAACCATGGAGGCTGACTATGTCCGCAGATGCAAAGAAGTGTGCAATGGAGGGTTGTCTTTGTATGGTGCCCGCCGGCCAGAAGTACTGCTCCGCTTATTGTGAGGCGGCAAAGAACTCAGACCAAGCTGGAATGCGATTGCGGCCACACTGATTGCGAAGGCCAGAAACTTTAGCAATTGGGCGCCTCGGAACGATGCGCTAAAGCCACAAAAGGTTCCATCTATTTTCTGTCTTTTTGCTGGTTTGTCAGACACTTGCGCTGCACCTAGATTGGTTCAAAAGAGGTTCCAGGCATGGGATTGACGCGGTATACTGGAACACGTGACTACGACCACCCTTGAGCTCGTCTCCGAAGACCGGAACGGCAACAAAACGAAAACTAAGCGGGTCCTTCTTCTCAAGCCTCGCGGCTTCTGCGCCGGCGTGGTGCGGGCCATCGACATCGTGCAGATCGCACTGGACACCTTTGGGGCACCGATCTATGTCCGTAAAGAGATCGTGCATAACAGCTATGTTGTCACCGACCTGGCGAAGAAGGGTGCGATCTTCGTCAATGAATTGGACGAGGTCCCCGAGGGTGCACGCGTCATTTATTCGGCGCATGGGGTTTCACCGGCGGTTCGCGACCGGGCCAAGGAGCGCGGGCTGAAGGTAATCGACGCGACCTGCCCGCTGGTGACAAAAGTACACGTCGAAGCGATCAAGTTCGCCAAGCAGGGATACTCGCTCGTGCTGGTGGGACACCGCGACCACGAAGAGGTCGAAGGAACCCAGGGCGAAGCTCCAGACGTGACCCAGGTAGTCTCGACGGTTGAAGAGGTCGCCGCTCTAGTCGTTCCCGATCCGAACAAGGTGGCGTATCTGACGCAGACGACGCTCTCACTCGATGAGGCGCGCTACATGATCGAGGCGCTGAAGAAGAAGTTCCCGAACATCGTCGGCCCGCACGCGCAGGACATCTGCTACGCCACGGAGAACCGCCAGACGGCAGTCAAAAATGTTGCGCACGGCGCTGACCTGGTGCTCGTCGTCGGCTCGCGAAACAGCTCCAATTCGAACCGCCTGGTTGAGGTTTCGAAGAACCTGGACACCAACTCTTACCTCATCGATACCGCGGACGCCATTCAGCCGGAGTGGCTCGAAGGCGTCAACACAGTAGCGGTAACGGCCGGTGCGTCGGCCCCTGAGGTGTTGGTGAAGGACGTTGTCGAATATCTGCAGACGATGGGTTATGGTTCGGTCGACGAGG
The DNA here is from genome assembly GCA_963756685.1 of uncultured Acidobacteriaceae bacterium. GTDB lineage: Bacteria > Acidobacteriota > Terriglobia > Terriglobales > Acidobacteriaceae > Edaphobacter. The sequence goes on from CAVWON010000004.1 coordinate 83,895, forward strand.
TCGAAGTGATGCCTGAAAATGTCCGCTTCGGTCTGCCGGCGGAGATCGTCCAGGCCATTGCTTCGGCTCCGCCAGTTAGCCGGTAACGAGTTTCGTAGACAGAGAGTTTGTGTTTCATGGGGACATTTTCAATTAATCCGAAGGGCGTAAACCAGCCGGCACAACCGCGCTTTGGGCGGATCGACCTTGGCCTGGAACATATTGCCGACGGGATCGAGCGGGCCCGCGACTGGCTTCTCGGCCAGCAACACGCGGACGGCTACTGGTGCGGCGAACTCGAAGCCGACAGCATGCTTGAGTCCGATTACATCTTCATGCATACGCTGCTTGGCACGGGCGATCCGGGGAAGATGGAACGCGCGATCAACGAGATTCTCCGCCATCAGAACGAAGACGGCGGATGGAGCCTGCATCCGGGCGGCCCTTCGAATATCAGCTATGGCGTGAAGGCCTATCTCGCGTTGAAGATCATGGGTTGGTCGAAGGACCATCCAGTCATGGTGAAGGCCCGCGAGTGGGTGCTGGCCAATGGCGGCGTGGTGGAGTGCAATACCTTTACCAAAATCTATCTCTGCGCGCTGGGCCAGTACGACTACGATGCCGTGCCGGCGATTCCACCCGAGATCGTTCTATTTCCCAACTGGTTCTACTTCAACATCTACGAGATCTCTTCATGGTCGCGCGGGATTCTGGTTCCGCTCTCGATCATCTACGCGAAGAAGCCGTTCAAGAAGCTTGCGCCGGAGCAGGGAATCGAAGAGCTCTTTGTCGGTGGTCGCCAGAACTCGAACTTGCACCTGAAGTGGGACAGGAAGCGGCCCGTCAGCTGGCGGAACTTCTTCCTGTTCACCGATCGCATGGTCCATTGGTTCGAGCGGGTGCACATTCGTCCGCTGCGAAAGATTGCTATCAAGCGCGCGAAGGAGTGGATGCTTGAACGGTTCGAGAAGTCCGATGGCCTGGGTGCGATCTATCCGGCCATGCTGAATTCGATCGTCGCCCTGCGCTGCCTGGACTACTCGCTCGACGATCCACAGCTGATTCGCGCGATGGATGAGTTCGAGAAGCTCGGCATCGACTGCCCGGAGGGAACGCCGGACTATGTTGTCCCGACCTTCCGGATGCAGCCCTGTTTTCCGCCCGTATGGGACACCGCGCAGGCGATGTACGCACTTGGCGAGGCCGGAGTGCGCCGGGACGATCCGCGTATGTTGAAGGCCGCCGACTGGATACTTTCGAAGGAAGTACGTCAAAAGGGCGATTGGGCCGAGAAGGTCAAGAACGTGGAACCCGGCGGCTGGTACTTCGAGTTTAACAATGAGTTTTATCCCGATGTAGATGATACCGGACAGGTTTTGCTTGCACTAAACTGCGTGGACAATCCGCGGGAACGGTACCAGTACGAGGTCTGTCAGCGCGCTTTGAACTGGATATGGGCGATGCAGTGCAAGAACGGTGGCTGGGCCGCCTTCGACAAAGACAACACCAAGAGCATCTTCCAGTACATTCCGTTTGCCGACCACAATGCCATGCTCGACCCGCCGACGGTCGACATCACAGGCCGGATGCTTGAGATGCTCGCGCAGTACGGGTTCACCCGGAAAGACCCGCGCGTCGAGAAGGCAATTCAATTCATCCTGAAAGAGCAGGAGCCGGACGGGAGCTGGTTCGGCCGCTGGGGCGTGAACTACCTCTACGGCACCTTCCTCGTGCTGCGTGGCCTTGAAGCCATGGGGATGTGGAACCATGAGCCGGCGATCCAGCAGGCCGCGGAGTGGATTCGCATGGTGCAGAACGCCGACGGCGGCTGGGGCGAGACCTGTGGCGACCTACGACGATGCCAACCAGCGAGGCATTGGGCCAAGCACGCCTTCGCAGACTGCATGGGCCGTCCTCGGACTGCTGGCCGCCGGGGACACGCGCTCTGACTCCGTTGCCAAGGGCGTTCGCTGGTTGATCGAGCGTCAGCATAAAGATGGAAGCTGGGACGAGCTGGTTCCCGGACGCAACGGCGAAAGTTATTACACCGGAACGGGCTTCCCGCGCGTCTTTTATCTTGGGTATCACCTGTACAAACAGTATTTCCCCCTGCTGGCCCTGAAGACTTATGAGCGGGCCATGAAGAACGGTCCGGCGGAATAAGCCGGAGCATTACAAATTTTTGATGGAGGAGACACCGGATGGCAGTCCCAGTCTCGCAAGCCTGGACGGTTGCAACTTATGTTTTGAAGCAGAAGCTCAGCGGGCGCAAGCGGTATCCGCTCGTGCTGATGCTCGAGCCGTTGTTCCGCTGCAACCTCGCGTGCGCCGGCTGCGGAAAGATCCAGTATCCGGCGCACATCCTGAAGGCGGAGCTATCGCCGGAGGAGTGCTTCAAAGCAGTCGAAGAGTGCGGCGCCCCGATGGTCTCGATCCCCGGCGGCGAGCCGCTGCTGCATCCGAAGATGCCGGAGATCGTAGCCGGACTCGTCGCACGCAGGAAATACGTCTATATGTGCACCAACGCGCTGCTGCTCAAAGAGAAGCTGCACCTCTTCAAGCCGAGCAAGTACCTCTCGTTCTCCGTCCACGTCGACGGTCAGCGTGAGCACCACGACTTCTCGGTCTGCCGCGAGGGTGGCTACGATATCGCGATGGAGGGGATTCATGCCGCGGTCGCTGCAGGCTTCCGCGTTACGACCAACACGACACTCTTCGACGGCGCCGACCCCAACAGCGTGCGTGCCCACTTCGACGAGATGATGGCAGCGGGCGTCGAGAGCATGATGGTTTCGCCCGGCTACACGTACGACAAGGCCCCCGATCAGAACCACTTCCTAGGCAAGGCGAAGTCGCGCAGGATGTTCCGCGCCATTCTCTCCAATCGCAAGAAAGAGTGGAAGTTCAATACTCATCCGCTCTTCTCCGAATTCCTGATGGGCAAGCAGAACTTCGAGTGTACCCCGTGGGGCATGCCGACCTTCTCGATCTTCGGCTGGCAAAAGCCTTGCTATCTCCTGCAGGACGGCTACGCCGACACCTTCGAAGAGCTGATGACGACGACGCAATGGGAAGAATTACGGCGCCAAGAGCGGCAATCCGCAGTGCGCGAATTGCATGGTGCACTCCGGTCATGAGGCCAGCGCGGTCGATTACAACTTCGGCTCGTTGAAGGGCTTTCTCGTAACCGCCAGGAAATACATGTTCCCATCGACCTACCCAGACGAGGGGGCACGTCAGCTGCTGAACGAATGGCGGCCGGAGCACGACCGGTCCGCTGGTCCAGATCCAGGCCTCGGCAAATACCGTCGGCAACGAGCTACAGTCGGTCTCGGGAGATTAATCGCATGGCGACAGAGCAGCAGGAGCATTTGAAGATCGAACAGCTGAAGCAGCACAGCGCCGACGAGCTGGAACACATCGAAGGCCGCGAGAAAGAGAATCTCGAAGGCTGGCTCCCAACGCTGGCCAGTGAAGCCGAGGTTCGCGAAGCTCTGGAGAAGGCCTTCGACTATCGCGGCGACGTCACGATCACACGGAAGGACGGCTCGCAGGTCGTCGGCTACCTCTTCGATCGGCGTACCGGGTCGTCGCTCGCGGACTCTTTCGTTCGTATCATCCCATCCAACGCGCCGACCAAAGTGAACGTTGCGTACTCCGACATAGCAGCGCTCGCGTTCACAGGCCGGGACACGGCAGCGGGCAAGACCTTCGAGGCCTGGGTCAAGAAGTACTGGGAGAAGAAGGCGGCCGGCGAACGGAACATCCAGATCGAACCGGAGAAGCTGGACTAAGAGCCTTCGTTACCTCTGCGGCGGCCGGATGGGTGGGGAAAGAGCGATACGTGCGCGTTTTCATTACGGGAGCGACCGGCTTCGTCGGGGGCCATGTGGCCCGTCAATATGCCACTGGGGGCGCCAGTCTTCGTTTGTTGACCCGGCAGACGAGCCGCCTCGATTCGCTCAGCGGAATTAATGCAGAGATGGTGAAGGGCGATCTTCGCGAGCCGGAGAAGCTGCGGTCGGCGCTCATGGGTTGTGACGCGTTAGTGCATGTTGCAGCAGACTACAGACTGTGGGTGCGCGATCCGGAGCAGATGTACGCCGCCAACGTCGATGGAACGCGAGAGCTCCTGAAACTGGCGCGCGAGGTAGGGATTCAGCGCGTCGTCTACACCTCAAGTGTCGCGACTATGGGATTCAAAGCAGACGGAACAATCGTGAACGAAGACACTCCGGTCGCCCTGTCGGACATGATCGGGCACGTACAAACGATCGAAGTTCCTGGGCGAGCAGGAGGCCATACAAGCCGCAAAGGCCGGCCAGCATGTCATTATTCTGAATCCTACGACCCCGATCGGTGCAGGCGACGCCAAGCCGACGCCGACCGGCAGGATCATCGTCGATTTCCTGAACAAGAAGTTTCCTGCATATGTGGATACTGGATTGAACCTCGTCGACGTGGATGAGGTGGCCCGGATGCACATTGTCGCGCTCGACCGTGGAACGCCGGGCGAGCGATACATCCTGGGAGGAGAAAACCTTACGTTGAAACAGATCCTTGATCGCATGTCAGCCATCACTGGTTTGCCTTCGCCGAAGATGAAGGTGCCTCACGCAGTCGCGATGGTCTTTGCGTTCTTCGATGAAAACTTTACCGGGAAGCTCAGAGGCAAAGAGCCGCGGGCCACCGTCGAGGCCGTCCGCATGGGAAAGAAGATGATGTTTGCCTCTTCCGCCAAGGCCGAACGTGAGCTTGGTTTTCAGGTCATGCCGGTCTACCCGGCGCTGCGAGCGGCGATCGATTGGTTCGTCGCGCATGGGTATGCGCCGGCCTTCGACAGGCAACATCCATGAAGGAATGTCCAGCCATCATTGCTGCATTGCCGAGAGAGGTGAAGCATCTGGTTTGCGGTTGGCAGGAGCACAAGCTGCCAAACAAGACGATCGTGTACACCAATAATTTTGCGGTCGTGGCCTGCGCCGGGATGGGGCCTGCCCGCGCGACGTTGGCTGTGCAGGCAGCGATGACGATCAAGCCGATAACGGCGTTGCTCTCGGCCGGTCTCGCAGGAGCGTGCGATCCATCGCTTCAAGTTGGAGACATTGTTCGCGCTGGAGTCGTGGTGGACACTCAATCTGGCGAACGATACAGTAACTCACATTTCAAGCAGGTCCTGGTCAGCGCGCCAGCGATCGCCAGCGTCAGAGAGAAAAGGCGGCTCTATGACGCGTACGGGGCGAGCGCAGTAGATATGGAAGCGGCAACAGTTGCCCGCATGGCGCAGTCACACAACCTCTACTTTCAGGCGATCAAGTCGATCTCGGACGACGCCAATTTTGAGCTGCAGGAACTAGCTCGTTTCGCCACGCATGACGGTCAGTTTCGTGAGGCGGCCTTTGCGGCACATTCGGTCGCACGCCCACAACTTTGGACGAAATTGTTTCACCTTGCCGGAAACAGTAAGCGTGCGATCCAGTCGCTTACGGCTGAACTCGAGAGCCAGCTAGACTGGTACAGACAGAAAGCTTGAAGGGTATGTCCACAAAACAAGAGATAGAGACAGTTCCAGCGACCATGCGCGCCGCGGTGTATCGCGGAGTAAACGATGTTCGAGTCGAGACAGTCCCTGTGCCAGAGATTGGCGCGGGCGAAGTGCTGGTCAAGATCCACACCTGCGGGATCTGCGGGACGGACCTGAAGAAGATACACACCGGCTCGCATGATGCGCCGCGCGTCTTCGGCCACGAGATGTCGGGGACGATAGTTCTTGTGGGCGAGGGCGTTAGCAATTTCTCGGTCGGTGATCGCGTGATGGCGTACCACCATATTCCATGCGGAGAATGCTATTACTGCCGCAAGCAGACCTTCGCGCAGTGCGAGGCCTATAAGAAGGTTGGATGCACGGCTGGGTTCGCTCCCTCCGGCGGCGGCTTCGCCGAATACATTCGCGTGATGGACTGGATTGTGCGACGCGGGCTCGTGAAGATCCCAGATGATGTTCCGTTCGAACAGGCTGCGTTCATTGAGCCGGTCAACACTTGCTATAAGGCGATTCAATTGCTCAATCTTCAGCCCGACGAGACGGTGCTGGTAATCGGTCAGGGCCCGATTGGCATTCTCCTGGCAGCACTCGCACGGAAGACAGGCGCAACGGTGTTGACCAGCGATCTATATCCCGAGCGCCACGCAGTCGCTGCGAAGTTCGGCTTGAACCATCCGCTGGACGCACGGGGAGACGTGGCTGCCGCAGCAAAGGCCGCCACGGAAGGACGCGGAGCCGATGTCGCTCTGCTTGCGGTGGGCGGCAATGCCCTGATCAAGGTCGCAATGGATGCGATTCGTCCAGGAGGGCGCGTCGTGCTGTTCGCCCAGACACAGCACGGCGAGGCGCCGTTCGATCCTGCCGCCGTCTGCATGGATGAGAAGACACTGATGGGGTCGTACAGCTCGTCGGTCGCGTTCAATGAAGATGTCAATCGGCTGGTCTTCGATGGCTACCGCAACGGATTCGACCTGACCAACCTTATCTCGCACCGTTTTTCGCTGGAGGACGCTGTTGCGGCGATCGATCTGGCGTCGCATCCTCAAGCCGATTCGATGAAGATCGTCATCCAGCCTGGAGGCTAGTCGCGCGCACGTTTTTTGACCTCGACGTTGAGTCGCTTGATCTTCTGGTTCAGCGTGGAGAGCGGAATCTTGAAGTACTCCGCGGCCTCGGTCTGGTTCCAGTGGCAGCGCTCCAGACGGTCAGAGATGATGCGCCGCTCGATCTCCTCCATCAGATCGAAGAGGGAGGCGTTGGGCTCGATGGTCGAGAAGGCTTGCCGAGTAGGTGTTCCCGGTCAACTGTGTCGGAAGCAGATCGGGCGCTGATCGTCCGCGAGGTAGAGAGCACGACGCCGCGCTCCATCGCGTTCTCAAGCTCGCGCACATTGCCCGGCCACTCGTAGTCCATGATGATGCGCATCGCCTCGGGTGAGAGCGAACGGTCTTCCGTTCCGTTTTCCTCCGCGTAGAACTTGAGGAAGTGGGCCGCCAGCAGAGGGATGTCTTCGCGGCGCGAGCGCAGCGGCGGCAGTTCGAGGCAGATGACGTTCAGTCGATAGAAGAGGTCTTCGCGGAAGCGGCCCTCGCGCACGGCCTCCTGCAGATTGACGTTGGTCGCCGCGATGATGCGCACGTCGACCTGGATCTCCTGTACGCCGCCAAGGTGCATGAAGCGGCGGTCCTGCAGGACGCGCAGGATCTTCGCCTGCATATCCATGCCCATCGTGCCGATCTCGTCGAGGAAGAGCGTGCCGCCATTGGCGACTTCGAAGAGGCCCTTTTTCGCCGTGACGGCGGAGGTGAAGGCGCCCTTGACGTGGCCGAAGAGCGTCGACTCCAGCAGCTCCGACGGTACTGCGCCGGTGTTGACGGGAACGAACGGCCGGTCGCGGCGCGGCGAGTTCGCATGAATCGCCTTCGCGATCAGCTCCTTGCCGGTACCGCTCTCGCCCTGAATCAGCACGGTCGAACGGCTGGGCGCGACCTGCGCGATAAGGTCGAAGAGGCGCAGCATCGGCTCGCTCTTGCCGACGATATTCTCGAAGTTGTAGCGCTGCTTCAGCGTGCGCTTGAGCTGAACGACCTCTTCTTCAGCGCGATGGCGGGCAATCGCGGCGCGAATGTCCGCGAGCAGCTTCTCGTTGTCCCATGGCTTCTGGACGAAGTTTTCCGCGCCGGCGCGGATGGCATCGACGACGTTGCCGACCGTGCCGTAGGCAGTGATCATGATGACCGGGAGATTGGGCTGCATCTCAACGATGCGCGGCAGCAGGTCGATACCGCTTTCGCCGGGCAGGGCAAGGTCCAGCAGCAGCAGATCGTATTCGTTGCGCGAGAGCAGCTCCAGGCCGGAGGCGCCGTCGCCGGCCGTGCTGACGGAGAAGCCTTCGAGCGTCAGCAGAGTGTCGAGCGATTCGCGGATCGCGTGCCTCGTCATCGATGATGAGGATGCGAGGGCTCCCGACCACGCGCGCCGTGCGTTGCAGGTGAAGGGACTCCGCTGCGAGCTCAGTAGTCTCAGACATGGATCGTCTTCCTCTCCATGTCCTGCTCGTTGTCCGCGGGGGCCTCTGCAATGATCGCGGGACGAGTGCCTGAGGCCGGGAACTCCAGCTGGAAGGCAGTGCCGACGCCGAGCTCGCTCTCGACGTGGATCTTGCCGGCGTGCTCCTGCATGATTCCGTAGCTCACGGCAAGCCCGAGGCCTGTGCCTTTGTGTTCGCCCGTCCTGCGGCTTGGTCTTCGTGGTAAAGAAGGGGTCGTAGATGCGGTGGAGGTGCTCCTTTTCGATGCCGCCGCCGGAGTCCTGAATGCGGACCAGCACTCGACCGGGCCCGTTGAAGGTCGCGATCTTCAGCGTTGCATTGTTTGTGCCGAACATTGCGTCCTTCGCGTTCAACATCAGGTTCAGGATGACCTGCTGCAGCTTGCCCTGGTTGCCGTGGATGCGCGCGAGATGCGGATCGAGGTTTGTCTCCACGCGAATCTGCGACGTCTTGAACTGATGTTCCAGCAGCGTGACAGTATCGCCAAGAAGGTCGTTCAGGTTGACGCTCGTGAACTCAGTCCCGCTGGTGCGGGAGAAGTTGAGCAGGCCGTTGACGATCTCGGAGGCACGGAAGGTCTGCTGCGTGATCTTTTCAAGCACCGGAGCGAGCCGCTCATCGTCGCGCATGTGCTTGGTCAGCATCTGGGTGTAGCTGGAGATGACGGCCAGCGGCGTGTTGACCTCGTGCGCGACGCCCGCCGCCAGCAGACCGATGGAGGAGAGCTTTTCCGACTGGGTAAGCTGCGCCTCCAACTGGATGCGGTCGGTAATGTCATCGACCAGGATGATGCGGCCTACAGCGACGAAGTTGCGCGTGACCAGCGGCGCGATCGCGATATTGGCGATCCGCTCGCTTCCGTTGGGCAGCGCAAGCCGGAACTTGTACAGCGTATGGGTGCCATGCTCATCGCGCACGCTGTTGAACCGCGCGACAAACTCCGGCGGCAGCACGGCGGAGATCGGCTGATGCAGCGACCTCGGCGCGCGGCTTCGCGTACATGCCCTCCATCTGCGTGTTCCAGCTCTCAATCCGGTCGTCGAGATCGACCGCGAAGACGCCGATGTTGATCGACTCGACGATATTCTCGTGGAACTCCTTGAGGCTCTCGAACTCCGTAATCTTCTGTTCGAGCCGCCGGTAGAGCTGCGCATTCTGAATGGCGATGCCGATGTAGCCGGCGAGCGATTCCAGCAACTCCATGTCTTCGCTCGAGAGGAAGTCGCCGTCGTCGGTGCGGCCCAGGCCGATGACCGCAACGGTGCGCGTGCCGCCGCCCTCGCGATTAGCGACGCGGCAGGGAAGATAGTAGTTCAGGTCAAGCCGTGCCCGCGCTGCGACGCTGCGCCTCCGGGAGCCGGAGAACATGCTGAGGGTTTTCGAGGAAGATGTGGTTGTTTGCGCCGGGCCGGTCGAAGTCGAGGAAGCGAACATCGAGTGAGCGCAGGTCCGTGGTCTGCAGATTGGTCAGCCCGTGCGAGGCGGCCAGATCAAAGTGCCGGGCGAGTGCCTGGTCTCCCATCGCCCTCCGACGCGAGAAAGACAGCGACACGCGTAACCAGCAGCGTCTGCGGCAGCCGCTCCACGATGGAATCGAGCAGAGCGCGCAGGTCCGTCTGCGCGTTGATGCCTCGGCCAAATTCGACCAGCGTCTCGCGGTAGTCAAAGCGTTTTTGATCGAAGACGCGATCGACACGCGCCTGAATCGCCCGCTTCAGCGGATCGAAGATGATGGCCGGCGACGATGATGCCGCGAGATCAGGCCCCAGCGTGCCCAGGTTGGGCAGGCGAGTATGGACGATCTCCGCCGTAACGGCGACGATGACGAAGTAGAACCCGACCAGCGAGGCCGTTGCGAGCGTATACGTCACGCCGCGCTTGAAGATCAGGTCGACGTCCATCAGCCGGTAGCGGACGATCGCCCAGCTGAAGGTCAGCGGAAGAATGACCAGCGAGAGGCCAGCCAGCTTTGTCAGCGAACCAGGCACCGACCAGTCCGCGAGGTAGGGAATTACGTTGAGCAGGGTGAAGGGAGTTACCGCAAGCAGCGTGCCGCGGGTAAGCCACTTCAGCTGCTGACGCTCCAGCGCCGACTCGGCCCGGCGATAGCGGAACCGGAAGACGATGGCGGCGATGACGTAGTACAGCGCGAGATAGCCAAGCGAGATCTGGTCCAGCCGATGAAGCAGGACCTCCGTCGCGGACCAGTAGCGAATTGCCGTGTATTGCAGGCCGAGAAGGAATATCCCCGGCACGTACAAGAGCGCACAGATCAGCCGTCGCCTGAGCCGATCGCGCTGGTCCGAGGCGAAGTTGTCGGAAAAACTGATGGCAAAGTGCAGGAAGAGCGCCGGCTGCAGCGCCTGGGCCGCCATGTTGCCCCAGTCGGTGATGTCCAAGCTCGCCGGTGGAGCGGAAGCTGTAAAGGACAAAAGAGGCCAGACAGAAGACATAGAAATGGATGGACTTCGGGGCGGTCCAGCGCCGGAACAGCACGTAAATGCCGATGCACAGATAGACAAGAGCGATAAACCTCAGGCCCTGGTTGATGGATCGGTCCTTCGGCTCCAGAATCACCTGGATATCGAGCCGGGTCGCGCCGTGCAGATCAATCGATTGCGGAACCGGCCTAAGGATGGAGTACGTCGCGTGACCCCAGATTCCGCTGCGAAACATCTCCCGGCCCAGGGACGCGACCCGTGTCGTCGGCTGGTTACCTACGCTGAGAAGGATGTCGCCGGTACGAATTCCTGCGCGGTTCCCCGGGGAGTCTGCCGGTACCCGCTCCGCTCGCAGTCCACCATTTGCCTCGACCCACCAGACGCCGTCAGTCGGGACATCCAGGCCATTCTCGTGCTGGAAGTTCATCGCTGCCAGCACACAAGCCGCCACCGTCGCCAGCGCGAGGATGATGGCCAGAATACGAGTTTGGGCGGCGTTCTTCATAAAACCAATCAGTATATAAGCACATCACTAACCAAACCAATAACCAGCTTCAATGCAGCATTTAGAGGTCATGCGACAGTAATTCCTACAGAAAATCATAACCTATCCCGTATTTCACATAAGTGCCTGGTGATATCTTACGTATCATATTGACGTAATGTTCCGAGGAACAAGAGCGTCTCAAATTGGTCTCGCATGAAATTTCATACACGAGCATCGCAACAAGGTTACTAAACCATCGTATCTAAACAATTAACATTGCTGTAACATAAGCGACGGACGACTGGCCGCTGTGTTTGTTTGGCGTGACAAATTCTCCGAATACTCGATCAGGTGGCAGCGACAGTGATGGAAACACATCCGAGGATTGAAGAGGCCTTTGTCCTGGTGGACGGGGCGAAGATACACTACCAGCGCGCGGGCACGGGGCGACCTCTTCTGTTACTCCACGGTCTGGTTGGGTCAGCAAAAAACTGGCGGCAGAACATCAGCTTTCTCTCCCGTGATTCAAACGTTTACGCCGTAGATCTCTTCAATATGGGCGAGTCGGAACGGGTCCCCGGGCTGGATGCCGGGCTCGAGGCGACCGCCGACCGGCTCGCTGCCTATATGGACGCTCTTGGCCTCGACGAAGCCGACATAGCTGGACATTCGCACGGTGGCGCCGTGGCGATGATGTTTGCCGCACGGCATCCGGACCGGGTGCGGCGCCTCATCCTGTTTGCGCCAGCGAACCCCTTCTGCGACCTGGGGAACCAGCTGATCCGCTTCTATCAGACGCGCCTCGGGATCTGGTTGGCCCGTCGGATCCCTTTTCTGCCCAGGATGCTTAAAGCCACCGCGCTCAGCCGCATGTATGGCGACCCGTCGCGGGTCTCCGTCGACGCGCTCGAGGGCTACACCCAGGGTTTGCACATTCCCGGCACAGTGGACCATGTCCTGCAGATCGTCCAGCGCTGGTTCGTGGACATGGGGCTGCTTCGCTCGGCCCTCACAGGACTTGTACCGAAGCCGACGCTGCTGATCTGGGGCGACCGTGACCGCGCCGTAGGACTGGATTCGGCGCGGGAGTTACAGCGAACGCTTCCGCAGTCGAGCCTGATCGTCCTGCCCGGTGTCGGACATATCGCCTTCGAGGAGATGCCCGACGTCTGCAATCAGGCGATGCGTGACTGGCTCATCAATCCTTCGCCGTCTGCGGGCCATCACATGGAGGCTCCCGCCTTGCGCAGCCAGCCAGTCGAACGCAGCAAAATGCCTGAAGTGCGTGGCGCGGCCTGATCTAGCTCAATCCAATCTCATCCTGCAACCAGGAACGGATCGCATGCTGCATCAGGCCCAGCTTCGGGCCCGGCGAATCAGTTGTGCCTTGAAAGAAGTGGTCAGCGCCCGCAATCCAGACGAGCCGCTTCGGCTCTGGGACGCGCTCAAAGACGCCTTCCAGGACATCACGAGGCCCATACTGATCGTGATCGCCACTGATGAAAAGCTTGGGCCCGGCACACTTCGGCAGGAATCCGTATGTGTAGTCTCTGCCCTCGGCGCGCACCGGCAATCCGAGACCAACCAGCCCCTTCACTCTCGGGTCTCCGCAGCAGGCCCGCATCCCAACGTTCGAGCCGAAAGAAAAACCCGCGAAGATAATCGGTCTATTGAGATTGTGTTCCATCCAATTCAGTGCGGCCTTGACGTCGTCTTGCTCGCCGATGCCCTCATCGTGCGTACCTTCACTAAGGCCAACGCTGCGAAAGTTGAAGCGAAGCACAGGAAGGCCGAAGGAAGAGAACGCCTTCATCGCGTGGTAGACGACCTTGTTGTGCATCGTTCCGCCCCCATGCGGGTGTGGGTGGCAGACCAGCGCGGCGTAGGGAGCGTCGTCGCGGCCGGTATTCAGAAGGGCCTCCAGACGGCCCTGCCGGACCGCGAAGATCGTCGATCGATTTGATTTGAGAAATACTCGTTTGCGTCATCTATTCCAGTTTATCGGGTGTGTCACACATTCGCAGTTCACCCGCCGTATCGTATGCTGAGACATATGGCGATCGACCCCATTCAACTGACCAAACAACTCGTAGATATTGAATCCACCACCTACTGCGAGGGTCTCGCCGGAGCGTTTCTGCACGAATACCTGACGGCCCAGCGCTACGCCGTCGAGCGGATGCCTGTCCAACAGCCGGACCGCGCGATTACCCCGGGCGCAGGCACCGGCGAACGATTCAACGTCTACGCTGCGCTGCCGGGCGTCACACCCGATGTCGTTCTTTCGACCCACATGGATACGGTGCCCCCATTCTTTGGCGCGAGCGAAGACGATGAGTTCGTGTACGGTCGCGGCTCCTGTGACGCGAAGGGCATCATCGCCGCGCAGGTGGCAGCGGCAGATCGTCTGCGCGAATCCGGAGTAAAAGTCGGCCTGCTCTTCGTAGTGGGCGAGGAGCGTGACTCGGCCGGGGCGATGATCGCCAACAAGTCTCCCAAGGGATCAAAGTTCCTGATCAACGGCGAGCCAACCGACAACCGCATCGCGCTCGCATCAAAGGGAGCATTACGCGTCGAACTCCGCGCAAAAGGCCGCATGGCGCACTCTGCCTATCCCGAGCTGGGCGAATCCGCCATCGACAAGCTCGTTGCGGCGCTGCACGATGTACTGGCGATGCCATTGCCGTCCGAGCCGGAGATCGGCCCCTCGACCTTGAACATTGGCCTTATCTCAGGGGGGTATGCGCCAAATGTCATCGCCGACAAAGCCGAGGCGCACATACTCATTCGTCTGGTTGGCCCATCCGACGAGACAAAGAAATCGATCATCGCAACGGTAGGCGACCGCGCCGACGTCGAATTCAGCCTCGATCTGCCCTTCGTCCGCATGCGCAAGGTCGGGAACCGGCCCACAATGATCGCCAAGTTCGCAACAGACATTCCTGCGCTGACGGCGTGGGGAGAACCGTTCCTGCTCGGCCCCGGCTCCATCCATGTCGCGCATACGCCGAACGAGAGGATCGCAAAAAAGGAGCTTCTGGAAGCGGTTGACCTGTATGTGGATTTGGCCAACAGTCTGATGGGCTGAAGCCCGCGCAATCCATCGAACGAGTAGGCGATGGGCCTTCAATGTCTAAACTGGTTTCTGACTTGCGGCTGAGTATCTGGAAGACTCCCGGCCTGAAACAACTCCGCGAATCCGGGACATTCAACGCCGTATTTCACAAGGGCTTTGGCGCGTATTGGGGACACTTCAGGACTAGTGAAGAGGCCGCAAGCTTCATGCGCTCTTCCAATCGATCCACTTACAACACCGACGAAATCGTTCAGTTCAACATTGACCTGTTCTACGGGATTCAATTCTTTGATTGGCCCGTCCTGTTCTTTTTGCAAACGCTGCTGCGAGAGAACAGGTTGCGAGTCGTCACCGATTTTGGCGGACACGTCGGAGTGAAGTTCTACGCCTATCGCGAGCTCCTCGATCTGCCCCAGGACTTCAAATGGCAGGTCTATGACCTTCCCGCAATGGTCGCCGAAGGCCGGCGTCGAACGCCTGCGGGAACGACCGGCCTGCAGTTCTTCGACGATCTCGAATCGACCGCGCCATGTGACGTACTGATCTGTTCAGGTGTCTTGCAATACGCAGAATCCACAGTTGAGCAGATCATTGCCCGTCTGCCGGCCAAGCCGCACACGGTCATCGTCAACAAGGTCGCCGTCTTCGATACGGAGAGCTTCTACACCCTGGAAAACTACGGGAAATACTGGCTGCCCTACCGCATCTTCACACCGAAGGAACTCGAGGAGACCCGCGTCCAGCTCGGCTATACGCTCGCTGCGAACTGGACTGTGCCGCGCGAAATCGTCGTGAACTCCGCAAAGGGAAGACATCAGATCAAAACAATTGGACAGGTCTGGAGGCTCTAGAAGTTCCTCGACGGCGCATGCTGACTTGCTGTGCCACTGTTAACCAGAGTAAACGCGGAAGGGAAGTGTCTTCTCGTTGTCCTCCGCAATGACAGCAGTGGAGTCCGGATTCGCCGGGTCGTAGCGAACATTGATGACGGGACTGCCCGTTGCCTTGGACTCAGCGTCATGCAGACCAAGGCCGACGCTGCGGAGATACCCTCCGAAGTACTCTCCGTTGAGCTTGAAGTGAAAACCCGCCTCGATCTGATACGGCGCGCCCATCCCCGCCGCCTCGTCGTCCGCGTTCAGGACTTGCCAATGATTAATCTCGGCCTGCGTGATGGGCCATTGCGTAGCCAGACGCAGCTTCTGCTCCCGTTGTCGCCGCCGCAGCCATCGTTTGATTCCGTCGATAAAAAATATGCCAGCCATTTGGCTAACGATTCTAATACCTACCTGTTGGTTGCCTCGTTCTTGCCCTCACCACGTATAAGTAACGGTGTAGGTGACCTCCTTTTCACCATGCGCCGGCACCTCCACGTTGAACTCAATCGTCTGCGAATCCGCCTTGGTAAACGGATCGGCGTTCTTCGATATCTCCCAGTTGGCCGTACGGTAGAGATGCTCCACCACCCGCACCGCCGCCGCCGAATCCTTCGCGTTCTTCACCACCACCTTGTAGCTTTCGACGATGGTCCGGATCTGCTGCTGGATCTTGAAGTCCGTTCGCGTCCGCTCGCCGGTTATATCAAACGCATTGCCCAGATACACCTTTACGGTTTCATCCTTCGGTGTATGGTCGATCGTGTTTTCGCCGACAAACTGCAGACTCCCATCGGCATCGCGCCGGTAAAACCGCATCCGCCCCTTCGGCAGAGGCATACCCAGGTGGTTGGCCTCGCTGTTCTTGAACTCCTGCATGATCCAGACCTTCTTGTTGGTCCCATTGCCGAAGTTCTCCTGGTTCCATTGGTAGTACATGATTTGGCCATTCTGCCGATCTACTTTGAACCCGTCGTACACATACACACGCTCGGCAGGTATCCCCGTGACATTGAGGAATTCGATCTGTTTGCTCTGATGATCGAGCAGTGTCGCCGTTCGATGGAGGTCATACAGGTGATAGTCGTCAAAACTCTTCTGCGTAATCTGCTGCTGTACACCTACCGGCCCGGCCACGGCTAATGAATCCATTGCCCCAGCTATCCCACCCATCACGCCTCCGTTCACATTCACCAGCTTGCTGATGTCCCCAGCCATCAGTTGCAACGAGGCGTCATGAAAGTCCGTCCCGCTCTCGTTTGTCACATTCACCCATCCCGACATTTCCAGCCGCTGTCCCGCCGGCTCGTCCTGTGTTGGAGCGATCACGTTATACGTCGCGTCCCAGCGCAGCCCGCGCGTGATGTAGTCGAGTTCTGCTGCGACCTTCGCCGGTTTCTCGGACGCGATCAGCCAGTGCAGCGTAGGACGTAGTGTGAGACCGGGAGTATCGGAAGGGAAGAGCGGCATTCCTGGCAGCCCATACCGCAGCTTTCCCTCCACCTCAACCAGCGGCTGCTCCTGCTGATTAATTCCCTGGTTCTGATAGAAGTAGTTCTGCCCATACCGCTCCAGAAGGTCGAACTGGGGGACATATCCCGCTCGAATAATCTTGCCCGGTACCACCTTCATACTTCCGTCACTCATCTGGATTCCGAAGTCGATCGTTTTTCCCTCAAACTTCGCCAGCATCTGCGCCTGAACTCGCAGCGACCCGTCGTAGTTCTGTTCGAGAATCTGGATCGGCCGCTTGCTTGCCACGTCGCGCAGCACGACCGAATCCGGCTCCAACTGTGCCGTCACGTTCGTCGCTGAAACGTCCGTCGTTCCGGCCTGAAGGTTCAACTCCACCGGTGTACGGATCACAGCAAAATCCTGGTTGTAGATCGTCAGGGCCGTTCGCCCAGTCGCAGGCCCGCCCACCGAAGTCCCCTGAGCGTTTCCCAAAGCAGATACTCCAAAGACCAACAGCCAAACCATAGCCCCGACAGAACGCATCCTTGCTGCCTCCCTTGCGACGCTTCTCCCATAGACACCGCAGCCGTGCTCAATGTCACCGCGTTTCGCAGAAATATTTGCAGTTGAGAACGAACCCAGGTGAATTCTGTCCCGCTTTATCCTCAAGGAAAAGACCGACCCGAACGCCTTAGAATAGGTGCATGGCAGCAGAGTTCACCCATCTTCATCTCCACACCGATTACTCTCTCCTTGACGGCGCCTGCGATGTCGACAAACTCGCCGGACACCTGAACAAACTTGGCCAGACCGCTGCCGCCATGACCGACCACGGCAATATCTTTGGCGCAGTCCACTTCTTCGATGCCATGCAGAAGAAGGGAATCAAGCCCATCCTCGGCTGCGAACTCTACATCTGCAAGAACGACGACCATCGCGCCCCCTTCAATGAAGACAAGTACAACCACCTCCTCGTCCTCGCTGAAAATGAGGCAGGTTACAGCAACCTTGTCCGTCTCACAAGCGAGGCGGCCCTGCACGGCTTCTACCGCAAGCCGCGCGTCTCAAAAAACTTCCTCGCCAAACACGCCGAAGGCTTGATCGGCTTCTCGGGCTGTCTCGCCGGCGAAGTAAATCAACACCTGATGGAAGGGAAGTACGACGAGGCCAAGCGTACCGCCGGCTTCTACGAAGACCTCTTCGGCAAGGGCAACTACTTCCTCGAAATTCAGGACCACGGCCTCGAGCCCGACAAGGCCGTCTGCGAAGCTCTCTTCAAGATGGAGCGCGAGCTCAACATCCCGCTGATCGCCACCAACGACAGCCACTACGTCGCCGCCGACGACTCCCGCGCCCACGAGATCCTCCTCTGCGTCCAGACCGCCGGCAGCATGAACGACCCCAAGCGCTTCAAGTTCGACACCCAGGAGTTCTACATCAAGAGCGCCGAGGAGATGCTTCGCAAATTCTCCCAGACGCCCGAGGTCTGCAGCCGCACCATGCAGTTCATCGACCGTTGCAACCTGAAGATGGCCAAGGTCGACAATCCGTTCCCCGACTTCATCGTCCCCGAAGGCGAGACGCTCGACAGCTACTTCGAGCAAATCTGCCGCGAAGGCCTGAAGATGCGCCTCGAAACAGCCGTCGCCCATCTTCGCGACCGAGGCACCCTCAAAAAAACAATACCCGAATATCATGCCCGGCTCGACCGCGAACTAAACATCATCAAACAGATGAAGTTTCCCGGCTATTTCATGATTGTATGGGACTTTATCAAGTACGCGCGCGAGCACGATATCCCCGTAGGCCCGGGCCGCGGCTCCGCCGCCGGCTCGCTTGTCGCCTACGTCATGCAGATCACCGACATCGATCCACTGCAGAACGAACTCCTCTTCGAGCGCTTCCTCAACCCCGAGCGCGTCTCGATGCCCGATATCGACATCGACTTCTGCATGAACCGTCGGGGCGAGGTCATCGACTACGTCACTCGCAAGTACGGCCGCGACCAGGTGGCCCAGATCATCACCTTCAACACGATGGCCGCTAAGGCCGCGATCAAAGACGTAGGCCGCGCGCTCGACATGCCCTACGGCGAGGTCGACCGTATCGCGAAGATGATCCCGACCACCATCGGCATCACCATCGACCAGGCCCTCGAGGACTCACCGATGCTCTCCGCCGCTTACAACGGTGACCCGAAGATCAAGGAACTCATCGACGCCGCTCTCCGCCTCGAAGGTCTGGTCCGCGGCGCCGGCGTTCACGCTGCCGGCGTCGTCATTGCGCCCAAGCCCCTCACCGAACTCGTTCCCGTCACCCGCGCTAAAAACGACGACATCGTCACCGCCTATGACATGAAGGCCATCGAAAAGATGGGCCTGCTAAAGATGGACTTCCTCGGCCTGACGACGCTCACCATCATCGACGACGCCCTCAAACTCATCAAATCCACCACCGGTACCGACGTCGACATGGCGCTCATCCCGCTCGACGACGTCAGCGACCTTCGAGCAGGTCTTCCACCGCGCGCTGACCTCCGGCGTCTTCCAGTTCGAATCCGGCGGCATGCGCGACGTCCTCCGCCGCTACAAGCCCAACTCCATCGAGCACCTCACTGCGCTCAACGCACTCTATCGCCCCGGACCGATGAGCATGATCGACGACTTCATCGAGCGCAAGTGGGGTCGCCGCGACGGTCGCAGTACCTCCTACCCGAACTCGAGCCACTGCTTCGCGAGACCCTCGGCGTCATGGTCTACCAGGAGCAGGTCATGCAGATCTCAAACGTCATCGGCGGCTACTCGCTCGGTGGCGCCGACCTGCTGCGCCGCGCCATGGGCAAAAAAGACGCCTACGAGATGGCCAAGCAGCGCGAGATCTTCATGGCAGGCGCCGCCGAGCGCAAGTTCCCCAAGGCCAAGGCCGGCGAGATCTTCGACCTGATGGAAAAGTTCGCCGGTTACGGATTCAACAAGTCGCACTCCGCCGCGTACTCGCTCCTCGCGTACCACACCGCATGGCTCAAGACCCACTATCCAGTGGAGTTCATGGCCGCGCTCCTCACCAGCGAAACCTCCAAGCCCGAAAACGTCGTGAAGTACATCTCCGAGTGCCGCGAGATGAACATCTCCGTCGTGCCGCCCAACGTGCAGGTCTCCGACGCCAACTTCACCCCGATCGTCACGCCGCAAGGCAAAGCCATCGGCTTCGGTCTCGCCGCCATCAAAAACGTCGGCCACAACGCCATCGAATCCATCATCACCGCGCGCGCCGCCTTGCAGGCAGCAGGGAAGCCGGGCTTCTCCAGCCTCTATGAGTTCTGCGAAAAGGTCGACCTCCGCCTCCTCAACAAGCGCGTCCTCGAGTCCCTCATCAAGGCCGGCGCAATGGACGCCTTCGGTGGCCGCGCCCAACTCTGCGCCGCGCTCGACAAGGCCATGGAGCGCGCCCAGAAATCGCAACGCGACGAAGCCGCCGGCCAGCACGGACTCTTCGGCATCTTCGACTCCGACATCCATTCCTCGACAACCAACAGCAGGGAAGACGCCCTACCCAGCGTAGCCGAGTGGGACGAGCACACCCGCCTGCAGAACGAAAAAGAGGTTCTCGGCTTCTTCGTCTCCGGCCATCCCATGGACAAGTACCGCGAGAAGCTTCGCAACATGAAGGTCGTCGACACCGTCACGGCGTGCGAGATGAAGCCCGAGCCGCAAGCCTTCCGCCGCCGCGGCGAGGAACCGCAAAACGAGATCTCCATCGCCGGCGTCATCACCGGCCTCAAGGTCGGCAAGTCCAAACGCTCCGGCGAACTCTACGCCCAGGCCTCCCTCGAAGACACCGTCGGCAAGATCGAACTCATCGCATTCTCCGCCAACTACGAAAAGCTCAAAGACAAGCTGAAGATCGACGTCCCGGTCGTCGTCCGCGGCGTCCTGCGCGGCGAAGAGGAGTCGGCCCCCAAGCTCTCCGTCTCCAACATCCAGGCGCTCGAAGACGTCAAGATCAAGCTCCCCGATTCGCTGCGAATCAAAGTCCCGCTGCACAACCCCGACGCCGCGCTGCTCGAAAAACTCCACGCCGTCTTCCTCGGCGCACCCGGCAAAGGCAAAGTGCTCCTCGACCTTGAAGAGCCCGGCGAGTTCTGCGCTGTCCTGGAGCCTCACAACATTATGGTCGCCGCCGACCGCCTCTTCATCGACCACATTGAAGAACTCGTAGGCCGCGGCGGCGTTCGCGTGTTGGACTAGCCATACAACGCTGCGGTCTCCTCTGGCCCTTTTGTATCTTTAATCTGCATAGCGGTTCCAGCACAATCATTTGCAGGAAGGAGTTACGTGAATCTTCGTCTCGTCCCTGCCATTGTTCTGACCGTTGGCCTTCATTTCCTCTCCGGCTGCCGCCTGCTCAAAGCAGATCCGCGTGTAGCATTTCTCGGCGATTCGATCTTTGAGGCGTGGTGGTATCCCAGCGCCAACCTTGGTCATCACGGTGACACCACCGCCAGAATGCTCGCCCGTTTTCCGCTCGTCGTCCCAGGCCATGGTTACACCACCGTCGTCTTGTTGGGCGGCTCGAACGACGTGCTACTAGGTATCGGCCCTGAGGTTACTATCCAAAATCTGGAGAAGTTGGCTCAACTGACCGTCGAACAACACGCCGAGCCTGTTCTCTGCGAAGTCCCGCCCAT
This sequence comes from uncultured Acidobacteriaceae bacterium, assembly GCA_963756685.1. Lineage (GTDB taxonomy): Bacteria > Acidobacteriota > Terriglobia > Terriglobales > Acidobacteriaceae > Edaphobacter. The sequence goes on from CAVWON010000004.1 coordinate 104,991, forward strand.
ATTTCATGCATGGCTGCCGGGCGACACCAAAGACTACAAGCCACAGGTGCTGGAATTGAATCGCCGCATAGCGCAACTGGCCGCCAATCATCATTGGAAGTTGATCGACTTCTACGCGCCGCTCGCAGATCATCCGAACTATTCGAGCGACGGGGTCCACATGAAGCGATCCGGCTATCTCGTCATGCTAGTTGCACTTCACCGCACGTTGCCTCATCGCCGACGCCGCAATTGAACCGGATTTCGGCCTATGGATGGGCCTTTGGACTCAACCCGCACAACTGTGCTCTTCTCAGGTTCACAGCACATAGAGGCGAAAATCTCTCATCAGTCTGGAAAAGATCGCATCGGTAGTACTAAAACCGTCGATATACCCCGTTTGGGGAGTTGGCAGGTGTCTCTGTGCCCGTCACAATGTCTTGAGAGGTTGCAACAATGGATAATGCGCTGGTAGATGTGTTTGAACAGGCCCGCCAGGTTGTGGCGGATGCAGACCGAAAGGTCGCAGAAGAAGAGCAGCGGCGCAGGGAGAGCGAGCGAGAAGTATTGCTCGCCCAGCTCGGCGAGCGCATTGAGGAAGCCTTCGACTTCACTAGCAAAGAAAAGCTGGAGCTCGAACCCCGTCTTGACGTTCAGGACGGTATTGCAGTCGTCGAGTTCGTCGTCAGAAGCCTGCGGGCCATCTTTCTGCTCACACCTGGGGAAGGCAATACGTGGACTCTTCGGGTGATCGAGGACGACCGTGGGCCTCAGGTGCTCAGCGAGTTCGAGGGTGGAACGAAGGCCGAACAAGGGTCACGACGTCTGGCATCGGCACGCATCGTAACGGCGGTCGGCAACTGGGTCCAGAACATCAAGGGACACGACGTTGTTCCGAGCACGAATCAAGCACCGCCGCCGCCGAGACTGCACCACCGAAACGTGCCTAAGGCCGAGCCCACCTACGGAACCATGGGCAAGTTTCTCGGTGTCAGAGGATGATTTGCAACGTCGCAGCCGCCACTGTGCCGGTCAACCGTTAAGGATGCCGAGTTCCTGAATCTCGGTGAGCGCGTTGACGATTTCGCACAAACCGAGACGGATTACGGGCGAGCTGTTATGGTCTGTGTGATAGATCATGCGTCATTCCGCCAAATCAAAACAGAAGCCCCCGCACGCGTTTGTTTTGGACGCGCTCACGCCGTCGAATCCCGAGGTGCGCCGGATGTTTTCCGGTTTTGCCGTCTACCTGGGCGACCGCATAGTATGTATGCTCCGCGATCATGAGAAATCTCCGAGGGACAATGGCGTTTGGCTTGTCCTTTCGGAGACTACCGACCCCGCAGATCCAGAGCTCCGCCGCGAATTCCCTTCCATCCGTTCTATCCAACTCCTCGGTGATAAGATCGCCCACTGGCTTCTCATCCCGAGTGATGGCCCGGACTTCGAGATAGAAGCCCTTCATGCGTGCGATCTGCTGCTGCGGCATGACCCTCGCCTTGGCCGAATCCCTAAATCGAGACGGTAGGTTTCCGCCAAGCAAAGCTGCTCAGGCTGGCATTTCGCAGGTAAGGTCGTCGCGGCGCTGTCAGTCCGGCCCCGTTGAGGACCAGCTATCGAGAAACGGGCTTGCGTAATGTTCGGTTTGTCGGCAAGCCCGGAAACATTCAGAGCCGGAGTACGCCACGCAGGACAACGATCCCAGTGCCGGATAATTCCGGTTCGAGATTGACTCGAATTCGCAGGATACTCCGGCGTCCCATCTTTGTGCCCTGTTCGATCGCCAACTCGTTGTTCGCAACCAGACCTTCGCTGGCGAGATACGCTGCCAGCGGCCCCGCTGCCGTTCCGGTGGCCGCATCTTCCCAGAGTCCGACTGTAGGGTTGAAGAACCGTGCATAGGCTGTTTGCGGCCGATTCGCATCGAACGCGTAGATATAGCAACCTTCTGCCCCTGCTCCTTTCAAAACGCCAAGGAGTTCTTTCGCCGCCGGGTTGGCTTTGTCTACGGTCTCGGGATTTACAACCCGCACCAACAGATGAGCGGCACCGGTATACGCCGGGCGCGGTGTTGGGTGAGACAGGATTTCGCATGGATCGAGCCCGAGCGCCTTCGCCAGCGGATCCACATTGCCCAGCGGATCCAGCAGGCGCAAAGGGGCCTGCCGCATACGACCATGCCCCGGGCGCCGATTTTCTCAAGCTCAATAGGTAGAACATCGGTACCAATCTCTTGGTAGAACGTCTGCGAGGTTGTCAAAGGGCCAAGATCTCCATGCTCGCCCAGCCAGAGCCACGCTCCGAGGGCGTTGTGCCCGGCGCCGAAGACCTCTTCACCGCTTGCGGTAAACGATCGCAACTTTCGATCCGCACGCGTGCTCTGAAGGATGAACGTGGTCTCGGCCTGATTGAACTCGCCGGCAAGCTGCCGCATCTGCTCTTCGCTGAGTTCATCAGCGGCTTGAACCACGGCGAGCGGGTTGCCCGTCAAGGGCTCGTTGGCGAAGACATCGATCAATCCGGCAATCAGTTCGGGCACGGGGATTCTCCAGGTTGAGCGGCCAGGTCCATTACAGCGGTTGCAAATTTCTCCATGACTTCCAAGTGAAGATGAAGGGCCCTGCTGTAACGATGCATTTTCTCGGTTACATCCGAGTTCGTTCTTACGGGCCGTCTGGCGTCCATTGGGGGCCATCCCGGCGACTGGCGAGAACGGCGGTTAGCGCTCATTGAGGGAGTAGTGGAAGGTGTGGGCAACACGAGATATTTCGGCCGGCTTCGAGGGTCCGGGTTATTTCCGTATGTCGGCAATCCGGAAATAATCAGCCAATCCTCCTGTAACTGATCGAGCACACTGCCTTTGTCCTGGACAACTACCCGCGCCGCTCTTCGATACAATGATCAGGATGGCCGAACACGAACCAGGCAGATCAGCGCATCCTCACCCGGTACCGGTACCAACTCCCGAGGCATGGATCAAGACGGAGCTGGCACGACACCCGCAGCGCCCCTATCCGATGGACTTCATCGAAGCTCTCTTTACCGACTTCAGCGAGATACACGGCGACCGCGCCTTTGGCGATGACGCCGCAATGGCCTGTGGCATGGCCTTGTTCCACGGCGAACCCGTTATGGTCGTCGGCAACCTCAAAGGCCGAACCCTCAAAGAACGCGTCGCCCGCAAGTTTGGCAGCCCAGACCCGGAAGGGTACCGCAAGGCCCTCCGCACCATGAAGATCGCGGAAAAGTTCGGTCGCCCTATATTCACGTTTATCGACCTCGCCGGCGCAAACCCCGGCATCGGGGCAGAAGAGCGTGGCCAGGGCGAAGCGATCGCCCGAAATCTCATCGAGATGTCCCGCCTGCGCGTCCCTACCATCGCCACCATCACCGGTGAAGGCGGCTCCGGAGGCGCCTTGGCGCTCGCTGTGGCTGACCGCGTCCTGATGCTCGAGAACGCCATCTACTCGGTCATATCGCCCGAGGGCTGCGCCTCCATCATGTGGAAGGACGCCAGTAAGAAACAGCAGGCCGCCGCCGCCCTGAAATACACCGCCGGGGACGTCAAACTCATGGGCTGTGTCGACGACGTCCTGCGCGAACCACGCGGCGGCACGCAGAACGATCCCGCCGCAACCATGGCGATGGTCGACGAAAAACTTCGATACCACCTTGCGGGCCTTCGCAATCTTCCCCTCGATGTCATGCTGGAGCAGCGTTACACCAAGTTCCGCAACATCGCGCAGTTCTACACTACCGCCTAGCGGTACCTCGACGCCTTGGAGTAACTACCGTTGCACGCGCTCGATTCAACAATCTCACGCCGTTCCGAGCGCACACTGCAGCTTGCCCTCTTCGTGACGTCCGTGGCCTGGTTTCTCGCCGCCGACACCGTGGCTGCGCGTGCCGCCCGCGGCCTCTCGCAACGCTTCGCCCTGGACGCCGCCCGCCCGCTCCTCACCTCCGTCTTTCTTCTCTTCCTTCTTGCGCTGGGGTTTTCGGTACTGCAGGCCATCGCCACCCGGCACTCCTCCGTCCGCGAGGCCATCGGCCTGCCCAAACGTCCCACGGCGCGACGGGAGTGGGAGCTGGGCGTCGCGCTTGGCTGGGCCCTTGTCGTCCTCGCCGTCCTGCCCATGGCTTTGGCCGGAACACTGAACATTCAGCTCTGGACGCAGCCCCGCGCCTTCGGTCTGCTCCTTCTCAACCTCGTGACCCTCGCGGTCGCGGCACTCGCAGAAGAGGTAGCATTTCGCGGCTACCCCTTCCGCCGGTTACTTGAAGCCATCGGGCCGGTTGCCGCAACAATTGGCCTTTCTCTCCTCTTCGGACTCGGCCACGCACTCAATCCGGGCGCCACCTGGACCAGCACGCTGGTCACAGTGCTCGCCGGCCTGCTGCTCTCGATAGCCTGGCTCCGCACCAACGGGCTATGGCTGGGGTGGGGGTTTCACTTTGCCTGGAACGCCTCAATGGGGGTTCTGTTCGGCCTGCCCATCAGCGGCATCACTGACTTTGCAAGCATCGTTCAAACCCGTGCATTCGGCCGGCTCTCGCTCACCGGCGGAGACTATGGCCCCGAGGGCGCCACCTTTACCGCAATCGTTCTGCTGATAGGAGTGGCCGTCCTGGTCCGCATTACGCGCGACTACGCCTGGAACTACACCTATGTTCCCATCGTGGCAGCGGGTTATCCCATGGACGCCCCTCCGCCGGCGGCCCATGTCGCCATGGAGCAGCAGGCAAGGCCGGCCGCCGCAGTATCTCTGGTTCAAATTCTGCCGACCACCCCACAGACCCGCTCAGTCGACGACGAACCAAAACCCTGACCGTCCGGGGACGAAAATAAAGGCAAGAAACAACAAAAATAAATTCAAAAACGTGGCATGTTTCTTAAGCGCCCGGAAAAGTGTCCGTCAACACACCATCTTTCACCAGCAATTCACCACGACTTCACCACAAAAACACCACGTTTTTCACGCACATTTTTGCAAAACCCCCTGTAAAAACCGCCTTTTTCACCGCAGCAAAAAAATTACATTTATTGACCCCCGAAAGTGACTGTCACCTCTTGTAAAAAGCAAAGAGAAGGCGCAAGCTGTTCTATATCTGAGGTGCTTCGATGGCACTGACCCACTACAGATCGGCCCTCCTCGCAGGCCTCCTCACCCTGCCCTTCACACCGGCCCACGGACAGGTCTTCGTCGTAGGCGAAAAATCCGCCACCGCCGACATCGCCACTGACTTCACCCCGACTCACGTCCCACTACCTGACGGCAAGCTTGACGAACGTGGACGCCGCGAACTCATTCGCAATCTCGAAGCAGAGCAAGGCTTTGCCCATCGTGCTCTGCCAATAAGTTCAGGCATTACGCTTCAAGCGAACGGACAACTCACACCCGGGCCCGCAGATTACAGAAAGCTAATCTACGAGAAGGGGCAAGCTGCTGCCCCCGGAGATCGTGTCGTGGTCACTTCATTGACAATAAAAAGCGACCGCCTCGTGATCGATTTCAACGGCGGCCCCTATGCGAAACACCGCTTCCTAAGCCACGTTCAGTTGAATGATGCACCAGTCACCCAAAATACCGGAGAGGTCGCGACGGGCTCGCGCATTACGCTGGTGTTCGAGGGTGGGATCCCGGAAGTATCGAGCCCAGAGGTGAAGGCGCTGCTGGAGCCGTTGATCGACTTCGGAGTTAAGATCATCTGAACAGGCCTACGCCGACACACTTCCGCCAGCGTTGAAAGAAGCCATCGCGGCCCACGAGGTCCTCGTTGGAATGAACCACCGGATGGTGCTCGCTGCGCTGGGCGCACCCGAAAACAAGATGCGCGAACAACAAAGTGGAGATCCCAATGGCGGCCACTATGAAGAGTGGATTTACGGCCACGTTCCGCAGACCATTCGATTCGTCCGGTTCGTCGGAGATCGAGTGACGGTGGTAGAGATCGCTGCGCTCGGCAAGCCCATCGAGATCCACGACAAGGATGAAATGGGCGGTTTCAACGCACCGGCGCCAACCCGCGAGGTCGCGATGGGCGATAAAGAGCAGGGAGCAGATGAGACCAAGCCGGCCGCGCCGCCGACGCTGCGCCTGCCAGGAGAGGCCGTTCCTGCTGGAGGCCCTGGCAAGGTCCAGTTTCCAACCAACTGGCCCGGCTGCGCCTATTCCAGCGCCTCCTACGACCTCGTCTACAGACCCTTCCCAGACTCCGAAGCCCTTCATAGGTCCCGTCGTGTAGACTTATAGAAGAGCCTCAATCGCAGTTCTTCTCCATCTGATTCACGCCGTGGACGCGTCCCGGACAATCCTTACGAGAAGTTCCGGATGATTCGATTCTGCTTGCCCGAAAGGGTGGCGGCCAATCAGGACATCCAGCGCGCGAGCCGCAACATTCGTACCAGGGAGAACAAGCATTATGGCGAAGATTGCCAAGACCGGCGACCGTAAGAAGGTCATGGATACCAACAAGAGCACGGATTGTCCGAAGTGCTCCAAACCCACCCGCATCGTCAAGCGCGTCAAGGACCGTGAACGCGGTACTCCTGGCGGAGTGTATATCTCCTGCTCGGCGTGCGATTTCTTCGAAAAGCTCTGATCAGTATTCAACTTTGGAAATACAGGACAGAGGGCCTACCGTGGGCCCTTTTGTCGTGTGTGGGCCCACAATCTACAGGGCGAGCATAGGGCCAAATTGCGCTCGGAGGCGATGCACCAAAGTTGTACAAATAATTTACCGGCAAGCACTTGACGATCGTCAGTTGGGACGGGCAGACTCTACGCTGGAAAGTAGGGATCCCGTTTTATGATTACCACCGCGTCTGCATCGCCTTCCGCTTCAAACCTTGCTTCTCTACCCCATTTCAATCGCCCCACCTATCTAATGTGTCCGCCGGAGTGGTATGACGTGGATTACGTCATCAACCCGTGGATGGCTGGGAACCTTCACCAGCCGTCGCGCGATACCGCGTTCATGCAGTGGAAGGGCCTGTATCAAGAGCTTCAGCGAATTGCGGACGTGCGGCTGCTGCATGCCCGTGAAGGTTCTCCGGACATGGTGTTTGTGGCCCATGCCGCGCTGGTCCAGCATGGAGTCGCGGCTATTTCGAGCTTCACGCATCCGCAGCGGCAGACCGAGGAGCGACCGGTGCGGCATTGGCTGGAAGACGCGGGTTTTCTGCTGTGGGCGACGCCTCGCGAGACATCGTTTGAAGGTGAGGGAGACGCGCTGTTTGACGCGAATGGCGGGCATTTGTGGGCCGCGCATGGGGTCAGGACGTGCAAGATCAGCCATCGCCATGTGGCCGATGCCTGGCATACGCCCGTGACTTCGCTGCATCTGGTGGATCCGCGGTTTTATCATTTGGACCTTTGTTTTGCGCCACTTAGCGGGGGGTATTTGCTTTATTTTCCCGGGGCTTTCGATGCGGATTCTCTGTTGAAGATTGAAGCTGCGTATGGGGTGGATAAACGTATTGCTGTCAGCGAGTTGGAGGCTACACAGTTTGGCTGCAATGTAATCAACGCCGGGCAGAACATTCTGATGGGTGCGGTTGAGACGGACCTGGCTAAACGTTTGACGGAGAGGGGTTTCGACGTGGCGGAGCTGCAGTTGAGCGAGTTTCAGCGCGGGGGTGGCTCGGCTAAGGCGCTCGCGCTTCGATTGAGCGATATGGACGTTACGCACGGGGCGGGAACGCTGGGGTTGGCTACGCAGTTTTAGGGTTTTTTTCTTTTGTGGTGGGACGGGTGTTTTTGCAGGGGTATTTGCGAAAAAGTGCGTGTTGGACGTGGTTTTTTTGTGGTGAATTTGTGGTGGATTGATGGTAAATCGTGGTGAGTTGACGGACACTTTTTCGGCTCTAAAAACGTGCCACTTTTTCTGACTTTATTTTCAATTTTTTGGGGCGGACGCCGAACTGGCTAGTTCGATCTCCTGTAGAACCGCGCGGGCGGCCGCTGCGGGGTCTGTGGCGCGCGTGATGGGGCGGCCGACGACCAAGAGGGAGGCGCCGTCAGCGATGGCCCGGGTGGGGGTCGCGACGCGCTTCTGGTCTCCGACGGCGCTTCCGGCGGGGCGGATTCCGGGAACGACCAGCAGGGAACCGGGGCCGGTCTCTTTTCGCAGGATGGCAACCTCTTCGGGGGAGCAGACCATGCCGTTGATGCCCGAGGCCTGGGCCAGTTTGGCGAGGCGGAGGACCTGTTCGGCGGCGGACGCTGTGATGCCGATTCCGGCCAGTTCGTTCGCGTCCATGCTGGTGAGGACGGTGACGGCGAGGAGACGGGGAGAGCCGGGGGCGGTTGCGGCTTCGGCCGCAGCGGTCATCATGGCGGCGCCGCCGCTGGCGTGGATGGTGAGGAGGGAAGCTCCGGCCTGGGTGGCGGAACGAACCGCTCCGGCTACAGTGTTTGGGATGTCGTGGAGCTTGAGGTCGAGGAAGACGTTGAAGCCGCGGTCGCGAAGCTGTCGGACGATGCGGTTTCCTTCAGCGTAGTAGAGCTCCATGCCGACCTTGTACCACTGACAGGTGTCGCCGAGGTGGTCCACGAGAGCCAGGGCTTGCGTGGCGTCGGAGTAGTCGAGGGCTATGGCCAGGTGGGATTTTGAATCCATAGTGTCAGTCTAGCTTCTTGATGTTCGTCTATGGGGGAGGAGAATGGGCTACGGCACGAAGTATTGGGTTGAATGACTCCGACTAGCCGGTATTACGTCCACTTGCTAAAAGCATCGATCCATTTGAATGGCTCAATGAGTGCCTTGGCCTGTCTTCAGTTGGGAACGCCTGGTTAGGCAGCCCACTCATCGAATCGGCGCAAGACCTCCATGAGCTTGCATCCCAACAGGATGAGAGAACCCCACAATATGAAGGGAACGCCATAGAGTAGGAGGTGCTTGCGTGAACGGGCTAACTCAAACACTCGAACCTTCACAATGGCGTACACGTTCGCTGCGAGATAAGCAGCAACCAAACAGCTCACTACCAGGTTGTGCATGTTCATACTCCTCCTTTTACCGGCCTGCATCTCAGCGCCGATACTCATCGGTCAGTTCATCAAGCGAGGTTCAAGCCTTAGAGTTGAGACCATCCTCCGTCTACCGGAAGTTCGGCGCCGGTCGTGAAGGTCGCATCGAACGCAAGGAAGAGGACGGCCTTTGCGATTTCCTCCGACGTGCCCCAGCGCTTCATCGGGACCATACCAATCATCTTTTCCCTAATCTGAGCGGCTGCGTCAGCGGGAAACGCTTTGCCGATGATCGGCGTGTCGATGGGACCGGGCGTCACCGCGTTGACGCGAATCTCGAGAGGAACCAACTCAGCAGCGAGCGTCCGAGCGAATGATCGCAGCGCCGCCTTGGCGGCTCCGTATGTGGCGTTGCCGGCCATTCCCTTGACGTTGGCGATGGAGGTCGTGAGGACGACAGAGCCTCCCCGGTTTATTAGCGGCGCGAACTTCTGCACTGCGAAAAGCGGTCCCTTGGCGTTCAGGTTGAACATCTCGTCGTAGATGGCCTCGGTGATGCTCTCCAGAGGCGCTCGGGTGCTGAACCCGGCGTTGACGAACAGCAGGTCGACGGTGTCGAACTCGGCCTTCACTCGAGAGGCGAGTGCGTCGAGGTCCGTCAACGACCGCGCGTCGCTCGAAACCACGATGGCCTCATTGCCAAGCTCTTTCTGCGCCGATTCCAGGCCTTCCTTCGAGCGACCCGTCACCAGAACGCGCGCGCCTCCATCAAGGAGCATCTTCGCCGTAGCGAGCCCCATGCCGCTCGTGCCGCCTATGATTACCACCTTTTTATCTTCGTACCGTTTCATGCGTCTTCTCCTTGTGAATGGTTGTTCTTCGTTCTGTCGCCGTGATTCAAGTTAGGGAGGTGGCGATGTTGTTTGGCATCCAGCTGCGCGCCGATCAGCGCTCCTCAGGACACGGCGGTTAGGGATGCTGGGTGAGACAAGTCGACGCCAGAGACCTTGACGACGGCCTGCCACGCGGCTTCCTGGCTGGCGCGATCGTAGAGGTGTGGCTGGCGCTGCACCTCAATTGGGCCTGAGAACTTCCCTTGAGCCGAGGCGAAGAATTGCCCTGAGACGTCGGTTCCGAACTCCGACGCCTGGAGGTACCGACGGGCCGCGGTCTCCGGCGTCTGATTCATGCCGGGAATGAGGTTCACGATTGGGATAAACAGATACTTCAACGCCGGGCCAGCGTTTCGCACCACCTTGGTGGCGGTCGCCCCACCGGGCGAGACAGCGTACACGGCCATGCCGGAGGGTAGCCGGCGCGCCAGCGCCGCGACCCACCAAGCGATAATGAGCTTCGCGTCGGCATACGTATTGTTGGGCACGTACTTCACGTTTGGCCCGTTGCGAATCAGGGCTTCGATAGCGGCGGTCCGGTCTCCCCGGAAGTATTTGGCGGCGAAGGCTGGCACATCGGTGTAGCTGAACATCGGCACGCCCCCACGGGCAGGTTCTGCGCCGGCGATAACAATCCGCGCGCCAGGGCTCAGCAGGTTGGCGCGGAGCAACCCGACAGTCAGTTGATGATGGCCGATGAGCGGGGCCTGAGCCGCCTCGATGCCCGCCGCAGTGAGCACGCGCTTCTTACCTGGGACCATCCCTGCATTGAGCAGTAGGAAATCGATCGGCCGACCTCGCTTGACGAGCGCGGCGAGGGCGGACTGAACGCTGGCCGGCGCGTCCAGATCCAGCTCCAGGGGCGTGAAGACCTGCGTCTTGGTCTCCGCCGCGAGCTGAGCGGCCGTTTCCTGAATCCTGGCCAGGCTGCGCCCGGTGACGATGACCTCGCGGTAGCCCTCGGCGGCGAGCAAGCGGGCTGCAGCGTGACCGAGCCCGGAGGTGGCGCCGGTGACGAGCGCGATCGAATGTTTCATTGGTGTCTCCTGTATTTACTGTCTTGCAGCGTTACATACGCGAGAGTACGATACCAGCAGATGCAATGCAAGGAGTTTCGTACGCGATGGTAACTAATATTGCGAAGCGTCCCCCGGGACGTCCAAAAGGCTTTATTCCCGACGAAGCACTTGACCGTGCTGTTGAGATGTTTTGGGAGCATGGGTATGAAGGAGTCGACGTGGATCGGATCGCGCGAGCCGTGAACGTCACCAAGCCCGCGCTATACCGAGCCTTCGGAGACAAGTCCACCCTGCTGCTAAGGGCCGTCGAGCGCTATGCGCTGATCTATGGAGCTCCCAAAATGGCAGCATTTCAAGCGGAGCCGGACATCCACAAGGCCGTGACCGGCTTTTGCGAGGCTACCGTCAACACCGCTACAGGCGACGCCCGCAGCGGCTGCATGTTGGCCGCCGCTGCGCTGGGACAGTCGGAGCGGGTAACGGAGATCCGTTCATGGCTCGCGAAGGGTTTGACGGCATCCGCTGATATTTTCGCGAAACGTTTCGAGCAGGAGATAAAGGCGGGGCGCCTGACTCGCACACCCTCTGCCAAGGTGCGAGGCCGTTTGCTCGTTGACTTGCTGCAGGGTGTGCAGCTTCGCGCCAAGGTTGGTATCACTCGCGAGCAATTGCTGGAAGATGTCCGAAGCTATGTGCCCCTGATTCTTGGCGAGCAAATCTAACGCACTTCTCGGGGGGATGCGTCTGGACGAGTGCCAAATCGCCAATGCGCTCATCGAGCATGGATCGCAGAGCACTTGTCCGTATAGTCGCTTTTCCGGACAAGTGCCCATCCATCAGCTGGCGACACTGCGAGCTACACTCGTTGGAGCCTTGGAGGCCTGTCATGGCAAACACGCCAGTCTCAGCAGAAAAGGCCACCCTCGTCACCCATCTACCCAAGAGTTTTCCGACATGGCTCGCGCTGATCGCAACCACCGTTCTTTTGACTGGTTCTGCATCGAATTTGCGTGACCGTTCTCTTCCTGTGCATGAGGTGTCCCAGGAACTTGTATTGAATGTGGGTAAGGGGCCCGGACCTGTCGCTGTCGTTGATGTCAATCATGACGGCCACCTCGACATTCTGGTTGCGAATGCGGATGACCGCACGCTCACGGTGTTGCTCGGCGACGGACGTGAGCACTTTCATTTAGCGCCTGGCCCGCCGATTCCTACGGGAGAAGGCCCGAATGATATTGCGATGGGGGACCTCGATGGGGACGGCAATCTCGACCTGGTGATTGCTAACACGGGTACGCCGTATCTGACCGTGTTACTTGGGGACGGCAAAGGCGGTTTCAAGCCATCGCCGCATTCTCCGTTCGCTACGAACTCCTATCCGCACGTTCACGGAGTCGCCGTCGGAGAGTTCAATGGCGATGGCAGGTTGGATGTGGTGACGGATAGCTGGGGGCATGACCAGATATTGCTTCTTCTCGGCGATGGCGCTGGAAACTTTGTCTTGCCTGGACAGACTCTTCCACACAGGGAAACGTCCGTATCAGCGCCTGCGCTCCGCTGACTTCAACAAGGACGGCAAACCGGACGTTGTTACGACAGATATGGACATCAACGCCGTTTCCATATTGCTTGGAGATGGCAAGGGCGCTTTCCACGAGGCATCGGGGTCACCGTTCCCCGCCGGTGCGGCGCCTTGGGCCGTGGCCATAGATGACATCAACAAGGACGGCAATCCTGACCTCGTAGTCCTTCCCTATGACCGCGACGTGTCCGACGCGAAGGACATTGGAGTAACGGTCTTGCTGGGTGACGGCAAGGGTGGATTCGCGAAGATGCAGGGTTCGCCATTTCCTCTCGCTGGATGCAAGGGGCCCGACCGTGTTGCTACGGGGGATCTAAATGGTGACGGATTGCGCGATATTGTCGTCTCCTGTGCCCAAAGCAGCAGTCTGGTCTTCTTCCTCGGCCAAAGAGGGGGAGGCTTTCAGAACTCCATGCGAAATCTAAAGGACATTGGCTGGGCGGGCCTGGCTGTTGCCGATTTGAACGGAGATGGCAAAGATGACGTTGTCGTCTCCGACCGGCTCCTCCGGGACGATCACAATCCTGTTCGGCAAATAAACGCTAATTGGTTTCGGCGTTCATTAGGAGTTGGATCCATGGGGTGGGCTGGCGCGCAGTGTTAGTGCAGATTTGTTTTAGGATTGCGCCGTAGCGAGGGCCCTGCCAGGTGGCGAGGGTGAAGAGGTTGACGCTGCCGGCGGGCTCCCAGGTGCCGGAGTAGCCGTGTTCGCCGGCCTTGTCGCGGGCGGCGTCGAAGGCGACTTTGGAGTTGACGAACTCTTGATGGGTCTTGGCTCCAGTGGCGAAGGGGACGAGCCAGTCGATCGCCATTTCGAGTGACGGCTGGCCGGTGGCGGCGGTGTGGAACCAGTCTTCGCCGTGGGCCTTGGCGGCGAGGGAGGCGGTGGTGAGGGGCTCGAGATCGTAGGTGACGTAGTGGAGGGCGTCCCGCTTGTAGAAGTCGTCGACGGAGCCGTCGGGGCGGATGTTTTGTTTTACCTGTTGGCGAAAGGCCTTTGCTGCGCGAGCGATCAGCGCAGGGTCTCCGGTGAGGTAGGCGCCCAGGGTGGCGAGCTTGATGCGATGGCTGTTCCAGTTGTCGATGTCTTTGCCGGGGTTGTGGTCGTCCCAATCGAGGTAGCCGGTGGCCATGGTGCGGAAGAGCGCGACTACCTGCTGCTGGGTCGCGGCGGGGAGGTTGGCGCGGGTGAGGTCGAAGGCCAGGATGACGGGGTCGAAGCGGGTCTCGTCGATGGGGTTGAGGCTGGGCTGGTAGACCTTCGACCAGGAGGCGAGAAAGCGGGCCTCGGCGTCGAGGTAACGATTGTCGCCGGTGACGCGGTAGGCAATGGCAAAGGCGAGCATGGTGTCGAAGTCGCGTTCGGCCTGGATGCTCTGGTCGCGGATGCCCTGGTGGGGGAGTGTGCCTTCGGTGTGGAGGCGGGGGAGGGGGTGCGGGGTGTCGGCCAGGTGGGCGTCGGCTTCCTGGATGAAGTGGCTTGAGAGGGGCGTAGGGCCCTGGGAGGCGATCGCGGCGGCTAGAGAGGGAGAGATGAGGGCGTAAGGCTGAGAGTCGGCGGCCCTGGGCGCGGCATGGGCGGCTGGGGCGAGTAAGGCGACGAGGAAGAGGAGGATGAGGTGCTTCGGCATGGTGCTCCTGGGTGATTGCGGCTTGGTCGCTCAGAGAGAGAGTATCAGTGATGGTGGCAAAGGTAACTGCGGGGTCATCCCCTTGTTTCCTTTATGCTTAATCCGATGCAGACAGTGTTGACGATTGCGGGCTTCGATCCATCGTCGGGCGCGGGCGTAACCGCGGACCTGATGGTCTTTGCTGCGCATGGACTGTTTGGGACATCGTGCATTGCGGGGCTGACGGTGCAGTCGACGATGGGGGTAAGGTCGTCTACTCCGGTCGAGGCGGAGATCGTGCACGATACGCTGGATTGCCTGCAGAGCGACCTGCCGCTGGCGGGGATCAAGATCGGCATGCTGGCGACGGCGGCGAATGTGGCTATGGTCGCGGATTTTCTGGAGATGCTTCGCGATGAGAAGCGGAGAGTCCCGGTGGTGCTCGACCCGGTGGTGCGGTCTAGCTCGGGGAAGGAGCTGCTCGATAAAGAGGGTGTGGCGGTGCTGCGGGAGAGGCTGCTGCCAGTGGTGGATTGGGTGACGCCGAACCTGGAGGAGCTGGGGGTGTTGACGGGGCTTTGCGTGAGAGGGCGGACGGACATGCTGGAGGCGGCGCGGGTGTTGCAGGCGATGGGAGAGGAGCTGAATGTGCTCGTGACAGGCGGGCATCTGGACCCTCCGGACGACCTGCTGGTGCCCATTTTGGGTGAGGTGCTGTGGCTGCCAGGGGAGAAGATCGTGAGCCAGTCGACGCATGGGACGGGGTGTGCCTTTTCAAGTGCGCTGTTGAGCAGACTCGTGCTGGGAGATGCGGCGAAGGACGCGGCCAGGATGGCGAAGATGTACGTGGTTGAGGCGATTCGTACGGCGAAGATGGTCGGTCATGGGACGGGGCCTGTGAACCATCTGTGGCCGCTCAAGGAGGACTAGTCTTTGCTGCGAGATTTGGGGGTAAAGAGGGACGTTTGATGGCCGATAGGAAGGTGGACGGAGGATTTAACGTCCATGGCCACAGCAGTCATTCCCGGTGTACCTCGCCCTGTACTCGTTCCATCGCGTACAGCGCGGTCGTTTCCCAGCCTGTCGGAGGGCAGGGCAGTATCGAGGGTCGGCGACCTGACGATCCATCGCATTACGAAGACGCACCATGGACGCACGCTGCTGACACTGGGCCATGCGGCGGAGTACCTGGCCCACTCTCGCAGGTATTCGACGCAGAGGTTTAACCATGCGGCCGAGGTGGAGGCGATCCATATTCTGATGGGACTCAGCCGCGGAGTCTTCGAGGAGTTTGCCGAACGGAGGACGCTGGGCCGCCGGTTCGAGGGGTGGGTGATCGAGCCTGCCGTGCGGTTGTTCGAATAGGCGACGGGGGTTGGGGAATGTCTGATAATCCGGCGGTTCGGGCGCGCTGAGTGACCTGCTAGGCTGGAGGTGTTATGTCACTTTCGCTGATTCTCAATGGGCAGTCGCGCGCGTTTGAGACGCTTCCACAGCCGGCGAGCCTTGAGCAGCTCATTGGTGAACTGGGGCTGAAGGGCGACCGGGTGGCGGTCGAGCATAACGGGGAGATCGTGCCGCGGGCGAGTTGGGCCGAGACTACCGTGAATGGAGGGGACCGGCTGGAGGTGGTCCACTTCGTTGGGGGTGGGTGCGGGCGAACCCTGGGCATGAGTTCTCACAGCTTAGATCGCTAGTAGTTGTGTTATATCAATGAGTCGAGCGAGAAGTTCGAATGCATCGCATGAGTACTGACTGTCGATGTATCAGAATTGTGGTGACTGGGCAGGGCAGGCGATCCCGCTTGTTGGTGACTATACATAATATGTGTTATCGGACATTGTGTTTTGGCCTGCTGCTTCTGCGCGGAAGGCGCCAACGCAACGGACAGCCATTCGAGACCTCAGCCAAAGTGGTATTTCGAGTGGTCCAAGAAGTGGCTCTACACAACTACCATGGCGTGGCCCATCGTTGAACCAACGGCATACATGCACCGTTGCCTTTGAATGGGCGCTGGGCCAACAGTGTGGCTCTGATTCCCTTCAAAGGGCGAATCCCGAATTCGGCACCCTTACCAAAGCGAAGTTCACAGGACGCCAGGAGCCCATGCTAACGATTCGTGTAGCGACTATCGCCGACGCCTCCCTGATCGGGAGATTGATCCAGGAACTTGCCGAATACGACAAGGAGCTTGATCAGGTCCGCACCACCGAGGCTGACATCGCGCGCGACGGCTTCGGCCCGAACCCTCTATTCCGCACGTTGATTGGGGAATGGTACGGAGAGCCTGTGGGTTTTGCAGTGTTCTTCAGCTACTACTCAACATGGCGAGGCGCCGGACTCTATCTTGAAGACCTTTTCGTGCGCCCCGATTTTCGCCGGCGCGGAATCGGCAGAGCGCTCCTGACTCACGTCGCGCGCGCAGCAGAAGAGGAAGGCCGGGTCTTCATCCGTTGGGTGGTCTTGGACTGGAACCAGTCCGCCATAAATATGTATTCGAAGCTGGGCGCCGATTTCCTCAACGACTGGCGAATCGTTCATTTGGCAGGAGAGGGGTTACGAAAGCTGGCCGAGCAAAACCCCTGATAGCACCCGCCGCGCGCTAATCGGCCTGCGTTGGCCTGAGTTGCAAATCATGATGTACGCAGTTTGCTATCTGTTGGAAACAGGTTAACCGCATTCTCAAACGAGGGGGCAAGACGTGGGAGAAAACTGGACCAACAAATACACACAAGCGAAGGGTGAATCGCAATGAACGCGCGTCAACCGATGAAAACCTTGTTCCTGGTGGGTAGTCTGGCTCTCGCCTTGCCGCTGCAAGGGCCCGCGGAGTTGGATTCAGAGGCTTTGCGAACCAAAGTTCAACGGACCCTTATAGCACATGATGGGCAACACGATTTTGACTTTGAGATCGGCGCCTGGAAGACGCACCTAAGGCGCCTCCAGCATCCTATGACCGGTTCCTCGACCTGGGTCGAGTATGAGGGCACCACCGTCGTCCGCAAGGTTTGGGACGGCCGCGCCAATCTGGTGGAGCTTGAGGTTGATGGTCGGGCAGGACACATCGAGGCGCTGTCACTGCGACTCTACAATCCGCAATCGCATCAGTGGAGCCTGAATTTCGCGAATAGCCGGGGCGGCACTGTCGGCGTACCCACGATCGGAGAGTTCAGGAATGGCCGCGGCGAGTTTGTCGACCAGGAGCAATTGAATGGGCGTGCGATTCTGGTTCGATTTATCATCTCGCAAATTGGTCCCGATTCTTGCCATTTCGAACAGGCATTCTCAGACGATGGAGGCAAGACCTGGGAGACCAACTGGATCGCGGACGATACACGAGTTTCGGGAGAACCAACCGGGACTGCGGGCCCGGTCGATGCCCAAAAGAACTTGCGGGCCTGGCGCTGATCGACAATCGCTGAGATAGGCATTACGGACCCCAGTCAAAGTGGTATCTCCAATGGCCCGGACAGTGGCTCTACACAAATACCATAGCCTAGCGCATGCTTGAACCAATGGCAGAGAGCCATTGCCTTTGAATGGGCCCAGGGCCAAACAGTGTGGCCCTGATTCCCTTCAAAGGGCGAATCCTGAATTCGGAGAATTCCATGAACCAGCTTCGGCGTATTGGGCGGTATCTTCTGTTGAGCGTACCTGGCCTTCTTTTCTACCCGATTTCGACATTTGCGCAAACGGCCCCGGCCGCGACTGAGCAGGTGCGTGACGGGCAACACGACTTTGACTTCCACTTTGGCACCTGGAAGACACACATCAAGCGCCTCGTGAGTCCGCTTTCCGGCTCCACAACCTGGGTCGAATTGAACGGCACAGTGACCGTCCGGAAGATTTGGAATGGCCGCGCCAACCTGGAGGAGCTCGAGGCGAGCAACGCTACAACTCACTTCCAGGGGTTGACCCTGTTTCTCTATAATCCGCAGTCCCACCAGTGGAGCCAGACGTTCGCCAGCATCAAGGACGGCACCGTAAGGACACCTTTGATTGGAGAGTTCAAAAATGGGCGCGGTGAACTCTACGACCAGGAGACTTTCAACGGCAGAATGATCCTGGTTAGATTTGTCTGGTCGGACATTACTCCAAATTCCCACCATGTAGAACAGTCCTTCTCGGATGATGGCGGGAAGACCTGGGAGCCCAACTTCGTTGCCGATTTAACGCGAGTTACGGGAGACTCAACTGGAACTGTGGGCGCTGCCAGTCTCCAGAAGAACTGGCCGGCCTCTGGTGCTGATCGACAATCGCTGAGCGATGCCGCGAAGACCGATTCCCGACCATCGGCTACACAGCGGGACGGGCAGCGCGATTTCGACTTCCACTTCGGCACATGGAAGACGCACATAACTCGCCTCCTGCATCCCCTAAAAGGGGAAACCGTGTGGGTGGAATATGACGGCGTCTCCGTCGTTCAAGAGGTCTGGGGTGGGCGCGCCAGCCTGTTCGAGCTCAAAGCCGACGGCCCGGCCGGCCACATCGAAGGAATGGGCCTGCGACTTTACAATCCTGAGTCGCATCAATGGAGTCTCAATTGGTCCAGCGGTACCTCCGGCGTCCTGGACCAGCCCATGGTCGGCGAGTTCAAAGACGGGCGGGGCGACTTCTTCGACCGCGAACCGTTCAATGGCAGAACTATCTCTACTCGCAACGGCTTCTCCGAGATTACTAAGGATTCCAGCCGATTTGAACAGGCCTTCTCAGACGATGGCGGCAAGACCTGGGAGACAAATTGGATCATGACATTCACTCGAGTGAAAGATGTAGCAGACAATTCACGTTGAATTCCACCGTCCTGAAGACGGCTTATACGAAGTGGATTCGGCTCGAATGACTCTGCTGCTGCCCAGCCGGGAGCGTAAAACGCAGGAGGATCAAAGCACCTTCACAAGGGTCCGAATGCCCTTTTGAATCTGGTCACTCGCTCGTTGTTGAGTAGCCAAGCATCAGGCCGGTTCGATGATGGGCCCGCAGATAGTACCGGGCGGTCCCGTAAATGCCGACTCCATGCGATGCGGCTTGAGCGATGGCCTCGTCTTCGGAGATGCTCTTCGCCGGCCATAGAAGAACATGAGATCCTGCGCCGGCGCCTGTCATTTCCACGCGCTCGCCAAGATACTTTCCAACTGCCTCAATCAGGGCGTCCCGGCGAGCTGTGTTCCGACGTCGAAGCTGGCGCAAATGGCGCTCATACATTCCCGATGTAATGAACTCCGCCAATGCTCGTTGTTCCAGGCTGGCAGAGTGCTGATCAGAGAGCCACTTAGCGGTCGCAAACGCCGGCACAAGCGACTTTGGCACGACCAGATAGCCGATGCGCAGGGCCGGAAATACGGTGCGCGAAAATGTACCCATATAGACTGTGCGGCCTTCGGTATCGAGACCTTGAAGGGACTCGAGCGGCCTGCCGTCGTAATGAAATTCGCCATCGTAGTCGTCCTCGATGATGACCGCGTTGTTGCTTCGTGCCCAGGCGAGAAGTGCAAGGCGACGCGCGAGAGGAAGAATAGCGCCGGTGGGAAACTGGTGAGAAGGCGTGACAAAAACAGCTTTGGCGCCGAGCGGAAGTTTGGCGGGGTCCGAACCCGTCCCGGTCGACCGGCACAGGAACCAAGCGGGCACCCGCTGCACGGAGCACTTCCCTTGCGCCCTGATAGAGCGGATCTTCCACGGCAACTGGATCCCCGCGTTCTATAAGCACCCTGGCAACAAGATCGAGCGCCTGCTGCGCGCCATTCACAACAATCACTTCGGACGGGTCACAAACGACCGCTCGTGATCTGCGGAGATGGACGCAAATGGCGTCACGTAGAGCGGGCACGCCTGCCGCAGGAGCGTAGTCGAGTTCGCGCACTGACGTATTCAATGCATGGCGCGTGAGAATGCGCCGCCAGCTTTCGAACGGGAAGACCGTCATATCGCTGCGGCCAAATGCGAAGTTGTAAGGGAGCTGAGCGGGCGGCCGATGCGGCCATTCCAACTTCTCTGAGGCGTCTGCAGCGGCGTTTCCAAACTGCGAGAGTCGAATGTTGGTTGTCTTCTTTGGTTTCTTTGTGCGTTCGCGTCCCAGACTTTGGGAGACGACCGTTCCTGAGCCCCGATGGCCCTCCGCATACCCTTCAGCAAGGAGTTGATCGTAGGCCAGCAGAACCACTGTTCTCGATACGCCAAGCTGTTCGGCTAGCTCACGCGTCGAAGGAAGACGCGTGCCGGGAGCGAAGACCCCCGAAAAGATGGCATCGCGAAGCCCGATGTACACCTGCCTGAAGAGTGGTTCGCCGCCTTTCGAAAGTGGTATTACAAATTCCATCGCAAGGTCGTTCTATGAACATACCATGCTTCCCTGCTAGATCAATCTGCTGCCTCGTTCGGTCACTGCGTGTCTCGTGTCAGCGTTGCGACAAAGTTTTTCTCCCAGGTTTTGCCTCCGTCATCGGAGAATGTATCCGGGCCATCCGTTAAACCATCTGTCCGCTGCGCTGCCGACTGGCGATCGATCCAGCCGATGCAGCTAGACGGTTTCGATGCTTAGTCGCTTTTCGTAACAGCGGAACCGCAATCCCGGGCGGAAGCTGAGCCCTGTCTCGCCCGCCAACACATATCCCAGCTTGGGGAAGAGTCTCTGGGTCGCTTCATTTTGGGTGTTTGTGTCGACCCGCAACAACCAGATGGCGCGCTGCTTTGCGACCAGCTCTGCTTGCAACATCAAGTCGGTCGCAGCTCCCTGCCCGCGAAAGGCAGGATCGACCGCCAAGCGGTGAACCACGACGGCTGGCTCCGAGATGTCCCAACCTACGTTGACGTACTCAGGCTCCTGTTCCGTAGTGATCGCAGCGATTGCCGCGATCTGACCGCCACTCGTGGCGACCCACAACTGGTCATGTTCAATGTCGCGCTCAAAGACTTCAATATTCGGATACTCGGCGTCCCACTGAAAATTGCCGCTCTTCTGCATGAGTGGAACTACACGCCGGATAAGTTCCATAACCTCCGACATATCCTCCTGCTCGGCTTTACGAACCAACATTTTCTCTCCTCGCTTCTTTCGCGTCGATATCGTTATAGGAATGTGATGGTTCGGCCAGCCCTTTGCCAAGCCCTATCAGTTTAGCCAAAGGAGAAACACGAAGCCCTATGGCCGCAACGAATAGTCCGAGGATACCCAACACGATGGAGACATGGGGTCCCTTGTTCGAGCCGATGAACCCTCCCGTTAACGCCCCAAGGGAGGACATGCCAGTGAAGCACAGCCGCATGGTTGTATCCATTCGACCCATCAGGAACGGGGGCGTGACCATCTGTCGGGTCGTCTGCATGTTCACACCGAACGCGGACTGGCCAGCATTGAACAGAAAGAGACCGAACGCCAGGGAACTGGATGGATGGGCATGAGGAATCAATATGGTTGCCGCGCCAGCAGCACCGACGAACGGTGCATATACGAGTACGCTCCCAGGCGAGAATGTTTTTCCCAGCACGTTAGCGAGTAATGCTCCGACGATGCCGCCGATACCACCCGCCGCAAAGCACAAGCCGATACTTGCAGACCCGACATGTAGAACGCGAGACTCGTATAAGACCAAAACGGCGATCACGGCACTCCAGGCGAAGTTCCAGATAGCCGACCAAAAGCCAAGTATTCGCAAGACCGGATGCGTTATCACGAATCGGAGCCCTTCAACGATTCCCGGAATTGGATTGTAGATACGAGTCCGTGATTCCGTTGTCCGCTGTGCCGCAATGTCCGGCGGTCTTTGGCCAGGCGCGGGTTTAGAGATCAAAATGCAGGCCGCGGAAAACACATAAGATAACGCATCCAAGAGAACCACAAAAGGCGCTGCAACGGCTTGAACGATGAAGCCACCGATTGCGGGCCCCGCGACCTCGCCGGCAGAGAGAGTTGCGGACAGGCGAGAGTTTGCGATCGACCAGTGATGTGGTTTCAGAATTTCGGGGACATATGCGCCCAAAGACGCGTCAAAGACCAGATTGAAGGTGGCAGTGAGGCAAACTACGGCCCACATCACGTGGATACTTAGATGCTTCTCTATCGCAAGTACAGCAGCAACGAGCAAGACTGCCGATCTTGAGAGATCGCTAATGACAAGCAACGTGCGCCTTGAAGAGCGATCGACCACTACTCCGATGAGCAGTCCTAAAACTAAATAGGGAAAGGTTTGCGCTGCAGTCAGTACGCCCATTTGAGATGAGCTTGCGTGAAGCGAAGTCACTGCGATCAGCTGAAACGTGATTGCACTTAGTTGGGCACCCCGTGATGGAGACCGCCTGGCCGCCCCATATCCAGTGAAATGCCTTCTCCAGTTTCACTGCTCGCGACGCAGACGACTTCGTCGCAGGAATTCTTTCAGTCACTATGATCTCTCCTCAGTTGTGCGTCTAAATCGACCAACATCCGCGGCGCGAACTATTTCTTCATTCGCTCAGTGGGGCGATAGGCGCTTTCGGGAATCTCTGCCAATGTCGACGGAAATACTTCATTGCCGAGACCATAGAAACGGCAGAAGCTCATGATGAGAGGTCGCCATTTATTGGGGTCTATGTGGTTCTCCTTCCCCGGTAGCAGGAGCGATTCGTCGACATGCGAGTGGACGATTCTGACCTCGTAGACAACTGCTCCAGGGTCTTTATTCGACCGTGTCCGAAAGGTCGATGGCCTTCGAGTACTGCTTCCAATTGAATCGGGCATTGATCTATGCGAGGTGCCCGTATCACCTTTGAACGAGAACAACTGAGACCGGCAACGTCGCATTTGTTCTTTTCATGGCGATAGCCCACGGATTGTTTCCATGGCGGTACAGGGCCCGAGCCGGTGAGACGAGCTAATCTGTTGACCGCCTGAACTTCACTTACGGAGGGGAGATTCAAGACGCATTCGCGTTCGCGCAGCAGGTTTTTTCCAGAATGAGAAGAAGCACCCAAGCCCAACATGCAATTCCATCCG
Source organism: uncultured Acidobacteriaceae bacterium (assembly GCA_963756685.1). Taxonomy (GTDB): domain Bacteria; phylum Acidobacteriota; class Terriglobia; order Terriglobales; family Acidobacteriaceae; genus Edaphobacter. The sequence continues at coordinate 128,017 of CAVWON010000004.1, forward strand.
AGCCACCATGCGGAAGACATAGGGGCGACATTCGTCGTACCGTCTTCGTTACGCGTACTCAGGAGAACGACTGGCGTTCCGAAGTAGAGGATTGAAGGTTCAACAGAGACATGCATAACCAACAGTTTGTATGCTCTCTGCGAGCAAGACACTCCGTTTATTGCTTTCAAACTCGAGCGAGAAGAGGGAGGAGTTCCTGGGGAGGCTGGTGCCCTTATGGCTGCGGCATCGGCCCCGGTCTGTGCCCACTATTCCCTACTGACGGCCTCTTTGTAATTCAACCGAGTTTCTCTGGATGAGTTGGGCGTGAGATTATTGCTCTCACTAATATCAATCCAGGGCGTCTTATTTCTGCGAAGCTTTTGTGAGGTACCGTTCGTGTTGCCAGCCCGGATAGTATGCTGCCTTCGACGCTGCGGCTTGCTGCTTCCCTTCCTGGTTCTTGCTGTCATTATCAGGGTCCCTCTCGACGCGCAGGTGGCCAGCAGTTCGTCGGGCAATAGTTCCCCGACGACGGGACCGTCATCCTCGACTGCGGTCGTCCCGAGTACCGTGTTGGGCAAAGTGATCAATGCGAGCACGGGCGCGCCGGTGCCGCGTGCTTTGGTTCGGATGAACAACCGGGCGGTCCTGACTGACCACGAGGGAAACTTCCGGTTCGACCAGAACACGGATAGCAGTGCGAATTTGCTGGTTACCAAACCTGGTTTTTCGGCCAGCACGGAGGTGCAGGAGCCGGGTAATATGTTTCTGCAAGGCGCGCAGTTGGGGGTGCCGCTGGAGCTTAGACTGTATCCTGAGGCACTGCTGACTGGCACTGTGATTGCGCCGGACGGTACGCCGCTGCCGCGGATTTCGGTCGTCGCGATGCGCAGCTACTTTGACGACACTGGGCACCGGTGGCAAACTACCGGTCAGGAGCAGACGGACTCGCACGGTAACTTCCGGCTGCCAGTGACGGCTGGGGAATATCGGTTGGAGACGCGGTATACTCCGGTTGATCGGACTACAGGTGAAGCCGTGCTGCCTATTACAGTTCCGGGTGAAAGCTCATCTACTACATCGCAGATGATACGGATCCATAGCGGCGAGGAGCAGCATTTTGAGCTGCGGCCCGCGGTGAGTCCGACCCATTCGGTGAGCGTCGTGACGCAGTCCTCTGGTGGACGGGACTTCGTCCGGATCTCTGCACGCTCAAGCAATGGGAGCACATTGCAGGTCAATCCGCAGATGAACGGCACGGCCGGGGAGACGAAGATACAGCTTCCCCAGGGTACGTACATCCTGACGGCGAGGCGGAACAATCCGGAAGGACCCCGAGGAGGCGCAGACTACGGTGACAGTCCCGGACCACGATATCTCCGGCGTGGTGTTTCAGTTCTCTCCGATTCCGTCGATTCCAGTCGAATTGATTGTGGATACCTCTTCAACGTCCGATAGTACTCAGCCGCCTACCCTGCAGCAGTTTGGGCTTACGCTGCAGAGCGATCAACCGGCCCCTGAACGAGGAGACGCTACCGTCCACACTACGAGCAGGCGCGATCAGAGCCTTGTCTTCTCTGCGCCGCCCGGCAGCTACCATTTTCAGGGGCGCAACACGGGTACGTGGTACATCAAATCGGCCAGCTACGGCGACTCCGACCTGCTGCAGGAGGACCTCGTGGTCGTGCCGGGTGCTGCGGGCACGCCGATCCGCGTGACGGTAAGTGACGATATGGCGAGTCTGCAAGGTACGGTGACTCTGAACGGCGGGGCCGCTGCGTGTTGGATCTACCTGGTTCCAAGCGGACCCAGCGCTCAGTCCGTGATCAGCATGCGCAGCGGCAGCACGGGCAACTATACGGCCGCCCATCTGCCGCCCGGCACCTACCAGGTGATCGCGTTCGAACGCCGCCACATGGCAAACTATCGCGATCCGGCCAGCCTTACGCCGTTCAGCAACCATGTCCACTCGATTACGATCAACGCGGGCGACAAACCTACGCTGAACCTGGACGCCGTGCCTGTCGCGGAGGTGACGCCGTGAAGCGAGGCCTTGCGCTTTGGACTACTTTTGTTGTGCTGACCGGCTTGTACGCGGGCATAGGTGAGACCCAGGCTACGGCGCAGACTAAGCACGAGTCGAAGCAGAGCTCGGACGCGACGCACTATGAGATTACCGGCGTCGTTATCAACAGCGCAGGCGGGGACCCTGTGCCGCACTGCCATCTGACGCCGAGTCTCGTTGGGCGTGGGGGGCCCACAGGGCGAGGAGGCTTCGGGAACCGCCAGTTCCCTGCTCAGGAGAACGGCTTCGATTGCGATTCGCGTGGACACTTTACCGTTACGCTTCCCTCTGCCGGCGCGTGGCGTCTGACCGCAAGCGCGCGGGGATTTGTCAGCCAGGCCTTCGATGAGCACCAGGGTTACTCCTCCGACATCGTACTGACTGCGGAGGCGCCGAGGAAGGACATTGAGTTCCGGCTGAGTCCCGAGGCGAGTATCACCGGACTTGTTCTTGACGAAGCCGGAGAGCCGGTGCGAAATGCCCAGATCATGCTGCAGAGCGTTCCGCCCCCAAGCCCCGGAGGGCCGCAGCCTGTTGGTGCGACGCGAGGCGGCGCTCGTACCGATGACCGGGGCATGTATGAGCTGGCGAATCTTTCTCCGGGAGAGTATCGCCTGAGCATCCATGCCGTGCCGTGGTATACGGCCGGTGGGCAGAATCTACTCCCGGCCAATACCAATACCGACACTTCGCACGATCCGTCGCTCGACTTCGCCTACCCTATTGCGTGGTTTCCCGGGGTGACCGACCCCTCGCTCGCCGAGACGATCGTGCTGCATGCGGGTGACACGCGCCAGGCCGACTTTCATCTCGTTCCGATTCCGTCGATTCACATGAGGATCCTGACTCCTCCAAGGGTGAACAATGCGCCGAACGCGCCGTCGGTGCCGACGATTCCCATTGTGCAGCCGCTCGGTCCAGGTGGAGGCGGACTGAGTTTTGTCCAGGTCACGACACGCATCGACCAAACCGGCCAGATCGATGTGGGAGGGCTGACGCCGGGTGTGTACCAGGTAAGACTCGCCGGCCCAAATCAGGAGGGCCACTCGGCCCTGGTTGAGGTGACCGCGAACTCGGCGCGAACGCTCGACCTGACTGCGCCTTCGCGTGATATGGCGAGGATTTCACTACGCTTCGAAGGCGTTGCGGATTCGGACTCGAACTCCGGGCAGGGACGCAATGTGCAGGTCACCCTGATTGATACGGACACCCAGCGCGGAAGCTTTTCTTCCAACGGCACTGAAGGTGGGGGCCCCGGTCTCGCACGCCGTGATCAGAGAGATCCCAGTGCCGATCGCATCATCGAGGTCCCCCCTGGACGCTATGAGGTCGTGTTGCGTGGCCGTCCGAACATCTTTCTCACCGGGCTGACGGCCAAAGGGGCCGAAACCGCCGGGCGCTATATAACTGTAGGTGCGGGCGAGTCCACGCTTACGGTGCATGTCGCGAGTGGCCGGGCGACCCTTAGCGGCATCGCGACGCTTGAGGGAAGGCCTTGCGTCGGCGCCATGGTGCTGCTGGTGCCAATAACGATCGAAGATCCCACCTCCATCACAGTATTGCTCAGAGACCAGACGAACACGGATGGAAGTTTCGAGTTGGCGAATATTATCCCGGGCCAGTACATTCTCGTAGCCATCGACCACGGGTGGCAGATCAACTGGGGGGACCGCTCTACGCTGCGCCGCTATCTGATGCAGGGGGTGCCCGTGGAGCTGAAATCGTCCGCGATCGTGAAAACCAACATCACTGCGGAGGCTCCTTGAGTCTCGGAGGAGGACGGGCCACCTTCGGGTGACCGGCCAACTGTGTTAGATTCAAAAAGGCCCGCAATACCGCGGAGAGATGGCCGAGTGGCTGAAGGCGCACGCTTGGAAAGCGTGTATACCGCAAGGTATCCAGGGTTCGAATCCCTGTCTCTCCGCCATAGACCAATCCAAGGTAGTCTGAGATAGTTTAAGTACCCCGCCAAAACCCAATAAAATCAGGCAACTGTGGCCTTACTTAGTCCGACCTCGCCCCGATTGCCCGGTAAGGCGCCACATGGCATGGGGACATTCGATAAAGGACGGTGGGTACTTCGCGATGATCTGCCCAGGGACCACAAAGCGCCAGATCTCGCGTTTGAAGAGTCATAGCAAGCGATCGAACCCCTTGGTAAAGCCGCCGGGCGTAGTTCTGTACAGTTGCCCTTGAGATCCCAAACTCTCGCGCCAACTTGGCTTTTGATTCCCGATTGGCAACTCGGTTCAGGAATTCTTTATTTTGTCTGGGGTGAGACTAGAACCTATCTCATAAATCGACGAGTGGGCATGCCCGATTCCCATACCAGAAACATGTAATTTCGATACTCACTGTGCTTTGCTACGATCAGCATCGAAGCAGGTCATTGATCCTCATCTCGTTGTGAGGACTTAATGAAAGCCAACGTGCACGAGTTAATCGTGTTCTTGATCTCTATTTCAGCCTGCAGCTTACGTAAGTGCCAGCAGATGGAGGAGTGCAAGATCGGATCGCGAACGACACAGATACGCGCCTCCCGTTCTTACAACATTGCCATCAAGAAGAGGTTTCTCCGGCAATCGTCAATATCCCGGCAACAAGCTCATTCAGCCAAGCGAGTGAGCAGGAATGACATTGCAACTCGCAGCGCGGACGCTGGTATTCATTCTTCAAATGATCAATCTGTGTCTTTTGACAAAACTGTTTTCGAACCTTAAACCTCAGTCGGGGCAACTCACATGAACTCACCTATCTATTCCGGCAGTGACGTATCTCTCGATCGCGGTTCGAAGGCGATGAACGACGAGCTCTTGGTTTTGGCTGCAAAATCTGGAGATACCGCCGCTTTCGTTGAACTCAGAAGACGTCACGCCACTAAACTCCTGCGGACGATATACCGGGTAACCAGGAACTGGGAGGACGCGGAAGATGCTCTGCAGGACTCCTCTTTAAAGGCTTATCTTCATCTGAATAAATTCGAGAACAGATCCACCTTTGCATCTTGGCTCACCAGGATCGCGATCAATTCGGCCCTCATGATTTTGCGGAAGAAGCGTCCCTACGAAATCTCGATTGACGCCACCCGCGACGGCTTTGAAGCCGGTGACAGGTGGGACCTACGGCGACCTCAGGGAAGATCCGGAGGGCTGTTGTGTGCAAAATGAGAAGAAAGAGAAGCTCAAAAGCGCGATACTGCGGTTGCGGCCCCACTTTCGAGATGTGGTGGAGTTGCAACAGACACAGGAGTACAGTGTAAAGGAACTGGCGCAAGTTCTAGGTATCTCTTTGGCAGCCACCAAATCGAGGCTGTCACGCGCAAGGATGGCTTTGCGCGCATCTCTGCGGCAAAACTCATTCGAAGCCTGACCTGTGGGGCGGGGCTGAGCGGCGTTTCCTTCACGGACCGATCAAGCAAAGAGCTCCGCTAATAGTGGAGTCCCCGGCTTGATTTGTGCCAGTGACTAAGGCAGACACTGGAGCGAGGAGAGCAAATGGCACGAGGTCAAGAGGTGTCAGCCAGGGCTTTCCAGGCTGACGGCCTTTATGGCACACACTAGTAGAAATTCCAGTAGCCGCGAAGGTCGCCGTCGGCGAAAATCGTTGCTATCTCGGCCAGCCGACAGGGGTAGTGGGTAATGAAGACTTGTCGGTTCGATGTTTCCAACAGAGGCGATTAGCGACGCAAATGAATTTTCATTTGAAGCTTGTTGTGCCAAGCGATCCTCGGTTCTTATCAATTGCCCGCAATATGGTACGCGAGGTAAGTGCGATCTGTGGTTTGCCAGATGAAGCGTGCCAAGGAGTCACTTTAGCCCTTGACGAGGCCGTAGCTAATGTCATCCGACACGCCTACAAGAACCGTTCCGACCAAGAGATCGAATTGGACTGTCAGGCGAATGCCGAGCGAATTGTGTTTAGACTCCTCGACGAGGGCGAGCCACCAGACCCGGCCAGGATATGCGGAGAGCCCCTGAATGACGTCTCGCTGAGCGGTCGAGGAACGCACTTGATGAAGGCGATCATGGATGAGATGTCGTATAAACAAGCTTCAGGGAAGAACGAACTCAGATTAGTCAAGAACCTTCCTCGCGCGCAGGTGAGTCCGGCCGGTGGGTAACCGGCATCGCGAAGTGAATGGTGACAGTGGAAAAGGTCAATTCGCGACGCTGGTTCGCAGCCTAATTAGAGGATGGACATGCAAAGAACAATGGGTACTTCAACACGGTCAGCAGGAGAGATTACGATCGTCGACCTCGTGGGTCAGATAGATCTTGGCAGTTCACCAGCTCTGCGAAAGACGTTGCTAAATTCCCTGAAAGCCACAAATCATATGGCCATAAACCTTGGCGGGGTGAGCTACATCGACAGCTCGGGGATCGCCTCATTGGTAGAGGTCCTCAGGGAGGCGCAGGACACCAAGAAACGGCTTGTGCTCTTTGGCGTGGGAGGGGCGGTTTTACAGGTCTTGCAACTAACGCGTCTGACCGGAGTTTTTGAAATAGCCCAAAACGAGGAACAGGTGCTCCATGGCTGAACGCCGAAAGTTCGAGGCCTGGCTGGCATCAAACAGCGCTTGCCGCAATGCCGCTGAGGTAGCGCCTTTAATGGGAGGCCCCAAGCATTGAAAGCCTCCGAGAGAATCGCAGCGGTACCTGCCCAGGTAGGCTTCCGGACCCTAAGCGGCCTGGCGTACATCGGCGACTTGGCGAACCTCGCGGGTCAGTCTGCCTATTTCACACTTATTGCCCCTTTCCGGGGTCAGCGTCTGCGCCCTCAGCGAGCTTTCCATCAAGCCATGGCGATCGGCGTGGAAGCCATACCCATTGTCTCGCTGATTACGTTTTTTGTCGGCTTGATCATGGCCCTGCAAAGCGCCTACGAGTTGCGGAGGTTAGGGGCCATGCAGTTGGTGGCTGGGGCCGTGGCCGTCTCGATTCTCCGTGAACTTGGGCCGTTGCTTACCGCAATCGTCGTCATCGGCCGTTCGGGTTCCGCTTTCGCGGCGGAGATCGGTACCAAGAAAGTGACCGAGGAAGTGGACGCTCTCAAAACCATGGCTTTTGATCCGGTCGCGTTTCTGGTCGCACCAAAGTTTCTGGCCATGCTCTTCATGATGCCGGCCCTAGCGATCTGGGCCGACTTTATGGGCGTGGTCGGGGGATGCGTCTTCGGCATTGCAGCTGCCAATTTTACGATCGTCTCTTATTTTCAGGCGACGCGAGACGCGATCCTTGCGCGCGACATTTATACCGGACTGATAAAGAGTCTCCTTTTCGGCATGGTGATTACGGCTGTCGGATGCAAGGAGGGTTTTTCGACAGGTGCCGGAGCCGAGGAGGTGGGGCGCTCGACGACCGCGGCAGTGGTCACTTCGATTGCCCTGGTTATCTTGGTGAACCTGGTATTTACGAGCTTATTCTACGTTATCAATCCTTCTTGATCAGGAGCACGTCCATGAAGTTAAGCCGTCCGCAGATGCTTGAAATCCCGAGTTCCAATTGGCCCTGCGATGGCTGCGAAGGCGGCGTCGATAGCAGGTCGCAGAGATGACTGACACTTCCAACGAAGCGGCCATTTCAGTGGTCAACCTCCGCGTGAGCTATGGTGAGCGCGAGATCCTGCACGGGATCACGTTCGACGTGCGCCGGGGAGAGACCATGGTGATCCTGGGCGGATCAGGCTCAGGCAAGAGCACACTCTTGAGAACGTTAGTTGGCCTGGAGAAGCCGACCTCCGGCGAAGTGTGGATCCAAGGAGCCAACATCGCTGAGATTTCCGACCGCGAGATGGACTCAATTCGCAAAAAGATTGGTATGTCATTCCAGGGCTCGGCACTATTCGGATCGATGACTGTCGGGGAGAACGTTGCGCTGCCTTTGAGCGAGCATACCGATCTCGAAGAATCCACAATCAGGGTCATGGTGAGGATCAAGCTGGGACAGGTTGGCCTGGGCAATTTTGAGGACTACATGCCTTCCGAACTCAGCGGAGGCATGAAAAAGCGCGCCGCTGTGGCGCGGGCGCTGGCCATGGATCCCGAGATACTGTTCTTCGACGAGCCGTCGGCTGGACTGGATCCCATCATCGCTGCGGGACTCGACGAACTGATCATGGAGCTCAAGAGGGCCTATGCCATCACGATAGTGGTGGTGACCCACGAATTGGCCAGCGCCTTTCTGATCGCGGACCGTTTGGTGTATGTGGACCGCGGCAACATTGTTGCACTGGGCACCAAAGAGGAATTCCAAGCGAGCGACCATCCGCGCGTTCGCCAGTTTTTGGACCGGAGGCCGGAGCCTGAGGTGGTCCAGGAACTCGACTACCTGCAGATGCTCACCGCGGACCGCAAGAGCAAGAGAACTTAATAGGACGGAGCGATCGAAGATGAGGAACCTATGAATAGTATGCGCGAACGGGTACTAGTGGGGCTCTTTGTGTTGATTGCGGCTGCCCTGCTTATCGGAACAATTCTCGCCGTGTCCGGCACTTTTTCATCCGGAGGCGTCCCGTATCATACCTATTTCAAGTCGGCCGGAGGCCTGGTGCCAGGCGCCATGGTTCGCTACGGTGGCATGGAAGCCGGCAAGGTCGACGGAGTGCATGTGGATCCCAAAGACTCGACCCGCATTGAGATCGACTTCCGTGTGCACCCCAACATTCCCGTAAAAACCGACAGCATCGCAAGGATTTCCGCCCTAGGGGCCCTCTCCGATAACTACGTGGAGGTCGGGACCGGAACCAAGAACGGGCAACTCGCCCCGCCTGGCAGCGAACTCAAGTCGGCCGAGACAATCGGAATTGGTGACCTCGGCGAGATGATTGGCAGCCTGACGCCGATTGCCAAGGAGACACTGCAGACCCTGAACCAGCGTCTCACCGAGCTGCAAGTGACCATAGCCCGCGTCAACGATCTCCTGAACGACAGGAACCGTGCGAACATAGGCGGCAGCCTGGGCAACTTGAACGGCATGCTCGCTGAAGACCGGCCAAAGGTGTCAGCCAGCTTGACGAACGTGCAGGCAGCGAGTGCGAAGCTCGTCCCCTTGCTCGACAACCTCAAGAAGACCATGGATGAGGCGAACACAACCTTGGGGCACGTTGACTCTCTAGTAGTAGAGAATCGCCAGGACATCCGAACAATCGTCGTCGAGCTTAGAGAGACGATGTTTACGGCGTCCTCACTCCTGGAGCAGTTAAAGAACACGACGGAGGACAACTCGGACAACATCGACCAGATCATACTGAATATCCGCGCTACAACCGAGAACATGAAAGAACTGACGGATGAGTTGAAGGGCAACCCTTCATTACTTATTCGCGGAAGCAACCTGAAAGACCGAAAACCCGGCCAAAAGTGAGGCAGATTATCCACGGGATGACCGATGGTGTGTCGAGCGACTAGTTCCCTGTTGGGGGCAAGAGCGTATTGGCAGGCGGTTGTTTGATAAAGTTTAGGGCCCTTGAGGCAATATCGGGGGCCTACGGAAGAGGTCGTATATGCATCGATTGACCCGATTAGTTTTTATATCCGCGCTCTCCCTGGGCCTAAACGGCTGCGAAAAAACCAAGCCCATCCACTATTACACTGTGGGGCTTCCCGTGGCGCCCACACTTTCGACAAGCGCGCACCTATGGCCTTTGTTGGTTGGAAGTATTGGGGGGGCGGATATATATCTGAACACGCCGATTGTATATCGCGTTGGCACCAACGAGATCGGGGCGTACCAGTACAGTCGTTGGGCGGAGCCGCCGGTCGAATTGGTCAAAGACAAATTGATACGCATATTGAGTGCGTCAGGCGATTATCAGTCCGTGACCAGCCTTGGGAGTAATTCGAACGGAGAATTTGTGGTCCGCGGCAGGCTCTACGAATTCGCGGAAGTCGACGGCGCGAATATCACCGGGCTCGTGTCCATGGAGTTTGAACTCTATGACCGCAAATCGGGCAAAACGCTGTGGACGCATTTCTACTCCCAGTCTGAAGCGGTGCAGAGCAAGGAGATCCCAGCGGTCGTTACGGCGCTGGATACCAATCTCGATCGTGGGCTGAAGGAGGTCGCTGCTGGACTTAGCCAGTATTTCTCGGCTAACCCCGTCGGCAGGTCTTGAGTGGATTTGAATCCGGATTCGCAAAGGGCATACGCTGGGGTACGGTTCGGCGGCCAATTGGTTGGTTTGAATTGAGTCCGGGTGTCGGAACCGTCCCCGGCAGGTTTCGTCACGCGAAATGCCCTAGGCGTAGTACGCCCTACCTGGATCGACTCCCGGCTTGATCGGAGAACAATGATGGCACTACTGGCGAATCTGACAATTCGGACCAAGTTGCTTCTAGCTGGACTTCCCCTGGCGCTGTTGGTGGTCCTCGCGACGCTTTATTCGTCGATTTCAAGCAAAGGGATCGACAAGCAATATAGCGACATGATCGATCACGACGTCAAGGCTCTGCAGAGCGTCTCGGTGGCGCGAGCGCACGCGAATCGAGTCGGTCTTTTCCTCTATGAAGAGATCACTGAGCCCGACCCCGATAGAAGGGTACAAATCGATGGAGAGTTAGACAAGATCTACGCCGATTTTCAAGTACGTATCGCGGAAGCACTGTCTCAGAGCCCAGAGCACGCCAGCCAGATCAAGGCCACAGCGGCCATTTTCGATAAGGCGATGTCGGATGCACGTCCCATTCGCGCCGCTGCCTTGGCGAACAACAGCGAAAAGGCCTTGCGTTTGATACGTGGGGACGCGGGAGCCGAATTGCAACAGGCGAGGCAGGCTGCCATCGACTCGGTGGACGAACTGCGAGCGTCCGTAGACCGGCAATCTGACGATCTCACCAGAAAAACTCACCGGTCCATTCTGATCACATGGCTGGTCGTCTGCCTCGGTCTTGCCGCAACTCTGACCTTCACCCTTTATATCGTTCAGACTCAGGTCATTGGCGAGTTGTTGGCTGTCCGCGGCAGCGTCCAGGCCCTTGCCGATGGACGATTGGATCAAGCCATCCCCTATCTGGATCAGACGAATGAAATCGGCGCTATCAGCCGCGCACTGGGCACACTTCAGGGTAATGCTCGTGAGCGCGAGATTCAGCACTGGGTGAAGGCTGAAGTCTCAGGTATCACCGAGCAGCTGCAATACTCCGAGAACTTTGAAGCGGTTGGGAAATGCTTGTTTTCACGCCTCTCGAAGTCGATCCCGCTGCTCTATGGAGCTCTCTATGTCTCCAATGAGAATCGCACTCGTTTGGCCCGCGTGGGTGGCTTTGCGCTCGATAGACCGAATCAACCCCTGGAGTTTGCTCTGGGCGAAGGGCTCGTTGGGCAGGCTGCGGTCGAACGGCGGCCGTTGGTGGTCCCCGCAACCGAGGGAGATCATGTCCTCATTTCTAGCGGGATAGGAACGCTTACGCCCCATACTCTCTTGTTTATGCCGGTGGTCAGTCAAGAAGTTGCAGTGGGAGTGCTGGAAATGGCACCGGTTGCATCGCTATCGGAGCGCCAGCAGGCCCTGCTCGATGCACTGCTGCCTGCTTTGGCCGTGAACTCGGAGATATTGGCCGGCAATATCCGGACGAGAAAGCTTCTCGAGCAGACCCAAGCCCAGGCCGAAAAGCTTGCTATTTCCGAACGCCAGATCATCGCCCGAAAAGAAGAACTCGAGGCCGGCAACCGGGCTTTGGAGGCATCCGAGGCAGAATTGCGACGCGCCAAGGAAGTGGCAGAAGAAGCCACTCGTATCAAATCAGACTTCCTGGCTAATATGAGCCACGAGATCCGGACACCGATGAATGCCATCATCGGCATGTCACATCTGGCCCTGAAGACCGAACTCAATCCTCGTCAGAAGGGTTATGTCCGAAAGATCCAGCAGTCCGGCCAGCACTTGTTGGGCATCATTAACGACATACTGGATTTCTCGAAGATCGAGGCGGGCAAATTATCCGTCGAATCCATCGACTTCGATATTGAAAAAGTACTGGAAAACGTCAGCACTCTGATCTCCGAGAAGGCCACGGCCAAAGGCCTGGAGCTGATCTTCGACATCGACCCTGCAGTTTCCACCCGCGCGAAAGGCGACCCGCTTCGCCTTGGGCAAATCCTTATCAACTACTGCAACAACGCCGTCAAGTTTACAGAGCGTGGCGAGGTCGTCGTCAAGGCCCGCGTCAAGGAAGAAGACGAAAACGGCCACCTTGTTTACTTCTCTGTCAGCGACACGGGCATCGGCCTGACCGACGAGCAAATGGGCCGTCTCTTCCAGGCGTTCGAACAGGCAGATGCCTCCACCACGCGCCAGCACGGCGGGACGGGTCTGGGCCTCGCGATCTCCAAAAAATTAGCACAGTTAATGGGCGGCGATGTCGGAGTGACCAGCGAGGTGGGAAAAGGAAGCACATTTTGGTTTACCGCCTATCTTGCAAAGGGCGACGCCACCGCAAGGCGTCTTTCCCGGCCCGACCTTCGCGGCCGGCGCGTCCTGATCATCGACGACAACTCGCAGGCCCGCGAGATTGAATCCAGCATGCTGGCAAGCATGACATTCGTGGTCCATGAAGCGTCGTCTGGCCGCGAAGGTATCGAGATGGTCCAGCAGGCGGCCAACCGCAACGAGCCCTACGATATCGTCTTTGTCGATTGGCAGATGCCTGGCCTCGATGGTATCGAAACCGGCAGACAAATTCGTGCACTGCCGGGGCCGGCAGTCCCTCCGCACCTGGTCATGGTTACGGCCTACGGTCGCGAAGAGGTAATGAAGCAGGCTGAGGAAGCCGCCTTCGATAACGTGCTAATCAAACCAGTCACTCCTTCGATGCTCTTTGACTCAGCCGTCCAGGCCTTGAGTGGTGATCAGGGGCCGGCACGCGAAGTCGAGGCCAGTTCGGCCCTCAACCTCGACTTCGACCAACTTCGCGGGGCGCGAGTGTTGCTGGTGGAGGACAATGAACTGAATCAGGAGGTCGCGATGGGCCTGCTCGAAGTCGCCCATATGTCCATCGACCTGGCAGAGAACGGCGAGGTTGCGATCCGGATGGTGGGCGAGCACGATTACGACCTCGTGCTGATGGACATGCAGATGCCGGTAATGGACGGAATCGCGGCAACAAAGGCGATCAGGTCTAACCCACGTTTCCGCGAACTGCCGATCATTGCGATGACAGCCAACGCGATGGATGCAGACCGCGAATTATGCCGGCAAGCTGGGATGAATGACCATGTCAGCAAGCCCATTGATCCTGACGCACTGTTGGCAACGGTGATGAAGTGGATAAAGCCGAGCCGCGCCCGGACCTCCGAACCTACGGCCCAGAAGGTTGAGGCTGCCTCGTCACAAAGTCTGCTGGATCTTCCCGAAATTGAAGGTGTTGACATCAAGGATGGTCTCAAGCGAGTGGGCGGAAACAGTCGCCTCTACCGAGACCTGCTTATAAAGTTCGCGTCTAAACACAGCGACGCGGGACTGCAAATCTCAGACGCTCTGCATATCGGCGACCGCATCACGGCTGAACGAATCGCCCACACAGTGAAGGGAGTCGCTGGCAACATCGGTATCAAACCAGTCCAATTCGCCGCCGAGAAGCTGGAGAAGGCGATCCGAGAGAACGATTCGGCGATTTCTATGATGCTTCAGGATTTCACCTCAGTCCTGCGCACTCAGATCGATGCCATTGAGCAGGCTTTGCCATTGGAAACGCTTGTGCTCGAAATCGAACCGAGGAAGAGCTTCGATCCCATCGCAGCTTCACATGAAATCACACGTCTGCGGAGCCAGCTTAAGGCAAGCGACGGCGATTCGGAGGAGACATTTCGTACGCTGCGGAGCATCCTCGGCAGCCAAGTCGAGAGGGCGCGATTGGATGCACTTGGTGCGGACGTAGGCAATTTCGACTTCGCCAAGGCGCTGTTGAAGCTGGACGAGATCGTTAGAGAACATAGTTTAAATCCAGAAGAGGTAAAGGGATGAACGCCGAAGCGAAGACCTTATTACTTGTCGACGATGAACCCGCGAACATACAAATTGTGAACTCGATCCTCAAAGACATCTACAAAACCCGCATCGCGACGAATGGCGTGAAGGCCTTGGAACTTGCCAATCAAGATCCGGCTCCCGATTTGATTTTGCTGGATGTCAAAATGCCCGAGATGGACGGCTACGAGGTTTGCGCCCGTCTCAAGTCAGCTGACCATACGCGGGACATCCCCGTGATCTTCCTGACAGGTCAAACCGAGATTGACGACGAAACGAAGGGTTTTGAGGTTGGTGCGGTCGACTACATCCATAAGCCGTTCTCGCCGGCGGTTGTGCAAGCCAGGGTACGCACGCACCTTGTGCTCCGCGGCATACGCGAAGAACTAGCGAGGCAATTGCAAACCATCCAGTGCGAAATGGACACGGCACGACAGATTCAATTGTCCATCTTGCCGCGCGAGATTCCGGCAATCAAGGGTCTCGACATCGCCGCCCGTTATATTCCCATGACGTCGGTGGCAGGTGATTTCTACGACTTCATTCGGATCGACGAGCATCGGATCGGTATTCTGGTCGCGGATGTATCCGGCCATGGCATGCCGGCGGCGCTTATATCTTCCATGCTAAAGATTGCACTGGACGGTCAAACTGGATGTGCTTTGGAGCCTGCGCGCGTGTTGGCCGGGCTGAATCGAGCGTTGTGTGGAAAATTCCAGGGGCACTTCGTCACCGCCGTGTATGTGGTGGTAGACACAGAAAGGCAAAGCCTCCTTTACGCGGGTGCGGGACACCCGCCGCTGGTTATTATGGACCACTCGGCAGGGGAGGCCCGCGACTTCGTGGAGAACGGTTTGTTCCTTGGTACCTTCCCGGAAGCGACATACACTTCGATGGAGATCGCCTTCAAAGCAGGCGACTCGGGTGTGCTTTACACCGACGGTGTCCTGGAGATGACCGACCCATCAGAGGAGCAATTTGGGTTGGATCGCCTCAAGCAGTTTCTCCAGGAGAATCAGGGCTTATCGGTAGGACAGTTCGTCGATGCACTTCTTGACAGGTTGTCGCGATGGCTCGGCCTCGCCTCCAGCCGGGAACCGGAGGACGACATCACGCTCCTCGCCTTCCATTTCGCGGACCCTGCCTCCCTGCCGACTTCCAAGCAGTGACGGAGGTATTCTCGACCTGAAATCTGCCTGCTTTATCTCTGCTGATACTGACTGGCAGTCCGGCGGCCGCCCCCAGGTCTCACCAAGTGACTCGGTGATTTGTCAACAACTGAGATCGCCCCTGGAGGCTTAGCCTTGTTGACCGCGATCGAACATGCGGACTGGCTTGGCCTGCTTTACGGCCCCATCATTCACATCGACAGAGCAAACTGCACGGCCTAGACACACCTCATCGTTCCGTACGTAAAATGGGGATCGAAGGACCCGAGCGTGTTCATCATCAAAGTCGCAAAAAAAGTCGACGTCGATCTCACCCTTGTCGGGCACCTTTCCAACGAACAAACTTCACCAGCGAGACAATCCCCTCTGTTATGACCAGCCAAGTACATTCGACATTACTGACTCGCCGGCGGTTCGCTCAGGTTTCAGGCATGGCCGCGTGGTCGGCACTGCTGGGCGTAGCGTCCGGAGCTGCTGCGCCTCCGGACGTCACGCTGGAGATCGCTCCACACACGGTCGAAGCCTCTGCTAAACACCACATTCGCACAGTCGCCTACAACGGGCAGGTTCCGGGTCCGCTACTTCGCATGCGCCAGGGTCAACAACAAACAATCGAGGTGCGCAACCTTACTACCTATCCGGAGGTAGTCCACTGGCACGGCCTCTTTCTCTCCTCGGAGATCGATGGAGCGATGGAAGAAGGCACGCCGATGATCGCTCCCGGAGCGACTGCCCGATACACCTTCAAGCCCGATCCGCCTGGATTTCGCTGGTTCCACACCCATACCTTCGCAGGCAAGAACCTGGGTAAAGCGCAGTATGGCGGACAACACGGCTTTCTCATGATTGAGCCGCGCGAAAATGCGGGAGACTACGACCGCGAGGTCTTTCTCGGGCTCCATGATTGGCAAGGCCGCATGGCTGGCAGCGATGACGGCTCAATGAGCCCTGTCTACGAAGTTTCGACCATCAACGGTAAGATGCTGGGGTCTGGCGATCCAGTACGTGTCAAGCAAGGCGAACGGGTACTTATGCACGTCCTCAACTCGAGCCCGACTGAAGTCCACTGGATTGCATTCGCAGGGCACAACTTCTACGTCATCGCGCTGGATGGCAATCCCGTTCCGCAACCGAAGACGGTCCAGATGCTGCGCCTCTCGCCTGCCGAAAGAGTGTGCGCGATTGTTGAGATGAACGCGCCGGGCGTCTGGGTACTGGGCGAAGTGAGAGAGCACGTTCAGGCAGCAGGTATGGGACTCGTGATCGAGTATGCGGGCTCGACGGGCAAACCTGTTTGGACACAACCCAATGACCTCGTCTGGAACTACCGTCAATTTGCATCTCCGGCCGAAATGACCCAGAGCGGAGACGAGGCCACTCGCATCGGTCTCGTGTTCGATTCGAAGTTTCAAGGTCACGGAAACGAAGAGCTCTGGAGGATCAATGGAAAGTCATACCCTCAGACCGACGAACTGGCCCTCAAAATGGGCCAACGCTACCGGCTCGTTCTGAAGAACCTTAGCGCAGACGATCACCCGCTACATCTTCACCGGCATACCTTCGACGTGCGTCAGGTCGACGGCAGCCCCGAGTTGCACGGTTTGAAGAAGGACGTCGTGCTCGTCCACTCCAAGAGCACAGCCGAGATCGAGTTTCTCGCAGACAACCCGGGAAGAACACTCTTTCATTGTCATCAGCAGGACCACATGGATCGAGGCTTCATGATGGTGTTTCGATATGCATAGCAGTGAAAAAGAGACCCAGATAACGTCTCGTTCGATCGCTCTCTTTTTTCTGATTGTTGCCTGTCTTCCAGGAGGTCTGCGGGACGCTCACGGCCAGGGAAATTACGAGATTCAGGTGTACGGTTCAGACACCGTCCCACCAAAAAATCTCATGGTCGAGTTGCACTCGAACTACACCATCGACGGTCAAACCAAGTTCCTCGACGGGGTGTACCCGACCAACCATCAGCTGCACGAGACTCTCGAACTGACGCAGGGGATCACCGACTGGTCTGAGATCGGCTTCTACGTCTTCTCCAGCGCACAGGGCGAATACGGGGTCCAATGGGTAGGAGACCACATTCGTCCCCGCGTCCGGGCGCCCGATAGTTGGCATCTACCGGTCGGGCTCAGCCTCTCAACCGAGATCGGCTACCAGCGAGCGGTGTACTCGCCCGATACATGGACGTGGGAGATCCGGCCCATCATCGATAAGACCCTTGGCCGCTGGTACTTCGCTGTCAACCCGGCCTTTGAACGCACCTTTCATGGACCGGACGTCAAACAGGGAGTGGGGTTCTCACCCGCCGCCAAGATAAGTTACGACTTCACCCGGCAGATCAGCGGCGGCTTCGAGTATTACGGGGACTACGGACGTCTGTTTGACTTCGAATCTCTGCACTACCAACAGCAGCAACTCTTCGTTGTAACGGACCTAAATGTATCGCCCGTGTGGGAGATCAACTTCGGAGTGGGCTTGGGCCCCACGGCCGGAACCGACCACCTCATCGTGAAGGGAATCCTTGGCAGGCGCTTCAACTGGGGAAAGAGATCAGCAGTCGAATAGGCGGTGCTAGCAGAACCGGTCGAAGTCTACTCGAAGAGGGAGATGGCGACGCGGAGGTCATCGGCAAGGCGGCGATATAAATCCTGTATCGTGCGCAGCGCCAGTAGCTGGTCCGAGGTGTCGAGCGGCTCGGAGGCGATCAGCCGCTCGATGGCCTCAATGTCGATCGCGACGGCTTCCAGCTTCTCAATCAGCAGGACTGCGGCACCTTGTGGCATGGCAAAACAGTCTACCATTGCGACAGCGTGAACCTCACTCTCGAGAAGGCCCTCGATCCGTCGAGGGTCGAGCGTGATCATGGCCAAGTCGGCGAACTTTGTTATTCGCTGCTATTCACTTACCGGGAGAACTTGCGACGCGCCGCACCCACTATGCCCAAGATGCCGGTGCCCAGCAATACGAAGGAAGAGGGTTCGGGGACGGCGGAGTCTGTCGCTTGAAAGGTTGAATCACCGGCGCTGGTCAAAACAAGTCCCCCACCTGAAGTTGAGAAGTTTTCACCGATATTTCCTTCAAATCCGCCCGTTATGGGTCCGAACGCTGTCTGCAAATTATAGGAATCAAAAGCTGAGTTCTTCGTGTCTATTATGTCGTTCACGTCGGACACGCCTGCGACTCCGATCGGGTTGTTGTCGAAGAAATCTATAGTATCCGTCAAGAGGAAGGTCCCAATGCCCGCCACGGTGACCTGGCTGCCCGGTGTAATGATCTGGAAGAGCGATCCAAGCTGCGTAATTGTGCTTGTGTCAGCCGATCCTGTGATGGTTACCAAGGCGTTAGTGAAATTCTCTTTACCTAAAGTGCCCGAAGCAGTTACGGACTCTGTGTAGGTGACGGTGTCAGCGTGGGCGGCGAGTGCTGCTGCCGCAAGGATAGCGGTGATCGCGAGTCGGGAGGCAAAAGGCATAGCAATCTCCTATTGGCACAAGGATGGAGTGACCGATTCCTAGTAACCTTAACTCAATGTGCAATCTCAATACCAAAGCATCACAGGCTAAAGACTGATGCTGCTATGCATCGCCAATAATCAGAGTCCTCACATGCAATTAATTGCAGTCATCCTGAAAATGATTACCTAGGTTACCAAAAGTCACAGCCTCAATTTGTCCGTTGAATCGGAATTGATCTTGGACTGAGTGTGCTTCCCCTCTTGTGGTTTTTTAATTTTGTTTTCAATGCGTTCGGCCAAAGCCGGGTTGCATGGCCATTAATTAGCTCACTGGACTTGACCTTGGCTTAGCTCTCTTGATCGACTAGCGCAGTCCCCTTTGTGAAGATTCTCAACCCAGAACCGGAGAGCGCGGTCGCGGGGGTAGAATGCGCTGGTGCCTAAACGCAGTTTGTGAAGCAACACGCAATCACCCGGATGGAGACTAATAACTTCATGAAGACAAGACCAGTTATGACCGTGGGCGCCGTAATCCTAAGTTTCGGTTTTCTTCAGGCCACCCCTCTGTTCGCGCGAGAAAGCAGCGACGTGATTGTTATGAAGAACGGCGATCATCTCACGGGCGAGATCAAAGGGCTGAATGCTGGAGTGCTCTACATGAGCATGTCCTACATACTTGGGACAAGCTCAGTTGAATGGTCGAACGTGGCCCGCCTGGAGAGCAAGCAGTTGTTCCTTGTGAAGACCGAGGACGGGTCGGTGTACACCGGGCCTCTTAACACAACGGAGGCACCGAGTGGCCGGCCGATGGAGATTGCAGTCGTAGAGCCTACGGGAAAGGCGGTGATCGACAGTTCGCGAATCGTTGAAATGGACATGACCTCATCGAAGTTCTTTCAGAGGTTCAACGGCAGCATAAACACGGGAATCATCTACTCGAAAGGCAACCAGTCAACGCAATACAGCTTGGGTTCCCAAGTCGCCTACCCGCGAGAACGGTGGGGCGCAGAGGCCAGTTTCAACTCGACCTTGTCCGCCAGCACTGGTGCCGCTGCCTCGACCCGAAATCAGCTGGACCTCGAAGCCTTTCGTCTGTTGCGCTGGGACAATTGGTTTTATGAGGGAGTTGGCACGTTCCTGCAAAGTTCGGAACAAGGGATAGTCCGTCAAACCACATTTGGCGGCGGTATCGGACGCTATCTGAAGAACAGCAACGCGGCGCGCGTTTCGGTGGTTGGTGGCTTTGTCGGGCAGAACACGATATATCAATCGAACATCGTTACACAAAACCTGGGGTCCGGCCTGATTGCTGCCAATTTACAATTCTTCCGATTCAATAAGACCAATGGAAGCATCGAAGCGGTGCTCATGCCCGCAGTCTCGGAGCCGGGCCGCGTCAAGTTCAACATAAACGCCACCTATTACATCAAACTCACTGGGAATCTTTCGTGGAACGCCTCGTTCTACGGCAACTGGGACAACCGGCCGCCGGGTGGCCTTTCCAGCAGTGACTACGGTTCGAGTTCGGGACTCAGCTGGACTTTTGGAAACAAGTGAGCCGGGCCCGTCGCGTAACCAAGAGCTTGTAACACCGTGTGAATATCGGCAGATCGGGCGCCCAAGTTGTAACCAACATCTACGGCTTCGGAGATGGGGTCGTATAGCCGTGTTCGGCCAGGTGTTGTCCCATTGTGGCGTACATCGCTGGATCGTGTGGCTGCCACGTCGCGAGCCCGTCCACGTACCGGTTGTACATGCAGAATGCAGCGGCGATCAGCACCGTGTCGTGGATCTCGAGATCTGTTGCGCCATGTTTTCTGGCCTCCTGTACGCTTTCGGAAGAAACATGCTTGCCTCCTTGTTGCACTTGGCCGGCAATTACCAGAAGGGCTTTCAGTTTGCCGGAGATGTCGGCCTGCAAAAAATCGTGCTTCACCTGGTTTACCGTGTCTGCATTCCTGCCCAGGTGCGCGGCCGCAGCCGCCCCGTGACTGGTCTGGCAGAAGTAGCAATCGTTCTGGCTCGAAACATAGGTCGCAATCAACTCACGTTCCGCCGGACTCAATGTATTTGGTGCATGCAGCAGTTCATGTGCCAGTTCCCGCATCGGCTTGGCCGTCTCCGGTCGAAAAGCGAAGCCGCTGCTGATTCCGGGAATTCCTTCGGGTAGAGAGATATGTGGCATGTTCATTACTCCTGGGCGGATTGTGAATTGTAGTTCGTGGCAGTCGTGTCTGTATCGTTTCTACGGGGTTACGGCCTGAGGCAAGTACTCTTTGCTAACTGTGATATAGCCATCACGGGCGACCCTCTTGCCACGCTCTCGATACATCTCTTCGTCCCTGGGCTGTGTTGTTGCAAGTCCATCAACGTAGCGGTTGAACATGCAGAAAGCTGCGGCAATCAGAACCGTGTCGTGAATCTCCATATCGGTTGCGCCTGCTGCTCTTGCGTCAGCCACGGCCTCGGCCGTAACGTGCTTGCCGCCCTTTTGCACCTGCCCTGCGATCACCAACAAGGCTTTCAACTTATCGGAGATTGCAGCGTTCATAAAATCAACTTTTACTTTCTTTACTAATGCTTCGTCCCCATCGAGACTGGCCGCCGCGATGGCGCCGTGGATTGTCTGACAGTAATAGCAGTCGTTCTCCGTTGACACGTACGTCGCAATCAGTTCGCGCTCACCGGGAGTCAAGGAGTTAGGTCCATGCAACAAAATCTCAACCAGGTCATTGAGCGGTTTAGCCGTCTCGGGGCGGAAAGCCATCGCGCCGCGGATGCCAGGGAGTCCTTCGGGTAATTGAATGTGGGCCATCGGTTATTGGGTCCTTTCAGGAGAGTGTCTCTTCGGGAATGGTTGTCGCCGCAGCCAACTGAGGCGAGAAAAAGAAACGTCGGATGGGATCGCCGCATAGAACTGCGGCTAAACCCAACAGGGCTGGAATCGGGTCATGCATCAGAATGAGGAGATTTATAACTGTGCATCCAAGCAGAAAGAGCACTGGAGCAGACGGATACCACCACCTGTGAACTGGTTCCTTCAGCCGGAATAGCGAAGCGGCAGACAGTGCAAGGAAACAGATCGCTGAGAAGATGATGAACGAAAGAATTCGATCGAAGGCACCAAAGCAAAGAACGATGAGAGCGAGCCCGGTTTGCAACAGGACTGCATTCGCGGGCGTCCCAAAGCGCGGGTGCAGACGCCCAAACACAGAAAAAAATGCGCCATCCCTTGCCATCGCATAGTACACACGAGGGGCTGCCATCGTAAGGGCCATCATCCCGCCGAGCACCGAAAGTAGTACACAACCAGAGAGTACTCGTCCGCCGAGGCCTCCGAACAGCGCCTCGCCAAACTGCGCAACGAACGCTGTGTTGGAAACGATTCGATCCAGCGGCACTACAGACAGGAACGCGAAGCTAACGAGCAGATAGACCACCGTCACGATGAGCACGCCGCAGGTAAAGGCCAAAGGGAGGTTTCGACGTGGGTTGCGCACCTCACCTGCGACCTTGCCCGCCTCCCACCATCCGCCAAAGCAAAAGAATGCGCTCACCGTGGCGCCCGCGACAGCAGCGAAGACTGGTTCGGAGCCTGGGCGCCGATGCACCAACGGCAGAATGTTCTCCAGGTTCGAGTGGCCGGAGATCCATGCCCACGCCATCAGGCACAGCAGCACGCCAATCTTCAGAAGGTTAGCTGTCGCCATGACTCGCCTGCTCAGCTGCGTCCCGGCATAATTGATCGCGCCAAGTCCGATCAAGATCAGCGCTGGGACCCACAACCTTACATCCGGAGTCGTCGTTCCCATCAGCGAATAAATGTACGGAGCAGAGCCCATAGCAAGCGCCGCAGCCAGCCCGGGATCCATCACAGTGGCTGACATCCACCCGTACAGGAACGCCACACGGCCGCCATACCCTTCGCGCAGATAGACATATTCCCCGCCGGCGTGGGGAAAGCGCACCGCCAGCTCTGAGTAGCATAGCGCACCGCACATCGCTATGAGACCCATCCCACACCAGACAGACGCTAATAGTAAGGGTGACCCAAGTGATTTCGCCATTGCCGCCGGCGTTAGAAAAATTCCCAGCGCGATCGACTCGCCCGTCACTACAGCGATAGTACCCGCCAACCCCATTTGCCTGCGCTGTTCCATCGAATCAACATCGTACTCGGCCCTTCCTTGATCAGCATCCACCAAAAGGTTGAGATTGGGAGGCGCATCATGCGATCCTCGGGCTCGGCCTGCAGTTAGCGGGCTAGCGAGCTTCCTCGGCAATCAGAGACGTGCCAGATTTGCACGTGCGGCAGCGTGTTGCGGATCCAGGGCCAGGGCGTGCTGAAAGTCTTTCCGCGCCGACGCAGTATCACCGTCGCGGGCCTGCAGCACGCCCAGGTTGTTCCAGTCGTCTGCATTCTTCGGATCTAAGGCGAGCGCCGCGTTCTGCTCGCTGATTGCATCGCGCAACTGTCCCATCTGTGCGTAGAGCTGAGCGAGTTGACGATGGGGCACGATGTCGTGTGGCCGCAAAAGTTGAACGGCCTTGAACTGGTCGAGTGCGTCGGCAAGTCTTCCGGACTGGGCGTAGATATTACCTAGTAACTGATGAGCGTCGGCGTCGTCCCTCTGCTTGAGTGCACGCTCCAGCAGTTCGACGGCATGGGGAAAATTGGTATTGTCCGCTTCGATCCCAGCCAGGTTGTACAAAGCTTCGAAGTTGTCGGGGTCTAGCGCGATGGCAATCTCAAACTCGTGTTTTGCGTCGGTTGGCCGGTTGGTCGCCGCGAGTACGCCTCCTAACTCGTTGTGCACAGAGGGGTCTTTTGGAGCTTGGACGAGCAGTTGGCGATACTCCTGTTCGGCTTCGGCGTAGCTGCCGTGCTTGAACTCAAGGTGCGCGAGGTCGAAACGGGCATCGATGTTCTGGGGATCGACTGTAAGAGCTTTTTGGTATTCGGCCTGGGCCTGACGCCAGTCCCCTGCCCCGTCGAGTGCGGTACCCAGTGCGGTGAGGGTCCTGACATCATCCGGCGTGCGCGTCAGGGCGCGGCGATAAAGAGTTGCAGCAGAGGTGAAGTCATTGCCGATCATGTCGACAGAGGCGAGATTATAGAGCGCGATGTGGTCGTCAGGATCTTTGCGCAGGCCGTTCTGCATCCAGGCCTGTTCCAGAAGGAGACGAGGGCCTGATTTGAATTGGGGAGCGCGCGAGGCAGGGCCTGGAGCCAGAGATGGCCCATCTCGTCGACGGAGCGGTTTCCGGCTTTGACTCGTATCGGTGGGCTGTTGGGATTACGGATGTTGGCTTTGGAGTTGTCGTAGGTGTAGCGCATGTAGAGGACGCTGTTCTTCGGCAGGAAGAGGGGCGATTGAAAGCGGTAGACAGATTGGCGATCGATGTCCCAGTCGCGAATGAGAATGAGCCACTTCTTTTCACCATTGGGGAGAATGGCATAACCTTCCAATTTTTTGCCGAGGTAGTGGGCGTGGGGATAGACGCCGAGGACGTCGACGTCGACTGGAAGTTTGAGATGGTCTTCGATGACAAAGGCCGCGTCGCCCGCCGGAATATCGAGCGCGCTATCGTGCTCAAGCTGCAAAAGCATGGGATGCGCTGTAGCAGGCCCTTCGGAAAAGTAGAGACCGACGGTGGCCTGCACGGTCTCGGTCTTGCCGGTGGGTTTGAGGTGCATGTTGAGGATGAGATCGTTGCCGGGGTCGAGTCGCCAAGGCATACCGCTGGGTTCGATGAGGGCAGGAGAATCCGGCTTCCAGAAGAGAAAGTGGCTATCAGGATCGAACGACTGACCTGAGTCGACGGTAAGCTCCATGCCGGCGATTCCCAGCTGCCAATCGTTCGGGTGCTGGCGACGGAGAGAGGCCGTGCGGTCGATGAGGACATTGGCGTGGTGGACGACTCGAGGTGCGCCGGGCTTGATTTCCATGGCGCGAATGTATTTTGTTTGCGTGATTGGGACGGGCAGGATGAAGTTGCGAAAAAGATCAGTCCCGGAAGCGGGGACTTGCATCGGGGCCGTTACCCTCAGGATGAGATCTGGCGGCCCGAGCTGCCAGTCCTTTGAGAAGGCAGGTGGTTTGGGCGCTTCAGCGGGCTCGCCTTCGGGCATACCCGCTTCGACCCAAGCCTTGATGAGCGTTAGATCTTCGGCAGATAAACGGCGATTGTCGGCGAAGTTGCCAAAGCCGGGCTCGGGAAGCCAGGGTGGCATGTAGCGGGTCTGTGTAACGGTCTGTATCACTGTTCCCCAGCGCCTGGCGTCCTCGTATGAGAGCAGACTGAAGGGGCCAGAGCCGCCGGGATGATGACAACTGCTGCAGTGGTTGTACAGGATGGGGGCAATTTGCCGATTGAAAGTGACCGGGGTCGTGGCGGCTCGGACGCGTGTATGCGGTAGCTGTGCCAATAGTGTGAAGAGAGTGGCAGTCCCCAGGAGGGTCGCTGGAAGGTGATTGGCAGGCCGCCACGTCATTGCTGGCCTATGATTCCGCAGCCTACGGCCGGTCCGTCTGGCTGCTGGACGGAGCGGTGCTGAAGAACGTCGACTATGGCGCGTTCGAGGTCGTGTTGCGTGGCGCTGGGCCGCTCCTGCCCAATCTGGAGGTAGCGGTCGTCGATGCGACCGTGATAAACGGTGCGAAGAGCTTCGGCGCCTCCGCGCTCGGGAACGAGGACTGCGGATTCAGGCGTGACTTTGGCATGGGTGAGGGCGACGAGCTGGTGATGCGGGTCGAGGAGGACATGCTCTTCAGCGCCATAGGCAGCTTCATGCTGACGCACTGCATCGGAGGTTTCTCCAACGTTTGGATAGACAAACCAAAACACAACGTGTTGTGCAGCGAATTTGTTTTCGAGGCGCCGTATTTCCGGAAGGTAGCGATTGGAGATGGGGCAGTCGGATGCAATAAAAAAGAGAACGACGGCTTCCGTGCCGGGACTGGCGAGATGGGTAATGGGTTGGCCATTCAAGTCGTAGCCGTAGGCTGAGGGCACTCGCTGTGCAGGAGAGACGGGCGTGACGGTGAATACACAAGCCAGGGCCCATGCTTTGAAAGGCGAGTACCGCATGGTGCTCTGAGTAGACAATGTTCCACACCTTTTCCTAGCGAAGTTCGCAGCGCTCCCCTGCATAGGTGCCCGAAGCCAAAAACTTGCGAAGCATCGGGTCGTCGGGGTTGAAGCGGGACAGCTCCGTAAGTATCTCCGACGCTTTTTTCTTGTCACCAATTCTGCACTCAATGAATGCAAGGTTCAATCCGGCAGCCGTCTGGCTGGGGTCTGCAGCGACCACACGCTGCAATAGATCTACCGCATTTGCGGTGCGTCCCGATGCGGCATCCAAAACGGCGAGATTTCCGAGGGCGGTCGCTTCGTAAGGGTCTTCTATCAGTGCTGCCTCATATTGCTTGCGGGCACCTGTCGTGTCACCAGACATCTGCTCAATAAAACCAAGCTGAGTATGAAGCTGGACGTCGCTTGCTCCGTCCCTTTCTGCTTTCTGCAGGTGACGGAAAGCCCTCTCTCCGGCCTTTTGATTACCATGCTCGGCCATTTGCGCGTATGCCAATCCGAACTCTCTATCTCCAACTGACCAGTTTCCTACTGGTAGCAACTCATCGAGATCTCTCAAGCGAAGTCCGGGCGCTGTTGTCGACGGCCGGCGCTGGATGTTGTGGTCCGTCGCCTGCTCATGCGAGATGTCCGTAGGCTCGCGAGTAGGCATGTGACATACGGCACAATCCTTTTGTTCAGGATGATGTCCGGCTGCCATTCGGGGGCCGGTATGACAAGTCAGACATTTATTGCGGAAGTAGCTGACACGCTCCTCCGCACTGGGTGAGCTATGCGGATCGTGGCAGGTAGTACACGTCAGCTTGTCGCCGCTCGCGACCTTACATGCACTGCGCAGGAGCGCTTCATACTGACTGCTTGCGCGCCCGCCGCCTGACTCTGCGGTCGCCTTCACAAAGTACACTGCGTAGTCGGCTAGATCGTCCCCCGCGCGAAACTGTGCGAGCGATGTGCCGGCGCGGTAGATTGCAACATCTCCTTCAAGGTGACACTGGAGGCAGATGCTATCTCTACGGCCAGGAGTAAGCCTGGCTGGGCCCACAATCGAACCGTGTCCCTGCTCCGCCAGATGCTTTGACGGATCTCCGTGACAAGCTGCGCATCCTATTCCACCCTGTTGGAATGGCGGTCCATCGAACTTGTTACGAGCTTCGGGGAGCGCAGCCTGTACCGCAGTTGCATGGCAATGGAGGCAGTTGGAATCGACCGGGAGGGCCGCAGGCATACTTTTCGTTGCGCTATAGTTTGGAGCCATGTCCCATAGCTGCTTCTTGCTGTAGTAGTTGATGGGGGCCTCAAACCACAGACCCTTTTCCTGATAAAGGTAGGTGCGACCGCGATGCCCCGAGCCAATAAAGTTGATGAGCTGCTTTTCACCATGCAGGGGGGCCTGCTCATTCGGCATCTGTGGCCCCGCATCGCGGTCGTAGGACATCCAGGCCTTGCCATCCCGTAGGAAGACGTTGTAGCGGATGCCTGAAGGCGCGTGCAGGAAGCCCCCTTGCAGCAGGCCGTCGACAGCGGCCCCGCTACCCCGGGCCATCGGGGTACGCTCATATTTTTCGTATATCTCATTATGACAACCGATGCATATCGCATCAGGGTTTGATGGGAGTGCGGGAGTACGGGCTTTAGAGCCGGCCGAGGCGATAGTCGGAGAGTTGGGTAAAGCGCAAACAACAAAGAAAACCAACATCACGATGAAGAAGCCAGGGTCCGCACTGCGTGTGTGCGCGGACTCTTCGTCCTGCGATGCATCCCCGATTGGCGTCATCCGTGACAAGGTTGTCCCTATGGTTCTAATGAACCGTTTCAAGTTTGGGTTCGCTTGCGGCCTGTATCTTCTGAGAGGTCTGGATCTCTCGACTAGCGTCCTCCGTCCGGCCTAACAAACGATATGCCTGCCCCAACAGGCTATGCGTTATGTAGTTATCGGGGTCCATTTTTTCAGCACGCTCAAGGTACATCGTCGCGGTCACAGGGTCTTGCCGCTTGAGCAGTACTTTACCGAGCAGAATATACGGCCCGGTTGCGTTTGGCTCCAGGAGCAAGGCACGCTGCAGGGACTGCTGCGCCTTCGTGTAGTCCCCCGCGCGAGTGTAAGCATCGCCCAGCCTGTCATAGATGCTGCCATCAAGCGGGTTACGCAGTCGCTCCTTCTCAAATTCCGCAATGGCTTCATCGAGGTGTTCGCCCGCGAGTGCAATCTCGCCGAGGAGTGCATGTGCAAGTGGCAACTGCGGATCCAACTCCAGCGCCTTCGCGGCAAACTGTTGGGCCACCGGAAGGTATTCCCGGCGCAGTAACATTCGCGCGGCCAAGAGATATGCCTGCGCCGAATCTGGAGGAAATCCATATTGGATCGCAAAAGCCCGGCGAGCGTTGTCATATTGACGAGTATCGAGGTAACAAAGGGCCAGTACGTAACTCGGATCAACTTTGGTCTGCGATGTCCATTCGTGTGCCGACTCAAGCAGCGGTATCGCGTCCGCAGGTCTGCCCAGCCTGAACAGCGTCAGGCCGCGCATCTGCGTCGACTCTTCATCATGGGGGTCTTGTTTCAATGCACTTGCGAATGCCGTGTCCGCTTCGGCGAATTGGTTCTGCGAGTACAGGGCGAGGCCGCGTAATCTATTGACGCCCGCGGGCACAGGCCGTTGAGCGGCGAGTGCATCGAGCTGCTTCAGAGCGTCCGCAATTTGGCCACGATCGATCATCAGCCGTAGCTTGACCAGATTAGGCGAAGACTCTGCGGGAGTGGCCCTGGTGGCGGCATTGGGTGTGTTCGGCGTTTGCGGCGGAGTCTGCGCATACGCAAGTGACGAGGACAGCACTGCAAGAGTGAGGACGGGCCGCAGCAATGCTGTTTTGTGCAGACGACGCATAGAATATGTGGCCAGTGTATACGGAACAGAAGAGGGGAGCCGCAGCTCCCCTCTCTGGGAAAAACAAGTACGTTAGAACTGCACGCGAGCGGTGAATTGCATCTGACGTGGGTTAGTTGTATTGCCCGGCCCAGGTTCGCCCGTTATGTTTCCGGCACTCTGGATGTTGCCGCTCGGAAGACCGAAGTTGATGTGGTTGAACGCATTGAACGCATCGGCTCGGAACTGCAGTGTGACCCTCTCTTTGATAGTGAAGTTCTTCATAGCCGAGATATCAACGTTGTAGAAATTCGGTCCCCAGGCGTTATTGCGTCCTCCATTACCGATGTTACCCAAACCTGGATCGGTGAACGTAGTACCGAGTGTCTGGGCCTGATAGAAGACGACACCTTTAGCACCACCGGCGAAGCCGGTTGCCCCTGTCTTGAGCAAGTGAGAGGCGCCATTGACGTAGCAGGGCGCATCGCCAGGTATCTCCGCACCGCATCCGTTGAACGACAGGGTGTAGGGCAGGCCGCTTTGGATTATGACCACAGGGCTGAACTGCCAGCCGCCGACCAACTGGTTTACGAAGCCATTGACGTTGTTGAGAAATAGTTGGTTTCTGCCGAATGGCAGATTGTATATTCCATAGGCCGTCAGTGCCGTCCGGCGAATACTGCTGTCGTTACCTGTCACAGCCGGAATACTCCATGTTGCATAGCTGCTCGCCGCGTCTCTCCCAACCTGATAAGCGAAGTTGATGTTGAGAGAGAGGCCTTTGGTGTAGGTTTTAGCTAAACTGGCCTGAAATGCGTTGTAGGCGGTGTTCTGGTTGTCCCCGTAGTAGGTGATGCCCTGGGTCCAGCCGCAAGGTTCGCCACACGCAGTCAGCGTTCCGCCAACATAACGCTGCAGGAATGTCGTGTTGGAAGTTATACCGTTTTGTATCAGCGTAGTACTAGGTTTTACGCCACCTCCGACAGGGTTAGGAATTCCGCCCGCAACGCAGTTGGCACCCGCAGGATAGCAATTTCCGCCAGCAGGATTGAAGCTGAGAGCACTGCCAGTCACACTGAATTGGCTCGGCAGGGTGATCGCTGCCTCGTTGGGGTTGGTGTTGTTGCCATCACCGTCGCTCAGGGTATGAGTTCCTTTATTGCCAACGTAGGATAAGGTCAGCGAAATGGTAGGCGAAAGCGAACGCTGAACCGAGACGTTCCAGGCGTCGAGTGTTGGCAGCCGCTCAGTGAAAGGACGCGCCTTGGAGTTAACTGCCGCGCCTGGGTTTACGATCAATCCCTGCGCATTCGGAGCCAAGGGGACGTAGTTCGATAGACCGGTCGCCTGGCCACCCTGGGTGAGCGCAGGATTAGTCAGGTTGAAGGCGTAGGTAGAGGTTCCCCCCGTAGCGTTGATCGCCTGGTTGGCGAGGACCGGAAGGTTCTGCGTTACGACGTGACCAAAGATCGATCCAAAGACACCAATATCGAAGCTGCGCCCGTAGCCAGCACGAATCACCGTATTTGGGTTCCACTGGTAAGCCACGCCCAGACGCGGGTTCCAGGCGTTCTTAGCAATTGAAACGCCCATATTGGACGGGATTCCGCCCACACCAGCGACGTTGATATAACCCGTAGTCAGGTTAAGGAGCGCACCGTTGCCGGGCGCGTTGACCGTCTCAGGGAAGTAGAACTCGTATCGCAGACCTGCATTGACGGTCAGCTTCTGAGTTGCGCGCCACGTGTCCTGCGCGTAGAAGAAATCGCGCTTCTGGAACTCTTTGGCGTTCGTTGACGTGCTGGCGTAGCGATTATAGGCAGTGACGTCACCCAGAACCAAGGTGGCCCAACCCAGACCACCGGAAGTTCCATTGGAAGTTGGGCCAGTGCCAAAGTTGTTGAGGCCAGTACGATCGTTGTCGCTCGGAACACGAAGATTTCTGGCGTAACGAAGATCGGCGCCTACCTTCACCGCGTGGTTGCCGATCATCTTGGTCCAATTGTTAACGAACTGGAACTGGTCTTCACGCTCGGTAAGGGGACAGTTGCAACGATCAATGTTTAGACCCGCACCATACTGCGCGCCCAACCCCTGGTTGTTATTAGGTCCTGCTGTCGGGTTCGTCACATTGAGGTCGGAGACGTTGTAGCCAGGCGCGCCATAGTCGATAGGAACGGTCAGAGCTGAGTTCACACCCGTGCCGCTAATGTTCTCGCCCTGGATAGGCAGGTTCGTGTTGGTAGTGTCATACTTGCCCGTGAGTATGTTGTAGCGAAAGTAGCCTAAGCGAATATCGGTCACGAGGCTGGAGGTGACTACGATGTCGGTGCCGAGTGCGGCACTGTCGTTTGCGCCTTTGGAGGTCCCTCCGTAGCCACCCAGGCCGAGTCCTGAGCCGCCGGCTGGGCCAAACAGCGTATTACCGGACAGAAGGTCAGTAAAGCGGCTAAAGCGACCGAAGATGTGAATCTTCTGGTTGAGCGTGTAATCCCCACGCACGTCCCATTGGTCGCTGTTGAACAGACCCGTACCGCCGCCTGAGTAGTTGTTCGACAGACCACCAAAGCTTCCGGCGACGTTGGGCTGATAGGGCTGGAGCAGCTTGAGCAGCGTGATCGCTTCAGGGGATATTTGGGAGTTGGGGATAATGGCGTTCGGATAGGGTGTTGTGGAACCAGGCTCGTAAATTTGATATGGATTTGCTGGATTCGTTGAAGTAACGAGCGTCTGCCCGTAGGCGACGTACTGGCTGAAATTGCAACCATTACCGCTTAGGCAGCTTGAAACCAGCTGCGCGGTCGGTACGGTCTGGACAGTCGAGTAGCCAACCTTCTGACGAACTCCCTGATAGTCGCCAAAGAAAAATAGTTTGTCCTTGAGAATCGGGCCGCCGATCGAACCTCCAAACTGGTTTTTGAGGGCCGCAGGAATCGGGCCGGAACCAGGTTGAGAGAATGGATCGCGTGCCAGGTTTGCCGCACTTTCGCGGTTGTCGAATGCTGTGCCGTGGAAGGTGTTGGAGCCGGATTTGGTCTGCACTGTTACGACAGAGGCCACCGCTTTACCAAACTCGGCGTCGAAGTTCTGCGTCGCGATCTTCGCCTCGGACATCGAGTCCGAATTCGGGTTGATGACGATGATGCCCAGAATCGGGTCCTGGTTATCGGTGCCGTCCAGTGTGTAGTTCACACCGCCGAACGCCTGTCCATCGACCTGGATCTGTTTGGAGCCCTGCGGGTTCTCATCAGCAGCGTGTGACCATCCGAGTTGCACCGCGCCCGGCAGCAACAGCTGCAGATTGGTAAAGTTGTGGTCGGGAATCGGAAGGTTCTCCAACTCTTGCGAATTGAAGTTGACTGCAACGTCGGCGCGATCCGTCTTCAATTGGGGGACCGAGTCCGCATCTACTTCGACGACCTCAGTTGAACCACCGACGGCAAGGGCCGCAACGATCTTCACCGCTGAATCGGCAGAGAGCTGGACGCCTTTTTGGGCATAACTTTTGAAACCGTTCGCGTCCACCTTTACGTCGTAGACGTCCGGGATCAGGTGCTCTACCGTGAAATCGCCGGTGCCATTCGATTGCACGGTCACCGAAGTGCCCTTCGACTCGTCCGTGACTGTAATGGTTGCGCCTGGAACGATCGCGCCCGTGGTGTCTGTGACGGTCCCGAAGATTGACCCGTAAACCGCCTGACCAAACGCCGCCTGTGGAAGCGTCAAGAGACTTACTACTGAAAGCAACATCATTACCCGCGTCGCGAATCGCATAGAAAAGACCTCCCAAAAAATGTTGCGTGTTTCTTCTTGTTCCGTTGGCGATCTTGTACTCGAGCTGCTGAGCATCGCTCGTGCTTAGTACCTCCATTACGGACAGAACGATCGAACTTTGGTTCGTCTGCCTTAGTACGCGAAATACATCTCTGCTGAATCGCACCAAAAATTACGCGCGAGGTACGGGATCTGTCAACGTCGCTTGCGGGTTGATTTGCCGGGGGTTACCGCCAAATGACATGACTGCAGCAAATGAATGTCATGTCAATAAATTGGTTCGACCTCTGCAGAGATGGGAGAAGCCAACTTTTGTGACACTTTATTGAAATCGGCAAATATTCTCCTCATATAGCGACAAGGGCTAAATTGAGCGACTTTTGGCAGGAGTTGAATATCAATCAAAAGGTTGACCACTTCGGAGACAAAAATTGCTCCTAAATCCGAGCGGTGACTGATTTGTCTATACATTAAACACAGGCGAGGAGCCCAAACGATTTTGCCGAATGGGGAATGCATGACGAGCAAACAACAACCTTCTCGGACTACGACTAAGCAGTCGGGAATTGCTACTCGCGGGGCCGTCACTTACACAACAACATCGGCGGCAGGTCGTTCCGCGGTCCCCAAATACCGGAGGGTCTACGAAGACCTCCGTTCAGCGATACGAACGGGTGCGCTTCAGCCTGGAGACCGCCTTCCGAGCGAGACAGAACTCGGAGAGCGCTATAACAGCTCACGCATCACCGTGGCGAAGGCACTAGATGAACTTCAACTGCAGGGTCTCGTATCGCGACGTGCTGGCTCCGGCACCCATGTGTTGGCTCCGACAGTCTCCAGCGGCCGTGTTTTTGGATTACTCATTCCCGACCTTGGGCGAACCGAGATCTTCGAACCAATCTGCCACGGCATGATGCAGTCACCGCTATCCAAGCCGCACTCCCTACTGTGGGGACACTCCATGGGCGAGGCGGCCCAACAGGAGAAGGAGGCCGAGAATCTTTGCCATAAATATGTCGCTCAAAAAGTTTCGGGAGTCTTCTTCGCCCCGTTGGAATACACACCAGATAAGGACGCTGTCAATAGACGCATCGTGGCCGCGCTGGATCGGGCGGGCATTCAAGTTGTACTGCTCGACAGGTGCTATGCGCCATACTCCATGCGTTCAAAGTATGACCTCGTCGGAATTGACAATCGGCGAGCAGGCTTTCTTATCACGCAGCATCTGCTCCTTCACGGCGTGAAGCGTGTCGCATTTATAGCAAAGCCCCTGTCGGCCTCTACTGTTCTGGCACGAATTGCAGGATACCGTGAAGCTCTGTACGCGTACGGAATCCCCCTTCAACAGAATCTTGTATGCCGCGGGGACCCGGACAATCCTAACTTCATTCAGAAGGTGCTGAAGGATTGCAAACCGGACGCAATTGTCTGCGCCAATGACTTCACCGCAGCACGAGTGATGGCAGGGCTGGTGAGTCTTGGTATACGTGTGCCCGAGGAGATGCGCATCGTAGGTATCGATGACGTGAAGTATTCCAGCCTTCTGCCAGTGCCGCTGACCACACAACACCAGAATTGCGCAGATATCGGTGCGATGGCCATGGTAACGATGTTGCAGCGGGTGGAGAAACCTGATCTGCCGACGCGCGACATTCTGCTGCAGACCCACACCGTAGTTCGCAAGTCGTGTGGAACGCATCGTTCGACCCTCACAAACTCACCTAAATAGACGCGTTGCCTGTTCGCCGCTTGAACTTGCGGCACATACTGGTCTGTCTCACCTTAAATCTGTGCCATGGCGCGCTTGCTTTGCTTCACCTATTGGTCTCTCATCTCTCCGTGTATTCTGTGCAACGTCGCTGTATCTCGGAGACTCCATCGATGAAAATGACTACGTACCTGCTGAAAAGCACGATCACCGGCGCTCTGGGCGGCCTGCTGTTCGGCTTTGATACTGCCGTTATTGCCGGCACAACTCAGCAGTTGACCGTCGTTTATGACCTCACCTCCTTCACCTTGGGATTGACGGTTTCCATTGGGCTGGCAGGTACTGTCCTTGGCGCGATGGCCTCCGGAGTCATTGGGCAGCGCATCGGCGGTCGCGAGGCATTGCGCATCATGGCGGTCCTTTACACCATCTCAGCTCTGGGCTGCGCATTGGCCTGGAACTGGCCCGCCCTGATGCTCTTCCGCTTCATCGGCGGGCTCGGTATCGGCGGATCTTCCGTCCTTGGCCCGGTTTACATCGCGGAGCTTGCACCTGCGAAGTGGCGAGGCAGGCTAGTCGGAATGTTTCAGATCAACATCGTCGTCGGCATCCTTCTTGCCTATCTGTCCAACTACCTTATCTCGCTTCTTCACCTGGGCGCTCTGCAATGGCGCTGGCAACTCGGGGTCGCCGCGATTCCTTCGATACTCTTTCTCATCATGCTGTACGGAATCCCGCGCAGCTCACGCTGGCTGGTAACGAAGAATAGAACGGATGAGGCCCTGGAGGTATTGAAGATGATGGGATCTCCAGACTCTGAGGTTGAGCTACGCGAGATCATGGACTCCATTCATATGGAACGCGGCATGGCTGCAGAGCCACTATTCAAGCGGAACTACCGCCTGCCCATCTTTCTCGCCATCACCATTGGAATGTTTAATCAGCTCTCGGGTATCAACGCAATTCTTTACTACTCGAACTACATCTTCGCTGCGGCCGGTTTCAGCCAGATCTCGGGTGCCTTGCAGACGGTTCTTATCGGCGCGATGAACCTGGTTGCGACCCTACTTGGCATGTCGCTTATCGACAAGTTGGGGCGAAAGACCTTGCTCCTTACAGGCAGCGTGGGGATGGCCCTGTGCCTCTCCGGCGTTGCTGCAGTCTTCTTCACACACAGTCATCTCCGTGCTCTCGTCTGGCTGCTGGTCGCTTACATTTTCTTCTTTGCCATCTCTCAGGGCGCAGTTATCTGGGTCTATATCGCAGAGGTCTTCCCGAACCGCGTGCGCGACAAGGGACAAAGCCTGGGGTCTTCTTCTCACTGGATTATGAACGCCCTCATCTCACTCACCTTTCCCATCCTTGCAAAGTCCTCCGGCGGCACTCCCTTCGCCTTCTTTGCGGCCATGATGGTACTGCAATTTTTTGTAGTGCTGTTTATCTACCCGGAAACGAAAGGCATTTCGCTCGAGCAGCTGCAACGGAAATTGGGAATCATTTGACGATCGCTGTCCGCGGCAGATCGATATCACGCGGGAAGAACTTGTTGCTCGCCATTCGTTCTGAGACAGCGGTTGCGCACCAGGTGCTTCTGCTGCGTACGAGCTACCAACGTAGTGTGACCTTCTGATGTTGATAACCAGTTGCCCGCCGGAAACTTCACTGTCAAAGAACCCAAGCCGCGTCCACCGGAGCCGTATGCGGGCCCAAGGCTCCGCGCCTTCTGCATGAACATTGAGTGTCGTCCCGTTGCGACGAAGCTTTAGCGTAACCACCGATCCCGCATCGGCTTCCAGCTCGAGCTTCAGCGAGTTCGGCGTCATGCTCTCGGCCAGCACCTTCAGCTGCGACGTGCGCGCTCCGGGCAACGGCAAGGTATGCGGAACTGCAACTTCAACTGGCGGCAACGCGAAGGTGATTGACGATCCGTCGACTGCAGTTCGTGCATCCTTCACCACAGTAGCTAGTCGAACCGTGGAACCTGAAATGATTTTGACCTTCACCACAAGGCCCTGGCCCTGGCGCTGATAGTCCAACGAACATACCGACTGTCCCACATGAAGTCTCTGCACTTCTGCCGTGTCCCAATCGGCAGGAAGATGCGGATCAAGGTAAATCGAGCGCGAAAGTCCATCCACATCTACGCCAAACAAGCCTCGCAGCGCAGGAGTAATCACCATGGCGGAAGACCAGAGCTGGTGGCTCGTACTTCGACCGAAGGGCTGAAAGAATGCGCCCGACAGCAACTCCGTCACCGCACCAAGGTCCTGGGTCGTAGTCTGGTTCGCGTTCTGCATCAGATGCGCATAGGCGGAGAGCGCATGTCCCGCACGATATTCCGCGATCGAGGCCCAGCCTGTAAACAGCGGCCATACCGATCCCTGGTGGTAACTGATGGGGTCGTACGCGGGATCGCTCTGGGCCACGTCGCGCAGCCCCCAGTCGGTCGAAAAGTCATGCGATGCCCACCGCCGGAAACTCGCCTGCGGATGCGCCAGGCCCTCCTCGCCGTTCCACCACGCTATGGTGGGATAAATAGTTGCGGTGCGGTCAAGCGTCCCGTCGGCGTTTCGACTAAAGGCGTACTCCTGTCGCGCAGCGTCGTAATACTCAGCCTCAATCTTCTTCGTCAGGTCGGATGCGCGTGTCCCAGCGGCATCGGCGGTCGCCTTATCGCCCAGCAGGCCTGCGAGCTTTGACATCGCGGTGGACGCCTGCTGGTCGAGCAACGCGAGATACACCTCCTGATGCGGCATTCCAGTTGGCCAACTCTCCACCCAACCTGTGCCCTGTGAATTGTCGTAAATGCCATCGCCGTCGGAGTCATGCGTAGTTTCGAATCGCCATGCCTTTTCGACGACCTGTCGGTGTTGCCGGAGAAAATCGATGTCGCCACTGCTTCGCACGTAGTCCAGCATTGTTGTCAGAAATAGCGGCGTCGAATCGGCCGCAGCGTACGCATACGAAAACTCCTTCCAATCAAGGTACGCTGCGGTCTGCGGGTACTCGTGCATGATCTTTCCGTCATCGCGCTGCCGCTTCATCAGGAACTCCAGTGCCTCGCGCGTCAAACCGAAGTCGCCAAAGCCATTTACTGCATAGAGTGTGTATAAAGTGTCGCGCCCGAAGTACCAGCCGAATCCAGGTCGCGCGGAATCCCCGGACGAGTAGTATCCCGCCACGAGCCCTATCTCTCCGCTTGGCTGCGCCTTTGCCTTCAATTGCTCGATTGACATCTCCGCCCAAGCAAAATCGTCGTTCAATCCAACGTCCGGAGTCCGAATAGCCGTCAACGTATTCATCATCTGCTCATATCGCGCCGCATGTTTCGCATATATCTGGGGCAGCGTGGCGTCCAGCCGGTTTAACTTCTCCTGCAGTGTGCCATTGGCTGCCGTCTCCACCGTGCTGCCCACCGCCATCAACAAAGGGAAATAGCGGTTCGTGTCCAGTTTCGGATCGTAATGTAGATTGAGTTCCAGCGGATAAAAATGTGGCTTCTCCTGGTATGGCGCCATGATTCCAGGCTGCGTGTTGGGCATCCCAACGGCCCCAGCCAGGTTGGCAAAGTCAGTATGCAGCACATAAAATCCGCCAGTTCCCTGCTTCACCCATTCCGCCGATGGCAGCCCTTGACTGCGCTGCGGCCACATCGGTCTCATCTCCGGCGTGAAGCTAAATGTCAGATCCATTGGACGTATTGAGTCAATCTGAAACAACACAACCGCACCGGTGCCGTCCTCCGCATCGTCCGGCGCGAACATGATCTGCCTCATCGTGAACGCGATGTGCGAGTACGTGATAACCGTGTGATCGGGAAAAACCTCGATTTCTGCTGCGTCAGCGTTCAGGTCGATGGGCACAGTGTAGCCCTCGACATTGGCATGAATGGCGAAGTGGCTGAGCAGCTTAACAGGCAAGACCCATGCCTCAAACGTCCCTTCCTGCTGCCCGAGCATGACGCCGCGTTCGCCTGCAACAGTAAAGGGTTTTCCCTGTTCGGCGTGCCGGCGGATTGCGAGTCCGTCTTCTTTCATCGAAAAGGCGTCAACTGGCCGCAGCACTGTGGTCTGCGCAGCTGCTATTCCGCAGAGGCTCAGGATTACCCAAAAAGCGGCCCGCATGTTGCCTCCATTTTCAAAGGTCACCAGTCTACATGTTGCGATGTCCGCCGCAGGCGAAGTACGATGCGATCTATATGAAGACCATCATGATTCGTCAATCGCTGCGCAGCATCCTGCTCTTCGCCATCACCGTACCTGCTTTGTATGCGGCGTCCCAATCCGCTTCCGCCGACAAAACCAGCGCATCCACTGTGACTGAAACCAAGATATTGACTGCTCCAGAAGCAGCGAAGTTTCTTCCCAGCACGGTTTTTTTCCGGGGACAGTCTGCGCCAATTCAAGCCAGGAACTCCAGCGGCGTTCAATTTACGAAGGACTCTCTTCTCCTCGTTGCCTTGGTTGACACAGCCGGCTATTCAAGCTCCGTACAGCAGAAATATCAGGCCTATCTGATCACCGAGTCACCCGTGGAAATCGAGGGCCATCGACTTGAGCCCGGAGCGTATGGCTGCGGTTTCATCGCTGACAATACCTTCGTCATCATGGATATCGGCGGCCACGACCTCTTCTCCGTCCGCTCTGCCCGGGACGCCGACCTCCACCGTCCGACACCTCTGCAGATATTACCCGCACCCGACGGCGCTGGATACCGACTCTACGTGGGCCGCGAGTACGTTCACATTGCGCAGGCTTCACCGGCCACGCACTAAACGACTCATCTTCATCCATAATTACAATCACGCTGAGATGCGACTCCTCCCGGTACAATCGCTGCTTCTGTATGGCGTCATAGCGGCAACGCTCCCACTGGCGCAGGCACAGACATCCACCGCGCCGGCTGCAAGCCAAAATATTTCCACAGACGCCAGGCTAAAGTTGGCTGAAGAAGCATTCCGCGCCGGCTCCGCAGCCTATCTTCAGAACGACCTGCATTCCGCGCACATGCAGTTTGCGAAGCTGGTGGAGCTTGCCCCAAAGGTCGCCGCGGGCCACAGCGCATTTGGTACCGTGCTACTTGCCGAAGGCGATGCTTCTTCCGCTGTAATTCAACTTCAGCTAGCACATAGCC
Source organism: uncultured Acidobacteriaceae bacterium (assembly GCA_963756685.1). GTDB lineage: Bacteria > Acidobacteriota > Terriglobia > Terriglobales > Acidobacteriaceae > Edaphobacter. The sequence goes on from CAVWON010000004.1 coordinate 167,228, forward strand.
TCGACCCTCAAGACACGGGCGCAATACTCAACCTCGCACTGGCATACTCTCAGCTTCACGACTACGCGAAATCAGTAGAGACGTTTCAGCTTCTTGAGCAGGCGGCGAACAGCGGAGCCTCACAACCACTCGCGCCTCAAGCCGCAATTGCTTATGCAGTCGCGCTAAGCGCAACTTTAAAACCGGTGGCCGCTCAGAAGCAGTTGGAAGCGGCCCTCAGCGCCTCACCTGACAATGCAGAGTTGCACGACACCCTTGGCACGGTTCTCGCGCAACAAGAGAACTACGGTGAGGCGCGGACTCAGTTCGAGAGCGCCATCTCACTAGATCCAGCGCTCGCGCCCGCACACTATCACCTCGGCTCCGTCTTCCTCAATCTAGGGAGCCCCGCTGCAGCCGTCACCGAGCTTACTCGGGCAAACGACCTTGCCGAGGCAAACACCGAGTACGCTTTGCAGCTGGGGCGTGCTCTCCGCGCAGACAATCAGGATGAGCAAGCACTTGCCGTATTGCGTCATGCTTTGGCGGTCGATCCAGCGTCGGTAGACGCCAAATACGAGCTCGCCCTTACGTTACAGGCGAACGATAACGCTCGCGAGGCGCTACCCCTCTTCGAACAGGTCGTTTCGGCACGACCCCAGGACTTTGCCGCGCTCACAAACCTCGGCCTCGCTCTCGTGCAAACAGGCGACGCAAAGGGCGCAATTCCCTTTTATGTTCGCGCTCTCAAGCTGAACGCGCAGAACGCAACGCTGCGCGAAGACCTTGGTGTCGCCTATCTGCAGCAGAGCGACCTGAATCATGCCATGGAACAGTTCCGCGCGGGCCTCGTCGTTGAGCCGAACAATCCGCAACTCCACTACGATCTCGGTCTCGCGCTCAAGCTGAAGGACGATCCGACTGAGGCTGCTTCGGAGCTCGAACAGGCCGAGAGACTGGATCCGAAGCTGCCCGACTCACCCTACACGCTCGGCGTTCTCTACATGCAGCTTGGGCGCTTTTCCGAGGCCCAGGTCGAACTGGAAAAAGCCACTGCGCTACGCCCTGATAACGGCGATGCCTGGGCCATACTTGGCAACGTCTACAAAGAAACGGGTGAGTTGCAGAAGGCAGCAGCCGCACTGCGGCGCGCCATCGACCTGTTGCCTAATCAGCCCAGCCCCCACATCAGTCTCGCTGCAGTACTCATCCAGCAGGGTGATCCCGCTGGAGCGGCCGCGGAACGCAAAAGGGCGGCCGATCTCAGCCGTATCGCCGTCAGCCGCCAGCGCGCCAACTTCGCACTCGACTCCGGCAGGACGCTGCTCAAGCGCGGTCAGATCGCGGACGCCGTCGTCCAGCTCCAATCGGCAGTCGACGCAGATCCAAATTACGCTGAGGCCCATTCCGCCCTTGCCGACGCGCTGGATCGACAGGGGCGAAGCGCCGACGCCGCACTCGAACGGCAGAAGGCCCGGAAGCTCATAGAGGCCGCCCGCACACCAGGTGATGTTGCGCCCGCTCACCCCTAAAGCCAATCGCTATTGTTGCATCGGAGGACTCATTGCTCCGACGGAAGAGCTTCTCTATACTCAGTCAACCGCCTTCGAGGCCCTTTCAGCGCGTAGTAATTTGGATCTAACAATTGCCACGTTGAACAGAGGGGCTTTGAACGCCGAGGCCGGGCGAGCTACCGGCCCGAGGGAGTGTCCGTTTGACTTGGTCTCGCCGCAGCTTCCTCACTTCGCTTTCCACTACGGCGCTGGTCCTCTCGCTTGACGATGTCCTTGCTCTGGTGGCCCCGCAAAATCCCCAGTCGCTTCCCCCTGTGGGATCGCGCCCTACCTACAACGCGGTGCCTCGGCCGGCACCCAAAGGACTTCCCTCCCCTGTCGCCGGCACTCCTCTCGGAGTTAGCTTCATCGACGTGGCACGTCAGTCTGGCCTGAATGCAAAGACAATCTACGGGGGCGAGCACAAGAACAGATATCTGCTCGAGACCACGGGCTGCGGCGTGGCCTTCTACGATTACGATCACGACGATTGGCTCGATATCTTCCTGGTCAACGGTACCCGGCTGGAGGGCTTCCCAAAAGGGCAGGAACCCGTCTCGCACCTCTTCAAGAACAATCGCGACGGCACCTTCACTGACGTGACCATCAAGGCCGGCCTGGCACGCGGAGGGTGGGGCCAAGGCTGCTGCGTGGGCGACTATAACAATGATGGCTGGGACGATCTCTTTGTCAGCTACTACGGCCAGAACGTCCTCTACCGCAATAATGGCGATGGCACCTTCACCGATGTCACGGAGAAGGCGGGCCTGCTGCAACCGAAGACACGGTGGAACTCCGGCTGCGCCTTTCTTGACTACGATCGCGACGGCCGTCTCGACCTGTTTGTCGCCAACTACATCGACTTTGACATTAAGACGGCACCACTTCCAGAGGCCGCGGGCTGCGCCTACAAAGGAATTCAGGTGGCATGTGGCCCGCCAGGCCTGCAAGGCGGCAAAAACATCCTCTATCACAACAACGGCGACGGCACCTTCAGCGACGTCTCGCAAAAGAGCGGCATGTGGGAAACCATCGGCACCTACGCCCTTTCTGTGGCCGTATCCGACATCGACGACGATGGATGGCCCGATATCTATGTCGCCAACGACTCCACCGCAGCCACGTTCTACCAGAACCAGAAGGACGGCACGTTCAAAGATGTGGCTATCGAGGCGGGCATCGCCTACTCCCCCGACGGCAAGCCTCAGGCCGGAATGGGTGTCTCTATTGGCGACTTCAATCGCGATGGCCGCTTCGATATCGTTAAGACGAACTTTGCCGGCGACACCGATTCGCTCTATGTCAATCTTGGCGATGGAAACTTCGACGACCACACTTATCTCTCCGGGCTCGGCGTTAATACCCGCTTCCTGGGCTGGGGTGTTGGCTTCTTCGACATGGACAACGACGGCTGGCTGGACATCCTTATGTCCAATGGACATGTCTATCCCGAGGTCGACGGAACCGACGTCGACGCGCCATACGCCCAGCACAAGTATCTCTATCGCAATCTGCGCAACGGGCAATTTGAAGAGGTGACAGCACAGGCCGGCCCGGGCATTACCACGCCCGCTCCTGGCCGCGGTTGTGCCTTTGGCGATTACGACAATGACGGCGACCTGGATGTGGTCGTCAACTGCATCAACAGCCTCCCGCAGCTGCTCCGTTGCGACTCGACTACCGGCCGCAATTGGATCAAGATTCGTACCGTTGGCACAAAATCAAATCGCACTGGTATCGGCGCGAAGATCAGTGTCACAACGGCAACACCAGACAACGGCAAACCATTTGTGCAGATAGACGAAGTCCGCAGCGGAGGCAGTTACTTCTCGCAGAACGATCTTCGTGTTCACTTCGGCCTCGGCCACTCCGCGAAAGCTGATTCAGTCGAGATCAGGTGGCCCTCTGGCGCGACCGACAAATTGACGAACCTCGCGGCCAACCATCTCTACGTCATTCAGGAAGGCGGAAAGGTCCTGAAGACCGTGGCTATGGGCGCCTCAACGACACCAACGTCCCCAGCATCCAAACCATGAAGTTTCAGCTCCCCGTTCTCGCAGGCTCGCTCATCTTCTTTTCGGCGATCACTTTCGCCCAACAGCCCTACCCGCCGACGATCGATCACCCTCCGCCTGCGTGGTTCGTCGATGTTGCGTCGAAGGCCGGCATCCTCGTTCGCAATGTCAACGGCAGCGTTGAGGCAAAGCGGTACATCATCGAGGCCACCGGCTCCGGCGTCGCCATTCTCGACTACGACCGCGATGGCTGGCCTGACATCTTCCTCGTCAACGGCACCAGCCTTCCAAGTGCAAAGTCCGAGGACAACCGGGACAAGCCCACCAACCACCTCTTCCACAATAATCATGACGGCACCTTCACCGACGTCACCGCGAAGGCTGGGCTCGTCTCAATGGGATGGGGCCAGGGCGTCTGCGTCGGAGACTATGACAACGACGGATTCGACGACATCTACGTCACGGGTTACGGCAAAAACCGCCTCTTCCACAACCAGGGCGACGGGACTTTTAAAGAGGTAGCCGAGCAGGCCGGCGTTGCCGGAACAGGCAAAGAATGGGGCACCGGCTGTACCTTCGTCGATTATGATCGCGACGGCAAACTGGACCTCGCCGTCGCAAACTACGTGCACTTCGACCTCGCTCGTACGCCAGCGCCTGGTCAGGCCGCAGGGTGCATCTGGAAGGGAGTTCCGGTCATGTGTGGCCCCCGCGGCCTTGAGAGCGCACCGAACATCCTGTACCACAATCTTGGCGGAGGAAAATTTGAAGACGTCAGCAAGCCCAGCGGATTCGAACACACCAACGGTCACTACTGCTTCTCTATCACCACGCTCGACTACGACGACGACGGCTGGCCTGATCTTTACGTAGCCTGCGACTCCACGCCTTCTATCCTGTATCACAACAACCACGATGGGCACCTTCACCGACACAGCTGCAGACGTTGGCGTTGCCTTTAACGAAGATGGCCGCGAACAGGCCGGCATGGGCTCGACCGCAGCCGACTACGACGGCGACGGCAAGCTGGACCTCTTCAAGACCAACTTCTCAGACGACACCTCCACTCTCTACCACAACAACGGCGACGGCACCTTCACAGACATGACGTTTCCCGCTGGACTCGGTATCAACGCGGACGCCCTCGGCTGGGGCGCCATGTTTGCAGATGTCGACAACAACGGATGGCCCGATCTTCTTGTCGTTAACGGTCATGTTTACCCTGAGGTCGACTCCGCCAAACTAGGCTCCTTCTACCGCGAACCCCGCTTCCTCTACTACAACCTCGGCAACGGCAAGTTTCGCGATATCAGCAAGGTATCCGGCCCAGGTCTTGCTGATTCGCGCTCCAGCCGTGGCCTTGCAATCGCCGATCTGTTTAACGATGGCCGCCTTGAAGCCGTGATCAACAACCTCAGTGATGTACCCATGCGTCCTTGTCAACCTCGCGAAGAACCAGAACCACTGGCTCGGTCTACGCCTCATCGGCACATCATCCAACCGCGACGCTATAGGAGCACGTGTGACTCTTCACTCCTCGAAGCGTATTTGGGTCGACGAGGTGCGCAGCGGCTCCAGCTACAACTCTTCGAGCGATCTCCGCCTCCACTTCGGCCTCGGCGCCGAGACGCAGCTTACAAATATTCAGATTCGTTGGCCAAACGGCAATATGGAGCTCTTCGATCCTCCTGCAACCGTCGATCGTCTTATCGAGTTGACCGAGGGAAAAGGCCACCCAGCACCGCAGGCCCCTCATGGTCCGTAAGAGAAATGCGCCCGCCTGCCGGCTCAGTCATGGGAGATGTGGCTTCAGGCCAACGCGTCCCTATGATGAATGTTGACCAAGCAACGGTAGCGCGGTGCTGCTGACTCCATCAAATGGTGGAGATGAAAAGCTACCCTCATGTGGTAAACATGAGGTCGGCGAACTGTCTGATTTGAAGGAGCGTGAAGGACTTTTCGCCTGCCCAATACATTATTGGGATCCCATAAGGACTCATCCATGCCCGCTCATCATCACTCGCGTCATAGTTCGCCCATCTTTAGATTTGTTCTCTGCGCCATGCTTCTTTTGGGCAAAGGAGCGTTGGTCGCGCAATCCACAGTGCCGGGCTCACATGCGGCCGACTCGCAGTCAGCCAAGCCGCAAGAGGGCGGCCAACCGCTAGCCACAGGAGGAGCAAATACTGGTGGCGCTCACCCGGCAGTCCTCGACAGCGAGCACAGACCCATCACTTCCGGCGGCTTCGTCAAGGACGGACCCATCATCTTTCAGGACATCGCCCAGAAGGCGGGTTTGACAGCTTGGACACACGTGATGGGCACCCCGAGAAGAAATTCATCATCGAGACGAACGGGTCTGGCGTCGGCTTTATCGACTATGACAACGACGGCTGGCTGGATATCTATCTCGTCAATGGCTCTACTTACGACGCTATGAACGGCAAAACAACTCCGCCCCATTCTGCGCTCTTCCACAACAATCACGATGGCACCTTCACCGACGTGGCTGCGAAGGCGGGCGTTACTAATGATCGCTGGGGTGTCGGCGTCGCCATCGCCGACTACGATAATGACGGCTGGCCGGATATCTATGTCACAAACTTCGGGAAGAACCGCCTCTATCACAACAACCATGATGGGACTTTTACCGACGTCGCAGAGAAGGCAGGCGTCACTCTCGGCAACTGGTCGACTGGAGCCACATGGGGGGATTACGACGGCGATGGCCGACTCGATCTCTTCGTTCCCGGCTACGTCCATTACGACATCGCGAATCAGCCTGCATCGGGGGGCACGGATGTCTCCTTTAGCTTCTGCCAGTTTCGTGGTGAAAAGGTCATGTGTGGCCCGCGGGGTCTCAAGGGCGAGCCGGACCACCTCTTCCACAACAACGGTGATGGGACCTTCACCGACGTCAGCGAAAAGGCCGGGGTCGCTGACAAAAATGGCTACTACGGATTTGCATCCGTCTTCATTGACGTCAATAACGACGGGAGACCGGACCTCCTTGTGGCCAATGATTCCACACCAAACTACCTCTATATCAACAAGGGCGACGGTACCTTTGAGGACGAAAGCTACGCTTCCGGCTATGCTCTGAATGAAAACGGTCGCGAGACCGCATCCATGGGCATCGCCGTCGGGGACTACCAAAACAACGGGCTTGTTGACATCTACAACACCACCTTCTCCGACGACTACAACCCCCTCTATCGAAACGATGGGGATGCCAATTTCACCGATGTCAGCTACCAGTTAGGCATTGCCGAACCAACCATCCCCTTCCTAGGTTGGGGCACGGCATTTCTGGACTTCGACAACGACGGCTGGAAAGACATCATTATCGGCAACGGCCACGTCTATCCACAGGTCGACCACACAACATGGGGAACCACTTGGGCACAACGCCCCTTGCTCTTCCGAAATATCGATGGGAAGAAGTTTGAACTTGAAGCTGCCGTCGAAGGCACCGGCCTGGCAGAGCTTTTCGTGTCAAGAGGCCTGGCGGTAGGCGATCTCTTCAACGACGGCAAGCTCGACGTGGTCATCAATGTTCTCGATGGTCATCCGGCCCTGCTTCGCAACGTGTCCGCCGATACTCATCACTGGATAGAGTTGAAGCTCGTAGGGGGCCCAAAGAGCCCTCGCGACGCGATAGGATCGACCGTTTATTTGACAGCCAATGGAAAGCGCCAACGCGGGGACGTCATCTCCGGGGCAAGTTACGCATCCACGCACGATCCGCGTCTCCACTTCGGACTAGGCGATGCGACCACGATCGACTTAGTCGAAGTGCACTGGCCAAGCGGAGCGAGAGAAAACTTCGCCATCAGCAAGCCAGACCAGATAGTTACCCTCGTGGAGGGTCGAGGAACCAAGCCCTAGACACTTCACCCGCGGCTCCACCAAAAGATGGAGATGCGCACCATTACATAGGAGTATGGCTAACCGTATAACCGTTCCACTAGAATCACCCACTGCTATGCAAATTAAGGCCGCTTCCAAGCAAGTTTGTCGCATCTTTATCGGCGTCCTTCTGGGGGGATCAGCGGCTTGTTGCATTTTGGCCTTGAAAACTGGGAGGGCCCACGCGGAATATGACGATGCCACAGTCGCTCAGCGACATGTATACAGCCAATCCGTAGCCCAGCACTACAACTACCGCTTTGGCTCCAATCAACCCTTTCTCCCCTCCCTGGCCACCACGGACACGGGAGAGTTCATCAATCCTAAAGTCTTCCCGACCGCCAAATACTGTGGCCACTGCCATCAAGAGGCACACGCCGAATGGCGCCAGTCGGCGCACTCTAACTCCTTCCGCGCCCCGTGGTATATCAAGAATACGAACCTGCTCACCACGGAAAAGGGCATTGAGTACACTCGCCACTGCGAAGGCTGCCACAACCCGATCGCGCTGGTTTCAGGAGCTCTAAGCAAGGATTCCCCCGTCAACCGCAAATTCGACGAAGATGGCATCACCTGCTCTGTCTGCCATTCCATCCAGAAGGTGGATACCCGCGGCACCGGTAGCTATGTCATGGCTCAGCCCGCCGTTCTCGTCGATGAGAGAGGCCAGCCCATATACGGAGACGTCTCCGACAAGGAGATCCTCGCCCATCTCGATCGTCACTCCAAGGCAGTCATGAAGGACTTCTATCGCACCAGCGAGTATTGCTCGGTTTGCCACAAAGCGGCCCTGCCAAAGCAACTGAACGACTACAAGTGGCAGCGCGCGATCTTCCTCTACGACGAGTGGCAGCTCTCCTCCTTCGCCAAGGAGTCGCCGCTGCCCTTCTATGTCAAGGACCAGGTCTCCAGTTGCCAGACCTGCCACATGCCCCGAGAAGATGTCACCGCCACTGACTATGGCGCAAAGCAGGGCAAATTAGCCTCGCACCGCTGGCTGGGCGCCAACACTGTTCTGCCGAAGTACTACAGCTACGACACCCAGATGGAGAAGACCGTTGCCTTCCTGCGGGCCGGGGTCTTCAACGTAGACATCTTTGGCCTGGAGAAAAATGGAGGCAAGATCATCGCACCACTCGGCGACGAGGACTTCACCGTATCTCCCGGCGACGTCCTGACAACCTCAATTATCATCCAGAACAAAGGCATCGCCCACAGTCACGTTCCCGAGCAGCGCGACATGTATGAGAGCTGGGTCGAATTCGAAGCCAAGGACGCCGCCGGCCATACCCTGATGCACTCCGGCGCGATTCAACCAAATGGCGACCTCGATCCCCGCGCGCATAGCTTCACGAATCGGCTCGTCAATGCCAAAGGCACAATCAACGACCTGCACCAGGTCTGGGACAATCGCGTTGTGGCGTACAACAACACCATCGCCTCCGGCCGCTCCCAGGTAGTCCGCTATCAGTTCAAGGTGCCCGCAGACGCAAAAGGCCCCATCACAGTCACCGCAAGAGTCAACTACCGCCGCTTCGACCAGCACTTCATGGACTTCGGCATGGGTAAACACTACGAGATGCCCGTCGTGGCCATGTCCGAGCGCACCCGAACTTTCACTCTCGGCAATAATCCTCCGGTAGTCGATTCGCAGGACAACAAGGAGTGGATGCGGTGGAACAACTACGGCATCGCCATGCTCGACGCTCAGCAATATGCCGAAAGTGTGCGCGCATTTGAGCGTGTGTCGCAGTTGCGCCCTGACTACCCCGACGCTTATACAAACATCGCCATTACGAACTTTGCGTGGCAGCGCTACGACGCCTCTCGTACGAGCCTTGACGCTGCCCTCAGGCTCAGCCCAGCCAACGCGCGGGCGCTATACTATCTCGCGTTGGTAGAACGAAACCAGGGTTATCTTGATAAAGCGATCTCTGATCTCCGCCAGGTCATTACGCAGTTCCCACGCTCGCGCGATGCCCACCGAGAACTCGGATTCTCGCTTTATCAGCAGCACAACTATGACGAAGCCCGCGTGGAGTACGAAACTCTTCAGACTATCGATCCCGATGATCTCGCCGCTCACTACATTCTCTCCATCGTCTATCGAAGACTCGGGATGAAGGAGAAAGCGTCACACGAAGCCGCCATGTTTGCCGATCAAAAGGACGATCCCACGGCCAGTACCTATGCTCTGGAGTTCTTACGCAAGCACACCGAAATAGCATCAGAGAGCGTACCCTGGCACACACACAGCGACTTTGCCCCGGAACCGGCCCGCGCAACCGAACCACCTGCCCAATGAATCTAGTGCGTCCGGCCCTTGTCCTTGCCCTTGTAGTCACATCATGTATTCCGGCATTCGCTGCGCCTGCCAAGCGTCGGGGAGCAGTGGTCTTTGCCGACAACGGTTGCCAGCACTGCCACTCCATCCACCACGATGGCGGGACCAAGGGGCCGGACCTCTCCGGAGTAGGCCGCCTGTTGAGCAAAGCTCAGATACGCATGCAGATACTTCAAGGCGGTCAGCAGATGCCACCCTTCGCAGATGTCCTGCAAAAATCCGAGGTAGATGACCTTGTTGCCTATCTTCATTCCTGCCGCGACAAAAAGCCGAAATGATCGTGCGCCAATCCAAATCGACAAGACGTATCATCCGAGTAGACACGAACCTAGCCCGGAACCTTAACATGCAGTCACCTTGGGCATGAATCCTCTTCCCTATCTCCATCTCGTCCTGCGCTCTGCCTTCGTATGGACGCTATGCGGAATCGCCACGCTGTCAGCCGCCGCCCACTCGCAGGCCCCTAACACCCTCGGTCACCAGTCCTGGTCTACAGAGAACGGGCTCCCTCAAAATAGCGTGCATGAGATCTTCCAATCGCGCGACGGTTACGTATGGATCGCAACTGAAAGCGGTATTGCCCGCTTCAACGGAATCGACTTCAAAGTATTCAATCACGACAACACGCCCGCCTTCACAAGCGATGACATCTGCTGTTTCACGCAAGATTCAGCCGGTTCGCTATGGATTGGAACTGCGGATGGCCTTCTCCAATACTCCGCAGGCACATTTCGCCGCTACTCCTCCACCGACGGATTACCCTCCAGCCGCATCGCCTCCATCGCTGCAGGAAGTGGCTCTCTCCTGGCCCTCTCCGACAATGCCATTACCAGTTTCGACGGAGGACGCTTCTCACCTCTCTCGCTTCCCGACTCCGCCATACCCGCTGCGATGGCCGAGGCTGACGACGGCAGCGTTTGGATTGCGTCAACCTCCGGAATCTTTCAATATCGAGAAGGCCATATTCGGGCCGAATCGATCAGTCCCTTACCTCAAATAGCAGATATCGAAGGCATCGGAGTTCTACCCAATCACGGCGTCTGGCTGCGGACCAGCAACAGCCTTATTTTGCTACAGAACGGCCATCAGCGTACTCTCCGGGCAGGCCACGATATTCCCGCCACGCGTATCCAATCCGTCCTGGCAGACTCGCGCGGAGATCTCTGGATGGGCACCAATAAAGGTCTCTTCGTGCTCGATAAGACCAGCAACCATCTGCAACCACAGCCGACAATCGGCTCCAGCAGCGTCCTGTCAATCTCCCAGGATAGAGAAGGTAATCTTTGGATCGGGACGGAGACCGGCGGTCTCGATATCCTGCGACAACAAAATTTCCGCACAATACCCGATCTTTCCGATCACGTGATTACTGCCATCACGCAGACATCCGGCGGCGCCATGTGGATAGGCACCAACGGCGACGGCCTGGATCGCTGGCAGTCCGGAAAGACCCAGCATTTTTCCACCAGTACCGGACTCCAAAGCGAGATCATCCTAGCATTGGCGCCGGGAACCGACGACAGCGTATGGGTCGGCACACCCGATGGCTTGAACCATATCGAAGGCACAAGGGTCGTCGAAACCTACACCTCTGCCGACGGCCTGCCCGACGACCTCATCCGCTCCCTTCTTACGGGCGACGACGGCTCTCTTTGGATCGGCACACGTCGCGGTCTTGCACAATGGAAGAACAACAAGTTCATCACATTCACGCGAGCTGACGGCCTTAACAGCGATCTTATCGGGACCCTGCTTCAGTCTCATTCTCCCAACTCTCCGCACGATCTATGGATCGGTACACTCAACGGCCTGTCACGCCTCCGCGACGGAAAGATAACGACCTTCACTGCAAAAGACGGACTCTCCGGCGACATCATCACTTCCCTCGCCGAAGACCCACACGGGACGCTCTGGATTGGGACAAAGGGAGATGGCCTCAGCACTTCGTCCTCCACCGGTTTCACGTCCCTGCATCGGCACGATCTGCCGCAAGACATTGACTCCATACTGGAAGACGATCGAGGCGATCTCTGGCTAAGCGCGACCCGCGGCATCACGCGCGTCTCGGCATCCAGCCTCATCGCTTGCGGAGCATCTCCGCGCTGTAATCCCCACCCCGTCTCTTATGGTCGCTCCGACGGTATGCCCACCGAAGAAGCCTCCGCTATCGGCCATCCCGCCGCATGGAAGACCACACAAGGGCCGCTCTGGTTCGCAACGCGCAAGGGCGTTGCCATCATCGATCCCAGCCATCTCGCGGAGAACCACATTGCACCGCCGATCGTCATTGAACGATTCACGGCAGACGATATCGAGCTCCCTGTCTCCGTGGCCGGACAAAATATCTCTCCCGGTCACAACCGCTTCGCCTTTCAGTACGCCGGCCTGAGTTATCTAGCACCTGCCAAAGTCAATTATCGCTATATTCTGGAAGGCTTTGATAAGCAATGGACTGAAGCCGGCCCGCGCCGTATCGCGTACTACACCAACCTGCCGCCTGGTCACTATCGTTTCCGCGTGCAGACCGCGAGCAATGATGGCACCTGGAATGAACCCGGGGCAGAGATTGCCTTCTACGTGCGGCCGCCCTTCTATCGCAGACCCTGGTTTATCTTGCTGGCCATCGTTCTCATCGCCGCAGGCACCATCCTCCTCTACCGTCTCCGTGTCCGCCGACTCCAGTTACAGTTCCAAGCAGTCCTTGCGGAGCGTAACCGAGTGGCCCGCGAAATTCACGACACTCTCGCGCAGAGCTTCGTCGGCGTGTCCGTGCAACTCGAACTCGCCGCCCAACTTCTCGTTCAGTCGCAAAACGCTGCGGCCAGCCAGCAGATAGATCGCATCCGGCAGTACGTGCGCGACGGGCTCGCAGAAGCGCGTCGCAGCATCTGGGCCCTGCGCGCCAATACCACACAGCACACTCTGACCACCCGACTCACTCGCCTCGCCGAACAGTCGGCCACAGAACAACTCTCAATCCGTCTCAACATCGGTGGTACCTATCGGCCTCTCGCCCCCGCATTTGAGGATGAGATACTTCGCACCGCCCAGGAGTCTTTGGCAAATGTGACCCGTCATGCAAATGCGACTCAAGCGTCCGTCGATCTGCGCTATGATTCAAACCGGTTGACATTAATCATCTCTGACAACGGCCGCGGCTTCCAGACGACGGACAACTCGCTTGCCGGCAAAGGTCACTTTGGTCTCCAGGGAATGCGCGAACGCGCAGCTCTGATTCAAGCCCAACTCACGATAGAAAGCACACAGGGAAAGGGGACTACCATCAAGTTGGATGCCCCCATCGCTGTAGTGAAAGGTGCATCAAACAATGGCTGAACGAATTCGCATCCTTGTGGTCGATGATCATCATGTTGTCCGGCAGGGCCTTGTGGCTCTGCTCAACATCATTCCCGATATCGAGGTCGTAGGCGAGGCCAGCGACGGCCTTCAGGCGATCGAACTCCATCGGACACTACGTCCCGACATTACATTAATGGATCTGCAACTCCCCAAACTTGGCGGCGTTGACGCCATCTTGAGGATTCGCACTGATAGCCCCTCGGCAAGATTCATCGTCCTCACCACGTTTGACGGAGACGAAGATATCTTCCGCGCGCTCCAGGCAGGGGCAAAAGCCTATCTCCTCAAAGGAATGACCGTTGACGAACTACTCTCAACCATTCATGCAGTTCACAGCGGCAAAACCCGCATCTCTCCCGCCATCGCAGAGAAACTGGCCGAGAGAATGAGCAGTCTAGCGTTGACTACTCGTGAACTAAGCGTTCTGGAGCGTATCGTGGCCGGTCGTGCCAACAAGCAGATCGCCTCTGATCTTGATATCAGCGAAGCGACCGTCAAGTCACACGTCAATAATCTACTCAGTAAACTAGGCGTCAGCGATCGGACCCATGCCGCAACCGTCGCCCTGCAACGCGGCATAGTCCATCTCAAATGAGACCACTGCCTATGAGGTCGTTCCTCTTCGCCCTGCTTCTGCTCCTTGCATCATCGTCTTCTTTCGGTGCCCCGCCAAAGGCCACCTGGCGCTCAGCGACTCCGGCAGAGTTGCAAAGCGCTTTGCCCGCCCGCGCTCAGGTCGAAAAAGAACGAATCGAGACCGAGATGCGCACGGCCTCCGGCATTATCGACTCGCGCGGTAAGATAATCGGAGGGGTCGTTCTCATCACTGCCGGCTACTCGGCTGACGGTAAATACTCTCACTACCTTTTGGTCCAATCTCCCATAACCATCGGAGACGTCTCCCTGCCAATCGGCAACTACGTCCTCGGCTGGCAGCGAGGGGACGATAGACCTCATCATCAAGTTCTATGACGCTGCGACGGGGGACCAACGTGGCACAACTACTGCTCATCGCCTCGCGACAGGCTCACGCGTTGAATCTTTTCGCATCTGGCCCCCTTCCAGCAACCCCTTCATTCAGATCGGCCGATTCGCCGTCCCTTACGCCCTGGACAAGCAAACTGGCAGATAATAGTCAGCTGAGATTGGTTGCGGAATGTCTTCCACTCTTCAAATCGTTTGTGCGCAGGAGGAAATGTCTATTATTGGATTCACTCGGGGGTGTCCGATGAAACATGCAGTGCGCACTTGTTCATGCATACTTGCCGTCACGACTCTGTTCACAGGCGCGACGAACTCTCAACCACCCGGCCCTGACGCTGCAGCAAATGCAAAGATACTGGCTTACATCGACGGCGGTTGGGACACGCTCTCCCGTTCCATGAGCGACTGCAAATCACTCGTCGATCCCAAGGTAACAACAGCACCTATTCTCTATCTCCCTGGCGGCATGGCCACCCCTGCATCCGTCGTCGCCATGCAGCACCAGTGCAAAGTGGAGGTAAAGCACCTGCCCCGCAAGATCACTCACATGGGCGATGTGCATGTTGCTGAAATCCCTGACGAAGGCCTGCTCTATCTGCCCAACCGCTACGTCGTACCCGGTGGCCGCTTCAACGAAATGTACGGCTGGGACAGCTACTTCATCATTCTCGGCCTCGTCGAGGATAACCGCACCGATCTCGCTCGCGGGATGGTCGAAAACTTTTTCTTCGAGATCGAAAACTACGGCGCCATCCTCAACGCAAACCGCACCTATTTCTTCACTCGGTCGCAACCGCCATTTCTTACCTCCATGGTCCGCGAGGTATACGAACACCCGACAGGCAAGCCGCTTTCAAAGGAATGGCTGACAAAGGCCTATAGCTACGCGCAGCGAGACTACGCTCTATGCTGCTCACCCCTCCGCATCTCGCCGGAGGCACCGGACTGGCACGCTATGACGACATAGGTGAAGGCCCGGTACCCGAGATGTCCGATGACAGCAACTACTACCCAGACGTCATCCGCTGGCTGCTCGCACACCCGGATGTCAACACCGATTATCTCGTAGACGCACCGGACGACCCTACTCCTGTCCAGGCAGCCGATCTCGCAAAGACCAGCTGCGATGTAACCACATCTAAAGTCTGCGCGAACGCCCACGTGGATGGCCACCGCCTGAGTCGCGACTTCTATCGGGGCGACCGAGCCATGCGCGAGTCCGGCTTCGACACCAGCTTCCGCTTCGGCCCCTTCAGCGGCTCGACGGAGAACTACGCTCCTGTATGCCTCAACAGTCTTCTCTACAAATATGAGCGCGATATGGCCCACATCGCCGACCTGTTGGGCCGAAAATCAGAGGCCGCACTGTGGGAACAACGCGCCAACACCCGGCGCGACGCCATCAATAAATATCTCTGGAATCCCACTGCGGGCATGTTCTACGACTACGACTTCACCACGAACCGGCCATCAACCTACAACTACCTCACGGCCTTCTACCCACTCTGGGCTGGTCTCGCCAGCACCCAACAGGCAACCACACTTGAGCAGCACCTCTCGCTCTTTGAGCACGACGGCGGTCTCGCCATGAGCGACGCCGCTTCCGGCACACAATGGGACCTCCCCTTCGGCTGGGCCCCGACAAACTGGCTGGCAACGAAGGGCCTCGCACAGTTTGGCTTTACCGGCGACGCGTCCCGCATTGCGAAGAAGTTCTCGCAGACCGTTCGCCAGAACTTCCTCCACGACGGTACCATTCGCGAAAAGTACAACGTCGTCAATGGCTCCGCCAACATAGAAGTCGCGGCCGGCTACAAGAGCAACGTAGTCGGCTTCGGTTGGACCAATGGTGTCTATCTCGAAATGAATGATCTGCTCAACCGCGCTCAAAAAGACGCTGCGATCCTTCCCGCCTCCCTACCAAAGAACACACCGAGCGCAGCTACACATCCGAAATAAGGTGCTCTCGCATAGCAAAGCGAACAAGGTCAGAGTTCGTCTTCAGGCCAAAGTCTTCCATGATGCGGTATTTGTGAAAGGCTATTGTTCGTACAGCGATGTTAAGGAGGGCGGCCGCTTCCTTCATCGAATGGCCTTCGGCTAAGAGTTGCAGGACTTGCCGCTGGCGCTTCGTGAGCTCTTTGCTTCGATCATGGTGGGGGTCGCGAATGAACTCATCAATTAGCTTCTGTGCGATGCTCGGTGTCACATAGGAATGTCCGCGCAAAACTTCGCCGATGGCCCGCTTCAATTCGACACCAGCAGATTTCTTCAATAGATAGCCAGACGACCACTGACGAAGGGCCCTCGAGGCTACATCGGGGTCTTCATTCATGGTGAGAATGATGAGTTTGGTCTTGGGCAACAGTTTCTTGAGCTCCTGACCGGCATCAAGGCCGTTCAGCAATGGCATAGAAAGATCCAGGAGAACGACGTCGGGCTTCATCTCGATTGCAGCAGCGAGGAGGCTTCTGCCGTCCGTTACCACTTTAACGACCTGGTATTCGGGTTCAATCAGACTCTTGAACGCCTCGGCAACCAGGGTGTGGTCATCTGCAATCAGAACTCGCGGTCGATCCATTCCAACCCTCCAACTTATTTACAGACACGCCGCCGGATCAACATCCAACTTGGCTTGATCTCGTAGGCCCTTCGGAAGACCGGAAGAGAGAGAACGACGGCACAAACGCGACATCTGAACAATCATGGTGCGGCCTCAACCTCTTTTTCTCATCTGCCAAAACTGACAGTATTCCAAGGGCCTCCGCATCAACTACCTATCCCGACTGAGCGGCCTTGCGCCGCAAGCGGATCTTGCTGCGTTATTGGTCGAAAGCCTCATTTGTCTTGACAGGGACGTCGATCGTGCCGCTTGCAAGTGTCTGCTCCTGCGCCAGCACCGGAATGACTGGAGCATGTTTTGCAATCTCGAAGCGACCACTCGTCAGATAGGTGATTGCGATGCCCGCCAAAACATAGGGATTGATGACCGCGATGGGGACCGCATATTTTTTTGTCTTCAAAAGAGATTCCACAACGCCTCGAGGAGTGTGGCTTCGCGGAGTATCTCCGGGAATCTGCGGGATTATGATTTCATTTAGTTCCAGCTCCTCGTGCCGGTGCGCGTAGTTCGCCAGCGACTTAGCTATCTGTTTCGGCGTCGTGATTGCGACATCCGCGGTGATGCTTCGACCCACCGCATGGGGGTAGTAGAAATTGAGTACGCGCCGTGAGAAATCGGCACAGTTGTTCGTAAATAGATTGAAATGGCTATGGTTTGCCCCGTCGTTATATTCAGCGATCAGAAGGTCGTCCTGTTGCTCGGTCGTAGCAATTTCGAAGCTGTAAATCTTTCGAATGTAGGCCACTCCGAGCAGCTGAGGCCATACATTCTTCGTATCATATCCCTCAACCGAAGAGACCAGAGAAGCCAAGTGGGTCTCCGCATATTGGTTCCGCATTCTTGCGACAGCGTCCGCTTCGGCCCACTCCGGTACGTCCTGCGCTTGTTCGACGGCGTAGAGATACGGTAGAAGAGGAATGGCGACCCAGTCCAGTTTCCGAATACGGGAGTAGCGGCTGATCACCACGCCGGTTTCGCCCGGTTGGCAGCGACGTAGTAACGTTGGCGTTTCCGCGCATACGCGATTGAGATAGATTGCCGAGTGACCGGTCGGGTTGATGCTACCGAAGAAGCCGTATGGCTCCTCTATCAGGAGCGAGACATCGCCATACGCCGTGCTCGCAAGGCACGCCACGAACAACAACAGAAAATACAGACCGCGACGCCGGATATCGTTTGCTCTCGACGAATTGCCGGCCAAACTTGATAGGTGGGAATCCATACTGGATAGACCTGCCTGTCAGTGGATTTAGCTTCTCGGGCCCTTTACACACATGCACTGTGCCAATTCATCTTCAACATAGCATCGCAGAAATGATACGGACACTATAAGAAATGCTAGTCAAGCGCCTGGTGGGGTCTTCGTCGAATTCATACCAGAATATCATTCCACTCTGGTATGCCCAAGAGCTGACTTATCTCGCCATACCTACCTAAATGGCAGTTCCATAACTGCGTGACAACACAGTTGCGGGAGCGCCAAGCGCGTTCGACACTCAATCTGCAGATGTTCCCGTCGCAGCGAGGACGAACCAGAGATTTGATCGACTTGCGGCCAACCGTTGTCTTTGCAGACGATAGTCTCCCCATGCTCGAAGCTGCGTGTGCCATTCTTCGGCCGACATATAACGTTGTCAAGTTGGCGACGAATGGACAAGAAGCGGTACGGTGGGTCATGGAGTTACGGCCGGATCTAGCCGTGCTCGATATCTGTATGCCAGATATGGATGGGTTCGCTGTCGCGCGGACGCTCAATCAAGCGGGAAGCGGTACCCGTATTCTCTTCCTGACAGAAATAGAGGACGAAGATTACATCCGAGAAGCGCGCCACATCTCATACGGGTATGTGCTGAAACGGCGCCTGGCCAGTGATCTCGTTCCGGCGCTCGCTTCCGCCACGACCGGCTCGTTCTTCTTGTCGCGATAGATATTTTCCATTTATGAAGAGACAAAGGCAGGATCGGGCCTACTAGTTTTGCTAGGCCCTAAAACGCTCCTTTTAACACACTTTCTCATTGCTCTTGGTGTAGCATGAGTCGCAAGTCAAAACATAGATGGTCTTTAGAATCAGTGATAGCGCAGATATTACCGCTGATGTCGTTGCCGTGGAGACGCACCATTTGATCTATAGTTCTCTCCCAGTAAACTAACCGGTTGTCGCTCATATGTTGCTGAGTTTGTGGAGCGTGGCAATCCTAAAATGACTTCCTAAAAAGAACCGGCTACGGGGGGCACCTATGCTGAAGTTAGATATAAAGAAGCACTACAAAGAAAGTGAACTAGACAGCAGCGAGAAGGACTTCAAGCAGCTATTTATTACATCCGCCATTGGCATGGCACTTCTCGACATACAGGGCAGGTTCCTATCCGCGAACAGCGCGCTTTGCGACATTTTGGGGTACTCCGAAGAGGAGTTGCGCGAGATGCGCTGCGAAGGGCTTCTAGATTCATTCAACCAGGGCAAGAGTGCTGGCCTTTTACGTTCCTTCGCTAAAGCACACGAGACTAGTTGGCAGACAGAGCGAACACTGTCTCGTAAAGATCGATCTCCACTGCCGGCAAGGATTTGGATCAGCCTGATGAAGCGGGCTCCACTCGAGGAGTCTCGTTCGCTTGTGATAATCGAAGACATCAGCGAGCAGAAAGAGGCCGAGCGGGAACTGGATAGAAGGACCGTTGAAGTAGAGTTACTGGCCTCCCAGCTCATCCGGTCGCAGGAGGAGGAACGAAAGAGGCTTGCCCGCGAATTGCATGACGATATAGGCCAGCGGCTGTCACTCGTGGCTTCCGAAGTGGCACTGATGGCAAGTCAGCGTTCCGATGCTGCGTTCATCGCTCCAGACCGCCTTGACCATCTTCGCGACGATCTCGACGGCTTGTGCTCGGATATTCATGGCATTTCGCACGATCTGCATTCCTACAAGTTGCAACACTTAGGATTAAAGTCGGCTTTGAAGGACTTGTGCAGGCGACTGTCTCAACCGAACTTTCATATACACCTCGATGTCGACGATATGGACGAGCCCGCTTCGAAGGACGTTTCATTGTGCTTGTATCGCGTGGTCCAAGAGGCGTTGAATAACGCCATAAAGCACGCCCACACACTGGTCGTTGCCGTAACCCTGACGAAGATCCAAGGCATGTTTTATATGACAATTCAAGACGCCGGAATTGGATTCGACAGGAGCGTCAGGCGACCGGGGCTAGGGCTCATCAGCATGACCGAACGACTGAAACTGGTCAAAGGCGAACTAAAACTGCACTCCATTCTTGGACGAGGTACGGAAATTTGGGTCTCGATCCCTGACGAGGGGAGAAGTTTTGGGAGTTCCAGCGGAGGCCACGTCAACCTTGAACTTGAGAATGCAACTGATTGTTTTGAGGTTGCATGAGACAAATTTTGCGAGGAAGAGCAAACGAGAGTGCTGAATTTGAAGAGAGCACTCGCCACTATGACTGTCCATTTTGAACTGGTCCGCAGCTCCCGCTCAACTCCCGAGCTAAGTCTTGCTTTTAGACCGGCTATTCGCCGTTCGGGGTATCTGCGTCGCTCCGCCGGCTATTGTTGCTTTCCCGAGGATTCATATGTCTAAGGCCAGAAAGTCCGCCAAACAGGCAGACCTCCGCAAGTCCAAAGTAAGCCAAATAGGCATATTGGCATTGGTGCTCATCGCGGCCGTTGGACTCGCCATCTGGAAGCTCTCTTCCACGCGATCAGCCTCAGCTGCTCATACTGTGCTTACTTCCACAAGTTCCATGGTTCCTACTCCTACCGAATCAGCTACTGCCGGGGCGGCGGTGCCCACTTCAAGTCTCTTCGCCCCCACCGTAGCCAACAAGACCGTTCCTCCTGGGAATAGTCCGCCGGGCATGGTTTGGATCCCAGGCGGTGAATTCTCTATGGGCGCGCACGACCCACCTGACATGGAGCACGACCAGGTTGGGATGAAGGCCACCCGCGACTCGCGCCCGGTCCACCGCGTCTATGTCGACGGTTTCTGGATGGATAAGACCGACGTCACAAATGCTGAATTCGCAAAGTTTGTCACAGAGACCCATTACGTCACTGAAGCAGAGCGCACACCCAAGGCCGAAGACTTTCCTGGTGCGGCTCCCGAGAACCTCGTCGCCGGCTCGGTCGTTTTTGCAGCACCCGATCATCCAGTTCCGCTCGACAATTATCTTGCGTGGTGGAGCTACGTCAAAGGCGCAAATTGGCGACATCCTACTGGCCCCGGGAGTAACATCAAAGGTAAGGACAACTACCCCGTCGTCCACGTCTCTTACGATGACGCGAAGGCCTACGCAAAATGGGCGGGCAAACGTCTTCCAACCGAGGCCGAATGGGAGTTTGCGGCGCGCGGCGGCCTTACCGGCAAGCCATTCGTATGGGGCGACACGTTCCGCCCTAACAACATGAACATGGCCAACACATTTCAAGGCCACTTCCCGGACAAGAACACTGATGACGACGGATTCAATGCCACCTCTCCCGTCACTGCATTTCCGCCCAACGGCTATGGCCTTTACGACATGGCGGGTAACGTTTGGCAATGGACCTCCGACTGGTACCGACCCGACTACTACCGCCAGCTAGCTGCCACTGGCGAAGTCACGCGAAACCCAGTCGGCCCCGATAACTCCTTCGATCCAGAGGAGCGCGGTGTCAGCAAGCGTGTGATGCGTGGTGGCTCTTATCTTTGCACCGACCAGTACTGCTCGCGCTACATGGTTGGGACCCGCGGCAAAGGCGAGGCGTCGACTGGTACCAACCATCTCGGATTTCGCTGTGTGAAACCGGGCCCTCGTACTTGACGGGACGGCCGCAAGGACCCCTACTTGCTTTTGGCCAGCGCCTCCATGATCAAAGGCTGCCCCCGGTCTGCACCCTCCCACGACACGAGAAAGTCTCTGTAGGCTGCAACACTATCTGCCTTTTCTCGATTCATCGCGTACGCCCGTGCCAGGCCCACTTCTGCCATCGGGTAAGCGTTGCTTTCCTGCATCAACCCCTCGCCCCGGTGCGCAAGTACAATCTTAAAATCGAGGATTGCAGCCGGCATATCGCCTAACGCCGCATTGGCCACGCCACGCAGATAGGAAGTCAGCGGTACCTCATCGTATTGCTCCAGAGCGGTCAGCGAGTCGAGCGCCTTCTCCGGTTCGTTCACCCCAATTAGAACGGCCGCCTGCAACTGAGGGACGTAATACTGCACTACTGCAGTATTTTTGGGATAAGTCTGTTGCAACACGGCGATCACTTTGTCCGCATACGTCTGGTCTCCACAAAGCGCCGCAGCCATGCCCGTATGGAAGCTCGCGATCGGCCCTTTCGGTAGACCCTTCACCTCATCGACCATCTCCAACGCAACAGCGCAACTCTCTGCCAATGCACGATCCATTGCTCCCTGCGCCAGCATCGATGCCCGCGTCGAAGCAAGCCCAGGCACGCCGTCCGCTATCTCCGCTGCATCTCTCCAAAGCTCTGAACCCGCTTCCATCTTTCCCGAGTTATCCAGATAAAGACCATAGCGGTAAAGCTCAGCATAGGTTTTCTGTGCGTGGCTCGTGGTCGCCTCTCCTGCAAGCGCACTCTGCATCGCACTCACCTGCGCCGCAATGGTTTCCTGCTTCCCGGCCAGATAACCAACAGTCAGCGCGTTCCCACTCGGCGTGACCCCAACGCGCTCCGCTTGTGTTTCCAGTTGCAGAGCGTCGTCGTAGCGATCCATCGCGATCATCGCAAGTTCGGCCTCGGCATACGTCTCCGCATCGAATGGATCTTCGCCATATCCCTGCCGTGCCGCTCCCAACGCCTCCTGCAGATTCCCCTGCATCCGTAGCACTTGCGCCAAACCTTTCATTCCTTCGACGTCGCGCGGATATCGTGCTGAATAATCTCGAATAATCTTCGTCGCACGGCCGTAGTCTCCGCTTGCATTCATCTCGTAGCAGAATTGCGCCAGCAGTTTCACTTTATCGCTGGCCTTTGCTGCTGCGGCGCGAGCCATCTCGGCAGCGTTCGCCGAAGGTACCTCGGCCTTCTCGGCGCGATACAGCCACGCCAGCCGCATCTGTGCCTGCACAAACTTCGGATCGAGCGTGGCCGCCTCTTGATACGCCACCAACGCATCGCGCGCGCGACCGCTCTGGTTCGCTGTCTCGCCCACTGCATACGCGTGCAGCGCACTAACGCTCGAAGTCGCCTCCACCTCCAGCGGAACGCTACTCCGCTCCTCGGCCCTTTCGTCTTCACTTACCTCGACGCGTATGTCTTGTGCCAACCTGCCGATCGCTGCCGGAATCGCTTCTCTGCTCGACGCCGTCTCCTCCAGCGTCTCCACCTTATCGTTCGAATCCGCCTTCAATACGTCGATGCTAATCGTATAGGGCGCCTCCGCTCCGCTGACCTCGCCATACAGATATGCTCTCGCCCCCACTTTTTGGGCCACTCGTTGCGCGGGGGCGGCCTCTTTGGAAGTGCCCCCCTCGACCTGTCGCAGCCCGGCGCCATAAGCCTCGCCTCCCATCACGTTCAGGGACTTCGACTGCCGTAGCGCAATCTCGAGCCCCTGGATCACCGTTCCATCCAGCGTCTTGTCTCCTGTCTTGTTCTGAACGACCGTCAGCAACAGATGATCGTTTGGCCCCAGCACGAGCGGTCGAAATACCCCACTGCACACCAGTGCCACCACCGCGACGCCAGCGACGATCAGGGCCGCTGCAACCGCCATTCGAACCTGAGTCCGTTCACCAACTACGGAAGAGGCCGCTATCAATTCCTGAACGCTGCTATCCTCTGCTGCCTCCTCGACAGACGCCCTCCCGAAATCATCATCCTCCAGACCGTGTTCCATCTGCAGCGTGCCAGACTGTGACCGCGCCAGGACCGACTCGCGCCGCACTGCACCCGCGGTAGACTCGTTTGCGGCACCAAACCCATAAAGAGCACTCAGCTCGGTCGGCATCTCTCCACTCTCGACCGCCACCGCACTCTCTCGCACTGCATGCATCGTCTTCGCTGAAATGCCGCCATAGTCTCCGCTCGACACACGCATTGGCCGAATCACGACGCTACCAGACCTTGACCCCGGATCGACAATCTGTGACGGTGTACGTCTCGACCCCTTATACCGGGCCACCGGATCGCTCGCCCGCACCAATGGGACCGCCGGTGATGCACCTTTACTAAGCCATCCTCCGCGTCCCAATTTACTGCCGACCTTTACCAGGGCCTCTAGCAACTCCTTCGCCGTCTGGAAGCGCCTCTTCGGGTCTTTCTCCAGCAGCCTCAGTACCACCTTCTCCAATTCTCGAGGAATCGACTCGTTCCGGTTGCGCAAGGACTCCGGTGTATGGCTAAACAGCTGCACAAACATCAGTGCACTCGTCGCCCCTTGAAATGGCGCTTGCCCAGTCGCCATCTCATACAGAACGATCCCCAGAGAAAACAAGTCTGACCGCAAATCCAACGGCTCGCCCCGCGCCTGCTCCGGAGACATATAAGGCAGCGTTCCCACCGTCGAACCAGCGAGCGTCAGATCCAGCGCGCGCGACTCTAACCCGCCACGCATCTCCAGCCCTATCTTAGCGAGGCCAAAGTCGAGCACCTTCGCCTGCTTCTTTCCATTCGGCATTCTCACCAGGAAGATATTTGCCGGCTTGATGTCCCGATGAACGATGCCTTTGGCATGGGCGACGGTCAACGCATCGGCAATCTCCGTCGCATAGAGAACAATCTCCTCCGCCGACAGCGCCCCATGCGCGACCCGGCCTTAACCGTCTCGCCTTCCAGCAGCTCCATCACGAGATAGGGGTTATGGTCTTGTTCGCCAATGTCGAAGACCGTGCAAATATTGGGATGGTTCAGCGCCGACGCCGCCCGCGCCTCCTGCAGGAAACGCTCTCGCATCCCCGGCATCGTGTAGTCGTCATGAAGCAGTTTTATCGCCACTTCGCGATGAAGACGTTCGTCCCAAGCCCGGAAGACGAGGCCCATACCGCCGCCACCTAGTCTGCCCAGGATCTCGTAAGGCCCGAACCTCTGGCCAATCTCCGGAACCATACCTCTGATTCGCCTTCTAACTTTCTCGTTTGCTATCTGTCAAAGACATCCAAAGCGCGGGTAAAACCTTCTGCGACCTCATCATGGCCGCCGCCCGCATCGGTTCGCAGCTCCGCCTCGAACGGATTCCACACTCGATAACCCACATCAGCGTCAGCTCTTCGATCGTGAGTCGCGCGTTTCACACCCACATCCTCCAATGGTGCAACATCTTGATTAACCATTGCTTCCAATCTCACACACGCCGACCGGAGCATACATCCCCCAAGCGTGGCATTACGACCGTACCTTCGTGACGGTGCCCGAGGGACCGCGGCCACGGCCTTTATAATCAGTCCGTGAGCTTCCCAAACCAAGCTTCGAGCCAACCCTTCCGGCATCGGGTCAGCCAGACCCTGCTCATCGACGCCGACGACACTCTCTGGGAGAACAACATCTACTTCGAACGGGCCATCACCAGCTTCATCTCCTACCTTGACCACCGCGTCCACACCCCCGAAGAGGTACGTGGCCATCTCAACCGCGTTGAGCACGCCACCGTCCACTCTCACGGATACGGCCTACACAGTTTTCGCCACTCCCTGGTTACCTGCTTCGAGCAGCTCACCGACGTGCCCCTCACCCCCGAGAAGCACCGCCGGATCGAAAGCTTCGCCCAGTCCATCGCCGACCAGGAGATCGAGCTCCTCCCTAACGTTGCCTCGACCCTCGCCGACCTCGCCACCCGCCACCGACTGATCATGGTCACTAAGGGCAACCCCGAAGAGCAGACCGACAAGCTCCAGCGCTCTGGCCTCGCCCCCCACTTCACTGCCGTCGAGGTCCTCCACGAAAAGCACGACCACGCCTACCGCACCCTGGTCTCCCACCACGGTTGCGAGGCCAGCAACACCTGGATGATCGGCAACAGCCCTCGGTCTGACATTAACCCAGCTCTCGCGGCTGGCATCCACGCGATCTTCATCCCCCACGACTTCACCTGGGTCCTCGAGCACGAGGTCGTGAACCAGCCCCCATCCGGGCAGCATCTTCTCGAACTGGCGACGTTCGCTGAGTTGGGCCGTTACTTCTAGGCATCCCGCCTCTTCTCTCAACAATCTCGCATTTCGTCAAACAGCCGGGCCTGCTTCGCCAGAATCGCGGCCTTAGTAGCCAGGTCAGGCTGAAGGTTCCAATCGCCGATCTCATGCGTCCCACCCAACAACACCCCGTCCCGGCGCGAAAACATATAGGTGTTCTCATAGAGGGTCGCATAGGTCACCTCAGGCTGAGGCAACAGAAAGGTCAGTTGTCCTCGAATCGGTATCAGTTCCTCATCGTCAAACAGCGCTTTGGCTCCAAGGCCTGTGCAGTTGAAGACAAGCTTCTCCCGCAGCCCCCGCACATCGTCGAGACTCTTCATCTCCCGCACTACAATCTTCCCGCCGGCAATGCGAACGTCTGTCAACATCGCAGGCAGATAAATGGGAGGCTCTACGATCATCCCGTCGAACTGCCGTGCGAACTTACTCCCAAAGGGGTGCGTGCCCGCAGGCAGGTCCTTAATCTCAGGCAACATGCCCTGAATCAACCCGTACAGACCAGTGTTGATCGGCGATCGCCACGCCGTATCCGATAAAGAGTAGTTCCTCATCCAGCGAATCCCGTACTTGGGGTCCGTCATAATCTGATACCGCCGGTACCCATACTGGGCGGCAGCTAAAAACTGCTGTGTAAACTCCGGTGTCAGCGTCCTCTCCGAGTCATACACAGTCACGGGAAACCACTGCCCGCCTGCAATATTTGAAGTCGTCTCCGGAGGCATCGCCTTCGTGTAGATCGTCACATCAAACCCGGCCTCCTGGGCCAGCCGGGCCGTAGCCAGCCCGACCGCGCCACACCCTAATATCGCCACCGGCCCCAAATGCCCAGGCAGCCCAAGGCTCACCGCAAGCTTCGATGTCCCCCAGCTCAAGGTGATTCCACCACCACCGTGGCCGTAGTTGTGCACTACGGCCGTGTCCCCCACTATCTCCTTCGCGACCCGGAACCCAGACGGCCGAAAGGGACGCAACCCCACCACCGTTCGAATCTCCCGGTCTGCGGACACGCGGACCCGTGGCAGATGGCAAGCCGTTTCTGGCAGATTCAGCGGGAGGGCCCCCGCAGTAATCGGCGCGTTGATAGGCCTCTTCACACATCCCAGCAATCCGCCCCCGACTGCCAAAGACGCCGCAGCCATATTTGCATTCCGCAGAAACATTCGTCTATTCATAGTTGCTTTCCATTCAACAGTGGGTTGCTACTCCCAAGTTACAAGCTCACGCCCCTGTCTAAAACCGAAATGCCCTGTTCAAATTGACCCCGTCACCCTTTGAACAACGGTCAGCTCAGGTCTCGACCGCGCCATGCGAAACTTCGCGAATCTCATCGCCACATCTGACTCTCAATCTCCACACATATATACTGCTTCGCATATCGGCAACCCCTCGAGAGGACTGATCCATATGCGGCTCCGCACGGCAAGTTTGATCGTTACCCTGTTCATGTCCAGCGTTATAGGCGTCAGAGGTCAGGCGGGACCAGCGACACCCGTCGAGACTCAACAGGCCCTTGTCGCACGTCTCACAGCTCAGCAGAAGCAGCAGTTCGACGCAGCGGGCAAGGCCTTCAACGCCGCCCAATTCACCGACGCCCTCACGGCCTACAAGCTATTGCTTAAAGATCTACCGGGCGATGCGGTCTCTCAAAGTTTGCAGGTGAAGCCGCTCTAGATGTTGGCGACACAACGTTTGCACTTGAAATGCTAAAACCGATCGCCCAATCCAATCCAAACGACTGGCAGGCGGTAGCGCTACTCACCCGCGCGTATGCCGAATCCGGAGACAAGGCCGGCCGGGACGCCGGCATTGCGCAAATGCTCGCCCTGCACAAACGTGGCATCACCCCACCAAAAACGCGGCAATTCATCGTCGAACGGACCGAAAGTGGGTGAACACGTCGTCCTGATCTTCGTCTCGCTTGAACCGTGGGGAAACTATCACGTCTACAACTACGCCCAGATCTTCGACGAAGGTGGCCGTCTTGCCCTGCGCGCCGCAGTCGAGAGCGATGATGCAGACCAGTCTGCGTTTGCGAAACAACATCCGACCGAAGCGGCAGCCGGACTGCGCGGCTTCTCCCTCGACGGTTATCAAGATAGTGGGAAGAACAGCGACGGACACCCGACCGAAACCCATTACACGTTCAAGTTCTTCACAGGGCAACCTGCGTACGATACCGTCCGCAATGAATTCCTCAGTATTGTGTCCGGTCAGACGAAGCCAATCAGCAGCCGGGTGAATGTTCTATCACAGTAAGGCCCTCATGAACCAAAATTGCCTAACATTCACACTCCTTAAACCTCCGACAAAAACTCGCTGTAACATCAAGAAGGATTACCTAGAAGAAGTGAGAGGTTCATGAGCGAAGGTCGTTGGGTTCTATTGATTGCAAGTGAAGTAGGTGGCACGGACTCCGTATCGGACCGCGCCATGGAGCGCTTAGTCGAGGCGATTCGTCTCGAAGGCTACGAAGTTGTCCGAACATCCACGCCAGAGGACGGCCTGTCCCTCGTCACGTCCGACCCGTCGTACAGCACCATCCTTCTGGATTGGGACCTCGAGGGCGAGAACCAGTTCGCCGAAGGGGCCGCGCTGGCAATTCTCCGCGCCGTCCGTCGCCGCAACAAAAAAATCCCCATTTTCCTCATCGCGGACCGCACTCTCGTCAGCGAACTTCCGCTCGAAGTCGTTAAGCAGGTCCACGAGTATATCCACCTCTTCGGCGACACCCCGGCCTTCATCGCCAACCGCGTCGACTTCGCCGTCGAGCGCTATCATGAGCAACTCCTTCCGCCGTACTTCCGTGAGCTGAAAAAATACAACGACCAGGGCGCGTACTCCTGGGACGCCCCCGGCCACATGGGCGGCGTCGCGTTCCTAAAACACCCTGTCGGCATGGAGTTCCACAAGTTCTTCGGCGAAAACATCATGCGCTCCGACCTGGGCATCTCCACCTCGCCGCTCGGTTCCTGGCTCGATCACCTCGGGCCTCCGGGAGAATCCGAGCGCAACGCCGCCCGCATCTTCGGCGCCGACTGGACCTTTTACGTCCTCGGCGGTTCGTCGACCTCAAACCAGATCGTCGGCCACGGCGTCATCGCGCAAGACGACATCGTTCTCGCCGATGCCAACTGTCACAAGTCCATCTGCCACTCCCTCACGGTCACCGGCGCGCGTCCTGTCTATATGAAGCCCACGCGCAACGGCTTCGGCATGATCGGCCTCGTCCCCATCAAGCGCTTCAGCCCTGAGTTCATTCGCGGCATCATCGATAAGAGCCCTCTCACCAAGGGCGTCGCTAACCAGAACCCAACCTACGCCGTCGTCACCAACTCCACTTACGACGGTCTTTGCTATGACGTCAATAAGGTCGTCACCGAGCTTTCCAAGTCTGTTCCCCGCGTCCACTTCGACGAGGCCTGGTACGCCTACGCGAAGTTCCACGAGATCTACCAGGGCCGCTTCGCCATGGGTGTCCCGGACGACATGCCCGACCGCCCCACCATCTTCGCCGTGCAGTCGACACACAAGATGCTCGCGGCCTTCTCTATGGCGTCGATGATCCACGTCAAGCTGAGCCCTCGCGCCAATCTCGACTTCGACCAGTTCAACGAGTCCTTCATGATGCACGGCACAACCTCGCCTTTCTACCCGCTCATCGCGTCCCTCGACGTTGCTGCCGCGATGATGGACGAGCCCGCCGGCCCCACGCTAATGAGCGAGACCCTGCAGGACGCCATCAGCTTTCGCAAGGCCATGTCGTCGATCGGCCACCGCCTCCGCGCCGCCGAACAGGGCTGGTTTTTCCGCCTATATCAGCCCGAGTACGTCTTCGATCCTTTCGACGGCAAGACCTACCTCCTCGAAGAGGCCGCAGACGGCCTGCTCACCAACCGCTCCAGCGCCTGGACCCTCAAGGCCGGCGAAGAGTGGCATGGCTATCAGGACGAGGACATCGCCGACGGGTACTGCATGCTCGACCCCACCAAGGTCACCATCCTCACCCCCGGCGTCAACGCCCAGGGCCTCGTCAGCGACTGGGGCATCCCCGCCGCCATCATCACGGAGTTCCTCGACGGGCGGCGCGTCGAGATCGCTCGCACCGGCGACTACACCGTCCTCGTTCTCTTCTCCGTCGGCACATCCAAGGGCAAGTGGGGCGCTCTTCTCGAAAATCTCTTCGAGTTCAAACGCCTTTACGACAGCGAAGCCTCCCTTGAAGAGGCCCTCCCTGAACTCGTCTTGAAATATCCAGCGCGCTATCGCAACGTCACCCTCAAGGAGCTTTCTGACGAGATGCATGCAGCGATGGTTCAACTGAATCTCTCCGGTCTCGTCAACGACGCCTGCGATGAAGACTTCGACCCCGTCCTCACCCCCGCTCAGACGTACCAAAAGCTGCTTCGCAACGAGACCGAAAAGATCCGTTTCAACGAGATGGCCGGCCGAATCGCCGCCGTCATGCTCGTTCCCTACCCTCCGGGTATCCCAATGTCCATGCCAGGAGAACGCCTCGGCAGCGCCGAGAGCCCGGTCATCAAGCTAATCCTCGCCATGGAGGAGTTCGGCAAGCGCTTTCCCGGCTTCGAGCGTGAGGTTCACGGCATCGAGACCGACGTCGAGGGTAACTACTGGATGCGTGCCGTCATCGAGACCAGCGACAAAAAGAGAAACGGCAATGGCAAACAGCGCCCCCCCAACGCAGCCCCGCCGGTAAAAAAGAGGAAACGTGCCACCCAGGCGCCCACCACCCCTGAAGTGCCTCCGACTGGCCTTTCCTCACAGAGGTAATCTCGTCAGCGGGAGACCTGTCAAGCTCTGGCCTTTTCCAGGGGAGAACGGGGCGTTCCCGTTGCCCTCCGCCGAGGAAAGACAGGAAATAAGGGCTTGTTCAAGGGCAATTTAGCGGCCGCTAGTACCCCTAGACCCCTTCTTATCATCTTTTTATCAGCGCCACTAGTAATTTTGCCAGTTTCGCTTCACTAGATTGGTCGGTAGCTTGGAAACAGAACCGTAGGAGTTCACCGCCATCAAGGCAGGCTTCCGGTCACAATTCAAGAGAGGTCTTTATCATGAAGAAAACCGCGTTAGTAGCTCTGGTGAGCGTCGCAATGGCCCTCCCGACCTTAGCTCAAAACAAGATCGACAATCGCTTGGGCGAATCGGCCGAAGTCCTGAATCAGCTCATTCTCAAACCAGACGCGATCCCTCAGGCCTACCTCAATAAGGCGAGATGCGTCCTTGTCTTTCCCGCCGTCAAAAAGGTCGCAGTCGGCATTGGCGGTTCCTATGGCCGAGGTGTGATCCTCTGCCGCACCGGAGCTAACATGACCGGCCCGTGGTCGGCTCCCGCCATGTACAAAATGGATGTCGGCAGCCTTGGCGTCCAGCTCGGCAGCTCTACCACCGACTACGTGCTGCTCGTCCTGACCCAGACGGGCGCCCAGAAGATCCTCTCTGGCAAACTGAAACTCGGCGCGGGTTGCAGTGCTGTCGCCGGCCCCAGTGGCGCTCAGGCTCAAGGCCTCAACGACCCCAACGTCGACGTCCTCACCTACTCCCGTACGAAGGGCGGCCTGTTTGCCGGCGCGGCCCTCGGTAGCGCAGGGCTCGACACCGACGATGACGCCAACAAGACCGTCTACGGCAAAGACATCACGGCGACAACGATCGTCCGCGAAGGCGGAGTCACCGTGACGCCCGCAGGAAAGCGCCTAGTCGCAATCCTCACCAAGGAATCGCCGAAGTATATTAACTAATTCCTGTAAGAACCTGAGGCGGAGGGACCGGCGTCGGTATGATGGACGCACCCTCCGCATCATATTTTTTTGCTCGGCAGATACCCCCGCGACAGCCCTCCCGTGATTCCAATGGCTTCGGTCGACCCCGGTCAATCACCGCGAAAGTATTCGTTGTCCCGTTGCCACAAAGCCTCTCCCCGCCGCTGTAACCACCCCCACCCGGGATGCTATACTACCCTTCGGATTGCTTGCCGCAACTCGCGCCCATCAGCGTCGAGACACAACGCGGAGGTGGCGAAATTGGCAGACGCACTAGCTTGAGGTGCTAGCGCCGCAAGGCATAGGGGTTCAAGTCCCCTCCTCCGCACCAATCCAATGAATCAGTAATTTACGAGAAGGTCTGCCCTAGCCGGCGGGCCTTCTTTTTTGTCAATGTTACGGTTTTTGTCACAGTTGGAAAAGAAACTATCGCCAACTGCTTGGCAGTTTGTCGAAGTCGGTCAGTAGGGGCTAAGGAATAGGGTCGCTATCAGCCTCCGCACTGAATCCGCTTTCTTATTAGATAGGAGTCGCCTGCACACATCTCAAGCGTTAGAGCAAATGCTTTCGATCTCTAATCGCCATGCGAGGGCGTGCCACCGATCGCATAATCATCACACGCGCATAAAGTTCGGTTCGTGCCGTTAATCAACGTTCATCTACCGATCTCCGTCTCCCGCTACAAATCCTTCTTATCCGGGACTGAACTTGCCTCCTCGTCGGAAGCCTTAATCGAGGGAAATCGTAATTGTGCGGCCGAGTTGCACTTGCTTGGCAGTCTCGTAGACGTCTCCCACTTCGTCAAGTGATCAACTAGTTCGTATGTTTCTAATTTAAGGGATTCAGCCAGATCGTATTCGACGTGACGGATTTGGGCGCTCATATTCCCGCTCGCCCCTATCTGCTACCTCTGTGAAGGTTGGCGACGCATTTAGGCTGGCGGTGCCAACGGGGGACTTACCACACATGGAATGGCACTCCCCTTGAAGGGATACCCATCGAGCCCGACGAACAAATTGGATTTGACTGGCGGACAAGAAGGACTGGAATCGGCGAGCAGCTCGAATATGCCGTCAGTGGCCTGGGCACTGAAATTGCACGGCGGGTCAGGTGACTTGGAAATCATTCGTGAAGAGTAAACCACTAGCTGTGCCCAGTATGAATTACTAGTCGTGCCGGGCCCTTCATGCTTAGGGATTTCCCTCATTGTTTCACCAATCATTCCGCATCAAGATATGTGTAGCTGCGCAAAGGGCCTCACGTCATTGGCAGGCCCGGGGCGATGGGCGAGAGCAGACAGGTAGGCAGTGACAAGACGGCTGACGGCCCGGCGAATCGCCGGAGCATAGGAATGTGCTTGCTCACACAGGATGTCGCCTAGAGTGCCGGTGGTTAAAGACTGTATCGAGACAGGAACCCGTTATGGCAATTCGAGCTCTCATTCCCGGCTGCAACTTTCTTTGCTCTCCGCCCCTGCTTGTGCAGGAAAACATGGATTTGAGGTGCTTGTTGGAACGCCAGCTGCCTCCAAGATGTCGAATTTTCCCGCGTATCACTCGGCGGTTACGGTGGGAGTGAGAGATATGAAGCGTTGCAATCTGGGTTTTGCAGTGTGGGTCGCGGTGGCGTTGGTCGCTACGAAAAGCGCGCATGGCAACATCGCGCTTCTGGTTGAGGAGCCGTACGGATTGTTCGGCAGTGTCAATCCAACGGGTCATTCGGCAATTTATCTCAATCGCGTGTGTGCTGAGTCACCGACTGTGTTGCGCCGGTGTGGGCCCGACGAGACGGGAGTGGTGATCAGCCGCTATTCAGGTATTCTAAGACTTGATTGGGTTGCTATACCGTTGCTGCCGTATCTCTACGCTGTGGATCGAGTGGAGGATGTGCCCGAGTCGGCCGCAAAGACTGACGTCGCGAGGATGCGAGATCAATACGCCGAGGCTCATCTGGGAGATCTAACTTCTACCACGCAGGGGGGTGATAGGAAGAAGGTGTGGCCTCAACTGTTGGGCGTGGCGTACACGCGGAAGATTTACAGTTTCGAGGTAGAGACGGATGAAGAACAAGATGACAATCTGATTGCCGAATTCAACAGCAGTGGGAACGAAAGCCACTTCAATCTTTTTACGAAGAACTGCGCCGACTTTTCACGTAGCGTTCTCAATTTCTATTTTCCGGGAGCGGTACACCGGAGTATCACGGCAGATGTGGCAATTACGACGCCCAAACAAATTGCCAAGGCATTCGCGGGTTACGCGCATCATCACGAATCGCTTGAATTCAGGAAGTTCGTGATTCCGCAGGTGCCGGGCGACACGCCGCGAAGTCATATGCCCAGAGGCGTGCTCGAGTCGCTTGTGAAGACAAAGGGGTACGTGGTTCCCATTGCGGTCCTTCAACCTTATGTCATGGTGGGGATCGCGGTTACCTATTTGACAAGCGGTCGCTTCGATCTGGCGAAGAATTCTCCGGTCATCCCTGTGATGGATCAGATCTACACACTGGTCGGCGGCAAGCCTGAGGTCGCGCCCACGATGCCTTAGTGGCCGTTGACGACGAGGTATTGCCCGGTGAGGATGAATTTTTCTTAGTTTTTTGCTGCTCGCGTTCGGCGTATTTGCCCTAAGACGTCGACTTCAATGTTGAGTGGGGCACCGAATGCCAAGGAGTGGAGTGGAGGCGGCGTCGGTGTGGGGGATGATCGCGATCTTCGACCTCGTTGCCGTTGGAGGCGACGGTGAGGCTAATGCCTTTGATGGTGATAGAGCCTTTGCGGGACAACGTAGCGGATGAGGGATTCGGGGATCACTGAAATTGCACGGCGGGTCAGGTGACTTGGAAATCGTTCGTGAAGAGTAAACCACTAGCTGTGCCCAGTATGAATTACTAGTAGTGCCGGGGCCCTTCATGCTTAGGGGTTTCCCTCATTGTTTTCACTAATCATTCCGCATCAAGATATGTGTAGCTGCGTGAAGGGCCCACGTCGTTGGCCGGCAGCTTGGCGCGCCCGAGGCCATGGACGAAAGTAGACAGGTAGGCAGCGACAAGACGGCTGACGACCGGGAACAGAACCGACGTGTGGTGGTCAGGGAGTTACTTCGGAATGATGGAGTCGCCGGAGCATAGGAATGTGCTGGCTTATACAGGATGCCGCCTAGAGTGCCGGCGGGTTAAGACTGCAGCGAGACAGGGATCCGTTATGGCATTTCGAACTCTCATTCTCGGTTGCATCTTTCTTTGCTCTTCTCCCCTGCTTGCACAGGAAAAAAAGGACTTGATCGTGATGAAAAATGGGGATCGTTTCTCGGGTGAAATCAAAGGACTCAGCGGCGGCACACTTTTAGTCAGTTTGAGTTATGTGGACGGCAATATCGCAGTGCAGTGGTCGGAGGTGGCCCATCTCGAGAGCAGTCGGCTGTTTGTGGTCAAAACTGAAAGCGGAGTGGTATATACCGGGACGATAGCAACAACAGGAGTTTCCAAGGACCCTCCTATCAAAATTGAAATTGCCGAACCTCCTGCGAAGGAAGTGGAAGTCGCCCAACGTAAGATCATCAAATTGAACCCAATCTCTGAAAGCTTTTGGCATCGATTCGATGGCGCCATCAATACTGGGCTTCTCTATTCAAAAGGCGATGCATCGACGCAGTTTAACCTGAGTTCTCAGGTGGTGTATACCAGAGAACGCTGGTCCAGTCAGGTCGACTTCAATTCCTCCTTGGCATCAAATAGTGCTTCGAACGTGACAACCCGAAACCAGGCCGACATAGACGCTACGAGGCTTCTGAGCTGGAACCACTGGTTTTATGCTGGTACTGCCTCCTTTCTGCAAAGCTCGGTCCAACAAATCGATCTGCAAACAACACTTGCGGCGGGGGTTGGACGTTACCTAAAGAACACAAATCGCGCAAGCATATCTTTGTTTGGCGGATTAGGTTGGCAAAACGCCAGCTACGGGCCGAATATCGTCGTCGATCAGGGAAGCCAGAACACAGCAGTCGGTCTCGTCGCCACTCAAATCAAAGCATTCAAATTCAAAAAGACAAATTTGGATGTCTCGGCCTCTCTCATACCGGCGATCACCGGCCCCGGACGTGTCCATTTCAATGCGAATGCGGTCTACTATATCAAGCTCGTCAACGACCTCTCGTGGAACTTTTCGTTCTACGGAAGCTGGGACACTCGCCCTCCGGCAACATTCTCGAAGAGCGATTACGGTACCAGTTCAGGACTCAGTTGGCCCTTTGGCAACAGATAGCGAGTATTTAGTATGGCCAAGGCACTGATCACCGACAACGAAGCGCTTTTGCCGAAGACCAAAGCACACATCGAAGCGATAAATGAAAGCTACCTTTGTCTCTGGAGGTAACCCGCCAAAGGCGCTCGGCTCACGCGGTCACGCTGTGCTACCACATGAAATGGAAAGTGAGGTGATTTATGGTTGGGCACTGCACCGTTGAAAGGACCGCCTGATTTCTCTCTCGTTTTGGGGGGGCCGCTCTATCAGATGTTCAGGCGGGCGCATTTGACAGGCCCTGCGCTGGAGTTGTTTCTTCGTCGCCAGGTCGTATTTTCTATTCTTTTCTGTTGGGTGCCGCTGGCAGTTCTGTCGGGGTTTGAAGCTCATTTCCTCGGTGGAACAAAACTCTCTTTCGCTCGCGATATCATGACCCACGTGAGGTTTCTGGTTGCGTTGCCAGTGATGATCCTGGGCGAGGTCATTGTTCACCAGCGCATCGGGCCAGCGGTTAGAAGGTTCATTGAATGCCGTGTCGTCATGCCGGAAGATGTCCCAAAGTTTTACGCGGCGATTGACTCTGCCGAGCGTCTGCGCAATTCAGTGGTCGCTGAGATTGCACTTCTTGCTTTTGTGTTTACAGGTGGCATTTGGATCTGGAGGCATCGTATTGCTATTGATGTCGCGAGTTGGTACGCGTCATCAGTGGGCGGCCGGATGCACTTGACGCTGGCAGGCTACTGGTTTGCGTTCGTCTGCCTGCCAATCTTTCAGTTCATCTGGCTGCGCTGGTATTTACGCATCCTCATCTGGTTCTGGTTTTTGTTCCGAGTTTCACGTTTAAGGCTTCAGCTGCTGGCGGCGCACCCCGATCGGGCAGGTGGGCTAGGGTTCCTCGGTAAATCGAGCTATGCCTTCACACCATTACTGTTTGCTCAAGGTGCGTTGGCTTCAGGCCAGATCGCCGGTCGTATTTTTTTCCAAGGCAGGTCGCTGCTTTCCTTCGAGACGCTCATCGCCGGTTTTGTCATCTTTTTCGTTGTTGCGATTCTGGCTCCTCTGTGCGTGTTCACACCACAGCTTGCACGCGCCAAGCGCGAAGGGCTCAAAGAATATGGAACCTTAGCCTCTTCATATGTCATAGAGTTCAATCAAAAGTGGTTGCGAACCAAAGTCAATGACGAACAATTATTGGGAACGGATGACCTACAGTCACTCGCTGATCTCGGTAACAGCTTTACAGTTATTCGTGAGATGCGCGCCATTCCCATCGCGAGGGACGATGTGGCCGGACTCCTCATTGCCACAGTTGCCCCTTTTGTTCCACTACTGCTGACGATCATGCCACTCGAACAATGGCTGCACCAGGCTGTCATGACGATGCTCTGACCGTTCTGTCAATCTTTCAGGGCGATCCGGCAATGCCTCTGGAGGAGTTCGGGCATTGGGGTAGAAACTAGTTGGATCCAGGCTCACGATTATCGCGCCAACCGGAAAATACGATCCTACAAGATTGCTCGCTTCTAGCAATCAGCTGAACTCATAGACTCTTCGCTCGCGGCCGGCCTAAAAGGTGATTGCCACCGCAATCTGCAACGAAAGATTTCTTTTCATGGCTTTCCAATAATCTCTTTCTCCCCGTATTTCCAAGGCCTCATGAGATCGAACGTGAGACGGTGTTCGCAACGCAACCGCGGTGGCTGATCGAGCCCGACCAGTCTTGCAACAATATGAGTTGCTAATGGCGTCACATAGTGGCGAAATTTCTCCAGAATTTTTCCAGGCTTTCTGTCCCGCCGAACAATGTCGTGAAGATCGTGGAGTCCGCCAGCAAGATGTGCCCGGCACGCCGGTCACCAGGAGGCATCCAAATGCAGGAGTTGAACTCCGTGTTCCCCGCCGCGGTGAACGGATGAGGGCGGTTCAGGTCAATTGGCTGACGCGTCAGGACACGAACGGCCTTTCCATCGTCGGCGGTCAACGCATAGTGCGGGAGGTGGAGATGGAAGTTGAAGGTGGTGACTCCATTGAGCAAGCCCAGTCCGTCCAGATCCTTGTTGACCGACAGTGGCATGATCTCCGTACTCCCTTTGACGACCGCCGGGCGAAGACCGAACTGATTCATCACTGGAACTCCGAGTGCGGTCATTATGGAACGGGTGTACTGTCCGAAGCGCTGCTGGCGTGGGACGAGCGCGTCGCCGTGGTGAGTGTATTCCATCTGACGCTGTTGCATGTCCGCAGTGAATCCCACGTCATGATGTGGCCCGAGCAACAGACATGTCCCTTCGCGTTTCAGCCATTCGCGAATGGCCGCAATTTCCTCCGGCGCAGCCTCCTGCTCTGAAACCAGGTGGTCGAGGCCGAACACCATCAGTGTGTCAGTGTCGTCCAGAACTCGATCGTCTATCGGGACCTTGTATCCTGCCTGATCAATCCGCTGATAGACGGCAACCGGATGTCCGGTGACTTCGCCGACAATTTTCTGGAACGCTATCGTTGAGCGATGGAAGAGCTCGAGCGTCCCCGCGATTCCCTGCATGAAGTGCATCGCATCCCATTCGGTCGCTTCATAGGCGGGCCACACTACTCGCCGGACTTCGGTCATCGTCGAGAAGCGGTTATCCATTTCCGTGAGGGCCCGGTTCGCTTCCCAGGGATAGCTCCATGTCCAGTAGATTGAAACCCGCCGCTTGCCTCGAATGTACTTACGAGGGACATGGTTCTGGTTGTACGTGCGCGGTGGTTCTATCACGCTGCTCATAATTGCTCTCCATGTTCGGTTCGGTTAGGCATTTGAAGGATCAATTCTGTATAGCCGCTGTTGCCCAGAGACGCGAGGTATCGCAATGCCTTAAGCCCGGGTAAGAAAAAATACGCTCCGCCGCGCACCGTGGTGAACGCGGGAAGGCCCGTGATTGTTTTTCGAATTGGACGTTTGGGAATCTTATATTCCAGCGTGCCGTCCTGATTGCCGATAATGGGGTCACGCTCATTGCCCAATTCGTGAAAGTTCCGATCGTTCGCCCACACGTTCTGCGCGAACTCGAACTGGCGGACAAGGCTGGCACAGATCACGAACGCAGCGATACCGCGTTCCCGGCCATCCTCCGGCGCTCCGTCCGGCAGATGAGGGCCGTAGGTCGCTCCGCGACGTATCATCCTTCGCCGATTCATGTTTGCTGCGGTGTCGCGCGGATTCATGCGTCGGATGTGTGAGCCGAGAGGCACGGCGTAACCCACCGGGTCCTGCTGCTTGTAGTTGAAGTCATTGTGCCGATGCGGGTCTGCGCCGAGCTCCGGATCGTCTTTCTCCGGCGCCAATACGAGTGGAGCGCCGCTGCGCCATCGGCCCATCAGCTTCGCTGCGACCAGTTCCTGCTCCTCCTGCGTCTTCCCGTGCTCTTTCAGAAAGTTCCGAAACGCCCCGACATGTTCTTCTAACCGGCGATAGGCCATGAAACTGCCATTGCACGAGAGAACGTCGGGTTGCGGAAGTTGGAACGGCGGACCGTTTTCGTCTGGGTACCCGAGGATAAACTCGCCCGCCTTCAGCGGCCCGCCGGAACCGGGTGTTGGTTCTTCGCCGGAGCCTTCGATGACTGGCTGGGAGAGTCGGTCGCGGTAGCCGAAGTGATCGTGGGCGTAGTCGAACGGCGGCGTCGCCTCCAAATCGAGCGTCGACAGCACCTCCACGCCTTCGCAGCGCGCCACGAGCTTTTCGTGCTCCGTCTGGCTGCGCTCGCGTTCGACGGCATCACGGGCGAAGAGGATCGCGATGGCGTGCAAATCCGGACCGGACAAGCCCCCGACCCAATTGTCGGGGTGATTGGCCCCGGTATCACCAAGCATCTGCGCGCGCGCCACCATGCCCTGCCGGAACTCCTCCGGAAAAGAGACCAGTGACGACTCGTCAACGCCGAGCGCACGCAGGCCATTCCAGGTGAAGGCAACCGTCACCCAGCGGTTGTCCTTATCGATGGAAGCTCGCATGGATGCGGCGGAATGCACCTTGTCGAGAATGGCAGCGAGCCATGCACGTCCGCCGACGGGGTTGCGAAACGACAGAAACTCGTACCGCCCGGTCATCGCCGGTGCGCGGGTTAACAGGATGTGCTGGATGTCGTCGAAGGCGAGCATTGTCAGCTCTCACTGCATCTGGTCCAGCATAGTGGAGAATGCGGCTTTCAATTTGAGCGCCTTCTTGACTTCTTCGGCGCTTACAAACGGATACTCGCCGTACTCCAGGAAGCTTGGGCACTGGTGATCGCGAACAAATTTGATGAAGGCCGACGCGTTTGTCTTCCAGTCTTCGGGGAAGCCTTCAAGGTTTTCAAAAACGGTGTTGATGCCGAGCGTCCTGAACAAACTGACTGCATCCTCGGTGTACTTGTCGAAGTCCGTGTCGAAGATGCCCTGGTACATGAAGTAGGTTTCGCCTTTGATAGGAAAGAGCACCCATCGCAGGTAGTGAAGCTTGAGAATAGCCAGACAATCGGGTAGTTCGGACACTGCTTTTTCGAGTTTATTTGAGTACTCGTAAAAGATCGGCTCTCGTCCTGGAATAATCTTCGCGATAATCGTGAAGCCGTAACAGGCAGGCGTCCTGGGAAAGATTGGGCCGTATCGTCCATCTTCTTTCTTGAAGAATCCCTCCTTCGGGATGGCCATCGCGGCCGGTTTCGTCCAGTCGTTTTCTCTGATCGTCGAATCGTTCTTTGTGCCGTTTGGATGCGCTAGTACCGCCATAAGTCTTCCTCCTAACGATGGCCTGGTCGAGTCGCGACGAAAACACCTTTGCGTGCCCGCCCTTCATGTCCATTGGTTTGCAACCGGCCCCGGGCGGAATGCAACAAGTCGACACCATCACAGAATGAAATTCAACCAGGGCAATCCCTATGAACATCTCAAGGGTTTCTGACTCGGGTGCGCCCTAGACCCTGGGGATTTCCCCAGTAGCGGACGGTCAGACATTGCTCTAGGAATAACTTGTAGGGATTGAATCATGTCCTCTTCGTCGTCCCATGATGAAGACGATGCCCTTTCAACACCGAGGCGATGCCGTGCGTCCACG
This sequence comes from uncultured Acidobacteriaceae bacterium, assembly GCA_963756685.1. Classification (GTDB taxonomy): domain Bacteria; phylum Acidobacteriota; class Terriglobia; order Terriglobales; family Acidobacteriaceae; genus Edaphobacter. The sequence continues at coordinate 208,236 of CAVWON010000004.1, forward strand.
GATATTCCTAGCCGCCGACCATCCGGTCGTACTTAACCCAACAACCGCACTTTTAGAGCCCCGGGTCGAGATCGTGGGAAATGCAATGGACGGAGCAACCTTAGTCTCGGAGGTCGCGCGTCTGATGAGAGAGAACCGACACGGGATAAGCAAGTGTCCTTCACTGCCCCCCCCTTCGTCGCGTCGCCCTCACTCTTTTCTTATTTGTAGGCTTAAGCGAGCATTCGCCCGGCCAGCTTCCCAAAGCCGCCGGACCTCAGCCCTCCAAAGCTGAGCCTGCAGCAACTGTCGACCCGCTCGGACGTGAAACTCCCCGCGGCGCCCTAAAGGGGTTACTCAAGTATGGGGCACAGCAAGACTACGCAACCGCGGCTCGGTACCTGCAACCGACTCCGAATCAAGACATCGACATGGTGGAACGGGCTAAAGAACTCGAGGCGTTGCGGTCGGCGTACAAAGGGAACATCGCTTTGTTGAGCGATGATCCCAACGGGACGGTTGAAGACGGACTTCCACCTGGAGAGGTACGTGCCGGCGCGTTGGCGGTGGGTGATACGACAACCGACGTCATCCTCGTGCGAGTCGACGATCCTACTTCAGGAAAAATTTGGCTGGTCTCGAAAGAGACAGTTGCGAAAATACCGGAGCTCTATGCCCAAATAGCAAGCGAAGAGACGCCTGCAGTCGAAGGAACCGTGCCTCCTGGTCTGACAAGTAGACGCCTCCTTGGAATGTCACTCGCTCAATGGTTTGGCTGGCTGCTCTCGATCCCAAGCTCGTGGTTGCTGGCTTTGCTTTCCACACTTCTGCTGAGTGCGCCAAGGAGAATTTGGTGCATTCTCCGAAGGCTCCCATTCAAAACGGTCTGGGATACGCCGGTCGGCACGCCGCTCAAATGCATTATCGCGATTCTGTTGCACACATTTTTCGTCTACATGTTGAACCTGCCACTCTGGTACCGCGCTCATTACACTCGTTTCATGGCGGGCCTTTTGGGGGCCTGTTCCGTGTGGTGGGTGAGCCGCATCGCCGACCGAGGCTTCGAGCACGCTGTGAATCGGGCACGCCTACAAGATGGAGGCGGGGAGTCGATCCTGATCGTTATACAGCGACTCACGCGCGTGGTGTTATTAATAGTCGCAGTAATCGCCGCCCTAGCCTTGTTTGGGTTTAATGTGAAGGCGGCACTCACCGGTCTTGGAATCGGAGGAGTGGCAATTGCATTGGCCGCACAGAAGTCGCTTGAGAATGTGATAAGTGGAGTTTCGTTACTCATGGACGAAGCTGTCCATGTCGGTGACTTGTGCCAGATCGGCGATCAAGTTGGGACCGTAGAAGATATCGGGCTCCGTTCTCTGAAGCTACGGACCCTTGACCAAAATTTGTCGATTGTTCCAAACGCGTCGCTTGCGCAAATGCAATTCCAGAACCTTGCACGTCGAAACAAGATGCTTATCAACCAAACGTTCTCATTGCGAATTGAAACTCAAGCCGAGCAGTTACGGGCCGTGCTGGACCGCGTGCAGAGTATGCTGGACCATCATCCCGCGATCGAACGCGGGCACCTGCAGGGTTCGAGTTGCGAGTTTTATCGGCGCCGCCTTCCAATTAGAACTATTTGCTTACGGTAAAACGGCCGACTTGGCACAATTTACAGTAATTCGGCAGGACGTTATCTTGACGATAGCCGAAATCATAGAAGCATCCGGCGCACAACTGGCAGCGCCTACACGACTGACGTATTTATCCACCAATGCCGAAAAGGTCAATGGCGCTGTGCAACCTGGGGAAGGTTACGGGCCGGTATAGCTCAAAAAAACACTTGTACAACATCGGCCTAAGTGCAGGAACTCGAGTGCGTGTGTAAGGGGTAATTGTCCTGTCCTGGACAAACCGATTAACGCGCTCTAGTCACAATAACCATCTTGCTCGCGGCGGAACGGTGGTTTCCCGGGCGTTTTCCTCGATATTTTCCAGCAAAAAAAGCTGTCTGGTTCGTCACCTGAAGAATCACCGGCGAGCCATTGGCTGAGGAGGCAAATCTCCATACTAGGGGTTTCCCTAATTGCTCTCGCCGGTTGCTCCGCGTAAAACTCACTGACAATAGCAGCCCTCCCCTGAAGTTCCGGTAGAAGTTTGCATGCAGATGCCAGTCGACGGGAGCTTTTATGAGATCGAGCTTTCGGATTATTTAGAAGATTTTCAATTTCGCACTGCTATTGCATTCGCCCGTTCCACCATTTGGATTCAGTCTGCTCAAGCGCGGTCCCGAGATAGATGAAAGGGAGACGGCCAGAGCTGCCATGTTCGGAGGCAATCAATGAATCGCACGGTCATAGTCCCTCCCTTGTTATTCATCATTGGACTAACGCTGGTCGCAGTTCCCGCAGCCGATGTGGCGTCGGCTCAGGCGCCCGCGGGCAAACCACGAGTCGAAAAGGATCTACTGGGTGAAAAAGAGATTCCGGCCAACGTCTACTATGGCGTACAGACCGCTCGGGCGCTGGAGAACTTCCAGCTCTCAGGCGTTGAGATCAACCAATACCCCGGGTTCATCGAGGCGTGGGCGCTGGTCAAGCTGGCGGCGGCCCAGGCCAACACCGACGTGGGCGCGATGAAGCCGGAGAGGCTGGCCGCCATCGAGAAGGCTTGTCAGGCCGTGCTTGCCGGCAAATACCACGATCAATTTCAGGTCGATTGGTATCAGGGCGGCGCCGGTACCTCCACGAACATGAATGCCAACGAGGTGCTTGCCAACATCGGTCTCGAGTTAACCGGCCACAAAAAGGGCGAATATCAGTTCCTTGAGCCCCATGACGATTTGAACATGTCGCAATCGACCAATGATTCCTATCCGACGGCTATCAAGGTCGCGTTCGTGCTTCGGAATGGCAAGTTGATCGAGGAGCTTGAGAAGCTTTCCGCATCGTTCCGCGCGAAGGGCGCTGCGTATATCGACATCGTCAAGATGGGGCGAACTGAGCTGCAGGATGCCGTGCCCATGACAGTCGGGCAGGAGTTCTACGCCTTCGCGGCAGCGCTGGACGGCGAAATTCAGTTGTTGCGAGACTCGGAAAAGTCGCTGTACGCCGAAAACATGGGCGCCACTGCGATCGGCACCGGTATCAATGTTCCCAAGGGTTACGCCGAGAAATTCGCGGAGCATCTATCAAAACTCACGGGCAAGCCCTTCGTGCCCGCCACCGACATGCTCGCGGCCACATGGGACCAGCAGGGGTTCGTAGTCTATTCCGCGGCTCTCAAGAGTGTTGCTATCCTCCTTTCAAAGATCTCAGGCGACCTGATCCTGCTGACGTCAGGGCCGCGCGCCGGGTTAGCAGAGATCAACCTGCCGGCGTTGCAGCCGGGATCCTCCATCATGCCGGGGAAGGTGAACCCGGTGGCTCCCGAGGTGATGAACCTCGTCGCTTTCCGCGTGATGGGTAATGACTATGCCGTCACGCTGGCAGCTCACAGCGGGCAGCTTCAGCTCAACGCCTATGAACCTCTGGAAGGCGTGGCGGTAATGGAATCGCAACATCTTCTCTACAACACGTCGATTTTTTTCCGGGCACGAAGTGCATTGACGGCATAACTCTCAATGAGAAGGTTCTCGAACACTATATGGAGACGACCGTCGGCATCGTCACGGCGCTCAATCCTGTCCTGGGGTATGACAAGTCCACCGAACTGGCGCAGGAAGCCTACGCGAGTGGCAAAGGGATACTCGAGATCATTCGCGAGAAGCACCTTCTCACGGAACAACAGATCCAGGAACTGCTCGATCCCGCCAAGCTGACCGGGCTGGACAAGACGAAATATCAGCAAAAGTAGTCGTTGGTCATGAATAACTGCACGCACGCGCAGATCTCGAAAGGAGTGGTTATGAGACAAGCGTATAAAACCTGGGCTCTGTCGATCGTCTTCTTGGCTATTGGGAGCTGCCAGAATGGTTTTGCCGACGGCAAGAAACCCAACATAGTGATCCTGGCCACAGGAGGCACGATTGCCGGCGCCGCCGCGACTGGTACCCAATCCGCATACACCTCCGGCGCCGTCACGATCGATGCCATGGTGAACGCCGTCCCCGGAATCCAGGATCTGGCGAACATCAAGGGCGAGCAAGTGGCCAACGTCGGATCGCAGGACATAACCTTCGCCATTATGCTGACCGTCGCCAAGCGCATCAATGAGCTTCTTCCGACATCAGGTGTCGATGGCATCGTCGTCACGCACGGCACCGACACCATGGAAGAGACCGCCTATTTCCTCAACTTGACAGTGAAGAGTAACAAGCCGGTGGTTCTGGTGGGATCCATGCGACCCTCCACCGCCGTCAGCGCCGATGGCCCGCTGAACCTCTACAATGCCGTGGCGGTGGCTGGCAATCCCAATTCCAAGGGCCGGGGAGTGTTGGTCGTCATGAACGACCAAATACACGGGGCCCACTCCCTGACCAAGACCAGCACCACAGACGTTCAGACCTTCATGTCCCCGCTGCGTGGGTTGGTTGGTGTTGTGGCATACGGAAAGCCTGATTTCTATAATGTTCCTCCGTGGAAGAACACGACGACGAGCGAATTCGACATCTCAAATGTCACCACGTTGCCGCGGGTGGATATTGTCTTTGCTGACGCCGACATGTCCCCTGACCTGATTGACGCCAGCGTAAACGCCGGCGCCAAGGGCATCGTCATCGCTGGCGTTGGCAACGGCAACATGAACAAAGCCTCGGTGGATGCGGCCGCGAGAGCGGCAAAGAAAGGAGTCGTCGTCGTTCGCGCCAGCCGAGTGGTCACGGGACTCGTTGGGCGCAACGTAGAAGTGAATGACGATGAGCTCGGCTTTGTGGCCTCCGATGAGCTGAATCCCCAAAAATCCCGCATCCTGCTCATGTTGGCGCTCTTGAAACCTCGTTCCTCCTCAGACATTCAACAGTTGTTCATGACCTACTGAGCGCGGGGCGATCACAACATGAGTGTCATCCTGAGGTCAGTCCTTCTGTCGCTGGTCACCCTTGCAGTCTTGCCCGCATGGCACTCTTCCTGCCGCGGGCAAGACACCGCAATTGCCCAGGAATCGCTGGACGCGAAGCAACAACCACAACAGGGCAGTTCGCAGAAGCCGACCGGTACCACTCCCAACACCAATCCCAGTCCGCAACAGACGACGCCTCCCACTGCAGGCGCTGCGACTCCTTTATCCTCGCTCGACGACTCTGTTGATGCAGGTGAAATGGATAACGATATCGATCACGCACCACGAGAGATGGCTAAATGGAATGAATACCGCGGCCCGTACTTCACCGCCAAGGCCGGCATGGGGTTTCTGGTCGACACGGCAGCCTACGCGCAGGATACTGCCAGCAAAGAGCAGATCACGACGCTCCCGTCCCAGAGACTTCGCGACTTTCGATTCATTTTTGGGGGTAGCTTTCCAAGCCTCTCGCGTAGAGTGACCTACAATGTCGGGGTCATGTATGACGGTCCAACGCACGCCTGGTTCATACGTCAGACCGGGGTTATGATCGCGGTCCCCAAACTCTGGGGCAACATCTTTATCGGCCGCTCTAAGGAAGGTTTCTCCCTGAACAAGGTGATGGTCGGTTATGACGGATGGACGATGGAACGCTCCACGATGAGTGATGCGACCATCCCGATTCTCGCAGACGGTTTCAAGTGGCTCGGTTACACGCCCAAGCATGGCTTTCTATGGAACTTTGGTTACTACAACGACTGGCTTTCTAAGGGCCAAAGCTTCTCTACGTATCATAATCAGACCGTTCTGCGCGCAGTGTGGCTTCCGATTCATTCCGATGAGAAGCGTACGGTGCTTCATCTGGGAGTGAATCTGAGAAACGGAAGTCCTAAACAGGGGCAGATCCAGTTCCGCTCGCGTCCTGAAGCATTTCCTGCTCCTTATTTCGTGGACACAGGTAAGTTCGCCTCAACCAACACCAAGATGGCGGGATATGAGACCTATTACCGCAAAGGCCCCTTGCTTCTGGGCAGCGAATACTGGTGGGTCGGCGTCTCTTCCCCATCCACTCACAATCCGACGGTTCACGGAGGCGACTTCGTTGCAACATGGTTGGTCACCGGAGAGACGCGTGCTTACAACACCGTCCAAGGAGCCTTCAGAGATATCATACCCAAGAGACCGTTGTTCTCCGGCGGTTATGGTGCTGTAGAGTTGATCGCGCGGTTCTCCGACATCGACTTAGACAGCGGCACACTACAAGGCGGCAGGTTTTGGCGATTCACTCCGATGGTCAATTGGTACCTGACGGACTACCTACGGCTCGTGGGCACTTACGGCATTGGACATCTGGATCGATTTAACCTCAAAGGCAATACCCAGTTTTTCCAGACTCGCCTTCAATTCGAGTTCTGAGTTTGGTTGAGACTTAGTAAGGCTACCGGCAACCCGCAGGCGGCGGCCGCAGTTGAGCCGATGTGGAGAGCACTACAAGACGGCGAGAGTGGGGCAGTACAAAACGGTGCGAGCCAAGGATGGACGTAAAGAGACAAAGAAGAAAATTTAGCCTGCCACTGTGAATCGCGAGGGCCTGCCTGCGAATGATGTTCAACCACGCGATCAAGTCGAAAATCGGCGTTGAGAATCCCGTCGGCAAGATGGGAGCAAAGGGGTTCAGCGAAAACAACGAGCAGACCACGCGTGCTCAGCTACGATGAGGAAACTAAGTACCTTGCGGCAGCGTCAGGTATGCTGCGCGATGTGGCCACCATCATGTTGGAAACGGGAATGCGTCCTGAGGGGGTCTACCGCATCCTACCTGCGAATGTTCATCTGTCTAAGAACATCTTGCTCAACTCCTTCGGAAAGACGAAGGCCGCGAAGCGGCGCATCGAACTCACCGTACGAGCAAAAAGCATTCTCGAACGACGCATCAGCTTGACCGATTCAATCTCAAAGGCAATACACAGTTCTTCCAGACACGAATCCAATTGCAATTCTGAGCATTGTTGCATCGTCCCGGTTGACCTTGAGCAACGTGGAGCGAGTGTGCCGGAAGGTTTGAAAACCCACTTCGCCGGTCCGGCCGCTTGGCGCGGGTTGCAGGAAAATGATTTTCTTGACGCGCTACTTACTTAGGTCGTTAGGGCAGAATGACTAATTCCGGCTTACTGCCGCTGCTCATTCCATAAACTGTCCCAGAACGGAACGCGCCCACATCGTACTTGTAGCAGCCGGGAGTGGTTGCCTTCGTCGTCACAGACCTTTTTCCGCCTCCCATGATCGGGTCATCAGGGTCAAATGGCGAGTCAGTACCGAACGAGACGGTAAATCCGTGGTTCTTGTTCGAACTCATCCAGACCACCGTAGTGCCAGTCTTGATACAGAAAAATTGGTTGTTCTTCGCGTTCGGGATGCCAGGTTTTACGTTGGCGGAGCTGGATGACCTGCTGATGTTAATCATGCATGGAGACGAAGCAGAACCGCAGGTGTTGGCCGCGTTGCACATGGTCTCAGGCTGCGCCTCATCACATACGTATTTGCTCTTCGCCTGTGCGAGTTCCCCGGTCAGGAGAACGATGCAAGTCGATAAGAGCAATGCACTCCAAGTGCTGAACCGTTGTTGAGCTTTAATAGTCATAGCTATATCCCTTGCCCCGCGACAATCTCTGTCACTCCTTGAACCAATCACCCACGTGCTTTTCCATCGAACCAGCGTGTTCAGGTTCCGCTGCTCTGTACTCGCGCTCCGCGGCCTGGCAACCTCCACCAAACGACTAACACTGCTGCGCAATTTCACTTCCACTCGATGATGTTAGTCAGCTTCCAGGCATTCTGGTTAAGCTCGAACTGCAACTCGCCTTCGTTATTGACGATGAGCTGCGCGGCAGGGAAAAGAATGCCGCTACTTTTGCTCTTGTCGTTATCATTCAAGATGATTTCACCGGCAGTCAGATTGAAACTCTTCGTTTGGGTATCCCAATAGGCTTCACCAAAAGCGATCTTGCGGTTGGTGACAAAACGGATGGTCCTGCCAGTGGGCGTTATGATCTCCCGAATGTAGCTAAGATCGTACCCAACTGTGCCGGGGATCGTTATCCGGCCCACGCTCTTCATCTTTTCGAGAGCATTCATCAGTCCGTCGTTCTGCCCTTTCTGAAATGCTTGTACGAGGACGTCTCTGTCCTCAGGACTCGAGAACTCATAAATAAGAATTTTGACACCAAAGTTTCTTCCGAGCTGTGTACTTGTGCCAAAAGCTGTTGCGTCGATGGTTTCAACATTCGGCCGCTGTCCAAAGCCGTAGACGCCGGCGATCATAAACAGCCCAAGCAAAAGGGGGATTCCACTCGTGAAGTGTCGAATTCTTAGGTTAGCAAGCATGTAGTTTTCTCCTGCCGCGCAATGTCTGCCCATATAAACCGCCATCTCGGATTCCGGTATAACGGCTCAATGCTAAGTGGTACGTCCAGAGTCAGCAACTGGGGGAATCCCTAGTAGAATGAGTCGGTCGACGCCTCCCTCAAGTGCTCTTCTATAGACCCTTGAGAACATATCCAAAGGCGCCTTCCGCCATACATCGGTGATAACAGGCCCAATATGCGCAATATAAAAAGGCGCCCACTTTGCGGTTGGTCACGGATTCACGCGCCAAGTAATCATGGAAAGCATTCTGGAGCCGAAATCGGCGGCGATTCTTGAGTTCATCCAGGGGCTGCACGGAAGTTTATCGGTGACATTCGAACGAGGGCCCCCCGCCGCTTCGTTACATGGATCAAAGCACTCTACCGGAGCTGGGCCATTCCGTGTAACGGTGCCAGCGTCTAACGGGTTGGTCCTTTGCGTTAGAGCTCGCCATCTCAGTTCCCTTTCTTCCGCGCCGTCATGACAGCGCCGTCAGATATCGCAAGCCTTCGTCTGCGTCGCCATTTTCCTCTCCTCCAAAGGAGCACGGAACTCGATTCAGGAGAACTTACACTGAGCGCCGACTCCGATGAAACTAGGGAAATCCCCATATCAACTTATTGGAGCCAGGAAAGGGATTTCCTAACTGCGCCCCCGCCCGAAGAGAAATTGCTCTCCCCCTTCAGTCACACCGCATTAGGGGCAGTAGGCGTTTCCCTGGTAGCTGAGGCTTGTATTCCTTTCGTCGAAGAAACCGAAAGCGCTTCAAGTATTAGGGGTTTTCCTAGTTTCTTCTCCCGCCGGTCGTGAGGTACTTTCCATCACGATGTCAGAATTCTCCCCACGGGATGAAATGAAGCATCGGCGCAAATCATCTTCTTTGGAGATGAATGCCTGGAGCCTCAAGGGATTCCGGACGCCTGAATAACGAAGGAAGGAAGCCAGCGATGAATCCGAAGCCAGAGAACATTTCGTGGAATTCTTCAGCGTCTGCTGAGCGTGATCTGCGTGATCCTTCTTATTCCAGGAGACACCTTGGCGGGCGCTACCTATACCGGCGGAAGCCAAACAACCGCTCCTCAGAGTCCTCCAGCGCAAGGACAGACGACCAAAATTCCCCCCGACGAACTCGACTCTCTCGTCGCACCAATCGCGCTCTATCCGGACCCCATGCTCGCCCAGACCCTTGCTGCGTCCACTTATCCGCTGGAACTTATCCAACTTCAACAGTGGCTTGCAAAACACCCTACGTTGAAGGACAAAGCACTCGCTGATGCCGTGGCCAAGCAGCCCTGGGACCCAAGCGTCCAGGCTATGGCTGCTTTACCCGATTTGGTGAAGCGCCTTGCAGATGACATTCAATGGACGACGGATCTTGGCAATGCGTTCCTGGCACAGCAAAAGGACGTTATGGACGCCGTGCAGCGGATGCGCAAGAAGGCTCAGGACAAGGGCAATTTAAAAACGACCGAGCAGCAGAAGGTCGAAACTCAGGTGATCGAAAGCAAGAGCACAATCGTTATTCAACAGGCGAATCCACAAGTCGTCTACGTGCCTTCTTACGATCCTGTCGTGGTATATGGGCCGCCGGTATACCCTTACCCGCCCATTTACTATCCGCCGCCTGGATACTACGCAGCCGGCTTGGCGATCTCTTTTGGCATCGGCATCGCGATGGGTGCGTTTTGGGGCGGCGGCTGGGGTTGGGGTTGCGGCTGGGGTGGTGGCAGCGTCAATGTCAACATCAACAATAACTTCAATCGCAACACCAATATTGGTGGCGGAATCGGGCGTCGCAACTACCCGCTCGTGGCGGTGCCGGCGGAGTAGGTGGAGTGGGTGGCGTCAGGTGGAGTAGGTGGAGTGGGTGGCGTAGGAGGTGTTGGTGAGTCCGGTGGAGTGGGAGGCGTGGGTGGTGCCGGGAAGCCCGGTGGAGTTGGAGGCGTGGGTGGTGCCGGTAGTCCCGGTGGAGTTGGGAGGTGGTGTCGGAGGGGTAGGCGGCGTAGGTGGTGCCAACCGTCCGTCACAACTACCTGCTGGCGGAGCCGGAGGCAACAACTGGCAGCACAATCCCGCACATCGTGGCGGCGCACCCTACGGAGACCGCGCAACGGCCGATCGATTCGGCGGCGCAGCTCGCGGCGACTCCCTCGCCAACCGGCAGGCCGGCGCAAGAAACCAGATCGGCCGCCAGGGAGGAAATCTTCCAAGTAATCGCGGCGGTGCCGGCGCCAGCAACCGCATGAACGCAGGCGGCGGTCGGCGGCAGTGGCGGGGTAGGCGGAGGTCCCGACCGCGTCGGAAGCCGCGATGTCTCCCGTCCCTCCGGCGGCGACCGCAGCGCCTTCGGATCGGGTTCCCGCGGAGGCTACAACGGTTCCTCCGCACGATCCGCCAGTAGCCGCGGATCCTCCAGCTTCGGTGGCGGTGTCGGCGGTGGCGGCGGCGGTCGTGGCGGCGGCGGCCGGCGTCGTTAAGGAAAAACCATGAGGAGCACAAAATGAACTCACGATCCGCAAGAAAAAAAATCTTCGAGCTTCTTTGGATTGCGATCATCGTCACCGTGGGGCGTGTCTCTCTACCCAGGTTCTCTTCGGCGCGCATCAAGCCTCCACTAGCACGCAAGTTTCTCCGGCACAAACTCCCGCCGCCACCGCAGCTCCTCACCCCGTTGAAGGCGAAACCTTCGCTACTCCGCAGCAAGCCGCAGATGCCCTCATCGCCGCCGCCGGCAAATTCGACGAGGCCGCACTTGCAAAGATCTTCGGCCCCAATGGCAAGAAGGTCATCTTCACGGGAGAAGCCGCCCAGGACCGCCAAAGAGCCTCTAGGTTTCGCCGCCGAGGCCAAAGAAAAAACAAAAGTCGTCGTAGATCCAAAAACTGGCACGCGAGCCTTCATCATCGTCGGCGACGAGGACTGGCCCTTCGCGGTACCCATCATCAAGGTCAACGGCAAATGGTCCTTCGACGCCAAGGCCGGCGAGCAGGAACTCCTTTACCGCCGCATCGGCTCCAATGAACTAGACGCCATTCAGATCTGCCGAGGCTTCGTCGAATCCCAGGACGAATATGCTCTTCGAAGCCGCCAACTCTACAACGTCAACCAATACGCACAGCGTATCATCAGCACGCCCGGCAAACAGGACGGACTCACATGGCAAACCGCCAACGGTACCTGGGAGGGCCCAATCGGCGAACCGATCGCTAAGGCCATCGCAGAGGGTTATACCTCCCGAGAGATGCCCTTTCACGGGTACTTCTACAAAGTCCTAAAAGGACAAGGCCCCGCCGCACCCCTTGGACAACTCGATTACGTAATCGAAGGCGTCATGATCGGAGGTTTCGCTCTCGTTGCCGCGCCCGCGCAATACCGAGTAACTGGAGTAAAAACCTTCATAGTCAGTTACGACGGCGTTGTCTACGAAAAGGATCTCGGGCCTGACACCACTCGAGCAATTCAAAAAGATGGAGCGCTTTCAACCCCGACCTATCCTGGCATCCCGTTAACGACCAGTGAGGACAAGTTAGACACAGCGCTTCTCCTATTTGGCTAGATACCAACATCGGTACTGCACATTCCACTGGCGAGTCGCCAGCGCCCGAGGGAATTGCTTCCGAGTCCTGCGATCTTGGACGAGACAAACTCTTTATGAATCGTGAACTCCCCGATGCCTGAGAAAACGCCCGGAAATGTCTGAAGCACTCGTCGAATATGATCCGCAGCGTACATATCGGTCGGGTTGAAGCCCGTAATCATCGGTTCAAACCGTGCCTGCTCTTCCTTCGAGAGAGATCGGTACGTCATAGCGATGTACGCATCAGTAAAGGAGGTAGAGTGGAGAAGTAATACGTAGGAGCGAGGTCACCGGAGTTCTCATAAGACCATCGCTGCTGCAGCGGAATTCCGAACAGCGCAACCCGTCCCACCTTGGTACCCTGATCTTCAGGAACCCGTGGATGTCCGCACCCTCCTGGATATAGTTCGTCAGATGGAAATGAGAGTCGTCACGAAAGGCTCTGCCATCGCCGGCGCCCCACAGAGCATTCGGACGGTGGAAACCATCGCCGAGCTCTCGGCGGGCGACGAAATCAACCAGATGGCCCGGCCCAGCCTCTTGTAGTTCTCTCCTCCGCGAGTCCGCGAATGTCAGAAACTGATGATCGTCAAAAAGCGATGATACGCCTGCACCATCGGCACCCAACCCGTCATCCCTGCAGTATAGGGAGTAAAGGCCCCGCTATAAGGAGCTTCCGTTGATCCGGAACACTTCTGCGTTGAGCCACAGCCGCTCGGTCGGAAGGTAATACCACCTTAGTCCGGCCCCATACTCATAAGGGTTGCGGAACTGCCCGCGCACCCATGATGCGCGGACATACGGCATCCACTTTTTCGGCTTGACAAAGTAACTCACCGAAAACTCACCGCCGTGGTCAAATGTGGATGCGAGCGGAAGCGGTCCGTCGGCTACGAAATCATTTAGCCAGCGCATGAAGTATTGCCCATTGACCGCAAGCCCATTCCATTTGATGCCATAGTCAATTGCCGACATCTTATACGTGGCATCCTGGAGTGTTACACCCGGCGCAAACGCTCCGGTCGCGAAGGCCTTCACGCCGTCGGAATTGTATATTGAGGTGTTCTCGGGACTGGATTGATCGAGATCTGAAAAACGATTCTCCCGGGATTTTGTAAACGAGGTACCTAGTCGAATGCGAACTTTCTTGGAGGCGAAATAATCATCGTACATGTTGCGTGATCTACCGGGCGGCCCGTAGTCTCCCAGCGGCTCCCACCAGACGCTGCCGGAAACCAGCAGATTCGTATCGATCTTGTTTGCCGCGATACTCAGGGTATTGAGACCGTTGCCGAGCATCGCCAGGTAATTCAGTCCCTTCACGGGTTCCCCGTTCATCCAGACGCCCTGAGTGAACCCGGGGCGGAAGAAGTTGTCAGCCATGCTCCTATCATTTGCGGTAAAAAATGGAAACGTGCCCACCAGTGATCGGCTGCCTGGAACGCCAAAGTAACCTCCGGTGAGCGTGAAAGCCTTGCTGAATTGCCAGCCAATGTTGCCGGCTACGACGATCGACGCGGCCCCGGCGGATGTCCAGACGGTGAAGCTATATAGCGCCTTCTTGTTGAAAATATAGCCGCCGAAGATGAACATTGCGCGATTTACCGTAATATCGTTGCGCTTATCAACAGCGTGGGTAACGCCCAGGTGGTCAGTGAAAGTCCCTTGGCTGTCAAGAGTGTTGAGATATCGCATTTGGGTAGTGTCCTGGAGCTTCAGCAGGAAAGGAACCTTAGCGTTTTCGGGAGCTTCCCCGATTACGATTCCATCTCGATAACGATCTCGTGCTGTTGTGCGGGAACGGATTCCGGCTGCGCGGCTTGGGCGAGCGGAACGGCGATATCGGTGACCGACGTTTCAAGCTCCCGTGCGGCAGCAAAGTTCTGTTGTGAGGAAGATGAAGGCGACCTCCTGCTATCGGAGTCGCAGGCGATCCCAACCGCTGCCTTAGATCGTTGACTACCTCAAGCAACATCTTCTGCTGTTCCTCAACTTTATTGAGCTGCTCTCGTAGAGCAATGTTGTCGGTCTTGAGTGCCGTGACTTCGCTCGCCAGGTTACCAGACTCAACATCCGGTGACTGGCCGTATGCGCTAGCCGCTAAACCCACCATGAGTGCTGCTGAGAAGACACGGGATTTACACTTTGTCCGCATGGCTGTTGCGGTCCTCCACTGTTGCTGCCCAGCCGATGACGTTAGCCGGGAATTGGTGAGTAATATCGGGTGCGACCGGGGCGGCCCTTTCTTCGTCAATGCCGGCTTCGTCGACGGCGTGCGCTCCAATAGTCGCGTTGAAGGAGATGGCAATTCGGGGTGTTTCTCCTGCGTAAGGGTGAACCCAGTGGTATAGCCAACTAGGGAACATCACCAGCAAGCCAGATTGCGCTCGAACGCGAAACGGCTCTCCATACGGGTCTCCCGGTGCACTCACAGCCTCCGCTCCGGCACGCGGATCGAGGAATTCCAGAACCCCGCTAAGCGGCTGGTCCCGATTATCAGTCCCGCTGTCAACGTAATACACTCCTGACCACGCGCTATCCGGATGCGAATGGGGTGCATGGTATGCACCGGCGCGACAGATCGTTGCCCAGGCCGAGATGGATGCGGTGCCAGCAAAGTCATCCCGGCCCGTCGTTGTGCAGATCATTCGGCGCAGTGCCCATATAATCCATGAGCTCAACGCCTCTACATTGGCGTCCGCGCGATGAAGGAAATCAGGGCGCGAGTGCCAACCCCCGATGTTGCTTCGGCCAAGGCTTGGATACTCCGATTCCTCTACCAGAATCAGGGATCGCAGCCCCTGATTCATGGCTTCAGTGTCGGGCAGCCGCACGCGACCGATATACGTCGGGAACACTTGAGTAATGTTGAGCTCCATAATCAGGCCCGATCAGCAGAGCGTTACGGACAAGGCTAGTCCGGCTTCACTGGTTTCTTTGTACTTACTGTTCATGTCCTTGGCGGTCTGAGCCATCGCGGCAATCGTCGCGTCCAAATCGACCCGATGCCGGCTGGCGATCTCATTGGTGGCGATTACATAAGCGGTCCATGCCTTGATCGCGCCGAATGCGCATCGCTCGATGCACGGAACCTGAACAAATCCGGCCACCGGATCGCAGGTCATTCCCAGGTGATGCTCCAGTGCGGACTCCGCGGCGTTCTCGACGACTCGGGATTCCGAGTCGTGTGCAGTTGCGACCAATGCCGCCGCCATTGCCGATGCCACACCGATTTCCGCCTGGCAACCACCCTCGGCGGCAGACAGCGTTGCATTGTGCTTGCACAGGTAACCAATTGCTGCAGCAGCAAGCATGCCCTGTCGAATCTTATCTGGTGGAAGTTTGCGACCGCCTTCGCCCAGAGCATAGACCACTGCCGGCATGACTCCGGCGGAGCCGCCTGTCGGCGCTGTGATAACAAGGTGGCCCCGCCCGTTCTCTTCAGAGCCCGCCAGAGCGTATGCCGAAACCATGCCAATTATGCGTTCCGTCTGGTATTGATCATCCATGGCGCGTTTGTAGACTGTTGCCGCTTTGCTGTTCAGCTTGATGGGACCGGGCAACACACTATCTTCCGGTGCGGCAAGTCCTGACTTCACAGTGGCGACCATCGCGTTGGTGATTTTGTCAACGAAGGCATAGACCTCCTCCTCACTTCTCCCCGGTATCGCCATCTCGTTGGCGAGAATTACTTGTGCAATCGTCAGATTGTTTTGGTCCGCGTGCTGGCGCAGCTCCTTCATTGTCGAAAACGGATACTTTGGCGGATTCTTCTTCGGAGGCGTGTACCCTTTCCACTCGATGAATCCGCCGCCTACTGAGTAGTATTCCTGCTCAAGCAGCACGGTGCTCCCAGCCATGAGCTTGCACGTCATTGTGTTTGGGTGAGGGAAGTTACCTTTGACGGAATCGAATACAACGTCTTTGAGCGACACATTCACAGTCGTTGCACCGAGCTTGACTGGGAAAGACTGGTCGGGGTTGTCGCGCAAGCCGTCGAGAAATGCGGGATCGACGGTTGCCGGTTCCTTTCCGATCAACCCCGCGAGGGAAGCTCGCTCTGTGCCGTGTCCCTTGCCTGTTGCGCTGAGGCTGCCGAACAAATTAACCTTGAGCGCGGTCGCCTTGGCGAGTTGGTCCGCCGGCAGCTTAGTGCATCGCTGGTAGAAATCGTAGGTAATGCGCATCGGACCGATTGTGTGAGAACTCGATGGCCCCGGCCCAACCTTGTAGAACTCGTCCAACGTCGTCATCACGGGGCCTTTTTGTTCCTTGACGACGTTCAAGGTGGGAGAAAGCTCCACATTACCTGGCCCTCCCGCCACCCCCTTCGGCTCTGCACCTGGTGGCAACGGCTTCACCTGGGCGGCCACGGCGGACACAGAGCGCCCGGTCATCACGGCCGCAGCGCCGACCACAGCGCTGCGCATCAGAAAGGCGCGACGATCCACTCCGTGGGGAATAGCCACCGGCTTCAACTGGTCCGAAAGGTCGAACGGATCGTCCTGAACGGGTCCGCAGGTTTGCTCAATCGAGCTGAGCTTGTCGGCAGATATCTTATTTTCATATTTGGACATAATGGACCTCTCTCTTTCTACCTAGATACGGCGCGTCCCCCTGGCTCTACCTCCGAACTATTCCTACTCGACCGGGGATGAAGTGCAGGTTGTGCGTGACACAACCTGCACAATTCACTTTAGGCTTGGATCTGATTTGGCCCAACTAGGAATTTTCCTAGGCCAGTCTCGATAGTCGTTGAAGCTACAAACAGATTCACAGAGGTGGAGTAGTGAAACTCTTGCTCCAGTCATATTTGAATGAGAACTGCATTTTGAAATCGTTGTAACTGAACCCATCGCTGAAATTCACCCGTCTGCCGAACTGGAACTCGCCACCCATCATGACCCTGGGAATCGGGTGGTACAGCAGGTTCCCCACCGAATAGAAGCCTTGATGAAAGTCCGACGGTAGCTGTCCGCCTGAGTTATAGATGTTCTCCATTGAGAAGCCGCCTGAGCTGGTAAAGCGCTCGCTCCATCTGTGATCGAGGAACGCCACGACGCCCAGCAACGGCAGTGCAATGCCTTTGACAGGCACGACTGAACCGGGAGGATTGCGCGCGATGCCGATGTCGAATGGCGCGTCGTTCATATAATTCTCAGTTCCATGTCCATAGGTAACTTCAAGCTTTGCGACATTGTTCTTTGATAAGTTGAGATTGGAACTCACGTTTACGCCCCATCCCACGACACTGCCGCCGAGATTGGTCGTGTTAGCGCTGGTGTCAACCCACCCGATCTTTCGAACGATGGCAGCCGTCTGTAGGTAGCCCCAGTTTCTGACTATCCGCGCATTTCCCGAAAGATCCGGCCAGTTGAACCGAGGTGTTATGTTGCTTAGCTCGATACGGTCGGCATAAACGCCCTGGTCACCGCTGGCGCCCGGTCTCTCCAGAGCGATAGTGACGCTACCACCCTTCTTTCGGATCGGCATCCACCGTAGTTGCACGTTGCGAAAGAAGACCATGCCGTTCGGGCCCCAGTACTCTATTATGTTCGGGAAGACGTCTATGTCCATGAAGGGGCTCCAGGTTTGGCCGGCCCCGATTGCTCCCAACTCACCGTAGGCATGCCGCAGACGGAAGGTCGTCTGGCCGGCGTCAACTCCGGTCCCAAATAGTTCGAATTCGAAAATTGTGTTCAGATCGCCGAGTCCGGTGGTGGTGGATGACTTCACCCCGAAGCGGGTTTGTCGGACACCGGCGAAGACACTTCCACTCGGCGGGTACTGGTTGGCGAAGGCTGGCAACTGGGTGGGACGCTCTACATCGAACCAATTCGGATTTATTTGCCCGAAGTTGTATCCGGAGTCAAGCATGGCGAATCCGTAGATACTGACCTCATTCTTACCCTCCGTTATTTCACCTTCTATCGGGACGGCGCCAGGTGGAGGCTGACCGATAACCGATTCCGAGGGAATAGCGACCACACCCTGCGGCTGTGCAGGAGCCTTTTTTCCCTGGGCGGGCGGCTGCTGTCCTTGCCGCTCGAGCGTATTGATCTCAGCCTTGAGCTCATCCATCATCAGATCCATTTGCTGGAGCTTGTCCCTAAGTTGTTGTATCTCTTGTTGCCTGTTCTGGGACTGCGGCTGAGCAGTGCCAGGCCTACTCCACACGACCGAAAGAGCAAGTATCGCGAGGAGAGCAACGGCTTTTCGAGGGACTCGAAGATCGCATCTCATAAGACTCCAGCCTCCGTCGAAACTGTCTTGCAAAGATGTCACTCCCAACTGCTAGGGGTTGAGAGTCTTGTATGCCTCGGAACCCAATCACTACCACTAGGAGATTCCCTAACTAGGGAAATCCCTAGTGGCTATAAACCTCGGGTCACTCTAGGAAAGTCCTAGTTGTTTCGCTAGCGATATTGGCGTAGCTTCGATTTTTGGCCTATCCGTTTGGAATGCAACTTTAGGATCTATAGCGATGAAACCTAAAATCCTATTGGCCGATGATCATCCTCCGCTTCTCGAAGCCGCGTCCACCCTCTTGAAACCGCATTTCGACTTGGTTGGAGTTGTGACTGACGGCGCAATGCTGGTGTCTGAAGCACTCCGGCTTCGGCCAGACGTGATCGTGACTGACATCACTATGCCTGTTATGACTGGAATCGATGCTGTCATTCGATTGCGCAAGTCCGGTTCTTCAGCCAAGGTCGTCTTCTTGACTGTTCATTCAGAAGAGGAGTTCCTGAGGGCGTGTATGGCCGAAGGCGCATCGGGATACGTCCTAAAGTCACGCATGAAAACGCATCTGGTCCCTGCCATAGACGCCGCACTTCAAGGGCGAGCCTACATCTCTTCGTTTGTGCCCACGTGAATATTTATGAAGAAATTATGTTCCTGCCGCAATTCCCGGCCTCCGCTAGAAGGCATACTTCAGCGCGAGTTGAATCACGCGAGAACTCACCGACGTACTTTGAATGACACCGAATGCCGGAGAGGAAAAGTCGTTGTCCGGATTCGCAAACTGCGGGTGATTGAGCGCGTTAAAGAGTTCGGTACGGAACTCCAGGCTGCTCCCGTCGATGGGCCACTTGCATTTCAGTATCTTCGAAAAGGCAACATCGACATTCGCCTGTCCGGGGCCAGTCGCTGCTCCCGTACGGCTATTCCCAAAACCAGTCCCCGTTCCATCGGCGCCGATCACGGGAGGTGTCGTAAAGCACGAGGTGTCGAAATAGTTTCCCAGCTTCGAATTGATCGGGCCTCCGGTCACAAATTGAGAGCTCGTACAACGGCCCGTCACTTCCGCCCTGTCTTCACTGATTCCAAAAACGTTTTGCGGATTCGTATAAGCGATCGTCAGGGCATTGCCCGATTGCACAGTCACTGTGGATGCAAGGGCCCAGCCTCCAAGAATCGCGCGTTGAATCTCGTTGCCTGCGGTGGGTAGCGCCCAGGTCCCGCTTATGACAAACCGGTGCGTGCGATCAAAACTCGCTCGGCCCCAGCGCTGGTTCGGAGAGTTCTGATCTCCCAGGGTGACCTGATTTCCTGATGACGTCGAATTGATATCCGCGCCATCAGTATCCAACGTCTTCGAGAAAGTGTAAGACGCGAGAAACTGAAAGCCATGTCCTGGCGACTTCGTCAGGCTCACCTCAAGGCCGTTGTACCAGGAACTTCCCTCCGACTCCATCTCTATACCGGAATCTGCTGGTATCCCCAGTATCGGGAGCCGCGTGGGAATATTCGCGATCGTGTTCGTAGTTACTCCTCTTACCGGGCTGGATACGGAAGCCGACTGCGCCTGATTGAAAGAGCGTTGACGCATCAGGTGCAGCCCTCGCGTCCCCACATATCCCATTTCGAGTAACCAGGCATTCCGTGGTTCAACCTGAACATTCAAGGAGTACTGCTGAATGATCGCCGGCCGAAAATTAGGGGACACGGCGTATACGGTCGCCGAGGAAGCAGAGGAGTAAGGCGAAAACTCAGGAAAGGACTCAGGAGTGGGAAACGGCTGCAGAAAAGGTGATTGGAAAGTCGCATTCGCGTTGGACGGTCCTGAAAGAATACGAAAATCCGAGAACGGGAACCCAAATATATTTTGATAGAAGGCTTGGCCCGTCGGCCGTGAGTAATAGATACCGTACCCTCCTCTTAGAACCGAACGAAGCAAATGCGGCAGAAGTTGTTGCGAAAACCCGATTCTTGGTGCAATCGTGTCCTGTCCGACTCCGTAGTTACCATACGTATTGTCGACTCGCGTGACACCTTGTGGAAGAGTCCCCGAAAAATTGGAAGCGACTAGATAGCCTGCAAGACTCCCGTTAGGCGGAGGATTCGGGTTAGCTTTGCTGAAGTCGAAGGATGCGTTCCTACCTAAGTTGTCTCCAAATTCGCCGAGCCGTTCATATCGCACGCCCAGGTTGAGAGTCAGGGAACTGCTGACATGATAGTTGTCTTGGGCAAATGCGACACCCTCCCACGCCCTATATTCTCGAGTAGTCAGTCCAAACGCATCGATTGACGAATAGACATTGCTGAAGGCGGATCCATTACCCTGCGCACTAAGGCCGAGCAAAAAATCCGGCCAGCTAAGAAAGTCCGCAAAGGACGCAAGCCCTACCAGATCAACGTTGTCCTGGATCCTTGTCACGGACCCTCCCAGGCGTCCCGTGTGCGCCCCGTGAATAAAACTGAGGCTATCGCTGAAAACAAAACTGTTCTGAGTTATCGTGCGCGGAAATCCAGAGGCAAGACTTATCGAGCCACGGATTCGCAAACTTGGAAGCTCGTTGTTGTCATTCATCTCTCCTTCGGCAACTCCAACGTCCGACCATTTGAAGGGAGCCTCGGCCTGTGTACTGGTCTTCGTGCGCACATATCCGAACCGCCCTTCGTTCAGCCAGCCATTGCGAAAGCTATCGGTTCGAGCAATAGAAAGCACCTGAAAATCTGACTCGCTCGGGCTTGGGAATCCGGGTATATTGCCCGCCGGATTTACGCCATTACCCGGGAAGGTAACGGTTTCGCTGTCTGGAGCTGCGAGATATCGGATCGTGAATCTGCCATTAGAAGTGGTTAAGTAATCGACATTCGCCAGAAATTGGTCTGCGCTGAAGTGGCACGGCATTGAGAAGAACGACAGACCCTGTAGGGCGAACGGCTTCGTTGGGTCTATTGTTTGCGGCGTTGGAATTAGGAAAGATCCGTCTGCGAGCTTGAAGTTCAACAGGTTCAAAGCAACGGGATTGACGTTTGAGCCATCTGCCTTCACGGCCTCGCCTCCCAAAGCGCCGGCCATTCCACCAAACAACCTTCCAAGTGCTGGCGGAGATCTGTCGTCCGTTAGCGGCGGTTCGTTAAGACCTGCGGAGCAGGCGACCCGCGACTGACCAGAAGCTGCGCCATTGGACTGGCGCGTCCCCTGGTACGAACTGAAGAAGAGCAGCTTCTCTTTCTTAATCGGCCCGCCGAAGGCAAACCCAAACTGATTCTCTTTAAGCACCGGGGCTCGATCGAGAAAATAGTCGTTTGCGTTGAGAGCTTCATTCCGGAAAAACTCAAAAATCGTTCCGTGAAACGCATTTCCGCCGGCCTTGGTGATCACACTGACGTTGGCGCCGGCATAGCGTCCGTAACCGGCATCGTAGAGACCAGTCTGAACTTTAAACTCCTGCAGACTATCGGGATTTGGTAGAGGTATCCCGCCGCTCCCGCTTGCACTTCCTTGAACGTCGCTCACGCTTATTCCATCCAGAACAAAGTTGTTATCGTACGATCGCGCTCCATGCACGAAGATCCCATCATTGGACGCCGCAATCTGGGACAACGCCGTTCCGCCGAGGCCTAATTCTCCAGCGTTGTAAACTCCGACCATCACTCCCGGAGAAAGCCCCGCGATCTGAGTAAAGTTCCTGGTGACCAGCGGCAACTCGCTCAAAGTAGTCTCGTTCACCACTCGACCCAGAGCAGACGTTTCTGTCTGAATCATCATCGGCGGTGACTGCACTTCTGTGCTCTGCAACTGCGTCGCGAGCCGTAAGCACGGGTCAACTCTGAGTGTTTCAGTGACAGAGATCACCAGACCGGAGAGTGTCAAAGCCCGAAAATCTGTCTTGCTTGCATCCAATTGATAGTTGCCAGGTGGTAAAAGCAGAAAACTGAACCGCCCAAGATCATCCGACACTGCGGAAACGACCGTGTTAGTTTCCTGGTTGGTAAGGCGAAGAGCTGCCTCCGGAATTACCGCACCCGACGGATCCAAAACCTCACCAGTCAACGCTCCTGTCGCGGTTGTCTGGCTGAGAAGAGGTACGTGCACCAACACCCAAACACTTACCGCTAACAACAGCGGTCGCAATACACCGCACTGGCGGAGCGTCTGTCGCGAACGGTAGCTCATAGCGGCCTCCAGGAAACAACTCAACGAGCCCTGGGCTATGTGTCTCTTATGCCATCAATGGAAGATCCATTCCCACCATACTTCTAGAATGGCTACTTGAAGGGTGACGGCAACCTTTAGATCTATAAACTTATCTCACATACTATAGCGTATCTCGATCAACTTGATCAGGGGCTCGGAGTTTATATTGGTCCGACCGCTTGTTGGTTCGTTAGCAGAAGTTGCTTGAACATGAGCGCCTTGGAGGATTCTGTGATCACGACCCACAGAACCATCCGCAAACCCAGATCCGGTCAGCCTCACTCCGGAACCTTATGGCACCGCTTGCTCCTATTTGCGGTGGCCATCGTCTTGCTTGCGCAAACGAGCGCTTCGAACGCACAAAAGCCTGTACGTCGAGTCCTTCTTTTCAATGACTTTAGTTCGGTCTCATCACCCGGCATTGCGCTGCTCGATAGCGCCATTGCCTCTGGCCTGGAAGCTTCTCCGTATCAAATCGAGTTATACAGCGAAAGCATCGAATCAACGTTGTTTTCAGACGATGCTGCTCAACGGCACATCCGTGATGCGTACCGCGAAAAATATTCAGATCGCAAACCGGATGTGATCATAACGGTTGGGCCCTCATCTCTCAGCTACATGGTCGAATCACACAATAGCTTATCCCCAGGAACGCCAATTGTCTTTTGCGGAATTACCGAGGAAACGCTGCAGCATGTGATACTTGACTCTGAATTCACGGGCGTATTTGAAGTAACTCAACCTGAAAACACACTTCTCGCAGCGCTGAAATTGCAACCACGCACTAGACATGTGTTCGTGACCGGTGGGGTGGGTCACTTTGACCGGGATTGGGAAGAAGCCCTTGCCACAGAATCCTTTCGTACCTATGACTCAAAGCTTGAGTTCACCTATCTTACAGAACTCGATATGCCATCACTACTCGAACGCCTGAAACACCTGCCAAGTGACAGCATCGTGTATCACACTGCAATAACACAGGATGCCGCAGGATCTCGTTTTATTGACTCTGCTCAATCAGTCCCACTAATAGTGAGCGCTGCTAACGCACCAATTTACGTCATGGATGATGTGGACCTGGGCAGAGGAACTGTGGGAGGATATCTGGTTAGCTGGGAAGCAAGCGGTCGCGCTGCCGCCGCAAGAGCTGTTAGAGTTCTCAACGGCGAGAAGCCACAAAACATCCCAATCGTAAAGAATGACAACGTCTACATGTTCGATTGGCGCGCAATGCACCGCTGGGGCCTCAAAGAAGAGGATCTGCCCGCGGGTAGCACCGTTCTCTTCCGGAGGTTATCGTTATGGGAGCGCACAAAGTGGTATTGGCTCAGTGCACTGTTTATCATTCTCAGCCTCTCCACTCTTTCAATCTACCTGCAAGTCGGCCGGAAAGAACTAAGAATCGCTAGAGATGCCCAGGTGCAACTTAGTGGCTTATTGATTAACTCCCAGGAGAAGGAACGAAGCCGGCTGGCTGCCGAGCTCCACGACGACTTCAGTCAACGCCTGGCACTCCTGGCACTCGGCTTGGAAAACGCGGAGGAGGCACTACCAGATTTTCCACGAAGTGCCAAACAACAGCTCCACGAACTTCTCAATTCAGCCAGCGAGATTGGAGCAGACATTCATACTGTTTCCCATAGACTGCATTCCGCCACGCTTGAAAATTTGGGACTTGTCCCTGGAATTGGTGCTTTATGCAAAGAATTCAACGACCGGCATGGGACCGAGATTGATTTTTCGTCCGACGACATTCCAAGGAATGTTCATTCAGACGTTGCTCTGTGTTTGTTCCGTATTGTTCAGGAAGCGCTTCAGAATCTGAAAAAACACAGTGGCGCTGTAAAGGCGGAAGTGAGGTTGCGCAGAACAGGAAATAGAATACTCGTCTCCATTCGCGACGAAGGCAAAGGATTCGATGCGAGGGTAAACGGTGAGCCTGGTATGGGTATAAGAAGCATGAGGGAACGTGCACGCCTCGCCGGCGGACACCTTAAGATTTATTCCGAGCCAGGAAGGGGAACAAGAATTGAAGCAACGGTGCCCCTCCAATTGGCACCTGATCTGTCTTAGTAACTAGGCTTGCCTACCATTACTTTTTTGCAGTTGTTACTTTGTTGCCAATTGGCACTTTTGCCAGTTGTTACTTTTGCCAGTTGTCAATACTCCAATCACGAGTCCACAATTATTTTTACTGGACAGACTTCACAACTTACATTCCACCAGTGAGCTCTCTGCGACAATTTGCCCGGTTGGTGACGGGAATCGAAACAAACACAAACACCAGTCGACAATCCCTTTCAGGTCAACCACAATGCTCAGGGAAGGTCGCACATTATGGACACAGTTCGTACTGACCAACGTCACCCGCGTCTGTTATTAGCGGACGATCATGCGATCTTTTCCGATGCTTTGCGGTGCCTATTTGGAAAAGAACTTCGAGGTAATCGGACAAGTCTCGGACGGCCGCGCCCTCTTGATTGAAGCTGCGAAACTTAAGCCCGATCTTGTCATCGTCGACGTGGGAATGCCTATACTCAATGGGCTTGACGCAGCTCGGAGGATCAAGGAAAGCAACCCAAAGGTAAAGTTCATTTTCTTGACCATGCAGGACGACCCACGCCTTGCAGCTGCGGCTCTTGAACTAGGTCCCGTCGCGTTTGTCCTTAAGCACTCCGCCGGGTCAGAGTTGCTCAAAGCGATCGACGAAGTAATGCACGGCCACTCCTATATAGCACCCAGGAGGATGAGGTCTGAAGATTGGGCAGAAGCAAAGGCACGAGCAAGGCAGTTCTCAAAAGACCTTACACCAAGACAAAGAGACATTGTCCAATTGTTCGGCGAGGGTCGGCCGATGAAAGAGATCGCCTCGCTCCTGGATCTCAGTGAAAAGACCGTGGAGTTTCACAAGCACCACATCATGGTATCGTTCAATTTAAAAAATAACGCCGATCTGGTTTTGTTTGCCCTAAATCACGGCCTCATCGCGCCCTCTCCGGCGCATAGTCGAGCGAATCCCTCGGCATGATCAAGCCAAGACGCCCTGTACGGTTCCGATAGCCTATTCGCCCGAGATGTTACCTGCGACGCCCTTGTTTTGCAGTACACGAACCACAACTCGTCGATTCTCTGCTTGCCCTTCAGCTGTCTTATCGTTTCCCACCTGATTACTTTCACCCATTGCGCCGGGAGCCAACATTCTTGTAAGCGAAACATGACCCTGCTGCAGCAGGATCGTGGTGACATTGGCAGCGCGGTCCTGGCTGAGTTTCTGATTGAGGGAAGCGCTGCCCACTGAGGAAGCGTAGCCTGACTCAATGGAGCGTCGGTACAATAATCGTTGACGCAGATGATTTGAACATCGCTAAGGAGTTCTTGGAGCGACGAAAGATGGCCGCGGACACTGTCACGGAAGTGTAACGGTTTTACGAATAGCGACGATTCTCGGCGAGACCGCCGCCCACATAGAATCAGCAATTTAGACTTGCACGATATACGGTGATAGACTCATTTCTTAGATTGAGGTGCTAGTGCCGCAAGGCATGGGGATTCAAGTCCCCTCTTCCGCACCAATCCACACATCCTGGAAGAGTTACGGGCCAATCGCAATCGACTGGCCCTTTTGTTTTGCTTCTTCTAGCGAAAGCGCATCGAACAAAGTGGCGATGTGGCCGTCGAGCTTCTCGCCGATCGTGCAAGTAGGTTGGTGTTCCCTTCCCGTAACCATGCAGCGGCACGATCCATGAAGGCGGTCCGATGAAGATCGAGAGATACCTTCTTATGGTGCTTGTCGTATTCGTTTTGATTGTCATCATAGGAACTTTCCTGCATAAAATAGGTCACTGATCATCGACGAGCTACTCAAGCCAGCTTGATATTCATCGGCTGGCGCTCATCGGATCAAGTGTGGTGACAGATAAGGAGAGACCTTTGCCGGTTTCGTATCTGGTTCCACGAGCCAGACGGTGCGATCTTTGTAGTAGTGGAAAAGGTCAAGGTTCTCCACTTCGTCCATGTCCTGCGCCCAAATGACCTTGGAATTGTCGATGTCAGCGGCGTTGTACACCCATTCGTCTAAGACATTATGGTCGGGGGAATATCGAACGATGACGAGCTGCCTTCCGGGGAGTTGCTCCAGATGGGCCTCGAGCTGCGCGCGCTCGGCGCCGGACTGGCTACCGCGACCATACCATTCGGAGGCCCATGCGCCTGGCCATACGGGAAGGTCGAGGTGAAGGGGCCCGGCACATAACCTCATTCCAGCTAAGACAACGCAGAGCACGACTGTCAGGCGTACTAACGTCAGGCCAACGGGCTCGTCCCCCGGACTCCAAAGTCGCAGATGACGCATGGCTTGCAAACCAATCGCATAGAACGCCGCAGTGAAAGGGGCGAGATAGTGAGGGATGAGAAATATCTGGATGAGCTGGCCTGCCAACAATACAAGCAGGCACAGAATCAGAAATCGAAGGCGGCGATCGAGGAACACGCGTCGCAGCATGATCAGAGGAATGAGTAATGCAATGCCCGTATAAAACAGGACACCTCTCGCCGCTTTCAGTACGGTTTGTGGCACAAAGCCTGACCAGCTGTGGATCTTGGCGAAGGTGTTAATTTCGCTTCGGTAATAAAACTCCCGCATTTCTTTATGCCGGTAGATTGGCTCGGGCCGCTGCGTCTGCCAGACAAAATAGGGCGCCATGGCATACTGGGCGCGGTCTACCGTGTAGGGCAGCGTAAGTGGACTTCCGAATGCGCGGTAGTCGTAGTACCCCATCCAGGAACCAGCGGCTACGATTAACGCGAACGGGGCAGCCATGCGGCGGAGCAGCATCGCCCTACTGGGCCTGTTCTTCCCAAAGAACGTCCACCACGCTAAATAGCAAAGCACAGGGAGACATAAAAGCATGCCCTCGTACAGACGAGAGGTCTCGACGAGGACCACGCCGATCGCCATCAATAGGCTGTCGCGAAGCCTGGCCGTCTTCATAAATCGAGGAAGCGCACCCAACAGAAGCGCTCCGCCAAGCGCAGCAATGGAGCCTGCACCTGAGTACGTATCAATCCAATAACTAAAAAGCCCAAGGCGCAGGATTGCCAATGCGCCACCAAGCAGCGCCCAGGTCGGGGGTAGCCACGCTTGAAGCATCCAGCAGATGGCGGCACACATAAACGCGGTCATCAGTAGAACGCCGTACCAGGGACGCCCCGTCAACACCTTGCTCGCAGCCAGCACCAAACCCTGCGCGGGAAAGTACATCGACATGTAAGTCGGTTGCATTGTGATGTGCATGGTTTCAAAGTGCGTCCACATCGCCGGAGTGGGGTTCGTCAGTCTTCCGGATGCAAAGGTGTCCGCCGCCAACAGAAAGCTAAAGTCATCCTGGACGAATGGCTTGGGAATGGGAGACACAGGAAGAATAGCGAGTCTGAGCAGGAACGCTGTCAGGCCGACGACTGCAACTGACAGACTCTTTCTACGCGCCAGCCGTCCGAAGACACGTTCAACCCGTTCAAAATAGTTGGATCCAAGCCTGGGCCAGCCGAACGCTGCCGCGAACGCAATCGCGGTGAGACAGCCTTCAATCAATATCAGTGAAGGGCCTTGTTCCGGGGCCGAAGACAGAACCATATCTGAACTATTTGCCTCTCTTGTGTTTTGAGCTACAGCCAGATCAGGCGGTTCGTGATTCCTGTGCGATCTCCGAATAGTACTTCATCGTCACTTTTCTTCCGGTAGTATCGAACAGGCGCGAGCGTGCGATTCCTTCCCTGTGCGCCACGAAGCGAGCTGTAGTCGCCAACACGCCCAACCCGTATTTCACGCTGCGCTTGAAGCTGATGGAAGAAGCTTCCTTAAAGTAACTCGTCGGACAGGAGATCTCACCGATCCGAAAGTTGAACATCACGGACTGGGCCAGCACTTGATTGTCGAATACGAAGTCGTCCGAGTTCTCCAGCAGCGGAAGGGTCTGCAACACCTCCCTCGAAAAGGCCCGGAACCCGGTATGGTATTCCGATAGCTTGACTCCCAGAAACACGTTTTGAAATGCTGTCAGCAGGCGGTTGGCGACGTACTTATAACGAGGCATCCCACCTCTCAAGGCCCCTGCCCCAAGGATTCGCGAGCCGAGGACGACGTCATACACGCCACTCGCCACCATTCCCGCCATCGCCGAAACCAGAGAGGGCGTGTACTGGTAATCAGGATGGACCATTACAACAATGTCGGCGCCCGCATTGAGGGCCTCGCGGTAGCAGGTTTGCTGGTTGCGTCCATAACCGTAGTTCTTATCGTGGATAAAGGTCTGCACGCCGAGCTTTTCCGACAGGCGTGCGGTGTCGTCGTTACTTGAATCGTCCACGAGTATCTTGATGTCAACGATGCCGGGCAGGCCGCGAACAGTCTTTTCCAGGGTCCGTTCCGCGTTATAGGCCGGCATCACAACCGCTATCCGTTTTCCGTCGATCATGGTTCACTTCCTGGTTCGTTTCTGCCGGCCACGCCTGCCCTTCGGAACTGGGAAGGCACGCCGCAGGCGCCGCCCAGACAACCTACTCCCGCAAAAGGAGGCGCTGCGAGTTGCATAGTACTTTGGTTCTTCGTTGGCAAGCACTAGGTAATGTAGCTGCTCAGCGTAGTCCCGACGCTAAAGAATGCATTGTTGATGGCATTGGCCAAAGTGGACATTCCGGCAGTCGCCGCGAAGCCAATCAGAGCGACCACCAGCGCATACTCGATCAGGTCTTGACCCTCCTCATCCAGCAGGACCCGCACCTTGGTAGCCAATCTAAACAGGTTGTTTTTCATTTCAATTCTTCTCCCATACGTGGATTTATTCCTGCTAGAAACTGGATCTTTGGGGCAATGGCTATCGCGTAGCCACTGTCCCAGAGACACCAAGGCAGAAGGGCCGGTTCAACAGTTCTCACACTCGCCCGGATCGACTAGCTGATGTAGCTGCTGAGCGTCGTGCCAATGTTGCCGAAGGCTGTATTGATCTTTGTGGCCAAAGTACTCATCCCGGCTGTCGCAGCGAACGCAATCAGAGCCACTACTAGCGCGTATTCGATCAGGTCTTGACCCTCTTCGCTCATCAGCAGAGCTTGCGTCTTTGCGGAAAGTTCCAACAATTTGTCTTTCATTTGAATTCGTCTCCCTTTGGTTTTTAGTTCCAGCCACAGACTGGGTTGCCATTGATAATGGCAAGCGAATGGCCACTCGCGGCCCAACGCTAACTGCCTCTAAATAAATGGCTATCTCCCGCTGACCGGTCGGCGGTGTGAACTGCTGTATACATGCGGGTTGGGGGAGAGTAATACGCGTATACATGCGCAGAAGAATGCGTGTGGGACGGTCGTATGGGTTACTAAATGTCGCGACCTAACAGGGATTTGGGAACCTTCGGCATTCCCCTGCAAATCGAACATCAGGCAAAACGTCAGTAAATGCCTTTAGTGTCACAGCGCGAGGCGGTTACGGCCGGTGGGTCGGCACTGGAGAATTCGAGTTTGTCTCCCGGTCTGGTCTGCGTCGTACCGATCGTGCCTGGCACAAGTTCGAGCACAGAATGCGCCGAAAGACACGCCGATAGCCGCCAGGGAGGCACACCGCTCCTGACCTTCTTCACCCTTCTGTTTCGGTCAAGATAGATGAGGTCGATCGGGAACCTCATGCCGAAGGTGTGGACGGACTCACAGGGGACGATCCAGAGCCCTTCTCCCGCGGCAAGCCCGTCACGTCCCAGAAGGCCCTTTCTACGCGTCGCCCCCCGATCCGCGACCTCCACGCAATCGGCGAGCACAGATTGCCGGGTTAGGTTCAAAATCTTCAGCCGGATCCTCGGCTTCTCCTCTCCGGTCTTTGAAAAGTGGCCCGAGACCCAGTGGATGAAATTCATGAGCGTGTTTTGGCTCCCTACCTATGCCGCATAGACTCTGGCAATTGCTGTCGAGAGGGCGGCGATCACAATGCCCGCCAGTACATCGCTAAAGTAATGCCAGCCGGTCGTCAGCGTGGAAGCGACGATCATCACCGAAAGCAAAGCGACAGGAATGCGGAGAGGTCGAAATCCCCACAAGGCAACGGCGCACAAAATGGCCCAGATGACGTGGAACGAGGGGAAACAGACAATACCTGCAGCCTGTTCCTGGAAGATATAAGGGCCAGGAACTCGAAGCGCAAGAAGCTGGGCCCAGCAGGCCGCCTGGGCTGGATTCGGAGCGAGGTGATAGCAGTACCAGGGCCCAACCGCGGGAAGCAGCGCGAACAGGGGTAACCCTATTGCAAAGGCCGCTAAATTCGCCAGGAGGAACTCTCTTGCATGCTTCATCTTGCCCATGAGTGCAGGCGCAAAACCTGCCACTGCCAGGAGAGGCAACAACCAGGGATAGCTGCGGTTAAGGAGCGTTCCAAGCCAGTGATGGTTCGCCCACGTCTCAATCGAGGGAACGTAGATCCCAAGCGATTGATCGACTCGGCCAAAGAGCGTGTCCTGTAGCGGCATACGCAACCGCGCTGCGATCAATACGGGAAAGGCAAGGAGCGCGGCCAACAGCAATCCCCACGGAAGCACGAGAGAAGACTCCCGCAACGCTTTTCTGCCCTTTTCGTGCCAATAGATGGGCAATGGTGAAATCATGGCGAACATCGCGACGATTGCAACCACTCGTCCGCTGATATCAGTATGAATCGACGTGAGCCGGCAGCCGGCATAGGAGATGATTACGAGCGCCAAAACGGCATAGGCCACCCGAAGATGGAAGCCCAGGTCGGCACTAGCTCGAATTCGTCGCTTGGCTGTGTCCAGATACCCGGCGACGATCGATCGTTGAGGCAAATTCAATGCCTCCAGCGTGGAGCTCAGTTTCGTGCGGCCACCACCGGAAAAACTCTCCATGGCCTGTTGCGGCAAATTCGTGGCGTTGGGCTCACTCATCGCATGACCGCCGGCTCTAACCGCTGGCAGGATGAACTGCGTTGCATAAATGCATGTGCGATCGCGAGCGAAAGACCGGCCACAGCTATGCCACCGAGTACATCGACGAAGTAATGCCAGCCTGTCGTCACGGTGGAGACGACGATCATCCCTGAAAGCAATGCCGCCGGAACGCGTAGAAGACGAAATCCCGATAATGCAGCGGCGCAGAATATGGCCCAGATGACATGGAACGAGGGAAAACAGATAATGGCATCCAAATGGGTGAGTTGGTGGTTCGGTGCTCGGAAGAGAAGAATTGCCGACTGACAATCGAGCTGATGGGGCGTTGCCGCGACATGGTATCCATACCAGGGCCCAATCGCCGGCAAGAGCGCAAAGAGCGGCAGTCCAATGGCAAAGGCTATGACGTTGGCCAGCACGAATATCTGCGCGTTCTTTACCCTACCGGTGAGGGCCGGAAGCAAGGCCGAAATTACCAGCAGTGGACTGAGAAGGGTATAGGTTCGGTTGACGAGCCCGCCTACCCAATGACGTGAACTCCATGACACGATCTCCGGCACGCTTATGCCTAACGATCCATCAAAGCGAACGAGATTGGTATCTTGCAAAGGCATATCGGCTCTCGCGGCCACCAGAACCAGTAACGGGAGGGTAGCTGCAAGGAAAAGGCCCCAGGGGATAGTCATGACAGCGTCTCGCAACTCCATCTTTCCCCTTTCGTGCCAGAAAATCGCCAAAGTAAATACCACCCCACATGCAAAGGCAAGACCGATCGTGAGGTCGAGTGGATTGGGAAAGCGGATGGACGCCAGCTTGTCCGCAAGCAGGGCAATCAGCAAAACAATCGAGCATGCGTAGCCCATCAACAGATGAAAACCGGGCCAGGGTCGTAACTGCATCTGCGGCTCGGTCTTCTTCTCTAACAGCACACTCATTGGACTGGTCTTTCTTCTATTGAGGAGGAGTAGTACCCGGCGTAGAAGTCGTCATCGAGCCTGGAGCATATGTCCCAGGAGAATACGAGCCTTCAATCACCAGCGGTTTCTCAGGTTGCATACTCTGAATCAGTTGTTCTACGGGAATCGTTGGCGGAGCTGGCGGTCTCGACCCAGGCACACTCGAACTCGGCTCGCTCATCGAAATCTTGGAATTTGGCGGCAGGAATTTTTCCGGATAGTTCAAGTTAGGCAGAGGCTGACCTGAATCTATCGGACTGACGATCTCCGGCGTGACAATGACAATCAGTTCGGTATTGTTCTTGGTCTTTGTGATCGACTGGAAAAATTTGCCCAGGATCGGAATACTGCCAATAAACGGGATCTTCGAGAAGGTTTGGGTCTCGCGATTGTCGAGCAATCCGCCGATAGCAAAGCTCTGTCCCTCTTGCAGCTCAACATCAGTCTTTACTCTACGGACGGTAATTGCAGGGACTGTGAACCCTGCGATCGTTATTGCATTGGTGAAGTCCAAAGCGCTGACTTCAGGGGCGACCTGGAGACGGATGGTGCCTCGGGGAGTGATGGTGGGAATAAAGTTCAGGCGAACGCCATATTCCTTGAACTGGATCGTCACGGCCCCCCCGACGCCCGCAGAGGTCCCCTGCACTACTGGGTAGGGGTATTCCCCGCCAGCGAGAAAGCTCGCCTCTTTGCCGTCCTCCGCGATTATGTTGGGTTCAGACAGCACTTCTACCAGTCCCTGCATCTCCAGCGCCTCAATTGTGGCGCCCAGGTTAAGGTCTGGACGGAAGAAGAAGATATTCAGCGCATTCGTTATGGTTGTTAACGTTGGGTTCCCTGCACTCGGGGGAGTGACCGAGGGAGGTGTGAACTGCCCGGTCGTAACTGCCCCAATCGTGTTGGCCGCGCCTGTACTGAAGAAATTTATGCCCAGTTGATTGGATTTGCTTCGATCAACACTCGCAAAGCGCACCTTCAAAAGGATCTGTGGGGGGGCCAGAGGGACATTAACGTACAACAGATTAACGACCTTGCCCGCGCCGGACGCCATCTGGGCCGCGCGATCCGAGCTGGCGAGATCATTTACCGTGCCTCGGAGAAATACCAGGTTACCCTCCGAGACGACATTGATATTTTGTCCAGGCATCGCTACCTTGAGTTCGCGACGGAGCGCAGTCAGGTTCTCGTCGGCTGCAGCGTGGCTGGCGTGAACCGTCACATTGAAAAATTGCCGCTCGCCACCTTGTTCCCAAACGATCAGGCTTGTATTGCCGGGCGCTTTGCCGTTGACCATGACCTCAGTCGGACTGACGGCAGTCGCTTCGGCCAGTTCCCCAAGACCGATCGCGACACGAATCACTGGCTTGGTGAAGTCCACCAGCGCCGATTTGCCGACGGTAACCGAAAGATCATTAGACTGGTCTTGGCCGACGCCCGCAGCCGCCGCTTGAGGTGGAGGCGAAGTCTGGGCCTGTAGGGCTGTCTCCGCACTGGCCGCAAGAGCCAAGGCGCATAAACAAGCGATGGGTATCCGGCTTCGCAGGTTCACTGTTTTTCCTCGCTTGCGGGGAATTTTGTCTCAGTCTTTTTCGATCCATTGAAAACTTCGACCATGTAAATCCGAGATGACGGGACAGCTGTTGGCGCTTTGTGACCGACCACCACGGCCTTTGGCGGAGCCACTTCTGTGAACAGCTGCGCCATGCCAGTCCCGGGGGTCGTGCCCAGCTGCGTATCCAGGGGATTACGCAAAACGAGTTGAATATGCGTCTCATTGCTTGCCAAACTCAGGCAGCCTCTGCCTGCTGCGGGGTCACCAACAGGTTGACGACCTGCACCTGTTGCGGCTTTCCTTCTGCGTCTCGCTGAATATCTGTGCCGGCTGACAGGACCTCGATGTTCTGCAGGATCGTCTTCACCATCGGCCCTTGGTTCGCGCTGGCCCCGGGCGGATTGCCCGAGATCAACACATCCACTCGCATTCCTGGAGTTACAAATCCGGCGACGCCCACCACATCATTGACCTTAACCGCGGAGGCCCTCATTCCCTGGGGAATTGTAGCGGCAAGCCCGCCGCCTGAACCGGGTGCCGCGAGGCGACTATCCAGAATCGGCTCGCCTAAATAAAGGTTGGAGATGACACCTCGGCCAATTGCGTCCTCCCGCCTGATAATCGCGCCTTTAGGTAGAGTCCCCGCGATTTCGATGGTCGTCAGATCATTGTCGCGAAGGACACTTCCGAGCTTAATGTCTGTGGCAGCGGCCAGCACGCGCGTTGTCGTCTGATGTGACCCGGAAATCCGGCTACCAACCAAACGAAAGACGATGTAACTGCAGCCAGCCGCAATCACAAAGGCACTCAAGAGAATATTTAGTAGTCGTCGGTTCATTCAGCGGTACCTTGGGGAAGGCTGCGCAAGCCAGTTCCCTTCCCCCAACACACATCGCAATTGCTGTGCCAAAGGAAAAACTTCATTTTGATGTAAAATCAGGCGTTTAGCTGGCAGGCCATAGGGCAAGTGTGAACATGTGTATACCAATCGCGATGTCGATGTAGCTGCATAGACACGCTCACAAGTAGACCGCCTCCAATTGGCAGACAGTTACGGGCAGATTTGGTTGGTCTGGAAATTGCTAGAGATATAGGGCCTTCAATTCAGGGGGGAGCACTGTCTCTAGCGCTTTACAGTTAACTCCTGTGCTACGTAGCGACAGTCGATTCGGTCATGAGGTCGTCTTCTACTATCATCG
Organism: uncultured Acidobacteriaceae bacterium; assembly: GCA_963756685.1. Classification (GTDB taxonomy): domain Bacteria; phylum Acidobacteriota; class Terriglobia; order Terriglobales; family Acidobacteriaceae; genus Edaphobacter. Next base: position 243,279 of record CAVWON010000004.1, read on the forward strand.
TGCTGTTTGGGGATCCGCCGCCAATGCGGAGAGGGCCTTCCGGGTTCCTGATCTCATTCCTCGTGCACGTCTTCGCATGCGTTCTACTGTTTTTCGCCCTGAGACAGCCATATAAGACCGATTCAAGGTCCCTCACCCAAAGATTTGCAGTACGGGTCATGGAGTTGCGCAAGCAGGAGCCCACAATCCATCCCCCGATCCAGAAGGCCAATTTGCGGCCTGACCAACTGCCCGAAACAAACCCAGCACCTGGCGGTAGTCCATCGGCTGCACCCGCACCACGCATTCCACTCAACTTCATATCGCAGAAACAGGCCCTCCAGACTCTGGTCCAGCCGGACGCTGTGACCAATCCAACAATTCCTCAGGCGCCGCTTCCCCAGCTCTTCGTGTGGAGTTCACGGGACATTCCGGTCCAAAAGATAGTCCAGCCGACACCGCAAACGACAACCGCGATCGAAGTACGGCCGTCCCCTAACCCTCCGAACCAGGAGACGAAGGTAGCCGATGTTCAAATCTCGTCGACCGTGTTCGACGCGAAGACCCCAATGCCCAACCCGAGCAAAACCTCTCCAATCGCTGTGCCGGCATCTCAGCAGACACAGATGCCGGAGACAGCGTCGAAGGACACTGGGAAGGCCTCACCCGCAAGCGTGATCTCCGCCTCTACTGTCCAACTGCAGGAAGGCACGGCGACTCTACCCATGATCAACGAGGTTGCGCCGGCACCCTTTACGGGTTCGCTGGCGGCCGGGCAGCCTAAGAGTCTGTCGCCGACCGGCCAGGGTAAGACAGAGGGTAAGCAAGCGGGGGCAGGAGCGGGCCAGGCAACCGGCAATCAAGCTGGCAATGCAGCGGCCGGAACCGGGGCCGGCGGACAGCGCGGCGGCGCCAATGGCCTGTCCGGTGCCGAGGGCAGCGTCACCGCGGGCGCCAGTCAGCCGACGGTCGTGCATATCATGCTGCCGAAAGACGGCAAGTACGGAGTAGTGGTGGTCGGATCTTCGCTCGCGGAAGACTATCCGGAGACGGTCAACATGTGGAGGGACAGACTTGCGTACACGGTATATCTGCGCGTCGGCGTGGCCAAAAACTGGATCCTGCAGTATTCGATTCCGCGCGCGCAGGTTGCCTCCGGCGGCAGTGCCATTCGCCCGGATGCGCCATGGCCATATGACATTACGCGGCCCAGCATCGATGCGAACGCAAACACAGATGCCATCATCGGTCCATGGCTTCGTCAACACTGCCGGACGGTTCGAGCAACTGGCCGTTGTCTTTCCAACCGAACTCGCAGAAGCGAAGTTCCTGCTCCGCGCTCTCCAACAGTGGCAATTCAGGCCCGCCATGCAGAATGGACAGGCCACAACAGTGGAAGTACTACTGATCATCCCTGACCAGACAGAATAGATCACCCAGCAAATCTAAAACAAGATCGAGACCCCTGGCCTCATTGCTGGATCACCATTGCAGCGCTGCTTGACATCGCATACGTGTGTGCCGGAATGAACGGAACGGCCAGGGGAAAGTTGTACTGGACGGTCACCGTAACTAGGTTGCCCGCACTGTTGCACGGAGTTCCACAGGTTGATCCTCCAGTGTAGGTCGACCAAACAGGAGTAACCGTCATATAGCTTGGATTAATTCCGGGGAATCCAAGGTTCGACACATAGCTTTGAACATTTCCTAAACTAGCCGTGCAGTCATAAGAGTTGTAACTTGCACCACACGCTGTTCCCCAAGTCGCTCCTCGAACGATGGCATAGCGAGTTCCTTCGCGCGCTGCCTCGGAGATAAAGTGATAGGAGTAAAGCGCAAAGCCTGCCTCCATCACGCCGAACATGAAAGTCAACAGGATGATCATTGACATCGCGGTCTCCATGATCACCGCGCCTTCTTCACCCCATATATTACGTTGCCTTAGTGCGGACCCTATCGTCCGACCAAACATCCGTCGCAATGTCGATCTCATATCCATTACTGTTCCGTCCTCATGCTCGCGAATCCGCGAAGCGTGACTGTACTTGCGATTCCGGGAAAGCCGAACAGGGTATTTACCGGTGCCTGGGTGGTTACCTGAACATATACGACGATGCGTGAGGGGCTGGGACAACTGGTCAGCGTTACTGTGGCACAACTGGCGGGGGCGGTCATGGTGCCAGTTGAGCTCTCGCAGGAACAAGAGTATGACGGCGTCGCGGTAAGACTCGTAATATTGGGAGCGTCCTGGGTAGCAGCAAGGGTAATATTCGTTGAATCTTGAGCGGTGGTGTGGTTCTGCGCGGCATAAGCGACTCCCGCACGAGCGGCGTTACTGACCTCGATGCTGGCATATGCCAAGCGCCCGACCTCAACTGCTCCTACGAGCAAAAGAATAAATATCGGCAATGCAAGGGCCAGCTCTACAAAAGCCTGCCCTTTGTCTTGACGTAGATCGAGTCCAAACATTAGAGCCCTCCCTCTTTTGAGTCAGTTGGATGAGTGATGTACAGGTCCTTCATCATTCATTCCACCAGAGCGACCTTAGTAAGCGGTGACCCAGCGGTCGTCTGGGAATAGCTCGTGATATTAAGACTCGCAGTCTGGTCATCCAAAGTCCCCACGAGCAAGTCCGTGATGAGCGACAGACCGCTTGCACCACCGCCGCTGTCATGAAGGAATAAGTTGGCGCCTGGCGCGTAGAAAATACCGTCGATAGTTCCTGTGGAATTGCCGAACTCGAGTGTCAGCGTGCTCGTGTTGGTAGGGGGGGCCATGATGGCAATCCCGTGAAAAGTATTAGTAGGGTCAGTAGGCGCGACAAGATCTAACACCGTGTTCGAGGTTTCCGTGAGGGTGCCATTGTTCAGATCCAGAGTTGCGCCAGCTGCCCCCGTTGTCACGGAATGGCTCAAAGTGACGTTTCCAGTAAAGACATACAGACCCGTAAGGACCGCATTACTCAACGTGACATTTCCGCTGTAACACCCAGCCGCTACTGCTCCAGTAAGTGTGCCACCGGGGACACAACCAGTTGGGGTTGGAAAGGACGCGATAAGGTAGCCAAGAGGGTCACTTTGAGGGATGATTCCCGTGACTGGAGTCGGGGTGCTATCCGAACAATGGCCGCCGCAGCCACCTACGACGCCGACCGATCCCGCGGTCAGACTGCCTCCTCCACCTGTGAAATGCAGGGCATCAGAATCGTTCGAGTCAACAACGACGCCGCAATTAGGTGCGGTTACAGTGAACGATCCCTGCAGGGTCATTGCGCCGGCGCCTGTGGGGGCTAATACGTAGACACAGCCATAGGACGAACCTCCGTTGAAGGCCACTGCCCTGGCCGTAGGGTTCATCGAAGATATTCCGAACATGCCCATAAAAAGAGCAGGCTGCTGCTGGGAAACAATGACTTCTACATAACCTGCCAGGCCTGTGTGAGGCCCGTACAAGGGTGGCGGGTTGACCGTGACGGTGGCCCCGTTTGTCCCGCTTGTAAAGCCATTCTGCGTCGCGGCTGCCTGGGCCGCTGATGTTACAGTTCCGGAACTAAAATTCACCTCCGATGCTCCAGCAATCGCCGCGCTGTCGGCTGCTATTTGCAGGAGCCTCTTCTCACGCAACATGATTCCCACATCAGCAGCCAGTGCCATAAAACCAAAAAGGCATGTCATGCACAGAGCTGTGATTATCAGGGCCTGTCCGCTCTCGTCCTTAAGCTTTTTCATGGCGTTCCTTCTAGGCATCACCAAAACCGAATCCCGTACCATCAACTTCGGCTCGAGATCCGTCGCGACATACCCAATCATTGCGTGGCCCTGGTCCGACTTGAGACATTCGATGAATTTGCCCACGGCCTTTCGTCCTGTCGACCCTCTCGTGCGACCATTCGTATCGCTCGAAGCCTTGTCAGACAGCGGGACAAACTCAAAAGCGACTCCGTCCGCGCCCAATCGAATTACCTTCGATGGCACAGTAATATAGCCCTCAGGATGGTTTTTTGCATCCTCAATGTCTGTTCTTTGTAGCGTCATCGTAACGACCGTGCCCAGGTGCCAGCGCTCATTGGTCAAAAGATAAAATCCGGTCGAGCTAATGTTCTGGATCTCGTGCGCCATCGGAACGGAGCCGTCCCAGTAATAAGCGACCAGCATAGGTGACGCCAGCCGTTGTCCTTTCCGATTGTCGTAAGATGACAATTTCCTGATCCAATTCTTAACTGACGCCATCTCTTTACCTCTTCGCTTATTGCGCACTCAATAAGTCGGGCCGAGTTATTGCTCCAACTTGAACGCATTACACGGGGTGGGTCGAACCCTGCGGCCCAATTCCTCGCTCGCTACTTCTGAACTCGCTATTTGATTGCTTCCCTTACTCCTTTACTTGGGAAAAACTCTCTTCCTTCGTTGTCGCCTTAAAAGCGACCTTGGTGTCGGGTCTTTGGGCCTGACTCTTGGGCTGTACGGCGTTCCCCTTGTTGAATCGCTTCGCAATCTCCTCAATCGAGCAGATCAGCAGCTTATCTCCAGGCTGGGTCTGCGACGAATAGATCGTGTGAGTGGGCAGCTCCAGAACACTTGTAGCTTGAGTTCTCAAGGGCGCAATACGAAATGTCGGGAAATGTTCGATGAGATGAATCACCTTGTGGCTTTCATCCAGGTAGATCAGGTCGAGAGGAAACAGCACGCCGAAGGTATGGACTCCACAAGACGGAACTATCCAGAGCCCTTCATCGACCCTTAGCTTGAGCTTCCCAATCAAGCCCTTGAGTCGCGCGAATGTCGTGTCAGCCGGAGTAACACCCAGGCTGAGGAAGCATTCACGTGTCTGGTTATATACGCAGTATGTCCGTCTGTTCATTGTTTTCCCCGGCATTCGCGCGGTATGGCAATAAGGCCTGCTCCAGGCGCCTATTTCGCCACTAAATCCGACCAACCATGCAGCTCCTTTCACTGAGATTTACGACTTGCTGAACCAAGACCGCCTCCTCCGAAATAAAGAGATGCAATGGCAATGCACCCAATATTTCGGAAGAAGCGACCGCGAGGTAAGCTGCCAATTCCACTTCTCGACAGGAGAATGAGCCGGAAGCGTTCTTTTGACCCAGTCCGAATAGGACCACGTTCTAGGAAAATTTCCCTCTTTCGCCATAACTACGAAGGAATTAATCTACTGAACGCGCTTGCGGCGGCGCTGGATAAGGATGACCAGCACAACTACCGCAAGGACAGCAGCAACGACGCGAATAATTGTTACATTGTCCATGTCTATTCTCCCTTCTCAATGAATGAGGTATTTGTTGAAACTCTCCATTACGGTGATCGCCGCAGGGCCCAAAGTAACCAGGAAGAGCGAGGGAAAGATAAAGAACACAAGCGGGAAGACAAGTTTGACCGTTGTCTTTGCCGCTTGCTCCTCCACCTTCTGGCGACGCTGAGTTCTGAGGGTGTCCGAATGCACCCGCAAGGTCTTGGCAATGCTTGTCCCGAATTTTTCCGATTGGACCAGCACGGAAACCAGATTTCGTACGCTCTCCACGTCGGTGCGGTCTGCAAAATGCTTCCAGGCATCGGCGCGAGGAAGCCCGGCCCTCTGTTCGAGAACCACGATGTCCAATTCATCGCAGACAGCAGGCTGGGCCAGACTCAGCTCTTCAGTCGTACGCACAACCGACTGGTCTAGGCTCAGTCCGGCCTCGATGCAGATGACCAGCAGGTCGAGCACATCTGGAAGCCCGCGGCGGATACGCGCCTGTCGCGCAGAAATCCGGTTTCCCAGCCAGAAGTCTGGCGCCAGAAATCCAAGACCGATCGCTACCAGGTAAACAAAAAATGGACTGTAACTCCCAACTCCTGTGGTAAACGCAAAAAAGCAGAGAACCAGTGGAACCAATACCTTCGCGCCATAGAAAAGCTTCACTGCGGCGTCGCTCCGGTAGCCGGCGCGAACGAGACGTTGTCGCACTACAGACATCTCCGCCGTGCTCTTCGGCACGATGCGCTCGAATCGCTGACACTACGCTGCTCAGCGTCGAACCTGTATGTTCGATCGTGTCCCGGAAGCTTCCTTGTTTCGCCCGAGGCGTAATGACGGACGGCGACCCGCTGAATCATTGCCTCACGGTAGAACAGAATCAGGCCACCGCTCGCGATCAACAGGAAAATGAAGATAAACGTCAAGGCCGCAAATCCCATAACTCCCCTTTAGACATCCATATTGACGATCTTGTGAATAATGAATGCGCCTACGATTGTCATAGTGCCTGACAGATACAAAAGCTTGACGCCAATGGCACGCGTCCACAAAAGGCTCATACTCTCCGGATTGAGAAGATATAAGAGAATTCCGAGTACTAAGGGCAGAAAAGAGAGGATCCATCCTGTCAAGCGCCCCTGGGCAGTGTGGACACGGACCTGCCGTTTCAATTGGAACCGTTCGCGGATCACATAGGCCGCCTTATCGAATACCTCCGCGAGATTTCCACCGCATTCTTTCTGAATCAGGATTGCCGTGATGACGATCTTCAAGTCCTGCAACGGTACGCGAGTCGACAGGTTGTTCATGGCTGTTTTTAGTTCGAGTCCATAGTTCTGTTCGTCGAAGCAGATGCGAAACTCCTTCCCAATGGGATCGGGAGACTCACTGGCAGCCAGATCAAGAGCGGAGTTGAAGCTATGACCGGCACGCAGAGCGCTCACCATCAGATCCAGTGCCTCCGGCAGACCTTGTTCAAATTTGTTGAAGCGTTGCGTGCGTTTGTAGAGAACGTAAAAAAATGGCGAAGCGCCGAGCAACAGCCCCAGCAATAGAGAAATGATGACGGCACCGGTTCGCAGATAAATCAGATAGGCAGGAATCACAAAGCAGACCACAGACATGAGCAGCAAACTGCCCGCAGTCCATTTCAGATCAGCCTGATAAAGCAGGAGGCGCAATCGTGGCGCCAGTTCGAGTCTCAGCAGCCAGCGATTGAGCCATGGAACGGCGCTGAGCAGCTCTTCTTTACGGATATCGACGGCCTGGTCTGCCGGCGATAGCTTGGTCGTCGCAAGGGCCGCCTGAAGAACGTTGCAGGGTTTGTTCGGTCTGCTGAGTCGTCCGTTCTACTCGCGGTCAGGAGCAGAGCGGTGACCGCAAATACGGCAAGGAATACGAGCACGAGCACCAGTACCATATCGCTTCACCCTCCCTTTCTCAGTTGACTTCCTGCGCACGCTCAAACATGCTGGCGGGCAACATGACTCCGGACACACGAAGCTGTTCAAGGAACTTGGGACGGATGCGGCTGGGCTGGAACACGCCCAGCACCCTGCCATCGGGCCCGATACCCTTCTTGTCGAAGCTAAAGATCTCGTGCATGCTGATGATGTTCTCTTCCATGCCGGTGATCTCTGAAATGTTGACCACTTTGCGTGTGCCATCGCTCAAACGGGAAACTTGAACGACGATCGCAATGGCCGAAGCCATCTGCTGGCGGACTGTTCGTTCCGGCAGATTCAAGTTGGTCATCGCAACCATCGATTCGAGCCTGGACAAGGCGTCCCGCGGAGAGTTGGCGTGGATCGTGGCCATCGAACCTTCGTGGCCGGTGTTCATGGCCTGAAGCATATCGAACGCCTCTTCCCCGCGTACCTCACCGATGATGATTCGGTCGGGACGCATACGAAGGCTGTTGATGAGCAGTTGACGCTGACGGATAGCGCCAAGGCCCTCAACGTTGGGCGGCCGGGTCTCCAGGCGAACGATATTTTCCTGCGCGAGCTGAAGTTCGGCTGCATCTTCGATCGTGACGAGGCGCTCATGCTTCGGAATGTATTGCGACAGTATGTTCAATAAGGTCGTCTTCCCGGCGCCGGTGCCCCCCGAGATCAGAATGCTGATGCGCGCGCGCACGGCAGCCGCAAGCAATTCCATCATCTCTGGCGAGATACTTTTCAATTCCACCAATTGATTCGCAACCAGCGGGCCTGTCCCGAAACGGCGGATTGAAAGCGCAGGGCCGTCGAGGGCCAGCGGCGGAATGATGGCATTGACGCGGGAACCGTCGGGCAGACGCGCATCCACCATCGGTGAAGACTCGTCGACCCTGCGGCCGACGCGCGACACGATGCGGTCGATGATCTGCATCAGGTGGCGATCATCGCGAAACACCGCATCGATCCTCTTCAGGATCCCGCCTTTTTCAATAAAGACGTGGTCTTTACCATTGACCAGAATGTCGGAGATCTCCGAATCACGAAGCAGCGGCTCCAGCGGGCCGAGACCGAAGACTTCATCCAAAAGGTCTGACTGGACTTTTTCTTGCTCGCTCAAGCTCAACGGTACACGCTGGCTGCCGATAATCTCACCGATCATTATCGCCACTGCTTGACGCGCCTGACCGCTCTCGACACGCGACAATTTCTCGAGATCCAGCTTGGGGATCAGCGTTCGGTGTACTTCGGCCTTGAACTGCTCAAGATTCAATTGTTCCACGTTATGCCATCCGTACTATCGTTGCGAAAATGGGCCTTTCGGCCTTTATCCAAATAAATTGAACCGCTTCTTCTTTTCAGCGACCGCGGGCAAACCGCAAGCTGTTCTGGCCATCTGCCGGAGTATCTCCGCGATGCCCGAATCTCCCAGCGCCAGCGGAGTCGCCGTGTTCTGCGCACGTTGCACCGTGCCATAATCGCTGGGGATCTTCCAGGTGGCTGGCTTTGTCAGCGCTTTTGTGATGTTCTCTTCGTCGATCCCGAGGGTATTCTGCGTAAAGCGGTTGAGAACGATCTCGAGCTTAGGCGACGGAAGCGTGAAAAACTCTGAGATTAGGCGATTTGAGTTGCGCAGCTCCGAGATGCTGACCTGCGTCACAAGATAGACGATTGCGGCCCCTTCGAGCAGGGTCTTATAAGTTGAGCCCACGCTCGATCCCGCATCAACCACCACGTAGTCGAAATCCTGGCGGGCCACAGTCAAAAGCTTAGCGATATCTTCATTGGACGCATGGATCGGGGTGTATTTGTCAGGCGCTGACAGCACGAACAGCCCCGAACTATGTTTGGTCAGGAGTTTGGACAAGAAATTCGAATCCAGACGGCCGATGTTCTGAAGTGCGTTCGCAGTTGAAAACGGGGTCGTTATCCCAAGATCAAGCGCTGCACCTCCGAGTGGAAGGTCGAGATCGAGCAATAAAGTGTTTTTATGAGACTCCTGGGAAAGCAATACCGCGAAGTTATTCGCGATCGTGCTGACCCCCGAACCGCCCTTGGCGCCAGTAAATACGAACAACTTGCCCAACGTCTTTTTGGCGGGCCGGACTGTCGGACGTCGGACCGAGGCGCGAACCAGAGCTTCCGCAATCGTGCTGGGGGCAATCGGCTGGCTGAGAAATTCGCGGGCGCCAGCGCGCATGCAGCGCACCAGCAGCTCTGAGTCGGCATGCGACGAATACACCATGATGGTTACGGGACTGTTGCCGCAGATGTGCTCCACCAGATCAAGGGCGTGCTCCGGGTCGCTGTCCAGGTCCACAATGATGACGTCGTAACCCGCGTCCAAAATCGCAGGGACATCATCCAGGTCCGGATAAGCGGTGAACTCCCGTGTCACGTTGGCCTGCGAGCCGGCAAGGGCACTCGCCACCGCTTTACGCTGCTGCTCCTGCGGACCAATCAGCGCCACGGACAAGACGTGGACGTCGAGAGAGTCGGGGCCATGCGTAAAGGTTGACATCACGGAATCGCCGCTCCCTGGCATTCGTAAGTTTCCAGCGGGTTGAGTTGGGATTGCCATATTTGTGATGAAGTAACCATGTTGCTTAGTCAGTCCTTAGCGGGAGAAAAATGAGACGATCGTTCCGATCGCGATGGCCGGAGCGTATGGCATTTTGCGCGTCAAAGGATTGCTGAGAACCAGCTCTGGATGGGGACGCAATCCGCGTTTCTTGAAACCGAAAACCAGGTCGCCTGCACCCTGGAACAGGTCGCCGAGAAATCCGCCGGCCGCTGCCCAGCACAGTGCCATGATGCCCCCAGCCATGCTCGTTATGACAAGGGCAAACAGTAGCTGCGACGGGCCAATCCACGCGCCGATAGCTGCACACAATTTCAGATCGCCCATACCCATGCCACCTAACCAGTAAAGAACGCCGAATAGCAGGGCCCCAACAGCCACGCCGGAAAGACTATGCCCGATCCCGCTCCAACCATGAAGCCACCCGGCAACGCAGATTCCCGCGACCAGAAATGGAAGCACCAGCCAGTTCGGGATTCGACGGCTACGCAGATCGGTGAACGTCGCAATCGCGAGGACAATGAGAGTCGGCCACCAGGCGATCGAATGCATGCACGGTCTCTTTCTCCCCTGTTGCGGGGTTCACCCAGGAGAATGCAATTCGCCATCCAAAGCGCAACTAACACGAAAGGCTTGAATTATTGGCACTAAACCTCGTCAGACTCATCTCAGTGTGAACGACTGTTTACATGCTGAGTCACGGGTGAAGTGGAACATATACACCCTTCAGTGCGCAGCCGTTGCATCAGGAAACAGGAGCGGCAGGTCCGAGATTGGGCCTGTGATAAATTCACGCCCACCTGCACTTACACTGCGCAAACTCTCACTCGGAAGCCGAGCCGTCACCGTTTGAAGATACTCCCGGTACGAGGGGCCACCTGGGAGAGGAAACACGACAAAACGGCTGTAAGAGGCCAGCGGCAACTCTGTAACCAGCTTCGTGTCCCGTTCATGCATAGTGAATATCCGCGGACCTTCTTTCAGTTTTGCCTCTGGATATTCCACGGTGAGATAGTCAGGCAAATAGTAGCCCGCGTGGCGAAAGCCATCGAAGTGCGAGTCGAAGCTGACGATAATGGTGTCGTTTGGTGAGGCGATTTGCGGAAGCGCTGTTCTTACACCCTCCAGCTGCCCTTCAAATCGTCGTACCTGACTGTAGGAACAGTAGAACGGCAACGCAAGAAAAAATAGAACGTTTGCCACTGCGCACGCCCCGATAACACTAAGCTTTATTGGTTCCCTCCACGTACTGGTCTCATACCACTCCGACACCCAAAACCCGAGCCACAAACACGTCGGTACGCACACCAGCAAGAGGTAGCCGCTGTTGACAAATTTCAGATAGCCAAACGTGAAGAAGCAGAGTGCTGGGGCGATCCAGACGAGAGTGAAGATCTTCTTCCCGGGATCTACCGGCACGGGTCGCACCAAGGCGCCCAACGGGGCCAGCGAAGCCGCTCCGAAGCACAGGAAGTAGATGAAGACAATCGTGCACGCGCGCGCAATCGAGGTCGCTGGAGAGGAGTTGAAGACAGTCTCTTTCGACGGCACCATCCGCCAAAGTGACAGCAACGCTCCAAAGTAAACCTTCAAGCCGCCGCTGGCAGAGACCATAGGCACAAACCACGCGGCGAGCGCCAGAACGAGCGCTGCCAAACCCATGTATCTCTCCTTGGAGCTGACCTTGCGCAGCGAAAACAGAAAGAGCGGCGCAAGAAACAGCAATGACGACGGCCTGACTCCGGCGGACACTCCCAAAATGATGCTGGCCGGTAAAACGGACCGTTGGTTCCCGCAATAAATACGCCAGCAAAGATACCCCACGAGCCCCGAGAAAAAAGCTTCCACAATGTAAGTCAACGCAACCGTGCCATGAAACCATGCCAACGGAGAGAGCAGGAAAAGAGTGCCGGCAAATCGAGCGGCCATTGGGTTGAACCATTCCAGCGCCATCTCGTAGATCACAATCGCCGTCCCACAACTCGCGAGAATGCTCAAGACGACAAGCGCCAGATTGGCGTCATGAAACACCGCATTGAGAAGCCGGCCTGCGCCGATATACAGGAAGTACCCCGGTGGATGGGGCTGGTGGACACTAGGGTCAAACCGCTTCATCGCCAATGCGAAATTCACGGAGTCCAGGTCGTACAGATAGTGGCTTCGAAACACCCAGCGAGTGATGGCGACTGCTCCCGCCAGAAGCGCCAGTGACCACCTTTTTTGGACAATCATGCCTTACCTTAGGCAACTTAAGCACCAATCCAATTTAAAGTAACCAAAATACCAGACGTTCGAGGTTACCAAATGTCGGTTTCCTCCGCTTTTTCGTGGGGTAACCTGAATTTCGTGGACAATTGCATCTGGTCTTGGTACTACTACAACCCGAACATAAATTGACCAGTTTTCCACAGCCTGCGGCGAAAGAATTTGCCGGCTGAATCAGTAGTTCCGGTTCCCTCCCCAATGTAGAAATGGCTTTGCAGCTTCGTCAAGGTGCGTTGCGGAGATCATCAATGATTCGGATTGGCCTTTATTCGGAAGACTCAAAACTGCAGCAAATCCTCTCCTCTGTCTTGGGAAAAGAGTTCCAGGTTCAGCTCGAACCGACCGAGGACGGGGTCAACCGCATGCTTGCCGTCGACGCCTACGATGTGATGATCCTCGATCTGGACTCCGATCACGAATCCTTGCAACAACGAATTGCCTGTTGCCGGCGGATCGCCGAATCGAAGGTCTCTTCAGTAGTGATGGCAGACGATACCCTTCGGACTACTGCTGCCGAACTCGTCCGATTGGGTGCCTACAGTTATTGCCGCAAACCACCTTCAATCAGAGATTTAAAAGCAATATTGCAACGGGCACATGAAAAAAATTCGCTCCAGCGGGACTTGCACAGGGCAAAGCAGCAACTCGAAGAGAACAGCTGCTGCGATCAAATGATCGGATCCAGTCCGCAGATGCAGCAGGTCTATGATCTCGTGCATCGCGTCGCCAATCTCAATGCCTCGGTTCTCGTCACCGGAGAAAGCGGCACAGGCAAGGAATTGATCGCCAGGGCCATCCACAATCTTGGCTCTCGCTCCGGCAGGCCGTTTGTTGCGGTCTGTTGCGGCGCCATTCCCGAAACTCTGATCGAAGCCGAATTGTTTGGCCACGAAAAAGGTGCTTTCACTGGCACCGTGGGCGTACGTGAGGGATATCTGGAGCAGGCCGGCGAGGGTACGCTGCTGCTCGACGAAATCGGTGAGCTTAGTCCGTCCACGCAAGTCAAGCTGCTCCGCGTTTTACAGCAGCGCGAGTACAGCCGGCTCGGTAGCAGCAAGCTCATTCCTTTGCGCGCACGTCTCATCTTCGCGACTCACGCAGACCTTGCCGAGCTCGTGACCCAGGGGAAATTCCGCCTGGATCTCTTCTACCGAATCAACGTCATCAAGGTTAATGCCCCCCCTCTGCAGGAGCGTGTGGAAGATATACCCCAGATCGCGATGCATTTTCTGCGGCAATACTCAGAGATCTATCAGAAGCTCGTCGAAGAGATCCAACCGGGTGCAATGGCCCTGCTTCAGGCGTACTCCTGGCCCGGCAACGTGCGCGAACTGGAAAACGTGATTCAGCGAGCAATCATCGTCGCCTCTGGTGAAACGATTCGTGAGAAAGATCTGCCCCTGAACATCCAGAGCGAGAGTGTCGTCAATATCGGCGACTACCATCCTGTTAATTCGTTCGAGCGGCAGCTTCGCGACTACAAGGTCAAGCTGGCCGAAACGGCCGTGCGGGACAACCACGGAAACAAGACCCTGGCCGCCCGCAGCCTGCATATCTCCCGCGCTTACCTGCATCGACTCATTCGGCTTGCGGAGCAGGATCCCCTCGTCGAAGAGGAAACCCTTGACTCGGAGTCGGCTTGAGCTCCGCCCCCCAGGCCACCGATCCTACAGACCGCACCACACGCATTCATCATCTTTTCCGGCGGATACTCTCGTTCCCCGCAATGTTGGCCTGCCTGTTGGCCATGCTCGCAACGCTAACCGTCCGGTCACCGCTTCAATGACACGGATACGTGGTGGCAGCTCAAGACCGGCGAGATCATTTGGACCACTCACACGGTCCCGACCACGGACCTGTTCTCCTACACGACCAACCATCACGCCTGGATTCCCCACGAATGGCTCTCGCAACTGCTGATCTATGGTGCCTATCGATGGGGCGGATACTCCGGCCTCATGCTCTGGCTCTGCTTCTTCTCTGCTGCCCTGCTCATCGCCGGATACATCCTCTGTTCGCTCTACTCAGGCAACTCCAAGACGGCCTTTCTCGGCGCCCTCATCATCTGGCTCTTTTCAACCACGGTGCTCTCTATCCGGCCTCAGTTGATCGGCTATCTTCTCTTGGTATTTGAATTGATTCTGGTTCGATCTCGGCAGAACTCGCGACCCTCGATGGTTCTTCGGACTGCCGCCCCTGTTCGCGCTCTGGGTGAACTGCCATGGCTCATTCTTCGTCGGGCTTCTCTTACTGGGACTATTTTTTTTCTGCTCCTTCTTCGATCTCCGCTTGGGATTGCTCGTATCGTCGCGCTGGGACCTTCGCCGTCGTCGTACGTTCGTATGGGCAGTCATCCTTTCGACTGCTGCCCTCTTCCTCAATCCAGTTGGAGTCAAGCAGATTCTGTACCCCCTGAACACCCTGCTGCGTCAGCACATCGTCGTCAGCCAGATATCGGAGTGGATGCCACTCCAGTTCACCGATCCCCGCGGCGCCGCACTCCTGGCAATTCTTGGTTGCATCTTCCTCCTTGCGATCGTTCGCCGCGCAGAACTGTTCTGGCACGAATTGCTCATGCTGATCATGGGCACCGTACTTGGCATCAGTCATCAGCGATTGGCAGTCGTCTTTGGACTGTTGGCCGCGCCAATAGTCTCGCGCCTGATCTCAACCTCCTGGGACGATTACAGCGTCGAGCAGGACCACCCATTGGCAAACGCAAGCCTGATCACACTGGCCCTCGCGACAGTTATCTTCTCTTTTCCCAGCCATCAGGCACCTTCAAAAGCAGGTAGCCGACGGAAATCCTGTCAAGGCAGTGGAGTTCATCAAGACTCGCAACCTTTCAGGTCACATGTTGAACGCTTTTGACTACGGCGGATACCTGATCTGGGCACTCCCAGAGCGGCCCGTCTTTCTGGACGGCCGCGCCGACGTCTACGAATGGTCCGGGGTCCTCGACGAATTCGCAAAGTGGGCAACGCTTCAAAGCGACCCCAACGCTCTTCTGGATAAATACGGCGTAGATTTCTGTCTCTTGGAGCGCGGATCACTAATGGCAAATGTCATGCCACTGTTACCCAATTGGAAACTCATTTATTCCGATGACGTCTCAGTGATATTTGTGCGATCGGCAAAGTGAAGCGCTCGGCCAGGACCTTCCCTAGTCCCGCTTCGACCCGGCGACGCTTAGGTCAGGCACAAAAGTCCTCTCGAAGTCTTCTTGGCTCAACCGGCCAGATCGACGGGAAAGATTGGCGCCTCTCCCGGAAATGGCCGTATCCGCTCTGCCGGAGTTGCCGCGAGGCTTTCACGAAGCTCACAACTTGGACAATGACGACGATGACGGGTGATGAGTCTTTGGATCCGCATGATCTCGTACTCGGAACGCAGCAGGTCCCGGTCTGGAAAGGCGCGCAGGATCATCTTCTGCCGCACGTCATATCTGTCGCGCAAAAGTCGGGCAAGATTGCTTAGCAATGGGCATTGAAACTGCGACATCTTCAATCTCCTCAATAATGTTGAATGGCGTGGCAAGGGCCCATGACAAGGCAAAAAGACTGAAGAAGTACTCCGGGGAGGGCCGACTACAGCTCAAGACTAGATATCGTCTGTTGATCTTTGATGTTCGAACGCGGCTGAGAGGCGACCGTTCGCAAATTACGTTTGGAAATATGGAACAATTTTTGCTCCTCATCAAATTTCGAGGGCTGGGAATGGCGGCCAGCAGCCCAATCCGATCCACCGAAGACCTGTGTTTGGGTTCGACGAAGCCCAGTGATACACTAAGTTTTGGTTTAGGTGCTAAACGCCGCGAGACATGGGGTTCCAGGGCCCGGTCTTCGCACCGATCCACAAATTTTCCCCGGGCCCACTCCGGATCCAAGAGGTCGCAAGCTCCACGATGGTCATTCTTCTCGTCATCCTGCACATTATCGTCTCGCTCTTCATCGTCGGCGTCGTCCTTCTCCAGCAGGGCAAATCCGCCGACCTGGCCGGTGCCTTCGGCGGCCAGGGCTCCCAGACGGCCTTCGGCCCTCGCGGTGCGGCCAACCTCCTAACCAAGCTGACCACCTACTCGGCCATTCTCTTCATGCTCACCTCCATCGGCCTCACCATCCTGCTCTCGCGCTCCAGCGGCGACCACTCCGTCCTCTCCGGCGTCAAAACCACCCAGAGCTCCCCCGCGAAGAAGTAGTCACCAAATCAAAAGAATGCGCGGGCCAAAGGCTTGCGCATTTTTTATGCCTCATGCTCCGCGCATCACCCAGGCCCAATACAATCGAATCAACTCTCTGGCCCTTCCTGGAGAAAACTCAGAGCTCATCGCTCAAGGCCAACCCCTATGATTCACGAGATCCTCCCAGTCGGCCCTCTCCAGTGCAACTGCTCCATCCTCGGCGACGAGACCTCCCACGAAGCCATCGTCGTCGACCCCGGTGACGACATCCCCCGCATCATGGCCCTCCTCGCCAGGCACTCGCTCACCGTAAAGCAGATCATCGTCACCCACGCCCATATCGACCACATCGCCGGTGCCCACCGCCTCAAGCAACTCACCGGCGCTCCCGTCCTCTACAACCAGAACGACCTTCCCCTCGTAAAAATGATGGCAGTACAAGCCACCTGGCTGGGCGTCCCAACCCCCACTGTGGAAGCCCCGGACGATACCCTCGACGAGGGCAAACTCATCACCATCGGAGCCAGCCCTGAGCGCAGTCGAAGGGGACTCACCGGCTCCATCCTCCACACCCCTGGTCACACAGAAGGCAGCGTCTGCCTTTACCTTCCCGACCAGGCCCTCATCCTCGCCGGAGACACCCTCTTCGCCGGCTCCATCGGCCGAACCGACCTTCCCGGTGGCAACACCCGCAAGCTCCTGGCATCCATCCACGAGCGCCTGCTCACCCTCCCCGACGAGGTCACCGTCATCCCCGGCCACGGTGCGTCTACAACTATTGGGGCCGAGCGCGTCTCAAATCCGTTCCTTCAAAACATCTAAAATCAATTAGATATATAAACTAATAAAACTATCACCTTACAAGCATCACATGAACTAGTAACTACCTTGGTTCAATTTCAGACCATGCACGACGCGTTCCAAACCCTCTCTAAACTCGCCCTCCGGCCCTAATAAACTCACCACCACTCGCCCCGTCTCCGCGATCCCATAGAACGACCCCGGGTGCACCACGACACCCACCTCCCGCAGCAACATCTCGGCCGCTTCACCCTCCCCTACCTGCGGCAGCCGCAGAATCGCACTCCACCCCGCCTCCACCTCAAGCACCTCCACCCCGCTCCTCTTTGCCGCACCAAGGTTCCAGCGGACCCGCTCCGAGAATCTGTCCCTGAATTTCCCTCCTTCCCGCCAGCCAGACAGGCAGCGCCCCCTGCACCGGAGCATTCATAGACAGAAACGTATCCGCGATCACCTCCAGCCGTCCCATCGCCTGTAGCCGGGCCCACATCGGGCCCCAACCCCACAATCCATCCCACCTTCATCTGCGGCAGCCCTGCAATCTTACTCATCCCACTCAGACAGAACGTCAGCACCGGGTGCGGCCCCACCGCAAAGCTCACCAGCCGCTCCGCCCCCAACGGATAGTCCAGAAACACCTCATCCACAATCAGGGCCACCCCATGCCGCGCGCAAATCTCCTCAAGCCCCTGCCTTTCTCGCGCCCCAGTCGCATGTCCCGTCGGATTATTCGGATGCACCACCACAATCGCCTTCGTCCGTGGCCCAATCCGTCGCTCCAACTCCGCAAAATCGATCCACCACCCGTGGTCATAAAACAACGGATAGGTTCGCAGCCGAACGTCCTCCAGGTCCGCCAGAAAATCGAACAGCGGATAACTCGGCTGCGCGACCAGCACCTCGTCCCCCGCGTCGCACAATAACCGAAACAAATACCCATACCCTTCGCTTGTACTCGTAGTCAGTACCACCGCATCAACATCGACATCGGCCCCATGGTCGGAGTAGTACCCCACCACCGCCTCCCGCGCCGACCGCATTCCGCGTGGATCAGGATCGTACGTCAACGCCCACGCGCCACCCGCCAACGGTGCAAGAATCGTCTCGGCATCATACTCAAACCCGCAAACCGTAGGGTTCGACACGGTCAGATCGACCAGCCTCCGTCCCGAAGCCCGCGCCTCACGAATCGCAGCCGCAAACCCGCTCTCCCTCACGTCCCAACCCGTCCGCTGCGAAAATCGATAGCTCACCCAACCATGCTAATCGTCACAATCGTCTCCGCACCTCCGCCTCTGTACAGATTTGTCTAATAAACCCCTTGCAAAACAGCGAAGCAGTGGTAAGCTAGCGCCCTCCCCGAGAAAGATTGGAGCACTCATGCGAGCGATCGTGTTCCTGCTTTGTGTCTGTGGACTCTCCAGCGCCTCCGTAGCCCAAAGTAATCCTGCATGGTCGAGCTTGACCGGCCTGCACGCTGGACAGAAGATTCAGATCGTCGAGACCAACGCGAAGAAGCACTCTGGCACCTTCGTGAACGTCTCCGACACCGCGATCTCCTACCAGGAAAACGCCGGTCAACAGACCATTCAGAAGCAAGACGTTCGCATGGTGAAACTCCTGGACAACAAACATCGCCTGCGCAACACCTTCATCGGTGCCGCGGTGGGGGCAGGCGTGGGGGCCGGGATAGGCGCAGCCGTGTACAAACCATGCTCCGGTCCTTTTGCATCGACCCCGGGGGCAGGGCCATCCCAGCCGGAATCGGCGCTGTAGTCGGTGGAGTGGGTGGCATAGTCGTTGGGGCCCTTTTGCCCTCCCACAGCACGATCTACAACGTCAGTCCGCCCTAGCCAGGCTTCCAGGGCCCGTTATCTTTCGGTCCGCCGCTTCAACTAACGTCCCGGATTCGCACTCCGCCCCTACCCAGCTCTTGCATGGCGTTATAAGGCCGGCCGCAGTCAAGGCAAGAATATTGTGTCCGCGCGTGGTGGGATGCAGATCGTCCCAGAACAGAAACGTATCGGGGTTGATGACGTAATTGCCCTGTGCGCTGTCTGTTACGTTCGCCAAACCGTAAGTCGCAGGCGAGGCCAGGACTTTAGCGATCAGTCCATAGACATCGAATTGGACAATCTTCGCCCCCGGATTAGCGAGGCTCACGATGTCAACGCCCGCCTTCAGGACAGTGTTGAAAAGCACAGTGGCCGCTGTCGCGGGAACCGACGTCGCCGGGGAGCCATTAAACCGGGGAACCACCCCCAGGTTAGGAAGGTTAGGGACAATAAAGTGCGTAGCACCTGCATCAATGAGTCGCTGTACGTTGATCGCCTGATTAACGGCCGCATCGATGATGTCCTTCTTCGATGTAGCGTTGATGACATCGTTGGCGCCGCCCCAAACAACAAACAGGGTTTTATTGTCGATCTTGGGGTGGGTAGCAAGATAGTCGGTGATCTGCAGCCCAAGGTTGTTAACGTTGACCCCCAGCTCATCGCCAGGACCAAAGGTGAACTCCGACGTACCACTGCCGGTAAAGGCAAACGCGTAGGCGTAGTTCTTTCCCCCATCGAGCGAGGCTATGATGGGGGGCTTGGCAGGGAATGTCGCAGCGAGCTGTTCAACCCATACTCCGAAGTAGTTGTGCGCCGCCGGCACCGTATCCATGCCGTCCGTTACGCGTCCGTTCGTGTAATCGAAGTCGGGCCCGGGAAGCCGAAATCCGTATTTGGCCTGCGTGAGATCTGCGAGATTGCCGGTATCCGATAGCGAATCGCCGAATACCACGATCGAGGTGTACCTCTGGGCACTCGCCAGCGCCGCGGAGAAGGTGAACAGGAGTGCCGATACGAGGCACAGCAGCGCACGCGGACGGCGCGCCGGGGGCCTGACGGTGGGGAAGGCACGGGCCTCAGACTCGCTCGAAAAAGTCTTCAGGTCCAGGTGGGGAGTCAGGTGGGAAGCAGGCTGATTCAATCGCAGGAAGAGTCTCATAGGTCTCACAGTCCTGAGTGAATTGAGAATATGGCCCGGAAGCGACCAAACTTACACCCATCGCCATCGTGTGTCAAAAAAGTAAAGAGGAAACAGCAATCGTTTTACAAAATCAGCGAGGGTCAAACACCAGCATCTCCACGTTCCGCTGTGCGGGAGTAATCACAAGCCCCAATTGATCGCGAAGCAACTCCTGAAAATCGTTCTCCTGCCCTTCGCTGCTCTTCACCCGGAGCTTAAACCCTCCCTCAAGGTTCGTCTCATTGACGACGGGGCGATCCAGGACCGTCTCCAGCAAATGGCAGAACTCATCTGCCGTACCTTCCATTGCCACGCCGCGAATGGAGCTGACGCTCTGCGGTTTGGCCTCCTGCATCTCCTCCGCACCGTCCACACTCCCGAATTCAATACCCGAACTCCTCCCACCCATGCCATCCGGGGTTACCTCGAGCGCAGGAGGCCTTCGATCCGGCAAGACACTCACAACGTAAACATCCACGAGCCTGTTCTCGCGCGTAGCAGTCATATGAAAGTGGTCCTGCAGCCCCTGCCGCATCCGCTCCTTCATCTTCTCCCTGCTCTCCTTCTTAGGCAGAGCGAGAGCGAAATCGTACCGCTTATCGTTATCGAGCGACGCGGGCAGATGAAGTCGAATCGAATTGACGTCATACACCTCACCAACCACTTCTTTCAATGAATAGCCTTTCAGGGCCCAGTAATCATCAGAGCTGAAATTGCCGCGCTCTTCGCTCTGGGCCACCGAAACATGGACCGTATAAGAAGGCGGAAAACCCGGCCTGTGATCATCCTCCCGCGGAATTCTCTGTGGCTCCGCATCGATCAACACCTTACCGCTCTCCATGAACGCCTTCAGGGTTTCCTTGTCAGGGCGCGTAGTCGTGATGCGACCGTCTTTGACCGCCTCCAGCAGACTCTCGGTCTCCGTGGTGCCCATGTAAAATCCGACAATCCTGCGATCGGCGCCGATGATCACATTCTCTGGCAACTCCATCCCGTATGCATTGCCCGTTCGCCCCGTCGAATCCAGCAACACCCATCCGCTGATCGGGTGCTCTTCAAGCCAGGGCAACAAAGAAGACTCGCTCTCACCCGTGATCCACAAAAACTGGATCGGCTGATCAGAGAACTTCTCCACCAGATCGTTCCACAGTGTGACAATCTGCGGGTTATGCGATGTATCGGGCATGAAAGCCAACACAGTCAGCTGACCCGACAGATTCGTTTGACTCCACGATCCCGCCACCGGAGCGCTCAGCACCTTCGTGAACGCAATGTCCGGAGCGCGATCGCCCGCTTTCACATGAGCAACAACGGTCCCATACACACCCATCTGACCGAATGCACTGGGAACAGCAAGAGCTAAAACAAGCAGGAGGAATCGGGCAATCATGAAAACGCTCCTCGCAAGCAGCATACATATTCCCTCTCGCGTCCCCTACAATTAAAGTCTCAACTATGGCCCAGGTAAAAGCAGTCCTCTTCGACTACGGCATGGTTCTCTCCGCGCCACCCGATCCCACCGCCTGGGCCCGCATCCGCAACATCACCGGCCTCACCGAAGAGATCTTAGACCGCGAGTACTGGGCCCACCGCCGCGACTACGACCGTGGCGATCTCACCGCACAAGCCTACTGGCACAAAGCGGCCGCAGGGGCCGGAATCGTCCTTACCCCCGATCAACTCACCGAGCTCATCGCCGCCGACACCGATCTTTGGTCGCAACTCAACCCGCCCATGCTCGAGTGGGCACAGCGCCTCCAACGCGTTGGCATTCGCACCGGCATCCTGTCCAACATGCCCGGCGCAGTGGAGGCAGGCCTCCGCGCCCGTCACCCCTGGATCGACTCCTTCGACCACCACACCTGGTCCCACACCCTCAACCTTCTCAAACCCGAACCCGCCATCTACCTCCACGCCGCCGAAGGCCTCCACACCCCACCCGCCAACATCCTCTTCATCGACGACCGTTCAGAAAACACAGAAGCCGCCCTTGCCATCGGCATGCAAGCCATCCTGTATACCACTCACACCGCCTTCGAGAACGAGATGCACACGCGCGGTCTCGACTCTCTGCTACAACTAGAAGGTCATCCAGATTCCCAAAACGGGAAGCTATAGTACCTCCGTAACGTCGTTCACATCTTCTTCCACTAAAACCGTCTCACAACCCATGGATAGTTAAGGTCAGGCTGCAACAGCGCTCCGCCCGCAGCCAGCAACCCATGCAGATACTGCTCTCGCTCCGACGCATTCTTGCCGGTCTCTGCGGTCTCACGTCACTGGCCCTCGCGACCCACCCCCTCACATCACAAACCACCGGCCCGCAACAACTCATCTTCGCCGGCCTCCTCGGATCCACAAATCCAAATCCTGCGGACCCGGCAAACGCCCAGTTCAACGCCGTCCAGTCCGACGCCTCCGGCAACATCTACCTCCTCCTCGACCAAAAAGACGGCGTCCGTCTCCTCAAGACCGACCCCACCGCCACCAACGTCCTCGCCCAGACACAACTAGGCGCAGCAGGCGACATCGGCCTGGCCATGGCCCTCGACCCCTCCGGCAACATCTACATCACCGGCACAACGACCTCCGGCGCTATCACCACAACCTCCGGCGCGGCCTTCCCCACTCCGACCGGCACCTCCACAAACGCCTTCATCGGCAAGTTCGATCAGAACTTGAATCCGATCTTCATCACCTACGCCGGAAGCGGCGGCCTCTCCGTCACCGCCCTCGCTGCCACCGCCGACGCCGTCTTCATCACCGGCAGCATCTTCGGCGCCACGCTCCCCGTCACTCCCTCCGCAATCATCCAATCCCCAGCCTCAGGCAGCCTGCAAAACGGCTTCGTCGAACGCTTCAACGCTACCGGCAACACACTCGTCTACGCCAGCTACCTCAGCGGACAAAACGGCAACACCGCCCCAGCCACCATCGCCGCCGACAACAACGACAACGCCTACATCGCCGGCTACACCACCAGCTCCGGCTACCCCACACTCAACGCCCTCGTCCCCGACATCCTCAGTCCAACCTCAGGCTTCCTCACCAAGCTCACTCCAGCAGCCGACGGCCTCCTCTTCTCCACCTTCATCCCCGGCCCCGGCATCACCTCCATCGCAATTGACCCTGTCGCGCAGAATCTCCTGCTCTCTGGATCCATCGCCCTCGGCCAGTTCCCTGTCGCCACGGTCTCGACACCACTCGTCAACACCACCTACCAAACCCTCCTCCGCCTCTCCTTCGACGGCAGCACCGTCATCAACTCCACTCTCCTAGCCCCCGGCACTCAATCCACTCTCTCCACTGCCCCCAACGAAAACATCTGGATCGCCACCACCCTCACCACCCCCGCCTGGCTCCTGCCACTCACTCCGCTCTCGACAATCGGCAACAGCTACGCCCTTCGCGTCAACCAGCAAAATCAAATCGACCAAACCATCCGCTTCGGAGGCCTTCCCACCACTAACCCCACCTTCGCGAGCACCCCCGTCACTCTCACCTCCGTCACAACCAGTCCCACCGGACAACCCATCTTCGCCGGCAGCGCCGGCCCTACCGCCAGCGCGAGCCTCCTCGGCACAGAAACCTACGACCTCCCTCTCTACAACACTCCCACCCCCGCCCTCCCCTCCAACCTCCGCGCCGCAGTCCTCTCCCCCGCGGACTGCAGCGGCAGCCTCTGCTCTGGCGCCGCCGCTTACCTGGCCAAACTCAGCCCCACACCCGCCCCCACGCTCGCCCTCTCAGTCGACGCATCTCCCAACATCACCCTGCGCAACCTCGGCTCCGTCGCCGCAGCCAATCTCCAGCTCACCGCCGCCAACTTCACCCTCGCCTCAAACTGCCCGACCACCCTCGCGCCGGGAGCGGAGTGCAGCATCGCCCTCACAAGCACCTCCGCCAACCCCGGCACCCTCTCCGCTCAAGCCGACAACGCCACCACCCAAACCGCCACTCTCCCCGCCACCACCACAAGACCCAACCCAATCGCCTTCTCCCCCAAGGAGCTCGATTTCGGCATAGAAACCTCAACCAGCCCCGCCACCATCCGCACCATCACAATCACCAATCTCACCCAACAACCTCAAACCTTCACTTCAAAACCAGGCAGCAACCAGCTCACTCCATACATCTTCGCCGAATCCTCCAGCGACTGCCCCCTCACCGCCATCAACACCAAAACGATCGCCGCCGGAGCTACCTGCCATATCACTCTCAGCTTCACCGCCTCTTCGACACCGACCGACGACGGCTTCGCCCAATCCAACTGGACCATCGGCCCCGGCTCCGTCCTTCTCACCGGCTACGCCCAGGCCGCCGCCCTCGGCCTCTCCGCCGCCCAGATCGACTTCGGTACCCAATTCGGCACAACCCCCGCCGCAGGCCCTCGCCTCCCGCGCTTTCTCTATATTTCGAACAACTCCGCCACCCCGGTCCCCCACACCCTCGTCACTCTCGCCTCCCCTTTCACCCTTACCGACCACTGCCCCACCAGCCTCGAACCCCACACCGTCTGCCAACTCGAAATCACCTACCGGTCCCCCATCGCCCCATCGGCCGACTCCACCACCCTCACACTCGACCAGGGCCAAACCGTACTCATCACCGGCTCCACTCTCCCTCAACCCACCGGCATCGGCCAATCCGTCAACCCCAACCTCACCGTCACCCCCGCCACCATCACCTTCGCCACCCCCGTCCTCGTCACCAGCACCTCCACCACCCCGCAAACCGTCACCATCGGCAACACCGGCGCCCAACCCTTCAACCTCGCCCTTGCGATCACCGGAGACTTCACTCCCACAACCGATTGCACCTCGAACCTCGTCGCCAACAGCACCTGCACCGTCCTTATCACCTTCGCCCCCTCGCAACCCGGCACGCGCCAGGGTCTCCTCTCGATCACCGCAGGCGCCGGAAACTCTCCCGCCTACGTCGCGCTCAACGGCACCGGCAACTCGATCCTCACAACCCCCAACAACTCCCTCGCATTCGGCAACGTCCTCGTCGGCCAACCCGCCGTCCAGTGGTACAAGATCACCTCGCCCTTCGCCACACTAACCGCCACCAGCTCCACCCCCGACTACAAAGCCATCCTCATCGAAGACATCGGCTATGGCCATGGCGACCCTCCCGCCTCGGCCTTCGCGACCACCTTCACAGGCCCCTGCACCAACTGCTGGCTCGGCGTCCAATTCACCCCATCCACCATCGGCCCCGAGACCGCGACCCTCACCCTGACCTCAACCACCTCCGGCACACCCGCGCCCTTCACCCTCACCGGCACGGGTCAAGCGCTCACGGGCTTAGTCCTCACACCGATCACACAAGACTTCGGCCCCGTCCCCGTGCACAGCACCAGCGCGCCAATCCTCTTCACCCTCACCAACCTCACCGCCGCGACGGTCTTTCTCTCCACTCCAACCACCACCGGCGACTTCTCCATCGCGAGCGTAGCGAGCGCCCCCACCGGAGGCCCCACCTGCAACGGCCCCCTCGCCCCGAACGCATCATGCTTCGCTAACGTGATCTTCACCCCCACCAACACCGGCCCACTGACCGGCGCCCTCACCATCCCCACCACAAACTTCCCCGTCAACGCCACCCTAACCGGCTTCGGCAACCCCGACCCCGGACTCGCGCTCAACCCCACCGCCCTCATCTTCAACAACGTCCCCGGCCAAACCGCAACGCAACAAGCCATCACCCTGACCAACACCGGCTCCGCCACACTCCAAATCGCCAATCCCACCAGCGGAACCATAAACTTCGCCGAAGCCACGACCTGCACCACACTCCTCCCGACCGCCACCTGCAACATCACCGTCACGTTCACCGCAGCGACCTCCCTCACCACCGACACCCTCCAGGTCCCGGTCACCAGCTCTCTCACCGGACTAACCACCTACACGGTCCCCCTCACCGGCGCCTACACCACCGAAGACTCCGGCCTCCAGGTCCTCCCCAACGAAGCGAGCTACGGCCCCACACCTACCGAAACCCTCGGCGGCACCCGCCAGTTCACCATCAACAACCTCACCGCCAAGTCCCTCACCCTCGACGTCGCTCTCCCGCGCCAGTTCGTCCTCAGCGGCCCACCCTGCGCCGCGCTGGCTCCCAACGCCAGCTGCCAATTCGCTGTAACCTTCCTTCCCCTCACCAACGGCGACATCACCGGCACCCTCTTCGCCCAGGCCACTCCCACCGACGGCTCCGCCACCCTCAACGGCCTCGGCTACGTCGAAGGCTACGGCACCGGCTCCAGCACTCTCGCCATCACCGGCAACCTGGTCCCCGGTCAATCCGTCCTCAACTTCGGCCAGGTCAGCTCTGGCCAATCCACAACCCAAACCCTCACCCTTACAAACAACGCCACCGCTCCTCTCACCGTCCGCCGCATCACCAGCGAGTGGCCCTTCCTCGTCACTGCCACCACCTGCGGAACCGCGCTCTCCACCACCCAAAGCTGCACCGTCACCCTCGCCTACACTCCGCTCAACCAAACCGCCCCCGGCTCCCCCGCGTCCCCGGCAACTACGAACACCGGCACCCTCGTCATCGAAAGCGACGCCCTCAGCGGCCCCGACTACATCGACCTCACCGGCACCGTCGCTCCCGTCTCCGTCGCGACGCCCAGCAACACCGCCCCCCTCGTCTCCTACACCGCATCACAAAGCTCCCTCACCTTCGCCACCACACAGGTCGGCAACGCCACGCAACCCCAAACCATCGTCCTCGCCAACACCGGCACCGTCCCCATCCACATCACCGGCCTTCAAACCACCCCTGACTTCACCGTCCAAAGCAACTGCGCCACCGTCCTCCCCTCCGCAAGCTGCATCGTCATCGTCACCTTCACCCCGCAGCCAACCGCAAATCCATCCGACACCACCCGCATCAGCGCCCTCGAAATAACCTCAGACGCGAGCACCGCCCTCGACTTCATCAGCCTCCTCGGCACCGCCACGCCATCGCCTCTCACCATCGCTCCCATTGCCCTCGACTTCGGCACCGTCCAACTCGGCGCAACCAGCACCCTCCCACTCCAGATCACCAACACCAGCACCAGCTCCGCCACCTTCAACGGCATCTCCACCACCGGCGACTACACCGCCACCGGCACCTGCCCCACCCCCGGTGACCCGCTCGCCCCCGCCACCACCTGCACCGAGCAGATCACCTTCACCCCCACGCAAACCGGCCCACGCACCGGCACCGTCTCAATCGCGACCTCGCTCTCCACGCTCCCCATCAACGTGCCTCTCACCGGCATCGGCATTCAGTCGCGCCTGCAGATCACACCCTCCGCCCTGGACTTCGGCAGCATCGCCATCGCCGCCTCCGCCAACCTCACCCTCACCCTCGCGAACACCGGCTCCGCTCCCGTAACCAACCTCTCACTCAACCTCACCGGCGACTACACACTCACGGTCCCCTGCACCACCACCACCCTCGCCCCCAACGCTACCTGCAACGCAACCATCACCTTCACTCCAACCATCCTCGGCCAACGCGCAGGCACCCTCACCATCACCAGCTCCGATCCAAACTCCCCAACCCTCGTCCCCCTCACCGGTACCGGAGTCCCCAACGGCAGCTTCCTCCTCACCGTCAACGGAGGCCCAACGGCCTCTGCAACCGTAGCCAGCGAGGCCCCCGCCACCTATAACCTCCAACTCACCCCTCAGAACAACTACAGCGGCGACGTCGTCCTCAACTGCACCCCCATCACCCCCGGCCAATACGCCACCTGCTCTCTTCTCCCCTCAAGCATCACCCTCAGCGGAGCCTCCCAAAACGCCATCGCCACCATCAACACCATCACCACCATCAATCTCACCGCAACCGCACACAACACTAACACCGGCCTCAACGAAACCCTCCTCTGCCTCCTCCCCACATCGCTCCTCTTCTTCTGGAACACCGTCCGCAGAAAGAAACTTAAAGACGTCCGCGATCTCGTCTGCGTCCTCCTACTGACCCTGACCACCCTCTGGCCCTCCGGCTGCGGCAGCGGCGGCGATCCCAACATCCGCACCACCCCACCCGGCACCTATCAATACCAGGTCACCGCCAGCTCCACCACCGGCGTCCAACTCACACAAACCGTCACCCTCAACCTGACCGTCACCGCCCACTAGCCAGCGATCGCGGCCGGAACCTTTCCCCGACCGAACTCGTATACTTCGCTATCCCAGCGCGAGGTGATCGATGCACTCCATCCTGCAGGACCTGCGGTACGGACTCCGCCAACTTCACAAGTCCCCCAGCTTCACCCTGACCGCCATCCTCACCCTCGCCTTTGGCATCGGGGCCTCCACCGCGCTCTTCTCCATCGTCGACGGCGTCCTCCTCAAGCCTCTCGCCTACCGCGACAGCGGCCACCTCGTCGTCATCTGGGAAGAACGTCCGTTTCCTCGAAAAGCTCTTCCCCTACACCGGCGCCAACGCCCGCCACGAAGACATCTGGAGAAGACAATCAGATGCCTTCTCTGACATGACCCTCCTGCAGCAAGGCTCAACCGGCGTCAGTCTCAACAGCACCGATCATCCTCGCCTTGTCGGAAAAATCGCCGCGCTGCCAAACCTGCTCAACATCCTCGGCGTCCAGCCCACCCTTGGCCGCGACTTCCTGCCCGAAGAAGCCGTTGAAGGTCGCGAGAAGGTCGCCATCATCAGCCACAAACTCTGGCAGACTCTCTTCGACGGCGACGCCTCCGTCATCGGAAAGTCAGTCCTCATCGCCGGAAATCCCTACCAGATCGTTGGCGTTCTACCGCAGGACTTCTACTTCCCGAAAGCAAACGAGCTCTCGCCATCTCCCATTGTTCGCCAGTTGCCTGACAACGAGATCATCACCCCCCTCGCCATCGACCCGACGAAAAACTTCGGATGGAACAGCGACTACGGCAACTATGTCGCGCTCGGCCGCCTCAAGCCCGGAATCTCCATCGCGCAGGCCACCGACAACATCAACACCGTCGATGACTACATCGCCCACCAGATTCCCCCCGATCAAATCGACGGCGCCACCAAAGGCGCGCTCGCCGCCTACATCCAGCCCATGAAGGAGGTCCTCGTTGGACGCACCGCCGCGCGTCTCTGGCTCCTCATGGCCGCCGTCCTTAGCGTCCTGCTCATCGCATGCATCAACCTCGCCAACGCACAGCTGGCCCGCTTCGTCCGCCGCGACCGCGAAGCCGCCGTACGCGCCGCCCTCGGGGCCTCCACCGCCCACCTCCTGCAAAGCGCCCTCGCCGAAGTCGTCATCCTCTCATTCACCGGCGGGGCCCTGGGCATCATCTTCGCCTTCTTCGCCGTCCATCGCTTCGCCGGATACACTGCGCTTGCCATTCCCCACACCGCAGCCATCACCATCAACCCCGCCGTGCTTTGTCTCTCCGTCGTCCTCACTGTCGGGGCTTCCATTCTCTTCGGCGTACTCCCCGCCCTGCGACTCCTCCACATACGCCCGCAACAGGCCCTGCAAAGCGGATCACGCTCCACAGGCTCCCGCCGCAGCAATCTCCTCCGGCGCGGCCTCGTCGGGGCCCAGGTCTTTGCCTGCACCACGCTCTTGCTTCTCGCCGGACTCCTCGCAAAAAGCCTCGCCAATCTCTCCACCTTCGACAAGGGGTTCTCCACCGAACACGTCGCCGCCGCCGACGTCTTTCTGCAAGGCAAAACCTTCTCGCAGGACAAGGACCGTGCCAGCTTCGACGACGGCGTCCTCGCAAAACTTCGCACTCTTCCCGGCGTACAGTCCGCCTCTCTCGTCAGCTACATGCTCCTGGCCGGAGAAAGCTGGATCGACGGCATCGTCCCCACAGACCGTCCCAACGACTCCACCCTCGCCAACTTCCGCTGGATCGGCCCCGATTACTTCACCGCCATCCAGCAACACATCCTCGAAGGCCGCGCCCTCGACGAGCACGACCGCACCCAGAAGAACGTCGTCATCTCCGAGGCCACTGCCAGGGCCGTCTGGCCCGGCCAGAGTCCGCTTGGCCGTGCCTTCAAACGCCACGACCAAAACTACACAGTGGTCGGAGTCGTCGCCGACGCCCACAACAACTCGCTCCGCGCCGCACCCGTCAATATGGTCTATCTCCCCTATTGGGACAACCCGCCTTATGCCACCTACTTCCTCGTCCGCAGCACGCAGGACCCAACGCAACTCATCGAATCCGTCCGCAGCACCATCTGGACCTACAACCCCAACGTCACCATCGCCCGCGTCCACACCCTCGACTCACAACTCTCCGACTCCCTTGCCCCCGAGCACCTCGAAACCGGCATCTTCGTTGCCTTCGGCGCGGCCGCTCTTCTCCTCGCGCTCCTCGGCATCTACGGCACGCTCAGCTACTCCGTCGAAGCCCGCACCCAGGAGGTCGGAATCCGCATGGCCCTGGGCGCAACACGTGAAAGCGTCTACCGTCTCATGCTTGCAACCATCATCGCGCCCGTCACCATCGGTCTCGCACTCGGCTGCCTCACCAGCCTCGGCATCGGTCGAAGTCTCGCCTCACTACTCTATGGAACCAAACCCACAGACCTCTCCGTAATCGTCCCTGTCGTATGCCTCTTCGCCATCGCCGCAGTCGCCGCGACCTTCGTGCCCTGCCGCCGCGCTGCGAAGATCGAACCAATGGAGGCGCTCCGCGCAGAATAGATCGCGATTCGCGGACGAGTCGAAAGTCGGGCCCCGGAAACTCCGCCTATTCGTTAACCCGTCCTAGATAATGATCAAGCCAGTCAAGCACCGTCTTGACGAGCTGCGGACGCTGTTCCGTCACATCATGCGGCGTATCGAAGACGACGTGGCGCTTGTCTTGTTCAGGTGTGCCAAGCATGGCGAAAAGCGGGTTTTGCGACTTCTCGAGAGAAAAAGTGAAATCGTACCGTCCGTTGACCATCAACACCGGCTTCTTCATACGCGGCGCAAAATCAGCATGGTCACCACCCGGAGGAGTCGGATCAAGAAAATAGCCTCCATCCAGAAGAACGGCAGTCTTCAACCGGTCCTGCATCAGCGTTGAAATGATGACACCCTCCGCCGAACCCATGCTGACGCCCAGGTAGGCCAGCTTACTGCTGTCGATGTCCTGCCGTGTGGCCAGATAATCTAGCGAGCGAGCAGCGTCTTTGTACCAGTCCGTAGTGATCTGAATATTCGCTGAACCTCCGGGGAGAAAGAACTTCACGCGGCGTTCGTAGGTGTCCTCGTAGATCGGATACATGACCGCGCGGCCGCTCTGAACGATGTAATCGAAGAATTTGATATCGCCGAGTTCGCGGCCGTTCTTATTGTCCGGAATAAACATGATTCGGGCGCTCGGGAAGAAAAGCACAGTCTGATACGGTGGCCTCACGTTCTTCGGGAGAAACAGATAGGCAGACATCCGTTCGCCGCGGTAAGCAGTGTCGAAGCTCACCTTCTCCTCGCGCCAGTCCGCAGTCTCTTTGACAACGCCTTCGACCTTCGCATTCAAGTTCGTCTTCGGGTACGCGTAAAGCAGCTCGTAGGCGCGAAATACATTGTCCGACACCGGCTTATAGTGGGCGAAGTCGCGTCCCTGACCTATTACTGGCTTGGCTGCCTCCTCGGGCATCGGCCCAGATTTTGCACACAACGAAACCCGTTCTCTTCCGAACGGTCGAAAGGCGAGAGCGCCTCCGGGTTGGAATACAGATACGCCGGCGACTTCCAGGAACCGCCCATGATGAAGTGCAGGTTATTGTCAACCGTGTTGGCGACCCATTCACGCACATTGCCCGCAGTGTCGTAAGTCCCATACGGGCCGATACCTCGATATGCGCCAACCGGTGCAAGCGAGCCGCTCGTTATATTACTGGCTGGAATTGTGTAGCGTGCAACGTCCGGCGGCGCCGTCTGGAACCACTGTGACAGCACAGGAAGTTGCTTTCTGGCAAACGTCGCGTAGGCACTGGCCTCGAACCAGCTCACACCCGAGACCGGATAATCGGCCTTGCCCTCAGGATAGTGACCCGCGACCCAGGTCGAGGGGCCAGGCCGCCCCGTCGTATCGCGAAACTCCGCCATCGCTTCGCTCCACGAAAGATCGCGGCCATTCTGCGCAAACGTCTCCAGCCAGTATTCCTTCTTTTCATAACCCCCACTATCGACGAATCTCTGGTACTCGCGGTTCGTGACCTCGTAGCGATCGACGTAGTAGGACGGCAACTTATAAGGGCCTAGCGGGCCGATAAAACCGATGTAATCTCCCCAGGTGTCACCATGGACAGGTACCGTCCCGTTCGGCGAACTCTGCGCTGCGCCCAGCGGGAAGTCCATCGTGTCGCTGACCTCTGGTGCCGCAATCCAATCGTTGCCTCCGGCCTTCGATACCTTCCAAAGAAAATATCCCTTCGGAATACGAACGCCTTCGAGCGGCGTCACACCCAGTCGATGCCATGGCGTATTCGGCATCGCGTAGTCCTGGATATCGACCGTAGCGCCGCTCGGCGAGGAGGTCAGGGAAACGACTCTGGTGTTTTGATCAACGATCTGCTTCAGTTGCGGGTCCGACGGCAGATATTGTTCCGCCCTTTCGAGAACCAGAAATGCAGCCAGTGGCTTCCCTGCGGCAAAGAGGTTCGCTATCTGTGGGACTGCCTCTTCGCGGGCCCAATGTCTCATCGACCAGCGATGGTAGAGCCAGATGCCCGCCCCAACCGCGAGAACAAGAGCGATCGAGGCAGCGACGACGGCCCTGCGAGACACCCGTTTCAACGCAGGCTCCAGCACTACCGGTGTCGCACTCATCTCGGCCAGAAGATTCGACGTGTCTCGAATGACCTCCGAAGGCGACTGATAACGAGCTGCGGGGTCCTTCTCCAACGCTCGAACAACGATCTGATCGGCAAGCAGAGGGGCATCGAAACGAATCTGACGCATTGGCGTCGGCGCCTTCTCGGTGATCGCGCGCAAAACGCCAATGATGCCATCGCCCTGAAACGGCTTGCGGCCCGTCAACATCTCGTAATACACCACGCCCAGGCTCCACAGGTCCGTTCGCGCATCAACTCTCTCTCCATGTGCCTGTTCGGGCGACATGTAAAGTGGGGTGCCCAGCAGACCGCGCGTCTCCACAATGGACATGGTCCCATCTGCCACCTGGGTCTCTCGTAGCTTCGCCAGACCGAAGTCGAGAGCCTTCACCTGTCCCTTCGGCGTGACCATCACGTTCGCCGGCTTCAGGTCCCGATGGATTACGCCTTGTTCGTGGGCCTCTTCAAGGGCCTCGGCGATTTGCAGCGTGATCGACGTGGCCTCTTTCACGGTCAGCGGACCGGATCTCAGCTTCTCCGCGAGAGACTCTCCCGGAACGCATTCCATCACGATGTAATCAACGCCGTCCTGCTCGCCCACGTCGTACACGGCTGCGATGTGGGTATTGCTTAGCTTGGCAAGCGCCAGCGCTTCCTTATGAAATCGCCGGCGCGCATCTTCACCCGTCAGCAGGCCCGGCGCGAGAATCTTGATCGCAACGGCACGCTCCAGCCTCTCATCGCGCGCGCGATACACGAAGCCCATTCCCCCTGCGCCGAGAGGCTCGATGATCGAGTAGCGCCCGAGCTGCGTCCCGGCCGCCAGATCACCGGTGGCCGGATAAGTCTTCGCGGTCGAGGATGACCCGCCATCGGCAGGGGATGGAGTCCCGCCTAAAAATCCGTTGCGGAGAAGCAGCTCCTCAACCAGCCGCCGCAGCTCAGGCGCTCCCCGGCACGCCTGGTCCAGATACGCAGATCGGCGCTCGGGCGGCAAATCGAGAGTTGCGCCCAGCAATCTCTCCGCCGACTGCTCCTGGTCACTCATCATTTTCGGTCCAAAAAGATGACTGCAGGCGCAGCTTGCCTACGGCAGCCCTCTCAAAAAATTATGCGAGCAAGTACGAGCCTATCACTGCGTATACAACCAGTACCGGATCCAATAAGTTCCATCGTCCCAGTTGATCCGGTTCCCGTCGCGCACCGCCAGCAAAAGAGACCGAAAATCTAGTGTGGCCCCAGCCCGAAAGAGGAACCGCAAAAAATAAAGTTGAAAAAAGTGGAAAATTCTTCGAAGCCGAAAAGTGTTCGTCTCCCCACCACAATCCACCAGCGAATCACCACAAGTTCACCACGAAAACACCACCCAAAAAACACACCTTTCCCAAAACACCCTCAAAAAACGCCCGCAAAACCGCAGAAAACGCCCCGGCCCACCAAGCCTAAATATTTTCTAAAAACTACCGCCGCACCGAACCAGTCGACACCGGAATCTGCTCCACAATCTCGATCCCAAACCCCTGCAGCGCCGGCACATGCGTAGGAGTGTTCGTCAGCAACCGAATCTTATGGATCCCCAGATCGGAAAGAATCTGTCCCCCTAACCCAACCTGCCGCAAAGTCCGATGCGCTCGCTCATCACAACCCTCCCGCAACCGCTGCTCCCGGTGAAACACCACCCGCGCCGGCGCGACCGCTTTGTCCACGCCAAAACCCGCGCTCCCATTGTGCAGATACACCAACGCGCCCTTACCCGCCTCCGCAATCATGCGCAGTGAATTCTCTACAACGGCCCTGCAATCACACAGCGTCGTCGAAAAAACATCTCCAGCCAGACAATGCGTATGCACCCGCACCGTCACCGGCGCATCGCCAGTCACATCGCCGAACACCAGCGCAACATGCGACTCGCCACCCTCCACCTCGCTCTCATACGCGATCATGCGAAACTCGCCATGCGCAGTAGGCATCAGCGACTCCGCCACGCGATGGATATACCGTTCATTCTGTAACCGGTAGCGAATCAGGTCCGCCACCGTCACCATCTTCAACCCATGCTCTTCGCAAAATTTAACCAGGTCCGGCACGCGCGCCATCGTCCCGTCGTCGTTCATAATCTCGCAGATCACACCCGCCGTCACCAGCCCTGCCATTCGCGCAAGGTCTACCGAAGCCTCCGTCTGTCCCGCCCGCACCAGCACTCCGCCCTTACGCGCCCTTAGCGGAAACACATGCCCCGGCCGCGCCAGATCATGCGCCGTCGATCGCGGATCGATCGCCACCTTGATCGTATGCGCACGGTCAGCCGCCGAAATGCCCGTCGTCACACCCTCACGCGCCTCGATGCTCTCAGTAAACGCCGTTCCAAACCGCGACGTATTCTCCTGCGTCATCGGCCCCAGCCGCAGATAGTCCGCACGCTCTTCCGTCAACGTCAAGCAGATCAACCCGCGGCCAAACTTCGCCATAAAGTTGATCGCCTCCGGTGTAACAAACTCTGCAGCCAGCGTCAGGTCACCTTCGTTCTCGCGGTCCTCATCATCGACGACCACCACCATCCGGCCCGCCTTGATCTCCGCCACCGCCTCCATCACGTCAGCAAACATAACTCCGCCTCCACCTTCATCTCTTTCGACGCGTCCCATCATACTTTCGTCGCAAAAAGAAACGCCGCCCTCACAGGCGGCGTCTCACATCCAATTTGAAATCTATAGTGTTGACTCGATCTCAAAGCCCCAGGCCTCCAGCAGCGCCTCAGGAATGTACTTTGAATTTTTGTTTCGCCGGGCCCATTCGCGAAGCCGGGTCGATCGAATGTACTGGTCCGGTGTCAGCTTGAACTCTTTTACCACCTGCTCGAACGATGTGACCGTCGGAACAACTGGCCCTATCGGCTCAGGCTTGCCCCAATTGGGATTTCCACGACGCTTTGCCATCTTTATCAGTACCTCTTTGAATTAATTTCACTCTTCGCTATGCGTACACTGGGAAAAAACCGCAGTATTCATTCTAAGGCAGTTACGCTCAAAAAGCAAGGGCGTCCCGGGGGTAATCGACCCCCGGGAGTACCCGCGCCTCGCTCGTAACCTCAACCATGTCTTAGTGCTGCTGGGCCAAGGCATAAAACTTTGCCATGTCCGCTTTTAGCTCCTTCAAGGCTTCTACATTCAGATAGACCATGTGACCGGCCGGATAGTATCCGAACTGCACATTTCCCACCAGGTTCGGCGGAAGGTCCGATATGGCTCAGGTCAAACTCGGTCGAAAAGAACGGCGTCGCCAGATCGAAGTAACCATTCGCCGAAAACACATGCAGGTGTGGGTTTTTTCGGATCGCATCCGACAGGTCCACAGCAACGTCCGGTTCGTTCTGTTCACCGCCGCGTCCGCCGCCGCCACCGCCGGCAAAGACACCCGCCGGCCTATGTTTGAAGTCCCAGACCTGATTCAGCCCAGGCCCCGACAAGTAGTACGGCTCCTGGCTCATATACTTCAGCTCTCTCTGTATGTAATCGTGGAACGCCCCGACATACACTCCGCTGATCCCCGTGTCCGATGGGTCGTACCCCGGGTTCTCTCCCGCCGAATCCGGGTCCCATCCCATGAACCGCGCATCGTACCGTCCAAGGGTCCGCTCGTCCCCACGCAGCAGCTCCTTGCGGAACCGCGTCGCCGAGATCCGCAGCTTCGACTCCTTCACATACTCCACACTCAACCCGGTGATCGCCGCCACCTTCGCAGCCATCGCATCGAACTCCGCCGGCGGCAGCTTATCGCCCTGCTGCAGCGCCTCGGTGTAGGGCCCTCGCGCAAACACCCGCGCCTGCTGCACCCACTCCGCGATGCTCAGGTTCGTCTTCACCTTCTTATGGTGGTAAGCGATCGCAGCATATGACGGCAGATACCCGATCGCCTCATAGTCCAGCCCCGGCGCGCGCCGGTTGTAGTTCAGAATCGACGACAACAGCGTCACGCCATTGAACTCAATCCCATCGTTCTGCAACGCTGCGACTAAACCCGCCGATCGCGTCGTCCCATACGACTCGCCAAATAGAAACTTCGGCGAGTTCCAGCGCTGGTTCACCGTAATATAGCGAACGATAAACTTCTCGAACGCGTGAATGTCCTGGTCGGTCCCGGCAAAGTCCTTCGCCGTCCCCTTGCCCACGGCGCGTGAAAAGCCGCACAGCGGCGCATCGATAAACACCAGGTCGCTCTTGTCGATCAGGCTTTGCGGGTTCTGTATCCACTCAAACGGAGCAGGCCCCGTCGCCTCTGGACTCTGCGTCACCACGCGCACCGGCCCGAACGATCCCATGTGCAGCCATATCGTCGCCGCACCTGGCCCGCCGTTATAAAAGAACGTCACCGGCCGGTTCTTCGCGTCAGCGCCATCTTCGGTATACGCCACATAGAAGATGCTGCCGTTCGCCTTGTCCTGGTCGTCCCGTATCAGCAGGTTCCCAGCGGTCGCAGTATAGTGGATCGTCTGGCCACCCGCGGTCCAGTCATGTTTGGTCACCGAGTTGGTCTCCGGAGGAATCGGAATACCTTGGTCTTCCTTCGCCGCCGCCGGTGCCTCCGCCGCACCTCTTTGCCGTCCCTCCGGCGCCTGAGAGAAAGCCGGGGCTACCATTGACCCTGCCAGCACCGCTACGATGCCGACGTATGATATGCGAGATATCACTGCATACTTGAAAAAAATAGACTGACCCAAATGAATCCCCCGAGCTGCCTTATCAAATTTTGGTAACGCTTGTGTGAATGCCAACATCATAACCTTCAAATCGTCTGCAAAAATCGGTTTTTTTGCATGCATCTTTTTCCGAGGTCATTTCGTCAACACATGTTGGCTCGTCGTACGATACCCATCGCGCACCATCAACCCACGTGAGGCACGGCCATGAGCTCCCAAAGCTGCACCGATATCGAAGACCAGCTCGAAGACACTCTTCCTGAAGAACAAACCTCTCTAACCGACATCGAACTCTCCCGCCGCAGCTTCGTCAAAGCCGCCGGCATTGTCAGCGCCGCCGTCGCCACTGGCGTCCCCCATCTAGCGGCGGCCCAGGAAGCCCAGGCCGCGGCCGTCACGACCCCAAAGATGATGGAGCTGACGCTCAAGGTCAACGGCACCTCACACACCCTCTCTCTCGATACTCGCACCTCCCTCCTCGACGCCCTCCGCGAACACCTCCTACTCACAGGCAGCAAAAAGGGTTGCGACCACGGTCAGTGCGGAGCATGTACAGTCCTCCTCAACGGCCGCCGCGTCAACTCCTGCCTTACTCTTGCCGTCACCGCGAACGGGGCTGAGATCACAACCATCGAAGGCCTTGCCCAGGGCGATACCCTCCACCCCGTCCAGGCCGCCTTCCTTGAGCACGACGGCTTCCAGTGCGGCTACTGCACCCCCGGTCAAATCTGCTCTGCCGTCGCGCTCCTCAAAGAACACAAGCACAACACCCTCAGCACCGTCTCCTTCGAAACCGGCAACACAACCAACCCCGAACTCACCGACAACGAGATCCGCGAGCGTATGAGCGGCAACATCTGCCGGTGCGGCGCCTACCCCAACATCGTCGCTGCCGTCCGCGCCGCCGCGAAAGGAGCCTCCGCATGATGCCCTTCAACTACCAGCGCGCCACCGCTGCCGATGAGGCCGTCCACGCCGTCTCCGCCCGCGGAGCAAAGTTCCTGGGCGGCGGCACCAACCTCGTCGACCTGATGAAGTACAACGTCGAACACCCCACCACCCTGATCGACGTCACTCACCTCGACTTCACCCAAATCACCACCACCGGCAGCGCGACCCTCATCGGCGCCGGTGTCCGCAACAGCGACCTCGCCAATCACGAAACCATTCGCACCAACTACCCGCTCCTCTCGCAAGCACTGTTGAGTGGGGCCTCGCCGCAGCTCCGCAACATGGCCACCACCGGCGGCAACCTCCTCCAGCGCACTCGCTGCTACTACTTCATGGACACCACATTTCCCGCCTGCAACAAGCGCATGCCGGGCAGCGGCTGTGCAGCCATCAAAGGCTTCAACCGCATCCACGCAATCCTCGGCGCAAGCGATCAGTGCATCGCGACCAACCCCTCAGACATGAGCGTCGCCCTCGCCGCCCTCAACGCCACCATCCACGTCACCGGCTCCAAGGGCAAGCGAACCATCGCCATCGCCGACTTCCACCGTCTCCCCGGCACCACTCCACAACTCGACACCAACCTCCATCCCGACGAGCTCATCACCGCAGTAGAACTTCCCATATCAAAGTTCGCAAAGCACTCCTACTACCTCAAGGTCCGCGACCGTCAGAGCTACGCCTTCGCGCTGGTCTCAGTCGCTGCTGGCCTTGACATGAGCAGCAACACAATCCAGTCCGCAGGCCTCGCCCTCGGCGGCGTCGCCCTCAAGCCCTGGCGCTCTCTCGAAGCGGAGAAGTTCCTGGTCGGCACGGTCGCCAGCGCCGACGCATTCCGAAAAGCCGCCGATCTCGCCGTGGCCGGAGCGAAGCCCTACGAACACAACGCATTCAAAGTCGAACTTGCCAGGCAAAGCATCGTGCGCGCCCTCACCCTCGCCGCACAAGGAGTCCAGGCATGATCTCCATTGACGAAACAACGACCCACCCCATTCAAGACCAACGCCAGCTCGACCATCGCTACGACGGCCTCGCCAAAGTAACTGGCCGAGCCAAATACGCGGCCGAGTTCCCCGTCGAAAACGTCGCCTACGCCCACATCGTCCAGGCCACCATCCCCTCAGGGACTGTCGTCTCCATCGATCAGAGTGTCGCGACCCGCGCCGCCGGAGTCTATTCCATCATCACGCCGTTCAACGCCCCAAAGATCACCGTACCAGGCAACGTCAATGTCCTCCAGGACACCAACGTCCTCTACAGCGGCCAACCCATCGCTGTCGTCGTCGCCCGCTCTCTGCCCGAGGCCCACGAAGCCGCAAAACTCCTTCGCATTCAGTACAAGGAGCAGCCCGCCAAACTCGACTTCAACGCACTGCTCAAGGACGCGCGCGCACCCAAACGCGGAGGCACAACACGCCGCGGCGATCCCGAAGCCTCTCTAGCCAAAGCAACGGTCGTCGTCGACCAGACCTACTCCACGCCAATCCAAAACCACAATCCCATGGAGCCGCACGCCACCATCGCCTCCTGGGACGGCGACAAGCTCACCGTCCACGACGCTACTCAAGGCATCAGCGGCGTCCAGGGGTCACTGGCCCGTGCCTTCTCCATTCCGCCCGCGAACGTTCACGTCCAGTGTCCTTACACCGGCGGTGGTTTCGGTACCAAAGGTTACGTCTGGTCCCACACCATCCTGGCAGCCATGGCCGCCAAAGTCGCACAGCGCCCGGTCAAGCTCGTCCTGGGCCGCGACCAGATGTTCGGCCCTGTGGGCTCACGTCCCAACACCTCTCAGCACATCAAGCTCGCCGCGTCCGCCGACGGCAAGCTCCTCCTCCAGCAACACGACTCAACCTGCTACACCTCTCTTATGTCGGATTGGATCGAGAGTGCCGCGGCCGCGACTACACTCCTCTACGACAGCGAATCCCTCACAACCGCGCACAACCTGGTCGACATGAACCTCGGCATGGGCACCTGGATGCGCGCCCCCGGCGAAGCCACCGGCAGCGTCGGCCTCGAAATCGCCCTCGACGAACTCGCCGAAAAGCTCAACATCGACCCCATCCAGCTTCGCCTGATCAACTACGCCGAGAAAGATCCGGGCAAGGGTCTCCCCTGGTCCAGCAAACATCTCCGCGAGTGCTACACCCAGGCGGCCGACCGCTTCGGCTGGTCCAAACGCACCGCTCAACCAGGTCAACGCCGCGAGGGCAACAAGCTCATCGGCTACGGCATGGCCACCGCCAACTACGGCGCGGGACGCCGCCCCTCGTCCGCAGTCGTCCGTATCCTCCCCAATGGCCGGGTCTTCGTCGGCGTCGGTACCCAGGACCTCGGCACCGGGACCTACACCATCCTCGCCCAGACCGCAGCGGACACGCTCTTCATCGACCCCACCCTCGTCGACGTAAAACTTGGCGACACCACGCTTCCCCCCTCAGGAGGCTCCGGCGGCTCAACCACCGCGGCCTCTGTCTGCCCAGGCGTCTACGACGCCGCGACCCAGGCCAAGCTCAAGCTCATTCAACTAGCTATCGCCGACGCACAATCACCGCTCCACGGAGCCACTGCGGAAGACATCCATACCAAAGACGGCAAGCTCTTCCTCAAATCCAACCCCGAAAAATCCGAGACCTTCACGGCAATCATCATCCGCAACGGCAACGCGCCGATCGAAGCCACCGCCACCTCCGAACTTTCAAAAGACCGTGACAGCTTCTCCTCGCACTCCTGGGGCGCCATCTTCGCCGAAGTGGCCGTCGACGTAGACACGCACATGGTTCAGGTTCGCCGCATGGTTGGCACCTACGACATCGGCACCCTCATCAACGCAAAGACGGGCACTAACCAGCTCATAGGCGGAGTCGTCTGGGGAGTGAGCATGGCCCTCCTCGAAGAGACCCTCATCGACACCACCTACGGCCGCACCGTCAACGAGAACTTCGCCGAATACCACGTCCCCGTCAACGCCGACATCCACGAGATCGACGTCACCGCCGTCGGCATTCCCGACTACAAGTTCAACCCCCTGGGATCGCGAGGCATCGGAGAAATTGGTATCACCGGAGCTGCCGCCGCGATCGCGAACGCCATCTACAACGCCACCGGCAAACGCGTCCGCGACCTTCCCATCACACTCGACAAAATCATGAATGCCTGACTTGCGCATCCATCGCCTCCGCTATATTCTCCCTGCAACAAC
Source organism: uncultured Acidobacteriaceae bacterium (assembly GCA_963756685.1). Lineage (GTDB taxonomy): Bacteria > Acidobacteriota > Terriglobia > Terriglobales > Acidobacteriaceae > Edaphobacter. The sequence continues at coordinate 284,940 of CAVWON010000004.1, forward strand.
AACGGGACAATTTAGCGGAGGGCAGGATGAGCAACATACGTCTCAACTGGGTAGCGGTCCTCGTCGCAGCCATCGCCTCATTTCTCTTTGAGGCGCTCTGGTTCAGTGTCTTCATGAACGAATGGCTTGCGGGAATCGGGCGCACCCGCGAGTGGCTCATAAGCAGCGGCATGTCACCTGCTCTTCAGTATGGCGTTGCGATCCTATGCGCCGTCATCGCGGCCGCCGTCCTCAGCCTCTGCATTCAGGTCTCGGGCGAACACAATGCCCGGCGCGGGGTCCTCGTCGGCGCTATCATCTGGCTCGGCTTCGTCGCCACCAGCTGGGCGACCGCTTACATCTTCGAGGTCCGCACTCTCCAGATCTATGCCATCAACGCCGGATTCTGGCTCTTCGACCTCATGCTCATCGGCGCCATCGTCGGCGCATGGAAGAAGAAGCCTGGATCCACGCGTAATCTCAACGAAGACTAGCTTGCCGTATCCAGGTGAAAGGGTTTGGTATACGCCTCTACCGGATAGCCCTTCTCTTTCCACGCCGCTAATCCGCCCTTGAGAAATTTAATCCGCGAGAACCGCAGGCGCAGCGCATTCTCCAACACCATGCGGCTGGTCTTCTCACTCACGCACGTGCAATAGATCACGGAGTCCTTGTCCTTGGGGATCAACTCCGCCTGCTCCATAACGTCCTTCGGTGGGACTCTCCTCGCACCAGGAATAATCTCCGAGTGTGCCAGCAGATCCAGCGGCTGCCGCACATCCAGCACAACAATGTCCTTCTTCGACTCAAGGAGTGTATGAAGCTCATCAGCGTCGATGCTGTATCTCTCCAGCTCTCGCCTGTTCCGCAGCTGCCTTATCCTGAATATTCCGAAGATCAAGACGACAAACCCAACCGCGCAAATCGCAATCAGATACATATCCATCCCTCCACGAACGTCTGCAGTATCAGATTGACCCACCCCACTCAAAGATGCTGAGATCTTCACCAATGGTTGCATGAACTTAGGATCGCCGCATCTCCCGGCAACGACTTAAAGAGCGCCACAGTCGCCTCGGCCGGGACCACCTGTTTTGGTGCGCACCCGCCCCCCTGTGCTAATGGCCCTGTCCCAAATCGTTGCGGCCGCTCCCGTCAAAAAACCGTCGCCGTAAATTGGCCATGCCTTCTCCGTCGCTGGATCGAAGTGGCAGGAGTGTAGCATCAGCTCCGGAACGTACCCAACTAACAACTTGTTCCACACCACACTCGCACGAACAATATGCGAAACTGAGCAAGCCGATGAACCTCACCTCCCTGCTCCACACGACCTTCGGCTTTCCATCCTTTCGCGCCAACCAGGAAGCCGTCTGTCGCGCCGCCACCGACGGCCGCGACGTTCTCCTCGTCATGCCCACCGGAGCAGGCAAGTCCCTCTGTTACCAGCTCCCCGCCATCGCCCGCGGCGGTACCGCCCTCGTCATCTCGCCCCTCATCGCCCTCATGGACGACCAGGCCACCAAGCTCACCGCCGCCGGCCTCCGCGTCGGCCGCATCCACTCCGGTCTCTCCCGCGACGAGGCCCGCCAGGCCTGCCGCGACTACCTCGACGGCATTCTCCAGTTCCTCTTCATCGCACCCGAGCGCATGCGCGTCCCCAACTTCCCCGAGATGCTCGCAAAAAAGAAGCCTTCGCTCATCGCCATCGACGAGGCCCACTGCATCTCCGCCTGGGGTCACGACTTTCGCCCCGACTACCGCACTCTAGGCGACTTCCTCCCCGCTCTCCGCCCTGCACCCGTAATCGCCCTCACAGCGACCGCCACACCCACCGTCCAAAAGGACATCATCACCCAGCTTCAACTCTCGCGGCCCGAACTCTTCATCCACGGCTTTCGCCGCCACAACCTCGCCATCGAGGTCGTCGAACTCTCCAAGCCCCGCCGCAACGAGTTCACCGCCAATCTCCTTAAAGAAAAATCCAACCGCCCCGCCATCGTCTACGCTCCCTCACGCAAGTCCGCAGAAGAACTAGCCGGCACTCTCGGAGGAAGCGCGGCCGCCTACCACGCAGGCCTCGACCCAGCCACGCGCGAGCGAGTCCAGCGCCAATTCCTCACCGGAAAGCTCGAAGTAGTCGTCGCGACCATCGCCTTCGGCATGGGCATCGACAAAGCCGACGTCCGCATCGTCGTCCACACCGCGCTCCCCGGCTCCGTCGAGCAGTACTACCAGGAGATCGGCCGCGCCGGGCGCGACGGTCTCCCCTCACGCACCGTCCTCCTCCACTCCTTCGCCGATCGCAAGATGCACGACTTCTTCCTCGAGCGCGACTACCCCGCCATCACCGAGCTGACCCGCGTCGCCGCCCTCCTCAACGATGACTACCAGATGCCTGACCTCCTCCGCCAACGTTTGAAGATGGACGCCGAGACCTTCGACAAGGCCGTCGAAAAACTCATCGCGCAAGGTGCAGCCAACATCGACATGGCCGGCAACGTCCGCGTCGCCGAAGACGCGCCACGCCAGACCGCATGGCGCAAGGGCTACGACGAACAGATCGCCTTCCGCCGCGGGCAGATCGACCGCATGGTCGCAATTCGCCGAGTCCCCGCAGTGCCGCATGGCCGCCCTCATCCAGCACTTCGGCGACACCGCCGACGGTCTCCGCCCCTGCGGCCACTGCGACTTCTGCGCCCCGCAAAACGCCACCGCGCAGACCTTCCGCCCGCCCACCACCGAAGAAGACCGCCAGCTCCGCGCGATCCTCCGCGCACTCGACGGACAGACTCGCGCCACGGGCAAACTCCACACCGAGCTCTCCACCGGCGCACTCCGCAACACTGCCGCCGCTGACCGCAAGGTCTTCGACACCCTGCTCGACGCCCTCGTCCGTTCCGGTCTCATCACATTGAACAGCGATCAATGGACCAATCCCGAAGGAAACCTCATCAACTTCAAGAAGGCGGCGCTCACCCACGAAGGCCGCACCCTCACGGGCCCACTCCCCCCCGACCTCCTGCTCAAAGACACGACCGCCACATCATCAACTTCGTCGCGAAAGAAATCCCGCACTCCGGCCGGCCCCAGACCCTCGAAAGCGTCCCTCAAAGCCGAACGCGAACAGACCGCCGCCGCCTACACGCCGGAACAAAGGTCCTCGACGCCGCTCTCCGCGCCTGGCGCAAAGCCGAGGCCGCCAAGACCGGCAAACCCGCCTTCATCGTCTTCAGCGACGCCGTCCTCCACAACGTCGTCCTCGCATGTCCCACCAGGCTCGCCGAACTCCAGACCGTCTCCGGCATCGGCCCAGAAAAAGCCGACCGCTACGGCGCTGACATCATCGCTATCTGCCGCTTAGAAGCTCCAGGCCCACGTAACACTAGTGATAGTAGTGATAAAGAAGCGGCATCCCGACCGAAGGCGGCGTCTTATGCCGCCGCAGTAGGGGGCCCCCCGCATTCTGCCATGCACCACACCAACTGCGTCATTCGCAGGGGCCGCCGCAATCTCTCCCAAGGCCAGCACTTTCACGCGCACTCGCTCCGCAACCCCTGAACCAACCGAAGACCTCACCCCCGAACAACAAGCCCTCGACCAACGCCTCCGCGAGTGGCGGAAGGCCGAATCCGAAAAGCTCAACCTCCCTCTCTTCTTCGTGCTCGCCTCCACCACCCTCCGCAGCATCGTTCTCGCCCGCCCACAGACGCTCGCGCAGCTGAGGGCCGTCCATGGCCTCGGCCAGGAAAAAATAGAAAAGTTCGGCCCCGGCATCATCGAGGTCTGCAACACCTGAAATGGTTCCCGTCCCGTGACATGATGTTTTCCAGATAAGTTAGTTCAACTGCGGAGGTCAATATGCCGAATGCAGTAGCAAGAAGAATAAGCCCGATGCTGGCGGTGGCCGATATGGAGGAGACCCTCGCGTTCTATCAGGAAGTCCTCGGCTTCACCCCGTTCATGAAGTCGCCAGGATATTCGATCGCAGAACGTGACGGCCAAACCATTCACTTCCAGAAAGCTGACTCCGAAGAGGTCATGAAGTGTGTCCGCGGCCACACTGAGATTTACATCGAAGTCTCCAATATCCGTCCCTTATGGGGGCACGTGCAGTCCTTCAAGCATCGCTACCGCATCCGGGACCTCTTCGACCGCGACTACGGCATGACCGAATTTCATATCTCCGATCCCAACGAGTGCCTCGTATTTGTTGGCGAACCCACCCCGCGGTAACACCGGACCCGCGTCCTGACCCGCCCGCCTCATAATCGACTGAATGACTATTCATTTCACGCCGTTTTGTGCTAACGTCCGAAGGACGAATGAGCGCAGCCATGACCAAAACTGAATCTAACTCCACGACCCCCGACGGCACCCGCCACACCCCAGCCTCGATGGACGGCAACCCCACCATCGACGAGCGGGCCAATCACTGCTTCGGCTGCGGCCCCGCCAACCCGCAAGGCCTTCATCTCACATTCACAACCAACACCTCGAACCTCGAGAACATCACCGCCATCGCAAATGTCCAGCTCGACCGCATGCACGAGGGCCCACCCGGCCACATCCACGGCGGCATCGTCGCCGCGCTCCTCGACGAAGCCATGAGCAAGCTCAACCGCCCCCTTAACGTCCTCGCCATGACCCGTCACATGGAGGTCGACTACCTCCGCCCCGCCCCGCTCTACCAGCCACTCGTCCTCGTCGCCCGCCATCTCAACCGGGCCACAAAGCCAGACGGCACCCCCGACCGCAAGCTCTTTCACCAGGCCGAACTCCAGCGTCCCGACGGCACCGTCCTGGCTCGCAGCAAAGGCCTCTTCATCGCGCTGGATGAAAAAGTTTTAGCCGCCGCAGGTTTCACCGCGCCCCAACCCTAACGACTGTCTTCGCCGTCTACTCCCTATTTCCTGCGCTCTACCTACCGCTGAAACATCACGCAGTGACACTTGTAATTGATCTGAACACTGGCAAACGATCGAAGTATGTCTTGTCCAATAATTCCTCCGATCTTTCTGCCGTAGATCTTCGATAGAAGGTGCAGATCGGCAATCTCTACCGGTTGCTGCTTCCATGCTTCATTTCCTATCTCAAAATCGGCAGTTCGCATCACGACATCTGCATCGAGCCCCAGGCCTCGGCTATTCATTCGCGCCGCTTGGAACTGCACTGCGGATAATCCAAAGGTACCGGCGTCGAACATCGAATGACTCGCGCCCGTGTCCAGAATCATGACCACCGGTTGCCCATTCAGCTTCGCGTCCACAAGAATGGTCCCGGTACTTTTATCCGACATTAGCAGCACACCGGTGCTTCCCTTGGGAAGCTCCTGGGCGCCCAGATTGCCGGATGAAACACACGCAATCGAACTGATAAGCAACAGCAGTGTAGTGATGTTTCTGATTCGCATCTATGGTCTCCAACATGTCGTGCTTGTTGGCACATAGTCTATCAAGCACTAACCCTGCATTATCCAGCCTCACCCCAGTACCCTTGGTCCTCAAGAAAGTACTCCTCGTCCCACGTATGCAGCATCGTCTTGAAGAACATCCAGACCATCCTGCCGTGCCCCAGCTTTTGAAAACGCCGGTTCGTCGTCAACACCCGCCCCCGCACAATGCGAAACCGGGTCCGCGCCACACCCTTCGACAGCAGATAGTCCTCCGCAAACAGCGCGCGCTCATTGAATCCACCCAGCGCCCAGAACACCTCGCGATCAAACAGCATGAACATCCCTGTAGCAAAGGGCTTCGTCAGCGAACCCACCCGCTGCATCAAATTATTTCCCGCATACAGCACATCATCAAAAAAACCACCCTCACGACAGGCAATATTCGTCGTAGCCAGATGCAGCCGTCGCCGCTCCATCCGCCACATCGCCCGCCGCAGCAACGTAGGCTCAGGCAACTCAACGTCCGCATCCAGAAACAACACATACTTCGTCGTCGCCAGTCGCGCGCCCGCATTTCTTCCTACCGAAGGCAGGCCACCCGCTAGGATCTCGACCTTCAGCCGGTCGCGAAAACTCAGCGCCACCTCCACGGTCCCATCGGTCGACCCCGCGTCCGCCACCAACACGCGCGTCTCAGACATCCCTGCATAGTCCTGCCGGCACAGCGACTCCAGCAGCTTCGGCAGCATCGCCACCTCATTCTTTGCAGGAATCACAATCGTCAGTTCAGCACTCATTAGGCACCTCCCAATTGCGATCGAGCGATCGACGCACCGCCCTCTACGCGTAGCTTGACCCCCCGGCCTCCCATTCAGTGTGAAGCGCAATTGAATTTTTCACCAAATCCGAACATTGGACCCCAACCCTGCCAACACCCCAAAGCGATCTAAGGTAACCTCCATGCCATACACCTAACCGTCAAATTTGAACTTGTCGTTTGAGGCCATCCCGTCGGCGGTCCGACCTATGTAGCTCAACTTGCTTTCGTAGGTAGGAGACTTGCATATCGTATCTAAAATCGACCCGCGCGATACAAACTCAAAGTAACGCGTCAGTCCACCACAAAACTGATAAGCTTAAGAGTCTCGCGGACATACAGGAAGCACAGTGTGCCTACCGCCGCGCACAAGATACAAGACCCAGTAGACTCAGGAGAACCCCATGGCAGATCACACCCGCAACGGCAATGGCAGCTTCGACACCCCGTCCATCCGCCTTAAACTCGGCCTCGCCGAGATGCTCAAAGGTGGCGTCATCATGGACGTCATGAACGTCGAGCAGGCCCGCATCGCCGAAGAGGCCGGCGCCATCTCCGTCATGGCACTCGAGCGCGTCCCCGCCATGATCCGCGCCGAAGGCGGCGTCGCCCGCATGGCCAATCCCAAGCTCATCAAAGAGATCATGGCCACCGTCACCATCCCTGTCATGGCCAAGGCCCGCATCGGCCACTTCGCCGAAGCGCAGGTCCTGCAGGAGATCGGCGTCGACTTCATCGACGAGTCCGAGGTCCTAACCCCCGCCGACGAGACCTATCACATCGACAAGCACGCCTTTACCACGCCCTTCGTCTGCGGCGCGCGTAACCTCGGCGAAGCCCTCCGCCGCATCGCCGAAGGCGCAGCCATGATCCGCACCAAGGGCGAACCCGGCACCGGCGACGTCGTCCACGCTGTCCAGCACATGCGCCAGATCGTCCGCGAAATCAAGGCCCTCACCGTGCTGGGCGACGAAGAACTCTACAACGCCGCAAAGGTCCACGGCGCACCCTACGAACTCATTCGCATGGTCGCCAAGACTGGCAAGCTTCCCGTCCCCAACTTCAGCGCGGGCGGCATCGCCACTCCAGCGGACGCAGCGTTGATGATGCAGCTCGGCGCAGAGACGGTCTTCGTAGGCTCCGGCATATTCATGAAGGAGCGGGCCACTCCGCTCGACGTCGAAAAGGATCCGAAGGAGCGCGAAGAGGCCGTCAGCCGCGCGCGCGCCATCGTCATCGCCACGACACACTTCAACGATCCGAAGATCGTCGCCGAAGCCAGCGAATCCGTCACCGGCACCATGAAAGGCCTGGCCGCAGCAGCCCTCGAAGAGTCCCAGCTGATGCAAACCCGCGGCTGGTAGCTTCTCCCACAGTGCGTCAGAAGCGAAGCGTAGACATGCGCCGGTAGTTTTCGTCTGAGAGGTCAAGGAGGGTTCTATGAACGTCCTTCTGCTCTCCATGCCCGACTCCTTCGAGCACATGCCTACGATCGCGATCCGCATGCCAAACGGTGCGTTGACCTCGCTCGCAGGCAACGTTGACCCGCACCACAAAGTCGCCGTCGCCGATCTCATCCTCTCCCAGCGCGCCGTGCGGGAGACGGTCACCCGCCTCGTCCGCGAAATCGATCCAGACCTCATTGGTCTCTCAGTTATGACCTTCCAGCGCCGGACTGCCGAACGCATCATGCACTTCGTCCGCACCCTGAAGCCAAATGTGAAGATCGTCGTCGGTGGTTACGACCCAAGCCTTGCTCACGAAGCATACCTCTCCATGCCAGTCGACTTCATCGTGCGCGGCGAAGGCGAAGTCACCTTTCGTGAGTTGACACGCGCACTCGAAGGCGGCGCCGACATGCACTTCATCTCCGGACTCTCTCACCGCTGCGGCGGCAGGTGGGTTCACAACCAGCTGCGCGCCCCGCACCGCCTGGAAGACGACGAAATTCGCCTCCCCAACCGCGACGCCCGAGTCCTGAGGGGTTACACGATCCTTGGCCGCCAGGCCGATGTCGTCGAAACCTCGCGCGGCTGCACCTTCGACTGCAGCTTCTGTTCCATTATTGAAATGCGCGGCCGCAACTTCCACACATACTCCTTTGACCGCGTAATCGCCGACATTCGCGACGCGCAAGTCCACGGTGCACGAACGATCTTCCTCGTGGATGACAACATCACGTTGAATGTCCACCGTTTCGAAGCGCTCTGCCACGCCATCATCAACGCCGGGCTCGACAAGCTGGACTACTTCGTCCAGGGCATGACCTCAGCAATAGCGAACCATGGAGAGACCCTTGCTCCGCTAATGCACCGCGCCGGCTTTCGCTATGTCTTCCTTGGAATAGAAAATGTCCTCGAAGGCGACCTCAAATTCCTGCAGGCCTCCGCAAAGAACACCGCACGCACCGACGGCAAGAACACAGGCAACGCGACACTCCAGGCAATCGAATACCTGCACCGCAACAAGATGTACGTTATCGGCGGCCTGATCGTCGGCAGTCCAGACGATACAGTCGAATCGATTGAGGTCAACCTCACGTTCGCCCGCCAGTATGTGGACTGGCCCTACATTCAGCATCCCACTCCGTATCCCCGGACCCCAATGACTGATGAGTTTCGCCGCCTCGGTCTAATCGAAAACGAACACCTCGAAGAGTACGACGGCACCACCTCCGTCGTGCGCAACAAGTACCTCTCCGCAGACGAAATCGAGTACCTGCGTTGGAAGGCCGAGCGTGGCATGAAGACCCGCCACATCCCAACCGTATTTCTCCACGACCCATGGTTTGTAACCAGGAATGTCGTCGGGATGGCCGCCCACACATACCGCGGCTCCAACCTTCGAACCATGCTGGGACTTGAAGACGAGCATCGAGCCTTCATGCGCTACAAAGAGATTCGCCATCAGGAACGCCAATACCTGTAAAGGCCCTCAAAGCGTTGAAGCTGGCTGCAAACCAATTTAATACAGCCAATATCTCCTCAAATCACGTACAACCCTTTTTCGCCCTCAATTAAAACCCTCGTTTCTTCAATCCAGCCACTCCCGACTAGTGAGCGAAGTGCATCGCACTAAGTGGACGATACGAAAGACAAAAACTTCGTCGTATCCGAAAGGTAAATTTATGAAAATCATCCAGGTACTCTGTCTCACTGCCGTCGTAACCATGCCCGCATTGGCCGCCGACGTCCAGAAACTCGACCAACGCGTAGAGTCCGCCCACATGGTCCTTCACGAGCTCATGGACACGCCCGACCATGGCATCCCTGACAGCGTTGCCTCCCACGCAACCTGCGTTGCCGTCATCCCCGGCTTCAAAAAAGGAGCGTTTGTCGTCGGCGCACAATACGGTCAAGGCGTCGTCTCCTGTCGCACCGGTCATGGCTGGAGCGCACCCGCCTTCATCCAGTTGACCGGAGCAAGCTTCGGCTTCCAGGCTGGCGGCGAGTCCACAGACCTCGTCCTCATCGCTACCACTCATGACGGCTTCGAGCGCCTTCTCCACGATAAGGTCAAGCTCGGCGGCGATGCAGCAGTGGCCGCCGGTCCCGTCGGACGCAACGCGCAGGCCTCCACAACTGAACTTGCCAACGCCGGCTTCCTCACCTACTCACGCAGCAAGGGCATCTTCGCTGGCGTCGACCTCACCGGAGACGTAGTCAACCAGAACCGGGACGACACACGTGCCTACTACGGCGGCCGCGATATCTCCTATGAGAAAATTCTCACCGGCGGAGTCCCCACGCCTCCCGACGCCCGCCACTTTGTCCGCACCGTCAGCGAACTCTTCCACGCCAGTGGCGAACGCGCCTACGGTACCCACTAAACACTCATTGCGGCACTTCAAGAAAAGCCAGACCGCAACCACGGTCTGGCTTTCTTTCATCTAAGTCTCTCCTCGTCCGACCGTTTTATACTTGCCCGAATCACCAGTCAGGAAATGAGTGCACGAAATTTTGCGCGCCATTCTGCGATCGAGAGCCTCGTGCCGCCGAAGCGTTCGTTACAACACGCCGCCTTCGCGTTGATTGTCTCGCTGGCCAGCCATGCACTGGCGCAGGCAGTCTCGGCCCCTCCGTCGCACAACGCCCGTCCTCCCACAAGGAATCCGTGGGAGTTCACGCTGATAACGGACGGCTACATCATCCCGGACCAGCAGGGGTACGCCAATCCGAACTTCACAGCGGACCACGGATGGCTTCATCTCGAAGCCCGCTACAACTCCGACGGGCACTCAGCCCGGATCGGCGTGGATCGGCTATAACTTCAGCGCCGGAAAAGAACTGGTACTGAATGTGACGCCAATGATCGGCGGCGTATTTGGCAGGACCACCGGAGTCGCGCCCGGCTGCGAGGCGTCACTTACCTACAAAAAAATCCAGGTCTCCATCTCAAACGAATATGTGTTCGCTACCAATAACTCCAGCAGCTTCTATTTCAACTGGCCGCAAATAACCTACTCGCCCCTCGACTGGCTGCAACTCGGCCTCGTCGCACAACGGACCAAGACGTACCAGACGTCTCTTGACACCCAGCGCGGCTTTCTCGTCGGCGTCTCCCACAAGAACGTGGAAGTCACCAGCTACGTCTTCAATGCAGGATGACCGAGCCGACCGTCGTGCTCGAACTTGGATTCACCTTTTGAGCCTCTCTGGATCGCCTCCAAGGCTCGCGACACCTGCTGCCTTGTCTGCACCGTTAGCGAGCTGTTCCACATCAATAGGACCGCGCCTGCGGCACGCAATAAACAAACACAAATTCCAGCACTTCAAGAAAAGCCAGACCGCAACAACGGTCTGGCTTTCATTCATCTGAGTCTCCGCATAGCGCGGGTGCGACAATGTCTTTGCTCATGAAGTAGCATCGATGCAGTCGAATCCCATGCTCCGTATCGCCCCCATCCTTCCGGTCCACAATCTTGCCCGCGCGATCGACTTCTACCGTCAACTCGGCTTCTCTGCCCGCCGTTGGCAGGACGGCGACGGCTACGCCTTCATCAACCGCGACAGCCTCGAACTCCATCTCCGCACTGCCCCCGACCTGATCGAAAACCAGAACCCATGCGGAGTCTACTTCTACCTCGTCAATGGCACCGCCGCAGCGCTCGAAGCCGAGTTCCGCGCAGCGGGAGCCAATATCCTGTCGCCGCTGGCCCCACGCGAGTGGCAGATGAACGAGTTCGTCCTCAGCGACCCCGACGGCAACCTCCTCCGCTTTGGCGAGAGCCTTCTCTAGCGCTGAGAAGCCTCACACATGTCGCAACGTTTCAACTTCTTTACAATCAAATAACCGGCATGTCTCAGAAACCTCTCACCATTGGCGTCCTTGCCCTGCAAGGCGCATTCGAAGCCCACGCCAAAGCCCTCACCGCCCTTGGCGCAACCGCGAAGCTCGTCCGCACGCCCGCCGAACTCGCTGACCTCGACGGCCTTATCATCCCCGGCGGCGAGTCCACCACCTTCCTCAAATTCCTCGAGCGTGGCGGCTTTCTCGACGCCCTTCAGTCCTTCGTCGAAACCACCCCGACCTTCGGCACCTGCGCCGGCGCGATCCTCCTCGCAAAGAACGTCGAAAACCCCACGCAAGCGTCCCTCGCCGCCCTCGATATCACCGTCGAGCGCAACGCCTACGGCCGCCAGATCGACTCCACCATCCTCACCGTGCCCACCGCACTCCCCGGCGGCGCACTCGAGATGGTCTTCATCCGCGCCCCTCGCATCACCCGCACCGGCCCGCAAGTCGAAACCCTCGCCACCCGCGACGGCTTCCCTGTCCTGGTCCGCGAAGGCCACCTCCTCGCCGCCACCTTCCACCCCGAACTCAGCTCCGACCCCCGAGTCCACCAGCTCTTCCTCGACCTCGTCCGCAAACGGGCCTGACCCCGCGGAAGAAATCCCCGCAGGAGAAGCGACCATGTCCAACTTCATCCAGGTCACGCCCTTCATGATCGTCGACAATCTCGACCGTGCCGTCACCTTCTTCAACGACATCCTCGGCTTCGAGACAAAGCTTCGCAAGTCCGACTACGCCTACGTCCATCGCGAGACCGCCGGCTTTCGCATCTTGGAACAAACCGGAAAAGATGCCGCACCTCCCGGCACCCGGCGCTTCGCCTATTACATCGATGTCCACGACGTCGACAAACTCTACGCCGAACTCAAGCCGAAGCTCGACACCCTCCCCAAGCGCGACGTCTACGGCCCCGTCGATCAAACCTACGGCCAAAGGGAGCTTCTCATCCTGGCCCCCGACGGCAACCTCCTCGCATTCGGCCACGCAATAGCACCGATGAAGAAATAGCTCCCGACCTTTCTGACCTGTCTCCTTTCAATCCCTACCATCTGGGTGGCCCATCCTTTGCGTCTTCCGCAAAGGGTGGATCATCGAGCAAAGCTCGACCGCCTTCGCTCATCTCACACCTTCGCCCAAACTCACCAAATCGAACGCGATATCCTTAGCAGGTGCCCCACTCCCGCAAGACGCGCCCCGGCAGCAATCTCGCGCTCCTGCTCGCTCCAACGTGGTTCCTTCCCACCGACGCCAGCGCTCACGGCCCCGCGCTCGACCACCACCTCCTCCTCAACCTCTGGATCGCCCTCGCCCTGCTCGCCCTGGCTCACCTCATCCTCTTAATCGGCCTCCTCGCCTGCCGCCGCAGCGAAGCCACCAACCTCTGGCGCATCGAGTACCTTCCCCTCACCGCGCTCGCCCTCCTCTTCGCCTTCCTCACCATCAAGGCCGAGCGTCTCTGGGCCGCCACCCGCTACACAGGGGCCTCGCCCACCGCCCTCCAGGTCGAGGTCACCGGCGTCCAGTTCGCCTGGTACTTCCGCTACCCGGGCCCCGACGCCACCTTCGGCATCACGCGCCCCAGCCTCGTCGCCCCCGGCGAAGGCAACCCCCTCGGCCTCGACCCCACCGATCCCCACTCCGCCGACGACGTAGTCACCTCCGAACTCGTCCTCCCCGCCAACCGCGAAGTCGATCTCCGCCTCAACGCCCAGGACGTCATCCACGGCCTCTCCATCCCCGAGCTCCGCCTCAAGCAAAACGCCGTCCCCGGCCAAACCATCCACATCCACTTCACCCCCACCAGCCCCGGCACCTACGCCATCCTCTGCACCCAACTCTGCGGCCTCGGCCACTACCGAATGAACGCCACCCTCCGCGTCCTCGCTCCGGACGAGTTCGCAAACTGGCTAGCTTCGAAACAGAAAGCAGCCACTCAATGAAACATCCTGATTCGCCCGCTACCAAACAACACCGGGACCACGCCGTAGGTTCTCTATTCCCTACTCCCTATTCCCTATTCCCTCGCCTCTTCTCTACCGACCACCGCATCATCGGCATCCAATACCTCGTCCTCGCGCTCATCTCCGTCGTCATCGGCACCCTCCTCTCGCTCCTAATGCGCATCCACCTCGTCTGGCCCGCATGGCCACTCTGGCTCCACGGCCCCATCCTCCCCGAAGACTACCTCGCCCTCGTCACCATCCACGGCACCATCATGCTCTTCTTCGTCCTCACCACCGCCCCCCAAGCCGGCTTCGGCAACCTCATCCTCCCCGCACAAATCGGCGCCCGCCGCATGGCCTTCCCCACTCTCAACGCCGCCAGCTTCTGGCTAACGGCCGTAGCTCTCCTGACCCTCCTAAGCTCCACCTTCGTCCCCGGCGGCTCCGCCATCTCGGGCTGGACGGCCTACCCACCCCTCAGCGCAGTCCCCAGCGCCGGCCCCGGACAAGGCGCAGGCATGGACCTCTGGCTCATCAGCATCGCCCTCTTCGCCATCGCCAGCACAGCAAGCTCCATCAACACCCTCACCACCATCATCCGCAACCGCTGCCCCGGCATGACGTGGGAGCGTCTTCCGCTCACCGTCTGGGGATGGTTCACCGCCGCTCTTCTCAGCATCATCGCCTTCTCAGTCCTGCTCGCAGCCATCCTGCTCCTCCTCTGCGACCGCCACGCCGGAACCAGCTTCTTCCTACCCACCGGCGACCTCGTCAACGGCATCGTCCATCGCGGCGGCGACGGCAGCCCCCTCCTCTGGCTCCATCTCTTCTGGTTCTTCGGACACCCCGAGGTCTACATCGCCATCCTCCCCGGCCTCGGCCTCACCTCCATGCTCCTCGCCAACTTCAGCCACCGAAAAGTCTTCGCCTACCGCACCATGATCACGACGACCCTCCTCATCGGCCTCCTCGGCATCCTTCTCTGGGGACACCACATGTTCGTCGCCGGCCTCAACCCCTTCGCCAGCTCCGCCTTCTCCATCTCCACCATTGCCATCGCTCTCCCCGCCTCCGCCAAGGTCTTAAGCTGGCTAGCCACAACGTGGCGCGCAAGACCTCGCTACACCACCGCGATGCTCTTCAGCCTCGGCTTCGTCAGCCTCTTCATCACCGGAGGCCTCACCGGCCCCATCCTCGCCCAACCAATCCTCGACGAGTACCTTCACAACACCTTCTTCGTCGTCGCCCACTTCCACCTCATCATGGCGATGGCCGGCGTCTTCGCCCTCTACGCCGCGACCTACTACTGGTTCCCTCTCATCACCGCCGCCCGCAACCACCCCGGACGCCTGATGTCCGAACCCCTTGGCCGCTGGCACTTCTGGCTCACTCTCATCGGGGCCTACGCCGTCTTCCTCCCCATGCACCTAACCGGCCTGGCCGGAGAACCCCGCCAATACGCCCAGCTCACCGGCATCCCCGGCCCCGGCGGCGCGCTCAGCCCCACCGGCGTCCTCCTCGCCCAGACCGTCCCCCTCAATCACTTCATCACCTACGCTGCGATCTTCCTCGCCACCGCCCAGCTCCTCTTCCTCCTCAATCTCTTCCGCAGCCTGCGCAAAGGCCGGTTTGCAACGTCAAACCCATGGCAAGCCACCACGCTCGAATGGCGCCCCGCTATGAATCCTTTTACCCCTCCACCCGCATCCGATACACCAGAGATCACCGTCTATCGTGCCCCCTGCCACTATGAATCCACTGAGCTTGGAGACTCCTTCCTTCCTCAATGGGCACCCGACAAAGTTATCCAGACCACCGTAGAAAACACGGCAGACACAAAACCGGAGTAATCTGTCCACAACGCGTGCTTCAAGAGTGAACCATCATGCCGGCCACCATCACGCCCAACAAAACCGACCAGGAGCGCAAGCGGCGCCTCGAAGACCACGACGGCGGCTCAGGCCGGCGTCCGCCAACTGACAAACGCACCGGCGGCGGTGGCGACGGCGACAACTGGAACGAACGCTCCCACGGCCACCGCGGCCCCTACGAGCGCCTCCATCGCTACCGCATGGGCATCTTCTTCGCCCTCGCCAGCGACCTCATGTTCTTCGTCGCGATCGTCAGCACCTTCTTCGTCAACCAGTCCACCGGCCACATCAACGCCTACAACCACTACGTCAACGAGTGGGTCCCCACCATCATCCCGCCCATCCTCTGGCTCAACACCGCCGTCCTTCTCCTCAGCTCCCTCACCATGGAGACCGCCCGCCGCAACATGTTCCGCGAAACCGACGTCATGGACGAGTGGCTCGGCCTCGGCAAACCCATCACCCGCCGCGCTCTCCCCTGGCTATCGGCCACCATCGCTCTCGGCGCGCTCTTCCTCGCCGGCCAGTGGATCGCCTGGCGTCAACTCGCCGCTCAGCACGTCTTCTTCAAGACCAGCCAAAGCAGCCACTTCTTCTACCTGATCACCGGCGTCCACGCCTTCCATCTTTTCTTCGGCATCGCAGCTCTCATCGCCGCCTTCGCCGGCCTCTACGTCTCGCGCCAACTCGAGAACCGCCAGATCCTCGTCGACGGCGCCGCCTGGTACTGGCACGCCATGGGCGTCCTCTGGCTCTTCCTCTTCGCTCTCCTCGCCTTCTTCCAATGAAGTCATCAGTCTCTATCGAACCCTGGTTCACAAACATCTCAACTCAGCAAAAAAGCGGGTGCCCCATGTCCCGCCTTTGGGACATGGGTTCTCGTACCGCTGCGTCCATCGCGCTGGCGTTGCTGCTGTTAACAGCTTTCCCTCACACAGCCCACGCTCAGGGCTGCACCCAATGCCTGGACAATACCGCCGCTACTCAACCAGCAACACAGCGCGCCTACCGCCGCGCCATCGTGCTTCTCACCCTCACCGCAGCGGGCCTCTTCGTCACCACCGTCACCCTGCTCAAGCGCCACCGCTAACATACATCGCACCACCGCCCAATGCCGATGTACGTCAAAGGAAACAAGGAGAGCCGTCCGTGACACGCGAACAGAAATACGAAGCCTTCAAATCTCTTCATCAGCGCGCCGGAGCATTCGTCATTCCCAATCCATGGGACGCCGGGACCGCAAAAATTCTCACCGCATTAGGCTTCGAGGCCCTCGCCACCACCAGTGCCGGTTACGCCTTCTCCGCCGGACACCGCGACACACCGGCAGAGCTGTCCCGCGATGAGATTCTCCAAAATGCGAAAGATATCGTCGACGCAACGCATCTACCGGTCTCGGCCGATCTCCAGGACGGCTTCGGCCCTTCGCCTGAAACCTGCGCAGCAACCATTCGACTCGCCTCCAGTATTGGACTCGCCGGCGGATCAATCGAAGACGCAACCGGCGACCCCGCCAACCCCATCTACGACTTCCAACTCGCGGTGGAACGAGTCGAAGCGGCCGCCGAGACGGCCCAGACCCATCACTTCCTCTTGACTGCAAGGGCCGAGAACTTCCTGCACGGCCGTCCCAATCTCGACGACACCATAAGTCGCTTGCAGTCCTTCGCCGAGGCAGGCGCCGATGTCCTCTACGCCCCCGGACTCCCGGGCCTCGAGGCCATCCGCGAAGTCTGCAGCTCTGTCTCCAAACCAGTCAACGTCCTAATGGGCCTGCAGGGTGCTACCTTCTCTGTCGAAGAGCTGGCAGCCGTCGGAGTCAAGCGAATCAGCGTCGGAGGCTCCTTCGCCCGCGCCGCCCTGGGCGCTTTCGTACGGGCGGCCCGCGAAGTAAAAGCCAAAGGTACCTTCACCTACGCGGCCGACGCCATCTCCCATGCCGAGGTCACCAGCTTCATGGCGAAAGACAAACTGTAGAGAAACGCGGGATCCATCCAGCACGGAAACTGACTCCTTGGAGCGCTTGACACAAAGGCTGAACATAAGCGTATCCTTTCAGAATTCACCGGCGTCATTCCCCCTTATTCGGATGCCGGCTCGTTGTCCTCCCAGGAAATGCAATCGTAAAGCAGAACGTCCCACTCGTGTAGAGCGGCCTTATGGAGACCCTCAGTTCATCTCTGAGCAAGACCGCTTCTCTTGGAACGTTCCAACGCGGATTCATCGGTCTCCCCAAAGACCCTCGGCCAAAACCCGACGGCGTGCGTAAGAAGGAGCAGCCTATGTCACCCAACAACTTTGAAACCTCGTCCCAGCGCGTCTCCCTGTCTCACAGCGAGCGCAACGCCCCGGCCGGCGCCCGAATGATCGGACCCGTCGATTCCGGAGAACTCATCAACGTGTCCGTCATTCTCAGGCGGATGCAGCCACTGGACCTGAAGCAGATGGGTGGGCGTACGCTCTCCCGCCAGGAATTCACAGCGAAACATGGAGCTGACCCTGCTGCGGCCGACATGGTCCGCAAGTTCGCCGCAGCACAGAACCTGACTGTCGACGAATCGGCGTCGAGCCTCGCCAGGCGCACGATGGTTCTTAGGGGAACAGCTGCCGCCATGCAGCGAGCGTTTGGTGTCGAACTCAACCGATACGAATTCCATGGACCGTGACGGACTCACGCAGCGGTTCAGAGGTCGCCAGGGAGCTCTGATGGTACCCTCCGATCTTGCAAATAATGTAGAGGCTGTCCTGGGACTGGACAATCGCCCGCAGGCTGCGGCGCATTTTCGTAAAGTAGGTGCGGCAGGAAGTCATGCTGCGGCGCCACGGAGTGCAGCCAACCAGAGCTATACCCCCGTTCAGGTCGCGCAACTCTATAACTTCCCCACCGATGCAACCGGCGCGGGACAGACCATTGGGATCCTTGAGTTGGGTGGCGGGTACCAGACCAGCGACCTGCAGCAGTACTTCTCCAATCAGCGGCTGAATCCGCCGAAGATCGTCGCAGTCTCCGTGGATGGAGCGACCAGCAGCCCCGGCGACCCAAACGGACCGGATGGTGAAGTGATGCTGGACATCGAGGTGGCGGCGTCCGTGGCGCCCGGTGCAACGATCGCGATGTACTTCGCACCGAACACAGACCAGGGTTTTCTGGACGCAATCACCACAGCAATTCACGACACAGCCAACAATCCGTCTGTGCTATCGATCAGCTGGGGGTCAGCGGAGTCGAACTGGACCCAACAGGCCATGCAGGCGATGGACCAGGCCTTCCAATCGGCTGCGGCCCTCGGGATCACGGTCACGGTAGCCGCCGGGGACGACGGCTCAAGCGACGGCGTCAGCGACAATGCGAATCACGTGGACTTCCCATCCTCAAGTCCGCATGTTTTAGCTTGTGGCGGAACGCATATGGCGACAAGCAACGGCTCCTTGACGGGTGAGACAGTCTGGAACGACATGCCGCAGGGCGGCGCAACGGGTGGCGGAGTCAGTGCTGTCTTTGCGCTGCCCGACTACCAGACGAACTCCAACGTTCCGCCACCCTCCAACAACATTGGCGGACGAGGCGTTCCCGATGTCTCCGGCGACGCTGATCCTCAGTCGGGCTATCAGATCCAGGTAGACGGGCAGCCCGGCATCTTCGGCGGCGCCAGCGCGGTCGCGCCACTGTGGGCTGGTCTCATTGCCCGGATGAATCAGAAGCTCGGCCAACCCGTGGGCTTCCTGAACCCCAAGCTGTACTCCACCGGCGTTGCCCAGGCGATGCGCGACATCACCAATGGCAACAATGGTGCCTTTACGGCTCGACCTGGATGGGACGCATGTACTGGACTTGGATCGCCAAACGGCGCACCCCTGGCAGCGATACTTAGCCAGCCGTCCTCACAAACCTAATCTGGACAGAAAGCAGGACAACCCGGATAGTCAATTCCGTTAAACGTCGACACACCCGAGCCGTTGCCAAACCAACCTTGAGGGAGAGTGCGCTCTCATCAATTCGATTCAGACAACCTGCACCGTCCCCGGACCAAAACCGCTGGACATCCACTGAAATCTCGTCAGCGCTTCTTCTTCGCCGCAAGCTTCACAGCCTTCTTCGCCGGAGTGGCCTTCTTCGCTGCTTTCTTCGCCGGGGCCTTCTTCGCCGCGACCTTCTTCGCCGCGACCTTCTTCGCAGGAGCTGCCTTCTTCACGGCCTTCTTCGCAGGAGCCTTCTTCGCCGCGGTCTTTGCGGGGACCTTCTTCGCTGCGGCCTTCTTTACAGGGGCCGCCTTCTTCGCAGGAGCTTTAGCAACGGCCTTACCCTTCACGGGCGCAGCCACCTTCTTAGCCGGCACGGCCGCCTTCACTGGCGCAGCGGCCTTCTTCGCAACGTCCTTGGCCGGGGCCGGGGTCAGCTTCACGGGGACCGCACTCTTCACGGCCTTCTCCGGGGCCTTAGCATCGCCAGCGGCCACGGCAGCGACCGCATCCGTTGGCTGACCCTCCGCAACAGCAACGGCCTTCTTCCGGCTCTTGGGCGGCTTTGCGTCCTTCTTCGCCACGCGCGGACGGCGCAGATGCACCGGCGGAGGCGGAGCAGGCGGCGAGAACGGCTCAAGATAGGCCTTCATCTCCTCCGGCGTTCCCAGCTTGCCATCCATCAGCTCAAAGAACAGCTTGTCCAGCAGCTCGTCGATACACCGGCAAATCAGGGACGATCCGCATCTCCTGCATCATCACGTACGGGATCTTCTGCTTCGCCTGCGCCCATTCCGTAAAGAAGCCCTTGAACTTCGCCTGGATCCCCGCGTTCTTCGAAGTATGCGCGACCCACAGAATCGACTCCGGCTTGGCCGAGTGCAGCAGCTTCCAGGCCTGCGACGGTGTCGCCGCGCCCTTGCCCGAAAACTCCGCCGCAAAAGCCTTCGCCTCACCCTCCAGAGCCGCAATCTCCTGCACAAACCCCTGCCGCGCAAAGCTCCTCTTCAGCGCCGCCAGCGTCCTTCGGCGCCATCTTGGCCGTCAGAAAAGGGAAGTTCGCCACCGCGGCCTCGGGATGGATCCCCTGCATCTGCAACTGCATCTGGCTCTCCCGCAGCCGCTCCAGCTCCGCCACGTTGGCCTTCGCCGACGCCAGCGCCGGGAACAGGTGCTTCATCCACCCCTCGGCCTCGAGCCGCCTCAACACCCGCAGCGGATCCTCTTCGTGGAAGATCTCCTCGGTCTCATATCCGCGGTTGAACGCATCCATGGCCGAGATGTACCCTTCCTTCTTGCCCGTCTCATACCGCTCCCGGGTCTTCTCGTCCATCTGCCAGCCCAGCCGCGCCATAAACCGCGCCGCCCGAATCATCCGCACCGGGTCTTCGATAAATCCGTAGTTACTCACCAGCCGCAGCTCGCGGTTCTCAATGTCCGCCACCCCGTTCAGAGGGTCCATCAGCAGCCCGTACGAGCCGTCATTCAGCGAGAGCGCCATGGCGTTCGCGGTAAAGTCCCTCCGCCGCAAGTCGTCCAGAATGTTCGCCGGCTTCACCACCGGCTTGCCCGGCTTCGGATAAGTGACCGACAAAGTGCTGCCAATCTCCATGCGAACACCACCAGGAAACCGCACAAAAAGCGACTGCCCAGCCTCATGCTCGCCAGTGATAACGCCTTTGACTTTCTCTATATCTTTCTTCAGCTTGAGAGCATTTCCCTGAACCACTACATCCAGATCGCGCACCGGCGACCCGCTCGTCATGTCGCGCACCGCTCCGCCCACCAGGAACACAGTAAGCCCTTTAGCGCGAGCCACTTGCCGCACAGCAAGCAGCGCAGCCTGTTGGGCCTGCGAAAGACGATTCTCCAGCAGATAAATGTAGTCGGCCATAACTGGTAGGTTTACTCCAAGCCGGTCCTAACCGGTGCACTCAAAATCGCCAAGGCCCCGTACCTAAGCTCAGGCGAATCAAGTGTTTATCAAGATAGCGATACGCGGGCACAAAACGTAAGTGTAACACAACATTAGCGATTTGACTACGCGGGCAGCACCTTTTTCACCCTCCGGGCCCCCGGTATGCGACAATCCCCCAGGCCCAATTCCCGACCCATGTCCTCCGCCCACAAAAAGGTCATCGTCCGCCGCTTTACTGGCGAAACCCTCCCCGGCTATCTGCCCCTCTCCGCCTTCGTCCGCAACCGCTCAATCGACCTCCTCGACCTCACCGGCCGCGTCGTCCCCCTTCTTCTCAACGACATCAAGCACGTCTGCTACGTCCGCGACTTCAACCTCCACGACACGCTCAACCCCGAGCGCCTCACCCGCCGCACCTTCCTCGCCAAGCCCCGCACCGAAGGCCTCTGGCTCCGCATGACCTTCCGCACCGGCGACCTCCTCGAAGGCCTCGCCCCCATCGACATCACCCTCCTCGACGACCTCATCCACGACGCCGGCCTCCACCTCACCCCGCCCGACACCCGCTCCAACACCCAGCGCATCTACGTCCCCCGCACCTCCATCACCGAGCTCCAGCTCCTCGCCGTCATCACCACCCCCTCCCGCCGCAAACCCCTCCCAGCCTCCTCCGTCCCCTCCATGCAGGAAGACCTCTTCAACAACCTTGTCCCCCCCAACACCCGCCCCAACTAAGGGAGGAGGGAATAGGGTGTAGGGATAGAAAGCAAGAGTGCGGGCCGCTTGTCTTTGCCCGCTACTCCCTACACCCTATTCCCCACTCCCTGTCTCTATAATCCCCCAGAATCCATGAAGCTCGCCAAGCTAGCCGAGTACCTCGACGCCACCCTCCACGGCGACCCCTCCGCCGAGATCACCCGCGTCGCCGGCATCGAAACCGCCGAAGCCGGCGACCTCACCTTCGTCTCAAACCCCAAGTACGCCGCCCTCGCCCGCACCACCAAGGCCACCGCCATCCTGGTCGAACCCAGCTTCCCCGCGATCTCCACCGCCACCCTCCGCATCGAAAACCCCTACCTCGCCTTCGCCTTCGCCATCGAGCTCTTCTACCAGGCCCCAACCTACCCCCCTGGCATCCACCCCACCGCCGTCATCGCCCCCACCGCCCACATCGGCGCCAACGCCCACATCGGAGCCTACGCCGTCATCGGCGACAACGTCGTCATCGGCGACAACGCCACCATCCTCCCCCACGTCGTCTTCTACCCCCACTCCCGCGCCGGCAATAACCTCTTCGCCCACGCCCACGCCGTCGTCCGCGAGCACTGCCGCCTCGGCAACAACGTCATCCTGCAGAACGGCGCCATCATCGGCGCCGACGGCTTCGGCTTCGCCCGCCAGTCTGACGGCACCTGGTACAAGATCCTGCAATCCGGCCGAACAATCCTCGAAGACAACGTCGAGGTCCAGGCCAACGCCTGCATCGACCGCGCCTCCATCGGCGAGACCCGCGTCCACCCGGCGCCAAGATCGACAACCTCGTCCAGGTCGGCCACGGCTCGACCGTAGGCGCCAATACCCTGCTTTGCGCCCAGGTCGGCCTCGCCGGATCCACCACCGTCGGCAAAAACGTCATCCTGGCCGGCCAGGTCGGCGTCGCCGGCCACTGCACCGTAGGCGACGGGGCCATGGCCACCGCCCAAAGCGGCATTCCCAGCGACGTCGCCCCCGGCAAGGTCGTCAGCGGCTACCCCGCCATCGACAACCGCCAGTGGCTCCGCTCCGTCGCCATCTTCAATCGCCTTCCTGAGTTGATACGGGACATGAAATCTAAACTAAAATAACCAACTAATTGGTGACTATAGTCGTATAAAGGAGCATCATAAACGGGGTAGACCGATGATTGAGCCTCCCGACAGCATCCCGAGCGTCCTTCACCAGATGCCGAGCACGCGCAACCAACCCGTACGCGTTCTGCTGCTGGACGACGAGCCGGACAACCTCCATCTCCGCACCGCCATCCTCCGCCAGCACGGCTACGAGTGCGTCCCGGCCGCCACCATCGAAGAGGCCACCGAGCTCTTCAACAACATCGACATCGCCGTCCTCGACTACCACCTCGGCGCCGGCCAGTTCGGCACCGAAGTCGCCGCTCTCCTTCGCCGCCGCCGCCCCCACGTCCCCATCATCATCCTCTCCGCCACCCTCGACCGCTACTTCGGCGGCGTCGAAGACATGCACCTGCTCAAGGGCCACAGCTCCGTCGACGATCTCCTCGACGCCCTCAGCTCCCTCGGGGCCAAACGCCGCGGCGCGCCCGTCGTCGTCGACGCCCGCGACTTCTTCTACTCCCGCCTCTCTCTCACCATCGGCTCCGACGTCCTGGTCCAGATCTTCGACGACAAGGGCATCTGGCAGTACTGCAACGACGCCGCCGCCGAATATCTCGGTCAGCCCCGCGACTGGTTCACCGGCCGCTGCGTCTTTCAGGAGCTCCACCCTCTCATGCGCGACTGGCGCGAGGTCCTCCAGACCGTCTGCCACAGCCGCGAGACCTACATCGACCGCACCCGCCGCGGCCTCCTCAACCAACCCAAACCCGAAGAGCAGGGCCTCACCTGGAGCGTCCTCGCCTTCCCCATCACCCTCCACGACAACCGCAGCGGCGCAGTCCTCACCGCCCGCATCCTCGGCAAGACGCCCACCCGCACCTCCGACTACCTCCCTTTCCTCTAACGCATCTCCTTTCTAACGACAGGGAGGGACGCGACAACCCCGCCGCTCGTCATTCTGAGCGAAGCGAAGAATCCCCGCATTTCGCTTTTGCTTCTGGAGGGAGCGCAGGCCTCTAGCCCTGCGAAAATCGCCCGAATCTGGGGCGTCAGCCCCGATCCTTCCCATCCACACCCCCAGACCGCCTGATACTCTTGACTCTCATGCGCCGCGTCCCTTTTCTCGCAGTCCTCACCCTCATCGCCACCACCGGCTGCCACTCCCCATACGTCATAGCCACGATCAGCAACCGCACCACCCACCCCATCGAACTCCTCGAAGTCGACTATCCCAGCGCCAGCTTCGGCACCCAGGCCCTCGCCCCCGGCGCCGACTTCCACTACCGCTTCAAGGTCCTCGGCTCCGGCACCATGAAGCTCCTCTACACCGACAGCGCCCACCACGGACCACAAATCCGATGGGCCGTTCCTCAAGGAAGGCGCCGAAGGCCCCCTCACAATCGTCATCGACGACACCGGCGTCACGTGGCAGCCAGCGCCCACCGTCGCCGTCAGCAAGTAGCTCCTAGTCCTCCGGATCAGTCGCTCTCCCTTGCTTCGCAATACTCGCCGTACCCGGCGAACCACTCTGCCCTCTTCGTTGACTGCTGTTCGCCAACATCGCGAACACACCGCAGACCGCCAATAGCGGAATGACCATCGCAAGAAAAATAATGATCATATGGCCCTCCCAAACAGAAACTGTTTTCTGTACTTGTTTCTCCCCTGCAACATCGTAGTCCGTTCTTCGATTCTGTAAAACACGGCCCTTCTCTTCCAAATGCCGTCCCGCTCATCTGCGGTAAGCTGAAACCATGCCGCGCGGACATTTCATCACCTTCGAAGGCCTCGACGGCTCCGGAAAAACCACTCAGCTCCGCCGCCTCGCCGCCACACTTGAGGCCGAAGGCCACAAAGTCGTCACCCTCCGCCAACCCGGCGGCACCGCTCTCGGCGACCGAATCCGCAGCGTATTACTCGACTCAAAATCCGAGGCCGCCCTCGGCCCAATCGCCCCCGCCGCCGAGATGTCTCTCATGTTCGCCGACCGCGCCCAGTCCATCGCCGAAGTCATCCTCCCCGCCCTCGCCGCCGGCTCCATCGTCCTCTGCGACCGCTACACCGACTCCTCCGAGGCCTACCAGGGTGGAGGCCGCCAGCTCGGCAGCCGGCGCATCCTCGCCATGCACGCCGCCGCCTGCGACAACCTCCAGCCCGACCTGACGATCCTCCTCCTGCCGTCCCTCGAATCGTCCCTAAAACGGGCCCGCCGCCGCAACCTGCGCCACGTAGAAAAGCAAGGCACCGACGAAAACCGTTTCGAGCGCGAGTCCGACGACTTCTACCGCCGCATCTACGAAAAGTACGAAGAGATCGCCGCCCGCGAACCCCAACGAGTCATCGCCATCCGCGACGACGCCTCCATCGACGACATTCAGGCCTGCATCAAAAAAATAGTCGACGCGCGTCTGACAACACCCAGACCCTAACCACCGCGAGCGACCCACGCTCCGCCTCTTATCAGTCTTTATCCTTTTGATCATCGTTACGCCTTTTCCAAACAACAAACGAGCCGCAACATGAACGCCCCGACCCCAACCCTCGAAGCCCCACCCGGACCCACTTCGGAATCCACAAAATGGCGCATGCCCCCGGGCCTGAAACACTCCCTTCCCTTCTACTCCTTCAAACCCTGGGTCAAACTCGGCCACCCCATCCGCCTCTTCGAGCACCTCCTTAAGACCTACGGCAACATCGCCCACTATCGCTTCCTGGGCACCCCAATCGTCTTCATCAACGACCCCGAATACATCCGTGAAATTCTCGTCAACCAATCCTCCAGCTTCGTCAAAGAGCGCACCGTCCGCCGCATGAAGGTCCTCCTCGGCGAAGGCCTCATCACCTCCGACGATCCCATCCACAAGCGCCAGCGCCGCATCGTCGCCCCCGCCTTCCACCGCCAGCGCATCGCCGCCTACGGAGACCAGATCGTAGCCTGCGCAGACTCCCAGCAAAAATCCTGGCGCCCCAACCAGCAGATCGACATCGCCGCCGCCAGCATGCAGCTCTCCCTCGAAATCGTCGCCCGCACCCTCTTCAACACCGAGGTCACCGCCGACATCCGCAGCATCAACGACGAGGTCAACACCATCATGGGCCTCTACAACTTCATCGTCGCCTTCCCCCGCCTCGAAAATTTCATCCACCTCCCTATCCCCAAACTCATCAAGTTCCGCAAATCAAAGCCCCGCCTCGACGCCATCGTCAACCGCCTCATCCGCGAACACCGCGAAGCAGCAGCGAACGGACGAACCCGACAAGGGCGACCTCCTCTCCATGCTCCTCACCTCACGCGACGAGCAGGCCGACGCCTCCGGCCATCACACCGGCATGTCCGACGAGCAGGTCCGCGACGAAGTCCTCACCATCTTTCTCGCCGGCTACGAAACCGTAGCCAACGGCCTCACCTGGACCTGGTACCTCCTCAGCCAGAATCCCGAAGTCGAAGCCAAACTCCACGCCGAACTCGACACCGTGCTCGGCACCGAATCTTCGTCCCAACCGAATCCTGGGTGCCCCATGTCCGGAACTTCGGACATGGGTTCTCGCACCGGTACCGCTGCCCGGAGCCGCCTCCCCACCCTCGCCGACTACCCCGCCCTCCGCTACACCGAGCAAGTCTTCGCCGAATCCATGCGTCTCTACCCACCCGCCTGGGCAATGGGACGCATGTCCACCAGGCCCGTACAACTCGGCCCCTACCGCATCCCTCCCGGAGCGCACTTTTTCTTCAGCCAATACATCATGGGCCGCGACCCGCAATACTTCCCCGACCCACTCCGCTTCGACCCCGACCGCTTCTCACCCGAAGCCAGGGCCGCCCGCCCCAAGTTCACCTACTTTCCCTTCGGCGGCGGCAACCGCCAATGCATCGGCGAAAGCTTCGCCTGGATGGAGGGTGTCTTCTCGATCGCCACCATCGCCCAACGCTGGCGCATGTCCTACCTGGGCACCACCCCGCCCGTACCGCAAGCCAAGATCACCCTCCGCCCCCGCGACCCCTTGATGATGCAGCTCGTCCCGCGCTGATCAGACCCTCCACACGCTTTTTTATCGACATCCCCAACACCTTCCAGTAACCTCGCTACTTCAGCAAACCACAGGGAAACGGCCTCGCTATCCTCCGGACCCCTGCGACCACTTAGCACTCTGATCGCATTCAAAAGGAGAGTTCCATGACCGGTCTCAACATGCCTGCATTCCACCCCCGCGAGGTGTCTCGATGAGCGCTGGCGCTCCCGTCCCGCCCAACCCCGGCTATCAAAACGTCCCTGGCGTCCCCCCTCCGCCTCCGTCAAACTCCAGCAACACTGTCCTGAAGATCGTTCTCATCGTCGTAGGTGTCATCGTCGTGTTCGGAGTCCTCGTTGCCGGCGTCATCGGCTACGGCGTCTACAAGGTCTCGAGGACGATGCACAAAGACAGCAACGGCAACGTCAGCATCTCCACGCCAACCGGCACCATCACCACCGGCAGTTCAGCCAACATCAGCGCCGCCGACCTCGGTACCGATCCCTATCCCGGTGCCTCCAGCCGCAGCCAGGGCTCAATGAACATGCACACCCCTACCGGCTCCATGGTCACCGCCATCTACACCAGCTCCGACTCGCCCGACAAGATCGTCGACTTCTACAAATCAAAGCTCGGCGACCAGGCCTCCACCGTCCAGAGCGGCAACGGCACCATGATCTCCGCCGGCGACAAGAACAAAGACAACGTCATGGTCACGATCACCCCCGAGGGCAAGACCTCGAAGATCGTTATCATCCACGTCACCAACACCAGAGGCGAGTAGGTCGTCCCACGGGGCCGGCCTCACCGGCACCCGCCTTACGGAACGCGGAAGACCAGCCCGCTGCTGATGCTGAACAGTCGCGAGTTGGGGAACGTAACCGTCCCTCCAAAGTCTCCGCTGTTGATCGTCGTGACCGTGCCGTAGCCGAATTCAAATGCGCGGAAGTCCACGTGCTTCGCCAGCTGGTAATCCAGCCCCCCATAAATCCCGGCCTCAAATCGGTTCAGCCGGATCGGACTCGTCGGCGGCTTCGAGCTACCCACCCCCACCGCCAGTTGCAGATAGGGCTTGAAGACCTCCGCAATCGGTTTGGGCATGATCCGCCCGCTCACCAGAAAGCTATTAAGCCGCGCGTTGTTGCCAGTCACAATCGAGTCTCGGATATCAATTCCCGCGTCGAACTTCGGATGATGAACAAAATTCACATACCCTCCGATGTTCGCGCCGTAGAACCATCGCGCAGTCACCCCGTCCCCAAGAAAAGCAAACGTACCAGTGTCTGCCTGCGAATTGGTGATGTGGATACCGACCGGATTCACATACAGCCCAACGTCCTCCGGGCCGACCTTGAGTTCGGTGGCCGTCGATGGGTTCACCTGAGAAGGGTTATCTTGAGCATGAGCGGCAACGGTAAAAAGGGCCAACGCGAGACAAGGAACGAGGCACTGCAACTTCATAGTTAAAGGCCCTTTAGCTTTCAAAAAAAACTCCGGTGCCGCCCGATCGCAGGCTTCCCTGCAACTCTATTTGGCTACACTTGATAACAGTCTATCGGAACCAGCGCACGAACTACCGGCGCCCACCTTCACAGCACGGTCTGCATCCTATCCATGAGCATGCAAAACGAAAGCAAAACCCGAAGCCCTCTACTCCTTCTGCTCGTTCTGGCGGCCCTGCTGATCACCGCACCGCTGGCCGTCTCGCAGGACGACGCCTCCCCCGAAAAGGAACTCTTGCACCTCGCCAACCAGGCCCGCGCCGCCCAGAACCTCCCTCCTTTGAAGTGGGACAGCGCCCTCGCCCACGCTGCCAGGGTTCACCTCGAATGGGCCCTCCGCAACCCCGGCCAGGCTCCTCCATCAATACCCCGGCGAACCCGACCTCGCCACCCGCGGCGCCAACGCAGGCGCCCACTTCGGCACCATCGCAGAAAACATCGCCGCCCACGGAGAAAACCCCCCAGAACTTCAGCAGACCTGGATGACCAGTCCGGCCCACCGCACCAACCTCCTCGATCCCAACCTCGACCTCGTCGGCATCGCCGTCGTCGAGCAGCAGGGCCTCTTATACGCGGTCGAGGACTTCGCCCACAACGCCCCCGTCCTGACAACGGAAGCCGTCGAGCGCCAGATAGAAAAGCTTCTTCTGGAAAAGGGCTTTCCCCCCGCCGAATCGAACGAAGACGCCCGCAAAACCTGCGCCATGCCCGAGGGACAGTACGGAGTTCCCAGGCTGGTCATCAGGTGGGACGGCTCCGACATCAGCAAACTCCCGGACGCGGTCGTCCAACAGCTCGACAGAAGGAGATACTCGTCAGCCGCGGTCGCCGCCTGTTCCAGCAAACAATCCAACCCGCAGTTCACCACCTACCACATCGTCGTCCAGTTCTACTGACGCAATCGCGCCGAAGCAAATACATAGATCCACCTTTTTCGCCGAGACAGAACTGCCTCTGGCTGGCGGGTCAGTTCAAGGTACGCTTGCGACGGAATACATTTCCCTTGCGACCATCCGGGAATGACAGTATAAAAAGACCTCCGCAATCATCTCTTCCATTCATCTTTTTACTGGCAAGGCATCGCAAAGAAGTTGACTTCAAAGAAAGAGGGGGAAATACGTTATGGTTCTTGGAATGAGTTTGGCGACCTACACGATTGTGCACGTCATCATCAGTCTGATCGGCATCGCAACGGGGTTCATCGTCCTCTTCGGTTTACTCAAAAGCAGACTCCTCGGCTCCTGGAACACGACCTTTCTCATCACCACCGTCCTGACCAGCGTCACCGGCTTCTTCTTCCCCTTCACCAAGGTCACGCCGGGCATCATCCTCGGTGTCCTCTCACTAATAGTCCTCGCCATCGCCATCTTCGCGCTCTACGTCTTCCATCTCAACGGACTATGGCGCCGCACCTACGTCATCACCGCCCTCATCGCGCTTTACTTCAACGTCTTCGTCCTGATCGCGCAAACCTTCGAGAAGGTGCCCGCAATCCACGCACTGGCTCCCACCCAAACCGAAGCGCCCTTCAAAATCGCCCAGCTCCTCCTGTTGGTGTTCTTCATCGTGGTCATTACCGCTGCGGCGAAAAAGTTTCGCAACGCCGTGCCAACCTGACAATTAGTCATCATCCCGAGCGTCGCCGCACCCAAAAGCTTGCGACACTCTACGAGCCGTCATCCTGAGCGTCGCCGCAACCAAAGGCTCGCAACACTCTACGAGCCGTCATCCCGAGCGTCACCGCAACCAAAAGCTTGCGACACTCTACGAGCCGTCATCCCGAGCGTCGCCGCAACCAAAGGCTCGCAACACTCTACGAGCCGTCATCCCGAGCATCGCCGTAACCAAAGGCTCGCAACACTCCACGAGCCGTCATTCTGAGCATCGCCGTAACCAAAGGCTCCCAACACTCTACGAGCCGTCATCCTGAGCGAAGCGAAGGATCCCCGCATTGGTTGTTGCAGTTGCTCTTGCTGGGTGCCCGCCCGTCGCGAATCCAGCGAAGGGCAACAGTCGCCCTCAACTGAAGTTCAACTCAACGGGAGCGCACGGTATTAGCGGTGTCGAAAATAAGCGCCGTGCTTTTCGCTTTATTTCTAGGCGCGCTAATTTTTTTTCGCGTTTTCCGCCCAAAAATCGCATGTCAAGCCCCCAAGCCCTTCGCAATCGCATAAAACCCAACAATCACGCCCCTTCCGGACACCTTCTCGATTGGCAAATTCCTACTCCCAACCGCGTATCATTGAAGTAGGGGACAAAATCACGCAAGCACAAGACAAACCGGAAGTCCAGACTCAACCCGCATGGATAGAAGACTTTAGACAATAAAGCACCCAGGGGGACGACCCCGCAGGGGGCAGAAAGGAGAGACCACTACCAATGCCCGCCCTACCCACCAGCTTCAACGACTTCCTCGGCAACACCGCCGCCATCGAGCATCTCCGCACCGCCATCGCCGCCGGCCGCCTTCCCCACTCCCTCATCCTCGCCGGCCCCAGCTGGGGCAGGAAAATACACCCTCGCCCTCATGCTCACCATGGCCGTCGAGTGCGAGCGCCAGCCCCGCGAGCTCGCTCCTACAGCGAAGCCCTCGGTTCGAACGGCCAGTCACTCGCCTCCTTCTGCGGCGTCTGCCACAACTGCACCCGCATCGCCTCCGCCGCCAACCTCGATGAAGAGGTCGACAAGGCCGTGGCCGCCCGCGAAGAACTCCGCGAAGTCGACAAGAAGGACACCCGCGTCCTCATCCAGCCCCATCCCGACGTCCTCATCGTCCCCCCCGACCCTCCGCAACTCCTCATCAAACTCGGCCAGGTCCGCACTCTCATCCAAAGCTCCCACTACCTGCCATCGGAAGCCCCAAAAAAAATCTTCATCCTCACCGCAGCCAGCTTCATGAAGGAAGCCGCCAACTCCCTCCTCAAAGTCCTCGAAGAGCCGCCCGCAACCGTCCACCTCATCCTCCTTGCCGAAAACCCCGGCGAACTCCTCCCCACCATCCGCTCCCGCTGCGCCATCGTGCGTCTCGGCGCATTGCCGGTTGAAGAGATCGAGATGCTCCTCGCCGACCGTCGCCCCGACGTTCCTCAACAGCAGCGCAATCTCATCGCCCGTCTCTCCCAGGGAGCCGCCGGCAAAGCCCTCGGCTTCGACCTCGCCGCCTACATCGCCGCCCGCGCCGACGCCCTCCTCCTCCTTCGCAACGCAGCAGCAGAACCCGACCACACCGCCCTCTTCAAGATGACCGAGACCTACCGCGCCGGCGCCGAAGGCCAGCAAAAAACCTCCGCCCTCCTCCGCACCCTCTCGCTCCTTCTCGAAGACCTCCTCCTTCTCGGCGCCGGCACGCCCGAACTCCTCCGCAACACCGACCTCCGCCCCGAACTCGACCGTCTGAGCTCCAGCCCTCAGCTTCGCCTGGATCGAAGACGCCTCCCGCGGCCTCGACCAGGTACAAAGTGGCCTGCGCCGCAACCTCCTCCGCAGCCTCTCCCTCGACGCCTTCGCCGGCCAGCTCGCCAGCAAATGAGCCATCCTATTCACACCACCGAGCGCCTCACCGCGACCCGCGAAGACATCCTTCACGCCGCTGAAATTCTTCGCAGTGGCGGTACCGTAGCCTTCCCCACCGAAACCGTCTACGGCCTCGGAGCCAACGCCCTCGACGCCAACGCCGTGGCCAGCATCTTCACCGCCAAAGAACGACCCGGCTGGGACCCAGTCATCGTCCACGTCAGCGACCGTGCCATGCTCGACCAGGTAGCCATCGTCCCGGAACAAGCCGAGCGCCTCATCGCCGCCTTCTGGCCCGGTCCCCTCACCCTCCTCCTCCCGCGCACACCGCAGGTCCCCGATAACGTCACCGCAGGCCGCCCCCTCGTCGGCGTCCGCATGCCCGCCCACCCCGTCGCCCTCGCCCTTATCGAAGCCACCGGTCTCCCCATCGCCGCGCCCAGCGCCAACCGCTTCGGCCGCATCAGCCCCACCACAATCACGCATGTCCTCGAAGACCTCGACCACCGCATCCACGCCGTCCTCGACGGAGGCCCCACCACCGTCGGCGTCGAATCCACCGTCATCGGTCTGGACACGGCCCCCAACCTTTCTCAAATCGTCCTCTACCGCCCCGGAGCCATCACCGCCGCAATGCTCGAACCCATCTGCGGCCCAGTCGTCCTCTATCAGCCGCCCCAACAACCAACAGTCGAGCCACAAAGTCTTCCCTCACCAGGCGTCGCCGTCCGCCATTACGCCCCCCGGGCCCGTCTCGTCCTGGTCTCGAGCGAAGCCGAACTAAACTCCCAACTCGCGGAACTGACTCCCACCGAAGAAAAAATCGGCATTATGCTCCCCCAGGGTTGGACCGTCCCACATAACCACATCGAGCTCTTCGCATGGAACTCCTTTGACGACAACACCGCTCTGGCCCACTCCCTCTTCAGCGGCCTGCGCGACCTCGACAATCGAGGCGTCACCGTCATCCTCTGCCCCCTTCCCAGCGACAACGGCCTCGGCCTTGCCATCCGTGACCGCCTCGAAAAAGCCGCAAAATCGAAGTAACGCCCTCGATTTACACCGCACACTGCCCATATACTCCACCCATGCAGTCTGCTGAAATCGAACTGAAGTTCCCCGTCGCAGCTCCAGAAGCCCTCCAATCCCGTCTACGTTATCTCGGCTTCCACCTCGTCACACCCCGCACCTACGAGCACAACACCCTCTACGACACTCCCACCCGCGATCTGCGCGCCCGCCGTGAGGTCCTCCGCATCCGCCAATACGGCCCCCTCTGCACTGTCACCCACAAGCGCCAGGCCAGCCAGCAACCCGACGCCACCCGCTACAAGGTCCGCATCGAGACTGAAACCATCGTCGCCGAACGCGAGGCCCTCGCCGAAATCTTCAGCCAGATCGGCTACCTCCCCGTCTTCATCTACGAGAAATACCGCACCGAGTGGTCCCAACCCATCGGCTCCAACTCCAACGCCGCCGCACACCTCGTCATCGACGAAACCCCCATCGGCACCTTCGCCGAACTGGAAGGCCCCACCGACTGGATCGACCGCACCCTTGCCGAGCTCCACGTCGACCCCGCCACCTGTCTCATCGACAGCTACGGCAAGCTCTTTCTCGATTGGAAGCAGCGCACCTCCAGCCCGGCCGAAAACCTCACCTTCGCCGACGTCGCCTCTCCCGTCCTCACCCCCCGCTAAAGCCCGCTCCCCCCTGAGCCGATACAACCTCTGTAAATGGAGGTTTCCTTGGCAATCTCAATTCGTTCCTCGCGTCCAGTTCTCCTCGCCGGCGCACTCGCCCTCTGGGTGAGCGCTGCCTTCGCTGCAGGCAACCAGCGTGCCATCGTCTCCCGCGTCTCCCCCACCTACCCTGAATTGGCTCGCCGCATGCACGTCAGCGGTACGGTTGTACTGCTCGTCACCATTCAGCCCGACGGAAAGGTCTCAGCCACCAAAGTAGAGTCTGGCCACGCTCTCCTCGTCCCGGCTGCGCAAGAGGCGGTCAGCCACTGGCGCTTCGCTCCGGCCCCTGAAGCCTCCGAGTCGGAGATCGAAATCAACTTCACCGCACAGTAATTCATAACCCGCTCGCGATCCACCATCACCGCGCCAGGTAAGGAGCATCATGAAACTCGAATCAAAACTCGGCCTCAGCACCGGCTTTCTCATCGCTGCCATGTTTCTCAGCGCCTACACGGCGCATGTCCGTATTGCCGAGGCCAATCACCTCTCCGACATCATCACCACCAACCGCCTTCCGCTCATCATGGGCAGCCGCGATCTACGCTCGCACTTCACCGACACCATTCGCGCGCTCGAGTCCTACATGCTCTTCGGCATCGATGCGAACTCCTCGGCCGTCTACCGCGCAGCACGCAGCAAACAGTTCGAACAGGCCGAGATGTCCCTGGCAAAACTCCGCCAGGACAGCGCTCACTTCGACCTCGGCACCGACGCCGCACGCCTTACTTCGCTTGAATCAGGACTAGCTGCGCTCAAGCCCCTCGAAGAAAAGGTCGAGACCTTGAACGAAACCAAAACATCACAAGGCACCGCGCAGGCCTACGACACCCTGCAGAACCAGATCCTGCCTCTTGAAAAAACCCTCTTCACTAACGTAAGCGATCTGGCCCAGTCACAGATGACTCAGACCGACGATGAGCTCGAGCGCCTCCGCCGCGCCAATCACACCACGCTTCTCACCCTGTGGATCGCGACCATCCTCGGTGCTCTGATTGGCGGCAGCTTCTCCTTCTTCCTCGCTCGCAAGATCACCCGCGCCGTCAGTCTCGTCGCCGAGCGCGCCAACGCTATCGCCGCAGGCGACCTCACCGGCGAGACTCTCGACCGTCCACAGTCAAGACCAGATCGGGACACTCGCCGTCGCCATGCAGCAGATGCAGAACAACCTCTCCGGCATCATCGGCACCGTCGTCCAGACCGCGGGCTCTCTCACCGGCAGCGCTGCCTCCATGCGCACCGCCGGCGACCAGATCCACCGCCGCATCGGACCAGCAGAGCCAGCAAACCCAACAGGCCGCCACCGCCATGCAGGAGATGTCCGCCTCCATCGCCGAGGTCTCCCGCCACACCCAGTCCGCAGCCGAAACCGCACGCAGTGCTGCCGAGACCGCACGCGACGGCGGCACCATCGTCAAACAGGTCCTCGGCAGCATGCACTCCATCGCCACCGCCGTCAGCGACACCTCCGCCACCGTCGGTCTCCTCGGCGACGACTCCCGCCGCATCAGCCAGATCGTCACCGTCATCGACGAGATCGCCCGCAAGACCAACCTCCTCGCACTCAACGCCGCCATCGAGGCCGCCCGTGCCGGAGACCAGGGCCGTGGCTTCGCCGTCGTCGCCGGAGAAGTCCGCCGCCTCGCCGAATCCACCGCGCAGGCCACCGGCGAAATCGCCACCATGATCCAGGGCATCCAGGACCGCACCCGCACCGCCATCGCCAGCATGGAGAGCGGCACCGGCACCGTCCAGCAAGGAGTCGTCACCACCACCCAGGCCGGCGAAGCCCTCGAGCGCATCATCGGCATGGCCGAGCGCGTCGATCGCATGATCACCCAAATCGCCATCGCCGCCTCCCAGCAGGCCGTCGCAGCCGATCAATCCAGCGCCAGCCTCGACGCCATCCACTCCCTCAGCCACGACAACCTCACCGAGATGGCCACCACCGCCGCCGGAATCGAATCGCTCCGCACCACCGCCGTCACGCTCGAGCAGCAGGTCGACCGCTTCAGTCTGAAGGCCGCGCCCGACGCCAGGCTCGTCCCCTCCTCCGAAAACAATCGCCGCCACACCATACTCCAACCCGCCTGATCCAATACACCCGCATCGCGCCAACAAAGAAGAGGGCCCTCGTTAGAGGGCCCTCTTCTCAAATCAGCTTCGTAGTTGTTCGCTACTCCCTACTCGCCGTCAGAAAATCTGGAAGTTGACCTCAACGTTCAACTCCACCAGCACCGGGTGGCCGTTCTCCATCGCAGGCTTGAACTTGTACTGCAGCACCGCGTCCCTCGCCTTTTCATCCAGCCCCATGCCGACGCCGCGAATCACATGCACGTGGCTCGGATTTCCGTTCGTATCGACCCACAGATTCACCAGCACATTTCCTGCGACCTTCGCCTTGCGTGCTTCTTCAGAGAACTCCGGCTCAACCGAATAGATCAGCACTGGCGCAGAAACACCTCCGCCAATCCGCCTCGGCCCGCCACCCGTATTTCCACCCGAACCCGGCCCAAGCCCGGAGCCATTGCCCGAGCCCAACCCAGTCCCCCTACCATTCCCCATCGACATTCCCACCAGCGGCGAACTCGCAATGCCAATCTGCGGAATGCTGCTCGCCATCTTCACGTCCTGCTGAACCTCGATGGTCGGCTCGATATGGATCTTCGGCTCGATCAGCGGAGGCTTATTCGGCGGCACGATCTGCGTATCCGCAAACTTCGGCGGCGTCCCCTTCGTCACCGGGGTCGGCCCGCGCTGTCCACCACCGCCACCCATCTTGTCCGCCTTCGGCGGGGCCTGTGGCGGGATCGCAAGATCCGTCACTACAGCGCCCTCACCGGCGCAGCAAACTTGACCTTCTCATGCAGTAGCCAGGCAATAAACAAAATCAACAGAGCATAGAGCGCGATTGCAGAGCCCGTCGCCGCTGGGTTCTGCTTCGTCTTCATCCGATCGACCACCGCAATCGGCTTCGACTCCAGCACCAGTGGCGGCAGCTTCACCGGGAAAAACACGTCCCGCACGCTGCCCCACAGAGAGGTGAATACACCCTCCTCCTTGATCATCATCGCGTCGGCCACTGGCTTGGATTCAAGCTGCAGTGGCTCTTCGGTACTCTTGCTGAACGCGTCCCGAAGGTTCGCGATCAGCGACGACCACATCGACCCATCGGTCTCTTCATTCAGGTGCGGCGCATCTGCAGGACGTAACGTCGGGGCCGGTTTGTCTGGATCGACCTGCGGTGGTGGAGTCAACAATGAATTCGCCATAAGCTGCTTCGCCTCGGTGGAGTTAGCCGAAGCCACCAACCACCCACTTTCAAAAATCGTGCGCCCACACCACTTCTGTCAATACGTTTCCGGTCTTTCGCCGGTTCTGCATCCCCGTGGCAAGCGCTATCTGGCTCCAGAAACATTCTACAAACTTTCACCTCCCGGTGCTTGTTTCCTTGGACGCACGTACCCCATGAAAGTCGCCCTACCCCTATTTCTTCCCCCGCCGCCCCGTCTACAATAAGAGTTTGGCACAAACTGCACTTCTGCTATCAGGAATATGAGGAACAAATGCCGGACGCACCACAGGGAAAGCCCGAAGACAAAAAAAACGACCCCAAAGCGTTGAAATCCACGCTGAATCTGCCCATTGGCGGGAGAGAAATCGCATTGGATCCAGCGCCCAAAGCGTTGAAGTCCACACTCAACCTGCCCCAAACGACCTTCCCCATGAAGGCCAACCTGCCGGACAATGAGCCCAAACGTCTCGCCGCGTGGCAGCAACAGCATTTGTATGCCCAAATCCGCGCCGCCCGGGCCGGTGCCGCCAAATACATCCTCCACGACGGCCCTCCCTACGCCAACGGGGCCATCCACCTCGGCCACGCCCTCAACAAGTGCATCAAGGACTTCGTCGTCAAGACCAAAACCATGGCCGGCTTCGACGCCCCCTACGTCCCCGGCTGGGACTGCCACGGCCTCCCCATCGAAATCAAAGTCGACGAGCAGCTCGGCCGCAAAAAACTCGAGATGGACCCCTCGCCGTCCGCCGCGCCTGCCGCGAGTACGCGCAGAAATACGTCGACCTCCAGCGCACCCAGTTCAAGCGCATCGGCGTCTTCGGCCGCTGGGACAATCCATACTCTCACCATGTCCAACGGCTACGAGGCCAGCATCGTCGAAACCTTCTACGACTTCTTCGAAAAGGGATTCATCTACAAAGGCCTCAAGCCCGTCTACTGGTGCATCCACGACAGCACCGCCCTCGCCGAGGCCGAGGTCGAGTACGAGCAGCACACCAGCCCCAGCGTCTACGTCCGCTACAAACTCACCAGCGACCCGGAGACGATTCGACGCCAGCGCTCGCAGGAAAGTCCGTCTACACCATCATCTGGACCACCACACCCTGGACCCTTCCCGCATCGCAGGCCGTCGCCTTCAACCCCAGCTCGAATACGTCGCCCTCGAAACCGCTGACGGTACGTACATCGTCGCCGAAGCTCTGCTCCCGTCCGTCATCGCCAACTGCAATCTGATGAGCGGAAAAAATAACGCAGAGCCAGCATCGCAATCCGACGTAGTCGCCCGCTTCCCCGGCAGTGCACTCGAAGGCGCGACCTTCCAGCACCCGTTCCTCGACCGCACCATCCTCGGCGTCACTCGCCGACTACGTCACCGCCGACCAGGGCACCGGAGCCGTCCACACCGCACCCGCCCACGGCGTCGACGACTTCGCCACCGGCAAGCGCTACAACCTCCCCGAGATCCAGTACGTCGACAACGCCGGCCGCCAGCGCCACACCGGCAGCAACGGCGGAGGCGACGAGCCCCAACCCTACGAAGGCCTCACCGTCTTCAAATCCAACCCCGTCATCATCGATCTCCTGAAAGAAAAGGCGCACTCCTCAGCGCCACCACCTTCGAGCACTCCTACCCGCACTGCTGGCGCTGCCACAACCCCATCATCGTCCGCGCCACCGAGCAGTGGTTCATCGGCATGGAAACTCCCATGCTCACCCCCGAAGGCGTCGCAACCACCTTCCGCCAGCGCGCCCTCGACGAGATCAAGCAGGTCACCTGGGACCCAGCCTGGGGCGAAGAGCGCATCTCCAACATGGTCGCCACCCGCCCCGACTGGTGCATCTCCCGCCAGCGCATCTGGGGCGTCCCCATCGCCGTCTTCCTCTGCGAAAAATGCGCCGACCCCCTCAACGACAAGTCCATCAACAAAAGCATCGTCGATCTCTTCAAGAAAGAAGGCGCCGACGCCTGGTACATCCACGAAGCCTCGGCCCTCCTGCCAAAGAGCACGGCCTGCCCGTCCTGCGGCCACAAAGAGTTCCGCAAAGAGATGGACATCCTCGACGTCTGGTTCGAGTCCGGCGCAAGCTGGCACGCCGTCCTCGACCTCGAACCCGAACTCCACTCCCCCGCCGA
This sequence comes from uncultured Acidobacteriaceae bacterium, assembly GCA_963756685.1. GTDB lineage: Bacteria > Acidobacteriota > Terriglobia > Terriglobales > Acidobacteriaceae > Edaphobacter. The sequence goes on from CAVWON010000004.1 coordinate 324,147, forward strand.
CCTCTACACCGAAGGCGGCGACCAGCACCGCGGCTGGTTCCACTCTTCCCTGCTCACCTCCGTAGCCGTCCGCAACCACGCGCCCTACAAAATGGTCGCCACCTAGCGGCTGGACACTCGACGAACAAGGCCGCGCCTTCTCGAAATCTCTCGGCAACGGCGTCGATCCTGTCGACATCGCGAACCGTCTCGGCGGCGAGATCGTCCGCCTCTGGGTAGCCTCCGTCGACTTCCGCGAAGACGTAGCCGCCAGCGAAAACCTCATGCAGCGCGTCAGCGACAACTACCGCAAGCTGCGCAACACCCTCCGCTTCCTCCTCAGCAACCTCTACGACTTCGACCCCGCCACCAGCGCCGTCCACTTCGCGCAGATGGAGCCGCTCGACCAGTACATCCTCGCCCGCACCGCCGAGCTCGACGCCAAGATCCGCGAGGCCTACGACGACTTCGAATTCCACCGCGCCTACCAGGCCCTCAACGAGTTCGTCAACACCGACCTCAGCGCGCTCTACCTCGACGTCCTCAAAGACCGCCTCTACACCTTCGCCCCCAACCACCCCGGCCGCCGCAGCGCCCAAACCGCGCTCTGGCGCATCGCCGAAGCCCTCACCCGCCTCATCGCGCCCATCCTCAGCTTCACCGCCGACGAGGTCTGGCAACTCCTTCCCAAAGTCGCGAACCGCGAAGCCAGCGTCCACCTCGCGCTCTTCCCCGACATCGCCGACATCGTCCCCGGCAACGTCAGGCACATCGAAGAAGACTGGGAGCACCTCCTCACCCTCCGCGACGAGGTCCTCGAAGCTCTCGAAGAGGCGCGCACCGCGAAAGAGATCAGCAACGCCCCTCCGAGGTCCAGGTCGTCATCGGCTGGCTCAACTCGCTCGCCACCCAACCCAACCCCATCTTCGAGCGCTACCAAAACGTCCTGCCCGAACTCCTCGACGTCCCCCAGGTGCACCTCGCCGACGCAATCGTCACCGAAGGCAGCGTAGAAAAGGGCGCCTTCTACGTCCAGGCCAAACCCGCCGCCGGCCGCAAATGCGAACGCTGCTGGCGCTTCACCGAAGACGTAGGCAACGACACAGCTACCCCACCGTCTGCCTCCGCTGCGCCGACGCCCTCGACGCCATCCACTTCCCACCCTACAACGCACCACCCAACAACCCAACGGAGCCGCAAGCCTGATGTCGCAAACCAACACTCCCAGCACTCCCAGATACGAATATCCACTCACCGAGTTCGACAGGCCACGCGACAAGCGCGTCCTCGTGCTTCGGCGTCTCCGCCCTGGTCGTCATCATCGATCGCATCACCAAGCTACATCGTCTCCCAGCAGCTCCCCAACGGCCAGGCCCACACCGTCATCCCCGGCGTCTTCCGCATCTCCCACGTCCACAACACCGGCGCGGCCTTCAGCATGTTCGCCGAAAACGCCTCACCCGTGACCGTCCGCAACGTCCTCATCGCGTTCTCGGTCGTCGCCGTGATCATCGTCTTCGGCATGCTCTGGCGTGTAGGCCGCTACTTCACCCTGACCTCGGTCGCCCTCGCGCTCATCCTCGGCGGCGCCTTCGGCAACCTCTACGACCGCGTCCGCTTCCACTACGTCATCGACTTCCTCGAGGTCCACATCGTCCACTACCACTGGCCCGACTTCAACGTAGCCGACAGCTGCATCGTCATCGGCGCCTGCCTCCTCATCATCGAAATCTTCCGCCCGCAACCCGAAGGAACGCTAGCCCATCACAACCTCCCCATGAATGACCAGATCACCATCCGCGGCGCCCGCACTCACAACCTCAAGGGCATCGACGTCGACATCCCTCACAACGCTCTCACCGTCGTCAGCGGAGTCAGCGGCTCCGGCAAATCCTCGCTCGCCTTCGACACCGTCTACGCCGAAGGCCAGCGCCGCTACGTCGAATCCCTCTCCGCCTACGCCCGCCAGTTCCTCGAGCGCATCGAAAAGCCCGACGTCGACCACATGGACGGCCTCGCCCCCGCCATCGCCATCAAGCAAAAGAACCAGACCCGCAACCCCCGCTCCACCGTCGCCACCGCCACCGAAATCTACGACTACCTCCGCCTTCTCTACGCCCGCTGCGGCACCGTCACCTGCCTGCACTGCGGCGGCATCGTCAAACACGACACCGTAGACGAGATCGTCACCGCCCTCTTCGCCCTACCCGAAGGCACTCGCACCTACGCCCTCTTCCCCATCGTCCGCGCCGAAGTAAAACTCGAGCCGATGCAGGCCCCCACGACCGAAGAAGCGGCCGACGCACCCAAGCCCACAAAGAAACGACAGCAAAGAAATCCGCAAAATCCACAGCCGCCTCCTCTTCCTTCGACCTCACCGACGCCCTCAAAGACCGCCTCACCGAACTCCGCCGCCGCGGCTACAACCGCCTCTACCAAGCCGGCAAAATCGTAGAATTCTCCACCCCCGAGTCCCTCCTCGAACTCGACTTCGCACAACCCATCTTCGTCCTCATCGACCGCCTCGCCATCACCCCCGAATCCGCGCACGAATCGTCGACGCCATCGAAACCGGCTACCGCGAGTCCGGCGAAGTCCAGTTCCACACCGTCCCGCGCGAAGGCGAACGAAGCCCGCGCACGCAGCTCCGCTTCTCCGCCGCCTTCGAGTGCACCACCTGCCACCGCGCCTACCGCGAGCCCGAGCCCCGCCTCTTCTCCTTCAACAACCCCTACGGCGCCTGCCCTCGCTGCCAGGGCTTCGGCAACACCATCGACTTCGACCCCAACCTCATCATCCCCGACAAATCCAAGTCCCTCGCCGACGGCGCCATCGCCCCCTGGACCACCACCAAGTACCGCCCCCACCACGGCGAGATGATCCGCGCCGCCAAGGCCGCCAACATCCCCACCAACGTCCCCTGGTACGATCTCACCGACGACCAGCAGCGCTTCATCGAAGAAGGCGACGGCAGCTTCCCCGGCATCCGCGGCTTCTTCCGCGCCCTCGAACGCAAAAAATACAAGCTCCACGTCCGCGTCTTCCTCTCCAAGTACCGCGGCTACGCCCTCTGCCCCGACTGCCGCGGCCAGCGCCTCCGCGCCGAAGCCCGCGCCGTCCTCATCCGCCTCTAAATGGCCCAACCAAGAACATCTGCGAGGTCTCCGCCCTCACCATCACCGAAGCCCAAGACTTCTTCGACAATCTGCAACTCTCACCGGCACAAACCGAAATCGCCGGAAAGATCCTCGAAGAGGTCCGCCAGCGCATCCACTTCCTCCACCAGGTCGGCCTCGACTACCTCACCCTCGACCGCCTCAGCTCCACCCTCTCCGGCGGCGAATCGCAGCGCATCCAGCTCGCCACATCGCTCGGCTCGCGCCTCGTCGGCGCACTCTACGTCCTCGACGAGCCCAGCATCGGCCTCCACACCCGCGACACCGCCAAGCTCATCCGCATCATGAAGGACCTCCGCGACCTCGGCAACACCATCCTCGTCGTCGAGCACGACCCCGACGTCATCCGCGCCGCCGACCATCTCCTCGACCTCGGCCCCGGCGCCGGCGAACTCGGCGGCCAGCTCCTCGCCGTCCGGCACCGTCGCCGAAGTCACCGCCAACCCCAACTCCATCACCGGCAAATATCTCTCCGGCCGCCTCACCATCCCCGTCCCCAAACACCGCCGCGAGCCCGGCCGCGAACACCTCAAGCTCACCGGCGCCCGCATCCACAACCTCCGCGGCGTCGACATCGACATCCCCCTCGGCCTCCTCTGCTGCGTCACCGGCGTCAGCGGCTCCGGCAAATCCACCCTCGTCCATCAGGTCCTCTACCGCGCCCTCATGCAAGCCCTCGGCCAGACCGAAGGCAGCGACCCCGCGCACCTCTTCCGCGAACTCACCGGCACCCACCACCTCAACGACGTCGTCCTCGTCGACCAGTCCCCCATCGGCCGCACCCCGCGCTCCAACCCCGTCACCTACATCAAGGCCTTCGACGACATCCGCGCCCTCTTCGCCGCCCAGCCCGACGCCAAGCGCCGCGGCTTCAGCCCCGGCCACTTCTCCTTCAACGTCCCCGGCGGCCGCTGCGACGTCTGCGAAGGCGACGGCACCGTCACCGTCGAGATGCAGTTCCTCGCCGACATCGAGCTCCCCTGCGAAGAATGCAACGGCACCCGCTACAAATCCGCCATCCTCGACATCAAGTACAAGGGCAAGAACATCCACGACGTCCTCAACATGACCGTCAAGGAAGCCCTCGTCTACTTCGCCGGCCACCCCAAGATCGTCGACAAGCTCTACGTCCTCGACGAGGTCGGCCTCGGCTACGTCCGTCTCGGCCAGTCCGCCACCACGCTCTCCGGCGGCGAAGCCCAGCGCGTCAAACTCGCCTCGCACCTCGCCACCGCCCGCTCCATCACCGGCCGCTCCACCAACGAAACCGCCGCCAAAGCCCGCAGCCGCACCCTCTACATCCTCGACGAGCCCACCACCGGCCTCCACTTCGACGACGTAGCCAAGCTCCTCGCCGCCTTCCGCAAACTCATCGAAGGCGGCGGCTCCCTCCTCGTCATCGAGCACAACCTCGACGTCATCAAATCCGCCGACTGGGTCATCGACATGGGCCCCGAGGGCGGCAGCGGCGGCGGCCAGATCGTCGCCACCGGCACCCCCGAAGAGATCGCCGCCAACCCCGCCAGCCACACCGGCCACTGGCTCGCCCCCGTCCTGCACCTGCAAACACCGAAACCAGAGCCGGAATTTCAAGTCACCGCCTAACCGGCCTCGAAGGAATAAGGGCCTCATTCCACGCAGTGAGTCGACTTCAGAGCAGGCAAGAGACTACTTCTCCGAGCAGGTAGGATTCCCTTTCAGCGTCCACCCATCCTCTCTTCGACCGCTTCAAGAAAATTACAACAGTCAGACAACTCCGTGAGGCCTCTCCCACGAATGACTACTAAACCGCATTCGGGAAACCGCGTGGTTCTGGTAGCTTTCAGCAAGACTAGCGCCCCAACTCGGAAAACATCATCCGCGGCTGTCCCATCCAGAAGCGATTGCTCATGCCGATGGGCGGGCCATAGCGCCGATGATGAAGTCTTGCGCAGGCCTCATGGTACGGTCGCCACAAATCTCGCCATCGCAGGCAAGCGGCGGTAAATTCGCGGAAGCCAGTTCAACGCCCGGGCCGCCGCGTCCCGTTCTTTGAAACCATACTCAAGCGCAAACTCATCACGAAGCCGCTCGGGCAACTGTGAAGCCGTCAAAGCGCGATACCACTCCGGAACCGGCACCCACGAGCCACGTCCATGCAGGGCCCTATGCGCCATCTCCCGCGAGAGCGAGTTGACTCCCAGCTTCCCTGAGGCCAACATTGCGCGGTTGTACCGCTCGAATTCTGACCAGTCTCGCGGCAGTGCTTCAGCAGGAATGCCGAACAGCGCTGCCATCTTCCTGCTCTCGGCATAGTAGACCTCTCGCTCCTCACTCGAGATTGGCGGCAACACACAGTCATACGCGATCAGCGCACTTTCCACCAGGGTGGCATAGACCCATAAAAGTGCATTCACTTCATTGGCCTCATAGTGCTGTCCCTGCCGGTAACCCGCCACACTCTCAGGAAGTTCTCCCTGGATGCGCGTATGCAGGCGATACAAATGCCTGGAGGCCGCCAACGCCTGCTCCAAAGTTCCAAAGATCATTGTGAACACAACGCGGAAAGTGTTATGAAACCTCGCCAGCGGATCCTCTCGAAGGTTCGAGTGCTGGTCGAGCGCCACAGCCACCCACGGATGCGCCAGCTGAAGCAGGGCGGCACGGCCCGCACCAAGAAACAAAGCGGCTTCCCGGTTGACCTTCCAGCTTACCGACGACGGCCCAAAGATTCCCGCGCGCGGATCGGACGTCTCTTCCTTAACCGATTTCCACAGACCCTCCATCTGCTCCAGCGAGACGAGTAAATTTTCATCTGCCATGTCGCCTCGTTTCAGGGTCGGTCAACTCACCGGTTGCTTCGCAGCCTGCTCACTGCCAATCTCTCAGCAGTCTCCAACGCATCCGCAGCCTTGACCTTCACATCCGGCTCAACTCCCACTCCCTCCCAATCAGCCTTTGAAAACGGATTGACCACCTTCACCTCAGGGACCCCGATCCCGAAGTGATCATCGATCCGATAGAACACTCCGGCATGCGCGCCTCCGCGTGTCCTCTCGCCAACAAGCGTGGCCCGCTTCAGCATCTTCAAGTCGTAGCTGAACTGCTCCGCGCCAGACCACGTCGTCCCTGAGGTCAGAACATACACCGGTTTGTCCGCCAGCTGATTTCCCGCCACCGGCGACCGCGTCCACGATCTCTCCGTCGGACTCTCCCGAGGGTTGTACATGTACTCCGGATGGTCGAAGAGGTACGCCGAAATCAACATCACCATCTCCGGATACCCACCTCGGTTGTCCCGCAGATCAAAAATTATCGCGTCCGCATGGTTCAAAGAAGCCATGGCAGCCACGGCCGTTGATCGGCAGATCGAAACATCCGGAAACGAATTGAGCTTCAGATAGCCGATATTGTGCGGAAGTATCTTGACGCTTTCGAACGTGCAATTCTCCTGTTCCAACGCCCTCCGATAATTCGCAAGGCCTTCAGGCGACGGCCTTCCCGGATCGTCTGGCAGTCTGTCCTGGTTGTAGACAACCTCGAGGTGCATGTCATGGCTGACGTCCCTCATTTGCCTGGTCAGCAGAGCAGCAAATGCTGCGCCGTCCGTCGTCCCGTTATCGTCGCCGCTCCTCTCTTTCGCCAATAACGCGTCCGCAATCTTCTGAGCAATATCGCGATCGACATAGTGCTCCTTCAGGTTCCTGATCACTCCATCGATGACACGTTGCCGCTCCGCCGCATTCAAATGCGCGTCGTCGGCCACGGATACGCGGACCACCTCGGGCATAACGTTCAGCGATAGATAGTGGAGCGGCTTTGGTTTTGCATCAAGCCCAGCGATCGATATTGCGCCTCCGAAGAGAAGCGCCATTCCAAGCGGCATCAGATCGTATTTCATGGACTTTGATTCTCCAATGGCCCCATCCGGCAATCATGCACGGGCTCCGTTGGAATGGCAGAAGTGACAGAAATTGTAAGCACTAGCCGGGGCGCCCCTATTTCCATTGCCAACGAGAGACATTCTCTCAAATGTGGTCAAATGGGCCGATTTGACCTAAGGCAAAGGCATGGGAGAACATTTGGTCTCTTCGGCAAGTTGGTCGAAGAGATAGCCGAAATCAACGTCACCATCTCAGGAGAAGCCGCAACGAAAGCTATATTTCGAACTTAGCCGGAGGATCGCCAAACATCAGCGAAATCGCCTGCGATACCCAAGCGGGCTGACGCCGAACTCCGCACGAAATGCGTGATTGAAGTTCGACACATCACCAAAACCACAATCCAATGCGATATCTAAAACCTGTGCCTTCTCCCGTATGAGGAGAGTCGCCGCTTCACGAATACGCACCCTCCGCACATATTGGTGTGGAGTTACTCCGGTCAACCGCTTGAAGGTGCGTAGGAAGTGATACCGGCTCAATCCCGCATGCTGCGCAAGCCGAGCCAGAGAGAGATTGCTCTCCGGATGTCGATCAATCATGCGCACACATCGCGTAACCTGGCCGAGTGCAGTCCCCCCAGCTCCACCCGCCTCGGGCATTCCCCGAGCAAGCCTCACCGCCTGCCCAGCCATCTGCAGGCTCAGTTCCTCCCACGAGACGGAGACATTAGCCAACCCAGCTCTGGCCTGTGCGACCAGGCTCGATAGAGCGCGCAGAGCGGGCAGCCGGACCACAGGAAACTCCGGCCAGCTGCACTTAACTCCCGCATCCGCCGCAACTCTCGCAAAGTGCTCAGGAGCATAGCTGAAAGAAAGGCATCGGTCTCCGCTGCCGTGGTCATGACTGCACTCGAAGTCGCGATCCGCATTGACCAGCAAGAGAGACCCCGCCGTCATCAGTTCACGGCCCACCGCAGAGCGGTATTGAAAGCTTCCGGCCATGACGATCGCGATATTGAAGTCGGTGTGGCGTTCTTCCAGGGAACGGTCGTGCGGGCCGCAAGTACAGATCAGGTCCGATATCGCCCAGCCATCGCCTTGCGCCAGCACTCTCCCCTTCATACCGCCGGAGGCGCCACTCAAAGCCTTGCGTATCAAAGCCTCATCGAGTCCAATAGCAATTTCCGCCAAGAAGTCCCCGCGCTTTCTCTGTTATTCAATCTACAGCGCAAAGGAGATTTAGGAAATGGCTTCTATTCACAAAGAAATCCTCATCAACGCAAAGCCCGAAGACGTCTGGTCTGCGGTTCGTGACTTCGGCGCAGTACACAAACGTCTGGCACCAGGCCTCGTAGTCGATACTCGTCTCGACGGAGAGACGCGTACCGTCAGCTTTTCCAACGGCGTGGTCGTGCAGGAGCGTCTCATAGACATCGACGACAACGTCCGTCGGGTCGCTTACTCCGTTGTGAAGGGCTCACCGACCCACCACAACGCCTCAATGCAGGTATTCACCGCCGGCGAGGGGCGCAGCCGGTTCGTCTGGATAGCCGACCTCTTGCCAGATGAGATCGCCGCATCGATAGGCTCGATGATGGATCAGGGGAACTCTGTCATAAAACAAACACTGGAGAGCAACCTAAATTCGGTCTAGGGCTGAGACCCTTGGCACACCCTGTTATCCTGAATTCAGGAAGCTGTTAAGCCCGGCCAATCCTGGTCGGGCTTCCGCACTTAATGGCGGACACAAACTCCAGGTCTGAAGTTCCTTGTTTAAATTTGCAATCATAAGATGACGGAGGAGTGCCACGATGCCGAAGACAACAGACGATAAAATCGCCACCTCGTCTCGGCGTACATTTCGTTCCTTTGTCAGGGCATCTCTCATATTCATCGGTTTTCTCCCCACCACAAAGACGATCTACGCCCAACTCCCCGCCGGCACCACCGACGCCACTCAGCCACAACAACAAAAACAAGACCCCCTCCTCACTCAGGCCAATGAGGCCCTCGACAAGCGCGACTACCCCACCGCCCTCAAACTCCTGACCGCCCTCACCGAAAAATCGCCCAACGACCCGCACCTCCTCTACGACCTCGCCTTCACGCAGGACGCCCTCGCCGAAACCCCGGCCCAGATCTCCACCGCCGAGACCACCTACCGTCGCGCCATCACCGCCGACCCCACCTACTTCGATCCTCACCTCGCCCTCGGCCTCCTCCTCGCCCGCAGCGGCAAGCTCTCCCTCGCCCACGCCGAACTCCTCACAGGCCACCACCCTCACCACCGACAACCCACTCCTGAAGGCCCGCGCCTTCCGCGCCCTGGCCCGCATCGACCAGACCACCGACCCAGCCACGGCCAGCGACGAACTCCTCTCGGCCCTCAAGCTCTCACCCGAAACCCCCGACGACATTCTCCTCGCCGGCGAACTGGCCGAAGCCTCCGGCGACCCCACTGCCGCCGAAGCCGCCTACCGCCGTCTCCTCGCCGCCGACCCGCAGAACTCCGACGCCACCGCCGCCCTCACTCATCTCCTTCTGCATCAGCAAAAGCCCGACCAGGCCGAGACCCTCCTCACCGCCGCCCTCGCCAAAGATCCCAGACGACCCCACCCTCAACGCCCAGCTCGCCAGCCTCTACGAAAAACAAGGCAAACCGGCCCAGGCCGTCCCCCTGGCGGAAAAACTCCACGCCGCCCACCCCGAAGACCCCACCCTCACCCGCCTCCTCGCCCGCCTCTACAGCCACAACCAGCAGTACGACAAGGCCGCTCCCCTCTACGCCGCACTGGTCGCCGGCTCCCCGCAACGACCCCACCCTCCTCGACGACTACGCCGATGTCCTGATCCACCTCAAGCAATTCGCCGAAGCCGAGGCCATCCTCAAGCGCGCCGTTGCCAACCCGTCCGCCTTCCCCACCAAAGATGACCTCGGCAACGCCGCCGGCCACCTTGCATTTGCCTCATCAGCTAATAACGACCCAGCGACCACCTTGCAAGCGCTAACACTTCGTGCTACAGTACTTGGCAATTCGCCGAGCTCGTTGTTCCTCGAAGCAACGGCCCACGACAAGCTGCACCACACGAAACAGGCGACCGACCTGTACAAACAGTTCCTCTCCGTGGCAAACGGCCAGTTCCCGGACGAGGAGTGGGAGGCCCGCCACCGCCTCATCACCCTCGAACACACGAAGTAGAAACGCTCCCGCGAGGTGCGTTATGAAATTAATCCTTCGTTTTGCCGTTGTCCTCCTTCCCCTCCCTTTGTCGCTGTCCCTCTGCGCTCCTGTCCATGCCTCCTCCATCGACGAGAATCTTCCCGACGCCCAGGCCTTGGCCCAGCTCGAACTTCGCGCCCAGCAAGCCGGCCCTCGCGACCAGTGCTTCCTCTACACGGAACTCGTCCACACCATGACCGAAATCGCGGGCAGGCAGATGATCAACGGCGACATTGACCAGGCCAGCGCTACGCTGAAGAAGGTAAACCAATACGCGCAGCTCATCCACATGGATCTCGCCAGCAACAGCAAGCGCCTCAAGAACGCCGAGATGCTCCTCCACCACACCTCCTATCGTCTCAACGAGTATCTCCACAAGGCCTCCAGCGAAGATCAAGCCACCCTCAAGGCCACTCTCAAGCAGCTCGACCAGGTCCACGAGGAACTCCTCGCCGAAGTCTTCAAGCACTAAGCGACTAACGACTTCCTCATGCATCTGGATCTTGGGCGGAGTCGAAAGGGCCTATGGTTCGCTGGTAGAGTCCAATCTATTTCACGCCGTCTTCGCGTAGTAGACTCATTCCCGTCGGCCCATAGTCGATACGGCATAGGAACCAATGTTTCGTCGTCTCCTCTTCGCTCTCGTTCTCCTCGCTGTCACTCTGCCTCTCCACGCTCAGGGCGCCGACTCTGCCCTCTCTGAAGGCGAGATCGAGCAGCTCCGCGAGTCCGCCTACTTTCCCAACGATCGCGTCCTCGTCTTCATCAAACTCCTCGACACCCGCAACAAGGCGATCCAGGACCTCTTCGCCCATCCGCGCAAACCCGGCCGCGAAGAGGACACCCACGACCTGCTCGAACAGTTCACCGCCATCGCCGACGAGCTCAACGACAACCTCGACGACTACGGCCCGCACCACCGCGACATCCGCAAGTCGCTGCCCAAACTCCTCGACGCCACCGAGCGCTGGTCCTCCAACCTCAAACAACCCCCCGAAAATCCCGTCTACGACCTCTCGCGCAAACTTGCCCTCGAATCCATCCGTGACATTCGCGAAGAGGCCACGCGCCTCATCGAAGAGCAGAAGGCCTGGTTCGCCGCCCATCCACCCGCCAAAGACGACCAGAACAAGTCCATCCCCGCTGAAGTCCCCCGCTGACCGTCACCTGTCCCTGAGCTTGGCGAAGGATCCAGAAGAACTCCAAAGAACTGTCATTTTGACCGAAGCTGTTCACAGCCTCATCGTGAGCAGCGCACGGAGAAATCTGCCTCTCTACAGTCTTCAGCCGTAGTCATCACCCTCCGCCCTCGCCATCACGGCTTGAAGCGGCGATTCCCCCAATAACGAACCAACGATTACACCCCGACCTCAGAAATAGGAATTGATAACGGCACTGGAAAAGAGTCTGGTCTAATGAAGACATCACTTCAGCAACAAGGACCAAGACCCTGACCACTCCAAAGCATCCCGGCCCATCTCCACTGCGTCAGTTCCTGCAGCTCTTTTCGCCGTCGCCGGCACAGTCCCCTGCTCTCTTTCAGGAAGATCCAGCAACAACGCTTCAGCCTCCCCGACAAAAAGGGCCGCGCGCAAAAAAGTCCCCCGCACCCACCTCTCTCGTCGCAGTCTTCGAGCACGAGTATCGCGAACTCCGCCCCCGCGCCCCCATCCCCGCGCTCGACATCCGCTTCCGCCGCTTCACCTCACTCAACACCACCATCCGCCTCCGCGAAGGCCGCCTGCACGTCCGTCTCTCCGACATCCTCGAGCACGCCCCCGACCCCGTCCACCACGCCATCGCCCACATCCTTCTCGCCAAGCTCTACAAGAAGCCCATCGCCCGCATCCACGCCGACCGCTACCGCCGCCACGTCTCCTCCGAGGCCGTCTCCAAACAAGCCGAACACGTCCGCCAGACCCGCGGCCGCAAGCGCGTCTCTACGCCCACCGGCCACCACTACGATCTCGACGAAGTCTTCGAGTCCCTCAACGCCCGTTTCTTCCACGGCCTCCTCGGCCGCCCCACGCTCACCTGGAGCGCCCACCACGCCCGCCGCATGCTCGGCCACTACGACGCCGCCCATAACACCATCGTCGTCAGCCGCGTCTTCGATCGCCCCAATACCCCACGCTGCGCCATCGAGTACCTCCTCTACCACGAGATGCTCCACCTCAAACACCCCGTCCGCGTCAAGGCCGGACGCCGCTGCGTCCACTCCCGCGAGTTCCAGGCCGAAGAGCGCCTCTTCCCCGAGCTCGATGCCGCAAAGGCGTACCTAAAGCAACTGTAAAACTCCCAGTCACCTCTCAGGCGCAGACCAAATTCCGCCCAGCATCTGTCGTCCCCGTGCTACGATTTCGCTACGCCAAAAGCGTCCGCGCTTCGGCGCGCACTATCTCGTTTTGCAGGTCGTACCAAGCACCATCGATCTCACGGGCCCTATCAGCAGCTCTCTTCTCGCGGACGAGAAAATCACACCACAAGAAAGTGCAGGTGACACAATGCCTCTCTCCAAACGAGCAGCAGCCGAGTTCTTCGGCACCTTCTGGCTTGTCTTCGGCGGTTGCGGCAGTGCCGTCCTCGCCGCCGGCGTCCATCTCGGCATCGGCTACGTCGGCGTGGCCTTCGCCTTCGGGCTCACCGTCCTCACCATGGCCTTCGCTATCGGCCACGTCTCCGGCTGCCACCTCAACCCCGCCGTCTCTATCGGCCTCGTCACTGCCAAGCGCTTTCCCATCTCCGAACTCCCCGCTTACATCGTCGCCCAGGTCCTCGGGGCCATCGCCGCCTCCGGCGTTCTATACGTGATCGCCAGCGGCAACTCCACCTTTTCCCTCGCTGGAGGTTTCGCCTCCAACGGCTACGCCGACCACTCCCCCGAACACTACTCCCTCCTCGCCTGCTTTCTTATCGAGGTGCTCCTCACCGCCTTCTTCCTTCTCGTCATCCTCGGCGCCACCGACGAGCGCGCCCCCAAAGGCTTCGCCCCAATCGCCATCGGTCTCTGCCTCACACTGATCCACCTCATCAGCATTCCGGTCACCAACACCTCGGTCAACCCGGCCCGCAGCACTGGCCCCGCGATCTTCGTCGGCGGTTGGGCTCTCGGCCAGCTTTGGCTCTTCTGGGTAGCGCCAATCCTCGGCGCAATCATCGGCGGTCTCATCTCCACTGCCTTCTTCGCCGCCCCACAGCAGCCCCTCCGCGAAGAGATGTCCGCAAAACCCTAGCCATTGAACCAATGCGAGTTCGTAGACGCCCTTTACGAACTCGCCTCCACCACCGGCGCAGCGACCACCTCACCGCGCCGCGTAGCCAACACCACCACCACCCCCACCACCACTGACCCCAGCGCCGCCACCTGCGCGTTACTCATCCCCCAGTAAAGCCGCGGATTGATCCGCACAAACTCCACCAGAAACCGTCCCACCCCGCTCAACACCAGATACACGCCGGTCAGCCAGCCAATCGGCCTCGCCTTCTGTCCCAGGCGCCACAACAGCCACGCCAGCGCCAGCGCAAACAAAAACTCATACACCGGAGTAGGCTGCACCAGCGCATTAGGCGGAGTCGGCGGCACCAGCGCGTTCTTCGCCATATGCACCCCCCACGGCAGCGTCGTGTTGACGCCGTAGTCCCCATCACCCGAGGTCAAACACCCAATCCGTCCCACCCCATACCCAATCGCCGCCGCCGGCGCTGCAAGGTCCAGCATCCGCACCGAAGCCTTCCAACCCGTCAACCCTTCCGGCTTGGCGATCTTACCCTGCCACATCAGCATCGCGATCCCGGCCAGCATCCCGCCGAACCACGCAAACCCTGCCTGGAACCAGTGCAGAAACTCCATCACCACATCGAAAGGCCGCTTCCATCCCGGCGCTCCCATCATCCGGACAGCCATTTTCAGATCGGCAACGTTCTGCAGCTCATGCCACGTCTTCGCCCCGATCACTCCGGCGATCACCACTATCGCCACGACACTTAACGCATCCGCATCCACACCGTTGCGTACAAAGTTCTTGTGCAACACCACCGTCGCTGCCACCGCCGCCAGCCACAACAACAACCCAAACGTACCCAGATGCACCGGGCCAATATCAATATAGGGAAACATAATCCTCGCTCCTTTAAAGTATAGCCACCTTTCCCTCCGCCCCCTATTCGCGCTACGCTTCCCTTATGTCTACAAGCAAGCCCGTCTTTCCCCCCGCCGCAGGAATGGAAGTTCTCATCTCCAAAAAACAGATTGCTGAACGCACTCAAGAGATCGGCGCCAGGATCACCGCCGACTATCACGGCAAGTCCATCGTCCTCATCGGAGTCCTCAAGGGCGCCGCCATCTTCCTCGCCGACCTCGCCCGCGCCATCGAAGTCGACAACACCTTCGACTTCGTCGCTGTCTCCAGTTACGGCCGCGCCCGTGTCTCCTCCGGCGCCGTCAAGCTCATCAAGGACATCGACAACCCCATCGAAGGCAAGCACGTCATCCTCGTCGAAGACATCCTCGACACCGGCCTCACCCTCAGCTACCTCCGCGGCCTCATGCTCCAGCACAAACCCGCCTCACTCAAGATCGCCACCTGCCTCGACAAACCCGAGCGCCGCCTCGTCCCCATCGAGGCCGACTACGTGGCCTTCAAGATCCCAAACCGGTTCGTCATCGGCTACGGCATGGACTACGCCGAGCACTACCGCGGCGTCGACGATATCCGCATCTTCCCCTCCGAAGTCGCAGGCCACTAGGAGAGCGCCCCTCAAAAAAGACGCCGCCCCGAATGAGGGGCGGCGAGCCAGAGAGGTACAGGGTACAACCTAGTGGACGGTCAAGCCTACGACGGCGCTCTGCGTAATACTTCCCGACGTCGCGGTGATCGTGATGTTCGATGTGCCAGCCGGCGTGACAGGCGTGGGGGCGGTGGACGAGCAACCGGCGATCAGGCCGGCAGAGGCGAGCAGAACGGCCGCGACTCCCAGTATTCTCAGTCCGGCGAACCGTCTCCGGCGGCGCATCGCGAGCAGCGATCCAAAGGGCAGCAGCAGGGCGGAGACGATGCCCATGCCAGGGTGCCGGCCGAGGCCATTAAACGTTAACTCGCCGTAAGGCATGCTGGCGCTTGAGGTCTGAATTGTAAGCGTCGAGATCGCAGGCGCATTGGCCGTGACCGGGAGCTGCGAAGGGGAAAAGCTGCACACCGCCCCGACAGGAGCACCACTGCAAGTCAGCGAGACCGTGCCAGTGAAAGCGTTGCTAGGCGCAACGCTGATCGTCATCACAGCGGACGTTCCCGCGGCAACAGAGGCGACCTGCGAGGCGGCGCTGAGGTTGAACGTAGGGGTCGCCGTCGTCGTAGCACCGTTGTTGATCACGCCGAAGAGTCCGTGCGTCTCATTCGCGAGACCGGCCGTGAAGTAAATAGAGTTCGGGATTGCCGCCGTGGCAGTCGGCACGAAGATCTCCCAGAGGCCGGGATACGCGATGGCCTTGCCAGTGCCGTCGGCAACCGTCCCGAGGTAAGCGTAGGTCGTGGGGTTATACGCCGTGATTAGACCGTCGCCGAAGTTGCCGATCAGCAGGTCGCCCCCGTAAATGCCGAACCCTGCCGGCGCGATGGCCACTCCCCAGGGGGCATTCAGGTCGCCGCCAGTCACCGCACGAGCGACAAAGTTTCCGTTGACATCGAACACCGAAACAAAGCCCGTGTTAGTCCCCAGAGTCGTCACGTAGGAACCGGCAGGCGGCACACTGCGCAGCATATACGTAACGAAGACCTGCGTCCCGATGCTCTTGATCCCATAGGGTGCGTAGCCTGAAGGTACATTTGGGTCCCGCAAACGAACCCGCCAGCTTCGCAGGTTTGAAGGTGGTGTCGTACACCTCGACGTCGCCGCCCTGCCCGAAGTTAGGGGCCAGCAGATAAGTGCCGCTGGTATTGGTGACTAGCGCCAGATCGGTGTAGATCGCATTGTTCGCACTGTTGTTGACGGCGATCAGAGCATGGTTGCCGCCGGCGGACTGCCCTCCGTTCCAGCCGGAGATCGTACCGTCCAGCGTTGAGAAGAGAAACGACGCCTTCGCCCCGTTCGAGAGAATGAAGCCGGTCGTCGTGTTTTGGACTGTGCCGCTGGGCGAGCCCGTGCCCGTGCCCGACGCGGCAGGGATGGTTGCCTTGAACGAGCCGAGGACTCCGGCAATAGAGGTGAGGTAGCTGTACCCCGTCACGGCTGTGTTGATCCATAGCGTGTTGGTGCCGGAGACGCCCCACGGATCGATGAAGTTCGGATCCATCGTCGTTGCCGGCACAAAGCCGTCCGAAATGATGTTGGTCACCTGGTAGATCCCTGCGGTCTGTGCCGTTGCGAAGCCGCACGATGCAATTGCCGCCAACAGAACCACGAGACTCAGGATCATCGTCTTCAGATGCTGAAGCCGAGCGCCGCAACCTCGGCCGAGGGGGAGGTCTCTGGCCTTAGCCAAATTTTTGTACGCCGCCGAGTGTTTCATTGATTTCCTCGCTCTCGCCTTCTTGTCCTGGAAAGACAAAAAGATCACTACCGGTCGAGCGAATCTGCCGGTTAAGAGCAGCGTAGGCCGATGACTCCTGCCAGTTGTCAGCGAATGGTCACGGTAAGGTAATTTTGTTGTCCATCCGCCCCTCTTGTCGTTATTCCATCGACCCTTCTTGCCGTCATTCCATCGGCCCTTCTTGTCGTCATTCCATCGGCCCTTCTTGTCGTCATTCCATCGGCCCTTCTTGTCGTCAAGGCAAGACGGTAAGAGTATCGTGGCAAGAGGCGTTGAAGGACTTATTAGCAGGGTCGGTTCCCTGCTGGGGAATTTGCTCCCGAGGGTGTGGCGGGGGCTCTAACCTTTTAGTTAACAGGAGTGCTGCTTTTTGGAGTGCTCAAATCTGTTTTCGAGGATATCGCCATGACCTTACGCATCACGACCGCTGCTCTCGTCCTTGCCGCTGTTCCCGTGTTCGCGCAGACTACCGGGGTTTCACACCCGGACGAAACGGTGATTACGAGCGACGAGGTGTCGCCGGCGCCGAAGCCGTTGACGCCCAGGCCAAGTGCGGCAGTACCGGCGACCCCTTCTTCGGAGGTGTATGGGGCTTATGTTCCGTATACGGGGCCTGCAGTGGCGAGTTCGCATATGACCAGCGTCCCGGCGACACCGGTAGAGGACCCGAGGGACGCGATGATTGTGGTGAGCGTACCCGAGCGGCAGGGCGAACTGAGTGAGGGGACACTGCTGAAGACAAAGATACTGGATACGCTTTCGACGAGTTCCACTGTGCCGGGGAGCAGGTTCACGGCGGAGGTGACGGAGCCGATTATGAGGAATGGGCGGGTGATTATTCCGGTGGGCTCGATTCTTGATGGGCAGGTGACGGAGGTGCATGGAGGAAAGCGGATCTCGGGTGGGGCGCTGCTGCATCTGGAGACGCGGAACGTGACGCTGCCGGATGGAACGCACTATATCGTCCATGCGCAGATTATCGATACAGGGAAGAGTGAGTTTAAGGTCACGAACGAAGGAGCCTTGAAGAAGAAGGAGCCATGCGAAGGAGACGCTGGTGGTGATGGGCGGGGTGACTGGAGCTGGCGCTGTGGCGGGAGCAATGATTGGTGGTGGCGTTGGAGCGGCTGTGGGCGCGGGTATTGGTGCTGGCGTGAGCACGGTGATCTGGTTGAAGCAGCCGGCAGGGGGCCCTGCCGAAGGACGTGCCGCTGGTGTTCAGCTTGACGATGCCGATGATTCTGACTCCGCTGAATGGGCCTACTCTTAGCAGTCTGACTGCGGGGGCGGCTGGAGTTCGCGCGGCGCAGTAGAAAGCGATTCTGAATTGGACTTTTTTGGGCTGGGGTCATTCCCGGCCCCTTTTTTTGGGAGAGGTTTAATCGCGGGCTGGGACAGTCACGCTTAATCCGGAAAACAATAGCGGGTGCGGAGCGAGAAGCAGATTTCTCCACTTCGCTACGCTTCGGTCGAAATGACGATTTTCAGGCAGAGGTAAAGAATCGCTTGGTAGTGACTTTTAATCGCGGACCTGGGCGAGGAGGCGTTTCCAGTTTTTCTGGTTGCGGCGGTAGCTCTTTTTTAAGTCTTCGAGGATGCGTTCGAAGTCGTTGTGGCCGCTCAGCTTGCGCCATGCGGGATTTTTGCTGAACCATGGGTAGTTTTCGTTGCCGAGGTAGATGGCGCGGCGGAGCCAATGGAGGGCTTCGGACTCGTCGCCTTCTACGGCGAAGTAGGTGGCGAGGCGGTAGGCCATCTCGCTGTCGGCTTCGGCGGCGGAGAGGGTTTCGTCGACGATGAAGGTGGAGGCCTTTTCGCGGTCGCCCAACTGGACGTAGCAGAGCGCGATGGTGGGATAGACGATGCGGAGAGACGAGTCGTCGTGGATGACGTTTTCAAGGGTCTCGATGGCCTTTGGGAGATCGCCGGTGCGCATCTGCTGGTAGCCGAGCGAGGTTCGCAGAAGAGGCTGGCGGGGTTCGAGGGTGAGGCCTTTTTCGATCTCGTCGGCGGCGAGTTCGAGTTGGTTCTGGTACTGGTAGACGCGGGCGCGGTGGTTGTAGATCATCGCCGCGTTGGCGGGGTTCATGCGGAGGGAGGCGTTGAACTGGTCGAGGGCCTCGTCGTACATGCCGTCAATGCGAAGGGTGATGCCGGCGACCATGCGAACGTTCCAGTCGTTGCCTGCGGTCTGGAGGAGGTTTTCGATGCCGTGGCGGGCGGACTCTTTTTCGCCGCGGGAGAGGAGCATGTAGACGCGATAGAGGTTGGCTTCGACGGAGCCGGGGTCGAGTGCGAGGGCCTTGTCGAATGCGCGGCGGGCCTCGAGGACGTGCATCTGGCCGCCGAGGCCGTGGCGCGCATATTGGAGATGCGTGATGCCGAGGCCGGACCAGCCGGGGGCGTAGTTCTCGTCCTGACTGACGACGGAGGTGAAGAGTTCTCGGGCGCGGTCCAGGTCTTCGCGGCTACCGGTGCGGGTCATGAAGGCGGAGAGAACGGCGCGGGCCTGGAGGTACTCCTCGGACAGGGCTTGATTGAGAGAGACGGCGGTGGGCGAGGAGTGGCGATGGTTTTCGTGTGGGGGCTGGAGGTCGCCGAAGCCCTGCAGGGTGCTGAAGACTTCGTTGCAGATCTCGGATTGGACGGAGACGAGGTCGAAGGAGGCGACGTTGATGGAGCCGCCGGCGCGGACGCTCTGGCCGGGGACGTCGAGGAGCTGCCAGTTAAGGTCGAAGCCCTGGTCGGAGCGGAGGAAGTTGCCGGCGAGGACGAAGTTGACGAGGAGCTTTTTGCCGACGCTCAAGGGGTCGAGCTGCTGGGTGGGGATGGTCATCAGAGAGCTTGATGGGCGGACGACGAGGGTGGACATGCGGGTGAGGCGGGTGGCTATTGCGTCGGCGAGGGCGTAGCCGTAGAGCGGGGCGACGTCAGCGGGGCCGAAGTTGACGAAGGGGAGGACGACGATGCTGTTCGGGTTGCTGGAGGCGGTGTTGCCGGACTCGCGGAAGCGCTCGGCGAGCATGGAGAGGATGCCGGTGGTGCGCTTTTCTTCTTCGGGGGTGTCGAGCGGGAGGCGGCCTTGTGAGGGGCGGAGGGAGCTGTTGTCGCCGGGGAGGAGGACGGAGTCGAGCTGCATGGCCATCATGATGGTTTTGAGGGCCTCGCGAACCTCGGCGGCAGAGGCGAAGCGGGCGGAGGGTTGCTTTTCGAGGCAGCGGAGTATGACGGACTCGAGTTCGACGGGGAGAGCGGGGGCTATTTCGCGGATGGAGGGTGGGTCGGCGTACTGGATGGCGCGGATGGATTGGAACTCGGGCGCGTCGGGGCGGTGGAAGGGGTGGCGGCCGGTGGCGAGTTCGTAAAGGATGAGGCCGAGGGCGAAGATGTCGGACTGGACGCTGGATTGGCCGGTGACGAACTGCTCGGGCGCCATGTAGGCGATGGTGCCGCCGCGGGCGGTGTAGGTTGGGCCGGGCACAGCTTGTGGGCTGCCGACTTTGCGCTTGCTGACGGGGCCGCCAGGGTCGAACTCGGCCTGGTCGGGACGGAGGCGGCGGGCGAGGCCGAAGTCGAGGATCTTGATGAGGCCGCCGTCGGTGAGCATGACGTTGGCGGGCTTGAGGTCGCGGTGGAAGATGCCGAGGTTGTGGGCGGCGGAGAGACCGTCGGAGGTCTGGATGCCGGCGGAGAGGACGAGTTGCAGGCTGGCAGGGCCTTCGGCGATGAGCTTGTCGAGGGACTTGCCGGGGATGTACTGCATGACGATGTAGGCTTCTTCGCCGGAACCGCCTTCGGCCGGGGCTTCGCCGACGTCGTAGATGGCGCAGACGTTTGGGTGGTCGATGGCGGAGGCGAGACGGGCTTCGCGAAGCTGGGTGGCACGCATCTGCTCGGTGGTGAGGTTGCCGCGCTTGAGGAGCTTGAGGACGACGGGGCGCTGGAGGAGGGTGTCGTTGGCGAGGTACACGACGCCACTGCCACCGGTGCCGATCTTGCGGACAAACTCGTATTGCTTGATCTCGCGGCGCTTCATGGATCCATTATTGCAAGTGTGAGGGTGTGGATGATGAAAGGGAGAACGGGCCGGCCTTGGCGATGGAAAATATTTGCCACCGAAGAGCACGTCTTTTCCCTTGGGTGAGATTCTACCTGCCTGAAGGTGACGACGAGGTTGACTGAGAAAGCAATGGGCCCTATGGCGCGAGCTGGTAAACATCGTAGCCATCGATGCTGGCTTGTTGCATATAGTGCGACCATGCCGCAGCGAATTGAGGGCCCTGCTGAAACCAGGAGATCATATTGAAGTTTTTTCCTTCGAGGCCCTGGCACGGACGCTCGATGGTGCATTGCTGGACGAGGACGACAGAAGGTCGCCAGTAGTCCAGGTCAGTCGGCTGACTGCGTGCGTTGAAGGGAGGCGAGACTGGCCAGCTTTTCGGGAGGGAGCCGTTTGAAAGGAGCGGGAGGGCCCGTCGGTCCCAGTTCGTTCTGGATGATCGCGGGCAGCATCCACAGATGCGCGAAACGGCTTCCCCAATTCAGGCCGTGGCTGTAGGCGCTGGCCTGGGCCGCTTCACTGGTCGAAAAGACATACACCGTCGTTGAAGGCTTGTATTGAGAGAGAATTCGGTCGAGTTCGTTGCCCTCAAGCCTCTTGGGATTGGGGTGCAGGATACGAGGGTGGACTGCGATGAAACAAAGCAGGACCGCCATGAGGGCGGAGGCGACGATGGCCATCCGCCTGAT
Organism: uncultured Acidobacteriaceae bacterium; assembly: GCA_963756685.1. Lineage (GTDB taxonomy): Bacteria > Acidobacteriota > Terriglobia > Terriglobales > Acidobacteriaceae > Edaphobacter. Next base: position 345,660 of record CAVWON010000004.1, read on the forward strand.
GAGACGCGAGTCGGAGGTGAGTTTGCTGATGACGGGACAGAGGAGGTCGATGAGGAGATACGCAAGCGCGAGCTCGAGCAACGCCTGGTGTGGATAAGCGTGATACGGCCAATCAGTATGTTGTATGTCGTATGCAAAGGAGGCGCCGACGCTGCACATCAACAATGTGACGGAGGTCGCCGGATCGCGCAAAGATTTGCGAAGAAGGAAAATCGCCAACAGCATTACAGCGACGAACAGCGTGTAGTCGCGGAGGCTTATCGCCAAGGCGACGGTATTCATGGTTCCGAAGGCCCAGTAGGTATCGAGAAGGAGCGGGAGTGCCGCCTTCAGGTAGCCGGTCGTCAAATACACAAGCGCTAGAACGAGCGAACTGGCCGAGACCATGGCCAGAAATTCCGGCGCGATGACCCGGCGGAGGCTGCGAGTTCGGACAGCGAGAACCAACTCGAGTCCGACAAGAATAAGAGTGTCTTGAGGCTTGAACCAGATGGCCATGCCTGCGGCCACGCCCAGAGCGCAACGCTCCGCCAGGGAAAGGCGAGAGACTGCGCCGGTTGCGGTAGCCAGGACGTAAGGCAGTATCAGGATGATGAGGAGATGCTCGCGTTGGCCGAAGTCGAATGGCCCGATCATGAATTCGATCCACAGAACTGCGCAGCCAAGGAGGCCGGCGGCGACGGGACCGGCCAGCGCAGCGCTGCGAAGCATGATCCTGACACACCATGCGATGCTGCCGAAGATCATCGCGGTGACCAGCAGGCGCAGGAAGAAGACAGGGGATCCGTGCGTCCAACGGCCTAACAGGACAGGGAGCGCGGAGAACCAGATGATCAGGGGTGGACTGACCTCGGCCAAATGTGGACTGTACGGCTTGACTCCAGAGAGGCCCGCTGCGCCTCAACGAGATAAGATATCTGGTCAGGCGCGATGGGGTAGATGAAGAATCGAGCGAGTCGCCAGAGGAACAGCCCGATTGCGCTGGAAATCAGGAACGTAGCAAGGAAAGATGTGCGGACCGCGAACGAATTCTGAGTCCTCATTTACAGATGACTCTCCAGATTGGATGCGACGTCGTGCGACACGTCATTCGCTTCTCACTCCCCCAGTTGCAGAATTCATGTTTCGCTGGGTGACGAACCAGCGCCAAGGGCGGCTTCACTATCCGATTGTTACATGGACCGATGAAGGACGATGGGCGGCGGCCATGAGTGAGTCGCTGCCACTTGATACTTGACGCACCCTAGTGGCCGGAGCGTTCGCCCTTTTCCCAGGGGCGGGGGTTGACGGGGTCGTCCTGCCACTTCTGGCGGCGGCCTACGAGGAACATGATGAGGCCAAAGATGAACATGATGGCCCCCCAAGTGAGATTGAGGTTGATGCCCATGGATTTTTCGTAGATGTCGGCGGCGTTGCGGGTCACGAGGCCGTAAATGCTCATGAGGCCGCCGATGAGCAGGAAGATGAGGCCGAGGGGGATGCGGATGTCTAGTCCCATGGTGGATTTCCTTTTCTTGAAACAGCTCCAACAGCAAAAGCAAAGACGAATTACGGGGTCACTTCGCTGCGCTCAGGATGACGACCGTAAAACAAGCAACGACAAAGGCAACAGCGGATCCTCCGCCTTCGGCGAAGGATGACAACACAAAAGCAACTGCAAAAAGACAGCTCTGGGTTAGGCGAAGACGAGGTTGAGGACGATGAGGATTGCTAGAACAGCGACGGCAAGCGTTGCGGGTTTCTGGTACCAGCTCAAGTGCGTTTCTACGGGCTTGGGCGTGAGGGAGTAGACGAGACCTACCAGTTCGGGTTCGGGGCGCGGTTTGGTGACGAGGCTGACGGCGATGGTGACGACGAGGTTGACGGAGAAGGCGAAGATGGCGGTCCAGAAGTTCTGGGCCATGTCACTGGGGTAGTGGTGGATGACGGCGATCCAGCCGCCGTGGATGCCGGGGACGGCGTCGGCGGGGAGGGTGAGGCCGTGGTGGATGAGCGCGGCGAGCGTGCCTGAGATGAGACCGGTGAAGGCCGCGTGGCCGGTGGTCTTCTTCCAGAACATGCCTAAGAGGAAGGTCGCGAAGAGTGGGGCGTTGACGATGGAGAAGACGAGTTGGAGCGCGTCCATGATGTTGTTGAAGTTGGTGACGAGGTAGGCGGCGCCGATGGAGAGCGCTACGCCTCCTATGGTGGCCATGCGGCCCATCCAGAGGTAGTGGGCGTCGGTTCCCTTCTTGTTGATGTAGGCCTGATAGATGTCGTAGGTCCAGACGGTGTTGAAGGCGGTGACGTTTCCGGCCATTCCGGACATGAAACTGGCGAGGAGTGCGGTGAGGCCGAGGCCGAGGATTCCTGTTGGGAAGAAGTGCAGGAGCATGACAGGGATGGCGAGGTCGTAGTTGTAGACCGGGGTGCCGTCGGCGTTGAGGACTGGCTGGCCGCTGAGGGGATCGGTTTTTACGGGGATGATGCCGTGAGGATGCTGGTCGTCGAGCGGGACATGAGCGGAGCTCATTTCGTCGTCAATTACTGTTCCCGGGACTGGCCGCCCTGAGGTCAGAATCTCTTGTCTGATCGTCCCTTGGGTAGCCATGTGTGAGGTCACGCTGACGGCGATCAGGCCGGGCAGGATGACGAGGAACGGGAAGAACATTTTTGGGATGGCGGCGATGAGAGGGACGCGGCGTGCGGAGACTTCCGAGTCGGCGGCCATGGCGCGCTGGATGACGAGGAAGTCGGTGCACCAGTAGCCGAAGCTGAGGACGAAGCCCAGGCCCATGGCAAGGCCGAACCATTCGACGCCGAGGGTGTTGGTAGTGGCGTGGGCCATGCCCTGCCAGGAGTGGGTCATGTTGGCGGGAAGGGTCTGCTTGATTCCCTGCCAGCCGCCGACGTTGCGCAGGCCTATCCAGACGAGAGGAGCGAAGCCGGCGACGATGAGGAAGAACTGGAGGACTTCGTTGTAGATGGCGCTGGTGAGGCCGCCGAGGAAGATGTAGCCGAGGACGATGATGGCCGAGACGAAGACGGAGACGTGGAAGATGTAGGGGTCGGGGACGATGCCGTGGAGGAGGCCGAGGGTCTGGATCAAAAGCGCCATCGCGTACATGGAGATGCCGGAGCTGAGCACGGTCATGATGGCGAAGGAGAAGGCGTTGACGGCGCGGGTCTTTTCGTCGAAGCGGAGGCGGAGGTACTCGGGGACGGAGCGGGCCTTTGAGCCGTAGTAGAAGGGCATCATGAAGATGCCGACGAAGATCATGGCGGGGATGGCGCCGATCCAGTAGAAGTGGCTGGTGATGATGCCGTATTTGGCTCCGGAGGCACCCATGCCGATGACTTCCTGGGCGCCGAGGTTGGCGGAGATGAATGCGAGGCCGCAGACCCAGGCGGGGATGGAGCGTCCGGCGAGGAAGAAGTCGTTGCTGGTGCGCATGTAGCGCTTGAGAGCGAAGCCGATGCCCAGGACGAAGGCGAAGTAGACCAGCATGATGAGCCAGTCGATGATGGAAAGATTCACGGTAGCCTTTTATTCGCTCGGGTTTGAAAGTTAGCTAAATCGTTATGGTACTGGGGGAAACTGTATATCGTTCGGGTATTATTCGTCCAGATTACGCGGTAGCGAGTACAACGGTTGTGGCATTCAAATTGCAGGTGAAAACGGCGTGAGGGCGCGATCTGGCACTCAGGCTGCGAAATAGTTTTTGCTGGACGCCAACGCGAGCAGGAGATTCTGCATCGCAATTAGAAACCAATGAGACAGATCGCCTCCCCGGCTGTACAGAGTAATGACAAAACGAGAGGGTCTGCGATGAATGCTGTTGTACCTTTTCTCTTGGAGCAATCGAAATCACGCATGACAGCCAATCTTCTTCTCATCGACGATAACGCTGTCCAGGCCGCGACGCGGCAGACGATTCTAAGACGTGCCGGGTACTTTGTGATTGCGGCGCTGAACCCTGTGCGGGCCCTGGAGCAGTTTCAGTGCGGTGAGTATCCGGAGGAGATTGGGTTGGTGATTACGGACCACCTGATGCCGGGGATGAGCGGCTCGGAGTTCGTTCGGGCGCTGCGTAAGACGCATCCGCAGATGCCGGTGCTGGTGATCAGCGGACTGGAAGAGGCGGAGCAGGAGTATGCGGGGCTGGATGTCACGTTCCGGATGAAGCCGCTGCTGCCAGATCAACTGCTGGAGACCGTGCGAGGTCCTGGTTGAAGAGGGTGGGGCCGATACCCGGCTGTCGGCAGTATCTTAGTTTTCTGTCTTCTGGCCTGTCTGCGATGTGTCCGGTAAACGACGGTTTATTGCTGTTCCGCGCTACCCTTGAGAGAATGGGTAGAGGAGCCTATGCGATTACACCCGATGCCGGAGTTTGGCAGTTTTGCGCTTTTGCTTGCTCTGGCACTGAGCGTCTATACGCTGGTGATGGGTGGGGTGGCGCTTTGGCACTCGCGAGGCGCGATTGCTGGAGCAGATGGCGCAGCGGCGCGGCTGGGAGAGACGGCGCGGCGGGCCGGAATTTCTAGTTTTGTTGCCTTGACTTGTGCGGCGTTTGCGCTGGTGTGGGCTTCGTTTACGAACGACTATTCGGTCTCGTACATTCTTCATCACACAAACAGAGCTTTGAGTACGGCCTATAAGTTTTCCGCGCTGTGGTCGGGGCAGGAGGGCTCGCTGCTGCTGTGGGCCTGGCTGCTGAGTGCGTATGGGTTTGTGCTGCGGATGCGGCACAAGGTGGACGTTCGGCTGACGGCGTTTGCTTCGACGATTCTGGCGGGGATCCAGGTTTTCTTTCTGCTGCTGCTGAATTTTGCGGCGCCGCCGTTTGCGATTCAGCCGGGGCCGGTGGCGACGGATGGGTTTGGATTGAATCCGCTGCTGCAGTATCCGGAGATGGTGATCCATCCGCCGATGCTTGTATCTAGGCTACGTGGGATTTTCGGTGCCGTTTGCTTTTGCGCTGGGCGCGCTGATGATGCGGTATCCGGGAGAGAAGTGGATCCACATCACTCGGCGATGGACGATGGTGACGTGGCTGTTTTTGACGTGCGGGATCTTTCTGGGGGCGCACTGGGCCTATAGCGTGCTGGGCTGGGGCGGGTACTGGGGATGGGACCCGGTGGAGAATGCGAGCCTGATGCCGTGGCTGACGGGGACGGCGTTTCTGCACTCGGTGATGATGCAGGAGAAGCGCGGGATGATGAAGAGCTGGAACGTGTGGCTCATCTTCTCGACGTTTCTGCTGACGATCCTGGGGACGCTGCTGACGCGGTCGGGAATTGTGAGCTCGGTGCATGCGTTTGCGCAGTTCGAATATTGGTGACTGGTTCTATGGGTTCATCCTGATTGTGTTTGCGGTTTGCCTGTTTACGTTCTTCAAGCAGAAGGACCATTTGAAGTCGGAGAACAGGCTGGAGTCGCTGGTGAGCCGCGAGTCCAGCTTTCTGTTCAACAATCTGATTTTGCTGGCGGCTTGCTTTACGGTTTTGTGGGGGACGCTGTTCCCTGTGCTGAGCGAGTATGTGCAGGGGACGAAGGTCACGGTGGGTGCGCCGTTTTATAACCGGGTGAATTTGCCGATCGGACTGTTTCTGCTGTTTCTGACGGGGATTGGGCCGTTGCTGGCCTGGCGGTCGACTTCGCTGCGGTCGATTCGGCGGAATTTTGTTCTGCCGGGTATTGCGATGGGTGTCGCGCTGGTGGTGTTGCTGATTGTTGGGCGTGAGGCCATGGGAGGCCGGCGACGATTGGCAGGCGGACGTTGTTTTCGCTGGTGACGTTTACGCTGGCGGCGGGCGTGATTACGGCGATTACGGCGGAGTTTCTGCGCGGGGCGTCGGTGGTGCGGACGCAGACGGGCAAGAACCTGCTGGCTTCGACGGTGCTGCTGGTGCGGCGAAATACGCGACGGTATGGCGGGTATATCGTCCACTTCGGCATTGTGGTGATGTTTATCGGCATTGCGGGTGGGGCGTTCAACCAGTCGCATGAGCAGGAGATGGGGTTTGGCGATACGATGACGCTGGGGCCGTACCGGCTGGTGTGCCAGAGCTTCACGCAGGACTCGAAGCCAGAATTCGATACAGAGTATGCGCTGCTGGATGTTTACAAGGGCCAGAAGAAGACTGCTGCAGCTGGCGCCTGAGAAGCGGATTTATTTTCCGAGCACAGACCATGCGCAGCCGTCGACGATGGTGGCGCTGCATTCGACGCTGGCGAGCGATTTGTATGTGATCTATGAGGGGCGAGACCCGGACTCGGACAAGCCGATCATCAAGGTGTTTCTGAATCCGCTGATGAACTGGATATGGATTGGGGTGTTGATCGTGGTGGCGGGGACGTTCCTTGCGCTGGTGCCGAATATGACGCGGGCGGCGGTACGGGTCGCGGTGATGGAACCGAGGCTGGTGGAAGCTGAGGCCCATCATGTTTAGTTTGCGGTTCCGACGATGGATGCAGGCTTGTATGGTTTGTCTGCTGGCGGTGGTGATGCTGGGGGCGGGCGCTTCGTCGCGGTTCAATAAGGTGGGGCACGAGATGATCTGCGCCTGCGGGTGCGGGCAGATCCTGCTGGAGTGCAACCATGTGGGATGTCCAGACTCGCCTGTGATGATCAACGAACTGCATGCGCAGATGGATGCTGGCGGGTCGGACACGTCGATCCTGAACTGGTTTGCGGCGAAGTATGGAGCTACCGTGCTGGCGGCGCCGATTCGCGGCGGGTTCGACAACGTGGCGTGGATTGCGCCGTTGGCGGTGTTTTTGCTGGCTACGGTGGGGGTGGGATTTTTGATTCGGATGTGGACGCTGAGGTCGGGGAGGCGTGTGCCGGCGAGTGCCTTGGGGCCTGGTGTTGGCGGGGACGCGATGCGGGAACGGATTCGGCGGGAGACGGAGTACTGACATGGGCATGATTGCAGGTGTGGTGCTGACGTTCGCGGTGTTTGTTTACATGTTCTGGCCGGAGAAGAATCCGTTTGTGCAGGCGGACAAGACGCGGGTGGATTATCTGCGGGAACGGAAGGACGTGATCTATGAAAATCTGCGGGACCTGAACTTCGAGTATCAGGCCGGGAAGTATCCCGAGCAGGACTACGTGGAACAGCGGGTGGGGCTGGAGGACGAGGCCGCACGGGTGATCGCGGAGATGGAGACGCTGCAGGCGCGCGGGGTCCTGGCCGGAGAAGGAACGCCTAGGGTATCCTGTATAGGTACATTCCTAAGGAAATTAAGCAAGGAGAGCACCGATCCGTCTGCCTTACCATAACCAAGAGACATGTAACTTCACTGCCAAGCAGGGTCGATTTTGGCGACTCAGGGATTAAGACAGTTACGGGCCATCGGTGTCGCGCTGGGCGTCACTTCGATTTACCTACTTTGGCTCCTGGGCCCTCTTGTCACTTCGACGCATGAGTCGATCTATCACTGGGACGGTTCGCCTTCGCAGCTCTTCGTTGCTCCCATTGTGGACTTCTGTGCTTTCTGGCTGCTGCTGACGCTGGTGTTGATTCTTGCCCGCGGAAGGCTACGAATCGCGATATGGTTGGCGCTCATCGGCTTGACTCCCTGGGTGTACCTCAAGAACTGGTATTACGTATCGCACTCGTATATTCCTCATTGGCTGAGTGTTCTGGTATTGGGTCTGGGGCTGGCTGTCTTTCCAGTCCTGCTGGCGCTGTGGCGATCGAAGTTCGAAGAGAGGTTTGAGCAGCTCGAAAAATTTGTAGCGACCTTGTTTATCTTCGCGGGTTTCTATGGGATCGCGATTCTGTCTCAGTACGCGTGGCTGGGTTGGCAGGCCCGCTCGTTGAACGCAGAGCTGCCGTTGCACAACGCGGCGGACGAGAGGCCGGCAGAGGCGGGGAGACCGCGGGTCATCTGGATCCTATTCGATGAACTTTCTTACCAGCAGGTGTATGAACGCCGACTTCCAGGGCTTCAGCTCCCGGCCTTCGATGCATTGGCCGCGCAGGCAACGGTGTTCACCCACACGGTTCCAGCAGGGATCCAGACCGAAGAGGTCGTTCCCCTCTTTGCTGACGGGTGCGCCTGTGGACGAGATTCGTTCGTCATCCAATGGGAGGCAGCTCTCCATTCACAATTCGCAAACCGAGGCCTGGCAGCGGTTCGATGAACATGACACCGTCTTCCAAGATGCGTTGAACCTGAATTACAGTACCGCAGTCGCGGGTTGGTATAACCCCTATTGCCGCATTCTGCCGGATGTCCTGGATCGCTGCTTCTGGACGTTCGGCTACTCAGCTGACAACACGATGGCACCGCGAGCGTCGTTGCGATCGAACCTATTGAATCCATGGATGCGCTTTTTCGCCGACGGTCTGGGTAAGCGCGTTGCCTCGTCGCTGCTGAACTACTCCGTGCCGGAGGACATCACCGCTGAAGAGCACCTTGCCGACTATGTGGCCCTTGCGGAGGCCGCAGACCGAATGCTGAAAGATCCGTCGGCCAAGTTTGTTCTGATTCATATGCCAATCCCTCATCCTTGCGGAATCTATGACCGAAAGAACCGTAAGTTTTCGCTGACAAATTCGGACTACCTGGATAATGTTGCGCTGGCCGACAGGTTTCTGCTACACGTACGATCGGAGCTTGAGCAGAGCGGGCAGTGGGACGCCTCCACGATTGTCGTGATGGCGGACCATTCGTGGCGCACGAAGTTGATATGGGAAGCAATGCCCGAGTGGACGAATGAGGAGCAGATTGCAAGCGGAGGCGGGCAGTTCGACGATCGACCGGCCTACATTGTGAAGCTGCCCGGGCAACACACGGGCGACCGCATTGATGCGCCCTTTGCCGCTTTGAATACGCGGAAGCTGTTCGATGCTGTCTTAGCGCAGAAGATCCAGTCAAAGGAAGAGCTCTCTGCGTGGGCGATGCAGAGTGGGCAATTATCGGCCAAGGCTTCACCGATCGCACCGACTCACAGCGATTTGCAGGCGATGCGAAGCCAGCCGGAAGTACGCTGATCCTGACCCATTTGACGTAGACTTAAGGTGTGACTTCTTTCTTTATAACTCTCCGACGTGTTGTTTTGGCTGCCGTAGTGGTGGCGATATTTTCCAGCTTTGCGCTTGCCGATTCGATCACTGGCACTGTCACGAATAAGACGACAAATAAACCTGCAGCCGGGGACGATGTTGTGCTGATTCGCCTGCAGCAAGGGATGCAGGAAGCGAGTACGGACAAAGACCGATGCCAAGGGCCGCTTTACGCTGGAGGTCCCCGCGGGCGATAACGGGATCCACCTGGTGCGGGTGACGCATGATAAGGCGAATTATTTTCGACCTGCGCCTCCGGGGACGCAGTCGGTTGAGGTCGAGGTCTTCAACGCTGCAGCGAAGGTGAAGGGCGTGACCAACGAGGCCGATGTGATGCGGCTACAGACGGACGAGAGCGGGAAGGCGCTGCGTATTGTCGAGAATTTTTTTGTGAAGAACGAATCGAACCCTCCGCTGACGCAATTCAGCGACAGGCCGTTTGAGTTTTATCTGCCGGAGGGTGCGGTGGTGGAGGGATCGGCGGCGCTGGCGCCGGGTGGGATGCCGGTGCAGGCTTCGCCCGTGCCGCTGGGTGATCCGAACCACTATGCGTTTATTTTCCCGATCAGGCCGGGCGAGACGCGGTTTCAGATTAGTTACAGGCTGCCGTATAGCGGGAGCTTGAAGTTTGCGCCGAGAGTAGCGACTCCGACGGACACGGTTGCGATCATGATGCCGAAGAGCATGACGTTCAAGCCGGGGCCGTCTGCAGGGTACGACCCGGTGACGGAGGAGACGACGGCGCAGACCTATGTAGCGAGGAACGTGCAGCCCTCGCAGGCGCTGGATTTTACGGTTTCGGGAACAGGGCAGATGCCGCGGGACGCCGGTGCGGAGGGTGCAGCGGACACTTCGGCGCAGGCCGGTGCTGGTGGCGGGGCCACTTCTGCGGCTAGCGACACGCGACCAGGTGGCGGGTTGGGAGTTCCGCTTGATCCGGAGGGAACGAATGATCCGTGGGCGAAGTATAAGTGGTGGATTCTGGGCGGCCTGGGACTGGTGATGGCAGTGGGGGCCGGCACCATGTTGAAGAATGGGCCTGCTCCGGCGGCCGCTCCCGCCGTCGTAGGGGGTGGGGTTGTGACTGGGCCCGACTCCCTACTGGCGGCCATGAAGGAGGAGTTGTTTGCGCTGGAGACGGACAAGTTGCAAGGAAGATTGAGCGAAAGCGAGTATGCGGAGCAGAAGGCAGCGCTGGAGGTGGTGCTGCGGCGAGCGCTGTTGCGCGGCGATCGTGCGGCGGACGCGTCTAATGTAGCGGGACCGCTTGTGTGAGGTGCTACGTATGAATACGTTCAAGTCGACTTTGCTGCTTGTCGTGTTGACGCTGCTCCTGCTCTTTCTCGGGGAGCACTTCGGTGGGCGGAACGGGATGGTGCTGGCGTTTCTTCTTTCGGTCGTGTTCAACTTTGGGACCTACTTCTTCTCCGACAAAATCGCACTGAAGATGTACAACGCGCAGCCGGTGACGCGGGAGCAGTTGCCCCGGGCGTATGCGGCGGTGGAGCGCCTGACGGCGAAACAGGGGCTGCCAATGCCAAAGATTTATGTGCTGCCGACCGAATCGCCGAATGCGTTTGCTACGGGAAGGAACCCGCAACACGCTTCGGTGGCGGTGACGCATGGGATCCTTCAACTGCTCGATGATGAGGAGCTGGAGGGCGTACTGGCGCATGAGCTGGGGCATGTGAAGAACCGCGACATTCTGACGAGCTCGATTGCTGCGACGCTGGCCGGGGCGATCACGATGATTGCGCGGATGGGGTACTGGGCTTCGTTGTTTGGCGGCTACGGTGGCGGCGGCGGGCGTAGCAGAGAGCGTGGTGGTGGTGGGCTGGGGGCGTTGTTGATGATTATCGTGGCGCCTATTGCAGCGACTCTGATTCAGTTGGCGATCTCGCGGTCACGGGAGTATGAGGCGGACGCGACGGGGGCGGCGACGACGGGCAATCCGTATGCTCTGGCGCGGGCGCTGCAGAAGCTGGACGCTTATTCGAAGAAGGTCCCGATGGAGGCTTCGCCTTCGAATGCGCACTTGTTTATCGTGGCACCGCTATTGAGCAGCGGAGGGATTGCGAGTTTGTTTTCGACGCATCCTCCGATGAAGGAGCGGATACAGCGGCTGATTGGAAGGGACCACGTCTAGCATGCAGACTTTTTTGCGGGCCCTGCGGTTGTATGCGATGGTGGCGTGGGTCGGAGGACTCGGGTTCTTTGCATTTGTGGTCGCGCCGGTGGCATTTCACAGCCTGACGAGCGCGCATGAGGCAGGAGTTGTGGTGGGTGGGACGCTTCGAGTGTTGCACTGGATTGGATTGATTGGTGGAGGGGCTTTCTGTCTGGCGACAGGATGGCTTTGGCTGGAGGCCGAGGTGCCGGCGCGGGTGGGGTTTGTGCGACAGCTGGCGCTGACGGGGGTGATGCTCGTGGTGACGGCTTACTCGCAGTTCAGGATACTGCCCGCGATGGAGGTCGACCGCGCGTTGGCCGGTGGTGAGGTGGAGACGGCCCCGCTGGACAATGTGGGACGAGTTGACTTCGAGCGGTTGCATACTCTGTCGGAGCGGCTGGAGGGGTTGGTGCTGCTGTGCGGGCTTGGAGTGGTGTTTGTTCTATCGCGTGAGTCGCAGTGGCCGGAGACGGGGAAGCCGAAGACAGATAAAATCGTTAGACCATGAGAACTGAGGCGAATGGTTTGCGGTGCGGTGGGACTTCTATTTCTAAAGCGGTCGGCGATGTGTTGAACATCTGCCGGAACGACTAGCCGTGTCCGCGCTCTGGTTGAGCCTGGTGCTGGGACTGGTCGCTGGGTTGGCGGATTATCTTGGCGGATTTCTGCTGGTGCGCAGGTCGCCTTCGGCAAAGGCACTGCGTTATTTTGTCGCGCTGGGCGCGGGCTTCATGCTTGCGGCGGCGGTGCTGGAGATGGTGCCGGAGGGGATGCATGTGAATCCGCAGTGGGCGCCGCTGCTGGTGCTTGGTGGGTACTGCGGGGTGCATCTGCTGGAGCATACGCTGGTGCCGCACTTTCATTTTGGCGAAGAGACGCACGCTCATGAGTTTCTTTCGGCGAAGACGAGCTACTCGGTAATGCTGGGGTTGGCTACGCATACTTTTTTTGATGGGGTGGCGATCGGTTCGGGGTTTGTGCTGTCGCACTGGCTGGGGTGGGTGCTGTTCTTCGCCGTGTTTCTGCATAAGATTCCCGAGGGTTTTACGATGGCGAGCGTGATGCTGGCTGGGGGACGCGGTCGGGCGATGGCGTTGAACTCGGCACTGTTTCTGGGGGCGATGACCGTGCTAGGAGTGCTGGTGATTAATCTGGAGCCGAGCTGGGTACGGGTCGGGCTGCCGCTTTCGGCGGGGGTGACGATCTATGTTGCGGCGACGGATCTGGTGCCGGAGGTGAATCGGGAGCCGGGGATCAAGATGGCACTGGTGTTTTTTGTGGGGGTGGTGGTGTTTTTTCTGCTGCGGCTGCTGGGGCCGGGGTAGGGGGGCCGTTTCGCTTTCCTAAACCATTTTTTGAAGCTACTGAGACTGCTGGATGAATAGCGTCACCGTGGTGGAATGCTGGAGGACGCTGCCGGTTGAGGTGGTGGCGGTGCCAGTGACGGTGATGGTGTAACTCTTGGCGGCGAGGGCGAGAGCGTCAGCAGTGCTGATGCGGTCTCCACAGCCGGCGGAGAGCAGGAGGGTGAGGCTGAGGAGTGTGAGAGTGAAGAGCTTCGTTGTGATGAGACTGCGACGAGGACGAAAGACGAGAGGTGCGACGGGGAGCAACAGAAACGCCCAGCTAATGGATGGGTTGCTCGAGACGCTTTCTAACGCGGCGGTGTTTGGGGTGGCGATGGTGAGGGTGACGGTGTTGTTCGTGCTGCCGGGTGGAAGAGTGGGAGGGTTGAAGGAGGCGGTGGCGAGGTTTGGCAGGCCAGTGGCGGCGAGCGTGATGGGGCTGGAGATGGCTCCCTGAGGCTGGACGGTGAAGGTGAAGCTGGCGGAGCTGCCGGAAGGGACGGTTTGGGTAGTCGTGCCGGTGGGGGTGAGGGTGAAGTCGGGGTTGGTGCTGGAACCGGTGGCGACCGTAATGAGTTGAGGGGTGGAGGTGCTGGGGGTGAAGTTGGGGCCTCCACTGTAGACGGCGGTGAAGGAGTGCTGGCCCTGGGTGATGGAGGTGATGGTGAAGACGGCGGCCCCTGTGGCGGACAGAACCGTGGTGGAGATTGGGCTGGCGCTGTCGAGGAGAGTGACGGAACCAGTGGGTGTGCCGGTGGTGGTGCTGGCGACGTACGCGGTGATGTTTATGGAAGAGCCGGCGATGGCGGTCGCGCCGAGATTGCTTAGCGTGATAAGGGTGGGGGCGGGATTGATGGTGAGGGTCGCCGCGGGTGATGCGATGGCGTAGTTCCCTGCTGCGGGGCCGGTCAGCGTCGCGGTGATGGGATAGGTGCCGGCTGGCGAGAGGGTGGTGGCTGTGGTGGTGAAGGCGGCGGAGAGGTTCGATGTGTCTTGCGGGAGGACGCCGGTGAGGGTGCCGTTGATGCTGGGGACGGGCTGGCCGTAGAGGAGGGTGACGGGCGTGATGGTTGCGGTGAGCTGTTGGGGCGTGATGGTGAGGACAAAGGTAGGGCTTTGGGCGGCGCCGTGGGTCGGGTCTCCGGCGTAGGTGGCGGTGAGGTGTGGAGGCCGGCGGGGAGCTTAGTGGTGGGGAGGGTGGCGATGTTGGCGGCGAGGGTCGATGGTGCCCAAGGTGGTAGTCGAGTTGGACGTGGTGTCGAAGAAGGTGATGGCGCCGGTGGCTGGGGTCGCGGAGGACATGGCAGCGGTGAGTTGGCCGGTGCCGTAGGCGATGACGGACGGGGCGGTGAGGGTGAGGGCTCCGGGAGTGGTGAGGCCGAGGCCGGCGATGGTTTGGATGGTGGTTGCTGGCGCCGGGGCGGCTGTGAGTTGGCGGATGCGCTGGTTGCCGGTGTCGGCGAGGGTGAGGACGGTGGAGGGTGAGATGGCGGTGTGCGCGGGGTGTCGAGCGAGGCGGCGGTGGCGGGGCCGTCGTCGCCGGAGAAGGCCTGGGTGCCGTCGCCGGCTACGGTGGTGATGATGCCGGTGGTGGCGTCGATGCGGCGGATGCGGTGGTTGGCGGTGTCGGCCAGGTAGAGGTTGCCGATTGGCGTCGATGGTGAGGCCGTGCGGGAGGGCGAGAGTGGCGGCGGTTGCGGGGGCGGTGTCGCCGGAGAAGCCCGGGATGCCGGTGCCGGCGATGGTGGTGATGATGCCGGTGGTGGCGTCGATGCGGCGGATGCGGTGGTTGTGGGTGTCGGCGAGGTAGAGGTTGTTGGCGGAGTCGAGGGCGAGGCCGGAGGGTGAGTCGATGGCGGCGGAGGTGGCGGGGCCAGTCGTCGCCGGAGAAGCCCTGGGTGCCGTTGCCGGCGATGGTGGTGATGAGGCCGGTGGTGGTTGATCTTGCGGATGCGATGGTTGCCGGTGTCGGCGACGTAGAGGTTTTTTGCTGGATCGAGGGCGAGGGCCGTGGGGAGGTTGAGTTGGGCGGCGGTGGCGGAGGCGTTGTCGCCGGAGAAGCCGGCGGTGGTTCCCGCGATGGTGGTGATGATGCCGGTGGTGAGGTCGAGTTTGCGGATGCGGTGGTTGTGGGTGTCGGCGATGTAGAGGTTGTTTGCGGAGTCGAGGGCGAGGCCTTGGGGGGAGTCGAGTGTGGCGGAGGTGGCGGGGCCGCTGTCGCCGGAGAAGCCTTGTGTGCCGGTGCCGGCGATGGTGGTGATGTGGCCGACGGTGTCGACCTTGCGGATGACGTGGTTGGCGGTCTCGGCGAAGTAGAGATTGCCGGCGGGGTCGAAGACGATGGCGGAGGGAAGGATGAGAGGGACGGTCAGTGCGGAGATCTGAGCGGCCAGTCTGAGAGAAGAAGTCAGGGAGAGCAGGAGGAGGAGCGCAATCCGAAGCGGACCGCGGCTGGAGCGAGGAGGGTGTGTGATGCTCTGCGTACCCATGAGGAGTTGGCCCGATGTTTTTTGTGAATCAGTTTGCTTCGTTATGCGGCTTGCAAGCCCATGCCTAACTTTACCTCAAGGATGATAGTCTTCGATTGACTTGTGCCAGTATCGCGAGGTCAATCGAAGAAAGGGGTGCGGAGGGAGAATGCCACGTCATTGCTTAACGCTGGATTTGAAGGACGACGAGACTGCGATCTCGGAGTACAAGCGGTATCACGTAAAGATATGGCCGGAGGTGAAGCAGAGCCTGTTCGACGCGGGAGTGGTCGCGATGGAGATTTATCTGCTGGGGACGAGGATGTTCATGATCATGGACGTGGACGATTCCTTTTCGCTGTCGGCGAAGGCGGCGAAAGATCTGGCGAATGCGAAGGTGCAGGAGTGGGAGACGATCATGCACGGATTTCAACAACAACTGCCTGGGGCGCGCACCGACCAATATTGGATGGTCATGGAGAGGGTATTCAGCCTGGACGAACAGTAGCGAACGAAGCCGCAAGGACGAAAAGCAGAAGGCCCCGAGAGGACATTTCCCGGGGCCTTCTGTTTTGGATGCTGGGTTGAATTAGGGGATGGTTTGGAAGCGGCCATTTACGATACCTACAGCGTATGGCTGGTAAAGGGGAACGGCAGCGCCAATGATCTCGGTGACGAAGGTATTAACGCTACCGCCCGCGACCCAGACGTTTCCAGCCTGGTCTACGGCAACGGCTTGGCTGGCATTCAGGTAAGTTACGTCCTTCTGGAAGCCGGTTGAGGGTGAAAGCGGCGAAGCATTCGAACCAAAGGCCGTGATCTCACTAAGGGTCGGGGCGCCGCTATTGGGAATCCAGCTATTCGAACGACCATCGATGGATAGTCCTTTTGGTGCGTTGATCCCCGCTGATGCTGCTGCTGTGAAGGGGAAACCGCTGGCAGTGACATAAGTGCTTCCACTCTTGACGAGCTCAGTGATTGCGCCGGTGTCGATCGCCGAGGTAAAGATGCCACCGCGACTAACGGACAACCCGTAGGAGTTACCGGATGTGGTGAAGGGGTTGGTGACGAAGCCATTCAGGTTGCCCACTGCGGTGCTCGGCGCGACCTGAGAGATGGACGTTGTACCGGAGGAGACCCAGATGTTGACGGGATTCGGGACGCATGTCGTAACGCTACCGACAGTCGTATTTGTGCATCCCTGGTAGTCAGGCATCAGACGAAGAGGGCTGGCGCCAACGGTGTTGGATATCTGAACAGGCGCTACTGCCGAGCCGGCGGTCGCTGCCCCAGGCAACTGATAGAGGGAGCCCGTTGGGCCGGAAACAGCAGTGAAGTACACATTACCTGAGCCGTCCGCCGTAATGGCAAGAGGCGCCACGGCGACTGGGAAGGCGAGGCTCGCATGGGTGACCGGGTTGTAACGATACATGGTAGTACCGCCAGCCGACCAGACGTTGGCCGATGAATCGAGCGTGCCTCCTGACGATGTTAGGCCTACGTCAAAATTGACGCAATGGAAGGGTGCGCCCGTAGATGAGATTGAGGAGAGATTGCCTCCTGCCTGGGAGTTGTTGAACCACACATTGTCCTGAGCATCGATGTTGATATCAGTAGGTGCAAAGATGAAGCTGCCCGTGCCACCCGTGGGAGTACCGCAGCTGCTTGTGCTGGAGTAGCTGACGCCGATGGTCCAGTCAGTTGGCTGGACGGCGAGGGCGGGCTGGTAGGGCGCGCCAACCGCGGGAGCCAACGCAAAGAGATTCGCCATGTTTATTGTGTTGCCGTTGGTCGGATTGGTGAAGATGTAGAAGAGCGCCTGGAGCGTATCTGCAGCGGTGTTGAAGCTCGAGGGGTTGAGGTTTGTTACGTTCGGTGTCGGTGGAGGTGCCGTCAAGAACAAGGTGCCGCAGGCCTGAGAGCCGGAGGTCGCGCTATTAATACAGGAGGAGATGATGTTCGCAAGCGTGTTGATCTTTGCGGACTCCGGAGTTTCGGTAAGCGTTACGGTCGAAACAATATTGCCGTTGCTCGCCGCTGGAATCGAGGCGGAGGGGACAGCGAGGCCGGTCGCCGCATTGGCCAGAAGTGCAACGGTGCTGGGCAGATTGAGCATGATGAGACGCTGTTGACCTGTACTGTCGGCCCTGAGGGTGTCGATGTTGTTGTTGGCATCAGGCGCCGGATTGAAGAATTGTTGTACTACGGCCATCGTGGCGACGGTGGTCACTTCGCTCATGTAGACAAAGTTGGAAGCAGTAAGTGAGGAGCAGTCACCATAGAGCGCGATGAATGCCGCAGCCCCGTTGGTCTGTCCGACGACACCATTGTTCTGCGTATTTCCACCTTGAGAGGTCACATACACCAATGGCGATCCGCTAGAGGTTGGACAGGTGTAAACGTCCGTGGTTCCATTGCCGCCCGAGCCTTTGGTGAAGCTGAAGGAGCCGAAGTTGTCGGTGGTGGTGACGGCTGCCTTGGTGGCGGGAGCGCCCTGGCCGGCGAACCAGAGAGTGACAGTAGCTCCAGTAACAGGCTCATTGCCACCATGAATCTTCCCGCTGAGGGAGGCGGGCGAACTGAATGGGTTTGCGCTCGGGGCCGTAGATGACATACTCGAGCAGCCAGCGGTGAGTACGACGCTCGATGCCAACAGCACGAGCAGATTTCGCTTTGAGCCCGTCAGCCGGGCAAAATGATTGCCAATCATGGGTGTTCCCTCCGAAAGGTGGTGGTGCGGTTTGCTACGCAAGGTTGTTGCCGCGGCGACAGGTTGTGGAGACCAGGGGGAAATCGCAGTCATAAAGATAAGACGGGCTTCGGAAAAAGGTACCTGATTGCAAGTCGAAAGTAAAAAGCTTATCGAACTTCAAACGCATGCTGTTTGTGAGTCCCCTTGCGATGTAACAGCCCCTTCCGGGAAACTAATTACAGGACAAAGGCGAAACTTGAACCTCTTATGATGGAGCATACCCGAGGTTGGCCAATCTGTTGCTTAATTGCTCATGATACTTTTGGGTCATTCGTGGCAGCACAATTTGTTGTACCGGAGTGAAGGCATCGCGGTGTCCGGTTGGATCTCGCCTTTGAGCGCAAGCGATCCAGAGACCTATAGCTATTGATTCTGCTTGATTTAGATAAGATCAATCAGAACGGCGACGAGATGTTTCCGGGAACGCGCACCAGCGCGCTCGGGAAAAACTGATTCCAGCCGCTTCATAACAGGACCTGAATCTTCCCGCGCTCCTGTTACCCAACTTTGTTCCATGCTGTGGATTTCGCGCTTTGGCTGGTATTTTTCGCCGCGTCGCGGAGTCCGTCCGGCTGAACAAGCAGAATGACGACGCATTCGGGTCGCGATGGGCAACTTCAGTTGCAGAAGACTAATCTATGCGAGTAGATTGCATTCGACCACAATCTTCTTTCCATCGGAGACGACCCATGCGCAGGAAATTCCTTTCTCTTGCAGCAAGCCTAACGCTTTCAGCGACGTTAATTTTGAGCGGGTGCAAGAGCTCGACGCCTGCACCTGCCCCGGGCGCTGCACCCGACCAAAGCTCCGCGCCGGCGGCACCCCCAGCGGGAGCACCAGCTGGTTCTGCGGCTCCGGCTGTGGCTCCCGGTACTGCCCCTGCCACCGCGCCAGCGACACCGGCTGGTGCTCCGGCCGTGGCGCCTGCAGCGCCAGAGGCCGCCGCTGCTCCGCCACCACCACCGCCTCCACCACCGGAACCTGTGAAGTTGACCGCAGCGGCGGGTGCTGCCGTCGTGGTGACCGTGACTCAAGAGCTACGGGCCAGCAAAAACAACGTTGGGGACGGATTTACGGGCGTTCTTTATCAATCGGTCAAGACTCCGAGTGGCGCGGTCGTCTTCCCTCGCGGAGCACGTGTGGTTGGAACCGTGGTTGCCGCAAAGGGACAGGGGAAGTTCAAGGGATCCGGCGCGCTGGGAATCCAGGTGACGTCAATCTCCGGGACGCCGGTAAGTGTGAGTTCTTATGAGAAGGAACAGAAGGGTAAAGGAAAGCGCACGGCGGGCTTCATCGGTGGTGGCGCTGGTGGTGGAGCGCTGATCGGCGGTTTGGCGGGCGGCGGCAAGGGCGCCTTGATCGGCGGCCTGATTGGCGCGGGTGCCGGTACTGCCGGCGCAGCGTTCACGGGAAATAAGGACGTTGTGATTCCGTCGGAGTCAACGATCACCTTTCACTTGACCGCGCCGGTGACGATTACGGTAATGCCGAAGGAGACGGCCGCGCCTCCACAATACAGCCAGACACGGCTTTGATGGAAAAGCACCTGTCCCTCGTTCGGGCAGGTGCTTTTCTTTGGGCGGGGACGCGTTTTGATGGCTGCGAGGGACGCAAGGTGTTGGCGGTAGACTGGATCCATGCAGTTGAATCCGGTTTTCTTATTGTCTGCGACCGATGTCGCTCACTTCCCTTCTGAAGCGAGGACGTTTGGAGCGCCGGAGGTGGCGTTTCTGGGGCGATCGAATGTGGGCAAGTCTTCGCTGATCAATTCGCTGCTGGGATCGCGCGAGGCGAAGGTGTCGTCTACACCGGGGCGGACGCGGGCGATTAATTTTTTCTCGCTGCATGAGGGCGCGGGCGAGAAGATGAAGGTGAGGCCGACGCTGATCTTTGCCGATCTGCCCGGGTATGGGTACGCGAAGATTTCGAAGTCGATCTCGGCGGAGTGGCCGAGGTTTATTGAGCCGTATCTTGCGGACCGGGAGACGCTGGCGCTCTGCGTTTGCCTCGTGGATACGAACATTCCGCCGCAGGAAAATGATACCCAATTGATTACATATTTGAAGCAGACGCAGAGGCCTTTTTTAGTTGTGGGGACGAAGGCCGATAAGCTGTCGAATAATCAGCTCGCGAAGTCGATTGCCGCGCTGAAGCGGGCGCATGAGGTGGAGGAGATCGTTCCGGTTTCGGCGAAGACGGACGCGGGGACGAAGGCGCTTTGGGCGAAGCTGATGGAAGTGGTGGAGTGAACATTTCTTAGATCGCCATCCTCTTGAAGACAGAAGTCCGCGGCGATGCTGTCATTTCTAACAGTGGCAGTGTGGGGCGATCGGGGATTTCATGGATTCGCGACTGGGTCAGCGGTACGCGCCCTTGTGAGACTTTTCACTGGGCTCGCTGCGGCCGTCACCTCGCTCGTACTGGTATGACGAATAGGAGGAGCACTGTGTTCAAGAATAATCTTTTAGCGATCAGTGTGGCAGCAGTCGTGATGTTGACAACCAGCGCGCGTGGTCAGAGTTCGGCGCCACAACCTGCGACTGCTTCGGCCCAGAGTTCGGTGGAGCAGGACATCGATTTGATGCGGAAGGATGTTCGTTCGCAAAAGAAGCAGATCATCGCTGCGAATCTGCAACTGACCGATGCAGAGGCCGTGAAGTTCTGGCCGCTCTATGATCAGTACACGGCCGAGCTGGTCAAAATCAACGATGCAAAGTATGCGGCCATCAAGGACTATGCGACCAACTACGATACGTTGACCGACGATAAGGCCCTGAGCCTCACCCGCCAGATTCTGGGTGTCGATCAATCGGTAGCGCAACTGCGGGAAAAGTATGTGCCGATTATTGGCAACGTCATTTCGGGTAAGAAGACGGCGTTATTTTTCCAGCTTGACCGGCGTTTGGTGGGGTTGATTGACCTACAGTTGGCAGCGGCGATTCCTATGCTGCCCAACCCTAGAGGGTTTATGCAGCGCGCCTGAATCTTCTTGAAGACGGGGACGAATGCGCCGTGGGCGAGGCTGATGGAAGCGGCGGAGTGATGGCTCGCTGAGGAACGGACTAAATGCGATTTACCGGAGTACAATCGAGCCTCCGGCAAAGCTGTCAGATCGGCTGCTGTATTCACTGCCTGAATATCAAACCGGGCCCCCCAGAAGTCCGTATTCGATCGATCGGTCTCGCGATCGACTTTCAAAACAACAAGTCGGAAAATGAGGAGGAGTTCTGTGATCAGAAAATGTCTTCTATCGATGAGTATGGTGGCAGTGGTGATATTAACGAACATCTCAGTGGGTCACGGTCAGGCGCAAGCAACTTCGACTCAGGGCAGCGTGAACCAGGAAATCGCGCTGCTGCGGAAGGATATCCGTTCGGAGAAAAAGCAGATCGTCGCTGCCAATCTGCAACTGACTGATGCCGAGGCACAGAAGTTCTGGCCCGTGTATGACCAGTACACAGCGGAGCTCGCCAAGATCAACGATGCGAAGGTTGCGGCGATTAAGGACTATGCGGCAAACTATTCGACCCTTAGCGACGACAAGGCGTTGGCGTTGACCCGGCAGCTCGTCGGGATTGACGAGTCGGTAGGGCAGTTGCGTCTGAAGTATGTGCCGATATTCAGCAAAGTGATCTCTGGCAAGAAAACCGCCTTGTTTTTCCAGATGGACCGCCGACTTACGATGCTGGTCGATCTGCAGGTGGCGTCGGAGGTCCCTCTGGTTGAGCCGTAAGAGCGTTCGCCGGTTTCCGTCTTATCAAAGCGTTCGTTGACGTTGCGGGAAAACCGGGATTGCACTCAATGTATTAAGCTATACTCCCGAGCAACACGGGCCCACGATTCCAGTTCAAGCTGTTTCTTCACGACCCTTTCCGTCCGAGAAGCTTTAGGCACTCAATCCCTAATCTACTTACGCCGAGGAGGTCTACATGAAACGCGCTCTTGGAACGTTGCTACTTGCTGCTCTGCCTGCCTGGTTAGGTGCAGGTGCGGAGCAGTTGATACCGGGCGGTTCGGTCATGCAATGCATGGTGTCCCAACCACATCTTTCCTCTAAAACCGAGCACGTCGGCGATCCAGTGCTTTGCCAGGTAGGTCATACCGAGATGTACGGACGATCGGTGTTTCCGTATGGCAGCTACCTGGTTGGCCGGTTTGAAGATTACAAGGACCCGGGACACTTCGTCGGCAAGGGCTGGATGGAGCTGAAGTTCGACCGGATGGTCGTTGGCAACGATACGGTGATTCCGATTTCGACACGGGTAGTTGCAACGTCGGCGAAGTATCCGGTGGATCGCGATGGAAAGATTCATGGGACGGGGCATCCGGTTCGCGACACAATTGAGTGGATGATTCCGGTGCTGTGGCCTATCGATCTGATCAATCTGCCACGACGTGGGCCGTATCCAGAGCTCAAGCCGGAGACACGTCTGACGGTGATGGTGCTCGATGACTTCGGAATTCCGACAAAGTCAGAGGTACAGCATCTGCCGGAGATGATCTCGAAGTATAACTATGCGGACAATCAACCGGCGCAGCAACAGCCGGCTCCGATTGAACGGGCGTATGCGCCGCCGATTCAACAGCCGGCTCCGATTCAACAGGCGTATCCTCAGCAGACTCCCACGGTAGTGGTGGTGCAGGCCCCCGCACCTGCTCCCACGGTCATCCAGCAGCAGGCTCCCGCTCCTATGGCTTCGCAACAGCCTCCGATCGTGGTGCAACGCCCGCAGGTAATTTACGGCTATCCCCCTCCTCCGGTGGCGTATCCCTATCCGCCGATTGCTTATCGTGGATATTATCCGGCCTACTAGAAGGGAGAAAACATAATGCTCCCGGGGATTTTCCGGGGCATTATGTTTTAAGGAGGAAAGATGATTTGAATCGACTACTCGCCGTAGTAGTCGAGGCCGAGGTGGGTGATGAGGTCTTCGCCCATGATGTGGCGGAGGGTGTTTTTGAGCTTCATGGATTGGATGAAGAGGTCGTGCTCGGGGTAGACGCCGGGGGCGCTGTCGGGGGCTTTGAAGTAGAAGCTGAGCCACTCCTGGATGCCAAGGCCGCGTAGGCTGGGTGTGCGGGCGGCGAGATCCATGAAGAGGAAGAGATCGAGCGCGAGCGGAGCGGCGAGGATGGAGTCGCGGCAGAGGAAGTCGACCTTGAGCTGCATGGGGTAGCCGAGCCAGCCGAAGATGTCGATGTTGTCCCAACCTTCTTTGTTGTCACCGCGGGGCGGGTAATAGTTGATGCGGACCTTGTGGTAGATGTCCTTGTAGAGGTCGGGGTAGAGCTCGGGCTGGAAGATGATGCTCGAGGACGCCGAGCTTGGACTCTTCCTTGGTCTTGAAGGACTCGGGATCGTCGAGGACTTCGCCGTCGCGGTTGCCGAGGATGTTGGTGGAGTACCAGCCGCTGACGCCGAGCATGCGGGTCTTGAAGGCAGGGGCGAGGACGGTCTTGATGAAGGTCTGGCCGGTCTTGAAGTCCTTGCCGCAGATGGGTGCGTTCATCTTGCGGGAGAGCTCGTTGAGCGCGGGGATGTCGACGGTGAGGTTGGGTGCGCCGTTGGTGAAGGGGATGCCTTCTTTGAGCGCGGCCCAGGCGTACAGCATCGAGGGCGAGATGCCGGGGTCGTTGTCGACGAGGCCCTTTTCGAAGGCTTCGAGAGTCTGGTGGACGGCGGTCTGTTCGAGGAAGATTTCGGTGGAGCCGCACCAGATCATGACCTGGCGGTCGGTCTTGGTTTTGAACTCGGCGATGTCGTTGCGGATCTGGTTGGCGAGGTCGCACTTGTTCTTGCCGGTCTTGGATTTCTTGGCGGTGAGGCGCTTGACGTAGTGCTGGTCGAAGACGGCGGGCATGGGCTCGATGGATTCGAGGAAAGGACGGATCTGTTCGAGCTGGTCGCGGTCGAGGACCTGGGCGGTCTTGGCGGCGTCGTAGAGGTTGCCGCCGAAGATGTCCCAGCCGGTGAAGACGAGGTCGTCGAGCTGGGCGATGGGGGCGAAGTCCTTGATGAGGGGGCTGCGGTCGTCGGTGCGCTTGCCGAGGCGGATGGTGCCCATCTGGGTGATGGAGCCGATGGGTTTGGCGAGGCCGCGGCGGATGGCTTCTACGCCGGCGATGAGGGTGGTGGCGACGGCTCCCATGCCGGGGATCATGATGCCTAGTTTTCCTGTGGCAGGCTTGATGCTGGCCGCGGCTTGCGTGGCGGCTCCGGGTGTGGACATGCTTGGTAAGACCCTTCTCTGATTGCGATTTTTCCGTTAGGCGGAAGTTTCAGTATCGCGCAGTGAGAGTGGGAGGTGCAAACGAAAGCAGTGTTTACGCGGGCTTTAGCGGTAACGTGCTTTTCACGCGGAGATCAGGCCTCTTCGGTGCGGATACGGTTCTTCCAGTGGGAGATGACGAACCAGAGGAAGCCGGCGATGAGAACCAGTTCGACTGCGAGGTGGAAGCGGTGGAAGATGGCTTTGAAGCGAGGGTCGGTGTTCCAGGTTGCGCCGAGCTTCATGCCGACGTAGGCGAGCGCGTAGCACCAGGGCCAGGAGCCGATGAAGGTGTAGATGTGGAAGCGGAGCTGGTTCATCTTCGCGACGCCGGCGGGAAAGGCGATGAAGGTGCGAACGATGGGCAGCATGCGGCCGATGAGTACGGCGATGGAGCCGTAGCGGTCGAAGAAGTGATCGACGAGGTCGAGGTCGCGGCGGCTGAGGAGGAGATAGCTGCCGTAGCGTTCGACCATGGGGCGTCCGCCGCGGGCGCCGACCCAGTAGGCGGGGATGGAGCCGAGGTTGGAGGCGAGCGACGCGACGGTCGCGAGGACGATCAGGTCGAGCTGCGTGTGGGCGAGGGCGTAGCCGGCAAGCGGCATGATGACTTCAGAGGGAATGGGGATGCAGGCGGACTGGATCGCCATGAGCAGAATGACGGCGGGGTATCCGCCGGCGGTGATGAGGCCGATCAGGATGGCGATGATTTTTTCGGACATGCAAGTGCAGTATACCGGGTGAACGAAAGGCTCTCGGATGCGCTAGCATTGAGTGTTCAGGAGATGTTTTATGTCAGATACCGTTGTTGCTCCAACCGTAGATGCTTCGACTTCCACCGCAGCAGTCCCCGCTTCGACCGGCAGGCCCGCGAGTAGCTATGGAGCGGCGCCGCATGATCCGTCGAAGCCGCCGGTGAAGCGGCAGATTGTTTGCTTCAGCTTCTATAAAGTGATGCCGGAGTGGCGGAGGCTGCCGGCGGAGGAGAAGGCAGCGCATAAGGCGGCGTTTGCCGAGGTGCTGGCGAAGTGGAACAAGCCCGGGGAGTTTCTGTCGATGACGTATTCGACTGTTGGGACGCGCGGCGATGTGGATATGTGCGTGTGGTCGATTGGGTATGGCGTCGATGAGCTGAACCAGATGCGGAGTGAGTTGATGCGGACGCCGCTGGGAGGGTATCTGAATTCGCCGCATAATTTTCTGGCGATGACGAAGCGCTCGCAGTATCAGATCGATCGGCCAGACGAGAGCGAGGGTGAAGGGCGTGGCGCGATTCGTCCGGGTGGACAGAAGTACATCTTTATTTATCCGTTCTGGAAGACTCGGCCCTGGTATCTGCTGCCTGCTGACGGAGCGGAAGCGGTTGATGGATGAGCATATTCGGATTGGGCTGATGTATCCGCGGGTGAAGCTGAATACGACTTACTCGTTTGGGATCGATGACCAGGAGTTTGTGGTGGCGTTTGAGACGAATTTTCCTGAGGACTTTCTGGACCTGGTGCAGCAGCTGCGGGAGACGGAGATCAGCATGTATACGCTGCAGGACACGCCGATCTTTAGTTGCGTGCGGGTTCCGGCGATGGAGATGCTGGACCGGCTTGGGATGAGTGAGAGAGCGAGTCAGCGAAGTGTAAGCAAGCCGGCGGTGAAGAAGCGGGCCCCGCGACAGAACGCTGTTGCAGAATCCAACTTCGCCTGGGCGGGTCGCGGCGATTCTGGAGTGCCCTTGCGCGAAGACGTATCCCGGGGTGGTTTGTGCGTTGAACCACCAGAACGCGTGGGAGCTGACGGTGGCGACGATTCTCTCGGCGCAGTGCACTGATGTTCGGGTGAATCTGGTGACGCCGGAGCTGTTCAAGGCGTTTCCTACTCCGAAGGCGATGGCCGCCGCTTCCCTGCCCGAGCTTGAGGAGTTGATTCGGACTACGGGGTTCTTTCGGAACAAGGCGAAGTCGATTCAAGGCGCGGCGCGGGTGGTGACGGAGGAGTTTGGGGGAAAGGTTCCGCAGACGATGGAGGAGATCCTTACGTTGCCGGGTGTGGCGCGGAAGACCGGGAACGTTGTGCTGGGGTCGTGGTATGGGATTGCGGTGGGCGTGGTGGTCGATACGCATGTGATGCGGTTGTCGCGGCGGCTCGAGTTGACCAAGGAGACGTCGCCGGAGAAGGTGGAGCGGGACCTGATGAAGATCATCCCGCAGAAGCGGTGGATCGCGTTCTCACATGAGATGATTCATCATGGGCGGCAGGTTTGTGTGGCGCGGAAGCCGAAGTGTGTGGACTGTACGCTGGAGAAACTTTGTAATTCGGCGGACAAGACGTGGAGTTCGCACTAGCTCTGATTCGCGTCGGGTGCACTACGACTCCGTGACGGAGAAGTAGGAGGCAATGACCTGGATGAGGGCGGGGATGGTGGGTTCGGCGGCTTCGATGGTGGGTTGGTGGCCGAGGTCGCGGAGGGCTTCGCTGGTGATGGGCCCGATTGAGGCCAGCGCGATGTTCGGGGGAAGTGTCAGGTTAGCAGCTTCGAGAAGGGCAAATAGGTTTCGGGCCGTGGAGGCGCTGGTGAAGGTTATGGCGTCTGGGAAGGTTTCGGGTGAGGCAAAGAGAGCTTGCAGGGTGGGGATGGATTCAGACGGGAGCTGGTTTCGGTAGACTTCGGCGATGGTGACGGTGGCGCCGGCGGCGGTGAGGGTCTCGGGGAGATGGTCGCGGGCTTCGGCGGCGCGAACCAGGAGGAAAGATTTGCCGGGAGCTTCGGGGAGTAGAGCGGCGGTGAGGGACTCTGCGATGTATTGCGGGGGGACGAGGTCGACCGTCAGGCCGATGGCGTTGGCAGCACTCAGAGTCGCGGGGCCTATGACAGCGATTTTCTTGGGAAGCTGAGTGAGGTGAAGGAGTTGGGCGCGGCGGTGGAAGGCTTCGACGGCGTTGGCGCTGGTGAATAAGAGCCAGTCGTAGGTGCGGAGGCACGAGAGGGCGGCGTCGAGTGCGGAGAAGGACTTGGGAGGGACGATCTCGATGGTGGGGACGAGGATGCTGGTCGCACCGAGGGCCTCGAGCTGGGCTGCGAGATCGGAGGCCTGGTGGCGAGCGCGGGTGACGAGGATGCGTTTGCCAAGAATGGGCATCTACTGGCGATTCTAAACACAGAAAACGGATCGAAAGGCGGCTGGTCGGGACGGTGGAAAGACTTGATCAGAGGATGGGTGCAAAAAAAATGTTTTGCGCAAAATTAATTCTGTGTTACGTTCTGGTATCTCATATGTGAACGCAGTTCTTTGCAGCAGGCCGCATCTAGCGGTGGCTTAGGTGTTCTGTTACTTGAAGCGATTTCAAGTAAGGCCCACTTCGAGCGTGTTGAACTGACTTCTGTATCTTGCGCTAACCGCTTTAAATTCTGTGCCTAGATCTGTCCCGTAAGTCGTGGCTTACCTGTAGCACTAGTGTCGGCGTTCAAATAAAGGAGGGTCGCCCCCCCGATTTATACGGTAGACATCGTTGTTTAGTTTCAAGAGTGTGACGAATTGTCTGGTATTTGTGACGAAACCCTCGTTCGCTTTTTTCGGCAGTTGTATCAATCAATCTTGTTGTCTGTGAAATGCCGTTTTTCTCTAAATTCAAACGCCACAAAGAGATTGTTTTATTCCGAAGTGGCTTACCAGGAACACCCGGCTGCCAGATGCTGAACCATTTCAAAGGAGACCATATGACACGACTTATTTCTCGCTTACAGGCGTTGGCGGTAGTGATCACCATGCTTTTGGTTTCAGCGTTTCTTAACATCGAACCTGCCTTTGGGCAGGAGACCAGCACCGGCACGATCGTCGGGACTATCACAGATGCAACCGGCGCGGCCATCCCAAATGCAACAGTTACGTTGACCGACGTCGCGACGAAAGCAATTCGAAAGACGCTCACTAACAAAGAGGGCCAATACACCCTGGTGAACGTTACACCGGGTACTTACGACATCTCGGCAACGAGTGCTGGATTTTCGACAGATGTCATCTCGGGCGAGGTCGTGAGCGTCGGCACGCAGACGACTTCGAACTTCAAAATGACCGTCGGCGCCCAAACCACTACGGTCGAGGTGCAGGCTTCGAACTCTGACCTGCAGACGCAAAATGCAACCGTCAGTCAAAACGTCGACCCCGTCATGGTGGCCTCATTGCCCGCCATTGGCCGAGATGTCAGTTCGTTTGCGGCCTTCGGGCCTGGCGTCACACCCAACGGCAGCGTTGCCGGCACGGTTACGGACCAGGCGACCTTCCAACTCGACGGTGGCAACAATTCGAGCGATATGGACGGCAGCATGCTGTCGTATACCGGCTCCTTCGGCAACAGCACGACCGGCGGCTTCATCGGCTCCAGCAGCTCGGGCGTAATGCCGATGCCTCAGGACAGCATCGAGGAGTTCAAGGTAGCCAGTACGGGCCAGACCGCTGACTTCAACAACTCTTCGGGCATGCAGGCGTCGGTCGTCACCAAGCGCGGCGGCAACCAGTGGCACGGCACCGCCTACGAGTACTACCTCGACAGCAACATCGGCGCCAACTCCTGGCAGAACAACTTCCCGACGTCCTACACTGCAAAGGCCAGTTATCACTACAGCCGGTTCGGCCTGGCGGGCGGGGGCCCCGTCGCCCCTTACTTCCTCGGCGGCAAGACCTATCTCTTCGCCAACTACGAAGGCTTCCGTTACCCGTTGGCCGCTACCTACGAGCGCACTGTCCCATCGGCGTCGTTTATGGCCGGCAACCTCACCTTTGGCAGCGGCACGTCCGCTCAAACATTCACCGCTGCGCAGTTGAAGGCGGACGATCCTCGCGGTATTGGAATGAACCAGACCCTCAGGAACTTCTACGCGACGCAACTGCCACAGCAGGGGTCGAGCTACTCTGGCGGCACCTTCGACCCGAGCTGCGGTGCGCTCTCAACGTCGATACTGCGATGGCGTTAACATCATCGGCTACAGAGCGAATATTCACATCCCGCAAAGCAGCAACTTCGGCGTCATCCGCGTGGACCATGATTTCGGTGCCAAATGGCACCTCATGGCGAGCTACCGCTACTTCAAGCTCACGAACCTCACCTCGAACCAGGTCGATATCGGTGGCGGGTTCTCGGGCAACACCATTGGCACTCCCACGGCAACGGACACCTCGTCCGCAGGATCCGTGGTACCTGGTTCTCGGCATGACCACCAACATCAGCTCCACCTTCATCAACGACTTTCACTACAGTTACCTGCGTAATTTGTGGCTATGGGGCGACAAAGGCGCTCCTCCGCAGGTCGCCGGCGCTGGTGGCGCCGTTGAACCTCTGGGCGAGAGCGCCGCGACCGTGGTCTTTCCCCGTACAACGTCAACGCACAAAGCATCCGAACACGTATCTGGGACGGCAAGGACAATTTCTTCCGCGATGACCTCACGAAGCTGAAGGGTGCCCACGTGATCCAATTCGGCGGCCAGTACCAGCACAACTTCAACTACCACCAGCGCACCGATAACGGAAACTCCATCAACTACACGACGACCTACCAGATTGGCGATACGAGCGGCGGCGGTCTGATCACTTATCCCGGGCTCATCGCAGCCGGTGTTCCGGCGGGCACCAGCAATTACGCGCGTCAGCTGGATACCTACTATGGCTTCGTCACCGACACGCAGGTCGCCAATACCTATAGCAGCAATGGCACTTCGCTGTCGCTGAACGCGCCACTCACACCCGTCAGCGCCAACACGGTCATCCCTTTCTACAACCTCTATGCCACCGACACCTGGCACGTCAAGCCCAGTCTGACCATCAATTACGGTCTGGGCTACGCCATCGAGATGCCCCCCACTGAGAGAAATGGGAACCAGGTCATGTGGGTGGACGCCAATAACAATCCAATCAAGGCACTGGACTACCTCAATCAGCGAAAGGCCGCGGCCATGGCAGGACAGTCTTATAACCCTGAGACCGGTTTTTCGCTCGTGCATAACGTGGCGGGTGGACGGAAGTATCCCTACAACCCGTTCTACGGCGCGGTCAGCCCCCGCATCGCCCTTTCGTGGAGCCCAAGCTTCAAGAATGAAGTTCTGGAAAAGCTCGTCGGTCAGGGGGCGACTGTGATCCGCGGCGGATACGGACGTATTTATGGTCGCGTCAATGGTGTCGGGCAGGTCTTGAACCCGCTGCTGAGCCCCGGCCTGATTCTTGCGGTGCAATGCCGCACCCCGCAGTCGTCCACTACAGGGACAGGCAACTGCAACGCGACCAACCTAACTGACACCACCGCGTTCCGCTTTGGATCAGGTGGGGGTCTTGACGGTCTAACGGCCCCGCTTGCGGCAGCCCCGACGACCATTGGGCAGCCCTACTTCCCCGGGTACAGCGGTCCCGGCGTGGCGATCGCCTCTCCCCTGGATACCACCCTGCGCCCCAATGACGCCGACACCTTCAACCTGTCAATTCAACGACAAGTCAACAATAAGATGGTAATTGAAGTTGGCTACATCGGTCGCCTCATCCATAACGAGTACACTCTGATAAACCCCAACGCGGTTCCTTACATGTATAGCTCCGGTGGTCAGTCGTTCGAATCGGCTTACATAGCGGTGGAAGGGGCCTTCGGCTGCACGACCTCTGCCAGCCTCTGTTCCGTAGCCACTACGGCCGCCTCGAAGAAGAACTATCCTGCCGTGAGCCCTCAGCCGTTCTTTGAGACTGCCTTATCAGGCACAGGGTATTGCAACACATACGCTAACTGCACTCAGGCTGTCGTCGCGAAGCAGGCCAGCAACTTTGGCCAGCAGAAGCTCTTCGCCCTGTGGTCTGCTCTCGACAACGGGGGCTTCAACTTCGCCCATACCATGATGAACACGCCGATCGCCGGCTCGCCCTACGGTTCCACGGGTCAGTTGGTGAGCGGTCTCACGGTGGCTACGTCGGCAGGGTACAGCAACTACAACGGCGGCTACGTCAGCTTCAAGACCAGCAACTACCACGGTCTCACTTTGCAGGAGAACCTCACCTACAGCAAGGCGCTGGGTCTGTACGCCTATTCTCAATCCACCAGCGGGCAGGTCTCCAACGACTCCTACAACCTCCATCAGAGCTACGGCCCTCAGACGTTCAACCAAAAGTTCATCTTCAACACCTTCATCGTATTTCAGACGCCCTGGTACCAGTCGCAGAAGGGATTCGTCGGGCGCCTTGCTGGCGGTTGGACGATCTCTCCAGTAATCGTGGCCGGTACCGGTCAGCCCCTACAATGCATCACAAACTCCACTTCGCAATCCTTCGGTGCTGCGGACGCTGGCAACTTCGCCGACAACGAGAATTGCCAGTTCAATACGGCCTACACAGGGGGGTACCACACGCACCGCGGCGTCACAGGTGGCGTCGATTCGAATGGCATCTCCGTTGGAACTGCTGTAAAAACTCCTGGCACTTCGGCAGCCGTCAACATGTTTACCAACCCTGTTGCCGTCTATGACAGCGTCCGTCCCACCATCCTCGGCGTCGACACCCATGGCAGCGGTGCCGGTCCCATCAGTGGGCTTGGCTACCTGAACATGGATGTCAGTATTAAGAAGCAAGTAGCCGTCTGGGAGAAGGCCAATTTGGAGTTCTCTGGCGTTCTCTTCAATGCGATGAACCACCTCGATTTCGCCAACCCCAGCCTCAGTATCGCCTCACCTACGAGCTTTGGCATCACCAAAACCCAGGGCAACAGCCCACGACAGATCCAGATGGGACTGCGCGCCAACTTCTAGACTTGTTACTGGTCTGCAAAGAAAGCCCTCGAAGCACAAACCCGCCGAGACAGTGGCGGGTTTGTTATTTGTTGCGAGCAATGGTGGTTTCGAGAGAGGGATCTGAGAGGATGGTGCGGCACTCGATCCTCATCGGTGGGCGAACGTGGATTTGGACGCCAAATGAGGCCTTCGAATTTGCGGTAGAAGCGTCGTCGATGGAGGGTGATGCAGAACGGGTCGCGCTGCGGGGTGGAGTTGGGCCGAAAGTACTAACTGGCCGTGGTTGGCGGTTTGGCTTTGTGGGGTGCGGCGGCGTTGACTTTGTTGGGGTTGTGGGCCTAGGATGCCGCGCCATGGAGGAAGCTCATGCCTACTTACATTTCACTCTGCCGATATACGCAACAAGGGGTACAGACGATCAAGGAGAGCCCGGCCAGGCTGGACGCCGCGAAGAAAGCTTTTGCGGCGGACGGCGTCAAGCTACTGCATATGTATTTGGTGACAGGGAGTCACGACATAGTGGTCATCTCTGAGGCACCGAACGACGAGGCGATGGCAAAGGCGATGCTTACTACAATGTCAAAGGGAGGCATTACGTCTCAGACTTCGCGGGCGTTCACAGAGGACGAGTTCCGGAAGATTGTAAAGAGTATCTAGGGCCGAGCTGGGATTGGATCGAAAACACACTACCCGCGGCCGAAGTCTGCGACGGGGCCACGTTGCGTCGAGCGGGTGCGGGGTAGTGTTGTTTGAATGGGTGGCGGCTGGGGTGTGGATGGGTAAATAGGAAAACTTTTGCCACTTTATTGAGGCCACGAAGCGGGTGCGTGGGGACCGGGCTTGACGACTGGTGTTGATAAATAAGGGTGTTTCAAGGTTTACGTCAGACTGGCACGCTACTTGCAACTATGCAAAACGTAGCACATAGCTGGGAAATCACCAAAAATAAGAAAGGAGGCAAGATATGGCAGCAACTTCACTGTTTACATGCACATGCGGCATCCAGAAGAAAACCACCAATCACTGGGTGTTGGCCAAGGTTACGACGAGCAATATCACCTTTATGCCCTGGGACACGAATCTTGCTTTTGAGAAAGACATTATCGTTCTCTGTGGCGAAGGTTGCGCTTCGGCCCTGCTGAGCCGATATATGGGAGAGTGGAAGCGTTCCGCTTCAATCCACGCGGTAAGCCAACCTGAGTTGGCTGTGGCTTAGTTCAGTTTGAAGTCGATCACAATGGCGGGTATACGGACCTGTATGGTTTTGGAGATGGCATCGGCCTGGTTGGCGATACGACGAACGGAATGCCGTGGAAAGAACGTGCGGTATCGAACGAAACCGGATGGCACTCAGCAGGGGCAAGATCAATGTGCTGATCAACGCGCGGAAGGGAGGGAGCGGGATGGAAGGTGTGGGTGAATATCCCGGGGAACCCCTCCGGTGGTCGCCGCGCCGCATCATGCTCCATTTCCGGTGCCTCAATACCGCACGGCGGACGCGATCAAGACATCTATCTGAGAACGGGCCAGCGGAGCAAACTGAATGCGGTGCGCAAGCTTGCCGAATTTCATCGAGTCGGGAACTCTGCAAGCACCATCCGTTCTGAAGAACAGATGGTGGACTGGTGATGACGGAGGACCTCGTCAGGGGGTGACGACCATCTCTGCGGCCGTCTGTCCGCACATCCCGTAGATGGCGCCCGACATGCATGCCCCGGCGGAGTATTTGTAGCAGCCGGGCTTACGGGCCACAACGGAAACAGCGCGATCAGTGCCACCTATAATGGCGCCGCCCGGCTCAAACGGAGAAGTCGTGCCCATATCGACGACAAATCCTATGTCTCTGCCTGTGCTCTTCCACTGAACAGTCGTCCCGGCTTTCACGCAGAAGAGTGAATTACTTTTGGCGTTAGGTATGCCGGGAGTGGCCGAAGCCGCGTTTGCAGTCCGTTTCACGTCGACGGTACAGGGAGAGGAAGCTGAGCCGCAAGTATTGGCGCCGTTGCACAATTGCGCGGGATTTGCCTCCGAGCAGGCGTACTTGCTGCTCTTCGACTGGGCCGTTGCGTAGCTGGAGGACACAACGATCGACAACAGCAGCGAAGTGCACTTGATTGCAAAGCATCGATTCATGGTCATAATTCGCCTCACAGGGTGGATTCAGACCGCTTGATTGCAGGCGGGTGGATGATTTCTATCGAGAAGACCTTTCGCGCCGCAACAAACCTCAATTTGCTGCACTAATTGCTGCCGGGTGTTCCCGGCCAATCGAGGACGTCGGAGAGTCTCCAGGGATTCTGAGTCAAGTCCAGCTGCAATTGGCCCTGTTTATCAAGGATCAACTGCGCCGCGGGATAGACAGTCCCTGTGCTCTTGCTCTTGTCCTGATCGTTGAGGTCGAACTCGCCTGCGGTCAGACTGAAGGATTGGGACTGGGTGTCAAAGAAGGCTTCCCCAAAGCGGATCTGACGATTGGTGACGAAGACGATCTTGCGACCGGTTGGCGTTGCAGTCATCTTGATGTAGGAGCAGTCATAGCCGAGCGTGCCGGTAATCTCGACATGGCCTACGGCCTTCATCTTCGACAAGGCATTGGTTAGCCCCTGGTTCTGGCCCTTCTCGAAAGCCTGGACCAGAAGTGACCCTGTCGGCGGGCGTCGAGTACTGATAGATGTTCAGGGTGACGCCGATGTTCTGGCCCATCTGTGTGCCGGTACCGAAGGCTTGGGCCTCGAGGGTTTCGTACTTGGCAGCGAATCCGCGATGGTTCGACAACACTGCGATGCCACCGACGAGCACCAGGCACATGCTGGTGATCCGGAAAATTCTTGATGCGAACACTTTCGAAATGGTTTGCATATCTCTCTCCAGTAGCTGCGGTTGATTGGCGAATGGGGCCTGATCTCATCGCGAGTCTACGTCCGAGCTTATGAAGGTAAGAAGTGGCAAAATTACTGGTTTGTCGATGAAATAACACTAGTATTTTTGCAGTCGTGGATTGAAGGAGCGGTCTGATCAGACAACGGGAGCAGGGAGAAGATCGAGGGCGCCTTTGGAGATGAGGTCTTTGGCTACCCATTCGCCGAGGGCGCAGGCGGGGGTGTCGATGGTGGCTTCGGTGTCTATTTGAACCATGGTTTCGCCGTCAGGGGAGACGACCTGGGCGAGCATGCGCCACTTCCCTGCCTCAGTTGCAGGGGGAACGCAGTGGACGCCGATGGGGAGAGAGCAGCCGCCGCCGAGGGCGTCGAGGGTAATGCGTTCGGCTTCGACGGCGAAGCGGGTGTGGGGATGCTCGAGGAAGGCGATGGCCTGGCGGATGTAGGCGTCGCGGGCCTCGTCGATTGGATATTCGGGGCTGCGGGTCTCGAGGGCGAGAGCGCCCTGCCCGGGGGCGGGACAGATCTCTTCGGGGGCGAAGCGCTGGTGGACGGACTCGGTCCGCTTGAGGCGGTCGAGGCCGGCGGCGGCGAGGACGAGGGCGTCGCATTTTCCGTCGGCTAGTTTTTTGAGACGGGTGTCGATGTTGCCTCTTATCTCGACAAAGGTGACGTCGGGGCGGAGGGCGAGGAGCTGCGCGCGGCGGCGAGGGCTGGTGGTGCCGATGCGGCCCCCGGTTGGGAGGGTGTGGAGCGCCCAGTAGGGCTCGCAGACCCAGACGTCACGGGCGTCGGCGCGTTTGGGGATGGCGGCGAGGGTGAACTGGGGAGCTAGCTTTGTCGGGAGGTCTTTGAGCGAGTGGACAGCGAGGTCGATGCGGCCCTCTTCGAGGGCTTCTTCGATCTCCTTGATGAAGATGCCTTTGCCGTCGAGATTTGGGGGTGCTACGAAGCCTGGTTGCTGCATGCGGTCGCCGGTGGTGCGGATGATATCGAGCTCGACGTGGTAGCCGGCGTCGCGGAGGGCGTAGAGGACGTGGTTAGCCTGCCAGAGGGCGAGTTGAGAGCCTCGGCTGCCGATGCGGATGGGATTGCGGGGATTGTTGTGCTCGCTGCTCATTCTCTTCAGGATACGGCAGCGAACGGATTGAGGGAGCAACGATGGAAGGAGGGCCAAAAAAATCCGTCCAGCCTATGACTGTGGATTGACAGGCTGGACGAACCTTGCTCGATTCGGAGCTAATGGTTAGCGATGGCCGCCACCTCCGCCTCCGCCATGGAAGCCGCCGCCGCCGAAGTTGCCGCCGCGCATGCCGCCTCCACTGAATTCGGCGTGGGCCGATGCGGCACCAGGGCCGTAGCTGTAGCCTCCGTGATAGCCGTAGCCGGGATGTCCGTAGAAACCACGGTTGTAGACGAAGCCTCCGCCGTAGAGGTACCCGGGAGAGTAGAAGCCGTAGCCAAAGGGATTCCAGAAAAGACCGCCGCCGGGAAGCCATGTGTAACCGAAAGCACCACCGGCCCAGTACCAGCCGGGATAAAAGTTGGAATATCCGGCGTACTCCGAGGCGAGATTGAGATTGGCCTGGCCGAGATAGTCCGAACGGAGGCCGCTCCATTTGTAGAGAGGATCCGCTTCTGCCTGGTCTTTGTTGAAGCGCTGAGGTTTGAGGGACTCTCCGTTGAGTACTATTTG
The DNA here is from genome assembly GCA_963756685.1 of uncultured Acidobacteriaceae bacterium. GTDB lineage: Bacteria > Acidobacteriota > Terriglobia > Terriglobales > Acidobacteriaceae > Edaphobacter. The sequence goes on from CAVWON010000004.1 coordinate 382,045, forward strand.
CCGATCGCCTTTAACTTCGATGGGCTTGATGTTGGACTGGAGATTTGCCCCGGGATAGACGGCAGCTTGACCGTCGAAGACGCGCACGGTTGAGCTATCGGCGTCGAAGGAGTAGAGGCCAGTCTTTAAAAGCTGGGTCTGGCCGTTTTTGAGATCGACCAGAATGGTGTTCTGTGGATAGATCTGATCGACCTCGACGTTAGCGCGGCCGCGGTCGAGTCGAACCTCGGTGTGAGTGAGATCGGGCGAGAGCATCTGAAGGGTGCTGTTGTCGCCGAGACGTACAAAGATGCCGGGCGTGAGCAGGGAGCTCCGCTCTGCCGTTGGCGGTCGCCAGTACCTGACCGGCTTCGAGTGTGGTGTTGCCTACAGATTTGGAATTGAGGGGCGCTCCTTCGATGGAGGCCTGTCCTTCCACATAATTGAGAGTCCCTGGGCCGGCCTGGTTTGCGTTTTGCCCGAAGGCAGTCGCGCATAAAGCCGCTAGAGAGAGTGTCCACGATAACGCTTTGGCCCTTGTCATGATCATTACAACCTCTGTGAAATTAGATGTGATGATCTGCGAAAAGTCACAAGCGTAAGCCGCGTCATTACAGGGTTTTAGTGTAGTTGGCCAAACGCAACTATTCAGTGACCGCAGGGTTAATAGCGAGTAGATCTGACCAAACCGGTTGTAATAGGGAGGACGACCTTACCGCTGAGGCGGCCTGGTCTGCGGTGACTATTCCGGGTCTTTGGGGCGGGTGGCTTCGCGGAGGGCAGTGAGTTGCGGGTGGAGGAGTTTGGCGGTGAGGGAACGGGTGAGGGACTCGACGGCTTCGCGTTGTTGCGGGGTGAGGTCAGCGAGTTTGGATTGGGAGCGGGCCAGTTCGGCCTGGCGGAGCTCTTCTGCTTGCTGCTGGAGGGCCTTGATGGCGGGGACGGCGTCGCGTGATTGGAGGCGCTCCTGATACTTGTCGACTTCCCTGCTGACGATGGTCTCGGCGGCGGCGGCTTCGCGGCTGCGATCGGCGAGATTAGCGGCGGCGACCTGCTGGAGGTCATCGATGTCGTAGACGAAGCAGCCTTCGACCTCGTTCATCTGCGGGTCGACGTCGCGGGGGACGGCGATGTCGATGAAGAACATGGGACGGTTGCGGCGGGCGTGGAGGAAGTGCTGGCCGTGAGAGCGGGCGAAGATCTTTTGCGGAGCGCCCGGTGCTGGTGATGACGATGTCGGCGCGCGGGGCTTGTTCGTAGAGGGCGTCGAAGGGGACGGCTTCGGTTTGGATGGTGGGGCTAGCGAAGTCGGAGGCTAGTTTTTCGGCGCGGGACTGGGTGCGGTTGACGACGAGAATGGATGCGGCGCCTTGTTGGATGAGGTGACGCGCGGCCAGCTCGGACATCTTTCCCGCGCCCACGAGAAGGACGGTCCTGCCTTGCAGGGAGCCGAAGATTTTGCGCGCGAGGTCGACTGCTACAGAGGCGATGGAGACACTGCTCGAGCCGATCTGTGTCTCGGTGCGGACCTTTTTCGCGACAGTGAAGGTGCGTTGGAGAAGAGATTCGAGTTGAGTCGAGACGGCGCCGACCTCGCGGGCGATGGTGTAGGACTCTTTGACCTGGCCGAGGATCTGCGGTTCGCCCACGACCATGCTGTCGAGAGAACTGGCGACGCGGAATAGATGGCGGACGGCTTCGCGCTCCTGGAATTCGTAGAGGTGAGGCTGGATATCGTGAGGGGGGACGGCGAAGTACTCGTGGAGGAAGCGAAGAAGATCGGTTTTGGTTTGGGGCTGTGCGGCCTCGCTGTCGTCCTGCAGGGTGAGGAGTTCGACGCGGTTGCAGGTGGAGAGGATAAGGCCTTCGCGGATGCCGGGCTGATGAAGGAGCGAGCGGGTGGCTTCGGCCAGGCGTGCCGAGGGGATGGCGAGGCGCTCGCGAACCTCGATGGGCGCGGTGTTGTGGTTGATGCCGAGTAGGACGAGACGTCCCTGGGTCGTTAGGGGCTTGGATTGGTTCATGGGGCGGTGAACCTGTGGACGGCTGAGAACTGGTTTGCGGCCCATACGGCGAGGACGACGAAGAAGACGAAGCTGGAGAGGTAGACTGCGCGTCGTCCGCGGAGGCCCGCCGCGCGGCGGATGTAGATCATTGCGATGTAGGCAACCCAGAGGGCGAAGGCGAGGAGGATTTTGGGGTCGCGGAAGTAGGAGGCCCCGACCGTTACCTGGGCGATAAGAGAGCCGATGAGGAGTCCGGCGGTCATGCAAGGGAGGCCGAAGAGGAGGGCCTTGAGGGCGATCTGGTCTAAGACTTCGAGGGGTGTTTCGAGCGGTGGGAGCCACGGGAGGTTGGGGGACTTTTGCTTGAGGCGGCGCTCTTGAATGAGATACAGGAGAGAGGCGAGGAGAGAGATGAGAAGCGCGGCGTATGCGGCTAGAAGAAGAGCGACATGGAGGAAGATCCAGCCGGTTTGGACCATGGGGAAGGCGGTGTTCTCCTGGCCCGGGTGGAAGGCAGGGACGAGGCCGAGAAGGAAGCAGATGGGCAGGATGAAGACGCCTAGAGAGACGGTCCGGTATCGCCAGTAGACGACGAGGAAGGCGACGGCGAGGAGGAGGCCAAGGAGGGTCTGGGTCTCATGGGTGTCGACGGGCAGACGATGGTGGGCAGCGTTGAGCATCTCGGCGAGCGAGACGAAGTGGAAGAGGACGGCGGCGGTGGTGGCGGGGATGGCGATGTGACGCCAGCGAGGGCGATCGTAAAGGGCTGCGGGCAAGACCGCGAGCGCGGCTATGCCGTAGAGGAGGACCGCGACTCTGAGCCATAGGAGAGACATCGTCAAGGTTCGCCAGCGGCTAAACTCGCGAATCTTCAGTATATCGGGTTATGCCGCGAAGGGATTGCCTGGGTGCCAGATCAACCTTTATGGCTTGGCCCTTATGCCTTGGCGAGAGAGATTACGATTCCACCGGCGATGATCAGGGGCCCGCCTGCCATGACCGTAGCAGAGGGGGTTTCTCTGAAGACGAGCCATGAGATGAGTTGAGCGATGACAAAGAAAAAGACGACGTATAGGCCGAGAAGCCTGCTGAAGTCCCAGGGTGGGGAGTTCACCGTCCAGCCGTAGAGGAACAGAATGATGGTAGCTGCTCCAAAGAGGAGGGCGCGGCGCCATGTCTGGTGCGCGTGCATTCCGGTGCGAATGACGGCATCGCCGCCCGCCTCAAGGACGGCAGCGAAGAGCAAAGTCAGAATGATGTCTGTACGGCCCATGAAGTTTTCAACCTAAGTAATAGAGATAACGGCAGCGAACGAGCTGCAATTAGTGAACCACGGAGAAGATAAGAAAGGCGTAACGACGCCTTGTAGAGCATGGCGGGCGTCCATACGGTATCCTGCGGTTCTGCGATGACGATAGAGACGACGGCGAATTTGGCGAGGGACGCGGCTGGTTTGACGCCGGTGATGCGGCAGTACTTTGCCGCGAAGGAACAGCATCCTGACTGCCTGATGTTCTGCAGGATCGGTGACTTCTACGAGCTGTTTTACGAGGACGCCATCCTGGTATCGCGCGAGTTGCAACTGACCCTGACGGCGAGGGACAAAGAGAAGAAGCAGCCGATGTGCGGGGTTCCTTACCATGCTGCGGAGGTTTATCTGCAGAAACTGCTGCGGCTGGGCTACAAGATCGCCTTATGCGAGCAGATGGAGGACCCGAAGCAGACGAAGACGATCGTGCGGCGAGAGGTGACGCGAGTGCTGACGCCGGGGACGGCGCTCGATCCGACACTGGGGGCGGAGCAGAGTAATTATCTGGCTAGCGTGTCCGTGATGGGTTCGGGGGCCGAGCAGGTTTGTGGGTTGGCGTTGCTGGATCTGTCGACCGGAGAGTTTCGGGCCACGGAGTTTGCAGGTGTAACTGCGTGGGCAGCGCTGGTGGATGAGCTGGGACGGGTGAGGCCGGTGGAGTTGCTGTATGGAGCAGGGTTGCTGGGTGGGGTGAATCTAGCCGGTGAGAGCGAGACGGCGGCTGGGTTGGATGTGATTCGGACGAAGACGGCCCTGGATGAGTGGGTGTTTACGTCGGATTATGCGGTGCCCCTGGTGCGGAACCACTTCAAGGTGCATTCTCTAGATGGGATGGGGCTGGGTGGACATGAGGCTGCGGCGGTGGCGGCGGGAGCGCTGCTGCATTACATGCGGCAGACCAAGCAGGGTGCGTTGGAACATGTAGATGGGCTGCGGTTTTATGAGCGGTCGACCTGTCTCGAACTTGACGCGGTGAGTGTGCGGAACCTGGAGCTTGTCGAGCCGCTATTTTCCGGGGAGTCGGCGCAGACTACGTTGTTCTACACGATGGACGCTTGCTGTACGCCGATGGGCAAACGGCTGCTGCGGGCTTCGTTGCTGCGGCCGGCGAGTGGCCTGGGGGAGATTGAGGCGCGGCTGGAGGCGGTGGGTGAGGCGGTCGGGGACCTGCGACGGCGTGAGGGGTTGCGGCGGTCGATGGATGGGGTGCTGGATCTGGAACGGCTGCTGGGGAGGGTGGCGTTGGATTCGGCTGGGCCACGGGAGGTGATGGCGCTGGCGAAGACGCTGGGGTGTCTGCCCGGGGTGGTCTCGGCGGTCGGCTTATTTGAAAGTGCGCGCTGGCGCGAGTTGGGGGTGAGCGTCGATCCGCTGGAAGACCTGCACGAGATGATCGTGCGGACGATTGCGGAGGAGCCGCCGGTGTCGCTCGGGGACGGCGGTGCGATTCGCGAGGGTGTGGATGCGGAGCTGGATGAGTTGCGTGAGTTGAGCCGGAGCGGGCGCCAGGCGCTGGCTGCGATTGAGGAGAGAGAGCGCGAGAGGACAGGGATCGGGTCGCTCAAGGTGCGGTTCAACTCGGTGTTTGGGTACTACCTTGAAGTGACGAAGGCGAATGCTAAGTCGGTGCCGGCGGACTATGAGCGGAAGCAGACGCTGGTGAATGCGGAACGATTTACGACGCCGGAGTTGAAGGAGTATGAGACGAAGATTCTGACCGCGCAGGAGCGGAGTGGGGAGATTGAGCGGAGGATCTTTGCGGAGTTGCGGCGGCAGTTGCTGGAGGCCGCGGGACGGATGCGGGAGACGGCGCGGAAGGTGGCGGAGATCGATCTGCTGGGTTGTTTTGCGCATCTGGCGGCGCTGCGTGGTTGGGTGAGGCCGCAGGTGGAGAGAGCGGCGTGCTGGAGTTCGTGCAGGCACGGCATCCGGTGGTGGAGCGGCGGCTGGAGGAGTCGGGCGGGGGACGGTTTGTGCCGAACTCGGTGCATCTGGATGCGGACGCGGGGCCGGCGGTGCTGCTGATTACCGGGCCGAATATGGGGGGCAAAAGTACGTATCTGCGAATGGCGGCGCTGCTGGTGGTGATGGCGCAGATGGGTTGTTTTGTTCCGGCGGAACGGATGCGGCTGGGGCTGGTGGATCGGATTTATACGCGGATTGGAGCTAGCGACAATGTTGCGCGGGGCCGGTCGACGTTCATGGTGGAGATGACGGAGACGGCGGCGATTTTGAATACGGCGACGAACCGGTCGCTGGTGCTGCTGGATGAGATGGGGCGCGGGACGGCTACTTATGATGGGTTGAGTCTGGCCTGGGCGACGGTGGAACATCTGCATGACCGGATTGGTGCGCGGACGCTGTTTGCGACGCACTACCATGAGCTGACGTTGCTGGCGGAGCGGTTGGAGCGGCTGACGAATCTGCGGGTGACGGTGAAAGAGACGGCGGGGGGGATTGTGTTTCTGCATACGGTGGAGGCGGGGCCGGCGAGCAAGAGCTATGGGATCGAGGTGGCGAGGCTGGCAGGGCTGCCTTCGGGTGTGATTGCCCGGGCGCGCGAGGTGTTGAAGGTGCATGAGCGGGCGGAGACGCAGCAGGTCCGGGAGGCTTCGCCGGCGGCAGTGCAGATGCAGATGACGATGTTTACTCCGCTGTCGCAGAGGATTGTGGATCGGCTGGCGGAGGCGGATGTGGATGGGCTGACTCCGCGGGAGGCGCTGAATTTGCTGGCGGAGTTGCAGAGGGAGTTGAAGGGCTGATGGCGAAGAGCATGGTGGTGGCGGGGGTGATGAGTGGGACTTCGGCGGATGGAGTGGATGTGGCGCTGTGCCGGATCTCCCACCGCGGGTGAAGGACGGAACGCCGGCGGTGAAGCTGCTCGGACATGTTGGGGTGGCCTATCCGAAGGCGCGTGAGGGCGGCGGTGCTGGGGGCGATGGATGCTGAGGCGATCTCGGTGGCGGAGCTAGCGCGGTTGAACTGGCGGCTGGGCGAGGTGTATGCGGAGGCAGTGGCAGAAGGCGCAGGAGCAGTTTGGGGTGAAGGCGGGGTTGGTGGGGTGTCATGGGCAGACGGTGTATCACCAGGGAGCGGCGGAGCAGTATCTTGGGTCGCCGCTGCGGTGCTACATGGCAGATGGGTGAGGCTGCGGTGATTGCGGAGCGGCTGAGGGTGCCGGTGGTGAGTGATTTTCGTCCGGCGGATCTGGCTGCGGGTGGGCAGGGTGCTCCGCTGGTGCCGATGCTGGACTACTGCATGTTTCGATCGGCGAAGGTGAGCCGGGTGCTGCAGAATCTTGGCGGGATTGCGAATCTGACGGCGATGCCGGCGGGGGCGCGCGGTTGATGGGGTGATGGCGTTTGATACGGGGCCGGGGAATATGGTGATCGATGGTTGTATGAGGAGACTGTATGAGCGGGAGTTCGATCGAGGCGGAGCCGTGGCGCGGACGGGGCGAGTGCTGCCAGCGGTGGTGCAAGAGATTTTGAAGGAGGGGTACTTCTCTGCCCTGCCGCCGAAGTCTTGCGGGCGGGAGCAGTTTGGGGAGGCGTTTGTTTCGCGGTTTATTGCGATGTGCAGGAGGGCTGGCGGGAAAGACGACCGGGATGAGGACGTCGTTGCTACGGCTACGGCTTTGACGGCGGCTTCGGTGGTGGATGCTTACCGGCGATTTGTTCGCGGGCATCTTGGGGCGGCGGCCCCGGTCGTGCCGGTGGAGTTTGTGGTGGCGGGGGGTGGGGCGAAGAATACGACGTTGATGAGGCATGTTGCGCGAGGCGTTGGAGCCGCTGGGGGTGAAGGTGCGGCTGATGGAGGAGCTGGGGGTTCCGGCGCAGGCGAAGGAGGCGGTGGCGTTTGCGCTGCTGGCGTGGTTGAGTTGGAACGGGTTGCCGGGGAATGTTCCGACGGCCACGGGGGCGACGCAGGACGGTGGTTTTGGGGAAGGTGTCTCGAGGATGAATTTTGCGGTCGCGGAGGGAAGAACGGATCGCTTCGCGATTGCCCACCTTAGCGCAAAGAGCGCGCGAAGATGGGGCACCCGGATTTGTGGCGGGTTGATGGTTGCTGGGTGTTTGTTGCTGGTTGGGTGCCGGGGGCGGGTGGAAGCGCCGGGTTCGGTGGTGATGATTATTGAGAGTAGTCCGAATAATCTGGATCTGCGGGTCGGGGACGGATGCGCAGTCGGAGCGGGTGGGTGGGCTGATCTTCGATGCGCTGGTGAAGAAGGATGAGCACTATGAGTTGCAGCCGTGGCTGGCGACGAGTTGGGAGCAGCCGGATGCGCTGACCTGGGTGTTTCATCTGCGCGATGGGGTGCGGTTTCATGATGGCGGCCGCTTGAGGCGGAGGACGTGGTTTATACGATTGAGAGTTTGATCGATGGGTCGTTAGTGACGGCGAAGGGTGGGAGCTTTGCGGCGGTGGATCGGGCCGAGGCGCGGGACGGCTGACGGTGGTGGTGCGGATGAAGCGGCCGGATGCGGGGCTGCTGTTCAATATGAGCGATGGGTTGTTTGGGGTGGTGCCGCGGGGGTCGGGCAAGGATTTTGGGTTGCATCCGGTGGGGTCGGGGCCGTTCCGGTTTGTGAGCGCGGTGCAGGATAAGGAAGTGGTCGTGGAGCGGAACCATGATTACTGGGCGGGAACGCCTGCGGTTGCGGCCGGGAGCGCGGAGGATCGAGCGGATACGGTTTGAGGTGGTGCCGGATACGATTACGAGCGCGCTGGAGTTGGAGAAGGGGTCGGCGGACCTGGCGAGCAATGTGGTGACGCTGGATATGGTGCATACGCTGGAGAGCAGACCGAACCTGAAGGTGGAGTCGGGGCCGGGGTCGCCGGTGGTTTATGTAACGTTCAACGTTACAGATTCGTTGCTGCGGGACAAGCGGGTGCGGCAGGCGGTGGCTTGCGCGATCGATCGGCAGGCGATTGTGGATGCGATATGGCGGGGGCAGGCTCGGCTGGCGAATACCTTGTTGCCGGCGGGGCATTGGGCGGCGGCAGCGAATGACGAGTTGGCGCAGTATCCGCATGATGTGGCGCGGGCGGAGACGCTTGCTGGATGCGGCGGGCTTTCCTGCCGGCAAGGATGGCGTGCGGATGCGGCTGACGATGAAGACCAGCACGGACGAGACGACGCGGCTGATGGCGGCGGTGTTGCAGCAGCAGTTGCGGGCGGCGGGGATTGCGCTGGAGATTCGTTCGGCGGAGTTTGGGACGTTTTATGCGGACGTGACGAAGGGGGCGTTTCAGATTTATGCGCTGCGGTGGATCGGGAGCAATGAAGACCCGGATATCTTTCGGTATGCGTATGGGTCGGGAAGCTTTCCGCCGAAGGGGGGAAATCGGGGGCGGTACTCGAATCCGCGGGTGGATGCTTTGCTGGCAGAGGCTGCGGCTTCGCACGGATCGCGCGGTGAGGAAGAAGGATTACGTTGAGGTGCAGCAGATTCTGGCGGAGGAGTTGCCGGGAATTCCGCTGTGGTATCCGAACAACGAGGTGGTGCATACGCGGCGGATCGTGAATGTGCGGCCGCGACCATCCGGCAACTTCGACTTTCTGCAGGAGGCCGAAGTTACCGGAGGCGCGGGCCGGTAAGCTTGTCAAAGCGATATCAACGGGAGAGGCAAACGGCCCATCGGGGATGGCCTTTGGAAGACCACTATCACCGTCGACCTAATCCGTCTATCCTCTACACATGGACAAAGACGCTTTGAAGAACCTAAAGAAAGAATTCGAGAAGAAGTCTAAAGAGCTCTCGAAGGACATAGACGCTTTGGCCAAGCATGAGAAAAACCGCGACGTGGAGAATGCGGAATTGACCAGGAGGCGTATCCGAAAGGGCGCTACCGATGCTGCAGTTCTTCTGCGTCAAGTTGGGACTCTCTTGCCGCCGACCTCGAATGCGCGCAAATCTGCGCCTTCGAAGTGAAAAGTCTCTGCGCTGCGTTGGGTATCTATCGCAACGGAGCCGACATTCAAGGTCGTGAAACCTGTTCACGGGACGCAGGAGCGAAAGTCAGCATCGCTCATAGAGGGTGGCGGGGTGGTCCTTCCCCAGTCGGACGGCGCGGAGCCCATGGTAAAGACGAAGGTGGCACCGTCTTTGATCTGTGCGTGGCGGAACCATGAGTTGGGAAGATCGACCCCGTTAAGCGTGGCGGACTGGATGTAATGGTTCAGGCCCGACCGGTCGAGATTCTTCGCGATGATCCGGAGCTTCTTTCCGTTACCGAGAGTGAGGGACGCGTCCGGTATGCTCGGCGTGCTGATGAGATAGACATCCTGACCGGCGACGGGATAGATACCGAGGGTCTGGAAGATAAGCCAGCTCGACATCGCTCCAGAGTCGTCGTTGCCGGGGATTCCCGCGCGTGAGTCGGTGAACGCTTTTTCCAGCAGGAGCTGGACGATATCCGCAGACTTGTCAGGACGGCCTGCGTAGTTATAGAGGACCGGGAGGAGAAAGCCTGGTTCGTTGGTGACATCAAAGTGACCACGCGTGAAGATGAAGTCCAGGCGACGGTTGAAGAGATCGGCCCCTCCAGCCATCTCAATCAATCGGCGCATGTCTTGTGGAGCATAAAGCGAATAGGTCCAGATGTCGCCTTCGTACATGAAGTCCGGCCAAGTGCCTCGCACGGTCAAATAGGGGTCAGCCCAGGAGCCATCTGGTTTGCGCGGACGAAGGAAGCCTGTGAAACCTGCGACGCTCATGTCCTTGTCCCAGAGGTGTTCGAAGTTATGGGCCCGACTGGCGTAGAGGGCCGCTTCAGCCGTCTTTCCCAAGCCGCAGGCCAGCTCCGAGATGGCAAAGTCGTCGTAAGCATACTCGACGGTACGCGAGCCGGAGCGTTCGTCCGCAAGAGTGATGAAACCCCGCTCGTTGTAATCCTTCAAACCGCCGCGTCCTTCCTTCTGAGCGTTCTCCGGGGGTACCGTGGCATCGTGCTCCATGGCCTTAAAGGCGGTCTCGTAGTCGATGCCCTTCAGGCCCTTGACCCAGGCGTCCGCGACGACCACATTGGCGTTCGAGCCGCCCTGGGTACGACCGTTGTCATTGCCGCTGCGAGCGTCAGGCATATAGCCGGTATGCCGGTAAATATCGACAAGCGAGCGGATGATGTCGCGCTGACGGTCGGGAGAGATGAGGGTAAGCAGCGGGCTGGAGCTCCGATAGGTGTCCCAGATGGCGTAGTAGTCGTCATAGTAGGGCTCGGTCGATTGCCAATCTGGATTTTCGCCGGTGCGGTCCGTCGGCATTAGCATGATGTGGTACATGGCGGTGTAGAGCTCGTGGCGCTGAGCGTCGGTCTCGCCCGAGAGGGTCAGCTTTGCGAGCTCAATATTCCAGAGAGCGGTAGCGGCAGCGCGGACGGCGCCGAAGTTCCAGCCCGGTACCTCATTTTGGACGTTTTTCCGGGCTTGATCGACGCTGAGGAACGAGATGCCTACCTTAACCTGAACGACCTGGCCGGCCTTCGTAGAGAGGTCGAAGGAGGCGCCAATCGATGGGCCATCCGGCGAGGTTGCGACTACAGACGCGTCCTTTGCTGTGCTCAGGGTCGTGCCGATCCAGGTCTGTGTCGCAGTGGCCGGAGTGTCCAACACCATGTAGTAATAAACCTTGTATTCGCCACCCTCGTTCCAGCCGCCCCTGAAGCGCGCGACGCCCTGGGCTTCGTGATCGGAGGGCAGGTGGATCTCGGCCCCGACAAACTTCTGGGCCTCTATCCCCGGCCCCAGGCCAAGTGCCGAGGCGACATTGACGGTGATATGGGACTGCTGCGAAGCGGGGAAGGTATAGCGATGGAAGCCGACACGGCGGCTGCTTGTGAGTTCGGCGTCTACGTTGGTAGCGCGTGAGCTTCGCGCTGTAGTAGCCAACCTTGGCCACCTCGTCGGTTCGGGGCGTCTTGATGTCGGTCAGGTCGAGCGGGCCAGTGACCGGTGCGACGAGAATGTTGCCGTACTTCCCCTGCGCTCCGCTGAGGTGGAGATGCGAAAAGCCGAGGATGTTGCCTGCACTGAAATAACCGAAACCGGAATGGCGATCGTCGAAGGTCGCCATGTCAGGTCCCGAGCTTGACCATCCCGAAGGGAATCGCGGAGCCGACGAACGTGTTACCGCCCCAATCGACCCCAATGAAAGGATCGACGTTGCGGGTAAGGTCCTGTGCTGCAGGCCGTTGTCCTAGCGCCTCGGCGCCTGGCAGCAGAACGCTCAAAGAGAGACACATCGAAAGCCACAGAAAAGAAGCCGCCTTGTTCCGCATCGTTATCTTTCCTTTTGCCACAGGTTCACTGAGAAGTCTAGTGCTTGACGAATGCCGGATTTCCCGTCAGCGCGGTAGCGAAACGAGCGTAACTCGACGAGCTTCGCCAGCTGCTCAAAAACCGAGGCTAATGCGAATATTGAAAACGTAGTTCTCGACGGAATTGGCCACAAGTTGGTTGCCCCCCAGGGATTCGAACCCCGATTGATCGGTTCAGAGCCGACTGTCCTACCATTGAACGAGGGGGCAATAGATTGAAGGAGCCGCAAAATGGTGATTGCTGGCTGCCTTTTAGAGTGTACGAGGTGGGGGAGATAAGGTCAACGCGCGGGGGGGGTTCACTGTGGTTGCGCGGACGAGAATTCAATGACAGTCGTTTGGAGAACCGAGCAGCGCGATCGTGCGCCATCTCGCAGTTTCGCGCGGCTATGCCAACGAAATTCGGCATGGTCGCGTGGATGGCCGATATTGTTTCTTCCGGTCACTGATGCGCCCAGAACGAGAATGCAAACTTAACTAGGTAATGTCCTAGGTGACGTCAGCCTGTCGAAGTAGCACAATGCGGCCAGAAGGAGAAAAGATGAGGAGGAAATATGGCTGGTAAGTTCGAAATCAAGAAGGCGAAGGATGGCGAATTTTATTTTCATCTGCTTGCCGAAAATCAACAAATCATCTTGGTCAGCGAGAGATATGAAACGAAAGGTTCGGCTGAAAATGGGATCGCTTCAGTGAAGAAGAATGCGCCGGAGGACGGCCGCTACGAGCGAAAGGACTCAAAGAACGGTGAATTTATGTTCAACCTGAAGGCGGCGAACCATCAGGTTATCGGGACGAGTGAGATGTATACGACGGTTTCTGCCCGCGACAATGGCATCGCGTCGGTGAAGGTGACTGCTCCGATGGCTCCGGTTGCGGATCTTACGGTTTGAGGCTGTGGGCCTAAGAGACCGGAGACGCCGATGGCGTTTCCGGTCGTTGCTGTGCGGTCTAGAATGCGGGGATGGAGAGTTCCGAAGGCAAAATCAATGGCCTGGCACCGATGACGGGGTACCTTGTGACCTGAATTCGCGCTGCAACCGTCGTGCGGCATCTTTGCGGGAATCCGCGGCAATTGGGCGATGCATGGGGTGGGTCGGGCGCTGAGGGTATCAGCACCCGTTGAAGAACGTGACTGTCCCCGAGCATCCCTACTTGCTGGACTTTGAGCGCGTTCTGACCACGAAGAAAATCACAACCAAAAGAAACACGGGCAAACCGACCCAAAGGAGGTAGTTTGACTTTTCCTGAGTCGGTTCGGCGGGAACAGAAGCAGGAGCAGCAGGAGCAGCAGGCGTCTCCGTCTCGGCCGGGACAGGAGTAGGCTCTCCTTCGGCAACGAGCAAAGGAGCATCGGGTGGCGGAGGGGGGGGGATCGTGCCAGTCACATGCTGTGGCTGCGTCGCGACCTCCGTCGGAGCCGCAGCGGGCGCCTCACCCTTTTGCGGCGCTGGGGCCGCAGGGGGGGCCGTGCCAGTCACCCTCTGTCGCTGTGATGAACTCACCGTCGGAACCTCCACGATCTTCGTCGCGGAGACCTTCATACCCTTCCTCAATGCAAAAGCGTCGACCATTTGGCCGTCGACGTTGAATTTCTGGTCCTTAGGGATCTTGAACTCCTGGTTTGTGTTGTCTTCGAGTGTGAGGATCACCGACGTTGGTGGAGTGACATGCCAGACCTTGCCTGTCACGGTCTGGATTGTAGTGACGGTCATAGGAGTGGTTGTGGTAATGATCGTGCGCTGGAGCATCATGCCCGGCTTCAAGTCATGGATGCCAAGCTGTTTCCCATCAACCGTGGCTCTGGCAGACTCGGGGACATCCGGAAAATGCTCGAAGGTGCCATCTTCCATTTCCACGATCAAATCATTACCGTCCACAGCGTAAACTTTGCCGCGGTTGACCGTAACGGTGTGGCTGCTCTGGCCGGCCGTTGTCGCTGTTGTCGTCTGGACCTGCGCGCCGGTCTGAACAGCAAATGCTAGACCGAGTGTTCCGGTAGCGAGCAAGAATCCACTCTTGATCCATCTGGCACCAAGTTTCATGGTCTATCCTCCGTGAACTCAATTTCCCGGCCCAACCTCGAATATGTACTTAACTCCACCGAGTGCATGTACGTCGACTGGGGAAATACCTAGTCAGTCCTTATGAAACATTGGTAATTGGGGGTCGGGGACCTGGATCAGGGACGTCGGTGCCTTCCGCGCAAAGATACGAAAAGAAACGCCCGGCACTTCAAATAGGTATGTTATGAGGTCAGCCGAGTTGCGCGTAAACACTCATTGAGCGTTTTCTCATGAGTGAGATGGGCAGTTTTGGAGCCCTCTGTCTCCTATCCCGTCAACGTGCGGAGGGCTTTTGCTTTGGTGGCGCGGATTAGAATTCAAGGACGGTCGTTTGGAGAACAGCATGTTTGAACGCTATACGGAGAAGGCGCGTCGGGTGATTTTCTTTGCCCGGTATGAAGCGAGCAATTTTGGGTCATCTTATATCGAGACTGAGCACCTGCTGCTCGGAGTGTTGCGTGAAGACAAGGCAGTGACGAACCGTTTTTTGCACTCGCCCGCGTCGGTGGAGTCGATACGCAAGCAGATTGAAGGGCATACTACGATTCGAGAGACGATATCGACGTCGGTCGACCTGCCGTTGTCGAACGAGTGCAAGCGGGTGCTGGCCTATGCGGCTGAAGAGGCAGAGCTGCTTTCCCACCAACATATTGGAACTGAGCATCTGCTGCTGGGACTACTGCGCGAGGAGAAGTGCTTTGCGGCGGCGATCCTGCAAGAGCGTGGGGTGCGGCTGGAGGCGATTCGCGAGGAGTTGCAGAAGATGTCCCCTGAGGATCTACAAAGCTGTGAACAAGGTATGTTGACGAAGTCTTCGCGGCAAAAGGCACAGTGGGCCGTGGGCCAGTCGATCACTTCGGATTTTTTGGATGTTTCGTGCCGACGGCTGGGGCAGATGACGGAGTATCTGACGGCTTGCGTGAAAAAGTTGACTGATGAGCAGATTTGGCGGCGGCATGGGGCGTATGAGAATGCTGTGGGGAACCTGGTGCTGCATCTTTGCGGGAATGCGCGGCAATGGATCATGCATGGTGTCGGTGGAGCGCCGGACGTGCGGATCCGAGACAAGGAGTTCAGCGCGGAGGGCGGGATGAGTGGAGCGGAGTTGATTGCGCTGTTCGAGGCGACGATGGCGGAGGCGAAGGCAGTGATCGCCGCGGTACCGGCGGAGCGGATGGTGGAAAGAGTCACTCCGCAGGGGCGCGATGTGAGTGTGCTGGAGGCGATCTACCAGGTTGTCGGGCATGTGCAGCAGCATGTGGGGCAGATTATTTTGGTGACGAAGCAGATGCTTGAGAAGGACCTGGATCTGACGATGCCCCGGCCTCGATGATTTGCAGTTGAATGAGTTCGGGGTGAGGCGGGTGAAGGTCGGGGTAGGTGGCCGCGGCGATGCAGGCCAGGCCCTGCAGGAGCGTGTGCGCCGGGGTATTGAGAAACTGATCGGGGACGCAGAAGACTCGGCGCTCGCGGACGGCCTTGAGAGATTGCCAATTGCGCTGAGTGATGACGCGATCGAGGGGGACGCGATTCCCTGCTCCACACCAGGCGAAGAGGAGTACGTCGGGGCCGGCTTCGGCTATCGCTTCCGCGGTGGTGTGGGCGCCGGGTTCGCCTAGATATTTGCCTCCGGCGGCCTCTACGAGTTCGGCGACCCAGGCCTGGGAGTGGATGAGGGGTTTGCCCCATTCTTCGCAGTAGACGATGGGGGTCTGGGTGCGGCGCTGGCTGCGTTTGCGCGTGGCTTCGATGGTGGCTTGCATCTGGTTAATGAGGGCCTGGGCTTCAGGTTGCGCGTCGACTACGGCGGCGATGAGGCGGATGTCTTTGTAGATGTCGGCGAGGGAGTGAGGCGCGAGAGTGAGAACGGGCAGGCCGGATTTCAGTATTTCGGCGAGGGACTCCATGCGGTAGGGGACGCTGGCGATAACTAAGTCTGGCTGGGTGGCCAGGATTTCTTCGGCGTTGGCTGTCCAGCTGTCGTGGAGGATGTGTGGATTTTTTGAGGCTAGCTCGGGGAGGGCTTCGAAGCAATATTTTGTGCAGGCGCAGAGTGCGTCGAGCTTTTTGAGAGCGGCGAGGGTGATCGTGATGGAGGGCTGGAGGGAGGCTATTCGCATGAGGTTTGAGTATGGCATCTTGCTGGGGACGAGGCACCCCCCTCCCCGTCAAAAGTGCGTAAAGTCTTCGAAGGAGAGACTTTAGGGGTGGACTTTGTCCTCGATCGATGGGCCTTTTTCGCTCCGTGCTGAGCGATGGGTGGGTTTTGGGGATTTCCGGAGGCGGGAATTGTCAAGGGAGACGATTCTGGTCTCCGGCGTCGTCGTATTGCAGGAACAGATAAGAGCGACCGCTGGTCTTTCGACTAACGGGTTCGCAAGGTGCGCGAACTGCTTCGCTCAGGATGACAGAATTTTGGTTTTGACTGGATTCGTGAAACAGCAACAGCAAAAAGCAGGCCCTCCGCCTGCGGCGAAGGATGACAACTAAAAAACAGACAAGGGCAACAGCAAAAGCAAAATGCGGGGGGCTCCTCCACCTACGGCGGCAAATGCGCCACCGCCTTCGGTCGGGATGACGGACGTTTTGTGTTTGGTCAGGGCGGACGTTTGGAGCGTGGTCAGGGCTGACGTTTGGGGTTTGGGTTTGGTCAGGAAAACGGTTGCGAGAGTTATTCGACGGGTAGCTTTGCGTTGTAGCCGTCTCGGGCGATAACGGAGTATTTCTGGGGATGGCCTTTCTCGTCCTGCATGCGCAGGGGGTGGCCTTCGTTGTCGACGAGGAGGACCTTGACCTTGCGGTAGCTGCCGTCGTTCCTGGTGTTGGTTGGGCGGTAGGTGAGGACGTATTCGTTGCGGATGGAGTCGTTGATCTGACCGAAGACATCGGGTAGTGCGCCCTGGAAGAGAGGGGCGAAGTAGAGGCCGCCGGTCATGTCGGCGAAGGTCTTGAGCTGGTTCTGGGCTTGAAGGTAGTTCATATCGCGAATGCCACCGCCCATTCCGCCACGGCCTCCGCCGACTTCATTGAGCAAGGCGCCAGTGCCAATGGAGAAGATTGTGATGTTTTGGCTGGCCTTGACCTTGGCGAGGATCTTGTCGAGGGTGAGCTTGGAGAAGGTGTCGCGGCCGGAACCGATGAGGATGATGTACTTGCGGCCCTCGATGCGGCTGCAGCGATCCAGGGTCTCGTAGAGGGCGTCGAAGAGGTTGGTGTCAGAGAAGCCGGGGATGATGAGGGACTGAAGGGACTGGGCGACGAGCTCCGCGTTGTTGGTGAAGTCGGTGAGGATGTGGGTCCTGAGGTCGTAGGTAACGACGGCCACGTAGTCATCTTTCCGCAGGGAGCGGAAGAAGTAGTAGGAGGCGGTCCGCATGTCGTTGATGAGGTAGTAGCTGTTGGCGGCGAACTCGAGCAGCATGACGGCAGTGATGGGGGTCTGGGCGACGCGGACGCTGGTGATGGTCTGGGGGACGCCGTCCTCAAGGATCAGGAAGTTGTTGGCCTTGAGGCCGGGGACGAACTGGTGGGTCTTGTCGAGGATGACGTTGGCGTCGATGTTGACGATGGGGACGTCGATACGGAGCGAGTAGGTGTCGCCGTTGGGGTTCTTGACCTTGGGCTCGGCCGGGGCGGCGGGCGGCGGCGGGGGCTCGTCGGCTGCGTCCTTCTTTTTCTTCAGGATGATGGTTCCGTTGTCGGTCGCAGGGCCTGCGTCGTCGGGGGGCGGCGGGGTGGGCTTGGTCTGCTGCTGGGCGGAGGAGGGGTGTCCTGGGCGCGGGCGATGGGCAGCGGAAGGAGGAGGGTGCAGGCGGCTAGAAGAAGGAGACGGGCCGGATGGTGAGGGTGGGTGGTCATCATCTAAAACTTTACTCCGAATGTTGGACGGGTTGAGAGTTTGATCGTGAGTGCCGGGTGCGGCCGGTTAGGCGTCCGGGGCTGAAGGTCTATGTGGCCGGCTGCACAATCTCCCGGATTGAGGCCCAGCCTGTCGGACTGTCGGCATACTGGACGTAGACGACCATGGAACGGCCCTTGAAGGTGAAGGGGGCGCCTGCCGTCTTCGGATTACCTTGAATCGTGAAGAGAGTCTCTTCAACGGCGGTTCCGCTATGGAAGAGGGTGTTTTCGATCGTGTTTTCGACAAACTCGAGGGTAAAGGCCTGCAACGTTACAAGCAGGTCCTGTCTGAGCGCCTCGATGCCGACAAGGTACCGGTTGTAGGCGAGGGCTTTGATGACATCGGGATGGTGGCAGGCGAGGATCCCTGCCAGATCGCCTCTGGAGAACGCGGCACGAATGAGGTCTCCGGTCTTTTTGAGCGATTCTCTTTCTTCGGGTGAGCCTGCGAAGGGCCCGGTGACTGGTTTGAGTTGAGCGTTAGTAGATGTTGCCAGATAGAACGGCAGGGCGGAGCATGCGGCTGCGAGCAGTTCTCTTCGATCCATCGGGCCTCAAATCTTCGCTTCGCACACCAACTGGACGATGGGCGGGCGAACGGAGTAGTTCTAGTAGTCTGGTAGACGTGATGGATGCTATAAAGATTCGCCGGTTGGCGCTAAGCCTGACGATGGCCGGGCTGTTGACAGGTGAGGTGTGGGCGCAGACGCCGGTGGGCGCGACGATTGCGAGCGCAACGACGAGCTGGACGCCGATTCCGATGCCTGCGGCGGCCCCGGCGGTGACGAAGTTCTTTCCGCTGGCTGAGGTAAAGCGGGGGATGAAGGGTGTCGCCTATACGGTTTTTGAAGGGGTGAACCCGGAGCCGATGCAGGTGGAGATCCTGGGCGTGTTGAGAGACGCGCTGGGGCCGGGACAGGACATGATTCTGGCGCGGCTGCATGGAGACAAGCCGGAGTATACGGGCGTTGTGGCGGGGATGAGCGGAAGTCCCGTGTATATCGATGGGCGGCTGGTGGGCGCGTTGAGTTATCGGATTGGACAGTTCACCAAGGAGCCGATAGCTGGGATTACTCCGATCGAGTCGATGCTGCAGGTGCGGGACGGAGACGGTGCTGCTTCGGTGGGGATGCAGCAAGCCGAGGTAAAGAGCACAGGCGTGGATGGACAGCCGGAGATGCGAGCGATGGAGACTCCGCTGATGTTTGGCGGATTCAGCCAGGAGACGGTGGAGCGGTTTGGAGACAGATTTCGAGCGATGGGATTGACGCCGGTGGCTGGGCTGGGCGGCGCGGACCGAAGGCGGTGCAACCGGAGCCGCTGGTGCCGGGAAGCGCGGTGAGTGCAGTGCTGGTGCGGGGAGACCTGTCGATGGCGGGAACCTGCACGGTGACGTATGTCGATCCGAAGCGGCTGCTGGCGTGCGGGCATCCGATTACACAGTATGGGCCGGTGGATATGCCGATGACGAAGGCGGAGGTGCTGACCTCGCTGGCGTCGCCTTTGAATTCGTTCAAGATCATTAATACGACGGAGACGGTGGGGGCGTTTACTGAAGACCGGGCTTCGGCGATCATGGGTCGGTTTGGCGTCTTGGCGCGGATGATTCCGGTCGAGGTTGAAGTAGTGCCGCCGGTGGTTGGGGACAGAGCGGCGAGCGCGGTGAAGACGCTTCACTTCGAGGTACTGGACAACCGGCAGCTGACGCCGTCGACGATGCTGGTGTCGGTGTATCAAAGCCTGCAGACGAACAATACTGCTACGGAGGAGATGAGCTACCGATTGACCGGAGAGATTAGTGTGAAGGGGCTGCCGCCGGTCCGGGTGCAGGGGATGATGGCGCAGAACGAGTTCTTCCCGGGGACGATCAACGCGGCGCTGCTCGTGAACGACCGGTTCAGCAAGGTGTATGGCAATGCGCTGGAGCAGCCGGTGGTTACAGGACTCAAGCTGAAGGCGGAGGCGGTTCCGGGGGCGGATGACGGCGGTGCTCGAGTCGGCACGGCTGAGCCGGATCGACGCGCACGCGGGCGATGAGATTGAGGTGGAGGCCACGCTGCATCCTTATCAGGCGGAGGCGCGGATCGTGAAGGTAAAGGTAAAGCTGCCGGCGGAGTTGACGCCAGGGACGATGCGGGTCGTGGTGAGCGATGGAGCGACGGTGGACCGGTTGATGACTCGGACGGGGGCGCAGCATTCGGTTGGTTTGGCGGACACGGTGGCCGAGTTGAACCGGGTGCATGCGAACGACCGTGTCTATGTGACGCTGCTGGACCATGCGGCGCAGGCGGTGCTGGAGAGCGAGGCGCTGCCGGGAGTGCCGCTCTCGATGGCGAACGTTCTGGAGCCGTTGAAGGACGCGCAGAAGATGCAGCTGACGGGTGAGAGCGTGGTGGAGGCGGGTTCGTCTGAGGCGGGATATGCAGTGAGCGGGTCGCAGGTGTTGAACCTTCTGGTGAAGTAGCACGGGTCACGCCTTGAGTCGATTCAATAAGTCTTGACTGAAGTTTTGTTGGGGGCTATACGGAGACTGCGATTCTACTGGAGTAGCTTTTTGCTCGGTGGGGTGTTGTAGCATCAAGGAGTAGCGCGGCAGTACGTCGGCGCTAAAAAGGGAACGATCTGAATGAGTGAAATACATGGTCTTGGTGTGCACGCGGCCGGTGCACAGTTATTGCCTTACAAATACGATCCTGGTGCGCTGCAGGCCGATGAGGTAGAGATCAAGATCTCACACTGCGGCGTTTGTCACAGCGATGTGCACCTGATCGACAACGACTGGGGGATGAGCAAGTATCCGTTTATTCCTGGTCATGAGATTGTGGGGACGGTGGTGGCCCTTGGCAACCGGGTGAAGGACCGGACGATGGGTGAGCGAGTGGGAGTGGGGTGGCAGGCGGATAGCTGCGGCATCTGCGAATGGTGCAGGCAGGGCGATGAACATCTTTGCGCGAAGGCGCAGCCAACCTGCGTGGGGCGGAATGGCGGGTTTGCCGACAAGATTCGCGTGAACTCGCGGTTTGCGATTCCGGTGCCGCCGGCGCTGGAGAGCGAGAGCGTTGCCCCGCTGATGTGCGGGGGGATTACGGTGTACAGTCCGCTGCGGAACCATGGCGTGAGGCCTTCGTCGCGCGTGGGGATCATCGGGATTGGCGGACTGGGGCATCTGGGGATCCAGTTTGCGAAGACGTTTGGCGCGGAGGTGACGGCGTTTTCGACCTCGAAGGACAAAGAGGCCGAGGCGCGGAAGCTGGGAGCGCACAACTTTGTGAATACGCGAGACACGGGAGCTCTGAAGAAGGTGGCGGGGTCGTTCGATCTGCTGCTGTCGACGGTGAGCGCGGACCAGGACTGGCAGGCGTATGTGATGGCCCTGCGGCCCAAGGGTACGTTGTGTGTGGTGGGGGCTTCGCCTTCACCGATGCAGTTAAGCGCGTTCTCGCTGATGTCCGGGCAGAAGGCGGTTTCGGGTAGTCCGACGGGTAGCCCGCGGGACCTGTTCGAGATGCTGGATGTCGCGGCACGGCATGGGGTGAAGGCGGTCACGGAGCGGTTCGCGATGGCCAAGGCGAACGACGCTGTGGCCAAGGTGAAGAAGAGCCAGGTGCGGTATCGGGCGGTGCTGGCGAACTGAGACTTTAGGTGGATACTGATGGAAGGCGAGGGCCCTCTGGCTCTCGCCTTTTTCTGCCTGGAAGACCAATGTCTGTACGGTGCTTTAGACTCAGAACCAACATGATGCGACGAATGTTGGTGACGGTGTTGGTGGTGGGGAGTTGCCTGCTGCCGGGGTTGGTGAGCGCGCAGGGCACGAAGCTGTGGAGCGTTGGGCGCTACGACGAGATGGAGAAGGGCTCGACCGAGGGCGTAGCGATTCGGAGCGATGGACGGCTGGAGGCAGGGCCGACGAGTTCGCTGCTCTATGCGACCGGGAAGAGCTATGTGTGGTCGATGGCCAGTGATGCGGCGGGCAACGGCTATCTGGGGCTGGGTGGGACGGCCTCGGGGTCGGCGGTGGTGATGAAGGTAGCGCCGGACGGGAAGGCTTCGCAGATCTTTGAGGGTAAGGAGCTGGCGGTGCAGGCGGTGGTTGCGGCTGCCGATGGAAGCGTGCTCGTGGCGACGTCTCCGGATGGCAAGGTGTATCGGGCCCCGGCTTCAGGGGCGACCGGAGCTCCGGTAGTGGTGTTCGATCCGGCGACGACGGAGGAGAAGCCGAAGTATCTTTGGGACCTGGCGGTGGGTAAGGCCGGTGAGGTGTATGTGGCGGCTGGGGCTCCGGCGGTGGTGTACCGCGTACCTGCGGGCGGGGGCAAGGCGGAGGTGCTGTTCAAGACGGCGGACCAGCATATCCGGTGTTTGTTGCTGGCGCCGGATGGGACGCTGTGGGCGGGCTCGGATGGGGATGGGGTGATCTACCGGTTTAATACGTGGACGGCGGGGGCGAAGCCGTTTGCGGCATATTCGGCGGGCCGGCGGGAGATTACGGCGCTGGCGATGGATGCGGCGGGGAACGTTTATGCGGCGGGCGTGGGGACGAAGGGGCATACGGCTTTGCCGCCGCTGCCAGTGACGGGAAGTGTGGGGGTGTCGATTACGTTTGTGCAGCCGGGGTCTTCGACGGCGGCGGGATCGAATACGCTGGTGCCGGATGGGTCGGAGATTTACGAGATTGCGGCGGATGGCTCGCCGCAGAAGCTGCTGACGCTGAAGGACGACGTTGTGTATGCGCTGGCGGTGCGGAAGGGGAGCTTGTTGGCGGCGACGGGAAATCGTGGGCGGGTGTATCGCGTGGATACGAATGACGCCGGTCGGTTTACCGATGTGGCGCACCTGGAGGCAGCGCAGGGGATGGCGTTTGCTCCGGGGAAGGACGGGTTGCTGGTGGCTACGAGCAATAGCGGGAAGGTGTTTCGACTGGGCGATACGGTCGCTCCGGCTGCGACTTATACGAGCGAGGTGTTCGATGCGCAGAGCTTCTCGCAATGGGGGCGGGCGGAGGTCAGGGCGAGTACGGGGGCGGGGTTCGATCTGTTTGTTCGGAGCGGGAATGTGGAGAGTCCGCTGATGGGTTGGAGTGAGTGGGCGCCGCGTGGGTGCGGATGGAGGGTTTGCGGTGCCCGGCGGGACGGTTTGTGCAGTGGAAGGCGGTGCTGCGGAGTGGAGGGAGCGTCGATTCGGTTGCGTTGAATTATCTGCAGAAGAACGTGGCGCCGGTGGTGGATGAGGTCGTGGTGCAACCGGGGGCGCGGGTGGCGGCGAACGCTGCGGTGCCAAATGCGGCGACGGTGCAGGTGGTTTTCCCTTCGGCTGCGGGAGCTTCGCCGGCGGTGAGCTTTACGCCGGACGCGAGTATGCAGCCGCTGTCGGCGCAGAAGGACAAGACCGCGGTGACGGTGCGGTGGATGGCGCATGATGACAACGGCGATGACCTGATGTTTGCGGTGTGGTATCGCGGGGTGGGTGAGGCGAACTGGCGGTTGCTGAAGGACAAGATCTCGGAGAAGGCTTACAGCTTCGATTCGTCGCTGCTGCCCGATGGAAGCTATGAGTTGAAGGTGGTGGCGAGCGACGCTCCTGTGCATACGGACGCGGAGGCGTTGACGGGAGAACGGGTGAGCGAGGTGTTTGTGGTGGACACCACTCCGCCTGTGCCGGGAACGCTGAGCGCGACGATGGTTGCAGGAACACCAGCGAAGATTCATGCGACGCTGGAGGCGCGGGATGCTACTTCTCCGATTGCGCATGCGGAGTATTCGTTGGACGCCGGGCCGTGGCAGTATCTGGAGCCGGTGGGGAAGGTTTCGGATTCGCTGACGGAGCGGTATGACTTTACGGTGATGGTGCCTGCTGCGACTGGTCCTGTGCAGGACGCGAAGGAGCATGTGCTGGCGGTGCGGGTGTACGACCGCTATGAGAACGTTGTTGCGGTGAAGGCGGTGGTTCGCTGATGCGCGAGTGGCTGGCTGCGCGATTTCCAAAGTTCAGCCAGGACTGCCTGCTCCTGGTGGTCGACCTGATCGGGACTTTTGTTTTTGCGGTGGAAGGGGCGCTGGCTGGGATCGATGCGGGGTTGGACGTGTTTGGATTGCTGGTGCTTTCGTTTGTGACTGCGCTGGGTGGAGGGACGATTCGCGATCTGCTGATTGGGGCGATTCCGCCGAACAGTATTCGGGACTGGCGGTATGGGGCGACGGCGTTTGCCGGTGGGGGCGCGGTGTTTTTCTTTGATCCGCTGTTTCAGCGGGTGCCGACGCATCTGATGATCACGCTTGATGCTGCTGGACTGGCCTTGTTTGCAGTGGCGGGCGTGGGGAAGGCGCTGGAGTATGGGATCACGCCGCTGCTGGCGATCATGATGGGTGCGGTGACAGGAGCAGGGGGCGGGACGGTACGGGACGTGCTCTTGGCGCAGTTGCCGGGGGTGTTGCACTCGGACGTGTATGCGGCAGCGGCACTCGCAGGGGCGACGGTGGTGGTCGTCGGCCTGAAGCTGAAGATGCCTCGGGGGCTGGCGATGAGTTTTGGTGCTGGGGCTTGTTTTGTGCTGCGGATGGTGGCGGCGTGGCAGCATTGGAACCTGCCGAAGGTGTTGGTGCGGTAGACGTTGCCCCCGACGGTGGGTATCTTGATGGTTTAAGGGGCGCGACTGAGGTTCTGGTGGGGTGCGGTCAGTCGACATATGGAAGATCGTCTGGATGTACGCCGACGTAGTCGGGCTCCGGATCATGCAGGAAGCGCACGGCTTCGATGTCGCTAAGACCTTCAAGGAGGGCCTTGCAAATTCGATGCATACCGTCCATGACGCGACCGTCACAGGAAAGAATGATGGGAAAGGCGAGGTCGCAGTCGCGGATGAGGCGGGCGTGCTCAGCGATCTGGCGGCAGGTGATGGGTTTTGTGGTCTCGCCGAACCAGAAGGGCTCGTCGAGTTCGCGGATGGTGGTGAGAGGTACTCGCTCGCGGGGCAGGGTGGATGAGACCTCGACGAGACGGTGGACGTTCCAGGCGCGGAGACCTTGGGGCGATTGGCGGAAATGATATTGGGGGCGCATTGTTTTCCTGTGGTGGATAGTAAGCTGGGACTCGATGCGATTTGAACTTTTTATTGCGGCGCGGTATCTGCGGGCGAAGCGGCGGCAGGCCGTGGTGGGGGTGATTACGGCTATTTCCGTGATTGGCGTGGCGGCTGGGGTGGCTTCGCTGATTATTGCGCTGGCGATTACGAATGGGATGCGGCGGGATCTGCAGGAGCGGCTGGTGGGGTCGACGTCGCATGTGGACCTGATGCGGATTGCGGGGGACGGGATACGGAATTGGCGGCCGCTGCTGGAACGGCTGCGGAAGGTGCCGCATGTGACGGCTGCTGCTCCGGGGCTTTATGGGCAGGTGTTGATCTCGCACGGTGCGCGGAGCGGTGGTGCGTTGATCAAGGGCGTGATTCCGGCGGACGAGAAGACTGTTGGGGATTTGCTGCAGAGTGTGGTGCAGGGGTCGGCTGCGGAGTTGGAGCCGCTAAAGGCCGACGTGGAAACCCATGTCCCAGAAGCGGGACATGGGGCACCCGGTCAAGTGGCTGCTTCAATTTCTCAGGCGGTGCCGCCGATTGTGATTGGGCAGGATCTGGCGGAGACGCTTGGGGTGAAGGTTGGCGATGCAGTGCTGGTGACTAGTCCGCAGGGGGAGTTGACGCCGCTGGGCTTGGTGCCGCGGTATCAGCGGTTTCAGGTGGTGGGGATTTTCAAGTCAGGGTTTTATCAGTATGACTCGAGCTATGCGTTTACTTCGATTGCTGGATGCGCAGAGGCTGTTCAGTGAGCCGGACTTGATCTCGGTGATCAGCTTCAAGGTGGATGATCTTTATCACGCGGACAGGGTGGGGCGGGCGATTGAGGACGCGGCCGGGAAAGGATTTCAGACGACGAACTGGATGGAGCAGAACCGCGAGCTGTTTCGTGCGTTGAAGCTGGAGCAGATTGTGACGTTTATTGTGCTGGCGCTGATTGTTTGTGTGGCTGCGCTGAATATTCTGATTGCGCTGACCATGATGGTGATGGAGAAGACGCGGGATATCGCGGTGCTGATGAGCTTTGGGGTGAGGGCGGAGCAGGTGCGGAGGATTTTTCTGCTGCAGGGGCTGCTGATTCGGTGATTGGGACGGTGCTGGGGTTGATTTTGGGGTATGGGTTGAGTTGGCTGGGTGGACACTACCGGTTTATTCATCTGGATGCGGCGGTTTATTCGATCGATTATCTGCCGTTTGCGCCGCGGGTTTGGGACGCTTTGATTGTGGCGGCGGTTTCGTTGGGAGTTAGTTTGATTGCTACGTTGTATCCGAGTGGAAGTGCAGCGAAGGTGTTGCCGGCGGAGGCGTTGCGGTATGAGTGAACCGAGATTGAAGTATGGGCAGTTGGTGCCGGAAGGCTTCGCGAAGATGCGGGAGCTGGAGCATTACCTGAATAACGGGACAGGCCTGGAGGCTACGTTGCGGGAGTTGGTGAGGTTGCGGGTTTCGTTGATGAATGGGTGCGAGTTTTGCATTCGTCTGCATAAGTCGGAGTTAAGAAGGTGAATGAGACGGCAGAGAGGATTGCAGGCGTCGCTGATTGGCGGGGCTCGGACGCCTATACGAAGCGGGAGCGGGCGGCGCTGGCGTGGGCGGAGGCGCTGACGAATATTCAGGATGGGCATGCGCCGGATGTGGTGTATGAGGAGGTGCGGGCGCACTTCAGCGATGTGGAGACGGTGAATCTGACGCTGGTGATTACGACGATCAATGCGTGGAACCGGATTTCGATCGGGTTAGGGGCGCACTCGGAACATGCGGGCGGGAAGGTGCCGGTGGAGAGATAGATGGCGGACGATGCGAAGAAAGACGATGCGAAGAAAATGGAGTCCCTCCACAACGGCGGCAAAAGCGCTGCATCAGGTCAGGATGACGCTTCTCTAGGAGCGATGGAGGACAGGTTGGAACCGCTGCCGGGGCTGCGGGAGCGGACGGTGATGATGCGGGCGGTGGGGCTGACGAAGATCTATCCGGCGGTGTCGGATGGGGCGGGACGGGGGGCGCTGGAGCTGTTTCGCGGGCTGGACTTGAAGGTGCATGCGGGGGAGATGGTCGCGATTGTGGGGGAGAGCGGCGCGGGGAAGAGCTCGCTGCTACATCTGCTGGCTGCGCTGGATACGCCGACGGCCGGGGAGGTTTGGTGCGGGGAGAGCCGGTTGAGTGGATTTACTCCGAGGCAGGCGGCGGATTTTCGCAATCGGGACGTGGGGTATGTGTGGCAGTTTCACTACCTGCTGCCGGAGTTTTCGGCGCTGGAGAATGTTGCGATGCCGCTGCTGGCCCGTGGGACGGGGCGGGGGGCGGCGTTGGAGAAGGCCGCGTTCTGGCTGGGCGAGGTGGGGTTGGCGGAGCGGGCTGGCGCAACCGCTCGGGGGAGTTGAGCGGCGGGGAGCAGCAGAGGGTGAGCCTGGCGCGGGCGCTGGTGACGGAGCCGAAGATCCTGCTGGCGGACGAGCCTACGGGAGACCTGGATGGGAAGACGGCGGAGGCGGTGTTCGGGTTGATTCAGCGGCTGCATGCGGCGCATGGGCTGACCAGTGTGCTGGTGACGCATAATCTTGAATTTGCGGAGCGGTGCGACCGGGTGCTGCGGCTGCGGGAGGGGCGGCTGGTGAATGCCAGAGCCGGGGGGTAATGCCGAACTCGGATTGGCCATGCGGCGTTGATTTCAAATTGTCAGTTTTGTTGAGTTTGCTGTCTGGTGGGGTGGAAGCGGTTAGGGCGCATCTAGTTTGGTGCGAGTTTTGCACAATGTGCATCTAAAAGAGTGCTAAGTTAGGCATAACTTTTGAGGGATTTCGAATATTTGACATGGACGACTACACTGTAGGAGTGGAATGGGTGCTTTGTAGCTCGAAGTTGCCTGGTTAGTCCCTGAAGTAGAGCAGTAAATGGGACGGTTGTTGGGACCAATGGCGCTGTTCGGCCTTCGGGCTGGGTGGTGGCCGGCTTGAAGGGGAGATCATGTTCGAACGCTATACGGAGAAGGCGCGCCGGGTAATTTTCTTTGCCCGGTATGAGGCAAGTCAGTTTGGGTCGCCTTATATCGAGACCGAGCATCTTCTGCTCGGGTTATTGCGCGAGGACAAGGCACTGACGAACCGCTTTTTGCGGTCGCATGCGTCGGTGGAATCGATACGCAAGCAGATTGAAGGGCATACGACGATTCGGGAGAAGGTGTCGACTTCGGTCGATCTGCCGCTGTCGAATGAGTGCAAGCGAGTGCTGGCTTACGCGGCAGAAGAGGCGGAACGGCTTTCGCATAAACATATTGGAACGGAACATCTGCTGCTTGGGCTGCTGCGCGAGGAGAAGTGCTTTGCGGCGGAGATTCTGCAGGAGCGTGGGTTGCGGCTGCCGGCGATTCGCGAAGAGTTGCAGCGGACGACGCAGGAGAAGACACCTTCCGCGCAGAGCAGCAAGGGACAGCGCGGTGAGCAGAGCATGCTGGCGGAGTTTTCGCGCGACCTGACGCAGTCGGCGATGGACCAGCAGCTTGATCCGCTGGTTGGGCGCGACGCTGAGGTGGACCGGGTGATCCAGATCCTGTGCCGCCGGACGAAGAACAATCCTGTGCTGATCGGCGAGCCGGGTGTGGGTAAGACGGCGATTGTCGAAGGGCTGGCGCAGAAGATCGCTGATGGCGAGGTGCCGAGTTTCCTGGCGGACAAGCGGGTGCTGGCGCTGGATCTTTCGCTGATCGTTGCCGGAACAAAGTATCGCGGGCAGTTTGAAGAGCGGCTGAAGACGATCATGAAGGAGCTGATGGAGAACCAGAACTCCATCGTGTTCATCGATGAGCTGCATACGCTGGTTGGTGCTGGGTCGGCGGAAGGGTCGCTCGATGCGGCGAATATTCTGAAGCCGGCGTTGAGCCGGGGCGAGATCCAGTGCATTGGTGCGACGACTCCGGCGGAGTATCGGAAGTCGATTGAGAAGGACCGGTCTCTGGAGCGGCGTTTCCAGGCGGTAAAGGTGCCGCCGCCAAATGAGGAAGATGCGATCAAGATCATCATGGGGATCAAGGAGAAGTATGAGAAGTTTCATGCTGTCTCTTATACCGACGATGCGATTACTTTTTCGGTGTCGCACTCGAGCAGGTATATTCCGGACCGCTTCCTGCCGGATAAGGCCATCGACTTGATCGACGAGGCTGGGGCGCGCGTGAAGCTGCGGCAGACCTCCCTGCCGGAAGAGTTGACCGAGGTGCAGAAGCGGATCAAGTTCATCGTGCACCGCATGGAGAACGCGATTGCGAACCATGAGTTCGAGAAGGCACGGTTCTACTCGGACGAGGAGCGCAAGGAGCGGGAGAACCTGCGGGCACTGCGGGACAAGTATCACCTGGATGATTCGTCTGCGGGCATTGTGACGCGCGAGGACATCGAGGACGTGGTGAGCCGCTGGACGGGCGTGCCGATTACCTCGCTGAAGGAAGAGGAGACGCAGCGGTTGCTGCGGGTAGAGGAAGAGCTGCACAAGCGCGTGATCTCGCAGGACAAGGCGATCTCGGCGCTGGCGCGGGCGATTCGTCGGTCGCGGGCGGGGTTGAAGAATCCGGCGCGGCCGATTGGGAGCTTCCTGTTCCTTGGGCCTACGGGCGTGGGTAAGACGGAGATGGCGCGGACGCTGGCGCAGTTCCTGTTCGGCAGTGAGAAGGCGCTGATCCGGTTCGATATGTCGGAGTTCATGGAGAAGCATTCGGTGAGCAAGCTGATCGGTTCGCCTCCGGGATATGTGGGCTATGAAGAGGGCGGGCAGTTGACGGAGCGGGTGAAGCGGAACCCATACTGCGTGGTGCTGCTGGATGAGATCGAGAAGGCGCATCCGGATGTCTTCAATCTGCTGCTGCAGGTGTTTGAAGACGGGCAGTTGACGGATGGGCTGGGCAACACGGTCGACTACAAGAACACGATCATCATCATGACGTCGAACATTGGGGCGAAGCATCTGCAGAAGCGGCAGGGGCTTGGCTTCCAGAGCGAGAAGGAAGACATGGTGATGGACAAGATGGAGGAGCTGGTGCGGGGCGAGGTGAAGCGGACCTTCAATCCGGAGTTCCTGAATCGCCTGGACGAGATCATCATCTTTACGTCGCTGTCGGACGCGGACCTGATGCAGATCCTCGAGTTGCTGGTGCAGCAGTTGAACACCAACCTGGTGCATAAGGCGATCACGATCTCGGTGACCGACGATGCGAAGAAGTGGATCATCGAGAAGACGGCTTCGGACCGGACGTATGGTGCGCGGCCTCTGCGCCGCGCGCTGCAGCGGTTTGTCGAGGATCCGCTGTCGGAGGCGCTGATCGCTGGCGGTATTGTCGCAGCGGCCGGCGTTCCTCGAGGTGTACATGGAGAACAACGCGCTGTTCTACCGGCCGGTTTCGGCGGACGGCGAAGAGAAGATGGCAGGGATGGCACTGACTGCGGTGTAATCCTTGCGTTCAGTGGAAGAACTTGCGCCCCGGCCAGTTGCCGGGGCGTATTGTTTTGGTGGGAGGATTTTTTGCTATGGATCGTCGTGAATTTGCGGCCCTGTTTCCGGCGTTGCTGGCTGGTTCGGCGCTGGTGCCTGAGAGTTGTGGAGGGCCAGAGTGGCGAGCTTGCCTGCGCTCGAGTCGGGTGTGTACAAACCTGCGCCGCCAAAGGCCGGGATCGATGGCGGGGCACTCCTCCAGCCACTATCTGATGGGGATGTTGAAGGCCGGAAATATTCGGCTGGAGATGCATGAGTCGACGATTGAGCCGGGTGCGCAGCATGAGGCGGTGGGGACGCATCTGCATAGCGAGATATGGCTGGTGCCGCGAGGGGACGGCGGAGCTGACGACGAATGGTGTTGCGAGAACGATGGTGGCAGGTGATGTGGGGATCTGCGTGGCGGGAGACAAGCATTTCATCGCCAATACAAGTGATAAGCCGGTGACTTATTTTGTGGTGACGGTGGGGCCGCCGGAGTAGACGTGGTCAAGTTGATGTCAAAGCTCCTGTTCAGCCTCGGAATTAAACAAGAAAACCCCGGCTCTCCGGGGTCGTTCCTGCTTATAACGACTTAGACGAGGGACTGGGCAGTCTTGACGGCGCTCTGCACGACGTCGCTGGCCTTGTCGACGACGTCTTCGACCTGGCCTCGCGTGCGCTTGATTGCCTTATCTGGCTTCCTTGCTGAGGCGCTCTGCCTGCTCCTTGAGATAGTTGGCGGCGTCTTCGAGGTAATCTCCCGCGTCCTCGACTCCCTTGCGTAGCTGCTTGCGGGTCTTGGCTCCGGTTTGAGGAGCGTAGAGCAGAGCGATCGCGGCCCCAGCGGTGACGCCGATGCCGAAGGCGAACCAGTAGTTTTTTGCGCTCATTTTTGAAGTTACCTCATGCGTTATTTTTGGTCTTCTTCACTACTCTATTGGATTCAGACGGATTTCGATTGGTTGGTTGTTCCTTTTTTCGGTTGGTTCCGGTTCTGTTTGCGGATATCGACCAGTCTCATTAGACAGCCAGGCCGGCCAGTTCCCTTGCCCGCAGGAAGATCCGGGTGAACATGGTGCGGTTGAGGCGGCCGGTGTTGGTGTTGCGCAGGGACGGGTGGTAAGCTGGCGAGCAGATGCAGGCCGTTGGGGAGAAGATATTCGGCGCCGTGGGAGAAGCGGTACTCGGACTTGCGGGCGATGACGCCGGTTTCGAGCAGGAAGGCGAGGTAGCCATCGAAGGCGATCTTTCCGAGGCAGACGACGACACGGACGCGCGGCAGGGCGTGAATTTCAGCGGCAAGGTGGGTGGCGCAGTTGCGGATCTCCTGGGGGCGAGGCTTGTCGCCGGGCGGGGCGCAGCGTACGACGGAGGCGATCCAGGTGTGGCGAAGCTTGAGGCCGTCGTCGCGGTCGGTGGCGCGCGGTTTGCTGGCGAGGCCGAGTTCGTGCAGGACGGGGTACATGAAGTCGCCGGAGCCGTCGCCGGTGAAGGGTCGGCCGGTGCGGTTGGCACCGTGGGCGCCGGGGGCGAGGCCGAGGATGAGGATGCGGGCCCGGGGGTCGCCAAAGCCCGGGACGGGTCGGGCCCAGTAGGTCTGGTCGATGATAGGCGCGGCGCTTGGTTTCGCCGATTCCGCGGCAGTATTCGCGGAGGCGAGGGCAGCGCTCGCAGGTGATGATGGACTCGTGAATCTGCTGGAGGAGTTGAGACGTACTCTGTGCGCCGGAGGGTGTCACTGCATCCCATGATAGTAGGAGTGAGACGCGAGCGGCACCGGCGTAGGCTTGTGTTTACATAGAATGGTTCGACATCAGGTGAAGGACAGGCGGCGAGTTGGAAGATCCAAGGCTTAGCAGGATGTACTGGGCGCTCCTGAAGCAAGGGGTTGGCAGGTGGCGCAGACGTATATGGCGCGCTGCCGTGATGCGGTCAGGCCTGTTGACTGTCCTGGTGATGGCGCTAGTGTTTGCGGGTTTGGCATTTGGGTGGCATGAGCACAGACTGGGGCAGTTTGCCCAGCTGAAGAAAAACCTGGGTAAAAAGCCCGATCCACGATGTGACGGTGCGGCCGGGGGGACAGGACGTAGTCCAGCTGCAGCGCTCGCAGATACTAGGAGGTAGTGGGCCGGAGTTTCTTTCTGCGACGCTGCTGCCCGGCCGCGGGATGAATCTGCTGCAGATCACGGCTTATCTTCCACAAAAAGGAGAGGTGAATCTGCTTGCCTCTCCGACGCTTGAGGAGGCCTCGCGGCTGTTGACTGGGGTCGGCGCGGACGCGACAGGGGCGCAGAGCCTGGCGATGGGGGCCGCGATCGAGGTGCCGTGGGCGAGCCGTATCTCGGGATACCCCACACCGGACGAAGGAAGCTTGACCACAGTGTGGCGCGGAGAGCGTCTAACACTGCCGACGGACGCGAAGGACAGCTATGGACTCGGTGGGGCGATGGCCGCAGGTGGGCTGCTGCTAAAGCAAGCGGCAGATTCGGTGACCACCAACGTAATGCCGGATGGCGGAGAGGTACAGGCGACCTTTCATCCGGGCGACTTTGACGGACATTGGCTGTCGAAGACAGAGATCACGACGACGGTGGAGTTGAGCGGCAGGGCGATCGATATGAAGATCGTCGCGCACAACGCGGGCAATACTGCCGAACCGATCGGGATCGGATGGCATCCGCGATTTGCGATTTTGAACGGCGCATCGCGGACAGATGATGTTGCGGCTGCCGCATGGGCTCGCGCGTGGAGGTGAAGGACCGGCGAACTGGGCAGCTGAGCGGCAGGCTTCTGCCGGTTGAAGGGACCGAATATGACTTTACCGGCCGCGAAGGTGCGCAGCTGGGAGCGTTGAACCTTGATGACAGCTTTGTGCACCTGAGGACGGGACTAATGGAAAATGGGCCGGTGGCGGAGCTGCGCGATCCGGAGAACGATTACGGCCTGCGCGTCACGGCGATGACTCCGACCATCAGGGCGATACGGGTGTATGCGCCGCTTGACGGATCGTTTATCTCGATTGAGCCGCAGTTCAACTATGACGACCCTTTCGGGCGGGAGTGGGCCAAGGGCGAAGATACCGGAATGGTGGTGCTGCAGCCGGGCCAGACGACGGAGTGGAAGGTCCGGCTGGAGATATTTTCGCTGAGTTCGAGCCAGGCGGACCATCTGTAAGGGCACGTTCGGGGAAGGCCTGGATAACTGGTTTGAGCGAAGATGGGTGTTCCGTGCGGTGTGGGGGACGGCGCAAGGTTTGACCCTCTCTAGCGAAGCCTCGTACAGTAGTAAAGAGGCGTAGACCGCGCTCGTCAACGCATTGCGAACGACGCGGCAGACACAAACGCTTACTGGAAGGCATGGATTTGACCCCGACTGAGATGACAGAGACGAATGAGACTGCCGAGCAGCAGTCCGAAGCAGCACATACCCACGAGCACACGCATGACCATGATCACGAGCATGAGCACACGCATCAGCATGCTCCTTCGCTGAACCCTGAACTGACCCGCGAGATTGAAGTAGAGGTCGCCGGCCGACGAGGTATCGAAGAGCTTTCAAGACGGTGGTGAAGCGGTACCAGAAGCTGGCGCGGATTCCCGGCTTCCGCGCAGGCAAGGTGCCGGAGTCGCTGGTCCGGTCGAAGTTTGCGAAGGAGGTCCGGCAGGAGGTTCTGGAGAGCCTGGTTTCGGAGCGGTTCCGCAAGGCGATCGACGAGCAGAAGCTGCGTCCGGTCTCGGAGCCGCAGCTGCTGGACCTGCAGTTGTTCGATGGGCAGCCGCTGAAGTTCAAGGCGGCGTTTGAGGTCGCTGCCGGAGATCGATATCACGGGCTACGACACCGTCCATGTGAGAAGCCGGACGTCGCGCTGACCGAGCGAGGAGTACGAGGCGGAGTTGGGCCGGGTGCTGGATAGCCATGCGACGGTAGAGCCGGTGGAAGAAGATCGCGCGCTGGTCGATGGCGACTGGGCCGAGATCCAGTTCCGCGGCGAGGTGAAGGACCTGGCACAGACGGTGACCGAGGACGGCGTCGCAGAACGCGTCGACGCAGGCGCCGATCACGGGCGAGGACGTGCTGATCGAGATCGGCGGCAAGAACACGCTGCCGGCCTTCAACGATGCGCTGCGCGGCGCCAAGCCCGGTCAGGAGCTGAAGTTCGAGGTCGACTATCCGGCGGACTTCGGCGAGCGGCGGCTTGCTGGACAGACGCGTGAGCTACGACGTGACCGTGAAGGGCATCAAGCACAAGAGCTATCCGGAGCGCGATGCGGAGTTCGCGAAGCAGCTTGGAAACTATGAGAGCTGGGACGACTTCGAGACGAAGCTTCGCGAGCATGCGGCAGACCGCAAGAAGAGCGCGCTGGAGAGCGCAGGCTAAGGACAAGATGCTCGGTGAGCTGATTGCGCGGTACCAGTTCCCTGTTCCCGAATCGTTCGTGCAGCAGCAGATTGATGCGCGGCTGGATCGCGGGTTGCGCGCGCTGGCGCAGCAGGGCATGACGGTTGAGGACATGCGCAAGCTGGACTTCGTTCGTCTGCGTGCGGCACAGCGCGACCAGGCGGTCAACGAGGTGAAGGCCTCGATGGTGCTCGACCGGATCGCGGAGGCCGAGGGCGTGACGGTGAGCGACGAGGACGTGGACCGCGAGTTGCTGATGCTTTCGATCCAGTCGCGCGAGCCGTTGGAGGCGCTGCGTGAGCGGCTGTCGAAGGATGGCGGGCTGGACCGGATTCGCGAGCAGATGCGGCGCGAGAAGACAGGAAGCGTGCTCTACGAGAAGCTGGCTTCGTAGAGCGTAAGTGTCGGGCTGCATAACGAAGACAAGAAAGAGAGTGTTATGGGACTAGTACCGATGGTGATCGAGCAGACGAGCCGGGGCGAACGCGCCTACGACATCTACAGCCGTCTGCTGCGGGACAACATCATTTTTCTGGGCACACCGATCGATGACAACATCGCCAATGTGATCATTGCGCAGATGCTGTTTCTGAGCGGCGAGGACCCGGAGAAGGACATTCAGCTTTACATCAACTCGCCGGGTGGATCGATTACGGCCGGGCTCGCGATCTACGACACGATGCAGTACATCAAGAACGATGTGGTGACGTTCTGCATCGGGCAGGCAGCGTAGATGGGTGCGTTTCTGCTGATGGCGGGCAAGAAGGGCAAGCGGTTTGCGCTGCCGAACTCGCGCATCCTGATCCACCAGCCGTCGATGGGCGGGCTGAGCGGACAGGCGACCGACATCGACATCCATGCGCGCGAGATTCTGCGCATTCGCGAGATCACGAACAAGCTGATGAGCGCCAGCACGGGCCAGACGCTGGAGCGGATCGAGCGGGACGTGGAGCGCGACTTCATCATGACGGCCGCGCAGTCGAAGGAGTACGGCATCATCGACGACATCATCGACCGTCCGCGGACATAACTGCCGCGTTGTCATATTACGAGGAGGCCCGGGCCGATGGTTCGGGCTTTCCTGCATCCGCGATGGTCATGCCGTCTATGACCATTTCGAGGTACAGCGGCAGGTACCCGTACCATGCCTTGCTGGAGGAAACGGGTGTAAACTTTAATCGTTATCTTGTTGTGGGTACCATCCAGGAGCTGTCGTACTTATGAAAACGTCACGGGGCTCAGACGAATCACTTCGTTGTTCTTTCTGCCATAAATCGCAGGACGCCGTTGCCAAGCTGATCTCGTCTCCTTCGGATTATCCGCGGGCCTATATCTGCGATGAGTGCGTGGCGGTGTGCAACTCGATTCTCGAAGATGATCGCAGCGAGACGCAGCCCGGCGTAGCGCCGGCGCACCTGCCGAAGCCGCAGGAGGTCAAGGCGTTTCTGGATGAGTACGTGATCGGGCAGGACCAGACGAAGAAGAAGCTGGCGGTCGCGGTCTACAACCACTACAAGCGCATCCAGATGAACAAGACGCGCGGCAACGATGTGGAGCTGGCGAAGTCGAACATTCTGCTGGTTGGACCGACGGGCTCCGGCAAGACGCTGCTGGCGCAGACGATGGCGAAGATGCTGGACGTGCCGTTTGCGATCGTCGATGCGACGACGCTGACCGAGGCCGGCTATGTCGGCGAGGACGTCGAGAACATCATCCTGAAGCTGCTGCAGGCCGCCGATGGCGATGTGCAGCGTGCGCAGAGCGGGATTATCTACATCGACGAGATCGACAAGATTGGGCGCAAGGACGAGAACCCTTCGATTACGCGCGACGTTTCGGGCGAGGGCGTGCAGCAGGCGCTGCTGAAGCTGCTGGAAGGCACGGTCGCCAACGTTCCGCCACAGGGTGGACGCAAGCATCCGCACCAGGAGTTTACAGCAGTTGATACGACGAACATTCTCTTCATCTGCGGCGGCGCGTTTGTCGGGCTGGAGAAGGTGATCGGGCGGCGCGTGGGCAAGAAGGCGCTGGGGTTCAAGGCGATTGCGGATCCGGACGCGAAGGACGGCGATGTAACGCCGATCCGGGCGCAGCGCGATGCGGAGCTGCTGCGCCAGGCGGAGCCTCAGGACCTGCTGAAGTATGGTCTGATTCCGGAGTTTGTCGGGCGGCTGCCGGTGCTGGGCATTCTGGACGAACTGGATGAGGCGGCGCTGATCGAGATCCTGACCAAGCCGCGCAATGCGATCCTGAAGCAGTATGCGAAGCTGTTTGAGTTTGAGGGCGTGAAGGTGACGTTCACCGACGAGGCGGCCCGAGAGATTGCTCGGGAGGCGCTGCAGCGTAAGGTTGGAGCGCGCGGTCTGCGGATGATTCTCGAAGAGCTGATGCTGGACCTGATGTACTACGTTCCAGGCAACAAGAAGGTCAAAGACCTCTCGATTACGGCGGAGATGGTGAAGAAGCACAGCCTGACGCTGCCGATGCTGCTGGAGAAGGCAGGCTAAGCGGTGGTGCGCGGGTGGGCGCGCAGATTCGTGATGGTGGATCCGGCGATCCGCGCAATATGGCAGGCAGCTGAGGGCGTTTCGTCGCTTGCAATTACCAATTCTGACCCAATTGTGGACTCCAATTCCACAGACGTTGCACTTTGCCGGCTGCACGGCATGGTCGGACGAATTACAATCACCTGAAGCCGCGACGCCGATGCATCGTTATCGGTGTTTTAACGTCTAATTGGAGAGTGATGACAAACCAACCCAAAAAAGCGCTGAGCGGCGATATTCGCAAGCTACCGATGATGCCCATCCGTGACATGGTCATCTTCCCCCATATGATGACGCCGTTTGTGGTGGGGCGCGAGTCGAGTGTGCGGGCGCTTGAAGAGGCGTTGTCAGGCGACCGAAAGATCTTTCTGGCGACGCAGCACGACGCCTCGGTCGACGAACCAAACGCGGACGATATCTATGAGACGGGCACGATTGGGAACATCGTCCAGAGCGTCAAGATGCCGGACGGCAATATCAAGGTATTGGTTGAAGGTGTGGAGCGGGCACGCGCGACCGAAGTGAATGACGTCGACGGATTCTTTGTCGCGACGGTGCGCACCGGCCAGACGCAGCTGGATTTGACGCCGCAGGTCGAGCAGCTGATGCAGCGGGTGCACTCGCTGTTTGAGCAGTATGTGAAGCTGCAGCAGTCCCTGAACTACGAGACGATGGCCGCAAGCGTGCGTGCAGACGAGCCGGCCAAGCTGGCCGATACGATCGCTGCCAACCTGCAGCTGTCGATCGAGGAGAAGCAGCAGCTTCTGGAGGTCTTCGATCCGGAGGACCGGCTATCCAAGGTCGCCGATGTGCTGGACGTGGCGATCGAGAAGCTGAACATGGACCGCACCATTCAGTCGCGCGTAAAGCGGCAGATGGAGAAGGCGCAGAAGGAGTACTACCTCAACGAGAAGATCAAGGCGATCCAGAAGGAGCTTGGACGCGGCGAGAAGTCCGAGTTCGACGAGCTGAAGAAGAAGATTGAAGCGGCGGGAATGCCGAAGGACGTGCTGGAGAAGTCGCTGCAGGAGCTGAAGAAGCTGGAGGCGATGCCGCCGATGTCGGCTGAGTCGACGGTGTCGCGGAACTATCTGGACTGGCTGCTGGCGGTGCCATGGAAGAAGCGGTCGAAGGAGATCCGTTCGATCGACCATGCCGAACAGATTCTGAATGAAGACCACTATGGGCTGGAGAAGATCAAGGAACGCATCCTCGAGTTTCTTGCAGTGCGGCAACTAGTGAAGAATCCGAAGGGATCGATTCTTTGCTTTGTCGGGCCTCCGGGCGTGGGCAAGACTTCGCTGGGGATGTCGATTGCCAAGGCTACGGGGCGTAAGTTCGTCCGGATGTCGCTTGGCGGCGTGCGGGACGAGGCGGAGATTCGCGGGCATCGGCGGACGTACATCGGCGCGCTGCCGGGGCAGATTATCCAGTCGATGAAGAAGGCCGGGACGAAGAATCCGGTGTTCATGCTGGACGAGATCGACAAGATGGCGTCGGACTTCCGGGGCGATCCGGCGAGCGCCTTGCTTGAGGTGCTTGATCCGGAGCAGAACACTTCGTTCCAGGACCACTATCTCGATGTTGAGTATGACCTCTCGCAGGTGTTGTTTGTGGCGACGGCGAACGTGCTGCATACGATTCCGGGCCGCTGCAGGACCGCATGGAGATTCTGCGGCTGCATGGTTATACCGAGGTCGAGAAGCTGGAGATTGCCAAGCAGTACCTGGTGAAGAAGCAGCGTGAAGGCACAGGACTGACCGAAGAGCAGATCGTCTTCGAGGACGATGCGCTGCGGCAGATCATTCGTGGCTACACGCGCGAGGCCGGCGTGAGGAACCTGGAGCGCGAGATCGGGAACGTGTGCCGCAAGGTCGCGCGGCGGGTGGTAAAGAGCGGCGCGGAGCACAAGGAGAGCATCACGGGCGAGAACATCGGTGACATTCTCGGCGTGGCGAAGTTCCGCGACTCGCAGGCGCATGAGAAGAGCGAGATCGGTCTCGTCACAGGTCTTGCATGGACCGAGATGGGCGGAACGATCTTGCAGACCGAGGTGCAGGTGCTCGACGGCAAGGGCAAGATGACTGCGACGGGGCAGCTGGGCGATGTGATGCAGGAGTCGGCGCAGGCCGCGTTGACTTATATTCGGTCGCGTTCACATCATCTTGGGCTGGCGAAGGATTTTTATAAGAACGTCGACATTCATGTGCATGTTCCTGAGGGTGCCATCCCTAAGGACGGGCCGTCGGCTGGGATTACGCTGGCTACAGGGCTTGCGAGTGCGCTTACCAAGATCAAGGTGCGGCGCGATGTCGCGATGACGGGCGAGATTACGCTGCGGGGCAAGGTGCTTCCGATCGGCGGGTTGAAGGAGAAGCTGCTGGCCGCGCATCGTGCGGGGATCTTTGAGGCGATTGTGCCGGAGGAGAACCGCAAGGACACTGGCTGACCTTCCGGAGCTGATCAAGACCAGCATGAAGCTGCACTTTGTCGAGGAGATGGACCAGGTGCTGAAGCTTGCGCTGGAGGGAAATCTGCCAGAGCTGCATGAGGAGACTCCTGAGGCGTTAGCGGCTGCGGTGCTGCCGGTTCCTGGCATTGATCTTCCTCAGCCTGTTTCGCATCAGTAATAACTTGTTTGAAGACGACAAAGGCCGGATCCACGGGATCCGGCCTTTGCTTTGCGCTTTTAGTGGGCTAGACCGCTCGTCTGCCACCGACGAAGTTCATGATGATGGAGATCAAGGCAAAGATGAGCAGCAGATGGATCAGGAAGCTGCTGACATGCAGGACGAAGAACCCGCCTAGCCAGAGCAAGACCAGTACAACCGCAAGAATGAGAAACATGAATGACCTTCTTTCTTCGTACAGGTTGGCGCAACTGGCACTATTTCATAGGAGCGGAGATTGGGAGGATTCGTTGCTCCGCGGGGGGAGAGATTGAGCTGTAGATCCGCTGTCCAACTATGTCTCCCTGGGGTACCCCTATTGCCCGCGCGTAAATACCTTAGTTTCATCACTTTGAGCCACACGGCCGCCTCTAAAATATTCATGACAAACAAGTTACGTCCAAAATATTCCATCTAAATGAGTTAGCCCCGGAAAACGTCCGGGGCTAACTCTTTTTTTTGATCTATATATTCAGTATAGCGGTTTGAGTGTAACTAACATGCCACGCGGATGTCGTTGATAAATCAATGGTTAAGTGGTTCTTGGACTTGACATGCGATTTTTGGGCAGAAAATGAGAGTTTTTTGTTTTTACTCTGCCCTGAGGGCTTGCATGGGTTCGACAGAGGCGGCGCGACGGGCGGGGACGAGGCAGGCGATGATCGCGGCGAAGAGGAGCAGGAGCGCGACGGAAGCAAAGACGGAGAGGTCGAGCTTTCCGATTCCGTAGAGCGTGCTCTGCATTCCGCGGCCGACGAAGTAGGCCCCGATGAGGCCAAGGGTGAGACCGATGGCCGCGAGGATTAGACCTTCTCGGACGACCAGGGCAACCACGCGGCCTCGGTTTGCGCCGAGGGCCATGCGAAGGGCGATCTCGTGCGAGCGCTGGGCTACCGAGAAGGACATGACACCATAGACGCCGAGTGCGGCGAGCAGCAGCGCGACAACGGCGAAGCTGACGAAGAGGACAAGAGTGAAGCGGTCGTTGGAGAGGACTAGATCGCGGACCTCTTCCATAGAGCGGGGTTCGGCGAGGGCTATTTCAGGGTCGACGGAGTGGACGGCGGCGGCGATGCTCTTGACCATGGTGGCAGGATCGTTGACGGTGCGAACGCCGATGCCTGCGCCGGACCAGGGGGTCTGCCAGAAGGGTATCTGCATCTCCGGGCGATCCTCGCGAAGGCCGCTGCTGCGGACGTTGTGGTAGACGCCGATGATCTGCCACTCAACGGGTGGGCCGAGCTTGGTGACGCCAGGGATGAGTTGTTCGACGGAGACGCGCTGCTGGAGCGGATCGACGTCTTTGAAGTACTTCTTCACAAAGTCCTCGTTGACTACGGCCACTTTGACACTCGTGGCGGCGTCCTGATCGGTGAAGGAGCGGCCATTCACAATGCGAATTCCGAAGGTCTTGAAGAAGTCGGGCGTGACCATGCCGAAGCCGGTGTTAGGGCGCATCGAGGGATCGTTGAAGGCGGGTTTTCCGACGATGGTAAACGGCATGCCAAAGCCCGCGCCGAAGAGAGGAAGGCCAGTCATCGCAGAGGCTGAGGTCACGCCGGGGACGGCGCTCACGTTGGAGAGAATCTGCTTGTAGTAGGCGATGATCTTTTCCGGGTCTTTGGGACGCGAGTCCGGGACGGGAAGGTAGAAGGTCAGGACGTGGTCGGTGCGGAGGCCGAGGTCCACGCGGAGGAGATTGAGGAAGCTGTGTACGGCGAGGCCGGCACCTGCCAGCAGTGCAAGTGCAAGGGCGAACTCGCCGATGACGAGGGCCTGGCGCAGACGATGGCGACCCGCACCGACGCCGGTGCGATTGCCTTCCTTGAGCGCTTCGCCTGGATCGACGCGGGAGGCGTACCAGGCGGGCGCGCTGCCGAAGAGAAGGCCGGCGAGAGTGGTGGCTGCAAGGGTGAAGAGCAGGATAGGAAGGTTGAGATGGAGGTCAGCCTCATCCGGCAACGTGCCGCGAGGCATGATAGCCATGAGGGCCCGGAGCATGGCGTAGCCGACGCCGATGCCGAGAAGCCCGCCGGCGATCGCAAGCAACAAACTTTCGGTGATGAGTTGTTCGAAGATGGTCCTGCGACTGGCTCCGAGTGCACTGCGGACGGCGAGTTCCTTCTGGCGGGCGAGACCGCGGGCAAGGAGAAGGTTAGCGACGTTCACGCAGGCGATAAGCAGGATGAAGGCTACAGCGCCGAGAAGAAGCCAGAGTGTCTGTTTGCGTTCACTGGGCAGGAAGTCGTTTTTGAGCGGCTCGACGAAGACCCCCCAGCCCTTGTTGCTTTTGGGGTTGTCCTGGGCGATGTGGGTGGCGACTGAATCCATGTCGGCCTGTGCCTGCTGGACGGTGACGCCGGGCTTGAGACGAGCGATGGAGAGAAGCCAGTGAAAATCGTGGTTGACTTGCTCGGGTTTGAAGACGAGTGGCACGGCGAGCTGAGAGTCACTACGATCTTCGAGGCCCGGGGACAAGACTCCGACCACGGTGTAGGGCTCGCCGTTGATGCGCATAGATTGGCCGACGAGTTTGGGATCGGAGCCGAGGTGTGCCCAGAGTTTGTGGGTGAGAATGACGACGTGATCCCTGCCATCGACGCCTTCTTCGGGCAGAAAATCGCGGCCGAGGAAAAAGGGGCGGCCGAACATGGTGTAGAAGCCCGTCGTGACCTGTCTGCCGTCGATGTTTTCGGGCTGGTTCGTTACTGGCGATGTTGAAGGAGCCGCCGGTGAAGGCGTTGATGTCCTGAAAGGTTGAGTTTTCCCGTTTCCAGTCGGTGAAGTCTCCGGCAGAGATTCCGTTGTGGAAGGTTTGGATCTTCGACCAGACGACGACGAGCTGGTCTGGCTCGGGATAAGGCATGGGAGCTAGTAACGTGGCGTAGTCTACGGTAAAGATGGCGGTATTTGCGCCGATGCCGAGGGCCAAGGTGAGTAGAACGGTGAGGGTGAGACCGGGGTTCTTCCACAACGTACGCGCGGTGTAACGGAGATTACGAAGGAGACTCGACATCAGGCGACCTCACGGTTCCAGCTCGGGTTCCAAGGTAGACCTTGAAAATTTACTTATGGTGAGCAGGATATTTGATCGTGAGCGTCGTTGGGCGATTTTTTGTCGGGTCCTGGCCGAGTGAAGTGTCTGTTATTTTGGAGATGGTGAGAGGCCGAGAGCGCGATTGGGGCGACTAGGCTTGGCCCTTCTCTGATCTGTACTGAGCTGACCGAAGTAAGAAGCAGATTTCTCCACTGCGCCGCTCACGATGAAACCGTGAGCAGCTTCGGTCGAAATGACGATTCTTTCTTTTGGTAGAGAAACTCGCAGCGGCGTGGT
Source organism: uncultured Acidobacteriaceae bacterium (assembly GCA_963756685.1). Lineage (GTDB taxonomy): Bacteria > Acidobacteriota > Terriglobia > Terriglobales > Acidobacteriaceae > Edaphobacter. The sequence goes on from CAVWON010000004.1 coordinate 425,092, forward strand.
GGCTGGCGGGCGGTTTCCATCCTCCTATCGCTAAGTGCGCGATGAATGGGCACCCTTTTCGTTTGTGGCCAGTAAAAGAAGGACAAAACAACGGCAAGGCAACCGCAGGTCACTTCGACGAAACCGTTCGCAAAAGACGCGATCGGCTTCGCAGGATTAGATCGTTTTGGGTGGTTTGCGTCTTTAGTTTGTGCCACCGGCGATCGAGGGGATGAGCATGACTTCATCGCCGTCCTGGAAGGAGTAGGTTTCGCCACCAAGGAAGCGGATGTCTTCGTCGTTGACGTAGATGTTGATGAAGCGGCGGAGCTTGCCGTCGTCGCCTTTGATCTGGGTGGAGAGCGCGGGGAATGTCTGGTCGATGTCAGCCAATAGGCCGGGAAGGTTTCCGGCGGAGGAGTCGAAGTGTTTGCGGCCATCGGTGTGCCGGGTGAAGGCTGCGGGAAGGGTGACTTTGATCGACATTTTTTTACTCCTTGGATCGACCCTGACGAAGTTCGTCGGGAAAGCGAATGTCTTGCTACTTCGAGAAAACAGCAGATTCCTCCGCTGTGCTGCGGAATGACAACAAAAGGAATGGAGCAACAACAAAAAGAAACGGTGCAGCGACAAAAACAACCGGTGCAGCAAGCACAAAAGTCGCCTCTAGTTGGTGCCTGCGGCGGCGAGTTCGGGTTCTGCGATGCCGTCGAGTTCGCGGAGGTAGGCGTCGAAGTCGGCGAGGCGCGGACGGACGGCGCGGGCGTCCAGATGCGTGAAGCTGCCGGTGAGGGCGTCGGTGGTCTTGAGGCCGTTGCCGGTGATGCAGGTGACGGTGATCTGGTCGGGCGAGATGCGGCCTGTGGCGTAGAGGCGCGCCGTGACGGCCGTGGTGACGCCGCCGGCGGTCTCGGTGAAGATGCCTTCGGTCTCGGCGAGTTCCTGGATGCCGGAGACGATTTCGACGTCGGAGACGTCCTCGGCCCAGCCGCCGGTTTCGCGGATCATCTTGGCGGCCGCGGGGCCGTCGGCGGGATTGCCGATGGCGAGCGAGCGGGCGATGGTGTTGGGGCGCTGCGGCTCGATGAAGTCAGTTCCCTGCTTGACGGCGATGGAGATGGGCGAGCAGCCGGTGGCCTGGGCGCCGAAGAAGCGCACTGGCTTGTCTTCGACGAGGCCGAGGTAGATGAGCTCGTTGAAGGCCTTGCGGATTTTGCGGATGAGCGAGCCGCCGGCCATGGGGACGACGACGTTGTCAGGGAGACGCCAGCCTAGCTGTTCGGCGATCTCGTAGCCTACGGTCTTGGAGCCTTCGGCGTAGTAGGGGCGGAGGTTTACGTTGACGAAGCCCCAGGCGTACTCGTCGGCGATCTGGGTGCAGAGGCGGTTTACGTGGTCGTAGTTGCCGTCGATGCGGACGAGACGCGCGCCGTAGACCTGGGTGTTGAGGATCTTGGCGGGCTCGAGGTCGGCGGGAACGAGGATGCAGGCCTTCAGGCCGAGGCGGGCGGCCTGGGCGGCGACGGAGTTGGCGAGGTTGCCGGTGGAGGAGCAGCCGACGGTCGTCGAAGCCGAACCTGCGCGCGTTGGCGAGAGCGACCGAGACGACGCGGTCCTTGAAGCTGAGGGTCGGGAAAGCAGACGGCGTCGTTCTTGACGTAGAGGTTGGTTGCGCCGATGCGCTTGCCGAGGTTGCTTTGCGCGGACGAGCGGGGTGAAGCCTACGGGGAGATCGGGCTGGAAGCCTTCGGGGATGGGCAGGAGCGCGGCGTAACGCCAGATGTTGGCGGGGCCGGCGGCGATGTTTTCGCGGGTGAAGATGCCGCGGACGGCTTCGAGGTCGTAGGCGATTTCGAGGGGGGCGAGGCAGTCGGGGCAGGCGGAGAGGGGCTGGTTGCCGAACCGCTTGCCGCACTCGTTGCACTTCAGCTCATACCGGCTACAGGAATAGTCCATGATGCTCTTTCCGAGGGGAAAGGGTCGATGAGCTTTTTGACTTTTCTCTTTAGGGGGCTGCGGGGAAGGTGAAATGCGGGTGCAGGCCATTTTCTGGACTGCGGGTACCGAATCTCATGTTCCCTGGGCTGCAACCATCCAGGAGAGAGTTGACACCGGTACGCCTTTGTTCTGTCCGGTTGTCGTGGCGTCAAAGGGCTCGTCCCTCAACCACTCTGCATGAAATTCAAATCTGCCGAAGCAGACTGGAATACTTCGTTTGTACCACAGCATGTGGAGGGCCGCAACCCCGGGCGGTCGGTGGCGCGGAAGTTGTATCGACTGGGCGGGACGGCGTGGGTGTACTGGACACGGTGTAGGAGTCGAAACCCGGTTCGGGAGAGGACGTCAAATGAAGAGATATTTGAAGTTTGCAGCGAGTTTCTGGATGAGTGCGTTCCTGGTGGCGGGGTCGATGGCCATGGCACAGACGACGCCAACCCCGAAGCCAAAGAAGAAGAGTGGCAGCTCGACCACCAGCCCTGCACCGGCGGCAACGAACGGTTCCAGCCAGACCCAGAGTGGAACGGCTACGACCCCGGCGACTTCGTCCGACACGACTTCTACGACGCCGGCGGTGACCGCAAATGCTCAACAGAGCGGAACGACGACCACAGCGCCAAAGATGATCGTTGGCCCGGATAAACACATGATCCCCGCTCCGCAGTTGTAGTTTGAGATAGGCTCAGGCGTTGGGAGGGACGATGTCGCGCACGCCCTGGGCGAAGGCGGCGGGATCGAACTCGGTGCGGACGATCTCGTCGGGACAGTCGGTCATGATGGCTACGCGCCAGTTGCAGACGAAGGCGACGGTCTGCTCGGGCTGAGCTGTTTTGATCTCGGAGCACATGTGCTCGGCTGCCGGGATCCCTCTCTCACCTTCGACGTCGATCAGAACAAGATCATATTGGCGTGCCCAGAACATGGACAGGCCTTCGGCGTGGTTGAGGGTGGAGTCAACATGAAATCCTGAGAGAGCAAGGACGCGGTCACGAAGGGGACGGATCGTTTCGCGGGTGCAGATGTGAAGAATGGCGCGTTTGCCGTTCGTCGGGGTTTCCATTTTGCCTCACTTTCACTTCGTGCAAGTTGCCGACCTCACCTGCACAAATGCGCTTGAGGTGAGTCGGAGGGGCGAGAATTTTCTATCATGGGCCGTTCAGGGGCGGCCACCACTATTTTACCGGTTGTTCAAACAATTGATGCTGTCTGACCGACAATGTCAGCTAGACGACATTGTCTGCGGCGGATAACTTTAGGCAGGGTCGTAGTTCAGGTTTTGCCCTAGCCAGCGCTCGACCTCGGCGACGCTCATTCCCTTGCGTTCGTGATAGTCGGCGACCTGGTCGCGGTCGATCTTGCCGAGCGAGAAATATCGCGATTCCGGGTGGGCGAAGTAGAGGCCGCTGACGCTCGAGCCGGGCCACATGGCGAACGACTCGGTGATCATGCATGCCGGTGTTCGCCTGCACATCGAGCAGACGCCAGAGCGTGCCCTTCTCCGTGTGGTCGGGGCATGCCGGGTAGCCCGGCGGCGGGTCGGATGCCGCGATACTTTTCCTGGATCAGTTCCTCGGGTGTCAGGTTTTCCTCGCAGCCGTAGCCCCATTCATCGCGGACGCGCTTGTGCAGGCATTCGGCGAAGGCTTCGGCCAGGCGATCGGCGACGGCTTCGGCCATGATCGCGTTGTAGTCGTCGTTGTCGGCGCGGAACGTGTCGCACAGTTCCTTGAGGCCGATTCCGCTGGTGACGGCGAAGGCGCCGATGTGATCGGCGAGTCCGGTTTCCTTTGGCGCGATGAAGTCGGCGAGCGACCGGCAGGGTTCGTTGCCTTCTCTGTTCGCCTGCTGGCGCAGGAAGTGGAAGCGCTCGAGCACTTCTGTGCGTGTGTCGTCGGTGTACAGTTCGACATCGTCGCCAACGGCGTTGGCGGGAAAGAAGCCGTAGACGCCGCGCGCGGTGATCAGGTTCTTCTCGATGATGCGATCGAGGAGAGCGTTGGCATCGGCGAAGAGCTGGCGCGCCTGCTCGCCCTGCTCCGCGATGTTCGAGGATGCGGGGGTAGATGCCTTTCAGGCCCCAGGTGTGGAAGAACGGCGACCAGTCGATGAATTCGCGCAGCGTGGCGAGCGGAAAGTTGTCGAGCACGCGCACGCCGGTGAACTCGGGTGTGGGCAGGTCTTCGGCGCGCCACTCGATGGGAGTGCGCCTTGCGCGAGCGGTCTCAAGGGAGACGACGGCTTGGCGCGGGGCGGCGTGGGCCTTGCGGAGGGCCTCGTAGTCGGCGCGATGCTGCGCGACGAACTCCGCCTTGCCGTCGTCGCTGAGAAGGCTGGTGGTCACGGGCACGGCGCGGCTGGCATCGAGCACGTGGACTACTGGCTCGCTGTAGTGCGGCGCGATCTTGACGGCGGTGTGCGCGCGGCTGGTGGTTGCTCCGCCGATGAGCAGCGGCAGCTTGAAGCCCTGGCGCTCCATCTCCTTGGCGACGTGCACCATCTCGTCGAGGGAGGGCGTGATCAGGCCGCTGAGGCCGATCATGTCGGCCTTTTCGGCCTTGGCGCGCTCGAGGATCTTCTCGCAGGAGACCATCACGCCCAGGTCGATGACGTCGTAGTTGTTGCAGGCGAGGACGACGCCGACGATGTTCTTGCCGATGTCGTGGACGTCGCCCTTGACCGTGGCGAGCAGGATTTTTCCCTGCGCCTTGACCACCTGGCCGGCCGCGACCATCGCGGCCTTCTCGGCTTCCATGAACGGCGTGAGGTGCGCGACGGCCTTCTTCATCACGCGGGCCGATTTGACTACCTGGGGCAGGAACATCTTGCCGGCGCCGAAGAGATCGCCGACTACGCTCATGCCGTCCATCAGCGGGCCTTCGATCACCAGGAGAGGGCGGCCGAGCTTGACGCGGGCTTCTTCGGCGTCGATCTCGATGTAGGTGTCGATGCCCTTGACCAGTGCGTGCGAGAGACGCTCCTCGACCGTGCCGTTGCGCCATTCTTCGGCTTTCTTTTCGCTCGCGACCGAGCCGGCGCCCTTCAGCGTTTCGCCGAAGTCGACCAGGCGCTCGGTCGCATCGGGACGGCGGTTGAGCAGCACGTCCTCGACCAGCACCTTCAGCTCGGGCTCGATCTCCTCGTAGACCTCGAGCATGCCGGCGTTGACGATGCCCATGTCCATGCCTGCGGCGATGGCGTGATAGAGAAACGCGGAGTGCATGGCCTCGCGGACTTTGTTGTTGCCGCGAAAGCTGAAGGAGATGTTCGAGACGCCGCCGCTGACCTTTGCGTGCGGCAGGTTGGCCTTGATCCAGCGCGTGGCGTTGATGAAGTCGACCGCGTAGTTGTTGTGCTCCTCCATGCCGGTGGCGACGGTGAGGATGTTGGGGTCGAAGATGATGTCTTCGGGCGGGAAGCCGACCTCGTCGACGAGGATGCGGTAGGCGCGCTCGCAGATGCGGATCTTTTCCTCGTAGGTCGCGGCCTGGCCTTGCTCGTCGAAGGCCATCACGACTACGGCGGCGCCGTATTTCAGCACCGTCGCGGCGTTCTGGCGGAACTTCTCTTCGCCTTCTTTCAGCGAGATCGAGTTGACGATGCCTTTGCCCTGCAGGCACTTCAGGCCAGCTTCGATGACCTCCCATTTGGAGGAGTCGACCATGAAGGGGACCTTGGCGACTTCGGGCTCGCTTGCCAGCAGCTGCAGATAGCGCGTCATCGCGGCGACGCCGTCGATCATGCCCTCGTCCATGCAGATGTCGAGGACGTTGGCGCCGTTCTCGACCTGCTGACGGGCCACGCTGACTGCTTCTTCGTATTTGCCTTCCTTGACGAGCTTGGCGAACTTCGGCGAACCGGCGACGTTGGTCCGCTCGCCGATCATGATGTAGACGCCGGGCTGCTGGGTGAAGGGCTGCGATCCGGAGAGACGGAGCGGCTTTGTCTCGGCTGGTTCGCGCTCACGCTGCGACCTCGATCTGGCCGAGTTTCCGCGGAGGCTGGCCTTCGAGCGCTTTGGCGATGGCGGCGATGTGCTCGGGCGTGTTGCCGCAGCAGCCGCCGGCGATGTTGATCAGGCCGTCCTGCGCGAAGTCGCCAAGGATAACGGGCCATGTCCTGCGGGCCCAGATCGAATCCGGTCTCCGAGAGCGGATTTGGCAGGCCGGCGTTCGGGTAGCAGGAGATCGCGACGTCCGCCTTCTCCGAGAGCTCCTCGAGGAATGGATACATCAGGTCGGGGCCGAGAGAGCAGTTGAGCCCGACGGACAGCGGCTTCACGTGCTTGACTGCATTCCAGAAGGCCTCGGTGGTCTGCGCGGAGATCAGCGTCTCGCCGCCACGGCCGACCGCCGCCGAGATCATTACCGGGAGCTTCGCGTTGCCGTCCTCGTCGAAGACCTCGCGGATGGCGACAAGTGCGGCCTTGGCGTTGAGCGAGTCGAAGATGGTTTCGACCAGCAAGCAGGTCCGAGCCGCCGGCGATGAGGGCGCGCACCTGTTGGGCGTAGGCGGTCTTCACCTGGTCGAAGGTGACCACGCGGAAGCCTGCGTCGTCGGCATCGGGCGAGTTCGAGAGAGAGACGGTCAGCGGCCCGATGGCTCCCGCGACGAAGCGCTGACGTCCGGTTTCGTTCGCGACGCGATCGGCCCATTCGCGGCACTGCCGCGCCGATTTCTCGTTGATCTCCCAGGCCAGATCGCTGAGCATCGGATCGTCGATGATCTTCTGGTAGAACGCGGGATCCTTGCGGCCGCCGTGCTCGCGCGGATCGTCGACGAAGAATTCGCTCTGCGTGATGCTGGTGGCGCCGAAGGTGTTGGTCTCGATGATGTCCGCGCCGGCCTCGAGAAAGCGGCGATGGATGTCGCAGATCATCTTCGGCTGAGTCAGGGAGAAGAGGTCGCCGTTGTTCAGCAGGTCCTTGGTCGAGTCCTTGAAGCGCTCTCCGCGGATGTCGGCTTCTTTCATGCCGTAGGTGCGGATGGTCGTGCCCATCGCTCCGTCGATGATGGCGATGCGATTTTCGAGGATCTTTTCAAGAGGATGTTGGTGGGCTTTCATCATATCTCTATCTCCTGATGACCTGGCACACGTTCGAAGTTCAAGAAAGCCTGGCATCGGATCCTGTCATCTGTGCTGAGGCGCCATGTATCAGGATACAAGGGCGACGGCGCACTTGGTAGATCGATATAGATGCGGCAGGTGTTGGAAGGTGCGGTGGCTTCCACGACGACTAGGCGAGAATGTCGGCCTCGTCCTTGTCCGAACGGACCGCGTCGGGAAGCTGCTGCATCGGCACCAGCAGGTCTTCCTTGCGCATGACCAGATTGGTGGCGTTGAGGCTGGCGAGTTCGAAGCCGTGGCCGTGGGTGATGGCGTCGGTGGGGCAGGCCTCGACACAGTAGCCGCAGAAGATGCAGCGGTTGTAGTCGATGTTGTAGACCTTGGCGTAGCGCTCGGCGGAGGAGATGCGCTTTTCTTCGGTGTTCTCGGCGGCTTCGATGTAGATGCAGTTCGAGGGGCAGGCGGCGGCGCAGAGGAAGCAGGCGACGCACTTTTCCAGGCCGTTTTCGTCGCGCTGGAGCTGGTGCTTGCCGCGGAAGCGCTCCTGAAACTTTGCGCCGCGCATGGGGCCCTTGCCGTCAGGGTAGTTCTCGACCTCGGTCGGCTGGAAGATCTCCTTCAAGGTGATGCTCATTCCCTTGGCAATGGCTGCGGCGTCGCGGACGATAGACATACCTTGAGTATACGACGGGGGCGCGTTAGGCTGAAAGCCATGAAGACCGCTGCCGCTTCCCTCTCGATTGCGATTGCCTTATGTGTTGCGGGGTCAAGCCCCGTTCGCGCGTGGGCGCAGGCTTCGCCACAGGCCGATGTGGGCGCGATGGCTGAACATGCCCATACGCCAGCACCTCCTTCGACCAGTTTGACGTTGACCGTGGACGGCAAGGCGACGACGCTGTCGGTCGCGGAGTTGCAGGCGATGCCGCAGAAGACGGTGACTGTCCACAATGAACATACGAAGGCCGACGAGACCTATACGGGTGTGTTGCTGGGAGATCTGCTGGCGAAGAATGGGTTCCCGGTGGACAAGACGACGCATCGGAAGATGCTGCGGAGCTATCTCGTTGCCGAGGGGACGGACAAGTACTGGGTGCTGTATTCGGTGACAGAGATTGAAGGTTCGGAGCATAATGGCGAGGTGATTGTGGCGACCAGCATGGGCGGCAAACCGCTGGGAGAGGACGGGCAGTTGAAGCTCGTTGACAGCGGCGACAAGAAGCCGCAACGATGGGTGCGGAATCTGAGCGCAATTACGGTGAAGAGCGCGGAGTGAAATCGACCCTTCGAGGTTGGCTCGGACACTGGAGGCAATATGCCGAAGAAGCCACTCGATCCTCCGTCACGCCAGACACAGAAGCACCCGAAGAAACCTGCGCAGCCGCCGAGTGCTGGAAGCGCGAGTGGCCAGCCCGTTTTCGCACAGCCGAAGCCTTCGCCCGATCCAACGGGATTCAAGGATCCCGTAACCGATTCGAAACTTAAGGGAATACTGACACTGGAGGCGGTGCCTCAGCCGACGGGTGGTGCAGTGGAGCCGGTCCTTACCCTGGCACAGGTGTATGGCAGTGCGGGCGCGGCGAAGGTCGCAGCGATCCAGAAGGCTGGGCAGATCGTCTTCCATTCGGTAGGAGACACGGGCAGCGTGGTAGGCCGGCCACACAGTCGTTAGTAGCGGACAAGATGGTGACCGACTTTAGCGAGGCAAATCCGGCAGACGTGCCTTCGTTTCTGTTTCACCTGGGCGACGTCGTGTACTACTTCGGCGAGGCGACCTACTACTACGACCAGTTCTACACGCCGTATCGCGACTATCCTGCGCCGATTCTGGCCATCGCGGGCAATCACGACGGCATTGTGTATCCGAAGGACCCTGCGCCAACGCTGGATGCGTTTTTGAAGAATTTTTGTACAGCAACACCTGCTCCGTCGCCAGACGCCGGCAATCTGGAGCGCACCACAATGATCCAGCCCGGGGTGTACTTTACGCTGGATGCGCCGTTCGTTCGCATTCTGGGGCTGTATAGCAATGTTCTTGAAGACCCGGGGGTGATCTCGGGCGAGAACGGGCAGAATACGGTGCTCGATGGCCGTCAGATCGCGTTTCTGACAGCGGCGCTGAAGCGTGTGAAGAGCGACAACTTTACGGGTGCGGTGATAATTGCGATGCATCATCCGCCGTTCACCGGGGGCGCGGAGCACGGCGGGAGTCCGTTGATGCTGGCGGACATCGACGGCGCCTGCACGGCAGCGGGGGTGTGGCCGCATGCGGTCTTCTCGGGGCATTCGCATAACTACCAGCGCTTTACGCGGACGGTGAACACGAGGCAGATTCCGTATATTGTGGCCGGGTGCGGGGGACACTCGCCGCTTTCGCCGATGCGCGCAACATACCGCACACCGTACGTGATCGACAGCACGCTGACGCTGGAGAGCTACGACGCTACCGACTATGGCTATCTACGCGTTGTCGTGAATGAAGCGACGATGAGCATCGAGTTTCACCCGCAGCACGACGGCGGCACGACGAAGACGCCGGATGACGTGGTCACGATTACGCTGGCGACGCATGCAGTGAGCTGATTTCGCCTGCGCTGCGGAGCGAAGCCGACCGTCACTCGATGCCTAGCTTTTTCCAGAGGGCCTCGACCTTTGTTTTGACCTCGGTGTCCATGGTCAGCATGGCGGGCCAGGGGCGGGTGAAGCCTTCGGCGGCCCACTTGCGGGTGGCGTCGATGCCCATCTTGCTGCCGTAGTTGGGGAGGCGGACGGCGTGGTCGAGCGAGTCGATTGGGCCGAGGGTGAACTGGATGTCGCGCTCGGGGTCGATGTTGTTGGTGGTGCGGAGGGTGACTTCGGCGAGGTCCTGCACGTCGCAGTCTTCGTCGACGACGATGATGCACTTGGTGAACATGGCCTGACCCATGGCCCAGATGCCGTTCATGATCTTGCGGGCGTGGCCTGCGTAGGATTTTTTGATCGAGACGATCATGAGGTTGTGGAAGACGCCCTCGGCGGGGAGGTTGACGTCGACGATCTCGGGGAGGGTGAGTTGCATGAGGGGGAGGAAGATGCGCTCGACGGCCTTGCCCATCCAGGCGTCTTCCATGGGGGGCTTGCCTACTATCGTGGCGGCGTAGATGGGGTCTTTGCGGTGGGTGATGCAGGTGATGTGGAAGACGGGGTAGTCCTCCTGCATGGTGTAGAAGCCGGTGTGGTCGCCGAAGGGGCCTTCGGTGCGGAGTTCGCCGAGTTGGACGTAGCCTTCGAGGATGTACTCGGCGTTGGCGGGGACTTCGAGGTCGACGGTTTCGGCTTTGACTAGTTCGAGGGGCTTCTGGCGGAGGAAGCCGGAGATTGAGATATTCTTCGACGTCGGGGGGGGCGGGGACTATGGCGCTGAAGGTGGTGGCGGGGTCGGTGCCGATGGCTACGGCTACCTCCATGCGGTCTTCGCGGATGCGGGTGAGGGTGGTGGTGTTGAGAGTGCTGGTGGAGCTTGCGGCGGTTGTGCCTCCGGCGGTGAGGGCCATGAGATCGACGCGTGGCCGGCGGAGTCGGGAGTGGCTTGGCGCGGAGGCGGTCGCGCATGTGTTCGGCGGCTACCTTCTGGCGCTGCCAGTGCATGCCCGGTGGTCTTGCCGTCGTAGACCTGCATGCGGTACATGCCTACGTTGCGCTTGCCGGATTTGGGGTCGCGCGTGATGACGCAGGGGAGGGTGATGAAGCGGCCTCCGTCCTGCGGCCAGGTCTTGAGGATGGGGAGTTCGAGGAGGTTGACGTCTTCGCCGCGATGGATGACTTGTTTGCAGGGGGCGTCTTTTGCGGCGATGACCTTGGGGAAGAAGTTGCCTACCTCGGCGAGCATCGGGAGCATCTTCATCTTGTCCATGAAGCTGGTGGGGGTTTGTGGCTTGAGGAGGGTGCGGATGCGGTCGGCGATGGCGTCCAGCGAGTCGGTTTCGAGGGCGAGGTGCATGCGGCGTTCGCTGCCGAACTGGTTCATCAGGACGCGGGCGCCGGGATGGCCTTTTACGTTTTCGAAGAGGAGGGCGGGGCCTCCGGCTTTGGAGGTGCCGCGTCCCAGCTTGGCGGCGCGGTCGGCGATCTCGGCCATCTCGAGGATGGGGTCTACTTCGGCGGTGATGCGCTTGAGTTCGCCAGATTTGTCGAGCTGCTTTATCCAGTCGCGTAGATCGTTGTAGGCCAATTGCTTCTCCTGTGGGTTGGGTAGTCCCTCCCCGGTAAAAAGTGTGCAAAGTCTTCGAACTAGAGAGTTTAAGTCTGGACTTCGATGGTGCTTCGGGGTTTGCTCTTTAGTTTAGCCCTGTTGGGAGGGGGTGGTTGTGTCAAGTATTGGATTTGTGGGTGCGGCGGTGTTTTTGGGTTGGATTGAAGAAAAAAACAGACAACGGCAAAGGCGGGAAAGGCTAGCCTTCGGCAGAGCGGTAGCGCCTTCGGCGCGGCTTTTTTTGGCCCGACTGAAGTCGGGCCCTTCCGGTTTCCGTCCTAACTTAAATCTGCGCCATCTTTTCGAGAGCGAAGTTCCCCTAATTTCTGACGAGAACGGTCTCGCCTTGCCCGATACCCCACCCGGTTCTTTGCGGTCCTTAGATTTTGAGGAAGATTCGTTTGTGCCAGAGGAGCCAGTTGGGGAGGAAGCAGACCGCTACGAAGGCGACGGCGAAGGCTAGAGAGGTGACTTCGTTAGAGCCGTGACGGGCGAAGATGTGACTGTAGATCCAGAACCAGGCGGTGACGGGCTTGCCGGTCATCTGAGAAGCTGTCCGGGGACCTTGATCCAGAGCATGATTTCTACGATCAGGTTGGAGATGACGAAGGCGGTGATGGCGTTGGAGCCGAAGACGAGCCATGGCCAGAGGACGGCCCTGCCTGCGGGGGTCTGGTTGAGGCGGCGCATGTCGATGAGCCAGTAGCAGAAGGCGAGGGTGAGGAGTGACCAGCCGGCGGAGTAGAGGACGTAGGAGCTGGTCCAGAGGTTTTTGTTGATGGGGAAGGTGAGGTTCCAGAGAAGGCCAGCGGCGAGGCTGGCTGCGCCGAAGAGTAAAAGGCCGGTGAGGCATCGGGTCGGGGAGATTGGTGAGGCGGTACGAGCGAAATGCGGGGGTCCCTCCACTGCGGCGGCAAAGAACGCCGCCTTCGGTCGGGATGACACATCTTTGGGTATGAGTGCGGCGGCAAAAAACGCCGCCCTCGGTCGGGATGGCGCATCTTTGGGAGTTCGGGCGTTGATGGTCGCGGTGGAAGTTGCAACCTCTGAGGTCAAGGTCGCGGTGACAACCAGCGGCGGTTCCGGTTGGAGTGGCGCTTTTTGGGTGGTGAGAACGGAATTGAAAGATGCGGTTGAGACCCGGCGGAGCCAGAGGCCGGTGACGGCATCCGATTAGGGTAGTTGCGATGGCAGGGAGGGTGCTGAGCAGGCCTTCGGGGTCGCGGGTCTGTTCGTAGAGGCGGCCGGTGTGGAGGTACGTTGGGTGAAGGCGGCTATGGCGCGGTCGAGCCAGGCGGCGAGGTTGCGGTAGGGATCGAGGAGGGGAAGGTCGTGGGTGGGGATGCCGAGGCCGGGTACCGGTACAAAGCGCATGAGTGCCCAGTAGCCGATGAGCAGCGTGGCCGTGATGACGACCAGAGTTCGCGCGCGTTGGGTGACGAGGCAGATGAGGCCGGCGACAAGGTAGCAGAGAGCGATGCGGGTGAGGACTCCGTAGATGCGCAGGTGGGTGTAGTGGAAGTGGGGAAGGCGGTCAGGAGCATCTTGATGCGCGAAGATGAGGACGGGCGGCGAAGGATGTGGAGGGCAAGGGCCTTCTTCGAGTCGCCGCGGCGCGGTGCGGGACTGAAGCGAGAAGATGATGGAGGCGCCGACGAGGAAGAGGAAGTTGGGGAAGACGAAGTCGGTGAGGGTGAAGCCGTTCCATGGCGGCGTGGTCGAGCTGGGTGTAGGTGTGGCCCCAGTCGCCGGGGTCGTTGACGAGAATCATGAGGGCGATGGTGAGGCCGCGGAGGACGTCGATGGAGAGGACGCGAGGCTGCGCGGGCGGCTGAACGATGTTGTTCGACATCTGTTCATGATCGCTCACATAGGCGGGACCGCCGAGAGTTTTTTCAGATGAGGGCCTGCACTATGGGGTCACTGTCGAGGTGCGTGACTTGAACCCCCCACGGCCGCTTCAGGCCAGGGAGCAACGGCGCTGTCGAAGGTTGGGTCTGAGGACATCAGTGCGTTGCCGGTGTCTAACGTAGTAACGGACGCATTCCTCGCTGGATGCGCACCTGAATCCGAAGGTCGGAGGGTGCTTCTATGTTTGAGGACAGTCTGGTTGAGTCGCGGGGGTTCGAGGTCTCTTCGAGCAAGCGGTGGACGACGTTGGGGTCGATTGGCTTGCAGGTCGCAGTCGCCGGAGTAGTGATTGCGTTGCCGCTGTTGCATCCGGAGGCGTTGCCGTTTCGTTTTGAGGCGCCGAGGGTGCTGGTGCCTCTCGTGCCGAAGCCGCCGGTGCCGGTAGAGCATGTGCAGAGAGAGGCTGCCGCTTCTCCATCGAGCACAGCGGCACCGACTGCAATGGCGACCGTTGCTTCCGGCGATATTGACGTACGGCGAGACGGCACAAAATGATCTGCCTTCCCTGGCGCCGATCGGTATGGGAATGGGAATGCCTGATGGGTTGCCGATTGGGACTGGAGTTAGTGATGGGCATGGGCCGGTTGTGTCGGTGGCTCCGGCGCGAGCGGCCGCTGTTCCGCTTAAGTCTCGACCGGGGTGCCGGAGGGGATGCTGATTGCGCCGATCCGTCCGGTCTATCCGGCGATAGCGAGGGCGGCGCATGTGGAGGGGACGGTCATCGTTGAGGCGGTGATCTCGCGAACGGGGACGATTGAGAGCCTTCGTGTGGTGAGCGGGCCGCTAATGTTGCAGAGTGCTGCGATGGACGCGATACGGGCGGCGCGGTATCAGCCCTACCGGTTGAACGGAGAGCCGACCGAGGTGCAGACGAGGATTACCGTGAATTTTCGGATGGGAGGGTGAGGGGCCGGCTTGCTCTGGGAATTCATAACCTGCAGCGGGCGGCTGTGACGCCTCGGACAAAATACGGGGATTCTTCGCTCCGCTCAGAATGACAGCTCTTTTATGACTAAGAACTTGTTCAGAATGACAGCTCTTTATGACTAGGCGCTGCGGTGAGGGCCGTGGGTCAGACTAGAGGCACTGCTGAGCCGGAGCTTGATGGAAGAATCTGCTGGACTACCGGCGAGGTCGGCACATCGGTAACGTAGTCGATCAGCGGATAACCGGCCTGCTTCCAGCCGTCGAAGCCTCCGCGCAGAGGGCGGACCCGGTAGATGCCCAGTTTGTGGAGCTGCAGGGCCACCTTGGCGCTGGTCTCTTCGCTGGGGCAGGTGCAGTAGAGGATGACGTCGCGGTCGCGGGGGATGATCTCGCTGTGCTGCTTGAGCTCGTTGGGGCCGATGCGGAGGGCGCCGGGGAGGACGCGGGGGTCGGGGAGATAGTCGAGCGGGTGGCGCAGATCGACGATGAAGGGCGGCTTGTTGCCGCTGGTCTCCGCGTCGTCGAGCATGGCTTTCAGTTCGGAGGGCTCGAGGCGCATCTCGCGTACCTGCTGGAGGAACTTTCGCTGCTTCCAGATGCGGTGGGCGAGGAAGCCGAGGACCATCGCGGCGAAGATGAAGATAGCGAAGTGACCGAGCCAGGCGAAGAACGGTGCGCTCTTCTTTGCGAGGTCGCCGAAGAAGCGGCCGGCGAGGATGAAGGTCTCGCCCCAGATGAGCGAGCCGGCGAGGTCCCAGGCGAGGAAGCGCGGGTAGGACATGCCGGTCTGGCCGGCGATGGGGGCGGCGACGGTGCTGAGGCCGGGGACGAACTTTGCGAAGAGCAGCGTGACGGCGCCGCGGCGGCTGAAGTAGCCTTCGGTTTTGCTGACGCAGGTGGAGGCTTCAAAGGAGAGGCGGCAGAGGAGCTTGAGGACGCTGTTGCCGTAGCGGCGGCCAAGGGAGAACCAGACGGTGTCGGCGATGACGCAGGCGAGAAGCATTGCGAGGGTGATGCCGAGCCAGCTGACGCGATGGGTCGCGCTGAGCGTGCCCGCAGTGAGGAGGACGGGAATGCTGGGGATGGGGATGCCGATCTGCTCCACCAGCACCCAGAGGAAGATGATCAGATACGCGTAATGGATGAAGAAGACGAGGGCGATGGGCATCGGAGTTTACTTGGTCTTAAGATGATCTGCTCGCGCAGTATGATGCGATTTTAGCGTTAAAGGGTTTAAAGGTATGCGGCCCGGACACCTGCGCGTCCGGGCGGGTAAAGGTTGAGGGACAGGCTATTTTCCGAGGATCAGCGGCATCTCGACGAGATGCTGGCTGAGGAACCAGGACTGCAGTTCGTTGGGACGAAGGATGTCGCTGACGACGAGGTCGTTGGTGCCCTGGTCGCCGGCCTTGCTGGCGGCTTCAGCTATGTCCAGGCAGCTCTGGATGATGAGTTTGTGGGCCTCGAGGAGGCGGGAGATCTGGACGGGAACCTCTTCCCTGCCGCGGGGCGGGCGTGGGATGCGGGAGGTCTCGCCTGCATCGGCGCCCATGGCAATGGTGACGCCGCCGAGGAGCTGAACCCGCTCGCCGATGGTGTCGACCATCTCGAGCTGCTCGTCGAAGTGCTTATCGAAGAGGAGGTGAAGCTGGTAGAAGGTCGGGCCGGAGACCTGCCAGTGGTGCTTCTTGTACATGTCGCGCAGGGTGATGGAGTCGGCCAGGAGCTGGTTCAGCTTGGCGACCATGTCGGCGCGCACTGCGGCGCTGAGCGGGTGTGGCATGTCGTCGATGACGGTGCCGAACTTCTGGATCTCCTTCGCGTGGGCGTGCCAGTGGGGGGTTATGTTGGTTTCGTGCGTAATCTTTTTGATTGCAACTGCCATCTTGCACCTCTCTTTGTTTCCACCGATTAGATGTAGAGAGAAGGGGCCCGGTTTCCCTGATTACTTGACCTCGACCTCGGGGGTGACGGACATTCCGGGACGCAGGGCGTAGTCGCCGTTTTCCTGCTGCAGGTTGGTGAAGTCGATGCGGACGGGGATGCGCTGGACGACCTTGACGTAGTTGCCGGTCGCGTTTTCGGGTGGGAAGAGCGAGAGTTTGGATCCGGTGGCTCCGCCGATCTGGGTGACTTTGCCGTGGAATTTACGGCCGCCGAGGGCGTCGACCTTCAACGTGACCGGCTGTCCGGGGCGCATCTCGGAGAGCTGGGTCTCCTTGAAGTTCGCGGTGACCCAGAGGTTGGTCAGCGGGATGATGGTGAGGAGGTCCTGGCCGATGCTGAGGTTCGCGCCGACCTGAACGTTCTTTTTGTTGACGATGCCGGTGGTGGGAGCGGTGATGTGGGTGTAGCCGAGGTTCAGGACTGCCTGATCGACCTTGGCCTGGGCCTGTTTGACGTCGGCGAGCGCAGCGTTGGCCCTTGCCTGCTGCGCTCTTACCTGGTCTGGGCCAGTTTTTGACGGACTGCGCGGCCTGATAACGCGACTGCGAGAGCCTCTGCAACGACTCGGTTACCTGGGCCTGAGCGGCGATGACATTGGCCTCGGCTTCGAGCACGGCGGCTTGATTGGAGGCATCAGTGGCTACGGCGGCGTCGTACTGCTGCTTGGAGATGACGTCTTTCTGGACGAGCGGCGTGTAGCGTTCGACGTCGAGGTGGGACTTGATGGCGTTGGCCTTGGCGGCGACGACGCGGGCCTCGGCGGCCTGCTCCTGCTTGCGCGCCTGGTCGACGGCGGCGGTTGAGTTCAGGACGTCGGAGCTGGTGGTGTCGACGCTGGTGTTGACGTTGACGCTGGTGATGGGCACGTTGACGTTCGGCCTGAATGTCGGCGGCCTGCGCGCTGGCGAGGTTGGCCTGGGCCTGCTCGAGGGCGACCTGATAGTCCTTGGGATCGATCTCGGCGATGAGCTGGCCGACTTCGACCTTCTGGTTGTCTTCGACGTAGACTTTGATGACCTGGCCGGTCACGCGCGAGCTGACCTGGTAGAGATCGCCGTCCACCTGGGCGTCGTCGGTGTCCTCGGTGAAGGTCGAGCGCCAGTAGAAGATGCCCGCGCCGATGACAAGCAGGATGATGACCGCGATCACGATGAACTTGCGGCCGGACTTCTGCTCGGGGGCCTCGTCTTCCTGCTGATTGAGTTGCACGGCGCCGCTGGTCTGTGCGGTCTGGTTATCACGCTGTTCTGTTTGCTCTGGCAAGTTACTTTCCTCCGAGATAATCTTTGTAGTTTGTCTGCGCGACGCCCAGAGCACGGGCCAAGGAAAGCTTGGCTACATTGTGCTGGTAGAGCGCGCTGATGTATTGGTCGTTGGCCTGCTCGGTCTGCGACTGCGCCTGCGAGACGGGGAGATTGTCGGAGACGCCGGCGTGGAAGCGCTGCTGCGCCTCGCTGAGGGCCTCGTTGGCAAGCTCGACGTTCGAGTGGGTCGAGTCGACGAGTTTCGCTGCGGACTGGATGTCGAGCAGGCTGTCGCGGATGTCCTGATTGACCTGCTGGATCTGGTCGGCGAGTTTGTCCCTGGACTGCTCGTACTGGGCGTCGGCGACCTGCTCCTGCCCCTTGGTCTTGGCGATCTGAAGGACGGGTACGCTGATCTGTCCGGTCGCCGAGAAGGTGCCGTGGGAATGGCCGGGCGTGGTGCCGATGTCGCCGTAGTCGCCGGCGAAGCTGGCCACAGGATACTGGTAGGCCTTGGCGGAGGTCTTCTCTGCGCTTGCCGCCGTCACCTGCTCGGCGTAGGCCGCGAGGTCTTTGCGGGCCTTGAGGGCCTGCACGAAGGCCGCCTGCGGATCGACGTTGTCCAGCGCCTTGAAGGGCACGAGGTCGGTCAGGCGAAAGTTCTGGTCGAGCGGCAGGCCGATGGTGCGGGCGAGGGCGAGTTTGTCTTTCTCGAGGCTGTTCTTCGTCGAGATCAGGCTTTGCTGCTCGTTCTGATAGTCGACCTGGGCGCGGAGGACGTCGAGCTTGGGGCTGGTGCCGGCATCGTGCGCGGCTATGGCCTGGTCGAGCGAGACTTTGGAGGTGGCAAGTTCGGCGTTTACGGCTTCGATGCGTGCCTCGTCCGCGATGCAAAGCAGGTAGGCGTTGCCTACGGTCAGGACGACCAGGTCACGTGCGTCTTCGGCGGTGAGATGGGCGCCCTCGAAGTTATGCTTGGCGGCGATGTAGTTTTTCAGGGCCGAGACGTTGAAGAGATTTTGAGTAAGATAG
This sequence comes from uncultured Acidobacteriaceae bacterium, assembly GCA_963756685.1. Lineage (GTDB taxonomy): Bacteria > Acidobacteriota > Terriglobia > Terriglobales > Acidobacteriaceae > Edaphobacter. The sequence goes on from CAVWON010000004.1 coordinate 443,423, forward strand.
GCGCGGAAGTCGACGACCTGGAAGGGGCCGACGATGGGATTGAGCCCGGGAAACGAGATGCCGAAGGCGGCAAGGTTGATCTGCTGCACCTCGATGCTGGCAGTGGCGTTTACGGTGGGAAGAAGCGCCTGCAGCTCCTCGAGACGCTGACCGTTGGCGCTTTTCTGGGCCGAGGTCTGGAGAATGAGACCGAGGTTCTGACGCAGGCCGCGCTGGATGGCCTCGTCGAGCGAGAGATCGAGGACGCCATCGGTCGCTTTGCCCGTGACGATGCTGCCGTGGTACGAGTCCTGCGTCACCTGCGCGCCGTTCTGTCCGGAGGCGTTGTAGAGGCTCTGTTGGGCGTTCGCGACTGGGGAGCTATCAGTGGCCGTGCTGGCTCCGCTGGGCTGTTTCTGTTGCGCCGGCTCCGTAGCCTGGGCGCGCGCCGGTGTCTGACCAGCGGCGAAGAGCAGGCAGAGCCCCAAAAAAGAGAGCATCTTCAGGCCCTGCGGCTTACGGCAGTGCGGCGCTGCATCCAAGGCGCAAGGCGCTGTTTTGCTTTTACTCATACGATTGATCTTAACCTGCATCCTGGCGAGAGTCTTCAATTAGTCTATGCGAGGCACCGGAGAACAGAGCGGTATCCGCTTTGTCACAAATATCTTGCCTCAGTATTGATGCGTTCTTTGATATTGATGCATTCCGTTGCGGAAAATCTTCAAAAAGATGTTTGAGTACACTCTGAACTGTATTCATTTGAGGGCGATGCACAATGTTTCTAGGGGTCGATGTAGGAACCGGAGGAACGCAGGGCGGTGCTGATCGACAGCGCGGGGAGGGTGCTGGCCTCGTTTGCCAGTGATCATGCGCCGATTCATTCGGAACATATCGGGTGGGCCGAGCAGGAGCCGGAGGACTGGTGGCGAGCGGCGCGTGAGGCCATTGCAGGCGCTATGGCGGCGAGTGAGTTGACCGGCGCTGAGATAGAGGCCGTCGGACTGACTGGGCAGATGCATGGGTGTGTCATGCTCGACGCCGATGGCAAGGTGCTGCGGCCGGCGTTGATCTGGTGCGACCAACGAACGCAGCCGCAGTGCGACTGGCTGACGGAAAAGATCGGATTTGAGCGGCTGATTGAGCTGACCTGCAATCCGGCGTTGCCTAATTTCACGCTGACGAAGCTGTTGTGGGTGCGTGAACATCAGCCGGAGATCTTCGCGAAGATCGCGCATGTGCTTTGCCCGAAGGACTACGTTCGCTACCGGTTGACGGGCGAGTTTGCGATGGATATGCAGGAGGCGAGCGGGACGCTGCTGCTCGATGTAGCGCACCGGCGGTGGTCTGTGGAGGTGGCCGAAGAGGCGGGGATTCCGATGGAGTGGCTGCCGAGACTTTTTGAAGGGCCGGAGATTTGTGCGCGGATCAGTGCGGCGGGGGCCGGGGCTACCGGGCTGGCAGCTGGGACTCCGGTTGCGGCTGGCGCGGGTGATCAGGGGGCCGGGGCTGTGGGGATGGGGATTCTGACGCCGGGATCAGTTTCGGCGACGATTGGGACGAGTGGGGTCGTGTTTGCCGCGACTGACTCGCCCATCAAAGACCGGCTGGGACGGCTGCATACTTTCTGTCATGCGGCGCCGGGGCGATGGCATGTGATGGGCGTGACGAATGGGGCGGGGCTCAGTCTGCGGTATTTTCGCGATACGTTTGCGCCGGGGAGCAGTTATGAGGAGCTGACTGCTCTGGCGGCCGAGGCGCCTGCGGGATCGGATGGTTTGATGTGGGCGCCTTATCTTTTTGGCGAGAGGACGCCGCATCTCGATCCCGATGCGCGGGCCGCGTTTGTGGGGATCACGGCCTCGCACACGCTGGGGCATTTTATTCGAGCGATACTTGAAGGAGTGGCGTTTAGTTTGCTGAGATACATTGACTTTGTTTCGTGAGCTTGGGGTGCCGGTGAAGGCGATCCGGCTGGGTGGTGGCGGGGCACGGGGGCCGCTGTGGCGGCAGATACAGGCGGACGTTTATGGGCATTCGGTGGAGCTGCTGGAGGCGGAGGAGGGTGGGGCGTTTGGTGCGGCGCTGCTGGCGGGGACAGGAATTGGGACATGGCCCAGTGTGGAGGCGGCTTGTGCTGCGACGGTGCGAGTCGCGGAGACGATTGCGCCGAAGAGCGCGAGTGTGATGGATGAGGCTTACGGGCGATATCGGCGAATTTATCCGGCCTTGCGGGAGATTCAGGGCAGGTAAGAAAGACAAGAGCGAGAAGGAGATCCTCCGCTTCGCGAAGGATGACAAATTTAGATCTTTAGAAGAAAGACAAATTAGATCTTGATCGATGAGGGTTTACGCGATGAGTGCTGAGATTGGCGTTGCGGTAGTTGGATTCGGATTGGCAGGGCAGGTCTTTCATGCGCCGTTTGTGAGTGCGGTTCCGGGGCTGAGGCTTGAGGCTATTGTGCAGCGCAAGGGCGATGAGGCCGGAAAGGCCTATCCGTCGGTGCGTATTCTGCGGTCGGTTGAAGATGCGCTGAATGACCAGGCGGTGCAGTTGGTCGTGGTGGGGACGCCGAATGAGACGCACTTCGCGCTGGCGAAACAGGCCCTGCTCGCAGGAAAACATGTGGTGATCGATAAGCCGTTTGCTGCGACGAGCGCCGAGGCGAAGGAGTTGAAGGAGCTGGCGGAGAAGCAGGGTGTGGTGCTTGCTCCCTTTCACAATCGGCGGTGGGACGGCGATTTTTTGACTGTGCAGAGGCTGCTTGAGGAACGTGCGGTGGGACGCCTGGTGACGTATGAGTCTCACTTCGACCGGTTCCGGCCGCTGCCACGTGAGAACACGTGGAAGGAAGGCGCGAACCTTGCGAATGGGCTGTTGATGGACCTTGGAGCCGCATCTGGTCGACCAGGCGCTGGTGCTGTTTGGGCCGCCTGTCGGAATTACGGCGAGCGTTCGGAAGGACCGGGACAAGACTGAGATTGAAGATGCGTTCGATATAACGCTGGAGTATCCACGGCTGCGGGCGCATTGCCGGTCGAGCATGCTGGCCTGCGATGCTGCGCCGAGGTTTCTTCTGCATGGGACCCGGGGAAGTTTCAAGAAGTATGGGCTTGATCCGCAGGAGCCGACGCTGGTTGGAGGGGCGAAGGTGCCGCGCGTGGGTGAGGGCGAATGGCTGGCGGAGCCTGAATCGGCGTGGGGGACCCTGACGGTGGCTCCTGAGCCAGCCGATCCGGGGACTCTGACACGGACGAAGGTGAAGACCGAGTTGGGCGACTACCGGCTTTACTATGCGAACGTTCGCGATGCGATCAACGGAGTAGCGAAGCTGGCGGTGACGCCGGAGGATGGGTTTCGAGTGGTTCGACTGCTGGAGATGGCGCGAGAGAGCAGTGCGGCGGGGCGGACTTTGAAGGTCAACTTTGACTAGGGGCGCGGTTGCCGCAGGGCTATGGGAAGCGGGTGGAGGCGATTGCAGCGGACCAGGCACTCTTCCAGAAGGGTTCCCATACGTTTGGCGCTGTTTGATATCCGGCGGGCGTGTTGGCAGCGGGCGTGTTGTCTGTCGTCGGAGCGTTGATGGGCAATGGATACGGTATCGACGTGTAGCCCGCCGGGGCAGGTGAGGGCGGGAGATAGTCGTCGTGGCCGAAGTTCCATTCGTTCGGCACTCTGCAGACAAGATCGAGTTGGGCGGGGGTTGGCGGATTTTCGGTTGGGCCTTCGCGTCCGATGGCGGCGTGCCAGAAGGGGTGGCCTTCGGCGAAGATGCCGCTGATGGGGTTGCCGAGTGGGAAGGCCAATTTGAGGACGTCGTCCTCGGAGGAGGAGAGGACGGAGATCTTCTCGACGCGAGCGGCGGCCTTGGCGTACTCGTCTCCGAGACAGTTTGAGTCGATCGCGCCGGCCATGAGAAGTAGCCGGCGGACGCGGAAGTTGGAGGCGAGTCCTTTGATGGTCTGCAGGACGACGCGTGCACCGAGGCTGTGCGAGGCGAAGGAGAGGCTGGCGGCGCCGATCAGGTTCTGGTTCAGCCACGCGGCGAGTCTGTCGCCTGACTGCATGGCGGTGCCTGCAGCGGCTGGATAGACGACAGCGTTGAGCCAGACCGAGTCTCCGGGCCAGAGAAAGCCAAGATAGACTGCGCCTCCCGGGAGTTGGAGCAACGGCTGCCATTCGGTCAGGTGATCGACGCCCTCCTGCTGGTTGACGTTGAAACCGTGCGTCGCGATGAGGACGTCATGGCCACGGCATAGAGCGGCGATCGCAGCCTGGTTGGTATCGATCAGCTGCGGAGGGTTGGAGAGGACGTTGACATCGCGTACCGGCTCCTCCACCGGGTAGAGCGCGGCAACTGAGGAGCCAGGTCATTGGGTCATGCTCTCCATGACTGCAGGGCCTGGACCGCGGTCTGCACTGCGCTGGAGACGTCCTTAGCGATGGGCGCGAGCGGGGTGGCGACGATGCCAAGCGCTATTGCGACTCCCCAGCTGGCTTTTTCCCAGTTCCAACTGCTTACGATAAGCGCGGCGGTGCACGAGAGCAGGACGGAGATCGGTACGGCGAGGAGCTTTGCGGTGTTTCGGTATTGTTGGTCGGCGCGTTGGTAGGCCTGATCGATGATGGTGGTCAGGACGAGGTCGAAGCGTCCGTAGGTGTCGGTCTCGGGCACGTCGAGGGGCGTGCCATTGGACATTTTTATGAGGACGGTTTGCAGGGTGGCCGCCTCTACGCCGGTGATCTTCGCGAAGACGGGGGCGCTGTCGGGGTCCATTCGCAGTTTGATGAGAGATTTGGCGATGGCCTTCTGGTCGGAGGCGGCGACGCCATTGATCCAGTTCGATTTGAGTGTTTCGAAGACCATGTCGCGAGAGAGCATCGATCCCGGGGCGCCGATTTGCGTGTCGGGCAGGAGTGGCGTGAGCGATTTGCGGATGTAGGCCAGGCCGCGGGTCGAGACGCCGCCACCGAGTCCTTTGGTTGCGTCGACGAGGCCATAGGCAGCGGTGCCGAGGGCGCCAACTGCCATGATGACGCTTGTGGCGCTGGTGAGCGCAGGCATGGAGAACGCGGGGAGGTTAGCTGCGGGGAGATCGTCAGGTGCGAAAAACATCGATGCCTCCGGTACGGCTAACCTGGGCCCGGTCTGCTCTATGCCGTAAGGCCTCGAACTTATCGTCTGCCGAGAAGAGCGTCAAGAAAAATTTCGGAACGGCTGTCTATTGGCCGTAGGTGGCGGCGGAGCCGTGTTTGCGATGGTAGTGGCGGTCGAGGAGTGCCTGGGAGACGCCTTCGCAGGTGGCGTTCAAGGTGAGCGTGCGGTATGCCATGCGGGCGACGGCTTCGAGGACTACGGCGTTGTGGGCGGCGGTGTGCGGGTCGACTCCCCAGCAGAAGGGGGCGTGGCCGTTGACCAGGCACGCGGGGATGGCTAGGGGGTCGATTCCCTTGAGCCGGATGCAGTCGACAATCGCTACGCCAGTTTCGTGAACGTAACGGCCGACGATGGCTTCATCGCGCAGGGGCTCGGTACAAGGGACGGGGCCGTGGAAGTAGTCGGCGTGGGTGGTGCCGAGGGCGGGGATGGAGAGACCCGCCTGGGCGAAGCTGGTGGCGAACTCAGAGTGGGTGTGGACGACGCCGCCGATGGAGGGGAACTCGCGGTAGAGGAGGGTGTGGGTGTCGAGGTCGGAGGAGGGCTTCAGCTTGCCGTCTACGATCTTGCCGTGGAGGTCGGTGACGACCATGAATTCGGGGACGAGTTCGTCGTAGTCGACGCCGGAGGGCTTGATGACGATGAGGCCCTGCGCGCGGTCGATGCCGCTGGCGTTGCCGAAGGTGTAGATGGACCAGGCCGCGCTTGACGAGTTCGAGGTTGGCTTCGAGGACTTGAGTGCGTAGTTCTTTGAGGAGCATGGTTCCTGCCTCCGTGAGCGAACGGTGGAGGATTTTATGTGTGCCTGAGGATGTCGCCGTTCGCCGGCTTCAAGAATAGCTGACTGCGGGGGAGTTGCGATTTCTTTACGGGTCGCTTGATAGAGTAGAGGCTATGCAGAACGAGGAAACAGTGAGAGTAGAGGGGCTGCCACAGGGTTTTGTGTGGGGCGCGGTGAAGGCGGGGATCAAGGCCAGTGGCAAGCTGGACCTTGCGGTTGCGGTTGCGGCAAAGGGCACGAATGGGGCAGCGATGTTTACGAAGAACCAGGTGGTCGCGGCGCCGGTGACGGTGGGGCGGAGGCATATGTCGGCCACTGGCGGGCGCGTGGGAGCGGTGCTTGTGAATGCGGGGAACGCGAACTGCGCTACCGGGCAGCCGGGGATCGACGCGTGCGTGCAGACGTGTGCGGCGGCAGCGAAGAGCTTTGGCTGCATCTTTGATGAGGTCTTCCCTTCCTCGACCGGGATTATCGGTGTGCCGTTTCCGGTTGAGAAGGTGATTGCGGCACTGCCTGCACTGAAGTCGGTGCTGGGCGGTACGGCGGCGCATGCGGAGTTGTTTGCGCGGGCCATCATGACGACGGACACGAAGATGAAGGTGGCACAGGCTTCATTTGATGTTGGTGGCGTGGAGGTGAGAACCTTTGGCGCGGCGAAAGGGGCCGGGATGATCCATCCGCAGTTGGGGGCTGTCGCTGGGCCGCCGCATGCCACGATGCTGGTTTATTTGTTCACCGATGTGGCGGCGGAGAGCGAGCAGTTGCGGGGGTGCTGGAGCCGGCGGTGGAGAGGAGCTTCAACTCGATCTCGATCGATGGCGATACTTCGACGAACGATACGGTGTTGCTGCTGGCGAGTGGGGCGAGCGGAGTGAAGCTGGATGAACGGAGCCGCGGGGCGTTTGCCGATGCGCTGAAGGAGGTGTGCGGGTCGCTGGCATATCAGATTGTGGATGATGGCGAGGGCGTGGGGCATGTGGTGACGCTGCACGTGACCGGGGCGCGGACGCAGGAGGAGGCAAAGCAGGTGGCGAAGGCGATTGCACATTCGCCGCTTTGCAAGACGGCCTGGTCGAGCGGCGATCCAAACTGGGGACGGCTGCTGGCAGCGGCCGGATATAGTGGGGTGGCGTTCGATCCGATGCTGGTAAATATTATGATTGGCGACCAGCCGGTATTTGAGCTGGGGGTGCGGTCGCCGTTGTTTGATGAGGCCGCTGCACATGCTGCGATGATGGCGCGGGACTACACGATCACGCTGGATATGGGGCTGGGTAAGGCAGAGAGTCGATTTTTGACCTGCGACCTTACCGAAGAGTATGTGCGGATCAATGCGGACTATTCGACTTAGGATGTGAACGTTGTCCGGATGCAAGGGCCTGAAGGCGATCGTTCTGATTGCAATCCAGCACCCTCGTACCACAGGGGCTATAGCCCTTCTCACTCTTGTAGCTTGAAAGGCCAAGGGCTAAAGCCTTGGGCTACCTAGAAGCGAAAACGCTGTCCGGACACCACCTAATGCGTGTTCAGTCGAGCGAAGCAGGATACACTTGCGGCGAGATTGCTCGAGGTGATCTATGCGTGTGCTGCGATTTCTGGGATGGCTGAGCGTCGCGATCGCGCTGGCAATCTGTACGGCCATATTTATGGGCAGTCGATTGCCACTGGAGCATACGGCGAGTGTCACCGAGGCAATTCCGGCGTCGCAGGAGAGGGTGTGGGGGTTGATTACGGACCCTGCGGCAATGCCGAAGTGGCGGACGGGGCTGAATGCGGTGACGATGTTGCCATCGGAGAATGGTGCGCCCTGCTGGGCCGAGGTGCAGAGTTCGATGACAATGGCGTTGTGTGCTGACGTGCGCGAGGCACCCACGAAGCAGGTGGTGCGGATCGCCGATCCGAAACTGCCTTTTGGCGGGAATTGGACCTATGAGTTGGAGCCTGTCACGGCGGACGTGACAAAGGTGACGATTACGGAGCGTGGAACGACGGGGCCGGCGATGTGGCGGTTTGTGGGGCACTACGTTTTGGGTGAGGACAGCTCGATCAGGCAGTATATGGGCGATCTGGGGCGGGCGGCAGCGCAACCGAACTGAAGTGGCGTTCGGTAGATGACGTTTTCACGTAAGCCTTATATCGTTATAAGTGTGACCGATTGCGCCGCCTGATGGCGATCTGCAGCGGTCTCCTGGACTGGGGACTGGAGTGTTGACGAAGATTATGACGACGAAGCTGGAAGACGCCGCTAAGCAGGACTTTAAAGCTGAGGTATCGGAGTGGATTGAGGCGTTTGACGACGTCGTTGCGCAGGACTGGGAGCAGGGTGCGGAGTTGCTGGGTGCGTTGCGGCAGCGTGCGCGCGAGGCCGGTGTGCCGACGCCGAGCGAGATGACGACGCCGTACCGGAACACGATTCCCAAGCATGATGAGGTGCCGTATCCGGGCGACAGGAAGCTGGAGAAGAGGGTGGAGTCGCTGCTTCGCTGGAACGCGATGGCGATGGTGCATGGACAGAACAAGAAAGACCCGGGGATTGGCGGACATATTTCTACGTATTCGTCGCTGGCTACACTGCTGGAGGTTGGGTTCAATCATTTCTTCAGGGCGAAGTATGGGGACCAGCCGGGTGACTTTATTTATTTTCAAGGGCACGCTTCGCCGGGGGTCTATGCGCGAGCATATCTGGAAGGGCGATTCGATGAGGCCCGGCTAAAGAACTTCCGGCATGAGTTGAGAGATACGCCAGGATTGTCGTCTTATCCGCACCCGTGGTTGATGCCGGATTTCTGGAACTTTCCGACGGTGTCGATGGGGATTGGGCCGCTGAATGCGATCTATCAGGCGCGGTTTATGCGTTATCTGGAGAACCGGAAGCTGATCGAACCGACAGACCGCAAGGTTTGGGCGTTTCTGGGAGATGGTGAGACGGACGAGGTCGATTCGCTGGGTGCGATCTCGCTGGGGGCGCGTGAGAAGCTCGACAACCTGATCTTTGTGGTGAACTGCAACCTGCAGCGGCTGGATGAGCCAGTGCGCGGGAACAAGCGAATCATCGACGAGTTGGAGGGTGTGTTCCGTGGGGCGGGATGGAACGTCATCAAGGTGATCTGGGGTTCGGACTGGGACGCGCTGTTTGAACGCGACCATACGGGGCTGCTGCTGCGGCGCATGGAGGAGTGCGTCGATGGCGACTTCCAGACCTTCAAGGCGAAGGACGGAGCGTTTCTGCGGAGCCACTTCTTTGGGAAGTATCCGGAGCTGCTGGAGCTGGTGAAGGACTACACCGATGACCAGTTGTTGAGGCTGCATCGAGGCGGGCATGATCCGGCGAAGATCTACAACGCGTACAAGTGGGCGATGGAGCATAAGGGCGGGCCGACGGTGATCCTTGCCAAGACGGTGAAGGGTTATGGGATGGGAACGTCGCAGTCTCGCAATGCGACGCATAACGAGAAGAAGCTGACGGACGAGGGGTTGGCTGCATTCGTGAAGCAGTTCGATATTCCGATTCCGGAGCACGCGGCGAAGGACGGGTCGTTCTATCGGCCAGCGCCGGACGCGCCGGAGCTCGTGTACATGCAGGAGCGGCGCAAGGAGCTGGGAGGGTATCTGCCGAGGCGCGAGGTCACGAAGCTGGAGTTCAAGACTCCGCCGCTTAGGGAGTTCGCTGACTGGACGCGCGGGTCGAACGGGCGGGCGGTTTCAACGACGATGGGATTTGTGAGCATACTGCGGCACCTGATGAAGGACAAGGCGATCGGCAAGTTGATTGTGCCGATTGTGCCGGACGAGGGACGCACGTTCGGCCTGGAGTCGGCGATCAAACAGGTGGGGATCTATGCTCCGGAGGGGCAGAAGTATGAGCCGCATGACAAGGACATGCTGCTGAGCTACCGCGAGGAGCAGGACGGGCAGATTCTCGAAGAGGGGATCACTGAGGCCGGGTCGATGGCGTCGTTCACGGCTGCGGGTACGGCGTATGCGAACTACAAGGTGCCATCAGTTCCCTTCTACATGTACTACTCGATGTTTGGATTTCAGCGCATTGGGGACATGGTGTGGGCGTTTGCGGATTCGCGTGGTAAGGGATTTCTGATGGGCGGGACGGCTGGGCGGACGACTATGTTGGGTGAAGGCCTGCAGCACCAGGATGGGCATAGTGTGGTGCTGGCGAGTACGGTGCCGACTTGCCTGACCTACGATCCGGCGTATGTGTATGAGATGGCCGTTGTGATTCAGGATGGACTGCGACGGATGTATGAGAACGGTGAGGACATCTTCTACTACATCATGATGTACAACGAGGACTATGCCATGCCGCCGATGCCGGAGGGTTCGGCTGAGGGGATTCTGCGCGGCATCTACAAGCTGAAGGCGGCGGCGGGTGAGGCTACGGCGCCAGTTGTTTGGCAGCGGGACGATTTTGAACGAGGCGCTGCGAGCGCAGGAGATTTTGGCCACGAAGTATGGCGTGCATGCCAACGTGTGGAGCGTGACCAGCTATACAGAGCTGCGGCGCGATGCGCTGGCGGTGGAGCGGTGGAACCGGCTGCATCCCGCGGAGAAGGAGAGGGTGCCATACCTGCTGACGGCGCTGGGCGATGCAAAGGGGCCGATTGTTGCCGCGAGCGATTACATGAAGTCGGTGCCGGACGTGCTTTCTCCGTGGCTGCCGTCGCGGCTGGTTACGCTTGGGACGGATGGATTTGGAAGAAGCGACAATCGAGAGCACCTGCGGAGACACTTTGAGATCAGCGCGGAGTCGATTGTCGGCGCGACGTTGTCAAAGCTGGCGCGCGAAGGTGAGTTCAAAGCCAAGGACGCACAGAAGGCGATGGGCGAACTCGGGCTGAATACAGAAGCGGGCGATCCGGCCAGAGCTTAGACGGTTTCGGAGTTGGGTCAATCAAGAGAGGGCTCGATTGGGCCCTCTCTTTTTGCAAATGGAGGGTTAGTTGGGCGAGATGGGGATGCACGAGAATCCGCTGGTGCCGAATAAGAAGCTGCGGCAGATGTATGTGGCGATGGCCGAGGCACGCGAGCTGGATGAACATATCGCCAGGTTGCAGAAGCGCGAGAAGGGGCGGCGGAGGCTGGATTCGACGCGGGGGCAGGAGGCTTGCCGGGTGAGTACGGCGATCGACCTGGTTCCGGGCGATCTGGTGAGCGATTCTCAGGTGGGAGTGGTGATGAATCTGCTTGCCGGGGAGAAGGTCGATTCCCTGCTAAAGCGTGTGGCTGAGTTTCGTTCGGTAAAGAAGGCCAAGGGGACGAAGGCGGTTCGCATCTCCGGACGGGTGCTGCCGTGGATTGACGATGCAGGTGAGCGGTTGAGGATGGCGCTGGGTGCAGCCCTCTCCTTCAAGACTTTGGGAATGACGAATGTTGTGGTCGCCTATGTCCGCCACGGCGAGATCGCCAAGGGGGTGTGGCGGCAGGTCTTGGGGCGGGCGTCGAAGCTCGAGCTGCCTGTGATTTTTGTGGTGCTGCCGGCTGCGAAGGTCGCGCGAGGTGCCGGGGTGGCGAAGCTGTCCGACAAGGCGCGACGATATGGGGTGCCCGGAATCCCCGTCGATTTAGGGGACGCTGTGGCGTTGTACCGGGTGGCGCAGGAGTCGATGGGACGGACTCGAGGAGGGGACGGGCCGGTGCTGATTGAGTGCAGGGAGTTCCGGGTGGAGGGTAAGGGCGGAAGGGCGCTGGTCGATCCTTTGGCCCAGATGCGCGGGTTTCTGCTTGGCCGCAAGATTTGCACCAGGGCCTGGCTTGAGGGCGCGGGCGATGGGCTGCTCAGACGGATCGCGGCGGCGGGGCAGTAAAACCTTGCACTTAGGGAGACGCTTGTTTACAACTGCCAGTATGAGTCGTCCGCGATTACACTGGAGCTGCAGTTGAGTCAAAGGTATGAGGTGCGAGTGCGGACCAGGGGCTTTCTTTCTTATGCAGCGCTGATTGTATGTATTGCCTCAACGGCCCTTGCTCAGACGCCTACTACACCCCCGGCCACTCCAGCTCCCGATTCGGTGCCCGTGCCTACTCCAGGGACGACGCCGGCGGCTCCAGCGTATGCACCGCAGCCGCAACCAAAGCAGCAACCGAAGGCCGAACCTCCGGCTGCGCCGCCGCCCGAGAAGAAAGGACCGGTGGTGGCGCCCCCTGCGAAGCCGACACCAGAGGCCCCATACGTCGGTTATGTCCCATATGCGCCTGTGACTTTGAAGGAGTTGAAGCCTCCGCCAGACCGCCTGAGTTCGGTTTACATCCCCGTAGATAGCTGGATCTATCCCGAGTTGACTCGGCTATACGGGATGGGGTTCCTCGACACGATGTTCCTGAGTATGCGGCCCTATACGCGGCGTAGCGTGCTGCATATGCTGCAGAAGTCCGAGGACGCGATTCTGAGCAGCGACAATATACAGGCGCAGGACATTCTGGCAAAGATACTGTACAGATTGAGCGCGGAGGTTCCGGACGGCAACGTTCCGCGAGGCTTTGTGTACGGAGTGGACTCCTCGTATACGCGGTTTTTGGGAATCGGTGGTCCGATTTTGCGCGACAGCTTCCATCTGGGACAGACGATCAGCAATGACTACGGACGACCGTTTGAGAGCGGCTTCAATGCAATCGCGGGTGCTTCGACGGCCGAGGAGTGGGGGCCGTTTTCGTTCTATGTCAGGGGCGAGTACGAACATGCTCCGTCCGGCACTGGTTACTCACGAGAGATGGCAGACACGCTGGGCATCAACGATGAGATCCCGAATGAAGGACCATCGGACGTGATGCCTCAGGGACAGCTTGCGGCACAGGACCCGTTTCGTCTGATCGAAGCATACGCCTCATTTCATCTGCTGGGACATGAACTATCGGGAGGCAAGATCGACTCATGGCTTGGCCCCGGGTACGGCAGCGCGATGGCTTGGTCGAATAACGCGGAGAACGTCTATGCCTTTCACCTGAACCGCATCGAACCGCTGAATATCAAGTACCTGTCGAAGCTGCTTGGGCCTGTCCGGTATGACTTCTTTGTGGGAAGCATTCAAGGGCACACCGATCTGAATGCCCCCTGGGTGCACTCCACAATGTTCTCCTTCCGCCCCACGGTGAACTTTGAATTTGCATTTCAGCGAACGGTCATCTGGGGTGGCAAAGGTCATACCCCAGTGACGCTTCATACGTTTCTTCACAGCTTTTTCGACACAAACGATACCGACGCAGCGGAGAAGTACTCGCGGTACGACCCCGGGGCCCGGTTTAGCGACTTCAGTTTCTCTTACCGGTTACCGTTTGTGCGACGTTACGCGATGTTGATTCTGGATTCGGAGTCCCATGACGATGTGACTCCTATCAGTGCACCTCGGCGCGCGGCCTACCGGACCGGCTTGTATATTTCGCAGATTCCCGGGATCAGGAAGCTGGACTTCAAAATGGAAGGTGTGACGACCGATCCGGGCGTGGCAAGAAGTTTCGCAGGCCAGTTCAACTACTGGGAGGTCGTCCAAAAAGAGGGGTATACCAATAAAGGGAACATCATGGGTGACTGGATCGGACGTGAGGCAAAGGGCGGCCAGGCATGGCTGACCTACAACCTCTCTGGAAATGAGTGGATCCAGGTGGCGTATTTGCACAAAAAGAACGAGAACGACTTTATCCCGGGTGGGACGACGCAGAACCAGTTCAAGGCAAGCGTTGTGAAACGGTTTGGCAAAGAGGTGGAGCTGAACGCGTGGGTGCAATACGAAGGGTGGAAGGCCCCGATCTACAAGCCGGGACTGCAGAAAGATACGTCGACCGCCTTGAGCCTGACGTGGTTTCCGCAGTTGCACAACTATCCCTCACTCCATTAGCTAGTGAATTTGCCGCGACGAGAGCGAAACCCAGGTTTGGGTGCTCCGATCATCGTCACACGAGCATGGATCGGGCCTACAACCTTTGGAGAGGGCGCGTTACAAACCCAGGGAGTTCCACTCCAGCGGGCAAAGAACGCTCGCCGGGAACCTGGTTTGCCCTGGCTGGGATAAAGTGCTGAAATCGGGCGGCCTGCAGGTACAAGCAAACCGCTCTAAGCGGGACGGCTGACGATGCACGATTTGAAGTATTCCAGAGACATTTCCAGGCCGTGACGCAATTTGATCTTCGGTTCCCAGCCGAGGAGTTCCTTCGCCCGCGTGATGTCAGGACGGCGGCGTGTGGGGTCGTCCTGCGGAAGAGGATGGAAGAGGATCCCGGTCTTGACCCCGGTGACGGCAAGGACCTCGTGAGCGCACTCGAGGATGGTGCCATTCGTCCGGATTGCCTATGTTGACGGGGAGATGCTCCGAGGAGCGCGACAGACGCAGGATGCCGTCAATGAGATCTGAGACAAAGCAGAAGCTGCGTGTCTGGGAGCCGTCGCCGTAGATGGTAAGCGGCTGGCCTTGCAGCGCCTGCATCATAAAGTTCGAGATGACACGGCCGTCGTTGGGTTGGAGCCTGGGGCCGTAGGTGTTGAAGATGCGGACGAGATGGGTGTCGACGCCATAGTAGCGGTGATAGGCCATGACGGCGGCCTCGGAGAAACGCTTGGCTTCATCGTAGACGGAGCGGGGGCCGACGGGGTTGACGTGGCCCCAGTAGGACTCGACCTGAGGATGCACTTCGGGATCGCCGTAGCACTCGGAGGTGGAGGCGTGGAGATAGCCTGCGCCATATTTTCGGGCGAGGTCGAGGGTGTTGATGGTGCCGGCAGAACCTACCAGGAGGGTCTCGATCCCAAGGCGGGTGTAGTCGATGGGGCTGGCCGGGGAGGCGAAGTTGAAGATGAAATCGACCCTGCCGGCGTCGAAGGGCTTCGTGATGTCGCGTTCGAGGAGGCTAAAGCGGTCCTCGCGTGCGAGATGGCTGAGATTGTCGTCGTTGCCTGTGCTGAGGTTATCGACTCCGATTACTAAATTTCCTGCAGCGAGCAAAGAGTCACAAAGATGAGATCCGAGAAAGCCGGCCGCACCAGTGACAAGAATCGTTCGAGACGTCATTTATTACCTTTCTCCAGTTGAAACATCCGCCATTGAACACTGTCTTCTGCGGAACCAAGCGAGGGCCGGAGACTTGCGGCCGACCTGCCGTCAGCACAGATACTAGCTGGTGGATAGTAGTGCGAGGTCCCGCACGGGATACGCTGCGGGCCGACCGATGCTGAGATAAGTAAATCCGTGTTTCACCATGATATCGGGATCGTAGAGATTTCGACCATCAATGACGATAGGATAACGAAGGTTTTTGTTGAGCCGGTCGAGATCCAGCCCGGCGAATTCGCCCCAGTCGGTGAGGATGAGCAGAGCGTCGGCATCTTCCGCTGCAGCGTAGGCGTCGGTCGCGTAACGGAGATTGGGGCCAGCAGGAAGGACGTCCTGGGTACGCTTGAGCGCGGCGGGGTCGTAGGCAGTAATGGAACAACCCTCGGCAAGCAGCATTTCGACGACATCGATTGCGGGCGACTCTCGAATGTCATCGGTCTCTCCCTTGAAGGCCAGGCCGAGGACGCCGATGCGCTTGCCGCGCAGGGTCCAAAGGGCGGAACGGACCTTATTGAGGAAGCGCTTTTTCTGCTGGCCGTTGATCTTTTCAACTTCGGTCAGAAGATTGAAGTCGATGCCCAACTGCTCTGCGACGGAACGGAAGGCCGCTACGTCCTTGGGAAAGCAGGAGCCGCCGTAGCCGATGCCGGGACGAAGGAACCTGGGGCCGATGCGGCTGTCGAGGCCCATGCCGTGGGCGACCTGCTCGACGTTGGCGTTGGTAGCTTCGCAGAGGTTCGAGATGGCATTGATGAAAGAGATTTTGAGCGCGAGAAAGGCGTTGGATGCATGCTTGATGATCTCAGCGCTTTTAGTGGAGGTTAACAGGAGTGGAGGCGGTGCGGCGACGTTGCAGGCACCGGGGATAGCGTTGCTCTGCTTGTAATAAGTGCCATTGGTGAGCGGGAGATAGATCCGTTTGAGGACAGCGGCAGCGCGTTCGCTGTCCGCCCCGACTACGATGCGGTCGGGATGAAGGAAATCGGCGACGGCAGTCCCCTCGCGCAGGAACTCCGGATTGGAGACGACATCGAAGAGGTGGCGGGCGACGCCGTTGCGTTCCATCGAACGCGTGACCCATTCGTTGGTGTAGACGGGAACGGTGCTTTTTTCGACGACGACTTTATAGCTGGTGAGCGAGCGGGCGATCTCGCAGGCCACAGCTTCAACGTAGGAGAGGTCCGCATCGCCGGCCTCGCTCTGTGGAGTGCCGACGGCGATAAAGATGGCTTCGCACTCTCGGGTGGCCTCGGCGAGATCGGTCATGAAGCGGACCCTGGTGTTGCGGAACTTCTCGAGCAGCTCGGGAAGGTAGTTCTCGTGGATAAGAGAATCGCCACCCTGAAGGGCGGCCACCTTGCGCTCGTCGTTGTCGACGCAAATGACTTCATGGCCCATCTCTGCAAAACACACGGCGGCCACAAGACCCACATATCCTGATCCGACAACGGCAATTTTGATGCTTTCGCTCATAGTGGGTGGTGTTAGTCCTTATTGTTGAGAATAACCGAATGTTGAGAAAATCGAGAGGTCCCAAGGACAATCAGTGTTCTTTTGGGCCGATACACTTACGTGTCGATCTAATCTTCCTACCGGAAGGCACAGTCGGGTAGACTAGGGACGATGGGTCCACAAAATACGCAGCCGCCGCTCGTGGGTGTTCCGGAGACGAACCAGACTGGGTTCAGTACGACGGTTACAGATACTACGCTGTCTGAAGCGCTGATCGTGCTACGGAAACGCCGGTGGATCCTTATTATTGCCGTACTGCTCGGCCTGGCGTATGGAGTCTTCAAAGCAGAGTCTCAACCAAAGCTGTATGACGCGTATGGCCGGATCCAGGTGCGGTCGGGATCGTCGAATGAATACAGGGTGAGCACGGTACAAGGCTACTCCGGCGATTCCAGCTCGAAGATGCTGACCGAGATTGAGATATTGAAGAGCGATTCGCTGATGCTCAAGGTCTGTCAAGAGATGGGCCTGTCGAACAACGCGGATTTTCTTGAGAAGAAGGCGCCCGTTCCGCGCACCAGCCTGGACGATGGAGAGACCAGGCAGACGACGGTCCATCGGTTGCAGAGCATCCTGCACGTCGCAGTAGTCCCGAAGACAGACATCATTCGCATCAGCTACAGCAGTTTGAATCCGAAGCTGTCGGCCGACATCGTCAACCGGGTCATTCAGGATTACATTCATCGCAGCTATCAGACACGGTTCGAGTCTTCGCGGCGCGTTTCAGACTTTCTCTCAGGCACACTGGAAGGCCTGAAGCAAGAGGTGGAGACGTCGCAAGAGCAGATGATGGATATGCAGCGAAAGCTGGGTATCCTGGGGTTCGACCCGAACCATAATCAAATCAGCAGCTCGCTGGACGATCTTGCCAAAGCAGCGGCGACGGCGAAGCTGGCCCGCATCATTGCAGAGGCACGGTACCGTGTTTTGAGCGGGATGGACCCTGACACGATTGAAGGCACCATCGAGCTGACACCGGGGACGGCGCCAGGAGAGCTGAACGTTCTGCGCGGGCAGCTTGCGACTGCAAGGGCCACCTATGCGCAGTTGGAATCATCGCTGGGCCCGAACCATCCCCAATCAAAGGCATTGAAAGCGCAGATTGCGGAGCTCGAAAAAGAGATCAATGCTGAACAGAACCGTCTGTTGGTCCAGGCAAAGCAGAACTACGTCGTCGCCCGCGCGAATGATGACCAGACGACTGCCACGCTGGAGGCGGAGAAGACGGACGCCTATAAACTGCGAGACCAACTGGTGGAATATACGGTGCGTCAGCGGGAGTTTGAAGAGAACCGGACGTTGTACGACAGCCTGCAGCAACGTCTCCGAACGGCTAGCGTGCAGTCCGGTCTGGAGTCGCTGGAGATCGATGTGGTCGATCCGGCGCTGCCCCCGGCCAACCCTGTGCTGCGGCCGCAGTCGACCGTGATCCTTACCGCGCTGGTCTTCAGTATTCTGGGCGGCATCGTGGTGGCGTTCCTGATGGAGAGCCTGGACACTGGATTGCGCAGTATTGCGGAGATCGAGAGCATCACGGAGTTGCCGTCGCTGGCCATCATTCCGCGGGCACGGAGGACCTCCGCCGACCAGGCAGGGACCCTGACTACGGCGCAGAGGAACATCGGCATATTGACGCAGCCGAAGTCGCAGTTCGCGGAGGCCTTCCGCTCCCTGCGCACGTCGCTTCTGCTATCGACTGCCGGTCACCCTCCGAAGATCATTGTGTTGACGAGTGCTACGCCATCAGAAGGTAAGACGACGGCTGCGAGCAATCTGGCGGCTATCCTGGCGCAGCGGGACACGCGCGTTCTGCTAATTGACGGAGACCTTCGCCGGCCCAACATCCATCACCGGTTCGGGTTGAATGGCAAGGTCGGCCTGACAACGGTACTGACCCGCGCGACTACACTGGAAGAGACAGTGCAGAATGTGCCTGAGATTCCAAATCTCGACATTCTTCCGAGTGGCCCTGTTCCGCCTTTTCCGACGGAGATGTTGAGCTCGGGAGCGATGGAGGCCGTCCTCAAGCGCTGTGCAGAGCTTTATGACTATGTTGTCATCGACTCTCCACCGATTCTCTCGGTCACTGACGGCGTGATTCTATCGCGACAGGCGGACGCTGTCGTACTTGTGGTGCGTCACGGCAAATCGAGTAAACATGTGGTTCGGCGAGCGAGAGACATCCTGCTGCGGTCGGGTGCGGGCATCACCGGTATTGTGTTGAACGCAGTCGACCTCAACTCGCCTGAGTACTACGGGTACTACGGGTACTCGGGGTACTCGTACGCGAGCGTGGATTCCGATAGCTGGGAGTCGCAGGCGGCCACCGGCGACGAAGCGCGCAAGGCCGAGGAGACTGAGCGATGAGTCAGGAACAGAACAATCTCCGGGCGGGCTGGGCGGTCGAGGACAGACTGCGGGCCGGAGGCCGCGGCGCGTTGCTGGCCTTCGCATTGTTACTTGCATTGGTTGTCTGGGGGGGCTCGCGCAGGCCCAGTTCAACGGACCAGCGCCCGGTGCTTCTACTGTGATCAATCCACCTGTGACGATAACGACCGATCTGGCAATCCTTTATCCGGGCCATCGCGACGTATATCTCGGGTCTGGAGACGTTCTCACGATCCGTGTTTATGGAAGTGGAGACTATACGCCGACGGCACGTGTGGGCCTCGACGGCAAGATCCAACTTCCCCTAATTGGCAGCGTGGAGGTGGGAGGGCTCACCACTCATAAGGCCGAGGACCTGATTGCGCAGACACTGGTAAATGCCGGGATGTACCGCGACCCCCAGGTGTCCATTCAGATTGTGGAGTCACCAAATTTGATCGCGACAGTCGTTGGAGAGGTGCATGGGATTGTGCCTATCTTTGGGGAGAGACGCCTCTTCGATGTATTGACCGCAGCGGGTAGCGGCGGCGGAGGCGGGGGTACGGCGGCGGCAACGACTGTGATCGTTGGAGGAGGAGGACTGCCGGCCTCAGCGAGTCACGTCATTACGATCAACCGTCCCGGCCTAGCGGAGCCGATCACGATCGACCTTGGAACAGACCCCGCAAAGAGTTCTCTCGCCGATATACCGATCTTTCCCCGGGACACGATCATCGTCCCGCGAATTGGGGTCGTTTATTTGCTTGGAGCGTTCAAGACCCAGGGCGCGATACCGCTCCAGCCGAACTCTCCTCTGACATTGATGAAGGTGGCTGCGCTTACTGGTGGCGCCGGCTTTGAAGGCAAGCAGGACGATCTCCGAATCATTCGTTCGGTTGGACTCAGTCGCCAGGTCGTTCGCGTCGATCTCAAGAAGGTGCTTTATGGTCAGGCTCCAGACCCCGTCCTGCAGGCGGATGACATTATCTTCCTGCCGACCAGTCAGATGAGGGCCGCAATAAAATCAGGGGGAATCGGTGTGGCGTTGGCGATCGTGTCGCTCCTGCTCCTTGCGGCACAACAGTAGGCGACGAGTGTCAACAGCCAGGCGCGAAAGCTCAAAGCCCGCATGAGACCCGACAAAATATGGCTTTACCTTGGTCAGACAGGGACAACGGATTGAAGCGCAAGGTGAGACTGGCTTATCTGGTGAGCCATCCCATACAGTATCAGGCACCTCTGCTGCGCCGAGTCGCGCAGGAGCCGGACATTGATCTGACTGTGTTCTTCGGCTCGGACTTTTCGGTCCGCGGCTACAAGGACGAGGGATTTGGCGTGGGCGTGAAGTGGGACGTGCCGCTGCTGGATGGCTACAGTCATGAATTTCTGCCGGTGCTTCGAGACAATGCCAATCCTGGGGCGCTGAGTCCACTGAACTACGGCATCTTCAGCCGTCTCCGTGGGGGCAGGAAAGCACCGGCGTTCGATGTGCTGTGGGTGCACGGGTACTCGTCGCTGAATACGCTGCAGGGAATGCTGGCCGCGAAGTCTCTGGGTATACCGGTGCTGGTTCGGGCAGAGCCATGGCTCGGAGACCGTGACCGGAGTGGGCCAACGCTGGCCATAAAGCAACTATTCTTTAGGCTGCTGCGTGGATTGGTCGATGGTGCTCTTCCGATCGGGACGCTGAACGCTGAGTATTGGCGACATTATATGGGCGAGGATTTTCCGCTGTATCGGATGCCCTATGCGGTCGACAACGATTATTTTCAAGACCGCAGCAAGGAAGCACGCGAGGGGCGGGCCGCGCTGCAGAACGAGTTGAATCTGGATCCCGCGCGACCAGTGATTCTGTTTGCTTCGAAGTTACAGAGTCGCAAGCGCTGCGGAGATCTGGTGGAGGCTTACAAGAACCTCTCTCCGGGGTTGGAACCGCGGCCTTATCTTGTGATTGTTGGGGACGGCGAAGAGCGCGTCACGCTGGAGAGACAAGTGGCAGAGAGTGGGTTGGAAGGAGTGCGGTTTTGCGGGTTCAGGAACCAATCGGAGCTGCCCGGGTTCTTCGACCTGGCGACGGTTTTCGTGCTGCCATCACGGCACGAACCCTGGGGGTTGATTGTGAATGAGGTGATGAATGCCGGTCGTGCCGTGATCGTCTCCGACGATGTGGGATGTCAGCCGGACCTCGTTGAGGACGGAGTGGAGGGTTGTGTCTTCCCTGCCGGAGATGTGGCGGCGTTGACCGCTGCTCTCCAAAAGGTGTTGGCTACGCCTGGGACGGCGGTTGCAATGGGGCAGCGGGGACTGGCGAAGGTCCGGGCTTGGGACTTTGAGGAAGACGTTCGCGGCCTAAGGCAGGCGATCGCACAGGTCACTCGGAAGATAACAGCGTGATGGCAACGAATTTCTATTACCGAATCGACGACAGCCCTGCTGATATTCTGAAGACCAATGGGCAGAAACTGATGCGGATTCTCCACATAATCGGAACACTGGACCCGGCGGCCGGGGGGCCCACGGAGTCCGTGAGGGTCTTGCTGAGCTACGGCCCGATCGGCTATACGGGCGAGGTCGTCACCCTGGATGATCCGTCCGCACCTTATCTGAGCGATATCGGATTTCCTGTGCACGCACTCGGGCCAACAAGCACCAAATACGGGTTCAATTCCAAGCTGCTGCCATGGCTGAGAGACAACCGCCATCGGTTTGATGGTGTTGTGGTGAATGGGCTATGGCAGTACTGCGGGTATGCGGCGTGGCGCACGCTGGCAGGAAATACGCCGTATGTCGTGTTCACCCACGGCATGCTCGACCCTTACTTCAAGCACGCATTTCCGCTGAAACATATAAAAAAATGGCTCTACTGGGTGCCTGCGGAGTACTGGATCCTGCGTGGCGCCTATCGCGTGCTGTTTACGTCGAAGGCAGAGAAGAGGCTGGCCGAGGAGAGCTTCTGGCTGCATCGGTGGAACGCGTATGTCGTGCCCTACGGTGCCAGCGGGCCATCCGGTGATGCCGAGGTACAGAAACGGGCTTTCTTTGCGAAGTGTCCTGAGGCGAAGGGCAAACGGTATCTTCTTTTTCTCGGCCGCATTCATCGCAAAAAGGGATGTGACCTTCTGATCGACGCCTTTGCCAAGGTGGCCGCGAGTGATCCTGACCTCTACCTGGTGATGGCCGGTCCCGATCAGCAGTTGTGGAGCGCGAAGTTGAAGGCGACAGCCGCGAGTGCAGGGATCGATGACCGCGTCTTCTGGCCAGGTCTGATCACTGGCGATGCAAAGTGGGGGGCCTTCTTCGGTTCGGAGGCGTTCATTCTACCTTCGCACCAGGAGAACTTTGGGATTGCCGTCGCAGAGGCCCTGGGATGCGGAAAGCCCGTGCTGTTGGCGGACAAAGTGAATATCGCAGAGGAGATTGCCGACGATGGAGCGGGGCTGATGGAGTTGGATACCGCGGAGGGGACGCTGCGGCTGCTGCAACGGTGGATCGGCATGACCGTTCAAGAACGGCAGCACATGGCGGAGCTTGCGTATCAATGTTTCCATCGACGATACGATATGAGAGAGAATGCAAAGGCGATCATCCGGCTGTTTGGGACGGCCACTGTCCTCACTCCCGCCGCTGTTAATACGGAACAGGTATGACTCGATGCCGAAGCAGATCCACTACAACGCGGCGGAACACATTCCGGCAGACACTGCGGCCGATCCGTACCTTCGGCCAGCTTTTTCGTTGCGCGACCGGCTGCGGCGGCTGAGCTGGAACATTTGCTGGGCCGTACTGTATCGAACGTCACCGAGACCGTTACACTCCTGGAGATCGTTTCTGCTGCGCCTCTTTGGGGCGACCATGGGCGCAAATTGCCACTTCTATCCGCGATCGAAGGTATGGGCACCGTGGAATTTGATTTGTGCCGATCAGGTAACGGCAGGTGATGGAGCGGAGATCTACAATCCTGCTCCGGTCACACTGGGATCGCATGCCATTCTGTCGCAGGACGCTTACGTGTGCGGGGCCACACACGACTATGACGATCCTGCATTTCCGTTGCTTGCGTACGCGATGAACATTGGAGCCTTATGCGTGGGTGTGCGCTCGGGCGTCCGTTGCTCCTGGGGTGAATGTGGGCGAGGGGGCCGTGCTCGGGTTGGGATCGGTTGCGACGCGGAACCTGGATGCCTGGACGGTGTATGCCGGAGTACCTGCCGTCAAAGTGAAGGAGCGACGGCGGTTTGACGTAGACCATTCCGGGGTGGCAGAAGGCGTCTAGTCGACCTACGCAGGTCAATCTCGATTGATTCAGTACGCCACTAGCGGTAGCCTGAACAGTGGCTCGCCCACGGTTTCCAGGTTCGCTCAGCCAGCTCGGAGATTGCGTCATGAAATCGAAGAGAAAGATCATCGTTTACATTGCGACGAGTGCGGATGGCTACATCGCTCGGCCTGACGGCGATGTCGAATGGTTAAATCGCCGGCCGCGCACAGTCGATTACGGCATGGCGGAGTTTTACCCGACGATCGACACCGTCCTGTGGGGGCGCAAGACCTACGATTGGTGTCTCGACTATTACCGAAAAAAGAGGATGAAGGGCGGGATGTTCGACTCGAAGCACGCCAATTACGTGTTCTCCCGGAAACCACCGAAGCGGGCGATACAAGGAGCGGAGTTCGTGCACGAACCGGTGAAGACATTTGCGCAGCGTCTGCGCACGGCGCCGGGAAAACATATCTGGATGATGGGTGGCGGCGGGTTGATCGCCTCGTTCCTCGACGCCGGCGAGATCGACGAGTTTGACATCCACGTCATTCCCACGCTCATAGGTGAGGGCATTCCACTTGTGGCGCCGCGCCATCGGGACGTCTCGCTTCGCCTGCGTTCAGCGAGGAAATACCCCGATGGCGTCGTCCGACTGCGGTACGAGGTCGTGAAGTAGCTACCAGAGGATGCGCCTGGTCGCAAATATAGTGGTCTGCTGAAAAATCGGAGATGCAGGAGATGCCTAGCCGCGTAGCTTTGCCAGAAGGTCGGTCGGGTGGACCGGTTTGGCGAGGATCTCGAATTCATGGCCCTGCGCACGGGCCTTTTCGAGCAGATCGGCGGTAGCGGCCTGACCTGAGAAGAGAAGGATCTTGCACTTTGGCAGTTTGCTGCGGGTGATGATTGCAGCTTCGATACCGGTCATGCCGGTCATAATAACGTCGCTGATAAGCATGTCGGGCTGGAAACTCTCGAGCGATTCGACGGCCTTTTCTCCGCTAAACACTGCGCGTGCTTCAAAGCCCGCCTGATTCAAGATTATTGCGAGTGTGTTGGCAATTACCTGCTCGTCATCGGCGACTAATACCCTGGGTCTTGATGTAGCTGCGGTTGCTGGATCTGCCATGCTGATGTCCCCAAATTTGAAGGTAAAAGTTCAATATTAATGTAACGTTCACAGGTGCCGATTTGCCTTTATTGCCTACACAGTAATGATACGCTGACCGAAGAGTTGGTTGACGGACAAACCAGCACAATTCACAGGAACGCATACTGTACTACAAAATTTCTTATGCAGCCAGCCATCATACGTGCCGAAGGTGTCGAGAAATACTACGCGCAGCCGAGCGAGAACCGGATCCAGGTGATCTCGCCGACCGACCTCTCCATTACTGCTGGAGAGATCGTGGCCTTGCTTGGGCCGTCGGGCTCTGGAAAATCTACGCTGCTTCGCATGTTGACCGGGTTGTCTGTGCCTTCGGCTGGCGAGGTCTACTGGCATGAACAGCCAATAGCAACAGCCGACGTGAACGTGTCGATCGTGTTTCAGAGCTTTGCGCTGTTTCCCTGGCTTACCGTCCTGGAGAACGTCGAGGCACCCCTGAAGGCGCATGGTATGGAGGCGGCTGAGAGACGGAAGCGCAGCCTGAAGATCCTCGATACGGTCGGTCTGGACGGCTTTCAGGCGGCGTATCCGAAGGAGTTGTCCGGTGGAATGCGGCAGCGCGTCGGCTTTGCGCGGGCGCTCGTCGTTGAGCCGGAGGTGCTGTTTATGGACGAGCCGTTCTCTGCCCTGGACGTTCTGACGGCGGAGAACCTGCGCAGCGAACTGTTGGAGCTCTGGCAGAACAAGACGATCCCGACGCAGGCAATTTTTCTGGTTACGCACAACATTGAAGAGGCCGTTCTGCTGGCCGACCGCATCATTGTTCTTGGCCGCAATCCGGGCCATGTGCGGACAGATTTCAGGGTTGCGATTCCGCATCCGAGGGACCGGAAGTCGACCGCGTTTACTCAGCTGGTGGACTACATCTACAAGGTGCTGACACAGCCGGATGCGCAGCCGCCAGCGCTGCCTCAGACGGCAACGGGCAAGCGAGTACGTGATCAGCGGGAGATGCACTATCAGATGCTGCCCCATGCGCGGCCGGGTGGCATTGCGGGACTTCTGGAGCTGGTGCTGGACCATAACGGCAAGGACGATATCTACAGGCTGGCGAACGATCTTTCATTCGAGATCGACGATCTGCTTCCAATTGTCGATGCCGCTCAGTTGCTCGGGTTTCTGAAGGTGACCGAGGGCGACGCAGAGATCACGCCGACAGGGAAAGAATATGCCAACTCGGAGATCCTTCGACAGAAAGAGCTGTTTCGAAACGCGGCAATGGAGAACGTGCTGTTGCTTCGCCAGATCGTACGCGCAATCGAGTCCAAGAGCGACCGCAGCGTGCCAGAGGAGTTCTTTCACGACGTGCTGGATGAGCAGTTCAGCGAAGAGGAGACACTGCGGCAGCTGGAGACCGCGATCAACTGGGGGCGTTACGCTGAACTGTTCGACTTCGATGCGTCACGGCGGCGTTTTATTCAGTCTGAGAAGTTGCATCATGAGGAGAAGCCTACCCCGGCCGCGGAGATCGACGCATGATGCGGTTTCCGGAAAGTTTCAGTAATATTCCGGGGCGAGAGACGCTCGCTCGTTCCCAGGTGCTGCAGCGTAGTTGGCCGTTTGTGCTGGATCTGTGCGTTGCGGGGATCGGGCTAGCGTGCTTTTACGGCGTGGTGGTGATTGCGAGGTACTGGTTCGGGCATCCTGAACCGGAGATTGTGATCTCGCAGAGCCCGCGTGCGCTGCCGCAGTATGCGTTTTATTCAATTGTTCGGATCGGGCTGGCGTATGTTTTGAGCCTTTTCTTCGCCATTGGCTATGGATACGTCGCGGCGTACAACAAGCGGATCGAAGCGTTGATGATTGCGGGATTGGATATTCTGCAGTCGATTCCAGTGCTCAGTTTTCTGCCCGGCGTGATGCTGGCGATGGTCGCACTCTTTCCTACGCGGCAGATTGGCGTGGAGATGGGTGCGATTGTGCTGATCTTTACTGGTCAGGTCTGGAACATGGCGTTCAGTTTTTATTCGTCGATCAAGAGCATTCCGCGAGAGCTCTCCGAGGCCGCCAGCATCTATCATTTTTCGCGATTGCAGAGGCTGGTGCAGTTGGAGCTTCCTTACTCGGCGATTGGACTGGTATGGAACTCGATGGTGTCGGTAGCGGGTGGATGGTTCTTCCTGATGGCGTGCGAGATGTTCGTTCTGGGGACGCGGGACTTCCGGCTTCCTGGACTGGGCTCGTACCTGCAGACGGCGGCGGGGACTGGAAACTACGCGGCGATTACGTGGGGCCTGTTGACGATGATCGCGATCATTGTTGCGACGGATCAGTTGATTTGGCGGCCCGTGATTGCGTGGAGCGATAAGTTCAAGTTTGAACAGGTGGAGAGCGGGACGCGAGTGCGTTCGCCGCTGCTGCATCTGCTACAGCACTCGCGCGGTCTTCGGTCTCTGCGGCAACATACTGTCGTTCCGCTGGAGGAGGGAGCGTATCGGCGGCTGGCGGACGGGCGCAAAGATCGATCGGCGCAGACCCTCACCAAGGGCGCCACTTCAAAAACGCGTCGCTACGCGTCTGGATGGGTGCGGTGGGTCGTTCTGGCACTGGCCGGCGTGGCGGTGATTTATGCTGCGTGGCAGGCGTTGACTCTTTTGCGTCAGGTGCATGGGTCGCAGTTTGTCGAAATAATGAAGGGCGCTCTGGCGACCTTCCTGCGGGTGAACGTGTCTCTGGTGCTTGCTGCCGCATGGACGATTCCGGCAGGAGTGGCGATTGGGTTTCATCCTCGGCTGGCGCGGATCGCCCAGCCCATTGCTCAGATCGCGGCGTCAGTTCCGGCCACTGCCTTGTTCCCTGTTCTTCTGCTGGCGCTGGTGCGGCTGGGTGGCGGCATGGGAATCGGCTCGATCGCGCTGATGCTGCTGGGAACGCAGTGGTACATCCTTTTCAATGTAATCGCGGGAGCGATGGCGATTCCTTCCGATCTGAAGGAGGTCGCGACGTTGTTTCATTTCACGACCCTCCAGAAATGGAAGACGGTCATTCTGCCGGGCATTTTTCCGTTTCTTGATTACAGGATTGGTGACGGCGTCGGGTGGCGCGTGGAACGCCAGCATCATCGCGGAGTACTTCCGGTTGAAGAACCAGACGCTGCAGACGGTGGGACTGGGTGCCGTGATCAGTGCGGCGACCGATAGCGGGCAGTTTCAGATTCTGCTGATGGCGACGATTGTGATGGCGCTGATGGTGGTGACGATCAATCGGCTGGTGTGGCGGCCACTCTATCGACTGGCTGAGACGCGATACAAGCTTGGGTAAAGAGCTAGGGACGATTGAGGATGACGGGTGGCTTGCGGAAGGCGAAGATGACCGCCAGTAGAGGCGGTGCAAGCAGAACTCCCCAGAACGGAATGATGATGCCGAGCACGATTGGGCCGAAGAAGGCGGCCCACCACGGGACCTTCGTTGTGCGGTGGAGTACGTACGGGCCAATGACGAGGCCTTCAAGGATGACGATCAGGCCGTAGAGACCGAGAACCAGGCCTAGGCGCCACTCGTCATGTCCGCTGAAAGCTACGGCAAGGACAGGGCCGATGAGGGCGATCATGCCTCCAAATGTGGGGATGATCTGGAGCAGACCGCCGAGGATCGCCCAGAACGGCGCCCAGGGAACGCGGATAAGCTCCAGCCCGATGAGCCAGAGGACACCGACGATGAGGGCGTCGAGCGTCGCTGCGCGCCACCAGTTGACGAGCGCGCTGCCGGCGGTTTTGAGATGCGTGGTCGCGTTGCTGTTTCTGATGTCCATACCAACCTGACCGTCCAGTGTTGCATCAGACCTGCTGGGACAGAACTATATCGCAACGCCACTGATTTGATGCCGAGACGCGTTTCGCGGGTGGATTCGCTCGTATACAAGACACGGAATGGAGAACGGCTGAGATGGCTGTGATGATGCAGGCGTTTTACTGGGACTCGCCCCAGAAGGACAAACAGGAGCACAACTGGTGGAACTTCGTCGCGGAAAAGGTGGAGGACTTGGGAAAGGCCGGATTCAACGCGCTGTGGCTGCCGCCGGTTTCGAAGGCCTCCAGCCATACTTCGATGGGGTATGACCCGTATGACTACTTTGATCTGGGCGACTTTGACCAGAAGGGCGGCGTGAAGACGCTTTACGGCAACCGCGCTGAACTTGAGGCGCTGATTGCGAAGGCGCATCTGCACGGGATTGGACTGTACGCCGACATGGTGCTCAACCACAACTCCGGCGGCGATGAGGAGGAGGTCAATCCTCTCGATGGGCAGAAGCGGTGGACGAAGTTCAAGCCGAAGAGTGGAAGGTTTCCCCGCGACTGGAACTGCTTTCATCCCAGCCGCTATGAACAGGTGATGATGGAGGGCGAGAACTTTGCCGGCTTTCCGCATCTGTGCCATCGCAATCCTGGCGTCTATACGGCGATGTTTGAGTACTCGCGGATGCTGATCGAAGAGTTGGGGTTCGATGGCTTTCGGTTCGACTTCGTCAAGGGCTTTGGCGCGTGGATGATCGGCCTGTTGGCGAAGTATCGCTATGTGAAAGACGGCAAGGAGTTCACGCCTTATGTTGTGGGCGAGTATTGGTCCGGCAATGAGGACATTGAGACGTGGCTGGAACGAGTGAACAAGCTGACGGACACCCAGATCGCCGCGTTCGACTTTCCCTTGCGGTACAAGTTGAAGGACGTCTGCGATACGCCGAACTACGACCTGCGTAACCTGACCGATGGCGGGGCCGTGGTGATGAAGCGCCCGTTGCACGCGGCGACATTTGTCGACAATCACGACATGGGCGACAACGCGATCGTAAACGACAAGATGATGGCCTACTCGTTCATCATGGTGCACGAGGGATACCCGAGCATCTTCTGGTACGACTACTACAACAACGGACTGGCACGACCGGGAACGCCGAACGGGATTGACGCGCTGATCGATCGCGCACCATAAGTATGCCGGGGGCGACTCGCAGATACTGCATGCCGATCCGGACCTGTACATCATGCAGCGGGTGGGATACAAGGACGACAGCGTCGACCAGCCGGGTTTGATTTATGTGCTTAACAATCTTGGAGATAAATGGTCCGGCACGTCGGTGAAGACAAAGTGGCCAAACCAGAAGTTTGCGCCGATTGCATGGGACGGCCACGATACCGCGCATCCGGATGAGCGCACGACTGATGCGGAAGGCAATTCTGAGTTCCCTGCCCCGCCGCGCGGATTTGCGATTTACGCGCCTGTCTAGGCGATGCCAGGTCGGTTCCTGGGCGCATTCTTCTGGATTCGCGGATGCTATCCTTAAGGCATGAAATTTGGCGTTTTGGTCTTTCCTGGATCCAATTGCGACCATGATACCCACCACGTCGTCGATGCGATTGCGCATCAGCCCGTGACGTATCTGTGGCATGCGTCGGAGGACCTGCAGGGGTGCGATGCGATTCTCGTACCAGGCGGATTTGCCTATGGCGACTATCTGCGCACAGGGGCGATTGCGAAGTTCGCGCCGGTGATGCAGTCGGTCGCGAAGTTTGCCAAGGGTGGCGGGCTGGTCCTGGGGATCTGCAACGGATTTCAGATTTTGTGCGAGGCGGGGCTGCTGCCCGGCGCGTTGATGCGCAATGCCAGCCAGCACTATATCTGCAAACAGACTTTTTTGCGGACCGAGACGGTCGATTCGCCATTTACCCATGGACTCGCCAAGGGGCAGGTTCTTCAGATGCCGATTGGGCATATGGAAGGCAACTACTTCTGCGATGCAGAGACGCTGGCGACGCTGAAGGCCGAAGACCGTATCGCGTTTCGCTACGCGACACCAGAGGGTGTGGTGACGGCGGGGGCGAATCCTAATGGGTCGCTCGAGAACATTGCCGGCGTTTTGAATGAGGGGCGCAACGTGTTGGGGATGATGCCGCACCCGGACCGATCCAGCGAAGCACTGCTGGGGTCAGCGGACGGGCTGTTGCTGTTCCAGGCGATGGCAGAGTCTCTGGCAGCAGCGCAGTAGGCTGGTGGTAACCTAGCTACGCAATGATTGATATTCACCATCACCTTCTGTGGGGCATGGACGATGGTGCATCCAGCATGGAGATCTCAGTCGCCATGGCGAGGATCGCCGCAGCGGACGGGATTTCCCATATTGTGTGTTCGCCGCATGCGAACGGGACCTACGCCTTCGAACCTTGGGTGATTGCCGAGAAAATCAGTGAACTGCAGCGGCGGCTGGACCGTGAAGCGATCGCAGTGAAGCTGGGTCGCGGCTGCGACTTCCATATGTCGTATGAAAATATCCAGGAGGCCAAGCTCGATCCAGCGAAGTTCAGTATTAACGGGTTGGGCTACCTCCTGGTAGAGATTCCCGACTATGGGATTTCGCGCGGTCTGACGGAGATCTTCTACCAGTTGCAGCTTGCCGGACTGACGCCGATCCTGACGCACCCAGAGCGCAATCCGACGCTCCAGGCGAGCCAGCCGCGGATGATGGACTGGTTGCGCGGCGGCGTCCTGGTCCAGGTAACGGCCGGGTCGGTCATGGGCCGGATGGGCAAGCATGCCGAACGCATGGCGCATAGTTTACTAGCAGATCGCTGGGTGCACTTTCTTGCAACCGATGCGCACAATACGACCTCGCGGCCGCCGAAGATGCATGATGCGTTCGAACTGGTCGCACAGAAGTACGGGCCCGATTATGCGCATCTTCTTTGCGTCTCAAACCCACTGGCGGCCTTTCTGGGAAAGCCGCTGCCAGCAGCAGCTCGAACCGCTCAATCTCTACGACGATATGGAAAAGAAGAGCTGGTGGCAGAGGCTGACTGGCCGGTAGCTTGCCTAGTCTAGAGGCCGAGGCCGCCGTCGACGGCCAGGAGCTGGCCGGTGATGAAGTGGGGGGCGGTGGCGAAGAAGATGGCGGCGGCCGCGACGTCGTTGGCCGTGCCGTTGCGCTGCATGGGGGTCTTTTGGGCGAAGTGCTCGTAGGCCTCTTCGACCTCACCCTGGACGATCATGCCAGGGGCGATGCAGTTGACGCTGATCTCCGGGGCCCAGGCCTTGGCCATGGTCTTGCGAGAGCATGTGCAGGGCCGCCTTGGAGGTGCAGTAATGGGCATGCGTGGCCCACGGGTGCAGCCCGCCGAGGGAGCCGATGTTGAGGATCCGTCCGCGAGTCGCGCGGAGGTGGGGATGGGCGGCTTTGGCCATGAGGAAGGGCGCGCGGGTGTTGGTGGTGAACATCGCGTCCCACTGCTCGACGGAGATGTTCTCCAGGGCTTCGGACTCGAAGACGCCGGCGTTATTGACGAGAAGGTCGAGTTGGCCGAACTCTTCAATCACCGACGCCACCGTCTGCTGGATGCTCTCTGGGTCGCGGAGATCGCAGCGCACGGCCAGCGCGTCGACGTCATGGGCCGCCAGCGCGCGGACTGTTTCTTCCGCTTCCGGCTGCGAGTCGAGATAGGTGATGGCTACGTTCGCTCCGCGTTCGGCCAGCGCCAGGGCGATCGCGCGGCCAATACGCTTGGCCGCTCCGGTAACGAGCACGGTTTTTCCCTTTAGCAGCTTGTCCATAAGTACTAGGTGCGAGCGATTATTCTTTTGGCGTGGTGTCTGAAGGGTTCGGCGGCTGCTGCGGGGTCGTTTGTGGTGACGGAGCGGGTGTTGCCGGCTTGGCGGCCGGTGTCGTCGGCCGGATTGGCTCCTGCACTCCTGGTTTTCTCGTTGCGGCCTTGCCTTCGTTGTCCTGATAGGACGAGAGTTGCTCCTGCGGGCGAATCATGGCGATGGAGATCTGCCGGCTCGGCTCGGTCACCACGTACTCTTCCGCATAGGTGGCGAAACCGGTGGCAATGACCTGCACGCGAACGGTGCTGCCGGTGGGGATGACATCGATCGTCGCCTTGCCGTCCGGGTCGGTCTTGACCTCAAGGTTGCCCTCGTCCTTGCCATCCAGAGACGAGTCGAAGATGACAGCGGCGTTACTGATGGGTTTGCCGTTGAACTTCTTCACTACTGTGACTTCAATGTGTGAGGTGGCGGGTGGGGCCTTGTATTTGCGGCCGTGTTTCACAGGCGCGTCCTGGCACAGAGCAAGACGGGGGGAAACCAGACCAAACACGAAGAGCAGAGAGAAACCGATGGAGCGAGTGCAACGCATATTGGCTATTTTACGCTGTCGCGGCCGCGCGGAGGTCGTCAATTTATCTGGGTGGGCCCCATCTACTTCCTACTTCGGCCTGGTAAATGTCACCTCGCAGGCGCGCCCTTCTTACCCGTTTCCTGGTTCCTTCCTGTTAGGTGAACTTCGCGTCCACATGATAGCCGTACTCCGTGCCCGGCGGGCGATGTCCGAACGGCAAACTCTGAGGCACTACAAGTCCGTTGACATAGAGTTTGGCACCCCGTCAGGACGAACCTTTCCATCGATCTGTAGCCAGCCTGTCTGCCTCTTCGTTCCCCTCTTGCCATGAAAAACACTCTCCCTGTGCGTCCTGTTTTGGCCGCCTCTGCCCTGCGATTCCAGCTAATTTGCCACTATCTACCTCGCAAAGGGCCT
Organism: uncultured Acidobacteriaceae bacterium; assembly: GCA_963756685.1. GTDB lineage: Bacteria > Acidobacteriota > Terriglobia > Terriglobales > Acidobacteriaceae > Edaphobacter. The sequence goes on from CAVWON010000004.1 coordinate 476,221, forward strand.
GAAAAGCCAAGCTTGCGTGACTTTCACTCACATTTCACACCGGGGATTTGACATATGGGCCCCGGCTGACTATCGTTAGCAATCGGGAGGCTTGAGTGCTAACGGCGGTTTTGAGACCCCTCAGATGTGCCGGCAAGGGCCGATTCCACACAATTTTGCGGCACTAGTCAGGATGACTGGCTGAGTCGCGCAATACAACGCGGACGGGCTCGCCGTTCGCCAAATCGCAACAGTAATTCGAACCAAGGAGATGTAAAGCAATGGCGAAAACATCGTTTACACCGCTGCACGACCGGATTCTGGTCCGGCGCATTGAAGAGGGCGAAAGCATCCGTGGCGGCATCATCATCCCGGATTCAGCAAAAGAGAAGCCGCAGCAGGGCGAGGTGATCTCGGTCGGCAAGGGCAAATCGAACGACGAGGGCAAGGTGTTCCCGCTCGACGTGAAGGCCGGCGACAGCATCCTGTTCGGCAAGTACTCGGGTACCGAGATCAAGATCGACGGCGAAGAGCTGCTGATCATGCGCGAAGAAGAAGTCCTCGGCATCCTCAAGAAATAGCACTGCGTGCCGTATACCGCGGCCTGCCGCATAATCGGCGCTTCGGGCGCCTCATTCAAAGCAAATTTGATCGGTTGATGAACCGAGAAACAGGAGCAACACAATGGCAAAACAGATTCTGCATGGAGAAGATTCGCGTCAGGCAATTCTGCGTGGCGTCAATATTCTGGCCGACGCAGTGAAGGTGACGCTGGGGCCGAAGGGTCGCAACGTCGTTATCGAGAAGAAGTTCGGTTCGCCGACGATCACCAAGGACGGCGTGACCGTTGCCAAGGAGATCGAGCTGGCGAACTCGCTCGAGAACATGGGCGCGCAGATGGTGCGTGAGGTCGCTTCGAAGACCTCGGACGTTGCCGGCGACGGTACCACCACCGCTACGGTTCTCGCCCAGGCGATCTATCGCGAGGGCGTAAAGACGGTGGCCGCGGGTGCAAACCCGATGGCGCTGAAGCGCGGCATCGACAAGGCCGTTGAGGCCATCATCGGCAAGCGCGATGAGAACGGCGCAGTTGTTGGCGGCGCGCTGAGCAAGTTGTCGAAGCCGGTTTCGGGCGACATGATTGCCCAGGTTGGAACGATCTCGGCAAACTCGGACTCGCAGATCGGCACCATCATTGCCGAGGCGATGAAGAAGGTCGGCAAGGACGGCGTTATCACCGTTGAAGAGTCGCGCACGATGGAGACGCAGCTGGATGTGGTCGAGGGAATGCAGTTCGACCGCGGCTATCTGTCGCCTTACTTCGTGACCGATGCGGAGCGGATGGAAGTTGCACTGGAGAACCCGTACATCCTGATCTACGAGAAGAAGATCTCGTCGATGAAGGACCTGCTTCCCTTGCTCGAGCAGATTGCACGGACGGCGAAGCCGCTCGTCATCATTGCTGAGGACGTGGACGGTGAGGCGCTCGCGACTCTCGTGGTCAACAAGCTGCGTGGCACGCTGAACGTCGCTGCGGTGAAGGCTCCTGGCTTCGGCGATCGTCGCAAGGCGATGCTGCAGGACATCGCGATTCTGACTGGCGGCAAGGCGATCACGGAAGACCTCGGCATCAAGCTCGAGGGCGTCAAGATCGAAGACCTCGGCACTGCGAAGCGCGTGACGATCGACAAGGACAACACCACCATCGTTGATGGCGGCGGCAAGGACGGCGATGTCGAAGGACGCGTGAAGGAGATTCGCGCGCAGATCGACAAGACCACCTCCGACTACGACCGCGAGAAGCTGCAGGAGCGTTTGGCCAAGCTGGTTGGCGGCGTTGCAGTGATCAAGGTGGGTGCGGCGACCGAGACCGAGATGAAGGAAAAGAAGGCTCGTGTTGAGGACGCAATGCACGCTACCCGCGCCGCTGTTGAGGAAGGCATTGTCCCGGGCGGTGGTGTGGCGTTCGTTCGCTGCGCGGCTGCGGTCGAGGAAGTGATCAAGAGACTCGAGGGCGACGAGAAGATCGGTGCAACGATCATTCGGCGCGCGATCGAGGAGCCGTTGCGCATGATCGTCTCGAATGCAGGCGAAGAGGGCGCAGTGGTGATCGGCAAGATCCACGAATCGAAGGAGGCCAACTACGGCTACAACGCCGCTACTGGCGTCTACGAGGACCTGGTGAAGGCCGGCGTTATTGATCCGACGAAGGTTACGCGCACTGCACTGCAGAACGCGGCTTCGATCGCTGGGTTGATGCTGACCACCGAGGCGATGATCTCCGACATTCCCGAGAAGAAGGAAGCGGGCGGCGGCGGACATCAGCATGGCGGCGGCGGTATGGACGGCATGTACTAAGCTGCTTTTTGCAGAAAAAAGTTGGGCCCCGGGAAGATCCGGGGCCTTGCTGTTTTATGGGCGTTTTTGAGGGTGTTTTGGAAAAAGTGCGTGTTTGCGGGTGGTTTTTTGTGGTGAAGTTGTGGTGAATTGTGTGGTGAAACGTGGTGGTTTGATGGTCGATTTTCGAGGCCGAAAATTTGTCACGAATTTTGAATTTTTCTGTGGAAAATCCTAGAGCGTCCCGAAAAGCTACTGCAACTGCAAATAGGGATTCTCTGTGGAGGCGGGATAGGCGGGGGTTAGGATGGCTGATGTGGGAGGATTCGAATATGGGGTTGTCTCGGCGGGAGTTTTCTAGGCTTGGGGCGATGGGGCTGGCGGCGCAGATGCTGCCCTCGGTCGGCGTTGCGGCACAGGGCGGTGACCGAAAGATCGGTTATGCCGTAATTGGGCTGGGGACTATTGCGGACCACTTTATGCGTGGCGTGCTGGCGAGTCCGAACTCGCAGATTACTGGGCTCGTGAGCGGGCATCGGGATAAAGCCGAGCGGATTGCGGCGCAGTATGGAGTGCCGAAGAGTTCGATCTACAGCTACGAAGACATGGACAAGTTTCGCGACAACAAGGCGATCGATGCCGTATATGTTGCGCTGCCGAACAGCATGCACGCGGAGTACACGATCCGGTCGGCGAAGGCAGGCAAGCATGTGTTGTGCGAGAAGCCAATGTCGACGACTGTGAGCGAAGCTGAGGCGATGATCGCGGCGTGCAAGGATGCGCATGTGCAGCTGATGATTGCGTATCGATTGCACTATGAGCCGCTGAACCTGAAGGCGGTGAAGCTGATCAAAGATGGGGCGCTCGGTCGAGTGGGGACGATCAATGGGGCGTTCGGATTTAATGCGGCGCCGGGGGCGTGGAGGCTGAATAAGACGCTGGCAGGGGGCGGGTCGGTGTTCGATGTGGGTATCTATGTTTTGAATGCGTCCCGCTATCTGACGGGAGAGGAGCCGGTGGGTTTTACCGCAGTGGCTTCGACGGTGGACCAGGATGGGCGGTTCGCTATGGTTGAGGAGAACGTTTCGTGGACGACGAAGTTTCCTTCGGGAACACTCGCAACGGGCAGCAGCACGTATGGCACGCAGATGCCGGGATACTTCAAGGTGTTTGGGCCAAAGGGCTGGCTGGAGATGGGGCCAGCGTTCAACTATGACGGCTTGAAGTTGCGCGCCAATTTTTCCAGCGGCGGTAAGGGATCGCCGAACATCGAGATTGATGACGCCAGCACTGAGAACGACCCAACGCAGTTCACGCGGGAGGCAGACCACTTTTCGGAGTGCGTTCTCAAAAACCAGAGACCGAAGAGCTCAGGCGAGGAGGGTCTACGGGACATGAAGTATATCTTCGACATTTATGCGGCGGCTGGGGTGAGGCTTTGAGTTGGAGTTCGCGTAGTGGGTGAGGCCCATGTCCCAAAGGCGGGACATGGGGCACCCGGTTTTTGGGCGCCCCCTATTGTGGGTCGCTATTGGTTGGACAGGACGACGGTACCGGGGCGGACCTCGCTGGGTGCGTTGACTTTCGTCCTGGGGAGCGTGGTGGAGAGCTTCAAGCTGACCATTTTCTTGTCGGCATCGACCGGGAAGGTCGCGACGTAGGTCTCGGCGAGCGCGGTCTGGAACTGTTTGAGGAAGGGCTGGAGCGAGACCGGGTTACCGGTCCCCAGATAGTAGGTCGCTGCCGCCAGTGCCTTGTGCGACCTGCTGGAGATAGCTTTGCCCGCTGAAGCTGCCGCGGCGTGGGCCAAAGCCGGCGTCGGTGTAGTAGATGGAGTAGACAGGGACGCCGGCGCGCTGGGCATCGGTGACGGCGGCGTTGACGTAGGGGCTGTTCTGATTGGTGATGCTGGTGCTGCCGTTGTACGGGTCGACACCGTTGGTGATCATGAGGACGATGCGCGCCTTGTGCACGAAACGCCGCGACTGCAGGCCGGGCTGGCCTTCAGCGCTGGGGGGCCAGTTCTTGACGAAGTCGGAGAGGCAGAAGTAGGGGCTGGCGCTGGCACCTCGCAGGCCCATAGAGATGCGCAGGCCCTGGGCGGCGGCGGCACGATCTGTCGTGAAGCCGGGAACGTTGCTAGCTGGGGCCACAGCGCCGTTCTGCATGTAGCCGACGAAGACCTCGGTCCCCGCGGGCAGGCTGGTGATGAAGGCCTTGAGGTTATTGAGCTCGCTGCCGATGCTGGTGCGGAGACCGTCGTCGATGAGCAGGGCCACCTGGGTCCCGTTGGGAGGGACCGCGGCAAGGTTGACGAGAGGCGTGAGGCGGTTGTCGACCTTGATGGTGAGGTCTTTGCGGTGGCGGCGACGGGGGTCTTGGAGTCGAAGGACACGAGGGCCTGGGTGGCGGTGGCGCTCTCCTGGGCGTTGGCAGCAGGGGTGTGAGCGACTGGGAGGGTGAGTGCGAGGAGAGCAAGTGCAAGAACGTGTTTCGTCATTCGGTGTTCCCTTCTTTCCCTTCATTAGACGCAATCGAGCTGTGCGTCGGACCACTCACGTTACAGGAAAAAGGCAATATTTTCTTGGATTTGCGGGAGAACCTCTTGGTTAAACCCGTAATTTTGACATTTGATGCGCGGAGCATGTCCCTGTCTGTGTCAGTTGCCGCCGATCCTGATTTTCATGCCTGCGCGGACCGTGAAGGGCAGGCCCGGGTAGCCAATTGGGCCGATGTGTTGCTGGCCGAGAAGGTTGTCGAGCTGGGTGAAGATGGTGACGAAGCGGGTGGCGGTGAAGACGGCGTTGAAGTCGAGTTTGGCGTAACCGTAGTCCAGATTGAGATTGGGTAGCAGCAGGGTGTTGCCGCCGTTGCGATCGTTGTTGAGCTGGAAGGTGGAGTCGTCGCTGCGACTGCTGAAGGCACCCTTGATGGCCGTGGAGAAGCGGTTGGAGATGAATTCGGCGGCGAAGAAGCCGGTGTCAGGCGGCCGGTTGAAGGGCCGGCTGCCGACCAGGGGGGAGAGTGCTCCGATGGGAACACCGGGGATGTCTGGGTTGGTGATCGGGGCGCCATCCGCTGCGGCAACGGCGCTGGTCGAGAAGGACTGTTCGACCAGAGAGGCGAGGTAGGTGTAACCGCCGCGGAGGAGGAGATGATTGAAAGGTTGGTACTGGACTTCGGTCTCGAGGCCCTGGGCGCGGTAGGCGAGTGAGTTGAGTGAGGCAGGAGGGAGTTGTGTTGCTATGTTTGTGGGAACGCCAAAGTAGCGCTCAAGGCCGTTGGCTCCGATGAACTCGAGCTGGTGGTTGAACTGGTTGTGGAAGTAGCCGGCCTTGAGGACGAGCTTCTGGTTGATGATGTTCTGGTCGATGCCGTAGTCGTAGGTGCGGGAGCGCTCGGCAGTGATGGGGGTAACGTTGTACGAGGCGATGCCTGCCGCGTTGCCGGTTTGCTGGAGGCGAGTGTATAGGCTCGTGAGCTGTGCTATCTGGGACGGCTCCTGTATGCCGGTGGCGACGTTGAAGCGGAGGAGCGTGCCGTGGAAGGGGCGGTGGCCGGGGCGAACGGCGTCGTAGGTGAGGCCGATGCGCGGTTGTCCGGCAATGCCGTATAGCTCGTTGTTTTCGAGCGCTCCGCCGGCGGAGTAGAAGAGGCGATGTTTGATGTCGCCCTGGACCTGGAGGGTGTAGAGGTAGTTGGTGCGCTTGATGATGCTGCCGGTGGGTGCGGCGGCGTCGATGAGGCGGCCGCGCTCGTACTCGTATTGGAAGCCGAAGAACAGGGTGATGCGCCAGGGGAAGGTGTAGTCCGTCTGGTAGTCGAGGTCGTCGCGGTTGGAGACGGCGTCGTAGGTGGGGAGGATGAAGGCAGCCTGACCCGTGGCGGCGTAGCCGTTGGCTCCGTTAATGGTGAGGAGGTCGCCGTAGTAGGTGGTTTGAGGGACGCCGTTGGTGATTACGGTGACTGGTTCGCCTGTCGGTGTGAATTGCTCGACCTGCTCGCGCTTGCGGGCGATGCCGTAGCGGACGAGGTTGTGCCATCTCCCTGCCAAGACGTTTTCTACGGTGAGGCCGGAGTAGATGTCCTGGTCGGATTGCTTGCCGGAGGAGGAGATGCCGTAGATGTCGTGCGCGCTGGGGAGGCCGGTGGAGGAGTCGGTGTTGCGAAAGGTGAGGCGGGCCGTGGTGTTGGTGAGTATGCTGTAGCCGATGTTGGCGATTTCGTTGGTGGAGTGGTACTCGTCGAGCGGAAGGGCGTTCGAGGTGTTGAAGCGGCTGAAGGCGCCGAGGTAGTCGAGGGCCTTGATCGCGCCGGAGACGATGGCCTCGTTGCGGTAGGTGTAGAAGTTGCCTGCGTCGCCGGTGTAGTTGAGCACGGGGCGTAGGGCCCTGCTGCGAGTGGTGGCGAGGCTGACTACGCCCGCTTCGGCACCGGTACCGTAGAGGGCGCTGTTGGCGCCGCGGTAGAGCTCGGGGCCGGTGAGAGCGGTGGTGGAGACGGGACTGTAGTTGAAGTAGCCGCCGATGTCTTCGGAGGGGACGCCGTCGGTGAGGACTTTGTTGGCGTCGGGGCTTCCGCCGCGGATATAGAGAGAGATGGGGCCGCCGGCTTGTCCGGTTTGGACGACGTTGGTGCCGGGGGATTGGCGAAGGTCGTTGAGGATGCCGATCTGCGTGGCGAGGGCGGGTTGCGGAATGAGGGTGATGCCGGCTGGGAGTTGCGGCACCGGTGTGGGAACGCCAGTGGCGGTGGTAGTAAGTTGCGGGGTGACTGTGCCGAACTCCATAACGATGTTTCGAGTAACGACGGCAGTGCGGCCACCGTAAAAAGCCTGACCGACGCTGGGGGTGTAAGGAGCGGCAGAGGTGAGGAGAACGAAGCGACCGTTGGCAGAGCTGCGGACCTCGTAGGTGCCGTCCTGCAGGGTGTAGGCGAAGGCGGCGACTTGTTGGCCCTGGATGAGCTGGATGCGGGCGTTGCCGAGAGGGACTCCGAAGGGAGTGGTGACGGTGCCTCGGACGATTACGGCGTGGGCGGGGAGGGTAAGGAGCGCTGCGGCGACGAGGGCGACGAGGAACGGCGTCGCTTTGCGGTGGTGCGGGTTGCCCATGATCTCGATTGTAAGGGGGTGCCTGGATTAGCTAGGCCAACAGACCCACTCGACGCGGCCAATTCTTCTGGCTGGGACACGGGTTCGCGCGTGGCGCGAATGCCCACCTTAGGCGCAAAAGCGCGCCGAAGATGGGGCACCCGTATTTGTGGTGGTGCTATGGGATGAGGAGGAGTTTGCCTGTGGTCTTGCGGGATTCGAGGTCGCGGTGGGCGTGGGCGGCGTCGGTGAGAGGGTAGATGTGTTCGAGGCGGAGCTTGAGGGTGCCGTTGGCTACGCCGTCGAAGACGTATTTGGCGCGGGACTCGAGTTCGGCGCGGGTGGCGACGTAGTCCTTGAGGGTGGGACGAGTGACATAGAGCGAACCCATGGTGGAGAGACGGATGAGATCGAAGGGCGGGACTGCGCCGCTGGCTCCGCCAAAGAGGACAAGGAGGCCGCGGGGGCGGAGGGACTGGAGGGACTGCTCGAAGGTGGTTTTGCCGACGGAGTCGTAGACGACGGGAAGGCCGCGGCCTGAGGTGAGCTGCTTGACCTTCGCGGCGAAGTCTTCCCGGGTGTAGAAGATGATCTCGTCGGCTCCGGCGGCGCTGGCTAGGGCGGCCTTCTCTTCGGTGGAGACGGTAGTGAAGACGCGGGCACCGAGGGCCTTGGCCATCTGGATGAGAAGGAGCCCGGTGCCGCCTGCTCCGGCGTGGATGAGGACCTCGTCGCCGCGCTGGATTGGGTAGGCGGAGTGGGTGAGGTAGTGGGCGGTCAAACCCTGAGTGAGAGCGGCAGCGGCCTGGTGGAAGCTGACGCCTTCGGGGATGGGGACGAGGCGGCTGGCGGGTGCGACGGCGAGTTGCGCGTAGGTGCCAGGAACTCCGGCCCAGGCGACGCGATCGCCGGGCCCGAAGGCGGTGACGTCAGGGGAGACCGCGACCGACGATGCCGGCGGCCTCCTGCCCGAGGGTGTAGGGAAGCTTGGCTGGGTAGCGGCCTTCGCGGAAGTACGTGTCGATGAAGTTGACGCCGGAGGCTTCGATGCGGACGAGGGCTTCGCCCGGGCCGGGGGTGGGTGTGGGAAGGTCGCGGAGGGTGAGGACGTCGGCGGAGCCGGTGGTGAGGATCTGGATGGCTTGCATGGTCGTGGATGTCAGAGTACAACACTGGCTCGGAAATGCGGAGGGTAAGGTGATTTGAAGAGGGAGAAGAGCAGTACGAAGTAATAATCTTGCAAAAAATATGAGGGAAAGGAGGTGCGAAGCGTTTCACGGTCTGTGTTCATCTAAAATTGAGATATCAGATTCGCACTTCTGCGAACACGAGCTTGAGTTTTGTTGGATCAAATATTTTGAGTGTCGGAAGAGGACAGGAAGACCACTATGTCAAGCAATCAGCGTTTGCCGATCGCGATCTACTATGAGCAGCCGAACTGGTTTAAGCCGTTGTTTGCCGAGCTTGACCGGCGTGGAACGAACTATGTGAAGCTCGACGCTGTGGAGCATAGCTATGGGCCCGGGGACAAACCGGAGCAGAAGTATGCTGTGGTGCTGAACAAGATGAGCCCGTCGGCGTGGAACCGCGGGCATGGCGACCAGATCTTTTACACGCTGGGGTTCCTGGAGCACCTGGAGAGCCGCGGGGTCCGGGTGGTGAATGGGGTGAAGGCGTATCGGAGCGAGTTGTCGAAGGCGACGCAGCTCGCGATGCTGGAAGGGTTGGGGCTGGGGTATCCGAAGGCGCGGGTGATTCATCGGGCTTCGCAGGCTAGTGCGGCTGCGGAGGGGCTGCGGTTCCCTGTCGTCGTGAAGCCGAATATCGGTGGCAGTGGTAGCGGCGTGGTGAAGTTCAACACCAAGGAGCATTTGGCTGAGGCCGCCGGGACCGAGGGCGGGTTGATGCTGGGGATGGATTCGACCGGGCTGGTGCAGGAGTTTGTTCCGGCGCGGGGGTCGCACATTGTTCGCGTTGAAGTGTTGAATGGGAAGTATTTGTATGCGATTAAGATACATATTACGGGCGAGACGTTTGATCTTTGCCCGGCAGACATATGCAAGACGCCGCTGGGTGTGGAGTTGAACCGAGCGGCTTGTCCGGTGGACGCGCCGAAGACGGGGCTGACGGTGGAGGCGTTCGATACGCCGCCAGAGGTGATCGAAGAGGTGGAGCGGCTGATGGCTGCGGCTGGAATTGAGCTGGGCGGCGTCGAGTTTATGGTGGATGACCGCGATGGCGTGAGGATGTATTACGACATCAATGCGCTTTCGAACTTCGTGGCGGACGGGCAGAAGGTCGTGGGCTTCGATCCGTTTGCAAGGCTGGCGGACTGGCTGGAGGCCGAGGCGAAGATCGTGAACGATCGCAGGGCCGGGGTGCAGGAGTTGGCGGGGGTCGGGCGCTGATGCGATATGGCTTCTGGTTGCCGGTGTTCGGCGGATGGCTGCGCAATGTGGACGACGAGCAGATGGAGGCGAGCTGGGAGTACGTTCGCGACCTGACGCAGCGGGCGGAGAAGATCGGCTACGATCTGACGCTGATCGCTGAGCTGAATCTGAATGACATCAAGGGCGTGGACGCGCCGTCGCTCGATGCGTGGTCGACGACCGCGGCACTGGCTGCGGTGACGGAGCGGATCGAGTTGATGGTTGCGGTGCGGCCGACTTTTCATAATCCCGCGCTGCTGGCGAAGCAGGCAGCTTCGATTGACGTGATGTCGCATGGTCGGCTGACCCTGAATGTGGTTTCGAGCTGGTGGAAGGACGAGGCGACGAAGTATGGCGTGCACTTCGACGAGCATGACGATCGCTACGCGCGAACCTCGGAGTGGCTCGATGTGGTGGATGGATGCTGGAAGCAGCAGGGATTCTCGTTCAAGGGGAATTATTACGATGTGCGGGAGAACGTTCTTTCGCCGAAGCCGGTGAGCAAGCCCAGGCCGACGCTGTATGCCGGTGGTGAGTCGGAGACGGCGAAGAACCTGATCGCAACGAAGTGCGATGCTTACCTGATGCATGGCGACGCGCCGGAGGCCGTTGGCGCGAAGATCGCTGATATGCGGCAGCGGCGCGAAAAGGCCGGTTTACCTCCGATGACGTTTGGCGTGGCCGGGTATGCGATTGTGAGGGACTCGGAGGCGGAGGCGCTGCGCGAGGTCGATCGGATTACGGACGTGAAGCAATCGGCCCGCGGCTATGCGAACTACGAGCAGTGGGTGACGGGATCGCAGTTGGAGACGAAGGTCTCGCTGAAGGACTACTCGGTTTCGAATCGCGGGTTACGGAGCGGGTTTGTGGGGACGCCTGAGCAGGTGGCGGAGCGGATGGAGGAGTTCAGCGCCGTGGGCGTGGACCTTGTGCTGCTGCAATCGAGTCCGCAGGCGCAGGAGATGGAGCGGTTCGGCGCGCAGGTGATCCGGAATACGGCTGCGGTTTAGTAGTTCCGGCCAATGACGGGCGTTCGCGTTTCGGTGGACGCTCTCTTCGTTGACCACCGAGGTATCTTCGGGGTTAATTTGTCTGCTTGAACTGTGGTTGGAGAGTTGGTGCGGGAGAGTTATTCTTTGCCATGCTCCTACGTTCGCTTTTGCTGACGCTCCTTTTTGCCTCCAGTGCCTTTTCGCAGGACCACCCTGAATGGACGGAGCCGCATGCGCCGTTTCGCATCATCGGCAATGTGTACTACGTTGGGGGCAAGGACCTGGCGTCGTATCTGATCGTGACACCGAATGGACACATCCTGATCAATAGCAATTTGACGAGTAGCGTGCCTTTGATCAGGAAAAACGTCGAGGCGCTGGGTTTCCACCTCACCGATGTGAAGATTCTGCTGATCAGCCATGCTCACTGGGACCACGCTGCGGGGAGCGCGGAGATCAAGCGCCTGACGGGCGCGAAGTACATGGTGATGGATGCGGATGTGCCCGTGGTGGAGTCGGGCGGGAAGACTGATTTTCACTACGGCGCGGAGACGGCTAGTCATTTTCCGGCTACGAAGGTGGATCGCGTACTGCATGACGGCGACCAGGTGACGTTGGGCGGGACCGTGCTGGTTGCGCATAAGACGCCAGGACATACGAAGGGCTGCACGACGTGGACGATGAAGGTACGGGAGAACAATCGAGACCTACAACGTTGTCATCGTGGGCAGTCCGAATGTCAATGAGGGCTACAAGCTGGTGGGAAATGCTGCCTATCCGGAGATCGCGCAGGACTATGAGCGGACGTTCCAGGACCTGAAGTCGCTTCCGTGCGATGTGTTTCTTGGGGCGCATGGGGCCTACTTCGGAATGGAGGCGAAGTTCGCCCGGCTGAAACCCGGTACAGCGAATCCGTTTGTCGATCCAGAGGGGTACAAGAGCTACGTCGAGGAGCGGGAGCAGACATTTCGTAAAGAACTGGCCAGGCAGTCAGGTAATTGAATTTAGAGGCGAAAGCTGTTGATCTGCGTGACGGCTGGGCGCCATGCCGGTATGGGTCATGAGTCGGCGCGAGATTTATCCTTTGTTCTTAGGAAGCGAATGGTAGTCTTGTGCAGATTTGGGTAAGTTTTTACGCAAGCGATTGCGGTTTACTCGCGGTTGAGGAAGAGCATTGGAGCGAAGGTAAGCGAGAACGGCGCCCAGGGGTGGTTCGTCGTGGGTGTTTTTTAATGGGTACGTTGGTGCTGGTTGCGGGATGCCATGGCGGCCGCCAGGACGGGGACTCGACGCTGATGGAACGCATTTCGCGCGCGGGCCACTCAAGAACAGAGGCGCCGAAGCCCGGGGAGCTTGCGGAAAAAGGCCGGGCTTCGATTGCGGACGAATGCGCGAAGCAGTCCTATGTGAACGCCAGCAAAGGGCTGATCGTGAGCGAGACGGGGCTGCATGAAGACGTCTTTGCGCTTCGGGACCGCGTCTCCTATGGCGAGATGGCTTTTCCCCTGGACGAGGCGCTGCGGCTGGAGTCGCTATTGCGTGCGGAAGCGAAGGGGCACGGACATCCGGCAGAACAGGCACAGTGCATCGAGAGGTTTGCGGAGCGACTGGAGTCGCTGACTGATCCGATCGTGGAGGCGGACGAGAGGCTGAAGGAGTTGGATATTTCAGCCTTCGAAGACTCCGCGAAGAAGGCCCAGGAGCAGGCGGAGAGACAACTCCGTGAAGCGGACAAGCCGGCTGGGGCCACGACCCAACCGTCAGGGCCTCCACTGCAGAACTACTGAGTGAGACTTTCTTCGGAGCGCAGACGCAGGATCCGGTCGACCGCGTAGGGTGCGCGGTGGGACGCGGTGTAGAAGTGACGCACCTGGAGTTCACCCAGAAGTCCGATGCCCAACATCTGGATCCCGGCAAGAATGAGGACCCCGGCTATGACGAAGATGGGGCCATGAAGCGACATGATGTGCTGGCCGGTCGTGACTTTGAGAAGGAGCATCCACATCGCCAGACCGGTGCCGCCCAGCATGGCGAGCGCGCCGAGAGTGCCGAAGAAGTGGAGCGGGCGGGTCATGTAACGGAGCAGGAAGCGAATGGTCAGCAGATCAAAGAAGACGCGGAAGGTGCGGGAGATGCCGTAGTGGCTCTTCCCTGCTGTGCGGGCCGGATTTGAGATTGGAATCTCGCAGATACTGGCGCCGTACCAGGACGCAAGGGCGGGAATGAAGCGGTGCATCTCGCCGTAGAGAGGAATGTTCTGGATGACCTCGCGGCGGTAGGCCTTGAATGTGGTGCCGAAGTCGTGAATGTCGACGCCGCTGAGGGCCGCCATGAGCCAGTTGGCGGCGCGAGAGGGAATGCGGCGGAGCAGGAAGTTGTCGCCACGCTGCGCGCGCCAGCCGCTGACTACGTCGTAGCCCTCTTCGAGCTTGGCCAGAAAGTTGGGGACCTCGTCGGGGTCGTGCTGGAGGTCGCCATCCATGGCCAGGATGTAGTCGCCCTGGGAGTGGTCGAAGCCGGCGGCAAGTGCAGAGGTCTGGCCAAAGTTGCGGCGGAGCTTGATGACGAGGACGCGGCTATCTACGGCGGCGATCTCTTCGAGGAGACGATAGGTGCGGTCGCGGGAGCCGTCGTCGACAAAGACGAGTTCGAAGGTGTCGCCGACCTGCTCCATAACGGCCTTGAGGCGGTCGTAGAGCGTAGTGACGTTCTCTTCCTCGTTGTGGAAGGGCACGACGATGGAGTATTTCGGCACACTTGAATGATACTCCTGTGATGGTCTTTCCTGAGCCAGGGAAAGTTGAGGATTGGCGAGGAATTCTGTAAATTCTCGGTCACGCCAAGGGCCACCGTTGGCGAGATAGTAATGGCGGATCCTCCCCTTATAGAGAATAACGGCCCGAATGGGTGATGATAAAAGATCGCCGCGAGGGGTAACGTATTTGTTTATGATGTAGTTCCGGGGGGCGGCGTACCGTCGCTCGGTCGCCTGGCCGCGGGAAGGAAGTATGGGACAACGCACTTTGTTTATCGTGCTGGTGCTGGTGGTCGTGGTGGGGCTGTTTGCCTACTTCGGCTACAACTCCTATGACGCGAAACGGGCGGGGTTGAACGGCGACGTGTTTTCGAACGATCCTTCCGGGGCCAAGACAAAGCTGGAGCCTGTTTCACCGGCGGGGAGTCCGTCGGGCGGGCAGACGGTCATTTATCCAGCACCCGCAGGCCAGGCGATCCAAACGGTCCCGGTCACTCCGGAGACAGTGCAGAACGGGGCGGAGACGACGCAGGGCGAAGCCCGTTCGGGCGATACGATCAGTGCGAATCCACCGAACGGGACGGTGTTTGCGGGGAGGGGCAAATATCAGCTCTACCGGCAGGGTGACCTGACCTGGCGGCTGAATACCGAGACCGGTCAGACTTGTATTATTTTCGCGACAGATGATGAGTGGAGAAAACCAAGGGTCTATCGGGCCGGGTGCGGGGCGCGCTAGGGCCGGTTAGTAGTGGAGTGTCAGGACATAGTTCATCGGTACCGGTTTGCCCATGTAATACCCGGGGACGAATTCGGCCTGTTGCGCGGCCGCAGCTGCAGCATCGACCAACGCTCCATCCCCAATCTCGACTCTGACGTCGCCGACCTTTCCATTCTCCAATACATCCACGATCAGTCGTACGTGACCATGGCTTCCGTGACATGGCTTCCCTGCCCCACAGTCTGGGTTAGGCAAGCTGATCAATCTTGGAGGGATGACGGGGGGCTTGCTCTGTGCACGCAGCAGTGTCAGGGGCGCTATTAGAGATAGCACGAGGGCTGCGCAAAACCTGCACATGGCCCATACTCTCATGGTTCGGCGCGCCTTGAACCATGAAATTTTCGGGTGGAGTTGACTATACATCAGAGTAAAAGGCGCGAAGGGCCTTCGGAAGAGCGTCCCAGGACCCAATTTCGACTTGGCCCGAACAGAGCTAAACCGCCATGACGCGTATGACTTGAGGGCCTTGGCGTTCCCCCTGGTCTTTTGGGCTTCCAGGAGTCAGGAATCCAGCGGCTCCATGTCCACTGCGACTTTTAGGGTATGGGCCCCGCCGCCTAGAATCAGGCCGCGCAGAGGACTTACGTCGCTGTAGTCCCGGCCCCAGGCGAGCGTCACATGGCCGTTCGAGGGGACAACGTTGTTGGTGGGATCCACATCAAGCCATCCGATTCCGGGACAATAAGCAGACACCCAGGCGTGCGATGCATCGGCGCCCACCAACCTCGGCTGCCCGGGAGGTGGATAGGTGCGAAGGTATCCGCTTACATAACGGGCCGCAATGTTCAGGGAGCGAAGGCAGGCGATTTGCAAGTGGGCGAAGTCCTGGCACACACCCCGGCGCTTTCGAAAGACCTCTTCGGTGGGCGTCCGTACGTTGGTCACCTTTGAATCGAAGCGAAAGTCCTTGTGGATGCGCGCGGTCAGATCCAGGAGTGCGTCAGGCATCGGTCGCCCAGGCGTAAACGACTGGAGCGCGTAGGCGGCAAACTCCGGCCGTACCCGTATGCGCGGCGACTCAAATCCAAACTGGTAGGCTTCGAGCCCCGCTGGACTGTGATCGTCGGGAAGCGATTTGACGGCCTCTTCCCATGGGAGCGACTGTTGCGGCCACGGCGTCGCCGTGTTTCCATCCATTATTACTTCGCTCCGCGACTCGACCACCAATTCCTTGTGCGCCTCCTGCACGGTGAAGAAGCAGAGCAGATTGCCGAAGTAGTCCACCCTCTCGGTACGCGTCGCCGGGGACGGTTGGATGCGCAGCTCGTTTCGCGCCAGTTGGTGGTGCAGCAGAGTCCGCGGCTGGAGACACGCTACGTGGTTCCCGACCGAGACCGGATATTTGTACTTGTACGTGGTTCGGTGGACGATTCTATAGATCATTGGCCTATGGTGATTGGTAGGGTGCGAGCGTGGCTGAAGTACCTGCTGGATAGGTTATTCGACCAGGAAGGCAGCAACCGTTCCAGATCACGGAGGAAACGTTCGAGCCGGGAGAGCCCCTCTAAACCATGCGCTGTCGACGCGGCACCTGGCAGTGGGTATGTCAGCTCTCGCAGATCGAAGCTGCGTAACATTGCCAGCGCGTCCCGCATCGCCTGCGAGTCATCCGGCAGGTGTCGAGGAAGCTTTTGATAGAGGTTCACGAGGTGGCTTAGCTGAAAGTCCAACGACCGGGGATTCGACTCGTCGGCCATCAGCACATCGAGTACGGCCAAGGGCTGCAGAGTCGTGTAGTAGCGCGTCCGGTAGGTCATGGAGCTGTCAGCGACCTCAAGCAGGCATTCCAGAAGCGACCAGTCGTGCTCGGCGAGAGGCGTGGTGATCTCGCGCAGTTGCCTCGTCGAATAGATCGCGCGCTCGAGACGGCGGCCTGTGGTCAGGAACAGCCAGCCCAACCCACGGTTGATATTTTCGCGCTCCATTCCGGAGAATGCGGAGAGTAGTTCGAGACACGAGGTCAGCATTGCCGGATACTCGAGAAACTGTGTGCCGGGCGCAATCGCGATTGAGTCCCGTAGCTGGCCGATGAGAAACATCATGTCGGCCGACAAGCGCTCGCGAACATTGCCCCCGACACGAGATACTTCAGCAAGAGTGGAAGCCAGACTGTCCGGCCGCTTTGCATCAGTCATTACCGAGATCAATTCCTGTTCGAGTTCGAGCGGAGTCGGCCGCCTGTCCTTGGCCTTTGGCAGCTTGCTGTGCCGCGACTCCAGGCAACTGTGCAGTCGGATGATGCAGCCGAGTTCCGCCTCGTCGGCGCGACGGACTCGAGAGATCATCGGGCGCAGGATCCGAGCGATATTTTCTGCCCGTTCGACGTATCGGCCCAGCCAGAAGACGTTGTCGGCTACGCTGCTTGGGACACCGCGCGAGACGCGGCGCAACTCCACCGGCTCATTGCGCGGGTGTAGCAGACTGAACGTGTCCACGGGGCCGTCCCAGAGGGCCCAGGCGTCCTTACTGTGGCCGCCGCGCTGCATCGAGACGACGGACCCTGCCGATTCGGCGACCCGCACCAATCCTCCCGGGATCGCGGTTCACCCGTTGCCGGTGTTGAGCACGTAAGTACGCAAGACTACGCTGCGCGAGTTGAGGCGGCCGTTTTCCCACACGGGCGCAGTGGATAAAGCAATCTGCTCTTGTGCCACATACTCGTGAGGACGAGCGCGCAATTTCTCGGCAAACTTGCCCTTTTCGGCTTGCTGCAGTTCGGCGCCGAAGACCGGCTCCATGCCCCGTGAGGGAAACGCCGGTTTTACCACTACGGAGTCGAGATGGTTAAGCACCCAATCGAGCGCGTACTCCTGCCCGCACCACCAGGTCGCGACGGACGGTAGTTTGAGCTTTTCGCCAAGCAGGTGACGGGAGAGGCCGGGAAGAAAAGGCATGACCGCGGCGGTCTCGATTAGCCCGCTGCCCAATGCATTTGCGACCTTCACGTTTCCAGCGACGATAGCGTCGACCAGGCCGGGTACACCTAATAGTGAATCGCTCCGCAATTCGAGAGGGTCGCAAAAACTGTCGTCCACGCGGCGCAAAATGACGTCGACCTGCTCCAACCCGTCCACGGTCTTTAGATAGACGCAGCGGTCGCGCACTGTGAGATCGGCCCCCTCGACCAGTGTGAAGCCCAGGTATCTTGCGGTGTACGAGTGTTCGAAGTAGGTCTCGTTGAACGGGCCCGGAGTCAGCAGGACGATTCGCGGATTGTTGCGCTGGGCGAGGCTGGTAAGGGCTTCGCGTTGTGCGCGAAAGAAGGGAGCGAGGCGCAATACGTTCGAGGAGCGGAAGAGGTTCGGCAGAACATCGGAGACAATGGTGCGGTTCTCCAGCGCATAGCCGCTGCCCGAAGGGGCTTGCGTGCGATCGGCCAGCACCCACCATTGGCCATCAGGCGAACGCGCGAGATCGACGGCAAGCATATGCAGATAACTGTGCGGCGGAACCGATACGCCCACTAGCGGCCGAAGGAACGCGGGGTTTGCGTAGAGAAGCGCGGCGGGAAAGTGGCCCTGCGCCACAAGGTCCTGCGACCCGTAGAGGTTCGTCGAGGACCAGGCTCAGCAACTGGGCGCGCTGAATGATGCCGGCCTCGATGAAACGCCAATCGTCGGCCGAAATCAGCAATGGAACGATGTCGATCTTCCACGGCCTGTTTGCCCCGAGCGGATCACTGTAGATGTTGTATGTGATCCCGTTCTCGCGAATGCGTCGCTCTGCACGGCCCCAGCGTCGTCCCAGCTCCTCGGGGCCGATCTCTCTAAGCGACTCCATCAGGTGCGCCCAGTGCGGTCGGGGGGTTACACCATCGGCCGACAGTTCATCGTAGGCGGCAGCGTAGTGGAGTGAGGTTTGATACAGGTCCACGGTCATGGGACGAGACCCCGTTTCTCCGCTGGGGAGCCTTCTCCGAGCGCAGGCCTGCGGAGGTCAAGAGTCAGAGGGAAGATCGGGTCGCTCTGCTGCTCCGGCGCCGCCATTGGGACTGGCGTATGACCGGAGGCTTGAAAGCGTTCCAGGCGCCGTTCTTCGGCCTCCGCAGCGTTCGCTGGCCGCGAAGTGTACCTATGACCGTCCGGTGGTCCTGCGTAGTAAGTGCATCGGCCAATCGAACGGTCTTTCCAGCGGTCGATAATGTCGAAGACAAGAGGGGTATGCACGGGAACTGTGGGGTGCAGCGATGCGGAAAGCTGTCGGGCGCGATAACGTATGCCTGCTACCGCCTCTCCGGCCGGGCCCGTAGGAGTGAGAGGCACGTTGCGTCCGTTGCATGTAACAACATAGCGGGATTCTGTAACTAACCCCGATACTTTGACCTGCATCCGCTCGAGCGATGAGTCCACGCTGCGGACCGTTCCGCCGGAGGTCGTCTCTTCCGCAAGCACGTTCCAAGGCTCAAGCGCCTGACGCAGTTCGAGTTCAACTCCCTCTGCAGTGATCGATCCGATCTTAGGAAAGCGAAACTCCAGGTGCGAAGCAAACCACTTCTCCTCGAAGTCGTAACCCGACCGGCGCAACTCGGTGAGCACATCGAAAAAATCGCGCTCGACAAAATGCGGCAGCATAAAACGGTCATGGAGCGCAGTGCCCCAACGAACCAGGTTACCTTCGAACGGCCGTTTCCAGAACCTACTGACCAAGGCCCGGACTAGCAGCATCTCCACAAGACCCATTCTGACATGCGGAGCCATTTCGAAGGCACGCAATTCGAGCAAGCCAAGACGCAATCCGAGGCCCTCGGGCGAATAAAGCTTATCGATGCAGAATTCGGCGCGATGAGAGTTTCCTGTAACGTCTACCAGCAGGTTGCGAAACAATCCGTCCACGATGAACGGCGGGCAGTCGTTCGGAGGCAGTTGGCTAAAGGCAATCTCCAATTCGTACAAAGCGTCCATGCGCGCCTCGTCCACGCGCGGATATTGGCTGGTGGGGCCGACGTACATGCCTGAAAACAGATACGACAACGACGGATGGTTCTGCCAGAACGCCACCATACTGCGGAGCAGGTCCGGACGGCGCAGAAACGGGCTGTCCAATAGGGTCGCTCCGCCGATCACGATATGGCTGCCGCCGCCGGTTGCGACATGGCCTCCATCGTAGTTGAACTTCTCAGCGGTCAACCGATTCTTGCGCGCCTCCTCTACTAGCACGGTGTTAATTTGTTCGAGTTCGTCCCAACTGCTCGCGGGCGGCAGATTTACCTCCAGAACGCCGGGGTCAGGAGTGACGCTGAACGATCGCATCCGAGGATCGGAGGGCGGAGCGTAGCCCTCCAGCCATACTGGCTTATGCAGATACTGGCAGGTGTCCTCGACTGCGGCGACGAGATCGAGATAGTCCGCGAGCCTTGACGCATATGGCAGAAAGATATGAAGGCGGCCTTCCCGGGCCTGTACGCACAGCGATGGGCGCACCAGCTCTCGCGCTGTTTCGGCTGCGCTCGACAGAGCGGGCAGCGGATCGGGCGTGGGAAGCTTCTCGAAGAGATCCAGGCGGCGAGGTGTGCTCGATGGAAGCTTGACTCGATCTGCGAAGGGCGCGGCCTCGAACTCGTATTCAAGCTCATCGGGCGCGACCCAGGGCATCGACTCGGTCGGTATGCGATAGCCTATGGGCGAATCGCCCGGCGTCAGGAGCAGACGTTCCGGACGAGAAAACCACAACTGACTCGACCAGGACAGCAGGCCTGCAGGTTGACGGCGACGAAGGGGCAGAATGTATCCGGCCGGTTCCGTCGACCCTCCTTCTGCATTGTAGGCAGGCAAAACATCTTTGGAGCTCACCTGAAGCCGTCGCGTGAGCGCTTCGGCGAAGCTGAGTGCATCGGCAGCGCTGAAGCCGTAGTCCTGATCTTCGCGAGCGATGAGATCGATGTTCTCCCATACGGGCACGCCGTCGCTGCGCCAAAAGCAGCTCAGTGCCCAACGCGGCAATGGCTCCCCCGGATACCATTTTCCTTGTCCGTAGTGAAGCATCGCGCCGGGCGCTGTCCTCTCTCTGAGGCATTGGATCAGCGCGAGGCCGCGGCTTCGTTTCATTGGTCCCAGAGCATCGATATTCCATTGCGGGCTCTCGGGTTCGTCGATGCCGACGAAGGTGGGCTCGCCGCCCATGGTCAGGCGTACGTCCTGCGCCTTCAGGTCTGCGTCGACTTTATGCGCGAGTTGCTCAACCTGCCGCCAATCCTCCTCAGTGAACGGTCTGGACGGCCGCGGTGCCTCGTTCAGCCGGCGAATGGACATGGAGTAGCTGAAGTCTACGTTAGCTGGCGAGACCGTTCCCCCGATGGGCGCGGCCTGGGAAGCGGCCGGCGTGCAGACGAGAGGTATGTGGCCCTCGCCTGCGAACAGGCCCGAGGTCGGATCAAACCCAATCCAACCCGCACCGGGTAAAAACGCTTCGGCCCATGCATGCAGGTCCGCCGAGTCGGTTTGCGAGCCGCTGGGACCTTCCAACGTGCTCTCTTCCGACGCCAATTGAATCAGATACCCCGAGACGAAGCGCGCCGCGATCCCCAAATGCCTTAGAGTTTGCACAAGCAACCATGCAGAGTCACGGCAGGGCCCCATGCGCCTTTCGAGGGTCTGCTCGCATGTCTGGACGCCCGGATCCAGCCGCGTGATGTAGCCAATCTCGTCTCGTACCCGGCGATTCAAGTCGACCAAAAAGGCGACCGTTCCGCGCTTCTCGACCGAAATGCTTTGCAGAAAGGCCTGGAGCAGCGGGCCGGGAGGATCGACCGAGCGATAGGGTTCGAGGTCCTTTGCCAACCCCGGCGCGTACTCGAACGGGTAGTCTTCGACTCCTGGTTCGAGGAAGAAATCGAATGGATTGACGGGGGACAGCTCCGCGACGAGGTCCACTTCAACCACAAAGTCGTTCGTCTTGTTTGGAAAAAGAAGGCGCGCAAGGTGATTGTGGTGGGGATCGAGCTGCCAGTTGAGAACGTGATCGGCGGGAGTGACGCTAAGCGAGTAGCTCAGGATAGGCGTTCGGCAATGCGGGGCGGGCCGCAACTGTATGACCTGTGAACCGAGATAGACCGCCTTGTCGTACCGGTACTCTGTCCGGTGATTGAGAGCAACCTGTATTCTCATCCACCCTCATGCGGCGCGGCCGCAGTGCCTGGGTCGTTCTCGGTGACATTCCTGGACCGTGAGGCAAGGCATCTCGCGAAAGTACAGCGGTAGGCTACCGACATCCGGCGCCTTCTCCTGATTCCAATTCCTACCGGACGAATTGGGCGAAGCTGAAACCACCATGACTCGTAAATCATTGAAAAAATGGTGGGCAGTGAGGGACTCGAACCCCCGACATCCTGCTTGTAAGGCAGGCGCTCTAACCAACTGAGCTAACCGCCCATTCGAATTTAATGGAGCCATCGTTAGTGTATGGGAGCGGTGCGTGGGATGCAATGTTTTGGAGGTCGCCTGACTGCCTATCTCCGCCCTGGCCTTGGCGCTGGTAAAATAGATGCATACCCCTGGGGGGTATAAGCATCTAACCGGATTGGAGGATGAAGACCTTATGCAGGGCAATCTCAAGTTATCGATTGAAGGAATGCACTGCGGAGGCTGCGTCCGCAGAGTGAGAGCTGCGCTTCAAGGCGTCAAGGGGGTCGAGTTGGGCCCTGTTGAGGTGGGCTCAGCAGAGATGACCTTCCGTCCTGAACAGGCGAGTGCGGAAGAGATCGCGGCCGCTGTCAATCGCATCGGCCTTTCCGTGCGCATTGAGAGGTAGCCGGGAGATCGCAATGGTTCGTACAGTGAAGACCGAGGAAACAAGTACTGACACTGGCGCCCCGCTGTCCGCTGCCCACGAACGGGTCACAATACCTGTCACTGGGATGACCTGCGCGGCATGCCAATCCTTCATCCAACGGACGTTGGTCGCCCAGGCCGGCGTGCAAGACGCCAGCGTCAATCTGATGACGAACAACGCGACAGTGACGTTCGATCCAGGCGTCACCTCGACCTCTACGCTGGTGGACACGATACGAGGTACCGGCTATGGCGCTGAGGTCCCTGCTCTCCATTCGTCAGCTCTTGCAGATCAGGAAGAAAACGATGCGGAGCAGTTGCGCGAATATAAACAATTGCGCCTGAGGGCCGCGGTCAGTCTGATCGCGGGGGCCTTGGCCATGGTATTGTCCATGCCGCTGATGAGCATGACTAGCGCCGGCGGATTGCAGCGCATGAAAGACCCGCTGATGAACTGGAACATGCGCGTTCTCGATCCCGAACTACGCCGAATGCTGCCGTGGATGTATCAGGTGAGCGACGATGCCATTCGCTGGTTCCTCTTTGCTCTTGCAGCGTTCATCCTTGGTTGGGCCGGACGCCGCTTTTACACGAAGGCCTGGTCTGCCCTTCTGCATAAGACGGCTGATATGAACACGCTCGTTGCGCTTGGCACAGGGGCCGCATTTCTATACTCAGCAGCGAGCACAATTGCGCCTGCTTTCTTCGTCGCGCATGGCATCGTGCCTGACGTTTATTTTGAAGCTGCGATTCTCATCATCGGGTTGGTGCTGACCGGCAATGCGCTTGAGAGCAGAGCGAAGGGCCAGACCGCGAACGCCTTACGCAAGCTCGTGCAACTGCAACCGAAGACCGCGACCGTTGTACGAGACGCCGTCGAACGTGATCTGCCTGTTGAGTCGATCGTTGAGGGCGACGTGGTTCTAGTGCGTCCCGGCGAACGTATTCCCACCGATGGCAAGGTTATGTCCGGCAGGAGCAGTGTGGACGAATCGATGCTCACGGGAGAGTCGTTACCTGTTGAGAAGACCGCACAGGACAGAGTTATGGGTGGAACCGTCAATCAACAGGGATCGTTTCAATACCGCGCAAGCAGCCTGGGAGCGGGAAGCACGCTTTCGCAGATCGTTCGTCTGTTGCGTGATGCGCAGGGGTCCCGTGCGCCGATTCAACGAATCGCGGACCGCGTCAGCGCGATCTTTGTACCAACAGTGCTTGGCATTGCTATCGTCACGTTTGTTGCCTGGAGAGCCTTTGCGCCGCACGCCGGCATCATGCAGGCCTTCGCTGCAGCGGTCACCGTCCTGGTGATTGCCTGTCCTTGCGCGATGGGCTTGGCTGTTCCTACGGCAGTGATGGTCGCGACCGGACGCGGGGCCAACGATGGAATTCTCATCAAAGGCGGCGAGGCCTTGCAGCAGCTGGAGAAGATCGATACCGTCGTGCTCGACAAGACCGGCACGATCACCGCGGGCCGTCCTCAGGTGACCGATGTTCTGCTCGTCGCAGACGAAGACGAAGATGCAACGCCCGAGTCCGTTCGTAGTGCCGAAGACCACCTCATTTGTATTGCCGCAGCGCTCGAACATGCGAGCGAACATCCTCTTGCTGACGCCGTGGTTCGCTATGCTCGAGACCGCGGTCTGAGCCTCCCGCAGGCACAGGAGTTCGAGTCGCAGACAGGCTTCGGCGTCCTCGGAATCGTTGATGGCAACGTGACGCTGGTAGGCAATTCCGGGTTGATGGCGCGGTACAGCATTTCTACTGACTCGCTGCAGGCGACGGCGGTTCGTATCGCGGAGGAGGGCAAGACAGCACTCTGGATTGCGATCGATGGCAGTCTAGCTGGCATCATCGCGGTCGCGGATTCGATCAAGCCCACATCAATTCATGCTATTCGCCAGATGCACGTTGAAGGGCTCCGCGTTGTGATGTTGACCGGTGACAACGAACATACGGCCCGTTCGATTGCACGTGAGGCCGGTGTTGATGAGGTAATCGCTGGCGTGCTCCCGGCTGGAAAAGTAGAAGCCATCAAGCGCCTTCAGGGAGAGCAGCGCGTGGTGGCGATGGTCGGGGACGGCGTCAACGATGCCCCCGCCCTGGCCCAAGCGGACGTTGGTCTCACTATGGCGAGCGGCTCTGATATTGCCATGGAAGCCGGAGATGTAACGCTGATGCGCAGCGACCTGACCGGCGTGGCAGCGGCCATCGCACTGTCGCGCGCCACCATGCGCGTGATGCGGCAGAACCTTTTCTGGGCTTTTGTCTATAACGTGATTGGTATTCCTCTCGCGGCCGGCGCACTCTATCCGGTCTTCGGCTTGCTGCTGAGTCCAGTGATTGCCAGTGCAGCCATGGCGCTGAGTTCGTTCAGCGTTGTCACCAACAGTCTGCGGTTGCGCCGCTTGAAACTCTCATAAGGAAAAACATGGCCACTAAAGGGAACGCACTAAAACAGAACCTGACCCATACGGAGCTCGGCACTCACCCGGCGGACCCAATGGGCCGCAAGGCAGTCGGAGTTGACCCCGTGATCAAGGCTTCGAACCTGCGCCGCCTCCGCCGAATCGAAGGTCAGGTCCGCGGCCTGCAGCGCATGGTACAAGAAGACCGCTACTGTGCCGACATTCTCACCCAGGTCTCTTCGACTCAAGAGGCGCTCCGAGCGGTCGCCCGGGCCCTGATGAGTAATCACCTCGCTCACTGCGCCACCCATGCCATGCGTTCCGGTTCTGCCGAGGAGAGACAGGCCATGTACGACGAGCTACTGGGGACGATCTACAAGAACGCTCGATGAACCGGTGAGCC
Organism: uncultured Acidobacteriaceae bacterium; assembly: GCA_963756685.1. Taxonomy (GTDB): domain Bacteria; phylum Acidobacteriota; class Terriglobia; order Terriglobales; family Acidobacteriaceae; genus Edaphobacter. Next base: position 501,160 of record CAVWON010000004.1, read on the forward strand.
GATGTCTAAACATTTGCTTTGCGTCCTGGGCCATGAGCACCAACATCTTGTTCGAATCTGATAGACTTATTTCTGTCGTTGCGTTGGAAGTCCTGGTCTCCCGTTGATGTCCAAATGGGCGGAAGCCGGATCCGAAACGGCGACGATGTGTAATCTTGGGGACGTAGCTCAGTTGGTTAGAGCGCTGCCCTGTCACGGCAGAGGTCGCGGGTTCGAGCCCCGTCGTCCCCGCCATACATTCCAAAAGACTTATGGGGTGTTTTGGCGTTGGAATTTCGATGAAACTGGGGTGCAAACTGGGTGCGTTTTGCACCCATTTTGCACCCAAAATCGACTTGCAACGCTCCCATCGGAACGACCGCCTCTACTAGGAAGTGAAGACTAGGGACATGACTGCAGCCTGCGCACTGTGCTTCGCTGGCGTAGTGGCTTGGGTGTAGACATCCAGGGTTGATCGAAGGGTTGAGTGCCGGAGAAGCTCCTGCATTACTTTGAACTCGGTGCCAACGCTTCTCAAGAGTGTTGAGTAGGTGTGCCGGAATGTGTGCCAGCCAAATCGTTTTTCAATACCCAATTCCAGAGCCGCTGGTCGCAGATACTTCTGCAAGATAGCCTGTCCCCAATACGGTTTCTGTCCATGGCTATGCCGGCTGGCAAAGACCCAGTCTTCCGGCTGACGATACTTAGACCGTTTTCTCCACTTGACCAACGCTTTGCAGACGAGGGGATGGATCGGTACGGGTTTCTGAGACGATTCGGTTTTACACGGGCCGACGAATCCGTGAACGATGGAGCGCGCCACGTTCATTGTTCCCGCCGAGAGATCGATGTCGCCCCATTTCAGAGCGAACAGTTCGCTTTGCCGAATGCCAGTTGACGCCGCGATGAACACTAAAGTTCTCTCTCGAATCTTCAACCCTTCTAAAAGGGTTCGGATCTCACCGGGCGTTAGCACAACGGGCGTCGATCTTCGTTTTGCGCTTTGACGCACAAGACGAATAGGGTTTCTGTCGAAGAACTCGTACCTGAGAGCATGATTGAACAACACCGACATGACGTTGCGCATCTTGCGCACGTACTTCTGGCGATGGATAGGCTCCGAAGCCACGACTCGACCTCAATCGTCCTGATGTCGCTTAATAGGAGTTCGCCCCATCTCGGAACAATCCATCGGCGGATGTAGACCTTATAGATTTGTTTGGTCGAGTAGCTTCGCCACGTATTGCCCAAACACAATTCACGCTGATCAAAATGGCTGCAAAGTTGAGCGACAGTCATCGAAGTTGGTTCTGATCTACCCCTCCTTGCCTTCAACTCTGGCACCAAGAGGCAAGCTGCTTTGCGAGCAGCCTCCAGGTCTGGAATCTGGTCGACGGTTCCGATTTCTCTCCTTCTATAAATCCTCTTTCCTTCCGACGTTTTCTCCCACCAGCGAAATTGCCAAATGTCGGAGTGTCTCTTGCGATTCCTTCGTATGATGCTCCCGTTTTGCATGTTGACCTCCAGCTGCGGTTGCAGGCAGAGATATCTTCTACGAAGAAGCGCAAAGGGAAGAAATCGAGCATCAGCTTTGATCAGGTTGCTGCTTTGCGGCGGCAGTGATGTCTGCTCAAGCGGGGTGAGGGCAATAGTTCGCTCTCTGAGTGCAATTCCCTTCCCTCAAAGGGCCGGTCAAAGGGCAAGCCCCTCAATGAGCGTAACTGGATCTTTGGCCAACGGGGTTCATTCGCTTGCATGCGTTGCTATTGCGACACACGACGTCTGAAAGACGTGTCGTAGCGATTGACATAGATAACGCGTCCGTGAAAGATGCAAGCTGCATGCAAAGCGTACTGGTCTCGAGATGCACTTTGAGCCGCGTCCGTAGTCCGTTGCTGGAAAAGCACGATCTCACCGGTGTATTACCCTCGCTTGTGCTTGTCCTGCATGTGGAGTCTCTGCGATTGCAAGTTTGGCATCAGGGTTGATAGGAACGGTGTCCGAAAAATCTTAGAATGCTGCGAGACGTGCGATAAGCCAGAAGGATGCGCAGCTACCTATGGCATAGGGCGCGATTCGCGAAGACCAGGACGGCAATCGGGACGTCCAGCGTTTGAACGTCGCTATGATTAACAGTGCGCCCCGACAAAGGAAAAATGACCGACCTCGACTCCCGCGCTGAAGAAGCCGAGAGCAAGCGGGATATGCGCAGCGGGCAGCCCTGCCGCGCTGAGTCCACCTGCGAATCCGAGGCCGTGCAGCAGGCCGAACGAGAAAGCTACGAGCCATGGCTTGCGCTGCGCGAGTCCAGTCGGATTCGTATCTTTTCGGAGTACTTCCCAGGCGACAAACAGTATGCTGAGCGCGATGACTGCTTCAACAGGGGCGGGCGGCACGTGGACGAATCCCAGCGTTGCGAGAGTCAGCGTGACCGTATGGGAGAGTGTAAAAGCACTGACGGTTAGAAGTAAGCGCCTTACGCCGCTCACTAGCAGCAGGAGTCCTGAAACGAAGAGCAGATGGTCAACACCTGTGAGGATATGCTCGATTCCGAGCACGAGATAGGTTCGAGCGACTTCGAAACGCCGCGGTGTCGCTTCAACAACAAAGGAAGGTGAGGATGGCAAGACGCGAGTCACCTGAGAAGAGCCGTCGAGGCGCTCGACACGAACCAAGACGTCGGTGATGGTCCCCTGCAATCCAACAAACTCAATGCGTTTTCCCGCGAGTCCGCCGGGCCCGGCATCGATCCATCGGCGCTCGACCAGCGAGTCGGTCAACTCCTGGACCATCGGCTCTTTGAGGTTCTGCACATCATCAGGAAGCTTGAGCACAACCGGCAGCCGCATGCCTGAAAGCACGGGCGTGCGCCACAAAACATTGAAACGGCCAGGCGCCGTTTCTTTTAGCTCAAGATAAGCCGGACGGACTTCGTGTGCCCATGCGACAGAAAGCGGCAGCAGTGCGGCAAGCACCCGGCCGACAAGGAGGTAACGAAGACATTTCTTCAGGCAGATCATTCGTGGCCCTTCGCCGGAAGAAATTGGAATTTCGCGCTTAGGCAACTTTGGAAGAGTTGCGTTAGCGTTTCCTTCTTGGGAGGAGCAGGCAAAGACACCGTGTACTTCGCACGCATGGCTTCATAAGCCTTATGCTTGGCCTGTTCGCGCTGGTCAGCCAGCCATGCGCTTTTCACGTCCGGCTCGACCTCTTCAAAAGCAGGGACGCGGCCGGGAGTGAGCGAATCCACGAACACGAGGTGCCATCCATAGCCGGACTCGACTGGCCCTTGCCATGAACCAGGTTTGAGCTTGAAGACTGCCTGCGCAAATTGCGATCCAAACTCTTTGGCCAATTGCTCGGGCGAGCGATCGCCGTAGTAATCCTGGAACATGAATGCATCTGCGAGCGAAGCCGCAGTCTTGGAGTCTTCGGGCTGGCCTGCGATCTTAGCCAGCACTTTCACCGCATCGTCGTGAGCCCGTTGGCCGCGTCGATCGGGAGAAAAGTATAGATGACGGAAGGTAATGCCGCCGGGCAACAAGAATTTGTCCCGATTCCGTTCGAACCACGCTTTGAGTTCCGCAGTCGTCGGCTCGTGAGCATTGGCTACGTCTTCAGCAAGGAATTGCATCTTCTGCGCCATGCGGCGCTTGACGATGTCGTCATCCTTATCGAGGCCCATGGCTAGAGCCTCGCGATAGAGTATCTCCTCGCGAACGCGATTCTCCACGAGGCCCGCCAATTCCTCGGGCGTGGGTTGGCGCTCCCATTGCGCGGCGAAACCTATCTGGAGTTGGCGTAGATCATCCAGCGTTAGCTCTATGCGCTTGCTGCCCGGCTGACTGGAGTGGCCCCACACTTCATAAATGATGAACAGCAGCGAACCGATAATCAGAAAATGAACGAGCGGCTCGCGCAGCCAGCGTTTGAGGAGCCTGCGCACAGACGCATGGTGTTCCTGCGCGGGCTCGCAGGGTGCTGACTTGGATGCGACTAATATGCCCACTTTCCTGCACCTCGCTTCCTCTCAGAAGGTCTCTGACTTGCTCTATTCCTGCACTTTTTCGAGCTCATAATTGGCGTAGCCGAATTCATTGCTGCGCGCGGCCAGATACTTATCCCCCAGCTTGTAGACCGTCACTGCGAACGGCGTCTCTCCAAGCGTCGTAATGATTTCGCCGCCTCGGATCTCGTATTGTGCGGGCGAGCCCAAGGCACCCGCGCCCGTAACATCAAATACTTCACCCGGCTCCGGTTGCTTCCCGTCTACGCTGAGAATCAGACGTCGTCCTGACGTACCGTAGGAAATCTGGAACTGCTGGCCGGTAACCGTATTGCGAACGGTCAGTGTCTTTCCAACGACCAACTGCGTTAACTGGGAATCGTCGAGTGCTGCGGCCCCCTTCTGCTTCAGATCGGCAACCGTGATACTGTGCTTTTCGCCCCTGCTCGCCTCCTCCGTCGGGGCATACCAGATGGGAGACGTCCAGGCGCGCTCTTGGACCGTTGCGGCTACCAAGTTCGGCGGCGGCACTCCCAACTTCTTGGCATCGTAGGTGGTCCATCGTGGGGTCGGTATCTGCAAAACGCGCGGCGTAATAGAACGCATGCAAGCTTGGATCGAAGTCGGGATCCCTCCATACCTTCTTCAGTTCAACCGCACCGATAGTGTTCGTATAAGTCGCGTTCTTGACGTCAACGGTGTTGCCGACCGCAGGGACTTTGCCGGTAACCGAATCGGGCTTGCGATTGCCGGACCACGCTACGTCATAGATCTTTTCGAAGATCTGGCCGCTCTTCGTCCAGCCCTTGATAATTTGAATGCGGTCGAGATTGGCGTCGTCAGGATCTTTGACGGCCCACACGATGAAGGTCGGTTCCTTTCCCGCTTTTTCGGGAAGGTCCCCACCCATTGGCACGCCCTTGGCATAGCCGGTCTTCACCCAGTCTTTCTCGTTCACGACGTCAGGGCGGAAATCCCAGCCGCCGAAGAGCCGGACTTTGATCCGCACGCCGCTGGTGCCGAAGGTCTCCTTGCGCTGCATGGCGGCAAAGATCGACTCACGCGTATTCTCTTCCGCCCACACTCCGCCCAGGCCGGCAGTGCTGAGCAGACCCACATTCAGGCCGAGCTCTTTTTTGCCGCTCAAGCGGGTCTCGGGCGTGGCGTCCAGCAATCCGTGTCCGCCAAAATAGTCGCTCTGGCTGTAGCCGGCAGCCGTGTTGTGCGAATCGCTGGCGCCTACGACTCCCATCTTGTACGGGTTGTACCCGCGGTTGTCTTGCATCGCCAGGCCGTTCTGCCATGCCTCGCGGATATAGCTGCCGTGGATTTTGGGAGCCCGTTCCAACCCGCCAAGAAGGTAGTTTAGTAACTCGTAGTCAGCGAACTCGTCATTGGGAGAGAGCAATGGATGGGTCTCTGATGTGCCCTTGAGCTGGTGGATTTCGGTTAACGGTTCATTGTTCACCCGCTCCTGCGCCCAGGCAGCGTCAATTGGCCGGTTCTTGCTGTCAACCTCCAGTGGAAACATGATGCCGTCGCTCAGGTTGGCATTATGCGAGATCGCCAGCAACTCATTTCCTGCTTTGCGCTGCGTATCCATCCAATTCCAGAGATCCTCGGGATGATCCGAGTCCAGGGAGGAAAACGGATATCCCGGCACTTTCTTGGAATCCTTGAAGATGACATTGCGGTGCATGTTGCGATTGTCCGGCGTTGAAGTCCACTCGTACGCTGCAAAAGTCGTAAACTTGCCCGGCTGGTAATACTTGTCTGCAGCGCTGACAATCTGCTTCCAGACGCTCCCCTTCACTTCGGGGTTCGTCAACTCCGGGATTGCCTCGTTCTTCATAATTGAAGCGCCTAGAAACATATACACGCGCTGGATATCCTCTTTGCTTCGGACCTTCAGTTTTTCCGCGATGGGCAATTTGCTGATGTCCGAATTGGGGTCGTTTGCCAATGGCGCGATACCCACATACTCGGCATGGTCAGTTACAGCCAAGAAATCCAGCGGACGGGTGATCTTGATTTTGTAACCAGCAGGATGGTCGATGGGCTCGCCCATGGCAAACTTGTAGGCGTCTTCCGGGCCGGCCTTCAGGTTGCCGAAAGTGTAGGCATCAAACGACCAGCTGGTGTGAATGTGGGTTTCGCCGAAGTACGCGTTGCGTTCCGGATTTGGCTGCTGCGCCATTGACCGCGCGATCCCCAATATCACGGAAGTTGTCAGAAAGGCGGTTGCAATCCAACGACTCGTCTTCATAAACGATCTCTTCGTGAAAACCGTTGCTAGCTGAGGCCGGGACGCTATCTCTTCGTCCGGCTGTAGTCGAAACCGCTCCTGGGCCATCTTGCTATAGGGCAGAGACAGGCCCGCAATCACTGTTCTGAGCTACGACAGGAGTTGATGCTAGCAGGGGTCGACACGGGGAGGAACTGTTAAAAGTGATAGTGGCAACCGGAAGGATTGTGCAGTAGAAATGTGAACGGTTGCTCTGGGTGGTCAGCGAGCAGGTATCCATCGATTGTTTGCCTGACATCGACGTACAAGAAGACCCTTAATCGGTCACGAAATCTATCTAGGGTGCTTACACGTTATGCACAAATTCCCCACCCCACCGCCCCAGAAAACCACATTCCAGAGAACGCAGCGCATTCTTTGCTTCGCTCCCCCGAGTTGGCGAAAATCTTTGTAATCTCTGGTGCGCATAAAGGAGCAGTCAGGTCTCTGAAGGAGGACAATCAGATGAAGATACAAACTTCACTGCGTTGCGCGCTTGTTCTATGCCTTGTCCAATGTGCCGTCACCTTCGGCCAGCAAACCGCGCATTCGCAGAACACACCACCGAAAACTGGGTCGTCCATGACAAACACGCAACAGAAAAATGTTCGGGAATATATTGAACTGTTGCGCAGCAGCAATGTTCGACAGCAGAAGGACGAGATCATGGGCGTTCTGATGAGTCTGGACGTGGATCAGGCGGCGAAATTCTGGCCGATCTACAGCGAGTACGATGCACAGTTGACGAAACTAAACAACCTGAGTCTAGCGAACATTCAGAACTACGCGCGCAACTACGATCAGATGACTGCTGCTAAAGCGGATGAGCTGGTTCAGAATGCCTTCAATTATCGGAAACAGCGTGATGAACTTCTGGCTAAATACTACGGCCGCGTCAAAGACTCGTTAGGTGCCGTCGAGGCCGCGCGATTCCTGCAGATTGAAGATCAGTTGCTGGCGATTATCGATCTTCAAATTACTTCGGCCTTGCCCATTGTCGGGCACGAGTCCTGAGAACAGGGAGAGAGAACATGCGATACGCAACGGTACGAGCAGCGGCTTTGTTAATAGGGTTGTGTTTGTCGGCCGCGGTCGAAGGGCAAGCACAAGGAGCGCCCAAAAAGGTAACCGTTCCCGCCGGATCGCGAATCCTGATCCGCATGGCTGATTCCGTGGATTCGAGCAAACAACAGGTCGGATACCGCTTCACAGCCAATCTCGAGACAAATCTTCAAGTGGATGACGTTGTAGTTGCACCGAGAGGTACGACCGTTTATGGGCGGCTCGCTCAAGCTAAGTCAGCGGGCAACGTATCCGGCGGGGCGGAACTGACACTGGAAATGACCGACATCGTCATCAATGGCACTGCATATCCGCTTCTGACTAGTACTTACCAAGTAGCCTCCCAGGGGCAGGGTAGCAAAACCGCAAAGAGAGTCGTTGGCGGCACAGGACTCGGAGCGCTCATTGGCGGGCTCGCGGGCGGGGGAAAGGGTGCTGCAATTGGAGCCGGCGCTGGAGCTGCAACTGGAACTATCGCATCTGCAGCTACCAAAGGCAAGCAGGTATCCGTGCCAAGCGAATCCCTGCTCGAATTTCGATTGCAACAACCAGTCAGCCTTCCGATAGCACGCTAGACGGTAGCTTGCCTCGATACGTCGCGCTCCGGATTCAGCTGCGCGACTGACGGGCGCGATCCGCAATGCCACGGAAATTGTCAGAAAGACGGTTGCAATCCAACGACTCGGTTTTTCATGAATGATCTCTTCGTGCAAAACCGCTGACAGCCGAAGGCCGGGAATTATCTCTTCGTCCGGCAGGAGTCAAATCCGCTCCGATGGAGTAACCAACTTGCTGCAGGGGCAGGCCTGCAATCGTTGTTCTGAGCTACGAGAGTGTATTCACGCTTGCAAGGCTGGACACGGAGAGGAACTGTCGAATGTGGCGTCGGAAGGATTATTCAGTAGAAATTTGAACGGTTCCCTTTAGTCACGCAGCCAGTAGGTGTTTATCGATTGTTTGCTGGACATTTACGTACAAGATAACCCTAATCGGTCACGAAATCTATCCAGGATGCTTACACGCTATGCGCAAATTAAACCCGGAGATCTGGCAAACGCATGAACCTCAGAGGCCGCCCACGACACTGGTTCCGATTTGCGATCGATCCAGTGTCTCGGCTGCATGTTGTTCCCACAGGTCAAAGGCTATTCCATTTCGGGTAATTGTTCTACGAATTGTGACCCTCTCCTTCGCGGTTGCAAGCACCATACCTCTTTTTGCCCGAGAGAAAACTGACATGATCGTTATGAACAATGGCGACCGTCTGACTGGTGAGATAAAAGGACTTAATTCTGGCACCCTTTCCGTGAGCTTTGATTACATCCTCGGTACCAGCTCAGTAGATTGGGCTAAGGTTGATCACCTCGAAAGCAAACAGTTGTTCATTGTGAAGACACAAGACGGGTTGGTCTACACCGGTACGCTGCGCACTGTCCAGTCGCCTGGAGGGCGACCAATCCTGATTGAGATTTCCGAAGCCACAAATCAGAGCGTCACGGTGGAGCACTCCAAGATCATCAACATGACGGAAACATCCACGAGTTTTCGGCAGCGCTTCAACGGCCAGATCACTTCGGGGATTTCGTATTCCAAAGGTAATCAAGCAACGCAATACAATTTCAGCGCCTCGCTTGAGTATCTACGCGAACGATGGGCCGCCCAGGCCAATTACAACTCGTCACTCGCGGCCAGCACCGGTGCAACGGTTTCCACGCGAAACGCGGTAGACCTGTTTTCCAATCGATTGCTTCGACGGAATAATTGGTTTTATGCAGGAGTCGGCGGCTTTCTTCAAAGCTCCGAACAAAGTATCGACCTTCAGACAAATCTTGGAGGCGGTATCGGGCGGTATTTAAAGAATACAGACCGGGCAAGCATTTGGCTGCTTGGGGGCTTGGAATGGCAAAACACACGGTATACCCAGTCTTTGGGCCAGCAAGAAACGCAAAATGTTGCAGCAGCCTTGATCAAGGGTCAGGCTAAGTTTTTTGTCTTCGACAAAACGAACCTAACCATTGATGCGGCCGTCGTCCCGGCCCTGACTCAAGCTGGCCGGGTGTATACAAATACGTCAGCGACGTATTATGTAAAGCTTTTCGGTGGACTGAATTGGAATCTATCCTTCTACGGCAACTGGGACAACAAGCCCCCTCAAAATTTCTCCGGCAGCGACTATGGAATCACCTCAGGCTTGGGATGGTCTTTCGGTAATCGATGAGTCCGCGTCAACCTTCGATTGTTGATCTCGTGTGCGAAGTCCACTGATTCATCAATCGCGTTGAATTTGGTGAAATCGCACACAACCATCGCGCTGACAGTGCAACGTCAGGTTGTCATTCCTTGCTCAGCAGGGTCAATGCATCGCGGACCACCACAGGAGAAATCTCCAGAATGCCATTGAACGGCGAGTACAGAGCCACAATGATGAAAAATAGCACCCGACGCAGCCAGAGCGCACACGATCAGCGTCCATCACCGTAGCGTTGGACGGCGCAAACCCGACTCGCTGCGGTCACGGCCGAGCCGCTTCTGCCGCTAGGCCTTACGGTCTTTTCTCTCGAACAAATTGCTGACGCGGATCGTCAAGATCCTGTTCTGACGAAACACTCCACGCTGAGTGGTTTCAGTCGAGTTTGAGTTCGGATTCCACGCGGCCTCCCAGCAACAGTCGCTCTGCCAACAACGCTCCTACGGTCTGCCGGAAGTGCCGACTAACACTTTTGCCAGTTCACGACCTCGCAATCAACTTCTAAACTCATGGAGCGAAGGCTATGGATAGACAGACGTTGGATCCCAGCGTGAACGATGCTCGCACAGTTTCCTTCGGTCTAGCAATCTACAAATGGTGTACGTTTCTCAGATTGGAACGACCTATGCACACCTGCAAACTGAATTTGAGGAACATCGTGATTCTGATGATCGCGCTGGCGCCGCTGCAACTGCTTCATGCACAGGACGACTGCGAAGACGAATGTAAAGTGAACACCAACCTTGCAATGATTATCAACGTACCCGTCAACTCGACCGCACAGGTCGTCGGCACCGGTTGGGGTATGGTTGCCGGGATAGGCTATAACTTTAACCGGCACCAGGCGCTCATCGGCGAGTTCCTGTGGAATCGGGTCTATGCCTCAAGTGGGCAGCTGCGACCGCTGCAGGCCACTTTGCAATCCACCGATCTTAGCGGAAACGCCGACATTTTTACTATCACCGGAAATTACCGGTACGAACTGCGAGGCCGGCTACTCGGCACCTATCTCATCGGTGGCGGTGGTTGGTATCTCCGTGACACCAACCTCTCAAAAGCGGTCACAGCAGGCCCAGAAACCATTTGTACGACGGCGTGGCTCTGGTGGGGATTCACCTGCACCTCGGGAACTGTAACCGCCAGCCAAACTGTGGCAAGCTCCAACTCAAGTGCATTGGGCGCAACCGCAGGCATGGGACTCACTGTAAGAGTAGGCGAAGCGCCTTACCGACTTTACACGGAAGCGCGCTATAACTATGCTCCGAGCAAAAACATCAACACACAGTTCATAACGGTCGCTGTCGGAATTCGCTACTGAAGAACCCGAAGATTTCGCAGTAGAGATGAGTTTCTGGTTGACAGTGCAACCTTAGGTTGTCACTGCTTGAGTTTAAGGAAAATCAAAATTGAATTCATCGAAGAACTTACAGTCGATTTCGGAGTCGAACTACAGGATTACGTTGGGAGAATACAAAAGCAAGATCACGTGTGTCGACTAGCTTCGCTTATCGCCGCAAGAATTGGGGCAAGGCCACCGAGGTAACGTCTCGCGCCGAGGGGGTAGCTCGCGAGATCGGTACGAGCGTTCACTGATTATCGCGCGTTATCGCGCAGTAGGATAAGTTCGATCATTATTGAATGCAAATCTGAATAAGACTGCGTTCGCTTCAGCATCAGGAAGGAGCAGGAAAATGAGAGCGATTCGTCTACTCGGGATAGCCAACATCGTGACGCTATTGTTTCTATGCAGCGCATTCGGAACAGTGGCGGCGCAATCGACGAAGGTTCAAGGCATCATCAAGATCCCGCCGACGCCGCCTGGCTCACCGCGGACGAACGCGATTGGCTCTCGTCCGCAATCCAGCAGGAGCAGACTGCTATCAAAGATCCCCGCAGCCACAGCGCATGGCGTGCGTTGGCGGACTGGAAGGTCCTGGCACTTCATCAACTCGCTCGGCACATTGGGCGGCTTCGTCGGACCCTACATGATCGGCTCAACCAATGGAACCAGAGGAAACTTCACTCGCGGACTCTACCTTGTTGGCGGTACGCTGATAGTGTCTGCCGTCACCATCGTCGTCATGCGTCTGGTGGTGCATCTTCAGACCAATCAAACCCGGAAAGCCACTTGTCCGATTTGTCGATATCGTCCATGTGAAATATCGACCTCTGCCCCGACAGAAGTGCTCTTGATCGTAACCCATTCAGAAGATGAGCACTGATGGCCAACAAAAAGCACTGAAAGCCAGTGAAAACACGGGTAGACAGCCTCGGTGGAATCGGCGCGAAAATTCGCGCCGATTCCACCGGCCGCGAGCTTCATCAATCGCTCCAGCGTCAGCTGCCTCTTAAATGCAGGATGGGGGTCGATCTCGCAATTATTGCACTGTCTAGGAAAATCGGCATAGTGGTTCCAATGCCAAAGCACGCAGGTATTACTGCCTGCTTTGTTGCAACAAAAGCATTCGCAGTCGGATTGCGGGTATCCAACCTACGCGGTCGCCGACTACAAAATACCGCGGGCACCTGAGAATCATGGCGCATCTAGGAGACGCCGTTGCTCTTCGACAATGCTGGGTGCTAAAGGGAGATAGGTCCCATCGTGGAGAACATCCCCTTGACCTTGGCTGCTTAGGATGTAGCGGAGGAACTCAAGAATGATCGGATTGACGAAGTTGGCCGCCTTCCGGTCGAACACGATGTATACTGCGCGAGACAAAGGATACCGTCTTGACGCAATGTTCTCGCGCGTTGGCGCAACGGATGGTTCATTATCCAGTGTGGATAGGGGCATTACTTTTACATCTTGAGTAGCGTAATGGACGTTTGAGATTCCGATGCCGGCAGGGCCCTTTGCCAGATCGCGGAGGATCAATTCGCCGGAATCGATCGCAGGCGGACCCGAGGCGTTTGAGTACTCGCGCAAATCGCAGTTCCATCGGGTACTCCTGCGGAAAACCATTCGACTAAAGATCAACGCCTTATCATTATCCGTGCTGAAGCCGTAAAGGTGGATCTCTCGTTTGGCCCATATCCCTTTAAGCCCTAGATCACCCCAGGTATGCACCGGTTTTCGCCCGGCGGCATATCCGAAGATGCGATCAAGCTGCTCCATGGATAAGCCCATTATAGGATTTGATCGATGTACGAAGATCATCAGGGCATAGGTAGCTTTAGGGACATCGTAGGCACCTGTCGCAACTTCGATTGTGCTTGGAGCATGACCCTTAACGGATTCGAATGCCTGAACTTCGCTGGGCCATATCTCCCTGCCAAGCAGGCCGATGTCCGCCCGCTCGGAGTACACCCCAGCAACCGCAGAGACAGTGCTCTTCAAAGCGTCCTCAAAATGAACAGACGGCTGAACCTTGCGGAAGCCCTCTTCGTAACGCTTGAGCAGGTCACCCATTTGAGGGCTGCCCCACGTGCGAATGACACCGGTCAACTGCTGTGTTGACGCATACGGTGGTAGTTCTGTGCTCTGGGCATCGCCGTGTGACGCGAAGAGCGGAACGATGGTGGCGAGTATAACGACCTTAAGCGCTCGACAACGTTTATTTAGCAAGGAAGTCACGGAATTTCACGATGGATCAATGCGACGGTACAAGAAAAAGAAGTGAAAGGCCGAACACGGCGAAGGAAATAAGGAAGGTTATCACCATGAATCCCATCATCCGCTGAACCCTGATCCCGGCAATAGCAAGAATAGGCAACGCGAAAAATGGCTGCAACATGTTTGCTACCGACTCTCCCATCGCGACTGACATGGTAACGCCAGCGAGTGATGCATGCAGATCTCTGGCGGCCGGAACAGCGAAGGGGCCTTGCACCGCCCAATGTCCACCTCCACTCGGTACAAAAAAGGTTATAACGACCGACGTAAGATAGGTCCAGAAGGGGATGGTGTGTGCGGTCGAAAAGGAGAGGAATACTTTAGAAAGTACGCCGGCGAGCCCGGTCGTCGTCATAATCCCCATAAGACCGCCGTACAACGGATACTGCAGGATAAGCGGCCCACTAATGCGCGCAGCGTGCTTGATCGCTGCCACATAAGCAGCGGGTGTCCAGTGGAGTATGAGACCAAGCATGAGAAGAGTCATGATCACTGAGTTCAGGTCGAGCTGTCCTTTGGTGCGATAGAGTTCCGTCCCTAGCGCTGCTCCGATGAACACGACAAGAAACACTGTCAATATCCAAGCGTTATCCAGTTTGCCGCCGAGAGTATTGGCCTTCTCTTTCGGAAGCGGCGGCGAGTCCTCGACTCGCAGCCGCTCGAGGTCTGCGGGATGGGTGTTCTCGGGCGCCGGTCCGATGTAACGGAAGACAATCGGTAGAACAACCAGCAGCACTGCAATCGGAATCAGGTTGAAGCGTATGAAGACAGTCTGAGACAACGGTGTGAGTTGACCGGTAACCTTCTCGACGATATTCAATGCTGAGCCATGCGTGGCCTGCGATAACGCGATTGAGCCGGACAACCCTTCCGTTGAGATGACAAATCCCGTATATGCGGCAGCGATCAACCAACCGAAGTCCATTCGAATCCGCTTGGCGATTTCGCGCGCCAGAAGCGCGGCAGTTACAAGGCCAAGTCCCCAGTTGACCCATGATGCAATCATGGAGATTAGGATCGTGAGTGATACTGCGGCGGCGGGATTTCCGGGAATCGACGCAATCTTCCCCAGGAGTGTCCGGATTGCCGGTGCGCTCGCAAGCGTATACCCAGCTACCAGCATGATCACCATCTGGAACGCGAAGGTGAACAGATTGAAGACGCCGCTGTACCAGGCCGTAACAATTTGCTGCGGGTGTGCGTTGGGTGCGAAGACATACGCGAGCAGCGCTGCGACAAAGGTCAGGATCACTGCGAAGACGTAAGGGTCCGGCATCACTTGGTCAAACAGGTACACGAAAAAGGTGGTCACCCTTACGAGTAGCGTGTCCCTATGTTTCTGATTTAGTACGGTTACTTCTTCCATTGGATAATGTCTTTTGGCTTTCTTGAGAGATCAAAAAAACAAGCTCTGCCATTAACCTGCAGGTAAATGAAGCGCCCATGAACTGTAAATGAAAACTCTTTCACGGATCGTGCGGCAGTCCCGGCAGATCAGCTTCTTAAGTGGGTTTGGTCTTTGCTCCTTCGTGCAAGGGCACGTCGGCCATTTGCCATCGCCCGCTGCTTGTTTATCCAGATAACTGGTCCGGTGCTTGCGAGGACGGAGAGCAGAAGCGCGAAAAAGGCGGCGGCGATCTGAGTGGGCAGCCCCAGAATCGTACCGGTGTGAATCTCCCGTGTCCATTGCACCAGAGCAGTTTGCAGAAGGGGTGCTGTTCTTGTCGATCCGACGCTGAGAACGGCGCCCGTCTTCGGATCAAGTGTGGTGAAGCTACGTCCGGCAGGCGTCCTGTCTTCGGGAAAGCGCTGGTAGATAAAGATCGGATCCCCGGGCTCCTCAGAGAGTAACAGCCGGGGGATGGTGCTCCCGGGGAGTGCCTCACGTGCCGTTGTTAACATTCCTTCGATCGAAGTTCCATGGCCAGCCATCCTCCTGGCTGCCGATGGGGTGTTTAGGAGGCTAAGCAGCTTCCCCGTCTGGTAGTGAAGGGCAAGGCCGGTAATTGCGAAGGCAAACATTGCAAGAAATGACCAGAAGCCTACGGTGTAATGTAGGTCGCGATTGAGGCGCGGCCAGGAGGATGTTCCTTGAAAGCGGAATACTCTACGTGGCCACCACAGGATGATCCCGGAGAGAGAGAGTAGAAGAAGTCCGAAGGTGCTCCAGGCCACAATCCGGTTTCCGACCTTGCCTGATAGTAGGTTCACATGTAAATCGTGAACCTTAAGGATCCAGTTGTTCCCATCCTCTGTACTTCCCAGTACAGTGCCGGTGTACTGGTTGACGTATACGTGGCGAATGCGGTGGGTCGTGCTTGAACGTAGACGAACGTAAGTGGAACGATCAGGTCGGTCAGGAAAGTAAAAGCGAATTAGTTTCCAGCCTAGCGATTGTTGCTCTACCCGGTCGCGAACCGTGTCCCAATCAAGGGGCTGTCCTTCAGGCTTCACATTTGTCAGGAGAGGATGAAAGGTGCAGGTTTAGCTCATTTTCGAAAGCAATAATCGCGCCTGAGAGGCTGATGGCAATGAGGAAGAGTGCAGCGATCATGCCAGCGTACAAATGAATATTCAAGATAACTCTCTTCATAACGCTCCACTCTAGCCATCTATTTATTCGTGTCGTTGTAACTCACTTGTGTCTTGTAAGTCAAAAAATAACGAACGATGCGTCAAGTCCGCCATTGTTTTTGCATCGGATTAAATACTTGCGATGACCGGGGCCATAAAACAAGATGAAAGGATCTTCATGAGTATTTGGAGCATGTCAGATGAAATGTTATTCATCTTAGCTTTCTAAGCCTCAATTCAGTTGACAGCCACGAATTGGACTATCTAAATTTGTTCTCGTTCTTATTTCAATTTGGGTATCGCTATGGATCGCATTGCAAGTATCACGGTAGCCTGTTTCTGTAGTGCTCTATATGCGGGGCTGACGGTTCAACATGCGTCTGCGCAGACTTACAAGGCCCTAGGCGAGTACAGCCTCCCTGGTGGAACCGCGCACGGAATAGCGGTGGATAGTGATAGTCGGCGTCTTCTTGTGGCGGGTGATGACGGAGTCACGGTGCTTAACGCAGACACAGGCGCCAAGCTCGGCAACATTCAGCTGAAGGATGCGCAGGACGTACTGCTTATTCCCGTCATGAACGGCGAAGAGCAAGGCGCCTCCACGAAGGGCTTCGCGACGGGAAACGGCAAAGTCATAGGTTTCTCGCTTGCGGACATGAAGACAACATCCTTGGAGGAGCTACCCACGGGGGGCGCTTCCTCGCTTTGCTATGACGACGATGCGAAGACCGTCGAGGTGGTTAGTACAGGCGGATCGCTGGCGACCATCGATGCGGAGTCGGGCAAGGTCGTCAAGTCAGGTCGCATCGCCACTGGCGCTGGTCAAATCGCCTGCGGCACGCTCGATCACGTCTATGTCGCCGACACCTCCGCGAACGTCGTTCACGTTCTCAATCATGGAACGGGCAAGAATGACGGCGACTATCCCATCATGACGGGTAGCAAGCCATCCGGCCTCACGCTCGACACCAAAGGCCGCCGCCTATTCGTTGCCTGCGAGGACGGTGTGATCGAGATTATTGACACTGACTCCGGCTTTACCTTCATCGAACTCAAGGGCGGCAATGGAGCGGCGCGAGAGACCTTCGCATGGACACCGCAGGGGAAGGGCCAATGGAAGGCTGCCGCATTCGTGGCACAGCAGGATGGCACGCTGACGGGAGTCCGCATGAATGCCTTTATTAATTACACCGTCGGGGGCCAGTACAAACTTATGCCCGGACTTGGCAGCGTTGCCTACGACGCAAAGACCCATCATCTCTTCATTACAGCAATGCACTCGGGTAAACCGGTTGTGGTCGTCGCGGGCTACTAGTCAAGTGAAACGGATCAAAACGGGGATCAACATGGTCAAGTTCAACACATCAGCGATTGTGCTCACGCTCGCGATTTTTCTACTGCCAACACAGCCCTTTGCTCAGGCACAGAGTGATGGCTATATTTCGGGCGCCTCTCAACTTCGGGGTAAAAAGATACTCCTCATTGCTGGAGTGCCTGAGAAGGATCATTCTAACGATGATCCGCTCGTTAAGAAGCATCTCGAGCAGCAGGGATACGTTGTCACCATGGGCACCGAGGACGATGACGCCTCTAAAGCTGTCGGGCAGGGCAGCTCATCCTCCTCTCCTCCACAGCCGATCCACGTGAGATCGCAAGTAAATATGCCGGGAGCGCAATTCCCGTCTTCACCTGGAACACCGTCGATTATCCCGACATGAAAATGACCGGTTCCGAGCGCCACACCGACTTCGAGACACTAGACCCCGTGCAGGACTATGCGCGAGCCTTCACGATGCTCTATGGGTACTTCCCCAATGTTATGAACCCGATCGTGCGCGAGCTTGCCATCCCACGCTCGCAGATGTTCGGCACACTCTATCTACAACCGCAGGCATTCGGCTGGGCAAAGCCGGCGCCTTCCGCCGACATCGTCGTCAATATCGAGGGCGAGACCACGCACGCGGCAGTCTTCACCTACGAGAAGGGTGCGACCATGTACGGTGGTTTCGTCGCCCCAGCGCGTCGGGTCGGGTTCTATCTTCAGGACGCGACCTTTCACCATCTCACGGCAGTCCATGGCGAAGCCGAGACTGATCCAAACCTTGCCCAATGGTGGGTAGGCCTTAAGCTCTTCGATGCGAGCATTCGCTGGGCACTCAGCCCTGCGGCCGTTCCTAGTCCTTACGATCCGACTGCGCTTAAGAACAGACTCGCTGCGGCCGCCAAGGGGAAGAAACTACTCTTCGTCCGCCGGTTGAACACTCCTGAAGGCGAGGAGTCCGACGACCATATCGCCGAGCACTTCAAAGAACTCGGTTTTATCGTGACCGAGGCCGATCAGACCCAGCCGGATACAATGGCTGACGGTCAAGACGTTGTTGTCCTCTCCGCAACCAACTCGAAATACAAAATGTCCAATAAATATCGCGACGTAAAGATCCCGCTACTTTGCCTCGAGGGTCTCTCGGCCGACACATTGAAGATGGCCGACCGTCATCGCTTCGTCGATTACGGCGAACATGGCGAACCGAAGGAGAGTGAAGATCCACCGGAGGCTTACCTCGAAATCGTCGGGTCGTACCATCCGATGGCAGCAGGCCTGAAGCCGGGCTATGTGAAGTACCTCAAGGAAGCGGATGTACTCAAGTGGGCCATGCCGCTGCCCTCCGCCATCATCATAGCGACCTTGCCTAACTCATTCAATCAGCGCGCCATCTTCGGCTACGAAAAGGGCGCTGCAATGGCCGACGAATTCGTTGCTCCGGCCCGCCGCACCATGGTTCCAGTGGACAACCCTGCCTTCGACGACCTGACGGAGCAGGGCCATGCTCTCTTCGACGCTGTTGTTCTTTGGACGATCAGCGAACCCGCAAAATGACAAGACTGATTGGCGGCGTCGTGTCTTGAACAGATTATGGAGTTTTTCATGAACCGCAAACACGTCACCATTTTCTTCGCGATTGCTTTCGCCTTCGTTCTCATCGTAGGAAGCGGCCATGCCGCGGACTCTGCGAATCCCATCTTCAAAGGAAAGAAGCTCCTATTAGTTGCGGCTACCTCCAGCCCAACCGCAGCCGACGATGCAAACACAAAGAAGCACTTCGAGTCCCTTGGCATGACCGTCAACATGGTCTCGGATGTCAACCCACCATCTGCGGACGGTTACGACCTCGTCTACCTAGCCAGCGACGTCAAGGCGAAGACCATCACCAACACCTACCGCACCACCACTGTTCCTGTCTTCACAACCAAACCATGGTTGCTTGATTTTCTCGGCATGACCGGTTATCAACCTCAGAAAGACTATGGAGAGGATGAGAAGGAAGAGCAGTCCTTCCTCTGGCTCGTCAATGCGCCAAATCCGATCCAGGCAGGCTTCCCAAACGGGATGTTTATGCCGGTTAAACATGCCATCAAGATCTATAACTGGGGCCGGCCTGAGCCCTCCGCCCAGGTCATCGCCTTCCTTCCAGGAGAACCCGAGAAGGGATTCATCTTCGCCTACGAGAAAGGCGTCTACATGGACCATGAGTTCACCGCTCCAGCTCGTCGTATCTTCTTCGGGCTTGCACCCGACCAGTTTGATCTCCTCATCCCGGACGGTCTCCGCCTCTTCGACTCATGCGCAGCCTGGGCTCTCGGCGGAAAGTAGGTTCCTACGTGCAGATCACGCTTCGCTCCCGTGCTGTTCTGGCTGTCATCGGTCTCGCTCTTGCAAGCATCGGCAGCCAGGTATTTGCTCAGGATCAGGTCGACGGTCCAACTGCTCTAATCATCACGTATCACGCCAAACCAGGGACTCGCGCCAGCTTCCGCAAGATTATGCAGAGCGAAGGTATCGCTCAGTTAGAGAGTTGGAAGAAAGAAGGTGTGTTCGCGACTTATAATGCACTCTTTACTACTTATGCGGCGGACAGCGTTCCTGATATGTTCCTCATCCTGCGTTTCGACCACTTTACCGATCTCGGTCGGTGGCAAAAGATCGAAGAGACCTACCCGGGTGGCCTGACTGAGAAGGCCCAGGCCTTAGCAGTCGCCGATACGTCTGGCACCGCGGACGTTGTCAGCGAAGGATCCAACGCTCTGGTGACGAAGCAGTCGCAGTTTTTTGTGCTTGAGTACGATGTCACCGTCGACATGCCGAAGTACGTTAGCTATGTTCAGGGCTACGTCGCTCCGCAGTTCGAGGGATGGATGAAGGCTGGCGTTCTTTCTTCGTTTGCTTGCTACACCAACCAGAACCCCGCTGGCGCTCCCTGGCTCAGCTTCATCGTCCTCGAGTACAAGGGACCTCAAATCCCTTGCCGCTCGCGAGGCGATCAAGAACAAAACGCGCGCGGAGCTCGCAATCACCGATCCCACATGGAAAAAATGGAGCGACGATAAGAGCGCGATCCGGAAGGAGAAAGCTGCAATCCCTGTGCTCTCTCTCAATTAGTTGCTACAGATTGAGGAGGGATAAACTTCGCGCGAGTTCAGAAGATGCCAGGTAAAGCCGGTGTGTGCTCACGATGGAGCGCCTGCAGGTCGAACTTTTCAATGCCCAGCGCACGCAGAAGCAGTGGTGCCACCTGGGACGTCGGAACCCAGGTCTTATCGAGTCGGCCAGTGAGCTGCGATCCCGCGACCAGCAGCGCGACATGCGTGTCCTCGTCCTGCATTCCGCCATAAATTGCCGCCGCAGTATCCGTTGGAGAGACCCAGGCTACACCTAGTTCAGGCTGCAGAATAATATCGGGCATTCGCGTATCTTGGTCCGGCAGGTTCAGCGTAAGCCCGAGCTTTGCCCCAGAACAAATCTCCTGAATGCCAAGCGCGGCTGATCTATCCCCATACGCCTTCACAACAGCGGGAGTCATGGAAGAGTCCCGGAGCCATACCATTCCGACGTCACCTCCACTCACGTGTACAGCAAGCCCTGGATGAATAGAGTTTGCAACCGCTGTTAACTCTTCGATCGGAATAACGCGACGCTTTCGCTGATCGATAGGCGCGTGACCGTAAGGGGATGTCACGATGATCCACGTCGAATCGTAGAGATGCCTGTCTTTGAGCCTTTGGATGATGCGACCGATTGCCGCGTCAGTAAAGAAAAGGCTTCCCTCAAGACCACGCGATGGAGTCGCGGTCACGTCACTATACCCCATGCCCTTCGCCGCTTGTGCCTCGCCGACAGAAGCGAAGCTCATGCCGAAGAGTACGGGAACTGGTGCATTGCTGCTTCCAGTGCAGTCCTTACCGTCAATCCAGTGCAGAAGAGCGGCCACGCGGCCGTCATCACTTGCAATGCTGGCTGCAACGTTATCCTTGAAGCTGCCCTGGACATGCTCGAAACCACACGCCTCATCAAGACCGCGGCCCGAACGGTCACTTGATAGAGGTCAGTCAACGCGGCGTTCTCACCAGCCCAGGCGGTGCGGCCTCCTTGTGCCCTCAATATTTCGAAGATGTTATTTACATGCAGCAGATCATGCGGGAAGACTGCTGAGCACTCCTGCAGAGGATCCCGCGGCATCTTCGACGCGTCAAGCCTGCCGGCGGGGCCGTCAGAACTCTCAAGCCTCTCGTCAAGTAGGATTGGCGTACCCTTGCTCCGACAGTCCGATCCGGCGGCGGAGAGCGCACGGTCATATCCGTCGCTGTTCAGAATGCCGGTCGTCAACGGTGTACCTCCGGTGGCAAGAGCCACCAAGCCCGCGGCTGGATCCGCCCACGGAACGTGAGCGTTCGTATAAGTAACGCCTCGTGCGCTTAGCTCAGCGAGTGCGGAGTGAGGATGTGCAGCAACCCAGTTCGCAAGGTCCACCGCGTGCATTCCATCGATGCTGATCAGGATCACGCGTTCTGCCGGATGGTCGGTTGGCGTATCGGACGAAAGGCATTGGGTATCGCTCCTGAGCAGCACAAGAACCTATCACTGCGGGGAACAGAGCCCCGCAGCAAAGCACGCATCGCACGAACCTACTCTCGACCCGTCGTAACAAGGTTCTCCTGAATGTACCCATCGCCTACTTCAGTTTCTCCGTCTCGCGAGCATCTAATGCTGCGGGCAAGGGAGTGAAGATTTTGTCCTGCACGATGGCCTGTTGACCCTGCTGGCTCAACGCATAGCGGATGAATTCGCGTAGGACTGGATTGATTGGCTTGCCAGGCTCTCGGTTGATGAAGATATAAATAACGCGGCTCAAGGGATACTTCTGCGAAGCAACGTTCTCGAAAGTCGGGTATAAGAAAGAATCGCCAGGATGAACAGCCAGCTTCAACACCTTCGTATCCGGGTTGGTATCCCAGGCAAGCCCGGTATAACTGATCGCGTATTTATCAGCGGCGACCTTGTCCGAGAGTGGGATGACGGTATGTTGCGACTGGATTCCCTCACGCCACTGACCATTCGCCAGCACATGCATATTGACAAACGTATCGTAGCCGTTCGGTATCTCTACACCCCAGGCATGGATAGGTTTATCCGCCCACTCTCCAGTCAATCCAAGCTGTGCCCAGGTGGTAATGGGATTCTTGATGCCACGGTTGTGCGTTGCCGAATAGATGGCATCCAGTTGCGGAAAAGTGATCTCCTCCAGCGGATTATCCTTATTCACAATGAAGACGATGCAGTCCGTAAAAGCCTTGACAGCCAGACTGCCGCCGGAGACGGCGATCGCGAGCGGCTTATATCCAAATTTATCGACGAACGGTGTCTCTTCACGGCCCATCATTTCGCGTGCGATAAAGCCGAAGTCCGCCGTCCCTGCGGTGAGGCGCGGTCCTCCTTGACCCGATCCTCCGATATCGACGGAGATCTTTACATCGGGATAGATCTTGGTAAATCCGGCGATCCAGGCATCAGTAACGGCCGTGACTGTGTTCGATTCGACTCCCTTCAACGATCCTGAAAGTCCCTTCACCGGTTTGTATACGGGTATGGACGAGTCGACCGTAGCACTGTAAGGCAAAGGGGGATCCGGGCGAGGGGCGGGCGTCTCGAGGTTCTGGCCATTAGCCGGGAACCAGGCTGCCACTAGAAGAAGGGCAAAGATAGTTTTCATGGAGTAGATCGAGGTTTCCTTTCAGGCGTCATGGATAGCATCGCCACTTCAATCTGGAGAGATGAATCCCATCTGAACCGATCGTGAAAAGGCTTTAACCTCCGTCGGCACCCACTTCCGAATTTAATCCCGGCCTTGGCGGGGCTCCTGTTCTCGGGCAACAAAATCTCTCGATTCAATACGAAGACGGATGAAGTCATTTTCATTTTCGGTTCAGACATCCTTCATTTTGGGGCCATAGATTCTTCGCGTCTCAGAGGAGTACCATCTGTGCCGCCACAAGAGGCCGCTCTCGCAGGTCCCAGTCTGGAGTTCGCATGTTCACAAAAGCTCGTATCGTGTTCGTCGTTCAATCGTAATTACACTCGGGTGTGTTTTCAACCGCAGTCTACTCACAGAGTGGCAGTGCGACTCTCCAAGGGACGGTGACGGACCCGAGTGGGGCGGTAATACCCAACGCCAGGATCCATATCACCGCCCTGTTGACCGGGGTCTCCCGTGATGTTGTGTCGAACAACAGTGGCATCTACTCAGCACCTGACCTTAGCCCAGGAAGATATGAAGTTTCGACTTCGGCCGAGGGCTTCACTAAGAGGGTTCAGACAGATGTAGTGCTCACAGTAGGCGCTATGCGAGACCTCGATATTCCTCTGCAGCTCTCGGCAGCCCAAACAACCATCACGGTCAACACTTCAAGTAACCAGGTTAATACTGTCGACACTTCAATGCAGGGCGTCGTGGACGGAAAACAAACTCGGGACCTACCGCTCAATGGTCGCGACTGGACCACCTTAGCCACACTCGATACCGGCGTGTCACAGATACTGACACAATATCCCGGCGCTGCTACTGCTACGACCCGTCTCTCCCGTGGCCTGGGTGCGCAACTCACCATCGGCGGCAATCGCCCGCAGCAGAACAGCTACCGGCTTGACGGTGTCAACATCAACGACTATGCCAATGGTGGCCCAGGCTCGGTCTCCGGAGCTACTCTTGGGGTTGATGCAGTCCAGGAGTTCAGCGTCATCACCTCTGATGCGCCAGCAGAGTACGGTCGGATGTCCGGCGGTGTCGTCAACTCCATTACACGCCAGGGCACTAATCAATTCCATGGCTCGGCGTATGACTTCCTCCGCAACAGCGTCTTCGACGACCGTGGCTACTTCGACCCCCCTAGTGGAGAGCCCTCCTTCCGCCGCAACCAGTTTGGCGGCACCATCGGCGGCCCCATCATCCAGAACAAGACTTTTTTCTTCTTCAACTATGAAGGCTTCCGTCAGGCGCAGGGGGTGACGATGCAATCCACCGTGCTCTCGCCCAACGCTCGCTCGGGTGTGGTCACCTGCACGCAGGCAGCGTCAGGCACGCAAAACAAGAGCTGCCTGACGGCGCATTGGAGGAGGTATCGCGCCTCCTGGCAGCTCCGGCGTACAGCAGCTCAAGATTGATCCCGCTGTGCCGCCTTTCCTTGCCCTCTATCCTCTACCGAATGCGGGCGGTCAACCGGGAATACAGGTCTCTACAGTTTTGTTACGACCCAGACAACGAACGAGGACCTTTCTACCATTCACCTCGATCATAACTTCTCGCAGAACGATTCTCTCCACGGCACCTTACTCTACGACACTGCGTCTCTCGACTCCGCGGACCAGACCAATACCCTCTACGACGAAGCCATCTCTCGCCGAACCACGGCCGCTCTGGAAGAGGTCCACATCTTCACGACCAGGCTCACCAACTCCTTCCGTGTCGGATACAACCGGTCCGTTGCCATAGCTCCCAATCAGAAAGCCGTCATTAACCCCGCGGCCGACGATCCAGCGCTAAGCTACTATCCGGGTAGAAGCACCGGCCAGCTGATCGTCTCAAGCCTTACAACTGTGCAGGGTGGATCGGGGTCAGTCGGGACAAACTCGTTCCACTACAACTCCTATCAGCTTTACGATGACGCCACTTACGTCCTCGGCAAGCACTCCCTGACCTTCGGAGGCGCGATCGAGTACCTCCAGAACAACACACTGGGCGGAGTGCTTCCAAACGGCGAGTGGAGCTTCGGGTCGATCAACAACTTCCTCACCAACATACCTACCTTCTTCGAAGGTGGCCTGCCAAATACTCCGGTCATCCCGCATGACCTCCGTCAGACGATCTACGCTGCTTATGCCCAGGACAGTTGGAAGTTACGGAACAACCTGACCGTCAATCTCGGGCTTAGGTATGAGATGGTGACCAACACGACTGAGACGCAAAACCGGCTCGGTGCGCTGCCCACGACAACCTCACCGGCCGCGCGTCCCAGTGCATAGCTTCTTCACCAACAACCCCACTGGCAAAAACTTTGAGCCGCGGGTCGGCATCGCTTGGGACCCCTTCCATAACGGAAAGACCGTTTTGACCCTCGCCTCAGGCATCTATGACATTCTGCCCCTGAATTACACTTTTCAACTGCAAGTCATCTCCAGCGCTCCCTCCTACGAGGAAGGGCGGGTCACATACTCCGGGAGCGGCGGTGCAGGCCTCTTCCCGAAAAATCCTTTCACCACGGTGACGCCCAAACTACGAGTCATCTACACGCCGCAAAACCCGCCTCGCAGCTACGTCATCCAAAGTAACCTTAACGTCCAGCAGCAACTCACACCCAACACGATCTTTCAGGTCGGCTACATCGGATCGCATGGGGTCCACCAAATCTTCAGCACGAACGACATCAACAATGTTCCATACTTGGGCCAGGATCCTTCAGGAAACTACTACTGGCCCGACCTCACGAAAGTAAGCGGTGCTGCACGCGCCGCATTGCAGCTGAATCCTGCCGTCGGAACCGAGTCCGATACCTTCTACGGTGGCAGCTCCGTCTATAACTCTTTCCAGACCTCGCTCAGCTACTCTTCCCCCAAAGGGGTCACCGGTAAGATCGCTTACACATGGTCGCACGCAATCGACGACAGCTCATCACAGGTCTCAGGCGCAAGCTTTAGCAACTCCGTATCTGGCCTGCCCGCCTTCGACCTCCGACTGGACCGCGCGAATGCCGACTTCGACATCCGCAATGTCTTCTCTGCCAATGCCGTCGCGCCGCTCCCCAATATCAAACGTGGTGGCGCTTACACCTCGATCCTCCGCGACTGGACCTTCAACAACATTTTCACGATTCGGTCAGGCATTCCCTTTACGCCGGTCATCGGTGGCGACCCGCTCGGCTTGCTTGGTTCGCAGCCATTCGCCTTCCCGGACCGTACCGTGTACACCCGTAGCTGCACCAACGGGCACAACATCAACTACATCGATACCTCCTGCTTCGCCTTCCCCGCAACGTACGCCTACGCTCCAGGCTTTGCCGGACCTCGTCTTGGCACTGGCCGCCGCAACACACTCGACGGCCCAGGCTTCTTCTTCTGGACCACCGGCTTGATGAAGGACCAGCCCATCACGGAACGCTTCCGCGCCCAGTTCCAGATACAGGCATTCAACGTTACCAACCACACCAACTTTGCAAATCCGGCCGCCGCGCAGACGCAGATATACAGTGTGAGCGGCGCCCTGTCCGGCACCGCCGGCACCCTCACCGCTGCCGCCACTCCCGGGCGTCAACTGCAGTTCGCGCTTAAGCTGATTTTTTGAAGAGAGACCACCATTTTTCGATGCTGTATAAGACAAGGAGCACCATGAAACAAACTGGACAAATCGCGATTGGAATTATGCTCGGCGTACTCTGTATCTCAGTTGGTTTGGCGCAAGAGACGAGGGAGCAGGCCGTCGCTGGAATGCGAAAAGTGGACGCGAAAGAGTTGGACCAACCTACACGAAGGCTGCACCATTCGCGCAAAAATTGATCGATGAGGCATTGGCAAAGCACCCTGAAGTGATTCTCATTGCGATTCACGCTCAACCTCCCGGCCATAAAAATGTGATCATCGCTTCCAACTTTGGACGGATCGGCAAGATCGGCGATGAGGATGATCTGCGTTGCATTCGTACTGGGAAGAGCAATCTGGAGATCAGCTCGACGGGCACACACTTCGAGGATGAATTGATCCTGTTGGATTCATCGGGGAAGACGATCGGAGCGCTCGGAGTGGTGTTCAACTATAAGCAAGGCGATGACGAAATGGCTCTTGAAAAGATCGCCAATCAGATCCGCGACGAGATGAAGGCGCAGTTGCCCACTGCCAGCGCCCTGTTCGGCGCGGTATGACAGAAGAGTATGTCGAAAAGAAATGCATCATTGCATTCTGCTAGCAGTGGCGCAGCCCAGCGCTGAGAACCTCCCTTGCTCAACACCACCGCGCAGTCCACCGATAATCTGCCCTGGCTTGTTCGCACACCTTGAGCCGGATCGGGAAGGAGCGCGGATGACCGCCTTAACTCGCGCGCAGTTTGACGCTCCGGACTCGATGAAATACTCGGTCGCATCTCCCGCATATCGATTCAACTCACTCCCGGCACGCTTGCGCATGCCAAGGTCATGCACGCCATTGAACTCCTCAGCCCCCTTGTTGCGCCGATGATCAGGAATGAAGCTGCTGTATGTCTCTCAGCTAGGCATTTCATCCCGAGACCTAATCTCAACGGATCGAACAGAGACAGAGCTTCCTTACCATGAGCAAGCCGGAAGTTGGCGGATCATTCTCACTGAGTGCTAAATCGCCAATGCACTCATTTACGAGCGAGGGAGCCACTTGTCTGTATAGTCGCCTTTCCGGACAAGTAACCCTTGGCTCAACTATTGACTCAGGACAAATCACTCGTTGAGGCAAATCCCTTGTTTGGGCAGATGCTGATACGGCAGAGGTCGCGGGCACAATAAGGGCACAATAACGGTTACCATGCGTGCCTCAAAGCGCCAAAAGGAGCCATCCATTGCTGTCACGGCAGAGGTCGCGGGTTCGAGCCCCGTCGTCCCCGCCATACATTCCAAAAGACTTACGGGGTGTTTTGGCGTTGGAATTTCGATGAAATTGGGTGCAAACTGGGTGCGTTTTGCACCCAGTTTGCACCCAAAAATCGACTTGCGACGCTCCCATCGGAACCGGCCGACTTCTACTAGGAAGAGAAGACTAGGGACATGACTGCAGCCTGCGCACTGTGCTTCGCGGGCGTAATGGCTTGGGTGTAGACATCCAGGGTTGATCGAAGGGTTGAGTGCCGGAGAAGCTCCTGCATTACCTTGAATTCGGTACCAACACTCCTCAAGAGGGTTGAATAGGTATGCCGGAATGTGTGCCAGCCAAATCGTTTTTCAATTCCCAATTCCAGAGCCGCTGGTCGCAGATACTTCTGCAAGATAGCCTGTCCCCAATACGGTTTCTGTCCATGGCTATGCCGGCTGGCAAAGACCCAGTCTTCCGGCTGACGATACTTAGACCGTTTTCTCCACTTGACCAACGCTTTGCAGACGAGGGGATGGATCGGTACGGGTTTCTGAGACGATTCGGTTTTACACGGGCCGACGAATCCGTGAACGATGGAGCGCGCCACGTTCATTGTTCCCGCCGAGAGATCGATGTCGCCCCATTTCAGAGCGAACAGTTCGCTTTGCCGAATGCCAGTTGACGCCGCGATGAACACTAAAGTTCTCTCTCGAATCTTCAACCCTTCTAAAAGGGTTCGGATCTCACCGGGCGTTAGCACAACGGGCGTCGATCTTCGTTTTGCGCTTTGACGCACAAGACGAATAGGGTTTCTGTCGAAGAACTCGTACCTGAGAGCATGATTGAACAACACCGACATGACATTGCGCATCTTTGCGCACGTACTCCTGGCGATGGATAGGCTCCGAAGCCACGACTCGACCTCAATCGTCCTGATGTCGCTTAATAGGAGTTCGCCCCATCTCGGAACAATCCATCGGCGCAGGTAGACCTTATAGATTTGTTTGGTCGAGTAGCTTCGCCACGTATTGCCCAAACACAATTCACGCTGATCAAAATGGCTGCAAAGTTGAGCGACAGTCATCGAAGTTGGTTCTGATCTACCCCTCCTTGCCTTCAACTCTGGCACCAAGAGGCAAGCTGCTTTGCGAGCAGCCTCCAGGTCTGGAATCTGGTCGACCGTTCCGATTTCTCTTCTTCTATAAATCCTCTTCCCTTCCGACGTTTTCTCCCACCAGCGAAATTGCCAAATGTCGGAGTGTCTCTTGCGATTCCTTCGTATGATGCTCCCGTTTTGCATGTTGACCTCCAGCTGCGGTTGCAGGCAGAGATATCTTCTACGAGGAAGCGCAAACGGAAGAAATCGAGCATCAACCTTGATAAGGTTGCTGCTTTGCGGCGGCAGTGATCTCGCTCAACTGAAAGGGCGCGAATCATGGTGTGATCGTCTCTACTCGAACTACTCTCAGCCATGCCTTTCCCATCCGTGTGTCCGCGAAGCCGGTTACTCGTACAAATGGCGCCGCTCGTTGAGGTTCGACCGATTTGTTCGTGCCCGCGCCAACCAGCGCGAAAGCGAATGAGGGTAGCTAGAGGGAGCTCTTCCGTTTGGGTTATCGCCAATATAAGAAGAAAGACAGCGGCACGGAGGGACCGCATCATGATTTGCCAATTAGATTGGCTGCCAACGAGCTTCTACTTCGCGCTTGCCGGCGGCACAATGTCGTTCATCCGCAGATATTCCACCATTTGGCCGTAGTGGTCATTCCCATGGGCAGCGGCAAAAGCGGCTATCGTCGTCCTCGTACTGAACCCGTCAATAGGCTTGATGGCGACAAACGCATTTTCTGTCGTAATGGTCGCTAGGGCCTTGTGCGCATAGACGAACGAAGCTTCCAAGGCAGCCACCGCTTCGTCCTTGGTCGTAATGGACCCGATCGCCTTCACGTCGCGGTCTGGCTTAACGCCGCTCCAGCCGAAAAAGAAATAATTCGCCTGTGCAAGGTGCGTCACCTGTGCCACAAAGGTGCGCACGGTGTCGAACTGCGTGGTTTGGCCCGCAGCGAAGATGCCTTGCGCTGGTGCGAAGCTGTATTTATCAGCGGGCATCGCCTTCGCCGCTCCCACTACCTGGAATTCCATCATCGACAGCAAACCGTCCAGCGCTTTCGCGGGGTCTTCCTTTGTACCCACCGGCGGTGACGGTGGGGGTCCGCTCGTCTGTGAGCGCATCTGCACACCACTACTCGAGATCACAGCAGCTGCAAGAACCAGAGTGCGAATGCGCATTGTTTATCCTCGATCCAAGTTTGTTTAAAGGCGACTCCAGCGTAACAGTCCTTCCCTCGTCTGACGTGGTGCTTGCACAATCTCCGGCCTTGCGCCAGCGCAACATATAGCTGGATGGTGCGCAAGATCCGGAAAAGCCCTTTATGGGACGAATTGGCCGAGTCCGAATCTCTGCAAATGGTGGCTGCAAACATCGCGGGCAAAATGGATCCCGGGCGTGTACGTGCGATATCTGCAACCGACTCGCCTATCTTTCGTCTACAGGGGTTAACAGAATGGCGTGGATCTTGCCCTCATCCGGCCCGCTCATGACCGTTGCCATGCCTGAGATTTGTCCGCGCTCGTTGATATTGCTGGCCGCGATGATGGAGAGGTTGGAATCTTTGGAGATGAGCGTGTTCAGGTCGGTCATCACATTGTCCTGCCAGATGAAGCCACGGGACCAACCTTGGGAGTTGAAGGTGCTTCCCACCACCTGGCCCCGGTTGTTGATGCCGGTGGCAAAGGCGGCACCATCTCCCGGCAGAATGCCGAGGTTTTTGACTCCGCCGTTCTCCCAAAGAGAGGCAACGATGGTTGAGCCGTCAGTGGTCGAGACATACCCAACAGCCTGGCCGTGGTCATTAATGGCGTAGGCGTCAGATCCAGTGTGTCCGAGGTCCGCAAGCTGGAAGGCATGGTCGTTTTCCCACAATACGGCGTGAATCGCAAAGCTGGTGCAGGTTCCCGTGGCGCCCACGGCCTGGCCCTGATCGTTGAGGCCTTGCACGAAGCCGTCCGGCTCGCCAGGCAGCGTAGGAAGAGCTCGGACTTCGCCTTTTTCCCACATTACCGGCAATATCGTCGTTCCAGGCTGCTTGCTCGGCGGGCATCCGGAGTCCGGGACCGTCGTCTCCGAAATGCCTACTATTTGTCCGCGGTTATTGATGGCGGCGGCCTGCCCGTTATTTCCGCCCAGCGTCGGGAGAGCCATTATGTGACCGTGCCGCCAAAGAAACCCACGACAGGTTTTTTTCGTGCCAAAGGCGCACATGTCTTCACCGTTCGGATCCGGAACAGATGTTTCGGCCATACCGACAGCTTCCCCGCGATCATTGATCCCGCCATAGTTGGTCCAACTGTTGTCTCCTCCAAGCGTGCCGAGGTCGATGTTGCGTCCGTAGATGCTTATTACCGCGCGGCCACTTGCAATGGTCGTGGAGGTCGATTTGATGGGCGGGTTTAGAACCCCATCCATGTTCTCTGCCCAGCCCTGATTATTGAGTCCCATGACCATGTTGAAGTTGTCCGTGCTCTTGTTAACGCCCAAATCGGAAATCTTGTAGCTCTGTTGAGCGAACACAGTGCTGGCGCAAGCCAGAACAATCGTCGTAACACACGGTATCCAGGAACTCCGCAACTGTTTAATCATCCTCATATCTTTTCCTCCGGTAAAGTCGTGGCGCCTGAATCACGTTCGTTCGCTCAAGCTTAGGCGTCGCGTTGGTTAACTCCGCAGCGTCGATCTATATCGACCTTCGAGCGGTGGTCAGAGCCTAGCTCAATGAAGTTGACCGGCCAGAGCGAATCTGCCGGGCGATTGAAAAATGCGATGAGCCGAGGGTTTTGTGCGCCAGGACGCGGAATGCCGATACTCCACTTAGACTAAAATGCAATTCATGAATCGAGAGAATGTCCTGAATTTGCGGTCATTTTGGCAAATCCAGATCGTTGGGTGGTGCTGCTTCTATCTCTTCAACCTTTTGGAGTCCATTCATAATTTCTTGACTCAGCGTGTGTCGATCGCGGAACAGACGGTGCCCATTTTCTTTATGTTCCTGGGAAGTTGCGCGCTGCGTCCTTTTTGCCGCCGACTGCTGCGACAGTCGCAGTCATGGATCGCTTTTGAATTGAAAGCAGCCGCGGCAGCCATGGTCACATCGATTCCCGTAGCCTGCGCAGCCTGCCTCATTTTGGAATCCTTCGAGCACGTACCCTGGCACGCTTTGGTTGCAGTTTCGATGTGGTCCTGTTTCATTCTCTTTATTTGGTGCAGTTTGTATTTCAGCATTAAGCAATGGCAGCAATCGAGCGAAGAGAAGGAGCGGCTGCTTCGCGCCGAGTCCGAGGTCAGAGAGGCGCGCCTGCTTGCACTTCGCTATCAGTTGAATCCACACTTCCTTTTCAATTCGCTCAATGCCGTCTCCACTCTCGTTCTGGATGGAAATGGGCCTGCGGCCACGCGGATGCTGGCGCAGATCGGAGATCTTCTACGCACAAGCCTGGATTCCGAAGTCACGGCAGAGGTGACGCTTTCTCAGGAACTGGCCTTTACCGAAGGGTACCTGGCGATCGAGCAAACAAGGCTGGGGGAGCGGCTAAGAATCGATATGGCTGTTCCATTCGAAACGCGGGATGCCCTGGTGCCGAGCATGTTGCTGCAGCCGCTGGTTGAGAACGCAGTGCGCTACGGAGTGGCGCCATTGATCGAAGGCGGGTGGATTGCGATCAAGAGCGCGCTCGATGCCGACAGGTTGCGAATTGTCATCGGGAACTCCGGACGGCGTGGTGAGGGCGAGCAGAAGAAGAATGGAAATGGAATCGGTCTCGGAAACACGGCGGAGCGCCTGAAAACACTTTACGGGACGGATTTTGAGTTCTCGCTTGGGTGGCCTGAAGCGGGCGGTTGCGAGGTCGTGCTGGAATTGCCGTTACGCAGGACTCGGAACCTGCTGGAGGTTTCACCGTGCGTGCTCTGATCGTCGACGACGAGCCTTTGGCGCGCCGAGGCGTCGTTCTCAGGCTGCGTAAATTCAGGGATGTTGAGGTCGTCGGAGAATGCGGAGATGGGCAATCCGCTGTGGAGAGCATCCTGGAACGATCTCCCGATGTTGTGTTCCTCGACATCCAGATGCCGGGTATGGACGGTTTTGAGGTTCTGCGCGCCCTGCCTGTTGAAGGCCTGCCCGCAGTCATTTTTCTAACAGCGTATGAGCAACATGTTTTGCGGGCATTCGATGTTCATGCGCTGCATTACTTGTTGAAACCGGTGGACGACACACGCTTCGCGGCAGCGGTTAGTCGAGCTCGTGATCTGGTCGACTCCGCATTAAAGGCCGACATGGCACAGCGGGTCATGAAAATGCTGGATCGCACCTCAGATGGATTCGCGTCCCGGTTTACCGTGCAAGCTGGATCCCGCATTCAAATCGTCATTGCGGAGGATGTTGAGTGGATTGGGGCTGCTGGTGACTATGTTGAACTCCACGTCAACGGTCGTTCTTACCTGTTACGCGAGACGATGACGTCTCTCGAACAGAGGCTCGACCCGGCAAAGTTTATCCGCATACACCGCTCCCGAATTGTGCAGTCCAAAGGCATACTGGAGCTGCGATCCATCGAGAACCGCGAGTTCACGGTGAAGCTTTCGGACGGCTCGGAGCATCGCTCGAGCCGCACCTACGCCGATCGAGTTGAGCGCTGGTTGTCATCAGGTACCGCCGCAATTCAAAAGGGGGCATCGTCAGTATTCATCACCGTTCAGTCATGATCGCGCTGCTAAGTCTGTGTCTGGCAGCGCCTGGACAGTTGGCCGCCCAATCGCACCAGGATTCGGGCCCCGGGATGAATCAGACAGACAGTGCAGTCCCCGGTCTTCACGACTTCGACTTCCTGGTTGGTCAATGGCAGGCCCATCATCGAAAGCTGAAGCAGCGACTCGCCAATAATCACGAGTGGATTGAATTCGAAGGCACGTTGTTGAATCAACCGCTTATGGGGAGTTACAGCAATGTGGACGATACAGTGCTCAGCGTTCCCGGTGCTCCCTATCGCGGTGTCGCTCTGCGGTCCTTCGACCCGAAGACCCAGCAGTGGTCAATCTGGTGGCTCGACAGCAGGACACCATCCGAACCATTGGATCCGCCCATGATTGGAGGCTTCCACAATGGCGTGGGCACTTTCTATGGGGATGATACGGTCAAGGGAAAGCGAGTTCGGGCGCGCTTCATCTGGTCCAACATCACTCCGACATCGGGCCACTGGGAGCAAGCGGACTCGCCAGACGAGGGCAAGACCTGGGAGACAAACTGGGTGCAGGACATCACACGAGTTCGCTGATCGAGGGGACCGACAAATAGGAAGAATGGCATCGTGGACCCAAGCCAAAATTAAAACATTCGTGACGCGAGGGACAGGCAGATGAACGACGCATAGCCCATCGCTCTTGCGCAGGCGGCGGAAACGGTATCGAAAAACGCGGTGCGCCAGGGCCTCCACGAAACTTGCCGAAAGTATGGTCCGCCGTGTGAATGCAAGGGAAAAGTTTCGAATGAAGGAAGGTCTACGTCAATGTATTCGGCCTATTAGGTGGAGAGTTTTCTCCTGGCCTTGATGAGATACGCCGCGTACCTGTCCTTTGAAAACACGCCGGCCTCGTATGGGCCATTTCGGCAAGCAGGTTTCATGTGCGCCGTTTTGACTGTTCTTTCATCTTCACTGATCCGGTGCAGACCTCGGTGGGGAGAACTTGCTGTTGCTGGTTGCTAAGCCTGCTTATACTGTCAGTGCCCTGGGGTACTGCTCGATAGTCCTGGCCGGTCGAGAGCACTTCCGTGTGTACGAGAAGCCGGTTTTACGGCAACTTGCCAGAGCCGCAGATCAATCCGAAAGGCCCAATGAAGCGTTGACCTGTTAGCAGCAACTGACAACAGTCCAACTCGCGCCTGCTACCAAGCTGACAGACGATAACGTCCTTTATCATTCGCTATGTGGATTGGCAAACGGGCATTCGCGTCTTTGTCCCAGACAGCGACTATCCGCTCACTGGTTTGCTCCCGCGAAATGCCCAATTGGCATTTCTAGACTCTAGCGCGTTTACCAGGGCCTGAGGTCGTTCCTGGGATCGTTGCTGTTGCCATACGGCTTTATTTAGTGGAATGCCAGAGTGCCATCGGACCAATAGGGCACTTCGATTGGGACGGTCCGCAGCGGCGGCAGCTCTTTGTTCAGTGGACTATCCGGTTTGTCAGGGTCCGGGAACCACATAGACGTGGAAGAAATGGGTGAGTCCCGATCATTGGCGTCCAATTCAGCAGGATCTTTTATCGGCAGGAAAAACATCACGTGGCATAAATTGTGTGAATTGCCCAAATGGGTAAGGTATGCATCCTTGGACATCATGTAGCTCATTGCCCCCGGCTCTACCGGCGGAATCTCGTTCTTTGCATACGCGTCTTGAATACCCGCGATGCGCTCTTTTACAGAGGTCACTCCAGCGAGCGTCATTTGCGTCAGCTTGCGAAAAATCGGCAGGATCGACCGCACAGCCGCTGGATTGAGGCAAATCGCCCCTCTCTGCTTCGGACTCCAGACGTCATAAAAGTCAATACTGGCCGTCCATGACGGCCCCGTCATGCACACAAAACCGTTCGTACCTTTGACCGCTGTTTCCCAGCCTTTGGGCGTCAGCACCAAAACAGACGCATCCTTTGAAATGCCCTCCGGAGCGGCGCTTCGCGCCAGCGCGATTGCCGCATTCCGGTCCATTAAATACTGCGAAAGTGGCAGCATCTTCGGATAGGGCCTTTCTGCCTCCTGTGCCCGCGTGCTCGCAGTGATGCTCAGCAAACTCACGAGCACAAGCGCTCCCACTGCAACTCTGGCTGCAGTCTTTTCGATCTTTGCAAATCGCATCATGCCTTTTCGTTTCCTTCCTGCCGAAGATGTGTCCGCAACTGCTCAAGGCTGGATGCTTAGCTTGCTCATGGCTGCCGATCCCACGGTTCAGTCAAAATACATCGCCCCGCGGACTCAACTGCTACTGAGACGCGGTGCAACCGGAGGTCCAAACTCAAACCCTGTCATTTGCAATGGCTTAGGGCGGCGTTGCTCTGCCGGAATTATGAGTTTCTGGATAAGTTCCGGTAAGTCTTAGTGCAAGTCGGCAAGTGTTTACTAAACCGAACGCTTCACGTGGGTTAAAACCCGCCTATCCGATCAAGGCGCCAAAACCCATTGTAGGCTTGCCGACTCAAACAGGGAATGATAAAGGACGCTATCGCCAACATAGCGCGCTCGCGGCAGCTCTCCGCCTAAAAGCCGTGTCGATACGGAATTCAATTCTCTTTCAAAGAGAGAATTGCGGTTGTTGATGTGAACGTCCTTTATCGTTCACTATTCGGATTGGTAAGGGGAGAGATGGGGCACTTGTCCGACATGGGCGTTATATGCATCTACTTCATGCCGTGCTAATCGTCCCCATGGCCGGGCGTCAAACGGACTTCAGTTCCGCTGGAGACCGTGCCAGGGTCGGTCTCTATCCAGTTAACCGTTCCCCGGCACTGATGCAGCTTTCGCTCTCCTTGTTCGAATATGCGATTCTGAGCTTCCAGGCACTCTTACCGGGAAACGCCTTGCGCCGGAACCCGTGTTAGCTTTGACGTACATTTTCTTGAACCTTATGAGCTCAATCGTTGTCCGCTCACCTGACTTCTCCTTACGTGCGGCCCTTCGGCTCGCCCTCCTCTTCGCCGCCATCAAGCTCGTCCTGCAGTTCGCCCTCACACTCTGGACCCAACACATCGGCTACAGCTACTTCCGCGACGAGTTCTACTACATCGCCTGCGGCCGTCATCTCGCATGGGGCTTCGTCGACCACGGCCCCATTGTTGCCGTGCAAGCACGCCTCGGTGAGTTCCTCTTTGGCGACTCTCTATTCGCCATCCGCATTCTCTCCGCACTCGCCGGAGCCGCCACCGTTTTCCTCACCGGCCTGCTCGCCTGGGCCCTCGGCGGCCTCCGCCCCGCACAGGCGCTGGCGATGCTCGGCGTCCTCGTCGCTCCCATCTACATCGCCATGGATGGCTTTCTCTCCATGAACTCCTTCGAGCCCGTCTTCTGGATGCTCTGCGCGCTCGCGCTCATTCGCCTCATCGACAGCGCTCCGCAGCCCTTCTGGTGGACCGTCTTCGGCCTCTCCGCCGGCATCGGCCTGCTCAACAAACCCTCGATTCTCTTCTTCCTCATCGCCGCCGGCATGGGCCTGCTCCTCACGCCGCAACGCCGCATCCTCTTCACTCGCTGGGCTGCAGTCGGAATCGCATTAATCATCGTCATCGCGCTGCCCTACGTCCTCTGGCAGATTCACAACCACTGGCCCACGCTCGAGTTCTTTCACAACGGCAAGGTCGGAAACAAGAACGTCATCCTCGGCCCTATGGGCTTTTTCAACGCCCAGCTCGGGCAGATGCACCCCGTCAACGCTCTGCTCTGGATCACCGGCCTCATCTCTCTTCTGCGCGCGCGCTCTATCCACCGCGGCCGCTGGATTGGCTTGACCTTCCTCATCTTCTACGTGCTCATGTTCGTCCTGCACGCCAAGGACTACTATCTCGCCCCCATCTATCCAGTGCTCTTCGCCG
Source organism: uncultured Acidobacteriaceae bacterium (assembly GCA_963756685.1). Taxonomy (GTDB): domain Bacteria; phylum Acidobacteriota; class Terriglobia; order Terriglobales; family Acidobacteriaceae; genus Edaphobacter. Next base: position 538,532 of record CAVWON010000004.1, read on the forward strand.
CCGGCGCCATCGCCTGGGAGCGCCGCTTCGCTACAAAGCCCCTCGTCGCCGCCAAACGCGTCTTCGCCTTCCCCATCTTCGAATCCGCACTCATCCTCACCGGTCTTCTCATCCTGCCGATGTCCTCGCCCATACTTCGCCCCGCCGCCTGGGTTCGTTACACCACCGCGCTGCACCTGAAGAGCAACAAGACCGAAACCGCCTCCAGCGGTGAGCTCCCGCAGTTCTACGCCGACCGCTTCGGTTGGCACCAACAAGTCGCAATCGTCGCCCGCACCTTCAACTCCCTTTCACCTGCAGACCAGCACCGCGTCTGCATCTTCGCCGGCAACTACGGTGAGGCCGGCGCCATCGACTTCTTCAACCGCCGCGATCATCTCAACCTTCCACCTGCCCTCAGCGGACACAACAACTACTGGCTCTGGGGCATGCACGGCTGCGATCCCTACCTTGTTATCGCTGTCATTGATGACTCTCCAGACGATGTCTCGAAGAAATACGAGTCCGTCACCATCGTTGGCGTGCGCGACACGCCCTATGCCATGCCCTTCGAGCACGGCAACATCTACCTGCTTCGCGGCCGCCGCCCCTCCGCGCCCGTCAATTGGGCAGACGAGCGCCACTACGACTGAGCGATACTCACGCTCCTCGCCCGCGAAGCAGTTCGTTATGCGTCCCGTTTGAACTCATCCCGCGCGTTCGTGCGCTCACAGATTTTCTCGTCAACACCTTGGCTCCGCACATCATAGAAGCATTGAGATTCACGGGTTGGTCCCCATGAGTCTTTATAGCGGAAGAGATGTACCGGGCGGATTACCGGCAAACCGGAAGGTGACCCCTGAGAGCCACGCGAGCCGGAAGTCGGCTTCTCCTGTGTGTGTACTGATCTGGCATGGATTCAGTCCTGTCGGTGCTAGTCAGCTCACTTGGACGAGAAGTCGCTTTCCGGCAAGTGACCCTGGCTCAACCGCTGCCAGCAGGAAAAATCACTCGTTGTGGCAAATCCCTTGTCTGGGCAGAGGTCTATACGGCAGAGGTCGCGGGCACAATAAGGGCACAATAACGGTTACCATGCGTGCCTCAAAGCGCCAAAAGGAGCCATCCATTGCGCTTATTTTCTATAAGTTACCGGTTT
>CAVWON010000005.1:0-149037 GCA_963756685.1 uncultured Acidobacteriaceae bacterium
CCCTTGTTGATCCATGCATGCAGTTCGAGTGATTGGAGTCCGAGACGATGGCAACGATTGGAACGATCACCAATATTGGTGCGTATACCTTTCTCACTGGCAGCCCAAACGAGTTCGATTACGGCAAGATCATTGTGAATGAGACCTCGACGAACATAAGTTGGGTGTTCTTTATCTGGGAGGCAAGCGTCAATGATCTTCCTGTGCACCGAGTGCAACAGAGCCAACGAATGGCTCTGTTGCGCGAAGCGGCATTTCGGGGGCTGACAGTTCACATCTATGCAGAGAGCGATTCGTCCATTGTGGATGGATTTACGGTGGACATCACGTGAGCGTCACGGATGTCGGGCCGACTCGCGATACGTTTCCGTTCAACGCGCAGCACTCTGCGATAGGACGTGTGACGGCGCTGGCTGCAACTGGGGATGGAAGCCGCTTGTATGCAGGAAGCTTCGCGGTGTTTGGCGATCGGATGACGGCGGACAGAGCTGGCGACAGATGACGTGGGAGTCTCCTTCTGGAACGATGCAGATGGCCGATATTCCAGGAGCTTTGTTTGCGCCGAACATCTATGACGTTGTGATTTCGCCTGCGGACGCGGACGTAGTGCTGGTGTCTGCGCTAAACAGCCAATTTGTCGATGGACGAGACGGGATCTATCGGAGCGCCGATGGAGGGGCTACGTGGACGATGGTTCTGCAGAACCCGTACCCGTGCAATATTGCGTTCGCTCCGGATGACCCATCGCTGGTTTTTGTCGCGATGGGATATTACGGCGTGAGCATGAGCACGAATGGAGGGGTAATGTGGACGACGGTTTCCACAATTCGTGCGTGGCATATTGCTGTGGGGCCAATGGAACCGGGTGGTGTGCGAAGAGTTTATGCGGTTGGGGACAGCACGGTCTCTTATTCGTCTGACGGCGGAGCTAACTGGACGCAGGATACAGGTGTTACAACGATCAATGCATCTCGTGCGGCGTTGGATGCGTTGCGATTGACCTGCAATCCGAATGATACGGGTATTGGAGGGTTTGGCGGATCGACGGATATCGAGTATGCACAAGGCGCAGGTGCGAAGATGCTGGCGATCGAGCCGGGAAATCCTGCACGGGTGTATATGGCGACGGAGGGAGCAGCGAACGGCCCGACTTATTACGACTCTGCAGTTCCTGATGGCACGTTGTGCAATACGATGTGTGCGCGGCTGGCGGGAGAATCGAGCGTTTGGCTTGGCGATTTCAGCCAGATCAGCACTATGAATCCGATCGCGCAGTGGACTTCGTTGCCGGGGCCTCCGGTGTACTACGGAGGATCGACCCCGAGCGGCGTGACGATGGTTCTTACGAAGCCGACGAGTACGGGATTTCTATTATTCTTCACGGATTGCAGTCACGTGCATGTGTCGGCGGGGACTCCAACAGCGACGACGTCGTGGCACAGGCTGGATGGCGAGGACGTTTCGGTAGCGCATCTGGCGGGGCATCACAGCAATATTCTGTTCGTGCATATGGACCCGCACGGAATCGCGTTTACAGATGACTTTGAGATTGTGATTACTCCTGCGACTGGAGTGAGTGCGCCGTATAACCAGAACAGCGTTCTGAGCCAGTACGTCGGCGGGACATTGTGGATGGCGAATGATGGCGGCGTGGTCTGGACCGCTGATGGCGGGAAGGATGCGAACAGTTGGAACTGGCCCCTGGGATTGAATACGCTCGACCCGGTGAATATTGCGGGACTGTTTGGGATCGGCGACACACCGGCGCTCTATTTTGGCTGCGGAGACAATGATGACTTCTTCACGCTCGATGGTGGGGGGAGTTGGGGAGATCCAGGCGATAGCTGCGGAGATTGCGATGCGTGGTTCACTGACACTGCTACCGCCGACCGGGTAATTCAGTTTCTGCCACGAGCGAACGTCGTGGGAATCATTGTGAGCAGCAATACGTCGCAGTATCCAGATGCGAGCGACAACGACAGCAAGACATTTGTGCCTTCAACACAGATCATCTCGGCTGGTCCGCCTCCGAAACTTGTTCCGTACCCATCGTCGGGGTGGGTGCTGCAGGGATATCGGCCGATTGTGAAGACGCTGGCTACGGAGGTCGCGCTTCCAGATGGAGATTATCTGTTCGTAAATCAAGATTTGAACACTGGAGTTGCGACGCTGCTGCGGACGACGGCGATCCGATCGATCTTGCAGGTGAGCGATTGGCTTGATCCTTCGAAGGCTTCGCCTGTGGGACCGGCTTTGCCGACGAATGCGTTTGTTATTCAGGCAGGCGGAGGGCATTATTCCACGGTGTTCTATGTCGGGGATGGAAACAATGCTTCCGGCTCGGTGTGGAAGCTGGATGCAAGTGGAAACACATGGAATAAGATCGTTCCGACTGGTCCAGCGCCTGTGCCGGTTGGCTTTGCGCTGAGTTGGTTTGTGAATCCTTATGATCCTGATGAGATCTACGTACTGGATTACGGAGGAATGAAGCTCTCAATCGATGGAGGGCAGAGTTGGCTTAATCACATTACGATGACGAATGCAGTGACTGCAGGGGGAATGTTGAATATTTCGTCGTTGCTGCTACAGGATATGCAGTTCTCGCGCGGAGAGCATCAGACGCGGTTTGTAGTTGGGAGAGCGGGAGTTTCGTACTCGATAGACTTCGGGGTCACGTGGTTTCCGGTGCTGAACTCAATCGCGATACCGGGGATTCCGGAGTCGGGGTTCTTCGATCCGATCTCGAATCCGGACGATCGCGCTTTCTATGTGGAGTGCCAAGGACGAAGTGTGCTGCGGATTGACGGACTGCCGGCGCTGTCACCGCCCCCACCGCCACCGATCTTCGATCTGATGGAGTTCGCCGCGTTGGATTATTAAGAATTTGTTGAATAGCAGCTCCGCGTTCTTGCAGGAGAGAGACCAGAGATACTACGCCGTCTGGAAGCTAAGTAAGAATCTGAGTTGGTCTGCGCATGCTGCTATTGCTGTCGCCAGCGTCCGACACGACCCACCAGCCATCAACCATCCCTCGCAGGGAGGCGCCCGGGTTCTTCTCCCGCGTGTCGCTCCCTACGAGAAGTTAACCTAGGTGACTGTGCTGAAGATTGAACTGTCATTCGATCCTAGCGGCGTTTTAGGAGCGTTAGACGAGGTCCTGGCTAGCAACTGACGCTCAGGGGTGGTCCAAGTTGCCGTTCTACATAGAATGCAACTTTTAGGTATAACTTTGATTTTGCGTGCTAGAAAAACACCCCTCGAAGTGGGGTGTTTTGACGAAGATCAGCTCCAATAGCCCAAATTATGTATTCGAAGCTGGGGGGAACAACCCAGCCAGAAGCTATTCCATCTATCCGGCAGCAGATCAACCAACTCAGCAAGAACAGGTAATAGCAGCTGAGGAACCTTAGACAGAAGGGACCATGCTACAGTCTGGAAGCTGTTTGGGAGTGGGGATTGGCGACATCATGATTAGCGGAATACTCGATGCGTTTCTCGATGGGTTCACCGGAGCAGGCTTCTGGGAAAAGGTGAGCCTGCCGGATCCACCTACGACCTACCGCCAGGCCATGATCGCGCTATTCTGCGGCTTTGCCGCATCGGTGATAGTGATATGTGGTTTTACATACCTGGTCGTTCATGACCATCCGAAGACGGCTTACGTTCTTATCAGTGCGCTGGTTGCAGGGGGGATCGTCCGGATAGTCCGCACAGTCCGCCATCGTCGAGGCCAAAGGTCGCTCCGGTGATAGGCCCAGCAGATACCCAGTAGACCCGGGACCAGGGGGAAGAACCAGCATAAAGCCGCGCCAGCAACCGCAGGCGCGGAGTTCGGGGCCATGCTGACCGGCAGTAGATCTAGGAGAGTCGGCAGCCGTTTGGACCTGTTGTCGTGGGTCCGGAGCGCTTCCGGCGGCCTCTTTAGTCAGCGAACCAGGATCATGGCCAAGTCAGACCAGTGCCGGACGGGCACGCTGGGTCAATACCAGATCAAGACCAGGCCAGGAGCAACCTAAGAGCCCCGTCAACACTGGATGGCCCAGCATCCTGGCCGGCTATCTCCGGTAGTAGATCTCAACTCGGCATCGGTCGCGCGGACGGCGATTTACTGAGTAACTAGCTGACGAAGCCGACAGTCGCGAGGTCGAAGTTGTCGTCGTTGACGTCGAAGGGAGCGACACCGACCAGACCCCGGTGGATACTCGAAGGCCGGGTCGTCAGATCGAACGAGATGATCAACGCCCCGGCGTCGACATCTCGTTCTGGCGGAGCTTGACGTTCTTGGCAACTGCAATCGCCTGACCTTCGTTGAGCACGCCGAACCCGTAGCTCTCTTCGATTCCGAGGTTCTGGATAGAGTACTGCGGTTCGTCCCAGCTCTTGAGGTGGGGCTTCTCGTCCACGATCAGGGCGCCGAGGTTCCGCGAGTTGAACATGATGATGTCGGTGGTCTTGGTGGCCACATCAAACATCATGAGGCCAATAAATATCGCTATGCTTTGGCAGATTGTGAGAATAGTCTAGACTGGTATTTATATCGACGATATATCGTAGGTATAAATGAGGCCTTTATGAAAACCAACTGTAGACCACGTCTTTTTCGCCGCTATCGTCGCTCTGTCCCGCTTCCTGCAACGCGTTCTCAGGTCCGCCAGCAGGCCGATCGCCTGAGGGATCTCTACGAGTTGGCGGCCGCTCTCGAGCTCTGCCGGGCAAAACCGGACATTCATTACCTGCTCCAGCTGGACCTGGAGTCGAGCTATTTGCGTGACGTCATGGCTTCACTCGAGGGGACGATATGAAAACTGTAGCTCTATATCTGCGCGTATCTACTGTAGACCAGCACCCGGAGACCCAGCTCCACGATCTCCGCGCGATGGCCGGGCAGCGGGGTTTTCAGATCGTTGCCGAGTACACCGACCGGATCTCCGGAACCAAAGCTCGTCGGCCTGGTCTTGATGACCTGCTCCGGGATGCTCGCCGCGGCCGCTTCCAGGTGCTGCTGGTATGGGCCTCGGACAGGATCGCCCGGTCCGTGCGCCACTTCCTCGAGGTGCTCGACGAACTCAATCACCTCAACATCGAGTTCGTCAACTTCCGCGAGAACCTCGATACCAGCGGCCCGCTCGGGCGGGCCGTCGTGATTATCATCGGCGCCATCGCAGAACTCGAACGGAATCTCATCATCGAGCGGGTGCGGGCAGGGATGCGCCGCGCACGGTTGGAGGGCAGGCATATCGGCCGGCGGCCACTCGATATCGATAGGGTTGCTGTTCTCCAGCAGCGTGCTCGGGGCCAGAGCCTGAGTGAGATCGCCGAGACGCATCGCATCTCGCGCGCCACCGTAAGTCGACTGCTCAAGCAGGCAAAGGAGGCAGCTGCTCCATCTATATAGACAGGATCAAAAGGGGTGCCGCAGGACACCCCTCAACTCCTTCAATCTACGCACTCGAAATCTTCATTTCTGCTGTCTCATAAGGTGTGGCTTATGAAACAACGTTGTGCATCAAACATCAGCCGACCCCAACGCTACACTGCTCGAATGGAAACCAATCGACTAGGTTCCGGGCAGACTCTTCATTACTAATTCATGCGGTCCGGTTATGGACAGGAGACCACCCAACGAAGGCCAGGTTCCCTGCACCTCGCAGCATAATTTCCGCAGGCCACTTATCACGGTTCGTAAAAGTATCAATATGCTCTTAGATATGGTGGAGCTTTACTGTTCGCTTCTCAGCCAATCGGTCGAATATTTCTCAATGGCTTTCCTGACCAGTTGACTGCGCGTCCTCACGCCTGCCTTGTTGAACAGTTCTTGAATGGTAGCTTTTACGGAAGTCTCTGAGACCTGCAACTTCGCAGCAATCTCCTTATTCGCGAGTCCATCAAGGATGCTGCGGAGGACCTGGTGCTGTCGCTCACTCAGAGACCGAACACTCCGCTCTAATTCCTTTCTTTCGCTTGAGTCCGCGATCAAGGAACGCATGACTCCCGCGTCCAGCCACGTTCCCCCTTTCGCCACTCTCTTAATAGCATCGATTAACTGGCCAGGGTCACTGTGTTTGAAGATCACACCAGCCACGCCTGCGTTAAGCGCATTGAACGTGACACTGTCTCGCATGCCAGCTGTCACCATCAAGACCCGTACACTGCTCTCACGGATGTGGAACTCCTGGAGTAAGTCGGTCCCGAATTCCTCTCCCAGATCATAGTCCAACAAAATGACGTCAACAGGGGTGCTGCTGAGAATCTGACGCGCTTCGGCAATCGTTGCGCAATGACCGACAACCCCAAAATCAGTTTCTGATTCCAAGAGACGCACCAGACTTTCGCGAAAGAGAGCGTGATCGTCAACCAGCAGAATGCGGACACGGTTGGCCCATATCTAGATCCGGGTGCCCCATCTTCGCGACGGTCTCGCTGCGGCGCCCTTCAAACCCAGGGACTAGATCGAGCGCGTGCTGTGCGACGGCCCCGACACTATACGAAGAATTGAGTGCCCTGCATTTCCGGTCACGAATTCGAAAGTACTTGAGGAAACGACTCAGTTGCGCGGTAAACTTTAGCCGCTATGTATGCGAAATTTCTACTGGCAGCATCCTTTATCACCGGAAGTGCGCTCGGTCAGAAGACAAGTGGAGTAAGCCCGTCGCACGGAACCATCAATATCTTTCTCGCGAATCGCAACGGCTTAGTCGCGGTAACAGACAGCAGGCTAAGCTACAACGGAAAGCCAGTCGCGAGAGGCCAGAAGCTTTTCAAGGTAGACGACCATACGATTTGTGCCGTTGCTGGCTTCTACATGGATGGCGGCGTGCCCCTAAAACGAGCAAACGGACAGACGTTGTACCCGGCTTATACCTCGATTTCGGACATTCTGAGAGATTACTTTCGCGCTAATCCGTCCCCAATTGATCTCAAGCGTCTCGCATCAGCCCTCACCCAAAGCCTCAACTTCGTCGCAACGGTAGACAAGGTCAACGGAACCACCAACGAGCCCGCGGAATCACAGATCACATTGGCCGGCTATCGAGATGGAAATTTATATGTTTCACAATTATTTCTTGTGCCGGCGGTCATCAATGGACGAATCGAGTATCAGGTCCATCCGCAGAAAGAGAAGCTGGTGAAGAGGGGGCTGACCTTTGCGACCGCTGGACTCGACCATATCGCTCAATCAAGCCTCAACGACCCCAAAGAGGCAACGTCAGTTAATCCGTACGATGGGCGGCCTTTGAAAGCTAATGACCCCATGATGGAGAAGTTGAGCGTAGCTAAGTTGAGAGAGGATGGATCTAACTTATCAATCGAGGACCTGACCGAGCTCGCGAGGGACCTAGAAGTCAAAACCGCAAAAGCATACCCCAATGAAGTCGGCGATGACATTGAAACAGCCGTTCTATTTGATGGCGGTGTTCAGACCTTCGAGCAGCCGGTCGACGAACACATCGACGTCAACAAATTACCGTATACCAAAATCTCGGGCGCGAGCGCCTCAGGGGTGTCGTTTGGCACTTCTGAGTCGAGTTACGCCCTCATGGAATACTCCTCGCTGGCAAGCATGGCAATCTCACTCGACGGCAGCCTATTCCTCAGTGACTCCTTTACTAGATGCCACTTGATCGACAGAGGTGCGGCAGAGGTGTTTTTCGATCCGAGCAACGCAGTTGTGGATTCAGAACTCGATCTTGGACCCTCAGTGCGAGACGACGATCCGTTCGTGCTCCGGATGAAAAACCTGTATCCGGAACTCCAGATAAGACGGATTCCCGTGCGCGCGCGTATGGCTGACGATACGCCTTGAACATTCTCCTCACCAGCGTAGGGAACATCGACGACGCTCGGCACCGCGTGATGGTGCAGGATTGGCAAGCGCGCCACCACATCGTCGAAACCAAATCTGCAGACCGCCTGCTCAGCTATCTGCGCCTGGGGTCATCCGGTCTCGCCCAGGTAGACGCCATAGTCTGCAATGCTGACACCGAGCCCGACGGTGTCCCACGCCTCTTCACGTTGGAAAAGGCCGTGCGCATCGCTAACGAGGTAGCCGACCTCCCTGCGTTCATCGCCATGCGCGACGGCAGGAAGTGGAGGATGATTCCGTTCGTCATCATCGGCGAAAAGGCCACGTACTTCGAGCAGGTCTCGGACCTGAAGGCCCGACACGCAACCGTCATCAGGCCTAACCCTTATACAGACAGCCTTCTGCGCAGTATCGAAGGGAAGGTCGACGATTACCATCAGCGACTTTTCGAGGAATACGAGTACCGCGGCATAATGGTTCGCAACGTCAAGGGCCGGACACAAATCAGCCCGGCTCTCAAGCCAAAGAAAAGGTACGAGGAGAGCGAATACTATTACATCCCCGCAGACCGCCGAAAGCATGTCAGAAATAAGTGGCTTACAGTCATGAGGGATCGGGAAGGTATCAGCACCGACGTTGCCATGCTCGAGGAGTTGCTCAACACCAACGCCAACGAGCAGGCAATGCAGCGTTTCTTCGAGGAACATCCTGCCCTCTTGATGCAGGCCAGGCTGGGCGTGCCCGTTGCACATCCGACGTTCACCACCCCGAGGAGGTATTCGCCAGACTTCGCTATGACACCGATACTGGGTGCCTTAGATGGAGGGTCTGCAGAATTTCTAGAACTGAAAGGGCCTGACGCAGCACTGCTCAACAACACGGAGAGGCACCGGGGTCTCTCGGCGGCTCTGCACAAGGCGATAGACCAGGTAAAAGACTACGGAAGGTATCTGTCGGATCCCGAAAATGCAGTCCGTCTCATCAAAAAGCTCGGCTATCTTCCATCGACGCCGAAACTCTCAGTGCTCATCGGTCGTGATTTCAAGGACGACGCAGAGAATGAGATATTCAGACGCCGGGAGTTAGAGCAGGTAGATATCAAAATTATCACCTACGACGAGATCCTCGAGGGACAGGCGAAACAGCTCAGTAACAGGATAATCATACCTGGTGATGACGAATTCGAGCCGTACAGCCGTTTGCGGTTCTAAGCGCAATTCTGCGGCCCTTCTCTTTTTGCATCCTCGCGCAGTGAGCAGTGAATAGACCGCCCCACAACCGCGCCACGTTGCCCCACAAGCGACCGGAGAGCGTCCGTTTATAGAAGCCAAAGGAAAGGGCTATCCTGGCTTCGCTTGCCCCAGAATTGCCCTCGCTCTTGCTAAATGGTTGCGGGGGTAGGATTTGAACCTACGACCTTTGGGTTATGAGCCCAACGAGCTACCGGGCTGCTCCACCCCGCTCTTTGAATATACCGTTACCGTGCGGGAAAATCAATTATCTGCCCACCTTGGCGTCTGGCGTTTTCCTATCTACTCAAGAGTGGTTCTGACCGTAACTTTTTCCAAAAAAACGAGTCTTCATGGATAGTATGTTTGCGAGGCGGAACAGCGCCAGCCGCAGGAGATGGTGGAGGAACGTATGCATCAGAGCAATTCCTTTTCGAGGTTCTCGATTGCAGTGCTTTTGATGGCGGGTCTGCTTTTGGGGGACGGCGTGGGCTTTGCCCAGACGAAGCCAGCGACGATGCCCGACGCGCAGATTGAAGCCAATGTTCTGAAGGCGTTAGCGGGTGCGCCGGAGCTTGCGGACCAATCAATTACCTCGACCACGGTTTACGGCACAGTGACGTTGAACGGGACGGTCCGTGACGAGCCCTCGAGAGATTTGGCCGAGCATTTGGTCGCGAACGCCGCTGGCGTCCAGAAGGTCGTCGACCAGTTGACGATCGGTGTACCTGCGGCCGGCAACGATTCGCAGCAAACTGGAACAAACCCGAACCTGCAGTCGGACGGAACGATGGCCCCTCCGCAAGGGCAGGCTCCGCAGGCGCAGGGCTATCCCGCGCCGCAGAATGGCGCTCCTCAGCAGCAGGGCCAGTATCCGCCTTACGGTGCGCCACAATCGGGCCAGTATCCCCCGCAGCAGGGTCAGTATCCTCCGCCTTACGGTGCGCCTCCACAAGCGGGCCAATATCCTCCGCAGCAGGGCCAGTATCCGCCCTACGGTGGCCCTCCCTATCGCCAGCCGTATTCTCCTCAGTATCCGCAGCAACCGTATGTTGCTCAAAAAGGGGGAGATGCGGTTGTGGTTCCAAGTGGATCGATCCTGCGGGTCCGGATCAATCAGGGGCTGAGCAGCAAAAACGCAGCGCCGGGCACGACCTTTGACGGGGTCGTGTTGAGCAACGTCATCGCGGGTGGTTTGATTGCCGTTCCTCGCGGCGCCTCATTTCAGGGGACGGTGGTGGACGCCCATACAGCTGGCCAGTTGAGCGGTAAGGGCGAACTGAAGCTACAGCTTACAAATGTTTCGTTTGGCGGCATGACATACCCTGTGGTCACAGATTTCTGGTGGCATCAAGGTGCTGATAAGACGGGAAATACGGTCGGCAACACGGTCGGACTCGCAGGCGTTGGGGCCATCATTGGCGCTATAGCGGGGGGCGGTGTTGGTGCTGCTGTAGGAGCCGGGGTGGGCGGTATTGCCGGACTGGGCGTCTCCTCGGCATCGGGGCAAGGTGAGGCGACGTTGCCGGCAGAGGCGATCGTGACCTTCCATCTGACTCAGCCGGCGGACGTTACGACGGTGTCTCAGGCGGAGCTGAACCGGCTGGGTGCCGGCGTGCCGCAGCCGCAGATGCAGCGGCGCTATCCGCCTCCACCACCATATCCCTATCCCTATTACGGGCCGGGTTACTACTATCCGCCACAGTAATTAATCGCGATTTTTCAAAAAAATATCTAGGGTGCCCGTGCGACCGTTTTTTCCGGTTTCACGGGCGTTTTTTCATGGGGGTTTAAGGAAAACGCCTGTTTCGGCGTGGTGTTTTGATGGTGAATTCGTGGTGGAATGTGTGGTGATTGTGGTCGGTAAAACTGGTCGGCATGGAAGACGAAAAACATGCCACATTTTGTGAATTTATTTTTTCAGGTCGTCCCGAATCGAATCTCAGGTGGTTCGGGTACGGCCCCTGGAGGGCTGGGTCAAGCGGTATACGTCAACGCCGCCGTTGTAGTCGAGGACGTAGATCTGGCCTCCGTAAGTGCGTTTAGGCAGTGATCCTGTGTCCGAACTTCGTACATGGACGCTCAATAAGGTAATAGCTCACCACGACGATTGGAGGAAGAAACAGTAGCAGAGGCATCCTCCCAAGGTCGTGGTGGATGAGAAGTGAGAAAGGTTGTTGCCACACATAGATGCTGTAGGAGAGTGTGCCAAGGACTCGCAGGGGTTTTAGGTTGAGAACCGGTGCGAGTGGAGACTTATCAGCTAGCCCCGAAGTGATTAGCATGGCGATGACAACACATTCAAACAAGGGTACGAGGTTGTTATAGCGATAGACGCAACCCGTAAACAAAAGCAGAAGCGGAGGCGCCATAAATCGATTCGCAATTTTGTGAATAAGCGGGTGAGGCCAAGCTAGAGCAAGAAGGCACCCGACGAAGAGGGCATCGGCACGCACTTCAGTTCGGAAGTTTAAGGGATAGGCGAGATAGTGGTTCCAAAACATAAATCGGTATGCACTGACGGAAATGGCACCGGCTCCCGCAATCCAAACGGCATACCGCCTGGCGAGCAAAGCGATGGGCCATAGCAGATAGAACTGCTCTTCCATTGAAAGTGACCAGAAATGTATGGTGAGCAGGCCTCCGGATATTTCGTTGCGGTAGAAAAAGACCGAGGCGAGCAGTTCCGTCCGGCCCATACCGGCGAACGCCAACAGTCCGAGGTAGCACCAGGCGCACGGCATCAATCGGAAAAATCGACGCGTATAAAAAGTCGGGAGGTCGAGACTCCCGTTGCGGGATTGTTTGGCGAGGAGCTGAGTGGTGATCAGGAACCCGCTTAGGACGAAAAAGATTGTCACGCCATGTTGGCCGAATAAATCTTGAGCACTTTCGAATGGCCTGAAATGTTCCGCAAGTACCAGAAGGATTGCTATGCCGCGCCAACCGTCCAGCGTCGGGATTCGTTCGGTGGTGGTCGCTAATTCGCGGTTGGATTCGAGTAGAGTGCTCATCGTTCTGGAGATAGGAATAGATAGTGCAAAGGACAGCTGTGTTCCAACGTTGCAGAGAATCAGCCAAACGATCCCGGCGAGACTAGCAGAAGGGCGTAGTCCCTCTTCCTGAGTCGTTCGGAGGCTCCAGAACGGGCGTTCAATACATTTATGGATCGTCTGGCATTCTAGGCGGGGTATCGTTGAAATAGAAGCAAAAACTGTAGCTGTCCCGGCTTTTCGATAAAAAATTTGCGATGCGCAAGCTCTTGATAATGGGTCTAATCCGGAGCTACTGGGTGAATTCCGGGCTCCGCTGATTTATACTAGTGGCTTGCCCTGCAACCTGCGTGGCGCGAGTCGCAGGACTCCCCGCAAGGTGCGCAAAATCCCGGGCACGCGCCCGCTTTCCGCAAGGGAGGTGGGCCCACGCAAAGTGAAGGTCTCTACACAGCATGATTCGTCTTCTGCAGCAAGACTCCCGCATCATGAAGATTATCTTCGCGGTCATTATTGGGCTGGCCGCCATCACTATGGTGATCACCCTTGTGCCAGGCATCTTTGACAACGCCAGCGCGACCGATTCGACGACCTATGCGACGGTGCGCGAGCCTGGGTTCTTCGGCCGGGTCTTTGGCGAAACCACGTCGATCAAGACGGTGGAGGTCAACCAGATCGCCGCGCGTCAGCTGCAGCAGCAGCACCTTCCTGAGCAACTGATGCCTTACCTCCTCCCGCGTGCCGGACAGATCCTGGTACAGCGGGCGATCCTGAAGCATGAAGCGGACCGGATGAACCTGCAGGTGAGCGATGAGGACCTGAAGCGCGAGTTGCAGACCGGGCCGTTTGCGCAGTATCTCTTTCCCAACGGCAACTACATTGGCGACGACGCCTACATCAACTTTGTGTCGACCGCCTTCGGGAACCAGCTGACCCGGGCCGAGTTTGAGAGCCAGGTGAAGAGCGACATGGAGCTGAACCGGCTGCAGGCGCTGATTACGGGCGGCGTTACGGTCTCCGACGCGGCGGTGCGCGATGCGTACAAGGTGGACGGCACGAAGGTGAAGTTCGACTACGTTGTGATCTCGGCGGACGACGTGCGCAAGGGTATCAACCCGTCGGACGCGGAGCTGCAGGCGTTCTTCAAGAGCAACGCCGCGCGGTATGCGTCGGCGATGCCTGAGACGCGCAAGATCCAGTACGCCGCGTTCGATGCGTCGAACCTTCCCGGTGGCAAGCCGCAGGTGTCTGACGCCGATGTGCTGGCCTACTACAACGCGCATAAGGACCAGTACGCGGTGAAGGAGCAGGTGAAGACCCGTCACATCCTGATTGCGGTGCCTGCGGGCGCGGACGCGAAGACCGATGCGGCCGCCAAGGCGAAGGCCGAGGACCTGTTGAAGCAGATCAAGGCCGGCGGCAACTTTGCTGATCTGGCGAGCAAGAACTCGGACGATCCGGGAAGCAAGACGCAGGGTGGTGAACTGCCGATGTATCCGACGAGCGGACTCGATCCGGCGTATGCGAAGGCCGCGATGGCGCTCAATCCAGGACAGACCTCCGATTTGGTGCGGTCGCAGTTTGGGTATCACATTATTCAGACGGAACAGAAGGAGCCTGCGCACACGAAGCCATTGGCCGAGGTGAAGGCGGAGATCCTTCCGGTCCTTGAGCAGCAGCGCGCGGGTGCGGCGGAGCAGACCTTTGCCTCTGCGCTGGCGGCCGATGCGAAGAAGAACGGTATCGAAAAGGCCGCTGCAGCGAGAGGGCTGCATGTGGTCACCACGGACTATGTTGCGAAGGACGGGGTGATTCCTGGCCTGGCTGATGGCTCGGCGTTGCTGACGCAGGCGTTTGCGGTGGTGAAGGGCGCTGATCCGGCACCGGTCTCGACTGGCGAGGGTTTCGCGGTCTTCGCAGGTGGCTGATGTGAAGCCGGCGCATGCTCCCGACTTTGCGGAGTACAAGGCGCACATCCTCGAGGACTATCGCGAGCAGCAGGTGCCTCAGTTGCTGAATGCGCAGCTGACCAAGCTGGAGGCCCGGGCCAAGGTGCTGAACGACCTGAAGAAGGCCGCCGCGGAGATGAACCTTCCGCTGAAGACGAGCGACCTGGTGGGCAAGGACGGTCAGGTGCCGGACCTGGGCGCGATGAGCGGTCAGGGCTCGGTCGCGTTCTCGCTGGCCAAGGGCGCTATCTCGGGGCCGATCAATACAGGCAGGACGGGTATTGTGCTCAGCGTGGTCGATAAAGAGGAGCCCACGGCGGAGGACATCGCGAAGAACTTCGCCGCTACGCGTGAAGGTCTGCTCAACCAGCAGCGCGAGGAGATCTTCCGCGTATACATCGGCGAACTGACCCAGAAGTACGAGAAGGGCGGCGCGGTGAGGTACTCGAAGAAGCAGCCTGAGCCGGGCCAGTCGCCGTTCGGGAACTAATTGATTCGTAAGCTAAAGAAAAATACCCCAGGGCCTTGGCCTTGGGGTATTTTCTTGGGGGGTGAAAGAGTCGTTGCAATCACTGCTGGTGTTTCATTTGCTCGGAAGTGATAAGGGTGTGGGCGTCTTTGTAGACGATTATTGCCGTCGAGGATGGTCATCTCGCATTTGATGTCTTTGAGTTTTTCGGATGGGACCGTATAGGGATTGTTGTCCCAGATAGCGATGTCGGCGCGCTTTCCGGGTTCGAGCGTGCCGACCTTGTCTTCGAGGAAGAGAAGAGGCGCGGCCCAGGCGGTGTAGGAGCGCAGGGCGGTGTGAATGTCTACGGCTTCGGACATTCCAAAGGGATGGGTGCCGGCGATGGTTTCGCGCTCGACCGATGCCCATAGACCGTAGCGTGCGGCGAAGGGAGTGACGTAGTAGTCGGAGCCTCCGCCCCAGCGGACACCGCTATCGAGGTAGGTTTTGAGCGGCATGGTGCGAGGGAGGCGGTCAGGACCGAGGCTGTTGGATATCGTTTTGCCTATGAACCAGAGAAAGCCCGGCTGCACCTCGGGGTAGGCAGCGTCGTACTGCTTCTGCAGTGTCGCCATGGTCGTGACGGCGTGGGGTGTGGGGAGATAGGCGTGGATGATGGTGTGGCGTAGGCCCGGAGTTGGGGTTTCTTTGAGGACGAGGGCGTAGGTGTCAACGACCCAGTCGATGGCGCGGTCGCCGATGGCGTGGGTGCCAACGGTTACCCCGGCCTGGTGGAAGAGGCGCACCATCTGGCGGTAGACTTCAGGGTCCATGTTGGGATAGCCGAAGTTGCCTTCGTCGATCTCGGTGAAGTTTTTGTGCCACGGTTGGTAGACCCATGCGGTGCGGGCGGCGGTGCTGCCGTCCATGAAGATCTTCGCGCCACAGGCGACGAGTCTTCCGTTGCCGAGAGACTGCGGTGGTCGTGGGTTCTTCTGGATCTCGGCGAGTGTTGCCTTCGCGGTTTCAAGCGAGTTGTCGGCGCGCCAGAGCATGCAGACCCGCTCGTCCAACTTTCCTTCGGCCAGCAGTTCCTTGTAGGCGGTCCACGTTTGAGGGCCGCCGATGTCCTTGATGGAGGTCATTCCTTCATGGTGGAGGTCGTCGATGCTTTTGAGGATGCCCTGCTTGCGATGGTCAATCGAAGGTGGAGGGATGAGCGCGAGCATTGCGACGTTCGCCTGTTCCTTGAGGACGCCGGTGACGGCCCCGGATGCATCGCGGTCGATGGTGCCTGCGGGCGGGTCTTTGGATTCGGCGGTAATGTGGGCGAGGCGCAGGGCGTAACTGTTGACCGCGGAGTAGTGTCCCGTTACGTTCTGCAGCCAGACCGGGTTGTTGGGAGAGACTTTGTCGAGGTCGGAGGCGTAGACGTAACGATTTTCGGCGAGTTTGCCCTCGTCCCAGCCGGAGCCGAGGACCCATTCGCCGGGTTTGGTGGTTGCGACCCGGGCCTGGACGCGACGGACGATCTCGGCGACGCTTTTGGCGTCGGTCAGCTCGATGTTATAGAGCTCATCGACGCCGCCGTCCTGGTAGTGGCCGTGGGTGTCGATGAGCCCGGGAGTGGCCGTTCTGCCGTGGAGATCGAGGACCTGGGTGTGTGCATCGGTGAGGGTGAGGATCTGCTGTTTCGAGCCGACGGCGATGATCTTTCCGGCGCTGATGGCGAGGGCCTCGGCGATGGAGTCTTTGGCGTCGACGGTGAGGATGGTTCCGTTGACCAGGACCAAGTCGGCTTTTGTCGCTGGCTGAGCCGAGGCGGTGGTTTGGGTGAGACAGGATGTAGAGAGAGCGAACGGTAGAAGGGACAGCAGCGCCTTGCAGGGCAGACTTATCTTGGTCACACGAACCCCTGTTTTTATTGAGGTGATTTGCAGTGAGGGCGATGGTACCACACGGTATTCGTCGCGACGACGTATGATTTGGCATCATAGGTTCCAGGGAGCAAGGGGGGATTGATGAGTGGGGAAGCGAGCAATCAGGAGCGCCTGTCCGGGGTTTTGCTGCATGTGACGTCGTTGCCTTCGTATGGTGGGGTCGGGGACTTTGGCCCGGCGGCGTATGCGTTTGTGGATTTTCTTGCGGCGGCGAAGCAGAGGCTGTGGCAGGTGCTGCCGCTGAGTCCGACGGGGTATGGCAGCTCGCCTTATTCTGCGTTGTCGGCGTTTGCGGGGAATCCGCTGCTGATCAGCCTTGAGCTGCTGGTGCGGGACGGGTGGATTGCGGGGGAGCGGATCGCGGGGCTGCCTGGGCACGACGGGCCGGCGGACTTTGAGGCGGCGCATCGTTTGAAGCTGCCGCTGATCGAAGAGGCGGCGGCGAATTTTCTCGACCATGCGCCGGATGACAAGCGGGCGCGGTTCCACAAGTTCTGCAAGGACAATATTTCGTGGCTGCCTGATTATGCGATGTTCAATGTGCTGCGGCGGCAGCTACAAGTACGTCAGCTGGAACGAGTGGCCGGCAAAGCATGCGCGGCGGCAACACGACGCGATGACCAAAGCGATGAACCAACACGGCCGCGAGCTGGCAATTGAGGAGGTCATCCAGTTCTTCTTCAATGAGCAGTGGTGCGCGCTGCGCGGCTACTGTAAAGACCGCAAGGTCCGCATTCTTGGCGATGTTGCGATCTTTGTGAATATGGACAGCGCCGATGTGTGGACGCATCCTGAGTTGTTCGAGCTGGATAAAGACCTGAAGCCGGTGCGTGTTTCGGGCGTGCCACCGGATTATTTTTCGCCGACGGGGCAGCGCTGGGGCAATCCGCTGTACAAGTGGGGGCTGATGAAGGACCGCGGGTTTGACTGGTGGGTGGCGCGGATCCGGCGGGCCCTGACGCTGTACGACGTGATTCGTCTGGATCACTTTCGCGGATTTGAGGCGTACTGGTCGATTCCTGCGGACGAGCCGACCGCAATTCATGGTCAGTGGGTGAAGGCGCCGGGGCATGAGCTGTTTCAGCGGTTGAAGGACGTTTTTGGCAATCTGCCGTTTGTTGCGGAGGACCTCGGGCTGATTACGCCGGAGGTGGATGAGCTGCGCGAGCACTTTGGCATGCCGGGGATGCGGATCCTGCAGTTTGGCTTTTCGGACCGCGGGGCGCATCTGTATCTGCCGCATCGTTATGTGCCGAATACGGTGGCATACACAGGTACGCACGACAACAATACGACCCTGGGGTGGTGGCGCGAGGGTGCGACTGATGTTGAGCGGGCCAATGTGCAGACGTATCTTCAGACGATCGAGCACGAAGGCGATATTGTGTGGGCGATGATGCGCGCGGCGGCGCGGTCGGTCGCGAACCTGTGCGTGTTTCCGATGCAGGACGTACTGCACCTGGGCAGCGAGGCGAGGATGAATACGCCATCGGCGAGGGCAGGGAACTGGACGTGGCGGTACAGTCTGCATGGGGTGCATCCGGACTTTGCGACGAAGCTGGCCGCGTTGATGGAGATGACGGACCGCGACGGCTACGAGAAGCCGACGGAGGGTATCGAGGCAGGTAAGCCGGTGGAAGAGGCATCGAAACGGGCAGAGCAGGGCGTGAACGTTTAGACTGGAGAGGTACCTCTAATTCTTCAGGAGCAACACGAACATGCCTCTCTCTGGCGAAGCCATCCGCACTATGAACTACGTTGACGACATTTCGGTAACACTGCGCCGGATCCTTGCCGTGCTGCCATCGTTGACGGACGACGAACGCCAGCGCGTGTCCGACCACATTAAGGCGGCAGAGCCGAGCTACGAGTCTGTGATCACGGCCGTCGCGAGCAAGAAGTGAACGAGACGGCTGCGCCCGGGCCGTCGTTCGAGATACGAACAGTCGCAATCATCGGGGCCGGGGTGGCGGGACGCAGCTTTGCTCTGGCATGTGCCGCGGCAGGCTTTCATGTTGTGCTGGAAGACGTGATGCCGGCCAATCTGCGGAAGGCGGAGGCGGACTACGCGGACCTGACTCAGCGTGGCACTCTCGGGCGCCTTGAGCTGGCGTTGACGGTGGAAGACGCCGTTCGCGAGGCTGATGTTGCCGTGGATTTTGTGCCGGACGAGCTGGAGTCGAAGCTGGAGATCTTCAGCATGATCGACCGCATGGCTCCGCCAAAGACCATTTTGTGCACGCCAAGCTACGCGCTGAGCATTACAGACCTGGCGTCGTGTGTGTACCGCCCGGAGCGGTGCGTCGCGGTGCGAGGTAGTCTGCTTCGGGGCGGTGCGGCCGTGGCGCCGGTAGTGCGGTTGCTGTATCCCGCAGCCGTTGCTGAATCGACACTGACGGCAATGGGTGAATTTCTGCGGACGCTTGGGGTCGAGGCGCGGCCGGAGGCTGATCCAGAAGTGCCATTGTTGATGAAGAACGCCCTGATGTAGGCTTTCGGTAGGTTTTCAGGGACGAACAGCACTATGCAACTGAATTCGTAAAGGGGCGTCAACAAAAGGGAACCGTTTCGTCCGCGTCTGCGTAACCAACTGCGGAGAGGTTCCGTCCAATGACTGTCATGCGCGCCTTTTTCAACATTCTCGCGCAGGTGTTCCGCTCGATCGGGGCCAACAAGCTCCGGTCGTTCCTGACGATGTTTGGCATCGCGTGGGGCGTGGCTTCGTTGCTGCTGCTGATTGGGCTGGGCGAAGGGTTTCGCTCGGGGCAGCGCAGGGGTCTGGCAGAGCTTGGTACGGACATGATCATGATGTGGGGCGGCACGATTCCTGTGTTGCCCGAGCAGCATGTGGGGATGCATCCGTATAAGTTGACGGTGAGCGATGCGGCGGCGATTCGCGGCGGGGCGCCTGATGTGCGGAACGTTACGGCACTGATCCAGCGTAGCGACTTGAAGCAGGTGAGCGAGTTTTCGAGCGCCGGCGGGCAGGTGATGGGCGTCGAATTGAACTATCCGGAGATAAGTCACCTGCCGATGGCGCAGGGGAGGTTTCTCAACCAGGACGATGTGACCCACCGGGCCCAGGTGGTGGTGTTGGGACAGAAGATGGAAAAACTTCTGTTTCTTGGGCACCCATCACTGGGCGCATTCATTACGCTGAATGGTTATCGGTTCCAGGTGATTGGCGTGGCGACCAAGGTTGGGCGCGGAAACAGTGACGGTCTCAACCAGAGAATTTATATTCCGCTTTCCACGATGCTGGAGTTCTTCCCGCTCACGGGCGACAATATTCCGCAGGACTCAATCACGTCGATTCAATATCAGCCACTGACGGAGGACCTGAACGAGACGGCGAAGGCAGAGGTGCACCGCATCATCGCCACGCGGCATGGATTCGACCCCAATGCCAAGGAGGCGTTCGAGGAGTGGGACACCATCAAGTCAAACCGCATGGTGGGGATGATCTTTACTGCAATGGACATATTTCTGGGCGGCGTGGGCATTGTGACGCTGGCTTTGGGTGCGGTCGGAATCATCAACATTATGCTGGTGACGGTGACGGAGAGGACGAAGGAGATTGGATTGCGGAAGGCGTTGGGAGCGACCAATCGGAGCATTCTTTTTCAGTTCTTCCTTGAGGGACTGACGCTGACGGGGTTGAGTGGTCTGATCGGGATCGTAGGAGCTGCGGTGTTGATGGGGGCCCTGGGGTCAGTGGTGGGGAATAACGACATGGGATTCGATCCGCCGCGGCTGGTGCCGTGGTCGGCTGCGATGGCGATGGGATCGCTGATGCTGTGCGGAATTGTGGCAGGACTTTATCCGGCACGGCAGGCGGCGATGCTGCAGCCGGTCGAAGCGCTGCGGAAGGAGTAGCCGAATGTTGAGCGATATCTTCGGACAGGCAATCGAGGCGATGAAACATAACCGCCGGCGCACGATGATTACCATCGTCGGGATGGCGTGGGGGATCGCGACGGTGGTACTGTTGCTGGCCTATGGCGCGGGGTTCGGCCAGGCATTCGAGAATATCTTTGCCCAGTGGGGAACCAATATGATCGGCGTGTTTCCCGGGCGCACAAGCGAACAGGCCGGAGGGGACAAGGCCGGTGTGCAGGTGCGGCTGACGCAGGAAGACGTTGAACGCATTCAGGAGACGGTGCCCGGGATTCTGCGGGTCGCGCCTACTGTCGACAAGACGGTGCCGGTGCAGAACGACCTGCACAGCTTCAGCTGGGACGTTACGGGAATCACACCGGAGCTGCAGTCGATCCAGAAGATGGACCTGGCCGAGGGCCGTGCCATCTCGGAGGCCGACGTGCAGCAACGGGCGCACGTTGCGGTGATCGGCTCGGAGGCGAAGACGAAGCTCTTCTCTGGCTTATATGCGATTGGGGAGAAGATCCGGCTGAATGGCGTGAGCTTTGAGGTGATCGGTATATTGACGCCCAAGATGCAGGAAGGCGACGACAGCGATATTAACCGCGCTGTGAACGTGCCCTTCACGACGATGGGGGACATCAAGGACACGAAATATCTCGACGGTATCTGGATGGATTACAAAGGCGACCCGAAGGTCGTGGAGCTGGCGTTGCGCAAGACGCTGGCGGCCGCGCACAACTATCGGCCGACGGACCGGCGCGCGGTCTTTGTTGCGAACATCATGGAGCAACTGACACAATTCCGCATCATCTCGCTGGGGTTGCAGGTACTGCTGGCGTTTATCGGTGCGCTGACGCTGGGGATTGCGGGCATCGGACTGATGAATATCATGCTGGTGAGCGTGCAGCAAAGGACGCGGGAGATCGGCGTCGAGAAGGCGCTGGGTGCGCGAAGGCGGCATATCATGCTGCAATTTCTGGCGGAGGCGCTGGTTATCTCAGGCGTTGGCGGCGCCGGTGGGATTGCGCTGGCTTATGCGGTTTCGAAGATCGTCGGCAAGATTACGTTTTACAGTGCGCTCGCTTCACACGCGGACGCCGGCGATATTCATCTGATCATTTCGCCGAACAGCGTCGTTGTTGCGACGGTAATTCTGGTGATCGTGGGGACGGTCAGTGGGATGATTCCGGCGATGAAGGCCGCGAGCCTCGATCCAATTGAGGCGTTGCGGTACGAGTAATTATGAGCTACACCTTTTTGATAGGGCCTGGATAGCGCGCGACTACGGGATCGGCTGTGAGTAACGTGAACCCTTCGAAGGTGGTCTGCGCGACGAGAATTCGGTCAAAGGGGTCCTTGTGAATCGGGGGTAGGGAACGGATTGTGACGGCGTGATCTCCCGTGACCGGCAGCTCGTTATAGTCATTATCCAGCAGGCCGCGGCGCAGGAGGTTAGCGTCTATCTGAAAATCTTCTTTTTCCAAATTCTGCTTGATAGCGATCTCCCACAGGCTCGCAGCACTGAAGAAAAGCTCATTGCCCTGATCGTTGATCAAGGAGCGCGCGGCCGCAGACAGGTGCTTCGGCGTCCACGCTGACCACAGAAGCAGATGGGTATCCAAAAGAAGCTTCATTTTTTGCCGTAGAACATCTCTTCGATCTCTCGTTCGTACATCCTGTCAAAGTTCTCTGGTACTGAGATCTTCCCTTTCATGAACCCTAGCCGTCGTTTCTGTTTCCCAACAGGCGCATCGAGGGCGACGACCTTTACCATGGGCTTGCCTGCCTTGGCGATGATGAAGGACTCACCTAGCGCGGCTTGCTCGACAAGTTTGGAGAGATTGGTCTTAGCTTCGTGGATGTTCACAACATTCATGGCGCACCTAAGGTGAACTAAGTTCAGTTAGTTTAGTCCACCATTGGCCAGAAGTCAAGCTGATTTAGTTGTCCGTGTTTTCGCGTTTGTATGGTGTCTGCATCAGAGCGCGGGCCTCGTTGACGGCGCCCTGGGTGTTGTCGTTGGTCTGCACGGCGAGGCGATACTCATTGACGGCGCGGTCGCGCTGGCCGGTGACGTCGAAGATCCTGCCGAGTTCGATGTGGCTCCAGACCTCGACCCACTTGGGGTCGCCGTCGCCGCGCAGGGCGTCGCGGAAGGAGTTCGCGGCGGACTGATAGTTGCGTTGCATGAAGAAGATTTCGCCGATCCGATAGGTCGCAAGGGAGCTGTTCTTGTTGGAGTCGAGCGCCTTCTGGTACTCAATCAAGGCCGCCGTCAGGTCTCCCTGGGCCACGAGCTGCTGCCCGCGCAGCACGGCGACGCGAACGGCGAGGTCCGGCGTGCTCTTCAGCAGCCAGTTCTCGGGGTCGATCTGAATGCGGCGCGGCCGGCCGAAGGTCTCGACCGTGTAATGCGAGTCGTTGCCGGAGACGTCGACGCGACGGACCTCGGTCTTGCCGTCGGTCTCGATACGCAGCTCGACCG
Organism: uncultured Acidobacteriaceae bacterium; assembly: GCA_963756685.1. Taxonomy (GTDB): domain Bacteria; phylum Acidobacteriota; class Terriglobia; order Terriglobales; family Acidobacteriaceae; genus Edaphobacter. The sequence continues at coordinate 22,734 of CAVWON010000005.1, forward strand.
GCATGCGGAAGAGGTCGAGGTCCTGATCGATGCCGCCGATCGTCCTGAAGCCTTTGTTGTCGCCCAGTCTGAAGACCGAGTATTTGTTGGTGAAGGCGGGGGCGCCGGTGCCATCGAGCCATTGTGCGAAGAATGCCTGCAGCTCGAGACTGGACTGGGTCTGCGCGACCGTCTCTACGTTTGAGGTGCGGATGGACTTGTCGGCGTATTGCGTCAACAGCGTGCGCAGGAACTTGAGGAAGATATCGTCGCCCATCTCCCAGCGGAGCATGTGGAAGACCATCGCGCCCTTCTCGAGCGTCATGGACTGGAACTGCGGGGAGAAGGGATCGAGCCGGCCGATGGTCGTCAACGGTTCGGTGTCGTAGGCGAGGGCGCCGGCGGAGACGTCGACGATAGCGGACTGGAAGGCGTTCTTGCCGGCGGAGTCTTCGAGGTACATCAGCTCGGCGTAGCGCGACATGCCGTTAGTGATCCAGGCATCGTTCATGGTCGCGGGCGAGATCTGGCTTCCCCACCACTGATGGGCGAGCGTGTTGGAGAGCAGGCGCTGCTCGTTGCGGGCGGTGATGCGGTTTCCGGCGATGGCCGCGATCTCGGGCGCCCAGGCGGCGGAGACAGCGTCGTCGGGTAGTTCGACGAGGTTCATGCGCGTGGATTCAGGCTGGCCGAAGGTGCCGGCCATGTAGAGATATTCTCGTTCGCCTGTGCTGGCGAAGTCGTGGGCGGCCTCTTTGTGCTTCTCGGTGACGTAGACGCGCATGTTGCCGGCAGTGATGGGATCCAGGAACTTGCCAGCGATGATGGTTCCGGGGAAGCCGGGTTTTGTCCATTTGAAGGTGAACTCGGTACGGTTGCCGGGAACGCTCTTCTGCGCCGCAACACCGCTGCCGGAGCCGACGACGCGCTCATCGCCGGGCACGCGGATGCGCATCTCGGCGGTGAATCGGTTGGTGAAGAGGCCAGTCATGGGGAACCAGCGGCCGGGGTAGAGCAGGATGCTGATGGGGTCTTCGATCGAAGCCAGCTTGATGCCCTCGACTGGGCTGGTGTCGGCGCCCTTCAATGTGCCGGAGTACTCGAAGTGCCAGGTGGTGGTCGTGCCCTTGGCCAGCGGCGTGACCAGGGTAAAGCGTACGGTGCTGTTGTTGGTCAGGCGCTCTGACTCAAGCGGCTGACCCTTCGCGTCGGTCGCTTTCGTGAGTTGCAGGCCGTTGTTCAACTCGAAGGTGGGGTTTATCAGCTCTTCGAGCGCGGTAAAGGTCACGTCCGCGGTCGCAGACAGCCGGTTCACGGCCGGGTCGAGGTCCGCGCTGATGACGTAGCCGGTGATCTGCAACTGGGGTTTTACGGGCGCTGCCCACGCGGTCATTGTCAGGAAGCACAAGGGAAGCAGCGTCGCGGCCGGGATACGGAGAATGCGGAGAAGAGCGGACATGCAGCTAAAGTTCCTCAAAACATCATGGTACAGTCCATTAGCTTATTAGACGCCTGCCGTCGATTTTCGGCCACTAACAGACCCTTTTTCGGCCAAAAGCGCCTCGACTGTGTCGCAAACCTGCTGGATGGAGCTCGTGCCTTGGGGCGGTTGGAGGGCGCGGCGTACCTCGGCCAGGTCGGCGACCATGCGCTCGCGCTCAGGGCCGTCGGCCATCAGGGGGCCCAGGGCGACGGCTATGTTTTCTGCTGTGAAACGGTCCTGCAGCAGCTCGGGGACGACCTGGCGGCCGGCGATGAGGTTCACCATGGCGATGGGCAGGTTGCCCCTGGCATCGACCTGGGCGGGGTCCCAGATCTCAGGCGAGTAGCGGACGAGGCGCTTTGCCAGCCAGAAGGTGAGTGGGGAGACGCGGTAGACGACCACGAATGGATTTCCTATGACGGCGGCCTGGACGGTTGCCGTGCCGCTGGCAACGACGCTGGCGCGGGCGTGATAGAGTGCCTCGCGGGCGTCGGGGACGAGGTGAATGTTCAACTGCTTTAAGGCAACGTCGGTATCGGTTGGCAACCATTCGTCATGACCGGTGATCTCTTTTGCCAGTTTTTCGCGGTCAATGGTGGAGGCCACCGGCAGAATGTAGTTGCACCCTTCAGGGAAGCGGTAGGTCAACTCAACCATTGTGTCGAGGTTCGCGGTGACCTCCTTCCACCGGCTGCCGGGCAGCAGGGCGATCCACTGCTTCGCCGGGTCGAGGCCGTGCATCGCGGCATATTCCTCGCGTGAGATGCTCGGCATCGGCAGCTCAGCCAGAGGATGGCCGACGAACCTGGCGTCGACGCCACGGGCGCGGTAGAAACGGGCTTCGAACGGGAAGATGACCATCATGCGGCTGACGCGCTTTTGCACCCAGCGCAGGCGGCGGCGCTTCCAGGCCCAAAGCTGGGGGCTGACGAAGTAGATCACGGGCACATTCAACTTTTTGAGTCGACGGGCGAGCCGGAAGTTGACGTCGGGGAAGTCGATAAGGATGGCGACATCGGGGCGGCGTTTTTTGATTGAGACCACGAGGCGCCGGTATTTGCGGTAGATGCCTGCCATGTGCAGGATGACCTCGGTGATGCCCATGTGGGCGACGTCTTCGGCGCGGACGACCCGGTCGAGGCCTGCGTCTTCCATCTCCTTGCCGCCGAGGCCGAAGCAGGCGAGGTGGGGGTGACGCGCGCGAAGTTCTGCGATGATGAGTGCGCCGTAGTGGTCGCCACTGGCTTCGCCCGCCGAGAGGAAGACACACGGATTGGGTGGGATAACGATGGAACCAGTGTAGATTTTCTGGAGAGAATTGTATGGCACAAAATGCAGCGAAAAGATTCCGGGCGATGCTGGAGCCTTTGCAGGGAGGACTTGGCTGGGTCGTCGCGTGGCTTCCGTTCGATGTGGAAGCGGCCTGGAAGAAGAAGATGGTTCGGCTCCGGGTAAGGGTCGAGGTCGGCGGAGAGGTCTTCCGGACATCGCTGTTTCCGGGTGCGCAGCGCGGCGGGCACTTTGTCCTGGTGAACAAGAAGATGCAAAAGGCGGCAGGCGCCGGGCTGGGGGCGATGGTGGACTTTACGATCGAACCGGACCTTGAGGAACGTAAGCCGACCGTCCCTCCGGAGTTGGCGAAACTGCTCAAGACAGAAAAGAAGTTAGCGAAGTGGTACGAGGGGCTGAGCGAGCCGACGCGGTGGGAGATCGCGAAGTGGATCGAGGGTGTGAAGAGCACGGAGGCGCGGCAGCGGCGAGCGGAGCAGATAGCCGAGCGGCTGATGTTGACGATGGAGGGTGAGAAAGAACTGCCGCCGGTGCTCGAGGTGGCGTTTCGGCGGGTTCCTGCGGCGCGCAAGGGATGGGAGTTGATGACCAAGGTTCAGCGGCGATCGAATCTGATGGCGGTCTTCTATTATCAGAGCCCAGAGGCACGCGAGAAGCGCGTGAAGAAGGTGGTGGAGGATTGTGTGAGGGTGGCGAGTAAGTGAGGGCCAGAGTTCTTTCCTTTCTGCTGACGGCCGTAAGCCGTTTGTTGCTTCGCAGCGACCGTTTGAGCGGAAGAATGGGTCAGGTATTAGGCGCATTTTCTCTCGACCAGGATCGGCTGATCATTCCGAGTGGCGGGAGAAGATTGTCCGCCGTCTACGTCTCGGCCGGAGAGGACGCCCCTGCGGTTCTGATCTGCCACGGCATCGGCGAGCTTGTCGAATACTGGGGAAAGGTCCAGGGTTTGTTGAGTGTTATGGGTATTTCGTCGCTGGTGTTTAATTACTCCGGCTTCGGTGCGAGTTCAGGCACCGTAAGCGCCACAAACTGCGAGGAAGATGCGATGGCGGCGTATAAAGAGCTTGTCGATCGCGGCTGCCAATCGATTGTTCTGCTTGGGTTTTCTCTTGGGACTGGGATCGGTTGTGCGGTGGCTTCGCGCATCGATTTGGATGGGTTGGTCTTATGCGAAGGATTTTCATCGTTTCGTGAGGCGGGGAGCGCGATGGGCTTTCCGCGATGGCTGACCCGCATGGTGCCCAATGTCTGGGACACGGTCCATCGAGTGGGAGCACTGGAGATACCGGTGCTGGTCGTTCACAGCGACAAAGATGATCTATTGCCGTTGTCCATGGCGGAACGAGTCGTCGAGGCCTGTGGGACGCGCGGGCAGCTGATCGTGATCAACGGCTTTTTGCACAATGCGCCGATCTTCGCGCCGATGGAGATGTACTGGCGGCCAATTGCAGAGTGGGTCAAGCAAAGGTCTTCGGAAGCTATCAGGGAAAGACTGCCGGTGGCGCGCAGCTAGTCGGCGCTGAGCGGCTCGAGCGGTGTGGTTGCGTCGTTGCCAGTGCCAAGCTCCTGATCACGATACTGCAACTGATAGAGCTTCCAGTAGAGGCCGCGCTGGGTGAGGAGCTGCTGATGGGTGCCGCGCTCGCGAAGCTGCCCCTTGTGCATGACGAGGATGGTGTCGGCGCGCTGGATGGTGGAGAGCCGGTGCGCGATGAGGATGGAGGTGCGACCGGTGATCATGCGCGACAAGGCGAGGCGGACACGGAGTTCCGTGTCGGTATCGACTGAAGAGGTGGCTTCGTCGAGGACCAGAATGCCGGGGTCATGAGCGAGCGCGCGGGCAAAGCTTATGAGCTGTTTCTGGCCGGTAGAGAGCGTTGCGCCGCGTTCGCGTACGGGCTCGGCGAACTTGAGCGGCAGGGTGCGGATGAAGTCGCCGACGTTGACCTCGTCGGCTGCGCGCTCGAGGCGTTCGTCGGTGATCCACGAGGAGCCGAGCCTTATGTTGTCGGAGATCGTTCCGCTGAAGAGGAAGGGGTCCTGCAAGACGACGCCGAAGCGCTGGCGAAGCTTTTTAAGATCTTGCTCGCGAACGTCTACGCCGTCGACCAGAATAGTGCCGCGCTGGATGTCGTAGAAGCGCATCATCAGGCTGGTGATGGTGGTCTTGCCTGCGCCGGTGTGGCCGACGATGGCGGCGGTCTCGTCCGGCTCGACGACAAAGCTGACGCCGCTGAGGATCCACTCGATGTCGGCGTAGGTGCGGAGGTCTTCGTCGGTCGCGTTGGCGATGCGGGCGAGCTGCGCCTCGTCGAGTTTTTGATAGGTGAACCAGACGTTACGGAACTCGACCCGTGCCCGAGCCGTCTCCTGCTATTGGATGAGCGGGCGAGACAATGGTCGGTTCAGTGTCGAGCAGTTTGAAGACGCGCTCGCTGGCAGCCATTGCGGCCTGGAGAATGTTGTACTTGTCGCTCAGGTCCTGGATCGGGCGGAAGAAGCGTTGCGCATATTGGATAAAGGCGATCAGCACGCCGAGGGTGACTGTGCCGAAGATCGAGTGGCGCAGGTTCACGTTGGTAAAGCCAGCGTTGCGAAGGACCGGCGTCGCCGCCAAACCAGATGACCAGCGCGATGGCGGTGGAGCTCAGGAACTCGACGATGGGGTAGTAGAGGGCGTAGGCGAAGATGGCGTCCGACCAGGCCCTTTTGTTCTCGGCGTTGACGGCGGAGTAGTCGTTGAAGGCACGGCGCTCGCGGTTGAAGAGCTGCACGATCGACATGCCCGAAACGTACTCCTGGGTGAAGGAGTTGATACGGGCAGTGGCGTGGCGCTGACGGCGGTAGCTGTCGCGAACGTGACGCCGGAAGATGCGGGTGACGTAAAGGATCGCAGGGATGACCGAGATCGCCAGGAGTGCCAGCGGCCAGCTCATCCGCAGCATGATAATGACGATGAAGGCGAGGACGAAGACGTCCTCGAAGATGGCGAGCACACCCGAGGTGAACATCTCGTTGAGAGCGTCGACGTCGGAGGTGACACGCGTTACCAGCCTGCCGACGGGGTTGTGGTCGAAGAAGGAGGGCGACATGCGCTGCAGATGGCGGAAGATCTGGCTGCGCATGTCGAACATGATCTTCTGTCCGGTCCACTGCATGGTGTAGGTCTGCAGGAACTCCAGCAAATACGTAACGAGCAGCGCGCAAAGGTAGAGAAGGCCGATCTGCGTGATGCCGGTCATCGGCTGCGGGCTGAGGTGACGGGCAAGCCACGAGAGCTTCGCTGGGGGCGTGTCCGACATGTAGGTGTCGACCGCGACCTTCACCAGGTACGGCCCCATGACGTCGCTGCCGGCCTTGAAGATGATGGAGAGTGCTGCCAGCGTCGTTTGTATTTTGTACGGACGAAGATACGTCAGCAGACGACGCATCAGATGCCTGTCGTAGACCTTACCGACGACGTCGTCGTCCTGCGCGGATTTTTTCACCGGCCCTTGCTGCGGGTCCTTCGGTTTCCGTTCGTCTGCCATGCGCTGTACCCATTTTAGATGCTTACGGCAGGGGTGGGATTCCGCTTGCGCTGACGCTAAGGTGTCACGGGGGTGGAGACTGCGCCAACTACCGCTCCCGGGCCCTTTTGCTGGGCGAAGACCACCAACCGCATCTCAGTCGGCTTGGCGTCTCCGGGTGCATTGATACTGAAAGAAACGGGGCCGGCGTCGAGGTGCTTGAGGTCTCCGACGCGACGCAGGCTGCGCACAACAGCCACGTGCTGCAGATGGCGTCCCCCGTTTTCGCCGCTACGGACGTCGGTCGTGTCCTTCGGATCAACCAGCGCGACATAGATGTCTGCCTGCGTTTTCGTGGTTGATGCGGCCGGAGCGGAGACGGAGGCTGAGACTTTGTGGCCGTCCACCACAGGTCGCGAGACCGTCAGCTGGATCTTTGGATCCTGTGCCGCATGTTGAATGGCCTTGAGTGCGTGAGACGCGTCGTTGCCGGTGAATTGGGTCGGTCCCATCGACGATCATCTGTGGAGTGTAGACGTCGTTCACTTTCAGGCGCTCACCGTATTCCGTCTGCCGGTAGGTGTACTCATGGGACGAAAACCGGTCGAGCCAGCCTTCTTTGTCCCAGTAATCCACGTGCTCGCCAAGCACGATGATCTCGGCGCCATTGACGGGCTGTTCCTGCTCGAGCTTCGCCAGAAGAGCGTCCGCTGGAGGGCAGCTCGAGCAGCCCTCCGAGGTGAACAGCTCGACAAGTACTGGTGTGCGTTCGGCCTGAGTGGTTTGCGCGAGGCTAGTATTCGGTGTGACGGCGAAGGTTCCCGACAGGGCGACGACGATGGCAAAAAACCGAAGCTGCGACATGGAACATGACCTCTGGATCATTAGAGTTGCTGGGTACGTTTAGGTTACACCCCGATAGAAGGGCCTCCGTGAAACAATTGAGGTGAGGCGTTCGTTCGAATGGCTGGACCAATTGGTATCTACATCTCGGTTCCGTTCTGCAAGGCAAAGTGCACCTTCTGCAACTTCGCTTCAGGGGTTTTCGGCGCGGAGAGGATGCAGCAGTATGTGGATCGCCTTTGCAGCGAGATTCGCTGGTCACATGTTGCCGCCCAGAAGATATCTGCTTCTCTGCCGCGCGCCGTGGACACGATTTACTTCGGCGGCGGGACTCCGAGTCTGTTGTCCGCACTGCAGTTTCAGGAGATATTTCAATACCTTCGGGGAGAGTTCGAAGTTGCCGGTGAGGCGGAGATCACGCTGGAGTGCGCCCCCGGGCAGCTGTCCGATGAGACGCTGTATGAATTGCAGCGGCAGGGGATGAACCGGCATCAGCTTCGGGGTGCAGTCGTTCGTGGATCGGGAGACGGCGGCCGTCGGCCGTCTGCATACGCAGCAGCAGTGTGAGGCGGAGTTTGCGCGGGTACGTGCGGCTGGCATCGACAGAATCAACATCGACCTGATCGCGGGGCTTCCTCACCAGACCACGCAGAGCTGGCAGTACTCGGTGGAACAGGCCATCAGTAGTGGCGCTCCGCACATCAGCGTATACATGCTCGAGGTGGACGACGAGTCGCGACTGGGCCGCGAGATGCTGGAGCAGGGAACTCGCTACGGCGCCTCGGCGGTGCCGAACGAAGACGAGACGGCTGAGTGGTATCAGGAAGCCTGTGCTTCTCTTCATGCGGCGGGCGTGCATCAATATGAGATCTCGAACTTCGCGAGGCCTGGGTATCGATCGCGCCACAACCTCAAATATTGGCAGCGTCAGCCCTATTTGGGCTTCGGCCTCGATGCTCACTCGATGCTGAGGGCCGGTGAAGACGCAGTGCGGTTTGCCAACACCAGCGATCTGGACGAATACCTTGGCAACGCCCCTGCAATCACTCCCTTCCGTCTTCTCGAATCCGCACCCGCCGTTGCGCCTGACGTAGATGTCATCGGACGCGAGGGAGCGTTTGAGGAGTCTCTATTTCTTGGCCTGCGCTTGAACGATGGCGTCGATCTCAACGCGTTGCGTAGAGGGTTTGGCGATGCCATGCTGCGCGATGCGATGCCCGCGTTGCTTGAGGTCCGCGATGCTGGGCTGCTGGAGCTAAGCTCGGACCGCGTCCGTCTGACTGCACACGGACGTCTCGTATCGAACGAAGTCTTCAGCCGCCTGTTGATTGCCGTCCGCGGCGTAGAAAAACAAAATCAATATGCTCCAGGAGAGAACAAACATCATGATCGATCTGCGCAGCGACACCGTCACTCGTCCAACCCCGGCAATGCGAGAGGCGATGGCCTCCGCCGAGGTCGGCGACGATGTCTACAGTGAAGACCCCACGGTCAACCGCCTCGAAAAAGAAGCTGCCGTGGTCTTTGGTCGTGAGGCCTCAATCTTTGTTCCGACCGGCACGATGGGAAACCAGATCGCGATACGCCTGCACACGCAGCATGGGCAGGAGGTCATCTGCGAGGCGCGTTCGCATGTGCTGGACTGGGAGATGGCGATGATGGCGGCCTTCTCCGGTTGCCTCGCGCGTACTGTCGCTGCTGAGCGCGGCATTCTCACCTGGGACCACATCAAGCCGGCCATCGGCTCGAAGATCTACTACCGTGCACAGACTGCGCTGGTCTGCCTGGAGAACTCACACAACATGGCGGGGGGTACAGTAACGCCGCTGCCGGTGCTTGAAGGGGTCTGGGCTGGGGCCCGCGAGGCGGGGCTGCCGGTGCATCTCGATGGCGCCCGTGTCTTCAATGCCGCTACCGCGCTCGGCATGAGCGTGGCGAAGCTGACGAGTGGCTTCGATACGGTCATGTTCTGCCTGTCGAAGGGGCTCGGCGCTCCGGTCGGCTCGATCCTGGTCGGCAGCAAAAAGGCGATTGAGCAGGCGCGCGTCCATCGCAAGGCGCTTGGCGGAGGAATGCGGCAGGCCGGCGTTCTTGCGGCCGCTGGACTCATCGCGCTGCACGAAATGCCGAAGCGGTTGCATGAAGACCACGCAAACGCGCGCTTGCTGGCCGACGCCGTCGGCGCACACCCCAAGGCCGCGGAGATCGACCTTGAATCCGTGCAGACCAACATCGTTATCTTCAGGCTGCGCGGCAAAGTTCACAATAACGGGGGTGATGCTGCGGCATTCACCGCCGCGTTGAAGGAGAAGGGCGTACTGGTCAGCGCCATCGGTCCGCACGCGGTCCGCTTCGTCACCCACTACGACGTTGACCGCACTGCTTGCGAGAGGGCCGCTGCGATTGTCTCCGACCAACTGCGGTCGCTGACGGCCTAGTCGCCACCGGCGTTGATCGTCGGGTTCGTCGCCAGAAAGACGCTTACTACCGTGCCGTGTGCCGCCTCGCTGGTGTCGCTCTTCAGCGAGATTGTGCCTCCGTGTTTGTTGATGATTCCACGACTGACCCAAAGCCCAAGACCGGTTCCACGCTCGCCTTTAGTGGTGAAGAACGGCTGAAACAGATGTGGCCGAACGGCCTCCGGTACTCCCGCGCCGTTGTCTGTGATCGTCACCGTCGCCCCGGACTGCAACTTCTGCCCGGCCGCATCGACACCCGCAGTCTGCGGAGTGATACTTATCATCACCTCGCCGCCCGGGTCCGCGGCCTCGGCAGCGTTCGTGATGAGGTTCGTGAAGACCTGCCGCAGCTCGGCGGGGAAGGCCGCTACCGAAACAGGCTTCGGCATATCGGTTGAAACAGACACGCCCAGGTCGGACAATCGCCGCTCCATCAATAGAAGGATCTCCTGCAGCATCTCTTTCAGGTCAACAGCGACGGGCGCTTTCGATTCGCGATAGAGCCCAAGCATGGCGCGGCTGATCTGCGTGACGCGCGCCAGCTCCTGTTCGGCCATGTCCATAAACTGGATTGACTCTTCCTTCGAAGCGCCGTTCCGCATGAGGTACAGAAGGTTCGAGACGGAGTCGAGTGGATTGTGGATCTCATGCGCGATCGTCGCCGCCAGCCGTCCCGCAACGGCGAGTTTTTCGTTCGCTATCAGGGCGTCCTGGGTCTTGCGCTCCATCGTAATATCGCGAAACACGAGGACGATGCCGATAGTCTCTCCGCGCTGGTCGCGTATGGGCGCGCCGCTGTCGGCAATATTCAGTTCGGTCCCGTCCTTCCTGATGAGTACAGTATGGTTTGCCATGCCGATGATGCGCTTCAGTCGTTTTACTTTGGAGACTGGGGTCTCCACCGTCTCGCGGCTCATCTCGTTGACGATATGGAAGACCTTCTCCAGCGGCTGACCCCCGGCCTCGGCCTGGCTCCAGCCCGTAAGCTCTCTTGCGACGGGATTCATCATCTGAACGTGCCCGTCAGCGTCGCAGGTGATTACGCCGTCGCCGATGGAGTCGAGCGTGGTGCGCAGCTGCTGCTCCGACTGAAACAGTTCCTCGGCCCGGCGCCCCAGTATCTCGAGCGACGTCCGGTAGGCGGCCGAGACTGAGTGCAGGCGGTTGCGGGTGAACAGACCAATCAAGACCCCCATGCCGAGCGCCAGAAACAGCAGTCCCAGCAACATGGTGTGGACTTGACGGTGCCACCTGGTAATGCGCCGCGCACGATTGTCCTCGGCCTTGTGGATGATGTCGTTGAGGTCATGACGGACCTCGTCCATAAGCACCTTGCCGTGCAGGTTTAGCTCGACGTCGTTGACCTTACCTCCTCCGCGGACCTGGGCTATCACAGGCAGGGCGAAGGCGTCCCTCCACGTCTGGTGCTCCTCCCGCAGGTCCACGATATCGTTCTTCTGGTCGACGTCGGCTCCAGCCATCTTGTCGAGGTTTTGGATCTCCTCCTGCACATGCGATTCCGCATCGGTGAACGGCTGCAAAAACCGCAGATCGCCGGTCGTCTCGTACCCGCGCAGGCCGGACTCCTCGTCCACGACGAGCTTCGCCACCAGGGTCGCCTGCGAGATGCGGGCATCGGAGTCCTGGATCAGAGCGACCGTCGCATTGGCATTGCGGATCTGGACGTAGAGCGCTCCCGCGACCACGAGCAGCGCCACCACAGGCAGAAGGAAGACCTGCCTGAGAATATTGTTGAACTGACTTAGATTCACGGCCCTCTCGTCCCCTGCTTACTCTTAGGATGTGGTTACTGGGTGAAGCAGGCTGCCTAATTTTTCGAGGAGGACAGGCGCGCCCTCTCCCTTGGTCATGTAAAGGTCGACCACCGAGGTCACCTCGACCGGCAGACCCATGTAAGCAGACAGCAGAAGAATGGGGACACGTGGCTTCGCCTGGCGCATCCTGACTGCGACCTCGCCGCCATGCATTCCCGGCATGGAGTAGTCGAGCACCACGGCCTCAACCGGCTCCGCCGAGAAGATCTCAAGCCCTGACGGCCCATCCGGCGCCGTCAGGACCCGGTATCCAGCACGCTCCAGCAGGATCCTTCGCACCTGGAGCCCGACGAGTTCGTCATCCACGCAAAGCACGAGATTGGAGTTTGCTTTCATCGAGTTCGGCCACGCGGGGAACCGCGTAGAATTACTCTAGAGTATACGAGCGTACCCATTTCCTGGTTTCCACCTCACGATTCATCGTACGTTCGCAATCTTCTGGCGTGCTGTGCGCTAACCTGACGTTAATCAAGTCGCGAGTTCCACCGAGGTTTAAGAATTGAGTCAGACGATCTTTGTGTTGGAAGATGATGCGGATATCTCCCGCCTGGTGCAGTATCATCTGGAAAGCGCCGGTTTTACCGTCCGCCCCTATCTAGCCATCAATCAGATACTTGCCGATGCCGAACGCCAGCCACCGGCGCTGTTTCTGCTGGATATCATGGTTCCCGGGGGTGACGGTCTCGACCTCTGCCGCAGGCTCCGTCAGAACCCCACTCTGAGCGTCGTTCCAATCATCTTCCTTACCGCGCGCGCTGCGGAGAACGATCGTGTCCACGGCCTTGAGATGGGTGCTGACGACTACATCACCAAGCCCTTCGGCACGCGCGAACTGGTGGCCCGGGTCAAGGCCGTTCTGCGCCGCTTCGAGCGGCCAAGCTCGCCTTCCATCCTGAAGTTCGAGAACGTCGAGATCGACGCCGGCGCGATGCAGCTTCGCGTCGACGGTGAGCTGGTCACGACTACTGCCACCGAGTTCCGCCTGCTCGACTATCTGGCCCGTCATCCCGGCCGCGTCTTCAGCCGCGACCATCTGCTCGACGCCGTCTGGGGCGACGCCCGCTTCGTCACCCCCCGTTCGGTCGACGTCTACGTCCGCCGCATTCGCGAAAAGATCGAGGCCGATGCCGAGACGCCGCGCTATCTTAAGACCATGCGGGGCGCCGGCTATCGCTTCGAGATTCCGAAGGCCGTACCGGCCTAGGCGCAGGGGCAGCTCGTGACGCGTGGTCTCTTTCTTTTCGTTCTTCATCCGTATCGACGATCGCACTGGCCTTCGTTGCCCTGATGCGGGTGTGGTTCACCCCGCGCGGCTGGGTGTTCGGGCACCGTGCTGGTCATCGGCTGGGCGGCCATCAATGCTTTTCTGCTGGCGCGCTCCGTGCGGCAGAACATCACGCGGCTTGAGGCCTCGACCGCAGCGATTCCCGAACGGCACGTCGGCGTCATCGACCCCTCCTACAGCGACTTCGACGGCGCTTGCGCGCGCCATCTCCGATGCCTCCGACCATGTCGAGCGTGCTCTGAAGGCCGCCTCCGAGAGCCGCCGGCGAGCTCGAAGCGATGATCGACAGCATGCAGGACGCCGTCGTCGCGGTCGATGCTGCCGGACGCATCCAATGGACGCAATCAGCGCATGCAGCGGCTGATTCCCGAGACCATCATTCAGCAGCGCCGTGCGCATCGGCCACGCCCTGGTCCAGACCATCCGCGACCCTGGTGTTCTCGAATGCGTCCGTACATGCGCTCGAGCAGCGCATCGTAGCGAAGGGCGATCGACCTCGCTGGTGCCTGGTCGCATCTTTGAGGTCAACGTCTCGCCCATGCCCGGCGGCGGGGCGGTCGCCGTGCTTCACGACATCACCCGCATCGAGCAGGTGGAGCGCACGCAGCGTGACTTCGTGGCCAACGTCTCCCACGAGCTGCGCACACCGCTGACCTCCATCAGCGGCTACGTCGAGACGCTGCTCGACCACGAGGCCTCGCTTAGCCAGCAGGCCCGCGAGTTTCTCACCACCATCCTTAAGAACGCGACCCGCATGAATCGGCTGACGGAAGACCTGCTGGTCATGGCGCGAGTCGAGTCCTCCGAGCAGGAGCTGCACCCTGCGCCGATCCCCGCCGACGTGCTGGTGCGCGACGCCGTCCAGGCGATGAGCGGTCTCGTCCAGGACACCGAGGCCGTCCTCGAGATCGGCGAGATCACCACCGCCGAAGTCGTCGCCGACACCGACGCCATCCTCCAGGTGCTCAGCAACCTGATCGAAAATGGCATCAAGTACGGCCAGGCCCGCAATGAACCTTACAGCCGAATCATCGTCAGCGCGCGCGAGGTCTCTGAACCCGATCGAAGCCGTGGAGTTCAGCGTCCGCGATTTCGGCTCCGGCATCGCCTCCGAGCACCTCAACCGAATCTTCGAGCGCTTCTACCGGGTCGACAAGGCGCGCTCCCGGGAGTCCGGCGGCACGGGCCTGGGCCTGGCGATTGCACGCCATATGGTGCAGACGCATGGCGGCTCCATCCGGGCCGAAAGCGAGCTGAACGCCGGAAGCACCTTCATATTCACACTCCCAAAGGCCTTATCTTCTGCTGGAATAATGCCGTTTTCACTCCCATGTAACCTCCCCGTAACAATCCCCGCTCAAACTCAAGATTGATGTATTGACCGATTGCAGATATCGATGCATTTTCCGAGGGGGAACGAGTGAACTTGAAAGTCATCGCAGCAGGCGTCCTGGCGTCTCTTGGCAGTAGGAGCCAACGCGCAGAACATTAACGGAGCGGGAGCCACCTTTCCGTACCCCATCTACTCCAAATGGTTCAGCGAATACAGCCAGCTGCATCCAAGCGTGAAGATCAACTACCAGTCCATCGGCTCGGGTGGCGGCATCCGTCAGGTCACTGAGGGCACGGTCGACTTCGGCGCCAGCGACGGCCCCATGACCGACGAGCAGCTCAGCGGCGGCCAAGGTCAAGGTGATGCACCTTCCCACCGTCCTCGGCGCGGTCGTTCCGGTGTACAACATCCCCGGCGTCAACAAGGAGCTCAACTTCTCCGGTGACGTCATCGCCGATATCTATCTCGGCAAGATCACCAAGTGGAACGATGCCCGCATTGCAAAGGACAACCCTGGCGTCAACCTGCCGGACAAGGCGATCCTGCCGGTCTATCGCTCGGATGGAAGCGGAACCACTTACATCTTCACTGACTATCTCTCCAAGGTTTCAGCCAGCCTGGCAGTCCAGGTCCGGGAAGGGAGCGCGCTATCAAGTGGCCCGCCGGGATCGGTCAAAAGGGAAATGAGGGCGTCGCCGGAATGGTTCGCCAGTCGCCCTACTCCTTCGGCTACGTTGAGCTGATCTACGCGGTGCAGAACAAGATGTCCTACGGTTTGGTCAAGAACGCATCCGGCAAGTTCGTCAAGGCGAGCACCGATGGCGTCACCGCTGCCGCTGCTGCTGCCGCCAAGACCATGCCCGCCGACTACCGCATCTCCATCACCAACGCCCCGGGCGCGGACTCCTATCCGATCTCCAGCTTTACATGGTTGCTTGATCCCGACCCACTCCACTGACCCAGCCAAGGCAAAGGCTCTCGCCGACTTCGTCGGCTGGATGCTCGATCACGGCGAAGCCGAAGCTGCCGCCCTGACCTACGCTCCGCTGCCGAAGCCGGTTCAGGACATGGTTCGCAAGAGCATCGCAACCATCAAGTAGTTTTCCGCCGCACGGATTTGCAACCTTCCAGATTCGTGCGGCACTTTTTTCATCCCGGCCCAGAGCGCGATGCCCAATAGAATCGTTCCCTAGAGCTAACCGACAGGAAAATCAGGATTGTGTCCTCTACCCGTATGACTGACGAACGAGACTCCAGGTCGTCGCAACCTGTGCCACCGATCCTGCCCAAAGTGCCAGCGGCCACTGCGCAGGCCGAGTCGCAGGCTGCAGTTGACTCAGCTCCGTCTGTTATCCGCGACTTTCTCAGCAAGCGTGGAAGCGGAAGCCTCGCTGACAACAGCTTCGCGGCGGTCATGCTGCTCTGCGCGTGCAGCATCTTCGCCATCGTCCTCTTCATCTTCGGCATTCTGGTCGTTCACTCCCGTCCGAGCCTTGCTGCCTTTGGCTGGAAGTTCTTCACCCGCCAGGCCTGGGACCCGGTCTCCGGCGACTTCGGCGCGCTGCCCTTCATCTTCGGCACCCTCGCGACCTCGCTTCTCGCCCTGTGCATGGCGGTCCCTCTGGCCCTTGGCGTGGCCGTCTTCCTCACCGAGCTTTGCCCCCGTCCGCTTGCGCGCCCCTATCTCTTTCCTTACCGAACTGCTCGCCGCCATTCCCAGCGTCGTCTACGGCCTCTGGGCGGTCTTCGTTCTTGTGCCGATCATGCGCGACGTCCTCGGCCCGTTCCTCGTGAAGACACTCGGCTGGACTGGACTATTTGACGGCGCCGAACTTCGGCGTTGGCCTGCTCACGGCGAGCATCATTCTGGCGATCATGATTCTGCCCATTATCTCTTCGCTCACCCGCGACATCATGACCGCGGTGCCCAACAGCCAGCGCGAAGCTGTCCTTGCCCTCGGTGCGACGCGCTGGGAGATGATTCGCATCGGTGTCCTGCGCAACTCGCGCATCGGCATCGTCGGCGCCATCATGCTCGGCCTCGGCCGCGCACTCGGTGAGACGATGGCCGTCACCATGGTCATCGGCAACCATCCCAATATCAGCAAGTCCCTCTTCGCGCCGGCAAACACACTGGCCAGCGTCATCGCCAGCGAGTTCTCCGAGGCCACCAGCGATCTCTACCTCAGCGCGCTCATCGAGATCGGCCTCGCGCTCTTCCTCGTCACCATCGTCGTCAACGCCATCGCCCGCCTGATGGTCTGGGCGGTCACTCGCGGCGCTCCGGCGCAGGTGCACTGACATGGCCACTCAACCGCTCAACAACCAGCCCCGGCCGATGGACTTTCAGACGAGGTCCATGCGCCTGAACAACGCCCGCCGCACTGCGACCAACTACTTCATCAGCGGCCTCTCCATCCTGGCGACTGTCCTGGTGATCGTTCCGCTGATCGCGATCCTCTTTTACCTCATCTACAAGGGCGCAAGCTCGCTGAATCTCGCCTTCTTCACCCACATCCCCGCTCCGGTCGGTCGAGGAGGGCGGCGGCATGGCGAACTCCATCGTCGGCTCGGGAATCATCCTGGCTCTCGCCAGCCTCATGGGCATTCCTATTGGCATCGCCGCCGGCGTCTACCTTGCGGAGTTCGGCCGCGGCAAGACCCTCGCCACCGCCATCCGCTTCACTGCTGACGTGCTCAACGGCGTCCCCTCCATCGTGATGGGCATCTCGATCTACTCGCTCATCGTGATGCAGCAGAAACACTTCTCCGCGCTGGCCGGCGGCGTCGCCCTCGCCGTCATGATGGTGCCGACCATCACCCGCACGACCGAGGAGATGCTCGCCACGGTGCCCCACGCCATTCGCGAAGCCGCGCTCGGCCTCGGTGTTCCCAAGTGGCGCACGGCCATCTCAGTCAGCCTGCGCACCGCCTCTCCCGGCATCATCACTGGCTGCATGCTGGCCTTCGCCCGCGTCGCCGGAGAGACCGCACCGCTGCTCTTCACCGCCTTCGGCAATCAGTTCTGGAGCTTCAAGCTCAACGAGCCCATCGCCGCGTTGCCGCTGCAGATTTACGTCTACGCCATCTCGCCCTATGACGAGTGGCATCGTCTGGCCTGGGCCGGCGCTCTTGTTCTTATCGTCTATGATCATGGTCTCAGTCACGCTCGTCCGCATCTTTGCCAACCGCGGCGTACTCAAGGGAGGAAGCTAGTGGGAGTCGGCATTCTAGTCGAGGACCTGAACGCGTGGTACGGCACGAACCACACCCTGCAGGACATCAACCTGCATATCCCCGCGAACCACGCCACCGCGCTCATCGGCCCCTCGGGCTGCGGCAAATCCACCTTCGTCCGCTGCCTCAACCGCATGCACGAGACCAACCCCATCGCCCGCGCCACCGGCGTCGTCAAGATGGGCGAGGTCGACATCTACAAGGACGCCTCGCCCGTCGAGATTCGCCGCCGCGTCGGCATGGTCTTCCAGCGTCCCAACCCTTTCCCGACGATGTCGATCTACGACAACGTCGTCAGCGGTCTCAAGCTCAACGGCTTTCGCAACCGCCGCGTCCTCGACGAGACCGTCGAGCGCTCGCTCAAGCAGGCCGCGCTCTGGGAAGAGGTCAAGGACGACCTGAAGAAGAAATCCGGCGCCTCGCCTCTCCGGCGGCCAGCAGCAGCGCATGTGCATCGCCCGCGCGCTCGCCGTCGACCCGGAGGTCCTGCTGATGGACGAGCCGGCCTCCGCGCTCGATCCTGTCTCCACCTCGAAGATCGAAGACCTCATCTTCCAGCTCAAGAGCCAGTACACCATCGTCATCGTGACGCACAACATGCAGCAGGCCGCGCGCGTCGCCGAAAACACCGGCTTCTTCCTCAACGGCAAGATGGTCGAGTTCGACTCCACCCACAAGATCTTCACCAATCCAAAGGACAAGCGAACGGAAGACTACATCACCGGGAGGTTTGGCTGATGCGCGTCAAATTCCACCAAAACCTCGACGACCTCAAAGAGAAGCTGCTCGTCATGGCCGGCATGGCCGAGCAGGCAATTCAGCGCTCCATCGAGGCCTACCGCACGCGCGACCTCAGCATCTGCGAGCTCGTCTTCCGCGCTGAGCCCTCCATCAACCGTCTCGAGCGCGAGATCGACCAGATGGCCCTCGACCTTCTCGCCATGGAGCAGCCCATGGCCATCGACCTCCGCTTCATCCTCTCGGTCATCCGCATCAACGCCGACCTCGAGCGCGTCGGCGACCAGGCCGTCAACATCGCCGTCCGCGTCCGCGAGATGGGCGCCTTCGCCAACATCGACCTGCCGGTCGACATCCCCAAGCTCGCCTCTCTCGCCTCCGCGATGGTGCGCAAGGCCCTCCAGGCCTTCATCGAAGCCGATGCCGACCTCGCCGACTCCGTCCTTCTCCTCGACGACCAGGTCGACGAGATGAACGACGCTGCCTTCTATGCGCTCAGCACATCTGATCAAAGAAAAGCCCGAACTCACTCCGCAATCTCTCAACGCGCTGATCATCGCCCGCAATCTGGAGCGCGTCGGCGACCACGCCACCAACATCGCAGAAGATGTCATCTTCTGGGTTCGCGGCGCCGACGTCCGCCACCACGGCCCCGCCGCTTAGTCCGCGGCTTCAACTTCAATTGCCGACGGCGCCCACCAGACCAGCCGCGCCAGCATCGGATAGTACAATCCCACGCGCAACCTTCCTGGCTCCACGCGGTCACTCATCATTCGCGCATAGGCCTCCATCTGCGCCTCATACTTCGCGCGCTCTTCCGCCAGAAACTCATCCAGGCCTTCGCGTCCGTGCGTCGCCGTCTTGTAGTCGACGATCCAGAGAAAATCGCTCCCTGCATCCAGCGGCTTCGCTCCGGCGAAAAACACACGGTCCAGCCGCACGCTGCTGCGTCTCTCGTCCCATGAGGTCAACGCAAACTCGCTCGTCGCTCCCTCATGCGCTCGAAGCACCCACGACCCCTCGCGGTCGTTCAGCATATTACTGAGCCCTGTCTTTACCCGCCCAGCCAGCCTATCAACCACCGCCGGAGCCAGCCCGTCACCACGAAGCACCGCCGCAATCCGTGGCGTCCATCCTGCAACTTCGCGCAGCAGGGCATCCACACCCACACCATCCGCAAGCCGTTTCGTCGAGTACCTCTGCAAACGCATGCACGGCATTGCCAAACGCCCGCGCCTCAAACGATCCCTCAGGCCGCTCAAAGTGCGCCGGAGCTACCGACGCCTCTCCATACGAAAGCTTTGACGCCACCGTAAACCGCGTCTCAGGTTCAAAGCTCAACGGCAGCCGTTGCAACATCGCGGGTCGCGTCGCCTCGACGCCTGCCGCAATGTTGCCAACAAAACTCCCCTCATCGACCTTCGAAGCCACCGGCAGAACAATCACCTCAGCCACACTCTTCGGTGCCACTGTGGCGGCAACAAAGTGTCTCTCAGCGGCCGGCCACGCAGTCGCCAGCAGGCTTCCAGCGGTCGCGGACGATCTCTCCCTTGGCGTTCGTCTGTGGGAGACGCAAACAGATGCAGCTCCTCGTGCGCCCGCGTACAGGCCACATAGAACAGCCGCTTCCTCTCCGCCGCCTCACGCGCCCTTCCGATGTCCTTCAGCCACGCATTCAACTCCTTCGATCCTTCCCCGCGCTCCGCGATCGGGGCCAGCACAATATGCGCCGCCTCCGCATCGCTCGAATCGATCTCACTCCAGTTCAGCAGTCTCTCGCGATTTGCCTGCGGTTTCCTCTCCAGCCCCGGCACGATCACGACGTCCCACTCCAGGCCCTTCGCTCCATGGATCGTCATCAGGTCCACCGCCCCGGCCGCCGCCGCAGACTCGGCAAACAATCTGTTCAGCCGTCGCTTCAGCAGACCCAGGTCCATCGCCCCCGCTTGTTCCTCCACCTCATCGAGCAGTTGCAGATACCGCCGCGCATTCGCCATCTCTGCCGACTTCAAATAAACATCACCACCCAGCGAACGCCACGTCCGCTCCACCCACTGCGACGTCGTCAATCCAACCCGATGCTCACCGCGCCGCCCGCAACACCGGCCAGACGCGCATCAACCGCGCGCAGCTCTCTTCACTCAGCAGATCGCCGCGCTCTGCCAACCGCGTCCTCGATGCACCGCTCCGCCCACGCCGGGTCATCTGCGCCCGCGAGCACATGCAGGTCCGCCAAGCCCCAGCCCGCACCAGGGTGCATGCAGCACCGCAAGCCACGCCACGCGGTCCGCCGGATGCAGCAGCGCGCGTGTCAGCGCAAAAAGATCGAGCACCTCCTGCCGTTCCCCCAGCGGTTCGATATCCACGGCGCGAAAGGGAATTGCGCCCTTTGCCTCGTCCTTCAACTCCGCCACAATATCGCCCAGCAAATTACGGCTCCGCACCAGCACCGCGATCTTCCACGGCTGCACTGCGTCCCTCAGGCAAGCGGACGCGCGCGCCACTCCTCGACAATCGCCCTTACTTGCTCGGCCTCCGCGCGTGCTTGTCTCTGTCGCTCCATCTTCGCATCTTCATCCGGGTCGAACACGCGCGCGTGCCACACCACACTCCGCGCCCCGCTCTTCGATCGTCCCCTTACCGCCTGGGCCTCCACGTACGGCACCTCCTCGGGGTCTGCCTCGCTCACTTCTTGTGGAAACAGCAGAGAAAAATCCTCGTTGAACGCGTCCACCAGCTCACTTTGCGAACGGAAGTTCGCCGTCAGCCGCAGACTCCCCAACGACAGATCGCCCAGCCGTTGCGTCCGCATCATGCGCACAAACCGCTCCACCCGCGCCTGCCGAAAGAGATAGATCGACTGCTTCGGATCACCCACCAGAAACACGGTCTGACTCTGCCCGTCCCACCCCTGCGTCAGCAACTCGATCAACTCATACTGGCTCGTCGAGGTGTCCTGCATCTCATCGACCAGCAGATGCTGCAGCGTCATTCCCAGCGCCGCATTCAGATCTTCGACCGCGCCGTCTCGTCGAAGCGCAGACCGTCGCCAGCAGCCCCCACTCCGCAAAGTCGCACTCGCCGCGTCGCGCAAACACCAGTTGCAACTCCGCCAGCGCCCTGCTCAACACGCGAAACAGCGCCTTCGCCACTCACCATTGCTCTGGCGGATACATCGCCGGCGGCAGGCATCTCACCTGCTTGATCGCCTCAAGCGCGTCAGGATGCTCCTGCAGCTCTCCCACAAGCTCTTTCAAACGGACGCCGTAGGTCTTTTCCAGATCGAACTTCAGGTAGTTGCTGCGAAAAGCGACCCGCCACTTGCCCTCGCTGGTTGTCACCAGATGAATCAGCGCCTGCCAACGCTCAAGATGCGCGGCAATCTCCTCCGGCACATCGCGTGCACCTGCGCAGCACGGCAATCGGCGAAGGATTGCCCCTGTATCCGTCGGCATGTCCCATCTCACCAGCAAGCAGCGCCAGCTCCCGTGCAGATGTCCGGCGGCACGACTTTGCGACAGTCGCGTCAGTCCCGCACCAATCGCCTCTTCCAGCGCCCGCTCAATTCGCGGCAGCACCGTGCCGTCGAGATAAGCATCGTCCAGCTCCTCGTCCCAGCAGCGGCACCAACTCCCCCCACTGGTTCCGCAGCGGCAACATCTCCATCAGCAGCCTCTCGCAATCCGCCAGGCTTCCATCGCGATGCAGCAACACAGTCCGCAGCGCCGCATCCAGCTCCGCATCGTTGCCGCCCAGCTGCATCAGCGTCTGTCGCGCCGCCTCGCGATACATCGGCGTCGCATCCTCCACCGGCGTCTGCCGCCCGCCGCTTCCCGAGAGCACC
Organism: uncultured Acidobacteriaceae bacterium; assembly: GCA_963756685.1. Classification (GTDB taxonomy): domain Bacteria; phylum Acidobacteriota; class Terriglobia; order Terriglobales; family Acidobacteriaceae; genus Edaphobacter. Next base: position 44,569 of record CAVWON010000005.1, read on the forward strand.
GGCAGCGAACGCGCAATCTCTCCGCACACTGAATCGATCGTGCGGACCTCAACCTGCGCGGATGTTCCAGCAGCCCCCACCCCAGCAACGCGTCCCGCCGCAACACCGCCTCGGCCAGCCTCCGCGTCTCCCGCTCGAAGTCGGAACCGTCCTTCAACGCGTCACCCCGCGCGGCACCCTCAAGCTGCGCCACCACGCGCTCCCGCATCTCCGTTGGTCGCCTTCACGGTAAACGTGATGGCCAGCACCTGCTCCGGCTGCTCCACGCTCTCGTCCGCCAGCAGCTTCAGATAGCGCTGAATCAGCAGCCCCGTCTTGCCCGACCCCGCCGGCGCCTCCACGATCCACGATTGCCTGACATCGAGCGCCCGCTCTCGCCTTCCAATCTGATCTGGCGGTCGATTCATCACTTGCACCATTCGCGACAACGAAGAGATCAGCCACGGTCCACCTCCGGCCGTGCCAGCTTCGTCTTCCTCTTCGACTTCAAGCGACGAAACATCCAGACGGCACAGCAGCTCTCTGCTCGCAGTGCTCGCACGTTCTCGGATATTGCTTCGGCCGCACCCGCGCATCGCCGGCGGCAAACTCCTCTGCCAGCTCCACCAGCACGTCCCTCCACCGCTCCACCTGCGCCTCGAGCGTCGCAGCCTCCTTCAAGTTCGTGGGCTTGCCACGCAACACGCCTTCGCCCACGGCATACCCTTTCAAACCGCGACCCTCGCCTGCACGCACCAGCCCAAAAGCCACGCCCCGCAGCCGATCGGCCTCCGACAAAATCGCATACAGCGGAAGCTGCGGTGCGTCCGGTCTCTCCGTCAGCCAATCGTTCGGCGACGCATCGCCCGTCTTGTAATCGATCAGCAACTTCACCGCCCTCGACCTCATCGACACGGTCCATCCGCACACTCAGCCGCAGCGGCCCCACCTGCACGTCCTTGAACTCCTTCTCGCTCAACCTCACCGTCAAACGGCGCACGCTCCAGCTCCAGCTCCAGCCACCCGGACAGCAGCCTGCGCAGCCTCTCCCGCTGCACCTGCAGATAAGCCGCGTCCCACGCCGTCGCACTCGACTCCTCCGTCCTCTTCAACGCTTCGTCAATGCTCCACTCCAGCACCCCGTCGCGCTCTTCGGTCGTCATCTTCCGCAATGCGTCCTGCGTCACCACACCGTCCCAGAACAGCTTCAGCGCATCATGCACCACCGTGCCGCTCTCCCGCGCATCCATGCCCGGCACAATCGACTCGAGCTCCGTGGCCCACAGCCGCTGCTCGGCAAACGCACGAAACCCGCAGGCCGCCTGCAACTCAAGAATCCTCGCACCTCCGCGGATCACCGCGGTCCGGAAGTGCCTGCATGCGCGCGACGTCCTCGATCTCCTCCAACTCAACCACCGCGCGCTCAGACGGAGCGTCGACGAGCTCCGCAGCGCTCAACCTCCTCAAGCCCCAGCCCAGCCAGCACAGGCGAAGACCGCTGCTTGCCCTCCGCGGACTCCCTCGCATAACTGAACACCACCGTCCTCGCACTGCCTGCGATCCGCTCCGTCACCGCCGCGCGTACTCGCTGTCCCGCGCAACATCCGTCCCCGGCATCTCCAGGTCTCGCTGCAACGGCCACGGCAGCAGGGAACTGCTTCGCGTCTCCATCGGCCAGCTCAGCTCGCCGCCACGCAAAAACCACACCGCGTCGAAGGTCCCGCCCGCGGCCTCGAGCGGCCCCATCACCTGCACCGGAGCCTCACGCGACTCCGGCGCAAACATCGTCTGCCGCGCAATTCGTTCCAGCGCCTCTAGCGGCTTCATCGAACTCAACCTGCACGCCATCGAAGTCCAGCGTCGCCAACTCATCGAGCGCACTCTCCCACTTGCGCCGCGTCTGAAACTCAACGCTGCTCTCGCGCGCACCTGAACCCCACGCCGCAGCCTCCAGCAACTCCCGCATTCTCTCCGCCCACTCGGCATACGTCCGCGCTTCCATACCCTGCAGACGGTTCGCGGCTGCCCGCATCGAGCGCAGCGCTCCGAGCAATCGCCCAAGCCTGCCCTTTCGCTTCGAACCCTCCATCACCCTGATCAAACCATCCAACGAAATCTCGGGCCGCAGCATTCGCGTCTTACGCAGTTCAAATGCATCGAACTCCGCGACGCGCTTCTCGCTCTTCACTTGTCATCGCAAAGTAAGGCGATAGCAGCAATCGGCTCACTCGCTCAAGCGGCAGCGCCTCCCCCGCCCATCGCAGCAGATCAAGCGCAGTCGCCACCATCGGCGTATCCGCCAGCGAGACCCCCAGCGAAAACTCATAGGGCCCGATCTCACTCGCGGCCCGAATGTCCTGCAACTCCGGGGCCAGCACCTCGCGAAACACTCGGTCGATCTCGCTCCGCTGCGTCTCCAGCCCCGGCACGATCACTGCGACCTTCGCCGCTGGCTGTTCCTCCAGGAGCCTCCGCACCCATCGCGCAGCGACCGACAACTCCTCCCCCTCATCGCCCGCCTCTACCAACACTCGCCGGACAACTCCAACCGCAGGCCGCAACTCCTCCACACCCACGCCAGCCGACCGCAGCGCCTCCACCAACCTCGCCTGCGCCGGGGTCATCGCATCGAACCCCACCAGCGCAACATCGCCCAGCGGAAGTTTCAAGCGTCCGCCTCTCCAGTGCCCCGCACAGCACCTCCTCCAACTGCGCCGCGAGCCAGAAAACCCTCCGCCTTGCACCTCCGTTCAAACGTCTGGCGCCCATCGCTGAAACGCGCGGGTATCGGTGCTCCCTGCACTTCCACGCATCCGCCCGCGGCCCTCGTAGCTCGAAACCAGCCGCCACGCCTCCGCCGCCATCTCCGCCAGTGAATCCACCGTTCGCAGACTCGCGAGCTCCTCGTCCGCCTCCAGAACTCGTCGCCACACCGCGTGCTCCTGCGTCCGGTTCAGCAGCAACTGCGCGGCATGTCCTTCGACCACCAGCCCACGCCACAACCCCGCCATCCACGCGTCCCACGCCATCACCGCTGCAGGCGCCCAGCTCTGCCAGCCCCAACTCCCGGTTTCGTCTGGTCGAACGCTCGTCGCAGGGCCCGTGCCGCCCGCTGATTTCCCGTCACCACAGTCGCGCCCCGCTCCAGCGCCTCAGCGATCTCTACCGGCAACAACTCCACACCATCCATCCCTCGGTTATACGCTCGCGATCACTGGAAAATCAGTCCGTAGCTGCGACGGACGTGTCGGACGTAAACCAAGCTCATCGCCAACAGCCCCACTGCCGCAGCAAACGGCAGCGCCAGCGCCACTTGCAGCGACCCAGTCTGCGTCGACACCACTCCCATCATCCACGGCAGCGCCGCCGCCCCCAGCCCCGATACCGCCAGCACAATCCCCGCCTGCCGCGCCGTCGGCCGGTCCGCCATCAACAGGGCCCACGTAGCCGGAAAGAACGGCGCCAGGCTAAATCCCAGCAGCACCGCAAACGCCGCAATCGTCACTGCGGAATGCGCCATCGCCAGCGCCGCCGTAAACACCGCCGCCAGTCCGAGCCCCCAACGCTGCACCGTCTTCTCACCCACTCGCAGCATCACCGCCGAGGCCCCCGCCCGCCCCACGGTCAGCGACATCCACAGCAGCAGCGTCGTGTACTCACTTACCGCCAGCGTCTTGTCGCCATACCGAAGCGCAAAGGTCGTAAGCCAGCCGCTCAGACAAGTCTCCAGCCCTCCATACAGCACCAGCAGCGCTGCAAAATAGAGATACACGCGCGCACTCAACCCCATCTCCGGCCCAGCCTCCACAGTTGCCGAACTCAAGACTCTCCGCATCCGGACCGTCCCTACGCATCTGCAACATCAACCCAATCCCACCCAACAGAAACGCCCCCGCAAAACACTCCAGCAAGCCCCGCAACGCAAACCGCGGCAGCAACCACGCCGCCAGCAGCGCCGACAACATCGCCCCCAGGCTGAAGGAAAAATTCAGCAGCGACAGCGCCGACCCGCGATGCGCGGTAAACCTCCGCCCCGCCAGAATATTCACCGAAGTAATAATCTGCCCCAACCCATAACCCACCGACAAACAACCCCACGCAACCCACACTCATCGATGGCGCCACCGCAAACCCGCCAAACCCCAACGCTCCCGCAGTCAAGCCCACCAGCAGACTCCGCCGCAGCCTGTCCGACACCGTCACTCCACCTAGAAACGCCCCGCAGAACTTCGCCATCATCAACAGCCCACTCTGCGAATCCAGCATTCCCCACTGCCGCGCCAGCACAGGAAGAATCGGCCCCAGCAACGCCGTCCCCAGTCCCGCCAGCACCAACCCAAAGTGCATCAGCCCCAAAGAAGGCGCCGCAGTTCTGCCTCGTTCGACCAACCCGACCCCCGCCGCAAACTTCCGTACCAGCCATTATCATGGACACAGGAGTCCACCCGTGCCCCGCAAGCCTTTATTTCTCCTCGCCGTCATCGCTCTACTGATCGGCTGCCGTCAAAGCACCACCTCCCCCACAAACGCCTCTACCGCACAGAAGACCTTCACCATCCGCGGCAAAGTCGTCGCCGTGACCGCCACTCACATCACCCTCGACGGCGAAGACGTCCCCGGCTTCATGGAAGCCATGACCATGGACTACAAGCTCAAAGACCCCAGCGTCGCCAGCGAACTCCACCCCGGCGACCGCATCACCGCCCGGGTCCTCGCCGACACGTGACGGCGGCAGCTACACCAACATCCAGCTCGACAACATCGTCGTCATCGCCCAGGCCCGTCCCGACTACAAGCCCCCCGTCTCCTACCACGTCCCTACCGCCGGCGACCCCGTCCCCGACTTCCACCTCATCAATCAGAGCGACCGCACCATCCACCTCGACCAGTTCAAAGGCAAGCTCGTCCTCCTCACCTTCATCTACACCCGCTGCCAGCTCGCCGACTTCTGCCCGCGCATGAGCCACAACTTCGCCGACATCGATAAAGCACTCGCAGCCGACCCCGCTCTCTACAAACAGACCCACCTCCTCTCCATCAGCTTCGACCCAGCCTATGACACGCCCAAGGTCCTTCGCAGCTACGGCGGCGCTTACACCGGCAACTACACCAACGAGAAGTTTCTCCACTGGGACTTCGCCGCCCCCACCGAAAAAGATCTCCCCGCCGTCACCCAGTTCTTCAACGTCGGCGTTACCCCCGGCGACAGCAAGTCCCTCACCCACTCCCTCTCGACCGTCCTCATTGGCAAAGACGGCAAGATCGTCGCCTGGTACCCCACCAACGATTGGGCCCCCAAAGAGGTCTTTGCCCAGATCCAAAAGAGCGCCAATGCCGCGTAATTCCAGTCGTCAGCGTTACCGCTAACTATTTCATTGCTATTTTTTCGATCTACGAGCTAGGATGTAACCGCCCTTTGACAGCTAATTAATCAGCACTTAACAGGTGCGGGATAGGTTCATCATTATGCGAAAAAATAGTTTCTTTGAAGTGTCCTTTCTGGCGGCCGTGTTGTTTTTTGCTCTTTCCTCCTTCGTCCATGCGCAATATGACAACGGAAGCCTCGTCGGCACCATCCGCGACGCCAGCGGTGCCGCGATCCCCAACGCACGTCGTGACCGATCACAAACAACGCGACCGCCGTCGCCGCGAAGGCAACGACGAACGGCGAAGGCGACTATGAAGATTCCGTCTCTCCACGTCGGCGTCTACACCATCTCGGCGAAGGCGCCCGGCTTCACCGACGCCGTCGCCAATAACATCACCATCTCAGTCGGCGGACGCCAGCGCATCGACCTTACTCTCAAGGTCGGCGCAACCGAAACCACCGTCGAGGTCACCGACGTCGCCCTGCAGCTCGAAACCGAGACCAGTGAACGCGGCCAGACCATCACCAACTACCAGAGCGAGGCGCTGCCCCTGGTCAGCCGCAACTACTCCGACCTGCTGGGTCTGATCCCCGGCTCGCGCCAGGCGCCCACCGCCGCGACCACCAGCTCCATCAACTCGCTCGTCCGCGCCGGCTCCTATAACGTCAACGGCCAGCGCAGCATGTTCAACAACTTCCTGCTCGACGGCCTCGACAACAACGCCTACGGCGAGAGCAACCAGGGATTCGACAACCAGATCATCGCCGTTCCGCCCGACTCCGTCGCGCAGTTCCAGGTCGTGACCAACAACGAGAGCGCCGAGTATGGCCGCTCCTCCGGCGCCACCATCAACGTCGCATCGCAGAGCGGAACCAACCGCTTCCACGCCACGCTGTACGAGTTCATCCGCAACACCGACCTCAACGCGGCAGGCTTCTTCAAGCCCCTGACCGTCGGCAACACCGGCACCACCGTCCCCTTCCGGAAACCCACCTTCAACCGCAACCAGTTCGGCGTCAACTTCGGCGGCCCCATCGTCAAGGACAAGCTCTTCTTCTTCCTCGACTACGAAGGCTTCCGCCAGGTCCTCAAGCCGCTCAGCGTGCTCACCCTGCCCACGCAGAATGAACTGAACGGCATCCTCGTCGTGCCGGTGAAGAACGCCATCGACCGGAGCCGTCTACCCGGCCAAGCACCGCCGATCCCGGCCAGCGCGATCAATCCGCTCTCGCAGCAGATCATCAGCTACTTCAAGCAGATCTCCGGTCTCCCCGTCGCCGGTCTGTCGACCACCGGTCTCGCCTCCAACGACTACGCCGTCCAGGTCCCCTTCACCGACAACGCCGACAAGGGCGATCTTCGCCTCGACTGGCAGATCAATCCCGCCAACTCCGCCTTCCTGCGCATCAGCGACCGCAAGGAGAACGGCGTCAACTACCCCAGCATTCCCATTCCCCTCGACGGCCAGACCAACGGCAACATCCGCATCCTCGACCAGCAGATCGCCCTCGGCTACACCCGCCTCTTCGGTGCCAACAAGGTCCTCGACGTCCGCCTCGGTCTCGACCGCACCAAGGCCGGCAAGTACAACCTCTCCATCGGCAACACCGCCTTCAACAACATCCCCGGCCTGCCCACCAGCAACGCCGTCGTCGCCGGCGGCCTGCCCTCCATCGGCATCACCGGCTTCACCGGCTTCGGCCGTCAGAGCACCAACCCCCAGTGGCAGGATCCTGCCCTGATCGACCCCAAGGTCAACTTCACCTGGGTCAAGGGCAGCCACTCCATGAAGTTCGGCTACGAGTACGAGCACATCTGGATGGCCGTCAACGACAACAACCCGCTCTACGGCTCCTTCACCTATGGCGGCGGCTACTCGCAACGCGCGGCGGCATCGACCGTCAGCCGACACCTACTGGGCCGACTTCCTCTTCGGCACCACCAACGCCTACTCGCTGGCCAACTACTACGAGGCCCACCTCACGCAGAACATGCACAACCTCTATGCCCAGGACGACTGGAAGGCCCTTCCGAAGCTGACCCTCAACCTCGGCCTGCGCTGGGAGTACGGTTCGCCCTACGCTGACCTCTACAACCGCATCTCGAACTTCGATCCAGGCACGCAGACCGTTCTCACCACCACCCCGGGAGCCGTCGCCGGCAACGGCATCACTCCGGTCTCCTTCGGCGGGACCTACGGCAAGACCCTGGTCAATCCTGACTTACGCGACTTCGGCCCGCGCGTCGGCTTCGCTTACTCGGTCGATTCCAAGACCGCGCTTCGCGGCGGATTCGGCATGAGCTACGCGCACTACACCCGCGCCGGCTCCGGCGACATCCTGGGCATCAACGCACCCCAGGCCCAGTTCGCCTCCGTCACCCAGATCAGCCCCGACCACCACCAACCACTGCTCCACTCCGCTGCCGGCCCAGATCATCGCCATCGGCACCACCACGCCGTCCTGCTTCGCCACCTCGGACCAGGGCTATCCCGAGCGGCCTCGTCACCAGCTTCAACCCCGCGACCGACAACATCACCTACATCCCCAAGAACACCAAGGACAGCTACGTCGAGAGCTACTTCCTCAGCATCCAGCGCACCCTGGCCAAGAACACCCTGCTCGACATCGCCTACGTCGGCAATCACGGCGTCAAGCTGCAGGGCTTCCTCAACGCCAACCAGAAGAACCCCGCCGCTCGGCATTCGCCCGTCCCTACGCCAACTGGCCGTCCGACATCACCGCGGCCCTGAACGAGTTCTACTCGAACTACAACTCGCTCCAGGTCAAGTACGAGCAGCAGTTCGTCGGCGGCCTCACTCTGCTCAACACCTTCACCTGGGAGCACTCGCTCGACAACGCCAGCGCCTCGCTCGAAGGCAACACGCCCTCGCCGCAGGATGGCAACAACATCCGCGCAGACTATGCGCAGTCGGACTACAACCTGCCCATCGCCAACATCACCAGCCTCGTCTACGAGCTGCCCTTCGGACGCGGTCGAACAGTTCCTCACCTCCAGCGGCGGTGTCGTCAACACCCTCGTCGGAGGCTGGCAGCTAAGCGCCATCGACACCATGCAGGCCGGCACGCCCTTCAACATCACCTACAGCCCCAACAGCGCGCAGGCCGTCTCGCCCCAGATCTCGGCGACCTACCGCGGCGCCAACGAGTATCGCCCCAACCACGTCGCCGGTCAGGCAATCACCCAGGGACGTTCAAACCGCGCCGCCAACACCGGCTACGTCAACTACATCAACTTCAACGCCTTCGTTCTGCCTCCGATCAAGGACGCTGCCGGCAACGTGCTCAGCCCCTTCGGCAACGCCAGCCGCAATCCCGGCCGCACCCCGGCCTTCTACCAGACCGACCTCGCGCTCAACAAGAACTTCACCACCCCCATCGAGAGCCTGAAGGTCCAGTTCCGCACCGAGTTCTACAACATCTTCAACCACACCAACCTGTACCTTCCCGGCACCATCAGCGGAACTCAGGGCACCACGGCGGCGACTCATCGGCACCGGTGGAACCGTCCCCATCAGCGGCATCATCGGCGGCGATTCCCAACGGAGGCGGCCAGGTCACCAGCACCTTCACGCCGCGCATCATCCAGTTCGGCCTGAAGGTAATCTACTAACGCTTGACATCAGTGGGCCCTCGCAAAGGGCTAAAGCAAAGGCTCCGGCCTCGTGCCGGGCCTTTTGTGTCTCTCCTTCCGCACCAAAGTCCGGCCCTATCCTTTTTGTTATGAAGACTTTGCGCAATTAAGACGGGGAGGGGGCGAGACCCGAAGGACGCATCGCAGCCGCCCATTCCGCTGCCCTTCGAGTATCCTGAGACTGCATCCAAAATCGAGGAATTATCCAAAATGGCAAAACTGACCGTCGGCTTCGGCATCCTGCTCGTCCTGCTTGGCATCTTCGGCTTCGTCGCCACCGGCAGCGCCCATCCCACAGCCCTGATCCCCGTCGGCCATCGGCCTCTTCTTCGTCCTCTTCGGCGTCATGGCCAACACCGAAGACAGCAAAAAAGCGCATGCTCTGGATGCACATCTCCGTCACGGTGGCCCTGCTGGTCTTCCTCGGCACCATCCCCGCCGACATCGACACAATCCGCCTCGCCCACGGCGCCTATTTCCCTCATCCAGCCGCCGTCGAAGAAAAGGGCGCACTCTCGCCTCCTCTGCCTTATCTACGTCCTCTTCTGCGTCCGCTCCTTCATCGCCGCCCGCCGCAGCCGTCTCGCCTAAACTGCATCTCCCCCATGACGGACCATCAAACAAAGAGTGAAATCGCATCAAGTTAGCCGGCCCTCCATTCAATCCACTGAGCATTCCGGAGCAAAATCCGGCTCAAGGCGTAAACTTGGCCTATCCATGTCTCTTCCTTCGGCCCATCCAAATTCGGCGGCGGCATGAAATCAGTCGACCGCCCCTCGCGCGGCATCGGCAGCAGCACATCCGCCGACACTCACCGCAGTCCGCCCCAAGCCCAAGCTGAAGAAGGTCCTGCCCGAGGTCTGGAAGCTCATCAAGCCCCGCCGCCTGCTCCTCGGCGGCAGCTTCCTCCTGATGATCATCAACCGCGCCAGCGGCCTCGTCCTGCCTGCCTCCACCAAGTACCCTCATCGACAAGGTCATGCGGCAAGCACCAGCTCGACCTGCTCCCCATGGATCGTCGGCGCAGTCGTCGCTCGCCACCATCATCCAGGGCATCACCTCCTACACCCTCACGCAACTCCTCTCCAAAGAAGGCCAGCGCCTCATCGCCGAACTGCGCATGAAGGTCCAGTCCCACATCGGCCGCCTCCCCGTCGCCTTCTACGACGAAAACCGCACCGGCACCCTCGTCGCCCGCATCATGACCGACGTCGAAGGCGTCCGCAACCTCATCGGCACCGGCGTCATCGACTTCTTCGGCGGCGTCCTCACCGCCGCTCTTCGCCTTCGGCTATCTCATCAAGCTCAGCGTCCAGATGACGCTCGTCACCTTCGTCATCCTGCGTCGTCTTCGGCCTCATCCTGCAGCGCGCCTTCAAGACCATCCGCCCCATCTTCCGCGAGCGCGCCAAGATCAACGCCGAAGTCACCGGCCGCCTCACCGAATCGCTCGGCGGCGTCCGCGTCGTCAAGGGCTATCACGCCGAAGAGAGCGAGGCCAACGTCTTCGCCGCCGGCGCCAACCGCCTCCTCCAGAACGTCATCTCCTCGCTCACCGCGCAGTCCCTCATGTCGCTCGCCTCCACCGCCGTCCTCGGCATCGTCGGCGCGCTCGTCATGTACCTCGGCGCCCACCAGGTCGTCGCCGGCCAGCTCACCCCCGGCGGCTACGTCACCTACGTCATGTTCCTCGCCTTCATGATCGCCCCCATCGTCCAGCTCGTCTCCATCGGCACCCAGCTCACCGAGGCCCTCGCCGGCCTCGACCGCACCACCGAGATCCTCACCGAGCACGAAGAGGACTCCGAGCCCGCCCGCACGCACAGCCTCGGCCACCATCCGCGGCGACGTCGCCTTCCGCGACGTCACCTTCGCCTACGAGCCCGGCAAGCCCGTCCTCCACGGCATCAGCTTCGAGTCCAACCCCGGCACCGTCACCGCCCTCGTCGGCTCCTCCGGCTCCGGCAAGTCCACCATCATCTCGCTCATCTGCGCCTTCCACACCGCGACCAGCGGCCAGGTCCTCGATCGACGGCATCGACCTCGCCACCATCCGCCTCTCCAGCTATCGCCAGCAGCTCGGCGTCGTCCTGCAGGAGACCTTCCTCTTCGACGGCACCATCCGCGAGAACATCCTCTTCTCCCGCCCCAACGCCACCGAAGAGCAGCTCATGGAAGCCTGCCGCATCGCCCGCGTCGACGAGTTCGCCGAGCGCTTCCCCGAGCAGTACGACACCATCGTCGGCGAGCGCGGCGTCAAGCTCTCCGGCGGCCAGCGCCAGCGCCTCTCCATCGCCCGCGCCATCCTCGCCGACCCCCGCATCCTCATCCTCGACGAGGCCACCAGCTCACTCGACTCCGAGTCCGAGGCCATGATCCAGAACGGCCTCAGCTTCCTCATGCAGGGCCGCACGACCTTCGTCATCGCCCACCGCCTCTCCACCATCCGCCGCGCCGACCAGATCCTCGTCGTCGAGCAGGGCGAGATCGTCGAGCGCGGCACCCACGAGACCCTCTACGCCCTCGGCGGCCGCTACTACGACCTCTACACCCGCCAGCACGGCCTCGAAACCAACCTCTTCCTCGCCCCCGGCGAAGGCGACAAAGTCAGAAGAAGACCTCGCAGCCAAAGGTTAGTCTTCCACCCCAAGCTGCGTCAGCAAAAACGCATAGTCGAACGCAATCTCCTTCAGATAGTCATACCGCCCCGAAGCCCCGCCATGCCCTGCGTCCATGTTGATGTGCAGCAGCAGCGGCGTGTCGTTCGTCTTCAGCGTCCGCAGCTTCGCCACATACTTCGCCGGCTCCCAATACATCACCTGCGAGTCGTTCAGGCTCGTCTTCACCAGCATCGCCGGATACGTCCCCGGCCTTCAGGTTGTCGTACGGCGAGTAGGACCGCATATACGCGAACGCCTCCGCCTCATTCGGATTTCCCCACTCCTCATACTCCGCCACCGTCAGCGGCAGGGAAGCGTCGAGCATCGTATTCATCACATCCACGAACGGCACATGCGACAGCACCACTCGGAAGAGGTCCGGCCGCTCATTCACCACCGCGCCCATCAGCAACCCACCCGCGCTTCCACCCTCAATCGCCACCCGGTCCTTCGCCCCATACCCCTTCGCCACCAGCTGCTCCGTCGCCGCGATGAAGTCCGAAAACGTGTTCCGCTTCACCATCATCTTTCCGGCGTCATGCCACGAATCGCCCATCTCGCCACCACCGCGAATATGCGCGTAGGCCATCACCACTCCCCGATCCAGCAGCGACAACCTCGATCGCGCTAAACCCAATCGGCAGTGGATATCCATACGACCCATATCCATAGATATAGAGAGGAGTTCTTCGAGTCACGCTTGAAGAGGCCCTTGCGATAGACCACCGAAACCGGAACCTTCACTCCATCCGCGGCCTCGACCCACACCCGCTCCGATCCATAGCGCGTCGAATCAAACCCTCCCGGCACCTCCTGCTGCTTCAACAGCGTCGAAGTCCCGTCCTTGACGTCGTACTCATACACCGAAGCCGGCGAAACCAGCGACTGGTAGCTATACCGAAACTTCTCCGTCTCAAACTCCGGGTTCACATGGCCTCCGCCGAATACACCGGCTCCGGAAACTCAATCTCCTTCGACCCTCCCAACCTGCCGTCAGCGCCAAGCGACGTAACGGTAAGCGTCGGCAGCCCCAGCCTCCTGTGCGAACTAACGCAGAACGAGTCGAACAGATCAAAGTCCTCAAGCGGAGCATCGCTTGTCCTCCGGAATCAACTCCGTCCAGAACTCGCGCCCTGCCCTGTCCACCGGCGCCGTCACCACCCGGAAGTTCTTCCCCACATCATTCGTCCGGATGTAGAACAAGCCATCGCGATGGTCCACCGAATACTCCTGCTCATCCACCCGTGGCGCGATCAGCTGGAACTCGCCTTCAGGGGTCTCCGCAGCGAGAAACCGGCACTCGCTCGTCGTATGGCTGCCCGCCTCCATCAGCAGATATTTGCCAGTCCCGGGTCTTGCCCACTCCCAGGTTGAACCGCTCGTCCTTCTCTTCGTAGACCAGCGACATCCTCGCGCGACCGTATCCCCCAGGCGATGCCGAAAAAGATGGTCATGCCGCTTCGTCACCTCGTCCTCCGTCGTGTAGAAGAGCGTCTTCGAATCCGCCGCCCACGCGATCGATCCTACCCGCTCGGCGGTATCGGGCAGATCTTCTCCGGTCCTCAAATCGCGAACATGCAGCGTGTACTGCCGAAAGCCGGTGTTGTCGGTCGAATAAGCCAGCAGATGTCCATCCGGGCTCACGCTCATCGCGCCGACGGACATAAACGGCTGGCCCTCGGCCAGCTGATTCACATCCAGCAGCACCTCTTCCGGCTGCGTCTCGTCGAACTGTCGTGCCCGTCGCTAACCTGCGGCAGTGAATCGGGTACTGGCTGCCCCTCCACCGTCCGCACATAGTAGAACCATCCCCGTGTCGCGGTACGGAACCGACTCATCGGTCTCCTTGATGTGCGACAGCATCTCGGCGTAGAGCTTCGCCTGCAGCTCCTCCGTCGGGGCCATCACGGAGAGGGTGTAGGCGTTCTCCGCCTCAAGGTAGGCCACCAGCTCCGGCGAGGATTTGTCCCGCATCCAGCGGTAGTCGTCCTCCAAGTGTCTGTCCGTGCAGGGTCGTTGGTGTCGGTTCCTGGCGGGCGATGGGTGGCGTGATAGTACTTTGCGTCATTGATCAATGCTCCATCTAACAGGATACAGTGTCAGACTGGGCACAGGAGGCAACCATAAGGTATCCTCGTACACCAAATTGGTGTATGACCAAAGCGAGCAGCAGTTGCTGCGCTTGCCCGTACGGGAGTCATCCTATGAAGTTCAATCGCGTTTATATCGTTCTCCTTGGCACGGCAATTGTGTCCCCAGCTCTGCTCTTCGCCCAGTTCGACCCCACGTCAGTTCCCGCGTCTCAGACCCAGCCCAATCGACCCGGGCAGCAGACGCCGGCCACACCTTCCATGCAGGACTCCGGTCCCAACTCTGGAGATGTCGGTCAGATCATGCAGGACAAGATGTTTCTCCGCAGGCCGCAGAAGGGGGAATTGCAGAGGTAAAGCTCGGACAGCTCGCCGTCCAGAAGGGAAGCACCGACGAGGTGAAGGCACTTCGGCCAGAAGATGGTCGACGACCATACCAGGATGAACCTCGAAATGGCCCAGGTCGCCGACTCCATGGGAGTCATGTTGCCGAAGACGATGAACAAGGAAGACCAGGCCGAATACGACAAACTCAGCTCGCTATCCGGCAACGACTTCGACATCGAGTACCTGTCGTTCATGGTGAAGGATCACCACAAAGACCTTCACGAGTTCCGCATGGAGGCCGCCAGCCCCACCGACCCCAGACTCCATGATCAGGTCGTAAATGAAGAGGGCATCATTCACGAGCACACCGTGCTGGTAGACAAGCTCGCCCGAGCAAAAGGCATTCCGGTTCCTTCCCATGCCCGCCCCAAACCAGCACCAACTCCCACCTTGTAATTCTGTCTTCAGTTAATCACGCTACGTTAGTCGCTCGCATCGTCACTTTGCTACGTATGCCTGGGGTTATCTCGACATCTGCCAGTGTCCTGCTGGAACTTTGTTAACAAGCCGAGCGTAGAATGACCATCGATGAGCTACCTCTCACGCTGGCTGGCAGTTGTCCTCTTGATCTTCGCCCCGTCCGCGGTTGTGACGGCCGAATCAGTGAGCAGCCTTCCGGCGCCCACCGGCTACGTCAGCGACTTCGCCGGCGTCCTGTCTCCCTCCACCAAAGCCAGCCTCGAGAACCTCTGCACCCAGGTCGATCGCCAGGCCCACGCTCAGATCGCCGTCGTGACCATCAAGACCCTCGACAGAGACCAGTCAATCGACGAGTTCGCCACCGCGCTCGAAGACAAATGGAAGGTCGGCCCCAAAGGAACGGACCGCGGCGTCCTCATGCTCTTCTCGATGTCCCCGAAGAAATGGCGCATCGAGGTTGGATACGGTCTGGAAGGCATCCTCAACGACGCCAAAGTAGGCGACATCGGCCGCGCCATGGTTCCGGCGGCCAGTCAGGGCGATTACAACACCGCGATCCCGCTCGGCGTTCAGCAGATCGCCCGGGTCATCGCCACCGACGCCGGCGTCACCCTGAATCTGGCCCAGCCGGTCCACCAGTATCACCGCCAGCAGGCCCCCGTTCAGATCAGCCTGATGGAGCTCGTCCTCGGCGGCGGCGTCATCCTGCTGGTTCTCTTCTTCCTCGTCAAGACCGGCAACACTGGCCTCATCTTCTTCCTTCTTGGAAACCTGATGGGAGGCGGCGGAGGCTTCGGCGGTGGGCGCGGCGGACGTGGCCGAGATGACGGCGGAGGCGGCTTTGGCGGATTCGGCGGCGGCGGCTCCGGTGGCGGAGGCGCCAGCGGAGACTTTTGAGGCGACCCTCAATGTGAGAGGTATCGCTGCAAAGAAGGGCAGGGAATTCGGCTTCAAGTGATAAAGTACAGCCGAACAGGCCAGCCAGGGACAGCATCGAAAATCTAAACGAAGGGAAATCGAGGAAACATGAAATCTTTATGGATTGTGCTTGGGGTAGTGGCTCTTCTCATTGTTGTTCTTCTTTTGGTCGGCGGCAGCTACATCGGCGCCAAAAATACGTTGGTGCAGAAAAATGAGGCCGTGAACACCGCGTTCTCGCAGGTCGACGTCCAGCAGCAGCGCCGTCTCGATCTCATCCCGAATCTCGTGGCCTCCGTCAAAGGCTATGTCGCAGAAGAGTCGACCATCCTGACCAACATCGCCAATGCTCGCGCTGGCGTCCTTGCAGCCGGCAGCGACCATGCCAGCAACATCAACGCCAACACGAAATTGGACGTCGCATTGGGGCCGTTCTTCCGACTGCAGGAGCAATATCCCGACCTCAAGGGCAACCAGCAGTTCATGCGCTTGACGGATGAGCTTGCCGGGACGGAAAATCGTATCGCAGTCGCGCGTCAGCGTTACAACACGACGCTTCAGGACTACAACACCTATGTGCAGCAGTTTCCCGCGAGCATCTGGGCCAACATGGCTGGCTTTCACGTCCGGGACGAGTACTTCAAGGGCAACCCGGAGAACAATGTGGCGCCGAAGGTCGACTTCTCAAAGTAGACGAAGCGAACTGACCCGGCCCAATAAAAAGGCCGTCGCATCAGCGGCGGCCTTTTTATTGGACGAAATTAATTGCCCTGGACTGCTTACTTGGTGAACGCCGAGATCGCCGTCGCTTCGTCGTCTTTGACGTCGAAGACGGTGTACAGCTTGGTGATCTGCAGCAGGTCGTGGACCTTCTTGGTCAGGTTCAGCAGCTTCAGTTCGCCGCCGCTGTTCTTGACCGTGGTGAAGGCGCTGACCAGCTCGCCGATGCCGGAGCTGTCGATGTAGCTGATGTCGCCGAGGTTCAGCAGGATCTTCTTCGAACCCTTTGCCAGCACATCGCGAACGGCGTCGCGAATCGTTACGCTGCCTTCGCCGAGAGTGATCCGGCCGCTGAGATCCAGAATGGTAATGCCGTCCACCTGGCGAGTTTGTACTTTCATGCTCATGTGTCGTCTTCTCCTTATGTCCCCGGTTGCGCGGGTGTTCGATGTTTGATCAGAGTGAGTTCGGTGCCGGGATGTAGCTGCCGAAAGTTTACCTCATCCATGAAGGCCCTGATGAGAAAGATGCCGCGACCGGAGCCGCGAAGGATATTTTCCGGGGCCAGGGGGTCGGGAATCTTGTCCGGATCGAGCCCGGGCCCTGGTCGGCGATCCGGATGATCAGCGAGTCAGACGTCGTTTCAAACGACGCCGTAATGTGCTTGTTGGAGTCGTAGGAGTTGCCATGCAGCACAGCATTCACGGCCGCCTCGCGAACGGCCATGGCGATATGCGGAATCGTGTCTTCGTCGAAACCGGCCCGCTGTGCGACTTGTTCGGCGGTCAGCTCAATCTTGTTAACGCTATCGAGAGACGAATCAAGTGTGAAGCTCACACGGCTTGTCGTTGAGTCGGCCAAAGCAGTCCTTGCGTACATGTATGCCAGTAGTCGACCTCGAATAACGGCATTGATGGCAGTGTGCTTGTGGATCTCTCGAAAGTCAAGGTTTGTGGCCATCTTTCCCCCGTTCCCGTCCCCTTTTCGGCTGCGCGCTGTTGATCAGGCCGGCTCCAGCGGCCCTATCGCCGGTAAGTTGGGCTAACATGCGGGGTAGTAGGTAAAGTGGGTAAAGCTGCGGCCGTCTATGACAAAGCACACCAATCAAAGGACGAGCGTCTCCGCCCTCATGGGGACCGCGGTAATCGACGCCCAGGGAGGCACCGTCGGCCATGTGCGCGAGTTTGCCGTCGCGCACGCAGCCGATGCGTCTCACGTCCACGGCATCGTCCTAAAGATGACCTCGGCCAAACGCGGCGATCGTCACTCCCTCGTCCCGGTCACCCATCTTCAACTCACTCCCAGCGGCGCCATGCAGCTCCGCGAAACCGCCCGGGCCACGCCTCTGCCCGACGATGATAGCTATCTCCTCCTCGAACGCGATTTGCTCGACCAGCAGATCATCGACGTCAATGGCCACAAGGTCGTTCGCGTCAACGACGTGGATCTCGTCTGGGAGAACTGCCAGCCAGAAGGCCATGAAAATGACCTTCCACTCTCCCTCCGCATCGCAGAGGTCGAGGTAGGCATGCGCGGCGCCGTCCGCCGTCTCCTCAAAGGCTTCCCTAAGGAACCGGTCGACACAGTTGCCAACCGCTTCAGCGCCAGCGTCATCCCTTGGGACTTCGTCGACCTCATCGACCCCGCCCGCCGCGTCCGCCTCAAGGTCGAGCAGGATCGTCTCTCGAAGATGCACCCCTCCGACATCGCCGACATCCTCGAAGAACTCGCCCCCGCCGAACGCCAGGCCCTCTTCGAGTCCCTCGACGAGGAGGTCGCCGCCGAGGCCCTCGAAGAGGTCAAGCCCAAGATGCAGCAGTCCCTCATCGAGTCCCTCGACTCCGAGCAGGTCGCCGGCATCGTCGAAGAGATGGATCCCGGCGCCGCCGCCGACCTCCTCTCCGAGCTGCCAGACGAACGCTCCGAGGCGATCCTCGAAGAGATGGACCCCGAGGAGCGTCAGGAGGTCGAGGAGCTCCTCGAATTCTCCGGTGACTCTGCCGCGGGCCGCATGACCACCGAGTACGTCGCCCTGCCCGCTACCGCCATCGTCGATCAGGCCATCAACGCGTTGCGCGACTTCGAAGGCGACATCGAAACCATCACCGATATCTACCTCCTCGACGAAGAGGAGCGAATCACCGGGCTCGTTCCTTTGGTGCAGCTGCTGCTTTCGAAGGCCGAGACGCCGCTGGCCAAACTCCCGCAGGGCCACATCGTCACCTGCGACGTCGACGCCAACGGCCGCAAGGTGGCAGAACTCTTCGATAAATACAACCTTCGCTCGCTCCCTGTCGTCGACCACGACAGTCGGCTCGTAGGCGTCGTCCACGCCGAACAGGTCATCGCCCTTCTGCGTGCCAACCATTAGCGCAGTTGAGATTCATGGGTATCAAAAGAGAGTGATCATCCTGACCCTGAGCGAAGTCGAATGGGGAAGGACCACTGTATTTCGTTCAAAGCGCCACGGCCCACCAGGGCCAAAATCAAGGAAACGCAGTATTCGATGAAGATCCTGTACGCCGCCGGCCTCTTGCCCAAAGAATCGTCCCTCTATCGCCTTTGGGCACTCGAGCGCCTCGGCCATCAGGTGATCCCCTTCAACACCTTCGACTATCTGCCGCGAAATCCGCTCATCAGCAGGGCCACTCATCTTCTCTCGGCCGGCCCATCCGTCAGCCGTCTCAATCGCGATCTTCTCCGCATCGCCGCAGGGGAGAAGCCCGATCTCTTCTGGGCCGATAAACTCCTTTCAATGCGTCCGAGTACCCTCGACCGTCTCCGCGCCATGGACATCGCCACCGTCAGCTACATGATCGACAACCCCTTCGGCGCCCGTCGCGACCCCGGCTGGCGACTCTACATGAAAAACATTCCCCACTACGATCTTCACGTCGTCCAGCGGGACAAAAACATCCTCGACTACACCTCACGCGGCGCGCGCGACGTCATCAAGATCCAGACCGCCTACGAGCCGACGCTGCATTTTCCTCCGCCAGCCGGCTGGTCCGACGCCAACCGAGATCGCGAGGTCTCCTTCGTCGGCACACCCTACGACGATCGTGCCAATGTTCTCGGCAGGTTATGGCGTGAGTGCGGCTTCTCCGTCGCCGTCTCCGGCAGCGCCAGGCTCTGGGGCCGCGCCATGCAGCCCGACGTCTTCAAGGCCACCTTTCGCGACGGCGAGCTCTACCGCGACGACTATCGCGACGCCATCTGGCGCTCGCGCATCAATCTGAGCTTTCTCACCCACTCCAATCAGGA
This sequence comes from uncultured Acidobacteriaceae bacterium, assembly GCA_963756685.1. Taxonomy (GTDB): domain Bacteria; phylum Acidobacteriota; class Terriglobia; order Terriglobales; family Acidobacteriaceae; genus Edaphobacter. Next base: position 64,030 of record CAVWON010000005.1, read on the forward strand.
CGAGTTCGTCCACAAGAGCTTCGAGATCGCCGGCTGCGGAGGCTTTCTGCTCGCCGAGCGCTCCGCAGGACACCTCGAGCGCTTCAAGGAAGATGAAGAGGCCGTCTTCTTCTCCACGTTCGACGACCTCGCCGCGAAAATTCGCCGCTACCTTCCCGACGAAGCGGCCCGGCAGCGCATCGCCGCCGCCGGAAACCTCCGCGCGGCCCGCGACGGCTACCACAACGACAGACAGGTGGGACTCATCATCGAGCGGATCCAGTCCATCCTGTTGAATGGCAAGACCGCCGGCCCCAACACGACTCCAGCTCTCGCAGGTCGCCAGTGATTCACGACCTTCTCCACGACACACCGCAGGCCGGCTTCATCGCAGACATCTGCATCGCCGGTGCAGGAGCCGCTGGCATCACCCTCGCCGTCGAGTTCGCTCGCAACGGAAAAACAGTGCTACTCCTTGAAGGCGGCGGGGCCGTCCGCGAAGACTCCTCGCAAGCCATCTACGACAGCGAGATCGTCGGCCTGCCGCATCGCGGCATCCACACGGGCCGCATTCGCGTGAAGGGCGGCACGACCGTCCGCTGGGGAGGCCAGATCCTCGAGCTCGACGCCCGTGACTTCACCCCACGCCCTGGCATTCCGGACAGCGGCTGGCCATTCCCCAAGACCGAACTGACCTCGTTCTACGAGCGAGCGCTCCAACTCGAAGGCCTCGCCAAAGTCCAGCGAAGCGACGAGGCCGTCTGGCGCGACCTCGGCCTACCCTTCACCCAGTTTGAGGGCCTCGACTCTTATCTCTCGCGCTGGTGCCCCGAGCCAAACTTCGCCCGCCTCCACAACAAGACCCTGACCACCCACCCCAACATCCACCTCTGGCTTCACACGAGCGCCGTCGAACTCATCACCGAAGGCGACGCCGCCATCGGCCTCCGCTGCCGCACCCTCACCGGCATCGAAACAATCTTCCGCGCGCGCCGGTACATCTTCGCGCTGGGTGGCATCGAAAGTTCGCGCTTCTTCCTCCAGCCGCGCACCGGTGGCCTGCCCTGGAACCGCTCCGGACTCCTCGGCCAACACTTCCAGGACCACATCGACTGCAACGCCGCAGCCATCGAACCCCTCGACCTCGCCAGCTTTCACGACACCTTCGACCCCATCATCGCCCGCGGCTTCAAGTACCTCCCCAAGCTGCGCCTCCTGCCGCACCTGCAAGCCGAACTCGGCACCCTCAACATCGGCTCGACCATGGCCTTCGAAGACACCGGCAAGGTCCGCATGCAGGCGAAACACACCATTCGCAACCTTATGCGCGGCCGCTTCAGCGAGGTCACCGGCGACAATCTTAGCCACACCACCAGGCACGTCCCCATGCTCTTCCAGCAGGCCTGGCGGTACTACGTCAAACGCCGCGCCTACGCTCCGCCCTCTGTCCGCATCTTCCTCCGCATCCACTGTGAGCAGGAGCCCACCTCCCGCAGCAGCATTACCCTCACCGACCAGCGCGACCCCCTCGGTCTGCTCCGCGTCCGCTTCGACTGGCAGATCTCCGAAAGGGAACTGGACACCATCCGTCAATACGTCGTCATCGCCCAGCGCTCTCTTGCCGGAGTCGCCCGCATCACACCCGACCCCGACCTGATGTCCGGCAGCTCAAAGTTCCTCGTTCGCTGCGACGACAGCAACCACCACATGGGCGGCATGCGCATGTCCACCTCCGACGCGACCGGCATCGTCGATACCGACCTTCGCCTCTACGGCCTCACCAACACCTACATCTGCAGCAGCGCCGTCTTCCCCTGTTCCGGCTTTTCCAACCCAACCCACACCGTACTCGCCCTCGCCCTCCGCCTGAGCGATCATCTGAACGACTGAAAATATTCGGAGCAACGATGGAGCAGATCGCACTTGGAACCTCCGGCCGACAAACCACCCGCCTCGGCTTCGGCTGCGGAAACATCATGGGTGCGACCGGCCGCCGCGACTCCCTGAAGCTCCTCGAGGCCGCTTACGACGCAGGCATCCGCCACTTCGACGTCGCCCCTCGCTACGGCTACGGCGAAGCTGAGAGCTGCCTCGGCGAGCTCCTCCAACGCCATCCCGGACAGATCACCGTCACCACAAAATACGGCATATTTCCCGCAAAACGATCGTCCCTGATCACTCTAGGACGCCGAATCGCCGGCCCCATCGTCAAAAATCTACCGGAGGTCAAACAGCGTCTCGCTCAGATCGCCAAAGCCACCACCCGCAACAAAGAGCGCCCCACCTTCACTGTTGCCCAGGCCCTGGCCTCCCTCGACCGCAGCCTCACCGCTCTCCGCACCAGCCACATCGACCTCTGGCTCCTCCACGAAGTCACCGCCGGCGACCTCCAGGACGACGCTCTCCTCCACCTTCTTGAAGACTTAGTCCAGCAGGGAACCATCGGCAGCTTCGGTGTCGGCAGCAGCGCCGACAAGGTCCCGGCCCTGCTCGCCGAACGCCCCGCCTACTGCCGCACCCTGCAATACGAGCTGGTCCATCCTCGACGCCCCCATCCCTCCCTCTGTCTCTTTCCTCATCCACCACCGCGCCCTCACCAACCACTTCCGCGCCATCCACACTGCGCTCGCAAAAAACGAGCCGCTCCGCCAACGCTGGTCCGACACAATAAACGCCGACCTCAACGACGCGGAGACCCTCGCCCGCCTCATGCTGAAGGCCTCGCTTGTGATGAATCCCGCCAGCATCGTCCTCTTCTCCTCCAAAGATCCGAAGCACATCCAAGCCAACGTCCAAACCGCCGCCGACACCACCCTCGAACCCCCCGCCCGCCAACTCTACGACCTGGTCCAGACAGAACGCGACCAGCTTCCAATCAAGACATAAGCAAGGGACCAATATCACATCAGATGAGTTAGCCTGAGAGAGGCGAGCCGACGCGTTCTCCCAACCAGCAAAGAGGAACCAAGCAATGACTCCCTGGCGCATCTGGAGAACTCGGCTCATCATCGCCTTCGCCGTCCTCGGCCCCGGCTTCATCACCGCGAACGTCGACAACGACGCCGGCGGCATCCTCACCTACTCTCAGGCTGGAGCGCAGTTCGGCTACACGCTCCTCTGGACGATGGTCCCCATCACACTCGCCCTCATCGTCGTGCAGGAGATGTGCGCCCGCATGGGTGTCGTCACCGGCAAAGGCCTCAGCGACCTTATCCGCGAAGAGTTCGGTCTCCGCATCACATTCGTCATCATGCTCCTGCTCGTCGCCGTCAACTTCACCAACGTCGTGACGGAGTTCTCAGGCATCGCCGGCAGCATGCAGCTCTTTCACGTCACCAAATACATCAGCGTCCCCATCTGCGCCCTCATCGTCTGGGCCCTCGTCGTCAAGGGCGACTACAAGAGCGTCGAAAAGATATTCCTCATCGCCAGTGTCTTCTACATCGCTTACATCATCAGCAGCGTTCTTAGCGGCCCGGACTGGCACCAGGCCATAGTCGAGACCGTCAAGCTGCCCCCACGCGCCCTCTGGTCGCAACAAAGAGTACGTCTACATGACCATCGCCGTAATCGGCACGACGATCACCCCCTGGATGCAGTTCTATCTCCAGGCTTCAATCGTCGACAAGGGAGTCAGCGTCCGCCAGTACAAGACCTCCCGTCTTGACGTCATCGTCGGCTCGATCTTCAGCGATGTTGTCGCCTGGTTCATCGTCGTCGCCTGCGCCGCCACCCTCTACGCCCACGGCATGCGCAACATCACCGATCCCTCGGACGCCGCCGGGGCCATGAAGCCTCTCGCCGGCCAGTACGCCTTCATCCTCTTCGCCGCGGGCCTCTTCAACGCATCGCTCTTCTCTGCATCCATCCTCCCGCTCTCCACCGCCTACACCGTCTGCGAAGGCCTCGGCTTTGAAAGCGGTCTGGACAAGGGCTTCCGCGAAGCGAAGTTCTTCTACTGGTTCTACAGCCTTCTCCTCTTCGCAGGCGCGGCCATTGTCCTCATCCCGAACTTCCCGCTGGTTAAATTCAGCATCCTCTCGCAGGTCTTGAACGGGGTCCTTTTGCCTCTCGTTCTGGTCTTCATGCTGAGGCTCATCAACAAACACGAACTGATGGGTAAATACACCAACACCCGTTGGTGGAACGCGATCGCATGGATCACCGTAACCATCATGATCGCGCTTTCACTCACCTTGGTCTGGAACACCCTCCACGGCTGAGGAGTCGACATACCTTACACTGTTGTCATGTCCACTTCCACACCCGATAGGGCCTCCTCGCCCCTTAACTATGCGATGAACGCTACCACCCTAAGCGCGCTTGCGAGCTTTCCCCAGCAACTCGAGGCCTTCTACGCGGCCATTCCATTGGAATTCAAGAATTGGGCCCCGCCCTCGTGGGAGGGTATCCCAAGCGAACCGTTCACTCCCATTGCGCAGATCTGCCATGTGCGCGACATCGAGATTGAGGGGTATCACGTACGTTTTCAGCGCACCCTGAACGAAGTCAACCCAACGCTCAGCACAGTCGACGGCGACACACTTGCCACAGAACGCTCTTACGCCACGTCAAATGCAGCAGAAGTGTTCGCCGCTATTCGTGTGGCGCGCGGCAAAACAGTCAAGCTGATCTCAGGGCTGAGTCCGGAACAGCTGGCGCTAACCGCCGTGTTTGAGGGGTACGGTACTGTGTCACTACGAAGCTTGGTGCACTACTTGTGCAGCCACGACCAGCAGCATCTGGCCGGCTTGCAGTGGTTGCTTGGCAAGATCGAGGCCGATCGTGTCGACCGGTGGTCCTAGGACGAGCGACCCATCAAAGACGGCTAGAGCAGCTTCCCCTCCGACAGGTCCCGAATCAGCCCCAGGTCCGCTGCCAGAAAGTCATATCCTGGCAATTCCGCCAGCGGGGCCCATCGCATATCGTTAAATATCCGGTTCTCAAGCGTCCCATCGAACTCCCGCACCATAAAGAACTGAAGGTCGATCGCCCCGCCGTTCCGGTATTTGTGCCGGATCCGAGCCACCCGCCGTCCAATTACCGCCGTAATCCCCAGCTCCTCATTCAGCTCGCGCGCCAGTGCGTCCTCTGAGCTCTCCCCGGCCTCGATCTTGCCCCCCGGAAACTCCCACTTCAGGCTCATCGGTTGGTCCGGCTTCCGTTGGCAGATCAAGACTTCTACCCCGGACGACCCGTCACCCGTCGCTCCGCGCAGAATCAGCGCTGCGACCACAAGCCGCAGCGGCTTATGCACCGTCTTCTCCGCGTGGTCCTCCAACTTGCGAATGGGCTCTCTCATCTGCCTACAGATTAGACGACACCTACCTCCAAAAGCCCCTATTCGCGTTACCTGGGCCGGATCGACCCCGGATAGTAAACCGGCCAACCCTCCTGCGCGGCGCGCTCCACCAGCGCCGACGTAGGATTTACCGGAAACGCCCGCCGCGCAATCTCGAGCATCGCCGCATCATGTACCGAGTTGCCGAACACCGCGTCTGGCGCGGCCACCCCCACACGACGGAGCGCCGCCACCTTGCCCTCGTCCGTCGGAACATCAAGAAGAACGTCCGTCACCACGCCGTCTTTTGCCTCAACGCATGCCGCCAGCACCCGGTTCGCCGGAATCCCGAACCGCCGCACGCCTTCCTCGATCACCCAGTTATTGGTCGAGCTCACCGCCCAGATGTCCACGCCATTGTCCCGAAGCTCCGTCACCAGCTCCAGCATCTCGGGAAAGATATTCTGCTCAATCCGCTCTTCGAAGAACACCTTGGCGGCCCGCCGCATCTCCACCTCGCGCAGCCGCTGGTACATCTGCACCATCTCCCCGCAGATCGCCACCTCGGACACCTCGCCCCGCAGATACCCACGGTACCGCCCATCGATCCAGTCCGTCATCTCACGCGAAACCAGCCCGGTCTCAATCGTCCATTGCATAAACCCGGATCCGGCATCTCCCGACCACAGCGTCCCATCGCAATCGAAGACGGCCACCGAAGACGACAACGCGCGGACCGCCGCATAAAACTCCGAGGTGCTCAACCGACTGACCGCAACGACCTTGCTCACGAAATTAAACTCAACTTTTCTACGCGCCGACCCTCACGCGTCTGGCTTACATGTACGACTCGTCTTATCGTACCGTTACGCAGTCACCTTTTCTCGCTCCGGCCCGCTCCAAATCTGCGCAAGCGAAGCTGTCAGGAACCGGCCCGTATGCCAGTTAAGCGGAAATTCAAGAAAGACATGTAACATGCTCAAAAAATTCACAATATAAAAACCCACCACGAAGTTCCACAGGTAGCACCCCACCGAAACCGAGTACAGCGCCGCTATCCACGCCCAGCTCCTCCGCGAAACCCGATGCCACTGCAGCAGCTCCGTCTTCGCAAACCAGTTCAGGTAGTGAAACAGGTAGATAAAGGCGAGAAAGCGCAGGACCCCAGCCGCCGCAGGGTCAGCCAGAATCGACGCGTCCGGATGCAGGTTATGTCCCACCAGCCTCACCAGGTAGCCGTGCAGGGCAGAGAACCCCGCCTCCGCATTGATCCAGTAACTGCCCGGCGCCGGATAGCTCCACCGAGCCATTAGAAGCACCACAGGCAGCCCCAGCAGAAGAAACGGATTGCCCCATGCCAGCACCGACCGCCTCTTCTCCCGCACCAGCCCACTCACCATAAACAGCATCGTGAAGACATACACATGGATGATGGTCGGCAGGATCGCCGCGACAAAGATCACCAATCCATGCACAAAAAACCTGGCAACAAACCCGGCCACCAGCGCCGACACCAGGACGTAAGGGTTCTTCACGATTGCCCCCAGCGACAGCACCATCAGAAGCCCAATCGCATACCCCGTTATCCCGCGATGCACATAGTAGTCAACGCTGACTGCTGCGCAAAGCACCGCAGCAATGGCAACATACACCCGTTCGGAGACCACTCCACCGCCAAAGTAGAAGTCCTTCTTCTTCAGCCAGGCAATCTCGGTCAAGTAGTGCAGCGGCCCCACAAACGCGTACACAAAGATAAAGACCTGCAACGGCGCGAGGCTCGCCGCCACCGCGCTCAACACCAGCGCAAGAAAGTTGCTTACATGCTGATTACGAAGCAACTGCACATGGCCCCCCGATCACAGCGGCAAAATCCGGCTCTCCACGCGATTCTAGAGCAACGCCTGCTCAACCAATCCTGCTCCGTACCAAGGCCATCATCATCGTCCGCCCGGGGTGCCCATCCATCGCGTATTTTTGCGATTGGGACGTAAGCCGTCAGCCGGTCATTTACGCGCAGGCAGATAGGAGGGTACCCATCCAGGAGAATGCAATGCCGGACATGAACGAAAACCGATCGTGGTCAGGACGCTCGCACGGCTAGATCGGCGGCAGCCCCTCAACCACCGTCACCCCGGCAGGAGGAACAAACCCAAAATCCGAGTCCTTCACCGGCACATTCTCCTGCATCGCCGAGAACACAAACTCGGTCACGGCTCCATCTACCTCTTCCAGCCGCATCCGCTCAATCGCGCCGGTCGCAGTTACCCAGAGCGACAACAACTTCACCCGCTGTGCCATCCCCTTGGGAACACCCGAGATCCGAAACCCGGCACCGTCCCGCGCAACCGCAAGATTGTCGAGCTCCTTCTTCAACTGCGTATGCCCGAGCAAAAACCGCAGCGGAGACCGCAGATCATCCAGCTCCTTCGCCGGCACCCGAGTAGCCTGCGCGTCCCCCGGAGTATAGAACCACGCAAATTTGCCATCGAGCACAAACACCTTGCCCACTGGCTCCGCATAGCTCCACCGCATGCGCCCCGGCTTCTTCAGCAGTAGCGTGCCCTCTTCGCTACGGTCCATCCCCATCCCGGAGTAGCGCTCCGAATAGTGCGCGCGCAGTGAACTGAGATGGTTGTAGTGGTCGTCGACCTTGCGAACAAGCGCATCGTTGTCCTGCGCAAGCAAGGGCAAAGCGAAGCAAATCGAAACCAGCAGGACAGCTCTAGCCAGCATCTACTGAATCGGCTGCGTGCAGTTGGTGCCGCCAGCGGGGTCAAATCGAATCGTGCTGTTCTCGTCCGTGCAGAACCCGCGATCGCCGGTCCTTCCAATCGAGTTCGGCACCGCGGTGATCTCATACCCCGTGTACATGTCCTGGTTGTTCACCGTCACCTTGGTGCAGTTTGTAATCGCAAACGTATAACCGGCCTTCTGCCCACTCGCAAGGTCCGGCGTCACCAGCTGAGCGGACTGCGCCGTCGGTGCGCCCGACTTCGGATCGCCCCCCAGCGTGGCCAGCGAACACGCAAAGCCGTTGGCCGGGTACGCCGAGTTGTACTGCAACTCCGCCTGCCCGATCGTCCGCATCGATTGCACCGCAGAGGTCTCGTTCGCCTGTTTTCTTATCTTCAGAAGCTGCGGCACAGCAAGCGTCATCAGGATCAGCATCACCGACATGACGATCAGGAGTTCGATCAGCGTAAATCCATCTTCGTTCTGTTGCTCTGCGTGTAACTGATCCAGTGCGTCTATGGTCTTCATCATTCCTCGGTGGTCCTGGAATCCAACTCCGAACAAAACTCTATCAGCATCGTCCTAACAGGCCAAATCTCCACGCTCAACCTTCATCGTCCCGAGATTTCCCAGCAGCGTCAGCGCCATCATCTCCGGTTGAAACAGCTCCTGCGCCAACTCCTGCACATTGGCCGTCGTCACCGCATCAATCTCTTCCATCATCTCGTCTACGCCAAAGAAGCGCCCGAAGTACATCTGCTGCCTGGCCAGGTTCGTCATCCTGCTTCCCGAACTCTCGAGCCCAATGACCATATTGCTCTTCAGCTGGTCCTTGGCCCGCTTCAACTCCACGTCACTGACCGCCTCTTCCTTGAGACGCCGCAACTCCTTGAGGGTAAGCTGCAGTACCTTCTGCGTCTTGTCCACCGAAGTCCCCGCGTAGATACATATCGAACCGGTATCGCGAAACGGGTTCATCTCCGAGTAGATCGAGTAAGCCAGCCCTTGGTCCTCACGAATGGTCTGGAACAGCCGCGAGCTCATCCCTCCACCCAGCATCGTATTCAGCAGATACACCCCATACCGCCGGGCATCGTTCACTGGAGGTGCCGGCACCCCAAGGCAAAACTGCACCTGCTCCAACGATTTTTTCCGCTTCAACGTAATATGCGGAGTCACTCTGGGCGCCGCGATCTTTGGGCTCGCTACTGCGCTGCTAGCGGCCAGCGAGCGGAACTCCTTCTCCACCTGCGCGACAAACACATCATGGTCCAGATTTCCTGCTGCCGAAAAGACCATATTTCGCGGCGTAAATCGGCCTGCATAGAAGTCAAAGACAATCTGCTGATTGAAGCTCGAAACCGTCTTGGCAGTCCCCAGAATGGGTCGCCCCAGCGCATCGCCCTTCCAGAAGTTCTGCGTCCAGACCTCATGCACCAGATAGTCGGGATTGTCCTCGTCCATCTTGATCTCTTCCAGAATCACGCCCTGTTCGCGGGCGAGCTCCTCCGGTGTAAACGTCGGATGCAGCACCAGGTCCGCCAACACCTCCAGCGCAGGCGGCACATTCTGGTCCAGCACCTTGATGTTGAAGCAGACCATCTCCTTGCCGGTAAACGCGTCGAGATTGCCGCCGATCGTATCCACTTCACGGGCAATCTGCTGCGCCGATCGTGAGGTCGTCCCCTTGAACACCATGTGCTCGACGAAATGCGAGATCCCGTTCACCTCGGCCGCCTCGTCGCGCGATCCCGACCCGATCCACGCCCCCATGGAGACGCTGCGAAGATGGGGCATACTTTCGGTCAGCACCAGCAGACCGTTTGGAAGGACAGTCTTTCGAATGTTGCGTGAAGCTTGTTTGGTCACGGAGAAATCATCGATTAAAGTTGCGGACATGCGACTCCTTGAATCTTTATTGTTTCACAGCAGGGCAGCGGGTTCTCCCTAAAGGCCAGCGTAGACTGATTAAGTGCAGCGCTCCACCACCGCTGAATGAGAAAATGGAGGTTCCGGCACAAAATTATTAGTATGAATAGTTTAGAGAAAACTCCGAAGCCAGCAGTTGAGGCAAAGCCGCTCTTCGGCCTGTCGTTGCCTGAGCTTACGGAGGTCATGGAACGCCTCGGCCAGCGTCCCTATCGCGCCTCACAACTCCATCAGGCCCTCTACCGCCAGCGCATTACCTCACTCGATCAGGCGACCACCTTCTCCCAGACCCTTCGCGACACCCTCGCCGCCGAAGGCTACATCGTGGGTCTGCCCGAGATCGTCCAGACGGCCCGCTCCATCGACGGAACCGAGCGTTACCTCATCCGTATGGCCGACGGCGAGACAGTCGAGACCGTCTGGATGCCCGACGGTGACGGCGGCGAGCGCGGAGATGGCTCCCAGGCCGCCGAAGAGGAAGAGGCGGAAGACCGCGCTCCCGTTCCAGGCGCCTTTCCCTATCGCCGCTCAACCATCTGCGTCTCCAGCCAGGTTGGCTGCGCGGTCAATTGCCAGTTCTGCCTCACCGCCAAACTTGGCATCCGCCGCAACCTCACTCCTGGTGAGATCGCGGGCCAGGTAGCCGTAGTCCTCAACCGGCACGACGTCGAACTTGGCAGCACCCGCGGCAACTACACTCCCGCGCGCATCAACCTCGTCTTTATGGGGATGGGCGAACCTTTTCTCAACTACGACAACTTCATGAGCGCCGTCCGTCTCCTCACTCAAATGCCGATTCCCGAATCGCGCATGACTGTCAGCACCTCCGGCATCCTTCCGGGCATTCGGCGGTTCGCCACCGAAGCCGTTCGCCCTAAGCTCGCCGTTAGTCTCAACGCCTCCAACGACACGGTTCGCGAGTCCATCATGCCCATCACACGCAAATGGAACATCGCCACTTTACTTGACGCACTCGCGACCATCCCCCTGCGCAACCGCGAATGGATCACCTTCGAGTACGTCCTCCTCGGCGGCATCAACGACTCGCTCGAGCATGCCGACGAGCTCATCGCCCTGGTCAGCGGCACGCGCTGCAAGATCAACCTGATCGTCTGGAACTCCGGCCCCGATATGCCTTTCCACGAACCGCCGCAGTCCGGTGTCTTCGCCTTCCAGAAACGCATCATGGCCGCCGGCATTCCCGCGTACATCCGCCGTCCGCGCGGTCGCGACATCTACGCAGCCTGTGGCCAGCTCAAGCGGACGGTTGAGACGCCTGTACCTGCGCCTCTAGTAGAGATCGCACCCGCGGCCACTCTTCCCGGATAATCGAGAACCAAACACTATGCCGTAACGAACCATCCGGCATCACGTAGTGGTTTCGAAACGTCCCTTCTTCCATCGCCCCAATCTTCCTCATTGCCGCTTGCGACCGCAGGTTCTCGTGGTGAGTCTTCAGGGCCACGCGGTTTAGCTTCAAATCATCGAAGGCGTAAACAAGCTGCAGCAGTTTTGCCTCAGCGTTCAAGCCCGATCCATGAAACTCCGGTGCCAGCCACGTTGATCCGAGCTCCGTTGTTTTATGCGCGCTGTCGAAGTCCATAAAGCGCGTGCTCCCGATCACTCGATTCTCGGCCTTGAGGACTGTCACCCATGGCATCACGGTCCCCGCCGCCTCCAGATTCAACGCCCCCTCCATCCAGCGCCGCAAATCAGCCCGCGTTTTTACCCAGTGCATCATGTACCGCCAAATCCTGTCGTCAAAGGCAACAGCTTCCAGGGCGGCCAAATGTCCCATCGTCATCGGCTCCAGCCGCAGCCTTGCGCCTTCAAGCACCGGCGTCATAAGTAACCTCACCTCGTCGTCTTCATTGTTTTGACCCACGCCTTGCTATTTCCTATTGTGTCAACGCAGGCGCCAGCCGCTCCAGCCCTAGCGCGAGCACCCGCTCGGCCACACGATCATAGTCGTGGCGCAGCACGTCGCCCTCGTGGACGAAGTCTCCTGTCACTGGCTCAACTCCAAGCGTCCGTATCCGATCAAGATCGGCTTCAATTGGCTGCTGGCCTTCGCGCGCGTACTGCTCCAGCCGCCCCGCAGAAATAGGTCCCGTATTGATCAGGGCATAGTCGAAGATAGGCGATTGAGTCCCCGCAGCATGTTGCATGATCTTTTCGACATGCTGCGACGCCGTCAGCCCAAGCGACTCATTTGCCTGAGTCATCAGATTGCACACAAAGACCTTGGTGGCCCGTGACGCGGCGAGCGCCTCCGGTATTCCGCGAACCAGCAGATTGGTGATCAACGATGTGTAAAGCGAACCCGGCCCCAGAGTAATCAGGTCTGCATTGGCAATCGCTTCCAGAGTCTCCGGCAACGGGTCTGCCGTCTCCGGCTCCAGCCGCAGCTCGACGATGCTGCGCTTACTCGCGGTGATGTTGGTCTCACCACGCACGAGCGAGCCATCATCCATCTGCGCGATCAGCCCGACGTTCGCGTTGGTTGAAGGGAAGATCTTTCCTCTCGCGGCCAGGATCTGCGAAGACATTTGCACCGCCTGGGCAAAGTCTCCCGTGATATGCGAGAGGGCGGCAACGAAGAGATTGCCGAAGCTGTGCCCCTCAAGGTCTCCGTGTTCGAAGCGAAACTGAAACAGCTTCGACAGCAGGTGCTCGTCCTCCGAAAGCGCCACCATGCAGTTCCGGATGTCCCCGGGAGGCAGCATCTTCAGGTCTTCACGCAGACGCCCCGACGATCCGCCATCATCGGTCACGGTCACCACGGCCGAAAGCTGGCGGATCATGCACCGCAAGGCCGGGGAGGGAGGCGGAGGCGGGCCCTGGGGCTCGGATGTATGACCAATCCGTATCCCTCTTCTCCTGTCCGGAGTCACGACGTACCGCTTTAGCCCTCGCAGTAGAGTCGACAATCCAGTGCCGCCGCCAATGGCAACCACACGAAGCTCTTTTTCCTTTGGTTCGGCAGAACTATGCAGCGACATGCGCGAGGTCTCCTACCCGAGCTTAGACGCAAACGGCCTTGGCTTGGATTTAGAGCGGCTAGACCTCCGGATAGAGCAGCTCCGTGAAGCGCGGGTCGTCCGCCATATCTTGAAAGTCGGAGTCGGCACGCGCCTGTATCCGGTTGCGCGGGTTCTGCCGGATCGCCTCCGTCAGATGTTCCAGGCACCTGTGCGAGTCGCCCGTCATGCTGGAGAGCACCGCCAACCCGTATAAGGCATAGTCGGCCTTATCATTTGCCTTTAGGATGAGCGTGAACTGCTCGCGGGCGTCCTCATAGTGTCCGTCGTTCAGTAACGAGACAGCGTAGTCATAGTGTTCTTCATGGCTGGCAAAGGTATTTTTTCCCTTCGCCGCCTGCAGCAGACACGCATTGCTGTACATCCGGACGCGATCGCCCAATTCACCGGCTCCTGTTGCCAGCATCTTGTCGAACGCAGCATGGGCCTTTTCATATTTCCCGTCCTGCATTAGCCGCAGTGCGGCCTCATACTGCGCAACGATCTGTGCGCGCGCATGGTCGTTTGCAGGGATTGTTCCAGCCAGCGTACGTGGAGCACGCTTTGTTGCGGGTGCAGTTACTGTCTTTGTCTGGGCCATGGTCTTTCCTGTCGCCTCTGGCGTTTCTGAGCTGTCCCATTCTAACGGTAGCTCATTATTGGTTTCTTCTCGTGTCGGTTTTATACGCAGACGCGGCTGTCTGGTCAACTAGCGGTTTTTCACCGTGCTGCCACTTGTTAACCCCGCCCGTAGACTGCGGGATTCAACTCTGGATCGTTATACATCTTCATCTGCCGGTAAAGCTTGAATCGCCGGGTCCCTTGCAGCACCTCCGCCCACAAAGCATCCAGGCACTCTGCCAGGTCCATTCTTTGCTCCTCCAGCAGCGCCAGCCGCTCCACATTGCGCAGCCGATGGCCCGCCGTCGCACTCCTCCGATGTGCCTCTTCGCGCGTGTGATATATCTTCAGCGCAAGGATGGAAAGCCGATCGACCATCAACCCGGGCGTCTCCGAGTGCAACGGCACGGCAGCCTCCTGCTCAAGTCTCTCAATCAGCCACATATCCATCTTTTCCACCAGGTCGTTCCGTCTCTGGTTCAGGACATCGATGGCCCGTTTCACCCGCGCAATCTCCGCGTCCGCAGCCTCTGGAGCGCGGGCCTTGTCCTCCTCATGCCAGAGCTCGAAGTTGGCGCGGTGCTGCGCCATCGCAAGCGCCATCAGTCCATCGGCACTCGCTTCAATCTTCAACTGGCCCGCACTTTCATGAAGGGCCGCCGTCATCTCGTCCTGCATCCGCGTTATCAAAAGAGCATCGAGCATAGGTAACTCCTTTCCCACCGCCCCCATAAACTTTAGCAGTCGCGGGGATCCAGCGTTCAGTGCCAAGTCATGGCCGAAGATAAGTTAGCATTGGGCTGTTCTTTCCACCACGCTTGCCGGAAGCGAGCGAACCAAGCAGACTAGAGTCACACAATGGCGAGCTCGACAAAACGGGTCCTGATCTACCGGCTGGGCAGCCTCGGCGATACTCTCGTTGCACTACCGGCACTTCATCTTGTCGCTCGGGCCTTCCCAGACGCCGAGCGTCGTCTGCTGACGAACTTCCCGGTCAACGCCAAAGCCCCCCCTGCGGCCGCGATACTTGAAAACACCAATCTAATCCAAGGCTACTTCCGCTACGTCGTCGGCACCCGCAGTCCCGGCGAACTCCTCACCCTTTGGTGGCAGCTCCTCCGCTGGCGTCCCCAGGTGCTTGTGTACATGGGCCCTGCTCGCGGAGTGGAGTCCGCACGCCGCGACGCCAAGTTCTTCAGGCTCTGCGGAATTCCGCGCCTCATCGGCGTTCCAGTGACCGAGGACATGCAGCACAACCGCTGGGAGGAGTCTGAGCAAGCCCTCGAACCGGAAGGCGCGCGTCTCGCCCGCAACCTTTCGGAGTTGGGTGATGCCCATCTTGACGTTCCGGCGAGCTGGGACCTGCGTCTGACGGAACCGGAACATACACGGGCGGTGGAAGTCTTGTCGCCAACTGCGGGTCGTCGCATCATCGCCGTCAGCGTCGGGGCCAAGGTCCAGTCGAAGGATTGGGGTCGCGACAACTGGCGGGCCCTTCTGAATAGGCTCGCCACTCTCTACTCAGATCACGCGTTGGCCTTATGCGGGGCCGCGGAAGAAAGCGCCGCCAGTGAGTTTACTGCGGAAGGCTGGCGAGAAAGCTCCTGCAGTCCCATCGTCAACCTTTGTGGCCTCCTGACACCTCGCGAAAGTGCCGCAGTCTTCGCGCATGCTCAAGTCTTTGTTGGGCATGACAGCGGCCCCATGCACCTCGCCGCAGCCGTCCAGACGCCTTGCGTGGCGATCTTCGCCGCTCGCAACAAGCCGCGGGTCTGGTTCCCCTACGGAAGACAGCATCGCGTCCTCTACCACCAGACCGATTGCTGGGGCTGTGGCCTCGAGACATGCCTCATCGAACGCAAAAAGTGCCTCACCTCGATTACAGTCGATGAGGTCGTAACTCAAGTCCGCGCCGTCCTCGGCTAGCAGTCAGCATGACAAGCCGGTGGAGATGCGATGATGGTTCCAAGGAGATCTTCTCGCGCATGCTGCCGGAACTTCATTCGATTTTGAACCTGCTGGAGGGCGGCTTCGGCCAGCTCAAGGTGCTGGTAGTCGGCGACATCATGCTCGACCGCTACATCCATGGCGACGTAGAGCGCATCTCGCCCGAGGCCCCGGTTCCGGTCCTTCGGCACGCCCGGCGATACGAGCGAGCGGGTGGTGCAGCAAACGTCGCCATGAACCTCGCGGGCCTCGGCTGCCAGACCTTTCTCGGCGGCTTCTGGGGCACCGACTCCGAACAGACTGAACTGGCGACGATCCTGGAGCGCGCCGGCATCGACACCGTTGGCGTAGTCTCGAGCTCTCTCCCAACCATCTCCAAGACCCGCATCGTCGGCCGCATGCAGCAGCTTTTGCGGCTCGACATCGAGGGCCGTGACGCGCCGCCAGCCGCCGAGGCCCAGCGCCTCCAGGAGCGCGCCACCGAATTGGTGACAAAGGTCCACGCGGTCATCCTCTCCGACTACGCAAAGGGCGCACTATCGCCCAATCTCTGCGAAGCCGTCATCCGCGCCGCTCGAACGGCCGGTATTCCCGTGCTTGCCGATCCCAAGACCCCCGACTTCAGCAAGTATTCAGGGGCAACGACGGTCTGCCCAAATCTTGGTGAACTCTCCGCCGCAACTGGCGTCCCGGCCCACCACACCGAAGCCCTCCTCGCCGCGGGCCAGGCGTTGGTCGCCGAACACGACTTCAAATTCCTGACCGTCACAATGAGCGAGAAGGGAATCAGCCTCCTCCGCCCTGCCACCGCGAGCAACTCCGGCATTTATCATTCGCCCGCCCGCGCCCGCGAGGTCTTCGACGTATCCGGCGCAGGCGACACGGTCATCGCTACCCTGGCCGCATGTCTCGCCGGTGGACTTCAGGTCGAGACCGCCGTTGAACTCGCAAACCTCGCTGCGGGCATCGTAGTCAGCAAGGTTGGCACCGTCCCTATCGCCGGACACGAACTAGTGGCATCATTGACTCCTAGCTCAGGAATCGCTGCTGGCGAAAAGGTACTCGACCTCGAGCGTATCAAGCTGCGCGTTGCCGAGTGGCGCGCCTCGGGCGAGACCATCGTCTTCACCAACGGCTGCTTCGACCTGCTGCACGTCGGCCACATTAAGCTGCTCGAAGACTGCCGCCGCTTTGGCTCGAAGCTCGTGTTGGGCCTTAATGCCGACGCCTCGGTCTGCCGTCTCAAGGGGCCTACCCGTCCCATCGTGGGAGAACAGGAACGCGCTCGCGTCATGGCTGCCCTTGCCGCGGTCGACGCCGTCGTGCTCTTCGAGCAGGACACACCGATCGAGCTTATCCGCGCCCTGAAACCCAACGTCCTGGTCAAAGGTGGCGACTACACCATCGAGACGGTGGTCGGCCACGAAGACGTTATCGCCGCCGGTGGGCGAGTGGAGATCGTCCCAACTGTCGAAGGTTTTTCCACCACCAACATCGTGAAAAAGCTCACCGCAAACTCTGCGCTGGGCGAGGAGATGCAGAAGTGATCATTGTGACCGGCGGTGCAGGCTTCATCGGCAGCAACCTGATCCACCAGCTCAATCACGCAGGTGAGCGAGACATCTTGCTGGTGGACAACTTCGCTCCTGCTCCGAACCTGGCTGGCCCCAAGTTTCTCAATCTGGCTGGCGCCGAGTTCAGCGACTACATGGACAAACGCGAGTTCCGCGCGGCCTTGAAGGCAGGCTACTTCGAGAGCACTAAGGTCCGCGCAATCCTCCACCAGGGCGCGTGTTCGAACACACTCGAGGACGACGGCCGATACATGATGGACAACAACTTCACCTACTCGAAGGAGTTGCTGCACTTCGCTCTCGACCGCAAGATTCCCCTCGTCTACGCCTCGACCGCAGCCGTCTATGGAGCAAACACCAACTTCACAGAACTTCCGGCCAACGAGCGCCCGCTGAACGTCTACGGCTACTCGAAGCTGGTCTTCGACAACTACGTTCGCCGGCTCTTGCCAGAGATGAAGAGCACCGTCGTCGGCCTGCGCTACTTCAACGTCTACGGGCCACGCGAACAGCACAAAGGCCGCATGGCCAGCGTGATCCATCACTTCACGCGACAGCTCAAGGACACCGGTACAATCAAAATGTTCGAGGGCTCAGGTGGCTACGCCAATGGCGAACAACGCCGCGACTTCGTCTTCGTCGAAGACCTCTGCCGCATTAACATGTTCTTTGCCTGCCTGTTGCCCGACGGCCCCAGGAAGCCTGTTCACGCGGTAGTCAACGCTGGCACTGGAGAGGCCCGCACCTTCAAGGCCGTAGCCGAGGCGCTGATGCAAGTCCACGGCCAGGGCAAGATCGAGTACGTCCCTTTTCCCGCTGACCTGAAGGACCGCTACCAGCACTACACCCAGGCCGACCTCGCGGGTCTGCGGGCAGCGGGGTACACCGCCGGATTTACGCCGCTTGAAGACGGAGTGAAACAAACCTTTGCCGAAGGACCGGTCTCCTGATTTACTCTCGCTACACGCATTGAATGTACATTCGTTCCTATTGAACCAAAGGCGCAGTTGTATTTGCCAACAAGAGGAGCCAGCGTGACGGACCAGCAGAAGCCCACAATTCTCTGCATCAGCACCTACGAAAAGGGCCATCTCTTTTTGGAAGAGGTCGCGCGTCTCGGCGTGAACGTCGTTCTCCTCACGGTCGACAAACTCGAGCACGCCGACTGGCCCCGCGCTTCCATCTCCAGACTCTTCACCATGCCGGAGGGTCTCACTCCGGGCCAGGTCCTGAACACTGTTACCTACCTCGCCCGTGAAAACCGGTTCGACCGCATCGTTGCTCTGGACGAATTTGACCTCGAAGTTGCTGCTCTACTGCGGGAGCACATGCGACTGCCCGGAATGGGCGAATCGCTAACACGTCACTTCCGCGACAAGCTTGCAATGCGTGTCCGCGCCAGGCAGTGCGGCGTCCCTGTGCCGGAGTTCACCTCGGTCTTCAATTACGCTGACCTCCGCAGCTTTATGGGTCATGTCCCCGGCCCCTGGCTCTTGAAGCCCCGCACCAATGCGTCTGCAATCGGCATTCGCAAAATCGAATCTCCCGAAGCGCTCTGGCCAGTCCTCGACGAACTCGGTGATCTACAGTCGCACTACCTGCTGGAACGCTTCATTCCAGGCGAGATCTTTCACGTTGAGGGCATCACCTGGAACGGCAGGGCCCTCTTCGGCTCTGCCTATCAATATGGCAAGCCGCCCATGCAGACCATGCATCAGGGCGGTGTCTTCAGCACGCGCGCTCTGGAGAGGGAATCGAGCGATGCCCTCGGCCTCATCGGAATGCACACCCACGTGATCGAGTCGCTCGGCCTCATCTCAGGCGTCACGCACACTGAGTTCATCAAGGCCCACTCCAACGGAAGCTTTTACTTCCTCGAGACCGCGGCCCGCGTCGGAGGCGCGCACATCGCCGAAGTCGTCGAATTTGCCTCCGGGATCAACCCCTGGGTCGAGTGGGCGAGGATTGAAGTCTCAGCACTCTTCCACATGGAGTACGCTCTTCCAAAGGTGAAGTATCTCTACGCCGGAAGCGTCATCTGTCTTGCCCGCCAGGAGCGGCCCGACATCAGCAGCTATGACGCGCCCGAGGTCGTCCAGCGTCTTGATCGCCACCATCACGCGGGCCTGATCGTCTGCGCGAACTCCGCCGACCGCGTAGAAACGCTCGTAAGAGAATACAGCGATAGGTTCCTGGAGGAGTTTTGCGCCACAGAGCCCGCTCCGGACAAACCCACGGCATAGGTCCGATGTCCGGGATCCAAGAGCTGCAAAGGGAAAAATTTGGCACAAAAAAAGAGAGCAAGCGTCCGCTGCTTGCCCTCTTTCGCGAGATTGTTGCGAACTGCCCTTCTACCGCGCAACTAGCTTGCGCTTCGCCAGTCCCATGAAACCCAGCAAGCCCGTGCCTAGCAGCAACAGACTGGACGGTTCCGGGGTCGCCGCCGTAGCCGGAACGATTTCCAACCACGCACCGCCCGAGCCGAATGGACTGGTGATGGATTCGATCGTGATGGAGTGGCTTCCGGCGCCGACATCAAACGAGCCAACGCTGTATAAGCCATCGGTGAAGCAGGTCGCCGGATCCGAGCAACCGTCGCCAGGACCCGCCGGCACGAACGACGTATCACCAAGCAGCGTGAGTCCGTCGTAAACGGCAAACTGATCGCCGGCTTCAAACCCGTCCGTCACATTGATCTGCTCGGGTTCGGTAAAGGTGAAGGGCCCTGCGCTCGAACCAACGCCGCCGAAAGTGAACGAAACCCAGCCGTCAGCCTCGGTAATGGCCGGGTCACCGGTCACCGATCCGCTGCCACCGTCGCTCGAATCTGCCAAGGCCCGAGCCGCTCCGAAGCTCATAGCGAGAAGCAGGGCGGTAACTGCAATTGAAAGTCTGCTGCCAATCTTCATGTGGTTCTCCTTTTCCCTTGAATTCCCATCGTTCCCAAGGATTACTAAAGTGATGGCACGTTACCCGCCAAACTCGGACAATCAAAATGCCGCGTAAATCGCGCTTTCGGCTGCGCTTAGTCTTCGGAGCATGCAATCTCTTGCAGAGAATGTGGAGTAATCTTCGTCATATCCCGCCTCCCGGAACTCACTCAACAGTGCTGATCTTATGTTGGTGCTTTCCTGATAATTCTCCCCGTTGAGAGCCTGTTGGCGCGCTTGTCCAACGTAAAGGTTGGGGGCGTCGAGATGCTGTTAGAAAGGATGAACTTGCCACCAAGCGCCCGTGCCGAACTCGGGGGCCTTACCTCGCATGATATTTGGCACTCAGCAGTATTGCCGCAGGAGATCCACCCCACACCGTCATTAACATGATGAACGCCCAAATAAAGGTAGCCACACAAACATTGCTTGAGGCCAAATTGTTAGAAATTGTTAACGAGGGTCAAGTTCGTAAAGTCCAACTGACAGAATTAGGCAGGAGCATCCTTGAAACAGCCAAGAAGATGCTTCCGTAACGCCATCGGCAGGCACCCTGAACGAGTATCCATTTTGTATCCACCAGTTTTACTGGCTGCTTTCGATTGTCTGTAAGTTATTGATTTTATGGTGAGAGCGCTGGGGCTCGAACCCAGGACCAACGCCTTAAAAGGGCGATGCTCTACCAACTGAGCTACGCTCTCAAACCACACTACCAAGTTAGCACATCCAGCCGAGGTAATTTCGCCGCCAACCAGCGTCTGTGCAAGCCTTTACAGACTGTTGCATTTTTTTGCCGGGAAGAGATCCTTCGCGCAAATATCGGCCCCAGCACCGGAGACCCTCAGTTGTTCGCAGAAGGGCGTGACCGGAGGCCGGCCGCAACATTGTTGGAATTGCCCGGCGCGGCCACCGAGTCCCGTTTTGGGTCAAGTGAGCGTTCGTCGCTTTTCGCCTTGTTTTACGCGGTTATGCCCCATATTGTCGCACGGTCACACTTAAGTCGCACAACGCTTTCATTGACTTGGGTTATTACCCACAGTAGCCTCAGGCTATTGCATGATAACGGGTGCAAACACGTCCTTTTGAACTGGCAGCGAACCGGCGCAGTTCAAGTAAAACCACCACGGTAACCGGAAGTTATAGGACTATAGGACTGGGAAATATGGATTCTCGCAGCACCGACAGAATCGATGAGCCGACCGTAGCGGAGACCCCCGAAGATGTGGCGGTCCTCTACTCCTGGGCGAACCTTCACGGAGCGAAGTATCGTGACTTCTCCGCTTCACGCCGGGAGTATCGCGCGCAGTTAAGGCATCGAGCGGCCGAGCAAGTCCGCGAACAGGCGTTGCTGGCCCAGGCCGAGGCCGAAGCCGCCGCCGCCGCCGCAGAGTCCGCTGCGCGTCATGCAGCGCAGACTGCCCGTAGCCATCAAACAGAAGACGCTGACTCCTCGATGCGCCGCGCTCTGCGCGAGGCCGAGGAGGCCGCGCGTACTGCCGCAGCAGAGCGCGTTGAAGCCGCTCGGCGTGCCGAGGCCGCCGCTGTTGCCGAGGCAGCCGCACGCCGCGAAGAACGCGAGATCGCCGAGGCGCACGCGTCCGCACAGAGGCAAGCTGCCCGCTATGCAGACTCTGAGATGCGCCGCAAAGCAGCGGGCGGCGTTCAGCAGGCGCCCACAGAGCCCCCGGGCAGGATTTCAGATCCGTATACGGTCGCCTCTACTCCGCAAGCCCCCGTCCACTCTCAGCCATTGCTGCGGCCCACGACAGGACCGGTGACGTTCGGACCAGACTGCCCCCTCAGACGAATTGCGTCCAGGCAGCGGTCCCGAGCGTCACGAATACCGTCCTTATACGACCGCCCCTGTTTCGCCACAACGCCGGGCACTCCGGGGGGCACCAGGGTTCGTCTCGGCGTCCGCAAGGTTACCATCCCGACGATGCATCCGGAGTCCGTCAGATATACCGCGGCCCCGACCTCACCGCCGCACGAGCCGAGTACACTTCAACCAGTTCGTCACGACATTCAATTCCAGCGGAGAGTCGCGCCGTTGCCGTGTCCGCGGCGTCCCAGGGAATAGGGCCGTTAGTCGAACGATCGGTCCCCGCACCCCGTCCGCCTTCAAACGTAAACGAAAGCCAGGCTACGCTCATGGATCAACGTCATTCCGATCCCCAATCACACGCCGCCCGTCCGTCTCAGACTGGGCCCGTCACTGCCTCCACCTCCGTCACCGGCGGACAATGGCCTCCGAGCTCAGGAGATCGCTCACTGCCGGTCGATGCTTCGCGTGACTCCAACCTCGAAGTAAATGGCGATCCGTCGGCAACAAAGCCTCCCGTTTCGCGACCAATGATGTCTTCACGAGTCACCTCCTCCGCCGCGACTCCCAGGCCTGTATCGCCGTTCTCTCAGGCGCTGGTTCCGTCCGACTCGACCCGCGGCCGCCGCGCCCAGGACGACTTCGACTACCAGCAGTCCCAGGGCTTTCCCGAGCGCCGTGGTACGTCAGAGGCTGTGCCCGAATCCTCGCCACTATCCGCGCAAAAGCCCGCTCACCAGTCAGACCCCGCCGGTCCGGCGTGGCTTTATGCTCCATCCGGGCCGCAGGTCACACCGAAGCCCATTGTTTCGCAGCCGTCTCCTTTACAGTCCTCGGTCGCTGATACGCTGCAGCACTCACGCGAACGCGTCGCCGCTCGCTGGTTTGCGCTCAAGGGCGTCTTCGAGCAGCCCGGTCAGGACCAGCCCGAGGCCGCTCCGGTGCGCCAGAAGGAAACCCGTACACCTATCCTTGCCGTCTTCTCGCTCGCAGGCGGCGTCGGCAAGACCAGCCTCGTTGCCACAGTTGGCCGCGCTCTGTCGTCCATGGGAGAAAAGGTCCTCCTGACCGATACGACCTCTCACGGTCTGCTGCCGTTCTACTTCGGAGCCAGCGAACTGCGTCAGGGTACGGTCCGCACCTTCTCGCCGCCCAGCGGCAGCACCGACGCACCGATTTATCTGGTTAGCTACGACGTAGACCAGAAGGGAAGCGACGAGGCCGCGCAGGAGCACCTCGCCGAAGAGATCATCAACAACAGCCGGGGCACCCAACGGATTCTGCTCGACCTCACCGTGGGCTCGAGCTGGATCGTCCGCCGACTGTCCCGCATGAACCCGACCATCCTTGTTCCGGTCGCGCCCGACATGAACTCGGTAATCAGCCTGCAGACGGTCGAAAAATTCTTCAGCGGCGTCAACGACGGCGATGGCCGTCCTCTGCAGCCCTTCTACGTTCTCAACCAGTTCGACACCTCGCTGCCGCTGCACCTCGACGTCCGCGAAGTGATGCGTCGCCAACTCGGTGATCGTCTGTTGCCCTTCGTCATTCGCCGCGCACCGGCCGTCAGCGAAGCGCTCGCCGAAGGCATGACCGTGGTCGACTACGCACCCGACGCGCCGGTCGCCGAGGACTATCTCAACCTTGCCACCTGGCTCCGCACCGTCGCCGCACCGGCCACTGCGGGCTTCCGCAACGTCCGGTGGAGTGAAAGATGATCGCGTCACCGCTCTTTAAGCAGTTTGAGTCAGGTGACGGTCTCTTCTTCAAAGCGCTTCGGTTCCTCATCCTAGTAAGCGGGGTCTTTCTGCTCTGCTTCATCGGCGTCCTAGAGCTGACTTGGCCGCAGCAGATCGTGCTCGGCGTCCTCACCGTCGCCCTGGTCATCTGGCTCGACCGCAGCTCGAGCTCTTACCTGGTCACACTGACGCTGCTGCTGGTCTCCATGTTCTCCACCTTCCGTTATGGGTATTGGAGGATCGCGACCACCTCCGGATTTTTCCTCGACCCCGGCTCAGTGTGGAGCGTACTCGACGCCTTCTTCATCGTCCTTCTGCTCTTCGCCGAGACCTATGCCTTCGTCATCCTCTTTCTCGGCTATATGCAGACGCTCTGGCCTCTGCGGCGCACCCCAGTCCCGTTGCCCGACGATCCCGGACCTGTGGCCCGCGGTCGATCTGCTCATCCCCACTTACAATGAGCCGCTCAGCGTCGTAAAGTACACGGCCCTGGCCGCAATGAACATCGACTGGCCGGCCGACAAGCTCAACGTCTACATCCTCGACGACGGCCGCCGCGATGAGTTCCGCAGGTTCGCCGAAGAGGCCGGCATCGGCTACATGACGCGCGACGATAACCAGCACGCCAAGGCCGGCAACATCAACCGCGCTCTCGCCCGGCTCGACGCCCCCTACGTGGCCATCTTCGACTGCGACCACGTCCCCACGCGCAGCTTCATGCAGGTCACCCTCGGCTGGTTCCTGCGCGACAGCAAGCTGGCCATGCTCCAGACCCCCCATCACTTCTATTCGCCCGATCCATTCGAGCGCAATCTCGACCAGTTCCGCACGATCCCCAACGAGGGCGAGCTCTTCTACGGCGTCGTCCAGGACGGCAACGACTTCTGGAACGCGACCTTCTTCTGCGGCTCCTGCGCCGTCCTGCGCCGCTCCGCGCTCGATGAGATCGGCGGCATCGCCGTCGAGACCGTCACCGAAGATGCCCACACCTCCTTGCGCATGCAGATGAACGGCTGGAACACGGCCTACATCAACATCCCGCAGGCGGCCGGCCTCGCTACCGAACGGTTGAGCGGACACGTCAAGCAGCGCATTCGCTGGGCGCGCGGCATGGTTCAGATCATGCGCACGGACAACCCGCTCTTTGCCCGCGGCCTTAGCGTGGCGCAGCGGCTCTGCTACTTCAATGCGATGACGCACTTTCTCTATGCTCTGCCGCGCCTGATCTTTCTCACCGCGCCGCTGATCTATCTCATCTTCGGCCACGTCAACATTCCCGGTTACTGGGCGGCGATTCTTGCCTACGCCTTCCCGCACCTGGTTCTCTCGAACATCACAAACTCGCGCATCCAGGGCCAGCACCGCCACTCCTTCTGGAACGAGATCTACGAGACCGTACTCGCGCCGTACATCCTTCTCCCCACCATGCTCGCTCTCATCAATCCCAGGTTGGGCAGCTTCGACGTGACGGCCAAGGGCGGCGTCGTGAACCGCAGGTTCTTCGACATGCGCATCGCGCAGCCCTTCGTCTTCCTGATCGCGATGAACTTCGTCGGGATGCTCTGCGCGTTCCCCAGGCTCTTCCAGTTTCCGGGCGCTGGCCTCGTCTTTCCGTTCAACATACCTGCCGAAATGTATGACGGCAATCACGTCGGCACGATTGTGATGAACCTCCTCTGGGGCTGTTTCAATCTCGTCATCCTTGGGGTCGCCACCTCGGTTGCGTGGGAGAGTCGCCAGCGCCGGCAGACCGTCCGCCTCCCAATGACCATTCCGGCCCATGTGCAGCTTGCCAGCGGGACCATCGTCCACGGCGTCACCGCTGATGTCTCCAGCGGCGGTGTTATGGTCCGCATGGAGCGCGAATTTACCGCGGCGCTCGGCGATGCCATCAAGCTCACCCTCCCTGTCCTCGATGGCAACGCCACATTGCCCGCCACGATCGTCGGAATCAGCGGCAATATTCTGCGTGCACAGTTCGACCCGCTCACCCTGCAGGAGGAAGAGGCGCTCACGATGGTGCTTTACTCCCGCGCCGACACCTGGCTCGGCTGGGGCGAGACGCGCGAGGCAGACAGGCCTCTGACCAGCCTGGCCCGGATATTCAAACTCGCCTTCCACGGCCTGGAAAGGTCGCTCCGAAGTTGGACGGGGCCCAAGGAATCTCCAACCAAGGGAAAACTCGCTACCAGCATCGTGCCGCTAGTCTTCTTGACCGTTCTGTTGAGCACCAGCACCCTGTCGGCGCAGCTGCCCCAGGGAAATAAACAGCGCGCCCGCGTCGAGCACTCCCTGAAGCGGCCGCCACCTTCGACCACGTCTTCACTCTCGCCGACCTGGGAGTGCCCAACACCATCGTTCTCCACGGTGTGGACGCCTTCGACACAGTTCATTTTTCACTCCCGCAGAACCAGGTCGTCAAGACCGCGACCATGCGTCTGCGCTATCACTTCTCTCCCGGCCTGATCCCGTCTCTTAGTCATCTCAAGGTGGGCCTGAACGGCACGCTCTTCGCCACTCTCCCGGTAACTTTGGAACCTGCCCCGATCGCTCAGCCCGCGCCCGTGCAGACAACGAACGGCGCACCGCACACCGAAAACAACGCGCTGCTGGAGGCGACCCTTACGCTCCCTGCCGAGATGCTGGTCCCGAACAACGAACTCACCTTCGAGTTCGTCGGCCACTACACCATGAAGTGCGAAGACCCATCTCACTCCACGCTATGGAGCCATGTCGACAACACTTCTACGATTGAGTTTGCAGGTTCGCTGGTTACCTTGCACGATGACCTCAAGCTTCTGCCTGCGCCCTTCTACGATTCGATGGTCAATCTTCGCCCGGTGGTCCCCATCGTCTTTTTCACCCAACCCTCACCCAGGGCCCTGCAGGCCGCCGGCATCGTCGCGTCCTGGTTCGGAATCCTCGCAGACTCGCGGCCCGTCCGCTTTCCGGTATCTGTAGGTACCATTCCACCGGGCAATGCCATCGTCATCGGCGAGAGCAGCGCGACCCTTCCCGCCTCGCTCCAGATGAGCACGGTCTCGGGCCCCGCCATCGCCATGCGCGCAAACCCCTCCGACCCATACTCAAAGGTTCTCGTCCTCACGGGTGGCTCGGCGGACGACGTGCTCACCGCGGCCCTGGCGCTTACCTTGCAACGCGACCTGCTTGAAGGGGCCACAGTCCGCGTGCCTTCGATCAAGATGCCCGCACCCCGCGAGCCCGACGACGCACCGCGTTGGCTCAGCACCGAAAAGATCACCAGCATAGGCGACATCGCGCAGCCCGGCAGCTTCGAGACGGACGGCACCGCCCCCGTCGCGATTTACATGCGTCTTCCGCCCGACCTCTACTTCGGCGCACAGCGAAACCTTGGTTTTCATCTGGGCTATCGCTACAACGGCATTCCCATCTCCAATGACAGCACCCTGCAGGTCTCTCTGAACGACTCCTACGTCAGCTCGACGCCCTTGCCGCACACCGACAAGGCCTCGGCCGACCTTGAAACCATCGTGCCTGTGCCCGTCTCGGACATCCGCCCGTTCTCGAATTCGATGCTGATGCGGTTCATCTTCCTGCAGCCCAAAAAAGGGGAGTGCCAGGACGCTGCACCCAGTAACCTGAAGGGCGCAGTCCTCAAAGACTCTTACCTCGATATTCAAGGGATCCCTCACTGGACGACCCTGCCGAATCTCGAGATCTTCGCCAACGCCGGATATCCCTTCACCCGACGGGCCGACCTCTCCGACACCGCAGTCGTGTCTGCCCGACACTCCCGGCCCGGAAGAGATCGAGATATACCTCACCTTGATGGGCCACTTCGGCGCGCAGACCGGCTACCCTGTCCTCAACGTCTCGGTCACCAACGCCGCTGGCATGAATTTCGATCGCCAGCAAGGACTATCTGGTGCTGGGCACGGTCGACGATCAATCCGCCATCGGCCGCCTGAATCCCTCACTGCCCGTGGGGGTCGATGGCAGCGGCCTGCACATTCAGGACACCCAGGGCTTCTTCGCGCAACTGCAGCATGCCTGGTGGAAGGTCCGCAGCTCCGACCGCATCCAGTCCGGACAACTCGAGACCGCCGGTGGCCTGCCCGACGCACTCATCGAAGGCATCGAGTGGCCCAGCGGATCAAACCGTTCTGTCGTCGTAGTAGTCCTGCGTGACAAAAACGTAGTCCCCAACTTCTTGTCTGTGTTTCTAAAAACGTCGCAGTCCTCCGATATTTCCCAATCGGTCAGCGTTCTGCACGGCGCGCGCTTTACCTCCTACCGCATTGGCAATGATGTTTATAACGTCGGTTCTCTTTCCTCTGGATCCGTCTGAACATGTTCTTCGAACGCTACCAGTGGCTGATGGTCATCACCATTCTCGTCATCTGTTTCCTGCATGGCCGTGGCCATTCGCACCATCCTGCGCAAGAAGGCCCGCTCCCGCCTGCAGGGGAATGACTAGAGCACTTTGATCGTTTGGCTGGATGGCGATCTTGGCGTAATGGCGTTCCCGATAGAAAATTGGTCGCGAAGTAGTCAGTAGCAAACCAGTCAATACCCCCAACAAAACAGAAAATAAGCCGGTAAAAACGATAACCTCGGAAGGACGGTAGAGGTGTCTCTACTGGTCTGTCGTCGCTGTAGGCATTGGCTTTGTAGCAGACTTTATGAAGAACGTTTGGTCATTCCGGCCGCTAGCAACAGCGCTGCTGCTAGGCACGCTCGTCTTCGTTGCGAACGAGTCAATCCTACGTGCCCAGACCACCGAATCCGCGACCCAGTCCCTGCTCGATCGAGCGCAAACGTTAGAGGCCCGCGGTCGGATCGATCTGGCCGCGCAAGACTGGCAACAGGTCCTGCTGGTAGACCCGAAAAACGTAGACGCTCTCGCCGGTCTCGCACGTTCCGCCAGGTCGAGCGGCAACCCCGCACTCGCCAATACATACCTTGACCGCATTAGGGCCATCAATCCCAATGCACCTGAACTGAACCGGGGCTTTCGCAATCAGCCCAAGCCTAGCTTCCTGCGTTCCTCCCAAGTCCCGCCGCAACAGGCGGCCTACAGCGCCCTTAACGCGAAGAGACCTGCCTGAGGCCGAGAGGCGATTTCAGTCGATGCTCGCAAGAGATCCGCAAAACGCGAGCGCACTGGCCGGCATGGGTTACGTGCGCATGCAGCAGTCCAACTTCGCTGGAGCGATCAGCTTTCTCGAGCAAGCAAAACAGAATGGTGCCCGCGACGCCGGCCTCGACTCCGCCCTTAAGAGCGCGCACTTTTACCTGCTCATGGGCCAGGGCTTGACGGCCCTCAACCAGAACGACTTAACCACAGCCGAGCAGCGGTACCGCGCCGCGCTGGCCATGCGTCCAGCCAGTCCGGAGGCCCTCGACGGTCTCGGCGGCACACTGCTGAAGGCCCAGCAGCCCGCGGCTGCAGTCGAAGTCTTCGAGCGCGACGTCCAGTTGCAGCCATCCTCTGCCGCTGCCTGGCGCGGTCTCTTCCTGGCCCAATTCGGTGCAGGCAACGTCTCTCAGGCCTTGCAGACCGAGCGCAGCGTCCCGCCTGCCGTTCGAACGCAGCTGATGCGCGATCCCGTCTTCCTCCGCTCGCTGGCCTCCGCCTATACGACGGTTGGCCGTGACGCCGACGCTCAGCGTGCTCTGCAAACCGCTCTCGATCTGCCGGTCACATCTGGAGCGCAGAGTCTTCAGGTCGAGACCCAACTTCAGTACGCCAGTCTCCTCCAGCAGGCCAACCGTCTCGAGCAGGCCGCAGCGTTCTACAAGCAGGTCCTCGCCGTGGATGCCGGAAACCTCACAGCATGGCAAGGCCTCGTCCGCATCCAGCACGTCATGAAGGAGGATCCGCAGGCCTTGCAGACCTTGCAGGCCATGCCGCCATCCATTTACGACGCGGCGATGCGCGGCCCCGGTTTTCAGATCACTGTCGCCTCCGTCTATCAGGGTCAGAACAAGCTCGACATCGCTCAGGAGATTCTCGAAAAATCCGTCGCCCAGCAAACCGCCGCAGGCAAGACACCGTCCGCTGCGGTCTCGCTCGCGCTTGCCGGGATCTATCTCTCGCGCAA
The DNA here is from genome assembly GCA_963756685.1 of uncultured Acidobacteriaceae bacterium. Lineage (GTDB taxonomy): Bacteria > Acidobacteriota > Terriglobia > Terriglobales > Acidobacteriaceae > Edaphobacter. Next base: position 93,691 of record CAVWON010000005.1, read on the forward strand.
CGATCCGCAGCGTGCTCTCCCGATCTACCGCGCAGTGCTGTCGGAGAATAGCGATCGTCCCGACGCATGGAAGGGCCTGCTCTCCGCGCTCCACGCCACAGGCCGCGACCGGGAGGCCCTCGCGCAGGTTCAGCAGATTCCGCCGCCCGTCCGCCAGCAGCTTGAAAACGACGTTGAGTATCTGCAGACGGTCGGCGCCATCTACAACAGTCTCGGCCAGCCGCGAGAGGCGATGGTCTTTATGAATCGCGTCAAGCAGCACTATGCGGCCGAGCGCACAGCGGCACCTGCCGAAATCGACATACAGGACGCATGGCTGCTCTTCGATAGCGGCAACGACGCGGGCCTTTATCGCCAACTGATGCTGCTTGGCGGCCGCGAGGACCTCAACGACGAACAGCGTCGCTCCGTTCAAATGATCTGGACAAACTGGGCGGTGCGCCGCGCCAACCAGGCCGCTGCCGCCGGCGACTTCAAACGCTCGCTGGCCATCCTCAATGCCGCTGCTCTCACTTTTCCGGACAACCCAGCCGTCCTCCGTGCTCTGGCCTCCGGCTACGCTCGCGCGGGCCTTCCCAAACAAGCCGTTCTCATCTTCAAGTCGCAGGACATGACGACCGCGACCGTCTCCGACTACAAGGTGGCCGTCTCCGCCGCGCTCGCCGCGGGCGATATCAAGATCGCCGAAACCTGGCTGCGCTATGGCCTCGACCAATATCCAAAAGACTCCGAGATGCTGAGCGTCGCCGCAAAGTTCGAGCAGGCGCGTGGCAACACCAACCGCGCCGCCGACTACTACCGCGCCTCGCTCGCCGCTCTTCCTCCTCGCGACCCTGCAGCCGAGCTCGCTGCCGAACTCAGCCAACCCCAACCGTTGGCCAGCCTCCCCGCTCCCTCCCATCCCCGGGACCTCGCATCGCTGCTCAGCACACCTGACTCCACCACGCCGGTACAGCCGTATCTTCCCAGTTACAACAACGCTGACACCGTGGCCCAGCCAGAGGACAACTCGAACGTCGTCCCCTCTTACATGGCCAATCCCGCAACCCGTACTACCCAACCTACGGCCTCGGGCCAGACGACAGCAGCGACCCTTCCGCCTGAGACGTCGAACAGCCCCCCAACAGCCGGCCCCCCCACCCAACAGGAGGTCTTTGGCCCTTATGTCCCTTACGTACCACCGATCCAGGCTGTTGCCGCGCAATCGCTCGAAGTCCACGGCATCCAGCCCAATGCGCGCTTCATACCGAACACTGAGGCGCCGCATATCAAGTCATCCCACACCTCCGGATCGCATCAGCAAGTGCCCCAGCCGACTAGCTACAGCTTTGGCCAGCAGTATCCCCAACCCCGCACAATGCTTCGAACCAGCCCCAGCCAGCACACCTCGCAAACACCCGCGCCCGCATACGCACCCGCAACCGAGCCGGCACTCAGTCCGCCCCCAGCCTCTACTCAACCTTCGGCACCCCCAGCCCCGACCCTCCCCCCGCTCAACTATCCAGAGGTGCCTCCAGGCCAGCCCCCCACCGACGCTGAGCTCATGGCCCGCAACGTTCCTCCCCTGCGAGACTCCTACGCTCCCGCTCCGCTCGGGCCGCCACTTACCCAGCGCCAAAAGACCGAGCAAGACCTGGCCTCTCTGGAGGCCTCCTACAGCGGCTGGATTGGCGCCAACGGATTCGCCCGCTACCGCAGCGGCACTCCTGGCTTCGATCGCCTCACCGACGTCGAATCACCCTTCGAGGCCTCTGCCGTTCTGGGCAAAACCGTCCGCGCCACTATCGTCGCCCAGCCCGTCTTCCTGAACTCAGGCGCCATCGACACCGCCTCCTTTCAAAACTCGACTGGCACAGTCCCCGTCCTGGGAACACTGCCTGCAAGTGCTCCGGTCACCCCTCCACAGCAGTTTGCTAACGGCCTCGGCGGCGAACTGCAACTGACCTCTACCAACTTCGGCGTTGCGATGGGCTACACGCCCTACGAATTTCTGGTAGCGAACATCACCGGTCGCGCGCAGTGGCGTCCCTTCGGAGGCCCACGTGACCTTCTTCGGCGAACGCGATTCGGTCAAGGACACCCAGCTCTCCTACGCCGGTCTCCGCGACCCAGGTTCGGCGACGCCGTCCTTCGCCGGAAACATCTGGGGTGGCGTTATCTCGACAGGCGGCGGCATCCGGCTGAGTGTGGGCGGCGCAAAGTCCGGCTTCTACGTCTCCGCCGATGGCGCCAACCTCACCGGATTCCACGTCCTCGAGAACCAGAAGTACGAGGGGCTGATGGGCGCCTACTTCCAGGTCTCCCATTGGCCCGGCTATGGCACCCTCAACATCGGCGCCAACTTCTTCGGCATGCACTATCAGTACAACGAGCGCGGCATGACCTACGGCCAGGGCGGTTACTTCAGTCCGGATGTCTTCTTCCTCGCCGCAGTTCCAATCACCTACAACGGCTACTACAAGACCGTCTTCCACTACACCCTCTCGGGCAGCATCGGCGTGCAAAGCTTCCAGGAGAGTGCAGCGCCCTACTATCCTCTCGATCCCGCCCTCCAGGCCGCTTCAGGCAACGCGCAAACGCCAGCCAGCAGCAACACTGGCGTGAATTACGCCTTCAACGGCGAGGGTGCCTATCGCGCAGCCGACCACTGGTACTTCGGCGCCTTCCTCTCCGCCAACAATACCAACAACTACAACATGGTCTCCGGTGGCTTCTTTGTTCGCTATCTATTCAAGCTGCAGTACCCGACCGAAGACTACCCGACCGGTCTATTCCCAACCAGCGGCCTCCGCGCCCTTCGCGTTCCATAGCTCCAGACCATGCGCGGACGTCGTCTATCAAAACGATGCCGCAGAGCCAAAACAATCACCCATTCATGGGACCATCAACCGTCTGAATTTTCTTGTAATGCAGCCTCCTCCAACGTATAAATCTGCACGTACCTCTCAACGTCTCTCCAACTCTGCCTTTGTCGTCGTAGCGGCAAAGCCGGATCGTATCCAGGGCCCTATGACAGAACGAGCAGCACAGCGAGCAGAGCAATTGCGCAGACCTTTTTTGTACCTTTCAGCCTTAGTTGTTCTCTTCTGCCTTACCGGGGCCCCGGCCTTTGCGTTTAAGTCGGACAGCGTTCCCGATTGGGTCCGCATTGCCGCCCAGCAGAAGCTTCCCGCCTACTCCCCCGAGACCAACGCGGTCGTTCTGCTCGAAGACACCACCTACACCGTCGCCCCCGACGGCAGCGCAGTCGAGCACCTCCGTCGCGTCGTCAAGATCCTCCGGCCCCAGGGCAGAGAGGAGGGTATCGTTGAGGTCCCCTTCAATAAGGACACCAAGATACTCTCCATGCATGTCTGGAGCATCGGCCCCGATGGCCACGAGTACGCCGTCAAAGACAACGAGATGGCTGAGCGCGGTTACGGCGAGGGAAACTTCTTCGTGGACGATAAGGTAAGGATGGCGAGCGCACCCGGCCGCGACCCCGGCGGCATCGTCGCCTACGAGTACGAACAGCGCAGCCTACCCTTATCTCACCGAGAAGACCTGGTTCTTCCAGAGCGATCTTCCCAGCCTCAATCAGAGCTTCACCCTCGAGCTTCCTCCCGGCTTCACCTATGGCACAGTCTGGGCCCACACCAAGGAGGTGCGGCCCGTCGATCTCGAGCATCAACGCTGGCGCTGGGAGATGAAGGACACCCCGCCCGTCGACCTCGACCACGTCATGCTCCGTCCAGCGGCGTTTTCGCTCGAAGGCCGCATGACCGTTCACTACGCGGGCCCGACCCTTCCGGCCGCCACTGTGGGCACATGGCAGAGCATCGGCGAGTGGTATCAGACCCTATCAAAAGACCGCCTGGTCGCCACTCCGGAGATCGCTGCCAAAGCGAACGAACTCGTCGGCGACAAGACCGACTTCTACGACAAGACCGAGGCCATCGCCGAGTTCGTCCAGAAGCAGGTCCGCTACTTCGTCATCGAAATGGGCATCGGTGGCTACCAGCCCCACTACGCCGGCGACATCTTCCGTAATCGCTACGGCGACTGCAAAGACAAAGCCACCCTGCTCACGGCCATGCTCTCTACCGTCGGCGTCCACGGCGCTCTGGTGATGGTCGATCACCGTCGCGGCGTCGTCGATCCGGACGCACCGTCGATCGTCGGCGACCACATGATCGCAGCGATCGAGATTCCCAAAGGCTACAACTCAGCCCAAACTTCGCAGCGTCGTCACCGCAAAGACCGGTCGTCGATACCTTATCTTCGACCCTACCTGGGAGAAGACCGCCTTCGGCCAGCTCGAGCACAACCTCCAGGGCGGTTACGGCGTCCTGATGGAAGGCCCCGACAGCCAGATCATCCAATTCCCAGTCCTTTCCCCTGATCTCAACACCATCCACCGCACCGCCAGCTTTCAATTGCAGCCCGACGGGTCGCTCAAGGGCACCGTCACCGAGAAGCGCTTCGGCGACGTCTCCGAAGCGCGTCGCTACCTCTACACCATGGGCGATGCCAAGCAGCAGACCCAATATCTCGACCGATCGCTCGGACAGGACTTCACCAGCTTTACTGTCACCGACTTCAAGGTGCAAAACGCCGAGGCCCTGAACAAAGACCTCACCACCTCCTACTCTTTCACCGCCGACCGCTTCGCTAAGTCCATGGGCCCTCTACTCATGGTTCGTCCCCGCGTCCTCGGCAGCGAGGAGCTTGAGACCGATCATAAGGAGCGTAAGGACGTCCCCATCAATCTGGACGAGACCATGCAGGAGCAGGACGACTACACCATCGAGCTACCCACAGGCTACGCGATCGACGAGATACCTGATCCGGTCAAACTCGATCTGGGCTTTGCCTCCTACGAGAGCTCCAGCACAGTTAAGGACAACGTCCTCCACTACACCCGCACCTACACCGTCCGCGAGGTCACTCTTCCAGCGGACAAATACCCCGATGTCCAGAAGCTGGCCGGCGTCATCGCGGCCGACGAACGAAGCAACGCCGTGCTCAAAAAGAAGTAAAACCCAAAAACGTCCGCCCATCGGCCTGATTGGCACTCTCAACTGAACCCAACCGAAGAAAGAAAATCTAAAATGACCCGCACGTCCGGCCATCGTTTCCTCTACGTCTCCTTGGTTGCCGCTATCGTCTCTCTGGCAGCACCTCACTCCCACGCTCAGCAATGGACGGCGCCGACACCCGAAGAACTCTCCATGACCTCGCAGCCTGAGGTCCCCGGCGCGGCCGCTGTCTACCTCAATCGCGAAGAGACCACCGACGACAAGATGCATATGTTCAGCATCTATACCCGCCTCAAAGTCCTGACCGAACGCGGCAAGGAGTACGGCAACGTTGAGTTGAATTACGCTCGTGGCGAAGGTGCCCACAACGGTTGAGGATATCCAGGGCACGAACCATCCACCCTGACGGCACCATCATCCCGTTTACCGGAAAGCCATACGACAAGCTGGTCGAAAAGACCCAGGGCATTAAGGTCATGGCCAAGGTCTTCTCCCTGCCCGACGTCGAGGTCGGCAGCATCATCGAATACCGTTACCATCTGCGCCAAGACGACCGGTGGTTCAGCGCTCCCCAGTGGTACATCCAGTCAGATCTCTTCACTCGCAAGGCCCATTATCAATGGCAGCCGACCGACCATGAATTGATCACCAGCGATGACCGTGGCCAACTCACCAACACCATCTCCTGGACACCTATCCTGCCGGCAGGCGCCGAACTCAAACAAACTCGCCTCCCGCCGATCCAAATCGGACACGACGGTCAACTGATCTTCGACCTCAATATGCACGACGTCATGCCCGCGCCAAACGAAGACTTCATGCCCCCGGTCTCCAGCCTCACCTACCGCGTCCTCTTCTACTACTCGCCCTATCGCACGGGCGATGAGTTCTGGAAGAGCGAAGACCAAGTACTGGGCCAAGCAACGGGACAAGTTCATCGGACCCGGGCCGCTCGTCACCGCCGCCGTCCACGATCTCGTCGCGCCAGTCCGACACCCAGGACCAAAAGCTCCGCAAGATCTACGCCGCCGTCATGCAACTCGAAAATACGAACTTCACCCGCGAACACTCGAGCGCAGAAGAAAAGGCGCAGGGCTTCAAGGACGTCCACAACACCGACGACATCTGGACGCGCAAGCGTGGCAGCAATGACCAGATCACGGAACTCTTCGTCGCCATGGCACGCGCCGCTGGCATGAAGGCCTACCTCGCCGCCGTCACCAATCGCGATCGCAGTCTCTTTCTCACTGCCTACCTCAACCTCGCTCAGCTCGACGACTATATTGCCATCGTCAACGTCGACGGCAAAGAACAGTTCTTCGATCCCGGCGCCCGCTACTGTCCCTATCAGCATCTCGATTGGAAACATACCCTGGCAAGTGGCATTCGCCAGACTGAAGGAGGCGCCGGTTTCATCCACGCTCCCGGTGAGTCCTACACCTATTCCCGTACCCAGCGGGTTGCCGACCTTGTTATTGACCAGCAGGGCGGAGTCAGCGGCGTCATCAACCATGACCTACTCCGGCTCATCCGGCCTAACTTGGCGTCAACGCTCGCTCACCGGAGATGGCCGCCAGTCTTGAACGCGCAGTCCGCACCAGCGTCGAGCACCTCATGCCTCCGGGTGTTGAGGTCAAAGTCACCTCAATCAGCAAACTCGAAGACTATGAGAAGCCCCTCGTCGTTACCCTGCAGGTCAGCGGGAGCCTCGGCTCCTCGACCGGCAAGCGTCTGCTCATTCCAGCCGACATCTTCGAAGCCAACTCCAAACCCGCTTTCCCCCACGAGAAGCGCGAGATTCCCGTCTACTTCCAATACACTCACGTGGATCAGGACGCCGTCCGGATCAAATTTCCAGCGAACCTTACCGTAGAGTCTCTACCCGCCAGCGATAAGATCAACTTCGAAAAATTTGCAGTCTACAACTTGAACACTCTGTCCACTCCCAACAGCTTTACCGTGCGCCGCGACTACGTCATCGGAGAGATTATCTTCAAGCCGACCGACTACCCCGGCCTGCGGAGCTTCTACTCAAAATTTGAGAACAAGGACCAGGAAACCGTAGTCCTCACCGCTGCCCCCGCCGCCAAATGCAACTCCAGCAGGGAACTGACACAAAAGCCGCCTGTCCTGCCCGTTCAGGGCAGGCGGCAAACCTTCACGGCCACGTTCGCGTACGCACACACAAACCCTGTCGCCGCGTTCCTTTCCAGCACCACCCAGGTCACCCCCAGCGGCCTCAACGCGGCAAGACGCTCGGCGTCCGGCTCTTCGTTCAACTCTGCCTGGGCCATCTGCCCCTGCAGCCAGGCGGTCGCCAGCTCCGGCTTATTGGTCACGACGCCGCCGTCCTTTGAATAGTCTGGCAGCACGCTCCGCTCCGCAATCGCGCGGAAGCTCTGAGCGTCCTCCCCCGGCTTCGTGATGTACTGTGCATCCATCGCAAAGACCGCGTCCTTCGGCGTGTTCCTCCCGATCCACGCGAAGGCCCGTTCAAACGAGTTTCCACGCTCCGGTGATGCACTCCACGTCAGCGCATCCGGCAGTTCGAGGTGCTTCGACGCCGGAAACGTCCTCTGCTCAGCCATCATCATCACCGCCGCCAGCAACGAAAACGCAACCACCCACCGCATCGGACGTCGCTGCAACACCCGTTCCCCCAACGCCGACCCCAGCATAAGAATCATCACGACATACACCAGCTGAAAGATCCGCAACGGCTGCATTCTCGCCACCAAATGTGTCGCCATTCCGGTCCGCGCAAATAGCATCGCTATTGCCGTCGCAGTCAGCCCGGCGGCAACTGCCATGCGCGCCAGCCCCACTCGCGCATCATCGCCGTCTCTTCGTCGTCCCATACCGGCCATCGACAGAATCAACAATGGAGCGATCAAGCCGATCCACTCATACCAATGCCACTGGCTCAAAAACCAATAGTCCCGAGTCAGCAGAACCTTCCGATAGATCTCGCTCTCCGGCGACGCCGACAAATACAGTCCGGCTGCTATCGCCACTCCGGTCAAACCCAGCCCGACCGTGCCCCACACTCGCACCAGCCTGCTTGGAGACAGCAACGCCCCCAGCAGCAGCACCGAACCAAACGCATACGCGGCCATCAGAGGATGCATCATCCCGGCCCCAGCCAGCGCCCCACAACACAACGCGGCCCCGCGCCACCGCTGTTGTACCGGCTCATCATCCACCTCAAACTGAGGCAGCAGAAACTCCATCGCCCCCACCAGCGCAAGCAGAGCACACGGAGTCGATAGGCTTCGCGCCGTCACATAAGGGTCCATCAGCATCAGCGATGTCCCCGCGATAGGCAGCGTCATCCAAACCGCCAGCAGCGCGACCGCGCCACCTCTGGCCTCGCGCGACGCGTTGCACCGTGCCGCGAGCAGCCATGCCGCAAACAGCGTCGCCCAGAACGTAGCCAGATGCACCAGCAGCAATACCATCTCTACGCTCATTCGCGACTCACGAACCAACCCCGCCATCGCCGGCGCAAAGAGCGAGAATCGCAGATGCTCCACCACGAATCCAGTGCCAAATGGATAAAGCCCTGGATCGAGCAACCGCTTGATCTCCGGCAGATAGACGCCCCCATCTTCGGCATACGGGTGGTAGCCGTGCAGCAGCACCGCAAAAAACGTCAGCGCCGTCACCATCACGGCAGCAGACCCTCGCTCCCGCCGGTACTCCTCCCGCCTAAGCTGTTCCGAAGAGATGGGTGATGCTAACGTTGTGGCCAAATACCTGTAGCTCCCGCCGCAAGATGATTGTTACAACTCCAGTGCCGCTCTTACATTGTCTCTTACATGACCCAGACCAAATCAATCCGGCGCACCACTCGCCACGAGAGCAACTTCAATCAGGATATCGAAACCTCCCGCAATAAATTAGACCGCTAACAGAGTCCAACGGTTTACATAGTCGCGACTCTTTATCAAAAAGACCTCGTCCACGCCGCTCTCTCGGCGGCCGCAAGCAAAGCTCCAGAAGATACAATCGGAGTTGCATGCCTGATCGTCTTTCGAACCAATCCAGCTCCCATGGTACGAACCACCGCACCCTGTTGGGCCAGGTACGCGCATGAGCTCCGCAACCACAACCAGCGGCAGCCGCAACCTTTTTAAAACGGTTCCGGGTCTGCTCATCAGCGCCTTTTTCCTCTGGTACACCTTCCGCGGGATCTCCTTCAACCAGATCCTCGCCCTACGCGCGGTACGTCCCGCATGGGTCTTCGGTGTTCTTGGCTTCACATTTGCAGGCTACACTTTGCGCTGCGTCCGCTGGAGTCAGATGATGCCGCGCGGGCAGCGCTCCATCCAGACCCACTTCCTTGTCTGCGCCCGCGTCCTCATGACCTCCCTCGCAGCCAACAACATTCTTCCCCTGCGCATCGGGGACATTATGCGCGTCTTCACCTACGCCGGCGACCTTGGCGTCTCGCCATCTGTAATCCTCAGTACCGTCATCCTCGAAAAGCTCCTCGACATCTTCGTCCTGGTTCTGATGTTCGTCGCCACCGTAGGCCGCGTCGCCACTCCACATCTGCGCCTCATAGCAAACATCTCGCTGGCAATCTCAGCCATCGGCCTGCTCGTCCTTCTCGTCGCGGCCCGCGGTTTACAAGCGCCCATTCAGCGGCTCTTCACCCGCCTGCCTGAAAATCCCAAGCTCACAAAAATCGAGCATTGGATCACCCTCGCTCTCGACGCCACTGGCCGACTTGGCGTTCCCGGCTCGCTCCTCCTTTTATTCGAGACCGCCATCATCTGGATCTGTGAGGGCATGATCTTCGCGTCAGCGATCTTTCTGCTCGGTATCCCCGTCGATCGCATCGCCCCCTGGCTGGCGGTCTCCTTCGCGAACCTCTCCTACCTTGTTCCCAGCTCACCCGGAGCGATCGGTCCCTTCGAACTCGCCGTCAAGACCTCGCTCGTAAACCACGGCGCCTCCGTCGGACAAGCCGCTGTCTTCGGCCTGGCCATTCACGCATGGATGCTCGTCTCAGTCACTGGTGCAGGCGGAATCATCTTCCTCACACATCGCATTCGCATTCACAACCGCAAGCCTCTCTTCGTCGAGATCGAACAGCTCCCCACCGAGCTGCCATAGGAATCGATCGCAGGGCAACGCGACGGCCCCTCCAGCTCATTCTGCCGAAACAAGTAGTACACGCACCACTAGGTGGTCGCTCGCAGCGCACGCCGGCAGGACGCGCGCTGGTAAACTGAACACATCTCCCGAACGCGGTGACCCACAAAGCATGTATCGCACAATTCAGCAGTCCCTGTTGGCCCGCATCCAGGCCATCCTCCTCGCCAAATACGACATCACGCTCACGAACCTCGTCGTCGAGCAGCCCCCCAGCATCGCCCTCGGCGAACTTGCCCTACCCGTCGCCTTCGAACTGGCCAAGCGCCTCCGCAAGGCCCCCCGCGCCATCGCGACAGAACTCGCGGCCGAACTCACCGCGGCACTTCCCCAACTCGAAGGCGTCGCCAGCGTCGAAGTAGCCGGCGCAGGCTATCTCAACATCCGCCTTGACCGCACCGCCGACCGTCCGTCGCATCGCCGCCGACCAGCACGCAGACATCGGTGGCCCCGGCTTCCGTCTCGTCGAGCACACCAGCATCAATCCCAACAAGGCCGCACACATCGGCCACCTCCGCAACGCTATCCTCGGCGACACCTTCCAGCGCCTTCTCCGCCCCGACACCTACAAGCGCGGTTACGAAGTAGGCGTGCAAAACTACATCGACAACACCGGCGTCCAGGTCGCGGACGTAGTCGTCGGCCTCGTCTACCTCGAAGGCAAGACCCTCTCGAGCACCAGCGAACTCCTCACCGAACTTATCGAAACCAACCAGCGCATCGACTTCTACTGCTGGGACCTCTACGCCCGCGTCTCCCAGTGGTACGCGGCCGACCCCGATCACGTCGCCGCTCGCAAGCAGATTCGCCTCGACACCCTCCACGCCCTGGAAAATGGCAACAACGAAACGGCCGAGATCGCCGACCTCATCTCCACCGCCGTCCTTCGCCGCCATCTCCAAACCATGCAGCGCCTCAACATCGAGTACGACTTCCTGCCTCGCGAAAGCGAGATACTCACCCTCCACTTCTGGGACGCGGCCCGAACACTCATGCTCGAAAAAGGCGTCCTCTACCTCGAGACCGCCGGCAAAAATAAAGGCTGTTATGTCATGCGCCGCGCCGGCACCGCCGACCTCATCGCTCACGAGGGAACGGACCAGCCTCCCCGACGAAGACGCAAAAGTAATCGTCCGCTCCAACGGTACCGTCACCTACGTGGGCAAAGACATCGCTTACCACCTCTGGAAGTTCGGCCTGCTCCCCGGCAAGGACTTCGGCTATGCAAAGTTCTACGAGTATCCGAACCACTGCTGCTGGATCTCCACCGTACACGGCGAAAACCCGCACCCCTTCTTCGGTCACGCCGACCACATCTACAACGTCATCGACTCCCGCCAGAACGATCCGCAGAACAACGTAATCGCCGCGCTTCGCGGCATGGGCTACACCGAAGCCGCCGACAACTACACCCACTTCAGCTACGAGATGGTCGCCCTCACTCCGCGCTGCGCCATCGAACTCGGCTACACCATCAGCGACGAAGACCGTGGCAAGTCCTACATCGAGGTAAGCGGCCGCAAAGGCTTCGGCGTCAAAGCCGACGACCTCCTCGACCAGCTCATCGCAGCCGCAAAATCCGAAGTCGACACGCGCCATCCCGAGATCGAAGCCGCTGAACGCCTCACCATCGCGACACAAATCGCCGTCGGCGCCCTCCGCTACTTCATGCTCCGATTCACCCGCAACACCGTCATCGCCTTCGACTTCAAAGACGCCCTCAGCTTCGAAGGCGAGACCGGCCCTTACGTCCAGTACGCCATCGTCCGCGCGGCCAACATCTTCCGCAAGGCCAACACCACCGAGGCCGAATCACTCGCCGCCATCGCAAACCTCGACCTATCGAACCTGCTCGACACCGAAGAGGGAAGCAGTCTATGGGAGACCTGGCTCCTCGCCTCCAAGCTCACTCTCCTCATCGACCAGTGCATCAACACCGCCGAGCCCGCCTACCTCGCCAAATACGCCTTCCAGCTAGCCCAGCAGTTCAACAACTTCTACCACCGCCACCACGTCCTCAACGAAACCGACCCCACCCGCAAAGCCTTGCTCTTAGCTACCGCAGCAGTGGCCCAGCGCGAGATGACCCGCGCCCTCGGCTACCTCGGCATCGAAGCCCCGCCCGTTATGTAACCTAAGAAGTCACGAAATACTCAACGCAGATCGACACAAATGACACAGATGAAGCAAGAAAGCCATTGGGGTTGGATAGCTCTATCCGCTTTTATCCGTGTCATCTGTGTAAATCGGTGTTAAGCCTTCTCCCGCAAGCGGCGCAAACGTTAAGCCGAATAGCTTCTTACCCACTCCAGAATCGACCGAACCGCAATCCCACTCGGCCCATTCGCAATCCAGGGCTTGTTCTCATCGTTCCACGCACACCCTGCGATATCCAGGTGCACCCAAGGAGTCTCCCCAACAAACTCCTTCAGAAACATCGCCGCAGAGATCGCCCCACCCCAGCGGTTCTTGCCCGTATTCATCATGTCGGCAATCTGGCTCTTGATCTGCTCTTTGTAATCATCCGTGCAGGGTAGCCGCCAGAACTTCTCCCCCGAAATCTTCGTAGCTGCCAGAAATTTCTCCCATGTCGCCTCATCGTTCGAGAACAACCCTGCATTCAAAATCCCCAGCGCCACCACGCAAGCTCCAGTCAACGTCGCCGCGTTGATCAGATGCGTACACCCCAGCGTCTTCGCATAATGCAGCCCATCGGCCAGCACCAATCTTCCCTCGGCGTCGGTATTCACCACCTCAATCGTCTTGCCCGACATCGCTGTAACGACATCGCCCGGCTTGAACGCCTTCCCGTCCGGCATGTTCTCCGCCGAGCAGACCACCCCAATCACCTTCACCTTCGGCTTTAGTTGAGCAATGGCACGCATCGCGCCGATCATCGCACCCGCGCCCGCCATGTCGTACTTCATCTTCTCCATACCGTCCGCCGGTTTGATCGAGATCCCACCCGTGTCAAACGTAATCCCTTTCCCCACCAGCCCTATCACTGGAGCGTCGTTCGCAGCCACCTGTCCCTTCCCCAGCTCCGGCTCATAGGTCATCACAATCAGCGCCGGCGGCTCCTCCGACCCTTGTGCCACCGCCCAGAACGCCCCCATCTTCAACTCATGCAACTTCTTGGTCGAGTGCACCTCGCACTTTAGCCCCACCTCAGCACACATCGTGGCGGCGCGCCTTCCCAGCTCCGTCGGTGTCAGCACATTCCCCGGCTCGTTCACTAGCGAACGCGTAAAGTTCTGCGCCTCTGCAACAATCACACCTTCGTCAAACCCCTCCTGGATCTCCTCTCGCGTCGATTTCTCCGCCTCATGGGCGATCACCGAAAGCGTCCGCACCGATCGGTCCTTCCTGTCGCTCCGATAGGTGTCCCAGTCCATCTCCGCCAGCTCCGCACCCTCGACCAGCGCACGAGACATCAGCGCGCAGGGCAGCGTTTCAAGATGCTCATCGTCCAGCGCGTGGTCTTCAGGAAGCGCAATCGCCAGCTCCCGCACGCCCAGCGGCTTCGCGGCCCGCACGGCCGCCCCCGCACCCTTCCGCACCTCATCCACCGATAGACCCTTCGCCTTACCCAGGCCCACAATCAACAGCCGCTCCGCCTTCAACCCACTCGGAGCATGCAGCAGCAGCGTCTCTCCCAGCGTGGCCTTGAACTCACCCGACGCCAGCACCTTCGCCGCCGCGTCCGTCACCGCATCCGTGGTCGTCAGCAATGCCAGCAAGGGCTCAGCGTCCTTGCCGATTGCAATGTCCACAGCAAAGACCGCCAGCATCGGCGTCTGAAATCCAGCAGCGTCCTGAAAGAGAAGCTTCGTGTCCATAGACCTCTATCGTAGCGCGACCGCGGCCAATCGCTCTGGACAAAAACTATGACGAAGGCAGACCTATTGTCGTTGACTCCGCGCAACCGCCGCCTTGGCCTCGTTATCGGCCTCACGCTTGCGCTCGGTGGCGCGCTTGTCCCACTCCTGCTTGCCTTTGGCCAACGCCAGCTCGCATTTCACACGTCCGTTGCGAAAATAAAGTCGCGTCGGAATCAGCGTAAATCCCTTCTGCTTCGTCATACCCTCGAGCTTCCGCACCTCGCTCTTGTGCAGCAGCAACTTACGTGTACGCAAGGAATCATGGTTCATCGCATTTCCGTGGGAGAACGGCCCGATGTGCGCGTTCAGCAGAAAGCACTCCCCGTCCTTCAGCAGCCCGTAGGCGTCCTTCAGATTGGCCTTGCCCTCGCGAATCGACTTCACTTCGGTCCCTCGCAGCGCAACGCCGGCCTCGAACTTGTCCGACAGAAAATAGTTGAAGCTCGCCGACCGGTTAAAAGCAGCGTCCCTCTTGCCCGCCGCCACCGGGTCGCGGTCGTTCTCCTTCACCGCGGGCTTAGGCTGGTGCGCGACCGTCGGGTTGGAGAGAGAACGGGCCATGGAGCCTCTTACTTTAACACGTCTGCAACTTTCGTCTCAGCGCGCTAATCTCACCCGTGGTCGATCCACACGTCTAACCATAAAATTCAATGACCGGGGATTTAGCGCCGGTTTGAGGCGTGGCAAAACCAGTCGCGCGGGCCGTGCTCCCAAGCGTCCGCGAACCAACAAAGGCTACCCCTTCTGATGAGGCCGAACGTTCAGCGAATGCTATACTCACCCGAGCGCAGCAGCCTGGCAGGCACCGCCCCCACAGGCAGCGTCCTGCCCCAGATCATCTTCCCGGCAGGCGTGCACTCCGGCAAACGCCACACTTTTTACGGTGTAAAGGACGGAAACGGAAGCAGCATGGGTCGCGGGTACAAATCAATCGGCAAACTATCGGCTTTCCTTCGAACGCTTCCCTTGTTGTCTCTGTGCTGCCTCGCGGCCTTTGGCCCCATCGCGGCGCATGCCCAGACGGCCAAAGAGAATTCCAAATCAGCCAAGAGGTGGGACAAGGAAGGACAGGCCGCTGAGGCGCATCACGACTTCGACACCGCCTTTGAGGACTACCAGCACGCGCTGAATCTGAAGCCGACGGACCTTAATTACAAAACCAACTTTGCGCGCATGCGTTTCCAGGCCGCCGCCACCCACGTTGATCAGGGCCGCGTCCTTCGCCAGGGCGGCGACCTTAACGGCGCTCTCGCGCAATTCACTCGCGCCCTGCAGATTGATCCCAGCTATCAGACCGCCCAACAGGAACTCGAGCAGGCCCAGCAGCAGCTTGCCGCTCAGCCGAGCGGTGGCCCTCCAGCACCCTCCGAGCAGATGTCGAGACAGAACGAGACCCTCGCCAGCATCGCCTCTATCTCCGGCCCCGTTGAACTCAAGCCGATTTCGAACGATCCGATCACCCTTCACATGGTCGAGGACGTCAAGGTCATCTACCAGGCCATCGGCAAAGCGACCGGAATCAACGTTCTCTTCGATCCCGACTACTCCTCGAAGCGCATCCCCGTCGACCTTACTAACGTCAGCTGGTCCGACGCCCTCCGCATCGTCGGTACCCTCGCCGGCACCTTCTACAAACCCGTCACCTCCAACACTATCTTCGTGGCCCAAAACACGCGCACCAAGCGCACAGACTTGGACGAGCAGGCCGTCCAGACCTTCTACCTCACCAACGCCGCTGCGCAGAACGATGCCAACGAAGTCGTCGTCGCCATCCGCAACCTTCTCGACCCCAGCATCAAGATCTATCTCGTCCCCAGCCAGAACGCCATCGTCATGCGAGCCACGCCGGACCAGTTGCTCCTTGCGCAAAAGCTGCTGAACGACCTTGATCGGGCCCGCCCCGAAGTCGTCGTCGACGTCGCCGTCCTCGAGGTCAGTCGCGACAAGATGCGCAATATCGGAATCACCCCTCCGACATCCGCCACCGTCACCCCGCAGGCCAATCCAACCACCACCACAACAACTAGCAGCACCAGCTCGACGACCGGCACCTCGACCACCCCGTCCAATTTCACCCTTAACTCACTCGCCCATCTCAACGCCAATAACTTTGCTGTCAGCATCTCCCCCGCGACAGTCAACTTACTTCTCAACGATACCGACACCCGTATCTTGCAGAATCCCAGCATCCGCGCCACCGACGGTCAGCACGCCCTCCTCAAGATCGGCCAGAGAATTCCCATCGCCACCGGCTCCTACAACGCCGGTGTGTCGACCGGCGTCGCCAGCATCGGCGTACAGACCCAGTTCACCTACATCGACGTCGGTGTCAACATCGACCTCACTCCCACCGTCCACTACGACCGTCAGGTCACCCTCAAGCTGAAGATCGAAGTCACCTCGCAAGCCAGCACCGTTACCATCAGCGGCGTTCAGGAGCCCATCATCGGTCAGCGATCCACTGACCAGGTCATCCAACTCATGGACGGAGAGCCCAGTCTCCTCGCCGGCATCATCACCAAACAGGACAGTCTGAATATCAACGGCACTCCGGGCCTCGGTGAACTGCCGCTCCTCAAATACTTCTTCGCCTCAAGGGCCACCGACCATCAGAAGGACGAGATCGTCTTCCTGCTCATCCCCCACATCGTCCGTGAGTCGGTCCTGACCCGCATGAACACCCGCGCCATCGACACCGGCACCGGCCAGTCTATCGAGCTGCGCCACGACGCGTCCCTGGCCGACTCCAGCTCCGAGCGAGTCAATCCGATCGCCAAACCCCGTACCACCGGTCCTGCGACCTCGGCCGCCAACGCCGCCTCGGCCATGGTGCAGCAGCTCAGCCAGCAGGCCCAGCCTATGACCCCGCCTGCCACCAACCAGCCCGCTGCCGTGCCCGCCACGCAGACCCCGGGCTCCGGGCCGCCAGTGAGCTTCACCGTCGTTCCGCAGGACTCCAACCAATCTGTCGGCAGCACCTTCCAGGTGGCAGTCATGGTTGGCAACGCGCACGACATCTTCTCCGTGCCCCTCCAGATGAAGTTCGACCCCGCCGTCCTCCAGCTCGTCAACGTCGACTCCGGTGACTTCCTCAGCCGCGACGGCCAGGTCACCTCCATCTCCCACCGCGACGACGGAGCCGGTCTTGTCGCCATCGCCACCGAACGTCCCCCCAACACAGCCGGAGTCAACGGACAGGGAAGCATCTGCACGCTCACCTTCAAGGCAATCGCCGCCGGTGACTCTAACCTTACCCTCGTCAAAGTCGGCGCTCACAACAGCGCGCAGGCCAATCTTCCGGCCGTCGGTTCGCAGGCCGTGGTACATGTGAAGTGAGTACCAGTACCAATCCGGGTGTCCCAAAGCCTGCCCTGGGCGTGCCGAAGGGCCCGGATCTTCGGACGTGGGTGTCCAACAACCTTCTAGCCCGGCCCGAAGCTCGCCATTTCGACTGGAGGCGGCGCTTTTGGCACTGAAGTGGAGAAAGCTGCTTCTGGACCCTCGACACTCTCCTGGATCAAACCGCGCTGTCCAGTCCTCCAGCTCCGAATCCGGCCTCACCCTCGTCGAACTCATCATTTGTGTGGCTATTGTCGCTGTCCTCGCCTCCGCGGCTATCCCCATTGCCCGGTTCCAGGTCAAACGGGAAAAGGAGCGCGAACTTCGCCGCGATCTCTGGGAGATGCGCGCCGCCATCGATGCCTACAAGGACGCCGCCGACAAGGGAGGCATGCAGACCAAGGCTGACAGCTACAACTACCCGCCCGACCTGGAGACTCTCGTCAACGGCGTCGAGATCCAGGAAAAGAAGGTCAAGTTCCTTCGCCGCATCCCGATCGACCCAATGACCGGCACCACCGAATGGGGCCTCCGCTCTAATCAGGACGACACGGACTCAGACACCTTCGGCGGCCAGAACGTCTTCGACGTCCACACCAAGAGCACCGGCACCGCGCTCGACGGAACGAAGTACTCGACATGGTAAGTACTCACCCAACCCGGAGCGAATCAGCCGCACACACCGCCCCCCGCCCAGCGGAGGAAGGGTTCACCCTGCTCGAGCTCATGATCGTCATGGTCGTCATCGGCCTGCTCGCGGCCATCGCCATCCCCTCCTACACCAGCAACATCCGTAACGCCAAGGAGGCCGTCCTAAAGGAAGACCTCCACGTCCTGCGTCAGGCGATCGACTCCTACACCGTCGACAAGCAGAAAGCCCCCCAGTCTCTCGACGACCTGGTCCAGGCCGGCTACCTCAAGGCGATGCCCATTGACCCGTTCACCAAACGTTCCGACACCTGGATGACCGTCCAGGACGACTCCTTGTCGACCATCGACCAGACCGAATCCGGCATCGACGACGTCCACAGCGGCTCCCAGCAAACCGCCTCCGACGGCACCTCCTACTCCACCTGGTGAATCGGCCAGCGCTGAGCTTTCAGTCGGCGGACCTCAATTCTTGCCATCGATTCACGGCCGCCGCGCCTCCCAACCTCTCAAACCTCAAAACTCGCTGCTCAAAGCTCACAAAAAGGCGCATACTATCGTCTAAGACTCGTCGAGCTGCGTCCGTCAGCAGGGAAGCGGCCCACAGGAGACTAATATGCGTTCAATCACGCAACTCGGCTTGGCCGCAGCCGTCACGCTCTCCGCCGCCGTATACGCTCAGACCCCATCCAGCACGCCACCAGCTCCGCCCGCGACAAATCCATCCAGCACGCAAACAGCGCCGGCGCCAACCACCCCGGCCAACACCCAGGCTGCTCCGGCCTCCGCTACTTCGGACGACACCAAGGCCGCCGGCGCCCAGGCCAACGCTCAAGTCTCCTCAGACACCCCCGACAAGTCCACCTCGGCCGATACCGCCACCGCACCCAAGACCAAGAAGCAGATCAAAGAGGCCGCGAAGCAGCAAGCCAACGCGCAGACCAAGACCGATGATCTCCCCTCACCTGGCGAGGCACTCGACCCCCACATCAAGCCCGGCAGTGAAGACGACGTCAACGCCGTGGGCACCCGCAACATCGGCGGACGCGGCGCCGGCAACTGGTACTCCACCGATTGGGAGATCCGCGCCGGCAAGGGCTACTCCATGGAGGTCGAGAAGTCGGCCCACATGGTCACCGACCCCGTCATCGTCGAGTACGTCAACCGCGTTGGCCAGAACATCGTCAAGAACTCTGACTGCAAGGTCCCCTTCACCATCAAGGTCATCGACTCCGACGAAATCAATGCCATGGCACTTCCCGGCGGCTTCTTCTACGTCAATTCTGGCCTAATCATGGCCGCCGATGAAGAGGCCGAACTCGCCGGAGTCATGGCCCACGAGACCGCCCATGTCTGCGCCCACCACGCCGCCCGCGAGATGACCCGCATGAACTACGCGCAGATCGGCTCCATCCCGCTGATCATCTTCACCCAGGGAAGCTGGACCGGTTACGGGATCTATGAAGCGGTGCAACTCGCCATCCCCATCACCTTCCTCCAGTTCTCCCGCAACTTCGAGGCCGAGGCCGATTGGTTAGGCGTCCAGTACATGTACAAGTCCGGCTACGATCCCCAGGCCTTCATTCAGTTCTTCGAAAAACTCGACGCCCTCGAGAAGCACAAGCCCGGCACTCTCGCCAAGGTCTTCGCCGACCATCCCCAGACCCCCGACCGCATCATGCACTCTGAAGAGGAGATCGCGACCATCCTGCCCCCGCGGCCTGACTACATGGTCACCACCTCCGAGTTTGACGACGTCAAGGCCCGTCTCGCCCGTCTGGAAAACAAGCGCAAGATCAACGACGGCAAAGGCGGCAACAAGCCTACCCTGCGTCGCACCACCAGCAGCAGCGGAAACAACGATCCCAACAACCCGAACAATCCCAGCAACACCAGCGACCAACCTACGCTGGGCCGCCGCAACTAGCGGCCGCTAAAATATATCGTTCGCCGCAGGCATACTGTGTCGCGAGCTATTCTGCGGCGATTTCGGTGCGTAAAGCACGGTGATGATCAAACCACCATGCCCAGGAAATCAGAATTACCTCCGCGATGATGCTCGGCCATATGATACTGGTGGCATCGGATGATGGGCTGCTAAAGCGGTCCCCAATATAGGCCGCCAGAAGTAAAACAACATAAGCAACGAAGGCATAGCGTCCGATCCAGTCCCGCGCCCGAGTGACTCCCACATACAACCGCAGACCGGCTGCCAACATTAGCAACTCCACAGTCATCGTTGCCGCAACCGAGTTCCATAGTCCCAGACCGAAATGAGAACTGCCTGGATAGAGCGGCAAGTCCGGACGATGACTGATCCAGTCGAGCACCCAATGGCTCACAACGCAAATCCAGACTGTGATCGCGCCTGGTCGATAGCGCGAGATCAAGTAGTAGACAAGCGCGAAGGCGGTGGCCCACACAATAGACATTAGCAAACTGTGCGACCAGGGATAGGAGACGAAATCGAACTTATTGAAGTTTGTAACGCCAGGATTAGTGCGAACCTGCTCCCAGCCAAGCAAAAGGAAAACAGGCCATAACACATCAAGAAATGACGCAGCTGTGATAAAAACAGCCACATTCGTACGCGGCGCAAATTTCTTACTGGCAAACCCAACAGCGAAGTGGCCGATGAACATACTGAAAACACTAAACCATCGAACTCAAAACCTGCAGCCAACAAACCGCCAGGCCAAAAACCTCTCCCACTCAAACCCGATAAAATAGCCTTATGAGCCCCAAAAAGAACAAAGACAAAAAGAAGACCACCGGCTACACCGACGATCACGCAAAGGCTGGCCTCGACACCAATTTCCCCCCTATCGAAACCTGGCGCAACCAGTTCAAGGCCTACGAGATCCTCGTCGACGACCCCGAGTTCACCAGCGTCTGCCCCAAGACCGGCCTTCCCGACTTCGGCCGTCTCCTCATCCGCTACATGCCCCGCGAGACCTGCCTCGAACTGAAGTCCCTCAAGGAGTACCTCTTCACCTACCGCAACCTCGGCATCTTCCAGGAAAACATCGTCAACCAGGTCCTCGACGACGTGGTCAAAGCCTGTAATCCGGTCTGGGCAAAGGTAGTCGGCGACTTCCGCCCCCGCGGCGGCATCTCGACCATCGTCGAAGCCACCTATCCCCGCCCCGAGGACTCCAAGGGCCCCTCAGCTCATTAGTCGTTCCTCTACTCCATCGGCTCTATTGGCATATACTTTCCCGGCTGAGAAACTCCAGCGGCGACACGGACCATACGGGCGCGCCGCAAGACCCAGGGCCCGATGTCGCCCCAACAGAGGTCGTCCCAAGGCCGCTACTGGTCGGTTTTACTTTCATCGACATGGACTGCCTGCTCCATGTTCGCGGCGACCTCATCGTCGCTAAGACGGGATCCAGCGGCGGAACATCGCGCACAGCCTGTTCCGCTGCTATCCTTTTCAAATCGATGGCCTCCGCGACTAAACCAACCCGAAGCTATACCTCCGTCGCAGGGGCCACGACCGCCCTCGTCCTCCTCACCGCTCTCAACTTCGTCAACTACATCGACCGCTACATCCTCCCCGGCGTCCAGGAACAAATCAAAGGCGAGTTCCACCTCTCCGACGAGCACATCGGCACCCTCACCTTCTGGTTCATGATCGCCTACATGTTCACCTCGCCGATCACTGGATGGCTAGGCGACCGCTTCCCCCGCAAGCCCATGATCGTCATCGCCGCCCTCTTCTGGAGCGGCATCAACTTCCTCACCGCCACGCGTCCACTCCTACGACTCGCTCAACCTCCGTCACGCGGCCCTTGGCGTCGGCGAAGCCAGCTTCGGCATCTTCGCCCCCGCGCTCCTCGCCGACTTCTACCCTGAAGACCAGCGCAACCGTGTCCTCACCATCTTCAACGTAGCCATCCCCGTTGGCGCCGCCCTCGGCTACCTCGTCGGAGGCACCGTCGGCGAACACTTCGGCTGGCGTATGTCCTTCATCGTCTCCGCAGTCCCCGGCGTCATCATCGCGCTCCTGATCGCCTTCTTCATGAAGGAGCCCGCCCGAGGCGCGAGCCAGCACGAAAAGGCCAAGCTCGAAAAGGGAACTGTCCTCTCGCTTCTCAAGAACAAGGCCTACCTCTCCTCCATTCTCGGCTACGCCGCCGTCACCTTCTCCCTCGGAGGCATCTCCTGGTGGATGCCGTCCTTCCTCCAGCGCGTCGACGGCCGCTCCCAGTCCTCCGCCGCGTACATCATGGGAGCCATCACCGTAGTCACCGGCCTCGGCGGCACCATCACCGGCGGGGCCATCGCGCAAAGCTGGTCCCGCACGAATGCCAAGGCACTCTACCTCGTCCCTGCGATCAGTTCCGCGTTGGCCGTCCCGCCTGCGCTCCTCTGCTTCTTCGGCCCCCACTCCCTCACCCTCTACGGACTCGGCGCAGCGATCTTCCTCATCTTCCTCGGCACCGGCCCCGTCAACGCCGCGACCCTCAACGCCGTCCGTCCCGAGGTCCGCGCCACCGCCATGGCCGGCCAGCTCTTCATCATTCACGCCCTCGGCGACGCCATATCTCCCCGCATCATCGGAGCAGTCAGCGACCGCTCCAATCTCAGCATCGGCCTCGGCTCTACGCTCATCACCATGCTCCTCGCCGCCGTCATCTTCTTCCTCGGCTCCCGCTACGCTCCTCCGCTCCACGCAGAGCGGCTGGCGAACGCCTAACATCACTCCCCTTCAATGGAGAAAATCATGAACATCACCTTCCCCGGAGAATCACCCGAGTACCGCACCGCTCGCAACCGTCTCCTCGAAGAAGAGATCGCCCTCCGCCGCGCCATGGAAGCCGTCGCCGTCTCACGCCGCAACCTGCCGCCCGGCGGCCTCGTCCCCGAGGACTACCTCTTCGACGGCCTCGGCCCCGATGGCACGCCCGCCAAGACCAAGCTCTCCGAACTCTTCGCACCAGGCAAAGACTCCCTCGTCATCTATAACTTCATGTTCCCGCGCTGGCCCGAAGATCCCCGCCCGGGCCCCACAAACGGCGCAACCGCCCAATTGAAACTCGAAGACGGCCCCTGCCCCTCCTGCACCGCGTTCATAGACTCGCTCGACCGCACCGCAAAACACCTCGAAGCAGCAGGCCTCAACTTCGTCGTCATTGCCAGGGCCCCGTTCGACCGCGTCCTCGCGTACGCTGGCGACCGTGGCTGGAACAACCTCCGCCTCCTCTCCGCCGCCAACAATAACTTCAAGCGTGACTACCACGCCGAGTCGCCCGAAGGCGCTCAGCTCCCCCTCATGACCGTCTTCCACCGCGACGGCGCCCACATTCGACACTTCTGGACCTCTGAAATGATGTTCCCCACGCCTGATCCCGGACAGGACCCTCGCCACAACGGAACAATCGAGCAGCTATGGAACATCTTCGACCTCACTCCAGAAGGCCGCCCTGCCGACTGGCATGAGCAGATCAACTACGGTCAGCCGGAAAAACACTGCTGCCACTAGAGCAGCATCATCGTCTACTGCGAAGAATTTGCTTCACCCCCTCCAATTCGCCGTCACCGTCATCGCCTGGCTCATCGCCCTGATCTGGCTCTCGAAGGTCATCGCCGCAGCCTTCGGCCTGCCCCGCATTCCAAATCTCGTCCTCCCTCGATACAACATCACCCCCGCGGGCTTACCCTCCATCACCGTCATCGTCCCAGCCCGCAACGAAGCCGCCGACATAGCCGCCACCCTCCACTCGCTCCTCAGTCAGGACTATCCCAACCTCCAGATCATCGCCATCGACGACCGCAGCACCGACGAGACCGGCGCAATCATCGACACCATCGCCGCTCAACACCCCGAAAAACTCCGCGCCCTCCACATCACCGAGCTCCCGCCGGGCTGGCTCGGCAAGACCCACGCCATGGCCCTCGCCGCCCATCAGGCCCCCACCGACTACCTCCTTTTCACCGACGCCGACGTCCTCTTCCACCCCGCTTCCATCCGCCTCACATTGGCCAATGCCGTAGCGACCAACGCCGACCACCTCGTCCTCGTCCCCACCAACATCATCAAGCGCTGGGACGAAGCCGCCATCCTCGGCTTCTTCCAGATCTTCTGCCTCTGGGCCGCCCGTCCCTGGCGCATCGCCGATCCCAAAGCAAAACGTGATGCCATCGGCCTCGGCGCCTTCAACCTCCTCCGCCGCTCGGCCTACATCGAGATCGGCGGCTACAAATCCCTCCGCATGGCGATCATCGATGACCTCGGCCTCGGCCGCCGAATCAAGCGCGCCGGTCTGGCCCAGCGAATCACCTTCGGTCGAGACCTCGTCAGCCTCCACTGGGCCTCAGGCGCAACTGGCCTCGTCAAGGTCATGACCAAAAACCTCTTCGCCGCCTTCCACTTCAACATCTCGCTCGCACTTCTCTGGTGCCTCTGGCTCCTCACCTTCTGGGTCGCTCCGGCAATCGGACTCTTCTTCGGTCCCTCTCGAGTCCCGTCCATCCTGGTTCTCATCGCAGTCGCTTACGCATACCGTTTACTTGGCCGCTACTCCGGCATCTCCACTTGGAACACCCTCTTCCTCCCCTTCAGCGCCCTGGTCTTCATCTTCGCCCTCCTGCGCTCCATGCTCATCACCTTCAAACAAGGTGGCATCATCTGGCGCGGTACCTTCTACCCTCTTGCCGAACTCCGCAAGAATGCAGCCCCCTCTTCTAAGAATGGGTCTTGATCTTCCCGTGGTAAATTTGTATTAATCTCACCACGGAGGTCAACCATGAAACTCGACGATAACGACCTCAACCACTCCTTTCGAGCGTAGTAGCAAACGCCGTAAGGGATTCCCTTCAGAAACACAAGTAAAGCGTGGCCTGCGGTTCGTACGCGGGGATAAAGACCTGTTCGAGAAGCTCGGCCGGAACGATCTCTGCCCCTGCGGTTCCGGAAGGAGATTTCAAACGTTGCTGTCTCGCGTCTGGCAGATTCGACGGAACGCAACGCAACTACTTTTTTCCGTTCGTAATCCCTTGTCCGCTCGGGTGCCCATCCATCGCGCCGTTTGCGATGGGTGGGTTACTTCGGGCAATCCTCTGGTCGCCAGAAGCAGCGCGGCAAAGAATGGCCACGTCCTTTTTGATTGAACGGGCCGAATTTCTTAGCTTGCGCATTCACCTTTTGTTCGCCTATCCTAATTCATGTTCGATATGGTCTAGAGAATATGTGCACAGACACCACGGAATCTCTGCGAATCTTCCTCAAACAGCAGCTTGGGGACGTCGAGAAGGACATCGAAACGATTAGCAGCTATATATCCAGCAACCCGCCCGAAACCTCAGGCGAGCTCCTTAAGCTTCGAGAGTTGCAGCGCAAGTATCGTGAGATCGCCGCGAGCATCAGGAACGAAATCGCCAAGTTTTGAGAGCGTGAATAATGCCCCCGCGATCATCCGGGAGCAGTGCCTGGCAAATCGATAGAAGAATTCTATTTTTCGCGATTGAATCACAATGACCGGAACCGCCGGCGCACTCAGTCATTCGACCGTCGTTACGCTCACTGTCAATTTAGACCGTGGGCTGTCAGCTCCAGGAACGGTTTGAAGAGCGAAGTGACTCATTCTATTGCCGTTGTGATCGCAGTCATTTATTTTTTGCCATTTTCCGCCCAAAAATCGCGTGTCAAGCCCCCAAACCATCTAACTCCTTTCCGATCATCGACATCCGCGTGGCATTTTAGTTAGGCCCAACCCGCTATACTGGATATATAGATCAAACAAACGGAAAGCCCCGCAGGGATCCAGACGCCCTCCGGGGCTAACTCGTTTGTTTTGAGGAATTTTACCCATAACCCTTTTGTTATGACGAATTTGGAGCGAGCATCGCCCCGTAAACTATTGAATCGAAAAGAAACTAGTGCCTACATAGGGGAGGGGGTACCCCCAAAAACAAAGGCCTAAGCCTCGACCAGCACCTTGCCATACCGCCCCTCGACATACTCATCGAGGATCACCTGAAACTCCTCGACGATCCGGTCACCCTTCAACGTGGTGAACAGTTGGCCGTCGACATACACCGGCGCCTTAGGCTCCTCAAACGTCCCCGGCAGCGAGATACCGATATTGGCATGCTTCGACTCGCCCGGCCCGTTCACGATGCAGCCCATCACCGCCAGCTTCAACTCTTCGACCCCCGGATACTGCTTCTTCCACTCCGGCATCGAAGCCACCAGATAACCCTGGATCCGCTCCGCCAGCTCCTGGAAGTAGGTCGAAGTAGTCCGCCCACAACCGGGGCAGCTCGTAACCTGCGGCATGAAGCTGCGAATCCCGAGCGACTGCAGAATCTGCTGTCCGCACCGCACCTCCTCCGACCGGTCCCCACCCGGCGTCGGAGTCAAACTGACCCGGATCGTGTCCCCGATCCCGGACAGCAACAAAGGAGCAAGACCCGCAGCCGAAGCCACAACGCCCTTCATGCCCATCCCGGCCTCGGTCAGCCCAAGATGCAGCGCATAATCGCACCGCTTCGCCAACTCGGTATAAACGTCAATCAAATCGCGAACACCAGAGACCTTGGCCGACAGAATAATCTGGTCCCGCCGCAGCCCATAACGCTCCGCCGCTGCAGCGTTGTCCAGCGCCGATACCACCATCGCCTCCATCATCACATCGCGAGCGGGCAGGGGGTCGGCCAACTTAGAATTTTCATCCATCATCTTCGTCAACAGCGCCTGATCGAGCGAACCCCAGTTCACCCCGATCCGAACCGGCTTCTGATGCTCCACCGCGACCTCAACCATCGTCCGGAAGTTCTCATCGTCCTTCCGTCCGATAGAGCAGTTACCCGGATTGATTCGATACTTCGCCAGCGCCTTGCGCCGTCTCCGGATACTTCTTCAGCAGCTGATGCCCGTTGTAGTGAAAGTCCCCGATAATCGGCGTCGACCAACCCTTCTTCGCCAACTCCTCCACGATGTAAGGAACGGCCTTAGCAGCATCGTCGTTGTTGACGGTGACGCGAACCATCTCCGAACCAGCTCTCGCCAGTGCCGCGACCTGCTGCACCGTGCTCTCGACATCGGCCGTGTCTGTATTCGTCATCGACTGCACGACAACCGGTGCGTCCGAACCCACGCGAATCCCGCCAATATTCACTGTTACCGCACGTCGACGCTGTATCTCTGGCATAAACTCTCCACCCACAAGTTTATCACCGCGGCCGCTGTGGGCCTCGCGATACACTACCCAAACGTGGCCCGGTAGCTCAGTTGCATAGAGCAGCGCACTCCTAACGCGAAGGTCGCAGGTTGGACTCCTGCCCGGGCCACCATAGAACCAAAATGGCCGCTACAGTGCGAACCCAAGTGCCCGACCAAAAAATCTTCTGTCCACAAGTCGCGAAGGTTTACTCACACGCATGAAGAAGCGCTCTGTAGTCACCGCGTGTCTGCTCGCGACCATAATCGCCACCGGTCTAGCCGTGTACTTGTCGCACATGAATAGACCAGGTCCCACCGTCCAGCAAGCATATGCCGAGCCGAGGCCCTGCGCTCAGTGCCATGCTAGCGAGACTGCAGGGTACGCGACTACGGGCATGGCGCACGCCTTCTATAAGCCGCAGGCGAAGGACACCGTTGAGCTCCCCGCCAAAGAAAGCGAATTCTTTCACGCAGCGTCCGGCACGTACTACACAATGACGGAACACGCTGGCAAGTACTTCCAGCGCCGATGGCAACTGGGCTTCGACGGCAAGCCGGACAATGTCGAAGAGCTGCAGATTGACTACATCATGGGTTCGGGAAATCACGTGCGAACGTACCTGCACCGGGAAGAAGACGGCAGGTTGATCGAACTTCCGCTCGCCTGGTATGCGGAACTAGGTGGTCGCTGGGGAATGAATCCCGGGTACGACAATTCACATCCGATGACGCGCCGGCAGATCGCGTACGAATGCATGTTCTGCCACAACGGCTATCCAGAGGTCCCTGCGACCGCACATCGTGATCTTTCGGCGAATCCGGTTTATAGCGGCCCGTTACCGGAAGGAATCGATTGTCAACGCTGCCATGGCCCAGGAGCAGCGCATGTCAAAGCAGCCCAGTCCCCTGGAACCTCCATTGCCCAGATCCGCGCACTCGGTCCTCAATCCGGCGCATTTGAGTAACTAACCGGCAGATGGAAGTCTGTGAGCAATGTCATCTCGAGACCACCAGCCGCCCTCTTCCGGATCGCATTCGGCACTACGATAAGCAACCGTTCGGCTACAGCGCGGATCAGCCCCTCGGCAGTTTCAACTCTTACTTCAGTCGAGATCCTGAAAAAGGGCGTACCGACAACTTCGAGATAGTGAATGCACCTTATCGGTTGAGACAGTCGCTTTGCTATCTAAGGAGTGAAGGTGCGTTGACCTGCGAGACATGCCACAACCCACACGACCTGCACAAGGGACCTGAGTCGGCCTCGTATTATGCATCCGTCTGCATGAAGTGCCATGCTGCGAACCTACCTGCGCAGATTGCGCTCCACCAGCATCCCGCCTCAAACGACTGCATCTCCTGCCATATGCCCAAGCGTCGGACTCAGGATGTGGTACACGCGATCATGACAGACCATCTGATCCAGCGTCGTCCGCTCCCCGCCAGGGAACTACTGGCAGAGCGGCAGGAAATCCCGGAGACGCCCGCGAATGCCTATCACGGTGAAGTAAAGAAGTACATTCTGGATCATGAAAAACCGGAGGCTGCGGACGATCTTTATAGCGCACTTGCCCAGGTGATCGATACCTCCAATTTGGAGACTGGCGTCCCTCGATTGGAAGAACTTGTTCGAACGCAGCGTCCCGATCAGCCGAATTTCTATATTGAACTTGGAGACGCGATGCGGCATAACGGCAATTATTCAGATGCAATAGGTGCTTATCAGAAAGCACTTGCGTTAGATCCTCTCTCATCGCGTGCCCAACGGCGTCTTGGAGCGACACTTGGAAGCAATGGGCGCGAAGACGAGGCATTGGCTGTGCTGCAAAGCGCTATTGATCATGAACCTGAGAACGCCCTTCTTTGGTATGAGCACGCATTGATTGAATCGAGGTGCCGGAAAACAGGAGAGTGCGATTGCAGATCTCAAGAAAGCGCTCCAACTCAGGCCGGATTTCGCCGATGCGCAAAATAATCTTGGTACTAACCTGGCGCAGATGGGAGATCCGCAGGGTGCGGAAACGGCATTCCGGGAAGCATTGACAATTAATCCATACGACGCTGAAGCCAGGGCCAACCTCGGTCGTCTGCTGGCTGGAAAAGCTGATTGGAAGCAGGCCGCCTTCCAACTGCAGAAAGCCATTCAGTTGGATGCGGCCGATGCCAGTGCCCACATGGCCTATTCGGTAGTGCTTATGCAGATGAATCGCCTTCCCGAAGCAGAGAAAGAGGCGGAAGCCGCTGTGAAGGCCGATCCGAAATCCTTACAAGCCCGCGATCTTTTGGAACAAATACGAGTTCAGAAAGGCAGATGACATCGCGAGGGCAGAGTTGTAATTGACCGAATAACTCGTGCCATGCGGTATGCCCAAAGGACGCGAAGAACGCCTTCGGATTAAACGGAAAGCTGTCTGTTGAGTAGCCATTTCTTGAAATCCAACTCGGTCTGGGAGTACATCGCACGTCTAGAAGACGTTGAGTGCTCCAAAATTCGGGTGATGGAAGTGGCCTGCACGCCTGTTTTTGAGTGGGTTGTGAGAAAGGAGTTGACAAGCATGCCTCGTATGTTTTCTTATGTTTCCGCAATTGTTTTATCTGCGAACTTATCAAGACAATCGTTAGTCTCATCGGGCGCGGATCAACAGTTTTCGGAGAAAAGTTCCTCCGCGTCAGCCGATATCGCAGATAGCAACAGTCGCAGACAACTATGGTTTTTTGCAGAAGTCGTACAGCGTCCTTGGAGGCTTTCTCGTGAATTTCAATCAAGTAATTAGTACAGCCCTATGCCAAATAGGGAGTGTTCTGCGCAAGCCAGCGGCGATCGCCCTACTGGTCTTCGCCGGATGGTGCACGCTACCCTCAATTGTTCCTGGCGGTGGCGTCGTGTACGCGCAGAACACCAACGCGACAATTCGCGGCCAGGTTCTCGATCCTACCGGTGCTCTGGTGCCGGACGCCCGGGTCGTCATCGTCAACAAGAACACAGGCGTGACGGTCTTCAGTGGGAAGACCGATTCTGCGGGCAGCTTCGTCGCGCCCCAGGTCATCCCGGGAACCTACAAAGTAACGGTCACCGCCGTGGGGCTAAAGGCTGCCGTGATCGATAATCTCGTCGCGACGGTAGCGCAGGTGGCTTCCGTGAACGTCGATATGCAAATTGGCGTGGCGACCGAAGTTGTAACCGTCCAGTCCAAAGGCGAAGAGCTTGATCGAAGCACATCAACCATTTCGACGCTGATCTCGCCGCAGGACGTCCAGAACCTTCCATTGCAGCAGCGCACGACGGAAAACCTGCTCGCGTTCATCCCGGGCGTCGTGCACGGCGGTGCTGCCGATACGCCATCGACCTCGCAGCTCTCGATCAACGGCAGTCGCACATTGAACACGGAAGTGCTGCTCAACGGCGTTTCGACGATCGTCGCCTCCACGGGAACACCGGAGACACTGCCTTCGCCAGATGGTATCGACCAATTCCGCGTCATCACCACCAATGCGCCGGCCGAGTATGGCCGCACCTCGGGCGCCGTGATATCCGTGAATACCATCTCCGGCACAAACACTTATCACGGGAATATCTACTTCCTCCTCCGGAACGAAGCGTTCGACGCCAACCAGTACTTCCACAAGGACACCATCAACGCTACGACCGGGGCCGTTACGCCGCGCAACCGCGACCGATTCTTCCAGGGCGGTGGTTCTTTTGGCGGACCGATCCGGATCCCTCATCTTTACAACGGCCGTGACAAGACCTTCTTCTTCGTCAACTACGACCGAACGATCCAGCCGAACTCAACGCTTGTGACACAAACGGTCCCTACTGCCGCGCAGCGCACGGGCGATCTCTCAAACTACTCAGGTAAGATTTACCAGCCTGGCGGCACAAACACGCCACAATTCACAAACAACAAAGTCGGCCCCATCGACCCTGCAGCAGCGAAGATCCTGGCCCTCCTCCCTCTTCCGAACACGATCGGCACCTACGATTCGGTAAACAACCGTTACACGGGCAACTGGACGTCGCTGCAAAACCAGACCGGCACTGTCCAGAAGATCGTCGTTCGTGTCGATGAGGTGCTTACACCGAAAGACAGGCTGAGTTTCAACGTCTACCGCTTCACCACCTCGACGCCGAACCCCGTCACCTATAACAGTGAGTTGCTCAACACAACGTGGGACTGCACCTGCAACAATGCGTGGTTGCCCTCCATCGATTACACCCGCGTTTGGAGCCCGAGCCTGGTTATGGACTTGAATATGGGCTTCTTCCGCAACGTTGTACTTCGCAATCCCCCGGGAACCGGCCAGAACGCGTCAACCACACTCGGAATTGCGTCGCTGCCCTTGAACCAGACACCCCAAATATCCGCCAGTGCTAGTACTCAAGATAGCGGTAGCAATAGTTTTGGTTTTAGCAACATTGGTGCGGACACCAACACGGACCAGGTCAATATCACCAACACCTACACTCCCTTCGGCACCATTACGAAGACGTTCGGTCCTCACACTTTCAAAGCCGGCGCGTCGCTTCGTAAGAACGAGTTCAACTCATACAACCCGGCGACCAGCCCGGAAGGGCTCTTTCAATTCGACGGCTCCATCACGAACCATGGAGCTTCCGGAACTCCAAACACTCAAATTGCGGATTTTCTCCTCGGCAAAATCAAGACCGCACAATATGAGCAGCCCCAGCCGCCGACCGGCAGGCGCAACTCCAACTTCGGCGTTTTCTTCCAGGACGACTGGAAGGTTTCGCCTAAACTGACCCTCAACCTGGGGCTTCGTTACGAATACGAGTCTGCGCTGACGATCGCCACCAATATCTACAGCCGTATTAACCCGATCTCCGGGCAGTTGTGGGCGGCTGGACTTAATGGCGTATCCCGTTCGCTCAATATCAGCACACCGAAAGCTGACGTTTCGCCACGTATCGGCTTGGCCTATAGCGTCGACGAGAAGACCGTCATCCGCGCCGCATTCGGCACCTTCTACGGAACCATCTTCCAAAACCTCGGCGGTCAGCTTGCCTATCCGGGATTTGACAATACCATCATGAACAACAACCTGGGAACGGCCGTCGCTCAGCCATTCTCTCTTTCGCAGGGCCTTCCGCTGGCGCCCCCTCCAAATCTCCAGAATCCCTTCCAGGCTTTGGTGGGTTCTTCCGCAAGTAACCCGTACAGCGTTGCCATCTCATTCAACAACCAAAGCCACATGCCGTTGGTGCAACAATGGAATGTTGGTTTCGAGCGTCAGTTGCCTTACTTACTTACGCTCGAGGTCAACTACGTCGGGAACCATGCAGTTCACCTCTCCTACAACTTGAACGAGAACGTCGTTCCTCTCTCGGCGGTACCCGCGGAAACCCTCCTCAACACCAGCGTGGCGACCCAAAATGCATCACCATTCCCGAATCTCAAACAATTCACAGTGAACAACAACTCGGGGGGCTCCAACTACAACGGATTGCAGGTAACGGTAAAACGCGAGTTCAATACCCGGATGGCTATTCTCTCCAACTACACCTACTCGAAGAGCATGGACGATGGCAGCACCATCTACAACTTCTCGGCTCCGAATGGAACGGCAAATTCCCAATATCCTGTTGCTGGTCCGAACTTTATCCACGACTTGGCCCCCAGCAACATCGACGTCAAGCAGGTGTTGAACTTCGCCATGATCTACACGACTCCGGGACCGTGGTGGCTCCGTAACTGGCATATTGCGCCGGTCGTGATCGCCCACACCGGACTGCCGGTGAACATTACACAGACGAACGAGATTCCGGGCGCATCGCAGCGCCCCAACGGAAACCCCCAGTTCGTCAAGCTGGCGAATTCGACCAAGAACGGGGCTTCGGTGCAATACTACGACTCTGCAACCGATCCTAACTTCCCGCTAACGGCATCCGGCCCGGTTTACAACACCATCAATGGCGTGCGAACGCAAATTGTTGCTACGGGTTTCGGTAACGTTTCACGGGACTCTAACCGCGCGCCCGGTGAGTTGGACTTTGATGCCTCGGTCTCGAAGGACTTCAAGATATGGGAATCTCTCAATTTTCAGTTCCGTGTCGATGCCTTCAACGTCATCAACCATACCAACTTCCAATCGCCCAGTGGTTCCCTCACTGTGACTGAGGTTGGGACCGCAGCAACCTTCGCTACCTCGTCCGGCTTCGGCAAGATCACAGGCACGCAGCCTAATCGCACAATGCAATTATCCGCGCGATTCTTCTTCTAACCTCTTACTTCCCGATTTATCTACTTGGAGGGTCACCCTGTTGGGTGACCCTCCTTTCTTACAATCAGCAGTTGATCAACGAAGAGGACACAAATGAATACGGCCGCTCGATTTCGGGATGGAATTCACCGTCGTCAAGCCAAATGTTCCAGGTACACACTCTTGCCGATTCTTATTGCCGCCGTCCTTCCAGTTCTTGCAGCTGCTCAAGAGAAAGCTCTTCGTTCTCCCTGGGATGGAAAACCCGTGACAATAACGGACGCTTCCTATGCGTGTCCAGCCATTGCGCATATCGCTCCCGACTTGGTGACTGATGGCTTCTACAGGCTGGACGATCCGACCCACTCCATCATTGATCCGGTGCGGCAGGAGGCTTACCGCAAATCGAGTGACGGAGTGAAGGCCGTTGGGTTGGCAGTTGTCAGCGCAGCGGACGACTACCGCATCACAGGGTCACGGAGGGCGGCGCAATGTGCGATGGCCCAGATCGTGACCCTGGCGCAGGAACACTCGCTGGCCGGAAAAATGTCGTCCAGCCAGGCGTATTACGTACAGGGATGGGTCGTTGGTGCAGTTGCAATCGCCTATCTGAAGGTCCGCGAAACTGGCATTTCGACTCCACAACAAACGGAGACAATCGCCAAATGGATGCAAAGCGTGGGAGAACAGACTAAAAATTATTACGAAGCGCGCAAGAAACCGGGACAAGGAGACAGTCAGAACAATCATCTCTACTGGGCCGGAGTCGAGCTTGCAGCGATTGGGGTGGCGGCGAATGATCGCAAGGACTTTGATTGGGCGATGAGAACTTATGACAATGGAATTGACCAGATACAACCCAATGGTGCGCTTCCACTGGAGATGGCCCGAGGCGGTCGGGCCTTGCACTACCATCTCTATGCTCTCGCGCCTCTCGTTCTGCTTGCGGAGTTTGGAGAAGCCAACCACCTTGATCTTTATGCCCACGCGAACGGCGCTATTCATCGACTTGTTAACTTCTCAGTAGCAGGCCTTCAGGATCCAACACCCTTCGTCAAAGCGGCAGGCGTGCAGCAAGAGCTGCCGAAGACAATCAATGGAGACCAGATTGGCTGGGCACCTCCCTATGTGGAGCGTTTTCCAAATCCCGCACTGGAGCGAATGATAAAAGCCGCCACCAATCTAAGTGTCTACTACTTAGGTGGCCTCCCTCCGAGTGTATGAAAAAAGTCCGAATTCTTCATTTCGCACTCGTGATGAAACTGTCTCTGAGCGCCTTGGCTGGTGCCCAGACATCAGGGGCCACAGACCCGTCGCTGAACCCGCATCTCTTCTTGACGCGTTCGACGCGAGGCCATGGTGCTGAGTTCATTTCGTTGCTCGTTCCTTCCAGGGGAATGTCTCCGACCATCACGGCAAGTGCCGCCCAAGACGGCACCATAACAGTTCATGGATCGAACTGGGTGGATTCTGTGACTCTGGGCGAGGTAATTGGCTATCACCGCTCGATTGTGACTACTGAGTCGAAGTCTCCTTAGTGTATTGATGCTGCCGAATCTCCGGACAAGGCTAGTACTTCTTGCGGGCACCGTTAGCGTTGCTTCGTACGGCTGTCTGTTTTGACAGTTTCAACGCCTTCCTCGGCGGCGTAAGTTGCCGAACTGTACCGTCAAGGCCGTCGTTTACATATCCATCAGCCATTTGAGCGAACGCGGGCGGATCTCGGATCCGTCCCACACCAACCGAGTACACTCATTTGTACTCACCGCTCTTCCGCATTGCATCCCCCTGATCTTTTGTAGTCATCGATTCAGTTGCACAAGCTTCCAAGTGTTCAATCGAAAGAACCACGGTTTACCGAGGAGGCCAATGACTGATCTTGCGCACACAAATCAACCAATGCTCCACCTTACAGCTGGTGGACCCACCTATCGAATCGAGAAGCGTTTGGGCCTCATTCGAGACGAGTCGCCGCATATTCTCCGCCGAGCGCTTCTTGCGGTCCTGGTTACGTGGGTGCCTCTGTTGGCGCTCTCCGCATTGCAGGGCACCGCGACCGGCCATCGTGTTGAGGTGCCTTTTCTGCGAGACTTCGCTGTGCATGCACGTTTGCTCCTGGCGGTGCCTCTATTGTTCATTGCCGAAACCGTGTTGGGGCCGCACCTGGGACACGCTTCTGCGCATTTTGTGCATTCCGGCCTGGTCCGTTGAAGAGGATTTTGGGCGATATGATCGGGCAATCAGGGACGGGCTTCGATGGCGTGATTCCACACTTGCAGAGGTCATTCTCATATTCGTGGCTTATTCGTTCGCAGCTGTGGGGCTTACTTCGATGGCGGTCCAGGCTTCGACCTGGTATGCGATCCGCACCGACTCGACGGTTACATTGACATGGGCGGGTTGGTGGTTCGTGCTGTTTTGCGTTCCGTTCTTTCACTTCCTTCTACTCCGCTGGCTCTGGAGGTTGTTTCTCTGGGGTCAGTTCCTTTGGCGCATGAGCAAGCTCAATCTCCAACTAATAGCGACCCATCCTGATCAGTCCGGTGGTCTCGCTTTTGTCGGGGAGTCGCATCGTTTCTTTGCGATCATTCTTTTTGCGTTCTCATTGACGGTGTCAGGTGTTCTTGCAAACGACGTTGTCTACGACAAGGTACCGCTGCAGCACTTCGCACCGCTGATCGCTGCTTACGTTATTGTGATGGTCCTCTTGTTCCTTCTTCCGTTATTTGTCTTTGCTCCCATTCTGTTGAAGACGAAGAGGGCCGGACTGTATAAGTACGGTACGTTGGCAACGGAGTATACGGCCTCGTTCCAAAAGAAATGGGTAGAGACGAAACCTCCCCGCGAGGAGGTGCTGCTCGGAACAGGAGACATCCAATCACTGGCTGACCTCGGGAACAGCTTTGGCTTCATCGAGAAGATGGATCCCGTACCGATGGGGCCCCGTACACCGCTTGCTCTCGTAGCAGCCTGCCTCATTCCGATGGTGCCGCTGCTCTTTAACCGTGATGCCTCTGAAAGACGTCCTCAGGATGCTGTTGAAGTTCGCAGTGTAGCCCGTTCTCGGATGAAGCTATGGCTTCCTCAGATCGCGATCTAAGGGGTACCCCCCTCCCCCCCAAGATTGGGCGCAAATCTTTGGATTCAATGGTTTACGGTAGGTACCGAGCGGTAAAATCGTCATAGCAAAGGGTTTACGGCTAAAATCGTCTTTCTAAATGACTTAGCCCCGGAGGGTCTCCGGGGCTTGCTTGTTTTTCGATCTATATATCCAGTATAGCGGTTTGGATCGAACTAAAATGCCACGCGGATGTTGCTGAACTGCAATGAGTTAGATGGTTTTGGGGCTTGACATGCGTTTTTGCTGAGGTTTTTCGCATTTTAATTTTTCATTGCAAGTCTTCCCGAGTCTGTAAGTCCTGCCAGTATTCGATCTTTGGATGCATTGCGATAGTTGAAGCCAGTATTTACGGGGTTCGAAGGCGCAATCACAATCTCTGGCCCCGACTACAACTTGATCCATACCAGCAGGCCGGTTCCAGGGACAGGAGTTTATCGATGCACAAAGAGCAGACTATTTGCGCACTTCTTCTCGCTGCATCTTTAGCCCTGTTCACAGGATGCAACCCACAGCAAACGAGCCAACCGGCTCCGGCACCTGTCGCGCCTGCTCCGGTTGCGGTCTCTGTTCCGGGCCCCGTGCCGGGCACCCGTTTGACCGAGGACTACGTCCGCCGCGTGGGAGGTATGGCCTATTTGTGGGGCTGGCCCATGGTGAACATGCATAATCGCAAACTCATTTTGTCTAAGCTGCCCGAGCCCGGTCTAATGGGCGGCATCGTACCGGTGGCTCCTATTAACCAACTCTCTATGGTGCGAGACTATATCGATCCGGGCGAACGCCTGGTTGCCTGTCCCAACCAGGACGTTGTCTATGGCTTCGGTCTGTTCTCCCTCGATCAAGAGCCATTGGTCGTTCAGGTGCCGGATTTCGGCGACAGGTTCTGGGTCTACCAGGTCGTCGACCAGCGCACGGACTCCTTCGTCCAACTGGGAAAGATGTACGGCACGAAGCCCGGCTTCTACCTTCTTGTCGGGACCTGGTTGGAAGGGAATCGTACCCCGCGGGATCACAGGGGTCTTTCAATCGAAGACCAATCTTGGTGTTGTCATCCCCCGTGTCTTCATGGACGATACCGCGGCCGACCGCCAGGCGATTCAACCATTGCTGACAGGCATTCTCATTTATCCACTCAGCAAGTTCACGGGGCAGAAACAGACTAAAGACTGGTCAATCATCCCCCATTTTCCCAACCCGTCCACCGGAGAAGAAGAGACGAAATGGGTGTTGCCTGAGAGCTTTTTCGATGTGCTTCCCGCCATACTGAAAGAGGTGCCACCGCTGCCTGGGGAAGAGGCGTTGTACGCCAATCTCCAAAGTGTCCTTGATGCTGCGTCGAAAGACCAAGCTGCACGCGGCCTTAGTCGCGTCGGCAGTTGAAGCGGACAAGGACCTGATTACGCCCCTATTTCAGTTTCATAACAGTGGCCTTCCGCTGGCCTATAACTGGACCGACCATTAAGAATGGCGCGGCGTTTGGCACCGACTATTTCACGCGTGCCGCTGTCGCCAAATCCAATATTTTCGTCAACTCAGAGCGCGAGACCAAGTACTTCTATCAGGACTCGGATGGTAGCGGCCAACAACTCAACGGCAACCACGCCTACACCGTTACCTTCGCCACAGGCCAAACCCCTCCTGTAAAAGGCTTCTGGTCGCTCACACTTTACAACCAACATCACTTCTTCTCGCCCAATGAGATCAAGCGCTATTCGGTGGGCACCAAGAACAAGACGCTTGTGACGGCGCCCGACGGCTCACTCACGATCTATGTGCAGTCGACCCCACCCGAGGGCGACAAGAGCTCCAACTGGCTGCCCGCACCAAAAGAGGACTTTGTGCTTTACGTCCGCTCCTACTGGCCGGAGGAGAGTATTCTGAACGGAGGCTGGACCCCACCGGTCGTGACGAAAGTAAAGTAGGAGCATCTGGACACATGAAGAAGGTCTGCCTCGTCCTCCTGGCCGCACTTTGCCTCACCGCCTGCAATGAAACGACTAAGTTGCCGCCGTCGCACTACGACCAGCTGGCCGACCAGCCCTACATCGAGAGTTATCCGTTGAAGGCGGACATCAGCGTGCTCAAACGAGAGCTTCTCTTTGAGCGGGCCGTTCAGGCATATCTCTGGGCGCTGCCTGCGCTCAACATGTACGGCATGAAAGAGGGCTCCGAGAAGGTCTTCGGCAAAGGCTATAACGTCCTGCCTATCTTCAAAGAGCGGTTGAACGCCAAGACCCTGATCACTACGCCGAACTCCGACGTGATCTATGCGCTCGGCTATCTCGACCTGAAGGAAGATGGGCCGATGGTCATCGAGGTACCGCCCGGCCTGCAGGGAATTCTCGACGATTTCTGGCAGCGCCCCATCCGTTCAGAGGGCGAGATTGAAGGCCGCGAGTGGGCCGGTGATGTAGGACTGCCTGGTCCCGACCACGGCAACGGAGGCAAGTACTTGATTCTGCCGCCGGACTACAAAGGTACTGTCCCTTCGGGCTACTTCACGTATCGATCGGGAACCTACGGTGTGTTTGTCTTCTGGCGGGGTTTCTTCAAAGATCCCAAAGAGCTCTCCGGGC
Organism: uncultured Acidobacteriaceae bacterium; assembly: GCA_963756685.1. Lineage (GTDB taxonomy): Bacteria > Acidobacteriota > Terriglobia > Terriglobales > Acidobacteriaceae > Edaphobacter. Next base: position 132,819 of record CAVWON010000005.1, read on the forward strand.
CGGTCAAGGTGATGGAGCAGACGAGGGACTATCCGCTAGGCCAGGAGTCGACGGCCAGACCGATGGTGTTTCCGGACGCTTCCGCCACGCCGGCGAACATGTTGTACCCACAGGACGGCACCGCGTTCAACATGCTCTCGCGCTTCATTGACCATGAGTATGTCGATCCGACCGACATGGAGATGCGTGGCGTGCTCGCGGGAATTGGCATTATCCAGGGCAGGCCATTCGCACCGGACGCGCCGACCTCCGACCTGCTCGACAAGGCCGCCCGTACCGCCTCGCGGATGGGACACGTGCTTGTGTATCAGCCATCTGCGATGGTCCCCAATGGACTCTATTACGCGAACCGCCATTGGATCAATCCGTTCCCCACCAACGCAACCTTCACTGCCGACACTTATAACGTCATCGACGCGCGTACAGGCTTTTTCACCTATGCGTATTCTGCGAGTCCAGGCATGGCCGCCAACATGGAGAACATCGGCGCAAAATACCCCGCGGCCTATGTGGACTCCGACGGCAACTTCCTTCGCGGCAGCCAGGCCTATGTACTGCACCTGCCGCCCGATATTCCCGCTGCGATCTTCTGGTCGGTCACTGTCTACGATCCAATCACGGGTTCGGGTCTCGACAACGGACAACCGTTTCCTTCGCTGAACACGATGGACAAACCGATCCAGAACTCCGACGGCTCGACCGACATCTATTTTGGCCCGAAGTCTCCGGGCGTTGGAAAAAATTGGATCGCCACCATTCCGGACAAGGGCTGGTTCACGCTCTTCCGGCTCTACGGTCCAACCAAGGCCTTCTTCGATCAAGCGTGGAAGCCGGACGATATTAAGAAGGTGAATTAGCTCCTGTTCGACCGCCGCACCACGGCGCGCCCATGATTTTTCATCCAACGAGTGAAGGTGCACGCCTTAGCGGGACCCAAGTTGAAGTGCTAGACTCTTCTTCACCACGCACGTCCAATCAGATCGGAGTTCCGCTGTGCATGAACCCATGTTCATCTTTCGCGACATCGCCATGGTCTTTGCGGGCGCTCTCATCGGTGGTTTCGTGTTCTGGCGCCTACGCCAGCCGCTCATACTAGGCTACGTTCTAGCTGGTCTCATCATCAGCCCGCTCACGCCCGGCATTCGCGTGCACGATGTCCACACGTTTGAAATGATGGCCGAAGTCGGCGTGATGCTGCTGATGTTCTCTATCGGTATTGAGTTTTCCATTCCTGAATTGCTTCAGGTGAAGTGGGTCGCGCTTGTTGGTGCCCCAATCGGCATTCTTCTTTCCGTCGGACTTGGTGTCGGTGCTGGAGAGCTTCTTGGCTGGTCGCTTCCCCAGGGCGTTGCCGTCGGTTGCATCATTTCTGTCGCCAGCACGATGGTTCTTATGCGGCTGCTTATGGACCGCGGCGAACTTAGCTCGGAGGCTGGCCGCGTCATGATCACGCTGACGCTGGTCGAGGACCTTGCCGTCGTTATGCTTACCGTTCTGCTTCCCAGCCTCGGTTCTTCCGGTGGCGGGGGCTACAGCCAGGTCCTCTGGCAGATTGGCAAGTCTCTACTTTTGCTCGTTCCCGTGGTCCTCGTTGGCTGGAAGGTCGTTCCGCGTCTTCTCGCTCGCGCAGAGAAGACCGACAATGATGAGCTCGCTCTTCTTCTAGTGCTCACTATTTGCTTCGTCATTGCCGCCGTCACCGAGGCAATTGGCCTGTCGCTCCCGCTTGGAGCATTTGTTGGGGGAATGCTTCTTGGCAGCTGCGATTACGCCCACAAACTCGGTGCGAAGACCCTTCCTATTCGAGATGCCTTCGTTGCTCTCTTTTTCGTCACGATCGGCATGCTCATCGACCCACGCACGTGGATCTCAAATTGGCGTCTTCTGCTAGTCATCGTAGGACTGGTTCTCGTGGGCAAGTTCGTGGTCTGGTTCGCGGTCGTTCGCCTGTTCCGCTATTCTGCCCATACAGCAATGCGTGTCGGTATTGGCCTCACGCAGATCGGCGAATTTTCCTTCATTCTGGCGCAGGTCTCTTTGCATTCGGGGCTGATTGGGCCAGACGTTTACAACGCCACTTTGGCCGCGTCGCTTGTTACTATTCTCGCCAACGCAACTCTCTTTAAGTTCTTGAAGCCGACACCCGCCGGTTCGGCGCAAACGCAAGTTCACGCGTGATCTTTGCGGGTATTTCCTGAGCGGTCGCCAAGAGAAGGGAAACGCGGGAGAACGCCGAATCGTATCGTCAATAATTCAATCTCCGGCAACTGCCATCTCGTAGGTGTCTCGCGTTTGAGTTCGGAGAGATTGCTCAAGGGCGGCCAGCTGCGTTTCAATATCGCTTTCGATGGTCCGGCGCTTGACGATGTCTTCGCGGTAGCGACGCAGGAAGTAGTCGATTGTCTCGACACGAATGCGAATTGAGCCGGACGGTTTGTTCTCGTCGAGATCTTTGAATGAGAAGTACGGCGTTCCCGACTGCTCGATGATGCCCTCGATGACTCCATAGATCGGAGCATCGTGGCCGCACTTGAAGCTGGAGACCTCGAGGGCGACCAGATTGGGATGGCGTGCGGTAAATTTTGCCGCCCAGACTTTGTGGTTCGTGCTCGTGGAGTAGCGGTTCTTCCAGACATCGCTGATGTCCAGTGGATGAGTGATCAGCCCGGCGCGCACCTCCTCTCCGAAGAGGCGTTCAAGCAGGTCCTCGTCCAGAGGTAAGGTGCTTTGCGAGAAGACCGGATAGCCCAGCTTCTGGAATTCTTCCATGATCTCGTGGTTGAGGCCGGGATCGTGGTGATAGACGCGGCCCAGCATGACGATGCCGATGCGGTCTTCGCGTTCAAGCTGATCGAGCGTCTCACGTGCTTGCCGGCGGATCTCCGCTTCGCATTCAGAGAGTGCCGTGAACCCCGCCTCGACGGCGCGCTCATTCTCTTCGCGGGAGAGCCCCAGAATCGGGCCCCAAGCCTAAACATCTGGTCTGCACAGAACCTGTGGTCTTGCATGTTCAGGATCGGATCGACATAGACGAGTCCGTTCTCGGCGAAGATGTCGCTTTCCTTGGTGAAGGCGGCCTTCACTGTCTCAGGTGTTGCGGTGACCGTAGGACATGCGTTGGAGCCAGTTAGATTGACTAGGTGGGTGTGCAACACGTCGTACATCGGAAACCAGATCGCATGGAGCGGCTTCTTTGCGTGCTTGGTTGCGAGCAGATTGTAAACATGCGCGATGCCGATCTTCGAGGGATAACAGGGGTCGATGGCGCCGCGGCTTGCGCCTGCACGATACAACTCCGGCGTGGTGTAGTCGGAATAGACAATGTTTTCGGCCTTCAGCCCCAAACTGGCGAAGTATGCATTGAACATTGCGGCGTAGGTATAGGTGTTGAGCAGCCGCGGGATTCCGACGCGATAGTCCTTGCGCTTCTCCATCAAGGCGGCCCGCTCTTTAACGGCTTTGGAGACTAGAAATCCCTTTGTACTCGGTACAGCATCAGCTACGCTCGCAGTCTGACGATGACGGAATACGTCGCGGGCGGCCACGTCGACATAGTTTGGATTGGCTTCTTTGATTTTGTCGATATCCGCCTTGATGTCCTTCATGTCATCCAGGTCTTCGACGGCACCTTTTTCACACGTTGCGATAATTAGCCTCTGCTCGCCTGTACGCAGGGGAACCTTGGTCTTGCGAGGTTGAAACTCAACTGGTTTGGGCAGTTCAATCACTTTGCTGGAGCCTGGCGCAATTTGAATCTGAACGAGCGGTTCCACCTTCGCTTTAAACGTAGAGGAAGAGGAAGAGCCGCAGCTCCCTCCCGTACTGCATGAGGGCCCGGAGGAAGTCGCTGGAGGCAGATTCGCCTGGATCTGTTCGAGGGAGGGAAGTGTTGCCACCGCCGCGGCAACGGCAACTTCTTCTACTGTGGCCGTGCGGTCTGTTGCCACCGCGTCGGTGTGAGTGTGATCGTGTGAGCCAGTCACGTCCACATCGATGAAGGTGCGGAGACAGTTGTTCTTGCAGAAGTAGCAACGCGTGTCTTCGTTGCGCGTGGTGCGGTAGTGGATGTTCGCTACGGCTTCGAGGCCAATGAAGGTCGTCTTGCGGCCGTTCTTCCAAAGACGAAGCGCCTCTTGTGCGGCCCCGATCGCACCTGACTCGCCGCAGTGCTCGTGGACGATGATCTCCGGTTCTTTGCCCTTGGCGCGGAAGCTGGACTTGATGAAATCCACCTCCGCCTTCACGACCGCCATATTGTTCTGCGTACCGCCCTGCAGTACGAAGCGGGAGCCGAGCGCCGCGAGATTTGGAATGCTGGCCACGTACAGAAACACGTTTTTCGGTAATACGTCGGCAAGGCCGGCAAGGATCTCCTCTGATCGCCATCCCTGGCGCTGAAAGTTCACGATGTCGGATTGCATAAACACTGCGCAGCCGTAGCCGAAGGACGGCATGGATTTAGCAGAGAAGGCGATGTCTGCGTATTCCTCCACCTTCATACCGAAGCCTTCCGCGGTAGATTGCAGGAAATATCCATTGCCTGCGGAACACTGTGTGTTTAGCTTGAAGTCCTTCACGCGGCCGTCTTTTAGAACGATGATCTTGATGTCCTGACCACCCACATCAACGATGACGTGAGGGTCCTCGTAGAACTTGAGTGCCGATTCGGTGTGGGCCACGGTCTCGACCAGCGCGACATCTGCGTTCAATACGTCCCGGAGAATGTCCTTGGCATAACCGGTAGTGCCAACGCCCAGCACTTCGATCATCGCGCCCTTGCTCTCGACCTGCTCACGCAGCTTCTGGAACATCTCGATCGTGTCCTGGATTGGATTGCCATTGGAGAGCTCGTAGGCCTTGCAGAGAATCTCTCCTTCTTTGTCGAGCAGGACAGCTTTGGTGGAAGTAGACCCTCCATCGATCCCGATGAAGCCGGAGACGGTCTGGCCGGGGAGGAATCCTGCTGCGGTGAACTTTTTCTTTTTGAATGCCGACTTGAAATCAACGAGCTCCGCATCCTCTGCGACAAGCCCCTTGCCTCCCGATATGGCCTTCTCTTCTGCGCGGCCGTAATCGATGTAGTAGAGAAGCTTCTCGGTCCCAAGATAACGGCCCACCTCCGGCTCCTCATCTTTGCCGAACTCGACCGAACCCAAAGCGGCGAAGTACTGGGCGTTCTCCGGTACTTTGATCAACTCCTCAGGAGTGACGCCTTCCGGGATCTCTACTTTGCGCTCCTTCCACATACGTGGAATGTTTGCCTGCCAGGCTTCGCGCATGCCACGGATGAATCCGTTGGGGCCGCCAAGGAGAAGAACGTGGGGGCGCAATGTGTGTCCGCGCGTCAGCACGCTAAGGTTTTGCAACACGATGGCTTCGAAGAGCGAGGCCATCAGTTCATGTGGAGGAGTTCCAGTCTTTTGCAGACCATTGATGTCGGTTTCGGCAAAGACGCCGCATTTGCCGGCGACCTTATGCAGCTTGACACCGAGGTAGGCCTGGTTGGAAAGCTCGGCGGTTGGGATCTTCAGCTTGGCGTTGATCTTGTCGATGACCGCTCCCGTGCCGCCTGCGCACTTATCGTTCATAGAAGGGATCTTCTTCTTGCGTCCCGTCTCTTCGTCGTCTTTGAAGACGATGATTTTTGCGTCCTGTCCGCCCAGTTCGATTACGGAGTACACCTCGGGATGCAGCTTCTCGACTGCAAGCGAGACGGCATGCACCTCCTGCACGAACTTTGCGCCGATCATCTCAGCGATGGTGCCGCCACCGGAGCCGGTGATAAAGATGCGCGTGTTTGCAGGCGACATACCGGTGTCAGCCTCCATACGACGCAGGAATTCTAAGACCTTCTCCGGTTGTCGCGTCTCATGGCGCTGATAGTCCTGCCAGATTGTCTTATCGGTCGCAGCATCGACCACAATCGCTTTGACAGTTGTGGAACCTACGTCCAAGCCGACCAGGAATGGTTGCATCGCCCTTCTCCTTAGGGAATTAATTCATTGCGATCCACTCTGTGGTGGAGAGGTCTGCGCTATGCAACTTGTTTCGTAGTCGTGAAGACACGCTTCCGGTTACGATTAGCACCCATCAGATCATTGACGTGCCAGGCGAACTGCGCAGCGGTCCCGGCAAGACCCTTCCGATGGGGGAATTTGTAGAGTCCTTGCTTTAGATTCGGGTGTTCATCGACGTAGCTTCGCAACTCCTCCAGGGACCTACCGGTCTGTTCCAGCACACCTTCGAACTCCGCGCGCGCTTTGGCTTTTGCCTCTGCCAACGCCATCTGGACGCGGCTGTGCGCGTTTACTTCGCCCTCGCCGGAGGTTTCGACCGGCAGGAAGATCATGTCTTTGAACTTGTTGACGACCCGCGATTGAACACCGTCCGATTGCGTCGATGGCATGCAGCCGAAGGGCTTCAAGGCCAGGACCATGTGGCACAGGTGATTCACGGTGTAGTAGACGTTCTTGCCGACTTCCATGTAGCCCTCTCCGCCGCGAGCAAGCTGATGGTAGAAGGGATGCGCTAACCGCGAGAGCTCTTTCTGCGGAACCAGATGGTGCGCCGTGTCACCCATGTGCTTGATGGTGCGGTGATAGAAATACGTCCACATGGCACTCCCGGCGCTCAGACCTCCGGTCTTCTTCAATACCTTCAGGTCATTGACCAGTCGTTTTTTCAACTCGTACCACTTAGGATCGCGATACGGCGCCTCTGCGTCAGCTCGCGCCTTCGCGCCTTCTTTGGCTACGAACATCATGTAAGCGATCCAGGTAGCGATCGGTTCGACCAGCACCTGCGCGCCTTCCTTTTCGAGGAAGGCAAACATATTGAAGTTGCCATCGCCTTCAGTGGTCTGGGCCCAGAACTCACCTGTGATTTTGATGACAGGCTTCACGCGCAAACGATCGACTTCGATCGCGTTGATGCTGTCGCGACAGGCATGCAGCGCATCGATATACTCCTTGCCGTATAGGTTATCGCCGATCTTTCCGAGCGTGCAGCCAATCCCCGCAAGCTTCTGGTTCTTTTCAAGGAACGGCTTCGCCCAGGCGGGGGCAGCGTCGTTGATGTGCCAGCGCTTCCGGTCTCGCAGCGTGTTGGTCAATGTCTTCACCGACTCTTGAATGACGCGGTCCGTCTCGCCTTTGTTCACCTCGAAGGGACGCACCTGGTACACCAGTTCGTTGATGACATCTCCGAGGTTGAGGGCGTTTAACATGCCCATACCGAAGTCTACGGAAAACTTCAGCCCAGGCTCGCCGCTCGCTGCCTTAATGCCATCGGTCTGCTGAAATAGCAGGACGCGAAAGCCATCGAAACCCGCATTTTGGAGCGCAAAGCGGTATTCGGCTTCATACATTCCGAACCGGCATGGCCCGCAGGAGCCCGCAGTGAAGAAGACGTAGTTGTCGATGATCTGCTTACGCGTCAGCCCTTGCTGCTCAAGCTTCTGCAGGTGGCGCACCAGATTGCCTACCGTGAAGTATGTGGGATTGCACTGGCCATTGTTACCAAATTCTTTTCCGGCTTGGAAGTCATCGACCACCGGAGTCGGAATGTTCTCGCACTTGTAGCCGCTGCCATGAAAGACGGCCTTGATCATCTCTTCGTGCTTCCAGGTCAGGCCGCCGAAGAGAATGGTTACGTAGTCGCGCTCCGCGGCAGTGAACGTGCGCTCCACCGGCTTCTTGAACTCGCGCATACGCGCCAGTCCGGCTTCGGCACGAAGACGGGCCCGCTCTGCATCGATTCGGGCTTGAATTTCCACTTCGAAGTCCTTCTGAACGATCTCCTCAGCTAGCGGCATAAACGTCTCCTTGTTTTCAGTTCATAATGCGGGGCCCACATCTACGCGAATACTTTGGTGTCGGGAATGGCTCGCGACTACATCTGTCCCTTCACTCCCTGGAAGCCATGTGCGAGTTGTTTGAAGAAATACTTGATAACGCGCTGATCGTTGTAGCACCAGCCCAGAATGTGGTTCAGGGTAGAGAAGCAGTGCGTCTGGCACGTCTCTTTCTGATGGTCGAGTTGTTTGGTGTCGAACTTATGGTCGCCGACCACACCCCAGTCATAGCTCGCCGTATACATCGGGAAGCACGGCGCGAGCGTTCCGTCGACGCGAATAATCATTGAGTTCTGCCCGGCGCGGCAGTTCCATGGAAAGTGATTGCCCTTCATGAAGTCGACCATCTGCCAGAGTCGCGTGTTGGAGTTCACCATTTTGTATCCGGCGTCCTGTTTTTCAGTCAGCCACTGGATCGTCCCCTCGACGGCAGGCCAGTCGTCTCTTGTGATGTAGGTGACGTTCTGTTCCGAGTGTTTGAAGTGCTCGTCCTGCGCAAGAAGTGGAGACTCGTTGATGTGATAGTCGGTTGCGATGCCATGGTCGCGGGCGATCTCTGTGAGCAGGCGAACATCGTCCAGGTTGTTGCGACAGATGTTGATATTCAAAAAGACCGAATAGCCATAGGCGTATTGCTTGCGAACCAGATACTCGAATTGCTGCCGGATAGGCGCCAGCGCCTTCGGGAGGCCGGGCTTGATATCGACGGCGTCGACGGCGATGTTAAATGTGGAGAGGCCCGCATCGGCTAACTTGTCGATGACATCGGTGCGTAACAGCCGGGCGTTGGTTGGGAGATATATCCAGAAGTTCTTCTTCGCCGCATAGTAGGTGATGCGATGTATGAAGTCGGGACGCAGGAGCGGTTCACCGCCCATGTAGGCAAGCACACGGCATCCAGTGCCATGGAGCCAGTCAATGGAACGTTTCGCGGTGTCCTCGGTCATGCCCTTCACTTTGTTGTCGAAGGCCCAGCAGTAATGGCAGTCGAGATTGCATTTGAATTCGGTGAACAGGTACGAGATGAGTGGATGAAAGTCTCCGGTCGTGACACGGGAGCGGATGTAGGGAAACAGCCACCCCTGCATCGCGTGATAGATCTGGTCGGGCTTCCACTTGCGTTTTTCTGGTGGTTCCCAGCTATCGTCCTCCTCGACCGGCCCCAGTAGGTCGGGCCGTTGGGGAAACACAGGGTCAGGAAAAGTCTGGGGCGTACCCAACACCTGCAGACCGGCAGAGTGGGGTGTGGGTTTGGTGAGCAGATCGTGCAGGGGGACATCGAGACGGAAGGTTGGGGCCTGTTCAGTTTGTTGCTCTGGATGCATTTAGCCTCCCCGAGAAAAACTTAAAGAAAAACTTAAGATGCTGCTGTTCAGAATCAGGTTTCTTCGTAAAGTAAGAAAATTTTGCATCCCATCAACCGAAGGAGCGAGAGCGAGCAACGCATTGAAGATAAATAAGCTGTGCTTGATCCACGGGCATACTTAGGAGTGTTTACGGAGAGACGCATGCGGAACAAAACGTCGACCACCCGCCTAATCTGCTTATTTTGAGCTCGTTTCTCTTTAGACGGGATCTATCCCTCGGACCGAAGCCGCCGAACGCTTTCCTCGAGCTTTGCCGTCAGTTGCGCAGGCCCAGCCCCCTCTTCGAATGGAACAGCGCTGCCCACATGCACCTCCAACTGCCCTGAGCGAAGCCACCGGGCCCTGGCTGCCCGCATCTCTCCGAGTCCGATCAGCGCAACGGGCACTACCGGCACCCGCGATTGCTGGGCAAGGAGGCCGGTCCCCGCTCGGAACGGGTGTAGCTTGCCATCGGGGCTCCGGGTGCCCTCTGGGAAGATCATCACCGAGTACCCTCGATCCATCGCTTCGCCTGCATGTGCAAAACTTCTCTGGAAACCGCGTTGCCGGGGCAGTGGAAATACATTGAACAATGCTGTCACCAGCCAGTACGCGGCCGGGGCGAGCAGGTTGCTGACAGCGCCTTGCTGGTTTCGTCCGTGTCGAAGGTCCAGCAGTATCTCACCCGACATCGCGATTGCCATCCGTCTCCGGAGCCTTCCCGGGAGGGCGTACAGGACCAGTGCACCGTCGTAGGCGGTTACATGATTCGCAATCACAAGTACTGGCGAGAGCGGCAGGTCCGTCGTCTCACGCACGACCCTTGGCGCTGCGAGCAGCCAGATCAGTGGGCGCATCACGAGTTCGATAAAGGCAACGCGAATCGCACGGGCCGGCCAACTCCAGGGCCACTGCGGATATGCATGCTCAGACACGGCTGCCTCGCGCTCGCTGGGCGGCACCGTCTTCAGTGGCGACGCGGCCGCCGGCACTTCGGCGGAACTCGCGGGAACAGGACCAAAATGCGCGTCGCTCCCAGCGTCCCGAGAAGAAACTACTGTGTCCCCCTCCCATTTCAACAGCGTGCGAAGATCACCTAACGTCTTCACTCCGGCGATCGCATCGTCGTCGAGCTCGATACCCAACCGCTGCTCCATCATCGTTTGCAGCTGCACTCGGCCGAGACTGTCCAGATGCAGGTCCTCCGATAGACGTAGCTCGCCGTCGGCGTGTCGGGGAGACTCGCCCGTGATCTCGGCGATTAGTTTGAGCAGCGCGTCCCCGCCCGGGACAGCATCGGCCGATGTCCCGTGGTGTTGCCCTGAGAGCGTCGCACAAGCCCACTCTGCCACGCTTCTGCGCAACAGCTTACCGGTCGAGGTGTATGGGAACTGCAAGTCGGGCCACCTCAGTACTCGCCGGATCTGCTGATACTCCGCCAGCCCATGGTTCGCATGGCCGACAGTTGCGTGAAGCTCGTCGTCGCTCCCCGCGAAGAGCACGACTGCGACCGGCTCGGGACCGCCGATGGTCTCGCACGGCACCACGACGCATCCGCGTACGCCGGGTTGCTTTGTCATTGCCTCTTCCAGGTCCGCGGGGTGCACGTTCATCCCGGCGCCCGTGACGATCACTTCACCTTTTCTGCCGAGAAACCGCAGTTCGCCGGACTCTTCCCTGGCCGCCAGATCGCCGGTCGCCAGCCATTCGCCCTGGCGCGGGCGAGCACTTGCCTTCCTGCCACGTCGCTGCCGCCAGCATGTCTCCACGCACATGGATCTCGCCGTCGTCGCTAATGCGAACTTCACGCCCGGGGAGAGCTTTACCGATCGTTCCGTGTCCAATACGGAATGGATGATTCAGCGTCACGAGGGCGGTCGTCTCCGTCATGCCATAACCCTGAATCAGCGCGAACCCAAGCCTGTTCCAGAAATTCTCCAGCTCCGCAGGTAATGTTGCTCCGCCCGAGATGACCGCCCAGAACTTCCACCCGAGAGTGCGATGCACCTGACGGAAGCGCCACCAGCGCTTCATGGCCGAGAGGTCTTTTGCCCGCTCCAGGTCCTGTGCGAGCGGGCCATAGCGCGACAACAGATACGTCCGCAGTAGGTGCAGTACTCGTGGGACGGTGATCAGGACCGAGATGCGCTCGCGCCGTATCAGTTCAGTCGTCCGCGACGGCTCCAGCTGGTCGCTGAAGTGGACCTGCGCCGCGAGCAGAGGAGGCGTCCACAGGCCCATGAACTGCCCGAAGACATGACTGAGCGGCACGCTGTGCAGAAACCGCAGCGGATGCACCCATCGCTCATACTTCAGGTATTTGGCGATCTCGTCCTCGATGGGCTGCAGGCTTGCAAGAACGTTGCGGTGGGTGAGGACAATTCCTTTCGGCTCCGCCGTTGTGCCGGACGTGAAGATGATCTGAAAAGGCGTCTGTTCGTTGACGGCGTCGCTCACCGCGAACATCGGCTGAATGGGTAGCTGCGCATTGACCTCTGAGAACAACAGCAGCGGGACATCGCCTTCCAATGAAGCCAACAGAGCGCGGTCGCCTACGATCAGCTTCGGCGAAACGTCCGTTATGACGCGGTTGGCGAACTCGCTCGAACCTGCTGCGTCCAGCGGGACGGCGATTACTCCGCGGAGTAGACAGCCGAAGAAGACACTGATCCACTCCGCGGAGTTTTCGCCCCACAGCACAACACGGTCGCCTGCCACGATTCCGCGTCGATCGAGTTCGGCGGCAGACCGGCCCGCCAAGTCCGCGAGTTCGCCATACGTTGTTGCATAGCGCCGATTGCCGCGATGGGCAACGACCGCTGTTTCGGGAGCGTGCTTGCGAAACTCTTCGACTAGACTGGCCAGATGAGGGCGCACACCGCCATCATATCTGTCCGTATCGCCGCAGAAGGCGAAGATGCGGGATCCGATTGCTAGCAGATTGACGTGGTCGCGGCCGCCCTGCGAGACTCACGCTTATGCGATACAGCGGAAAGATGGAATATGCTGAGACGCGCAGGATGCGGGAGCGGAACACGCGTCTCTATCGGCTGGCGCACTGGCCTATATGGATATGGGTATTTTTTCTCGCACCGGGACCGCTAACGTTTACTCTGTTTGCGCACGGGTTCGGACGCGACAACCTGGCGTGGTTGGTGGCGGTGCTGGTCGGGACAGGATAGCCGGCCTGCGCGGAAAGCTACCCGGCGTGGAACCGCGGCCATATATCCTGCGCTTTGATGAGGACAAACCAAATCCGCTCTACCGGCGGGTATGCTACACGTTCGCGTGGAACGCAGTGCTAAGCTTTGCGCTTCTAAACCTGTCCGGGTTGCTGATCGCGGCGACGACGGGATCATGGCATATGAAGCAGATCTACGAATATGCCTACTTGCCGGTGTGTGCGACGATTCTGCTGTTGGGCGCGGCAGGAGTGTTGCCGCGCGTGAGACCTTCGACCAAGGGCGAGGGCACGGAACGGCGTTACTTCTACGGCTCGGTTTGGGCGGTTACGGTATCTCAGGCGCTTCTCATGGCGGTCTGGAAGACACTGCCGGAGACACGCATGTCCAGCCTGGCGAAGCTGGGTATCTTTGGGTGTGCGCTCCTGCTGATGGGGCTGGCGGCCTATCGCGGGGCGCTCCCTCGGACCCGCCCCATACTGCCCGGGGAGTTGATGGTTGCAGACTGAAGTTGAACAAAGAGGACGGTCTGATCAAGAGCACAATCGGCTTCCTAATGACTGCAAAAAAGTGCATAGTCTTCACAATTGGATCGGCGGGGTGAAGTACAACAGGCACTTAGCTTACGAAGATTTGGCAGGGCGATTGCAAATCCAAGTCACGTACCTCGGCCAGCCACCCTATCTTTTGCATCGCAGGAGACCTCTATGCGCCTTCCCGCAAAACTGTTTGCCGCCCTTGCCATCATCGCCCTTGCAGTATCCCCGCTAGCTGCCCACGCTGATTTGGCTGGCGACAGTATCCACGGCTTCTACTTATTTCCAGATACATCCACGGTGTATGAGGACGAAGGAATTTTCACTGCGCCGGGTAGCGGAGTGGCCTTCGGTGAAATCGGATGGTCGGTGACGGGTTCGCAGATTACCATCACAAGCTTGATAACTTCCGCATTTACCGCATCGTCCTTCAATGGATTCGAGTTTGAGGACATATCGCGCGATCCGCTCATTGATGGCGTAACCGTCGATCCCGGTTCGACATTGCTAGGCGGCATCGTTAGTTTTACCGGCTCTACGTTTAGTGTGAATTTCGAAGGCCTCCCGATATCGGATGGGCAGTACGTAACCTACGATCTTTCATTCGGCAGCGCACAAACGCCTGAGCCTTCCACCTTCGTTATGCTCGGTACTGGCATCGTCGGTCTAGCGGGTATGGCCCGTCGCAAATTTCTTCCACGTTCGTAGCGAACAATCCGCAAGGCAAGCTGGCCGTCTCTTCGGAGGCGGCCTTTCTTTTCTTTGGCCAGGGGCTTCGCCGCTGCCATCAGAGTGGACACCGAAAACGTCGTGGTGAAGTCCTGCTTCTTCATGGTTCGCTCTACACTCTCCGTTCTGTCGCGACTGGAGCGATGTCATTGAAGGACTGCCGTGGTCTGCGGCACGAAACCTGCGTACTGGCGCTCGAACGCCTTGGCTACGCCAGCGCGCCACGCCTCCGCGATGGACTGAGACGCCGGGTCGGGAAAGATATCTTCTTCACCATTCTCCAATCCATCGAAGATGCCCACCGCGACTAGCTCAGGCCACGCGTTCGGTATCTCGAATCCTCGGGTCACGTCAGTATCAACAGGCCCCAGAAGAACGCCGTGAACCGTTACACCCTCGCCTGCCAGCAGCGCTCTCAGTGATTGCGTCATGCTGAACGCGGCCGCCTTCGAAATGGAGTAGGCGGGTACGACCGGCAAGGGGGCGAGCGCCATTAGGGACAGGTTGTTGACTATGGCCCCTTTCGAGCGCTTGAGCAGCGGCAGGGTCGCGCGGGTCACATGGAACGCTCCGAAGAGGTTGACGGCCAGGTGCTGCTCGATGGCGTCAAAACCGCTCAGATCGTCATAGACAGCGATGCCGGCATTGTTGATGAGGACGTCGAGGGTCTCGATCTCGTCGACCGCCCGTCGGATCTGCTCAGGGTTGGTCACATCGAGCGCCAGTGGGGTCACCCGTTCATCGGCGACTGTAAGTGCGCCGCGGGTCCCCGCATAGACCCTCTTCACTCCACGTCGAAACGCCTCATCGACGAGCGCTTGGCCGATGCCGCGGTTGGCACCGGTGATCAAGAATGTCTTGTTTGCGATGTTCATCCTGTTCTCCTTTTGGAGTTGCCATTGACCTGCCCGATCTCGCCTCTCTACTGTGTAAAACCGGCGTGGTGGCTAAACTCATCGGTGGTTGGCGGATTATTTTGTCATCCGTCGGAATAGTTGCGCGACAAACCTGTGTCGACTCACTCGAGCGCGGCTAACTATCACCCTCATCGGGTGAGGCGTGGGTGGGGCCATTGCCTGCGGCGTTCTTCACGCCGAGTCTCTTGAATGCGTTTGCCGCCAGTCCACCTGTGGAGATGGAGCTGCCGGCAATCAGCAGTGCGGTCGCTACATACACTGGACACATGGGTTTCCCTTCGATTGGGGCCTGTTGATCGGGATGCGGGCCGTTGTCAACCGGCCTCGCGTTGACTGCGAACGCGCTCGTGCATCGAAGCCCCATCTTTTGTTCATCCTCCCTGTGGAAGCTCTGCGACCGATGATTTGCTGAAACTTATCGAACCCCATGGGACTCTAATCGTTTGTACGGGGGAATCAAGATGAAAACCAACATGAACGGCGACATGGAAGACATTCCGATGACGTACTTTTGGTATCCAGTTCTCGCAATCGTAGCGATGGTCATCGGAGCAGTGGGTGTGCTCATCAGGTTGGTTTAGCATCCTACCTAAGAGAAGGAAGGGTGATCACCTTGAATTCGGCCCTAAAACTACTGAAAGCACAGCGTTCGTCCGCGCTGATAGAAGCTCGAAAGATGGAAGCCCAGCTTGCTCGTCTAAATAAATCAGCGGAAGCCGCTAGTACAAAGACCTATCTTCGCTATGTTGCGCGACTGTTCCGTGATCATGTCGGCATGCTTGACGAAGCCATAAAATCAGCCCGAAACCCGCGAAGGCGAAAGAATGATAGGCTGCCAGCCTGAGCGATACGCTCGCTGAGTGATGGCCTAGCCTAGTAAACAAACTACGGCCCACAATCTGCCGCTGATGCCACAGGTTGGCGACAAGGCAAGGCCTGGACGCTCTGATATGGTCTATGAAATCAGCCGCGTCATTCAGGATGGTCAGGCGGTGGATCTCCACGTTCCCGGCCCGAACCCCCAGCACTTCCGGGGTCGTTTGTAAACGCAAGACTCCCGCCAAGACCTCGAACCCCTTTTCACAACCTGAATTGAACATCTTTCAGCATGACACCTCTGACAGACAGCACATCGCTGAAACCTTCCTGTGATGATTGCGCCGAGATCAGCGAAATCGCATCATAGTAACTAAGATGTTTATTCAAAGGAGGCCCACAGTGACATTTGAGAGAGACGATAAACCGTCCGCCCGGGAGTCAGTGGAGCATGACTCTGGCTCAGAGTCCGGACGAGATCGCAGCAGTTCGCTCGTCTCAACCCGCGTAGGAAGGAATAATGTCGATATCGACCCTAGTGCTTTGAGGCATCTTGTCGAAACAGTGAAAGATAAGCTCAAGCCTTGAAGAGATACCTAACCAAAACATCTCACGGTGCTGGCGATGCTGGACGCTCCGCTACGCTGGGTAGGCAATGGCAAAACCCCGCGGCCAACCCGATGAGCCAGACACTCCATTGGTGTCACAGGCTGGCGACAAGGTAAAGCCGGACGCTCCGTGGAATTTGGGCCGTCACTTGATACGAGCCATAAACCCTGATTCTTATTGGTTTATGGCGGGGACGACGGGGCTCGAACCCGCGACCTCTGCCGTGACAGGG
>CAVWON010000006.1:0-647796 GCA_963756685.1 uncultured Acidobacteriaceae bacterium
CCAGCTGGCCACCCTCCTGGGGCTGCACCCGCTGGCGGTCGAGGACTCAAAGCAGTTTGGCGAGCGCGCGAAGCTGCAGGTGTACGGCAACGGGGCCATGCTCGTCGGCTTTGGTCTCGATGAGCAGCTTCGCGAGCCGGTCGAAGTGCACTGTTACTACACCACCGGATTTCTGATCACGTTGCGTCGCGCGGCGAGCCCCGCCCTTGACACACTGCGCCAGGCAGGTTCGGTTCATCCGCTGCCCGGAAGCGACCCGATCCGTGCGCTGCACCCGGTGATCAGCTCGCTTTACACCCAGTTCTCCGCGCTTGTCCTCAGGCTGGACGAACGGCTGGATGCACTCGAGCAGCGAGTGCTGCGCGAGGCCAACGACGAGGAACTCGCCGAGATCACCGCGATACGGCGCCAGGCCGCGGTGACCCGGAGGATCGTCACACCAGGCCGGGACCTCGCGGCCCGGATGCCGCTCATCCTGTCCCTGCCCGGGACTACTGACGAACCCAGCTCTACGCCGAAGACATCAGCGACGAGCTGCAGCAAATCGTGGCCGGCCTCACCGCGATGGAGGAGCGGTGCGTCGCCCTGCTGGCTCTGCACGCTTCGCTCGCAAGCAAGCACCTGGCGAGCGTAAGCCGCCGGCTTGCGGCGGTGGCCACCATTTTCCTGCCGATCTCCTTCCTTGCTGGATTCTGGGGACAGAACCTCAACGTCCTCACCGGCAGCATCGAAAAGGGATGGCCAGCGTTCCTGGTCCTCGGCGTAGGACTGAGCGTGGTATGCACCTCGGTGACCGTCTTCGTGCTCAGCAGGCGCGGGTGGAATTGACGCCCTCGGCCTGTTACCGTGCGGGCGTGTTAGCGTGCGAGCGTGGCTGCTGATGAGGCTCGGGCGACGTCCTTCGGCCAGGTGGCGGACGACTATGACCGGGTGCGGCCCGGCCCGCCAGACGAGGCACTGGACTGGCTGGTCCCCCAGAACTGCGAGGTCGCGGTCGATATCGCCGCTGGCACGGGACTGTTCACCCGGGCGCTGCAGCGCAGGGTCGCACACGTCATCGCCGTCGAACCCGACGACCGGATGCGCGCGGTGCTGGCGGCCCGGTCACCGGGCGTCCATGCCGTCGCGGGCCGGGGCGAGGCCATCGGTGTTCCGGACGCAAGCGCGGACGGGGTGTTTGTTTCGTCGGCGTGGCACTGGCTCGATCCCGGCCGGGCCGTGCCCGAGATCGCCCGGGTGCTGCGTGACGGCGGCCGGCTGGGAGTGATCTGGACAAGCCGGGACCGCCGGGTCGACTGGGTGGCCGAACTCGATATGCTCCGCGGCCCACACGCCGTCCGGTCGGCCGGGGACGCCAGATCGCAGCTGCGCCGGCGGCACGAGGTCACCCTGCCCGCCAACGCGCCGTTCGAAAATATCGCCAGCGCGTCGTTCGCGTTCGCCCGGACGATGACGGTCGACGACGCCGTCGACTGGCTAGCCACCTATAGCCGCCTCATCACGGCACCCGCCGTGGAACGGGCAGCCGGGCTGGCCCGGGCGCGCGAAGCGCTGCAGCGGCGGGCCAGCAAGGACGGGGTGATCGAGATCCCGATACGGTCAACCTGCTGGCGGGCGGATCGTGCGCACCGTCCAGCATCCGGCCGGCCGCTCTAGCAATAAGCGGGCGGTGAAGAACGAGAGGCCCGCTGAGATGGGCTCCGTGATCATATCCCAAGCGCATATCAGGAATGGCAGGCGCGAGCGTTTCCGCGTTACCGTTCAAGGCGCGGTACGTGCACCGGGCATGCCGCATTATAGTGCTTCAAGGTCAGCTTTCCTTGGGAATACGCCCACGAGCACATACAGGAATTAGGTACGCGATCGGAGGTTATGACCTCGGCAGGCACGCCGCTGTACCGCTCGGCGCGACCTGGCCGGTATGGTAGCGGATCTCCGACGAGGGCAAGAGCAGGACCCTCGGTCTTGGCCTCCTGGATAGCTCCGTCAGCTAGCGCCAGCCACTCCCGTGGCCTGGCAGCTGATGAGGGCTGGACTGGTGCGTGTGGTTTGACACGCACCCTGGCTCCGGGGATTTTGTCACTCGCCCGGCTGTCCATGCCATTCAGAATATCCGCCGAGCGGGACGGGAGTGATTCCCGTGGCCGTGGCCAGTGGTTCCTAATGCCTGGTACTGAAAACTCGGCCGCATCAGTGGTGGGCCGGCAGGACCGGCACCATGAGCCACGAGGTGGCGTGGATGGTGTTGCGGGCGCGAGTCATGCTCGTCACTATGTGTGTCTGACTGTAACGTATTGTAGCTGAAGGTTGTGGCGTGGTTGCTGGCCGCTGGGCAGGAGGCGATCTCGGCCGCGGCCTGCCCAGACCAGATCGCGGTGCTGCTCACCGACGTGATCATGCCTGGCCTGCAAGGCCGCGAGGTCGCTGAGCGGGTGCGTGAGCTTCAGCCCGGCATCGCGGTGTTGTTCATGTCCGGTTACACCCAGGGGCTGCTCAGCGCCCAAGGGGTACTCGAGCCAGGCATCAACCTGATCGAGAAACCGTTCTCCGAAGCTTCCTTGCTGGCCAAACTCCAGGCAGTACTCGCCGGGCGTGCCAACGGCTCACGCAGTCCCTGACCGGAGTTGCGATCCTACTTTCTGGCACCCTCTGGGTGCGCCGTGGCCGTAAGAGCGTGGCTGACCCTGGTCAGGAGCGCGATGCGGGAGAAGGGCTTGGCGATGAGTTGCTGCGGCTGCGGCCAGTCGCCCGCGGGGATGCCCAGGCGCTCATACCCGGACATGTAGAGCACGGGAATCTTGGGCCGCAGCGCCCAGGCGCGGGCGGCGAATTCCGGTCCGGTCATTCCGGGCATGACGACGTCGGTGAGTATCAGGTCGGCGGCGGTTGCTGGATCGGCGAGCAGGTCCAGGGCCTGCTGCCCGCGGACTGCCGTGGTGACGTGATAGCCGGCAGAGGTGAGCACCCGGTGCGCGACGTCGCAGATGGCGGCGTCATCGTCCACGACCAGGATGTTTCCGGCGGGGGTGGCGGCAAGACCGGCGTGGCCCGCGGAGTCTGTGGTTGCTGCGGCAGATCCAGGCGCGGCGGGCAGTGTGATCGTCACAGCGGCCCCCTCACCCGGTTGTGACTGTAGCCACGCGTTGCCGCCCGCCTGGGCCG
The DNA here is from genome assembly GCA_963756685.1 of uncultured Acidobacteriaceae bacterium. Classification (GTDB taxonomy): domain Bacteria; phylum Acidobacteriota; class Terriglobia; order Terriglobales; family Acidobacteriaceae; genus Edaphobacter. The sequence goes on from CAVWON010000006.1 coordinate 3,163, forward strand.
CGATCCGGCCAACGGCAGGCAGGCCGAGACCGGCCGCCTCGTCTGCCGACTTGGTGGTGAAGAAGGGTTCGAAAGCGCGTTCGGCGGTCGGTGCGTCCATTCCGGTTCCTGTGTCGGTGACGCGTATCTGGACGTACCGGCCAGGAGGCAGGTCGGCCAGGCCGGTGTCGGGCTGGGCCGCGCCGGGAGGGAGGGTCATCGTGTCGGCGTTCGTGGCCTCGACGGTCAGCTGCCCTCCCGTTGGCATGGCGTCGCGGGCGTTCAGGGCGATGTTGATGAGCGCCTGCTCGATCAGCCCGCGGTCTATTTCCACGTGCCATACGCCCGCACCGGGGCGGGTCACGATGCGGATGTGCTCGCCGAGAACCTCGCGCAGCAGCGCGGTGACGTCACCGATGAGCTGCCCGACATTCACCGTTCTGGGTTCGGCGTGTTCCCTCAGGGTAAAGGCCTGTAGCTCCCTGATGAGCCTTCGTGCCCGGTCGGCGGCGTCCTCTATTTGTTGTATGTCCCAGCGGACGGGAGCCCAGCGAGTCGCGCTGTCGGCTGCCTCGGCGATACAGATCTCCTCGTGGACAAGGCTGGCGAAGTTTGCGATCACGGTCAGTATGTTGCTGAAGTCGTGGGTGATTCCTTCGGTGAGCTGCCCCAGGCTGTACAGGCGCCGTACCTGCTGAAGTTCGGCCTCTAGGCGGCGTATTTCGGCCCGTGCCTGAGCGGCTCCGCCGGTGTCCTCGGCGAAGGCTGCGAGATACCGCCCGCCCGCCGGAGCCTCAATGGCCGATCCGGTCAGCCGGATCGTGCTATCTCCCCGTCGTTGCGTACCAGGCGGGTGTCGACCTGGAATGGGCCGCCGTCGCCGGACACGATCCCGCCGATCAGCGCTTCGATGCCTGGCTGATCTTCGGGATGGAGGTCGGCGAGGAAATTGCCGCCGACGAGTTGCTGGCGTGAGTAGCCGGTGAGCTGGCAGTAAGCGTCGTTGACCGCCAGATAGGCGCCCGAGCCGCTCGCAGCCAGGCTGATCGCGAGATACCGAACGGCACAGGACCGAACGCCTGCTCGAACTGCCACTCGCTGTTGCGCAGCGCCGCGGTATCCAGCAAGCCGTGGTCTGGAGTTCGCTCCGCCCGCGGGCCAGCCTCATCGTTAGCTGACACCGATCCCCCCTTACCAGGCCACGCCCTCCATCGGAGGCATAAGCCTGGAGGCTCGTCGTATCACGCTCTGTACTAGACGGCAGTATCTCCATCTGTAGTCATATGATTACATGGAGTAGATCAGGGTTGGGCTGCCTTACCTGGGCGGTCGTGCGTCGATGCAGGTGGCGGCGGCGGTTCAGTGACCAGGAAGACCAGACATCACCCAGGCCCGGCCGGTATGTGCCTGGGCGTGACCGACACGGGAACCGGCCTCACCGAGGAGGGTGCCGCCGCCGCGTACCCCGCCCTCGCTCCGGCCGAGACGGACGGCAAGGGCCAAACGGTGCTGCTGGTTGCGGACGAGCCGCAGTTGCGCTGACGGTCAGGGGTCCACGACACCCCAGGAATTGAGGGCGCACTGGCCAGAAGTACAGCTGCTGGCCCTGGCTTCCCGCGACCAGCCAGTAGGGCTTGTTGGAGCCACCACCGTTGGTGTACCAGTAGTTGGACACGTCCACGTCCCGCCGCCACCATCCGCGGACGCGCAGGCACAGGCACAACCGCAGGCCAGCCTCCACCACCACCCGCCGTCCCCCCGCAACAACTCGACCAGCTCGTCCAGCGCATCGCCCTCTATCCCGATCCGCTCCTCGCCCAGGCCTCACCGCCTCGACCTTCTGGCAGGAGATTCCAGACGCCGCTACCTGGGCCCAGCACCACTCCAACCTCACCGGCGACGCCCTCGCCCAGGCCATCCAGGCCGACAACCTCCCTTGGGACCCCAGTGTCCTCTCCCTCCTTACCTTTCCCACCGTTCTCGACATGATGGCCCGCGACCCCCAGTGAACCGGCACTCTTGGCAACGCAGTCCTCGTTCAACGCAACGATGTCATGGACGCCGTCCAGCGTCAGCGCCAGGCCGCCCACAACTACGGCTATCTCACGTCAACCCCTTACAACAACGTGGCCGACAACGGCGGATACATCGAGATCCAGCCCGTCAATCCCGCTTACGTATACGTCCCCGTCTACAGCCCGGCAGTTGTCTTCTATGCACCGCGTCCCGGATTCGTCATCACCACCGGAATCCGCTTTGGCCCGGCGGTCGTAATCGCTCCGGCCTTCGGTGTCTACGGTTGGTACGGCGCCGGATTCGGCTGGAGAGGCCATACCATCCTCATCGACCATCGCCCCTGGGCCCGCACCTATTACAATCGCGCCGTCTACGTCCATCCCTACGATCATCCCTACGTCCGGCCCGCAGCTCCTCGCGTTGAAAATCACGCGCCAGCGACACACTCAGAGCACCACGAACCCCAGCCCCACAACGACCACCACTAACCCTCGTCAAGAAGCGGCCTCTGCATCGAGCAAAAGCAGAGGACGCTTCTTTTTTAATCGGCCCCCTCGCAGAACCGAGGCATATACAAATGCCGGCAAAGCGCAAAACAAACTCACCGTTCATCGGGTACCCGTTCCCAAGGACCGGCGCGCGCTTGACATTATCCCCACCTCAAGAAAGCCTCAACAAGGGGATCCGATCCAAACGAATCGCGAAGTCCAAATCTAAAGTATCTGTTTAGAAGACTTTGCACGATTCTTGCGGGGAGGGGAGGGTCAGCCCTTAAGCCGCATCAAGCACACACATTCCTTCACCTGACAAAGTACACTCAGAGTCTGGATCGCAAATCCTCGAGGCATCGATGATCATCATCAACGACGAATACGTCACCCTGGACACCCCCACCGGCCCCATGCGGACCCACATCGTCCGCCCCGCCGCCCCCGGCCGCTACCCGGGCATAATCTTCTACTCCGAGATCTTCCAGATCACCGCCCCCATCCGCCGCACCGCCGCCATGCTCGCCGGCCACGGCTACGTCGTCGCCATGCCCGAGATCTACCATGAGTCCGAGCCCGCAGGAACTGTCCTCGCCTACGACCAGGCCGGCTCCGACCGCGGCAACTTTCTCAAAACCGATAAGCCCGTCGCGGCCTACGACGCCGACGCCCGCGCCGTCTTGAACCATCTCGCCACCCGCCCCGACTGCACCGGCAAACTTGGCGCCATGGGCATCTGCATTGGCGGCCACCTCGCCTTCCGCGCCGCCATGAACTCCGACGTCAAGGCCACCGCCTGCTTCTACGCCACCGACATCCACAAAGGCGGCCTCGGCAAAGGCATGAATGACGACTCTCTTCAACGCGCCGCCGAAATCAAAGGCGAGCTCCTCATGATCTGGGGCCGTCAGGACCCTCACATTCCCACGGAAGGCCGTATGAAGGTCCTCGCACGACTCAACGAGCTGGGCACACGTCTCACCTGGCACGAAGTCAACGGCGCCCACGCCTTCATGCGCGACGAAGGCCTGCGCTACGACCCTGAACTTGCCTACAGTCTCTACGGCCTGGTCTTCGATCTCTTCCACCGCAAACTAGGCGAAGGCGACCTCGCCGCGCAAACGGCCGGCTCTGCCGAAACCCGCCACTAGGATTTTCCACAGAGAACGTCAACCTTTTGAAGTGGCCCTTGAATTGGACTAGTACTTGAACTATCGCCAGCTGACCGCCAGATGCCACCGCATCTTACGGTCCATCGTCTTCTCCAAAACGTGCGCATACTCTAGCAGCTCTGACAGCACCTGCTCCCCCTCTGTGCCTAGCTGCTGCGGGTCCGCTTCCAAGGTCATCAAAAGCGCCCGCACCGTCCTCAAACCGTCTTCCGCTGAGTACCACTGCGGCGGAGGCAACCGTCGCATCAACTCCTGGTTTCCCGCTCCCTCTTCAATCAGAAGCGACATGGAATTCTCGTCCGCCGAAAAGAACTCAATCAGCGGCCGTACTCCCAGCCGCAGCGCCAGGCGCTCCAGCGCGTCCTCATGCCGTGCCAGCGAACGCCCATTCACGAAGATATCGAACCCGGGGTCCTCGCCTTCAACCACGATGTACATCGAAGCAGCCATTCACCGCAGTGTAAACTGCAATCCCCTTGCCGGAAAGTATCAACGAAGAGACAGCACCGTCTCTTCTTCAGCGGCCTTCGAAAACAGAAGCGCTCCTGCACCGGCCGCCAGCAGGACCGTCCCAAGTCCCATTCTCAAGGTCCACTCGGGCCGCATCAAGACATAACTCTCGAGAACGGTCAGCAACGGAATCGCCAGATAACGCGCGGCAAAACGCACTGGCTGCATCGCCCGCAGCAGCCCGACTATCAACAACACCTCAATCACGTCCACCAACGAAGAGATCGACACCGCCGAAGCCAACCCGCTCCATCGCCACACAACATCCTCGCGAGCACCGCTGCAAACCAACAGAAACACCGCGTTGGCGGTCCCCACAACAGCGACCGCCGCCGCCAAGCCAATGCCACGCAGCAACCGGTACAGCCAGACACTGGCAAGCCCTGCCAAAATAACGGCTACACAAACGAGACCCAGCATCACCCACCCACGCAAGGGGCCAGAAAACTGCACAGGCAGAAGCAGCAATAGCCCACCAAGCCCAGCCAGCGCCGGCACCAGGGCCTGCCTCGCACTCCGTTCCTCACCCCCGCTCGCATCTCCAGCCGCGACCGCGAGCACCACGACAACAGGGACCATCGCAAACAATGCAGATCGACTGATCGCAGGCACACTGCCCCGTGCATACGCAACCACCACCGCCGGAACGCCAAAGAACCCCACAGCGGCCGCAGCCAACTTCGCAAACCGCAGACCCGTCACTCGATGCCACGACCCGCGCCCAGCAAATAAAAGTGCAATCAGTCCAACCACCCCGAAAAGCAGACCCTGCTGCTCCAGGGGAGGCAATCCTTCGGTCGTCCCTTCAGGAATCGCCCACGATGTCCCTGACAGAATGCAAAGCACTGCAAAGGCGACCCATAGAGTCCATCGCATAAGCTTCCAGTCTCAATTCAAATTAGAAATCACTTCCACACATGAGGCACCGACCCGGCCGGAGCATGAGAGGTCAGTTCAAGGTAAACAGTCTCGATGTCCTGTTGCAATCCATCCGGACGATTTGGGACCCAGTTGCTGTCGCTCTCCGGCAGCTTGATATGTATCTCTGCAGGGGTCTTTCCTGCGTCCGCCTGAAGCTTGACCTCCCGGTAGAGGTCACGCAGAAACCTCGCCTGACCCGACAAAATCTCCGCGTCACCCGCCGCACCATGACCTGGCAAAACATAAAGCGGCCTCAGCGCCAACGCCTTGTCGAGAACATCGGGCCAGTTCGCAATATTCGCGTCCAGCAACTTGTTCCTCGGCCCATTGACCGCCGCGTCCCCCGTACACAGCACCCGTTCCTTCGGCAACCACACATACCCATCGCCCGGCGTATGCCCCCACCCCAGAAAAAGAAATTCGACCTCACGCATCTTGTCCTTCAGCACGAACCTATCGCCGTCGATGACCTTCCGCGGCCGCTGAACATTGCTCTCACCTAGCTCCCGAACATCGTCCCTTTTCGCCATTGCCGCCTGCCATCGCCCGGGCTCCCAACGGTCCATCTCCGTCACGACTCCACGAAACGCCATCGTAGTAGCGCCGGCCGCCGTCCACACCGAATTGCCATACGAATGGTCGCCATGGGCGTGCGTATCGAAGACATAACGAACCGGCTTCGTCGAAAGGCCTTTCACAACATTCAGCAACTCCTTCGCCCTTCCCGGATAGTTTGCATCCACGACAATTAGATAACTGTCCATCTCGATGACGGTCGTATTGCTGTACCCCTTGCTCGAATCGCCAACCAAAAACCAAACACCATCAGTGATCTTCTCCGGAGTCGCATCCTGTCCTGAAGCGACCCGCACACAACAAAGCAGCATCACCAAGAGAATTGACCATCGCCGTCTGAAGCACCTGCGGGAGTCTCGACCTCCACTCGCGCCAAAGACGCAGAGGCCGCGCAAATGCGCGGCCTCTGCGGTAAACGATGATGAACCGCTAGCGATTGCCGCCACCCTGCGGTCCACCGGAACCAGGACCCGGTCTCCGCCCTCCGCGACGACGTCGACCGCCCGGCCGCCTCTGACCACCCGGGCCATTCGGCCGCGGGCCGCCAGCGACAGCTGCGACGGGGGGAGCGCCATCGGCGCGATTGAAGTTCGGCTCGTCCGTCGACTCTTCACCATCATCGTCGAAATCCTCACCGTCGTCATCGACATCATCAGAGGGCCCGTTCGCAGCCGGTGCAGAAGCTTCAACGCGCCCGCCGTCCGTTCCGATCTGTCCGGGCTCTGGCAGGCCAAGCTTCGCACGCTGTTCGCGCAGAACCGCCTTCCTCGAAAGCTTGATCCGGTTCCCTTCGATGGCCAGCACCTTCACAAGTATCTGGTCACCTTCACGAAGTTCGTCTTTGACCTCCTTCACGCGATGCTCTGCGATCTCGGAGACATGCAACAAGCCATCAGTCCCAGGGAATATCTCGACGAAGGCGCCAAACTCGGCGAGCCGTACCACCTTGCCCAGATAAGTCTTCCCAATCTCAGGCACGGCCGTAAGGTCGCTGATCATCTGGATCGCCCGTGCAAGCCCATCAGCATCGCTCGAAGCAACATTGACACGACCCGTATCGTCGACATCGATCTTCACGCCCGTTGCATCGATGATTCCGCGAATCACCTTGCCGCCCGGCCCAATTAGATCGCGGATCTTGTCCGTTGGAATCTGAATGGTGTGAATTCGCGGAGCAAACTGCGACTTCTCTTCGCTCGCATTCGCGATCACCCCATCCATCGTATCCAGGAGGAACAACCTGCCATGCCGCGCCTGTTCCAGTGCCTCGCGCATTATCTGCGGAGTGATCCCCATGATCTTGATGTCCATCTGCAGCGCAGTAATTCCCTTGCGCGTACCGGCCACCTTGAAGTCCATATCGCCATAGTGGTCTTCCGCCCCGGCGATGTCGGTCAGGATGGCGTAGTTATCACCCTCCTTCACCAGTCCCATCGCGACACCAGCCACCGATCCCTTGATCGGAATGCCCGCCTGCATCAGAGCAAGCGACGCACCGCACACCGTCGCCATCGAAGACGATCCATTCGACTCCAGGATGTCCGACACGACCCGCAACGTATAAGGAGACTCGTCCTCACCCGGCAACACAGCCTCAATCGCTCGCGACGCAAGCGCGCCATGGCCGATCTCGCGACGCCCCACGCCACTCATACGTCCAACCTCACCAACGGAAAACGGTGGAAAGTTATAGTGCAACATGAAGCGTCGCTTCTGTTCGCCCTCATAGCTCTCAAGCCGCTGCGCGTCGTCCGTTGTTCCCAGCGTCGCACTCACCAGCGCCTGGGTCTCGCCACGAGTAAACAGCGCCGACCCATGCACCCGAGGCAGCACCCCGACCTCAATCGTGATGTCGCGGATCTTATCGAACGAACGATGGTCCGGGCGCATTCTCTCCTTCAACACCTGCTCGCGGAAGATATTCTCACGCAGAAGCTCGTAGTACTTGGTCAACTTCTTCGCCGCCTCCGCATCACCCTCTGGCAGGCTCCTTCTTCAGCTCGTCCTTAATGTCCTTGACCAGCGCATAGCTCTCAAACTTCGGATGCTTCTGCGTATCAAGCGCGTCCTTCAACTTCGCGCCGACCTTCGCGGTCAACTCATTCAGATACTCGCGATCGACCTCGACGGCACTCACCAGCCGCTTCGTCTTGCCCGCCCGGCTGACTAAGTCTTCGATACCAGTGCAAATCTTCTTGATCTGCTCATGCCCAAACTCAATCGCGTCGACGACCCGTCCCTCCGCAATCTCTTTCGCACCAGACTCGATCATCACAATGCCGTCCTTCGTCCCGACGACCATGATGTTCAACGTGCTCTTCGCGCGCTCAGCATACGTGGGGTTCACAACAAACTGATCGTCCACAATTCCAATTCGCACCGCGCCAACCGGCCCGTGAAATGGAATATCGCTCAACGCCAGCGCGCAGCTGGCCGCGTTGATGCCGAGCACATCAGGATCATTTTCCTTGTCTGCCGAATAAACAAACGCAACCACCTGAGTTTCGTTCCGAAAAGCCTCAGGAAACAACGGGCGAATCGGACGATCGATCTGACGGCTCGTCAGGATCTCCTTCTCACTCGGACGCCCTTCACGCTTGATAAACCCGCCCGGAATCCGGCCACCAGCATAGGTGAACTCACGATATTCCACAGTCAGCGGAAAGAAATCGATACCTTCTTTCGGGTCCGGCGATGCCACAGCCGTTGCTAGAACTACATTGTCGCCACTTGAAGTGAGCGCCGCGCCGGAGGCCTGTTTCGCCATGCGTCCGGTCTCGAATTTAATTTGCTTGCCGCCGGCAAGCTCAACTGTCACGTCCTGTTTCATGTTGCCTCTCTTCTCTCGTCTTCATTCAATTAAGCTTTGATCGCGTCAACCGTCGAGCGGGCGCGAAAAAAGCGCAACTCTCCCGTACGGCTACTGGGCCGCCAGAGAGCTGCGCTGGTAGGTATCATTGAGGGTCCCGCACTCGTAGTGGGCACAAACCACGGAAACCACGCCCGCATCCATCATCAGCAACTCCGGCGACAAGGTCTTACCTGACCTTGCACGAACGTTGCAGCCGAATGAGGACGGGCCGTGTGTACTTCCATAGTTTGAGCGGTTTCTCCGGAGATGGTGCGGTTACTTACGGATTCCGAGTTTGCCGATGACCTCGCGGTACCGGTCTGCGTCACACTTCTTCAGGTAGTCCAGCAAGCGGCGGCGCTTGCTCACAAGCATCAAAAGTCCACGGCGCGAACCATGGTCCTTCTTGTGCTCTTTGAAGTGTTCCGTCAACTCGCCGATGCGCTCGCTTAAAATCGCGATCTGAACCTCTGGACTCCCGGTATCTGAGTCGTGCGTACGGAACTTTGCAATAATGTCTGTCTTTTTAGCGGATGCCAACACAGCTGTTTCTGCTCCTGATTCTTCTTTGTCCACTCTAAGTGTCTAGATAAGAATAGCACCGCTACGGAAACGCAGCAAACAAGGCAGCGCTAAATCATTCAAACATTTGCCCGAACTCAGGCTATGTGGGCCTTCAGAAAAGCCAGGGTCCGCTCCCTCGCCAGCTTCGCGGCCGCCGCGTTGTAGTGCGTCGGATCCACGTCGCGGTTAAACGCGTGCCCGGCGCCTTCATAGACAAAGATCTCTACCTCAGGATGCGCCGCGCGGACAGCCTCGACCTGGTCCTTCCCGATGTGATCGTCCTTTGCCCCAAAGTGCAGCATCACCGGACAGCTAGGCTCCTCCTTTGCAACCGAGCCAATCCCACCCGGATAGTAGCCAACGCAACACGACGGCTGCATCTTCAAATTCTCGCCACGGGTCGCCGTCAGCCAGCTCACCAGTCCGCCGTAGCAAAAGCCAATGACGCCGATTCCCTTCCCGGCCACTTTAGCCGCCCCGTACGCAGCAGCAACATCCAGCAGCGAGACGTCAGGCTTCAGCTTCGAATACAAGTCAAACGCTCGCTTTTGATCTGGTCCCTCATACTTCAACTCAAGGTTCCGCTCGAACCGGTCGAATATCGCAGGCGCCACAACAAGAAATCCGTCCTTCGCATACCCATCCGCAACACTGCGAATATGCGCGTTGATGCCATATATCTCCTGAACCAGGACCAACGCTCCGATTGCCTCACCCTTGGGCCGCGCTACGTACGCACTCAGCTCATGCCCGTCCTCTGCCTTCAACTTGATCCAATCGCTCATGGTCTCCATCATAACGAGTGCAGCGAATAGTTTGCACTCGGAGGTTGTCATTTAAGAGTAAAAAAACGCCGCAAAACAGCACCATCAAACCAAAACAGCACGAATTCAATCGGCGTCAAAATCAACGCCACATCTACAAAGTCGTCCCCGAATCGGAGAACTCCTTCATCTCGCGCGTCCATCGAAGAAACCGCAGCAATTGCCTCTTTTCTTTCCAGAACAGGTTCCAGAAGTCCCGTGCTCGCACCGTGTCCGCCTTCTGCCCCGAGTACGTCTCAAGCCTCCAGCGCAGATAGGGACTCCGCCACGGCCGTAGTCTGTTGCCGCGCGTCGCGTTCCACAAAAACCTTAACTCCTCGCCCATTCCCTCACCTTCATTAAGTATATGAGTTCCGCTGCTGCATCTCCGAATGGCACCTACCTTCCGCAAACCCGACTTTAGGGGCATCACATTCGCTAAACTGACCAATGTGATTGGAACGTCTTCGCGTCGTCGACTTGACCGAAATCAAACGAGCAAGTCAGGCATGGAATGTGGACACGGAATACCACTCCTGAGGCGATCGAGAATGCGATATTGGCACTGCGCACCAAGTATCCTTCATGGGGAGCGAGGAAGCTTAGGGCGAGGCTAGAGCAGCTAGATTCGAGCATTGAGTGGTCAATGGACAATACCTTTGGGAACATCATTCAGCGAGCCGGCCTGACGGATCCAAAGCGCAAGAAGCGACGCACGACGCCATCCGCTCTTGCCTTGTTAGAATGTTGAGAGCTTGAGGCCGACAATCCCAGCGAGTATGAGCGTAACGCTGATCATCCGGCCCGCGCTCGCAGGTTCTCCAAACAAAACGATTCCTAGTATTACGGTGCCGACAGCTCCCACCCCGACCCAGACACTGTAGGCCGTCCCGACTGGAAGGGCCTTCATGGCGATACCTAACAGTCCAAGGCTGATTATCATCGACAGGACCGTCCAGACGGTAGGCAACAATCGAGTGAAGCCATCTGTGTATTTCAGCCCGATGGCCCATCCAATCTCAAACAACCCCGCAACAACGAGAATAGCCCAGTTCATCCGTTCTCCTTTCTCCTAATGACGACGGGAGATGCCTCTTCCCCTTCAAAGCTCTTCTCGGATTCTATTCCAGCTACTTAGGGTCTTAAAGCGGGGTTTTCGGCAACCTCGATCGCGTCGAACTCGTAGTCTCCGACAACCCGACTTTTGCAGGCACAACGGGATAGTGTCCGGATAGCCCGTCAAGCGGGCGCAATCTTGATGCTCAGATGATTTCTTCGAGGGAGGCTGGCAGTTTTGCTAGTTGTCAGGGAGGAGCGCCTTTTCATAGCCTCTTGGAGGAATTGGAAAAGAAGGGAAGCATCAAAATTGCCGGAGCGATGTACGCTCTGACGAATGGAGCGGTGGAGTTTGTCAGCTGATAATCAAAATGGCGTTGCAATTCAAAAGTGTTATCCAGCGATTCGTAACACCGTGACCTCGAAAGTCGTGCGACGGCGAAGGGATATCCGTACAGGCTCAGCAACTTATCTTTGGTTCACTCCAAATAATTTCAACAGCACGTTTACTGGAGGAATTCAGATGAAAAGACCTAATGGGATGATTACTCTTCTTGGTACTCTCTGCCTGCTTGCACCAGCTTTCAGATACTCACAGGCGCAACCGGAAACTGATCGGCCACGTGGTACCCAGGTCCACGTGGTCATCACAGATATGGCTGTTCAGGATGATGCCGAACTGCCTCGCCTCAGTAAGGAAGACATCAGCGTAAAACAAGGCAAGAACACGCTCACCGTGACGCAGTTACTTCCTGCCCGTGATCAGGCTGCGTCGCTTCAATTGATGGTCCTGATTGATGACACTCTTAATACATCAGCTGTCGGAAACAATTTGAATGACATTCGGGAATTCATTAAAGCTCAGCCGCCCACCGCAGCTATCGGCATAGGCTATATGGCCAACGCCGGCGTGAACGTCGTCCAACAATTCACGACCGATCACGAACTTGCAGTCAAGGCAATCCGTCTGCCGCGTGGCACCTTTTCGTCGATGGATAGTCCCTACTTATCGTTGATAAGCCTCGCAAAAGGCTGGCCTCAACAAAACATCCGCCGCGTGGTTCTGATGGTCACCGATGGTATCGACCGGCTTCGCGGCGAGACGCCCACAGCCTCGCAACTTGGACCAAGGTTCGGAGGAGGGCCGGTGGGACCACCCGTCTATCACAGCATGCCCACCATAAGTGTCGACGCTGACTCCGCAAGTGAAACCAGCCAGCGTTACAACATCATCGTCTACAGCATTTACTCGCCAGGCATTGGCAGGGTCGCACGAAGCGCCTGGGATCTCGATCTTGGTCTGAGCGGTCTCTCGAAAATCGCGGACGAAACAGGAGGCGAATGCTACTCTCTTGGCACTTCTCCCTTGGTCAGCTTCACACCATATCTGGATCGCCTGCAGAAGAACTTGAATAACCAGTACTATTTGGTCTTTCTCGCTGATCCGAAGAATAAACCTGGTCTTCAGCGCGTACGCATCCGGACGGAGAAGTCAAACTCTGAGATCGCAGCTCCGAACAATGTATGGGTTCCGGCTGCAGGCGCCAAGTAATAAACGGGAAAACCTTCGGCCTCGTGGGAACGGACGAATGCTAGTGGGACTGCAAATCCCGTTTGCGACCGCAGCGCTCTGCTGCTGCCTGCTCACAGCAGCAGCCAGGGCGCAACAACAGGAGCCCGAGGATCCTGAAAATGAGAAGCAGTTTGGCCTCTGGCTCGATCAGGGAATTTCCACGGGCCTTTCGGCGAATAAATCCCTGGATCTCGAATTCCACGAGCGGTTCGACGAAGGGGGATCCAACCTGTATGAGTACTTTGTCCAAGGCGGGGTTGCCTTTCGTGTGCGGCCCTGGATCACGCTGATACCGATTTATCGTTACCAGCGCTTTCCTGGAAATCCCAATATTACTTACGAAAACAGATTGCAATTCAATGTCACGTTGAGCACATCCCACGGCCCGTGGCGGTCAACCCTGCGCACGCTCATCGAGGGACGGTTTGTCGATAATCAATCTGCTTCACCGCGCCTTCGATTTCGCCCCGGCGTCGACTACACCTTGCCGCTTCGCGTGGCGCGACCTCCGGTGCTCGTGGTAAGCAATGAGTTCTTCATTGTTCCCGGATACAACCCCTTCGCCAACGGCGGCAGCAGCTACACTCAGAACCGCTTTCAGGTGGGAGTACGACTGCCCATCGCCGATTCTTTCTCCGTTCGGCCTTACTACTTATTACAGTCGGTTAACCTGCCCAGTGGCTGGGACACAAACGAAATCTTTGGCATCTCGCTGGCCCTTAGGATTCCGGGCAGAACCAAGTAAGGCGTTGCCGTAAACCGACGATGGCACCAATGACTCGCGTAAGCGCCACAGGTCTAGTTTTCCGAACTTGGCGTTGTTATTCACGAAAACGGGGGTTTTCGGCAACATCCGATTTACTGCTTTTCCCGAAGGGAACAAAAATGGAACGCTAAACTGCTAGCTCTATTGGCTTTATTTCACCACTAATTTTTTTTGCCGGTTTTCTGCCCAAAAAACGCATGTCAAGTCCTAAAACCAGCTAACCCATTACTAACCAACAACATCCGCGTGGCATGTTAGTTAGATCCAATCCGCTATACTGGATATATAGATTCAAAACAAAGCAAGCCCCGGACACCCTCCGGGGCTAACTTGTTTGTTTGGACGAATTTAGCTGTAACTCCTTTGGCATGACGAATTTGCAGACCTTTACATGCCGTAAACCTATGAATCGAAAGGATCTTGTGCCAGGTAAGGGGGAGGGGGTACCCCCCAACCTGATATAGACAGAAGAAGGAAGAGGGATACCTATTTCATAAGACTAAAGAGGTCGGAGCTCCCCCAGCGTGTTGATGACGCTCAGCAGCGCCTGATGCTGGGTCTCAGCCGTCGACAGTTGGCTAGCCACGGTCGCGGGGTCCGCCGAAACCAGGCTGCTCTGAGCCACCTTCAACTGGGTCTCATCCGTCTGCACATACGTACTGGTCGATTGCAACCGGCTCAACGAACTATCGAGCGTGCTCCGTTGCGCCGACAATTGACCTAGCGCCGTGGTGAGCGCAGAAGTATCTACCGTAATCGTGGCGGTCGCCGCGCCACCCGAGAAATCGGAGATCAACTGGTTCAGAGCACCAAGCACGCCGGATCCAGCCACACCAAAGACGGACGACCCGGGAAGATTGACCTGGATCTTCTGCCCGTTCGGAGTCTCGACATACTGCAGGTTACTGTCTCCCGTATAGGTCGCCGTCGCAGGATTGGTTGTCGTATCGAGCGTAAATGGAGGTGCCGAACCTTGGCTTCCGCCAAACAGATACTGCCCCTGGTAGCTCGTGTTCGCGAGGGAAAGCACCTGGTCGCGAATCCCGCTCAAGCTTTGAGCGACGCTGGCGATGTCGCTTGCGTTGAGTGTCCCGTTGTTACCTGCCACCGCGGCAGTCAACGCCGAGGTCACCTGAGTAACGACCTCGCCCAATGTCGAATCCGCGACCTGCAACCGTGAAGATTCGCCGGAGGCGGTCTGGACGAACGTGTCGTCCTGAGCGATTGAGCTGCCCAGCAGCGTACTCTGCGCCACCGCGACCGGATCGTCCGAGAGCGAAGCGACCCGCAAGCCGCTCGATAACTCGGTGGTGAGCGTGTCCTCCTCGCTCGTGGACTGGTCCAGCGATGCTGTCAGATTGGAGACATAATTCGGATCGACGCGCATGATAGTGCTCCTGAGCTTCAGTCTTGGAATTCGGTGATGACTCATCGTCACCTTAGGTCACTGTCGTCTGCTCACCAAGGTTGAGGGCGCTGGCCATGATGGTGTCGCCAATGTTGAAGACCTGCGCTGCCGCCTGATAAGCACGCTGATACTGCGTAAGGTTCGTGGCCTCCTCGTCGAGCGATACGCCGGACAAGGAATCTCTTTGTGTCGTCAGTTGCGTCAGTATCGCCTGCTGCGCACTGTTATTTGTCGTCGCCGCTGAAGCATCGCTGCCGATCTGGCCAAGAAAGGACGCGAGAAAACCCGAAGTCGTCTCGCCGCCCGCAACGATGGCGCTAGACAGATCAGCCAGGGCCAACGCATTCGTGTTCCCCGCGGATCCTTCTCCGACCGCAGCCGCAGCGACCGCGCTCGGATTGGTCGCCGCAACCTGGATCTGCGCTGCCGCCCCACTCTGAGTGGCTGGAAGACTAAAGATGGCCGCGCCAGGATTGCCATTACCGTCGAGCCCCAGCTCGTTCTGCTGGTTCACCTGGGTCCCGATGCCGTAGGCCAAACTATCCAGGGCCTTCTGGTAGTTTGGCAGCTGCTGATCTCTCGCCTGCAGAACGCCGCCAAGGTCGCCGCCGGCGAGATTTGTGGTCACGTCCTGGCCGTTGACACCGGCAAAGACGTGGGTCACTCCACCGACCTGCGTCGTGCTCAACGCAAACGACTGGTTGCCGCTAACCAGGACTGCGCCGCCGCTGGTTGTCAACGTAATGCCGTTATTCTCGGTGGAAATTTGGTCCAATCCGACCAGCTTCGACAGCTGCGTGATCGCCAACTGTCGTTGGTCTTCGAGAGTGCCTGCGTCCGAATTGGGGCTGAGAGATCGTAATCTGCGCATTGAGCGAGGCGATCGTCGAGGTAAGCGAGTTCACCTGACTAACATCGCCGGCGACCTGCTGATTCAAGCTCGAAGACACCTGCGTCAATTGATTGGCCGCGGAATTAAAGTCCCCGGCAAGTGCGGTCGCCGCAGACAACACACTCTGACGAGTCGCCGTATCCGACGGATTACTGGTCAGCGAGGAAAGCGCGCTGAAAAACGAGTTTATATCGGTACCAAGAGTCGTCGAGCTTGCCGACGTCGACGTAGAACTCAACCCGAAGACGTTCTGGATCTGCTGTAAAGCAGATTCGAGCGCCCCGGACTGCGCCTGGATCTGGGTCTGTTGCTGCACCTGCTGCTCAAGAACGCGATCTCTCTGCGAGGTCGCACTCGCGGTGACACCTGAACCAAAAGTCCCACCGCTAAGCGTGACAGTATCGGCCGATTGAAAGTCCACAACCTCCCGCGTATACCCGGCCGTGTTCTGATTTGCAACGTTGTTCGACGTCACATTCAGGGCCTCCTGATCGGCTGTGAGTGCTAGGCGAGCTATATCCATTAGCGAAGTTATTGTGCCCATTGGTTCCTCATGTTCCTGGACTGGAGACGCGTAAGCGCACCAAGAGTTACTAAAAGTGCCGACGGCTGTGATGTCTCAATAGAATGTCTGTTGAGGCCTGATCGATAAACACACTTAGCCCAACAGCGACTGGATGATCTTGTCTGCCACGTCCGACGATGACACGCTGTAGCTCCCAGTCAGCAATCGCCTGCTGCAAAGCTGCAACCTTCGCAGACCGTATATCCGGACCATCCAGGGCCTGAGCAGCGGAGCTAAGGTTCGTTTGGTCGGCATGTTCCACATCTGCCAGAGGTCGTTCATTGATCGCAGCGCTCGACGGGCTGGCCGGTATCGCTGGCTTCGCCTCAGCCGGCGTGATCGAGTTCACTGGCTGCTGCGGACTGCCGATTCCGCTTGAATAACTCATGGTGGTCCTCCATCTACTTGAATGTATCGGCGTGAAACCCGCAAACTTTAGTACTTGGTCGTTTTCTTTTCGGAATTTCGTTGATGTTCCAGGGTTACCTTCGAGACGATCTGTTTCGCTATCCCGAAACCGCCTCCCTTGGCGATCGCTTTCGCGATCGCCTCAGTCCCAAAACTGCTTATCGTGTCAGAGGCTGAGTCGTCACTCTTCACCTCGCCTCCCCAACTGTCCTGCCCATGTTGCATGGGTTTTAGCAGCTCCTGCAGCATCGTTGCCTCAAACTGCTGGGCCGCATCGACCAGTTTGGCCTGCTTCTGCTCCATCAATCGGGCCCACCTGCTGACTTGTAAAATCCGGGACTGATCTTCATAACACCTCAATCTCCGCTTCCAACGCTCCGGCAGATTTCATTGCCTGAAGGATCGAGATAACGTCTCGCGCTGAGGCCCCGATCGTCTGCAGACTGCGCACCAGGTCATCCACAGTCGCTCCTTGCTTGAGTTCAATGCGATTCACCGGTTTATCCTGCGCTTCGATCCTCGTCTGCTGCACGACCTGCGTCGTGCCTCCAGATGAGAATGCACTCGGTTGCGATACCTGAAACTCGCTCACAACATTGACCGCCAAGTCCACCATGCAGGATGGACACAGGCTGCAGGACAACAGTCCCTCCAATAACGACCGTCCCTGTGCGCTCGTTGACGACAACCTTTGCCCGAGGAAAGACCGGCACTTCTATCGACTCAACCCGAGCCAGCAGGGCAGGAATCTCCTCGCCGCTGGCGACAGACAGATCGACTCGTCGACTATCCATAACATGTGCAGCTTGACGCCCCAGTGTTTGATTGATTGCGAGGGCCATAGCTTCCGCACTGCGGAAATCGGCATCATTGAGCAACAGCGAGAACTGGTTCTTGCCCTCCAACTCCAGTGGAACTCCACGTTCTACCATTGCTCCGAACGGGACTCTGGCTGTGTTGGGATGGTTGAATTGTTTCACGTTCCCGTTAGCAGTAACCGAATAACCGCCTACGACAAGCGAGCCCTGTGCCTGCGCATAGATCTTACCGTCTGCTCCATAAAGAGGAGTCATCAACAGCAGGCCGCCCTCAAGACTCCTCGCATCACCCGCAGAAGAGACAGTGATATCCAGCTTAGTGCCGGATCGCGCAAAGGGCGGCAATGTTGCGGACACAAAAACTGCGGCCAGATTTTGTACTCTAATCGAAGATGCCGGAACGCTCACTCCCATCCGCAGAAGCGTGGCCGCAAGAGTTTGAATTGGAAAAGTCGTCTGCTGACTGTCGCCGGTGCCCTGCAGACCCACAACAATGCCATATCCAACCAGTTGATTGTCCCGAATACCCTCGATCGAGGAGATGTCCTTGACACGTGCTTGTCTTGGCGCCGAAGTTGCCGGATCTACCGCAAAAGCGCAAGGAGCAATAGCCAACAGCATTGCAAGTCCACATGCGCCGGAAAAGTGAGAGCTGCCGACGCACCTGCTTGACGCTTTTGACGCCTTCGATTTCCTTGTTTCTGCACAGCATAATTCCCACTAGAAGATCAATATTTTTTGAAGAAGCCGAACGAGCGCGTTCTGGCGATGAGTGTAGTCGTTGATAATTCCCTTCCCACGCACTTCGAGCTCAAGACTTGAGATGGCGGTCGATAGAACTTGATTTTGCTGAGAGATGTCTTCAGGCCGAACCAGTCCGCGCAGGACAATGGTCTGTGTTTGCTGGCTGAACTCGACTTGCCTTGCCGCTTCAATCACCAGCATCCCGTTGGGTAGTACTTCGATCACCTGCCCACCGAACGTAGTACTCAAGCTGGAATTCGTCGCACTTGTTCCCTGTGCATTCAATCCGGACGAAGATGTTTGATTGATTAGATTCTGCAGCGCATTGCCAGCGTGCAAAGTTCCGAATAGTCCTGAGATCGCGGAGCTCGCGTTGGAGGCCCGAGAGTTCTTCACTGTTCCATCAGTAGAGGCTGCAAGGCTTTCTGAGACAACGACAGAAATCAGATCATGAGGCCGCATAGCGCGCACGTCGGTAGCCATGCGTGTGAGCCGTCCACTGTCGATCCAGATTGAGCCGGGAACCGCCTGGATATTGGAGTTCTCCGCTCGCACCCTATCTAAATACGAGGACAACGATGCAGCCGCAACATTGGGTTTGGGCTCGATCGATCTTATGGATGGCATCGACCTGTGCCTGGAGTGAAGACGCCTCGAACAGCGAAAGGAATATGGCGGCGACAGTGATTGCGAAAAACTGTGGCCTTCTGTCTCCGGGGCGCTGCGGCTTAACTGATACGACTAAAGTTCGTGAACGGCCGTACGTCGGTCGATCAACGTCATTGAGAGACGGATTCAATAGCCTTGATTTCATCATGGCAGTATCTCCACATTTGAAGGGCCTCGAACAACGCCTGTGAACTGTTGCGGCGTCGATTGATCGTCAATATTCTTACGTAACAATCGCACTCGTATGGTCTTGCCCAAGGCGCCGCCTTCTTCCGAAATCCCATCAACTTCAATCCGTAAGAAGGCTTTCCTGCCTCCAGAGCCGTACGAGTTCACCGGCCCGTACCACAGGAGCCGCCCTAACCATTTCGGTCAAAGAACGCCCAGCTTCTTGAGGTTGTAGTAGCTCGCTCCATTGGTTGGGAGAGCCAAAGCGGGCCATTCGGGGTGCCCACAATTGGCGATCATCGCCCATCTTTCTCCCAGCACGGAGTCCAACTGAACACTGATTACTCTGTAACCGCTGCTCTCTAAGGCTGGCGAAGACGGATGGTTCGTGGCGACAGCGTCAATTGCAGTCCGTGGCGTGCTGTAGCAGGTTGCCTGTGCGGGAATAGCCGCAAACATCCTCTGATGCGCTAAGCAAAGAGATCAATCCGATATCTCTGAGATGCGAATGAAAGACTATTGCTCATAAGTTCCCTACCGGATCAGGCCGTTGATCTGTGAGTACATATCGTCCGCTACGTGGATTACTTTGGAGTTACTCTCATAGGCGCGTTGCGCCAGGATCATCTGCACAAACTCTGCAACAACGTCAACGTTTGAGTTCTCGAGGGTAAACTGCGCCAAAGTGCCCATTCCACTGTTCCCTCCAGGAGCGTCGGTGATGGGGTTGCCGGAGGCGGTTGTTGGTTGCAAGAGATTGCCGCCGATAGAGCTCAGACCTCCCGGATTTGGGAAGGTTGCCAGTTGCATCGTGCCAAGTTGCGCGGCGTTCGTCTGCCCAGGAAGAGTCGCTGTCACGACCCCGTACTGAGAGATCACAACATTGCTCGCATTGGACGGAATTGTTATGGCGGGCAGGACAATATCTCCATCCGATGTCGTGATCGTGCCCTGGTTATTCACCTGGAAGTTGCCGGCTCGCGTGTAGCCGATGGTTCCGTTTGGCAACGATACCTGGAAGAAGCCGGCGCCTTGAATTGCAAGATCATATGTATTGCCAGTCTTGTTGGGGTCCCCCTGCGTCATGATCACTTCACTGGCTGATGTCTTAGTTCCAAGGCCGACCTGCAGGCCAGCCGAAAGGGTCTGCTGTGTATCGGCTGCACCTGGTGTAATCAAGTTCTGATAGATCATGTCTTCAAACTGCACTTGGCGTTGCCGAAATCCTGCAGTCGCCGAGTTGGCCAAGTTGTTTGCAATGGTGTCCAGATTGGTCTGCTGGGCGCTCATTCCGCTTGCTGCTGTGTATAACGCTCGAATCATTACAAGCTCCTTTTGTGGCGAGAATACGAAGTCTGTCAGACTCTGGGAAGGTCTTCAGAGGCTGTCTTGTCAAAGTCGTTGTTGAAGACGCTAAGTGCTTTCTGCATCATCTCTGCTTGTCGTTGCACCAGCACTAGCTGCATCGTTCCGTGAACTGCGTCTTCGTTAGCTCCTTCGACGCGAGCCTTGTTCGACGATGGCGGTTGCTGGAATCGGCTTTGCTCCGTTGGCGGAGAAACGATTTGCGCCTTCTGCGGTTAGAACAGATTTTTCGGTGAAGTCGAAGGCACCCACCCTGCCTACAATGGCGCTGCCGTCGGACGTAGAGACGGAGATGCTGCCGTCTGGCGAGACGTAGATGGCGCCGGTGGGGATGGTGATGGGCTTCTGATTGGGGTCGAGGACGGGTTCGCCCTGGGCCGTCTGGAGGACTCCGGTGGTGGAGCGGGAGAAGGCGCCGTCGCGCGTGTAGCGAATGCCGTTGGTCGTCTTGATGGCGAAGAACCCCTGACCCTCGAGGGCGAGATCCAGTGGATTGCCAGTGGCCCTCATCTCACCTTGTCCCAGATCGAGACGGTTTCCGCCGAGGACGCCGAAGCCGTTTACGGATTGTCCCACTTGAGAGGCGGTTTCGGGGTCCTGGTCGACGCCTCCAGCGAGGACTCCGCTGAAGTAGTCGCGCTGGGCACGAAATCCGGCCGTTCCCGCGTTCGCGAGGTTGTTGGCCGCGGTGTCGAGCGCTTGCGTTCGCGCCAGAAGACCTGTGTATGCTGCGTAGATTCCGCTGTCCATGCCAGAGGCTTATGCAGTTGGGTGGCCGAAGTTTGTGAGACGTGGGTTAGAGGACGCTAAGACGCGTTTCGCTCAAGGTTGTTGACGGGTTGCCGATAGTGACTTCAGACCAGATGCAGTCTGGGTGCAGAGTTTACGGGAGGGTTGGTTGCGAGCTCTAATTGTTGACGATTCGGCGGTGATGAGGAAGGTCATTGAACGGGCGCTTCGGCAGGCGGGCCTGGAGCTGAGTGAGGTCCTGGAGGCCTCGAATGGTGAGGAGGGATTGCAGCTGCCCTTCGTGACAATCAAGGTGGTTCCACCCCTCTGGCGTTGATCCTGAGTGACATCAATATGCCGGTGATGGATGGTTTGCAGTTTCTGGAGGCGAGGCGGCAGGAGAACCTGGCGCAGGGCGTTCCGGTGGTAATGATTACTACCGAGGGAAACGAGACGTTTGTTCTGCGTGCGATCGCTGCGGGCGCTCAGGGTTATATTTGCAAGCCGTTTACTGCGGAGCAGGTGAAGGTGCGGGTGCTGCCGTTGCTGCGGGCGGCTTAGTTGCAGGTTGGATTTCAAATTTGAAGCAGGAAGAGGCGAGAGTGAAGAACGTGCACGATGAGGCGATGACCCGGTTGGATTCTGCCGTCTCGGAGGTGTTTGAGACGATGCTGGAGCGAAGCTGCGATCCGTTGGACGGCGAGGTGGATACAGTTGAGGGACGGATCGTGGCCAGAATTCAATTTACCGGCACCGTCGATGGCGAGTGCCTGCTGTATGCGAGTCAGGCGACGGCATCGGTGACAGCGGAGGCGTTGCTGGGCACTCCGTCGGAACCTCATGATCCGATGGTGGACGATGCGATCGGAGAACTTTGCAACATGATTGCAGGCGGCTGGAAGAGCAAACTTGCTTCGCCGGATTCGAACTGTTCGATCTCAACTCCCGCTGTGACGCGAGAGGGGCTTGAGGGCTACCGGACACAGTTTGGCACAAAGTTCAGCCGCAACTACTCCTTCCAAGGGAACGTGTTTGGGGTGGTTCTGGCATTCTGAAGCTCTCCCGCCCTCCCAGGAATCGTGCAAAGTCTTGCAAAATAAAGACTTAGCTTTGAACCTGCCTTGCAAAGTATTCCAAGCACATGGGTTGCTACCAAAGAACTGATTATGAACGGATTAGCCTCGGAGGATGTCCGGGGCTCATTTGTTTTGATCTATATATCCAGTATAACGTTTGGAACCTAACTAACATGCCACTTGGATGTCGTTGTTGGGTAATGGGTTAAGGGATTTCGGGACTTGACATCCGTTTTATGGGCCAAAAACACGAAAAAAAACCGATGATCAAGTTAGATTTAAACGTATTAAATGCAGAAAGTTCGACCTTCAGGGACGGCGTTGGTGGACGATTTTCGAACTTCCGCGGTCTAACAGTACCCTTGAACTCGATGGGAGCGTCCCCATAGGCCTCAACTCCAACCGAAGCTACCGGTAATGCCATTTTTCAGCAAAAAAGACATGCCTCGAGAGGCTACTCTCCACTCCATTGCCGATTCATTTAGCGCTTTCCGCGAGGGTCATACTGGAAGCATTGTTCGAGCGGCACACCAAGCACGATTGCCACTTTGAACGCAGTTTCAAGGGAAGGCGAATACTTGTCTTGTTCGATCGCAATCACCGTCTGCCGTGTAACGCCGATTCGATCGGCGAGTTCCTGCTGGGTCATCTCGCGGAGGGCCCTGAGTTCTCGTATCTGATTTCGAATTGCGGGCATCAGAGCGCCCTCCGGTAAGAGACAATCTGCGTGGCGGTCTTTGTGATATCTGCGAGGACTAACATGCCGAAGAAGACGTTCAAGAAATGAAGTCCTATCATCCGGCTTTCCAATTGAAGGTGGCCCACGGTCGCGTGAAACCACAACAGGCCCAGGCCGATTACCATTAACGAGGCGAGCGTGAGATAACCGGCACGATAGCCGCGCAGTTCGATCAAGCGGTCCCGCTCATCTGTCACGCGGTTCCGCGTTGAGGCGGCAATGACCGACTGCAGGATTATCTGCAAAACGATAATTGCGATAATCATGCCGGCGACATTATTGACGGAGTTTTGCCGGTGCAGTAGGAAGTAAGGGCCGTACACAAAGATCTCCGCCGCAAGCGAGGCGTAAAGAGACTTCTCACGATATGAAAGGCTTGTGGTCATGCGAATCGCTCCATGTCAAGAATATTTGACATGGAAAAGATATCGCCCTGGCTGGCATATGTCAAATATTTTTTACACTTCGCTCTGGTTGAACACAACCCTTTTGAAACGCACACGCCAAACTCATGGCTAGATCCTGC
Organism: uncultured Acidobacteriaceae bacterium; assembly: GCA_963756685.1. Classification (GTDB taxonomy): domain Bacteria; phylum Acidobacteriota; class Terriglobia; order Terriglobales; family Acidobacteriaceae; genus Edaphobacter. The sequence continues at coordinate 26,545 of CAVWON010000006.1, forward strand.
GCTCAAGTGAAATTGCAGAGATTCTGACCAAGATCTCTGTTTCTGGGCTCGATGAGTGACTCGCCCTGTTCTCATCAACCGAGACTCAACTTGGCTTTCATGCGCGGATGGACTCCCCCGCTGCGCCAGCTTGCTCCTGCCATCGTTGAACGTTCACCCCCATCACCAGGAGCCACAGGAATACCGATGCCTCCCCGAGAAGGCCGCAGGCCAGATTGTAGGGGGACAGATAGTGAGAGAGCGGCAGTGACAGATAAGTAAGCCAACTCAAACCGCCAGACGCAATCAGCGCGCCAAGGATTCCAGGCAGAAATTTCGACCTGTAAATGAGGTAGCCGATAATCATGCAAAAGATTCCGTGAAATACCACCGCGATGTTCACGCCTTGAGGATTCAATTGAAGAGCCTCAAATGTTAGTCCTACAAGGTTAAAGAACACTGCAAGCAATGAGAGGCGCCTGTCGACCGCCTTAAAGATGAAATAGGAGAGCAGCGTCATGACGACCATGCCCGATATCTGTATGAGATTCGCTGCGTAACCCATCCTGCCGTGAAGGAATAGCTCGAAGAATACTGCCGTCAGTACACTGAACACATAAAGAGCACCGGCCATTCTAGCCATGAAACGCGGCGACGCCCTTGCGATCCGTTCCATCATTTCAAGCCTCCTGGGCCGGCCACCGTAAGTTTCCCGATCGTTTCGCTAATCTTGGAAGCCGGGCGGAAGTCGCGTCGAAGAACGTATTGGCCTAGAGTCGCCAGATTACGGATTGCCCCGTAACTCAGGTCACGAACTGGAATAAAGATGTCATGGCACTGGTAGTTCTCATAGTAGCTTGAGTGCGCCCCAGTGGTTAGCATATCGCTCTATGAAGGACCTGCCTTCAAATCGCACCGGTCGCCGCGAGTGGAAGTATTTCTGGTGGATCGTGGAGAGCAACCTATCTCCAACCTGCACGTACGGAACAAAAGTCAGCGTGTTCCGAATTCGTACGGCGAATATTGCGCCCTCAATACTTCACCAGGCCTATTGCCACATCAACTGATCGGAGGTCACACCCATGAAATGCCGACTTGTTCTCGTTGCGGTCACAATGCTCCTTTTGACCAGTATCCCGCTACTTGCAAAACCTGCAGGAGCGTCCGCTGATGATGCCTATTGGGTCGATTACTGGGCAAAACCAAGAGTGGTTCTCTATGGTCCCGAGGAGGAAGCCTTCTACCAAAACGTGCATAAAATCACGTTTGCCCACGATGGCTTTGACCATGCTTTAGACCAGGACACCCTAAATGCCGATGTTCAATGGTTGAAGGACCATGCAAATATTCGCTTTTACATCGAAGGTTACGCCTCCTCGACGGGCACCGAAGCCTACAATATGAATCTCTCATTACGACGAGCAGAGTGGATCAAACAACTTCTGATACGGAAGGGTATTGCGGAGAATCGGATCAAGCTGGCGGTGCCATGGGGGGAGTTGTATCCAGCTTGTACCGAAGACACAGATGAGTGCCATGCTAAGAACCGGGTCGTCCGGTTTGCTTACTCTCCAAATTGAGAGAGACACCCGATCGAGGCCAGTCCACATGGGAGACTGGATTCGGCCGAACTCGACGGGAGCCTGATTTCAAAATGGTCGCGTCCCGCCTCCTACGGGACAACCGGAAGGTTGATAAAGCTTGCCGTACCTGGAGTGCGCCAGATCCGTTGCGTTGCCTTCTGGTAGTCCGCGGGTTTCGCGTCGAAGATGTTCGGCACAAAGGTCTGCGGGTTTCGGTCATAGAGCGGATATAGCGTCGATTGCACTTGCACCATGATGCGGTGTCCGGGTTGGAAGACATGATTCACATTGGGGAGATCGAATTTGAACAGTAGCGGCTCATTCGACTTCAATGGCTGGGGGCTTTCGAAGCTGGTGCGATACCGTCCGCGGAAGATGTCGAGTGAGATCGATAGTTGATAACCACTCATTGTGGTCGGCGGAGTCGGGTCATCCGGATAGACGTCGATCAGCTTTACTACCCAGTCGCTGTCGGTACCGCTTGTCGACGCGTAGAGGTTCACCTCCGGTACACCACTGACGCGGACCGGAGTGGTCAACGGCTCCGTCATATAAGTCAGAACATCGGGCCGTCCATCAACGAAGCGTTGGTCCTGCACGAGCCAGGTCCGCCAGCCAGTCTCATCGTCGGTCGCCACGGGGCGGGGGCGATAGGGGACTGGTTTTTTCGGATCGGAGATGTAATCGTCAAACTTCTCAACGCCGACAGAAGGCGGCTCGAAGGACAGACCGCTGTTGGCCTCCAAATAGAGTGGCCTGGACTTGTTCGCACAGCCTGTATCGCAGCTCAGCGGCCAGGACTTCAGACGGTCCCAGTGGTTTTCACCCGTGTTGTAGATCAGGACCGGCGGTGTATTCGCTTTGGGCGCACCTTCCGTCAGATATTGGTTGAAGAACGGGAACAGAACCTCTGAACGGAAGTCGGCCGTTGTGTCACCGTCCCAGATGAACGGCCCCATCACATGCCCTTCGCGATTCACCTGACTGTGAAACCACGGGCCGATCACGAGGAAGTTCATGTCGTTGTTCTTATCTTTAGGTTCGAGCGCCTTGTAGCTATGGTTCGCGCCCCACATGTCCTCCTGGTCCCATAGACCCTGAAGCCACATCGTCGGAACGGTCAGCGTCTTAGCTGCGATCAGATGGTCGAGTGCCTGGGCTTGCCAAAAGGCGTCGTACGCGGGATGCGCTTCGACCGTCTTCCAGTAGGGCAACTGATCTTCGCCCAGCGAGCGCGCAAAGTCTCCCGCCGAGCCCTTCACAAGAAAGTTTGTGTAGTCGTCGCGCCCCTCATGTTCCACCCGCGGCCCTTCGCCACGCGCGGCTGTCTGCCCCACAAAGTAGTCCAGCATGATCTCGCGAAAGGCCCCGTAGTGGAACCAGTCGTCACCCATCCAACCATCTACCATCGGGCTCTCGGGAACGGCGGCCTTCAACGCCGGATGCGGATTCAGCAAAGCCATCACTACGGTGAAGCCCTCGTACGACGAGCCGATCATACCCACGCGCCCATTCGTCTCCGGTAGGTTTTTCGTCAGCCAGTCGATCGTGTCGTAGGCGTCGGTGGTGTCGTCGGCGCCAGAAGGATTGAAGCCGCTATTCACGGGCGGCGGCGTCATCAGATACACGCCTTCCGATCCATATTTGCCTCGAACGTCCTGGTAGACGCGGATGTATCCGGCTTTCACGAAGATCTCATCCGACAGCGCGAGCTCATCAATCATGTGCGGTGACTCAGCCTTCGGCGCCGGACCTGACGCCGCTCCTCGCGCCGGATGGTCCAGCAGCAGCAAGTGCGTTCCCGGCGGTTGAACGCGCCGCCGAGGCACGGGCGGCAGCGTTGTAACAAGTGCGTGTCAACACGATGGGCGCATTCTTCGCACCCTTGGGGACCACGATCACCGTGTAGAGCTTCACACCGTCCCGCATCGGAACCATCTCCACTCGCTTGACGTAATCGAAGGTTGGTTTTGGCGCCGCGTAGACGGTCTGCTTCGGCGGCGTGAAACTGGGTGGGATGTCATTTCCCACCGGCTTTTCCTGGGCCATGGAGGGGAGAGATAAGAGGGTAATAGCAAGTCCGGCAAGCGCAAGACGGTACGTTGAGGTCATCGATTTCCCTTGAGACCGGCTTGAGGCCGGGCGAGATCAAGCTGATAAAAGTGACAGCGTTGGAGCAAATTATCTCATCGCACGTGCTTATCGCCGACAGCTCGAGGTTTGGCACGTCGGCTGCAGTCGCTTGCTATTACTCCTTGTTATGGTTAGTTCGTGATGCTGTTGAAGAAGAGTTTGAAGGTGCCGTAGGTCTGGGCGCGGTGCTGGGCGCGGAAGCCGATGAGAATGACTTTGCCCTTGCCCATCTCGGCGGAGATCATGGCAGCCTTGCCGGTGATGTTGCCTTCGCCTACCAGCCAGCCGCTCTGGAGGATGTCCCGCTTTTCGTAGCTGACGACGACGGAGTAGCGTTCGTTGGAAGAGGTGGGGGTGATCTGGAAGACGGGGTCGCCCTGGAGGTAGAGCGCGAGACTCTCTTTGGGCATGCCGTAGGCGAGTGGATTGGTTTGGTCGACGCTGAGCTTGAGGGTCGAGCCGGGGCACCAGAACTGCTTGGTGGGCAGGGTGCCGACGATGTTGCGTGCGTGGACGCCGAGCTTTTCGATGGCGAAGTCGCTGGCGGTGCCGAGGGTGACGATTGTTCCGCCTTTCTGGACGAAGGACTTGAGCGCAGTTACACCTTCTTCGCCGAAGCCGCTGCGGTACTCGGGGGCGTAGTCGGTGGGGGTGCGTCCAAAGCCTTCGCCACCTCCTCCACCACCGCCGCGTTGTCCGCCGGCTGCGGCGGTCTCGCCAGTGAGAGATGCAGTGGAATCATCGGGGATAATGATGACGTCAAACTTTGCGTTGAGGTCTCCTTTTTTGAGCTCGGGGTCGAGGAGGCTCGTCGGGTTGTAGCCCCACTGCTCGAGGAGCCAGCGAGTCCAGCCTTCGTCGACGTTGCCGCCGTAGTAACGCTGGTAGAGGCCGATCCGCTTCAGCTTGAGAGGGAGGGTGTTGTCGGCGGGAATGGCTGGGGCGGGTGCGAGGTCGACGCCGGTGGATTTGGCGATCTCGCGGATATCGGCTTCTGAACCCTTCGCTACGAGGAAGTCACCGACGGTGGCTCCGTCGACTGGCTTGACGATGCGACTGACGGCGATGCCCTTTGCCTGAAGGAGGTTGACTGCCTTGTAAGAAGCGTCGAATTTTGCGCTGAGGAGATAGCCAGATGTGCCGGCGGCTACTTTGCCGGGGGTGAGCGGAGCTTCGGTAATGAGTTTCGCCTCGACGTTGAGCGGGCCAGCGACGTGATCGACGCGGACGCCCATGAACTCGGCTACGTTGTCGGTGGAGAGGTCGTAGGGACGGATGGGATCGCCGTTCTTGTCGCGAGTCCAATCGTTGTCGGGGAAGAAGTTGCGATCGAGGAGATTGCGGATGAGGCCCATCTTGGGTTGGGCGAGGGAGATGATGTAGGACCCGGCGTCATAGGATTGTCCGTCGGCCGAGGTGAAGGGTTTGGTGGCCTTCTGGATATCGATGCCCTGGACGAGGAGCTTCTGGATGAGGAAGTTTGCGGTGATGGGATCGTTCTGGAGGGTGGGGATGACGTAGTTGGGTGTATCGGCCGCTGCTCCGCGTTCGGTCTGGTGCTTGGCCTTCTGGTAGGCGTTCCAGAGGACGGTCTCGCGGTTGCGGGCGGAGATATCGAGCGCTGCCCAGGCCGCGGTCTTCTGCATGTTGACGATGTCGCGGAGGTGCCACCAGCCGCCCGGCCATGGGTCGGGGAAGATGGTCTCTTCCTCGTACTTGGGCAGGTTGCGTGCGCCGCCGGTAAGTTGCTCAGGCAGGATGTACATGGGGGAGGCGAGCTTGGCGCTCGCGGATTCGGTGAGCATACCGTCGATGTTGTGGAAGGGCGTGATCCAGTGGAAGCCGAAGTGTCCCCAGCCTGAGTAGATGGCGTTGTTGATGGCTCCTGTGTATCCGTTTTCGGTTTCCTTGTAGGCCATCTGCGCACCATACCAGGCCACCTCGCGCCAGATGAGCGGGTCTGCATAGGGGCGGGTGGGTTCGGCGTAGGGTGGGAGTGAGATGCGCGCGCCGTAGCTGCCCTGATGGTGGTGGTCGACGTAGACCTCTGGCCGCCAGCCGGTGAAGAGAAGGCTTGCCATGTACTGACTCTCGTTCATGGAGGTAAGAAGAGCGTCGCGGTTGTCGTCGTGGCCGATGTATTTGGCGTAGAGGGAGGGATAGTTGGAGCCCTCGTAGGGGGTGCCGAGGGTGGAGTTGTAGTAGTCGGTGACCATGATCTCGCCGTCGGGGTTGAAGCAGGGGACCTCGATGAGGACGACATTGTCGAGGATGCGCTGAGCGTCTTCGTCGGTGCGGGTGATGAGATCGTAGGCGAGTTCGGGGGCCATCTGGGTGCCACCAATCTCGGTGGCGTGCATGCTCATGGACTGGACCTGGATGACTTTGCCGATGGCGACGAGTTTTTTGATCTCGGCTTCAGGCGTGCTGTGCGGGTTGACGATGGTGAGGTTGTTCTTCTTGATGGTGTCGATGTTCGCCATGTTCTTGGCGGAGGTGATGATGACCATGAGGAAAGGATTGCCGTTCATGGTGGGGCCCATGTTGATGACCTTCATCTTGCCGCCGCTTTGCTTCTCGATGAGGTTGTAGTACTCGACGATCTTGTCCCAGCGGGCCATCTTTCGGTCGGCACCAAGCTGGAAGCCGAAGAATTTATCAGGCGGGGTGACGGTGGACTGGGCCAAGAGGGTGGTGGCGAGGGTCAAAGCGAGGGCGAGGATCGAGCAACCGGAACGAACGGAACGTATAGACAACGGGGCCTCCAGATCGGTGAGAGTTCCTACGTAGCGTGCGATACAGATTCCCTGCATCCGAAGAAGCCGGGACGAGACTGTTGTGAAACGCAATCGTGGTAGAGAAAGACCGGAGGCGCAATGGCGGCGCGTGGTCGGTACTACCGGTACGACGGAGTGCTTAGGTTGTGTGGGTACGCGGCAAGTGTATCCGCAGTGGGAATGAAAGTCCAGATATCAACGCAACTGGCTGTACGGCAGTTGCCCCAAGATGATGCGCAGATATCCTTGCTGCGACGATGCCGCTCTATTTCACCACCCGAGAAGGAAAACAGGGGCCATCGATGCGAGCGCAGCTCCGGCTTGCAGTGTGAGGACACCCAGCGTCTGTCTTGGTGCGCGGGGCAACCATTTGATCGCGAAGAACGCCAGGACGGGCATCTGTCCAGCCATGAGGAGCTGCCAGAGATGGGCAGCAGTCCCCTCATCGGGCTCGCGGGCCGTGCCGTAGAGGGCGATGCGACCAAGTACGATCACCAGGGCGGTGAGTGACATTGCTACGGGAAGGAAAGCGCTCGGCTGCCTCAGCATGTCACCAAAAGAGCGGCTAGGTTGACCCATTTTGCCTCTTCGCGTTGGAAAGATGTTCTCACAAACGCGAACCAAAACGTTGTCGCCAATGAGCCAGGTCGACACGCCCATTTTCACGAAACAGCGCAGGAGATCTAGTTCGATGCCGCAACAGGCTTATGATCCAATATTTTGTGGCTTGCAGTCGGTCGCGAGCTTCATCTATTTTCATCAATCTGCCGAATGCGTTCTGGGCAAAACGAACCGGGAAGGATATAGTTTGTCGCGAGGCAGACACCTGCACGGGCCAGTGACTCGCGGTCGCCACGAAAGACCAACGCCACAATTATGAGAGGTCAAACGATGAGAATCCATTCGCTTGTTATAGGCGCCGTGGTGTTCTGCGCACAGACGACGATGGGCCCTTCGCAGATGAACAGTTCGCCGAACGCGACGCACGTCCAGACGGTCGGAGCCGCAGGCCCAAACGAGGTGACGCATTTCAACGTCTATTTGCCATTGACGCATAGCGACGCTCTCGAACAACTCCTGCGCGAACAAACCGATCCAGCTTCGGCTAACTATCATCAGTGGTTGACGCCGGCCCAGTTCAAAGCGCAGTTCGGGCCCAGCCGTTCCGATATCGCCGCAGTGACCGCAGCACTTCTCGCTGCGGGTTTTACGATAACCGCGGAGCATACGCAGAGCCTCGAGGTGGAAGGCCCCGTATTGGCAGTGGAGAGGACGTTTGCGACACACCTGATGCAGGTGCGAACCGAGAAGGGCCGGATGAAGTTTGCTGCCGCCGAACATCACCTGACGCTGCCCGACGCGCTGGCTTCGGTGGGGGCGGTCGTCCCGGAGTTCACGACCCATCTGGCGGCCCATGTGCATTCCCGGAGGATGGGCGGCCCGGGCCTGGCGGCCGCTAGTCCACTCATTCGGCTCAGCAGCAGCGATGGTTTTTTCTATCCGAACGATCTCAACGAGGCGTACCAGTTGCCCTCCTTCAGGACCGCCTCCGGTGTTGGCGCGCACATTGGCGTCGTCATCTCATCGGTGATCGACCCCGCCGACCTGGCGAAGACCTTCAACTCCTCCCTTAATCTAGGCGGGGGAAATTTCCTAATTCAGGCCTATTCGGAGAACACCACCCAGCCGGGCCCGACGGTGACCATCCGTGCGGTCAACGGCGGCAGCGGCGCGTTCGATCCCGCTTCCGGCGCTGGGGCCGAGGCCTCTGCCGATACCCAGATGTCCCTGGGGACCGCTCCCGGTGCCAAGGAGACGATCTACGATCTGCCAGATCTCAGCGATGATTCCGTCATTGCCGGCTATACCGCAGTGGATGAGGACAACAAAGTCGATATTGCCAGCTCGTCTTTCGGGGAATGCGAGTTGGACTTTACCGCAGCCTATAACGGCGGCGTCGACTTCACTGGGATCCTGAAAACGTTCCACGCTCTGTTCCAGCAGGGCAATGCTCAGGGCATCACGTTCGTGGCAAGCTCGGGCGACAATGGCGCGTTAGGATGCGTATCGGCGGCGTTTGCCAACAATCCAACCAACGGCACTAACTACGTCGCCGGTGTGGAGAATCCCGCGTCCGACCCGAACGTCACCGGAGTTGGTGGAACGAACCTACAAACCGCCGCGACGCCAGGTATCGACGACGCCACTTACTTGAGTGAGAACGCCAACTTTGACCCGCGCGTGCCCGCGGAGTTCCTAATTGGCCCTGACACTATTGTCAGCGTGGGCGACAACACGTGGGGCTCGGGTGGCGGATTCAGTAGCATCTTCCCCAAGCCGCTGTACCAATTCCTTGTGAATACCAGTAGTAACCGGCAGCGTTCAGTGCCCGACGTCTCCCTGATGATGGGCGGTTGCCCGTCAGATGCAGACTTCTCCAAACAGGATTGCCTCGTGCTGCCGCGCAGCGCTGCCATCATCTGGATCGGCGGCGAGCCCTTCCTACTGATCGGCACCAGCTCCTCGGTCCAGGAGTTTGCCGGCGTGCTGGCACTTGCCGTCGAGGTAAACCACGGCCGTCTCGGTAATGTAAACCCGCTGATCTATACGTTGTCGGCACTGCAAACGCTTGCTGGCGGTACCAAGGCACCAAAGTCGCTGCAGTACTTCCATCGGGACATCTCGGGAGACAATAATTTCTTTACGGTGAAGCCGGGTCAGGCGTATAGCGAGGTGCTGGGCAACAGCACGCTGGTCGTCAAGAACTTCCTGCAATTGCAACTCGCACCGCCCGCAGGTGCGCCGAATACACATAGCAATCCGTGAGTTGAATGAGTTGGACGGCAGGGACAAAAACCCTGCCGTCTTCTTAGAACTACTTGACCACGGACTGGAAGAGAGGCGAGGTAAGGAGGCTGGCGAACTGGCTGTCCGAAGACGAGTAAGCCACGGTCAGGACCCCTGAGTTGGAGTCGATGGTGGTCTGATCCAATGCGGATTTCTCAAGGGGCGATCCTGAAGTCTTACGCATGATCGATACGCCCTTCATCAGCGTTGCGGCGGTCGCTGCGGTAAGCGTGTCGGACATGACTACAGCCATGTCGAACTTGACGCCGTTCTGGAAGTCCATGGTGTAGCGGCTGCTCTTCATGCGGTTTTTGACGGTGTCGTAGTCGGCGAGGCTGGCGGCGTCGCCGAGGACGCTCTTCATCATGGACTGGGTGCCCTTTGCGTCGAGCAGGCTCCAGACGGCCTTGGAGTCAACTATACCCATCTCGCTTACCATTTCACCGTTGGAGAGGAAGTCGGGAACCATGCCGTCGCGGGCGTCGATCGCCTCTTTGACTGCCGACTTGTCGCCGAAGACCATGGTGGTCTGGTTGAGGAAGACGACACTCATGCCGTTGGAGCCCATGGGGTAGACGCTGGTGTTGCGGAGCACCTCTGGTTTGGTCTTGTTCTTGGCGAAGTTGGCGAGGATCTCGCGGGTGTGAAACTGGCCCTGGGCGATTCCAACGATGCGGGTACCCTCTCCGGCGGGATCACGGAAGGCGGCGAAGGCGAGGACGTCTGCGTCCTGGTCGACCTTGAGGCCGGAGCTCTTGAGGGCGGTCTCTAGACGCTTTAGCTCGGGCGGGAGGACGCGGTCCTTGAGTTCCATCGCCGCGGGAGAGTTCTGCATGGCGTGGTAGTCGACGACGATAAGCTGCTGAATGTCCTTGGGGATCGCTGACTTAGCGTCGCTGGAGAGCTGCGCAGCGGACGCGAATGTGGGGGCCATGATGGTCGCGATGGCGACGGCCGTGGTGAAGATGCTCTGCTTAATGGTGGTCATGATTACCTTTACTCCTTGAGCTACTTCCAGTGTAGCGTCACTACACTATTGTTCCGTGAATATGAGACTGTTTGCAAGGGCGGATGGGGAGGTGTTCTCTAATAGAATGCTACTTTTGTGGTACCTGAGTTGAGTCGACCCCTCACTGCTCGGGCCACGCTATTGGGGAGTGGAGCTTGCGCTCCAACACCTTGCCTTCCGGGTCGAAGCCAGTTATTTGACGCACCCATTCTGAATCCGGCTCATAGGCGGCCTCGGGAATTAGTCCTATAAGTTCGGCATCGTCGATGAGGACGCCGTGGCGTTGTGCCAGGTGCTTGAGGGTGGCGTGGACGTGGCGCATGGGGGTGAGGTTGAAGTCGGTGACGTTCATGCTGACCTGGGCGCGGCCGTTTGCGAAGACACCAATGGCCTTGACACCGTGGAGGCCGCCGTTTGCGGCGCGGATGTCGCGGGCGATGGCGCGAGCTGCGGCGATATCAGACCCCTTGAGGTGGACGTTGTAGGCGATGAGGAAGCTGCGGGCACCGACGGCACTGGCGCCGGCGGTTTCGTGGAGTTCGGGACCGCCGATGTCGGGGCGGCGGGAGGCGTCGCGGCGGGTGGCATCGCGAAGGCCTTCGAACTGTCCCTTGCGGACGTCTTCGAGTTGGACACGGTCGGGACGAGCGGCGGCGGCCCCGTAGAAGTAGACGGGAACGCCATAGCGGCGCCAGATGAGGAGACCTGCCTGACGTGCGAGGACGGCGCACTCGGCGAGGGAGGCACCACTGACCGGGATAAATGGGATGACGTCGGCGGCGCCGATACGAGGATGGACGCCGCTTTGCCTGGTGAGGTCGATGAGTTCGGCGGCCTTGCCCGCGGCGCGGACGGCGGCTTCGACGACGCCTGCGGGCGTGCCGGCGATGGTGACAACGGAGCGGTTGTGGGCCGTGTCGAGTGACCAGTCGAGTAAACGAACGCCTTCGACCTGCATGGAGGCGACGATCTGGCTGACTTTGGCTGCGTCGGTGCCCTCAGAGAAGTTCGGGACGCATTCGATGATGGCTTCTGGATTCATAACGACTGTGATTCGTGCTTGATGACCGGTTTAGGAGCGTTTTATTTCCACCATGTGTAGCCGAGTGAGAATTGAACGCTGGCGTTGACGCCCGGGTTGCGGTCTCCGAGAGAAGCACTGGAGATGTGGATAGCGTTTGCGCCGAAGTCGATGGAGCGACGAGGACGGACAAAGTAATGTACGCCGACGCCGCCCTGGGGTGTGAAGTTCCAGACGCTGGCGTCGGCGTTGGGGCCGTCGTTCTGCGAGTCGTAGGGTGGGCCGCCAAAGGCCGGGTACTTGTGGTTGGTCCAGAGGACACCGCCGGCGGCCTGGCCCCAGAAGGAGAAGCGGCGAGTGCCGGCGATGTTCCAGCGAAAGATGACGGGCGTGATGGAAGCTCCGGTGAAGGTGCCGCCTACGGTGTAGAAGGGGGTGCATTGTTCAGGGGTGCCGGGTGGGTTGGTGCAGAAGGGGCGTTGGAACTTAGGGGTGTAGGACTGCCAGAAGGGAAAGACCTCGACTGCGTACTCGAAGTTGCTGCGGAAGGCACTGTGGCCGTGGGTGGTGATGAGGACTTTGCCGGCGTGCACACCTGCCATGAAGAACTTGAAGTCGTCGCGGCCTTCGGTAAGACCGAAACCGCCCTGGATGATGGGGCCGATCTCGAAGGGAAGGTGATCGGAGTCGACATGGAAGGGAGTGGCGTCGCTGCTTATAGCGGCGGCCTGGCCCGAGGCGAATCGGACGGTGAAGAGCAGGAGGGCGAGGATCCAGATGCCCGCTGTGCTGTTGCGTTGCCTGGTGTTGGTCAATCGAGATCTCCGGCAGTTTGATGGCAGAAGAAGGCCGCCGGTGAACGGCGGCCGTTGGGGGTTGACGACCGGTCGGCTAGTGACTCGCACTGGCCACTGCGGCTTCGTCGAAGTCGAAGTTGGAGTAGACGTTTTGGGTGTCGTCGAGGTCTTCGAGGGTTTCGAGGAGACGAACCATCGCATTGGCCTGAGAGCCCTCGAGTTTGGTGTAGGTCGAGGCGATCTTGGTGACCTCTGCGTGCTCGGGGGTGATCTTCGCGGCCTTGAGGGCTTCGGTTACGGCCTCGAAGTCCTTGGGGTCGGTGAGGACCTCCCAGTTTTCGCCTTCGTCGGAGAGGTCTTCGGCGCCGGCGTCGAGGACGATCTCGGTGAGCTTGTCTTCGCCGGCGGACGACTTGGCGACGGTTATGACACCCTTTTTGGTGAACATCCAGGCGACTGCGCCTTCGGCGCCGAGGTTGCCGCCGTTCTTTGAGAAGGCGTGGCGGATTTCGCTTACGGCGCGATTTTTGTTGTCGGTGAGGACTTCGACGATGATGGCAACGCCGCCGGGGCCGTAGCCCTCGTAGGTAATCTCCTCGTAGGAGACGCCTTCGAGTTCGCCGGTGCCGCGCTGGATGGCCCGCTTGATGTTCTCGGCGGGCATGTTCTCGGCTTTGGCGGCCGCGATTGCGCCACGAAGACGGGGGTTGCCGTCGGGATCGCCGCCGCCTTGTTTCGCGGCGATGGTAATTTCTTTAATCAGGCGCGTGAAGATCTTGCCTCGCTTGGCGTCGAGCGCACCTTTCTTATGTTTGATTGTTGCCCATTTTGAATGGCCGGACATGAATTACCTCGGTACAGATTTGCGGTGCAGCAGTGCGGAACCATGTGAGTTTAGCATGTTTGACCGATGATTCGCTTGCCTGGGAGCTGCACCCCCCACCCCGTCGGAAGTTGCGCAAAGTCTTCGAAACAGGGCGGATAGGTTTGGACTTCAGGGTGACGTGGAGCGCTGCTCGCTTTTCCGACCACCTTTTTCTGGGAACCGGTTTGTCAAGTAGTCCCCGGCACCGAAGATTGAAGACGACGAGAGACAAACGTACCTCAGCGGCTAAGCCGTGCCCTTAAGGGCGGAGACTGATCGTGCGTTCGGCGGATGTTGGACGAAGACGGTTCGCGCGTAGCGCGAATTCCCACATCTCAAAATCGAGATATGGGGCACCCAATTTTTGGCTCCGATTTAGATGTGGCCCAGGTTCGAAGACGATCCCTTAGTTGTCGGTTCCGCTCAGTTCGGGGGCTAGAAGGTCTCGCATGGTCTCGCGGCGGCGGATGACACGGGTGCTAGTGCCTTCTACGAGGACCTCGGCGGGGCGGGGGCGAGTGTTGTAGTTGGAGGTCTGTGACATGCCGTAGGCCCCGGCGTCGAGGAGGACGACGAGGTCGCCGGGTTTGACTGTGGGAAGGGCCCGGTCGCGGGCGAAGAAGTCACCTGATTCGCAGACGGGGCCGACTACATCGACCATAAGCAGATTCGGCGACTTCCCTGCCGGTTGTTTGACGGGGACGATTTCGTGGTGCGCGTGGTAGAGCGCTGGGCGGATGAGATCGTTCATGCCGGCATCGGTGATGACGAAGGTCTTGGACTTGGTTTGGGCCCGTTTTTCTTGACGTAGAGGACGCGGGTGAGGAGTGCGCCTGCCTGGGCGACGATGAAGCGACCGGGCTCGAGGAGTAGATGCGCTGGTTCGTCGCCGAGGCCTTTGGTGAGGGCGGCTGCATACTTCTCTGCTTGCTTTGCGGGGTCGAAGGCCGTAGTGCCGTAGTCGATGCCGAGTCCTCCTCCGGCATCGACGTAGCGGATGTTGTGGCCGTCCTTGCGAAGGTCGGCGATCAGCCTGGTCACGCGAGTCAGAGCAGCAGCGAAGGGGTCGACTTTGCGGATCTGGGAGCCGATGTGGACGGAGACGCCCGCGGGATCGAGCCATTTGGACCTTGCGGCCTTGCGATAGATGGCGCGGGCGGCCCTGATGTCGATGCCGAACTTGTGTTCGCTGAGGCCGGTGGAGATGTAAGGATGGGTTTCGGTGAAGACGTCGGGGTTGACGCGGAGGGCGAAGCGGGCGACCTTGCGGAGGGCCTCGGCGCGGAGGGCGAGGAGGTGAAGTTCGGCCTCGGATTCGACGTTGAAGAGGAGGATGTCGGCATGGAGGGCGGCGTCGATCTCCCAGATTTGTTTGCCTACACCGGAGAAGACGACTTTTCTCAGCGAGGGCTTGTGGGCCTTGCGGAGCCGCTCGAGTTCCCCGCCAGAGACGATGTCGAAGCCTGCTCCCTGTTCCGCTAACAGGCGGAGGATGGCGAGGGAGGAGTTGGCTTTGACGGCGTAGCAGATGGTGTGGGGGCGGCTGGCGAAGGCCCGCTCGAAGAGTTGGAAGCGCTGGGTGATTTGAGAAGCTGAGTAGACGTAGAGGGGCGTGCCGAATTCGTCGGCAAGAGTGGTGAGATCTGCGCCGTCGCAATGGAGCTTGCGGTTGCGATAGAGGAAGGGGCGAGGTGAAGGCAACTGGGGTGTTTTGATCTTCTTGGGCAAGCTTAGGTGCTCGTTCTCGGAGTTGGGTAGAGTTCGCTGGGAATGACGATCCACGCGGCGAGGTACGCGATCGGACCGATGCCGCTACACAGGAGGAGTAAGACGGTGATAAGGCGAACGCGGCCCCGATTCCATCCGTAGCGCTGAGCAAATGCGGCGCAGACACCGCCGAAGACTCGATGGGTGAGAGGCCGAAGTATTGGCGGTGAGGTCTGCCCATCGGCTGGGGCCGTTGCGGTTCCGCACGCCGGGCATATGCGGGTGGACGATGCTAGTCGCTTTCCACATCGGGAACAGAACATGGAGCCTCAGGCGTGACAAACTTAGAGGCCCTTCGCTGGAAGGGCGTAGGGGGCTTCGGGGATGATGACCCATGCGACGAGGTAGGCGATAGCGCCGACCCCGGTGAAGATGACCACGAGCGCAGTGATAACGCGGGTCAGGTTAAGGTTCCAGCCGTAGTGAAGGGCGAAGCCAGCGCAGACCCCGGCAATCATGCGGTTGTTGCGGGGGCGCGTGAGCTGGCCGGGGTTTGGGGGATAACCCGGCGGTGGTGGGGCGTCAGCCGAGATGGTGGCCCCACAGGCGGGACAGAAGCGGGAGGATGGTTCGAGTTGCTTACCGCATTTGGAACAAAACATGGGCTTCTCCGGGAAGATT
This sequence comes from uncultured Acidobacteriaceae bacterium, assembly GCA_963756685.1. Classification (GTDB taxonomy): domain Bacteria; phylum Acidobacteriota; class Terriglobia; order Terriglobales; family Acidobacteriaceae; genus Edaphobacter. The sequence continues at coordinate 41,944 of CAVWON010000006.1, forward strand.
CTATTTTGCCACAGAGAGCCGATGGACAGAAGGCCGTAGAAGGGACGCTATTCGTGCCGGAGTGCCTCCATTGGTTCAACGCGCGATGCTCGGAGGGCTGGTATCCAGGCAGCGATGAGGGCCACGCCAAGCAATAGGCAGCCCGCACCTGCGAAGGACACTGGATCGGCCGGTTTGAGGCCGTAGAGCATCGACTTGACCAACTGGCTGAGTCCCAGCGCCACAGACAAACCAACCACTACGCCCAGAATTGCGAGCCAGCTTGCGTCACGCAGCACCATGCCGCGGACCTGTTTGCGTTCAGCTCCGAGCGCCAGACGGATTCCAATCTCGTTTGTCCGCTGCGAGACGGTGTAGGCCATGATTCCGTAGATGCCAACACAGGCGAGAGCGAGGGCGAGGACGCCGAAGCCTACTGTGAGGGAGGCGAATATCCGTTCCTGCTGGGTCGTGGCGTCGATCTGCTGCTGCTGGGTCCGGATATCCATCAGGGGTAGATCGCGGTCGACCTTCTGCACGGCAGCACGCAGCGAGGAGACGATCGCCTCGGGCTTCATCTGGGTGCGAACGATGTAGGTGGCGCCGTCAATCTCGGGCATCTGGCGGTAGAGATCGAAGTGCAGGGCGGGAGGATCGTCCTTCAGATTTGAGTAGCGCGTGTCGCCGACGACCCCGACGATCTCGGTCCACTTTCGGTCGGCCTTCTTACTATCGTCGGTGGAGAACCTTTTGCCGATGGGGTCGTCGTGAGGAAAGAACTGACGTGCGAGGGCTTGATTGATGACGGCGACCTGCTGGGGCGAGTTGCCGTCCTGCGCGGTGAATCCGCGGCCCGCGACTAGTGGGATTCCCATGACCGGCAGGAAGTCCGGGCCTACGTGGGCAAAGTCTGCAAGCCCGGAGTTGTCTCCGCGCTTGCGCTCCACCTCAGGCGCTCCCTGGATGTTGAAGTCCGAGTTCGACATATTGTTTGCGATGAGCGGGTTGTCTGAGAGCGTTACGCCTTGGACGCCGGGAACGCTGCGCAGGGCCTCCTCGATGCGGGCGTGGAGGGCCACATCCTTCGGCGCAGGATACTGCTTGCTGGGCGCGCTTATGTCGAAGAGGAGAAGGTGGTCGGTGCGGAAGCCGGGATCGATCGAGTTCAGGTTGATGAGTGTCCTGAGAAAGAGGCCAGCACCGACGACGAGCATGGTGGAGAGAGCGATCTGGAAGGAAACGATGGCTTTGCCGCTCCAGCCCTTGCGATGGCGCGTTGCTGTCTTGCTTCCCTCTTTCAAGGCTGCGCCTATCCCTGCGCGGGTGGAGGCCCAGGCCGGGGCGATGCCGAAGAGTACTCCGGTCACGATGGTCACGGTTGCGGTGAAGGCGAAGACCCGCCAATCGAAGGGGACATTAATGTCAGTCTGTTCCCATGCGTCGGCGAGGAGTTTGGGCAACGTCGTGCGTCCCATGTATCCGAGGACGAAGCCAAGCGTGCCTCCCATGGCGGAGATCATCAGGCTTTCGGTTAGCACCTGACGGAGGATTCGCCAACGTCCGGCACCGAGGGCGAGGCGCACACCCATCTCGCGCTGGCGTGTTGAGGCGCGGGCGAGCATGAGGTTGGCGATGTTGGCGCAGGCGAGCAGAAGGACAAATCCGACGAGCGCGAGGAGGACGTAGAGTGGCTTGGCAAACTGCCTAGCGGCAAAGTTCATTCCCTTGCTGCCGTCCTCGAGGAGGAGGGTCGGCATGGTGTCATCTTTTTTGATCGTCTGGGTGCCTCGCATTGCTGCACTGAGGGCGACATCGAGCGCGGCGCGCGCCTGTTCGACGGGAACTCCGGGTTTGGAGCGTGCCATCATCTGGATCCAGAAGAGGCTTTTGCTCGACAGGAGGGGGCCGGAGCTGCCTAGCTCCGCTCGCAGCAGCGGAATCATGGATAGAGGCATGAACACTTCTGGCGAGCTTTGTGCATTATTGGCGCCTGTGAATCCTCGCGGGTTGACTCCTACAATCGTCACCGGAATTGTATTCACGCTGATGACTTTGCCGAGGACGTTTGGCGAGCCGCCTAAGCTGCGCTGCCAGAATGCGTCGCTGATGGTGGCGACGGCACCGGTGCCGGGAGCACCATCGTCGGAGGACACGATGGCACGGCCGAGAGCGGGCTTCACTTGCATCTGGTCGTAGAAGTTTCCGGAGACGAGCTCGAGCTGGATGGCTTGGGCGGACCCATCGATCGTCACATTGGCGCGGCCGAGTTCTTTGAAGGCAAAGATCTCCTGGAGCACCTGGTTGTCTTTTTGCAACTGCAGGTAGATGGGGTACGAGAAGGAATGAAAGAGCGTCCTTCCGCCGGGGACGGTGTTCCAATCTCCCCATGAGGAGTGCACGGCGACGTGTTTATCACCTGTCATTGCGAGAAGCTGGAGTTGCTCCGGATGAGGGACTTTGAGGCGCTCATAGAGCATTTCGTTGGCGACAGAAAAGATGGTCGCATTGGCGCCGATGGCAAGGGCAAGCGAGCCTACGGCTATTGCCGTGAAGCCGGGACTCTTGCGCAGGATGCGGGCGGCGTAGCGGAGGTCGCACCAGAGGTCGTCCCACCAGCGGAGGTTGAGGGCGTTGCGCATTTCGTCTTTGTGGGAGGCGACGCTGCCGAATTCGAGACGCGCCTGCCGCATCGCTTCCTGGGGGCCGAGACCGGCTCGCATCAGGTCGGCGGCGCGGGCTTCGAGATGAAAGCGAACCTCTGCGTCCATGTTTTCTTCGAGGAGGCGACGTCCGAATGCCGACCGCAGCCACGACCGCAGGCGTGCCCGCTGCGCGCTCACGACTCTACCCCGGTGAGTTGCAGGATCGTGCCGATGATGCCTGCCATGCGGTTCCACTTTTCGGTTTCAGCGGTGAGTTGCTTGCGACCGGCGGGAGTGAGCGTGTAGTACTTGGCGCGGCGGTTGTTGTCGCTTTCGCCCCACTCGCTCTTGATGGCACCCTCGTGCTCGAGACGGTAGAGCGCCGGATAGAGAGAGCCTTGCTGGATGACGAGTTGTTCGCCGCTGATCTGCTGGATGCGTAAAAGGACGCCGTAGCCGTGAAGTTTTCCGAGCGAGACCGCTTTGAGGATCAACATCTCCAATGTGCCCTGCATCAGATCGACTTGCTTCGACATGCACTCTCTCCTTGACTGTCTAGGAGATTTTCGCGCAGCTCTCCTAGTTCGTCAAGGAGAGAACGTCTGGGTCGCTGGTGGTGTATGACCGGGATTGATGGTACAGAAGCAGATTTCTCCACTGCAGCGGCAAGAAGCGCCGCCTCCGGTCGAAATGACAATCTTTTGCTTGGGTGAGGATTATTTTCCGGTGTAGGGGGTTTTCAGGTAGCGGTGGGCGGCGTCGGTCTGGGATTGGTCGCCGCCGCCGGCTGAGGCCAGTTGGTATTGCTTGATGGCCTCGGGGCGGTTGTGAAGGAGGTCGAACATCTCGCCGGCGTTGAGCTGGGCGCGGCGGCGAATCCAATCGCTGCAGGTGGGTTCGGCGGCGGCCCTCAAGTAGTTCTGCGCGGCGTCGGCGATATCGTTCTGGCCACGCTGGGTGTCGGCCAGGCCGAAGTAGGCCATGTGAAGGCGAGGCTCGATGAAGTAGCCGGGCCCTTGCGCGTCGGCAAGGACCTGGCGGTAGATGGCGATGGCGCCGGGGCCGTTGCCGGAGTCCTTGGTGAGGTTGGCGACCTCGAGGCGGAAGAGGTAGTCGTGAGGGTATTGGTCGGCGAGGCCTTTCTGGACGACGATGGCCTCGGGGTAGCGGGCGTCGTGGCGGAGGAAGAGGGAGAGCGCGGTGCGGGATTCGATGGGAGTGACGATGCCGTGGGCCGCGGATTCGCGGAGGAGACTGAGGCCTTTTTCCTTGTTGCCGCTGACGCCGGCGATGCCGACCATCATGCGGACGAAGCGGGGGAGGCTGGCGACGGCGAACTGCTGGATGCCTATGGCCATCTTGGCGTCGGCGTAGTTGGGGTCGATCCTGAGGGTCTGCTCGCTGTCGCCGCGGGAGGCGTAGCCCTGGCGTGCGGCGGCGACGTAGCTGTGGTCGCACAGGGTTATGAAGGCAGCGTGCATGCCACGGGCGTAGCCACGGGCGAAGTACGCGTTGGCGTCGTTCGGGTTGGCTTTGATCTGCTGATCGGTCAGGGCAATGGCGGAGTTGGTGAGGGACTCGATGCGATCGCGGACGGCCGGGGGGACGGGGACGTTGCGCCTGGAGGTGAGGAAGGAGTCGTGGGCGTAGTAGGTAGTGTCGAGAAGGTCCTGACGATAGAGCTCACGGAAGATGAGCGTCATGAGAATGTAGCCGGTGGCGATCGCGCTCTGAGGGTTGGCCTTCTGGATGGCTTCAAAGCGAGTGAGGGCGCCCTCGTAGTCGAGGTTGTAGAAGTGCTCGTGGGCCTCGCGGACTTCTGGGGTGAGATTGATGGGGTCAGTGTGTGCGGCGGGGTCGTTGGTGCTTGCGAAGGCTGGAGCCGCGAGCAAAAGCGCAAGAAGAAAGAGGCTGAGGATTTTCACGCTGCGTTTTATTGTTGTTCTCCAAGGCCCGTTAATATTCTCTGTTGAGAGAGGACTTAGTATTTGATGCAAATGTCAGTTGTAGACGCTGCCGATAATGAATTGGACTCGCGCCACCGTAAACTATACCCTTTGTACCGGGAATGGCCGATGCTGTGGTACTTTGATTCGGACTGAACGGACTCTATGACACGGTTTGAATTGCTTCAGTTGCTGGTCGGGCAGGCACGCAGTAACGGGTTCGAGTTTCGGAAGTGGTATGTCAGCAAGCTGGGGCTGCCGTGGCAGAGCACTCGGCATGCGGTGGAGATGCTGGCCGCGGAGCGACGGTATTATGCCTTATTGTTCTCGCATGAGTTTGCGTCGAGGTTCTGGAAGCCGGGTGAGGTGATGACCTTCCAGGTGCCTACGCAGACATTCACCCGCAGGATGAAGGACGGGACGATCGGGACGGTGAAGCGCAAGGGATACACGCGGCGCAGTGCGCGGGAGGACGCGTGGCTCTATCACCTGAAGGAGCTGGCGGCGACTGACGAGCCGCTTCGTTATATGCGCCGATACCTGAGGGTGGAGGACGATCTGGTGGAGGACGACGCTGCGGTGGAGAATGAGCTAACTTAGCGGACCGGCGGATGGGCTTGCGCTCGTTGCGTGGGCCGGAGAATGCATGATCGCAGGCCAGAGGTCGTGGGCCTTGCGGATGGCGACGATTTGTTTGAGGTGGTGCTCGCCGTGGATGAGCTGGAACCTTCGCCACTGATTGACGCTGAGCGGGCCAAGAACCATGTGGCTGGCAAATCGATTGGAGACGCCGAAGAGCTTCTCGGCTTCGATGCATAGAGTGTCGACGAGGGTGAGGTGTTCGGCGGCAGCGTGGGCGAGTTCTTCGCCCGAGAGTGGATGGGTCGTGGAAGTGGGCGTGACCAAAGGAGGAGCTTTGCGACCTCTCGGGAAATAGCCTAGGTGGATGAGGGTGTATTGCTCGAATCGCTGCGACAGGACGGGTTTGGCGCGGGTGGGAGTGCGCTTGGCGAGACGGGCGTTGAGGGCCAGCTCGGTGCCGGAGTAGCTAAGGAGCAGGTGCTCGATGATCTGCTGGATGCTCCACTTGGTGGGGCGTGCAGGTGGGCGGAGCTGGGTCTGGGTGGCTTCAAGTCCGCTCAGGGAGAATTCTATCTCGCGCTGGAGCTGGTGGAGGGTGGCGTCCATAGTGGCAGGATTACGTTACATGGCTTGGGGGCGTGGCGCTAGCTTCTGCCGGACTTTTTCGGGACGGTTTATTGCAGCTCGGTAAGGGCCTTCTGAGCGGCCTTGGCCTTTTCGCCTTCGGGGTCGAGCTTGAGATAGGTCTGGTACTCGGCTACGGCTTCGTCCTTTTTCTTCATCTTCTGCGCGACCTGCGCGAGGGTGAAGTGCCCAAGGGAGTAGTCGGGCTGGATCTTGACCGCGTCCTTGGCGCGAAGGTAGGCGCCCTGGTAGTTTTCGTCGTTCATGTAGAACTTTGCGACCTTGATGTCTTCGTCGACGCGTTCATCGTCGGTCTGCACCCTTTGCACCTTAGGGAGCTTGCGGTGGACGGAGCTGCCTTCGGTGCCGGGTTTGGGCATATCGGGGTCAGCGCCCGGAGAGTCGCTGTCGGAGCTGGAGGAGCTACTGCTACTGGAGTCGTCGCCGGGGAACTTTGGGGGCGGTTGAGTGGGGAATGGATGCTGCGCCGCGGCATCGGAGGGCGTGGTTGTGGGACTGGGCGAGTCTGGCGGATTCGCGGGTTTAGCCTGCTCGCCGGGGAACGGGAACTGCTCGGCGGCGGATGGTTTTTTTGCAGCTGGAGCCGGCGGGCAGGATTTGGTTGTCTTGTCTTGAGTCTGGTTGGAGGCCTGGGTCGGCGCTGGACAGGGTGCGGCCGGAGGGTCTGGCGGGGTTGCGGTCTGTGCAACGCAGGCGGCGGAGAAGAGGAAGGCTACCTGGAGTGCTCGAGTTATCGGGTGAATTGCCATCTTGTCCAGAGTACTCGTCAATACTTTGACGGTCTTGCTCGTGGGTTTGTTATAGTCAGCTGACCTGGGGCGCTTCCCTGCCAGTATTTTATTTGATGGAACTTATTTGACTATGGTTGATGGTCTGATTATTCGCTCTTCTTCGATACACGCCGCGGGTTGCTATACGACAAGGGCGATAAAAAAAGGCGAGCGGGTTTGCGAGTACGACGGCCCGCGCTTCACAAAAGACGAGGCAGATGAGCGATATAAGGACCGGGACATCACCTATCTATTCAGCAGTGGGGACGATGGGACGGTGATTGACGGGTTCGGTATTGCGATGTTCATCAATCACTCCTGCGATCCGAACTGCGAATCGGCCGATGTGTATGGACGAGTGTTCATTACGGCGATTCGAAACATTGCCGCAGGCGAGGAGCTTACCTACGAGTACAACCTCCACGACAGCGATGACGAAGATCAGAATTGCTACTGTGGCGCCAGGCAGTGCCGAGGGACGATGTTCAGCGACGACGAGGTGAAGAAGCGGGCCAGAAAGGCGCGTGCAGCGGCGAAGGCCTTGAAGAGATAAGGCCTGCGGATGTTGGAGTGATGTGGGCGATACAATAGAGGTCGGGAGGACGGTAGCAGCTTAGCTAAGTTTCCGTTTTTCCTGTTATTTCTTCTATGGCATATCAGGTACTTGCACGAAAATACCGGCCGCAGCGTTTTGCGGATGTTGCGGGACAAGACCATGTGACCGTAACGCTGATGAATGCGCTGACGCAGAACCGTATCGCGCATGGGTACATCTTCAGCGGGCATCGCGGGATCGGGAAGACGACGATTGCGCGGATTCTGGCGATGGCGCTGAACTGCCGGAACGCGATCGGATCTGCGCAACGGCCTACGGCGGAGCCTTGCGAGGTGTGCGAGAGCTGCACGGAGATCAGGGCCGGCAATGCCGTCGATGTGATTGAGATCGATGCTGCAACGAATCGCGGGATCGACGAGATTCGTGAGCTGAGGGACGCGGCGCGCTACAGGCCGGCTAGAGACAAGTACAAGATCTACATTCTGGATGAGGCGCATCAGATAACCGATGCGGCGTTCAATGCCCTGCTGAAGACGCTGGAAGAGCCGCCGGACCACATCGTGTTCATGATGGCGACGACGCAGCCGGAGGACATTCCACAGACGGTGCGGTCGCGATGCCAACACTTTAGCTTCCATGCGGTCAAGCTAGTGGATATTCTTGGCGAGTTGCGAGGGATCGCAGAGCGTGAGGGCGTGGATGCGAATGAAGGTGCGCTGAGCCTGCTGGCGGAGGCGGGCGATGGGTCGATGCGCGATGCGCTTTCCATCATGGACCAGGCGATCGCGAGTGCGCCGATAGAAGATGGACGCCCGCGACTGGAAGTGGGGCAGATTCGTGAGCTGATGGGGACGGTTCCGAATGCGGTGTTTGAAAAAATCCTCGAGGCGGTGGATGGGAACCGCAGCGCCGAGGTGATTACAGTCGCGAACCAGCTGCTGGATGCGGGAAATTCTCCGGCGCAGCTGGCGCGGCAGTTTGTGCGGTATCTGCGGAATTGCGTGATTGCGAAGATCGCCGGAATTGGCGTGGATGGCGGTGGTGCGGATGGGGCCGGCAGGCGAGTTGCTGCAGATCTCGGCTGATGAACAACGACGTGCGGGGCGGTCGGCTGCGCTCTTCAGCGAGGAGGAGTTGACGCGGTTTCTGCAGGTGATGCTGCGAACATTTGATGAGCTGGGGTATCGACAGGAGCAGCGGTTTCACTTTGAGCTGGGGCTGCTGAAGTTGGTGCATCTGCGGCGGCTGCTGCCGATCGAAGAGGTGTTGAGCCAATTCCCTGCTTCGGGCGGTTCGCGACCGGGACCAGGCGTGGCGGCTGCGCGAAAGGTGAGCACACCTGTTTCCGGGCCCGCGAGAAATCTCGTCAGCGGAGCCGCGACTGCGCGAGTGCTTGAGACCAGTGCACCAGCGCCAAGTTCCAAGCCGGCCTTCTCTCCTTTTGAGAAAGACCAGGGCCCGAGACGGTTCGACGAAAAGGCACTTGTGACTGCGCCGATCGCGGCCCCAATGCCCATTCCGATAGCTGTGCCGACACCAGTTTCCCTTCCAACGCCCGTGGAAATGGTCCTGACAGAAGAGGACGCGATCGGGGTCACCTTGGTAGAGGCCGGAGACCTCGCTGAAACTGCTGTTGCGGCTTCGCCGATTGCAACTAAGCACGCCGAATCCGTTGTGGATACGGTGGACACCTCGCAGAGTTCGGCTGGGCAACCCACATCGTTGCGCTTCGCGGAGGAGTTGCAGAGCGTCGCTGTGGACGCTTTGTCAGCGGCGAAGAACCAGGACACGGCCGCGGACGCGCTCGCCGACGCTGAATGGACGGTTATGGAAAGCGAACTTCGCGTGCAGACGGACCTGTCGAAGACAATGCTGCCGATGGTGATCAACAGCGAGGCGGAGAAGTTGGTGAGGAACGCGCTGCGCGATGCGGGAGCGGGAGCGTTGAAGCTGGTATTGCTGCCTGGTGTGAAGACTGCTGCCAGCCCGAAAAAGCCAAGGGCGGCGGCGAAGAGTGGCAGCGCACAGGCAAAGGCAATGGAGCATCCGATTGTGCAGCGTGCACAGACGCTCTTCAATGCCGAGATTCGGAGTGTAATCGACCTAAGAGAGAACGACTAAGGGACGCGACTGAAGAGGTGACGATGGATTTCTCCGATCTGGGCAAGATGAAAGAGATGATGGGGCAGGCGAAGCTGATGCAGGAGCAGATGGAGAAGAAGCTCGCTGCAACGGTGGTGGAGGCTTCGAGCGGTGGAGGCGTGGTCACTGTGCGGATGAATGGGAAGAAAGAGGTCCTTCGGGTAAAGATTGAGCCGACAGCGATGGGAAGCACAGCGAGCGATCTGGAGTTGCTGGAGGACCTGATCGCGGCGGCGATCAATGAAGCAGGGCGTCGCGCGGACGAGGCGATGAAGGCAAGCGTCGCAGGGATGATGGGTGGGCTGGGACTGCCGAACCTGCCAGGGCTGGGCTAGGTGGCTGGTTCTTTCAATGCAACCTCGAACCGGTTCGCGGAGCCGATGGCGCGGTTGATCGAGGAGTTGAAGAAGCTGCCCGGGATTGGGACGAAGACTGCACAGCGTCTGGCGTTTCATGTGCTGCGATCACCCGCCGAGGACGCTGAGGCGCTGTCAGTTGCGATTCGAGAGTTGAAGCTGCATCTGCGGCTTTGCTCTGTGTGCAACAACATCACTGACGTCGATCCCTGTGGGTACTGCACGAGTCCGGTGCGGAACCAACGATTGGTGTGCGTTGTGGAGGAGCCGACTAACATCGCGACGATCGAGAAGACGCGGAGCTACAACGGCGTTTATCACGTGTTGCACGGGACGCTGTCGCCGATTGGTGGCGTTGGGCCGGAGCAGTTGCGGATCGGGAACCTGATGACTCGGTTAGGCGAGGTCGATGAGGTGATTCTCGCGACTTCGCCGACGACGGAGGGTGAAGCTACTGCTAGTTATCTTGCGGTGGAGTTGCGTAAGGCCCAGGGTGAGCTGAAGGTTACGCGAATCGCTACCGGGGTCCCGGCGGGGAGCGATATTGAGTATGCCGACGAGGTGACGATGACGCGGGCGATGGAAGGTCGGCGAGAGTTTTAAGTCTTCTTGTTGTCCGAGCTAGGTAGTGCGTAGGTTGCCGCCCGTCATCTGGTTTGGTCTGTCGAGTTTTAGAAGAGACAGGATCGTTGGAGAGATGTCGCGGAGGCTGCCGCCTTCGCGGAGGGTGGGTAGGTTGCCTTCATCGGTGATGTAGAGGAATGGGACGGGGTTGGTGGTGTGGGCGGTGTGGGGGCCACCGGTGGCGGGGTCGATGAGCATCTCGGCGTTGCCGTGGTCGGCGGTGACGAGGAGGCTGCCGCCGTACTGCTTGATGGCCCGGTAGATGCGGCCGAGCTGGGTGTCGACGGTTTCGACGGCGCGGATGGTGGGCTCCATCTTGCCGGAGTGACCGACCATGTCAGCGTTGGCGAAGTTGACGATGATGACGTCGAATGCGGTGTCGTTGATGGCCTTGATGACGACGTCGGCGATGCCCGAGGCGGACATCTCGGGGGCGAGATCGTAGGTGGCGACCTTTTGCGAGGGTATGAGCGTGCGGTCTTCGCCGGGGAAGGGCTTCTCGATGCCGCCGTTGAAGAAGTAGGTGACGTGAGCGTACTTCTCGGTCTCGGCTACGCGGAGGTTGCGGAGGTTTGCCTGCGACATCAGGTTGGCGAGGAGATTGTCCATCGATTCTGCAGGGATGACGATGGGAAGCTTGAAGTTTTTGTCGTACTGGGTCATGCAGACGTAGTGGAGGGCGGCGGGGACGGTGCTCAGGGGAATTTCGGCGTCCAGTTCGGCGGCCTTGGGGAGCTGCAGGCCCTGGCTGCCGACGGGGTCGGCGGTGAGGCCGGAGCGGCGGGTGAGGACACGCGTGATCTGGCGGACGCGGTCGGCGCGGTAGTTGAAGTTGATGACTACGTCGTGGTCGCGGATGAGAGCGACGGGCGAATGGTCGGACGGGTTGATGACGGTGAAGGGCGGAATGAACTCGTCGGTGATGCCGTTGTTGTAGAGCTCTTTGACTCGGGCGAGAGGTTCGCCGTAGGTGCCGCCTTCGGGGTGCCCGGTGACCATGGCGTCGAAGGCTTGTCTTTCTTTTTCCCAGCGGAGGTCGCGGTCCATGGCGTAGTAGCGGCCGCTGACGCTGGCAAGGACGCCGACGTTGTGCTCCTGAAATTTGCGCTGGAGGTCTTCGAGGAAGCCGAGTCCGCTGGTGGGGAGGGTGTCGCGGCCATCCATGAAGGCATGGACGAAGACGCGGGTGAGCTTATGCTGGGCGGCCATACGGAGGAGCGCGTAGAGGTGGCGCTGGTGAGAGTGAACGCCCCCGTCGGAGAGGAGGCCGATGAGATGAAGCGCTCTTCCCTTTTGCGCGGCCAGGTCGTAGGCGCGGACGAGGGTGGGGTCTGTGTAGAGGGTGCCGTCCAGGATGGCGGTGTCGATGCGGGTCATGTCCATGCGGACGACGCGGCCGGCGCCGAGGTTGAGGTGGCCTACCTCGGAGTTGCCCATCTGGCCGTCGGGGAGACCGACAAAGTGGTCGCTGGCCTGAAGGAGTGTGTTGGGGTATTCGCGGAGGAGGTTGTCGTAGACGGGTTTGCGGGCCTGGGCTATGGCGTTGCCGTGGTTGTCGGGGCGATAGCCCCAGCCGTCCAGGATGGTGAGAACGATGGGTTTGGGCATGCATAGTCAGGATACAAGATTCGTCTGCGGCTTGAATGGTGGGGAGTACTGCGGACTCGGGTGATTCCCTCGGTTCGATTTCGACTGATGCGAGTTTTTTGAGGAGTGCACCTACGACGCTAAGGCGCTCCTCTTCCCTGGCGATCTCGGTGCGTGGAGCGAGCACGCCGAGGGTGGGGTCGGTGGTGATCTCCTCGACGGTTTGTTCGGCCGGCTCGGCGGAGTACGTTGGGCCGGTTGGGGTTTGGGGAGGTTGAGGCTGGCGATCTGGAGGCCGTAGAGGAGCAAGCCGGCGCGGCGGGGGTCGATGTCGTTGGAGGCGATGCGGCGGAGGACTTCGCCGATGGAGGATTGGATGGCGGAGCGGTCTTCCGGCAGGGGCAGGTCGAATGTGGAGCGGCGGTTGCGGCGCTGGCGCGGGTCGGCGACGGGCTTGCGGGTGGTGTGGTGGTAGTAGCAGAGCTCTTCCTGGCGGAGGCATGGGCTGGCGCAGCGGCGTCCGTCGGTGAAGATGTGGCGGCATTGGTACTGTTTGTTGGCTTCGGTTATGTGTTCCATGTGTGGCCCTCCCCACGGGTGCGTTTTGGTGCAAAGTCTTCGGAAGAAAAGGGATAGGTCTGGACTTGAAAACCAGCAGTCGGCTTGTCAGCGAGCTAGCGATTCGTCATGTCTTCCCTTTGCGGTTAAATGCGAAGGCCCGGCTTTTGGCCGGGCCTTTTTTTCTATCTACTTCCATTCTATCGAATTGAGTGAAACTAAAATGCCACATCCAACGGATTTATTTTTGCGGCGCAGGCGCCTGATTTCAGGTTGGTTATTGGCTTTACCGGCTAAGTTTAGGCGGGCTCGGGGCTTGACATGCGAATTTGCTGGGTTTTTCGCGAGTGGCTGGTTCAGGAATAGAGTTTAGGTGTGTTTGGAGGAGGGCGGATGAAGCGTTTCGTGGCGGGGTTGGTTCTCTGTGGGCTCGTGAGTGGTTTGTCGATGGCTGGGGCCGCGCAGGCTGGAAAGGTCGGGGGTGCGGGGAGCGCGGCGGGCTCGTCGGTCGCGCTGGAGAAGACTGAGTGGAAGCTGGTGCGGCTGGGCGATGTACCGGTGAAGGTGGAGGAGCCTGCACCGGCAGCCTCAACTTGTTTTCGATGCGGCGTCGCATCGGGTGAGCGGGTCGGGAGGGTGCAACCGGATTACGGGTGGGTATGAGTCGAATGGGGACAAGTTGACGTTTGGGCAGATGGCGTCGACGATGATGGCTTGTGCGAGTGGGATGGAGACGGAACAGAATTTTCTGAAGGCGCTGGGCGAGGTGAAGAGGTGGAAGATTGTGGGGCACGAGCTTGAGTTGATGGATGGCGCGGGTAAGGTGGTTGCGGTGTTTGAGTGGGGATTCGGCGGCTAAGTAGGAGGCTTTGAGGAGAGGGTATCGCGCCCTTGCGCGATGGCCCACCTTAGCGACGATAAAACCGTCGCGAAGATGGGGCACCCAAATTTAGGTGTGGGCCACCCAGCCCAATCAAAGTGACAATCGACAGATCTAAAGAACCGCGGCGATACAGTCCACCTCGATGTCGAAGCCGCCATTCCAAGCAGGAACGTTGATAAAGATTCGAGCAGGAGGATTCTCCGGGAAGTAACGGCTGTAGACCTCGTTAACAGCAGGAAACATATCTACTGAAGTCACGTAGACATTCAGTTTCAGGATGTTTTCCAAGGACGAGCCCGCCGTTTCGACATAGAGCTTAAGCTGGTCTAAAACGATCTCGGTCTGGCGCTCAATAGGCCCTCGGAAGATCTCTCCGGTTTTCGGATCGAACGGCGGAGAGCCTGAGACGTAAATAGTGTCGCCGTATTTAATCACCGTCGAAACGGGCGCCTTGTACTTTTCGAGGTAGGTCGCCAGTGGCTCGACTCGAATGATTTCTCGTTTCATAGATCCCCTCCGTTTTGTAGACGCGGTTTCGAGCAACCAAGACCCGCGAAGATTCGATGGCAGGAGTAAAGCGAGACCCTGAACAGCTGTCAGCGTGAGGTCATTGGCTGGGCCTCCAACCGAATTGTAGACTCTTCTCGCATCAGCGGTTGATGTGGGTCATGGCTGCGGGAATCCGAACATCAACCACGACTGATTGGCTATCCAGTGCGGGTATAACTCCGTCATCTGATCGAACAGGTCCCGGTCGGAGGTCGCGGTTTTCTGCAGCCGATCGAAGTCCTGCAGGTAGCGCTTGGTGTCCTGGATCGCCGAGGGAGAGTCGGGCGCGCCAGGCTTCTTGTGACCCGCGACAACAATCGCCGGGTTCAGCGCCGCTAACCGGTCTAGCGCCGCGATCCAATTCTGCCGGCTCTCGGGAGTGGTGTCGCCGACGTACATGCGGCACTGGTTGTACACAACGTCGCCAGCGACGATCAGGCCGATCGATGGAACGTGTAGAGACGTCGAGTCGGGACAATCGGTGCGGCCCTGTTCGATGATGCGCAATTCGTGGCCCTCAAGCGTGAACGTGTCCTGCTCATAGGGCCCAGGCCCAACCAACTTCGTGGGCACTTGCCCAGGAAACATTCGACGGGCTAACTGCTGCACTGGGGGAGACAAATAGATCTGTATGCCCTCCACCGCCTTGGGCGTTGCGATCGCCCGAGCGCGTGGAAAACGGTCGAGCAGAACGCTCAAACCGTAGAAGTGGTCGAAATGCGCATGCGTTATATAGATGGTCTCCAGGTTCCGGTTATGCAGCGCAATCCAGTCCGCTAGCGCCTCGGCCTCAGCCACCGTGGTCATGGCGTCCACCAGTACCGCGTCGTGCTCGCCAAAGATCAACGTCGACGTGGCCGGATCAAAGCCGAGCGGCTCGCCGAAGGGCCTTGGCCGCTCGCCGACCATAGCCTTTCCCGGGGCGGTAAAAATGTTCACGCCAAGCGTGTTCGACGCGACAGGCGCGGCCACGCGCGTGGTCTCTTTCAGTCCATTTTTGCCGTCCATATGGTACTCCTTTCGATGTCAGAGCGGGTGCTGTTCGAGGCGAGATTGGCAGAAGCGCGACGACGAATCCATTGGACGAACGAACCGATCCTACCAAAGTAACGGGCGTCGTTATATCCCAACGGGCGCCGCTCGATCTGCTGTGAGGGAAATGCTAAGAAGAAGATGACGGCCCCCGCGCCACGTCTCCGCTTTCTTCAACAGCGCCGATGAAGTCGCCAATCTTCAGGTTTTGGCCTGTGGTTTCTCCAGAGGCACGACGCGGCCTGCGGCGCGAAGATAGCTGAAGAGGTGGTCCAGGGGTGGCTTGGGAAGGAAATCGTCAAGGGTCAGGAGATTGCGACCGGCGGTCTCCCGCAAAAGACCTTCCGGCAGGCTGCCTAGCGCGGCCACCAACGATTCCTTGCTCATGGGAGCGACGTAGATTGTCACATCGGTGGCGAGCAATCGACCGAAGCCCTCCAACAGGGCGCCGGGCAAGGACGGATACACCCGGTCTTCCATGTTCTTAAGGAACATAGAGAGCCAGAGAATCACCGCGGTGGGCTCGGCAGTGTAGCGGCGAACGTACTCAAGGACCTGGTGCCCCTCCGGGTAATTGGTGACGATAACCGTGCCTAAGGGGGCAAGCTGTTCGATCAGGGCGAGCAACTCCGCGTTATCAGAGGCAGCTGGGCCTTCGAGATTTTGAGTGGTGATCTCGAAGGCGGCTAAAGGTTCGCGGTCGGAGGGAGGCCCTTCAGCCAGGAACGATTGTCGCGCGGCCTGAAAGGCCTCGGCGGAAGATGGGCCGGGACGGCCGGATAAAGTACGCTGCACGATGAGAGGACGCTTGTGAAAGGGAGTGGACGGCTCGACTACCCTGGCGTTGGAGTCGAAGATCAGGGCATGGGACATCCCGGCGCGGAGCAATTCCAGGCACCAGAGACGGGAGTCTGCACCCGCGAAGACGGGGCCAGTCAGTTCGAGAACGTCGATTTCGAGCCGTTCAATGGACAAGTCGTCGAACAGGCCGGCCAGAAAGACCGATGGGGAGGAGCGCTGGTTATGGCAGGCATAGATCAGATTCACGCCGAGCGTGCCAATGGCCTGCTGCTGGAGCTGCGCGGTGGAATCCTTGAGATTGATGTGGAGAAGAATCTGATTGGGTTGGCCGTCGGGTTCGTCCTGGAAGCGGAGTCCGAGCCAGCCGTGCTGCTCGTTGGTTCCCTGGTAGTTCCGGGTGGCGACGGTGTCCGCAAAGGCGAAAAATCGGGTGTTAGTGCCGCGAGCTTTGGCGAGCCGGGCGAGGAGGAGCTGATATTCGTGGTCGAGCATGGCCACGAGGCGCTCCCTGGAGACGTAGCGCGTGCCGGCGCCGTACACGTCGTCGCTGACGATCTTGTCGTAGGCCGAGATGGCTTGCGCGACCGTTCCCGAAGCGGCGCCAACGCTGAGAAACCAGCGGGCCACCTCCTGACCGGCTCCAATCTCGGCAAAGGTCGCCGTAGATGGAAGCCTCCAGATTGATGTCCAGGGCCTTGGCATGAATGTCAGTGGATAATTGCTGGGGTGCGGGAGCGGGCATGGGTGGCTCCGTTCTGCGGAATTCGAGATGGGCGGAGTATAGCGCAGAATGCGCTTAGGCAATTCCTTCCAGTGTCCGGTTCTGGACGACGAAGGTCGCTAGTGGACAGTGCTTGCGGGCCAGTCTGTTGCATGTCGAAGATAATACGATGCAAACATTTATAGAGTTTGGCCGATGAGGTGCTCTGTTATTGGATTGGCAATTACTTGCGCTACGACGATGGGCTGCGCCGGCTGATTCGAGTTACTTTCGAGGGAGTGAGACAATGACGACGCTTATTCAGGACGTTCAGTACGCGCTGCGGCAGTTGCGGAAGACGCCCGGCTTTACGGTCACGGTGCTGCTGACGCTGGCGCTGGGGATCGGGGCGAATGCGGCGATCTTCACTCTGGTGAATGCGGTGCTGCTGAAGAAGCTGCCGGTTGCGGACCCGAAGACGCTGGTGCGGCTGGGCAACAACAATGACTGCTGCGTGACCGGGGGGACGAAGGACAGTGGGGACTATGGGATGTTCTCAACGGACACCTATGAGCAGTTGAAGAAGAGTTTGTCGGAGTTTGAGGAGTTGGCGGCGATGCAGGCGGGCTTTCATTTCCGGCCGGTGACGGTGCGGCGGGACGGAAGCGGAGGCGAGGCCCGGAGTGTGATGGGTGAGTTTGTCTCGGGTAACTACTTCCGCACCTTCGGACTTAGGGCGCCGGCGGGGCGGTTGCTGGTGGACGCGGACGATGTGCAGGGCGCTCCGATAACGGCGGTGATGAGTTACGACACGTGGCAGCGGGATTATGCGGGCGACTCGTCGGTGATTGGAAGCACGTTCTGGGTGAATACGAAGGCAGTGACGGTGGTGGGGATTGCGCCGCAGGGATTTTATGGCGACCGGATGTCGAACACGCCGCCGGATTACTATCTGGCGATTGAGGCGATGCCGGTGCTGGCGGCGGCGGCTTATGTGCACCAGCCGAACGCGAGCTGGCTGTACATCGTTGGGCGCGTGAAGCCTGGTGTGGCGCTTGTTCCGCTGCAGGACAAGATCAACGCGCTGCTGCGGCAGATTTATGCGCATCGATTTACGGCGTCGAAACACGATCAGGAGGTGCTGGCGAAGACACATACAACACTGACGCCGGCAGGGGCCGGTATTCAGGCCCTTCAGGAGGAGTATGCGTCGCATCTGCGGCTGCTGATGTGGATCTCGGGACTGGTGCTGCTGATTGCGTGTGCGAATATTGCAAACCTTCTGCTGGTGCGGGGCATGGGCCGCAAGGCGGAGATGTCAGTGCGGACGGCGATGGGGGCGATGCGGGGAAGGATCGTTCGCCAGTTGCTGACGGAGAGCGTTTTGCTGTCGGTGATGGGAGGACTGGCCGGCCTGGTGCTGGCGTTTGCAGGGACGCAGATGCTGTTGAGGATGGCGTTTCCCGGAGACGAGAACGTTCCGATTCATGCGAGTCCTTCGCTGGAGGTGATTGGGTTTGCGTTTGGGCTGTCGCTGGTGACGGGTGTTCTGTTTGGCGTGGCGCCTGCGTGGATTGCGGCGAATGCGAACCCAGCTGATGTCTTGCGCAGCGGGACGCGGACGACGACTACGGGAGCTTCGCTGCTGCAGCGCGGACTGGTGGTGCTGCAGGCGGCGTTATCGCTGGTGCTGCTGGTGGGTGCGGGACTGTTTGCACAGAGCCTGAACAAGCTCCAGAGCACCGACATGAAGCTGGAGGCGAAGAACCGGTATATCGTCCATTTCAATCCGCAGGCGGCGGGATATGCGCAGACACAGGTGGAGGCGCTATATCGGACGATCGAGGAGCGGTTCCACATGCTGCCCGGAGTGGCGAAGGTGGGGATCGCGACTTATACGCCGATGGAGGATAATAACTGGGGAACCAGTGTCGATGTGCAGGGACAGCCAGCCACGAAAGGCGGCTTCGGTGCCTCGTTTGTGAAGGCCAACGCGGAGTTCTTCGATTCGGTGGGGACGCGGGTGGTGATGGGGCGCGGAATTGGGGTGCAGGACACTTCGACGGCGCCGACGGTGGCCGTGGTCAACGAGGAGTTTGTGAAGCAGTATCTGAAGGGACTGAATCCGATTGGGCAGCACTTCGGCGGGAATGGGCATGCTTCGGCTGGAGATTATGAGATTGTCGGTGTAGTGGAGGACACGGCCTACGAGAGTGTGCGTTGGACAGGACCACGCAATGTATTTTTTGCCGATGATACAACGGGCCCCGAGCGACAAAGATCCGATCGAGAAGGACGAGGGGCTGTTTGCCGGAGCGATTGCAATTGCCACCGACCGGCCGATGAACGATATGGAGACGCTGGCCCGGCGGACGCTGGTAGCGATCAATCCGAACCTGGCGGTGGTGAAGTTCCAGACGTTTGCGGAGCAGATCGGCGACCGGTTCAGCGAGGAGCGGATGATTGCGCGGCTGACGATGCTGTTTGGCGGGCTGGCGTTGCTGCTGGCGACGATCGGGCTGTACGGCGTGACTTCGTATACTGTCGCGGGGCGGACGTCGGAGATCGGCATCCGCATGGCGCTGGGGGCTGAACGCTCCAGGGTGATTGCGATGATCATGCGCGGGGCGTCCGTTCAGACTTTATTCGGGCTGGCGATCGGAGCGCCTGTGGCGTTTGTGTGCGTACGGTTTGTGAAGACGCAGCTGTATGAGATTACGAATGCCGATGCGACGGTGATGGCAGGCGCGATTTTGACGCTGGCTGTCTCGGCATGCATTGCGGGTATGATTCCGGCGCACAGGGCCGCGTCAGTGGATCCGGCTAAGGCACTGAGAATGGAATAGAGGCCAGGAGAATTCTGTAGTTGCCTTGCGATATTCGCGTGATTGAGATCCGTAGTTCTTCTCGTTGACTGACGTCCGGGTGTTTGGGGCCGAAGGACTCGGAATCTGCTTGGTCCACTTACTTCCCGGCTCCAGCTGCGCCAGCCGAGACAGCATCGAGGAACTGGGTAACGGTCAGCGAGCCGCCCTTCTGACTGGGGGGATAAGCAACGAAGGTTCCCAGAAATTGCTGCACGAGGTCGACGGCGGGAACGAGCGTCCAAAGCTTTTGGCCCCACCACAGTCCATACGACGTCGACTCATCCTGGTAACGCTCCCAGGGATCCTCCCGCAAATTGGTGACAATAGGAACGTTGGTGGACTCTTCAGTGCCGGTAAAGAGACTTCCCTTGATGGTCTTGAAGGTGATCTTCCAGGCGTTGTAGCGCAGTGCCATGAGATCGCCGTTGTCGCTGAAGTAGAAGAATTCGCGGCGCGGGGACTCGGCGACCTGACCCTTGAAATAAGGCAGGAAGTTATAGCCGTCGAGGTGATTTTTGAAGGTCTTGTCTCCCTCTTTCTTCCCCTGCAAAAGCTCTTCCTTAATGTCTGGATCGCCGGCAGCGGCGACCAGGGTGGGCATCCAGTCCTCGTGCGCCATGACGTCGTTGATGATGGTGTTGGGTTTGATGACGCCGGGCCATCTGACCAACATCGGGACGCGGAATCCGCCCTCGTATACGGTGCCCTTTTCGCCGCGGAAGGGCTGGTTGCCGCCATCGGGCCAGCTAAAGATCTCAGCGCCGTTATCGCTGGTGAAGATCACGATGGTGTTGTCGGCGATGCCAAGCTCATCGATCTTCTTGAGCAGTTCCCCGACCTCCCAATCCAGCTCCATCATGCCGTCGGCGTAAAGCCCGAAGCCGCTCTTGTCCTTCCACTTCGGATCGAGATGCGTAAAGGAGTGCATGCGGGTGGAGTTATGCCACAGGAAGAACGGCTTGTTGGCCTTGACCGACCGCTCCATGAAGTCGGTAGAGCGGCGAACGAGCTCCGGCTCGATATTCTCCATGTTGACCTTCGCCGCGGGGTCCATCCCCGGGTGAGGCGGCAGGGTCCGCCATCGGCGATGGTTTGTTTCCCTACGCGGCCCCAGCGCGGATCGGTGGTCGGGTCATCGACGGTGGTGGCCTTTGAGTCCACGATATTGCGGGGACCGAACTTTTCCTTGAATTCGCCGGTCTTAGGGTAGTCGGCCTCGTACGGCTCTTCCATGGCGTTGAGGTGATAGAGAATTCCATAGAATTCGTCGAAGCCGTGCACCGTGGGGAGGTACTCGTTGCGGTCGCCGAGATGGTTTTTGCCGATCTGCGCGGTGGCGTAACCCATCGGCTTGAGCAGCTCGGCGATGGTGGGATCTTTATCCTGCAGACCCTGCTTGGCTGCGGGGAGACCGACTTTGAGCAGGCCGGTGCGAAATGGGGTCTGACCAAGGATGAAGGCGGCGCGTCCGGCGGTGCAGGACTGCTGGCCGTAGTAGTCGGTGAAGAGTGCGCCTTCGCTGGCAATGCGGTCGATGTTTGGGGTGCGTCCGCCCATCATACCGCGGTGGTAAGCGCTGATATTCCAAGTGCCAACATCGTCGGCCATGATGACGACGATGTTGGGTTTTTTGGTTTGCGCGTATGTCCTGATGGCGGCGCCTGCAGATGTGAATGCAAGTGTCAAGATGACGAAAGTCTTCCGGATCCTTATGTTCATTGCTCTGCCTCACTGGTCGTGTCAGGGACATCGACGCCGCTCAGTTTCGCGGAAGGCCAAGATGGCACCAAAGTGGTTCAGGCGCTGCGCATTGACGCTTGTTGGTGCGGCGATCGAAGCTCGTGGACGGAAATTGCTTCCAAAGCTGATTTCCGAACATCGGTGAAAATCGCATACGATCTCCCTCGGCGCGCCGAGCTTTGGCGGGACTTCCATCTCTTCTCGCCGGCCCGCCGGCTTTCCGATTGGAAATCGGCGTTAGAGGCCGATTGGCCCATCGAATTCGGGCGGCGAGATGAGTCCGGAGTGAAGGGGTAGGTGGCGACGCCAGCGTAGGCCCCGTTCAAATTGCTCGAAACTGTCAAATTATAGTCAGCACGAGAAATAACTACTGGGCGGCCGTAGTTACGAAGAACCTATTTATTCGGGGCCGGAACCCAGGTTTTGTCGGGGTTGAATTCTGTGGTTGCCGCCGCGGTCTCGGTCGTGGTCTTGCCGAGGTCCTTCTGGTAGAGGGGGCCGCTCTGGCTGATGATGAAGGTCGTGATGCCAGTGTCGCCGTACTTCTCGGGGTAGGCGATGAAGGCGAAGCCTCCGGTCATCTTGCCGTTGACGATGTAGTCTTTTGCCCCTCCCTTGGCGTCGGCTCCCTGTTTGGTGAGGATGCGATAGAAGTAACCGTGGTATGGCTGCTGCTTGCCTGCCTGCGGGGTAAATCCTTCGGTGGAGGCATACGCCACCAACGGGCCAAGCGGGCTTCGGGGTTGTCCTTCGGCCGATTTCCAGTAGAGTCCGTTTTGCTTTCCTTCGTCGCTGATGAATTTTTGGGCGTACTGCTTTACGCCATCGTGACGTTGAGAGAAATATTGGGCCTGGGCATCAGCCATCGCGTTCATCACGTCGATTGTTGCGAGTTCGTTGTCGCCGATGCGGCGAGACAGGATCTCGTCTTTACCCGCCGCGATATCGAAGTACCACTGGCCTGCGCTGTTCTGCTTCAGCGGAATTGGGAAGGGGTGGTTTTCGGCGCCTATGACAAGAACTTCGCTGCCGTCGGGTTGCTTGCGCCAGCGCTGCATCGCTTGATAGGCCGCGATGAAGAGGTCGCCGGTGCGCTTGTCCTGCGCGTCGTCGCCGGAGAAGATGAGGTCGGAGGAGCCTGGGCCGAAGATGGCCAATAGGGCCGGGTGATCACCTGCTTTGACGGCAGAGAGTAAGGCGGCGCCAGCGTCGTCGGGTGTGGCGAATGTTCGGGGGCCGGTTTCTGCGGGCGCGGGGGGTTTCGCCGTATTGCACGAGATGAGCGAAAGGAACAGGCCAAGGGTAAGTGCTGTTGTCCAGAGGCGGGAGGTACCGATCTTACGATTTAGCGCGACCCTTAGCATGGGCGTTCTCCGTGTAGCTTTGATTGGTTGTTAGCGCGGGCCTATTTTTGGGTGTTGATTAGCAACGGTCCCGTCACAATCGTTTGTTGGCGACCCTATCTTCGACCTCCACCACCGCGGAAACCACCGCCGCCAGCGCCGCCACCACCCCAACCACCTCCTCCACCGCGGCTGCCCCAGCCACGTGCGCTGGAGGAACGGGATTGCCAACCGCTGCCTGAGCCGCCAGAGAATCCGCTGAAGGCCGTTGAGCCGCGGCCGCTTCCACTTTGTCCCCAGCCATGGGAGGACGCGGAGTTGTCCCAGCCACCGGATTTGTCGCCGCCCCAGGAGCTGGCCCCGGAAGAGGCGCCATGATTCACGTTGACGGTGTTGCCGCTGATATTGGTGTTGTGACCGGCGGAGGTATTGGTGTGGTTGTTGTAGTTGTTGTTGTGATACTGGTTATTGTTGTAGTTGGTGTTGTGGTAGGCGTTGTTGTAATTGTTGTGGTAAGCGTTGTTATATCCGCCGCCGTAATAGCCTCCGTGCCATGCGCTGTTACCGTAGTAGGCGCCGCCGTGGTAGTAGACGGCACCACCATGCCAATCGCAGTTCCAACTGCTGTATCCCCATCCATAACCACCGCTCATCATGGCGCCGACAGCCAGGCCGGCACCGAAGGCGAGAACTCCGGTGGCGACCAAGGCACCGGTGCTGTAACCCGGGGTCACATACGGATAGCCGTACACGACAGTGGGGTTGTATTCGGGAACGTAGACGATCTGGGGATTGGTGGGCTGGATAACGATGGTCTGGGGTGTCTGTTGTACCACCGTGATCTGTGGGCCGGACTTGAGATTGCCTGCCTTTTGGGCCTGGGCGCGAAGGGTTTGGACCGCGGTCATTACGTCGGCCTGCTGGTTGTGGTAGGCCTCGCCGAGAGATGAGGTCCAAGCGAGGCTTTGCGCCATCTTGTCGCAGGACTGACGGGAACTGGGTGAGTGCTTTGACGCTCGGGGTCCCAGGTTTGTTTGTCGACTGCCTGCGCCAGGGCGGTTCCGGTGAGGGACTTGTTTGTCTGGAGCCAGTTATCGGCAATAGCTACCTGGTCGGGAAATGTAGCGCCGCTGAGAATCTGGGCGACCAGCGCGTCGGGATAGAGGGCTATGGGTGCGACTAGTCCCTGTAGCTCGGCGGCGGTCATGGGTGCTCCCTGGCCTGAATAATCTGACGCGGGCGTGGACGTTGCGGTCGGCGCCTGGGCGGCCATGGCATCGATTGGGGTAGTCAATGCGACAAGAGGGCCGCACAAAGCAGCTGATAGGACCTTCTTCGCTAATTTCAGATTCATCTGGAGACTCCTTGCGTCGTTATCGGCAGGCTGCCCTTCGTCGTTTGCGGTACAGGAGGTTACCGAGACGTTCTGACGGAATCTTCTGCGGTCTGACTAGCGCAAGCAACTGGTAAAAGTGTTAGCGCTGCGCCTTCATTTTCTTAGCAGTCGATCTGGGGTGGGTAGCGTGTGCGGAAACAGGGAACCATACCACGGGCCAACGTTCCGAACTGCGGGTGGTTTTAATGTCGAAGCAAAAGCAAGGTCTGTTCCCGGGGGACGTCCGGGGAGGATGGGGAGCGGCTATTGTTGCGCTGTCTGATTATCTAGCCGAGGGTCGACGCGTATTGGGGCGTGCGGTAGCGGGAGCCGGTGGCGATGAGGGTGGCGATGTCGTCGAGGGGATGGATGCCGCCGCGGGCGCCTACGGCAGTGCAGTTCAGGGCCGCTGCGGCGCAGGCGAATTCGAGCTGACGGTCGAGGGGCCAGTCCTGCAGGAGACCGTAGATGAAGCCGGCGTGGAAGATGTCGCCGGCACCGGTGGTGTCGACTACGGGGACGCAGTAGGCGGGGGTGTGGAGGAGCTGCTTGCCGTCGAAGGCGAGGACGCCCTCCTGGCCGAGGGTCGCGGCGGCGAGACGAGAGGAGTAGCGACGGTGCATCTTGCGGAGGGCCTGCTCGAGGTCGGGTTCGGCGGTGAGGCGCGAGGGGAAGTCGCGGCTGACGATGAGGTAGTCGACGTTGGTGATGAGGTCTTCGACGTTGGGGTAGAGCTCGTCGAGGTCGGCGATGACGGGGACGCCGGCGGCGCGGGCCCAGGTGGCGGCGAGGATGGCGGCTTCAGTGTCGTAGCCGTCGACGTGGAGGGCGCGGGCGTTGGTGATCCATTCGCGCTGGAGGTCGGCGGGGTGGAGGGCGAGACGGGCTTCAGAGTCGCGGCGACAG
The DNA here is from genome assembly GCA_963756685.1 of uncultured Acidobacteriaceae bacterium. GTDB lineage: Bacteria > Acidobacteriota > Terriglobia > Terriglobales > Acidobacteriaceae > Edaphobacter. Next base: position 66,527 of record CAVWON010000006.1, read on the forward strand.
AGGACGGTGCGCTCGCCCTGGGCATCGACGAGGATGAGGGACTGCGCACTGGCTGCGCCGGGGACGGTGATGATGCGGGTCTCGACACCAGCGTGTGAGAAGGCTTCGCGATGGAGGGTGGCGGCCAGGTCGTCGCCGAGCTTGCCGACGTAGCGGGTGCGGAGGCCCCAGTGCTGACAGGCGACGACGGTGGTGGCGACTTGTCCGCCGGGAAGAGTGCTGACGGTGGAGTATTCGGTCTTGGAGCCGCGCGCGGGGTAGGTGGAGAGAGGGATGACCGTGTCGGTGGCATTGAGACCGACGCCGACGAGGTCAACCTTCGACGGATTCGCCATTGGTTAACTGTAAATGAATTGGGGACGGGTCGTGGGGTTGGGTGGGACTGGCTGGGTCATTCCATGAGTTTGGGCAGGGCTTCAGTGGCGGTGCTTAAGATGACTTCGTCGAAGGAGTCGATGTTGAGTGGTTCTTCCGGGCCGACGTAGATGGTGCGGATGTGGCGTTGGTTGGCGATTTGGACGAAGCCAGCGGCGGGATAGACGGAGCCCGAGGTGCCTACGACAAGGAGGACGGTGGCGCGGTCGAGTTTGCGGTAGATGGTGTCCATGTCGAGAGGGACCTCGCCGAACCAGACGATGTGCGGGCGGATTGGCTCGCCGCAGGTCCTGCAGGTGGGGAGGGTCTTCGCGTCTTCGTAGAAGGACTGGTCGGGGAACGGTTGGTCGCAGCGGACGCAGCGGGATTCGAAGAGGCTGCCGTGCATGTGGTGGATGCGGATGGAGCCGGCGCGCTCGTGGAGGTCGTCGACGTTTTGGGTGCAGAGGTAGAAGTTTTCTGGATTTGTTTGGGCGAGGCGTTGTTCGATCTTTGCGAGGGCCTTGTGGGCGGCGTTGGGTTCGGCGACGAGGGCGTCGCGGCGACGCTGGGAGTAGAAGCGCCAGACTAAGGCCGGGTTCGCGCCCCATGCTTCGGGGGTTGCGACATCTTCGACGCGATGGCCGTTCCAGAGGCCTCCGGAGCCGCGGAAGGTAGCGAGACCGGACTCGGCAGAGATACCGGCCCCGGTCAGGACGAAGAGGCGGTCTTGGGAGGCGAGGTGCATGGTTTGGTTAGCTTGAAGAGATCGGCTTGCCCCATTCTGCGCTCAGGTCCTGCCACGTTGGGTTCCGGGCGACGATGAGGTTTAGTTTTTTGATGCGAGACCAGTTCTTGAGTTGTTTTTCTCGTGCGATGGCTTCGGGGATTTTTGCAAATCGTTCGAGATAGACGAGCTTGTCGATTTTGTAGCGAGCGGTGAAGCTGTTGGGGTGAGAACCGTTCTTATGCTGGGCGATGCGTGTTTCGATTTCTGTTGTGATGCCGATGTAGAGGCGTTGGAAGCTGCTGGCCAGGATGTAGACGTAGGCTTGCTGGGGCATGGTGAGAGTATTACAGCTTCGAGCGAAATGCGGGGGTTCCTCCACTCCCCCCTTCGACTCGCTTTGCTCGCTCACGGTTCGGTCGGGATGACGCAGTGTTCTTGGTGGGGTTGAAATTTGGAAGAACAAGCAACCGCAACTGCAAAAGCAAAGGCGAAATGCGGGGGTCTCTTCCGCTTCGCCGCTCACGATGAGACTGTGAGCGGCTTCGGTCGGGATGACGCAGTGTTTGGGTGTTGAAGTTGGAAGAACAAGCAACGGCAACAGCAAAAGCACGTGCTATTCGCCGAAGTTGACGGATTCGATGCCGAGGAATTCGGCGGATTGGCCTAGCTCTTCTTCGATGCGGAGGAGTTGGTTGTATTTGGCGATGCGATCGGTGCGGCTGGCGCTGCCGGTTTTGATCTGGCCGGCTCCGGTGCCTACGGCCAAGTCGGCGATGAAGGTGTCTTCGGTTTCGCCAGAGCGGTGGCTGATGATGCTGGTGTAGCCGAAGCGACGGGCCAGTTCGATAGCTTCGAGGGTCTCGCTGACTGTGCCGATCTGGTTGACTTTAATCAGGATGGAGTTGGCGACCTTTTGTTCGATTCCCTGCTGGAGGCGCTTGGTGTTGGTGACGAAGAGGTCATCGCCGACGAGTTGGACCTTGTCGCCGATGACCTGGTGAGGTGCACCCAGCCTGCCCAGTCGTCTTCGGCGAGGCCATCTTCGATGGAGACGATTGGGTACTTGTTGACCCAGTTCTCCCAGAAGGCGGACATCTCTTCGGAGGAGAGTTCGCGTTTGTCGGATTTCTTGAAGACGTACTTGCCGGTCTCTTTGTTGTAGAACTCGCTGGAGGCGGGGTCGAGGGCGATGTTGATGTCTTCGCCGGGAGTGTAGCCGGCTAGCTGGATGGCTTCGAGGATGAGGTCGAGGGCTTCGTCGTTGGATTTGAGCGATGGTGCGAAGCCGCCTTCGTCACCTACTGCGGTGTTGTAGCCTTTCTTCTTGAGAACACCTTTTAAGGTGTGGAAGACCTCGGTGCCCCAACGGAGGGCGTCGGAGAAGGTCTCGGCGCCGGTGGGCATGACCATGAACTCCTGGAAGTCGACGTTGGAGTCGGCGTGGCTGCCGCCGTTGAGGATGTTCATCATGGGGGTTGGAAGCAGGCAGGCGTTGACTCCCCCGAGGTAGCGGTAGAGGGGGAGCTTTAACGCTTCGGCACTGGCGCGGGCGCAGGCCATGGAGACGGCGAGGATGGCGTTGGCGCCTAGCTTGGATTTGTTTTCGCTGCCGTCGATGGAGATCATGGTGGCGTCGATGAGGCGCTGGTTGCTGGCGTCCATGCCAGTGAGCTCGGGGCCGAGGATAGTTTCGACGTTTTCGACGGCGTGGAGGACGCCTTTGCCGAGATAGTATTCTTTGTCTCCATCGCGGAGCTCGACGGCCTCGTGTTCGCCGGTGGAGGCGCCGCTGGGAACGGCGGCGCGGCCTCTAGCCCCGGAGTCGAGGACGACGTCGGCTTCGACGGTTGGGTTGCCGCGGGAGTCCAGGATTTCGCGTGCGTGGATCGAGACGATCTCAGTCATGTTGCTCCTATGGGTTGATGGTGCGGAATGTTTGGAGACGACGCGATGATTCAAGCGTTCGTTTAACTTTGGGCGACGGTCGACGGCGACCGTGCTGCCTCCTGTGATGGAGATGGATTGCACCAGGTTTGCGTCGGATGGGCCCACCTGAGGAATTTTAGCAAAGGGGGTGGGTGTGCTGTCTTGGTGAGCAACGATTCGTGAGGCGATGGTGCGGGAGTTAATTGAAGTTTCATGGGCGAAAAGGATCCAGCGGTGTTGGCTTGTTGAATTCTTCGGGGCCCCTTCGGCAGGCTCAGGGCAGGCTCTTCGACTGCGCCGTTCGCAAGGTGCGCGAACGGCTTCGCTCAGGATGACGACAATTCCATCGGCCCTTCTTGTCGTCATTCCATAGCCCTTCTTGTCGTCATTCTGAGCGAAGCGAAGAATCCCCGCATTTCGCATGGAGGAGCAATAAGATAGAGGAATGACACGACCCGATCAGGTCTATGTCTACATACTCTCCAGCTCCTTCAAACGCCTCTACATCGGCGTCACGACGCGATTGCAGCATCGCGTCAAAGAACACAAACTCTCAGTCAACCAAAACTCACACAGCTCTCGCTACAGGATTGACAAGTTGGTCTACTACGAATGTTTCGAAAGCATCTCTCGAGCCATAGCTCGCGAAACCGAAATGAAAGGTTGGCTCAGGATCAAAAAGATCGAACTCATCGTCGCCCAAAACCCAACTTGGCAAGACCTAAGTCTGGACTGGGACCAACCAATCGCCCCTTTCGACGAATCCAAACTTCGCAAACCAGAGACTTTCTAGTCCCTGATACTGGCCCCTTGCTCGCCTTGAACTTGCCGAAGAAGAAGGGTCCCTTCATGTTCCCCAGAACCGTCATTCTGAGCGAAGCGAAGAATCCCCGCATTTAGCCTGTGGCAGCGATACCATCAGAGGCTCCGCCACCGATTTATTACTTACGCGTCAGGGGACTGATCACCCGCCGAGAGCCACGCCAAAGTTCTTCGCCGCTCGAATGCCAAACAAAAAACTCATTCGCTTTGTCTGCCTAGCAAACCAACTGAGTTTTCCGAAAGAGAAGGGCCCCTTGATTATTCCCCGGACTCGTCATTCTGAGCGAAGCGAAGAATCCCCGCATTTGGCCTGTGGCAGCGATGCTTTCAGAGGCTCCGCCAGCGATTTATTACTTACGCGTCAGGGGACTGATCACCCGCCGAGAGCCACGCCAAAGTTCTTCGCCGCTCGAATGCCCGACAAAAAACTCATTCGCTTTGTCTGCCTAGCTGACCAACTGAGTTTTCCGAAGGAGAGGGCCCCCTTGATTTTTGCCCGGACTCGTCATTCTGAGCGAAGCGAAGAATCCCCGCATTTAGCCTGTGGCGGCAATACCATCAGAGGCTCCGCCAGCGATTTATTACTTACGCGTCAGAGGACTGATCACCCGCCGAGAGCCACGCCAAAGTTCTTCGCCGCTCGAATGCTCGACAAAAAACTCATTCGCTTTGTCTGCCTAGCTGACCAACTGAGTTTTCCGAAGGAGAGGGCCCCTTGATTATTGCCCGGACTCGTCATTCTGAGCGAAGCGAAGAATCCCCGCATTTAGCCTGTGGCGGCAATACCATCAGAGGCTCCGCCAGCGATTTATTACTTACGCGTCAGAGGACTGATCACCCGCCGAGAGCCACGCCAAAGTTCTTCGCCGCTCGAATGCTCGACCAAAAACTCATTCGCTTTGTCTGTCTAGCTGACCAACTGAGTTTTCCGAAAGAGAAGGGCCCCTTGATTATTCCCCGGACTCGTCATTCTGAGCGAAGCGAAGAATCCCCGCATTTAGCCTGTGGCAGCGATGCTTTCAGAGGCTCCGCCAGCGATTTATTACTTACGCGTCAGAGGACTGATCACCCGCCGAGAGCCACGCCAAAGTTCTTCGCCGCTCGAATGCTCGACCAAAAACTCATTCGCTTTGTCTGTCTAGCAAACCAACCACATGTGTGATTTCTTCGGGAAGATTTGGCAAGGCATATGGCGGCTCAAACCTCAAGGACAACTTTTGCCACGGTTTCTGCATGGTTCTACTGGGCAGCACCTCTAATCAAACTGCTCCAATCCAAACTCTCCCGCTAACAACTCATAACTCCGCAACCGCTTAGCCTGCTCCCACACAATCGTATTCACGATCAACTCCCCAATTCCCAACTCCCCTGCCATCTGCTCCAACTGCTCCTTCACCCGAGCCGGCGTTCCCACAAAATAACGCGGCCACTCCCCTTCCTCCATCGGCATCTCCCCCATCAGCCTCAACTCCCGCACCGCGTCATCAGGAGAAGCCACCGGCCTTCTATCTCCCTGCCGAATCCTTCTCTGCAGCAGCCGCACACTCGAAGCCAGAAACTCCGCCTCGTCCTGCGTCTCCGCACAGACCACGCCTACCGCCACCGTGGCCTCCGGCTCGCTCCGGTAAGCACTCGCCGAAAAGCTGCGCCGGTAAGTCTCAATCGCCGCCCGCGTATGCACCGGACTGAAAAAATGTGCGAACGAATACGGCAGCCCAAACTCCACCGCCGCCGCCGCACTCCACATGCTCGACCCAAGCATCCAGACATCCGGCCCACCCGGCATCTCCGGAGCGACCCGTATTCCCTCAAATGGATGCCCAGCCGGAAACGCATGCCCCAAAAACGCGAGCAACTCGCTCACCTGCTCCGGAAAATCATCCAGCATCTTCGTCTTCCGCTCCCGCTTCAGCGCCAGCGCCTCGATCGGCCCACCCCCGGGTGCGCGCCCAATCCCAAGGTCCACCCTCCCCGGATACAGCGCATGCAGCGTCCGAAAGCACTCCGCCACCTTCAGCGCCGTGTAGTGCGGCAGCATAATTCCGCCCGACCCAATCCGGATCCGCTTCGTCTCCGCCCCAATGCGCGCCAGCATCACCTCCGGGGCCGTACACGCCAGCGTATCCATCGCATGGTGCTCCGACATCCAGAACCGCGTATACCCCAGCCCATCCACCAGCCGCGCCAGTTCGATCGAGTTCTGCAACGCCTCGTCCCGGCGTATTGTCCGCCGGCACCGGCGACTGGTCCAGCACCGACAACCTCAATCCGCCATTCAACTTATCGTCATTCACTCCCATTGGATGTGCTCCACCATGAATCCGAACCACAGCCCAGTCCGCCCACCCGCCGAGAGGGAGACACCCGACTTGACACACGAACCCCCGCGGAGAATGCGCAACGACGAGTCCGCGGCCGTCACTCGCAAAATTCCGCGGCCGTCAAGCCGACGTTCCACAGAGAAGTCCAAACCCAACCCCCAAGGAATGAAGACTTTGCGCAAGAATCCGGGGTAGGGGGCTCCCCTTTCAACCAGCTCTCAACCCGGTATGATAGAAAGTAACCCGGCGAATCACTCCCCATTCGCTGAAGGAGCAAGCTTTTGAACACGTTGTCCATCTCCGATCCCCTCCCTGGCGGTCCTGACCACTTCGACGCAGCGGCCTTCGCCGCACACGCCCTGTCCTCCCCGCAGGATCTCGCTGCCGTCCTGGATCACACCCTCCTCAAGCCCGACGCCACCCGTACCCAGGTCCTCCAACTCTGCCAGGAGGCCGCCGAGCACCGCTTCGCCTGCGCAATGGTCAACCCCACTTGGGTCGCCTTCGCCTCAGCCGCCCTCGCCGGCACTGGCGTTCCCGTCGGCGTCGTGATCGGCTTCCCCCTGGGTGCCACCCTCTCGGCCTCCAAACGCGACGAAACCACCCGCGTCCTCAAACTCGGCGCACACGACGTCGATATGGTTCTCAACGTCGGCCTTCTCAAATCCGGCCAATCCACTGACTACGAAGCCGTGCGTCAGGACATTCGCGGCGTCGTCGAACTTGCCCACGCCCAGGGCGCCATCGTCAAAGTCATCCTCGAAACCTGCCTCCTCACCTTCGAAGAAAAACTCCGCGCCTCCGAGATCGCCCTCAGCGCCGGCGCTGACTTCCTCAAGACCAGCACCGGCTTTTCCACCGGAGGCGCCACCGCCGACGACATCGCGCTCCTCCGCGGCGTGGCCGGCACTCGTGCTGGCGTTAAAGCCTCCGGCGGCATCCGCTCCCTCGCCGACGCGACCACCATGCTCCAGGCCGGGGCCTCCCGCATCGGCGCCAGCGCCAGCGTCAAGATCGTCGCCGAACTAGCCGGCCATCCTGCCGAAGCACCCGCCGCAACCCCAGGCTACTAGTCATCCATCGCACGAAACCGTACAAATCTCGGTGCCACATCCTTCGCAGTCCCCGCGAAGGGTGGGTATTCACGCCCCGCGCGAACCGCTCCTCGTCCAGCCGAACACAGATCCGGAAATAGCGAGCGCTCTTACCATCAGGCACTCCCAAAACCCCACCCCACCCGGTAAGATCAACGCAAAGCAGAATGCCTCCATCCACCAAATCGCAAGGCCCCAAACCCGCCTCCACCGAAACACGCCCGCCCCAACACCCCTTCGAAGGCGACTACCGCCCTTCCGCGCCGGCACTCTTCCATCCCCACGCCGCCGACCCGAAAATTCGCGTCGAGCCCCTCCAGGTCGACTTCCTCCACAACCTCGCCGACGCCCTCAACACCACCCTCGACCTCAACACCCTCATGCACCGCGTCGCCGACCTCGTCCGCGCCGTCATCGACTACAAAATCTTCGCGATCCTCCTCATCAACGACCGCTCCGAAGACCTCCGCATGCGCTTCCAGATCGGCCACACCCCCGAGGTCGAGCGCATGCGCATCAAGCTCGGCCGCGGCGTCGTCGGCCAGGCCGCGCTGCAGCGCAAGTCCATCCTCATCGAAGACGTCTCCAGGCTCGACAACTACATCGACGCCAACCCCAACGTCCGCTCCGAGCTCGCCGTCCCTCTCATCGTCAAGAACAAGGTCATCGGCGTCCTCGACCTCCAGTCCGAAACACTCGGCTACTTCACCCCCGAACACCAGCGCCTCCTGGAGCTCGTCGCCTCCCGCATGGCCATCGCCGTCGAGAACGCCCGCCTCTACACCCGCGTCTCCCGCCAGGCCCAGACCCTCGGCGTCCTCAACGAGATCTCCCGCGAGATCACCAGCATCCTCGATCCCAGACGACCTTCTCGAGCGCATCGGCCTTCTTCTCAAGCGCGTCATCGACTTCCAGATGTTCAGCATCCTCCTCTGGAACGAACGCACCGAGCACTTCGAGCACCGCTTCTCCTCCCGCTTCGGCGAACGCGTCACCCGCGAGCGCACCATCGCCCTCGGCGAAGGCATCATCGGCACCGCCGCCCAGAACCGCGAACCCGTCCTCGCGCCCGACGTCCGCAAAGATCCCCGCTACATCGAAGCCAACCCCGAGGTCCGCTCCGAGCTCGCCGTTCCCCTCGTCTACAAGGGCGAGGTCATCGGCGTCCTCGACCTCGAGCACACCCGCGTCAACTACTACAACGAAGACCACCAGCGCACCCTCTCCACCCTCGCCTCGCAGGTCGCCATCAGCATCGCCAACGCCCGCCTCTACCAGCGCATCCACGAGGAGGAGCAGCGCATGGAGCGCGACCTCGAGATGGCGCGCCAGGTCCAGCTCCGCCTCATGCCTTCGCATCCCCCCAAGCTCGAGCGCGCCGAGATCGCCGCCCAGTTCGTCGCCGCCCGCTCCATCGGCGGCGACGTCTACGACTATCTCGACTACGGCCCCGGTCGCATCGCCATCGCCGTCGGAGACGTCAGCGGCAAGGCCGCTCCCGCCGCCCTCTACGCCGCCCTGGTCAGCGGCATCCTCCGCTCGCTCGCCCCGCAACACCTCTCACCCGCCGCCATGCTCGCCGCCCTCAACGACCAGCTCCAGGAGCGCAAACTCGACTCCCAATACGTCACCATGCTCATGGCCGTCTGGGACGACAGCAACCAGACCCTCCAGATCGCCAACGCCGGCTCCGTCCAGCCCCTCTTCGTCGCCGCCAACTCCGACACAGCCAAGCCCCCGAATGTCCGCACCATCCAGGCCGAAGGCTTTCCTCTCGGCCTCTTCCCCAACGCCGAGTACGAAGAGTTCACCCTCTCCACCCGCCCCGGCGACCTCATCGTCTTCTTCTCCGACGGCATCGTCGACGCCATTAACGCCACCGATGAAATGTTCGGCGACGAACGTCTCGCCAAACTCCTCGAATCCCAGCACCACCCCACCGCCCAGTCCACAGTCGACGCCATCCTCCAGGCCGTCACCGACTTCCAATCCGGCACCGCCCACTTCGACGACGAGACCATCGTCGTCCTCCGCGCCCTCTAGATCAACGGTCCATCTCAGCGCTGCGACTAAAAGCTGCTGTCGTCCCCACCACCCGATCCGTCATCGCCGAAGTCGCCTCCGCCATCGTCAAAGGACGAAGCATCTCCGAAATCATTTGCATTGTTGTCATCGAGGCTGGCGCCGCCATCGCCCCCCGGGCCGTTCGCCGAATCCCGGTCGCTCTTCGAGTCCAGCGACCCAAAGTCACGGTCTTCCTGCTGGCCTAGCGACCGCTCGCCCGCTGAAACCTCATGTCCGCCGCTCTCCCCCGGCTATCACCGTAATAATTATTGACGACCTCCTCCGCAGGACGCTGCCCACCGTCGAATCCACCAAATCCCTGCCCGCCATATCCCGCCGCATGTCCAAACCCGTGCATGAGCGACTCAATACCCTCAAAAGCAAGCGCACCTGCGGCCACACCTGCGGCGGTCTGCATCGCACCCTGCAAAAATCCACCCCCGCCGCCCATTCCCGTCGGCGCACCATACTGCGGATAACCACCTACCGGCGCATACTGCGGATAGGTCTGCGACGGATACGCCTGCGGAGGTGGTGGTGGCGGCGGAGCGTCATTGCGCCCGAGTAAACTTCCCAGAAAACTAGTCGCATGCTTAGGCTCCGGATGCTGCATCTGCGCCCTCGCCTGTGCCAACTGCGCCTGTGCCTGCTCCAGCGCGTACTTTTGCACCAGCACCGTCTGCGCCAGAATGTACAGCGCATCGGGATTCTGTCCCAACCCCTGCTGCAGCATCTGCTCCGCATCCATGTCCTTCTCTGCCAGCTGCGTCTTCTGCACGCGATCGATAAGGCCGCCTGACATCTCTTGTTCCTGGGGAGTCATATATCTATCTTCCTTTTCCGTTGCCATTTCCAACTATTTACGGGCCATGCCGAAACTGCGCCAACCGATAGACGCGCACCGCACACAAAGTCGTGTCGTTCATTGCAAAATCACACTTCACATAGGATGCATCGCGCCCCTTTCAGGTGATACTACGCAAAGAGATCGCCCTTCGTTCACTCGACCCGCCCAAACCCCGCCGGCGGCCGCCGATGCTTCGTAGCCTGTTCATACCCATAGGCATACTTGATAAGCAATCCCTCGCTGAACGACCTGCCCACAAACGTCAGTCCCGCCGGCAGAGTCTCATACGTGAACCCCATTGGCACCGTAATCGCAGGAAAACCAGTCTGCGGCGACAGCACCTGGCTGTTGTCCCCCGCCGGACTCTTCATGTCCCCAACCTTCCGCGGCGGATTGCTCCACGTCGGATAGATCAGCGCATCAACGTGGTCCTTCTCCATCTCCCCCAGCACCGCATCACGAAACGCAATCTTCTTCGGATCATGGTACGTATCCACGCACGGCCCGCGGCTCAACTGCGCCTCCGTCTTCGGCGCAACGTTCCGTTTCATCTGTGCTTCGATATAAGGCAAATAGAGCCCCGAATCCACAATCTCCGACAGACTCTTGTAGTAAGCGTTCGGTGCATGCTCCGCAAGATATATATTCAGGTCCTTCTGAAAATCCCCACACCCAATCCTCTCCGTCAACTTGTCGTAGTCCGGAATGACAAACGGATCGACAATCTCCGCCCCCTGCGCCTTCAAATCAGCAATGGCCTTCTCCATCAACGCCTTCACCTGCGGATCGCCAGTCTCCACATCTACATACCGCCGCATCACCCCAATCCGCGCCCCGCGCAACCCGTCCTTGACCAGATACTTCCTATAATCCATCTCGGCCTTCCCTTCCGACGTCTTCGTAATCGGGTCCGCCGGATCGTACCCCACCACCACACCCAGCACCGTGGCCGCGTCCGCCACCGACCGCGCCATCGGCCCACCCACATCGGCAAAAAAATTCAGCGGAACGATCCCATCTCGACTCGTCAAGCCAATCGTCGGCCGAATCCCCACCAGCGCGTTGTGCGACGAAGGCCCCCGAATCGAATTCCCCGTATCCGTCCCCAATCCCACTTCGCCCAGACTCGCCGCCACCGCCGCCGCCGTTCCTCCACTTGATCCCGCCGGCACCCGATCCAACGCATACGGATTCCGCGTAATTCCCGCAATCGAACTCTCCGTCACGTACGGCGAAAACGCCCACTCCGCCATATTCGACTTGCCCAGCACAATCGCCCCGGCCTCGCGCAGCCGCTTCACCATAAAAGCGTCCGTCGTCGGCACAACTCCCCTCATCGCCAGCGAACCACCCGTTGTCTGCAATCCCATGGTGTCGTAGTTGTCCTTCACAATCACCACAATCCCATGCAGCGGCCGCAACGTATGCGTCCGCCTGAACTCCGCATCCAGCCTGTCCGCATCCGCCAGAGCCTCCGGATTCAGCAGAATCATCGAGTTCAGGTGCGTCGTCTGGTCGTACTCCTTCACTCGCTTGATATAGGCCTCCGCCAGCTCCCGGCACGTCACCCTGCCCGAGCGAATCGCGGCCTGGGTCTCGGCAATCGTCGTCTCCCTCACATCGAACGCGCTCGGCTTTCGTGTAGCACTTCGCGCAAATCGCGCACTCACCGTCGGGCCAACCAACAAAAGGACAAGGACAAAATGCAAAAACCGTCGATTCATCGTTCCTCTTTCAAAATGTGGGAGAGCAACGGCGCGCCCATCGCTGACCAAAATACTACAATCCTCTGACACAAATTCATGCCGCTCTAACAGACATCTCCTACCCTCCTCGCTGTACCTCCAGTCACACCTCATCCTGTTAGGAGCCTCCATGCACTTCATCAGTTCACAGCGTTCTAATCGCAGCCATGCGCTCGGCAATCTAATCACCGCGCTCACACTGGCTATCGTCGCCAACAGCATTCCAGCCTTGGCCCAGGCCTTCGGCGACCCCTTCCCTTACTTTCTGCCGGGCAATCTCGTCGTCTCACGTAGCGTCTATGACAACAACGCTAACAACATCGCTGTAGGCACACAGCTCCCTCCTAACTGCACCAAGACCGTCGGCCCCTGCGCCCCCGCAGTCAACAACGGCACCTATCCCTTCGTCTTCAACAACGACACAGTGGACGGCAGCTTCGGCATTACATCAAAGATATTTCTCGACCAGATCACACCCTTTGGCTTCCTCCTCAATAGCCTCGAAGTCCCTAACAATTTGCAGAGCAACGTCCATACCGGCAGCAATCAGCTCGTCACCAGCTTCAGCTCCAAGTCCGAGATCGCGCTGAACCTCTCCACCGATGGCAAGCTGCTCACGTTTATGGGCTACGTCGCTCCCGTTAACGCCATTGACGCCTCCAACTCCAACACGCCCGGCGTCGTCGATCCCACCAACCCCGTCGGCATCAACGTCCTTCGCGCTGTCGCCGCCGTCGACAGCAACGGTAAGTTCACCTTCACCGAGACCAACGCCTACAGCGGCAACAACGGCCGAGCCGCCATCCTCAATAACACCAACGGCGCAAACTTCTTCTACACCGCCGGCAATGCAGGTAACGGTAACAACCCCCAGCCCAACGACGTCATCCTCGGAGCCGGCGCGCAGTTCATCGACCCCACCACCGCGCTTGAGAGCCTCCAGACCCCCGGCACACCAACCCCACTCGGCAGCTTCTCCGTCACCCTCCTCGGCGACAAGGCCGACAAGGTGGGCAAGGATGACAACTTCCGCGGCCTCACCATCTTCAACAACGTGGTCTACTTCACCAAAGGTAGCGGCAGCAACGGCGTCAACACAGTCTACTTCGTCGACACCACCGGCACCGCCTGCCCCAAGGGTGTTGGCATTCCGGCAGCCGGCGCAACGCTTCCCATTGCGCCTCTCAATCTCAGTGGCGTCAACCCCCAAAACGGCCTGCCCAGCAACATGTGCATCCTCGCCGGCTTCCCCACAACACTCGCCAAGAACCTCGCAAACCCTGCGACTCCCTTCGGCCTCTGGTTCGCTAATGACACCACCCTCTACGTAGCAGAGGAGGGCGACGGCTTCGCCGGCGACTCCACCCTCTACGCCCACGCCGCCGCTCAGACCGACGCCGGCATTCAGAAGTGGACCTTCAACTCCTCCACCAAGACCTGGAACCTCGCCTACGTCCTCCAGACTGGCCTCCAGCTCGGCGTTCCCTACACCGTCAATAACTACCCAGCCGGCAACAACTCCGTCACCAGTCTTCCCTGGGCGCCCGCAACTGACGGCATCCGCAACATCACCGGCTCAACCGACATCTTCGGCCACATCGTCCTTTACGGCATCACTTCCACCGTCAGCGGCAACGGAGACCAGGGTGCCGATCCCAACCGGCTCGTCGCCGTCATCGACGACATCGCCAACACCGACGCCTCAGTAGCGGCCAAGGAAAACTTCTTCGTCGTCCGCAAAGCCGGATTCGCCGAAGTCCTTCGCGGCGTCGCCTTCGCACCCAGCGCCAAAGACAACGGCAATCACGACAACCACGGCGACCGTAACTAACGTCGTCGTTTCGGCTCAACAACCCACAACTGAACGCTGCGAGAGACCTATTCTCGCAGCGTTCTCTTTTCGCCGCGCATCCGCCCCACCCGAAACCACCATCTCCGCTGTCCATGCAACGCAACACGCCAAAAACGTTTAAGCTAAAGGCAATGTCCTCCACATCAACCACACAGATCGTCCGCCCCGCCCGCACTCTGCAAGGCTCCGTCACCCTCCCCGGCGACAAGTCTATCTCCCACCGCTACGCTATGCTCGCCGGCATCGCCGCCGGCACTACCCACCTCTCCAACTTCTCCACTGGCGCCGATCCCCACTCCTCTCTCGCCTGCATGGAAGCCCTCGGCGCAACCGTCGTGCACAATCCCGACAAGACCATCGCCATCACAGGCACCGCAGGCTCATTTATCCAGCCCGCTGCACCGTTGGACTGCGGCAACTCCGGATCCACGATGCGCATGCTCGCAGGTCTCATCGCACCTCACCCTCACACCTTCACCCTCATCGGCGACCACTCCCTCACTCTCCGGCCCATGGAGCGCATCCGCAAACCCTTGATGCAAATGGGAGCGCGAATCGATCTCGTCGACGGCCACGCACCCATCACCATCCACGGCGGCGCGATCCACGCCATCGACTTCGACACTCCCATCCCCAGCGCGCAAGTCAAGACCGCGGTCCTCTTCGCCGGTCTCCAGGCCGACGGCACCACTAGCCTCACCGAATCCGTCCGCACCCGCGACCACTCCGAGCACGCCCTCCGCGCCTTCGGTGCCACACTCAATCGTGAAGCCGCCGCGGCAGAGGGCATTACAAAACTGAGCGTCCCAGGCCATCAAACCCTCAATGCTATCGACGCAACGGTCCCCGGCGACCTCTCCTCCGCCGCCTTCTTCCTTTGCGCCGCCCTCCTCTTCCCCGACTCCAACCTCGTCCTCGACTCCATCGGCATGAACCCCACCCGCGCCTCCCTGCTCGATGTCATCACCGCCCTCGGCGGAAAGATCAAAGTCCTCAACGTCGAAGAGCACCACGGCGAACTCGTCGGCACCATCCAGGTCAACGGCCCTGCCAGTGGCCCACGCGGCATGCACATCGGTGGCGCCCTCTCCGCCCAGATCATCGACGAACTCCCCGTCCTCGCCGCCATCGCTCCCTACACCATCAACGGCATCACCATCCGCGACGCAAAAGAGCTCCGCGTCAAAGAGTCCGACCGCATCGCCCTCGTCGCCAAAAACCTCCGAGCCATGGGCGCCGAGCTCATCGAACACGAAGACGGCCTCGAGATCCCCGGCAACCAGCGCCTGCACGGCGCAACCATCGACTCCGGCTCCGACCACCGCATCGCCATGGCCTTCTCCATCGCCGCCCTCCGCGCCACGGGCGACACCGAGATCCGCGGTGCAGAAGCCGCTGCCATAAGCTTCCCCGAATTCTTCACCCACCTCGACGCCCTCTGCCAGCGCTGAAACGCGGCTCCTCTGCCAACTTGGTAAGCTGATCACGAATCCTCCGAACTCCATGCCAACACTCCACGCAGCCGGCTCCCGCCCCATCGTCATGACCGAGATCGATCAGTTCGGCGGGGCCGAGCGCAGCGTCGTTGCCCTCTCGCGCTGGCTGCACCGACAAGGCCGGGCCAACCATGTCGTCACCTACTTTGACCGCTCCAACCTCGCCAAGTACGCTACCCACCCCATGCAGGTCATCGAGCTGAAACCGGCACCAGGCGTACGCAACAAGATCGCCGCCATGCGCGCCTACTTCCGCGAATACCCCGCCCCGAAGCCTCTCCTCTCCGGCTATCAGCCCGCGCTTCATGCCACGCTCGCCGGTCTGCGCGGCTTCCATGTCCTGATGCACGACACCCCGTCCCTCTTCGGCGACCTGGACGTTCGCAGCGCCAAAGGCAAGCTGCGTATCGCCGTCTCCAACCGCATCATAGGACGCGGCCTGCGCACTGGCGGCAACACCATCGTCACCAGCGAATACCTTCGCAGCGAATGCCGCAAAGACTTCAACGTCGACGCAAAGATCGCTCGCATGGGCGGCCTCAGCCCGGCCTCCTTCACCCCGCGCGTTCGTCCCGTCGAACAGCAGCTCCGCCTGCTCTCCGTCTGCCGCATCGAAGCCAACAAGCGTATCGACTGGATCGTCCGCTCGCTCGCCGAACTCGAACGAAGCAACACCCCCCTCTCTTCCCGAATCGACTGGAGGTTCGATCTCGCCGGCAAAGGCACCCTCATTCCGTCGCTTCAAGAAATGGCACAGACACTCGGCATCGGCCACCGCATTCACTTTCATGGATTTGTCTCAGATGAAGATCTGGAACGGCTCTATGCGGCCGCCCAACTTTTCCTCATGCCCGCCGTCCAGGGCTACGGCATTCCGGCAATCGAATCGCTTGAACGCGGCATACCCGTACTGCTGCATCGCGAGTCCGGTGTCAGCGACATCTTGCTCGACACTCCCTGGGCCACTGTCCTGACCGGCGGCGAAGACCGTATGACCAATGCCCTGGGCTCCGCAATCGACAGCGTCCTCCAGGGCCGCCATCACGCCGTCGCCCAGCCACACCTCCCTACCGAAGCCGAATGGGCCGAGCGAGTCGCCACTCTCTGCGAATGGCTCTGATCTGCGGGCGTGGGCCGTACTTCTTCATCTGCTAGCATTGCTCAGAAAGCAGCCATCGTTCATGAAAGTTACCCAAGCCGTCTTTGGAGTCTTCCATCACTTCGAACTGGCGCACCAGCTCCACCGTCGCAATCATCTCCAGAAGATCTATTCCACATGGCCCTGGGCAAGGCTAAAGCGCGAAGGCCTGCCTCACTCACTCGTCAGCTGCTTTCCCTACCTCCATACGCCGGACTATTTGCTCAACCGCACCCGCTTCTATTCGCCCCGGATGTCATCGAAGATGGCCTCGTGGAACACGCGTGCATTTGACCTTCTGGACCGATCGCCGTCATTGCCCCCTGCGACGCGTTCATCGCCATCTCCGGCGCGGGCTTGCTCACCGGTCGCAAGGTCCAGGCCAACGGAGGCATCTTCATCTGCGACCGCGGCTCCACCCACCAGCGCTACCAGGAAAATGTCATCGCCGAGGAGTACCGCCGATGGAAACTGCCCCAGCCTCTCAGCAAACCCCACATCACCATTCGCGAGGAAGAGATCTACGCCACCGCCAATGCAATCACCGTCCCATCGACCGTCGCCAGGCAGTCATTCCTTCAGATGGGCATCGCTCCAGAGAAAGTCCACGTCGTCCCCTACGGCGTCCGCCTCGATCAATTTACCCGCACCGAAGCACCGCCGCAGGACTCCTTTCAGGTCCTCTTCGCCGGTCAGGTCAGCCTTCGCAAAGGCGTCCCATATCTCCTTCAAGCCTTCGCCCGCCTCCAGCACCCGAACAAGCGCCTCACCATCGCCGGCGCCATTCAAGACGACATTCGCGCCCTTCTCTCCACCCTGCCCGCCGAAAACGTAGTCTTCACCGGTTCGCTCCCCCAGACACAGCTCGCAAAAAAGATGAGCTCCAGCCATCTACTGGTTCTGCCCAGCATCGAAGAAGGTCTAGCGCTGGTACAGGGTCAGGCCATGGCCTGCGGATGCCCCGTTCTCGCCACCACCGCCACCGGCGCCGAAGACCTCTTCACTAACGGCGAACAAGGCTTCATCGTCCCCGAGCGCGACGTCGATGCACTAGTCAATCGCATGCAAGAGATTGCCGACGACCCTGCACTCCAGCGCAAACTCAGCGATGCAGCCATGCTCCGGGTCAAAACATCTAGGTGGATGGAACCAATACGGCGAAACCTGGGACCGTCTTCTGCATCAACTGACCGGCAAGCCACCCGACCCACGTTAGGCCGGTAGAAAATTACATCTTGTACCGCCCCATATCATCATCATTCAGGTTCTCCAGCCACCGCCGCATCTCGTCGGCATTCACGTTCTGCGCCCCGCTGGCTGTCTGCTTGGAGTTCTCCAGCACATCGCGATTGACGTAAATAGGGCAGTCCCAACGCAATGCGAGCGCAATTGCATCCGATGGTCGAGCGTCCATCGTCACCGTCTCCCCTGCATGGTCCATCCAGATCACCGCATAAAACGTATCATCGCGAAGCTCGGAGACTACGACCTTCCGTACCTCGGCATTCAGCCCTCTCGCCATGTTCTGCAGCAGGTCATGCGTCATCGGTCGCGGCAGCGACGTCTTCTCCAACTCCAGCGCAATCGCATTCGCCTCGAATATCCCCACCCAGATCGGCAGCACCAGATCGCTCGCCACGTCCTTCAGCACAATGATCGGCATGTTCGTCACCGGATCCATCATCAGCCCGCGAATCTGCATCTCCACCTCATCGGAGGCCTGCGTCACGGGATGGATCGGCGTCGTCGTCATATCAATTCAGCACCACGAACTGCGGCACGCGCGGCATTGGCACAAACGCCGCACCCTCGCCCGAGTCCGCTATCGCCTCTCCAACCAGGCAGTTTGGCAGCGTCTGCGTAATCCGAACCGGAAGATAGCTTCCCACAGGCGGCTGCGTCTGCGCAATCTGCGCCGTAGTAAAGTTCACCGTCTTGTTCTGCGAGCTGCGTCCAACGACCTGGCCACGCGAGGGGTTATAGCTCTCCACCATGCACTCCTGCACCTGTCCAAGATGTCGCCCGTAGTGTTCGCGCTGTATCTCCCGCTGCCTGTCCATCAAAATCCGCAGCCGCTCCGACTTCACTTCGTCCGGAATGCTATCCGCCATTGTCACCGCAGGCGTATTCGGTCGTGGCGAAAACTTGAACGCAAACACCGCGTCGTACTTCACCTCACCAACCAGCGTTATCGTCTGCTCAAAATCCGCGTCCGTCTCACCCGGAAACCCCACGATCATGTCGCTCGTAATGCTGATGTCGCGTTTCGCCGCCTTGATCCAGCTCATCCGCTCCAGATACCACTCCCGCGTATACTCCCGCGCCATCGCCTTCAATACCGCGCTGGATCCCGACTGCACCGGCAGATGGATGTGGTCGCAAAGCGTCGGCGTTTCGTCGATCGCCTGCACAATGTCCTGTGTAAAGTCCCGCGGATGGGACGTAGTAAACCGCACTCTTCGAATCCCCGGCAGCTCGCCCACCGCCACCAGTAACTCAGCAAACGACATCCGTCCAGATGGGTCCCGGTACGAGTTCACATTCTGCCCAAGAAACTGGATCTCGGTATACCCAAGGTCCACCATCTTCCGCGCCTCGACCATCACCGAAGCCGAACTCCTGCTCCGCTCCTTCCCACGCGTATAAGGCACCACGCAATAAGCGCAAAACTTATCGCACCCCTCAATGATCGTGATGTACCCGCGATGCGGATTCGACCGCGCCGTGAACTCGGTCTCGAACGTCAGGTCAGTCTGCCGATCATCGAGCCCGGTAATCCTCTGCTCCCCCGCCTCCAGCCGTCGCAGCATCTCCGGCAGGTTCCGATACGACGCCGATCCAGCCACCAGCGAAACATAAGGCGCCTTTTCAAAGATCTTCTCGCCCTCTTGCTGCGCAACACACCCCAGCACGGCGAACTTCTTCCCCTCACCCTGAAGCCGCTTGTACTCGTTCAGCCGGTGAAACACCTTCTGCTCCGCCTTATCGCGAATCGAGCAGGTGTTGTACAGGATCAGGCCGGCCTCGCCCTCGTCCTCAACGCGGGCATACCCCTGCTGCTCCAGCGTCCCAATGACCTTCTCCGAGTCATGGGCATTCATCTGGCAACCAAAGGTTTCGATATAGAAAGTCTTGCTCACGCCACCAGTATATCGCCCACGGCCCGGAAGGTTCGATTGCCGAGCGGCCCTGGTGGCCAAGCGCATGCCCAAGAACCCTTTCATTCTCAAGCCCGAACTGAAGCTCTTAGTGAACCAAAATATAGACACTCCGGCCTCTTGCGAAGCAACCTCCGGAAGGCGCATTATTACGCCCGGTTTTATTGGAGACGACCATGAGAATTCTAAAAATGGCGATGATTGGGGTGGTCTTGGTCACGGCAGGTTCCGTGAGAATAAGCAGCGGACAGATGGTTCCGGCGCCTTCACAAGAACCAGTAATCATGCAGCAGCAGCGGGCGGAGCAACAAAAAATGCGGTTCGCTGAACGACAGAAACAACTCGTGGCAGACACGGATAAATTACTGTCGCTGACCACGGCCCTAAAAGAGCAGGTCAATGAATCAAACAAGGACGTTTTATCGTTGGACATGATCAAGAAAGCAGAGGAGATCGAAAAGCTGGCCCACAGTGTGAAGGAACGGATCAAAGGGTGAAGGCGCCCGCCAATAACGCCGGCGTTGTCAGTCCTCTTCCTTCGCTTGTTTGGCCTTGGATCGACGAGGTCTTTTGAGATTGCCCTTCGCCTTGATTCCGATGGGTAGCCCCCGCTTCAACTTAAATTCCAGGCCGCTCAGCACTCGTGAGGGCACGCCAGACTTAGGCTTAGGCAAGGTTATTTTGCCGTTCAGGGTCTCGGCGAAGACAGCCGTTAGAAAATTCCCCATCTCATCTTCGTTTGTAATCCCCTTCTTCGCCAGCATTGCCGAACGCGTGCCCTTCGGGATCACAACTCCCTCAAAGACCACGTCAGCGGCTTTGTCTTTCTTCATTCCCACCGATCCGGTTCCCCTTTCAAATACTCGGCTTAGGGTACTCGTGAGTCGTTTGAAGGTTTGGTAGCGCCACCGGGGCTCGAACCCGGACTCTCAGCCTTGAAAGGGCCGCGTGTTAACCAGTTACACCATGGCGCCAAACACACATCAACGATCCACCACTCAACTATAAGCCGTCTGCTTCGTAGAAAACGGAAGAAGCGAGAAGATTTGGTAGCGTTACCGGGGCTCGAACCCGGACTCTTCGCCTTGAGAGGGCGGCGTGTTAACCAGTTACACCATAACGCCAAATCACCGTCGGCACAGGAGGAAACTCTCTCCAGGCCACTCTTTGAAGTATAGCCGTTTCTCTATCCCCAGACAAGCAACGCCGTCCCCCGTTACAGCCCGAGCTTCTTGACCTCGTCGTTGTAATACTTGCGGTAAAGAATGTCCCACTCCTGCGACCCTTCCACGATGATCTTCCGCTGCGAAGCGATCTTCTGCCGCGCCGCCGCATCGATCTTCGTCTCCTCCATCAGCAGTTTTTCCAGCGCCTTACGCGCCTCCTGACGGATCGTATTGCCGGTCCTCCAGAAAATCGACCTCAGGGATCTCAGCCAGCGTATCGGCCACCGTATGGGCGAGCTTGTTCAGTTTGTCGCGCGAAATTCTCACAGCACCGCCTTGTACTTGCGGGCCAGCTCGTTCTTCACCTTCTTGAACATCTCCGGATAGCTCGCCCCGGTCTTGCGCATATCGTCCTGAAACGCCTCGAGGATCACCCGGACCTCATCGTTGATGCGGTCTTCCAGCGCCAGCTCATCGACCATTGCGGCCGCAACGCGCTCATTCACCAAGGCCGGTTTTTCGGTGTGGATCATCTTCTCGGCGACCAAATGTTTTACCGTCTGGCGCGCCAGGTATCCAACGTAATCTTTAGAAAAAATCATTTGACTTTCCTTTGAATATACCACGCAGCTCTTCGCCTTCGTCTCCGTCGATCGGCACTCTTTCGACACTGGCTTCTGCAGACAACACTCTGCATTCAGGCACGTATCGGCCAGCCGCGGCCGCTTCACGCCCGGGCCCCTGACCAGCCGCCTCTGAACGATCTCCTCCACCGATCAGCAGTTCCTGGTGCGGTGCACACTGGTTTCTGAGACAATAAGCAACGAATGCAACCTGACAATCTTATCTCGCTCAAAGACGACATGGTGGCCTTCATCGCCGGCCACGGCATGCGCCGTCTCAGCGCGTTCATCACCGAAGACGTCCCCACCGTCATCTTCGAAGAAGACAATCCAGACGGCTGGAAAGACTTCGTCGAACACGCCAAGGCAGCAGGCTCCCCGTTCGTCACCATGAGCGAGGTCGTCCTCGAAAAGGCCGACGTCGCCATCCTCCTCGACCAGCTCCGCGACCAGACCTTCCCCGATGCGTCAGAGGAGATCGACGACGCCGAGTATCTCGTCAACCACGTCGGCAAGATCGGCTATCTCCAGCTCGGCTTCGCCTACCAGGGCGTCATGTTCATCTTCGAGATCGCCACCGACTGGTACGACAGCTTCCAGAACCTGATGGAGACAGTCTCCGACCTCGGCGGCATCGTGGTCGACAACCGCGAGAGCGACGAGTAACGAACCATGTCCTCCGCCCACGCTGGGCCGCAGCAATGGATAGTTCGACCCACCGACCCCACCGCAGCCGCACGCCTCGCGGACGAACTTCGCTGCCCCCAAGCTATCGCCAGCCTCCTCCTGTCGCGCGGCATCTCTGACCCCGTCGCCGCCCGCACCTTCCTCGACCCCATCCATCGACGACCTCATCGACCCCATGCTCATGCTCGGCATGGACGTGGCCGTGGCGCGCATCCAGCGAGCCGTCCAATCCAGCGAGCCCATCCTCATCTACGGCGACTACGACGTCGACGGCACCACCGCCACCGTTCTCCTCAAGACCGCCATCGAACGAATCGCCCCAAAAGATTCCCCGGCCCGTGTCACCTACCACGTCCCGCACCGCCTCCGCGAAGGCTACGGCATGCAGACCGGCGTCCTCGGACAAGCCGCCGCAGCAGGCGTCCGCCTCGTCATCAGCGTTGACACCGGCATCCGCGCCTTCGCCGCAGCCGAAGAGGCCAAGGCCCTCGGAATGGACCTCATCGTCACCGACCACCATCTCCCCGACGATGCAATGGGCGTCCCCGAAGCAGTCGCGGTACTCAACCCAGCCCAGGCAAACTGCCCCTACCCCTTCAAATCGCTCTGCGGCGCGGCCGTCGCCTTCAAGCTCGCCCACGCACTCCTGCTCGCCCACGCCCGAACGGCCGACGACTCTGAGACCCAACTCCTCCGCCTGAAGCGCGGCCTCGTTCCCTCCTTCCTCAAACTCGTCGCCATCGCAACCATCGCCGACTCCGTCCCCCTCGAACGGAGAGAACCGCGTCATCGCCGCTCTGGGCCTTCGCGAACTTCGCAATCCTGTGCAACCCGGCCTCCGCGCGCTCATGCAGGTGGCGCAAATTCCTATAAATCGCGCTCCAACCGCAACCGAAGTAGGCTTCCGCCTCGCGCCTCGCATCAACGCCGCCGGTCGCATGGACATCGCCAGCGAGGTCGTCGAGCTCTTCCTCACAAAAGACCCGGCCCGCGCAACCGAATTGGCAGAAAAGCTCAACCGCCTCAATGACGAGCGCCGCGCCACCGAAGCAAAGGCCCTCGAAGCGATCGAAGCCCAGCTGGAGTCCCTGATCACCATACCCGGAGATTTTCTCGCCGAGTGCATCATCCTCGACGACCCCACCTGGCATCGCGGCGTCCTCGGAATTCTCGCCTCACGCGTAGTCGACCGCACCGGACGCCCTGCCCTCGTCCTCACCCACGAAGATGGGCATGCCCACGGCTCCGGCCGCTCCATCGAAGGCTTCCACCTCCTCGACGCCCTCACTGCAGTCCATGGAGAAATCGACGCGCCCCACCCACTCTTCACGCGCTTCGGCGGCCACGCCCACGCCGTCGGGTTCTCGATGCCGTCCGACCGAATGGGCCTCCTGCGCGAACGAATGCAGCTCTACGGCACGACCCGGCTCACAGGGACCATGCTGACGCCGCCCCTGCAATGCGAGGCGGAAGTTCTCCTCAGCGATCTGACCCAGGACTTTTTCGATTGGCTCGCACGCTGCGAACCATTCGGCATCGGCAATCGCGAGCCCGTCTTTGTCACTCGCGGCCTCACGCTCACCGCCCCGGTACGTCTGATCAAAGAAAGACACATCTGCCTCCAGCTCGAAAAGGCTGGAGACCCCATCCGCTTCAGTGCACTTGGCTGGAGCCGCGGCATTCGACTGGCCCGCCCGATGCGCGGAGATGGCCCTCAACAAGGGCTCGCTCATCGACGCCGCCTATCGACTAAAAGCAAAGACCAACCCTCAATTCCCAGGGCTCGAACTCGAACTCGTCGACATCCGCATGGCCTAAACACCGGAGCACCATCAGGGTAACTACTTCGCCTTCCAAACTTTCTGCTTCGTTTCTGGTGCACCCGCGTCTTATATACTGAACCTCCTGACTAATGCCAACGACTGAGACAAGACGACTTAATCCTCTCCTGCTTGTGGGTCATCTTCTTCGCCGTTATTGTCCTTGTGTTTGTCGTCGTCCGCTCATCGACCCGCGACATGGTCGAGATTAAGGTGGCGGCAGTCACTCGTCAAAACCTTCTCAGCTCGGTCTCGACCAACGGAAAAGTCGAGCCCATCGATGAGTTTCAGGCCTACGCCCCCGCGGCCGGTGTCATCGCGAAGGTCTACGTTGAGGTCTTGCAGAAGGTCAGGGTCGGCGACCTCCTCATCAAAATGGACGACTCCGATGCAGTAGCAAAACTTGCATCGGCAAACGCCACTCTCCGCACCGCAGAAGCCACCCTCCACGACATGGAACAGGGCGGCTCGCAGGAAGAGCGCATCGCACTCACCGGAGACCTCGAGCGCGCCAAGCTACAGCAGCAGCAGGCAACCCAGGATCTCGCCGCGCTCAAGCAGCTCGAGCAAAAAGGTGCGGCCTCCCCCAGCGAAGTCGCCGCCGCTGAAGAACGGCTGCAAGCCGCCAACAACTCCGTCCAGGCCCTGCAAATGCGCACTACCCAACGCTACAGCCCAGCCGACAAGGCCCGCGATCGAAGCGCAGGTCGCCGATGCCCGGGCAGCGCTCGTGGCCGCTCAGAGCAGCTACGCTGGCTACAATATCCGGACCCCGAAGTCCGGCACCGTCTATTCCATCCCCGTCTCCACCTACGACTTCGTTCCCGCCGGCGAGACCCTGGTCGCCGTCGCCGACCTCAACAAAATCCAGATCCACGCCTACTTCGACGAGCCCGAGATCGGCAAGCTCGCCGTCGGGCAGGCAGTAAAGATCGCCTGGGACGCAAAGCCCACCCAGACCTGGCACGGGCACATCAGCATCGCTCCGACCACCGTCATCACCTACGGCACGCGCAACGTCGGCGAGTGCATCATCACCGTCGATGACGCTCGCGGCGACCTCCTGCCCAACACCAACGTCGTCGTCACCGTGACCACCGCCCAGCGCTTCAATACGCTCAGCATTCCTCGCGAAGCGCTCCATACCGATAACGGCGACTTTGTCTACCGCATCATCAACAACAAGCTCGTCCGCACTCCAGTTCAGGTCGGCCTGGTCAATCTCATTCGGGCAGAGATCACCGGAGGCCTCACCGAAAAGGATACGGTCGCCTTGAGCGCTATCAACAACCGCGAGTTGTCCAATGGGCTCCCGGTCAAAATAGTCGACTAGCCATGCTCATCACGACACATCCGGCACGTATTTGTCTTGCCTTTGCTCTGCTTCTCCTCCTCGGCGTTCGCTTTCTCCTGGCCGACACGACCCAGGCCAATGCCCTCCTTCAGCAAGGCCGCGTCGATGAAGCCGCTGCCACCCTCCACGAACTCCTCGCCACTCAACCAGACGACGCACTCGCTCACCAGCTCCTCTGCCGCGTCTACTACGCACAGGACATGGCCGACCACGCCATCCACGAGTGCGAACTGGCCGTCGCCAACGCGCCTTCGAGCAGCGACAATCAGATGTGGCTCGGCTGCGCTTACGGATTCAAGGCCTCGCACGCCAATCCCCTCAGCGCTCTTAGCCTCGCCATCAAGGTACGCATCGCCTTCGAACGTGCCGTAGAGCTCGATCCACAAAATATCCAGGCCATGAACGACCTCGGCGAGTATTACGTCGCCGCGCCGTCGCTCATCGGCGGCGGCCTCGACAAGGCACAGGCACTCGCGGCCCGCATGCAGCCACACTTCCCCTCTCAGGCCCACCGCCTGCTCGCCCTCATCGCAGAGAAGAAAAAAGATACCGCCGCCGCAGAGGCCGAGTTCACCAGCGCCGTCGCTGCCGGCAAGACCGCCGAGGCCTACATCGACCTCGGTCACTTCTACGGACGCCACCATCAGCTGGACAAGATGTTCGAAGTGCTCCAATCCGGCATCGCCGCCGATCACCGCAAAGGTCCTCCCCTCGTCGACGCCGCCAGCATCCTCACCGACGCCCATCGCTCCCCCGATCTCGCCGGGACTCTCCTTCGTGCCTACCTGTCCTCCCCCGCCAAAACCGACGACGCTCCAGCGTTCAAAGTCCACGTCCAGCTAGGAGATCTCCTCGCGCAACAGGGCGACCAGGCTGGCGCGCATCGTGAATACGTTGCCGCACTTGCCCTCGCATCCAACTATGCACCTGCCCGCAAAGCAATGCAGGGCCCCTAGAGGAAAAGCGATACCATGGTCTGTAACCGGTCTCAAGGAATATCTCAAGGACGTATGGTCCGCATTCTTCGCCTATGCATCGCGTGTTCTGCGTTCGCCATTGCGGTCGCGCCTGCTTCCGCGCAGATATCGTTCACCACGGCAATCTGCCCTCGCCCTCAAGAGCAATCCCAAAGTCCTCGTGGCCCAGGCCGACGTCGACAAGGCCCTCGCCGCCCTCCAGCAGCTTCGTGACGCATACATTCCGACCATCGTTGGTGGTTCCGGCGTCGGTCCACCCTCCTATGGCTTCCCGCTCGGCCAGCCGTCGATCTTCAATATCACCTCGCAATCCCTCGTGTTCAGCTACTCCCAGCGAGATTATGTCCGCGCCGCCCGGTCTGCACTCGATGCGGCCAATCTCAACCTCAAGGACATTCGTGAAGGAGTAGCGGAGGACACGGCCATCACCTACCTCGCGCTCGATCGCGACATACAACGCCAGGCTGCACTCCAGCAACAGCAAGGCTTCGCTGACCGCCTCGTCAGCATCGTTCAGGACCGTCTCGACGCCGGACAGGACACCCCGATCGACCTCACCACTCTCGCGTCTCACCGCCGCGCAGGTCCGCCTTGCCCGCCTCCGTGCCGAAGACGAAACCGCCTCCGACAGGGCCCATCTCGCCCGTCTTATCGGCCTTCCCGAGCAGGGTCTGGGCACAACCAGCGACAGCGTTCCGACCCTCCCCGCAATCTCTCCCGATCTCACCGACACCACCCCCCTCACCAGTCCCGCTGTCGAGTCCGCCTACGCCACCGCACGCTCCAAGCAAGAGACCGCATTCGGCGAGGCCCGCTATCTCTGGAGACCCCAGATCTACTTCGAGGGACAGTACAGCCGTTTCGCGAAGTACACCAACATCCAGGATTACTACTTCCGCTTCCAACAAAACAACGCTGCTGTCGGCGTGCAGATCAACATTCCCGTCTACGACATGGTCCATCGCGCCAAGGCGCGCGAGGCCGCGGCCGATGCCTCCCATGCCCTGCACGAAGCTGACATGGTCCGCGATCAGTTCTTCGACAGCCGCCTTCGCGCCCGCCACACCGCAGCCGAGCTATCCACCCGAGCGGAGATCGCCACTCTCGACCAGCAACTCGCTCAGCAGCAGCTCGACGTCATGCTCGTCCAGTTAAAGGTCGGCAGCGGCAACCTCTCCGGCCCCCAGATGTCGCCCAAGGACGAGCAGACCGCGCGCATCGCCGAGCGGGAGAAATTCGTCGCCGTCCTCAACGCCAACTTCGAAGCCCAGCAGGCACAGATCAATCTCCTGCGGGCCTCCGGCGAGCTCGAAACCTGGATCGCGGCGGCCATGCGCGCCCAGCCCTCCGCTCCCGCAAGACCCTAATCAATCTCCGTTTCACTATCTTTTTTGAAATGAGTATATTGCCTACCCTGAGCAACGTCCGTCTGAACCAGCGGACGGAACTTCAGAAATCCCCGCGTAACACCGTAACTGAATGGTAAAATTAGGTTATTATTATGCCTCTTAAGACATTGTTCCTAAATCCGCCCTCCTTTGAGAACTTTGACGGTGGTGCCAGCTCCCGCTGGCCCGCTACCCGCGAGATCGAGTCCTACTGGTACCCAGTATGGCTGGCCTACCCTGCCGGCATGCTCGAGGGCTCGAAGCTGCTGGACGCCCCGCCCCACCACGTCTCCGCGGACGAGACCATCGAGATCGCCAAGGGCTACGACTTCCTCGTGCTCTTCACCTCCACCGTAGGCTGGAGTGGCGACCACGCCCTCGCAAGGGCCATCAAGAACGCCAATCCGTCCATCAGGATTGCCTTCGTCGGCCCACCGGTCACCACCGATCCCGACCGCGCCCTCAACGAGTGCGAAGTCATCGACTTCGTCTGCCGCCGCGAGTTCGACTTCTCCACCGTCGAGTTCGCCAACGGAAAGCCACTCAACGAAATCCTCGGCATCAGCTACAAGGACGCAAACGGCGTCATCCAGCACAACCCCGACCGCCCGCAGGTCGAAGACCTCGACGCCATGCCCTGGGCCACCAAGATCTACAAGCGCGACATGGACGTCACCCGTTACAACGTGCCGTTCCTTCTCCACCCCTACATCGCGCTCTACTCCACCCGCGGCTGCCCTGCGCAGTGCACCTTCTGCCTCTGGCCCCAGACGCTCTCCGGCCACGCATGGCGCAAGCGCAGCACCGACGACGTCGCCGCCGAGATGAAGTGGGCCAAAGAAAACTTCCCCCACGTCAAAGAGTTCTTCTTCGACGACGACACCTTCAACATCCAGAAGGTCCGCACCATCGAGCTCTGCGAGAAGTTGAAGCCCCTCGGCATCACCTGGTCCTGCACCTCGCGCGTCACCACCGACCGCGACACCCTCAAGGCCATGAAGGAAGCCGGCTGCCGTCTCCTCATCGTCGGCTTCGAGTCCGGCGACCCGCAGATCCTCAAGAACATCAAGAAGGGCGCCACCGTCGAGCGCGCCCGCGACTTCGTCAAGGACTGCCACGACCTCGGCCTCATCATTCACGCCGACTTCATCCTCGGCCTGCCCGGCGAAACCAAAGAGTCCATTCGCAACACCATCAACTTCGCCAAGACCCTCGACTGCGAGACCATCCAGGTCTCCGTCGCCCACGCCTACCCCGGCACCGAGTTCTACGACTTCGCGGCCAGGAACAACTTCATCACCAACGAAAAGATGGAAGACGGCGGCGGCCACCAGATGGCCCACATCGAGTACCCCGGCCTGCCCACCGAGTACGTCATGGAGATGGTTCACAAGTTCTACGACGAGTACTACTTCCGCCCCAAGGCCGCCTTCCGCGTCGTCTGGAAGGCCGTCGTCAACCGCGACGTCCCCCGCCTTTACGTCGAAGCCAAGGCCTTCATGAAGCTCCGCTCCCAGCGCAACAAGGCCTCTCGCCTCAAGAAGGAAGAGAACGCCCTCAAAGCGCAGGAATCCGTAAGCATGAATGCCTGATTCGAGTTCCAGAATTTCAGAGCGGCCAGCATCTTCTTCGATGCTGGCCGCTTTTGTCTTTGCCGTCGTTTTCTTTCTGATGTAGGCCTCGACCCTCGCGCCTCGTCTAACCAGACGGTGAGTTGGGAGACGCATTTGTGGAGCGACCTGGATACGTCTGGACCAGATAATCCCGTCTGCGGCGACACTTATCTCATCCTCTCGGGTTATCCACGTTGTATCCGTTTCGTCGTTTCGGGCCCCCTTTACTCCCGGCGTTGCTGCAGATGCTGGAACAGGCGTAGATTGCTTAACTGCTCCAGGGCTTTGGCCAAAGAATTGCTCTAAAGACGACGGCGAATCGCGATTCAAAGGGCCCAGCCACATCGGGAGGGCAACAAAGTGAAAGCGAATAGCATTTTCGTTGCAGCTTTTTGCATAGTTCTCGTTCATGCCGTGGAAGGAAGGCCAGTCTTAGCACAAGACCAAGCTTCTCCTCGGACCTTCTCCACGCTAAAAGAATGGAAGACAACCGACGAGATCACCTTCGGTGCCGCCATTCGCGAGGTTGTCTCAAAGAACCCGACAGGCTCACCGGCGGGCCTCAACCTGCTGATGACTGGTTCTCAGGGAGTCCTATACGTCAGCCTGGGCCCAAACCTTGGAGAGGCCCTGACGCGATCGCTCAGTCCCGGCCAGGTCATCCAGGTCGTGGGTATTGTTCAGACGCTCAATGGCCAAAACTATCTCCTCGCTCGGCAGCTTCTCATCGGCAATCAGACAATCGACCTTCGCAATAAGCGCGGATTTCTGACCCACCCATCCACCACCCCCGGTCCTCGCTCAGCGCATAACCAGAGCGAATTCGGAGGTGCGCGATGAACCGCCGCCGCGTCCTCTCTCTCACAGCGATCGCAGCCTTCACTTTTGGTTTGACCGCCTGCGGTGGCGGCGGTGGCTCCACTCCGCCGCCTCCAGCCGTTACGGTCTCCCTGAGCGGACAACCGGCGTCTCTCGCCCCTGGCGGAACCGCGTCCATCACTGCCACCGCCAGCAACGGTGCGACGGTCACCTGGTCGGTCACATGCGCCACCTCGCCATGCGGCACCTTCAGCTCCGCCACCACCGCCAGCGGAGCGGCCAACACCTACACCGCGCCCGCCGCACCGACCACCGTTATGATCACCGCAAGTGTCGGCTCCGGCACCCCCGGCACCGCACAAATAACCATCGCGGTACCTCCGATCTCTGTGGCCTTCAATCCCGCGCCGCCAACATCGCTCCCTGCCGGGACAACCACTCCCCTCACGGCCGTCGTCAGCAACGACAGCAAGAACGCTGGCGTCACCTGGACAGTCACATGCGGCAGTTCGGGCGCCTGCGGCTCCTTCATTCCCACCTCAACTGCCAGCGGAACGGCCACAACCTACACCGCGCCCGCCGCGATCCCAACCGGCAACACTGTAATGGTCACCGCGACCTCAGTGACCGACACCACAAAGTCCCAATCAGCCACGATCACGATCGGGGCGCCTCCTGCCATCCTCGCCAACGGTACCTACGTCTACCACTTCTCGGGATGGGACAGCACCGGACCGTCCTTCTTCGCCGGCGCATTCACCGTGGCGGGCGGAGTCATCACTGGCGGCGAACAGGATTTCTCGGACGCCACCACCAACGACCCCGGCCAGCCTCTCGTGGCGGCCAACTGCAGCCTCTCAGCTGCAGGCAACAATATCCAGATCGTTCTTGCGACCGCTGACACGAGTCTGGGTGTAAACGGCCTTGAAACTCTTCGCGGGACCAGTGGTCTCTAGTACCCGTGTCCTGATCTCCGAGTACGATACCTTCGGCACGGGCACCGGATCCATCGACCTTCAAACAAGCGCGGCCGCACCCTCCGGAGGATACGCATTTGCCGTCTCCGGCTGGTTCAGTACTACTGCGAACGGTTCAACGACGAACAATCCGTTGGCGATTGGAGGCGTACTGAACATCAGCGGAACTACAGTCTCGATCACCGGCAGTGTCTTCGATTACAACCTGGGAGGCAACGTAGGACAAGCGCTGCTCTTCACCACCGGATCGACCGTCTCCGCTCCTGACTCCTTCGGCAGGGTCACGATCACTCTGGTGCCGACCGCGACCAGTGGTGTGCCCAGCTTCATTCTGACCGGCTACATCGTCGGCCCTGGCCAGATCCAGCTCGTCGAAAGCCAGAATGACACGCTCAGCGCCGATCTGGGCGGCACGGCATTAGGGCAGGGATCCAACACCGGCTCCTTCAGTCAGGCCTCCATTGCGAGTAAAACCTACGTCTTCGCGGTGTCAGGCGAAGACGTCAATAACCTGGCGACGTTTGCCGGGGACTTTGCCTTTAATTCTTCCGGTGGTCTGTCCGGCAACCTGACGATAAACGATTTCACCTACTTCAGCGGGAACACACCGAGCACCCTCTCCGGCGGGGCCTACACGGTCGACCCCACCGGCCGCGTTACCATAAGCAACGTCAACGCCCAGCCAGCCAGCGCGACCTTCACCTTCCAGCTCTACCTCGACGGAAACGGCAACGCATTAGAGCTCGGTGCTGACAGCGTAGAGGTGACCGAAGGACCGGCCTACCTTCAGAGCAACACTTCGGCTGACTTCGAGGGCTCCTACGCTCTCGTGGGCCAGGGAATACTCAACAGCTCCCCGAGCTATCCGGCATGGGGTGCCGTCGGCCCCGTCACCATCAGCTCCGACAACATCAAAGGCACGACCGACTACACCGAACAAGGCTCGACCCCAAGCCAGGCCGTGGCCCTCACCGGGACCGAAACAAACTCGACGGGAGTACTGAGCATCACAGGCCTCGACGCTCTCGCCTTCACAACCCCGAGGAGTTATAACTACATCCCAATCGACAACAAGAGAGTATTTGCAATCGAAAATGACGGCGCGTCGCAAGCGCTCCTGACCTTGGAGACCATCAGTCACTAGGGCCGGCGCACAAACGATCGGACCAGTTCAATTTAAAATAGAAAAGGATGGCCGCCTGGCCATCCTTTTCTTCTTGACCCAATCTCTGCTATGCCGTATCGACAGCCGGCATCGGGCCCACATACTTGATGAGCAGCACCTCATTACCAATCTCACTGTAGATCAACTCGTCCACAGTACCGGCGGCCAGAAGCAGACCGTATCCCCCGGCGCGCATTCCCTCTTGTTCGCGCTTCGCAATATGGGCCGTCGGATCATACGAAGGATTTGCGACCGCCGCGTGGTCAAGCGATTCGCTGCGAAAGCCGGCCCCCGGGTCGCGCACATAGAACACCATTGCCCTTTCCGTGCGAACGGCCGTGACCTCAACCACCTGTTCGGGATTGAACGCAGCTCCATGCTCCATTGCGTTCAGCAAAATCTCTCGCAACGCCTGCATCATCTCCTCCCGTGTGTCCACCGGCAATCGAGAGCTAAGCTCCTTCGCAAAACTCAACAGGCGCTCGGCAGTGATCGGACGGCAATTTACCCGGACCGACACCCAGCCGGGCCTGGCCGACAGCACCTGTATATCGTCGCGCCATTGATTGTCCGACGCTGCACGCCGCGCCAGGTTCGCAATGTCATACGTGTCAAACGGAGGGGTGAAGCAGGCAAATACTCGGGCACGTAACGCAGCGATCACCTCGTCCGGGGTGCTGCTCTGCGCCAGCATGATGCACTTCACCCCAGGCCGGATCAGGCGTATCTCTTCCAGCAGCGCCAAATCTTCGTCGACACTACTGTCGGGACTCGTAATCACGACCCCGAACGAACGCATCCGCAATCGCTGTAGCGCGTCGGCGTACCCGGCAGAAAACTCCATGGGAAGAGTAGCAGCAGCAAGCGCGCCGCCGATCTCGCGGCCCACCTCAGTTTGGCTTCCAATGACCAGGCCCCTGCTCATGTAGTCCCCCGTTGCGATCAACTCGATTCTAGATCATCCAACCCTTTTGCTCGTCAACGTCGGATGTTCATAAAGCATCTCCCGACGACAATCTTCTTTTTTGTCATGCTCGTAGTCGACCTGCTGTTGTGTTTTGCCTTGGCCTTCCCCGCGCTGCCGAAATTCGCATCGATTGGGCTTTACCAAAGAATCGCAGCTTGACCGTCGCATATCCAGGCTGGTATTACTTATTCAAGAAGGTAATACCGTGGAATCTACACTTACTACCAAAGGCCAGGTCACCATCCCTAAAGAAGTGCGCGACCAGCTTCATCTGGCTCCCGGCGATAAGGTCAAGTTCTTCATTCAGCCGGACGGTCGTCTGGTCATCCTGCCCAAGCTGCCAGCCTCCGCCTTGAGAGGCATGTTTCGTTCACGCGTAGGACCCGTATCACTCGAGGACATGGACACAGGAATCATCAAAGGTGCTACGCGCCGCCTCCGGCACGCCAATCGCAAATGATTGGGCTGGATACCAATGTCCTCGTCCGCTACATTATGCAGGACGACCCGCTCCAGTCCCCGAAGGCGTCTCGGAAAATCGAGCGCCATCTCACAGAGGAAGACCCCGGCTTCATCAGTCTTCCGACGATGCTTGAATCAGCCTGGGTCCTGGAAAATATCTACGGTCTATCGAGGCAGGAACTTGCTCAGGCGATTGAAACAATCCTTCAAATAGAAACATTCGCAGTTCAAAACGAAAAAGAAGTCCACGCCGCGATGCTCGCTCATAAAACCGGTCACGGCTCGTTCGACGATGCCCTCATTGGTGCGCTCGGTCTTTGGGCCGGCTGCACCTCGACTCTCACCTTGGACCGCAAGGCATCGCGGCTGAAAGGCTTTAAGCTGATCGCATGAAGCACCACCTCAAACCCTCCCAATACGCCATCCTCATCGCCATCATGCTGACCGCATCGGTAGGCGATACCCTGCTCTCCCGCGGAATGTCCCAGGTCGGGGCCGTCGACCTCCATCACCTCCACCTCCTCTGGCACGCCCTCTTCAACCCCTTCGTCGCCTCGGGAATCCTTCTCCTCATAGGCTTCTTCGCCAGCTACATGACCGCCCTCTCCTGGGCCGATCTCACCTTCGTCATGCCCGCCACGGCCTTCGGTTACGTCGTCGTGGCCCTACTCAGCCGCTTCTGGCTCCACGAGCACCTCTCCCCCTACCGTTGGGCCGGCATCGTCCTCATCGTCTGCGCTGTGGGCTTCGTGGCCAACGGCCCCTCGCTCACCGAGCACCCGTCCAGGAAACACTCCACCCACCCCGACCTCGATCTCATGGACTCAGGGGCCGGCCGCTAATGCCTACCCACTTCCTTAAAGAATGGAGCGCCATCCTCACGGTCGTCGCCCTCGCCATCACCGGCGAGTGCCTCATCGCCGCCGCCATGCGCCGCCTCGGCGACCTCGACCACCTCCGCACCGGTCCCGGCCTCCGCGGTTACCTCGGCCCCGTCCTCGCCGTTCTCTCTTCGCCCCTCTTCCTCATTGGCGCCCTCTGCATGGCCCTCAACTTCTTCGCCATGCTCTACACCCTCTCCATTGTCGACCTCTCGCTCGCCGCCCCCGCCACGGCTTCCCTCACCTTCATAGGCAACGCCGCTGCCGCCAAGTTCTTCCTCCACGAAAACGTAGACCGCCGCCGCTGGCTCGCCGCCCTCTTCGTCTGCGCAGGTGTCGTCCTGCTCGCAAAATAATCAACGAGCGAACCTTGCATGGTAGACTTCCGCGCATGAAGCCTCTGTTGCAGAGCCGAACACCCATGCAACTGGTTCTGATCAGCGGCGCCTCAAACGCGCTCGTGGCACTCTGCTTCGGCGCATTTTTTCTGGTGTCATTGCGGCTTCCGCAAGACCTGCGCATTCCGTTCTCCCAAAAGCTTCCATGGCTCGTCCTTCTCCTGCTCGGCCTCGTCGGAGACGCAGTGGCCGGGTTGGCCCTGCGAAAGGGAATCGCCACCGAACGATGGCCTGAATCGCTTCTCATTACTCCAAAGAAGCTTGCGGAGCATCCCGCCTTCTCGGTTCTGGGCTGGGCACTGATCGTCGCATCGTTTGCGGTCATCGTCTTCTCACGCGGCCAGCACTTCGCGGGATCATGGTTTTTTCTGGCCCCCCAAATGGGCCTGAGTCGCATACGGATGTCACTGCGAGCACAAAATAAAGTTCCAGCCACCTCCCAGTTGCCCTATCCCGCAAAACCCCTACAGTCCGACCATTGGGGAGTCCCACCTGAGCCCTTTTCCAGCTGAAATCAATGCCGTCGGGCGGAGCGACTGAATCTATTGCGGTTGCTGCTGTTTGTTTTTTATTTTTGCTGTTTTCAGCCCAAAAAACGCATGTCAAGCCCCAAAACCAACTAACCCATTGATACCCAACAAGTTACAGTTGGCATTTTAGTTCCACTCAACCAGCTATACTGGATATATATAGATCAGAAACAAGCAAGCCCCGGACACCCTCCGGGGCTAACTCATTTAGAAAGACGATTTTAGCCGTAACCCCTTTATTATGACGATTTTGCAGACCGTTACATGGCGTAAACCATTGAATCCAAAGGAACTTGCCCTTAGGGTGGGGGGAGGGGGGGCGCGAGGTAAGAGCCCGCGCCAAACAGCCGCATCAAGCCACTCGCCGGTATCTCTGGCGCCATAAACCGCCTCTCGTCTCTCACAACGGCCCCTGCCGCAAGCCTGCCGCTACGCACTGCACCCTCCATCGTGGAAGGCCACTCCGTCGCCGTCCAGTCGCCGGCAAGGTACAGCCCCGGCCACTCCGTCCTCTGCCGCGGCCGAAACTCATCCAGGCCCGGCA
Source organism: uncultured Acidobacteriaceae bacterium (assembly GCA_963756685.1). Taxonomy (GTDB): domain Bacteria; phylum Acidobacteriota; class Terriglobia; order Terriglobales; family Acidobacteriaceae; genus Edaphobacter. Next base: position 102,445 of record CAVWON010000006.1, read on the forward strand.
CTACCGAAAACGTGGCCCGGGCCTCCTTCAACACGCCGCTCTTGATCAGCTTCGCCCGCTTCACCTCAGGAAAAAACATCTGCAACTCGTTCAACGCGGAGGACAGTATCTCCTCCCGCGTCATACTCAACTGCGCCCTCGATCCCGCGATAACCAACTCGACATAGCTACCCTTCTCCGGCGCATACCGCCGGATGCGCGATTTATGGAAGAACCACTCAATCGTCGTATCCAGCAGCCACGCATGATCAAGGTCGGTAATCTCGCGATCGAACCACAACAGGACCGATGTGAAGGGAGAATGCACCTGCCGCGCCATCTTCAACTCCAGGTCGTCCCGCGTACCCAGCACCAGCCCCGCGTAGTGCTCGTTCAACTGGACAGCAGGCAGCAGCCTCTGCATCTGCTCGAACGGCACGGCAAGTACGATCGAATCCGCAACGTAGTCTGTATCGGCTATGCTGACCCGCCAGCGCCCGTCCTGCTCCTGCGTAATCGCCTCTACACTCGCCCGAAGCTGCACCAATCCACCTCGGGCCTCGATCAACCGCGCGGCTGCCTGGTAGAACTCGCTCAACGGCACCGTCGGAATACCCAGCCGCCCTCCCGTCGAAGACTTGATAAAAAGCTCGTGAAATATCTTCCCGGCATAGCGAGTCGAACAATGCGCAGTACGGTCATTCAGGGTCGCCATCAGAATCGGGTTCCAGAAATGCCGGATCGAAAGCTCCGTCTGCTGCGTACGCTTCAGCCAATGCTCAACGCTCTCGCTGTCCTCCGCCGGATACCCGCGAAAGAACTCCATCAGCCCACGCGCCATTCCCAACTTGTCCTTCCAACCCAGCATCGACATCCGCGCGAAGCTCGGAGCAAAGTGGAACGGCGCCGGCAGAACGCTCGTGGCAATCGTGCTCGACCTTCCATTCGGCTCCAGAAACGTTTGCTTGTCGTACCAGCGAATCTTGTCCGCGCTGCCCGCCTGCTCACACAGCTCGATCAGATTCGTGCAACACCCCACCAGCACGTGCTGCGAATCCACAACCTCTCCCAGCGCAGGATGTTCATACGAGTAAGCCCGTCCCCCAACATAGGGCTTCCGCTCAAGCACAGTCACACTCTTCCCAGCCCCGGCGAGCGCAGCGGCAGCAGCCAACCCAGCCGCCCCCGCCCCCACCACAATCACATCGCAAACCTCGCGGTCCATCACGGCGCCACCCGATTACGCAGCGTCATTACAGCGCCCCGTGCAAGAACGGCGAGCTTCGCCGGCGTCGAAACGCTGATCCGTTGGCGAAATACGTCGTTATTGGCCTTCGAAATCTTCAAAAGCAGCCCGTGATAGATAGTCACAAGCACCCAAAGTGCCGCGCGGCTATCAGCATCGATCAATGGCAGCAGCAGGCACGCCGAAGCGTAATATTCCTCGGCCCGCAATCCAAGAGCATGCAGCATGGCTCGCTCGTTCGCCTCCATCGCCGCACCATCCGCCAACATCTTCACACGCTCAACGCTCACGCCGAACTCGCGCAACATATCCAAAGGAAGATAGATGCGTCCGCGCTCAACGTCCTCCTTCACATCGCGCAGGATATTCGTCAGCTGAAAGGCAACTCCCGTCTCTTCGGCAAGCTTCTCCGATCGGGAATCCGTGTAGCCGAAGATCCTGATGCATACCAACCCCACAACAGACGCTACAAGATAGCAATACCGATAAAGCTCGTTGAAGGTCGCAAAGGTCTGCAGCTCGTTCTCCGTCTGCGCGCGAGGCTCAAGGTCCATCGTAGTACCCCGAACCAGGTCTTCCAGCAATACATCAGGAATCGCAAACGTCTTCTGCGTATCATTCAGCGCAAGGAAGACAGGATCATCGGAGATACCGCTTCGCCTCGCGCCCCGCCACGCCTCCAGCCACTGCGACATCGCCTCACGCCGCTCCGCAATCGGCAGCGATTCATCATCGGAGATATCGTCCGCACGCCGCATAAACGCATATACCGCACACATCGCGTTCCGCTTATGCTCTGGCAGCACGCGAAAGGAGTAATAGAAGTTCTTCGCCTCCCGTTGTGCAATGACTCGGCAGACAGCATAGGCCTCGGCAGTGGTCACGCCGCCGTCCCCGCGCGCAGTTTGCTGACGAGCGCTTCCATCAGCAGTCCCAGTTTCCTCGTCTTCGTCACGACGGGTCTTCCACGCAGCACATCGAAATCCTGCGCCGTAATACCGTTGAGAATCGCCTCCCCACCCTTGCGAAACAGGTCCAGCACGACCGCCAGTTCCTTATCGACATGTCTACTGATCTCCCCGCCTTCGAGGAGCATCTCGCGAGTCCGCGCCACCAGACTCTCGGTCATCGCGCGGAACTGCGGCGTGAAAACCCGTCCTTCAATCTGCCCCTCATCGACTCCAAACCTTACCATCGCTTCGCCAGGAAGATAGCGCCTGCCGCGCTCCGCATCTTCCACTACGTCCTGCCAGAAGTTCGCCAGCTGCAGTGCCGTGCAGACCTTGTCCGAGAGTAGCCCGAGTTCCTCTTCCCGATACCCGCAGACCCACAGAACCAACCGTCCCACAGGATTCGCCGAATAGTGAGAGTACTCCAGCAACTCCGCCCAGCTCTCGTATGCCGTCTTCACCTGGTCCATCCGAAAGGCATACAGCAGGTCTGCAAATAGCTGCCGGGGCGGACGCAGCACTCGCGAACCGTCTCATGCAACGCCACAAAGACCGGATGCATCGACCTTTCCGGCGCGTCATAGCACTCGTCCAACATCAAGCCCCACGTATCAAGTAGACGAGTCGCCACTGCAGGATCGGCGACCTCATCGCCCAGGTCATCGGCCACTCTGCAATATGCATAGATGCTCTCAAAGTGAGGTCGCACTTTGCGCGGCAGGAAGAAGGTCGCGACGTGGAAGTTCTCGTAATGCGTCGTCGCGAGATTTCGACACCAGGCCCGCGCCTCAGCAAGTGTCGGCCGCTCCAACGGTGTCAGGTACTCCGGGGGCGCACCCAGAAGCGCGTGTTGCGTCACAATCCCCTCGCTCACCGCGGCACCCCACTTGGAAACACCGCGGTCTTGATCTCCCGAGACCCGCCGTCCCTACTCATCATCCGCGCAAAGATAGAGGGCAACTCGTCCAGTCCCGCGCGGCCGGTAATGTAATCCGCGCACTTGAACCGTCCACTGGTGACCAGGCCAAACGCAGTCCGGCACGTTGCCGGGGTGTGGTGAAAACTCGCCTTCAGCGTGATATCGCCGTAGTGCAGACGGTTCGTATCCAGGTGCACCTTCGTTCCACTGGGTGGTCCGCCGAAGAAGTTGACGACCCCGCCTTTTCGCACCATATCGACCGCCCACTCCCACGTCGCCGGGCTGGCCACAGCCTCAATGACAATGTCAGCACCTCGCCCCTCAGGTGTCAGAGCGCGAGTCGCAGCTACCACGTCCTCTGCTGCTCCTACCTGCACGACGCTCGTGGCGCCAAACAACCTCGCCGCGCCAATCTGGTCCTCCCGCTTCACGACCGCAATCACCTTGACCCCGGCCAGCTCGGCGACATGGATGAACATGAGCCCAATGGGGCCTGCGCCAATCACCACCATCGTGTCGCCCGCATGAGCGCCACTATCCTCCAAGCCACGGACGACGCAGGCAAGCGGCTCCGTCAACGCGGCATGCTCCAACGGAACTCCTTCCGGCACCTGCAGAGTGTTCTTCTCCACAATCCGCGCCGGAATCCGAATGAACTCCGCATAGGCTCCGTTATTGAACAGAAGGTCTTCGCACAAATTCTGCTGTCCCTGCCTGCAGAAAAAACAGACGTCACAGGGGGCGGAATTCAGCGCCACGACCCTGTCACCCTCACGAAACGCCGTGACCCCGGCTCCCGCCTCCGCAACGACTCCGGCAAGCTCATGGCCAAACGGCATCGGCGGCTTCAGCATCATGGCATGGTACCCGCGCCGATAGACCTTCAGGTCCGTCCCGCAGGTCAGCGCGGCGCCTACCCGAACGACAAGCTCTCCCGGGCCGGCCCGCGGTACCGCCACCCGCTCCAGTCGAAGGTCTTCCTTGCCATAGAGTACCGCCGCCGTCATCTCAGCAATCATTCCCTCTATCTTCTCATTCCGCGTCGATCCGATGCACCTTCCGAGGCCCAACCGATCCATCAGAAACCCGCGATTGCCAGCAAGGGTCCAGCATCTGATAACCTGAGCCACATAACAAATGCCTTTTGTCTCTCCAGAGAGCTTCGCCAAGCAGACCATCGCCTCCGTCCAGGACTATTCCATCCTGTGCTGGCGCGCGGTGGCAAATCTCTTTTCCAGCCCCCGATATTGGGCCGATATCTATACCCAGATGGACTCGATCGGGGTTGGATCCATGCCCATCGTGGTCCTCACCGGCTTCTTCACAGGCTGCGTTCTCGCCCTACAATCGGCGACCTCGCTCCAAGCGTTTGGGTCAGTCAGCCTCACCGGTAATCTGGTTGCCCTATCGATGGTCAAGGAGCTAGGCCCCGTTCTCACCGGCCTTATGGTCTCCGGACGCAATGCCTCTGGCATGGCCTCAGAGATCGGCTCCATGAAGGTCACCGAGCAGATCGACGCCATGCGGGCCCTCGGTACCGACCCCATCCGCAAGCTCGTCACCCCGCGTCTCTACGCCACTGTCTTCATGCTCTTCTTCTTAACCATCGTTTCAGACGCCGTCGGTATTGCAGGGGGTGCCCTGGTCAGCGTCACCCTCATGGGACTCAACGCTTCCTCCTACTTCCACAACTCTTACCGCGCGCTCCAATATGGCGATGTCGTCCAAGGCCTCACCAAGCCACTTTTCTCCGGTTTTATCATCGCCACCGTCGGCTGCTACTTCGGCATGAACACAAAGGGTGGCACCCAGGGCGTGGGTAAAGCTACCACCCAGGCCGTCGTCTTTTCCTCAGTCTTCATCATCATTGTCGACTTCATCGTCAGCCGAGCGATGATCGGCATCTTCGGCAGGTAACCGACCATGCCAGCAGACCTCGCCCCCGGAAGCTTTACTCAGACCCAGCAATCCCCTGACTCTGTAGAGCCAGTCGTCGTCTTCGAAGACGTCTCCGTTACCTTCGACGTCAAGCCCGTCCTCCAAAACATCTCCTTCACGGTCGTTCGCGGCGAAACACGAATCATTCTCGGCCCGGCCGGAGGTGGAAAATCTGTTCTGATGAAGCTCGCCAACGGCCTCATTCGACCGGACTCCGGCACGATTCGCGTCTTTGGCGAAGACGTCACTCACATGCGCGAGACCTGATCTCTTCAAACTTCGCGCACGTATAGGCATGGTCTTCCAGGAGTCCGCCCTCTTCGATTCCCTCTCCGTAGAGGACAACGTGGCCTATCGCCTCCACGAAGAACATGTTCCAGAAGAAGAGGCGCACAAACGAGTCATCGAAGCCCTCCAATTCGTTGAACTTGAGAACACCATCGCGAAGTTTCCCCCTGAGCTGTCCGGCGGAATGCGACGGCGCGTCTCCATCGCGCGCGCCATTATCACCAAGCCCGACCTCATCCTTTACGACTCTCCCACCGGCGGCCTCGACCCCATCACCTCAACCACGATCATCGACCTTGTCATCAAGCAGCGCGACGTCACCCACACTACATCGCTGTTAATTACTCACCGCCTGCAGGATGCCTTCCTTCTCGCCAGAAACCGTTTCAACCAGGAAACCGGAAAGATAGAACCCATCCCCAACGGCGGCATCGACGACAGCACCAAGTTTCTCGTCCTCAATGAGGGCAAGGTCGTCTTCGACGGCACCACCCACGAACTCGTCCACACCACCGACCCCTGGCTCAAGGAATATCTCTCCTAGCGCACCACCATCTTCCACTCCTCATACGAAATGCGTGGCTATCGTCAGAAACGAATCCCGCGTCTTCACATACGAACCAAGCCCATTCATCCTCCCAATTGCATGCAGTTCTTCTGCCCGCGCATACGGACCTGCCGGATCGACAAACCTGTCTTCGATGTAGACCGAGACGACCCGGCCCAGTATGATCCGCGACCTGCCAATCTCCATCGTCGTGAACTCCCTGCATTCGAGCGCGGCATGGGCCTCCGCAATTCGCGGTACCTTCACCACCTGCGACGGCGCGGTCGTTAGTCCCGCCATCTCCAACTCGTTCACCTCGGCCCGAAAGTCCGTGGCGCATATATTCATCCTCGGCATCAAGTCCTCGGTGTCCACATTCACCACGAACTCACCCGTCCGTCGGATGTTCCTTGCCGTGTCTTTCGGCACAAATCCCGAGTTGGGCCGATCTGTAACCCCCATGCCAATAATCGGCGGATCGGTGCACAAGTAGTTATAAGAGCTAAAAGGGGCAGCATTTAGTCTTCCAGCCTCATTCATGCTTGTCACGAGGGCGATAGGCCTTGGCGCGACCAGACCGATTAGCAAGTTATAACCCTCGCGCCCCTTGGGCTTTTGCATATCAAAAGTCATTAACGGGCTCCCTCTGTTCTTCAGCAGCCTATCCTAGCCATACCCATACCCGCCACTTCCCCATACGTCATCCTTACTCGCAGGGGCCATAATCCATACGACGCTATGCCGCAGGCAGTACTGCACCCAAACATCCATGTCTGTCGGACAGAACCCATTCCGCTAACACGATGGGACTTACTGTTTTGTCGGATCGCTGGTCGCACCGGTGGCGGCTGCGGTTGCAGGCAGCGCGTAGATCACCTCGCCGGGGCGCGTGTAATGCAGCTCCTCGCGGGCTTGATGTTCAATCGCGTTCGGATCGTTCTGTAGCCGGTCGACGTGGCCCTTTAGTAGACCATTCTCCCGTTGCAGGCTATGTAGTTGAAGATCCAGGCTCTGCGCGTCCTGCCGCTTCTGCTGATACGCTGTCAGTCCATTCTGGCCAAAGATGACGTGGTAACCCATCGCCAGCGCCAGCAAAGCCGCAGCTCCCGTCGCGACCTTTCGCCAGCCAACTCGACTCCTCTCAAACAGGCGCACGACGGCACTCGACTGCTTTACCTCCGTGCGCCCCTTGCTCAAACGAGTCATCTGAGACTAAGTACAAACTCCACATCTGACACCGTCAAGTGGAAAACCTATTTCGCGCGTGCACGTACCTAGTTCATACAGCCGTCCCGCCCAAAGCGCACGCCTGACAACCTCACCATTCGAGCGGTTATACATATGAACAAAAAGACGTCGGTCCTTGCCGGTAATATCCAGCCGAATCGCCTCGGCCGATCGAATAAGCTGCACGAAGCCCGTGCACCTTGATATCCTTCTCATGGCGCATGTATATCCTCTTTGCCATCTCGGTTCTCTGTTTTTTCGTTCTCGCACTCACGGCCATCACCATCGCCCGGCATGTGCGCTCCAGCCGAACATCGACTCATCGACAACGCGACTCTGCCCAACATCTACATCTCTTCGCCGCTGCCGCAGATCAAGACACGCGTAGACTCCGGCCCATCACACAACAAAGTGTGAAAGAGGTTTTGGCAAAAATGCGCTACCAGGCCCTTCCTCTTCAGGCCAACACCGGCAACCAATCAACCTCCTCAAAGCCCTTCTAGCACGAAAGGACCTGCTTTATGCAATCCGCTGCCCCCTCCCAATTGGCCCTCACCAACCGTTCTGGATCGCTTCAGGATTCCCTCGCCGGCAAGACCCTCCTCGTCGTTGGCGCGACCGCCTTCGTAGCCGCCTGCGCCCACATCTCGCTCCCGCTTCCCTTCACGCCTGTGCCTCTTACGCTGCAGAACTTCGCCGTCCTCATCGTCGGCATGCTTCTCGGCCCCGTCGCCGGCTTCTCCGCAATGGTCCTCTACCTCGCCGAAGGCGCCCTGGGCCTGCCGGTCTTCACCCCCTACGCTGCCGGCGGCCTCGCACACCTGCTCGGCCCTAGCGGCGGTTTTCTCCTTTCCTACCCGCTAGCCGCAGCTACTGCCGGCTGGGTTGTGCGTGCCATGCTGCCTATAACCACGCGCTTTAGAAGCGCCCTCATCGCCTCAATCGCAGCCACGCTTCCCATCTTTCTCCTCGGCGCCGGTTGGTTGGCCCATTTACTTCAACTCGGAACCTCTGCGACGTGGTCGCTCGCCATCGCTCCCTTTGTCCCCGGTGAAATCGTCAAGATTACCGCTGCAGCCGGTATCTTCAGCACTCTCCAACGCTGGCGGCAATCCTAACCCGCGGCTGCATCACGCAAATCTCCTCCCCACGCAGAGCAGTAACACGAACTCTCAGCATCTCTCCACCTTTCACCTCCTCGAAGGATTGAACGCATCATGACTGCCACAAGCACCGCCATTCAAGAGATCAGCATCGCCCACAGCCCCGATTCCGACGACGCCTTCATGTTCTACGGCCTCGCCACCAATAAGGTGCGTGTCCGCGGCTACAAGTTCACCCACACCCTCACCGACATCGAGACTCTCAACCACCGCGCCATCAACGAGGCCTTCTACGACGTCACCGCCATCTCCTTCCACGCCTACCCCTACCTGCAGGACAACTACACCCTCATGGCATGTGGTGGCAGCGTCGGCGAGGGCTACGGCCCCATGATCGTCTCCAGCCGCAAGCTCACGCTGCCTCAGGTCAAGAAGACCCGCATAGCAGTCCCGGGCACCCTCACCACCGCCTACCTCACCCTCAAGCTCTTCGCCCCCGACATCGAAACTGCCGTCGTCCCGTTCGATAAGATCATCCCCGCCGTTGCATCTGGCGAGTTCGACGCCGGCCTTATCATCCACGAAGGCCAGCTCACCTACGCCAACGACGGCCTCATTAAGCTCCTCGACCTCGGCCATTGGTGGCGCGAGCAGACCGGCCTGCCTCTCCCCCTCGGCGGCAACGCCATCCGCCGCTCCCTGGGGGCCGAAACACTCTTTACCACGACCAACGCCCTCCGCAACAGCATCCAGCACGCTCTCGACCATCGCGAAGAGGCCCTCGCCTACGCTATGCAGTTCGCCCGCGACCTGGATCCTAATCTTGCCAACCGCTTCGTCGGAATGTACGTCAACGAGCGCACTCTGAACTACGGGCCGGACGGCAGGGAAGCCATCCACAAGCTCCTCGAGATGGGCTACGATCGCGGCATCATTCCCATTCGCGCCAACGTAGATTTTGTCGGTTAACTAACATCTTTTCTCGCATACCTCACAGCTCGCATGCGCATTAAAAGCTTGGAAGCTGTGTTATCTTTAACTAGTCGTGTGATTGCAGTCTTGCCCGTTTGGCGTCGTCCCAAAGGCTCTCATCGACCTCCTCCTCAAGGAGCAAAACCAAAAGGACGCGTAGCTCAGCTGGTAGAGCATTCGACTCTTAATCGACTGGTCGTAGGTTCGATCCCTACCGCGTCCACCACTTCAACCAGTAAATGCAGCAATTTTAGCCGTACTCCTCTAAATGGAGCCTGCGACCATGCTTTGTCAGTGGCTGTCCTGATGGCTGTTTGCTGGGCACCTGAGGAATGGTCGATATATAGAAACCCGACATTGCGGGCACAGAGGGTATAGTTTCCAGATTGCCCGGCACTCTGGCGCAATTCTCCAAACTGCCAAGATCCTTCCGGGCCGAACTCGTCCTCAATTAGGCCATTTCAAGAAACGCGATGTCTCGCCACTTAACCCGACCTTGCTCGCTGTCGATGGAAACTCCAGACCAACATCTACCACATGTCCGCACCTGTAGGGGCCTCGAGCCAACTGTTGTCACATCGATCTGATGAAAACCCATCTTCAATGCAGGCGATTCCGGCCGCAGACGAAAATCGAAATTTCTTGCATTGATAAAAAGGGGGTCTGCGATGATGGAGCCCCGATCCTGGCCCGATTCCTTCCACTCGCTGAAGGACTTGTTCGCAAACCGAATGTCCGCGCCACGCGTGTCGTAGTAGAGGTTGCCCTGCGTGATGTAGCTCCCGTCCCTCCAATTGTCCCCGAGGAGATCGCCCTGATCGAAGTAGACAATATTATTTTCCAGCGTGAATGAGACGTGCGGCTCTCCCCGCGTGCGCATCAGTTCGTGTTCGCGATTGAACGCGAAAATATTATTGCGCAAAATATTCTCGCGGCCATAGTGCTGATGAAAGCCCGCACTCTTGCAGCCGTAAACGACGTTGTCCTCGACCAGAATATCGCTCGACCCTTCGTCCAGATAGATTCCCCACCCTCCGTATGTGAACGACAAGACATCATGAATTAGGTTATTTTGGATGACTGTCCCGGGTTGCACGCCGAGGGTATAGATTCCACCCATGTCGCTCAACATGTTCTTTCCGATTGCGTGTAGATGGTTGAACGCGATCAGATTTCTCTGCGATTGATTTGACCGGTAGCCCCAGGTCCAACCCACCGAAATGGCGGTGTAGTAAAGATCGTGCACATCGTTATGAATGATCTGATTGCGCCCGCTCTGCAATACCCAAATACCGACGCCCGCGGCATATACAAGGCCAAGATGATGGATGTGGTTATCGGCGATCACATTGTCATAGTTACGATTGGCATCGTTCGCTGTTATATCCGGTTCTCCTACTTTCACTCCGCCCGCACCCAAATCGTAGAACTCGTTTGCCACCACCTGGTTGTGTTTTGAGCCCCGCCCCAGTTCTAGTGCATACCCTCCAGAGTGCGCAAATGTACACCTTTCAACGCGAAAATTAACGGCCCCCACTGCCTCAACAGCGGAACCTGCTGGCAATCCTGCCTGCTTATCGAAGTAACCTTGGGGCCCCTCGTTCCAATCAGCATGCGCGAACGTCAAACCACGGAAAACAACATTACGCACAAACTCGCCGGACTCAGGTCTTCCCTGAAGAAAGACGAGCCGATCAAGTACCGCGGCAACTACCTGGGCTTGCTCCATGTTCTGGCCCTTCAAGGGAATGTAGGCGACCTTTTGTGTCGACCGATTCAGGTACCACTCACCCGGAGCATCGAGAGCGCTTGGCAGGTTTTCGACGAAATAGCGCGCATCCTCTTCATTTGCGGATTCCTCCTTGGGCCCCAGTTCGACTAAGTGGTCATCCCTATCGACTCCCAGAATGGGCGAGCGGAAATCGCTCCAGGCCATATAGCCGACGACTTCTACGTCCGCTTGATTGGCCCATTCCTCCTTAATGTCCTTTCCACGAAAGTGCAACCGAAGTGGCGTATTCGGGGTACCGTTGCCTGCAAAGCGAAAGAAAGTATCGTTCGGGGTCCGTGCGCGAGTCGCGCGATTGTCATTAACAAAGAGTTGACGAAAATATGGGCCAGGAGCGTCTGCCGTCCAAATTGCACCGGAGGTTTTAGTCCATCCCGAGATCATCCGGCCGCCGCTAATGATAGGGTGCTCGCCGTGTGCTGCTTCCCAAATGGTGTCGCTGTCCTCCGGACCAAGGACAAGTGTTTCCGGAAGAAAATATGTTCCCGCGCCAACCGAAATCGTGATGGGGCCACCGATACCTGAGCGACGCTGTATGCGTGCTGCGTCCCGGGCCTCCGCCAGCGTCTTGATTGGCCCGCGGGAGAAACCGCAACTGTCTGAGCGAAAGCGCTAACAGAGAAAAAGAGAAATAGAGCCAGACGCGGGATCATCCAGTGTCACCGTCAAAACTGATCCTGAAGCCGCACTAACGAGTAACATCTCAACTGATTGTTGTCAGCAACGTTCAAAGTCAGGCGTTGGATCTTGCGACGCAGACACTGTCTAACGTCGGGTTAGCTAAAAACGCTTCATTCGCAAGTGCCGTTATTGCGGGGCAAACGTTTGTCGTGCGCGCCAATCAAGAGCGGTTCGTCGATTTCGTCGCCAGGCCGCTGATGGAAGTTAGGATCATGGGACAAATTTGTACCCTGCACCGTAAATTGTGAGCAGATGCTTCGGATTCGCCGGATCAGGTTCCAGCTTCTGACGCAGCTTTAGAATCTGGTTGTCTACGGTCCGCGTGGTCGGATAGGAGTAGTATCCCCAAACCTCGGTGAGCAAGAGTTCGCGTGTGAGCACTCGGTCAAGATTGTCCGTAAAGAACTTCAGCAGCTTGAATTCGTGGGCGGTGAGGACCACGGGAACGCCTCTGCACCGTGCACTCATACTCTTGAAGTCGATCTCACATTCCGCAAACCGAAAGATCGTGGCGGCGGCGGGTTTACGTTGTCTACGAATTGCAGCCTGAACGCGAGCTGTGAGCTCTCGTGGGCTGAAGGGTTTAGTTACATAGTCATCAGCGCCCAATTCGAGGAGTAATACCTTGTCGACAACTTCGCTGATCGCGCTCAGCACTATAATCGGTGTTTCGCTGGACAGATTCTTAAAGGTCTGGCAAAGTTCGCGTCCTGAGATCCGCGGAAGAACTAGATCCAGAACAACGGCGAGCGGCCGTTCACTGCGAAATAACTCGAGTCCGCTTTGACCGTCGCCAGCAACGACGACGACATAGCGCTCCTTGGCGAAGATTGTTCGGAGAGCACTTTCTGCATCCGCGGATCGTCTTCAATGATGAGGATAGTACCGAGATTCGTCGCGGGCATTGTATCGAGTTCGATTCCGTCTTCCACTAAGTCTGTATCCATGACCATGATCTCGAGCCTCTGTCTTCTATTTTGGCCGATAACAAGTCCACAATCGGTCACCGAAGCTCAAAAATTACAATCGGATGACAATTCAAGGCGGAATTGTCTTCTGGCACTGGCGACCGGTCTTGAAACTCGTGCCGTTTCGCCACGGCCTAAAGAGAGGCTGGTCACCCGGCGGTTACCGATCGGCTGTTTCGCTGTACGGCCGGATGCTCCTTTCGCACGGGTATCCCAGAAACCTGAATCGTTCCTAACCCGAGTTGCTGGCACAAGGGTTCCGACAGCCGGGCGGTTTCATCGATCGCCTTGAGATGATTTCTTAGGATCCAGCTTGCTAAAAGCGAATCCAGGGCCCCGCGACTCGCATTGGAATCATTCTTGTGCACATGCTGGAGGCTGAGAGCCGTTGCAGGAAAGAGCGCCCCCCGCCTAATCGGTACCGGGTAGGCAAAATGAACCAGATCTGCGCGCAGCCGAGCTGCGATTCCGGGCAGCTCTCGATAATGCCATAGATAGCTGTGCAAAATGCCTGGGCCGATCGCGACTGTCATGATTTCAAGTCTCGAATCGTGACTTTCTACCGCTTCATCGAATAATGCAGCATGGGACTGCTCCACGACGAGATAGATTGCTGAGGCGACCGGATGTCCCAGGAGTTGCCGCGCCACACTGGCAATCGGGCCCCACAAGTTCTCTGATCCGGGACTGCGCCGCGACGGCGCTTATGACAATCCTCATAGGATCGCTAGCGCAAGGCCGGAACACGCTGCACCAGGGTGGATCCGTCGGATCGCGAACGGAGCAACACAGTGGCCATTTCCTCGCCCACTGTCTCTGCGCAATCCACGAGCATAGTGATTAGAACGACTGCCCATAAGGGGAGCAATAGATCGAAAGGGTCGGCCACCGCGAATCCGCGGACGACAACGTAAAGCAGTATGCTGACGAAGATTACCTTGAGCGGGCCCTGCGGAAGCCTGCGAATCTTCCGATAGAGACTGCCATACAAGCCGCACAGCATCACGATGCCTGCTACACCGTAGGAGTAGAACTGCTGTAGCAGCTCGTTTTCCGCGTGCCTCGCTTCGAACGTTCCGAAAACAGGAATGACGTTCCACATAGAATCAAAGCCATGCCCAATCCAGGGCTGTTCAAGCGCTGCATCGAAAACATAGGCCCAGATCGCAGTGCGGCCCGTCAGGGTCTCCGCCTGGTTGCCATAGGTGGTGTAAAAGTCGTAATAGGCTTCGAACAGACCCCAGAATACGAAGATCACCAATATCACCGAAACGGTGAGAAACATCTTGGTCTTCCGGCTCATTGATCGATCGTGAATTATGAGATAGCCCTCGCTTACCAGGAAGGCGACGATGGCTGTCTTGCTTAGGCTGCGAAGAAGAGTGACCGAAAGAAAGAACGTGGCGAATCCCCACCTCCCTTCTTTACGGCGCATGAGGTATTGGCCAAAGAGAATGGCGAAGGCGCAAAGACTACCAATCGAATTCGAATTGAGAAAGTCTTCGTCTCCCAGCCGCAGATCGTACTGCGTGGGCATTATCCATGCGATCAGCGCAATGCAACAGGTGCTCCATATGAAGCCCTTGATCACGGAATTTGCTACTCCAGCCACAGGGCCCGCGCGCAGCAGCAGAACCACTATCGCAACATCGGAGACCGTCCCGCACCAGTAAGCGATAGATGCTGGTAGCGACGCTGTGGCACTCCATAGCAGACTGCTCCCGGAAAACACGAGGTAGACAATGACCCATTGAATACTCGCCAACTGGAACATGGAACGAAACGTACGGTTCGCGGTTCCCAGCACAGCGAAGCAGACGAGACCAAGTAGGAGAGCATTCAACGCAAGTTTAGTCTCAGCTCCCGTCTGCGGATCTGTACCCAACATGCGCACCAAGAACACGGGAATGACGATGCGAAACGACAGAAAGAAGCCAATCGCAAATGCCAAGGCCAAATCTGGCGGGGTGCGGGAGTCGTTATCTTCTGTGATGTCGTTGATTGGATCCATGATTCCTCATGAGCTGACGGTCTTCTCTAGTCCCGTGTTACTCAGTGGGTATACATATCTGGAACGCCCTGGCTCCCTGCGGGGGGCAGATGCCGGAGAAAAGCGACGATCGACCAGAGTTCATCGTCGCTCAGCGTTCCCTTTGATCCAGGCATTCCAGATGGCCGGATTCCGTTGTCGAGGATCCATTTGAGCTGGCCGTCTGTATATCGCTGCACATCATCGGAAGCTAGCGACGGGATCGGTGGCGACACGTGATCCACAAAGGGTACGCCAGTGTTCTGGCCATCCAGGCCATGGCAAGCAACGCAATAATGCGAGAATGCTTCCTTACCGTCAGCGCGGGTTTGCGCGGTATCCGGCAATGGGTTCTTCTGCTTCTTGTTGCCTATGAAGATGTGATGTTTGGCAAATGTTATCGTCTTCGTCTCCAGCCCTCCCGGAGGATCGGCCTTGCATCCGGCCAACCCTGCCAGGGCAGTTGCGGCGATCGTAATGATGAACGGACGCATATCTAATCCACCACATGGAGTGTTAATGTCATCGAGCCGTGACCGGAGCCACAGAATTGAGAGCAGTGTCCGACAAAATCGCCGGTCTTATCCGGTGTAAATGGCAACTCTGCTGTGCCGCCTTTGGGGACCTTGACATCAAGGTGCAGCTCGCGAAAGCCGAGACCGTGCGCTACGTCTGTGCTGTTTATGACGAGCACCACTGGCTGTCCCTTCTTCAAGGTGATCTCGCCAGGCTCGAATGCAAAACGCTTGGCCGTGACTTCGATTCTCCGGGGCGCTCCCTGAGCACGAACCACGTCGCTGGAGACCACAACCGCAGTCATAATCCAGACCAACAGAACCCTCAGCATGAACTTCTTCATAGATTCTCCTTTGAACATGCACCATCTCAATGAACGCGAATCCGATCTGGAAGCGAGCGGACTGCCAAACTCCGTAAATCCCGGCGAAACCACCGGCAATACTGACACTAGCGATCTCTTCGGAATCAGTTGTCATGCGTTGGTTAGTCAATTGTCACGATTCTGTCTTGACCGTCGAAGACCGCAGGAGCTTTGAATATGGTTTCTCCCGAGTATCGCGGCGGAGCGATACCGTGCGAGCAAGGGTGGCACGGCGAACACAGCGATGCTCTTTCCGGCCGAGACGAGAGAATCTAACCTGCAGCGCGAAAGACCAGGAACAAAGTGTTCGAAGAGTTCCATCTGCTTCGCCGCAGCCGGAAGTCTTACCGCACTAAGGAGTGCAGCCCTATCGAGTGAACCCAGAGTATCGATGGTCGATTCCCGAGCTTTGTCCCGTACGGGCACCAAGGAACGACACACGTAAAACATGCCGGATGTACATTCGAGAAGCGCGACGTGTACGTCATACGGCGGAGCTGCGGTTGTGATTCGCCTTATACCTGCGGCCGTCATCAACGCACCTGGATTTGCCGCTGTGTCTCGGCTACTCGCACCTCTGAACGACGAGGGTATCGCCGCACTCTCAATATTTGCAATGTTATGAGCCAGACAAATGCTGGGTTGTTGCGAAGGTAACGACGCCACAAACGTCTCGGATCTTGCAGCAATCGGTGTAACCATTGCAGACCAGCACGCTTGACCCAGTCAGCACAATCGCGGATTCGGCCAGTGTGATAATCAAAGGCCGCCCCAACACCAAACATCAACTTCGTCTCCAGCTCCGGTAAGTACCGGGCCATGAAGATCTCCTGTTTCGGGCAACTGATGCCTACCCAGATAATGTCCGGCTTCAATGCGGCAATGGTCGCGATGAATTGCTCTTCTTCAGACTCTGAGAGCACTCGAAAGGGTGGTGTGTACGTTCCGACAATCTTCGCCCAGGGAAACTGCTCTTTGAGTTTGTCGCGCAGTTCCTCCGCAATCCCTTCACGCCCGCCATACAGGAAATGCGTAGCTTGAGCGAATTCTTTTCGACGAAATACCTCAAGCATCAGGTCTGGTCCGGTGACACGTGGCATGGCGATGTGTCCCTGCATGCGCCCGACCCACGCCAAGGGCATACCATCTGGGATTGTCATCTCTGAACCGGAATAAACTTCCATCAGTTGCGGGTTTCTCTGAGCCTCCATGACTCCATGAACGCCAGCGACGCATACATAACTCTTGCGAGGACCCTGCAGTAGAACGGCGACGCGGCCCAAGGCCCCATCGAGGTCAATCGCGTCGACATCAACTCCAAGGACATGGGCTGCGGGCCTGCAATCTGTTGCCTTCATAGGGACTGCCTTTCTGGTGTTGCTACATGGGCCATTGCGGCACACATTGAGCTCTGTGCGGATGCAGCAGACGGTATAAGTCCGCGGTAAAGACTCACGTACTGGTTCGCAAGAACTTCAGCAGAGAGGTGCGGAAGACACACGGGCACCTTTACGGGCTCTTGGAGCGTTACCACGATCCCCTCTGCCAATGCCTCCTCTGCATCTGTTCCTAACGCGACAAATCGGCAATGCTCGGCCCCTATTTCCCGAAACGCGGGTATATCCGAACAGATAACGCGACAACCGGCGAGAAGGGCCTCCGCAACCGGTAAACCAAAACCTTCCGTTCTTGAAGGAGCTACGAGCGCTTCGCATCGCGCGTAACACCACTGCAGCTCTGCCTCCGACAGTCCTTCTAGGAAGAGCACGCTCCGGCTCAAACCGCAGCGAGAGACCAGCTCATGAATGCGGCGAGTCTCGGGTCCAGCGATACCGACGATGACCAGCTTCGTTGCCGGGGCAATCTGGCCCTGACGCAGCAAACGATGAAACGCTCGAACCAGCAGGGGAATGTTCTTGTTTCGCCGATGCTGCGCAATGCTCAGCAGGAACTGCTCACCCTGCCAACCCGGTAGCGGAGAGCGTATGGCGCAAAGCGGTTCGGGCTCAACGCAGTTATAGACTCGAACCGCTTTGTGCCACATTCGGCGTGATGCATATTGCTTCATCCGAAGCATCGTGGTTTCGGACACGCAGGCAATTGCATCGACTCTTCGGAGGCAAAGCCGCAAGATCAGGCGGTTAACAATGACCTGTGGAAACCCAAAGTTTCGAGGAATCTCGTAGGGATAGAGATCGTGCAGGCTCACGACCGTTGGACAGGCGAGAGACTCTCTATCGACAGGCACGGGATAGGAAAGATGGACCAGATCGGGTTGCAGCTGTCCAACGAGTGCCGGAAGCCGCCGATAGTACCAAAGATTTCGACTGAGAGAGCTCTGGTTCATCTCGGCTATATGAGTCGAGAGCCGGCCGTTCGCACCGAGACCCGCGGCTTCCACTAGCTCGCGTTGCCACGGCGCAACAACAAGATGCACAGCCGAAATATCCGGATGCAGCAAAAGGCACCGGACCACATTGAAGGCATGTCGCTGAACTCCAGAGATTTTGGAAGAGAACGAAGCGGCAGTCACCAGGATCTTCATAGCTTCGATCCCTCCTGAAGCTCGCAAGGACTCGCGAGGGACGAGACGGTGGCCGTCTCTCTCCGTCCTACGCCTAGCTCGCGCAACAAAGGCAGATACACCAATAAGGCGACGGAACCGTAGCAGACGCGCGCTATTGCCAATCCCTGAAGCCCCATGTGGTGCAACAGATAAATCATCAATAGCAACATCGCCGTTCTTCCACCAAGACTGATGCAAGCTACAGTCCTGAAATGGCCAAGCGCCTGCATTGCGTAGGTTCCGGTCACACCAAGTCCCATCAAGGCTGAGCCAATCACAATCGGTGGAAGGATCCCTGATGCACTGTGCGCTACCGTTGGGCCGGCCCAGATCCGAATCAGTCGGTCTCCGAAGAAGAGCAATGTGCCCGCACCGCAGGCAACTATCAGCAAGTTACAAAGGAAAGCTTTCAGCAACACTCGCTTCAACGCGGCGCTCGAAATCGTGCTTGCACGCCCCGAAAGATAGGGAAAAAGAAAATTGAGGCCGGAGGCAGTGAGACCAAAAATGGGCTGTGCGAACTGTATACACAATGCATAGGGCGCGACGGCCAAAGCACCCAGGGAGACGCCCAAAAGGATTCGATCGAACTGTCCGAAGACAACGCCACCTAGTGCCTGCAACCAAGCGAACACACCGAAGCCCAGCAACACTCGCGTTTCCTCGGCTTGAAAAGCCGGCCATAAGGAGACGTCCCCGAGAAACCTACGCAGCTGGCGGAGCTGCATGTACGTCCCCAACACCAGAAAAACAGCCGTGGCCACCAGGATGCTTACTGTGCGACGTCCTGCCAGCACGAGCAGCGCCGCTGACGCGAGCGTCAGCAGTCGGACAGCAGTGCTGATCTGCACCGTTCCCCGATATTGTTCGAAGGCGCGCTGTGTGCTGACGCCGACGCTCTCAACAGCACGCACTATGATCAGCACACTCGCGATACGAATACAGATCAGGCATTCCTTTATTGGAGTGAGGTGCGAAACCGCGATATGGCGAGCGGCATACGGCGCTGCTATCCAGACAACCACTGCGAGCGTGAAGCCAAGCAATAGGTTGATGCCCAGCATGCTGCGCACTGCATACGCCATTGAATCTGTCTCGCCAGCACCGCGAAGCCGCGCAACGCGCTGAATGTTGGCGTCGCAGAAACCCGAAGCGATGATGCCACCGGCGCTGACCACAGCCGTGGCGATCATCCATATGCCATACTCAGAAGCACCGAGCTTGTGTAGAACAATTGGAGCTACCAGCAGCATTCCAAATGGGTACGAAGCATAATCCAGGATGCCGTACAGGGCGTTCGTAAGGTGGTTTCTCATGCGGCACCTCGCCCTGGCGCAAAGACCGAGCGAATCCGCTTGCGCAATACGGAGACAACTTCAACTGCAAGTCTCTTGCGCGGATCACCCGGACCGACTCTTGACCAGCGTTCGCGCATCAGGATCAGAGTCGCCGCAGCCGCGAACGAAAGAAACGTAAGCAGCAGAGTGAGCAATAGACGCGGCGGGAAGGACTTCCTTTCGGGTACTCCTGGAGGATCGATCACCGTGACAGCGGGAACGTCTTTCGCTTCCTCGATGCGAGCCATCTCATACTGTTGCGTGAGGAGCTCGAATACTGTCTCCTGGCACCTTCACACGGCGATAGAGATCGGCATACGGGACCGCAAGACGGGGAAGCTGCCGGAGAGGTGGATAGAGCTCGCCGTTGTCTTTCGCGTTGGCCGTCGCATGATCGGCACCCGCATCGCCAGAAGCCAAAGGGGCAGAGGAGCCTGTCATTTTCTGGAGGTCCCGTTGGAGAGACGCGATGCGTGCCTCCGTTTCACGCACACGCACGTTCCCGTCCCCATAGATCTGACGCAGCGATTGCAGGCCCGCCTGCTCAACCAGGAGTTCCCCTTGCACTCGCGCGCCCGCATCTACCAGCCCCCGAGTCTGTTCTCTGATATCAATCGTGCTGTTATTGCTTGAAAACTCACCCAGCGCAAGCTGGGCCTGTTCAAGGTCCGCTCCAACGGAATGAAGACGACTCTCAATGAAGATGCGCTCCTGATGAGCAGAGGAGGTGCTGGTTCGTGTGAGCAAGTTATTCAACTCGTCGAGATAGCCCTGCGCCAAGTCACGAGCACGTACGGGGTCCGTGTCTTGGACTGCGATGGTGATCACGCCGCTTTTCTTGTCATCAGTGATAGTCGTGAGACGCGCGAGGTGTTTGGCAGTGCTGAAGCGATAACGTGTGTGATAAATCTGCTGCAGATGGAAGCGGTCAATCAGATGGCTACTGACGGTCCCGCTTTCCAGCAGGTTCTCGTAGAGTGCCGCGGTGGGATGACCGGCGAATAGGCCTCCAGCCAGACTGCCCAGGCTACCAAGCCCACCAGAGCGGCCGGCGAGTGCCGCAAGCAACATCGCGCCTGAACCCTGTTGATCGGGCGGCATAATGCTCGTGACGGCCTTGTACCGCTTGGGTATTACGAACGCTATACCGAGGCTTACAACCAGCGCGACCGCCGTCACGCGTACAAGAGTTTGACGATACTTCCACAGCAGCGTCGCCCGCCCAACCCAGTTAGCGGGCGGGGTTGCCAACACCTGTTCGATCTCGTTCGAAGAGGAGGTCATGATCGTGGGACTCATGGTTTTTGCCTCGAATGAAAGAGCGCGTTGTTGAGCATTGCAATCATGGCGCCCTTAGAGGTTCGCTATTCCTGCGGTGATGGCAATAGAAGAGGCGAGCTGCGCGGTTGCCAGCAGATTTTTCCAAAAGACGGAAGCTCCAATCACTTTCTGTGGCACGACAACGACATCCCCCGGGTCAAGTTTGGTTGAGAGCGGGGCCGAGAGCCGCCCGAGTGACGGCCGATGATTGAACCATTAGCTCGGATCACGAAAATCTCTTTGCGGTTAGCGATGTCGCTGGTGCCGCCCGCATGTTGCAGATACCATCCCGCCGTCTTGCCCGGAGTAAAAGTCAGCGCAGTGACGTTATAGACTTGGCCAGTCACAAGGACAAAGCTAGGACGCTTCGGAACTGTCAGCACGTCTCCTCGGCGCAACTCGATGTCTACGGGTGTATTCGCCCAGCTATCGATATCGGCAGTGATGTGGACAACCTGGCGGCCACTGGGTGGCTTGCTCTTCAATTCCGATACCACCTGGTCCTGTTGCGCCTGAATGAGTTTTAGCGCTGCCCCCGAGTCGCTCGATCCCAGATTCGGCGAAAGACGGGCGGCAGCAGAACTGGTCTCGATCTGTCTGATCAGCTCTTCGCGACTCTTTTGTTCGAGTTCGCGTACCTGCTCTCGCACCAGCACTGCTCCTGCTGGATAGGCCGTTTCACGAAACCCTCCGGCGCGGCGTAGAACTGAGCTAAGACGTTCGCCTTCCTGA
Source organism: uncultured Acidobacteriaceae bacterium (assembly GCA_963756685.1). Classification (GTDB taxonomy): domain Bacteria; phylum Acidobacteriota; class Terriglobia; order Terriglobales; family Acidobacteriaceae; genus Edaphobacter. Next base: position 123,916 of record CAVWON010000006.1, read on the forward strand.
AAGCCGTATGTTCCTGGGAACCTGACCTGGCCCTCTATCGTCACAGATTCACCAATCTCATTCCATCCCGTGATCTGATGAATAGTCAGAATGTCACCAGGCTTGAGCAGAACGTCCGCACCAGGGTCCGTTCCGGCGACGGCCGCTCCAATCCGCACCGTTGCGAGACTTCCGATGATCCGATTCCCATTCATGACCCCGTAGCTGGTCAGGTCGGCACTCTCGAGTAGAGCGTCGCGCTTAAAACCTCCTGCGATGCGCACAAGCTGTGCGGCCGTCATGCCCTTCGATAGCGGATATGTTGACGGTCGCAGCACCTCACCCTGGATCGTGACCTTTGGCGCGTCCACCTCGTAGCGTCCGAGGATGCGGATCGTGTCGAACGGTTGGAGATCGAAATTAGCATTCCCGATAAGCACCTCGGGCACATTGAAGTCGATTGTTTCTACGTGGAGATCCGGAGGAACAAGACGGACGAGCTCACCATGCGACCGCCGGCTCAGGCAGTATGTCCTGGTAGCTATGTAAAACATCGCTGAGACGCATGCCGTCTGTGTACGGTAGTCGACCAGGACGCACGACGTGACCCTCAAGATAGATGGCGCGTTGGCTGTAGGGTAGGATTGGCGCAATGCGAATTCGATCTCCGTCCTTCACCTGGAACACAGCGATGGCATCGCGATCGGTTTGCGAGCTCTCCGCGCCTGCAATCTTCAGAGTTACCGTCTCGCGCTGTCGGTTGGCGTCTATACGCTCGATCGTGATATGGCCGAGCGAGGCCGCGGCCGTAAAGCCGCCCGCGTCGTTGATCACTGAAGCGAGCGTTGATTCGCCGTCCTTGACCTCATAGATCGCAGGCCGTTTTACCGCGCCTGAGACCGCCACCTGTGGGCCTGCGGGAGGCACGAGTAGGGTGTCTCCGCTCTCGAAGCGGGCACTCCCACTACGAACTCCATGAAGTAAGAAGTCGTATAGATCGACATCCTCAATGAGCTGTTTGCCCCGATAGTGGCGCACGACACGGAGAGAGCCAACTGAGGTAGGGCCTCCGGCGGCATACAGCGCGCTCAACGGAGTTGCGAGCGAGCTGATGTCATATCCGCCGGGACGCTGTACATCGCCGACTACATATACTCGCACCGAGCGCAGACGCGAGACCGTGACCGTAACCTGTACGTCCCGATACTGCTTCTTGAGCGCGCCCTCGATCAGGCCCTCTGCTCGCTGTAGCGAGAGCCCTGCAACGTCGATCGAGCCCGCTTCGGGCAACAGGATGCGGCCGTCACGATCAACGACACGGCTGATGCTCTGGGTCATCCCACCCCACATATTGATCGTGAGCGTGTCCCCGGGGCCGACAACATAATCCGGCCCCAAAGGCACATCGAGTGGTGTATCGCGGCCTGAGCCTCCACGCGCCATAGCGGAAATGTCCCGATTCACGAAGACCTCTGAACCAAAGCGCTTCAACGGAGCGGCGTGTTCGGGAATTTGCGTATATAGATCGCGCATCGATTGCAGGTTGTACGGTGCGGGCTGCCGAAGCACCTTCGGCAGGTCTGTCGATGCGTTCACCTCCTCACGGCCTCGCCGTTGATCGCCACCCTGACGGTTGCTGGCAGAACCCATTGGCTGGCCCAAACTCGTGGGAAGGTCGCTTTGGTCCGTGCGAGATAGCCCCGAATCAATGCCCGCATCAGCAGCGAGCCTGGCGGAGTTTGTGCCGCCGGCCAGCGATACTGAGCTCTGCCCGGAGATCAAATCGCTATTGACACTCCCTTCACCAGCGCCTGGTCGCCATGGCCTGGAGATCGTCTTGGGACACGTATCCGCGCGCTCGCAAGAAAGTCGTGATGTTCGCCCGCAGATTGGCGTTCGTAGCGATTTCGCTGTAAAGCATCTGATCCGAAATGTCATTTGCATCGATCTGCGTGCCCTGTTGCTGCAAGCGGTCAGCGACTTGGGACTTCAGTTCCACGACAAGATCGGGGTTCTGCTGCAGAATATGGATGATTTGGTCAGAGGAGAGAGCTATCGGACCTGTCAAAGGGCTGGGACTTGTCGACCCGCTGCGATCGCTCCCGGTATTTCCGCCATCTGAGGATCCTGTCGTCGCTGGACTGCTGCCGTCGCCCGTCGTGGGTTGGGCAGTACTCTGCATTGGAGAAGAGGCACCGGGAACCTGCCCGTGCGCAGCCGTATCGAACAAGAAGGTGAACGCCAGGACCGATACTGCCACGACCAAAGCGAGTTGCGGCATTCGATCGCAAAAGGAAGTCACATGCGAGTGACAGCTTCGAGACATCCTGATGATACGGGCGACAGTGAAGGATTGCGGCATAAGCTTTCTCTTCACCGTAAACAACCGGAACTGCCGCGGTGTCATTCGCTCGTCAATGAATTGTCACTCCTTTGTTGACGCCGGATGTATCCCCTTGCACCGGTCGCACAAGCCTCTTTCTTTACCGGCACGGAACGTGCCCGGTATCGCGCTCTTAGCTGGCAAGATGCTTGACACTCCCCTCCAGGGACAGCGGCAACGGTACCGTTCCAGGCGGATGATCGCAGCATGTATTGGCACACCACCGAAATTCCCGCTAAACAACGTCACAGTTGCTATTGACGGAAACCCTGTGGTTCCCGGAGTTCCCCGTCATGGCCTTCAACCAATCATTGCTATAGACCTGCTCCAGATCGCCGAGCCGGAGGATTTTGCTCGTTTCAGTATCCACCACAGGCAATGCCGCAATGTGTTTCAACCGTTCGGTCCCGCTGATATAGTTCCGCCGTCCGGACCGGTCTCTCGATTCGCGGAAAAAGGACGGCCGTGCCTGAATCTGCTGCAGCGAGCCGTCTACGAACAACCTGGCATAGTCTTCACGCACAAAAAACGCATCATTGCCGGAGGAGTTTGTGCCGACGAACCGATACCCTTTCTTCGCAGCGAGAGAACGAAGCGCTGCGATCGAAGCGCCGAAGTACAAGTAGCTGTGATGGGCCTTTACACGGTTGAAATTACCGTTATAGGGCGTACTGATCGGGTGCACATCTCCAAAGACCGCGTTGTATTCAACGATGCAGAGAATAGGGTTGACGGCATGAATGGCTTCCCATACCCAGTAGTCGTTCCCATCGAGATCAATGCTTAGAAGGCCGATATCGCCTCCGAAGCCGGCGCTTGATATCAGGTCATTGATATTCTCGCGCGTAATGAAGGCCGGAAGCGCAGTGAGATCGTGCGCCCCGGACAGAGCATCTTCTCTGACAGCGGCAACCATGGCTGAGCTGCTATCCATAATGAGCCCGCGCCAGTTACGATTTTGCAGCAGAAAGCGGGTATTCGCTTCTCGGTAGGTCTCCACGCCTAACTCAATGAAGGATTGCGATATGGGAGGGATTCCGGCACGTTCAATGAGCCAATCGATGATTCCGTCTTCGCCATACTGGGAACTCACTTGAAATTCGACGTCTTGAAGAGAAGAAATGACCCTTCGGGACCGGGCCTGGCAACTCGCCAGGCGTCCCAGGAGCTGACGGTTTTGCAATATTGTCCTATGCGTGTCCCCAACAATAAGCCATCGCTTTAGACGCTTCAATGCGTTCCTAATAATTGTCTTCAACGTTCTACCTCTCTAGTTCTGTCCTTTCCGAAGAGATATATTCGTCTTCGGGCTCGATGGAACTCAGCCCCATTCAAACAAAGGGTATTTCGGGACCAATCGTCGGACCCGTGGCGTCTAATGCCAAATGAGACTCCGCGAAGCCGGATTGACGCCTGCGTTCACTGCGATGGAGTCTCGAGGCAATTTCACCTCCCGTTCCGCTCGCAGAGGGAAACAAGTTGTTTCGACTTTAGTCAGCTGTTGATTATGAGTTGTCACGGCTGCGTAAAGCGACTGTCATTGCCTTGTTGCCGCAACCTCACAGGTCAATTTGCAGACAGTGCGTCTTCGAGGCCATTCACGCTTCTATGGAACTCACGCAAGAGCCATTTCGTCTGCCTGAAATGACAATCAATTGACAAGACAAGGACTATCCAGAGACACCTCGGGCCAGGCGTCTCGCTACAGTTGCTGCTATGCAATGTCCGTTACTGAAGTCCCGTCCCTCCAGATTGGCAAGGTCAACGAAGCTCTTGCTCTTGACTTTGGCCATGCTCTCCGCCGCGCGCTGCGGGGTCGCCCAGGACACGCCCCTGCTCTCCGGCGGTGTCGCCTTCTTCACGAATACCAATGCAGGTCAGACGACCTATTACCCCATAATCGAGCCTCTGCTCGCCGCACCCATCGGCCCGCACCTTCTCATCGAGTCGCGCGCCATACTCCAGGAGACCTTCTCACCCAAAGGTGATGACCAGTCCGGCTATGATCACAGCCACTTCGTCAGCCTGACCTATCTCCAGGGTGACTACATCGTGTCGCCGCATGTCACCATCGTCGGTGGTAGCTACCTAATTCCATTCAATACTTACAACGATCGCCTCTCGCCCATCTGGATCAGCAACTTCCAGAACGGCCCGCTTATCGCCAGCCTCGGTACCATGGGCACAGGCACCGGCACCGGCGGGATGTTGAGCGGCTCGGCCATCTCGCGTAATAAGTACTCGATTAGTTACAACGCCTACTTTTCTAGTCGAGTAGACAATCAATACTTCGAGTCAAAGCGCTCCGCCGGAGGACGCGCCAGCCTCTACCTCCCGGAAAAACGCCTCGAGGCTGGGCTCTCATACGGTCGATTGCTACAGGGCACACATGAAAACTTTTACGGTGCGTACCTTTGGTGGGAGCCGAAAAACACAGGTTTCCAACTACGCTCTGAGTACGCTCGCGGGCACCACGCACAGGGTTACTGGGTTGAGGCCGCATACCGCACAGCGGCCTTTGGTGGCCTGGACAGCATCATCGGCCGCTTTGAACCCGTCTTCCGTATGCAACAGACCTTTCGTCGCGACACCGTCGTCAGCGATGGCTTGCCGCTGGTAAACACGGAGCTCGCCGACTTCGGTCTCGATTACAACCTGCCGCACAACACCCGAATTCTTACCAGCTACTCGCGGCAGTTCTCTTCGACAGGCAACTACAACATTTGGCAAACGGGAGTTGTCTATCGATTCCTGTTCCCGGCCTGGAAAGGAAAGTGACCATGAACTCAAAGCATCTCCTCCTTACCCTCGTTGTCCTCATCTCGTTCGCCGCGCTCGCGCAGGCCGCTTCGCAGAACCAGCCCCAAGCGGCGCAGCAAAGCAAAACTCATCCCGCTGCGCCCGCCATGCAGCAGCATGAAGACGAAGGAACCCGCATCTTCCAACAGAATTGCTCCCGCTGTCACAACACTCCGGAAGGTTTTTCACCCCGCATCTCCGGAACAATCGTCCGCCACATGCGCGTCCGGGCCTCACTCAGCAAGCACGACGAAGAAGAGCTGCTCCGCTTCTTCAACCCATAGCTGAATGGTCTGCTAGGGCCTTAGATAAGGCCTGTTGACACGTGCCTGTCAACGGGCCTTCAATCTTGGCACAAGTGCCTACTCCGGATCGCGATTATAACCGATTGGATCGGATTTGTAAGGCATCATACGACTTGGGATGAATGCCTTCGCTCTTCTCGATTACCCATGCAGCTTGAGTCGCTCCCCACTACCAAAGTCTATTCACACATCCGAACAGCGCGTCCGCCCAGCCTCAACAGCATCCACTTGTGCGGTTCGTGGTTCCGCGTGTGCACGGATCGGCCACTGACAAGGATCTAGAACGCACATGGCTCGCTACCGCGCGGCAATGTGAGGGCATGCCTCATGGTTCGATCGGTTTTAGCAAGCTGCGCCAGTGTGCGTCCGCTTGTCCGTTATTGAAAATTGCGGGCTCACATCCTCGCTCAACCGACCGTCCTGCAGTCGACATACTCGGTGGGCCCCGATCTGTGCCTGAAGACGGTGCGTTACAAGCAAGACAGCGATCCGGGTTGCGCTCAGGTTTTCGAGCAGGTGCCACTCATTCTTTTCATCCAACGCTGAAGTCGCCTCATCCAATAAGAGCAATTTCGCTCCTCGAAGGACAGCTCGCGCTATTCCCAGCCGCTGCCGCTGTCCGCCGGAGAGAAGAATCCCGTTATCGCCTACGCTTGTCTCGAGGCCCAACGACTGAGCAGCGACGAATTCATCTAGCCTGGCAACTGCCAGCACGTCCATAAGCTCTGCGTCGCTTCTCTCCGCCAACCCGAAGAGCAGATTATTCCGGATTGAATCATCCAGAAGAGCGACGTCCTGCGGCACATACGCAACGCTAGTGCGATCAACACGCACGGCCCCGATTGCGGGCTGCATCACGCCTGCAATCAGATTCAGCAGTGAACTCTTGCCGCTCCCGGAAACCCCGTAAAGCACCATCGTCTCGCCCTCGCGAAGACAAAGATTGACGTTCTGGAGGATCGGCACCGTCTCATCGAACCAAAAGCCGACACGGTCCAACTCCATGACGAAGCCAGCATCCGGCAATCGCGTCTCCGGCGCGGGCGCTCGGTGCAGAAGACACTCGTTCAGCTCGTCATCGACAATGCGAAGATTTTCGTAAGAGCTCTCCATGTGGCCGGCAAGGAATGATATTTGGCTAATCAGTGGAAGCAGGCGTCGTGAAAGGACGAAATAAAATACGAGGAGTGATAACAGTCGTCGAGTATCGCCGTGCCATAGTTGAACCGCGATCATAACTCCAAGAAAGAACAGCACTACACCTTGATCGGAAAGGATTCGCGCGATATGTGGAAGAAGAGTGACGCGAAGGTTGCTTCCCGCTGTAGATCGCGCGTACTCGCGAATCCGATCATAGAAAAATGCTTGATTACGATACGTGCGAATCTCTTTCCCGGACGAAAACAATTCCGCCAGGCCTCTTTGAAGCAAGCGCACAGATCGTTCGCGCGCCGCTCCAGCCACTTGAAGCTTATTGCGAATAAGAAATCGATGCACTCCGTAGAACAGAAGGACTGCCAGGACAAGTCCACATGCCGCCTCAGCGCTCTGATAGACGATAGCGACCGTCATGACCGCTACGACTGCCACGGCCGCTATCAAGTCAATACCGCAATGATAGGAATTTGCGGCTTCGCGCGCCGTATAGATCGTGTGGTTCAGGAGTTCACTGCGATTGCACTCGACGAACCGGGTCCATTGCATTTCGCTATAGCCTTTTGTCAGTCGAAGGAGGAATCCGGTATAGAGATTCTGAATATATCCCACGACAGCACGCATCGAAAGCACATCCAGAAGGGATCGAAGGACAACGAGTGCCGACGTCGCTAAGGCTGCTGCAAGCGTCGTCCTCGGCATCCACCATAGCTGATGTGCGGGCGAGCCGCCCTGCAACCGCAGAAATACAAGATACATGGCGGCGGCAAGGAGTAGATCGCAGAACCCCACGACAATTCTTCCGATGGTGAGGCACACGAATGAGAGGCGCTCCGAACTTCCAAGAAGCCGATAAGCTGCCAGTACGCCTTCGCCACCGCGACGAGGCCGTTTGATATTGCTCATATCGCCTGAACTACTGGAGGATCGGCTCGCCATGAACCGAAGCTACCAAGATGATCTCTGTTGGGTTGTCAGAGATCGGTCTCAATAATGTCAGCAAATTGTAATCGAATAGCACGACATCTTTTTGACCCGTTCAGTGACTCGCCGTCCCGCCGAAACGCGGAGGAGTATCCCCCATAGCCACCGCGTTGTCGAACGGCGTTTGCCGCGCGAGGGCTGGGGCGCCGATTGGTCAAGCTCGCGCAATGCAACTACCGACCTAGTCGAGTTGGCTTACCATCCTGGCGTACCTTGCCCGTGCAGATGGAGATTCGGCTGTCTCCGCGAGATATGCGAGTTCTGCCTTCGAGGGCTCTAACGTCAAAGGAATTCTCTTCCAATAGAACCTCAGATCGTCTGAATGCCAACCGGCGTAAGTCTTTTCCCAGGACTTTCCTGACTCCCCTGCAAACACCAGATTGCTTGGGTTCAGAACTCGCTGAACGTCCTGAAACCTGCAATCCAGAGAAATCCGAAGCTGGTCTGAGAGGTTTGGCGAAGCCGCATGCACCGTCAGACTATGAAAGATCAGCACGTCACCGGCGTTCACATGGCCACTAACCCACCCGTTTCCCAGAGCTTCCCCTCTTGGTATCTCCGGAACATGCAGGTTCTCCCTCTCATGGTACTGAACGCCGAAACGGTGAGAGCCTTCAAGAATCGTTAAGGGGCCCACGTCGACTGGGCAATCGTGTAGAGGGATCCATACGGTAAAGAACTCGGGATCTCCGCCCATGAACTCGTAATCCTGATGTGCATGCGTCACAAGGCGCTCGCAATAAGGAAAGATCAGGCGGCCAATTGGTTTTGGGTGGACGAAAGGTTGTTCCCCGACAAGCATCTTCATCACCTCTCGCAACGCCGGTTGATGCGGTAGCGCGTGAAACGATTCCAGGTTGAAGACCTCCTGATAGACCCGCTTGAACGTCGGGTCTGGATCCCCACAGGCCGCGCCGGTATCCGCGATGCGTTCCTGGGGATCGTGGTCTGGCAGCAGCCAGCCCGCAGCGGAGAGCACCTGCATAACGTCACCTAGAACAGAACTCACAGCTACCTGAGGCAATACTCCGCGAATCAGCACATACCCCTTCGAACTGATCTCGCCTTGCAGAGCGTTCGGTGTGATATCGCATACCTTAAGTTCGTGAAAAACCTTCACTCGTCTGTCCTCCGCCGGACCGTCTACATCGATCGCGGCATATTAGCAACAATAGCGATATGAAAACTCGAAGGTGTCTCCGGATCGTCTGCCCTTTGTCAATTGATTGTCACGTCAAGAGTCGATGCACAGCGTTTGGCGAGAATCGACTCGAACGAGAGAGTGACAATTCCTTGACTCGGACGTGACAACCCCTATTGGTTGGTTCACTAATCTCGGGGTAGCTGCGCTCACATGCGAGGCACGTACGGACGCTTCTTCATTTTTTTCTGGAGCTTCATCAAGACCAGCGATTCGCTCGCTTAAAAGACATTGACCACCTACTTCCATTCACAAAGACGGACAGGAACAGTTATGGCAAGCAAACTCATCACGCAAACAATTCGGCAAACAGCTGGAGATCACAATCCGGGCAGACCTCGGGACGCACTCCTTTGCGATATGGAATTGCCCCTCCGCGGGCACCTTCTATCCGCTTGGCTTTGCTGTTGAAATCATCACGAACGATATGGATGTTCTCGAGGCCGCAAACGAGAGCTTTGGTCATAGGCGCTTACGTCGAGGAAGCACGACGCTGCAAGTACGCATTGGTATCAGCGAGGGAGGGGGCCCAAACTGCCCGCCGGAACCGATTCGTCGTGAATACAATCATCTGTATTCCCTGCTGGCGGACACAGATAACCAGGCGTTGCTGGATCTTAAGACATGTACCAGCTTCGTTTGGCTAAGCAGATCTGCTTTGAAAAATAGACTCTACTTTCGCTATAACTTTCTCGAGAAGGTCGTATATCTGTTGCTCGGCGCCTCGGTAGTAACCGATTTACATGCCGCCTGTGTCAGCAAGAATGGGAGAGGCATTCTGCTTTGCGGTGACTCGGGTGCCGGCAAGTCAACGCTTGCTTATGCGTGTGCCCGGGCCGGATGGACTTATACCTCGGATGACACTAGCTATTTGATCAATGACTGCGACATTCCACGTGTGATTGGACATTCGCATCGGGTACGCTTCCGGCCGACTGCAAAGGCCCTCTTCCCGGAGCTCGAAAGCCATGAGGTGACCCCACGCATGGAGGGGAAACCCTCCATCGAAATTCCGGTATCTGAGCTCCCCCGCCTGGTCACTGCGAGAGAAGCCTGGGTGCACGCTATCGTCTATCTCCATCGTGATCCATCAGCAACGGGAAGGATGGTGCAGCTGCCGGCAGGTACGGCCACAGAACGTGCTCGGTATGAGCTTTATTCCGCCGGAGATATTTGCGCGAAGCACGAGAAGATATTGGAGGTGCTCTCTGGTGTTCCCACATATGAGCTCCAGTATTGTGAGCTGGATCAGGCCATCGATCAACTTGGCCTTTTAGTGCGAAGCATCTAAGCTGGGGGCCTTCAGGGAATCACCCTTCTGCGAGCAACGGCAGTAAACCACAAGCTGCGGCCGCAGTCGGTGCTGTAGAGCAACGTCTTTGAGTCGTTCTCCCATGCAGGCTCGATCTGATTGCATGGAACATCGGAAACGCGCCGCGTCGCGCCAGTCCCCTGGTCGCGGAGCCACAGATTCCATCCTCCATGATCAAGGCGGCTATAGGCCATCCATCGCCCATCGGGCGAGAGTGCCGGATACCGTGACTCCCCAAGCGCGAGCGGGGAATTTGCGTGGGTTGCATCGCTCAGATAGATCTGCGGCGCACGCCCGTGCTCGGCAGCTGAAAATGCGTATTCCCTATCCGACACAAACGACGCTTCGTAGACATCCAGGGAAGGCGGCGTGAGCGCGGACTCGCTCGCGGCGTCAGTATGAAAGGCCATCCGCACTCTCAACTGTCCTCGGCCATGATCGTCGCGTACAAAAGCAAGGTTCTGGCCATCGGCGGAGAGCATCGGCTCGTGTGCGTCATCAACGACAAGATGCGAGGGCATTCGCAAATCGACGATCCGCGAACGTGGACTCAACCCCCGCTCAACCCAGATGTCCTCGGGACGATTGTTCCCACGACTGCTGTTGAATGAGAGGTCGTCTGGAGAACTCGCTGAGGCATCCATCCAAACCGCCTTCTGGTTCTCCGTCACCAAGTGGTATCCGCTAAAGGTGAATGCAATATAGCGAACTCCTGTACCTGTCGGCCGTGGGCATGCGTTGAGAAACCCCTGCGCATGTAGCGGCAACCGGTATGCGTACTCCTCACGCACGGCGCGTTCCCGATTAACAGTTGAAAGCGCAGCAACGACGACGGATATGGCCATGCCGGCGCCCCACACGAAACGTGTCCAGTCCCTGGAGGCGTCCCTGGTGGGCCGGTCACGCCACAGCAGCGCATAGGTTCCAAGAAGTAGAGCAAGCATCAACGGGAGTCGCAACACCTGCAGTAGAAGGGTAGGCCCCATCATTTTGTCCGGGCTGGGCATCGGGAAACAAATGCCGAGATAAACAATCAGCAGAGCTACTAGCCACCCATACCACTTGCGCTGGAGCAATACCGCCGCCAGCACGCACACAGGCAGCGCCATCAGCACAAAGTTATACGACGCTGGAACGGTGGAGACCGTCAACGAAGCAGTCAACAGTGCCGACCACTCCAACAGCACCTGGTTCGAGGTGTTGTCTTCTTCACTGCGGATAAGCAGGATTGCGGGTGCCAACACTAGCATTTGCAACGCAGGCAACAGCAGCGCATAGCACAACGGGGAGGAGTGCCACGGATGCGGGTTCCACTGCGGTTCAGAGAGAAACAAACGATGCAGCACGCCAGAAATCGAGGCGCTCGCCACATACGGCGGCATACCTTCGCCGTGTAGGGTCCAGGGCAGAATCTCGTGCAGATAGGTGCGATGCACGTTCCAGCCGAAGACAGCGACAGATAACGCAGCTGCAGCCAGCCCCGTGACGGCGCTCCAACTCAACGCCCGCCAGTCCCTGCGTCGAATGAAGAAGACGATAAACAATACCGGGAAGATCTTGCAGGCCGCAGCAACCGCTACCAGCACTCCGGCCAATGCGCGAAACCCGCGCAGATAAGCCCAGCACGCCGCAACGATCAGCGACAGAAGAAGCACATAAAACTGGCCGTACGACAGGTTGCGGTGCAACGGAAGGCAGAGCGCCAAAGCCAGCGCGACTCGCTGATAGCTCAGACCGGTCATCGACCGTAGCATCCAACCAATTGGGGCCAGAAAGATGAGATTCAGTAATATCCAGATGTGCTTGGCAGTGAGTGGTGCAAGCCCTGTAAGGGGCCACATAACCAGCGTCGAAAATGGAGTGATTGGCAACAACCCGATGACGCGGATATCGACAGTTCGATGGTCTTTCTCGCGCTCGATCCACGGCCATTCATACATCCTGGACGTGTCATAGCCCTCGTGCGCCAACCGTGCCGACATGTAGTAGTTTGGAAAATCGGTATTCAGTGTCCTCCAAGCGCTAGGCAAAGTGTGCACGAATAGATACAACATAGCCAGGCAAAGTACCGCACGTTCGAGCGAACGGACGGCGCGAAGATTCTGCGTGATAGGCACGTCTCTCAGCGTATCCGGCCGCTCATAGAGGAATTGTCACTCGCTTGTCACTTGATGGTCATTCGAGTGTCGTTCCGGAAAACCGCGCCTGAACACCCTGATTGCGCAATTTCCTCTTCAATATCCTTGACGATGCGTGTGCCCTCTGGCAGCCGCCTCTGATCTGGTCTGTTGGTCATTGGCAAACCTATCCAGGGCCTCTTCGATGACATCTCCAGCGTGCTCCAGGCCGCGGGCCGATCGAATGCTGGCTTGCACATCTCTCGCGGCCTCTCGATAGCTTGGGTTGTCGAGAAGCTTCACAAGGGATAGATGAATCTGTTTCGCCGACAGCGTCCTTGGTGGAAGGACCTCTGCGACTCTCAACCATGCGAGGCGAGCCGCCACCGCTGGTTGATCAAAGGCCTTCGGGATAACAACCATGGGCTTGCCTTCCATGAGTGTTTCAAGCGCAGTGTTCAGCCCGCCGTGCGTAATTACTATCTCTGCTTTCTTCAGAAGCTCAAGCTGCGGAGCGTCTCTCACTACCAAAGGATTTCCTGGCAAGCGGTCGAACATGTTCGGGTCCCGGCGGCCGCCGAGCGAGATCACGAGCTGCACGTTGAGTCCATCGCAGGCCTCGGAGATCAGGCGGAAGATAGCCGGCTCACTGTTCCGGGCGGTCCCCAAGGATGCGTAGACGACTGGTCGGCCATCAAGTCGGTCCCAGGGAAATTCGACCGATGGTCTTGCGGCTTGATCCAGGAATGGCCCGGCGTAGTAGAAGTTACGAGGAAGCACGGAACGCGGGAAATCCAGACACTGTGGTAATTGCGTTATGTGGGCGAGCTCAGGATATGCCGTCTCGATATCTCGGATTGGTCCCAGTCCGGCTTGCCGTCTGTAGTTATCGAGTCTCCGGCGCACGGGCCCTCTCATCCGAAACACAGAAACTTGGAGTAGCGCATTTTGAACACAGGCAAACCATGAGCTAGGCTCCGCGACTTGGCGAGAAGCGGTCCATCCGAAGTTATGGGGCACGGAGGTGGACACAATGAAGTAGGGCAACCGCAGCATTTCAGCCACAGTGGGGCCGGACAGCGCTATCTCGTCCATGATGAGTGTGTCGACCCGTGCACGAGTGAGTGCGGCGGGAGCTTCACGCAGGAACATCTCCATGTCCCCAACAATGCGGCGTATGCCGTATCGTAGAACAGCGATACCTGATGAAGGCTTGGGCTGGCTGTCGGGCCCTCCGTGCTCACGAGGGCCGGCACCGGACGTGCCGATTGGAGAAAACTCCAGCCCATGCTGACGCACCCGAGCTTCCAGGTCAGGTCTCTGAATGAACGTGACTCTGTGTCCTCGAGCCATCAACTGCCGAGAAAGAGCGATAAGCGGGTTCAAATGACCGGTCCCCTTATAGGACAGCACGCCGAAGTGTGACATTCATTCCTTCCAAGGTTTACGCTCCGCTGCACGCGGGAAGGCGAACCGATCTCCCCCCCAGTCGCACTTCACCCGAACCGAGCACCTCTTCAGCTTTCCGCAATAGGTCTTTCACTGGTGCGCGCAGCCAACGAATCGTCCCGTCGATCCACAAGGGCTCTAGTCCTTCCCTAGTTTGAGCTGGAAGCCGTTCCAAAATCGATTCAGAGGCAAGCTGCACACGGTCTCCAATCATCACGAACTCGATATCAGTCATGGAAAGCGTCTGGAGTCTGTCTGCGGCGTCATGACCTGTATCTCGAACAGCAATCAGATGACCCGGTCCCGATAACTTGATCGACCCCGCTGCGTCTCCGACTCGAAGGACTGCAGCGGGAGCTTCTGTGACCATGCGATACGCTTTCTCAGGCGGGATGCTGCAAAATCGCATTGCAAATCGGATTTCATCAAGCAAATCGCCTTTCGCAGTCAGCGGAGAGTCATTGCCCAAAACCACGTCCTCAATCGAGTCAAGGAGAGGCATGTCCGGAAGCTCTTCGAAAAGGAAGTTGTTTGAAGATGGGCAGACAATGAGAGAAACTTGGCGCTCCCGCATAAGTGCAACGCCTTCCGCATTGATCGCCAGTCCGTGCACAAGCACAGTGCTGGCATCCAGAAGTCCCATCCGATCGAGCCCGAAGAGCTCTTCGCGCGCTTGTTCGTCGACGCCTTCACATGCATGCACAATGAACGCGCTTCCTTTGGGTGTAGCTGAACGCGCGCGGCGGAGATCGCCCCCCAGAGCCAGAGAATGTCCCCAGCCGTATTGCTGCACCACTCTTATCGGGAAATTCTCTCTCTGGAGCTCTGGCCAGAGAGGATCATGGTGGCTTACCGTCGTCGCTCCGCATAGAAGGTTCCGGATGCCCCCCCACCAGAGACGCACAACCTTGGGCACGGTCCGGTGCTTCGCGATGACATCGGGAGACTTGTTGTGTATGTCCACCCCCCAATCGATGTAATTCCGGTAGGGTGGGTCCCCTAGCCTGGGATAGAGAGCGAATTGCAAATGGTCGTGTGCGTTGACCAGGCCGGGCATAATAAGAAAGCCGCTGAGGTCAATCTCTGTGCATGCGGATTTAGCAGTAGGTGATGGACACGATTCCCTTGCGATATGAGACACCCGGCCAGCGGTAATCTGGATCGAAACACCCGCGCTCTCTCGCGGGCCGAAAGCGCACCGAGCTCCGCGAATCACCGTTCGGCCATCGTCCCTCGAAAGGCGACCGGAGTCATGCATCTTTCCTCGCCGCATAAATCCGAAACCGGGAGGGTTCGCGCCTGTGGCGCAGTCGCGCTATCAGCGGGCGCATCGCCCACTTCAAACCGTATCGCGGAGAATGTACGGTCCACTTGATCGACAATTGCTCCTCCAATGCTCGTCAGTCGCTCATCTGTAAGAAATTCAAGGCTTCGGATCGAGTCCGAAGCCGTCCCATAACTCTTGAGAAAGGCCACCTGGCGCTCTGAGACCATCTGCCGTCCGCTCTCCTCCCGGGAGTACCAGGGAGTGTCGCTGATGATCACCAAGCCTCCGCATCTGAGGCATCGGAGCGCTTCCCGCAAGCTGGCTTCGTAGTCTTCGGAATAGTGGAAGGAAGCATTGAAGACAACGGCATCAAACTGCCCGTCCTGAAAAGGTAGGCGTGTGATCTCCGCTTGAAATCGCGGGAGAGGCTCGGGCAGGTATTGTTGATAGTGCCCCGCCGCAGCAAGACCATCATGTTCGTTTGTGAGCAGATCCACGGCGATGGGCCGGTATCCGCTGAGTGCGAGGCGAAAGCTCATCCAGCAGTTGCCGGCACCGAGATCCAGAATCGTTCCGCGGTGACCTAGTGGCTTCAGCACGTAATTGATCAGGCAGTCGTAGCTCCGCGCCCTGATTTGCCATTGTTTGCTGTTCCTTCCCGAAACGTCCTGGTAAGGAAGGCCCATATAAAACTCTTCGCTTTCGCTGCCTCGACCCTCCGCTGCCCTTATGCACTCGTAGTCTTGCATGAAACGTGCATAATGCGCGGCTCGCTCCGCCGGCAGCGCATGGACGATTCCACGGCTGGTCTGCATCCGGAATCCGCATGACCCACAGTCCAGTCCTCTTACGTCGGCTCTGCAGCAAGGACACTGCATCGAGACCCCTAGGCTAGAGACAGTGTCACTGACAACGTCATTTTGCAATGCGCTCATCGCTACAGTTTCTCCAGATGCCGCAACATGTCATCTCCCAGTATCCAAAATCCTCGCCAATAGCTAAAGGATGTCGTCGTTCGCAATGCGTCCCTTCTCCGCTGGGGCCTTCACCAACCTGTCCCCCTTTTCGACTTCTTAAAGAGGGACTTGGCCGCGAACGAGAAGAAGTCCCCTCATCTATGCGTCCCTGACCGGCACTAATTGCTCGATGGGCACAAACGCAGACGAAGCCAAAGTAGCGATTCTGTCAAGAGGCCCGAACGCTTCTGCATCTCGGCTCACAGGCTCCAATTCAGTGACTTTGCGCCAGAGATCGTCGATCTGGTCTTTCGCCCTGTTCGCGACTTCTGGCTTCTGCCAGGAATCTACCTCAGCATGCAGGGCATCGCGCACAGCGCGATAAAACTCCGTTTTGTAGGACGCCTTGAACATGATGCAGAGATCATCGCTGTCAGTCCAATTGCGCTTTTGCCCGAGTTGCGTCCGTACCCGCTCATAGAAAACAGTACCCGGCAGCGGATAGGAGAAGGAGATCCCGACGTCATCCGGGCGCATCCGCCGAACAAAAGCGATGGTTTCCTGCAATTCAACCCAGGTTTCTCCTGGATAGCCAAATTGCAGAAAAAAGCAAGCACGAATGCCGGCTTCTTTCAGGCGACGACGGGCGACAACGACGGAAGAGAGACTTAGGCCTTTGTCCATCGCGTTGAGCACAGATTGCGCTCCGGATTCGACCCCCATCCATACCTCCGCGCATCCTGCCGCCTTCAAATGCTGGACGGTCTGCTCACTCATGAGATCGGCGCGAGACTGTATTTTGAATGGGACCGCTGCGTCCCGTCTCGTGACCTCCTCGGCAAATTGTTGTACCCAATGCTGGTTCAATGCGAAGACATCATCACCGAACCAGATATGCTGCACCCCGGCACGTACCTTCAGCAGGTGCATTTCTTCGGCAACAGCGGCTGCGGGGCGCAAATGAAATTTGTTGCCAGAGATCGGCTTTGCGCACCAGTTGCAGCGGTAAGGGCATCCGCGGCTGGATACCATGTTCGTCGAAAAATACCCATGGGCCTTCATCCATGATGCGCGATACGGCTCCAGATCGATCAGATCGCGCGAGGCGAGCGGAAGCTTATCCCATGCGGGATTCTTCGAAAGCCGCTTTGGACTCTGAACAGGATGGCCATGTTCATCGAGTCTTACCAAGCCATCGATTTCCGGTATCTCCTCGCCGTCCAGTATCGCCGTACATAGCTGCACCAGAGTCTCCTCGGCCTCTCCGCAAAGCACATAGTCGAAGCCGTTCTCCAGGAACAGAACTGGGTTATCTGTCGAATCGGAGCCGTGTGCGATGGAGATCGCCCCTTTTGCATGCGCTGATTTCGCCATGTCCCACGCTACCTCTCTCATGCGCGTAAGACACATCTTCGATAGAAAATTGAAGTCATCCTCATAGACCGCGACGATCTTCGGCCGATGCTGCTCCACCATTGCAGTGAACTTTACTGTCGGGTCCTCAAGCATTGAATCGAACGCTGCAACAGAGATGCCCTTCTCTCGCAGTGCCGTAGCCGCATAGAGTGTACCGATGGGCGTATATGGCTGCATCTTGCGCAATTGCTTCGAGTCATAGGGAAGATGATACGAATGTGTGAGTAAGACCTGTGCCACAGTTCACCTCGGATATTTGCACGCCGACAGATTCAGCACACGGCCTCCGCCGGAGTGCGCGCCAGACACATTGACGCAACTGGCAGATTCCGTGTCTGAAATGTAGCGTAGCCCCATCCTGTTCAGCAGTTGTCTCAGGATTGTCAACTCAATGTCATCCCCTTGCCTTGCAGGGCCTCGCCGACTCCGAGTAGTGCTTGCCTCACCTAAACATGGCCGCGCCTGTTACCGCCTGTCTTGCGCATGGCGTCATTAGCTATCGCCACGTACGCCCGGAAGGCATGATCACCGCGTTGGAGAGATGACCGAGTCTCTCGCGTTTGGTCGCAAGATAGTGAGCGGAGTGAGGACCACCTGGAACGTCCGCGCTCAGGCGCTCGACAATCTCAATACCTGACGACAGCACAGCGTCGATTTTCTCAGGATTATTGGTCACCAATCGGAGCGAACGAACCTTGAGGAACCGAAGAATGTCCACAGGGAGCGCATAATCACGCAAGTCGATTGCATGTCCCAAGCGAAGATTAGCTTCGATTGTGTCGAGACCCTCGTCCTGAAGTTCATAAGCGCGCAGCTTCTCCATGAGGCCGATTCCCCGACCCTCCTGGTGCTCATAGAGCAGCACCCCTGCGCCCTCATCTGCAATTACACGCAGGGCCAGATGGAGTTGGTCGTGACAGTCACATCGCAGAGAGTGGAAGACGTCCCCCGTCGTACATTGAGAATGGATGCGAACGACTGGAGGCGACCTATGGATATCGCCAAGAACCAGGGCCAGTGCAGTCTCTAGACGATGTTCCTTTCCCTCATCAGCGTCATGCATGCCTTCGAAGGCAAACAGCCGGAAGTTTGCCCAACGTGTTGGGAAACTTACATCAGCGACTTGTTTCAGCTTCATCAACTCAGATGATCTCTCGATAACTCGCATACCGCTCATGGTTCATGGGCAAGAACATCGCTTCGTCGGTCCATGTGAAGGCTAGCCTGTCGCTTTCGTATATGTGTCGCCAGAATGTCTCGATATGGTCATCAGATTGTCGAAGGTGCGGTGGATGGGTGCTGCGGATCTCGACTGACGATGTTGGGACATGTCACATCCGTCGCGCTATTTTGGGCGGTGGTCAGCAGGAATCACCGCCGAACTGGACGGATGTGTTGCTTATGGGGAGCTGGTGCGGCGAAACTGGTAAAGAATATGATCGCCCAGCATTGCCAACGGGCGTGCAAGGCCGCGGTCGAGCGTCTCCATCACGCCGATTAGGTACGGCCACTGTGAAATCCACGGTTCGGCGGCGCTGGGCGGCACAGTCACGCCAATGCCGAGACGCTTCTCCAACACGAACCACGGAGCAAAGGCGCGCAACATCGCCGCACGGCGGTGATAGACCACATTAAATTCGCGCTTGGCAAGCCGCGCCGGCGCCTCGCCGCGCTTGCAACGCCGCAGTGCCAGATGCGGTCGGCCGCGCAACACTTCTACCACCATCTCGCCGGGACAGAAAGTGCCAAACAATACGAGCATCGCCGGAGCGCCGGGCCTGAGGAGACGTGCCAGGCCCCGTACCACTGGTCTCAGATCGGCAACGCAATTGAGTGGCGCGAAATTGGAGAAGGCACCGTCGAATAATTCTCCACCTCCAGAAAGATGAGTGGCGGCGAAGTCCTCCATCTCTTCCCCAGCGGCGATTTCAGCCCGCCCGCCCAGCGGCGCAAGCTTGGACCTTCGCCAGGGCCACCATTGCGGGCGAGGGATCAGTCAGAAGTAAATCGAACCCACGCTCTGCCAGGAAAGTCGCGTCATGGCCGGTGCCTCCGCCCAGTTCCAGAATTCGGCCACCTTCTGGAAACGTGCGCAGCAACGCGCTGCCCGTACAGCGCGGCGTTGCGCAGCAACGCTATGCCAGGCACCGAAGCGCGAGTCAAAAGCCGGTGCCATAGCATCGAAGGCAAGGGCGGCCGGGCGCAGAGGAGTCATCATCGTAGAAGCCGATTCATGTGCTGCCGCCAACGATATGACTCCCGTGTATAACGAAGCCCTTCCACAATGTGAAAGCGCAAACGGAGGAGGATAAAGTGGAGTTGCACGCGATACCGACGAATCCGTTTGAGCAAACTCTCATCCGCGGACGCCCGCACAATCGCTGGTGGCAGGCGCGAAGGCAACAATGCTTGCCGTAACGAGCGCTTCGCTGGAACACCGGCGGACTTAAGCTCATTCTGCAGCAACAGGTATAGTTTGCTCCCTGGAAAGCTCCCGAGGACAACACGGCGTCCATACAGTTTTACCCAGAGCTGCGCTGAACGGGGAAGGCGATCGACAGTCCAGCTCGTAAGTGCTTCCGGGGCAAAATCGCCTGTTACGCGCTCAATCAGCAACGTAACCACGCCAAGCCCCAGAGAGGCCCTTGGATCTTCCTCGGCTACTGATCGAAGCTCGTCCCAAAAGGCATCGTCGTTGCGACGAAATAGCACATGACGACGAAACTCGAGAAAGTGCGCGGCGCGTGAGAACTCGCTGTGTATGTGTTTGTACACGTGCAGCGCCTGGCCTAGAAACAAGTCGACGGATGAAAGCACGGGCATGCTAATGCCGTGGAATTCGCGCTTCTCTATGCGCTGCAGCAATGAAGGGAAGCCCGGGACATTGACCTCAACATGCAATTCCACGGATCGGCCTGGCAGGCTCCTTATACAGGTCTTTCATGGAAATGCCGGGTGTCTCGTTTATCTTGAACTCCCAACTTCTTCCGCTGATAGCGTACAGGCGGTAACCTCTGCGTTCAAGAATCTGCCGCGCATCGAGAACGCTCTTCTCAGTTACGAGGAAATCCAGATCGAACTGGTGTCGCAGTTCAGGTCTCGGCACCGAACCTGGGCAGAGTGAAAAACCCTTCAGCGTGGCGTAGGAGAGGCACGCCTCCTGAAACTCCTCTTGGATCGCAACCGATTCCGCGATCATGCCGCGTGTTCGCTCAATGTTGTCGTACAGATTCCGTTGCAACCGCGTGAGAACACGGGGCGGCAAGCTGTTGCACATTTGCAACTCCACCATTTGATCGAGGAAGTACAGGGCCAGTCCGCTGATATCCAGCCAGCGTAATAATTTCTGCCACTCCTTCTCACAGAGATTCTTTAGCACCGAGCACTGCTCGGGTAAAGGATCGCAAAAGGTCAGCATCACAGCCTCACGCATCAACTGTTCCCTGCTCAAAGGATTTGATGCGATGTTGGTAGTCCATGTTGGCATCGAAGCTAGCAGATGTATCTCTCCGGATTGTCTAGGCGGCCGGCGAACAACAGATCGCGCAGATAAATTACGAATCTCACCGTCAAGCGAAGGTTCTCGATTGGAAAGTAGTGGCAATGCGATCTCACCTCTCTTGGGCCGCCTCAGGTGCAGCGGTATCTGTTCACCAACACCGCTTATGAAGGAAAACGGTGTGCTGAGCTGAGGCTAGCTAACCTTGATTTAGGGATTGTCATGTGGTGGTAAAGAATTTGTCACTGTCTTGCTGAATTCGCTTCCCCGCAACAGCCTGCTGAAGCTGCTCCCGACGGGATAGCGGTTTCCTTTGAATCACGAGGAACCATCCGTTCGGCGGTTCTCCTGCGTCGATATATATTCCCTGCCTATCCGAAAGAGTGCCTCCTACATCCATCTATTTCAGTGCAACTAGTACTTTTTCGAGTTCCCCCCGGTTCGGCGGTTCGAAATACTAGTCGCGCTGGCAGGCTCCGATGCAAACGGTAGCTGTCGGCTATAATCAGGACCAAAATCTTCCGTACTTCAAGGACGCAGAAATGTCTAAAGACAGAGCAATAACCGGAACCGACGGACTCGCACTTCCGGTCACTTCCTCCGGAGCGCGACGCTCGCGTTTGGGCCCGGCTCGTACGCGTGATGTTCTATCTCCCCGGTTTCATGGCCCTCCTGCTAATCAAGGCCGGCGAACCGGAAAGCTTCGGCATCACAGTGGAACTGCTGATGCTCTCCAGTGCGGCGGCCATCGTCGGCGGCATGTACATCGGCTCGGAATCATCAGGTGCGGGCGCCGATTCTGCCTCCAAAGTCGGCACCTGGAGCGGGTCGCTGGTGCTCGAGCTGCTCGCCGTTGTGCCCTTCCTCTGTGCGTTACCGGCGCTGTTCCACGAATTGGCGCATAGCACGCTGCTCCACGCGAGGGCCCCGGGCGCCATCGACGTCGCGCTTGGCGCCTCTGAAATGCTACCTACAGTAGCGATCCTGCCCTTCCTGATCTATCAACTCGCTGGCTTCGGCACCCTTCACTTCGTCGTGTCGAAGGCAATGAACTGGGTCATCAATGCGGGTATCTTCTCCTTGATCATCGCGGGCTACATCGCTAACCGCGAGGGCGCGTACTATTGGGAACGAAAGTCTTCCGGCCTCCTGGTAGTCGCCATGGCAATAACTGTCTTCTATGGCGTGCTCAAGCTGAAGCGCATGCAAGCCGACTATGACGCGCGCTGCCCGGCGAAGGCTCCAAAATAGACTCAAGCAAGAATCGACTGTACCGGCCGCTACGGCTGCCAGCCGCCGCCCAGCGCCTGATACAACTGGACATAGTTCTGCATCTCTGTCTCCCAGGCCTGTGCCAGCTGCAGCTCCGAAGTGAAATATTGCTGTTGGACGATCAGCACTTCGACAAAGCTGGCGTATCCTCCGGTAAATCGGACGTTGGCGAGTCGCGCGCTTTCGTTGTAAGTGGCCGTCTGCTCCTCGATCTTCATTCGAAACTGCCGGGATTGGGTGTAGCCGACGAGGCTGTTCGCGACATCTCCGAAGGCCTGCAGCACGGTTTGCTTATACTGCAGTTCGGCCTGGTCCCGTTGCGCCCAGGCCAGACGGTATCCACTCGTGATCCTGCCGCCCTGATAGAGGGGCTGCGCCAACTGGCTTCCCACAGTCCAGAATGTAGCTGGCCCCTGCAAGAAACTGGTTAAAGCTGTGCTGGATGCGCCAAAGGTGCCGGTCAACGAAATCTGCGGGAAGAACGCGGCCTTGGCCACTCCTACATTTGCGTTGGCCGCGACCAGTGTCTCTTCCGACTCGCGCACATCGGGGCGCCGCTCCAGCAGTGTGGAAGGAAGGCCCACGGGGACATCGGGCAAATGCGGTTGTTCGACAAGCTCGAGGCCACGCGTGATAGGGCCGGGATTTCTTCCGAGGAGAATGCTGAGCGCGTTCTCGGTCTGCGGAATTAACTGGTTGAGCGAGATGACCTCCGCCTCAGCCTGTTGCACCAGCAACAGGGCCTGATCGACATCGGAGAGCGAGTATTCGCCGCCTTTGAAGTTGATAGTGTTTAACCTGAGGAGCTCCTTATCGGCAGTGACAGTTTGTTCAGAAAACTTCAGCTGGGAATCGTATTGGCGAAGAGTGAAATAGGCGATCGCTACCTGTGAGATCAGCGTTATCTGGACCACATTCTTCGCGTACTGGGTTGAAAGAAGGACGGCGCGTGCAGCTTCCGTCGCACGACGATATTGCCCCCAGAAATCGACGATATAGTTCATTTGCAGTCCGAGGGTATCGACCCAGGGCGCGCCGGTGAAAAGCGGCGTAGATTGTATATTTTGGATACTGGCGACGCCACCCAACGTGGGGAACTGGTTTGCGCGAGTAACTCCCAATGAGGCCTGCGCCTGCATAATACGGCTGGCGGCAATGCGAATGTCGTAGTTGTTGGTAAGGGCCTCCTTGATGAGCGCCTGCAGAGCTTCGTCCTGATAGACAGCCGGCCACTGCATTTCCCCGAAAGGCCCGCCCGCCGGCTGTTGCGGCAGGTTGGGTGCAATTCCGCGGTACTGTCCGGGAACATCCAGCGCAGGACGTTTGTAGTTTGGCCCGACCTTGCATCCGCACAGCGAGAGCAACAACACGAGGCCGGTGAATGTTCTCGTCCGCATCATGAGTGCTCTCCTTTCGCGTCGGCGGTCAGCGCGGGTTGCGGCTCCGGCTTCTCTTTTTCTTTTCTGAAGAAGTTGCCCAAACGCTCCACTACATCAAAGGAAACCGGAACAAAGAAAATCGCGATGATCGTGGATGCGAGCATTCCTCCGATGACCGTCGTTCCCAGCACCTGCCGCGAAATCGCGCCTGCTCCGAATGCCCGCCACAACGGCACGCAGCCAAGAATGAAGGCAAATGCAGTCATCAGGATGGGTCGCAATCTCACCCTGGCGCCAGTCAGAGTCGCGTCGATGAGCGACTTGCCCTTGTCGTACTCAAGCTTGGCAAATTCCACAATGAGAATGGCATTCTTGGACGAGAGTCCGATCAGCATGACCAGCCCAATTTGGGCGTATACATTATTGTCGAAGCGGCGCAGGTAGAGTGTTAGGAAGGCGCCGAAGACGGCTATGGGAAGTCCCAGCAATACGCTGAAGGGCAGCGTCCAGCTCTCGTATTGCGCGGCCATGATGAGAAACACCACAAAGAGGGCCATTCCAAAAATGATCGCGGGCGAAACGCCTTGTGCCGCCTTTTGCTCTTGGTACGACATGCCGGAGTAGTCGAAGCCCATCTGCCCGGGCATCGTCTTGTGGAAGACGTCTTCCAGCGCGGCCATGACCTGAGCGGAGCTGTAGCCGGGCGCTGCTGCTGCATTAATCTGGACGCAGTTGAACAGGTTGTAGCGCATGACGAATTCGGCTCCGCTTCGCGCCTCGGTAGTGGTCAGCGTACTAAGCGGGACCATGTCGCCCGATGCGTTCCTGACGTAAAACTTGCCGAGATTGTCTGCCTTGGTCCGGTAGTCTCCGTCGGCCATAACATATACCTGCCACTGCAGGCCGAATCGGTTAAAGAAGTTAATCAATGAACCGCCCATGAACGTCTGCACCGTCTGGTACAGGTCGCTCAGCTGGATCTGCTGCGTCATTGCTTTGGCGTTGTCCACCTTTACCCCGACCTGGGGAACACCGAACAAGGCGGTTGTGAAAAGCCCCGCCAGCTCCGGACGTTTGCGTGCCTCTGCCATATACAGCTGGGTGTTCTTCGCGAGAAAGTCAATGCTGCCGCCCGAGCGATCTTCAAGGATGAAGGTCGCGCCTCCTGAGGTGCCCACGCCAGGGATCGCTGGCGGCGGGAACGAGAACGCAATTCCCGATGGGACTCTTGAAAGGGCCTGCTGAACGTGGGCTTTGATCCCTTCGTAGCTCTCCTCCGGAGTCTTGCGTTGGTCCCAGGGCTTTAGTGAGACAAAGAAGAATGAACTGTAGGTGGCGGTGACGCCGCTCAACAGGCTGTATCCGTTGACGGTGCTGACGTATTGCACGCCAGGTGTATCCATAATGATCTTCTCGACTTCGCGCGCCGCTTCCGACGTGCTTTGCAGAGACGACGCGTCAGGCAGTTGCAACCCGGCATAGATGTATCCTTGGTCTTCATCGGGGAGGAAGCTTCCCGGGAGCTGTTTACCGAAGTAACCCGCGCCCACGGTGAGCACTGCGAGAATGAGAAACGCGATGATGACCTTGTGGATCAGGTGTCGGCACACGTTCACGTAGCCGTCGGTGACGTGGCCAAAAACCCGGTTGAACCAGCGAAAGAAGGCACCGAGGGGCCCGCGCACCGGCTTCTTGGGACGCAGCAGCATAGCGGAAAGCGCGGGGCTGAGGGTGAGCGCGTTGAAGGCCGAGAAGAGCACCGAAATCGCGATGGTGATTGCGAACTGCTTGTAAAGCTGGCCAGTAATACCAGGAATGAAGGCCGTGGGAACGAACACCGCAGCGAGGATGAGCGCAATCGCTATAACCGGCCCTGAGACTTCCTCCATCGCTTTGATGGTCGCGTCGTGAGGCGTCAGCCCACTTTCGATATTGTGTTCGACCGCCTCCACGACGACGATGGCGTCATCGACGACCAGTCCAATTGCCAGGACCATACCTAAGAGCGACAGGGTATTGATTGAGAACCCAAGCATAGGGAAGACGATGAAGGTTGCAATCAGAGAGACAGGGACAGCGAGCAGTGGAATCAGCGTAGCTCTGAAGCCCTGGAGAAAAATGTAGACGACAATGATGACCAGAACGAGGGCCTCTACAAGTGTCTTGTAGATTTCGTGGATGCCAGCGCTGACAGCGAGTGTAGTGTCGAGCGCGGTGATGTAGTCCAGCCCTTGGGGGAACCTCCCTTTCGCCTCATCCATCATTTTGAGGACAGCAGCTCGAGTTTGTAGCGCGTTGCTGCCAGGAGTGAGGTAGAGCGCGATGAGGGCAGCAGGCTGAGCGGGCTTATTCTCTCCCGACACTCCCAGCCGCGCAGTGTAGGAATAATATTGCGATCCCAGTTGCACACGCGCCACGTCCTTCAGCCGCAGGATTGACCCGTCGGGCTGGGCGCGAACGACGATCTCACCAAACTCCTCGGCCGTGGGCAGGCGCCCTGGAGCTCGCACGTTGTAGGTGAATTGCTGACCTTGGGGAACCGGCTCCCCTCCAACCTGGCCCGCAGGATTGACTTTATTTTGGGCCTTCACCGCGTTCGTGATGTCGGAGACGGTCACTCCCAGGCTCGCAAGCTTGTCAGGGTTCACCCAAATGCGCATGGCATAGGGACCGGCGCCGAATATCTGGACCTGCCCCACCCCCGAGATACGGGTGAGCGCGTACTGCAAATTGATAGTGGCGTAGTTGGCCAGGAAAATGCTGTCGTATGAGCCATTGGGTGAGTAGAGGTCGAGGAGCATGAAGGGCGCCGTCGTCCCCGGCTGGACGATTACACCTTGCTGGGTTACCTCGGAGGGCAGTTGCGAGGCGGCCTGGCCTTGCCGCATCTGCGCCAGAATCTGATCGGTGTTGATGTCGGTTCCCAGCGCAAAGTCAACGTACAGCGTCATGCCTCCGCCGGAACTCGCGCTCAGGGAGTACATGTAATTCATGCCGCTAACGCCCGACATCTGCTGTTCGATCGGTGTTGCAACGGATTCGGCAATCGTCTGGGCGTCCGCGCCGGGGTAGGTGGCTTTCACCTGTACCATGGGGTCGGCAATATTCGGGAACTGTGCCGTAGGTAGCTCGAGTACCGCGACCCCGCCCGCCAACACCATCAAGATTGCAATGACGATCGCGACGATGGGGCGATTGATAAAGAATTTCGACATGTCAGTTGCCCCCGAGCGCCGCAGGGGCCGGTATGTAAGGCTTAACGACGACCGGAACACCTTCTTTCGCCATCGCCGGCACCGCCGCCGCAGTCATCTGTACCCGCTGGATCCCTTCGACGACAACTTTCTCGCCCGACTTTAGTCCTTCAGTAACGATCCAGTTCTGCCCGACCCGATCTCCCACCTTGACAGGTCGAAACACCGCCCTGTTTTCGGGCGTGAGCACGATGACCAGATACTGCGACTGCACTTCGATCACGGCGGGCTGCGGAATCAACAACGCGTTCCGAGCCACGCCGACCTGAATCCGCACCCGTCCGAAGCCGCCGGGGCGAAGGGAAGCGTCCCTATTGGGGAAAGCGGCGGCCATCTGGATGGTGCCTGTCTGTGAGGCGATCTGTCGATTCACGAAAATGATTTCGCCGTTCGCCGGGTAGGTGTCTCCATTTGCCTGGATGAATGCGACGCTACGCGGCACCTCTTGCCTGTTCCCGCTGCGGATTGCCCGGTTAATTGCCTCCGCGTTGGCGAGGTAGGCGCTTTCGGGGATATTGAAGTATGCCCAGATCGGATCGACCTGGGAGACCGTCGTCATCTTGGTGGTCGTTCCCACCAGGTCGCCGATCTGGGAATTCGCTACACCAGCGATGCCGTCGATGGGCGAATACACCTTCGTCCATTCAACATTTAATTCCGCCTGCACCATCTGCGCTTTCGCGGCGTTCAATTGTGCCTGGTTCGCGGCCAGGATTGACTGGTCCGTGTCGAGTTGCTTTTTCGGGATCGCGTTCTGCGCGACCAGCGGGGTGTCGCGGGCGACGTTGTTCTCCGCCTCGCCGAGGTTCGCCTGGGCCACGGCGACCTGCGCCTTGTCCTGTTCGAGAGCGGCAACGAAAGGTCGGGGATCTACAGTAAACAGAAGCTGACCCTTTTTGACGAAGAAGCCGTTGTTGTAATTCTGCGTCAGGAGGTAGCCCTGCACCTTCGGGGTGATATCGGCGTTGATTGGGCCGTTCAGCTGCGCGACCCATTCGTTGTAGGTGGGAACATTCTGCTGGACCGACCTCGGCAACTTCGACTACAGGAGGGGCAGGCGGGGGTGCCTTTTCCTTCTCTCTACATCCGATGCCTGCCATCAGCAGGAAAAGACCTACAGCGATCGTGGCAACGTCAAAACTGCGGCTCCGCTGACCCCGCCAAAAGTACACCCGCAGCTTGCCCGTTCGTAGGGGAAAGCCCTGGAATACAGGTCGCGCTCCCATTTCTTTTTCTCCTCGCCTTTTTACGTCAAAACCATGTCTTGATGAAGAGTTCACGTTTGCTTTATATCTCACATCAGCAGTTCTCACGACTGGTAGTAATGCTAGGTTTCCAACTAACGAGTGAATAGGCTCCACATTCCTCGGATCGGCGCGCCTCCCCAGTGCTATGCGACTTGCCAACTCGCATTACCATGATTCAAACTCTCTTTCATTGACGCGCGCCCGCAATCTACTCAGTCAGTTGCCCCTCCGCTGAAATCCCGGCTCTCTGGCTTAACTCCAACCTCGAACTTGACCGCAAGCGCAGAGATCCTCAAACATGGGCTTTCTTGGCAAAATCATCCGGGTGCTTGTCGTTCTGGCGGTGATGGGGATTTATGTTTCCGTTCTATGGCTCGGTATGACCGAGGAAAGCCGGCGTTCTCTCACCATCATCAAGTCGTCAGCCTCCAGCGCTGACTTCGTCACAATCAACCTCAGGGTAACGTCCATAGACACGGCGCAGGGACTGCTGCACGAACGCATCCGGCTCGTCCCAATGGGCCGATTTGCGATAGACAAGGCCACGCCCGCCACCGACATCAAGCTACTAATTAATTCGGTCTCCGGAAAGCAAACTGTTGTCTTTCCTAAAGGCGAGCGGATCTTTCCAATCGAGTTCAACAGTCTTCTCTCTGGAAATCAAAACAGGTATCCCTTTGATAGCTATGTCACTGACATTGACCTCCTGGTCACTGCTCCAGCACTGAGAAAGGCCGAGCCAGTGCCGGAAGAAAATCCCGAGGAGGATGCCGATCCACTCGCGACCACACTGATCGTTGGAGCGAGCGACCTTGATCACAGCGAAACCATACCGATAAACGAAACCTTCACAGCTTCGATTCCAGGGATCAAATTCGACGGAACAGTAACACCTGGCGACACCTACAAACTCATGCACACCGCGATCTCTATGCGAAGAGCGTACAACGTGATCGCTGTCTCTCTCGCCGTCATGACAGTGATGTTTGTCTTGGCCGTCAGCATTATGGCCTTGGTTTTGCGGGTGACTGCAACTCCCGGAGAGATCAATCTGCTGCCGCTCTCGCTCTGCGTGGCCCTGATATTCGGCCTTCCCGCCCTGCGGGGTATCCAACCCGGCGTGCCGGCGGTTGGCGGCCTCAGTGACTTTATCTCCTTTATTTGGGCGGAATTCATAGTGTCGACCTCTGCGATCGCGTTGACCTGGGTCTGGATAGTCCGCTCAAGGTCGGCACAAAAGGCTGCGGCGTCCCCGCCCAAGTGACCGGACCATACGCGACATGAATTGCCTCAAAGGGTTGCGACATTCGGCCACCTCCCGGCACTCCCCCGGAATTCCGAGGTGACTGTCGGGCAGTAGACACTCTACTTCCTACAGGTATAGAGTGCCTACATCATGATAGGACGCAACCGCTACAAGAACCGCATCGAGTTGCTTCAAGGCACACTCGACATGCTCATCCTCCAGACGCTGCAGTGGGGGCCTCACCACGGCTACGGCATCGTCCAGGCCCTCCGCGCAAACTCCGGTGATGTCCTGCAAATCGAGACCGGCTCCCTGTACCCTGCCCTCCATCGCCTGGAGCGACAGTCCTGGGTACGCTCAGAGTGGAAGCAGACCGAAAGCAATCAGCGCGCGAAATACTACCGGATCACGGCCGCCGGAAAAAAACAGTTGGCCTCCGATCTCAGTCGTTGGCAACAGATGGTCGATGTCATCGACGCAGTCATGCACCGCACCCCGGAAGGAGAAGAAGCATGAGTTTTTTTGCCCGGTCTTTCTCCAGGCGCAAAGCAGATCTCAATGAGGAGATCCAGGCCCATCTTCGAATGGACATTCAGCACCGCACGGACCGCGGACAGTCCGCTGAACAAGCACGCGCCGCTGCGATGCGTGAGCTCGGCAATATTCCGCTGATAGAAGACGTTACTCGCGAGACATGGGGATGGCTCTGGCTCGAGCGCATTGGACACGATCTGAGATACGCTTTTCGCCAGCTGATAAGATCGCCAATCTTCGCCATCACCGTAACCGCGACGCTCGCCCTTGGCCTCGGCGCAACGGCAGCGATGTTTACCGTGGTCGATCGTGTACTGCTGCGCCCGCTCCCCTATAGAGACGCCCATCAATTGGTCGAAATCAAAGAGTCCGGCAAGAGAGGCACAGTAAGCTTCGGCACACCCTTCCTCGATCTGCAACGGTGGCGTCAGCGCAGCCACTCACTGAAAGAGATCGCGTTCTATAGCTCGGACAAACACGTCTCCTTCCTCGACGGCAATACGGGCTCGACACAGGTCAATGCTCCGCAGATAGGCGCAAGCCTGTTCCCACTATTGGGCGTGCATCCAGCAATGGGCCGCAACTTTGAAGGCCAGAGCGACGGATCCGCTCTCTCTGGAGAGGCCCACACCCTCATCCTGAGCGATCCTGTATGGCGAACCATCTACGGCGCCGATCCGAATGTCCTCAACAAAGCAGTCAAGCTGAACGGAGAGTCATACATCGTGATCGGCGTAATGCCTCGTGGCTTCGCCTTCCCGCTCAACGGGGCCGGCCCCCTCGTCTGGCTGCCGACAATAATCGGCGAGAAGGACAGCATCCGAACACGAAACATCACTCCCAACTACCAGGTCATCGCAAGGCTAAATCCGAACGTGACCCTTCACACCGCGGAGTCAGAGCTAAAGGCAATCCAACCCGACGTGGCCAAAGAATACGCTGACCCCTACGACCGCGATCTGGTCACCTCAGTCCAACTGCAGCGCTACGACGATTCGCTCGTCGAAACCGATCTCAGAAAGGCCCTCCTGGCGCTCTTCGGGGCCTCAGCGGTCTTGTGGCTGATCGCCTGTGTGAATAGCACCAGCCTGATGCTCGCGCGAGCCACGGCAAAGCAGCGGGAGATCGCCGTGCGCGGAGCACTTGGCGCCAGCCGCTGGCGCATCATCCAGCAGTTTGCCGCCGAAGGCCTCCTCGTCAGCGCGATAGCTTCGGCCCTTGGCCTTGGTCTCGCCATGTTGATGCTAAAGCTCTTTGAACACGGGCTGACCACACAGTTCCATATCCACGAAAAGCTGACTGCAAACATGTCCGTAATCGGCTTATTGGTCGCGTTGACAGTGGTCAGTGCTCTACTGTGTTCCGTCTGGCCCGCTATCGTCGCGGCAAGAGCGCCCATCGAATCCGGATTGCGCCAAGGTGGCCCACAGAGCAGCTCTGGCGCGGCACAATACCGTACCCGCGCCTCACTCGTCGTCATACAGATCGCGATGTCCCTTGTCCTGTTAGTCGGATGCGGCCTCTTGCTCCGAACAATCTATGCCTTGCGCCACGTCCCGCTCGGCTTCCGTACCGACCACATCATCATCGCCAACATGACGATTCCGGCCTACAAATTCGCGGGACAGAACATGACTACGGAGCTCTATCAACCCCTGGTTGACCGCGTCAATCACATGCCCGGAGTGCAGGCCGCCGTTCTGATGAATGCGGCGCCCCTCGAAAACACGTTCAAAATGCAGTTCACCTTCGGAGTCGCCGGAAACAGTGCTGCCGATGTTCGCCGACGTGATTTAGTCGCACAGTTTCGAGCGGTCGGTCCGGAGATGCAACGCGTCTTCGCATTCAGAATGCTCAAAGGCAGGTTCTTCAACGAAGGTGATACTGCCAGCACGCAAGCCGTAGCGGTCGTGAATCGCGCTTTTGTAAAGGCGTACTTCAACGGTGACGAGGCCCCCGCAAAGATACTCGGCGAAAATCTATTCTCGTTCAGCAAGGACAAGCGTGCCGTAGTCGTCGGAGTGCTCGACGACGAGCGTCAGGTCTCCATCGCCAGGCAATCACAGCCGGAGATTGAAGTGGCGATTCCGCAGATCACGCCCGGCACCGGTTTCTACAAAGGCGCCGAGGGCATGGCGATGGATCTTGCGGTCCGGACAGACCGAAGCCCATCCTCCATCGTCCCTGAGTTGCGCGAAATGTTGCGGCAAGCCAGCCCAGAGCTTTCCGACAGCACGTTTACAACGATGGATCAGGTCGTCGAGGACTCCTACGGCAGTCAGCGGCTCGCCGCCCGGCTATTGATCGTATTTGGCGGATCGGCCCTACTTGTCTGCATCACCGGAATCTATGGTCTGCTGGCCTATCTGGTGGCACACCGAACAAAGGAACTCGGCCTTCGCATCGCCTTGGGCGCTCGGCGTGCCGATGTCATGTGGCTCGTGCTGAGGCAGGCCAGTTGGATGTTGCTTGCAGGATCGACTCTGGGACTGGTTCTCGCCTACGTGACCAGTCTCCTCCTGCGGACCTTCCTCTACAACATCACGGCCCACGACCCTTGGACAATGGCGGCAGTCACTCTATTGCTGGTCGGCGGCGGACTCGCAGTGTCCTGCGTTCCGGCGCGACGCGCGGCGACGGTCGATCCGATGGAAGCACTCCGAACCGAATAGAAGAATTTATTTAGAAAGTGAAGGCCAGCCCCGCCTGTAGGGTCCGCGGCGACTGGGCCAGGAACAGCGTCTTACCATCCGCCGAGAGGAACGGACGATACCCCTGGGCCAGCAGATTAGTAACATCGATAGTAGCGTCAAGTCCAGCCGGCAGTAGGTTCCCCAGCCTCAGCGCCTGCCGCAGATAGCAACTGAAATAGGCCTGGTCGCCAAACGGAGCATACGGATCGACCGCGGTCACCAACCGCGCCGGTTGCCACCGATAGGACGCCCGAAGACTCGTTCCGCTATGGAGCACCCTTCCCCGCAGCGCGATCGTCGCGGTCTGGGCCGCCTGCGGTGCAAGCGTCCGACCCCATCGTGGGAAGTTCCATCAACGCCCCGTCCTTCGCAGCCAGCCCGGCGCCCGTCGCATACTCCACCGCCACCCACATGCTGGGAGTCAGCGGCTCGGTCAGCGTTACATTCACGCCCTGGGTCTTATATCCCGCACTGAGAAACCGAAAATTCCCAGTTGTTGAGTCTGCAAGTATCCCATTCGCGCCAGCCTGGCCGGTCTGCTGA
This sequence comes from uncultured Acidobacteriaceae bacterium, assembly GCA_963756685.1. Taxonomy (GTDB): domain Bacteria; phylum Acidobacteriota; class Terriglobia; order Terriglobales; family Acidobacteriaceae; genus Edaphobacter. The sequence continues at coordinate 156,906 of CAVWON010000006.1, forward strand.
ATGTCCGCAGCTCCCAGCGCGCCCCCACCCGACACCGCCACCCGATCCAGAGAATCCAGGTAATACGAAACCTCGATCATCCCGGGCCCGGTCTTGCGGCCCGCAGTAAACTCCTGATGGAGACCCTGCGCGGTCTGCATCCGGCCATGGTACATCACGGCGATCGGCAGCTCCTGCTGCACCGAGTCAAGCCCCGAAAACGACTGCAGGTTCTGCGAGGTCGCCATCCGATACCCGGCCGTCCAGGCCTTCATCGGATGGGTCGTTATCTTCACAAACGGCCGCGAACCCGTTGCATATCCCGAGCGTGCGAACGACATAGAGAGTGCCCCCAGCCTCCACATCGGCAAAGTCTCCGATCCGAATCAGCTGGGCGGTCGACATCTGCATCGCGTCCAGCCCCGGCGTCCCGCCCGAACTCACCAGCTCCGGGTGAGATTGATAACTCACCACCGCCCTGCCTGCACCGGCAAATCCTAGCCGCGTCTCAAATCCCGTGGCGACCTCTGTCGACGGCCCAACCGCGGTCGGCCCGGGTTGTTTCCCAATGTCCACATGCAGTCTCGCTCCGGCGCCGTCATCGAGCGTCCGGTCGAAGACAAAAACGTTATGGACCCCGCTGCTGCCAAACCCGCCATCACCCGCCGTCATCTCGGCCCGGGCCCTCTCGGAGCGCTTGGACGCCGATTCCGTCACACTCGACGAGACCATGATCACGTCACCGTCTTCAGCCAGTCTCAGAATGGGCCGATTGGCTGCAGAGCGCATCGTCCACTTCCAGTCATCGCTCGGCTCATCTGCCTTGCGGCGCTCTGCCGGGATCCACGTGGCCGACTCGAAGAGCGTATTCAAGGTAAGGTTGACGACCGCCTGCGCCCCTGCTCGAAGCTGCAGGTTGTCTCGCAGCGCCGGAACAAACAAAGCAGCGCTTGCCCTCACCTCATATTTCCCAGGCACCAGATGGGGGATCAGATAGCGTCCATGAAGGTCGGTAAACGTAGCGCCGAGAACGGTCGAGTCCTCCGCAACCACTTGAACCAGGGCGCCCAGTTGCGCCACACCCTGCGCATCACGAACCACCCCGGACACCGCAGCACTCTGACCCGCAGCAATACCCACGGCCACGGTCAGCAGCATCAGCGAGACAAACGCGATCTTCACCTGGGGTCGTTGCACAGTAAAGCCGTCCTGCGCGTCGATGGCCGTTCCTAATGTTCCGCTCCCAGAAAATAGGGAGCGTCTCTACAGAATGCGCAGTGACCGGTTATCGCCAATTGAAATCCGCGATAACCATGTCCGCCGTACTACTTCCGCACCTGCCTAATCCACGATGAACGGCGCAGATTCTGCGATCTGCTGCTTCGTTATTCCGTCATTCACTTTGATGTTGATCTGATACTTGCCCGGCTGCAGGCTTGCCAGCGGCAAGCTCTTCTCAATCGTGACCTGGTCCGAATTCGGATTCAGTCTTCGCCGTCAGCTCCTGTGTCTGCAGAACGGCTTGATTCGTCGCCAGATCCAGAATCTGGTACTCGATCGTCGCGCCGTTCTGTTTGCTCTTTTCGTCGATACCAAGGTTATACACCTGCATCCAGAAGTTCAAACTCTGCGCCCGATGGAAAGTCACCGGCACCGCAACTGCCGCTCGGCACCCGCGGAACGAATATGAGTGTCGCCAATAACGAAGTTCCCTGCCCCGATGTCCTTCGATGGCACGCGCTCCATCTGTCCGGCCAGAATCAGCGAAGAAGACGCCAGACGGTCGTCGTCATATCTCGGAACATTCAAACTGCGCTGCCACCTGCCGATATGGTCCGGATTGTTGACGTCCTTGATCACGATGTCGATCTTGTACAGACCCGGCCGCAGCGGCAAAGACTTCCAATACACCGACAGATCAGTTCTGCTTGCGTGCAAGCAGTTCGCTCGGCACCTGCACCGTGACCGTATCTTCAAACGTCTGCATCGGCTTGTGGTTCAGGTTCGACACGCGGCCCAGAATGTTCACCGTTCCCGATCGCAACGCCGTCTTTAGTGTTGAACGTGATGTCGCTGTTCCTGATCTGCAGGGTCACAGGCACCAGGATCGTATCGTTGGTCACCTTGACGTAGTCGGTGCGAACGTCGAACAGAAACGGCGGCCCGGTCAGGATCTTCGAGGTCGTCATGAACGCCTCCATGTCCTTGAACTTGATCTCCGGAGGGGCCATGCAGCTTCGCAAACGTGATCGAGCCGATCGAACTGCTTGCTCTGGTTCTGCGCCGACAAGGGCCCGGTACCAAGCTGCTCCAGCCCTCCACCCGAGAAACGGTCCGCCTGCTTCGCCTGGCCCATCTGCTCGTACAGCGTCTGCCCCGCTCCGGGAGTATGCTTCAGAGCATCTTTCTCTGAGCGGTCGATCGTCATGTGGTAGTCGCCGCACATGCACGTATCCACAAACTCAATGTCGATGTTGTCGCCGATCCCCTCAAGGTACCGGTAATGCCAAATCTCGAACGGGAAGGTCGAGGTATTGCCGCCGCCCTCTTCCATCGGCCGCTCATAGCTGCCGCCGCTTGGATGCGAGTCGATACTGTCCGGCTTGCCATAACGCAATATAGATGTGGCCGCGGTCCGTTCTCCAGCCCGGCTTGCCCGCCGCAAAATGCTCGTTCGCATACGCAATGCGCGCGTAGTGCTCTTCGCGGTATTCATTCTCAGGAGAGTCAGGATTCGGATTGCGCCGCAACCAGAAGTTCTCGATAAACTGGTCGCGCTCTTCGTCGTTGCTCAGGCTCTTGAACGCCTGCATCTCCTGGTCGGTGATGATCCACCGGACATCCTCATCCACCCATTTCTTGTACACGCCCTTCAACTCTTGCTTCAGCGGCCTTCTGCTGGGCGATCTTCTCCTTATCGCTCAAGCGGCCGCTTCAGCGGATCCGGCTTCTCCGACTGTCACCGGCCCCTTCGTCACCCCATCGGTCTGAGCGGCCGTGCCAGGCGTCTCCTGTGCAGCCAGCACTCCGCACTCCCATCAACAGAAAAGGAAGCATAGAGCCGTGCTGGATACCAAGCGCCGTGAAGTCGTCATAGTAGGGGGGTGTACTCCTGTAACCAACCTGTATTGTAGAGCGGTTATATCCCTGTATACAAGAGGTAGACGCACCGGCCGCCCTGATATCATCATCTGTATATCGTAAAGAACCCGCAAATCTCGCCTAGAGCAGAGTTGCGACATCGTCCAATCTTCCTCCGATGAAGCTAAGTCCAGTTTCTGGAACGAATACGGAACGCAAGCTCGCTTGTCTCCGTATTGTCTCTTTGACAGGCAGTCAACTTCTCCAATTGAGCACCTCCGAGCTTCCGCGGAGGGCACAAAGAAAGCAGCAATGAGCGCTAAAAAGATTATTGTGATCGTCGTCGGTCGTCCTGGTCCTGGCAGGCATCGTCGTCGCCAGCATTCTCCACAGCCAGGCCAACGTCACCAAGGTCGCCACCGGCAAGGTCGTCCGCCAGGACCTGATCTCCATCGTCAACGGCACCGGCCAGATCAAGCCGAAGACCTACGTCAACATCGGCGCCACCGCCTTCGGCCGCATCACCCACCTCTACGTCAAGGAGGGCGACCACGTAAAGGCCGGCACAGCTCCTCGCCACCGTCGAGAGCGTGCAGCCCGAGGCCACCGTCGCACGCCCAGGAGGCCACCATCGCCGCCTCCAAGACCGACATCACCAGCTTCATCGCCGCCGAAAAGACCGCCGAAGCCAACATCGCTCAGGGCAAGGCCGACCTCGAGCAGAAGAAGCTCGACTACAGCCGCGCCCAGGCCCTCTACAACGACAAGCTGATCGCCAAGCAGGACTACGACGCCAAAAAGGCCGCCTACGACATGGCCGTCGCCACCCTCGCCCAGCGTCAGGCCGCTCTCGCCCAGGCCCGCGCCCAGACCGACTCCCAGCGCGGCCACGTCGAACCAGGCCGTCGCCAGCCAGCGCGCCAACTACGACGCCCTCGACAAGACCATCAGCCGCGCTCCCTTCGACGGCCTCGTCACCAACGTCCCCGTCCGCGAAGGCGAGACCGTCGTCCTCGGCATCCAGAACGCCGAAGGCTCCACCCTCATGACCCTCGCCGACATGTCCGTCATCACCGCCGAGGTCAAGGTCGACGAGACCGACATCGTCAACGTCTCCCTCAACCAGCCCGTCGACGTCACCGTCGATGCCCTGCCCGGCCGCATCTTCAAAGGCCACGTCACCGAGGTCGGCGACCAGGCCCTCCTCCGCACCACCGGCATCGCCACCAGCCAGAGCACCACCGGCACCGAGGAGGCCAAGGACTTCAAGGTCGTCGTCACCCTCGACCAGACCCCCGGCATAAATCTCGACGAGCTCCGCCCCGGCCTCTCCACCACGGCCAAGATCACCACCGCCCACAAGCCCAACGCCCTCACCATCCCCATCCAGGCGCTCGTCCAGCGCGACGTCGCCGCAGAGAAGGTCCTCGCCGCCAACGCCGGCAAGCCGCCCAGCCGGCGTCGCAGCTACACCCGCCGGCGCTGCCACCAAGCCCCAGCTCGTCCAGGGCGTCTACGTGCTCAGAACCGACCACAAGCAAGCTCCGCGCCGAATTCGTTCCCGTCACCACCGGCGTCACCGGCGCCACCGACATCGAGGTCCTCGGCGGCCTCAAAGAGGGCGACCAGATCGTCACCGGCCGCTATCGAATTTTGCGCGCCCTTAAGAGCGGCACCGCCGTCAAAGGAGACAACGCCGTCGAAACCAACCCCGACGAGAAGTCGTAACCATAGCCCAGGGGAGCACCGTTTGCCGGAAGATGGTTCATTAACCCTCACGGAACCATCCTCCCGGCCTAAACGTACTATCCTGAAACAGGCAACACAACCGGAGAACCGGATGGCCATCGAAACCGCAGTCGAATCCCCGCTCACGACCACCAACGCCGCCGGCCCGAACCCCGGAGACGTCATCGTCACCGACAATCTCTGGAAGACCTACGAGATGGGCGACCAGCAGGTCAACGCTCTCCGCGGCGTCAACCTCCGCATCCGCCACAACGAGTACGTCGCCATCATGGGCCCCTCCGGCTCCGGCAAATCCACGCTGATGAACCTCATCGGCTGCCTCGACTCCCCCTCGCAGGGCCGCTACTGGCTCAACGGCCACGACGTCTCCGAGCTCAACGACGACGAACTCGCCCGCATCCGCAACAAGGAGATCGGCTTCGTCTTCCAGACCTTCAACCTCCTCGCCCGCGCCACCTCGCTCCACAACGTCGAGCTGCCCCTCATCTACAACGGCACTCCCGCCGCCGAGCGCACCGCCCGCGCCAAAGTCCGTCCTCGAGTCCGTCGACCTCGGCTCCCGCATGATGCACAAGCCCAACGAGCTCTCCGGCGGCCAGCGCCAGCGCGTCGCCATCGCCCGCGCCCTCGTCAACAGGCCCTCCATCATCCTCGCCGACGAGCCCACCGGAAACCTCGACTCCAAGACCGGCGACGAGATCATGGCCCTCTTCGACGAGCTCCACGCCAACGGCAACACCATCATCGTCGTCACCCACGAGCCCGACATCGCCGAGTACGCCCACCGCGTCGTCACCATCCGCGACGGCGTCATCGCCAGCGACCACCCCTCCTCCCGCATCCGCAACCAGCAGTAACAAAACAATCACCCGTCCAGGCCCTGACATCCGAAGCTGCCCCTTCAGCCGTCTAAAATGGAATGATGGCAACAGTCCCCGGCAGATCGCGCCTCATTGGAACTCTCGCTGCCCTCCTGCTCCTCTGCTCGACCCTCCACGCCGACCCCGCGCGCTTCGACCTCGCCGGCCCCAAAATCGACGTCCACGTCACCCGCGCCGGCCGGACCCTCCCCATCGCCCAGGTCCCCAACCTCCAGCCCGGCGACAAGATCTGGCTGCACCCCGACCTCCCCCCACCCAGTCCGTCCACTACCTTCTCGTCGCCGCCTTCCTCCGCGGCACCACCAACCCTCCCCCCGACAACTGGTTCTTCAGTATCCAGACCTGGAACAAAAAGGTCCGCGAAGAGGGCGTCACCATCACCGTGCCCGACGAGGCCCAGCAGGTCATCCTCTTCCTCGCCCCTGAGACCGGCGGCGACTTCAGCACCCTCCGCTCCGCCGTCCGCGGCCGTCCCGGCGTCTTCGTCCGCGCCTCGCAGGACCTCACTCGAGGCCGGCTTCGAACAGGCCCGCATCGAAACCTACCTCGCCGCCATCCGCCGCGTCCCGCCCGACGATCCCAAGGCGCTCGCCGAACACTCCGACCTCCTCGCCCGCACCCTCAACCTCAAGCCCAACGGCGACTGCTTCAAGCGTCCCGTCGACACCCAGGCCACCTGCCTCACCCAGGCCGGCAACCAGACCCTCCTCGACGACGGCCACGGCCAGACCGTCGTCGCCATGCTCAGCCAACGGCCCCAACTCCGACTTCATCAACCAGGCCAGCTACACCGGCATCGGCCGGCGCAGGCCTCTACAGCGCCTACGTCGGAGCCATCGTCGACCTCGTCCGCATCATGAGCGGCCTCCACACCGCCAAGTACCAGTACATCCCCGCCATCGCCTTCCCCGAACGGCGACAGCCTCAACCTCCGCCTCAACACCCCGCCCTCCTTCCACGATCCCAAGTCCGTCATCGTCATCGGCCTGCCCGCCATCCAGGCCGCCGTCCCCCCGCCCCTCCGCCCAGCCGACCCCAAAGCACATCACCTGCCTCCTCAAGCCCGCGGTCGTCCTCCCCGTCGAAGGCGCCCCTCTCGTCTTCTCCACCGCCTTCGCCCACGACCTCGTCCTCCACCTCGACGGCCCCGGCGCGCGGCACCGACATCCCCGTCACCCCCGACGCCTTTCAGGGCGGCCTCGTCCTCGCCACACTTCCCGCGCGCAAACCTCTACCGCTCGACGCCGACCAACCGGTACATCACCCAGCCGACAGCCAACCCCGCCGACAGCTGCCGCCACCCACCGCCAAACCCGCTAGCCACCAACACCATCACCGGCACCATCACCGGCTTCTGGGGATTCGACCCCTTCACCGGCCCCACCCTCAACCTGCAGGACATCCCCGGCAAAGACTGGAAGCTGGCCGCCGGCGACCTCCTCATCGCCGGCCGCGAGAATCACCTCACCCTCAGCTCCACCGGCACCGCCTGCATCGAAAAGATCTCCCTCGACACCGCCACCGGCAAACAGGTCGAAACCCAGTGGAAGCCCGCCCAGGACCCGCCACCGTCGACGTCTCCGCCTCCCTCAAATCGTTCGACCCCGGCGACCTTCCACCTCACCATCCGCCAGTTCGGCGATGCCCAGCCCCGACATCGTCGACCACCAAGACCTACTCCGAACCCGCCACCCTCAAGGCCCTCGAACTCCACGCCGGAGACACCACCGCCGACCTCACCGGCACCAGCCTCGATCAGGTCCAGCAGCTCACCCTCACCGACCTCATCTTCACCCCCGCGCCGCCCGCACGCCTTCCAACCAGGACACCGCCTCACCCACGCCCGCACCCTCCAACACCGACACAACCTCCGCCTCACTCTTCCCCCCAACAGCCCGGCCCCTAAACTCCGCGCCGGCGAGCGTCTCACCGCCAGCTTCTCACTCAAAGACGGCCGCACCCTCACCCTCCCCGTCACCGTCGCGCCCGCCCGCCCCTCCGTCACGCTCCTCAGCAAGAACATCGGCCAATCGACCAACACCCCCATCCATCTCGCCGACCAGGACGACCTCCCCGTCACCCAGCAACTCACCTTCTCCCTCAAGTCCGCCGCCCCATTCCCACGCACCGGCACAGCTCGAGATCGCCAACGCCGACGAGACCCTCCACACCACCCTCACCGTCGCCTCCGGCAGCCTCGTCCTGCAGAACCCCCACACGCTCCTCGCCACCCTCGACCCCCTCAAGGCCTTCGGCACCTCTGCCTTCGGCCCTCTCCGCCTCCGCCCCATCTCCCCTGACGGCACCACCGGCGACTGGCTCCCTCTGGTCACCCTGGTCCGCCTCCCCACCCTCAAAGACCTCCGCTGCCCCCCTGACACCACCCAGCCCTGCACCATCTCCGGCTCCAGCCTCTACCTCGTCGACTCCATCGCCACCGACGCCGACTTCACCGACCCCAACCACCGTCCCCGAAGGCTTCGTCGGCACGACCCTCATCCCTGCCCCGTCCAGCCGAAGACCGGCTTCTACCTCCGCCTCCGCGACGACCCCACCGCCAGCCAACTCCGTCACCCTCCCCATCCTTCCCCAGCAAGCCCTCACCGACCACTAACCCAACAGCCGCCAATTGCTGTTGCTCTTGCGCCTTTTTGTTGTCATCCCGCAGGGATCTGCGGTTGTCGTTGTTTTTGTCTTACCTTTTTTGTTGTGGTCGCCCCAAAGGTGCCTTTTCGCCCTCGCGTTTATTTTTTGCGTTTTCCGCCCAAAGATCGCATATCAAGCCACAAATCGCTTAACCTATTCCCCACCAACAATATCCGCGTGGCATGCTAGTTCCATTCAAATCGCAATACTGAAAAATATAGATCAAAGGCAAGCAAGCCCCGGACACCCGTCCGGGGCTAACTTGTTTAGATCGAAGATTTTGGAAGCAACTCCTTTATCATGAATATTTACAAGCCAACCCGACCCGTAACTTCATGAAAGGAGAATTTAGTCCGGGCAATAGGGGGGTACCCCCGACAGCTTCCTCCCGAAGCGCCTTCTGCACCTTGCTGTGTTTCACGCTGTAGGTGAAATAAATCAGCAACCCCACCACCAGCCACACCACCACCACCACCTTCGTCAGCGCCGGCAGCGACCAGATCAGGTACAGCGCACTAATAATGCCCAGGATCGGAACCACCGGGACCCACGGCGTCTTGAACGGCCGATGCAGGTCCGGATTGCGTCGCCGCAGGATCCACACCCCGGCGCACACAATCGCAAACGCCAGCAGCGTACCCATATTCACCAGCGCGCTCAGCTTGTCGATCGGCAACAGCGCCGGCATGAACGCCACGATCGCTCCAACCACCATGTTCGAGATCCACGGCGTCCGAAACTTCGGATGAATTTTGCCGGCCCACTTCCACAGCAGCCCATCGCGCGACATCGAGTAGAACACCCGCGACTGGCCCAGCAACATCACCAGCATCACCGTACCCAGCCCGAACACCGCACCGATCTTCACCAGAATCGATCCCCAGCGAACGCCCGTCACATCGATCCCGACCGCGACCGGATCGCCCACATTCAACGCCCGGTAGTTCACCAGCCCGGTCAGCGTACCCGACACCAGGATGTACAGCACCGTGCAAACCACCAGCGAACCCAGAATCCCGATCGGCATATCCCGCTTCGGATTCTTCGCCTCCTGCGCCGCCGTCGACACCGCATCGAACCCGATATACGCAAAGAAGATCGATGCCGCACCCGCCGTAATTCCACTAAGGCCGAACCTGCCCGGTCCCTCGTTCGGCGGAATAAACGGAGTCCAGTTCGCATGCGCCTGTGCCGGATGCTTCAGGATGTAGTCCGATGCCCAGCACCAGGAAGACGCCCACAACGCCCAGCTTCACAATCACGATCGCAGTGTTCAGGTTCGCCGACTCCTGGATCCCGATGATCAGCACCGCCGTCACCACCGTGATCGCAAGGAACGCAACCAGATTGAACACACCGGTCACATGCGGCAGCGTAGAAGCGTCCACCCCAGCCGGCAGCGCCATCAGCTCCATCCAGCGATCGTGAAACAGATACAGCACCGTACCCGGCGTCGTCGTAAACTGCGGCGGCATATGGATCCCGAAGTCCGCAAACAGTCCAACAAAATATCCGCTCCAGCCCGAGGCCACCGTCGCCGCGCCGAACGCATACTCCAGCACCAGGTCCCACCCAATGATCCACGCCACAAACTCACCCAGCGTCGCATACCCATAGGTATAGGCCGAGCCCGCAATCGGAATCAGCGAAGCAAACTCCGCATAGCAAAGCCCCGCAAACGCGCACGTGATACCCGCCAGCACAAAGCTCAGTACCACCGCCGGCCCCGCATGGATCGCCGCTGCCTGACCCGTCAGTACAAAGATTCCTGCCCCGATGATCGCCCCGATTCCCAGCGTGATCAGGTTCAGTGGGCCCAGAGTACGTTTGAGTCCGCTTTCGCCCTCGTTCTCCGCCTCCTTCAGCAAACGAGAAAGAGGTTTGACTGCCAGCAGATTCGCCATTGATTAAAGTTCTCCACTTTCCTAAAACTGTTACCTGACTCTTGCTTTGTTCGCAGCGCCCATCCGTGTCCACACCAGGTACACAGGAATCCCCAGCAGAACGATCATCAGACCCGGCCAAGTGTATTGAGGTTTGTACCGCAAGAGTACAACACAAATCCACAAAGCCATCACGATATATAGTCCCGGCAACACCGGATAGCCAAACGCCTTGTAAGGCCGCACCACATCGGGACGCGTCCGCCGCAGCACAAACAACCCCGCAATCGTCAGAATGTAAAAGACCAGCACCGCAAAGATCACATAATCCAGCAGCTGCCCGTAGCTGCCCGACAGGCACAGCAAGACAAGTCCACGCCCACTGCACCCAAAGCGAGTTCACCGGAGTCTTCGACCGCTCACTCAGCCTGCCAACCGATTTGAAGAACAACCCATCCCGGCTCATCGCGTAATAAACCCGCGCCCCCGCCAGCAGCAGCCCATTCACACAACCAAACGTCGAAATCAAAATCACCGCAGCCATCAGCTTCGCGCCAGAGCCGGCAAAAGCCTGCTCCATCACCGCCGTCGCAACCCTGTCCTCCGAGGCAAACTGAATCCCCCGCCCCACAATCGTCGTCGCCGCCGCATCGCCCGCCATCGGCAGCACGCTCAGATAAACAAAATTGCAAAGCACATACAGCAGCAGCACCACGCCGGTCCCAATCACCAGCGACAGCGGAATATTCCGCTTCGGATCCTGAATCTCCCCCGCAGTAAACGTCACGTTGTTCCACGAATCCGAACTGAACAGCGACCCCACCTGCACCACCGCCACCATCGTCAGCAACCCAACATAAGCCGTCGGCCCACCCACCCCCACCTGCACCGCATGCAACGTACCCCACCCCGCACCCGCCCAGAAATTATGCCAGCCCGCGCCAAAGTTCGCCGCAATCGCAGCCGAATTCTTCGCCACCAAGCCCACCAGCACAACCGCCGCCAGCGCCAGTACCTTCGCAGAAGTAAACACATTCTGCACCGCCGCGCCCATCTTCACGCCCATCGTATTCAGCAGCGTCAGCAGCGTAATCACCACAATCGCCGACAGGTTCGCCGTATTCAACCCAATGTCCATATTGCCCAGCACCATCGGCCCCACATGCCACGCCGGAACATGCCCGATATGCCAGATCCAGTTCGCCGCGCTCACACTCGGAAAGAACACCCCAAGAAACTTGCCGAACGCAACGCCCACCGCCGCAATCGTCCCCGTCTGGATCACCAGGAACAGCGTCCACCCATAAAGAAATCCCCACAGCGGCCCCAGCGCCTCGCGCAGATAGACATACTGCCCGCCGGCCTTCGGCATCATCGCCGCCAGTTCGCCATAGCTCAGCGCGCCGATGATCGTCATCACCGCCGTCACCAGCCACGCCGCAATCAGCAACGCCGGCGAACCCAACCCGCGCGACATCTCCGCCGACACGATGAAGATGCCCGACCCAATCATCGAGCCCATCACAATCGCCGTCGCCGAAAACAGCCCCATTCCCTGCACAAACTGCGGAGCGGTCGACCTCAACTGAGTGTCATCTTGCAGCGAGGCAGAGGCATCCGACATCTTCGTTTTCACAAAATTCACGTTCCGTCAGTTCTACCGCAAAATTTCGAGAAAGTCTCCCGCCACTTTCTCCACCGTCTCTCCCTCAACAAACAGCGCACTGATCACCGCCACCGAATCCGCCCCCGCGTCAATCACACTCCGCGCATTCTCCCGCGTGATCCCGCCAATCGCCACGATCGGCTTCTTCGTCAGTGCCCGCGCCCGCCGCACGCCCTCCAACCCAATCACCGGCTCCGCATCCACCTTCGTTCCCGTCGCAAACACCGGCCCCACGGCGATGTAATCCGCACCCGTCGCATTCGCAAACCGCACCTGTTCGTCGTTATGCGTCGAAACCCCAACCCACCTCTTCGCCCCAACGACCCGCCGCGCATCCTCCGGCGACAGATCCCCTTGCCCCACATGCACTCCACCAAATCCCGCCGGTATCACCAGGTCCGCATGGTCGTTCATCATCAACCGGCAACCGCTCCCATCAAATACCTCCCACATCACCGAAGCGTCCCGCAGGATCGCGTCAGGCTCGCCCACCTTATTGCGATACTGCACCAGCATCACCCCCGCCGCCTTCAACTCCTCAGCGACCCGTCCCAAGGCGACCCCACGCGCCGCAAGCAATCCCTGCATCGACAATCGGATACAACCGTGGAAATTGCGGATTCGCTGGCTCACTCACTCGATGTCTCGCTAACTGGCCGACTAGCTCTCCTTCTGCCGCTCGAAGAACCGCTCCATAAACTTCGTATCGAACTGCCCCGCCCGAAACTCCGCATCCGCAAAGATCTTCTGGTGCAGCGGAATCGTCGTATGAATTCCCTGCACCACAAACTGGCCAGCGCCCGCTGCATCTTGTTCATCGCCTCTTCGCGATCCGCCCCATGGCAGATCAGCTTCGCAATCAGCGAATCATAGTAAGGCGGCACAACGCCCTCGGCATACTGCGCCGTATCCACGCGCACCCCATTCCCTCCCGGCAGATTGAACGCCGTAATCTTCCCCGCGCTCGGCGTGAACTTCTCCGGATGCTCCGCATTGATCCGGCACTCAATCGCATGCCCACGAATCTCCACCGGCTTCGTAATAATCGACGACAGCTTCTCCCCCGCCGCAATCCGCAACTGCGCCTTCACCAGGTCAATTCCTGTAACCATCTCGGTTACACAATGCTCCACCTGGATGCGCGTATTCATCTCGATGAAGTAGATCTTCCCATCCTCATCCATCAGAAACTCAATCGTCCCGGCGTTCCAGTAGCCGATATTCTCAAGCGCCTTCTTGATCGTCTTCCCCAGCTCCTCGCGCAGCTTCGGCGTCACCATCAAACTCGGCGCCTCTTCAATCAGCTTCTGGTGCCGCCGCTGAATCGAGCACTCCCGCTCCCCCAGGCTCATCACATTGCCATGCTCATCCGCCAGCACCTGGAACTCGATATGCCGTGGCCGCTCGATGAACTTCTCCATGTACATATCGCCATTGCCAAACGCATTCGCCGCCTCAGTCGAAGCCTGCTGATACATCGCCGGCAGCTCCTCAGCGTTCCTGCAGATGCGCATCCCGCGCCCGCCGCCACCAGCGACCGCCTTCAAAATCACCGGATACCCGACGTCCTTCGCCCACTCCAGCGCCTCTTTCTCGTCCGCGATCACCCCATCCGACCCCGGCAGAATCGGCACCTTCGCCTTCTTCATCGTCTGCCGCGCCGTGGACTTCTCGCCCATCATCCGCGTCACCTCCGGCGGAGGCCCGATGAACTTGATATTCGAAGCCCGGCACACCTCGGCGAAGTTCGCATTCTCACTCAGCAGCCCATACCCCGGATGGATCGCGTCCACATCCGCAATCTCCGCCGCCGAAATCACCGCCGGCACATTCAGATAGCTATCCGCCGACCGCGGCGGCCCAATACAGATCGCCTCATCCGCAAACCGCACATGCAGCGAATTCCTGTCCGCCTCGCTATACACCGCGACCGTGCGGATGCCCATCTCCTTGCACGCGCTGATCACCCGCAGCGCGATCTCCCCACGATTTGCAATCAATACCTTACGAAACATGTCACCGAAGACTGCCGTTCCATCAAGAACTACAGTAACTGGAATCTCCGACGCTACAATTCGCCTCTACCGCGCCCTGATGGCAAACAGCGCCTGCCCATACTCCACCGGCTGTCCACTCGAAGCGATCCGCTTCACCACCTCGCCGGCAACATCGGCCTCAATCTCATTCATCAGCTTCATCGCCTCGACGATGCAGAGCACCTGGCCCACCTCCACCTGGTCCCCCACCTTCACAAACGCTGGCGCACCCGGCGACGGCGACTCATAGAACGTCCCCACAATCGGCGACTTCACCTCATGCAGCTTCTCTTCCATCTCCGGGGCAAGCTCAGCGGCCGCGCTCGCAGGAACAGCGGCACGCCGCAGGAGCCGCCGCAGGCGCCGAAGCCATCAGCCTGCTCAGCTGGGCCATATCCAACCCACCTGCTGGCGCAGGCTCCCCGGCAAACTTGATCCGCACCTTCAGGTCGTCCTGCTCCATGTCGAACTCGGCGATACCATTCGCCTTCAAAAAATCGACCAGTTCGCGAAGCTCTTCCAACTTATTTCCGTCCATCATGTCTCTTCCCGTGCTTCAAGGAGCGCCATTTCAACCTTCAACTGTCAATCCGAAGTAGGCCTTCTACTCCCTACTCCCTCTTGCCTACTCCCTGTCTCTTACAGCTCGATCCAGGCCTTCACGCTCGGCGTCAGAACCTCTCCGCCTTTGGCCGTCACCAGAACCATATCTTCAATGCGCAACCCAAACCTCCCCGGCATATACACCCCGGGTTCGATCGTGATCACCATTCCCTGCTCTAAGACCTGCTTCTGTTTCGCCGCAAGCCTTGGTCCTTCGTGAATCTCCAGCCCAACTCCATGCCCCGTCGAGTGGCTGAAGTACTTATCCAGCTCCACCCTCCGCAACACGCTTCGTGCCGCCTCATCCACCTCTCCGGCGGTCACTCCCGGTGCCACGGCAGCGACCGCAGCCTCCTGCGCTTCCAGCACAGAATCATACACGTCCCGCTCACCCGGCATCGCCTTGCCCATGTGCACGGTACGCGTCATATCGCTGCAATATCCGTCGAGAATAACACCGAAGTCCAGCGTCACGAACCCCCGCTTCGGCAACTTCGCCGCGGTCGCTCGTCCATGCGGCAGCGCCGACCGCTCCCCACTCGCCACAATCGTCTCGAAGCACATCCCCTCCGCCCCGGCCAGCCTCGCCGCATACTCCAGCGTCGCCGCCACCTCGGCCTCCGTCAGCCCCGCCTCCAGATAGCTCAGCATCCCCTCAAACAACTCACACCCCACCCGCGCCGCCGCCCGCATCTTTGCAATCTCGTCCGCGTCTTTCACCTCCCGCAGCCTCGCCACCAGCGGCCCCACCGCCACAAACATCCCCCGCCGCACCTTGGCCGACACCGCCTTCCGCATCCCCTCCAGCCCCGCCACCGTCGTATGCGCCGCATCGAACCCACACCGCCGCACCTTCGCCGCCTCCATCCACTCACAAGCCGCCACCACCGCTGGCTTCTTCGCAATCACCACCCTCGTTCCCACGCGCCTCGGCCTTGGCCTGCGCCGTATACCGCCCATCGGTAAACAGCACCGCCCGTCCCCCGGCCAGCACCAGCGCCGCATTCGACCCGGTAAAGCCAGCACAGATACCGGACATCCGGCAGATGCGTCACCAGCAGCCCATCCACACCGGCAGCCTTCGCAGCCGCTGCTGCTCTTCTCTTCCGCGCACTCAAATTCATCTCTTTGATTCTACCCAACTGTTGCCTGCCATTGGCCGTCTCATTGGTTCCCCGGCCCCCAACCCGGTATCATGACCTATGTCCGGTTTCACCACCTCCTCAGCCGCCACGACTCACCCGGCGAAACTTCCTCATCGGCTCCGGAGCCGCCGCCGCAGGCCTGGCCCTCTACTCCGGCGAGGTCGCACGCCACGAAATCGACGTCGTCCACCGCCCCATCGCCATCGCCAATCTGCCCACGCCCTTCCACGGCTACCGCATCGCCCAGCTCAGCGACATCCACCTCGACGAGTACACCGAGCCCTTCTTCCTCGAGCGCATCGTCCGTCAGGTCAACGCCCTCGCCCCCGACCTCGTCCTCCTCACCGGCGACTTCATCACCCACGGCTCCCTCACCTTCATCGCCGGCAACCACGCCATCCACCGCTGCGCCGAGATCCTCACCACCCTCACCGCGCCCCTCCGCTACGCCGTCCTCGGCAACCACGACGTCGCCTTCAACGGCCCGGCAGTCATCCATGCCCTCACCACCCATGGCACCCCCGTCCTGGTCAACCAGTACCTCCCCATCGAGCGCAACGGCGGCCGCCTCTGGCTCTGCGGCGTCGACGACCCCGGCACCAGCCACCCCAACCTCGACCTCACCATCCCCGCCAACCCCGACGGCCCCGTCCTCCTCATGGCGCACGAGCCCGACTTCGCCGACGACGTCATCGCCCACCCTCGCGGCCCTCTCGTCGACCTCATGCTCTCCGGCCACTCCCACGGAGGCCAGATCCGGCTCCCCTTCCTCGGCCCGCTCATCCTGCCTCCCATGGGCGAAAAATATCCCGAAGGCCTCTACCGCTTCAACCAGATGCAGCTCTACGTCAACCGCGGCATCGGCACCGTAGGCCTGCCCTTCCGCCTCAACTGCCCCCCCGAAATCACAGTCATCACCCTCCAGCCCGCCTGACTGCAGCCTCCAAAATCTAAAGAACTGCCATTCTAAGAGCAGGGAAAGGGGTCCCCGCATTTGTCTCTGCAGCTCTGTCGCTTGTTCTTGCTCCCGCCAACCAACTAAGAATCGTCATTCCGACCCAAGCTCCTCACGGTCTCATCGTGAGCAGCGCAGCGGAGAAATCTGCGGCTCAACCCCAGATGCCGGAGCCACCGCCGGACAATCAGTTCGCCCCAAACGCCGTAAAAAAGATCATCACGAACCCCAACCCAAACAGCCCCAGCGCAGCCAACAGCCTCCACAACACGCCGTACCACTGCTTCCCCACCACCGACCAGCAAAGTTGGATCGCAAACCAGAACGCCGCCACTGCGATCGCGCCAAAGATCACGACGTAAATATCAAAATGCGAGATCAGGCGTCTGGACAAACCGCTTACCGCGCCCGTGCAACCGGCTTCTTTTGTCTTGGCATCACCGCAATCGGTGTCGGCGCCTTCACCCCGGACTTCTCATCCATCCACGCATCCAGCAGAGACTTCTTGAACCGCCACCGGTTCCCCAGCTTGAACGCCGGAATGAACCCTTCAGACGCATACCGGTACAACGTATCGCCGCTGATCCCTAGATATTCCGAAGCCTGCCGGATATCCATCACCTCGCGCACTGCCGTCTGCACCGCAACCGCCATACAAGGTCTCCCGTTCGTCCACGTCAGAGCGCGCCAGCATCACTCCAACTGGCACCCTCTTTGTATCCCCTTTTCCTTGGCCGTACAACAAAAATCTCAGCTATTAACCACTAACTAACTGATACGAAAGTATTACTTCAGTTCGAATCTGGGCACCCACCGGCCTTTGAACATGGGGCACATCAAAGAAAAGACCCCGGGAAATACACCGGGGCCTCTCAGTTGAATAGGCCTCGCCATGCAACTACTTCACCGGTTGCAGACTCTTCATCACATCCAGCAAGTCCTTACCCACCGTCCGTGTCTTGGCAATCGCGTCCGCGATCGGAATATCGGTGATCTGTGTCCCCTTCAGCACCACCAACCGGCCGAACTTGCCCGCGTGCACCAGGTCGATCGCCGCCACGCCATACCGAGTCGCCAGCATCCGGTCATACGCCGAAGGCGTACCGCCCCGCTGCGTATGTCCGAGGTTCACGCTCCTGGTCTCGTACCCCGTCCGCTTTTCGATCTCCTCCGCCAGCGCCTGCCCAATCCCGCTCAACCGCGCATGGCCAAACGAGTCCACTGACGTTCCATGCGTCGCCTGCCCCGACTCCGGGAACTGCGCTCCCTCAGCCGCGACCACAATCGAGAACTTCTTTCCATGTTCCCGCCGATACTTCACCAGCCGGCAAACCTCCTCGATATCGATCGGCACCTCCGGCACCAGAATCACGTCGGCCCCACCGGCAATCCCCGCAGTGATCGCAATCCATCCCGCGTCACGTCCCATCACCTCGCACACCATCACACGGTTATGCGCCTCCGCGGTCGAGTGCAGCCGATCGACCGCCTCCGTCGCAATCCCCACCGCCGTATCAAACCCAAAACAAACGTCCGTGCCATTCAAATCGTTATCGATCGTCTTCGGCACCCCAACGCACTTCACGCCCTTCTCGCTCAACGCAAGCGAGATCGACTGCGTATCATCTCCACCCAGCGCAATCAGAGCGTCGATCTTGTTCTTTGCAAGCACCTCCAGACACTTCTCAAACCCCCCTGGAATCTTCTTCACGTTCGTTCGCGACGACCGAAGGATCGTGCCGCCACGATGCAGGATCCCCGACGTCGTCTCTAGGGTCAGCGGCATCGTCACATCATCCAGGACGCCACGCCATCCCTCCATAAACCCAACAAACTCGTCCCCGTGGTGCTGAATCCCTTTACGTACGGCCGCCCGAATCACTGCATTCAATCCAGGGCAGTCACCGCCCCCAGTCAACATCCCAATCCGCATCATTCTCTCCTTTGATTTTTTAGACTTCTTGAAAAAATGATACGCCAGCGGCGCTCCCTAAGCGCGCACCTCACTCATCAACCCAAGCGTATTGCCCTCCGGGTCCTTCAGAAACCCTATCCAAAGCTCATGGTCCGGCATCCGGGCAACCAGGTGCGGCGGTTGAATAAACCCGACGCCCCGCCCCTCCAGCACCCGATGCACCTTCTGAATATCAGCGACCGTGAAGTACAGAATCGTCCCACTAACAGGGACAGTCTCCTCAGACAAACCAATCATCAGCCGAATCGACCCGCACTGAAAGAACGCCATCGTCCCCGCGTCAAAAAGAAACTTCATCCCCAGCGTGTTCTGATAAAAATCCTTCGCCCGCGCCAGATCTCGCACGGTCAAAGCAATCTGGCCAATATCATTCAACTGGACGCTAATTTCTGGTTCACTCATCGCAACCTCTGTTCGTTAGCCCAGCTAACGATATAGCATGACCTCACCCGTCCATGTCAACCAAAACTCTAACGAATTCGCAAAATATCGCCGACCAGCTCCACTCCGCCGCCATCTACTTGCTGCGAAAGCTCCGCAAGGAAGATGAAGGCTCTGGTCTCAACGCCCCACGCCTGTCCGCCCTCTCCGTCATCGTCTTCGGGGCCCCGGTAACCCTCC
Organism: uncultured Acidobacteriaceae bacterium; assembly: GCA_963756685.1. Classification (GTDB taxonomy): domain Bacteria; phylum Acidobacteriota; class Terriglobia; order Terriglobales; family Acidobacteriaceae; genus Edaphobacter. Next base: position 176,126 of record CAVWON010000006.1, read on the forward strand.
GCGATCTAGCCGCCGCCGAACAGGTTCGCCCTCCCACGATGACCCGGATCGTCAACGCCCTCGAAGAAAAGGGCCTTGTTCTCAAGAAACAAAATGCAAACGACGGCCGCAGCACCCTCCTCTCCGCAACGCCAGCCGGAAAGAAGCTCCTGATAGAAGGTCGCGTCCGCCGCGTGCGTGCCCTGGCAAAGCAGATCGCCGCCCTCAACCACGAACAGCGCAGTGCTTTGAAGGAAGCCGCTGAAATTCTGAAAGAAGTCGTTCCGCACAATCTAACTGGGCGTTACTTGGAGTCGGTCGAATTCCGCGGTAATTTCACGCTGCTAGCGATGCAAGGAGAAGTCCACACTTACTGTGGTTGCGACTTCAACCGGCACGCCGTCGACCTTGTAGGGCCGATAGCGCCAGTTTCGAACTGCATTCTTGGCTGCACCCCGCAACAGGCGGTGACCTTTGATAACGTGCAGTTCTTCCACAGTTCCATCCTTGGAGATCACAGCCTGCATCACCACATTGCCCTGCGTACGTGTGAGGCTGGCGAGTGTTGGATAAGAAGGCTTCGGACCCGACACAAGATTCGCCGCCATGACGCCTGAAGATACATTGACGAGGCCGTTGGACAGCCGCACGGAACCCAGGTTGTCAGCGCGATCGGATGGGGCCGAGACCTCGGATGTATCCGTAGCTGTCACAGGCGGAGTGTCCGCATGCGCCGCAAGAGACGAAGACGACCGTAACGGAGACCTCAAAGGAATCTGCGCCGACTTCTTTGACGATGGTCTTACTCCCTGTCCCGCGTACCCGTACGCAGAGCTCTTTCCCTGCGCTGGTCTGAGGGGAGCAACGGAAGGATCGTTGATAGTACCGGCTTGAGGTCCGATTGACAGAAGCCGCGACACCAGACGCAAGGCCGGAACCACCAGCGTTGACGCCGCCTCCCGCCAATGCGTTCACCGGGTGTACCACCACATCGCCGGCGTCACGCCGGAGCCTCCCGATGAGAGAAACAGCGAACAACAGCACTGCAACGCCAACGAGAATCAGAAGCGCACTCTGTCTCCGGAAAGAATAGAACTGCCGGAAATCTGTCCAGATACGCGTAGGCCCTGCAAGAGGTTTGGTCGCTGCTCGACTTACAGTTGCCGCTTTGCCTTGTGGCTTCGACCCGGACGGATCTTTGTGCGGCGACTGCAGTTCACTCCCTGAAGAAATCGTCGCCGAGAATCTCACGCTGGCTTCCTCTCTCGGATGGGACGGTGGCGTAGCCGATAGCACAAGCGACGGAACGTTCTCCGGTCGTGGCTCCATCCTGCTGATTCTCTGGTCGATCGAATCGAGGTAAATCTTGAGCTGCAAACTGTTTTGCTCCAGCCGATTCAGAGATTCAGCCAGGGTATTCGAACCGCCGTAGTCGTTCAACAGACCCGGATGGTCGTTCAACGGACCATAGCGATTCAATGAAGCCGGCGGACTTTGCTCGATGGAAAAATTTGAAGAATCGCTGACCTTCTCGAACAAGCTTACCTCCACGTTCGCTTGTCTTGGCACGTCTGTGTGCCGTGCCGCCTCTCCCCCGCCATACAATGATTTACCCGGCGCGACAATCTGGACCGCTTCCTTCACAATCAAATCCGAATTGAGACCGTCAGGGCGATCAACGTTGAAATGGCTGTAGGCGTCGACACCAGTCAGAGACTCGATGATCAGGCTGACCGGGATGCTCATCTCCCGGTCCGATGCCGCGACGTCCGGGCCACCGCTCGCCACAGCAATAACCGTGAGAATGGTGCGAAACGAGATGTTCGCCTCGCTGTCCATCACAGATTTCACCACACGCAACACGTCGACACGAAGTTCGCTGTGATGCTTCAACCTCCGCGCAATCGCAAAAAAGTCCTCCGGCGAACCGAAATCAACATCGTGGCAGCGGAAGACATCGTGAAGGTCATCGATGAAATCTCCGAAGCGCAACGCGGTCTCGTGGGGGTCTGAAAAGAAATTCATGACAGCAGTTGGATGCGGGAGATGGCCAGACAGTGACCTGCGTCCAACAGCACCAGACCTACAGGATCGAAAGCAAACCACGGTCGGATCAGGCAGCTGGGCCCATCACCGCCACCAATTCGACCTGACCTCCACCCCCGCGACCACCTCCGTAGGCCGCCCCGGCTCCGGAGCCCAAAGCTTGATCTCCTTCTGTGAAGCCAACTCCAGCAACCGCTCAATCGGCTGCCGCCAGGCATGCAGCGCCAGATCGAACAGCCCCCAATGAATCGGCATCATCAAACCGCGCCCCCGAGGATCGGCCCCGCCCAGGGCCTCAAAAGCCCGCGCCGCGCCATCCGGCCCCAGATGTATCCCGTCCCAAAGCACATCGAACGCCCCAATCTCCAGCATCGTCAGATCGAACGGCCCATACGCCGCTCCAATCTCAGCAAACCCCTCCCACCACCCCGAGTCCGCCCCAAAATAAACCGTATGTTTCGCCCCCTTCAACACAAACGCCGACCACAGCGTCTCAAACCGGTTGAACATCCCCCGCCCCGAAAAATGCCGGGAAGGCAGCGCCGTAATCTCCAGCCCATTTACCGCTACACTTTCGGTCCAATCCAGCTCTGAGGTCCTTCCCGCATCGACCCCAAACTGCCGCAGCGTCTCCCCCACTCCAAGCGAAGTCACCCACCTCGCACCGCGCATTGACTCCAACTCCGCCAATCGCCGAATCGTAGCCTCACCCAGGTGGTCATAGTGGTCATGCGACACGAGCACCACGTCCACCCCCGGCAGGTCCTCCAGCCGCACCGGCGCCGCGAAGAACCGCTTCGGCCCTGCCCACTTGCTCGGCGAAGCCCGATCGTCCCAAACCGGATCAACCAGCACCCTTACCCCATCGATCTCCAACAGCATCGACGAGTGCCCCATCCAGGTCACCCTCAGCCCGCTCTCCGGGGCCGTCCCATACACCGCGAAGTCCGTCTTAAAAGGCCCCAGCGGCGTCGCCGGAAACTTCTCCACCTTATTGCTCAAAAACCGCGGCAACACCTTGAAGATCGTGCCAAACCCACCAATCGTCGTCGGGACCGGATTCAGAAATTTCCGTCCCGCCTTCCTCGCCCGGAGCAACATCGTCATACCTCGATGTTACAGCCGCGCCTCTCCCTCCAGGCCACAGGCTAAGGCAGGTAATAAAACGGATTCGGCAGCTTCACACTGATCTCTGCCCTGGGCTCCCCGTTCAAATCGCTCCACTGGTCCCCGACGCTCATCACGATCCGATACCCCGCATCCACGATCTTCTTCCGTTCCTCGCTCTTATACTCCACCGTTCCCATCATCTTCTGCGGCCCCACCCGCAGACTCAGCCCCTTCCATCCCTTGTATCCAGCCGCCTCCAGGTTCCGCACCGTACCCGCTCGCTGCTCATCTGATCGCCCTGTAATAAAAAACACGTCCACCCCTGCCGCCCGTGCCTTGTCGAACAACCTCAGCGTCCCGGGCAACACCTGGTTCGCCTCAGCCGATACCGCCCACTCATTGAACATCGCCGAAATAAACCCAAAGTCCTCCCGCTTCAACTCGCAGTAGTTCGACAGCGACGTCTCGTCAATATCCAGCACCATCGCGAGCTTCTCGCCGGTCTTCCGCGCAGCGACAACCCTATCAAGCTCCGCGTCTGCTCGTCTCGCCTGCGCGTCAACGTCCGCCCAGTAGCATCCACCCGTGCCGACGCAATCCGCATAGTCCTCCAGCCGGTACCGCGCAACGCCAAAGTTCTCCATAGGCTCAGCGGCCACCAGCACCGACGGGTCCGCCGCCGCTGCCTCGGCCGTAGCGTCAGCCGCCGCCACCGAAGGCCTTGCCGCCGGCCGCATACTCGCAGCCTTCTTCCCTGCGGGCACCGGACAAACCGGCGGCCCCATCTGGGCCGCGCAGACCCGCCCAGCCAACGCCAACACACCGATCACTCGCAATAATCTCAGCATCTCAGCCTCCAAAGTATCCTTACAACGTATGCGACTCCTGCGCGTCATAACGTTGCAATAGAAGCATTCTAGAATGCAGGTGGAGCGCCATGAAGCGTTAGCGCGCTCGGAGATTTAGTCAGCGATGGGACCCCTCAGGGCCTTTGCCGAAAAAATTAGCCGCAACCGCGTCCTGCAGAGACGCCTGCCCCGCGACCTCAACTCAGCGCTCATCCATGTCTCACCAGACGCCAGCCTCAAGCACTGGGCCCCCCGCCTTCGCTCCGATCTCTTCGATCTCGCTCGCCAGTTCGTCCACCCAGGCGACATCGTCTGGGACATCGGCGCCAACGTCGGCCTCTTCGCCATCGCGGCCGCGCAAAAAGCAGGCCCGCACGGCAGCGTCCTCGCCATCGAACCCGACATCTGGCTCGCCGCCCTACTCCAGAGCACCGCTGCCGCCCAGCGGCTCACCGCAGCTCCCATCCACATCATGCCCGTCGCCGTCACCGACACCATCGGCATAGGCACCCTTCACATCGCAAACCGTAACCGCAACTCAAACCATCTCTCCACCGTCCCCGAACACTCTCAGGCCGGAGGCACCCGCGAGACCCACCAGGCCCTCTGCATCACCCTCGACTGGCTCCTCGAACAGACCCCACCACCCAGCCTCGTCAAGATCGACGTCGAGGGCTCCGAGATCGACCTCCTTCACGGCGCCCATCGCCTCCTCACCGAAGTCCGCCCCATCCTTATGTGCGAATCCCAGCACCGCAACCGCCCCGCGGTCACCACCATCTTCAACCAGTACAACTACAAGCTCTACGACTGGAACACCGACCCTCGCGTCGAAGTCCAGATCGCCGCATTCAACACCCTCGCCGTCCCCACCTAGAGCGCACCCACCCTTACCCAAAGTCTCTTGTACCATCGCGACCATGCGCAGCGTTACACTATCGCTCTCGATGATGCGCCACCGTTGCGGTATCTCTCATGATCAAGTCAGCCATCTCTATAGCCGAGCTGCTCAACGACCTCGAATCCTTCTACGGCCCACAGCAACCGTCCTGGCCAACCGATCCCTACCCGTTCCTCGTCTGGTGGCACTGCGGCTATCCCGCCTCTGACGCCGCCTGCGCAAAAGGCTGGGCGTCCCTCAATAGGTCCGTCGGCGTCACCCCGGAAAAACTCCTCGCCACCTCTCCAGAGAAACTCGCGACCGCCCTGAAACCCGGTGGCATGGTCCCCGAGCTCCGCGCCCAGCGTCTCAAAGAAATTGCCATGCGTGTCAAAGACCAGTTCGGTGGCGACCTGCGCAGCGCCCTTCTTGGCCCTCTCGACCAGGCACGCAAAGAACTCAAGAAGTTTCCCAACATAGCCGATCCTGGCGTCGACCGCATCCTGCTCTTCGCCCACATCGCGCCCATCGCCGCCGCGCCGTCCAACTGTCCCCACGTGCTGGTGCGCATCCTCCTCGGCATGGAGCGCGAAAGCTACGCAGTGACCTACAGCGAAGCCCAGCAAGCAATCGAATCCCAAACCACCGCTGCCTTCGATGCCCGCGCCCGCGCCTATCTCCTCCTGAAACACCACGGCCAGGAGACATGTAAACGCACTAACCCAAAATGCGCTCAGTGCCCCATCAGCGCAAAATGCGCCTTTTTCGCTGGCAGTTATCGCGGACGCCAGGCTCCCCCGTCAAAACGACTCAGCCTCTCGTAGCCGTCGCCTCGTCCGCATAGAACTCGCCAATCTCCTTCGCATATCGCTTCTCCACCACCCGCCGCTTCAGCTTCATACTCGGCGTCAGCGTCCCGTCCTCCACCGTCCACTCCTCCGGAACCACGCTCATCCGTTTCATGCTCTCGTAGTTCGCCAACCCAATATTCACCTTGTCGACGATATCCTGATACGCCTTCACCACCTTCGCGTCCTTCACCAGCGCCGCGTGGTCGTTCGTTGCAATCCCCTGCGTCCTCGCCCATCCCTCCAGCGCCTGAAAGTTCGGCGAGATCAGCACACACGCGAACTTGTGTTTGTCTCCCACCAGCGCCGCCTGCGCCACCAGAGTGTTCGCCTTTAACTTGTTCTCAATCGGCTGCGGAGCAATCATCTTCCCGCCGCTCGTCTTCAGCAACTCCTTCTTTCGGTCCGTAATCGACAGGTACCCGTCCTTATCGACGTTCCCAATGTCCCCCGTCCTGAACCAACCGTCAGCAGTAAACGCCTCCGCCGTCTCCTTCTCCTTCTTCCAATACCCCTTGAAGATCGAAGGCCCCTTCACCTCCAGCTCTCCGTCGTCCGCAAACCGGCACTGCACATTCTCAAGCGCCTTGCCCACCGTTCCTATCCGATGGGCGTCCGGAAAATTCAACGAAATGACCGGCGAAGTCTCAGTCAATCCGTAGCCCTCGAAGATCCGAATCCCAACGTCCGCAAACCACCCCGCAGTGTCCATTCCCAGCGGCGCGCTGCCCGAGATGAACACGTCCGCACATCCGCCAAATGCCTCACGAATCTTGCTGAAAACCAGCTTGTTCGCAATCTTCCAGCTCATCCCGCCGGGCGTCTTCCCTGCCAGCACCTCCGCGCGGTGCTTCTTCCCCGTAGCCAGTGCCCAGTTCAGGATCTTCAGCTTCACCGGCGACAACGCCGACTTCCCTTCCACCGCCTGCCTGATCTTCTCGTACACTCGCGGCACCGCCACAAGGACTGTCGGCTTCACCGCCTTCATCGCAACAGGCAGCAGATCGAACTTCGGACAATAAGCCACTCGCGCCCCATAGCACATCATCGCGTAGTCCAGATGACGTGCTGTGATATGCGACAGTGGCAGAAACGAGATGCAACTGTCCTTGCCCCCGAATCCCATCTTGTGCGTGGAGCAATTAATATTGCTCGCCACGTTCCCATGCGTGAGCATCACGCCCTTCGGCTCGCCCGTCGTCCCCGACGTATAAATGATCGTCGCCAGGTCCTCTGGCTTGGCGCCCTTGACCATCTCATCGAACGCACCATCATGCTGCTGCTTCGTCTTCGCCCCTTCCATCAGCGCACCAAAGCTCTCAGCACTGCTAAACTCCCCGGCATCCATCACCACTACATGCTCGAGCTCCGGCAGGTCTCCTGCGGTCGTCAGCTTTTCGTACTGCTCGCGCGACGACAGCACCGCCACCTTCGCCCCCGAGTCCCGCAACATGTATCCAATCTGCTCCGGCGTCAGTGTCGGATACAACGGGACATCCACGCCTCCAATCGCCAGCGTCGCAAAGTCTGTCACCGCCCACTCCCACCGGTTCTCCGACAGGATCGCCACCCGATCTCCCTTTGCCAGACCCCATCCCCGAAACACATCCGCCAGCGCCCGCACCCGTCCATACAACTCATTCGACGTAATCGGCTTCCACACTCCGTCTGCATCCAGCCACGACATCACCACGGAATCACCGCGTCCCGTGACCATCCCCAGAACATCATTCAAACTGCTCAAATCAAACATGTCATCTCCAAGGTCCGATTCAAAATCCACATCCATCGCAAATTCAGATGCAGTGACAAGCTCTCGCCGCTGGTAGCTCTAATCTCCGCACAACCTATGAAACCGTCATCTCGACCGAAGGCGGCGCACTTCGCCGCCGCAGTGGAGAGACCACCGCATTTCGTTTTTGCCGGCGTCCGTTCTTCTTCCAAACTCAAAAACTCTGCCATCCTGACCGAAGCTGCTCACAGTCTGATCGCAAGCAGCGCAATGGAGAAATCCGCTTCTCTACCCAAAACCTAGACCGCCTTTGTCCCTACTCCCTATTCCCTACTTCCTGCCGTAATCCCGTTCAACAAAACATCCATCACCTGCGCAGCCGTCGCCTTCGAATCATAAACGCGCCCCGTAAACACCGCGGAACTCAACAACTCATCGATCGCCCCGAACATGCAGTGCGCCACCACACCATCGGACACGTCTCGCCGGAAGGCCCCCTCCTGCTGACCCCGTCGCACCACCTCACGCACCACCTGAATGTATTTCACCAGATGATGGTGCGAGAACTCCGCGATAAACTTCGCGCTCTGCCGCACCTCGGTCTGCATCAGTACCGCCATGCTACGGTTCACCGCATGGCTCTCCAGATGCACCTGGGCGATATACTCCAGCTGCTCCCGTGGCCCCTTCAGCGTCTTGAACTCTTCCTCCACCTGCCGATGAAACTTGTTAAACGTCTCATCGATCGCAGTCCGCAGCACGTCGTCCTTACTCTTGAAGTAGAGATAGATCGTGCCGTCCGCCACCCCCGCCCGCTTGGCAATCGCACTCACCGGCGAGCTGAAGTAACCGCGTTCTGCGATCACCTCCACCGCCGCGTCCAGGATGCGCTTGTACTTCTCGCTTCCCGGCCCCGTTGCCGGCACTCCGGTCTTTGTCGAATCTGCAGGCCCAATCGTCTTCGCTAGTCGCTTCAGTGCAGGCCTCACCAGGAAATCTCCGGTGCCGTCACTCTAATAAATTGAACGGCCTTTGCCAACAATGAACTCTGATTCAGTCCGTCAAAAAGCATCTTTATGCAGATCTACAGACGGGCCACTAGCTGGATCCATCTGCCGTCGCTTAGCCCGCTCACTCACCCGCAAACGCCCGGGCGCCCGACTCATTGCACAAGATGCAAAGGGTGGAACGGCAAGCCGAGGGAGACCTGCTGTTGCCATTGGCATCCGCCCCTCAAGCGGAAAGCGCCAAAGGCGCGCCTTTATACCAGCATGGGGCAAAAGCCCCATGATGACCGGTAGTAGAGTAAAAGGCCTGAAGGCCCGATCGATAATCGACGCGGTGCCAAGACCGCTCGGGTTCATAAGATTCTCTTCAAAGGGAACGGATTCCTGCCCTCAACGCGAAGCGATTGAATCCATTGCCTTTGCCCCCACAGTCGTTTTTCTTTTGCCATTTCTCGCCCAAAAATAGCATGTCAAGCCCCCAAAGCAGCTAACCCGCTTCCAATCAGCAACATCCGCGTGGCATTTTAGTTCCATTCCAACCGCTATACTGGATATATAGATCAAAAACAAGCAAGCCCCGGACACGCTCCGGGGCTAACTCATTTAGAAAGACGATTTTAGCTGTAACCCTTTTGTTATGACGAATTTGCAGACAACAACATGCCTTAACCTATTGAATATAAACAGTTTACGCGTAGGCAATAGGGGGGGTACCCCGGGGGGGAGGGCAGGCCTTAGACCTGCGGCTTCGGAGTAAGCCGCACAAACGAACCCGCACTCCCGGGCCAATCACTCAGCAGAGTTCGTGCCAGCCCGCTTCCGGATCGCTCCACATGGGTCTCGACCAGCGCTCGCAGACCATCCTGCGCATCAGGATCGGTCCGATTAAACCCTTCGGCAACAAGAAACTCTGGATGATACCTTCCGTCCCGCACGAAAGATCCGTCAGCGTCATAAACCCACGCCAAACCACCCGTCATACCCGCCCCAAAGTTTATCCCCACACGTCCCAGCACAACCACCGTTCCACCGGTCATGTACTCGCAGCCATGGTCGCCAACACCTTCAACAACGGCCGTGGCGCCCGAATTTCGCACCGCAAACCGCTCCCCCGCCCGCCCCGCAGCAAACAACCTCCCAGCGGTGGCGCCATACAGCGCCACATTGCCCAGAATCACATGCTGCCCGCTGTCCTTCGCCGCCAGTCCACAGGCCCGAATCACCATCTCACCACCGGACAGCCCCTTGCCCACAAAATCATTCGCCTGACCCTGCAGCACCAGCTTCATCCCCTCAACCGTAAACGCGCCAAAGGACTGACCCGCCGTTCCACTCAGATTGAAGGTCACATCCGCCGGAAGATCACCCTGCGCTCGCCGCAGGGCCAGCTCACCCGCCAGCCGCGACCCAACCGCCCGGTCCCGGTTCGCAATCTTCGACTCGACCACAAACGGCAATCCGGCCTCGACCGCCTCCATCGCCGGCACAACCCACGCCTCATCCAGCGGAGGCACCGCAATCGGCTGATCGTTCCTCACTCCCATCCATCGCGCCGGCCCATCCGAAACCTTCGCCAACATCGGCTGAAGATCGAGATTGCCGTCAAACTTGACCTGCTCCAGCAGGTCCGCAGCGTCCGACCGCCGCCTCAATCGAAGGCAGGCCATACCGCGCCAGCAGATGCTGCAGATCGCCCGAGAGCTGCTCGAAGAACCGGACCACATACTCCGGCTTCCCGCGGAACTTGGCCCTCAACTCCGGCTTCTGCGTCGCAATCCCCGTCGGACAGGTATTCAGATGACACTGCCGCGCCATATCGCAACCCAGCACCACCAGCACCGCCGTCCCAAACGCATACTCATCCGCACCCAGCAGCGCCGCAATCAGGATGTCACGCGCCGTCGCCAGACCGCCATCAGTCCGCAGACCGCACCCGTCCCCGCATGCCGTTCTGCATCAGCACCTGCTGCGCCTCGGCCAACCCAAGCTCCCACGGATTTCCGGCGTACTTGATGCTCGACAGCGCCGCAGCTCCCGTCCCGCCCGTGTTCCCGGCGATCACAATATAGTCCGCATAGGCCTTCGCCACGCCAGCAGCAACAGTTCCAACGCCGCAGCCCGAAACCAGCTTCACGCCGACAGCTGCCCGAGGATTCACCCGCTTCAAGTCGTAGATCAGCTGCGCCAGGTCCTCAATCGAGTAGATGTCATGGTGCGGTGGCGGCGAGATCAACGACACCCCCGGCTGCGCATGACGAAGCCGCGCAATCATCCCACTCACCTTATGCCCCGGCAGCTGTCCACCCTCCCCCGGCTTCGCCCCCTGCGCCACCTTAATCTCAATCTCTTCAGCATGGACCAGATATTCCGCCGTCACACCAAACCGACCCGACGCGACCTGCTTGATCTTGTTATTGAGCGAAACATGCACCGCAGGCGCTTCAACCACTGCCTCTGCCAGCGCTGTCCCTCCCCCGGAGCGCGCCATCAGACTCATCCCCTCGCTGGCGCCGGCAAACTCCGCACCAACCGCCTGAACACGATACACCGCCGAATCCTCGCCACCCTCGCCCGTGTTCGACCGGCCGCCAAGCATATTCATCGCAGCAGTAATCGTATGGTGCGCCTCCGGGCTCAGCGACCCCAGAGACATCGCGCTCGCCACAAACCGCTTGCACAGACTCGCGGGCGTCTCCACCTCATTCAACGAAAGCTCTGGCCCCGCCGGCCGGATCTCCAGCAGATCGCGAAGCACCGCCGGATCACGAGCAATAACATCCCGCGTATAGATCGCAAAAGCTCCAGCCGGATCCGTCGGCTGCGGCACATTCCGCGCACTTCCCACAACCGACTGCAATGCCTTCACAGTCGGCGGCTGCCAGGCATGCGGCTCCGAAACGTCCGCTTTACGGAATCGCACCCAGCCATAATCCGGCAGTTCATTCGACGCTGAATCGCTCGCTTCATTCGGCTCCCACGTCTGCCGAAGCTGACGCTCCATCTCCGCAAACCCAATCCCCGAAAGCGGAGCCGGCGTATCTACAAAACACCGCTCGACCACACTCGAATGCAGCCCAAGAATGTCGAACAGATGCGCTCCGCGATAGCTGTCCACCACCGAGATCCCCATCTTCGACATCACCTTCGCCAGACCCGGCATCGAGCGACTTCAGCATCTTGCGCTCGGCCTCCGCCGCATCGGTGCCAGCAGGCGCAAGACTCATCCCAGTCTCTAGCGCCAAGCCACGGACACACCGCTCCCGCGCCATATCCGATCAGTACCGCTGCATGATGAATGTCGCGGCAATCGCCCGCTTCGACCGCGAGCCCCGCAAGCGTGCGAAGACCAGCGTCCACCAGCGCCTGATGCACCGCTCCAGTGGCCATCGCCATCGGGATCGGAAGCAGCTCCGCACTCGCCGTACGGTCCGACAGCAACAGAATCCGCGCTCCGTTGCGCACCATCTCGAATGGCGTGCATGCAGAGCTCGTCGAGCCCCTGCGTCAGCGACTTCTCCGGCCGCAAACACAGCCGGGAGCTCGGCCAGGTTCAGCTCCGCCTTATGCGGATACTCGCCGCGCCGCAGCGCCTCCACCTGTCCCAGCGACAGGAACGGCGAAGGCAACGAGAGCCCCGGCAACGGCGCATTCTTGTCCAGCATATGTGGCCACGGGCCAAGTCGCGTATGCAGCGACACCACGCAGGACTCGCGCAAGGAATCGATCGGCGGATTCGTCACCTGCGCAAACCGCTGCCGGAAGTAGGCATAGATCGGCCGCGGCGAGCGCGCAAGAAACGCCAGCGGAGTGTCATCGCCCATCGACCACACCGCGTCCTTGCCCTCGACCGCCATCGGCTGCAGAATCATCTTCACGTCTTCCCGCGTGTACCCGAAGCCCTTTTTGCGCAGCGGCCAGCGAAGCAGGATCAATAGCAGGAATCGCCGCTGCGACAAGCGGAGTGTCCGCAACCAGCTTCGCATAGGTCGCGCCGGCATCGAACAGCTCCAGCAGCGCCTCGTCCTCATAAACCTTGTGATTGACAAGATCGACGACAAGCATCTGCCCGGGCCCAAGCCGTCCACTGTGCGTCACCTCTTCCGGATCAAGATCGACCAGCCCCGCCTCCGATCCAGCCACCACCAGTCCCGTCCGTGTAATCGCAAACCGGCAAGGCCGCAGCCCATTGCGATCCAGCGCCGCCCCAACCACCTGCCCATCGCTGAACGCAATCGCAGCCGGCCCATCCCACGGCTCCGCGCAATCCGTGTGATACCGCAGGAACGACGAAGCATGATGCCCCGTCAGTCGCCGGCGGAAGCAACATGCGGATGGCCTCCGCCAGCGTCCTTCCGTTCTGCGACAACAACTCAACCGCCTCATCCAGGCTCGTCGAGTCCGTCCCCCCCTGCGTCAAAACCGGCTTGCACTCCACCGGCAGCGTCGAATCCCGCGCCGCCATGCGCGCCCGGTTCCCCCACACCGTATTGATCTCGCCGTTATGCCCGAGCTTTCTCCCCGGCTGCGCCCGATGCCACGTCGGCAGAAGTGTTCGTCGCATACCGCTGATGAAAAACCGCAAACGGCGTAACGTAGTCATCCGACGCCAGATCCGGATAAAACTCAGCCAGAAAACTCGCCCGTGCACATCGCCTTGTAGACAATCGTCTGCGACGACAGCGAACAGATGTAGCCCGTCACATCGCCCTGCTCATGCGCCCGCTCAAACTGCTTGCGCGCCAGATAGAGCCGGCGCTCCATCGTTCCTGGCTCCGCGGTGCCTGCGTCATCGACCACCAGCACCTGCCGAATCCTCGGCATCGTGCTCGAGCGCCATCTCTCCCAGACCACTCCGTACAAACCGGCACATCGCGCCAGCCCAAGCACTTCAAAATCGTGCGACAGCAGACAGCGCTCCAGCAGTCCCTCCGCACGCGTCTCCTCGTCCGGCACAGCAGCATCCCCACGCCCAGCAGTTGCTTTTCATCAATCGCAAGATTTGCAGACTCTGACCAGCAGAGCCCGCGGAATCGCGGTCATCACCCCGACGCCGTCGCTGCTCTTGCCGTCCGCGGCCGTCGCCCCGCGATGCGCCAGCCGGCCCAGCGCCGTCAACGCCTGCTCAGAATCTCATGGGAAGGCAAGCCATCCACAGACGCGACAAATCCAACCCCACACGAATCGTGATCAAACCGCTCGTCGATCAACGACGACGAAACTCTCGCAGACACAGAGATCTCGACCGAGAGTCCGCGTCAGGGTAGATTGCCAGAGACCGTTCCATGCTTCACTATACGTCGGGCAAGGCACAATGCTCTCCACGACACCTTCCTTTTGAGAGTGTTTTGTCCATTCTGCTGGAACTGATTAACTGTATGTATAAATATACATAAATAATGTATATTTATACACAGAGCAGATTCACATCTTTCTTCAACCTGCATTGAAGATGAAAGAGTGAAGAAACAGGTACAACACTCAATGAAACAACAACGTCATGCCGTAATTCAGGAACTGCTGGTAAAAACCGCAGTCACCAGCCAGGACGAACTACGTCGAAAACTTGCGGGGCGCGGGTTCCATGTTACCCAGGCAACCCTCTCCCGCGACATTCACGAGTTGCGCCTGTCCAAAGGACCTGCCGGATATTCCCTCCCGCGGGAGCAGACTCCGACGAAGACGCCCTGCCGGGAATCCGTGAAGTTCTTGAAAGTTTTGGCCTCGAAGTTCGGCAGGCCATGAATCTGCTCGTTCTGGTAACAACAACCGGAAGCGCCCAGCCCATCGCAGCTGGAATCGATTACGAAGACTGGCCGGAGGTCGTTGGCACAATCGCAGGCGACGACACCGTCCTCATCATCTGCCCAGATGAGAAACAAGCAGCTCATATTGAAGGCACGAATTGAAGGATACCTTGGCTAACTCAGCAATCCAAATTAGTTCTGAAGAAGCTGATCGACGCATCAGCCACGCGACCCCGCCCCGCACCGCCATAGCTGGCGTCAGCGGCTACGCCGGCGGCGAACTCGCGCGCCTGCTGCTGCATCATCCCAATTGGATGGCGTGACGCCAACGTTTCTTGGCCGCGCCGGCGAGGCCGAAATCGGGACAGCGACCTATCTCGAAGACCTGCACCCACAACTCGCGCTACCAGGAGGTTCCCGCGCAGAACGCAGTCTTCCCTTTCAGCTGGGAGCGGATCGTCGACTCCGGCATCGAAGTACTGTTTCTTGCAACCCCGCACGAGCAATCTCGCGAATGGGCGCCAGAGGCCATCGAGCGCGGCATCAAAGTCATCGACCTGAGCGGGGCCTGGCGTCTGAAGGAGACATGCCAATCGCGCCGTCTACCGACTGAAGGATGCCGACCCCGAACATGCCGGCGAAGCTCCAGGCAGAGGCCGTCTACGGATGCCCGGAGCTGCATCGCGACGAGATCAGACAAGCTCGTCTGGTTGCCAATCCCGGCTGCTACGCAACCTCGATCATCCTCGCGCTCGCGCCGCTGCTTCAGGCCGGGCTGGTCGATCTTGACCACGGCATCATCTGCGATGCGAAGTCGGGAGTCAGTGGAGCTGGAAAGGCAGCAACCGCGAAGACCCATTTCATGTATGCTGCCGACAATCTCTCCGCGTACGCCGTCTTCGGACATCGCCACACAGGTGAACTGCTCGAGCAACTCCATCTGACAGCAGACCAGATCCAGTTCACCCCGCATCTGCTACCCATTCCGCGCGGAATCTTGTCCACGATCTATCTGCGGCTCAAACAGGCGACAGATGCCTCCGACAATCAGCGCAGTCCTTCGAGACTTTTACCAGCACAGCCGATTGGTTCGTCTGCACGCGACGCCGCAGTTGCCGCAGATCCAGCATGTCGTTCGCACTAACTATTGCGATCTTGGTTTCGCACTCGCAGCAGATGGCAAACGTCTGGTGATGGTCTCCTGTCTCGACAATCTTTTGAAGGGCGCAGCCGGTCAGGCGGTACAGAATATGAATCTGATGTGTGGATGGAACGAAGAGGAGGGCTTGCTGTGAGATTTGTCGTCAAATTAGGCGGTGCCGCCCTCGAGGACAAGAAGCTGCTCCACGCCTGCGGCAAGGCCATCGCCGACCTCGTCGCCGACGGCAATCAGGTCGCGGTCGTCCACGGCGGCGGCGTACAGCTGACCACGCACCCTCGCTCAGATGGGCAAGAAGAGCGAGTTCGTCTCCGGCCTCCGCATCACCGACGCCGAGACCCGCGACGCCGCACTGATGGTGCTCGCCGGCCGGGTCAACAAGTCGCTCGTCGCGGCAATTGGCTCGCACGGTCAGGCAGCGGTCGGACTCTCCGGCGGCGACGGCCACGTCTTTCGCGCTCGCAAGAAGAAGACCAACCCCGACCTCGGCTTCGTCGGCGAGATCGCCGCCACCGACCCGCGCTGGCTCGAAGCCATCTGGACCATGGGCGCGGTCCCCGTCATCTCCTCGATCGCCCTCGGCTTCGACGGCGAGTACTACAACATCAACGCCGACGAGATGGCTGCCGCCTGCGCCATCTGCACCAAGGCCGACACCCTCGTCTTCCTCACCGACGTCCCCGGCGTCAAAGGCGCCGACGGAAACGTCATGCGCTGGCTCACGCTCGCGCAGATTCCCGCGCTGGAAAAGCAGCAGGTCGTCTCCGGCGGCATGTTGCCCAAACTCAACGCCTGCCGCGATGCCCTCACCCACGGCGTCAAGCGCGTACGCATCTTGCCCGCGGAGGCGGCCTCGTTACTGCCCGACCTCTGCTCAACCCGGGTCAACGACGGAACGGAGGTCATGGTCGCATGAAACTAGCATCGATCCAGGCAGCGGAGAGCAAGCTGCTTCTCCAAACCTACGAGCGCAACCCGTCCTCTTCGTCAGCGGACAAGGCGTCTATCTGCGCGACGAAAACGGCCACGACTACCTCGATCTCCTCAGCGGCATCGGCGTGTCTGCGCTCGGCTATGCCCATCCCGCGATCGAAGAGGCAATCGTCGACCAAAGCACCGCCTTCTGCACACCTCGAACCTCTTCTTCCACGAGCACACAGCCGAACTGGCCTTGCGCCTGACCGAGATCAGCGGCCTCGACCGCGTCTTCCTCTGCAACAGCGGCACCGAGGCCTGGGAGGCCGCGCTCAAGCTGGCCCGCGCCCATGCAGGCCTCCTGCGCTCCAACGGCCGCAAGATCGGCACGAAGTTCCTCGCGCTGGAGCACAGCTTTCACGGCCGCTCCATGGGCTCCGTCGCAACCACGCACAAGGCGAAGTACCGCGAGCCCTTCGCACCCGTCATGCCCGGCGTCGAGTTCGTTCGCTTCAACGACGTCGCCGATCTCCGCGCAAAATTCTCCGACGAAGTCTGCGCCATCTGCATCGAGCCAGTCCAGGGCGAAGGCGGCATCCACCCCATATCGCAGGAGTTCTTCGCCGCCGCGCGCGAACTCTGCGACTCCACCGGCGCGCTGCTGCTCGCCGACGAGATCCAGTGCGGCATGGGCCGCACCGGCAAGTGGTTCGCCTACCAGCACTACGGCATCCTGCCCGACGTCACCACGCTCGCCAAGCCCATCGCCAACGGCATCCCCATGGGCGCGATGCTCTGCACCGAACGCCGCGGCCGAGCCTTCACTCCCGGCATGCACGGCACGACCTTCGGCGGCGGCCCGCTCGCCTGCGCCGTCGCGATCGCCGTCATCGACACCATCAAGCGCGACGACCTGCTCGCGCACATTCGCGAAGTCGGCGACTACTTCCACGCAGCAGCTTGCAGAACTTGCGGCACGACACGACTGCATCGTCGGACGTGCGCGGCATCGGTCTGATGCTCGGCCTCGAACTCAACTCGGCCGACCTGGCCAAGCGAGTGGCCGCCGAGATGATGGAGCGCCACATCATCATCAACCGCACCAGCGAGACTGTCCTGCGCTTCCTTCCTCCTTACATTCTCGAGCGCAAACACGTCGAGACAGCCATTGCAGCACTCGACGAAATCTGAGCTCAGTGCAGCATACGCCGGCGCAGCGCCGGCAGGAGAACAATCCCATGGGTAGCAAAACTGTAGTCATGAACGCGAAGGCGACGGAGATCGCCGGCGACGATCGTCACCCTGGTCAAGCCCGCCGCAACACTCGGCATCCAGTCCGACACCGCCTTCAGCGAAGCCGCCAAGCGCCTCTACCGGCCGCGACCTCTGCTCCATCGCCGACCTCACCGTCCAGGAGATGGCCGCCATCATGGAGCTGGCCCACGCCGTCAAGAACCACCCCGAAGACTTCCGCCACGCGCTCGACTGCCAGGCAGATGGTGATGTTCTTCGAGAAGGCGTCCCTGCGCACGCGCCTGACCTTCGAAGCCGCCATCAACACCCTCGGCGGCAACGCCATCTTCGTCGACCAGACCCAATCGCCTCTCGGCGAGCGCGAGTCCCTCGCCGACATGGCCCACAACCTCGAGCGCTGGATGAACATCATCGTCCTCCGCACCTACGCCCACGACACCATCACCGAGATGGCCGCCTGCTCCAAGGTCCCCGTCATCAACGCCCTCTCCGATCTCGAGCATCCCTGCCAGGCCATCGCCGACTTCTTCACCCTCGAAGAGCGCTTCGGCTCGGCCGAGGGCCTGCACTTCGCCTACGTCGGCGACGGCAACAACGTCTGCCACTCCCTCATGCTCACCGCTGCACAACTCGGCGCGCATTGCAGCGTCGCATCGCCCAAAGGCTTCGCTCCCAAGCTCGAGATCATCCACAAGGCCATCGAGATCAGCCGAGACCACCGGCGGCAGCATCACCCTGCTGCACGATCCCGTCAAGGCCGTCACCGGCGCCGACGCCGTCTACACCGACGTCTGCACCAGCATGGGCTTCGAGCACGAAGCCACCAAGCGCGCGCCCATCTTCAAGCCCTATCAGGTCAACGAGGCGCTGATGGCCCACGCGCAGCCCGACGCCGTCTTCATGCACTGCCTGCCCGCGCATCGCAACGCCGAAGTCACGGACGCCGTCCTCGACGGCCCGCAATCCATCGTCTTCGACCAGGCCGAAAACCGCATGCACGCCCAAAAGGCCCTGCTTGCTGATGCTCCTCGGCGGAGCCAAGCGCATCTCCAACAGCCGCGACCGCGGCATCCAGGCCCGCAAGCGCACCTACCGCCTAGTCCTTCGGCGGCACGCTGCTCAACCATTGAGGTCTGCATCACTATGTCCGTAATTCTCGAATCCCTGCCCGTCGGCCAGAAGGTTGGCATCGCCTTCTCCGGCGGGCTGGACACCAGCGCCGCGCTTCACTGGATGAAGCAGAAGGGCGCTCTGCCGTACGCCTACACCGCCAACCTCGGTCAGCCTGACGAAGCCGACTACGACGAGATCCCGCGCAAGGCGCTCGAATACGGCGCCGAAAAGGCCCGCCTCATCGACTGCCGCGGCCCACTCGTTCGCGAAGGCATCGCCGCGCTTCAGTCCGGCGCATTCCACATCACCACCGCCGGCGTCACCTACTTCAACACGACACCCATCGGCCGCGCGGTCACCGGCACGATGCTGGTGAGCGCCATGAAGGAAGACGACGTCAACATCTGGGGCGACGGCTCGACCTTCAAAGGCAACGACATCGAGCGCTTCTATCGCTACGGCCTGCTCGTCAACCCCGACCTCAAGGTCTACAAGCCCTGGCTCGACGCCGCCTTCATCGACGAACTCGGCGGCCGCGCCGAGATGTCCGCCTTCATGCGAAGTCCGGCTTCGGCTACAAGATGTCCTCCGAGAAGGCCTACTCGACCGACTCCAACATCCTCGGCGCAACCCACGAAGCCAAGGACCTCGAACTCCTCACCACCAGCATGAAGATCGTTGCCCCCATCATGGGCACCGCCTTCTGGCGCGACGACGTCGCCATCAAACCCGAAGAGATCACCGTCCGCTTCGAAGAAGGCTTCCCCGTCGCGCTCAACGGCAACGAACTACTCCGACCCGGTAGCCCTGATGCTCGAAGCCAACAGCATCGGTGGCCGCCACGGCCTCGGCATGAGCGACCAGATCGAAAACCGCATCATCGAAGCCAAGAGCCGCGGCATCTACGAGTCACCCGGCCTCGCTCTCCTCTTCATCGCCTACGAGCGCCTCATCACCGGCATCCACAACGAGGACACCATCGAGCAGTACCGCGAAAACGGCCGCAAGCTCGGCCGCCTCCTCTACCAGGGCCGCTGGTTCGATCCCCAGGCCATCATGCTGCGCGAAGCCGCCCAGCGCTGGGTCGCCAAGCCCGTCACCGGCGAAGTCACGCTCGAGCTGCGCCGCGGCAACGACTACTCGATCCTGAACACCGCCTCGCCCAATCTCACCTTCCATCCCGAGCGCCTCACCATGGAAAAGGGCGAATCCACCTTCTCCCCGCGCGACCGCATCGGCCAGCTCACCATGCGCAACCTCGACATCACCGACACCCGCGCCAAGCTGATCACCTACGCCAGAACCGGCCTACTCACGCTAAGCAAAGGCTCCGAGATGCCACAACTGAGCAGCGCAAGCGACAAGGAGTGACCACATCGCCTTCTTCTATGGGCCGCATGATCGCCAAAGGCGTGAACTGAATCAACGTACGAGCCGGAGAGTCACAAACATGTCCTCAGAACCTGCAACAAAAATGTGGTCCGGCCGCTTCCGCGAGCCGCTCAATAAGCAGTTCGAAGAATGGCAGCGCTCCTTCCCCTTCGACTACCGCCTCATCGAAACCGAGATTAGTGCGAGCAATGCGCACGCACGAATGCTTCAGGCTGCAGGCATCCTGACACCTGAAGAAGGCGACCGAATGGTCGCGGGTCTCAACTCGATCAGTCGCCTCGGTGTTTCCAAAGCCACTCTGAACGACCCAAATGCCCCCTTTTCTGCATCGGCCAATCAGGCCGAAGACGTCCACCACTTTGTTGAGCTTGAGCTGACCCGGAAGATCGGCGACCTCGCATTCAAACTCCACACCGGCCGCAGCCGCAACGAGCAGATCGCGACCGACATGCGCCTCTTCGTCCGCGATGCTATTGAGCTTCTGTGCGCCGGAATGCGCAACTGGTGTATGTCCCTTATCCGGCTTGCTGAGGAAGCAGGCGAAAACGTCATGCCCTCCTACACCCACCTGCAGCGTGCGGAACCAGTTCTAGTGGCCCACTGGTTGCTTGCCTACGTCAGCATGATCGAACGCGACATGAGCCGTCTTCGCGACTGCCAGGAGCGCCTGAGCTTCTGCCCACTCGGTTCCGGAGCCATTGCAGGGGCCACTCTCGCACTAGATCGCACCATCGCGGCGCAGGCGCTTTACTTCAAAGCCCCAACCCGCAACAGCATGGACGCTACGTCCGACCGGGATTTCGCCATCGAGTTCACTCAGGCACTCTCGGTCTTCGGCCTCCACATCTCGCGCTTTGCTGAAGAGCTGACTCTCTTCTCCACTGCAGAGTTCGGTTTTCTCGATCTTCCGGAGGCCTTCTCCACTGGCTCAAGTGCAATGCCTCAGAAGAAGAATCCCGACCTCACCGAGTTGCTCCGGGGCAAATCCGCTTCCTTAATCGGCTCGTCGACTGCGCTCGCTGTCCTTATCAAGGGCCTTCCTCTCGCCTACAACAAAGACCTGCAGGAGGGCCAGGAGCCACGTCTTTGAAGCCGCCGAAACCGCACTCGGCATCTTCGATGTCATATGGTATTTCACCGACTCCCTAAAGTTTCGCTACGACCGTATGCGCAAAGCCGCGGAAACGGGCTACCTCAACGCCATGGCCGCCGCCACCTACCTCTCTAACAAAGGCGTTCCCTTTCGCAAAGCCCACGAGCACATCGGCAACGCCGTCCGCCTCGGCCTCGAAACGAACCGCGAGCTCCAACATCTAACCCTCGATGAGTTGCGAGCCATTCAGCCCCAGAGTTCGGCGAAGACTTCTACGCCGCCATCACCCTCGAAGCCACGCTGGACTGTCACGACGTCATAGGCGGCACCGCGCGTCACCGCGTCGCTGCTGCCTTGGCAGATGCCCGTCGACGTATCAGCGCCGAACTTCCGACCGAATCTGAGAAACTGAAGTAGGAGCTGGAATCTGTGACCACCGTCTTCCAACCCGCAGTCAGTGAATCGACCTCGTCGACGCGCCTTCGTGCCGGCGGAGCGGTGGTGCGCAAAGCGAAGCTTCCAGACGCGGTGAACATCTTCGATCTGGTGAACTCCCTCTCTGGCGACGGCACCCTTCTCCGCCGCAGCTACGCCGAAATCTGCGAAAACGTCCGCGACTTCGCTGTGGCCGAATCAGAGTCCGGAGTGTTCCTCGGCTGCGGAGCTCTCCACCTCTACGGCCCCCACCTGGCCGAGGTCCGCTCCATCGTCGTCAAACCCGAGGCCAAAGGCCAGGGCGCCGGCGGCACGACTGCTGCGCTCTTTGCTTGAAGAGGCGGAAGAGCAGAAGGTCACTGCGGTGTGCCTGTTTACCCGCATCCCCGACTTCTTCTTCCACTTTGGCTTCCGCGTCGTCGACCGTACCACCCTGCCGGACAAGATCTACAAAGACTGCCAGACCTGCCCGCGTCTCTACGCCTGTGACGAGGTCGCCATGGTGCGTGGCCCGCTGCCCAAAATCGCCGTCCTCGGCCCCAGCCGCATCGCCCAACC
Organism: uncultured Acidobacteriaceae bacterium; assembly: GCA_963756685.1. Lineage (GTDB taxonomy): Bacteria > Acidobacteriota > Terriglobia > Terriglobales > Acidobacteriaceae > Edaphobacter. The sequence continues at coordinate 198,239 of CAVWON010000006.1, forward strand.
CGAGTTGGTCAAACTCCAGACCGGTACAATTACGCCTCAGGGCTGACCCTCCCCCTCTCCCTTTTTTGTGCAAAGTCTTCCATCCAGATACTTTAGGTCTGGACTTACGTTTTGCCCTGGCCCTCTTCCTGTGACACAGGATCGAAAGACCCGGTGATCTTGAGAGTGGCTTTGTCAAGTCACCATGCGTGGTGGAAGCCACCTCGTTCGGTCATGTGGCACCTCGGTTTTGAAGAGGCCGCTGAGGGTTTCCGGGGTCAAGAGGCGCGGCCTTGGGCCGTCGGCGACGATGCGGCCCTCGCTCATCAGGAGGATGCGGTCGATCTCCGGGATGATATCGGCGATGTGATGGGTAATAAGCAGAATCCCCGTGCCCTGCGCGGCGAGTTTCTGGAGGAGGGCGCGGAGATCGGCCTGCGCGGCGAGATCAAGGGCATTTGAGGGTTCGTCCAGAAGCAGCATCCCCGCCGAAGCCACCAGGGCCCGACCGATCATGATGCGGCGCTGTTGACCGGCGGACATCTCGCCTACAGGTTTGTTGGCGAGGTCTACCGCATCGACCTGTGCGAGGGCACTTCGTCGGCGCGGGTGCTGCATCGCTTCGGTGACGGTGAGGTTGGGCCAGAGGGTGCTGCTTGAGAAGAAGCCAGTCAGGACGGCGTCGCGGCCGGTGGTGGTGAGGGTCGGTCTGCCGGGGAGTTCGGAGGAGACGACGCCAAGGCGTTTTTTGAGTTCGGTTAGGTCCCAGCGTTCGCGGCCGAAGATGCTGACCTGCGTCTCCGGTTTGACTATCGGGTAGCACTCGCAGGTGATGGTCTTGATGAGGGTGGATTTGCCGCAGCCGTTGGGGCCGAGGATGGCAATGTGCTCGCCGGTGTTGACGGTGAGGTTGATGTCGTGGAGGACGACGTTGTCGCCGCGGGCCACGTTGACGTGGGCAAGATGCAGGAACGGGGGCATTCGTCTCTAGGATATAGGACGGAACCGTCCATCGAGACCTCGCGAGGGCACCCATGAAAATCTCTACGGAACTTTTGTTTGGCTCTTGACGTTCTATGCATAGATGGCCTATGGATAGAGTATGACAAAGAAATCTGACCTGATGCCTGGAACGCTGGACATGATGATTTTGAAGACGTTGACCCGCGGCCCACAGCATGGCTATGGGATCGCGCTGTCGATCAAACGCGCGTCGGACGAGGTATTGACTGTTGAAGAGGGCTCGCTTTATCCGGCACTGCAGCGGCTGCTGTTGCAGAGCTGGGTGAAGGCGGAGTGGAGGTCGACGGAGACTAACCGGCGGGCGCGGTTCTACACGCTGACGGCTGCCGGGCGAAAGCAGCTGGGTGTGGAGCAGTCGCAGTTCGAAACGATGATCGCGGCCATCGGCCGTGTGATGCAGGACGCATAGGAGAGTGCCATGAACTCGATCACCCGCTTCTTCAAGAAAGTAGGGACGCTGCTTCGCCGCGAACGGTTCAACAGCGAGTTGGAGGAGGAGATGTCGTTCCACCGCGAGCAGAAGGAGAAGGAGCTTCGCGAGACAGGGGTCGCTCCGGAGGTTGCTCATCATGTGGCGGCACGCGAGTTCGGGAACCCTACGCGATTGAAGGAACAGAGCTATGAGGTGATGGGGTTTCGGTTCGAGACAGTGTGGCAGGACGCTGCACTTCGCGCTTCGTCAGTTGCGGAGAAGTCCGGGGTTCACTTTAACAGCGGTCATTATGCTGGCGCTGGGAGTTGGCGCGAGCGTGGCGATCTTTGCGTTTGTCGATGCGGCGCTCATAAGGCCGTTGCCCTATAAAGACCCGACGCGGCTGATCGACGTGAACGAACGCGCGAAGATGTTTCCTCGCTCCAACCTGTCGTATCAGGACTATCTCGACTGGAAGAAGATGAACAAGGTTTTTACCGCGATGGAGGCGTACACAGGGACGGGCTACCTGATGAATACGCCGTCAGGTGTAGAGCCGGTGCCGGGGGCGCGGGTGAGCGCGGGGTTCTTTCGGGTGCTGGGGGTGACGCCCGTGCTGGGCCGCGACTTCTACGACGGGGAGGACCAGCCGGGCGCGGCCGATACGGTGATGTTGACTTATGCGACATGGCAGGCGCGGTTCGGGGGAAGAAAAGACATTGTCGGGCAGACGGTGAAGCTGGATGGTGCCCCGAACACCATCGTTGGAGTGTTGCCGGCGAGTTTTCAGTTCGCTCCGCGCGGCAGGGCGGAGTTCTGGGCCACGCTGCACACGCTCAACAGCTGCGAGAAGAGACGGGGTTGCCACAATCTTTACGGCGTGGCTCGCTTGAAGGACGGTGTCACAGTGCAGATGGCGTTTGCGGATATGACATCGATTGCGAAGCAGCTTGAGGTGCAGTATCCGGGCTCGAACCGCGATCAAAGCGCCAGCGTAATGCCGCTGTCGGAGGAGATCGTCGGGGAGATCCGCCCGATCCTTCTGGTGCTACTGGGCGGAGCGGCGCTGTTGCTGGTAATTGCGTGCGTGAATGTGTCGAGCCTACTACTGGTGCGATCGGAGGCGAGGAAGAGAGAGATTGCGGTGCGGGGCGCACTGGGAGCGTCACCGGCGCGGCTTGTACGTCAGTTCATTACAGAGGCACTGTTGCTAGTGGTCGCCGGAGGGGCGCTGGGGCTGCTGTGTGCGTATGGCGCGATGCAGGTGTTGCTGCGGTTGATTTCGAAGGACATGCTGTCGAATATGCCGTATCTGGGCGGGATCGGAATGAATGCGCATGTGGTGGCATTTGCAGGCGTGATATCGCTTCTGGCGGCGGCCCTGTTTGCGTTGGCCCCGGTGCTGAGGCTGCCGTTGGCCCAATTACGAGATGGATTAACCGACGGAGGGCGAAACTCCGCTGGAACATTCTGGCGGCGATTTGGAGCGAACCTGGTGGTGCTGGAGCTGGCTGTTGCCGTGGTACTGCTGGTGGGCGCGGGTTTGCTTGGCAAGAGTTTCTATAAGTTGCTGCACGTAGAGCTTGGGTTCCAGCCGGACCATCTGGCGACGGTGCAGCTCGTGTTGCCGGAGACTACGTATGGCAAGGACCCGCAAGCAGTCGCGGTCTACAGGCAGATCGTGGCCCGTGTCTCGAGTCTGCCCGGAGTGAAGTCTGCAGCGCTGACCACGATGTTGCCGGTGAGCGGAAACGGCAGTACGAACTGGATCCGATTTGTCGGGAAGCCGTACAACGGAGAGCACAATGAGGTCAATCAACGCGAGGTAAGCTCGGACTACTTCAAAACATTACAGGCGAAGCTTGTGAAGGGCCGGTTTTTTACAGATGACGAGGACGGGTCGAAGCCGCAGGTAACGATCATTAACAAGGCTCTGGCAAGGCTGTACTTTCCAGGGGAAGACCCTATTGGGAAGAAGTTTGGCGACACGGAGCTTACGCCGAAGTCGCTCAGGGAGATTGTCGGAGTAGTGGATGATGTGAAGGAGGGCTCGCTGGATTCGGAGATATGGCCCGCTGAATATGATCCGGCCAACCAGAACACGGACACTTATGTTTCGCTTGTCGTGAGAACATCTCAGGAGGAGAAGCTGGTGCTCCCTGCATTGGTCGCGGCCATTCATGGGATTGACCCCGGTATCGGCGCGATCGACGAGATCACTTTACCGCAGCGGATCAACGATTCTCAGACGGCGTATCTGCATCGGTCTTCGGCGTGGTTGGTTGGAGGTTTTGCTGGGCTGGCACTGTTGCTCGGTGTTGTGGGACTCTATGGGGTGATTGCGTATTCGGTGAGCCAGAGGACACGCGAGATCGGCGTGCGGATGGCGCTGGGAGCGCCGCAGAGCTCGGTGTATCGCATGGTTCGTAACGGAGGCCGGTTGGCTCACGGGAGTTGGGATTGTTGCGGGACTACTTTGCTCGATCGCAGTAGCGACTCTGATGAGAAAGCTACTGTTCGGGATCCATTCGTGGGACGTGTCGACCCTGGCCGCAGTCGCGCTATTGCTGGGCGCGTCGGCGTTGCTGGCGAGTTATTTCCCGGCGCGCAGAGCGGCTTCGGTGAATCCGGTGGAGGCGTTGCGGGCGGAGTAGGCTGCGCTGATTGCGGAATTCTCTCAACAACGGCCAACGTCACATGCCTTTGAGGATGGAACCGACGATACCTCCAACTACGCCCCCCTCGACGGCCTGTTGCGCGCGTTCCTTCGGGAGATACTCCTGGATCTGGTGTGCGAGGCGTGAGATGGGAAGGGTCTGCAGCCAAACGCGGCCCGGCCCGGTGAGCGCCGCGAGAAAGACGCCGTCGCCGCCGAAGATCATGTTTTTGATGCCAGGGACGCGCTGGATCTGGAAGGCAACGGTAGATTGGAAGGCCCCGACATGGCCGGGGTGGACGCGGAGGAGTTCGCCGGGAGCGAGGTCTTTGATGACTGAGTTCGCCGGATAGCTCGAGCCACGCGATGCCCTGACCGCTGATCTTCTGCAGGAGGAAGCCGTCGCCGCCGAAGATGCCCGCGCCGAGGGACTGCTGGAAGCCTACGCCGAGTTCGATGGCTGCGGTGGCGCAGAGGAAGCCGTGGCGATGGACGAAGTACTCGTGGCCAGGGCCTACCTCGACCGGGACGATGTGGCCGGGGACGCGAGTGGCGAAGGCGACCTCGCCGGGCGCGCCGATGGCACGGTATTCCGTCATGAAGAGAGAGCCGCCGCCTGCGACTCGCTTGATCGCTCCGAAGAAGCCGCCACCGCCGGCGTGCTGGGTGTGGGTGGTCATCTGGACGGTGGCGGACATCCAGGAAAGTTCGCCTGCCTCAGAGATGACGGCGTCGTTGGGGCCGAGGGCGAACTCGAGGACAGGCATGGTGGTGCCGAGGATGCGGTTCTGCATGATGTCTCCTGATAACGCGACGGGTAAAGTATACGGCGACTGCGGGCCTTCGCCTATGAGCTGCGAGAGAGGCCGACACGGAAGAGGACTCCGAGGATGCGGGCCCCGGCCTTGAAGCTGGCTTTGAGGTCGCCGGAGACCTTTGAGGCCCCGCCAATTCGCTTGCGGTAGCCGACTGGAATCTCCTGAATACGGAGATGGCGCTGGACGGCCTTGATCTGCATCTCAAGGTTCCAGCCATAAGTGAGTTCGGACATTTGTAACTCTGCGAGTGACGTTCTCCGGATGGCGCGGAACGGGCCCATGTCGGTGTAGTTGCCTTTGCCCATGAGCCGGACAAGAACACCGACGAGGTGAGCGGCGAAGACCTGCGATCCGAGCATGGAGCCGGGTTCGCGCGTGCCGCGGATGCGAGAGCCTATTACAAAATCGGCCTCGTCGTTCTGGATGGGGGTAACGAGGCGCAGTAGGTCGGCGATGATGTCGGAGCCGTCGCCGTCCATATAGACAAGAATCGTGCTGGAGGCGAGCGCGGCAGTCGAGCCTGCGAGACAGGCGGCCCCGTAGCCGCGCGGAGATTGGACGACGCGGGCGCCGGCGGCCTGGGCGATGGAGGCGGTCGCGTCAGTACTGCCGTTGTCGGCGACAATGCACTCGGCGACAAGGTGCCACGGCATCTCAGACACGACGCGGCCGATGGTTTCGGCTTCGTTCAACGCGGGGATGATGATGGAGATCGGTGGAGGCATCCGGCTCTTTGCTTCAGGCTAATGAGATGCGGCGTTTCAGAGGTGTGATCAGCGAAGCCCCACGTAGACGTCGACCTGGGCGTTCTCCGGGTCGGTAGAACGCTGGTCGTAGATCTCGTAGTCGGTTCGAAACGCTCGTGTACCGCCTAGTTCTTCAGGGGACATGGACCAGATCCGTTGCCATACCTCCTGGACTACCTGCGCTACTGGGCCTCGGCCGGAGGAGAATACAGCGTAGCGTCCAGCTGGAACATGTTTGACGGTAAGGTTTTCGGGCTGGGCCTCCGTGGACGAGATGGGGAGTCCAAGAAGATAGGTGTAGTGGCCAGTGTGGTCGTTCTCGTAGTCAGTGTAAACGGCAACCAGATCGACACCGATCCTATGCGGTATCTTTACGACCAGACTTGGTTGTAGAAAAGTCTCCCAGACGTCGCCGATCTTGCCGTTGCCGGACATCTCTTTAGCGTTGTTGGTACGGGCCGTTACGCCGGCAACGTAAAAGCCGGAATGCTCCTGGATGTTCATTGCACCTGCTCTCCTCAATCAGGAGAATTGTAAGCGACGAAGAGTGCGACAATGCCAATTGTTTAGAGGCTCCAGCGGAGACCGCAGTTGCTGCAGGCGGGAGGCGGAGCGCTGGTCAAGAGACCTTCGCGGAAGCGCTGGTACTCGGGGCCATTCCATATTTCGCGGAGACTACTTTGGGTCGCGTCTCCGAGGGTGAAACTGCCGTAGCCCTTCATGCTGAACGGCGCGATGCAACATGGCAGGACGCGGCCGTTGGCGGTAATGTACATCAGCGACCAAGGACGCCGGCAGAGCGACCACGGGCTGTCGGTCCGCTGCATCTTGATGGACTCGCCCGGATCGACGGCGCCTGAGGCCGAGAACGTAACACCTAGTTGCTTCGCGATCGATTCGGCTTCGTGGATGAGGGCCTCTTCACGCTCCGTGGTGTGTTCGAAGAGGGCTGATTCCGCGCGGGCAAGCGAGTTTTCGCTCATGGGCGAGTCGAAGAAAACCAGGCGCTGGAGGTAGACCTCGGTGACACCGATGGAATGGGCAAGGCGGACGAAGTTGGGGAGCTGGTCGACGGTTTCGCGGAGGCCGGTGAGCCAGAGCGAGACACGAGGCTTGGGGGCGTTCAATTCGCGCTGGAGGCTGGTGAAGTTCTTTACGTTGGCGACGATCCTGTCGAAGAAGTCCTTGCCGCGAACCATCTGGAAGACCTCGGCCTCGGCAGCATCGAGGGAGACGCGAAGCTCGTCAAGGCCAGCTTCGATGAGGGCGCGGCCGTTTGTCTTCGTGAGCAGGGTGCCATTGGTGTTGAAGAGGACGTAGATGTTGCGGGCCTTGAGGTAAGCGACGCGTCGGGCGAGGTCTTTGACCAGCATCGGTTCGCCGATGCCGTGCAGGACGACGCGCGCGATGTTCGGATACTGGTCGATGAGCGAGGTGAAGAGTTCCCAGGGCATGTCCGCCTCAGGTTCGAGCTGCTCGTAGGTACGTGGGCAGGTGGTGCAGAGGAGGTTGCAGCGATTAGTGGTTTCGAGATAGAGACAGACAGGTTCGTGCTGGGCGACGGCGTTCAACTGCGCCTCGGGCTTCTCGAAGTAGCGCCGCATGCGGTTCTTCTCTTCCTCGGCCTGCTGGGCCGCGGGGCTGAGCTTGTCCGCGTTGTCGACGAGGTCGTCGGGAGGAAGGATCGGAAGGAGTGTGCTCATGGGAGGTCGCTCACTGATGATGGTTGGACGAACAGGGTGCGATGGATTGGCCAGCGCCTGAGAGCTAGTTGAATTATGAACGTCGCAAGAACAGAGGCGTAGAGAATTTCGTTGGCCAGAAACATCTTTGGGCCGGGTTCGGCCAGGGCGGTGGTATAGAGATAGAAGAAGCCGAGGAGATAGGTGAGGATGGGCAGATTCGGCATCAGGGTGAAGAACGGAACCAGCCAGATGATGTACCAGGCGTAGTGTGGGGAGAAGAGGAACATCAATGCAGCGGCCAGGGTGAAGGCCGGTGGGAGAAAGTTGGCATCTCCATTTGGTCCGGAATGATTGAGCTTGTCGCTTCCCTGCTGACCGGCTGTCTTCCAGCACCACCATAAGATACCCGCGAAGATAGCGGCGCAGAAGAGGTAGTAGGCGGTGGTAGTGAGATTATGCAGACCGGGGATTCTCTGCGCGAGTTCGAGGAGGAAGTAGCGGGCCCCTGTGGCGATGCCTTCTTCTTCCAAGTAACCACCGAGAAAGCCAAAGACTTTGAGTCCGACGTTTGAATAGGCTGCATAGCCGAATGCGATGACTGCGGCGACGGTTGCGGGCATCTTCGAGATCACCACGCCGATAGAGGGCGGGAACTAGCACCAAAGGATAGAGCTTGAGCATAACCGCGATCGCCAGAAAGAGGCCAGTCAGTATCGGTTGCTTGCGATAGCGCGCGAGAAGGGCGAGGGCGATGAAGGCCATGGCGGCGGAGTCGAGGTGGCCGGAGCCGGCGATCTCCCAGATGAGGACGGGACACCAGGCGTAGAGGAGGGTCTGTTCGCGGCGGACGCCGAGGTTGTGGAGAAGGGTGATCAGGGCGTACATCGTGACGCCTTCGAAGAGGACCATCACGGTCTTCATAAACGTGATGGTTGGCGAGATCCAGGTGATGAGGTAGAAGAGGGCCTGCGCCGCTGGCGGGTAGATGGTGTGGGCGTAGTCGCGGCGGTTGATGTTGTCGAAGATGCCCTGATGGGACGCGCGAAGGAAGGCGAGAGCCGGGTCACCAGGGACGTAGCGGTATGGGCTGATGTGGGCGTGCTGGACGACACCGTCCCAGACGTAACGGTAGATGTCGGTGGAGAGATATGGCTCGGCAAAGAGAGCGACCAGGCGGCATGCGATCGCGACCACGAGGACGATGGGGAAGGTGAACCGGTCGACGGGTTGAGTGAGGACGATGAGGGCCGCGCTGAGAAACAAGATGCACGACCAGCCTGAGACGCCGGAGAAGCCGATCGTGTAGTGGCTGTACTCGCTGACGAGTTGGCGGGTCAGGAAGAAGAGCGCGGTGCCGATAAGGAGCAGCGCTGCGTTGGTCTGCCAGGGGCGGGCGGTGAGCCAGTGCGAATTGACACACTGACTGCCTGATACGCCGGGTCGAAGATTTGTCGCCGGATTGGTCGCGGTGGTCATCGCTCCTCCTGGTTGAGAGTGCGGAGGAACTCGCGAGTGTGCTGGGCGGAATAGCCGGCGATGAGTCGTGAAGGCCGGCGGGCTGTTGTGGAGGAGTTCGGCGGTGAGGAGGTCGAGAGTCGCGGCATCGTCCACGTCGTACCAGAGGGGAGAACGACGGTTTCAATGCTCGCGGCCCTGGCTGCGTCAATGGTTTCAGCGAAGACCGTCGAGGTGCTCCAGTGGATATTGGTGAAGGGTGCAGTATGGGCGCGCTTGAGGCCGATGAGGTAGTAACCGCCATCGTGCGCGGGGCCGAGGACGATACGGTCGCCAGGTTTTTGCAACTCAGCGAGTGCCTGCTCGAAGGCCGCAGCGGGCACGGTAGGGGAGTCGGAGTCGATGAGGCAGACGCTGCCATAGCCACAAGCGAGGAGGTCTTCGGCGGTGGCTAAGAGGCGTTCTCCAAAGTCGTCGCCACGCTGTGGAACCAAGGCGAAGTCGACGGGAAGAAGATTGTCGAAGAGGGTCTCGTCGCCGACGGGAGTGTAGGAAATAATGCCTGCGGCTCGACCCGATGCGGCGACAGCTGCGATGTTTTCAGTGGTGTCCCGGAGGAAGCAGATATTGATGGCTGCGGACTGGTCGAGGGTGAGCGGTGGAGAGAGGCGGGTCTTGACCTTGCCGGGCCGTGGGGCCTTGGCCATGACGGCGAGCGCGCACCGGCCGCCCCGCGCGGCCAGCGGCTTCGAGGGATCGAGGACCGGGTAAGACATGATGGGAACAGGCATGGAGTTAGGCCGCGCTCCGGTCGGCGGGCTGCTCTTCAGACGCGGAGCCGGCGATAGTAACAGGGGCCTTCTCGCAGACTGCGTACTGGTACCATCCATCGTACTTTAGGTCGACAGCGCCCCAGGGCCGAGAGTTGATGAGCATAGCAAATTCTGGAGCAGTCATAACGTCGGCCTGGCGAGGCTCGCGGTACTTGCCGGCTGGCGTGCTGGTCAGCTTGGAGAGCAGCCACATGCAGCTGAGAGGGATGCGAGTACGGAAGCCGGAGGTGGGTTCGGCGATAAAACACCTGCCACCGGGCCGCAAAACACGGAATACCTCGTTGAGTACGGCTTCGCGGTTTCGAACGATAAGGAAGAGACGGGAGATGACGATTGCGTCGATCGAGTTTGTGGGATCGGGAAGCGCGTGGACGTCGCCGTGGGCGAAGGTGCAGTTCTCGAGGCTGCGGCTGGCGGCCCGGGACTGTGCCCGGGCGATGAGGCGGCGCGAAAGGTCGACGCCCGTGGTGTGGATCTGCGGGTACTCCTGCGAGAGGCGACAGGCATAGAAGCCGGGGCCGCAGCCGAGCTCGAGGACGTGTGTTCCCGGGGAAGGGCCTCCAGCGGGAAACAGAGCGCGGGCGATCTCCTGGGTGTGGTCGCGGAAGAGATACTCGCGGCAGAGGGCGTAGAACCAGGAACAACCTTCGAAGAGGCTGTCAGGCACGTGCGCGGGAGGATGAGTCAAGGTTCGGCCGGGGATTTCGCAGTCGCTTGGGTCCGATTCTTGGCCTTGTGAGGGTTTGAACGTGCGCTTCGGTCGACTGATCGCTAGACGTCGTCGCGACCATTTGAACGTTTTGCAATTCTACCGTTGGATGCAGTTTTCTCGATAAGGTTACGAAGTAGCGGGGCCAGTGGATTTGTAGGACTTCGATGTGGATAGGGGTCTGGCGAACCATTAGCAAAAGCGTTCTCCTGCACCGGGCCGTCCTAGCGAACCTGTGGGTAACGCGGTGCAGAAAAGAGACGTTTTTGCGATCCAGCAATTGCTGGGAGGTTCCGGCCGATCGGGCTTAGGCTACATCGCGCCAGTCGAGGATGACCTTGCCGGAGTTGCCCGAACGCATGGCAGCGAAGCCCTCTTCATAGTCGCGCCAGTTCATCCGATGGGTGATGACGCCGGAGATGTCGAGTCCGCTTTGAAGCATTACGGTCATCTTGTACCAGGTCTCGTACATCTCGCGGCCGTAGATACCGCGGATAGTGAGTTGGTTGAACACGACCTGGTTCCAGTTGATGGAGATGTCTTCGGAGGGAATGCCGAGCATTGCGATCTTGGCACCGTGGCTCATGTTGGCGAGCATGTCACGGAAGGCCGCGGGGTTGCCGGACATCTCGAGGCCCACGTCGAAACCCTCCTGCATGTGGAGTTGCTGCTGGATTTCTTTGAGCGGCGTGGCTCGAGGATCGACGGCAAGGGTGACGCCGACCTTTTCCGCCAGCTTGCGGCGGAATTCGTTGGGGTCGGAGATGACGACGTAGCGAGCGCCGGCGTGGCGGGCTACGGCCGCGGCCATGATGCCGATGGGCCCCGCTCCCGTTACGAGTACGTCTTCGCCGAGCACTGGAAATGCCAGCGCAGTGTGGACGGCGTTGCCAAGCGGATCGAAGATGGCAGCGATCTCATGCGCCACACCGGGGCTGTGGATCCAGATATTCGACATCGGCAGAACGACGTATTCGGCGAAGGCGCCGTCGCGGTTGACGCCGACGCCGAGGGTGTGGGCGCACAGGTGGCGGCGACCGGCGAGGCAGTTGCGGCAGCGTCCGCAGACTACGTGGCCCTCGCCACTGACAAGCTGGCCGATGGGGACGTCGGTGACGTTGGAGCCGGTGGCGACGACCTCCCCGACAAACTCATGGCCAATGGTGAGGCCTTTTTTGATGGTGGAGCGGGCCCAGGCGTCCCACTCGTAGATGTGGAGGTCGGTGCCGCAGATGCCGGTGGCGAGTACGCGGATTTTGACGTCGTTGATACCCATTTCGGGCTCGGGGACATCCTCGAGCCATAGGCCGCGTTCTTCGCGGCTTTTTACTAATGCCTTCACTTGGTGGGGCCTTTCCTGTTGCAGATTGCCAGGGCAATCGACAGCTTTGTTGTCCGTACTACTGTCTTTATTCTAGTCGGTGTGGAGCATCGACGCGGACCAGTGAATGGTGGCTCGTAAACGATTTCTTAACAGCCCTGAAAATGAGATGATGGCTTCGCAGCTCCAGAAAGGCCGAGGAAAGTGGCAATCGTTGCAGGCGTTGACTTTGGAACACTGAGCGTGCGGGTGACTCTGCTCGATAGCGTGCGCGGACGGTTGGGCACGGCCTCGGCCGAATACCCGTTGGCACGTAAACGCGACGATCCAGACCATGCCACGCAGTCGCATGCCGACCAGATGGAGGCGCTAGTCCGTGCGATGCGTCTTGTTCTGGAGGAGAACCACGTTGACGGGAAAGACATCGCCGCCATAGCGCTCGATACGACTGGATCCAGCGTGGTTCCTGTCGATTCTGCGATGCAGCCTCTCGACGACTACTACCTTTGGTGCGACCATCGTGCGCACGAAGAGGCCCGGCAGATCACGGAACTTGCGCTGGCCGAAGATCTCGAGGCGATCCACTGGTGCGGCGATGTCTATTCGCACGAGTGGGGCTTCGCAAAGCTGCTGCACTGGCTGCGGCACAATCCGGAGAAGCGGCAACGGTTTGCGACGGCGCTCGAACACTGCGATATGGTCGCCGCGACGCTCTCTGGCGTTACCGACCCGTCGAAGGTGAAGCGAAGCATCTGCGCGATGGGGCACAAGTGGATGTGGAACCCGAAATGGGGAGGGCTGCCTCCGCAGTCGTTTCTGTCGAAGGTCGACCCGCTGTTCGATGGGATACGCGAGAAGATCGGCGGCGAGTATCTGACCTCCGACTCTATCGCCGGCACACTCTCCGAAAAGTGGGCCGCGGAGATGGGACTCAAGGCAGGGATACCGATTCCGGTGGGCGCGTTCGACGCGCATTGGGACGCGATTGGCGCGGGTTGCCGCGAAGGCGATGTGGTCAACGTCGTCGGCACCTCAACCTGCATCATCGCGATGGCGAAGAAGACGGAGCTGGTGCCGGGTGTCTGCGGCGTCGTTCCGGGAAGTGTGCATCCGGCTTACACGGGGATTGAGGCCGGGCTATCGGCGACAGGAGATATCTTCGAGGCGATTGCGCATCGCGCCGGAACGAACGTGCGCGAACTTGCGAAGGGGCTGGATGGATATCGCGCGGGACAGACGGGGCTGCTGCGCCTGAGTTGGGACAACGGCGACCGGACGGTGCTGGTCAATCCGGAGTTGGGCGGCGTCACCTTTGGCTGGAACCTGCTGCACACGGCGCAGGACGAGCTATTCGCGGCGATTGAAGGCACTGCGTTCCACACGCGGATAATCCTTGAACGCATGGCGGAACACGGCGTACCTGTCGACCGTGTGATCAATGCAGGCGGTATTCCGCAGAACAATGCCGTGCTGAATCAGATATATGCTGACGTGCTCGACAAGCCGGTTCTCGTGCCGGACGGGACGCCGACGAGCCTGGGTTCGGGCATCTTTGCGCTGCTTGCAGCAGGGGCCTTCAATTCAATCGAAGAGGCGCAAAAGGCCATGTGTCTTCCCTACCGCAGCTACACGCCACGAGCAAAATCGGTAGCGATATACAACGAGTTGTACGCTCTGTACCGTAAGGCATATTTCGCTTTGGGCCAGGCTGATGCCGCGGCGACGCCTTTGGGTATGCTGCTGCCGGAGCTGCGAAGAATCGCCGCCGCTGCGCGCACTTAGGCGACCCCAATCTCCCCGTTCTGCTGGTTCGATGGTCGCGCGCATGCAGGTTATAAGATAAAAGATGTGGATTATCCGAACGGCTTCGCGCGCGGTGCCACCGCATCTTCTATTCCGTCAAAAAATGAGACCTATGCTCTATCCCACTGATGACCTTCGCATAACTTGGACCAAAGTCGTCCTCCCGCCAGCTTTTCTTGAAGAAGAACTGCCGATCACGGAGAAGGCCTCCGCCACGGTCTTCAAGGCCCGCAACGAGATCATCGACATTCTGAATGGCAAAGACAATCGCCTGCTGGTCGTCGTCGGCCCCTGCTCCATTCACGATACCGACGCGGCGCGCGAGTACGCGGAGCTGCTCAAGAGCGCAGTAGCCGGAGTTTTCGCAAGAGCTGTGCCTCGTCATGCGCGTTTACTTCGAAAAACCGCGTACCACGCTCGGATGGAAGGGCCTCATCAACGATCCCTATCTCAACGAGTCCTTCCAGATCAACGACGGCCTGCGCAAGGCGCGGCATCTGCTGCTCGACCTCGCCGAGATGGGCGTGCCCGCAGGCACGGAGTTTCTCGACATGATCTCTCCGCAGTATGTCTCGAGCCTTGTAAGCTGGGGCGCAATCGGCGCACGCACGACCGAGAGCCAGGTACACCGCGAGCTGGTCTCCGGGCTCTCCTGCCCCGTCGGCTTCAAAAACGGGACCTCGGGCAACGTGCAGATCGCCATCGAGGCAATCCTGTCCGCCGGTCAGTCGCACAACTTTCTGGGCCACACCAAGCACGGCCAGACCGCAATCTTCGTGACCAAGGGCAATCGCGACTGTCACATCATTCTGCGCGGCGGTCGCGAAACAGTGAACTACGATGCCGGCCTCGGTCCAATCGACCTGCGAGCAGATGGAGAAGGCGGGCATCCGACCACAGGTAATGATCGACTGCAGCCACGCCAACAGCAACAAGGACCATACCCGGCAGTCGGCGGTCTGCCGTGACGTTGCCGGACAAGTTGCCGGCGGCGACAATCGAATCATCGGCGTGATGCTTGAGAGCAATCTTGTCGCAGGAGCGCAGAAGTTGGTCCCCGGCAAAGAGCTCGTCTACGGACAAAGCATCACCGACGCCTGCATCGGATGGGACGAAACCAAAGATGCGCTGCGGGAGTTAGCGGCCGCCGTTCGATCTGCGCGGTTCGCCCAGGTATAGCGCCTGTCCCTGTCGCACCGTAGCTCTCTGCTAGCATCGAAGTTTGGCCTTTTATGACAAATAGTTCGAACATCTCCGAAGCCCCCGTACGCGTCCGCATCGCTCCAAGCCCAACCGGCGACCCCCACGTTGGCACCGCCTACATCGGGCTGATCAACTACATCTACGCCCGCCAGCGTAGCGGCAAATTCGTGCTGCGCATCGAAGACACGGACCGTGCCCGGTTTGTCGCTACGTCTGAACAGGAGATCTTCAACTCCCTCCGGTGGCTCGGCCTCACGTGGGACGAAGGCCCAGACGTCGGCGGCCCGTATGGCCCCTATCGCCAGTCGGAGCGAAGCGAAATTTACCGCGAATACTGCGACATCCTGCTCGCCAATGGCACCGCTTATCGCTGCTTCTGCACCGCCGAAGAGCTCGAAGCAGCACGCAAACAGCAGATGGCCGCGAAGCTTCCGCCGCGCTACCCAGGGCACCTGCCGCCACCTGACTCCGGAGACGGCAGCAGCCAATCTCGCAGCGGGCAAGCCTTTCGTCGTCCGCATGGCCGTCCCTCCGCACGCGAGTGACGCAACCACCTCGACTACCTTTCGCGACGAGTTGCGCGGCGACATTACTTTCGAGCACAACAATGTCGACGATCAAGTCCTGATGAAGTCCGACGGCTTCCCCACGTACCACCTTGCCAACGTCGTCGACGACCACCTCATGCAGATCACCGACGTGATCCGCGCCGAGGAGTGGATATCCTCCACGCCCAAGCATGTTCTGCTCTACCGTGCCTTCGGCTGGCAGCAGCCACGCTTCTGGCACATGCCACTGCTGCGCAATCTCGACAAGTCCAAGATCTCGAAGCGCAAGAACCCCGTCTCGCTCATCTACTACCGACAGGCCGGCTTCCTCCCCGAGGCCATGATCAACTTCCTCGGCTTGATGGGCGGCGGCATGCCTGAAGGCACAGGCCCGGTCGCCGAAAAATTCACTCTTGCTGAGATGGTCGAACGCTTCGACGTCAAAGACATCCGCCTCGGCGGCCCTGTCTTTGACCTCACGAAGCTGAAGTGGCTCAACGGCGAGTATCTTCGCGCGCTCACGCCCGAGGACTTCTACACGGCGCTGCGTTCCACGGTCATCAGTGACGATTACCTCCGCCAGATCGCATCGCTCGTGCAGACGCGTGTTGAGACCCTCGGCGAGTTTGGCAATCTCACCCACTTCTTCTTCGCCGACGACATTCTTCCGACGGCCGAGGTCTTCGTCCCCAAGAAGCGCACGCTTGAAGAGACCCTCGCCCTCGCCGCTGAGCAACTCACCGTCCTCGAAGCCACTGAATGGACGACAACCGCGCTGGAGCCAGCGCTCAAAAAGCTAGGCGAAGAACATTCCTGGTCAGTGAAGGAAAACTTCATGCTGCTGCGCGCCATCATCACCGGCAGCACAATGTCTCCGCCGCTGCTCGAAAGCATGGTCGTCTTCGGGAAGGCCCGTTCGCTCGACCGAGTTCGTCGCTTCCTTGATGCACAAAAGAAGCTAGCCAATACGAAGAGGTAACCTGAGCAAAGCGATGCAACTTGAAGACCACTTCAAATCTCTCGAAGAGCGGCTTGTGGATCCGATTTTCAGGATCGATTCCGATGCGGTAGCCACTTTGCTCGCAGATGATTTCCTAGAGTTTGGCATCTCAGGGAGAGCGTTCGATAAAGCTTCGACCATTGTCGAATTAAAGAACGAGCCGCTCCGAAGAGCGTCTTTGCTTGGCGATTTTTCTGTAAGAGAACTCTCCCCGGGTGTAGTTCTTGTGACCTATCGCGCGACAAGACGGGATTTGACTGGGCAGCAAATCGGACAGTCCTGGCGCAGCTCGATCTGGATGCAGCGTGACGGAGGGTGGCAACTTACCTTCCACCAAGGCACCCGAATCCCGGAGCTTCCAGACAACTAACTCTCAACCGTTCTTGAACATTTGTTTGATTCCGCGCAGGGCCTGCCGTGTCCGCTCTTCATTCTCGATCAGCGAAAACCTAACATGCCCGTCGCCGTGTTCGCCAAACCCAACTCCGGGGCTCACCGCGACCTTTGCCTCAAGCAACAACCGCTTCGAAAATTCCACTGATCCCAGTGCGCGATACTGCTCAGGTATCTTTGCCCAGGCAAACATGGTCGCCTTCGGCAGCTCCACCGGCCAACCTAGTTTGTTCAGCCCCGGCACCAGCACATCGCGCCGTTCTTTGTAGTTGTCGCGAATCTCCGCGACACATTCCTGTGGGCCTTCGATGGCGGAGATTGCTGCGACCTGGATCGGAGTGAACGTGCCGTAGTCGAAATAGCTCTTGATCCTGCCCAGCGCGGCAACCAGGTTGGGATTTCCCACCATGAAGCCAACGCGCCAGCCTGGCATGTTGTAGCTCTTCGAGAGTGTAAAGAACTCGACGGCAATGTCCTTCGCGCCGGGAACCTCCAGCACGCTCGGCGCACGATAACCATCGAAGACGATGTCCGCGTAGGCGAGATCGTGGACGATGTAGATCCCCAGGTCCCTGCACAGCGCAACGATCCGCTCGAAGAAAGAAAGCTCCACACACTGCGTTGTCGGGTTCGCAGGAAAGTTCAGGATCAGCAGCTTCGGCCGAGGCTGCATTCGCGGCAGATCATGCTCCAGCCGTTCGAGCAGTGCCTCCGCAGTGCCGTCCTGCACAGGAATGCTCTGCACCTTCGAGCCGGCGATCACCGGCCCGAAGATATGGATCGGATAACTCGGGTTCGGCACCGCCACCGTGTCTTCGTCGTCGAGAACAGCCAGGCAAAGATGCGCGATCCCCTCCTTCGAGCCGATCGTCACAATCGCCTCCCGCTCAGGATCGAGGTCGATGTCGTATCGCGTCTTGTACCAGTTGCAGATGGCCCTGCGCAGGCGCGGAATGCCCCGGGACAGCGAGTAGCGGTGGGTTGAGGTGCGTTGCGCCGCTTCAATCAGCTTGTCGACGATGTGCTTCGGCGTCGGGCCGTCGGGGTTGCCCATTCCGAAGTCGATGATGTCTTCACCACGCTTGCGCGCCGCGGCCTTCAACTCGCTTGTAATGTTGAACACATACGCCGGCAGCCGAGTCAGCCTTCGAAATTCTTCCATTCCTGTCCGCCTGCTCCTGTCATACCTGTTTCTCCATGATGCCACCGCTCCGTCTCAATCGTGGACAGGCGTACCGAGGCTACCAACAGTAATTTGTGTTGCCGGATTGCGTAAGAGGCTACTGCGCGGTGAAGATCACCTGCACTGGCAGGCTCCTGGGTGGATAACAAGCTGCGTGGTCGCAGGCCTGGTAGCGCAGCGTCCCATCTACCGTATGCGCACCCGCCTCGGCCACCACCGGCAGCTTCACGGTAAACGCCCCGGTGTAGACATCAAGCTTCTCCGTTGGGTCAAAGCTGAAGCTGTACGACGTTCCCGCCGGATATTCGACCGCCTCGGCCTTGACGCCTGCAGCTGGCTGCAACGCAATCTGGGTCGGAATCAGCAGCTCCGACTTGGGCGTGTGGGAGTTCACATGAAACCCGTCCACCACGCGGAAGTGTAGCTCCAGCACGCTCCGCTTCCCGGCCGCCACCTTCTGCTGCTCTGCCGCGTAGACGATGTACGACTTCGGTTTCGGAGCTGGCGCATCGAGGTTTCCAATCTCTTGCGCAGACAGCACCCCCACTCCCGGTAAAGCGACTAGTAAACCTGCAAACACAATACCCAGCCGCATCACTGCCCTCCTGCCGGCGTCGCTCCCGATGCAATCGTCTTTTTAATATGCGCCTCGATCTCGTCTTTGCTGCCAAGCCCGGCGGTCTCGTCGACCACGACGCCATTCTTGTCGACATAGAAGGACACCGGCAGATAGTCCAACCCGCCGTAGGCCTTCTGCACCTTCCCATCGGTGAGCAGAATCGGATAAGTCACTCCAGTCCTTTTCACGACCTTCGCGATCGCGTCCTTACCTGCGTCAACATCGTCGGTCAGGCCAAGAATTTCAAATCCCTGCCCGGCGTACTGTTTGCGAAACTCCTCAAACCAGGGCATCTCCACCTTACAAGGAGCGCACCATGTGCCCCAGAAGTTCACCAGGACAGGGCGGCCCTTGTAGTCGCTGAGCGATACGTTCTTCCCGTCGAGCGTCGCCAGAGTAAATCCCGGCGCCACTTTGCCGAGCATGTGCGGGCCTTCGACCTCGCTGTCCGGCGCCTCTGACTGCGCTGTCTGTCCGGGCTTCGCAGGCGTGAGAACCACGCGGTTCTCCTGCGCCTGCTGCATCGCCAGACGACGCTCACGCAGATTATGCCATCCCGCCCACAACAGCAGCGCGATCCCAACGACCATCACACCAAAGACCAATCCGTTCCGCTTCACGCTCAACGTCCTCCGGCACACTTCGCCCTATTAATTCTATCTGGATTAGACGCAAGACTGGTCATCAAACGATACAAGGAACTCGTTCCACGGCAGTTACACCCGGCCCTGCCCTAAACACCCCGGCTGACCATCCGAGCGCTCCCCTCTGCTAGCATCGACATGGTTCGGCAACTATGTCCAGTAAAGTTAACAGTCCGTCAGACCCTCTACGTCCATCGGAGTTCGTACGCATCGAAGCGGCCGCTCTCAGCGACCTTGCTCTCCGCCTGGACGGCAGCATGCTCGCCCCATTCACCCAGGCGACCGATCTGCTGCTTCAGTCCGCCGAGGGCCGTCGTCGCATCGTCATCACCGGCATCGGCAAGAGCGGTATCATCGCGCGCAAGATCGCCGCCACGCTTCGCTCCACTGGCACGCAGGCCCACTTCCTGCACGCCGCCGAGGCAATCCACGGCGACCTCGGCATGCTCGCATCGGGAGACATCGTCCTTGCGCTCTCCTACAGTGGCGAGACCGAAGAGCTGGTGAGGCTGCTTCCCACCCTCAAACACCTTAACACAACCCTGATCGCCATCAGCGGCTGTAGCACCTCAACTCTGGGACAGGCTTGCGACATCTTCCTGGACGCCAGCGTTTCGGCCGAGGCGTGCTCACTCAACCTCGCGCCCACTGCATCCACTACGGTCATGCTCGCGCTAGGTGACGCGCTCGCCCTCGAAGTAAGCCGCCGCCGCGGATGGAAGGCCGAAGACTTCGCCGACCTGCATCCAGGAGGCCGCATTGGCAAACGTCTCAGCCGCGTTCGTGACCTCATGCACAGCGGTGAAGCCCTCCCCCAGGTCTCGCGCTCCACTCCAATGCCTCAAGTCATCCACGAGATGTCGCACAAGAAGCTAGGAATGACCACTGTCCTCGAAGACGGCGTACTGGTCGGAATGATCTCCGACGGCGACCTCCGACGTCTGCTCGAACGCGACGGATCGCACGCTCTCGACCGCACTGCTGGAGAGATCATGAACCCCAACCCTCGCACCATCGACGGCAGCGCCTTCGCCTCCGCCGCCCTGGCGCTCATGGAAGAGAGGAAGATCACTTCGCTCATCGTTACCGGTATTGATGGTCTCGCTCTGGGGGTTGTACATCTTCATGACCTCTGGACCCTTGAATTGATCTAACGAGTAAAAGGGAAACATGGCCGACCACCCATCTGTACGGCACCAATACCGTAGCGAACAGGTCAGAGCGATCGGCCATTCCGTTATCTTCATCAGTTCGACGCTTTCTTGCTCTTCTTCGCAGGAGCATTTCGAGGCTGACCCTTCACCTGCGTCTCATCGACCGGGGTTGATTCTTCGGTAAAAGTGGCGCCTTCAGGAACGATGTAAATCTTGGCACCCTTCTCCTTTACCGTTCCCGACCGCGCCTCGATACGCGAAGCGTCAACTCCTGCTCCTCCTTCTCCGGATGTGAGGTAGTACTTCACATTCACCGCACGCTGGCCGGCCAGTTGTGTCATCTTGACCGTCTCCGTTTCGTCGGTATATCCAACCACGACAACTTTGCCGTTGGGCTGGCGTTGGAGTTGGAGAGCTACTTCGTCCAGAACCGCCTTGCACTCATTGTCGACGCGGCCCGGTTTGTTAGACGTATTGAACTTGCACTCTCCTGCCGAGACGACTTCTGGCGGAGCAGCCACAACCGGGAAGGGTTGAACGGTGACCGTTGCGGAACAAGTCGTGCTCAGGCCACGAGCATCGACGACATTTGCCGTTGCCGTGATGGTGGAATTCGCATTGGCAGCCGAGGTCGTCTCCGATGCACTATTGCCGGTTCCGCTGATATTGCCCGCTGAGGTCGTATAGGAGTACGTCAAGGGGCTGTTATCCGGACTCTGGGCAGAGACCGTGACTGTGAACCCGTCGCCCGGCTTAATCGTCTCTGGGCTCGCCGAGCAAGTCGCCGTCGGAGGACGCGGTTGCCTGACCGTGAACGATGCGGAACAGGTGGCTGTATTGTTCTTCTTCTCCTTCGCATCCGTTGCCGTTGC
This sequence comes from uncultured Acidobacteriaceae bacterium, assembly GCA_963756685.1. GTDB lineage: Bacteria > Acidobacteriota > Terriglobia > Terriglobales > Acidobacteriaceae > Edaphobacter. The sequence continues at coordinate 219,295 of CAVWON010000006.1, forward strand.
AGAGACGGTGTAGCTCCCAGGAGCGAGACCGACAGTGTTAACATTTCCAGTCGTCCCAGTACCCGACACCTTGCCGCCGCTGCTGCTCCAGTTATAAGTAATAGTGTGCTTCGGATTGAAGTTCAGCGTGGTGATAGTACCCGTTACCGGGTCCCCGGACCATATCTCGGTTGGAGAAACGGAGCAGCTCGCAGTCGGTGGGATTGGGGGCTTGCCACCGAAGGTCAACACCACACCTCCCAGGTAGCGCCAGCTATTCTGGTTGGCGGTCAATCCCAGGTTGCCGTTGAAGTTGGTATACAGGTAGTCCATCTCAAAGGGACGGATGGAAAAGCGTTGGTTTACAGCGATATCAAATCCCAGGCCGGCTGCTGCCGCGAATGTGTCGTTGGAAGGTGCTTTACTGATTCCCGTCAAAGTCAGGTCATTGACGGCATTTTTGTAGACGTTGGAGTGCGCGCCGCCAACCAGTCCTTCTGCGAATGGACGGAACTTACCTCTGTTAAAAGTGAGGAGCGGGCCCGAACATGTAGGTAAATAGATTTCCCTGGACACTGGCTGATCCACCTGCCGGGAGGAACGGGTTGCCCGCTGGAACTCTAATAATTCTCGTCTCGCTGCCATAACCTTGAAATTCTGCCTTAAATCCGATCAAGTGGCTGAAGTTGTACACGACTCCGCCGCCGCCGCCGTTTAGATTGTAATTTTGCCCAAAGAAATAGTTCTTGCTTTCGAAGTCGATGGCCTGATAGTGCACGTAGGAGTAATCGAGTGGGACCTCCCATTTGGGATGTTCCTGAGACCATGCTGGCAGCCCAAACAGCATGACATCCACAGCCAAGATAAGTGCAGTTCTGAGTTTCATTCAATCCCTCCATAACTCCGTAACTCTGAGTGGTCTGAAATCTGGATCAACTGATCGGGCTCGCGCTAAAGGCCCCGGAATGCATCGGTCTCTATGCTCGGGGGAGCTCGTAAGAGTCCCCCCGCTACAACGTTTCCCTGCTTCAGGGCGTGGAAAGAACAACCGCCGGACTGGTCGTGGCTGGGGTGGTGATATTGCTCGTGGCAGTCACGTTCGTCGTCCCTGTCCCTGTGCTGGTGGCTAAACCGGTAAGACTCATTACGGCAACCGGTGGCAGCGAAGAACTCCAGGTCACTTGATTGGTGAGGTTCTGCGTTGACGAATCGCTGAAGGTCCCAGTGGCCTGGTATTGCTGCGTGTTACCGAGACCAAGGTGCACATTGCCAGTCGGTGTGATCGCGAGTGTCTTCAGCGTTGCGCTGGTCACGGTTACGCTCGACAGAGCGGCCTGGCCGCCGAATACCGCTACGATTACGGCTGTCCCTGTAGCGTTGCCCGTTGCCCATCCCGATGAGCCGAGCGTATCGGAGATTGTGGCGACTGGCAGCGTCCCCGAAACCATTGGCGGCGAGATCGCGACCCACGTGGTAGAGGCCGAGACGTCCTGAGTGCTTCCATCCGTTAGTGTCGCCGTCGCGACAAACTGCGACGCGGTCCCTTGTGCGACGCTCAGAGTACTTGGAGTAACGATGGGCACAGCTGGTCCGGCTGCAATTGCCGTTATGGCTTCGACATTGATCGTTGCGTTCGCGGTGATCGTGCCGAACTTCGCCGTCACCATCGCCGCTCCGACTGCGACCCCTGTCACGAGTCCAGTTGCACTCACTGTCGCTAACGAGCCGTTGGAGGGAGTAACGCTCCACGCCGCGGCCAGAATAATGGGCTGAGTTGTCCCATCGCTAAACGTGGCAACCGCATTAAGCTGACGGGTCGAGCCGACCGCAACTCCAGACGTTGCCGGGGTGAGCGCGATGGACGTTAGCGAGGCCGAAGTTACGACCAGCGGAGCTGCTCCTGTCGTACCCCCGAAAGAAGCCTGTATCTGGGTCGTGCCTGCAGCCACGGCAGTAACAACTCCATTCGGAGTGGTATTAGAAACAGTTGCTGCCGCGGGGGTGGTGCTGGTCCAGGTCGATTCTACGGTAATGTCTTGTGTCGTTTGGTCGCTGAACACCCCCCGGGCCGTGAAGGCCTGACGGGTAAGTTGAGCCATGCTCAGACCGATGGCCTGGCCGCCTACCGGATAGACCTCGATGCCCGCTATGCTGGCGTTGGTTACGACCAGCGAAGAGCTGCCAGAAAGGGATGTGGTCGGATCGGTTGCCGTAATCGTGGCTGTTCCGGCAGCGACGCTGAGCGCGCGTCCCGCGGTGGTGATTGTTGCGACCGTCGCGGGAGCTGAAGCCCATGTGACGCTAGTTGTTATGGTATTTGGTAGGATGCGCTCTCCACCGTCGCTGTAGAGACCATAAGCCAGGTATTGGTGGCCAGTGCCATTGGCTATACTGGTGGTTTTTTTGGAGCTGGGGCCAGGGATCACAGAAGTGGCATCGGTAACGACAACCGCAACCAAGGCAGGCGCCGTAACAGTGAACGATTCGCTACCAGTGACTGTACCGGCGGCGGGAGTAGTGATCGTCGCCGTAATTGTCGAAGTGCCCTGGCTGTAGGTTTGTGCGAGGCCGGCTGAGTTGATCGTGCTGACGGGCGCTGCTGACGAACTCCACTTCACGAGATTAGTCAAATTCGCCGTTGAGCCATTGCTGAAGGTTCCCAGTAGCGGTAAATTGTTGGGTATGTCCTGCTGCGACGGACGGACTCGCCGGGCTTACCGCGATGGTTGTTGAGATAGGGTAGAGTTGCATCACTGCATCCCGTGAGTGCACCTAGAGCTGCAAGCATTGCGACTAATAAGAGTTTCTTCAAGGAACACCTCGCGTTTCAAGAAAGTGATTTTTGTCGCAACTTCAGCCGGACGGCTCACAATGAATCATCGCGACGGATCAAATTACATGGGGGCCGCGCCTTCTCACCCAGAGGAGGCGGCCGCGCACGGATCTGTTTTGCGAGTCGAACGGGATCCGAGTGTGCGAAGGGGAGTACCTGAAGCAGGTCAGCGCTGGTCCTAACTGGCCTTTCTCCGGTTTCGTGCAAGCGAACCTGTTACAACCGTGTCTACGAAAGCAATGGGACTTGAGCCCTAATCCAGAAACCTCTCCCAGGAGCAATCGAGCTATATCGAGTACGCTTCCGCGCTGCTGTTTTTCGGAGACGCAGGAGCGAGACCCCGGCCTTACATTGCGCTTAGATTAGAGAACCGTACGCATTACCGCTACTAGGAAAAGTCCTAGCTCTACCAAATAATTTTTTCTAGATTAAGTTCCGCCGACGCTCTACTGTCTTTTGGCGTTTCGGGCCTGACTGCGCCGGCGTCGCTCACTTCATTCTCAGATTAGGACCAGCAACGCACTTTGGGTATTGGCAAGAGTGCTAGGTTTCCTGGTAATCATTCCTAGGTTTGCCCTGAAAAAATGCCGAAAGCCACACTCGAACACACAGCCGGTGAGTTCATGGATCCGTAATGAGCGATTGTGCGCTGCATTGAACAAAGAGAAGCGGGAGAGCCTGATTGGATCCTGGATCGAATCGAGCAGGAGCAAGGGTTGGAGCAGTTGCGACCTGCGTCTGGTAGCCTAACGGGCCGCTAAGACGCGACGCCCCTGCCTATCATGCGTAATCTCTCTCACTTGATGGTAAGGCGGCCCTTGCAACAGTTCAGCCGCACGCGTGATCAGCCGCTTGGGTTCTGAAAGACTCGTCGCATCGAACTTCGCGTCCCCGTTCTCCCTTTCATCGGCCATCTGTGAAACCACCAGAAGCACTCTTGTCTTCGGGCAACACTCGTGGACCTTGTCCGCAATCGCCTCCGCCTCCACCTCTGACAGCGAATGACATAGCACGACCAGGTCCGGCATCTCGGAAACGACGATGTTGCACACCTGGGACCCCTCGCAGTAGACGACCTCCGCCCCAGTCTTCCTCAGTACCGCGGCTCGCGTTTCCAACAAGCGAACGTCCTGACCAGCCAGTAGAATTTTAGACATAGCGCCTCCAGCAAACGACATTCCAGAATGTGCGATGAATGGCCAGCACTGTCGAGTGGGTCACTGCGTCCGCGAGTTTAGCAAATACCGGACGAACCGTTCAGTCACTTACACGACATAACTCAACGAGCCATCATCATCGGTCTTCAAGATGCGCCTATACGAGGCGGACACAATCTCATAGCACTCGCAAGCCACCCTGGTCAGCGCAGCACGGTCCACTGATATTAATTTTTCCGCGACTGTAGCCGATCATTCCCCCGCGCTGCAGCTCGCCCGCGGCAACCGTCACAGTGGAGCGCTGGACTCCCAACATCTGCGCTAGAAACTCCTGGGTCAGGTTCAGCGACTCCGACTCCATTCTGTCTGCCGAGGTAAGCAACCAGCGAGCCAGCCTGGCATCCACCTCATGCATCCGGTTGCACAGGACAGATTGCGTGACCTGAACCATTTGCAGATAGGTAAACGCGTGCACCATTCGCTGCAGCGTCCCACCCTTCAGGAACTCATCGCGCACAATCGAACTACGGATACGCAGCCCGTCGCCGATTCCCTGGATGAGCACAGAATGGGACATCTGCGGCTGGTCCAGCAACGCCGGAAGACCCGAAAATCCCTCACGCCCAATTACTCCGACCTCGACCGACTCCCCCTTATCAGTCAATGCGTCCGTTGAGATCAGGCCGCTGTTCAGAAAGTAAAGATACTCGACGGGCCGGTTCGGCTCGGACAGTTGCATGCCGAGTGGCAGATCGACCGGCGTCAAAAATTTCGCCAACGCCGCGTACTCATCGTCTGGCAACTGTGCCAGGACGGCGTTGCGGTTCCGGACTATCGAATCTGTCTGATTTTGTCGGGTAGGCAACGGAGTGTCCCTTTACGCGAGAAAAAATCCTCTGGCCGCAAAGACTGGTTGCCCACAAATCGCGGGGCGGGCTCGTGCGATTAGCACGACGGTACTCTCTTTTCGACATAAAGTATGTCGCCTGGCGTACATATAAGAAAACGTTCAACATTTATCCGACCAAATCACCTGCAAACCCTTCATCTGGCCCGTTCGGTGCCTCGGGGTCGCATCCCAGTTAGAATGGAAGTTCATCCCCAAAGCCTGCGCATTCCACCGCAGCAGGCAGGAAAGTGCCTTTTTGCCCATGCATCGCTGGTCTCAACTCTTCATCCCCACCCTTCGTGAGGCGCCCGCAGACGCCGAAGTCGCCAGCCACAAGCTTCTCCTCCGGGCAGGCTATATCCGCCAGCTCGCCGCCGGCATCTACAGCTACCTCTTCCTCGGTAACCGCTCGATCAACAAGATCATCGCCATCGTCCGCGAGGAGATGGACACGCATCGGCCAGGAGTTCCTGCTACCGACCCTTCAACCCCGCGAGCTCTGGGAGGAGTCCGGTCGCTGGTCAGTAATGGGCGACAACATGTTCCATCTCAAGGACCGCAAAGGCGCAGACCTCTGCCTCGGCTATGACCCACGAAGAGGTCATGACCTCCATCGCCCGCAGCGAGCTCCGCAGCTACAAGCAGCTCCCGCAGATCTGGTACCAGATCCAGACCAAGTTTCGCGACGAGCCTCGCCCCAGGGCCGGCCTCCTGCGCGTCCGCCAGTTCATCATGAAGGACGCCTACTCCTTCGACATCGACGAGGCCGGCCTTGATGTCTCTTACAACAAGCACGACAAGACCTACCGCCGCATCTTCAGTCGCTGCGGACTCGACTTCATCGCCGTCGAGGCCGACTCCGGCGCCATGGGCGGCTCGCAGTCGCAGGAGTTCATGGTCTACACCGAAGCCGGCGAGGACCTCATCGTCAGCTGCGCCGAGAGCGGCTACGCGGCCAACCTCGAGAAAGCCAGTTCGCTGCTTACCCCTGTCACTGAGATGGAGCCGACCGGCGATGGCACGCCGGAGCTCGTCCACACCCCCGGCAAGGCCGCCATCGCAGACGTCGCCGAGTTCTTCAAGATCTCCCCCGCCTCCGACATCAAGACCGTCGCCTACATGGGTCAAAAGAGAGATGGAACCGGCAAAACCGTCCAAGTCCCTGTTATCGCCTTTCTCCGTGGCGATCACTTCGTCAACGAGACCAAACTGATGGCGGCTGCGTACGTCTCTGAATTACGCCCGATGGTCGCGGAAGAACTCGCTCTCTACTTTGAAGGCCCTGCCGGCTACCTTGGCCCAATCGGCCTCAAGGCTCGTCCCCGCAGATAAGGGCGATCCGCGTGCTGCGTTCGTTGTCATCGACAACGGACTCGAAGGCCGCAGAAATATGGTCGGCGGCGCCAACAAGCTTGACTACCACTACCGCAACATTACGCCGGGCCGCGACTTCACCTGGACGCGCATAGCCGACATCCGCAACGTAAACGAAGGTGATCTCGATGTGACCAGCGGCAAGCCCCTCAAGATCGGCAAAGCGGTCGAGGTTGGCCACATCTTCAAGCTCGGCACCAGGTACTCGAAGTCCATGGGCGCCTCTGTCCTCAATCGCGAGGGCAAAGAGGTGATGCCGATCATGGGCTGCTACGGCATCGGAATCGAGCGCATCCTTACTGCGGCCATTGAGGGTTCGGCCGCCGCGAACGAAGGCAAGAGCTACGCGCTGCATCCGGCCATCGCGCCCTTTGAGGCCGTTGTCACCATCACCAACATCGCCGACGCTGCTCTTCTGGCCGCTGGAGAAAAGGTCGCCGCAGACCTCGAGGCCGCGGGTGTCGACGTCATCCTGGACGACCGCGACGAGCGCGCCGGAGTCAAATTCAAAGACGCCGACCTCGTCGGCATCCCCTATAGAATCAACATTGGACGCGGAGTAGCTGAAGGCAAGGTCGAACTGGTAGACCGTCTCAAGTTAACGAACGAGGAACATTCCCTCGATCAGATCGCCACTCATCTTTCCTATCTGCTGCACCAAGCTAAACTAGACCCCATTGACTGGACGGACCAAGGTGCCCGTAGCGGCATCCAACCCGTCTAATGTCATAGTCAACGGTCGCACGCCATTCCCCGCGCCTTTATGCCAGTCAAACTCAAGTACGGCAACAACCCGAGCACCACGACCAAGTCTTCAAGCCTGATGCATTCCCGACTATTCCGCTTCGTGCTGATCGGACTGCTCGGCATCTTTCTAGTTGGCTCGATCGTCTTCGGCTACTTCTACTACCACTACCAGCATGTGGTCGACGACCGCCTCGCCTCCGGCCCGATCTTCGCCAGCGTCTCACAGATCTATGCCGCGCCGCGTGAGGTCCGCGACGGCCAGAAGCTCTCCGCCGCCGCCATCGCCGCAGATCTTCGCCAGGCCGGCTACAACAGCAACCCACAGCTTGGCACCTTTCAACTCAACGGCGACAACATCTTCATCAAGCCCGGGCCCGAGAGCTACCACAACACCGACGGGGCGACCATCAACACCAGCGGTGGCACAGTACAGAGCATCACCGCCGAAAACGGGGCCGCCCTCAGCGCCTACGAGCTCGAGCCTCAGCTCATCACCGCCCTCTCCGAAGACAAGAACCGCACCAAGCGCCGCCTCGTTACCTATGACGAGATCCCTCCGCGAATGGTGCAGGCAGTCATCGCCATCGAAGATCGCAGCTTCTTCGAGCATGGCGGCATCAACTACATGCGTACAGCGAAGTGCGCTTTCGTTGATATCGTCTCGCACCGCATGTCATGCGGCGGTTCCACCCTCACCCAGCAACTTGCCCGCGGCTTCTTCCTCACGCCGGAGAAACGCGTCACCCGCAAGCTACGCGAGTTATTCATCACCCTCCAGCTCGAAGCCCGATTCAACAAGAAGCAGATCTTCGAGATGTACGCCAACCAGATCAACCTCGGCCAGCGCGGCAGCTACGCGATCAACGGCTTCGGCGAGGCCGCACAAACTTTCTTCGGAAAAAATCTCGGTCAGCTCGACTTGGCCGAGTCCGCCCTTCTCGCCGGCACCATCCAGAGCCCCACTCGTCTCAACCCCTATCGCCATCCCGAGCGCGCCATGGAACGCCGCAATGTCGTCCTCGACTCCATGGTCGAAACCGGAGCTATCACTGCCAGCGAGGCCTCACGCGCCAAGGCCGAGCCTCTCCGCCTCGCACCTCCCAACATCGACGCCAGCGAAGCCCCCTACTTCGTCGACCTCGTCCACGATCAGCTCGTCCAGCGCATCGGCGACCAGGACCTCTCGCACCAGAGCCTCCGCATCTACACCTCGCTCGACCCCGAGCTGCAACGCGCCGCCTCCGAGGCCGTCGAGATCGGCATGAAGAACGTGGACGAGCTCGTCCGCAAGCTGCACAAGACCCCGAAAGGCGAGGAGCCCGGCCCCATCACCTATCCGCAGGTCGCCCTCGTCGCCATCAACCCGCACACTGGCCAGATCCTCGCACTCGTCGGCGGCCGCAACTACGGCGTCTCCCAGCTCAACCACGCAGTCTCCGAACGGCCCACCGGCTCCATCTTCAAGCCCTTCGTCTACGCCGCGGCCTACAACACCTCTCTCAACGGACTCTCTCTCGGCGACAACGGCGTCTTCACCGCGCTCACCCAGCTCAACGACGAAGAGACCACATTCACCTACGATAACGGCCGTCAGGAATACACGCCACGGCAACTTCGATAAGCGGCTATCCCGGCGATGGTCACCGCCGCCTACGCCCTCGCACACTCCCTCAACATCGCCACTATTCAGCTAGCGCAGATGGTCGGCTTCGACAATGTCGCGGCCCTCGCGCGCGCCTCCGGCATCGTCAACGCACGCGGCACCCCGTCGGTCGCCATCGGCACATACAACGCCACCCCAATCGACATGGCCGGCGCCTACACCGTCTTCGCCAACAACGGCGTCCACCTCACCCCGTGGATGCTCGCCTCCGTCCGCAACGCCAACGGCGACATCGTCTCCGACTTCTCTCCCGAAGCCAAGCAGGTCATGGATCCGCGCGCGGCCTATCTCACCCAGTCCCTGCTGGAAGGCGTTATGAACTACGGCACCGCCGCAGCAGTGCGCGGGCATGGCTTCACAGCACCAGCCGCCGGCAAAACCGGCACCAGCCACGATGCCTGGTTCGCCGGCTACACCTCGAATCTCCTTTGCATCGTCTGGGTCGGCAACGACGACTACACCGACATCAAGATGGAAGGCGCCCACGCCGCCGCCCCCATCTGGGCCGAGTTCATGAAGCGCGCCATACAGCTTCCCCAATACTCCGACGTCAAACCCTTCACTGCGCCTGAAGGCGTCACCATTGCTCACATCGACAAAACCTCAGACCTGCTGGTCGACTCCACCTGCCCAGACAACAGCTTCTACGCCGCCTTCCTCGACGGCACCGCGCCAGTCAACACCTGCAGCCAGATGGGCGAAAATCCGCAGAACTTCATCCAGAAGATCTTCGGTATCGGCGGCAACAAGCCAGCCACACCGGACGCGGCCCGGCCTGCAACCACGCCACCACCTGCAACAGGCGCGCCAATCGTCCGCACTCCCCCCAACACGCCGCCCGACGGCAACGCCCCCGACACCACCCAGCAACCCGCGCCAGCCAAGAAGAAAAACTTCCTCCAAAAGATCTTCGGCGGCGGCAAAGATAAAGACAAACAGCCGCAGCCGCAGTCACCCCCACCGCAATAACACTCGCTGCACCTTCCGTTGAAGGCGTGACTCTCATCGAGGACGTCTATCAATCCGCCCCACCGGAGCGTCCGCCTCACCCATTCCCACCCAAGGCTGACACTCCGGACACCAATACGTCGATCGCGCCTGCATACCCTGCTTCCGCATCATCACAATCGCCCCACACCGCCTGCACTCCTGTCCTTGCCGTCGATAAACCCATAGCCGCTCTTCGCGGTCCATCGCATGCGTCGTACTTCGGTTCCCGGAGTACGTCACAATCCCGTCGCCTCGCCGATCCGCGACATTTGCCTTCATATATCGTTGCGCAAATTCCACGATCAGCTCCATCTCCCGCTGCGTAATTGTCCCCATCGTACGAAACGGATTAACCCCGGCAGCAAACGCGACCTCGCTCTTATAGACATTCCCCAACCCGGCCAGCACCCGCTGATTCAGCAGCACCACCGCCATCTCCGCATCAGGATTCTCCCGCGCATGAGCGGCCAGCCGCGCCACCCCGCCCTCCACGGAAAAACTCTCCGACAAAATATCCGGCCCCAGCTTCGGCACCTCGTTGCTTCTCTCCAAAGACCGCGCCGTGTGAAACTCCGCCACCGGAACATTGAACGCCACCGCCTCCCAATCTGCCGTTCGAATCACCACTCGCATCCGGGCCCGTCCCATCTGCCACCGCTCACCAGTGCGATACAGGTGCCAGCTCCCGCTCATCAACATATGCGTAACCAGAATCAAATCGCCCGAAAAATAAATCAGGCACCACTTCCCTCGCGACTCTACCTTCTCCACCACCCGCCCCACCAGCGGCGCATCATCATTCACCCGAGCAAGCTTCGCCAACCCTGTCTCAAACCCAGTCACCACCTTGCCGCCAATCGCCCTCTGCAGCGCCCGCGCCGCGCGGTAGATTGTGTCCCCTTCAGGCATTCGCTCTCGCTCCGCTACGTTGTCCAGGTAAGGGCGGCAGGTTTCGCCGCACATTGAACCCCATCGCCCCCGCCGCAAACCCAGCATCCAGCAAAGCTCGCGCCATCGCACTCTCCGCCACCGCCACCCCATTCACCGTTGCAATCAACATCCCCGCCCGCCCCGCATCGTCGTCTCCGCGCTCTCCCTGCACTCGCCCCACCAAAAACTCCGCCAGCGCTCCGCGCCACCTGCGATCGTTGCGGCTCCTCCTCCGGCAGAAACACCTGCACATTCGGATTCCCTCGCCGCAGATAAGCCACCAGCGCGCCATCGCAGAGAACCACTCTCGCCCCCACACTCCGAGTCAGCGACGACCCCGCATCCGGCGCCGCAGGCCACCGCAACAACGCTCCATAAGGATTCGCCGGATCGGTCGCCGCCAGCTGCAGCATCTCCACCCGGTCCGGGCCCTGCTGCACCCGCAGCGAGCGCAGCAGATCCACCGCAGCGGGCATCGCAAACTGCGTCGCCCCAAGATCCGCTGCAAAATACCCTCGCCGAATCTTGCCACTCTCCTCCAGCGCCTTCATCACGTCATAGATCAGCTGAAAACCCGCCCGGCAGGTTCTCCGCATGCGCCGTCTCGCGAAACACCACGCCATACCGCGTCAACAACTGCTGCGCCATCGCATGGCTCCACTCCGTCGCCGAGCGTTCCCGTCGCAAACGCCGCAGCATTCAACGCCCACCGTCCCTGCGCCGTCGGCGGAGTCGTCCGTCGCGACCGGAACACTGCCTGCTGGTTCACCCTCCGTGCCGGCTTCCGCGCACTGCTCGTCGAAGGCCGCTCGCAGTAAGCCCGCAGCGCCGCCATCCCATCGTTCGTCAACAATCCCTTCCACACCAAACTCCAAAGCGCCTCCAGCGTCTCCCCCGGATACCCTCCACCCACGCCATCATGCAGATCCTGAAAGAACGAAGCCCCGTGCGCCTTTCAGATACTCGACAATCGCCGACTCCTTGCTCACCGTAGCCGTTGCAGAAACCACGTTGCCCGCGTCGTCCTTCGAGACGCGCTCCATCGTCTGCGGCGGAGCAATCGGCCACAGAGCAGACAGCTTCTCCGCCAGATAAAGCCCGATCCGTCCATCGCGCTCTCCAATCGGCTCGAACCCCACCCACACCACCTCACCCGCCGCAATCAGCGTATCCAGATCGGCCGGCTTATACCCCACCAGCCGCGCCGGAAGAATCTCCGTCTCCAGAATCGAAGCCGGCAGCGGCGCACCCTGCAGATTCTCAATCACATCCAGCAGCGCATCCAGCCCTCGCCGCGGCTGCACCACACCCTGCCACCGCGTAAACAGCCGCGCCAGCGTCCTCTGCTCAACCGGCTCAACCTCCTTCCGCAGCCGCGCCAGCGACTTCCGCCGAATCGCCCGCAGCACCTCGTCATCGCACCACTCCCGATGGATCCCGCCCGGCCGGAAACCGCCCTCCACTACCCTGCCCGCTCTGCACCAGCCGCTGCAGCACCGCCTCCACGCTCTCCATCGGCAGACCAAATCGCGCGGCCGCCTCAGCTGTCGTAAACGGCCCATGCGTCCGCGCAAACCGCCGCACCAAATCCACCAACGCATCCGGCGCCTCCTGCAAAAACGCCGCAGGCAACCCCGGCGGCAGCGGAACACCCAGCGCATCCCGATACCGCGCCGCATCCTCCACCGCAATCAACCGCTTCTCTCCCGCGACCTGCACCTCCAGCACCCGCCGCGCCCGCAGCAAGCTTTCCAATCGTCTCCGCAACCTCGTCGTTTACACATCGCAACCGCAGCTCCGCCCGTGTCAAATCGCCCAGCCGCAGCAGCAGATCATGCACCCCATCCATATTCCGCGCGCTTGATACGTCTCCGCCACACACTGCAGCTGCTCCTCCGTCTCTTCAATCGCATTGATGTCCAGCAGCTCGCGCAGATCGGCATCGCCCATCAACTCCCGCAACTGGTCCTGATCGATCGAAAGCGCCTGCGCCCGCCTCTCCGCCAGCGGAGCATCGCCGTCATAGATGTAGTTCGCCACATAACTAAACAGCAGCGCCGAAGCAAACGGTGAAGGCGTCCGCGAATCCACCGTATGCACCCGCAGCGAACGGTTCCCAATGTTCCGCAGCGTCTCCATCAGCGCCGGCATATCAAACACATCCCGCAGACACTCCCGATAAGCCTCCAGCAGAATCGGAAACGAAGCATACTGGCTCGCCACACTCAACAAGTCATAAGCCCGCTTCCTCTGCTGCCACAGCGGAGTCCGCCCATCCGCCCTCCTTCGCGGCAACAACAGCGCCCGCGCCGCGCTCTCACGAAACTTCGCCGCAAACAACGCCGTCGAACCCAGCTGCCGCAAGCACCAACTCCGCAGCCTCCTCCGGCTCCAACAAAATCGGCTCGATCGCAGGCGCCTCCTCGGTCTCCGGAAAGCGCAGCACAAAGCCATCCTCCGTCCACATCGTCTCGACCTCCTGGCCGCTCGTCGCACGCAGCTTCGCCGTCACCGCCATCGCCCACGGAGCATGAACTCTGCTCCCAAACGGCGTCAGACACGCAGACCCGCCAATCGCCCAGCTCATCCCGCACCCGCTCAATCACAATATTGCGATCATCCGGCACAGCTACCGTCGCCAGCTCCTGGTCTGCCAGATACCGCAGCACATTTTCCGCCGCACCGGGATCCAGATCATGCTCGGTCGTCAGCCGCGCCATGGCCACACCACGCGGCAGCTCGCGCAACTCCCGCACCAGCGCGCCAATCCTCCGCCCAAACTCCAGCGGCCGTCCCGCCTGGTCCCCATGCCAGAACGGCATCTTCCCGGCCTCGCCCGGAGCAGGCGTCACCAGCACCCGATCATGCGTAATCTCATCGATCCGCCACGTCGAAGCCCCCAGAATAAATGTCTCCCCCGTCCGGCTCTCAAACACCATCTCCTCATCCAGCTCGCCCACCCGCACCGGCTTGCTTCGCTCTCCTGCAAGAAAAACGCCATACAGTCCCACGATCAGGAATCGTCCCGCCATTCAGAATCGCAATCCGCTTCACTCCCTGCCGCGGCGTAATCCAGTTCCTCGTCCTGTCCCACGTAATCCGCGGCCGCAGATCCGCAAACTCATCCGACGGATACCGTCCCGCCAGCATATCCAGCACTCCATCGAACACGCTCTGACTCAGCCCCGCAAACGGCGCCGCGCTCCGCACCAGCGCAAACAGCGCAGCATAGCTGATACCCGGGCCCCGCGTCCTGCTCGGTCGCATGCTTCGCCCTTCGCTCTGCATCGGCAACACCCAGCGGAGGATGCGCAATCACCGCCACCATCTGCTGCGCCAGCACATCCAGCGGATTCCGCAGGAACCGCGTCGACTCCACATGCCCCTCATGCATCGCCCGCGTCACCGCCGCACAAGCAATCAGGTCCGCCCGATACTTCGGAAAGATAATCCCATGCGAAGGCGCACCCACCTGGTGTCCCGCCCGCCCAATCCGCTGCATCCCACTCGCCACCGATGGCGGAGCCTCAATCTGAATCACCAGATCGATCGCCCCCATATCGATCCCCAACTCCAGCGACGACGTCGCCACCAGCGCCTTGATCTTCCCCGCCTTCAGCAGCTCTTCAATCTCTGTCCGCTGCGCCGCCGCCAGCGAACCATGATGCGCCCGCGCAATCGGCTCGCCGGCAAGCTCATTCAGCGCTCCAGCCAGCCGCTCCGCCACTCGCCGCGCATTCACAAAGATCAGCGTCGAAGTTCGCCCCTGAATAATCTCCAGCAACCGCGGATGGATCGACTGCCAGATCGAAGTCCGCTTCGGCCCCTGCGAAGCCGGCCCACTCGGCTGCTCCTCAATCTCGCCAAGCCGCGCCATGTCCTCCACCGGAACCTCCACCTTCAACTCCAGCAGCTTCCTCGCCCCCGCATTCACGACCGTCACCGGCCGATACAGCGGCGCATCCGCACCCACGTCCGGCTTCACCCCATCGTCGCTGGCGGTACTCATCAGAACATTGGCAATCTCGTCCTCGCGCTCCTGTACCTGCGGTAACTCGGCCGCCGAAGAAACCACACTCTTCTCAACTGAAGACTCAGCGCCACCCAGAAACCGCGCCACCTCCTCCAGCGGCCTCTGCGTAGCCGACAACCCAATCCGCTGCAGCCGCCTGCCCGTCAGCGCCTCCAGCCGCTCCAGCGACAGCGCCATATGCGCCCCGCGCTTAGTCGGCACCAGCGCATGAATCTCATCCACAATCACCGTCTCGACACGACCGCAACGCCTCCCCCGCCTCCGACGTCAGCAGCAGATACAGACTCTCCGGAGTAGTAATCAAAATGTCTCCCGGATGCTTGCGAAACCGCGCCCGCTCCTTCTGCGAAGTATCCCCCGTGCGCACGCTGATCTCCGGCATCCGCACCGCCACACCCTCGCGCTTCGCCATATTCGCAATCCCCACCAGCGGAGACCGCAGGTTGCGCTCCACATCCGCCGCCAGCGCCTTCAGCGGCGACAGATACACCACCCGGCACCCACGTCCCGCATCCGGGGCCGTCTGCATCATCAACCTATCGAGGCACCACAGAAACGCAGTCAGCGTCTTCCCCGTGCCCGTCGGCGCCAGAATCAGCGTCGACTCTCCACGCGCAATCGCCGGCCAGCCCTCCACCTGCGGGGCCGTCGGCGCATCAAACACCGCTCGAAACCACTTCGCCGTAATCGGATGAAACAGCGCCAGCGCCGCCTCAGCCGCGTCCGCAGCACCATGCTGTGCGGCGAAGCATCAGCTTCCGAGGCGACTAATTTCTTCTTCGAATTCAAAGGAATTCGCGGCATCGTCATCCATGTGGTTTCAGCAGCATAACTGCCATACCACTATAGGATGCAACGCGGCCTTCTCATGCACCACCCGGCTCGACAGCCACATAAAACGCTAAGCTGCACCCACAGGCCGATAAAAATAGCAGTTCGCGGCGAACTCCACTTCAAAAAGATCTGTGGAATCCTCAGCCTGCTCCGCGTTCCCCAGGACCAGATACCCATCCGGTGCCATCTTGCGATAGATCTCCCTGAAGAGCGTCCTCCGGTCATGCTGAGAAAAATACAGCAGCACATTTCGCAACAACACCAGGTCGAACACCGGCAATTGCGGCAGCGGCGCACACAAATTCGCATACCGAAACTCGCACATCGACCGAATCCGCGGAACGACCTCCCACTCTTCACCTTCACGCACCATGTACTTCAGCAGCATCCGCGCCGGCAACCCACGGTTCACTTCGAGCCGCCGATATCGCCCCTTCTGCGCATAGTCCACCACATGCCGCGAGATGTCTGTCCCAATGATCTTCACGTCCCATTGTGCAAGATCGGGAAAATATTCGGCGATCGACATCGCCAGGCTGTAGGCCTCCTGTCCCGTCGAACTCGCCGCACTCCAAATCCTCAGCCGCCGCTCCTGCATCCGCTGCTCAATCAACTGCGGAAAAACCACCTCCCGCAACATCTCAAACGGCGTCATATCACGAAAGAAGCTCGTCTCATTGATAGTCATCGCCTCGGCCACCGCACGATGCAGATGGGCCGGCCGGCCGTTCTTCAACATGTTGACGAAGTCTTCGAGGTTCGTCGCCCCCGCCAGCCGCGCGATCGGCGTCAACCTCGTATCGAACAGCGTATTGCGCGATGGATCGATCAGGTTCGCCGACTGCGCCATCACAAGCCCTCGAAGATACTCGTAGTCCGAATCAGAGCAGGCCATGGATCATCTCCCGCCGCACAGTCGTCGCCGGCATCGCGCAGGCCACGCCCTCCGACCGTGTCGCCCTCCCGGCGCTTACTCTCTGCTTCAACGCAGCTGCAATCCCCCACAGCGGCAGCGTCGCATTGGCGATGCCGGCCTCGCTGACTCTGCCCGGCATCCCCCACACCGCAGAGGTCGCCTCGTCCTGCGCCAGCACCACGCCGCCACCCTCATGCACGGCGCGCGCTCCGTTCAAGCCATCTGCGCCCATCCCCGTCATCACAAGCGCCAGCGTTCCCGCGCCATACATCCGCGCCGCCGAGAAAAACAGATAGTCGACCGACGGCCTGCAATGATTCAACGGCTCCTGCTGATGCAGTCGGACCCTGCTACTACACCCGTCGGCGCCTCTCTTCCCATCGCCCATCGAGCGGCGCGGAGCCACCTCCATATGCGCATCTCCAGGAGCCAGCCAGACCGTCCCCGGACGAATCGCCGCATTGTCATAGGCCTGCTCCACGCGCAGCGCACAGCACTTGTCCAGCCGCTCCGCCAGCGCACCCGTAAACAGCTTCGGCATATGCTGCACGATCAACACCGGAACAGGAAAATCCTTCGGCAGCTTCGGCAGCAGCTGTTCCAGCGCGGAGGGCCCCCCAGTGGACAACCCGATCACAACGACTTCAATCGAAGAATGCACCCTCGCCGCAACCTCGCCGTCTCTGACTTGCGGCAGATTGTCTGACGAAACCCCTCTGTCAGTGTCTTCTCCTCCCCGATTCGCGCTCTTCGCGAGCGCAGCAATTCGCGGCAGCAACTGCTGCGAAAGCGACTGCATCGCCGCAGCAAAATCGCTCTGCTCCGTCGGCTTCGTCACATAGTCCGAAGCACCGCGGGCAAGCGCCTCCAGCGTCGACCGCGCGCCATGCTCCGTATACGCGCTGCACATAATCACCGGCAGCTCCGGACTCTCGACCCGCAGCCTATCCAGCACCTCAAGGCCATTCAACTTCGGCATCTCGAGGTCCAGCACCAGAACATCCGGGCTCAGTCGTCTGCACCAACTCCAGACACTCCACTCCGTCGCGCGCCACTCCGCACAACTCCATCCGCGGCAACTCGCTCGCTGCGGTCTTCCGCATGCATCAGAAACAGCTTCCACATAATGCTCCGCATCACCGCGGAGTCATCCGCCGCAAGAATACGAAGCGGCCGTTCATTTATGGTGCCCATGTGCGATTTCCTTTGTCTTCCCGTTAGGCCGCAATCACGCCAAGCAGAAGCATCTTCTCCCGAAGGCTCTCCGGAGTAAAGGGCTTCATCAGAAACTCATCCGCGCCATTGTCCAGCGCTGTCGCGATAAACGAGTGGTCGGCCTCCGTCGTCACCATCATCACCTTCATCTGCGGCCCCAGCCTCGCTTCGCGCAGCGCCTTCACGCACTCCAGTCCATTCATCACCGGCATATTCACGTCCAGCAGCATCAGGTCGAACGTCTCTTCGGCCGCCAGCACCGTCAGCGCATCGCTTCCATCCACGGCCTCTTCGCACACAATATCCATCCTGTTCAAGAGGTGCCGCAGATACTCGCGAATAAAGCTTGAATCATCGACGATCAGCGCTCGCATCTCTACCTCCATTCTTACGTTGTCCTGAACAATCCGGTCTCTGACAGCCGCGACGGGCACAGCCTCCGCGGGTCCAGCCGCACCATCAAGCCGGCTCTCCATCTTGTACGCTCCATCGAAGAGCCACTTGCCTCGCGCCTCCAGCGTGCATGGATTCGCCTCCAGCGCCCGTCCGACTCACCGTGACCACACCGCCCACCGCATCCACCACAAGGCCGAACCGCTCCGCGGCCTCGTCGTCTTCCATCACCAGCACGCAACACTTTCCCAACTGCAACTCCATCCCCAGCAGCGCCCGCAGGTTCACCGTCGTCAGCACCTCACCGCGATACGGCACGACCCCCGCGATAAACGCCGGCGACATCGGCACCCGCTGCAGCTCTCGCTCCCCCAGCACCTCGCGAATCTTTCTCGTGTCGATGCCGAACATCTCGCCGCCCGCATACAGCGAACAAAGCGACACCGCGTCATTCTCCTCCTGAATCTCGTCGATCCTGTCACGACCCACAACTCTCACGCGACCTCCTGCCACGGCGGCCGTGGCCTTCGCGTCAAAGTCGCGGCGAACCAGCGTCAGTTTCTCCTTCACCAGGGCGAGCTCCATCCCCGTCCCCTCGCTCACATCGTCCGGCTCCAGCAGCGTCCCCGCCGAAACATCCAGCACCTGCCGCACCACCATGCCCTACCCTCTGCTCTCCGCCGAAGCTGGCATCACCGCAGATCAGCACCGTCGCCATCACCTCTTCCCCTCGCCTGCCGCGCCTCCTCCAGCTCCGGCAGCACATCGCCCTGCATCCTTCAGCGGCAGCAGCTCACCGCGATACTGCAGCAACGGCCGACCCCCCGCATACTCGATCCGTTCCAGCGGCACGCTTTCAATCCGCTCCACCATGTCCAGCGGCAGCGCCGTCCGCTCTCGTACGCGGTCCTCGAAGATCAGGAACGACTCCCCGACGCCTCCTGCGCCGACTCCTCGCCCGCACTCCATGCTCCACGCCTTCGTCCTCGATCGGCTTCACACCCGCGCGCGCAGCCGTCGCCCCAATATCCAGAATCAGCGCCAGCGTCCCATTACCCAGCACCGTCGCTCCCGAGAACAACCCAATCTCCCGCAGCACCGGCGACAGCGGCTTCACCACAATCTCCTCCGGCGACATCAAATCATCCACCACCAGCCCATACCGGCAGCCGTCCGCCTCGAGCACCGCCAGATAATGCCCCTGCGACAATCTCAGCAGCATCCGCCTCCAACCCAAGCAACCGGTCCAGCCAGACCATCGGCAGCAGATCGCTCTCGCAACCGGTAAAGCTCCGCCGAACCAATCGTCTGCACCGCCCTGTCAAACTCCCGCTGCGGAATATCCACCAACTCCACCAGCGCACTCTGCGGCAGCGCAAAGCATTGTCCTCCGCTCCGCACCACCAGCGACGGAACAATCGCAAGCGTCAGCGGAACCCGCAGCCGCAGCGTCGTCCCCTCGCCTCTCGCGACTCCACCTCAACGCTCCCGCCCACCTTCTCCACGTTGGCCCGAACCACATCCATCCCCACGCCGCGTCCCGAGACTGTCGTCACCGCCGCCGCCGTCGAAAATCCCGGCAGAAAAATCAGCTGCAGCGCCTCCCGCTCCGTCATCCCCGCGGCCTGCTCCTGCGTTACCAGGTTCCGCTCGATCGCCTTCTCCAACACCCGCTCCATCGGAATTCCCGCGCCATCATCCGAAACCTCAATCACCACCGAGCCGCTCTGATGAAACGCCTTCAGCCGCACACAGCCCTCCGCCGGCTTACCCGCCAGCACGCGGTCCGCAGGCGCTTCAATCCCATGGTCCACAGCATTCCTCACCGCATGCGTCAGCGGATCTTTGATCGCCTCCAGCAGGCTCTTATCCAGCCCCGTCTCCTGCCCGGTAAACTCAATCCGCACATCGCGCCCGCAAGTCCTCGCCAGGTCGCGCACCATTCTGGGAAACTTGCCAAACAGATTTCCCACCGGCTGCATCCGCGCCTGCATCACCGTCTCGCGCAGGTCCGCCGTCACACTATCCAGCCGCCGCGCCAGCTCAGGAAAATTCGCCGCCGCCATATCGCTCTGCAGCATCTGGTTGCGCGTCAGCACCAGCTCGCCCACCAGATTCATCATCCGGTTCAGCACATCCACATCGATCCGCAGCGTCTTGTCGTTCCCTGCACGATTTCTCTCGCCATTCGTAGCCGCCGAACTCGGTCTGACGGGCTACCGACGGCCTTCGAAGCTTCGACCGCCCACCGGCACAGCAGCGCTCGTCACCGGCATCGATGCCGGTATGCAAGTTCCGGCTCAACCTCAACCGGCGGCATCGCTCCATTCAACAGCGCAAGCTCCGCAATCAACTCGCTGTCTTCATCGCCCGACCGCGTCCCTTCGCCGCCCGTCTCCTCAATCAGCGCCAGAATCGCACGCAGTCCATCCATCAGACTGCAGCAGGCCGCTGATCAGCTCCGACGTCACCGCCAAGCCTGCCGTCCCGCAGCGAGCCCAGCAGATGCTCCCCCGCATGCGCCAGCTTCTCCAGCCGGTCGAAGCCCAGAAACCCCGTCGTCCCCTTGATCGTATGCACCGCGCGGAAGATCTCTCCCACCAGTCCGGCATCGTCAGGCCGCGTCTCCAGCTCGGTCAGGCACCGCTCCATCCGGTCCAGCCCTTCCTGGCTCTCCGCAATAAACTCTTTGGTCAGGTCGTCCACATCTCCTATATCGGGCGCAGGCCCTTAACCATTAGCGCAACACGACTTGCTATCGCCCCTCCGCACCCGATAGCCTCACTCTAATCATGTCTCCGAGCCACGATCGCCACCCCACTCGACCCCGCCCAGGCCGCCGACCTGCAACAGCGCGCCATCGCCGTCGCCCACCACGCCTACGCACCCTACAGCAACTTCCGCGTCGGCGCCGCCGTCCTGCTCACCGACGGCAACATCGTCACCGGCTGCAACGTCGAAAACGCCTCCTACCGCCTCACCGTCTGCGCCGAACAGGCCGCCATCGCCGCCGCCGTCGGCCTCCACGGCCCCACCATCCGCATCCGCGCCATCGCCGTCGCCAACCTCAACGACACCGCCAGCCAGCCCTGCGGAGCCTGCCGCCAGACCATCCACGAGTTCAGCACCCCCGACACCGTCGTCTTCTTCCCCGGCCGAAGACGGCACCATCGCCCAAGCCACCATCGCCGAACTCCTCCCCGCCGCCTTCCTCCTCACCAACTCCTAATCGAGCAGCCACGATCTCATAGAACCAATGACACACTCCATCCATCCCATCGACGTCATCCTCCACAAACGCGACGGCCTCGCCCTCACCGACGCCGAGATCCAAGCCTTCATCCGAGCCATCGTCGACCGCACACCCGAACGCAGCTCGTCACCGACGCCCAGATCGCCAGCCTTCCTCATGGCCGTCTTCCAGCGCGGCCTCAACGCCCACGAGCTCGCCACCCTCACCTCCGCCATGCGCTACTCCGGCGAGACCTTCGACGCCGACGCCCCTCCACACCTTCACCATCGACAAGCACTCCACCGGCGGCGTCGGCGACAAGACCTCCCTCCTCATCGCCCCCATCCTCGCCGCCGCCGGCCTCGCCGCACCCACACCCGCCGGAGTCCCCGGCATCTGCGTCCCCATGATCAGCGGCCGCAGCCTCGGCCACACCGGCGGCACACTCGACAAGCTCGAAACCATCCCCGGCTTCAACACCCAGCTCTCACTCTCGCGCAGTTCTTCGACACCCTGCAAAAGTGCGGCGCCGCCCTCATCGGCCAAACCCCCAAACTCGTCCCCGCCGACCGCATCCTCTACGCCCTCCGCGACCACACCGGCACCGTCGAATCCCCTTACCTCATCACCGCCAGCATCATGAGCAAGAAGCTCGCCGAGAGCCTCAACGCCCTCGTCCTCGACGTCAAGGTCGGCTCCGGCGCCTTCATGCCCACCTACGAAAAATCCAAATTCCTCGCCGAACTCATGGTCCAGACCGGCGAAGCCTCCGGCACCCGCACCGTCGCCCTCCTCACCACCATGGACGAGCCCCTCGGCCGCTTCTCCGGCAACTGGGTCGAGGTCTGGGAGTGCGTCGACATCATGAAGCAGCACCGCCACCCGATGTCCGCCGACCTCATCGAACTCTCCAACATCCTCTCCGGCTGGATGCTCCACCTCGCCGGCCACGCCGACCACTCCCGAAGAAGGCGCAAAGCTCTCCGACGAAATTCTCCGCAGCGGCGCCGCCTACAAAGCGTGGCTAAAGATCGTCGAAGCCCAAGGCGGCGACATCACCGTCTTCGAAGACCCCGCCGCCCACCACAAACCCACCGCCACCCGCACCACTCACCGCCCCGCAAGCCGGCTACCTCGCCTCCATGGACTGCAAACAAGTAGGCTGGGCCGTCCAACGCCTCGGAGCAGGCCGCGCCAAACCCGGCGACCCCGTCAGCGCCCACGCCGGCATCGAGATGCACGCCAAACTAGGCGACAAACTCGAAACCAGGCCAACCCCTCGTCACCCTCTTCGCCGAAGACGCAGTCCCTCCTCAACGAACCCGAAGCCATGCTCCGCGAAACCCTACAAATCGCCCCAACCCCACCCAAACTCCAACCCCTCATCCGCGAGATCATCACCAAACAATGTCCAGCCTAGCGACGAAGTGGAATTAGCGTGCGCAACTGCGCGTCTCGCACAAAGATTCCCACCCACACCAGCACTCCCAGTATCACTGGAAATATCATCTCGAACGCCGAAGACCTGGCACGCACATGGGTCGAAACCGCCCCGCCGAGATAGCCCGTAAGCAAGATCGCACCAAGCACCGCGAGTCCTTGGTGTCACATAGATTGCCGTGCAGATCAGCGCCAGCAAACCGATCCACACACTCGCACTCAACGGATATCCGAGCCGCGCAAACGCCTCCACAACGGGGGCAGGCTTCATCAGATGCCCAACTCCATCAAAGATGAAAAATAATGCCATAAACCCACTGAGGACACGTCCGGTCCAGAGCATTCCCTTCGAGTCATTCTCGATATCTGAACTCGATTGCATCAACCCTCCTTTGGTCGTCTCCATAAACCCCCAGCCACCGCTCCCACCACCAGCAACGGCTCCTTCCCCGCTGCAACCGCCTCCGGCAACAACGCATCCGGCGGCTCATGCGACAGATCCTCCTCACAGGCAAAGAACCGCAGGAACGCTCTCCGCTTCAGCGTCCCATGCTCTCGTATCGTCCCCTCCAGCATCGGATACTTCGCCTCCAGCGCATCCAGCACCGCCCGCTGCGTCACCGGCCCCGCCACCTCGAGCGTCACCTCACCCTTCACACCCGCCAGCGTCCGCAGATGCGCCGGCAGCTCCACCCGAATCATGCGAGCGTCTGCGCCTCAACCGACAGCACCGCCGGCAGATCCCGCACAATCGGTGTCCAGCTATCTCCCGCATCCGACGACCCATACACCTGCCCTCCCGTCGTCCCGAAGTACACCCCACACTAATCCAGCGAGTCCACCGCCATCGCATCGCGCAGCACATTCACATAGCAGTCCTTCTGCGGCAGACCCTTCGTCAGCGCCTCCCACTCATTGCCTCCGACTCTTGCTGCGATACACCCGCAGCTTCCCATCCAGCGGATAGTGCTCCGAGTCGCTCTTGATCGGCACCACATAGATCGTCTCCGGCTCATGCGCATGCACGTCGATCGCAAATCCAAAATCCGTCGGCAGGTTCCCGCTCACCTCCTGCCACGAGTCGCCGGCATTATCGCTCCGCATCACATCCCAGTGCTTCTGCATGAACAACACACCCGGCCGCGAAGGATGCATCGCAATATGATGCACGCAGTGCCCTACCTCCGCATCCGGATCGGGAATCCCCTGCGACCGCAGTCCATGATTGATCGGCTTCCACGTCTTCCCGCCATCGTCCGTCCGAAAAGCGCCCGCCGCCGAGATCGCAATATAAATCCGCTTCGGATCACTCGGATCCAGAATCACCGTATGCAGACACATCCCGCCTGCACCCGGCTGCCAGTGCGGCCCCGACCCATGCCCCCGCAGCCCCGAAAGCTCCTCCCAACTCTGCCCGCCATCCGTCGACTGGAACAGCGCCGCATCCTCCGCCCCCGCATAGACCTCATCCACATCGGTCAGCGAAGGCTCCAGATGCCACACCCGCTTGAACTCCCACGGATGCGGCGTGCCGTCATACCACTGGTGCGTTCCCGGCACCCCGTCATACAAGAACTTGTTCCCCGCCTGCTCCCACGTCTTGCCGCCGTCATTCGAACGCTGAATGATCTGCCCAAACCATCCGCTCGACTGCGAAGCATACAACCGGTTCGGATCCACTGGCGATCCCTTGACGTGATAAATCTCCCAACCCGCAAAATGCGGCCCACTTACCTCCCACTTCTCGCGCTTCCCATCCGACGTCAGCACAAACGCGCCCTTCCGCGTCCCAACCAGCAACCTCACCTTGCTCATCGCCACTCCTCCATTTGTTGGGCGCGCTCTCACCCTCACAAACCTGGCCCGTCAGCCGTACCACCACATGCGAGCCAATGTACCACCAACATTGCATCTCGCGTACAACCAAACGGGCCCGGAAAATCACTAAGGCTTTGTGAGCGTCGAGGGGATGCCAAGAGTTCCTTCGGCCACCTCCACGAAGTTCCTCTCTTCGCGGAGGATAAACCGCTTACTCTGCGCCGCGGCGAGGTTTTCGCGTGCCTCCGGGTCCGCCTTCAACCGCGTTCGATAGGCCTCATATGAGGCGAGGCTCTCGAACCCGATGAGCGCCCAGCCCACATCATTAGTACCCTCGTAAGGAAGAAAATACCCGATAAGGTTGCCGCCGCAACGAGGGATAATGTGCCCCCAGTTCTCGGCATATCTTTTGAACGCGTCTCGCTGGAACGGATCAATCTGATAGCGGATAATGCATGTGACCGTCATGGACATTCTCCTGGATGGTTCTAAGGGCGAAGCATCGCTTCGAAGTTCCGGCGCTGCACAAAACGCCGCAATCATCCCGACCGCTTCGCGACGATTGATTTGCCCGAAAGACGATTTCGTTGACTGCATATCAATCAATATGTCAGTTGTCGGACGAGGACACTTCGTTTAACCTCAAAGTATGAATGTCCCCCATGACACGGATGCCGCTGCCTCCAGAATTGCCGCGGCCATTGGCGAACCGGCACGGGCGCGCGTCCTCTATTGCCTCATGGACGGCCACGCGCGAACCAGCACCGAGCTTGCCGTAGTCGCTGGAGTGGGTCCGTCGACCGCGAGTGTTCATCTGCATCGGCTCCAGAAAGCCCGTCTGGTCAAAGTCCTCGTGCAGGGAAAGCATCGCTACTACAGTCTGGATGGCCCCGCAGTCGCAAAGGTGCTTGAGGGGCTAAGCGTTCTCGCTGGCGGCCCGCGCAACAAGTTCGTTCCCAACACGCCAAACCGCCTCTGCGCCGCACGCACTTGTTACGATCACATGGCCGGCCGGCTCGGAGTGTCGCTTCACGACCGCTTCTACACCCTGGGCTGGCTGTCAGCCGGCTCGAAAGACGGCGACATCGCATACGAGCTGACCTCGACTGGAACCAGGGCATTCGAAACCCTGGGCATTGACATCATGGCCACTCGAGCACTCCGTCGCCGGTTCGCATACGCATGCCTCGATTGGAGCGAGAGGCGACCCCATGTGGGCGGCGCATTGGGGGCGGCCGTCCTAAAAATCACCCTCAAAAAGAAATGGGTAACACAAGACCTGGACAGTAGAGCTCTTGCCATCACCACATTCGGCAAACGTGAAATGTTGGCCCGGTTCGGCCTGAAGGTCTAGACCGTCTCGTCCCTAACGCACCACAAAAGAGATAATCAGCTGATCAAGCGGCAACGCTCCCTTGACCTGCTGCACAGGTGACAGAGGAGTGATCGCAAGCGGAGATCCCTTTTCTTCCGCTTCGTCAAACGCTTTGGTCCCCGGAGTCTCACCAGCAATTTGAAAGTCCTTGATCTCATACGGCAGGCCGTTCGAAGCAAGCGAAGACGCCCTGTCCATCACCTGAAAATGCAGATGCGGCACAAGCGAGTTTCCGGTGTCTCCCACAAGCCCGATGACCTGACCCACCTTTACGCTCTCGCCTTTATGGACTCTTAATGCTGCCCGGCTGCATATGCGCATACATCGCGTAGCGTTGTTGTCCTAAATCAAGAATCACGCTGTTGCCATCGGCCTCATCGAGAGAGATATTCGTGGGATACTTTCCCGGCGTCTGCTCCGGCAACCCGTCGGTCACCGACACAACGACAGCGTCCGCGACCGCATACACCGGCTTGCCGAAGATCGTATAGCTCTCGAGCTTCTCCTGCGGCCCGTTACGAATTTGTCCCTGAGCGTCCAGCTCCTCCCAATCCACCGCGATAGCGCTGCGCCAGCCACACTCGTCCATTGACCGGCAGCGCCGCCCGCGTGTGTCGGCTCGAATCGCAGCACGAATCGGCCGACACATACCTCTCTCCACGCAACGGTGGCCCGATCGACACAACGGCACGGCGATCTACCGCGACCTCGCCCCCACTCTCAGTAATCTCCTGCTGACCCGGAGGCGCAGCGTCGGCGTGAAGTGTGACACGATGCGAAAGCCGCGTCGGCACCGCCGCTCCTGGCGCAAGCGTCACATGAAGAAACAGCAGCGCGACCGCACTCCCCGCCAGCTTCCCTCTAGACTCGCGCTGCCCCGCGACCTGCAACCGCCCGCCAATCGCGGCCGCATCAAGACTCTGCAAAGACCTTCCGTCCCCCATCACCTCGACCTGCTTCACCATGACGTCTGCACTCGAAAAATTCGTCATCCACAGCTCATAGACAAGATGCACCCTACCGTCCGAACCCACAAACGGAACCGGAGCGTCCTGCACCGCAAGCAACACTGGCGTCATCTTCGCCTGCACCTGCGCGTCCCCAACCGTTACGGGAAGCACAATCGACAGCACTAGCAAAACTCCCACAACCAGGCATCGATCGCAAGTTGACATAGACGCCTCTCACTCCGTGTTTCAAGGGCCATCAAGTCCGATTAAAGACTGACTTAGCCAAACTAACAGGGAGCCGAAAAACTAGCAGAACAAAATCCTTAGGCGTCCCACCTTCACACCCAGTACACTCATCCCAAACATTCACGTCTCATTCACTCACGCAGGAGAGCAACCCTTGGCACGATTCACCGGTCTACTCGGCCTCATCACCTTCCTCGGCCTCGCCTACGCCTTCTCCACCAACCGCCGCGCCATCAAGTGGCGCACCGTCGCCTGGGGCCTCGGCCTGCAGACTCGTCTTCGCCTTCCTCGTCATCAAGTGGACCTACGGCCAGACCATCCTCAGCACCGTCTCCGGCGTCATCACCGGCCTCCTCGGCCACTCCGCCGACGGCTCCGGCCTGGTCTTCGGCTACCTCGGCGATCCCGAGCAACCCGCTCAGCGTCTTCGCCTTCGCCGTCCTCCCCACCATCATCTTCGTCTCCGCCTTCTTCGCCATCCTCTACCACATCGGACTCATGCAGCAGATCATCAAGGTCGTCGCCTGGATCATGCAGCGCACCATGGGCACCAGCGGCGCGGAGTCCACCAACGTCGCCGCCAGCATCTTCATGGGCCAGACCGAAGCCCCGCTCACCATCCGTCCCTTCCTCGGCGGGGCCACCCGCTCCGAACTCATGACCATCATGACCTCCGGCATGGCCCACGTCTCCGGCGGCATCATGGCCGCCTACATCCTCTTCGGCATCAACGCCAAAGACCTCCTCTCCGCCGTCATCATGACCGCCCCCGGCACCATCCTCGTCGCCAAGATGCTCGTGCCCGAAACCGAGGTCCCCGCCACCGCCGGCACCGTCCACATGCCGCCCAACGAAGAGCACAAAAACGAAAACTTCGTCGCCGCCATCGCCCGCGGCACCATCGACGGCGGCCAGCTCGCCTTCAACGTCGCCATCATGCTCATCAGCTTCGTCGCGCTCGTCGGCCTCTTCAACGCCATCATGCTCGGCATCTCCAACTTCGCCTGGGCCCACGGCCACATTCCTTTCCCGCACTCCCTCAACGCCATCCTCGGCGTCGTCGGCGCCCCCGTCGCCTGGCTCATCGGCATCCCCTGGCACGAGTGCCGCACCATCGGCAACCTCCTCGGCACCCGCACCATCATCAACGAGTTCGTCGCCTTCACACCAGCTCGGCACCGCTCAAAGCACTCTCTCGACCCGCGCACCTTCTCCATCGCCACCTTCGCCCTCTGCGGCTTCGCCAACGTCGGCTCCATCGGCATGCAGATCGGCGGCATCGGCGCACTCGTCCCCAACCGCCGCAACGACCTCGCCCAGCTAGGCCTCCGCGCCATGCTCGCCGGAACCATGGCCAACCTCATGTCCGCCAGCATCGTCTCCATGCTCATCAAATAAGCATCAACGAGCGTCCCCACCCAGCATTCGCTACCGAGCTAAGCAACCAGCTTCAGATAATTCGGCTCATCCGCAATCGTCTTATAACGAAACTGCCGCACGATCTTCGGTCCCTTCAGAAAGAAGATGCCCTGCATCTGATGCCCGTCTTCTTTGATCGCCCCGATTCCATGCTTGAAGATCGCACCCTTCAGCCAACCGATCCAAACAGAAGGTTGGAACAAAGTCAGGGCCGGATGCATTCGAGGCAATGCAAACACCGGAAGCTGATACACCTTCGCCTCAGGATCACTCACTCGCTCCACGTCCCCAATTCCGTAGTAATCGAAGAACGGCTTAGCGCGCTCGGGTGTCCCAAGGTGCACAAAGACAGGCCGAACACCACGGCGATCCAGCTCACCACGAAGCTCCGCACACATCGCTGATCGCCTGCCGGCAGAACGAGCATCCAAAGTGCCGCAAAAACACCAGCAACACCGGCGAAGCCTCGGCGAGCGCCAGCAGGCTCGCACCCGACTCTGCATGAATTGAAGCAAACGTCGTCGCGACCTCGTCCACAGGCTTCGCAGCTGCTCCCACCGTCGGCTGCATCGGATCCGGCTCTCTCATGGCGTCACCCTTGGTCTTCTAAACAGCGAATACCCGGCCCAAATCCCCAACCCAGACACGCTCTCAAAGTCGTCGAGCAAGTATATATTTGTGCAGCCATCTTCACCCATCAGACCGATGGCGCCGAAATTAAGAGATTTTTCCGCGGCCGCAGCAGCGTCTGCGCCAAGCCGCAGCGTTCCAGTAGAATCGTGATGGACAAGTAAGGCAAACAAATGGAACCTGTGCTCATCGAACAATTCTTTCTGGGCTGTCTCGCACACGCCTCCTACCTCGTCGCCTCCGAAGGCATCGCCGCCGTCATCGATCCCCAGCGCGACGTCGACATCTACATCGAAGCTGCGAAGCAGAAGGACCTCAAGATCGAACACATCATCGAGACCCACCTCCACGCCGACTTCGTCTCCGGCCACCATGAACTGGCCGAGCGCACCGGCGCCCGCATCTACCTCGGAGAAGACGCGGCCGCGACCTTCCCTCACACAGCGATCAAAGACGGCGACACCCTCCGGTTCGGCAACGCCCGCTTCGACTTCCTCCACACCCCGGGCCACACCCTCGAGAGCGCCTGCGCCGTCCTCACCGATTTAGCCGAGCCCTCCCATCCGCGCGCGGTCTTCACCGGTGACACTCTCTTCGTAGGCGACGTCGGCCGTCCCGATCTCTCCGGCGACCACACCCCGCAAGAGCTCGCCGCCATGCTCTACCACAGCCTCCACAACAAGCTCCTCAAACTTCCCGACGACACCGAGATCTTTCCCGCCCACGGGGCCGGCTCTCTCTGCGGCCGCCAGATGGGCTCCGAGCGCTCCTCCACCATCGGCAAGCAGCGCCGCACCAACTACGCCCTCCTCGCCCGCAACGAAGAAGAATTCATCCATCTCCTCACTGACAGCCTCCCTCCGCGCCCCGAGTACTTCGGCCGCGATGTCGAGCTCAACCGTCAGGGCGCCTCCTCTCTCGACCAGCTCCCAGCACCCAAACCACTCTCCGCACCCGAGGTCCTCCGCCTCCAATCCGAAGGCGCCATCGTCCTCGACACGCGCCCCGCAATGGAGTTCGCCGTGGCCCACGTCCCCGGCTCCCTGCACATCGCCCTCTCCGGCCAATACGCATCCTGGGCCGCACGAATTCTCGGCCTCGACCAGCGCATCGTCCTCGTCGGCGAAGACGCGGACCAGCTTCGCGAGTCCCAGCTCCGTCTCGCCCGCGTCGGCATCGAGCACGTAGACGCCTACCTCGACGGCGGCATCACCGGTTGGCTCAAGGGCGGCTACGAACTCGATTACATCCCGCAGGTCTCCGCCCAGGAACTCGCCGACCTGCAGGAGCAGGAGAAGGACCACATCGCCATCCTCGACGTCCGTGAGCCCGGCGAGGTCGAAACCGGCGCATTCGAAAACTCCATTCGCATCCCGCTAGGCCAGCTCGTCGACCGAACCAGCGAACTCGACCCCAGCCAGCTCATCGTCGTTCACTGCAAGGGAGGCTACCGCAGCTCCATCGCAACCAGCATTCTCCGCCGCGCCGGCCTCCGCGAAATTGCCGATCTCACCGGCGGCTTCGACGCATGGCAAGCCGCCGACCTTCAAAAGACACAATCCACCTCGTAAGAGAAATCGGCCCGCAGCGCACCTCGACCAAATAGCTATCGAGAGACTTGACCCATGCGAGGAGGTCATCAGGATGGCGTTAATGAAGGGGAACAAAAACAGCGACAACGACAAGCGGCATCTCCGAATAGAAGAAGGACGCACCGCAGGATTGCTGAACGTCGTCGTCGCTGTGGCCGTCGCCGCCGTTGCCTATACCGACTGGATCGTGGTGGCCAATGTTTCGATGGGCTACCTCTATATTCTTCCCATCGCGCTCAGTGCGCTGTGCAATCGGTTGCCCATCACCATCGCGTTGGCCGTCCTCTGTACCATCTTGCAGGAGATCTTTGGCCCCTCATACGACACCTTTCACGTCAGGGTCATTCGCACCCTGATTAGTCTGGCTGGCTATCTAGTGGTTGGTTTCTTTGTCACGAAGATCGCAAAGCAGCGCGGCCATTTGGCGGCCGAGGTCAGACGGCAGAGGGACGAATACGAGCGCGATCTGATGTTAGCCGCCCAGGTCCAGCAGCAAGTCCTGCCCAAGCCTCCGGTCATGGCCGGAATAGAGCTTGCAGCAGCCATGCAGACCGCGCGGTTGCTTGGCGGCGACTACTACGACTTCTTTCAGATATCTGACAATGTAGTCGACGTCGTCATCGCTGACGTCTCCGGCAAAGGCGCCGCTGCCTCGCTCCTGATGCCCTCATTAGCCGTCGCCCTCCGGCTTCGCGCGAAGGAGTTGAGTGGGCCGGCAGCGATCATCAAAGACCTCGACGGAGTCTTGAAGCAGATCACAAATCCGGCAACGTTCGTGACTATCTTCTACGCACGTTTGAATCCGGCCCTCCGGACTCTGCAGTACGCGTGCGGCGGCCACAATCCGCCCCTCCTCGTCCGCCCGCAGACCGGCCAATCTCTTCTGTTCGGACCAGGCCGGCCCCATAGTGGGGATCCTGCCTAACGCACAGTTCTCCGATACGGTCGTTACGCTCGAGCCAGGCGACATCCTCACCCTCTTCACCGACGGCGTCACCGAGCAGGAGAACATGAACGATGAACAGTTTTCGCTCGACCGCCTCAGAGACCTTATTGTCAGCAAAGAATCGTACTCCGCCGCCCAATTGGTGACCGACGTCACTGAGGCCGTCTCCGCCTTTGCAGGAACAAAGGAACAGGAAGACGATCTAACCATTGTCGTTGCGAAAATTCTGTAACGCGACACGCTCAGGTTTGTAACGTTATCAGAAGCATAATGTTCAGCTTCCAAAACGGAGACCACAGATATCTCGCGTTCTACTATCGACCAAAGTGGCTCTTTGGCCAATAAAATGCATGCTGACGTGCGAGCGGCCCGAAAGTTGCAGGCACCCGAATATTTCATTTCGAATATCACAACTTCACAAACGACCTCGTGTCTGAGCAGTGGGAAGGCGGAGACCGACACCTCTCATACTCCGCCCCCAATGTAGGTCAGGTGATGGCCCCGCACACGGGCGCACCGGGAACGAAGTCCATTCATGCTCTGCTAAGGCGAGGGCCTTGTCGAGTCACCGTGTCTACGGCGGCTAACAGGTCTTCTTGTCTCAGAGACGTTCCCGGAAGAGTGGTGCAGTTGCCCAACTCGGCGTTCGTTCTTCATAAGCTACGGGTTCCGCACAGAAAGCGAAGTGAACCATGTCGTTCAAAATCCAACGCAGGCTCTTGATCGCTCTTGTATCGTTGCCAGTTGCCACATTCCTCGCACTAGGTTGCAGCGGCACCACCGCCGCGACCTCGACTAACTCAAACGCGGTAACCGCGCCGGCCTTTGTCGTCGGCACCGACGCTCCATTGCCGAACGTCGCATCTTTCTCCGTACAAATTCAAAGCATTAACGCAATCGACGCTACTGGGACCAGCGTGCCTCTCATCAGCGGCACACCCACGGTCGATTTCGCACGCTTCAACGGATTGCAGACTCTGCTCGACATGAACGACGTACCCGTGGGCACCTACAACAGCGTCTCCATCACGCTGGGCCCTGCGACGATTGGTTACTTGAGCACAACAGCCGGAGCTGCCCCAACGATCCAGACCGAAGCAGCGACCTTTACGCAATCCACCGTCAACATAACCCTGGCCACGCCTCTTATCGTTGCCCAGACAGCGCCTGTCGGCCTGCACCTGGACTTCGATCTGCACAAATCGATCCTTGTCGACTCCAACGGACAAATCACCGGTCAGGTAACGCCGGTATTTGACGTGAACGCAGTCCAGACCACCGACCCCGGCGCCCATGTCGACGAGTTCGACGCGGCCGTAGTCAGCGTCAACACAACGGCGCAGTCCTTTGTAATCCAGGGACCGCACGGCCGTCAGTTCACAGTCAACGTGAACGGGACGACGGAGTGGGACAACAACGAGAGCATCAGCTCACTCAGCTCCAGCAGCATCGTGCAGGTCTCCGGCACGCTGGATCGCGCGGACGCCACGCTCGATGCAGACGAGGTAGCGATTCTCTCCCAGGACGGCTTCTACGCAGCCGGTCAGGTGACCTACGTTCAGCCTGCTTCGGGAGCGGCCACCAGCTTTGACCTCTACGTGCGCGGACTCCTGCCCACAACCACAGCTCTCTCGCTCGGTGAGATCGCGCAGATCAATCTGTCCGGCCAGGAGAACTTCTTCATCTACTGGATGCACAATCCGCTCACTGCATTCCTCTTCAACTCGAGCGCCTTGCTCCCCGGCCAGCATGTGGCGATAGGCGGACCGGCGACCGGCGCAGCCAATCCACAGGCGGTGACCGTCAAACGGGTCGTCCTGCGGCATTGGGGCTACAACGGAACGGTCGTATCCGGAAGCGTCAATCAGACGAACGACACCTTCCAGATGCAGGTCAACGGCTTTGTCGGCGCACTTATTCCGCAGACCGTCACAGTCTATGTGGCAGGGCCGACCGTCTTCCGCAATGGCCTGACGGGAATCAGCGCAGTAACAGGCGGTGCTAACGTACGCGTAGTCGGCCTGCTGTTGAAGAACCCCGTAACGGGACAGACAGTGCTGCTGGCCCACGACGTCGACGCAATGAACTAACCGCATGAGCAACTTGATGTAAGGCAAGCGCCGGAGCCGTGTCCCAAGGCTTCGGCGCTTGCCATCTTCGGCGCCGATCGAGCCGAGGCTTTGGCGCATCATAGAGCCCGTCCCTGCGGTTCGCCCGATCCGCAGATCTCAGTCGACGTTGGCCACACGCATCTATCACACGTATCTATATAGGGCCATCCCCCAAATTATTCTGGCATCTCCGGAATCTCGCCCTGTACACTCGCCCCACCGAACGGCCAATGGTTTTAGAGGCGCGTGGCACATGGAGGCATCATTGACTTTGCAGAGAATCTTCAAGTCTTCTCCCACTCACCTGTTCAACCTCTCTCTTCTCTCAATTTTCCTTTTCACCTTTGGTTGCGGCGTCGGCGTCCAGTCCAACGCTCCCATAGCGGCGCCGTTACTCCAGGGCCACGTCCACGGAGGGCAGCAGCCGGTCTCAGGAGCGACCATCCAACTCTATGCCGCAGGCACCAGCGGCTACGGCACCGGAGCGACCACTCTCCTCTCGGCACCCATCACGACGGACGCAAACGGAAACTTCACCATCACCAGCGCGTCTCCCTGCCCGACCTCCATAAGCCAGCTCTATATCGTCGCTACTGGCGGCAATCCAGGCCTAAGCCCCTCAACCAACAACACGGCCCTCGCCCTGATGGCGGCCATTGGCCCCTGCGTCCTCAATGGCGGACACTACACACTTAGCCCCACCGCCTTCATCAATATCGACGAAGTCACCACCGTCGCCTCCGTCTACGCTCTCGCCGGCTTCATGGACGCCGCCACCACTCAGGTTGGCGCCAGCTTCTCCAACTCGATTGGCATCGCGAACGCCTTCCAGACCGTTCCCAATCTCGTTGACATCTCCACTGGACAGGCCCTGACAACCACCCCGGCCGGCAACGGTACCGTCCCCCAGGCAGAGATCAACACGCTCGCGGACATCATCGCCGCCTGCGTGAACTCCACCGGCAGCGAACCGGCATGTACCTCCCTCTTTACAGCAGCCACCCCTTCAGGCGGCACCGCGCCCACCAATACGCTCCAGGCCATCTTCAACGTCGCAACGCACCCCGTATCGCAGGTCGGCGCTCTCTACGCTCTCTTTTCAGCGACCTCGCCCTTCCAGCCCACACTGCCATCTGCCCCCAACGACTGGACCATCCAGGTGAACTACACCGCCTATGGAGCGCTCCAGAGCGCGCTTGCGATCGACGCGGTCGGCAACGTCTGGGTCGCCAATCAAGTCACCCCGGGAATTACCGCCGGCAGCGTGACAGAGCTCAGCAACAGCGGAGCAATCCTGTCGGGCCCGACCGGCTACACCGGTGGCGGACTCGATGAACCAATCAGCATCGCGATCGACCCGTCAGGCAACGCCTGGCTAACCAGTAGTCTCGCACCAAACCTGGCTAAACTGAGCAGTACCGGGCCCCCTCTTTTCAATACGACAAACTCCATCCTCGGCACCTCTCCGGGGTTGGCCATCGACGGATTTGGAAACATCTGGTGTGGAAACCTCGCAAAGTTCGACAACAGTGGAAATCTGCTCTCTGGCGGCAGCTACACCGGTGGAGGTGTCGGTCAAGTCAGAGGAATGTCCGTCGACGCCGGTAATAACGTCTGGATTGCGAGCAGTACCGGAAGCGCCACCAGCAACATCGCAAAGTTCACGAACGCCGGAGTTCCACTCTCAGGCACCACCGGCTACACCTTCACTGGTCTGACTGGGGCTTGGAGGCACGCTAACGACTCGAGTGGAAACACATGGGTCGCTAATAATGGCTTCACTCCCAGCATATTCAAGCTCGGCAGCGATGGGACGAACCTCTCAGGCTCAAACGGCTTTACAGCTGGTGGAGTGTCGAACCCGCTCGGTCTCGCCATCGACGGCGCAGGCAATGTCTGGGCCACCAGCGATACAACAAGCTTTGCAACAGGATCGCCCGTCGTCACCAGCACCATGGTCGAGCTGGGCAACAACGGAAGCCTGCTCTCCGGAACCACTGGCCTGTCTCTCGTTTCAACTTCACCGGTCGGGTATCCCGTCTACGACGCTGTCGACAGCTCCGGCAACGTCTGGGTCGCCATGTCGAGCAGCACCATCGTACAGATGGTCGGCGCAGCCACGCCCGTCGTCACACCGCTGTCGCTCGGCGTGAAAAACAACACCCTTGGCACGCGCCCCTGAACTTCAAGGGAGCCGGATTCCGCAGAATCGCGTATCTGAAAATATTTCTCCCAAACACTTCGAAAAACCTCAGCATTTTCGCGTGTCAAGCCCCGAAACCATTCAAACCCTTACCAGACAACAACATCCGCGTGGCACGTTAGTTATATCCAATCTGCTATCCTTAAAACAGATAGAAAAAAAGCCCCGGCGATCACCGGGCTTTCTCTTTTGGAGACAAACAAAAGGAACACAAAGCTTTTGTTTGCACGAATTTGGCCGTAACCCATCTGGAATGACGAATTTACAGAAGAAGCCACCCCGTAAGTGGCTGATTCTGGCTATTTTAGCTGCGGGCAAGGGGGGTACCCCCACCCACACGAACGGGACGATAGACCGCAGGCAGCCATTGATGACCGACCTCTTCTGCAACGCCCAATCCGCCGTCGACTACATCCACTCCAGAACAGACATCACTCCAGCCATCGGCATCGTCCTCGGCTCCGGCCTCGGCAACTTCGCCACCCATGTCAAAGATGCCGTCCGCGTCCCCTACGCGGAGGTCCCCGCACTTCCCCCAGTCCACCGTCCAGGGCCACTCCGGCAACCTTGTCCTCGGCACCATCGAGGGAGTTCCCGTCGCCGTCATGCAGGGCCGCGTCCATGCCTATGAAGGCTACCCCCCCTCAGACGTCACCTTCCCCACCCGAGTCCTGGGCCTCCTCGGCTGCAAGACCCTCGTCCTCACCAACGCAGCCGGCGGAATCAACATTGACTACAAGCAGGGCGACCTCGTAGCACTCTCCGACCACATCAACCTCACCGGATCAAACGCCGCCCTCGGGCCCAACGAGCCCCGCTTCAGCATGGTTCCCGGCGCCGGCCAGCGCTTCTTCGACATGTCCGCCGCCTACTCGCCGCGCCTCCGCACCCTCGCCGTCGACGAGGCCGCCCGCCAGGGCTTCCAACTCGCCGCAGGCGTTTACCTCGCCGTCCTCGGCCCCTCATTCGAGACCCCAGCCGAGATCCGCGCCTTTCGCACCCTCGGCGCCGACCTCGTCGGCATGTCCACCGTCCACGAAACCATCGTCGCCCGCCACATGGGACTCGAGGTCCTCGGCATCTCCCTCGTCACCAACATGGCCGCCGGTGTCCTCAACGAAACCATCCATCACGAAGACGTCATGGAGGTCGGTCGCCGCGCGGAAAAGCAGTTCACCAACCTCCTCACCGCCCTCGTCCCGCAAATCGCGGCTCAGTCCTGAGCTGCGAGCACCGCCACCGCCGACCGCGCCTCCACCGCCGCCATCTTTCGGTGCAGCCCGTCGCTCGAAAACGCAATCGGCGCCTCCGCAAACCGCACCTCCGCCCTCACCCCCCGCAGCCCAAGAAACTTAAAGATATGCGCCAGCATATTTCGGTTCCCCCAATAACAAACGTCGTCCGCGACACCAACGTCTGGCCCATTCGGCGCCGCAAAGCTATACCGCAAATGCGCCGCTGTCACCACCGAACCACCATCAATCACCTGCGCCAGCAGCCCGCTGTGGAACTTCAGCAAATGACTCCCATTGGTCGTCGTCCCTTCAGGAAAGAACACCACCGGCAAACCCGCATTGAGCGCGGCCTGCATCCCCTTCCGCGCCCGCATAGCCGAACCGCCATGTCCACGCTCTACATAAACCGTCCCCGACATCGTGGTCATCCACCCAACAACAGGCCACCGCGCGATCTCGGCCTTCGACACAAACACACAAGGATGAATCGCAGCGAACACCACGATGTCCAGATAGCTAAGATGGTTCGATATCACCGCTCCGCGCTCCGGAAACTCACCCACTACGCTGATCTCAATCCCGAACCCCCGCATCGCCCGCGCACAGAACCGATGCAGCCAATCCGCCCGCTGCTCCCGCGTCGCCGGCCGCGTAACAGCCAGCTCCGTACCCGCCACGACAAACATCCCCGCCAGCCGAACACTACGCCAGGCGGCCCGAAAAAAATTCACCGGATCGAATCCTCATCTCTCAACAAAGACGCAGTTCTCACTAGCGCAGTCTATCCTGTAAGAAGTGCGAC
Source organism: uncultured Acidobacteriaceae bacterium (assembly GCA_963756685.1). Classification (GTDB taxonomy): domain Bacteria; phylum Acidobacteriota; class Terriglobia; order Terriglobales; family Acidobacteriaceae; genus Edaphobacter. Next base: position 257,247 of record CAVWON010000006.1, read on the forward strand.
CCAGTAAATCAAATCACAGCGACTCCAGCCAAAACCCCGCTCCCGTCCACCACAACTGGGTCTACCGCCGCGTCGCCCTTCCCATCCTCGCTCTTCTCCGCATGGGAGCATCGCCGGAAAAGCTGGCCTGGAGCATCGCCGCCGGCCTCCTCATTGGCATCAATCCCGTCCTCGGCAGCACCACCGTCCTCTGCCTTGCTCTGGCATTTGTCTTTCGCCTCAACCTGGCCGCATCGCAGATCGGCAACCACATCGTCTATCCGCTCGAGCTCGTACTCGTCGTCCCGTTTATCCGCGTCGCCAGCCGCATCTTCCACACCGCACCCATGCCTCTCTCTGCGAGTGAACTCCTCCACGCCGCCCGAGAACGTCCCCTTGCCCTCTCCCGCCAACTCTGGCTCTGGGAGTGGCACGCCTTCCTGCTCTGGGCCATCCTCGCCGCAATAGCCGTCCCCTCTATAGCGCTGGCATTCACACCGATACTCCGCCGCCTCCTCGACCGTATCCGCGCTCACCAGTATCCCGTCCTTCACGATATCTAACGTCTCTACTGTGGCCCGTGATATTCCTGCACAGGGTCGCCGCTCTTGACCCACGCCGTGTAGATCAAGTCCCGCAGCTCGATTGCTCCGGCAGCCAGTCGCTCATCCAGAAACGCAACGCTCTCCGGCGTCCCGGTCCCATTGAAGCCACCCGCCTTCTCCAGCTGATACGTCTTCTCCACCAGCGAGTTCGAGTGCCGCAGATACTCCATGTAATCCGCCCACTCGTCGTCCAACACCATAGGCTTTGCCGCTGCCACCAGCGGGGCAACATCCGCAGGCTTCGCCGCCGCCATCACAAACATCGTCTCGAACTGCGCGTGGATCTTATGCTCCGTCGTATATCCGTTCGGGTTCGGGCCCGTCCAGCCGTTGTATTGGATCGTGTCATGCAATGGCTGCGATCCGTCCCCGACATAATGTCCAAGCCAACCGGCATAGAACAGCACTGCTGTCTCAGCAGGCTTCGTGTCGTGGTTCGCAGCCAACAGCTTTCGATACTCGCGCAACCCAACCTTCAAGTCTTTCGTAGATCTCCTGCACCTCCCACGGCTGAAACCCGATCTTCTCCGGCGTGAGATTCAGCTCTGGATGAGCGGCCGCAGCCTTCTCCACCGCCCGGAAGAAGTCATACCGTAGCCGCGGCAGGTCACTTCCCGCTCGCCGGGCAGCCATTCTGGCCAGCCGTGCACGATACATCCGCATAGTCCGCCCATTCCATGTCGATAAAGTGGTCCGGAGATTGCGTCACCAACAGCTCATTCTCCGCGCGGTTCTTCCATCGGTCCGGCTCCGGCCCCAGGTACTCCATCGTATCCAGCGCCTCTCCATTTCTCAGGAACGCCGGAACGTCTGTCGGCAACGCCGCTGCCGCCAGCCGATTAATCATCCTGTGTCCATCCGCGCCCCAGGCAAAGCTCTGCTGCACCAACATTACCGGCAGCAAGGTCACCGCCGCCGCTACACGTACCGTACCAATCAATCTCTTCATGTAAAAAGTATAACTACCCCGGAGAGTCACACGGTTACAAGCGCACCCTCTACAGCCACACTCCCAAACACCCTGCGATACCGATCGATCTCCTCCTCTGGCCCAGTCGCCTTTCGCGCATTGTCCGACAACTTAACCGCCGGTCGCCCTTCCACTGTCATCAGCTTGCACACCAGACTGATCGGATCGAGCCCCGTCTCCCCTCGCGGGTGGCAACCGCGAAAATCATTTGTGAGAAGCGTGCCCCAGCCCGCACTGAACCGTATCCGTCCATGAAAGTACTCATGCAGTCGCAGAATCTCGTCGACATCGAGCCCATCTGAAGCAATCAACCGCTTCTTCCGCGCGTCCCGCCCTCTGCGCAACAGCCATGCGACATACTCATCGCCCGCCACAAACGGGTCCTTGCTATCGCACCGCTGCCCCGTCCAATCCGCCACCCAGTCCGGGGCCCCTTCCAGAAACTGCGTCGTCCCAAACGTGTCCGGCAACATGATCAAGAGCTCTCCACCATAGCTCCTCTGCCAAAGCTCCAGTACACGATACTGCGACTGATGCAGTGCCTCATCACCCTCCGCCAGGGCCGCCATTGCCATCGGCAACTCATGAGCGTTCGTACCCATCGCCTCCAGGTCATGCTTGTAAGCAAGAAACGTATTCGATGTTCCGGACAAACTCGCCCCCAGCGCCACCCGCATCACCTCCACCACATACTCCTGCCACAAAAAACTATGCCGCCGCCGTGTCCCAAACTCCGAGATCCTCACCTCTGGCACAGCTCGCAGCCGTTCAATCTTCTCCCACAACTTCGTCTTGGCCCTCGCATACAAGACATCCAACTCCAGCTCATTCAAAGTGCTCAGCGCGGCACGGGTCTTCATCTCGCTCACCAGAGCGAGCCCGTAAACCTCCCACATCGTCACCTCGGTCCACAGGCCTTCGAATCGCACCACCAGCTGTCCATCCTGCTCGGTCACCACATAGTCCGACAACCGAAAGTCATTCTCCAGCCAATCCAGAAACGCCGGTTCAAAAATACTCCGTGTCCCATAGAACGTGTTCCCTGCCAGCCAGATGATCTCCGACCGGCGAAATTTGAGCCCTCGCACATGCTCCATCTGGTCGACCAGCATGGCCATCGGAATCTGTTCGGCCAGCCGCACCGACACGGTTCGATTTGTAACCTCAGACGTTACATGGATCGTTGGAAAGTTCTTCCAGATAAACTGAAGCATCAGCAGCTTGTAAAAGTCCGTATCCAGCAGCGACCGCACAATTGGATCCAGCCTCCAGTTATGGTTGTGCGCACGCTCGGCAAAATTCACATTCACGTTCGAACCCTCAAGCTAAGCCTACCAATTGCCGTTTCACAGGCTGATGGGAGCCTGGTCTTCGAATCTCAAAAATAAATTGACAAGCACGCTTGACATTCGGAGCATTCTATGTAAAGCTTAGTTGTCTTTATGGAAAGGAATCTTGTCATGCAATGCTATCCCGCAACGAAAGCCGGACGCCGCTACATCTACCGCCTGTTCCCCACGATGGTCATCTATATTGCCTTTCTTTACATCGCACAATGGACCTTCCACCATCATCATCCCACCGGTCTCGTCGTTTACCTACTTGCCGTGCTCCCAGCATTACCCCTGGTTGGCACGCTTGCCATCGTCGGTCTCTACATCGCCGAAGAGTCAGACGAGTTCGAACGCTCCATCGTCGTCCAGTCCATGCTCTGGGGCCTCGGCGGAGCTCTTTCAGTCAGTACGATCTGGGGCTTTCTCGAAGACTTCGCCAAGGCCCCGCATATCTCCTCCTTTTACGTCTACATCTTCTTCTGGATCTTCATGGGAATCTCTCAGCCATTCATACGCATGAGGTACCGATGAAAAACCGCCTCCGCATCCTCCGCGCCGAACGCAACTGGAGCCAGGCAGACCTCGCCGAGCAACTCGAGGTCTCTCGCCAATCCGTCAACGCCATCGAGACCGGCAAGTTCGATCCCAGTCTGCCGCTCGCCTTCAAACTCGCTCGCCTCTTCAACAGCCCCATCGAAGCCATCTTCACAGATACAGATGAGGAGTAAGCCTCTTCGAACGGTCGCCAGCACCATGACAACTGTCATCCCACTTCAATGACCCAAGCCACTACCGGCAACGCATCGCGCCCCGCACACTGAAATAGTTCCAAGGAGCTGAGCCATGTCCGCCACCCGCACAATCCTCCGTCTCGTCGCCCTTCTTCTCTTCCTCGCCGGAATCCTTCTGCTGCGAAAACCAATCTTCGGCCAGGCCATCACCGCCGCGCCCACACGCTTCTCCGTCGTCATTGAAGGCGCCGCACCGGGCAAAGGTCGCCGACGTCATCCTGATTCCCGGCCTCTCCAGCTCTCGCGACGTCTACGCGGCCGAAGCCAAGCTTCTCGTCCCCACCCATCGGCTTCACCTCGTCCAGATCGCCGGCTTCGCAGGAGACCCCGCCGGTCGTAACGCCACCGGCCCCATCCTGGCGCCCGTCGTCGAACAGCTCCACCAGTACATCGTCACCAACAAGCTCCAGCCGGTCCCCGTCATCGGACACTCCCTCGGCGGTCTTCTTTCTCTCATGCTCGCCCAGGCCCATCCCGAAGACGTCAGCAAACTGCTCATCATCGACACGCTTCCCTTCTACGGCCTTGTCTTCAACCCCGCCGCCACAGTCGACCTGGTCCGTCCCCAGGCCCAGGCCATGCACGACCAGCTGGTCCAGATGCCTCCGGACCAGTTCGCCGCAAGTCAGCCTCTCTTCTCGGCCCGCCTCGTCAAAGACCCCGAAGGTGCACGCCAGGTCTCGGCCTCCTCAATCTCCTCCGACCGCATCGTCTTCGCCAACGCCATGCTCGAAGATCTCGAAACCGACATACGCCCACAGCTCGCCGGCATCAAGACCCCAACCACCCTCCTCTATCCCTACGAGACCACGCAAGGGCCAGTCGCCGATGTCACCGCGCTCTACACCAACGCCTACGCCACCATGCCCAACATTCACTTCATCCGCATCGACGACTCCCGCCACTTCATCATGTACGACCAGCCCGCCGCCTTCGACAAGGCCGTCCAGGCCTTCCTCAAACCCTAGGGTCACCTCGCCACAAATCCGAGCGATCCGACCGGGCAGTCTTACCGCGCTGAGCGCGGAATATTCGACGCAGCTGCTGGTCAATTAATCGAGTCCGCGGCAGTCTCCCGCACATCGAATTGGCATTAGCTTGATAAATATCTCGCGTTGCATCGAATCGCTTCAACCCCAGTCTCTTTAGCCTGCACACCGCCTTCGCGAAGGGAGATCCGTCCTGATGTCCACCTCCGGAACCCTCGAACCAACCTCCACGCCCAGCGTGCAACCATTCCGCCCCGACTGCCCGGAGTGCCCTGAGCGCCCCTACCTGCGCATCTTCAAATCCACTGTCTACGTCAGCAACCACGAACGAAGCCTCGACTTTTACGTCAACCGTCTCGGCTTCAGTGTCGTTGCCGACGTCAGTCTCACCTACGACGGCCGTTGGGTCGCGATCGCCCCGCCGGACGGACAAGCCATCATCGCCCTCGTCGCCCCGAAACCCGGCACCGACAAACACCGCTTCATCGGCCGCGACACTCAAATCGGCTTCATCTCCGAGGACATTAACGCCACATACGAGCTCTGGCAGAGACACGGCGTGCGCTTTCACCAGCCGCCCCAGCAGACGATCTTCGGAATCACCTTCGCCCGCTTTCAAGACATCGACGGCAACGGCTTCGAACTCATCGGCACCGACCAGTTCACCCGCGAGATCGAGCAGGAACGCCAGCTCGCCGCAGCCAAAGTCGAGTCCGATCGTCGCACCGCACAAGAGCTCGAGATCGCCCGCCAGGTTCAGGCCCGCCTCTTCCCTCAGACCCTTCCTCCACTCAAGACCCTCGACTACGCTGGCGTCTGCATCCAGGCCCGCCACGTCGGCGGCGACTACTACGACTTCCTCGCCCTCGGCAACCAGCGGCTCGGCCTCGTCATCGGCGATATCGCCGGCAAAGGCATCGCCGCCGCTCTGCTCATGGCCAACCTCCAGGCCAACCTCCGCAGCCAGTTCGCCCTCGCTCGCGACGAACCACAACTCTTCCTCCAATCCGTCAACCGCCTCTTCTTCCAGAACACCACCGACTCTGCCTATGCCACGGTCTTCTTCGCCGACTACGATGACACCGCCCGCCGTCTCCGTTACGTTAACTGCGGTCACCTGTCCGCCATCGTTCTCAGGCGTAACGGCAAGGTCGACTGGCTACACTCCACCGGCACCGTCCTTGGCCTCTTCGAGGAATGGGATTCGCCAATCAACGAATGCCAGCTGTCCCCGGGCGACACGCTTGCGCTCTACACCGACGGTGTAACCGAATCCTTTGACGCGTCAGGAGAAGAGTTCGGCGAGCAACGCCTCATCGAGGCCTTACGACAAAACAGAGCAATGCCTGCCAGGCAGACCCTCACATCCGTCGTCGAGCGAATCCAAAGCTTTAGCCCGTCCGAACAACACGATGACATCACGCTAATCGTCGCAAGATGCATCCCTGACTAAAGCAGGCAATGAAAATTGACGCCCTCTGCCGACTTTTGGGGGATTAGTCACTACAAGGGCGTTTAGCAGGACTAATCCAACCCGGGGCCCCAAGTCTGTCTCGGATGACCGTGTCGAAGAGCGCTTTGGCCTCTTATGACCTGTCGAGGACCCCAGCTTCACCGCCGCGCCTTGATGGCCAGGGACTCATCCACCGGGATGACGACAACTGCAAATGGAGTGCCTGCATCGTCTTCTTCAAGATTTACTCGTTCGTATCGCATACACCGTCAGGCCGGAAGCTCCGGGAGGCTAGCTAAAGATGAGATACGCTTTCAACGCTCACACACCTATTACGCTTGCCGAGTTGACAAGGATACGGAACTTGGATCGCACTCAGAGGCAGACAGAAGAAGCGATCGCGATTACGAATCAGATCACTCCTCCAGAGCGACCTCTCGGCGGCCAGAGAAAAGCCATATGGCCAGGTCTCGACATGCAGAGTGTTATTTCCGCCTCAGCAGCGTATCCACTTCACGAATTGCCACAAATCAGGCCAACCATTGTTAACCTCGAGCAAATAGAACAAATTGACGGATGGAGATCAGATGGAAGTTTGCGACGACGACCTGAGGAAATTCGAAGCAGAAGGCGCAGCACCGCCGCCACCCACGGATGACCGGGGCTTTGTCGAACATGACGGGGCCCGGATCTGGTACGCCACCTATGGATCAGGCCCGGCGGTGGTCCTGCTGCATGGGGGACTCGGCCATGCCGGGAATTGGGGCTATCAGGTCCCGGCGCTGGTCAGCAGTGGCTATCGTGCCGTTGTGATCGATAGCAGGGGTCATGGCCGAAGCACACGCGACACGCAGCCGTTCTCCTATGAGCAGATGGCTTCTGACGTCCTGGCTGTCATGGACAGATTGAATCTTGAGAAAGCCGGCCTCGTGGGCTGGAGCGACGGCGCATGCACCGCTTTGGTGCTTGCGGCAATGGCTCCGTCGCGCGTTGCAGGTGTGTTTTTCTTTGCCTGCAACATGGACCCCAGCGGAGTAAAGCCGTTTGAAGCCACTCCAACTCTGAACCGGTGCTTCGCCAGGCACGCGAAAGATTACGCCCAGTTATCGACTACGCCGGAGCACTTCGAAGATTTGGTCGCGGATCTTGGACTGATGCAGCGGACGCAGCCCAACTACTCAGTGGACGATCTCGCCAGGATCAGGCTCCCCGTCGTGGTCGCCCATAGTGAGCATGATGAATTCATCAAACGTGAACACGCCGAATATCTTGCCCGGACGATTCCGGACGCCGAATTCATCTTCCTCAACGCCGTAAGTCACTTCGCCCCATTGCAAAGACCCCAGCAATTCAACACTGCAATACTCGAGTTTGTTGGCAAAGTTCTTCCGGGGAAGAAGTAGGGACAGCGGGGGCGGCAGCCACCTCATTAAATTCACATTAAACCCGCATAAATCCAGCCCGAAACGTTGATATCCTAATAAAGTTATGCTCACAAAAAAAGAACTCCTCAAATCGCCCATCCAGCACCTCGACATCAAGCAGCACAATGTCGTCCCCCTGGTCGACGCCATGCACAACATGGCCTACTCCGCGCGTGACACCGCCCGCGCCGCCAACATCTACGACATGATGCTCCGAGACACTGATTGCGGCGTCATCCTCTGCCTCGCCGGCTCGCTCATCTCCGCCGGCCTGCAGAAGATCTTCGTCGACCTCATCCGCAACAACATGGTCGACGCCGTCGTCTCCACCGGCGCCAACATAGTCGACCAGGACTTCTTCGAGGCCCTCGGCTTTAATCACTACATCGCCGGCGACCAGTACAAATACGGCGCAGGCGACGCCGATCTTCGCGAGCTGATGATCGATCGCATCTACGACACCTTCATCGACGAGGAAGAGCTCCGCATCTGTGACGAGACCACCCACCAGATCACCAACTCTCTCGACCCCCGCCCCTACAGCTCACGCGAGTTCATCCGCGAGATGGGCGCCTACCTCAGCAAAAACGGCAAGACCCCGCAAGCAGGCGGCCGAGACTCCATCGTCCTCGCCGCCTACGAGAAGAACGTCCCCATCTTCTGCCCAGCCTTCTCCGACTGCTCTGCCGGCTTCGGTCTCGTCGCACACCAGCACGCTCGCCAGGGCAAGCCGATGGTCTCGATCGACTCCGCGAAGGACTTCTACGAGATCACCCAGCTCAAGATCGCCAATCCCACCACCGGCCTGCTCATGATTGGCGGAGGCGTCCCCAAGAACTTCGCCCAGGACATCGTCGTAGCTGCGGACATCCTCGGAGTCGAAGCCTCCATGCACAAGTACGCCATCCAGATCACCGTGGCCGACGCCCGCGACGGCGCCCTCTCCGGTTCCACCCTTAAGGAAGCCTCAAGCTGGGGCAAGGTCGACCTCACCTACGAACAGATGGTCTTCTCCGAAGCCACCCTGGCCCTCCCCCTTATCGCCGGCTATGCCTTCCACAAGAAGGCCCAGGCGGCCCGTACCGGAAAAAAATGGGCCACCATCCTCGACCAGGTAGCCGTCCCCGCCTAACTTTCGTCTCAGAAAAACCCCGAAAAAGGCCGCCTACTCACCATAGGCGGCCTTTTAGCGTGCCTCGCAGCTCGTAAACCCTGCTACACCAATGTTGTCATCCCGGATAACACCACTGAGGTGTTATTGCCGCTGCAACTTATTTTCTGTCATTCTCAGCCTGCTGACAAAATTCTGACACCTCCGGGAAAGGACTTAGACACAACAAAACGCTCTTACGATCACAGAAGGTTTCGTCTGATTGAATGCGCAACGATACGGATTGTTAATCAAAAGAGTAAACTTCCTCACTCGAAACGGTTACCAAAAAAAGTTACTACGTCATCGTAGAAAAAGTTACCATAGGGTTCCCGGCGAATAATGCACATTCTTCCCTTACTTGGTTATCTCTCGCTCCTCACGACCTGCAGTGTGCTGCTAATCGCATTCCTGCGAGCGCAGCGCATGACCCGCGAATTAGCGGAACAGTTGACTCAGGCCCGCGAACAGCACCATCAGCACACCCTTCAACTCACCCACCGGTCAGAGCTCGACACACTCAAGGACGAGTTCATCTCCACCGTCTCACACGAGCTGCGCACTCCGCTCACCAGCATTCGTGGGGCCCTCGGTCTGCTCTCCTCCGGCATCATCGGCGACGTAGACGCGAAAGCGCTCAACCTCCTCCGCATCGCAGTCACCAACACCGACCGCCTCATCCGCCTCATCAACGACATCCTCGACCTCGAGCGCATGGAGTCCGGCCGCGCGCCTCTTCAGATCCGTCGCTGCTCCCTGCGTGACCTCGCCCAGCAGGCCATCGACACCATGACCCCCATGGCCGACGCCAACACTGTCCATCTGGCGCTCGAACCATCTAACATGGCCAATATCGCCTACCCCGAAGCTCTCTTCTTCGATGGCGACTCCGACCGCATCCTGCAGGTCCTCACCAACTTGCTCTCGAACGCGATCAAGTTCTCCCCGGTTGCTTCCACTGTTCGCATCCACACCGAAGCCACCTCCGACTCCATTCTCCTCAAGGTCGTCGACGAAGGCCGCGGCATCCCCACAGACAAGCTCGACAGTATCTTCGACCGCTTCCAGCAGATCGAACCCTCCGACGCCCGCCAGAAAGGCGGCACCGGCCTCGGCCTCGCGATCTGCCGCAGCATCGTCCAGCAGCACAGCGGCTCCATCTGGGCGCAGCGCAACCTCGGCCTAGGGTCTACCCTCTACGTCATGCTTCCCCGCACCACCCGAGCGACGGACGTTATCCTCCCCGCCTCTCCCCCACCACGTGGCGAAGGCGCCATTCTGGTCTGCGATGACGACGCCGGCATTCGCACCGTCGTCTCCGAACACCTTACCCGCCAGGGCTACACGGTCATCGAAGCCATCTCCGGCGAACAAGCGCTCGTCCTCGCCGCCGAGCACAACGTCGAAGCCATCCTCCTCGACCTGTACATGCCCGGTCTCAGTGGTTGGGAGACCCTCCAGCGTCTCCGCAACAATCCCATCACGGCCAACATTCCCGTAGTCGTCCTCAGCGTTCTCTCCTCCACCCTCCGCCCACAGCTCACCGGCGACGCGCAGGGATGGGTCCAGAAGCCCTTTAACGAAAACCTCCTCTTCGCCGAACTAGGCCGCGTCCTCCATCACGGAGAAGGCCCCGCCTACGTCCTGTTAGTCGAAGACGATGAGGACTTGGCCAGCGTCCTCTCTGCCAGCTTCCAGAACGCCGCTGTCCACATCGACCACGCCGCCTCCCGTCAACAAGCCATCCGGCAGTGCATCACCCGCCCGCCCGACCTTCTCATCCTCGATCTCACCCTTCCCGACGGCGACGGCTTCTCGCTGGTTGAGTGGCTTCGCCAGCAGCCCACCCTCCGCGCGTTGCCTCTGGTCGTTTACTCCGGCCGCGAGATCTCCGAAATCGAAATGGCCAAGCTCCGTCTCGGCCCCACCGAGTTCCTCACCAAAGCCAAGGTCCAGCCGCAAGAGGTCGAAGATCTCGTCCTTTCCATGGTTCACCGCATTCGCTCCAAGTTTGCCGACCTCACCGTCGCGCCAACCACATAACCGCCGACTCCAGGCGAGACGAAATCAGCAAGTTACCTCCACCAAAACGCGTTGCGTGAGAGAATAAGTTCGCTCATGCGACGCGTTCTAATTATTGACGACGAAGATGATATTCGTGAGGTAGCTGCCCTCTCTCTCGAGGCAACAGCAGGCTGGGAGATCCTCACCGCTAGCTCCGGCGCCGAAGGCATATCCATCGCCGCAGCCGAGCGGCCAGATGCCATCCTAATGGATGTCATGATGCCCGGAGTCGATGGCCCCACGACCTTCAGCGCCATGCAGCAAAACCCCGCCATCGCGAACATCCCGGTTCTCCTGCTAACCGCCAAGGTCCAGGGGGTCGACCAGCGTCGCTTCGCCGGACTCGGCCTCGCCGGCATCCTCTTCAAACCCTTCGATCCGCTCACCCTCGCCGAGCAGATCTCCCAGGCCCTCGGCTGGAAAGATTAACGCTAATCCTGGTTCCTTTTTTTTGAAGTCGTAATCCTGAACGAAGTGAAAGGTCCCTGTATTTCGTCTTTATTTCTTTGTGCCAACAGTAAGGTTCACCTATTTAATTTCGCGATAACCCAACCAATCTCATGGAAAAGCCCAAGCCAGACCCGATCGATAACCTCCTCGCTCAACTATGGCAGAAGAACCTACCCACCATTCGCGAGCGCCTCGACCTGATGGACAAGTTTGGCTCAGCCGCCGCATCCGGCACTCTCGACGAACCCACCCGCGTCGAAGCCCTCGGGATTGCCCACAAACTCGCCGGCTCGCTCGGCATGTACGGTTACCAGCAAGGCACCGAGGTCGCGTCGCAAATGGAACGCATCCTCAAATCCCCGACACCAGAGACGCTGCTCACCCTCCGCTCCCTCGCCATGGATCTCCGCAAATCTCTCGCGGCTGGCCTCTAGCTACCTCGTCTGCCGCACCGCCCATCCCGCAAGGTCGATCGCCGCGGCAAAGCCGTCATACTCCACCGGCAGCCGGTTCCGCCGATCCACATATTCGTTGTAGACCCACGGATCGACCACGGCAAACACCGCTCCCTTCCCATACTTCGCCACCGCCATCAGCACATCGCCCTGGTCCGTGACCACCGCCTTCGCTGGTCCCGACACGCTGATCGTGCAAATCTCTTTCAGGTAAGCCTTATGCGGATGTTCAAACACTCCGGTTCTCGCCGGAATGTTCACCGTACCCATCTCCCACCTGTCGCCGTCGACCTTGTTCCGAATCACCGGGTTGAAATGAACTCCAAACCGTTCGCTCATAGTATTGAAGTGATCAAACTCAGAGTTCGTCACATCGTTCTCCGTCAAAATCAAGACCCCACCCGCCTTAACCCACGCCTGGATCACGTCGCCACTCGCTTTATCCATGTAATTCGGCGTCGGGTTCTTCACCGGAATATCCGGAGAAGCAATCACATAGATCTGCGCCTTACTCAAATCAGCGGAAGTAGGAACTGTCGTCTCCGTGGCAAGCTTCACTCCATACCGCTCAAACGCCCGCCCAAAGAACGCAAACCCGCTATTCGCATCATCGTCCCACTTGTAATGAAACAGCTCGGTCTGTCCCGCAGCGTTCTTCCTCGTCTGCGAATTGAACCATGCATCGATCAGCGCCGTCTTTCCCTGCCCCAACGCCTCCGTCGGGGCCTGTTCCATCTCCGACCCAGCCAGCAGAAACGCCCCGATGCCCTTCGAATCATTCGCCCCGGTCTTCTCGCCGACGTAATACTCATACGACCCCGATCGGTACGGAGTCCCACCCAGTCCACCTACCTTCACCGTCCCATTCAGTACCATCAGACCATCCGCACCCATCGTCACAAACTGCTTCTGTATCCCCTCCCACCCGCGCTCCGCATTCGTCTCATCACTCTGCGGCAGATACCCCATCCGCACGCCCTTCGCCAGTGAATAAACAAACATGCAACTCGCCGAGGCCTCAAGATAATTGCCTTTTTTGGCTGGCACGTCGGTTAGGCCGCCAGGAATACGGTCAAATTGCTTTGGCCCAGCATCCATTACCTGCCACCATAGGCCAGTCTGTTTATCCTGAAACGCCACAACCGCCGCATCCGTACGGTTCAACGCCGCAATCAAAGCCGCCCGCTGCGGATGGTCCGTTAGGAAACCAATCCAGCACATCCACCAGTGCCATCGCATACCACCCCATCGCCCGCGCCCACACCTCCGGCGACAAACCTGTCGTCTTGTCCGCCCACGCCATCTGCTTCGACTCGTCCCACCCATGCTTCATCAGCCCGGTGTTCGTGCGCATATGCTCATCCATCAGCAACAACTGTTTCGCAATGTCGTCAAAGTCCTTCGACTCCTGAAGAGTCGCCGCATACGCCGCACGAAACGGCCCCGCCATATAAGCCCCATCCAGCCAAACCTGGTTGGGATAGATCTGTTTATGCCAATACGCTCCGCTCGGAGTCCTCGGTTGCAACTCAAGTTGGTCATGCAGGAACTTCGCCGCCTTGTAGTACTTCGTCTGCTGCGTCACCCGATACACCAGCAACACCGCTCGCCCCAGCTCAATGTCATCCAGCGTATGTCCGTCCGCTCTATAGCCCGTAATTGTTCCATCATCAGTTACATACTTATCAACGGCAGTCTTGATGTACTTAAAATCCGCGCCGTCCGCGGTCGAGTGCCATTCCGCCGCCATTCCATCCAGCAGCACGCCCTCCTCGTACCCCCACGCCCCCGGATGCACTGTCGTCAGTACCGCTCCCGTAGGCCACATCTTAATCATCGTCGCCGCCATCTCCCGAGAAGGCGAACCCTCTGCAATGACACCCTGGGCCGCACCCACCCGCACCACCAACCCAAACGCCACTAAAGCCACAAGACGCTTCATCCAACAAGCCTCACAACTAGAGATAACCACGCACACCAGCATAATCGCTGCGTCGCGAAATATTCACCAGAGATCAGTTACACGCCAGCGCCATCCACACTCCCGCCGCCGTCCCACTCGCGCCGCTGACACTGAAATCCACAAAGTTCCCCGCAGCCACGCTCACACTCCCCGACACCGTACACGATGCCCCTGAAGCCACCGAGCACACAAGTCCGGTATCCGCCATGCTTCCCGGTGTTCCCTGCCTCAACATCACGCTGATCGTGTTCGACTGACGCGAAAACACACTCAACTGCGAAGCCGTGCATCCCGCCGGGACCCACGTCAGAACAGAATCCGCCTCGCCCGCCGCCGAATTCGCGCTGCTCGCCGAGTAATAAGTGAAATTAAAGGAAACCGCATGATAAAGCGCCGCAGAAGAAACGCCGCTCGACCCTCCATCCGATCCACCACTCGTAGCCGCCGCTCCCTGCGGAATCGTAAAGTTCAAAACTGCCGCACTCGCCGTCCCACTGTTGGTCACGCTCGCCTGCGATCCCGCAAGTCCCGTCGTCACCGTCCCCACGCTCAACGTCGCAGCAACACCCGCTGGCCCCGTCGCGCCGGCCACTCCGTTCTGGGCCAGCACCGCCCACTGCGCCGGCGAAACGTCCGGCTCCGATCCCAGCGAAGTTGTTGTCGCCAGATAGGTCCCTCCGCCAAACACGACAACATCATTCGCCAGATATGCGGTCGTCGTGACCCAGGCACCTCGATAGGTCACGCCCACGGTGCCAGGCGCGCCAGCAGGCCCCTGAGGCCCCGTCGCTCCCGGCGTTCCGGGAACACCCGCCTGCGCCAGCACCGCCCAGAACGTCGGACTCACATCCGGCTCTCTGCCCACATTCGCCGTCAACGCCACATAACTCGATCCTCCGAATCCCGCCACGCTCCCCACACCATACGAAGTGCCAACCAGCCACGTCCCTTGAAAGCTCGCCGGGGGCTCCTGCGGCCCCGCCGGGCCCACAGCTCCAGTCGCACCCGCGACACCCGGCGCCCCGGCAGGCCCCGCAGCACCAGTCGGCCCCGCCGGCCCCTGCGCCGCCAACAACGCCCACTGCGCCGGACTCTGATCAGGAGTGTTCCCCACATTTCCCGCAATCAACGAAACATACGTGGAGCCATTGAAGCTCACCGCATCATGCAGCGCGTAGTTCGTCGCCGACGCATAGTTCCCCGTATAGTTCGCCACCGCCGGGCCCTGCGGCCCCATCGCTCCCACCGGCCCCTGTGCCCCCGTAGCACCCGGCAAACCTGCCGCTCCGGTCGTTCCTTGTGACCCCTGTGGCCCCACTGGCCCGGTTGCCCCCGGTGAACCGGTCGCAAATAACGCCCACTGCGAAGGGCTCTCATCTGGAGTGTTTCCAAGATTGCTCGCCACCAGCGAAACATACGCGGAGCCGTTGTACAGGCCCCCATCCGCCAGCCCATAGTTCACCGCCGACGAGTACGTCCCCTGAAACGTCATCCCCACAGGACCTGCGGGCCCTTGCGGCCCCATCGGCCCCGACAGCCCCTGAGCACCCGCAGGGCCCGTCAACCCTTGCGCCCCGGCCTGCCCGGGAATTCCCTGCAAACCTTGCGGTCCCTGCTCTCCCGGAGGCCCTGCCGACCCCGGCAACCCCTGCGGCCCCGCCACGCCCTGCGGCCCCTGTGCTCCCGTAGCGCCCGCCGGTCCCTGCGCAGTCAACACTCCCCACTGCGCAGGACTATCCGACGGCGTGTTCCCATGATTGCCGTCCAGCAGCGACGCATAGCTGGCTCCCTGCCAGAGCACAACGTCCCCCAGTGCATAGTTCATCACCGAAGAATAGTTCCCCTGATACGCCAGACCCGGCAGTCCCGGCGCACCCGCTGCACCAGCCGCTCCCGTAGGCCCCTGCGGCCCGGCTGGTCCAGCCGGCCCGGTCAGTCCCGGAGGCCCCGTAGCACCCGTGGCACCGGTCGGCCCCAGGGCCCCCACCGCGCCCAACGCCAGCACCCCCCACTGCCCGGCACTCGACGATGGCGTGTTTCCATAGTTACTCGCAACCAGCGAGATGTAGCTCGATCCCTGAAACGAGACAATATCGTTCAACCCATAGTTCGCCGTCGAAGCATACGCCCCCTGATACGCCACCCCAACACCACTCCCCGAACGCACCCGTCTCCCCTTGCGCCAGCACCGCCCACTGCGTCGTCACCCCCGGCGTATTGGCCTCGTTTCTATCGACCAGCGACACGTAGCTCGACCCGGCAAACGTCACAACATCGTGCAGCGCATAGCTCACCCCCGCGGCATAGGCACCCTGGTAATTTAGCCCAGCCACTCCCGGAGGCCCTTGCGGCCCTGCCGATCCGGTGGCTCCTGCTGGGCCCGCCGTTCCGGTAGGCCCGCAGGCCCGACCGATCCGGTGGCCCCGGCTGGTCCCGCACGGCCCACCGAGGCCAACGCCACATCCAGCACCGCAGCATGGCCGGTCAAATCATTCTCTTTGCTATCAAACTGGACTACCGCAGTCCCCGCCGTCAGCGCCAACCCATTGTTCGTCGCCGGAGCTGTAATCCATCCCTGCACCAGAGCCGTCACATCCACCGCAACATACGCCCCAGCCTGGCTCACCGAAACCACCTGCGCCGCGCTCTCCAGCGAAGGCAACGTCGCATACGTCACGCTGTACTCGCCCCAGGCCCCACCCACCGGCTGCACGCTCACCAGCCCGGCCGTATCCATACGATTGCAATAAAGCCGTAGGGTCGCGCGCGACACCTGCGCCGCAGTAGTCCCCGCCGGCAGTGTCGAAAGATCAAACTGCAGCAGCGCCGTATACCCGCCGCCCACATTCAAATTAGAAATAGCGCCACTATTCGTCCCCGGCAGGGCGCTGTTCACATGAGCGTCCGCCACCAGCGTCGCCTCCACCGCAAACGCCGGCAGGGCCCCAACCGACAGGGCCGTAAGCCCCACCCCAAGCAAAACAATCCTCCGTACCAGGCCCATCCAACCCCTCATGGACGGCCCGCCCCACGCAAACCTGCGCAACGACAGACCAGCCCATCCTTCAACGATCAATACTCTACGGTGCACGTCGCCGGCAGTGCTGAACTGACCCTGCGATGATCCAATATGAAACAGAAAACTGGGAGCATTTCCGTTTTAGGCTAACCCCGCCGAAAACACAAGCCTCTTTCTTCTTTAGCGCTTCCGCAACATCCCTAAAACCATCACCCATTCCCTCCACGACCCACATCCCATATAGTTGCCAAGCAGCGGTAAGATCGACACCGATCCACCAAGGACACTACGGCATGAACTCCAACACGCCCAACCGCCCCGGCCACCACCCATTGCCAGAAAACCTGGTCAGTCTCCCGCGCCTCATCACCGCCTACTACACCCTCCACCCGGATCCAACCGTCCCCTCCCAACGTGTAGCCTTCGGCACCTCCGGCCATCGCGGCAGCGCCTTCAACACCGCCTTCAACGAGGACCACATCGCCGCCATCACCCAGGCCATCTGCGACTACCGCCGCAGTCCTGAAGCCGACCAGCACATCACCGGCCCCCTCTTCCTCGCCCAGGACACCCACGCCCTCTCCGAGCCCGCCTTCGCCACCGCTCTCGAAGTCCTCGCCGCCAACAAGATCGACACCATGGTCGACGCCGGCCTCGCCTACACTCCCACCCCCGCGCTCTCTCACGCCATCCTCACCTACAACCGCGGCCGCAAGATCAACCTCGCCGACGGCATCGTCATCACCCCCTCGCACAACCCACCCGAGGACGGCGGCTTCAAGTACAACCCGCCCAGCGGCGGCCCAGCCGACACCACCGCCACCAGGTGGATTGAAGACCGCGCTAACGAGATCATCACCTCCGGCCTCACCACTGTAAAAAAAGTCCCATACACCCGCGCCCTCACCGCCTCCACCACTCACCGTCACGACTACATCACCACCTACGTCAACGACCTCGCCCACGTCATCGACTTCGAAGTCCTCGCCAACACCACCCTCAAGCTGGCCGTCGACCCATTAGGCGGAGCAGGCGTCTACTACTGGCCCCGCATCGCCGAAAAGTATCAACTACCGTTACAAATCCTCAACCCCAACGTCGACGCCACCTTTCGCTTCATGACCACCGACTGGGACGGCCGCATTCGCATGGACTGCTCCAGCCCCTATGCCATGGCCAGCATGATCGCCAACAAGGAAAAATACGATGTGGCATTCGCCGCCGATACCGATCACGACCGCCACGGCATCGTTACCCGCACCACCGGCCTCCTCAACCCGAACCACTACCTCGCCGTCTGCATCCAGTACCTCTTTACCAATCGCCCTCAGTGGTCGGCAGAGGTCGGCATCGGCAAAACCCTTGTCTCCTCGAGCATCATCGATCGCGTAGCGAAGGGCCTCAACCGCCCCATGTTGGAAGTGCCGGTGGGTTTCAAGTGGTTTGTGGCAGGCCTCATCGACGGCACCCTCGGCTTCGTCGGCGAAGAGTCGGCCGGAGCCACCTTCCTCCGCCGCAACGGCCAGGTTTGGACCACCGACAAGGACGGCCTCATCCCCGGTCTCCTCTCCGCCGAAATGACCGCCCGCACCGGCAAAGACCCCGGCCAGCTCTACGCCGAACTCACCGCAAAATACGGCGACCCCGTCTACGAGCGCATCGACGCCGCAGCCACCAAGGAACAAAAAGCCAAACTAGCCAAACTCTCGCCCACTCAAGTCACCGCCAAACAACTAGCCGGCGAACCCATCACCGCCATCCTCACCGAAGCCCCCGGCAACCACGCGGCAATAGGCGGTCTCAAGGTCGCGACCGAAAACGGCTGGTTTGCCGCACGTCCCTCCGGCACCGAAGACGTCTACAAGATCTATGCCGAGTCCTTCAATGGCAAAGACCACCTCAAACAAATCCAGACCGAAGCCCAGCAACTCGTCAACATAGCCATCTCATAGCCCTCGATAAGCAACAGGCGTTGTCATCCTGAGCGAAGCGTAGCGGAGTCGAAGGATCCCACATCTGTCCGTCTTCCACAATTAAACGTGCTTTTTTCTCGATGACTCACCCCGTGACACTCGTCAACTAAAATGATCACTCACCCGGAGGTCAGTTTCCAGATGGTCGTTCGCTCTCTCGCTCTTTGTCTCGCACTCATGACTCTCCCCGCCATCGCCCAGAACAACTTCTCCATCACCCTCCACGGCAAACCCGCTGGCAAAGCCTCCTACACCATCGACAAGACCAAAGACGGCTTCCACGTCAAAAGCAAGGTCAGCTACCGTCTGACACCCACGTCTGATGACGCAACCGCTGTCCCCGCCAGGGGGCGCTCTTCCGGCTCAGCCGCCCCCGGCGTCGCAAAAGATTTTCAATTCGTCGGAGACTACAAGCTCGACGCCGACAGCAGCTTCGCGGGCGGCTTCATCAACAACATGATCACCCTGGTCAACACCTCGTACTCTCTCAGCAAATCTCGCGACAAGCTCTTCATCTCTCAGAATCAAGTCGGCGGAGTCAGCCTGCCGACCATCGTCGATCTCAAGCCCGACTTCATCTTCCTGCCGGACTACGATCCCAGCTTCTTCCAGTCTCTACTACTGCAAACGGCGGCCCGTCCCGCACCAAAGGGCAGCTCTACTTCGCCGTCATGCCCGGCAAAAAGCCGGGAGAAGATGCCGCTCCCGCAGTCTGGCTCACAAACCAGCCCGACGCCCGCGGCATTCTCAACGGAAATCCGATTCCCCTCCGCCACTTCGTACTCCGCCTCTACAAGTCCGAGTACGATCTCTTCGCCGACGAAACCAACACACTCATGCTCGCTACCAGCACGGACCTGTCCGCCTTCTTCGCCCGCGACGGCTTCGTCCTTATCTCAACCAAATAACCGTCATTACTTACTGTCCGGCATCTTCAAAAAATCCCCAACCCCAAGCGCCGACCGCGTAAACCGCGACGAATAAATGCTGCCCTTGTAATGGTCCACCAGATTGATCCGTACGCCCAGCGACGACCGCCCCGGCCGCTGCGGAACCAGATGCACCTCGCCTTCACCCTGCAACTCGTCCCCAACGTAATTCTTCAGCATCTTGCCGTCATACACCGTCGTCACGCGATACCACCTCCCAAACGGATATCGCTTCCCGCAGTTCAACAGCGGCAGTCTCTGCCCACCAGACGTGGCAAAGCTATCCAGGCACCACTCCCCCTTCACAATCCGTATCTCAAACAACATCCGCTCCTCCGGCACGTCTGTACCCGTCGCCGGATCGATCGATTGCAGATGAAAGATCCTCTGCTCCGCCCTCCCATCAGCGTCCGGCTTGAAGATCATCTCCCACGTCCACGTCTCGGCCCCTGCCAGCGGATGAACATCGAAGAACAAGGCATCGTCCACACCATCAAACGCAACCGCCTTGCCCATCGACGTATCGATCACCTTTGGATGCCCCAGCACCTTCGCCGCGTGCCCACCCACCGACGCCGTGTTATCGAATCGCCAAACTACCTGCTTCGCAGGTTCCTGCGCTCTCGCGGCGACGCACAAAACCAACGCGATCCTCGCCAGGAGGGTGCCCCATTCATGCGGTCTCATCGCATGAGTGGGCCTTCGTGCGAAAGCACGAACCGTTTTACTCACCACTCACCCTCCGCTTCGCCTTCAACAACACATCCACCGCCTCCGGCCGGTCGTCCCAGTAATCCAACCGCACCCGCCCGTCCGGCAACTGGCTCACCGTCGTCGGAGCAGCACTCTCCGTGCAGTACCACCCCGAAGGCAACACCACCGCATTCCTCGGCCTTCCCAAGCTCCGATCAAACACCAGCTCATCTCCATCCAGCTTGTAACTCACCGGCGCCGTGTACGTCTCTGCGATCCGCAAACGCAGCGTCTCTCCCTGCTTCACCGCAGGAAACGGAATCACCACCACCCTGTCCTTCGGATCCACCGTCTCACCCGTGTTGATCTTCGAGGCAATCATCTCCGCCCCGCTCATCTCCTGCGTCTTCAGCTTCTCTCCCGTATCCAGAACGTAAGCCGAAGGATTACTCGCCACGCTTCCCGTCCGCACAACATTCGCATATCCATTGATGCCGGCACGCCTCTCCGTATAGTCGTGGTACAGGCTGAACGCATGCGTCTCCGGCTGCTGCAAAAAATAAACAATGTCCCGGTCCTGGTACGCCCGCTCCGACAACCGCTCGCTCTCGATCTCACCCACATACGGCGACTCCCAACTCTTGTCCTTCGTCAGCGCCTTGGGCAGCGCCGCCTCTCCGGTCTGCGCGTCCTTCACCGCCTTCAGTACCAGCGGCGCCTCACCCGTCCCCGCATGCATAAAACTGATCGCTATCCGCCCGTCCTTCTCCGTCCGTATCTGCGAAGGAACCGTCAACCCGACCACCTCGTACCCCGCAGGCAGCACGATCTTATTCCGTTTGATCCCCAGCGGCCGGTTGAACACAATCGTCTTCCCATCCGCGTAGTAGCTCTTCGCGTCCTTGTAGGTCTTCACAATCACAACGCGGCCTTGCCCGTTCTCCGGTACCGGCCTCGCCAGCGTCACCTTGATGTAGTCCGTCCCCTCATCGGCCTTCACCATCAGCGGGTCCTTCTTCGCCTCGGCCCCGCTCACCACCGCAAACTCCAGCGGCTTGCCACTCATCGCGTCAAACACACTCTCATCGCTCGCGACACTTCCTTTACGAATGGGGTTATAGAAAAACTTCGCCCCGGCCGTCGTCGCCGTCACTTCGTAATAGATCTTGAAGCTCGCTGTCTCCGGAGCCAGCAGCTCATACCGCGTATACTCGTCGGTCTCGGTCTGCGCCCCCGTGGCCGACGGCAGCACCACACCATCCTTCACCGCCTGCGCATGCACACAGACAGAAAGTGCAAGCCAAAGCACCGCTCCAGAACAAATCCTCTTCTTGATAGGCATGACACCGAGAATACGATATCGTTCATCCTCTCGCCTCTCGTTCACACAAGTCACTGGGAGATTTCGTCCATACATCACGTAAATAATCCCCACCTTCTACGGACATTTTTGCGGCCACTCGCAAGCCTCAACTCGCGTCTTACTAACCAGTAACACGAGGTGAGTTCATGCACATTCAGATCCACAGCGACAGCACGATCTCAATGCACAACAAATTCTCCGATGCCATCGCCGCCTACATCACCAATGTCCTTCAACGATTTGATCCCTACCTCACCCGCGTTGAAGTTCACCTCACCGGCGAAGCCAACACAAACTCGGGCCCGCGAGATAAACGCTGTCTCCTCGAGGCCCGTCCAAAGCGTCACCAGTCCCTCGTCGTCTCAGACGAATCAACTGACATCGAAACCGCCTTCTCCAGCGCTGCAGAGAAACTGCACCGCCATCTCGAAAACACCTACGGCCGTCTCGCCGACAAACGTCGCCGATCCGCGAAGATGAAGCAGCGCATTGGGCGCCTCCAGCCAATAGCTGCAGAATAGCCAGTAAAATCGCTTGTCAAGCCCCATATCACCCTAACCCTTTTCGCACCAATAACATCCACTTGGCACGTTAGTTCCGCTCAACCCGATATAATAGAAATAGAGCAGAAGAAAAGGCCCCGAGTGGTCGGGGCATTTTCTTCTGCGTATTGCTTTAGGATGCTAAGAACAGGAGAAGTCCAGACCTAAATAACCTGCAATGAAGACTTTGCGCACTTTTGGGTAGGAGGGGAGTCTAGCGCGAAAACCGTACCCCACCCAAAACAGTCACCGGCGCCCCGAGCGTAAGGATCGGCGTCTTGCCAGCCTGGAAAGGCTGGTTCAACAGGTTTTGGGTACCAAGGTAGACCTGCCACCGCTGCCTGAAGACATGCTGAGCAAACAGGTCGACCTGCGCATACCCAGCCAGCCGGTACTGGTTGGCCGAATCATCGAACTGCTGCCCGCTGCTCCGCAGATCCACACTCAACACACCCCACCGCTCGCTTTGAAACCGAACCTGAAGCGTCCCCATGTTGCGCGGCACCTGAGGCGTCCACTTCCCAACCAGCGTCGGATCGGCCTGAAATTTAGTCACCGTAGAAAAGGCCAGCTGATAACCGCCAATCACCGACATAAATCTCAACGGCTGCAACTCCCACTCCAACGATAGCCCGTCGCTCCTCAACTGCCCGAGGTTCTCCCGCATCAACAGAGTAGAAGTCGGTGTCGAACTCAGGGTCACCGTCGACACCGGCCGGTTCACCTCCGTCCAGAAGTAGCTCCCTCTTATCGTCCCGAACCTCTCCAGCCCAACCAGCGCCCCAACCTCAAACCCAGTCGCCCGCTCCGCCTGCAGACTCGCGTTCGGTAACGTAATCTGCTGCCCCACCTGCCCCTGCCGATAAAGTTCATTCATCGTCGGCCCACGAAACGCCCGAAACCCGGATCCAGTCAGCGACAGCACATTTGTCATCTTCTTCACCACGCCAAGCCGCGGATTGAACACATTCTGGCTGATGCTCGGCAACGGTGGCGGCGTCCCTCCAACCTGGTGCGCATCGAAGCTCCCAAAGTGATCGAACCGCGAGGAGAACGCAATCGACCAGGTCGTCGGCTGCCACAGCACCTCCCCATACACACCCCCACCTCGCTGACGCGAACTCAAACTCACCTCCGATAATCTCCTCCAGATCGGTTCCGCGAGTGTCCAGCGCATCGCCACCCGCCACCACCGTCCACTTCCCATATCCACGCGCCCACTGCACCGCCCCACCCACCTGCTGCGAAGGATCAAAATGAATACTCGTCAACTTCTCCGAGGTCCGCGTCGCATTAATCGAAGAAAAACTCTGCCGAAAGTGCTGCTCCGTCCCATACAACCGCACCAGAAATCTCCCGGCGTTACCCGCCGACCAATCGCTCCCCGCAACATACCGCCAGATCCGAGTCGCATTTGTCTGCAACGGAGTCCCATTGCTCCGCGCCTCGTTTAGCAGATTGCCCCGCACAAAGATGTCTCCATCCGTCCCGAGGTCACGCCGCAACTCCACCCGACCACTCTGCGAGTGCACATTCGAGGGAATATCCACGGGCCCACGAAACTCCGGAGCGGTCAAAATATATCCGCCAGTCCAAAACAGACTGCTCGCCGCCAGACGCGTTCCATCCTCCCGTCCCCGCAGTCAACAACCCATCGACGATCGCAGTGTCCTCGCTTGCACCAGCCGCATTCAACCCATAATCAAAGCTCTTCGGCACAACCGGAACCACATCGATCACGCCACCAATCGCACTCGAACCATAAAGATCCGAACCTCCACCCCGCATCAACTCCACGTCCTGCGTAACCAGCGTCGGCATCTCGTCCCAGTGGATCCACCCCCCGTACGCATCGTTCAACGGCACCTGGTCACTCAACACCAGCGTCCTGCTCGCGGCCGTCGAACCCAGCCCCCGCAGCGTCGTCCCCTCTGTCGTCGGATTCGCCACCCACGAACTCGTCCTCCGGAACAGCTGGAACCCCGCCACCTGCCTTAGCCTATCGTCCAGCGTATAGCCCGGGGCCTCCTCCAACTGCTCT
Source organism: uncultured Acidobacteriaceae bacterium (assembly GCA_963756685.1). Classification (GTDB taxonomy): domain Bacteria; phylum Acidobacteriota; class Terriglobia; order Terriglobales; family Acidobacteriaceae; genus Edaphobacter. The sequence goes on from CAVWON010000006.1 coordinate 281,434, forward strand.
CCGGTCATCACCCGCACACTGCTCGCACTCGCATCAAGTGCCAGCGGCGCCCGTGCGGCCGTGACATCAACCTCTTGCGCCGCCCCAGCCACCCGCATCACGACCACCAGCCGGCCCTCGTTCCCCAGGGGCTGCACCACCGGACTGAACCCGTCCCTGGTGACCTCAACGAAGTCCTGCGTTTCGACATTCACCGTCGCGCAGCCACTGGCATCGCTTACTACCGTCTGCGGCGGGCCCCTGGCACCTGTACCCGCGCACCTGCAATGGCCAGCCCTCGCTCATCCTGCACGCAAATCTGGATCGGACGCGCTACTGCACTGGCCGGACAAGCACCGAACAACAACCCAGCAATCACCAGGGCCCCAGATTGCAACCAAGCTCGCATTAACACAATCCTATCGTCATACCAACGACATGGCCGCCACCTAACCCGCCGCGTCCTTCGCCAACGTGATACCCTTCCGGCAAAAGCCTCAATCATCATGGCAACTACCCGTCGCAACTTCTGCTCACAAGCCGCCACGCTTCTCCTCACTCCGCGGCTCCTGCTGTCCCAGGCCGCACCAACCTCCCGCCCCGACGTCGCCGCCATCGACCACGACCGCATCCTCCAATCCGCGACCCACTTTCTGACTCAATCGCCCACTCCACTCACCTCGCTCCCCTGCCCTCGCAGCCCAGGCACGCCGCACGACTTCTACTCCGAGGCCGAAGACTACTGGCCCGACCCCGCCAACCTAACCGGCCCCTTCGTCCTGCGCACCACAGGCGAACCAAACCCCGACGCCTTCACCGCTCACCGCGACGCTCTACTCAACTTCAGCATCTGCGTCCCTGCCCTGACGGCGGCCTTCGTCCTTACCAGCGAGTCACGTTATGCCCAGCAGGCCATCGCTCATCTAAAAGTTTGGTTCATTGATCCCGCGACTCGCATGACGCCCAGTCTGATCTACGGCCAGACCATTCCACCCGCAAAGGCCGGCCGCCCCGAAGGCGTCATTGAAGCCGTGCATCTGGCAGAGGTCGTTCAATGCGTGCAGTTCCTCAGCAACGCGGAAGCGCTAACTGAATCTGATAACGCTGCCTTGCAAAAATGGTTCGCCGACTATTTCAACTGGCTAAATACCTCACGCCTCGCAGGCCTGGCGCGCGACACAAAAAATCACCTGGGCAGCTCATGGCTCCTTCAAGCCGCTGCCATTGCCCACCTCACCTCAATCAATGATGACGCACCTCTCACCACTTTGCGTCATCAATTCAAATCCAGCACCATTCGCGCGCAAATCGTGGCCGGTGGCACATTCCCTCACGAGCTGAGTACGCCCAATCCCTATCGCAACACGCTCTTCAATCTTGATATGCTGGCCGGAATCTGCCTTCTTCTCTCCACTCGTTTCGAGAGCGTCTGGGACTATGAGTTGCAGGACGGCCCCGGCATGCGTACCGTCATCGCGCGCCTCTATCCCTGTATTCTTGATCGCGGGACGTGGCCCTTTCTTGCAGATTCAAAGTACTTCCTCGACCTTCCGATTCGCCCGCCCAGCCTGCTCTTTGCTGCGCGGGCTTACAATCGGCCGGAGTACGCCAGCCTCTGGAAGACACTCAAGCCTGACCCGACCGTTCCGGAGCTTCAGCGTACCTTTCCGATCCGGCAACCGCTTCTCTGGGTCACTCGGCCGAAGCCTTAGTGCGGGTTTTTTGGAGATATTTTTTGGGCGTGGTGGAAGTGCGGTTTTACAGGGGTTTTGCAGATTTTGTGGTGCAATTTGATGGTAATTTGTGGTGAATTTGTGGTGGATTGCGCGGTGAACGTGGTCCGTTGACGACCACTTTTCCGCAGTCGAAAATTTTCCACTCTTTTCAACTTTATTTTTGGTTACTTTTGGTCTTTGCGCGAAACTCTCGCACGATCTCCATGTACTTCTTTGCGATATCGGTGATTACCTCCGGCCTGCCCTCAGCCATCGCCTTCACGGCCACCAGGTCCGAGCCAACGCCGAGCGCGAACGCACCCGCCTCTAGAAATTCCGCCGCCGTTCCCAGCATCACTCCGCCGGTAGGAATCATCTCGATCTGCGGGAGCGGTCCCTTGAGCGCGGTCAGGTACTTTGCGCCGCCCATCGCGCTGGCGGGAAATACCTTCACCACATCCGCTCCGGCCTGCCATGCCGTCACGATCTCAGTTGGAGTCAACGCCCCCGGCAGTACAGCGATCGAGTAGCGGTGACACATCTCAATGGTCTGCAGATTCAGTGCAGGGCTCACAACAAACTGCGCTCCTTCGAGGATGCACATCCGCGCCGTCTCCGCATCGAGCACCGTTCCTGCGCCGATCAGGATATCCGGCCGCTCTTCGGCCAGTCGGCGCATCACTTGAATCGCGCCCGGCACCGTCATCGTGACTTCGAGCACTGTAACGCCACCAGCGGCTATCGCGTCGGCGAGCGCCATCGCTTGTTCAACCGACTGCGCCCGCAACACCGGAACCAGCCCAATTTCTCTTCAACGCCTTCAGAACTGCAATCTTTTCCATCTTCCAGCCTTTCTTGTCTGCTCATCGCTCATCGCTAAAGCGACTTTCTGTTGGTGCAGGGGACGCAGGTGCGAAATACAAAAGCAAATACGGGGATCCTTCACTTCGTTCAGGATGACGACGTCAAAAGCAGTTGGCTAACACGTAAGAGAAGCAGGATGACGACTTGAAAGGGCTTCACCTCTGTACGCGGGCGCCGCCGCCCTTCATGATGCGCTGCACTTCGTCGAAGGTGGCCATCGTCGTGTCGCCGGGGGTCGTCATCGCCAGCGCGCCATGGGCGCAGCCGCAGTTCACGGCCCAGTCCGCCCCCTTGTCGTTCAGGAAGCCGTAGATCAGTCCCGACGCGAACGAGTCGCCTCCGCCGACGCGATCGAAGATCTCCAGGTCGGGCATCGGCCTCGCCTCATGGAACTGGCCCTCGTAGTAGCAGACCGCGCCCCAGTCGTTCACCGTGGCGGTCTTGGCATGACGCAGCGTCGTGGCCACCGCCTTGAAGTTGGGGAAGGTCGCTACGGCCTTCTCGATCATCTTGCGAAAGCTGCCCGAGTCGAGCTCTCCCAGTTCCTCGCCAACGCCCTCGATCTCAAATCCCAGCGCCGCGGTAAAGTCCTCTTCGTTGCCGATCATCACGTCGACGTACGATGCCAGCTCGCGGTTCACCTCGGTGGCCCGCGCCTTACCGCCGATCGACTTCCACAACGAATCGCGATAGTTCAGGTCGTAGCTGATGATCGTGCCGTGCTTGCGCGCCGCTACCATCGCCTCTTTGGCGACCTCCGGGGTCGTCTCGCTCAGCGCGCAGAAGATTCCGCCGGTATGGAACCAGCGCGAGCCCTCTTTGCCAAAGATCTCGTCCCAGTCAATCTGTCCCGGCTTCAGCTGGCTCACCGCCGTATGCCCGCGGTCCGAGCAACCCAGCGCTGCGCGCACACCAAAGCCACGCTCGGTAAAGTTCAATCCGTTGCGCGTCGTGCGGCCGACGCCGTCGTACTTCGTCCACACCACATGCGACTGGTCGACGCCGCCCTGCAGCATCAGGTCTTCGAGCAGCCGCCCGACCGGATTGTCCGCCAGCGCCGTCACGATTGCGGTCTTCAACCCAAAGCATCGCCGCAGACCGCGAGCGACGTTGTACTCTCCGCCGCCCTCCCACACATTGAACTGCCGCGCCGTGGCCACGCGCACATCGCCCGGATCGAGCCGCAGCATCACCTCGCCCAGGCTGACCTCGTCCCACTTGCACTCGTCCTTCGGTCGCACTACGATATCGTTCGAACTACTCGCTGCTTTCGTCACGCTAGCCTTCCCTTCGAACATTGGCCAAGAGGCCTTCGTCTATTTTCTTTATTTCAGGTCCTCAATCGCTACCGGGTCCATGTCGTCATAGGCCTGGTTCTCTCCGCCCATGCCCCAGCAGAAGCCGTAGTTCTTCGTCCCTACACCGGCATGGATCGACCAACCGGGAGACACCACCACTTCCTTATCTGCAACGACAAGATGGCTGGTCGCATCCGGCGGCCCCATCAGGTGCATTACCCGGTGTGCGGGATCCACATCGAAGTAGAAATAGACCTCGCTGCGCCGCATGTGAGTATGGGCCGGCATCGTATTCCAGTTGCTCCCCGGAGCCAGCAACGTAAAACCCATCACCAACTGGCAGCTCTTGATTCCGTCGCGATAGATCGCCTTGTAGATGGTCCGCTTATTGCAGGTCTCCAAACTACCCAGCTCCAGACCTTTCAGATCGGCAAACTTCACCATTGCCGTCGGATACTCCGCATGCGCGGGATAACTGAGCAGATAAAAGTACGCAGGTTCGCTGCCATTCTTGCTCGAAAAGGTGACCGACCTGCTTCCGCGGCCCACATACAAGCAATCCAGCTTGTCCATATCAAAGCTTCTGCCATCGACGACAACTGACCCGGGCCCACCCACGTTGAAGACCCCCAGCTCACGCCGCTCCAGAAAATACTCTGCGCGCAGTTCAGGCTCAGTCTCGAGCGTCAACGACTCCGAAACTGGCACGGCCGACCCGATCACCGTCCGGTCGAGGTCCACGTATGCAAACTCAATCTCTCCGGGCTCGAACATTCCCTCGAGGAGAAACGTCTCACGCAACTCCTCGGTGTTCATCATCTCGTACCGCACAGCGTCTGCCATCTGATAAAGCCGCATCTATCTCCTCCAAAACGTGCGTTTCCAGTATAGCCATGTGAAACTTTCTTTCACCGGCGCGTTCCGGCACCCACCGATACAGCGCCCGAGATTTTCTTGTCGTTGTAACAAAGACCGTTCACTGACGTTAAAGAATGACGGTGCGTCAGTTGGGGGCTGGCGACTACTCCCGCCGACGCGCTCTTGGCGGCCTCTCAGAATCGGATATTCATTGCGCACGTTTAGGGTCAGCGCCAATTCTGATATAGTTTCGACCACAATTCAAACCGACGGAGGGTTTGCTATGAAAAAGCTCTTGTTCTTTGTAGCGTTCTCGGCCCTGTTCGTGCCTAAGCTGGCGGCGGCGCAAAACGTCTTCGACGGTACATGGAAGATCGACATGAACAAGGTCGATTTTTCGAAGAAGCCAGACGTGTTCTTGCTTGAGAAGGGCATGTATTCGTGCAAGACATGCGCTCCACCATACGAAGTGAAAGCCGACGGAACGGGCCAACCCGTCAGCGGGCATCCCTACTTTGACAGCGTCGCGATTAAGGTCATAAACGACCACTCGATCGAAGAGACGGACAAAAAGAATGGCAAGGTCGTCGCGACCTCGACCACGACAGTCTCACCAGACGGCAAGACCGTGATGTTTACGTTCAGTGACAGCAGCAACACGAACGGCGGGCCTCCGGTCACCGGCAGCGGCGAAGCGACACGCGTGGCGAAGGGCCCAGAGGGTTCGAATGCAATCTCCGGTTCGTGGCGAACGACCAAGATTGAAGGCCTTTCGGCCAATGCCATCGTCTGGAGCTATAAGGTCACTGGTGACGAGATCACTATGACAAATCCGACCGGCCAGAGTTACACAGCCAAGCTGAACGGCACCGAGGCGCCGATGAAAGGCGATCCCGGCGTCACCAGCGTGTCGGTGAAGATGAGGGGCAAAGACACGCTGGAGGAGACTGACAAGCGCGACGGCAAGGTAATCTCCATCTTCAAAATGACGGTCGCGTCCGACGGTAAGACCGCCAAAGCCACCGCCGATGACAAGCTGCAGAACAGGACTACCGAATTCGACGTAATGAAGCAGTAGACGTGCGGTCGCCGCTCGAGTTTTAGCTGAAACATCGCCACCAGACGGCCACCGGGCGATTGACCCACCGTCGAAACACGGTCTTCTTGGCAGAATGCGAAGGAATGTGGTTAACTTTCGCATGGTCAAAGATCAAACTCGCCGCAATTTCTTACGGTCAGCGCCTCTCGCCGCCGCAGTCAGCCTTCCCCTTACAGAGAAGTTTCTTTTCGCGTCGGGCGCTGCTGCAGGTGAGGCGAGAGTGTGACTCCGGAGCCGATACAGGTGTTCACGGCAGGCAAGCTTGCGGACGCGATGAAGACGCTTCAGGCAAAGCCCGGTAACGACAACCTGTTCGCCTCGAAGGCGCTGCCTTTCACGATCGTGATGACGACCGAGGAGAAGAAGAGCGGCAAGGAGTTTGAGTACCACGAAGGCCGCGATCACATCTTTCAGATTCTCGAAGGGACGACGATCTATGAGCTGGGCGGGACGCCGAAGGACGCGCGCAACACCAAGCCCGGAGAGTGGCTGGCTCCGGCTTCCGAAGGCGCGACCACGCTGACGCTCCACAAGGGAGACATGCTTGTGATTCCGCGTGGCACACCGCACAAGCGCAGCACCGAGGCGAGTGTCACATTTACGCTGATCTCGATTGAGGGTTCGGTTAAGGCTTAGGCCGCATGGCCGTTCGGCTCGCCCTCTTATGATCATCCGCTTAGCAGGCCCCGTCGATGCGAACGCAATCTGGGCGATCCTGGAGCCCACGATTCGCGCGGGCGAAACCTATACGCTTCCCCGGGACATGGAACGAGAACAGGCGCTTGCCTACTGGTTAGCGCCAGAGCACACCGTCTTCGTCGCAGAACAGGACGACGAGGTGCTCGGCTCGTATTATCTTCGCGTGAATCAAAGGGGTGGTGGCAACCACGTGTGCAACTGCGGCTACATGACTGCGGCGTGGGCATCGGGCCGTGGTGTCGCGACCGCAATGTGCGAACACTCGCTGGAGTACGCCAGGTCTCAGGGCTTCCTGGCAATGCAGTTCAACTTTGTCGTCAGCAGCAATGTGGCCGCGATCCATCTGTGGGAGAAGTTTGGCTTTGTAACCGTCGGACGTCTTCCGAAGGCTTTCCTGCACCCCAACCTTGGCTACGTGGACGCCATTGTTATGTACCGTACGCTCTGAGCGCGCACTCCTGAGCAGCCGGGGTTGCCCGGACCTCGGCCCACAACGTACATTGACCTAACGATGCAAAATACACCAGCTAACATCCTCGACTGCTTCCACCTCGACAACAAAGTAGCTCTCGTCACCGGCTCCGCCAGCGGGCTCGGCGCGGCCATTGCCATTGCGCTCGCGCAGGCCGGGGCCGCGGTCGCCTGCCACGGCAACCGCCGGGCCGCAACCGAAACGGCAGCGACTATCGGCGGAGATGCAGCGGCCTTCCGCGCAGACCTCTCCTCTACCACGGGCGCCGAAGACCTCTTCGCACAGGTCAAAGCAAAGTTCGGGCGCGTCGACATCCTCATCAACAACGCGGGTACGATCCTGCGCGCCGCCGCCGAAGAGGTCACACTTGCAGACTGGCAGCAGGTGCTCCAGGTCAACCTGACGAGCGTCTTCCAGCTCTCGCAGCTCGCCGCCCGCGACATGATTCCGCGCGGTGGGATCGGCACTAACTGCGGCAAGATCGTCAACATCGCGTCGCTGCTCAGCTTCCAGGGCGGCATCCGTGTTCCCGCGTACGCCGCCAGCAAAGGCGGAGTTGCCCAGCTCACGAAGGCGCTCGCCAATGAGTGGGCGCCGAAGGGCATTCAGGTCAATGCGATCGCCCCCGGCTACTTCGCCACTACAAACACAGAAGCCCTGCAGGCCGATGAGACCCGCAATCGCCAGATCCTCGAGCGCATTCCGGCCGCTCGCTGGGGCCAGCCGCAGGACCTTGCGGGTGCTGCGCTGTTTCTTAGCTCTCCTGCAAGCAACTACGTCACCGGCACCGTTCTTACGGTGGACGGCGGATGGATGGCCAGATAGCGGAGTGACTCCGCTCGCGGCAAAACTGCATCCAACAGAGGGATGACCACACCATGCCCCAAAGCCCACACGACCGTGCCGCCGAATTTCACAACAAGGCCGCACATGCCCATGAGGCCGCCGCCGTGTCCCACGACAAAGGCGAGTACCTCAAGGCCCACGAACTGTCCAGGCAAGCCCATGAGTACTCCATCAAAGCGTTCGAGCATTCGAAGGAAGCGGCGGCTAAATTCAAGGCTGCGAAACCTTAGGCCCAAAGCCATCGCTCAATCAAGCAGCGGATTTGCACCTGAGCTTCAGATTCGGCGAAGCGAAATCTGACAGCTGCGCTCTACACTGGATCCATGCTCCGAGTCCCCTACGACGAACTCTATGTCGCGCTCTACCGCGCGATGCAACACCTCGGTCTTTCAGACGACCGTGCCGCTCACTGCGCGCGGCTCTTCGCCGAGACTACGCGCGACGGCGTCTACACCCACGGCCTCAACCGCTTCCCGCGCTTCGCCGAATCGGTCGGCAACGGCAGCGTCGACGTCAACGCCGAACCTACGAAGACCGCGGGCTTCGGAGCGATCGAACGCTGGGACGGCCATGGTGGAGTCGGCAACCTCAACGCCAGCGCCTCCATGCAGCGAGCCATCTCCCTCGCAAAGCAATACGGCATCGGCGGCGTCGCCCTCGCCAACACGAACCACTGGATGCGCGGAGGTAGCTATGGCTTGCAGGCAGCCGAGCAGGGGATGTTCGCGATCTGTTGGACGAACACTCTTGCCAATCTTCCGGCCTGGGGCGCCACTACGCCCACTATCGGCAACAACCCGCTCATCATCGCCGTTCCCCGCCCCGGCGGCCATGTGGTGCTGGACATGGCGACGTCGCAGTTTTCCTACGGGATGCTCGCCGCCTACAGCAAACGCGGCCAGCCTCTGCCTGTCGACGGAGGCTTCGACTCTGCGGGAAATCTGACGAAAGACGCTGCGGCCATCGAGGCCTCGCAGCGCGCTCTTCCCATCGGCTACTGGAAGGGCTCTGGCCTGTCCCTTGTGCTCGACATGCTTGCGGCGATGCTCTCAGGAGGCCACGCGACCTATCAGATTCCGCTTGATCCACTCCGCGAGACCGGCCTCTCTCAAATATTCCTCGCTATCGACCCCGGCAATCTCATTCATGCTCAAGACATGGCGCAGATCGCCGAAGGGGTCCTCAACTCCCTGCGTGAAGCGACGCCTGTCGATCCCAATAAACCTGTCCGCTACCCCGGCGAGCAGACCTTACAACTTCGCGAAGAGAACCTCCGCCTTGGCGTGCCTGTCGATCCGGATATATGGAAGAAGCTCAACGCACTTGTCACTCCGAACGGCAGTTGAATGCTCTTTCGCTGGGCCCTGAAACACGACAGGCAGCAGGATAGACCCGCTGCCAGTCGTTTGTTTTTTCTGACGATTGCGTTTAGAAGTGGAAACCGATCTCCGCATTTAAAGCGCGCGGTGTGACGTAGTGCGTGCCACTGAAGGTAGAAAGGTAGTTGTACAGCGCGTATTTGTTCGTAAAGTTCACAGCCGTAAGACGAAGGCTCCACTTACGTTTGTCGCCGCCAAAGAGGTTGTCCTCACCCACCGACAAATCGAACAGACTGCGCTCTTGAATTCGCGGAGGATGATGGTCGTCATTCTCCGTGTTCGGTGCGGGGATGGCCACTAGCTTGGAGGTGAGTTGCGACGCCAGACAGTAGTTGTTCGCGATCCCGACAAACGGAGTTGCCTTGATGCCATTACATGTCAGGCCCGCTTGAAACTGCTCATCAGGAGTCAAACCACTCAGGTCAATTGCTGGTTGGCCAGTGACCGGATCGATGAATGATGTGGCTATGCAGAGGCTGTTTGGATCCGAACCGTTGCTGTAGCAGGGTACTGAGCCCGCGGTGAGGCCACTGTCAAATCGCCAGTTGAAGCCCACCCACGGACTATGCGCAAAGGGTATCTGATACTGCAGGTGGGTGGTCTGGTTAAAGCGTTCATCATGGTCGATGCGGAAGGGATACCCACTTTGTCCAACAGTGGCCCCCGCTCCCGCGACCTGCGGTGGGAAGAACCGTGCCGCCACCGACGACATGACAACGAACGCCGACAGGTTGTGATATTTCGGCACGTCCGCGCGCAAGGCGAAGCCCGGGATCTTCGAGTTATGCCAGTCGATCGGGAACGTGATCGGCGTATTGCCGAGCACACTAAAGTCGAAGGCGTTGTGAGTGTACTTCCAGATGTAGTCCCCGCTAATGACAAGGTTTTTGCCAAAAGCCTGCTGTAACCCAGCATGGAACTCATTGCGGAAGCCGGGCTCCAGCGTACCTGATACGCCCGGGGTGCAGTTGAGGAGGGGAGAAAGTACCTCGTTCGAGCAGCCCTGGCTCGACAGCACCAGGTTCTCATTGAACGGCGATTCCAGCGTCCTTGCATACGAAACGCGCAGTACTGTGTTGGTCTTCGAGATGGTGTACGCAATGCCGACGCGTGGCTCCGCCTGACGCGCAATCGCCAGCCCGTTGTAAAGATCTCCGCGAATACCGAGGTTGAAGAGCCAGTTCTTGAGAGTGATCTGATCTTCAAGGTAAAGCGCAAGCTCCTTCACATCGGTATGGCCGATGAAGTTGTACTGGCCGCCGCCGCGAGTCAAATCGTAAGGCAGAAGGACTGAATTGAAGGTGCCTCCGACCGATGGGTCGTTGGAGAAGGCTCCCGCCGCTGCGCACTGAGCAGGATCGGTGAAGCCTGGCAGTGGGTTATTGTTCGCATCCACGCAAGGTGAATTGAAGGTCGAGCTAACGACCCCCAGCGTATCGTTCTCCTGCAGAAAGGTCTGGGAGTACATCGCGCCAAGCTTGATATTGTTGATCCCTTTTACATACGAGATGTCGCTATGCACGCCGGCATTCGTAAGCGAACGGCTTTGAGCGATGGTCTGGTTCTGAAGGTTTGGCGGCCCCAGGTCAGCCAGCGGATTGCCGCTCGGGTAGTAGTTGTACTCGTCTTTCCGGATATAGGGCCGAAGTTGAAGACCGAGTTGGCCCCAATGGTCCGGGTATAGGTTGGAGCGATGTCAAAGGTGCCAATCTTCGAGCGCTGATCGGTATTGCCGACAGTGCCAAAGACCGGATTCGCACTTGTTCCTCCGCTAATGACATTCTGCACATTCAAATTGTCATACGCGTTCGGGGTCTGAAACCAGGAACGGCTGTAGTTCAGATTCAGATGGATCGAGTCCGCAGTGGTCAACTGGCGATCGATGCGATCGAAGACGTTAATTTCATTTCCCTTGTCGTGAAAGACCACGAACTCGGGTGGGTCGAGAAAACGCCCGGTATTTAATCCATCGGCCTCAATGAAATTGCCCCAGTTTTTTCCGCCATAGCTCAGGTCAACCGAGCCCGTCGCTGATCCGAAGGTGCCATATGAAGCGGATATACTTCCGGTCGGATGTGTTACTCCCTGGCCCGACCTCGTCGTGACCTGGATCACAAGGCTAGTCTTGCCGCCATACTCCGCTGGCGGCGCTCCCGAGATTACCTCAATCGACTGCACTGCGTTTGAAGGAAGCTGATTCGAGAAGACCTTGCTCTGTTGATCTGTGATCGGTTGGCCATCGATCGAAAAAGAGTTCGATGCGTGGTCGCCGAGTCCATGAAAGAGACCGTTCGAATCCGCAGCGACTCCCGGTGAAGACAGGGTCACCAGCGAGCTGAGCGAAGAGGACTGGCTTTCCAGAGGAAGTTTGCTGAACGAACCGCGATCAAGGTCTGTATGAAACGTGGAGTCATTCTCCAGCAGATCACTCGCCGTAACGTCAATGACTGTCGATTCCGTACCTATGGCCAAAGTGTTCTTCAGCGAGACCGGTACCGAAGACCTCACATCGACGTCTTGATGGTACGGAGCAAATCCTTTGACGGACACGGTGAGATGATACGGATTCAACGGCAGATTAGTGAATTGATAGTGGCCGGCCGCATCAGACGTCGTGTTTCTGCTATAGCCGCTAACCGGATTCTCTACGGTGACGGTCGCGCCGGGCACAATAGCGCCTGTCGCGTCAGCAATGGTGCCGTAGATCGTCCCGCCACTTCCGGCAGATTGGGCCCATAGCCCTGAGATGCTAAACGAAAAGATGATCGCAATTGCTGCGAAGATGCCGCGCCGTATCGACGTGTGCATGTCCTACCCCCTTTTAAGTTTTGACCTGGTTTTTTGAACGATGTTCTAGGCAAGAACAAAGTCAACAGGCGGGGGTCGGGTAAAGAGTGCAAATGTGGATAGGGCCCGGGCCAGCGTCGGCGCAACAAACGCCTCTACAGAAGATACGACTGGCGCTACATGCAACGCCACAGGCGGCTCGGCCACCTGCACGCCCACATGCGCGGTGGCGCAGAGCGGGCAGTCCGAGTGGGAGATGTTCCCTTGTGGATGGACGTGGACAGCTTGAATCGTCCCGCAGGCTACAACCAGAGAGATGCACAGCAGCGCGAGGAGAAGCCTCCACGGACTCTGCACCTTCGGTCTTGGGCCTGGATTATTCATGCTGCATCTAATATATCGCAGGACGCTGATGTGCCGTTGATGTACCTTTGACGCGGCCAGCAACTGTTTAGTTTCCCGCTCCCGTCAAAACGAACTGCAGATCCAGTTGCCAGGTCGGCGGGTCCGCTTGAAAATCAGCCCTCAACAGCACCCGCACGCATGGCCTTGCCAAGCCGATCGGCCCTCTTTGATGAGTACCGGAATGGCCGCCAAAGCAGCAATCGAATCGAACCATGCCAGGTGGAACACGGCGTTGACCGCAAGGCCAGCCAATGTGATGAGCGCAATATAGGCGCAAGTAGCAGACTGCACTGCATCGGCCGCCAGGGCCGCGTTCCGGCTGCGGCGGGCCTCCCGGCGCTTCAGAGAGGCCAGAACAGGCATTGCGATCAGCGCAGCGATTGTGATTCCTATACCGGCATAACTCGTTTCAGGCCGCAACCGCAGAGCCAGTGACGCCACAGCACCCGCCGCAACCACGAAGGCGAGCACAAACAGCAGGACGCCGGCCGTACGGCTTGCCTGCCTTTCCGAGATCGACATGCCCGGAATCCACTGCAGGAGCACAACGGTAGCGGAGAGGAGCTCTACCAGGCTGTCGGACCCGAAGGCCAACATCGCAGGACTGTGCGCCGTTACAGCAGCGAAGGCAGAGACGCCGAGCTCCACCAGCATCCATCCCAGCGTGACACCCTGCAACCAAAGCACTGTCGCGCTCGGCCCGGGAGTGGAAACGATGGCGGGCTTCGACGGCTGAACACCGATCTGTACGAGTTCCGTCATCTTGTTCCACCCATAATTTCAGTCTCTGAGAAGAGGCGCAAGGGCGCAGCCCGGAGTCTCAAACTGCGCAACCACTCCAACTGCTTACACCAGTTGCACTTTGATCTTCCTGGCCCCGCGATCGACCATCGTGATGCGGAAGCTGCGAATCTGCCCTGCGCGGACAGGTTCGGCCTTCGCCTCGTTCGCCGAAGGCCCATTCTTCCACCGCGCCGCCAGCATCGAACTCAACGACGAAAGATCCACCGCGCCAGCCTTCGACTGCTCCTTCGCCGCGGTCTCCAGGACCAGCCGCGCGCTCGCATGGATCCCTTCTCCGAGCTCGACCGTCCCATGGTCTCCCGAGGCGTCGATCAGCCGCCCCGTAACCACTTCACCCACCTTGCGTTCGGAAATGTACTCATCGAGACCCGTCGGGACTAACTGCTTCATGCTCAATCTGACCTGCCGCTTTTCTTTGTCAACGTCGAGCACCTTCGCCTTCACCACCTGGCCTACGCGAAGCACGTCCTGGGGCCGCTCAATCCGTTTCTCGGCGCTGATCTCGCTGACGTGAATCATCCCTTCTACTCCCTCGGCGAGTTGCACAAACGCGCCGAACTTCGTAAAGCTGGTCACCGGCCCCTCCACCTGCGAGCCCGCCACAAACTTCTCCCCCGCATCGGCCCAGGGATCGCCCAGCGTCTGTTTCAGCCCCAGCGACATTCGCCGCTCAGCAGCATTCACGCCAAGGACCATCACCTCAACCACATCGCCCGGCTTCACCATATCGCCCGGCTTTCTGACCTTCTTCGCCCACGACATCTCGGAGAGGCTGAACCATCCCTTCGATTCCGGGCTCCAGCTCGACAAACGCGCCAAAATCGGTGACCCGCGTCACCTTGCCGCGCACGCGTTCGCCGGCCGTGTACTTTCCTGCGACTGCGTCCCACGGGTGCGGTTGCAACTGCTTCATTCCCAGCGAAATGCGTTTTCCTGCTGGCTCGATCTTCAGCACCTTCGCGTCAATCTGCTGCCCCACTGTCAGCACATCGGCCGGCTTGTCGATGCGTCCCCAAGCAATGTCGCTGATATGCAACAACCCATCCACTCCACCGATATCGACGAACGCTCCGTAGTCCATCAGGCTGCGCACCGTGCCCGAGACGATCTCGCCCTCCCTGATCTCGGAGTAGCGCCGCTCCTTCGTCGAACGGTCATCCTCCTCAGCGACGGCGCGGCGGTCCACCACCACGTCCTCCTCCGTTGCATCGAGCTTGATGATTCGGCAGCGGATCTCCTGTCCCACCAGCTTCTCCATCTCAGCTGCGTCACGCGCCCCACTGCGCGAACCCGGCATGAACGCACGCACTCCCACGTCCACCGAAAGCCCACCCTTCACCACAGCCGTCACCGTGCCGACGATGACAGACTTGTCGGCAAACGCCTGCTCCAGCGCGCTCCAGTCCTTGGGCTGCTCCACCCGCAGCCGCGAGAGCTCGTAATAACCCTCCTCGTTGCGTCCCTTCACCGAGACCTGCAGCTTATCTCCCGGCGCGACCGTCTCCTTCGCGCTCTCAAACAGCGACACTGGCAGTACACCCTCCGTCTTGTATCCAATATCGACGAAGACGAATTCTGCCGAGACCGCAACCACGGGCCCCGATATCTGCCGTCCGCCCTCGCCCGAACGCCGCGAATGGCTCTGTTCAAACTGCGAAAGGATCGTATCGAATGACTCGAGAGGTTCACCGGACTCAGCAGATTCGGTGGATACAGTTGTCGATTCGAAGGTAGGGTGGTTCTCGGGAATGCCTGGGTTGGACATGAAAAGCTGCTGCCTCGTTCCTACTGATTAGTGGCTAGAATATCACCGCGCCAGCCCCCGAATTCGTATTGCGCTGTGCGGAACTCGATTGCGATTTGCTTCGCTCCGGCCTTCCTTTCTGCAATAAACTGCAGTTCTCATGTTCCTCACACCCCTCAGGGCGCGACTGCAAGTCTTCGCGCTGGCAGCGACGATACTCTTCGCAGCGCTGGCCGCTCCATGCAGCGCTGCGGTCGCCGAGGACTCAATACTTCTTACACCCGCGACACTGACCAGTGGAGCGCCGTGCCTCATCACAGTCGTGCTGCATAATGAAGCGTCGGGCGTCACTGGCAGCTGGCAAGGCCATCCGGTCGAATTCTTCCGCAGCTCTGACCACCGAAATTGGTTCGCCCTTGCCGGAATAGATGTCGAGGCCACCCCGGGCAACTACCCTCTGACGATCGACGCGACCTTCAAGGACGGCACGCATCACACGCTGCGCCAGGACGTCAGCGTAGGAGAAGCTCCCTACGAAAAAGTGCCCTTGAGTGTGCCGGATAAATTCGTCGAGCCCGACGCAGCCGCCCTCAAAAAAATCGCCGCCGACAAGATCGTGAAGGACAAGGCCTTCGCGAATTCAGCCTCGAAGCCGCAGTGGACAGGCAACTTCCTTCCGCCGCTCCACCTGGCACCGGAATCTGACTCATTCGGCAATCAGCGAATCTTCAACGGAAAGCTCGCCAGCGTCCATCGTGGCCTCGACTATCGCGCGAAGCCCAACACACCTGTGGCGGCGATCAACTCCGGCCGCGTCGTCCTGGCACGACCGCTCTACTACGAAGGAGGCTGCGTCGTCATCGATCACGGACTAGGACTGATGAGCGTCTACATGCATCTGTCGAAGATCGAAGTGGTTGTGGGTAAACGGGTCCGTCGCGGCCAGATCATCGCGCTGAGCGGCGCCACCGGCCGAGCGACCGGCCCGCACCTCCACCTGGGAGTTCGCTGGCAGGGGAGCTATCTCGACCCTGCCAAACTGTTTGAAATCACCATGCCGCAGCCTGACTCAAGTGTCGGACCGGCAAGTTAGGCCTGTAAAGAAAGACAAGAACGGCCCGGCGACAATACATTAAACCGCCGTCGAAGGATTTTCCTCGTAGATATCTCTAATTTGGAGGCTTAGCAGGCAGCTTATCTTCTTCCAGTTCGGTGCCGAAGAGCTTCCGCAGCGGTCTCTGTATTGCTCGCAGAAGCGCCCTTGCAGCGATAATGGCCGCCGACAGAAAGGTCAGCGCAATGAAGGCCGCGATGATCGGATGGTGCGTGGCAAACCACGTCAGCCCGATCGCAGCAGCGTCCTCCGTTGTGCTCAGGGCGATGTTCGAGACCGGCTCTGGACTCGGTGTCACGGCGGCGCGCAGGGCTGTCTTCGAACTATGCGCAGCCAACGCGACCACTGCACCAATCGCCGTTGCCAAGACCTGCATCTGTGGCGAGAGCTGTGAACTGGCGTGATACGCGACAAGTGCCGCGATGGGGACCCTGACAACGGTATGAAGCGCGTTCCACACCAGGTCGAACCCTGGTATCTTGTCCGCGACAAACTCCATCGCGAACATGACGCCGCACACCACAAGGATCCACGTGTGGCCCAGCGAGTCGAGCCCCGGAGGCAACGCCACCCACTGCGTCCGCGCAAGTATGCCCAACGTCAGGACCGTCGCATAGATGTTCAGCCCGGCCGCAAAGCTGGCAGCAATGACAAGCGCCGTAATGTTAGCCGGGTTGAAGCTCATTTGCCTGAAAGTGTACAGGTTTTTGACAGAGCTGCTTGCCTATATTCACGATTCACGGCAACGGCGCTTAGAAGCGGACGGCACGTTTGATCTGCGCATACTGCAGCAGGATGAAGCTGTCTGTCATGCCGGCAATATAGTCTGCCACCACACGCGCAAGCCCCTCGTTCTGTACCGCTTCGAAGTGTCCGACGGGCAGCTCCTCCGGATCGTTGATCCAATGCTCGAACAGCGCCGTGACCACCTCTTCCGCCTTGTCGTGTTCTGTCTCCAGCGGCTCGCAGGTATAGAGCGTGTCGTAGAGGTAGCGCTTCTCCTGCAGCCGCTCCGTCTCGACCTGCGGCGAGAACCGCGCCAACCGCTTCGAGTGCCGGCGAACATCGGCGAGACACTCCGCCCCGATCGCCTGCGTGTTGCGGCCCGTCGTCTCAATCAGATCGTCAGTAAGGACGTTTTGCATCAACTGCAACGCCTCGTTGAACAGGAACTTCTCGTCGACGCCAGCGTGTTCACTCTCGACCTTGCGATAACAACGTCCAAGAACATCGACGTGCTCGCGAATGTGACCTATCTCGAGCAGGCCCGATTCCACGCCGTCATCGAGGTCCGCCGTAAGGTAAGCGATCTCGTCGGCAAGATCGATCAACTGCGCCTCGAGCGGCGGCCTTTGGTCGAGCAGATAGTCTGCCAGCTCCGGATGCTGCTCGACCCTGTAATCACGCGAGTGCTTGATAATGCCCTCGCGAACACCGAGCGTAAGATTGAGTCCGCGATGCGCCGCGTAACGTTGCTCGAAGTGCTCGACGATGCGCAGTGCATGCAGGTTGTGGTCGAACCGCCGCCCATGATGTGTAAGGCAGCGATCGAGCGCCCGCTCGCCCGCATGTCCAAAGGGCGGGTGGCCGATGTCGTGGACCAGCGCAAGCGTCTCCGCCAGGTCTTCGTTCAGGCCAAGCTCGGCGGCAGCGGCGCGGGCGATCTGCGCGACCTCAATGGTGTGAGTCAGACGACTGCGAAAGTGGTCAGACGCACGACTAGTGAATACCTGCGTCTTCCCTGCCAGGCGGCGGAAGGCACGCGCCTGCACGATACGCTCCCGGTCACGCTGGAACGGTGTACGCGTTGGGCGAAAAGGCGCGGGATGCACGCGGGTCAGCAGAAGATCGTCCGGCATCTCCTACGACCGCGCATCGATGGAGATCGATTGCCATGGTCAGATTTAAGTGTAATGGCAGACGTGGCGTGCGTTATTTGGCCGTGACTTTGGCCAGCTTCACGCGAGCATTCTCCAGCTTGTGCTGCACCTTGGCAACGTCCGCGGGTCCGCGTCCGCAGGCAGCGAACGCGCATACTCCGTCATCGACCGCTCCCACTGGGCGACCGCCATCTTCAGGTTGCCTGTCTTCTCGTAGACCTCTCCGAGATGGTCGTGGATCGTCGGGTCAGTATTGGTCCGTTCGTTGGCCTTGCGCAGGTTCTCTTCGGCCAGCGCATATTGGCCCGATTTGAAGTACACCCATCCGAGCGAGTCCAGAAACGCACCGTTCTGTGGATCAAGTTCGACGGCCTTGCGAATCATCACCAGCGCTTCAGGCAGCCGCACGCCGCGATCGGCAAGCATGTAGCCAAGATAGTTCAGGATGGTCGGGTTCTGCGGGTCGATAGCGAGGGCCTTCCGGAACTCCGCCTCCGCCGCGTCGTACATCTTCTGACGGTCGTAGAGCGACCCCCGCAGAAAATACACATACAGCTTCTCGTCCGGCTTTGTAGCCAGGGCATCAGCAGCGTTCAACTCGGCCGACGCCTCCTGCCACCGCTTCAACCGCGTGTAAATCGTCGCCAACGCCAGATGCGAGTCGCGCTCGTCCGGAGTGCCCGCCGTCGCCGCCAGCTGCGCCTTCGCCAGTGCGACTCCCTGGTCCACTTGACCTGTATCTGCAAGCTGGCCGGCGTACATCAGCTGGATCGAACGGTCGTTTGGCAACGCCTTGGCCACTTCAGCTGCGACGGCGGTGGCTTCTTTCCACTGATGGGCGTCGCGATAAGCGTCGACCTGTCCTGAATAACCGTTCTTAACGTAGTCGCCGCCAAGCGCGACCAGCTGCTTATACGCAGCGACGGCCTCAGCGGTCTTGTTCTCTTCGCGATAGATCACAGCCAACCGATCGAGGAAGATCGAGCGGTTCGCCTTTTCACCCTCCGAATACTTTCCATCCGTACGCTCGGTGTCCGAGACCAGTTTGGTCAGCACGGCGATCGCCTCATCGTAGCGGCCCAGGGAGTCGTAGATGAGCGCTTCGTTATAGGTAAGTTCGAGCGAGTCCGGCGCCAGCTTCTTCGCCTTCTCCAGCGTCGTCAGCGCCTCGTCGTAGTTTCCCTGCCGCCGCTGGATCTCGGAGATGTGAACCTGGGACTGCCAATCCTGCGGCTCCGCCGAGACGATATTGGTCAACACCTTCAACGCTTCGTCCAGTTGCCCGTCCGCAAGCAGAGCATTCGCAAGACCACGCTCCGTATCCAGATTGTCGGGTTCAAGGTCGAGCGCGCGATGGTAGGCGGCGATGGCGTCCTTGTTCTTCTTCAGCTGCTCGTAGCTGGCGCCGAGGGCAAACTCGATGCGAGGCGAGCGATCATCGACCGGAATGGCGTTGAGAACGTCGGCGGCGCGCTTCGGATCACCCTGCTCGCTATACAGCCGCGCCATATTCAGCGCGACCTCCTCCGAGTTTGCGTCGATCCCCTGCGCAAGCTTGAACTGTGCCTCTGCCTTCGCCGAATCATGGTTCAGACCATAAAGCTGACCCAGCAGGAGATGGGTCTCCACATCGCTCGGCTTCAACTGGGCCAACTTCTCGTACTCGGCGATGGCCAGCTGCAGCATTTGGCCCGACTGCGGACTCTGCATGTCCCCCAGCGAGCGCAGATACACTTTGCCCAGCAGTGTGTGCGCTTCAATGTCGTTGGGTGCCTTGCCGACCTGGTCCTGCGCGGCCGTGACCGCCTCGCGAATGCGGCCGATCTTGAAGTAGAGCTCAGCCAGACCGTCCTGCAACAGACGCGAGCTCGGATCGGCGTCCAGCGCCAGCTTGTACTGCTCCACCGCCTGCGTCGCATAGTCCGACCGGCCCGCGTTGACCGCCATGTCCTCGTAAAGTCGAGCCAGGCCATAGTGATAGTAGGAGGACGCACGATCTGGCGCCGTCGCCGGAGCGGCCGCGCCCGTCGCAGCGGCAGGCGCCTGCGCAAACATCGTGTGCGCCGCAAAAAGAAGCGCGGCAGCCGGAACAAGGCGGAGATGACGAAAAGTGGAGGCACGCAAAAGCAATGTCATGAGATGTAATGTCCTGTGCCGCCGGAATCGATGCCGAAGACCTGTATAGCCTGTATAGCCAGACAACCGTTAGACGACGCCACCGGCAAGATGGATGCAGGGGGCACAGACCGGCCGTTTGCTCAGCTTGGACGTCATTATATCCGTCATTCCCTCAAAAACGCAGCATTTATCCATGCCGGAAGTGCCTGACGCCCGTAAACACCATCGCCACGCCCAGCCGGTCGGCGGCCTCGATCACCTCGGCGTCGCGCACCGACCCTCCCGGCTGAATCACCGCCGTGGCGCCCGCCTGGGCCATCGTCTCCAGACCGTCCGGGAACGGGAAAAACGCGTCCGATGCGGCCACCGTGCCCTTCAGCGGAAGAATTGCCTTCATTGCGCCGAACCGGGCGGCGTCGACCCGGCTCATCTGCCCTGCGCCGACCCCTACGGTCTGGCCATGGCCGTCGCTGAAACGGGCGTAGACGATCGCGTTTGATTTCACGTGCTTGCATACCCTCCAGGCAAAGAGGAGCGCCCGCAGCTCCTCCGCCGTCGGCTTGCGCCTGGTCACGATCTGAAGCTCGGACTCTGTGATGCGCAGGCGGTCGGCGTCCTGCACCAGCAGCCCACCGGAGACCTGCTTGAGCGTCCGCCGGGTCTCTGCCGGAGCGATCTCGATCAGCCGCAGGTTCTTCTTCGCGGAGAAGCGCTGCACCGCCTCTGGAGTGAACGCTGGCGCAACGATGGCCTCGACGAAGAGCTTCGCAATCTCCTCCGCCGCTGCCGCGTCCACCTCGCGATTGATGCCGATCACCCCACCAAAGGCCGAAACCGGGTCCGCCTCCAGCGCACGCCGATAGGCCTCCACCACGGTAGCGCCCGTCGAAGCTCCGCACGGATTGGTGTGTTTGATAATCACCACCGCCGTCTCATCGAACTCGCTCACCAGCTCCCAACACGCGTCCAGGTCGACGATGTTGTTGTAGCTGAGCTCTTTGCCCTGCAACTGCCGGGCGTTGGCGACGCCCTTACCGCTGCCGTCCGTATACAGCGCTGCCTTCTGGTGTGGGTTCTCCCCATAACGAAGCGTCTTCGACAGCGGATCGATCACGCGGACCGTCAGCGGCAGCTTCTCCTGCGAAAAGACCGCCTTGCCACTGGGAGTTTCAATACTCTCAAGCGCGGTCGCAATCCCTGCGTCGTAGGCAGCGGTCACGGCGAAGGCCGCCTTGGCCAGCCGCCAGCGAGTGGCCCTGCTCAAACTTCCCGAGTTCGCAGCCATCTCCTCCGCCAGCAGAGAGTAGTCGGCCGCAGAGGTCACGATGGCAACATCCGAAAAGTTCTTCGCCGCCGAGCGCACCATCGACGGGCCGCCGATGTCGATATTCTCGATTACCTCCGCGAATGTTACGCCGGGCCGCTGCGCCGTCTTCTCGAACGCGTACAGATTCACCACGACCATGTCGATCGGTTCGATCGCATGTTCCGCCACCGAAGCCATGTGGTCCGCGTTGTCGCGGATGTGCAGAATGCCGCCATGCACCTTCGGATGAAGCGTCTTCACGCGCCCATCGAGCATCTCCGGAAACCCCGTCAGGTCGCTTATATCGCGCACAGGCAGACCGGCCTCCCGCAGAGCGCGCGCCGTACCCCCGGTCGAAACCAGGTCTACCCCAAAGGAGGCCAGCACACTGGCAAAGTCCACCAGACCAGTCTTATCGGTTACGGAAAGCAATGCGCGGCGGATAGGGCGAAGGTCTGCAGGGGGTGCTGAGGAATCAATGCTGTGTTCAATCATCACTATTTATTCTAAGCCAGCAAAGCGCCCGCAGCGCTTCACCCTCACAGCACTGCTGATCCAGTGAGCGAGCTGACTTTAGCCACATCGTGCGCTGCGCACCATCGTTTCACTCCGTTGGCGATGTTCTCGACGGCACGCGGATCAGCATAGCTCGCTGTCCCTACCTGTACGGCCGTCGCGCCTGCCATCATGAACTCCACTGCGTCCTCGGCCCGCAGAATCCCGCCCATCCCCACAACAGGGATCCTCACCGCCTTCGAGGCCTCATGCACCATCCGCACCGCAATCGGCTTGATCGCCGGACCGGACAGCCCTCCGGTAACATTGGCGATGCGGGGCCGTCGTGTCTCCACGTCGATTGCCAGCGAAACAAAGGTGTTGACCAGCGAAACAGCATCGGCCCCTCCGTCCTCAGCAACGCGGGCCATCAGACCAATGTCCGTCACGTTCGGCGAAAGCTTCACCATCAGAGGCCGTCGAGCGGCCGCCTTGCATCGCGCCACCAGCTCCCACAGCATCGGCGGATCCGTTCCGAAGACCATGCCCCCGTGGCTCGTATTCGGGCAGCTCGCATTCAGCTCATACATCGCAATCGCCGGCGCGTCATTGAGCGCCAGGACCACCTCAAGGCAGTCGGCGATCGTAAAGCCAAAGACGTTTGCGATCACCACCGTCCCAGTCAGCCCCTGCAGCTTCGGCAACTTCTCGGCGATGAACGCCCGCACGCCCATGTTCTGCAGTCCAATCGCGTTGATCATCCCGGCAGCA
Source organism: uncultured Acidobacteriaceae bacterium (assembly GCA_963756685.1). Lineage (GTDB taxonomy): Bacteria > Acidobacteriota > Terriglobia > Terriglobales > Acidobacteriaceae > Edaphobacter. The sequence continues at coordinate 304,067 of CAVWON010000006.1, forward strand.
GTTTCGATGATCCGCGGAGTTGGATTGCCCGCCATCGGCTCTCGCGACAACCCCTTCGTCACAAATCCGCCGATGCGGTCCAGCGAAACAATGTCCTCAAACTCGACCCCATAGCCAAACGTTCCGCTGGCTGCGATCACTGGCGAACGGAACTCAACACCCGCGACGGTAACGCGCATGTCAGGCCCTTTGGTACTTGGGGCTTTGCCGCCTGCTTGCGCGCTCACTGTCCGGATTTCCTTTCAACTGCCGGCTTGTTCGGACTCGTTTCCGGCTTGATCGCCTGCGTCAGCACATGCCCCACGCAGGCCGACGGCTGGTTCACCCGCAGCAGCGAAGCAAACGTCGCCGCAATGTCCACTGGGGCGACGCGGTCATGGTACGTTCCCGGCACAAACGGCGAACCAAAGAACGCCAGCGGAACATGCCGGTCATACGAGTACGGCGAGAAGTGGTTGGTTCCGCGCGCACTGGTCAACTCATACATCCCCGGCGAAATCATCACGAACCATCCGCCATTCGGAGAGTAGCTGTGCAAAATCAGCCTGCCCTCTTCCGTCGCCGGCAACTGACCCGCCGCCATCTGCACCCGCGTATAGCTATGCCTAATCATCGGACGTGGCGGCAGCCGCGTTTGGCTCACACCCTCGGGCCCGGGCGGCAGCGTAGACTCGAGCGCCTCGGGCAGCATGTCCGCCACTGCCTCTTCCGCATCGGCCTCGCTCACCTTTGCTCCAGTGAACGGCCGGGGATCGAGCGTGAGGTAAGGCATTTCGCTGCTCATGATGTACTTCGTCTGCTTACCGGGCGAGAAGCGCCGATTCAGCCGTTCGTCCAGCGCGGCGCTCAGCTTCCCCAGGTCGAACGTAGCGGCCGGCACACCCAGCTTCGCTGCAACTGCTGGTACCGGGGCGATGCCGTGGTCGCCTGTCAGCGAAACCCAGACGTTTGCCATGCCACCGTCCACGTTCTTGTCCAGCCATGTAAAGAAGCTGTCCAGGTCCACATCGACAGCGTCGATCATGGCACGCTGCTCCGGCGCGTCCGGGCCTACGACGTGCCCAAGAATATCGGTCGACGAGATGCTGATCGTCAGCACGTCCGTCACATCATGGCGGCCCATCTTCTCTCCGGCAATCAGCGCCTTTGCAAAGTCCAGCAGATAAGACACCGACGCCGGCGACTTCCCAACATCTTCATAAAAGCTTCCAGGCTTCGCGCCAGCTTCACGAATGGCCTGGTCTGCCCTGCCGCTTGCATTGAACGCCTCCGCCCACGCGGGCAGCTTCGGTGTCCAGTACGTTGACGTGACGAACCGGCCGCTGGCATGGTCCAGCCAGAACGCCCCGTTCGACGCATGGCCGGACGTCAAAATCGCTGCGCGGTCCTTTAGCGAAATCCCAAACAGTTTCGACTCGCCCTTGGTCGCCAGCACTACCTCGTCGCCGAGCGTCGAGGCCAACTCGTTACGCGGCGAAGCTCCCACCTCCTTCGAGCCTGGATCACCCACAATCGCATAATGCTCGTCCTCGACCGAGGTCACCACGTGCGTCGTCGATCGCTTCAGGTCCCACCATTCGTTCAATGAGATGCCGTGACCATTCGTATAGGCCCCGGTGCCAATCGTCGAATGCCCCGGCGCCGTCATCGTGTTGGCATAGTCGTAGTAGCAGTCCGTGAAGTACGCACCACGCTTCAGAAAGAGGTTGAATCCGTTCGCGGTCTTGAAGTCATCACGGTAGCGTTCCAGATAGTCGCCGCGAAACTGGTCGATCACCAGGACAACCACCAGCTTGGGCTTGGCATGGTAGGCATCGGCCCGCGCAGGCAGCACTCCGGACAGGGGGAACAACACACACAACAGAGCAGCAGCAAACTTTCGCATGCCTATAAGGGTAAATTGCATTTTGCCCGCACGACGCACAAACGTCCCTTTTTCAGCGCGAGACGCTAAAATGCAAAGTGATGATCGATTTAGCGTTTGTTCGGGCCAATCTGGCCTTAGTGGAAGAAAAACTGCGCGCCCGGGGTATGGATCCCGAAGTGGTGCTCGGAGATTTTGCAGCAATCGACCGCGGGCGGCGCGAAGCCATCACGCAGGTCGAGACGTTGAAGGCCCAGCGCAACAAGCTCACCGAAGAGATCGCGAAGCTCCGCCGCGAGGGCGCGGACACCACCGCCCAGACCGAGCAGACCCGCTTACTCAAGTCCCAGGTAGAGTCGCTCGAAGCAGCCGCAGCCACCGCCGACGACCGTCTGCGCGACATCATGCAGACCCTGCCCAATCTCCCCAGCGACGGCGTCCCCGTAGGCAAAGACGAACACGCCAATCGCGTCGAAAAGACCTGGGGTGAGCAGCCCAAGTTCGACTTTCCCGCCAAGCCCCACTGGGAGCTGGGCGAAGCCCTCGGCATCCTCGACTTCAACCGCGCCGCGAAGATCTCCGGCTCGCGCTTCGTCGTCCACTTCGGCCAGGGAGCGCGCCTCGAACGCGCCCTCGCCAACTTCATGCTCGACCTCCACACCCGCGAACACGGGTACACCGAGGTCCTGCCGCCCTACATGGTCAACTCGAAGTCTCTCTTCGGCACTGGCCAGCTGCCGAAGTTCGCCGAAGACCTCTTCCACTGCGACGACAAGGGAACCTACCAGCCCGGCGACTATCAGGACAACGACCACTGGCTCATCCCCACCGCCGAGGTCCCCGTTACCAATCTCTTCCGCGACGAGACGCTCGACGAGGCCCAGCTTCCCATCTCTTACTGCGCCTACACTCCCTGCTTTCGCTCCGAGGCCGGCTCCTATGGCAAGGACGTCCGCGGCATGATTCGCCAGCACCAGTTCCAGAAGGTCGAGCTCGTCAAGTTCGCCAAACCCGAGGACTCCTACGCTGAACACGAAGCCCTCACCCGCCACGCCGAAACGGTCCTCGAAAAACTCGGCCTTCCCTACCGCCGCATGCTCCTCTGCACCGGCGACATGGGCTTCGCCTCTGCAAAGACCTACGACCTCGAGGTCTGGCTACCCGGGCAGAATCTCTACCGCGAGATCTCCTCCTGCTCGAACTTCGAAGCCTTCCAGGCGAGACGCGCCAACATCCGCTATCGTCCAGCAGGAGCGAAGAAGAGCGAGTTCCTCCACACACTCAACGGCAGCGGCCTCGCCATCGGCCGTACCTATCTCGCGATCCTCGAAAACTACCAGCAGGCCGATGGCACCATCAAAGTTCCCGGCGTCCTCGTCCCCTACATGAACGGCGATACCATCATCGGCAAGCAATCGGGCAGGAGTTAAGCCATGTTCAAACTCATTCGCAGCTACATCTTCTGGTCCTACGAGCGCGGCAGCTTCCACTACGACATCATGGTCACGGCGATCCTTGTCTTCATGTTCGTCTCGCCACACTTCATCAACTACAACGACAAGCCGGTAGAGACCGTCGCCCTCCACGCCAGCGAGGTGCTCGTCAAAGAAGCCGGCACGTCTGGCGGAAGCAGCCGCTTCATGTACCAGATTCGCGCCGACGACATGGGCGGAGCCACAACCGACGCCGAACGCCGCGCCGCCATCCTGCGCGTGATCGAACCGATCTCCGGCGAGGTCTCGCTCGATCATTACGAACCCGTCCGCGACGCCCAGGGCAAGGTCGTCGCATACAACGCCTGGGTACTCCGCTAACACCGCATCTGCAATTAGCATCCAACCATCGGGAGCAACTGATCTATGACCATGGCCCGTCGCATCGCTGCATCGCTTCTCTCTTCGGCCCTCGTTCTCGCGACGATGCCGGCCCCTTTGCACGCACAGCCCAAGCCCGGCCATCTCGACGAGGTCCTGCGGCAGATGGACGCGGCAAGTCTCAGGTTCCAGTCCGCCGAAGCCAACTTTCGCTGGGACCTCTACGAGCGCGTCGTCAAAGACACAACGACCCAGACCGGCAGCATCTACTTCAAAAAAGTGGGTCGGGACATTAGTGATGGGCGCAAAGGTAGAGTCGCCCTCGGTCAAGATTATCGAGTTTCGGAACAGCGCACTTCGTCTCTTTGAGCCTGCCACCGATCATCTGACAACGATCGACGCCACAAAAAACAAGGCGCAGTTGGAGAGCTTCCTGACGGTCGGCTTCGGGGGCAGCGGGAAGGACCTGGCGAAGGCGTGGACCGATCTCCGACCTTGGAGACGAGACGATCGACGGCGTGCAGACGGCCAAGCTGGACCTGGTCCCGAAAGATCCCGCCGTTCGTAACAACTGCACTCACATGACCCTCTGGGTCGACCCGGTACGCGGTATTGAGTTGAAGCAAAGTCTCTACATGCCCTCCGAGGACTATCGGACTGCGGTCTACACCAACATCAAGTACAACCAGAAGGTCGATGAGAAGCCGTACCAGATAAAGACCGATAGCAAGACCACGGTCGACCAGCACTAACTTGCTGTTCGCGGCGCCGACACTCGTGCAGCAAAGAGAAAGCTTCCCCACACGATCAGCAGAGGAAAAAACTCCAGCGTGTAGCGCGGCTCCGAGTTATCAAGGGTCAACAGCAGAAGACAACGCAGACCGACAAAGCCCACCATCGCCGCTGCCAGGGCAAGGTGCGGCCCCCAACCGCTCCGCCGCCAGCGCCACAACCCGACTCCGCCCAGAACAAAATAGCCAAGGTTGAGTGCCCCCAATCCGGAAGCGATGGCTGTGGACCGCTGGGTATTCCCGCCACCTCCACCATTCCAGAGCAACCTCCAGCAACTCGGTGCGAGGACGAAAGAGCATGTTCAGCAACCGGGCGACCGGCAGCGCGACGTAGTAACGGACGGGGTCGTCGTGGATGCGCTCCTTAGCCAAAGCTTCAAAACGCACGTCCAGCGCCCGCGTTGAGTTGTATCTCTTGTTGTAGTCCGTCAGGATTGCCGCAGTCTGCACGTACTGGTCGTTGGAGTCGAAGGCGCGAGCAGGCAGGTCGCCGATCTCGATCGGAGCGCTGTCGTAGTTCCAGTACACCTCCTCGGTCGAGGCGAAGTCGATGGCCCATGTGCGGTACCACCGCTGAAAGCCGAGCGGCACCAGTTCACCCGGGTCCGTCGCATAGCGCGGCGCGAGCGGCTGGATGACATGGAAGGTACGCCAGTTCCGCACCGTCCACGGCGCCAGCGGAAGCACGACGCAGACAGCGGCAAGGACGACGGGCGCAAGTTGCCGCAGCCGCAAGGCTCGCCGTCCGCACGAATCCCACATCATCCAGAGCATCGCCAAAAAGACTGTCGCTGCCAATAGCCCCTGCTCCGGCCGCAATAGCAGCGAATACATCATGGCGCCGGTCATCACCCAGAGCCAACGGTTATTGCCCAGCCCCGCGCTTCGCCAGCGTTCGAAGCTGTAAAACGTAAGGGCGATGCAGGCCAGGGTGAGCACCTCGGTCAGTGGGGCAGCCACATAGGCCGCCGTAAACGGACAGAGAGCAGAGAGCCACAGCGCCGCCATCGCCGCACGCTGCCCGAACAACCGTCCTGCCAGCGCAGCGATAAGCAGACAAGTGAACAGGTCGATGAAGCACTGAACATACATAACCGCCGTGTAGTGATCGAAGCCGAAGAGACCGAAGCACACGGCCAGAAAAAGCGGATAGCCGGGCAGGCGGATCAGTGTCGGGACAGGGCCCTTTGCCGACACGCTGAAGCCGTACACGCCGTGCTGCATCCAGTTGCGGGCGATATCGCCGTAGATCAGGGTGTCGCCGTCGACGCGGCCCGCATGGCCAATAAACCACAGGCGCAGGACAAGCCCCGCCGCAAGTGCGAGCGCAGCGTAGAGGCCTGTCTTAACCGTCCCGCAATCATGTCTTTTGCATCATACTGCTGTGGCTTACACGTACTCACCGTACGCGTTGACTCAACCCATCCGCCTGCATACGATGGGACATACCCGCATGCGCAGAGCCGCCCGTATTTCCAGATGAACAAACAAGTCTTCTACGATCCACAACGCAAGCGCTGGAAGCGGCTGCGCCGCATCTTCGACATCCTCGCTCTCGCTGGTTTGGTGCTGGGTAGCGTCTTCGTGGTCGGCCTGCTGCGGATGAAGCCCCTCCCGGAGCTGTTCCTTCAGGCGCAAAAGCGCAACTACCGGGCCCTTGTCAATCAGCAGGCCGCCGCAGTAAAGCTGCGCCGCTCGGCACACCGCAGAACCGACCTGAAGCCGGGCGACGTTCCCCTGAACTCGGGCGAAGGTCTGCGCGCGGCGTACTACGTCGAAGACGATCCCGCGAGCTACTCCTCCTTGAAGCAGCACATCAGCCAGGTCGACCTGCTGTTTCCCGAGTGGCTGCACGTCATTACGCCAGACGGCAAGGTGATCTCCTACACCCAGGACAACCGCCCCTACGCAGTCGTCGACGGCGGCACGGTCCATCAGGTCGATCGCGAGGCCAAGGTCGCCCGGACCATCGTAGCCAGCCACGTCAACCTCGACATCTTCCCTCTGGTCAACAACTACGACCCAAGGAAGAGCGTGTGGGTGCCTCGAGATCGGCGACTTTCTCCCCAACGAGGCAGCGCGGACGAGCTTCATCAAGCAGATCGATACATTTCTTGCTGCCAACCCCACCTATCGCGGCATCTCTCTCGACTTTGAAGAGATTCCGACCAACGCGCAACCGGGCCTTCAAGGCCTTGATCGCCGCGCTCTACGACGACTTCCACCCCCGCAATCTGCGCCTCTATGTGAACACGCCCGTGGGTGACGACGACTGGGACCTCAAGTTCATGGCCGACCACTCCGACGGCCTCCTGCTGATGAACTACGACGAGCACCAGAGCGGCGGCGACCCGGGGCCGATCGCCTCGCAGGACTGGTTTCTCGACAATCTGAAGCAGGTCCTGAAGACGGTGCCGAAGGAGAAGGTGATCTGCTCGCTGGGCAGCTACGGCTACGACTGGATCACGTCGTTGCCGCCCGAACCCGCCGGCAAGCGCGGTGCGAAGAAAAAGGCCGTTCCCGAAAAGGTGCTGTCGTCGCACGATCTTTCGACCCAGGACGCATGGCAGGCGGCCGCGGACTCCGACTCGCAGATCGACCTCGACGACGACTCGCTCAACGTGCACTTCGCCTACGACGATGTCGACGCGCACGTCCGCCACCAGGTCTGGTTTCTTGATGCGGTCACGATCCTGAACCAGATGCGGGCGGCGCGAACGCTGGGCATCCAGACCTATGCGCTGTGGCGCCTGGGCAGCGAAGACAACTCGATGTGGAAGATCTGGGACCATCCGCTGACGTCGGACCCGGTAAAGGAGCTGGCGCAGGTCGAGCCCGGATACGACGTCGACACCGAGGGCGAGGGCGACATTCTGCGCGTCACCCGCAAGCCGCAGAACGGCAAGCGCAGTCGTCACCATGGACGACGACGACTCGGTCCCCGTCGACTATCGCATGATCACCGCAGGAGTCGATGGACTCCTATCCGCTCTCCTACACCGTGGAGCAGTACGGCTACCACCCGAAGAAGGTCGCGCTAAGCTTCGACGACGGCCCCGATCCGGAGTGGACTCCGAAGATCCTCGAAGATCCTGAAGGAGTACAACGTCAAGGGCACGTTCTTCATGATCGGCGAGGTGGCCGAAGACAACATCGGCGTGATGCGGCAGGTCTATCGCGAAGGCCATGAGATCGGCAACCACACCTGGACCCATCCGGACATCAGCGAAATTTCAAACAGGCAAGTGGACCTCGAGCTGAACCTGACGGAGCGGCTGTTCGCGTCCGAGCTTGGAGTACAGCCGCTCTACTTCCGGCCGCCGTATTCCATCGACCAGGAGCCCGACACCAACGACCAGGCCGCTCCAGTGGCGCGAATCCAGACCCTCGGCTACATCATCATCGGCAACAAGATCGACACCAACGACTGGGACGAGCACCCGCGCAAATCCCCCAAGGAGATCACCGACAGCGTCTTTCAGCAGATCGCAGACATGGAGACGAAGCCGTGGAATCGAGGCTCCATCATTCTTCTGCACGACGGAGGAGGCGACCGCAGCGCAACGATTGCAGCGCTTCCGGTGCTGATCGAGGCGCTTCGCGCGCGCGGTTACGAGATCGTCCCCGTGTCGGAGTTAGTGGGCAAGACCCGCGCCGAGGTGATGCCGCCGCTGACCTCTCGCCAGCGCTGGCAGGCGCGCGCCGACTCGATCACCTTCTTCTTCTATGGCTTCTTCCACTACTTCGTGGTGGGTGTCTTCTTCGTCGGCGACATATTGATGAGCGGGCGGCTGATCATCATCGGCGTCTTCGCCATCATCGACCGCTTCCGCAAACGAAAGAACTACGCGACGCCGGACTATCAACCGCGGGTCGCCGTGCTGATCCCCGCATACAACGAAGAAAAGGTGATCGTCCGGACAATTCGCTCCGTGATGATGTCGAACTACAAGAACATCCGGATCATCGTGATCGACGACGGGTCGACGGACAAGACCTACGATGTCGCGCGCGAGGCCTACCCGGCTGACATCGCCTCCGGCCGCCTGACCGTACTGACCAAACCAAACGGAGGCAAGGCGGACGCGCTGAACTTCGCGCTCGAACGAATCGACGAGGAGATCTACGTCGGGATCGACGCCGACGGCGTGATCGCCCACGATGCGATCACCAACCTCGTCCCGCACTTCGCCAATCCGAAGATCGGCGCGGTCGCCGGCAACGCCAAGGTGGGCAACCGCGTGAACCTCTGGACCCGCTGGCAGGCCCTCGAGTACATCACCAGCCAGAACTTCGAGCGCCGCGCTCTGGATCTCTTCGACGTAGTCATGGTCGTGCCCGGGGCGATCGGCGCGTGGCGGACGGCACCCGTCAAGGACTGGCGGAGGCTATCACTCGAACACGGTCGCCGAAGACGCCGACCTGACGATGAACCTTCTGGAGCAGGGCTACTAGCGTCATCTACGAAGACCAGGCGCTCGCCTTCACCGAGGCGCCCGTCAACGCAGATGGCCTGATGCGGCAGCGCTTCCGCTGGTCCTTCGGCATCCTGCAGGCCATCTTCAAGCACAAGGGCGCCATCAGCAAACACCGCGCCATGGGGTTGTTTGCGCTGCCCAATATCCTCATCTTCCAGATCCTGCTGCCGCTGGTCTCGCCGCTCATCGACGTGATGTTCGTCGCCGGCGTGATCCACTACTTCATCGACAAGCACTTCCATCCCGAGACGGCATCGGCGGACAGCTTCTACAAGCTGCTTACCTTCTTCGTTGCCTTCCTCGTAATCGACTTCGCCGCCTCCGCGCTGGCCTTTGCGCTCGAACGCAAACATCCTGCCAGCAAAGGCGACGGCTGGCTGCTCTTCCACATCTGGATCCAGCGGTTTACCTATCGCCAACTCTTCTCGGTCGTGCTGTTCAAGACGGTCAAGCGCGCCATCGACGGCAAGCCGTTCAACTGGGACAAGCTCGAGCGCACCGCAACAATGTCGAAGGCGACCGAAAAGCTGACGGAGGTCGAATAGCCGTCGCTCGGCGCAATCGAATACCGTCTACGATGCATCGAATCAATAGCGAACAGTGATCTATCGGTCTTATCTATCCCAAAGGCGACGAGCGACCTCGACTCGCGCTAGAATCGACGCGTTATGGCTACCGTAAATCTAACCCACTCCGTTCCGGCCTTCGCGCCGCAGACCCCTTTCGTCAACGAGCCGTTCGTCGACTTCACCCAGCCGGAAAACAAGCGCCGAATGCAGGCCGCCCTTGCCGATGTCCAGGACAAACTCGGCCGAGAATACGACATCGTCATCGGCGGCAAACGGCTCAAGACCTCAGCCAAGATCTTCTCCATGAACCCGGCGCGTCCGGCGGAGGTGATCGGCGTCCACCAGCGGGCCGGCGCCGAGCACGTCGAACCGGCGATGCAGGCCGCGCAGGCCGCATTTACGAGCTGGAGCAAGGTGCCCGTGACAGAGCGTGCAGACCTGCTGTTCCGCGCCGCCGCGCTGATTCGCGAGCGCAGCTTCGAGTTCTGCGCCTGGCTGACCTTCGAGGTCGGCAAGAACTGGGCCGAGGCCGACGCCGACGTGGGCGAGACCATCGACTTCCTGGAGTTCTACGGCCGCGAAGCGCTGCGGCTCGAGCCAGGCGAAGACACCGATCCAACTCCCCGGCGAACGCAACCAGCTCCGCTACATTCCGCTTGGCGTGGGCGCCGTCATTCCGCCGTGGAACTTCCCGTTCGCCATCATGGCCGGCATGACAGCCGCCTCGATCGTCTGCGGAAACACCGTCATTCTGAAGCCTTCAGTCGACGCACCAACGATAGCGGCAAAGTTCATGGAGCTACTCGAAGAGGTCGGCTTGCCGGACGGCGTCGTCAACCTCTGCCCCGGCGAGGGCGCCGGAGTTCGGCAGCGCGGTCGTCGCGCATCCGCAGACCCGCTTCATCGCCTTCACCGGCTCCAAGGCCGTCGGTCTCGAGATCCACGAGCGCGCCGCCAAGAACACAGCCCGGCCAGATCTTCATCAAGCGCACCATCCTCGAGATGGGCGGCAAGGATTCCATCATCGTCGAACCCGACTGCGACATCGACGCCGCTCTGGACGGAGTTGTGGCCAGCGCATTTGGCTTCAACGGACAGAAGTGCTCGGCCTGTTCTCGCGCGATCGTCGTCGGCCGACATCTACGACGTCTTCTGCGACCGGCTCCAGGAGCGCGTGGCCAAGCTCAAGACGGGCGACCCCGCCGAGAACGTCTACACCGGGCCCGTGATCAGCGAGAAGGTCCTACCGTAAGGTGCTCGACTACATCGAAATCGGCAAAAAAGAGGGCACCGTGTCTCAACGGCGGCCACGCGATCGAAACCCCGGACGGCGGCTACTACATCGCGCCAACCGTAATCGCAGACGTCGCTCCCACGGCCCGCATCGCGCTCGAAGAGATCTTCGGGCCGGTGCTGGCTGTGATCAAGTCACATAGCTTCGACGACGCGCTCGCGATCGCGAACAACACCGAGTACGGCCTCACCGGAGCCATCTACACCAGCTCCCGCGAAAAGCTCGACCGCGCGCGCGACGAGTTCTACGTCGGCAATCTCTACTTCAACCGCAAGTGCACCGGCGCAATGGTCGGGGCCCATCCCTTCGGCGGCTTCAACATGAGCGGCACCGACTCCAAGGCCGGCGGCCCGGACTATCTCCTCCTCTTCACGCAGGCCAAGAGCGTCGCGGAGAAGATCGGCCACGCAAGCCCCGAAGCCGAAAAGCAATCCGACCAGATGGGCATGTAGAAGAAGGGCGTAACGGTGATCAGAGAGATAAAAACGGATAAGAGTAAGACGTAAGTTTGCCAGTCTTCTTTTATCGGCTTTTATCATTTTGATCACCGTTACGCCTTTGTCTTCGGCTAAGCGGTCTTCATCTGAATCATGTGGCCCGCCTTGGCCGCGGCCTCCGCCAGGGCGCGGTGGTGGATCGTAAACAGCGCCAGTTCCAGCCGGTCCGAGACACCCGTCTTGTCATAGATGCTTCGCAGGTAATTCTTGATCACCTGCTCCTTGGTGCCGAGCTGCATCGCGATGTCCTTGTTCTTGCACCCCTGGACGATCAGCGCCACGATCTGCATCTCCTTGGGCGTCAGCCGGTCGCGGACGCGTGTGCCTACGCTGTCTGCGGCCAGCATCGTCGTGACATTGAAGCGCTGCACAAAGTGCTGTCCCTGGGCCACTCGGCGCACGCAGTCCACCAGCACGGTTCCGGGGACGCTTCGGCTGAGAACGCCATCGAAGAGCAAAGCCATCTCCTCAGCGACCTGCTCGGTATTCTCGGCCACAAGAATGATGCGGCTTCCCGCCGACCGCGTGCGGGCCAAAAGGTTCGTGCGGATCCAGCCGCAGACTGGACGAAACCAGCACCACCGAACCGTGCAGGCGCGTCGATGGCGGCGAACAGCTTCGCCGCGTCCTCGCACTGGGCCACGATGCGCATATCGTCCTCCAGCGCCAGGACCCGTGCCGCACCTGCCCGAAAGATCGCCTGATTGTCAGCAAGAATAATTCGATTCATCGGTATCTTTGTCTCCTGCCGGGACATATCGGCCCGTAATCCCCTTATCGGTGAATTGCGGCGGAGAACCTGCAATGTCTACAATTCGGACAGGCCCTCCCGAGGTCGACTGTGCCAGACGCAACTTATTCATAAAACACGATATCTTTCTGAACCCTGGAGGCATCGTCCACAATCAAATCATACGTGGGGCGCATCGTAATGTCGTCACGAAGTATAGAGAGACCGATAAGCAAGTATAAAAATAGATATGCCTAAGCCAATTCTGCTCGCCATCGACGACGACACCAGCGTACTTGAGGCCGTGGTCCAGGACCTGCGCCGGCACTACGGTCAGGACTACCGCATCGTCCGCGCCGCCTCCGGTGCGGCCGCGCTGGACATCTGCCGCCAGCTCCATGAGCGCAAGGACACCGTCGCTCTCTTCCTCTCCGACCAGCGCATGCCCGGAATGACCGGCGTCGACTTTCTGCAGCAGGCCCTCACCATCTACCCCAACGCCAAGCGCGTCCTCCTGACCGCCTACGCCGACACCGAAGCCGCCATCCGCGCCATCAACTCCGCCAAGATCCACTACTACCTCAACAAGCCCTGGGACCCACCCGAAGAGAAGCTCTACCCCGTACTCGACGATCTGCTCGAAACCTGGAAGCAGGGCTACAAGACCCCCTATGAGGGCATTCGCGTCATCGGCACGCGCTGGTCCTCGGCAGACCACAGCGTTCGCGACTTCCTCTCCCGCAATCGCGTTCCCTACCAGTGGCTTAGCCCTGAGCAACACCCTGAAGCCGTCGAACTGCTCAAAGAGCGCGGGCTGGACGACTCCAAACTCCCCGTCGTCATCTTCGGCGACGGCACCGCCCTCGTCCAGCCCACTCCAACGATCTCGCCGACCAAGCTCGGCATGCCGAGGCAGGCACAGCAGAAGTTCTATGACGTCGTCATCGTCGGCGCCGGGCCCGCTGGCCTCGCTGCAGGCGTCTACGCAGCCTCAGAAGGCCTCAGCACCCTCATCGTCGAGGGCGTGGCGATCGGCGGCCAGGCCGGCTCCAGCTCTAAGATCGAAAACTACCTCGGCTTTCCGCAGGGGCTCAGCGGAGACGAGCTGGCCAAGCGCGCCTTCCTGCAGGCGCAACCGTCTCGGCGCCGAGTTTCTCGCCCAGCAGCGTCACCTGCATCCGCCGCGAGAACCAATACCAGATCGTCCAGATGTCCGACGGACAAGAGATCACCTGCCATGTCTGCCTCATCGCCACCGGCGTCTCCTACTGCAAGCTCGACGTCCCCGGCGCCGACGAGTTCACCGGCTCCGGCGTCTACTACGGCGCTGCGCTCGCCGAGGCCATGTCCTGCGCCGACGAGATCGTCTACATCGTCGGCGGAGCGAACTCCGCCGGCCAGGCCGCCATGTACTTCTCCCGCTACGCTGGCAAGGTCCACATGCTCGTACGCGGCGACTCGCTCACCAAGAGCATGTCGAAGTACCTCATCGACCAGATCGAAGCCACACCCAACATCATCGTCGAAACCTGCACCGAGATCGTCTCCATGTCCGGCAACGGCCACCTCGAATGCCTAACCCTGAAGACCCCGCGCGGAGAAGAGGCCCGTCCCGTCACCTCCCTCTTCATCTTTATCGGCGCCGCTCCCAAGACCGACTGGCTTCCCAAGGAAATCGCCCTCGACAGCAAAGGCTTCATCCTCGCCGGCCCCGACCTGAAGGCGCAAGTCTCCCGAAGCATGGAAGCTCGACCGCGACCCCTACCTGCTGGAGACCAGCGTCCCCGGCATCTTCGTCGCCGGCGACGTTCGATACAACTCCGTCAAACGATGCGCCTCCGCCGTAGGCGAAGGCTCCATCGCGATCCAGTTCGTGCACCAATATCTGGCAACCCTTTGAAAGGCACCTAAACCCATAACACCGATGAGCGAACAAACCCAGATCGTCCAGAAACAACGTCGTGGAAACCATAAGCGAAGACCTAGTTGCTCAACTGCGCACGGTTCCCATCCTGTCTTCGCTCAAAGACGAAGAGCTGCACTGCCTGGAGGGAGTGCATGACCTCCATTTGGACAAGGACGAGATCATCGCGCGCCAGGGCGAAGTCGCGCACTTCTTCTGGATACTGCTCGAAGGCGAGATCCGCGTCTACCAGACGCATGCCTGACGGACACGAGGCCACGCTGTTACAAGCTCGAAACGGGACCGCCTTCGGCGAACTGCCGCTTCTGGCAAATATCCCGAACACGATCAATCTCCAGAGCAACGATGCAATGCCGTCTGCTGCAGCTCGACGAGGAGCAGTTCTGGAACCTGATGACCAGTTGCCCCGAGGTCCGCAAAGCCATTCTCGGAAACATGGCCAAGCGCTTTCAAAAGCTGCAGAGCATCACTTGCAGCAGGAGAAGATGGCCTCGCTCGGCACCCTCGCCGCGGGCCTGATGCACGAGCTGAACAACCCTGGCGCGGCCGCCCGGCGCGCCGCCTCGCAGCTGCGAGAGAACCTGATGCGAATGCACGAGCTCTCCGCCAAGTTCAAAGAACGCGATCTGACCAAGGAACAGAAGCACTGCATGTTCGATCTTCAGGAGCAGGCTCTCGCAGTCAAGCAGCCGCTGAGGATGAACTCGCTGGAACAGAGCGACGCCGAAGAGGCCCTGGCCGAGTGGATGGAGTCGGCCAACATCGAAAACGCGTGGAAGATGGCCCCGACGCTGGTCTCGGTCGGCATCGATGCTAAAGAACTGGAGTGCGCCCGCGACGAATTCGATGGGCCACTGCTCTCCGACGCGCTCGGTTGGCTCGAGGCTCTGGTCTCCAGCATGCAACTGGTCGGCACCATCGAAGAGAGCATCGGCCGCGTCACCGACCTCGTGCATGCCGTCAAATCCTACGCGTACGAAGGCAAGGGCCAGAAGCAGTCGATCGACATCAACGACAGCATCCACGCCACGCTCGTCATTCTCGCCCACAAACTGCGCGAAAAAGAGATCGTGGTCGAGAAAAACTTCGCTCCCGACCTTCCGCCGCTGCACAGCGAGTGCTCCGGCCTCAATCAGATCTGGACGAACCTGCTCGACAACGCCATCGACGCCGTCCCGCAGCATGGTCACATCCGCATCCGCACATGGGCGGAGAAGAAGCGCCGGCAAACCGGCAAAGCCGCACACCGATCTCTGCATCAGCGTCAGCGACAACGGCAGTCGGCATCCCGCTCGAGAGCCAGCCGCAGATCTTCGATCCCTTCTACACCACCAAGCCCGTAGGCGTCGGCACCGGCATCGGACTTCGGCATCGTGCAGCGCATCGTCGAGCAGTATGGCGGCGTCATTCGCTTCAGCTCTGAACCCGGCAACACCGAGTTTGTCGTCCGCATCCCCAGCGATCGCGAACAAAATACTGCAAGCTCGTAGCGCCACTCCCAACGACAACATTTTTCTTCGAGCAGCGTTTATCTATTCGAACGCGCGGTCAATCATGGTCGCGCATGAAACGAATAGTGAGGACGCTATGAAACTCTCTCGTATTGCATCTCTTCCTGTCACCTTGGCCTGCTCTTTTCACGGCCGGCTGCGCTGCGCATCCCAACTACTATGTTCAGGCGCCCGCCACCCGCCGCCTTACAACAGCGTTCCGCCACTGATCGCACGCGCCGACCACGAGGGCTTCCGTGCCGGCTCCGAAGATGGCGCGCGCGATGCCTACAACGGCTTCGGCCACCATCCGGAGCGCGATCGCAAGTACCACGAAGCTCCCGGCTATGACCCGGCCCTTGGACCCTTCGGGCCATATCGCGATGCCTTCCGCAGCGCCTACGTCCGCGGCTACGACCAGGCCTTCTACCGCCGCTGACCGCGAGTGCCTCCGGTCTCCCGGCATCGTATGATGGATGTCAGGAGACCGCCGTGCCCCTCACGCCTTTTCACATTGCCTTTCCGGTCGACGACCTCGACGCCGCTCGCACCTTCTACGGAACCACCCTGGGCTGTGCCGAGGGGCGCAGCTCCGCGCAGTGGATCGACTTCGATCTCTTCGGCCACCAGATCGTCGCACATCTGAAGCCCTCCTCCACCAACGGCACCGCCCACCACAACCCCGTAGACGGCCACGACGTTCCCATCCCCCACTTCGGCGTTGTGCTTCCGATGGAGGCCTGGGAGTCATTGGCTGAGCGCCTCCGCCGCGCAGGTGTCGTCTTCGTCATCGAGCCCTCTATCCGTTTCAAGGGCGAGGTCGGCGAACAGGCCACCATGTTCTTCCTTGACCCCGCAGGCAACGCCCTCGAGTTCAAGGCGTTCGCCGACATCGGCCAGCTCTTCGCAAAGTAATGACAACATCCGCTGCAAACCGCCGCTTCTTCCGCCCGCACGCCTCAGCGCCCTCCCCGGCAGCCAGAATCTTCAGGCAGGACGCGGCCGCCACGCAAGAGAACCGCTTTACTATATCGTTTTAGTTGATTTAGACTCTCTGCGACCTGAAGACCCATCTTTACGGGCGCGACGAGCCGCGGAGTTTGTCGCACAACTGCATAGATTTTGAGGGAGTATTGATGCATCTTTCCAAGCAGTTCCGAACCGCCGCTACCTCGTCGGTCCTCGCTGTCATCAGCGCAGCTTCCCTCGGTAACATCGCCGCGCATGCTCAGGCCAATCCGGACACAGCGAAGATGCCATGGAGCAACAGGGCCCTCTCGCCCGACGAGCGCGCCGACCTGGTGCTCCACCAGATGACCCTCGACGAAAAGATCCAGATGGTCCACGGGGCAGGGTGGGGCGTTCTGCGTGCCGGCGCTCCCATTCCGGCCCGCTCCAACTTCGGCGCAGGCTTCATGGCTGGCATCGACCGCCTCGGGATCCCCGACATCAATCTCGCCGACTCCGCCGTCGGCGTCCGCATGGCCGCCTACCAGGGACGTTACGCGACCCTGCTCCCTTCGACGCTCGGCGCGGCCTCAGTCTGGAACCCGAACTCCGCCTTCCTCTACGGCTCCGTCATCGGCCGCGAACTGCGTGCGCTAGGACTTCAATATGTCCATCGGCGGTGGTGTGAACATCACTCGCGAACCCCGCAACGGCCGCAACTTCGAGTACGCCGGCGAAGATCCCGTTCTGGCCGGAACCATGACAGGCCAACTCGAAAAGGGCGTCCTGTCGCAGCACGTGATGAGCGACATCAAGCACTACGCCTTCAACGATCAGGAGACCGGCCGCACCAAAGTCAACGTCCTGCTCGACCACAAAGCCATGCGCGAGTCCGACCTGCTCGCCTTCGAAATCGCCATCGGCATCGCCGACCCGTCCGGCGTCATGTGCTCCTATAACCTCGTCGAAGGCAACTACGCCTGCGAGAACGACTACCTGCTCAACCAGGTCCTGAAGAAGGACTTCAAGTTCAAGGGCTGGGTCGTCTCCGACTGGAGCGCGACCCACAGCACCGTCAAGTCTGCACTGAATGGCCTCGACCAGGAGATGCCCGGCGACGACAACTACTTCAACGCGCCGCTCAAGAAAGCAGTAGAAGACGGCCAGGTCCCCATGGCACGACTCGACGACATGGTCCACCGCATCCTCCGCAGCATGTTCGCGGCCGGAGTCGTCGATGACCCACCAGTGCGCACCGTAGTCGATCCCTTTCGCGGACGCGACGACGCGCAGCACATCGCCGAAGAGAGCATCGTCCTGCTGAAGAACTCTGGCGGCGTCCTCCCGCTGAAAGCATCGGCGTCAAGTTCCATCGCCCTGATCGGATCCCATGCCGATGTCGGCGTCCTCTCCGGTGGCGGCTCCGCCCAGGTCGACGCACCCGGAGGCAACGCTGCAAATCCGCATCCCCGGCGGCGCCAAATGGGGCGATGTCGTCTACTTCCCTTCTTCGCCGCTCAAGAACATCCAGGCCAAATCGCCACAGGCCTCAGTCAAATACATCGACGGCACCGACACCGCCGCGGCAGCGAATCTCGCGAAGTCCTCCACCGTAGCAATCGTCTTCGTCAACCAGCCCATGCGCGAAGATGTAGACGCCGCGACGCCTCTCTCTGCCAAACAATCAGGACGCACTCGTCGAAGCCGTGGCTGCAGCCAACCCCAATACCATCGTCGTGCTTGAAACCGGCGGCCCTGTCAGCATGCCGTGGATCCAGCACGTCAAAGGTGTCATCGAGATGTGGTACCCAGGCATTGGTGGCGCTCAAGCTCTCGCAAACATTCTCTTCGGCGAGGTCAACCCCTCCGGCAAACTTCCCGTCACCTTTGCCAAAGACGACGCACAACTGCCACACCCAGTCGTCCCCGGCCTTGAAGGCGTCACACCCGGCGCACCGAACCGCGAGCACAACGTCAAGCCCTTCGACCTCAACTACACCGAGGGCGCCAAAGTCGGTTACAAATGGTTTGAGGCGACAAACAGGCAGCCGCTCTTCCCCTTCGGCTTCGGTCTCTCCTACACCACTTACGCCTACTCGGGCCTCACCGTAGACGACGCGCAGCGCACTGTCCACTTCACCGTTCGCAACACCGGCCAGCGCGAAGGAACCGAGATCGCCGAGGTCTACGTGGCGCTACCCTCCGCAGCGAAAGAGAACTATCAGCGCCTCTCGGCATGGCAGCGCGTGAAGCTGGCTCCCGGCGAATCCAAAGACGTGACCCTCACGCTGCATCCCCTCTCTCTCACCGTCTTCAACACAGAGACGAACGCCTGGCAGCTGCTTCCCGGTGACTACACCGTGATGGCTGGCCCGTCCTCCAGCGACACGCCACTGAAGGCGACTCTGCACGTGCATCCATAACGCTCGCCTCCTGGTCTAACGCTTAGAACGTTAGACCGCCATGCGAAAATAGCGACAAGAAACCCGGTTCGGCAGAGAGTACCCCTCGCGCTTTCCCGCACTCAAACGCGGCCGCAGTAAATCCTATGCCCCCCCGACTCATCATCAACGCGGACGACTTCGGCCTTACCCCAGGCATCAACCGCGCCATCGCCGAGCTGCACCAGGCCGGAGCCCTCACCTCCGCCACGCTTATGGCGACCGGCCCTGCGTTCGATGACGCCGTCGTCATGGCCCGACGCCAACCCGACCCTCGGCGTAGGCTGCCACATCGTCCTCACCGACGGCGTCCCCGTCTCGCCTCCTCAAGCCATCCCCACGCTCCTCGGCCCCGACGGCAAGACCTTTCGTCCGTCCCTCATCGACTTCATTCAGGCGCTCCTTCGCGGCAGGATCAGCGACGACGACATCCAACGCGAAGCCCTCGCCCAGATACAAAAGCTCCAGTACGCCGGCATCAGCGTCACTCACGTCGACACGCACAAACACACACACCTGTTCCCTGCCGTCGCACGGCCGCTGCTGCAAGTTGCCGAGCGCTGCTCCATCCGCGCCATCCGCCACCCATTCGAGCAGTCCTGGAGCCTCGCTCTCGGCCACGGCAACCGCATTCGCCGCCTTCAAGTCAAACTCCTCGGCGGCCTCAAGACCTGGTTCGAACGCCAGCCACAGCTCCGCAGCGCTCACGTCCTCACAACCGACGGGACCATCGGCATCTCCGCCACCGGCGACCTCTACGGCCAGACCCTCCACGAAATTCTGCACGCCATGCCTGCGGAGGGCACCTTCGAGCTCGTCTGCCATCCCGGCTACAACGACAGCGACCTCGACGCCATCGTCACTCGCCTCCGCGACCACCGCGACGTCGAGCGCAACGCACTCCTGACGGAAGTTCCCGCACTAGCTTTGCATCCAAACGCTCCCCAACTCATCAACTATGGGAACCTCGGCACGCACGGCACGCCGAGCTCGACCACGCAATTCGTCCCCGGTCGAGGAGTCTAATGAGGACGCAGTCTCGTCAAACAATCGCAACCAGCCAAGCGGCCTGAGGACTCCAGGAAGTCTATGAAGATCGGCATCACCTGTTACCCCACCTACGGCGGCAGCGGCGTAGTCGCCACCGAACTCGGCATCGAACTCGCCGCCCGAGGCCACGAGGTCCACTTCATCACCTACTCACAACCCTTCCGCCTCACCGGCCGCGAAGCCAACATCAACTACCACGAGGTCGCGGTCTCGAACTACCCGCTCTTCGAGCACCCACCCTACGACCTCGCTCTCGCCACCCGTATGGCCGAGGTCGCCGAATTCTATTCGCTCGATCTCCTGCACGTCCACTACGCCATCCCGCACTCCGTCAGCGCGCTCTTGGCCCGTCAGATGCTCGCCTCCCGCGGCCACCATCTCCCCTTCATCACGACCCTCCACGGAACCGACATAACGCTCGTCGGCCTCGACCGCTCCTACCTTCCCATCACAAAGTTCGGCATCGAGCAGTCCGACGGCGTCACTGCCATCTCCACCTACCTGCGCACCCGCACGCGCGAAGCCTTCAACATCGACTCCGAGATCGAAGTCATCCGCAACTTCGTCAACTGCGACGTCTACGTCCGCGACCCCGAGCTAGTCGCAGCCATGCGTCCGCGCTTTGCCGAACCCAACGAGCGCCTCCTCGTCCACCTCTCCAACTTCCGCCCCGTCAAGCGCATTCAGGACGTCGTCGAAGTCTTCGCTCGCGTCGCCGACGCCATGCCCGCGCGACTCATGCTCATCGGCGACGGCCCCGACCGCAGCGTAGCCGAGTACCTGGCCCGCCAACACAATGTGCAGGACCGCATCCACTTCGTCGGCAAGCAGGACAACGTCAACGAACTCCTTCCGCTCGCCGACCTCATGCTGATGCCCAGCGAGATGGAGTCCTTCGGCCTCGCCGCGCTCGAAGCCATGGCCTGCAGCGTCCCCACCATCGCCACCCGCGTCGGCGGCGTCCCCGAACTCATCGACGACGGCCGCAA
Organism: uncultured Acidobacteriaceae bacterium; assembly: GCA_963756685.1. GTDB lineage: Bacteria > Acidobacteriota > Terriglobia > Terriglobales > Acidobacteriaceae > Edaphobacter. The sequence goes on from CAVWON010000006.1 coordinate 324,946, forward strand.
CGGCCTCCTCTTCGAAGTGGGCGACACCGACTCGATGTCCAAAGCTGCCATCAAACTGCTCAGCGACGATGCCCGCCTCCAAACCATGGCCAAGGCGGCCCGCAAGACCGCACAGGACCACTTCTGCTCCTCCCGCGTCATCCCGCTCTACGAGGATTATTACGACCGCGTTGTCCAGAGGACTAAATCTCACTAAGCGCTTCGCGTCACTTCTACGACCGCGTCGTCACCCGCACCCAGCCAATCCGCTAGCACATTGCTGTTGTGACACAAAAATCTTCGTCATTCTGGCCCTGAGCTTATCGAAAAGGGGGAAAACCTCCGCATTTCGCTTTTGCCGTTGTCTATTCTCTCCTCATCAATTAGCCGAAGGACGCTCCACACGATCGATCACCAGAATACCCACCGATCCCTGCCGCGGCTCCAACTTGAGCCCCAGTTGCTCCTTCAGACTCTCCCGAAAGTTTGGCCCCGATGCATCAGGCGGAGCATTGAACTCCGGGACCCAGTCCAGCGTAAAGTCGGACGTCCCGCTCAGTCCTGTTTCATCGATTACTGGCCGCGGCAACGTCGCCATACCGGTCATCGTCGGCAACGAGCTCGCCAACAGACTCAGCGTCACCCCGCGTCCTCCGAAACGGATATGACCCGTTGCACCGGTGGGAAGATGTGCAATCACCCCACAAACATTCGGTAACTCCCCCAGCACTGATCTTGGCACTGATCTTGGCGCAGGCGCATCCGGCGCGCTGCCGTCAGCTCCTTCATCCGTAGGTCTCAGCCGTGCAGGTGTCGCTCGCCGGATGCGGCGCTAGGCGTGGCCCTGTCTGGCCCGGCTTGACCAGCATCAGCGCAAATACAGGTGCCTGACGCGTCTCATAATGCACGATCAGATTGAAGCGGTCTGCCAGCAGCGCCTGCATCATCAGCCTCATCTGGTCCTTGGTCGGACGCCCGTCCGATCGCGCCGTGATGTCGAAGCGGTCAGCCGGGAAGTCGAATCCTCCCGTCACCCAGGTAGGGGCCTTGGACGAAAGACCCTTAAAGTAGCTGAATCGAAGCGCCAGCTCCTGGGTCCCCGACAGGTTGTACGCGAACGCTATGTAGTGCCAGAGCGGTTGGTTTGTCGCCGCAAAATAACTGCCTCGCGGAGTAAAGACATCGCCCTTGTTCACAGTCGAATAGACGTTCCCGTTATCCAAAGAAAAGGTGCTGCTGGGCTTGTCGTCCGACTTGTTCTGCCTCACCGAAGCCACATCGAACTCCAGCTTTGCAGCTGGCGGCGATTGAGCATGGCCTCCGTTCATCATCGCAAACCACAGCCCCGCCACCATCCACCCCGGCTTCAACCGCTCCATAGCATGATCTCCTCGCAGCCGGTCACCCTATGTAGCAAACTACCTTCCTCGCCTTACGCCTGTCAAGCGGTTTCCCTGCATTACCCCCGCGTCATCGCCCGCACCGCGTCCTGCACCAGATGACTGATCGCCTCACCTGCGGCCCCCCCAATCGGCCCCCAGGCCTCCGCACCAGCATCGAGAATCGGCATCAGCAAGGTCACCTTGGTTCCGCGCCCCGGCCTGCTGTTAATCTCGACCGCCGCCAGGTCCCCATAAAGCACCTGCATCCGTTCGCGAACATTCCGCACTCCAATACCCGTCCCCGGCCTCATCAGCCCACTCACCGGCGAAGCGTCGTTCCGCTCCGGAGCCATCCCCACGCCATCGTCCTCCACCTCCACCATCAACCGCCCTTCATCGGTAATCCTGCTCCGCAGCGTCACCGTGCCGCCACTTATCCGCGGCTCCAGTCCATGCTTGATGCTGTTCTCGATCAGCGGCTGCAGCAGCATCCCCGGCACGACAACATCTAACGTCTCCTCCGCAATCTCCTTCACCACCCTCAGCTTGCTGCCAAACCGGACCACTTCAATGTCGAGGTAGTCATCTGTAAACTGCAGCTCCTCGCTCAGCGGATGGAACGCCTCCCGGTCCTTCAGCAACACGCGCAGAATGTTCGCAAGCTTCACAATCATCTCCCGCGCCAACTCCGGCTGCGACCGCACCAGCGACGTAATCGAGTTCAGCGTGTTGAACAAAAAATGCGGATTGATCTGCCGCTGCAGCGCATCCAGACGCGCCTCCAGCAAAAGCCTTCCCTGTACCTCCAGCTTCCGCTCCACCCGGACCGCGTTCCATATCTTCAGCGGTATGCCCACGACAATCGGCGCCGTTGCGCAAATCACAAACTCCATCCACCAATCGCGCGAATACAACTCAAAAAAATGGCGCGGATAGACCATCGCCAGCATGCTTGTACCAAACTGCGTCCCCGCCACCAGCAGCAGCAGCAGGATCTGACGGTCCAACTTCGGCCGCCGCAGGTTCCGCGTAACCCACCGGTAGATGCTCAGGTCGATCATCGGCGAGAACGACCACACGTCCTCCGGGTCAGCAAAGCGGCCAAACGCACCGAAGATAGCCGCAACCAGCAGATTCACGGGCAGCGCCCAATACTCGTGGTGCAGCACGGCCGGAACCGCCAGCATCGCTCCCCCCGCCATGGCCGCCAGCGGGCCCACCAGGACCCCCAGCAGAATCGTCGTCTCAAACGAAAGGTCCGCCGCCAGAAAGTTAGGCACGGTCGTTCGAATCCAGACCCCCAGCGTCAGTGGCGCGCAGATAATCACGACCAGCCACATCGTCTGCCGCGGACTCCGGCGCGGCGTCAGCAGCAGATCCTTGAACCGCATCGATCGCGCCAGCGAGCTCGAATACGCCGCCGCCACACCCAGCTCAATCAGCAGCGTAATCAGGATCAGTTTGGGCTCTATCTGCGTCACATCACTACTTTACGCCCGCCCCGTTCCAGCGCCGCCGCAATTCCCCCTCCGGCTCCGCATCGAACTCAACCCCTCGCGAATCTAATAGCTATGAGCACCGAAACGTATAATCAGGCCATGCCCTTCGCCAGTGTCAAAAAAGTAGCCGAAGCCGACTTCCCCACCCGATGGGGGCACTTCCGCATCCTCGGCTTCGAGGGCCTGATCGAAAACCCCGCCGCCTGCAACGACAACGTCCCCGTCCCCGCCGTCCGCACCGAATCCGCCGTGGCCCTCGTCATGGGCGACATCCACGCCGCCCCCCCCATCGTCCGGATCCACTCCCAATGCCTCACGGGCGACGTCTTCCACTCCCTCCGCTGCGACTGTCGCCAGCAACTCGAGCTGGCCCTCGCCACCATCGCCGACGCCGGCGCCGGCGTCCTCCTCTATGAGCAGCAGGAGGGCCGCGGCATCGGCCTCATGGCCAAGCTCCGCGCCTACGAACTCCAGGACAAGGGTCTCGACACCATCGAAGCCAACCTCGAACTCGGCTACGAAGCAGACTGCCGACACTTCGAGCTCCCCGCAGAGATCCTCAAGGAGATGGGCATTAAGGCCGTCCGCCTCATCACCAACAACCCGGCCAAGGTCGACGCCCTCGAACTCGCCGGCGTTAAGGTCGTCGAGCGCATCTCCGCCGAGGTCCCCACCGAACCCACCAACGAGCGCTACCTCAAGACCAAGCGCGAAAAGATGGGCCACCTCGTCAGCTAATTCACCCTTTGAACACCGCCGCACCCGGATGATGGTTCATCCAATCGAACCAATAGTCCTTGTGCGCATCGATCTCCTTCAGGCACTGCCCCGCCAGCTTTCCTTCCACAGCACAACCCTGAAAGTTCCACGCACTCCCCGTCTGCGCGTCCGTCATCACGGCATCACCCTGACCTTGGGAGAACGTCAACCTCACACCATCTGACTCGATGTTCCCCTCGAACGCACGAATCGACGCCCCGTCCGGCCCCACCACCAGCACCACCGGCGATCCGTCAATCCGGTCCTGAATGATCTTCGCCGCAAGCACCGCCTCAATCGGATAGGCTTTGCTCTCTCCCGCCACACTAACGCCAATCATCAACTGATGCGGCCCTATCCCGGACTTCGTCGTATCCACTACCGTCCGCGTCCTCGCGACATGCTGCTCCCAGTCCTTCGGGTCATACTCCGTCTCATACGGCACGTCCGGCTTCAACACCTGTCCCTGCGGTTGTTCCTTTCTCCATAAAGCAAAGGTCAACTCGTCGCTCGGAACCATGTCCAGTTGCCGCCCCTTCAAAGGCCCGAAGATCGCCTCTCCCGTACTTTGCTGCCAAATGCTGCTGGTCTCTTCGTCTCGCAGCAACGCATTGCCGTTGTTGATGCCGGCCAGGCGAAAGTGCAACGTCTTCCCATCGATTACGGGACTCCAAACCAACCCCGTATGACACAACGTGCAATAGGTCACCGCAATCGGGACGCCCCCGACTACGTCATTCACAATATGGTGATACCCCATCGTCCGAATCGGATAGGCACGCGCATCTTGCCCCACCTTGACGGCCAGCACCTTATCGTCCGGATCCACCTTGACCGCGTCCGCGCTCGCAAACGCCGGCGAATCGTAGGGATGAAACATCTTCTCGAAGATATTGACATGCGTCAGCACCGCGCCCGCCGCCGCCAAAACAAACAGACCAACCAACACAATCCGCGATCCGAGCCGCGTGACCTTCCATAGCCGAACCACGAGCAACAGCACCACCAGGGCGCACAAACCAGCAAGCCAAGGCCCCGCATGACGAACAGCCAGCGCAAAACTCAGCGCTTGCGCATCCTGCGGACGGAACGGCCGAATCACAAACATCGGAATAGCCAGGCACGCCACCGCAACGGCTGTACAAACCACCGCCAAAGCAAACAATCTACCCACTCCCGCCTTCACCGCCTGGATCTGCTGCACTTGTGCCATCGTTGTTCCTCGCAGCGATTCAACCCTACACATACACCTACCGTCAATCCACCAAACATTGGACATTCGAATCCATCTATTTGGCGACGCGCCTCATCGATCTGGCGAACACCTTCGATTGAAACTGCTTTGAAACGAAAAGCCCGGACCACAAGGCCACTCTTCACCGGGAGACAACCAACCGGTGATACCCTAATCGCCCAAACGCACCAAACCTCGCGTTGCGCATTCCACTCATTCGCCGGAGAGCCAGATCATCCCATGAAGCGACCTTCGATCACCGGAAGTCTCCAATGGATCGCGATATCCATCGTTCTCTCACTCCTCATGGCCCCGACCGTGCCCACTCAAGCTCAGACGGCGGATGCGCTAAGCCAGGTTCGCAAGATCTACATCGACGCCAGCGGGGCCAAGCCCGATTCAGCCGAGATGACCAGGCATCTGATCGACAGCCTGCGAAAGCGACCACTCCCTCGAAATCGTCACCGATCAGGGCCGCGCCGATGCCATCCTTAAAGCCAGCAGTGAGATCTGGGTCAAGGCATACGTCTCCGTCAATCCGCGTTCCCCCGGCAGCAAATACCCCATCTATGGAGGCTTCCTATCGGCCCAGCTCATCGGCAAAGGTGGAGATCCCCTCTGGTCGTATCTGGTTACGCCCAGCCGCTATGCATCTACCGGCATACACCAGGACCTAACCGACCAGATCATCAAAAAGTTGCTGGCAGCTCTGCACGAAGCCACGCCGGCCGCACGCGCGGGCCACTCCGCCCAGGGTCTCAACATCAGGGCCGCGGGCGCCACCTTCCCGGCCCCCCTCTATCAGGCATGGATCGAGTCCTTCGGGGAACACCATCCCGACATTCACATCACCTACAACGCCATCGGCTCCGAGGCCGGCATCCAGCAGCTCCATGACCAGAAGATCACCTTCGCTGCCTCTGACGTTCCACTCTCCGATGCCTACATGACCCAGATGCCAGGCAAAGTCCTTCAGTTCGCGACCGTCATCGGCGCCGTCGTCCCCATCTACCATCTTCCTCAGGTCGGCCAGGATCTCCGCTTTACTCCGGAGGTCCTCGCCGGCATCTACCTCGGCAAGGTCCGCAAGTGGAACGACCCCGCCATCCGCGCCATCAACCGTAGCATCACCCTCCCCGACGCCGAGATCGTCGTAGTCCATCGCGTCGACGGCAGCGGCACCACCTTCGCCTGGACTGACTTCCTCAGCAAGACCAGTCCCGAGTGGAAGTCCGTCGTAGGCACCGGCACCGACAGTGAGCTGGCCCATCGGACAGGGCGCTCAAGGCAACGACGGCGTCGCATCAACGGTCGATCGCACTCCCAACTCGATCGGCTACACCGAACTCAGCTTCGCCATCCAACGCCAGCTCAGCTTCGGCACCGTACGCAACGCCGCAGGAAACTTCACCCAGGCCAACCTCATCACGCTCGCCGCAGCGTCAGCCACCGCATCCACCCGCAATAGCAACATCTACTCATCGCTCACCAATGCCCCGGGAAAAGACGCCTATCCGATCACCAGCTTCACCTGGCTCCTGGTACCGGAATCGATTCCTGATTCAGCGACCAAATCAGCAGTCGTCCAGTTCCTCGGCTGGGTCCTCACCACGGGCCAGAACGAGTGCTCCGCCCTCGCCTATAACCCGCTCCCAAAGGAGGTCGTCGCTCGCGAACAGGAGATGCTGAACGCCTTCAAAGCAAAATAGCCGCTTAGGAAGCCACATGTCTCGCCGTCGCAACCACGACCTTGGCCGTAGTCACCAACTGCCCGGCGTGCCGCTGCGTATGCTCCGCGCAGTGCACCAACAGCCCGCCCACTGTCGTCGGCAGCATCTTTCTTCCCACTCCCCGAACCTCGCCATAGCTCTCCTGAGAGAAGGTCATCACCCGGTCCTCGGCAAACTGGATCCACCCTTCAAACTCCGCGAACAGCGCCTCACGCGAAGAGGCAGGCTCCATCTCCGCAGCCAGCGTTGTCCGCTGGCCCTCGCTTAAGGAGCGTCCCTCCGCATAGGTCAGCAGCCTGTCAAGGCTACGCACCATATGCCGCATCTGAAACCCGACCGACGGCAGCCCAAACGGCCGGCCCTCCAACTCCTCCAAAGTCAAGCCCGCCGCCCACCGTACGACATCCTCCCGGGCCAGCAGCAGCGCATGCAGCACCCCGCGCCGAACCGGATCAACCTCCATCAGGGTCCCCCGCAGCCAGGGCTCATTCGTCTCCGCCATCTCAATCCTCCTTCGACGACGGGAGCTCCGCAACGCGCATCGACGCGTTCCCGATGAGGTCCCAGTTAGCCTCACCCAACTCTCGCCTCAATCGCTTCTGGGCCGACTGCCAGTATGGCTCCGCCCGTTTGTACTCTCTCAACCCGGCTGCTGTCAGAGAGAGCCGAAGCGCTCGTCTGTCTTTGCCAGGCTCAGCGCACAGCCATCCCTTACCGCGCAGAAAAGCCAGAGTTCTGGTCAACGTCGTGCTATCGAACTCCAGCAGGCCAGCCAGTCGCTTCTGCGATATTCCTGGCGCAATGTTCAGGGTCTGCAAAAGCGTGAACTGCGAGGAACGCAATCCGCTGGGGCGCAGCGCATCGTCATAAATCTGAGTCACCACTCGCGCAGCCCGTCGCAGATTCGCGCACATGCACGGCAACGAAATCACGGCTTGTCTCTCATCCTTCGAAATCACGGCTTGTAATCTCTCTATTTATAGATGTAATTACATCTATAGCAGTTCATTTAATTCTCTGCAACAATTCTGAATCGCCCTTAGATGTATTTACATCTATTTTGAGAGGTCCTCTAACGAAGCCCCTCAAGGAGTCCAAGAATGAACCCTTCAGTACCCAGCTTCCTCTTTCCCTTCATACTCTGGGGAACAGCGGCAACTCTGGCCGCATTGCTCTTTGGCCTCAACCGCTCCCTGAAGAGAGCCAACTGGTCCGCGTCGAGTCGCGGCAAAGCACTCCTCTCCACCGCTGCCGCGCTCGCAATCTTCTACGTTGCCGCCGTGCTCCCTGCACGCTCCGGGTTCTATCACTTCTCAGCCTCACGAATTCCAACCATTCAATACGGAATCCTCTCCCCCATCGCGATCGGTGTCCTGCTCTTCATAGGATGGCGTCCGTTCAGACGCCTCGTTGAGGCAGTACCTCAACAGTGGATCGTCGGCCTGCAACTCTACCGTGCCGAAGGCGTCATCTTCCTGTTGCTCCTTGCGATGGGCTATCTTCCCCGTGAATTCGCCATACCCGCGGGCGTGGGTGACGTCATCGTTGGTCTTTGCGCACCGTTGGTCGCCACCGCCGTGGTCCGCAAATGGCGCAACGCAACCACTCTCGTGCGCATATGGAATCTTCTCGGACTCCTCGATCTCGTCGTAGCCGTCACCATGGGCATGCTGACGTCCCCCTCGCCCATTCATCTCCTGACTGTCGACAGGCCCAACGAGCTGATCAGCCTGTATCCCCTCGTCATGGTGCCTGTGTTTCTCGTTCCCCTTGCCATCCTGCTGCATCTGGCGTCGCTTCAGAAACTGCGCCAGGCGAAATCAACGCAAGAGACTGTGAGCCAGCCGCTAGTCGGGAGACACGCTTGAAGACGCCGACCCACTCCGTCAACGCTCTTGCAGAGTGGATCGGAATTTGAAGTTGCCTATATATCCGCGTTTTCGGGGACTTCGGGTGCGGCCGAGTCCTGCGTCAGCACCGCTGTTATCGGTGGGGGCCGCTCGACATGGTCGATGACAAAGACTGATACGGGCCGCGAATGGATTGGAGCTTGAGGCCGAGTTGCTCCCGAACGGCTTCGTAGATGTCGGGGAAGCTTCGACGCCTTGAAGAGTCGAGCGTTCAATGTGGCGGATATATCTGCTTGGAGACCTTGGTCACCTTAGTTTTCGGTGGGATGCTCGATGTGATCGACAACGAAGTAAGTCACAGGGCCCTTCTGAGCGGTGAGCTTTAGGCCTAGCTGTTCGCGAACGGCGGTAAAAATGATCGGGCGTTCAAAGACATCCGGCGGCAGTTTGTCACGGAACTGGTCGGCGTTGCTGGGGAGCCAAATAAGGGTGAAATCATATTTTCCTTTGAGACCGGTCTCGTCAACGACAGGGCGTTCGTCATTCTGGAGAATCTGTCCGAGCTGCCAGCAGAGGTATGAAATAGGAACACGGGTCCCCTTGACAGAACCGTAGCCCTGTGGGATCCAGGGGAGACTGAAATCCTCTGGCTTGTCGTTTGGGGCCATTTTGAGGCCGCCTTTGTCGACGGTGAGAACGTAGGCGTTGGCTTCCTTGGTCTCCAGGTGGTACTTGAGCTTGAAGCGGTCGATGAGCATGTTCTGATACATGGCGTGCAGATCGTCCACCGTGTACTTCTTGTCGGCTTTGGCCTCAATGTCAAAACGGTCCTTCTCGATCCAGTCCGGGCCTTTGATCTGGCGCTCAGGGATGCGGAACATGAGGGAGATCATCAGTCGGACGGGTTCGCCCTGGGCGCTGTAGCCGTCGCCACCGGCGGCTGCCTTGATGGAGCCAAGCGGAGCATCAGGCCTGGCAGGCCGGATAGAGGCTACCTCGAATTGGAGGTTGGCCTGTTCAGGCGTTGGCAGGCTGGGTGTCTGGGCTAGGGCGGTGGCTGTTAGAGACAGGACGATGAGGCCGAGTGGATTCATTATGTACTCCCGATTGTTCTCTGTTTCGGAGGTTTTACGGATTCTCATACCTCGGGCGAACGAGCGTTGCTGCACCGAGAATTTGGATGCATTTTGAATGATAAGTAGCGAGAAACGCTTTTGTGTTTACTAATTCGACCGGAGTTCCGGAAAAGTCACGTTTTCGGAAACTTGCTCTGGGATAAGATCTGGCGTACTAGCAGGTGTCCTAAGCCTCAGCGATAACGGCAACGGAAACCTTCAGGCCCGGAATGCGCGCGGGGAGTTTGGCGCCCTGGCGAGCAGGTGGATCTGTTGGAAACCATCGGATCCACTCCTCGTTCATACCGGCGAACTCATCCTCGTCCGCCAGAATGACCGTTGCACTGACAATCTTGTCCAGCGATGTTCCAGCGGCCTCTAAAATCGCGGCTACATTCGTCAAGCATTGCCGTGTCTGCTCCTGAATCGTGGTTCCCTTGATTTGACCTGTCGCGGGATCGGTCGGCGCGGTGCCCGAAACGAAGACAAGTCCCGCAGCTTTGACTGCTTGGCTATACGTAGGCGAGGGCTTTGCTGCCTTGGAAGTAAAGACGATATCGCGCGGCATAATAGACCCTCGTAGCCATCGAGCAAAGTGTGCTGGCTGCGGCTACCTTTGCTGCACCGCAGCCGTGTGCCCAGAATACAGTCCGAAGTTCCTCGAAAGTTGGGCTATCGGCAACCATAATTGAGTTGCCCGGGACTCCGAGAGACGAACCACCACGCGCATTTGCGACAGCCTAAGCCCGATTTTGTAACCAAGTTCGAAGCTCAAAGCCCCTTCCCCCTGCGAAACTCCCTCACCACCTCACCCACGTCCCGATGCTGCGAATCCACCGCATAGTTCATCCCCCGCACCTCGTCCGCACTCACCTTCCCCGCCAACCGGTCCATCGCCACCTGGATCCCCGGATGGCGCCGCAGCGAATCCTCCCTCACCAGCGGCACCGCCTCATACGGCGGAAAGTAATGCTTGTCGTCCTCCAGCGCGACGAACCCCAGCGCCCGTATCGGCCCATCAGTCGAATTTCCCGCGACCATATCCACCTGCCCACTCGCCAGCGCCCGATATAACAATCCCAGGTCCATCGTTCGCGGGGCCCCCGCAAACTTCAACCCATACGTCGACTCCAACCCACGCAACCCGTCCGGCCGAGACTCAAACTCATACCCCACGCCAAGCCGCCACATCATCGTCAGGCGAGAATCCGGGTGCCCCACATCTCGATTCTGAGATGTGGGTTCTGACACCCGCACCGCATCCGAAATAGTCTTCAACCCCAAACGCCGCGCATCGTCCCCCCGCACCACCATCGCAAACGTATTTTCAAACCCCAGCCCCGGTTCCACCCGAACCCGATACCGCGACCCGTACAACTCGCTCACCCGCCGAAACACCGTCGCCTCGTCTCGCTGCCCCACCGGCGGTAGAGGCTGTTTCAGAATCGCCGTCAGCGCTGTCCCGGTGTACTCCACGTACCCGTCAATCCGCCCACTCACCAGCGCCTGCTGACACAGATAGCTGCCCGCGAGATAAAACCGCCGCTCCACTGGCTCCAGTGTGACGGCCTCGATCTCCTGCGCCAGCAACTCCCCCAGCACCACCTGCTCCGTAAAATTCTTCGCCCCAATCGTTATCCGCGAAGACCGAGGCGGCGCACAAGCGGTCAAACCAAGGCAACCCACTAAGATCAAGAGGGCAAAGGCCACCCTCACAGCATAAAGAGTCCTGGCATCCAGGTAACCCAAGGCTTCAGCCTTGGGCCTCTCAACGATGCCAGAGATCTGGGGCTTTAGCCCCTGGGGTATGCCCTCCTTTTTGCTTGCGGAAACTCCCTGCTGCCCCGGACTTGCACCCCTATGAAACGTCGCAATCCTCGACCTCACCTCAAGTCCGCCCCTCATGCCTGCACCACTTGCCTCTCAGGCCGCAGCAACTCAAAGTGATAGAACGACCTCGGACCTTCCTCAAACCGCTCCACCACAAATCCAAGCTTCTCCAGCACCCGGACCGACGCCGCATTGCGCGTATCAACTGTGGTCACAATCCGCTTCAGACCCAGCTCTCCAAATCCAAAATCCACAAAAGCACGTCCCGCCTCTGTCGCCAGCCCACGCCCCCAGAACGCGCGCGCCAGGTAAAGCCCCAACACCGCCTCTTCCGGCACCCTCTCCTGACCCTTCAAATGTGGATAAAGACCGCACCTTCCCACATAACTGCCCTCCGGCTTGAGTACTGTCGCCCACATCGCCATGCGATCCGTAACCGGTATCATCGGCCCGCTCCGGAAGCTCTGCTCCGCCGCCTCTCTCGTCCTGGGTGCTCCTCCCACATACCGGCGCACCTCCGCGTCACCCTCCATCGCACAAAACGCTTCAAGGTCTCCCGCCTCATGCGAACGAAATACCAGCCGCTCTGACTCAAGAACGATCACTGCAAATCAACCACTCCTACTTGACATGTCCTGGCCTCAAAACGGCCTCCCATCCCGCCGCCACATCGACATCCGAACTTCATGCACATCTCAAGTCCAGACCTAAAGTCTCTCCTTCGAAGACTTTGCGCACTTTCGACGGGAGGGGGGACTCATACCCGCCGCACCGCTAGCCGCTTCTCCAGCATCCCCAGACCCGCATCCGCCGCCAAAGCCAGCAGAGCGGCCGGAACCGCCCCGGCGAGCACCAGACCGTTATCCACACTGGCGACGCCGCGAAAGATCAGCTCCCCTAATCCGCCAGCACCAATCGCCGCCGCAATCGTGGCCACTCCAACGCAAGTCACGGTAGCAGTCCTTAGCCCAGCCAAAATCACACTAGCCGCCAGCGGCAGCTCGACCTTAACAAGCCGCTGCCACGACGTCATCCCCATCGCATTCGCAACGTCCACCAACGCCGGATCGACGCTCCCGATCCCCGCATACGTATTCCGCAGAATCGGCAGCAGCGCATACCCGGTCAGCGCAAGGATCGCCAGCCGCGCCGCATTCTCCCCCAGCCACGGCACCGGCAACAGCAGCCCAAACAGCGCAAGGCTAGGCACGGTCTGCAGCACGTTCGCAAACCCGATCACCGGCCTCGCCAACCCCCGCCGCCGCGTCAACAGGATCCCCAGCGGCAGCCCGATCCCCGCCGCCAGCACCATAGCCGAGAGCGTCAGCCAGAGATGCTCAAACGTCAGCCGGCCAATCTCCCACCCATGCAAACGAAGAAACTCCATCATGCTGGCACCGCACGATGTACAGCATGAACATAATCTTTTACATGAGAGATTTTCCGACCTCAGAACCTCGCCGCTTGGCAGATCCGCGACGACCTTTCCTTTCGCCAGAAACACAACTCGCTTCGCCAGATAAAGCGCCTCATCCAGATCATGAGTCACCAGCAAAACCGTCTTGCCCACCCTCTCCAAAAGCCCCCGCAACATCGTCTGCATCTCCGCCCGGGTCAGCGGATCAAGCGCTCCAAACGGCTCATCCATCAGCAGCACCATCGGATCCGTCGCCAGCGCTCGAGCAAGCCCCACCCGCTGCCGTTGTCCGCCAGAAAGCTGCCAGGGATACCGCGCTCGGAACTCCTTGAACTCCAATCCCGCAAGCGCCAACACATCCTGCGCGCGAGCAGCAATCTCCTGCTTCGACCGCCCCGCCAGCTCCAGCGCCATCCCCGCGTTCCGCTCCACCGTCATATGCGGAAACAGCCCGGTCTCCTGGATCACATACCCAGTCCCCCGCCGCAACGCGACCATGTCATAGTCGCGCGTGGCCTTACCCGCTACCAGCACCTCACCGGAGGTAGGCGCCACCAGCCCATTCACCGTCCGCAAAAGAGTCGTCTTGCCCGACCCACTCCGCCCCAGCAGGGCCGTCGTCGTCCCCGCCTCAAGCTGCAAAGAAATATCGCGCAGCAAAACACGCCCATCAGCCAACGTATAGCTCACCTTCGCGAACTCAACGCCAACTGTGGGCATGTCTCTTACTCTAACTTGTCTGCCGTACGGTGAAGCTACTCAGCGGTCTCAGCAACAGCGTCGACGGCGACCGGCTCGCCTGCCGCTCCCGGCTGCCCCTTCACGCGAACCACCGTGATCTTCTCAAAGCCTTCCTTGAACGTCGGCGGTTTCAGACGTTCCGCCATCTTTTGCATCACTTCATCGGTCACCTGACGGTCGCGCTTCGAGTTCCGCTCCATGCAAACCGCCAGCGGCACATCGAAGAACACCGCCTGCACCTCATACCCAAAGCTCTTCGCCATCTTGATCCACTGCTTGCGCTCATGCGGCGACAGGTTCGTCGCGTCCACATAGTTCCAGGGCATCTTGGCGATCAGCCGCGCCCGCAGCAAGCTCCTCAGGGTAGAAAACACCAGCCCCTGATACCGCTGCTCAGTGATGTCGTCGAACAGCAGGGTCCGCAACAGGTCGCTCGACAGCGGAGTGACTCCCCGCCGCTTGTACCAGGTCGTCTTACCCGACCCCGGCAAACCGATCGTCAGCACCACAAAGCCCTTGGGCGACTTAACCGCCGGCTGTTCGGCAGGCGGAGTCGCCAGCGACTCGGGCTGCGTCTCCATCACCATCTTTGGCTCGGGCTTCACGGCCGCTGGCTCCGGAGAGTCAGCCGAGGCAGCATGAGCTACAGGCTTAGCCGCGGCAACTGGCGGAGTCTCAGCTACGCGCGCAGGGGTGGCCTCCGGGTATGTCGGTCTCAAGGGAGCCGGTTGGTTTGCGGGCAACTCCTGCCCACTCTTCCCCGTGGACTCCGAATCATTCGGTCCACGTCTAGGGCGTCGTCTCATCTTTTCGCTTATCCATTCGCGCAACTCGCGCATGTCACGCTTGTAACACAGCGCGGAAGGCCCTCGCAAATCGCCCGCACCTCCACCGACACTCCGGACCTCCCTTCTTTGCCCCAGACCCGATAGCCGGCATCTCCCCTTTTCTCTATCTCATACATCGTCAATTCACATTACTGCAGTACCGTTCTGGATTAGACGAGGTGAACGATGGCCGTTGAAATCTCCGATCTCGACCAGATGCAGACTGCCTACAAGACAGCGGTAGACAACTGGATCAGCACCATCCGTGAAGAAGAGGCCCTCGCCTCCTGCGAGCACTCCGAGACTGAGATCGACGCCTGGGAGGCGGCCGACTTCCGCGAAGAAGGCGCCCGCAAAAAGGTCAAGCAGGCAAAAAAGGACTACGAAGACGCTCTCCGCGAGAAGTTCTTCAACTTCTAGCATCGCGGTCGGCCGGATCCATCGCGACAAGTCCCCTTGCAACCTGCAAGGGAAGGCGGTACTGCGCTCAATTTGTGCCACTTCCTTCCCGGTGTTAGCATCGGAAGTGATGGACGCAAGCGATTTCGCTGCGCTCTCAAGTGTCAAATACTCATGAAAAACACCCTCGCAGCAACACGACAGGAGCAACTGAAATCATGGCAGCAGTAAAGGTAGGCATCAACGGCTTCGGCCGCATCGGACGCAACGTCTTTCGCAGCGCTCTCGGCAACCCAGATATCGAATTCGTAGCCGTCAACGACCTCACCACCCCCGCCACCCTGGCCCATCTCCTCAAATACGACTCCATCCTCGGCAACCTCCCGAACGAGATCACCCACGGCGCCGACTTCATAGCCGTCGACGGCAAGCAGATCAAGGTCTTCGCCGAGCGCGACCCTGCCAAGCTCGACTGGGCCTCCGTCGGCGCGCAGATCGTCGTCGAATCCACCGGCTTCTTCACCGACGCCGAAAAGGCCAAGGCCCACCTCGGCGCCACCGTCAAGAAGGTCATCATCTCAGCCCCGGCCACCAACGAGGACATCACCATCGTCCTCGGAGTCAACGACAACAAGTATGACGCCGCGAAGCACAACATCATCTCCAACGCGAGCTGCACAACCAACTGCCTCGCCCCCCTCGTCAAGGTACTCCACGACACCTTCGGCATCGCCTCGGGCATCATGACCACCATCCACAGCTACACCAACGACCAGGTCATCCTCGATACCCCGCACAAGGACCTTCGCCGCGCCCGCGCCGCCGCTCTCTCGATGGTTCCGACCAGCACCGGTGCCGCCAAAGCCCTCAAACTGGTTATCCCCGAGATGGCCGGGAAACTCGACGGCTTTGCGATTCGCGTCCCCACCCCGAACGTCTCCGTAGTCGACCTCACCTTCGTCTCTGAGAAGCCCATCACCGACAAGTCGATCAACGAAGCCTTCAAGAAGGCCGCGGACGGCGAACTGAAGGGGATTCTCGGCTTCACCGACGAAGAGCTCGTCTCCTCCGACTTCAAGGGCAACCCAATCAGCAGCATCGTAGACAGCAAGCTGACCAAGGTCGTAGGCCAGAACACCGGCAAGGTCATCAGCTGGTACGACAACGAGTGGGGCTACTCCAACCGCGTCAAGGACCTCATCACCTTCCTCGTGAAGAAGGGTCTGTAAATTTTTAGAGTCTCCTAAAAGCGATTGTCCTCCTGAGCGAAGCGAAGGGCCCCCGCAATTGTTCCAAGCGGCCGGTTCTTCGCTTTGTCATTCTCGACGCATTCCAACTCCGCTCTTCATCCCCAAATCGCCTCAGCATACTTAAAACGGCCTCGTAAGCCGGCTCTTCCAGAAATAAGCCAGAATAATCACACTCGCAATTGCGGCATAGGCGCACCAAAGCGAAGTGAACGCATATCGTTTTACCGCCATTACAGTCAGCAGAATCGCCAGGTTGGCCGCGCCGAAGATCACCATGGCCCTGACCTGCGAGAAGAACAGCGAACCGCACGTGGCAATCACATACAGGACTGCAAGCGCCGTGTTGTTGGTCCCATCGTTGATGTAGACGATGCTGTCTCCCCGTACGAAGATATGCAGCGGATAGGCAATCAGCGCCCAAAGCATATAAAGCGTCGTTCCCGTGCCGATCACCAGAAATGGCAGCATCCGCCTGCGGGCCTTCATGGTCGGCTCAAACAGCAAGATGCTTAGCGGCAATAGAAATGGCAGCAGACCCTGCGCATACAGCACAAACGCCGCGCCCATGTTGCGTGTCACCGTGGGTGAAAGAACTCCGTCCAGTCCCAGCCACACAAACCCCTCAATAAACTGATGCACAGCAAACAGCGTCGGGAGCGACGCGAACAGCAGCTCACGCTTATGCTTCACCTTCGTCAGGGTGACCGCCCCGATCGCCCCCAGCACTCCACTTCCAACAAAGTTCGCCGTCGCAGAAAAGCACACGCTTGCCGTACCTCCTAAGACTCGGGTTTCCCGATTCTGCCGATAATACGCGACTGGCCGCGTGGCAAGTCTTTGATTGAACAATCCTGAATCCCGCGGTGTGCCCTGATAATCTCAAATGAAGGCAGCGAGTCCACCTGCCAGGATCAAGCACTCTATGGGCCGTCGCTTCCAGGAACTTGCCTTCACACCCCGTGTCAAAGAACACCAGCAGGAACACGGCAGCCGACGCCAATATGACCGGATGGAGAAGGCCGCGCCTCAGGGTGACGATGCCCTCGGCCCCGCCGAGAAGGACTTCATCCAGCGCCGCGACAGCTTCTACATGGCCTCAGTAAGCGAGACCGGCTGGCCATATATCCAGCACCGCGGCGGCCCGAATGGCTTTGTTCGCGTTATCGACCCCACGCTGCTCGGATTCGCAGACCTTCGCGGCAATAAGCAATACATCAGCCTCGGCAACTTCGAGCATGACAATCGCGTAGCCCTCTTCTTCATGGACTACCCCAACCAGACCCGCCTCAAAATTCTCGGACGAGTCGAGATCCACGAGCACGATAATGAAGCGCCCGCCCTCATAGAATCCTTCAGCCCGACGGACAAGTCCGATATCATAGAGCGAGTCATTCTCATCCACGTTGAGGGCTTCGACTGGAACTGCCCGCAGCACATTACTCCTCGCTACACCATGGAAGAGCTGCAGGAGGTCACTTGACCCAGTGCGCGAAAAACTCGCGAAGCTCGAAGCAGAAAACGCCACCCTGCGCGAAAAGCTTTTGTCGCCCGCTAAACCGCGCACCTGATTCAATCGCCAGTCCACATTCCTTCAGCCGGAGCATCCAACCAACATGACCACTCGCAAAAACATACCCGGCACCAGCCCGTACGAGCCTATCATCGGCTTCTCCCGCGCCGGTCCGTATCGGCAACCACATCCATGTCTCCGGCACCGGCCCCGTGGGCGCGGACGAGGCCGACGTCGCCGAACAGACTGACCAGTGTTTCGCCCTCATCGCCGCGGCCCTCAAAAACGCCGGCAGCTCCATCGAACACGTCTACCGCACCCGCATGTACCTCACCCACACCGAAGACTGGGAGGAGGCCGGCCGCATCCACGGCAAGTTCTTCGGCCTGACCCGCCCCGCAGCTACTATGGTCGTCATCGCCGCCCTGCTCAACCCGAAATGGCGCATAGAAATCGAGGCCGACGCCTGCATCCCGGACTGAAATCCGTTTAGAATCATTGCAAATGGAAATCTCAGTCGAACGTCCCCCCCTCTGGAAGCTCATCGCCGGTGCCACTCTCCTCGTCGGCACACTCGACATCTCTGATGCCTTCATCTTCTATGGTCTTCGCGGCATATCTCCCACCAGAATTCTCCAGGGCATCGCCAGTGGTGTTCTCGGCCGGGCGGCCTTTGGCATGGGGCATCGCGCTGCTCTCCTCGGCCTGTTCTTTCACTTCTTCATCGCCTCCTCCGCCACCACCGTCTTCCTTCTTGCCAGCCGCAAGCTCCCGCTTGGCCGCCACCCGTGGCTCTATGGCGGCCTCTTCGGCGTGGCCCTCTACATCGTCATGAACTACATCGTTCTCCCTCTCTCTAAAATTGGCCTGAGACCTACGCCTCCCCTCGTCTCGCTCATCAACGGCGTCGCCGCCCTTGTCTTTTGCATTGGAATTCCCCTGGCATTCATCGCGCGCCGTTATGTCTCGCAGCGAATTTCATAATTTTTCCCGCCAGATGATGTCTACTAACACCCAGAAGGAAAACAAATGCCGAAGCTGTCCATCCGCGACTTAGACCTAACCGACAAGCGCGTCCTCATCCGCGTCGACTTCAACGTCCCCCTCAAGGACGGCATCATCACCGACGACACCCGCATCCGCGAGACCCTCCCTACCATCGAGTACGCCCTCCGCCACAAGGCCAAGGTCATCCTCTGCTCGCACCTCGGCCGCCCCAAGGGCAAGCCCGTCGAGTCCATGAGCCTCCGCCCCCTCGTCGACCACCTTCGCGGCCTCCTCGACCACATCCTCGGCGAAGACGAGAACGTGGCCTTCTCCCCTAACTGCGTCGGCCCAATCGCCACCGAGATGTCCGCCAACCTCGAATCCGGCCAGCCCCTCCTGCTCGAAAACCTCCGCTTCCACCCCGAAGAAGAGGCCAACGACCCCGCCTTCGCCAAAAAGCTCGCCAGCCTCTGCGACATCTTCGTCAACGACGCCTTCGGCAGCGCCCATCGCGCCCACGCCTCCACCGAGGGCATCACCCACTTCGTCAAAGTCTCCGCCGCCGGCCTTCTCATGCAAAAGGAGCTCACCTACCTGGGCAAGGCCCTCACCGAACCCGACAAGCCCTTCGTCGCCATCATCGGCGGAGCCAAGGTCTCCGACAAGATCGGCGTCATCGACAACCTGCTCGACAAGGCCGACGCCATCATCATCGGCGGCGGCATGGCCTACACCTTCCTCAACGCCCAGGGCCAGAGCACCGGCAAATCCCTCGTCGAAACCGACAAGATCGACGTCGCCAAGGCCGCGCTCGAAAAGGCAAAGGCCAAAGGCGTCCGCTTTCTTCTCCCCGTCGACCACGTCCTCGCCGACAAGTTCGCGCCCAACGCCAAGACCAAGCTATTCTCCGGCACAGGCGCATTCCCCGCCGACATGATGGCCCTCGACATCGGCCCCAAATCCATCGTCCTCTTTGAAGACGAGATCGCCGAAGCCCGCACCATCATCTGGAACGGCCCCATGGGCGTCTTCGAAATGCCCACCTTCGCCAACGGTACCAACGCCATCGCCCACGCCGTCGCTCGCAACCACGACGCCACCACCATCGTCGGTGGCGGAGACTCGGTCGCCGCGGTCCAGCAATCCGGCGTAGCCGACCGCATCACCCACATCTCCACCGGAGGCGGTGCCAGCCTCGAATTCCTCGAAGGCAAAACCCTCCCCGGCGTCGCGGCACTCACAGACAACCAGAGATTTCGCTAGGGCAGTTCCGCATACTAAGAACGAAGCTGCTGCACATGCAAAATAGACGTCATTCTGAGTGCAGCGAAGAATCCCCGCATTTCACCCGGGGGCGCAACGAATGCAAACGCGAGCCAACTTCCCTACCTCGATCGAAAATGGAATACTAGAACTAATGCGCAAACCCCTCATCGCCGCCAACTGGAAGATGTACAAGACCCCCACCGAGTCCACCGCCTTCCTCACTAACTTCTTCCCGCTCGTCAAGCAAAACACAACGGCTGAAATCGTCCTCTGCCCAGCCATGACCTCGCTCCCAGCACTAGTCGACGCCGCAAAATCCAAATCTGTCTTCGTCGGTGCGCAGAACATGCACTGGAAGAACGAAGGCGCCTTCACCGGCGAGACCTCGCCCGTCATGCTTACCGCCATCGGCGCCACTCACGTCCTCATCGGCCACTCCGAGCGCCGCCAGTACTTCGCCGAAACGGACACGACAGTCAACCTCAAGCTAAAGGCCGCACTCGCCCACTCGCTTGTGCCCATCGTCTGCGTCGGCGAAAAACTCGAAGAACGCGAAGCCGACCTCACCCGCAACGTGCTCGAGCTCCAGGTCTCCATAGCTCTCGAAGGCATCGACCCCGCCATCGCCGCTCCCATCGTCTTCGCCTACGAACCCGTTTGGGCCATCGGCACTGGCCGCACCGCCACGCCCGAGATTGCGGAAGATGCCCACAAGATAATCCGTGCCCGGATCGCCGAATCGCTCACGCCTGCCCTCGCCGCCTCCACCCGCATTCTCTATGGCGGCTCCGTCAAGCCTGACAACGCGAGGTCTCTCTGCGGTCTCGAAGACATCGATGGCGCTCTAGTCGGCGGCGCCAGCCTCGACCCCCAATCCTTCGCCGAGATCGTCCGCAACGCCACCACAAAATAAGAACGGCGTGGCTCAATGACCATGCCGTTCGTTTTCTATTCCCTACTTGCCTATTCCCTACTCCCCGGCTCTACCGCACCACCCCGGCCTGGTCCATCGGCCAGTACACAAAAGCTGCTTTGCCATAGATCAACTCCCGGTCCACCGGCCCAAAGTCGCGGCTGTCGCTCGAGATCGACCTGTGGTCTCCCATCACAAAATACTCATCGTGCGGAACCGTCATCTCCGGCTGCGACCGATCATCTTCAAACCGCTTCGGCACGTATGGCTCCTTGACCTGGGCCCCGTTTACAAACACCTCTCCATGGTCGATCCGAAGATCGTCTCCGGGAAGCGCGATCACCCGCTTGATATAGCTCTTCTCATGGTCATGCGGGTACAGAAACACCACCACGTCCCCCCGGTGGATCTCTCCGACCCGGTAGGCCAGTTTGTTTACGAACAACCGGTCCTGGTCCTCCAGCACCGGCAGCATGCTGGTTCCCTCCACCCGCACCGGTTGATACAGGAAGATGATAATAAACGCCGACACCACGACCGAGACCACCAAGTCCCGCAGCCAGGAGTGCATTACCCCCTTTGCGTGCCCCGACGGCCCCGCCGCCGGCCTGTTCCCGGTGTCCTGCCCCATCTGTCCGTCCGTCTCCACTCTATCTCCGTGCCCTCTCTTTTAGACGCACAAACCGTCCGGACGCAAGCGAGAGTAACCAGCGGTTCGTCCACTTCCGGGTCCCCAGGCGCCTGCCCGGCCCAGCTAACCAATTTGTCTGGACTCACATCCCATATATCACAGGCGGGTGCTTCAATTCTAGCCTCACAACGTCTATGAGCTGCCTTCCTCGCGACCGGGACCTTCTTGGGCTGGTTCCCCATCCTAAATTCAAAAGAGTTTGTGCGATCCAGGACCCCCGAATGGTACCCGCATCCGATACACGTTTCTTAGAGCTTTTCATAGGCCTTAGGACTAGAATTGGTTGAGCACCACGCAGGAAACTTATGGCAACCCTTACCATGCTCGAGCAGGCCACCACTCTTAAAACCGTCAACCGAGGCGCAGCAGAATTCAACGATCTCACGACGGAAACCTCAAACACCGCATCCGAAGGGCTCGACACCAAGTCGGCCCTGGAAATTGCACGCATTATTAATCACGAAGACGCCAAGGTAGCCGCAGCCGTCAAGAAGGCGCTCCCCGAGATTGCCATCGTCATCGACACCGTCGCCCGATCACTGCGCGATGGCGGTCGGCTAATCTATGTCGGGGCCGGCTCCAGTGGCCGCATCGCCTCCCTCGACGCGTCGGAGTGCCCACCAACCTACTCCACCGCACCCGCGCAAGTCCAATACATTATGGCTGGCGGCCCCAAGGCCCTGGCATCTGCCTCCGATGTCAATGAGGACTCGCCGGAGATCGGCCAGCGCGACATCGCCCGACGCCGTCCGACCCGCAAGGACATCGTCATTGGCGTCTCCGCCAGCGGCCGTACCCCTTACGTCGTCGGCGCTGTCGAATACGCACGCGCTCGCGGGGCGAAAACCGCCGCTATCACCTGCAATCACAACACTCCGCTCGCCGACGTCGCCGACACCACCGTCATCAGCGAGGTCGGCCCCGAGGTCATCTCCGGCTCCACCCGCATGAAGTCCGCAAGCGCCCAGAAGATGATCCTCAACATGATCACCACCGGCGCCATGACACGTCTTGGCTACGTCTACGACAACCTCATGGTCAACGTGCACATGAAGAACGCGAAGTTGGTCGAGCGCGGCATCCGCGTCCTGATGAAGGTCTGCGAGATCGACCGAGACACTGCGATCCGCACCATCAAGTCCGCCGGCAAATCCATTCCCATCGCCGTCGTCATGCTCAAGGCCAACGTCGACAAGATGGAAGCCGTCCGCCGCCTCACCAAATCCGACGGCAACGTTCGCCTCGCCATCGACGACTCAAGACTCGAACTCTAGCCCTGCATGACGGACCGCAAAGCACTCTATCAGGAAATTCGGGCGATCCTGTCGATCTTTGCGGTATCAGCGGCCGTGCTTCTCTGCCACACACTTCGGCACTTCACCATCTCACTCTCTCGTCCTTCGACCTGGTACGTGGCCACACAACATCGCTGCGGCTGGGTCCTGATCGCAACCTTCACATGGTTTCTTTGCGAGATGACCAACCGCCTGCGCCTCGAAGGCCAGTCGTTGCGACGGCCTTATTGGAATTGAGCTAGGCCGATTTTCTCTTCACGGGAGTCCTTGAAGACGGTTTCACCAGCCCAATTCCCTTCTTCGAATCGGCCTTCTCGCTCGCCACGGGCTTCTTTGGAACGCGCTTGCCGGCGCCACTGTCCGCCCCCCCAAGGCTCTTTCGCAGCGCATCCATAAGATTGACGACCTTCCCTCTCGGTTCGGGGCCTCGTCCTTCGGCACAGGCATCTTGTTCACCTTGGCTTCGATCAGCTCTTTCACAGCGACCTCATAGCCGTCTTCAAACTTAGACAAATCAAGCTTGCTCGATTTCTTGGCAATCAGCGCTTCGGCAAGCTCCAGGGACTCTTCATTGATCTCTACTGCCTTGAGGTCACGGAAATAATCCTGCTCGTTTCGCAGTTCGTTGGAATACCGAAGCGTGTAAGCGATCATCCCGCCGTGCGCATCATCACCGGCCGGGCGGACCGCGATGATGTTCTCGCGCCCCGCAAACGAAACCTTTCCGATCGCGACCTTCCCACTCTTCTGCAGCGCCTTCCTGACAACCGCAAACGCCTCTGCCTGACTGTCGTTCTCTGGCACAACGAAATAGGGCTTCTCAACATACTCAGGGCGCAGCTCATCCATAGTCACAAACTGGGACACATCGATCGTGTGCTTCGACGGCACCTTCAGGTTCTCCAGCTCGCTCGGCTCGATGAGGATGTATTCGCCCTTGCGATACTCATAGCCCTTGACGATCTCGTCCTTCCCGACCGCCGGGCCCGCGACCTCACTATCGGACTCTGCCGCACTCGCCAGGCACCTTCTGATGGCGTATCCGCTCACCCGTGCTGCGGCTGATTTGATGAAAGCTAATCTGGTTCTTCGACTCGGTAGCAACGTACAGTTGCACCCCAAACGAAACCAGGGAGACTTGAATCCTGCCAGTCCAATACGGACGCGCCATACCATACCTCGCTTACGATTTGCTAGGTTAGATTATCGACAATCACCACAAAAGTCTTGACCTATACGGGGCATTACCAAGTATCTAACGCCATTTCGCCGCATCTTCGCCTAGGGTTTTCGCCCACCCACACTCGAATCGGTGGAGGGCTCACAACTGACGAACGCAACATTCTCCACACAACGTGTTCATTCTTCCAGACAGCGGCGACTCAGCCGCAACAAGGAGCACCACCGATGAATCGCCTTTTACTCTCCACCTCCCTCGCCCTGGCCCTCTCCAGCACTGTTGTCTTCGCCCAGCAAGAAACAGCGCCGCCCCCGCCAGCAAAGCACCATCACGCCCACAACCCACAGCGTGAGACCGCGAGACTCACCAAGAAGCTCAACCTCACCGCCGAGCAGTCCGCGAAGCTCGAACCCATCCTGGCCGACCGCGACCAAAAAATCACCACGCTGAACAACGACGCCACCATCTCCCCCATGATTGCAAAACAGCAGATGCACGCGATCCGCCAGCAAACCAGACAGCAGCTCGCGACCGTCCTCACCGCCGATCAGCTCCAGCAGATGAGGGCCCTCCGCCGCCACGGCCACGGCGCTCCTCCCACCCAGACCCAGCCGCAAACCAATCCGCAATCTGGTTTCTAACCCACAAACGGCAGCTAGTGTCTCTCGAACCGAGAGCTTCAACATTTGCTAGCTGCCGTTTTTTTCATCCCGCATAATCTCCCCCGATTTGACACGTACCCGCCCAGCTACTCATTTCCACGTCAAATCTCCGTAAACTGACTGGATGGACAAGTTCGTAGTACGCGGCGGCAACCCTCTTCTCGGCACCATCAAAGTCTCCGGGGCCAAAAACTCGGCCCTTCCCTGCATGGCCGCCGCCATCCTCACCGAGGACGAGGTCATCCTCGAAAACATTCCCCAGGTTCGCGACATCGAGACCGAGCGCAAGCTCCTCACCAGCATGGGCGCCGAGGTCGAACTAGGCTACGGACGCGCCCAGCACCGCACCCGCATCAAGTGCGGCATCCTCTCCGACCCCGTCGCCAAGTACGAGATCGTCAAGACCATGCGGGCCAGCTCTCTCGTCCTCGGCCCGCTCATCGCCCGCACCGGCATCGCCCGAGTCGCCATGCCCGGCGGCTGCGCCATCGGTGGCCGTCCCATCGACCTCCACATCAACGGACTGGAAGCCATGGGCGCCACCATCACCCAGGACCACGGCTACCTCGAGGCCCGCAGCCCGAACAACGGCAGCGGCCGTCTCAAAGGCGCACACATCGTCTTCGACAAGATCACCGTCACCGGCACCGAAGACCTCCTCATGGCCGCTGCCCTCGCCGACGGCGAATCCGTCTTCGAAAACTGCGCTCGCGAGCCCGAGGTCACCGACCTCGCTGCACTCCTCATCGCTATGGGGGCCAAAATCGAAGGCGCCGGCACCGGCACCATCCGCATCCAGGGCGTAGCGAAGCTCCACGGTGCACGCCACCGTATCAACCCTGACCGCATCGAAGCGGGCACCTTCCTCGTCGCCGGGGCCATCACCGGCGGCGACCTCAACGTCGACTGCTGCGAACCCAAACACCTGGGCGCACTCATCGCCAAGCTCGAGCAATGTGGCGTCAAAATCGATGTCGGCGCAGACAAAGTCCGGGTCCGCTCCGGCGGAGACCTGAAAGCCGCAGACATGACCACCGAAGAGTACCCCGGCTTCCCCACCGACATGCAGGCCCAGTACATGGCCCTCGCCACCCAGGCCGAAGGCACCAGCACCGTAACCGAAAATATCTTCGAAAACCGCTTCATGCACGTGCAGGAGCTCATCCGCATGGGCGCGAACATCACCATCTCGGGCCGCACGGCCACCGTCCGCGGCAAAAGCCCGCTCCAGTCTGCCGCTGTCATGTGTTCTGATCTTCGCGCCTCGGCCTCGCTCGTCCTCGCCGCCCTCGTCGCCGACGGCGAAACCATCCTCGATCGCGTCTACCACCTCGATCGCGGCTACGAGCACTTCGAAGAGAAGCTCCGCGGAGTAGGGGCCCAGATTCGCCGCATGGGAGACGTCTTCGGCAAAAAGTAACCTGTTCCGTTACAAACCGGGCAGGTCCTTGCCATACACAGCTGCATCCAGCCCCGTTGAACCGTAGTATCCACGCCTCACCCTGATCCGCTCATAGCCCAGCCTCTCATAAAAGCGGATCGCAGCCTCGTTCCCGGTAAACACATGCAGCTGTATCCATCGCACCCCTGCCGCCACAGCGCATGCCTCCGCCTCTCTCATCAGCCGCCTGGCCAGCCCCATCTGCCGGTACTCGGGCGCCACGTCGAGAGTCACCACATAGGCCCGCCACTCGGAAGCGATACGCTCAACATGGGCGATCACAAACCCGACGATCTCGCCGTGGGCCTTCTCCGCGATGTAAACGACGGCGTTCCGTTCCTCAGCGAACTCCCGCAGCGACTCTCGATCGAAACGAAACTCCTCCGCAAAGCAAGCCTCATCCAATCGAAACATCGCCTCGAGGTCCGTGGCCCGATAATCACGAAGAAAAATCTCGCTGCTCATTAGCTACAACTCCGACGCATCTCAACCCAAATAACAGACCATCGAAACAAAACTGCGCCTCGCTGAAGGGCCACTCAGCGAGGCGCAATTTGAACACATCAAATTAGAAGGTAAACTTTCCGCTCAACTGGAGCTGCCGTGAAGAACCGCCATCGCTCGTCGCAAAACGGGTCGCGGAGATTTGGCCGAAGGTCGACGATTGTACGTTACCCGACGGCTGACCGAAGTTGGGGTGGTTAAGGATGTCGAAGGCGTCCGCACGCAGCGTGAAGGTAAGACCCTCAAAGATCCTCGTCTCCTTCTGCCCTGAGAGATCGACGTCAGCGAATCCAGGGCCGGTACCCCCGTTACGCTCGATGTTGCCGATACCGGTATAGATGATGGTTGAAGTTGGAGTCGCCTGCGTTGCCTGGATCTGCAGACTGCATCCAGCGGGTACGGCCAATGTTGAGCCGACGGGGCAGACAAGCGAAGAAGGAAGGTAAGTGACGTTAGCGATAGCACCCTGGGATTTATGTCTCGTGACCGGGCCAACCAGGTTGGGACGCACAAGGCCGGTAACACCGTTGTAACTTGAGCTGCCGGCCGTGATGTTGACGGGATTACCGGTCTGGTACTGGATGATTGTCGCGAGCTGATAACCAGCGACCCAGCGGTTGCCCTTGAAGGGGAAATCGTAGATCGCTGTTCCGGCGAAGTGATTGCGCGTGTCGAAGTCCGACAGTCCGTAGTTGCCGCGGGGATTGTTGCTGTCCTGCAGATTGAGACCACCCTGCGACCCGAGAGAGTTGATATCCATCGACTTCGTCCACTCGTAGTTCGCGCTTATATAGAGTCCGTGGCTCATGTTTTTGCTGAGCACGGCCCACATGCCGTTGTAGTTCGATGAGGAATTGCTGTTCACCTCGGTAATATTGGAGGCGATGGCAACACCGGGATCGATGGGGCTGGTCGATGAGAGGGTCTGGTACGGATGGAGGGACCCGACCGGGCCGGTTGCCTGGTTCTCGTTGGTGCGAATTAGCAAGTGCCGTCCAACCGAACCGACGTAGTAAAGCGAGGCCACCATGCCGTGCGGGAGTTCCTGCTGCACATTTAGATTAAAGCTCTCGATGTACGCATTCCTGTAGTTGGGATTAGTCGAGGCGATCGAAATGCCGGCGGCCTTTGCCAGGTTATAGAGGTTGTTCACTGGAATAGCTGTCCCGTTATACGAGACCGCAGTGCTGAAAGGAGGATTGGATGCCAGCGCCGTCACTGTACCTGAAACCGGTTGGTTCACCAGGTAGGCATAGCCCCCACGAACCACAGTCTTGCCGTTACCAAACAGGTCATCAGCAAATCCCAGGCGAGGTTCTAAGTTGTAGTTTTGCTTGTACGCGGCGTTGGCCCCGAGCCCGTTGGTGCCCACCCGCGTCAGCGACGGGCCGGCAGGATTGAAGAGCACCAGGCGGTTCGCGCCCTCTACAGGTGTTCCGTTCCACTCGAAGCGGACACCGTATTCGAGAGTGAGGCGCGAGTTGAGTTTGAAGTTGTCCTGCACAAACCCTCCCACCGCGGTATCGTAGACGCGGCTGGAGACCGTATTTGGCTGCACGCTGAACACAGTGGCGGTGTCCTGCTCGAAGTTGTTGGGCGTGCTCACGTAAGTCAGTGTTCCGATGTTGTCGGCGAAGCTGGCAACGAGGTAGCGGCGGTACTCGCCACCAAATTTGATGGTGTGCCTGCCGCGGAGCAGGGTCGCCGTATCCGACAAGACGCCAAGGGTGTCATTGCGCCCCTGCGGGAAACCCGAAGGGCCGCCGAAGACCAGGCCAATATCAGAAAGAGTGGTCTGGGGCAGGCCAACGTTCCCCACGAGGCCGTCGTTAATGCCGACGCTGGCTGGGTCCGTCAAATTGGCCGGGTTGAAGGCGATGGAGATGCGGTTGAATCCAAGCCGAGCTTCGTTCACAAAGCTCGGACTGAAGATATGCGTCTCGTTGATCGTCAGCACCTGGCGATGTGCGTTGCGATGATCTCCCCAACCGGGAATCGTATCGCCCTGCAGAGCAGGCTCAGTGCGTACGTCACTTTGAAAGGCGTAGAAGCCGTGCAACGAGTCCTTCGTGCCGATCTGCTGAAGCACGTCGCCCGTGTACTGATTGATCTCAACAGGCCCCGGTGTAAATGCGACGTAGTTATTTCCACTATTCGGGAGTGGAATGAGCTTGGCCTGAGCAGCGGCGGCGGGGAAAGCGGCGGCATTGGCAGCTATTTGCGCTTGCTGGGCTGGTGTGAGCACCGTGCTGTTCTGCAGGATTCCCTGGTGCTGACGCAGACCTTCGTAACTGACGAAGAAGAAGGTACGGCCCTTCCAGATTGGACCGCCCACGTCTCCGCCAAAGTTATTGCGTATAAGAGGGGCCTTTTCGCCCGGCAGTCCCACAAGCGGCAGTCCAGTCGCGGGGTTGAAATTGCGGTTGAAGTAATTGCGCGCATCCAGAGCATCGTTGCGGAAGTAGTCGAACGCGTCCCCGTGGAACTTGTCCGTGCCGGAGCGTGTCGAAACGTTCACAATCGATCCGTCACTCCGGCCGTACTCTGCACTGAATGTCGAGTTGTTAATCTTGAACTCGGAAGTAGTAACGATCGACGGCTGAAACGTGATCTGGTTCTGGCTTATATCGTTCAGATTGACGCCATTGATCTGGAAGTTCACCGAGTCTTCACGGTTGCCAGCCGTATCGAACGAGTTCGCGCCCAATCCGCGGCTGGGGGACGTCAGGCTTCCAGCAGTAGGAGCAATGACGCCGCCGGGAGTCAGCACCGTCAGATCAAGAAAGTGGCGCCCATTAAGCGGAAGCTCCTGCACCGTGTTGCTGCCAATCACCTGACCGACCGTTATGGTCTGGGTCTCTATCTGTGATGCGGTGCTTTCCACCTGCACCGTTTCACCGGCAGTGGAGAGCGCAAGCGCCATGTTCACCGTCACGCGCTGGTCGACCTGCAGCGTCACCTGCTTCACCGTGTACAGGCTGAACCCCGATGCCTTGACCTGGACCTGATAGTCCCCGGGCACCAGAGAAGGAGCAACATAAAGTCCCGCGTTGTCCGTTACGAGTTGACGATCGAGTCCCGTCGCAAGTGAGTGCACTGTGACCTGTGCACCTGGAACCACCGCACCGCTCGGGTCGGTGACGACTCCCGACAGCGTTGCTGTGGACTGCGCAAAACTCGCGCTCACACTCACCAGCAGCAACACGACAAAGCTTAACAGTCCCTTCGTGAACTTCCTTGAAGCAGTCATTCCGGCCTCCTGCGTAAACACGCGCTCCGTTCGGATCTCTCGCGGAACTGCGGCTAAAAATTGGACTCGTACTCGTTTTGCAGTGTGCAGGGCACACCCGAGGGTCCTAAGCAACGCCGGTGGTTTGGTCTTCTTTGTCCCTCATTGACTTCCAATCGGGGTGAGACCAATTCCACAATGTGGCAACTCGCTGTGTGATATCTAAAATTTCATGCTTTCAGCTCGATGTCAATATTTACCTGCCGTTACAAGCAAATGCTTTTGTCATTAATTTCAGTGACCGACACTTATCTGCCAGCACATCTCATCGGGTCCTTCGGGTTCCTGTTTCGCTAACACAGCCAACGTCGCAGACTGTCACTATTGCCGGTTACTTCGACCGTTCAAGTTGTCCAACAATCCCAATAACAAATGGATCCGGTGGTCCAAAGTTGTCACGAAATCTCTACAACCAGAAACGCAATTCGAAACGATGCACATGGAACAGCACTCTCGAACGCCGTTCTAAGCTCCGAGGAAGATACCCTACAGACGAAGCCCATCAAAAAACGTAATGAAAACAATTTGGCCAGACAGTCGTCGGACCGTGTTATTCGTCACAAAATTGATTTTGCAATTGTCTCTATTTTGTAACTCCACCTCGACTGCCCTGCAAGTGGACCTTGCGTAATCGCAACTCGCGTGTGCGGCGGCCCGGCCAAAAGGTGTACAACTGTTGCAATATGTTACACATCCATCCCGGCGGACCACGATGACCGCAAAACCGAAGAAGATGCCCCACTCCGACAAGCCAGTCACGCTCAAGATGCTCGCCGACTATCTTGGTCTCTCGCCCGCCACCGTCTCCATCGTGCTCAATAACTCCCCCGTTGCCGGGTCAATCCCCGCCGCGACTAAGCAGCGAGTGCTCGCCGCCGCAAAAAAATTCGCCTACCGCCCAAACCTCCACGCCCGCATGCTCCGCTCTCGTCTCACCAACACCATCGGGGTCATCGTCTCCGAACTCAGCGAGGGCTACGTCACCGGCGTCATGCTCGGCGTCGAACAGTATCTCCTCCAGGAAGGTTTCCTCTCCTTCACCGTCAGCCATCTCGGGCAGCCTGATCTCAGAGAGGAGTATCAGGAGCTCCTCATGCGCCGCCGCGTCGATGGCCTTCTCCTGGTCAACACCGAAGTCTCCGTCGTCACGCCCCTCCCTGTCGTCGGCATCTCCATCCACAGCAAAACACCCGGCGTCACCAATGTCCTGCTCGATCACAACCTCGCCGCCCGCATGGCCCTCTCCCATCTCTACGATCTCGGCCACCGCCGCATCGCCTTCATGAAGGGTCAGCGCTACTCCCTCGACTCAGAGGCCCGATGGCAGGCCATCGTCAGCATCGCGCAGCAGATCGGCATCATCGTCCACCCCGAACTCTGCATCTATCTTGAGAAGAACATCTGGTCGCCCGAGCTCGGCTACTCGCCTGTCCGCGATCTGCTCACACGCACCCGCGACTTCACTGCCATCTTCTGCTTCAACGACACTGCGGCCATAGGCGCCGTCCGCGCCATTGAAGATGCTGGCCTCAACTGCTCGCGTGACATCTCCGTCATCGGCTTTGACGACATCATCGTCGCCGAGTACTTCAACCCGCGGCTCACCACCGTCCGTCAGCCCCTCCATAAGATGGGTTTGACGGCGGCCCAACTCCTCGTCCAGCGTATTCAGTCACCCGACGGCCCCTATCCACAGGAGGTCTGGTTTGAGCCCGAGCTGATCGTGAGAGAATCGACCGCGGGCATTCAACCGCCGCGAAGCAAACGCTGACAGGAGCGCTTTGCAACTAAACCATTCACAAGCGTCCCGGCCCAGCAACGACCCTGCGGACCCACTTCGCACGTTACTTCCGGTCTTCTTCTACTTCCTCGCGGCCGGTATCGTCACTGTCATGCTCGGCCCTCTGCTGCCGGCGCTCATCCAGCGCTGGCACATCCAGGACGCCCAGGCGGGCACCCTCTTCACCGTCAGCTTCACCGGCCAGTTCTGCGGAGCGTGGTTCGCCACACGCAACCTCCGCGCCAGCATTCTCTACGGATCGTTCATCACCGCGGCCGGATGCGCTGCCATGGCCTGGGTCGATTTTAACCAGGCACACATCGCGCTACTCTGCGTTGGCCTCGGCCTCGGCTTAGGACTCACCGCCGGCAACGTCATCGCGGGCACGGCCGTTCCTGCAGCTCGCGCTCGTCTCATCGCTTTGCTCAACGTCGCGTGGGGACTCGGGGCCATTGCGTGTCCCGTACTGGTACGCATGTCTTCCTCTCGCGGCGTCAAATACTTCTTCCTTGCGGCGGCCGCCTTCCTCGCCGTCACCTCGCTGGCCTCCCTCTCGGTCCCGAAGCTGACGCAATCGCCAGAGCTGGCTAAAACGTCCACGCACCCCGCATCGCCTGCGCAATCCATGCAGTCACGCCTTCCTCTTCCTCCGTTACCTCTCTTTGTCTTCGGCTTCGCCACATTTCTCTACGTCGGCATCGAGAACTCGCTTGGAGGCTGGCTGCCCAGCTACGCCATTCGCACTGACCCTGCCCTTCGCGCCTCATCCATCGCCATCTACTTCTGGGTGGCCGAACTAACCGGACGAATTCTCGTCACTCTGTTGATGACATCGCTAGGCGAAGCCACCCTCTATCGCATCTGCCTCACCGTGCTCATCTTCACTCAGGTCTTGCTCTGCGTCATCACGCATCTATCCGCCGCAGGCATCATCACGCTTACAGTCTTCGCCTCGCTCAGCCTCGCTCCCCTCTATCCCCTCATCATGTCGTTCCTGCTGGCCCGCTCCGGCAACCACACCCGACTCGGAGCGCTCTTTGCCACTGCCTCCTTTGGAGGGGCCACGCTACCTTGGCTCACCGGCGTCTTCTCTACGCGCTTCCACGGCCTTCGCGCAGGACTCATCGTCCCCGCCGCAGGAGCGGTCCTGCTCCTCTTCCTCTCCGCCATCATCACCGCCAAACCAACCCCACGTTCCGAAACCTAGCTGCAACACAA
This sequence comes from uncultured Acidobacteriaceae bacterium, assembly GCA_963756685.1. Lineage (GTDB taxonomy): Bacteria > Acidobacteriota > Terriglobia > Terriglobales > Acidobacteriaceae > Edaphobacter. The sequence continues at coordinate 357,694 of CAVWON010000006.1, forward strand.
ACCGCTGCAGCGCAAATGCTACCGGGACAATCAAGGACCCCACGGCCGCATCGATCTACGGAAGCAACGCACCGCGACCTGCCAACTATGCGACCTTCGGGGGAGATATAGAAATTCTTCCTGCGTAATATGATTGTTCCGAATCTAGGCCCTCGAATGCGCTCACGTTTGCTTTTGATACTCCCGCTCCCACTAATTCTTCTGAGCGTGGCCTCTCACGCCTTCGCACAATTGGCGCCCCAATCGACCTGCGGAGCGCCGCCTGCCATTCTCCAATCCACTCAGCCCAACATCTTCTCCGAGCAACAGGAACAATGGCTGGGCGAAGCCATGGCCGACTACATCGACCGCGAATATCGCCCCGTCAAAAATCCCGAAGAAAACGCGTACCTCAACACCATCGGCGCCCGCCTGCTCGCTGCACTCCCGCCCACCAAAATCCAGTTCCACTTCACCCTCGTCGAATCCGCTGAAGTCAACGGCTTCTCGCTCGCCGGCGGACGCGTCTACCTCACCCGCAAGCTCGTCGCCAGCGCTCACAGCGAAGACGAGGTCGCGAGTGTCATCGCCCACGAGATGGGACACATCCTCTCCCACCAGTTTGCCATCGAGACCACCGCTGATCTCCGCCGCCTCCTCGGCGTCACCTCCGTTACCAACCGCGCAGACATCTACGCCAAGTTCCAGCGCCTCACCGACGCCCGCCTGCACGAGAGGCACATCATTGAAGCCGACTCCGACGACAAGCAGGATGAGGCAGACCGCGTCGCCGTCTACGCTGCTGCCGCCGCTGGTTATCGTCCCCAGGCCTATGCCGAGTTCTGGGACCGCTCCTTCTTCGTCGGCGGCAAGACCGGCAGCCGCGTCGGCGATTTCTTCCACACCACCACCCCTTCGCAAAAACGCCTGCGCCGTCTCCGCAGCATCATCGCCGAACTCCCCTCCGGTTGCGCCGCCGTCGCCGACAATACCTCCGCCGCCTTCGATCACTGGCACACTCTGGTCATCGAGGATCAGGTCGCGGCCACTTCTTCTGCATCAGCTGCCACCTCGGCCAGCTCCGCCGCAATCGAACTCTCCCCACCCCTCCGCCTCAATATCGAACACCTCCGCTTCAGCCGGGATGGCCAGTACGTCCTCGCCCAGGATGAAAGCTCCATCTTCGTCCTCTCCCGCGACCCCTTCCAGGAAATCTTCCGTTTCGACGGCGACCGCGCCCTCCCCGCGGACTTCACACCCGACTCCAAACAGATCGCCTTCTACACCCCCAATCTCCATGTCGAGCTCTGGAGCATCGCCCAGCAAAAACTCGTCTCCGCCCACGAGGTCGTCACCCAGGAAAACTGTCTCCAAACCCTCCTGTCGCCCGATGGTCGAACCCTCGTATGCATCGCCTATCCAGCGGCCGAGTTGAATCTCAAGGTTCCTCCTCATCGACGTCGAAACAGGGCAAGTTGTCTTCGAGAAGAAAAACTGGTTTCGTCCCAACTTCAACTTCGAGATGTCCGTCGTCGTACGACAGCTCGAAAAAGACACCTCCGGCGTTCTCACCTCCGCGTTCTCAGCCGACGGCAACACCCTCCTCCTCGGTCCCGGCGCCGACCGCCTCGCCTTCGACCTCCGCACCCGAACTCCCATCAAAATCTCCGGTGCACTCACCAGCTACGAATTCCCCGTCACTTATTGCTTCGAGGGCAATGACAAGATCGTTGCCATCCACGCCTCCCAGGCCGAAAACTCCGGCGTCTTCAGCTTCCCCGAAGGCAAGCGTCTCCAATCGCTCAAGCTCGGCCTCTCCTTCATGCACGCCACCACCGGCGCCGGATACGTCATAACCTCCGGTTCCAACGGGGCTGCAGTCGCGGTCGTCGATGTTCGCGCGACAAAATATGTTTTCGCCGCCAGGACTCCGGCAGTCGACATCTTCGGCGACTCATTCGTCAACGAAAACCTCGACGGCTCCCTTACCCTCGGAAGGCTCGGCGATCAGCCTCCTGCCCATCTCCTCCGCGCCAACATGCCGCTCAGTCCTCTCGCCCCCGCACGCTCCGCATCCATCTCACTCGACGGTCGCTATCTTGCCCTCTCCGCCCGGGCCCCGTGGCGCTGTGTCGGGCACCTCGCCAGTGGCAAACAGATCTTCCTCGTCCGAGGCTTTCGCTCTTCCTCGTCGGCCCCCGAGGGCAAGCTCCTCGCCGAATTCACCCAAAGCGACAAGACCACCCCCCAGCCATCGCGGAACTCACACCCGAACCTCGTTTCGCCAGGACTATGACCTACAAGCTTCCCGACCAGGCCCATCTCGAAAACAATTTCCTCCTCGAGTGGAAGTCGCCGAACAAGAAGGCCTGGACACTCACCGCCTACTCGGCCGCCGACCTCGCCGTAAAGTGGACTCGCCAGTTCCCGGACGGCCGTCCCGGCTACACCACCAACAACGGCGACACGGACCTCATCTTGAGCGACCTGCTCCAGTCCCCGGCCGCGAAGGAGAGACTCCGCACCAGCCGTGTCCTCAAAGACCAGGCAGATGCAGTCAAACAAAAGGCCGCCGGACGGCTCATCGAGGTCGTCAACGCAGAGGACGGCACCGCCCGCGCCCAGGTCGTTGTCGAGGTGCCACTCACATACGAGGGTGTCGACGGCTTCATAAGACTCGACGATCTCCTCTACCTCTCCACCGGCGACAACCGCATCATCGTCTACTCCCTCAAGACCGGCGTCCAACTCCGCCAGCTGTACGGAACCGTGGTCGCCGCCGACGCCGCCTCCCAGACCATCTGCATCACCAACCGCCGCGACGAAACCATCATCTCCGACAAGACCGGCGCTGAGCTCCTGCATCTCACCCTCGGCAGCCCCCTCCGCTTCGCTGAGCTTCGCGAGCATGGGGCCCAGCTCCTCGTCCTCACCGCCGACCAGCGTGTCCGCCGTTACACCGTCCCAGCCAGGGCCCTCCAAAACGAGACACACGTCGCCACAACTTCGGAGGTTCCATGAATTCCGCCAACGAAAACCAAAAATGGGGATAGCAGTTGCCGCATTTTATTTTTCGTTGTTTTCCGCCCAAAAAAACGCATGTTAAGCCCTCAAATCATCTAACCCATTACCAGACAACAGCATCTGCGTGGCATTTCAGTTAGGCCCAACCCGCTAACTGGATATCTAACTGGATATATAGATCAGAGAACCCAAAGCAAGCCCCCAGCCGCAAGATGGAGCTAACTCATTTAGATGGCTAATTTTGGCCGCAACCATCTGTTATGACGATTTTACAGACAATCCAACGCTGTAAACCATTGAATATAAGCAGTTTGCATTCGGGTAACAGGAGACCCAACACCCAACTCGGAAAGAACCAGCCTCCCATACAAGAAAAGAGGCCAGGCTGAGCCTGACCTCCCGGATCGTGCCCTCCCAGTCCATAGGCTAGGGGAACCATTGGACTGAGTGCATGTTGAGAGCTGCGGTTCCCGCTTAGCGAGAGGCAACAAAGTGATCGCGAAGCTGGATAACTGCAATGACAACGAGTGCCACCATGGCTGGTCCGAAGAGTAGATACATTAAATCCTCCTTCCCCAATGAAATGGGTGTGAAACCGAAATTTGGCACAGCTTAACTGCCGTTCGAATCAACGGGATAGACCCGTCGGTACCAACGTTTTTTGCGGATGCACTGTCTCTAATGCAAATGGGCCACCATTCGCACAATCCGGTGAAAAACCTTGATTTATGTGTTTTTTACGAGGAACCGAAGTCGTAACTATGCAGAAAATCAGTCGCCGAGTGCCAAAAATTTACCCACAAGGCAAATTGATTTCCACTTTTGAATGAGCAATCTCTAACAGAGAGAACATCTTGCGCGTGAAGGGTGAGTTACGTCCTGTTTCCGGTCAGTTTGAACGCGGAAGCAGTGTTAGATCGAACTCAGACCGCAACTGTAAAGGAGTCTTCACTCCGAGTCACCGCACGATACATCGTGTCGCGCTCAAACGGCTCTCGCCCGGCCTCGGTAATCAGCCGAACCAGGTCCGCCCGCCGCATTCCCTGCGGAGTCGTCGCCCCGGCATCATGGTAGATCTTCTCCTCGATAACCGTGCCATCGATATCGTCGGCACCAAATCGCAGCGAGATCTGCGCCATCTTCGGCGAGACCATCTGCCAATAGCTCTTCACATGCGGAAAGTTGTCCAGCATCAACCGCCCCACGGCGATCTGCCGAAGGTCCAGCATGCCGGTCGTCTTCGGAATATGCGCCAGCGCGGTGTTCTCCGGATGGAACGCCAGCGGGATAAATGTCTGGAACCCGCCCGTCTCGTCCTGCACCGCCCGCAGCTTCACCAGATGGTCCACGCGGTCCTCTTCGTTCTCCACATGCCCATACAGCATCGTGGCATTCGATCGCAGTCCGATCTTGTGCGCCGCCCGCGCCGTATCCAGCCACTCGCTCCCGTCGATCTTGTGGTCGCAGATAATATGCCGCACACGATCGGCAAAGATCTCCGCCCCGCCCCCGGGCATCGAATCCACCCCTGCGGCCTTCATCCGCTCCAGAGTCTCAGGAATCGTCATCTTGCCGCGCTTGGCCAGAAACGCCACCTCCACCATGGTGAACGCCTTGATATGCACCTTCGGGAACCGCACCTTCAGCCCGCGCACCAGGTCCATGAAGTATTCGAACGGCAGATCGGGGTGCAATCCTCCGACAATATGAAACTCGGTCACGGCCTCCGTCAAACCCGTGGCCGCGGTCTCCCAGGCCTCCTCGAGCGCCATCGTATACGTCCCTGCGTCACCCTTCTTGCGTCCAAACGCACACAACCGGCACGAGGCCACGCAGACATTCGTCGGATTGATATGCCGATTGACGTTGAAGTAAGCGATATTTCCATGCAGCCGCTCGCGCACCAGGTTTGCCAGCCAGCCCACTGCCAGAATGTCTCCACTCCGGTACAGCGTCACTCCGTCCTCAAAGCTCAGACGTTCCCCTTGCGCCACCTTCGCCGCAATTGGCAGCAGGCTAATATCGTCTGTCTGAAAGGGATGCCGCGCGTTGGTGTCGAAGGACTCAAAGCTCATACTTCAATTCTATTCCTCATCGGCCACCGCGGCTCCTCAGTGTCTTGCCACTTCGCTCGAATCGACCATCCGCGGCTGCACCACGATGCCATCAAACAAAGTAGCTCCGACAAGATGGTCTCCCATCGGCCGCACGAGCTTCAGGCTCCAGCCAGTGTTCCAATAGTGCACAGCGCTGGTCCGGCAGATGGATCGCGAAGGCGATCGTGTTCTTACTGTTCGCCGTGATCAGCATCCGCTGCGCAGGCTGATCGTAAAACAGGCTGTTCACGTCCCGCACCGAAAGGCCCTTCAGACTCTGCCAAGTGGCGCCTTTGTCCTGGGAGACAAAAACACCCTCCCGTCCTCCCACCCAAAGCCCCCCGTCATCATCGACCGACACCGCCGCAACCTGTTCCAGCGTCGCAGGCAGATTCAACGGCTCCCACATCTGGCCACCGTCCAGCGAAAGCATCGCAGATCTCAGCGTCGCGGCCACGACCCAGGACCTGGCGGTAACAACAAAACTCCAATTGTCTTTCTCCAGACCGTCCACCAGCTTCCAGCTCTCTCCTGCCGTCACACTTCGCAGCAAACCCTCCGAAGTCGCAGCATAGAGCGTATCTCCGGCCCGTGCGATCGCGTTGACATTAGCGTCGAACGTGTACCCAGGGGGCGCTTCGACTGTCTTCTTTGGGGCAACGCGATGCGACCTACCGGCAGGCTTGACAGGAACGACCGACTTTTTCTCGGCCGCAGGCGGTTGACTCTGATGCTCACTGACAGAAACATTGTTCACCCGGTCCCAAAGCTCTCCCTGCAGCCGATAGATGCCATGCCCCGTACCGGCCAGCACCGTTCCATCCGATGCCTGCCCCAGGCTGAACACGTCCTGTCCGTTCAACCCCGCGCTCTTCTGCGACCAACTCAGGCCCCCGTTGTCGCTGACAAACACCCCGCCCCAGGCCTTGTCGTTCACCACCCCCACATAAATCGTCGCAGGCTGCGCAGCGTCCCCGATATACGAGGTAATCTGCCGCGCTGAGAATCCATTGTTCGCTGGAAGAAACGAGTACCCTCCATCATTGCTCGCCAGCACACCGCCGCGGTCCGTCGCAAGCAGAATACGGTTCGTGTTCGCCGGATCGACATAGACGTCATTGACGATCACCTCCGGGCCGGTCGTCCGCACCCACGTCGCGCCCGAATCTCCTGTACGGAACAGACCTTCCGTGGTCCCCGCAAAGACGATGTTCAAATTCTGAGGGTCCTGCATCAGCACTCTGGTTCGCCGCGCGGTCGAAGGAATTCCCTGCACCTTCTGAAACTTCTCACCGCCGTTCTGGCTCTTGTAGATTCCCGAACAGGCGCTCGCATAGACCACACTCGGGTCTTTAGGGTCCACAATGATCGAAAACACATCGGAGTCGTCGATGACGCCCTGCTTGATATTGGTCCAGTGCTCCCCACCGTCAGTCGTCTTCCACGGCAGATGCCAGGTTCCCGCATAGATGATCTGCGGATTGGCAGGGTCGATTGCGACGGACTCGACCTCGTGGATCTCCTGGCTTCCCTCGGGGCTGATAAGCTGCCAGTGCTCCCCTCCGTCAGTCGACCGGTAGACGCCCGTCAGCGTACCCGCCACCAATGTCTTCGGGTCCGATGGAGCGGCCGCGAGCGACCGAATAGACTGCCCGCGCATGTCGGCCTCGCTCTCCCAGTTCACGCCGCCATCGTTGCTGATATAGAGCCCCCCCTCAGAGCTCCCCAGAATCCAGGCCCCAACAACAATGCGTTTTGGATTGACGCTATCCACCACGATGGAATCCAGCGCCAGGTCGTCCCGCTTTCCGACCGAGGCCAGCCGCTTCCAGTCCCCTCCGCCATTCCAGCGACTCGTAGATCCAGCCCGTTAGGGTGCCTAAGTAAAGATGCGAGTGGTCGTGCGGATCCGCGGCAAACGAACGCGCGTCCCCTCCGTCGGGCCCAAACGGCAGCCAGGTCACGGCACTTAACCGAATGCATGTAAAGGCAAAAAGAAGGGCAACGCCCGTAATTTGTAGTCTGCGCCGTCTTTTCAAGAATTCATCCTAAATCTCAAGTCTAATCGCTTCTCCGCGCTTGGCCTCCGAGGCCTTCAACACAAAGGCTGACTGGAATCAACCCAGTCAGCCTTTGTGCTTGGCTACAGCAAGTGTTTACTACTTGTGCTTCTTGGCAGGAGGCGTCCGTGGTACCGCTTTGACAGCACTCTCGTCCACTGGGGTCAGACCAGTAGTGCTCAGCGTTGCCCCGGCAGGAATCAACGTCGTCGTCACGGTCTTAGCGTCATCAGTGCCCGTATAGACCGAGATGCGGCTGGCGTCAATACCCTTCTCCGTTACCAGGTAGTCCTTCGTGTTGACAGCACGCTCAGCAGCAGGATCAACCGTCGGCTTGCGGCCCTTCTTGGCTGGCGCCTTTTCTTCGCTGGTCGAGTCGCCAACCACAGCGAGCTTCGCATCCGAAGCGCTCTGCAGTTTGAGGGCGATATCGTCAAGGCAAGCCTTGGCTTCGTTATCGACCCGTGCCGGCCGCTTCGTGTCCCGATCAAAGCTGACCGAGCAGAGAGCGCTGGTCGTCGGGCGCTGGAGGCGGCGGAGGAGCGTTGACAGTGACAGTTGTCGTGGCCGATGCAGACTGGCCCTTATCGTCAACCACGTTGCATGTCACGGTTATCGTTCCAGGTGCCGCACCCGCCGTGCTCAACGTCGCCGTAGAGCCGCTGCCGGACACAGAGCCAGCCGAAGCGCTATAGCTATAGGTCAGCGGACGGTTCTGAGGACTCATGCCAGTTGCGGTAATCGTCGAGGAATCTCCCGGGGCGACCGTCGAAGGATTCGCCGAGCAGCTGATCGTCGGCGGCTCGAACTGCTTGACAGTGTAGGTCGCCGTGCAATCTGCAAACTCGCCTGGCTTCGGCGCCTTCGCGCCGCCCTGGGCAATATGGCCCTTCACCGTATAGGTTCCCGGAACTGCATTCTTCGTATCGATGTTCGCAGTGCTCGAGGTGCCCGAGATCGTACCGCCATCAGCCGTCCACGAGTAGGTGTAGGCCTTCTTGGGGTTCAGATTGCCAGCCGTACCCGTGACCGTAATCGGGTCACCCGGAAAGACCGTCGTCGGAGAAACCGAGCAGGCATAGGTCACAGGAGGAGGAGGAATAATGTGTCCGAAGTGCATCAGAAGACCGGTGCTCAACTCCGCGCCGCTGAGGTTGGTACGCCCACCCAGCACACCTCCGGTCGGGATCGTAGCGGCCGGCCCGTAGTTGGCATGGATCCAGCGATAGTCCGCTTGGAAGAGGCGAAGCGAAAAACGGTTGTCGAAAAACGGCAGATCATAATCCATTCCACCGCCAGCCGTCAGAGTCGGCCCCGCCCTGTAAGGCTCATAATAGGTGCCGTTATGAGAGTTCGGACCGTCAAGCCAACCGGCGCCCACAAGACCGTGTCCAAATAGCGTGAAGTTCTGCATCGGTGCGCGGAAGATCGGACCGGCAGAGATGCTAAAGAAGTCGTCGTTCTTGCCGTTCGGATGCGCCGCGCCGATAACCTCGCCCCGACATACTTGTTCAAGTAGTAGGCCCCGCTGCCGATGGCGCCCACATTAATCGAGGAGTACGAAATTCCGGCGGGCTTCACCTGCCCATGGGCCCCAAAGTAGGAGTACCCCAAAAACAGGTCAACTCGCGATGGGTTAATCCCCACCGGGGCCGCTGTACCAGTAGTCTGCGCATTCAGGCTTCCAACTCCAAGACCGACTGCACATGCAGCCAGCATTAACCGGCTAAAATTGCTAAACGGGCGATAAACCATTCGAGTTCCTCCACTCAAAGTCATGCGTTCTACGAATCTTCAATTCCAAACAGGGATCGTTTTGTTTGTTCGATTCATTACAGCTTACCGCAGTTGCTAAAGTATGCGGATAAAAATTTACTAGTTCGGGACTATATTTTCAATACGTTACCCACCAAACCCTGAAAAATCTTCCACGGGCCGTAATTAGAGAACCGTTCCAGTTACCAATCCGTCCATGAGGGCCCGGCTAAGACAGATTCAGGGTCTTACGCACCGTTCCGCGCTCCTGCTGGATCTTTTCCTGCAAAAGCGTGATGGCATACAACAACTGTTCCGGCCGCGGTGGGCATCCGGGAACATAAATATCGACCGGAATCACCTGGTTGACCCCCTGCAACAGCGCGTAATTATTGAAGACCCCGCCCGAGGTCGCGCAAGCCCCCATCGAAATCACCCATTTCGGCTCCGGCATCTGCTCATACAGCCGCCGAATCACCGGCGCCATCTTCTGCGACACCCGTCCCGCAATAATCATCAGGTCGCTCTGCCGTGGCGACGGGCGAAAGACCTCAGCCCCAAACCGCGCAATGTCGTACCGTGATCCACCCATCGACATCATCTCGATCGCGCAGCACGCCAGCCCAAACGTCATCGGCCAGATCGAATTCTTCCGCACCCAGTTGATCGCCGCATCCATCGAAGCCAGCACAACACCCTCAGGCTGACGTCGTCTCCCCAGCTCACCTCGCTGCAGCTTCTCCTGGTTCTTCCCGAAGCTATCCAGATTGCCAAAAAGATAACGATCGTTCTTTTGTGGAACTGCTGTCGGACGCCCGCTGCTCGTGGTCTCGTTCCCCGCTGTGCTCATGTCTCTAATATAAAACCAGCGGGACCCGGTTCAACTGGCAAAATCACCGGGTTTCTATTTACTTTCTGGCCAATAACCGAAGGTACACCGCCATATGCGGCACGCCTCTGCTCCGCTTACTCCGGCTGGCCGCGGCCTCACCGAGCGTTCTCATCCATCGCCTGCATCAGGGCCTGCCGCAGCACCCGCTCCTCGTCCCTATCCAGCTTCCCACCATTGCGCGTCAGGTAGAAGACGTCGATCGCCGTCTCTCCCTCCGTATCCACCAGCGCCACCTCGATGTTGCACCCCTGCGCCGCCAGCGTCAGGCTCAGCGCCCGCAGCAGCCCAGTCGTGTCCTGCGTCACTACCTCCAGCAGCGTACTGTGCGACGAGGCCTCATCATCAAACTCCACCCGAGTCTCCACAACCACCAGCGGGGCCTTTCTTCTCCCCCGCCGCCGGCCGCTCAGCAGCTTCTCGACCGAAACCGCCCCCGTCATCACATCATGCACGCTCTTCACAAACGCCTCATGCTCCGACGCGTTCATCTCCAGCGTCCGAAAGTTATCGGTAAAGCGGAACATGTCCACCACCACGCCCTGTCGGTTCGAAAACGCGTCCGCGGTAACGATATTCATCCCCCACGCCGCCAGCACGCCCGCCATGGTCGCAAACAGCTGCGGCCGGTCCGCGTCACCAGCGTCAACTCGCTCACCGTCGGCGAATAGCGAAACTCCAACTGCACCGGGTCCTCCGCAAACCGCGTCGACATCTTGAACTGCGCCCGCACCTGCTCCGGCGTCCTGGTCAGCACATACCGCTCCGGAAACCCCTCCAGAAACTCCCCCACCGCCGCCTTCTGCCCCGGGAGCAGCGCCACCACGCGATGCACCAGCTCGCTCTCCTCCTGCGCCCCCAGCCGCTCATCGTCCACGCTGCGGTCCAGATAGTTCGCCGTCGCAATATACAGCCGCCAGAGGTTCTCCGCCTTCCACGGAGTCAGCGCATCCGGATGCACCGCGTTGATGTCCGCATACGTAAACAGCGTCAGCATCCGCAGGGCCTCCGGCGTATGCACCTTCCCCGCAAAGGCGCTCACCGTCTCCTCGTCAAAGATGTCCCTCCGCAGCGCAGCCGACATCTCCAGATGGTTCGTAATCAGGCTCACGGCCAGCCCGCTCTCATACGAATCCAGCTCCAGCCGTTCCGTCACACTCTGCGCCATCCGCGCGCTCTCCCGCGCGTGGTCCCCCGTACTGCGTCCCTTCCCCGTGTCATGCAGCAACGCCGCGAGGTACAGCAGCTCCGGATGGGGCAACTCCCGCAACACCCCGCCAAAACGCGTCGCCCACTCCCCCATCGAGCTCTTCTGCGCGCTCTCCAGCCCATGCAGCGTATCGATCAGCACAAACGTATGTTCATCCACCGTGTACCGGTGGTAGGCGTCCCGAATCACCAGCGCATCGATCCCATGGAACTCCGGAACCAGCAACTCCAGCACGCCCAGCGCATGCATCGACCGCAGCGCGTCCCCCGCATAAAAGCCCGTCAGAATACCCCGCAGATGGTGCCACAGCGTCGGCCCCTCCTCCAGATGCGCCGACAGCAGCGGCAGCGCCTCCGACAACCGCTCCTCCGCGTCCCGCCCCAGCGTGCATCCCGTCTGCGCCATCGCCTCGAACACCTGCAGCACAACGTCCGGGTCCTCCGCCGGCTCATGCCCGAACTCGCCCACCGCATCCAGCTTTACGCGCCCCTTCTCCACGCGAAACCCATGCAACGCGACCTCCGGCTTGCGCTCCCGCTTCAACCCCAGCAGCTTCGCAGGCGCCTTCCCCGTCGGCACCTCGTCCATCATCTGCTCCACGCGCCGCTCCACGCTCCGCGCATGGCGAAAATAGACCCGCATCCAGTAGGCCGCGTCCGCCTTCTTCGGTTTGCGCCCGGTCAACCCCACCATAGTCTCTGCCGCGGCGTCCTGCGCCTGCCAGTCCAGCGTATTGTCGTCCCGCTCATGCCGATAGTGCAGGAAGCACCGCACCAGCCACAGAAACTCCACTGCCTTGCGAAACTCATCGCCCTCTTCGGCTGAAACAACATCGGCCCCGTCATCGCCCTTCTTCTGGCTCTGGGCCGCCACCTCTCGCAGCTTCGTCATCCATCCGCAAACATGCACGTCCCGCAGCCCTCCGGGACAGTCCTTGATATTCGGCTCCAGATGAAACAGCGTGTCTCCGTACTTCGCATGGCGCGCCCGCGTCAGCTCCAGCAAACGGACCATCGCCGCCTTGTGTTCCCGCTGCAAAAGCTTCGGCACACACTGCCCCGCCAGCTTCCCATACAGTGCAACGTCCCCCACAACCATCCGGTGGTCCATCAACGAAAGCAGAAACTCCGCGTTCTCCGGATCGAACCGCTCGCACTCCGCAATCTTCCTCGTCACCGGAGACACGCGAATCCCACAGTCCCACATCTCCTGGTTCACCCGCCGGATCGCGTCCTTGACGTCCTTCTCCGCCAGCCGCCCATCCAGCAGAAAGAGCAGGTCAACGTCAGAGAAAGGAAACAGCTGCCGTCGCCCATAGCCGCCAATCGCAACCAGCGCAAAACCCACGCCCAGCCGCGGATCGCGCCCGACCGCCTGTCCCCACAATGCACTCACCAGCTCGTCAACGGCCGCGGCACGCGCAGCAATCGTCACCGCCCCCGACGCACCCCCCGCCTCAAACGCGCCACGAATCTCCAGCATCCGTCGCTGGTAGGTCGCGCGCATTCCGCTGCTTGTAGACTCGTTTGCTGGCATGGGAACCTACAGCATACAACCTGCGAACCGCGATTTTTGTCTGCCTCGGGGCCTCCCACGAGTAGGGCGGCCTACTTCGTGGCTGAATACTTTGCCTGGAAAGAACGAGCGACACAGACGTTCCCGTCAATCGGAGTCAAATCCCTTTTATCCGCTTTTATCACTTGATCACCGTTACGCCTTGTATCGGTGCAGATCGGTATCATCGGTGCTGATCGGTGTTGGCCCTATTCCTCTGCTGCCCACGCACCTACAGAGCTATCTCCCCGCGCTCATCGTTCCGAATCCGGATCGCCTCATCGATCTTCGAGATAAAGATCTTCCCGTCACCAATCGTCCCGGTCCGTGCCGCAGTCATAATCGCCAACACCGCCTTATCCAGCATCTTGTCCGCCACCACCACCTCCAACTTCACCTTCGGCAGCAGATCGACCGAGTACTCCCGCCCGCGGTAAAACTCCGTATGTCCCTTCTGCCGCCCATGTCCCCTGGCCTCGGTGATCGTCATCCCCTCCACCCCAATCTCCACCAGTGCGTCCTTCACCGCATCCAGCTTCGATGGCTGAATGACCGCTTCAATCTTCTGCATATCCAAGTCCCTTCCTCAAAAAACTCAAAGCTCCAAGCCCAAAGCCCATAGCTGTTTTCAGTGCGCCCAATCGTACCCTTCTTCGCCGTGTTGCGAAAGATCGAGTCCCTCGCGCTCGTCGTCCTCACTGACCCTAAGCCCGATCAGCTTATCTACGATGAATAAAATAATCAGAGTACCCACAATCGAAAGACTCCACGCGATTGCGACCCCGACCAACTGGTTCAGCAACTGATGAGGATTGCCCTCCAGCGCGCCCGTGGCCTTCCCCGCCCCAAAGATCGGATTGACCATGCTGGTAGCAAACACGCCGGTCAGGATCGCTCCCATCGTCCCGCCCGCGCCATGCACGCCAAACGCGTCCAGCGAATCGTCATACCCAAACCAAGCCTTCACCTTCACCACCATCAGGTAACAGCCCACACCGGCGATCAGCCCAATCCACAACGCCGACATCGGCGTAACAAACCCGGCCGCCGGTGTAATTGCCACCAGCCCAGCCACGCATCCAGAGATCGCTCCCAGTGCCGATGGCTTACCCTGACGGATCCACTCCGCCACGCTCCATCCAATCGCCGCTGCCGCCGCGCCAAAGTGAGTCGCCACAAACGCCGAAGTCGCCAGCGTCCCGGCACTCAACGCCGAGCCTGCATTGAACCCAAACCAGCCCACCCACAGCAAACAGGCCCCAATAAAGCTCAGCACCACCGAGTGCGGCGGCATCGGCACCTTCGGATAGCCCAGCCGTTTCCCCAGATAGAGCGCAGTCATCAGCGCCGACACCCCCGAGGTCACATGCACCACCGTCCCACCCGCAAAGTCGAGAGTCGGGAACCGTCCACCGAGCGAGGCATTCAGCAATCCACCCTTACCCCAGACCATGTGCGCCATCGGGCTATACACAAACAGCGCCCACAGCACCATAAACACCAGCATCGCCGAAAACTTCATCCGCTCCGCAAACGCGCCCGTAATCAGCGCCGGCGTAATAATGGCAAACATCAACTGATACACCATGAACGTCTGCAGCGGAATCGTCGCCGCATACTTCGGGTCCGGCGCCAGCCCCACGCCCTTCAAAAACACATTATGTAACCCGCCGATAAACGCGTTCCCCTCCCCAAACGCCAGCGAATATGTAACGAACGCCCACAGCACAGTTATTACCGCCATCATCGCGAAGGTCTGCATCATCGTGGCCAGAACGTTCTTCTTCCGCACCAGCCCGGAGTAGAAAAGCGCCAGCCCTGGCCCGCTCATCATCAGCACCAGCGCCGCCGAAACCAGCATCCAGGCGTTGTCCCCGGAGGTCTGCGCCGCTGCAATCAACGCCGCGTTGTCCGCGTTCTGCTTCTCCAGCGCCGCAATCCGATCGGCCTCACTCGTCCCGGCAGTGGAGGCCGCAGGCGCCCCCGTCTGCGCCATCACACGCGATCCACCAACCACCGATCCGCCCAGGATCAGCACAAACAAAAGAGACAGAAACACCTTCGCCACTGGAAGACGCATCGTTCAATCACCCGTTTCAAAGTTAGTCATTCAAAGTAAAAGAAAATAAGCAGTAATCGAGGTAAGTAAAAAGGAGAGACGCCCGCGACCTGCCAGGCTCGCGGCCTCCTATTCACACCTGTGCAAATTCCGTAAGCGAAGCACCTCTGCATCGCCCCCGATTCGCTTACTCTACACAAGGGAGCGCGCAACACAAAGCGAGAAATTCATCTCCCGCCAACGTCTCCCCAAAGAAAGGCATCTTCACCATGTCCAAGGCGACTCTCCACAGCTGGAACACCGTCGAAAACGAGCAGCTCAATCCACTTCTCTCGCGCCAGTTCGTCACCGGCGCTCAGTCCATGTTCGCCCGCATCGTGCTCAAGAAGGGATGCGTCGTCCCCCGCCACTCTCACCCAAACGAACAGATCACCTTTATCACCGAAGGCGCCCTGCGCTTCGACTTCGACGACGGCACCTCACACACCGTCAACCCGGGCGAAGTCCTCGTCATCCCCGGCGATCTTCCCCACTCCGCCACCGCCCTGTCCGACTGCATCGACTTCGACGTCTTTACCCCACCTCGCCAGGATTGGATCAACAAAGACGACGCCTACCTCCGCAAATAACCGCAGTCGAAAAATATATATTCGGAGCAAGAATCGGGTGCCCCATCTTCGCGACAGTTTTATCGTCGCTAAGGTGGGTTTTTTTCACCTGAAGCACGAACCCCCACTCCTTTCCCTTGGAGAACGAACCTCATTTCGATCGAAGCTGCTCATGGCCTTATCGTGAGCAGCGAAGTGGAGAGAACCGCTTCTCGATCCCCGTCGCCGGACAGCCACGTCATCTCCCCAACAACTCCCCCACAATCCCGGCCCACTCCACCCGAGAATCCCCCGTCGCAACCATTCTCCCCGCCCGCCGATACCAATAAACCGCATTCCCAAAGTCCCCATCCTTCCGATGCAGATAAGCATGTACCCAGGCCCCATCCGCCCCCGCAACATCCTGCGCAATCCCATGCGCCTTCGCCCAATCCCCCTTCGCGTCCCGCCAAAGCGCAAGCAGGGCCCCATCAAACTCCGCCGCATCCGACGCCTCAAACTCCTCCACCGTCATCGCAGCCTCCATCAACGTTGCTCAAAACTTCGTCCTCGCACTCAGAGCGATCAGATCGGCCAAACAACAAGCAAGCTCCAGAGAGACAATCGCCGCGGCCCTCTACTCCCTATTCCCCAGTCCCTATTCCCTGCCTAAGGCGCCATATACCCACGCTCCCGCATCCACTTCGCCACCAGGTCCGGCCACACACTCAACTGAGGGTTCCCCGCCGCCAACCCCGCCCCATGCGCGCCATGCTGAAACAGATGCATCTCCACCGGCACCCCCGCCTTCACCAGCGCCGAATAAAACATCACGCTATTCATCACCGGAGCAGTCTTGTCGTCGGTCGTCGCAAACAAGAAAGTCGGCGGCGTCTCCTTCGTTACCTGCGTCTCCGCCGACAACTCATCCACCAGCTTCGGATCAGGCGCGTCCCCCAATAAATTCTTCAACGACAAGCGATGCAAATCAGGCTCCTTGAACGTAATCACCGGATACCCCAACACCAGAAAGTCCGGTCGGCTTCCCTGCTGCTCCACCACATCGCTCGCGTCCGCCTTACCCGCGTCAAAGCGCGTCCCCGCGGTCGCCGTCAGATGCCCGCCCGCCGAAAATCCCCACATCCCCACATGGTCCGTCGCCACACCCCACTCCGCCGCATGCGCCCTCACCGTCCGAATCGCCCGCTGTGCGTCCTCCAGCTCCACCGGATAGTGATACTTCGGCCCCAGCCGATACTGAAGCACAAACGCCGCCACCCCGCGCGCGTTCAACCACCGAGCCTCCGCATACCCCTCCTTCTCCACCGCCAGGTGCATATAGGAGCCACCTGGAGCCACCACGACTCCAGTTCTCGTCGCATTCGGGGCCACCGGCAAAAACACCGTCAGCGTCGGCTTGTCGATGTCCTCCTCACCCAGCGCCCCGGGCGCCCCAGTCGGCCACAACAGCATCGTCTTCCCCGCCCCACCCTGCGAAACCGCGGAAGCCGTGGACGGCATCGGAACAGCAGGAGCACTCACCATCTGCCCCAGCCCCACCCCACTCGTCAGGCACCGCAACGGCCAAACCACAAAAAGACTTTCGCACCGGCCCTCCAATCCACCCACTCTCAGCAACCACCACCACCACCACCAGGCAATGGTACAACCACTGCACAACATCGACCCACCGCAGGCCATCCTCTTCGACATCACCCACCCCAATCCCGTACCCTTGGCATCAGCAACAAAAGGCCACGCTGGAGAATCCATGAAGCACCTGGTCCAAAAGCAGCTCGCCCAATCCATCGCCACCCTGCAAGCCGTCCTCGCCGACGAAAAAATCTCCGACACCCTCGTCACCATCGCCGAACTCACCGCCCACGCCATGCAATCCGGCCACAAGCTCCTCGTTGCCGGCAACGGAGGCTCCGCCGCCGACGCCCAGCACCTCGTCGCCGAGTTCGTCGTCCGCCTCACCGTCGACCGCCCCGCCCTCCGCGCCATCGCCCTCACCACCGACACCTCCATCCTCACCGCTGCAGGCAACGACTACGGCTTCGACGCAATCTTCGCCCGCCAGATCGAAGCCCTCGGCCAGCCCGGCGACATCTTCCTCGGCATCTCCACCTCCGGCAACTCCAAAAACATCCTCAAGGCCCTCCACCAGGCCAAGAAAATCGGCATTACCACCATCGGCTTCAGCGGCAACGACGGCGGCAAGATGCGCGTCCTCTGCGACCACAACATCATCATCCCGTCCATCAGTCACCATGAACATCCAGGAGTCCCACCTCGCCCTCGAGCACATCTTCTGCATGCTCGTCGAGCGCTGCATCTTCGGCCACGACTTCGACACCAGACCCCAGGTCATCAGCGAATAGCCCTAAGCGAATTGCACTGGTACTTTTTTGTTGTCATCCTTCGCCGCAGGCGGAGGAACCCGCTTCTATAGTTGCGGTTGCTCTTGCTCGTCATTCTGAGCGCAGCGAAGAATCCCCGCATTTCGTTTTTGCAGTTGTTGTTGCTCTCGCCGTTATTGGTTTTCAGTTCTCATTCTCAAGCACAGCGAAGGGCCCCTGCATTTGTCTGTTAGCGCCTCACCTCATTTCCGCTCTCAGGTACCGCCCTCCAGGCCCCGCTTCAACCTCGCGAGCAGCCCCACCGAAGGCCGGGCATACTGGCTAATCCAACGGTCATAGATCTCCTGCACCGGGACCACATTCAAATAGTTCCACCGCACCCGCCCTTCCCTCTTCGCAATCACCAGCCCCGCCACCTCCAGCACGCCAATATGCTGCATCACGGTGCAGCGATCCACCCGCTTGAAGTGCCCGCACAACTCCCCGGTAGTCCTCGGCCCGTCCTTCAGCAGATCGAGGATCTCCCGCCGCCGGTCGTCCGCCAGGGCCTTAAAAACCGCACCCTGCTTATCTCTTCCTGACATGTTATAAAAACATAACATATAAATACGTCACTCCACCATGAAGGAGAACCAGCCCATGCAACTCAAATTTCAAGTCCAGACCAAGATCCAGAAGCCCATCGCCGAGGTCTTCGACGCCGTCTACAACCCCACCAAACTCAGCTCCTACTTCACCACCGGAGGCGCCACCGCCCCGCTCAACGAAGGCGCCACCGTCACTTGGCGCTTCGCCGACTACCCCGGCGACGTCCCCGTCACCGTCAAAAAACTAGTCCTCAACCAACTAATCGTCCTCCAGTGGGACGCCTACGAACCACCCGAAAAAAACAGCACCGCGCCACCCTCTCCAGTCGACTACAAAACCACAGTCGAGATGACCTTCGAGTCCCTCGGCCCCAACAACACCCTCGTCCGCATCTCCGAATCCGGCTGGCGTGAGACCCAGAAGGGCCTCGACGGCTCCTACGGCAACTGCCACGGCTGGACACAGATGAGCTGCTCCCTCAAGGCCTTCCTCGAATACGGAATCAACCTCCGCAAGGGTTTCTACTAGACCGAAACTCGGGTGGTTCACCCCTGAAGATTAAGCTTCCCATCAGCGCGCCCGAAGCATAGGATGCCGTTCGACGATCCAGGAACAGGAGGCTCGTATGCTGAAGCCTTTGTTCGTCCTTCTCGCGCTCTTGCTCTTCGCACCCTCGCCGCAGCAGCCGGCCGCACCCCCTGCCGAAGCGCCCATCCCCCCCGAAGCCGCCCACATGGTCAACCCGGTCAAGCCCACGCCCGAATCCCAGGCCCACGCCAAAAAGGTCTACGGATACGACTGCGCCCTATGCCATGGAGAGAACGGCAATGGCAAAGGCGATGTAGTCGCCGACCTGAAGCTCAAACTCAAGGACTACACCGATCCGACGGCCCTGAAGGACATCTCCGACGGAGAACTCTTCTACGTCATCAAGAACGGCAAAGGCCAGATGCCCCCCGAAGGTGACCGAGCAAAACCAGACGAAATCTGGAACATGGTTATCCTGGTTCGCTCGTTTTCCAAGAAGTAACGCCAGACGCAGCAGCCGGCTGCCCGATCGCTACCAGCTCCGCGAGAGCTCTGATCAATGTCAGTTCAAGCCATCGAGTGCTGCCGGTTCACTCTCGTCGGGCAGCAGGCCCATCTCCCGATAGATCGGCCGCATCACCGCTCTGATCTTCGGCAGCTCAAGCGTGAACCAAAGCGAGCCCGCGACGCAGAACGCGCCGGTAACCATCACGGTATGGGGCGCTCCGATCCAGTGAGCCAGCGTGCCCGCCAGCAGACTGCCGAACGGCGCCGAGCCGAAGAAGGCCATCGTGTAATAGCTCATCACGCGGCCGCGCTTGTCCTCCGGCACCAGCGTCTGGATGATCGGTATTGCTGGCCGACGCGCCTGCAGCATGCCGAAACCGACGAAGACCATCAGCACCATCGACAGCCACAACGTATGCGACAGGCCGAAGAGGATCAGCCCGCCTCCGAACATCGCGGACGCGATCTGAATCATGCGCGTAAGTCCGACGACCGACTTGCGGAACGCAAGCGAAAGCGCCGAAGCAAGCGCGCCGATCCCCGAAGCTCCCGTCAGCCAGCCGAGCGTATGCGGGCCGCCATGCAGCACCTGGCCCGCGAAGATCGGCAGCAGCACAGCGTAGGGCCAGCCCATCAGGCTCAGAAGCGCAAACAGCAGAAGGATCGTGCGGATGGGCCGAAATGTGCGGACGTAGTCCCAACCCTCGCGCATCTGCTCGAACATGCTGGTCGCGTCGCGGCGGATCCAAGGGCTTGATGCGCATCAGCAGCAACGATGCGATCACCGCAAAGTAGCTGACGCCATCGATCAGGAAGCACCAGCCTTCGCCAACCGCCGCGATCACCAGGCCGGCGAGCGCCGGGCCGATCAGCCGCGCACCGTTCGCCATCGAGGAGTTGATGGCGATGGCGTTGCTCAGGTCCTTGCGGTCATCGACCATCTGCACCAGGAACGACTGGCGTCCGGGCATGTCGAACGCATTGATCACAGCCCTGCAAAGCGCTGAGAGCAATGATTTCGCCGAATGGTAATGACATGCGCCAGCGTGAGCGCGGCCATCGCGAGCGACTGGACGGCGGCAGCGGCCTGCGTCCAGACCAGCAGCTTGCGGCGATTGAGACGCTCGACCCAGACGCCCGCGAACGGCCCCAGCGCAAACGTAAGGATCTGCCCCGAGAAGCCCACGACGCCAAGCAGCAGCGCCGAATGGGTCAGCCGATAGACCAGCCAACTCGTCGCCAGCCGCGTCATCCAGGTGCCGATCAGCGAGATGCTCTGACCAAAGAAGAAGAGCTTGAAGTTGCGGTGCCGCAGCGCTCGCCACGCATGCGACAGCGGACCTCTCGATCGCCGGCAACGGCTAGCCGCGGGGCCCTCGGCCGCACCTGCTTTACGCATCGTTCAACAGCTTCAGCACGTTGTCGGTCGTGTCCGTCTCACTTATCCGGGGAAACACCTTCTCCACGCAATAACGGTGCGTCGTCCGCGTCGCGATCTGTGATCGCGTCCACCACGACCGCCACGTTGTAGCCGAAATCGTAGGCGCTTCGCGCCGTCGACTCCACGCCCACGCTCGTTGCAATACCCGTCAAAAAGACCTGGGTGACGCCGCGCTGGCGCAGGTACTCATCGAGAGACGTGCCAATAAACGCGCCCACCCGCTGCTTGCTCACCAGGTAATCGTCAGCCTGCTGCTCCAGTTCGGGAACAAGCTCGGCCCAATCGTCCGGGAACGAAAATTTGCGAGGCCCGGCGTCAGTACGGCCCGGAGCCGCGGCCGTCACGTTGACCAGAACGACGGGCAGACCTCGTTTGCGGAAAGCGCGCGCAAGCTGGGCAGATCGCGCTACGATATCAGCCGTTGGGTGCGCAGTCGGAATACCGACAATACCTTTTTGCAGGTCAATCACGATCAATGCCGCGGTGGTATCGAGCGTTGTGACGGGCATGGTCTTCCCTTTCAGTTAGAGAATCTCTGTACATGGCGCTGATGCTCGCCGACGAATTTACTTGGCGTGCTTTTTTGCAAAGTTCACGCTCAACATAATGCTGATCGCAGCAATGCCTGCGAAGAAGACAACAAGTGCAATGCGGTCTCCACTCGAAACCTCTCCTGCCTGAAACAGGACGTAGCCAACAATTAAATTAACCAGCGCCCACACGACATTCACCGTCGGCGAAGACAGTCCCTTTCCGGGAGGCTTAGCGAAGGGTGTCGGGAAGGCCTCACCGGAGACGCCCTGTACGAAATGAGGCACGAAATTAGCAAGAAACATTCCTGCGAAGAAACCAGCGATGTAGTGCATTCTTATCTTCCTTTCGATTCGGTCTGCTAAGAGCGCGCTTTAATATGAGGACTCCCTCATATTTCTTGTTCTATAATATGAGCATGCCCTCAGATATGTCAAAGGCGAAGCGCCGCGTCCCTCAGCAGGACCGGGGAGAACGCAGGGTCGCCGAAGTGCTCGAAGCCGCCGCTGCCGTGATCGCCGAGGTGGGCTATGAGACCGCAACGATGACCGAGATGGCGGAACGCGCAGGCGCATCGATCGGAGCTCTATACCAATACTTCCCCAACAAGGAAGCGATCGCGCGGGCCCTCCGCCAGCAGTTTGGAGACGAGATGGAGGCGCGCTGGGCGCCTCTCGCGAACCAGGGGGCCACGCTCACCATCAAACAGCTAGTCGATCGGATCTTCGACGTGATGATCGATTTCATGGAGAACCGGCCCGCATACATCCCGCTGATGAACGCGCCGAAGAACTATAAGCGGGACCCGGCGGCAAGGAACCGGCTGCGAGAGCACTTCGCTGCCCTCTTTCGCGAAAAGCGGCCTGAACTGACTCAGGAGGCCGCCTTCCGTATAGCGAATGTGACCGTGCAGGTAGTCAAAGGCATGAGCCCGCTCTACGCAGATGCCAGGCCCGCCGAAAGAGAACAGATCGTCCGGGAATTCAAACTGCTCTTGACGAGCTACCTCAGCTCCCGTCTCCGCGCCTGATTTTGCCCTCCTCGAAACCATTGACATCGCTGATAAACTGAAATCAGTGGAAGATCCAAGCCCGGCCCACGCCGGGCTTTTCGATTCAGAGGGAAACCGCAGATCGAAGTCCAGACCTAAAGTCTCTACTTCGAAGACTTTGCACACTTTTTGACGGGGAGGGGGAGGTACGCCATGCACCATCGACGACGCAGACGACACACGCTCCATCACGACCCCAAATCTCCGCCCAATACTCAACCTCGCAACCGTCGCCGCACTTTATTTATCCACAGCCTTCGCCGCACACGCCCAATTCAATCCCAACCTCATGAAGTACGCCTGCGGTCCGGCCAACCGCATGTTCGCCACCCTCAGCCCCACCTCTCGCTTCACCGAAACAACCGCTGGCTTCGACCTCCTTCCCTCCCCCGAAATCAGCGGCAGATCCTGCACCAGTGACAAGCCCTTCTTCTTCTCCGTCCCAGTTCCCGAAGGCAGCTACCGCGTCACCGTAGTCCTCGGCGGCCCACAACCCTCCGTCACCACCGTCCGGGCCGAAGGCCGCCGCCTCATGCTCGAGAAAATTCCCGCCGGCCCCAACGACTCCGTAACCAGGACCTTCGACACCAACGTCCGCTACCCCGAGATCAACGGTGACCCCGACGACAAAGTCCACCTCAAACCCCGCGAACTCGGCATCCTCGACTGGGACCACAAACTCACCCTCGAGTTCAACGGCGACCACCCCAGCGTCCGCTCCATCGACATCGAACCCATCCCCGACGAGCCCGTCATCTACCTCGCCGGCGACTCCACCGTCGTCGACCAGTACTACGAGCCCTGGGCCGCCTGGGGCCAGATGCTCCCGCGCTTCTTCCTCCCCGGCATCGTCATCGCCAACCACGCCGAATCCGGCGAGACCACCAAGAGCTTCATCGCCGAACAGCGCCTCTTCAAGATCATGACCACCATCAAGCCCGGCGACTACCTCTTCATTCAATTCGCCCACAACGACATGAAGCCCGGCGCCGTCTCGCTCGACGACTACAAGAAGCTCCTGATCGACTACATCGCCCAGACCCGCGTCAAAGGCGCAACACCCGTCCTCGTCACGCCGATGAACCGCCGCACCTTCGACGACGCCGGCCACATCACCAACTCCTTCGGCGCCTACCCCGACGCCATGCGCGAAGTCGCCGCCCAACAAAAGGTCGCTCTCATCGACCTCAACGCCATGAGCAAGACCCTCTTCGAAGCCATGGGCCCTGAAGGCACCATCAAGGCCTTCATGCACTACCCCGCCGGCTCATTCCCCGGCCAGACCGCGGCCATCAGCGACAACACCCACTTCAACAGCTACGGCGCCTACGAGCTGGCCCGCTGCATCGTCCACGGCATCCGCGAAGACAAGCTCCCCATCACAAAATTCCTCGACCCCACCGTTCCCGACTTCGACCCCGCCCACCCCGACCCTCAACCCGACTTCCATCTGCCCTTCACCCCGATCCTGCTAAACAGCGACCCCACCAAGGTCGGCCAAACTTAACGCGTCTCCGCCAGCAACACCTCGACGTCCGTCTCATAATCCGCCTGCCTCACCGCCCCCACATAAGTCTTCGCCACCCGGCCCTCCTTATCCACCAGAATTGTCGTAGGAACACCCTCCATCCCATACTCCATCTGCGACATCCTCTCTGGAAGGGTCACCGGGTAAGGCACCTGAAACTCATCCACAAACTTCTGCACCTTCTCACGGCCGCCCTCATCGATCGCGACCCCCACAACAGCAAGCCCCTTAGGCCCCAGCTCCCGCGACAACCGAACCAGCCCTGGCGTCTCCTCCCAGCAAGGCCCACACCACGTCGCCCAGTAGTTCACCAGCACCACCTGCCCCCGATGGTCAGCCATCCGCCACGTCCCGCCATCGAGCTGCGTCATCACCAGCTCCGGCATCACCCTCCGCTCACCCACCGGCCGAATCCCACCCGACTGTCGCGTCCCAAAGTGCCAAGCCCAGGCAACGACCCCGAACGCAACCACCGCAACTGCATATCGAACCCATCGCCGCGTCGATTCAGACATCGCCGTCACTCCCTCCGCCAGCCTACCCCCTTTTCTTACCCAATCACCCTCTGTACAGTGTGGAGTGTCAAAGCATCAAAGAAAAAATGAGGCACGCGATTCCCACCCCGTCCCGTTCGACTCTTGTCAAAACGATCGCTTCCCTCGCCCTTCTCCTGACGGCAACGCCCGCCGTCCCCTACTCCGTCCAGACCCATGAAGAGCTGATTGATCTCGCCTGGAAGCAATCCATCCGCCCCATCCTCCTCAAGCAATACCCCACCCTCACCGAAGCCCAGCTCCAGGAGGCCCACGCCTACGCCTACGGCGGCTGCGCCATCCAGGACTTCGGCTACTACCCCTTCGGCAACGCCTTCTTCTCCGAACTCACCCACTACGTCCGCTCCGGAGACTTCGTTCTCAGCCTCCTCCACAACGCCCACACCGCCGACGAACTCGCCTTCGCCATCGGCTCCCTCTCCCACTACATCGGCGACACCATCGGTCACAGCACGGCCATCAACCACTCCGTGCCTGTCGAATTCCCCAAGCTCGAAAAAAAATATGGCGACTCTGTCAACTACGCTGAGAGTCCCCACGCCCACGTCCAGACCGAGTTCGCCTTCGACATCAACCAGCTCAGCAAACGGCGCTTCGCTCCCTCGGGCTATCTCAAATACGTCGGTCTCGAGATCCCTCGGCCCCTTCTCCGCAAAGCGTTCTTCGAGACCTACGGCATCAACCTTCCTGACATCATCGGCACCAAAGAGACCTCCATCCGCGTCTACCGCTACGGGGTCCGCAGTTCATCCCCAACATCGCCCGCGCCGAAACCCTCCTTCATAAAAAGAACTTCCCCGCGGACATTCCCAGCCCCGATCTCGACACCCTCCGAGTCGATGCTCTTCAGGCCTCCGCCGACAATAACTGGGAGGCCTACCGCAAGACCCCGGGCTTCACCAGCCACCTCTACGCCGGCTTCATCTTCATCCTGCCCAAGGTCGGCACACTCAAACTCCTCGCCATCAAAGGCCCCAACCAGCAGACCGAAGACCTCTACATCAAGAGCGTCAACCACTCCATCAAAGCGATGCGTCTCGTCCTCACCAACTTCGATCGCATCGATCACTACATCTCCAACCGCGATCTCGACACCGGCCTCGTCGTCAAACCCGGCGGCTACCCGCTCACCGACAAAACCTACGCCAAACTCCTGGCCGTGATCACCAAGAACCCGAGCAACCTTGTCCCCACCCAACTCAAACACGATCTGATCGAGTACTACGCCGACCCGAATGCCCCCATCATCACAAAAAGGACCCCGAAAAGTGGACCCAGGTCCAGGCCAACCTGAAGACGCTCGCCACCATGAAGACCATTGGCGAACTCGACCCCATTCCGGACGAAGATCATCGACGACAATTAGTTGCATACAATTAGCTTGACAGGAGACGCGATGAAAATCGTCCAGAGAAATCCCGCCTCACCCAGACTCGCCGCTGCAGTGGTAGGCCTCTTCACCCTTGCTCTGGCATCTGGTTGCAACTTAGGCAAATCTGCTCCGACACCGGCCAACTTCACTCAGGCCATCAATAACCACTTCCTCGACCACCTCGACTGCCTCTTCTCCGACACCCGCTTCCCCTTCGAGACCACCGATCCTGCCAAGACGAAACAGATGGACTCCCTCGTCAAGGCCCTCCTCCTCGACAAGTCCGAAGAGATGAGCATTCACGCCAGCCGCTACACCGTCACCACCGCCGGCGCCCGTTTTGCTCCACGCTTCTGCTACGGCCACCGCGAGGTCACCGGCATCGACAGCTTCACCCCCATCGCCATCACCGACGGCTTCAAAGAGACCACCGTCACCTACAGCTACACCATGAAGGAGGTCCCCGTCTGGGCCCTCGGCCACGACATCCAGGCCGCCTTCCCCGATATGGCCCGCGCCACCACCAGTCAGGTCACCGCGAAAGCCACCCTCGCCCAGACCCCCGTGGGCTGGCAGATTCCCGACTAACTCCCACTCATCGCGCAACGATTGTCCCTCCCTGCAACAAAAAAGCGCCGCCATCAAAGCAGTCCACCGCACAAGGAAACTGAGCGACCACCGCAACCGCGATTCATCTGTCCTACAATCAAACCAGATGGATCTCACCGCCAAATCCGCGAAACTCCAAACCACGCTGCAGGAGCTAGGCAGCGTCCTGGTCGCCTACTCCGGCGGCACTGACTCGGCCTACCTCGCCTTCGCTGCCCATCAGGCGCTCGGCGACAAAATGCGCGCCGTCATCGCTGACTCGGCCTCACTCCCCCGCGCCGAACTCGCCGCCGCCCTCGCCTTTGCCGCCGACCACAACATCCCAATCCAAATCCTTCAAACCAACGAGCTGGAAAACCCCGACTACCAGCGAAACGACGCCCAACGCTGCTTCCACTGCAAAGACGAGCTCTTCACCCAGATGGAGTAGACCCGCGCATCGCAAGGCTTCGCGCACATCGCCTACGGCATAAACCTTGACGACCGCACGCGACTTCCGCCCTGGCCAGCAAGCCGCAGCCCAGCACCACGCCGTCGCGCCTCTAGTCACCGCGCAGCTCACAAAGCAGGAGATCCGCACCCTCGCCAGCAAGCCGGCCTCGCCCTCTGCCGAACAAACCCGCCAGCGCCTGCCTGTCCTCGCGCATCGAGTACGGCCGCCCCGTCACCCGCGAAAATCTCTCCCAGGTCGAGCAAGCCGAAGCCGCCCTCCACGCTCTCGGTTTCCCGCAGGTCCGCGTCCGCCACCACGGCGACCTCGCTCGCATCGAAATCGCCGTTGAAGACCTTCCGCGCGCACTCTCCCTCGCCATCCTCGAGCAGATCACTGCAGCCATCAAGCCTCTCGGCTTCCTCTACGTCACCATCGACACCGAAGGCTACCGCTCCGGCTCCATGAATCAGAGCCTCCTCGCCGCCTCCACCATCCGTCCCGCGTCTTAATTGAACGTGAAACAATAACTCCATGCGCATCGCCTACCTCGACTGCTTCGCCGGCATCAGCGGTGACATGTTCCTCGGCGCCCTCATCGACGCCGGAGTCGACCCAAAGATCCTCCACGAAGCCGTAGCCGCATTGAATCTCAACGCGACCCTCAAGATCGAAAAGGTAGACCGCAGCGGGATCTCCTCCACAAAAGTTCACGTCTACGAAGGCGCAACGCCGGCAGAAGAAGCTGGCGATCATCACCACGACCAGCAAACCCACACCCATCAACACCACCCCAAAACCCAGCACCAGCACAAAATCGGCCACGCCCACGATCACAACCACCCGCCAGAGCACACCCACGGCCGCTCCCTAACCGTCATCCGCAATCTGATCAACGCCGCGAACCTCGCCCCCGCAGTCAAACACACCGCCATCCAAGCCTTCGAACTCCTCGGCGCCTCCGAAGCCAGGATCCACAACGTCCCCATCGAAGAAATCCACTTCCACGAAGTAGGTGCAGTCGACGCTATCGTCGACATCGTCGCCACCTCCGCCGGCATCCACTCCCTCGCCATCGACAAGTGGTTCTGCTCCCCCCTCAACGTCGGCGGTGGTACGGTCGACTGCGCCCACGGCCGCTTCCCGGTCCCCGCGCCCGCCACAGCCGACCTGCTCCGTGGCCTCCCCACCTACTCCGCCCACATCGAAAAAGAACTGGTCACCCCCACCGGGGCCGCCCTCGTCCGCGCCCTCGACCCCACCTTCGGCCCCCAGCCCGCCATGCGCGTCCAGCAAATCGGCTACGGCGCAGGCACTCGCAATTCCAAGGATTTTCCCAACGTCCTGCGCCTAAGCATCGGCGAAACAGACGACGCCACCCATTCCGTCAGTCGCCGTCCTCGAAACCGCCATCGACGATCTCTCCCCGCAGATCCTCGCCTACGTCACCGAGCGGGCCCTCGCCCTGGGCGCTCTCGACGTCATGTCCATCGCCGTCCAGATGAAGAAGGGCCGCCTCGGCACCCTCCTCACCGTCCTCGCCGACGACGCCCAAGTCCCCGTCCTTGAAGACCTTCTCCTCCGCGAGACCAGCACCCTCGGCGTCCGCATCCACCACGAGCGCCGCTCCTGTCTCGACCGCGCCCACACCACTGTCAGCCACACCCTACGGAGACATCCGCATCAAGCTCGGCTCGCGCAACGGCGAAGTCCTCAACGCCGCCCCCGAGTTCGAAGACTGCCGCGCAGCCGCCGCCAAACACAACGTCCCCTGAAGTTCGTGCAACAAGCCGCCATCGCAGCCTATCTCCGATAGCCAAACAGGCAACGGCAGTCTATTCGGCCTCAGCCGCCAAACCGCAAACCTGCATCAAAACGGACAGTCGCAGTCGAACCACGACCATGGAGCGCCGTATGGAACGAAGGGACTTTCTCAAGAGCCGCAGCAGTCGCCGGCATCGGTGCAGCGATCACAACCAACGCGCAAGCCACCCACCCATCCACACCGATCAAACGCCCCGAGTCCCCTGACATGATCTACCGCGAACTCGGCACAACCGGCGAGCGCGTCTCCGCCATCGGCATGGGCGGCTACCATCTCGGCAACAAAGCGACCCCGCCGAGAGCATCCGCCTCATCCATACCGGCGTAGACCACGGCATCACCTTCCTCGACAACTGCTGGGACTACAACGACGGCACCTCCGAGGTCCGCATGGGGCAGGCCCTCCGCGACGGCTACCGTCAGAAGGTCTTCCTCATGACAAAAATGGATGGCCGCACCGCCGTCGAGTACAACAAGCAACTCGACGAGTCCCTCACCCGCCTGCAAACCGACGTCATCGACCTCGTCCAGTTTCACGAAGTCATCCGCATGGAAGACCCCGACCGCATCTTCGCAGCTGGAGGCGCCATCGAAGCTGCCATAGCAGCGCGACAAGCCGGCAAGATCCGCTACATCGGCTTCACCGGGCACAAAGACCCCGCAGTCCACCTCCGCATGCTGGAGACCGCGCAAAAACATAGCTTCCAATTCGACACCGTGCAGATGCCTATCAACGTCATGGACGCGCACTTCCGCTCCTTCACCCAACAGGTCATGCCCGTCGCTCTCAAACAAGGCATCGGCGTCCTGGCAATGAAGACCTTCGGCGACTCCTTCATCCTCAAAAGCAATACCGTCCAGCCGATGGAAGCGCTGCACTATGGCCTCACACAGCCAATCTCCGTCCTCATCACCGGAATCGACACCACCCAGCTCCTCGACCAGGCCTCGAGGCCGCGCGCACCTTCAAACCCATGACCACCGCAGAGGTCAAGGCTCTACTCGACCGCACGGCGGTGGCCGCCGCCGAAGGCAACTTCGAGCCCTTCAAGACCACCTCGCACTTCGACGGCACCGCACACAATCCGAAGTGGTTAGGATAAAGTCGTAGCAGCACCAGTCCTCACCATGAACAAAGTTTCGCTCCTCGAACTCCTCGCCGCCGTAGAATCCGGCTCACTCACACCCGCCGCCGCCAGCGAGCGACTCGCCAATCTCCCTTTCGAAGACCTCGGCCACGCCCGCATCGACCATCACCGCAGCCTCCGCACTGGCCTGCCCGAGGTCATCTACGCGCAAAACAAATCCGCCGAACAGACCACGGAAATCTTCACCCGCATGGCCGCCTCCGGCATTGACGTCCTCGCCACCCGCGCCGACGCCCCAACCGCGGCAATGGTTCTCTCTACCCTGCCTGCGGCCGTCTACCACCCGCAGTCCCGCACCATCACGCTCAAACAATCCCCCGCCGCCGAACCAAAAGGCCACATCGCCATCCTGACTGCCGGCACCAGCGACCAACCGATCGCCGAAGAGGCCGCCATCACCGCCGAACTCTTCAACGCCAAAGTCACCCGCCTCTACGACGTAGGCGTCGCCGGCCTCCACCGTCTCCTCGCCGTCCGTGATCAGCTCACCCAGGCCGACGCTATCATCGTCTGCGCCGGCATGGAAGGTGCCCTCCCCTCCGTCGTCGGCGGCCAGGTCGGCGTCCCCGTCATCGCCGTCCCCACCTCTGTTGGCTATGGTGCCAGCTTCCAGGGCGCAGCCGCTCTCCTGGGAATGCTTAACTCATGTGCCCCCAACGTTACCGTAGTTAATATAGACAACGGCTTCGGCGCGGCCTACACTGCCGTACTGATAGCACGTGCTGCCAGCGCCCGCGGCTGACGAAAGCCCGCAGCTAACCCCAACGGCCGCTCGCAGCATCTGTTAACGGCGGGACGAAAGGTGATCCGGCATGCTTCCCAACGATGACAAACCCTGGGCCAAAACAGTAGCACGCATCGTTATTTGCGCAACCATCGTAGCTCTGATTGTCCTGGCATACTTTCTAAATGCCCACAATTCCCTCCACATCTCCGAAATAGTCGGAATCTTCCTCCTCTTCCTCGCCATCGTCCCGCCCAACCTCGCCGTCATCTACCCGTGGATTCTCCCATCCAAGAACGGTCCCGGCACTAAATCCACGGCACGATAAACCCCTCGCAGAAATCAATCATGGCTCGACAATAGTCCAACTGGGGTCGGGATCGAACGCACTCATTGCGGTGGCGATCTCTGTCGTGTTCTTCCCCAGGTCCTTCTGGAGTAAAACGCCATCCTGGTTGATTATGAACGTCATCACCCCAGAGTTGCCATACTCCGCCGGGTAGGCGACGAAGGCGAAGCCGCCCGTCATCTTCCCATTGACCGTATAGTCCCTCGCGCCGCCCGGCGCCTTATCGGTTTGCCCTTTCAACATACGGAAGTAGTAGCCGTGGAATGGCGTGTGCCCCTCAGGCTTCGCGGTCGTATACCCTTCGGAAGACGCGAAAGCCGCCATAGGCCCGAGCGGGCTCCCGGGCTGCCCCTCCGCTGGCTTCCAGTACAACCCGTTCTCCCTGCCCGGATCGCTGATGAACTTCGCCGCGAACTGTTTCGTCTTTTCGCCATCATGTGGGTGGGCGAAGTACTCGGCCTCCGCGTCTGCCACCGCGCCACAAACGGCGATGATTGCCAGTTCATTCCGGCCAATACGACGGTTCAGTACCTCCTCCCTTCCCGCAGCCGTATCGAAGAACCACTTCCCCTCAGCGTTCTTCTTGAGTGGGATCGGAAAAGGGAAGTTGTCAGCTCCAACCAGCAGGATTTCGGCGTCATCCGGCATCTTGCGCCATCGGTGCATCGCCCCATACCCTGCAACGAACAGGTCGCCGTTGTTCTTGTCCTGAACGGGATCGCCCGAGTAGATAACGTCCTTCGAATCCGGACCAAAGATCGCTAGCAGTGCATTTTGGTCGCCGTGACTTTACCGCCGTCAACAACGCAGTGCCCGCGTCGTCCGGCGAAGCAAATACGCTGATCGAAGGTTTCTCGGGCCCGGATTTTTTGCACGCGGCAAGCGGAACCAATATCGTCAGAAGCAGTAACCGGACCATAAGCGCAACTCTGCGGTGTTTGAGCGACATCACTTCCTCCAAAACTTCGTCTGTAAACTCAGTACCGACACCGCTCACTAAAGCCAGTCTCGCCTGCGGCTGCGACCGTCGGCGTCACCTGCGACCACCCCAGCCGCCACCACCACCGCGGCTCTCCGAACCGCGCGCACTCGCCTGCCGGGATTGCCACCCGCCTCCGCCTCCGCCGAAGGCAGACGACCCGCTGCTCTTCTCCTGCCCTCCATAGCCGTGTGCAGCAGCAGAGTTGGCACTGGGCCCGCCTGAATAGCTCGAGGTGTTATGGGGTGTTCCCTGTGTCTGGCTCCAACCGCTCCCGGTGTTCTTGTAGACATTCCCGTTTGCCGCGGCGTACTTATTGCCATTTGCGGTCTGTGCCACGCCGCCGCTGTTGCCATACTTGCCGGACGCGGCGACAGCTGAGCCACCCGCCGAAGTCTGTCCCGATGCAACCGTCCCATTCGCGTTAGTTGCGTGTTGCGTGTAAGCGGTATTGCCGTTCTTGGAGTAGACGGAGCTTCCGGAGCTCCCGTAGGCGTTCGAGGTTTGATGCGTCGCCGCGTAGGCTCCCGTATTCGGGTTGTAGGCCTGTCCAACCGCCGCCGAACCATATGCGTTCGAGGCTGACGCGCCCCGCGCATAAGTCCCCGTAGACGGGTTGTAGCCAGCCGACGCATGCGCGCTGCCGTAGGGCCCATACGCAGACGCACTCGAACCGTAGTAGCCGCCGTGCCACGCGCTGTTTCCGTAGTAACCGCTGCTGTGGTAAACCACAGCGCCACCGTGCCAATTGCAGTTCCAGTAACTGTAACCCCAACTGTTACTCATCGCCGCGCCGATCGCGATTCCAACTCCGAACGCAAGCACCGCCGTCGTCACCACGGCTGCAGTGCTATACCCCGGCGTCACATACGGAGTGCCGTAGACGACCGTTGGATTGTAAGTCGGCACGTACACAACCTGTGGATTGGTGGGCTGAATAACGATCACCTGCGGCGACTGTTGCACGATCGTGATCTGTGACCCTGATTTCAGATTGCCGGCAGCCTGTGCTTTGGCCCGCAACACCTGCACCGCCGACATCACATCGGCCGCCTGCGTGTGGTACGCCTCCCCTAATTGGGAGGTCCAACTAAGGTTCTTCGCCAAATTGTCGAGCACTGAAGGAAACTGAGTGAGCGCCTTCACACTCGGGTCCCACTGCTGTCCATCAACCGCCTGCGTTAGCGCTGTGCCCGTAAGGCCCTTGTTCTGCTGAAGCCAATTGTCGGCGAGAGCGACCTGGTCCGGAAACGTCGAGGCCCCCAGAATCTGCGCCACTAGGGCGTCAGGGTACAGCGCGATAGGCGCCACCAGCTGCTGCAGCTCCTCCGCGGTCATTGGCACACCCTGTCCCGAATATCCCGTCTGGTCCGGTGGCGCGGGTTGCTGGCCAAAAGCTTGACTTGGCACAGCGGGGATGATGACCAGCAGCAATGACAACGCCGCTGCCAAAAGCCGTTTCATGAGGGTCCTGATCATCGTCTCTCCATCCAGGAAAGGCTTCGAGCTTTGACTCTATTTGCCAATGTCGATGAGCTGAACTAATGGCGCGCAAAGCATAAAGGCCCGAAGCGCATGCCCGTCTTATTCAGCAATGAGACTAAGCGACGACGATGGAATGAGGAACTGGTAAAAATGGTAGCCGCACGCAAATAAGGGCGACGCAGCAAATATATTCACCGCGACCCATCCTCAACGCTCGGCAGCGCTACCGCGTCGCGCCGGCTTCAGGACGTTGAATCTCGCTCTTGTAGAGCAATTTGCCCGGTACGAACTCCGTGGCGATGCCGAACAGAGCGCCGAGGACGCCGCCGGCACGGGACAGGCCGCCCGTGAACTTGGCGTTGTCGGTGGTGTTGGGATTTTTGATGCCGGAGTCCACGATGGCGCCGATGCCCGCGCCGATGCCCGCGCCCAGTACCGTTCCAGCGATTATCGATCCGGTAGCGTTACGACGGCGGATGAGCTCGATGTCGGATCTGCGGAAAGAGATCGAGCGATCGACCCCGGCTTGTCTCCTGTAACAGACCAGTTCGTCGTCGTTGGCTGAGTCGAAGGAGCAAAGGGCAGCTTCTGTTTGGGCAGCGTGATATGGATCGAGGAGCCGACCTTGAGGGTCTCTATGCCGGGCCAGTCTTTTGTCGGCTGCTGCGCGAGCCCTGCTGCGGGAGCAGCGAAGAGCGGTGTGAGGCACAGTACAAGGTGCAGCATGCTGGCGCGAATTGGGCCACCCCTCGATCAGGCTTCACTATAGCGTTCCGGCAGCGGCCGGACAAGAGTTGAACGCACTACTTTTGTGTTACCTGCGGGGGTACCTCGTTCATTAGCTTTTCGTTGCTTTTGGTGAGTTTGTCGAGTACGCTCGGCGTGTCTGCGGCGTCTCTCGGGTTTTGTCCCTGGCGCTGAAACAATGCATGCAGAAGTCCCCTCGGAGTTCCAGTTGATCCTCCCCTTCCGTAGCAAGCTCCAGCGTGGTTCACTGCTTGGGATTATCGGAGTTTTTCTCCTGGCAGGCGCACGGGTATGCTCTGCGAATGCTCTTGGAGTTGTTGGCCCTGAAGCCACTGGGCCGAAGGCCATGGGCTCGACTGAGATTAGAGCGCAGTTCGATTCCCTTCCCGATGCTCCCATACCAAACGCAATTTCGATGGAGAGTGCGGCTGATGATTTGGCGATTGAATCTCCTGCAAGCGAGTCGACGGGCGCAGGCGGCGTGGCGTCGAAGGTGCCCCCGGCCGACAGGGAGATGGCACAGGAGCAGCTGAGCGAGGGCTGCGAGACGGGCAGGATCCGGGGAGACCCCTGCAAGGTGCATTGGCTGCCGATACTGTGGCAGTCGTTTGAATGGCTTACGGCACAGCACTCCGGAAACATTCTGATGGACACAGAGACCCGGAACGACCTTACGACAAACCCTTACTGGTCGACCTATGTGTATTGTGTCGAGCACTATCGATGGTACCAATGGTCGGACGATACGCCCTTCATCGTGCATGACGTCGGGCACCCGATGATGGGTGCCATCGTAAGCAGCATCTTTGAGCAGAATGACCCGAAGGGGCGGGCGCTGGTGTTCGAGAACAATGGAAACTACTGGCGGAGCCGCCTCAAGGCGATGGCGTACTCCGCGGTGTACAGCGCGCAATGGAAGGTTGGGCCGGTGAGCGAGGCCTCGATCGGCAACAGCGGGCGCAATACCTATTACGTCCCCCATCTTGGGCGCACGACCAATGAGACAGGATTTCAGGATTTCGTCATCACGCCGGTGTACGGGTTCGCCTGGAACGTTGGCGAGGACGCGATCGACCGATACATCATGCCATCGGCCCACAGGCATGTGAAGAACCGCTTCTACCTGACCACACTGTTCTGGATGACGCCGTGCAAGTCGGCCGCCAACGTCCTGCGTTGGAAGCCAACGTACTACCGGGACAAAGCTTCTGCGCCGCCAGCCGCGGGTCCGGCCAGCGATTAGCTTTTAGCTCTGGGGAAGCGCCAGAGAGAGTAGCTGCCTTCGTGCACCGATTCGAAAAGCTTTCGAGTGAATCGTCGCATGCCTCTGACCCCATTGAGGTTGAGACGGCATGCTCTTGAAAACCGTCAACTTGCTCCAACGCAACGAAGTCTGCGTCCGCCGATGCTAGCCTTTCCGATGGAACTCCTCATCTTGGTTCGAGGAATTCGGGAAGGAGCAGCATGTTCGAGATATATTCGTGCCCAATTGATGCAAAACTTTCGAAGGGCCTCGACAACGCGACACTCGTCATCGCGCTGCTGGAAAAGAACCAGGCCCTCTGTCCGATAGAGGCAAGCCAAAGACTAGTCGCCGCACAAACAGCGTGGATTAAACACAAGCTGACCTGTCTGTTTTGCTGCGGTCAGCAGTTGGGCCGGATCCACTAGTTCCCCGGACACCTCATCCGGCGCCTTTGTCATTTGGGCCATTGCGTTAGCGTCACATTGACCACACGGGACTCGAAATCCTCAGTTGTCTTTATTGAATCTGAAGCGAGCGCACTGACCTTCCAATCGAAGTGATTTGCCAGGAGCCAATGCTGCAACTCGAGCGGGTTATACCGCTTACCCTCCAATGTCTTCCACGAATTCACGAGTTCCTTACCTGCACCGGGATGGGGCTCTACTCCTTCCAGATACAGTTTGCCGAAGGCGAACGGCTTTCCTTCATCCACATCCATGACCAGGTCGATAGTACGGAGTGACTCATCCATCCTTGGCACGGGATTTACAACACAGTTGATATATCCCCGCGTCCCGTAGAGTTTTCTCAATTCGTCCAGACCCCGGCTAACCTTGGTTATATCGAAGACGTCACCCCTTCGCATCGAGAAAAGATCTCGAAGCTGGGGAGCCGGGAAGATGGTCGCCCTCTCGAAGCGAATCTCACCAAGACGGTACTGGGCCCCCGGCTCCGCCTTGACGGTGATGTAAGCGGTCCTTCTCTCCTCCTCTTGCGCAGGAAAAGAAAACTTCGGCTCGTCGACGACCGCCTTGAAATACCCCAGGTCTCTCAGAGCGCCTCGGATGCGTTCGCCGATCTCCTCTTCAAAGTATGTCCTCTGCTGGAACAAGCGAATAATGCGCTCGCGGTCCGGATCAGGCAGGCCCTTCGACTCAATCGCCAATCTGCCAATCCGGACACAATCAGCCCGACCCACAATGCACTGTTGCCCAAGTCCTGCATTGGCCAGAAAAGTGACCACGAGAGATTTGACCAAAATGTGCATAGCACTTCTCTCTAAGAGATCCGAATCGCCCGCTGAGAGCTTCAGACGCGACGATCATAGATCAAATCGAAAGAGAGCGGCAAAATGGAAACGGCTTACTCTTTCCTTTTTTCCATCTTCTGCCTCAGACAGATCAAGCCTGGACTACTAATCGAGATCTCTCTTAGCGTAAATTTCCTACAATGGGGTTACGAACAGAGGCCGCGTGGTGGCAGCGCCTGTTATTTGGGTTTGGCGCGCTGATCTTTATCCTGCTTCTCACAATCGTTCTGTTCGTTATCAGGGATTACCGACGCGAACCCAACTACTTTCAATGGTCCAACGGAGGCGAGAGTCAAATCGTTGCCTTCATATTGATCTACGGCGGACTCGTTATTCTTACGACCTACGTCTTCTTTGTTGTTCCCCTCGTGCTGATCTGGCCAGCCGAGTCACAACGAAAACACTGGTACGCGATGCTCTGCGTCGCGATGGTATGGCCTCCTCTACTACTCGGGATCACTCTGCACGGTCGTCCATCGATACTCTTTCAGACGATCCGTCGTTCCCTCAGCGCCGTCGGATGGGTGGAGCTCTTGGCTCTATGCTCTTGCGGCTGCTATCTCATATTGGTTCACTGGCAACATCGCCGCCTCAACGCAAGGGCAACAGCAGCGAAAGTCCTACCGTAAACCCCTCAATTAGATGCACGATTTTGGACGCAACCCATTTGTTATCAAGATTTTGCAGACGCTAACCCACTGTAACCTACTGAATACAAGCATTTTACGCCAAAAATACCCGGGGGTCGGGTGGAGTAACGAAAGTCTGACAAAACGGCTCTAAGGAAGATGTATGCTTTTGCAGGCAAGAAACGCCACCAAGGAATGACATGGGAATCGCAACATCGCCATTGAGTCTGAATCAGTCCAAGCTCCTAGTAGCCGCACCCTATCTGATCGAACAAACCTGGGCCGACTATACCCCGGAACAGCACGCGCTCTGGGCGGAACTGGTCACCCGCCGCATGCCGCAGCTTCGCCAGCACGCCTGCCAGGAGTACCTCGACGGCTTCCACCAGATCGGCCTCCGCGAAGACAAACTCCCCAACCTCGCCGAGGTCAGCGCTCTCCTCCAGCCTCGCACCGGCTGGCAGTCCACGCCAGTCAGCGGATTTCTCCCTGCCGACGCATTCTTCGAGATGCTCGCCGCGCGCATGTTCCCCACCACCACCTGGCTCCGCTCGCGCGATTCCATGGAATACACCCCCGAACCCGACATCTTCCACGATGTCTTCGGCCACGTCCCCATGCACGCCCACCCCGTCTTCGGAAACTTCCTCCAGAGCTACGGCCAGATCTGCGCCCGTCTCACCGACCCCGAACAACTCGAGCGCATGGGCCGCCTCTTCTGGTTCACCGTCGAGTTCGGTCTCATCCGCCAGAACGGCGAAATCAAGGTCTACGGCAGCGGCCTCATCTCCTCGCACGGCGAATGTACCCGTGTGCTGGCCGGAGGATGCGAGGTCAAAGACTTCGATCTCGACGCCGTCCTCAACCAGAAATTCGACACCGGCGAAATGCAGCCCGTGCTCTACGCCGTCGAGTCTTTCACGCAGATCTACGAAGCGACCAAGCAGGCGGAAAGCATGCTCACCTAGCTATCGCTCCCCTTCTCAGAGCAAACAAAAGCGGCTGCCGGCATAAAAGCCAGCAGCCGCTTTGTTTAATCAATCGGCGAAGTGTTACCGGTGTCCACCACCACCGTGACCACCACCACCGCCATGGAAGCCACCACCGCCGCTCACGTTGCCGTGGACGCCACCGCCCGCGAAGCCGCCTCGGACCGTGCTCGCTCCGCGATAGCCGCCGCTATACGGTACTGGGCGACCAACGTAACCGGGACGACCGTAGCCATAACCGGGGCGCCCGTAGTACCCACCGCGATAGCCATACACGCCGCGGTAGCCGTATCCGTAACCGTAACCGCGGTACCAGGGGCCGGCGCCGATAAAGATGCCGCCGGCAAACCACGACGGGCCATAGTACCCGTAAGGCGCGCAGGCGTAAGGATAGTAGCCGTAGTAGCCATAAGCGCAGACGGGAGCAGGATACCCATAGCCGTAACCGCCATAAACTGGTCCGCCGATACCAACGCCGACCGAAACTTGGGCATGAGAATAAGCCGCTGCGGGAACCAACAGAATACTGAGTAGAGCGAGATAGCGTAAGAAGCGCATTTCAAATCTCCTATGCAGAGCCATAGTACGCCGCCAGGCATCACTAAACTCTGCCGGGATCCAGGCCCTTTTAGGTATCTGGACTCCTATGTAATTGAACGTCAAAAGGGGAAAAAGGTTGTGCCAGGCCCTCTCGAATGTCGAGTGCAACTTATTGCGCGGATAACTTCAATGTTTTACACAACTTCGCCTGAGAATCAGGGTTGATACCAGTGTCCAGCACGCTCTCCGGAAGCACCGTGTGACCGTGTAACTGTTGTTGGATGGCTGTTTAGACCGACTTTTCCACACAGAATTAGGATAACTCGATCGAATAGATAGGAAAACAATTGGCACTCAAGGGTAAAATATTCCCAGTTGTGCAAATAAATTGCTCGATTACTGCAATATTTAGCAGGTTAGCGTCTTTCTGCTTTGGTTAGGTAATTGCATCACTCATAGGTATTCGCCCCAAGTATGGCGATCGGAAGAGATGCAGACCCCAGGTGAAACGAAATGCGACGCTTGATCTACTTACTGCTCCTAGTGTTGTTTGTTAGCGCATCGGCAACATGCGTTAACGCGTCTACGGACTGTGAACGATGGTTCGTAGCGTATCGCCGCGAACTCGCCCACACGCATGCGGTTCAGCGCATTGCCGCGGCCAAGCGTCGTGCCAAACTATACGCCCAACGGAAGCTCGCCCGATACGCCGCACCGAAGCCCAAGCCAAGGCTCGTCCCGGCCAAGGCGCCCCGAATGACGCGCAGGCAAACGCTCCACCACTTCGAACTCGCCTGCGGTGTCCTGCCCGAAGATGCAGCAGACGGCCCCGCAATCGCCGGTGAAACTCCCCCTCCGTTTCACTCCGAGCGCCCTCTGGATCAGTTAGACACCTTACCCAACGGTTTCAACGACACGATCGCCTCCAACGACGTCCCACCCCCGCCTCCGGGTAGTGGCTCTTACCCGGATTACCCAGACGGCGGCCCTCCGGTCTACACCCCCAACTTTGGCGGCCCAGGAGGAGGCGCACCCGGTGGTGGCGGACCTGGTACCACGTCGACTGTCCCCCCCGGCTCACCACCCACAACGCCGGGCGGTCCTGCGGTGCCAGAACCGTCCAGCTACGTGCTTATGCTGACCGGCATGTTCGGCGTGGCCGGCGCGTTTCGGCAAAGATTCAAGTCGTAATTGACTCTTCAACGATCCGCAACCTGTTTTGTATCTGTATGGCATAGCCAATCAAAAGAATCACGGGCGCTGGCCCCACATCATTATCTTCAAGCCCAGCCAGGGTGGTAGTATGCACCTGCTCATCAGGTGCAGTCGCCTTGCTGATCGCAACACAGGGCGTGTCAGCAGCGATCCCGGAAGCAATAAGATCGTCCGCCAACGCCCGAAATTTGCGGCCCGGCATATAGATCACCAGCGTAGCGTCTTCTGGAAACGCTCCCTCCCACTTCGGCGTGAGCTCCAACTTGCCCGCCGCATGGTGCGCCGTTGCAAGGATCAGCTTTGAAGCTGCACTACGGTCCGTCAGCGGAGTCTTCAACTTCGCAGCGGCGGCAAAAGCC
Organism: uncultured Acidobacteriaceae bacterium; assembly: GCA_963756685.1. GTDB lineage: Bacteria > Acidobacteriota > Terriglobia > Terriglobales > Acidobacteriaceae > Edaphobacter. The sequence goes on from CAVWON010000006.1 coordinate 397,952, forward strand.
GCAGTGATTCCAGGCACAATCTCAAAAGGAATATCGGCGCCCCGCAATGCGGCAATCTCCTCCCCCGCGCGTCCGAAGATCAGCGGATCGCCCGACTTCAACCGAAGCACCGACCTGCCCGCCCGCGCTGCCTCCAGCATCAGAACATGGATCTCTGCCTGCGTAATGCGCGGCTGCCCGCAGCGTTTGCCGACAGGAGTAATCTCGGCCCCGGCATGCGCCAGAGAAAGTATCTCCTCCGAGACCAGATCGTCGGGCAGAATCACGTCGGCGGTCTCGAGGAGCCGAAGCACGCGCAGCGTAAGCAGATCGGGTCGCCCGGGCCCCGCTCCCGCCAGATAAACAGTACCGGGCCGTGCAACGTCGCTCACGATTTGTTCTCAGGCATCGGATTTGTCAACGCATGCTCACGCGCCAGCACGCGAGAAGGACAGGCGTCGTAGCCGCAGACCTCTCGCTGCGCCAGTTGGTGGAGCAGCCACTTCCGCTCCTCATTCAGCGGCTCCATCTGCGTCACCTCGCGGCGAAGATTGCCTAGGTCAGTCAGCCAGTCGCCGGCATCAAGCGGTAGCTGTGCATTGATCTCCTTGCGCAGCCTCTGGGCGAGCGCAGGACTTGCGCCAGCCGTCGAAATAGCGATCTGCAGATCACCCCGCCGAACCACCGAAGGAAAGTAGAAGTCGCAAAATGGCGGGTCGTCGACTGCATTGCAAATGATATTTCTCTCGGTGGCTTCGCGATAGACGGCCCGGTTGACAGCGGGGCTGTCCGTCGCTGCGACGACCAGAAAATGCCCAGCCAGGTCGCCTTCCAGATACTCGCGCTGCTTCCATTCGACCTCGCCTGCCAGCAGCCAGATCGACAATGCGCGGACGGGCCTCAGGCGCGACCACCGTAACCTTCGCATGGGCCGCCTGCAGCGATTCGATCTTCGATTCCGCAAGGTTCCCCCCGCCAATGACGATGCAGGGCCGTGCAGCGATCTTCAGGAAGATAGGAAATAGATCCATGGAATTGGCTACTCTCCCGGCGCATGCCTGCCCGCGCCAACCGGCGGAGCATCGCGCTCGACCGGATCGACGACTGTGCCGGCGAGCTGCGCACGCAGGCTGTCGTCGTCAGTTCGTGCAAAGTAAGCGCGCAGGTCTTCGTCGGGCGTACGCTCCGCGAGATAACCGCGCAGCAGCCGCTCAATCGCGTCCGGGACCTCATCGGCCGCGGCCCGGTAGCCCAGCGGACGAGCGGTGCGGGCGAACCTGCCCACAGCTCCGCCCACGCAAAAATAAAAAGCGTCCACCAGCTGCCCATTCTTCTTGATCTTCTTGCCTTCCAGTCCGATATCGGCGATCCAGTGTTGACCGCAGCTATTCGTGCAACCGGTCACATGCAGCTTGATCTGCTGGTCAAAGCCCGGAAGACGCTCTTCCATCTCGCTGACTAGCCACTTCGAGAAACCTTTGGTCTCGGCAATGGCCAGCTTGCAGAACTCAGTGCCGGTGCAGGCGATCGCTCCGCGCCAGAAGGCCGACACATCGACCTGCAAGCTCCATGCTGTTCAGCGCAACCACCAGCTCCGCCGTCTTTCGCATTCGGGACATTCACGATGATGATGTTCTGCATGATCGTAGTGCGCAACTCACCATTGCCATATCTCTCAGCAAGCTCGGCCAGTTGCAGCAGTTGATCGCCCGAGAGCCGTCCACGCAAGCACACTCGCACCTACCGACGACAAACCGGGCTGACGCTGCGGTGCAATGCCGATGTGATCGCGGTAGACGTCATCCGGCACAATGTCCGCCGAAGTAGGGCTCGGATCCAGCTTATAGCCGAGCTTCTCCTCCAGCGCTTCCAGGAACGACTCGGCTGTCCAGCCATGCCGCATGAAGAGGTACTTGATGCGCGCCCGCGTGCGGTTCTCGCGAAGCTCCTGCTGTTCCCGGAAAATCTCCGCCGTCGCGTGAACAGCGGCGTAGGCCTGGTCTTGCCGTATGAATGCCGGAATGCGGACGGCGAGGTGCGGCTCGGTCGAAAGACCGCCGCCGACGCGTAGCGTGTAGCCAATCTCTTCCTGCGCCATCGACGGTGCGCTTGATCGCAGTCAGAGCAACGTCATTGATCTCAGGGTAGGAGCACCAGTGCGAGCAGCCCGTGACAGAGATCTTGAACTTCCGCGGCAGATTGTAAAAATCAGGATTTGCCGTCAGCTTATGCGCAATCTCGACCGCCAGCGGCGACGCATCGATGATCTCGTGGCCATCGAGTCCAGCCAGCGGGCAGCCCGTAACATTGCGAACAACGTCGCCGCAGGCGCCCTTCGGGCTGAGCCCCACAGCAGTCAGCGCATCCACCACCTCGGGAAGCGATTCAATCGTCAGCCAATGCAGCTGAATATTCTGCCGCGTAGTGATATCGGCGAGGTTCCGCGCGTACTTCTTCGTGAGCTCACCAATCACCCGCAACTGCGCGCTGGTCAGAATGCCATTCGGCAGCCCAATGCGCATCATGAAGAATTCAGTGGCCTTGCCTTCGCCACCGACTCCACCGGTCGCACCCACGCCATCGCCTTGGGTGTAAATGCCCCACCACTTGAAGTAGGTCCCAGCCCACTCCGGAAGCACCGACTCGCGGCCTTCCCTCGCGAACTGGCGGACCTCGTCCCAGGCGTCCCAGGGGTTCTTTGCAAGCTTCAGCCGCTCGGACTTCTGGGCCTTCGTCTCTTTGACAGCGGCTGGTGCTGGGAGCGCTCATACTGGGCATCCTTGTACTTGAGTGAAGAGATCAAAAACTAAAAGGCCCACTTGGATAAGTGGGCGCTGTGGCTTTGCTGAAGGGATTCGGGGCTTAGTCGGTAAGTCTCCGGTTCAGGCAAAGTCGACGGCGCACGCTGTCGCAACAACACGCGCAACAAGCGGCAAATCGACATGCCATAAAACCAGCCATGCACTAAGGTTAGTTGCAGAACGGGCGAACGTCAAGGCGCAAAGAGCGATGCCCACCACGAATCTCTTGCGAATCTGGAGCTTAGTCCGCCTCAGCAAGGGAGAATTTGTGCCTCACATCCGAGCCGCGGACCCAGAAGATGACGTCCTCGGCGATGTTCGTAGCATGGTCTGCGGCCCGTTCAAGGTTGCGCGAGATGATGATGGCATTCAACGCCTGTCCACTAACCACTGGATGTTGCTGCATCACCTCGACCAGCTCCGCCTGCACATCGCGGTTCATGTCGTCGATCTCGTCGTCCATGGCAAGCACGGACTCGGCCAGCTTGGCATCTGCCTCCAGCAGCGACTGGATCGCGCGCCGGATCATCACTCCGACCTTTTCGCCCATGTCCGGAATGTCGATCGGCAGGGAGATCTTCGGCGAATCGTGCAGGAACTGCGTCCGCGACGCGATGTTGGTCGCCTGGTCCCCAATCCGCTCCAGGTCGCCATTGATCTTGATCACCGACAGAATGAAGCGCAGGTCAATTGCCATCGGCTGCTCCTTCGCCAGCAGGTCGTACGCCATCTCGTCGACGTCACGCTCCGCGGCATTGATCGCCGTCTCAATCTCCTTCACATGCTCGCAAAGGCTCAGGTCGCCAGTGAGATACGCCTCCAGCGACAGCGAAAGTGCCTGCTGCGAGAGCGCCGCCATGGCGAGAAGTTTGTCTTTGAGCGCAGCGAGCTGTTGCTGAAAATTAATGCGGGGCATGGGGAGCACCTCGAAGGGACTGCTCTCTATTGTGACGTATGGAGGCCGAAGAGACGATGAAAATTGTATGTGCAGGGGATGCGTTTGGTACATATGGACGGTGCGCAAGCTATTATAGAGCAGATAAGGTTGACGTCGATGTTCAAAGGCAGCCAGGTCGGCCGCCCATGCCTCGGCGATCTTGCGAGGATCATCTGCGTTCGCCAGTGCCCGCATCGTGTCCACATTGGTAACGAGGTAAGCGGCCTTGGCCAGCGAAAACTCCGGATAGAGATGGTGGAGCGCGCTGAGCAGTTCGATCCCCAGTTCAGGCGAGTTGAACGCATCGCGGTCCGTCACTGTAAAGGCGATCCCCGGAATCGTCTTGCCGTGAAAGGGATAGTGGTTCGAATCGTCCGCAACGTCAAAGCTCGTCGGCGCAAAACTAACACCCGGAATCTTTCGCGCCGTCAGATAAGCCGCAAGCTGCTGTCCGTTGATGTAAGGAGCGCCGATATGCTCATACGGCTTGTCGCTGCCGCGGCCAACCGAGATGTTGGTCATCTCTGTCAACCCAATCGCGGGATAAAGCGTTGCGGCAGTTGGACTACGGAGATTCGGACTCGGGTTTGTCCACTTCAGTCCGGTCTCGTCAAAAAAGTCCCGACGCTTCCAATCTCTGCATGGGAACAACCGTGAGCAGCGCACGAATCGGGACCTGAATGTTCGGCGAAGCCGCGCTGGGAAGTAGACGTTCGGTGTTGAAATAAAGCGCAAGCTCTCCAAGCGTCATGCCGTTGCGAACCGGCATCGGCATGTAGTTGTTATACGACTCAGCCCCAACCTCGGAGACCGGGCCCTGCACCGCTACTCCGCCGATGGGGTTCGGACGATCCAGCAAAATGATCTCGATATGCGCCTGCGCAGCGGCCTCGAGGAAATAACCCACCACAACTTCATATGTAAAGAAGCGAACTCCCACATCCTGCAGGTCAATCACCACCGCATCCAGGTTCTTAAGAGACTCCGGGCTGGGGCGGCGTTGCTCGGGCTTTGCACCATAGAGGCTCAGAACCGGAAGCCGCGTCGATGGGTCAACCTCATTGCCAATCTTCGTCGTATCTTTCACACCCAAAAGACCATGCTCCGGCGAGAACAAAGTCTTCAACTCAACTTCAGGAATGCTGTGCAGCAAAATATCAATCGTCCGTCGCCCATCGCGATCGAGCCCCGTCTGGTTCGTCAGCAACCCTAATCGCAAATGGCCGCTGTGGCGCTTCGCAGCTTCGCGCAACGCCTCAAAGTGCGTCGATTCCAGGACATCGATCCCAGTAAGCGTGTTGGAAGTCGTACCTGCGACCTCACGCTTATCGTAGAGCCGAAGTGCAGTCGCCGCCGCCGAAGCCACTTGCCCTCGCAGCGGTGAAATCGGCGGAGCGCCCCGCGGATGGACCGCATTCGCCAAAAGAACAACAAAGGTATCGCTGCCCGGATCCATCCAAAGGGAAGTACCGGTGAACCCGGTGTGACCAAAGCTGCCAATCGGAAAGACCTCACCCCGCGGCCGGGAGAACGCCGAGTTGATGTCCCAACCAAAGCCGCGCGTAGCAACGCCCGTCGTTGTCTTGCCGTCCGCCGTAAAGATCGTCGCTCCTGCAACAGCGGTGGAGGGCTGCTCCGGCTCCGTCATCAACTTCAGCGTGGCCTGCTGCAATGGAAAATCGCTGGGCCGACCCGCAAGCTTGTCCAAAAGTGCCTGCGCGAACAACGCAACGTCGCCGGCCGTCGAGAACACTCCCGCATGCCCCGCAACCCCTCCCATCCGGCGAGTCGTCGGATCGTGCACTACTCCGCGAAGAAGATGGTCGTAATCAGGGTTCGTCGCAGCACTGCCCTGGTCGTCATGTGCCGTAGGAGCGGTCCGCAAAATCCATTCTGTGCCAGGCAAATAGCGAGTATGCGTCATACCAAGCGGCCCAAAGATATGTTCCTGCGCATAGACGTCCAGCGTTTGACCGCTAAGGGCCTCCACCAGCGCACCAAGCGTGATGAAGTTGATGTCGGAGTACTTGAAGTGGGTTCCCGGAGACAGATCCAGCGTCGCATTCATCGCCCGCCGAATACCTTCATCCTTGTCCGGTGAAGCAAGCCCCCAGTCATCTTTCAAGCTGATGTCTTCCGGCAGGCCGGAGTAGTGGGTCAGGAGCTCACGGATCGTCACATTCTGCTTTCCATTAGCAGCGAACTCCGGAAGATACTTCGCAACGGGATCATCCAGTTGCAATTTCTTCTCTTCGTAGAGTTGCATAACGGCCGTCGCCGTCACAAGACACTTGGTCAGCGACGCCATGTCGAAGATCGTGTCCTCAGTCATCGGTTCAACCACAGGCTCCAGAGCACGATCTCCATACGCCTGCTCGAAGACCGTCCTCCCGTTGTGATTGATGAGCACGACCGCCCCGGGCAGCTTCTTCGCCGCGATGGCCTGATTCACAAGCGCTGTGACGGAACTAAAATCGTACCGCCCATCCAACACCGCTCGGGCGGGAGCAGCAGGCCCCTGGGCCTCTCCACGCGAGGCGAACAAAACCGGAACAATAAACGCAAGGCCAATACAGGCGACTCGTGCCGCAGTCTTTCTTTGCCCGTGTCTCACCCGGCCGCCAGGCAACAGCAGACTCGCCACCGAACCAACAACGAACGTAACGATCGAGCCAATCAGAACATACCAGGTGAACGCAATATGCGGAATCGTGACCGAACCAACTGTAATCGGGGACGGATCGAGCCACAGTAGAAGATTCAACGCGAAGCCGCAAATCATTCCCACGATGGCCCCTGCCTGAGTTGCATAGCGCGTCAACGTGCCCAACAGAAATACACCGAGCAACGCACCGTAGGCAACCGAAGCTATTGACAACCCGACCTCCACAACGTGGCCCTTCCCCCCGGCAAAGACGCTGTAAACAGCCCCAGCAAACAACACCAGCGCCCAGACAACAGTACTGGCGCGAGAGATCATCATGCGTTCCCGGTCGTCCGCCTCCGGACGCCAGTGCATATAGAAGTCAACGACTGTCGTAGAGGAAAGCGAATTCAAGGCCGCGCTAAGGTTCGACATCGCCGCAGCAAGGATCGCGGCCACCAGCAATCCAGCGACCCCGACGGGCATCTCACGCACAATGAAGGTCGGAAAAATCCTGTCAGCCGAAGCAAACACCGCAGGATGAAGCCCATAAAAGACATACAACCCGGCACCGATGAGCAGAAATAGCGTGAACTGTAAAAAGATCACGCCCCCACTCGACAACAGCGCCAACCGCGACTCACGCAGGTTCCTGGCGGCCAGCATTCGCTGCACCATCAGCTGGTCCGTGCCATGCGAGGCCATCGTCAAAAACGTCCCTCCCAGCACTCCCGCCCAGAACGTATAACTCTGCGTCAGATTAAACGCGAAGTGAAACAGTCGGAACTTGCCCGCAGCGGCCGCCACCTCATGGATCTGCGACCATCCCCCCGGAACATGCGTGCCCAGCGTATAGATCGCCACAAAAGTCCCGCCAATATAAATCGCCATCTGCACAACGTCAGTCCAGATCACTGCAGCCATCCCACCCTCAAACGTATACAGCAGCGTCAGCGCCGAAATAATCCCGATCGACAACACGTCCCCCGTGCCAATCGCAATTCCCACCACAATACTCACCGCAAACACCCGCACTCCCTCCGCGGCAGCACGCGTCAGCAAAAAGAGTCCCGCAGTCACCTTGTGCAGCGTGTGGCCGAAGCGCCGGTCAATCAATTGATACGCCGTCAGCATCCGGCCTTGAAAATACTTCGGCAGAAAGATCAGTGCGACCACGACCCGGCCGAGCATGTAACCAATCACGATCTGCAGAAACCCGAAGTCACCGGCAAATGCCACACCCGGGACACTGATAATCGTCAGCGTACTGGTCTCCGCCGACACAATCGACAACGCAATCGCCCACCATGGAATCGTCTGGTCCGCGAGAAAGTAGCTCCGGAGCGACCGCGGAGTCTGACCTTTTCCGCTGCGAAACCGCAGACCGAAGAGCGTAATACCGAGCAGGTAAACGACGATCAACACCAGATCGAATGGATGAAGACGCGTTGGCAGCACAGCAGCAAGCATTCGAGCCAGTGTATAGCGGCAGCGAGTGGCCCTGCAGACCAATCCCGTAAGGCAGCGTTCAAGAGTAAACCCACAACCTGAGAAGATTACGCCCGCTCCTGACATATCATGTTGGGTGATGGGTCTCTTTCTGGCGATCGATGCGGGTGGTACGAAGACAAGATGTCTCCTGGCGGACGAAGACCGCGTCCTCGGTCGCTCCGTCACAGGCAGCGTCAAGCTCATGCGGGTCGGCGGAGCCGAGGCTTCGGCCAGGCTGCGATCGATGTTGGCAGAGGTCTCAGTCGCAGCAGGTGTTGGCCTCAACGAGGTCACTCAAACCTGCGTCGGCCTCGCTGGACTGACCATCGATGCCGGTCCGCGAGTGGGCCGAACGCGAAATCGGCGAAGCAGTCGGCGGCGACCTGTTGCTTGCCGGCGACGAGGAGATCGCCCTCGACGGCGCCTTCCGCGGAGGCCCGGGAATTCTCATCATCGCCGGCACAGGCTCCAATGTATTGGGACGGACCGCCGATGGGGTCATGTATCAGGTCGGAGGATGGGGTCCCGCGCTCGGCGACGAGGGTTCAGGCTATTGGATCGGCCATGAAGCCCTTCGCGCCGGCTTCTGGGCCAAAGATCGCGGCATCGCAACCACCCTTCTCACTGAGATCGCGGATCTCTGGGGCACAAAGTCTCTCGGCGAGATCGTAGAGATGGCAAACGAACGTCCCGGCCCTGACCTCCCTGCCCTTGCCCCTCTCGTCGCGCGCTGTGCGGACGCAGGAGACGAACTGGCACTCGCAGTTCTCGAAAGCGCCGGTGTCGAGTTGGCCGAGCAGGTCGCCCTCGTCGCGCTGAAGATGAAGGAGTCCGGCGGAAAGCACGAAGTCGAAGCGGCCTACACCGGAAGTGTGCTCGAGCACGTCCCGCAGGTCCGCTCCGCAATGATCGCAGCGCTGAAGACCTCGTCCCCCCAAATAAAGGTTATCGAAGGCGCCGTTGATGCGCTCGATGGTGCCCTATGGCGCGCGAGACAAGCGGGTGAGCCTTCTTTGCAACATTAAGCAGGGACTGATCTGTCCACAATCAGGCGCCGGCGTCCATCTCCTGGGCCCGCAACGCAAGACCCCGCGCCACTGAAGTAAACTCATTGCCCGTTCGCACTCGCGACGCGCCAAAGCGCACCTCAAAGATTCGGCGCACCGCAGGCACAAAGCTGGTCCCTCCCGTCAGAAATACCCGATCCACATCTCGCGCCAGGATAGTGCTATCAGCCAGCAGCCTATCGACACATCGCTCGATCGACTGCAGTTCGTCGGCGATCCAGCCTTCGAACTCCTCGCGACTAACAGCCGCAACGATATCCATACTCCCGTCGCGAAATCGAAACTCGGCCGCCTCCTGATGCGACAACTCGATCTTCAGACGCTGCACCGCCTGATGTAGCTGATACCCCAGGTCCTCCTCAATCAAATTAATCAATGCTTCGATCTTCTCGGGCTCCTGTGCCCTCGCGCGAGCGCTCTTCAATATCTCAGCAACGTTCCGCGTCTTCAGAAAAGAAAGATAGTGCCAGCGTTCAAGGTTGGCATAGATCCATGCCGGCGCTGCCGGAATGATGCTTGCAGGCCGGTCATTCGCCAGCGCATACGAGCGCTCAAAGCTCTCCGAGCCAAGTGCGGGCGAAACCAGCTTGCGAACGATGCGTGCATCAAAGCTGTCGCCCGCAAGCCCAAGTCCGCTGTTACCGAGAAGGTCCTTCGCAGTCCGTCCTCGCGCACGAACACCCGGCCCGACATGCAGCAGAGAAAAATCGCTCGTGCCGCCGCCAAAGTCCCCAATCAGGATCAGTTCGTCATGGTCCAGCGTGGACTCGTACGCGTACGCTGCCGCAATGGGCTCCATCTCGAACGCGACAGACTCAAAGCCGGCATGTAGAAACGCCCCACGTAATCGTTCCACAGCAAAGGCATCGTCCTCGTCGCTCTCCGCTCCAACGAATCGCACGGGACGCCCAACGGTGGCGTGCCGGACTGGCCGCTCGAACTGCCGTTCCGCATTCAGACGCAGATCAGTGAGTATCCGCGAGATCAGGTCTTCGACGCTGTAGCGGCGGCCGAACACCTCAGTTCCAGTCAGCGTCCGGCTGGTGAGATACGACTTCAGCGACTGGATCAGCCGGCCCTTATGCTCGGCCTCGAGATAGTTCTCGATCCCCTGACGGTCCGGTAAACCCCTTGATCTGCGTCCGTCCAGCGTGTTTCCGCTGCTCCAGATAAAGCACAGAACGGAACGACTCCGTGCGACCTCCTGCCATTGGAAACGACACCAGCTCCACTGCACCGCTTCGCGCAAGAGCGATGGAGCTGTTCGTAGTGCCGAAGTCAATTCCGATAGAGGGGCCGGTGGAGTGCGTCGAAGACATGGTCCTTTAGATTGCCAGATTTCCCGGCCAGGTTGAAACTCGACTTCCAATAACCTTCAGCGAATCACCGCTCAGGTGAGGATCCAGGCATCGGCAAGCCCAGCTCGGCCGCCGTCGGAAGAGTTTGAATGTCCGACCACTGCCGTTGCGCACTGCGAAGCCTTTCGCTCCGCCGCTCCCACACCCCGATAGTGTAGTCGTAGTGCTCCAACACGGGCCGCAACGAATACGCTCGATTCGACCGATACCATGCCTGTTCATACAAGTCGCGCAGCAATGAGTAGGTATCGATGAAATCTCGAATCCGCCCATTGACGCCATTGATGTCCGAGAGTTCGCGACTCACGTCCATGCGCTGCTTTCTGTCCTTCGTGTTCTGCATCGCGTAAGCCCGTTGGTAGCCCTCTGCAATCTCATCTGTAAGCTGAAACTTCAACCCAATGAAGTCCATCCTCCGCGCGCCCAGCTCAAGCGCATCGATCGCCGCCGTCTCCCGCAACCCGGTAGCAACAGACGGATACGACTCCGCAGGATCGTAGACCGCCGGAACCTTTGCGACATGCGGTGGCCCGGGTGCGGCCGCGCGTGCCTGCGCAATCAATGTCAACGCCCGTTCAGCATGTAACCGCAGCTCATGTGCAAACGGACGGACCTGCGCGCCAATCCTCAACCCATCCGCCGACATCGGATCCAGCCAGAAGATGCTGTTCGTTCCGTCCCCCACTTTGGCATCGTCTTTCAACACGGAGTGCGCCAGCATCATCTCCCTTTGCGCTTCATTCAGGTCACCCGTGGCATCGCCGTGAAACACCTGGGCGTACGAGTCCTGAAACGCCGCAATCGACGACTCGCCCTTCTGCCAGGCGGCCGCGGCCCCAAACAGGATCCCATACCAGTCCTGATTGAACAGCCCTTCCCCATCATCATTCCAGATCGTATTCAGCTGCCCGGTCGACCCCAGCCGCTGGCCGTCCGCCGTGAAGCGCTGGATATTCGCGAGCGCAAGATTGTTGTCCGGATACACCCTGCGGAAGTTATTGACGCTCGGCGCGACCCACGTCTCAAACCCCGCCTTAGTAAACGGCGTCAAAAAGCGGTCGTAGCCGCGCGGCTCCGGGTTGTACACCCAGGCAATCGCGATCGTCGAATCTTTGAACGACTGCGGCATGCCCTTCAGCAAATCGGGCGCGTCCTGCGCGATGTCCCCCCAGAAGAGGCAGCTTGCGATTGAGCGGCTTCAGCGCAGTGACGATCCGCTGCAGAAAATCAAGGTACACCGCTGCAAGTCCGCGCGAGTCCACATCGGCCTTGGTCTGGCCTAGCCCAAGGTCCACGGTCTCGTCAGCTCCAATATGCAGAAACGGCCCCGGATAGAGTGAGGCGAGCTCCGTAAACATCTGCTTGATTAGTTCGATCGACCCCGGCTGTCCCGGAGCGAGCACCGCGCCGTGCGGTGTCTCCGCCAGCGGCTGGTACTGCTCCCACGCCAGGTTGTAGTGCAGATGTCCAAATGCTTCCTGCTCCGGAATGATCGTGATGTGGTAAAGCTTCGCGTACGCGACCAGCTCCGCGGCCTCAGCGGCGGTGACGCTGCCGGGCGGCGCCATCAACGGGTTCGACGCATACTGCTGCGTGTGCTCAAAGTACGGAGAGTAAAGGTTGATCTTGTACGCGGCGATCGTCCGGATCATGTGCTTCTCGAACTCCAGCGTCGTGATCGGCCCGCGCGAAAGGTCGTCGTCGAGCCCCCGATACTTCATCGCCGGCCAGTCGCGGATATTCGCGGCGTGCAGCACGGCGCGGGCGCCGTCGCCTTCGACGAGCTGTTTCACCGTCTGCGCCCCATAGAACAGCCCTTCTGCTGTGGCCCCGACTACGGTTAGCCCACTCGACGTCGTGGTAATGACGTACCCCTCTGCCTTCATCTCATCGGTAAACTTCGGCTCCGGATGGGCCGAAAGTCTCGTCAGTTCGATCGGGAAACCGTTGGCCGCGGCGACAGGAATATTACGCGCCTGCAGCGATGCAGCAAGATCATCGGCGGCAAACTGGTCCTCTATCGCGCAAGGCGCGGCGCAAAGGACCCGGACACCGTGACCAAGGGGCTCTGCGACACTTGCATGCACCTCGCGAGGGACCGGAATCAGCTTCACGGAGGACTGCGCTGACACGAACGTCGTGATGGAAAGGAGAAGGAAGCCGAAGCGCCAGGACTGCATGAATTAACGGTAAATGAGTTCGCGGGGAAAGTGCAGTGCGCAATAAGGTTATCTCAAAAGGTGCGGCGCAATTAAGAACGAACGCTTGACCAGTCCGCGGAATGTGTATTTTCCGTGAATACGGCACAAATTATTCCTGTGTTCACACACCTTTGGGACGATGGCCGAAAGAGCAAAGGGAGAAAGTGGGAGAGGCCGTCAAGGTCTGGACTGGTTTCTTGCTGTCCTTGTGCCTTTCAATATCTAGCGAGGGTCCATGACGAAGCAACTACGAGCGACTATGGCAGCGATACTGGTAATCAGTTCAATCGCGCTGCCGGCGCAGACGAGCACGACAACAAAACCAGCGACCAAAACTGCTGCAAAGAAGGCGCCCGCCGAATCCCCAATCGAACGCGAAATCCGGGAGCTCCGCGAACAGATGCAGAGCCAGCAGACCCAGATCGACGCCCTGAAACGAGAGAACGCTGACAAGGACGCCAAGCTCGCCGCTGCCCAGCAGGCGGCACAGAGCGCAGAGGCGGCCGCGGCCACAGCGTCCGCCAAGGCGGACAGCCTTAGCTCCAGCGTATCGGCCAACGCACAGACCGTTTCGACTCTGAACAGCACGGTCACCGACCTCAAAACCACCAACGTCGGCCTCGCCCAGACCATCAGCGACACCAAGAAGTCCATCACCGAACAGATGGATAACCCCCTCTCCATACGCTACAAAGGCGTGACCATCACTCCGGTCGCCTTCTTCGCGTTTGAAGGTGTATACCGCTCCCGCGCAATCAACTCCGATATCAACACCCCGTTCAACTCAACCCCCTATCCGGGAGCAGCACAGGCGCACACCAGCGAATTGAACTTCTCCGGTCGTCAGAGCCGCGTCGGCAGCCTCTTCGAAGGCAACACCGGGCCGTACAAGCTCTCTGGCTACGTCGAAGCCGACTTCCTCTCGGCCGGCACCACCAGCAACGACAACCAGAGCAACAGCTACACCCTCCGTCAGCGCCAGATCTGGGGTCAGATCGCGACCAACGAAGGCCTGAAGGTAACCGGCGGACAGATGTGGTCCCTCGTCACCGAAACCAAGCACTCGACGGACAACCGCACGGAAAACCTGCCGATGACGGTCGATTCGCAGTACCACGTCGGCTTCAGCTGGGAGCGTCAGCCCGGCATTCGCTTCCAGCAGTCCATAGGCGGCTTCACTGCCGCCTTGTCGCTTGAGCAGGCGCAGATCATCGAGTCGGCAACCAACGCCAACGCAAACTTCTTTATTGGAAACGCCGGTACGGCCGGCGGTCTCTATAGTCCCCTTAACAACTACTCCAACAACGTCGCCCCGGATCTCATCCTCAAGGCCACCTACGATGCGAGGTACGGGCACTTTGAAATCGGTGCCCTGGGCCGCTGGTTCCGCGACCGCTACTACCCCAACGAGACCCTCACGGTTCCATCAGCTGCCGGCGGTGCAAACAACACCAAGATGGGCGGCGGTGGCTTCTTCAACGCTCGTATGCCCATCACCAAATACGTCGACTTCGGCTTCCACGGCCTCGGCGGTGCAGGTGTTGGCCGCTACGGCACCTCCACCCTGCCTGACGTGACGGTCCATCCCGACGGCACCCTCGAACCCATCAAGAACTGGCAGGGCTTAGTCTCAATCGAGACCCACCCCAACCCGAAACTCGACGTCTTCTTCTACGCCGGCGGCGAGTACGCTCAGCGTACGGTCTACCTCAGCACCCTCGGCGCCTCTGCCGGCAAGCTGATCGGCTACGCGCCCCTCTCCAGTTCGAACGCAGGTTGCAACACCGAGACCTTGCCGACCTCCACCGGCAACGGATTCGCCGGTGCCGCTCCCTACAACCCTGGGACCCCCGCAAACTGCCTCGGGGCGACCCGGGTCGTCCTCGAAGGAACGGCTGGATTCACCTACCGTCTCTACAACAGCCCCAAGTACGGCCGCCTGCAGTACCAGGGCGTCTACAGCTATCTCACGCGTGACGGATGGGCAGGTCTGACCAGCGGCACCTTCGGCTCTGCCACCGCGACCTACGGCGGTCCCAAGGCGACCAACAACATGGTCTTCACCGGGATGCGTTACTACATCCCCTAAATCCCCTGCTATAAACAGAAAAAAAGGCACCCTTCGGGGTGCCTTTTTCTATTGGCCCGGGAACTGGATCGCTGCACCTTACAAACCTATTACAAATTATTAGCACTTTTGCTAGTCGCGCCCTTCTGTCGGGTAGCGCACACTGGTACCAGTGGCAAATTGCGTGCGTCGGACCGCAATAGGCCGAAGGACCGCATCAATCAGGTTCGCCTCAATCGCCCCGGCAACAACCCCCCACGAAGGTCATCTCCATGCAGCCGCTTTGGCAAGACAGAACATTTACGCAACCCATCGTTGGGGTTACGACCTTCTTCATGATCGCCTTTCACATCGGAGCGATCGCCGCGCTATTCTTCTTCACTTGGAAAGCGTTCTTTGTAGCAATGGCCCTATGGTGGATCGCCGGCGGCGTCGGGATCGGCATGGGCTACCATCGCCTCTTGACCCATCGAGGCTACAAGACGCCGAAATGGATGGAGTACGTCCTCACCGTATGCGGCACGCTGACCTTGGAGGGCGGACCGATCTTCTGGGTAGCCATCCATCGCATGCATCATCAGAACACGGACAAAGAAGGGGACCCTCATTCTCCTCAAGACGGCGGCCTCTGGTCTCATGTCGGCTGGATCCTCACCGGTCAGAGCATTCACGATGACTCCGCGGTCCTTCTTCCCTTCGTCCCGGACCTTCGCAAAGACAGATTCCACGTCTGGATCAGCGAATGGCACTGGATCCCCATGACCCTCCTTGGCGGAGCTCTCTTGCTCTTCGGCGGATGGCCCTTTCTGATGTGGGGCATCTTCTTCCGCACAGTCCTCGGTCTTCACTCGACTTGGCTCGTCAACTCGGCCACCCATATGTGGGGCTCGCGCCGGTTCCCGACAGGAGACACCTCTCGCAACAGCTTCTGGGTCGCGCTCCTCACCTTCGGCGAAGGATGGCACAACAACCATCATGCCCACCCACAGTCCTCTCGACACGGCCTCGCCTGGTACGAGTTCGATCCGAACTGGTACGGCATCTCCGCACTACGGATCATGGGCCTCGCGTGGGACGTAAAAACCCGAAAGCTCGGAGCGACCGACTGACACGGATTCAGTGGGGCTAGGCTGCATCGCAAAAATTTCGCATTTGTTCGGGGTGCGGCGAAATCTTTGATACGCTTCCTATGCTGGCGTTTTCGGACGCGACTGATATCTGAAGAGGTAAGGATGAAGATTCTGGATGCGAACAGGTTGTTCCCTGCTGATGGAGAGGCGCGCTCAGTCGCCGCAAGACTGTACGAGACTGTCAGAGACCTGCCCATCATCTCCCCGCACGGACACACAGACCCTCGCTGGTTCGCCTTCAACGAGCCCTTTCCCAACCCAACCGCACTTCTCATCCAGCCCGACCATTACATCTTCCGCATGCTCTACTCTCAGGGCATCTCTCTCGAGTCGCTAGGCATCCCGCAGCTCGATGGGGGCGAAAATGCCGACCCCCGCGAGGTCTGGCGCATCTTTGCAAGAAACTACTATCTCTTCCGTGGCACACCCACCCGTCTCTGGCTCGACTACGCCCTCGAAAATCAGTTCGGACTCTGCAAACGTCTCAGCGCGGAAAACGCCGACGAGTACTACGAGATCATCGCAAAAGAGATTCAGGCCCCGGAGTTCCGCCCCCGCGCTCTCTTTGACAAGTTCAACATCGAGGTCCATCACCACCACCGACACCCCACTCGACACACTGGAGTTCCACAGGGCCATCCGCGAATCCGGATGGAACGGCCGCATCGTCCCCGCCTTTCGTCCAGACTCCGTCATCGACGCCGAGTACGCCGGCTTCATCGGAAACATCGAAAAGCTCGGCGAGATCACCGGCGAAGACATCGGCACCTACAAGGGCTATCTCAACGCCCTCCGCAACCGCCGCGCCTTCTTCAAGTCCATGGGCTGCACCTCGACCGACCACGGCCACCTCACCGCCATGACCGCCGATCTCGACCCGCCAACAGCCGCCTCGCTCTACGGCCGCATCCTCTCCGGACGCTCCGTCCCCCAGGAGCAGGAGATCTTCCAGGCCCAGATGCTCACCGAGATGGCCGGCATGTCCGTCGAAGACGGCCTGACCATGCAACTCCACCCTGGCTCCGTCCGCAACCACAACCGCCTCCTCTACGAAAAGTTCGGCCGCGACAAGGGCGCCGACATGCCCTCGCCCACCGAGTACACCCGAAACCTCCGCCCCCTCCTCAACAAGTACGGCAACGACCCCCGCCTCACCTTCATCCTCTTCACCCTCGACGAGACCAGCTACTCCCGCGAACTTGCCCCGCTCGCCGGCCACTACCCTGCCCTCAAGCTCGGCCCCCCGTGGTGGTTCCACGACTCACCCGAAGGCATGAAGCGCTTCCGCGAGCAGGTCACCGAGACCGCCGGCTTCTACAACACCGTCGGCTTCAACGACGACACCCGCGCCTTCCTCTCCATCCCCGCGCGCCACGACGTAGCCCGCCGCATCGACTGCGCCTTCCTCGGCCGCCTCGTAGCCGAGCATCGCCTAGACGAAGACGAAGCCTTCGAAGTCATCCAGGACCTCACCGTCAACCTCGTCCGCAGGGCCTACAAACTCTAAGTTAGGCTCCTATACGACTCTGAAGGAATGCCTCCAGTAGACAAACCGACTTAATTACTTACACACATTTCTGGTTCTGGCCACGCTTGTAGTTGCAGGAAACGTGGAACTAAAACTCGATTCGGCCCTGAAACGCGATGCTGCGCGGAGAGCTATTCCCTCCGAGGCCAACGCCGAGCAGCCCTGTAGGTGGCGAGATCGTGCTGGAGATTGCACCGAAGCCTGTCTGGGTTGCGGGTTTGCCTGGTGTTCCCGCCTGGTTGGAGGGCAACGCTAGATTGGGGTGATTGAAGACGTTGAAGAACTGCGTGTCGAAGCGGAAGGTAACGTGTTCGGTGATCGGAATCTTCTTGGTCAGGTAGAGCTGCGAGTAAGTGAAGTGGGGGCCGCGAAACTGATTGCGCCCTGAGTTGCCGAACTGGCAGTTTGCTGCCGAGTCACCACCCGCGCAGGCCCCGGTGGCTGGATCGACAACGGAGGCGAAGGCGTCTGGGTTCAGCCACTGTCTTGTGCCTGTCTGCGTCACTTCGGCGACGGGAGTCTTGCGGTAGAGAGGTACGCCGAGAACACGGTTCGCATACTGTGGTCCGCTGCCCTGGAAGATACCTTTGTTGTTCGCGGTATAGGGCGCACTCAGGACGCTGAATGGAACGCCGCTGTGAAGAATTGCAGTTTGCGAGACCTGCCAGCCTCCCAGAGTGCTGCTAAGGGCCTTGTGGGTGGAGTGAAACGGAACTTCGTAGACACCAAACGCGGAGAGGTTGTTCCGAATGTCGTAGTCGCAGTTGCCATACTCGCGACGGAGGTCGCCCGGCAACGGAGAGATGATGCCGAGGCTGGAGAAGGGGAGAAGACCGCCGTTCGAGATCTCATCGAGACAGTGGCTGTAGGTATAGTTGCCGTGGAGCGTGAGCCCGGCAAATTGCTTGGTGACGCTGGTCTGAAGGCCGGTATAGTTGCTGCCTGCACCGGTAGTGAACTCGTTGACGTTGCCGAAGCGTGGGTCGAGAGGCTTGTTGTAGGCGAACGGCGCAAAGCAGCCATCGCAGACGTTCTGATAGCCGTTGAGCTGTACCTGGTAGGGTTCGTGGACGGCGCGGGTACCGACATAGTCGACACGGAGGGAGCCGTTGGCGCCCAGCTCTCGCTCGATGCCAAGGCTCCACTGCAGGAAGTAAGGCGTCGTGAGTTTCCCGGTTGGGAAAGTGTTCAGGTTGACGGCCAGGGGGCAGGTTGGCGCTTCCGGGGCCACTCCCGCACAAGGATTGCCGTTGGCCTGGAAGGTGCTCTGAAACGATTGATTTGCCAAAACGGTCGCATCGACGGCGCTGTCCGGCACTCCTGGCGCAATGCCGATCCCGCCGACCTGACCATTGATTCCGCCTACGAAGACAGGTGCATAAGGTGGATTCATCGCTCCGAAATCAGCCACCTGTGCGGGGATGATGTCGTTGAAGACGCCTCCACCTGCATGCAGCGCGAACTCTTCTGAGAGCTTGTAAGCGATGGAAGCGCGAGGCTGCCAACTGATGAGCGGAGTGTCCGGAAAGAGATTCCGCACATTTGTCAGAATCGCCTGACTGAGAGGCTGCGTACCCTCGTGGTCCATATCGAGAAACGAACCTGCAGGTCGGGCAAACTGACCGTGCTGATTCACAAAATTTGTATTCCAGGTCGCCCGCAGGCCAGCGATCAGCGTCAGCTTCTGGCTGACTCGGAAGGTGTCCATCGCATACATGTCCAGATTGCCGTTGGCGATGCGTTCTTTTTGTGTGACCGGAAAAGCCCGCGTTACCGTCGATGCGGCCCCGTAGGTGAACTCCGCGAGGTCGTTGTAGATGACCGTTGGGACGACGCCCTCGCCCAGGTCGTAGTCGCTCACATCGAGCCGGCGGGTGTTGACACCGAACTTCATGTTGTGGCGTCCGCGCGTCCAGATCAGATTGTCGTTGATCTGCCACTGCGTTACCTTACGGCCCTGCGTGTAGGTCTGGTCGTTGCCCCCTACTGTGGTGAAAGGAGCGTTCGAACTACCTCCGGCGAGCACGATCGGGAAGGTTTGCAGCACCTGGGGGTAATTGTTGGGAAGAAAGAGGCTTGAATACCAGCTCACGCCGGGATTGAACTGGTTCACGAGATTCGGTGTGAAGAGGTGCGTGTAGCCGACGACGCCAGTCCGCTGTGGTTGCGGGGAGTACGCGTTGAAGATGGAGTTGATCGGGTCGGTGTATGCGGCTTGCAGACCGGTGTCCTGCTGATACTTGTACCAGATGCTGTTCTTCGCGTTGATCGTGTGGTCGATCTTGAGGACGATCAGGTTTTCTTTGTCGCTGTTGTTGAGCGATTGGGTGCGAATGTTAGCACAGCCGCTGCCGTTGAACAGGTTCGACGCGGTTTGTGTGCCCGGAAGCAACGCGCCATTGGCATCGAGCGGGCACGAGAGAACGGGTGTAGGCGTTCCGGCCGTGTTGCTGTAAAGACCGAACATGTTGCGGTAGAAGCCTACCTGCGCCGCCTGGGCAGGCAGTGTGGTCCCATTCACTGGGTCGGTACCGCCCAGCGGGAGCCGTTGGAGGACGTACTGTTGATAGGCGGACGAGGGGACCGTGCTACGCGCGACAATTGGGAGGGCGATGCGGATTCCCTCGTAGTGCGCGAAGAAAAACAGCTTGTTTCGGATGATGGGGCCGCCCACGCTTACGCCAAACTGATTCACCGTCGAGCGGGGCTTCGTGGCGATGTTTCCCGGAGTGTCATTCGCGTGGAGGAAGTAGTCGGTGGCGTTGAACAGTGAGCCGTTCCAGATCTCATATACATCGCCGTGGAACTGATTTGTACCGGACTTGGTGAAGTAGTCGATCTGCGACG
Source organism: uncultured Acidobacteriaceae bacterium (assembly GCA_963756685.1). Taxonomy (GTDB): domain Bacteria; phylum Acidobacteriota; class Terriglobia; order Terriglobales; family Acidobacteriaceae; genus Edaphobacter. The sequence continues at coordinate 418,003 of CAVWON010000006.1, forward strand.
CGCCGTAGCGACCCTGATCGACAGCATAGGAATTTGTGTTGACGGTCGCCTCCTGGAGCGCGTCGAGGCCGATGACTAGATTGGTCGAGAGGCCGATGTTGAGCCCCAGGAACGGGTCGTTGGCATCGAACCCGTCAACGATGTAACCGTTCGAGGTCGCCGGCAGCCCATTGAATTCGACGTTGCCATAACCGCCGGCGGCCTTCGCGTCGTTCGACGAACCAGCAGTATTCATCAACGCCCCCTGAGCAAACTGGGCGACGTAGGTGAGGTCCTGGCCCGGGTTGGGCAGATTGGCGATGGTCTTTGCATTGAGCGTGGTGGAGGTGTTCGGGTTCTCAAGGTGCCATCTGTGCAGTTGGCGCATTCACCTCGACCGTCTGACTGTTGCCCGACGGTGCGAGGGTGAAATTTGCAGTCGCGGTCTGGCCTACGGAAACAACGACGGAGGGGGAACGCCGGATTGCAAAACCGACCGACTTCACCTCGATTTGATAGGTTCCGGGATTCAATTGCGCGAAGAGAAATCGTCCAGTGTTGTCCGTCTGGCCGGTACGGACCGCTCCGGTGTTGACGTCTTTTGCAGTCACGGTCGATCCGGCGACCACGGCGTGGGAGACGTCCGTGACCACTCCTGTCAAGGCGCTGGAGGTGCCGCTTTGGCTGTGAATAAAAGAGGTAATTGCCAACTGGCAGAGAAGAAGGACCAGCGAGAGGAGGGTTCGCGTGCCTGAGCCACTTCTAATCCAATAATTAGTCATGGCTAAATAATTCATGATGCCACACTAATATAAGATTGAGAGGATGGCAAGACCGCCTTCAAGTGGCATCGCGGTTCTATGGGCAGGATCTGGCGACTCGTGCGATTCCGCGCGGACGAGTGGCCCACACCTAACCGTTCCACTAAAATCGGGTGCCCCATCTTCGCGACAGTCGTATCGTCGCTAAGGTGGGCCATTTTCGCGGCAGCGAAAATCCCGACACCCTAACTCACCGCCATAGCTCGAACGATACCAGGGAAAGTGCGACCACCTGATCATTTCCGTTATCGGAGTCTCACACTACCCAGTCCCACGAAAATCCACCAATCGACCGTCCTTTCAAGGGACCTGCGACTGGTCCGGCCAAAAATAAAGCTGAAGTGGCATATTTTTAGCCGCCGATTGACAAGTGTTTTCAGACCACAATTCACCACGATTTCACCAGCAACCGGAAACCGTTGTAATGAAAACACTCTCGACAATTCCAGCGGCTTATAATGCGGGACATGCCCCGTCGAGTTGCGCGGGGCGTAATTTCGTCGTAGCTTGCCTGTTGGCTAAAAAGCGGCACGTTATCGCGCGCCGGTTCTGACGATTCGGCGATCGTGCGGGAGGATAGAACTGTGTGGTGGATCAGCTATCGAGGTGAATCGGGGCACGGCGTCGACAACATCGGCGTCTTCGAGGACGACGGCTCCCCGCGCAAGAAGCATCCGTTACTGCTCGATCCATCACCGGCCGCGCATCCGCTGCATATCGCGCGCGGCTTCGCATTAGTGGGCGACGACCTCTACATTGCGAACGCGTGGGTAAAGGATAGTCACATTGCGCGCTACCACCGGCACGACGACACCTTCCGCTTCGAGGAAGTGCTCGCGAAGACCGAGCAGGTTGCGGCGATGGTGCACCCCTTCGACGTGGAGCTGGGGGACGATGGCCGCGTCTACGTCTCCTGCCAGGATACGAACACCGTGGTGTCGCTTGTGCCGAAGACCCGGAAACCCGCACCGGTGGCCGCGCACCTCCGCAAGCACTATCCCCAGGGGAAGTTTCTCCCCGGCACGCTGGTCGCCTCCAGCCACGGAAGGCTTCCCGAGTACGGTGAACACACGCCTCTCGATGTGCCGGCGCCTCTAGGCCTCAAGGTAGTGCTCGACAAGCGCGGCAAGCCGCGGCACTCAGTGCGCGGCATCATCGTGCACCGGAAACATCTGTATGTTGCGGACGAAGCCGGCGACTCAGTGAAGGTCTTCAATGTGCCGGTCCGGGGAGTTGATGGCCCGCGTCACGGGGCGGGCGCTCAAGGCGCCCGTGCACCTGGTCCTGCACGATGAAACGCTCTACATCGGCGCATCTGGCACAGGCAGCGTTCTCGCGCTGGATCTGGCCACGCCGCCGAGCGGCGAGATCAAGGCCCGCGTGGTGATCGACGAAAAGCTCGACGCCCCCTCCGGCTTCGCTATCGGCCCCGACGGCGATTTTTACGTGGCGGAACGGAAGAAGCAGCGGGTGCGGCGCTTTTCCTCAAAGGGGAAGAAAAAGGGGACGTTCATCGATGACCTTCCGGACATGCCGGAGTTCCTCGTCTATGTTCCCTGAGAAATCAATCGCTCCGAATTTCTCTTGTATCGTCGTGGGAGTCGGGCTCACCTTCGCTCGTCCAGGCCATGCGACGGGCCCCTTCCCAAAAGTTCGATTTTCAGAGAAATCAAATTGGTCTGGCCAAAAATAAAGTTGAAAAAGGTGGCATATTCTTAGCCGCTGATTAGGAGGTGTTTTCTGACCACAATTCACCACGCAATTACCACGATCTCACCAGCAAATTACCATCAAGAAAACACCCACCATCTCCCCAACCCCCTCAAAAACACCAGCAAAACAGCAAAAACAGCACCTTCCATCCGCCAATATTTTTTTCTGCAAAATTGCCAAAAACAGACCCCCTCAAACACCCTTCCACGGCCGCCTACCGGGAGTAAGATCAATACAACATGAGTCTTTTCTTCGCCACCGGCAGCCCAACCACCGAAATGTCCGCAGAAGAAGTGCGGTCGAACCTGTTCCTCGCCCTCGACAAACTTGGATCTCGCCGCAAAGTCCTAGCCGTCCCACCTGATTTCACCCGCATGCACTCCCAAAGCGGCGTTTTGACCGAGTTGGCCTGGCACTACTACGGCGACAAGCTCGTCGACGTGCTGCCCGCCCTCGGGACCCACAAAGCAATGACAGATCAGGAGATCGCCACCATGTATGGCCACACTCCGCGGTCTCTCTTCCGCGTCCACGACTGGCGCAACGACATCGTGACGCTCGGCGAAGTCCCCGGCTCCTTCATGTACGAGGTCAGCGAAGGCAAACTCGACTACACATGGCCCGCGCAAGTGAACAAACTCCTCCGCGATGGCGGCCATGACCTCATCCTCTCAATCGGACAAGTGGTTCCGCATGAAGTCGTTGGCATGGCCAACTACAACAAGAACATCTTCGTCGGCACAGGCGGCTCCATCGGCATCCATCGCAGCCACTTCCTCGGTGCGGTATACGGGATGGAGCGCATGATGGGCCGCTCCGACACGCCCGTCCGCCGCGTCCTGAACTACGCCAGCGACCACTTCGCAAAACAGCTGCCAATCGTTTACGTCCTTACCGTAGTTGGGAAGAATACCGAAGGACAACTAGTCATTCGCGGCTTGTATGTCGGCGACGATACCGAGTGCTTCGAACTCGCCGCGGCCCTGAGTCTCAAGGTGAACTTCAAGATGATGGACCGGCGAGATCAAGAAAGCAGTGGTGTTTCTCGATCCCCACGAGTTCAAAAGCACATGGCTGGGAAACAAAAGCGTCTACCGCACTCGAATGGCGCTCGCCGACAACGCTGAACTCATTGTTCTCGCCCCCGGCGTCCACGAATTCGGCGAAGACGCCGCAATCGACGTGCTGATCCGCAAATACGGCTACTGCGGGACCCCACGTACCCTCGAAGCAGTAAAAGAAGACCCCCAACTGGCCGGAAATCTGAGCGCAGCGGCCCACCTAATCCACGGCTCCAGCGAAGGCCGCTTCACGATCCGTTACTGCCCCGGCCATCTGACCCGCGCCGAAATTGAAAGCGTCCACTTCGAATATGGCGACCTGAAGGAGATGACAGCAAAATACAATCCAGACACCCTCAAAGACGGTTGGAACACAGTTGATGGAGAAGAGATCTTTTACATCTCCAACCCCGGCCTGGGACTCTGGGCATACAAAGGCCGCTTCAACAACTAATTTGATTTGCCCCGCACCGCAATGAATGAGTATTCTAGGACGGTTGCGAATTGGTTAGACCAATGGGCTTGAAAAGGGTGTTGCAATGAGTGAAGAATTGAAGCTTCCAAAGTTTTCCGTGGGTGTGGGTGACCGGTTTGCCCATCAGGCCAAAGCGCAGCTTCAGGCGTGCGTCCTTGCCGCCGACGCCGGTGTTGAGGTGGTGCCGGTTTGGAACAAGTCTAATCGAGAGCACATGATAATTGGTTCGGAACCGAGCCAGACGCGGCTCGCAGCCAATACGGCGGTGAGAGAGCTGGGGTGAGCCAAGCCATATTTCCTGGATGCGGGCAGATCATTAATTTGAAGACAGTCGCGAGGTTCTTAGATCCGTGTGATTTCTTTACGCTCGACGTGGCCGATCTCATTGGGCAGCCGGCAGACGCCAGAGAGGTTACGGCGTTTGTGAAACGCCACCCGGAACTCGTGGGCACCGTAACTATTCCGCACATCATGGTACCGTTCAAGACAGATGCGGCGTTTGTAGAAGGCGTAGCGAATAAATTTCTGGCGGCAGTGCAGCACGCGGGAATGATCTATCGCTTTCTGGTGGAGAACAAGGGCGTGGGCCGCTTTGTGGCCGAGGTGTCAATGGACGAGACGGATTCGCCGCAGACGCCAGTGGAGCTGCTGATTATTCTGGCGGCGATTGCCGACGAGAAGATCCCGATCCAAACGATCGCCCCGAAATTTACCGGTCGCTTCAACAAGGGCGTGGATTATGTTGGGGATGTGGCTCAGTTCACCAAAGAGTTCAACGAGGACACTGGCGGCGATTGCTTTTGCGGTGAAGACTTATGGCCTGCCCGAGAATTTGAAGTTGAGCGTGCACTCGGGTTCGGATAAGTTTTCGATCTATAAGTCGATTCATGATGCGGTCAAGAGATTTGACTCCGGTGTACATCTGAAGACGGCGGGTACGACCTGGTTGGAGGAGTTGATCGGCCTCGCGGAGGCCGGCGGGACAGGATTGGAGATCGCGAAGGAGGTGTATGCGGAAGCGTATGCGCATGCCGAGGAACTGTGTGCACCGTATGCGACTGTGATCGACATCGACGCTACACGACTACCGAAGCCAGCGGAAGTCAATGGCTGGACCAGCGAACATTACACGTCGGCGCTGCGCCATGAGCAGAGCAACAAGGCCTATAACCCGAGCTTCCGTCAGCTCCTACATGTGGGGTTCAAAGTAGCAGCGAAGATGGGGAACCGGTACCTCGACGCGCTCGAGGCAAATGAAGAGGTAGTGGCGCGGAATGTTACTGAAAATTTGTACAAACGGCACATCCGCCCCGTGTTCCTTGGGACGTAGACGGTCGGTGCAGCAGATTATTCAACCCACGAGCAACCGTTTTATCGCGGGCATACTCGTTCCCATTTGGGCATCGAGAATCAAGGAGGAGTAACGTCATGAATCTTGGCTTCAAAATCTCTGAACAGGGATCACTCGATCTACTTTCGCTCGGGGCACTTGTCCACCGTCTCGATCCCGGCATCATTCCGTTCCGCAAAGCGACGCAGTTCACGGTTCACGTCAGTGGCGGGGAGTTCAATGTTGCCGGCAACCTGGCTGACGCTTTTGGTCAGCGAACGGGAATCGCGACGGCAATGGTCTCCTATCCAATTGGAGACCTGATCGCGGAGCGGGTGCGTGGAATGGGAGTGCGTCCTTTCTACAAGCGATTTGAGCACGATGGAACCCGCGGACCGAATATGGCAACCGTGTATAGCGACCAGGGCCTGGGTGTCCGGGCGCCAGTTGTGTTCTATAACCGCTGCAACGAAGCGGCGGGCCTTCTCAAACCAGGTGATTTCGACTGGAAGGCGATCTTTGCGGAAGGAGTGCGGTGGTTCCACAGCGGCGGCATCTTCGCTTCGTTGTCCGAGACTACGGCGGAGCTGGTGATTGAAGCTATGAAGGCCGCGCGGGCCGCGGGAGCTATCTGCTCGTTCGACTTGAACTATCGGGAGAAGCTTTGGAAGACGGTAGGCGGCATGAAGCGTGCCCATCAGGTTCTTGGTGCGATTGTCGATAACGTCGATGTGTTGGTCGGCAACGAGGATGAACTACAGAAAGGCCTCGGGTTCGCGGGTCCGGAAGTGGCTGCCACCTCCAAACTCGACACCGGCGCGTTCCTTTCGATGATCCAGCATGTGGTGGCCCGTCATCCGAACATCAAGGTCGTTGCGACCACGTTGCGCGAGGTCCACTCGACCAACCATCACAGTTGGAGTGCGGTGGCATGGGTGAACGGTGAAGCTGTCTATGCGCCCACGTGCGAGTTGAACGTACTTGACCGTGTTGGTGGAGGAGATGGATTTGCGTCCGGATTCATTTACGGGCTCCTGAACGGCGAGTCGCCGCAGGAGGCGATCAAGCTGGGCTGGGCGCATGGCGCTCTGATGACGACGTTCCCCGGCGATACGACTATGGCGACTGTCGACCAGGTCAGGGCATTTGCCAGCGGAGGGTCGGCGCGAATCCAGCGTTAGGCCCAGCTTGTGATGATTTATCGGGCGCATTGATGGCAGCATGAGCGCGCTTCGTTAGTCTCTTAGCAGCAAGGTCAGGGAGCGGCGATGATTGTGGTATTGATGGGTGTTAGCGGTTCCGGAAAGACCACCATCGGCAAGCTTCTCGCTGAACGGACCGGGTCGAGCCTTCGCCGATGCCGATGATTATTTCCCGCAATCCTACAAGGACAAGATGGCTGCCGGACATCCATTGACTGATCAAGACCGAGCACCGTGGCTTAAGACGTTGAACAAAGTGCTACGAAGATGGGACGAGGGAAAGACCAATGGAATACTGGCTTGTTCCGCGCTTAAGGAGAAGTATCATGAGGTCCTTGAAGACGGAGTGCCTCTGTCGCATATCATGTTTATATTTCTTGATGGGCCTAAAGCGTTGATTGCGAGGCGTCTGGCAGTGCGGAAGCATGAATATATGAATCCCAAGCTTCTGGACAGCCAGTTGGCCACGCTGGAGACACCGGTTGATGCTTTTCGCGTTGTGAATGATCGTGCGCCGGAGGAGATTGTGGACCAGATTCTGGCGCACGTCCTGCCGACTCAGGGGCAAGTTGCAGAGCAGATTTCGAAGTAAGAGAGAGGACTTTTCATGGGGCATCCGTTGTTTGATTTGAGCGGTAAGTCTGCCGTGGTAGTTGGTGGAACCTCGGGCATTGGCCTGGCCATGGCGGTTGGACTGGCGGAGGCGGGCGCCGATGTGGTGGCGAGTTCTCGGCGGCCGGAGCAGGTGGATGAGGCGGCGAAGGCGATCGAAGCCACTGGCCGGCGTGCGCTGCGACTGACCTCGGACGTTGCGGAGCGGGCGACGCTGCAGGCATTGCTGGATGGGACGGTGAAGGAGTTTGGCAAGGTCGATATCCTGATCAACTGCGCGGGCAAGATTAAGCGTGAACCGACGCTTACGGTCTCCGAAGAGACGTGGGACGGCATTATGGACACGAACGTCACGGGTACGCTGCGAGCGTGTCAGATCTTCGGCAAACATATGCTGGACCGCGGTTATGGACGCATCATCAACATCGCTTCGCTGAACACGTTTGTAAGTCTCAAAGAGGTCACGGCGTATGCGGCAAGCAAGGCCGCGGTCGGCGCGCTGACAAAGTCGCTGGCGGTGGAGTGGAGTTCGCACGGTGTCACGGTGAATGCGATTGCACCGGGCGTCTTCCGGACTGCGCTGAACCAGAAGCTCCTGGACGAAAGCGACCGCGGCAAGGAGCTGCTAATGCGGACGCCGATGGGTCGATTCGGGAAGACAGTGGAGCTTGTCGGGTCGGCGATCTTTCTGGCGAGCGATGCTTCGGCCTTCGTCACAGGTGAGATTCTTGTGGTTGACGGCGGGTTTCTGGCCAGTGGCGTAAACCAGTAACAGCTCAGGCGGCAATAGATTTGGATAAGTCTCTTTTTAGGGTACACCCCCTCCCCGAGGGGATATTTTGGATGGGTAAATATTCATAACAAATGAGTTGCGGTTAAAATATTTTTTATCAATAAGTTAGAGTGAACCAAAATGCCACTCGGATGTTGTTGAACGGCAATGGGTGAGGTTATTTGGGGACATAACAGGCGTTCTTGGATAGAAAACGCTAGAAGAAAAAAGAGCAGATCCCCCCTTCGGCGATCACGTCTGCGTTCCCCCCATTCTTTCCCAGCGCGTCTCACCAAAGGGTGTGCAAAATCTCATCCACGCCGAAGGCGTGCTTTGGCGCAGCCGCGGTTCGGTCAGGGCGTGGTCGGAGTCAGGCGCTGGAGAGTAAGGTGCGGTTTGCCGACCATCCGGGGGCACATTGACGAGATGCGCGCTAAAGCAACACGAACCAGAAGGGAGGCGCTTTGTATCTGTGCTGGCCGTCGCCAACCAGATTATGACTGGGCCGGAGAAATTACACCGAGCCTAGAGTCAGTCTGCAATGAAATTCTGCTAAGAGAGGGAATCCCCGGCATACGGATCGCTTTGCGCAGAGGACTTTGACATGGGTCACGTTCATGAACTCGCGAAGAGCTGGGGATCAAGCTTGCTGAGCATCTTGCGCAGCTTTGCAATGCTTTCATTGGTTGTCCTTTCCCCGATAACTGCCATCTCATCAGCCCGAGTGAATTCCGATATATCAAAGGAGGTCACGTCAGGAGCGACCACAAAGTCTGCCGGCTGCACCCCAACGGAGTTCATGTTGAAGCCTTGAATCATGTTCTGTCGCATGATCACCTGAATTGTCGAGAAGAAATGGTTGATGCGCGAATCTCCGTTGGAGCGAATTCCTAGAAAGTCTTTTTCCAGCTTTGCCGTCACGCTCGATGCGATAACAAAGTTGCAGCCCTTCGCAACAAGCACGTTGGCAGGGATATTGTTGAGCAACCCGCCGTCCACCAGCGCTCGGTTTGATTGAAAGATGGGAAGCGAAAGGGGAGGAAGATTGATGCTTTCCAGGATACTCATCGTCGCGTCGCCAACCTCGCTCACGACTGGTTCTCCTTCGAAGAGATCGACGGCGACCGTAAACATCGGAAGATGCAATTGTTCCATCCTGGCTCTGCCTATGTATTTCCGCAGCATGGACTCGAACTTATTTCGTCTGTACTTGAAGAGCAGATACCAGTAGCCGCCACCGGGCACCTGTCGAAATATCCACGATGGCTGCAAATCGGCCTTGAAGACCTGAGTAGCATACTCAGGATCTAAGCCAGCCGCGTAGATGGCGCCGGTCATAGCCCCAGCACTCGTACCCGCCAGCATGTCGACATAGATGCCGTGCTGCTCAAGCGCTTTGAGCACTCCAAGATGAGCCATGCCGCGAGCTGCGCCGCCTCCCAGTGCCAAACCAATCTGAACGCCTCGCAAATGATGAACGATGCGTTCAAATCCATGCTGAAGCAAACTTCCTTGATGTGCTCCAGGAGCCTCCAGTGAAAGCTTAAAGTCTCGCTCGGCCAGTTGACACAGCTGCGGTATATAGGGAGCGATTGGGGTGTTGTTGTCGAGAAGCCACACAATCCTGATCTTGTCCCGCCATCCGGGTACACTCTTCGCCAGTGATTGGAGCAGAAGTACCGCTGCGGGCGCATCCTGCGGCTGAACACACCAAAGCACTATGTCGACGTAACTCATAAATCGCTTCATGACCTCTTCTGAATGGTCCGCACGAATATCAAACAGAAGTCGCCTATGCGAGGCCCATTCTTTGATAAGGTCTTGTCGCTCCTCGACCTCTACGATGAGCAACTTGAAGGGGATATCTTCGTCGGTCTTCCATTGCTCGTCGTCGCCGAGAATACATGGAGACTCGCCCAACTCTCGAAGGCGATGTGCCAATCGACCAACGAGAGGACGGCTTGCCGTGGTGTGGTGCACAACGCCCACGACGGATGGCTTCGGAAGCAAACGATCGACCATCAGGTGTCGTTTGAATACATTCGCTGCCGCGCGAAACATAGCGATTTGAAAGTCTGCATGCGTCGCTGTCAATTGAAGCAAGTTCGATAATGTCAGTCGTATTGCTGTCGAAGGTTCACTGGCCTGGACCTGCAAGTGAGAGCGACTAGATAAACCGAGGGAAAATAATCCGATGATAGCCCCTCGAGCAAATGTGTCTTGCTGCATCTCCTTGCCCAGGAAATCGTAGAGCGTTGCCTGCATCCGGCCCGTGATGAGGAAATGCACGTGGGCAATCTCTGATTCGACCTCAATGACCACTTCTCCCGCTTGAAACGAGACCCAGTCAGCCGCATCCGTAATCGCTGCCAGCGTGTCCTCGCTCAGTTCTTTTGCCCATTCGAGCCGGCGAAGCTCTATCTGAAGTCGCTCAGTCGTTGGAGAAACTGGTTTTTCGCCGCTGTGATCCATCTCGTTCTCCTTGAGCGGGGTAGAATCTAGGCCCGGCGAAGGCTTGTCGAAATGTGACTCGAGGGTGTATCCGACAAAATCCCTCCCATACAGTCACGGTCAACCATTATCCTCCGATTTCAAAGTAGCGGCACATCAGGCTCCAGACAATGGAACCCAAGCCATAGGTCCGAGGGTCGGCATAACGCGCCGATGCCTGTGGCTCCGCGATGGCCGCCCCTCAATCGACGACAGTACAGTTGAGGCAATCGATGAGGGCCCCGAGTTCACCGCTCCGCTCGGCAGCGACAAGTCCGGAAGCAGCCGCTAGTTACCGATCTAACAAACTCCTTCAGAATCAGACCGATTCGACCGAGGCCGTTTGAAAATCTTAAGACCGAAAAGAAATTGCAAAAAATAACTGTCACGAATGACTCACGCTCTCCGCTTTAACGGGTGAAGGCAGTTATGAACACTGTCCTCCAGAAGGAGATCGAGTCATGAAAAACACACGGCTTACTTCCATTCTCAGTTCCAGTCTCATCGCCGGCGCCCTGACGATCGGTTCGCTTGCGTCGACACAATCGGCCCTAGCTCAGAGCGAGACCGCTTTGGCCGAAGTGAATATTCCTTTTGCCTTCCAGACTCCAAACCAGACACTGCCCGCTGGCAAATATCGCATAGATCGCGAATCGAACCACCTGATTCGGTTGGAAGGACCTGGTCGCACGGGAGGGTTTGTGATGACCTACGATGCAATTAAGAACCAAGCTCCCGATCACGGGGCCCTCGTCTTCGATCGCTATGGCGACAAGTACTACCTGCGGCAGATCTGGACGGCGGGAAACAATGTGGGTAACGAATGCCCAAAGAGTCGCGCCGAGAAAGAGAGCCAGCTGGCGAAGAACAAAGTCGCTCCGAGCTCAATTGAGCTGGCATTCAACTCTGTACCTCAACACTGAATTATGAACCAAAGGCAGTTGGCCGATGTCAAACTCGGCCAGCTGCTTCGCTTTTTAAGAGCGACCGGCCTGAGTTGGTTTTTTGCGGGGGACGAACGATGAAGACGGGCTTACATCTTGGCGCGGAGGGGCTGCAATGGCTCGGTGTGAGTTGGCATTGAGGGTTCGTCGACCAGGTACTTCTTCAGCAGTTCGTGGTGGAGACAATATAGGGCGAGTTCCAGGCGGTCGGAGACACCGAGTTTGTCGTAGACCTTGCGCAGGTAGTTCTTGATGACCTGCTCGGTGGTACCGATCTGGTAAGCGATTTCTTTGTTGCGCATGCCGCGAGTGATGCAGCTAATGATGGCCAGCTCCTTCTTGGAGAGTTTGGGCTGGACGCGCGGGTCGGTGAGTGTGGTGGCCTGGGCGCGGTAGGCCTCGATGACCCAGCTGATGGATTGGTTATCGATCCAGGTTTCGCCTTCAGCGATCTTGCGAACGCACTTGATGAGGAGGTCTGGTGAGATGGAGCGCGGGACGACGCCACGGACGCCGCGGCGGTACAGTTCGACGGTGTTGGCCTCGTCGGCCTCGCTGACCTGGACGATCAACTTGGCTGCGGGGTGCTGACGAACGAGCTCGGGGATGGCATCAATGGTGCCTGCGATGAGCTGGCCTTCGAGGACGACCACGTCGGTGGGATAGCGCTGCAGGGCCGCGTAGAGATTGGTGAGGGTCTCGACCTGGGCGACGACGCGAATGTCGTCTTCGAGGGCAAAGACCTTCTTCATGCCCACACGGTAGATAGCCTGCGAATCGGCGAGGATGACCCGTATGCCGACATGTGCTGCATTGTCCTCTGGAACGTCCTCGCTGCCCCGAGTTGGATCGATATTTACAACGGTCATAGTTGTCATGCCTTTAGAAAATACTCGTCGATCACCGCCGCGGCTTTTTTCTGGCCGCCTTGCAGATAGTGGCGGACGACACGGCCGATGCAGTGTATGGTAACGTCCGTTTCGGTTCCCATGACAGCCGAAGGCATTGCGATCGTAAACTCAATTCTAGCGTCCAATGGCGGAAGCTGCTCGCCGACGAAGAGCAGGCCGTTGGCGGAGATATTCTCCGTCATGGCCTCCAACTCGCCCTGGTCAGTCTGGAGACGGATTGCGAGTCTCATAGGGAAACGAACCGCCGTGCGGACTGGATTGTCTCCGGTCGGCATTTGCCACTGAGCCACGCGCGCCTCCTCTTCACTGCTTCATTAAAAATCGCCCTACAATGGGCCCTTAGCTACCACACTGGAGTGTACCCCACCTAGCACCAGGTGCAGCAATTTTCTCGCAGCGCGGACTACAACGTAGGGGTGAGTGCTGCGGAGCTTCCGACCCATTGCTGGTCGCGATTGTGGTCGACGCCCATCATCAATCCGCGGCCCAGGCGCACAAGGGCGATGGCCGGCTGGAGGGCGCCACCATCGGGCCAGAGGTACATGATCCGGACCTCGGCCTGGGTAGGGCCGTGGGGGGTCTGGATGACAGGTTCGAAGGTGACGCGCTCCTGGAGGAGGTAGAGATTGCGGTCGGCTGGCGGAATGGCGTTGAGGTCGGCGTCGGTCGGGGCGAACTGAATTCCTTTCCCCGCGAAGGAGTACAGGGGCTTGAGGAGGAGCCTTTCGCGTTGATGGGGAAGGCCTTCGAGGTTGCGCCGGGCGAACCAGTCGTCGAGGAAGACGGCCTTGGGGACGGAGGGGTCTTTGAGGAATGGGAGGGAAAATTTGCTGATGCGGAAGTACCAGTTGGGATGGCCGGCCCACTCGACGTCGAGCGTATCCCGGTAGTCGAAGGGGAGGTGGATCTTTTTGCGCTCGAGCTCGTCGACTATGGCGCGGTTGTAGATGCGGTGGATGGGAATCTCGCGACCAACGTGTTCATAGAAGAGGCGGTTACCCCGCTTGCGCAGCGCGGCGATGTCGACGGTAGCAATGTTGAGCTTGTCCTCGTAGACGCGGAAGTCGGGGCGGGTCTTTTGCTGGTCGGGGTCGATCTCGGCGAGGACTACGTTTTCGGGGTCGTGGTCGCCGACGATCACCTTGCGTAACAGCTGCCAATAGGCTTGCTCGTTGAGGCCGCCTAGGTACCAGGTCAGGGTGGGATCAAGACCGTAGGCTTCGATGTACTGGCGAGCGAGGAGATCCTGATAGCCGAAGATCGAGGGGAAGGCCTGCATCTCGACCAGGCGTGGTCTAAGGGAGCCGTCGGAACCACGGACGAGGCCGAAGTCAACGGTCATGAAGTTTGGGCGAGGGTTGTCGTTTGGGACGTGGAATTTCTCGGGGATGGTGCGGTTGGAGGCCTCCATGTACGCGGGATTGTTGAGGAGCTGATAGGTGAGTTCGGCACCGGTGGCGGCCAGTTCGCTCAGGAGTTCGCGGGGGAAGAAGCAAGGGGTCTCTGCAGTGCGGAATTCAATGCTGGTGTGGGTGAGGCAGTTTAACCGGTACAACAGGTCGCGGTACTTGGCGGCGGTGAACTGCGCGTTGAATTGGTCGCGATAGGGCTGCAGCATGGGAGCTAGTTTAGCTGCTGCAGCCCGTTTCGCGAGGGTCCATGCGGAATTATGGGTGTGCGGCGAGGAAGGCGTTGATCTCGGCGTACTCGGCTTCGGTGAGGCAGAAGGTGGCCGCAGGGACGACGCCCTCGACTTGTTTGGCGTTGCGGCCGCCGACGATGGCTGCGGTGATCGCCGGGTTGTGGAGGGTCCAGGCGATGGCGATGACTCCGGCGGTGACTTGGTGGCGGGCGCCGATTTCTCTGAGCTTGTCGGCTACGGCGAGGTTGCGGGAGAGGAGAGGCTCCTGGTAGTTCTTTGCGGCGCGGCGGAAGTCGTTGGATGGAAATGCGGCTACGCGCTCTTTGGTCATGGCTCCGGTGAGCAGGCCGGAGTGCATGGGGGCATAGTTGAGGACGCCGATGTTATGTTTGAGGCAGAAGGGCAGGTTTTCTGCCTCATAGGAGCGGTTAAGCATGGAGTACGGTGGCTGCTGCGAGGTGATCGGGGCGATCTTCATGACGCGCTCTATCTGCGCTACGGAGAAGTTGGAGACGCCGATCCAGCGAACCTTGCCCTCGCGTTGGAGGTCGGCCATAACGGACCAGCCGTCTTCGATGTCTTCGTCAGGCTTGGGCCAGTGGACCTGGTAGAGGTCGATAGCTTCGACATTGAGGCGGCGCAGGCTGTCTTCGCACTCGCGGCGGACTTGCTTTTGGGAGTTGGTGATCTCTTTCTTATCGTCCCACACCATGGTGGACTTGGTGAAGATGTAGGGTTTGTGCGACGAGGACTTTACTGCTTTGGCGACGACCTCTTCGGAGTGGCCGAGGCCATAGACGGCGGCGGTGTCGATCCAGTTGATGCCGAGGTCGAGGGCCTTATGGATGGCGGCGATGGAATCGTTGTCATCTTGATCGCCCCAGGCGAAGGCCCAGTCGCCGCCGCCGATGGCCCATGCGCCGAAGCCGATGGGTGTGAGTTTGAGGTCTGAGTTGCCTAGTCGTTTGGTTTCCATTGTTGAATTCGATGCGTTGAGCAGGAGCCTGGCTTCAATGGTAGATGAAAAGTGAGGGAACCAGACTCCTCTACTGCGCTACGGAATGACAAACAAAAGGACAAGGAACGACAAAAAGCAAGGACGAAATGCTGGGCCTCTCCACTGCGCGAAGGACGGTGAAACTATCCATCGCTTCGGTCGAGATGGCGCATCTTTGGAAGTTCTGTGAGACGCTAGGCTTCGAGGAGAAATTGTCCGTCGCGCATGATTTGTTCTTCGCCGTCAGCGTCGCCTAGCCAGATACTGAACTCGAGGCCGACGACATCGATGTGGGTGGAGGACTTCCAGGGCGCTCCGGTGTGGGCTCCGTAGGGGTCGCCGAAGGCTATGTGAATGCCGGGGAATTTTTCGTCCTGAAGGATGTTGCCGATGACTCGCTCTACGCCGATGTTGGTGCCGATGGCGAACTCGCCGACTCGGTCGGAGTTTTCATCAGTATGGGTGTAGGCCCAGAAGTCGCGCTCGAGAGCTTTGTTTTCGCTGGAGACGCGGGTGATGCGGTTGCCTTCGATGTTGATGGTGAGGGGACGGTCGCGGAGGATGCCATAACGGGCGCAGAGGAAGTCGCCGACGACGCCATCGACGACGAAGACGCCGTTGACCTCGCCGGGCGCGGTGAAGCACTCGCCACCCGGGAGGTTGCCCCACTTTTCGGTGCTGATGATGCCGGAGGTTTTGAACCAGCGATAGTCGGGGTTGAGCTGGGCGTGGATGTCGGTGCCGGCGGGGGTGGTGGCGCGGACGTAAGTGGCGGCGCGGACCTTCTCGAGAACGGCTTGGGAGAGCCGGTCAATAGCGAGGAAGTCGGCGCGCATGCCCTGGGTCATGATCTCGGGAGTGATGTTGACCATGTGGGCGTGACGCATGCGGCGGCGGTTGACGACGTCGGTCATCTGCATGCGACTGTGGAGTTCGTTGGGCTGGACTTCGACGGCGAAGATGCTGACCTGCGAGGTCTCCATGTCGGCGAGGACGATGGGGGGCATCTCGGTGAGGGGTCGGGCAGCGATGGCCTCGAGGACGAAGGCGTTCCAAGCGCAACCGATGCGGTCGAGCTCTGCGGCGATGGAGGCAGCGATGGTGAGGCAGCGCTCGTCGGTGATGAGGGTAACTTTTTCGTCGGGCTGGATGCGCAGGCAGGTGGTGACCGCGTTGCGAGCGCCGGGAGTGAACTCGGCTGGGAAGGGAGTGGCGCGAAGGTCCGGTACTGTCTGTGTTGCCTGGTCAACCATGGTTTCCATCTTTCGGGGTGAAGCTTCCTGTCTAGGATATAGGTTTCCTGAGAATTTCACAGAATTGTGATGGATTGGTATGGGAAGAGTTAAGGCCGTTGCAACGAAAAGCAACTGCAGACCCATACTGGATGACCACAGGCAACGGAACAGCAAGCAGATTCCTCCGCTTCGCTGCGGAATGACAAACAATAGATCAACTGCAAGTACCGAATTAAAGGCCGGCTTTGGTTTCGGCGGCCATGTAGTCGACTACGGCCTTGAGATCGCCGGTTTCGCGGAAGACTTTGAGCTGGCGGTCGGCACCGGAGCCTTGATGGAGCATGGTGTGGATGTAGGCGATTTCTTTGCGGCTGCCCAGTTCGTCGAGGACGTCGTCGACGAAGGCGAGGTATTCGAGGATGAGTTCGCGGGCGGGGACCTCTTCCTGTTTGCCGAAGTCGATCATCTTGCCGTCGAGGCCATAGCGGACGGCGCGGAACTTGTTCTCCATCAGGAGTGCTCGGGAGTACTGGCGGTAGTCGACGTTTCGGGAGTGCAGGTGCCAGAGCTTGCACGCAGTGGCCTGGATGAGCGCGGCGATGGCGATGGTCTCGTGGGCGCGGAGGGGGATGTCGCAGATGCGGACCTCGACGGTGTCGAAGAAGGGATGGGGGCGGACGTCCCACCAGATTTTTTTGGCGTTATCGATGGAGTTGGTCTTGATGAGGAGGTTGACGTAGCTCTCGAACTCGGAGTAGCTGGCGAAGCTGTCGGGGAGGTTGGTGCGGGGGAAGTTTTCGAAGACCTTGGCGCGGTAGCTCTTGTAGCCGGTCTCCATGCCTAGCCAGAAGGGCGAGTTGGTGGAGAAAGCGAGGATGTGAGGGAGGAAGTAGCGCAGGGAGTTCATGATGCGGATGGCGGCTTCGCGGTCTTCGATGCCGACGTGGACGTGGAGGCCGAAGATGAGGTTGGCGCGGGCGACGAGTTGGAGGTCTTCGACGACCTGGGCGTAGCGAGGGTCGGGGTAGATCTCCTGGACGCGCCAGTCGGCGAAGGGATGGGTCGCGCCGGCGACGAGGACGAGGCCGTGCTCTTCGGCGAGGGAGATCATGTTGCGGCGGAGGTCGAAGAGGTCTTCCTGGGCGACCTGGATGTTGCTGCAGATGCGCGTGCCGACCTCGATGACGGACTGATGCATCTCGGCCTTGACGCGTTCTTCGAGGCGGAGTTTTCCTTTGGCGAGCATCTCAGTTGCGATGTGCGAACGGAGATCGCGGGTCTCAGGGTCGATGGTCTGGTATTCCTCTTCGATGCCTAGCGTGAAGGAGGGGCGCATATTCGTGGCCTCGTAAGCGAAAACAAAAACTTAACACGGATAAACACCGATTGGACGGAGAAAAGTTGATTACTTTGTGGCCACCCAAAGAGATCGACGAGTCGTTCGGCATCAATCTGAGATTTGTTACGCCGCTATTTTTTCTTTGATGCCTTCTTCACTGCCGTGCTGGTGGTAGCTGATTTAGCGGCCGTCTTCTTCGGTGCAGATTTCTTCTCCGAGCCCAATAGCGAGGCCCAGCGGAGTTCGGGTTTGGCCGGGTCTTTGGCTTTGTTGATGGCAAGGTTTGCTACGGCATTGACGATCCAGTCGAAGCTTTCTTTGCCTACGGAGTGGAGGTCGGCGTCGGGGGCAGGGTTCATGAAGTCGATGGCGTAGGGAATGCCGTCTTCGACGGCGAACTCACGGTGTTGAGGTCGTAGCCAAGGGCCTTGCAGAGGGTGAGGGCGTCTTTTTCGACTCGCTTCAGGAGTTTTTTGTCGTAGTCGGGTGGGTCGAGGACATAGCGGTGCTCGTGCGGGCGGCGCGGGTCGTAGGGCATAATGCGGACCTCGGACTGGCCGACGACGTAGCAGCGGAAGTACTCTTTGAAGTTGACTGCGGCCTGGAGGGTCATGCAGAGGTCGCGGGTCTTGTCGTAGGCGTGGAAGAACTCGTCGCGATTGTGGACGTGGAAGACGTCGCGCCAGCCGCCGCCGTCGTGGGGTTTGAGGAAGGCGGGAAAGCCAACGTAGTCGAAGATGCTGTCCCAGTCGAGGGGAAACTGCAGGTTGCGCAGAGAGCGTTCGTTAATTTGTGGAGGAAATTTTTTGTGCGGAAGAAGGACGGTCTTGGGAATTGCGACGCCGAGTTTCGTGGCGAGAGCGAAGTTGAAGAACTTGTCGTCAGCAGACCACCAGAAGGGATTGTTGATGACCTGGGTGCCGGTGAGGACGGCGTTCTTTAAGAAAGAACGATAGAAGGGCATGTCGTGCGAGATGCGGTCGACGATGACAGCGTAGCCGGAGGGCTCGGCCATGTGAACTCCGCCGACGTGGACGAACTCGGCTTGAATTCCTTCGACCTCCATGCCGTTGATCTTGTCGACGAGGGCGCCGGGAAAGGTATTTTCCATTCCAAAAAGAACACCGATCTTCTTCACGTAATCCTCCAAGTGGTTACCAATGTGCGGGGCCGTTCGCTCGTTAGAGACCGAGAGCTAGAGATAAGTCTGCAGCATTCGTTGCCACCAGGGCCAGTCGTGTCCGGTGTTGTCGCCCCAGACGTCGAGGCGGCATGGGATGTTTTTGGCGCGGAAGACCTCCGCCATTCGTTCGTTTGCGTTCCAGCATTGGTCGTGTACACCGGTCGCGAGAATGTAGGTGTTGCGCCGGTACCGATGGAGATACCAGGGGTCACTGATGTTCGACAGATAATGCATGGGAATGTTGAAGTAGCAGTCGTCGTCGTAGTAGCCGGAGAGAAAGCTGGAGGTGTCGAACGCGCCGCTCATGGAGAGCATAGCGGTAAAGACATCCGGGTGTCGCAGTGCGATGTTGATTGCGTGATAACCGCCGAAGCTGCAGCCCAGGGCGCCCAGACTGGAGGATTGGTTCTGGTGGCGAAGCAGGGGCAGGACCTCGTGCATCAGATAGTGCTCGTACTGCACGTGACGGGCGATGCGCCAGCGCGGTGGAACAGCGCGGTTGTACCAGCTTTCGGAGTCGACCGAGTCGACGCAAAAGAGCTGAAGGCGTCCGTGTTCGAGCTTGTCGTAGACGGCGTCGATCATGCCGCGGTCTTCAAACTCGAAGAAGCGGCCGCAGGAGGTGGGGAAGACAAGGACGGGGAGGCCTGCGTGTCCGAAGACGAGCATCTCCATGTCGCGCCCGAGGGACGGGGAGAGCCATTTGTGGTATTCGCGTTTCATTGCCTTCCCCTCTGCTAGTCTGATGCAATCGTACTTTACTGGAGCCGTCGTTATCGCATTGGAACCGCTAACCCCAACTTCTTTCAAGGCAGCGTTTGGGCCGCCGGAGCGCGAGCCGGTCCCGGAGATCTCCGTCAACGATCCGAGTAGAGAGCATACCGCAGATGAGCTCGACGCCAACCCAAGATACAGCCTTCACCAATTTCACTCGGAGATACTGCCGACGACCGGGTGGTCTCGGTGTATCTGCCTCCGCAGTATCTGGAGCAGGAGGAGCGCCGCTTCCCTGTCTTCTATCTGCAGGACGGCCAGAACTTATTCGACGGACGAACCTCGTATATCGCGGGCCGGACGTGGAACGCCCATACGACTGCGGACCGGCTGACGAAGGAGGGTGAGATCGAGCCGGTAATCCTCGTGGGGGTCGCCAACACGGGGCTTCGCCGCATGGCGGAGTACACGCCGACACGCGACTTCAAGATGGGTGGCGGCGAGGGTCGAAGCTATGGGCGGCTGCTGATGGAGGAGTTGAAGCCGCTAATCGACCGCACCTACCGAACTCTGGCAGACGCGAAAAATACGGGCCTTGGACGGGTCGTCGCTCGGCGGGCTGATCTCGCTTTCTCTGGGCTTTGCGTACCCGGAGGTCTTTGGCAAGATCGCGGTCATGTCGCCATCGCTCTGGTGGGACCATCGCAGTATCCTCAATGCAATCAACGACCAGGCGACGAAGCCCGACCTGCGCATCTGGCTGGACATGGGAACGGCGGAAGGGGTGCGGCATCTGCGCGATGCGGACATGCTGGAGCGCCTGCTGATCAAACGGGGTTGGCGGAGCGGGATTGACCTGGTCTATGTGAAGGCGCAAGGTGCGGTGCATGATGAGCGTGCATGGTCGGACCGTTTTGGGGACGTGCTGCGGTTCCTGTTTCCCGCCTAAATCGAGGCAATTTGCTGGATAAGCATTGCGAAAAGCCGCGATTTTCCGCGATACTTAGATGTTGGATTAACCATGTCAGCCGTCTGACCAGATGGAGGGCTGATAGGCCATCTGTAGCTCAAAATCAAAAAATGTTTTGAAAGGCATTGCCCGTGTTGATGATCCGTTTGGCGCGCGTTGGAGCGCGTAAGCAACCCCACTACCGCGTCGTTGTTATCGAAAAGGACCGCGCCCGTAACGGCCGTTCGGTTGAAGTGGTGGGCACCTACAATCCGCGCACGACCCCCGCGACTGTTGATCTGAAGCGCGACCGAATCGACTACTGGACCAGCAATGGAGCGCAGTTGTCGGAGCGCGTCGGAAAACTGTTGGCCGCGAAGCCCGCAGAAGCAGTCGCTGTGGCATAAAGTTACTTGGTTACCGCTAACTTTGGGAATGCGATTATGGTTCCCAAAGATAGCTGTCTCACTTGAGTCCTGCCAGTATGTCCTGCACACCGTTTCACGTAAACTCCTTGGTATTGCATAGTTAGTGGTTTCAGTTGCAAAGCAGGACGTCCGGTCTTATCGCTGGACTGCCTGCGACCGAGGCTTCGCTCGTTTCAGCACTTCCCAGAAGATCTCGCTGCAGACGGGACGAAGGGACGGGCTTGAGCGTTTCTTCGTGACTCCCAGAACCGAAGGTGTGTAATGACTCAGGCAACTCAGTCTCCTCCAGGGGGGGATCCTGTAACCAATATGACAGACCTCGTCCGTGAGATCGCTTGTGCTCTTGTCGATGACCCTGGCAACGTCTCTGTTGAGGCGATTGCAGATGGCGAGTCCACCATCATTCGATTGCGCGTCTCCCAAAGCGACGTTGGCAAAGTGATTGGGAAACAGGGTCGAACCGCGCGGTCGATGCGAACCATTCTCAGTGCAGCGAGTATGAAGCTGAAGCATCGCTTTTCACTTGACATCGTGGAACACAGCGAGCCGCCCGCGCCACCGAGTTGACCTCCATGACGAGCGGCGTCATTGCATCTTTTCACGCTGAGTTCTGCATTATGACGCGAACTACGCCAGCATGGATCGTATTGGCACATCTGCTTCGGCCGCAGGGTCGCAAGGGTGAGGTGCTGGCGGAGTTGTTTACCGATTTTCCTGAACGCTTTGATGAGCCAGAAGCGGGTGTTTCTGGCAGCGCCTGGCTTCAACGGAGAACAGACAGAGGCGCCCCAGGCCGAGGTCGTGGCTTTCTGGCTGCCGGTGGGGAAGAATGAAGGGCGTGTGGTGCTGCAGTTTGCCGGGATCGATACGATCTCGGACGCAGAGACGCTTGTAGGGAAGGACGTGCTCGTTCCCCACGAGGAACGGGTGCCGTTGGATGACGAATCCGTCTACATCAGCGAGTTGATTGGCTGTACCGTCTACAACGGCCCCGCGCCTGTGGGGGTAGTGGAAGAGGTGCAATTTGCGATGACCGCAGATGGAGGGCGACGGCTTGATGACGCTGCGCCGCTGCTGGCGGTGACCTCAGCAGATGGTGACGAAGTACTTATTCCGTTTGCGAAGGCGTTTCTAGTGGCGGTGGATACCGAGGCGAAACGAATCGACATGAAACTGCCGGACGGATTGATCGAGATCAATCGTTCGGTGCGTGATGGGAACTAGAGTAGAAATGATAGGCAACGCCGATCGAAACGATCGGATAGAAGGGGAAACTCCTTAGATCGCTGTTGAGATCGTTGACCTCCTGTTTGAGAAACGTCTGCGCCTGGGTGTTTGTGCCAAAGTCGGCGCAGCCGTCTTTTGTGCATGCAGTACCGTTGAGGGAGACGCTCATTTGAGGAGCGCCAGTGTAGGCGGCACCGAACTCGACGGGGAACGAGAAATGACTACCGTTGCGCGGAATTATATTGCCAAATCCGAACAATAGCATCGGGGCGACCTTGTGGGGATAGACGACAGAAGCAGATCCGTGGGCCGGGTCGTCGACGCTGTTGATGAATGGTTGATTGCCGAGGGTGAACGACTGACCGGGCCCGACGGATGTTGTCCCAGAAAGCGAGTTCTTTGCGTAGAGTACGCCGGGGCTGATGTGAAACGAACCGTGTAGCGGGAACCAATCGAGCACGGCTTCGCTGGATTGGAGATGGAACCTGGCGTTGTAATTAACTCCGTCGATGGAGAATCCGTAGTTGAATGGCAAAACATTGAAGCTAGAGCGGAGGTTGAAGCTGTGGGACAAGGGGGTCGCCAACTCGACACCCGCGCCCAGTGTGTCGGCCTTGACGCCAACGGCCACTGAGCGGAACGGCTTGATCTGGAGGGGTTGTTTCTGAGGAATGGGCGCAGGAACGACCCGGATATATCCGCTCCCCCCGGCTGGTGCACCGCCCGATGGGTCGCCGATTGGCGGTGCGCTTGGCAATGGTGCGCCGGCCGGTGATGGGGCCGCAAGCGCGATCTCGTTGGCTGTGGGCGAAGCCAGTCTGGGTTGAGGAAGCGCTGCGGCTTCTGCCAACTGCGCCGCGGCTACAGTAGAGTTCGGTTGTGTCGAGCCGCCAATGTCCGTCTGTGTGGTGCATGCCGTCACGGGTGGTCCGGTGTAGGGAACGTAAGCGCCGTAGACTTTGTCCGCGACCATGCTACAAGCGGGGGGTGGAGCGTCGGCAGCCGCAACTTCTGGCGGGGCCAGCTTCGTGGCCGGTGGTACGGTTGGGACTTCGAGCGCTTGCTCCTGGGGCGGAGTCTTGAGCACAGGAGATGCCTGTTGGGGCAAACTAGCAGTCGCAGGCTGCATATTTATGACGCAGCTGCGATTCAGAAGGGGCCCGTTGTATGGGACGTAGGCGCCGTAGACGTCGTTCTTGGGCGCGGCGAATGCCGTATCGCAGCCGGTCGGAGCCGCGCCGGCGACTGGTGCTGCTGCTGGAGGCTGTGCCGATACTGATGGTGGGACCGGGGTAGGGGCCGGTTTCAGAGGCAGGCCTTTATATGGCACGTAGGTGCGATAGACTTCGTCTTTCACCGCGACAGACGCCTGGATCTGCGGATTGGGCGGTGCTGGCGTTTGCACTGCGCTGTTGGCTGTTTCCTGGGCCTGGACGGTGTTGGAACAGAGAAATGCCAGCGGCGTCACTAGCACAGCCGCGAGTTTGATTCGAGACATGAGGGGGCCTCTTCTGCGCGCTGTGATGACAACCGTAAGTGGGGCGTAGAGCAACACATTATGATTTTCAACCCAATCCGGCCACGCGCTTCTACAACTTCCAAGTGATATGGTGCAGTCAGCAGAGCCACAAATAAATGGCTATTCGGTAATCGTTACTGGCCTATTCGGTAATCAACCTCTTTATGCGCTTTGATATCATTACGATCTTTCCGGACATCTTCGCGGGGCCGTTTAACTATGGAATCCTGAAACGCGCCCGCAGCACGGGGCTGGTCGAAATTACGACGCATGACCTGCGCAGCTTTACGCATGACCGCCATCGAACGGTGGACGATCGTCCGTTTGGCGGCGGCGAGGGGATGGTGCTGAAGGCGCAACCAATCTACGACGCGGTGCAGTCACTGCACATTGCCCCAAAGGCCGAACGGCAGAGGCAAAAGGAGACTGTGATTCTACTGTCGGCGCAGGGGCAGCCGTTCACCCAGACGGTGGCGCAGGAGCTGGCGGTGACGGAGCGGGTTGTGATTCTTTGCGGGCGGTATGAAGGTGTGGATGAGCGGGTGAATGAGCTGCTGTGCGACCGCGAGATCTCTATTGGGGACTATGTTCTTTCTGGTGGCGAACTGGCGGCGGCGGTGATTGTCGATGCGGTGGTTCGGCTACTGCCGGGAGCGCTGGGGAACCCGGACTCGTCGCGCTTTGAGAGCTTTGGGGCGGACGACGTCGCTGGAGACGTAGTCTCTGCGGATGGACTGCCGCGGTCGACGTACGGGGCCGGAGGGTTGCTGGACTATCCGCACTACACGCGGCCGGCGGAGTTTATGGGTATTGCGATTCCGGAGGCGCTTGCCGGCGGGAACCATGAGGTGATCCGGAGATGGCGGCGGAGGATGGCCTTGAAGAAGACGCTGCGAGAACCGTCCGGACCTGCTGGCGAAGATCGAGATCAGCGAGGAGGATCGGGAGATTCTTGCGGAGTTCGGGTGGCAGGATGATCCGGATTGATAAAGCACTGATATTGTGCTGTTTTCGATGCGATTTCGGCCCTAAAAGCGGAGATTTCGTGTACACTAAAGGTCGAGTCCAACATAGGAAAGTTGTGTCATGTCCATTCATCCGATTATGCAGAAGCTGGCCGCCAAGTTAGAGCGGACCGATTTACCCGCGTTCGCCCCCGGCGACACCGTTCGTGTCCAAGTCAAGATTCGTGAAGGCGAGAAAGAGCGCCTGCAGGCGTTTGAGGGCATGGTGATCGCGTGCCGCAAGGGCGCGCAGGGCTCCTTCACCGTTCGCAAGATGAGCTTCGGCCAGGGCGTCGAGCGCATCTTCCCCTACAACTCGAAGGTCGTCGATAAGGTCGAGAAGGTTCGCTCGTACGAGGTTCGCCGTTCGAAGCTGTTCTACCTGCGCGGTCTGCGCGGTAAGGCCGCTCGTCTGCGCGAGGTCGAACGCGCCGCAAGCTAAGAGTTTCGCTTCCCTGTTTTCCACTGAGCCACGACTTCGGTCGTGGCTTCGTTTTGCGCAGCTGGTTATACACTCGTCTCTGACGGGCATGGCTTTTCCTCTCTCCAAACGCGCACTCAAGAAAAAGGTAACCGCAGCAACAGCCAAACAGCGCATGTTGAAGCTGCTGGTCTGCAGCGACGCTCCGGAACAGGCGCTCCGGTATTACGGCTTTCAGAGAATCGCCGGCGTCGATGAGGTGGGGCGTGGAGCGCTCTTCGGCCCAGTTGTGGCGGCTGCGGTGATTCTGCCCGAATGTGTGGACGAGCTTGCTGCCGCCGGCCTCAAGGACTCCAAACAACTGACCCGCGAGGAGCGGGAGGGGCTCGACATGCAGATACGCGCGATGGCGCTTGCGATCAGTGTCGCAGAGGTCGACGCCGAGACAATCGACCGTGTGAATATCTACCAGGCTTCGCGAATGGCGATGCTGGCGGCAGTGCAGGGTTTGACGATGGAACCCGACCATCTCCTGATCGATGCCATGCGACTCGACCACCCTTGCCGACAGACGAAGCTTATCTACGGCGACGCGTTGAGCCTTTCGATTGCGGCGGCTTCGGTGGTAGCCAAGGTGCATCGCGATGCCTTGATGCGGCAGCTGGACGCGCTACACCCCGGCTATGGCCTGGCCTCGCATAAAGGCTATGCAACGCCGGCACACAGGCGAGCATTGGCTGAGATCGGCCCCTGCGCACTTCATCGCAGAAGCTTCGCGCCCGTGCGTGGAGTCGATCCGGAAGCTGAGATGGACGAGATCTCAGCGGAGTTGCTGTTTGAGGACGCGGACCTGGAGGGTGCTGAGTGGGGTTGAAGTTGATGTGCGTGGTGGCGCATCCTGATGATGAGTGCTTTGCGTTTGGTGGAGCGTTGGCACTGTCGGCCGACCGTGGGATTGAGACGTATGTGATCTGCTTGACGGATGGACAGGCAGCGTCGAATCGGGGCGACGCGGCGACGGGTGAGGCGCTGGGGCAGATGCGGCGAGAGGAGTTTCGGCGTTCGTGCGAGGTGCTGGGTGTGACACACAACGAACTGATGGACTATCAGGACGGACGACTGGAGTTTGTCGACTTCCCGGTAGTTGCGGGGCGGCTGGTGGAGCGGATGCGACGATTCAAGCCGGACGTGGTGCTTACGTTTGGCGGGGACGGCGGCCAGAATACACATGCGGACCACATGGTGGCTTCGATGCTGACGACGGCAGCGTTTCACTGGGCGGGGCAGGCGAAGCGGTATCCGGATGGAGGGAGTCCGCATAAAGCGGAGCGGCTTTATTACCTGACGGCAAACGATGAGCATACCGGACAGACCGCCTCCGATGATGATGCCGTGGACAGTGACGCTGGATATTCGCTCGGTGCGGGAGCGGAAGAGCGAAGCGTTTCGGCAGCATGTCTCGCAGGCTCCGTTGATGGAGAAGACGAAGGACTTCTTCTCGAGGTATGGGGCCGAGGAGTTTTATGCCCTGGTGGCTACGGCTCCGCCTCAGGCGGCGCACCAGGGAACGGACCTGTTCGAAGGATTGAGTTAGCTTCGTCTACGAAGCGGTGATGGATATGGATGAGATGGACGCAGAGACCGGGCCCGATCCGATTGCGCTGTTTGGCAGCTGGATGCAGGAGGCCGAAGAGAGTGAGTTGAATGATGCCAGCGCAGTTGCGCTGGCTACCGCGACGCGGGACGGAGCGCCGAGCGTGCGGATGGTGCTCATGAAAGGTGTGGACCACCGAGGGTTCTCCTTTTATACGAATTCGGAGAGCCAGAAGGGTTTGGAACTTGCTGAGAACCCGCGGGCCGCGATGTGTTTTCACTGGAAGTCGCTGCGACGGCAGGTGCGAATTTCGGGGACGGTGACGGAGCTGTCTGGGGCGGAGGCGGACGATTATTTTCATGGCAGACCGCGACTGAGTCAGTTGGGCGCGGTGGCTTCGCAACAGAGCCGTGTGCTGGCTAGTCGAGGGTTACTGGTGGCTCGGGTGAAGGAGTTGGAAAGGGAGTTTCCGGGAGAGATTCCGCGGCCGGAATATTGGCGAGGATATGTTCTACGGCCGGAGCGCATTGAGTTCTGGAAGAGTGGCGAGGGGCGGCTGCATGACCGGTTTTTGTTTTTGAGGAGTGGGGACGGGTGGGGCAAGGAGCGGCTGTTTCCGTAGGTCGCTAACACTGCAGCCAGAGTGTCTTCGGTTGATCGGACCGTGTTGATTCGATGCCTGGGGCTACCGGAGTTGGAACTCGGGGCTACCCATGACGAGGGCGGTGAGCAGGTTGAGGGTGTCGGTGGAGTTGGCCGCTGGAAGGTCGGCGATCTGTTTGTGGATGAGCTGATTGGTCTGGGCGGAGACGTCGCCCCCAATCAGGGCGGACTCGAGGACGTGCAGGGCGATGTCCTGGCCAGTCGCGCCGCTTGGCTCGACGCTCGTGTTGAGTTCGGTGGTGAGAATGGCTTCAGAGTATTTCGCGTGTGGTGAGTTTCCGGCCGCAGTCTGATTTGCAGCCGGGCTGGCTGGTTGGGCCATCAGCCCCAGGGCGAGGACGTGGGCGGAGTCGAACTTCTGGTTTGCGAACTTGCTTCCGGTGAGGGCGTAGGCGAAGTTGAGACGGTCGACGAGCGCGGTGGAGTTCATCCAGTGGTCGGCGGTGATGTAGTAGCCAGTGGGCGGGAGCGCGTAGTAGAGGCGCATGCCCATGGTGTTGATGGTGTTGACTAGCGCGCCTGGATTCGCAGGATCCGTGGCGGTGGTGCGAAAGGCCGAGGCAAGGAACTCCATCGGCGTTTTCACTTTGTTGCGGAAGTATTTCCTGGAGTTGAACTCGAGCTGACTGGACGAGGGTGCGAAGGATGGCTTTGATGTCGCCATCGGTGGCGAGGTAGGTCGCGGCCATGCGGTCGACGAGAGCTGGCGGCGGGTCGTCGGCGACGAAGCGCTGGGCGAGTTTGTAACTGATAAAGTGCGCTGTGTGAGGATCGGCCGCGAGGAGGGTGAGGGCTTCGACGCCTTCGTTCATGCCGGTGGGAATGTTAGCGGGAATGGCTGACAGCTCTGCTTGCGTGATGGCTCCGATGGTGTGTCCGAACCATTGCTTGGGGCCCGGTTCGTGCTTTTTGTAGTCGAAGGTGAAGGGGCCGCCCTGGTTGGGGCGGTCGACCGTCCAGCCGGTGAGGATGGCGGAGAGGGCGGTGACGTCGGACTGGGTGTAGCCGCCGTCGACGCCGACGGTGTGGAGCTCCATTACTTCCCTGCCGTAGTTCTCGTTGAGGCCGCGGTTGCCTTTCTTCGAATTAGGATTGGCGGGGTTGACTCCGTTGGCCAGTGAGTCGGGGCCGATGGATAGCCAGTTGTCGAGATAGACCATCATGGCCGGGCTGGTGGCGGTCGCAAGGAGGAGATCGCGGAACTTGCCCAAGGCGTGTTTACGGATGTCGTCGCGTTCGTAGGCCGTGGTGTACCACTGGTCGGAGTCTTTGCCGATGTAGATGTTGAAGTGATTGAACCAGAAGTCGGTCATGACCTCCTGAAGCTGGCGCTCGGAGAGGATGGCGCGGAGGAACTTTGCCTGAGAGAGCTCGTTGATGATCTGGTAGGAGGCGCCGATGTTGGCGGCCATGCCGTTGAAGAGCTCGCGCTCGCGTGGGTTGAAGTCGTTGAGGAGGAGATTTTTCTGGTCGCCTGCGACGTAGGTGGTGAAGGCTATGCGGTCGGGCACGGGGAGCTTGATGAGCGCGGCCATGCGCTGGTTCTTCGGGAGGGTGAAGAGATCTCCGGCGATGCGAGCGGCTGCGGCCTGGTCGGCTTTTTTCTGCTCGGCTAGTTCGGCTTCGGTGGGTGGGGTGATGGCGGGCTGGCCGTTGGCGTTGATTTTTTTGGCGTCGAGATCTTTGTTGTATTTGTAGACCTGCACCTCGTACATGGCTGCGAGATTGGGGTCGGCGGGGTACGGGCGCTTGCCTTCGGCTACCTGCTGGATGGTGCCACGATCCGGGAACACGAGGAGGGCTTGGTCGGGCTGCATGTTGAGGGTGGGGTAGTCGTTGAGACGCTTGTCGAGGACCGGGTCGGGAACGCTGGCGGGATTGAGCTGCTGCTCAAACCATTTTTCCGGAGTGATGGCGAGGACCTGTTCGAGGTCGCCGGGGCGGGGGCCGAAGGTGAAGCGATTGAGGAGTTGCTGGGCCCGCTCCTGCTCAGTGAGTGGGGGGAGAGGGGCGGGTTTTGCTGCGGCCGGAGGTTTGGGTTTCGGGGCGGGCTTTTTCTGGGCGTGTAGCGGCAGGGTAGACAGCAGGACGAGCGCCAGGGCGATTCTACGCATAGAAGTGCCTCTCTCCGTTAGACCGGATATGGCACAGCAAGTTGCGAACCTTCCCATGAGGTACCCCCCCCCCTATTGCCCGAGCGTAAACTTATTATTATCAGCACTTTACAGGTAGAGCCCGTCTGTAAAATCGTCAAAATAAATGGCTTACGTCCAAAATCGTCCAAACAAAGGGGTTAGCCTGATTGGCTCTACCGATGTCCAGAATATTTTGCCCCTAATTTAAGTATAGCGAACGGAGAGGGAGAATTTGTCACTTGGGATCTCGTTTTATTTGAGAGATTTAGGAGGTTTTGGACTTGACAACCGATTTCCAGGCCGAATTTGAAGAAAAAAGTTGTAAGTGGTTGGAGGAGAAGGAGTACAGACAGCGGCAAAAGCGAATTGCGGGGGTCTCTCCACTCCGCAAGACTATCTGTTGCTCCGGTCGAGATGACGCCACTTTTCGTTAGTGTCGAGGAAGGCAAGAACAAAAGCGACGGCAACGACAAAAGCAGATTCCTCCGCTGCGCTGCGGAATGACAACCCAAAAGAGCGGGCAACAACAAGGGCAACTGCAACCGCAAGAGCAAAGGCAACTGCAACCGCAAGAGCAAAGGCAACTGCAAGAACAACGACAAGAGCAAAAAGCGACGACAAGCGACGAATGAAGGGCCGAGGCTTATGCGGTGGTGGATCGGGCCGGGGTGAGGCGCGATTTTTTTTGGCGTTGCATGGTGGCGTAGGCGATGCGGGCGAGAAGGAGGACGGTGAGGACGGCAGTGACCTTCCAGGGGGCGTAGTTGCCGCTCTTGACCAGCCACCAGTAGTGGATGATGCCGCAGATGGCCGCTACGTAAATGAGGCGATGGAGGCGCTGCCAGTTTTTGCCGCCCATGGCCCGCATGATGAAGGCGGGTGAGGTGAGGGTGAGGGCAAGGAGGATGGTCCAGGCGAGGAGGCCGACCTGGATGAAGCGGCGCTTGACGGCGTCGTCGACCATGTTAGGCCAGATGAGCTTCCACTGGGTGATGAGTTCGCCGGGGTGTCCGGCGCGTAGACCGGCGAGGGCGGTGGTGATGTCGTACCCGGAGAAGAGGAAGATGTAGGTGGCGAGATGAAGGGTCGCATAGAAGAAGGCATAGAGGCCGAGGAGACGGCGGAAGCGGATGAGCCAGGCAATGCGGGGCGAGAGGCGGCGGATTGGCGTGATAGCGAGGGACGCGAAGAGGAGATAGAGGGTCCAGTCGCCGGTAAAGTGAGTGACGTAGTTGATGGGGTCGGCGTAGTTAGCGAGAGCAGGTGAGGTGAAGAGATGAACGAGCCAGAGGAAGGGGACGAGGCAGAGGACGTGGAGGAGGGCTTTGAGGACGATGATGGCGCGCTTGGACATTTTAGGCTGGAGTTAGTTTATTGGGTGCGGCGATTGGATCGGGTTGTGATAATTTGAGACCGCACGAAGCGGTGGCAAAGAGGGATGTCAAAGGCAAAAGCAGATTCCTCCGCTCCGCTGCGGAATGACAACCAAAAGAACAGGCAACGACAACGGCAAAGGCAAAAGCAGATTCCTTCGCTGCGCTGCGGAATGACAACAAAAAGAACAGGCAACGACAAGGACTACGGCAACGGCATTAGCAATGGAATGGGCAAGGTTAGATTTCTAGTAGTTCTTTTTGAGGTCCATGCCGGCGTAGAGGCTGGCGACCTCGTCGGAGTAGCCGTTGAACATTAGGGTGGGGATGTAGTGGGGCAGAAGACTTGAGTCGATGCGGCGCTCGCGGGCCTGGGACCAGCGGGGATGGTCGACGTTGGGGTTTACGTTGGAGAAGAAGCCATACTCTTCGCTGTTCTGCTGGTTCCATGTGGTCTGGGGCTGCTTGTCCAGGAAGTGAAAGCGGACGATGGATTTTCCTGACTTGAAGCCGTACTTCCAAGGGAGGATGACTCGAATCGGCGATCCATTCTGGTTGGGAAGGACCTGGCCATAGCAGCCGAAGGTGAGCAGGGCGAGTGGGTTCATGGCCTCGTCCATGCGAAGGCCCTCGCGGTAGGGCCAGTCGTAACCGAAGGCGCGGTCAGGCATCTGCTTCCTGTCGTTGAGCGTAAAGAACTGGACGTATTTTGCACTGGGCAGAGGCTCGCAGAAGTTGATGAACTCGGAGAGCGAGTAGCCGTCCCACGGGATGACCATGGACCAGGCCTCGACGCAGCGATGGCGGTAGACGCGGCTTTCGAGCGGTCGATAGCGGAGGAGGTCGTCGATGTTGATGGTCTGGGGCTTCTTGACCATGCCGGTGACCTGGACGGTCCAGGGGCGGATCTGGAGGGTGTGGGCGTTGCGGGCGGGGTCGGATTTGTCGGTGCCGAACTCGTAGTAGTTGTTGAAGCTGGTAGCTTTGTTGAAGGGTGTCTGAGCGTCAGGAACGGCGTATTTGCTTGGGACTGTTTGGAGTTGGTCCGCCGCGTGCACCGTGGTTGGGGGATTGACGAGATTGGGAACTAATGGGCAGCCAGGGCGCCGACGCCCAAGGTCGCGGCCCCGGTGAGGAAACGGCGGCGGTCAGTCTGATGTTGCTCGAAGACATGCTGCGGGGTGATGTCCGAGGAACGGATGGTCGATTCAAGGCTGGTTGATTTTCGGAGAAGCATCGCGGTCATTCCTCTTCCGGCTAACAGGACTACTCTCTAATGATATGACGTCGAATCCTGCTACTGGTTACAGTAGGACGGGAAAGTGCGGGTGGATGGGCGATTTGGCACGTGATTTGGGGTGGTTGGGTGTGAGAGATTAGAAGTCAATGGTTCCTATGCGAGTATTTGCTGGTTGGAGTGCGGTCGCCGCGATGGCGATCGCCATGGGGGGTGTCGGCGGTGCGTTTGGGCAGGAGGCGCGCGATCCGGCGAACCTGGCGGGAGAGCGGGTGCGGGCCTCGGTCACGGAAGATCCGATCCCGGCGAACAAGGGCGCGCTGGCGCTTGAGCAGAGCCTGATCAAGTTGAGGACGCGGGCCAGCCTGATGATGATCGTGGCGCATCCTGATGATGAGGACGGGGGAATGCTGACGTACGAGGCCCGGGGACATGGGGTCCGAACAGCGACATTGACGCTGACCCGCGGCGAGGGTGGGCAGAACCTGATGTCGGGCGATTTTGACGACGCGCTGGGGTTGGTGCGGACGCAGGAGCTGTTGGCGGCGGACCGGTATCTGGGAGTTGACCAGATGTTCGGGACGGAGGTGGACTTCGGGTTTTCAAAGACTAAGGAAGAGGCGTTTGCGAAGTGGACGCATGAACGGGTGTTGTATGACGCCGTGCGCGCAGTGCGGCTGTATCGGCCGCTGGTGGTGACGAGCGTGTTTGAGGGCGGGCCTACAGATGGGCACGGCCAGCACCAGGTCTCGGGCGAGATGGCGCAGGAGGTATTTACTGCTGCCGGCGATCCGAAGGTTTTTCCGGAGATGGGGCTGGAGCCTTGGTCGCCGATGAAGGTGTATGCGCGGGTGCCGTTTGCTCGGGTGTCGAATGGGCAGATGTATGACTATGCGACGAACAAGTCGATTCCAGCACGGTTTTACAACTATGTGACGAAGACGTGGTCGACGGAGACTCCGCAGGCGAATGTAGTGGTGCATGAAGGCGAGCCTAGCGCGGTGCTGGGGATGACGTATGTTCAGTTTGCGCGCAAGGGGCTTGCGTTGCAGAAGACGCAGATCGGTCAAGGCGTGAGGATGGCCCCTGCGGGTACGTTCGATGTGAGCTATCACCGGTATGGATCGCGGGTGAAGACGGGTGACACGGAACAGAGTTTTTTCGATGGCGTGGATGTGACGCTGGAGGGGATTGCGACGCTTGCACCCTCGGCGAGTGAGTGGCTACGACCGGCACTGAAGACGATTGATGATCATGCGGCAAGTGCCGCGAAGGTGTTTTCGGTGGATGCCCCGGAGAAGTGTGCGCCGGAGTTGCGGGACGGGTTGAAGGGTGTCGATGCGCTGATTGCGAAGGTCGAGGCGAGTTCGCTGACAAAAGCGGAGAAGACGAATGTACTGCATGAGCTAAGGGTGAAGCGGGTGCAGTTCAACGATGCGCTGGTGCAAGCGCTCGGACTTCGCATTGAGGCACGGATGGATGCGGGCAATTCGAATACATGCTCGAGTGACCTGACTCCAGACTGCGTTGCCCATGTAACGACGAAGGTGGTCAACGACGGCAAGGTTACGATTGGATTGGTGTCAGACTTTTTGTCTCCTACGGGGGTGAGTACTAAGCGAGAGCGAACGTGGGGGGACGGAGTAACGGTCGAGCCCGGGAAGACGCGGGACTCGTTTTTCGAACAACGGCAGATGAATAACTCGCATGACCCTCGTCTCGTTGTCAAGAATCAAACGACACGGCCCTACTTCACAAGGAAGGACATCGAACAGCCATATTACGATGTGAGCGATCCGGCACTGCGGCTGTCTCCGCAGACTCCGCCGGAGAGCTTCTGGGTGCGAGCGAGCTACGATGGCGTTCCGCTATTGATGGGACAGGTGGTGCTTGCGCCGAAGAGCAAAGACAACGATGTAGACCGGCCGATGGAGGTGATTCCTTCGTTGAGCGTGGCGATCTGGCCGGCGGCGGGTATTATTCCACTTACCGAGAAGAGCTTTATGGTGAGCGTCGAAGCTCGCAACGATGAGCAGCGCGGCCTCTCGGGCACCGCACGGCTGGAGTTGCCAGAGGGATGGTTATCGGAGCCTCGCAGCGCGGCGTTCTCGTTCAGTCATGCGGGCGAGGTAAAGATATTTTCGTTTCGCGTGACTCCTGCGGCACTGGCGCAGAAGAGCTATACGCTGAAGGCCGTGGCCGAGGCCGCGAACGGGACGACAAGCGAGGGCTTTCGCGCCGTCGGGTATCAGGGACTGATACCTACAAATATGTACGCCTCGGCGACATACCGGACTCGTGGCGTGGATGTGAAGGTGGCTCCGGGATTGAAGGTGGGATATCTGCCGGGAACCGGGGACGAGGTTCAGGCGTCACTGGAGAATTTAGGCGTGCATGCGACGACGTTGACCGTGGACGATATCGCTGGAGGCAGGCTTTCCGAATATGACGTGGTGGTGCTGGGGGTGCGGGCTTACGCAGCTAACCCGGGTCTGGCCGCGGCCAACGGAAAACTTCTGGAGTATGCGAAGAACGGCGGCGTGGTGATTGTGCAGTACAACCGGGACGGTTCGACTATGGGCCGTATCCGACGTCGCTGGGGAGCGAGGAGAAGGTGGTGAATGAGGACGCACCGGTAAAGTTGCTGATGCCCGAGAGTCCGGTGTTGAGTTGGCCGAACAGGATTACGGAGCGGGATTTCGACGGCTGGGTTGAGGAGCGTGGACATGCGTTTCTGGGGAGCTGGGACTCGCAGTACGCGGCGCCTCTCGAGACGCACGATCCGGGACAGGACCCGCAGAAGGGGGGCCTGCTGGTGGCGAAGACGGGTAAGGGTGCTTATGTCTATGTGGCTCTGGCGCTTTATCGGGAGCTGCCGGAGGGCGTGCCCGGGGCGTACAGGCTGTTTGCGAACCTGTTGAGCCTGGGTAAGGACAAGGCGGCGAAGTAAGCGAGACAGAAGCGGGCCAGTTGCGAGACACTGACTGGATGATCACTGGAGCTCGGGAAAAAGAGTTGATGAATGCGGCGGCCATGTTGCTGGACGGCCGCAGGACGAACACGCCAATAGACGATCTACCTCCGGCGGTGCGTCCGGTAACGCTGGAGGAGGCTTACTTCATCCAGGACAGACTGGCGCTCGCCTATGGCGAGATTGGCGGGTGGAAGGTGGGTGCCCCCACGGCGGACGCGACACCGATGTTTGCGCCAATGCCGCGGGCGTGGATCGCCTCAAATAACGCACAGCTGGGTGGAAGGCACAGGTATCGTGGGCTGGAGGCGGAGATCGCATTTCTGATTGGGAAGGATCTGCCTCCGCGCGAGAAGGCTTATTCGCGGGACGAGGTTGTGGCCGCGATTGCGAGCTGCCATCCGGCGATTGAGGTGATTGAAAGTGGGTTGACGGACCCGATGAAGGCCGAGAAGCTGTCGATGATTGCGGACCTGCAGATGCATGGCGGCTTCGTATATGGCGCGCCGGTCGCGAATTGGCAGAGCGATCGATTTTTCGAAGGAGCATGTCACGCTCGCCGTCGATGGCGTCGTTCGAGTGGACCGAACGGGATCGAATACTTCGGGAGACCTGATGCGTCTGCTGCCTTGGCTGGCAAATGAAGGTGGGGCACGGACGGGCGGCCTGAAGGCGGGTCAGTGGGTGACGACAGGAAGCTGGACCGGATTGTCCATGGGGATGGCGGGATCTGAGGTGGATGTGGCGTTTTCCACTGCCGGTGAGGTTCATCTGCGGTTTGAATAGGCTGGCTGCTGCTTGAAAGAGCGATAGATTTGGCAAGGCAAAGGACGAAGAAGATGACTTCGGTAAAGAATGTCGAGTTCCTTGCTCCGGCGACGGGGCGGTATGTGGAGATTTTGACTCCAGAGGCCGTGGCCTTTGTGGTGGGGCTGCAGCAGGCCTTCAATAAGCGGCGGAAGGAGTTGCTGGATGCGAGGGCGGCGCGGCAGAGGAGACTGGATGATGGGGAGCGGCCTGATTTTCTGAAGGAGACGAAGGATATCCGCGAGAGCGAGTGGACGGTGTCCCCGCTGCCAAAGGACCTGCTCGACCGGCGTGTGGAGATCACGGGGCCGGTGGACCGCAAGATGATCATCAACGCGCTAAATAGCGGCGCGAAGGTGTTCATGGCGGACTTTGAAGACTCGACGACGCCGACGTGGGACAACGTGATGGAGGGCCAGCTGAACCTGTGGGACGCGGTGCGGCGGACGATTACGTTTGAGGACGAAAAGACGGGAAAAAGCTACAAGTTGAATGAGAAACCGGCCGTGCTTTTTGTGCGGGCACGTGGGTGGCATCTTGAGGAGCGGCACCTGATCGTGGATGGCGGGCCGATGTCAGGCTCGCTGTTCGACTTTGGTTTGTATGCGTTTCATAACGCGAAGGAGTTGCTGGCGCGAGGGTCCGGGCCTTATTTCTATTTGCCGAAGATGGAGAGTCATCTGGAGGCGCGGCTTTGGAACGATGTGTTCATCAAGGCCGAGAGTGAGCTCGGGATTCCGGCTGGCTCGATTAAGGCCACGGTGCTGATCGAGACGATTCTGGCTTCGTTTGAGATGGACGAGATCCTTTGGGAGCTGAAGGAGCACTCGGCCGGGTTGAACTGCGGTCGGTGGGACTACATCTTCAGCTACATCAAGAAATTTGCAGGGGACACGAGCGTGTTGCTGCCGGACCGAGGGCAGGTGACGATGACGACGCACTTCATGCGGAGCTATTCGAAGCTATGTATCAAGACGTGTCATCGGCGCAAGGTGAGTGCGATGGGTGGAATGAGTGCATTTATTCCGATCAAGAGCGATCCTGTGGCGAACGAGAAGGCGTTGAGGCAGGTGCGGGCCGACAAGGAACGCGAGGCGACCGATGGGCATGACGGGACGTGGGTCGCGCATCCGGGGTTGGTGCCGGTGGCGCTCGAGGTCTTCGATCGGGTGATGCCGCGGCCTAATCAGATTGAGAAGCAGTTGCCTGACTTTCATGCCACCGCGGCCGATCTGCTGCAAGTGCCGGAGGGTTCGATTACCGAGGCCGGTGTGCGGCAGAACGTTGCCGTTGGGCTGGGGTATGTGGAGGCCTGGCTTCGCGGGATTGGATGCGTGCCGCTGTTTAACTTGATGGAGGACGCGGCGACGGCGGAGATCAGCCGGGCACAGCTGTGGCAGTGGGTGCATCACGACGCCGTGATGGATGACGGGTTGCCTGTGACGGTGGCGATGGTCGATGAGGTGATTGCGGACGAGTTGCATCGTGCAAAGACGAGTGTGGATGCGCAGCGGTATTCGGCTTATGTGCGGGCAGCAGAGTTGATGCGGGAGCTGGTGCGAGCGCCCAAGTTTATGGATTTTCTGACGGTACCGGCTTATGAGCGGGTGTTGGCGGAGGGGCTGTAGTTCCCTGCTGCGCTGAGTGGCCTTATAGCGAACACACGAGGACGCCTACTTGATTGTTGCTTATGCGCTCCCGCAGAGAGCTCGAATCGTCTCGGCGTAGTCGAGAGGATTTGAAGCAAGTTCAAAGCACACGGATATATGTCCATCGGGCAAATCGATTACCAGCTGGTAAAAATGGCCATAACCAACCACAACGAACTTTGAACCTCCGCAGTCCAGGTTACCGCGCTGACGAGCGAGTGTAAGAAGCGTTGGGTTGACGAACAGCTCTTCGTAACGGTCGGACTCGGACGCCGAAGCACTTGAGACCTCGGACCGCTGACGAGACGTAAGCTCGCCTCCTCGGTAGAGTGCAACATACCGGACGGCGGGCGACACTGCGAAGACCTGACTGATGATGTCTTGATGGGAGTCCATAACGAATTTTATCGTTGGGACCTCAAGTTGTCGCGGCTGGAGGAGCCAAGTGTGCGATTTGTTTGGCAACCTTCGGCGCGGTCAGGCTAAGAGGGATTCAGTATGTGGCGGACCCAGTTTCATCACGAGGCACTTTGCGGCACCGCCGGCCTTCAGGAACTCGCTGAGTGCGATCTGGACGACTTCAAAGCCACGCATTTCGAGCTGGCCGCTCAGTTTGCTGCTGATCTTGTTGAGGACGATCGTGTGGCCTACGTTGATGGCATTGCAGGCAAAGCAGACGGCGTCGGCTTCTGTGACGATGATTCGCTTTTCGGGCGGGTAGAAGGCTTCGATCTTGTGGAGGGAGAGGTGGTCGAAGGCGTCGGGAAAGTACATGATGTAGCCGCCCTGGAGGGGAGCGAAGCAGGTGTCGAGGTGATAGAAGCGTGGGTCGATGAGGTGGAGCGATACGACTGGGACGCCCCAGACCTTGCGCAAGGCAGCGTGGCTCGATGCGGCAGTGCGGGGGCCGTGTCCGACCCAGAGGCAGCGGCCGTCGATTGAGAAGAGTGCATCACCTTCGCCTTCAAACGGAGTGGTGCGGGGAATATCGACGAGAGTGTAACCGGCTTGCTGGAACCAGCGACGGAAGTGCGGCTCTTCGCCCTGCCGCTCGGCATGAAAGAAGCTGCTT
The DNA here is from genome assembly GCA_963756685.1 of uncultured Acidobacteriaceae bacterium. Classification (GTDB taxonomy): domain Bacteria; phylum Acidobacteriota; class Terriglobia; order Terriglobales; family Acidobacteriaceae; genus Edaphobacter. The sequence goes on from CAVWON010000006.1 coordinate 456,472, forward strand.
ATGGCGACGACGCCGTTGCGCTCGAGGCCAGCGTTGGCGGTGAAGACCATGTCGGGTGAACCAGGTTGCGGAGCAATGAGTTCGGCGTTGGCTATTTCGCTGACGGCCTCGTAGAGGCACTGCCATTGTTCTGCCGCGTGGGCGCGAGAGGAGGCGTGGACGTTACCGGCCATCCAGGGGTTGATGACGTAGTCGACGTCGTAGAGGGTGGGCGGGCACATGAGGAAGGTGGCCCGCGCGGGCACGGCGGCTACGAAGGGTTTGAAGTTGAAGGAAGCGTGGGGTGCGTGCTGGGTGCTCATGGCCGAAATACCTGAACACAAGCATGCAGGACGCGAAAAGCCGCGTCAACACTAATGATTATGCATTTGTAACGGATATTTATACATAATCATTTACAAAATTTACTACGGCTGTTTCGCTTGATCTGAGGACTGCTCTTTCAGCCGTTTGGCGATTCGGGTCTCCAGGAGTTCGAAGACTTTTTGAATATCGGCGAACGTTGTCTTGGGGTCGTTGTTGTAATCCATGAGGCGGTGATTGTACTTCTTCCAGTCCGGGGCGACTTCTTCAATCACAAAGCGCGCCTCCTGCATCGCAGCGCCGCGGTGCTTGAAGTCGCCGCTCACTTCATCGGTGGCTTTTTCCAGGGCGCAATAGAGACTGAAAGTCTTCGCTTCCGCTGGGCAGACTCTGTTGTCTGCGCGATTCCATTTCTCCGGGGAGTTGAGTATTTGCTTTGCGAGCTGCGCAATCCGCACATCGTCCGTGGTTACGGGGGGTCTGGTGTCGGAATCGCTGGCAGAACTGTTGTGGGGCGTTTGCGCTCCCAGTGTGGCAGACAGAACCAAAGCAGCCAGGGAGATCAGGACACACACTTTGAGTTTCACCAGGTCACCCTTTCTGTGTAACCACTCTCAGACCTCGTGCGATTACAGACGCCATGTCTTCGGGCGGCATGGCACGATGGCACGGTTAGAGATTACCTCGGAGGGCTTGCTCTCTTTCGATGGCTTCAAAGAGGGCTTTGAAGTTGCCTTTGCCGAAGCTGCGGCTTCCCTTGCGCTGGATGATCTCGTAGAAGACGGTGGGGCGGTCTTCTACGGGACGGGTGAAGATCTGGAGCATGTAGCCTTCGTTGTCGCGGTCGACAAGGATGCCGAGTTTTTCGAGCTCCTCGATGGGCTCGTCGATCTTGCCGATGCGGTTTTGCAACTCGGTGTAGTACGGAGTGAGGGACGGTGAGGAAGTCGACGCCCTGCTGCTTCATTGCCGCGACGGTGGCGAGGATGTCATTGGTGGCGAGGGCCATGTGCTGGACGCCCGGGCCACCGTAGAAGTCGAGATACTCTTCGATCTGGGACTTGCGGCGGCCCTCGGCGGGCTCGTTGATGGGGAACTTGACGTAGCCGTTGCCGTTGGCCATGACCTTGGACATGAGAGCGGAGTATTCGGTGGAGATGTCATTGTCGTCGAAGTGCTGGTAGAGGCCGAAGCCCATGACGTCGCGGTAGAAGTCGACCCACTGGTTCATGGAGTTCCAGCCGACGTTGCCGACGATGTGGTCGATGTGGAGGAGGCCGACGGGGCGGGCGATGTGGTCTTCGGTGACGGCCTGGTAGCCGGGGAAGAAGGCGCCGGTGTAGTTGGTGCGGTCGACGAAGGTGTGGATGGTATCGCCGTAGGCAGCAATACTGGCGGTGGTGACGCGGCCGTCGGCGTCGGAGAAGTCGGTCGGGGCCTGGACGCTGCGGGCGCCGCGACTGGTGGTTTCAAGCCAGGACTGGCGGGCGTCGTCGACCCAGAGGGCAATGGCGCGGACACCGTCTCCGTGTTTTTCGACGTGGCGGGCGATCTCGGTGTCGGAGCGGAGGGCGGTGGTAAGGACGAATCGGACTTTGCCCTGCTGGAGGACGTAGCTGGCGCGGTCACGTTGGCCGGTTTCGGGCCCGGCGTAGGCGACGAGCGACATGCCAAAGGCAGCGCGGTAGAAGTAAGCGGCCTGACGGGCGTTGCCGACGTAGAACTCGACGTGGTCGGTGCCTTTGAGGGGCAGGAAGTCGGCGGTGGTGGATTCAGATCCGGTCAGAGTTGGGGCGTGTGTTGCCATGGGGAGTTCTCCGGTTCGGCGGTAGGCGTTGCACCACCGATGCAGCAATGAGGATAGTTCACAGGCGTGAGGATTGGCTAGGGTCGTAATGATCAGGAGTGGGCGGGGAGGATGGCCGCACGGCACTCGCCCAGGCCAATGCGGGGATGGCCGAGGGCTTCGCAGGAGCCGCGGAGGATGATCTCGTCGCCGTCGGCGAGGAAGGTGCGGCTTTCTCCTGTGGGAAGGAGAATGGGTTGCGCGCCATTGCGGGTGAGTTCGAGGAGACAGCCGGCGGAGGCTTCTGCGGGGCCGGAGATAGTTCCGGTAGCGAGGACGTCGCCGATCTGGAGGTTGCAGCCGTTGCTGGTGTGGTGGGCGATGAGTTGGGCAGGCGTCCAGTAGAGGTTGGAGGCGTTGGATTCGCTTAGCGGAAACGGTTGGAGTTTATTCGCTCTTGAAGTTTCTGTTGTGAGAAATACTTCAAGTTTTACATTCAAACTTCCCTGCTGCTGGTCTATGCCTGAGTGAAGGTATGGCAGCGGTTTGGGATCGGTGGCAGGGCGCTTGGCGGCTGGAACATGGAAGGGTTCAAGCGCGGCCATTGGCGTGACCCATGGAGAGACAGTGGTGGCGAAGTTTTTAGCGAGGAAGGGGCCGAGGGGCTGATACTCCCAGGACTGAATATCGCGGGCGGACCAGTCGTTGAGAAGGCCGACGCCGAAGAGGTGATGCTCTGCCTGAGCGATCGGGACGGGGGTGCCGAGCAGACTGGGCTGGCCAATGTAAAGTGCTAGCTCGAGTTCGTAGTCTAATGCCTTGGTAGGTAGGAAGTTAGGTTGGTCTCCGGCTGCGGTTGGGCGGGATTGACCGACTGGGCGGATGACGGGGATTCCACTGGGAATAATCGAAGAGGCGCGGCCGTGATAGCCGATGGGAATGTGTTTGTAGTTGGGGAGTAGCGGCTGTTCGGGACGGAAGAGTTGGCCGACACGGGTGGCGTGATAAATGGAGGCGTAGAAGTCGGTGTAGTTGGGAATGTGGATCGGCCTGGCGAGGGTGGCGCCGGCGATCGAGTGAAGCGCGGCCTCGGCTGCCTGTCTGCGGGCCGGCTCCGCGTCAGCGTGCAGGAGCGCGGCGAGGGTCTCGCGGAGCAGCGTCCAGGAACGATGGCCGAGCGAGATGAGTGGGTTCAGAATGGGTGCCTGGCAGGCTTCGACCAAAGTCGGCGGAAGCAGATTCGACTCGGCGCAGGCGTGGAGGTCAAGGAGATGGGCGCCGATGGCAACGCAGAGATGCTGCTTGCCTTCGAATTCAAAGGCACCGTAGGGCAGGTGCGCGAGGGGGAAATCGGCGGTGGAGCTATTGGCTTCGGGCAGCCAGCTTTGATGGGGCGCGGCGGTTCGTTTTGCCATGGGGCATGATAGCTCCTGATGTCAGTCGGCCGGAAGCTTGGTGAAGAAGCTTAACACCGATCTACACCGATGACACCGATAACACGGTCAAGATTGAAGTTTTGAAATCCGTGGCATCGGTGTAGATCGGCGTTGGACAGCTTTCTTGTTAGTGGGAAGGTTGAGCAGGTGGCAGCTCAGTCCTGCCGGTGGGGGCCTTCGCTTTCCCTGAAAATCTGACCAGGATGGTCTTCAGGATGACGTAAAGGACTGGGATGAAGAAGAGGTTGAGAATGGTGGAGAGCACCATGCCGCCGACGATGGCCGTACCGACCGAGTGGCGGCCATAGGCTCCGGCGCCGGTGGCGAAGTAGAGAGGGCCGACGCCGAGGATGAAGGCGATCGAGGTCATCAGGATGGGCCGGAGGCGGAGCTCGGCGGCTTCGATGGCAGCTTCGATGACAGAGCGCCCTTGCTCGAGGAGCTGCTCGGCGAACTCTACGATGAGGATCGAGTTTTTGGCGGAGAGGCCGATGAGCATGACGAGGCCGATCTGGACATAGACGTCGTCGACCAGGCCGCGGAGGTCGACCAGCGTGAGCGCTCCGAGAATGGCCATGGGAACGGCGAGCAGAATGATGAACGGCAGCGCGAAGGACTCGTACTGGGCCGAGAGTGTGAGATAGACGACGAGCAGACCGAGGCCGAAGATGATGATGGCCTTGCCGGCCGACTCGACCTCTTCAAGAGCGAGGCCGGTCCATGAGTAGGACATGCCCGGCATCTTGTTTTTATCGAAGAGACGCACCATGGCGTCGAGGCCCTGGCCGGAGCTGAGACCCGGCGCGGGCGAGCCATCGATCTCGGCGGAGCGGAAGAGGTTGTAGTGATTGATGACCTGCGGCCCGGAGGTCTCGGTGATCGAGGCTAGGTTGTCGAGGGGAACCATCTGGCCGGAGTCGGAGCGGACGTAGTACTGGCGGAGGTCCTGCGCGTTGCGGCGATACGGCGCGTCCGCCTGAACGTAGACGCGGTAGGAGCGGTTGTTGAAGTCGAAGTCGTTGACGTAGCTGGAGCCCATGAAGGTGCTGAGGGCCGCAGTGATCTGGCTGAATGGGACGCCCATGGCCTTGGCCTTCTCGCGGTCGATGGTGACGAGAAGCTGCGGGTCGTTGGAGGTGAAGGTGGTGTTCATGCCGGTGAGGCCTGATCCGGGAGCACGGCCCTGACCGACGAGGGTGTGGGCGACGCGGTCGATGTCGCCGAAGGTGTTGCGGCCGGAGTCCTGCAGGATGAACTGGAAGCCGCCGACGGTTCCGATGCCGGCGACGGCTGGCGGCTCTGCAGCGAAGGCGATGCCGCCGGGGACACCGAAGAGCTTCGGCCCTACGTCGGCGACGATGGCTTTGGCGGTATATTGTTCGCCCATTTTGGTGCGGTCGTTGATGGGTTTGAGCGGAGCGAAGATGAGGCCGGAGTTTGGCGAGCTGCCGCCGGCGAGCGAGAAGCCCATGACCGAGAAGGTGCCGAAGACACCGTCATTTTTACGAACTACGGCCGAAACCTTATCGGCGAAGTCTGAGGTATAGCTGAGCGAGGCCCCCGGAGGCGTTTGCACGATGATGAGGAAGTAGGACTGGTCTTCCTGCGGGATGAACGCCGTGGGGACGTGGTTGTACATGAACGCCGTCGCCGCCAGGGCGCAAAGGAAGATCACCAGCATGACATACCGAATGCGGACGACAAAGGTAACGGCACGAGCGTAGACGCGGATGACCCACTGGATGAGGCGTTCGACGGGATTGAGAAAGAAGCCCATGATTCCCGTCTTCTTCGCCTCGGTGCGAAGGAGAATGGCGGCCAGAGCGGGTGAAAGCGTAAGGGCGTTGAAGGCGGAGATTGCGATCGAGAAGGCGATGGTCAGCGAAAACTGCTTGTAGAGAATGCCAGTGGTGCCGGGGAAGAAGCTGACCGGAATGAAGACAGAGATGAGGACGAGCGAGGTGGCGATGACGGCGCTGGTGACCTCGGCCATGGCGATACTAGTGGCCTCGTGCGCGTCCGCAGAGACAGTTTCCATGCCTCGGCCGCTGCCGGTGGCTCGGGCATGTTCCAGTACGTCTGGGGCGTAGGGATCGGGTTCGGTCAACTCTGAGCGTGGGGGGACGATTGCGCTTCCGGAGAGGTGGCGCTGCACGTTCTCGATGACGACGATGGCGTCGTCGACGACCAGGCCGGTGGCGAGGGTGATGCCGAAGAGCGTGAGCGAGTTGATGCAGAAGCCAAAGATCTTGATGAAGGCAAAGGTGCCGATGAGCGAGACGGGAATGGTGACGGCTGGAATGATGGTGGCGCGCCAGTCCTGCAGAAAGAGGAAGATGACGATGATGACGATGATGATGGCTTCGCCGATGGTACGAACGACCTCATCGACGGACTCGCCGATAACGAGCGTGGTGTCGACGGCGATGATGCCCTGGAGCCCAGGCGGGTAGGACTTTTCGAGCTCGGCGAGCACCGCACGGCACCGTTTGTCGACGTCGAGTGCGTTGGCGTTAGAAAGCTGCTGAACACCGACGCCGACGGCATCGCCGCCTTCGAAGGTGCTGCCGGAGAATTTCAGGCTGGTGTTGTAGGTTTCGGCACCGATTTCGGCACGGCCGACGTCCTTGATCAGGACAATTCCGCCGCCATTTGTGCTGTTTTTGATGACGATGTTTTCGAACTGCCTGGGATCGGTGAGACGGCCCACGACCCGAACGGCCATCTGAAATGCCTGATGGGGATCAGCGGGCTGTTGGCCGAGCTGACCGGCGGCCACCTCGACGTTTTGCTCAGCGAGCGCATTGGTGACGTCGAGTGCGGTGAGGCCGCGAGCGGCGAGGCGGCTGGGATCGAGCCAGAGACGCATCGCGTACTTGCGCTCGCCGAAGATGATGACGTCGCCGACGCCAGGGACACGTTTGAGAGCGTCCTTGATATAGACGTCGATGTAGTTGGAGATGAAGGCAGGCGAGAGCGAGTTGTCCGGCGAAATGAACCCGGCGGCAAGGACGAAGTTCGAATTCGCCTTGGTGATGGTGATGCCGGTGTTGTTGACCACTGCTGGCAGGCGACCCTGAGCGGAGGCGACGCGGTTCTGCACATCAACGGCGGCGATGTTGAGGTCGTAGCCGGTCTGGAACGTGACGGTGATGGCCGACGTGCCGTCGTTCGAGCTGGTGGAGCTCATGTAGCGCATGCCTTCGACGCCATTGATGGACTGCTCAAGGATGGTGGTAACGGCCGATTCAACGTCCTTGGAGTTCGCGCCGATGTAGTTGCTGGTGACCACAACCTGCGGCGGGGCAAGTGTGGATAGAGCGAGATGGGCAGGGTCGGGATGCAGACGGCGCCGGCGAGCACGATGAGAAGAGCACAGACCGTGGCGAAGATCGGGCGACGAATAAAAAAGTCTACGAACAAGGTGACCTCTAGCCGGGGCGGCTGGCCCGGGGACGAAACGAAAGACGATGCGGAGCCGAATTGCACTCCGCAAGGACCGGTGGAGCTTCCGACTTAGCCCAGAGGCTTGACCGGCGCGCCTTCCTGCAAAAACTGCAGGCCGGAGGTGATGACTTTGTCACCCGGTTTAAGACCGCCGAGCACCGGATAGGTGTTGCCAACGGTCTCTCCGAGCGTAACGGGCACCTGATGGGCGATGTATCCGTCGCCTTTGGGAGCTGCAAGGTAGACGAAGGTCTGGCCGCCCACCAGACTAACGGCGAGGACTGGAACCACGGGCGCCGGAGATGTGCTCCACGTGACACGCGCCTTAACGAGCTGCTGATTGCGGAGGATGTCGGCGGTGCGAGGGATCTCGGCTTTGGCGAGGATGCTCTGCAGGCCGTTATCTACCTGCGGAGAGAGGAAGCTGATCGTTGACTTGACGAGTGTCTTGCCTGAGGTGTCGAGGATCTCTACCGGTAGTCCCTGACGAACCATGCCGGCCCGCTCAGTGGGGATATAGATGTAGGCCTCGAGGTCGGCGATCTCATCCACTGTGGTGAGCACGGTAGTGGTAGAGACGTAGTCTCCAAGATGGACAGGGACGTCGCCAACAATGCCGGCAAAGGGAGCGCGGATGTCGTAGTAGGCGAGTTGCTGCTTCTGCGTATCGGTGAGGGCGGCGTTGGACTCGTAGTCGGCCTTGGCGTTCTGGTAGGCCTGGATCGCCTGATCGTACGCGTCGCGTGAGACGACACCCGCCTCGAAGAGTTTGCGCTGGCGTTCGACCTCAATCTGGGTGTAATCGTAGAGGGCCTTCTTCTGGGCCTGAGTTCCCTGCTGCGACTGCACTGTAGCCATTTGCTTCAACGGGTCGATTCGCATCAGCACCTGGCCCGCCTTGACGAGGTCTCCAGATTTCACAAAGATCTTGACCAGGTTGCCGTCGACCTGAGGCTGCATGGTGGCGGAGCGGCGGCTCTTGATGGTAGCGACGTAGGTGTCTGAGTTGGGAACAGGCGATAACGTAACCGAAGCGACCTGCACGGGCATCGCCTGCGGCGGTGGTGGCGGAGGCGGAGCGGACTTGCAGCCTGCGACGAGGCATGCGGCCGCGCAGATTACCGTGGGAAGAACGCGGCGAGTGTTCACAATCAATGGCACAGTACTTCTCCTTCAGGTGCTTCAGTGTCGTCGACTTCAACGTTCTTCAACGGGCAGGATCTCGGCAAACGGCGGATACGGAGATACCGGGCGCAAAGTTCCGCCGCTCAATGCTTTATCTGACAACCAGTTGAGAGTTGAAATTTAGATGAAGCGGTGGCCCGGAAGGGTTCGAGAATGTTGAATCAAAAGATTTGCAGACCATTTCAGAACCGACCAGGTTGAAAATGGCTTGTCGTTCAGCCGTCCAGGTCGTTTTTTTCAGCAAATGAAAAAGGATTGAAGCTCTCGTGACGATCGAAGGCATCGGACTGCTCGGCCCGCTTGAGCCAATTGATGACCAGATACGTCAGTGGCGTGGCGATCACTTCATAGCCGACCTTGAGGGCATAGCCGGTGGCGATGATGTTCAAAAGGACGCGAGCTGGGTAGATTCCACCAAAGGTCAGGGTGATAACGAGGACCGTGTCCACGGCCTGGCCGACCACGGTGGAGCCGATCGTGCGAGTCCAGAGCTTGCGGCCGTTGGTGACGAGCTTCAGTCGCGCCATGGTGTAGGAGTTGGCGAACTCGCCGGCCCAGAAGGCGATGAGGCTGGCGGCAAGGATGCGCGGAATGAATCCGAAGACCGTGGCAAAGGCCTGCTGGTTCCGCCAGCCCGGGGCAGAAGGCAACGCAATGACGATGGCCCCAATGAGGTAGAGCAACGTGGTGCCGAAGAACCCCAGCCAGATGGCGCGGCGTGACGAGGCATAGCCGTAGACCTCGGTGAAGACGTCGCCGAAGATGTAGGTAATGGGAAACAGCAGCACGGCACCGCTGACTGCGAACGGCCCAATCGACCATCCGCCGGCAGAAAAGGACCGATGAGACAGATCTTCTGCGCGATCAGGTTTGAGACGAGCAGAATGACGACGAACGCGGTGGTGAGCGCGTCGAGATACTTATAGGTGCGGGCGGTGGAGCGCGTGGTCTCGTGTTGGATCGTGTCGAGTGGCACTGGTTTTCAGTACCAGTATGCCGTGTGCGATGAAGGTGCCGTCAACTTTTGACAGTGGAGAACCATCTTGTTAGCTTTGTTGGTGGTGAGGGTGCTTCCGGGGCCGTCATCCTTGCAGCGTCCCCGTCGTCTAGCCCGGCCCAGGACACCGCCCTTTCACGGCGATAACATGGGTTCGAATCCCATCGGGGACACCAAACTTGTTCCTTCGCATACGCACCCCCACATTGTGGAAAGCCTCGCAATCAAGGCGGTAGTCGAAACAATCTTCGGTGTGTCCTCTGCTCCTTCGACTGCGTTTCGCATCCATACGTAGAGTGATATCGTCTTAGGGCGAGCAATTTCTGGCAACTCGTCGGCCCACGATGGTGACTTCTTTGCTGAAGGAGAAACGGATTGGATATGCGCAGGAACACTCGGATGTTTACGCCTTGGTTTGTAGCAGCTATCGTTGTTGCTTCCGGTATTGCGCTGTTTGCTCCCAGAGTGGCGTTGGCGCACGCGTTGCTGGTTAGCTCTCAGCCAGGAGTGAACAGTACGGTCTCAGGACCAGAGGTCGCAGTCCTCCTCAAATACAATTCACGGGTCGATATGGAACACTCGACCCTGACCTTGCTCGACCCTGACGGCAAAGTGGAGAAGGTCGCCATCGAGAGCGAGCCTGACGCCCGGGTCGCTGTCTGCCAAGTTGACTGGACTCGTCAAGGGAGCCTATGTGTTGCGCTGGCAGGTCCTGGCTACGGATGGACACATCACTCGCGGCAAAGTTCCCTTCCAGGTAGAGTAGAGAGCTGATCTCTTGATCTGGTTCCTGCGCGATATCGATCTGTTGAGTGTTCTGGCACGCGCGGCGACGCTGGCCTTCGAGGCGTTGCTGCTGGGAGGCGTTGCCTTTCTACTGGCGGTGGCGCGCCCAGCGAGGGCGAGCGTAGCCGTCGAAGATTTTTGCCGCCGAGGTATCAGGATAGCGGCACTCGCGTTGGTGGTTGGCGAGCTTGTTCTGGTTTCCTTATCCGGTGCCCTCTTGATGAGCGGCTCTGATTTGACGCTCAAGGATGTGACGACTACCGGCTTCTTCCGCGCCGACTTCTTCGCGATCCTGTTCGCGATTGGACTCTGGATCTGCGCACGGCTCAAAAGCAATAGAGCGACGTTCGCGATGTTCCCTTTGGGCCTGCTGCTGCTGGCGGCCACGGTCTCCACCAGCCATGCGGCGGCACGCATCGAGCATCGCGTTCTGTTGGCGATTCTCACCGCCGCGCATCACCTGGGTACAGCCGTTTGGATTGGCGCAATGGCCTATCTGTTGATTTCCTTAGGCCGCGTCGAAGACCATGGACGAGGCGCGGCGTTTGACCCAGACGCTACTCCAGGATGGCGATGCTCGGCGCGGCGACGCTCGTGTTGGCCGGAACGGGTATGGCCTGGTTCTACGTGGGATCGTGGAGCGGGCTATATACCACTGCGTACGGCATCATGCTGGTTGCCAAGATCTTCCTTTTGCTGGCGATGATTGCACTCGGCGCGGGAAATTGGTTCCTGGTGCGGCGTTTGGCCAGCGATCCTGAACCTTTGCTGGCGCGGCTGCGCCGGGTCGTCGAGGCGGAGGTTTGTCTGGGATTTCTCGCAGTGTTGACGGCGGCTTCGCTGACCGCACAGGCACCCGCGGTCGATGTTACCGCTCAGGATAGGCTGACATCCCACGAGATCTACGTGCGCTTGCACCCAGAACCGCCGCGCATGAGCAGTCCGCCCCTGGCGGCGCTGGCCCCTCCGAGTTCACTCGCAGAGGCCGTCCAGGACAGTCAGTTCGTTGCTACCGTCGGGAGCGACGACACCGACAGAGCATGGTCGGAGTACAACCATCACTGGGCAGGGCTGATTGTGCTCATCGCAGGGCTGCTGGCGCTGCTCAGCCGGCATCGCACGATGCGCTGGGCCCGCTTTTGGCCGCTGAGCTTTGCTGGTTTAGCCGTCTTCATCCTGCTGCGCGCTGACCCGGAGAACTGGCCCCTTGGACCGCGTCCCTTTTGGCAGAGTTTTGCCGCACCCGACGTGCTGCAACATCGTGTCGGGGCGCTCCTGATCGTGGTTTTCGCAGCATTCGAATGTGCGGTGCAGGCAGGTAAGTTGAGAGCGCGGTGGGCCAGTTACGTCTTTCCGGCAATGTGTGCTCTCGGTGCCGCGCTGTTGCTGACACACGAGCATTCGGCCAGGGACGTGAAGGAAGCAATGCTTGCGGAGATGAGCCACACCCCGATTGCGCTGCTTGGTGTTACGGCGGGTTGTGGCCGATGGCTGGAGCTGCGTTTACCCAGGAGCCGCATGGCCACCTTCGCCAGCTACCTCTGGCCGCTGTGCCTGGCACTGGTCGGCCTTGTTCTGCTGAATTATCGCGAATTACCATGACGCGGGGCAGTGCGCCCAACTCTGGCGGAGTCGAAGCAGCTTGGTGGCTCCGACTCCCGCAGTAACTTCCATCCGCATGCTCTGTAGAGTGTGCGAATAGCGACCCTGGCGTTGTCTCCATCTATAGGCTCATGACTGATGGTCGCGCAGGCAAGGCGTCAGCTCGCGCTACGCTACACTAAACAGGAGTCTTCTGGTGCCTAATGATAACTGCTCTAGTGCGAAATGTGTTCCTCGGGATTGCCGCGATTCCTTTTATCTACTACGCTATCGCGATCTTTAGTTCTTTACGGTTCTTTCTGACAACGCGAGCTCAAACGGATAAGGCGGGCGGATTTGTGCCACCGGTAAGCAACCTGAAGCCGGTGCGAGGACTTGATCCGGAGGCTTACGAAAACTTCGCAAGCTTCTGCCGACAGGACTATCCCGACTACGAGATTTTGTTCTGCATCGGCGACACGAGTGACCCTGTCTACCCGGTGCTGCAGCAACTCGTCCGCGACTTTCCGGAACGTCAGATCCGCATTGTGATTGGGTCGGGTCGGATCGCGACCAACGACAAAGTGGCCAAGCTGGCACGACTTGTAGAGGAAGCCTCACATGAATACCTCGTGATCAGCGACAGCGATGTGCGCGTTGAGCCGGACTATTTGCGCAAGGTGATTGCGCCGTTGGCAAATCCTAAGACAGGGGCGGTCACCTGTTTTTATGTGCCCACCGAAGAATCGACCTGGGTGCAGCGCCTGCAGGATGTTGGGATGGTTTCAGACTTCTATCCCGGAATTCTTGTGGCAAAGCAATTGGATGGGGTGAAATTTGCCCTGGGTCCGACGATTGCAACAACTCGCACGCGGCTTCAGGCTTTTGGCGGCTACGCTTCAATCGAGAACCGTCCGGCGGATGATCTGCTTGGTTGGGAGATTAATCGCTGAGCAAGGGTACGAAGTTGAGCTTCTTCCTTACACAATCTCCACGGTTGCGGATTATCAGTCTCTCAATGAACTGTTTCATAAGCGCCTGCGCTGGATCACCGTTATGCGGCACATGCGCCCCTGGGGACATCTCGGCCTCATCTTTACGTTGGGGCTGCCATGGGCCGTGCTGGCGGTCTTACTTCTTCCCACGCCCACCATCGCGGCGACTTATCTTGGTGGATATCTGGTCGTTCGTGCTTTGTTGACCTTACTGGTCGGTTCCTGGGGGCTTCGAGCAGCCTGGCATTTGGAAGAAGCTTGCCCTAATACCACTGTGGGACGGAATGGCCAGCCTGATCTGGTTGACGAGTTTTACGCGGAAGACGATCCGGTGGCGAGGACGGGACTATCTGATGCGTGACGGCAACCTTGTCCCGCCCTTGTGAATTGGGCAACGTAGACTTTCGAAGGAGGTGCTGCTTAGACGGAGTTTCTTACCAATAGCGGCTGTTTGCTGATTTCGCTTCCCATACGCCGCTCGTTCTGCGTGCTCCGCCAATTAACTTGCGGCGCAAACAACGACGGGTCGATACGATCGCGATAACGCAGCGCGATGTTGATCAGTGAGTCGACGAGCGAATCCGAAAGCACGTGAGGCTTGAGCCCGAGATCGGCCAGCTTGGAATGCTTTGCATTGTAATAGTGCGATTCCGCTTCGACGCGAGGGTCGGGAAGATGATCGATTTCCACTTTGAGACCCATCTGACCTGCTACTGCCTGGACGGTCTCCGCCAGGTCAAGGACCGAGAACTGCTCGGTGAACTGATTGAAGACGCGGAATTCACCTGACTTGGCAGGGTTCAGGCAAGCCAGTTCCACGCAGCGAACCGTATCGCGAATGTCGAGAAATCCGCGCGTCTGGCCGCCTTTTCCATATACCGTGAGTGGATAGCCAATTGCTGCCTGGGCGCAGAAGCGGTTAAGGACCGTCCCAAACACCTCATCGTAATCAAAACGGTTGATCAAGGCCTCATCCATCGATACTTCATCGGTGACCGTACCGTACACGACACCCTGGTTAAGGTCGGTCGCGCGCAGACCCCAGGCCTTGCAGGTGAACATAATATTGTGACTGTCGTGTACTTTTGAGAGGTGATAGAAGGAGCCGGGCTGTTTGGGGAATGGGAGCGTATCTTTGCGGCCGTTGTGCTCGATGGTGATGAACCCTTCCTCAATATCGATATTTGGCGTGCCGTATTCTCCCATCGTGCCCAATTTGACGATATGACAGTCCGGTTGTAGTTCGCGGATGGCGAAGAGCAGGTTCAAAGTCCCGACAACATTATTTGTCTGGGTATAAACCGCATGCTTACGATCGATCATCGAGTAGGGCGCCGACCTCTGCTCAGCAAAGTGGACGACTGCCTCGGGCTCGAAGGTCTTGATCGTCGAGGAGAGGAATTCGTAGTCCGAAACATCGCCGACGAAGAGCTCAATTGGAATCCCTGTCAACTGGTTCCAGACCGCCAAGCGCTCGGAGAGAGGGCGGATCGGCGTTAGAGTCTGGACGCCTAGTTCATAGTCCCATTGCCGACGAACAAAGTTGTCGATAATCGCAACGGAGTGCCCCTTGCTTGCAAGATATAAAGCGGTAGCCCAGCCACAATAGCCATCACCACCGAGAACAGCAATCCGCATATTTACTCCAATCGTTTAGCGGGTTTCTCTACGTATGTATATCGACGCGCGATCGAACCCTTGGGTTTCAGAAAAGTTCCTTTATTCCTGTCGTTCGTTATTGCGAGACTCCCAGGCAACCCCTAGGTTCCTAATAGTCTCTAAGGTTTTTCTGCCGCTTCAACCGGATGATTGGTGAGCAAAACCTTACCGCCGCTTTCCTCGAGCACATTCAGTTGATTGCTCCCTACCAGCGACTCCAGATGACCGACGGCTGTCTCTTTCGCGAAGATGTAGTACCTTTCTGGTCTTTGCCAGATCTCCTGGAATTGGCTGTCATCCAGAAAGACATTTGGCGCATTTGGAGCGTATGAACCATAAACAAGATTGTTGAATCTGCCGTTCAGGAGCAACGCAGTCCTATCCGTGTAATAAAACACGGATGAAAACCAATAGTAGTGGTGGTCGACAATTAAATTTCCCGGCGGGGACTGCTCCAGTTTTTTGACCAAGGGTCGGGATGAGAGGTAGGGGTCGAAATCGATCATCGCCAGACGGGCAGCGTGAAAGAAGACGACCATCATAATCCCCACCATCACATATACCTTCTTGCTCGCCGTTCGAAGCGTGCCGATGGCTCCGATGAGAAATGAGCCCGCGGCAAGAGCCAGAGGCAACCGCAAGTAAGCAAATGACTTCAGAGTCAGGTCCTCCATGTGGCCCAGAGACAAGCGTATATGCCGCCGGGTTGGAACTGAGGGCCTGGGAGATGTCCCCAGGGGTTGGAACATGGCGCACTGCAACGAGGATAGCGATGGCGGCCACCGCAGCAATTGAGCAGAACACAGTCAGGAATCGCGTTCCATACTGAATGGATTCTCCCGTTCATCGCGATCGCCGAACCGATTAGAAGGGCGAACGCCGGATAGCACGGCATCGAGTAATACTCTTGCGTCGTGGAGAACGTGAAAAAGACGAGTACGAAACCGATCCAGCATGAGTGCAAGGAGCCTTGTTCTTCCAGCGCGATCAACGGATCGATAGGAGAGCTTCGTCGCCGCTGGCAGGTATACGCTCCAGGGGAAGAGCCAGGCCAGATTGAGCAGCCAGAAATAAAGGCGCGGCACAGTGTTGTAGTCGCGTGGATAACGAAGGTTGAGAAATCGAAGGAGCTGCTCATTGATAAAGAAAAACCAGAAAAAGCCGTGGTATTCACCCGGAACGCTCTTCATCGTAAAGCTGAAGTAAGGTGGGTTTCGAAGCGTGGCGAGAATATGCCAGGGTGCGGCAATCAACAGGATGATGGCGAGGCCACTGAGCGGTCGAAGCCGTTTCCACACTCGCGCGGAGAAGATCTGTCGGGTACACGACAGATAGATCACGACCGCTGCAACCGGGAAGACAACCGCTATCAGGCTTTTCAGAAGCAACCCGACTCCCAGGCTTGCCGCGAAGACGGCCGCCCATGCCCGTGGATGCGGTTCGCTCCTCTTCAAGGACTCGAAGAAACGCCCACAGGGCCAGGGTGATCACCAGAGTGAGCACCACGTCCGGCACGAGGATACGCGTGAAGAGAAAGAGCCCGATGCAGGTCGACATGCAAAGACCGGCATAGAAGCCGGCGCGACGCCCAAAAGCCCATGCTCCAAACGCCGCTGTAGTGAAGCAAAGGGCGATAGCGGAGAGTGCGATGGGAATGCGTGCGGCCCAATCATGGACGCCGAATACCTTATAGGAGATCGCAATCATCCAGTAGATGAGTGGAGGTTTTTCGAGATAGGCCACCCCATCCAGGCGCGCCGTAACCCAATCACCGGAACTGAGCATATTTCGAGCGATCTGCGCCTGCACCGCATCGACGTCGTCCATTAGCGACGGCGGAGATAGAATGCAGCCGAGATAGACCGCCGCTGCAAAAAGTATAACTATCCAAAAGAACTGGTTACGGCTTACAACTCGGCCGTGAGCACCTGTCTCCTGAAGGTCAGTGACGGTGTTGACTGAATATTCCATCGTTTCATCCACAGAAATAACATGATCAGCCCCCACAAGTGATAGCCGATGTTTATGCGCCTGTTCAAGTGCAGTTGGGTGTAAGTACGGATCGCTTCGAAGTGAAACAGCTCAGAGTGTTCCGCT
Organism: uncultured Acidobacteriaceae bacterium; assembly: GCA_963756685.1. Classification (GTDB taxonomy): domain Bacteria; phylum Acidobacteriota; class Terriglobia; order Terriglobales; family Acidobacteriaceae; genus Edaphobacter. The sequence continues at coordinate 472,744 of CAVWON010000006.1, forward strand.
TCCGCTGATGCCAGCGTCTCCATCAACAGCGGGCGAAGCGGTCCCCGAAACCAATCGTGCGCCGGAATATCGAAGCCTATCTTTTTGCGCTGAACGATAGCGGCGGGCAACTTGGATCTCATCACTTCCTTAAGGAGATATTTCTGGCGCGCACCGCGGATTTTGAGGTCTAGGGGCAAACCTAGCGGCAAATTCTATGATGCGATGATCAAGGAACGGAGGCCGGACCTCGACGGCGTGGGCCATGCTCACGCGGTCCGATTTCACCAGGATGTCGTCCGGAAGATAGTATTGCTGGTCGAACTCAAGGAAAGGCGCGACCCCGTCTCCCGGAAGGCTTGCTCTCAGACGCGCGAGAACATCGGTAAGGGCCCCGGGCACGGGGAATCCGCAACAGAGTGGCTTTTTCCGCTTCGGAAAAGGTCCCGTTCCAATACACATGGGCCCGTTCTGGTGGCATGAGACTCCCTTGGAGGAGGCGTTTAAGCTTGTATTCAAGGCTGATTTTTTCGTTAGAAGCTGGCCAAAGGCCTAAGGCGCGAAGAGAGAGATCGATCGCCGCTGGAGGGCAAATTTCTCAAAGGGGCGGCAATACGGTTTGCGTGATAGGTGAGGTAACCACCGAAGATCTCATCGGCGCCTTCTCCACTAAATGCTACCGTACATCGCTTCTTGCAGAGTTTGGAAAGAAACCAGACCGGCAATGCCCCGGAATCCGCGCTCGGCTCATCGGAATAATAGGCGATCTCTTCGATGGCTCCCTCTAAGTCGTCGTCGGGGCCTAGATTTAGCTGCTCATGATCGGTCCCATAATGTTCGACTACTTGGCGGATGTAGTGCGACTCATCGAAACTTCGGCCGTTAAAGCCAATCGAAAAGGTCCGAAGCCGTGAACTGGATGCCTGCGCGGCATAGTGAAGGACGGTTGAGGAATCCACCCCTCCGCTGAGCCAGACCCCGAGCGGCACATCGGACATAAGATGCTCGCGAACCGCACTGGTCCAGGAGATAGTCGAGCTCGGCTTTTGCATCTTCGAGCGACTTCGGTGTGGGTGCGATATCCGGAATACGCCAGTATGCATGCTTGCTTGTGCGGCCGTCCCGCCATTCGAGCCAGTGGCCGGGGGGCAGCTTTTCAATCCCATCTACCAGGGTCCACGGGCATGGAACGTAGTTCATGGACAGATAACAGTCCAGTCCCTCGAGACTGAGCCGGCGTTCGATTTCGGGGTGGACAAGAATTCCCTTCAACTCCGAAGCAAAGAAGAGATCCTCGCCTCGCTCGGCGATATAAAGCGGCTTGATGCCAATGCGGTCGCGCGCCAGCACTAAACGCTGCTTGGAATTGGTCCAGATGGCAACCGCAAACATGCCGCGTAACCGCTCGAAGCAGTTGGTGTCCCACTCAAGAAATGCCTGAAGAACGGTCTCCGTATCACAGTGGGTTTGAAAGCGGTGGCCGAGCGATTCGAGTTCGCGGCGAACCTCAAGGTGATTATAAATTTCACCGTTGAAAACGATCACGGAGTCGCGATCTTCGGAAAAAATAGGCTGATCGCCGGACGCAAGGTCAACAATCTTGAGACGGGTCGCACCGAGAGAGCAGGATCTCGACCGAAACACTCCCTGCTGGTCCGGTCCCCGATGAATAAGGGTGTCCGTTGCGTCCCTTATGCGCTCTGGATCAGGGTGCCAGTCCTTCGTCGTGAATCCAACAATGCCGCACAAGTGTCTATGCCTCTTCCAGGCACGCCGCCGTGGAAGTCCCGACATGCTGAATGGTTTGATGATTGGACTCGTGACCGTAAGGTTTATTTCGAGAACCCATAACCACCATTCATGCTACCACCATCTTCTATCGAGCCAATTTCACGAATACGGCGCATGTCCACTTTGCGGATACGCAGCGCGCCGAAGCAGATGCAACTACGTCGGATCAAAAAAAACGAAAGCAAGAGCGCTTTCTGCGCGTAGATCAGCGATCTGACCAGATATTGCCTATAGAATGATAGGATGCCTGCCACAGCGGCGGGTGGCGAACCAAGCCGATGACACCACAAAAGCCGCCGCATCTTAAAACTTATCTTGCTGATTGCAGTGATGATTATCGCCGGCCCGCTGGGCAACGTCCTGCTGGGCAAGGGAATGAAGCATATTGGTGAACTGGCAATCTGGCCTCCCTTGCAACTGCTCCACACCGGTCTGAATATCTTTACGTCCGTGTCGATTTGGTCGGGAATTGCCTCGCTGATTACATTCTTCGTAGCCTATATGCTGGTGCTGTCGTGGGCAGATTACAGCTTCGTGCAGCCTGCGTCCTCCCTTGCTTACGGCATCGTTGCGCTACTCGGGTACCTGATGTTGGGTGAAAGAGTCTCTCCCTTGCGATGGATCGGTATAGCCGTTATTTGCTTGGGCGTTTTTGTGGTCGGCCGCACCAATCCTCGAACGACGGAGCAGGTTTAGATTGCCGCATTTCATTCTGTTCACCCTGATCGTTGTCGCTGGAACGGGCGGTGAGTTATGCGTCTCCCGCGCGATGAAGGTCGTTGGAGAGGCCCCGAGTTTGCGTCCGGCAGATGTCGCTAAAGTGATCCTGAGAGCACTGCGCGTCCCTTGGATGTGGCTCGGGGGCGGAATGATGGCGGTAGCGTTTTTTGCTCTACTGGGGGCCTTGTCCATCTACGACGTGAGTTTCGTCGTTCCTGTAACGGCGCTGAGCTATGTCGCGGGTGCTTTTGGAGGGGTCGTCTTTCTGCGCGAACATGTAAGCATTCAACGATGGCTCGGAGTCTCGCTGGTTGCCATCGGTGTTGCACTGGTGTTTTTAGGCAAGAACTAATCGCGCCCGAATGTCACTTGCAGGACTTGGGCGAACGTCCTGGGTCATTACCAAGAGGCAGCAAGACTCGAAATCTGTGCCTGCGGCTGGTAGCATAATCCTCTTGACAGGAGAACGATCATGTCCGTTACATCTACGGTAGTCACCTCCCTTCCCACTGATCAAAAGCTGCGCGAAGTCCACCATTGGGTCAATGGCCAAACGTTGACCGGACGCTCAGGTCGATTTGGCGACGTATTCAACCCCGCCACCGGGACGTTGCAGGCGAAGGTCGCGTTGGCGACTCCTGCCGAAGTGGACACTGCCGTTGCTGCTGCGGCTGCGGCATTCCCCGCGTGGTCCGCGCAACCGCCTCTCAGGAGGGCTCGCGTGCTCTTCCGCTTTCGCGAGATCTTCGAGCAGCGGCTCGACGAGGTTGCAGCGCTCCTGACCAGTGAGCACGGGAAGGTCTTCTCCGATGCAAGAGGCGAAGCGACACGGGGACTCGAAGTAGTCGAGTTCGCTACCGGCATCCCGCAACTACTGAAGGGGGAATTTACCGAACAGGTGGGGCCAGGCATTGACAGCTGGTCCGTTCGGCAGCCCCTTGGCGTCGTCGCAGGGATCACCCCGTTTAACTTCCCGGCCATGGTGCCGATGTGGATGTTCCCCATCGCCCTGGCTTGCGGCAATACCTTCGTTCTAAAGCCGAGCGAGCGCGACCCGAGTGCCTCGCTCCTGCTCGCCGACATGCTCAAGGAGGCAGGCCTGCCGAACGGCGTCTTCAACGTCGTGCATGGGGACAAGGTCGCCGTAGACGCACTTCTGGCCCACCCCACTGTGCAGGCGGTGAGCTTTGTGGGATCGACGCCGATTGCGGAGTATGTCTACCGCGAGGGAACAAAGCACGGCAAACGCGTACAGGCCCTCGGCGGAGCAAAGAACCACATGATCGTAATGCCGGATGCGGACCTCGACCAGGCCGCCGACGCTCTTGTCGGCGCAGCGTACGGATCGGCGGGCGAGCGATGCATGGCAATCTCCGTTGCTGTGACAGTCGGGAACGCGACGGCAGACGCTCTGTTAGGCAAGCTCGCACAGCGCATCAAGGGATTGCAGATGGGCGATGGGATGAAGGAGGGCGCGGAGCTGGGGCCTTTGGTCACGAAGACGCACCTGGAGCGAGTCACTGGATATGTCCAGCTCGGAAAAGAAGAGGGCGCTCAACTGGTCATCGATGGGCGTGAAAACGCACTGACCAAAGGACAAGGATTCTTCCTCGGCGCTTGCCTGTTCGACCATGTGAAGCCCGAGATGAGGATCTACCGCGAAGAGATCTTTGGACCCGTGCTGGGGGTCGTGCGCGTTAACAACTTCGAGACCGCACTGAAGATGATCAACGAACACGAGTATGGAAACGGAACGTCGATCTTCACGCGCGATGGCGACACCGCACGCGACTTTGTCCACCGAGTACAGGTCGGTATGGTTGGCGTCAATGTGCCGATTCCGGTTCCGATGGCCTTCCACAGCTTCGGCGGATGGAAGCGCTCTCTGTTCGGCGATCACTCAGTCTATGGGCCGGAGGGAGTGCGTTTCTATACTCGTCTCAAGACGGTAACGTCCCGGTGGCCAACAGGCATTCGCACCGGCGTGGATACATCGATGCCTACACTGGGATAGACCGCTCACGGCTCAACAGCTGAGTCAGCCATTACGAGATGCTTGTCGAGCGCTGCAATGCCGCGATCGATCTCCGCTTTCGTCACAATCAACGGCGGAGCAATGACGAAGTGCGAGACCCACGCCTGAATCGTGACGCCTTCACCAAGTATCTTTGCCGCAATTTGATCGACAAGCAGAGCTTTGCCTGAGACCTTGTCCTCATACGTATCGAAAGGCTCCTTCGTCACGCGATTCTTCACCAGATCGACCGCCCAGAAGAGTCCCTTGCCGCGAACATCACCGACACTGGGATGTTTCGCCTTGAGATCGTTGAGCTTGTCTTCAACATACGGCGCAAGTTCCCGGGCCCGCTCTACGAGTCCTAGACGCTGCATCTCGTGGATCGTCGCGACTGCCGGTGCGAGCGTGAGCGGATGTGCTTCATACGTGTGGCCATGGGAGAAGTAATGGTCTTGAAAGAACTCCGCGATCTTTTCACTCGTGGCGCAGAGCCCGAGCGGAACATAAGCGGAGGTGATGCCCTTGGCCGTGACCAGGATGTCGGGAACCACTCCCCAGTGATTCATTGCAAACCACTCGCCGGTGCGCCCCCATCCCGTCATCACCTCGTCCGCGATCAGCAGGACGCCGTATTGGTCACATATCCGACGAAGCTTCGGCATGTACTCGTCAGGTGGGACGATTACTCCATTTGTGCCAACGATTGGTTCGAGGAGAACAGCAGCCACATCGGATTCGTTGCGAATCATGTGCTCGATGTAATCCGCACATGCAATGCCACATCCCGGATAGGTGTGCCGGATGGGGCATTTGTAGCAATGGCACCTCAGGTGCAAAGAGCACGCCCGGGCCTTTGCCGCTCGGCTCCATGGCCCATCGGCGCGGATCTCCCGTGGCCGCTATGGATCCAGAAGTAGAGCCATGGTAGGAGCGATATCTTGCGATGATCTTCGTCTTGCCTGTGTACATGCGCGCGATCTTGAAGGCGGCCTCGTTGGCCTCGGTGCCAGAGGTGGTAAAGAAAAACTTGTTGATCCCCTTCGGCAGTATCTCCACCAAAAGCTGAGACAGTTCAGCACGCGCCGTCGTCGCATAGCCCGGCATAGCATAGCTCAACTGTTGGGCCTGCGCCGCAATGGCATCGATGACGGCCTGGTTCTTATGGCCAAGATTCGAGCACATAAGCTGCGACGAAAAGTCCAGGTAGCGCTTCCCTGCTCCGTCAATGATGTAGCAGCCTTCCGCGTCAACGATATGCATTGGGTTCCAATTCTTCTGGAACCGCCATGTCCCATAGTTATATTGCCGAGTCAGATCGACGACCTGCTGGCTGGTGAGTGTCTGTGTCTCGACGACGTCAGTAGAGTTCATGATTGCCATCCTATTCGTTGGTGCTCGCGTATGTCACGACACTGGTCGCAGCAAGCACGTTTGCCTTGTACCTCAACATGAGGAGATAGTAGCTGGCCGCCGCAATAAAGAAGCCGACGAACCAGGCATAGTCGTAGAGGAACCGAAGGGCAGGCACAGCGAGTCCAATCAGTGCGACAACCACACCAGCGACAAGCGCAATGATCGCCCGAGGATTGATGCCCCGCGTGTACTCGTAAGGGCCCCCTCGGCGATACAAAGAAACGGTGTCCAGGCGGGTCCCGCGAATCAGGAAGTAGTCCGCAACCATGATGCCCGCGACCGGACCCAGCAGTCCTGAGTAGCCGATCAGCCAACCAAAGATATAGCTCCCAAAGGTGCTCATCAGCTTCCACGGCATCATCGCAAGCCCCAGCAAGCCAGTTATGAGGCCCCCTGTGCGGAAGCTGATCAGCCCCGGTGCAAGGTTCGAAAAGTCATTCGACGGAGAGACAACATTCGCGCCGATATTTACATTGAGTGTCGCTATCAGCAGAGCGACAAGCGCCAGCATGGCCGCCAATGGCTGATGAAATCGCCCGAGCAGCGTGATCGGCGACCACACCGGTTCACCAAAGATAGTGACCGAGGCCGACGTGCAGGCAATTCCGATAAACGAGTACAGCACCATCGCGACCGGCAGGCCAAACGCCTGACCCGCGATCTGCGAATCCTGCGACTTGGCATAACGAGTGAAGTCCGGTATGTTCAGCGAAAGCGTCGCCCAATAACCGACCATCGCAGTCAGCGACGGAAAGAAGAAGCGAAGAAAGCCGCCGGTCGTGTGAAAGCGGCTCGGCGCCGAAAGCATCGGGCCGAAACCGCCCGCCTTGTGCAACATCCAAAACAGCAAGGTCAGCGACATGATAAGCATGAAAGGTGCTGAAAAGCCCTGCAAAAACCGGATCGATTCCACGCCGCGCCACACCACGTACATATTGAGGAGCCAGAATCCAAGAAAACTTGCCCATAGGACTGACGGCATATGGCCCGTCGCAGGCCACAGGACGGCAAGCATCGCGGCAATCGCCTGCCCGCCCAGCCAGGATTGGATCCCAAACCATCCACAGGCTACAAAGGCGCGCAGCATCGCGGGCAGGTTCGCTCCGCGGGTTCCGAAGCTGGCGCGAACAAATACCGGGAACGGAATTCCGTACTTCGCCCCGGCGTGCGCGTTCAGAAGCATCGGGACCAGCACAATCAGGTTCCCTAACAGGATCGTAAGGACCGCCTGCTTCCAATTCATGCCACCCGCGATCAAGGAGGAGGCAAGCATGTATGTGGTGACCTCCATCGACATGGAGAACCAGAGCGCAATGTAGTTATAGGTTCCCCAGGTGCGCTGTGCCGCCGTGGTTGGAGCCAGATCATCGTTGTAGAGGCGTGGGTCGTGCTGCGCCGCAAGCGTTGCCGCAGACTGATCGAGCACGCCGGAGGTCGTTGAGTTCACTGCCATGCTCCTCCGCGCGCCTCTCGTCGCAGATACTCGCCTCGCCCTGTGGCGGCGACGTATTTACCGCCGTCCACGACGAGTTCTCCGCGCGAATAGACCCGGCGAGGGTTGCCCCTCACCTTCCAACCTTCGAACATCGAAAAATCGCAGCGCATATGGTGTGTTGCAGCGGAGATCAGATGTTCAGCCTCAGGGTCCCAGAGCACGATGTCGGCATCAGAGCCCGCCGCAATCGTTCCCTTCTTCGGATACATGCCGAAGATCCGTGCCGGCGCAGTAGAGGTGATCTCGACAAATCGTTGCAATGAAATTTTTCCGGCATTCACCCCAAAGTGATAGAGCAGCTGCAGGCGGTTCTCTACACCGGGGCCCCCATTGGGGATCTTGCTGAAGTCGTCCTTCCCTAGTTGCTTCTGGTCGGCAAAGCAGAACGGGCAATGGTCGGTCGAAACCACCTGCAAATTGTCGCTAGCAAGTCCGTCCCAAAGCTTCGGCTGGTTCTTTTTCTCCCGCAGCGGAGGAGTAAAAACATACTTCGCCTCCTCGAAACTCTTACCGGGCATCTGGTCATCGATGGAGAGAAGCAGATATTGCGGACAAGTCTCTGCGAAGGCAGGAAGTCCCCGGTCACGAGCTTCACGCACTTGATTGAGCGCATCCTCGCTCGACAGGTGAACGATGTACACAGGAACACCAGCAATTTCAGCGAGAGCGATCGAGCGGTGTACGGCCTCCGCTTCGGCCTTTGTCGGCCGCGTCAGCGCATGGTAAATCGGAGCTGTCTTTCCCTCGGCAAGCGCCTGTTGCACGATGACGTCGATGGCGCTCCCATTCTCGGCATGCATGCACACCAGCGCGCCATTCTTCGAGGTCTGTTGCAGGGCCTTGAAGATCGTACCGTCATCCACCATCAGGACATTCGGATAGGCCATGAACAGCTTGAAACTTGCAACGCCCTCGCAGACCATGTCGTCCATATCGTTCAGACCCTGCTTGCCGTTATCGGACCCAAGGTCAGTCACAATCATGTGCAGACCATAATCGATGCAGGCTTTACCTTCTGCCTTCGCCCGCCAGATGTCGAGCGCGTTCCGCATGCGCGTTCCCTTTGCCTGAATGGCGAAGTCGACGATGGTTGTCGTACCGCCGATGGCAGCTGCCCGCGTACCGGTCAGAAAATCATCGGCGGACACGGCCCCTCCGAAGGGCATATCCATATGAGTGTGCGCGTCGATCCCACCGGGCAAAACGAAAAGACCCGCCGCATCCACAACCGTGTGCCCTTTGGGGTCGATACCCGCGCGCACCTCACGTATCGTGCTTCCTTCCATGAGTACGTCCGCCTTCTCAAGGCGGTCTGCGGTGACGACGGTTCCATTCTGAATCAGGGTTCCCATACTTCGCTCCGAAATGTTCGATGTTGGAGTTGCACAGCACGAGGAATCGATGCCATTCAGGAAATCGTGCGGCCGTCAGGTATTAGTACTCATTACCTCTTGCGCACCCGGTGGGACCAGTCCCTTGGCAGTACGCTCCTCCCAACTTTCGAACGGCAAGCCATTGTCGACACGCTCCATCGTGATGCAGCTCTCAACGGGACAGACAAGCGAGCAGAGATTGCAACCTACACAATGGTGTTCATCAACCCGCGGAATGCGTTCGAGAGGCGTAACTGCGCTGGTTCGACCCAGGCTGCCTGCGTCGAGCTTAGGAATTGGCGTAGTCGAGATGGATCGCGCAGCTTCGGCTTCGACCATCGCCGGCGTGCGCGTCGTGTCAGGTTTGGGTGAGGTTCGATCCAGGTGGATACATTGATGCGCGCCGTCCCAACATGCGGTGTAGCAGAGCTGGCACCCTATGCATAGGTCTTCGTGGATCCGGGCTACGATCTGATAGTTCAGGTTGAGTTGCTTCCATTCGCGCACATTGGGGAGCGACGACCCACGAAAATCATCTATCGTGGCGAAGCCCTTTTCCGCCATCCACCCAAGCAGACCGTCCTGCATGTCCTCGACGATACGGTAGCCGTAATGCATTGCCGCGGTACACACCTGGACGGTGCCGCACCCGAGCAGGATGAACTCCGCAGCGTCGCGCCAACTCCCAATCCCGCCAATACCAGAGAGCGGAAGAGCGCTCGAAGGGTCAGACTGTATCTGCTCGGACGATATTGAGCGCGATCGGCTTGACCGCGGGACCACAGTAGCCGCCATGCGAGCTCTTGCCATCGACGTTCGGGCTCGGCTGCAATGTGTCGAGGTCAATACCTGTAATCGAATTGATGGTATTGATCGCAGAGAGCGCATCGGCGCCCCCGCGTTTCGCTGCGCGCGCAGGTATCCGTATATCGGAGATGTTAGGTGTCATCTTAACGATGACCGGCGTCCGCGCCTTCTCCTTGACCCACCCCGTAATCTGCTCGCAGTACTCAGGCACCTGGCCTACGGCTGATCCCATGCCGCGCTCGCTCATACCATGTGGGCATCCGAAGTTGAGTTCAAGCCCATCTGCACCGGCGTCCTCCGCACGTTGCACCATCTCGTGCCACGTATTGCGTTTGCTCTCGACCATCAGTGAAGCGATGACGACGTGCTTCGGATACCGCCGCTTCACCTCAGCGATCTCCTGCAGGTTGACCTCTGTCGGCCGGTCGGAGATGAGCTCAATGTTATTGAACCCCATCATGCGCCGCCCCTCCCAATCGATCGATGAATAGCGCGAACTGACATTCGTGATCGGCGCGCCAATCGTCTTCCAGACGGCCCCTCCCCAACCCGCATCGAACGCCCGCATAATCTGCTCCCCACAGTTTGTTGGCGGGGCTGACGCGAGCCAGAATGGATTCAGGCAAGGGATGCCGCAAAAGGCGGTTTCAAGTGTCGGTTTAGGCTTGGACATGTTGGGCCTCCAGCCACGCGGCAATTCCGATGCCGGCGCGTTTCCCGTCTGCGACAGCGTCCACGACCTCGCGGCCGCCATTGGTGCAATCTCCTCCTGCGAAGAACTTTGGGTTTGAGGTCTGGCCCGTAGCGCGGTCGATCAGAATGCGGCCGCGTTCAAGCTGGATCTTCGCACCTCCACTACCAAGCTCAGAGAGAAAACTTGTGTGGGTGCCCTGCCCGATCGACAGGACAATCAAGTCCGCTTCGAGCAAAAACTCCGAGCCGGTTTGCGGGACAATGGACCCATCGTCGGTTAGCACGAGCTTGATCAATTCAAGCCCTTCCACGGCGTTGCCGCCCCGGACACCGATAGGCTGAACATGCCACAGGAACTTCACTCCCTCACTACGAGCATGCTCATACTCGAATGTGAAGGCCGACATCTTCTCCAGGCCCCGTCGATACACAATATGCACGTTGGTCGCGCCGAGCCGAACCGACGCAATCGCAGCATCAATGGCGGTGTTCCCCGCCCCCACAACGACCACCCGCGCTGGCACAGTCGTTAGCGCGCCGGACTTGTAACCAGCAATTAGATCGAGCGCATTCGTCACTCCGGCAAGCTGTTCCCCGGCAACGCCCAACCGATGAATTGTGCCCAACCCGACTCCGAGGAAGACAGCGTCGTGCTTCCGCTCAAGTTCGACAAGACCGGCCGCATCGATCATCGTGCCAAAGTGAAACTTGACCCCCAACTGCGAGAGCATTTCGATCTCGCGAAGGCTCTCCACCAGCGGCAGCTTATATTCAGCTATCCCATAGGTATTCAACCCCCCCGGTAGCGGACGGGCGTCATAAAGATCAGCGCGAATCCCTCGGCGCCGAAGTTCGGCGGCGCAAGCAAGCGACGCTGGTCCAGCGCCGATCAGTGCAACAGAGAGACCCGTCTCAGCACCGGGCATAAACGGCAGCGGAGCTCCGCTTTCGCGGAATGAGTCCATGGCAAACCGCTGAAGCCGCGCGATCTCGATCGGCTGCTTGTTGTAACGATGCATCACGCAAGACCCTTCGCATAGCACCTGCACCGGACAGGCCCGAGCACAGCTTGCGCCCAGAATATTCGCATCAAGGATCGTGCGCGCTGATCCTGCGAGATTGTCGCTGGCAATCTTCTTAATAAACCGCGGCACATCAATATGCGTAGGACAAGCACTCGTGCAAGGCGCATCAAAGCAGAACAGGCAACGATTTGCCTCGGTCACGGCAGCTTGCCTATCGAATGGCGGGTGCAAATCGCCAAAACGCTCGACCACCTCCGGCTGCGTCGTAACCTGTCGATGAAAGGGTGTTCGCTCGCTCATCAGAATCCAATTACCTCGCTACATTTGGCTAAACCACGAAGGCCGGTGCTCGAGACAGTACGGGGATACCTTCCAGAAAGGTCTGTCTGGCAGGCCAAACTCCTCCAGACTGTAGGCCGATACATCATCGAAGACAATGGTTCTCCTTACCTTGCCACTCCATTTCCGGGCTTAGAAGTGATTATTATGCACTATCGCAGCAAACCGACACTCCCGGCGAAAGAAATGCGATTTCGAATACTGAAGCTAACCCTCGCGCTTCTGCGCGCTAAGCCAGTTCATGGTCTTCCTTGCAAGCCGGTCGAAGGTCTGCACAGCCAGCTTCAAATCGTCCGTCCGCGTGTCTTCGGCCTTATTGTGACTAAGCCCCGCAATCGATTGCGTGAACATCATCACCGTCGGAATTCCGGTCCTCGCAACCTCGGCCGCATCATGCAAAGGCCCTGAGGGCAGCCGGTGAGAGGCGTGCGCCGTCTCGCGAACCGCCTCGTCGCAAAACTCAATCAGCCGTGGATCAAATGAGATCGGCTCGATGCTCCAGATCTTCGACCACTCGACGGTACAACCTTCCTCTGTCGCAAAACGTTCGCTGGCCGCCCGTGCCTCCGTCAACATAGAGGCGAGCACTCTGGCATCGAGATCACGCATGTCAAGCGTCGTTTCGCACCGGCCGACCACCGCCGTCACAATACCCGGAAAGGTCTTTACGCTGCCCATCGTCGCGACGGCATCGGGGTGTTTTCGGGCGATAGGGCGGATCTCGAGGGCGAGCTTCGAGGCCGCAGCCAAAGCGTCTCGGCGCACGCCCATCGGGGTCGACCCGGAATGTGCCTCCTGTCCTTGAAAGGTAATCGCGTGCCGCTCAACCCCCTTGGTGCCGAGCACGATGCCAAGCGGAAGTTGCAGGTTTTCAAGAACGGGCCCCTGTTCGATATGCAGTTCCAGATAGGCAGCGACGTTCTTGCGCTCCACACCAGCGTCGCCCACCTGTTCGATGTTGACGCGACACTGTCGCAGAGCGTCCTCCAGACTGACTCCATCGCGATCTGTACGGATGCGGTCAGCAGCGATCGTGTGAGTACCGGCGAATGCAGACGATCCAAAGAGGCTCCTGCCGAAGCGCGCACCCTCCTCGTCCGCCCAATCGACCAGCCGGATCGTAATAGGAGGCCTGCCATGAAAATCCTCAGAGAGACCGCGCAGGCACCTCAAGACTCGCAAGAACGCCGAGGCAACCGTCCAACCAGCCGCCGTTTGGTACTGAGTCAAGATGACTGCCAAGGACAAGGGCGCGTTCGGAGTCGCCCCGAAGTGTCGTCCATGAGTTCCCAGCAGCATCAAAGTGATGTTCTACAGGAAGCCCTTCCAACTTGCTCCGAAACCATTCCCTTGCCTTAAGCCAGGTCGGACTCCACGCGAGGCGTTGCGCGCCATTCGCGTCCGCCGTCAGGTCGCGAAGTTCCTGAAGGTCCGAAATTACTCGAAGTGAATCAACTGGCATGCCTCTTCTCCTGAAGAAGACAGGTTACTCCATGCGGGATTAATACTGCTCCGAGCATCGTGTACTGATACGCTTCCTACGACCGACATAATAGATTGGGAAATAGGTGTTTCCAGCATGAAAGTATCAAACTCCTCGTTGCGCAAGTTAGTAACTCTTGGTTGCTTCGCTGCCGCGTTGGATCCCGGCGGGTCAGTTGCCGGCAGCCATACTGCCAACGCACAGCAGTTGAGGCTCGTCCGCGGAGACTCCACCGTCCTCATCGAGCCCTACGCACCAAACATCGTACGTGTGAGCATGAGTCTTCGCCGGGACGATGCACTGGCGGCCCCCGGCTATGGCATCACAGCCGCACCGTCACCCTCCGGCTGGGTCGCCGATAAAGATAACTCTGGCGACGTGCTTCAGTCGCCGCGAATGATAGTTACGGTCTCTGCTGAAGGCGGCAAGTGGGTGCCCACGGGTACGCAGGCCGATATCGCAAAGTTCTTCAACGGCTCTACGCCGGGTATCGGCCTCTCGATCAGGACGCCGGACGGTACGTCATTGCTGGAGATGCGCGGATGGCAAATGTCCGTGCCCAACTACAAGGACGGCAACGCGGACATCCTTTACGATCGCCGACCAAGCGACCCGCCCTTCTTTCAGGTAGGCGCGACCTTTGCCTCACCGCCCGACGAGCACTACTACGGCCTCGGACAGAACCAGGAGGGGTATCTCGATCGTCGCGGGCACGTCGTACGCTGCGCTCACGACTACAACGCTCCCTCGGGCCAGAGCGTCTGCGTTCCATTCATCGTCACCAACAAAGGCTACGGCCTTGTGTGGGACAATCCCTCAGCCACAACCGTAGCCTTCGGCTTCAACGACTCCACGCGTTGGACCTCCGACGTTGGACAACGCGTCTCGTTTTTCGTCATCGCAGGCAAGACCTACGATGAGATTTACGCGGGATACCGCCTGCTGACCGGTGACACACCGATGCTGCCGAAGTCCGCGTACGGATACATCCAGTGCAAGCAGCGTTATACCAGCCAGGAAGAGCTTATGGCCGTCGCCAAAGGCTATCGCGACCGGCACTACCCCATCGACGATCTCGTCATCGACTGGTTTCACTACACGAAGATGGGCGAGATGGACATGGACCCTGCGAAGTGGCCGGATCCCACAGCCATGAACAGGCAGCTCCACGCAATGAACTTCCACACCATGATCAGCGTGTGGCCGCGCTTCGTTCCGGAAGACCGCTACTACGCGACCCTGCTGAAGAATGGCTGGTTCGAGGAGCTGGCCGACGGCACTCCAACGAACGGCCTGCCATACGACCGCGCGGGATCGGACATCGATACAACCAACCCCGACGCGGCGAAGTGGTACTGGAACATCGTCAAAGAAAACTACGTCAGCAAAGGCTTCGATGCCTTCTGGGCCGACGAGACCGAACCCGATCTGCCGCCGAACGGAAGCTATTTCCATATCGGACCCGGCACGCAGTTTTTCAACGTCTATCCGCTATTCCATACCGCCGCGTTTTACAACGGCTTTCGCAAAGACCTGCGGACTCGCGCACTCATTCTCGCTCGCGACTCATACCTCGGCGCACAGCATAACGGCACGATCTTCTGGTCGTCCGACATCAGCGGCAACTGGGACACGCTGAAGCGCCAGGTGCCCCACGGGAATCAACTTCGTCGCCTCGGGCATGCCCTACTGGAGTACCGATATCGGCGGCTGGCAGTATCTGCCCAGGGAGCACAAGCCAGACCGTACGCCTCTGCTCGATCCATCTGACGCACGCGAAAACATCGGCCACTACGACGACTATCCCGAACTGTATGTACGTTGGTTCGAATACGGCGCGTTCCAACCTAACTTCCGCAGCCATGGCAGCCGTCCACAAAACGAGATCTGGTCCTATGGCAAACAAGCTGAACCGATCCTCGCGAAGTATCTCCGTCTCCGCTACCAACTCATGCCCTATCTCTATTCACTCGCCCACATGACGCACGAAACCGGAGCACCTTTCATGCGCGGCCTCTTCATGGACTTCGGCAGTGATCCAAAGATAGCGAACATCGGTGACGAATATATGTTCGGGCCTTCCCTGCTCGTGGCCCCTGTCACCGAGCAGGGTCGCACCTCCCGCGAAGTCTATCTTCCGGCCGGTACCGATTGGTACAACTTCTGGACGAACGCACGTGTTCACGGGGGCCAGACGATCACGGTAAATGCACCCATCGACATCATTCCGCTCTTCGTGCGTGCCGGCTCCATTCTTCCGCTCGGAGAACCCGTCGAAAGCACAAACGAGACTCAGAAGATCGCCAGCCTGCGAGTCTACCCAGGTGCGGACGCTGACTTTGACCTCTACAACGACGACGGCACAACTTACAACTACGAAAAAGGCCAGTCCGAGCTGACTCGACTCCACTGGTCCGATGCAACGCGAAAGCTTTCACGCTCGGGCGCCACGCTACAAGTGGTTTCGGAAGACGGTCTGATCGACGTAGTCAAGACCAAGTCATGATGTACTCAGGGCCGCCCTACTCCTTACTCAACACGCTCACGCCATACGGCTCCAGCTTCACGGAGCCGACGCGCCCCCCATCAAGAACGTCCGTCATCTGTCCGGGTAATGACACCGTCGCAACGTCCTTCCCAAAGTTGATCAATATCCAAACCGTCTTCTGATCGCCACCCTGCCCGCTCTTGCTCCGCACATACACGGCCCACGCCCTTCGGCAGGCTTATGTTCAACGGATGAATGCCACTCGTCTCCACCATCCACTTTGCCGCAGCGTCCATGGTCTCCTCATCCAGCCACGCGCCGATATAAGTGATACTCCCCTTCGCCACAATCTTCGTGATCGCCGCAGGCTGCCCGTCGAGCCATCCATTACTTTTGCCATACCGCATCAACACGTGGGCCTGCGGTCGTTAACGCTCAGTTGTTCGGCCCATATCTTTCCCGAGCCCGCTCCCCAATCGCCCGTCACTGGCACGTCCTGATCCAGCGCATAAAACTGCTCCACTCGACCACCAAGCATTCCTGTAAGCGGCCCCGGCTGTCGTTCCGGTTGAAGTCCGTTGTCATCGTTCTTCATCGCGCTGCGCTGTCCAAGCACCAGATGCCCGCCGTTGCGAACATACTCCATCAAATTACTGGCCTGGGCGTCCGTCAGCACGTTCAGCGCTGGCGCAACCACCAGCTTGTACTGGCCCAGTGACGCCCAAGCCGAGACAATGTCCACGCTATGCACCAGCGACCGCAGCGGCCCGTAGTAGCTAATCAGCGCCTCCTTCGGATCAAACGCCTGATTGTGTCTCTGCCAGTTGATCGCCCAGCGGCTGTCGTACGAATACAGCAGGGCGACCTCGGAGTGGGGCTCCGTTCCGCTCAATGCCGGGCCGGCCTTCTCGAACTCACGCCCTAACTGAACGACCTCATCATACAGAGGAACCGGCGTGCCATCTGCGCCAACCAGCGTCCCGTGGTACTCCTCCTGGCCATTCAGCGCGCTCCGCCACTGCCAGTAAGAGACCGCATCAGCGCCATGGCCAACATCGTGCCACGCCATGGCCCGCACCTCTCCCTTATTCAACGCGTTGTTGTCCTTCGACCAGTTCACAAATCCCGGTTGCGTCTCCATCACCCAGAAGTTCTTGCGCAGAAATCCCCGTGTCAGGTCGTGGGCCGCTCCATTCGATACAGGGTCCAGATGGCCCGTCCCCACATAGTCGTCCCATGCTGCAATGTCCAGGTCCTGGCTGACGGTGTAATGGTCATAGGCGTCAAAGAAGCCCATCATGTTCGTCGTTATGAACTGCCGCGGATCGCTGTGTTCCCTGATCTTGTCGAGCTGTACCTTCTGATAGCTTCGCCACGTGTCACTAACAAAACGCCGCCAGCTCAACAACAGCCCAGGGTTCCCGTACGTCGCCTCAATCGGAATCTGGTTCCAGTCGGAGTAGGTCTGGCTCCAGTAGCTTGTCGTCCAACGCGCATTCAGGTTGTCGAGCGTGCCATACCGCGCTTTCAGCCACGCCTGAAACTGCAGCTTCGTCTCCGCGTCATAAGACTCCCGCGCATATTCATTGTCGATCTGCCATCCGATCACATTTGGATCATGCCCAAAGCGAATCGCCATCTCTTCGGCCATTTTTCCGGCCAGCTCGCGATACTTTGCATTCGCCCAATTGAACTGTTGACGATTTCCATGTTCGTCCTTGCGCCCATCTTCCATCGTGCGAAGCGTCTCTGGATATTTCGACGTCAACCATGCGGGTGGCGCGGCACTTGGAGTACCCAGCACCACCGCGATGTGGTGCCTCTCAGCCATACGCACCGCGCGTTCGACCCAATCAAGGTCATAGTGCCCTTCGCTCGGCTCCATCGTGCTCCACGCAAACTCCGTAATACGCACAAATCGAATGTGCGCCTCTTCCATCAATCTCAGGTCCGCGTCCCACCGCGACTCCGGCCACTGCTCCGGATACCACGCCGTCCCAAGATAGAGCGGCACCTTCGGCCCCTGCCTCTTCTGCGTTTGTGAAGGAGTGTCAGCAGCGAAAACCAACGCGGTAGAGACAACAAACGAGAACGTAGCAAAACAAACGATATTGCGGATCAGCTTCATGAAGGTCCCTTGTCCATCGAACGCCTTACAAATCCTGCTCTTACCTGGTTAGCCGGAGGCCCGAAGAGTCACCCGCCGAAGCGTCTCCGCCGCTGACTCCGGCGTGATGTCGCGCTGCGGAGACCCCAGCAGTTCGTACCCCACCATAAACTTCCGAATGCTCGCCGACCGCAGCAGCGGAGGATAAAAGTGAGCGTGAAATTGCCACTCAGGATGTTCCTCGCCATCGCATGGCGCAGGATGCAACCCCATCGAATAAGGAAAAGGAGTATCGAAGACCTGATCGTACGTTGCAGTGACCGCCTTCAGGATCGACGCGAAGTCCGTTCGTTCCATCTCCGAGAACTTCTGAAGCTGAGTCACATGCCGCCGCGGCAGCACCATGACCTCAAACGGCCAAACCGCCCAGAAAGGAACCACCGCAACAAAACTTGCATTGCTCGCCACCACGCGTTCGCCGAGCGACTCCTCCATCTTCTGGTACTCACACAACAGGACCCGCACGGTTCCGCGCGAAGTAGTCTAGCTGCCCGCCCAGCTCCGACACCACCTCGTTGGGGACCGACCGGCTCGCCCATATCTGCCCATGCGGATGCGGATTACTGGCCCCCATCATCGCCCCGCGGTTCTCAAAGATCTGCACATAGCCGATGTCGTCCCGCGAACCCAGTTCCACACACTGCTCCGCCCATACATCCACCACCGCCCGAATCTCCGCGGCTGACATCTTCGCCAATGTCAGATCATGCCGCGGTGAAAAGCAGATCACGCGGCACACCCCGCTCTCCCCCTCCGCAACCAACAAGCCCTTACCGCCCTCATCGCTCGAAAACCGCAGTGCGTCTAGCTTGAGCGCCGCAAAATCATTCTCAAACACATACGTACTCGTATACTTCTCCGTCCGCACTCCTCCCGCGCGAAGGTTCCCCGGACACAGATAGCACTCCGAGTCGTAAGCCAACGCAACCACCGCGGCTTTCGTCTCCGTCTGTCCCTGCCATGGCCGCTGGGTCCGGTGCGGCGACACCAGCACCCACTCCCGTTTCAAAGCATTGAATCGTCGATGAGGGTTCTGCTGCGCCAACGGATTCACTACGCGCCACCTTTCTTCGCCAACGCAAACGCCCCATCCGACGGCGTACACACAAAGCAGTCCGCATCGATCCCCGTCTTCGCCGCATACTCTCGCCGAAGCGTCGCGACAAACCCGTCCGCGCCCTCCGCACGCACGACATTCACCGTGCAGCCGCCAAACCCGCCCCCAGTGATGCGCGCCCCGAAACACTCCCCCTGCTGCATCGCAATCGCAACCAGCAAATCGACCTCCTCGCAGCTCGCAGCAAAGTCGTCTCGAAAGCTTGCGTGCGCCTCAACCATCAGCGCCCCGAATCGCTCCATATCACCTTCCATCAGCGCTACTCGGGCCTTCATGACACGCGTGTTCTCCGTGATGATATGCCGGCACCGTTTCAAGCTGGCCGCAGACATCATGCCCCTGCAAGCCTCAAGGTCCTCGAGCGTCGCGTCCCGCAGCAACTTCACCCCAGGCCTCTCTCGTCGCAGAACCGCCTGCCCGGCCTCCACCTCAGCGCTTCGGTCGCCATACTCGCCCGTCGCGACCGCATGCTTCACCATCGAATTGCAGATCACCACGCGCACCTCCTCCGGTAAAGGCAGCAACTCGTACTCAAGCGACCGGCAATCCAGCAGCATCGCACGGTTTGCCACGCAACCGGTAACGGCGAACTGGTCCATAATGCCGCTCTTTGCGCCCACGTACTCGTTCTCGGCACGCCGGCAAAGGGTCGCAACCTTCTCCAGCGGCAACTCCACCGCCGCATGGCCCAACAACGCCATCGCTGTCGCGACTTCAACCGACGCCGACGAACTCAATCCTGCCCCCAACGGCACATCTCCCGTCAGGCTCATATTGAAGCCGCTAACGGCGATTCCCTCTTTCCCGAGGCTCCACACCACGCCCGCAGGATAGTCGCTCCAACTCCCCCCGGGTATTCGCGCCAGAGAAGCGATCTCGAACTCGGTCTCTTCGTCATAGTTGGACGAGTAAAAGACCGCGCGTCCGTCCTCCCGCGCACTCACGACGGCCACTGTCATAAAATCGATCGCCATCGGCATCACGAAGCCGCCCGTATAGTCGGTGTGCTCGCCGATCAGATTCACACGCGCCGGGGCGACAAAGACACGCCCCACCTGTCCAAAGCGCTGCCGATGCACCCGCAGTGCCTGTTCCCTCTCCACCTTCATCTACAGCACCCGCGCAGTTGGAATCGCAAGACAGATTCATCCTACAACCCCGGCCCAGTTCAACTTTGCTTGTGACCCTTCTTCGCCTGTATCGGCTTAGCACCCATGCGTCGAATCTCACTCCCCGCCATCAGAAACGCGCCGACACCATAGTTATAGCTCGCCGTCGCTTTGAAGGGCGCCGGCTCCGCCCCCGTCTGCTGGATGCATCCGAGCCGTCCATCCGCGTAGACGTGCGTCAGCATTCCCGCCCACGCCTTCGCGACCACCGGCCGATAGACCTTCCCATCTAACAGGCCTTCATTGATTCCCCACGCCAGCGCGTACGTAAACAGCGCCGACCCGGAAATCTCAGGCTCAGAGTAGTTGCTCGGATCGAGCATCCCGGCCCGCCAAAGCCCATCCTGCCCTTGCAGCGCGGCCACACGCGCAGCCATCTCGTTCAACTGGGTCACGTATTTCGCGCGCGCAGGGTCGTCCTTCGGAAGATATTCGAGCGTCCTCGCCAGCCCGCCCATCACCCATCCATTGCCTCGGGACCAAAACATCTTCTTGCCATTTGCCTCGGTCTTTGTCAGATAGTCGGCGTCCCGCGCATACAGATGCTCCTTCTTGTCATAGAGCAGGTATGAAGTCTTCGCCCACTCCTCATCAAGATATGTGATGTACCTCCGATCGCCCGTAGCCGCATACATCCTCGACCACACCGGCGGAGCCATAAAAAGAGCATCGCACCACCACCACGAGATCGTCTTCCCCGGCCTCTTCGAAACATGGGGCGCAGCCAGCAGCGCGTCCAACTCGGCCCGCGTAGGCGCAATCATCGCGGGGTCCTTCTTCAGCAAATAAAGCTCAAGATAAGTCTGCCCCACACTCTGATCGTCCGCGTCCGGCAGGTGCGACCGAAGCTGCCAGTCGAACTTCTTCCCCATCGCCTCCATGGCGTCACGATATTTCGCATCGCCCAGCGAATCCGATGCCGCCATAAACCCGCTGTACAGCACACTCCACGTCCATATCCGGTCGAAGTACTCTTGCGACCGCGCCAGCTGCCAGTCCCCCACCTTCTTCATCGCCTTGCCCACAGCGGCCGGATCAAGCGAAGCAGGCAGGTTCGTTGCAATCGGGCCGCCATCGTCCGGATCGTCCCCAAAGTGCCGCGAGTTGTCCTTCGCGATCCCCGCCAACTGCTGCGGCGTAGCGTGCTCGTAGGACACCTGCTGCGCCGCCGCCATCTGCGGCCGCATTCCATACGAAAAAATGCCGGCCACAATGGCGAGCACCCACACCTTCCTTCGAAAAGACATTGTCCTACCTCAATGGCGTCCCAAATAGCTGGAGCCAGATGCACCGTACTCTGTGGCATCTGGCTCCCGAAATAGTAAAAGACCACCTGGTCAGAAGTTGAGCCGTCCGGAGAACTGGAAGTCGCGGCTGCCGGTATTGCTTGTAGCGGTGCTAACAGTTCCAAAGCTGGGGTTGTTGACGCTGGCATTGATGCCACCGAACGTCACCTTGTTGGTTACGTTCTGGCAATCCACCGCGAAGATGAACCTGACCCGCTCCGGCGTAATGTTGAAATTCCTCCGGATACTGGCGTTCATGTTGTATACGCTGGGATTCCGCAGTCCGAAGGCCGCAGTGCGTTGCGCATCGCCGAACATGAAATTTCCAGAGTTGCAGAACGCCGTGGTCGCAGTGGCGCATGGCACAGCAGTGCCCGCGGCATTGCCTCCGTCTCCCTGAGTCGCGTTACCGATATAGCCGTTGGCATAAGAAATGCCGCCCGCGGTCGGTACAGCCCCAAGCGTCTTCGCCGTCATGCCTTTGCCCCAGCTTCCGTTCTGCCTTATAGTATTCGCTCTGTAGTTCGGGTTAAGGTCCGGCATGCAGGTTCCCGCAGTCGGCTGAAATGTGCTGTTGCACGACGTAGCTGTGACCAGCAACGGCGTACCCGAAATGTACGTAAAGACCGAGGAATAAGTCCACCCGCCAGCCAAAATCCGAACCAGCCGGCTATCGTTGCCGATTCCACCCTTGCCGAACGGTAGATTGTAGACACCATAGATAGCAAGGTTCTGAGGAACGCTATTCACGCTCAACCCGCGATCGATTCGGTTTTCCTTCCAGGCCTGACCGCTGATGAGCCGGCTTGCTGGAATTGCCCAGCCGCTGCGCATCGTACCTGCATCGTCAAGGTTCTTCTCATAGGTGTAGTTCACGTTGAATGTCAACCCATGGGACAGCCGCTGGGCCAATGATAGCTGGAAGGCGTTATAGTTGGCGTTCGCCGACTGACTCCCCCAGGTATCTGTGGTGCCGGAAAACTGCGGCATCCAGGTCAACGCTTGACCAATGGTTGCTTTGCCGGAACCCGCGCTCGTTGCCGCGGCCAGACCAAAGCCGGGATACGGCAGATTGATGGGCGGAAGCCCCGCAGCCGAAGCAGCAGTATTTGCAGCCGCAAGATTTGCGGGTGTGGCCGGCGCTGTCAGCAAGGTCCCCAGCCCATAGTAGATGGGATTGATCTGGCCCGACTGCAGCCCACGCATATTGCTGGCGCCGGCGATGAAGTGACTCTGCGAGCCAGTATAGTTCGCCATGACCGTTATGTTCTTTGTAATCTCACGCTGGATGCCAACGTTCCAAAAGTTAAACTCCGGTGCGCGACCTGAAAAATACGGGTCAGCATAACCAGGCGCTCCGCTCGCAGTGATAAATCCTCCGCTACTGCTGACCGTGTTCCCGACATTGAGCGTCTGGCTGATGGCTCCCGGAGGAGCAATCGCGGGAACCGTATAGCCGGGTCCACCGAAGTTTGCGTTTGCTAGACCCAACGCCGTGAAGGCGGAACTCGTATTGAGGTAGAAAGCTGGACCTGCCCCGGTGCCAGCGGCCCCATCATTGTAGGCAGGCGAACTGGTGAAGCCAAGCTGAGAAGGGCCGTTATATGCACCACCGGCTCCGCCCGTTCCGCCACCATGCGAGTACACCATAGCAAAGGCCGCACGAAAGACAGTCTTGTCATCGGCCGAATAGGCCAGGCCCACGCGCGGTCCCCAGTTCTTCATGAAGTTGTTCACAGGTGTCTTGCAGCCACAACTGACGGCCGAACCGCCATTGCTGCCAGCGAACTCCAATGCCCCCATATTGCCCGTAACCGGGTTGCTGATCGCTGGATTGAGGAAAGAGAACCGGTTCTGGACCTCCGTATAGGTCGGGATGTAATCCCACCGCAGTCCCAGATTCACCGTCAACTTGGAGTTAATCTTGTAATCGTCCTCAAAGTAGGGCGCTATAGGGCGATACCTTCCGCCAAGTACAGAGAACGGTTGCAATGTAATGCCCGTGCTGCCGACCGCGCCCAGCAGATAACTGGCATATGCATAGCCCGTGCTGCCCACATAGGCCGAACCGTTCTCTTGCGCTGTTTCGTTTACACCCCAATTCAACGTCAGAGAAGAGGTGGGCCCATCGTATGCAGACGCATTCTCTTGCAGCCACTGGACCTGTATGCCAAACGTCATGGCATGCTTGCCCTTGATCCATAGCAAATTGTCGACCGCGGTGTACGCCTCGCTCACTGTAGTGGCAGTAACACCCGAGCCACCCTCTCCCCATTCTTGTTGCGCGTTACTGCCGCCAAAAATCTGGGTCGGGAACTCCGTAACAGCCTGTCCGTTCGATGGAACACCGGTGAAGGTGATACCCTGCAGCGACGCCGCATATTGAGTATTTTCAGTAATGTTCTGGATAGGTGGCCCACCAAAATTGCTGAAGCCAAATTTGAACTGATTCACGAGATTCGACTTGATCGTGTACGAGTCGGACATGTCGGCCCAGTGACCGGCGACCGTCGAGGCAGTAGTCCCCAGGTAAGGCAGAGGGAGGATATTGGCTGTCGCGGTATACGGCACAGCATGGCGGTTTCCGCCTGTCAGTGTGAAGGACAAGGTCTGCTTCGGCGAGATCGTGTAGTCGATGCGCCCCGAGTAAAGCCAATTGTCATAGCCGCTGGGAATTCCACCGAAATAATTGTTTTGGATACCAGCGCTGGTTGGCGTCGGCAGGTAGGACTGCATCTTCTGGGAAATCGGAGAGATTTCGCTTGATGGGATCACATTCGTTGTCGGCAAACCATTCTTCATCCCCATAAACGGCTTGCGGGTGCAGGAGTTGCCCACGCAGGCCTGTGTGGTCGGGTCATAGATCAGAAAGCCCGGGCCACCGTTTGCCGTCAGCAACTCAGTGAAGTCGCCCCCCTGCATTAGTGTGGTTGGAATGGTCTGTGTGGCATAGGTAGGAGCGGACCTGGTGTGGGTCTTGTCATAGGCCACAAAAAAGAAGAGCTTGTTGTGGCCGTTGAACAAATGCGGAATAATGACCGGACCACCTACAGCGGCCGTGAACTCATTCTGGTGATCGACCGGCTTGCCAACCGGCACAGTTGTAACAACACCATTGACAATTGCTTTTTGGGTCGCATTGATTGCCGTGAATCCCCACGTATCGAAGATGGTATTGCGTACGAAGTCAGCAACAGTACCGTGGTATTGGTTCGTGCCGCTCTTCATCGTGTAGTTCACTGAACCAGCGCCTTGATACTCCACAGATTGACCGCTGGTAAGCGCCCCAACCTGGCCAATGCCCTCGAAGGGAACGAGGTTGAAGATTGGGCGGTTATCACCGATCTGACTAATCGTCGTTAGTGGAATACCGTCGAGATAGACCTCCTGCACGCGGTTTGCCGTGCCGGAGAATAGAGACGACCTGCTGCCAGGCTGAGCACCCGGCAATAGGTTCGAGAATGAGGTAATATCGCGCTGCTGATTGCCGGCCACCATAAGCGGAAGACTGGCGAATTCGTCGCTCGATATAGTGTCGCCCAGGGTCGCGTTCGCGGTATCCAGCGAAGGTGGCGCGTCGGTGACCGTCACCATGTCGTTCTGACTGCCCACCTTCAAAACGGGATTCAGACCGAAGATCTGGTTTTGATCGATCACAATGTTTTCCTGCGTGTATTTCGCAAATCCTTGGGCCGTTACCAAGACAGAGTAGGTGCCCACAATGATCGGGCTGATTTGATAAACGCCGGCCGACGAGGTAACGCGCGAGGTTTCAACGCCAGTCGAGGCATTGCGAGCAGTCACCGTGGCATTCCCGACAACGGCACCGCTCGCGTCCTTCACTGTTCCCGTGATTGCGCCGTCGCCTGCGGTCTGTGCAACTGCAGACGTGGCAGGCAAAGCAAAGCTGACGGCTAGAACGACCAAGACCCCTGCTCTGGTCATGTGCCGCAGATTCCCGCACCACGTGGATAACGTCTTGCCAAACAAATTTTTCACTCGCATCGCTGTTCTCCTGAAATCCCTCAGTTTTCGGCGCATCCTGCACTCAGTCGAAATGGTTCGACCAGATTGATCGACTTAATGGCACGCACCGGAATCTACGGGACTGCAGAAACGAATGTCAATAGAAAAATTATTCCCTAAACAGAAAAACCTTGATCTTCGACCCCACCGCTCTCTGTTTCTCAGGCCGTCTGTCCGGTACTTCATCAATTTGCTTCACGTGGAAGGCGCGAGATTTCGCCAAATTACCTGGAAACCTCGCCGGAATATCACTCCAGGGCGGAGCGATTCTAGGGCCGGGACAGGTGGCTGCCTCAAAGGAACAGCGTCGCGACCACGCCTTTGGTCCCTACCTACTCCTCGCGCAGCACCTCAAGCGGCTTCCGCCCCAGAATGCGATGACTTGCCATCCAGCCCGTCGCCACCGTCAAACCGGCCGTCCCCACCAGCGCCACGGCCGTCCATCCCCACAGAAAGTGATACGCCACCGTCATCCGTGTCAAAAGCACCCGCGCGATGATGTTGGCAAACAAAATCCCCACCACTCCTGAAACCAGCCCCAACACCGCAAATTCAATGGAGAACACCGTAGCGATACGACGCCGCGTAGCTCCCAGCGTCTTCAGCACGACCACCTCCCGTATTCGCCGATACCGGGTCCCAGCGATCGAGCTCGCAAGAATAATCACGCCGGCAAAGATCGAAAACGCCGCCAGAAACTGGATCACATACGTAATCTGGATCACCACGGCCCGCACCGTCTCCAGCGCCTGCGCCACATTGATCACCGTCACCGTGGGATAGCCCTTATACAACGCCCGCTGCAGTTCGCCCACATGCTCGGGGTCAACATGCACGCCTCCGTACCATACGACCGGCAGTCCCGCGAGAGCGGCCTTCGGCAAGAAAAACTCCGCCCGCGAAAAAGCATGTTGTCCGTCCCCTTTTGTAAGGGCCACCACCGTCGCAACGATCCGGGTGTCCTGCGCTGCAAATGTAATATGCGAGCCAACGTGGACCCCAAGCCGGTCGGCCGATCGCTGCTCTATTGCAACAACGGGCTTCTTCTCGTCCGCCGCCCACCACTTCCCGTCCACGACCTTCGTCCCCGGAGGCGCACTATCCATCCATGTCAGACTGATCGACCGCAGCATCCTCTTCGGAAAATTCTTCAGCTTCGCCTGCTCCGCCGGCACTTCGTCGATATCGACGACCCGCGACGAAACCACAGGCAGCAACTCCGCCTCAGCAGTAACGCTAGGCTGCGTCTTCAGCAACGTTCGTATCCCACCAACCTCGCTGTTCGTAATATCAATCAGAAAAACATTCGGCAGGTTCGGCGCGGACGAGATATGCAGCTCCGACACGACGGCCTTTTGCACCAGATAGACCGTCATGATCTGCATCACGCCCATCCCCAGCGCCGCCAGCAGCGCGGCCGAAGGGTTCCCGGGACGATACAAATTCGCCAGTCCATGTCGCACCGAAGACGGCAGATGCAGCCGCGTCTTCGACAAAAAGAACCGCAGCCCCGCCAGGACGGCCGCCGAAGCAAACAGTAACACCCCGAGTACCAGCACCAGACCCACCGAAAAAACCTGGCCCACCACGACCGAGTCGCTCAACGTAGTCGCAATCGCGGCCAGTCCTGCAAGGATCAGCACCGCTGCTCCGATCTGCGCAACGTTCTTCGTAATCTTGCGCCAGATTCCCGCGACAAACGGATCGTCTGTATCGTCCACCGCCCTGCGCAGTATCAGGATTGGTCGCACTCCGCGAATATCCAGCAGTGGCGGAAGCGTAAACAGAAGCGTCGTAAGAATCCCCACGGCGAGTCCCGTGAGAACGGTGCTGAGTTGCACATGGAGCTCCGTATCCACATGAATCAGCTTCGCCAGAAAATAAGGAAAGCTCAGTTGAACCCCGACCCCAAGCGCAACTCCGAGCACACCTCCGGCCGCCCCCAGCAAAAGCGTCTGCAGCAGATAGATCTTGATGATCTGCCCCGACCGCGCGCCGAGCGACTTCATAATCGCAATCGTATCCAGCCGCTGCTGAAGATGCGCCCGCATCGCCATCGCCACGCCAATCGCGCCCAGCACCAGCGCCACCAGACTCATCAGTGACAGCAGACTCGTCGCGCGATCCAGCCCCTGCGTCAGCGCGGGGTTCGTCTCACGATAGTCAATAATTTGTGCCTCTGGCAGTAGCTTTTCCAGCCGCGTCTTCAAATCTGCCACTGCCTTGTCGGAGATCGGCGCGCCACCCTTCGGCTTCGGCACCTTGAACAGATACCGCTGCCCCGCATGGCTTCCCGGCGCCAGCAACCCACTCGCATCCAGTCCTTCGCGCGAGATCAGCACCCGCGGCCCCGCCGCAAAGTTCCCCGACAACCGGTCCGGTTCATTCACCACCACCGAAGCGATCCGAAACAGCTTCGTTCCAATCTTCAGCTGATCGCCGACCTTCAGATTCAGTCGAACCAGAAGATCGTCCGCCACCGCCACCGCGTCAGGGGTCAGCACTGTCTTCAACGGCCCTGCCGGGGCCAGCTCCACGTCCCCATAAAACGGATACATCGCCGGATCGACCGCCTTCAGCGAAACCAGCAGCGGATCGAGCGTCTTCGCAGACGAGGCCATCGAGAGCAGCTCCGTCACCGGAGTGATCTCCACCCCACTCGCCTCAATCTCGTCCAGTCCCTTCTGCTGCTCCGGCGTCGGCTGCTGAAACATCCGCGCCGAAAGGTCCGCGGCCATAATGCTGCGCGCCTTGTCCAGCAGCGTACTCCGGAACGAAGAAGAAAATCCCCGCACGCCTGTCAGCGCCGCAACGCCAATCGCGACGGACAGAATCACAAAGAAAAATTTCCCGCGCGACGAGTGCATCTCACGCGCAGCGATCTTCGCCGCAGATCGATAACTGAGCGCCGCCATCAGCCCTCCGCCAGCGCAGCTTCGCGAGGCGCCGCGGCCGGGTTCGGATTGATCTCATCCGCGATGATCAACCCATCGCGCAGCACAATGCGCCGGTCGGCATAGCTCGCCAGAACTGGATCATGCGTCACCAGCACCAGCGTCGTGCCTTCCGTCCGATTCAGGTTCAGCAGCAGCTCCAGCACATGCGCGCCGTTCGTCGTATCAAGGTTCCCCGTAGGCTCATCCGCCAGCACGATGGGCGGCCGCAAAATAAACGCCCTCGCCAGCGCCACCCGCTGCTGTTCGCCACCCGAGAGCTGCACCGGATAGTGGTCCATCCGATCACCCAGACCCACGCTCCCCAGCAACTCCCGTGCTCGCGCCAGTCCACTCTCTCTCGAATCCGTCATTCAACTCATAGGGCAACAGCACATTCTCGAGCGCCGTCAGCGTCGGAATCAATTGGTACGACTGAAAGACAAACCCAATCGTCTTGCCTCGCACCTGCGCCAGCTTGTCCTCAGGCAGATAGCTGATCGCCGTGCCGTTCAGATGGACGTTCCCGGCACTGGGAGTATCGAGCCCAGCCAGCAAACCCAGCAGCGTAGACTTGCCGCTCCCGCTCGACCCCATCATCGCCGCAAACTGCCCCTGCGGGACGGTAAAATCCAGCCCCTTCAAAATGTCCACCGTGCGGCTGCCATTACGAATGGACTTACGAAGTCCTTCAACAGAAATCATCGGAGTCGGTTGGCTCAACTGGGTCGTTCCCCTTCCCACCTGCTGTTAGATACGCTCTCGACTGCGCTTTGGTTCTCTTCTCGCCCGTCTTGCCGCTCAGTCGGAAACAGTCCGGTTCCCTGATGGATTTGGTACCGTGTAGACATGCGGAGAACTGCATCTTCAGCTATTCTAGCGGCCCTGACGCTTTTCCTCCTCGGCTGCCATGCCGATAACACCGCAAAGCAGGAGAAAACATCGGATCCCGCCAATTCGGCTCCGGCGGCCGAATCTCCGGCTGAAACTCCAGCTGCGACTCCGCCCCCGGCGACGGTCAACGATAAGCGCCCCCTCATCGTCTGCTTCGGCGACAGCCTCACCGCCGGCTACGGCACCGAACTCGGCAAAAGCTACCCCGACTACCTCCAGGCTGACCTCGACGCCAAGGGCTATCACTACCGCGTCGTCAACGAGGGCATCAGCGGCAACACCACCAAGGACGGAGTGGAACGCGTCGACAGCATCGTTGCCATGAAGCCCGCCCTCGTCATCGTCGAGTTCGGCGGCAACGACGGCCTACGCGGCCTCCGTATCGAAGACTCCCGCGCAAATCTCGACAAGATCGTCAGCACCCTCAAGGCCAGCGGTACAAAGATCGTCCTGGCTGGCATCACCCTCCCACCCGACTACGGCCCCGACTACATCAAGCAGTTCAACGAGACCTACACCCTGCTCGCAAAAAAATACAACGTCCCCTTGCTCCCCTTCCTACTGAAAGGCGTCTTCGGCGTCGACGGCATGATGCAACGCGACAACACCCACGCCACCGCGGACGGCAACAAGATCGTCGCAAACAACGTCCTCCCCCTCATCGTCCCCCTGCTCAAGAAATAACGTCCTCCCCACCAAGTCTCTCCCAGTCGCTGTTGCCGTTGCTGTGGCTGTTGCTATTGCTCTCGCCATCGTCGTCGCAGCCGTCTCTTTTGTTGTCATTCCGCAGCGAAGCGGAGGAATCTGCTGTTGCTGTTGCTGCTGCAGTTGCAGTTGCCGTGAAGTGAAGTTGTAGTCGCGGTTGCGATTGCCATTGCATTTCTTGGTTGTCATCCCGAAGGGCCTGCCCCTGAGCGAAGTCGAATGGGGATCTGCTTTGTCCTCTTACACCTGCCGCTTGCTACAAAAATTCTTTTACCGATTTGTGCCCATAAATCGCATGTCAAGCCCCAACACCACGTAACACCCACTGAATCAGCAACATCCGCGTGGCATTTTAGTTAAGCTCAAACCTCTATACTGGATATATAGATCAAAAACAAGCAACCCCGGACACATCCCGGGGCTAACTCGTTTAGATAGACGATTTTAGCCGTAACCCTTTTGTTATGACGATTTTGCAGACGACTACATCCCGTAAACCACTGAATACAAAACATTTGCTTGTGGACAGTAAGGGGGGTACCCCCGGGCCAACCACGAAACTAAACAGAGGACATTCTAGAGAACGGGGACGTAGTTGAGATGGAAAAAAGAAAAGTATGGTGCGCCCGGAAGGAGTCGAACCTCCGACCTACTGGTTCGTAGCCAGTTGCTCTATCCAGCTGAGCTACGGGCGCACATTGCAGGGGATGCAACTTGTTAAAGATAACGGAATTTACTGCTTAGAGCAAACCACCGGCATGGTGATTCAAAGCGGATTTCGGAAAGGAATTGGTGCGCCCGGAGAGATTCGAACTCCCGACCCTTTGGTTCGAAGCCAAATGCTCTATCCAGCTGAGCTACGGGCGCAGAAAGCGGTCAATACAGACAACAAAACTAGCGAATAATTCCTTCTACCGCAACTAGGTCGCAGCTACAGGCTCCGGCGGTGGCGGCGTAACAAACATCGGCATCCTTTCAACGACGTCGAGGCCTGCACGGCGCAGCAGCTCATAGATCACTGGCTCCGTCAACCGGGTGGCGTCATACTCGACCCGCACCGTCTTCTTCGTTTCGTCGAGTTGCCATTCGGCGAACGCCATAGACCTCCCGGATCTTCGCCATCGCGAGAGTGGCTGATTCCGTCGGCAGAACGCCATACCGGTAAAGAACATCAAGCTGTGTCATAAATTTGATGATAGCAGTGAAAAGTAAGGAGAGAAACGGAAGGAGTGGGCACAGGTTACAGCTTCGCCAGATAGCCGGTGATCTCAGGACTGGTCCAGTCTTGCGCCCCAATGAACTTTCTCCGTAAAACGCCCCGCTTGTCGATGATGTAGGTTTCGGGTATCTGCACCGTGCCATAGAGAGCATTGACTTGCTGGTCTGCGTCCCGAACGGTCAACACATCAACATGATGCTCAACCAGAAACCGTCGGTAGATATCGGGGTCCTGATCCATGCTGACCGCCACGACCGCAAGCTCAGGCATCTGCTTCTGCAGCGCCAGCAGGCTGGGCAGCTCTTCGATGCAGGGAGCGCAGAACGTCGCCCAGAGATTGAGCACAACCACCCGGCCGCGAAGCTTGCCCAGATCCACCGTCCGGCTGCCATCGCCAAGCACAAACTGCGGGGCAGGCTTGTCAATATTTCCGGGATGACTTCCACGGTCGCATCCAGTTACCACCAGTATTCCCAATACCAGACTTACCCAGGCTCGACGCACAATACGCTCCACTTCCTATAATACGAAGTCGTGACCGACACTGACCGCGAACCAGACCCAAATTCGCCCGGACAACCCGACCTGGAGCTCTCTGTAATCATTCCAGCCCGCAACGAAGAGCATTCACTGCCTGCCTGCCTTGCCTCCCTGCTGGTCCAGTCCGAACCCGGCTTCGCCCTCGGCCAGCAATGGGAGCTGATAATCGTCAACGACGACTCGACCGACCGGACCCGCGAAATCGCCGCCGAAGCAGCAGCCAGCCACGACGGAGTCATCCTCCTCGACGCTCCGCCGCTCGACCTGAGCGGCCGCGGAGGCTTCACCGGCAAGAGCAACGCATGCTGGGCCGGCGCACAGGCGGCGCGCGGAAGGCATCTCCTGTTCACCGACGCCGACACGATCCACGAAGCAAATAACATCTCCCGCTCACTTCGCGAAGCGGACAGACACAAGGCCGTATTGCTCTCTTACTCTCCGCGGCAGATCGTCACCGGCTTCTGGCAACACGCCGTCATGCCGCTGATCTTCTCCGAGCTAGCGTCGGTCTACCCGTCCAAGGAGGTGAACGACCCAGTGCGCAGTCTGGCCGCCGCAAACGGACAGTTCATCCTGGTGGAAAGCGACGCCTACTTTTCGGTTGGCGGCCATCGCGCAATTGGCAAGAATATTCTCGAGGACGTAGCGTTGGCCCACAATATCAAACGAGGCCGGGTATCATTCGCTTTCGCTACGCTCCTGAAGCGCTTTCCACCCAGATGTACCGAACGACTTCGGAGATGATCGAGGGTTGGACCAAAAACCTCGCCCTTCTCTTCCCTAGGCCCATCACTCTCGCCCTCTGGCGCATCCTGGACGTCCTGCTCTTCTTCGGACTGCCTCCAGTTGCATTGTGCATCTATTGGCTCTTGCCATGGCAGCGCAGCGTTATTCTTCTGCTGTGGGTACGAACGCTGTGGCGCTTCTATTCGCGTGTTGCCCGCTCGAACTTTCCAGCGTTTGACGTGGCCATCTCCATCTTCGGTGTTCCTCTTTTCGTCTATCTACTCGTTCGCAGCGTGATTCAACACCGCATCAAGAAGAACGTCGTCGTGGAAGGGACGCAGTTACGACACAACAGCTTGACTAAGCCGGTTGTTGCATCCACAGCAGCTCTAATGACGTCTAATAACAGGGACATACATGATCTTTCTCACCCGCAAAGCGGAGTTTTCTTCGGCGCATTATTACTGGAACGACGCGTGGTCGCCG
The DNA here is from genome assembly GCA_963756685.1 of uncultured Acidobacteriaceae bacterium. GTDB lineage: Bacteria > Acidobacteriota > Terriglobia > Terriglobales > Acidobacteriaceae > Edaphobacter. The sequence goes on from CAVWON010000006.1 coordinate 505,635, forward strand.
GAGGAGAATCTGCGCGTTTTTGGTAAATGCGCAAATCGCAACGGCCATGGTCACAACTACACGCTCGAGGTTACGGTGACGGGTGACGTCGATCCCACTTCGGGGTTCGTCGTCGACCTGAAAGAGCTGAAAGATGTTCTTGAGCGTGAGGTCGTCAGCGTCTATGACCACCGGCATCTGAACCTTGAGGTCCCCGAGTTCAAGTCCACTATACCCACGACAGAGAACATCGCGATTGCAATCTGGCGACGGCTCGACGGCAAGATTCCCCATGCAAAGCTGCATCGCGTTCGCGTCTACGAGATGCCCGATCTCTTCGCGGACTATTATGGTGAGCGATGAAAGCGCACCTAAGCCGCCGCTATCACTTCAGTGCCTCGCATCGGCTGCATACAGAGGCCTATGATGCAGCGAAGAACCAGGCCGTCTTCGGGAAGTGCAACAACCCTCACGGTCATGGCCATAACTACACAGTTCAGGTGACCTTGAGCGGACAGGTCGATCCCGCAACGGGGATGGTCTGCAATCTCGCGGAGCTGGATGCTTATGCGCAAACAAATCTGCATTGATCGGTTTGATCACACCAATTTGAATACGCTGGACTGCTTTGCGAACAAGGTCTCCACGACAGAGAATCTAAGTATCGAGATATACCGGATTTTCCAAAGCTTCACCGCTGCTCATCTCGAGCGGATCCATATCGAGGAGACAAGCAATAACTCATTTGACTACGCCGGCGAAGCGACATCAACGCCGGGGACGATCTAAGAAAGGCCCTTCCTTATGCCAAGTACGTCGATTGCCTTTGAAACACCCTTGCTGGACAGCGTTTCAACACAGGAGCTTTATCGCGAACTGCTGATACGCATCGGCGAAGACCCATCTCGCGACGGACTGTTGAGGACACCGGAACGCATGGAGAAGTCCATGGAGTTCCTTACGCGCGGGTACTCGATGAATGTCACCGATGTCCTTCACGAGGCGCTGTTCGACGTGGACTATGACGAGATGGTGATCGTGAAGGACATCGAGTTTTTTTCGATGTGCGAGCATCATCTGCTGCCCTTCTTCGGCAAGGCCCATATCGCTTATGTCCCTAATGGGAAGGTCATCGGTTTGAGCAAGATTCCACGGGTCGTGGACGTTTTTGCGCGACGGCTGCAGGTGCAGGAGCGCCTTACGCGGCAGATTGGCGATGCCATCACCGATGCCATTCAGCCTCAGGGGGTGGCGGTGATTCTTGAGGCGCAGCATCTTTGCATGATGATGCGCGGAGTGGAGAAACAACACTCGTCCACGGTCACCTCGGCGATGCTTGGCGTGTTCAAGACCCAGTTGCAGACACGGAATGAGTTCCTTTCTCTCGTGCGACATCAGGGCAGCTCCCTTTAGCTACTAAACTAGTAGCTGCATGAATGGTCTTCTCGTACTCGACAAACCCTCCGGCGTTACTTCGCATGACGTCGTTGCCGTGGTTCGGCGCGCTACTGGCGAAAAATCCATTGGGCACCTGGGGACGCTGGATCCGATGGCCACCGGGGTCCTGCCGCTGCTGCTGGGCAAGTACACGCGGCTGGCCCAGTTCTTCGGGCAGGCGGACAAGCACTATACCGGCCACATCCGTTTTGGGTTCGCGACCGACAGTTTCGACGCTGACGGCGTCGCTGTGACGGAGGCAAGACCACTCACTCAGTCATTCGCAGTGCTGCGGGCGCTGGCCAGGAGGTTCCATGGCGAGATGGACCAGCTTCCGCCGATCTTTTCCGCGAAGAAGATCAATGGAGTTGCGGCGCATAAGCTGGCACGTGCCGGGGCGCCGGTTGCGGTGAAACCGGCGCGGATTACAATCCACAGCTTTGAGCTGACCTCGCTGGAGGGTGACACTGTGGCCTTCACGATGTCTGTCTCGGCAGGTGGCTATGTGCGGTCGGTGGCCCACGAGCTGGGGCAACTGGCGGGCTGTGGGGCCCATCTCTCGGGTCTGCGGCGCACACAGGCTGGGGCCTTTACACTTGAGCAGGCGATTACCATGGAACAGCTCAAGAGCGCCTCCGTCGCCGAGTTAGAGGCGTTCTTGCCGCATCCTCGAACGCTGCTGCCCGATATGCCCTCCGTCACAGTGGACGATCAACTGGCCGGGCGTCTGCGGAACGGGATGCAGGTGAATCTGCCCGATTTCTCACAGGCCCCTCTCATCAAGGTATTCACTGCTCCGACCGAACTGCTGGCGATAGGCCGCCGCGTCGCCGGGACGTTGATGCAGCCGATTGTCGTGCTCGGCTAGACTTTGTTCCCTGAGGGGGTACCCCCTCCCCCCGCCAAAGGCAAGATGCTTTAGATTCATAGGTTTACAGTATGCTATCATCTGCAAAATCGTCATATCAAAAGGGTTACAGCTAAAATCGTCTTTCTAAACGAGTTAGCCCCGGAGGGTGTCCGGGGTCAGCTTGTTTTTGATCTATATATTCAGTATAGCCGATTGGACCTAACTAACATGCCACGCGGATGTTGTTGGATGGTAATGCTTTAGGACATTCCGGGGCTTGACATGCGTTTTTTGGGCTGAAAACGCAGAAAAAAAATGTAGTAGCGATAAATGAACGGGAAAGGCAGATCCCCATTCGACCTTCGCTCAGGGCAGGCTCTTCGGGATGACAACCAAAATGCAATCGGCCACTGTTGATTGACGACCAAATTAGTCCGCAATACACTAAATGGTGGGTACGAGGCAAGAATTCCGGCTCGTGAAGATCGTTTTGGTGGTCGTCCCATGGCCGCTCACACGAGCTTCCCCAGAGAAGAGAAAGACGTTATGTTGCAGGCATTTATCATCACGCTCCGCGAAGGGGTGGAAGCGTCGCTGATCGTAGGGATCGTCTTTGCGTACCTGAGCAAGATCGGCCGGCCGGAGCTGAAGCGGACGGTGTTCTGGGCGCTGGGATCGGCGGTCGTCGCCAGTATCGGCGTGGCGGTCGCTGTCGCCCATACCGCGTACAACTCGGACATCGTTGAAGGGTGGGTGATGCTGGCGGCGGCGGTATTCGTGATCAGCATGATCTGGTTTATGCACAAGACGGCGCGGACGATGAAGGGGTCGATCGAAGAGAAGATCTCGCAGTACACGGGTGCGGCCGGCGTGTCGAAGATCGGATTATTCTTTTTTGTGTTTCTGCTGGTGCTGCGAGAGGGGGTGGAGACGGTGCTGATCCTGTCGGCCGTCACGCTGAACTCGACCGAGTTGCTGAGCTTTACGGGGACGCTTCTTGGTATCGCGGTCGCGGTGGTTTTCGGTGTGCTCTTTATTCGCGGCAGCGTGAAGATCAACCTGCAGCGGTTCTTTCGCGTTACGACGGTGATTCTTTATTTTGTGGCGTTTCAGCTGATCGTCAGCGGACTGCATGAGCTGAGTGAAAATGGCGTTCTGCCTTCGAGCACCGCCGAGATGCGCTTGATTGGGCCGATCGTCCGCAACGATCTTTTCTTCTTTGTGACGATGCTGGCGCTGGCTGGACTGATGATGTTGATGGAGTACAAGCGGCGTGCTCCTGCTGTTTTGGGTGCTACTGCCACGCGCGGCGGACAAGCGACGCGCGGAGTGGGGCCAGCGACGCGAGAAGATGTGGATGACCGCCGTGGTCGCAACCAGCTTCCTCTTTATCTTTCTTTCGACGGCCGAGTTTATTTATGCGAAGAGTTCGACTGCGCTGTCACCTACTTCCGCAGTGACCCTGGTTGGATCGCAGGTGACGCTGCCTACCGCTGACGTGAACGACGACAAGCTGCATCGGTATGGCGTGCACGTCGATGACGGCAAGGGCGGCAACGTCGAGGTTCGCTTTCTGCTGTTCAAGAAGCCGGACGGCAATATCGTTACGGTCGCGGACGCTTGCCAGATATGCGGGCCGGTGGGTTTCTATATCGGCGACCAGGGGATTACGTGCAAGATGTGCGCTTCGCCGCTGAATGCAGCGTTCGATGGGGCAGAAGGGCGGGTGCAATCCGATTCCGCTGAAGTCGACCGTGGGTGGTGGGCAGGTGGTGATTCAGGCGGCGGACCTGCGTGAGTTAGCACCGGTCTTCGAGCGGTGAGGGAGACGCTAATGTTTTTTCGCCTGCTCATGGAGAGCTTTCGCAGACAGCGCCGGCGCAAGATGCTGGCGGGGATTGCGATTCTGCTGGGCACGACGGCCGTGACGGCGATGCTTGCGCTGGCGACGACGATCGGGGATCGGATTCATAAAGAGCTGGCGGTGTATGGGGCGAACATCGTTGTGTATCCGAAGGCGGATCTGCTGGATGTGAAGGTGGGGGGCGTGGATGTGAAGCCGGCTTCGGGTGGGGCTTATTTGAAGGAGAGCGACCTTCAAAAGCTGAAGGGAATTTTCTGGGCGAACAATATTACGGGGGTTAGTCCTGAGCTGCCGAGTCAAGCGACAAGCTTACCATCGCAGGTGTCAGGTCTCGCATCTGTTCCTGTGACATGTAATAGGGCTGTGGTTTGATCATCGACTTCGGCAGCATGAAGACAGGAGCGCTGAGCTTCACCCATGGTGGAAGCTGGACGGCAGGTGGCCGCCAGCTCGCTAGCGGAATCGTGCTCGCAGTATTGGCCGGTCGCTGTGGGAGAGGCCTTGGCGATGAGCCTTAACCTGCACGCTCGGCAAGCACGCTTCAGAGCTTCCGCAGCGACTCGCCAATTGGCTAACGGTGGTTTGACTGAGGCCCAACGTAACTGGAATCGTCTCGACCGGCGATGACACCGATTCGACAATACTTCTGTTCCGCTGCCGGTCTGCCCAGGCAATGGCGAACCAACCCGACGCCATCTCCCGCGTAGAAATCTCCGCCCGCACCAAGCCGGAAGATGCCTTTGCCCGCAAAGATCCCGACACACTTTCTCCGCAAGGACCACGAGATTTGGTATTGCCGGCCGTATGCGAACTCGATTGCTTATCAGATTCGCGAGGCGATTCCGGGGGCGCAGGCGGAACAGGTGCGGCGGGTGGAGCAGAGCGAAGGCAATGTGTTGAACCGCATTAGCGGGTTGATGTGGCTGATTAGTGCGGCGGCGTTGCTGGCTGCGGGGTTTGCGGTGAGTGCGGCGATGGCTACGGCGATTCTGGAGCGGCGGGGAGAGATTGGGTTGATGCGTTCGCTGGGGGCGAGCAAGGGTGCGATTGCGTTTCTCTTCTATGCGGAGACTGGGCTGCTTGCGGTGTTTGCGGGGACGATCGGTTATCTGCTCGGGTCTGGGCTTGCGGCGTGGCTTGGGGCGCGGATATTTGCCGGCGATGGTGGGGCCGCTGAGGCCGTGTTGATTCCTGTGCTGCTGCCGGTGGTGGTTGCGCTGGCGCTGGTGGTGGCGATTGCGGGAAGTACGCCTTCGATACGGGCGGCGCTGCGGATGGAGCCTTCGGCGATTCTGCGGGAGGACGGCTGATGGCGACGCTGAGCCTTGCGGGCATGTTGCGGCGGTCGCTGGTGCATCGCAGGGCGCGGAGCGTGTCGGCGCTGGTTGCGATGACTGTGTCGGCGGGTGTGGCGACGGCGCTGTTGACGTTGTATGCGGATCTCGATGCAAAGCTGCATAAGGAGTTTCGCAGCTTCGGCGCGAACGTTGTGATTACAGCGCCTGCGAATGCGCCGCTGCCACCTGATGCTTTTGCTCGTGTGCAGCAGGCGGCGGGCGCGGATGCGCTCGCGGCGGAGTTTGCTTATGCTGTGGCGACGACGGATACGGGGACCTCTGTTGTGGTGGCAGGTACGGATTTTGCTGCGGTGAGGCGGTTGGATTCGTGGTGGCAGGTGGATGCGTGGCCTGATTCTGCGCGTGACGGAACGCTGCGTTGCTCGGTCAGCGCGCGGCGAATTTTGTGGGGAATGAGCATGCGGTTGCGCTTACTTATGCTGGGCAAGCCCGTTACGCTGCAGGGAGTGGGGCGTATCAAGACCGGCGGCGATGAAGATAGCCGGATTTATATGCCGCTGGCTGCGTTTACTGCGTGGACGGGTGTGGGGCCGAGCGTGATTGAGCTGCAGGTGCCGGGCGGAGCGAAGCGCGTTGAGGCCACGATGGCGCAGCTTCAGAAGGAGTTGCCCGAGGTGCAGGTGCAGCCGGTGCGGCAGCTTGGTGGAAGGCGAGTCGAAGATCGTCGATCGGACGCATGCGCTGATGTATGGGGCGGTGTTGCTGATTGCGCTTACGGTGGCGGTGAGTGTGCTGGCGACGCTGTCGGCGAGCGTGCTGGAGCGGCGGCGCGACTTTGCGTTGATGAAGGCGTTGGGTGGATCGCAGGCGCAGTTGATGGGGATGTTTTTGCTGGAGGCGCTGGTGCTGGCGCTGGCGGGCGTGGCGGTGGGGTTTGTTGTGGGGTCGGCGGCGGCTTGGGCGATCAGCGAGGGGAACTTTCATACGGCGACGCTGCCGCATCTGTCGGTGCTGCCGCTGGTGCTGCTGCTGAATGTGGCGATTGCGGCGCTGGCGGCGCTGCTTCCGGTGCGAGTGCTGCGAGGGTTGCAGCCGGCTGCGCTGTTGAAGGGGGAATGAGAGGATAGTGAGTGTGAGCGAAGCGAAGGTACAGACCGGGCCGCTAATTGATCTTGCCGACAACACGCGGGACGACTGCGCTGTGATTGCGCTGAAGCACGTGACGCGAGAGTATGCCGGGCATGGGGCGTGGTGCGGGCGCTTGCCGACGCGAGCTTCTCGATCGTTGCGGGTGAGTGGGTCGCGATTACTGGGCCTTCGGGTTCGGGCAAGAGCACGCTGGTGAATTTGATTGGGTGTCTGGATCGGCCTACGGCGGGCGAGTTGAAGATCGACAATGTCGATGTGGCTTCGATGAGTGCGACGGAGTTGGACCGGTTTCGCGCGGACAAGATCGGGTTTATCTTTCAGCAGTTTCATCTGATTCCTTATCTGTCGGCGGTGGAAAACGTTATGCTGGCGCAGTATTTTCACTCGATGACGGACGAGGCGGAGGCACGGACTGCATTGGAGAGGGTCGGGTTGGGGAACCGGACCTCGCATCTGCCGAGTGAGCTATCGGGTGGAGAGCAGCAGCGGGTTTGTATTGCGCGGGCGCTGATTAATAATCCGCCGATTCTGCTGGCGGACGAGCCTACGGGCAATCTGGATGCGGCGAACCAGACGATCGTGGCGGAGTTGTTGCAGGATCTGCATCAGAACGGCCATACAATCGTGATGGTGACGCATGATCCGGAGATGGCGGGGCTGGCGCAGAGGAAGATTGCGTTGAGCCATGGCAAGGTTTTTTGCCATCCGGTCGGTGGGCCGATGGTTACTTTGCGGCGGTAGCGTTATTTTTCTTTTTGCAATTCGACTACGACGACTTCGATCGGCTTGTCTCCGGCGTTGACGTCGGCGTGCATGGTGTTTGGCGGGTTCGCGGGGAGCCAGTAGGCCTTGCCTGCTTCCCAGACGTGGACCTCTTTGGCGCCGCTTTGGTCGACGATGTTCATGGTGCCGCCGGCGAGAGGAATGATGACGCGCGGATGTTCGTGCCGGTGCATGGTAAGAGGCGAGTTGGGAAGGACGAGAGAACGCCAGACCTTGACGTCTTCGTTCTCGATTAGCTGGTGCCCGCTGGGTCTGCTGGGTCTGGCTGAGATCGCCTGGGAACGGAAGGCTGCGAAGAGCGCCGACGCGAGCGCTGTTAGCGCCATTGCACGGTTCAAAGAAAAATTCATCAAGATCTCCGGTGTTGCGGAAGTGTAGCAGCTTTTCAGAGCGGGGCTGCTGGCCATTTTTCTGTAATGTGAGTGCGAAGGTGCGCTAGCGTTCGCCCCATTTGAGTTTGGAGCGGAGGACGCTGAAGAGGCCGTTGGGACGGTGGCGGAGAAGACGGACGCTGAACTCGGAGCGCTGGCAGTGGACGTAGTCGTCGAGTTGCAGTTCGACGGCCTCTTGGCCATCGACCGTGAGGTAGATTTCGTTGGGGACGCCGACTACGTGGACGCTGACGGTGGACTTCGCCGGGGGTGACGATAGGGCGAATGGTGAGCAGGTGGGGGCAGATGGGAGTAACCAGCATGGCGTTGACGCTGGGCATCACGATGGGGCCGTTGGCGGCGAGGTTGTAGGCGGTCGAGCCGGTGGGGGTGGAGACGATGACGCCGTCGGCGCGGAAGGTGGCGACGAGTTGCTGGTCGATCTCGACGGAGTAGTCGCCCATGCGGGCGATGGTGCCCTTGGCGATGACGACGTCGTTGAGGGCGTCCCATTGCCGGAGCGATTTTGCCGTCGCGGACGTGTTCGGCGTGCATCATGCTGCGGACTTCGATCTCGGCGCAGTTGTTGCACCAGTCCTCGAGGGTGGCGTAGAGGTCGGAGAGAGGGATTTCGGTGAGGAAGCCGAGGGCGCCGAGGTTCACGCTGAGGATGGGGGTGGTGGTGCGGGCGAAGGCGCGGGCTGCGGCCAGGAGGGTGCCGTCGCCGCCGAGGACGATGACGAGGTTCGGCTTATGTTTCGGCAGGTCGACGCGCTCGATGGGGTTGGGAGCGTTGAGGTAGGCGGCGCTGTCGGGGTCGAGGAGGTAATGGTAGTGTGCGTGCTTCGAGCCACGCGATGAGATCGCGCAGGATGCCGGCGACTTCCGGCTTCTGGGGCTTGGAGATGATGGCGGCTTGGAGCATTGAGGCTTAGTGTAAACGTATGGGTGCTGTGCTTAGTGGCGGGCGGTCTGCTGGGCAGGCCTGGATCGCGTTTCTTCCACGGGAGAGCTACTGTCTGGGCCTCCTGGGATTTTTTATCGTCCTTATCGAGGAACGCCGATGGTCTACGTGTTTGCGCTTAAGAGGGCCTACCTTTCTCGCATTCACTTTTTTGGTGGTTGCGGTTGTTGCATCTCCCTCAGCTTATTCTCCATCATCTTGATCTCCTGTTCCTTGGTGAACTTGGGATAGAGGAGTGCGACCGAATGCGCATTCCCCAGGACGATGCGCCGGGAGGATGCACGGCATTGCCGTAGAAGTTCAGGGAGAGGTTGACTGGCTGGAACCCCAGCTTCATGATTCTTCCCACGCCGCCGCCAAAGGGTACCGTCCACACACTTCCGCCGGTGGTGTCGTTCCCATCGGCCGCTTCGCCACTGCCCTTACTTCTCCAGTTCGCGGTGATGATCGGCGCGGAGGTGAGATACCAACCCTTTTTCATGTTGTAGTTGATGAAGTATTGCAGCAGCATCTGGTTTACGTAGGGCCGGTGAGGGGAGCCGGCGACGGAGAAGACATTGTTGACGAGCGCTCCGATGGTCCGAGGGCCGGTTGGATCAAGGCGACGGCCGACGGGCCAAAGCTCAATTTGCCCTGACCGAGGGCCGTACTGGTGGCAGTTGGGATGACAATCGCGGGCCCGAAGCCCCAGATCAACTTGCCTGCTTTGGCGGGGGAGAGAAAGAAGGTTGGGTTCATGTCTCCGAACCCATACTGTCCGCCGGCGTTTGCAGCGGTGGTTGGTTGCCACACGATGGGTTGAATGATTCGCGAGATTAGCATCCATTTTTCGCTGATACGAGCGGGAATCACCGGCTGAACGTTGAGCACGTCCTGCGTCCGGTTGTAAGGCCCGACGGCGAAGTTCGAATTGTTTTGAAAGGGAACGCTGATCAGACTGGCAACGGGGTTTTGCGTCGCCTTGGCTAACGCGTTTGTATCGTCTCCTGCGGCGGGCGGCGTGGACGCAGCCTGGGCCTTGGGGGCGGAGCTTCCAGGAACGTCCTGCGCAAATAGAGCGGTGGTGCAAAGGAACAGCCCAGCACACAAGAGCATACGATGGCGTTGTTTCGTCATGAGGTCACTCCATCACTGACCCTAACCAGCACGGAAGGCCTCTACAACTAGTACAAGTGGCAGTTAATACGCTGAAATATTAGGCGCATCTGCCCGGACTACAAACTTTGTAAATTGGTCAGTGTCTTGACTTAGGTGGGTTACAATTCACCGGGGACTTATCTTGATGGATTCGTCACAGCCCCGCACCAGGCTTACGCGCCGCCATCTTTTGCAGGGCACTGCCGCAATCGCTGCTTCTTCGTTTTTCACCGGGTGTGGCTCCTCCGCTCCTGCGACGACTGCCCCTGTCGCGCCCGTTTTGCCTGCGACGAACCCTCAGCCAACGCCCAGCGGGCCGCTGGTCAGGCGTCGGTGATGGTGTCTGCCGCGAATGCTGGCGCCATTGGCACGGCGTTCGCGGGACTCTCTTACGAGAAGTCGACACTTTACGAACCGCTCTTTACCGGGTCGAATAGCAACCTGATCGGCTTGTTCGACCGGCTTGGATCGAGCGTGCTTCGGATTGGTGGGAACTCGGTCGACCGGAACGTATGGACGCCGAATGGGGCGGGGCAGACATCGGGGCAGATAGCACCCTCAGACGTTGCCTCGCTGGCCGCTTTCGTCAAGGCCGCGGGGTGGAAGTGCCTTTATGGAATTAACCTGGGCGGCGCCGCGACCGGCGCAACGACACCCGCGCTGGCCGCGGCCGAGGTAGCGTACGCGGCCCAACAGTTGGGGTCCGTCGCTGCTTGGAATAGAGATCGGCAATGAGTGCGATTTGTATGGCAACTCTGGAAGTTACTTCGCCGGAAATTGGTCGCTGTCACAGTTTGAGACGCTTTGGGGACAGTATCGGAGTGCCATTCTCGCCACCACGCCCTCGGTGCCGATCACGGGCCCTGCGTCGGCGGGCAGTGAATCCAGTTGGACCGTTCCCTTCGGCCAGAGCGTGACCAAAAGCGAGATTACGCTGCTGACGCAGCACTACTACCGCGCAAACGGCGAACTGCCCACTTCGACGGCGGCGTATCTGATTACGCCAGACTCTACGCTGGTCAACGATCTGGCGATCCTGCAGGCTGGCGCAACGGGGACCGGTGTTCCGTACAGGATGTCCGAGTGCAACTCGTTCTACAACGGCGGCTCGAATGGGGTCAGCGATTCGTACGCGTCCTCGCTGTGGGTGATTGATTATCTCTTCAACTGCGCGCAGGGCGGGGCCTCGGGGGTGAACTTCCACGGTGGGGGGAATAGTGCGGGTTATACGCCGATCGCAGACTCTTCAGGCGTCGTCGTCGGTGCGCGACCGGAATACTATGGGATTCTTCTGTTCACCCTGGCTGGAACAGGGACCCTGTATCTGACGCAGGTGTCTGCCTCGTCGTTGAATGTGACTGCTTACGCGGTCAAGAGCTCTACCGGTGGGCTGAATGTCGTCATCGTCAACAAAGACCTGACACAAAACCTTCAGGTCGCCGTAACGCTTCCGCAGGGTGTGAGCACGGCCACGCTGGTGGCGATGACTCAGCTCTCGAGCGGAGCGACGGCGCCGAGTCTGTCGGCGACGTCGGGGGTGATGATCCAAGGCGCTTCTGTCGGGGTTGATGGCACGTTCTCTCCGGGTGCGGCTTACACCTTGCAGCCCAGCGGGACGCAGGTCACATGCTATGTTCCCGCTCTGAGCGCGGTGCTCGTTCAGGTCTCATAGGTAGCTTCGAAGATCAAATGAAGCGGGCGTGGAGGAGGTATTCGTGGTTGCCCTCCATGCCCTGGATGGGAGAGTCGATGACTTCGACCGCAGTGCCGTGCTGCTCGAGGACGCATTCTCGGACGCGGTCGATTGCCGCTTGGCGGGCGTCGGGGTCGCGGACGATGCCGCCCTTGCCGACGTGGGCACGGCCGGCTTCGAACTGCGGCTTGACGAGAATGACGGCGGAGCCTTTCCAAGGGTGGGCCAACGTGCTGAGCGCTGAGAGAACCGCTGGCAGGACGAGGGTGGCGGAGATGAAGGAGACGTCCATGGCGAGGAATGCGGGTGGTGACGATGACGTGAGGAGCTCGCCGAGGGTGAGGAGGCGCGCGTTGGTGCGCTCGCGGAGGGTGACGCGGGGATCGTCGCGAAGCTTCTGGGCGATCTGGCCGTAGCCGGTATCTACAGCCAGGACAGTGGAAGCGCCGTTTTGCAGCATGCAGTCGGTGAAGCCACCGGTGGAGGCCCCGATATCGACGCAGGGGAGGCCGGTGAGGTCGATGGACCAGTGGGCGAGGGCGTGCTCCAGCTTGAGGCCGCCGCGGCTAACGTACTTCAAGTCGGAGCCGAGGAGACGGATGACTGCGCCGGCGGAGATGGAGGTGCCGGGCTTGTCGATGCGCTGCTCGTCAACAAGGACGCGGCCGGCCAGGACAAGGGCCTGAGCGCGCTCACGAGAGGCGGCGTGGCCGTGGTCGACGAGGAGTTTGTCGAGACGGACTTTTTCGTGGCGCTCTTTTATAGGATTCATCATTTCTTGGTTGGAGTCCTGCCGAACTTGAGGGCCACCTTCTATCTTTTCATGGTAATGACCGAGAGTACCTTCCGGGCCAGTAGAGAATGGGACTTAGGACATGCCCATTTTCGGGTAAAGTTACACTGGTATCGCTCGAGACAAGGAAGACCAGCAGGGTCGCCTGATCGACCGCAAATAGTTGAAGTTTGAGCAATCTGCTAGAGGCCCAGGTGCGTTTTTATGTATAGAGAAACGGGACTCGTGAACTCGCCACCACTCTCGGTGCAGGACGATGCGGCCCTGCTGGCGCTGGTGCAGAGGGGCGACGAGTATGCCATGGCGTCACTGTTCGACCGTTATTCGAAGATCGTGTACTCGGTCGCGTTACGGGTGCTGCGAGACCCGGCTTCGGCCGAGGACGTGTTACAGGAAGTCTTTATGCAGATCTGGCGCAATCCCAATGGGTTCGTTGCAACACGCGGCAGCCTTGGCGGCTGGCTGGCGGTGGTCGCGAGGAACCGGTCGATCGATGCGCTGCGAAGAAAACGGCCAAGCGAGCAGGTCGACGATATGGCGCTGGCGTCGAACTACAATCTGGCGAATGAAGCGGAGCGAAACAGTTTGATGGAGAAGGCCCGCGGAGTGATCCACCTGCTTCCTATGGAGCAACGCAAGACGCTGGAGATGGCATTTTTTGACGGGCTGACCCACTCGGAGATCGCGGAGATGACGGGCGATCCGCTGGGCACGGTGAAGACGAGAATTCGCAGCGCGCTCACGACGCTGAGAAAGGCGTTTACAGCATGAGCGATCAGCGGCGAATTAGCTCGGAAGACCTGGCGCTGTTTGCCATGCAACTGCTGTCGAAGGAAGAGACGGCAGAGGTGTCGGCGTATCTGGAGCAGTCGGAGGAGGCGCGTCGAGAATTGGCCGAGATACAAGGAGATCTGGCGATCTATGCGCATACGGTCGACCTGCACTCGCCACCAGTGCAGGCGCGCGAACGACTGATGAAGCAGGTGGCGAGGGAGAAGAAGGCCGTTCCGGTCGATCGTCCGGTTGAAGCGGAGGCGCGCGCATCGGAGGCCGCGATCCGGTCAGGTTCGATCTTTACCGACTCGGGGGCGCTCGTTCCCAGTTATTTGACTGAGGAGGTTGCACCGAAGCGAGGGACCGCCAGCAAGGTGTTGCCGTGGATCGGCTGGGCGGTGGCTGCTGGACTGGCCGTGACGACGGGGAACCTGTACCACCAGCGCGAGGTGCTGCGCAGCGCGGTGACGACGCAGGCGAGCAGGCTCGACCACCTGACCGCGGACGCGGCGGCGGCACGACAGGTGTTGGACGCGATGACCGACAGCTCGGCGATGCGGGTGACGCTGACCCCGACTGGCCAGACGGCGCCGGTACCACAGGGAAGGGCGACGTATGTGGCGAGTAAAGGGACACTGATCTTTCTGGCGAGCAATCTGGGGCCGCTGCAGCCGGCGAAGACGTACGAGCTTTGGCTGATCCCTGCGGCGGAGGGGGCGAGCCGATTCCGGCGGGGACCTTCCACCCGGACGAGCGCGGCAATGCCAGTGTGATCATGCCTCCGCTGCCCAAGGGGGTCGAGGCGAAGGCCTTTGGCGTCACCGTCGAGGACGAGGGCGGGGCGACCAAACCGACTCTGCCGATTATTCTGGTTGGGGAATAGCCGGCGATTGAGAAGGGAATAAAAAGGGCCATCCTATTGGGGGATGGCCCTTTCTGTTGTTGCCGCTGTCCTTAGATCCAGAGACTGCGGACGCTTATGGTTGGGTCACGCGAACCGAAACACCGTTGCCCTGCAGCGGGACGGTAAGGTCGATTGCGTCTATGTCCGTGCGGATGACGGTCATAAAGTTGGACTCCGGCGAGGTGACGTAGACCTTGCCCGTGGGTGTGCCGTTGGTGACAGCGATGTAGTTGGGGTGGCCGTTAAGGACGGAGTGCCTGCGTTTATGAGGCTGAGGGGGATAGGAATGGTGGCCGTGACCGTGTTGGTGGTGAGGTTAATCACGGAGACGGTGCAGTTTCCGAGCGGAAGGGCCGTTGTCGGAGCAGCGCAAGGCAGGTTGGGGTTGCCGCCGTTGACGACGTAGGCGCGGCTGTTAGTCGTATCCTGCAGGACGCCAACCATACGTGGGTTGATGCCGACCGGGACGGTCGCGAGAACGGTGCCAAATCCTACCGCGTCGACCGGATTGTTGGGATCGCAGTTGGGATTGGACGGAAGTGCGGTCGAGGTGCACAGCGGGATGCTGATGACGCTGACCGAGCCCTGATGTACGCCATCCCCGGCATTGGAGACGACCATTTCGTTGCGTGCCGGCGCGAAGTCCGCCCAGAGCGGCGAGGCGCCGACGGGTATTGGGTTGGTAGCGCCAACGGGCACGATGTCGAGCTGGTTGGTCTGGGCGTTGATGACGGTCACGGTGCCATCGGTCTGGTTCAGAATGAAGGCGCGCTTGGCATCCGCGGTCATGACACCGTAGACGGGACCCTGGCCGACCGGAATTGGGACCGGATCGATGGTGTTGCTGGACGTCTCGATGGTAGAGACTTGGCCGGGCCCGCCACCGACACGCTGGCTGATCGCATAGACGCGTGGTGCGCTGGCGATACCGGTCACGTATATCGGCGTGAAGGCCGGGTCGATGGAGAGCTGCTGCTGAAGATTGAGGGGTTGACCTGTGAACTGGGAGATCACATTCAAACCGGGGTCCGTGACGTAGGTGTTGGTTCCCTCGGGGAAGATGCTTACTGGGTTGGCGCCCGGGAGCAGCGTGGTCTGGAGGATGTTGCTTTGCAGAAGCGCGGTGTCGACGTCAAAAGTGGTGAGTGTGTGGTCGCTGTTGAGGGTATAGCCGGTATTGCCGCCAGCGTTGAGGACTGAGATAATAGGGGTCAACGCCGATTTGGGCGGTGATGAGAACGGTGTCGCCGGAGAAGTCGACGAAGGTGACGAGGCCCGGCGTCGGGTTGGCAGGCGTACCGGTGGTGGAGATCGCGACCGCAAACTTCTGCGGCTGTGCTGCGGGGCCGACCGGGTTGATGGCACTAACGACGGGGCGGTAGGTGTTGCCGCAACCGGCGACCGATATCAGAACGGCTGCTGCCAAAGCAAGCCCGGATGCCGACTGGAAGGCCCGCGCTACGGACTGAACGGCGCGCCGGTAGGGCCGCGACTGGGTGTTTGCTTCTGCTTCAATTCTTGCTAAGTGCAAAACTGCTCCCGCGCTGGTGCTGGTGTTGGCTATGCTCAAGGTTTGATTGTAAATCACTGCGGGGTGAGAGGTTGGGCGATGGGTGAGGAAATGCAAGGAGTCGAGGGAGATATGGGCTGGAAGAAGGCAATTCCGGAGGCACGGGACCGGTTGCAGTCGCGGGTGCTGGTTGGGGTGGTTGGGGCGTTGCTGGTGTGGTTGTGTGCGGACGCACTTCGCGCCGCGGCGAGATTCGGCGTACGATTCCCCGCCTTCGTGCTGGAGGTCCTTGTATTAAGCGTGGCGTTTGCTTTGATTGCGCGAAGATTGCGAGCGGCGACAGTCGGAGGAGCGGCGTGCGGGGGCATGATCTGTTTACTGATGACTTTCTGGACGGGAGCCTGGACGAAATCAGTTGTGCGATCCGGCCTTACGCCCCTTGTGCTTTTGTTTTTGGTGACGTTTTTCGCGACCCGCGCAGGAAAACAGCGGAAGACAACTGCTGGCCTTGCTGAAGCACGGCACGGAAGGAGCGCGGCCCAGGTCATTGCGAATCTCTCGGTTGCTGGGATCTGCGTTTCCCCGTGGTCGGCCTGGATAGTCAGCGGAGATGCTTCACTGCTTACGGGCTGGGCAATTTTGGGGATGAAGATTGGGTGTCTGGCAGCACTTGTTGAGGCTACGGGGGACACAGTGTCTTCTGAGATTGGGCAGGCGTTTGGTGGAGACCCTGTGTTGCTCACCGGGCTGCGTCGGGTGAGGCCGGGTACCGATGGTGCGGTGACATTGCTCGGGTCTTGTGCCGGTGTTGCGGCAGGTGCGCTGGTCGCAATCGCGGGTGGATGGTCGATGCGTCTGAATGCAGGGACTATGGTGACGGCGCTTGGAGCTGGAGTCTGCGGACTCTTCTTTGATAGTTTGCTGGGAGCGACTGTGGAGCGGCGGGGCTGGATGGGTAACGACCTGGTGAACTTTACCTCAACCTTGTTTGCGGCTGCATTGGCGACGGTCGCCTGTCGTTTCTTCCTTTACTAGATGTCGGGCTTGCCTTCGAGCCAGCTGTGCAGCCAGCCGACATTTAGGTTGAGGCGGAGGGCGGTGTAGCTGACGATCTCGTGGAAGTAGCGCATTGCAAGGTCGTAGTTGCTGATGTGGCCCATGGTGGGCCGGGGTGAGGTGTAGACGTCGAGACCTGCGTCTTCGCATAGTTGTCTGATGCGGAAGAGATGGGTGCCATCGGAGACGACGACGATGTGGTGCAGATTGTTTTCGTGCGCGATGGCGGCGAGACGGTGGA
Organism: uncultured Acidobacteriaceae bacterium; assembly: GCA_963756685.1. Lineage (GTDB taxonomy): Bacteria > Acidobacteriota > Terriglobia > Terriglobales > Acidobacteriaceae > Edaphobacter. The sequence continues at coordinate 522,438 of CAVWON010000006.1, forward strand.
CTTGCTGCTCGGTGTCGATGGAGCGGGTCTCGGCGATGATGCTGCCGAAGGGGATTCCATTTGCGAGGAGGTAGTCGCGACCGACGCCGCCCTCGGTGTTGCCTGAATCTTTGTCACCGCCTCCACCGAGGGTGATGACCAGCGGGGCGATCTGCTTGCGGTAGAGCTCGACGGCGTGGTCGAGACGGGCGTGGAAGACGGGCGATGGATGGCCGGAGTACTCGGCCGCACCGAAGACGGCGATGGCGTCGGCCGGCTGGGCGTCGTCTACGCTGGCGACGGCGGAGATCTGGCGGCAGACCCAGACACACCAGGCGGTTGCCACCAGCAAGACCACCGCGAGCAGCCGACGGAGGAAGAGACCGCGGGGAGTGCCTCGGCGCTGCAGGTTGGACGGAGGGGCGATCATCGTGTCGGGAGAACCAAGTGTACTGAGAACGAATGCGTACCAACGTCGATGGAAGAGAGTCTGCCAGAGATCCAATTATGCGTCGAGTTAGTTTACAGGGCTGGCCGCTTTCAAAGGGAAAAGTTGCGGCACTCTGTGAGGCAGGCAAACTTCTATTGCTGGAGCGTCTAGTGCTGTAGCGTCAGGGCGATCTCGTGGGTGGGGATCGCGCCTTCGCGAAGGATCATCCAGGAGTTGCCGCCGCCGGAGAGATCGACGATGGTGGTGGGGGTGGTGCGGCCGGTGGGGCCGCCGTCGACGATGAGAGGGAGCTTGTCGCCGAGTTGCTCGCGGACGCCGATGGCGGAGGTGCACTCGGGCAGGCCGAAGAGGTTGGCCGAGGTCGCGGTGATGGGCAGGCCGAGGCGTGTGGCGACGGCGCGGGGGATGGCGGCTTCGGGGACGCGGAGGGCGAGGTTGCCGGTGTTGGCGGTGACGCGGAGCGGGAGACGGGAGCCGGCCTTGACGACGATGGTGAGGGGGCCGGGCCAGAATTTTTCGGCGAGGCGGTCGAAGGCGGTGTCGAGCTGGCGGGCGAGCTCGTAGGCCTGGGCGACCTCTGCGATGAGGAGCGAGAGGGGCTTGTGCCGGGCGCGGGTTTTGAGCTCGTAGATGCGATCGACGGCGCGGAGATTGACCGGGTCGACGGCGAGGCCGTAGAAGGTGTCGGTGGGGAGCGCGACGACGTTGCCGCTGTTGAGGCTGGCGACGACGTAGCTGATGAGCGCAGGCTCGGGCTCGTCGGGATGGATACGGAGGGTTTCGGCCGTCAATGCGGGCTCCTGTTGTGGGGCGCCACCCCCTGATATATTGCGCAAAGTCTTCCATCGATGGGACTTAGGTCTGGACTTCGAAGCTCAACGTGTGTCACATGAGTGCAAAGTCTTCCAGACAAAGAAGTTGACTCTGCCTGGGATGGGACTTTTTTATGCTGACATTCATTCTAGTGGATAAGGCAGCGGGAGAGTAAAGGCGATGGATTGAAGGATAAGGGTAAGATTCTCCGATGGGTCCGGACGTAATTTCGAGCAGAACGAACGCGCGGGTGAAGCAGCTGCGGGCGGCGTTTCAGGGGCACGCGCGGCTGAGCGGGGGGATGGTCGCGATTGAGGGCGACCATCTGCTGGAAGAGGCGTTGCGAAGTGGGATGGTGTTGAAGACAGTCTTCGTGAGTGAGCGGCGCGAGGTGCCGAAGGTCGTGCCGCGTGGGGTGGAGGTGCTGCGGCTGACCGAGGACTTGTTTGGGAGTGTGGTTGAGACGCAGTCGCCGCAGGGGGTCGCTGCGCTGATGGTGCCTCCGGTGTTTGTGCTGGGTGACGTGATGGGGAAGGGTTCGCCGTTGATTTTGGTGGCCGCTGGGTTGCAGGACCCGGGGAACCTGGGGACGCTGGTGCGGTCGGCTGAAGCGTTTGGCGCTACGGGTGTGTTGACGACTGCTGGGACGGTGAGCGCGTGGAACCAGAAGGCTCTGCGGGCGAGTGTGGGAAGTGTTTTTCGGGTGCCGGTGGTTGGGGTGGGGGCATCTGAGTTAGAAGAAGTGAAGAGGCGTGGGGTGCGGTTGATTGCGGCCGTGGGGCCGGACGGTGCTGATGTGACGGCTGCGCAGGAGATGGATTTTACTGCCGCTTGCGCGGTGATGATTGGCAATGAAGGGAGTGGACTGGCGGCGGAGTGGATAGAGATGAGCGATGTGCGGGTAACGATTCCCTGCCCTGGGCCGGTGGAGAGTTTGAATGCTGCGGTTGCCGGGTCGTTGCTGTTGTATGAGGCGAGCCGGCAGCGAGGAGAGGATGGATTTCAGGGTTGAAAATGGTCTAAGCGACATTGGTGAGTTGATATCCTCGGGGTCCTTCGACTGCGCAGTTTGCAAAGTACGCAAACTGCTTCGCTCAGGATGACGAACGTTTACGTTAGCAGGTTGTGCGGGAAGAAAAGGTTCGAGAGAGACGATTCGAGAGAGACGAGATGAGTTTGTTTGATGCATCGCCGGTTAGGGCTGCTGCGGAGCGTGGGACTCGTGCGGCTCCGCTGGCCGAGAGGATGCGGCCGCGGACGCTGGATGAGTTTGTGGGGCAGGAGCATCTGCTTGGGGCCGGGCAAGCCGTTGCGGCTGGCGATTGAGGGTGATGATCCGACTTCGATGATCTTCTGGGGGCCTCCGGGGACGGGCAAGACGACGCTGGCGAAGATCATTGCGAAGATGACGCAGGCAAGTTTTATTGAGTTTTCTGCGGTGATGTCGGGGATCAAAGAGATCAAGAACGTGATGGTGGAGGCGGAGAAGGCGGCGAGCTTCGGGTCGCGGACGATTTTGTTTGTGGATGAGATCCACCGGTTCAACAAGGCGCAGCAGGACGCGTTTCTGCCGTATGTGGAACGGGGAACGATCCGGTTGATTGGGGCGACGACGGAGAACCCTTCGTTTGAGATCAATGCGGCGCTGCTGTCGCGGTGCCGGGTTTATACGCTGGTGGCGCTGACGGAGGAGCAGATTGTTTCGTTGCTGCGGCGGGCGCTGGCTGATGTCGAGCGTGGGCTTGGGGCGAGTGGAGTTACGGCGGACGATGAGGCGCTGGCTACGATTGCTTCTTATTCGAGCGGGGACGCTCGCAATGCGCTGAATGCTCTTGATGTGGCGGCGAAGTTGGCCGAAGGTCGTGGCGAGAAGCTGATTACGAAGCCGCTGGCTGCGGAGGCGCTGCAGAGGCGGGTGTTGCTTTACGACAAGAAGGGCGAGCAGCACTACGACATTATTTCTGCGCTGCATAAGAGCGTGAGGAATTCTGATCCGGATGCGGCGATGTACTGGCTGGGACGGATGCTTGAGGCTGGTGAAGACCCGATGTACTGTGCGCGGCGGATCGTTCGGATGGCGGTGGAGGACATTGGGCTGGCGGCGCCTGAGGCGTTGAATCTTTGTTTGTCGGCGAAGGACGCGATGCACTTTCTGGGGCATCCGGAGGGGGAGCTGGCGCTGGCGCAGGCGGTGGTTTATCTGGCGCTGGCGCCGAAGTCGAACGCGATTTATACGGCCTATGGTGCTGTGCTGGCTGACATTGAAGCGACTGCGGCGGAGCCGGTGCCGCTGCATTTGAGGAACGCTCCGACGAAGCTGATGAAGGAGCTGGACTACGGCAAGGAGTATCAGTATGCACATGATTTGGAGGGGCGCGTGGCGGACATGGAGTGTCTGCCGGCGGGGCTTGCTGGGGCGGCGATACTACCATCCGACGAACGAGGGCCGGGAGAAGCTGCTGGCGCAGAGGATGGACGAAATTTCACGGATCAAGGCAGCGAAGCGGAGATGAGAATGTAGTGGTAGAGAAGCGGGTTTCTCCACTCCGCTGCGCTCCGGTCAAAATGACAACAAAAAATAAGAGGATGGACGAAATTTCACAGATCAAGGCAGCCAAGCGGAGGTAGGGCATGGTAGTTTAGTGCTGCGATTTTCAAATTCTCAGTGAGGTGCCGTTATGAGTGCGTTGCCGCCGATGCTTCCCTACCTGACCGTCTCGGACGGTGCTGGAGCAATCGCGTTTTACAAGAAGGCCTTTGGCGCGGAGGAGCGTGAGTTGCATCTTGCGCCGGGTACGACCAAGATCATGAATGCTTGTTTGAGTATCAACGGCGGTGTGTTCATGCTGTCGGACGATTTTTCTTCGCAGTTTGGGGGAAAACCTTCTACTCCAGAGGCGTTGGGCGGGTCGCCGGTGACGCTGCATCTGCAGGTCGAGGACGTGGACGCAGCCTGGGCGAAGGCGGTTGCGGCTGGAGCGACTGTGACGATGCCGCTGGCAGACCAGTTCTGGGGTGACCGGTATGGTCAGCTGAAGGACCCGTTCGGGCACAAATGGTCGATGGCGCAGAACAAAGTCTCGTTGACCCGAGCGGAGATCGAAGAGGCGGCCAAGACTTCGTTCAAGTAGCCGGGGTTTAGGGGGCCTATCTCCAATTAATGACATTATCGCGATGCGTAACCTGATTGCCAGTCCACACTAAACAGCAGGTCCCTCCACTCCGCTGCGCTCCGGTCGGGATGACAAGGTTATCTCGATAACTGACAGACAGAACTCTAGTGGGCGTATTTGACGGAGCAGCCGTAGGGGCGGGTGCTGGCTACTGGTATCGGTTTGCCGGCCATGGCGTCGGTCAGTACTTCGTTGAGGTAGTTGCGTGCGCCCTTGAGATCTTCTTGTTCGGTTGTGGGCCTGTCGTCGAGCGCGCCCTGGTAGATTAGTTTGCCGGTGGGGTCGATGATGAAGATGTGGGGCGTGGTCTTGGCTTCGTAGAGGCGGCCTATGGCGCCGGTGGGATCAAGCAGCGCTGCGGTGGGAGCGGCGTGCATGGTCTTGAGGTAGGTATTTTCTTCAGACGGCGTGACGTAGCCTTGCTCGCCCGGGGCCGACGAGATTACGGAGAGCCAGATGACACCTTTGGCGGTCCAGTCGCGTTGCTGAGACTCGATGCTGCCGCTGAGGTAGTGCTTGCGGTCGTAGGGACAGCCCTGGTTGGCCCACTCGAGGACGACGTATTTGCCGCGGTACTCGGAGAGGGAGTGCTGGACGCCGTTGGAGTCGGTGCCCTTGAAGTCGGGGGCGGTGGTGCCGGGGGCCACGGCCAGTGCGGGAAGGGTGAGGGTGGCGAGGGTGAGGGCAAGGAGTTTGCGGTGGGTCATAAAAACACCTCCACAACTGCTTTCTGAGGATATTTTGCGACGAGTCGGCGCGGGACGCAAGTTGGGGTTGGGTCAAACCGGACAACGGCGACAACAAAAGCAGATCCTCCGCCTTCGGCGAAGGATGACAGATAAAAAACAACCGCAACAGTAAATCAGGGCATGGCGATCAGTGCGGCCATGGTTTCGATACCGTCCCAGAGGTTTTGCAGACGGAGGTTTTCGTTGGCGGCGTGCTGGTTGTCGTCGTGGTTGGCGATGGGGACGCTGATGGTGCGGGTGTTGGCGGCACGCTCCATGGCGTCCAAGGGCACGGTTCCGCCGGAGGTCGGCAGGAGGATGACCTTGCCCCGGGCGCTTTCAACCGCCTTGATGACATCGGCGGCGATGGGGAGATCCATGGGCGTGCGGGAGGCGTCTTCGCCAGGGTCGGCCTGGATGAAGGCGACCATTGGGTGGGCCAGGAGTTCTTCGCGGGTGGGTGGGGCGCTGGTGATGAAGTAGCCCTGAGTGCGAATGTAGTCGATTACACGCTGTTGCTGGGTCTTCCAGTCGTTTCCGACGACGAGGCGGAGGTCGAGGTTGACGGTCGCGGTCGGCGGGATGGAGTTGGTGGAGTGCGCGCCGGTTTGGCCGGAGGAGATGCCGTTGATGTTCAGCGACGGTTCGTTGAGGAGTTCGAGGAGGTGCTTGCCGCCACCGTCGGTGTGGCCGAGGGCGAGTTCCTGTCGGAGGAGTTCGTCATTCACGGGGGCGTTGGCAAGGGCCCGTTTTTCGATGGGGCCGAGGGGAGTAATTCCGTCGTAGAAGTGTGGAATAAGGACGCGGCCGCTGGCGTCTTTCATGCCGGCTAGCAGTTGGACGAGCATCATGGCAGGGTTCGGGGCCCAGTTGCCGTAGTGGCCGCTGTGGAGGGAACGGTTGGGGCCGTAGACGGTGATTTGGAGGTGTGCGTCTCCACGGGCACCGAAGATGAGGGTTTGACGGCGGGTTTGGTCTACTGGGCCGTCGCAGACCAGCCAGATGTCGCCGTGGATGAGGTCGCGGTTGGCCATGAGTATCTGCTCGAGATGGGCGGAGCCGGCCTCTTCTTCCCCCTCCCACACGAAGCGGATGTTGGCCTGGAGCGGGACATGGGCGGTCTGGAGGGCGCGGAGGGCGGTGAGTTGCGCGAAGATTGCTGCCTTGTCGTCTCCGGCCCCACGGGCGTAGACGCGGGGTTCGCCGTTGACTTGCTTGACGATGGGGGTGAAGGGTTGGCCGGTGTCCCACTCGGAGGGTGTGACGGGCTGGCCGTCGTAGTGGGCGTAGAAGACGATGGTGCGCCTGGCTCCGGGGGTCTTGATCTCTCCGTAGACGACGGGAGGGACGGTGATGGGAAGTGTGGGGTCGGTGAGGAGCTTTGCCTCGGCGCCGCGTTGCTGGAGTTGGGCGACGAGGAAGTCGGCGTTTTTGCGGAGGTTGGCTGGGTCAACGGCTACGTTGGGGATGGAGAGAAAGAGCTGAAACTGCTCTGTGAGTTCTGGCTGATGTGCTGCCACGTAATTCTGCGCCGCCTGCGGTGGGGTCTGGGCGATAAGTGTGAGTGGCGACACGACAACGGCGAGGACAAGGGCAGACTTCCGCATGGAGCGCATGATGAAAAGTTAGCATGCGGAGGTTTTTAGGCCGGTGTCTTGTGTAAATTGACGACGTAACGGGACGCTAGCATGAGTGCTGACCCATACAAACAGCGGGTCCTCTCCACTTCGCTGCGCTTCGGTCGGGATGACAGATTATTTCAAATCACTTCATAGACTGTTGCAGATTATTTCAATCGCTTCATTTGAGGGGTTACAGATTTATTCAATCACTTGAGAGATGGGTCACTAGGCGGGGAGGAGGAGGTTGGCGTCGCGCCAGATGCGCCACCGGCCATCACTGCCGCGGCGGAAGGCGGTAAGGACGTTGCCAGCATGCTTGCGGGTCTCGCCGCCTTCGATGGGCGTGAAGGAGACCTCGAGGAGGTTCCAGCAGATGGCTAGATCGCCGCTGACGGTGATCTCTTGTATGTTGGAGCGGCATTCGATGGTGACGACCTCGATGGCGGCGCGGAATTGGGCCGCAAACTCGTCGCGGCGCATGGGCGCTCGGCCTGGAGTGAGGAAGATTACGTCCGGGGTGATTAGGTTGAGCTGCGCGGTGAGGTCGCCCGCGGCAGAGGCCTCGCACCAGGCGTCGATCAGGGCGCGGATCTGCTGGTCGTCTGTTTGCTGGCTCATTTCTTTGTGTCCTTGTCTAGAGCCGTGAGGACGATGTCTTTGGTGAGGAGCTCGGGCAGGACGTCGGGGGAGGAGTTCACGGCCGCGGGATAGATGACGTAGGTGGGGACGCCGCTGCGTTTGACCGAGGCGAGTTGCTTCGTGATCTCGGGGTCGTATTGGGTCCAGTCGGCGCGGAGGAGGGTGACGTCGTTTTTGCTGAACTGGTGCTGGACGTCGGAGGACTTGAGGACGAGGCGCTCGTTGACCTGGCAGCTGAGGCACCAGGCGGCGGTGAAGTCGATGAAGACGGGGTGGCCGGCGGCGCGGGCCTGGTCGAGCGCTTGCTGGGAGTAGGGCGTCCAGACGAGGGTGGTGTCTTTGGGCTGATAGAGCGGGATGGCGAGGCCGATGACGGCGATGAGAATTGCGGCGATGGTGCTGGTCCAGCGCGCGGGCCATTTGCCGAGGACCCAGCCGGCGACGGCGAGCATCAGGAAGCAGCCGAGGAGGAGAGCGACGCGGTAGATGCCTTGTCCGCCGCTGGCGCCTCCAGCGAAGAGCGAGCCGTAGACGTAGACGAGCCAGATGACGGTCGCGAAGAAGATGACCGCCGTGAGTTGTTTGAAGGTCTCCATCCATGCGCCGGGACGAGGGAGGATGCGCGTCCAGGCGGGTTGGAAGCTGAGCAGGAGATACGGGGCGGCGAGTCCGAGGCCTAGCGCGGTGAAGACGGCGAAGGTGATGGTGGCGGGTTGGGCGAGGGCGAAGCCGATGGCCGCTCCCATAAGCGGCGCAGTGCAGGGGGTGGCGACGACGGTGGCGAGGACTCCGGTGAAGAAGCTGCCGGTGTAGCCCTGCTTTTGTGCGAGGTCGCCGCCGACGCTGGTGAGAGAGAGGCCGATGTCGAAGAGACCGGCGAGCGAGAGGGCGAAGAAGAAGATGCCTGCGGCGAGGAGGGTGAGGAAGACTGGGGGATTGAAGCTGGAAGCCCCATCCGGCCTGGCTGCCGCCGGCGCGGAGGGCGAGCAGGACACCGACGATGGCCCAGAAGGAGACGAGGATGCCAAGGGTGTAGACGAGGCCGTGGCTGCGGAGGTGCTTGCGCTCCTGGCCGGAGGACTGCAGGAGGGCGAGGCCTTTGAGGAAGAGGACCGGGAAGACGCAGGGCATCAGGTTGAGGATGATGCCGCCGAGAAAGGCGAGACCGATGGCGGCGAGCGTGGTGACGCCGCTGGTTGCGGCCCCGGGAGTGCCTGCGCCGGGCGCGGGCGCGATCTCGCCGGGAACGACGGGGGCGGTGACGTCGTAGGCGATGGTGTCGGAGAGCTTGAAGACGCCGTGAAGAGTGGCGGGGAGGGTCTTCAGGTCTTCGGAGCGGCGGACGCGGAGACGAACACCGTCGGAGAGCGGCTCGATCTGCTGTGGGGCGGCGTTGGCGATCTGGTCTTGGTCAAAGGGATAGAACTCGGCGTTGGTCTCGCGCTTGCCGGTGGTGAGGGTGAGGACGAAGTCGGTCTTGCCGCCGGTGACGGTAAACTTTGCGTCTGCCGGAGGAGGCCTGGGGATGAGTGTGAGGGCTTCGCCGAGCGCGCCGACGGTTTGGGCGGGAGCGGTGGCGTCCGGGGAGACGGTGAGGTCGAGGCCGAGGTGGGCCTTGCCGGGGATGCAGACCTCGCGGCAGACGAGCCAGCTTACCTTGGCGTCGAGGTGGATGGGCCCGGGCCCAACTGAGCTTGCTGCGGTGAGCTGGACGGGAAAGGCGACCTCGTCTTCGTAGCCGAAGTCCATGAGCGGGCCGAGGGGGAGACGGCTGGGGATGGGGAATTGCATGGGGCCGGCGGTGATGCCGTCGGGGAGGGTCCAGGTGATTTTGGGTGGCTCGCCGGAGTCGCCGGCGTTGATCCAGTAGACGTGCCAGTGCTCTTCGAGTGTGAGGACGAGGCCTACCTGGAGGGTGCCGCCGGGGGCGATGGCGGGCGCGAGCGAGACGAGTTCGGCGGTGAGGTGCTGGGCCTTGACGGGGCCGGGGCCGCCGTCGCCGACGACTTGGAGCTGGGCGTTGGCGGAGGGATGAAAGAAAAGGGCGCAGGCGAGAAGCAGCGATTTGCTGAGGCGGCGGATGTTCATCAGGTCAATTGTAGAGCTTGGGCATGCGGGACTTGTCAGCGAGTTATCAGGCGGCGGTGTTCGACCATGATGCAGCGGTCCATGACGACGTTGATGCCGCCCGCTTCGGCGCGGGCGGCGGCTTCGAGGTTGATGATTCCCTGCTGGACCCAGAGATTGGGCAGGCCGAGCTGGAGCATCTCGTCGACGATGGCGGGGATGAATTTGGGAAGGCGGAAGACGTTGACGATGTCGGGCTTGATGGGGAGATCGGAGAGAGAGGCGTAGGATTTTTCGCCGAGGACGTCGGGGATGGAGGGGTTGACGGGGTAAATTTTGTAGCCGTGCTGCTGCATGTAGTCGGAGACGTAGTGGCTGGGTTTGGCTGTGATCTCGGAGAGGCCGATGACCGCGATGGTGCGGGGGGTGTCCTTTTTGGTGGTGCCGAGCATGTTGCGAATGAGTTCGGGTTCGTTCATTTTTTGTTTGATTTCCTAATAGCAAGTCTATTTGTGCCATGCACCGAGCAGACGGCGGAGGACGACAAGTTCGCCGAGATGGTAAGCAGTGTGGTCGGCGATGAGAAGGGCTTCGCGGAGGAGGTTCTGGCCGTCGCCCCAGCGGAATGGTTTGAAGAGGTCGGCGCCTGGGTTTTGAATGAGGGCCTCGAAGTGCTCGAGGTCGGTGCGAATGGCGGCGATGGATTGGTCCCATGCGCGAGGCCAGGGTGGCAGCGGGGACTTTGGCCAGTAGCCCTCGGGCCACTCCAAGGGTTGGTAGCCGCCGGTGGGTGGCGCGGAGAAGTTGAGGATGTCGCGCTGGGTGATGCGGAGGTGCTCGAGAAGCTGCCAGGCGGAGTATGGGAGGTTGGGTGGGACGGTGCCGCGAAGTTCGGCGGGAAGGTCTTTCAAGGCGTCGTCGAAGGTGACGTGGGCCTGGCCGCCGCGAAGAAGGGCAATTAGTTGTTTGCGCAGGGGTGCGTGTTCGTCGGCCGTGTGTTTGGATTTGTCTGCTGCCTTGGTCGTGGTCATCGCTCGCTCGCCCTCCTTTGTTCCATTTTGTTGGATGCAGCGGGGACCGCAGAGTTACATAGGTTTGCGAGCGACAACGACGGTGAGCGGGGGAAAGGTGGTGATGAGGCTGCCACGCTTCTTTTCAACGATGAGGCCGGCCTTGCGAAACTCTTCGGCATACTCGCCGGTGCGTTTGTAGTCTGAGATAAGGGCGATGCCGCCGGGTTTGAGGACACGGACGATCTGACGAAGCGCCTTGTGCCGGGTCGGCGCATCGTAGATGTTGTGGAGGCAGAGGTTTGAGACGATGACGTCGAAGGTAGCGTCTTGGAACGACATCTCCTGCGCGGGCTGGCTCACGAGGGTGCATAGGGGAGCGACGCCTTCAAGGTCGAGGTTATGTTGCGTTGCGGCTGCGGAGTTTCCGCCCATGTCCACGTTGGACCAGACATCGATGCCCGTCGCGTGGCCGCTACCTGAGAGAGCGGCGATTCGCTTTGCTGCTCCCGCAAGTAGAAGGCCGCGTCCACAGCCAACGTCGAGCACCTGCTCGTCGCCGCGCCAGGTGTGGAGGCCGAGCATGAAATCACGGTGGCGGAACTTCCCCACTTTGACGTAGAGGAGGAAGAGGAGGCCTTCGGCGATGAGAAAGCCGCCTGTCCAGGCGAACATTGGAGTGAGCTTGAGGTTGACGGGGTCGGTGTGGATTCTGGCTGGGCCGAAGATGGCGAATAGAACGCAGGCGGCGCCGATGACGAAGAGGTTGCGCATAACTGCTGGAGCGTCTACGCCATAGTCGAGCTTCGTGGTTGCGAGCGATGTGGCCAAGGTGTCCCTCCTGTTGATGGATCCGAGTATCTGTTTTCTCTGAAGGGCCTTGTAGTGCGGGTTGTCATGCTAAGAGATGACAGATGTCACGCGACGTCGTCGTCTTCGACCACTTCTGCAGGGAAGTTTCCCTCGCGGCGCATGCGCAGGTAGCCGCGGATGAAGGGCTCGAGATCGCCGTCGAGGACTTTGTCGACGTCGCCTACTTCGACGCGGGTGCGGAGGTCTTTGGCCATGCGGTAGGGCTGCAGGACGTAGCTGCGGATCTGGGAGCCGAACTTGATGTCGAGCTTGGAGTCTTCGAGCTTGCGGCTGATGGCCTTCTTCTTATCGAGCTCGTACTCGTAGAGGCGGGAGCGGAGGAGCTTCATCGCCTTCTCTTTGTTCTTGTGCTGGGAGCGCTCGTTCTGGCAGCCGGCGACGAGGCCGGTGGGGATGTGCGTGATGCGGACGGCGGAGTCGGTGGTGTTGACGTGCTGGCCGCCCTTGCCGCCGGAGCGGTAGGTGTCGATGCGGAGGTCGTCGGGCTTGATGTCGATGACGATGGTGTCGTCGATCTCGGGCGAGACGAAGACGCTGGCGAAGCTGGTGTGGCGGCGCTTGGCGGAGTCGAAGGGCGAGATGCGGACGAGGCGATGGACGCCGGTTTCTCCGCTGAGAAGGCCGAAGGCGAAGTCGCCGGAGATGGTGAAGGTGGCGGACTTGATGCCGGCCTCGTCGCCGTCCTGGATTTCGTTGATCTCGACCTTGAAGTTCTGGCGCTCGCCCCAGCGGATGTACATGCGCATGAGCATCTCGGCCCAGTCCTGTGATTCGGTGCCGCCTGCGCCGGGGTGGACGACGACGATGGCGTTGAGCGGGTCGGTCTCCTCGGAGAGCATGGTCTTGGATTCGAGCTTATCGGCGAAGTCGACGAGGGCGGGGATCTCGCGGGCGAGGTCGGGCTCGGTGTCTTCGCCTTCCTTGGCGAGTTCGAAGTAGGCTTCGATGTCGTCGGAGCGGCGGGCGAGTTCGGAGTCGTCGGCGAGGAGGGTTTCGAGGCGTTTGCGTTCGCGCATGAGCGGCTGGGAACGCGAGGCGTCGGCCCAGATGGTGGGGTCGGAGATTTTTTCTTCGATGGTGGCTAGTTCGCGGCGGAGTCGGGCCGAGTCAAAGATACTCCCGCAGATCGCGCACTTTGTCGCGGACCGGGGAGTAGGAGTATTCGAGATCGCTAAGCATATGAACTCTAGTTTACGGCAACTCTGCGTCCGGAGGCTGAATGAAAGGCCAAGTACCGTGATGAGGGCGCAGGCGTAGGCGAAGAGATCGCCGTGTGCCGCGTAGAAGGTAAGGTCGTGCTCGTAGGCGAAGTGCACGCGGATGCTGGTTCGCTGGTGGCGCGGGGCGGCGGCGGTGACTCGGCCGTAGGGGTCGATGGCTGCGGTTACTCCGGTGTTGGTGGCGCGAAGGATCCAGCGATGGTTTTCGATGGCGCGCATACGGACCATGTTGAGGTGCTGCCATGCGGCGCTGGTGTTGCCGTACCAGCCGTCGTTGGAGATGTTGATCAGGACGTCGGCTCCCTGCTGGGTGAGGTGGCGGATCTCGTCGCCGAAGATGGATTCGTAGCAGATGAAGATGCCGTAGGTGTGGCCGCCGGTCGTGAAGACGGTGCGTTCCTTGCCCGGTTCGAACATGCCTACTTCGTTCAGGAGGTTCTTCGCGAAGAAGAAGAGCTCTTTGTAGGGGACGTATTCGCCGAAGGGGACGAGATGCATCTTGTCGTAGTGGCCTGCGAAGGTGCCGTCCGGGGTGACGAAGGAGGCGCGGTTGTAGATGGTGTAACCGGATTTTGAAGTCGGTGTCGGCTCGAAGCCGGTGTTGCCTACGATGATCGGGGCGTGGGCGAGCGCGGGCGAGGTGCAGACATGCGGCGACGGAACTGGGGGTCGAGGTCTTCGAATGGCGCAGGAGATTCCGGCCAGACGATGAGGTCGGTCGAGGTGGGAATTGACTGGGTGGAATCGGCTCGCTTCGGCGGGTGTGTGCTGCCGGATGAGATAGACGGAGGGTGTGTCGGCAAGCTCAGGAATTCCCAACAGAAAGCGCGGGGAGGGATAGCGGCTGAGATAGGAGAAGGACTCGAGGAACTGCTGTGTTGATGGTTGGGGGCCGGTGTTGGCGGCGCCTACCTCGAGGTTCTCCTGCACGAGAGTCGCTGTCGCCGTCGTAGGCGAGCCCTTTGGATTTGCGATCAGGCGGAGTCCCACGACGTAAAGGACGATAATGACGACTCCAGCGATGGTGAGGGCAGGGCGAGTGTAGCGGCGCTCGCGGACGCGAATGCGGACGAGCCAGAGAGCGTTGACCGCGGCGATGACGAAGGAGAGGCCGTAGACCCCGGTGATGGGCGCGAGGCGAGTCAGTAGCGGGTTGTCGACCTGGGCGTTCCGAGCAGGTCCCAGGGCAGGCCGGTGATGCGGGCGCGAGCGAGTTCTACGGCGACCCAGGCAAACGGAACCAGGAGCAAGGGCCATCTGGCGTCCGAAGCGTTTGCGGAAGGCGGCAATGAGCGTGCCGAAGAGTGCGTGGTAGAGGCCGAGATAGAGGCAGAAGAGGACCAGGATGCCGGCGGCGATGGGCTTGGCGAGGCCACCGTAGAGGTACATCGTCTGGTAGATCCAGTAACAGTTGCCTAGGTACCAGATGAAGCCGCAGACGTAACCAAGAGCCGCTCCCTGACGGAGGGTAAGTGGATTTCCTGTCTTATTGTTAGCCAAGCAGCGCCCAGAGGAGAGGCAGCAATGCGATCCAGCAGAAGGCTGTTCGCCAGAGAGGCGTAGGTCCCGCGATTGGGAAAGGGCAAAATCTGGAGGACGCCGGAGAGTACGGCCATGGCCCAGAGCCGCAGGGGGATTAGTCGCATCGCGTTTGAAGTCTAACATTGCGTCCTCAATTGGTAGTTACTCGCGGCTAGTTGGGCGATACAATCAACCGGTATGGAATTTTTGATCCATGTTGTAGCCAGAATCGTTGTGCCACTGTTCTTTATCGGAATGGCGGGGTCTGCCGTTGTGATCGTGGTTAGTTTTGCAGAAGATCTGAAGGAGTTACTGGGAGACGAAGATTAGCTGTCAACGGCAAGGTCGAGAAGGTAATTCCCTCTCGCCGGTGGGTCGTAGCAGCCTTCCACACAGGGTGGAAGATGTACCGCATGCTGCCGAAGTAATTCGATGTAGCCGGTGGAACACACTCTTGAACAACAAACCATAATGGCATCCAAGCAAACTATCACTAAGCCGCAATCGAACCGCGTCCGTCTGGTCGTGGCGTCGTCGGTCATGCTTACCTTTATTTCGTTCTGGCGAGCGGCGGCGATCGTGCTGAACGATCTTGGATCTTCCGCCTTCTATGCGGGCGGCATTGCGGAAGAGGCGGTGGGCAAGGCTGCGCCATGGTTCATTCTGGGCGTGATGCTGTTCAGCTTTGCGGTGCGGGCGGTCTATGTCGAGAGCTGCAGCATGTTCACGCGCGGGCGGCGTCTACCGCATCGTGAAAGAGGCGCTGGGCGGGACGTTCGCGAAGGTGAGCGTCTCGGCACTGATGTTCGACTACATTCTGACGGGGCCGATCTCGGGCGTGTCGGCCGGGCAGTACATCGTCGGACTGTTGAACGAGCTGCTTCGGCTCTGCGTGACCCATCATTGGATGACTATGCTGGTGATGCATCCGAGCGGCGAGGCGCGACAGTTGCCAGTGGATGGAACTTCGGCTGTGATTGCCGGCCTGATTACGATCTACTTCTGGTGGCAGAACACCAAGGGCATCGAGGAGTCGAGCGACAAGGCCCTGAAGGTGATGAAGATCACGACGGTGATGGTTGTGATCCTGCTTGCGTGGGGATTCTTTTCGGTGGTCCACGTCGGGCGCGCATCTTCCGCCGTTGCCTACGCCGACGCAATCTTCACTTCAGCCAGGACGCCTTTGGGTTCCTGAAAGGCACCAGATTTCATGCACTCGCTGGGACTGTTTGGCGTGCTGATGGCCTTTGGGCACTCGGTTCTGGCGATGAGCGGCGAAGAGTCGCTGGCGCAGGTCAATCGCGAGATCGAACATCCGAAGCTGAAGAACCTGAAGCGCGCTGCGATCGTGATTGCGATTTACAGCTTCATCTTTACCGGCATCGGCACGCTGCTGGCGGTGATGCTGATTCCCGACTCGGTGAGGGTGCCGCTGTATCGCGACAACCTGATCGCGGGCATGGCGATGTACATGGTGGGGCCGCTGGCGGTGCGGATCGGCTTTCGCGTCTTTGTCGTGATCGTCGGGTTCCTGATTCTCGGCGGCGCGGTGAATACTGCGATCGTCGGGTCGACCGGCGTGCTGATGCGTGTGGCCGAAGATGGCGTGCTGTCGGACTGGTTCCGCAAGCCGCAGCGTAAGTATGGAACCAGTTACCGCATTGTGAATCTGGTCGCCGGACTGCAGATGTTCACGATTGTGGTGGCCCGCGGCAACGTGATCATGCTGGGTGAGGCTTATGCGTTTGGTGTGATCTGGAGCTTTACCTTCAATGCTCTGGCGATGCTGGTGCTGCGCTGGAAGTACAAGGGCGAGCGCGGCTGGAAGGTACCGCTGAATCTGCGAATTGGCAAGACAGAGATACCGTCTTGGACTGCTTTCGGTCTTTCTGGTTCTGCTTAACTACTGCGATCGTGAATCTATTTACCAAGTCGGTAGCTACGGTAAGTGGAATTATTTTTGCGGCCGCGTTCTTTGTGATTTTTTCGCTCTCGGAACGAGACAATAAGCGACGCCACGATCTCACGACGAGGCAGATGAAGGAACACTTTCAACTGGAGCATCAGGACACCGTCGGGCGTGAGGCGCTGGAGATTCGTCCGGGCGCGGTCGTGGTGACGATGCGCGATTCCGCTGCGCCATTCGCGCTGAAGTGGGCGCTGACGCACACAAATACGGACGACCAGGACCTGGTGGTGCTGGCCGCGCGGATGATGGGTGCGGGCGGGCCGGAGTATGTCGATGCCTCGGAGCAGCTATTCAGCGAACACGAGCAGATGCTCTTTACCAAGGCGGTGTCGGTCGCCGAGAGCTTCGGAAAACATATTTCTTTGCTGGTAGTTCCGGCTGGAGATATTTTTGCTGCGCTTGGTGCAGACGGCTAACTCGCTCGACGCGGCGGCAGTTGTATCGGGTCTATCGACTAAGCTGACGCCGCAGGAGCAGGCCTATCACGTTGGCCAGGCGTGGGAGGCGCTGCCTGAACCGAAGCGGCAGTTTACGTTCTATATCGTCAAGCCGGACGGTTCGTCGCTCAATTTCCATATCGGGCCGCATGCGCCGACGATTGAGCCGCATGAGGTGCAACTCGTCCATCGCCTCTGGCTGAATCTGCGGCGCTCGCCAGACATGCAGGACCTGCACCACAGCGATATTTTGACCTATGCGTTGACTCGCATGGCGACTGAATTCGCGCGTGATAAACAAGGAACCCTGAAAGATCTGCAGAAGTGTATTGAGGAGAGCCACCATCGTCATGGTCTGGGAGGATTGCGCTACGAAGAGCTGGATGACGTCGGGCCAGGATATGCAATTCAAGCGCCGCGCACGGAGACCAAAACCGAAGAGGACGAGACTACTCCGACTAAGGTGAAGTAGATGTCGACTTACTCATTATTTGCAGATGTTAGTCCCATTCTGTATCGTCATGAAGTAATTTGAAGAATTGAGTCGCAGGGCAGACATCGAGAAATTAGATCTATGCCAATTGGAGGTAACACGTGGAAGTAAGTCGTATCATTGCTGAGATTGACTGCCCAGATATCGAAGTTGCAACAGGCCCGCGCACTTCTGGCGGGCACGACGGCTGCATCAGGTGCTGGCCGAGGCCGTCCAAAAGGCAGCAAGAACACTGTCGCAGCAGCAACACCTCGCAAACGCAAGCTGAGCCCCGAGGGCCGGAAGCGCATTGCAGATGCCATGAAGAAGCGCTGGGCCGAGCGCCGGAAACAGAACGCTAAAGGCTAATACTTCTGAGTTTGCATTTGAAAAGCGAAGGCGCCTCACGTCGAGGCGCCCGCGCTTTTCTGTTCTTCTTCTCGACAAATTTCTCGAGGCCATTATCTAACACGCACTATCGGGTGATGATGACCTCGCGCAGACTGTCTTTCGCGAGGAAGAACCGGTAGTTACTGAACTCACTTAGCATGTTTTCAATCTTGCGATTGTTATAGACGTTGCAGCAATGGATAGTTTCCTGCACGCTGCATCTCGACAACATCGGTGTCGGTGAGGTGGTATCGGCAGAAGACCGTGTCCGGACTGGCCGTCTGATGGAAGAAGGCGAGCATCAGGCCACCTGGCTGCAAGACCTGGTGGATCCGGGACAATACAGGGGCGACGAGGGCCTCAGGAAGATAGTCTGCCGTGTCCCACAGAATGACGACATCGAACTTGCGGCCGGAGAAATTGAGATTGCTTTCGAGGAAACGCTCGACATCGAACGTGGGTTCCGCACCGGCTTCGCCAGGGACGAGCCACTCCGGCTTGGACGCTTCTTCCACGACGTTCGCCATGTAGATGCTGTGACCGAGGCCGGTGATGTAGTTGATATTGGTGGAGGACGTAGGACCGATGTCGAGGATGCGCAGTGATTCCTGCGCACGCAGGTATTTCATCAGCTCGTTCCATCCGCTTGAGTGACGGGGCACACGGCCGGCACGGCCCCACGTGGACTGCTTGCATTGTCGCTACCGCCGAAAAGGTTGCGCATGCGTCCGCTTCCCTTCCTGGTCTAAGCCTTTGGTTGAGAAAAAAGAGGTGTGGCCGCCTCAGCCGGTGCGGAGACAGTTGCAGCAGGGGTCGAGGCCTTCGGCGCGTCGGTGGTGGGCTTGAGCTCAACACGTCCGGTCAGGACTGCGCTCTCTTCGATCGAGAGCCTGCCGGCGAGGATGTCTCCTTTGACAATGGCGGACTGGCGCAGCTCGACGCGGCCCGTGGCCTGCACGTTTCCCGTTAGCTGGCCGAAGATCGACGACATCGCGAGACGTGGACATCGGCCCGAACATGCGCGTTAGGGCCGATGGTCAGACGGCTCTCCGGGAGAGTGACGGTTCCTTCGACATCTCCGTCGATGTAAAGGTCTTCATTGCCGGAGAGCTCTCCCCGGATGACGACCGACTTACCGATGACGGTGGAACCTTCTGCTGGCTTCATAGGCTTTTTGTTCTCCCTTGGGTCTTATCTACTGCGGATGCGTCTTGCCCGAACTATACCCAAGCTCATGCCGTGAGGCAAACTGCTTAAACTTTGGCACGGCTTTAGCGTCTTACGTAAAATGAGCAGAATGGGTAGAAGATGCAGGAGAGAGGTGTGGTTTGGTACCAATGGCAGCGGGGACGCATAGGTCTGTCGCGTACCGTGCGTTCCGACTGAGAGCGGCTTCAGGGCGCCGAAGGCCATGGAGTCGGATTGCTGTGGCTGCTCCCTCATGCTGTTGGGTGCGTTGGCGGGCACGCAGGCGCAGAGTGGCGATGCAGCAAAGGACGTACCTAGCACGCTACTGTCAGTTCCGCCGCGCTCCCTGGTGGTCGATGCGGCCGCGAACGAGCTGCTGGCGCTGCATCATAAGGGCTCTTATCTGCGATATCGCATGGAGACGGTCAACGAGAAGGGCGACCAGGTCCGCGACGTCATCGAAAGTAAGGACGGCACGGTGGCGCGGCTGATTCTGAAGGACGGAAAGCCG
Source organism: uncultured Acidobacteriaceae bacterium (assembly GCA_963756685.1). Classification (GTDB taxonomy): domain Bacteria; phylum Acidobacteriota; class Terriglobia; order Terriglobales; family Acidobacteriaceae; genus Edaphobacter. The sequence goes on from CAVWON010000006.1 coordinate 541,501, forward strand.
CTGACCCCTGAACAGGACAAGGCGGAGCGGCAGCGTCTGAACGACATGATCGCGTCGCCTTCAGCGTATGCCAAACATGTAAAGAATGGAGAGTCCGAGAAGAAGATGGCGGACACACTGGTGCCACTGATGGCGGACGCCATGATCAACACCTATACGCCGGGACAGCCGCAGTCGGGCAAGAACGGCGGAGCGCTGGAGATCGTTCTGGATTATAAGCCAAATCCGAAGTTCGTTCCGCCAAACACGGAGGCCGAGGCGTTGACCGGGCTGAAGGGGAGGGTCTGGATCGATGCGAAGACCCATTACGTGGTTCGCATGGAAGGAACGATCTTCCGCGGCGTGAACTTCGGCTGGGGCATGCTTGCGCACATCTATCCGGGAGGCAAGCTGGAGCTGGACCAGACGAATGCCGGCGGCAACCGCTGGATCTTCACCGATTTTTCCATGGAACTTACGCGTGCGGGCACTGATGGTCAAGACGCTCAATATCCGCTCCAGCGCGAAGGCAAGCGATTTCCAGACGCTTGCTCCGATGAGCTATCAGGACGCGATCCGCCTATTGCTTGCGACGCCGCTGCCTGACCAGCTAGAGAGCAGCTTCAGGCGGTGACGCGGGCCTTGGCATGGAGCGTCTGGCGGCGAACGGTCAGGGCTTCAATGCGATCGCGTTGCACCTCGAAGCCGCGGCCGACCTCAGTCGGCACGACGATCTCACCTTTGGCGCTGACGGTGACCGCGGGCTCGATGATGTCCTGGGCCCAGTAGCGGCTGGAGGCGGAGACATCGCCGGGAAGCGAGAAGTTCGGCAGCGAGGACAAGGCGATGTTGTGGGAGCGGCCGATGCCGGTCTCCAGCATGCCGCCGCACCAGACGGGAATGCCGCGCTCTTCGGCGGCGTTGTGGACGGCGATCGCTTCGCTGAAGCCGCCGACCCGGCCGACCTTGATGTTGATGATGCGGCAGGACTCCATATCGATGGCGGCGAGGGCATCGCGGCGGTTGCGAATGGATTCGTCCAGGCAGATGGCGGTGTCGAGGCGCTTCTGCAGCATGGAGTGGAAGTAGAAGTCGTCGTACCAGAGAGGCTGCTCGATCATGAGCAGATTGAACTGGTCCCAGCTGGCGATGTGGTCGAGGTCCTTCATGCGGTAGGCGGAGTTGGCGTCGCAGCTCAGGGTGATGTCGGGCCAGCGATTGCGCACTGCCTCGAAGATCTTGGTGTCCCAGCCGGGCTTGCACTTCAGCTTGATGCGCTGATAGCCGGCGGCGAGCTCGGTCGCGATCTTTTCCATCAACTGCGCCGGTGAGGGCTGAATGCCGATGGAGACGCCGCAGGGGATGACGGTGCGGGTTCCGCCCAGGAGTTCGGCGAGGGAGACGCTCTTCGACCTGGGCCTCGAGGTCCCAGACGGCGTTTTCGAGCGCGGCCTTGGCCATGCGGTGGCCGCGCACCTGCCGGAAGATATCCGGGCAACTTCCGCCGCGTTCAACATTCGCATCGAGCAGACTGGGGCCGAGTTCGGTCTCGGTCATGAGCCAGGCCGTGTCGATGGTCTCGTCGCTGAAGTAGGGGTGTTCGCCGGCGACGCACTCGCCCCATGCGGTGAGGCCTTCGGACTCGAGCTCGATCAGAAGGATGCGGCGGCCGGTGGTCAGGCCGAAGCTGGTCTCGAACGGATGGGCCAGCGGCATGTTGATCTCGCGCATGTGAATGGCATCGATGTTGAGCATGTGCAGTTCCTGTCTTTCTAATCTTTTTGGATGTTGGAGCTTTGTGGAACGGACCAGCTGATTTTCGATGAATCGTTGTCAGGCCTCTACTGCTTACGTTTTCACTTGTCTGCGGCTTCCATCCAGTGACCAAGAAGAAAGCTGCCGTTGCCCTGGGCGTCGCGTTCGTAGCCAACGACGGCAAGGCCACGGCGGAAGGCCGACTGCAGCGCCTCCCGGTTGCTGCTCTGCAGGGCAAGCGCCAGGCTTCGTTGCTGGGCGTCCTGCTTCCACTGGTAGATGGCGTGCGGGACGGTGACGCGTTCGATGACTTCGATTGGCTGGGCTTCACCGCGCAGTATACTCGCCACGCGGTCGGAGCGCAGCCACCACTCCGCGTATAGCCTATCCGTCGGCAGGCCTCCCTGCAACGGGGACGAAGAGGGGCCGTAAAAATCGGGCTGATAGCGCCGGACGATGGCTCCGAGCCGGGCGATGTTCAGGTGGGCGTTGCGGATCTCCAGCGGATCGAAGGTCCACTCCATCAGGTCGAAGCCGCGCGCGATGGCGTCGTCGCGCTGGGCGAGCTTGAGGCGCCGGCCTATGCCCTCGTTACGGTACTGCGGGCAGGACAGCGAGCATGTGCGAGTGCAGATATGGCTTGCCGTCGCGGTAGCCGGGCAAAGACATGGCGAAACCGACCAGGGTGTCGCCGTCGAAGGCCCCGATGACCTGGCCGCCGATGCGTTGCGCCACGACGAAGACACGCCGGGGGATGACGTCGCCGTCGCTATAGCCCCAGACCTCAAGCTGCAGGACGACGCAGCGCTCGAAGTGTTCGAGGGAGGAAAGGGGTTGGATGCGGATGTTGGTCTGGGAGTTCGGGTTCATGGCCTTGGTGGTTCGCTGGCGGCGTTCTTCGCCTGGTTCCATAGTAAGTCCAGCTCCGACGGCGTCGAGGCCGCCAGAGCGTCCCTGCCGCCCGCAGCGGACTCCATGGCTGCGAAGCGGCGGCGGAACTTTGCGTTGGTGGCACGCAGCGCCGACTCGGGGTCGACCTTGAGGTGCCGGGCGAGGTTGACGGCGGTGAAGAGAAGGTCGCCGAACTCAGCTTCAATAGCCGTTTTGGATTGGGTGTCTGACGACGGCGCCAAGCTCGGCCTTCAACTCGCCGATCTCCTCCTGGAGTTTGTCGAAGAGTCCGTTCGCGTCCGGCCAGTCGAAGCCGACCTTCGCGGCGCGTGAGCCGAGCTTGCCTGCCTCCAGCATGGCCGGCATGGTGCGGGGAATGTCGTCGAGCATCGAGGGTTGTGCGGACAGCGGAGGCTTTCTTTTCGGATTGCTTGATCTGCTCCCAGTTGCGCAGAACGGCGTTGGCAGTCCGTGGCCACTGCGTCGCCAAAGATGTGGGGATGGCGGCGAATGAGCTTGGCGTTCAGGTTGGCGGCGACATCCTGAATGGTGAAGTGGCCGGCCTCGGCGGCCATCTGAGCGTAGAAGAGCACTTGCAGCAGCAGATCGCCCAGCTCGTCCTTTAGATCGGGCCACGCGCGGCGCTCGATGGCGTCGAAGACCTCGTAGGTCTCCTCGAGCGTGTGCCGCTTGATGGAGTCGAAGGTCTGTTCGCGGTCCCAGGGGCAGCCGTCCGGCCCGCGCAGGCGGGCCATGATCGCGATGGCTTCGGCGAGCGGATCGGCCGCGGACGGTGTGGCTTCCAACTGTGAGGTTTCGGGGGTACGGGAACCGCCATGCTCTTAACTTTACCCGAAGACATTTGCTTCCCGGCTCGAACACAATTCGATTATGCTTTGCAGCATATGGTGCAAGAATCCGCAGCGAAGGCCAAACCGACGCGACGCAGGAGCCGATGGGTGCTACTGCTCATATTGCCTTATCTTGGGCTTTGTTTTCCGCAGATCTATGCGCACTCCACACCGACCTTTGGGGCTTTCCCTTTTTTTACTGGTATCAATTTGCGCTGGGTGATCCTCGCCTCCGCGTTGCTGGCAATCGTCTACCGCAAGCTGAAGACTTAGACGAAAGAGCGGCTGGCAGGGTGGTTCCATGCTGCCCTGCCGCCATAGGGTGAGAAGAAGCAACGCGTCGGCAGCATACCGTCGCGTTGCTTGAAGGTGGGTTTGTAGTGCGGTTCGTCTTGCGTGGCTAACTCAAGCGTTCGGTGGGCCCAGCTTACGTCTATTGACCGGTGGGGCAGCGTTTGACGCGGTGGTAGGTTGGTCGCTCATGTTGGACATCAGCTTGATCTCGACACGGCGATTCTTGGCGCGTCCTGCGGCGGTGCTATCGCTTGCCACCTGCTGGTCCTTGCCAATTCCGATCAGATAGAACTTGTGCGGAGGGATGTTGTACTTGACTGCAGATAGTTGGCGACCGCATCTGCGCGGCGCTGGCTGAGCTGGTAGTTATATGCGCATCGCCTACGGAGTCCGTTCCTCCGGTCAGTGCGAGGATGTAACCGCGTGTGCTGGAGAGCTTCGCCGCCAGGTCGTCGAGCTGCGCTTTGTCCGCGGCGGTCAGCACAGACTTGTCGAAGGCGAAGGTGACGCTGACGTCGGAGAGCTGCTTGTAGTTATCCAGATTGGCAACGACGCCGCTCAGGCTGTCGACGCGGTTGTAAGCCTCCTGCGCGGACTTGTTGGCAGCATCGGCTGATTGGCCAGCAGCAAGAGCGTGCTGGTCGGCGGTGTTCGCTGCGCTCTGAGCATTGGCGATACCGGTCTTGGCGCGCTCGTCGGTGTCGACGATGGCGCGGTGATCGGCAGCGGTCTTGGTGTCGAGCTCGTTGGTCTGCTGGATGAGGGGGGTGGTCTGCGAACGGACATAGTTCTTGGTCGAGCAGCCGACCGTGAAGACGATGACGAAAGCACTGGCGAGGGCAACGGTAAAGGCAGACTTCATTTTATGATCGTGATAGCTAGTGGAGCTCATCGGTTCACTCTCCTGGTTAGAAATACTTCAACATGTGTTTGTTGAGCAATCCGCATGCCAAAGGTATTTATCGCAATAAACCTATTGTTTGCATAATTTGCAGCTCACACGTCAAGATTTTACATCAAGCTCCGGGAGGCCCTCCGCCCGGAACTTTTGACAGGGTAGCGCGTCAAATCTTCTGAGCAAATGTGTGCATACTGCGCGCAGGCTGGGCGTCTACACTTCAGACCTGGGCTTCGATCGACAGCATGGATCTCCAACAGAAAATCCGAACCCTCCCCACCCAGCCTGGGTGCTACCTCTACAAGAACGCCGAGGGCGAGGTGATCTACGTCGGCAAGGCGAAGAACCTTCGCGCGCGGGTGCGTTCCTACTTTCTGGAGGCGTCGCAGGCCAACGCAAAGACCGGCTCGCTGATGCGCGAGGCCGTCGATGTGGAGTACATCACGGTCGCGAACGAGCATGAGGCGCTGGCGCTCGAGAACAACCTCATCAAGCAGAGGAAGCCGCGCTTCAACATCCTGCTGCGCGACGACAAGACCTATCCGTACATCAAGCTGACGATGAACGACCGCTACCCCAAGGTCTTCGTGACGCGGCGGCTGCGCAAGGACGGCAGCGCTTACTACGGCCCGTACTTTCCCGGCAACCTCGCTTACCGGCTGGTCGACCTGATCCACCGGAGCTTCCTGATTCCGAGCTGCAAGGTCGATCTGTCGCGCTACCATCCGCGCGCTTGCCTGCAGTACTACATCAAGCGCTGCCTGGGCCCTTGCCTGGAAGGCTTGACAACGCCGGAGAGCTACCGCGAGACCATCCGCGACGTGCAGCTTTTTCTCGAAGGGCGAGCCGAGCGAGTTGGAACATCGCTGACGCAGCGAATGGAAGCCGCAGCGGAGGCCGAGCAGTTTGAGCTTGCGGCGCGGCTGCGCGACCAGATCGTTACCGTCCACCAGATGCAGGACAAGCAGCGCATCGCGACGACGGACAACGAGGACGCCGACGTCTTCGGCTATCACTACGAGAACGAGATGCTGGCGGTGAACCTGTTCCACATGCGCGGCGGCAAGATCGTCGACCGGCGCGATTTCTTCTGGGAGGACCTGCCGGAGTCGTTGCTGGATACGCTGATCGAGGCCGTTGATGAGGCCGACGAAGCTTGAGGCCGATCCCACGGATGGAGCCTGACCCGCGGCGCCTGCTCCGGAGATCGGAGAAGGGGTCCCGGTCGTGCAGCATACGGCACTGTCGGAGCTGGGTACTGCGTTCAGTCCGGCCGCTTTCTTCTCTGCTTTGCTGAAACAGATCTACCTCGACCAGAGCTATGTGCCGCGATCGATTCTCGTGCCGGTCGAGTTTCCCGATCGCGCGTTGCTGGCAGAGATGCTGTCGGAGCGGACGGGCAGGCGCGTGGAGATCCTCGCACCGCAGCGTGGGGAAAAGCGTTCGCTGGTCGACCTGGTGTGCCAGAACGCAAAGCAATCGTACGACCAGCGGTTTCGCGTGCTGCAGCCAGGGATGAAGGCGATCCAGGAGGCGTTGCAGGACGCGCTCACGCTGGAAGAACTGCCGCGCCGCATCGAGTGCTTCGACATCTCGCACATCCAGGGCGCGGAGACGGTCGCCTCCATGGTGGTGTGGGAGGACGGCGCGATGAAGAAGTCCGACTACCGCAAGTTTCAGGTGAAGACCGTCACCGGCGTCGACGACTTCGCCAGCATGCGCGAGGTCATCCAGCGCCGCTACAAGCGGCTGCAGGAGGACAAGAAGCCGTTCCCTTCGCTGATCCTGATCGACGGCGGACTGGGTCAGTTGCACGCGGCGTACTCGGCGCTGGAGGAGATCGGCGTCACGCTGCAGCCGCTGGCGTCGATTGCCAAGCGCGAGGAGATCATCTACGTCTACGGGCAGGAGAATGAGCCGGTGGTGCTGGACCGGCGTTCGCCTGTGCTTCACCTGATGCAGAAGATTCGCGACGAGAGCCACCGCTTCGCCGTGACCTACCATCGCAAACGCCGGGAGATGCGCGACCGCGACAGTGAGTTGCTATCGATACCGGGAGTAGGGCCACGGACGCGGCAGCGGCTGCATCGAACACTTTGGCAGCGTGCGCGGCATCAAGCAGGCCGCGCCCGATGCCCTCACCGCCGTGGTGAACGCCGCGACCGCAGAGAAGATCCGCAGCTACTTCGCAAACGAAGCTGCGGGTAATGCAATATTGCCAGTGCTGAACTAGCCGTCCTATATCTCTCAGGTTTCGTCAATACTGGCCGTCGGAGGAAGGGACTGCTCCGCCGACCTTGAAGGTGTTGCAGGCCGAGATGGTTCCCTGCTCCAGACCGCGTTTGAACCAGCCGACGCGCTGCGCAGACGAGCCATGGGTAAAGCTCTCCGGGCTTACCGCTCCGCGCTCCATTCGCTGGAGATGATCGTCGCCAACGGCCGCCGCCGCTTGTAGACCTGCGGCGATATCTGCGTCATGAACGATGTTGCGCTGTTCGGTGCTGTGCGCCCATACACCAGCGAGGCAATCCGCTTGCAGTTCGAGGTCAACGGAGAGCGGGTTTCTCTGCGATGGGTCCTGGCTCGAGAGATGCCGCACCTGCTGCTCGATGCCAAGAATATTTTGCACGTGATGCCCGAGTTCGTGCGCAACAACATAGGCTTGTGCGAACTCCGCATTACTGCCGCCGAGGCGTTTTAGCTCGTTCCAGAAGCTGAGGTCGATGTAGACCTTCTCGTCCGCCGGACAGTAGAACGGACCGGTCTGCGACTGGGCGGTGCCGCAGCCGGAGTAGGTGTAGTTGTCATAGAGAACGAGCTTCGCGCGACGATACTCTCGCCCGGTCTGTTCGGGAGAAGCGTGGCCCATGTTCGTTGCACATCGTCGAGCGTCCATGAGACGAGCTCCGCCGGCCGGTCGTCGCCAGGTGCACCTGAGTAAGGACGATTACCAGAGTTGGTCACAGGCTGCGCCGAGTGAGAAGCGACGGTTCCACCACCCGCGAGGTAGCTGCCGATGTAATTGCGGCCTGTAACCAGACTGATGACGATCAGAACGATGAAGCCGACGATCCCGAGGCCTCCGCCGCCGCCGAAACCGCCGCCGGAGGAGCCACGCCGATCTTCAACATCGTCACTCAGTCCACCGGGAGTCCAATCCATGGCTCACTCCATTCGCTGCGCTCTATTTTAGGGGCGCTGATGGTCACCTGCATATTCGCGACTGTGGGGTATTTGCACCGATATGCTACTCTCCGAAAACCGATGGAGAAACCCAAGGCTGAACTACCTCGCGTCCTGAACGCGTCCCACGCGACATCCATTGTCGTGGGCATCATCATCGGCAGCGGTATCTTCCTGGTGCCGAGAGAGATGATGGCCGCGGTGGGCTCGTCCCGCGGGGTTTATGCGGTGTGGATCATCGGCGGTCTCCTCTCGCTCTTCGGTGCGATGACCTATGCGGAGATCGCTGCCGGGCGACCGCGCTATGGAGGCGAGTACGCCTTTCTCCGCGAGGCCTACGGCGACCTTACCGGCTTTCTCTACATGTGGACGCAGATTACAGTCGCCAAACCGGCGTCGCTCGCGACCATTGCGGCAGGGCTGGCACGCGTTCTGGGGACCTTCGCGGTCTTCAGCGCTTTTGCGCGGCCGGCCTTTGCGCATCTTCTCTGGGGCCAGGTCTTTGCGATCGCAGTGACGTGGTTGATCGCCGGTCTCAACATTATCGGCACGAGGAAGTCTGCTAACGTGCAGCTTTTGCTGACGTGGCTAAAGGGATTGCTAATTCTTGTGATCGCGGGCTTCTGCTTTGGCGCGGCGGGTCATCATGGTTCATGGCATAACTTCGCTACCGACTTCACGGGAGCACGCGGCGGCTTCTCCGGCTTTATGATCGCGCTGGTTGCTGCACTATGGGCCTACGACGGATGGAGCGACGTCGTGACCATGGCTGGTGAGGTCGAGCGGCCGCAGCGCAGCATGCCACTGGCGCTGGTGGGAGGCGTCGCGATCGTCGGTGCGCTCTACATGCTGACCAATGCGGCCATTCAATATGTCCTGCCTGCAGCAGCGATAGCCGCAGCGGACAGGCCCGCGGCTGACGCAATGCGCGTGGTCGCCGGACAGTGGGGAGCTACGCTGGTGTCGATCGGCATGGCGGTGAGTATTTGCGCGACCTTCGTCGGATCGTCACTTTCGGGAGCACGCGTACCCTTCGCCGCCGCCCGCGACGGACTCTTCTTCAAGCAGCTGGCGCACGTCAACCGGCGGTTTCAGACGCCTTCTGCCGCGCTCATCCTCCAGGCCGTCCTGAGTTCCCTGTTGCTGCTTGCGATAGGACGGTTCCAGGCGCTCTTCTCGCTGGCCATCTTCGGCGAGTGGCTCTTCTACTTGCTCACCGCCAGCACCATCTTCGTCTTTCGCCGCCGCGAACCGAATGCCGTGCGCCCCTACAGCATCTGGGGTTACCCTGTACTGCCCGCCCTCTTCATTCTGGCGGCAGCGGTGCTTACTCGTGTTTTCGTTCGCAGATCAGCCGCGAAATTCGCTGATTGGAACGGCCATCATTCTGCTGGGCATTCCAGTGCATCTGCTACTTCGACGCAAGCGGACCGCTTAGTTGCGGTTCTGAATCACTCGCTCGTACACCCGCTCATACTCCTTTGCCGGCTTGTCCCAGGAGAAGTCCTGCGTCATGCCGCGCAGCATCATCGTGGTCCACTCCTTCTTATTGCGGAAGGTGCCAAGTGCGCGATGCAGAGCGTCCATTAGCGCTGAAGGACTGTAACCCCAGAATTTGAAGCCGTTGCCACCACCAAAGGGCTGCTCGTCGATGGTGTCGTCAAGACCGCCCGTGGCCCGAACCACCGGGACGGTGCCGTATTTCAAGCTGTAGATCTGGTTCAGGCCGCCGGGCTCGTAGCGCGATGGCATCAGGAAGATGTCGGCGCCGGCCTCGATCTTGTGCGCCATTACATTGTCAAACTTCACCTGCACGCGCACCTTCTGCGGGTAGCGGCTCGCCATTTCGACCAACAGTCGCTCGTAATACTCCTCACCATTGCCGAGTATCACGAGCACCATGTCTTCCTGGACGAGCTTGTCCATGATCTCGACGATGAAGTCGAAGCCCTTCTGCGTCGCGAAGCGCGAGACGACGCCGATGACGGCCGTCTCGTCGCCAACGCCTTCAAGTCCGAAGGCATGCAGCAGGTCGCGACGGCACTCTTTCTTGCCTGCAAGATTTTCCGCCGAATAATGCGCGGCGATGTGCGGGTCGGTCGCCGGGTTCCACTCCTCGTAGTCGACGCCATTGAGGATGCCAAAAAGATCGCCACTGCGCTGCCGCAGAATGCTCTCCAGCCCGTTGCCGAACTCCGCAGTCTGGATCTCTTCGGCGTACTTGCGGCTGACGGTCGTGATGGCGTCGGCGTAGACGATGCCGCCCTTCAAGAAGTCCACCGTGTCGTAGTGTTCGAGCTTGTCGAAGGTGAACATGTCCCACGGAAGCAGCAGCTTTTCCATCGTCCTCGGCGGAAACCAGCCTTGGTAGCCGGCGTTGTGGATCGTGAGCACAGCGGGGACGTGGCGAAAGACGGGATCGAAGAAGTAGGTGGAACGCAGCAGCACGGCAAGCATCGCCGTCTGCCAGTCGTGCACGTGAAAAACGTCGGGAATGCCGATCACCTTCGAGGCTTCGATGACCGCGCGGCTCAGCAGGCCAAAGCGTTCAGCGTTGTCGGGGTAGTCGCCTGAAGGGGGTCCCATAGAAGCTCTCGCGATCGAACAATTCGGGGCAATCGACGAAGTAAGTTTGGACTCCCGCATCCTTGCCGCCATCGAGGACGCGGACGAAGCGATTGTAGGACGGGAACGGAATGGTCACGCTCGCAAGAACGACCGGAGGGTCCGGCACGGCCTTGGCGACCTGCCGGTAGTACGGGATAAATACGCTGACCTTGTGGCCGAATTTGGCCAAAGTGCGCGGGAGAGCGCTCACCACATCTGCCAGTCCGCCCGTCTTGGCCCAGGGAGCACACTCCGATGCTGCGAATACGATATGCATACTGTCGTCCTTTTCCTTCTAACCAAACCGTTAGTCTATAAGAGCACGCGACAAGTCGCCCGCCATTGAATGCAGATGAAGCGTAAACCAAAATTCGGGCAGAACTTTCTCGTGGACGATGCTGCCCGCCATGCCATCGTCGACGCTCTGGGCGATCTTGGCAAGCGTACCGTAATCGAGATCGGACCGGGCCACGGCGCGATCACCGAGATACTCGCCGGGCGTTGCCACAGGTTGATTGCGCTGGAACTCGACCGGGCACTTGCGGCCGAACTGACCTTCCGGTTTCGCGACCAGCCACAGGTACAGATTATTGAAGGGGACGTTCTCAAGGCCGACCTTCGATCTCTTGTGCCCGAGGGCGAAACCGCCGATGTGATCGGCAACCTGCCGTACTACATCACCTCAGACATTCTGCTGCAACTTTTTGCCGCAGGTAGCGCTGGACTGCTCGCGCGTGCCGTTCTGATGATGCAGCGCGAGGTGGCCGACCGCGTCTCCGCTAGCTCCCGGTGTTCGCGACTACGGTCTTCTCTCCGCCACGGCGCAGATGAACTCGCAGGTCGAGAACCTCTTCACGCTGCCGCCGTCCGCGTTCTCTCCGCCGCCGGAGGTCTACTCTACGGTGCTGCGGCTGCATTTCGCGCCGCGGTTCTCCGAACTCGGTGTCGACGCGGCCGGATTCAACAGCTTTCTCAGGCAATCCTTTGCGCAGAAACGAAAGACGCTGCACAACAATCTTCGTGCCGCGGGTTATTCGGCTGAACGGATCTCCGCCGCGTGGCCACCCACTATTCCCGCACAGGCGCGTGCCGAATCGCTGGCGTTGGAGCCGATGGCGGACCTGTATCGCTCTCTGTCGAGGACCGGCGTTCTTGCTGCCGCTGCTATGACGCAGTAGCTTATCTTGGTGACGCCGCTGTGCCGCTCGGGGCCGACCGCGGAGCCGGGGGTGGGGGTGAGGGTGGCGGCGCCGACCGAGGAGTCGTAGGGGATGAAGGAGGAGGCGCCGGACGTGGTGAGTACGCAGGGACATAGGCGGGTGCGTATGCAGGCGCGGTTGGACGCGGCACGGCGCGCTCGCCTTGTGTCTGTGCGGGGTAGCCCAAGTACTGTTGCGAGGGTTGAGCGGAGTGTGGATCCCTTGCCGGCTGTTCGGTTCCATTGGCTGCGGCGGCAGGGGCAACTGGCATCGGTGCTGGCCACGAGGCAGCGCGAGGCGTTGTAGCCGAAACTGCGCCCAAAACCGGTTGTTTGCTGACGTGGTCGACGGCGAAATCGCTCCGCAGAGCAGCGCCAACGACGCTGGACCCCTTCAACGCGGACGCATTGCCGATCGGCCGCAGGGCCTCCACAGGCATGCCGGCGATAAAACGAGGTCCCTGTGAGGGACGGACGCCACCACTGGGCTCCTGAACAGTGTGGCCAACAGGTATAGAAGGCGGCATGCCAGGCTTGTGCACCGGCCGGGTCGGGAGACGATAGTTCAGTGGGGGCTGAACGATATTGATGACATACACGACAGTAAAACCACTCCCAAATCCCCATCCCGTGAACCTGCAGCCTGCACCCGGCGACCATCCCCAACCAAAGCTGTTCCAATAGGACCAGTTGCCACAACGGAATGGCGTCCATCCCCACGAATATCCCGAGGCCCACACGTACCCGTCGCCAGGAGATGCGACCCAGCTGCCATACCCGTAGGGATCGAAGCTTGCGTCCAGTGCGAGGGTAGGCTGCCAAACCTGGCCCTGTCCGGGAACGTCATACCAGCTGCCGTTCGCGTCCAGATCGGACCACCCATAGCCTTGATCGCCAGCGTAGCCATCGCGCGCAGCTGTACGGTTCGCTGCTGCCTCGGCTGCGGCCTGATCGCGACCCTGGTTCCACTCGTCCCAGGAGTCCGGCTCGATGTTCTGAAGCAGGAAGTAACGGCCGCTGTCAGATGGGTCGCCGGTAAGCGTCTCTCCGGCGCGCACGTTCGTCTTATAGCCGTCTGCCTCGGCCGTGCTGGCGTGTTCGATATGCACTGTGCCATCGAACACAGAGATCACCGCTGGAGGCTGGTCCAGGATTAATGCGAATCGTAGCGTTCGCAACCGGCGAGATGTGCTCTCCACCCGCATCCACCGCGTAAGTGAATTTGCTTGCGGCGCGCAGCTCTGCATAGACCAGGCCATGCATGACCGTCAGCTGCGTATGAAAGTTTCCCGCTGCATCGATGCTCAATCCATTCAGCCCCAGAGAGGTGTTGGGTGTCAGCCTGACGACGCTGCCGTCTTCAAACTCCACCTCCGCCTGGCCGTCCTCGCCTGTGGTCAGCCTCACGCCTTCTGCCAGCGGCATGTTGATCTGGGCCGGACGCTCCCGCTGTGTTGTCCAAGTGATCGACGGTCACGTTGCCCTGCAGATAGCTCAGCCGGGCCGCACGGTGCGGGGCAGCATCGTCTGCGCGCGCGCTGGGAACACATGCTGACAAAAAAATGACAAACAAAGCCAGTCCGGCGCTGAAATGTTTACAAAATTGACGCAGCAACGCGAACGTTCGCATGACGACCCCCGGCCCAAACGACACCGAATGTTAGACGTTCGTCCTCAGCCGACAGCTTCAGTGATTTTCTGCCGCTACCTGCTCCAGCATCTTTGCCGCCCGCAATCGTACGCGCTGGATCACTGCGGTGTCATCGGCGATCGCGGCCAGCGTTGGCGAGATCGTGCCTAACTCAATCGCGCGCCCAGCCTCCAGCTCCTGCGCGAACGAGATCATCTCCGCGTCAAGTCCGAGCCGGTCATACCGATGAAGAAACGCGAGCGTGCGTCCTTCGTCCAATGTGTAGGCAATGGCGAGGAAGGTGTCGGCCAGCATGTCAATCGCCTTGATCTCGGAGTAGTTGTAGGTGCACGATCCCGAACCGTCAGCGCCCGTGTAGGTCAACGTCTTCTTGCCCGTGTCAGCGATGTTCTTCGCTTTCGACGCGCATTCGATATTCAAGCGGTTCGCTGCTCGAGCTGTTTTGAATATCTTCGCGACGGTCCCGGGGTCAGGTTGATCGGACGGTCGACGTGCTGGGCGGCTTGACCACGCATCGACGTGGCCGTGGCGGCGATCTCCACCTGGTCCGCCACGTAACTGCCGGTGCCGTCTTCTCGAACACGCAAAGTGAAGTGCGGAACCGGCAGACCCGTGCGGTCAAATTGAAAACTCACCTCGGCTGGCTTTGAGGCAGATGCATCCGCTGTCGGTGCGACCGTCTGGGCCGCGCACGCAAGAGCGGAACACACAATGAGCGTAGCTCCGAGCACAATGCGGGCAACAGCTCTCATCGGCGCGCGCCCTGAAGTTCGAGTGTCTGTGCGGTGTGGATGTGGCAGATCGCGATGGCCAGCGCGTCGGCCGCGTCCGGCGAGTCGAAGGCGTTCTCGTTCTCAAGCAGGCGCCTCACCATGAACTGCACCTGCTCCTTGCCGGCAAGGCCGTAGCCGACAACAGAGCTTTTGATCGAAAGGGGCGCATACTCCACTACCGGCAGAGCAGACGTCGCAGCGGCCAGCATGGCCACTCCTCGCACCTGTCCAAGTTTCAGCGCTGACTTCACATTCGCGGAGAAGAAGACCTCCTCGATCGCGACGACCTCTGGCTGATGAAGCGCCATGAGAGCGGTCAGCTCCGCATATACCTGTGCGAGCCGTTGCGGCGCCTTGTCTTTTTTATTCAGCCGAATCGTCCCTGCAGCAAGGTGAACGAGACGCGGCATTCGGGCGTCGCAGTCCACCTCCACCACACCGTAGCCGGTAAACTCCGTTCCGCAATCGATGCCGAAGACTCGCATGGGCGAAGTTTACTGCATTTCGCTGTGCCTTCGGACTATCTAGGTTGAGTCCTTGAATGTTCGAGCAGCAGACTAGCGGGAGATCCCCTCAAGCGGCGAACTGGCCGTCGCGTAAAGCTTTCGCTGCATTCTGCCGGCAAGAAACGCCTGCCGCCCAGCGAGAACAGCGTGCTGCATCGCCTCGGCCATCAGCAGCGGATCTTTCGCTGCGGCAATCGCCGTGTTCATCAGCACTGCATCGAAGCCCAGTCTCCATCGCGACGGCTGCATCAGAGGCCGTTCCCACCCCTGCATCCACGATCAGCGGAACCTCGGTGATCAGCTCGCGCAGAATGCGCAGGTTCGCCGTGTTCTGCAACCCAAGCCCACTGCCGATCGGCGCGCCAAGCGGCATGACGGCCGCCGCGCCCGCATCGATCAGCCGCTTCGCGAAGACGATGTCGTCCGAGGTGTACGGCAGCACAGTGAAGCCTTCTTTCACCAGCACTCGCGTCGCCTCCAGCGTCGCCTGGATGTCGGGGTAGAGCGTCTGCTGGTCGCCGATCACCTCGATCTTCACCCAGTCCGACAACCCAACCTCGCGCCCCAGCCGCGCGGCGCGAATCGCCTCTTCGGCCGTGTAACAGCCGGCGGTATTGGGCAGCAGGAAGTAGCGACGCGGATCGATGAAGTCCAGCAGCGACTCGCTCGAACGGTCCAGATTCACTCGCCGCACCGCAACCGTGACCATCTCGGCACCAGAGGCCTCAATGGCGGCCTGCGTCTCCGCTCCGTCCTTGTATTTGCCCGTGCCAACAATAAGCCGCGATTGAAAGGCCCTACCGGCGATCACCAAAGGTTTCATGGTTAATATCCTACCCGTTTCAGATGCGCGCAAAAACGCAAACGGCCCGCACTCTGAAGAGCAGCGGGCCGTCTGGCGGTGAACTGTTGAGATTGACCTGAGGCGTCCATACTCGGACTGGGCCTCGGCGTGGACTTTTTACTACAAAGACCGCCAGGACTAGAGCTATGGACGCTCTAAGCCTCAGTCACCTCACGTATTGTTGTGCAACTATTACTGTCAATTTTCATAGGCTGGACCATCCTCCTTTCCCGTGTAAAAGCAGATTACTCCCGGGCACGATTGCAGGCAAGTGACTCCATAAACACCCCGCTGCCGTGCATCCGGCCCCACGCCGTCTGCATCACACCGCTGGTTGCGCTTGCTCGTTACACCGAAAGGCCGCCACTCCATGAAGCCAGTCACGATCATCGGAATAATTCTTGTCGTCATCGGCATCATCGGCTTCGCTACCGGCGGACTCTCATTCACCCACGAGAAAAAGGTCGTCGACCTCGGCTCGGTTGAGATCTCGCGTAAAACTCAGGACACCCTTCCCCTTTCGCCGATCTTCAGCACCGTTTCGCTCATCGTCGGCCTCGGTCTGGTCGTCGTTGGAGTGAGATCGAAATAACTGGATAATCACCGAACTACTTCAGATAAGCGCGCACGAGATCAATCAGGTCTTCGCCTAGCTCTGGCGTCAGAGGGGCGTGTCCGTCCTTTAGAAGATGCAGCCGAATATGGTCTTCAAGCACCTCCGCCATTAGCCCGTTGATTCCGCCGCGCGCCGCCGCCAGCAACATCAGCACATCGGCGCAGTCATGGTCTTCCGACGACAATGCCCGTTCGACACTATCCATCTGGCCACGAATTCTCTTCACCCGGTTTAGCAGCTTCACCTTTTCTCTGTCATTGTGCGACATGTCTTGTCTCCTATACCGTACCGGGGTATACTATCTTAGTTTGCCAGCCCGCCGTATGAAGTGTCCCACACAATCCGGACCCTTCGCACGCAGAAAGGAGGAGTCAGCCAATGATCCAATTGATCCAGCGGACACCACCCGACAATCCGTCCGGGCGAAACGCGACTAATCCTGCCGGAATCATCCGGCTCTGGGTTGAGACTGCGGATGAGCGTTGTCCGATCGCCTGCGTCTGGTTCGCCCTGCCGGAGATCAACGCAGAGCAGGACGATGAGTCCGAACCACGACGGCCTGCCTTCTCCTTGTTCCGTTCGAAGGCAGGCTGTTTGCGTTCCATTCACATTCTTCCTGCACCCTCTATCCTGGCCCAATCTTTGAAGAACTCAATACATACAATCGCAGCGATCCTGCTCCTGGCGATCTCCCTCGCCGCGAACGCCCAGGAGCAGGGCCTGATCGATGATCGTCCTGGCCGCCCGGCAAAGCTCCCCGAGGCGCCTGCTCCGGCGGACGAGCCGGCGCCAACAATGTTTCCTCACTCTGAGACTTCGCGCTTCTACATCGCCGGACAGGCGAACATTATCCTGCAGGCCGATGGGCCGTTTCACTCCCCCTACGAAGGCACCAACAGCTTTATTGGCCGCGGGGAGTATAAGACCTCCCTGCTCGGCACGCTCTATCTCGGCAGCGCAGGTGCGGCGCGACCCCAAAACCGAGACCGACGCCCTCTTCAACCTTGAATCGGCCGGCGGCCGCGGCCTCAGCGAGGCGCTCGGTCTCGCCGGCTTCACCAATCTTGACGTGGTTCGCAATCCCAACCTGGGCCCAGTGCCGTATATGGCCCGCGCCCAGCTTCACCAGACCATCGGCTTCACTGACAAGCTCGTTGAGAGTCCCCGAACACCGTTTTCCCTCGCCACGGAGGTGCCCGAGCGCCGCCTCGAGTTCTACGTCGGCAAGATGAGTCTGCCGGACTATTTCGACATCAACAGCATCGGCTCCGACAGCCACCTGCAGTTCATGAACTGGACCGTCGACAATAACGGCGCATGGGACTACGCGGCCGACACCCGCGGCTACACCTACGCCGCCGTCGCCGAATACGATGACAAGGTCTGGTCGGCCCGCTACGCCGTCGCCCTGATGCCGACCGTCGCCAACGGTATCGACCTGGTGTGGAACTTGCGCCAAGCCAGCGGCCAGAACATGGAGTTCGAACTCCGCAAATCTCTGCTCGGCAATCTGCTTCCCGCCGATCGCAAAGGCATCGTCCGCGTCCTCAGCTACGTGAACCACGCTCATATGGGACTGTACCGCGATGCGAACAAGGCCTACCTCGCTGGCGAAGGACTCGACCCCGTCATCACAGAACATGAGACGTACGGTGCGGTGAAGTACGGTTTCTGCCTGAACGTAGAGCAGGAGTTGACCAGAGAATATGCGTGTCTTCGGCCGCTTCGGCTGGAACGAGGGTCAGCACGAATCCTTCGCCTACACCGAGGACGACCAGACCTTCGAGTTCGGCGGCGACTACTCCGGCAGGGCATGGTCTCGGCCCTACGACAAGCTTGGCGTGACCTTCGTCACGAACGCGATCAAGGCCGATCACCAGGCTTACCTGAAGCTTGGTGGCCTTGGATTTCTTTTGGGCGACGGCAAACTGAACTACGCCCGGGAAGACATCCTCGAGAGCTACTACAACCTGCACGCGTGGCGCGGACTCTACTACGCGCTCGACCTGCAGTACATCAATCACCCTGGTTACAACCAGGACCGCGGGCCGGTGCTGGTCGAGTCCGTCCGCATGCACGTCGATTTCTAGCTGATACCCCCACTAATACTTTTTGCGCAAAGTCTTCGATCGATGAGGCTTAGGTTTGGACTTCGGTCTTTAAGCCTCACATAGGGAATGACCGCTCAAACCGTATACTCATCGAGTGGGCATGTCCGCAATCTTCGAACTCGTTTCTTTTCTCATCGGGCTTCTCTTCGGCAGTTTTTTGAATGTCTGTATTACTCGCCTGCCAAAACATCAGTCCATCGTGACACCGCGTTCGCGTTGCCCCAAGTGCGAGAGCCCTATTCGTTGGTACAACAACGTCCCACTTCTTAGTTGGCTGCTGCTTCGAGGACGGTGTCGTGATTGCAAGCAGACGATTTCCTGGCGATATCCAGCGGTAGAGTTGGCGGTGGGCTTCTGGTTCTTAGTTGTCGGGCAGGAATTATTCCTGCAGCAGGTAGCTAAAGTGAGTCGGTTAAGCGGATCCACTCCCGCCGAGTACATCGGGACGTTTGCATTCGCGATCTTCGGCTTCCTCCTGATCGGCCTGATGGTGATGGACTGGCAGACCATGGTCCTTCCCAACGCATTCACCCTGACAGGTATCGCCATTGGTCTCTTCCTGGTCTGTATTCAGGCAATCTTCCTTGGCCCTAATGAAGATCAGGTACGTCTCACCCAGCACAGCCTCCATCTCACGAGTCCCGGGGGCGTCACCGATAACGGCAATGTTTTCCTGACGGGCCCTGAGAGCCTGATCTTCGGTCGGATCGCCGCCGTCTGTGGAGCAGCGCTTCTGCTTCTGCTCATCCGCTGGCTCTACAAGGCCATTCGCCACCGCGAGGGCATGGGCCTCGGCGACGTCAAACTCCTGGCCATGATTGCTGCCTTCCTCGGCTTCCTGCCCGCGGTTCTTTCGCTCTTCGTCGGCACGTTAGCCGCTGCTCTCTACGGCGTGCTTCTGCTGGCACGCGGCAAGGCCGGAACGGCATCGAAACTCCCCTTCGGCAGCTTTCTTTGCGTCGGTGGGCTCTTCGCTGCGCTGTACGGTAATCGCCTGATGAATATGTACATAGCATTGCTGCAATAGCAGTCAAAACCCGCCTTCGTTCGCTTGACACTTGTCAGTCGCAATCTTAGAGTCGAAGATGGCCATGCACAGTTACCCATACATCTGGAACTATGTTCCACTCGTGCTTCAGATTCTGGTGGCCCTTGGACTCGCCTGCGGAATGGTTGGGGCCTCCTTCTTCATCGGCAAGCACAAGAACTCGCGCACCAAGGCGGGCGCCTATGAGTGCGGCATGGATCCAGTCGGCGACGCCCGTGGACGCTTCACCGTCCGCTTCTACATGGTCGCGATGCTCTTCATCCTCTTCGATGTCGAGGCCGTCTTCGTGCTTCCCTGGGCCGTCATCTTCCGCCGTCTGCCTGGCATCACCGGCTCGCCCATGTTCGGCTTCTACGAGATGCTCGTTTACCTGGGCTTTGTCGCAGTCGGCCTCTTTTATGTCTGGAAGAAGGGCATTCTGAACTGGTCGAACGACAAGGGAGACCTCTAATGTACGATCCCTCCTCTGCCCTTCAGGGCAAACAAGCCGTCTTTGAGGCGTACCCAGAGAACGCAGCTGTCAAAGCGCTTGCCGGTCTCGCCACCGACGCGAAGTTCGACCGCAATGAGCTGACCATCACCGTCGCCCGCGATAGCATCATCGCCGCAGGACAGGCAGTCCAGAAGGCAGATTACAACTTCCTGGAAGATGTCACAGCCGTCGACTGGTACCCCTCCGAGCCGCGCTTCCAGATCACCTATCACGTCCTCTCCATGTCGCTAAAGGAGCGTATCCGGCTCGTCGTTCGGCTAGACAGCGAGGACGCGTCCATCGACAGCATCACCCCCATCTGGCCGTCCGCCAACTTTTACGAGCGCGAGGTCTTTGACCTCTTCGGCGTCCACTTCGGCGGCCACCCTAACCTGAGGCGCATCATGATGCCCGAAGACTGGAACGGGCATCCGCTGCGCAAGGACTACCCCGTGGAGGGCTACCGCTAATGGCTCCTCTTATTGAAGAGATCACCGGCTCCGCCGCCATTGATCCAGGCGTCGAGGACGTCTTCGCCAACGCTGCGCGCAATCGCGGGAACGCGCCGCCCGCCGACCAGACCATGGTCATCAACATGGGCCCGCAGCACCCTTCGACCCATGGCGTCCTGCGCCTTGTCATCGAAGTCGATGGCGAAACCATCGTCGCTCTCGCCCCCGACATCGGCTACCTGCATACGGGCATCGAAAAGACCTGCGAGGCCAAGTTCTACCAGCAGGTCGTTCCCCTCACCGACCGCATCGACTATCTGTGTCCGATGACCAACAACCTCGCCTACTGTCTCGCAGTGGAGAAGTTGCTGGGACTTGAGATTCCCGAGCGGGCGCAGTATCTTCGGGTGCTCTTCAACGAACTCACCCGCATCCAGTCGCACCTCGTCTGGCTCGGCACCCACGCGATGGACATCGGCGCGCTGACCGTCTTCCTCTACTGCTTCCGCGAGCGCGAGCAGTTGCTGCGCATCTTCGAGGCCGTCGCCGGTCAGCGCATGATGACAAGCTACGTGCGCGTCGGCGGCCTCAGCCTGGAACCGCCGCGCCATCTTTATGACCAGATCCGTGCCTTCCTAAAGGACTTCCCTTCGAAGATTGAGGAGTACGAGGGGTTGCTGCAGGGGAATCCGATCTGGATGAACCGGCTGAAGGGCGTCGGCTATCTCTCGCCTGAGGACGCCATTGCTTTGGGCGTTACCGGGCCTCCGCTCCGGGCCTCCGGTGTCAATTTTGACGTCCGCCGCGACATGCCTTACTCAGGCTACGAGAAGTTCCAGTTCAACGTTCCCGTCTCGAAGGTCGGGGATGTCTGGGCGCGTTATGTCGTCCGCATGCAGGAGTTCCGCGAGTCAGTGAAGATCTGCCTGCAGGCGCTCGATGGCCTTCCTGAAGGCTCGATCGTCGCCGATGCGCCGAAGATCATTCTTCCGAACCGCGAGCAGATGAAGACCCAGATGGAGTCCCTCATCCATCACTTCAAGATTGTCACCGAAGGCTTTGGTGTGCCAGCCGGTGAGGTGTGCAGCTCTGTAGAGGCGCCTCACGGCATGATGAACTACTATGTCGTCTCGGACGGCACCGCCAAGCCCTACCGGGTGCATATGCGCAACCCGGGATTCGCCACCCTGCAGGCGCTGGAAACCATGTGCAAGGGAAGGTTGCTTGCGGATGTGGTGGCCGTCATCGGATCGATCGATATCGTCCTCGGCGAGATCGACCGCTAACCTCTGATGCTCGACGCACGCCTCAGAACTGAACTTTGGACCTCCTGGGCATCGCTGCTTCGCTCTTACGCTGCGGCCCACGGACTTAACAGCCGGCATCATGCAGTCGTTGAGGTCGGCGCAGACGAGATCACCCTCCGTGTCGCCAGCCGATGGCTTCGCTTCACGCATGAGACGCTCGAGGACAGTGAAGGACATCGCTCCCCCTTCAGCATGCAGGAAGACGGAACGGTTAAACTGAACGGTATCGCCGAAGAGATGGACCTTGCCGCCGAACGACTGGCGCGGGAGATGATGCAGAGTGAGTGAACTAGCCAATACGATCTTTTCTCCGGAGACTGGCGGCGCGCTTCGACAAACTCGCCACTATCTACCCGCTCAAACGGTCGGCGCTGGTGCCGATGCTGCTCTATGCGCAGGACGAGGTTGGGTATGTCTCCGACGCTGTCGTCACCGAGATTGCCCGGCGGCTCGACCTTCTCGAGTTGGACGTACGCAACGTGCTTTCGTACTACTCCATGCTTCGCACAAAGCCGGCAGGCAAGTACAACGTGCAGGTATGCACCAATATCTCCTGCATGCTGCGCGGCGGATACGAGATCCTCGACCACTGTAAACAGAAGCTCGGCATTGGACATAAAGAGACCACCAAGGACGGCATCTTCTCGCTCGAAGAGGTGGAGTGTATCGGCGCCTGCTGCTGGGCCCCTGCGATCCAGATCAACTACGACTTCCACGAGGACCTCACTCCCGCGAAGGTCGATGTCCTCTTCAAGCTGTACCGCGACGGCAAGGGAAAGGACGAAAAATAATGCCGACCCTCGTCAGTCATCCCGATGAAGTAAGAGTGCTCTCCCGCCGGTTCGGCCAGGGTGCAGCCAACATCGACAAGTACGTTGAGCTCGACGGGTACAAGGCCGTTCAGCAGGCGATTGCTGAGGGTCCCGAATGGATCATCAACACCATGAAGGCCTCCGGCCTGCGCGGGCGCGGCGGAGCAGGCTTTCCTACGGGCATGAAGTGGTCGTTTGTCCCCAAGACGTCGGAAAAGCCGAAGTATGTTCTGGTCAACGGCGACGAGTCTGAGCCCGGCACCTGCAAAGACCACATCATCTTCCTTGAAGACCCGCATGCCGTCATCGAAGGAACGATGATTGCCGGGCTCGCCATCGGCTCGAAGCTTGGATTTATCTATCTGCGCGGCGAGTATCGCTACTTGCTCAAGATCGTCGAGAAGGCCGTTGCCGATGCTTACGCGAAGGGCTTCCTTGGCAAGAATATCTTCGGGAGCGGAGTCGACTTCGACGTCATCACCCAGACCGGCGCGGGCGCATATGAGGTTGGCGAAGAGTCGGCCCTCATGGAATCGCTTGAGGGCAAGCGTGGCGTCCCTCGCATCAAGCCACCCTTCCCCGCTGTCGTCGGACTCTATGGTGGCCCTACAGTCATCAACAATGCGGAGACGATCGCCTCCGCTCCGCATATCCTGCTGATGGGTGGCGAGGCCTTCGCGAAGCTCGGCAGCGAGCGCAACGGCGGCACGCGGCTGTTTGGTATCAGCGGCCACGTCGAACGGCCCGGCGTCTATGAACTCCCGATGGGCTACAACCTCAAGCGCGCCATCTACGAGGTAGCCGGTGGGATCAAGAACGGCAAGAAGCTCAAGGCCGTCGTTCCAGGGGGCGCTTCGTGTCCGGTGCTTACTGCGGACGAGATCGATGTTGGTCTCGACTTCGACCAGATGGGCAAGGCCGGAACCATGCTCGGATCTGGCGGCATCGTTGTGCTGGATGAGACCGTTTCGATCGTCGAATTCGCCCTCCGCACTATCGCGTTCTATCAGCACGAAAGCTGCGGCTGGTGCATCCCCTGCCGCGAGGGCACGGACTGGATCAAGAAGACCCTCACCCGCGTCTACAATGGCGGCGGCTCGAAGAAGGACGTCGACAACGTCCAGTACCTCGCTGAAAACATGCTGGGCCGCACGTTCTGTCCGCTCGGCGACGCGGCAGCCATGCCCACCATCGCGTTCGTAAAAAAATTCCGCAAAGAGTTTGAAGACTACATCGCCGGCAACAAGGCGGGGACACCTATCATCACCGTTGAGCAACTGGTCGGAGCAGGACACTAAATGGCAGACGTAAAATTCACCGTAGACGGCAAACAACTCACCGCGCCCGCCGGCACGCTTCTCATCGAGGCCTGCAAATCGGCGGGCATCGAGGTCCCCGCCTTCTGCTATTACCCGGGGCTCTCGCTCCAGGCGGCCTGCCGGATGTGCGTTGTCCGGATCGAAAAGATGCCCAAGCTCCAGACGGCCTGCACCACGCCGGTCGCCGAGGGCATGGTTGTCCAGACTGAG
Source organism: uncultured Acidobacteriaceae bacterium (assembly GCA_963756685.1). Classification (GTDB taxonomy): domain Bacteria; phylum Acidobacteriota; class Terriglobia; order Terriglobales; family Acidobacteriaceae; genus Edaphobacter. The sequence goes on from CAVWON010000006.1 coordinate 565,278, forward strand.
ACTCCCGAGATCGCGCAGGCCCGCAAGGCCACGCTGCAGATGCTGCTCGGCAACCACCCGCTCGACTGCCCCGTCTGCGACGCCGGCGGCGAGTGCGAGTTGCAGGACATGACCTTCAAGTACGGGGCTGCCGACAGCTTCTACGCCGAGCCCAAGAACCACCGCGAAGAGCAGAAGTGGTCTCCGGTCGTCTACTTCGACCGCCCGCGCTGCATCCTTTGTTACCGCTGCGTCCGCATGTGCGGCGAGGGCATGGACGTCTTCGCGCTCGGCATCCAGAACCGCGGCAGCTCTTCCGTGATCGCTCCAAATATCTCTGGCGAGATATCTCCGGACCACCTCGCGCACGTCGACTGCGAGCAGTGCGGCATGTGCATCGACACCTGTCCCGTGGGCGCGCTCACCTCCGGCACCTATCGCTACAAGACGCGCCCGTGGGAGATGAACCACGTCGGCACCATCTGCACCCACTGCGGCGACGGCTGCAAGACGACCCTTGGCGTCCGCTCGACCTCAGATGGTAGCGAGATAGTCCGCGGCGACAACCGCGACAAGTCCGGTATCAATGGCGACTTCCTCTGCAACAAGGGCCGTTACGCCTTCGACTTCGCCAACAATGAGACACGTATTACTCAGCCGCTTGTCCGCCAGCCGAACGGCGAGATGAAGCCCGTCAGCTGGGAGATCGCGCTCGACCACGTCGGCAAGAAATTCCGCGAGCTACGCGACACGCGCGGCGGCAAGAGCATCGGCGTCATTGGCTCGAACCGCATCACCAACGAGGAAGCCTATCTCCTCCAGAAGTTCGCGCGCACGGTCCTCGGCACCAACAACATTGACCACCACCGGACTGCGGACTACGTCTCCTTCGCCCAGGCACTCTCCGGCAAACCCAACCGCACCGCGTCGCTGCGCGATACCCTCACCGCCCCGGCCATCATGGTCCTCGGCGGCGACCCCACCATCCAGGCACCCGCCACTGCGTGGAACATCCGCACCAACGTCCGCAACAACCGCGGCCGCCTCTACATCGCCAACTCCGCCGAGATCAAACTCCGCCGCCAGGCCAAAGCATTCGCCCACATCGCTCCCTTCAGCTACGGTGCACTCGCCAGCTTCCTTGCTGGAGATGACGCCGCCGCCGAAGCCCTGACGCGCCCCGGCACAGACGCGACCGCGCTCCACAACTTCCGCAACGCCGTCCGGGCCGAAGAGCAGCTCCTCGTTCTCATCGGATCTGAACTTCGCGGCGCCGACCTCAAGCGACTCCTCGACTTCGGCACCACGCTGCCAAATCGAAAGTTTGCCCTGCTCTCCGACTACGCCAACTCGCGTGGGGCCGCCGACATGGGCCTTCTCCCCGACATGCTCCCGGGGTACACTCCAGTGGCCGGAAACACGACCTTCGCCGAGTACAACACCCCCACCGACCGCGGTCTCGACATGCTTGAGATCTTCGAAGCAGCCGGGCGCGGCGAGCTCTCGGCCCTCTACGTCGTCGGCGCGAACCCCATCGCCCGCTATGGGGTCGATCCCGCCGTCCTGCAAAACACCTTCGTCGTCGTGCAGGAGATGTTCCTCACCGAGACCGCGGCCCTCGCCGATGTCATCCTTCCCGCCGCGAACCTCTACGAAAAATCCGGATCCGTCACCAACAGCTACGGCGATCTCCAACTCGTCAAAAAGGCAGGAGACCGCGCCGGCGTCCGCAGCGACTTCGAGATGATCGTTCGGATCGCCGACAAGATAGGCGCGAACATGCACGCACTCGTCCCGTTCGGCAAAGGCACTCGCGCCGACATGGGCCAGAGCCGCGGTGCGCAGTCCGGCGAGGCCGACCGTCACGCAGTTTGGCTTACCGCAAACAATCTCGAGCCTAAACTAAGTCCCTTCGATCCGTTTGCCATCCTCGACGAGATACAGCGTCTCGTCCCCGGATACAATTTGCTCCGGCTTCAACTTCTCTCGGGCAACGACCAGCACCTGCAACCTGCCGCACCTGCTCCTATGGTCCAGATCGGCAATCGCCGCGACCTTGTCCTGCCTGCGAACGACAGCTTATTCACCTCGGGCACACTCGGCCGCTACTCCGCCATGCTCTCCGACCTGCAGCACAATGAGAGCCTCCGTCCACCAACCGGGCTCACTCAAATTGAAACCGCAGCCGACTAAGCAGATTAAGTTCAAAGTAAGGGCAGCAGCCAAAAATCTCAGAGTTCAAAGCGTAGAGCCGAAAGCAAAAAAATGACCCACCTCACAGAATTTCAGACATTCCTGCTGCTCAGCGTCCTCAAGGTCGTGGTCGTCGTCGTCATCACCCTGATGTCGGTCGCCTACACGGTGCTGCTCGAGCGCAAGGTCCTGGGCCGCATTCAGAACCGCTGGGGACCCTCCCGCGTCGGCCCCTTCGGACTGATGCAGCCGCTCGCCGATGGCATCAAGCTCTTCCTCAAGGAAGATCTCATGCCCATCGCCTCCGAGCGTCTTCTCTTCATCCTCGCCCCCATCATCGCCCTGACGTGTGCGCTGATCTCCATCTCCGTCGTTCCCTTCGGAGGCATGCAGAGAGTCACGGTGAATGGCGTAAGCGTGGAGATGTTCAACGTTGCGGACGTCAACATCGGCCTGCTCGTCATCCTGGGCATCACGTCGATCGGCGTCTACGGCATCGCGCTGTCCGGCTGGTCGTCGAACAACAAGTTCGCCCTTCTCGGCAGCCTCCGCGCCACCTCGCAGATGATCAGCTACGAGCTCGCCCTTGGCCTCTCGCTCGTCGGCGTGGTTCTCCGCGCCCAGTCGCTCAGCCTGCGCGACATCGTCAACAGCCAGTGCGCCCACGGCGCGCTGAGCTGGAATATCTTCGGCGGGGTCCAGTTCGTCGCCTTCTTCATCTACCTGATGGCCGCCTACGCCGAGACCAACCGCGCCCCCTTCGATCTGCCCGAGGCCGAGTCCGAGCTGGTCGCCGGCTATCACACCGAGTACAGCTCCATGAAGTTCGCCATGTTCTTCATGGCCGAGTACGCCAACATGATCACCGTGAGCTGCGTCGCCACGCTGCTCTTCCTCGGCGGGGCCTCCAGCCCTCTGGGTCATCTGCTCCCTGACAATTTCGGGGGCCCTGTTCTCTCCGCCATCTTTCCGATCCTCTGGTTCGTCGTCAAAGTTCTCGGCTTCCTTTTGCTCTACATCTGGGTGCGAGGCACGCTGCCCCGCTTCCGTTACGACCAGCTCATGAGCTTCGGCTGGAAGTTTCTCTTGCCGGTCGCCATGGCCAACATCGTCATCACCAGCTTAGTCATTGCACTGCGTAGTTAGTCTCGCGAAACGCCGGAGCAAGTTGTTTTACAATCAACAGATAGCGCGAAAAACGGTGCTGCTCCGTGTCAAATGATTTTGAAGCTACAACAGACCCACGAAAGAACTAGCGGAACATCATGCAACTGGCACTCTTTATCATCTTTGGCGCGCTGGCCGTAGCAGGAGCACTCAACCTCCTCCTGCAGCGCCACCCCATCAACAGCGCCCTGTCGCTGGTCGTCGTCATGATGTCGCTCGCCGTCCTCTACTGGTCGCTCGGCGCCGAGTTCCTCGCGGCCGCCCAGGTCATCGTCTACTCCGGCGCCATCATGGTCTTCTTCGTCTTCGTCATCATGCTGCTCAACGCCGGCGAAGAGGAGCGCACCACAGGCAGCCGTGCCGCTTACATCGTCGGCTTCCCCGGCGCCGCGGCCATCTTCTGCCTGCTGAGCTTTGTCTTCCTCTCCGAGCGGCGCGCCCTCGGCGGTACGAACATCGGCGGCTATCTCAATCATGTCACCAGCAAATCTCCGAGATCAGCGCCCTTCTCTTCACCAAACTCCTGCTTCCCTTCGAAGTCACCTCCATCCTCATCCTGGTAGCAATCCTCGGGGCCGTCGTGCTCGCGCGAAAGGAGCAATAGCCAATGGCGTTCTCACCCGCATCTGACGCCGCAGCCTTTTGGTCTCACGTAGGGATTCTGGGTGGGGTCGTTTGCATCCTCGGTGCACTGATTTCGACATTCACCCGAAGAATGAAGAGGAGATCGTAACTCATGGTCCCTATCGCCGCTTATCTCGTCCTCGCCGCCGTGCTCTTCTCCATCGGAGTCGCCGCCTTCCTCATCAAGCGCAACCTCATCACCGTCTTCATGTCGATTGAGCTGATGCTCAACGCTGTCAACCTTACCTTCGTCGCCTTCGCGCACATGTGGCACCAGGTCTCCGGCCAGATCTTCGTCTTCTTCGTCATGGTCGTCGCCGCAGCCGAAGCCGCCGTCGGCCTTGCCATCATCATCGCCATCTTCCGCACGCGAGAAACGCTGAACGTCGACCAGGTCGACCTGATGAAATCATGACCTCTATGCCTCCTGCTTCTCAAATTTCGGACTATCTCTGGCTGATTCCGCTGCTTCCCTTCGCCGGCTTCCTCATCAACGGAACCATCGGCCGGAAGCTGCCTCGCGCCCTCGTCAGTGCCGTTGCCTTGATCTGCACCGCCATTCCAGCCGCCATCGTCGCGTGGCTGTGGACTGTCATGAAGACCGCGGGCGCGCCCGACATGATCCAGGTCGTCAGTCGGCCCTGGATCCAGATCACCGGCCTGCAGATCGACTTCGCCTTCACCGTCGACCACCTCACCCTCATCATGCTCGGCGTCGTGACCGGCGTCGGCTTCCTCATCCATATCTACTCCGTCGGCTACATGGCCCACGAAGAGGGTTACTGGCGCTTCTTCGCCTACCTCAACCTCTTCATGTTCTTCATGTTGGTCCTTGTCCTCGCCGAAAGCTTCCTTCTGATGTTCGTCGGCTGGGAGGGCGTCGGTCTCGCCTCCTATCTGCTCATCGGCTTCTACTTCAAGAAGGACTCCGCCGCCAACGCAGGCAAGAAAGCCTTCATCGTCAACCGCATCGGCGACTTCGGCTTCCTGCTCGCGATGTTCCTCATCGTCCGCGAGTTCGGCTCGCTCGACTTCACCCACGTCTTCAGCGCCATCAGCGTGAACCCGGAGTGGCACGGCGGAGTCCTCACCGCCATCGCCCTTCTGCTCGTCCTCGGCGCAGTCGGTAAGTCCGCGCAGATCCCGCTCTACGTCTGGCTCCCTGACGCGATGGAAGGCCCGACTCCGGTCTCCGCGCTGATTCACGCGGCCACCATGGTCACGGCCGGCGTCTACATGGTCGCGCGCTGCCACACCTTGTTCGACCGCTCCCCCTACGCCCTCGGCGTCGTCGCTATCATCGGCGCGGCTACATGCATGTTTGCCGCATGCATCGGCATGGTGCAGCACGACATCAAGCGCGTCCTCGCCTATTCGACCGTCTCGCAGCTCGGCTACATGTTTCTCGCCTGCGGAGTCGGGGCCTACGCCGCCGGCATCTTCCACCTGCTCACTCACGCCTTCTTCAAGGCGCTGCTCTTCCTCGCCGCAGGCTCGGTCATTCACGCTCTCTCGGGCGAACAGGACATGCGCAAGATGGGCGGCCTCCGCAAACGCATCCCCATCACCTTCTGGACCATGACGATGGGTGTCTTCGCCATCTCCGGGCTGCCCCCTTGGGCAGGTTTCTTCTCCAAGGACGAGATCCTCTACCAGGCCTTCGTCTCAAACAGCCCGATTGGCAAACTCCTCTGGTTCGTCGGCCTCGTCACCGCCGGGATGACATCGTTCTACATGTTCCGCCTCTGGTTCAAGACCTTCTGGGGCCCGGAGCACTTCGAGGAACACACCGATCTCCACGATCACGGGGCCGCCGTCCACACCCAATCCGGCGGCCACGCTGTCATGGTTGCCGATCCCGAGGAGGGCCACTCCCATGGCATCCACGAATCCCCCTGGGTCATGCTCGGCCCGCTCGTCATTCTCGCCATTCTCTCTTTCATCGGCGGATGGGTCGGCGTCCCCGCGGCGCTCGGCGGCCACAACGAGATCGAGCACTTCCTCGACCCCGTCTTTACAAGCGGCGCGGCGACCGAAGCAACAGTCGCGACAGCCAGCCACGGCCTCGAACTAGGCCTGGCCTTCCTCTCGGTTCTGGTCGCCCTCACAGGAGTCGGCGTCGCCTACGGCTTCTACTACAGGAAGCCCGGCACCGCGGCCGCCCTCGCCGAACGCGCCCCGGCCCTCTATCGTCTCGTCCAAAACAAGTTCTACGTCGACGAGATCTACGGCGCGCTTGTCGTCACGCCACTGCTGATGTTCGCCCGTTTCTTCCTCGGCGGCCTCATCGACGGGGGCATCATCAACGGCTCCGGCGCAGCGGCAGGCGGAACGACCCGAGGCCTCAGCTCGCTCGTACGCCGGGTTCAATCAGGCAACATTCGCTCCTACGCCGGCTGGCTCGCCCTCGGGGCAGCCGCCGTCCTGCTCGTTATGATCTTCGGCCGTTCTGTCTGGCTGCACTAAAGAAACACGCGTCTGCTTTACGAAACACATGGTTTTTGCTCCACCAAAGGAACCAATGAACATCGACCACACCATCCTGACCGTCATCATCTTCGTCCCTCTCGCGGGCGCGGTCCTGCTGGCCTTGCTGCCCGACAAGGGCAAGCTGATGCAGTGGGGTGCGCTCGCCGTCACCCTCGTAACCTTTGCTCTTACGCTGCACCTTCCCATCCGCTACGACTACGCAGCCGCCGCCGGCACCTTCCAGTTCGACCAGGACCTCTCCTGGATCAACTCGCCCGCCATCCGCTACCACCTCGGCGTCGATGGCCTCTCGATGTGGCTCGTCGTCCTCACCGGCTTCCTCGCCCCTCTCGGCGTCCTCATCTCCTGGAACGCCATCAGCGAGCGCAAAAAGCTCTTCTACACCCTCTTCCTGCTCCAGCAGGTCGCGATGCTCGGCATCTTCGTCTCGCTCGACCTCTTCCTCTACTACGCTTTCTGGGAGCTGTCCCTCGTCCCGATGGCGCTTCTGATCGCCACCTTCGGCCGCACCGTCAACCGCCGCCGTGCCGCCATCAAGTACTTCCTCTACACCTTCATTCCATCGGCCATTCTGCTCGTCGGCATGCTCTGGGTCTACGCCCACACCGGCACCTTCCAGCTCCCTGACCTCGCCCAGCTCGCCGCCACCCACAGCATCTCAGGCAACTCCGCCGCCCTCTGGCTGGCCTCGCTCGCCTTCCTCGTTGCCTTCGCCGTCAAGGTCCCGGTCTTCCCGCTCCACGGCTGGCTCTCGGACGCCATCGCCGAGGCCCCCACCGCCGCCGTCATGGTCCTCGCCGGAAAACTCGGCCTCTACTCCATCCTGCGCTTCTCCTTCAGCATCTTCCCCGAGCAGTCCCGCCAGATCGCCCCTCTGATGATCGCCCTCGGCGCAATCGGCATCGTCTACGGCGCATTCATCGCGCTGGTCCAAAAAGACCTGAAGCAACTCGCCGCCTACGGCACCCTTGGCCACGTCAGCGTCGTCATCCTCGGCATCTTCACCTTCACCATCGCCGGCCTCGACGGCGGAATCTACGCGACCCTCAACGAAGGCATCGGCGGCGGCGCGCTCTTCATGCTCCTCGGCATCCTCTACGAGCGCTACGGCACCTACGACATGCGCGACTACGGCGGCCTCGCCGCAAAGCTCCCCTGGATGGTCACCCTGTTCGTCATCACCACCCTCTCGGTCATCGGCCTTCCCATGCTCAACGGCTTCGTCGGCGAGTTTCTCGTCCTCACCGGCGGCATGCAGTCCGCCGTCACGCATCACACGCGGCTGGACGGTCCTCGCCACCACCGGTGTCATCTTTACCGCCTCCTACATGCTCTGGATGATTCAGCGTGTCTTCTACGGCGACCTCAACGTCAACACCGCCGATGTCCCGGCGCCGGACCTCGATGCCCGCGAGCACTTCGCCCTCTGGCCCATGGTCGCGCTTATGCTCTTAATGGGTGTCGCCTCTCCGATATGGATGCGAGCCATCGACACCGCAGGCACAGCACTTGCTGCCACTGAAACTGCATCTTCCACGGAAGCGAAGGCCCCAAACGCATCTTCGATTCATCGATTGCCGAACGGCGCGATCGTCTTCAACGGACACGTGATTCCGCCCTGCGACGCCACCCATCCCTGCTATGTCGACTTTCGGGTCGTTCCGGCGAAGGAGTCCGCTAGATGTCCACTAACGTCCTGGCCCTCCTTCCCGAACTCATCCTCACGCTCACTGGCGTCCTCATCATGATGGCCGAGCCCTGCCTCAAACCCGCCTCCAGCCGCAAACCCCTTGGCTGGATCGCGATTGCCGGCACCGTTGCAGCCCTCGTCGCGAGCTGGTATCAGGTCTCCGTCGGCGTCACCCTCCACGCCTTCTCCAACACCATCCAGGTCGACGCCTTCTCAGTCCTCTTCCACTACGTCATCGGCGCCGTCGTCCTCGTCACGCTTCTCAGCTCGCTCGACTACTTCGAAGGCAACGCCAGCCACGCCGGCGAGTACTTCGCTCTCGCTCTGCTTCGGCGCCGTCGGCATGATGCTCATGACCTGCTCGGTCGAGCTCCTCATGGTCTTCATCGGCCTCGAGATCTCCTCCATCTCCACCTACATCCTCTGCGGCTTCCGCAAAGGGCCAGGCCACCGGCACCGAGTCCTCCATCAAGTACTTCCTCCTCGGCTCCTTCGCCACCGCGTTCTTCCTCTACGGCGTCGCCCTCGCCTTCGGAGCCACCGGCTCGACCGACATCTACGCCATCGCCCTCGGCCTCCAGACCACCGGCACCCCCTACCTCGCCTTCACCGCCCTCGCCCTCATCCTCATCGGCCTGGGCTTCAAGGTCTCCGCCGCCCCCTTCCACGTCTGGACACCCGACGTCTACCAGGGCGCACCGGCACCCGTCGTCGGCCTCATGTCCACCGCGCCTAAAGCCGCGGCCTTCGCCGTCCTGCTCCGCATCACCTTCACCGGCTTCCCTCAGATGCAGCACCGCTGGGCCATCCTGATGTGGGTCCTCGCCGCCCTCTCGATGACCATCGGCAACCTCGGCGCCCTGCTCCAGCGCGACGTCAAGCGCATGCTCGCCTACTCCAGCATCGCCCACGCCGGCTACCTCCTCGTCGCCTTCACCGCCTTCCCCTTCGACGGCATCGCCGCCGCCTGCTTCTACACCGCCACCTACGCCGCCATGCAGGTCGGCGCCTTCGCCGTCATCACCCAGATCAGCGGTTACGACGAACGCGTCCGCACCATCGACGACTACACCGGCCTCGGCCAGAAGCGCCCCTATCTCGCCGCCCTGCTTAGCTTCTTCCTGCTTTCATTCATCGGAATCCCCTTCACCGGCGGCTTCTTCGGCAAGTTCTACGTCTTCTCCGCCGCCGATCCACGGCGGCCACGTCTGGCTCGCCGTCATCGGCCTGCTCAACAGCGGCGTCGCCTGCTTCTACTACCTGCGTCTGCTGGCCGCTGTCTACACCCGGCCCGGCACCGAAAGCGCGCGTCTCGACCAACTCCGCCCCATCAGCGTCCCCGCGGCGGTCGGCCTGGCCATGGCCGCGATCGCCACCCTGACCCTCGGCATCCTGCCGAGCGGCGCCGTCTCCTTCGCCGAGTACGCCAGCCACTCCACCCTGATCGAACAGGCCCGCCAGGAGTGCGCCGCCCACCCCGAAGGCTGCCACATCCAGCTGAACTTCGACGCCCGCTGACCCCATCCGGTTTATTGCGCCCAGACCGAACGGCGCAGAGACAGCCTGCGCCTCACCGTGTATCCTTCGGGGAAGCCGGCCCCCAGGTCCATTTGCGTTGCACGTGCAGACTGTATCTCTATCAGCACTTAGAATCCGCTCCGTCAAGAAGAGTAGTGGAAGGAACCACCCTTGATCGACCTTCGTACCATTCACGTCACGGCTGCTATTTTCGCCTGCCTTTGCCTCTACATGCTGCTGATCCACCGCAGCACGCCCGGCCTCCGCGGCGTGAAGTTCATCATCTACGGCTATGCCACCTCAGCAGTCGGCATGGAACTCCTGGCCCTTCACGACCACATCCCCCAATTCTTCTCAATCACCGTTGCCAATTGCCTGCTCATTCTCATCAACGTCTTTGTCTACTGGGGCATTGCGGAACTTCTTCATCTGCGACCGCCCCAGCGTTGGCTCCTTCCTGCATCCGTCATTCTTACCGCCGCCATCAGTCTCTATTTCAGCTACGTCCGACCTGATGTCTCCGCCCGCATCATCGGGATCAGTCTCCTGGCCGTCGCTCAATACTCCCTGATTGTTCATCTGCTCTCAGGTCCCGGACCACTCCGTGTCTACATGCCGCGGCTCGGCCTTTCCGATCTCTTCTCTCTCTACTCGGTGATCAACATCTATCGTGCATGGGAGGCACACCTGCACGATCCGCGCAGTCTGCTTACTTCGACCGGCACCAGCATCTTCGCCTTCCTCACCCCGATCCTCATCGCGGTCATGACTGCCCTCGGCTTCATCTGGCTTGCCATGGCGCAGCTCCAGCATGAACTCGAGATGCAGTCCCAGACCGACTCCCTCACGGGTCTGCTCAACCGGCGCGCGCTCGAGCAGATCGGCGCAACTGCCATCGAACAGGCCCGCCGCCAGAGCTCCGCCCTCTCGCTCATCATCCTCGACCTCGACCGCTTCAAATCCATCAACGATGAACACGGCCACGACGGAGGAGACGTCGTCCTTCACCATGCCGCGCGCTGTCTTCGCGACAATCTCCGCGAGGTCGACCACGTCGCACGTCTCGGCGGCGAAGAGTTCGTCGCCGTCCTTCCCGATACCAGCCAGGCCCGGGCCGCCGAGATCGCCGAAAATCTCCGTCTTTGTCTCGCGCGCCTTACCGTCGAGCACTTCAGCCAGGAGATCCGGCTCTCCGCCAGCTTCGGCGTCTCCACCCTGCTCCCCACTGACACCAGTTGGTTCGAGATCCTGCGCCGTGGCGACCGCGCCCTCTACCTCGCCAAGGAGCAGGGCCGCGACCGCGTCGCCGTACTCTAGTTCCCCTCCACCAAACAGAAGAGCCTCCGCATTCAGCGGAGGCCCTTCCCTACCACGAAGCCAACAAGGCGAATCTTACGGTCTGAACCTTCAGGAAGATGATGACGAACGTGAACAGCGCGAGCGACTCGATAAACGCAAGACCGAGAATCAGGAAGATAAAGATTCCAGGACGTGCGCCGGGGTTACGTGCCAGCGCCTCAGTTGCCGAAGCGGTCGCCTTACCCTGACCCAGACCGCAGAGACCGGCGGCAAGGGCCATGCCCAGACCGGCGGCCAGCGGAACCCACTGCGATGCAGGCGAGTAGTTTCCAGTGCTCTGCGCAAAAGCCGGCGTTGCAAGCAGCATCGCGGCCAACGACATAAACAGATATTGCAGCTTCTTCATGGTGTTACTCCTGCCTCCGTCAGATACGCCGCCAGTGGGTGGTTGATGCTCACCGTGCTGGCACCCTCACGCTATGCGGCGTTGTTGCACACTGCGAGAGGAGGCCCCAACGCAGCGAAGCTTGGTAGCTCAGGGCTGGTAGCCCAATGCTTTAGCTTTGGGTCTCCCTGAGTGATGCGAAGCATCAATGATCGTGCGCCACTGCCAGCGACAGATAGATCGCCGCCAGCAGAAAGAACACATACGCCTGAACCACAGCCACGCCAAGGTGCAGCCCCAGGAAGATCAGCGGAATCCCAATCGGCACCAGCGAAAAGAACGCGAGCGTCACCAGGTCACCGGCAAACATATTCGCGTAAAGACCGGACCGTCAGCGAAAGCACACGCGCAAAGTGCGAGATGATCTCGATCGGCAGCAGCAACGGATACAGCCACCACACCGGCCCCAGAAACTGCTTGACGTAGGCGAAACCGTTCGCCCGAATGCCGTGGTAGTGGTAGTAAATAAACGTCACCAGCGCAAAACCCAGCGGCACAACAGCATTCGCCGTCGGCGACTCCAGCCCCGGGAATGATCCCCAGCAGATTGCCAGCAGAATAAACAGCAACAGCGCCGTCAGGTAGCTGACAAACCGCTCCGAGCCATGTCCGATGATCTGCTCGCCCTGCTCCGACACAAACTCATGCGTCATCTCCGCCAGATGCTGCACAGCGGCAGGCTTTTCGACGCTCAGCGTCAGCCGCACCACGATGAAGTAGGCGATGAGCGCCAGAAACACCAGCAGCTCCATCGCAAACGCGTTCGTAATCGGCGCCTCGGGCGACGGCCGGGTGCACATGCAAAGCATTGCAGAAACGCCGTCACGGGCGCGGCAAAGTGCTCATTCAAAAGTCTGGTAAACAGTAATTGCGTTGGCATATAAAAAATCAGAGAAAAATTTGGTTCTTACAGCTGTTCTATCTGAGAAATCCGTAGAACGCCCGGTCTAAACCGTCCACGCCTTCATCAGCCTCAAACCCTCGACCGTCAGGGCAAACACACCCAGAGCGAGGCCAGCGGCAAGCGCGTAGACCGAACCATTCAGTACCTTAAGGCTAACATAAAGCAGCACCACGGTCAGCCCCAGCCGCAGGAAGAATCCGAACAGCACCATCCCCATCGGCCGAGCCTTTCCGCCCGCCATCCATCCGCACCATCACCGCCGTCATCAGCCGCAGCCACTCATACAGCCCCGACCCCGAGATCAGCGCTCCCACCAGCAACAACACCGCGCTCTGCCACCCCATCTTCCACCAGATCAGCGGTGCCGCCACCACCGTGATCACCGCCAGCAGCCGCAGCGCGCTCCACATCGTCCGCCTGAAGTCCGCGTCGGTAAAGCTCTCCATCGTCCTCACAGCCGTCCTCCCGTTGCCTTTACGGACTCCCCATCAGGAGCGATCTTCTTCAAATACCGCGAAGCCGTCCTGAATATCTGCATAAACCCCGCCAGCGCGCCCAGCAGAATCCCCACAATCGCGATCCAGCTCTGATGAAAGTGCCTGATCCAGCCAGCTCCCCGCCAGCCACCCGATCACGCACCCCGCCGGCAGCGCAATCGCCAGCTGAATCATCGACTCCGCCTTCACCAGCTCGCCGAGCGGCCTTTGCCGCCTGCACCAGTCGATTTGCCGTCGTTCCCTGCGCCGTCGTCCGCCATAGCAGCACCATTACACCACGCGCAGCATCACAGGGTCACACAGCATCAACGCGCCGCTATACTGAAATCTCAACTCACTCCAAAGGAACCCTCGTGTACGAGTCCGAGTTCGAAAAAAATCTCTACCAGCAGCGCCGCGACAAGCTCCAGCAGATCGCCGCCCTCGGTCAGGCCGAAGGTCTCAGCTACGCCGAAGCGACCTACCCCAACAGCTACTCTGCCACCCACACCATCCCCGAGCTGCGCGCCGCCTACGACTGCCTCACCACCGAACAGCTCGAATCCGCGCCCCATCCCATCGAGGTCTCGATCGCCGGCCGCATCATGGCCATCCGCGTCCAGGGCAAGGCCGGCTTCGCGCAGCTCCAGCAGGGCGGCCAGCGCTTCCAGATCTACGTCCGCAAGGACGACGTCGGCGAAAACGCCTTCGCCCTCTACAAGCTCCTCGACCTCGGCGACCACATCGGCGTCCGCGGCCATCTCTTCCGCACCCGCACCGGCGAGCTCACCGTCCACGTAGCCAAAGTCGGCGACCACCCCGCCATCACCTTCCTCGCCAAGGCCATGCTCGCCCTGCCCGACAAATACCACGGCCTCGAAGACACCGAGCTCCGCTACCGCCAGCGCTACGTCGACCTCTTCATGAACACCGGCGCGACGAAAGCATCCGCAACACCGACCGCTGCGCCAAGCGCTGCCGCCGGCGAAGGAAAAACCGCCCTCGAAACTGCCATCCAGACCGGCAGCGAAGGCCCCCTGTGTTTCGCCGGAAGAGGCACCCACACCTTCGGAGTCCGTCGAAGGAGAGACCCCCAACGTCCGCGAGGTCTTCGTCAAGCGCGCCGCCGTCCTCCGCGCCATCCGCAAATTCTTCGACCACCGCGGCTACCTCGAAGTCGAAACCCCCATGATGCACCAGGTCGCCGGGGGCGCTGCCGCCCAGCCCTTCACCACGCACCACAACGCGCTCGACATCGACCTCTTCCTGCGCATCGCCCCCGAGCTATACCTCAAGCGCCTCGTCGTCGGAGGTCTCGACCGCGTCTACGAGATCAACCGCAACTTCCGCAACGAAGGCATCAGCACCGCCACAACCCCGAGTTCACCATGCTCGAGTTCTACCAGGCCTACGCCAACTACCACGACCTGATGAAGCTCAGCGAAGAACTCATCATCTTCGTCGCCAGAGAGGTCAACGGCACCACCATCACCCACTTCAACGGCCACGAGATCGACCTGAGCAAGTGGCATCGCTACTCCATGCGCGAAGCCATCATTCATTTCTGGCCCGAGGCTGCAGGCGCAAAGCCCCAAGCAACGGCCTTTGCAACCAAAGAGTCCGTGGCCGCGCTGGTTCACCAACTCCGCGATGCAAAGTGTCCGCATCGAATACGACCCGAAAGAGCCGGTTGGCAAAACGATAGCGACCATATTCGAGACCGTCGCCGAATCCCACCTCATCCAACCCACGATCATCTACGACTTCCCCCTGGCCGTCTCGCCGCTCTCCAAGAAAAAACCCGACGAGCCCGACTGGGTCGAACGCTTCGAGTTCTACATCGGCGGCTTCGAGGTCGGCAACGCCTTCTCCGAGCTCAACGACCCCGTCGACCAGCTCGCCCGCTTCGAACAGCAGATGACTGAAAAAGAACGCGGCGACTACGGAGGCCCACCAGATGGACGAGGACTACGTCCGCGCCCTCGGCTACGGCCTTCCCCCCACCGCCGGCGAAGGCATCGGCATCGACCGCCTCACCATGCTCCTCACCAACTCCAAATCCATCCGCGACGTCATCCTCTTCCCGCTTCTCCGCCCGCAAACCAAACAAGCCGAAGACGGTGAAGGCAAACACGGAGAGTCGGCCGAATAGCGCGGCCCCGCCGCTCCCCGCACCCACAAACGCGTTATTCTTAGTCTGTGGCCATGTCTGCGACAACCGATCACGTCCTCGCGCCCGCGAAGCCGCACACGCTCCTGGCCGACTACGCCACGCTCTTCAAACTCCGCATCTCAACCATGAGTCATCATCACCGCCGGGGCAGGCTTCTACCTCGGCAGCCTGCGCAGCGGAATCAGCCCCTTCCATGCTGGCCTCGTCCAGGCCCTTATCGGAATCACCGTCGTTACCTGCGGCTCCAGCGCGTTGAATCAAGCGCTCGAGCGCAAGACCGACCGCCTCATGTACCGCACCGCAGACCGCCCCATGGCCGCCGGGCGCATCTCTCTCACTCACGGCCTCATTCTCGGCTTTGCAGCCACCTTCCTCGGCTCGCTCTACCTCGCCTACGCAACCAACGTCCTCACCGGCACACTCACTCTCCTCACCGCCATCGGCTACGTGGCCATCTACACCCCGCTCAAGCGTGTCACTACTATCAACACCTTCATCGGCGCCTTCCCCGGAGCGCTCCCGCCCCTTATCGGCTGGACCGCCGCCCGCGGCGTCATCGAGTGGCCCGGCGTCGCTCTCTTCGCCATCCTCTTCGTCTGGCAGTTCCCTCACTTCATGGCCATCGGCTGGATGTACCGCGAAGACTACGCCCGCGCCGGCATCCGCCTAACACCCACTCTGCCCAACACCCGTTACGCCGCGCAGAGCACCGTCGTTCAGGCCCTCTTCTACGCCGTCCTCATGATCCCGGTCAGCCTCTGGCCCACGGTGCTACACATCACCGGCGACGCCTATGCCGTCGTCGCGACCGTCCTGGGCCTCGGCTATCTCTGGTACACCATCCGCTTCGCCCGCATCGTCCGCGACCCCGACTCCCAGGCCTCACGCCAGGTCGCCCGCAATCTACTCCGCGCCTCGTCATCTACCTTCCACTTCTGCTAGCCGCCATGATGCTCGACGCCAAAGGACGCCTCTTCTTCTAATGCAAGCCACCGTACCCAGCACAAATCTCCGCACCCCGCCGTCCGTCATCGCCACCATCATCGGCATCAGCGCAGTCGCCTCACTCTTCCTTGCCTGGCTGGTCTACTACCACCCTCCCGTCGACGCCGCCGGCACGCGACTCGCCTTTCTTCCCGCTCTCGACGCTGTCCTCAACGCACTCTGTGCCGTCTTCCTCATCATCGGCTTTCGTTTCATCCGCCGTCGCCAGATCATCGAGCACCGCAACAGCATGTTCGGCGCATTCATCGTCTCGAGCGTCTTCCTCGTCGCCTACATCGTCAACCACGTCCTGCACGGCGACATGCTCTTCCCCCGCGCCTACCCCGCTGCCCGCTTCATCTATCTGTGGCTTCTGTTAACGCCCCACATTCTTCTTGCAATCGTCTGCCTGCCGATGATCCTCATCACTTTTTTCTTCTCGCTCACAGGCCGTTTCCCCGCGCATCGCCGCCTGGCGCGCTGGACCTACCCCATCTGGCTTTATGTCTCAGTCTCTGGAGTCATCGTCTACGCCATGCTCGCCGCCTACCGCTAACACAGTCCGGTAGTCCGAGACCCTTCGCCCTCTATGCAATCAGACACCCGCAAACTTCTCCGCACCGGCCTTCTCCTCTTCGGCACCGGAGTCATCGCCGCCGCGCTCATCTTCACCAGCTTCGGCGGCATCCTTCGTCGTCAGGGCCCCCACACCAACCTCGGCTGGCTCTCGCTCATGCTGGCGATGGGCTGCCTGCCCACCGGCTTCCTTACCCTGCTCTTCGCCGCGCTCAAGCTCATCGGCGACCGCCGCCGCTGACCCAATTTGAGCCACCTCTCCACAGTCCACCATCTGCTATCCTCATCCTTCAAAACCTGCATTGAACGGAGCATCGAACATGGCAAAAGGCGTCAACAAAGTCTTCCTCCTCGGCAACGTCGGCAAAGACCCCGAGATCCGTTCCACCGCCGGTGGCATGACCGTCGCCAGCTTCTCTCTCGCCACTGCCGACCGGCAGAAGGACGCACAGGGCAACTGGGCCGACAAGACCGAATGGCACAATATCGTCTGCTTCCAGCGCACCGCCGAGGTCGTGCGCGACTACGTCAAAAAGGGCACCCAGCTCTTCATCGAGGGCAAGATCCAGACCCGCTCCTGGGACGACAAGACCAGCGGCGAGAAGAAGTACAAGACTGAGATCCTCTGCAACGAACTCACTCTCCTCGGCGGCAAACCCGGCGGCGAAGGCGCCTCCGCGGGCGGCTATTCCAAATCCAGCACCACCAGCTACGACCAGCGCACCCCCGCCAGCCAGTCCGACTATGCCGACGTAGGCATCACAGACGACGACATCCCCTTCTAGATTTCCACCGGATAAGATCAACGCGCATCGGCTGGATCACCTATCCAGCCGATGCTTTTTTCGCCCCTCACAATCCATGCGAACCCTGCCTGCGAGACAAACCCAAGGAAACGCAGCTATGTTGTACGATTGGTTCATGGGAATGAGGTCTCCCAAAACCGCCTGAGCGATCCGGCTGATGACCTCTGCCAATTCGATGTTCTTAATTAAGGAATACGAGGCAGACGATGTCTTATCTCTGGGTCACAGTCGGCAGTGCATTGGGTGGACTCTTGCGCTTCATTATCGGCAAGCTGGCTATCCCCCTCGATCTTAGTGTCGGCTTTCCCTTCGGCACCGTTCTCATCAACGTGATCGGCTCCTTCATCATCGGCTACTTCGGTACGCTGACCCTGCACAGCGGCAAATACCCCGTCTCCGAAAACATACGCCTTTTCGTCATGGTGGGGGTCTGTGGCGGGTTCACCACCTTCTCGTCCTTCAGCCTCCAGACCTTCGACCTGGCGCGTTCCGGTGCCTGGGGCAGGGCCCTCGTGAACGTTGTTCTGTCGGTAGCGTTGTGCCTGGCTGCGGTCGCGGCTGGCCATCGCGTCGCGCAGCATTCGGTCCAAGACATAGCGATCGCCGAAACCGCCGAAGAAGAATTTACCGGCTGATCCGCCACTCCTCTCCCCAAATCGCTGCTCCCACTCATCGGCCTCCGCCTTGCGCCGAACGCTGTGTGCGTTTATCGTATATATAGTCCGTCTATCGAACATCCCTTCGCCGGCCGGCACGGAAAGAGAATGCGCATGAGCCTTACCCCCCGCCAAACCCTCCCAGCCGTCCCTCCCCCTGTCATCGCGGCCGACCCCAAGCCCACCCCCGCTGCCGCACTCGACGTTTACACCGGCGACCCCAACTTCATGACCTCCCTCGCCCGCGGACTCATCGTCATCCAGGCCTTCACCCAGCAGTCGCCGCAGATGACCATCTCCCAACTCAGCATCAAGACGGGACTCTCCCGCGCCGCTGTCCGCCGCTGCCTCTACACGCTCACCAAACTTGGCTTCGCCGGCGCAGAAGATGGCTCCCGCTACTCCCTCCGCCCGCGCATGCTCACTCTTTCGCACACCTACACCACGTCGAACACCCTCTCCAGCGCCGCCCAGCCCATCCTCGAGCGCATGTCCGCGGCCCTGCGCGAGTCCTTCTCCGTCGCCACGCTCGACGGCGAAGACATCGTCTACATCGCCCGCACCCAGGTCAATCGCGTCATGGCCGTCGACCTCCACATCGGCAGCCGTCTCCCTGCGTATTGCACCAGCATGGGCCGCGTCCTGCTCGCCTACCTCCCCGCCGAGCAGCTCGAACAGTACCTCGCAAAGGTCGTCCTCACCCCACACACCACCCGCACCATCACCTCGGTCGAAAAGCTTCGCCTTGCCCTGCGCAACGTCCGCCGCAACGGCTACGCGCTCGTCGACCAGGAGTACGAGGTCGGCCTCCGCTCTCTCGCCGTGCCCGTCTACTCCGCCTCGGGCCGCGTCGTCGCCACCGTCAACCTCAGCGGCAACGCCCCCCGCCTCTCCGTCCTCGAGATGCAGAGCCGCTACCTCACCCCACTCCGCAACGCCGCCAGTGAACTAAGCGTCTTCCTCAACTAAACCGGAGCGACACAGCGCAGGAACGAAGCTCCCGTGTCCGTATCGACGATCACGCCGTCCGCGCCCGGCGGCACAATGACTGCCTGCCCCGGAATGATCACGGCCTCACCCTCCGCAGTCGAAACAACTGCCCTCCCGGCCAATCCAACCAGGCATCCCGGTCCATCAAACGAAACAGTGGCCTCCGAGACGCTCCCGAGATCAAACCGGTCCACCACAAAATATTTCTGCTCAATCAGCCGCGTAAACCCATCCATCACTCGCGGCGCAACTTTCCCTGCGGCGGTCTTCGTCTTGATCACCTGCAGGCCCTTCTCCAGATGCAGCTCCCGAGGCCGTCCATAGTCATACAGCCGATAGGTCACATCACTCGTCTGCTGCGTCTCCAGCAGCACCACTCCCGGCCCGATCGCATGCACCGTCCCCGCATCCACAAACAGCATGTCCCCAACGAACACCGGCACCCACTCCATCAGCTCTTCCATAGTCCCGTCAGCCACCGCGGCCTTCACGTCCGCGACGCTCACGCCAGCCTTCAGACCCAGCGCGACCGCGGCCCCCGGCTCCGCCTCCAGCACATACCAGCACTCCGTCTTCCCCCGCGGCTCTCCCAACGCCTGGGCCTGCGCATCATCCGGATGCACCTGCACCGACAGCTTCTCCGCCGGAAACAGCAGCTTCACCAGCAGCGGAAACTCTCCACCCAGCTCCGATGCGACCGAAGCCAGCGTCCGCCCCGCGAATGGCCCCGTCTCCACCACACACTGCGGCCCCGTCAGCCACGCCTCGCCCACCAGCTCCTTCGTCCCCGTATCCGAATACCACGGCCGCAGATCCTGCTTCCCCCACACGCGCTCACTGAACCACGGCTTCAATCGAAACGGCGCAACACTAGTCGTCATCATCGTCCTTCTTTATTTCTTCAGCTTCACCATCAACTGCGCCGGCACCGGCTTATCGCCCATCGCGTCCTTCCACAGAATCACATTCAGCTTCTGCACCGGCGCCCGGTCCTCATGGGTAAAGTCCATCTTTGAACTCTCGCGCGCCCCTGGGGCCGTCCTCTGGTTCGCCGTATAGATCAGCCCATTATCCCGGTTCGTCAAGTCCGCCGAAAACGGCGCCTGATCTCCCGCCCCGATAAACAGCGTCCCGATCATCGAGCTGAACGCATCGTTATTGTTCATCGGCGGAACTCCCAGCAGCGTCTCCATCGTCCGTACCACGCTCACCGTCGAATAGAACCTGCTGTCGACAAACGCCCCGCCATCCATTGCACGCGGAGCATACTTGCTCACCACCAGCGCCAGGCTTCGGTGCGCATCCACATGGTCGGCCCCATTCTGCGCATCGTCTTCCAGAATGAAGAACGCCGTATCGTCCCAGTACGCCGAGTGCGACACCGCCTCCACCATCCGCCCGATCGCCAGATCGTTGTCCGCGACCGAAGACTTCGGCGTCGGCCCACCCGGAGTCGTCCCCGCCGTATGGTCGTCCCCAAGCCGCATCACAATGAAGTTCGGCATCGTGTCGTTGCCTGCCTCACGGTCCGCGATCCATCCCTTCAGGTGCTTCAGCATGATCTCCGCCCTGATCTGGTCCGGAACCCGCAGATTGAAGTCCGGCGACTCCGGCGCAAAATGCCCCACCAGCTCCGGCTTCGTCGGAATATTCTTCGCGAGCAGCGGAATCGGCCACGGCCACTTATTCACCCCGCCGCCCCACTCCTCCGGAATCGCCTCACCCGGTTTGATCGTCGGCTGGCTACACTGCGCTCCTTCCAGCAGCGGCCCCTCCTGCGAGCTTCCGCTCTTCTTCGCATCGCAGAACGTCGACGAGATGTACTCGCCAAAGTTGTAGTGCGTCTTCCCATGGCGGTCCATGTTGCCCCACAGATATCCGCTCGCCGGCTCATTCACATCCGGAATCTTCTGCAGCAGCGGATACCCCTGCGCCACCACGCCCTCAAAGTCATACGTCCGCTGCCCGCCGCGGTAGTTCTGCTGCCACGTCTTCTCCAGGTAGTCCGTCCCAATCGCCGCCGTCGACCACACATGCCCGTCGCCCGACACCTCACCCGAGTCGTAGAAGTTATCCAGCACGCCAAACTGCAGCGCCAGCTTATGCTGATTCGGCGTCACGTTCTCGCCATACATCGCCAGGCTCGCATCTCCATTCCCCACCGCCTTCCCGTTCTGCTTCAGATCTCCAAACAACTGGTCGTAGGTCCGGTTCTCCTTGATGATGTAGATCACATGCTTGATGTCGGTCCACCCTGCCGTCCGCAAACTGGATCTTCTCCTCTGCCGCCTTCATCCGGTTCGACTCCAGCACCTCCGCCGTCCACTTCGGCAGCTCCTGCTCCATCCCCTTCACATCCAGCGCCGCCAGCGACCCATACAGCAGCGTCGCAATATAGGTGGAGCTGCCCTGCCTGCCCCCTCGCTGCCCGGGCACCTGCCGCTGCGCAAAGTTGTTCGGCCCCGTCCCTTTGCCCTTCGCCGTAGCAACATACAGTTTGCCGCCGGTAAAGCTCATCGACATCGGCATCCACTCCGTCGGCAAAAACCCGATCGGCTCCACCATGCCTTCCTTCGCCGCCTTCGCCGTCAGCTTCGTCGTATCCATCACCGCAACCGCATCCGAGATCGCATTCGCCACATACAACCGCGACCCATCCGGCGACAGCGCCAGCGCCTCCGGCTCCGCGCCAAAGTAGCTCTGCTGCGGCAGCCGCGTATCAAAGTATCCCTTCACCGAAAACTGCTCCCGCTCCAACATTCACCGCCGCCACCGCGTCCCGATTCGCCAGCGCCACATACATCGTCTTCCCATCCGGCGAAATCTCCAGCGCACAAGGATGCGTCCCCGCCGCCACAGCGTTCTCCGGCTTCAGCAGCGCCAGCTTCCGCCCCACCGTTCCCTTCTTCAGATCAAGCTCCACCACCTCGCTCGCATTCCACAGCGCCACAAACGCCCGCGTCCCATCCTTCGAAACAGCAAGCGCCACCGGATACGTCGAAGGCACAGCATCGTTCTCCGAAAGATCGAACCGCTTCACAATCTTCGCCCGTCGCCGCATCCATCAGCAGCACATCGTCCGACAAATTATCCGCAACCAGCAGCCGTCTCCAGCTGCCAGTCCGCCACATTCTCCACGCACCGCGATCGCCGCCGGAAACGGCACGCCCTTATCTCCCTCTTTCCCATCGATCAGCAGCGTCTTCCGCCCGGCGGCCAGTTGCTGCAGCGGAATCTTCATCATCCGTTCGCGCGATATCTTTCCGTCACGGAATCCGTACACCACCACTCCACTTCCCGTATCGCCAGCTTCCATCCCCAGCGGATCGCTCTCCGAACCCATACTCGCGTAGACATGTCTTCCGTCCCGGCTGAACGCAAGCCCCGAGTACAGCGTCTGCTTCGCCCGAGCGGCCGTAGCGGCATCGGGAAAATCCGTCACCGTTCCCGTCCGCGTATCCATCACCGCCAGCGACTGCATGTAGTTCGACTCGAACGTCCCATACCCCGCGTTCACCGTCACCACATAGCGCCCATCCGGCGACACCGCCATCGACATCGGCAGGCTGTTCAGCCGCTGCGGACTCCCCGGCACCGGCCGCACAATCTGTTTACTCGTTGGTAAATCGATCGCTTGTCCCAGCGCGATCCGCACCCGAAAGCACAACCCACAAACCCCAACGTCATCATCGCCGAACGTCGCAATCTCATCATCCCTCCACACTATCAACTAACACCTTCGGGGAGCATTACAAAAGTCTTACAACGCGTTCTCAGCCCCTCCTGCTAGCGTTAATTCAGCAGTTCAAAGGACAGAGAGAAACGATGACTCCCCTCAGCACCATCGAAGCAGCCCCGGTAAAGACCGCTCCCAAGCTAGCCACTGTAGTCCCGGCCGTCGCCGAAGTCACCCAGAAGATCAAGCAGGACCTCCGCATGGGCCGCGAGCACCAGGAAGGCCGCATCAACTGGATCACCACCATCGTCATGGGACTCTTCCACGTCGGGGCCATCGCCGCGCTCTTCTTCTTCTCCTGGAAGAACCTCGCCGCCTTCGTCATCACCTACTTCTTCGCCATCAACGTCGGCATCGGCATGGCCTACCATCGCCTGCTCACCCACCGCGGCTACAAGACCCCCAAGTGGGTCGAGTACTTCGTCACCATGTGCGGCTGCCTCGCGCTTGAGGGCGGACCCATCTTCTGGGTCGCCACCCACCGCGTCCATCATCAGAACTCCGACCAGGAAGGCGACCCCCACACCCCGCACGACGGCACCTGGTGGGCCCACGCCGGCTGGATCCTCTCCGGCCGCGCTCTGCACTCTGAGACCGCTCTCCTCGGCCGCTACGCTCCCGACCTCACCAAGGACCGCGTCCACGTCTGGCTCAGCAAATATCACTGGATCCCTCTGGTCGCCACCGGCCTGATCCAGATCGCCATCGGCGCTGCTCTCGCACCGCCGGCCACGCACGTCGTCGGCGCCCTCGGCATGGTTCTCTGGGGAACCTTCCTCCGCGTCACCGTCGGCCTCCACGCCACCTGGCTCGTCAACTCCGCGACCCACCTCTGGGGCAAGCGCCGCTTCGAGACCAAGGACGACTCCCGCAACAACTGGTGGGTCGCTCTCCTCACCGGCGGCGAAGGATGGCACAACAACCACCACGCCCACCCGGTCAGCGCCCGCCACGGCCTCACCTGGTACGAGTTCGACATCAACTACTACGGCATCTGGGTCCTCAGCAAAATCGGCCTCGCCGAAAAGATCCAGATCGCCAAGTTCGACCCCAAGAACCCCAAACCCGCCGGCGTACTCTAACCAATCCGCACCCGCAAAATCCAAATGGCCGTCCCCTGCAAAGGTGACGGCCATTTCATCTGCTGCCAGCTGCAAATCCTCCTTCGCAAGCTTCCGCGTTCGCGTACTGATCCACCAGTGGGCAGGTGCCAATATCAACACAGTGGCACCTCTTTTCGTTTAACAAGTCTCAAATCGCTGGAGAGAAATCCGTGAGCTTCATATATGTGGAGTCCACCTTCTCCACCAGCTTTCCGTTCACCTCCGACGCCGTCGACACCTTCACCCACTCCGGGTCGTCATGGAAGCTCTTCCAGTTCGCCGCCGCGGCCTCCCGGCTCGGATGCTCAAGAATGTAAATCAGCGTCCTGCCTTTCAGCGGCTCGTCTGTCGGCGTCCAATACGCAATACTCTTCAGCCCATGCCGGTTGAAGATCGCAATCGTATGGTCGCGAAACCGTGCCAGCAGCGCATCGAGCTTGCCTTCATTCGCGTGATATATCCGCAGCTCGTACACCACGTCCGACTTCGCTCCGCCACTCTGGGCCTCAAGCCCACTTGCCACCGACAGCATCATCGCGGCGCCCATTCCCTGCAAAACCTCGCGTCGATTCATCCCGTCTCCTCCGCTCATCGAGCTCTCTTCTTGTATCACGCCTGGACTCACCTAGAGCCATTCCGACCCTTAACCCGCCACGTCGTGCCTTTAGCTCTGTCTTCGCAAAAATCCCCGCTATACTTCCACCAAGCCATGAACATCACCCGACGCCGCGGAGCAATCGCCTTCTTCATCACCCTCGGCGCACTCCTCGTCGGTGGTCTCGTCACCCTCAACATCACATGGATCGTCATCAACGAGCGAACCGTCGCAATCGCCGTGCTGGGTGTTATCCTCTTCGGCGCACTCATCGCCGGCGTCGTCCTCAACACCGTCTTTCTCGTCCGCGAGATCCGCCGCAACGAGCGTCAGGACTCCTTTCTCAACGCCGTCACCCACGAGCTCAAGACCCCCATCGCCAGCATCCGCCTCTACCTTGAGACCCTCCAGCGCCGCCCCGTCGAAGAGTCGCAGCGCCAGGAGTTCTATAAAATCATGCTCTCCGACTCCGACCGGCTCCTCGCCACCGTCGAGCAGGTCCTCAAAGCCGGGCAGCTTGGCCAGCGCCACCGCCAGCAGAACCGCACCGTCATCAACCTCGGGGCCCTCGTCGAAGACTGCATCGCCATCACACTGCAACGCCACCATCTGCCCCCCGGCAGCATCGTCCTCGAGCCCATTCCCGGGGCCGTCCGCCTACACACGATGGGCATCGCCGAAGACCTCCGCACCGCCGTCATCAACGTCCTCGACAACGCCGTCAAATACTCCCCCGAAGGCGTCCACGTCCGCTGCTCGCTGGCCATCTCCCGCTACACCTGGATCGAACTCACCATCACGGACACCGGCGTCGGCCTCCCCCCAAATCAATTCAAGCGCATCTTCAACCGCTTCTACCGTGTCCCCGGCCGCTCCATGGCGAAGATCAAGGGCACCGGCCTCGGCCTCTTCCTGGTCCGCAACATCGCCCGCCAGCACGGCGGTGACGCCACCGCCACCAGCCCGGGCCCTGGTCTCGGCGCCACGATCACCATCACGCTCCCGCTGGCCGTCCGCGAAGCATCGCCAGCACCGTAACCAACAAATCGAATCCATCGTCACGCCACCAACCACCCCCACGTACAATCACCTCTAGCGTCCCAACTTGCTCAGGCTCCTACCTCGTGAACCTATGTGGCTTATCTGGAAATATTTCGCTCTGGGCTTCAGCGCGCTTCTTCCATTGATCAACCCCCTCGGCTCTGCGCTGATCTTCCTCGGCCTCGTCGGGCTAGCACCCATAGACACTTACCGCGCCCTCGCACGACGGATCGCCGTCAACACCGTCATCTTCTTCGCCGTCATCGAACTCGTCGGCTCTTCCCTGCTTGAGTTCTTCGGCATCTCTCTGCCGATCATGCAGGTCTCCGGCGGAATTGTCCTCGCTATGATCGGCTGGTCCGTATTGAACCAGAGAGACTCCGCACCCAACCCGGAGAAGACCTCGGTAGCGGCCGTCCCTGCGGTAACTGAGGCCGAGATCGAGGAACTGCGCGAGAAAGCCTTCTATCCGTTTACCTTTCCCATCACCGCCGGACCTGGCTGCATCGTCGTCATGCTCACGTTGAGCGTCCATGCCACCCAATCCAGCATCAGCCAGACCGTCCTCGCGCATGTAGGTCTGTTCACCTCCGCGATCGTACTCAGTGGCAGCGTCTATCTCTGCTACGCCTATGCCCCCCAAATCGCCCGCGCCGTCTCACCCGCCACAGTCCACGGAATCCTTCGGGTCGTCGCCTTCATCCTGTTCTGTATTGGCGTCCAGATCGCCTGGAACGGCCTCAGCGGCCTCCTCACGCCTCTGCTGAAGGGCAAAACATAAGTAACCATCAATGTCATAAATAACATCGAGCAGAAACATCGGAAAGCCCATGACCGGATCCACCACCGCCCCCCTCATCGTCGTCGTCGAAGACGAAGAGCACCTCGCCCAGGGCCTCCTCTTCAACCTCAAGGCCGAGGGCTACCGCACCCGCCATGAGTCCGACGGTGACGCCGCCCTCGCCTACCTCCTTGCCCCTGAAGAAAACATCGCGGCCGTCGTCCTCGACTGCATGCTTCCCGGTACCGACGGCTTCACCATCGTCCGCGCCCTCCGCGAGGCCCAGCGCTACATTCCCGTCCTGATGCTCACCGCCCGCTCCCGTCCCGAAGACGTCCTCGAAGGCATTGAGGCCGGCGCCGACGACTACCTCGCCAAGCCCTTCAACCTCAATATCCTCCTCGTCCGCCTCAAGTCCCTCCTCCGCCGCACTGCATGGCAAAACGCCGCAACGCCCGAGACCCCACCCCCCGCACTCGCCGAACAGAGCGACGAATACGCCTTCAACCACCGCACCATCCGCTTCGACACACTCGAACTCGTCGCCCCGAATCGCACCACGCGTCTCACCCTCATGGAGGCCGACCTCCTCCGTTACTTCACCGAACGCGAGGGCCAGATCGTCTCCCGGAAACAGATCCTTGAAGAGGTCTGGCGCGTACACGAAGACACCGACACGCGCGCCATCGACAACTTCATCGTCCGCCTCCGCCGCTACATCGAAGACGATCCCTCCGACCCCCAACACCTCGTCACCGTCCGCGGCATCGGCTACCGCTTCCTAGCCAACCCTTAACTCCAAGGCCCTTTGCATTTGCTTTTCTTTTGCCGTCCCCGAAGGGGGTCTGCTGTTGCTTTTGCACCTGGGGTCGCCTTCAAACACTCCAAATCAATCCCGCCCAGGCAAAAGCTTCTCCACTCTCACTCCCTGCTTCGCCTCCCGCCACCTACGCGCCTCCACCGGAGCCAATATCCTGTGTACGGTAGCCAGCAAATCCGTCAACCGGAACGGCTTAGCGAGAAAACTCCACCCTTCCGCCTTAAGCCCCGCCTCCTGTTCTCCATCGAGCGTCCCACCCGAGATCAGCAGCACCGGCAACTCCCTTCGCAGCCTCTTCAACTCCTGCCCCAGCTCCATGCCCGACCGCCCCGGCATATACAGGTCCGTCACCACAAGATCGATCTGCGGCACGCTGCGAAAGATCTGCACCGCACGCTCCGCATCGCCCGAGCTGAACACGCTATAGCCCTCATGCTCCAGAAAAGTCCGCGTAAGCGACCGAATGTCCGGGTCGTCATCCACCAGCAGGATCATGCTTGGAGAAAGTTCCGGCAAACTACCGCTGCTGAGAGAAATTTTTGACGCCATCTGCGGATCTTTTGCCTGTTCCCGGTAAATGTTTCCACCCCACTCGGACCCGATCCGCCACATCATTCAGCGAATGCTCCATCAGGATGGACTCCCGAATCCATCTCTGAGTTGCCTAGCAAAAAACATTCCCCGACAGTGCCCGCGATACACTTGATCCAGCCTTATCAAGCAGTAATAAAATGCGCATCCTCACCCGCTACATCCTCCGCGAAGTCACCTCCCACGCCCTTCTCGGCGGGGCCCTCTTCACCTTCATCATCTTCACCCGAGACCTCGGCAGGATCCTCGAGTTCGTCGTCCGCGACTCCGCCTCCTACGCCGACGTCGCCCGCATCATCGCCTACACCCTGCCCAACGCCCTCATCGTCACCATCCCCATGGCCGTTCTGGTCGGCATTCTGCTTGGCCTCTCCCGCCTCGCCGCCGACAGCGAGATCACCGCCATGCGCGCCACTGGCATGGGCGCCATCGACTTCGTCCGCATCGTCTCCATCGTCTCCGCTGTCGCCCTCGGCCTCGGACTCTTCAACTCCCTCTATCTCGCGCCCCGCGCCGCAGCCGGTCTCATCTCCCTGGGCGAGTCCCTCAAGTCCTCCCAGGCCTCCTTCGAGGTCCAGCCCCGCGTCTTCTACGAAGAGTTCAAGGACCACGTCCTCTACATCCAGGACGCAACCCCCGCCGCCGGCGCCGCTCTCTGGCACCACGTCTTCCTCGCCGACCTCACCGAGCCCGCCGACCCCCACATCACTACCGCCGCCGAGGCCGTCGTCGTCAACGGCACCCCCAACACCCCCGACGCCCAGACCATCCGCCTCCATCTCCTCAACGGAGGCCAGCACGACACCTCCTCCACCGACCCGAACCAATACAACATCTCTACCTTCACCACGACCGACATCCCGATCGAGACAGAGGCCCCTGAAGATGCCCATCTCGGCCGCGTCAACACCCCCATCCTCGCCCTCTCTCTCCCCGAACTCTGGCGTCGCGGCAGCGCCCTCAGTGCCACAAACGGCCGCGAAGCCTCCATCTACCGCATCGAGTTCAACAAGCGCTTCTCCTACCCCTTCGCCTGCCTCGTCCTTATGCTCGTCGGCGTCCCCCTCGGCATCTCCTCCAAACGCGGCGGCAAATCCACCGGCTTCGTCCTCACCATCCTCCTCGTCTTCATCTACTACTTCCTCTCCGACGTCGGCGTCGCCTTCGCCCAGTCCGGCAAGCTCTCTCCGTTCCTCGGCGTCTGGGGTGCCAACCTCCTCTTCGCCGCTGCCGGAGCCATCCTTCTCTATCAAATGTCCCGCGGCGGCATCGCCCTCAGCATCTTCTCCTCCATCGGCGACCGTCTCAACAAACTCGTCACTCGCCTCGCCAACGGTAAGCAATCCACCGGCGGCCGCTCCAGCTACGACATCGCCACTCTCCTCCGCCGCTTCCGCAGCATCTCCCGCATGCAGTTCCCTCTCCTGCTCGACGACTACGTCATGCGCGAGTACGCCACCAACTTCGGCATCGTCCTCTTCTCGTTCTCCACGCTCTTCCTCGTCTTCACCTTCTTCGAGCTCATCGGCCCCATCTTCCGCAACCGCACTCCGCTTGTCACCGTAGGCGAGTACCTCATCAACCTCATCCCATACATCCTCTACAGCGTCACTCCTCTCTGCGCGCTCGTCGCCGTACTCGTCACCTTCGGCGCACTCAATCGCACCTCCGAGCTCACCGCGATGAAGTCCAGCGGCATCAGCCTCTACCGCATCATCACGCCCGTCCTCGTCGTCACCGTCCTCATCTCCGCCGGCCTCTTCGCCTTCGACGAGTTCTACCTCCCCGCCGCCAACCGCCGCCAGGAAGCACTCCTCTCCATCATCAAGGACAAGCCCACCCAGACCTTCTCCCGCCCCGACCGCCAGTGGATCTCCGGCCAGACCAACAACGCCGGCGATCCCGTCCGCATCTTCTACTATCAGTACTTCAATGCCGAAACCGACAGGTTCGCGAACCTCACCGTCTTCGAATTCGACCCCACCAACTTCACCCTGCAGCGTCGCATCTTCGCCGCCTCTGCCCGCTGGGACCCCCAGGTCAACAACTGGGTCTTCGACAACGGCTGGCAGCGCACCTTCTCCGGCGAAACCATCGCCAGCTACCAGCCCTTCACCGTCGCCACCTTCCCCGAGATCAAAGAGCAACCCAGCTACTTCAAGAAGGAGTACATCCCCTCGCAGGAGATGAGCTACAACGAGCTCTCCAACTACATCGCCGACCTGAAACAATCCGGCTTCGACACCAAACGCCTCAACGTCCAGCTCGACAAGAAGATCGCCTATCCTCTCATCACGCTAGTCATGGCCATCCTCGCCATCCCCTTCGCCCTTTCCATGGGCAAAAAAGGCTCACTCACCGGCATCGCCACCGCCATCGGCCTTGCCATCACCTACTGGGTAGTCGCCCTCATCTTCGAGTCCTTCGGCAACGTCAACACCCTCCCTGCGGTCCTCGCCGCCTGGACCCCCGATATCCTCTTCGGCATCACCGGCGCCTACCTACTCCTCCGAACCCCCACCTAGCGTCTAGGCCTCTGCAGTTACCGACACAA
The DNA here is from genome assembly GCA_963756685.1 of uncultured Acidobacteriaceae bacterium. GTDB lineage: Bacteria > Acidobacteriota > Terriglobia > Terriglobales > Acidobacteriaceae > Edaphobacter. The sequence continues at coordinate 595,469 of CAVWON010000006.1, forward strand.
TTGTCATCCCGACCGGAGCGCAGCGGAGTGGAGGGATCTGCTGTTTTTTGGGATGCCAATCGTGGTACACCTCCGCGATCATGTCGCTGAATTTAGAGAACCCACCTCCCCTACTCCCGAAACAAATGATTCAGGATCGCATTCATAAGCGGATCGATCACCACAACGTCCGCCGGATAAGACCAGAACCCAATCAGGTCCCGCACCATCTCGCTCACCCGTTTCTTCATCCCATCGCGGAACACCTTTTGTTCCTCGCTCGACAGGTGACTCAACAAAAGCCCATTCAAGCTCGTATCGATAGCGTTCGTCCGCGTCGGCGAGTACCGTATCGGTCCAGCTCCCCTGGCTCGCTCAGCAGCGGATCGGTTAGCACGCCCCGCGCCACCATCCGCCCCCGATCGTAGTCATGGTCCCGGTAACGCTGATCGAAGAACCCCAGAAAAGCCGACAACTCTGCCCCGGCAAGCAACTCCTCCGACACCGCGATCCCATAGATCCGCATATAGTCGCGCTCGCCAAGGTTCGCCGCCGTCTCGAACGCTAACACCGTATCTCGAAACGCGTCGGCGCTGTAGGTTCCCGCCCCCAGAAGAGCGATCTCATCCTTGTACTGGTGCTCAATACGCCGCCTCGCGTCACTTAGACTCTCTGTCCCGATCTTCGCCACACGTCTGTTCCCGTTCCCGGCGCGCTTCGGCTGTTGAAACAACACTTTCAGCAGACCGTCCGCAACACGTTTCAGACTCCCACTCTTCAACTCCCCCGAGCTCAGCCCCTGCACCAGCTCAGCGGCCCGCGCATCCATCAGCGCAATCTGCTCATTCATCTCCACCGCGGTAATCCAGTCCTGAAACTCCGACTGGCCAAGCAGCACCTTTGATAACCGCTTCATCATGTGAAAGTAATCGGCATCCACCTCGCGAAAGTGCGAGTCCGCTCTGGAACTCTTCCCATGCGGCGACACAAACAAATAGAAACGGCTCTCGTTGTTCCAGTGCCCATCGATCGCGTTCACCAGCTTCTTCGCCATGCCCAGCGGCTCGTTCTGCAATACGCCACCGTCGGTGTACGTGAACCGCGAGGGATCGTCTGTCCACGGCTCCAGATTGCCCTTCGTATAGTCCGCCCTCTTGCGCTCAAGCTCCTTCGCTCGAAACGCTAGCGGATACGCTCCACTAGCTACCGAGGCGTCCCGTATCTCCTCCCAAATCTCCCGATCGTCCGTTCCGCCAACAGAGACCACCCGCGTCAACTGGTCTTCATGCTGCGTATAGATATACTTCCCATTGGGTTGCATGTCGTACCCATAGTCCACGCCGTTCAGATTGGTCAGTGTCATCCCCAGTGAGATCGACTTCGCCGCAGCCATATGCGTCACCCGCGGAGGCACCTCCCCAGATCGCATATCGCGCCGTTAGCGAGCCTGCCGCAATCCGCTCCACCATATTCGACGAAAAGATCGATCGCAGTGGCGACTCGCTCTCCGGCGATCCCCCATTCGTCGTATTCAGCAGCCCCACCAGGTTGATCTGCTTCACCCACACGTTATAGAGCGGATTGTCATACGGATCGCGAAACTCGTCCGCCGCATACAGCATCTTCTGCGCCACAATCGCCGCCGTCATCGCCCCGGCCGACGCACCTGTCAGCACATCAATCTCGATCCGCTCCTCGTCCGGCGTTCCCGGCACACAATTGTGCTGATGGATCGCATCCAGCACTTCATACAGCACGCCCGCCTCGTAACTCCCCAGCGACACCGCACCCGCAATCGTAATGGCCAGCCGTTTCGGCATGTTTCTCCTCGCAGAGGAGAATTAGAGCACCTTCCGCGACCCGGAACCATATACCTAAATGGTCACGTCCCATTGGGTGGAAACAACAGAAGTCCACGCCGGCCCCCCGCACATGCGTTTCAGCCAAACCCCAAGATCGACCCTGGCAAGAAATCCGCACCAGCCAAAGCCTTTATCCACGCCGATCACAAACTAACCTCCGATTCGCACAAAAAACACCCAAACCGTCCTAAACTGGAATCACAATGATCGTGAAGCTTTCCTCTTTCGCCCTCCTGGCCGCACTCACCACAGCCGCCACCGCCCAAACCGCCCCGACCACCCCACCAAAGACCGCAACAACCACCACCACCCACCGCGCAGCCACAACCCCCGCGCACCCTGCCGCCACAACCGCCGCTCCAGCCTGCTCCAAGCTTCCTGAACTCTCCCCGAAGATTCCCGCGCTTCCCGCCGGCGCCCCCTGCGCCAAGCCGCTCTACACCATCGTCTCCGAACCCTCTGTAAAGCTCCAGTATGTCTCTCCACTCGAAGGCCCCGGCCTCCGCGAGACCCTTGGTCTTGAACCCACCATCATCTCCCTCGACTACGTTGACACAAAGATCGGCACCGGCGACCTCGCCGCACCGCACAAGTGGTACACCATCCACTACACCGGCTACCTGATCGACGGCACCAAGTTCGACTCCTCCGTCGACCGCGGTGAGCCCCTCAACATCGCCTACGGCCAGCACCAGGTCATTCCAGGCTGGGACACCGGCTTCGACGGCATGCGCGTAGGCGGCAAGCGTCGCCTCTTCATTCCTTACCAACTCGCTTACGGCACGAACGCTCGTGGGGCGATTCCTGCTAAGTCAGAGTTGATCTTCGACGTCGAACTGATCAGCCAGAGCGACGAGAAGCCACAGCCCAAGACCCCACCGACGCCCAGGGATTCAGCGGCCCCGGCCAAACCGGCCACGCCGCCGCCAGCTGATCCCAACGCCAAGCCCTCGACCCCACCGCCTCCCGCAGATCCGACGAAGCCGGAGACATCACCGCATCCTCAAGGTCTCTAACTTCATCTGATTGAAAGACCGACGACTCGTAAACGAATCGACATGCTCGACAAACTAAAGCCGCTCGCACCCTACCTCAAGCGTTACTGGAAGAGTCTCGCCTGGGGTGGGGTCGCGATCGTCCTCTACAACGTCATTCAAGGTCCTCCTCCCCGTCGTCATCGGCCACGCCATCGACGACATGCAGCACGGCATCACCGAGTCCAAGCTCCTCTATCACGCGCTCCGCCTGCTCCTCATCGCCGCTCTGTCAGCGATCTTCCTCTACATCGCCGCCAGGTCATCATCGGCGCCTCACGCGAGATCGAGTTCGACCTGCGCAACGACATCTTCGCCAACCTCGAACGCCAGTCGCCCAACTACTACCACACCCATCGCACCGGCGACATCATGGCCCGCACCACCAACGACCTCAACGCCGTCCGCATGCTCCTCGGCCCCGCGATCATGTACAGCGCCAACACCATCGTCTTCATGGCCGCCGCGCTGCCCTTCATGTACCGCATCAGCCCCAAGCTCACCTTCTTCGCCTTCGTTCCGATGCCCGCCGCCTCCGTGCTCGTCCAGTACTTCGGCAACCGCATCCATCGCCGCTTCGAGCGCATCCAGGCCATGTACTCCGACATCTCCGCCAAGGCGCAGGAGAACTTCTCCGGCGCCCGCCTCATCCGCGCCTTCGCCCAGGAAGACGCTGAGATCGCCTCCTTCGAGACCGCCAACCGCGAGTACATCAAGCCGCAGCCTCTACCTCGTCCGCCTCATGGCCATGCTCTGGCCCACGCTCGAGTTCGTCCTCGGCCTCTCCCTCATGATCACCCTTCTGGTCGGCGGCCACGAGGTCGTCTCTCACCGCATCTCGGTCGGCCAGTTCACCGCCTTCAACGTCTACATGGTGCAACTCACCTGGCCCCTCATCGCCGTCGGCTGGGTCGTCAACCTCTTCCAGCGCGGCACCGCCTCCGTCATCCGCATCGACGAGCTCCTGAAGCAGCAACCCGACATAGCCGACGCTCCCATGGCCACCGACTCGCCCGTCACAGGCGACATCGAACTCCGCAACCTCACCTTCGCCTATCCCGACGCCCCGCCCGTCCTCCACGACATCAACCTCCGTATTCCTGCGGGATCCAGCCTCGCCATCGTAGGCCCCACCGGCTCCGGAAAATCCACGCTGGTCGGTCTCATCCCCCGCCTCCACGACGCCGCTCCCGGGCACCGTCCTGATCGACGGCCAACCCATCCGCAACTTCACTCTGTCCGCACTCCGCAAGAGCATCGGCTTCGTCCCGCAGGAGACATTTCTCTTCTCCGAGACCATCCGCCAGAACATCGCCTTCGGCAAACCCGACGCCTCGCCCGAACAGGTCGAGGAAGCCGCCACCATCGCCCACATCGCCACCGAAATTCTCGAGTTCCCCAAAGGCTTCGACACCGAGGTCGGCGAACGCGGACTCACTCTCTCCGGCGGCCAGAAACAGCGCACCGCCATCGCCCGCGCCGTAATCCGCGACCCCAACGATCCTCATCCTCGACGACGCACTCGCCAGCGTCGACACCTACACCGAAGAGCGCATACTCAGCGGTCTGAAGCGGGTCATGGAGGGCCGCACCACCATCTTCATCTCCCACCGCATCTCCACCGCCCGCAACGCCGACCAGATCGCCGTCCTCGTCGCCGGCCGCATCGCTGAACTCGGCACCCACGACGAACTCATCGCCCGCAACGGCTACTACACCAGCCTCTTCGAAAAACAACGTTTCGAAGAAGAGTTGGCCGTAGCGACCTAAGGCTTCAAACCGACCTGAGCTAGGCCGACCACCGCGAAGCGCCGGCCTCGCGAGTCGTCGCAAGCACCTCCAGAGGCGGCAAAAACTTCTCCTCCCGGGTCCGCAGCTCCCGCGGCAACACTCTCCCGGCCTCAGGATCACGGGCCACCACCACCCACGCCTCCCGAACATTGCGGACAAACGAAATCACCTCTTGAAACTGCTCCTTCGATTCAAGATGCGAAGCCTCCAGCGTTAACGTGAACATTGTTGAATAGAAATCGGCAAGCGATGTCGCAACCGATCCACCAGCATCGGGCCGCAACCGGGCCTGTAAATACATCAAAATATCAATGGCCTTCTTCACCGCAACGCGACGCCCATGAACATCGTTCTCTTCAGCGCACTGCATCGCCCGATAGAGAAAGCGAATCAGGCCATCGTAGAGCGCCACAATCAACTCAACGCCGGTCGCTCCCGCCAGTGCCTGCTGCTGGTAACTCAACTCATCCATGCGTTTATCCATTTGGGTTCTCGTTGAAGCCCGTAATCGCGCTATATAACTCGTTCACCTGATTCAACTGGCTTGGAATCGACTGCAGGACCTGGTTCGCCGTATTCAGCTCGTCCGTCAGCTGCGTCTTCTGCGCCGCCAGCAAAGTATCTTCATTACTGATGCTCGTATTCAGTGCCGCCTCCTGTGCCGTGTTCTGCTGCTGCGCCAGAAAAACCGCGCCATTCGGCGCCTGAGTCCCAAGATTGTTCAACGACGCGGCCAGCGTCTGCCCAAAGCCGCCCGAGTTCTGCAGGAATCCGGTCACGTCCGAAAAGTTGGAGTTGAGCGCCGAATCGAGTGTGTCAGTACTCAGCGTCAACGTTCCGTCATCATTCAATCCCATGCCCAACTGGGTGATGTTGGTTATCGCTCCGCTTGAGGCCCCTGAAAAAAGCGCCCCTGAAATTTGGCCCTGAATCAGGGCCAGCGTCGGATTGCCAAACAGTGGCTCGGCATTCCCGCTCGAATCGTTCTTCTCCTGACCGTTGATGTCGCTTATTACGGCGTTGTAAGCCGACACAAACTTACCCATGGCCGTCTCAATGTCCGTATTGTCGTTCGTAATCTCCACCTGCACCTGCGTACCCGGCGAAGCCCCAAGAAGTTGAATCGTGACCCCTGGAATCGCATTGCTCACCGTGTTCGAGCTGCTCGTAATCGCAACTCCATCTACTGTCAGGCTTGCGTCCTTCCCGTCCTGACTGCTCGAAAACGTGATCGCCCCCGAAGAGGCTCCCGTAAGAGAGCCGGAAACTGAAAGCTCTCCCGCCGCACCGCTTGTCCCGCTTACAAGAGAGAGCCGTGACCCATTGGAGTCGGTAATGACATTCGCATTCACTCCGATGCCTGCAGAGTTGATGGCCGAAGCCAGTGACGCCAGCGTGGTGTCGCTGTCTGCGCTGTCCACATTAAAGCTGTGCCCCTGGATCGTCAGGCTACCGGAAAGCGTATCGTTCGGGTCCGTGACCGCGCTTGATGCCTCGGACGAGGTCTGGGCCAGCGAGTTGACAACGATAGTATGGCTGCCGGCTGAAGCCGTAAGACTGGCAGAGGTAAGGCTCAGCAGATCGGTATTGGAACTCGATCCCTGCTTCTCCGAGAAGACGCCGTCGAAGTCGGTCAGCGCCTGCAGACTCGTCGTCAGAGTTCCGAGATCCTTTCCGAGCGTAGAGAGGACCGTGTCCTGGGCCTGCAACGCAGTCAATTGCGTCTTCCACGGAGTCTCGATTGCTTGCTCCGATGCCTGAATCTGCGTCACCGTCGAAGTCACATCAAAACCCTGTCCGCTGGTTGCTGATCCGAAGCTTAACCCGACTGTGCCCATAGTCCCTTCCAGTTCTTGTTCGTCCATGCGGAAGCAATGCTGAGGCCAACTCCGCGGCTCGAAGATTAGAAAAAGCTAAGCCTCTGCAAACTGAAACGACGGCGACCAGACCGACTGCGCCTGATCGCCGTCACTCCAATGCGATTTATTGCAGCAGCTTCAGGATCTCCTGCTGCACGCTGTTGGCCTGCGCCAGAGCGCTGATACCGGTCTGGCTCAGCACCTGGAACTTCGCCAGGTCACTGGTCGCCTGACCATAGTTGGTCGAGCGGATGCTGCTCTCGGCGGAGGAGAGGTTTACCTCTTCCGAGCTGGCAACGTTAGCGGCCGCGTTCAACTGGTTGATATTGGCGCCAAGCGCACCGCGCTGGTTCGCAACATCTCCGATCGCAGACGTGATCTTGCCCAAAGCGGTCGTCGCAGCGGCTGCGCTCGTAAGTACTGAAGAGGACAGGTCGATACCAGCGCCGCCGCCGGTTGCAGTCCCGATGCTTGCGGTGGTCAACGCACCAGTAGTCGCTGCAATCGTCGTAGTTCCGCCAGCCGTGCCGTCGCTGACGACGAAGCTCGTCGCCGCCGCCGAAAACACGTTCGTGCTGTTGAAGTTTGTCGAGCTACCGATGTTTCCAATCTCGGTCACGATGCTCTGGAACTCCGTATCGGCAGCAGTGGACTGCGCGGCCGTCAGACCGCCGTTGGCAGCCTCGGTGGCGAGCGTCACTGCGCGATCCAGAAGATTGGTCACCTGGGACAGAGCGCCATCGGCAGTCTGGAGCAAGCCAACGCCGTTTTGGGCGTTCTGCGCGGACTGGGTCAAAGCGGCTTCGTTCGCATGAAGGCCGTCCGCGACCGACAGACCGGCTGCGTCGTCCGCGCCGCTGTTGATGCGCGAGCCTGAAGAGAGCTGTTGGAGAACAGTCTGGAGACTGCCCTGCGTCTGATTGAGATTGTTCTCTGCATAGGTTGCTGCAACGTTAGTAAGAATGCCCAAAGACATAAGGAAACGCTCCTGTACTGCTCTGTTTGAATTGCCGCGCCGCCGTCCCGAGTGACCGCCCGGCAAACTCATATCGCTGACACAGCAGCTCGTGAGATCCGATTCACCATGCGGGAGGCTCCGCGTTCCCCCCTCTCATCGGCGGGCCCCGTATGGACTTTAGAACTGTCCCGCGTTTCTTCTGCTTCGCCGGCCGCCCCTCCACTTCTCCTATTGATGGCGCCCTATTTGCCGATGAGAGAAGCGGAAGGAACTCGACACATGATCGAACTGACACGACTCAACGGCAGTCCTCTCGCCATCAACTGCGACCTCATCAAGTACGCCGAGGCCGCGCCCGACACGGTGCTCACCCTGATCACCGGCGAGAAGCTCGTCGTTCTGGAGCCCTGCGGCGAGGTCTCTCAACGTACCCTGGAGTATCGAGCAGCGGTGCTGCGTAAAGCGTGGCCCGAGGCCGCATCTTCTCTTAGCGCAAAATCAGCTCACGACGCCAGCCAACGTGTCCGCGATCGCGCCAACAACGCCTCCGGCGAATAATCAGCTTCACTCTGGAAGAGGAGACCCATGGATATCGCCAGCATCGGTGGAATCGCACTCGCCGTCCTCGGCATTCTCGCCGGCATGATGATCGAGGGTGGCAGCATCACTCAGATCACCCAGCCCACCGCAGCCCTGATCGTCTTTGGCGGCACCATCGGGGCCGTCATGCTCCAGTTCCCCTTGAAGATTTTCGTCGCCGCTCTCAAAGCAATCACCAAGATCTTCCTGCACAAAAGCTCGAACGGCGAAGCCACCCTTGCGCAAATCGTCAGCTTCGCCAACAAGGCCCGCAGAAGCGGCATCGTCTCGCTCGACGCCGACCTCGCCACCATCGCCGACCCATTCCTCAGACAGGCCCTGATGCTCGCCGTCGACGGGACCGAACCCAGCCGAGGTCCGCAAGATCATGCAACTCGAGCTCGACAACAAATCCGAGATCGAAGAAAAGATTCCCGCAGTATTCGAGGCCGCCGGCGGCTACTCCCCCACCGTCGGCATCATCGGCGCCGTCCTTGGCCTCATCCAGGTGATGAAGAACCTCTCCAATATTGACGAGGTCGGTCGGGGCATCGCTGTCGCCTTTGTCGCCACAATCTACGGAGTCGCCATGGCCAACCTCATCTGCCTGCCAGCCGCCGGCAAGCTCAAGTTTCGCCATCTCGAAGAACAGATGATCAAGGAGATGATGCTCGAAGGCGTCATCTCCATCCTCGAGGGTATGAACCCGCGCATGATCGAAACCAAACTCCGCACCTATCTCTTCGACTCTGAACCGGCGGGTTCCGCAAAGCACTCGGAGGTCAAGGCATGACCAAAAAGAAGCACGCCGAGCATGTCAACCACGAGCGCTGGCTGGTCTCCTACGCCGATTTCATCACGCTTCTCTTCGCCTTTTTCGTCGTCCTCTTCGCCGCCAGCCAGACCGACAAGAAGAAGCAGATAAAACTCGCCGAAGCCATGCAATCTGCCTTCACGCCCCTCGGCACCTTCGACGCGCACTCAAAGACCCCACCGCTCACCGACGCCAACGCGTCAGCTATCACCGACGCGACCCCTGCAGCTCTCACTCCGCCGCTCCCCACCACAAGCACAGAGACCCCGGAGCAAACCAAAGCGCGCCTCACCAAACTACTCGCCGAACAGGTCGCCGCCGGCCACATTCCTCCTGGCGGCATGACCATGCGCATCACCCCCGACGGTCTCGTCATCTCCTTGCACGAGGCAGGCTTCTTCCCCTCCGGTTCAGCCGAAGTCCGCGCCGCAGCCGTCCCCATGCTCTCCATCCTCGCCACAACGCTGCCCGCCGGACCTGCTCCGCATCGAAGGCCACACCGACAACGTCCCCATCCACACCTCGCAGTTCGCCAGCAACTGGGAGCTGTCCACTGCGCGATCCACCGCCATCGCCCGTCTTCTCCTCGAGCGCGGGCCCATCAACCCCGCCAATCTCTCCGCCGCAGGCTACGCCGAGTTTCATCCCGTCGCCACCAACGCCACCGAAGACGGGCGCACCCAGAACCGCCGCGTCGACATCATCGTCCTCCACCCATCTGCGCCTCATGACGCGCCGATGATCAACGCTGGGCCAGAATATCAGGCATCGATCCCAAAGAAAGACTGATCGCAGTCGGCACTTTCGTGTACCGTGTCTCCGGGCCCCCAAAACGACTTCTGGAGATCCCCAATGAAAGCACCGTCTCGCATTATTCTCGCCTTGGCTGTCGCGCTTCTGCCGCTCAGCTCCCACGCCCAGCAATACTTCACCAATGTCTCCGCCCGTCGCGTCGTCAAGCTTAGAATCCTTCCCGGCAAAACCAAGGAGTTCTACTCCTACCTCAACTCGATCCAGAAGGTCTTCGAAGCCGAAAAGGACGCCGGTCTGATCCTGGACTACAGCTTCATGCACAGCGTCAACTACGAAGGGCCTGATAAATACGACGTCGTCTTCGTTCTCCACTACAAGGACATGGCCACCTTCGATACGCTTGCCGACAAGGCCGCCCCTGTCATCGCCAAGGCCTACGGAACACCCGAGAACCGCGCAGCAGTCGGCAAGCTAGGAGATGAAAGCGCGGAGACGGTCTCCAGCGAACTCGTCCGCGAGATCAAGCTGAAGCCATAACGCACCCCAATCACTGGCATTGCGCCTAGAACGGCACCATCCTCGGGGCCAACCGCTACCGGGATGGTGCGCCCCGGCGTGCGTCGAACACCGCAATCAACTGCTCGCAATACCCAGCACCTTCACAATGACCCGCTTCGGTCGCTGCCCATCGAACTCCGCATAAAACACGCGCTGCCACGTCCCCAAATCCAACCGACCCCGCGTCACGGGCAACGTGGTCTCATGGTGCAGCAGCAGCGCCTTCAAATGCGCGTCTCCATTGTCCTCACCCGTCCGGTGATGTTTATACCCGGGCCACGCGGGCGCAAGCTTCTCCAGCCACGTGCCAATGTCCTCAATCAACCCGTCCTCGTTGTCATTCACATAGACCGCAGCGGTAATATGCATAGGCGACACAAAGCACAGCCCGTCCTCAATCCCACTGCGCCGCACAATCTCCTCCACCTGCTGAGTAATGTGCGACCATCTCACGCCGCTTGTCGGTATTGAAGGCCAAATACTCAGTATGCGCTTTCATCGTTGACATAGGACCTCTCGTCTCTTCCACCAGTATCGAATACTCCATCGGAAAAAATCTCAACCACATGCATCAACTTCACCACTTGCAACGTCCAACGATGCAGCGATGAAGAAAACGCTGCGTACCCTCGCGACTTTCCTCTGCCTGATGACGATATTTCTCGGCACAGTGACGTGTGCACATGCTGTCCAGCCAAAACAGTCTTCCTGCAGTCACTGCCCAAAGCGCGCACCCATAGGCCACACCATTCCCGCCTGCTGCTCAGCACAATCGCAACTGCCCGCCGTCACCTCCGCGACTGCTGAACGTCCCGGTCAATCCATACCGGTTCTAATCTCCCTTTTCGCCGACGAGATCACCTCGATCCGTTCATTTCCTGTAACAAGATTGACGCCCCGCATTACTCCCCGCCCCGCATCGCACTTCGAATCTGATTCCACTCTTGTCCCGTCGCGCCTTGCAGCGTCGTCTCGCGCTGCCCGTCCGCAATGCAGTCTTCAAGAGAAGGAACCCCATGCCTCACAGACTGGCAGCGATCTCGCTTCCACTCGTCCTGTTGGCTGCGCTCCCAACAAATGCGCAGATCGAGCAGCCCTCTACGCCGGACATGCCCGGCATGGACATGCAGCCATGCAAATGCCCATGCAACAAACCACCCCCGCAACCCCGATGAACATGGACATCGACGCAATGAAACCCGCAACCACCCTCATCGAAGTCGAGCTCAACCACACCAACTCCGGCACCAGCGTCGAACCGGCCTCCACTCCCACATCGATGATCATGTCCCACCACGCAGGATGGACGCTCATGCTCCACGGCGTAGCCTTCATCACCGACACCCAGCAACACGCCGCCTCCGACCCAACCGGGCCCTCACCCACCACCTGCGAGCAGTTCAACGTCCCCTGCGCGACCCCAATCACCCGCGGCGACGACAAGTTCTTCTCCACCAACTGGCTCATGCCCATGGCCACGCGTCATCTTGGCCCCGGCCAGCTCACACTCCGAACCATGTTCTCGCTCGAACCCGCCACCATCACCGCCCGCGAATACCCCGAGCTCTTCCAGCAGGGTGAAACTGCCTTCGGCAAGCCCATCATCGACGGCCAGCACCCACACGACTTCTTCATGGAGGTCGCCGCCCTCTACGACATCCACCTCGGCGAGCGCGGCCTCCTCAGCTTCTACGCCGCACCCATCGGAGACCCCGCCATCGGCCCCACCGCCTACCCGCACCGCCTCTCCGCCTCCGAAGACCCCATCGCGCCCCTCGGCCACCACCAGGAAGACTCCACGCACATCGCCTTCAACGTCTTCACCGGCGGCATCACCTGGCGCTGGCTCCGCTTCGAAGAATCCGGCTTTCACGGTGCCGAGCCCACCGAGCAGCGCTGGGGCTTCCAGCCATCCCCCAACGGCCACGCCGTCGATAGCTACTCCTCCCGCATCACCTTCTCGCCCGCGCCTAACTGGACCAGCCAATACTCCATCGCCCACATCACCAGCCCCGAATCCCTCTACCCCAACGAGAACCAGCAGCGCCAAACCGCATCCATCATGTACAACCGCCCTATCGGCGCACACCATGACACCACCAGCATGCTCAGGATGGACATGACCACTCCCACCACCGGCAACTGGTCCAACACTCTTCTCTGGGGTCGCACCAAATCGCTAACCGACAACAGCATAGAAAACAGCTACCTCCTCGAATCCCTCCTCCAGTTCCACACCCGCAACTACGCCTGGACACGTATCGAAAACGCGGGCCGCACCAGCGAACTCCTCCTCCCACCCGGCTCCGCGCTCCCATCCAACTTCACCGAGTCCCCCATCGGCCACGTAGCGGCCTACTCCTTCGGCTACGACCGCGACTACCGCTTCATCCCCCACATCCTGGTCGCCCCGGGAGCACAGTTCACCACCTACACAACCCCCGTAGCACTCGTCTCTACCTACGGCCACCATCCCTGGGGAGTCGCCGCCTTCGTCCGCCTTCGCATCACAAAATGATGAGTCCGCCACGAGCCCCTGCTCATCTCAAACTGGAACGTTGATAAAACGCATACCATGTTCCATAAATGACCAACCGCAAGATCGTTCACATCGACATGGACGCCTTCTACGCCTCCGTCGAGCAGCGCGACGATCCAAACCTCCGCGGCAAACCTGTCGTCGTCGCCTGGCGCGGCAATCGCTCCGTCGTCTGCGCTGCCTCCTACGAGGCCCGGGCCTTCGGCGTCCGCTCCGCCATGCCCGCCGTCCGTGCCGAACGTCTCTGCCCGCAGGCAATCTTCGTCCCTCCTGACTTCACCCGTTACCGCGCCGTCTCCCGAGCCACACGCGAAATCTTCCAGCAACACTCCGACCTCATCGAACCACTCTCCCTCGACGAGGCCTACCTCGACGTTACCGAAAACAAAACCGGACTCCCCACAGCAACACGCGTAGCCAGCACCATTCGTCAGCAGATCCGCGAAGAACTGAACCTCACCGCCTCCGCCGGGGTCGCCCCCAACAAGTTCCTCGCCAAGATCGCCTCCGACTGGCGCAAGCCCGACGGCCTCTTCGTCATCCAACCACAGGAGGCAGAGGCTTTCCTTCTGCCCCTTCCCGTCGGACGCATACCCGGTGTAGGCAAAGTTACCGAAAAGAATCTCGAAGACCTGAACATCAAAACCGTAGGAGACCTCCGCACCAAAGACCTCCCCACCCTCGAAGCCCGATTCGGCCGTTACGGACTCCGCCTCTACCAGCTCGCTCGCGGCATCGACGACAGCCCAGTCGTCCCCGACCGCCCCACAAAGTCTATCTCCGCCGAAGACACCTTCGCGCAAGACGTCCCTCTGACCGAACTCGAACCTATGATCCTGCGCCTCGCCGAAAAAGTCTGGACGGCCTCCCGCAAAGAAATCCGCGTCCCCCGCACCGTCGTCCTCAAACTCAAAACGAGTGACTTCAACGTCCTCACCCGCAGCTACACTCCACCCGTTGCACCTTCCTCATGCGAGGAGCTGACCTCCATCGCCCTGTCCCTCCGCGAACGAGTCAACGCATCACCACGACAACGCTATCGTCTCGTCGGCGTAGGCCTCAGCAACTTCCGCGATCCGAATGCCATCGACGACTCTCCCACCCAGTCTGTCCTCTTCACCCACAACACTGAAACATCGTGCTAAGTCATCACCCAAAGCCCCCTTGCCTGTTCACAAATCGGTGCAATCGGTATAAATCGGTGTTAAGCATTTCTTCAGCAAACGACCAACAACAAACAATGATCCTCTACATCGCAACCTCAAACCCGGGCAAGCTCCGCGACTTCGCCGCAGCAACATCGCAACACGTCACCCTCGCCCCACTCCCGGGGATAAAAGAAATCCCTGTCCCGGCCGAAGACGAACCCACCTTCGAAGGCAACGCCCGCCTCAAAGCCATCTACTACTCCCACCACGCACCCGGCGAGATCGTCATCGCCGACGACTCCGGCCTCGAGGTCGACGCCCTCCACGGCCATCCCGGAGTCCGCTCCGCCCGCTTTGCCGACGACCACAACTTTCACACCGCGCAGCATCACTCAACCGACGAGCGCAACAACCTCTACCTCATCTCCCTCCTCACCGGTATCCCGCTAACCGAACGCAGCGCCCGCTACCACTGCGTCCTCGCAGCAGCGCGCAACGGCCAGGTCCTCACTGTCGGCCACGGCGCGGTCGAAGGCGATATCCTCACCGAGCCCCGCGGCGCCAACGGCTTCGGCTACGATCCACTCTTCTATCTCCCTCGCGAGAAAAAGACCATGGCCGAACTCGACATCCCAACCAAACTCACCTTCAGCCATCGAGGGCGGGCCTTCGCCGCTCTCCTCCGTGAAATATCACAACAACGCGGATGACACCGTCCCCGCCGTCAGATCGCTCTCGCGCATCAAGGTTGCGGCGGCAGGCGGACAGTCGACGAGGAGTCAGGAGCAACAATCCGCGACTCTATGCGGAATTTTTTGAAGTTGGAGAAGGTAACAACAACTCTTCCCTGATTGACCTGTTCAATATTCATCTGTGTTCCAGGTGTTGGCGTATCGATGTTCTTCGTCGTCTTCTCCGCGCCCACCCACACCAGCTCCGTAGAAGTGTGGTGCCAGACCCCATCAAGCAGGCTCCACGTAAAGGTGACGACCGTCCCCGCGTCGTACCGACCGACCGTGTGATCGAGCTCCATGCGCGTGCGGTGGAAGAAGGGCTGCTCGTCGTCCACCCAGAGGGTGACCGGTCCGCTCATCCGCGCCGCTGCTTCGGTCTGGGGAAGATCGTGACGCGGCTTGCAGTGAACCACCGTCGCGGCACGTTTTTCCACCTTCTCATGACCGGTGATCTTGCAGTCGTACAAACTAGTCAGCAGCTTCGGGTCTATCATGATCGACGCGATGCCCTCAGGTGCCCTCAACCGCTGCTGCCGCTGCTCAGGAGAAAGCGCATGAATGGCCGCAACGGCACGGTCGTAACGCTCGCTCTCCCATGCGGCGATCTCGGGCGAGGGCCGCTGTCCGTTGATGCCGATCACCCGGCGATAGGGAATCCCTTCGACAAAGAGGACGTCGTACTGCACCGACCATTTGTACTCTGCGTTCACCATGACGGGTGAAATGGCCCATTGACTCCCGGGCAAAGTTGGTTTCGGCGGGCCGCCGGCTGCATCCGCAACGAAGCTGGCGTCGTCCTCATGGAAGGTATAGGAGAAGGCCTCCTTGGCATTCGCGTCCGCGTTGGCAATGCCGGCCTCGATCAGCGCTGTCGCTGTCTGAGGCATCTGCGCCAAACACACTCCACTCAACAATAACTGTGCAACTGCTGCAAACCGCGCGAAGGGCTTCATCACTCACCTATCAGATAATCGTGAAAAAAGAGCACCTTAATCTCTGCTATGCAATCTTACGCGCCATGCCCCTCTGTGCCCGCAAAGCAGGTTGAGCTTGGGACACTCCCGGAGCGACCCCGAATCCCCGGCACCAACTCATCCACCATCGCGAAAGCAATTTAATCGCACAAACGTCACGATAACCGCACAAAACACAGCACTTTCCTTGACGCTGGTAGAACAGGAGCGGAATAATCTTTGTGCTGCACTTTTTCCTTCCCTACAGTGCATTCATCGTGATCTGAAGGAGTTCCCATGGCCACCGCCGCCTCGCCTGCACCTCCTGCCGAACCGCAACTTCGCGGCGTGCAACCGCTCCGCGCAGGTGAAGGCCACTCCTTCTTCTGGCGAAAACTTCACTCCCTCACCGGCATCGTCCCCATCGGCGCCTTTCTCGTCGAGCACATCATCTCCAACTACGAGATCGTCAACGGCCCGCTCGCCTACGCCAAACAGGTCCTCTTCCTCAACTCCCTCCCGCTCGTCCGCGTACTCGAGTGGACTTTCATCTTCATCCCTCTCGCCTTTCATGCCCTCTATGGCCTCTTCATCGCCATCCGCGGCCGCGTGAACGTCAACGTCTACCCCTGGGCCTCCAACTGGATGTACCTCAGCCAGCGCATCACCGGCATCATCGCCTTTCTCTACATCATCCAGCACCTCTACCGCCAGCGGTTCACCGGCGTCTCGCTCCCCGAGCACCCGGGCGCGGCCTTCGCCAAGGTCCAGCACGAACTCTCCAACCCTTGGATGCTCGCCATCTACGTCATCGCGATGATCGCCACCACCTGGCACTTCGCCTACGGCATCTGGCTCTTCGCCGCCAAGTGGGGCATCACCCCCGGCGACAAGGCCCGCAAGAAATTCGGCTGGGTCTGCGGACTCGGCGGCGCGGCCCTCTGCCTCATGGGCCTCATCAGCATCTACGCCGTCGTCACCGCACCGCCCGCCCCCGAAGACGTCATGCCGGAGCAGCCCGCCGCCGTCACGATGACCGCACCGACAGTATTACCGGCGAACTCGACTAATCCGTCTCAGCCCGGAGAGGCCCGCTAGAGCCTAAACATGCCCATTTTGTTGTTCGTCGTCATATTAGCGTTCGTTCTGGCAGGTGTAATCATCCACGAACTGATGATCAAACAAATTAATGAAACAAAGCTTGTACCGCACGTGAGTCACTGGAACAGGGTGAGGAGACCTTTTGAAATCTATAACCTCCATCGAAAGCTCTTTCCACAAAGTCGACTCAGAAATGCTCTAGTCACCGTGTTGTGGATGCAATTTATTCCAGCAGCCTTATTGGTCATCCTTATCGTGAGCAACACAAACTGAATGAGTTTAGCGCCCGATCTGACGGAAAATAGTTTCTGAATAGGAAGAACACATGGCAGCAGCAACCCCAAGAATCATCGTCGTAGGCGGAGGCCTCGCCGGTCTCGCCGCCGTCATCAAGATCGCCGAAGCCGGCGGCAAGGTCGACCTCTTCTCCATCGTCCCCGTCAAGCGCTCGCACTCGGTCTGCGCCCAGGGAGGCATCAACGCCGCCAAGAACCTCAAGGGCGAGGGCGACGACGTCTTCAAGCACTTCGACGACACCATCTACGGCGGCGACTTCCTCGCCAACCAGACCCCCGTCAAAAACATGACCGCACAAGGCCCCGCCATCATCGACCTGCTCGACCGCATGGGCGTCCCCTTCAACCGCACCCCCGAAGGCCTCCTCGACTTCCGCCGCTTCGGCGGAACGCTCTACCACCGCACCGCCTTCGCCGGCGCGACCACCGGCCAGCAACTCCTCTACGCCCTCGACGAGCAGGTCCGCCGCTACGAAGCCGAAGGCAAAGTCACCAAGTACGAAGGCTGGGAGTTCCTCTCCGCCGTCCTCGACAGCAAAGGCGCCTGCCGCGGCATCACCGCCATGGACCTCCGCACCATGGAGACCCGCACCTTCCCCGCCGACGCCATCATCGTCTGCACCGGCGGCAACGGCGCCATCTTCGGCAAGTCCACCAACTCCGTCGTCTGCACCGGCAGCGCGCAATCCGCCCTCTACCAGCAAGGCGCCTACTACGCCAACGGCGAGTTCATCCAGGTCCACCCCACCGCCATCCCCGGCGAAGACAAGCTCCGCCTCATGTCCGAGTCCGCCCGCGGCGAAGGCGGCCGCGTCTGGGTCCCCAAAGACAAGAACGACAAGCGCGCCGCCCAATCCATCCCCGAAGTCCGACCGCTGGTACTTCCTCGAAGAGTGGTACCCCAAGTACGGCAACCTCGTCCCCCGCGACGTCGCCACCCGCGCCATCTTCAAGGTCGTCTACGAGCACAACATGGGCATCGACGGCCAGCCCATGGTCTACCTCGACGTCTCGCACCTCGCACCCGAGCGCCAGCACAAGCTCGAAGGCATCCTCGAGATCTACGAGAAGTTCGTCGGCGACGACCCCCGCAAAGTCCCCATGAAGATCTTCCCCGGCATGCACTACACCATGGGCGGCCTCTGGGTCGACTTCAACCAGCAGACGAACATTCCCGGCGTATTCGCTGCAGGAGAAGCCGATTACTCCATCCACGGAGCCAACCGCCTCGGCGCCAACTCCCTCCTCTCCTGCATCTACGGAGGCTTCGTAGCCGGCCCGCAAGCCATGCAGTACGCGAAAAACCTCCCCGCCCAGGAAGGCGACGGTGGCCACGCCGCCGAACTCGCCCGCCAGAAGGAGTTCAACGATCTCCTCCTCAACAACAAGGGCACCGAAAACCCCTTCAAGCTCTGGCGCGAGCTCGGCGACACCATGACCAAGCACGCCACCATCATCCGCTACAACGCGGGCCTCGACGAAGCCGACGCCAAGATCGTCGAACTCCTCGACCGCTACCGCAACGTCAACCTCTCGGACAAGAGCCAGTGGGCCAACACCAGCTTCGCCTTCACCCGCCAGCTCTGGAACATGCTCCAACTAGGCCGCGTCATCGTCCAGGGCGCACGCCTCCGCGACGAGTCCCGCGGAGCCCACTACAAACCCGACTTCCCCGAACGCAACGACGAAAAGTTCCTCAAAACCACCAAAGCCGCCTTCAAAGACGACGCCCCCGCCTTCGAGTGGGAAGACGTAGACATCAGCCACATCAAACCGCGCCCCCGCCGCTACGACGCCACCGCCTAATGCCGATAGAGCGCATAATGCCGCGACAACACCCGAAACCCGTCGTCATCCTGATCCTGAGCGAGCAAAGCGAGCCGAAGGGGAAGGTCCCCGTATTTCGTCTTTGCTTTTGCCCTTTACCAGTTGCCACAAAACCCGTTTTAGCCGTCTAATGCGGCATGGAAAACATCCAGATCGTCTACATCGCACTGTCCGTCATATTCGTTGCGGTAATGGCGTATATGTACCTCTACACCACGCACCTCAAACCCCGGGAGCGGTGCCAGGCACTCAAAGGCCGCCCTCCGATCAGCAAAGAAGAAGGCATCGCAGTCGCAACACTCGAGAAGGAGCGCAACCACAAGATCGGCAGCTTCTAGCCTCCCGCTCCCGAACTGCTGCCCGACTGCCACCCTTCGCAACAATCGCCTCCAGCAGGGCCACACGCTGAAGGCACAGGAAATCTGCAGTCGCTAAGGAGCATTCATGGCACCAAGCACCATCAAGGTCGAGATCAAGCGTCAGTCCAACCCCGACGCCCCCGCCACCACCGAAAAGTTCGAGGTCCCCTACCGCCCGGGCATGAACATCACCTCGCTCCTCGGCGAGATCGCGCTCAACCCCGTCGACGTCACCGGCAAGCCCACCACGCCCATCACCTACGACTCCAACTGCCTCGAAGAGATCTGCGGCTCCTGCGCCATGCTCATCAACGGCAAAGCCACCATGGCCTGCTCTGCGCTCGTCGACAAGCTCACCGGCCCCAACAAAGACCAGACCATCACCCTCGCCCCGCTCTCCAAGTTCCCCGTAGTCCGCGACCTCGCCGTCGACCGCTCCGTCCTCTTCGAAAACCTCAAGAAGGTCAAGGCCTGGGTCCCCATCGACGGCACCTACGACCTCGGCGCCGGCCCTAAGCAAGCTCCTCAGATTCAAGAACAGCGCTACCCGCTCTCCAACTGCATCTCCTGCACCATCTGCATGGAGGTCTGCCCCCAGTTCAACGACGCCACCGACTTCGTCGGCGCCGCCACCATCGCCCAGGCCAAGCTCTTCAACCTGGATCCCAGCGGCGCAGTCCTCAAAGAAGAACGTCTCCGCGCCCTGGCCGGAGACGGCGGCATTCAGGAGTGCGGCTTCGCGCAAAACTGCGTCCAGGCCTGCCCCAAACAACTCCCCCTCACCGAAGCCATCAGCGACATGGGCCGCGACGTCTTCATCCAACAAGTCAAAGACCTCTTCGCCCGCTAGCCGGCCACGACACCGGGTGCCCCATGCATCCGGATTCTCGCGACGTGGGCATTCGCGCAAAGCGCGAACCGCAATCACTCCCGCGCCAGCATCACATCCGCTCACTCAACACGAACTTTCAGGAGCAATAATGATCCAACTAGCAGACGCCCGCCGCATCATCGCCGCTGCCGAAAAGAAAGCCAACGAGATCGGCCAGCCCATGAACATCGCCGTAGCCGACGCCGGCGGCAACCTCATCTCTCACGTCCGCATGGACAACGCCTGGATCGGCTCCATCGACATCTCCATCAAGAAGGCCTGGACCTCGCGCGCCTTCGACATCGCCACCAAAGACATTGCCCCTCACGCCCAATCCGGCAGCCAGTTCTTCGGCATCCACGCCTCCAACGACGGTAAAGTCATGATCTTCGCCGGCGGCATTCCTCTCAGGAAAGACGGCAAGGTAGTCGGAGCCATCGGGGTCAGCGGAGGCTCCGGAGATCAGGACCACGCCGTAGCCGAAGCAGGCGCATCGGCTTTTTAATCCCACAAAAAGAGAAAAGCCCCGCAGGCCCGCGGGGCTTTTTCTCTACCTCCAACATTTTTTCTACTTCGAAAACACAGAATTTCCCCGGGTCGTCTCTTCATTCGACAGAATCCGGTTCTGCGCGCGCTTCGCACTCTGCATCGCGGCATGCGTCCATCCTCTCCTGGTCGCTCTTGTTCCCTTCATTCGCAGTCGTCTCGTCTTCAATCGCCTCATGCGAAGGACGCGCTGCACTCTTCGTTGAATTCAATCCTTGTGCCATGTTTCACCTCTCTCGAAGAAGAGATGGCCACCACGTGCCTGCGGTTGTCCTAACAAATTTCGCCTTCTCGATCGATTGCTACAATCGTTCTATTCATGCGCGAGAACACCACACTCGTCCTCAAAAGACTGCCTCTATTTGCAAGCACATCCATGCTTTTGCTTCTCGGCGACTCTTTTTGAATGCGCAGGCAACCCCTGCAACAGGAAACAAAAAGATGACAAACCCTGCCGATGTCCACGCCAGTGCCATCGTCATCGACACCCACGCCGACACCCCTCAACGCTTCGTCGACGAAAACTGGAACTTCACCGACCCACTCAACGGCGGCATGCTCAACTACGACTCCGCGAAGAAGGGCAACCTCGACGCACAGTTCTTCTCCATCTGGGTCGACCCCGGCCAATACCCCGCTAATGCCTCCGCCCGCCGCACCCTCGCCCTCATCGACGCCACCCTCGAGCAAGTCCGCCGCGCACCGGACAAACTCCAGCTCTGCACCACCGCCGATCAAATCATCGCAGCCCACGGCCAAGGAAAATTCGCCGTCCTCATGGGCATCGAAGGCGGCCACTCCATCGAGGACTCCCTCGCCCTCCTCCGCGACTACTACCGCCTCGGCGTCCGCTACATGACCCTCACCTGGTCCAACACCAACAACTGGGCCGACTCCTCCGGCGACATCGACGATCCCACCATCCCCCACCACAACGGCCTCACCTCCTTCGGCAAACAAGTCGTCGCCGAGATGAACCGCCTCGGCATGATGGTCGACATCTCCCACGTCTCCGACAAGACCTTCTGGGACGTCGATCGCCACCACGCGCACCCCCATCATCGCCTCGCACTCCTCCGCCCGCGCCCTCACCAACGCCGGCCGCAACATGACCGACGAGATGCTCCTCGCCATGAAAAAGAACAACGGCGTCGTCATGGTCAACTTCTTCCCCGCCTTCATCGACGAGAAGTGGCGCCTCGCCTGGGCCGCGCAGAAGCCCGAACGCCAAAAGGCCCAGGACGCCCTCGAAGCCGACTACAAAGCCAAAGGCCTCCCCGTCCCCTACACCGCATCCGACAAGATCGACCGCGAGTTCGCCGCAAAGATCGGCCGCGCCCCCTTCAACTCACTCATCGATCACTTCGATCACGTCATCAAAGTCGCCGGCATCGACCACGTCGGCATCGGCACCGACTTCGACGGCATCCCCGTCCTGCCCGAAGGCATCGACTCCGCCGCCGACCTCCCCAAAATCACCGCCGCCCTCATGGCCCGAGGCTACACCGCCGAGGACATGCACAAGCTCCTCGGCGGCAACCTTCTCCGCGTCTTCCGCGACGTCCAGGCCGCCGCAGACAAATCAAACTAACGCGTCTACTTATCCGCCACAATATCGATCTTGTGGATCTGCGGCGGCTCCGAAAACAACTCGCTCGCCTTCGCCATCAGCGCCTTGGCAATCTCGCCGTTCAAATGGGCATCTCTGCCCGCCTCATCGTTGAACGTATCGAAGACACTGTAGTTGCCCTCATCCTCCTTCAAGCCATACCAGGTAACCGTTCCCGCTTCCTTCTTCGCCATCTCCGCACCCTGTTTCAAAAACGCCTCAACATCCTTCTCCTTCCCGGGCTTCGCCTTCAACGACACATAAAGCGCATACTTCGCCATTCTGTTGTTCCTCCAGTGTCCAATCAGATGCAGAATCCGCCATTCGGTTACAGATCGCACCTTGAATTCATCCGCAAGGAGCAGCTGCAAGATGACTTCTCCCATCATTACGCAACCACGACAGCCACGCTCGCGGCCCCGCCGCATTGCTCCAACCGCGCGTCTGCGATAGCCTGTTTATTGGAGTCAAACACCGCATGACGCTTCGTTTTCTCGCACTCGCTCTTGGCCCTCAGCGTATCCGCGCAAGCACAAACGACCCCACCCTCCCAGCAGCTACCCGACGCCCCCAGCACCACCAGCCAGATCAAGCCCGCGCCCGTCCCCACCGGCCCCACCGCCGTCATCGACACCACCATGGGCCGCCTCACCTGCAAGCTCTTCGACAAAGAGGCCCCCGTCACCGTCGCCAACTTCATCGGCCTCGCCGAAGGCACCAAGGACTGGACCGACCCCAAGACCCTCCAAAAAATGCACCACCAGCCCTTCTACAACGGCACCACCTTCCATCGCGTCATCCCCGGCTTCATGATCCAGGGCGGCGACCGCGCAGGCGACGGCACCGGCGACCCCGGCTACTTCTTCCAGGACGAGATCGACCCCTCCCTCACCTTCGACACGCCCGGCCTCCTCGCCATGGCCAACGCCGGCCCCGGGCCCTCCGGCGGCGGCACCAACGGCTCACAGTTCTTCATCACCGAAGACCCCGTCCCGCAACTCAACGGCAAGCACACCATCTTCGGCCTGTGCGACGCGCACTCCGTCCTGCTCGTCGCCTCCATCGCCCGCGTCGAACGCAACGCCAACGACAAGCCGCTCACCCCCGTCGTCATCAATCGCGTCACCATCGTTCGCGAAGGCCAAGCCCATGCCCCCATTACCGGTAGCGCCGCCATCAACACACACCGGCCGCAGCCGACCGCGCCACAAAAATAAATCCAACGGCCTCTGCGATCTCAGCGGACGCGCCTCTCTCCATTCAATCCATCAAACCTGCAAGGAGAACCTCACATGCCAACGAAACCCGGCACCTACGCCACATTCAAGACCACCGAAGGAACCATCGTCTGCGAGCTCTTCGAGAAGGACGCACCCGAGACCGTCGCCAACTTCATCGGCCTCGCCGAAGGCACCAAAGACTGGAACAGCCGCAGCAAGAAGGGCGCCAAGCTCTACGACGGCACCATCTTCCATCGCGTCATCCCCCAGTTCATGATCCAGGGCGGCGACCCCGAAGGCACCGGCATGGGCGGCCCCGGCTACAAGTTCGCCGACGAGACCAAGCGGCTCCAAGCACGGCTTCCAGCAGCCCGGCAAGCTCGCCATGGCCAACGCCGGCCCCAACACCAACGGCAGCCAGTTCTTCATCACCGTAGCCGACACCAGCTGGCTCACCGGCAAGCACACCATCTTCGGCGAAGTAGTCGAAGGCTACGACATCGTCGAAAAGATCAGCAAAGTCAGCCGCGACGGCATGGACCGCCCCAAAACCCCAGTAGTCCTCGAATCCGTCACCATCGAACGCGTCGCCTAGTCACGGTTCTCAATAAAACAGAAGGCCCGCTCTCATCGGAGCGGGCCTTCCTTCGTCTTGTCCGTTATCAATCCGCGAAATCCGCGGTCGGCCTTCGTCTTACGCCATCCCAATCACCGTGCAAAGCTCCTTCACCGAATCCGCACTCTTATTCAGCGCAGCCTGCTCCTCAGCCGTCAGCTTGATCTGGATAATCTGCTCCAGCCCCTTCGCCCCCAGCTTGCAAGGCACGCCAACATACAGTCCCGGAGATCCCATACTCCCCCTGCAGATAAGCCGCGCAAGGCAGGATCTTCTTCTTGTCCTTCAGGATCGCCTCGACCATCTCCACCGCCGCAGCCGAAGGCGCATAGTAAGCCGACCCCGTCTTCAGATGCTTCACAATCTCCGCGCCGCCATTGGCCGTCCGCGTCTCCAACTCCTTCAACCGGTCAGGCGCAATCAGCTCCGTAATCGGAATCCCCGCCACAGTCGAGTAGCGCGAAAGCGGAACCATCGTATCGCCGTGCCCGCCCAGCACAAACGCCGTCACATTCTCGACCGAAACATTCAGCTCCTGCGCAATAAACGTCCGGAACCGCGCCGAATCCAGCACTCCAGCCATCCCGATCACGCGCTCACGCGGCAATCCGGCCTGCTTGAACGCCGTCTGCGCCATCGCATCCAGCGGATTCGACACCACAATAAGGATCGTGTTCGGCGAAGCCGCCACCGCCTTCGCCACCACATCGCTCATGATCTTGAAGTTCGTATTCAGCAAATCATCGCGGCTCATTCCCGGCTTGCGCGCAATTCCCGCCGTAATCACCACAATGTCCGAGTTCGCCGTATCCGCATAATCATTGGTGCCAACAATGTTGCAGTCACGCTTCTCAATCGGCATCGCCTGCAGCAGATCCAGCGCCTTGCCCTGCGGCACACCCTCGATCACATCGAGCAGCACCACATCGGCCAACTCCTTCGCCGCAATCCAATGCGCCGCCGTTGCTCCAACATTTCCCGCACCAACAACCGTTACCTTCTTCCGCATTCCATCTCCTTGCTGACTCATCGCATTGACGCGAATTATTCAGCCGTAATTTTGTTGTCATTCCGCAGCGAAGCGGAGGAATCTGCTTTTGACCACTTCCCTAACCCATATTCTCGATCATCCGCGTAGCAAACTCGCTGGTCTTCGCCTTCGTCGCGCCCTGCATCCCGCGCTCGAAGTCATACGTCACAAACTTCTGCGCAATCGTCTTCTCCATCGAGCTCTCGATCAGCCGCGCCGCCTCAGTCCAGCCCAGAAAGTCGAACAGCATCACGCCCGAAAGAATCACGCTGCCCAGGATTGATCACGTCCTTGTCCGCATACTTCGGAGCCGTACCATGCGTCGCCTCAAACACGGCATACCCATCGCCAATGTTCCCGCCCGGAGCAATTCCCAGCCCGCCAACCTGCGCAGCAGCAGCGTCCGAGATGTAGTCGCCGTTCAGGTTCGTCGTAGCCAGCACGCTATAGTCCTCCGGCCGCAGAATGATCTGCTGAAAGATCGAGTCGGCAATCCGGTCGTTCACCAGGATCTTCTTCTTCCACTTGCCCATTCCCGTGCGATTTGCCGATCGAGGCCAGCAACGCTCTTCACCTCGGCCACCACCTCTTCGCCAAACTCCTTCGAGGCAAACTCAATGCCCGGCTCGATCAGCGCTGCATTCTCCTCCGCCGTCAGCTTCGGATTCGCCTCAACGTTCCCCAGGATCCAGCTCTCCCGCTCCGTCACCGTCTGCTCGCGGAACTCCTGCGACGCAACCTCATACCCCCACTCGCGGAACGCCCCCTCGGTAAACTTCTGGATGTTCCCCTTATGCACCAGCGTCACCGTCTTGCGCCCATTGTCCAGCGCATACTGGATCGCCGCCCGCACCAGCCGCTTCGACCCCGTAATCGAGATCGGCTTCACCCCAACACCCGAATCCAGCCGAATCTTCTTCTTCGCCGCCCTTCAGCATGTCGTCGTTCACAAACGCGATGAACTTCGCCGCCTCCGGCGTCCCCTCGCGAAACTCAATCCCCGCATAGATGTCCTCCGTATTCTCGCGGAAGATCACCACATCCAGCTTCTCCGGATGCTTCACCGGACTCGGCACGCCAGCATAGTACTTCACCGGCCGCACGCACTGGTACAGATCCATCAACTGCCGCAGCGCCACATTCAGCGAGCGAATTCCGCCACCCACCGGCGTCGTCAGCGGCCCTTTGATCGACACGCGAAAGTCCACCGTCGCCTTCACCGTATCGTCCGGCAGCCAGTTCTGCGTCTGGCGATACGCCTTCTCCCCGGCCAGCACCTCATACCACGCCACCGACCGCTTGCCCCCATAAGCCTTCTCCACCGCCGCATCAAACACCCGCTGCGAAGCCTTCCAGATGTCGCGCCCCGTGCCATCGCCTTCGATAAAAGGAATGATCGGATGATCGGGAACTGGTGAACTTGCCGTTGCTGTATTCGATGGCCTGCCCGTTCGGCGGGCACTGGGATTCCGTTGTAGCTTGCCTGCATGTGATGTAGACTCCGACACAAAAAGGATAGTGTTCGAAGGCTACCACCCGCGCAATACGACTAGCAACGATATGCGGCCAACCGTGCGCTTATCGAACCAGATAATAATCCACCGTCGACACCACGCGCACCTTCTTCATGATGCTCGCATCCGGGTTCTCCGCCTGCCCACCACCGCCTTCCTCACCCGGCGCCATCCCACTTCCAGCGTCCGCCGCCGAGATCGAAAACACCCCTTGGTTCGCCGACCGTATCGATCCCACCTGGCTCCCCGAATCCGCCGCAAACCTGTCCGCCGCCGCCCGTGCATTCTTCGTCGCCTCCGTAATCATGTCCGGCTTCAGCGCATTCAGCCCATTGAACACATACCGGATCCCCTGCCCATATCCACCCACAACAATAATCCCCGCCTGCAACAACTGCGCCGTCTTCTGCCCCGCCTTCGCAATCTTGTCCACGTCGTTCGAACTCACCGTCACCGTCTGCTGCACGATATACCGCGGCCCGCCATTGTTATTCCCGCCATACTCATTCGCCTGCTTGTCCGTCACCTGGATCTGCCCCACCGAAATCTCCTGCGGCGTAATCCCCTGCGCCGCAAAAAACTTCAGGATCGCCGCCACGGTCCTCCTCGCTCTTCGCATACACCTGCTGCAGATCGTTGCCCGTCTCCTTATACGTCACCGGCCACACCGCGCTATCGGACTTCACCGTCCGCTCCACCAGCCCCTTCACCGTCACATACCGGTCTGCAAGCCTGAGTCTCCTTGATCTCCATCACCCAGCAGCCATCCACCAAGCACCAAGCCCGAGCAGCAAACATCCACCCAAGCACCGCCGCCGGCGCCAACCAGGGATTCCGATCGATCCACACGCGTCGCATCCAAGAGAAACCTCCATCGAAGCAACAGCAGAAGAATGCAGCAGCCTGGACTTCGTGTCAATCAGCAACAAAGAAAAGCCCCCGCAAATGCGAGGGCCCTCTATTAAACCGCAGCCGCAACTAGAATTTATTCCACAGCAGCTGGTTGTAAACATCGTGGTGGAACTGCACCTCCGGCGCCTTCACGATCGTTCCCAGCAGCCGCGGGCAGCGATCCGCCGAAGCCTGCTTCAGGTCCGCATACCGCGCCTTCACATCCTCGCCCAGCAGCGTCGTCGTCCACTCCGCCTCCCGGAAGTTCTCAAGCGCCGTGTAGATGTTGTCCGGCAGATACCGCTCCGCCTGGCGCAGGTTCTTGATCTTCGAGATATCGCCATGCAGGCCGGTCTTGAAGATCGAGTACAGCACCATGTACGGATTCGCATCCGGAGCAACCGCACGCACCTCGATCGCGCGAAGACTTCTCATTGCCGATCGGAATCCGAACCATCGCCCCACGGTTGACCGCCGAGGCGTTGAGCTGGTTCGGCGCCTCAAAGTGCGGATCCAGCCGGCGATACGCATTCACGCTCGCATTCATCAGCAGGCAGATATCGTTGCCATGCGTCAGAATGCGGTCCGTAAACTGCCACGCCATCTTGGAGATCTTCTCCTCGCCCTTCGGGTCCCAGAACAGGTTCTTCCCGCCCTTCGTGATCGGAAACATTCGTATGCATGCCGCTGCCGTTCACGCCCACCACCGGCTTCGGCAGAAAGCTCGCCGTCATTCCCATCTGCGTCGCCACCTGCCGGCAGATCAGCTTATACAGCTGAATCTGGTCCGCCGCGGCAACCACCTCGCCATAGCCGTAGTTGATCTCGAACTGCGACGGCGCAACCTCAGGATGGTCCTTCTCGTTCTCGAAGCCCATCGCGCGCTGCACCTCCGCCGTCGTGTCGATAAACTCCCGCAGCGGATCGCCCGGCAGCGAGTGATAGTACCCGCCCTTGTTCACGTACTCGAAGCTACCCGTCTCATGGTAGTTGCGCTCCGCATCGATCCCCTCAAACAGGAACCCTTCAATCTCGTTCGCCGCATTCAGCGTGTAGCCCTGCTTGTCGAACAGCTCCTGCGAGAACTGCTTCAGCACTCCGCGAATGTCCGCGCTGTACGTCGTCGCCGTTCTTATCGATCACCTCGCCGAACACCATCACCTTGCCCGCGCCAAACACATCCGCCGGCACCCAGTAGAACGCGCTCCAGTCGATCCCCAGCCGCAGATCGCTCTCCCGCTGCGCCGTAAATCCGCGAATCGACGAGCCGTCGAACGTCAGGTTGTCGTAGCTCTTCACCAGAAACTTCTTGTCGTAGTCCAGCATGTGCAGCCGGCCTTCAAGATCGCTGAACAGCACCGTCACGGCCTTGATCCGCTTCTCGTCGGTCAGATACTTCAGCCGCTCTTCCTGAATCACATCGGCGGCGACGCGCTTCTTGCGCTGCTCCTTCGCCTGCAGGTTCAGGTCCTCGAGTTCAGCGTACGAAAGTTCCAGAAAATCACGAAATTCGCTCAACATAACACTCCTTCTGCAATGAAATACACGCCTACCGCAACAGCCGGGAAAATGTTTTCAGGTGAATGGAAGAGAGCGCACCGGACGTCAATCTGGCCCGCTGTAACAACTTAAACGTAACAGAAATCCCAACGGCAAAAAAGAGAGATTCCTCTCAGGCCTCTACGACATCTTTATGTCTTTCTTCTGCGCCATAGGCCGCCAGCTCCGGCTGAACGAATCGTTGCCGGAACGAGACACTCCAATAGCTCTGGGAACCGTTCGCTACAAGCCACCACGGCCAACGCCCGCGATCGGACGATACCCTCCCCGGAACCCTATAAGATAACAAGATGAAAACCATGCCGAACTCCACCACCAAACGCGTAGCCCTCATCCAGATGTCCATGCGCCCCGGACACCCAGCTCAACCTCGACAAGGCCGCCGAGCGCGTCTACGAAGCCGCCCGCCAGGGCGCCACAACTCGTCTGCCTCCCCGAGCTCTTCCGCGCCCAATACTTCTGCCAGCGCGAAGACCACGCCCTCTTCGGCCTCGCCGAGTCCATCCCCGGCCCCTCCACCGACATCCTCACCCGCGTCTGCCGCGAAACCGGCGTCGTCCTCGTCGCCAGCCTCTTCGAGCGCCGCGCCCCCGGCCTCTACCACAACACCGCCGTCACCATCGAAAAAGACGGCAGCATCGCCGACATCTACCGCAAGATGCACATCCCCGACGACCCGCTCTACTACGAGAAGTTCTACTTCACCCCCGGCGACCTCGGCTTCAAATCCACGCAAACCACGCAAGGCCCCATCGGCACCCTCGTCTGCTGGGACCAGTGGTACCCCGAAGGCGCCCGCCTCACCGCCCTCCGCGGAGCCGAAATCCTCTTCTTCCCCACCGCCATCGGCTGGCACCCCTCCGAAAAAGAAGAGTTCGGCACCGCCCAATACGAAGCCTGGCAGACCGCCCAGCGCGCCCACGCCATCGCCAACGGAGTCTTCGTCTGCGCCGTCAACCGCGTAGGCCACGAGCACGGCGACGTCAAATTCAAAGCCCCCGCCGCCGACGGCAACCCCGCCACCGTCGAACTCCACGGCCCCGGCGACCACACCCCCGCATCCGGCATCGAGTTCTGGGGCGGCAGCTTCATCGCCGACCCCTTCGGCCGCATCCTCGCCAAAGCCAGCCACAACAAAGAAGAGATCCTCATCGCCGACCTCGACCCCAAACTCATCGAAGTCACCCGCCAGCACTGGCCCTTCCTACGCGACCGCCGCATCGACGCCTACGAAGGCATAGCCAAACGCTTCCTGGACTGAGTCGCCGAAGACCATTACCCCGAAGTCGTCATTCTGAGCAAAGCGAAGAATCCCCGCATTTTGCTTTTGTCGTTGCTTTTTTTGTCATTCCGCAGCGAAGCGGAGGAATCTGCTTTTCCTGATCAGGGCGGGTGGTGGCCCACATCTGGATTGAAGCCACAAAATCGGGTGCCCCACATCTCGATTTTGAGATGTGGGCATTCCCGCAAAGCGCGAACCGCTTCTGGGTACGACAAGCCTTCAGGCTTGGCCCTCTCAAGCCGAGCCACAAACCGGGCTTTAGCCCCTGGGGTATGCTTTCTTTCCATGGTCACAATCCGCCAAAACCGGAGCGAAGGGGCCCGAATGTCACTTCGCATCTTCCTCTGCCTCACACCACCCCTACCTGGTCTTCAAAGAAAAATAGCTGGCCTAAAATCCGGGTGGCAGAGTAGCCTACATCTGGCAGAAGCCCCAAAATGGGTGCCCCATATCTCGATCTTGAGATGTGGGCATTCGCGCGAAAGCGCGAACCGCTTTCCCTAACCCACGCCATCACGCTCTGAAACCCCGCCCTTTGCAGTCTCACCGCAAAAGGTGCGATGTAAGCCGCCCAACCAGCCGTTCTCTTGACCCTCCCAAACCACCCATTACAATTGGCCATCCCAAAGGAGTCAGCATGACCCGTCGCATCTTCCTCTCCCTCACCCTCGCAGCGGCCCCACTCCTCGCCCAGTCCACCGACCCCATCGTCCACACCACCGCCGACCTCGACCAGCGCGAAGCCAAACTCCTCGCCGCCGCCAAAGCCAGCCCAGGCGGCGTGGCCTTCGACACCTTCGACGACTTCGGCTCCTACAAGACCCTCCTCGTCGTCCGCGTCCACACCGGCGACGCCGAGCTCCACGAGCAATGGGCCGACCAGATGATCATCACCAAGGGCACCATCACCCTCGTCACCGGCGGCACCATGCAGGCAGGACACACCACCGCCCCCGGAGAGACCCGCGGCCCCGGCATCGGAGGAGGCAAAGAAGTCGTCCTCCACACCGGCGACATCGCCCACATCGCCGCCAACGTCCCCCACTGGGTCAAACTCGCCCCCAACACCACCACCGCCTACCTCATCGTCAAAGAAAAATAGAATCGGGTGCCCCATGTTCGCGACGGTCTTATCGTCGCTAATGTGGGGTTTTTCACGAAGACGCGAACCATACTCTCTAAACTGAGCCAAAAACCGCTCGAGTGAACATCCTTCCGCGGCCTCATAGCGAAAGGACGCAAGCGGCCACCATGGGGAAGTATCATCCTCCATGCCCAGACGGCCAACTCTCCTGCTCCTCGTGCCGCTCTTCTCGAGCGCCTACGCCGCTATCCCCACCTCGCGCTCCGCCCGGCGCCCGCCTAAATAACCAAACAGCGCGATGTAGATATAGCAGACCGCCGGAATGATAAACGCGTGCTGCACCCCAACCGCATCCGCCAGATGCCCTTCACGCCAGCGGAATCAGCGCTCCGCCGACAATCGCCGCCACCATCAAACTCGACCCCTTCGAAGTCAGCGGCCCAAGTCCCGTCAACCCCACAGTAAAGATGCTCGGAAACATCACCGAGTTGAACAGCCCTACCGCAATGAATCGCCCACATCGCCGTGTGCCCATGCGTGAGGATCGAGGTCGCCACCAGCCCACAAGCCACCAGCGCCGCCGTTCCCAGCACCAGTGCTGGTTCTGACCTTCGTCAGTAGCCACGACCCGATAAACCGCCCCACCATCGCTCCGCCCCAGTACAGCGAAACATACTTCGCCGCCGTCTTCTCCGAGAACGCCGCAATATCCGGCAGTCCAAAGTAGTTCACCAGGAAGCTTCCAATCGAAACCTCGGCCCCCACATACACAAAGATCGCCAGCGCCCCTGCCAGCAGCACCGGATGCTTCCATATGCTGTCGTTCGTCGGCGTTGTGTCCAGCTCCCCGGGCCTGATGTCGCGCGTGAAGTCCATCGTCGGCAGCTTCAGCACCGCGAACGAGATCGCCAGCAGCACCAGCGTCAGCCCAATCCCCAGGTAAGGCAGCCGCACGCTCGAAGCCTGCTCCGTCCGGTACGTCTGCAACGCCGCCGCCGAGAACGACCGCAGCTTCTCCGGAGCCACCGGCGCCGAAGCCAGAATGAACATGCTCCCAAAGAACGGAGCCACAAACGTCCCAAACGAGTTGAACGCCTGCGAAAGATTCAGTCGCGCCGCAGACGTCTCCGGAGGCCCCAGGTTCGCCACATAAGGATTCGCCGCCACTTGCAGCGTCGTAATTCCCGCCGCAAGAATCACCAGCGCCGAAAGAAACAATCCAAACGAGGCCGCAGTCGAAGCCGGCAAAAATAGAAACGCCCCCGCCGCCATCACCAGCAGCCCGATCACCATCGTGCCCTTATAGCCACGCCACTCCACCAGCTTTCCCGCCGGGAACGCAAAGATGAAGTACGACGAGAAGAAGCAGAACTGCACCATCATCACCTGGGCGTATTTCAGGTCGAAGATACCCTTCAGGTGTGGGATCAGAATGTCGTTCAGACACGTCAGGAATCCCCACATGAAAAACAGCATCGTAGCGATGCTCATGGCCCGGAGGTCTGTCTTCTGATTGGAAAAGTGCTGTGTTTCGGGGGTGCGCTGACGCTGATTGCCATATCGTTACAAAACCTTTTCAGGGAATTTACAAGCATCTTAATCTCAATCGACTTCATCCTATATGCATTCCGGAAATGCCGCCCGCGAGATTCCAGTTACCTCGCGCTCCGAAGCTATACTTGACATCAAAGAGACCTGCTGCACTTGACATCCGCCGTCCTATCATCGGATCTCACGGTGACTGCCACGCGGGGAAGTCCAGACTTAAATCGCTTGCTTGGAAGACTTTGCACACTTTACCCGGGTGGGCGGTAGGGCCACTCGAAAATCGAGAGATGACAGAATCCGAATGACCACACCTCGCGACCTCAACTACCGCATGCCAGCCGAGTGGGCCCCCCACGCCGCCACCTGGATCGCCTGGCCCCACAACGCCGATGACTGGCCCGGAAAATTCCAACCCATCCCCTGGGTCTACGCCGAAATCGTCCGCCATCTCTCCCAGGTCGAAGACGTCCACATCCTCGTCAACAACGAAGACGCTGAGCACCGCGCCACCGGCCACCTTCGCCGCGCCGGAGCCAACCTCGCCCGCCTCCACTTCCACTCCTGGCAAACCGACCGCGTCTGGCTCCGCGACTCCGGCCCCATCTTCGTGAAAAATCCGCAGGGCGACCTCGCCGTCACCAACTGGAAGTTCAACGCCTGGGCCAAGTACGACAACTGGCGCCGCGACGACCAGATCCCCCAGCACGTCGCCAGACACTACGACATCCCTCAGTTCAAACCCGAGGTCGAACTCCCCACCGGAAAACCCCACCGCCTCGTCCTCGAAGGCGGCAGCATCGACACCAACGGCGCCGGCCTCCTCCTCACCACCGAAGAGTGCCTTCTCTCAAAAATCCAGGAGCGCAACCCCGGCCTCGGCGACGAAGCCGAAACCCGCAAGCACCTCGAACAGGCCTTCCACGACTACCTCGGCATCGAAAAGGCCCTCTGGCTCCACAAGGGCTGCGCCGGCGACGACACCCACGGCCACGTCGACGACATCACCCGCTTCGTAGCCGAAAACAAGATCCTGACCTGCGTCGAGCCCAACACCCACGACGAAAACCACCTCCCCCTCGCCGAAAACCTCGACCGCCTCCGCACCTTCCGCAACCTCAAAAACAAACCCTTCGAAATCGTCGAACTCCCCATGCCCGCCCCGGTCATCTTCGAAGGCCAGCGCCTCCCCGCCAGCTACGCCAACTTCTACATCGCCAACGGACTCGTCCTCGTCCCCACCTTCAACGACCCCAACGACCGCCACGCCCTCAACATCATCGCCAGCTGCTTCCCCACTCGCGAAGTCATCGGCATCCACGCCGTAGACCTCGTCTGGGGCCTCGGCACCCTCCACTGCCTCTCCCAACAGGAACCCGCATGAGCAACGACGCCAGATAGTTCAAACGTTGGATTGATAACTTCTAACAATTCCGAGACCTGATCTATCTCCGAGCACCATAATCGAAAACTAGGCTACGAAGCCTTATCATGCGCCTTCATATACTCCCGAAGCGCCGCATTGATCCGGCTCTGATACCGCGAGCCCGTCTTGCGAAAAAACTCCAGTACGTCCGCATCCAGCCGAACCGTAATTTGCTTCTTGTTCTCTGCGGGGACCAACGCTCCCGGCCGAGTCCACACGGCATCTCGTGGAGAAGCAGGGGCATCGCGAAGGTCAATGTCCTCGTCCTTCATCTCACGCAGACGCTTCATCTGCTTTGCGGTCATCTTCGGCGGATTCTTCGGGCCCCGTTTGAATCTAACGATTCCAGTACTCTTCGCGTTCATTTCGAGTCGCCCTTCTGGCCGTGATCAGCCGAACAGCTTCATCCCTCACCGTATACACAACATAAATTTCAACACCTTCAACCAGGCCGACCGTGGCCCAACGCTCTTCCACTGAAGAGGCATCCAACCGCTCGATCCGAGAGGTATCGTCAAAAACTCCAGTAGCAAACTCAAACGTAACTCCGTGCTTAACTTCGTTGCTTCTGGCTTTCTTAGGGTCCCGATTCGAACTCCATGCACAAATGATGTTACTACATTTGTAACTACAAATAGAATCTTCCCGAATGTGCTTTCCGATTAACGAATGTCCACAGACCTCAACTATCTCCGCGCCGCCATCGCCGAAGCCCAGGCCGCCGAAGCCAACGGCGAAGTCCCAGTAGGCGCAGTCGTAGTCCACAACGGCAAAATCATCGGCCGCGGACAGAACCGAGTCCTCCGCGACAGCGACCCCACCGCCCACGCCGAGATCGTCGCCCTCCGCGAAGCCGGCCGCGCGCTCAAAAACTACCGCCTCGAAGACTGCACCCTCTACGCCACTCTCGAACCCTGCGCCATGTGCGCCGGAGCCATCCTCCACGCCCGCATCGGCCGCCTCGTCTACGCCGCCCCCGACCCCAAAGCCGGGGCCTGCGGCACGGTCCTCTCCGTCATGAACCACCCCCAGCTCAACCACAAGCTCGAAGTCACCTCCGGCCTCCTCGCCGAAGAGTGCGGCAGCATGCTCACCAATTTCTTCCTCAAACGCCGCGGCAAAAGACCCGTCGATGAACTGCCCGGCGCCGAGGCACCCGAGCAATGAGCATAAGTTATCCTCATCGCATGAAGCTCGCTCGTCTTCTCCCAGCCATCCTTCTCGTCGCCGGCGCACTCCCGGCGCAGCTGCCTAAGCCGGCCCAGCACGTAGTCGGCTTCATGACCGACTTCGACGTCAAAGACGACGCCATCGGCATCTGCAAGGCCGTCATGGTTGGCATCGACCCCGAGGTCCGCATCATCGACATCTCCCATCAGGTCACGCCCTACGACATCACCGAAGGCGCCCGCTTCCTCGCCGGCTCCGCGCCCTACTTCCCCGCTGACGCAGTCTTCGTCGTCGTCATCGATCCCACCGTCGGCAGCACCCGCAAAGCCATCATCGCCCGCTCCATGCGCGGCCAGTACTTCGTCCTCCCCGACAACGGCCTCCTCACCCTCATGCCCTCCGATGGCCCAGGCCAGATCGTCGAAGCCCGCGAGATCACCAACACCGCCTGGATGATCGGCGCCCGTCTCTCCTCCACCTTCCACGGCCGCGACATCTTCTCTCCCGCCGGAGCGCACCTCGCCCGCGGCGACAACTGGACCCAGGCCGGCCCCAAACTCGACGTCGCCAAACTCGTCCGCCTCGACATCCACAACCCCACCCTCGACGCCACCGGCCTGCTCGCCGAAGTCCTCGGCCTCGACGGCCCCTTCGGCAACGTCATCCTCAACGTCCCATCCGAGACCTTCGCCAAGCTCGGCTACCACCTCGGCGACCCCGTCCCCGTCACCATCGACGGACACCTCTACACCGTCCCCTTCGTCAAGACCTTCAGCGACGTACCCGTCGGCAGCCCCCTCCTATACATCGACTCCCGCGGCCGCGTAGCTCTCTCGCTCAACCAACGCAACTTCGCTGAACAATACAAAGTCACCCCCGGCCTCGCCGTCTCGATCCCCATGAAAAAATAAACAACAAAGCCCCACTTCCCCCCCAGCCGCGCTGCATCTCAAATAGCATCCCACTCAGGAGCGTCCCCTTGCCCACCCTGCAAAACAAAGTAGCCATCGTCACCGGCTCCGGCTCCGGAATCGGCCAGGCCATCGCCATTCGCCTCGCCAGCGAAGGCGCAACCGTCGTCGTCGACTACCGCAACCACCCCGAGCAAGCCAACGACACCATAAGCCAAGTGCGAAGCCGCCGGCGGCAAAGCCATCACCATCCAGGCCGACGTCTCCATCCTCGCCGACACCCAGCGCCTCATCGACGAAACCTACAAGCAGCTCGGCCGCTGCCGACATCCTCGTCAACAACGCCGGCATCGAGAAGGAAGCCGCCTTCTGGGACGTCACCGAAGCCGACTACGACGCCGTCCTCAACGTCAACCTCAAGGGCGCCTTCTTCCTCACCCAGGCCTTCGTCCGCCCCCTCATCAACGCCAAACAACCCGGCCGCATCATCAACATCAGCTCCGTCCACGAGGACATGGTCTTCCCCCACTTCTCCACCTACTGCGCCTCCAAGGGGGCCATGCGCATGCTCATGCGCGACCTCGCCGTCGAACTCGGCCCCTACAACATCACCGTCAACAACATCGCCCCCGGCGCCATCGCCACCCCCATCAACACAAACCTGCTGGCCGACAAGCCCGAGCTCAACGCCCTCCTCGCCAACATCCCCCTCGGCCGCATGGGCACTCCCGAAGAAGTCGCCGGCCTCGCCCTCTTCCTCGCCTCCGACGACGGAGCCTACTGCACCGGCTCCACCTACATCATCGACGGCGGCCTCATCCGCAACTACCACGAGCAATAACACTCAGGAGTCGAAGTAAAGTCTTATGCAGTCGAAGCCGGAACTCATCCAGGCAATCTATGCGGCCTTTAATCGGCGCGAGATGGACGCTGTCCTCGCCACCATGCACCCCGACGTCGACTGGCCCAATGGAATGGAGGGCGGACGCATCCACGGCATCGGCAAAGTGCGCGACTACTGGACGCGCCAATGGGGCCTGATGGATCCGCGCGTCGAACCTTTGCGCTTAGAAGACGATGAACAAGGACAAACCATAGTGGAAGTCCATCAGGTCGTTCGCGATCTATCCGGAAACGTCCTCGTCGATCAGATCATTCACCACACCTACACCATCCGGAATGGCCTAATCGAGCGAATGGACATCGGGCCCTGAACCCGCACCGTATAAAATAGAGCTATGGATCTCACCCTCTACTCAGCCTCCTGGTGCCGCGACTGCCGCGAAGCCAAGCGCTTCCTCACCACCCACAACATCCCCTACAACGAAATCGACATCGAAACCACCCCCGGCGCCGCCGACCTCGTCATCGCGCAACACCGGCAAGCGCGCCATCCCCCAGTTCGTCCTCGACGGCAAATGGGTCCAACCCTACCGCCCCGGCCGAAGGCTTCCTCTACGACGAGATGTCGGCCCTCCTCGGCGTAGTCAACGCCTGATTTGTGACAAATCAAAGCACAAACTCGGTTACCACACTCGCACCCCGAGCTTCAGAACAGGAACGCCCATGATCGCCCGCTACACCCGCCCCGCAATGGGCCGCATCTGGTCCGACGAGAACAAATACCGCTGCTGGCTCACCGTCGAAATCGCCGCCTCCCAGGCCCTCGCCAAATTCGGCCTCGTCCCGCAGTCCGCCGCCGACGCCATCCGCGACCACGGCGCCTTCACCGTCGACCGCATCAACGAGATCGAAGCCGAAGTCCGCCACGACGTCATCGCCTTCACCACCACCGTCGCCGAGCACATCGACTACCCCGAAGACTCCCGCTGGCTCCACTACGGCCTCACCTCCACCGACGTCGTCGACACCGCGCAGTCCCTCCAACTCAAAGAAGCCTCCGCCATCATCCGCGCCGGCATCGTCGCCCTCTCCGAGACCCTCAAAAAGCGCGCCATCGAGTTCAAGCACACCCCCATCATCGGCCGCACCCACGGCATCCACGCCGAACCCACCACCTTCGGCCTCAAGCTCCTCCTCTGGTACTCCGAGATGCAGCGCAACCTCACCCGCTTCGACGCCGCCGCCGAAGACCTCCGCGTCGGCAAGCTCTCCGGAGCCGTCGGCACCTTCGGCCATCTCAAGCCCGAGCACGAAGAAGCCATCTGCGCCGAACTGGGTCTCAAACCCGTCGCAGTCGCCACCCAAGTCGTCCAGCGCGACCGCCACGCCGCCTACGTCGCCACACTCGCCGTCCTCTGCCAGCACGCTCGACAAGATCGCCACCGAGGTCCGCCACCTCCAGCGCACCGAGGTCCGCGAAGCCGAAGAGTTCTTCTCCGAAAAGCAGAAGGGCTCCAGCGCCATGCCCCACAAGCGCAACCCCATCACCTCCGAACAGATCTCCGGCCTCGCCCGCGTCGTCCGCGCCAACGCCCAGGTCGCCTTCGAAAACATCGCCCTCTGGCACGAGCGCGACATCTCCCACTCCTCCGCCGAGCGCGTCATCCTCCCCGACTCCACCATCCTCGCCGACTACCTGCTCGCCAAGACCGACAAGCCTCATCGCCAAACTCCTCGTCTACCCCGCCCGCATGTTGAAGAACCTCGAATCCACCGGCGGCCTCATCTTCTCCGGCCAGCTCCTCCTCGACCTCGCCGAATCCGGCATGTCCCGCGAAGACGCCTACCGCCTCGTCCAGACCCACGCCATGAACTCCTGGAAGAACGACCTCATCTTCCGCGACGAAATCGCCAAAGTCCCCGAGATCACCGCCCGCCTCTCCCCCGAAAAACTAGCCCACGCCTTCGACTACACACCGCCAGCTAGCCAACGTAGACGCCATCTTCACCCGCGTCCTCGACGAGTAGCTCAATCGCTGTTGTGTTTTTGTTTGTGTTTTTTTGTTGTTGCATGCTCTTTTGTTTGTCATTCCGCAGCGAAGCGAAGGAATCTGCGGTTGCATCTCCCAGCCAGTCACATATCCTCAACGACGATGCCGCAACGCGAACACCATTTCTACGTCTACATCATGGCCAGCCGCTCTCATGACCTCTATATAGGCTTCACCAACAACATCTTTCGCAGAGTCGCCGAGCACCGTATCGCCCCTCCCGGCACTTACACCGCCCGCTACAACATCAACCGCCTCGTCTACTATGAACACTTCACCTACGTCCTCAACGCCATCGCCCGCGAGAAGGAACTGAAGGATTGGAACCGCGAAAAGAAGCTGGCACTCATTGAAGCAGCAAACCCAACCTGGCAAGACCTCGCTCGCGATTGGTAATAGCCAACCAGAAGCAATCATCATTGCCTTTGCCCTTATCTGCCCTTGACTTCGCCGTTGCCCGTCCTTTTTGTTTGTCATTCCGCAGCGCAGCGAAGGAATCTGCGGTTGCGGTTGCGGTTGCCGTTGCCGTTGCCGTTGTCGTTGCTCTTGCCGTTGCCGTTGTCGTTGCTCTTGCCTTTGTCGTTGACGTTGCTCTTGCCTTTGCCGTTGCCCGTCCTTTTTGTTTGTCATTCCGCAGCGAAGCGAAGGAATCTGCGGTTGCCGTTGTCGTTGCTTTTGTAGCTGCCTTTGCTTTGCCGTTGCCCGTCCTTTTTGTTTGTCATTCCGCAGCGAAGCGAAGGAATCTGCCGTTGCCGTTGTCGTTGCTCTTGCCTTTGTCGTTGACGTTGCTCTTGCCTTTGCCTTGCCCGTCCCTTTTGTTTGTCATTCCGCAGCGCAGCGAAGGAATCTGCGGTTGCCGTTGTCGTTGCTCTTGTCTTTGCCTGCCCTTTTGTTTGTCATTCCGAATCGAAGCGGAAGAATCTGCGGTTGCCGTTGTCCTTGCTCTTGCCTTGCCCGTCCCTTTTGTTTGTCATTCCGAATCGAAGCGGAAGAATCTGCGGTTGCCGTTGTCCTTGCTCTTGTCTTTGCCCGCCCTTTTGGTTGTCATTCCGCAGCGAAGCGGAGGAATCTGCGGTTGCGGTTGCCGTTGCCGTTGCCGTTGTCGTTGCTCTTGCCGTTGCCGTTGTCGTTGCTCTTGCCTTTGTCGTTGACGTTGCTCTTGCCTTTGCCGTTGCCCGTCCTTTTTGTTTGTCATTCCGCAGCGAAGCGAAGGAATCTGCGGTTGCCGTTGTCGTTGCTTTTGTAGCTGCCTTTGCTTTGCCTTGCCCGTCCCTTTTGTTTGTCATTCCGCAGCGCAGCGAAGGAATCTGCGGTTGCCGTTGTCGTTGCTCTTGCCTTGCCTGCCCTTTTGTTTGTCATTCCGAATCGAAGCGGAAGAATCTGCGGTTGCCGTTGTCCTTGCTCTTGTCTTTGCCTGCCTTTTTGTTTGTCATTCCGCAGCGAAGCGGAGGAATCTGCGGCTACATTTCCGCCCAGTTCACTCCCTCTCGCAGGTTGTCAAAGCATCATCGACAAGAACAACGTCATGTCTCGGCGGTTGGTCTGAAAGATGAGAGAGCATATATGCCAGCCTTGAAAGCCGTTTTGCGCCCACTCCAAGAGCGTCCCGCTTCCAATTGGGCCGGCAACATGTATGGTGAGGTCCGCGTTCCCATAGTCTGGCCCAGAAATAATGCGGCCCGTAACAAATTCGCGTTTCAGATTAGTTCCACCTGGGCTCTCGGTAACCGCCGGAGACTCGCGCGCCACTTCAAGCGCAAGGAAAGTTGGTCGTCCGCTTTGTCGCAAGAAACCAAGGTAGTAAAACCCAGTACAAAAAACTACCCCAAACGCAGACCACCCGATCACCCGTCTCTTCATTCGGCTTCGTTCACCTCAGGCGGTAACATCGAAGCAATCTTAGCTGAGATAATGGCAGACCAACTCATACAAATCGTAGACACCGCCGTAGCCGACGCCTACCAACGCGGCGGCCATCACCTCGTTTGCCGTCCCGGCTGCTCCCAATGCTGCATCGGAGTCTTCCCCATCGCCCACCAGGACGGTGCACGCTTACGCGAAGGCTTCGAAGCCATCAAACAAACTGACCCAGAAAAATATCAACGCATACGCACTCGTATAACCGAATCTCTAACCCGCCTCGACCCCTGGTTCCCCGGCGACCGCACCACCGGCGTCCTCAACGAAGACCACGAAGCCGCCATCCTCTTCGAAGAGTTCGCCAACGACGAACCCTGCCCCGTCCTCGACCTCGAACACGGCACCTGCGACCTCTACGAACACCGCCCCATCCTCTGCCGCACCTTCGGCCCACCCATGCGCACCGCAGAAGACAACCTCGCCACCTGCGAACTCTGCTTCATCCACGCCACCACCGAAGAGATCGCCGCCTGCGAACTCGACCCAAGTATCCCGGCACAAGAAGAAGCCAGCAACCGGGCCTTCAACGCCGCGCACAACCTCCACGGCCAAACCCTCATCGCCTACGCCCTCCGCGATACCGGAACCTCGGTGCCAAAGCTCTAGAACTCTTGTCAAGCCCTCGCCGCACCATTTCGAGCGCCCCTCTCTCCTTCAAACAACAGAAAATGGGACGCTTATTCCCCAAAAAATAAATCGGCGAAAAGTGGCATTTTAGTTTTGCTCGATTCGGTAAAATAGAACTAGAAGATTAGACAAGGAATAGGGCCCGGCGCCAGCTGGGCCTTTTTCTTTTCGGAAGGAGAAATCGCGCGCTAACCCGTTTCGTTGGACGAATTTAGCCGTAACCCTTTTGTTTGGACGAATTTGGCGAGATGGACACCGCCTATCCTACTGAAACGAAAGGTTTATGTGCCGGTAAAGGGGGAGGGGGTGCCCACCACCGACCCTGTGCTAAGCGATAATCAATCCGTGCTCGAAGCAGCTCAAACTCGCAACATCACCCTCGCCGTAACCGGAGCCAGCGGCAGCATCTACGCCGCCGAGGCTCTCCGCGCACTCGCCGCCGACACTTGCGTAGCAAAAATTAACTTCGTCGCCTCCGACAACTCCCTACGCGTCTTCGCCGAAGAGTTGCAGTTAAGCGGCCGCAACGACCTCGCCGAAAAACTCCTCGGCGCCCCCTGCCCCAAGCTCCAGCAACACCCCGAATCCGATATCGGCGCCAACATCGCCAGCGGCAGTTATCCCACCGACGCCATGATCATTCTCCCCTGCTCCATGGGTACCCTCGCGGCCATCGCCAACGGCCTCGCCGCCAACCTCATCCAGCGCGCCGCCGACGTCTGCCTCAAGGAAAATCGACCCCTCCTGCTCTGCGTCCGCGAGACCCCGTTCAACCGCATCCACCTCCGCAACATGCAGCTCGCCTCCGACGCCGGCGCCACCATCTTCCCCGTCATCCCCACCCTCTACAACCATCCGCAGACCACCGAAGACATGGCCCGCCAGTTCGTCCACCGCGTCCTCGCCCACATCGGCCTGCCCCAACCCGGCGCCTACCAGTGGCGACCCGACTAATTCTTCATGGCCACGTACGGAAAAGTCTTCTCGCCACCCTGCATCGGCGGCTCGGACTTAAGAAACTCCACCGTCCCCTCGATCACTGGCCGTGCACACTCTGCAGGCGCCAGATGCCCGCAACCCTCAATAACCTCCAGCACCGAATGTGGCACGCCTTTATGAATCGTCTCGCCCACTGAAAGCGGAATCAGCTCATCCTGCGCCCCCCAGACAATAAGCATTGGCTGCGAAACCTTGTACAGGCGAAAGTCCAGCAGCTCCTTCCCATTCGTCATCGACGCCATACTCCGCCTGATCACCCACGCATTCGCCTCCAGCCGTCGCACCGCATCTTTAGCTGCAAACTCCGGCACATTGAATGGCTTCGGCGAAAGCATCGCATGCAGCTTCTTCAGCTCCGCCA
This sequence comes from uncultured Acidobacteriaceae bacterium, assembly GCA_963756685.1. Lineage (GTDB taxonomy): Bacteria > Acidobacteriota > Terriglobia > Terriglobales > Acidobacteriaceae > Edaphobacter. The sequence continues at coordinate 638,689 of CAVWON010000006.1, forward strand.
CATCGGTAGGCATAAACAGCTCCGGCCCAAACGTTGCAGGAAAATAAGTCCCCGCGCTGTCGTAGATCACCAGCCGGTCCACCATCTCAGGATGGTCCAGTGTCAGCTTCATCGCGACCCATCCACCCATCGACCACCCACCAACATCGGCCCGCGGAACATGCACCGCCTGCATAAACTGCGCCACCGTCTGCTCCTCCAGCGAGATCGAGTAATCCACATTCGGCTTCTGCGACCGCCCATACCCCAGCAGATCCGGCACATACACATGAAATCCACTCGCTGCCAGCGCCGGCATCATCTCCGCCCAGTTTTCACCCCGCGCGCCCAACCCATGCACCAGCACCAACGGCGTCCCACCGCCCCCATTCCCAGGCGACGCCTCAAAGTAATGCAGTCTGTACCCACCCGCATCGACATACTCGCTCTTCACCCCTGCGCGCCACAGATGAAATCGAAGCTGCTGGTCCGCCACCCAAAGCGGACGCTTGTAAAACACCAGTCCCGCCACGGCGGCAATCAACACCAGAAAAGCAACAACGCGCAGTGCAAGCTTCATGGCCTGGTCGTCTCCGTTGCCGCTACTTCAGTGGTTTACCAAACTCTTCCCCGAACACAGTATGCCCCATATCGAAGCGCCCGCCGTAAAACTTGTCAGGGCCCTTTGCATGTCCAATCGCCAGCAGCGCCACCACCCAATAGCTCAGCGGCAGACGCAGCACCTCATGTACCTTGTCCTGCTCAAATCCTTCCATTGGCGCGGTGTCGTACCCCATCACCTCGGCCATCAGCAGCATATGTGTAAACGCGAGCATCACCTGCTTGTTCAGCCACGTCTGCATCTGTCCGCTGCTGAAGCTCGAAAGATAATTCGGGACGCTGCTCTGGGCCTGCGCCGCGTAGCTCTCCGGCATTCCGCCTTTGCGTCCCAGCTCCAGCATCAGGTCCAGGTCCCTGCGCCAGCCGTCCGCGTCGCCACATGCCACAATCACCGCGGACGCCTCTTCCACCTTGCCCTGGTTGTAACTCGCCGCACGAAGCCTCTTCTTCTGCTCCGGCGACTGCACCACCACAAACCGCCACGGCTGCATGTTGTATCCGCTCGGCGCATGCAATCCCGCATCGAGTATCTGCCGCAAATCTTCGGCAGGAATCGGGGCCCCATCAAAGCTGGGAGTCGCCCGTCGCTCCTCGATTGCCTGGCTCAATGTCTTTTTTATCTTTGTCATCGTTTTTATTTTCTTTCTTACTTGCCTGCAAATAAGACGTCAGTTCAACACCTGGAAGTCATTACAAGTACACACAGCCTTTATCACCCTGCCAAAACGAATCTCAAGATAGCATTAGCTGGTCAAACGGTCATCAGAAGACTTGAAAATGTGCCGTCGAACTAGTGGATCTCACTCATCGCCTGCTCCGTCGCAAATGGGTTCTGCCCCGGGACCTCCGCGACCATCCAAACGCCATGGAACGGCTTGCGCATCTCAGGATACGCAGCCAACAGCGCGACCATCGCATCAGAATTACGTTTACGCGCCGCGACTGGATCGCCAAGCTGATCGACCTTCAAGTGCGCTGTAATGTCGATCTTGTCCTTGGCCAGCGAATCATCGACTCCCAGCGAAGTAAAGTGATACTCCACTCCGTCCGGTCCCTTCACCACCAGCGGCGACTCCGGGCTCACGCCCTCCGACAACGCGGGCGGCGCAGCGGCACTCGCCTCCGTCCTCAACTTCTCAAGATGCGTGCTCTGGACGAAGCTCACCGGAGTCAGGAGGCCCTGCGCCTGCTGGTAGTAGAGCCACGCGTTCCAATGTTCCTTCTGCGCCGCCATCGTTCGCGCCTGCGTCCAGTACCACAGCCCATCGTGGCCTGCCGCAGTCATCGGCTTCGGATAGAACCCCGCTAACGTCCACTGTCCCTGGTCCTGCCTCAACAGAAAAGATAAACGCCACGGCGAACTGGTATCAGTCACACTCACAATCGCAAATCCGTAGCGTCCAGGGTCCAATCCTGAGATCGAAAAATCCGCCTCTGCCATCGACTTGTTCAGAGAACAGAAGAACTGTGCGTCCGGCATCGACCCGTCCGCCCCGCGCTTCAACTGCGTGGCATCCAGCAGATAGACTTGCTCCACGGTCACCGTACCGCCCTTCACCTTCTCGGCCGTGCTCCCCACTACGGGCCCAATTCCACTGAAGTCCTTCGCATACGCCGGCGACGTCGCGGCCTGCAACCCACTCACGTCGTTGGCCTGCACCTTCACCGCCAGACCACGCGCGGCCGCCGCCAACGCGTCCCTGTCCGTCGCCGTCATCTGCGACTGCGTCGTGCACACCTCGGCCGAAGCAACAACAGCCACCAGCATTCCCGCCGCCAGCAACCCTAACTTGGTTCTCATCATCGCGCCCGCCATCGGCCCCTTACGATGCCTCGCCGCTGCGAGGCCCTTCTACGGACCTCTGCCAGTCTAGTACAAACAGAGTCGCGACAGCAGTCGACCCTCCTCTTGGATCGGCATCAGAAACCTGCGCCATAAAGCCTTGAACGTTCCGTCACCCCATAATTCGCGGTAGACTGATCGCAGCAACGCACCGCAGCAACGGATTACCTCCGCTGCTGGAGCGCGTCCTATAAGGCACATGCACAGCTTCGCGCCAATCCGATTCGCCGCTGTCGCAAGTATTGTCCTCTCGGCATCACTGAGCGCGCAGTCGCCACAAGCAGCGCCCCACGCCTCAACTCAAGTCTCATCGACACTGCCAGCCACGCCACCCACAGCGGCCGCACCACCTCTCACTCCATCGCAGCGCCCGCCAACCCGCGCACAGATCACCTACACCGGCGGCACGCTCTCCGTCTCTGCCAATAACTCCAGCCTCAATCAGATCCTCCGCCAGATCGCCAGCGACACCCGGATGAAGATCATCGGCGGCGTCGCTGATGAGCGCGTCTTCGGCCAATACGGCACCTGCCACTCCGGACCAGGTCCTCTCCGCGTTACTCGACGGCACCGGCAGCAACATGCTCATCGTGCATCGCGACGGCGACGCACCTGCCGAGCTCGTCCTCACCCCGCGTCAGGGCGGACCAACGCCTCCAAATCCAAACGCCGCGGCCTTCGATAACAGGCCAGAGCCCCAGGAAGCTCCGCCCCCCCAGGCCGATCAATCCCAACCCACACCGGCCCCCAACGTTCCACCCGTCACTCCTGCACCCGCTCCAGCTCCACCCAACGGGCCCGCACCGGCCGATGGCTCCCAGCCTGACTCCCCTAACGGAGTCAAGACCCCGCAGCAGATCTACGAGCAGCTCCAGCGCATGCGCCAGCAGCAACAGCAATCCACCCAGCCTCAATAAATTGTTTTTTGCCCAAAAAAAGCGGGGCAGCCGAACAGGCCTGCCCCCAGTAAAACTTGGAAAATCTAGCTCTTGACGACTTGGGCCGGTGCCACCACGCGCCGGCGCCTGCTTCCCCGCCGCCACCTGCCGGACATGCATCTCGAACACCCTAAACATCGCAATACAAACGCCGTATGCCACCAGTACCCCAACAGCCAACGAAGCCAACACCGCACAAACCAACATAATCGACGAATTCACAACAGCTCCTGGATTCAATTGGCTCCGGACCCGGTCGACGGGCGGAAACCCCTGCGAGGCAGTCGCTATTGTTACAAATCCGTCAGCAATTACAATGACCCGAACGGGTACCCTATTGCTCCATCAGATACACGTTCCCACTCCGCACGTTGCCCCGCCCATCCAGCCCTAGGCTTTATCCCTCCTCGCGAAATGCCGTATTCTAGAGTCTTGGCCGAACACCGCCTGACCTCATCCATGGGCATCACACACATTACCGTCCGCGGCGCACGCCAGCACAACCTCCGCAACGTCGACGTCAGCATCCCGCGCAACACCCTCACCGTCGTCACCGGACTCTCCGGCTCCGGCAAGTCCTCCCTCGCCTTCGACACCATCTACGCCGAGGGCCAGCGCCGCTACGTCGAAACATTGTCGGCCTACGCCAGGCAGTTCTTAGATCAGATGGAGCGCCCCGACGTCGACGCCATCGACGGCCTCTCGCCCGCCATCTCCATCGAACAAAAAACCACCAGCCGCAGCCCCCGCTCCACCGTCGGCACCATCACCGAGATCTACGACTACCTTCGCCTCCTCTACGCCAGCGTCGGCCAGCCCCACTGCCCCAACTGCGGCCGCCCCATCACCCGCCAGTCCGCCGAGCAAATCGTAGAGCGCATCGCCAGCCTCTCCCCGGGTGAACGCATCACCGTCTACGCCCCCATCGTCCGCGGCCGCAAGGGCGAGTTCCGCGAAGAGCTCGAGGCCCTCGACCAGCAGGGCTTCCGCGCCCGCATCGACGGCGAGATGGTCGAACTCACCGAGGGCATGCGCCTCGAAAAGCGCAAGAACCACACCATCGAAGCCATAGTCGACCGCATCATCCTCAAACCCATCAACCCGGCCACAGATCAGGGTGCCCCATCTTCGCCGACGGTTTCATCGTCGGCGAAGGGTTTACCCAAATACGACACTCGCCGCCTGGAAACCAGCGTCCTCAAGGCCCTGCAGATGGCCAATGGCCTCGTCCTGATCGCCATCCACGGCATGGACGAGACCCTCTACTCGAGCTCAATGGCCTGCCCCGACTGCGGCATCAACGTCCCTCGCCTCGAGCCCCGCAGCTTCTCCTTCAACTCCAACTACGGCGCCTGCCCTAACTGCCACGGCCTCGGCAGCATCTACGACTTCGACCCCGCCAAGACCATCGCCGACTGGTCCAAGCCCCTCCTCGACGGAGCCATGGGCCCTGGCAGCGGCTCCGCTTACCTCCTCCGCCTCATCAAGCTCGCCGCCGAAAAGTACAAGATCGACATCAAGCGACCCTTCGACCAGCTCACCTCCGAACAACAACACCTCTTCCTCTACGGCCCACCGCGCAACGAGGCCGGTCGCACCGGCTTCCACGGCATCTTCGACTACCTCCGCAGCAACCTCGAAGACACCAAATCTGAGGGATACCGCGAGTACATGATGCAGTACATGTCCGCCAGCCTCTGCCCCGTCTGCAAAGGCCGTCGCCTCCGCCCCGAATCGCTCGCCGTCACAATCCCCATCCCCGGCACATATCCACGCAATGGCAAAAATCTGGGTGCCCCACATCTCGACTCTGAGATGTGGGATGGAGCGGCAAAAAAATCCAACGGAAGCCACGGCTTCTCCATAGCGGACTTCACTGCCCTGCCGTTAGAACGCGCGCTCGAAGCCGCAAAGAGCATGAACTTCACCGGTCGCGACCGCATCATCGCCGACCGGCTCCAGCGCGAAATAATCGAACGGCTCGAATTCCTCAACGCCGTCGGCCTCGGCTACCTCGCCCTCGACCGCAGCGCCGCCACCCTCTCCGGCGGCGAGGGCCAGCGGATTCGCCTTGCCACACAAATCGGCTCCCGCCTCCGCGGCGTCCTCTACGTCCTCGACGAGCCCAGCATCGGCCTCCACCAGCGCGACAACCAGCGCCTAATCAACGCCCTCGAGAACCTTCGTGACCTCGGCAACACCGTCCTCGTTGTCGAGCATGACGAAGACACCATCCGCAAAGCCGACTACGTCCTCGACCTCGGCCCCGGGGCCGGCAAAAACGGCGGCTTTCTCATCGCCGACGGCACCCCCCAGCAAGTGATGGACAACCCAGCCTCCCTCACCGGCCAATACCTCGCCGGAAAGATCGAAATCCTCGCGCGCCAGAAACCCCGCGAGCTCACCGGCAACTGGGTCACCGTCGAGGACGCCCACTCCCACAACCTCCAAAACGTCACCGCCCACTTCCCTCTCGGCGTCATGACCGTAATCACCGGCGTAAGCGGCAGCGGAAAATCCACCCTCGTCAACGACATCCTCTATCGCTCCCTCGCAAAAGAACTCTACGGCTCCCGCGAAGAGCCCGGCCAGCATGGCCGCGTCATCGGCATCGACCAGCTCGACAAGGTCATCCAGATCGACCAGTCCGCCATAGGCCGCACCCCGCGCAGCAACCCCGCCACTTATACCGGCGTCTTCACCGCCATCCGCGACCTCTTCGCCATGCTCCCCGAATCACGCGAGCGTGGCTACAAACCCGGCCGCTTCTCCTTCAACGTCCAGGGCGGTCGCTGCGAGGCCTGCCAGGGCGAAGGCCAGCGCCGCATCGAAATGAACTTCCTCCCGGACGTCTACGTCCTCTGCGAAGTATGTAACGGCCGCCGTTACAATCAAGAGACTCTCTCCGTCAAGTTCAACGGCTACAGCATCGCCGACCTGCTCGACCTCCCCATCGCCGACGCGGTTCCAATCCTGAAAGACATCCCCACCGTCAACCAGAAACTCCAGACCCTCGTCGACGTAGGCCTCGGCTACATCCACCTCGGGCAGTCCGCCACGACCCTCTCCGGCGGCGAAGCCCAGCGCATGAAGCTGGCAAGAGAATTATCCAAGCGCCAGACCGGCCGCACTCTCTATCTCCTCGACGAGCCCACCACCGGCCTTCACTTCGACGACGTCCGCAAGCTCCTCGAGGTCCTCCACCGCCTCACCGACCTCGGCAACACCGTCGTCATCATCGAGCACAACCTCGACATCGTCCGCAACGCCGACTATGTCCTCGACATGGGCCCCGAAGGCGGCGAAGGCGGCGGCCGCATCATCGCCCACGGCACGCCCGAGCAGGTCGCCACCGTCCGCGACTCCCACACCGGCAGCTTCCTCGCCCGCTACTACGCCACCCACACTCAGGCCCTCACCAGCCGCAACGGCGCCAGCCACGCCGGCCCGCAGTCCAACGACATAGTCGCGAAGCCCGACCGCAAAAAGGACGCTCGCGGCAAATTCATCGCCCCCGAGAAGAAGACCGGCCTCGCCAGGGCCAGCAGCACAAAGCCAGAAGAAAGAACTGGGCCAAAAGCCAAAAAGAAGTCCACAATAGGCAAGACAACCAACAAGGTCACCGCGAAGAAAGCACCGAAGCTGTAACCTCATCGACCACGAAAGAGCATGAGCGACCTAACTCCCAACTCGTCCCCCTCCGTACGCCCCTTCACCTCAGAGGAACCCTCCGTCACCGTGCCTGTCTTCCGGCCGCCCGTCAGCCCCGAAGACCAGACCATGTTCTTCCCCCACGCCGAAGGCACGCCCCCCCCCGAGCCTCCTTCCCGCATCCCTCACCTCGGCCACGCTGCTCTCTTCCTCGCCATCGCCGGTCTCTTCCTCCTGCTCACCCAGATCATCTTTCTTGGGATCACCCATCCCGTCGTATCAGCCAAACCCGTCGCAGTCTCGCCCAAGCTCCTGGTGGGCTCTGAGGCGATCGCCTACATCGCCACCCTCGCCCTCTCCTGGTTCATCTTCCCCCTCCTCTGGAAGCGTCCCTTCGTGGAAGGCATCCAGGCCAACCCCGACGCCGCCCGCCGCAACGCCCTCCGCCTTGTTCCCATCGGCCTCACCTTGTCCCTTGCCGTCCAGGCCATCTCCTCCCTCGCGACCATGCCCAAGAACGTCCCCATGGACGACTTCTTCCGCACCCCGTCCGACATCTGGCTCGTCACCGCCTTCGGCGTCCTGCTCGCGCCTCTCTTCGAAGAGGTCGCCTTCCGCGGCTTCCTCCTTCCCGCCTTCGCCATCGCCTACGACTGGCTCTCGCTCCCCCGCACCCCTGCCGCACGCGAGGCCTGGCACGCCACCAACAAGCTCACCGGCCCTGCCCTCGTCTTCTCCGCCGTCCTGACCAGCATTCTCTTCGCCCTGATCCACGGCTTTCAAACGAGCTTCGCCTGGCCCGTCCTCATCCTGCTCTTCTGCGTCTCCCTTGTACTGAGCTTCGTCCGTCTCCGCCTGCGCTCAGTTATGGCCTCCACCCTCATCCACGCCAGCTACAACGCCACCATCTTCCTGACCGCCTTCATCGCCACCGACGGTTACCGCCACCTCGAAAAGTTCACCCGCTAGCCCAATCGGACCGGCTTTATTGCGTTTGCTCTTCTAGTTGTCATCCCCGAGGGGGATCTGCCTTTGCAATCTGTCGTTCTAGCAGGTTTCATCTACTTACACCCCAAAAAAACCGCGTCATTTCGACCGAAGTCGTTCGCGCTCTTGCGAACGGCGTAGTGGAGAAACCCGCTTCCCCACCCCACCCGCCAGAAGTCCATAGCATCAACCGCAAACCTACCTACTTGAGTGGAAAAAGCTTGATATCGCGGAAGTACACCTCCGCCCCTTCCGACTGGAACAGGACCTTGCCGCTCACGGGAAACGGGTCCGTCCCCTCATTGACCAGCTTCCCATTCACATACTGCTTCACGTCTTTCCCCTGAGTCACCAGCTCCAACACGTTCCACTCTCCATGAGGCTTCTCCACCTCTCCCACCGGGCCCCGGAATCCAACCACATTCTCTGACGGTCCTTTGCCAAAGCGATCGATCTTCATCGCGCTCCCAGGCGGTTCAGTCACCCGAACGCCGTCCTTGCCCGTCAGGGCCGCTCCATCCGTCATCCAGAAGTCGCCGGTTCCTCCCTCCATAATCTGAAACTCGATCGACCGCGGCCACACCTTCTGTTCGCCCTGCACGTTATAGAGAATCCCGCTGTCCCGGGCCTTGCCCTCCCGGCTCCCATACGTCCCCTCGCCCCACTTGAACTCCGCGCGCAGATAAAAATTCTGATACGTCTTCTTCGTAATGATGTACCCAAACTCTTTGCCCGAGACATGGATCACCCCGTTCTCCAACAGAAACACATGTTGAGGATCGGAGTTCAACCCGGTGCTCTTGAGAAACGTATCGAAGTTCCTGAGGTCCGAGCCATCAAACAAAACAATCGCAGACTTATGCGCCGGTATCTCAGATGACGCCGCCTGTCCCGGAGCACTGATACAGACCACCAGCGCCAGTATCGTCACGAGGAAGGAGATAGTACTTCCGGTATGTCGCATAAACTCTCCAAAACAAACCTACAGTGAAAAGTTAATTTTATACCCGAAAAACATCATTGCTCGACTCCCCGCCCCATCCAATGCTTTCCGTAACCAATCCGCTCTCGATGAGCGCATTGGCGATT
>CAVWON010000007.1:0-199545 GCA_963756685.1 uncultured Acidobacteriaceae bacterium
GTCTCTTGAGGTTCGGTCTCCTGGAGTTCCTGCCTCCTGAAATAACCTTCCACGCTTGACAAAACTACAGCGAAGAGACGCTCACGACTCTTATTTTTGGGCTTGCCAGCCAGCCGATCTCTCACTGCGGCGGCCTAAGTCCAGACCTAACCATAATCGTTCGAAGACTTTGCGCAATAGGTAGGGGAGTGGGGGACCCCCTGAACCCGCTTTAGCTCGGGTGGGAGTTAAGGAGCCGGGCAAGTGTGTAGGCGGCAGCAGCGGCGGCCCCGCCAATCGTGATGGTCTGGAGGGCGCTGCGGAGCCAGCCGGTGCCTACCAGTTTTCCTTTGATGGCCCCGAAGATGGCGAGCGCTAACAGGGTGATGACGACGGAGAGCTTGAGTGCGGTGAAGTTGCCCTCGACGAGCATGTAGGGCAGCAGCGGGATGAGGCCGCCGGCGATGTAGGACGCGGCGATGGTGAGGGCGGAGCGGTGGGCGCGGTTGGCGGCAGGCTCTTCGAGGCCGAGTTCGAAGCGCATCATGAAGTCGACCCAGGCGGTGGGATTTTGTTTGAGCGCGTGCAGGACGGGCGCGGCGCTGGTGCGGTCGACGGAGTACTGTTCGAAGATCTCGTAGATCTCTTCTTCTTCGTCGTGGGTGCGTTCGACGATCTCGCGCTCTTCGCGTTGTCGTTCGGAGACGTAGTGCTCGGCGTCTCCGCGGGCGGCGAGGTAGCCGCCGAGGCCCATGGCGATGGAGCCGGCGGCGATCTCTGCGAGGCCGGCGAGGACGATGATGTGTGAGGAGGCGACGGCTCCGGAGAGTCCGGCGGCGAGGGCGAAGGGGACGGTGAGGCCGTCGGAGAGGCCGATGACGATGTCGCGGACGGTCTCGGTGGACTCGAAGTGTCCTTCGATGTGGGGACCATGGGTGTGAGGGGCTTGGGCTAGATCCTGCATGGCGGTAGTGTAGTGCAGGCGGCACACCTCAAGTCTTCATCAAGGGAGCCAGCTAGGGCGACTGCAAGATTTAATAGGTGCAGGGAGTCTTTCGCAAATGGGCGCGTCTGTATGAGCACGGGTCTGTATCGAGACGGGTTTCCCGTGGAATGTGATGTTGGACGGTACAGGATGAGACAAAGATCGATTCAAACTTGGACGGCAAAGTTACTCGTGATGGCGGCTGTGGTTGCGCTGCCAGGCCTCGCCTTGGCACAGGATGGACAGGACGGTTCGCGCGGGGGTGGGCGGCGTTTGCCGGGGGGCAGATGGTTCGCGGGCACGGTGACGGCCGTCACCGCCGAGCAATTGACGGTGAAGACGGATGCTGGTGAGGTTTACCAGGTGGCATTGTCCGCCAATACCCGGCTGACGAAGGAGCGGCAGCCGGTGAAGGTGGCGGATATCAAAGTCGGCGATGGCGTGGGCGCGATGGGAGTCTTGGATCCTGCTACGAAGACGGTGCATGCGGTGTTTGTGGGCGTCATCGATGCCGAGCAGGTGAAGAAGGCACGGGAGAACATGGGCAAGACGTATATCACCGGGAAGGTGACGGCGATCGATATGGATGCGCTGAAGTTGACGGTGATGCGGCCGGACGGTGTGAGCCAGGTGATAGCGGTGGATGAACAGACGTCATTCAAGCGAGGTGGACGCGGCATGGCAGCGATTGCGAGCGGAGCCGGTGTCATGGACGCCGGAGCCGGGGGAGGACGCGGCAACGGAGCTGGTGCTGGTGGAACCAGCATGGGTAACGGGAGCGGTGGAGGTGGTGAGAGCATTACGTTTGCGGATGTGAAGGTGGGGGACTCGATTGTAGGGCGGGGTGCCTTGAAGAACGGCTTGTTTGTGCCTACTGAGCTGGGTGTGATGGATCCGGCGGCGATGGGACAGAGACGGCGACGAGGAGCAGACGGCAGTGGCACTGGCCCTGCTCCAGCGGGTACGGCCGCTCCGTCTGGTACGGTGGCCCCGAAAGGCCCGGCGACAGCGGGTACGGCTCCCCCGGCTGGGGTACCTCAGTAGCAGCGCAAAGTACCTCTTGAACCATTTTCCTGTTGAGTGAGGCAAGGAAAAGTGCAGGGACTGATTCGATGGATGGTGATGGGCCTGGTGATGACCGGGACTGTCTGGGGCCAGACTGCACCAGCAGGAGAACTGGTTGCGCCAGCGCCAGCTCAGGCGGCGACCGCACCTGCTGCTGCTGAGGCGAGTGGCGGGACAATCAAGGGGACCGTGAAGGCTGGAACCGTTCCGCTGCCGGGCGTCGGGGTAACCGCGACCAATACGTTGACAGGGAAAAAATATGCGACGACGACCGATGTGGATGGGTCGTTTGCCATGGCGATTCCCCGCAACGGGCGCTATGTGGTGAAGGCGGAGCTGGCGGCGTTTGCACCGGAGACGAAGGAGATCCTGATCAACGCCGCAGGACAGAACGGCGGGAAGCCGGAACAGGTGGCGGACTTCGGACTGCAACTGGCTTCGCGAGTGCAGCAGCAGGAGGAACGGCAGACAGCAGCGACGAGTGCGGGAGTTGCGCGCGGAGTGCAGGCGCTGAGCGTCGCGGGCGATGGGTTGGATGTGGCAGATGCAAGTGCGAGTGGCGGCGGCAATACAGGAGTACAGGTGCCTTCCATGGCGGGGTTGGGTGGAGACGCGGCCGGGACAGACTCGGTCACAGTGAATGGCGCGATGGGACAGACGAACGGGCTGGCGGGTTACAGCGAGGACGACATTCGGCAGCGGGTGCAGGACGCGATCGCACAGGCGCAGCGGCAGGGTGGAGCGGCAGGTGACATGGCGAACGCTGTGGTAGGGATGCTGGGCGGGATGATGGGTGGACAGGGATTTGGTGGACCCGGCGGTGGCGGCCCGAGTGGAGGAGGTGGAGGTGGACGTGGTGGTGGTCGCGGCGGTGGTGGAGGTGGGGGCGGATTTCGTGGGTTCAATCCGACGCAGCCCCATGGAGCTGTGTTTTATCAGGGAGGAAATGGAGCGCTGAACGCGGCGCCCTTCTCTGTAGCCGCAGCTCTGGGAGAGCCAGGCGCCCAGGTCGTGAAACCATCGTCCATGACAAACCGCTTTGGCGTCAGCTTTACTGGATCACCTTCGATTCCTGGATTGGTGAAGGCCAGCACGAAGCAGTTCATCTTTTTCAATGTGACGGGACAGAGGAACATCAATCCGCAGGTCTTCAATGGAACGGTGCCTACGCTGGCGGAGCGGAGCGGCGACTTCTCGGGGTTGGCGCAGACGCTGTATGACCCAGCAACAGGGTTGCCGATACCGGGCAATAACCTGAAGAACGCGCAGACCCCCATGTCGCCGCAGGCGCTGGCGTTGTTGAACTACTATCCGGCGCCAAATGTTCCAAATGCAGGGCCATTGAATAACTACCAGACAGTGACGAATGCGGGGCAGAACGCGACAACCGCGGCGCTGCGCTACGTGCGGAACTTCGGGCAGACGACTGGCTTTGGCAGAGGGGGCGGCCGGCAGGCTGCCAATGCACCTAAGACGCTCCGGCAGAACATCAACTTCAATGGGAGCTACTCTCACACCGCGAGCGACATCAGGAACATCTTTTTGCCACTGGGTGGGTCGACATCCAGCGAGGGATACGGTGTGACGGTAGGCTATACGGTGGGCTATGGGCGCATCACCAATAATGCATCGATCAACTGGAACCGCTCACATGTGACGACGCAGAACTACTTCACGGATGGCCCGAGTAATCCTGCTGTGGAGGCGGGCGTGCTAGTGGGGAACCAGACGATCCAGACGACCCCGTTTTATTATGGAGTGCCTTCGCTGTCCTTTGGCGGTGCCACCGCGTTTACCGGCTTGAGCAACGGGCAGCCGAACAATACGATCAATCAGACGATCTCATTCAGCGACTTTGTGAGCTACAGCCATAAAAAGCACAATATGCGCTACGGACTGGATATTCGGCGAGTGCACGCGGATTCGATCGGCGGCACGCCATCCAATCTCCTTGGCGCGACGCCGAGCACACCTTTAGGGGCGTTCAGCTTCACAGGATATGCAACGCAGAATCCCGCAGCCGATTGCGTTTCTTCGAGCACGTTGACCTGCCCGGTAGTGCCAACAAGCGGATCGGGGTTTGCAGACTTTCTTCTCGGGTTTCCGCAACAGGCCGCGGTGCAGGCGGGCCTGAACAAGACGTATCTGCGGGCCAATGTCTTTGACTGGTACGCGCAGGACGACTGGCGAGCCAAGGCAAACCTGACGCTGAACTTTGGGCTGCGGTACGAGTACTTTTCACCCTATGTCGAGAAATACAACCGGCTCGTGAACCTGGATCACAACGCCAATTTCACTGAGGTGGAGGCGGTCCAGCCGGGGCAGTCGGGCCAATTCAGCGGGCCCTTTCCGCGATCGCTGGTGAATCCCGATCGCAGCATGTATTCGCCGCGATTGGGTTTTGCCTACCGTCCGAAGTCGAAGTTTTTCAAGGACACGGTGGTTCGCGGTGGCTACGGGATCAACTACAACACGGGACAGTATGCAACGATTGCGCGGCAGTTGGCCAACCAGCAGCCCTTTGCAGTGACGCAAACGAACCTCGCTGGACAACAGGGGTGTGGAACGCTCGAGCAGTTTGCGCTGGCTGCTGCGTTCAACTGCTCGAATGCGGCGGTGCAGAGTAACTACAGCGCGTTCCTGAATTATCGGCTCGGTCACGTCCAGATCTGGGACCTTGATATTCAGCGGACCCTGCCGATGGGCATCGTCGCCAACATCGGCTACGACGGCTCAAGAGGCGGCGCCCTGGACCTGGTCGAGGCGCCAAACCGAACCGCCACGGGCGTGCTAAACCCGGGGGCGCAACCCTTCGCCTATGAGAACTCGGTGGGATACTCGCGGTTTGAGGCGCTGAGAGTGAACGTGCGGAAGAGGATGCAGAAGGGGATATCCCTGCAGGGTACTTATCAGTACGGGCACTCCATCGATGATTCCTCTTCGATTGGCGGGGCGGCGCAGACCGTGGCGCAGAACCCTAACGACCTGAACGCGGAGGAAGGCAACAGCACGTTTGATGTTCGTCAAAAACTGACGGGTAACTGGGTGTTCGAGTTGCCGTTCGGGCCGAATCGAGCCTTGTTATCGAAAGGCGGATTCTGGTCAAAGGCACTGGATGGATTTTCGGTCTCGGGAGATTTCACGTTCGCAACCGGTACCTACTACACGCCTAACTATCAGTTGACGGTGCAGGAGACGGCGTCGGGCTCAAGCACCTCGTTGCGCCCGGACCGCAACTTCAATGTGCCGATCAGCGGGGCAAAACAGATTGGCAACTGGTTCAATACGGCGGCGTTTAGCGCACCGCCCGCTGGTCAGTATGGTACGGCATCGCGGAATTCAATCGAAGGCCCAGGGACAAAAGTGGTGGATGTTTCGTTGTCGCGGACGGTGCAGCTGGGAGAAACGCGGTCGTTCGAGGCACGTGTGACGGCAGCAAATGCTCTGAATATTGTTCAGTTCTCGGGAATTAATACGATCTTGAACTCGCCGACCTTCGGACAGGTGACGGGGGCAGCGCCGATGCGGACACTTACGGTACTCGCGCGGTATCGGTTTTGAAGACGGCAACTATTTTAGCGGGTTTTGATGTGGAGAGAGTCTTGGCGATGAGGCATTGGCGCTGGTTCAAGAGAACGAACGGCAGACGAGGCGAATACCTCACTGCGCTTATGCAACGCTTTGTCGCAGCGGTGTTGATTGGGACGATGGCAGGGGCCCCTTTGGTCGCGCAGCAGCCGCAGGAGAGTCCGGCTGGGACTTTTACTTTGAAAGTCCAGAGCGATATTGTGCTGACCAACGTGGTGGTGCGAGACAAGAAGACCGGTGAAGTGGTCAAGGGGCTAAAGGCCAGCGACTTTACGATTCTGGAGAATGGGAAGCCGCAGACGATTGCCAGCTTCGATTACCAGAACGTCGATGAAGCCGCCATACTGCATGAAAAGTCAACTGTAACCGGTAAGGCTACAATTGCGGACCTGTTGAACAATGATTTTGCGGCCAACCCGGCTGAGCTGAAGGACCATCGTTTGATTGTGATGTTCTTCGACCTGAGCAGCATGCAGCCTGAGGACATCGACCGGGCCGTCGAGTCGGCGCAGGACTATGTCAACAAAAAGATGCAGCCGGCAGACCTGGTTGCGTTGGTAAGCATGGCTACGGCGTTGAGCATGGACCAGGACTTTACCTCGGATAAAGCCGCGCTGCTCAAGGGTTTGGGGAAATATAACGGGACCGAAGGAACAGGATTTGCGAACGGCAATGAAGGCGGTAGCTCGAGTGGAACTGCGGACGATGCTTCGAGCTTCACAGCGGATGACAGCGAGTACAACGCGCTGAATACTGACAGGGAGTTGTACGCGATTCGAACGGTCGCCAAGAGCCTCGAGCGGGTGGACCAGAACGGAAGAGCATGTTGTACTTCAGCGGCGGACTCACGAGACAAGGCATTGAAAATCAGGCGAGCATGCGGGCAGCGACGAATGAAGCGGTGAAGGCCAATATGGCCATCTATAGCGTCGATTCGCGTGGGCTCGAGGCGATGCCGCCGGTGGGCAATGCTTCGACAGGGAGTCTCCGCGGAACTGCTGCCTATAACGGTGGGGCGATGCAGAGCAATCTGAACGCGAACTTTGGCTCGCAGGAGACGCTCGCAACTCTTTCGTCGGATACGGGCGGTAAGGCGTTCTTTGACTCGAACGATTTTGCTCCCGCGTTCCAACAGATCCAGCACGATACGGAGGCCTATTACATTCTTGGGTTCCATTCGACCAATACAGCACGGGACGGGAGCTATCGTCATTTGACGGTGAAGCTTAACCGGAATGACGCCAGGATGGATTACCGTCCGGGATACTATGCGCCGGCGGACTTCCGACACCAGAAGACAGAAGATCGTGAGCAGGCCTTGACAGAGCAGTTGCGGAGCGATCTTCCGGCGACCGATGTTGCGGTCTATTTGCAGGCGTTGTACTTCCGGTTGGAGGACAACAAGTTCTTCGTGCCCGTGTCGCTGATTGTGCCCGGATCGCAGATCCATATCGTGAAGAACGGCGACCGTGACAAGGCGAACATCGACATCATCGGGCAGGTGAAGAACGCACAGGGGATCATTGTCGGCAATGTTCGCGATAACGTGAAGCTTGCGCTGGATGCGGCGCAGCAGGTACAGCGCAAAAACATTCAGTACTCGACAGGATTTACCCTCGCTCCGGGTAAGTACCATCTGAAGTTTGTAGTCCGAGAGAACCAGACAGGGGCGATGGGCAGCTTTGAGACGGACCTCCAGGTACCGGACACTCAAAAAGAGCCCGTTGAAGCTGAGTTCGATTGTGCTGTCGAGTCAGCGAGTGCCGAACACGGCGAAGAAGACAGTGAATCCTCTGGTACGGGACGGAGTGGAGTGGGTCCCGAACGTTCCGCATGTGTTTCGGCAGGACCAACATCTTTATTTTCTGTACGAGGTGTATGACCCCTCGAAGCAGAAGGGCTCGCCCGAGCCTGCGAGCTCTCCGGGGCTGACCCGGCGGGAGGGGGGGCCGGTGCGGGTGCTGACCAGTATTGAGTTCCTGAGTGGCGGAGTGAAGGTCTATGAGACGCCCCTGGTGGAAGCCACGGCGATCAATACCCCCGAGCGGGGGGCGGTGGCGTTCCAGTTCGATGTGCCTCTGACGCAACTGAAGCCGGGGACGTATGTGTGCCAGGTAAACGTGATCGACGACGCGGGCGGAAGCTTCGGCTTTCCCCGAATGGCACTGATAGTGCGCCCAGGGGCGGCCCCTGAAGTCGCTCCGGCTGTGGCTGGGAGCGCTGCAACTGTGTCGCCAACCCCCTAGCAGTTCGACCCTTGACAGTGGCATTTTCGGAGAGGATGATGTGGGATAATCTCGTGAGGTCCGTCCATGAGTCCTCATCTTCGTCCTGCATGTTTCTTCCTCCTCTTCGGTCTGTTGAGTGCTCCGTCCCCGATGACTGCTGAGTCGCCCGATGGCGTGCAACAGGCCCCGCCGAGTTCAGATGCTATGCGTGAGTTGCGGCAC
This sequence comes from uncultured Acidobacteriaceae bacterium, assembly GCA_963756685.1. Lineage (GTDB taxonomy): Bacteria > Acidobacteriota > Terriglobia > Terriglobales > Acidobacteriaceae > Edaphobacter. The sequence continues at coordinate 8,068 of CAVWON010000007.1, forward strand.
CAGGATCCGCAATGGGACTCGGTCAAAACGCATCTTCCAGATCCGGCGACAGCGACTGCCGAGCAACTGGAGTTGGTCGGTGATGTGCTGCGAGCGCGACGCTTCCCCGAGGACGCCCTGGATTACTACATCTACGCGCTGAAAAAGGGAGGCAGTCCAGTCATGCTGATGAACAAGATCGGCGTGACTCAGTTCGAGCCTTCGACATACTGCAGCGGCGCGTGCCTACTTCCAGCGTGCGATTCAGTTGAAGCAGAAAGATGCGGTGGCGTGGAACAATCTGGGGGCGGTTGAGTATCTCGACAAGCGGTTTGCGACCGCCATCTCCGATTACAATCGCGCGATCAAGTTGAACAAGATGTCCGCGATTTACCACTCGAATCTGGCGACTGCTTACTTCGAGGAGAAGAATTACAAGAGAGCGCGGGAGCAGTTCAAGATCGCGCTGCAGATCGACCCTGATATGGCCCACCACGATGGAGTAGGTGGCCTGACGGCGCATTTGCTCTCGCCTGAGGACACGATGCGCGCTACTGTTTCGAGATGGCCAAGCTGTATGCGGAGACCGGCGACGAGGCCAGCATGTTGCATTATCTAACGATGGCCAGCGAGGGCGGGTTCGATGTTCTGGACGAGATGCGCTCAGACTCCACCATGGCTCGCTATCGCAAAGATCCGCGCGTGATTTTGCTGGTGAAGAACGCGAACGCTTTGCGGAGTGGGCGCGCTCTGGCTGACAACGCGCAGGAGAAGGTGCCGCCTTTGCCGCCTGTGCAACCTAATTAATTATTTGTAGGGGCAGTGACGACAATCTGAGTTGCAGCAGTAGCCGCGCTTGAGATGGTAGGCCGCCGTGAAGACCATGTACGGACCTTCGTAGTAGAAGTCTTCGGGGCTGAGCTCTTCCGTTGAGGACTCCACCTTCTTTCCTGAAACTGGTTCCGGGTCGAGATTGGCTGGCTTCGTCATGGTCGATTGTGGTGAAGGCTGCGCTGCTCCCTTCTTCTCTTTTACTCCCGTTTTGGTGTGGCTAGTTAGCTGAGAGGGTATCCCCTCGCCCAGGGGGTATTGGCGTAAAGTCCTTTGATTCACTGATTTGCAGATAGGATAAGCCTCTAAAAATATTCATAGCAAACGGGTTGCGCCTAAAATACTTCTTATCAATGAGTTAGCCCCGGACGCTGTCCGGGGCTAACTTTGTTTTCTTCCCTATATATCCATTGTATCGGTTTTGGCACAACTAATGTGCCACGCGGATGCTATTGCATGACAAGGGGTTAAGTGGATTTTGGACTTGACAACGTAATTTGCCCGGAAAACCACAATTAATAATTGCAGAAAGGCGCAAAGCGCTGAAAATGCTTATTTTAGAACAGTTGGAGGGCGGCAGGTGTGGACGCGGGAATCGATGGAGTTGGAAACACCGCTGGCATCTTCTCGGTTCGGGCGCTGTCGTCCTCCAAGTGGAGGCTGCCGTTACGGTAGAGGGCCTGTTTGCCCGGGACGGAGGAGACGCGGTCGCCAGGGACGACGATGCCTGCCAGGTTCATGGGGTCAGCTGCGGAGACGGGGACGACAGTGGAACATTCGCGAGTGCGGGCGGCGCGGAGGGACTCAACGGCCTCGGGTAGGGCGAACTGTTCGCCGCTGAATCCGGAGAGGAAGCGGCCGCCGCGGACCTCGCCTCGAGCTTCGAGGCGGCGGAGAATATTGAGGAGATCGCGCCATTTGGGCGCGTTGGACTCGCGGGCGAGGAGGTCACGGAAGAGGACGCCGTAACGGGTGAGGAGCTGGCGGGCGAAGGATTCGAAGGCAGCGTCGGTGCGACGGGCCCGCTCGATGGCTCGCTGAGTAAGTTGGGCCTTTTGGCTTTCGGTTGACGGCAGTGGAATGGAACTCGCTGGGGCGGCTTCGTTGAGGAGCGACCAGCGGCCGGCGGAGCTTCGGGTTGGGCGCTTGTTGCGGGTTTCGGTGGTGGTGGGCTTGCGGCGAGGGTCCATGCAGGCGCGGAGCTGGTCGAAGCCATCGGCAGAGGCGAGGCCTGCAGTGGCGAGCTCCCAGAGTGCGTATTGCGTCTGGTACCGTGTGAGATTGGCGATCCGTTGGATGTCGTTGGCAAAGCAGGCCCCTCGTTGTTCGAGGAGGGTGCGGACCCGAAGGGCGTGGGGGCTGAGGGCGGCGGAGAGCTTCTCTTCTTCGACGCACTGCTGGGCGAGGGCGTGGGGGAGCCAGTCGGCGGTTTCGCGGATGTAGAAGGTGATGGGTGCGGCGTTGGTGGGGATAACGCGACGGGGGCGGGCGGTTTCGTCGGCCAAAGACCAGGCGGGATGGGGGGAGATGCGGCCCCAGCCTACAGCTCCGGAGAGGCAAAGGGCGTCGAGCCAGCGGGGGTCGTAGTTGGCGACGCGGGCCGGGAGAAGCGTGCGCTCCCACTCGACAGCGGGGGCTTCAAAGCCTTCGAGCTGGCGGAGGGCTTCGAAGACGCCTTCTTCACCGGAGAGCTGGGTCTGGGGGGCGAGGTGTTGCCATTGGAGGAGCCAGCGCATGTACGCGGCGGGGGCGACGGGCTCGATCTGCTTACGGAGGGTCGCTACGGTACGCCGGTGGATCCGCTGGAGGATACGGCGTTCGCACCACTCGATTTCGTGGTCTTCTGTCGTGGCTGGATATTCAAAGGCGCCGCGCATGAGAAGGCCCTGCATCTCCATGGCGAGAAAGGCCTGGAATATGGCCGACGGGTCGAGGCTCAGCGTCTGGGCCAAGGCAGTGGCCGTGGTGGGGCCGATTATTTGTAACCATCCTTGGACTAATTTCTGGAAAGCAGTGTCTTTTGTAACTTGATTGGTTGCGTGTTCCACCGAAGTTTGTGGGGCGTCGAGCGAATTGCGGGGATCCTTCGCTCCGCTCACGATGACCGCGTTATTAATTTGGTGAGCCATCCAGAGCGCCGCGACGTGAGGGAGGCGCTCGGTGGCGACCCAGCAGGGGATGCCGTTCAGGTCAACGATCCGGGCGCGGCCCTTTCGAGTAAGGCATTCGTAGAATGCGGGCCAGTGGCGGGCCTCTTCCCTGTCGATAAAGTGGACTGGTAGGGCGATGAGGGAGTGGAGGAGGTCGTGGAGCTCGTTTTCGTCGCGGAGGTCGGGCCAGATCTCTTTACGGATGGCGGCGATGGCCGCGGAGTCGATCTTGCCGGGTTCGTCAGGGAGCGTTCTGCCTAACGAAGTGGCGCGGGCGCGGCGCTCTTCGAGGCCGGCTTCGTCGAGGTAGGCGTAGGGGTTGGCGTTGAGGAGTTCGTGCGCGAACTGTGACGGGGTCGGGGTGTCTATGGCAAGGCAGCGGATGGTGCCGTCTTTTATGCCGCGGAGGAGTTCTATGAGACCTTCGAGGTCCATCGCTTCTTGAAGGACATCCTGCATGACCTCGTTGACGAGAGGGTGGTCGGGAATCTGGATGTCGCCGACAATGGTCTCAAAGCAGGCCGCGGCCTGGGGGAAGACGGAGGCCATGAGGTGCCTCGGAGCGGGTGCGTTGGATCTGCGGGGCGATGCGTTTGCCTTTGGAAAAGCGCAGAAGTTGCAGGCTGCGTCCGGCAGCCCAGCGCCATCGGTTCTTGAAGATGGGGGAGGCTATGGAGGCTTGCTCGAGGAGCTCCTTTGCGGTGTGCTCGGTGAGGAACTGGAAGACATCGCTAAGGGGGAAGCTGTGTTGCTCGGCAAGGGAGATGTTGATGCCATTGTCGGTGGCGGCGGCTTGCAGCTCGAAGTTGAAGCCGCGGCAGAAGCGTTTGCGGAGGGCGAGGCCGAAGGCCTTGTTGATGCGGCCGCCAAAGGGGGCATGCAGGATGAGCTGCATGCCGCCGCCGTCGTCGAAGAAACGCTCGGCGATGATGGTGGTTTTGGAAGGGACGGCCCCGAGGGCCGCGCGGCCGGTGACGATGTAGGTGATGAGTTGGTGGGCACCGCTGGCGCAGACGCCGCAGTTCTTCCATGAGCCACGCTATGGTCGACGGCTACTTCGGGTTGCGCTGGGGAGATGTAGTCCGGGGGTGACGTTAGGTGTGAGCGCGGAGATCTGTTCGCGGAGTTCGCCGACACCGTCGGAGAGGACAGCGGTGCGTTGCGGGGCTTCGCCCTCCCAGAAGGGCAGCGTCGGCGGAGCGCCATGGGCGTCTTCGACGAGGACGCGGCCGGTGGCTTCGATACGCTGGATGCGCCAGCTGGAGGTGCCAAGGAGAATGACGTCGCCGGGGCTGGAGTCGACGGCGAAGTGCTCGTCGAGAGTGGCGATTTGGACGCCTTCGGGCTGGAGGATGACGCTGTACAGGGAGGTGTCGGGGATCGCGCCGCCGTTGGAGATGGCGATCATGCGAGCCCCGCGACGTGGATGAAGGACGCCGTGGACGCCGTCGCGAAGGAGGTAGGCTCCGTAACGGCCGCGGGTGGATTCGATGCCTTCGGTTAGGAGCGTGAGGAGGCCGTCGAACTGTTTTCGCGTGAGGTTGCGGTAGGGGTAGGCGCGGCGGAGGGTGGTGTAGAGGGCGTCTTCTTCCCAGGGCTCGGCCCCGCAGGCGGCGACGATCTGCTGCATGAGGACGTCGGCGGGTTGCGGAGGAATTTGTAACTGATCGAGTTCACCGGCGCGCATTTTGCGGACGAGGGCGGCTTGCTCCATTAGGTCGTCGCGGGTGGTGGCGAAGAAACGGCCTTTCGGGACTGCTCCGCGCCAGTGGCCGGCGCGGCCTACGCGTTGCATGGCGACGGCGACGGCCCGGGTGGTGCTGATCTGGCAGACCAGGTCGATATCGCCGATGTCTATTCCGAGCTCCAGCGATGCTGTCGCTATGAGAATTTTGATTTCGCCGTTCTTGAGGCGTTGCTCGGCGTCGAGACGAAGGGTGCGGGAGAGCGAGCCGTGGTGCGCGGCAACGTGCTCGGGGCCGATGCGGCCGGCGAGTTCGAAGGCAATTTTTTCGACGAGGCGGCGGGTGTTGACGAAGACGAGGGTGGAGCGGTGGTTTTGCGCGTGGGCGGCTAGTTTGTCGAAGATCTCTTCCCACATACCGGTGTTGGTGACGGAGCCGAGTTCGTCGCTGGGGACCTCAACGGCGATGTCGAGCTCGCGGCGTTGGCCGACCTGGATGATGGTCGCGGGCTTGCGGGCGTCTGGATTCTCGTGGACACCGGTGAGGAAGTCGGCGACGAGTTCGATTGGGTTTTGCGTGGCGGAGAGGCCAATTCGTTGCGGCGGCGTGGCCAGGCCGGTCAGGAATTGGCCGGGGCTGAGGCAATTTTCGCCGGTGACAAGGGCGTCGAGGCGTTCGAGCGAGAGGGCCAGATGCGCGCCGCGTTTGTCGTCGGCTACGGCGTGGATCTCGTCGACGATGACGGTGCGGACACGGCGGAGGTGTTCGCGCGATTTGCCGGCGGTGAGGAGGATGTAGAGGGATTCAGGGGTGGTGACGAGGATGTGGGGCGGGTTGCGGAGCATTGCAACGCGCTCTTTGGGGAGGGTGTCGCCGGTGCGGACAGCGGTCCGGATCTCGGGGCAGAGATAGCCGCGCTGCATGGCTAGGTGCTGGATTTCGGCTAGCGGCGCGTCCAGGTTTTTCTGCACGTCGTTTGAGAGCGCTTTGAGGGGGCTGACGTAGACGACTTGCGTGCAGGGGGCGAGTTGCCCAGACAGAGACGCGCGGAGGAGCTGGTCGATGCAGACTAAGAATGCTGCGAGGGTCTTTCCGGAGCCGGTGGGGGCGGAGATAAGGGTGGCATCGCCGGCGAGGATGCTGGGCCAGCCGTGGGTCTGCGGCTCGGTGGGGCTGCCGAATTTGGCGAGGAACCACTCGGCCGTTACGGGGTGGGCCCAGGCGAGGGGTTCGGGGACTTCGAGGGGCATTCGCTGATTGTAGCGCGGATTTGTTCGTTGTTTGTTCGCCGCTTGATTATCTACATGTTGCCCTGGCCTACGTCGGAGGAGGCCGCTGCTTTGTTCGATTCGTCGAGGTATTGCTCGATGACCTTTTCGAGTGTGCCCTGGGCGGTGAGGATGAAGTCGATGGCGTCGCGGCCCGCGCCGAAGCCGCCGGAGTTGGGGGTGATGTAGTGGGCCATGGACTTGACCTCTTTGCGGGCGTTGGCGGTGGCGATGGCGAGGCCGCACTGGCGCATGACGGGGAGGTCGATGATGTCGTCACCGACGTAGGCGAGTTGGTCGATAGTGGCGCCTGTCCTGATAAGGATGTCGCGGATTGCGTCCATCTTGTGGGACTGGCCCTGGTAGATGAACTCGAGCTTGAGATCGTTGGCGCGGATGGCTACGGTTTGGGAGTTGCGCTTGGTGATGATGCCGATGCGCAGGCCGCCGAGACGGCCGAGGGAGATGCCGAGGCCGTCGTGCGCGGCGAAACCTTTGGCCTCGATTCCGTGACCGGCAGCGTTCGGGATGACGAAGATCTGGCCGTCGGTCAGGACGCCATCGACGTCGAAGATGAGGATTTTTATGTTTTTGGCGCGAGATTCAGCGGTCATTCGATGATGATACCTTGGCGGGCCTGGGGAGACCCGCCGGGTATCGAGCGTTTGGTCAGGCTAGCGCCAGTGGCCTTCGACCCAGACGTAGCCTTCGCCATGATGGTCCCAGTGCCCGTCCACCCAACGAGCGTGGGGGTGGGGTGGTTCGACGTAAGTGCCGGGGCCCAGACGTAGGCGCGGCCGTCCCAGCGGTGGTAGCCGGCATGCCAGGCCCAGTCGGGATGCTCGTGGGGTGGGGGAGGAATGTGCTCGACAGGACGGGCTGGTGGGCCGATCCGGACGACGACCTGGGCTTGTGCAATGCCTGCGGTGAGGAAGAGCGCGCAGGCGACAGTGGGGAGGATTTTCTTCATCGTGCAGTCTCCTAAAAGTACAAGGTACTGACCGGTAGGACACGATTTTGGATCGACGAGTTGTTGTCAAGATCCACCAAGATCGTGTTTATTTTAGAGCTAAATGGTTGCCTGCATTGGTTATTTCTTCATTGCGTAGGGAAACTCAAACACTACCCCGGCTATAGGCAGGACAACGTTGACGAGGTGAGCATGCTTGTCGCGCTCGAAGTAGACTCGCCCACTGGTGGCTTCGCTGGGAGGAACCGAGGTGGCTGAGAGATCGCGATTCTCAGCGGCCTTAGCTGGAGCGGCGACGTTGAGCGCGTCGGCTTCGGGCGAGGCGGAGTTGGCGAAGGTCTTGGCTCCCGCCGGGAGAGTGGGTGGTTCGGACGAATTGGGGTCGGGAGCGGCGGTTTGCGGCGCAGCGGGGGGAAGGCTCCGGTTCGCGGGTGGGACGTAGAGGAGGAGCCTTGGGCTTGGGCGTGACGACCTCTACGCGGAAGTCCTCGGGGGTCAGGCTGAGAGGCATGTCGGTGTTGTTGGTGATACTGACGTCGGCGCGGGTGTAGATGCCCTCATGGGAGACGGCGACCATGACGGTGAAGCGAGGAGTGGTGAGGACGTTGTAGTTGCGACCGTCGATGACCTTGTTGACGCAGCCAGTGCTGGGTTCGCAGCGGACGACGTTGTCGGGGAGGATGGTTTTGTTGGGGAGGCTGGCGGCGAAGGAGAAGGTCGCTGAGCCAAAGGTAGCGGCGAGGGAGAGCTTTTGAAGGAGCGTCATTGGGGCCTCCTGCGGTAACTGCATTGAGTAATAACTTAGCAGTTACCAGAGAGGTACAGTATTACCCAATAGTTGTATGCGTTAAATGCGCGAAGGGTTGCAGGCACGCGTTGGCGTCGCTCACAACCCTTCGCTGGTGTGATTAGTCTTTTAGAACGGAGCTTCGCTGCGATTTTGTTTGCAGCGCACCGCAGGAGTTAGGCTGGCTGGATGTTTGCAGCCTGCTTGCCCTTGGGGCCAGTGGTGATGTCGAACGTTACGCGCTGGCCTTCCTGGAGAGACTTGAAGCCGCTGGAGTTGATTGCTGAGTAGTGCGCGAAGAGATCCTCTCCACCGTCTTCCGGGGTGATGAAGCCAAAGCCTTTTGCGTCGTTAAACCATTTCACTGTACCTGTTGCCATAATGCTTCCTACTTTCGTATAGGCGATATTTCGCCGTGTATGTCTAGGGTAGCAGGATGTGAGCGAATTTCAATCAATAACGTGCAGGTTTTGTTTATAAAGTGAGGCCGATCGGGGTTTCCGGGGATGCGGGGGCGTGTCGGGCCTGACATGCGGTTTTTGGGAAAAATACGCGAATTTATCTCTATTTGGCTCGATTCCGCCGCAATTCAGCCTGGAGATGACGACGAAAGTTTGCCTGGCCCACAAAACGAGTGGATCACAGACGTGTTTTCTGTCGTACACCGCGAGTTCGGCGTCGATCTGTGCGCTCGCAATCGTAGCGAAGCATTTTGTGCAGATCGAGTCGAAGGAACCGTCTTTGTTATGTCTGTGCGGGAAAAAGACAAGAGCTGGAGCGGCCATCGTGCGGGCCCTTTCCTGGTGAGGTTCAAGAGTAGTCCCATCCGGGAGCTCTGTCTACTGGCATACATAAAACGATTTGCCGCTTCCTGCGGTCGATCTTGTGGGTTGAAAGATATTTCGATCACGTGATGCCCCGGAAAAGGGATGGACAAGCCGATTCGGAGATGAGAGCGTCTGAGTGTTAAGGGGAGGGGTTCTACCACATGGCACGGCAGGCGCACCTGGAAGCAGCCAGGCTCCACATCGACGCGGCGTCCAAGCATATCGCAGCAGCGGGCATGCACCACGAAGGAGACCACGCGGAGGGCCAGAGGTGCTCGGATGAGGCGCGGGCCCTGTCGAAGATCGCGGACGACAAATCGACGGAGGCGCACTGGATGTCGATTATGTTTACGAAGAGGAACCTGACCTGAGTGGGACAGCGAGACCGACGTCTTGTTCGAAGTTTCTGTTGAGAGAAGACGGTTCGCGCATGGCGCGGGTGCCCGGTTACAAATCTTCTGGCTTCTTGTCCTTTGGCTTCCGACTCGAAGGCCGTTCGGCTGGAATGAAGAACATGCCTTCGAGCTGTTCAGGACCCACACCAGCTGCGACTAGCTTCTGAACCATCGCCGCCTGCTGTGCTTTGTACTCTTCACTCGGTACGAACTGTTCCGCTATGAAGTCGCTCTGTGCGCCCATGCCTCGGCGGTCGGGATAGCCTCTCGGTTTGGTCACGCTTCGTTTAGTCATAAATGAACCGGGTATTTCGACTGCTTGCTTCACAATGTGGTGGTCGGTATATTGGCGGCTTTGGGTTTAGACGGGCTGGAAGACGAAAGGCAGATTCCTCCGCTACGCTGCGGAACGACAACAAGAAAAGCAATGACGGCAAGAAGAGCAATTGCAACGGATAGGATTGATCAATCGCTTGAATCGGATTGCAACTGGCTGTCGCTGTTTTCAAACAAAGGAAAAAATGATGGTCCTGAGACGTTCTCTCTTCTTGATCGTGGTTTGTCTTCTTGTTGCGCCTATCGTGATGGTTGCGCAGACTGGCGATGATGCTATCGGGAGATGGAGTGCCAAGCGGGCGAATGACTGGTATGCGAGGCAGCCCTGGCTGGTTGGAGCGAACTTTATTCCTTCGGACGCGATCAATGAGCTGGAGATGTTTCAGGCGGCGACCTTCAACCCGGCGCTGATCGATAAAGAGCTGGGGATGGGTGAGAGCATTGGGATGAATACGATGCGGGTCTTTCTGCAGGACCAGCTTTGGCAGCAGGACCCGAACGGGTTCACGCAAAGATTAGATACCTTCCTGGGGATCGCGGCGAAGCACCATATACGGCCGCTGCTGGTGCTGTTCGATTCCTGCTGGGAGACCGACCCTCACCTGGGGCCGCAGCATCCGCCGATTCCGGGGATCCATAACTCGGGGTGGGTGCAGAGCCCGGGGAAGGCACGATTGATGGACAAGAGCGTCGAGCCGCAGCTGGAGGCTTATGTCAAGGGCGTGGTGGGGGCGTTCGCGAAGGACGATCGCGTGCTGGGATGGGACATCTGGAATGAGCCGGAGAACCGCGGCGGAGATACTGTCCAGGACGAGACGGCGAAGGCTGCAAGAGTGAATGAGCTGCTGCCGAAGGCGTTTGCGTGGGCGCGGTCCGTGCATCCGGTGCAGCCGCTGACGAGCGGAGTGTGGGAGGGCAACTGGAGCGATCCGGCGAAGGAGAACTCGACGACGAAGATCCAACTGGCGGAGTCGGACGTGATTACATTCCACAACTACGGGTGGCCGGAGGAGTTTGAGGCGAGGATCGTGTCGCTGGAGGCGCTGGGAAGGCCGATTATTTGCACGGAGTATATGGCGCGGGGAAACGGGAGCACGTTCGACGGGAGCTTGCCGATTGCGAAGAAATACAACGTGGGCGCGATCAACTGGGGGTTGGTCGCGGGAAAGACGCAGACGTATTATCCGTGGGACTCGTGGCAGAGACCTTATGTGCTGATGCAGCCGACGATCTGGTTTCACGAGGTGTTCAGGCAGGACGACACACCGTATCGACAGCATGAGGTGGACCTGATTCGGGAGCTTACAGGACGCGGAACGGCCGCGACGGGTGCGGCCGCTCCGTAGGGTCCGGTGGGCTTGTTGCGTTAGGTGCCGGCGACTCCCTTGTTCTGGAGGATGCGGACGACGACGCGGCGGTTCTCGGCCTGACCTTCGGCGGTTTTGTCGGAGTCAACCTGATCCGATGTGCCCATAGCTCCGGGGGCCAGCATGTTGGTGAGGGGGATTCCGCCTTGCTGCTCGAGGATAGCGGTGACGGCGCTGGCGCGTTCGCTGCTGAGTTTCTGGTTCAACGCGGCGCTGCCCACTGCGGACGCGTAGCCCTGTACCTGGAGGATGTAGGCGGTAATGCCCTTGGCCTTTTGGGCGAGTTGCAAAAGCTGGGCTTGATACTGAGGATCAACGGTGACCTTGCCGTTGCCGAAGTAGACGGTGGTCTCGCCAAGGATGTTGTAGTCGCCGAGTTCGCCGAAGCGCTTGTTGTCGGCGGCGATTGCGGCTTTATTGGCGGCGATCTTCTGCTGCTCTTCGGTGAGTTGGGCTTGCTGGGCCTCCAGGGCGGCCTTTTGCGCTGCGAGCTGTTCGTCGGTCTGCTGGATCGCCGCGGTGTTGGCTGCAACCTTCTGCTCGGTCGGCTGGAGGCCGGCTTGTGCGTCCATGGCGGTCTTGAGGTCGGAGCCCTTGAATTTGACGCTGTCGGCAACGAGCTGGTTCTGGGTGTTGTAGGTGCCGCTGACATCAACGGGCAGGCCGGGAATGAGTGCGGTCATGGGCATCTGCTTGGTGCGACCGTGGAAGACCCCTTCGATCTCGCCGACTTCGGTGGTGTCGGTGAGGAGGACCTTGGCGTCGGGCGAGCCGACGATCTGGAGGGACATGGTCGCGCCACTGCGGCCGTCGATGACTCCCTGGAGCTTCATAGTTTGACCGATGGCGGGCGGGCTGGTCAGGGCAAAAGTGGCCATCAACAGAGCGATGAACGTTGTGACTTTAATCGCGGTGCTCTTTTTCATGATCTTCCCTCGTTAAAGCTGGATGGAGACCCGTTTGTGAGTCTAGGCCGGCGGCCGTGGCGTGGACACTGGTAAATGTCCTAGAAAGGCATGAAAGTTTAGCATTGGCCGGGAAGACGGCGAGCTAGTCGGGACCTTCCTGCCTGGCGTTGCGCCACGGGCTGAGGCGTGGAATCCAGCGGGGGACGTGAGCGCAATAGGTTTCGTACTCGGCGCCAAAGGTCCTTCGAAGGGTGGGCTCTTCGTAGGCGACGACGAACAGGTGTGCCACCAGCCAGGGAAATACTGCGTAGGCAAGGAGGTGGGTATCGCCCAACAGGAGGGCCTGGCCAAGAATCAATGAGGTCACTGCTACGTACATGGGGTTTCGGACGTAGCGGTAGGCGCCCTGGACGACAAGGTGTCGCGTGGGAAAGACAGGGGCTGGGGTGCCGATGCCTTGCAGGGCGAAACGGATGAAGGATTCGAGCAATACCGCGAGTCCGGCGGTCATCAGGAGGACTCCGATGGCTCGAAAGGGCGTGAAACCCAGAAACGGTTGACGGAGACGCCAGCGCGAGATCCACCAGGGGACGAGTCCGGCGACGGTGCCGGGAGCGAGTACAAGAAAAGCTGCAGTTCCCAAGATGGCGAACAATCGCCGGGTCCGGTCCTCCGCTTTCCGCCGATTTGTCATTTGGATTTGTTTCGTCTTGGTGCGGTCGCTGGAAGGGTTCTGATGCGATTATGGATGATACCGCAACTGGAAGTCAGTTCAACGAGGATGTTATGCCGCTAATTTTGAAGCCGCGCTTTGTGGGGAACGTCTACATTATTCAGTGCAAGGGCCGCATCGTTCTGGGCGACGAGGTGAAGGCGCTGGAGGCCGCGCTCGACGTGGGCGCGCGTGAATTTACTCGGCAGGTGTTGGACCTGAGTGAGGTCGAGCGTCTGGACAGTATCGGGTTGGGGTTGCTGGTGCGGTACGCGGAAAGGCTGGACAAACGCGGGGGCGGGCTTCGCCTGGCCACTGCGCCGACGTTCGTTGTGTCGCTGCTGAATATGACTAAGCTTTCGACCTTGCTGCAGTGTTTTCCAACGGAAGAGGAGGCGATCCTTTCTTTTCTGAAGCAGGGGGCGGGACAGGAGGCGCAGGAGCGGCGTGGGCCCAGGGTGCTGGTGGTTGATGAGTCGGCGGACCTGTGCGTGTTTGTGCGGACGGTGCTCCTGCAGCATGGATACGATGTGAGATCGACCTGTTCGTTTCGTGATGCGAAGATCCTGCTGCAGGTGGATACCGTGGACTACATCCTTGTCGGTCCGGGTACCCTGCTGCTCCCGTCGGAGACGATCCTGAGTTCACTGAAGGCGTTGGCACCGAAGGCGACTGCGCTGAAGCTCGATGCGGACTTCAGGGGCCGCGACGCGAATGAGGCGTCGGAGGCGTTGTTGCAGCTGTTCGGAGCTGACCGGAGTTAGTCGGCGAACGGTCAAGGTCGCATATGGGAGCTTGCGTCGCGCAGGTGTCCGGTGGCAGGTTCGTGGGTACCGGCGACGGCGAGGCCGAAGCGGGGCATGTTGGCGTAGATGCATTCGTATTGGCTGGTGGCGACCTGATAGGTTTCGTTATTGCGTGCTACCTGGATTGGAGCTGTTGGGTCATTATGGTTAGATCCATAAAGTTCCATCCTGACAAGAGTCTGGCATTGCGGCAAACTCCCTCTTCCTCCAGGACGGGAAGCGACTATTCGATTCCGATCAATTTGAACGGTAAGACATACTACATCCGTCTCAGCTCCACGCCGTGATCGATACAGCAGGTTAGTCTGAGATTGTATGCTTGGACACGCTTTGCAATTGGTTTTCGAAGGAGCTTCTTTGATGCGTTCGTTTGCGAGACTTTCGTTTGCTGTTGTGCTCTCTTGCCTTCCCTTAATTGGTCAGACGAAGGTCGCGGCCACTCCGCCTATGGGGTGGAATAGCTGGAACCACTTTGCCGGGCATGTGACCGATGCGGACGTGCGGTCGGCGGCCGATTCGCTGGTGAGCACGGGGATGCGCGACGCGGGTTATGTGTATGTGAACGTCGACGACACATGGGAGGGCAAGCGGGACGCCAACGGTGTGTTGCATACGAACGAAAAGTTTCCGGACATGAAGGCGCTGGGGGACTACATCCACTCGAAGGGCTTGAAGTTCGGGATTTACTCTTCGCCGGGAGCGAAGACTTGCGCTGGCTACGAGGGGAGCCTGGGGCATGAGGCGCAGGACGCGAAGTCCTATGCGGAGTGGGGTGTGGATTATTTGAAGTACGATCTGTGCTCGTTTCAGGACAACATGCGCCAGGTTGAAAAAGAGCGTCCGAATGATCCGAATGCGGCGAACGATTTGATGATTGCGGCTTACCGGAAGATGGGAGAGGCGCTGAAGGCCACGGGGCGCCCGATTGTCTACAGCCTATGCCAGTATGGGGTGGACCAGCCTTGGAAGTGGGGGCCGGGCCTGGGTGCGAATATGTGGCGAACGACGGACGATATCGACGACTCGTATGGGCGGATGATTGCGATTGGATTCAGCCAGGCAGGGCTCGCGAAGTATGCGGGGCCGGGACACTGGAACGATCCGGACATGCTGGAGATCGGCAACGGCAAGATGACCGGGGACGAATACAAGACCCACATGAGTCTTTGGGTGCTGCTGGCCGCGCCGTTGCTGGCGGGGAACGACCTCACGAAGATGACGGAGGTGGACAAGAACATCCTTATGAACAAGGAGGCCATCGCGATCGATCAAGACGCGTTGGGCAAGCAGGGAGATCGGTTGTATGAGAGCGGGGACCTGGATGTTTGGACCAAGCAGCTGAGTGGTGGGCGTGTCGCTGTGGGGCTCTTCAACCGGAGTTGGAGTGTGCGGGACGTCTCTGTGGACCTAAGTGAGATTGGATTCAAGAGCGGGGCGAATGTGCGCGACGTTTGGAAGCTGAAGGACCTGGGTCATCGCTCGGGCGTGTTTACGTCAAGGATCCCGAAGCATGGAGTGACTCTGCTGGTAGTCAGTAAGTGAGGGTATGAGAGCTTTTTGATCTAGGGCTTTGCCGTAGACGTACTTTGCGGCAAAACGTTAATGAGGTGCTTGCCTTCCTTCTCGTCCAGGGCGACGAAGGTGATGGTATCGACGGTCTCTGGTTCTCTTGCTGTCATGTCATGCGGTGTGCCCGGCAGGCCTCCGCCACCATTCTCCTTCGGAGACCCGATCGGTGTTCGTGTGATCTTGAAGTCGTAGTAATAGACGTTGCCGGCCTCGGCCTTTACGGTAGCTTCGCCAACATTGGCTCTGTCGGATTTCGCGCCGGACTGGCGGACAGCGCATAGGTGGTGCTCTCCGGGAGCGACGGGCACAGCGAAATAAGATGCGCCTTTGTTGGCGCCGACCCAGGAGCCATCGATGCCGAAGCGGGCGATCGGATCGGAGGCGAAGTCGCCGCTCACGCTTTCAGTAAAAATGATGAGGGCCTTGCCGGTCTCCGCTGCGACTAGCTCAGCCTGCTTTTTGCTGGTCTTCACTTTGAATTGGGTCGAGTCCTTGCCGCAGGCGTCCGGCCAGGTTGAAGGTGCAGCTTGAAATGTAGCTGAAAGAGTTACAACAAATATCGCGATCGTGAATTTCATCTCTGCTCGGCCCCGTCCTTTGGTTTGCAGGTTCAGTCTAGCCGAGGAACGCTCGAATTGGGATGCATTCTGTTGGTTGCGGGACTCAGTCAGGAATTCTGAAGTCGTAGACACGTCCAGCGGCGGCGCCTCCTGACCTGGCGCCTCCAGTTTGCCCGCCGGCCATCGTCGCTTGCTGGCCGGTGCCCATAAAGAAGGCGTATTCTCCTGGCTGCATTGCCGCGTTCAGCTTGATCTTGTAGGTCCTGATTCCTGCGTGCTCCGCGGTGAAGGCGACCTCCTTGTCGCGCTTGACGCCGGATTTGCCGCCGGTGATGCCGCCGAAGCTTCCTATCTGGAACTCCCTCCGGTTGTTCTTCTTCTCAAGGGTGATGAGCGCGAAGTCGGACGCGCTGGCGCCGTCGGGGACGTAGAGATAGAAGACGGGCTGACGGTCATTGATGACGTTCTTCGATTGCGGGCCGTCGAGATATGCGTCCCAATGTTCGTTTCGCAGGCCATAAGTGAACATGCTGCCGGCCTTGCCCCCGACCTTGGCCTGGCTGATTGCCTGCCCCTCGATAAGGACGAAGACGTTGCCGTTCTTCCAGTAGACGCCGACCTCCGGGGGCGGGAGGTTGGGGTCGTTTGAGATGGGAGTTGCGGCGACTACGACCTGGGCAGCGGGGGGAGCTGGATTGATCATCACCTTGATGACTTCGTCGGAAACCTTGGCGGCCTTGAGCTCCTTCAGGCCGTCGACGCTTGTGTCGAACTGGAGCGTCCCTCCCGCAGCGGCGCCGCGGATCTTCGCGACGATGACGTCGTCGGAGAGGCCCAGGCCCACCATGTCGATGACGTCTTTGTTGGTGATTCTCTTGCTGAGTTGCTGCTGGCCCCACGCTGATGAGACGAGAAGAAGGAAGAGGGCCGCAAGCAGAGAGGTGAGGCGTTTCATGAGACCTCCTAACCAAACTTCAGGTCGGTAGCCCGGGGCCTCGTGTCGATGCTGCTCTACGCTAGGAATTTAGCACAGGGGACGCCCTGCCAGATACTTCCTGCGCCGGAGGTAGGAGACGGCCACGACGGAGTTGGCTATGAGGGTATCGGTTTGGACGACTCCGCGGAACTTCGCTGATCACGCGTTGACGGTGCGGGTGGACGCGTTGATCTCGAGTTGAGAACTGGAGAGGGAGACGCCGGGAGGGGTGAGGCGGACGGTGTTTCCTTCGGCGTCTTCGATGAGATCAGGGCCTGATGACGTCGGGGAACTTGAATACCATGTCGGCGATAGGCAGGACGACGTTGACCGGCTGGTGGGTCGCGTTCGGATCGCGCTCAAAGTAGACGCGGCCGTTGACGGCCTGGTTGGGTGGAATGATGATTGCCTTCAGATGCGGGGTCGCTGCAGCGAGCTCGATTGCATCCTGCTCGGCCCTTTGTCTGGCTGCCTCGAACTCGCTGAGCTCTGAATTCGGCTGCGGATTCACCGGCGCGTTGGCAGCGGCGCTGGGGGTGGCCCGGGTTGGGGTTGGGAGGCTCCTCGAGTTGAGAGGGCGGGACGTAGAGGAAGACTTTGGACCTCGCGTTTAGGGCTTCTATGCGGAAGTCTTCGGGAGAGAGGTTGATAGGGGTAGTGGTGAGGTTAGTGATGCTGACGTCGGCCCGGGTGTAGCGGCCTTCGGTTGAGAGGAAGACCATGACGGTAAGGCGATCGGTGCTGAGTATCTTGTAGTCGTGGCCGAAGATGGTGTGGTGGATGCAGCGTGTGTTTGGCTGGCAAACCACAACGTTGTAAGAAGAGGTGTTCCGAGGCAGACTGGCTGCGAGTGAGAGGGTCGTGGAGGTGAAGATTGAGGCCAATACAGCTGTGCGGAGAGGAGTCATGGGGGAGTGACCTCACCTACTGGTGTAATAAGAGTAGGAGCGCGTACCTCTTTAGCAAATAACACGGAAGTGTTAGGGTGGCCCTTCCCCCACCCCCGTCAAGAGCGTGCAAAGTCTTAGAAAGAATAAGGTTAGGCTTGGACTTTGGGTGACACTTTGGGGCTCTCCCTTAGCGAAGCCAACGGCCAGTTGGATCCCTGGCTGGCTTATTTGGGGGTAGCTTTTGTCAAGCTTAGCAGCGATGAGGAGATGGGCCACCCTCCCCCGGGGTTAGCTTTGTGGGTCGGATGATGGCGGGGCCGCGTCCTCGTGATGGCCATGGTGGAAGATTTTGCCGATGCCGCGGCCTGTGCCCTTGGCGACTTTGCCTGTGCCCTTAGCGGCGCCGACACCGACGTCCTTGCCGGCGACGGCTGCGCCCTTGCCGACGTTGCCTGCGGCGTCGACGGGGTGGAGGGTGACGAGATCGCCCGCGCCTTTGCCGACGCCCTTGGCTGCGGCTCCGGTCCCCTTGGCGGTGCCCTTGCCGATGTCGCCGGCTCCGCTGCCGACGTCACCGCCGGGGCTGCGGGGTTGGGGCTGGGCCGGGGTCTGAGTTTGGGCGGGGGTTTGGGATGGGGTGGGGGTGGTCTGGGCGGGAACGCTCTGGCTGCAGATGGCTAAGGCCAATGTTAAGAGCGCGATGGACGGTGTGGATAATGCGCGACGCACGGCTGGTCCCTCCTCCTCATTAGATGCGACGGTAAGGGGTTGGGAGCGTGTCGCGCCGGGTGGATTTTGCGGCGGGGTGTATCGGCAGCGCGTCCACTGTTCTACAGTTGAAGGTATTCCAGAGGGGGAACGATATGAATAAGGGTTATTGGGTGGTGGCGTACCGGAAGGTCTTTGACCAGGCGACGGTGAAAAACTATGCTGCGCTGCTTGTACCGACGCTGGAGAAGTTTGGGGGACGCATGCTGGTGTCGCCGACGAGCGTGGTTACGGCCGAGGGGGCTGGGTTGCAGCAGATGACGGTCGTGGTTGAGTTCGATAGCTACGAGTTCGCTCTGGCGGCATATCAGAGTGACGATCATAAGAAGGCGTTGGCTGCGCTTGGTTCGGGTGCGGAGAGGGACTTTCGGATCGCTGAGGGGGTTTAACCGCTCGCTCTCAAGTGGAGCGAAGACGGTTCGAGATTCGCTCGAATGCCCACTTAGCGCGATGAGACTGCGCGAAGATGGGGCACACCCGGGTTTTAAATCTGGGCCACTTGTCCGTCTGTTCTTTTTTTCAAAATGGATCGTTGTGACCTAAGGAGAGCTCCCGATGAAATCGATGCTCGCTGGATTCACAGCAACGGCAACGCTCTTCGGCTCCATGGCTATCGTTGCACAGGAGACCGAAGAACATACTCACTGGACATACAACGGCAAGGATGGCCCCAACAAGTGGGCAGCGCTTGATCCTGCCTATTCCGAGTGCAAGCTGGGCCACCATCAGTCACCGATAGACATCCGCCACACAGAAAAAGCCGACCTGCCGCCGATCCAATTCGACTACCGTGCTTCGCCGCTCACCATCATCGATAACGGTCACACGGTTATGGTGGACTATGCGCCTGGGAGCTTTATCACCGTCGGCGATCATCGGTACCAGCTCACGCAGTTCCATTTTCACCATCCGAGCGAGGAGCATATCAACGGAAAGGGTTTCGACATGGTGGTCGATCTGGTCCATTCGGATGCGAGTGGAAACCTGGCAGTCGTAGCTGTTCTGATGAAGCCAGGAAAGGTCAATGCAGCGCTGCAGGCCGTGTGGAACCATTTGCCAAAGGAGAAGGGTAAAGAGGTCGCAGTCGAAGGGGTGTCGGTTAACGCGGCTGATCTGTTGCCAGTTGATCATGGCTACTATACGTTCATCGGGTCGCTGACGACGCCTCCCTGCACGGAACCGGTCACCTGGTTTGTCCTGAAGACGCCCGAGGAGATTTCAAGCGGAGAAGTTGAGGTGTTCGCCAAGCTCTACACACACGATACGCGGCCTACGCAAAAGCTGGATGGCCGCGTCATTCGCGAATCGAAGTAATTTAGCGCGGGAACTTCCGGGAGAGAGCAAAGGGTCACGGTATTATTCGTCACATCCGGGCCCGATGGATTCGAGAGAGGGAACGATATGAAGAAGAGTTATTGGGTGGTTGCGTACCGGAAGATCGGTGACGAGGCGACGATGAAGAACTACGTTGCGCTAGCTGGAGCGGCGCTGCGTCCATTTGAGGCGCGTCTTCTGGTGTCGCCAGGGAGTGGGGTTACGGCCCACGAAGCGGGGTTGAAACAGATGACGGTCGTGGTGGAGTTCGATAGTTACGAGATCGCTTTGGCGGCGTATGAGAGTGCGGATTATAAGAAGGCGTTGGCTGCGCTTGGTCCGAGTGTGGAGAGGGACTTTCGGATTGTTGAGGGGTTTAGCTGCTCTCAGCCGGAGCGAAGACGGTTCGAGCCTCGCTCGAAGGCCCACCTTAGCGCGATGGCGACCGCCCGGATGGGGCACCAAAGTCTTAGACCTGGGACACCAGTCCATTTAGCTTCTTGTCAAATTGAGGACTCAAGATGAACGATCAAAAAAAGACGGAGCAGTATTCTGGAGTGCGAGATCAAGTGGTCCGTGCGGCTCTGGATCAGCATTGGGCGGCGTCCGATGCCAGCGATTTTGAAACGGAGCACCGCATTTATCACGAGGACGCGGTGCTGGAATACCCGCAGTCAGGCGAGCGGACCCGCGGTCGAAGCAACATACAGAACCAGCGCGCCAGTCAGCCGAGCAACAAGCGGTTTTCCATCCGGCGAATCATTGGCAGCGGTGATCTTTGGGTCACCGAATTCATCCTGACATATGACGGCAAGCCGTCCTACACCGTGAGCATCATGGAGTTCCGGGGCGACAAGGTTGCGCGGGAGACACAATACTTTGCGGACCCGTTCCCGGCTCCTGCATGGCGCGCTCAATTGGTCGAACGGATGGACACATAATCTCGAGGCGCGAGAGTTCGCTAACGCCAGAGACCCGCTAAGTCCTGATTAACGCAGTTACCAGGCAAGTCGGACTGTATGATCTGGGGATTGTTACAGCACATCCTTCGATGGAGGGACAAGAGATGGATTGGAAACGGCTGGTCAGTTTGCGCTGCTGGGTAGCAGTGATTTGGAACAATATGCCATCCTGCTGGTACGCGTTTCGATCGGGCTGTTCTTCGCCATCTCCGGGGCAAACAAATTGTTTGTCGCCGGCGGCACGAAACCTGTTTACGAAACGCTCGTTAAGGCCAACGTGCCGTTCCCCCAACAGACGGCTTATTTCGTGTCGGGTGTCGAGTTCGTTTGCGGGTCATTGCTGGTCGTGGGGTTTCTTTCGGGCCCGGCCTGCGCGGCTTTATTGATCGATATGACTGTCGCCACCCTGACCAGCGCGATTTCCACCCTGCCTAAAGAACTTTCGCCTCTTAACTGGCTCGACGATCTCCTCTATCTTCCGGAGGTGCCTGTACGTGCTCTTCTTTATCTGGCTGATCTGCTCTGGTCCGGGAAGGTTCAGTGTCGACTACTGGCTCGCCAGCAAGTTACTGAGGTGATCGATCAACGAGCGGTAGCGCTTGACGCCGAGGCCGAGAGATTAAGAGATTGACGGTATTGGCCAGAGCAGAGTCTTGCTTAAGGGCAGGTCTTCAGCCGTGCCCTTAAGCAAAACTGACCTTTAAGTAGTGACTAAGCCGCCTGTGCTGCTTCCGAAGGGCCCTATCACGACGACACCACCTTCGTTCAGCGTAGCCCATGAGCTTAGGAGCACTCAGAGGTGCCCAGCTTTGACCTGACCACCCGCCCAAGCGATTACTTAGCTTTGAGGTCCGCAAATCGAGTCTGAATCAAACGCTGAATAACGGCAAAGATCATCGCGGTCGAGACCCCGAACATCAATGCTCCATCTGCTGCCTCGAGTGGTCCCAGCAACTTCCATGAAGGCGACATGATTACATCGCCGCCGAGCGTTGAATAGTTCACCGCCGAGTGATAAAGGGCGGCTCCAAACTCCTGGAACTCCCCGCAGATCATGAATAACAACGCCCACAAGGCCATTTCAATCACGTGTGCCACGAATGCGAATAACATTACCAGCATAACGATCCCGAGATCGATGAAGTACCTCATGCCAGCACGGCCGAGTCTTGCCTCATGACGAAAGAAGTTCACTGTTGCGCCCACAGCCAGACCGTGGATCAGGATCGTACAAAGGACCGCTCCACCACCCACGATCAAAGGAGCGACGATCGCAATTTGATGAACCTGAGTCATCGGTCTCTGGCTTGTCGTGATAGCAGACACGGTGCGCAACTGCGCCAATTACATAAAGCTGGTATCGCACTCACCGCATGTGTCTGTCAACACGGTGCTTGGCGGCCTGACGGCACAGCTTAGTCACTACTTAAAGGTCAGTTTTGCTTAAGGGCACGGCTGAAGACCTGCCCTTAAGCAAGACAGTTGGAGCTTCGCTCGAAAGCCCGCTCATGCGGCGAAACTGCATGAATGGGGCACCCCGCCCCGCGTCAACCGTACGTAACGTCTGTGCTTTGACCGACCTCGATGATATAGCCGTCAGGATCGCGGATGTAGCAGCGGATCTCGCCGTACTTGGGCTGCGGCTCCGTGATGAACTCGGCCCCTCGACTCTTCCATAACTCATAGCACGCTTTAATGTCCGCGACCCGGAAGTTCATAAAGCTGCTGATGTGGTTCGGGTCGGGGACGCTGAGCGATACCGTCGGCTTGTCCGGAGTCGGCCCGCCCCCCACATTCACAATCATCCAGATATTCGCCAGCTGAAGGTACCCAGGCGCGTTGCCGTCGCCCAGGCTCAGAATGCGAGCGCCGAAGACCTTTTCGTAGTAGCGGGCCGATCGCCCGATGTCCTTCACGGTGAGAAAATGCGCGATGCTCATCCCGTCCCGCGGGGGCATCTCATAGCTCTTCTGTTCGATTTGTACGCTGTCCATTGGCGACTCCAATTCCGATAGAGCAAATCTCCTGAAGGTGTACAGCGAGTCACAGCACTTATGGCCGTTTTTTGCCAGGATAAACGGCACTGCACAAGATCTTTTTCCACTCCACAGTATCAGGAGATTTGCTCTAAACCGTGCTCACGTGCTGGTTCCGCTTCATTCGTATCGATAACCGAGCCACAATTATGCCTGACGAGGAGAGGCGAAACAAGGTATTGGGCTGCGCTTTGTTCGGGTGTGGAGAGAGGACCTTCGTTCGAGCGTCCCTCGAATGCCCACCTTAGCGCGATGAGACAGCGCGAAGATGAGGCACCCGGGTTTTAGACGTGGGCGACCCGCACTGCAGCGAGGATTCTAGGGTTTGCTAATGGTCAGGACCGGTGGCGCTGCAGTAGCGCCTGACTCCACCAGAGTGAACAACATCATCAGAAAACTGAGGCCCCGTTTGGCATCCATGTCACGGTCATCGATCCAGAACCATTGGTTGCGATATCGAACGGCCGCGAACGCCTCATTCGCCGATGGTTTTCCGGATGATGATCGCACTCGGACCTTGAAGGTGCCCTTTATCTCAGTCGGCGGTGCTTGCTCGTCTATCCTGGATGCACGGCCTTCCTTAATATCGGAATCCGGGCACCTCCACGCCTGCTGTGGCTTCCATAAGAATTTCCAGCATGGAACGTGTCAACATCGCAATTTCCTTGTCATCTTGCGGCAGGGCCCCAAAACTGATCCTGAACTCCTTTGCGTCGGGGCTGAGTCGGAGCAACTCTCGCGCGGTCCGAGCTGCTTCCATGGAGGTTTGGTCCGCCGTTGCGGAACGAAAAAACGTCACGATACCTGTTCCTTTGCCCCCACGCTCCTCCACATCCAATCCAAAAGCGTCTGCCGACTGGAGTGCCTGAAGCAGGCCGATAACACGGTAAAAGTCAGGGTCCCCCGGATGCTTGAGCGCATTGGTTGTTGTCGTGGCATGAAGCCCATTAATCGACCTGACTGTGACTTTAAAAATATCTGAAATCGGCCAACCGGCTTCAACCAACTCCCAAATATCGATAGGGCTAATCGGTTGCAACAAGCTCTTGGTGAATTTTTCACCGCTCATGGGGTTGTAAGTGACGGTAGGACTCTCCGCCCACCGTCCGCTGACCCCGACCGATGCGCTTGGGCTCCCTGACAAGTCAGTCGCACCGATCGTGCCTGAGCCTTCAAGAGTGTACTGGGCGATGACCTGCTGCACGTCCAGAAAAAATGGCGGGTCAAGGTACCGGAGCCGCACCATATTCAGAAGCATCTGCTCCTTCCACGAGCGTTCTATGACACTGGAAAAGTCGAAGCGATCATGAGCGACCATCTTCGGTCCCATTCGAAGACAACCGCCGGATCCCAGCGAGACGGGAACCATCAGGAAGAAAGGAAGGAGGCGTGATCGTCGCCCATTCCGGCCGGTTCGACACCTGCGAGGAATCTCTGTCTTCTCTGACCGGCACAGCAGATGCCAGAGCTTCTCAGGTCGGCAAACGAAACCGAACGCGGCCGACGAGATGGCGGAACGGTGACGTGAAATCCAATCTTGTGTTCCGATCAGTGTCACTCGGTCCTCCGCTTATCCGCTGGCTCGTTTGTGGGCTTGATTGCCCTCCTGTAGGCATGCGCAATAGACCTGCGATTGTTCGTCAAACGCAAATACAGCGCAAAACCTTTGGCATTTGTAAAAGGGACGGTCGCATTCGGCCTCCTCTACGGCCACACTCTGCCGACACCGCAGGTCATCATTAGCTCGTTCTGGGGCGCGGTCGGTCGCGCTATTGGAAAATCCGGATGGCCACTCGCAAGAACCACTTCCTGCGGAAAGGATCCACCTCGTAAGTACACTTCTAGAGGGAATAACAGGGGAAAACAACTAGTGAAATCCCTAAGTCGCAACAAACTTTGAGCTGGAAAATCGCCAACGCTTAGGCACTAAGAGCACAATGATCGATCCCATCACTGTACCTACGCGAAGGATCGAAGCCGCTGCTGCTGGTTTGTAGATAGAAGTTTTGCGTGGACGAGACGGTATCGCACCACAGGAAGCATCGTCCGCCCACTTGGTCGGTGAATGTGAACGCCTCGTTGTTTTCATGCGTATTAGCGAAGAAGTCGCCTACCTTGTCCAGCCCTCCCATCGGAGCGGTTTGCGTCTCGAAGATGAACAGATCGCTGTTGGGATGAGACTTGTGATTGACCGCCTGATTCGTTGTCCGGTTGTAGAGCTGGTACTGTACCTCGCGGACGTTCTGACTATTCGCGCCGGTGTCGTAGGTAGGCCGGAGGAAGTAGTTTCCAGCATCAGGGATTGTGCCGCCTCCAGAGCCGCCAGAACCGCTTCCGCCCGACGAACCATTGCCGCCCTGCGTGGAACCTCCGAAAGCATTCTTCAGCCAGTCCCATGCCGAAGTGACAATGCAAACGACGCTCGGATCGCCGCCGCCACCGCAGTCCGTGGAAAGCCCGAATGGATCGGTGTACCGCAACGGATTGTTGCCGACGTAGGCATACATATTCCACGTCTGCGGGTCACCTTTATGGACGGCTAAGAACCAACCCGGATCAGGCGATATCCAGCGGCCCATCGTACTGGCATACATGCGATACGTTGAGTAATCCAGCCCTGATTCGGCATCGCGTTCTTTGCCGGTGAACCGGTATGCAAAAGGCACAAACTTGGGAGGGCAGTCGTAGATGAATTCGGTTTGCATCATACGCTTATTCGGGGGGGACTGGACGAACAGCGAGGATGTCGGCAAGCGGAAGTGAGTATCCACCAACCGGCTTGCTCCCAGGCGTCGAGTCGTTTTCCAGAGAGAGCACGTCGAAAAACACGTCTGGATCGGATTCCTGATCGAAGACGAAAAGTACTTTGATCCTCAAGCGCTCTCCATCCTTCGTGTCGATCTCAACCTGCCGATCCACGTTTGCTTTTAGGAACTCCAGCTCAGCATTCGTCATTTCACCACCCCACATGCAGATTGCCGCCGGTGAGCTTGTTGACCAGGTTGATATCTGGCTCAGCCTTATCGATGCTAGTCCAGCGGACTATCTTCGTGCCATCGGCACTGATCTCCCCGATGACCTTTCCTGTTCCACGGTCTACAAGTTCCCGTCCTCCATCTCCTACGAACCTCTTGGCTATGGCTTCTGCCACTTCTCGGCTAGCTACTTTCGCCCCTTGATTGCCGACTGCTGATCCTGCTCTGGCGAGTACGGTGGCTTCCTCGGTGATGATTGTTGCTCCTTCTGCTCCACCGAGCAGCGCCGTTGGAACACCCGCAAGTCCGAGTGTGCCTCCTACGGCAACGGAGCCGATAGCGAAGTACTTGATAGCACCCATACCGTTGTTTCCGATCTGTCCGAAGATCGCCGCATTAGCGGGGCCGTCGATCCCCGGATGGTCGAACGCCGGTGCTCCCTTTGCATTCGTAACTGATGTGCTACCGTCTGCGTTGGTGGAACTAATGTCCAGGCTATTGCCACCATTCGCGCTATAGCCGTCCACATGGCCAGACACATATGTGGCCCGCTCTCCGCTACCCGTCCCTTTGCCTTTACAGTCACCAGATGTGACAGTGACAGTCTCATGGTTGTCATCCACACGGGACTGCACTACGCAGTCGCGTCCATCGGGATCGGTGTTCGTTACCGGATTGTTCCGAACATAGGGATACAGGTTCCAGCTCTGCGGGTCTTGCATGTCCTGATCTTCGCCATTATCGGGGCTGGAGAACCTTCCCATCGAGCTGCCGTAGTACCTTGCCCCGAAGTAATCCAGCCCTGATTCTGAGTCTCTTTCTCTGCCGGTGAAGTGCGATGCATTTAAAACACACAGATTCATCAAACGTGGAGTGCCGTCGTAGGCGAAGTCGGTCTGCATCGTAGTCATGTAGGGCAGTTCAGTCCTAGCTATGGGCTAGCAGCGAGTGCAACGAAATACCAGAGAACGGCAGTGAGGAGTCCGGTTCCGAAGAGGATCAGCCGCGAGATACGCTTGCCAGAAGATGCTAACCCGGCGGCCAACAATCCTAGACCCAACATTGAGAACACCGGATATATTCTGTCGAGATCAACTGGCTTCGTGCCTTTTGAGACCACATAGGCGTGGATTGTAAAGCTGATTAGAACCGCCGCACTCACCGCATTAGCTGCAAGGCCTGCGAGAGAAAGGCCCCTTCTCCAGCCAACAAGAGTGACGGTTTCATTGCGATAGAGCCGCCAGCTCAAGCAGACGAGTAGAAGTGGCAGAAACGTGAAAATCATTAGTAGCATCCGTACCCCGTTTTTGCGCAGACGACATGAAATGGGACCCGTCCCGCTATCGATATGGAAGTTTGGAACTGAAGTACCTGTTCCCGGGACTGGGAAGTGAGGGGACGGCCCGTAATTCATAATTTCTGGGTAATCGCCTGGAGAAAAACGAATATTAGTTGCGCCAGGATGGAACCCGTTGTAGTGATCTTCGCCGGGGTATTGAAACGGGCCATTATCACCCGACATCATGCCGTTAAGTGTATTCATCATTCCTTGGTGTCCACCTTGACCAAGGTATGTGGCGGTTCCGGTGGTAAGTCCTCCATGCGCTACATCATTGCCGTCAATATGGAAGTTGAACTGATCCCATCCGCCGCCCGTCCCCTTGATATCTGCACTCGCGGTTCCTGCGATGAAAATGCCTTGACCCGACTGCTGATTATCCGTTCCAGTTCCGGTAGTGATATGCACACCGGTGCCATCGACGCTTGCAGTGTTTCCGCTGCCAGATTGCCCCAGCGAAGCACTCGTGATGACGGTCGCCGTGAATTTCCCATTCGAGTCGGTAGTTCCCGAAACAAGCTGATTGATCGGTTTTCCATCCGTGCCGGTACCAATATTCTGATTGCCGCAAGTCTTTCCAGCTTCGTTGCAGCTTTGCCAGAAATCATGCCCGCTCGGATCGGTGTACCGAAGCGGATTGTTTCCTGCGTACGCATATTTGTTCAACGTCTGCGGGTCTTCAAGATGGCCGCCGAAGTCATCGGGCGACATGAACCTTCCCATTGACGATCCGAAGTAGCGCGGGCCGAAGTTATCTAGGCCGCTTTCGGCATCTCTTTCTTTGCCGGTGAACTTGTAGTGGTTGGGGTCTGTGGTCGGGTTTTGCTCCTGCCCGAACGGATAGAAGATATCTGACGAAATGGGCCAGCCGTCAGTGGAGGTCACCATCCGGGTCGAGCCGATTTGGTCGCCTGTGTAGTAGACCGTGTCTCCGGTAGCAGAAGACACGGACTGAACATTCATTCCTCCGAAGGTGTAGCCAGCTGTCCCCCAGGCAGAACCGGATACGCCCGTCGCGCCGTTATAAATCGGCAGCACCGCGCCATTCGTTGCCACGATCGCTATGTCAGCGTATTGAAGAGTCCAGTTACCGGCCGGAGAGTTCCCTTCGGCTACCAGTTGGACCGAGCTGACCGTCTTGCCCGCAAACGGACTCAGGCTCACCACCCGGGAATGCCAGTTGCCGTCCGTAGACATGGAATCATTGCCATATTCGCCATTCTGATCGGTCAGCGTCCACGCCCCGTTCGTGCCATCCGTCGTAAAGAAGTAAACACCCCCATAGGCCTGGGCCTGGTTCTGCTTCCAGGTGAGCTTGTCGCCCGCTTGAATGACATATTGACCATTAATCTGCGATGAAGCCGGAGCAAAGTTAACCTCCCCGTAGTTGCCGACACTGGAAAAGCTGCCCGTAAACTGGATATACCGATTGTAGCTGTCGGCCCGAGCAATCTTTTGACCGTTTGCATAAATGTAGTCCGACCAGGTCCCACCAGAGTTCTTCTCCGCGATTGGCTGGCCATTCAGGTACTGATATTCAGTAAACCCTCCGTTTGCATCTTTTCGCATGCGTTCGCCAGCAGCATCGTAGGTGTAATATCCGCCTCCTGAATTGACGGAAAACATTTTGCTCTCTGCATCGAAGGCATACGTTGTGGTGAATACATTGGTAAAGCTGGTCAGATTGCCGGCAGCATCATAGTTGTAGCCACCGTAGATGAGAGCGGCGTCCAAGTCTGCTCCCGCTCGACCGGGTACGTGGATCAAGGGAATTCTAATTGTAACTGTGCTGATTCGAACACTACCGCGAGGGCCTGGCTCGGTCAATCGCTGATGAGAGTCATCATGAATATTGCAAAGGCCATTCTCATTTCGGGAATTAACTAGCCCACCGACTAGTCAACCCAATCAGATTAACCATCTCATGCATGCGTGTCCCGAGTTGAAGAGGATGAGCGGACTCGACGCTTCATTGTCCGGCGTTCCTTCCACCAGCTCAGCTTTGCTTAAGGGCACGGCTTCAGCCGTGCCGCTTAGGAGCGGAATAAGCGCGGCTTTAGTCGCTGAGGCCGCTCTCAACTGGAGCGAAGACGGTTCGAGCTTCGCTCCAATACCCAGCTCGTGCGATGACACCCTGTGAGGGAGGTGGGTCGCGTCGTAATACGATTACCATTGAATCACTGTTCGAGATCGACCGCGACACCCAAAACGTGGCGTGGAAGAGGTTTCTTGCGGACTCGGAATGGATTGAGATCAAAAAGGTGACGGCGGCGCGATGGGGGAGACCTTGTGGACGACGTTCAGGACCGCTCGCTGGGCCTGTTGCCTTACACGCCTGGGCCGTCTAGGTTGCCCTGAGCTGATGTCGCTTGTGGCGCGCCTTCGCAGAGGGCGAGCTGGGACCTAGTACATTAGGGAGTCGGGAGGGAGAGCGATATGAAGAAGGGATATTGGGTGGTAGCGTACCGGACGGTCGGTGACGAGGCGACAATGAAGAACTATGTGACGCTGGCTAGAGCGGCGCTGGGGCAGTTTGGGGCACGCACGTTGGTGTCGCCGGGGAGTGCGGTTACGGCCCACGAGGCTGGGTTGAAGCAGATGACGGTCGTGGTTGAGTTCGATAGCTACGAGGTCGCTTTGGCTGCGTATGAGAGTGCGGATTATAAGAAGGCGTTGACTGCGCTTGGTTCTGCGGCTGAGAGGGATTTTCGGATTGTTGAAGGGGTTTAGCCGCTCGCTCTCAACTGGAGCCAAGACGGTTCGAGCTTCGCTCGAATACCCACCTTAGCGCGATGAGACTGCGCGAAGATGGGGCACCCAAATTTCAGACCTGGGCCACCCGTCCGAATTACTTCCGTTTCGTCCTCGAGGAATTTGCCCTTGAGATCGTTTTTTAGTTGGGCGACGGAGAGACTTTCGCCAGTAAGCTTTTTTACTTCTGCATCGACCGAATAGTCCCTTCCATACCTATCCCAAGATTGACTCTCCCCCGATTTGACCAGCAGCCACCCATGAACCTGATGAATCTTGCAAACCGCTTCGGGTTTGGAACCTTGGAAGCTACGGACGCCATCAGCGCCTATCCAATAACCATCGTTCGTCTGGATCATTACTATTACGGTAGCCTGCAACCAACTTGATCCGAGTAAGACGACTGCGACTAATGCT
This sequence comes from uncultured Acidobacteriaceae bacterium, assembly GCA_963756685.1. Taxonomy (GTDB): domain Bacteria; phylum Acidobacteriota; class Terriglobia; order Terriglobales; family Acidobacteriaceae; genus Edaphobacter. The sequence goes on from CAVWON010000007.1 coordinate 37,646, forward strand.
GCTGTCAGCAGCAGCCGAATCATGCTCATTAGCTGCAGCCGCTTGTGCTTCCGCAGCTCATGCATCGGTAGCAGGAGCCGCTGCGGGTCATGATGGCTCCGCAGGTAGCGCAGCTTGGTGAATCGCCCATGTCGTACATGGACTTCATGGCGTCAGAGGCGTGGTAGAGGCCGCGGTCTTCGAAGGACGGGACTGCGGTGTCGAGGCCGCTGCGGGCGCTCAGGTCGGGGGCGATTCCCTGCTGGGGTGGCGTGGTGGTGTGGGTGTGCTCGTGGCTGTCGTAACCAAAAGCAGGTCCCTCCACCTCGCTGCGGGACGACAACAAAGGAGCGGCGCTTCGAGGCCGACGCCGAGAGATTGACGGTGTTGGCTGGAGCGGTGACGGTGCCCTCTACCGGGACCGAGCGCCTGTGGGGCGAGGCCGGCGAAGAGGTCGAGCTGGTGGCCGGAGAGGAAGCGGATCTGGATCCAGCGGAAGATGTAATCCATGATCGACTTCGCGTAGCCGATCTGCTCGTTGCCGGTCCAGCCCGAGGGCTCGAAGCGGGTGTGGGCGAACTTCTCGCAGAGCACGCGCAGCGGCACGCCATGCTGGAGCGCGAGCGAGACGGCCGTCGCGAACGAGTCCATCAAACCGGAGACAGTGGAGCCTTCCTTGGCCATGCGGATGAAGATCTCGCCGGGCTGGCCGTTGGGGTAGAGCCCGACGGTGATGTAGCCCTCGTGTCCGGCGAGGCCGAACTTGTGCGTGACGGAGGCGCGCTCGGCAGGGAGACGGTGACGGACGGCGCGCGGCGGAGCCTGGGCGTCGGCCGAGTCAGAGTTCTTCATGGCAGCTTCGGTGATCTGCGAAGCTGCAGTTCGAGCGCGGAGATCTTGTTGTTAGCAGCTTCGACGGCCTGCGCGGCCGCGGCCTTCGCGGCGACGACGGCCTCTTCGATCTCGATGGAACCGGCGGCCACAGGGGCAACCGCATTGCGTACTGCCGAGTTCCCTTCTTGTCGGCGTCGGTCTGCGCGTTGACGTTGAGCGGCTGGGTGCCCTTGGAGTTGTCGCGGTAGATGGCGACGGCCTTGAGGCCCTGACGCCAGCTCTCCATGTAGGCCTCGGCGATGTCGTCGACGGAGCAGTCCTGCGGCAGGTTGACGGTCTTCGAGATCGCCCCCGAAAGAAACGGCTGCGTCGCCCCCATCATCTTGATGTGGCCCATGTAGTGAGATGCTGCGCGTCCCTTCGGCGGGCTTGAAGGAGCAGTCGAATACCGCGAGGTGCTCAGGCTTGATGGCCGGCGCGCCTTCGATCGTGCCGGTAGCGTCGATGTAGCTGACGATGGCGTTGACCTCGGCCTCGTCGTAGCCGAGCTTGATCAGCGCCGACGGCACGGTGTTGTTGACGATCTTGATCATGCCGCCGCCGACGAGCTTCTTGTACTTGACCAGCGCAAGGTCAGGCTCGATGCCGGTAGTGTCGCAGTCCATCATGAAGCCGATCGTGCCGGTCGGAGCGAGCACGGTGACCTGCGAGTTGCGATAGCCGTGCCGTTCGCCATGGGCAAGCGCACCGTCCCATGCATTACGGCTGGCATCGATGAGCTGGTCAAGCTGCGGAACAAAGAACGGCTCAGCGGAGTTCTTCGACCTGCCAATGTTGTTGACCTCGGCGCGATGCATGCGGACAACGTCGAGGAACGGCTCGCGGTTGACGTAGAAGCCGGGGCAGGCTCCTCCGGCAATGTGCGCCTGCTGCGTCAGCGGAGTCGCCGCGCCCAGCGCAGGGCAGGTCTCGGCAATGCGCGAAGACTGCCAGTACGCATCGCCGCAAAGAATCGAGGTGAGCGTAGCGGCGAAGTCGCGGCCGGCGTCGGAGTCATACGGCAGACCGAACGCCATCAGCAGCGCGCCAAGATTCGCATAGCCAAGCCCGAGCGGCCGATAGTCGTGCGAGTTCTTCGCGATCATCTCGGTGGGGTAGCCGGCGGCGTCGACGATGATCTCCATCGCAGTCGTGACAATGCCGATCGCATGACGGTACGCGGGAATGTCGAACTGGCCTCCCGGAGTGAGGAACTTCAGGAGATTGAACGATGCAAGGTTGCAGGCGGAGTCATCGAGGAACATGTACTCCGAGCAGGGGTTGGACGCGTTGATGCGGCCCGAGTTCTTGCTCGTGTGCCAGCGGTTGATGGTGGTGTCGAACTGCATGCCGGGGTCGCCGCACTGCCAGGTGGCTTCGGCGATGTTGTGCATCAGGTCGCGGGCGCTTGATATTCCTTGACCGGCGTGCTTGTCCTTGACGGTGCGGGTGACGAAGGTGCCGTCGGTCTCGACCGCGCGCATGAACTCATCGGTCACGCGGACGGAGTTGTTGGCGTTCTGGAAGAAGATGGAGCTGTAGGCCTCGGAGTCGGGGCCGCTGCCGTCGTAGCCGGCCTGCATCAGGTGCCAGGCCTTCTGCTCTTCCTTCACCTTGCACTGGATGAAGTCTTCGATATCGGGATGGTCGACGTTGAGGATGACCATCTTCGCCGCGCGGCGGGTCTTGCCGCCGGACTTGATGACGCCGGCGAAGGCATCGAAGCCGCGCATGAAGCTGAGCGGGCCGGAGGCGGTGCCGCCGCCGGAAAGCGTCTCCATGGAGCCGCGGATGTTGCGACAGGTTCGAGCCAGCGCCCGATCCCCACTTGAAGAGCATGCCCTCGGTCTTGGCGAGCGTCAGGATCGAATCGAGCGAGTCCTGAACGGAGTTGATGAAGCAGGCCGAGCACTGCGGCTTGCGTATAGCCGGTGACGGAGAACTCGACCGCGCACGAGTGCGGGTTCCAGTGCCAGTTCTGCGCGTCGGAGTTGGGCTCGAGCCGGTCGCAGCCAACGTTGAACCAGACCGGCGAGTTGAACGCGACCTTCTGGTTCAGAAGCAGGTGGGCAAGCTCGGCGTAGAAGGTCTCGGCGTCATGCGGGGTGGCGAAGTAGCCGCCCTTGATGCCCCAGTCGCGGATGGACTCGGCGACGCGGGTGATCAGCGCGCGGACACCGGACTCACGCTCGTCGGTGCCGTTCAGGCCATGGAGATACTTGGAGGCGACGATGTTGGTCGCGGTCATGGACCAGTCGGCGGGGACCTCGACGTTCTTCTGCTCGAAGATGGTCTTGCCCTTGAAGTCCTGGATGACGGCGTCGCGGAGCTCCCAGACGATCTCGTCGTAGGGGGAGATGCCGGGGCGGGTAAAGTGGCGATCGAAGGCGAGGCCAGGGGCGCGGGAGGTGAACGGCGGCGCGGTCTGGAGGTCGGTAGAGTGGGTCTGGCCCTGTGTCTGGTTGGGGATGGTCGCCATGGGTGAAACTCCTTCTAATTTGATGAAAATCTATAACTTTTGGCTCACGGCGTTCAGTGAGTCTGGGCCCGATTTTGAGACGACTTCTCCGCTGTTGGAGCTGAGTGGTTGGCCGGGCGGGGAGGGCGTCGGCGGCAGAGAAGCGAGAAAAACGTACGGCGAACCGAAATGTCTCTGGGGTGTTGCAGTCGTGAAAGTAACGCCCCCTGTGGGGTCTGTCAAGTATAAAGCACAACATATTGTGTTGCCTGTGCGAATACCCGTATTAACGCGAGGTAAATGGCCCAAAGGTGCGAAAAATGGGGGTTTTTGCTGTGGATTTTCGCCGAAAGGCGCGAAATTGGTGGGGTTTACTGGTCAGTAATAGGGCATCGTTTGAGGGTAGGCGCGGCCGAGGGGAAGGGCAAGGCGCAGGAGTGGTGCAGATCGTGTGGATGGGGGTGGAAATGTGGGAAAGAGGGACACCCGAAATAGGGATAGGAGTGAGCGCAGAGAAAGAATCTGATATACCGCTAGGAGATTATGCGAACGACCTTGCTGAGATTTTCCTTTCTGTCCTTCTTTTTCGCCGGTGCCCTGGGCCAAAGTACTACAACCGCAGTTCCTATTACGCCGCCAGGCGGTTCAGCGGCCACGGCTGATAAGTCGGCTGCGACTGCCGACTACTCCGCAGAGCCATTCGTCGATTGAACATCTCGACGCCGTTTACAAGATGGCCGCCGACGGAACTGGCACCAAAGTGACGACGGCCGTTCTCCGGGTCCAGTCGGAGGCTTCGGTCAAGCAAGCTCGGCGTTCTCACCGTTCCCTACTCCGCTGGAACACAGCATCTTGAGATTGTCTATGCCCGCATCAGGCGCCCGGATGGAACTGTAGTTGAGACTCCGCCCAGCCAGGTAATAGACATGCCCGCTCCGGTGACGCAAGAGGCTCCGTTTTACAGCGATCTGAAGCAGATGCAGCTTCCAATTCGCAATCTGAGGGTCGGCGACACGTTGGAGTGGCAGGCAAAGGTCTCTGACGAACAAACCGGAGGCTGCCGGCCAGTTCTGGGGCCAGGAGAACTTCACGGATGATGGCGTGGTGTTGTCGCAGACGATCGAGCTTCGCGTTCCGAAGGATCTGTATGTCAATGTGTGGAGCAAGAAGGAAAAGCCGGTCGAGACCGTGGAGGGCCCCGACAACGTCTATCGGTGGACTTGGTCGCAGAAGAAGCCGACGGTAGGCAAAGGAGGCGGACGCAGAGAAGGAGCTGAAGAAGAAACAAGTATGGACGGCGGAACAGGAACTGGATGCAAAGCAGGGTAAAGCTGCCCTCGGTAGCGTGGACGACCTTCAAGAGTTGGGAGGCGGTCGGTGCGTGGTACCAGGGGCTCGAGAGCGATCGCATTGTGCCGGATGCCGCGGTAAAGGCGAAGGCCGCCGAATTGACAGCGGGAAAGACAACTGAGGAAGAGAAAGTCCAGGCCGTCTATGGCTATGTGGCGACCCAGATTCGTTATATCGGGGTTGCGTTTGGAATAGGGCGATATCAGCCGCATCATGCCGGGGAGGTGCTCGAAAACCAGTACGGAGATTGCAAGGACAAACACACGTTGCTCGCCGCAATGCTGACCGCGTCGGGGCTTCATCCGGATGCGGTGCTGATAGGCGCAGGAGTGCGATTCAACGAGGCGGTGCCTTCGCCATCCTCCTTCAACCATCTGATAACGACAGTCTCCGTAGACGGTAAACCCGTCTGGCTCGACTCGACCGAAGAGGTGGCTCCCTATCGGGCACTGAGCTATGTCATCCGCGACAAGAAGGCATTGGTGGTGCCCGATGCGGGTGTGGCGAAGATTGAGACGACGCCTGCTGATCTTCCCTTTCCATCGTTTGAGAAGTTGGAGCGGTGGGTACGCTCGATAAGGAAGGGACGATCGAATTCGCACCTCACATGGACGTTTCGCGGCGATACGGAGAAGATTGCTATGCGGTCCGGCGTTCCGTCAGATCTCTCCCGGGCAGTATGGCGATATGGTGCAACAGAATATCGCAGGGCATGGGATGGGCTGGGACGACCAGCAATCCGGAGGTAAGCAAGCCGGAAGACACAGCCCGGCCGATGACGTTAGCTACGACTACAAACGTGAGAAGACCGGTGACTGGGCCAACCTGAAGATTCTGGCGCAGTTCGCCCCAGCCGAGCTACCACAGATCGACGAGAAAGAGCCGCCGGTTCAAGCGATCGAGCTTGGGAGTTCCGCGGGTAATGACCTCAAACTCGGCGATGAAACTGCCGGATGGATGGGGCGCGGTACTACCGGAGCCAATCCACACAAAATCGGTCTACGCAACATTCGATGAGACCTACCGTTTCGAAAAGGGCACGCTCTATGCCGAGAGACGAGTCGAGATACTGAAAGAGACCGTGCCAGTAGCCGAGTGGAAGAGCTACAAGAAGTGGATTGATAAATCGGACCTAACAGATGAACGTTGGGTGCAACTGGTTACAGATGGCAATAAAGCTTCCACAGGCACCGGCGTCACGCGAACCAGTAATGCCGAAGCCGCAAAACTGATTCAGTCTGCCTATGACCGAGATCGAATCTCAAGACATCGATAAGGCCAAAGCGGATTTGGATCGAGCAAAGGAGTTGAATCCGGACGAGCCCTCCTGTGGGAGACCTACGGGTACTATCACTATCAACTTGGCGCAATGACGAGCGCTATCCAGGATTACAACAGAGAGCTGGCGAGCCATCCCGAGCGCATTTCGGTGTACGCCAATCTGGTGAGTGCCGAGGGTATGGCTAATCAAAAGAAGAAGCTGAAAGAGACCCTGGTCGAATGGGCAGCAGCAGATACAAGAGACCCGACGCCCCTCATCAGGGCTCGCGCAACTATCTCCTTCAGGATGGCGACAACGCTGAAGCTGTAACCGCTGCCGAGGCTGGGATCGCCCGCCTCCCCGAAGAGGGAAAGAAAAACGAGAGAGTCCTGATGATCCTGGGAGAAGCGCAGATAAGGTCAGGGATGAAGGAGAAAGGGCACGACACCCTGATGGCTGTCATGAAGGACACGAAGGATCCAATGGTCATGAACGACATGGCGTACGAGCTGGCAGACGCTGGACAGGAGCTCACCGAAGATGAAGCGGTCATCCGAAAAGCAATTCAGATATGACGGATAAGACCCAGACCTGGACTCTTGACGAGAGTTCGATGAAGTTTGCCGCGAGGAGCCGTCAGTTGTTCGCGGTCTGGGACACATTGGGGTGGATTCTCTATCGCGAAGGCAAGTTGGACGATGCCGCGAGTTATCTGAAGGCCGCCTGGGTCAATACTCAATCGGATACGGTAGCAGAACATGTAGGAGAGCTGGAGGCTTCGCGGGGCAGGAAAAACGAAGCGTTGACTACCTATCGACTGGGGATAGCGGCATCACAGCCAGGACCAGATCGAAAAAGCTTCAGGCGCGCGCCGAGGAGCTGCAAAAGGGCGGTGCCAAGTCAACGGTAAGTGACGCACCACGCCAACTGCAGGACGATCGAAAGATATCGCTTGGCGCTGCCAACGGTCTGAACGGCGTCGCGGAATATCGGTTGTTGATGAACGACGGAAAGGTCGTCGGCGCAAGAAAGAATGGAGACAAGGAACTTGCTGAAGGCGAACAGAGATTAAAAGAGGCGAAATTGGCGGGGTACTGGCCTGCTGGATCCGATGCTAAGCTCGTGCGGAGCGGAATGTTGAACTGCCACGCAAATGTTTGTGAACTTGTATTGCTGCCCTGAGCTGTTTGAGAAATCACACCGGTTGAACCAAAAATAAATCTCAGAAAAGGGGTGTTGGTTAGGTCAGATATTGTGACAGGGCCCACCGTCCATCATTTTCCCATTTTGGGAATTTCGGCGAAGATTCTACGCCGATCTCGCCGAATTCATTCGCATTCCTGATGATGCGCCGTTATACCACTTCGCATGACGCTTTCAGAGAAAGTCCTGCGTTCTATCTCATGCCTTGTTCTCGCCTTCTCCACTTGGTGGTATTTTCCATCTTTACTAAATGCTCAATCTACTATCTCAGCACCCACTGCGGAAGATGCGGATAAGGTCGATGCAAGAGCATTCGCCGTTCTATTCCGAAGAGTCGATACCTTCGAAAAGATGGCCAAGCTCGCAGATCAGGCTGGTCAGCAAAAGCCCCATTTGAGACGAAATATATCCGTACGCTTTCACCTCAGCCCGGGTGATTCGGAGACTCTTCTTCGATTCGCGACTGCCTGGACTGCAGACACGACTGCAATTCACACGCAAGGCACGCAGGTCATCGCAAACTTCCATAAGGGCTTTCCTGGCGGGGTCGTTCGAAAAGGGATGGACACAAGTCCCCCGGCACAGTTGGGCGTCCTACAGGCTCAACTGGACTCTGTCACGTTGCGATACCGTGACTTGCTTCGAACATCCATGCAGGAATCTGAATTCCAGAGAGTTCAACTGCAAGTCCGTGAAACCTTCGGCGGCGTTCTCCTCACCAAGCGCGGGGAGGTAACGCGATGAGCTTCTTCCAGAGAGTATTTGCGATCACCTTTCTTGTCCTTGCTGTATCATCGGCAAGAAGCCAAAGCGTCTCCGGCTCTACAACCGTTGATATCGACCCGGATACAGGCATGGTAACGGTAACCTGCGAAACCGACGTGGACGAGTACTCCCAGGGCTACTACCAGCCGATGGTGGCCTGCGTGTTGACGGATGGTAATGGGAATTCGTTACAGGCAGGGCAGGAAACGGATTGGGATGGGGAAACCAGCGCCATTGTGGTTCTACAGATCCAAGGCATTCCTGGCACAACCTACGTAGGGACAGGCCGACATTTGGCGTTACTGATTGTCCCGGTAGACGATCCGGAAGACGACCCCTGTCGCACATGTCTTCTGGACGAATATAACTTCCAACAAGTCTCCGACGATTTCTTCGACGGCGGCACGCCCTATCCATATCCCATTATCTTCTACGAACCGGGCCGGAAGAGGAAACTCCAGCACATGCTATCCCTATTGCGAATACCACGGCTAGCGGGATTGATCAGCAATGTCCTACGTCAATGGCGGTTAATCAGACTTGAACCCAACCGCTACAAAACGACTATCCCAGTTTCAGTACCGGGGTTGGTATCTTGACCAGCATGAAGGTCGGGCCTGTTGGAACGAATTTTGCCTCTGTCGTTCTCTACGAAATAGTGACGCCGACGGGGAACTCTTGTCCGGCCAATATCAAAACAGCTACCGATTTTCCCACTATTACGTTTAGCGCACCCTTTGTCGTAGGAGCCAACGCGGTCTGGGAAGGATTACCTTACGCATCGGTTCAAAATGCGTTTTATGATCAACACATCACTAAATCCGCGACGAATATACTTGGCTTGACGAATGTAACGTCATGCCAATCCACTGCGACGCAGACATATACCTGTAATGGAAACACAATAGGAACATTTAGCCTGACAAACACATATACTTCAGGCTTTATAAGCGCCCAACCTGTAACCTTCGTCTCAGTATCAAAGCAGTAAGATTGGATATCCTTATGCCTATTAGGGGATCACTCATCCCGGCCTTTTTTTTATTGTCATTTGTTTTTTCCGGCAACATAAGGAAGGTGTCCGCGCAAGCTCCGCCTAGTGTGGAGAGCGTACTAATGCAATATCATATTACTGATACGATTCCCGGGTTGCGCGTTGCTTTGAAAAATCCAAACCCGAATATTCGTACCCTTGCAGCAGGTATGCTGGCTAACGATAAAGATGTGGACTCGATCCCAATGCTTCGGGACGCCTTGGACAATGAGCGAACCGAAAGTGTTAGATTGTCCCTCGCTGCCTCACTCGCAACGCTGAAAGATTGGCAAGGTCTTGACTCACTGAAGAAGACATGCAACGACGCAGACGAGAGTCACACAACACGATTATTGGCCGCAAATCGGCTTTTGGATGCCGGTAGCAATGACTGCATGGTGTCGGTAGTCGACATACTTGGCGACAAACCCGACGCGCCGAGCCGTGAATTGGGTTTGCAGTATCTTCGCCGCACGATTTCCGCTCCGCCTTTCTTATTACCCAAACTTCAAACGATATTGGTAAGCGAGCTTCGGGATGAGTCCCCGATCAACCGTCAATACGCGAGCGAATGTATCTCTGTCCTCGGCGACGAAAATTCAGTCCCGGCACTAGAAAACGCAATTTCAATCGAGAAACACCAACCTACTCGACTTCATTTAGAAGAAAATCTCAAACGAATCAAGGCACGGTTGAATTCCTAAATTCACCAGTCAGCCCCTGATAGTCCACCAAAAGCCGCGTAAATTCGCATGAACATCAGGTTCTCGATTCCTCGTCTCAACGTGCATCTATAGCGAACCATTATCTTCTACTGAACCGGGCCGGAAGAGGAAACTCCAGCACATGCCATCCCTATTGGACGGGTGGCCCACATCTGAGCGTTCGACCACAATCGGGTGCCCCATCTTCGCGACGGTCTCATCGTCGCTAAGGTGGGTCATTTTCACGGCAGTGAAAATCCCGATACTCTCAACTTGCCCATGCTGCCAGGGCCGCGCCACGACCATCCAATTGGCCCAACCACAAATAAATTTAAGAAAAGTGGAAAATTCTGAGCAGCCGAAAACGTGTCGATAATGACCACGCTTTCACCAGCAATCCACCACAAATTCACCATCAAAAAACCACGTTCTGCACCCCGTTTTTGCCAAAAACTTACGTCGCGACAGGCCAGCACGAAGCGCTAATAGCCATTCCGGATGACAATCCAGAGGGTTACATTGAACAGCTGGACGAATATAACTTCCAGGAAATTTCCGACGAGTTCTTCAACGATGGTACTCCCTACCCCTTTCCTATTGTGTTCTATCGCCGGGCCGGAAGAGGATACATCAGCACATGTCCTCCTCATTGCGGACACTACGGCCACCGGGGTTGACCCGCAGATACCTGGTGCGCTGTCCGTACTGAGTTCGCCGGCGATTACATATAAGACACCATACGCAAACGGATGTCCTGTAACAGCGCCGTATGGTGCATCACTTGCCATAACGTATCAGGCCCTCGATTCCTCGTCTCAACATGCAGCCATAGCGAATTCAAATATGGAGCCAAAAGAGCAGACATCAAGTTTAGTTATTAATGGCGTTGCTCGTGGTTCGGGGCCGGCCGCAAATTGGCAAGATATTGGACCGAGTACTTACTCGTTTGACGGAAGTCCTGTTCCAGGAACATCTAAGTTCACGAATGCACAAGGGCAGTTTCTTGATGCTGCATTTCAAGAATGCGCCACCGATCCAGTAACGGTAACCGTTACACAGACAATTAGAGTTCTGTTTGGTGGATCTGCGTATGTTGTCAGAACAAATAATTGGTCCGTCAGTTCAACTAACATTGGACACGGAAGTATAAGCAACGGAAGCGATATAAATCATACCTACTAGATAAGATTTTCGAGGAATGTCACCATGCGCGCCAGAACTTGGATTGTAATAATTCTACTTACTGTATCTATTTGCGGTGCGACTGGTCAACAAAGCCAGTCGGATGTGGACGATAACACTGCAGCGGTCAATGGAGCTCTGGTTGAATTACGCGCCGGCCTATTTACAGGCTTTGCACAGAAACGGCTTACTCAGCTTGGAGACGAGGCCGCTAATACAGCCATACGCGACCATACACTTGAAGAAATGCGTGCAGAACCTATGGCCATAGCGATTGCAAGACTGATCGCTATTTCTTTCAACAGCCCAACTCGTATTACTAAAGAGGGTGATAAAACGCCCAAAATGAGTGTGTTATTGCTGGCTTATCTGAGATCTTCGGTGAAGACGCCGGAGGGAATCAAGGCTGTTGATCTCGCAACACAAACCGTTGATCGTCAGTTGGAGGCACAGGGTAGATCAAAGTAGATAGAGTACGATATCGCCTTCGTAATTGCCGGACGGGTGGCCCACATCTGACTGTTCGACCACAATCGGGTGCCCCATCTTCGCGACGGTCTCATCGTCGCTAAGGTGGGCCATTTTCACGGCAGTGAAAATCCCGATACTCTCAACTTGCCCACGCTGCCAGGGCCGAGACACAACCATCCAATTGGTCCAACCAAAAATAAATTTCAGAAAAGTGGCAAATTTTCCGAATCCGAAAACGTGTCTGCAGTGAAAATCGCGGTGCCCATGCCGCCAGGGTCGAGACGCGACCATCCAATTGGTCCGACCAAAAATAAATTTAAAGAAAAGTGGAAAATTTTCCGAAGCCGAAAACGTGTCGATAATGACCACGCTTTCACCAGCAATCCACCACAAATTCACCATCAAAAAACCACGTTCTGCACCCCATTTTTGCCAAAACCCCCAGCAAAAACGAGAAAACCATCGCCAGAAAAAAATACTGCAAAATCGTTCAATTTTTGGATGGATTTGCCGCTGAAAGATTGGCGGTGCCGGGGAGTGGGTCGGTGAACGTGAGACGAGGGCCGAGAGTCTGGACTAGCTCAGGTATGTCGTAGTGGAGCATAACGCCAGGAAGAATGTCTTCCGGAGCATCAATGGGCATGGGGGCCGCGAGCAGGCTAGCGTAGCTCTCCAGCGCGTGGTCAATCGTGACGTGTTTGAGGCGTGGATCCAGCACAGCCGCATGAAGGAGCACGAGGCCGAGGTGGCCAGAGGCTTCGCGCGCTGATCTGGTTGGGATCGCCTGTGGTGCTCCCCTGCATGAAGTTGACCGCCGCGATGACGTCGTCGACGCGGAGGCCAAGGAGGGTCTTGCCGACGAGTTCGGCGCGGAGTTCGGTGAGATAGAACGGGCCCAAGAATAGAGGCTTTGGTCTCTTCAATACCGGGCGGGCTGGGGCGCGGAGCTATGACGAGGACAGCGGTGCCGGCATCGGCGAGGGCGCGGAATTTCTTGATCTCTTCAACGCGCGATGGTTCGAGGGCAGGGTCGAGGCTGTCCTTCAGGACGAGCAGAGCAGGATGCTTGCCGTCGGCTGGACGGTAGAACTCGGCCTGGATGTTGATGCCCGGTGCGGTGGCAAGGGTGAAGCGGTGGCGGACATGGACGTCTCCCTCGGGTGGGGATGCGAGAGGCGGGGATTGCGTGTTGATGGGAGCAGCATCGCCGGGCTTCACAGTGGCATGGGTGACTTCGCGGATGGTTTGCTGGAGCTGGGGCGCGGTCAGCGGCTTGGGTTTAGGCAAGGCTGCGTAGCGTTTGAGGGTCAGCGTATGGACGGTTTCGCTTCCGGGGTAACTGGTGGATACCTGACCGGTCGGGGTCACTTGAAATGCGGAGGCGGGAATGCCTGCAGGCAGCGCAAAGGGGCTTGCGCCGGGTGCAGGAGGTGGCGGAAGGACAGGTTTCGCGTCAGAGTTGGCGAGGTGAGTCAGAAAGAAGGAGACGATCTGTTCGGTGATGGGGCGCAGATTGCCGTGACGGCCAATGCCGGTGATCCATTGCAGCGCAGCCGCCGGAGGGATGGAGTTGGACGTGTCAGGGTTGAGTGTAGGGCCGGTGGGAATGCCGGGGGCTGGGTTGCCGGTTGGTGTTCCGGCCGATGCAGGATCGAAGAGGGCGTAGAAGCGGCGGGCTTCGGTTGCCGTGGCCAGGGCCCCGGCATAGGGGAACATGTCCTGCGCAGTCGATATGATGGCGTAGGGCCGAGGGGCGGCGAGTTCGACCCAGTCGGGGAAGTCGAGCCCGCTGGCGATGAGGTTGGGTGTGGATTGCTCGGAGTCCTGCGGGCCGAGGGCGGGAAGGAGCGTATCGAAGCTGGTGAGGTAGCAGGCGACCGCGATGGCGTGGACGCGGGGATCGAGTGCGCCCAGGAGGGCGGTCATGGTGCCGCCGCCGGAGCAGCCGAAGGCCCCGATGCGGTTGGGGTCGATCTCGGGCCGCGATAGCAGGTAATCGACGGCGCGGATGCCGTCCCAGGCGAAGGTGCGGGCGAGGGCGTCGCCAATAAGAGTGGGCTGGAGGCCGGCTTCGCCGTGCTCACCGGTCGCGGCCTTCAGGAGGGTCTTGGAGGGATCGGCGGGGTCGGGATACTGGAGGCGCTCACCCTGGCCGATGGGGTCGTAGGAGAGGACGGCGAAGCCGTTGCGGGCGAAGGTGCTGGCAAAGGCGTAGTCGGTGACCTTGCCGGTGAAGCCGTGGCCCGGGGCGACAACGATGGCCGGGAGCTTTTGTTTCGGAGCGTCAGGTTTGGCGTCAGGGAGATAGAGAAGCGCAGTGACCGGGAAGTTGGGCTGCGAGTAGTAGAGGACCTTTTCAATGCGGAAGCCGTCGGCTTGCGTCGTGCCAAGAGACTTGGCGTTGAGCGGTGTCTTCTCCGGGAGGCCACCGATGAGAGTGAGGACTTTTTTGCGGACCTCGCGCTGGCGGGCTTCGGCCTGTGCGCGAGTCGTGATCGCTGCGATCGCGGTGCGACGTGCAGCGGTCTCTTGGGCGGCGATGTCATCGAGGTAGCTAGTGAGTTGAGTGCGGCCGATGTTTGAGGGGCTGACGATCTCGGCCTTTTTGAGGACGGCGCCTGTAGGAGGTGAAGCAGGCGTTTGCGCGCAGACGACGGCGGCCAGGAGTGTTGCGACGGAGACGACATGGAGGGTTCGCATCGTGCAGCCTTGATACACCGTGGCGCGAGGGAGGTCAATAGGTGGTCATACCAATGTCGGCAGGTGATTCTGGTCAATGGATGGGAGGTGAAACGCTGCAACTTGCGTATAGTGTGATGCGTAGAGTTCCGAAACGACGACAGATTGAGCGGAGACGCGGATGGCTGGAACCTACCTTGAGGAGAGCTTAGTGCGACGAGAGGCTGGCTCGCGGGCCGATGTCTTCGCGCTGTTGGGGATTGCGCTGGTGGTGACGGCGATCCATCTGCTTACCAATAATCGTTATGGGATCCATCGCGATGAGCTGCAATTCCTGAGCGATGCTCGGCATCTGGATTGGGGGTTTGTGGCGTATCCGCCATTTACGCCGTTTGTGGAGCGGATCGGGCTGGAGATTTTTGGTGTTTCTCTGGTGGGGCTGCGGTTGTTTTCAGTGATCGCACAGGCCATGGCGATTGTTGTGACGGGGCTGATGGCTCGGGAGCTTCGGGGTGGACGGCTGGCGCAGATTACGGCGGCACTGGTGGTGGCGACTTCGGGGCTGCCGGTGTTTGAGGGCACGGAGTTTCAATACTCTACGTTCGATTATTTGTGGTGGGTGTTGATCGCTTATTTTGTGATTCGGCTGTTGAAGTCGGATGACCAGCGATGGTGGCTGGCGATTGGGTTGGCGATAGGCGCAGGCTTGATGACGAAGTATACGATTTGTTTTTTTGTCGCTGGGATTCTTGGTGGGATGTTGCTTACGGGTGCGCGACGGTATTTTCTTAGCTGGTGGTTCTGGGGCGGAGTTGCATCAGCGCTGCTGATTTTTCTGCCGAACTTTGTGTGGCAGGTGCGGCATGGGTTCGTCTCAGTGCATTTTTTGCAGCATATCCATGTGCGGGACGTGGGCGAGGGTCGGGCGAATGGTTTTTTGCGCGACCAGTTCATCATCTGTGCGAATTTGTTTGCGGCGCCGCTGTGGATCGCTGGGTTGGTTAGTTTTCTGCGTGACCGGGGGTACCGGATGCTGGGATGGATGTACGTGATTCCGCTTGCGCTTTTTCTGTTTGGCAAAGGGCGAGGCTACTATGTCGCGGCGGCTTATCCAATGCTGATGGCGATGGGAGCGGTGGTGGGAGAGCGGTGGGTGGCCTCGCTGAAGCGGGGATGGCGGCTTGCGGTGGAGGGTGTGTTTTTTGCCGGGGTGGCGGCATGGGGGTTGTTCGCTTATGCGTTGCTGGTGCCGCTTGCCCCGAGTGGGCCGTTTAGGGAGTTTGCGTTGAAGAACAATGGCGATCTGCGGGAGGAGATTGGGTGGGACGAGTTAGTGAGGACGGTCGCGGGGATTCGCGATTCCCTTCCCGCTGAGCAGCGGGACAATGTTGGAGTGTTAGTGGGGAACTATGGCGAGCAGGGGGCGGTGGAGATTCTTGGGCCGGCATATCATCTGCCGATGCCGATCAGCATGACGAACTCGGCTTGGCTGCGCGGATATCCTACGCCGCAGCCGACGACGCTGATTGTGCTTGGGTATTCGCAGGAAGAGGCGGACAGGACATTTACCTCATGCCGGCTTGCGGGGCATAACGGAAATTCAGAAGGGGTGAAGAACGAGGAGAGCGAGAACCATCCGGACATTTTTGTGTGCGGGCCCGCCACGGATGCCCTGGCCTGAGTTTTGGAAGACGCATGAGAGATATGGATGAGCGGTGCGCTGCTACGACGCGCGGGTGAGGCGAAGGCGGCTGCGGAGTTGGGCGGTGGCTTCGCGGTGGCAGAGGAGGCAGAGGGTGCGGAGATTGTCGAGGTCGCACTGGCCGCCGCCTTCGGCTACGGGCCGGATATGGTCGGCGTCCCAGAGGCTGCGGCGGGTGGTGATGGACTTCATGCCGTAGAGGTGTAGGCCGGCGATGCGGGCCGGGCCGCGGGCTCGCTTGAGGGCGTTGTAGGCGGCGATGGTGTCGATCTGGCAGACGGCGCAGATGCCGTGGTCGCGGGCGAAGACCTGGTCGCGGAGGTAGCCGGGGTCGGTGCGGAGACGCCACTGGTGGACGCAGTAGTCGGAGCAGAAGGTGCGGCGACGTTTGGCGAGGATTTCCAGTTCGCACCAGCGGCAGAGGGGCAGGCCGTTGGGGCCTCGGGGTAGGGAGCGGCGAGTGGTGCGGCCGCCGGGGAGAGTGCGGGTGGGGAGCATGGATCTAGTTGTTCGGCCTGTGTTCTTCAAAGCTGCGATTGGTTTCAAAGTGTGAAATCTACCTCGATGGGATCGATGAGGGGCAGGAGCCAACTGAGGAGTTGCTCGTGGACGGAATGAGCGTTGTAGGCTTCGAAGGCGGCGCGGTCGGAAAACTTCATGAAGCCGCCGAACTCGTAGCCTTGTGCGCGGGGTGACGTGTTGAATCCGGCGGCGGAGTCCAGAATGCCTGGGACTCTGTCTCTAAGAGCGTTAATCTCTTCGAACACTCGCTGCTTCTGCTGCTCGGTGACGCCTTGTTTCCAGCGAAAGGCGAACATGTGGATGAACATGGCAATAGTGTAACGATCGAGCCTTAGAATGGGGATTGATCGAGGCGGTACAGGAATTGATTCCGACTGCGAGGAGATGGAGCGATGTCGAAGACACAGTCGACGATGGTGGCGCTGGGAAGTGTGGCTCCGGCGTTTGAGTTGATGGACGTGGTGAGCGGGAAGGCCGTGGGGCGGGACGATGTGTTCGCTACGGTCTCGAACGATGCGCGGGCGGATGGCGCGAACTGCGCGACCCGATGCCATGGGCTGCTGGTGATGTTTCTCTGCGTGCATTGCCCGTATGTGAAGCATGTCGAGGAAGAGCTGGCGCGGATTGGGCGGGACTACGAGGGAAGGATCGCGATCGTGGCGATCTCGTCGAACGATGTGGAGACATATCCGCAGGACTCGCCTGAGGAGATGAAGAAGCAGGCGGAGCGGCTGGGGTTCCGATTTCCTTATCTGTATGACGAGACGCAGGAGGTGGCGCGAGCTTACGACGCGGCTTGCACGCCGGACTTCTTTCTGTTCGATGGGCAGATGGCGCTGGTTTATCGCGGGCAGCTGGATGACAGCAGGCCGCGGCGGGGAGATTCGGGGAACGATATTCCGGTGACGGGCAAAGACCTGCGGGCGGCGATGGATGCGGTGATCGCGGGGAAGAGGCCGGACCCGAACCAGCGGTTCGCGGTCGGGTGCAATATCAAGTGGAAGGAATAGATCGCGGGCGCTTCGGTACACTCGAAACGACAACGGTTGCGTGAGGAGAGCGATTGTGAGCGACGTGTCTGGCGGAGTTGAAGGCGGGGATTCGGCGGTTTCGGACGGAGGTTTATCCGGAGCACAGAAGGACGACCTATGTGAAGGCGGCGAGCGAGCCGCAGACGCCGCATGCCCTGTTTGTAACGTGCGCGGATTCGCGGATCGATCCGGAGACGATTACGCAGTCTGGGCCGGGGGACATTGTTTGTGACGCGCAACGTAGGGAACCTGGTGCCGGCTTACGGCGAGATGCTGGGCGGCGTGAGCGCGGTGATCGAATATGCGGTGACGGCGTTGAAGGTGAAGCATGTGGTGGTGTGTGGGCACTCGGACTGCGGGGCGATGAAGGGACTGCTGCATCCGGAGGCGCTGGAGAAGATGCCGACGGTGAAGAGCTGGCTGAAGAACGCGCATGCTGCATTGAGCGTGGCGAATTCGCTGGCAGAGCAGGACGAGAAACCGAGTGAGCTGATGCGGCGTCTGACGGAGGAGAACGTCCTTCTGCAGCTGCAGCATCTGCGGACGCATCCTTCCGTGGCGGGGGCGATGGCGCGGGAGGAGCTGACGATCTCTGGGTGGGTGTACGACATTGGCAAGGGCGAGGTGAGGATCTCGGAGGACGGAGGCCGGATGTTTCGACCGGTGCCGGACGGATGGAGAAGACGCATGATCGTTCCGCAGGGGCGACTAGCGGCGACGAAGTTATTGACCTACGTGGGCAAGCCGCTGTTGGTGCTGGTGGGGTATGACGTGGCGGTGGTGGCAGGGTACAAGGTGGAGCATTGGAACTGGGTGGCGCTGCCGCATATTCCGCTGGCGCTGTTCGGTTCGGCGATCGGTGTGATTCTGGCGTTTCGGAACCAGTCGTCATATGGGCGATGGTGGGAGGCGCGGACGCTGTGGGGTTCGCTGGTGAACAACTCCCGGAGCTGGGCGCGGCAGGTGACGACGGTGATGATGCCGCTGAGCGATGTGGAGGCCGGAGAGTTGAAGGTGATGCAGCGGCGATTGGTGTATTACGGGATTGCCTATGTGCATGCGCTGCGGCAACACTTGCGCGGGCTGGAGCCGTGGGAGGAGCTAGTGCCGCTGCTGAGTGAGCAGGAGTTGAGTCGAGCTGCGGGACAAGAAGAACGTTCCGCTGGCGATACAACAGCAGATGGGCTCCATGCTGCGGCAATGCCAGGCGCGGGGATGGATAGATAGGGCGCATTGGCTGGCGCTGGACAAGAGCCTGGATGATCTATTGGACGCGCAGGGTGGGGCAGAACGCATTAAGAACACGCCCATGCCGAGGCAGTACCACTACTATCCGCAGTCTGTTTGTGCAGATCTATTGCATGCTGCTGCCGCTGGCGTTGGTGACGAACATGGGATGGTATACGCCGCTGGGGTCGACCCTGGTGGGGTTCATCTTTCTGGCGCTGGACAAAATCGGGCAGGACTTGGAAGATCCCTTCGACAACACTATTTATGACGTGCCGTTGACGGCGATTACCAGGACGATCGAGGTGAATCTGCGGCAGCTGCTGGGGGAGACCGTGGTGCCCGAAGGCCGAGGTGCCGGTGCACGGGGTGCTCTGGTAGGACCGTGAGGCCGATGACTCCGGTCAGAGCCACTTCAGTTTGCGGAGGGCATAGAGAAGGAGTGCGGTGGCGAGGACGGTAATGCCGCCGACCCATTCGGCTCCGTGGGGAGAGTCTTCAAAGGGGAGGCCTTTGAGGTTCATGCCGTAGATGCCGGAGATCGCGAGCGCGGGCAGGGCGATGGTGCCGAGGACGGTGAGGACCTTCATGACCTCGTTGGTGCGGTTGGCGACCGAGGAGAGGTAGATGTCGAGGGTGTTGTTGAGGAGGTCGCGCTGGGTCTCGACTGAGTCGAGGAGGCGGGCGATGTGGTCGTAGGTGTCGCGGACGTAGGGTTGGTGGTCGGTGTCGATGATGGTGTTGGGGTCGCGCTGGAGGTGGAGGGATGCGTCGCGGGTGTTGACGAGGACGCGGCGGAGATCGATGAGCTCGCGCTTGATGGCGAAGACGGATTGCAGGATCTCGGGCGAGGGGTCGTCGAAGACTTTGTCTTCGAGCTGGTCGATGCGGTCGTCGAAGTGGTCGATGGCGGGAAAGTAGAGGTCGACGATGGTGTCGAGGATGAGGTAGAGGAGTTTGCCGGGATGCTCGTCGTCGCCGTCGCGGCGGGCGCGGTCGAGGGCCTGCTGGGTGGTGGGGCAGGTGGGGTCGGAGATGGTGATGAGGAAGTTTTTGCCGGCGAAGATGTCGATGGGGGAGAAGGCCGGCATCTGTTCGCCGGGGTTGTCGGGGTCGGGCTCGAGGCGGACAGGTTTGAAGACGGCGAATGTGTAGTGCGGCGCGGTGTCGACCTTGACGCTCTCGTCTTCGGTGCGGGCGTCCTCGATGTGGAGAGGGTGCAGGTTGTACTGGCTGGCGAGTTCGTCGAGTCTGGGGTCGCTGGCGTCGTCGAGTTGATACCAGGGCATGGCGGCTCCTTACTGATTTTTCGCTTTTTCATTTTCTGCTTCGACGAACGCCTTAGCTTCTTTGAAGAGAGCGAGGTCCTTTTTGTAGTCTGCGGGTTTGCTGTGTTCGATGACAATCCACTCCTTCATGGTTCGTTTACCCATAGTGAGGAGTTCGATGTCGGCGCGCTTCAGTAGGCCGGCGATTCTTTCTTTGGGGAGTTTGAGAACGACGCGATTGCTGGTGCGGCTGGTGAAGACGAAGACGTTTTTGCCGGTGAAGAAGCTGGTGTGATTGGGAAACTGCTTTTCTTTGACTCCGGAGAGTGAGCCGAGAAGGGACGAGAGGGTGGCGATCAGCTTCGGGTCAGCCATGGAGCGGTTTTCCTCTGCGGCGGTGAGATCGCGGACTTGTTCCTGCGTCCATCGTACCGCTGGGACCGTCTATGATTCAGAAAACCAACCAAGATTTTGGAAAGAGAGACCTCGCCGGATGCCTAGCCGATGCCGTGTAAGCCTTTTTGTATCTCTGTTGGCGACTGTGTGTCTGCTGGCGGTACCAACGCCGGCGCAAACTGCTGCTTACGATCCGCGATTGACTTTCGCGCCGCTGACGCTGCCGGAGCCGGTGAATGCGTACCGATCAAGCAATGGGGCCCCGGGGCCGAGCTATTGGCAGAATGAGGCGGACTATGAGCTTCACGCCACGCTCGAGACAGCGGCGAAGCAGCTGAGCACGACGGAGATTATTACTTATACGAACAACAGCCCGGACGTTCTGCCGAGTCTGTGGGTGCAGGTGGAGCAGAACATCTACAGGAAGGATTCGCGGTCGAGGATTGCGAGCGGTGGCGGCCGCAGAGGACGGCGGGCAGCTGCGGATGCGCCTCCTGCGACTCCGGAGATCACCTCGACCGATGGCTATGTGTTCGACTCGGTGGAGATTGAACAGGGTAAGCAGACTTCAAAGGCAGAGTACCTGGTCAGCGATACGCGGATGCAGATTCGGCTGGCAACGCCGCTGGCGGGGCATGGCGGTCAGTTGAAGATCCACATCAAATACCACTATGCGATTCCGGGCGTTTGGGGTGGGCGGACTTCGTGGGGCGCGACCAAGAGCGGGGAGATTTATGACATGGCGCAGTGGTATCCGCGGATGTGCGTGTATGACGACCTGCGCGGGTGGGACACTCTGCCTTATATCGGGAGTGAGTTCTATCTCGAGTATGGCCACTTCGACTATTTCGTGACGGTGCCCTCGTCGATGATCGTCGCGGGTTCGGGGGAGCTGGTGAATCCGAAGGAGGTGCTGACGGCGATGGAGATTGCGCGACTGGAGCAGGCCCGGAACAGCGATAAGACGGTTTATATTCGAACGCTCGCCGAGGTGAGCGATCCTGCGAGCAGACCGAAGCAGGACGGGACGCTGACGTGGCACTTCCATATGGACCATACACGGGACGTTGTTTGGAGCGCGTCGCCGGTGTTTGTGTGGGACGCGGCAAGGATCAACCTGCCGGATGGGAAGAAGAGCCTTGCAATGAGCGTGTATCCACCGGAGAGCGTGGGGCCAGACGCGTGGGACAAATCGACCGAGTATACGAAGGACACGATCGAGCGCTTTTCGAAGCATTGGTATCCGTATCCCTGGCCGGCTGCGGTGAGTATTGCAGGGTTCTCAAGCGGGATGGAGTATCCGGGGGTGGTGTTCGACGGGGTCGAGGACAAGGGGCCTTTCTTTTTCTGGCTGACGGCGCATGAGTTTGGGCATACGTGGTTCCCGATGATCGTGGGTTCGAATGAACGGCGGCATGCGTTTATGGATGAGGGCTTCAATACGTTCATCGATATTGAAGAGTCGGCGGAGTATATGGGCGGTAAGTATGGGCCGAAGCGGGATTCGGAGTATTCGGCTGGCGGGGAGCCGCCGGACACGATTTTGAAGGTGCTGGACAATCCGGAGGCGGGTACGGTGATGATGCCGGCGGATAGCTATCCGGGGCAGCTTGGACATCCGATCAGCTACTTCAAGGGCGCTTATGGGATGGTACTGCTGCGTGAGCAAATCTTAGGGCCGGAGCGGTTCGACTGGGCGTTCCGGAAGTACATCAAAGACTGGGCGTTCAAACATCCTTCGGCTTCGGACTTCTTTCGTGCGATGGAGAGCGAAGGCGGCGAAGACCTGGGGTGGTTCTGGCGTGGGTGGTATTTGAATAACTGGAAGTACGATGTGGCCGTCGACAAGATTGAAGGATCGGTGGTGACGATCTCGAACAAAGGACAGTTGGTGCTACCAACTCCGGTTGAGGTGCGGTTCAAGGATGGGACAAAGACGCGGGTGACTTTGCCGGTGGAGACTTGGCTGTCCAAGGGGACTTATACGTGGACGCTGGAGAACAAGGCGCCGATTGCTGAGGTGCTGGTCGATCCGGACCATGTGCTGCCGGATGATGACCGGAGCAATAACGACAAGAAGGTGGAGTAGGAAGCCCGACCGGATATGGTTCGTGCTGCCCTTTGTTCTTACGTTGCGTCCTGCGCGTGATTGTCGTCATCGACCCAGCGCAGGTCGCAGCTGTTGCAGAGCCATGACTCCGAGCCACGAGGCAGCGGCAGCGAGAAGAGGTAGAGCGATGCCAAAGCAGCCTTGCGGCCCTGACGCTCCCAGGTGATGTCGGTCGAGGTGCAGCGTGGACAGCGAGGCTGCTCGAAGCCTGACTGATCGGGAATAGAGAAGGTGTCGGGGATGGGCTGCGAGAGGATCGCTTCGGCAGCTTCGACGTCGGCAGCGGCGACTTGAAGACGAATGCC
This sequence comes from uncultured Acidobacteriaceae bacterium, assembly GCA_963756685.1. GTDB lineage: Bacteria > Acidobacteriota > Terriglobia > Terriglobales > Acidobacteriaceae > Edaphobacter. The sequence continues at coordinate 60,165 of CAVWON010000007.1, forward strand.
GCCGATGAAATTGGAGACTTGCCAGTCGAGGCGGACGAGGTTCTCGTCCTTGAGGAAGCAGAATATCCCGGCCGACTCGACGACAGCGCGCGCGACGATGGCCTCGGAAAGGTCACGGTATCGGCGGATGGTGACGAGTTCACGGAATTCGGGCGAGTCATCGACGGGCGATGGGGGCTCGGAAAACTCCAGGCTGCGGGCGGCGAACTCGGCAGCTAGGGCAACACGGGCTTCGGGGAGCAGGGAGTGCCAGTCGCTAAGGAGCCCCTGCAGCTCGGACTCGGACATCGGGCGGTAGAGATCGGCGAAGGTTGGCTCGGGTTCGTAGCGGAAAGGGTTGAACACGCTCGCGATGGTAGCAGAACGGCAGGCTAGCCGTTCCCCTCTTCGATGTGAGTGATCTCGCCGTCGCGCATGTGGAGGATGCGGTCGGCGATCTGGGCGGCCTCGGGGTTGTGGGTGATCATGAGGACGGTCTGGTTGAGCTCGCGGCTGGACTGGCGGAGCATCTTCAGGACAGCGTCGGAGTTCCTGGTGTCGAGGTTGCCGGTGGGCTCGTCGGCGAGGACGATGGCGGGGCGATTGATGAGGGCGCGGGCGATCGCGACTCGCTGCTGCTCGCCGCCGGAGAGTTCGTTGGGGCGATGGTCAAGTCGGCCCTGAATGCCGAGCATGTCGGTGAGGTGGTCGAGGAGGGGCTTGTCGAGTTCTCTTTTGTCGGATCGGCCTAGGTTGGCGATGTCGTGGGAGATCTCGATGTTGCCCATGGCGGAGAGCGTGGGGAGCAGGTTGAAGCGTTGGAAGATAAAGCCGATCTTGGCACGACGCATTTTGGTGCGTTGTGCATCGGTGAGTTTGGCGAAGTCGGTGCCATCGATGAGGAACCGAGCCGGTGGTGGCGTTGGTGAGGCCGCCCAGGATGTAGAACAGCGTGGACTTTCCTGAACCGGAGGGGCCGACGATGGCGACGAACTCGCCGGGGGTGATGGCGAAATTGACATTGCGGAGGGCGGGAACCTCAAGTTTGCCGGAGCGGTAGGTCTTGCCGAGGTCCCGGGCAAGGATGATGGGAGGGGAGACGAGGTTTTGATCCGGCGAAGAGGGCAGCGTGGAAGAATGAGGAAGCATTAGATATCTAAAGTCTATCGTGAATGGGGTGGGGATGAGGGCAACAGAGCTATTGCTGCTGGGATTGGTGGGGTGGACGGCGATCGGCGTGGTGGGGGTGGCTGTGTCGCAGTTGCGTGGGGAGCGGCGGAGGGTACGGCGGGGAGTGGCGTGGCTGGCGGGGGTGTGGACAATCTATCTGGGCGTGGTGGTTGGGGTTTCCCTGGTGCAGCGGCAGAGGGTCATGGCGATAGGTGAGCCGCAGTGCTTTGATGAGATCTGCTTTACGGTGACTGGAGCGGAGGAGGTGCCGGGATTCTTGATCAAGGAGGGGCGGCGGCTGGTGCGGGTGTCGGTGCGAGTGACAAATCGCGGGAGGAAGGCGCAGAGTGAGGGGCTGATATGGGCTTATTTGGTGGACGCACAGGGACGGCGGTGGGAGGAATCGTCGGGGGTGAATGGAGTGGGGTTGACGGCGAGGGTGACTGGGGGAGATTCGGTGGTGAGTGAACCAGTCTTCAAGGTGGCGGGAGACGCGACGGGGTTGGGGCTGGTGTTTACACATGGGTATTGGCAGCCGGGGGTACTGGTGATCGGGGATTCGGACAGTTTGCTGCATCGGCGGACTGTGGTGAAGCTTGATCGCTGAATAGGGTCACCTGCGGAAGACTCCGAACTGTTGAAAAGCAAAATCATCGGTAATTAGCGGCAGGTTACCGCTTGCGGGTTGTTTTCGAGACATAATTTTCCCTTGACATTTGCAAAAGACTGCACTAAGAATCCCTACGTTTCGTGAATCACCTAGCAATTGCTGGTGTATCGTTTGGAACGTCAATTGCACTCTTGTGCGACCGTCAGAACTTCTGAACGTTGATATGACATGGGCCCCATCCCCAACCTGCGCGTGAAGGGTCACGCAAAATGCAGGGCTGACAGTCATCAGTTTGACGGGCTTCACGTACGAATTGGATTCGAATGCGACTGGCTAGAACGGCAGTCTGCGGCATGTATCATTCCCCACCTCCGTTGCACCACTGCGCTGGTTTCATTTCAGCCTAAGTTGAAGCCCTAAATCGAAATTATCGGCGACGCCCCCCTGTGCGCCCTGGGTCGAGGAGAGCACGGGTGAGTGCGTCAGATTGTCCGCTTCGCAGCTAATGCTGCGTGAACGGTCGTGTTCGTCCACAAAACCACCCATGGAGTTAGAGATGAATAAAGTGATTTGCACTCTCGTTACCGCTTCGGTTCTGGTTAGCGGCGCCGCCTATGGCCAGAGCAAGTCTAAAACAACCCACGAAAAGCAGGCCCTGCGCGACAGCCAGATGGACAAGGTGACTGCAGCAGGCGAAGAGAACACTGCGATCGCGGCCAATAACTCGACCGTGACTGAAAGCAACACAGGCGCGGTGAGTCTTGCTGGAACAGCGCTGATGGGCGCCGCCGGCGTCAATATCGTGAACTCAACTGACGCTCTTGTCGCCAACGGCGTCAACGTCTACGACGCTACCGAGGCGGCCGATGAGACGGCCAAGGGAACGGACGTGACGCAGGCCAATGACATAACGCAAGACAGCGCATCAAGCGCCGATCTCAGCGGTTATACGCGGGGAACGAACAGCGAGCTGACAGTTAACAAGAGCTCGAACGTGACCAAGGCGAACACGTATTCGTCAAGCATCAATTCTTCGCTGAACACGTCTACGACCGCCAGCAAGTCGTTCACCGACGACAGCTCGAAGACCTATACCAGCTCGGACACCTTTGCCACGAGCAAGAGCAGCATGCAGCAGGCCGGCGCCAGCAAGAGTTTGACGGCGACGGAGTCGGAGGCGGCTTCGACGAACTCGACCAAGTCTAGTGGAACGACGAACGCGTTTTCGGCGAATTCGAGCAAGTCCAGCGGGACGACCAACGCTGCGGCCGAGAACTCGAGCAAGTCGAGCGGTATCACGAACGCTGCGTCTGAGAACTCCAGCAAGTCGGCCGGAGTATCGAACGCCTTTTCGAACACCGGGTCCCTGACGGCAAGCAGCAACAACACTGCTTCCGGCACACTCGGCGTCACAGCGAACAAGTCGACCGCCAGCAACAGCACTTCGGCGACCGATTCTACGGGGAACTTTGCCGCTGCAGCAAAGGGTGGCACAGGTTCATCGGCTGGCAACACGACGTCCAACAACACCTCTTCGAGTGGCGGAAGCACCTCGGGAACCGTTGGCTCGACGAACAATACCACCACGGCGAATGGGCCAGCCGTGGCGGGCAATGCGACCAACAGCACGGCCGGCACAAGCACGAAGACCGGGAGCTCCGCAGCTGCACTGTCAGCGAGCGCGAACCTTTCTTCGAGCAAGAGCCTGGCCGCAAACACAGCCACGACCGACACCTTCGGCGCGAACTCAACGTCCTCTCAGGCGGCTTCGGACAATCTCGCAGCCAACTCTGCGGCCTCCCAGGCAGCATCAGACAACTTTGCAACCAACAAAACGTCGTCTAACGCTGTAACGGACAACTTCGCAACGAACGCCTCGTCCTCGAAGGCCGCGCAGGAGTCGCAGTCGGCTTCTTTGAACGCGTCGTCGTCGTGGGGAGAGTCTTCGAGCAAGGCGAGCAGCACGAACATCGCATCCTCGAAGAGCTCGTCGGACATTCACGATGTGAGTTCGTCGGATAGCTTCACTACCAGCACGGTCGCTTCCCTCGTAGCCAGCAAGTCGGACACGAGTTCAAGCACCTCGGTCAAGAACACCTCCGTGGTGAAGGACGTGCAGGGTGCAGTCAGCTTAGATGACGCCTCTGCAACCAACATCGCGGTCGATGGATCGTCCATCTCGGACACCAATAACTACAGCGTAACGCTTGCGGGTTCGGCAGAAGAGAACGCAAAGGCGTTGAACATCGTTAACGCGGCCGGCGGTATGGTTGCCAATGGAGTGAACATCGCTCACACGACAAGCCTCACTGCAATGCCGACCCTGACGCAGGTGAACTGCATCTCGCAGACTCGCTAAAAGACGGCGACAGCCGGGACCCTCAAACCAGGGGGTCTCGGCTGCTCTTCTCTGTAGTTTGAAGGAGGATTTATGCGTCGTCTTTTCGTCATCGCGAGTCTTGCTCTGCTGACCCAAGTAGGCATGGCCCAAAACGCAGCCCGGCGAAAACCACCACCACCGTTGAATGATGCCGCATTGGATCAAGTGACGGCTGCTGGCGGAGGAGGAATTACAGCGGGACTGTCGAACGGAGTCATAACTTTTCAAGGGTCGGTGCCGACCAAGAACGGATTGGTTTCAGGATCGGGCACGCTGGCGGTCTTAACCGGGCCGTCGTCGACCACTCTGAACCAGGGCACGCTGACGTTGAACGGTCAGGCTCAGCAGAACCTGAGCTCGCTGATCAACATCAACGCAGTCAACTCAAACATCAATGTGCTGCTGAACCTGAACATCAACATCAACTCCACGGTCGGGACACTCACCCAGACCAACATGAACGGAAAACACTGATGAACTGCGGTAGGACAATGCTTGTCGTTGGACTGGTTATTGGATTGACCAGTCCCTTTCTCTTCCCTGCACCCGCGCTCGCCCAAAAAGCGGGAGAGGCGGCGGGGGTGCAGGGGAGTAAGAACGTTCGCACTTTGAAAGAGATCCGCGGTGAGGGCGTAGTGAGGCAGCGCTGGGACATGAGTTGCGGAGCTGCAGCCTTAAGCACCGTACTGACCTACGACTTCAAGGACCCCACAGAGGAAACGTCGATCGTAGTGTGGCTACTTCATCGGCTCGACGCAGGGCGCGTGCGCGCCCGCGGCGGGTTCTCGCTGCTTGACCTGAAGCACTTCGCCGAGGCCCGGGGATACCACGCCGAGGGCTTCAGCGGAATGACGATCGAAGACCTGGCACTCGAAAAGACTTCGGTCATCACTCCAATCCGTGCGAAGGGAGTCGACCACTTTGTGGTGGTGAAGGGCTTTGCGGCGGGACACGTGCTGCTGGCCGATCCTGCCTTCGGCAACATGACTATGCGTGTCGACGAGTTCCAGAAGCTGTGGAAGAACGGCATCGAGTTTGTCGTCCATCCGCCGGACGAACGAATGATCGGTGAGAAAAACCTTACGTTGGCGTCTCGGATAGTACCTGATGAGACGGTGATCACTCGCAGGATCGGGGTCACGGCCCCGAGTAATTATCTGTACTAAAGGGGAAAGGCGGGCCAGATGTTGCTGCGAAGACTGTTAGGGAGCGTCCTGATGTTATCAGTGGGTGGGGCCATGGAAGCGCAGACGGCCCCGGCGGGAGGGGCCGCGCAGGCCCAAGCACAAGCGAACCAGGTCGATGTGAAGCTGCAGGAGGCGCTGCGAGAACGGGACGCGATCATCCGCAACCTGTTGGAGCGGGTCAACGAACTGGAGTGGAGAGTGAACGGGGGCTTCACGAGTGCGGCGAAGATCGACGAGAGGCCCGTGATAACCGGGGCCGCAAACAGCCGCATGATTAATTCTCTAACGTCGACCAATACCGTCGTGGGGACCGCAACCTACGATGCAGCGGAGCGGGAGGCAACGGCGGCACTCGATCAGGCGCTGATCGTGCGGGGTGGGCTGCTGCTGCCTTCCGGGATGCTGGAGATCGACAATACGACCTCTTATTTCAGCGCGTCTTCGGACCACGTCACTATCAATGGATTTGCCTTACTTCCTGTGTTGGTGGTGGGGGACATCGAATCGGAACGGGTGCGCGGAGGACTATCTGTTGCCATCCTTCACGGCACGGCTTGGGCTGCCACATAAGTTTCAGATGGATGTTGTCATACCGTATGGGTACGAATTGATACGGTCGGTCGATGCGACCGGAACATCGAGCACCGCGAGCAACTTTGGGCTGGGTGACATCTCGGCCGGGCTCTACCGGACGTTGACGACTGAACATGGACGTGTGCCGGATCTGCTGGCGAATGTGCGGTTCAAATCAACAACAGGGGTCGATTCCTTCTCGCTGACAAGCAGTGAGGTCGCCCTGGGAACGGGATTCAACTCAATCCAGGGAAACCTGACGGTGGCGAAGTCGAGCGACCCGGTCGTGTTCTTCGGAAACCTTGGCTATACCGCCAACCTGCCAGGGAACCATACTGTATCAGCGAACGATCCGAACAACCCAAGCGCAACGACGATAGGACACTTCAATCCGGGAGGTGCTATCGGGTTTCAACTAGGAGCTATCTTAGCGCTGAATCCCGACCTTTCGATGACAGTCGGATGGGACCAGCGCTTCACAAGTTCAACCAAACTGAATGGCGTGGACATTCCAGCGTCGTACCTGGTGGAGGGTACTTTGCGGCTCGGCACCAGCTATATGTACGCACCGGGTAAGATCGTCGATCTTAGCTTTGGGGTGGGGCTAACTCCGGATACGCCAAATCTGCAGTTCTCTGTGGGGGTGCCGTTCCGAACCAGCATCTGGGGGCCGAAGCAGAAGAAGCTACCTGACGTCAAGTGAGCGGAGGGCGGTCCTTGATCCCTCAAGCGGTCGGTTTAGCGAAGACGGACTGAAGGGTGGCGTCTTCGAGGAAGCTGATTTCAATGCGGATGGCGACGATCTGACCAAGGTCGGCTGGGGTAGCGAGGTTTTTGCGGCAGGTGCAGAGATGGGTGAGACCTAGATGGCCCCCGCGAGTGAGTTCGAGGCCTGAGGCGAGGATTGAGGAATAGAGGTCGACGACCGCACGGAGTTGGATCTCGATGCGGAACTCCATGGTGCTGGGGGAGAGGGTCTTGCGGTCGAGGACCCAACCGCCACAGTCTGCGAAGGCGGAGGCAAGGGTGGGAAGGAGACCGTGGCGCTCCTCATAACTGAAACCCTGGATGTCGAGCGATTGCATGGGTGAAGAGGCCTCTGAGGCGGAGGTGGGTTGCCGCTAGGGTGTTCATCGGAGGATGTGGGCCGAGCGTGAGGGGTGGGAGCGGGTACGGTGGTCATGTGACTGCGGTCGTTATGGTATTGCAACAACTTGATTTGTGGTTATTATGTGCGCTTGGGGGAGCAAGTGTAGGAGGATGGTTGTGCGAGGTTTGGTATGGTGCTGGGATTAGGGACGGACCTGATCGAGACGAAACGGATCCAGGAGAGTATGGATCGATTTGGCGAGCGGTTTCTGGAGCGGATATTTACGGCAGGAGAGATTGCCTACTGCTCTCGAAAGAAGAGAAATGCAGCGGAGAGTTTTGCTGCCCGGTTTGCAGCAAAGGAGGCCGGGGCGAAGGCCCTGGGGACCGGGATCAGCCGAGGGGTGAGTTGGAAGGAGTTCGAAGTAAAGCGAGAAGCGAGCGGGCGGCCTTCGCTGCACCTGAGCGGGCGAGCGGCGGAGCTTGCCGAGGCGATGGGGGTGAGGAGGGTGCAGTTGAGCACTAACCCACAGCCGGGAGCTGGCCATGGCCGTGGTGGTCGTGGAGGACTAAAAGCGGCGGCGAAACTGGCTTGAAACCACTAGAAGGAACGGGACATCTGCTGAAGACAAAGCACTTTCATTGCAACCAGACTGACGGTTGATTTCGTACGGGAAGGGGCTGAGAGGTAATGTATCCTCTCAATTACAGCACCTGGCCTGTGTCGAATGCAGGTAGCGGTGGAGGTGACGCCGTGATGCCGTTTTGTTGTGGAATAAAGTCTTACCGGTTCTTAAAGGAGGGCTATGCCCAGCCAGCACGAGGTCCGATGGTCGCAGTTGAAGGTGGGCGTAATCGTGTTGATTTCGACCGTCATTCTGGTGGCGCTGCTGTTTCTGATGACGAGCTCGTCGGGACTGGGGATCCTGACACATAAATTGACGGCAGTGACGTACTTTGAGAACTCGGCGGGGCTGAAGACTGGAGCGGCGGTGAACCTGGAAGGGGTGACGATCGGCACGGTGAAGACTGTGACGATCGACAACTCGCCTGAGCGCAAGCTGACGCCGGTAAAGGTCGTGATGAAGCTGGACGATAAGTATGGGGCGAACCTGAAAAAGGACTCGAAGGCCTCGCTGTCGACGGTGGGAGTGCTGGGCGATACGGTGATCGATATCAACAGCCAGTTTGCGGTAGGACCGCGGCTGCAGGACGGCGATGTGCTGAAGACGGTGGAGACGCCGAGCCTGACTGACGTGGTAAAGGCCAGCCAGGGGACGATCGAAAGCCTGAACGTGATTCTGGCGAAGATGAATGTGATCGTCGACAATATACAGTCGGGCAAGGGGTCGGTGGGTCAGTTGATCAACAATCCTGACCTCTACAACAAGGCCGACAAGACGATCGAGCAACTGCTGACGCTGTCAAAGAACCTCAACGCCGGGAAGGGATCGATCGGCAAGCTGATGACTGACGACTCCCTGTACAACCGGTTCAACGAAACAGTTGCGAAGCTGCAGAACATCGCTAACTCGGTGGACAGCGGCAAGGGCACGGCGGGGATGTTTCTAAAGGACGATGCGCTTTATAAAAACCTGAACTCGACCGTAGCGCATGCGAACTCGATTTTGGCAGACGCGGACGCGGGCAAAGGCGGGCTGGGATTGATGCTGAAGGACCCGAAGTTCCGGCAAGACCTGAGCGGTACGCTGGCGCAAGTAAACTCTCTGGTATCCAATATCAATGAGGGGCATGGGACGCTGGGCAAACTGGCGACCGACGATGCGCTGTATGCGAACCTCAACAAGCTGTTGATGGCAAGTACAGACCTGGTGACGACGATCCGGAGCGACCCGAAGAAGTACCTGACGATCCATATGAAGATTTTCTAAGGCAATAAGATAACGGCGATTGCGCGGGCCCCGGACTTCGGTTTGGGGCCCGTTTCTTCGTATTGGCCGACCCGCGAAACTTTGTGATACCGTGTTTCGTCTCCGTAATATCTCAAATATCTGTGCGTTGAGGGTGAGAGCTAGCCACCCTCGTTTGAAAATACTTTTCACCAAGCTTGAGTTTTCGAGGAGGACCGTAATGTTTAAATGTCTTACTGGTGTCGTGGTGCTGTCTACGGGGATTTGCCTCGGGCAGTCGTTTGTTGGATCGGACATGGCGCCTGGGCCGACGACGGAACCGAAGAAGCCGATTATCTTTGACCTTTCCGCGATCGATAAGACGGCAGACCCCTGCGTCGACTTCTATCAGTACGCCTGCGGGAACTGGGTCAAGAACAATCCGGTTCCGTCGGACCAGTCCCGCTGGGGACGGTTCAACGAACTTGCTGAGCGGAACAACTATCTGCTTTACGTGGAGCTGAAGGCCGCGGCCGATGCTCCGAAGACTCCGCTGCAGAAGAAGTACGGTGACTACTTTGCGGCATGCATGAACGTAGACCTGGCCGACAAGCTGGGCGCGAAGCCGGTCGAGCCAGCGATGAAGACGATTGCATCGCTCGAAGACAAGAAACAGCTGTCGACGATGGTGGCGGAGTTGCAGACCAAATATGCGGTGAGTACGTTCTATCAGCTTGGCGTGCAGCAGGACCAGAAGGATTCGAGCCAGCAGATTGTAAACACAGCGCAGGGTGGCCTGACGCTGCCAGACCGCTCGTACTACATCGACGACAATCCACGAAGCCAAAAGCTCCGCGATCAGTACGTCGACCACTTGACGAAGATGTTTGTACTGCTGGGCGATTCGCAGGACAGGGCAGCGGAAGAGGCCAAGAGCGTGATGTCGATCGAGACTGCGCTGGCCAAGGGAGCGATCGATCGCGTGGAGTTGCGCGACCCGGCCAAACGGTATCACATCATGACATTGGCTGAACTGCAGGCGTTGTCTCCCGACTATGATTGGACGCCGTACCTGAAGGGGATCAAGATCGGCGAGTTCAAGACGCTGAATGTGGCAACGCCGACCTTCTTCACAGCGATGAATGCAGAGATCGATTCGGCGAGCCTGGATTCGATCAAGAGCTATCTGCGGTGGCATGCGCTGCGTTCGCCGCCCCCTGCGCTGTCGAAGCCATTCGTCGATGAGAACTTCAACTTCTTTTCAGCGACGCTGCAGGGGCAGAAGGAACAGACGCCGCGGTGGAAGCGCTGCACGCGAGCGACCGACCAGGCGCTGGGCGAGGCCGTGGGTCAGGACTGGGTGAAGCAGAACTTCCCTCCTGACGCGAAGGCAAACATGGACAAGCTGGTGGCAGCGCTGGAACGTGCTCTGGGCCAGGACATCCAGCAACTGCCATGGATGAGCGACGAGACCAAGGTGGAGGCAGAGAAGAAGCTGGATGCGATCCGGAACAAGATCGGCTATCCGGAGAACTGGCGCGACTATAGCGCGCTGGTGGTGAAGCGTGATGACCCTCTGGGCAACTTCGAACGGAACGCAGAGTTTGAGCGCGCGCGTAACCTCAACAAACTCGGCAAGCCGGTCGACGAGAAGGAGTGGGGGATGACGCCGCCGACGGTGAACGCCTATTACAACCCGCCGAACAACGACATCAACTTCCCTGCCGGAATTCTGCAGCCTCCGTTCTTCGATAACAGCATGGATCCGGCGGTGAACTTCGGCGGGATCGGCGTGGTGATCGGCCATGAGATGACGCATGGATTCGACGACCAGGGATCGAAGTACGATCCGAAGGGAAATGTGAAGCAGTGGTTCACGGCGGAGGATCTGGCGAAGTTCAAGGAGCGGACTGACTGCGAGGTAAAGGAGTATGACGGCTTCAAGGTCGCCGAAGGACAGAACCTGAATGGCAAGCTGACGCTGGGTGAGAACACGGCCGACAATGGCGGTATCCGGATTGCGTTCCAGGCGTTGCAGGAGGTCCTGGCCAAGGGTGGGCCGACCGCCGAGCCTGGTTATGTGAACGGCGAGAAGGACGGCTACACGCCGGCGCAACGGTTCTTCATCACGTTTCGGGCAGGTGTGGTGCCAGAACCAGACGGAGCAGAATGCGCGGGTGCTGGCAAAGACAGATCCGCACAGCACAGGCGAGTGGCGGACGAAGGGCACGCGTGCAGAACTTCGACGAGTTCGGCAAGGCGTTTGGCTGCAAGGTGGGCCAACCGATGATGCCGGCGAATTCGTGCCGCGTCTGGTAGAGGGTAAGAGCTAACGACAGAAGGCCCGGGCTTCGGCCTGGGCCTTTTTGATTTGCAGGCGAGATGGCAAGAGAGGGTAACTTCGAGATGGTGACTGATGCAGAAGACGTTATAGATTGGCCAGAAAGCATGGGACGAGTGGCACAAAGTCGCGACAGCTTCTACAATAGGCAGAGGAATCGTACCCTACAGAATTGCTCGCAGCAGAAGGTGGACGAAGACCGTCCACTGGCGAGGATTAAGGAAGCGCATGAAGTTGAGCAGGATTGGCCGGGTTTCAATGGCCTTGGTAGTGTCCGTAGCGATGGGTCTGGGCATGACGGCGTGCGGTGGCGGCACGATCGGGTTCATGTGGGTCTTGGGAACGCAGTACAACCAGATCGCCGCCTTCAAGATCGACGACTTTACGGGGAACCTGACCACGCCTCCGGGGTCGCCGTTCACTTCGGGCGGGTCGAACCCGGTTTCGCTGGTGGTGAAGCCCGGCGGGCGTTACCTCTATGTGATCAACAAGGGAGGCGGCGCAACGACTAGCGCGTCAGGATCTCTTGCCATGCGGGACTGCAGGGGGAATTGCCGAATTCGCTATAGGCGGCCAGGGTGTGTTGACCTTCCAGCAGTGCTTCCAGAGCCAGGGAACGACTCCGGTATGGGCGGCCCACGATAGCACGGGCAACTTCCTGTATGTTCTGGATCAGTTGGCGCCCAACGCGAGTGTGCGATGCGACCCATCTGAATACGGCATCCTGCTATGGCGACATCACGGTGTTCTCAGTGGATCCAAACACGGGGCGGCTGACGCTGGTGCTGAACCAGCAGATCAAGGATCCCGACGACGGGGTTGCAGTTGACGTACTTCCCCGTCGGGCAATTGCCGAAGATGATGGCACTTTCTGGTTCCTGCCTGTTTACACTTGATAAGGACGCGAACCAGACAGTTTTCCCCTATTCCTCAGGCTGCCAATGGACAGTTGACGCTGACGACGAACTCGACGATCAACTCGGGAGCGACGCGAGCGACATCGATCATTGGCGGGTGGAACCTCGGTCTATATCACCGATGCGGGCCCGGCGAACACAAAATACTCCAGGGCAGATACTGCCATTCACGGTGGGCGGGGCGACATGCTCTTTGAACACGATCACGGGTGGACCCACCCAGAACCTGTCGCCGGGAGCGAATCCGTCGTACGCGCTGGTCGACAGCAAGAACAAGTATCTATACGTGGCGAACCAGTCTTCGACGAACTCGACCACTCCGAACAGTTCGCTGTCGGCGTTCATCTATTCAGTCGAATGGGACCTTGCAGGAGATTCCGGATACACCGGACTAATCCCTATCCGATTGGAGCTGGGCCGGTGTGCATCGTGGAAGACCCTTCGAACCAGTATCTTTATACGTCAAATGGGGATGGGACGGTGACCGGCAAGGTTCTGTATGCGCCGTACGGGCCAGCTTTCGAACTTGACTCGAGGATCGACCTTTACGGCGGTAGGACAGGCGACATGCCTCGCAGTAAGCGGAAACGTAGACTAGCTGGCAGGACGCAGCTGGAGAACCAGGACAGGATGTCGTAACGAATCCTGAGTATCGGGACAGCAGAAGCGGGCGGAAACGATTTGCCCCGGAGTTAGGCAAGCATGAAGTGGAATAAGTTGGGCCGCGGAACATTGGCCTCGATATTGTCTTTGGCGTTGGTGAGCGTAACGGCGTGCAGCCGCGACTATGTACTGGCGTATGTGTACGTGACGACGGCAAAGCCCCTAACAACTGGTTCACCGAATGGCGGCGTGAGTGCGTATGCGGTGGACTATCAGATTGGTTCGCTGACTCCGTTGGCAGATTCACCAATACAGGCCGGCCGGAACCCAGTAACTCTGGTGGCTTCGCCGAATGGGCTGAACCTGTATGTCGTGAACCACGACGATTCGTCTGTCGGGGAGTACGCGATCGGGACGGACGGGAAGATTTACCTGCAGAACACGTATAACGTGACGGGAAGCCAGGCGACGGCAATTGCGATCGATGCGGCAGGCGCGTTCCTGTATGTGACGTTCACGTACCAGATCGGGCCGAATGGGCAGCAGCTCTATTCGCCAGCTTCGCCAGGGCCGGGTGGGGTAACGATCTTCCCGATCAATAAGGATGGTTCTCTGGGTACTCCTTCCACGGTGAAGGTCGGCAATACTCCGGTGGGAGTGGTGGTGAGCCGTCCGCTGTGCGCACCGACCGGTTCAAACAACAGCGCGAACCCTACCTGCACCATGTCGAACGGGAGTGGAAGCGGCAACCAGACCTCCTTCGTGTATGTGCTGGACCAGGAGGTCTCACCCAAGGCGACGGTACTCGGATTCTCGCAGAACATGACGACGGGCGCTCTGACACCGCGCCGGGTACGGTCATTACGACTGACTCCACAGGCAAGACGGTGGCGACTGGCTATGGCGCGGGAGCAACTCCGAGCGCGATTGCAGAAGATCCTTCGTCGCGTTTCGTGTACATCACGGACGAGGCGACCAATCTGCTTTATGGCAACGTTGTCGCCAGCAACGGCTCGCTAGTGCCGATGACCAACGGACCGTTTGCCACGGGAATCTTCCCGGTCGGTCTAACGATCGATCCGCGGGGCGAGTTCCTGTATGTTGCGAACTTCACCTCCAGCACGGTCGGGGCGTACGCGATCGATGTAGCGACAGGAACACCGGTCGGGTCTGTCGGATCTGCCTCGACGGCGGTGGATACATCGCCGACGTGCGTGACGATCGAGCCTGCACTGGGTATCTACCTGTACACCTCAAATAACCTAGCGAGCGACGTTTCGGCACTGCAACTGAATCCGCACAATGGCGGATTGCAACAGGTGCAGAACACTCCGTTCCCCTCCTCCGGCTTGCCGACTTGTGCGGTGGCGGTAGCGAATGGATCGCACCCGACCCAGATCATCGTTCCTTAGCTCTCAATGCTTCATGATTGGACAAAAGCCCCGCGATTGCGGGGCCTTTTGCTGCTTTAAGGCGATCTAGGATGGCGGGCAGGAAAGCGCGAGGCTTGCGTGGAGAAGCGGTTGAGGATCGCTTTGCGGGCCGGGATTTCGACGAAATGGAAGACGGCCAGTGCGAGCAGAATCAGGATGGCGTAGGAGAGCCAGGGATCCAGGGCGGCGAGATGAAGGCGCTCGGGCACATGGTAGTTGTGGAGGAGTTGGAAGACGTTGAAGTGGAGGAGGTAGAGGCAGTAGCTGCTCTCGCCAACCAGGAGGAGAGGACGCCAGGAGAAGAGCGCGGAGATTGGGTGGGGACCGCTAAGTCCGATGACGAGAGCGGCGAAGACTGGGGTCAGGAGGCCGCCGTGCATGAGGAGGTAGGGGGTGTGGCCTACCAGGGTGTAGAAGAAGAGTCCGGCGGCGGCGAGGCTGAGGGCGGAGAGAATGAGACGCTGGCGTGGAGTGAGGGTCAGGGCGAGTTGCAGCTTGCCGAGCGTTACTCCGGCGAGGAAGGTGCAGACGTAGGGGAGCGGGGTGTATTTGAGGAAACGGAGGAGTTGGGAGGAGCTGTAGCGGTCGATGGGGCCGACGATGTGGTCTGGGTTCAGATAGAGATAGAGAGAGTGGGGGACGAGACCGATGATCCAGAGGGTGAGAAGGAGAAGGACGAGTTGAGCGGGCTTCTTGGGCCAGGGTAAGCGGATGAGCCAAGGGAAGGCGAGCGTAGAGGACGCACTCGCTGGTGAGGGTCCAGGCGACGGTGTTCCAGAAGGTGGCGACAGATGGGCTCCAACCCTGGAGGACGAACGGGGTGAGGACGATTCCCTGCCAGAACTCGGCGTGGGGGCGCGCGTGCCACTCGTCCTGCACCATGCGGAGGGAGATGAGGAGGACGAGTAGATAGACGGGATAGAGACGGGAGAAGCGGGCGAGCCAGAACTCGCGCTTGTCGAGGGTCTTGCCGCGGTCGGCGTAGTTGTAGGTAAGGACGTAGCCGGAGATAAGGAAGAAGACTCCGACGAAGACGTAGCCGTTGTCGATGATTGGGTAGAGAAGGCCAAGGTGCGGCGGCGTGAAGTGGAAGAGGATGATGGCGAAAGCAAGCAGAGTGCGGATGCCGGTGAGCGCGGGCAAGGGCGGCTTGCGGGTGGCCGCGGGCTGAGGGGCCGGAGTTGGCGGCCGCTCGGTCTCGAGTTTGGGCTCTAATTCGAGGATGCTGGTGTTCACCGATTTGTCCCTTTAGTTGGATGCAGACGCAACTCTATCTAACGCGGCCCCACGAGATTTGACGCGGAGAATTTGATGCAGGACGCATATTTCCCCCCTTTTTGCCGGGGCCGCCGAGAGTTCCTGGGATCCGTTGTGAAGTCTAGGCGGTAACGAGGGAGCCTATTTTTTCTCCGCTGACGACACGGACGATGTTGCCAGGTTCGCGCATGCTGAAGACCATCATGGGCATGTTGTTGTCTTTGCAGAGGGAGACGGCGGTGGTGTCCATGACGCGGAGGTTGAGGCGAAGGATGTCGGTGTAGGTGATCTGCTCGAATTTGGTGGCTTTCTCGTCGATCTTTGGGTCGGCAGTGTAGATGCCGTCGACTGAGGTGGCTTTGAGGAGGATGTCGGCCTTGATCTCCATGGCGCGGAGGCTGGCGGCGGTGTCGGTGGAGAAGAAGGGGTTGCCGGTGCCAGCGGCGAAGATGACGATGCGGCCTTTTTCAAGGTGGCGCATGGCGCGGCGGCGGATGTAGGGCTCGGCTACTTCGTGCATCTCGATGGCGGACATGACGCGGCAGTAGAGGCCGAGCTTCTCGATGGCGTCCTGAAGGGCGATGGCGTTGATGACGGTGGAGAGCATGCCCATGTGGTCGGCGGCGACGCGGTCCATGTCGATGGCCTGCTGGGCGACGCCGCGGAAGAAGTTGCCTCCGCCGACGACGATGCCGATCTCGCAGCCGAGGGCGTGGACGGCGGCGATTTCAGCGGCTACTTTGTGGATAAAGACGGCGTCGATGCCGAAGCCCTTGCCTGCGGCCAGGGCTTCTCCGGAGATCTTGAGGAGGATTCTTTTGTACATGTCAGGACTAAGTATCGCATGGTGATGGAGCGCGGCGCGGTCGCGTTTGAGCGGGCAGCGCGGTCGATTCGCTTCTGCAACTTTGGGGGTACTACGTGCGCACAACTTTGCGAGGTAAGGTGGGTATAGCAGGATGTGGGCGCGACACCATGCAGCCCGAGGAGAGGACAAAAATGTTGATGAAGGCACGATGGATGGTTTTGACGGCAGGAATGATTGTTGCGGCAGCGCCGATGACAATACAGGCGCAGGAGGTTCCGGGACCACACCCGCATTATCTGCATGCGCTGAGTGATCTGCGCGCGGCCCGGCACTATCTGAACGATGGATGGGCGTGGGAGCCGGTGCGGCACGATGACAACGAGGCGATTCGGCAGATCGATGCGGCGATCAATGAGATCAAACAAGCCTCGATTGACGATGGCAAGGGTTTGAATGATCCGTTCACGATCGACACTCACCTGAGTCCCGCATGATCGTTTCCGGAAGGCGAACGAACTGCTGTGGGCGGCGCACAATGACCTGTCCAAGGCCGAGGATGTGCCGCAGTCTCGCGGATTGCGCGACCGGGCAATTGGGCACGTCGACAAGGCCCACCAGATTGTGGACAACGCGCAGGCGACGGCGCGCTGGGAGTAGCTCTGGTTTTTGTGAGGGGCGCGGCTTCGGCTGCGCCCTTTTTGCTTAATTACTTTCCATGAGGTACCCCCCCGGGGGTCTGGAGAATTTCTGGAGCCTGATGAAGCGGAACCTGGCCGGGACTTACGTTGCCGTCGAACCGTTCCACCTTGACCGATACCTTGATGAGCAGATGTTCCGTTACAACAACCGCGCCACAAAGGACAATCCACTGGACGACGCAGACCGCTTTATGCTGGCACTCTCGCAAGTTGCGAACAAGAGGCTGACATACGCGGAACTGACGGGGAAGACGGAAAGAGCGGATTTCTAATCCGTATCGGGGCAAACGAGGCCCGAGGAGTCGAAAAAATTCGAGCATATCACCCTAGTCAATCTTGGCCGAGAGCTTAGGGGTTATGCAACCCGGCAAAATTCTCCGTAACTGGAGGATACGCTTTTGTGTGCCTACGATCAATACAATGACATCTCTAAGCGGAGAGTAAAACCCGTGACCTATCAACTAACATTGCGCGGCAGGGACGGAATCGTACTTGCCAGCGATCAATGTGAATACTCAGAGTCGGATAATGGCGAGACTGGAGTCAGCAACCGCCTTCGCAAGATTTCCTTTCGCGGACGCTTCGCATGGGCCTATTGGGGAGGGGCACTCGGCCCTCTATTCTCAGCGATCCTAGAGGAATCTCTTGCGCGTAGCGGAGATATCCCCGACGACAGTATTCGGCAGATGCTAAACCAGTGCGCCGAAACAACACAATCACACTATCGGAATAGTCCGACTGGAACTACCGGCCCATCGCACGTAATTCTCGTCTGCGGTGATAGTCGGAAGATATTTCAGGCCAAACTAAACATTCCCCCGATGGATATACGAGAGTTTGGCCCGGACGCACCGTGCATCACAGGCCTTTCTCCAAATCTGGCGTCGTTCCTGCCTAAACATTTTTATTCGGAAGCTATGTCTACGGAGAGACTAGCAACGCTGGCTGCATACTCAATTCTTGAGGCCCACGTTCTCTCTCCAACGTTTGTCGATGGCCTAGATGTAGCCGTGTATCGCGAGGGTCAATGGAAATTTGAGGACAGAGTGAAACTAGAGAAAGATGTGGCTGAACTCGAACAATCCATCCGCAAGCTCATTGCGGGGTGACATGCTTGGCCCGATACGCCTTCAACTCGCCATTGCAGGTGTTTGTGCTTGCCGCGTCTTTATCGAAATACTGTGCTGCGTCGTCGCGGCACAGTTTGATGATTGGTTCAAGTTCTTCAAGCGCATGGCTAGCTTCGTTCTTTCTCGCCATTATTTCCGCCACGGAAGGGCCGTCCGGCTTTTGCTCCATTTCGTCAAAATTAGCGATAGTCAGTCGACCTGTGGCCAAATTCCTCGCGATTAGGGAGTCTTCGTAATCAACGAGCGCGACGAGCATTCCCTTGTCAATGTGCTGCGGGTCAAGGCGCTCTGGGTTCATTGCTTCGATCTGATGGGAAGCCAATTCCAGAAAAGGAATGGACGATGTTTTTTCGTATTGTTCCAACATCTCGAAAATTGCTTTGCCGTGCTGATAGTCGGCCTTAGGGAGATGCTTCGGGCCTTCACCGCACCCTGCTACGCACAGCAATGCGCCTAGCAGAACGAACCGGTATCGCACAGTTACTTTGCAGCCTTCGGTTTGGGGCCGCGCTTCTGAGGTGCGAGGGGAGTGATCTTGTCTTGCGCCAGAAGACGCTTGAGGTCTTCCTTCGATACCTGCATGGCCTGTTTCAACGCAGTGTTGAATCGGGCCATCTCGGGAGATACTTGGCTCTTCTCAGGATTCATTTCCACACCCCCACCGACTTTTTCCACAAGTAAACCGGCCTAAATGCATCATCAGTAAGCCATGATTCTTTGGTTGCACCTAAACCTGTGCTTCGATTCGCTGTAAAATCGTGCATGTGTTGAGAATTGTAGCCTGACCCGTAGACAGTCTAACAACGGGATAGGGCGATAACCTACAAAAAGAGCAGGCTCCCCTCGCGAGGGAGCCAGACTCGGTGTTTAGACGATTCCACAGTAAAGAAGCACTATTTTCAACCCTGGTCACAGCGCAAACTGTGGCCGGTTTTCTTGCCCTGCAAACGATCTGTTCCAAGTGTAAACGATGTTTGCATCCGTCAGACCGGCCCGAAGAGTCTTTTTCTTGCCTTCGTCCAGTCGAGAAATTGCCCAAACTCACCCCTTTATTATGCGCCCGAAAAGGTGTAAAACTGGGTTAGCCAAAGGTATTGATGCCAGCGGATGTTGTTGGATGTAAATTGGTTAGGTGGTTAGGGGCTTGACATGTTTTTTTGGGCGGAAAACGGCGAAAGATAAATAACCGCAATATGCCAAGTGATCGAGGGCGCTTCTGAGGTTGTGGACAATATCGCCTGCGATACTCAGAACGTCGAAGCTGTACACGGGGATCTGACTCCAGTTTTGGTAAACTTTCCAGAATTCGAATCCAATTGGGGCAAGTATCCATAGTGGTACTTACCCGTCAAGCCTCTCCAGATCACGGAGGTGTTGTTTGGCCCGTTCAAGTTTTACCCTCAACAAAGTGATTCTTGCGTCGGCGCTAAGTGCCATAGTCTAGAATCATAGCGTGATGGCTAATTCAGTTTGCGGCGAGCTGCTTTCTGAAACACCTCGCTCGCGACCTTCGCGACGAAACTATTTACGAAATTGATGTGGGGGCCCTTACCTTCATGGTATGCGCGTAGGGCCTTCATCTGGGCGTCTGGAGGTGTGGGGCCATCAGGGATCGGGCTACGGTCGTCCATTCGTACCCGCTTCAGGAAAGCCCTGATCTGTCGTTTCTGTCTTGGACTTAGATCTATCCAGTCGGGATCGTCAGGCTTCGCTTTTTGTGGCATGTCGCCTCCACTCGTGGCGCATATAATTCGGCATGGCCAAAGGCGTTTATTTCACCTGCCCGAATTGTAGCGAAAGGAACTTCGTCGCCTTCGCCCAAATCAAGAAAAATCTGAAGGGTAGCGTCCCTATCGCTTTCCAGTGCGGATGCAGTCTTTCTCCAATCCAGGTTCTCCATGAGTTGACTGAAATTCTCAGAAAGGAGTTCGGGAAGAAATACCCTGAACTCCTTGAGTAATCTGTCGAGCTTTGCCGAGATTCTGGGTCGCTTGGATCGTAACGTCCCTGGCTCCGAAGCTCGCCGTATTCAGGTTGGCACCGGCGTCGTTAGTCATAGCCAGTACGCAACGAAACTGCAGGCCTGTTTTCCCACATCACAATCCGTGCCTCCGTCGACGCACATAGTTGCGCGTTTCTTTCTAGGAGACGCTGCCTCTACAATTTCTCCATCCGGTATAGCACCAGCACCTGCCGGCCCGGGTCATCGAAGACTCGGTAGTGCGCCTTTTCCACCAGCCGGTACCGTTCCCTCAGCGTCTTCACATTATCATCCTCCAGCGGTTTCCAGGCCGCGTACCACCCCGGCTTGTACTGATCCAGCACGGGATCCAGGCCATGTGTGGTGTAATACGGACACAGCGACGGAACACCTGTCAAGAGGGTCACGTTCGCTGCAGTACCAGAAACCAGAATCTGTCTCGCACTTGTGTCTGCACGCATCTGCGCCGCAATACTATCGGCTGCCGTTGCCAGGCTATACTCCGGGTGTATCGCATAACGCACCGTATGAACCATCATTGCGACCATGACAAGCCCAACCGCCCCGCACAGCCCCCACCCCAAGCCCCGTCTGCGCTCCCAAAGCGTCTCCAGCCCGAGCACTAGCACTATCACCACCGGCATCGATACGACCAGATAATACCGGGGCTGCAAATTCCCGTGATAGCAGATAAACGTCATGTACCCTACCACCGCTACCACCGAACTCCCAAATAAAGGGACCCTCCAAAGCTCTCTCAGCCATGTCAGAGATAGCACCAACACGACCAGCGCAGCCGGAAAGACCACGCGATCGATCCACATACCATCCCACAATGTGTTGAACGCGACCTTCAGCACGATGCTCAAATGCACACGGTACCTATTGATCGCAAATAGTAACCGATAGTCGTCCAGATAATGCGGCCGCACCAGCAGGGCATAGTAAGCCAGCCACAATACAATCGCCGTCCCAACCACCACTGCCACCGGCTTTACCGATCCGCGTCTCGTCCGGCCCAGCGTTGCTGTGAGTTGATACAAGACGGCGGGGGCCAGAAATAACCCTGTACTCTTGGTCAGCACGAGCAAGCAGAGAAGCGCCCCTAGCCCGATCTGGCGCCCAAGGCTGCTGCTGCCGCGTCCGCCCCGCGACCCAAAGCCCAAGCATCAGCCAGAACACCATCACCGGCTCCAGAATCGCCAACCGGTCGAATGCATAGCAGAACGGGTTCATCGTCATCAGCGCGACGGCCATCGCTGGCAGCAGCCCACCACCTTTGTAGGGAAGCCGTTGCCTGACCAGCAGGTACAGCAACCCAAGGGAGGCCCCGTACAAAAGCACCGTCAGCACCCGCGCCGATACCATCCCCATCCCCGTGAACGCGAACCAGACCCCAAGCATCAATGGCCACACTGGCATCGCCACAGCCGGGTTGAACGAACCGGGAATGAACCAGCTCCCCTGAACAAAGTGCTGGATCGCCGCCCCGCCATACCACCCCTCATCGGTCTGCTTCGAAAGGTCGTGCCATGGAGAATTGTTTGGGAAATCAGCCTTCAAATGCACGAAGCACAATCCATAAAACGCTACGCCCACGACGAGCAGCACCCACCGAGACCAGACCAGTCTCTTCTTCTGGACTCTACTCATAACCCTGTTCTCATTCATGCATGCAGATTTTGTGAGAGAGCAATGCCTGTCCAGCCTCCCGCTCGATTGATAGGAATATCTGATTGTAGGCCCTTCTGGTCATGAATAGAGAGTACAACGGCCCGTACGATGATGCCAATCTGCACACGGTGTAGAGATAACGCTGTGGTACGACGATCGCATCGCACAGCAATAGAAAAAGCGTTGGGAGTTGTTTTCTTATTTCCGTTTCGATGCAACGGGTACAATCGTCGCTTCTACCGTTTTAGATTCAGAAACACAAATCTAGACGTCAAAAGCCCGCCCCAAAATTGCCCTCGGGCCCAATATTAAGTACCTTAGCGGTACCTATTGGGACTTCTTCGATCATTACCTTCCTCTGACCGAATTGTCGGTAGCAGAGCTGATGAGTCTTAGCGGTTTCGAGATCGAGCGATCCGTCGGACGGTTCCTTCCCTACACGATGTCGCTCGGGTATCAACCTGCCCTCTGGAAGGTATTGTAGTCAGAATAATTGGGATGGCCCTAGGTGTTGAGGGCGCTCAGGGCGTGGAAGGGGGAGTGTAGCGGACGACGTAGAGGGTGCCGGGGGTTCGGTATGGCCAGCGGGAGTAGTGGACGGGGGCGAAGGGTGCTAGGCCGTAGCAGGCGTCTGGGTGGAAGGAAGCACCATAGAGAGGGTGGATGTGCGGTGTCCTGTCTTGCCAGAACAGCTGGCAGGGGTCTGGAGGAGGCGGAGGAGGTGGAATGTAGGCGTTAGCAGGGACTGCGATCAGATTGTTGTTGATGTGGTTTGCGTTCTGGAGTTCGACCTCAAAGTTGTATTCCCAGCCGTTGTTGACCGAGGTATCGGGGATGCCATTGGCGCGGAGTTCGGCAGCGAGGGCAGCCCGGGCGCGATAGAGCGAAAAGGTGTTGTGCGTGACGGCGATGCCGCAGATCGCCATGATGAGGACCACGAGAAGGCTGGCGGAGGGAAGCCGCGGGCGGATCCGCTCCTGGTAGTAACGGACAAGGCAGACGAGCACGAGGCCCAGCAATCCCAGTGCGTAACGGTCGAAGAGAAGGTGGGTGGTGGCGGCGGTGGAGACGAGAAGAAGGATGTAGGCAAGGGTGAAGGGCGCGAAGAGTATGCCAAGTTGCTGCCAGGAGATATCGCTGGAGGAGCCTTCGTCGCGCAGGGTCTTTCGGAAGTTAAGCAATGATGAGATCAGGCCGATCAGCGAGCCGAACGAGATGATGGTCAGCAAGACCTGTGCGCCAGGATGAAGGTAGAGGGGTGCGGCTCCGTCTCTGGCGAAGATCTCAACGGTTCCATGCACACCAAAGCAGCTTCCCGGCACCTCCTGCAGTCGGCTCTAGCAGAGAACTGAAGCTGCCGCGGAGATGGCTGGGATAGGTGGCGAGAAAGAGGCAGCCCAGAAGCAATGTAGAGAGGATGGCGATGACGCGAGGGCTGCTCCTGCGGATCGCGGGGAGGAACAGAACCATGATGGGAAGCAAGAAGAAAGGAATGCCGAGGAGGAGAAGGCCGAGCTGACCGATGGCGTGTGTGATGGGAAAGTCGCTGACGCGCAGGGGGACGGGGATGACGTAAGGCTGGCGTTTGAGCCATTGCATGCAGGCGAGGATGAAGATAGCGCCGCCGAGCGTGACGGCAGAACCAGCGAGAAGGACGCGACGGCGGGTTCTGAGGAGCCAGAGGGTGGAAGGCACCATGACGAGGGTGCCTAGCCAGGCGATCTGTCTTGAGGTACCAAAGAGGGCGTTGGTCGCTACAGCAAAACAGAGCCAGGCGATGGTGGTGCGGTCGGTGGTGGACTGAAGCGCTCGGAGGCAGCCGTAGAGACAGATGACGATGGCGAAGAGGCCGGTGATGTCACTCATGAAGGTGACTGAGAGCATGAGATAAAGCGGGGACAGACAGGGCGAGTGTGCCGATAGTGGCGTTGCGCTCAGAGAGGTTGGCGCGAACCAGCGTGCGCTGGAGGACAAAGGCCGTGACCACGGCGATCAGCAAGGTGCTCATGCGGACAGTGGTGAAGGAGAAGCCGAAGAGCTTGATGAAGGCCGCAGCAAGATAGAGCTGCAGTACGATCATGGCTGCGGCCCAACCGTTATAGACGATGTGGCCGGTTACGGCGAGGGTTTGCGCCATGAGGATGTAGGGGCCGTCGTCGGCGATACCTATCGTCGTGAAGGGCCGGCTGATGAGTGCGCAAACGAGTACCACTGCCGCGCAAAAGAGTGCTTGCAAATGTAACCTGCGGATGAGCTGCATTGTTCCCCTGCCAGATCGTCTTTTTTTTGGTGCCAGTATAGGTCACACGTTGTCCGCAGAGCGTGAGCGGCTGGAGGCAGAACTACTTCCTTCAGCCTTCGAATCTGAAGTTCCGCAGCGGAAGTCCAATCGTCTCGGAGGGGTATCAACACTACAAGTCGCAGCTGACGCTGTGAAATCAAGGTTTATGCTCCAGGTCGAAGCCGAGTGAGGACGAGTTGCATTTCTCGCCCTCCACGTTCGGTTATGCGAACCCTCTCAGGTCCAGAGTTTTCGATGATGTTTCTGATCTGCTGGTTAACCACCGAGGCTACGTAAAGATGATCATACCGAAAGTGAGCTGACGATCGCTATTTGCGTGTTCAAAGGCAAAGGACGTGAGGGTGCAGGCAGATTTTGCGAATGGCGTGCTGATTCGGTTTTTGATGTCTTCGTATTGCAGGACACTGCATCTCTCACTGAAAATACAAGTTCAGGCTGTCAATGTGGTCTTTGGCGTTCACTCGACCACTTGGTGCGCCTTCCGCATTCGGATCAAAAGACATGCTGTATTGTGGCGATACATAAGTAAATACCCGCGGGCATGTACCAACCCTCAGTCACTGAGAATCCCTAAGCTCCTTGTGCGTCAACTGAGTCAGACCGTTGTACTCCCATCGGGCATAGATCGCTGTCCTTGGTACACTGAAAAGGTTGATCTGCGGCCGTCAGCATAGACCGGAACGTTGAAAAGAGATCGTGCACGCCCCGCAATTTGGCGTCAAACCGTTAGGATTTTTCCCCGCAAGTGCTTGCGGCGAGCTCTGGTACTATCTGAGCATCATCAGGGGGTTTCTTGAACAAGCTAAGGCCCGGCTCGGAACTGCCGGAAGATCTCCAAAAACTCTATCTGACACGTTTCACCGGGCACGAAGCCTATCGAAATCGTATCTGGCAAGTTCTCACCTCGGAGTTTTTCTCGCGCTCGGTGGATAACTCGAGCACAGTTATCGACCTTGGCTGCGGATACGGAGAGAGTTCATCAACAACGTCCGCGCCGGTAAAAAGTACGCCATGGATCTGAATCCATCGACGAAAAACCAGCTTCGTGGCGACGTCGAGTTCCTGGAGCAGGACTGTAGTCTACCCTGGCCGTTCCCGGGCCAGCTCGCTGAACATCGTCTTTACCAGCAACTTCTTCGAGCACCTCCCTACAAAACATGTGTTGAAGGCGACCATGGAGGAGGCCTTTCGCTGCCTCAAACCGAACGGGCGCTTAATTGCTCTGGGGCCCAATATTAAACACCTTACCGGTACCTATTGGGACTTCTTCGATCATTACCTTCCTCTGACCGAATTGTCGGTAGCAGAGCTGATGAGTCTTAGCGGTTTCGAGATCGAGCGATCAGTCGCACGGTTCCTTCCCTACACGATGTCGCTCGGGTATCAACCTGCCGTCTGGAAGGTGCGGCTCTTCCTGAAATGTCCTTTTGTGTGGAGGTTCTTCGGGCGCCAATTCCTGGTTATCGGCCAAAAACCGGAAGCAGCAGCTTGAAGAATTAAGTACGCCAAGGCAGATACACCGCCGCGTATTCGTTATGCCCGGGAGCCTCAATGCGATACGTTCGCAGGTTTCATCTTCAAGCAATTTTGTGCGGCGTGGCCGTACTTGTCTGCGTACTCATCAGCCGCCCCTTCACCACCATGACTGTCTGTGATGACGGCCTTTACATCGTAATGGCCCAAACGCTCGCCCGAACAGGCCACATCGCCTACAACGGCTGGGCCGCCAGCATGATGGTCTCGCAGCTCTATCTAGCCGCCGTCTTCATCAAGCTCTTTGGTTTCTCTTTCACCACCGTTCGCATGAGCACCCTTTTCATCGCCGGG
Organism: uncultured Acidobacteriaceae bacterium; assembly: GCA_963756685.1. Classification (GTDB taxonomy): domain Bacteria; phylum Acidobacteriota; class Terriglobia; order Terriglobales; family Acidobacteriaceae; genus Edaphobacter. The sequence goes on from CAVWON010000007.1 coordinate 85,974, forward strand.
CTGATTGCCTGGGTCGTCCAGCGCACGCTCGTCCGCACCGGCGTCACCGAGCGCAATGCCACCATCGGCACGCTCGCCCTTGTCCTCTCGCCGCTCTACCTTATGCTTTCTGCCACCTTCATGAACGACATCGGCGGTCTCTTTGCCATTGTCCTTTGTCTCTACGGCTGTATCCGGGCCCTCCAGGCATCCACTGATCGCTCCGCCATCGCCTGGCTCTGCTTCGCTGTCGTCACCAACGCCATCTGCGGCACCTCTCGCCAGATCGCCTGGCTTGGCGTGCTAGTCATGGTGCCCTCGACCCTCTGGCTTCTCCGCTTCAAGCGCCGCGTTCTCCTTGCCGGAGCTGCCGCCGCCTTCGCCGGAGCGCTCTTTATCCTCGCCTGCATGCATTGGCTTAAGCTCCAGCCGTACGTTTTCCCCGTACCTCTGGTCGTCAGCCACTTTCCAATAAAAGAAGCCCTCAGGCAGCTCAGCTACATCCTGCTGGAGGTTCCCTTTTCTCCTGCTTCCCATCGTGGCTCTGTTCCTTCCCGAAATCCGCAAGAGCCGGCCCCGCGACATCTTCATCCTCTCGGCGGCGCTGTTGGTATATCTCCTGATGGCTATCCACTATCGCACCCATAGTCAACTCGTTCGCCTTGAGCCAACAGCTGGCGGAAACGGTAGTTGGGTCGGCGTGCATGGGATGTATGAGGGAATTGTTCTTCACGCCCCTCCCCTGTTCCTGGACGTCAAGGCTCAAATTCTGCTGACTGTGTTGTCCGTCGGGGGTGCACTGGCGGTTGTCGCGGTGACCTGTCAAACTGGCCGAACGTTTCCTCCCGAGGGGGCCCCCGCAGGCGTCTCCTGGAAGCAACTCGGGATCCTCCTGCTGCCCTTCGAATTGGCGTACACTCTGCTTCTTATCGCCGCTACCGGCACCACGCACATAATCTATGATCGATACGCCCTTGGTCTGCTGGCGCCAGTCCTGATCTGCCTCGTCCGCCTCTACCAGGAGCGAGTGCACCGTAGCCTGCCTCTTGCCAGCGCTCTATTGGTGGGCGTCATGGCGGTCTACGGTATCACCGTCACGCATAATACCTTCGCTGTCAATCGCGCACGCGTGGCGCTCGCCGATGAACTCCAGGCCAACGGCATCCCTGACACCTCCATCGACGGTGGCTGGGACTACAACTTCGAAGTCGAACTCCGCCACGCCAACCACATCAACAATCCGTGGATCATAAATCCCACAGACGCGTATGTTCCGGTGCCTCCCCCACCGCCCGGCAAATGCGAGATGTTCTCGGTACGACAGGCCCCCTCATATCCAACCCCTCTACAGTGTCTCCTTCGATCCCAACGCCTGCTACGGCCTCGCCTCATTCGCACCCGTCCATTACTCCCGCTGGTTGTCCCGCACCCCCGGCACCCTCTACGTCGTCTACTTCACCTCTGAGCACTAGAAAGCCCGGGCTGGTGGCCCGGGCTTTGATGTTTGAAAGCGGAGAATAGCTTATGCCGAGGCTTCTTCGGCTCCCGCGGCTTTGGTTTGGGCTACGGTCCAGTCTGCGGCGCCTACTTTGAAGCGGGCGAAGCGGCGGACGCTGATGTTTTCGCCGAGCTTGGCGACCTTGGTGGCGATGAGCTGCGCGATGGTCTGCGGTCTGCTCCTTGATGAAGGGCTGCTCGAGGAGGCAGACCTCTTCGTAGAACTTGCCGAGCTTGCCTTCGAGCATCTTCTCGATGATGTTGGCGGGCTTGCCGGTGGCAGCGGCCTGGGCGCGGTAGATGTCCTTCTCGCGCTCGAGGTCGGCGGCGGTGACGTCCTCGCGGCTGACGTAGCGCGGGTCGACGGCGGCGATGTGCATGGCGATGTCGCGGAGCAGCTCCTGGAAGTCGTCGGTGCGGGCGACGAAGTCGGACTCGCAGTTGAGCTCGAGGAGGACGCCGATCTTGCCGCCGGCGTGGATGTAGGTGCCGACTGCGCCCTCGTTGGTGGTGCGGGAGGCCTTCTTGGCGGCCGAGGCCATGCCACGCTTGCGGAGGACGACGAAGGCGTCTTCCATGTCGCCCTTGGCCTCCTGGAGGGCCTTGAGGCAGTCGCCCATGGGGGCGCCGGACTTTTCGCGGAGTTCCTTGACGAGTTTTGCGTCGATCTTTACGGCGGTTGTCAGACATTGTGCATTTCCTTCTGTGTAGGTGGTTGCTGCAAAGGGGCGCGGGCTGAAGCCCGCGCCCCATGAAATATCAAGAGGCTGTTACGGCACGGCTAAAGCCGTGCCCTTCCGGTCACGCACTCATGCGGACGAGGCAATGAGAGCCGCGCCGTTGGAGCTTAGACTGCGGCGTGTGCGGAGATGGCTCGGGCTCGGCTTCGGGCTCGAGGCTGCGGCCGGGGCCTTGCGGATGTTTCCGCCGAGGACGGCTTCGAGGTCGACGGTCTCGTCTTCTTCGGGCGTCGGCCGCGACTGGCTCGGCAGCGGCGTGGATCTCGCCGGGCTCGTACTCGCCGTCTTCGCCGATGTGCTCGGGGGAGACTTCGAGCGGCTGGACGTCGGCGACTTCGGTGGCGAAGGCCTTGCTCGGAGACCATCTGGACGCCTTCGTAGGCGGAGTCAGCGATCTTCGTGGTGAAGAGGCGGATGGCGCGGAGGGCGTCGTCGTTGCCGGGGATGACGTAGTCGACCACGGTGGGATCGCAGTTGGTGTCGACGACGGCGACGACCGGGATGCCGAGCTTGCGGGCTTCGGCGACGGCGATGGCTTCGTTGTTGGAGTCAACGACGAAGATGGCGTCGGGAAGGCGCTTCATGCTCTTGATGCCGGAGAGGTTGGTCGAGAGGTGCTTGCGCTCGCGCTCGAGCTTGATGACTTCCTTCTTGGTCAGGAGCTCGTAGCGGCCGTCGGTGGACATGTCGTCGAGCTCCTGGAGGCGCTTGACCGACTTCTGGACGGTGACCCAGTTGGTGAGCAGACCGCCGAGCCAGCGGCTGTTGATGTACGGCATGCCGGCGCGGGTGGCTTCCTCGGCGATGGCGTCCTGCGCCTGGCGCTTGGTGCCGACGAAGAGGATGAGCTTGCCGGTGGAGGTGAGGTCGGTGACGAACTTGGACGCTTCTTTGAACATCTTGAGGGTCTTCTGCAGGTCGATGATGTAAATGCCGTTGCGCTCGCCGAAGATGTATTCCTTCATCTTGGGGTTCCAGCGCTTGGTCTGATGCCCGAAGTGAACGCCAGCTTCGAGCAGTTCTTTCATAGTGATGTTTGCCAATGTGAGCTCCTTGGTTGAGGCAGCCGGGTGTGAGCCGCCGGTGCCTGGATTGATCCCGTCGTACGGGAGATTTGACTCCTTGCCTCCGATGCGGTGCGGCGTTTGGAGCGATGCATGCGGGTGCTGCGAGCGGTTGCTGAGCCGAATGCGTCCTGCGACTCCAGTCGCAAACTGTGAGGTGCCCGCTTCGGACTAACGCTGCAACACAGCAAAGCACTGTGCCAAAGCGCTTAGCGCTTGCTGAACTGGAAGCGAGCGCGAGCGCCCTTCTGGCCGTACTTCTTGCGCTCCTTACCACGCGAGTCGCGGGTAACGAGGCCTTCTGCCTTGAGCGCCTTGCGGAGCTCGGGGTTGAACACCATGAGGGCGCGGGCGATGCCGAGCTTGACGGCGTCGGCCTGGCCCATGACGCCGCCACCCTTGACGGTGGTGATGACGTCGAAGGTCTCGCCGATGTCGGCGATGCCGAGGGACCGCTTGGCGGCTGCGCGCTGCTGGGCGGTGACGAAGTAGACGTCAAACTCTTTCTTGTTGACGGTGAATTTGCCGCTGCCGGGACGCAGGAAGACGCGCGCGATCGAGGACTTGCGCCGGCCGGTTCCGTAGTACTGAATCAGATCTGCCATGGTGCTCCTTGAACTTTTGCCTCGGGGAGACCCAAGGCTAAAGCCCTGGGCTACCAGCCCCGTCGTTATTTCGTTCCGTAGATGTCCGGGCTAAAGCCCGGACCTACCTAAAATCTGCTAAACTTAGGCCGACGAGTTCCATCGGCTGAGGCTGCTGGGCGAGGTGCGGATGCTGTGCGCCCTTGTAGACCTTGAGCTTGGTGGCCATCTGGCGGCCGAGCTTGGACTTGGGAAGCATGCCCTTGACGGCCTGCTCGACGATGGCTTCGGGGCGACGGGCGAGGAGCTTGATGAAGGACTCTTCGCGGAGACCGCCGGGGAATCCGGTGTAGCGGCGATAGAGCTTCTGGTCAGCCTTCAGGCCGGTGAGGACGATCTTCTCGGCGTTGATGATGACGACGTGATCGCCCATATCGATGTAGGGGGTGTAGAGGGGGTTGAGCTTGCCGGCGAGAACGAGGCGGCGTGCGTGGCGAGGCGGCCGAGGGTCTTGCCGCTGGCGTCGAGCACAAACCACTTGCGCTTGATGTCTTTGCCGCTCGGAATGGTGGTGGACATCGTCTGGTTTACTCCCTGATTCTGCCGTCTTCATTGTTCGGCGTGGTGCATGAAGAAAATGGTGCCAAGTTGGTGCTGCGTGAAAATCAAAAAGAACGATTGTTCCAGAGCAGGGCGGCGTGGCGAAGGAAGAGATGGATTCTCTCTTCACAACACGCGGAGAAGTACCGCTTGAACTGGACTACGCACAAACCTATGGGATGGGTGCTTCAGGGGCGGCGATGGTAAGAGCTGCTCCCCAGTGGATCCATCACGGACGCCTCGGATGCCTGAACTTGCCTGGGAACAATGAAGACACAGACGTACAGACGCGAGACTGCGCGAGATTCAAGGATAGACGACCTTTGGGCCGGAAGTCAACGGCGAACGACGGTTAGCCCGTGGACTTTTGGTAGTCTCAGTCGCATGAGACGGCTGGGCGTTGACGTTGGGGCAGGATGGCCACGGGTGCTGGTTGTGGTCTTGCTCAGTCTGTGTGTGGGGGTGGTTTCGGGACAGGCTCCAACTGTGGGGAGTGAAAGTGCTGATAAGGCAATGGAGGCAGCCGAGACGTTGGTGGGTAAAGCATTGTTTCTACGTGGGTTCTACCTCGCCAATGATTTGAACTTTGATGCAGCGGGGAGGGTGCAGGGGGAACCCAAGGTGGGCGACTGGACTATGGCGGCGGTGAATGTGCTGAAAGTGTCGCGCAGGGGGGCGGGGGAGATTGAGCTTGATGGGGTGCGGGTGGCCATTCGGTACAACTCGGACGCTCATGAGTTCCAGCGACATGCTCTGAATGACGAGAGGATGCGGATCCTGGTGAAAGACCCGGGTAAGGTGGAGCAGTTGGCGGCGGCGTTTGCGACGATTTTTGCCGTTGGGATCGATCCGGGGTTGCAGCGGGCGATGCCGGACTATTGGCGGCACTACTTTGATCCGACGCTGGCTTGGCCGCAGGACGAGTTGAGTGGGCAGACTATCTATGCGCTGTATGGCGGGGTAGACCAGGCGAAGGACGTGATTGCCCCTAAGGCGGAACATCGCGCGGAGCCGAAATATACCGATTTTGCGGTGCGGGACAAGGTGCAGGGAACGCTGCAATTGCGATTGGTGGTGGACGCGAGCGGTGTACCGCAGCGGATTTCGGTGGCTCGGCCGCTGGGGTATGGGCTCGATGCGAGTGCGGCAGAGGCGATGAGGAGGTGGCGGTTTGCACCGGGGACGAGGGACGGGAATGCGGTCGTGACAGGGGTTTTGGTGGAGCAGCAGTTTTCGCTGGTGAATGCGCCGCGTTAGCTGGGCTAGTGTTCGAGCTGGGTGGGGCTGGGTTGCTGGCCGAAGCTGGTCTGGAGGAGGCGGGGGACGACGGGCTTGCGGTGGCGGCGTGGTGATGGTGCGCCGGGTGTGGCGGGGTCGAGGCGGTAGAGGATAAGGAGATTGCGCTCGGGGTCGTCGAAGGCGGGAAAAGCAGCGACGCGTTGCAGGTGGTACATGGGGGCGAGGGCGTCCATTTTGTCGTCGTCGACCTGGTTCCAGGCGACATACCAGCCGGGGTGGTAGGCCTGGACTCTAACGGCTAGATCCATGGTGCCGAAGTCGTCGCAGATCGAGAGCAGGCCGGTCATGAGAGAGAGGTCGGAGCCGCTGATGGAGAGGATTAGGGGGTTGTGCGTGCGATCGGCGGAGACGATCTGCCGGATACGGGCGGCGGCCATGGTGAAGGTATAGTCGGGTGTGCGGACGTAGTGGAGTGTCTGGCGGGCGTCGGTGAAGGTCAGCACGGCGAGGGCGGCGACTATCGAGGCGATTGCGAGGCGGTGCAGCGAGGTCTGGGTGGCGGTGCGGGCGCGGGGGCCTGAACTCCAGAAGCTGGAGAAGACTACGGGAACCAACAGGGTGAGGGGAACTGCAATGACCAGGTAGTACCGGGGCTGAAGATTATTGTGATAAGCGAGGAAGGCCGCGTAGCCGGCGGCCCATAGGACGAGCGCTGTGACGAGCGGGTCGCTGCGGAAAATTTGAGGGCGAAGAAGGAAGGCGGCGGCCAGGGCGAGAAGCGCCAGAGGGTAGAGGACGTTGCCAATCCAGAGACCATCGGCGATGGTGGCGGCGATGATGGGGAGGGCGGTGGACGGAGCCATGCCGGTGTAGGCGTTGGCGCTGAAGAGATAACGGTAGTCGGATAGGAAGTGAGGACGGACGATTAAGAGGTAGTAGCTGATCCAGGCCCCGGCGGCGAGCACGGCAGGGGGCACGGCGAGACAGAGGAACGGACGAAGACGGTATTCGGCACGTGCCCAAAGGAGCCAGGCGATCGCGGGGAGGAGAAAGATAGCAGTGGTCTTGGTGAGGACCATGAGGGGAAGGAGTAGACCGAGAGCCAAGGGGGGCACGATTTGTTTGAGGCGAGTTCGGAGAGGTGAGACTGCTGTTCCCTTCTCCGGCGGTGTGGCGTAGGAGGCGGCGAGGAGGGCGAGGAGGGTGAAGAGAATGAGGAGAGGCTCGAGAATGGCCATGCGGGTGAAGGCGTAACAGAAGGGGCTGACGGCAAGAAGAAGTACGGCGATGGCGGGGGCGAGTCCCGCTGCGGGCCTTTGGCCGAGTGGAGCGGAGAGACTTTGCCAGCGGCGGAGGAGGAGATAGGAGCGTGAGAAGGATGAGGCCGAAGATGGCGACGGTCAGGGCGCGTGCAGCGGCGAGGTTTACGCCGGTGAAGCGGAAGAGGGCCGCTTCGAGCAGGGGCCAGACGGGAAGGGCCGCGGCGGGGTTGAAGTCTCCTGGGACGTGCCAGTGGCCGCGCTGGAAGTGGCGGATGGCTGCGTCTCCGTACCAGCCTTCGTCGGTGTACTTGGCCCAGTCCATCCAAGGGGAGTGGTTGGGGAAGTCGGCGTTGAGGTGGAAGGCATGCAGGGCGAGGAAGATAGCGGTGACGAGGAGGAGAACGGCCTCGACTGCTTGAAGGACATGGAACGAAATGGAGCGCGGCTGGTTCATTTGCTCAGGGGGTTAAACGCAAGTTGGCACCGAGAGTTCCAGAGTATTACAGAAGCGTTGCAGTAGCGACGGAAATGATGGCAATCTCAAGGCTTTTGAGACACGAGACGATCTGCGGGGAGTGTGCTAAGGGGAATGCTATCCTTGTCCACTCAATCCTTAGCGCAAAGTGAGACGAAAGCCAATGATGCAGGGGCCGAAGAGAGTCACAAGTGTTTTGCTGGGCATGGTGATCCTAACGTCGGGGCATCAGGATTACTGGTCGTACAGCCAGGATTTCTATAAAGTTCCGAATATCTGGATGGACGTGGTTTGGGGGACGGCAAGCGCGCCGAGCCAGTATCGAATCGGTGTCGTCGACACAGCGTATTTTCTGGCCCGGCAGCTTCATTTGGGAATGCGTCATACACTGGCGCTGCTGGACATTATTGCGGCGTTCATCGCGGTCTTTACGTTGTTCCTGGTGCTTCGTCGGTCGACGGTATACCGGGAATCCAGCTTGGCGGGGCAGTGGGTTGGTGCGGCGAGTTTTGTGATACTCGTCCAGTTCTACTTTGCGTGGCTACTTTGGTATCAGAAGCCGGAGACGCTTCCTACGGCGGCGATTCTTGCGTTGGCGCTGCTGCTGCTGACGATAAAGCTGCCGCTGCCTGAGACGGCCGGACAAATTGGGGCGGTCATCGGACTGCTTTTGCTGGCCGTGGCGCAGGGGCTTGTTCGTGCCGACGTGGGGTTTGCCCTGCACGCGGGAATACTGCTGGTGTGCCTGACACCCGCGGGGAAGGGGTTCGCGCTGCCTCGGAGGGTGCAAGCAGCGACGAGCTTCGTCGCCTTGGTGCTGGTTCTGGGGATCCAGTATTACCTGATGATGAGGAAGTATCGGCACGCGACCTATGGCGATACTCCCGTGCTGCAGCTGTTCTACAACCTCGGATCACTGCAGGGCTACATCCCGTTCGTCCTTTTCATGGCGCCTTTGGTGTGGACCACCGTAATGCTGGCGCGACGGCAGTATCTGGCTGGCTCTGCGGCTACCGCGATGTTCGTGGCTGCGATCATTTTTATGGGGATGTGGGTAACGGTGGGGAGATCCAAAGAGGTCCGGATCTTCCTGCCGTTCGCTCTGGTGCTGGCACCGCTGACGGTGGAGTTGGCGATGCAGCGCTTTTTGCCAGACAGCCCGGAGAGTGGGCGCATCTGAACTAACGGAACATTGGCGCTATTTCTGAAGGGGTCGAGTTGGCGACGCTTCGACAGACTTCGGGGGCTGCCGACCGCGGCACAGCGAGATAGTGAGGATCGTTCTGGTTCACATTTTTGAAGTCATATTTGGAGCAAACCTGCCAGTCGTTGATCGGGAGATAGTTGGCAGCGTCGCCGAGACCTCCCAGATCCAAGAACATGAAGTCAGGCCGGGTCGCGAAGCAGGCTGCGAGGCGCTGCCGCGAGGTAAGGCGGGCCTTGTCTCTTCCATTTACGAGTCCGGCGAGGTCGCAGATATCAGCTTGAGAGAAATAGCCGATGTAACCAATGTCGAAGGCGACCCCGCGTTTGCCTTCCAAGAGCTCGAGATGATCGGACTTGATTTGCTGCAGCATTGTCGAACGAGAATGCAGCATGGGGTACAGCATTCTGGATTCAAACGGAAGGGCAAGCAGGAGCGCCACAAGGAAACAGACCGCCAGGGTGTTGTTTTGTGCCTGCAAGCGCTGGCCCTGATGGCCCCGACCTAGTTCGAGGACGTTCCAAAGGATGGAGAAGAAGAAGGCCCAGACGAAGTAGCGGGCGCCCTGGATCTGCTGGCCCCGCATTGCGGCGAGGGCAAACAAGACAGGAAAGGACAGGTTGGCGAAGAAGGTCATCGTCGAAAATCGGCGGTCTCGCAGCACAACGTAGATTGTGAGGAGCCAGAGGAGGAACACTCCAACACCAAAGGAGAGCGCCCCGGCAAGGACCTTTGCGGTTACGTAACTGGCGACGTACCAATTTGCCCCGCCATCGGATTTCGCCAAAGCGGTGTCGGGAAGAAAGAAATGCATCTTGAGGCGGATAAATGCTATGGCGAGTACGCCGCCGAGCAAAAAATGGCTGCTACTCAGGAGCGCGCTGAGACGCTGATTCGATTTTGGTCCGTGCTGCGAACGCGCTCCAGGCGAGGATGACGAAGGACAGCCCGCACAAGAGAATGAGTTCAGTGCGCAGGAGAACGGTGAAGAAGCCGAGAATGACAAAGGCGAAATACTGCAGGCCAGTGGTGGCGGGCCGAGTGGATTGGCGGAAGGTGATCCAGCAGAGTGCGGCGACGAGACAGAGGGCGAGGCCAGTCTCCATGCCGTCGTCGAGCCAACGAACGGCGGAGGGCGCGACGAAGATGATCAAGGTGATGAGACCGAGAAGGCGGGCGAGACGGGCCTCGCGAGGTATAGACCGAACGAACAGGAGTACGAGGCCGGCAACGAGAAGAACATGGACGCAGCTTGAGAGGATGCGGGGAAGGTCCGGCGTGGCGGTGAACGTGCGAAGAGACGAGAGGAGATAGACGTAGAGAAGACTCGACGCACCATAGTTGGGATGCACGCCGTCGTAGGTGATGAGATGCGTCCGGAAGAGATTGTCGGCGTAGCGGAGATGGATGAAGGCATCGTCCTGGACGCCGGCCCAGGAGAGGACGATCCATGTCAGAAGCCATAGGCCCAAGACCGGAACCGCCCAACGATACACCTTATCCATCGATGGAATCACCTTTCAAAGTTAGCTGGAAGCGATGGTGTTGAGAGATGCGCGCGGTGCCTGCCTCATTCGTAGGCGAGGGCGTCGATGGGATCTTTGCTGGCGGCTTTGAGGGCAGGGTAGAGCGCTCCGAGGATTGCCCCGACGAAGGCGATGAGGATGGCCTTCCAGACATAGGGAACGTTGATGACGAAGTCGAGGGTGGGAAAGCGGGCCTCGAGGGCGGCGCTGAGAGCGAAGCTGGCCGCTATACCGAGAACTATGCCGACGAAGGCAAGGACGCTGGTTTCGCGGAGGACGATGCCGACGATGTAGGCGCGGGAGGCGCCCATGGATTTGAGGATGCCTATCTCGCGGGTGCGCTCCATGACGGCGGTGTACATGGACTGGAAGATAACGAGGAAGCCGATGACGACGGCGATGCCGATGACGACCTCGCAGGCCGATGTTGAAGCCGGGAAGGCGATCGGCGGGAGTCATGGAGGAGAGATATTCCTCGGTCGGTGACGACGTTGTAGGTGCTCATGCCGGGGGTGGCGAGAATGGATGCCTTTGCGGACGTCGTCCTGATATTTTGGCGGAGTCTTCGGTGCGGAGATAGAACATGGTGGCCTTGCCCTCGGTGCCGGTGAGCGCGCCCATGGTATCGATGGGGATGAACTTGCGCCCGCCTTTGCCGTGCTCGACGATTCCACAGATGCGGAACTGGTGGTTGAGGATGCTGATGTGGTCGCCGACTTTTTGCCGGCTGCCGGCGTAGTCGTCGAGGATGACGTCGTCAGGGGCCCTGGAATGGGCTGCCGGAGATGAAAGATGAAGGGCAGGAGGGCGTCGTAGCTCTTGAAGTCGATGCCGTAGATGTTGTCGAGGGAGCTGTTGATCTGGATGTTGACGGGCGCGGCGACGATGACGTGGGGGACCTTGGCGAGGACGTCGGCGACTTTGATGGAGGCGCCGGCGGGGCTCATGCCGATGAGATTGTTGGCGGTGCTGGGGCGCACGAACATGTCCATGCCGATGCCGTTCTGGCGGGTCTTTGAAGCCGTTGAGCTTGCCCATCAGGATGGCGGTGATGGAGAGGATCATGATGACTTCGATGGCGATGGCGAGGCAGCTGATGAGCGAGCGCAGGGGACGATGGACGAGATTGCCGACAACCAGTTTATTCATTCTTGTACCAGTGTACTGGGAGCGGGAGACGGTCATCGGTCAGCGGCCTCTTCGAGTGGAAGAAGCGACGGGCCGGGTCAGGAGGCCTGGGTCGGGTCCGCTTTGGGTGGAGAGGGCATGCGCAGCCGGTTAGGGACGCCTCGGATCGGCGCGCCTCGGCGAATTTGGATGCCCTCAGGGCCGATGAAGAAGGTCCCAAGGACGGGCATCACATAGGCGCCCACGATTCCCGCGAATACGATGCCGACGGCGGTGTAGAAACACATGTAGACGACGGTGCTGATGTCCGCTTCCGGTGCGGCGTGAGCGTAAAGCACAAGGACAAGGAGTCCCCACGGCGATTTGCGGACGTCTCCACAGAGAGAGTCGAAGATAAAGAACAGGAGAAACCAGATGGCGGGGGCCAGGAGGAATATTCCGGGCCATCCGATGATGTGGAAGGCAGTTGCGGTAGAGGAGAAGGAGATTCCTGTGGTCTCGTCTGATTCAGCGAGCAAACCGACCTCGTGAGCGTAGACATTTCCGATAAGGATATTCGGCTTGTCCTTCCAGATGAAGTGAGGAACGACGTTCTCGAAGCTTGCAACGATCGGATAGAGACCGAAGGTGCCAAATTGCGCCGTGTGATCGATGAGAGCATCGTCGATGGAGAGCATCTGGAGACGATCAAAGAGGCCCTGAGGACTGTTGTAATAACCGAGGCCCGCTCCTCGTAGGAGTCCGCCGCGAGGTCAAGATATTGCTCGCGAACATATCCGAGGTTGGATAGAAGATAAAACGAGGTCGCGATGCTGGGTGCGCCGCCTTCCTCTCGAAAGTTTCTACCGTACTGGGCGTAGGGAACCAAATATCGAAATAGGAAGATCGTCGCCAGGACACTGCCAGCGAGTTGCCAACGGCTGATTTTGTAGCGCTGGGAGGCAGCGGCAATTACCCAGCAGGCGAAGGGGGCGAACATGCCCTCTTTTGAGAAACCGAGGACTCCAATGAGAAACATGAGAGAGCCGGATATCAGAATTGGCGGATTGATGCTGCGGGTCCCGCCGCTGCGACGGATCGAGTTGATGACTCCCAGAATGATCGCCATGGGGTAGAAGCGATTGAGCTGATTGAGCGCGCTGAGGACGGAGCCGCTACCGGCGGGAATCACAAAACCGGCCACGCTCATAAGTATCCCGGCGATGAGACAGCCGACAGTGGCCGTTTGCATGTTGGAGTCCGTGACCATCTTTCCCAGTAGGGCGTGCTTGGTCGCGAATTTCCTGGTGAGGTAGACGGCCACGAACATCATGCACATGCCGAAGAGGTAGACGCTAATCGTCAATAGGGGGGCCAACAGATTGGTGTCCGCCGCTTCGCCGAGGTAGGCCTTCATGCACAGCCCAAGGATGACTGCGAGGACGGAGTTGAAGAAGACAAAGGCGCCCGAAGTGCGGGTGAATCCGCCGGCGACGTTGAAGGCAGACGCAGCGACGAGGACGTAAAAAAAGCAGCAGAGGGAAAAGATGGCGTTTGTGCCCTGGAGCAGCTGTACGGCGCAAAGAATCACCGCGAAAAAGAAGACGGGAACCATCGGAATGCGTTCGGGAAAAGGTAGGCGCACTCGTTCTCTTTCACAACCAGGGACTGGGGACGACTTAATGAGATCCGCGACAGTTGACGCGGGACGAGGGTCTTACATCACGGCCGAACGACAGGAAAAACCATTCGATCGCGGATTTCAACCACGATGATAGCGATTGCAAGGCGAGCGCGTCAAAGGCTAAGCTGGCGGAGGACGACTTGATGGCGCTGCGGGTAGCTACTCCCGTCCCATGAGCAATGCCGAGGGACGAATATTGCGGGGACCGGGGCCTAATTAGTCTGGTTCCAATCTGGTAACACAAAGGGGTATGACCCAAAAGTAGCTTTGACTTTGATAAATATCCCAGTCTATTCTTCGGTCAACTAGCGTGCCACGGGCTGGCAGTTGGTTCGTGCCGGACGGGTTGAGCGGAGCGAATGGAACGATTCTGCGACGAACTGCGATGGGAGCGCGAACGGCGCAAGGTCTCGATCGAGAGGATCTGCGAGGAGACGAAGGTCTCAGTGCGTCATTTGCTTGCGCTGGAGGCGGGAGAGTACGACGCGCTGCCTGGCGGGGTCTTCCGGAAGGGGATCGTTCGCAGTTATCTGGCGGCGATCGGCCTCGATGAAGTCCCCTGGATTGAGCGGTTTGAGACCAGTCTGAGGGAGAGCGGCGCGGAGAGCGAGGACACCGACTGGACTGAGTTCGCGGAAAATGTGCGCCGGAACCGAGTTGGGGCCGAATCGAGGACGAGTCTGCGATGGATGGGCGTCGGAACGATGGCGACGATGCTCATAGCGCTGGGTTGGGCGGTGTGGAAGTTTGCCCTGCATGGGCGTTTGATTCCATAGAGCCAGCTCGTCATTTTCCTGTTGGATCGATTCGAACCAAATTCAGATCTGCCTAGCGGGCCGCGGCAATCGGTTTCTGCTTAAGGCGCATGATTGGATTCTCGAAGTATCGCTTCGAGAGGGTGGCGAGCACGACCGCAATACCGTTTGCTATCGCGAAGCGAGTCAGCAGAGCACCTGCATGGGTCAGGTAACGCATCGCCGAAGAGACGGTCGTACAACATCGCAACAGAGCATATGGATGAGGTAGAGTCCGTAGCTAATCTCACCGAAGAAGAGAAGGAAGCGCTAGTCCTTTCTGGAATTGGCGTTGCCCTGTAGGCATACAGCGTCAGAATCAGCATTCCGCCGGTGATCAATTCCAGCATGGAGTACCCGAGGCTCGCGCCTAAGGCGTCTCCTTTCAGGGTGCTGCCCGCATTCGACAGGACGAGCAAGATTAGGCCTGGAATGCAGATGAGGGCGGTGCCGATCCAGACGAGTGCCTTGAGTCCGAGGCGCGGCGATCTGCAAAGGATGGCGATTGCGGCCCCGACAGCGAGGTTGTCCCCGATCATGAAGGTCTTGCTGAAGATATCCGCCTTGGAATCGGGTGATCGTGATCCCGCGGAGCACCGGACAGAACAGGATCATAGCCACGCAGAGGACGAACAGACCGTTCCTGCGCAGATCGGCGATATAGCCAGGGCCAAACTGCATAGAACTGCTCTTCCACAGCCAAAGCCCATAGGACGGGATAAAGGACAAAAGAACCATGCAATAGCAGCTTTGGCCAATTTGCTAGAAACATCACGCACACGGCCAGGTAGTTCAGCGATGCTGTCCGCGTTAGGCCGAGGACGATCAGCACCAGGAAATAGGCAGGGAGAATACGGAGGGCCCGTCGAATGTAGAAACGCAAGTAGAAGTTCGGCTTGCCGTCGGAATCGATCAGATTTCCCGTGATTAGGAACCCGGAGAGCGTGAAGAACAAGTTGACCCCAGTCCAGCCGAAGCTGGTGAGATGGAACAGCGCGCCGGCCAGCCGGCTATGCCATGGAAAGTGGGGCGCGCTATAGGCGAACCCGTGAAAAAAGACCACCGCGAGGATCGCTACTCCCACGAAGAAGGTCGAGCCCCGGCATGCGCGGCGTGAGAACATCTCTTGCGTTACCGCGGCTACTCTGGGGACCGTGAGCGGTTGGGGTCAACACTTCTAGCAGCAAGGGACTTTCGTACCACCTTTTTCTTGAACAGAATGCGTCTGATGATAACTAACTCCCCTGAGAATACGCACTTACACGTTGGGGCACACGGAAATTGCATAATTACTAACTTGGTTCGATCCGAATTGGGAATCACTGTTCAATGCAGGATCTTGCTGTTTAGGAACGAATGCGAACGATTAGGGACGGAACTTTGCGGGAGCCGGGGACGGACGGGTAAAATGAGAGGGTTGCATGCTGTTCGGACTAAGTGTCCGGCAGGTACTCTTTGGAGGAGTTGTTTTGGCTAAACGCGACCGTTTTTTGTTTACGAGTGAGTCTGTGACTGAAGGGCATCCGGACAAGATTGCCGACCAGATCTCCGATGCGATTCTTGATGCCTGCCTGGCGCAGGACCCCTACAGCCGCGTGGCGTGCGAGACGCTGACCTGCACCGGACTGGTGGTGATTGCCGGCGAGATCACGACGAAGGCGTATGTGGACTTCCAGAGCCTCGTGCGCGGAACTGTCGCGGCGATCGGCTATGACAATGCGCTGTACGGGTTTGACTCGAACACGTGCGCGGTGATCTCGACGATCAATAAGCAGTCGGGCGATATTGCTATGGGCGTGGATACAGGCGGCGCGGGCGACCAGGGGATGATGTTCGGGTATGCGACGAACGAGACTCCGGAGCTGATGCCGACGCCGATCTCGCTGGCGCACAAGCTGGCGCATAAGCTGAGCGAGGTCCGCAAGTCGGGGCTGATGTCGTACCTGCGGCCGGATGGCAAGAGCCAGGTGACGGTGGAGTATGACTCGAACCATAAGCCGGTGCGTGTGGATGCGGTGGTGATCTCGACACAGCATGCGGAGAACGTTGGAAACGAAGAGTTGCGCGGGGACATTCTGAAGAATGTGATTCAGGCAGTTATTCCGGCGAATCTGCTGGATGAGGACACGAAGTACCACATCAATCCGACGGGGCGGTTCGTTGTCGGTGGGCCGATGGGCGATACGGGGTTGACGGGACGGAAGATCATCGTCGATACGTATGGCGGCATGGGACGGCATGGCGGCGGAGCTTTCAGCGGTAAGGACGCTACCAAGGTCGACCGTTCTGCGGCTTATATGGCCCGGTACGTGGCGAAGAACATCGTCGCCGCTGGTTTGGCTGATCGTTGCGAGGTGCAGCTTGCTTATGCGATTGGCGTGGCTGAGCCGGTGAGCGTGCTGGTGGATACGTTCGGTACGGGCAAGGTCGATGAGACCAAGCTGGAGGAGCTGGTGCGGAAGAACTTCTCGCTGACGCCGAAGGGCATTATCGAGGGGCTCGATCTGCGAAAGCCGATCTTCAAAGCGACTGCGGCGTATGGCCACTTCGGACGCAAGGGCGATAGCTTTACGTGGGAGAAGACGGACAAAGCTGCCGCACTGGCCGAGCAAGCTGGACTCAAGGCTGTCGTCAATCGGTAGAATCGGACGCAGCTATGAGAGGGCTCGCTGGCGAGCCCTCTTTTTATTTTAACTGGCTGAATGCTTAGCTCGGAGGGGTGTTTGCGGCTCCACCATTGGAGGATGAGGCGGCGACATGGACGCTCCAAAAAGAGGTGAAGCAAAATCGATACCGGAATTACGATCGCGAGCTTCCAAAGAGCAGCCTGAATGTTTTCGCCCGCACCGAACACAGACTTTGTCCAGTTATTGAAGAGGAAGTGAATGAGATAAAAAGCGAAACTAGCCTCTCCGAGGAGAACCAGAATTGGATTGGACAAAAGACGGGCGAGCCAATTGTCTTCACTCAACCCGAGAATGATCAATGCGAAGCTGGGGATGAGTAGTCCGTTGTGTAACAGAATCAGCGGAAGATGATTGGACAGCATGAGAATAGCTGCCAGGGTAGTGAGTCCAGCGACGGCCAGATATGGTGTGCTTTTTAAGCTCGGCCGAAAGAGGAGAAATAGCCACCCGGCTGATATGCCCGCGAGAAATTGTGGGAGCGCAAGAAGCGGAAGACGACGAACGCGGAAGACCTGATTTGCGCCGGCGACTGCAGAAGCGATGTCTTCGGCTCAGGCAGCTTGGGGGTATAGCTTGAGACACAGTAAAGGAACGGCGATAGCCAGCGTCCAGAAGACGACCATCGAGAGAATAGCCCTCCTGGCGGTTGAGGGACGAAGGCGCATGAAGACAAACGGGAAGACAAGATAGAAAAATGCCTCGCTGGAAAGACTCCAGGCAGGGATATTAAGAAGTTGACTGCGCGTATAGACCATGACTGAATCATCAAAAGATCTGCAATGAAGGCGAGGATGTGAATTTTCTTGTCGAACTGCGTTATGCCGGTGCAGGCTGCAAAGATCATGCTGACCAGATATATGGGATATATTCGAGCCAGTCGGGCGACCCAGAATTTAGGAGCGTTCCCTTTGCCGCTTTCGTACTCGCGGGCATGACTATAGGTCAGGATGAAACCAGACAGCACGAAGAAGAAACTAACTCCGGTGTAACCTACGCTCATCACTGAAGATAGAGGGCCCCAGAGGGAAAAGGGGCGAACGAAGTGATACAGGGCAACGTGCAGCGCTACGAAGAATCGAATAGATGTAAGGGCCTTGATATTAGGGAGCCGCTTGACCCCGGGGGTATTGCCCGGACTGCGGGCATCGATTATTTGATTCAACTGCATGAAAGAGTTTCCATCATCAAAAAGTAATGCGGTGCCCGTGTAATCGAAACTTTGACGATAATAGGTAGTTTTGACACAGAGTGTATGGTAGACGATCTCTGGTTCTACGAGGGGACAGCATGTTGATTCGTTCTGAATACGACATTCAATTTCATCTCACGATGCCTACGCCCATGATGGCGATGCTACATCTGCATCCGTCGCTGGAGCCGCAGGTAAGGGCCGGCAATGAGTTGAAGGTGGAGCATATTGATCGCGAGACGAAGACCGATGTTGCGGCCTCGCAGTATCGCGATGTGTTTGGGAACCGCTGCACACGGTTTATGACGCCGGCAGGCGCGATACGGCTGAGCGGGAGCAGCGTCGTTGAGATGGAGGGGCTGGCTGATCCGATCAATGCGTACGCGACGCAAGCTGCCGTGGAAAAACTACCGTCTGAGGTGCTGCAGTTCCTGTTGCCCAGCCGCTACTGCGAAGTGGACCGGTTTGGGCCGATCGCGCAGGACCTGTTTGGGTGGATGACACCAGGATGGACGAGGGCTTCGGCGATTCGCGACTGGGTGCCATGAGAAGGTGGCGTTCAACTATAACGCGGCGCGGCCCACGAAGACGGCGATGGATGTTTATACGGAACGAATTGGGGTTTGCCGGGACTACCAGCACCTGGCGATTACGCTATCGCGGTGCCAGAACATTCCGGCGCGGTATGTGACGGGATATCTAGGGGACATTCGTGCGCCTTACAGCGGGGCAGGCGATTTCAGTGCGTGGTACCAGGTGTTTCTCGACGGGCGATGGATGACGATGGACGCTCGGCATAATGAGCCGCGGGTTGGGCGAGTGTTGATGGGAACCGGGCGAGACGCTGCAGACGTTGCGATTACCACTTCGTTTGGGAATGCGATTCTGACGAACTTCTATGTCGACAGCTATGAGGTGCTGGAGGACGGGACGACCGTGCCAAGCCTGCCGGGAACCACGGTGCAGGAGGCCGTCGTGACGTCGGCGAACAGGGGCTCGGCTGGTGCAATTCAGGGCTTTGCGGAGTAGAAGGTATAGGCGGCGGTGTAGGGGACGCGGGCGCTTGTGTTGAGATGCTGGGAGTCGCAGCCGGTAATGGGAGCGATGCCGCCGTGGGTGTCGGAGCGACGGATGAATTCAACTTTAGCGAGAACGCCGGTATCGTCTTCGTTGACTGCTTTGAGAAGAAGCCAGGGAATAGCCGTGGCTTCGGGGGAGGCACTCTTTGCGACGACCTCGCCTTTGACAGTGCTGCCGTCAAAATATCTCCAGCTGGGGCCAGCACCGTGGACCCCTACTTTGGCGCCGGATGCGTCGAAGAGTGAGGCGTCGGGGGCCTGAAAGACCCATTGTGGGACGTTCGCCACCAGTTGACATGCGTAAATCTGAACGCCCTTGCCGGTAACGGTGAGGACGGGGTGTTGTGAGGGTGGCGGGTCGGTGGGATTTTGGGCAGTTGCAGTAGTCGCGATAGACAGCGTCGTCGCAAGAAGCAGACGGAGGTGGTGGTGATGCGTCATTGACCATAGTCTACCTTGCTCTGGTTTCACCAGTTCGGGTGAACGAAACGGAGTGTGCGGATTGGTGGGCGGTGGGAGGATACTGGATATGACGATGACGAGTGAAGTAAAGACAGATGCAGGCGCGATTGTGGTTCCCAGTTATTTTCCGGGGAAGCAGTGGCAGCAGGTGCTGGAGCGGGACGCTCGGGCGGATGGGCAGTTTGTGTATGCGGTGAAGTCGACGAAGATTTACTGCAAGCCGAGTTGCGCGAGCCGACGGCCTACGCGGAAGCAGGTGAGCTTCTTCCCTTCCCCGGCACAGGCTGAGGCGGCAGGGTACCGGGCTTGCAAGCGGTGTGAGCCTGAGCGAACGGAGGCGAAGGCGGACCCGCAGGCCGGGGCGATTGCTGCTGTGACGGAGTACCTGAAGGAACATGCAGAGGAGCGCACGCGGCTGGCCGATGTGGCGAAGGCGACTGGAGTGGGAAGGCTGACGATTCTGCGCGGATTTAAGCGCGTGCTTGGGGTGAGTCCCGGACAGTATGCGAAGGAGGCTCGGCTGGAGAGGTTCAAGAGCAAGGTGCGCGAGCCGAAGAAGGGGAAGGCGCCCATTACGGACGCGATCTATGAGGCGGGGTACGGGTCGAGCAGCAGATTGTATGAGAAGAGTTCGACTGCGCTGGGCATGACGCCGCGCGTGATGCGGGAGGGTGGTGCCGGGCTGCTGATTCGCTATACGACGGCGGCGAGTCCGCTGGGACGAATGCTGGTGGCGACGACGGACGTGGGGATTTGCTCGATTGCGTTTGGACGGGACGATAAGGAGTTGGTCGCCGGGCTGCGGGAGAAGTTTTCGAAGGCACAGTTGGTGGCGGCCAAGGGAAATACCGGCTGGCTGGCGGACGCGGTTGCGTTTGTGGCGAGTCAGTTGGGAGAGCATCCGCTGGCGGCGACGTTTCCGATCGATGTGCGGGCCACAGCGTTTCAGCAGCGGGTGTGGAAGGCGCTGCAGGGGATTCCGCGGGGAGAGACAAGGAGTTATTCGGAGCTGGCGCTGCAGTTGGGTGTGCCGAAGGCTTCGCGAGCCGTCGGTGCGGCGATTGGGTCGAACCCTGTCGCGGTCGTGGTGCCTTGCCATCGTGTAGTCGGGAAGGACGGCTCGTTGACCGGGTACCGGTGGGGCGTGGAACGGAAGCGGAGATTGCTGGAGGCGGAAAAAGGCTGACGCGTTCTTTTGCCGAACAGGTAGAGTAAGGCGATGGCAGAGACGGTCAGCGGAACGGTAATAGACGGTCGCGCGCTGTACGCGAAGATTTCGTGGCGACTGATTCCTTACATGTTTCTGCTGTATATCGTGGCATATATGGATCGCGTGAATGTGGGGTTTGCGGCGATGGATATGCAGCGGGACCTGCACTTCAGCAATACGGTGTATGGGACAGGTGCGGGAATATTTTTTCTTGGCTATGCACTTTGCGACCTGCCGAGCAGCCTGATTCTGCGGTGGGTCGGGACGCGGGTATGGATCGCGCGCATCATGATCTCGTGGGGTGTGGTCTCGGCCTGCATGGTGTGGGTGTCGTCGCCGGGATCGTTTTATCTCTTGAGGTTTCTTCTGGGAGTGGCTGAGGCCGGATTTGTTCCCGGGATGCTTCTTTATTTGACCTTCTGGTTCCCTTCTCACGAACGAGCGCGCGCTGTCGCTAAATTTATGACGGCGACTTCGTTGGCTGGAGTGGTGGGCGCGCCGCTGTCGAGCGCGCTGCTGAAACTGGACGGGGTGGCTGGGCTAAGTGGATGGCAATGGCTGTTTTTGTTTGAAGGTGTGCCGACGGTGTTGCTGGGTGTTTCCGTGCTCTTTGTGCTGAAGGACGGCCCGGCAGTGGCTGACTGGCTGAAGCCCGAGGAGAGGACACTGGCTAAAGCGTGAGTTGCAGCTGGACGAGGAGCGGTACGGCGCGGCGCAGCATCACAATCTGCTCGATGCTTTCAGGCTGCCGGCGGTATGGGTGCTGGCTGGCGTGTACATCATCATTCAGATTGGGGTGTACATCGTCAATCTATGGATGCCTTTGATTTTGAGCGGCCTGGCACATGGGGACGGCGCCGCAGACGCGAGTTTGATCGCGCGATATGCAACGGTGCCATACGTTCTCGCAGCGATCTTTACTGTCGTGCTGGGTTGGAGCTCGGATCGATGGAACGAGAGACGGGGGCATCTCGCAGGTTGCATGGCGCTGGCGGCGGGCGGTTTTGCGTGGGCCGCGCGTGCGCAAAGTGTCCCGATGGCGCTATGTGCGATGTCGCTGGTGGCGATTGGGTTGTGGAGCACGATGGGGCCGTTCTGGGCGCTGACTACACGCATGATTGGAGGTGCAGCGGCGGCCGGGGGGGTCGCGATTATTACGATGGTGGGTGCAGTCGGGGGATTTCTCGGGCCGTATGTAACCGGGCGGTTGAGGGACGCGACCCATAGCTTCGCGGGTGGACTGTACCTGATCGGTGGGTTGGCTCTGGCGGCGGCGATGCTTGCTCTGGCGGCGCGAGGTTCCGAGGCGAAGCTCAGCGGTCAAGTGCAAGTGTGAGGATAGCCTGAACAATCCAGCTATTTCGATCTTGCATCACGACGTAGATGTTATTGCTTCTTTATTACATTGATGACCTTAGACCGATCACTCTGAGTTCTTCACCTTCAAGAGAGAGCGGCTGGTCATGGTCAATCGCGTCACGGAGATCTGTAACGTTGCATTCGTCGGAAAACGCCCGGACCCTAAAACCAAATGGCGTCATGTTCTTTTCAAAGAACCCGCCTTCAAGGGCCAGCGTGTGTTTTTCGTTGATCATCGTCGGCCAGCGGACGCCGAGCTCGCGAGCTTTCTTCCCTCCTGAGTTGGGGACCATGATGAAGACGACACCGCCGGGCTTCAAGACGCGGGCA
This sequence comes from uncultured Acidobacteriaceae bacterium, assembly GCA_963756685.1. Taxonomy (GTDB): domain Bacteria; phylum Acidobacteriota; class Terriglobia; order Terriglobales; family Acidobacteriaceae; genus Edaphobacter. The sequence goes on from CAVWON010000007.1 coordinate 108,045, forward strand.
AAGAATTCGAATATCTCCTTGAGCGAGAGCAGGTGCTCGAGCACATGGGAGGCGAAGATACCATCGACCGACTGCGAGGGGACGTGCTGCAGGTCATCAAGCTTGTCGAGAATTTCGACGCCGAGTTGTTGACGGCCGAGTTCAGCACGAGGCCGTGAGATTTCAAAGCCGAAGGCATCGTATCCGGCCTGCTTGAGCTGGTAGACACCGTAGCCCCAGGAGCACCCGAAGTCCAGGACACGCCCCTGCGGCAGGAAGGTCTTGAGCACTCCAATCTGGTCAGCAAAGTCTTTAGGGGAGCCGGCGAAATTGTTGGCGATAAATGAATTCAGAGTGGCCGGGTCGGGCAGCTCCGTCGTGAAACTGACCTCCTGGTAGGAGTTCTGGTAGAACTTTTCGCTGAACCCGGGAGTCTCCTTGGGCCAGCGAAACATGAGACCGCAGTCCTGGCATTTGCGCAGATGAAGAACCAGGTTTTTTCGCGCGACGAGATCCGTTTTCGTTGACTGACAAAAGGGACAGTTCTTGTCGGACCCATAGTTCAAAAGAATTCTCGTTACGAAGGTCAAGCGGCTCATTCTCGTCCTGATCGAAAGCGATTGCTGGTAGTGAAAGACATTTCGTTGATGTTACGCGAGGACGTTGGTACTCTTATATACAGGTGAGTTTACTTCGCCCGGTAGTGCTTTCTACCATTCAAATATATTGAGGCTTCTATGCCAACAGCAACATTGGAAAATAGTGCAGCAGCCAAGGCGCACGACTACAAAGTGGCAGACATCTCGCTGGCGGATTTCGGCCGTAAGGAGATCGATATCGCCGAGCAGGAGATGCCAGGGCTGATGTCGATCCGCAACAAGTACGCCGCGGGCAAGCCGCTGGCAGGCGTTCGCGTGACCGGCTCGCTGCACATGACGATCCAGACGGCGGTACTGATTGAGACGATGGTGGCGCTGGGCGCGAACGTTCGATGGGCGAGCTGCAATATCTTCTCGACACAGGACCACGCAGCGGCGGCGATTGCGGCGGCGGGCGTGCCGGTGTTTGCGTGGAAGGGCGAGACGCTGGAGGAGTTCTGGTGGTGCACCAACGAGTCACTGAAGTTCCCTGATGGCAAGGGCGGACTGCTGGGGCCGCAGCTGGTGATCGACGATGGCGGCGATGTGACGCTGCTGATCCACAAGGGCGTGGAGATGGAGAAAGGCGACAATTGGGTCAATTCTCCTTCGAGTTCGAACGAAGAGAACGTAATCAAGACGCTGCTGAAGAAGGTTCATGCGGAGTACCCGACGCGCTGGCAGGACGTTGCCAAGGAGTGGCGTGGCGTGTCCGAGGAGACGACGACGGGCGTTCACCGGCTGTACAAGATGCTGGAGAAGGGCACAGCTGCTGGTGCCGGCGATCAATGTGAACGACTCGGTGACGAAGTCGAAGTTCGACAATCTCTACGGCTGCCGCGAGTCGCTGGTAGACGGAATCAAGCGCGCGACCGATGTGATGGTTGCTGGTAAAGTCGCTGTGATTTGCGGGTATGGCGATGTGGGCAAGGGTTCGGCGGCTTCGCTGCGCGGGCTTGGCGCTCGCGTGATGGTAACGGAGATCGATCCGATCAATGCGCTGCAGGCCGCGATGGAAGGCTACGAGGTTACGACGCTTGAAGAGACGCTGGGGCGCGGCGATATCTATGTGACCTGCACGGGCAACGTCGACATCATCACGGTGGAGCACATGAAGCTGATGAAGGACCAGGCGATCGTGTGCAACATCGGCCACTTCGACAACGAGATCCAGATGGAGCCGCTGAACGCGTTGAAGGGCGTGAAGAAGCTGAACATCAAGCCGCAGGTGGATAAGTACACGTTTGAAGAGACCGGCAACAGCATCTTCATCCTGGCCGAGGGGCGGCTGGTGAACCTGGGTTGCGCGACGGGGCATCCGAGCTTCGTGATGTCGAACAGCTTCGCGAACCAGACGCTGGCGCAGCTTGATCTGTGGAAGAACAAGGACACGTACAAGGTCGGGATCTACATTCTGCCGAAGAAGCTGGATGAAGAGGTGGCACGGCTGCATCTGGAGAAGATCGGCGTGAAGCTGACGACGCTCTCGAAGAAGCAGGCGGATTATCTGGGCGTTCCGGTGGAAGGACCTTACAAGGCGGACCACTACCGCTACTAGTTTTCCGCTGAGCTGGAAAAGGGCCGCAGAGGAGATTCCTCGTGGCCCTTTTACTTTGTTGCATGGAGAGAACAGGACAGCCTTAGTCCAGTTTTCAGATTTCTGGCGTCGAGGAACCGAAGTCTTCAGCGGTGACGAAGGCGAATAGGGCCAAGATCAGTTCGTAGCACTCGGGGGATCGAAGTCTTCAGCCGTGATGACCTGCAGGCCGGGGGCCGTGGCGAGCGACTGGTCGACGAGCACGATGGTGCGTGCAGAACCGACGGAGTACGCGACCTGGGGGCCGGTATAGGCGGCGACCGTGCTGCCGGGAGCAGTGCCGGTGGGCAGCATGACGAGGCTGTACGTGCCGCTGGGGACATTGAGGTAGCCAGTGTTGGCGCCGAAGGGGACGCCAGTAACGAGAGGCGCGACGGCGGTGAGCCTCACGCCAGCGGGGACGAGATAGATATCGACCGCGGTGATGTGCGTGGCCTGGTTGATGAAACGCAGAGCGATCTGGCCCGCGGGTGCGGGCTGGCTCTGGTCAACGAAGGTCAGGTGCTGCATGTTTGCGATCGAGTTGCCGATCAGTACGGTGTACTGAGTGGAGGGGGCAAAGGTCGCTTTGGAGGAGGAGAGGACTTGTTTGCTTCCGGCGGTGTTGGCGTTAATCGTGTAGCTACCGGGGGCAAGTTGAATGTACGAAGTAACGGTGCCGAATCCGACATTGTAGGCGAGAGCGTTAGGGCCTTGATAGATGTCGAGGCCGCGGGCCTCGGGCGTGACGTCAGGGGTGGCGTCGATGATGCGGACCTGTGATTGCGGCTCGGTACTGGCGATGGCCCCGCAGCCGGTAAGGACAAGCGTCCCGAGGATCGCGAGAGAGGCGGTGAGGCGAGATAGGGGACTGTCGAGATAAAGAGGTTTGGCAAACATGGATCGCCGGCCCGTGGGGAGTATGTTGATTCGGGAGATCAACATGCTTCAACTCTAAACGATTTGACGGCAGCAAACGACGACGGAATCGAGTGCGCCAATGGCTAAATCGTGGGACATGGCTACATGGCACCCAGGGGACGGGAGCCTTGGATCCGAAGGGTGTAGGCATCTAGGACGGTTGCGGGGCGGAGGGCATTGTGACGATGGGGGGACGGTAGTTGTCGCGGAACGACTTCCAGGTGAAAGAGAAGGTGTTCCGGGTGCTAGTGGACGGTGCAGACGAGAATCGTCATGTCGTCGTGCTGGGGAGCACCGTCTGTGAATTTGTCTGCGGCGGTGAGGACGCAATCCAGTAATTGCTGGGCACTGTGAGTGCAGTCGCGCTGATTGAGGAGTTGCTGGGCGCAGGCAACCATGCGGTCTTCGCTCCACTCCTCGTCGGCGTGGTTCATGGCTTCGGAGATGCCGTCGGAGTAGGTGAGAAGGACGTCGCCGGATTGCATAAGGATAGTGGCCTGGGCGTATTCGGAGTCTGGAAGAAGACCGACTACCGTTCCGGTCGCTTCAAGTGGGATGACCTGGTTCCGCGAAGAACGTAGGGAGGATTGTGCCCGGCGTTGACGAAGGTGAGAAGACGAGCGGCGGGGTCGTACTCGGCGTAGAAGAAGGTGGCGTAGCGGTTGGCCGTAGAGGACTCATAGACGAGATTATTGACGCGGCGAATGAGCGTGGCAACGTCGCTCTGCTGGAGGGACGCTATGCTGCGGAGGCTGGCGCGCAGACTCGCCATCAGAAGCGCGGCAGAGATGCCTTTGCCGGAGATATCGCCCAGAGCCAAGGCGAGACGTCCGTCACCCAGGACGAAGAAGTCGTAGTAGTCGCCCCCAACGGCGTGAGCGGGACGACAGTATCCGGCGAGGTCTACGCCGTCGACTTTGGGGTAGCTCTGGGGGAAGAGACGCTCCTGCACCTCGCGGGCAATCTCGAGGTCCCGGGAGACGCGCTCGCGCTGGGTGATCTCGGTGGTCAGACTTTCGAGGAGTTCAGCGTTTTCGAGGGCGAGGCCGGTTTGCGAGGCGATGGTCTGGAGGAGTTGACGGTCGGTCTTTGTGTAAGGCTCTTCGGAGCGCTTGGGGCCCAGAGCAATGACGCCGGCGAGGCGATTCCGTCCTGGGAGGGGGACGAGTAGTTCTGTAGAAAGGTCGGCCAGAGCAGTACGTTCGGCGTCAGTGGCGTCGACGAGCCAGCTGGAGGGATCGTCGCGGTAGACGTTGGCGGGGGTCTTGGCGCGGCTCAGGGTCGCAATGGTTTTGGAGGTAGCGGGGAGGGCGAAGATCCCTGCAGTGCCGGGCAAAAGCGAGCCGCCAGTAGCTAGTTGCAAGCGGAAAGTGTCCCCGGCGCGTAGAAAGACGGCGATGCGATCAATGTGAAGAGTGTCGCCGAGACGTTGTGTGATTGTCCTTATGAGAGGAGCAACTTCGGTGAAGTTGCGCGCCTCTTCGGAGAGCTCGGAGAGGAGTTGCTCGGTGGAGTAGGCCTCGCGAAAGAAACGCTGATCGATGCTTTGCTGGAGGCGTTTGGAAAGTCTAAAGCGGAATGCAAAAAAAATGCTGAGAATACCGAAGATCCGAACGATGTCGACGTTGCGCTGCTGGCCCGGGTGTTGAAAGAAATCCTTAAGTGACAGCGCGAGCCAAATGCCGAGGAGCATTCGAATGACGTTGATGGACTGGCGAGCGAGGGCGTAGCGAGTACCCTGGCGAATGAGGAGGCGAACGTCGACGGCGCGATGGACGATGACGGCGTATGCAAGGGACAACGGGAAGAGCAGAAGGATGAAAAGTGAGAGAAAGATGATCCATCGTGGGACGTCCTGGCCTACGTCCTTGCTGCGGACGATGGAGATCACGATGAGAATGAAAAAAGGCGTAAGCCCAGCGGCAGCACCGTAGTAGAGGACCTTCAACCGCCGCCGGGCGTCTCCGGTGGCCCTCCCCATCTTGGCGGCTATGGTCGCAAAGAAGTAGAAGATCGCCAAGATGCTGAAAACATTCTCAACCAGGTTGATCTTCATCGCCCACGGGTCAAGAAAAGCATCGAGATTGAAGTTGTAGGTGTGTCCGAAGCTGGTCAGGAAATCAGCAGGAACGAGCGCGAGAATCGGAGTGATGAGGACCCATTTGATCCAGGGCGCACGGGTATCCAAAATGGACCGTTGTGGGAAGTAGATGCCAAATAGCATGAGGCAGATCGGCATCGCAGTCTGGGCAACGATATTCCATATCAGCGCGATCGGAGTGAGTCGTCCGTGGAACTGATTCTGCGAGAAGAAAATTGTGGGCAGATAGGCGAGTATGCCGAGAATGAGCCACGCATGGAAGTTGCGAGGGCGGGCAAAGACGGTGTACAGGCCAACGAGCATGCAAAAGAAGGGGAGGAGGATGAAAGCGGACTGAATGACCCAGGCCCAGACGGGGGCAACCGATGGACGCTGGGGCGCAAGCGCAAAATTGATGGTCGCCTCGGCGTTGTCGGGACGCAGGATAGTGAGAGACATTAGCTGACCGGGTCGGCTGCGCCGCAGTTCATCGAGAAGAACGATAGCTCCAGTTAAAGGGCGATGGTTAACGTCGACGACGGCATCGCCGACGCTGAGGCCGGCTGCCTCCGCCTCGGGCATCGCAAGGGTAACTGTGACAGCGGTATCGCCCGGACGGCGGCCTGCCTCCATCGCCTCCGGAGTGGTGAGGCGAACCGCGTGGCCGATCATGCCTTGAAAGAAGGGGATCCGAGCGCGGAGGGTACCGTTTGCGAGGTTGTCAAAACTATTTGCTGCACCCAGGTAGAAGTGACTGAGCGCGAAGATGGTCACGAGCGCAAGAAGAGCGTACTGGAGGCGGGCGGCTCTCTGGAGCATAGGAGGCTGGATGCATGGTAGCAGCCAGCCTTTGGCTTTGTAGCGGGTTTTTCAGCAACTACTTCTTGGGGTGGCTTGCGATGATCTTGTCCTTGATCTTGTCGTAGGTGGCCTGAGGAAGGATGCCGCGGGTGACGAGCTGGTTCTTGGCGGTATAAGGGCGGCCGTCAATGATGCGCTTGGAGTAGGCGTCTCCGATGCCGGGGAAGGCCTTGAGCTGGTCGGCAGTAGCGGTGTTAATGTCGAGCGGCGCAGCGGTTGCAGCCGCGGTGGCAGCTGCGGGCTTGGGCGTTTGGGCGACATTGAAGACTGGAGCGACGGCGAACAGGAGTGTGGCGGCAAATAGCTTGCGGCGAAGATTGAACATCGGAGGTCTCCTTGTGCGTATGGGTGCCTTACTGCGGAAGAGTACGAGAGCGGGCTGGGCGCGTCAATGAGCAAGTTTGCGCTTTGTTATTGGGTAAGATTTTGCCACTGGGTAGAGAGTGGGTTGACTTCTCAAAGCTCAAAAGCTACTCTGAGATGGAGATGAGCACGCTGCACCTCCATCACGGGCATCACCATCATCACGCGACGAGCGTGTTGGCGGCCGTGTCCGATGTGGCGAAGTAACGAACGCTTACTCAGGATTTCGAAAGGCCCGCTAACGCGCACACCGCGAGCGGGCCTTTTTCTTGCGTCAGGACGATTGGGAGAGATGACAATGATTGATACGGTAAAGATCGATTTTGCAAAGACGGATGGCCTGGTTCCGGGCATCGTCCAGGACGCGAGGACGGGCGAGATACTGATGCTCGGCTTCTTGAACGAAGTAAGTTACGCGAAGACACTCGAGACGGGGTTTGTCACGTTTTGGAGCCGGACGCGGCAGAAGCTTTGGATGAAGGGCGAGACCAGCGGCAACCGGTTGCGAGTGATCCAGGCTTCGACCGACTGCGACAATGATGCGTTGCTCTTCAGAGTCGAGGTCGAAGGCGATGGATTGGTTTGCCACGAGGGTACGGTGAGTTGCTTTACGAAAAATATTGGCCTGAATGCGGAGGAGACGAAGTGAGCGAGACGAAGAAACTGAAGCTGGGGATTCCGAAGGGCAGCCTGCAGGACGCGACGATTGCGCTATTTGAAAGGGCCGGTTGGCGGATCTTTGCGAATGGGAGGAGCTACTTCCCTTCCGTCGACGACACCGAGATCGAATGCATGCTGGTGCGGGCTCAGGAGATGGCACGGTATGTCGAGCATGGCGCACTGGACGCTGGATTGACAGGAAATGACTGGGTGATGGAGAACGAGACGGACGTTGAGTATGTCACGAGTCTTACGTATTCGAAGCAGAGCCGACAGAAGGTGAAGTGGGTGCTGGCAGTCCCTGAGGATTCGCCGTTCCAGAAGCCCGAAGATTTGGCGGGGAAGATCATTGCTACCGAGTTGGTCGAGTTTACGAAGCGGTATTTTGCCGGGAAGGACATTCCAGTGACGGTGGAGTTCAGTTGGGGTGCGACTGAGGTGAAGCCACCTACGCTGGCCGATGCGATCGTGGAGGTCACCGAGACGGGATCTTCGCTGCGGGCAAACCGGCTGCGGATTATTGAGACGCTGATGGAGAGCGAGACACAGCTAATCGCAAATAAATCCGCTTATAAAGACGAGTGGAAGCGCAAGAAAATCGACAATATATCGTTGATGCTGAACGCGGCGATTGCAGCGCAGGGGCGCGTGGGTTTGATGCTGAATGCGCGGAAGACCGATCTGGAGAAGGTCGTTGGCGTGCTGCCGGCGTTGAATTCACCAACGGTGTCGCAGCTGAGCGATGCCGATTGGGTAGCCCTGAATACGATTCTGGATGAGGCGCTGGTACGCGACGTGATTCCGAGGCTGAAGGCAGCGGGAGCTACGGGAATTGTGGAGTATCCGCTGAGCAAGGTCGTGCTCTAAGAAGGCGCACTTGGTTTGAAGCTCTGTTGCACGCTACGACTGATTATTGGAGTTCCGTGATGAAGCTAGTGAAGACCTTTGGCCGGGGCAAAGCGACCGCGATGGCGTTGATAGAGACGCTGGAGCGGCGCGGGGCCGTAAGTACGGCGCGCGTCGAGCCGGTGGTGCGGCGCATTCTTGCGGAGGTCCGTAGGGGTGGAGATCGATCGCTGCTAACGTATGCTGCCAAGTTCGATGGACTAAGGAAGGGGCAGGCGCTGCTGGTATCCCGCGAGGAGATGAAGGCCGCGTGGGAGGCGACGACGCCGAAGTTGCAGGCCGCGATGATGGTGGCACGTGGAAATATTCTCGCGTTCGCAGAGGCGCAGCTGCCGCAGGAGTGGACGATCTCTCCGATAGCGGGAGTAAGAACGGGACAGATTTTTCGACCGCTGGGGAGTGTGGGTTGCTATGTACCGGGAGGGCGGTATCCGCTGCCTTCGACGCTGTTGATGACAGTGACTCCCGCGCAGGTGGCCGGAGTTGAACGGATTGTGGTTTGTTCTCCTAAGCCCGCGAAGGAGACGATGGCGGCGGCATGGCTGGCCGGTGTGATGGAGTTTTATCGCGTAGGTGGCGCACAGGCTATTGCGGCGATGGCGTATGGGACGGCCACAGTTGGACGCGTCGATAAGATCGTGGGGCCAGGAAATTTGTATGTGACAGCCGCTAAGATACTTGCTTCGAGCGAGTGCGGGATCGACATGCCCGCCGGCCCGACCGAGATTGTAGTCACAAGCGAGATTGGAAGCGCAGCTGGGATTGCGGCGGACCTGGTCGCGCAGGCGGAGCATGATCCTGAGACACTCGCATTGTTGATCACAAGCAACGAGGTATTGGCGCGGGAGGTTGCGACTAATGTCAAGGCGCGGGCGAGGGGAAACACGATTGCAAGCCAGTCGCTGGCCGCACAGGGTTGCATATTTGTAACCGCGACGGCCCGCGAGGCGCAGGAACTGACGAATCGGCTGGCGCCGGAGCACTTGACAGTGGATGCGACCAACGATCTGGAGTGGGTGCAGAATGCCGGATCGGTGTTTGTAGGCGACTGGTCGCCACAGTCGATGGGGGACTATATCTCCGGGCCGAACCACGTACTGCCTACGGGACGGGTTGGACGTATTCGTGGAGGGTTGAGCGTGATGGATTTTGTGAAAGTGATTACAGTGCAGCAGTACACGCACAAAGGGCTCAAGCAGTTAGGCCCGCACGCGATTGCGCTGGCTGAGGCCGAAGGTTTGACTGGACACGCGGAAAGCGTTCGAGTGAGGATGGGACTATTGTGACTGATACTGCTACAAATGCAGGAATAATAAGGCCGCGTAAGGCCGTGTTGGAGATGCCGGAATACCATCCCCCATTGGCGGGGCGTACGGCGTTGCGGCTGGACTTCAATGAAAATACCTTTGGACCTTCTCCGCGAGTGATAGATAGACTTCGTGCAGTGACTGCGGAGGAGTTGACTAAGTATCCGGAACGGGAGCCGGTGGAGCGAATTGTTGCGAAACACTTTGGGTTGCAAGCTGAGCAGGTGCTGCTAACCAACGGTGTGGATGAAGCGATCCACCTGATCTGCTCTGCATTCCTGGAGGCGGAGGACGAAGCGCTGATCGCGACGCCTTCGTTCTTCATGTATGACGTGAACGCACAGATGATGACACCGCATCTGCGCAAGGTGCAGTCGGACGCGTCTCTAGGGTTTCCGTTTGAACGATTTATGGCAGCGATTACAGAGCGAACGAAGCTGATTATCGTGGCTTCACCGAATAATCCTACGGGAGCGGTGGTGAGCAGAGAGCATCTGTTGGCAATTGCCGCGGCGGCCCCGGAGGCAGTTCTGATGGTAGATGAGGCTTACTACCACTTTGACGGGGCGTCGGTGATGGGCGATTTGACGACCGTTCCGAACCTAATTGTGGCGCGGACGTTCTCAAAAGCGTATGGGTTGGCGAATCTGCGGATCGGCATGTTAGCGGGGAACGCTGAACTGTTGAAGTATGTGCGAAAGGTGAGTTCGCCGTACAACGTGAATGGTATCGCGCTGGATTGTCTTTCGGTCGCAATCGAAGATGAGGCTTACCTGACTTGGTACGTTGAACAGGTGCGCGTCGGGCGTGAACGAATGATGGGCGGGTTGGCCGAGTTGGGCGTGCCGTACTTCCCTAGCGCTGCGAACTTTGTGCTGATGAAGATTGGGCCAAAGCATAAAGAACTGGTAGCGGCAATGCGTGCCCATGGAGTGCTGCTGAGGGACTGGTCGACTGATCCGGGTTGCGATGGGTTCGTGCGCATCACGATTGGGTTGGAAGAGCACGTGACGCGCGGATTGGAGGCGCTCCGTGCTTCGCTCGATGAAGTTGGATGGGAGCAGGTTAGATCTTCGGCGAGCGATGGAACGAGCGGGGATGTGCGGGAGTTTGAATAATGACTGAGAGCGTGCGGAGTGCGACGATCAAGCGGGACACGACCGAGACGCAGATTGCGCTGAAGCTTGTCGTCGATGGACAGGGTATTTATAAGGTATCGACGGGGATCCGGTTCTTCGATCACATGCTGGAGTTGTTTACGCGGCATGGTGGATTTGACCTGACGCTGAAGTGCACTGGCGATCTGGATGTCGATCAACACCACACCGTCGAGGACGTCGGGATTGCGCTGGGCGAGGCGTTTGGCAAAGCGCTGGGCGATAAGAAAGGAATTATGCGCGCCGGATACTTTGTGATGGCGATGGATGAGACGCTGGCCGTGGCGGCGGTAGATTTGAGTGGGCGGGTCGCTTATGTCGTCGATGACAAGGTTAAGGTGCGGTTGGTCGGGGACTTTCAGAGCGAGTTACTGGCGGATTTCTTCGATGGGTTTGCGCGCGGGGCCAAGGCAAATGTGCATGTGAAGACGATGTACGGACGCTCCAATCATCACAAGATCGAGGCGATCTTCAAGGCGTTTGCGCGGGCACTGCGCGGGGCTTGCTCGCGTGATGAACGGATGCGAGAGATGCTGCCTAGCACGAAGGGCTTGTTGTGATCGCCGTCATTGATTACAAGGCGGGAAACCTGACCAGCGTGGTGAAGGCGCTTAATTTTCTGGGCGCGAAAACGCTCGTTACGCAAGACCCTGAGGTGGTGCGGGCGACGGGGAAGGTGGTGCTTCCCGGGGTGGGGCACTTTCAGGCTACGTCTTTGTTGCGGGAGTCGGGGCTGACGGAGGCAGTGCGGGAGAGTGTGGCAAAGGGCGCGTGGTTCCTCGGGATTTGTGTTGGGTTGCAGTGGTTATTTGAAGGTTCGACAGAGGCGCCGGCAATTGCGGGGTTGGGGCACTTTGCCGGGCGATGTGAGCGCTTCCCTGCTCTGTTTGAGGGGGCGGAGTTGAAGTCGCCGCATGTTGGGTGGAATTCGCTGGAGAGAGTAAGGGCGGATTCGCGATTGCTGCGTGGGGTGAAGGACGGTGGGTTTGTGTATTACACGCATTCGTGGCGCGCTCCGGTTATCGAGGCGACTGCCGCGGTCACGGGGTACGGAGGCGAATTTACTGCGGTTGTTGAGCGGGAGAATGTGATGGGAGTGCAGTTTCATCCAGAGAAGTCGAGCGCGGTTGGGCTTCAGGTGCCTGAAGAATTTTTTGGAGCTTTAGATGCTTACGAAACGGGTGATCGCTTGTCTCGATGTGAGGGGTGGCCGGGTGGTGAAGGGTGTGCAGTTTGTGGACATCGTTGATGCGGGGGACCCGGCGGAGCTGGCGCGTCGTCATGCGGCGGCGGGCGCGGACGAGGTTGTGCTGCTGGATATTACGGCGACCCACGAGGGGCGAGGGACGCTGCTCGATACGGTGAAGCGGACCGCGGCGACGCTGTTTGTGCCGTTTACGGTTGGGGGAGGGATTCGGTCGGCGGAGGACGCTGCGGCGGTGTTCGATGCGGGGGCGGACAAGGTGAGTATCAACTCGTCCGCGATTGCCCGACCGGAGTTGATTGGGGAGATTGGTGGGAGCTTTGGGGCGCAGGCGGTGATTGTGGCTATCGATGCGCGTCGGGTCGAAGGTGCTTCGGTTGAAGAGGCCGAGGTGTTTGTTAGCGGGGGGCGAAAGGCGACTGGTTTGCGGGTCGTCGATTGGGTGCGCGAGGCGGAGGAGCGTGGGGCTGGGGAGATTTTGCTGACTTCGATGGACACCGATGGGATGCGCTCGGGTTTCGATTGTGAGTTGACCGCGATGGTGAGTTCGGCGGTGCAGATTCCGGTGATTGCTTCGGGTGGTGCGGGGACAGCGGGGCACTTTGTTGAGGTTTTTGGACGGGGTAAGGCAGACGCTGCGCTTGCGGCGAGTATCTTTCACTTCGGCGTGACGGATTCGCGGGAGTTGAAGGCCGAGCTGCAACGGGCCGGTGTGTCAGTGCGACTTCCCTGCTGATTGTGACTTGATCGACCTATAGAAGAAGGCTTACCCCGGGGGCTAAAGCCCCATTTCTTTCGGCCTCGAGAGACCCAAGGCTAAAGCCTTGGGCTACCTAGAAGCAAAGGCAAAAGCAGATCCCCTGTGGGTGACAGCTTGCGGCTTAGGCCTCCATTGCGCCGGAGTAGATGGCCATGCCGGCCACTGCGTCGACGCCCATTGCGTCGAGTGCGTCGATTTCGCTGCGTTCCTTGATTCCTCCGGCTACGATTAATTGTTTTGCGGTGCAGGCCCGGAGGATTGCTGCTACGTCCAGAGGGAAGCCTTGCATGGTGCCTTCGGTGTCGACGTGGGTGTAGAGGAAGGCGGCGCAGTAGTCTTCCAGCCAGGTGATTGCTTCTTCCGGGGTGAGGTCGACGGAGTCCTTCCAGCCTTTGATGGCGACCTTGCCGGCCTTTGTGTCGACGCTGAAGACGAGTGTTTCTTCGCCGAGCGTCTTCTTTAGGTCTTCGGCGAATTCGAGACGGATGAGCTTGTGGCGGCGGGGTTCGCCGGGTCCGGCTGGCCCAAAGAGGCTGGAGCCGTAGATGATTCGCTTTGCGCCGGCTTCGAGCAGGAGCTTGCCGTCGGCGGCGGTTTTGAGGCCTCCGCCTACCTGACAGGGGAGGCGCTTGCAGATCAACTCGATCAGGCTGCGGTTGTCGCCCTGGCGCATTGCGGCGTCGAGGTCGATTAGCTGTACGATCGGATATTTTGAGAATCGTTCGATCCAATACTCGAAGTCGTCGAAGGCGAGCTTCAGCTTTTCGCCCTGGACGAGCTGGACGATTCGGCCGCCCATTAGATCGATTGAAGGTATTAGCATTTGTTTTCTTTCCGGTATTCGTTTGTTCTTCTATTTTCGGCCGCTTTGAACTGAGTTAACCGCAGATTCCTCCGCTACGCTGCGGAATGACAACCAAAAAGGACGACTGCTACGACAACAGCAACTGCGACGGCAACAGCAACTGCAACCGCAGATTCCTCCGCTGCGCTACGGAATGACAAATAAAAAGGGCGCTCACGGAATGACAACCAAAAGGCTAGCTGAAGCCGAGGACTGGGTGGGGGACGTACGGTTCTTCGAGGGCGGCGATCTCTTCGGGAGTGAGTTTGATTGAGAGCGCTGCTACCGCGTCTGTGAGGTGATTTGGCTTGGTGGCGCCGACGATTGGTGAGGTGATGACAGGTTTGCTCAGCATCCAGGCCAGGGCGAGGGTCGCCATGGGAATGTTGCGTTTTTCGGCTAATTCACCGAGGCGGTCTACTACTTTCTTGTCGGCCTCTTCGGTTTTCGTGTAGATGGCTTTGGCGAACTGGTCGGTCTCGGTGCGCTTTGTTGTTTCGGAGTTCCAGGGACGGGTGAGTTTGCCACGGGCGAGGGGGCTCCAGGGGATGACGCCGATATCCTCGGCCTTGCAGAGGCCCATCATCTCGCGCTCTTCTTCGCGGTAGAGGAGGTTGTAGTGGTCCTGCATGGAGATGAAACGCGTCCAGTTGTGGAGGTCGGCGATGTAGAGGGCCTTCGCGAACTGCCAGGCGTACATGGACGACGCGCCGATGTAGCGAACCTTGCCGGCCTTGATGACGTCGTGGAGGGCTTCCATGGTCTCTTCGATGGGGGTTTCGTAGTCCCAGCGGTGGATTTGATAGAGGTCTACGTAGTCAGTGCCCAGGCGCTTCAGGCTCTGATCGAGTTCGAAGAAGATTTCTTTGCGGGAGAGACCCTTGCCGTTGGGGCCGTCGCGCATGACGCCGTTCAGTTTGGTGGCAATGACGGTGTCTTCGCGTTTGGCGTTGGCCTTGAGGAAGCGGCCGAGGAACTCTTCGCTGGAGCCGGTGGAGTAGACGTTGGCGGTGTCGAAGAAGTTGATACCCAGGTCGAGGGCCTGTTTGAAGAAGGGTTGACTGTCTTCCTCGTTGAGGGCCCAGGCGTGGCTGCCGGGGCGGAGGGGACCGGGAGGGGCGACTCCATAGCTCATGCAGCCGAGACAGATGCGGGAGACCTTCAGGCCGGTCTTGCCGAGATTGACGTAGTCCATTGCGGTTCCTTCGAGTGGGCGGGTGGGGGTACCCCCTCCCCCCTTTGGCTGTGTTTATTGTTTATAATCAATCACTTACAGATAGTGATCCCTCGCAAAAACGTCATAACAAAAGGTTTACAGCTAAATTCGTCTAACGAAACGAGTTAGCCGTCAAGGTAATCTGCGGTTCGCCTGTTTTCATCTCTATATCCAGTATATCGGTTTGGGCATAACTAAAATGCCACTCGGAAGTTATTGTCTGGCAATGGGTTAGGTGGTTTTTGGGCTTGACATGCCGTTTTTGGGTGGAAAATGGCAAAAGAAAAAACAACTGCAACGCAAAGCCAATGGATTCAGCGGCTTCGCCCGTCGGCTATTCGACGGGCCTTCGGCAGGGCGAATGTTGTGGAGGGGGCTTGGGCTGTGCCCAGCGCAGAGGCAGGAGGAGGGGCCATTGAGGTCGGTCAATTCTTTGCCGATTTACTCGTAGTTCTGCCAATGGTCGAGGCGAGAAAAGATAGGTTATTCTCCCGGTCATAGAACGCGTCCGGTCGATTGATGACGATATTTCGAAGTGAAACCGACCTTGAGAAAGACTGCAGCCGGAGGCATTTTGAATGGAACCCCTACATCCAGCCTCGCGGCCAGCGCGCCGCGGAATATGGCGGCCCACCCGAAATCGCGTACTTGCGGCTTGATGTGGCCCAGCAAATGGAGAGGCCGCGCGGTCGGACTTGCGCTTGTGACGTTCGTCGCGATGTCTTTCGCACAAGAGACGACCCATACAGCGAACCAGCCGGAGGTGCCTGCGGTGAACACGCAACTTCCGGTCAACTGGCTTTACGGTGCGTACGTACCGAAGGACGTCCCGCTTGTGGCGTTGAATGGAAAAGAGCGGTTCAAGCTTTATATTCGCCAGACCTACACGACGCCGGGCATTTATATCAAGACCGGATTCTTTGCTGTGCACGATCAGGTCAGGAACACGCCGCCGGAGTGGGGAGATGGTTTTTCGGGCTTCGCGAAACGCGTGGGTGACAATCAAGCGATCAACATTATTCAGAACTCTTTTACTTCGCTTGGTCAGGGGGTGGTTGGTTGGGAGCCTCGCTATGACCGTTGCCGGTGCACGGGAGGGTGGCTACGCTTTCGTCACGCCTTCCTCAGAAACTTCATAACATATGGCGGCGACGAACAATCGAAGAGGCCAAATATTATGCCGTTTGCGGCCGCATTCGGTGCGGGAGCGATCGGTGCGACCTGGAACCCAGGCAATCCCACAATTACGGTCAAGGGGTATCAGAGCGCAATCACGCAAGCCTGGGTGGGAGTGCTCACCAACGCCATCGGTGAATTTGCGCCTGACGTAAAGAAGAAACTAACTAAGCACAAGGATTGATCTTTGAGATGCTGTTGTCCCTGGACGATGAAACCGTCCGCCGCTTCTCAGATAACGATTCCGGGATGCGTCAGGTATTCACGCGTGCTCATCTTTTCGCTTCAGGCGCGCTCCGGCCTGGTGAAGTTGTTTTTGGCAACTGGTGCGCTGCCGATCGTTTCTGCGTGCTAGACTTTCGGTCTGCCTATGACTGCCTGAATCTGATGTGCGTGTTGCGGTTGTGCTCCGGAGTTGTCTGGCCGGGCTGTGCCTTCCTGCTTCATCCACCTGTTCAGGAGATTCCCCATGTCAGTTTTATTGCGTGACGATATCGTTACGGCCCGCCTTTCCCTGATTGCTATAACGCCTGAGATGCTGTTGTCGGAGAAGAACGGCGATGGGCGTCTTGGCGAACTTATTCAATGTGTCATTCCAGAGAACTGGCCTCTGACAGATTGGGAGCCGCATGTTTACGATTTTCTGCTGAACCAGCTTGCGGAGCATCCGGAGCAGCTTGGATGGCCGCGTTATGTGGGCTTTGTTCCTCCGGGTGGGCGGCGGCGTACTTTGATTGGCTCGGTTGGCGCGTTTACCAAGGCGGAGAGACCGTCAGAGTGTGAGATCGGGTATGGGATTCTGGCGCCGTATGAGGGTCGCGGATTTGCTACGGAGGCGGCCCGGGCGCTGATTGAGCATGTTCGTGCGGACGAACGGATCGAAAGCGTGATCGCGCATACGTTCCCGTCGTTGCCGGGGTCGATGCGGGTGATGGAGAAGTGCGGGATGGTCTTCGATGGGGACGGGGAGGAGGCGGGGACGATTCGGTATCGGCTGAGAGTGCGGGATTCGGGGTAGGGCCCGGTGAGGCTAAATGCAACAGCAGGCCCTCCGCCTGCGGCGAAGGATGACAACCAAGAAACAGACAACGGCAAAAGCAACAGCGGATCCTCCGCCTGCGGCGAAGGACGCAACTAAGAAACAGACAACGACAAAAGCAACCGCAGGTCCCTACGGGATGACAACAAAAAAGGCAACCGCAGATCCCTACGGGATGACAACAAAAAAGGCAACGCGAGGAGGTACGGGGTTAGTTGTCGGGGCCGAGGGCGTCGGCCATGGCGTAGTAGCCTTTGCGGGCCTGGATCTTTTCGCCGGGCTGGCAGGTGATGTTAAGGGTGCGGAAGGTGCCGTCGATCTTGGGGTTGGTGGGGGTGTAGCTGGCGAGGTATTGGGTGCGGAGCTCGTCCTGGATCTGCTCGAAGGCCTCCTCCAGCTTCTTGCCGTTGTTGCCAACGTTGATGACGCGGCCGCCGGTCTCGGAGGCGAGACGCTCCATGTCACGGGCGCCGGTGTCAGCAAGGTTGATGCCGCCGAAGCCCCCGCCGTAGAAGCTGCGGTCGGCGATGAGGATGACGTAGACGATGGCGTTGGCCTTCTGGGCGGCCTCGGTGGCGGTCTTGAGGTTCTCCTGCGAGCCCTGGTCGCCGCCGTCGGTGAGGAGGACGAGGATTTTGCGGCCGGCCTCCTGGCGAAGCTTCTCGTGGGCGGCGAGGTAGACGGCGTCGAAGAGCAGGGTGCCGCGAGCAGTGCCGTTGCCGGTGACGGAGCCGGTGCCGGCGCCGGTGTTGATCACGGCGCTATCCATGGCACGCCTTATTTCGCGGGGGCTGTTGGTGTAGTCGGCGAGGAGGTTGACGTTAATGTCGAAGGAGATAAGGAAGGCCTCGTCCTTGGGGGTGAGGACGTCCTTGAGGAACTCGGCGCCGGACTGCTGCTCGAGGGGGAGGACGTTGATCTGGCTGCCGCTGGTGTCGAGGAGGATGCCGATGGTGAGAGGGAGGTTTTTTTCCTGGGTGAAGTTCTTGGTCTTCTGGAGGCCCTTGTCCTCGTAGATGCTGCAGTCGTCCTTGTGGAGGTTGGTGATGTAGCCGCTCTTGTCGCGGACGGAGAAGTAGACGTTGACGAGGTTGACGTTGACTTTGAGGGTCTGGACGTCGCCGATGTCGACGGGCTGGGCTTCGGCTTTGCTGGCGGGAGGCGGGCCACCGGGGGAGGGTGCCTCCTGCGCGTGGAGGAAGGGGGCGAGCGCAAGGGAGAGGACGGCGGGGACGAGGCGGAGAGAGCGCATACTCCATTAGACGACGAAGTTGAGGCTGAGTTTGAGGAAAAATGGGGCCCGAAGGGGGGAGTTGGTGCTACGGCTGGCGCGGGAAGGTGCGTCCAAGGAGGTGAGCTGTCAATTTATGAGGATGGCGGCGGGGGTGGCGCGCTGGTAGTCTAGTAGCTGGTAAAGCTTTGGGCGCTGGAAGCCTGGCTGGAGTAAGGGAGATTCGCGTGGTGAGTAAGAGCGTATTGGCAGGGGCCCTAGTGTGCATGATGCTTGGACAGCCGGGACAGGGGCTGGCGCAGCAAAGTGCACCGCAGCAGCCGCTTCCGGATGGGCCCAAGCCGCAGACGATTCCCGATGCACCTAAGCCGCAGACACTGCCGACGGAGCCGGTGACGCCGGGCCGGGGAACGACGCTGGATACACCTGGGGGCAGTTCTACTTCCGACGACGCGGCGGTGCCCAACAAGCTGCCCGAGACGGCGGCACAGAAGGTCGATGACGGAAAGGAACCTGACATTCCCCCTGCGGGAGAAGGGCCGGTATATGTGATCCATACCGGCGTGAATTTCGTCGAGATACCGTTCACGGTGAAGGACAACAAAGGCAAGGAGGTGCCCGGGGCTGACGTGGCGTGATGTTCGGGTGTATGAGAACAATTTGCGGCAACAGCTGAGCCTGTTTACGACCGATGCATTTCCGTTGTCGGTGGCGCTGGTGATCGACCAGAGCCTGGGCTTCGACAATATGACCAAGGTGAACAACTCCCTGGGTGCGCTGCAGGGAGCGTTTACGGCATACGATTCGGTGGCGCTGTTTACGTACAACAACGGGCCGCGGCTGGTGACGGACTTTACGGCCGGACCAAGCGCGCGGCTGACGCAGGCGCTGGAGCGCTCGAAGTCTACCGGTCGCGAGATGGTGTATTACAGCACCGGTCCACTGTCGCAGAACATCAACATCAACAACAATGCGGATAGCTACATTGATCCGAACACAAATTCGTCGCATGGCCGGAGCATTCTGGGGATCCAGAACCCTCCCAGAGAGGTGCATACGCTGAACGATGCGATCCTGGCGGCGGCGACGGCGTTGGCAAAGACGCCCACGGGACGACGGAGAATTATCTTTGTCATCAGCGACGGCAAGGAGTATGGCAGCACGGCGAAGTTTTCAGAGGTCGTGAAGATCCTGAACACGAACAAGATCGCTGTGTTCGGAACGTTGGTGGGAGAATCTGCGCTACCGGTCACTGGCTTTTTGGACCGGATGCATCTGCCGCTGACGATGCGGGACAATATTCTGCCGGCGTATGCGAACGCCACCGGCGGAAACTTTGACAGTGAGTTCAGGCAGGGGGCAATCGAGGCGAGCTTCGCCAAGATCGCCGAAGAGGTGCGGACGCAATATACGATCGGGTACTACACGCATGAGCCGTTCATCGATGGCAAGTACCGGCAGATCGAGGTGAAGGTGCTGCGTCCCAACCTGACTGTGATCGCGAAGAAGGGCTACTATCCGACGGCAGAGGGCGCGACGCCGGCACCGAGTGTTACGCCGATGGCGAAGTAGAGCTGCCCGTGGCCCGCTGAGGCCGGATCGGAATTGAATGGAGATGCTGTTGCACGGGAATGCGCTGCTGGCGCTGGCTGCCGCAGTGTTGTGGGGTGGTGGGGATTTTTCCGGCGGCATGAGCGTGAAGACGGCAGGCGGCACGATGGGTGCGGCGCTGCGGGTGATTGTGCTGAGCCATACGGTGAGCCTTGGGGTCCTGCTGGCGGCGGTGTGGTGGCGGGGAGACGGGTTTCCGCATGGGGCGCCGCTGGCGTGGGGGTTGGTGGCCGGAGCGACGGCGGGGATCGCGCTGGCTTGTTTCTACGTGGCGCTGTCGCGGGGGGCGATGGGGGCTTCGGCCGCGTTGAGTGGGTTGCTGGCTGCGGCGATTCCGGCGGCAGTGTCGGCGAGCGCGGAGGGTTCGCCGGGGCTGATGCGTACGGTGGGGTTTCTGGTGGCGGGGATGGCGATCTGGTTGATCGCGGCAGGGCCGAACCCCGAGGCGAAGCCAGCCGATCGGGGCACGGTATGGCTGGCGGTGGCGGGTGGCGTGGGATTCGGAGTGTATTTTGTGGCGCTGAAGTTTGCGGGAACGGCGGGGGTGATCTGGCCGCTGGCTACGGCCAGGATGGGGAGTCTGACGGTGTGTTCGCTGCTGGTGGGTGGGACGGCCCTCGGGGCCAGGGAAGGTGGGGCGAGGTTTCGGTTGACGCGGGTGGTTGTGGGCTGGGCGATGGGCGCGGCCCTGCTGGATACGTCGGGGAATCTGCTGTTCATTATGGCGACGCGCGCGGGACGGCTGGACGTTGCGGCGGTGCTGGCTTCGCTTTATCCGGCGTCGACGATTCTGCTGGCGGCCTGGACGCTGCATGAGCGGCCTACGCGGCGACAGGGACTGGGGATGGCGGCGGCGGCGGCGGCCGTGGTGATGATTACTGTTTAGGGCGGTTGGAATGTGAGTCGTCGGCGCGCGGGCGATCGAGGTGGAAAAGCGGGTTTCTCCACTGCGCGCCTCACGATGAAACTATGAGACGCTTCGGTCGAAATGACAGGTTTGGGGACTGGCGAGAGGACAGACAAAAGCAAAGGCAGAGCGGGGTCTCTCCACTACGCGCTCACGATGAGACTGTGAGTGGCTTCGGTCGGGATGACGCGATGTCGAGGTAGCCAAAAAACGAAGAGGAGGAACCGCGCACCTAGAGCTTGATGGTGGTGGCGTCGACGGTGGGCTTAGGGTATTTGAGCTTGAGGCCCGCCATGAGCTCGACGATGATCGCGGAGATAGCGATGTTGCGATACCACTTGTTATCGGAGGGAATGACAAACCAGGGAGCGTGTTTGTGGCTGGTAGTGGAGAGGACGTGATCGTAGGCGTCCATGTAACGAGGCCAGAACTGGCGCTCGTGAATGTCGGCGTCGGAGAGCTTCCAGTTTTTCTTTGTGTCGTCGATGCGGGACTGCAGGCGGCGGGTCTGCTCGTCGCGGGAGATGTGGAGGTAGAACTTGAGGATGAGGACGTCGTTGTCGGCCAGCATGCTCTCAAAGCCGTTGATGTCGTCGAGGTGTCGTAGCGCGACCTTTTTCGAGATGAGGCCGTGGACGCGGGGAGAGAGGACGTCTTCGTAGTGGGAGCGGTTGAAGATGCCGATCATGCCGCGGGGTGGGACCTGAACGTGGGCGCGCCAGAGAAAGTCGTGCCGGGCCTCGAGCGGAGTGGGCACTTTGAAGGAGGCAACGTCGCAACCTTGCGGGTTGATGCCGGAGAAGATGTGGCTGATGGTGCCGTCTTTGCCGGCGGTGTCCATGCCCTGGAGGACGACGAGCAGCGCCTTTGTCTGGCTGGCGTAGAAGACGTCCTGAAGGCCTGCAAGGAGAGAGCGGTGCTTGGCCAGAACCGGTTTGGCGATCTCCTCGGACTTGTAGTCGCCGGTATCGGAGGACGATATTTTGCTGAGCCGAACCTTGGTGTTCGGCTTGACGAGGTAAGGCGACTTAATTTTCATGAGGCGGTGCTCGTCGACTCGAGGCTATGGCAGCGGTGAATGGGAGGCGCGTGTGTCCGGCTTACTTGACTGATTCTTCAGGCTTCGGAGTGACCGTGTGAGCGGTTTCGCCGGGCTTGTTAACGTCGTCGGAGACGCCCTTCAGACCGTCCTTGAATCCTTTGTAGCCTTCACCGAGGCCTTTGCCGAGCTCCGGCAGCTTCTTACCGCCAAACAGAACGAGGACGACAACCGCAATGACGATGAGATGTGTTGGTGTAAATAGTTCGCCCATACTGTTTCTCCCTGCAGCCGTATATTGCACGGCGGCTGCCACCCATTATTGTCGCACAAGTGCGGTCTGGAGATAGATACGTTGGGACGGGCGAGGCAGATGTGGGCCGAACGTTATATCTTGGTAACTGACGGAAATTCAGGAGCAGATGCTGGACGGGGCCGGATGCAGTAAGAGGCCGGCGCTGGAAGACACGGAGACGGATGTTGCGATTGAAGACGATTGGTGAATCAAGAAGTACAGGGGCGCGGCGAACGGGCAATCGCGCGGTAGCAGTTCTGGCGGCAGGCTTTCTGATGGCAGGTGCGGCACAGGGACAGACGCAGGGTACGGTGGCGTCTCCGACAACGCAAACGACGGTCCCGATCACATCGTCGAAGATTGGGCCGGCGGCCCCTGTGACCTACGACAATAAGTACGAGTTTTATGGCGGGTTCGACTTCATGAACTTCATGGCCGGGCAGAACTTGCCCAAGCGTATGAACATGGGCGGCGCGGAGGTGTCGTTCACCTACTGGCTGCCCGCGAAGAACTGGGCGAAGAACCTGGGAGCGGTAGCAGACTTTCGTTACGATGCGGGGACGACGCCGGTGTTTGCCAATGGCGGAACCACGCCGCTGTCCACGTACGGTACCGGCGTCAACGGCCGGCCTCTGGTTTCCCTGTACACCGGGATGCTGGGAGCGCAGTACCGCGGGCCAAAGAACCAGTACGTGGCGGTCAACTACCACGGGTATTTTGGCGTGTCGGCCGGCATATTCGACTACAGCTTGAACCACGTGAATCCGGGAGAGGCATCAGAGATCGGGCTGTACACGAACCGCATCAAGCCGATGGCGGCGTTGGGCGGCAGCATCGACTTCAACCTGAAGAAGAACTGGGCGATCCGATTTTCGCCGGACCTGATTCTGGAACACTTTGGAACCGAGACGCGGGAGTTTGTTGGAGTATCGGGTGGGGTGGTCTACCGGATCGGGAAGAACAAGTAAGGCAGGGCACAGGAAATAGGGTTGGGAGTAGAAAACTGTAGCGGGTCGCCTGATTGGGTGGCCCGCTTTTTTGCTTGTGGCCGATTGAAGCAGGACAACGCAGGCCCCGTTTACAAATTGAGGAAATAGACGGGGGCACAGGATGCGAGCCACGCTCCGGCTTGCAGTGCCAGGACGCCCAGCGTCTGTCGTGGGGCGCGGCGCAGCCACTTGATTGCAAAGAACAGCACAATTGGCATTTGGACCGTCATCAGGAGTTGCCAGAGATGGGCGACGGTTCCTTCGTCCGGCTCGCGAACGATGCCATGCGCTCCATGAAGGATGCCGTCGATTGCAGCGATGCCAAGCGTGGTCAGGGCTGTGAGCGACATTGCGAGAGGAAGAAAAGCGCTGGGGTGTTTCAGAATGGCGCGAAAGGAATTGGGATTTGGGTCCGATGTTGGCTCCTCGAGTTGGGACAATGCGCTCATAGAGCGCTGAACAAACGACATTTGCCGATGCCCGGAAACCACCGTCGCTGTCTTGAAGAAATTCCTCAAACTCTTTGCCAAAACGCTCTCTCCAGGCTCGTGGATAGAGGCGCGTAAGCAGGCGAGCGAGTTTCGGATTCACAGGGGTTCCAGCCTTTCCACTCCGGCCCTTGCGGCGACGGTACACCTTTGTCTTTCGGCGGCGGGCATCATGCTAGTCGTTCGCCGGCCTGACGAGTGACGAGGATGAGCGAAGGACGACGATGCTGGATGCCACAAAGACACATGCACTTCCGATCCATGATACGAAGGCGGTGGTGTGCAGCGGACCAAAATACGCATGAAAGGCCGCGGTTGCGTCGAGATTTGCGATGAGTCCCCAGGCGAGAACTCCGACGGTCATAGCCGAGATCGCCACGGTCGTCACGATGCCGGGGATTCTGGCAAACTGCAGGGGACGTACCGCGATGAGGCGATGGAGAACCGTGAATCGCATTTCGTCAAACTGTGTGCGCTGGATCGCCTGATAGACGCTGATCGAACTCGCGATCAACAGAAAGACAGCCAATGCAGCCGTGAACGATCCAAGTACCCATCTCACCTGAAGTGAAGGCCAATCGGGCGATGGCGTCCAGTCCCCGAGAATGGCCCACGGTGCGGGAGCCCAATGGCCGCCCAGGACAAATGCCCCGCCGATCACCCATGTGAAGAGTATTACCGCCGCCCCCGGTGCGACCAGGAGGCGGATGAGAATGTCGCGGCGCCTCTGGGAGAGCGCGAATCGCAGCGCACCAACGATCAGCGGAATAAGCATCGCGAACGCACCCATCAGAGCGAACACGGAGCTTAGAGCGACCAGGTTCCATGCGGCAGAGAGTCCCAGGTGAGTTCGCATGGCAGTCGCCAGTGTCGAGTCGTCGATGGTTGCATAAAAGTTGAGGCCAGCCGCAATGACTGCGAGGTACGCACACAGAATGGCGGCGAGAGATCGGGGGAGTCGGTTCATTTTCAGACCTCGCAACGGGAAGATATGTTCCGAGAGCGCAGAACGGAATACGTTTGCAGCGGTACGAAGGCTAGCATCTTCGGTTTGAAGAAGCTCCTCGAACTCTGCGCCGTAGCGCTCTCTCCAAGCAAGCGGATAGAGGCGCGTAAGCAAGTGAGCGATGCGGGGGTTCATAAGGCTTCGAGCCTCTTGAGGCCAGCTTTGGTGAACTGTTGCAAGGTAGCCAGTTTTGCGCGTAGCACTCGCAGGCCTTCACCCGTGATGCGATAGGGCTGGCGACGTTTCTCTACGGGCAAAGGCTCAATCCAACCATGTTCCTCCAGACGCGCAATGGCTCCGTAGAGCGTCCCCGGACCCAGGCGGGTGCCACAAAGGCGCACAATGTCCTCGATCATCGCGTGACCATGCTTGGCTCGCTGGCGAGGCTGGCGAGCACAAGCAATGGGGGGTCGGAATAATGGCCCATTCCTGGTTCGTTTTGGTCTTGTACTACGTCTTGCGTACTACGCATAACGTAGGTTATAGCACAAGTGCAGGGAGTAACAAAAGCGGGCGGCCCGTTTGGTTGGGCGACCCGCTTTTTACATCATGTATGTCGTGGCTTTCTATTCCCTACTCCCTATTCCCTACACCCTGCTTCACCAGGAGTTGCCCTGCATGAACTCGGGGGAGACGGGGTTCTCGTAGACGGAGTAGTCGCGGGTGACTACGGTGAGGCCGTTGGAGGAGACGAAGTAGTTCTTCTTGTCTTCGTTGGGGTCGTAGCCGATGACGGTGCCGTCGGGGATGTGGACGTCGCGGTCGATGATGGCGTGGCGGATGCGGCAGTGGCGGCCGATGTTGACGTGGGAGAAGATGATGCTGGAGTCGACGTCGGCGTAGGAGTTGACGCGGACGTCCTGGGAGACGACGGAGTTGCGCACGACGGCGCCGGAGACGATGGAGCCGGCGCAGACGATGGAGTTGATGGCCATGCCGGTGCGGCCGGGCTCGCCGAAGACGAACTTGGCGGGCGGGTACTGGTAGGGGCGGGTGCGCATGGGCCAGGACTTGTCGTAGAGGTTGAAGGTGGGGGTGACGCCGGCGACGTCCATGTTGGCCTCGTAGTAGGCCTCGAGGGTGCCGACGTCGCGCCAGTAGAGGGCCTTCTGCTTGTTCTCGTCGACGAAGTTGTAGGCGTGCATCTTGAAGCGGCCGAGGATGTTGGGCAGGATGTCGTGGCCGAAGTCATGCTTGGAGTTGGGGTCTTCGGCGTCCTTGATGAGTTCGGGCAGGAGGACGTCGGTGTTGAAGAGGTAGATGCCCATGGAGACGTCGACCATCTCGGGGTTGAAGGGCGAGCGGATTTTGGTCTCTTTGGGCTTTTCTTCGAAGCCGGTGACCTCGCCGTTGCGGGCGACCTCGACGACACCGAAGGCGGGAGACCTCGGCGGGGGAGATGGGGAGGGTGGCGAGGGTGACGTCGGCGCCGGAGTCGCGGTGCTGCTGCCAGCATGCAGGGCGTAGTTCATCTTGTAGATGTGGTCGCCGGAGAGGATGAGGACGTGCTTGGGCTCCTCGGAGCCGATGGAGTAGATGTTCTGGTAGACGGCGTCGGCGGTGCCCTGGTACCAGGACTTGGAGACGCGCTGCATGGGCGGCAGGATCTCGATGAACTCGCCGAGCTCGTTGGCGACGACCGGGCCCCAGCCCTCGCGGATGTGGCGGTTGAGCGAGAGCGCCTTGTACTGGGTGAGGATGTAGACGTGGCGGAGGTCGGAGTTGATGCAGTTGGAGAGGGTGATGTCGATGATGCGGTACTGGCCGGCAAAGGGCACGGCCGGCTTGGCGCGATCGCGGGTGAGGGGGAAGAGCCGTTCGCCGGCACCACCGGCAAGCAAAACGCCTAGCGTATCTCTCATATCCATAAGACTCCGGCACTGCGTTAGGCAGACTAGAACAAGCCACGTGAGTCAGATGCACGAAGCGACCCGCGCGTAATAGAGAAACGCGAGTCTACCATGCGAGATGGAGTTTAGTAATCCTCGAAGGAAGGACACAAAGAAATGAGGCCCAGCAGAGTGCTGCATGGGCCTCATAGGAAACTTCGGCTTGCCTAGGCATCCGGGCTGTCTGTGGCGCCAGGCGACAACCGCCGCCAGGGTGGTACGGGAGGCTGCACCTCTGTCGTGGCGTCTTCGGTGAGGCTGATGCGCAAGGACTTCAGGAAGGTCAGGTCGTGCCGGGTGAACGGCCCGTCTGCGTCTTCGGCAGTGGGTTCGCTGGACTCTTCGGCTTCTGTCTCGACCTCGTTGAGGCCGATGGTGGCCTCAAGCATGAGGAGGACATCAAAGCCCTGTTCGCGGATGTTTTTGACGACGCCTGCGATGTCCTCCGACTCCGAGACGGACTCGTGGATCGCTTCGCCAAGTTTCTTGGATAAGGTTCTTGACCTTCTGATTCAATGCCACCTCCGGGCTGCCCTATGGTTCGCAATCCTCACCACGCATCGGGTATTCCCGGCGAAGGTGACCGGCGGGAACGGCATTGCGGGTACTGCTGTCGTACCTGGTTACTGTTAAAACAATACGCTCAAGGCCGTGGCGGCTGCAATGACATTTATGTTGCAGATGAAACTATATAAAACGATGGGACTTAAGTGATTTCGACGACGGTGTGGTGGTCGGCCCAAGCCTGCTTCGAGACGATGCGCCAGCAGTTCTGACACGGCTGGGTGCGCTTGGGGCTCCAGACCAGAAAACCAGCGGCAGCTGCGCAGAATCCACCCACCATCCAAAGAAAATTTTTCATAGAGTTACCTCGTCTCTCTTTGTTCTGGCTCGCTGATGGGTATAGATGCGGCAAAGTTGTGCTCCGTTGCTGGATTGAGAGCGGGGAAGCTTTTGCGAGTGCGGCGGGAGACGGCTACACTTTGAGGTATGGATTCGGTTCGATTTGGTCGTGCGCTTGGTGTCGGGGCCCGTGCGGCGGCCAAGACGCTGGTGACGGCGGTGGATGCGGCGACGTCTCCGAACCCTTCTGCGGAGGTAAAGGCGAAACAGGCTGCGGGCCGGTCCGAGTGCCGAAGTGGATCCGACTGCGACTTCTGGTAAAGCAATCGCGGCTGCACGGCTGGGGGAGAAGGCCGCTCGGACGACGTCGCAGGTGCGACAGACGGGGCAGGGACTGAAGGAGGGCGGCAAGCGTTTTGGCGAGGCGGTGTGGGGGCCGTTGGTGAAGGCTGTCGGGCGTGCTTTGGCTGGAGTTGACCGGGGTGTTCTTCGGGATTTTTGCTGTGTTCGCTGCCACGGGGGCGTGGAAGATGCAGGCGGCGTTGCATGAGACGGCTGCGAACCATGACGCGCATGGTCGCCTTCTGATTGCGGTGGCGATGGCGGCGCTGTTTGGGTACTTCTGCGTCAGCAGCTTTGTGAAGGCGAGCCGCAGGAGCCGGGGACGCTAGTCGACGGAGACGAGCGGGTACACTTGAGCGGCATGTCAGAGTCGACAAAGACCATTCGGAGTCAACAAAAACCAGTTCCGGGATTCCGGTCGAGGTCGTTTACCGGAGCGGAAGATCTTGACGGCTTCGATGCGGCGGCGATGGTGGGCGAGCCGGGGGAGTATCCGTTTACGCGCGGGATCCAGCCGACGATGTACCGCGGGCGGCTGTGGACGATGCGGCAGTATGCGGGGATGGGGGACGCGGAGGAGTCGAACAAGCGCTACAAGTTTCTGCTGGCCCATGGGACGAAGGGGCTGAGCGTGGCGTTCGATCTGCCGACGCAGATTGGGTATGACTCGGATTCACCGCTGGCGCTGGGTGAGGTGGGGAAGGTTGGGGTGGCGATCGACTCGATTGAGGACATGCAGCGGCTGTTCGATGGGATCGCGCTGGATACGATTTCGACCTCGATGACGATCAATGCGACGGCTTCGATTCTGCTGGCGCTGTATGTTGCGGTGGCAAAGCGGACGGGCGCGAACGTCACGAAGCTGAGTGGGACGATTCAGAACGATATTTTGAAGGAGTACATTGCGCGGGGGACGTATATCTATCCGGTGGCGCACGCGATGCGGCTGGTGACGGATGTCTTTGCGTGGGCGGCCGATGAGGTGCCGGAGTGGAATACGATTTCGATCTCGGGCTACCACATGCGCGAGGCGGGATGCACGGCGGTGCAGGAGGTCGCGTTTACGCTGGCGGATGGCATGACGTATGTGCAGGCCGCGATTGACGCGGGGTTGGATGTGGATGCGTTTGCGCCGCGGCTGAGCTTTTTCTTCAACTGCGCATAACAATCTGCTGGAGGAGGTGGCGAAGTTTCGCGCGGCGCGGAGGATGTGGGCGCGAATTATGCGCGAGCACTTTGGCGCGAAGAAGGAACGGAGCTGGATGCTGCGGTTTCATACGCAGACGGCGGGGTCGACGCTGACGGCGCAGCAGCCGGAGAACAATATTGTGAGGACTACGCTGCAGGGGCTGGCCGCGGTGCTGGGGGGGACGCAGAGTCTGCATACGAATGGGTTTGATGAGGCGCTGTCGCTGCCTACAGAGAATGCCGCGAGGATTGCGTTGCGGACGCAGCAGATTCTGGCGCATGAGAGTGGTGTGGCGCAGACGGTCGATCCGCTGGCTGGTTCGTTTTATGTGGAGTCGCTGACGAATGAGATTGAGCGGCGGGCGGACGAGTATATGGCGACGATTGCTGCGTTTGATAAGGGCGGGAAGTACGGCATGCTGCGGGCCATCGAGCAGGGGTATGTGCAGCGGGAGATTCAGAACGCTGCTTATGGCTATCAGCGGGCGGTGGATGCGAAGGAGGCGATCGTCGTTGGGGTGAATGAGTTTGCCAGCGAGCAGGAGGTGGCTGTGCCGATTCAGCGGATCGATGAGGCGCTGGAGGGGCGGCAGGTGGAGCGGGTGCGGGCGTTGAGGGAGCGGCGGGATGCGGGGGTTCATGGTGCGGCACTGCGGAGGGTGGAGGACGCGGCGCGGAGTGGGGGAAATCTGATGCCGCGGATACTGCATGCGGTGGAGAGCTATGCGACGGTGGGCGAGATCGCGGATGTGTTGCGGACGGTATTTGGGGAGTATCGGGAGACGGTGACGGTTTAAGTTATCGCGCGCCATTGCGCGAAACATTTATCCGGGATGCTACGTCTGCAACTGCGTAAGGAACAAGGGGTGGTTCACCCCTCCGTCCTGATAGGAGATGACATGAAAGTTGTCCGGTTTGGGTTGATTGCTTGCCTGGGTGTTGTCGCTCTACGGGCAGAGATTGCGGTGGTTGCTCAGGAACCGACGGCTGTCGCAATAGCCCCGGTTCCGTCGTTGCTGCTGAGCGCCAAAAAGGTCTTTATTTCGAACGCTGGGGCGGACAGCGGGCTGTTTCCTCATCCATTTAGCGGTGATCCGGACCGGCGCTTATAACGAGTTTTATGCAAATGTTGAGAGCTGGGGCCGGTATCAGTTGGTTGCAACCCCTGCGGAGGCTGATCTCGTGTTCGAGTTGCAGTTAACGGCCCCGAACGGGCCGGCCAACGCAGACAAACAGAAGGGCGCATCCGACCCGTTGCCTATGGTTCGGCTGGTGATCTACGACCGGCCGACGCACTACGTTCTCTGGGCGCTGACAGAGTCAATTGCGGCAGCGGCGCTGCAAAAGACGCACGACCACAACTTCGATGAGGCGGTGGCAAACCTTGTGCTCGACGCGGGAAGGCTTACAAAATCTCTCCCGAACGGGATGCATTGATTCTGTGAAAGCGCGAATTTGCCTGGGTGGTTGGATGCGGCGTCCGGGTGCTATCGTTTTAGAGGCCGGCATTTACGAAGCCGATAGAAGGAAGCACCGCTATGACAGAGACAATGACACCACTTCGCAAGACGGCGTTGAACGCAGTACACCGGGCGGCCAAGTCCAAGATGGTCGATTTCGGCGGGTGGGATATGCCGGTCGACTGCTGCGGGTTGATCGCCGAGCACATGGCGGTGCGGACTGGGGTCGGGGTCTTCGATGTGTCGCATATGGGCGATATTCAACTGCGCGGGCCGGGGTCTCTGGCTGCGGTGCAGCGGCTTTGCATGAACGATGCTTCGAAGCTGGCGGTGGGGCAGGCGCATTATTCAGCGATGCTGTATCCGAATGGGACTTTCGTTGATGACGTGGTCGTGCATAAGCTTTCGGACAACGATTATCTGATTGTGATCAATGCAGGCACTCGCGAAAAGGATGTTCAGTGGGTGCGGAAGCACGATCGGCCACATGCCGGGCGTGCATGTGAACGACTTCAGCGACTATTACACGCAGCTGGCGATCCAGGGGCCGCGAGCGGCGGAGACTTTGCAGAAGCTGACCTCGACCGACCTCAGCACGATCAAGAACTACTGGTTTACGTGGGGGCAGGTATGCGGTTTGCACAACGTGATGATCGCGCGCACGGGTTATACCGGCGAGGACGGGTTTGAGATTTATATCCCTTCGGACGAGCCGACCAGTGCGCGGGTATGGGGTCGAGGTGCTGGCGGCGGGGCGGAGTTCGGCATTCTGCCGTGCGGGCTGGGCGCGCGAAATACGCTGCGGCTGGAGGCGGCGATGGCGCTGTATGGGCATGAGATTTCGGACACGATCAATGTGTTTGAGGCTGGGCTGGGGCGGTATGCGAAGCTCGACAAGGGCGATTTTGTGGGGCGCGATGCGCTGGTGGAGATCCAGGCCGAGGGTGGGCCAAAGCGCAAGCTGGTTGGGCTGGAGATGATTGAGCGCGGGATTGGGCGGGATGGGTATCCGGTGTTCGCACTTGATGGGAAGCGCATTGGCGAGATTACCAGCGGGTCGCCGTCGCCTTTTTTGAAGAAGAACATTGCGCTGGCTTATGTTCCGGTGCGAGTATGCGGGCGCTGGATACAGAGGTTGCGGTGGAGATTCGCGGGCAGATGGTGAAGGCCAGGGTCGTGGCGCTTCCGTTTTATAAAAGGGCGAAGAAATCCGCTTAGACACGGCCCTTAAGCGGCGGCGGCAACATCTACAATAGAAGTTCTGGACTTTTACACGGAGACGAACGAATGGCTTACCCTGCGAACTATCGGTATACCAAGGAACATGAGTGGATTCAGGTCGACGGCAAGATCGGCACCGTCGGGATTACGGATTACGCGCAGAACTCGCTGGGCGACATTGTGTTTGTCGACCTGCCGAAGGTGGGCGATGCGATTGAGGCGGGCAAGAGCTTCGGTTCGGTGGAGTCGGTGAAGGCGGTGTCGGATTTGTTTTCGCCGGTGTCGGGCACGGTGACTGCGGTGAACGATGAGTTGAAGGACGCGCCGGAGAAGATCAACTCGGACGCGAACACGACCTGGATGCTGAAGGTTGAACTGTCGGACGCGAAGCAGGTGGATGGGCTGTTGACCGCGGCTGATTACGAGAAATTTACCAGCGAAGAGACCGGACACTAAACAGATGCGCTATTTGCCGAAGTCCCCTGCGGACCGCAAGGAGATGCTTGCCGAGATTGGCGTGGCGTCGATTGATGATTTGTTTTCCACGATTCCTGCTGAGTATCAACTGAAGCGTGATCTTGCAGGTCCCGCGGCAACATGGTGAGTCGGAGATCCTCGACCGCTTCCGTGCATTTGCGGAGAACAATGCTGTCGGTTATTCGAGTTTTCTTGGCGCGGGCGTGTATCGGCACTATCGGCCCGTGATCATCGACTCGCTGGTGCAGCGCGGTGAGTTTCTGACAAGTTATACGCCGTATCAGCCGGAGATCTCGCAGGGAACGCTGCAGGCGATGTTCGAGTTTCAGACGATGATCTGCGAACTGACGGGCATGGAGATCGCGAACGCGTCGATGTATGACGGGTCGACTGGCGCGGCCGAGGCAATCATGATGGCGGTACGGGTGACAGGGCGCGATAGTGCCGTGATTGCGCGGACGGTGCATCCGGAGTATCGCGAGGTGATTGCGACGTATGCGCAGCACCAGGAGATTCCGACGGTCGAAGTGGGGTATGCGGCGAATGGGCGCGTGGATATGGCCGCTCTCGATGCTGTGATCACGGAGGACACGGCTTGCGTGCTGATCCAGTCGCCGAATTTCTTTGGGACGATCGAGGACGTTACGGCGATTGCGGAGTTGGCCCATGCGAAGGGTGCTTTGCTGATCGTTTCGATTGCGGAGGCGGTGTCGCTGGGGATTGTGAAGCCGCCGGCAGAGGCGGACATTGTTTCGCTGGAGGCGCAGTCGTATGGCGTGGCGGTGGGTTACGGTGGGCCTTATTGCGGCGTGATTGCGTGCAAGGAGAAGTTTTTGCGGCAGATGCCCGGGCGGCTGATCGGTGAAACGAAGGACAAGGACGGCAAGCGCGGGTTTGTGCTGACGCTGTCGACCCGCGAGCAGCATATTCGGCGAGAGAAGGCGACGTCAAATATTTGTACGAACCAAGCGCTGGTCGCGATGATGACTACGATCTTTCTGACGGTATATGGCAAGCAGGGTATGAGGGAGTTGGCGGAGCAAAATCTTTCTAAGGCTGCTTATCTCAACAGCGTCCTTGGCGCTTCTTCTCCTTCAGGTGCGAAGGTTCTGTTTGATGGTGCGCCGCGGTTTCATGAGTTTGTGTTGGAGTTGCCGAAGAGTGCAGAGGAGACGAATGGGGCTCTGCTTGGCAGCAAGATTATTGGCGGGCTACCGTTGCGGAAGTGGTATCCGGAGCTTGGGCCTAATGCGAGTCTGTGGTGCGCGACGGAGTTGACGACGCGGAAGCAGATGGATGCTGTCGCGGCGGCGCTGGCGGGTAAGAAGGCCTAGGGATGGATGTTTCAGCAATAATCGGCGAGGAGTTGAAGGCGGTTGAGTTCGTCGAGGATTTTCTGCAGCTTCGATTTGAGGCCCCTTTGCTGACCTTCTATGCCTGGCCACATGTTTGTTTCCGGAGTTTTCGGTGGCTTATGGCGAGCCGGAGTATCGGAACGCTTTGTGCGCACAGATTGATGACAAGGTCGTGCAGGCTTCCCTTGAAGAAGGTGATGCGCTGACGATTGAGTTTGAAAATGGGACCGTGTTTGGGCTTTCGTTGCGAGAAGAAGATGTGGATGGGCCGGAGTCGGGGAGTTACTCGGAGACGGGAAGCGCAGTGGATGCGCAGGAGTTTTGAAGATGGCTGATGAGAAGTTTGTAGGGACGCCGAAGAAGGCCACGACGCACGTCAATCAGAATGAAGACTTGATCTTTGAGAAATCTTCGCCCGGGAAGAAGGCTTATCGGCTGGCGGAGCTGGATGTGCCGGCGGTGGATGCCGCTTCCCTGCTCGGGGCTTCGGTGCGCAAGGATCTGGGGGTGATGCCGGAGTTGAGTGAGATTGAGATCATTCGACACTTCACGCGGCTTTCGACGTGGAACTATGCGATCGACCTGGGCATGTATCCGCTGGGTAGCTGCACGATGAAGTACAACCCAAGGGTGAATGAGGCGGTTGCGCGGTTGGAGGGGATTGCGGAGGCGCATCCTTATCAGCCGGAGTCGTTGTCGCAGGGCTGCCTTGGGATTATGAAGACGCTGTCTGACGCGCTGATTGAGATTACCGGTATGGATGCGATTACTTTGCAGCCGGCGGCTGGCGCGCATGGCGAGTTTACCGGAATACTGCTAGTGCGGGCTTATCACGAGTCAAAGGGGAACCCGCGGAAGAAGATCCTTATTCCGGACTCGGCGCATGGGACGAACCCGGCTACCGCTGCGGTTTGCGGGTATGAGGTTGCGAACCTGAAGAGCAATGCTCAGGGCATGGTGGATGTGGCGGAGTTAGAGCGGATGGTGGACGAGGACACCGCTGCGCTGATGCTGACGAACCCTTCGACGATTGGCGTGTTTGAGAGCGAGATCCATAAGATTGCGGACGTGCTGCATGCGAAGGGCGCACTGCTTTATATGGATGGCGCGAACATGAATGCGCTGGTGGGCAAGACGCGGCCGGGTGACTTTGGCGTTGACGTGATGCATTTGAATCTGCATAAGACGTTTTCTACGCCGCATGGCGGCGGTGGGCCGGGGTCGGGCCCGGTGGCTTGCAAGAAGATTCTGGAGCCGTTTTTGCCAACGCCAGTGCTGGTGACCAAGGCGGACGGGCCGCTTGGCCTTGAGTACAACCGTCCGAAGACCGTTGGGCGGGTGCGGATGTTTTATGGGAACTTCGGGATGTTTGTGCGAGCGCTGGCTTACATTCTGGCCAACGGGCCGGATGGACTGCGGCAGACGACCGAGGACGCTGTGCTTAATGCGAACTACATCCGGGCGAAGCTTGAGGGGCACGTTTGAGCTGCCGTATAAGACGCAGTCGCTGCATGAGGTCGTCTTCTCCGACAAGTTGCAGGCGAAGAACGGTGTGAAGACCGGCGATATGGGTAAGCGGCTGATTGATTATGGCTTTCATGCTTATACGGTTTCGTTCCCGTTGGTGGTGCAGGGCGCGATGATGATTGAGCCGACAGAGAGCGAGAGCCGCGAGGAGTTGGACCTGCTGATCGATGCATTGAAGCAGATCGCGCGCGAGGCAGAGGAGAATCCGGAGCTGGTGCAGACGGCGCCGCATACAACTCGAGTGCAGCGGCTGGATGAGACAACGGCGGCGAGGAAGCCTGTGTTGCGCTGGAAGGCCCCCGCAGCTTCGACTCCGCTGGTGGTGGATTCAGCGGCGAAGGAGTGGTGAGTCGTGTCCGTCTTTTACGACCGGCAAGAGGAACTCGAGAAGTATGAGTTCATGATGGGTGAGGCGCGTGGACGGCTGGCGGTGACGCTGGATGTTCTGACCGATGCGCTGGTTCTGGTGGGCCAGCATGGCGTGTACTGCACGAGCGCGCGGAACCCTAAGGTCCCGGCGCTCGATTTGCAGGCCGTTCTGGCGAACATCACTGGAGCTAAAGAGTTGGTGGCTTCGGTGATGGAGAAACTGAGGCTGGAGAGAGAAGCCGCAGAGCAACGCTAGTCGGCTTTGACGGCTACGAATTGGTCCGTTGTGCCCCATTTGACGTGGAGTTCGGTGCTGCCGCTCTTCGTGTTTTCGAAGGAAATGGACATGTTTTCCTGTGAGGCGGGCAGGGTCTTGCCGGTCATGGGTGTGCGGCCGAGGTCATCGCCCTCAGGGTATGGAATGCCCCACTCGCCGGTCTTCTTGCTGACGATGAAGAGCCACTGCTTGGCGCTGGGCAGGGTGAAGAGAGTGTAGGTCCCGGCGGGGACTTCGAGGGTGCCGATCCTGAGGTTGGTCGCGGTGATCAGAGTGGTGGCTGGGTTGGCTCCGGTTCGCCAGACCTCACCGTAGGGGACGATGTCGGAGCCGATCGTCCGACCCTTGAGGCGCGGGGAGCTGTAGTTGATGGTGACGGCTTTGCCGTTGAGAGTGACGCTGGCTGTGGCCGGGGGGCTGGGCATGGTTTTGCCGGCGGGCTGGTCGATCTTCATGTCGCCCATCTGGGCGAGGCTTGCGGTGGTGAGGAGTGTACAACAGGCGGCGGTTGCCAGGGCGCGGAGGAACATGAGCGAGTCTCTCTTTCTGGTTGTGAATTGGGTTGAGCTTTCGGCTTTGATGGAGTGACCGTTATTTTCGGGGGACGTCCGTCTTGATGCTGAACTGGAGCGGTGTGGGCTGTCAACCTGGAGCGATCATGCTAGGCTAGAGGGAGCGCGCCCGTAGCTCAGCTGGATAGAGCGGCAGCCTCCGAAGCTGTAGGTCAGAAGTTCGAATCTTCTCGGGCGCACCACCAACACTTTATTGGATGGAGCACGCGCGACGCTTTGAAAGCGCGTGAGGGATGGCGGTGGATGCAGTCTTGGGCGAACCCCTCTCTGCGATTAATTCCCTGTAACAGGGAAAAATACAGGGAAATTCTCTCGATTTCGTCCAATTGCTCCAGTGAAGAATCCCTCTATCGCTGTGTATTCAGGACGTTTACTAGGCTCTAGCTCTCAATCCGGCCTGTAAAGAACAGGGAATTAACAATCGGGTATCAGGGAATTAGATTCCCTGATACCCGATTGAAACCTGCGATATCGATCCCGCTTGGGATTCATATCGGCGAGCGTAATGTCAGGTCTAATTTCAACGTTAGCTAGGTATCTTGAACGGCAGAGTGATTTCTCATAATTCCGAGGTGCGATGGCTGAACGACTTTCCCGAAAGGAACTTTACGATCTTGTCTGGTCCGAACCGCTGATGACTCTTTGCTCACGATTCGGAATCTCCGATGTAGCGCTGAAGAAGACATGTGCGCGCTCTGAAATCCCGACACCCGAGCGAGGCTATTGGGCCAAGAAGGAGGCTGGAAAGCCGACCTTCCAAGTAGCACTTCCGATACGTCCGCCCGGTATGGATGATCAGATCCTCATCGCAGCAGGTCAAAACTATTGGTACCAGAACTGGAAAAAGGAGGAGCTTCTTGGCCCTCTTCCTCCGCCTCCTGAATTCTCTGAGCCAATCGAAGCTGTGCGAGAGCGGATTGCCTCTCCGACTCCAGGGAACTCGATTTGATATTGCCGAAAGCCGGACTTTTCGGGCACCTGTCCGATTAGGCGGTTTTACGTCCACTTGCCGAAGGGCCGGATCCGAATCGGCCAAGAGTGCGTCGGCCTATGGCTGTTGAAAAACTCGATATTCACAACATCGGCACGATTTTGGGGGATGGTAAATGGTCAGTCGCTTCCTACAAATCGCTTGTAGGGCATCCTGACGCGACGTTATTTTAGGCATCTTCCAGAATCTGAGTTCCTTCAACAGCCACGCCTGTTATCGCCAACGGACAATCCTAGTTCCTGATCGGACCGAATGTGATCAGCACATTGGACGCGACTGCATCGGGGTCGTTGCTGCTCGAATGGTTCGGGTAAACTCGCGACTCAGTGGGGATTAGGAAGAACCTGTTTTTCTGGGGCGTCGGGATCCGATGCGAAACTCGATGGGGGTGTTGCGAGTCTGACGCTTGAAGATCCTGCAAAAGTACTGCTCGTCGTCAAACCCACATCGATAACTGATCTCCTTGACGCGGAGATCGGTGCTACGCAACAGTTCACGGGCTGCGCTGATCTTGAGGTGAAGGCGGTACTGGTGCGGACTCGCGCCGGTGTGTTCGCGGAAGGTCCTGCGAAAGCTTGTGTAGCTGATGTTGAGGCTCTTAGCGATGTCTTCGAGCGCCATGTCGCGAGTCTTTTCGGCAAGCATTAGGGAGCGTGCCTGCTCGATGATCTGGGTCTCGCTTCTGGTTTTGCCCGAGAGCGGCTGCATGGAGGAATAGAGGAGAGCCAGCAGAACGCCTGCCCACCCGGCCATGACCTGCTGAAGTCCTGGCGTCTTTTCGCGTGCGCTCTGAAAGAGATGGTGAAAGCTGTTGAGCATGACCTTCTCTTCGCGAACAGGGATGACAGGGTTCTTCTTGTGGAGGCTGCGGTGTAGGACCTGCTCGACGCCATCGCCGGCGAATCCCACCCAATGCTCGTGCCAGCCGGTCAGATCGTCCGGTCTGTAACGATGCCACATGCCAGGCACGAGGAGAATGGCGTCGCCGGCAGTTACGCGAAACTTAGTCTTTGTGGTTTCGATTGTTCCGGCGCCCTCCGAGATGTAGACGATTTGATACTCGGACAACTTGCGGCCGTGTTGCCAGTCAAAGTGATGGGACGGCGGATGTTCGATAGGAGGATAGGGCGCGTGTGGCGCGATGATGCTCTCTCCGCAGGTCGTCACATACAGTCCCCACCGCCGCACTCGCCGATCGACACGGAAATAGCGGGAATAAATATGCGATTTCGAAGCAGGACTAGACATGACTGGTCATTTTGTCCACTACGTTGGTCAGTATATGCAATGACGGTCGTTAGTGGGCCTATATACCGTGGGTGCGTTCGTAAAAAGTTTCCCTAATGATTTTGGGAAATTTCTAGATATGCGCATTGTGTCGACCTTCTGCAGGCCACGGATCTGCGGGGACATGGCCAATAAGGTTTTAGGAGGCTTTATGTATCAGGTTCAATCGTTCAATAGAATCGCAGCGGCGGGAGCACTGTTCCTGATTAGCCTGGTGATGACGCTTCCGTTGGGAGCGCAGCAGTACCTGGGAACACTAACAGGCGAAGTGACGGACGCCTCCGGAGCGAAGATCGTGAATGCCGACCTGTCGGCGACGGACATCACGACCCATTACACGACCAAGACAAAGACGAACGGTTCGGGGGTATACACGATCCCGTTTCTGACGCCCGACACCTATGAGGTGATGGTCGAGATCTCCGGTTTCCGCCCGGAGACAAGGACTGGCCTTGTGTTGACGGCGGGCGGTGTCGTTCGGACGGATTTCGCACTGAAGGTCGGAGCGGTGGGCGAGCAGGTCGTGGTGACGGCCGGCGTTGAGATGCTCGACACAGCGTCGGCGAATCTGGGAACGACGATGGGGACGAAGCAGGTCACCGACCTGCCAAACATTGGGCGTAACCCGTTCGTGCTCTCAACGCTGGCTGCAGGTGTAACGACGGGAGCCTACATGCAGTCCAAAGCCAGCGGCTTCACGAATCCCTTCAGTGGAACGGCGGTGCAGATCATCGCTGAAGGAAGCAGCGGTCACAACCGCCTGACGCTGGACGGTATTCCCGACGACCCGGCGGAACGGCTCTCAGGGGCGAGCTATACGGGCTTTGTGCCATCACCGGAGGCCGTGCAGGAGGTCAAGACGCAGACGGCGCTCTATGACGCGCAGTATGGACATGGGAACGGTACTGTGTTGAATACCGTCCTGAGGGCCGGGTCGAACCAGTATCACGGCTCGGCGTACTACGTCTTTCGGAATACCTATCTGGACGCGAATACCTATGAGCGCGTACCGACGCAGAATGCCGCGGTAAACCCGACGCATCGGGTGAACGATCAATGGACCCAACCGGGGGGAGTAATTGACGGGCCACTGTCCATTCCGCATCTCTACAACGGCAAAGACAAGACGTTCTTTATGGCCGCATACGAA
The DNA here is from genome assembly GCA_963756685.1 of uncultured Acidobacteriaceae bacterium. Classification (GTDB taxonomy): domain Bacteria; phylum Acidobacteriota; class Terriglobia; order Terriglobales; family Acidobacteriaceae; genus Edaphobacter. Next base: position 147,246 of record CAVWON010000007.1, read on the forward strand.
TATATCCAGCTTCATCAACCGGTCCCGTTTTCAGGACTGGTTCCGACCACTGCACAGCTGGCCGGTGATTTCTCTGGTCTTTGCTCAAATTTCATCGCAGGTGTGTGCGCTCCTGGTGCTGGGCGTCCAGCTATATGATCCAACCACAGCGGATGCGAATGGCAATCGGACGCCGTTCCTGAACAACAACATCAAAAGCAAGATCAATTCGGCGGGAGCAGCGCTGGGGAGCTACTATCCGGCCCCGAACAGCACACTCAGTCCGACGGTTAACTACATTTCTTCCCAAACCTCTTCGCCAAACAAATACTGGTCTTTCGTGACGCGAGTCGATCACTCGTTTTCCGACCGCAACAAGCTGAACGCCACTTTCTTCAAAGCCGTCCTGCACCAGATTCAGCCAACTGAGGGATTTCCGAAACTCGTTGCTCCGACGGGAGTGGGCTACACGGTTTATCGCAACAACATCGGCGGAAGCTTGGATGATGTGATCGTTGTTTCGCCTACACTTGTGGTGGACGCGCGTATCGGAGTCATCTATCACCCATTTGGTTTGATCTATCCCGGAAGTACCTTCAATCTTTCCACGATCAACATCAATGGAACGGGTCTGCCATATCAGTCGTTTCCCGGCGTCTTTGCCTGCGATTCCTGTACCTCACCGGGAGGAGCTTCTGGCACCAGTCCGGGCACGACGTCGCCCTATGCTGGACTCGCAGCCGGCAATACCGGGCAGATCAGCGAAGATACTCTAGGATCGACCTCTGTTCTGGTTTCGAAGTCCCTCAGCAAGCACACTTTCAAAGTTGGCTTCGACGGTAACCTGACACGGTATAACGTACAGAATCCGCAAAGCGGCTTGGGAACGTTTAACTTCAACCGCCAATTCACGCAAAAGAACTCTGTCACCACGGCGGTCGGGAGCGACGCAAGCTCAGGGAACCCTTTTGCATCTTTGCTCCTGGGCTATCCTTCGAGCGGGACGTATGGCAATCAGATCGCCTATGCGCTTCAGCAGCTCTACTACGGCATCTACGCGCAGGACGACTGGCGTGTTATGAGGAACCTGACGGTCAACATGGGCATTCGCTGGGACTACGAGACGCCATTTACTGAGCGCTACAACCGGCTCAACAACGGATTCTGCGCCTCGTGCCCGAACCCGCTGCAGTCCTCCGTGGCGGGTCTTACGCTCAATGGCGGCCTGCAGTTTGCCAGTCCGTCGAACCGATATGACTATCCGAGCGATTGGAATAATTTCCAACCAAGGTTGGGAGCGGTGTATCAATTAAATCCAAACGTGGTGCTGCGCGGGGGCTTTGGCATCATCTACTTCAACACGCTGGAAAGCCCGCTCGGACAAGGATTCAGTTCCTCAACCAGCTACGTGGCGACGCTGGATAATACTCATCCTGCGAACGCCATCTCCAATCCATTTCCGACCGGGATTAAATCTGCCGACCGGGAGTTCGCTTGGATTGGCGACACAAAACGGCCAAAGCATAACTTATCCCGATCAGAACCATACACAGCCGAAGATCATGCAGTACTCTGTCAGCGTTCAGACACAGTTGCCCGCCAACGTCGTGCTTCAGATCGCGTACGTCGGCAACAAGGCGTCGCAGCTTGAGATCAACAAGAGCATCGATGCATTACCGGCCCAGTATTACAACCAAGGGCCCGCAGGGGTCACTTACCTGCAGACCCAAGTCACGAATCCGATGGCGGGTTTGCTCCCTGGATCATCGTTGAACTCTGCGACTGTTCAAAGACAGTTCTTGCTACTTCCGTACCCCGAATTTACGAACGTAACGGATAACTATGCTTCGAGGGGAAATGTTCTCTATAACTCGTTGCAAACCTCCGTTGTTAAGCGAGTGAGCCATGGGTTTTCGATGCAGGGAAACTTTACGTGGTCGAAGATCATGGACCAGAACATCTATCTCAACGCTCAAGACCCCCTGAGTTCGCCCTTCCGTTATCAGGACCCCAACCCGAACCTGGTAGGGAACCTTGTTGGGATCTACCAGTTCTCTTCCTTGTCCGGCAAACGGGCCCTGGAGCGGTACACGCTAGGCGGATGGCAGATCAACGGGGTGCTTCGCGCGCAGAATGGCAACCTTGTGGCGACGCCTGCTAATGTCACTCCGCTTTCCAATCCGCACCTGGGAAATGCGACTTATGGCCGGTATTTTAATACCTGCTATGAGAACGCCGCCGGTGCTCTGGTGATGACGACTGCTTCCGCACCCGCTTGCGACAGCGCTTCTTCTATTCCCGCATACCAGCAGCATCTGTCCTTTACTCTGAACAATGTTGGGCCCTACATGAATTACGTTCGGCAGCGAGTTCATCCTCTCTTTGATTTCACGTTATTCAAACAATTCCAGTTGCATGAGTCTCTCAACTTCGAGATTCGCGGCGAGTTTTTCAACATACTCAACACTCCTAACTTTGGCGGGCCTAATACGTCCCTTGGATCATCGAGCTACGGCATCGTGACACTGACACAGGCAAACGATCCACGGCTGACGCAGTTGACAGCGCGCCTCAACTTCTAAACTCTTCCAATGGCGGACTTTCGCTTTGACTTCTGATCGATCGCAGGTCCGCCTCTCTTTTTTCGGAATAGATCCAGTGGCGCGTCGATGCCAGCGCTTCGTTTCTATAGCAATGAGGTGCCTGTGGGCTATCGAAAAAGATGGTTAGTGAGCGGAATCGTCGCTCTCGCCGTAGCGTCCGTGGGATTTGTGGAACTCGCCTATGGACAAGCCCGTCCCTCAACGCCCGATGAGCTGCGGATGGGGTTTGCGAATCCGCCGGCTTCAGCGCGACTGCGGTGTTATTGGTGGTGGCTTAATGGGCACACCACCAAGGCGACCATTACGCGCGACCTGGAGGAGATGCAGAAGAAGGGCTATGGTGGCGTGCTCCTAGTGGATGCGAATGGGGCGAACCAGGACGGCAACGACAATGTGCCGGCTGGTCCCGAGTTCGGGAGTCCGGAGTGGACGGCACTTTACGTTCATGCGCTGAAGGAGGCTGACCGGCTGGGGCTGGAGGTTACGCTTAACATTACGAGTGGGTGGAACCTTGGCGGTCCGTGGGTGCAACCGGAGCAAGCGTCGAAGCTGCTGACGTGGTCGCGGACTGTGGTGAAGACGGGCGCGACCGACGCCAAGCTCGAGTTGCCTCCGATGAAGAACGGGTTCTATCGACAGATTGCTGTGCTGGTTTATCCGCTGCATCGGGGCAGTTCGATGGCTGGAGAGAGTGGCGATGCCCGCAAGGGATTGGGTGCATTGAAGGCTAAGTCCGCTGCAGCGGAGATGGGGTTCTCCATGCCAGACGCGACTCCATTGCTGACGGACTCTTCGCCGGACAAAACGGATGAGGATACTGAATTAGAGGAGGTGCGCGATATTACGGCACAGGTAGACGCCAATGGAGCAGTGCACTGGGTGCCACCGGCAGGAAGCGTGCAAAGTTGGGAGGTGTTGCGGATCGGGTACACGGATTCCGACGCACGGGTGTCGACATCGAGCGGAGCGTGGCAGGGTTTGGCGATTGACTATCTCGACCCGGCGGCCCTTGATGCGTACTGGAAGAAGAGTGTGTTGCCGCTGATGGAAGCGGGCAAGCCGTATCTGGGTAAGGGCCTGAAGTATGTCGCGACCGATAGCTGGGAGTTGGGCGGGACGAATTGGACTGGGAGATTTCGTGAGGAGTTTCGACAGCGGCGGGGATATGATCCGGTGCCGTATCTGCCCGTGGTTGCTGGGCGAATCGTTGGAAGCCGGGATTTGAGTACGCGGTTTCTGGCTGATCTGCGGCGGACGGTGGCTGATTTGGTGAATGGACATTACGATCGGATGGCGGTCGCTAGCGGGTGAGTTTGGGTTGGGGATACAGTGCGAGTCTGGAGGCCCGCATGGTGCACCGATGGATGCGCTGGAGACTTTTCGGTCGAGCAGTATCCCGCAGACTGAGTATTGGGCGATGTCTCGCGAGCATAGGAGCGCGGATCAGGATCGGTACTTTGTGAAGGAGGCGGCGAGTGCTGCACATATTTATGGACGGCCGCTCGCAGCGGCGGAGGGGATGACGTCGATTGGGAACCAGTGGAATGAATCGCTGGGGATGAATCTGCGGCCGTCGTTCGATCAGGCATTGACAGAAGGGATGAATCGCCTGGTGTGGCACGAATTTACTTCGTCTCCCGCGGAGTTGGGGCTGCCGGGACAGGAGTATTTTGCGGGGACACATTTGAATCCGAATGTGACATGGTGGCGGGATGCGGGTTCGTTTCTTGAGTACCTGAACCGGTCGCAATTTCTGTTGCAGCAGGGCGTTCCGGTAAGCGACGTGCTCTATTACTACGGCGACAATGTTCCTAATTTTGTGCGGTTGAAGCGGGATGATCCATCGAGGGTTTTGCCTGGATATGACTATGACGTTGCGAGTACGGATGCGTTGTTGAAGAGGATCTCTGTTGCAGGCGGTGAGTTGCAGACGCCGGAGGGGGTTCGCTATCGGGCGCTGGCGTTGCCTCGTTCCCGGATTCTTCCGCTGGCGGTTTTGAAGAAGGCGGAGGAGTATTTGAGGGACGGCGGGACTTTGATTGGCGAGCGGCCGTTACGTAGTCAGGGGATTGTGCCGGAGGAAGAGGCACAGAAGTTTGAGGCGATTGCGAGTGAGTTGTGGAGTGGGTGCGAGACAAGCCCGGAGAAGAACATCGCAGTCGGGAAAGGGCGACTGTTCTGTGAAGGGAGTGCGCGTGAGGCTCTGGGTGTGACGGGGGTTTTGCCGGACTTGGAAGTGGTTGGGGGCGGTGCCGGGGCGGTGCTTGATTATGTGCATCGCAGAGCGGGAGAGGCGGAGATCTACTTTATTCGAAATACGCTCGATAAGCCTGTTGGGACTGCTGTCGTGCTGCGGGTGAAGGATAAGCAGCCAGAGATATTTCATGCGGACACAGGAGATGTTGAGGAGAGTTTGTTGTTTTCTGTGACAGCGGATGGGCGAACAATGCTGCCGCTTTCACTGGGGGCGCGTGAATCGGTTTTCGTTATTTTGCGGCACCGCGTGACGGTGAGAAATGTGACGGCGTTGGAATGGAACGGATCGATCGTGTATTCGGCTGAACATCCGGAGAGAACAGGTTTGCCGCGCGGGGTGAGAGTGGTGAGCGATGGAACGACAGCAAGGTTATCTACGCTGGAGACGGGCAAATATCGTCTCACTTTCGCAGATGGCAAGAGCGTGGGAGTTGCGACGGGCATGGCTGAGCCGATAAATGTGGGAGGGCCGTGGAAGCTGAGTTTCCCGCAGGGATGGGGAGCGCCACCACAGATGACGATGGATCGATTGGAGTCGTGGACGAACTCTGGTGATGTCGGTGTGCGTTACTTTTCGGGCAGGGCGACTTATCGCACGACTTTGCAGCTTACTGGGGCGCAAGCCGTGGCTGGTTCGTCTGCAAATTTGAATCTTGGCGCGGTGCATGAGGTCGCGGCGGTGCGGATCAATGGCAAAGCGGCGGGAATCGTGTGGAAGCAACCCTATGCGGTTCGGCTTGACGGTCTGCTTCACGCAGGGACAAATACGATTGAGGTGGATGTGACCAATCTGTGGCCGAATCGGTTGATTGGAGATTCGCAGGATCCAAACGGCAAGCATTACACGTGGACAAATATCCGCAAGTACACTAAGGATTCTCCGTTGTTGCCGTCGGGGATGCTTGGGCCGGTTCAGATTGAGCCTGTGTACAACGTAAAGCTGAGCGCTCCGCTGCAGGCGGGCTCGTCGCAGACGCGAGTGAATGAGGGTGGCTCGCGGGGAGAGAGAAAGTGAACGACTTTTCAAACCTGCAGGTGGGACTTTTCGGAGTTGGGTTGAATGCGTACTGGAGCCAATTTAGTGGGCTTGAGGAGCGCCTGCGCGGATATGTCCAGATGGTAGAGGAGCGCTTGCGAGGGCCCAAGCGCGAGGTGATTAACTTTGGTTTTGTGGATGGTCCGGAGCGAGCGTTCGCCGTGGGACATGAGGCGCGAGCGCAGGATATCGACTTGCTGGTGATCTATGTCACAACGTACGCCTTGTCCTCTATGATTCTGCCGATTGTGCGTCGGGCCAAGGTTCCGGTATTGATTCTGAATCTGCAGCCGACGGCGGCACTGGACTATGAAGCCTTCAACGCGCTGCCGGATCGGGTGGCGATGACGCGCGAGTGGCTTGCGTATTGTTCTGCGTGTCCAATGCCTGAGATTGCCAACGTCTTCGCGCGATGCGGCATTCCGTTTCACCAGGTAAATGGAGCGCTGGAAAAGGATGAGACGTGCTGGCGCGAGATTGCTGAATGGCTGGATGCCGCACACGTTGCTCATACGTTGAGCCATACGCGCCTGGGGCTGATGGGCCACTACTACAGCGGCATGCTGGATGTTGCGACGGATCTGGTTGCAGTTTGCAATATCTTTGGTGTGCATATTGAGCAATTAGAAGTGGATGAACTGAGCAGGCTGCGGATTGAGGCGAGCGAGACAGCGGTGAAGCAGCAGATTGCGATGATTCGTAAGGCGTTTGATATCCAGAACGACTGCTCCGACTACGAACTGGAACGCGCGGCAAGGACTTCGGCGGCGCTGGAAGAGTTGGCCAGCAAGTATTCCATGGGGGGACTGGCTTACTACTACAAGGGATCCGGATCGGACGCGAACGAAGAGACGATGAGTTCGATCATTCTTGGGACTTCGTTGCTGACCAGCCATGGCATACCAGTTGCCGGAGAGTACGAGATCAAGAATGTGCTGGCGATGAAGATTCTCGACAGCCTGGGCAGTGGCGGATCGTTCACCGAATACTATACTGCGGACTTCGGAGATGACGTTGTGTTGATGGGACATGATGGGCCGGGACATCCGGGTATTGCGGAGGGTAAGACCAAGGTGCGCCCCCTGCGGATCTATCACGGCAAGGTGGGCAAAGGACTTTCTGTGGAGATGAGTGTGCGGGTGGGGCCAGTGACGCTGCTATCGGTTGTCGAGTGCAAACGGCGCGGCCTTAAGCTGCTGGTTGCGGAAGGGCAGACCGAACGGGGACCAATTCTTCACATCGGGAATACGAACAGCCGCTATCGGTTTCCGATTGGGGCGCGAGGTTTTATGGAGAAGTGGAATGGAAATGAACCGGCGCATCATTGCGCGGTGGGCGTGGGACATCTCGCGGGAAAGCTCGAAAAGCTAGGGGCTCTGCTGGACATCGACGTTGTGCGGGTTTGTTGATGGTGTGGATTCAGGCCACGTTGGCGCTTCTCCCCCAAGGCCCTAATGTGATTCGCCGAAACAACTTCGGCGGGTCGTGGTAAGGAACCAGATGGCGCTGCTCGCCGCGATCCTTCCTCTTTCGAGGCTTGGTGCTATGCGGACCAATTGGGCCTACAGCTGAAAACACAATGAACAATGCGCCGAAGCCACAACCCAAGACAAAGTAACGTCAAATTGTCGCACTTTGCTGCGCGGGGTGAAGCGGATTGATTTGGCGCGTAATCGCCGAGTCACTCATCGAACCCTCGAAAATGTCCACTTGGCCGAGTAGTCGGCTTATCGGACAAGTGGCGTCCCGCAGTTCCCTGAAAACCGGGTTTCGGGAAAGTTCACGACCTGGCCAAAGCCTGCGAGGCTTACGACCTCGAACCTTACTTCTGAGAGCGACTGCCTGGATTGAGCAGGCCATAGACATCCAATCGGCCGCGAGCACCGACAAATATACGACCGTCCGCGATCGTTGGTATCGCGAAACGAACGGTCATATCGGCACGGTCCCGTTCGCTCCTCTGTTCACTGTTATACAGCTCGTGCGTAATGTCCGTCGCGTCGTAAGCATGCAGCACTGCGGGCCTGTCCATGTGCGCCTCGTTCCACTCCTTCGTCGACACGACCCACAGAATTGCATCCTTCGTCCCATCGGCCGAAACGATCGGTGTCGCCCCAGGCGACGACATTGGCGCGGTCACTCCCTTCATCACCAGCAGCCCATTGTTCATGGCAAAGTCGCGCGTCGTGTCGCTTCGATCGGTAAAGAAGATGTGACCATTCCAATACGACGCAGCTCCATACGCATCCTTAACCCCCTTGACGGACTGCACAATCTGGCTGTCGGACCCCTCCTGAAACTTCCCCAGCTTGTCGCGATCGAGCAAGTACAACTTGCCCTCCTTTCCCGCAACCACCAGCAAATGAGGATGAGCCCCTGGCTGCGCCGGAAGCAGCACCGGTCCCTGGCTTCCCAGGTCCCAATCCTTCGCGTCCAGCACTTTCTGGTTGAACGGAGTAAAGTAATCGCGCACCACGAGTCTCTGCCCCTCCAGCCGCAGCTTCAACACGCTGTCGCCGAAGTCCCGCCCGCCTGCCTTCGCTCCATTGAAGGTGCCATTGCCTGTTGCTACATAGATGTTGCCTTCGTCATCGGCTGCCGCTCCCGCATCCGACTGCCAAATCCCCGCATCCCCGCCGTCCGGAGAAGTATTCAGCACGGCGCGTTGTTGTAGAGTATGGGCATCGTACGCCATCACCCAGCCGTGATAGGGTCCGATGTCGCACGACGAAGCCCACGTCAGGTACACTTCACCGCCTACAAGCAGCAGCGCGGCCCGCGGATTCTCCTTTAGCGGATCGAAGCTGATCTTGCCGCCCACAGCCCCGTCTCCGGAGCCCTGCACGGTCGCCGAAATCACTACTGGGCTGCCCGGCTTTTCCTTGCCGTTGGTGATGTCCAGCGCATGCAGCTTTTGCACGAACACGCCATGCTCATTCGTCCGCGCCAGCACGTACATCGTCCTGGTTGCCGCGTCGATCACCGGTGTCGGAGTAATCCCGACCTCCGGCGTAATAAACGGACAAAGCACATCGTGTTCGCTCAGCGGCGTTGTCCCGTGCTGCGGGTCGATGAAGCTGGTCTTCCACAACGGAGCATCGCGCGTGCCGTTCACGTCGAACGCGTAGACGCTGTCATGCTCGGTTGCCGCAAATACCACATTGCGCTTCCCAACTTCGGGAATCACGAGCGACGGAACATACAGAGGCTGGGCAAAAACATCTCCGTCGACGGTCCTGGAGAACAGTTTTCCGAAATCATGGGGGTTAACATTTGACGGCCTTAGCAGTGTCTCGTGCAGGTCTGCGCCGGTCCGAAAGTTATCGTACTGGGCGGTCAGAACCTGCGCATGACTTGCCGAGTGAATTCCAATCATCATGTAAAGCAGGAGGAGACTGAAACGACGCTTTTGCATGAGCAATATCTCCAATGTCCAGCACCATGATCGCACCTGTGTCCCCAAGAAACGGTCTTCCATTGGAGAGTCCGACTGCGATCTCCGCAGGTAACAGGTGATTTTGGGCGCGAAATACCTTAAAAGTGGAGCTTCCCTCCATCGCCTGGGTGCCGAGCACAAAACTCATGTCTGGTAAGGCAGGAACAACGATTACACACGTCACTTGTCCGACATTCCCCATTTAGAAGCCGACAAGCAATTTTAGGATCAGACAGGCAATCGAAATAAGCCTATTTTTGACGCGCGTTCAGCTGGTTGATTACGCTTTTCAACTCTTCAAGCTTCTGCCCGGCTTCGCCAAGTTTGCCTTCCGCAGTCAGGCGCTGATATTCGGTGAGGTCTTTACCGGCCTCTGCGATTAGTGCATGCAGGTCCGCCGATTGCGGCGCTTGTGAGGCAGGCGCTAGTCGCGGCGCTTCTACGGTTCGTAGAGACGAGGCTTCTCCCCCGTAGAGGGACGCCAAAGCTGCCTCAAATGTTCGGACCGTAGGCAAGCCGGTCCTGCAGAGCGAGCACGACGAGGCGCAACTCCGGCATTGGGCTTTGCTGTGCCTGCAGATAGATTGGCTCCGCATAGAGCAGCGCACGGCCGGACGGGATGACCAGCAGGCTTCCACGCCGTACGTGAGATCCTTGCTGATTCCACAGAGTCAATTGTCCCGAGAGCTGTGCATTCTGATCGATACGCGACTCAATCTGCTGCGGGCCATCAACCAGTTTTGTTTTTGGAAAGTCGTAGACTACCGAAGTACCGTAGTGTGCGCCGTCGCAACGCCCGGCGATCCACCCGATGAGATTGTTCCGGTTGGCGGGCGTGAAGGGGAGGATTTCTATGAACTCCACGCCGGTTTCACCCGGCAGTTTCATCAGGACAAAGTTCGGCTGCATCGGTTGTTTCGTTTGCTCGCCGTCGTTGCCAAGGCCGGTTTCGGTGGCGACTGTCCAGAGATCCTCGCGGTTGAAGAAGACGTCCGGATTCGTCATGTGATACAGGCCGTATACCTCCGACTGCAACTTGAATAGTAGTTCGGGGTAGCGCACATGTTTCCGCAGCCCCGCTGGCATCGATGCAGCATCCTTGAACAGGCTGGGAAAGATGCGCCGGTAGATCGCCAGGATCGGATCATCGGAGTCGAACACGTAAAACGTCGTGGTCCCATCGTAGGCATCAATCACAGCCTTGACGCTGTTCCGCATGTAATTCAGGGAATGATTATCGACACTGTAGTGGCTCGAATAAGGATAACTGTCCGATGTTGTGAACGCATCCATTATCCAAGAGAGACGGCCATCTTCATCGACCACGATGTAGGGATCTTGATCGAAGGTGAGGAACGGCGCCAGGGTCGCGACGCGGTCGCGTACGTTACGTCGCATCAGGAGTCGGCTGTCTGCGTTTACATCATCGCTGAACGGCAGCTTTGTGAGATCGCCGCGGTCGGAGGCGAGGATGATGCGGCGCAGGAAGCTGCCTAGCACGATACCGCCGGTACCCTGATAGGAAGTGAGGCTATTGGTCTGGCCTTGGGGGTAGTCGAACTCCTGCTGCCTTGTCTTGACGTACACGTCGGTGTCGGTCAGTTCGCCAAAATAGATTTCTGGCCGTGTTACAGACAGACCAGGCACGGTACTCTGGACGGGCATATTGCTCAGCAGGAGCGTCGGCAGTCCTTCCGGCGTGAACCCATTCACAGGGTTCATGGTGATTCCGTAGCCGTGAGTATAGACTAGCTTCTCGTTGATCCAGTTTCGACTGCTCTCGGGGAGCTTCTCGACATTCAGTTCGCGGGTTGCGAGCATCACCTGGCGAAGGGTGCCGTCGAGTTCATAGCGATCGATGTCGATGTCGGGAAAGTCGTAGTAGGTGCGAATCTCCTGAACCTGACGCAGGGTGTCCTGTAGCGCGCGCCAGTCCCAGAGGCGGATGTTCTGAAGCGTGGCCTGATTGTTTGCCGGTTCGGTTGCTTCGACTGAAGTCTCTGCAGGAAATTCGCGCTGCAAGAACCGATCGAGGCCGTATGCCTGCCGCGTCATCTCAATGTTATGGGCAATGTAGGGTTGCTCGCGAACGAGTTGGTTCGGCTTGACGACAAAGTTGCTGACGTACCAGCCGACTACTCCGAGCACGACATAACAGAGCGCCGCTGGAATAATTGCAGCTACAAGCCAATACCCGCGTGGCTGCCGAAAAGCATTGAGGGCCGCCATCGCCGCTCCGAGAACCAGGGTCGCACAGACGATAAGAAGTCCGGTGAGCACTACATGTGCGTCCGTGTAAGTTACTCCCTCGAAGATGGTGTGATGCTCAAGCAGTCGGTCGAATCGGTCGACATATATATTGATCGCGAGGATGAGCAGCAGGAATGAAGTTGTGATGGAGAGCCCGCGCCAGTGCGAGGAGCCGTAGATGCTGCGTCGCTTGTCGAGCGCCCGGGCTCCGCTCGTTACCAGGAGGAACAAGACAGCAAGTGCAGTGGTGATGACGGAGAGCGTAAGCAGCCAGTTAACGATCAGGTGCCACGCGGGTAGGGTGAACAGGAAGAAGCCGATCGGCTTGCCAAAGATCGGGTCTGCAGCGCTGCCTGCGTCGGGCGGTGCATACGAGAACAGTGCCAGCGTGGGCCAATCCTCCATCATCGTCGTACCGGTAACCCCGGCAATGAGGAGCACAGCGCAGAACGCTACGACACGCAAGGCGGCCTCGACTGAGAGACTCACCGGCTGTCCCGCGATGACGATCTCGCGCGGGCTCGGCAGATCGGCTTGATGGGCGCGCCTCAGGGCTGAAAACGCACCGTACAGAATGAGAAATGTAGCGATCGCAAAGATCGCGAAGATTCCACACTGCAGTCTCCATGTCGTCCAGAACACGTCTCCGTAGCCGAGCGATCTGAACCAGAGCAGATCGACCCAGTACGATAGCGCAGTCTGACCTCCGAATAGGATTATGGCGAGGAGGACTATGAGGAGAAGGATTTTGGCAGGACGGCCCAGTGGCTGTTTTTGCTTTGGCCTGTCGATGAATCCGTGTGCGTCTCGTTTCCAGCTTTGCCCGTCATTCATGGTCAGGGGAATTGTACAGGGTCAAGAATGCATTGGCCGCTTGTGCCTCGGCATTCTGATTCTCCCTCTTTTCGTCGGGGAGGCGAATGCTCAGCAGAGCTATAACTGGGAGCAGATTAAGAACAAAGTCCTTTCGCCTGTCACTCATTGCGTCTGAGCCCAAGATAAACCACATGTCCTCGATCATTGGCTCAAACCGCAACCAATAGGAACTGGTAATTTTCACCAATAGAATTAGCTACAAACCGGACCGATATTAGCCTTAGATTATGTGCACTGCCTCCTAGTGCGATTCCACTGATTTCCGAAAATGCGATGGCTGAACGTCTTTCCCGAAAAGAACTCTACGATCTTGTCTGGTCCGAACCGCTAATGACTCTTTGCTCACGATTCGGAATCTCCGATGTAGCGCTGAAGAAGACATGCGCACGTTCTGAAATCCCGACACCAGAACGAGGCTATTAGGCCAAGAAGGACGCTGGAAAGCCGATCTTCCAAGTAGCACTCCCGATACGTCCTCCCGGTATGGATGATCAGGTCGCTCATCGCCGCAGGTAAAACTTATTGGTACCAGGATTGGAAGAAGGAGGAACTTCTTGGGCCTCTTCCTCCGCCTCCTGACTTCTCTGAGCCAAGTGAAGCGGTGCGAGAGCGGATTGTTAAGGTCATTGGGAAAGTAAGCGTCCCTCGGGAAGTGCGCGTCTGGCACCCCGGAATCGACCGTCTTCTCAGAGAAAATGAAACGAGACGAGAAAAGCAACGTGCCTCTGGATATCCAATCTCGTTGGACGAGCCGCGGTTTGATTTACCTTTTGAACGCCGGCGGTTGCGCATCCTGAATAGCTTATTTCTCGCCGTAGGAAGGATGAATGGCAAACCCTCGTTCTACGGTCATAAGCTCGGGAGTGCCACGTTTCGTTCTATCAGCAACATGTCCGTATCACTCTCGATCAACCAAAACAATCGAGTCGGCGCGGTAACGTGACTACCTCAAGCGGGTCAAATGACAGAAAACTGTCTTTGTCTATCCACGAAGGGCCGAACACTGAAACTGCGTTGAGGGTTTGGCAGGATAGTGATGGCGTCAAGCTTGAAACGCAAATGACAGAAGTTGCCGTCGAAAATTGTTCTGACAGCTGAAATCCGATATCGCGAGAGGGCTACCCGGATCTTAGGCCATATATAAGTGCGCTTGAACGGGAGAAAAGCACCCAGTTCGTAGAATCATTGAGCAAGATTTGGCATACCGATGACAGTGAAGCATCAAAACTCGCGGAACAACTTACCGAGGTCGGATTCTTTGAGAAGACGGGTGACAAGGATTCGCCTGTATATCGAGTCCCATTTATTTATCGTCCAGCCCTTGATCTAGTTCAGGGCGCGGCGGACTGAATAGAGAACGAGGCCACTGGGATGATTCCAATAGCCCCAATGGGCGCGGTTTATCGGCCACAGTTTACGGCTTAGATTTGCGAGACCTGTTCCAATTTCCCAATACGCTTTGCTCGAAGGAAGCAAGCGCACGCTCGCTAAAACCCAATAGCATAGGAACGCCAACAAGAATCAAGGCTTGAAGACCGCTGCATGGTTGTCCGGACATTGTGCATGAATTCAAGACCTCTCTGAAAGTTTGGCCTTGAAGAGAGATAGGAATGAGGCCCCATCCGAGCATCCACACCCAATCAGACTTGCGGCGACACCGACACCGACGCGACTCAAAACCCTCCGTCCATAAGCATCCAACTCACGAGACAGGCTAACTTCCAGTTCGGGCAGCTTAGCCATGACGCTCACACAGCTCCCTGCCGCACCTGCGCACAACAGACCACAAAATAACAGCGGGGAATAGAGAAATGCGTACCCCTTGCCAAAAATGGAATGATCTCCGCAGTCAAAACAAATGTTGACACAACCACCTCCCTTGGAACCATGAGGGCCACCCTTCCTCCATCCAGTTTGCTCTTCAAAGGCTTCTTCGCCCAGGAAGGCCCCTGCTCCCGCATGAGCGAACCACTTCTGTTAGAAGGTGATAGTTCCCTTCAATTGGATCAGACGAGGCGACGCGTCCCCGCCGAGACCCGAACCGAGGATCGAGGTTGGAGTATTCACCGTACTGGTAATTGAACCCAACGTCTCCGGATTATTGATGTCGTGTCCTGGAGCCGCGAAGTTGGGGTGGTTGAAGAGATTGAAGAACTGAGCGCCTACAGCGAACTTCCCGGTATCCGAATGAGGGAGCGGCAGCTTGAACCCCTTCTGGATCGCGAAGTCGGTGTCCGTGTACGAAGGCCCGTAGGTCTGATTGCGCCTTTGCTGACCGAAGCCAGTTGGATCGACGTAGTTGCCAGGGATAGCAATACCGCACGGATTAGCAGTTGTACCTGTGGCGTTGTTGAACACTGCGCCGCCGCCACAGCTCTTCACCCCATTGACCTGCCTGGCAAATAGTGTGACCGCGGTACCGCCATAATTCGAGGCGGTAACTGCGCTATCGGTAACGGTGAACGGAAATCCGGTGTGATGAAAGACCGTTCCGCTGACCTGCCAGTTCTCTGTCAGGAGACGGGGTCCGCGATAGTACGGCAGGGTGTAGACGTAGGCGCCCGTAACGTTATGCCGCACATCGTAGTCAGCGTTGCCATAATTCTGGCGAAGGTTGGCTGGGTTTACCGGCGCAGTCACGCTGCTGCCGGCAGCGAAACCAAGGATGCCGCCGTTCGATATCTCATCGAGTGCGTGGCTGTAGGAATAGTTCACTTGGAGAGTGAGCGCTTTCACCTGGCGTACCAATCCAACCGACACACCGTTGTAGTTCGAAACAGCTCCATTGCCAACTACCGTTGCGGTGGCGAAGTTGGGGTTGGGAGGCACATCGGGGAAACCGGTAAAGTTGATGATTCCCGTCGCCCCTTGTGCGCCATTGTTGACTCCGCCGGCGTTCGCTCCGTTGTTCACCACTGGCTCATGGTATCCATGGTTGCCGACATATCGCGCCGAAAACGTCGTATGGTGACTACGGTCGAGGGCCTGTTCAATCTCAAAGCTGTACTCTTCATACGTCGGGTAGAAGAGCTTGCCCACTGCAGTAGCGATATTGGGAGAGGAGAACCCGGGAACGCTGGCGCTCAAGCTATTGTTGCTTGCACCGCCCCTGAACCCGGTCTGAAATGCCCTGTTCGATGCGGTCGTGATCTGCTCGCCGCTATTGGCCTCGGCTGGATTGATGCCGATCGCGTTAGCACCTGGAGTAGAGAATGGCCCAAACAGCGTAAACCCAACGTTGGTTGGTGCATTGTTCAGGAAGGTGTCTGCAATGGCACCGGGGAAAACGTCGGAAAACAGGCCGAAGCCGCCGCGGACGACAGTGCCGGTACCGGCTCCCAGGGGAGAGTACGTGAAACCGACGCGGGGATTGACCGAAATAGGTTGAAATGATGGAAATGCCGCGTGTTGACCGCTCGTGAGCAGGCTGTTGTAGGCGGTCGACGTACTCGCGCTCAGTGAACCGAAGGCGCCGTTTGTGAAGGCGAAGCAGTTTGTACCGCAGACCGGGTTGGAGTTGTGCTCAAAGCGGACTGCCGCAGTCAGATTGAAGTTTGGCCGCAACTTCCACGTGTCCTGCAGGTAGCCGGCCAGATTGTAGACCGCAACCGGTTGAGTATTGCGAGTCGGGTATTGCTGCGAATATTGATCGAAGCCTAAACCGCGATTGAAGGATCCGCCAACCGCTTCATTAGCAAAAACCAGAGGGACCGTATTGATCGAGGGACTGTAGTCTGTAACGTCGTCCCGCCGGAAGTAAACGCCTGCCTTGAAGTTATGATTTCCCCGAGTCACACTGACGTCGTCAATGAATTGATAGTTGGTCACGTTGCGGCCCTGCGGAAAGAAATAATCAATGCCGCCGAGTCCCGTGAAGGAGCCGCCAAGAGCGGAGAAATTAACCGTGTAAGGGCACCACCTGGTTTGCTGCAGCCAGATTCTGGTTCGTGAACACCGCGCTATACCAAAGCGCGCTAAAGAGAAACTGGTTGGTGACGTTTGGACTAAAGACATGGGTCTCGCCCAGCGTCCCTTCGAAGGACGGTTGTACGCTGTTTACGTTGAAAATAGGATTCAGAGGGTCTGTGTAAGTTGCCTGGGTGCCTTTGTCCCACTTGAAGTGGCCAAAGACAGTGTCCTTATCGGTTAGCACTGCATCGACACGGGACGTCAGAAGGAACTCGTGCGTGAAGTTGCCGGCGGTATACGTATAGCTCTGCGCATTGGGGTCATTTCCCACAGCACCTCTCGAGTATCCAGGCGCATTCTGGTAGACACTGAACAACTGTCTATACAACGGGACCGCTCCAGGATCATTGACCGCTGCATTGGCCAGGGTCTGGCTAATATAGGCCTGCGTAGGCGCGAAGACCGTGCCCGATGTAGGCAGCACCACCCGCAGACCTTCATAGTTGACAAAAAAGAACAGCTTGTCCTTGATGATTGGGCCGCCGATCGAGCCTCCAAACTGGTTAACGTTATCGAAATTCTTTGGCAAATCGGTTTGATTACGGAAGTAGTCGTTTGCATTTAGCACTGATCCGTTCCATTGATACACCTCAGTGCCGTGAAATTGGTTCGTTCCGCTCTTTGTAATCTCGTTTACCTGAGCTCCACCCAGACCACCGTACTGTGCCCCATAGGCGTTCGAAACGACACTTACTTCAGAGACCTCATTATTTCCCAGCAGCAGATTGGTTGCGCCCGAACTGTTCAGGTTCAGGAATGGATCGTTCTCATACGTCCCATTCAACGTAAACGTATTCGATGTCGCAGGGAGGCCGAAGACAGAAAAGTTGCCATACCCAAAAGCACTGCCGTTGCTGGGTGTCGACGTATTGATCACAGCGCCGGGGGAAACCTGCGCCACATAGGTCAGGTCGTTTCCGGGGTTCGGCAAGGCCTGCACTTGCTCCGAAGAAAAAGTGGTCGCAAGTTCCGCGCTCTCAGTATTCAGCAGCGGCGTTTCACCGTTGACTTCCACCGTCACCGAGTTCGACCCTACGCTGAGGCTGAAATTGCCAGGAGTGATTTGGCCAACTTCTACCGTCATTTGGGTCGATGTCGTCTGAAATCCAGGCGCGGTCACCGAAACTGTGTAATTTCCTGGCTTAAGCAACGAGGCGCGATAGGCTCCGGTTCCATTCGTAGCCAACGTCTGCGAGACTCCTGTCTCTCGACTTTTTACAAGGATTCGTGCACCGGGAATAGCTGCACCGGTCACATCTGTGACGTTCCCGGCAATATCGCCCGAGGTGGTTGATTGCGCCAATAAGGTAGTTGGGGAGGTTAGCGAACAAATTGCGCCCCATCCTAGCAGCGCCATACATAGAAGCATCTTGGGTCCGTGGAGAAGTCTCATAGCCCATACGACCCCGAATGCTACAAAAAGGTTACACAAGAAAAATATGGCGCTAGTAAAGCCAGGGCCTCATTCATCTAGCCAGCGACTTGTGCGGACTTTTTGAAGAGTTCATGATGCACCGCAGTGGAGTGCGGCAATCATAAGGTACCCGATGGACAAACTCTGACCGGAAAGCGTAATCGAGCGATCCTGGCCATCCTGCTCGGTTGCGGACTGCGCCGCCGCGAGCTTGGGGAACTGAAGCTGGAGAGCTTGCAGCGTCGAGAGGAGCGCTGGGCGATCGTCGATCTCGTTGGCAAGGGAGGGAACACATTCGAACCGTTCCCGTCCCGAATTGGGTGAAAGAGACGCCTGGTCGTGGTTAACCGCAGCCGGCATCGAAAGCGATCCGCTGTTTCGCTATTTCTGTCGCGCGCGTAAACCATTGGGATACGGCATTTTCAGAAAAGACCGTCTGGCACGTTGTCAAAAAGACTGCCGCGAGCATAAACATTCCACGTCTCGCGCCACATGATCTACGGAGATCCGGTGCACGGCTCTGCCATGATTCGGGAGAAGAGCTTGAGCAGATCCGGTTTCTCCTTGGGCATGTCTCCGTACAGACCACAGAACGCTATATTGGCTGCAAGCAACGTTTGAGAGTAGCTAAACGGCAGACTTGGTATCGAACCCGGGTGAGTTGTTCACTCAGCAACTGGACGCGCAGCCGACTATGCGGCCATGTGCCACCTTCCCCATTGCCGACAACCACTCGGAACACCAGCAGCAAATGCCGAATCTTGGGCTCTCCTATTGGCTGGCCCAGGGGCATCTTAGCTTTCTAGGAGACGGGCCGCGCGGCGGCCACAGACATCTTTATTTCCTTTAATGGAGATTTTAATAATCAGTTGGGAGTCAATATAGTGAACCACCCTAGTTCGGCGGCGTGTGCGAAACACTCCTGAATCTTAGCGGTCTGGTCTTCGACTGTATACGTTCCCCCCTCAAAGGCTGCTTCGAGGGCATCGCCAAGATAACTACCCGACTGGAGAGATGATAGCAATTGGAAAGCTTCACGATCAATGCGTCTGTAATAGACCGAATTGTCGTAACGATGGACGGCAAGATAGATATCCTGACGCGTCATCTTCGGCAAGATAGCTTCTGATGTCTGACGGCGTTCGGAGATCGCGTTGCTCATGATGTCGCTGGGGCCGGAGTCTCTATGCACAGCCAGAACGAGTTCATCAACCGGATATTTCAGATCGAGCAACTGTAAATGGGGCTGGAGGCGAAGCTTGGTTTCGCCGTCGAATCCCGCGAAATCACTGCCATTCACCGGTGGAACTGAGGCCCGATCGAACGCTTCCACATAGGCCCACTCCAAGCGTGCAATATCCATCGCGAGGTCGTGGTTGCCTGAGGTGAATTCGGGGTGATATTGAAGCCATTCCGGCAATCTGGAGCCGAGGTTACGGAGGGTGAACGAAGTCGAGGGGTTTTCGCGGAGGTAGGCAAGAACCAACTCATCAAACACTTCGCTTCCAAGAACCGCATTCAAGGCTGGGAAGTCTTCGGCAACGGCAGTGATCACCCGGAACCAGTACTGGCGGTTGTAGATTTCAAGGCGGTCAAATGACGACAACCGGTCGTTGGGCTTGATGTAGCCCTCGGCGATCGTGGCCGTCGTCCGTCCATCATCTGTCGTCGCTTGCATTTGAAAATCCGAGTTAAGAGGCCGCATCACGTCCTCTGACATCCGGCGTTGGAACTCAAGCAGTGTCATGAGTGGATCACCTCTTGGTCCATCTGCTCTGCGGGTTGTGTGGCGGTCTCCGTCGGTTCCAGATACCTGTTTGCTTTCAACGCTTCCCCATGCACTTCGTCAAAGGACGGGATATTGTCGTCCCACTCAAGCAGAGTAGCGGTATGCCCGACACGCTCGATCGTCCGTTGGTACAGACTCCAAACTGGATCCAGTACCGGGTGATCGTGCGTGTCAAGGATGTACTTTTCAAACTTGGAGTGGCCGGCGATATGAATTTGCGCCACGCGCTCGACAGGAACACTGTTGACGTAGTCGAAGGGGTTGAAAGTATGATTTTGGGATGAGACGTAGATGTTATTGACGTCGAGGAGGATTCCGCAGTCGGCCGCCTCGACCACCTCGTTCAGAAACTCCCATTCGGTCATCTGGGATTCGTGGAACTCAGCATAGCTACTGACGTTTTCGACAGCGATGGGAATCTCGAGAAAATCCTGCACCTCTCGTATTCTCGCCGCAGTCGTTTTCACAGCTTCGATCGTATAGGGAATAGGTAACAGATCGTGTGTGTAACGCCCATCGACGCTTCCCCAGCAAAGATGATCGGATAGCCATGGAGTCTTTGTCCGTCGGGTGAGATCTTTGAGACGTTTGAGATGCTCCCGGTTCAAGGGCTGCGCAGAACCGAAGTACATCGAAACGCCATGCTGCACGACTCGATATTGATCGAGGATGTCGTCGAGCACTTGAAGCGCCCGTCCACCGTCGACCATGTAATTCTCAGAGATTATCTCGAACCAGTCGACGACGGGCTTCTTCGAAAAAATATGGTCGTAGTGCGGAACGCGCAGACCGATCCCGACACCGTAGTCCGTAAATCCATTGAAACGGTTTGCTGGCATAGAGCTTCTCCGATTACTAGAAGATAAGCAAAGCTAGAGGCTTGATTGGAATCCAAGCCCCCAGACAACGCGACATGTTAAGCGGCCTTCGGCGGCTTGGAACCGTCGGTGGCGCAGGCACCCTTGCCCTTGCAATCGTTCTTGCCGGCATGCTTCTTGTCGCCGCCGCCCTGACCCTTACAGTCGTTCTGGCCCTTGCAGGCATGCTTGGGCAGCGTCGTGTCCTGGACGAGGAGGACGCCAGCGTGCGTTGACTGAGCGGAAGTGCCGTTCGACTGGGCCGTCTGGGCGTTCAGGCGAACCGTGGTGCCACCGATCAAGCCTGCAAACGCGGCGGCCAAAGCGAGCGATTTTACTGAGTTATTCATGGGGATATGCCTTTCATTGGTTGAGCCGCGCCTAACGGCGTGGGACGTTGAAGTTAACTGCGAGCGAATCGCAGCAAGACCGGAAAGCAAATTCCAGGAGGGAGAGGTACCTATGTGCGCCCCCAAACTCAGCAGCGCTTTCCTGCGAACTGGACATTGGAGTGCTCTCAGGGACAAAGGTTACGGCGAATCTAAGATGGCCGAAAAACTTTGTTCTGCCCAGTTCCGTCCTGGCGGACGTGTCCAGCTCTGAAAAGGGGCGACTCGAACAAGAGCTTCATGGTGTCAGTCTAGAGAGTCCGGCCGGCCTCTCCCGGGCTAAAGCCCTAGGTGAGCTTTGCGGTGCCGTAACGTCGGGACTCCGCCGGCGTCTTATCCTCGCAGTCAGCGAAAAGTGCTGCAAAAGAGTTCTGAGGTCGGCACAACCATCCTTCGAAGGCAGACGTCGCTCTTCGCAGTAGAACTCGGTTTAAGAGCACCTCACCGCTCACGAAAGGAGCACCAGATCATGCTATTGATTTTATTGGCTTATTTCGGCGGAGTTCTTACCATCCTCAGCCCTTACATCCTGCCTATTCTTCCATTTGTATTCGGTCGAGCCGATCAATCCTTTCGCCGAAACGGCTTACCATTGCTCACCGGCATGGCTATCACGTTCGCGGTGGTGGCAAGCCTCGCTACCGTAGGAGGCGTAGACACCGACGCTGAAGGTTTGGCATTGTCACCGACAACCGGCTCTATCAGCTCGTGAGGCAGCAGGATAACGTCCAAGACCATACGTTTCGGATTGAATTCCTTGCCCCGGGCGTACAAGCTTATGCGTTCACGTTTGGCTAAGAACAATCGCGTCGATTAACGAGATCGTTGTAACGGAAAGGAAGAAACATGGAAAACAAAACGTCACCACAAATTGAGGAAACCCTAAGACGATCTGTAGAGGAAGTGCAGCAGCCGAGCCGACGCACCTTCCTTACCCTCGCTGTCGCCGCCTCCGGTGTTGCCGCGTTATGGTACCTACCAAAACCTTTTGCCAGTGCATCTGCAGCGGAACGGAGCGCCGATGCTCCCTCCACCGTGACAGTAGTCAAGTTTTCATCTGCCGGCAAGAACCTGGGTAAAGAGACAGTTCCTCACATCGTGAAGTCTGACGCCGAGTGGAAGAGTCAGCTTTCCCCAATCTCGTATCAGGTCGCCAGGCAAGATGGCACGGAGCGGCCCTACACCGGGGATACCTGGGACCTCCACACCGCGGGGCTCTTCCGATGTGTGTGCTGCGACACTGCGCTCTTTAGCTCGGAGACAAAATTTGATTCGGGCACCGGGTGGCCTAGTTTCTGGCAGGTACTTGCAGCGGAGAACGTGGTCGAGATAAGAGACGCGACGTTCGGCATGATCCGAACCGCAATATCGTGCCGTCAATGTGACGCTCATATTGGCCACGTCTTCGACGATGGTCCCCTACCGACCGGCTTACGCTACTGCATGAATTCGGCGGCCATGCATTTTGCGAAATTCGCATGAACGCAGATTCACGCGCAAACCTACCCCGAACGATGAAGTTGATGTCGCTCCAGGGGATCACATCTGGTGACGGTTCGGATCGGGATGCGTCTCGGTCGGCTCCGGACACGTTCGTATTAAATCCTTTAGACGGAACCGAGAACGAATGGTTCAAGAATGTCTGAGACTGCGCGATTGAGCGGCGTCCTGATATCGTGATCCTATCCGAGTCGAATAACTCCACCACTGAGCCACGGCAATTCAAGACGATTTCCTCGTTCGAGGTCAGCGTGCATGGACGATGTCATTGAAGCGGGCAAGCTATCGCAAAAATCAAGTCGATCCGCAGCATAGTCTTCAGAAAGATCCTCGCCGCGTGAGCGCCCCAGATCCACCACCTCACGCATGAGGTCCAAGAGGAGGCACCGAGTTCTGGGGTTTTTGGCGGATACTCCCGATGGCATGTCTCATGGAGGTCGTCGTTCCTGACAGGCCTACCAGGAACACAAATCTCTCCCAGATGAGGCGCTCGATGTTGAGCGAGATCTCAGCGTCGATTGCAGCATTTCGGCAGACTTCCAGAATCGTTCGAGTGCGCGCCGACTCCTGCCCAGAATATTCACCGAATACCATGCGCTGAATGGCTCCGTGATGACCGATCACGCCAGGACTGACGATCGAGGCCGATATATAGCAGACGCCTCCAAGAATAGACTCTGTCGGCAGAAACCTTCTTAGTACCTCGTCTTTCTCAACACCATTCTGGAGAGAAAGCACCGCGGCTCCCTCTTCCACCACCGGCCTAAGGGCCTGGGCTACATCTTCCGTGTCCCAGAGCTTTACTGCAATCAGGATCAGATCGACGGTTTCAATTTTCAACACGCTCTCGACTGCATGTACGTTATCGAGATGAAGATCACGCCGAGAACTTCAAATGGTAAGGCCGCTCCGCTGGATGGCTTCCAGAGGTGCGCCTCGCGCAACGAAGGTGACAGCGTTACCTCCAGCCGCCAGTCTCCCTCCGAAATATCCGCCCACACCGCCGGTTCCGACAACAGATATTTTCACTTCAGCGGAACCAAAGTTGCGCGCAGCAAAAAGTACGCAGGTTCGTGTCGGTGTAGCTCTCAGTTCCAGACTTGGTCATTGTGTTCTTCCGCAACCAAGGTTCCGCTCAGTCTTCACGCGAAGCCTCATATAGAAACTGAGTCTACCCCAAGGACTTGTCCTAATCCCGGTGTTTGGGCGAACAAGATAAGGTGGCGACCCGCAGGGGTGGGCTGTTGAACGGATCCCGATAAAACAAGCTGGATCGTGAGTTCCGTCGCTTCTTGAATATTCGCGACCCGCGTAATCGTCCTTGCGACGGCAACGTGTGAAAGAGTCCGACCCGAGTTTTCGCCACGCAATACGTTGGAGCTCGTTTTGTCGTCCGCAAGGACAGCGTATATCTCCGCACCTTTGCCGGGGATGGTTCCGCTAACCGAAAAGTCAAGAGTGAGCCTGTTGCCATCAAGACTGGCAGAGGTGATGTGAACGCCTACTTGAGACATTTGATCCTCCTTGCGAATTGCGCGAAGGAGACCGGCGCTGTCGCTGCCAACAATCCGCTCCTGGCCATTGACCACGATTTGAGGGGTGTAGACACTGTCGAGATGGAACCGTTGACCGTAAGCTTCTTGGCGCTCTGTGTAGGTAGGCGACGAGAAGGGATCAGACCAGCCGAGGCTATTCCAGTAGGTGACGTGTTCGCTCACGCCCACGATGAGCTGACCGGCGTCGCTATACTTTCCGTTGACCTGCCGAAGAAGAGCGTCGGCTGACGGGCAACTGGAGCATCCCTCGGACGTGAAGAGTTCCACGAGGACGGCACGCTGCCCAGGTTGCGCGTTATTCCCGTCCAGGTGAGTCGATGGCTGCGCAGAGAATGCAATGATGCTGATCGCAAGAGCCCCGGCTATGCATAAAGCGGAGTAGGTAATGCGACGAGTCACAAATGTGCCTCCTCTATCCGGTCGTGAGACGTCACTCCGACGCAAGAGTTACGGCAAATCAGCTTTGCAGGCCGATATGGACTGCGTTGGGAACTCTACAAGGGACGGCCCATCGCCCATGTTCCTGATCGGTCGCTCAACCGTATTTCCGCACAAGATCGGCCGCTTTCATCGGGATCAGGCCACCGCTGCCGATATCCCGGCAGAATCTGAGAGCGCTAGGGGTGTTCGCAGAGATAGCAAAAGAATCAAGATCCCGTGTAACGGATCGTCTCGTAAGCGCTCTAACTTAGCGCAAGGGACAGGAAGCCGAGGAGATTCGGCTTTCTGTGCTCACATTGGACAGTTCAAGGTCGCTTGATGCGACATTACCCGATTGGAAAGAAGGCGTCATGAAGGCTGTGCTTGGTTTGTATCAGAGATTTTCTGAGTTGATTTCGAAGCTTCAGTCGCCTTTTCTGTTGATCGTACGGCTCTACTGGGGTTGGCAATTCGCGCAGTCCGGGTGGGGGAAGCTCCACCACCTCGACAAAGTAACTGACTTCTTCACGAGCCTCAACCTGCCGGCTCCAGGACTGACCGCGCATTTCGTTTCGGGCCTTGAGTTCGTCGGCGGTATTCTCCTCATTTTGGGATTGGGTTCGAGACTCATCGGCCTTGTACTTACCGTGAACATGGTCGTCGCGTACTGGACCGCCGATAGGGAGGCGTTGTTCGCAATATTCTCGGATCCAGGAAAGTTTTACATCGCCGATCCATATACCTTCCTATTTGCCTCCGCAATGGTGCTAGTGTTTGGTGCCGGGATTTTCTCTCTTGATGCATTGTTGCGGAAACGTTGGAATGCGGGGATTCGAAAGTGACCGTTGACAAAGTCAAGGTCGCAGACGAAGCGCAGGTCATCGCTTGCATAGTGCGCGGCGAGACCCACCTGTTTCATGATCTGATTCGGCCGTACGAGCGAAGCGTGTACGTGATGGTACTCTCATTGCTTCAGAACGAGGCGGACGCCGAGGACGCTGCTCAGGAGGCTTTTCTTAAGGCCTTCCGGAACCTTGCCAAGTTCCGGGCCGAATCGAAGTTCAGTACCTGGCTGATTAGCATCGCTCTCAATGAGGCCCGCAGTAAGCTTCGTCAGAAGAGGGCGAGGAAGATAGAGTCACTGGACTCCGGATCAGAAAAGGATGGACACGTTTCTCCGGTAGTCCTTAGAGACTGGCGCGAAGTCCCTTCCGAAGCGCTTGAGCGTATGGAGGTGCGGAGGATGATACAACTGGCCATTGCAGACTTGCCAGGGATTTACCGGGAGACCTTCTTATTGCGAGATGTGGAGGAGTTGAGTGTGAATGAATCGGCAGAGGCCCTCGGCATCTCGATAGCGGCAGTAAAAGTGAGATTACACAGGGCCCGGATGATATTACAAAAACACTTGCACCACAATTGAAACAATTCAACCCTAAACGGAGGTGGTTCCCTTGGTTATAGATTGCAAACACGTCTGGGAGCACATCTCTGGCTACCTCGACAGTAGCCTGGAAGCTTCGGAACTGAACGAAATCCAGAAACATTTGGAGCATTGCGAGATTTGCTCTGCAATTCTGGATTCCACTCGAAATATTCTGATCCTGACAGCTGACGAACGGGTCTTCGAGCTGCCATTGGGCTTCAGCGAGCGACTTCATGCACGCCTCGAGGAGGAAATGCAACGCATCGCATAAAGTGGATTTGAATCGAGCCTCTTCTAAAGAGGCGTACGTCGTCCGATCCGGCATCGCTCCTTGCCGAACTCTGTCATATGGAAGGGTACAGAGAGGAGAGTCTTCGAAGAGCCGATGCGCGCTAAGGCCAATCGCCGCGCAGTCCACTAAGCGCGGCAGGGACTGACATGCACCCTGCAGGATAATGAAATTACGCTTGTTAAGCCGACAAGCCATGCGGGTCGGTGTAGGCCGGCACTAGACGAACGATCCCAGGCTTAGTTTCGTGCGCGTTAGCTTTGAATCTTGATATGAGCGTGCTTCAGACATATTAGGACGTCGTACAGGAAGCGTCGCAGCTGTTAGGCGGGAACCTCGGAACAGCTCTGAATAAACTTCGCTAACGTAAGGACAGTCTCGTGCGGCGTTGAACGTGCATAAGCGGCCCTTGTAACTTTTCGAAGTCAAAACGCTCCAATGGTTGCGTGCTAATCACGATGGGGAGCGTAAATGGACCTACAAAAGGAACTCAATGCCGTTGAACAGACGGTGAGGGAGAAGACACTCCCGTATGTGATGCCTACCATAGAAGCGTCAATCCATGCGGTCAAGGAATCGGGACTTGAGAGTCGCGCTCTGCAGCCCGGGGAGTCTATTACAGACTTTGAGCTACCCAGTGCGACTGGCGTCATGGTCAAAAGCATTGAATTGCGAACCCATGGCCCTCTACTAGTCGTGTTCTATAGAGGGGCTTGGTGTCCATTTTGTAACCTCGCTCTTCAAGCTCTCCAGGAGCGGCATTATGAGATTGCGAGTCGAGGCGTCACGCTTGTTGCGATCTCACCGCAGACGCCTGATCATTCTTTATCGCTGCAGGAGAAACACAGTCTCCGATTTCTCGTGCTGTCCGACATCGGGAATAAGGTCGCTCAGCAGTTCGGCATTGTCTTTGAGCTAGACCGTAACCTCAAGGTCGTTCAAGAGCAATTTGGTGTAGACATTCCCTCTTTCAATGGAGATCACTCCTTTCAATTGCCGGTCCCGTCTACCTTCCTTGTCTCGAAGGACGGCAAGGTGCTCGAGTCATTTGTTGAAGTGAACTATATGAAACGCCTTGCACCCGAAACGGCAATTGCATGGATTGATAGGATTTGACGATTGATGCAAGCTGGATCCGATCCAGAAGACTCGTTTGTCGCCTTTTGCGATCTCCGCATAGAAACTAACGGCAGTGATTGAGGAAGAGATCGCGATGGCAAGATGGTCATTCTTTGTTCTCGCTTTCTTGGTACTTCGGACTCCCTTCAGCTTAGCGGGTGAAGAGCAGGGCAGCGTGCCGGCTACGCCTTCTGTCAACGGATCGATTCGATCGACTGATGTAACACAAGTCCTGTCCATTGGCGGTGCGACGATTGAGGTTGATCTCGCCCCGGGAAACCTGGACGTTCGGCCCGCAGAGATTCTTTCCTGGGTCGAACGTGCTGCACGCGCAGTGACGATTTACTATGGCCGATTTCCGGTGCAAAGAGTGCGTGTCCGGGTGGCTCCCGATTCTGGCCAGGACGACTCCATTCACGGTACAACGTGGGGAAATGTTGGGGGATTCCAGGCAGTTACGCACATGCGGCTGGGCCGCGATGTGACAGAGCGGGATTTGGCCGAAGATTGGACCATGACACACGAGTTTGTACACATGGCAATCTCGTCTCTACCGGACAATCAAAGCTGGATGGAGGAGGGCTTGGCGACGTATGTAGAGCCGATTGCGCGCGCTCAAGCCGGGCAGTTGCCCGTCCGGAAGGTATGGGCGGACACGATTCTAGGCATGTCGCAAGGGCAGCCTAAGCGGGGCGATCTAGGTCTGGATCAGACTCGCAGCTGGGGCCGCACCTACTGGGGTGGGGCAATGTTTTGCCTCGTCGCAGACGTCGAGATTCGCAGGAAGACAGAGAACCGCAGGGGATTGCAGGATGCGCTACGCGCTATTGTTGCCTCTGGCGGAACGATTGACAAGGAGTGGCCTCTATTGGAAGTTCTGAAGATCGGCGATAAGGCGACCGGAACAACCGTTCTTGTT
The DNA here is from genome assembly GCA_963756685.1 of uncultured Acidobacteriaceae bacterium. Taxonomy (GTDB): domain Bacteria; phylum Acidobacteriota; class Terriglobia; order Terriglobales; family Acidobacteriaceae; genus Edaphobacter. The sequence goes on from CAVWON010000007.1 coordinate 175,329, forward strand.
GACATGTACAACCAATGGAAAGACAAACCCACCACGGTCGATCTCGAGAACCTGTGGCTCCAGTTGGGAATTCGGTCCGGAAAGGATGGAGTGGAACTTGCGCCCCGTGCGCCGTTGTCCACGATAAGAGATGCAATCACATTACGACCTTAGAGTAAGAAAGATCCGGAGATCAAGTCATCGTGCGACGTCTTGTATGGCCCAAGGCCAAGCTCGTGCAAGAGATCGGCAGCTGCGAACAACGCCGGATCGTGGTCTAGTAGATTAGATCGAGTGATGTAGACGAAGGTGTATTGTCCACTCAACAAACACCAGAAGCAGGGTCAAAATCGCAAGCGCGATCTGGATTGTTTCAGCTCGTTTCTTTGCTGGTGTGATTGGTCCAACTCTCCATTGCGATGAAGGCCGGCTGCGCAGCGAACGAATGCGCCAGATGACGTACAGATTCACTGCAGACCCCGCAATCGCCAGCAGTTCCATTGGAATTCGAATAGCCTCCCCGTGGATGGAGGCCAGCAACTTGACTCCAGTTGTGGCAGCGGCAAGCGAGCCAATGCCTATCAGGAGGCGAAGTCCGCTGAGTGCCGTCACAGCAGAACAAGCGCTTTGCAACAGGATGAAGAACAAGCTGGTCAAACCGATGATCCAGGAACGGCTCTTGAGTGCGGCCTGAGGGGTTGCGTCGATCGATGATTCCTGCTGGAGCATGTTGTTCTCCCCGTTAACCATGTTATCTGCTTCTGACGTTCGAGGGAGGTTCTCGTCTGAATCGAGTGCGTACGAAAGGCCGATTGTCGCATCGGTCGATTATGGTGGAGGAGGACTTCTAGTAGGCCGCGACGACCGCACTCTTTGCGGAGTGATATTGATTGAGGGGGAATATGACACGGATGCGAGCGAATGAAGAAAACCGGAGCATTCGAGTAGCGATTGTGCAGGCTTCGCCCGTGCCCTTCGATCTTGCCAGAACCTTATCAAAGGCTCTTGCTTTGCTTGAAGATGCGGCAAGTTCTGGTGCTCAACTCGTTTGTTTTGGGGAGACCTTTCTTCCCGGCTACCCGGCATGGCTGGATTACTGCGAGGGAGCGGCTTTGTGGAACCACCCTCCCGTGAAGGAAGTCTTCGCTAAAATGCGCCTGAATAGTGTGGTGGTGCCCGGGCCGGAAACCGAGGCGCTTGCCGAGGCGGCAGCCAGGCTGCAAGTGGGCATCGTGATTGGTATCAGCGAACGCGTTCGGGAGGCGCCCGGTCACGGCACACTGTTCAACAGCCTGCTCTTCTTTGGGAACGATGGCAGCCTACTCAACCACCATCGCAAGCTCATTCCCACCTACTCCGAGCGTATGGTCTGGGGCCAGGGAGATTCGGCGGGTCTTCGTGCTGCGAAGATCCATGAAGTCAATGTAGCCGGCTCGATCTGTTGGGAACACTGGATGCCTCTTACGAGACAACACCTGCATAGCCTGGGAGAGCAGATTCATATAGCGGTGTGGCCGACCGTGCATGAGATGCACCAGATCGCAAGCCGCCACTACGCTTTCGAAGGACGTTGCTTCGTGCTCGCGGCAGGACAGATCATGCAGGCGTCTGCTCTTCCCGATGCCCTTTCGCCAGTCGCTGGCCTGGAGCCACAGACCCTGATCGAGCGTGGTGGATCCGCCATTATCGCTCCCGACGGACGATACCTGGCGGGCCCCGTCTTCGACGAGGAGGCGATCTTGCATACCACGCTAGATCTGCGGGAGATTGAGCAGGAGTCCATGACGATGGACGTGAGCGGACACTATTCGCGTCCCGATGTCTTTCAGATGAAGGTTACGCCATCCGATCGAATTGCTGGGTCCGCAGGAAAATAACTTGAACCGCTCAGATTGGCTTCGTATCTGTACCCATAACCGCGCCGACTCCGTTTTGCTGCGCGAATAAGACAAGGTGATGACCGGTGCTGGCGTTGGAACGAAAGGAAGGCGGTAGCGGAAGGGTAATCGAGCGCTGCTCGGCCTCGTGCAATACCCCTAGGGGGGCAAGCGCGCGCGCGACCGCGACGTGAGTGAGTTCTCGTCCGGAGTTTTCTCCGCGCAGAACGTTTGACCGGTCTACATCGTCGACCAACACCGCGACGAGTTGGAGCGAGCCCTTCGCAGGAAGGTCCGACGCAGAGTAAGTGAAAGTGATGCTATCTTGCGCAAGTTGGGCCGAATCGATATGGAGTGTGATCTGTCTGCGCTGCGACTCCGTGGCGAGCGCAGCCTGAAGGGCGCGCCGGTCGCTGCCGACGAACTGTTCCCGTCCGTTGACGACCATTTGTGGAGTGTAGACGCTGCCCAGCCCGAAGTGGCTGCTGTAGTCACTCTGGCGTCCTGTATAGAGGTCCGAGGAGAATGGATCTTTCCATCCCAAGCCATTCCAATAGCTGACATGCTCGCTGATACCCACGATCAACTGTCCTTCAGCGGTCTTGTGTCCACTCACCTGCTGCAACAATTCGTCTGCGGGCGGGCAATCCGAGCAACCTTCCGAAGTGAAGAGCTCAATCAATACTGCTGAGGGGTGCGGAGTGGCTGTTTGCGCCGCAGTTCCCTGTGCCGAAAGTCCAGCTGGAAGTGAACTCGAAAGCACGACAATGGCAAGCGATCCAAAGAGCGAGGAACGAAAAGTGTTGAACGTCATATTGAACTCCTCAAGACACGGTTAAAGTACATGGACCACATCTGCGCGAAAGCAGCGTTAGATTTGAGGTTGTGTGAGAGCGCCGAGCACGGCGGACCGCGTGAGCAGTTCGGGCAGGACCTGGATCCGGCCGTTTGACTGTGCCGGATAGATCACGTACGTCGGCACTCCGCTACGGCTCACGGAGGCAAGTTGTCGTGTGATCTCCGGGTCGTATCGCGTCCAGTCGGCCCGCAACAAAACATAGTGTTTGGCTTCGAGTTCCCGCTCCACGGAAGCGTCATGAAGCACAGATCGCTCATTCACCTGACAGGAAAGGCACCATGCTGCAGTAAAGTCGACGAAGACAGGATGACCCTGGGCTTGCGCCTGTTCCACAGCAGTCGCCGAAAAAGTCTGCCACTGCAGGCGGTCTACACTGGGGGCAGCGAGCGAAACTCCCAGCGAAGCCACGATGATCCCCAACGCTCCAATCATTCCGATCCTTTGCGCGGGCCAGCGAGCGAGTACCCATCCGGCAATCGCCAGCAGAACAAGTCCGAACAACAGCCGCGCAATGTGATCAGAGCCATCGCTGGCGCCGGAGCTGTAAAGGCGGCCATACACCCACACTAGCCACACGACCGTCAGGAGTAAGGGTACAGCCGTCAGTTGCTTCAGCGTCTGCATCCAGCGGCCGGGTCGAGGCATCCGCTTTGCCCAAGCAGGTTGGAGCGTCAAGAGCAGGTAAGGAAGCGCTAGTCCGAGGGCCATAGCGGTAAAAATCCCGAAGGTCACGACCGCCGACTGGGCCAGGGCAAAGCCGATCGCCGCCCCCATGAGAGGCGCCGTACAGGGCGTTGCCACCACCGTGGCCAGCACTCCGGTAAAGAAGCTTCCGGTATACCCGGGCTTGCGAGTCAGCGCGTCTCCTTTACTGGTTAGGCTTAAGCCCAGGTCAAACTGTCCCGCAAGCGACAGCGCCATGAAGAAAAGCAGGGATGCCATCAACACCACAAAGGCGGGGGACTGCAGCTGAAAGCCCCATCCGATCTGCCGACCTCCGGCGCGCAGAACGAGCAGTACCGCAACGATAACCCAGAAGGAAGCCAGGATTCCCGCGGTATAGGAGAAGCCATGCAGCCTTTGTGTGCGGCGATCTTCAGTTGCACTGCCTGCCAACGAAAGCGCCTTCAGGAGCAAAACCGGGAATACGCACGGCATAAGGTTCAGCACCAGGCCCCCAGTCAGCGCTAACAGGATGGCGAGTGCAAAGCTTGCACTGGACGTGCCGGAACCATTCGGGGCTACTGATGCTGGCTGCACCGGCACGTCAATTAGATAAGCCCGGTTCCCGCTGAGCTTTACGACACCCTTCAAACGCGCGGGCAATGTGTCCGAGATGTCTCCGCGCTCCACGGTAAGCACCACTCCCTTTGCGTTGGGCTCTGCTCTTTGTTCAGCAGCGTTGCGTAGCGCATCCTCATCGAGAGGATAAAACTCCGCGTCGGATTCCCGCTCGCCCGTCTCAATCTTCAGCGCAAGGTGATCTCTGGTTCCGGACACCAGAACCGCTTCGCCACGTGGAAGCGCGATCGGTTCGGCTCGCATTGCCGCAGCAATAAGGCTTGAGGAAGTCTGCGCATACTGATTAGCGCTCCCCGGAAGACTAAGTCCCAGGAACGCTTTGCCAGGCACGCAAACTTCGCGACAAACCAGCCAGCGGACATGAGCCTTCAGATGCGTGACTGGCTTGCTTCCAGCCACCTCACTCAAGTTTGAAGCGCGGGCAGTCCCATCTAGCTTGAGCTCAAAGGGGAAGACCGCGGCCCCTTCGTAGCCATAATCCATCAGCGGCCCGAGCGGTAGACGCTTCGGGGTCGGAAACTGCATCTTGCCGACCGTCACGCCTGCCGGCAGCACCCAGTCGACGGATGGCGCCTCTCCCGAATCGCCGGCGTTGACCCAATACACGTGCCACCCTGACTCCAGGTGCAGCACGAGCGCAATCTGGCTTGAACCTTGAGGTGACGCCAAAGCAGCGCTTGCCGCCAACTCGGCTGTAACATGAGCTGCCTTGACGGGCCGTCAGAACCGTCTCCCACTTCATGAAGTTGTGCAAAAGCGGCTCCATGAACTACGAGCCAAAGGAACAGAAACCAGGTCCGGCGAGAGAGCGTCATCGAAGTTCTCCACTCTCGACGTGCTTATCGAGAGACGCTCAGGAGTGGGCGCGCGAGTCTGATTGCGAAACAGTTGCAAAGGTTACCGCGCTCCTCGATTTCTCGTGGTTTCTTTTCGTTTGTAACCTTTCGCGTGATTGCAAATCTAAACATCGCGACTATCTCAAACTTTGACTGGAGTAACGCCTTATGACGTCTTTGAACGGAAAGCGGAAACATATGGACTCCCGACTTACCATTTCCCGCAACGGTACCTGGGCGATGCTCCGCGGTCTTCGAGGCATCCTCGCGCTGCTATGCATTGTCCTTGCGGTGGGCTCTGCAGTTGCCCAAACGCCTGCCCTTGGCGCCAAAGCACCCGACTTTACCCTCGATACGCCAACCGGAAACTCGGTAAGCCTCGCCAAGGAGCGCGCCAAGGGAACGACCGTGCTTGTACTGCTTCGCGGGTTCCCCGGATATCAGTGCCCATACTGTGTCAAACAGGTCCACGATTTCGTAGAGCACAGTACGGACTTCGCGGACAAGAAAGTGAATGTTCTTCTCGTCTATCCGGGTCCGCCAGCCGATCTCGATCAGCATGCGAAGGAGTTTCTGGAAAAGCAATCCGATCTGCCGCCCAACATAAAGCTCGTGACCGACCCTGACTACAAGATGACGAACTTGTACGGTCTGCGCTGGGACGCGCCGCACGAAACTGCGTATCCGTCTACTTTCATTCTCGACAAGAGCGGCAACATCCTGTTTGAGAAGATCAGCCACACTCATGGAGACCGTACATCCGCCGAGGAAGTTCTTGCGCAACTGAAAACGAACTAACCGAGCCTTTTCGCAAACGCGTTCAGTCAACTATCAAAAGGGACCAAGAACACCTTATGGCGGAGAGAGAGCCATCAGAATGGGTAAATTAGACGGCAACAACCAGCGCCAGAGTCTGCCTGGATGTCGCAATTGGGCAGCGCATCCCGACCTGATAAGAGCATGCCGCACCGCGTCACCCGGAGACCTAGTTGTACCCCTCTCCGAATAGGGAGAATTGTGCGCAAACTTGGCCGATAAGCACGGAGACAGTCTCAGGAGATGTCTCTCCGGATGGAAATCTCACGAATTTATCCCCGAAAATCAGAGGGTTTCGAGATTGCACGATGCAACAGGAGAAAGCCGCTGACAAAATGGCGGTGGGTGCAGTCTCAATCGAACTGCTCTCCGCGACTAATTCCCGTTAACAGGGAAAAATACAGGGAATTTTCGTGATTTTGGCCTAGATGCTCTAGCCTGAAATCTCTCTATCGCCTTGTGTTCAGGACATTTATCGCATTTAGTTGTCGATGCAGCCCTCTAAAGAACAGGGAATTTTCAATCGCGTATCAGGGAAATGCATTCCCTGATACATGATTGAACTCGCTAATACACAGCGGGAAATTCGGTTCCGATCCCCGATTGGCATTCGAATCCTAGAGCTAGACGCATTTGGGGATCGGCGATACAAGGGTCTACAATCTCTCCGCATAGAACCCCATGAGTCGCAGAATCGCAATCCCGGCAGTCGCCATAGCTCTCATCGGACTGGTGGGATTCTGCATTTTGGCGTGGCGACCGGCAATCGCTCCGCTGGAAAGCCCCCCGAATCCGGCCAGCTTCAGTCCTGAGTCCATCGCGAAAGGAGAAATTCTTTCCGCCGAAGGGCACTGTGTGTCGTGCCACATCCGACCGGGTGGCCAACCATTGGCGGGTGGCTATGGAGTGAACACGCCCTTTGGAGTGATCTACGGGACCAATATCACTCCCGATACGCAAACCGGCATAGGTCAGTGGTCACTGGCCGCTTTTACTCGCGCCATGCGCGAGGGTGTCTCTCGAGACGGGCACCATCTTTACGCAGCTTTTCCTTATACCGCCTTCACTGAGCTAAGCGACGACGACATCAATGCGCTGTACGCCTATCTGATGACTCGGACACCGGTGGGCGCTACGATCCCGCCGAATACGGTTCCTTTCCCCCTCAATATCCGCTTGCTCGAAGAAGGTTGGAAGATTCTGTTCTTCAGGAAGAAAAGCTTTCAGCCCGATCCGGCAAAGAACTCAGAATGGAACCGCGGAGCCTATCTGTCAGAGGCACTCAGCGATTGTGGGGGCTGTCACACGCCGCGTAATGCGCTTGGCGCCGAAGAGCTCCGACACGCCTATGCAGGCGCTGTGATTGACCACTGGATCGCGCCACCGCTGACCGACGCTAACCCATCACCCGTTCCTTGGACAGAGGAGGAGTTATTCAGTTACCTGCGAACCGGGGTAGGTCGCCTGCACGGGGCGGCGATCGGTGCAACGATGACTCCGGTTGTTCGCGACGCCCTGGATGTCCCGGTCGTCCCGGATGCTGACGTTCGAGCCCTCGCGACCTACTTCAGCGATATCAACCATGCAGGTGCTCGTGCCTCCAATGTCGAGGCAACAGTGACAGAAGCGGTGACGACTTCTGCACCTCGCCGCGAAGAGGAGTACGACGCAGACGCCAACCTCTATGCCAGCGCCTGTCTTTCGTGTCACTACAATGCCGAAACAGGTCCGGCTTAAAAACGTCCTGAACTCGCTCTGAACAGTGCGCTCGCGCTGCCCGAACCGACCAATTTCATTCAGCCTGTGCTGAGAGGTGTCGGCAGCAAGGACGGTGCGCCAGGCCTGGTCATGCCTGCCTACGCCTCGTCCTTATCCGACGCTGAGGTGGCAAGGATTGCAGCTTATCTGCGTCGTACCCGTACGACGCGCCCGCCGTGGCCCAACCTGGAAAAGAACGTATCTGCTGCACGCCGGCAGTTGGCGAAATCGCGATAAGAGAAAGAGGACACAGGAGCCATGCGATCATGACCACTTTCAATCTGAATGGCCGCGCTGTTTCGGTGCATAGTCCGGATGACGCGCCGTTGCTCTGGGTTATCCGCGACGAGCTGGGCCTTACAGGAACCAAATTTGGTTGCGGTATCGGCTTTTGCGGCGCGTGCACCGTACACGTGGAGGGCCGCTCGACTCGATCCTGCATCACATCCGTGGGCGCTGTCGCTGGCGCCAAGGTGACGACGATCGAGGGGCTCGATCCCGCGGGGAAACATCCGCTACAGACTGCCTGGATCGAGCTGCAGGTTCCTCAGTGCGGCTATTGCCAGTCGGGACAGATCATGCAAGCCGCCACGCTGCTGAAGGACTATCCTGATCCAACTGACCAGGACATCAACGCGGTGATGGCTGGAAGTCTTTGTCGATGCATGACGTACATCCGGATACGCAAGGCGATCAAACTGGCGGCGTCGAGGATGCGAGAAGGAGCGCCACTTGAATAGCTCATCTGCACACGACCCGAGCGGGAGCTATCAGCCGTCGCGCCGCGACTTTCTGATTGCCATGGCGGGAGCTGGTGTCGTGCTGGGGTACGCTCGGTTCGGCGTGGGGTCCCTGGAATCCATTACGTCTGGCGCCAAACCAGCGAGCAGCGTCGGGGAACTGTTTGAACCGACAATTTGGTATGGCATCAGTCCCAGCGGGGATGTGACGGTCAATATCATCCGGGCCGAGATGGGCCAGCATATCGGCACTGCGCTCGCTCGCATTCTGGCCGACGAGTTAGAGGCCGACTGGAACAAGGTTCGCGTTGTGACAGTCGACTCCGATCCGAAGTGGGGTTTGATGATTACGGGCGGGAGCTGGTCCGTATGGCAGACTTTTCCGGTGTTTAGCCAGGCGGGCGCCGCGGGCCGCATGGCTCTGATTGAAGAAGGCGCGAAGCTCCTTGGGGCAAGTCCTCAGAGCTGTACGGCGCGCCTTGGTGCGGTGCGCACAGGTGGGAGATCAATTTCTTATGGCGACATCGTCGCGCGCGGCAATCTACAGCGCACTTATACGCCCGAGCAGCTGAAAGAAATCCCGATTAAAGCGCCGCGAGATCGGCGACTAATTGGGCGGGATACTTTGGCGCTTGATGTTCCGTCGAAAACCGACGGTAAAGGTCTCTATGGCATTGATGCCGCTGTCGAAGGCATGATCTATGCGCGACCCAAAATCCCGCCAACCCGATACGATTCCAAAGTCATCTCCATCGACGATTCAGCAGCGAAGGACCTGCCCGGATACATTCGAAGCCTCGCCTTGGACGATCCATCGGGCACGGTGCCAGGCTGGGTTATGGTGCTTGCCGAGAGCTTCCCGGCAGCCAGTCGCGCGGCGGATCTTGTAAAAGTAACGTGGAGCTCAGGCGAAGCGGCTCATGTCTCCGAGCAGGACTTGCAGCAACGCTCCGCAGAGCTGATTGCAGATCCGAAGGGAGGCTCCCTGGTCGTCGATGATCCCGGCGTGGATGCAGCTTTCGCCTCAGCGAAACACAAGATCGAGCAAACCTATACAGTGAGCACCGTAATGCATTTCGCGCTGGAGCCGGTCAACGCATTGGCTTTTGAAAAGAATGGCGTCTTCGAAATCCATGCCGGGAATCAATGGCAAACATTGATCTTGCCCGTGTTGGCCAAGGCTCTGGGACGCAATCAAGACACGATTGTGCTGCGGAGCTACCTGCTTGGTGGCGCCTTCGGTCGTCGCCTTGATGGTGATTACGCGGTACCCGCTGCGCTCGCCGCCAAAGCGGTCGGCAAACCGGTCAAGATGGTCTGTACGCGAGAGGACGACATGCGCTTCGACTGCCCGCGATCGCCTGCGGTGCAGGTTCTTCGGATGGGCTTCGCAGATGGTGGCCAAGTGATAGCAATGGATCACCAGGCGGCTGCGGGCTGGCCCACGGCAACCATGGCTCCGACCTTCATGATGAAAGACGCTCGTGGCGTTCCGTTCGATCCGTTCGCGAGCCACGGTGCTGACCATTGGTACACGGTGGGGGCTCAACGGGTTCGTGCGATACAAAACGATCTGGCCCAGCGGACGTTCCGCCCAGGCTATCTGCGCTCTGTCGGAGGAGGTTGGATTTACTGGGCTCTCGAGACCTTCATGGATGAAGCGGCTCATGAGCTCGGTGTCGACCCCGTAACATTTCGGTTGCGTCTGCTTGACGGAGCCGGCCGCAATGCCGGATCAGCACCGAATTCCGTTGGGGGAGCGAAACGGCAAGCGGCAGTCCTTTCTCGCGTCGCCGAAAAGGCCGGATGGGGAAGCGTAATGCCCAATGACGTGGGACTCGGCGTAGCTTCGAGCTTTGGCCAGGAACGCGATATGCCCACCTGGTGCGCCTGCGTTGCTCGCGCACGGGTCAACCGCACCAGCGGTCAAGTCACCGTAGAGAAACTGACTCTTGTCGTGGACGCGGGTACGATTATTCAGCCGGACGGCGCCGCCGCCCAGGTTGAGGGCTCAGTCTTATGGGGATTGAGCATGGCCCTTTACGAAGGATCCGAGTTTGTGATGGGCCAGCCGAAAGATACGAATCTGGACACTTATAACTTGCTCCGCATAGGCAATGTCCCTGAAGTGGAAATAGAGTTTATGCCGAGCACGGAGGCGCCCGTTGGACTGGGTGAGCCGGCGACGGCAGTGATCGCGCCGGCGATTGGAAACGCGATCTTTGCTGCCACAGGTACACGCCTTCGTCATCTCCCGATCCGGCCTGAGAATATTCGACAAGCGCTCGCTCATCGCGCTTGATTTGACTGGGCAATAGAGTGAGATATCGAAAATGAACAAGTTAGGTTTGGTGGAGACGACGGGACGTTCTTTCCATCGGATTTTGAATATATAAGTTCGTGAATCGTCGAAGCTCTCAGATAGCGCTGACACGCCCTAGTCGACTGTGATCATCTGACGCTTTGCGATGGCTTCAATCTCGGGAGGGGTCAAAGCGGAAAGGCTCGCCGTTTCAGTGGCAATGACATGCCGAGAGGTATCGTGGTGGTTTTCTTTCAAGTACCCCGCGAGATGTTTCGCGGATCGTCTTTCGCACTGAGGTATTCCAGTCCAAGCGGCCCCATCGCGGTTACTTGCGTGACGTACTCGCCGGATTTCGCCCAGTGGAAATGGGGCGTGTTGCCAGGGAGAATGATCACGGCGCCGGGCGGATAGGCTTCCAACTTACTCGCGTCGAATTCGTCACCCAGTCCGATATAAAAGACGCCGGAAATCACGGTATAGACTCGATCCTCTGGGTGCTTGTGAGGCATCAGCTTCTCGCCGTGGGGCGTTTTGACCCTGATTGTGTAAGGGCCAGGCTCCGAGGGCTGACCCACGACGACGGCCAGCCGGACGGTAGGCGGGAACGCCGGGAACGGTTTCCAATCGACATCTTCGGGCAAGATGGTTTTGAAAACCTCCTGCCCGAGTTGGTGAGGCCGGACTTCGCGCTGGGCACGCCCTACGGCGCTGGCTTTCTGAGACATAAAACCTCCTTCGTGCAAGAAAATGTAAAACAATCACCACAGACTCCGAAACATGTCCGCCAAGATTGGCTTCGAACGCCTCCCATCCTCACCGTCCCGGAATTGAGAATCGCGTCTGGCGCAGGCCTAGCGCGCGATTTGGCCCAGGTAGTATCCGAGTCGATTTTCGACATCCCCCGGCCTGTGGAAGCCGCGCGCCATCAGCGCCTTGATCCCCTCCTGGGCGGCGGATCGGCCGAGCGAAGCGATGCACGCATCCCACCCGGCGCCGAGCTCGACGTCCGGCGGCAGGCTGGTGTCGACAAGGCGCTTGGTCTGGGCGATCGCCCATTTGTCGAACTTGGCGATCCGGGTCGCGAGCGCCTCTACAAACGCATCCAGATCGGCGTCGGGCAGGGCGCGATTGATGTAGCCGTAGGCCTCGGCCTGGTCTGCTCCGATGTCTTCCGAGCTCAAGAGCACCTCGAGGGCGCGGTTTCGGCCGATGAGTCGCGGCAGCCGAGCCATCGGGCCGCCACCGGCTACCATCCCGACGCCCACCTCCCATTGCGAGATGATGGTCTTCTCGCGGCTGGCAAAACTCATGTCGCAGGCAAGCGCGATCTCGCTGCCGTTGCCGGTCGCACGGCCGCGGATGAGGGCGATTGAGGCGACTGGCAAGTGCGTCAGACGCACGAGAAAGTCCGGCCAAGGCGGCAGGCCTGTGGGACCGGGCGGCATTCCGGTCAGGCCCTCAAGCTTGGCCAGGAAATCGGAGTGATTCAAGAAGTAGTCGTCGACCGCGCTGTCGAAGACCACGACCCTGACTTGCTCGCGAGCATCATACACAGGCTGACTCCTGCAAGCTCTTCGGCATGGCGACGGGAATCTCGCGACCACGGAGGGGCCTTGGCATGGCCGTCGGGATCGGCGTTTTTCGGGAGTAATCCGCTGGCTGGCGCCTAAGCCTTGCTCGATGACCTCCCTTGCGCTGGCAACAGTTGGTATCAAACGCTGCATAACTTTACCCATGACGGGCGTCATTTGCTTTCGGGAAGTTCAAAGAGTTTTCAGGAATGCGATGAGCGCTCGGCGATCTTCTTCGGACAAATCCAATCCAAAGGGATGACCTTTGACCGAATAGCTCTGGGCGCCATAAGGCTTGAACCCTGTCGGCTCATAGCCTTCTTCCAGACGTTTTGGATCGAACCAATCTTCGAGAGTCGCACACCATCCGCTGTGGCCGAACATGCTGCGGTACCAGACGCCCTTCAGCGACGGCACTTTGTAATAACCGGTGCCTCGTCTCGTCTTTAAGGTCACGTTTGGATCTGTCCCAACCGAGAATGGTGCGATGTCGAACTGTTTTCTCGCCTCAGGAGGCACACGGAAGCCTTCAGCCGGGGTGAGCTTGTTGTTGGTATAAAGAGGAGGTGTGTGACAGGTTCCACACCCCTCACTCTCAAATATCTCCTTGCCGCGTTTAGCGAGTGCATCGAACTTGTTCGGATTGGTAGGTGGTTCGAGAGCGTACAGGTACATTGCCAATGCATAAAGCTGCTCGTCACTGTATCGACCGCCAACGGCGATCGGATCGTCGGGTTCCGGGCGTTTTGTCGAGTAGTGAAAATCGGCGGGCACAAATCCGTCGTAGGAAGCAAGATCGTCCGCACCCTGGTTCAATGCGGCGTAGCGCATCAGATCCGCGATGGAACGGTGCTTTTGCAGTCCCGTGTGGTCCAGATAACGGCGATCCTTCACGCCAATAAGGTCTGGGATCTGGAGGGGATAGAACAGGCTGCTCCGATGCCGGGCTGTGACCTCCGCAGGCATTGCCTCGTGCGCCGCAATCAACTGGTTCGTCGTCATGTTGTCTATTGGCGCCGACGGATCGGGCTTCTGCCATGGGGCCGCGAACAACGAATGGTCGAGGTGTCGAAGGTCTGCATCCACCTTGTGTGGATCCTCGGATCTGGCCAACCTGCTCCGGAAGAGCCACGCTTTGCTTTTCTCGAACGGGAAGTTCCCCTGCGCGCCCTCCAGAACACTTCCATTCGGCATCACTCGCGTGTGGCAGAAGCCGCAGGCAAAATCGCCGAGTTCTACCTCGCCCTTATTGCGAATGACATATCGGACATAAGGTACGGTCCAATCCTTGGCAACAGGAACGCCAGCGGTCTGATACCAGTTGGGATTTCGTACGTCGTCGATGCTGGCGATCCGGTGCGTTGTGTAGTAGATCGGCGTATTGAAGACGATTCGTCCGGCCGCGATCCAGTCTTCCTTTGAGCTGAGATCGGGCTTGTGAGCTGACTCGTCCCACATGAACCTCGGGAGCCTGTTGCTTGAGCCACTCAAGGTAACCGGGTGGCTCGTGCCCCGGAGCGTAGACCGGGTAGCTCTTGTAAATGGGCCGAACGGGAATTCGGTAGTAATAATCGGAGGAAATGTGCTTTGGCGATCCGACCGGGTCTGTGAGCGGTAGTTCAAGAGTCGAGATCGCTTCGTCATCCCACACCCGAGGAACCGAAGGCATGAAAGTTGAGTGTCGCTGCTGGGCTGGAGCGTGTGAGAACAGCCAGAACCCACTCACGATGACCAACCGCAGAAACAAAATCTGGGACATCAACCTCAACCGTTTCATGATTGCCCTCCGAGGAACCTGGGCGACGTGGATCAACGCCGAGCTTTCCCAGCTTGCTATGCGCCTGATTTTGTTGGCAATGGAGATAATGTGTAGAAACCTGTATTTTCCCTTTAGAAGTGGGTTGGGGTACTTTCGAGTCCAGGCCATTGCCAATCGACAGGCTGGCCAATGGGGGTTCACCTGAATTCCAGCGTTCTACAGTTCGGAGAATTCGAACTCGACCTCCGTAACCATCGGTTGCGGCGGTCGGGCTCGGAGCTGAAGCTCGAGCGGATCCCGATGGAACTCCTGATTCTGCTAGCCAGCCGGCCTGGCGAACTGGTCAGGAGAGAGGAGATCATTCAAGAGCTTTGGGGGGCTGAGATCAACGTTGATACCGAAAACGCAATCAATACGGCCGTCCGAAAGATACGACAAGTCTTGGGGGACGACTCGTCGAGTCCCCGCTTTGTCCAGACGATCAGCAAACGAGGGTACCGATTCCTGGCTGAGACCGCAGGGCCAGCCGTACCACCACAGGCGCCTGCATCAACCTCGAAGACCATCCGCTCGAAGACCATCCGATGGACACTGCCCGCCGGTATAGCAGCCCTGTTATGCGTCGGCCTTGTCGTCTGGAGCATCCGTCATTCCCGGAAGGTCCTGCGAGTCTCCAATTACATGGCAATCACGCATGACAGCCTGCCGAAACAGGGGCCGCTGCTTTCGGACGGCATTCGCATCTATTTCATCTCCGGGAGCATGAATCATCGAAGCATCTCTCAGATATCGGTCAACGGTGGAGAGGCTTCAACCTTCGTGAGCGCGCTCCAGTCCCCCCGATTGATGGATATCTCATCGAACGGAAGCGAACTGCTGGCCGCATCGTTCGGACCTGATCCGGGCGCTTCAATGGGAGAGAAAGCAGGGCTAAACGAGTCGGCTCTGTGGAGCATTTCGTTGCCTTCGGGAAATGTCCGACGAATTGGCGATCTCTTCGCAGATGCCGCCGCGTTCGCTCCAGACGGTCAGAAGATCGCCATCGGCTGGAACCACGCTCTGTACGTGGTAAACAGCGATGGCACCAACCAAAAAGAGATTGCTCCACTGTCCGGAACCGCATCGTCCATTCGATGGTCGCCTGATGGAAAGCGGTTGCGATTGTCCATCATGGATCCGAAGACCCTGCGGTCATCTCTTTGGGAGTTGCTCAAAGATGGGACATCTCTGCACGAAATCCTGGGCGGATGGAACCCGGCTCCGGCTGAGTGCTGCGGGCGATGGAGTCCCGATGGCCGCTGGTACGTTTTCCAATCTACTCGCGATGGCAAGACAGATATATGGGCGCTTCCCGAGTCTTCAGGACTGATCAACCGCAAGTCGGGAGAGCCCATTCAGCTGACGGCAGGGCAGATCAATTCTCTCGCCCCGGAACTGAGTCCCGATGGACGTAAGCTATATATGATCGGTCAACAGCTCCGCGGAGAGTTGAACCGATACGACGCCAGGTTGAAACAGTTCGTTCCGTACCTCAATGGCGTATCCGCCGAATTTCTTGACTTCTCACGGGATGGGAAGTGGATAGCCTACGTCAGTTTTCCGGACCATCTGCTCTGGCGCTGCAACGTTGAAGGCCATCACTGTCTCCAACTGACCGGAACCAGCGATGCAGCCGACGGCGCCGCGATGGTCTCCGGATTCGACGCGGATCGCGTTTTTCGATGCTTCGTCGGGGAAGCCGTTCCAGCTTTTCCTTGTGCCTGCAAACGGCGGCTCGCCCCTGGCAGTGGTCGATGAGCCGTGGAACGAAATCGATCCCAACTGGTCCCCCGATGGACATACGCTCGTCTTCAGCCACTTCCCCGTTTTTGATCGACAGACAGATCTGGGCATGTACTCGTTCGATCTCGTGACACATCGGTTAGCCAAGCTCCCGAGATCTGACGGGCTTTGGATGCCAAGATGGGCGCCCGATGGGAGCTTCATCTTGGGCAGATCCGCCGACTCTCTTTCGCTGTTTCTTTTCGACGTTCCTAAGCAGACCTGGCATGAACTCGCTCGCGGGGAAAGCTTCGGGTACGCCAACTGGTCTTCAGACAGCAGATTTGTCTACGTCCTCAAGAGAGGTAACGAACCGGCGATCGAGAAAATTCGCGTATCGGACGGAAAGACGGAAATCGTAGCGAGGCTGGCCTGCGTGAGGCAAACGGGGTTTCGCAACGCCGTCTGGACAGGTCTCACGCCCGACAATGATCCCTTGATCTTGCGTGATGTTGGCACCGAGGAACTCTATTCTCTGGACACGATCGTTCATTAACTCGTGTGCGAAATCGCTCACCGGCGTGCGGAAATCATTGCGCGTTTAGCCGTATTCATCATCGCAGAGCAAAGCCCAACGATCTCGTTTAGTGGTGATGCTTCTCGAAGAGTGGTGAGTCGTCAAGTCAATTACGGAATCCGGTATCTCCCGAAATGTCGGCCTAGGGTTTACAAATCCAGTCCACCTGGACGTAAAACCGGCTATCCGGAGAGGTCAAACCGAACTGCCTGAAAAGTCACGTTATCGGCAAGTCGCTCCGGTTCGAAGTTGCCGATAACCCCGTTTCCCGAGGCCGATTCTCGACGCCCAGCTCTGCGCAGTCATCGCCCGCATGCACACCTCGATCTCGTTCGAGACCCACAGAAGTTGTGGTGTACTTGAATCCCACCGATCAAGCAGCTTGCGAGTTGATGTGTGAGATCCCATTTTTGGCGACGATTACCGGGAGGCCCAGACGTTTTCGAACCCATGCGCGAGCAGCGAGCAAAGCCTCCTCGCCCAGTCGCACTCCCCAAGAAGATCGCCTGTTCAAACCATTCACGCCGTCCTAGATTGGCTTGGAATCCATCGACCACGGCCGAAAACTCAGCTGACAATCTGCAAATCTGCTGCTGGCTCAAGTAAGAACGATTGGACGAATCGGACGTCGTACGCCTGAATGTCGGCTTCACATTCGGCATGAAGCCGATCCCCACGCGCAGTTGCTCCCCGTTTTTCGAACGCCACCTAATCATTCGCAAGTCACTTCCGGGCGAACCGCAACGCTGGCGGCCAGAAGGTATCTTTGTCAGTCCGCTGCGGAAACCTGTCAAAGAGCACATCGCGGGTGAGCCACGCCCAAAATCTAGTACCTCTCTACAATCGTATTGATTTCAGCCATGACTTTCCTAGAAGTCACGTTTTCGGAAACTACGGGTTCGACACGATCGAAGTTGCCGAAATCCCCGTTTTTCTTAGTGCACTTTCTTATTGCTCCAGTCGCTGGACTGGCGGCAGTCTGTAATGGGCTGGTTGGCGCATAATCCATCATGTAAAGTCACAAAACGATGACCGAAGTCTCTCAATCAGATGCGGCGGTTTCGACAGGTCCGTGGCGGCCTCTTCGTAACGCGACCTTCCGAAACCTGCTTGCCTCCAATCTGGTATCGGACATTGGCACGTTCATGCAGAGTGTCGGCGCAGCGTGGCTGATGATCTCGCTCACCAAAAGTCCTTTGTACATCGCGCTGATTCAGACAGCGACCGCTCTACCTTTTTTCTTGTTGGCTCTGCCGGCAGGCTCAATCGGAGACATCTTCGATCGCCGCAAGCTGATCCTCAGTACGGAAATCTGGATGCTCGCGGTCGCGATTGTGCTGACCGCGGCAACAGTGTTCGGCTTTATGACGCCCTGGCTCTTACTACTCCTTACGCTCGGGTTATCGATGGGGGATGCTGTCGAATCTCCTTCATGGCGGGCAATCTTCCCTGAGTTGGTAAGCAAGGAGGATCTGCCTGCCGCGCTGGCTCTGAATGGAATTGAGTTCAACCTAGCTCGGGCCCTAGGCCGGGGCTGGGCGGTTTCATCGTCGCCGCCGTAGGGGTGGGGGCTGCGTTCGCCTTCAACGCCTTCTCGTTTTTAGGCGTGATTGTCGTCGTCGCGAAATGGAACAGACCTGTCCGAAAGAGCAAGTTGCCACTGGAAACTTTCCGGGGTGCGACTTCGGCGGCCGTCCGCTATGTCCGGTACTCCCCCGGCATTCGCACGCTTCTGCTTCGGTCTGCAGTTCTCATTTTCTTCACCAGCTCCTTTTGGGCGCTTTTACCAACGGCAGCGAAAGAGATAAGTACCAATCCAATCACATACGGCTTTTTGCTTGGATTCTTCGGATTGGGCGCAGTCCTAGGCGCCATCGTGCTCCAACGGACCCGTTCGAGGATTTCGGCAGAGACATTGTTGACACTTGCCACAGAAATATTCGCCGGAGTCATCTTAAGCGTGGCGCTGCTGCGCTCCCCTGTCGTCCTCTGCTTCATGATGCTGTTGGGAGGTGCCTCGTGGACTGCGGTCATGTCCCTTTTCAATATCATGGTGCAGGAACTAGCGCCCGATTGGGTTCGCGCACGAGTGCTCGCCGTCTATCTCTTCGTATTTCAGGGAAGCGTTGCTGCGGGCAGCACCCTTTGGGGATATATAGCCTTGCACGCGAATGTGCATCGAGCCCTGGTGTATGCCGCTATCGGTACCGGAGCGTGTTTATCGATGCAGCTTCTGTTCCGGCTTCCGAGTGTTCCGACCGATCTCAGTACCTGGAATCATTGGGGCACCTTAGCGACATTTGAGGAACCTGATCCTAGCCAGGGGCCAGTCCTCGTGACGGTGAAATATCTGATCGATCCAGCAAAGGCTTCGGAGTTTCTCCATCAAATCCATAAATATGAGCGGGTTCGCCGCCGCGATGGCGCGACGAGTTGGGGAATCTTTGTCGATACAGAAGCTCCGGATACCTACCTCGAAAGCTTCAAGGTTGATTCCTGGGCCGAACATGAGCGACAGCATGACCGCTTTACCGTGGCCGATCGCGAGATTGAGAATCAGGTGCTTGGCTATGCTGTCCAGCCAGTCGAAATCAAGCATTTTATCTATGCCCGGGACGGGCACCCGCCGACTCTTCCACAGATCCGGGCAAACTCCCCGACTGATCGATGACGAGAAACGCGTTTTGTCGACAGTAAAGTTTTCGCAATACATGTGGCGTGGATGCGGGCATTGATTAGTCGACAACAATATCCGATCGTGTACTGTTGACGATAGTCTTCAGTTCGGTCTGCTCTTCAGTGGGGACCGCGAACTTATCCAGCGTCTGCTGAAAATCGTCCAGGAACGCCTCCCACTCCTTGGTCGTGATCTTCAGGGCCTTGTGCGATTCCGCCATCGACTTGCCCGTATACTTCTGCGGGCCGCCTGTAGCCCAACAGACCATCTCGGTCACGAGGTACTTGAATCCCGCAGGCGGAACGCGATGATGCGCTGCATCCACCATGGGGTTGGAGTTTAGTCTCGAGTCGATCATGATCCGGTTAATGAAGTCGTCTACCACCGTAGCGATGCTATAGACGCCACCAAGTCGATCGTAGAGAGAGGACTGCTCGGCTACGGGCATTTTGAATCTCCTTGTGTGTGAGTTGTGTACGAGACTGGCCAGCCTTCGTGTGGAACAAACTCTGCGTTGGTCGTGCCCGGTTGCCGACCAGGACAGCCGCCAGGCGTGGCCTACTGCAGTCTGACGGAATCACCACGGCGGACCTTGCCACCCTGCAACACAGAGGCATAGACCCCAACGTTGGCCCGGTTGTGCTGGGCCGCAGTGCGCAGGATACCTGTATCCCGCGGGAGATCGCCTTGGGGGAGCGTGGTCATCACGCAGCGGCCGCACGATCCAGTGATGCTCAGGCGAACGGCATCCCCGATCGCGAGGATTTGACCGATCCAGGCATTCTCGACGAAGTCCCTCTCGCCGTTCGCGGTCTCGACCACGATATTTGGGCGAAATCGCCGAACCTCGAAGCGTCCCTGTGGATACAGCTCCCGTAGCCGATCGACTGTAGCCGTGGTCAGCAGATGCACGACGGCGCAGTCGAAGAAAGTCCCTTCAGGCAGACCGAAGTCGGTGACCGTGTCCCGGTGCTCGAGGCCTTCGATATCTGCCCAGTATTCTTCCGCTGTGGCCGTCCGCAGATCGGGCAATGTGGATTCACCTCTTCCTCATCAACGTACGCGATTGCATCCAATGTCACCTCACGCTTGAGCACCTTCGAGAGGGCCTGGTGTAGGCTAGGTTGTTCGCTGTTGACGATGGCGCCGTCCGGAAGGGTGATGCGGACCGATGGCGCCTTTACACCGGTTTTTGGGTCGTCAGTCAGCGCGGCGCGAAAATCGAACAACTGCGGCCACTTCCGCGGGTTCTTGGCGGTTGCAACTTTTCCATCGGAGGCGTCGATGAGCGCGTAGGCGCGATCTCCGAGAAGGCCGCCTTTGGTGACCTCGGCAGCATTCAGTTCTTCTCCCATCATGGACTTGACTGGGTACCGCCAGAGAGAAACGATCGAACCAAGAACGCTTTGCGTTGAGCTCATCGTGGCGCCCTCCTCCACCCGCTGCCATCCCGCGAGTGCCCATGCGTCCCCACCCTGCTTGCTGGCGATTGTAGTCCAATTCCGCATCCGCGAAGCCTTTTTCGGCAACTAGGAGGTTGGTCGGCCTTAGTGGACGATTTTCGAACTTTTCGGGGTCTAGAGGTACCCCTGAACTCCATGCGAGCACCCCTTTAGGCTTCGTTTCCAACTGTAGTTGCCGAAAACCCAGTTTTACGGCAGGTGGCTTCGCGCCGATGAGACCGTCGCGAAGATGGGGCACCCAAATTGTGGTGGTACGGTCAGATGTGGGCTGCCCGTTCCCATCAGCCCGCTCTCCCCTCATCGAATTTCTCGTCAAACAGGTAAACTGGATCCGTTCGAACTTGTTATTTGAAGGAGTAGCGATGCTGAGAAGATAGTCGCCCTCGTGAGTCTGTCAGCTGTATCCTCATGCTGCTTAGCCCTCCCTTCAACGCCTACAGGAAGCTGTTTGCGGGGTAGAACGGTCGACACCTCAGGTGTGGCTATCAGACAGAGCACTGTAACAGTGCAAGCAATCGAAGGGGACGTTTCTTATACAGCACTGAGCAACTCAAGCGGTGAATTCCAAGTTTGCCTCCTTCCGATGGGTCAGTATCAGGTCATAGCGCACAGGGGTGGATTCGAAGACAGCGTTCATATTGAAACGCTGGGGGACGGGCAGAACGTATCCATTGATTTTCAGCTTCAGCGATCAGAAAACGGGGAAAGCAAACCCGCAGCGCTCACTGATCTTGAGAAAACGACTGGGGTCGACCTTCTCAAAAGCAACAGTGGCAACTTGGGGGGTGCTGCTAGCGAGTCGATACGAGAATTTAGCATTGCGACCGACTTCTCGGGTGCACAAAACATCCCCGATGCGCCTTCATCGTCAAAGACGCTTACACCCCACGGTCAGATTTATGGATTTGTGGGATCAAATCTGGTTGGGCCGACCAATGTGACAATAGGAACTCAGCTTCCGATGTTTCAGTTCGGGGCCTCGCTCGGTGGCACATTCGATCAGGGACGGAGTTCGTACTTTGTCTCGTACGATCAATATGGAATTAACCGGCAGCGCTTGTTATCCAATCTCGCGAATCAAGTCAGCGTGAGCAACACAGGCCTTTCGACGAACGCGAATGGTTTGACTTCAAGCGCATTGGTCTCCAGGGTGGATCGCCAATTTTCCTCACGTGATTCAGGCTATCTTCGTTTCGATCGGGACGAGATGCACGGCAATTCTCTTCAGAGGGGACAGGACGCGAACCTGCCAAGCGGCGCGGCAGGACTCAACGTCGTGCAACAGAATGTTGGTGCAGGAAATACTGTAAACCTGTCACCAAATACGACAAACGAAACTCAGGCGCAGTTCGTCTCGACTGATGTACAAGTTGCTGCGGGAGCCGCAGCGACCGGCTTGCAATCAACATTACCAACGGATAGACATAATCGAGTCTTCGAGGCTGCGAACAATGTCTATCGTCAGGTTGGAAGCCAGAGCCTTCGCATGGGTGGAGACTTTCTTTATAACCAGATGAACATCTCGTTCATGCAGACCAGCCTGGGCAGAACTGCTGCAATTGGCCCTTCCCTAAGTCAATCTGCTCAAGACGTTGGCCTCTATGTGCTGAGTCAACGTCAACTCAGACCCAACCTGCTCGTAACGACGGGTGTTCGTTACGATGCGGAGTCGATGAGGGGATTCCAAACAGATCGGGACAACTTTTCGCCACAAGTGGGATTTGCCTGGTCTCCTGGATCGTACGGAACAGTTCTTCGTGCGGGATTCGGTATGACGTATGATCGCGTACCCTTCCCCGCATTTGCTGGCTCAACCGATCCGAGTGGCGTAGCGAACCTGAATCTTTCGACAAAAATCTACAATCCGGGTGGAACATCTCTCGGCCTACGGCCTTCCAGACAATCAGCCCGTCCATTCAGAACTCATATGCTCAACTTGCCAGTCTGGAGGCTGAACAGCAGATCGGGCGCAAAAGCATTCTTTCCGCGCAATACCAGTATGTTCGTGGAGTTCAGCTGGCGCTTCCGGTACATCGCACGGCGGCATTGTGCGCGTCGGCAACTGGTTGCAATGCTGAAAACGAATTCACCGGTCAACAGATCGGGTCGGGAGCTGTGTCTTCGTACAACGGCATCTCTGTTGCTTTCACACAGCAACCAGTGCGCTGGGGGAACTACAAGGTTTCATACACCTACTCGACGGCTGAAGGCTCGGGAAACGGCGCCAACGCATCGTATATCAATGATCAGATGCGAAGAGTTTCTTTTACGGGAGTGCTGCATACTTCTCTCGATCCCAGCGAAACGCTATGGCAGCGCATGACTCACGGATTTCTTCTCGCTGGGACAACCGATTATTTGAGCCGGAGCGAGTTCTTAGGGATGAATTTCATCAACCTCAACGCGCGGCTGACCAAGAACCTGGCCATGGGCTCCAGGTTTCATCTGGAAGCGATAGCTGAAACTTTCAATATGCTTCAACGGAGCAATGCATCGTTTGCTAAGGCAGCCGCAGAGATGGGTGAAAGCGCAAATCAGATCTTCTCAACTTACAATCGTGTTGCGACTGCGCAAAGTCCGAATGGAACTCAGGCGGGCTTACGCTGAGTTTTTAGCCAGACTAAAAGACTTTTTCGCATTGCACTCCTCCGACCAATGTGTCGCTCAACAAAAGAATGTGAAGTCGCGGAAGATGGGTGGGGCTCCAGGTTTGGACTTGAATTCGTGGAACTGGCGGCCCGAGGAAGAGGGGCGGGTGGGGGGTTGACGATCTCGACATTGATGACGTCCGGGGAGGTGCAGTGATGCGGACGCTTTCGCTGGTGAGGACGGCCTCGTACTCGCGGTTAATTCGTAGCGGTGATGGCGGCGTTCGACGATGAGACCGTCGCGAAGACAGGGCACCCGGCCCGGTTCGGGAATCGCAACCCTACACTATCTTCGGCGGTACGTGTGAGGATAAGGGTACCGCCGTCCTAAGTCTCGCGGGCCCATGGGATGATTGAGGCGAGTTGCACTCTGGACAAGTATTCGTGTAGTCGTAGATCCGCAATTAGCGTGGCCTGGAGGAGCACATGCCCACCCGAAGTTATGATTCGTCAGATGTAGGCCACTGTATGGGAGAAAGAGATGAAGAGACTAGCGATGTGCTTGGCAATCTTGGCAATAATGACGGCAAAGGTTTTCGCCCAAGCCCCAGTTAGAAAAATACCAATATTTTTCCAGTGCACGTGCGATGATCCGGTCGGATCCCGAATTGCCACGGCGGTCCGAGATTTGATCGCGATCAGTCCCAGATACTTCAAGTCTGGAAGCGAATTCAACCGACAGGATGCGAACGTATTTCCAATTTGGTCAATACGCATGGTAACCAGAGACACAGATGAGAATGCCAGCCGATCGATGATTGCCGTGGCCGTCACTCGAGGGCTTTTCTTTGAAACCCTTTCGGTTCAGAGTTGCGGGTCGCTAAGGGTAAAAGAGTGTGCAGAGGGAATCCTGGCTGATTTAGATAGACAGATTACCGAGTTCAATTCTGTCCAGTAAGTCTTGTCTCGAACGCGTCGGCGGTCTACTCTAGGGCAGAGCCGAGATATGGTCTTGCGGAGCGCATCGACGGAGTTTAGGGACGCTCAACCTCTCGGTTGATGTCCACTCATCCATTGAGTAACTGAACAGCAGATCCCCCTTCGGGGATGACAACAAGAAAAACAACTGCAAAAGTCTCGTAAGCCAGGGCGCAGCCGTCGGCTCGCATTTCGCTGGCGGCGGAGTAGGTGCGGTCGGTGCCGTCCATGTGGGGCTCGATGGCTTCGTAGCGGCCGAAGGGTGTGAGGATGGAATCGGGGCTCGACGAGCCGCTGGATCTCTTCGTGGCCTTCGATGGCGATAGAGTATGGAGCGGGCTCCCTCATAGTTCCTGAAAAGTCGCATTATC